>CAVTTN010000002.1:0-4800000 GCA_963737655.1 uncultured Planctomycetota bacterium | reverse complement strand
GGCGATGTTCCGCGGGGAGATCGAATTGGCCGTGAGGGTATTCAGCGGCAGGCGGAGGCCGATGGAGCCGTTGCCGTCGTCGAACGTCTTCTCGAAGCCGAAGACGTGGCGATAGGCCTTCATGTCGGTCACGGGCGACTGATTGTAGCGGTTCTGGGCGGCGTTGAGGTTGTCGTAATAGTTGAAGGTGTAGAAGAAGCGGTCCTGGGGCCGGGGCGACTGGTTATCGGCGATCTTGAAGCCTCGGATGGTGGGGAAGGGGAGGCTCTGCTGGGTGCTGGAGGGGATCTGAGGAGGCCGCCCGGCGGGATTCGGCCCCGGCGCCGGCCCGGGGAACGGCGTGGCGTTGATCTTCACGTTCTGGAACAGCGGCGACTGGTCGCCGATCATGTTGAAGGCGCCCGTGGACCCGGCGAAGCCGCCGCCCAGACCCGAGGCCGCCGCCCCGGCGTCGGTCGCCCCGGCCCCGGCCGCTCCGGCTCCGGCTCCGGCTCCGGGCGCGGGACCGGCGCCGAGGTTCTCCAGGCCCGGAGGCGTGGCGGCCCCTGTCCCCGGGATGCCTCCGCCCGTCGATCCGGCCCCCATCCCTCCGGCCCCCATCCCCCCGGCCCCCGGGGCGCCGAGCGGGTTCCCATAGGGGAATTCCGCCGGGCCTCCCTGGCCGGTCGCGCCGGGATGCCGGCCTGGCCCGAGGCGGTGGCCCCGAACGGACCGGCCTGCGGACTGGCCTGGGACTGGGGCGCCGCCGCCGAGCCGTGTCGGGTTCGGGTCAGGCCGTCGGATTTGGTATTCGTCCGCGTCCCGGGTGCCCTGGACATGGAGATCGGCAGGGGAGGGGCGTCGGCCTTGGGGAAGGCCGTATCTCCCGCACCCGGCGGTCCGTACAGGCCGTCGTCCCCGGCGGTCGCCACCTTGGCCGCGCCCAGAGGCCCAGGGCGGCCAGGGTCGCCGCCCACCGGGTTCGTCGTGTCCTACTCATCGGGCCGGACTCCTGAATAGTCGGGGCACTCGCCCCCGGGGGTTTCGGCGGTCCCGGTACGGTTCGGATTCGAAGGGTTCGGGCACGATCGTCATCGACGGCCTCGCCCCCGCCCGGATCGCTCCGGTCGGTCCGATTCTGAGGGGATTATCGACCACGCCGACTTTTTGGTTTGATCCGATTCTCCGGAATCGCGAGAATCCCGGGGCCCCGTGGCGATTCCGAAGCGGCGGGCGTCCCGGACCGGCGGTCGGGCCGTAAGCTGGTGCAGGCGAATGGTGTCCGGTCCTCGGTCGCCGGGCCGTCCCGGTCGCGAGGCCCGGTCCTCCGAAGGCGCAGAGGCGACGATGCAGACCCCGACTCGACCCCCCCGCCGCGCGGCCGCGGCCCTCCGATCGTGGGCCCTGGCCTCGGCGGCCCTGACCCTGGGGACGGCCCCGATCCGGGCGCAGGACCAGGTCCGCAACTACACCGACCCCATCCTCGTCCTGGACACCGGCGGCCATTCCTCGCAGGTCCGGGCCTTGCTGCCCCTGCCCGGGGGCGAGAAGGTCCTCTCGGCCGGGCTGGACAAGACCATCTACCTCTGGGACTTCGCCGCCGACCGCGGGCCCGAGAGGAGCCTGAAGCCGCCGATCTTCCGAGGGCTGAGGGGGGCCGTCCAGGCGATGGCCCTGGGCGCCCCGGACAAGCACGGCCAGCGCGTCCTCGCCGTCGGCGGGTTCGGGATCGACAGCCGCAATGGCCAGATCCTCCTGTTCCGTTACCCCGGGCTGGGCGAGGCGAAGACCGGCGACCTGTTCGGCATCCTCTCCTCGGGAGAGCGGGGCGCGGGGCCGACCACCGGCCACACCAACGCCGTGTTCGCCATGAGCTTCGACCCCTCCGGCAAGCTCCTGGCCACCGCCAGCGCCGACGGCACGGCCCGGCTCTGGGACGTGGAGGCCCGGAAGTCCCTGGCCGTCTTCGGGACCGAGGGCGGACCGGCCGTGAACGCCCTGGCGTTCTCGCCCGACGGCCGAATCCTGGCCACCGGCGGCGAAGATGGAATCCTCCGGCTCTGGGACGTGACCCCCGCCGGGCTGGCGAGGCCGAACCCCAAGGGCCCGTCCGCCATCGCCCCGCCGAAGATCCGCCGGGAGGACGGCGGCTCGGCCATCAACGCGCTGGCCATCAGCCCCGACGGCAAGTTCGTCGTGATCGGCCGGGAGGACGGCCTGCTGAGCCGGTTCTCGCTGAACGCCCCGGACCTGGCCGCCAGCGAGTCTCCCATGACGATCGGCGCCCAGCAGGCGGCCGTCGAGGCCCTGGCCTTCGACGCCCGGGGGCGACTGGCCGTCAGCAGCCTCGCCTATCGCGTGGCCCCGGGCGGCCAGTTCGCCCGGGAGGTGCCGAAGACGGCATGCGACGTCGAGATCCGCGCCCTGCCCGGCGGCGAGGTGGTCCGGAAGCTGTTCTCCTCGACCAATCCGGTCCCCAACCCGATCCCCAACCTCGTCCGGGCCCTGGCCTTCGCCCCGGAGGGAGACGTGCTGTTCCTCGGCGGAGGCGACGCGCAGGGGATCTGGCGGGTGGACCTCCGGGACGCCGCCCCGGCCGCCTCCGCCCGGGAGCGCAAGGGCAAGGGGCGGACGATCTGGGAGGTCGGCTTCTCGGCCGATGGCGCCAAGGTGGCCTTCGCCCGGGTCAACCGCACGCTCGGCCCCCCGGCCGCCTCGTTCGAGACCTTCGACCTGACGGCCCGGCTCCTGGACACCCTGCCGAGGGCGGCCGTCAGCGGGCCGGTCCTCGCCTTCAACGGCTTCACCGTCCGGCCCGTCGATCAATACACCCTCGATGTGGTCGATCCCCAGAACCGAGGGGTCCGCATCGCCCTGGACCGCCTTTTGAACCGCCGGTGGTGGGCCTGGACGTTCCTGCCGCCCAAACCGGGGCACGACCTCCCCTTGCTCGCCGTGGCGTGCGAGGCCGGGATCTCGATCCACCGGATCGACACCGGGGCCCGGACCCGGTTCCTCGCCGGCCACTCCGGGCCGGTCCTGGCCGTCGCGCCGTCGCCCGACGGCAAGTGGCTCGCCTCCGGCTCGTCCGATCAAACCGTCCGGCTCTGGACGCTCGCCGGGGCGGACACCCTGCCGAAGCTCGGCGCCACCTTCGAGGGCCCCCTCGGCGCGAAGAAGGTCACGAGGATCGAGGCGAGGAGCCCGGCCGAAGGCATGGGCCTGGAGATCGGCGACGTCGTCCGCAAGTACGGGCTCGGCCGCGACGTCGTCACCGAGGAGGCGTTCTTCGCCCCCGTCGATGGCGTCCCCAAGCACGACACGCTCCCGCCCGATACCCGGGTCGAGCTGATCGTCTCGAGGACGATCAAGCTCCCCTTCGGCTGGACGATCGACGACCCGGCCGTGCCCGTCGGCACCAGCCGGAGGGACTCGCCGGCGCTCTCCCTGTTCGCCTTCGACGAGGGCCGCGAATGGGTCCTCTGGATGCCCAAGGGGTTCTACGATACCTCGATCGACGGCGACGCCTATCTCGCCTGGCACCTCAACCGGGCCGGCCTGAACAATCCGAAGCCGACGGACATCCTGCCGATCCGCACGTTCGAGGCGCAGCTCCGGCAGAAGAAGGACGTGCCGGGGAACGTCCTGAACACCCTGATCCGCACCGGGGACGTGGCCCTGGCGCTGGGGGCGAGGCCGGCGGTCTTGCCCGAGCCCCAGGAGCTGATCGCCCGGATCGCCCCGCCCCGGCCGGTCCTGTTCCGGGCGCCCCCGCCGCCGGGCCTGCCCGCCGCCCCGGCGCCGGTGGCCGAGAACGTCGGCGCCGCCCAGCCGGTCGACACTGGCGCCCCCCTGCCCGCGGGGACGATCCGGCTGGCCGCCGGTTCGCCCCTGGACGTGGCGGTCCGGACCGAGGGCCCCGCCGGCTCGCCCGCGGTCCAATCGGTGTCGATCCTGATCGACGGCCAGATCCTCAAGACGTATGACCCGAGGGATCCCCAGGCCGCGCCCCCCTGAGGATGATCGTCCCGCCCGGCCCCCACGTGGTCTCGGGGGTGATCCGCACCGAGGACGGCCTGACCCGGACCTCGACGGCCCAGGTCGAGGCCGCTCCGGCCGCCCCGGCCCAACGGCCGAGGCTGGTCGTCGTGGCCGTCGGCCCGAGGTTCGAGGCCCGGGGCGTCCCGGGCTTCCCGTTCGCCGACAGCGACGCCTCGAAGCTCGCCGCGTTCCTGGCCCGCCACGTCGTGGCGCCCGACGACGGCCTCCCGCCCGCCCGTCCCGAGGCGACGATCCTGAACAAGGCCGCGGCGAAGTCCCGCGACGTGATGGCCCGGTTCCAGGCCCTGGAGAAGGAGCCCCTGAAGAACGGCGACCTGGTCCTCGTGGCGATCGAGACCCACCTGATCCGCTCGGGCAAGGGCCGGGTCCTCTTCGGGGCCGACACCCCCAGGGCCGCCCTGCCCGCCGACGGCCTCGACGCCGACGCCCTGGCCGAGGTCCTCGGGCGGATCGCCAAGTATAAGTGCCGGGTCGTCGTGTTCCTGGACGGGGCCGACAAATCGACGCCGACCCTCGGCGAGCCGGACGTCAACGAGTTCGTCCGGTTCCTCCGCGACGAGCAAGGGGTGATCACCTTCGTGGCCTCGGACCAGGGCCCGAGCGACGAGTTCTCGGTGAAGGACGGCCGGGCGTTCGCCCTGGCGATCCAGTCGGCGATCGTCCCCTCGGGCCGTCCCCGGACCAAGCCCGGGGCGCCGTTGTCGCTGAACGAGGTGGACGCGCTGATCAAGGAGAACGTCCTGGAGATGACCGGCCGGAAGCAGCGGGCCGGCTGCTACCTCCCGGAGACCCTCTCCGGCCGGTTCCCGTTCCTCGACCCCAGGGCGCCCAGGCCCGGGGCCGTCGGCGGTCGCTAGCCGTCGCGACGCCTCGGAAGACCCCTCCTCCGGAGGAGGGAACGGCCTTGGAAGGCCTACGGCTTCCCCGGGCCGAGAGGTCGTGCTATGTTGAAAGGGCCGATCCTCGGCCCGGAGAGCCTTGATGTGAATGTCGTCTTGCGAGTGGTCGCGGGCCCTCACACCGGGACGGAGTACTGCTTCGACCGTCACGATACGTTCGTCGTCGGCCGGTCGTCGCAGGTCCAGTTCCCGGTGCCCGACGACCGGTTCCTGTCCCGGGACCACTTCCTCGTCGAATTCAACCCGCCCCAGTGCTTCCTCAAGGACATGGGCAGCACCAACGGGACGAAGCTCAACGGGCAGAAGGTCGATCAGGCGCTGTTGCGCGACGGCGACGTGGTCGAGGCGGGCAAGAGCCGATTCCTGATCGTGGTCAATGACACCTCGGCCGACATGCCGGGGATCAAGTGCCGGGTCTGCGGGGCCCTGCCCCCGCCGGACCTCTCCATCGCCGTCGTCCCGGGCGAGCAGAACATCGCCTGGTACTGCGACGCCTGCCGCGAACACCGCAAGCAATACCCGAGGGCCCCGAGGGCTTCTGGATCGAGCAGAGGCTCGGCGGGGGGGGCATGGGCGAGGTCTACCGCGCCCGGGACCTCGTCCACGACCGCGCCGTCGCCATCAAGATGCTGATCCCCACCTCGGCCGCCGGCGACCGGGCCCGGCTCTACTTCCGCCGGGAGATGGACGTCCTCCGCCGCCTCAAGCACCCGAACATCGTCGAGTTCTACGACATGGTGGACGACGACGCCCAGTTCCAGCTCATCATGGAATACGTGGACGGCCCGAACGCCCGCGAATGGATGGCCCGCCACTCCGAGAAGCTGCCGGTGGGCGTGGCGGCGAGGATCGGCGTCCAGCTCCTCTCGGCCCTGGCCCACGCCCACGGCAAGGGGTTCGTCCATCGCGACATCAAGCCCTCGAACTTGCTGGTGACCGGACCCCCGGAGAGGCCCGACATCAAGCTCTCGGACTTCGGCCTGGCCAAGAGCTTCCGCGACGACGCCGGGTTCTCCGGCCTGACCCACCAGGGGGACATCGGCGGCTCCAGCGGCTTCATCTCGCCCGATCACATCCGCGACTTCCGGGAGGTCCGCGAGCCGGGCGACATCTACAGCGCCGGCGCCACGCTGTACTACCTCCTGACGGGCCACTACCCGTTCCTCGACTTCGACCCCAACCGCGCCTCGGCCTACGCCATGATCCTGGAGCACCCGCCGGTGCCCCTGAGGGTCCGTCGCCCGGATACGCCCGAGGGGCTCGAGAAGGTCCTCCGCAAGAGCCTGGAGAAGCAGCCGAGAGACCGCTGGAAGACGGCCGAGGCGATGGCCCAGGCCCTCCACCCCTTCCTGGACGACCCCTCATGAGCCGGGTCCTGAAGCGGGTCGGCCCGAGGAGGCTGGCGAAGTGGCTCGCCGGCCTCGCCTCGCCGGCCGACCTCCTCCGCCTGGATCGCCAGGCGAAATCCGACCTCCTCCACGGGGCCCGGCTCCGGCTCGACGCCGGCCGGGCCGACGAGGCCGAGCGGATCTATCGCCTGATCCAATCGCTCTGGCCGGGCTCGACCGACGCGGCCCTCGGCCTCGGCGCCTGCCGCCAGCTCGCCGGAGACCTCGACGGCGCGGTCGCCCTCTACGATCAGGTCCTGGCCGAGACGCCCGACGACCCGTTCGCCCGGGCCAACCGAGCCGAGTGCGCCCTCCTGGCCGGAAGGCCCGAAGCCGCCCACGCCGACCTCGCCACGGTGGACCTCGCCAGCGCGCCCAAGGCCCTCCGCGACCGCCTGAACGCCCTGAAGACGATCGTCACGGCCAGTCCATGAGCACCATCCCGCAGGGTGCATGAAATGCACCAGCCTGCGAGGGCGGAGCCCGCAACCTTTCTTCTCGGCTCCTCGGCCCGTTCGTTGCTACCCTTCGACATGCTCGGAATGGAGGGCGGCCGTCAGCCGCCGCGTCGGTGGTGCATTTCATGCACCCGACGCGTTCCGCCGTGCTCGGGAGTTTGCTACAATCTCCGGCCTCATTGCATCGATTTCCGAGAGCGCGAGGGGTGTGCCGTTGGAGCGCCTGGGGACGGTCGCCATCGTGGGGGTCGGCCTGATCGGCGGCTCGATCGGGCTGGCGATCCGCTCCCGGGGGCTGGCCGGGCGGGTCGTCGGCGTGGGCCGGGATTTCGCCCGCCTCGTCGAGGCCACGAGGCAGGGCATCCTCGACGAGCCCTCGACCGACCCGGCCTCGGCCCTCGAATCGGCCGACGTGGTCGTCGTCTGCACGCCTCCGGCCCGGATCGCCGAGGATTGCCGGGCCGCCGCCGCCGCCTCGCCCGATCGCTGCCTGATCACCGACGCCGGCAGCGCCAAGGGCCGGATCGTCTCGGCCGTCGAGTCCGATCCGGTCGCCCGGTCGAAGTTCCTCGCCGCCCACCCGATCGCCGGGTCCGAACAGAAGGGCTTCCGCCACGCCTCGGCCGACCTGTTCGACGGCCGCGTCTGCGTCCTCACGCCGACCGACCGCTCGCCCCCGGGCCGGCTCGAACGGGCCCGGGCGTTCTGGTCGGGCCTGGGCTGCCGGGTCGTCGAGATGGACCCGGACGCCCACGACCGCGCCCTGGCGCTCACGAGCCACCTGCCCCACGCCGTCGCCGCCGCCCTGGCCGGATCGGTCCCGGCCGACCTGCTCGACCTGGCCGCCGGGGCCTATCGCGACGGCACCCGCGTGGCCGGCTCCGATCCGTCGCTCTGGACCGAGATCTTCCTGGAGAACCGGGGCCCCGTCCTGGACGCCCTCGACGCGTTCTCCGATCGTCTCGCGACGTTCCGCGACGCCCTCGAACGCGGGGATGCCCGGGCCCTGGCCCTCTGGTGGGACGACGCCCGATCCCTCCGCCTCCGGTTTCCCCCGGGTGGATGAAAGGCACCCTCGTCGATCGCCCTGAATCGCCGGAGGGCCCCGCGGGGCCCGGGGCGAGGCTTGCGAGAGGCGGCCCTCGGCCTCCGGGTTCCCGGTCCCATTCCTGCGCCCTCCGGCATCTTGATCTTGATTTGAGATGAGGTGCGACCCATGTTCCCCTTGCTCCTGTCTCGATTCGATTTCCAGTTGAAGTACCTCGGCCAACTGGTCGAGGACGTCCCGCCCGGGGCGTTCAGCATCCAGCCCGTCCCGGGGATGAACCATCCGGCCTGGATCGTCGGCCACCTGGCCTGGGCCTGCGACTCGCTGGTCACGCTCCTCGGCGGCGAAAAAAGCCTGGACGAGGCGTGGTCGCAGACGTTCAACTTCCGCTCGAAGGCCGACCCCGACCCGCTTCGCTATCCCGAGAAGGACGTCCTCTGGACGGCCCTGGTCCTCGGCCACGAGAAGGGCGCCGAGGCCGTCCGCGACGCGGACCCCGCGATCCTGGAACGCCCTTTGCCTCTGGAGCTCTTCCGCCCGCTCCTGCCCACGATCGGCGATGCCGTCGTCCATTTGCTGACCACCCACGAGGCCACCCACCTCGGCCAACTCTCGGCCTGGAGGCGGGCGATGGGCTTCCCGCCCGCGAAAATGATGGCCATGATCTGAATTCCAAGTCGGCCCACGGCTCCCTTCGGACTTCCCATGCTCTGGCACCTTCAGATCACTCCGGTTCCAGGTCACGACCTGGAAGGCCCCCGGCTCGCCTCCGAGGCCGCCGAGCTCCGCATCCCGGGCCCCTGGCGGATCGCGTCGAGTCGCGGGTTCCTCGTCGAGGGCGGGCTCTCGGCCGACGACCTCCGCCGGGCCGCCGAACTCGTCCTGGTGGACCCGGTCGTCGAGCGGTTCGAGGTCCTCCCCACCGGCGGGCCCGACGACGGATCGACGGCGATCGTCCACGTGATGCGCAAGCCCGGGGTGACCGATCCCGAGGCCGAGAGCGCCCGCGACTGCCTCCGCGACCTCGGCTTGACCGTCGCCGAGTGCCGGACGATCCGCACCTATCGGCTCGACGGGCCCGCCGACGGCCTCTCGCGGCTGATCGCCAAGGTCCTGGCGAACGACGCCGTCGAGCACGCCGTCCTCGGCCCCCTGGAGATGGAAAGCCTGGGGCAGGGGAGGCCCTATCGGTTCGAACGGATCGAAGTGCCCCTCTCCGATCTCTCCGACGACGAGCTCGTGAGGCTCAGCCGGCAAGGCCAGCTCTCCCTGAGCCTCGCCGAGATGAAGACGATCCAGGGCCATTTCGCCGCGATCGGCCGAGACCCCACCGACTGCGAGCTCGAGACGATCGCCCAGACGTGGTCCGAGCACTGCTCCCACAAGACCCTGCGCGGCCTGATCGACTTCGACGGCGAGATCATCGACAACCTGCTCAAATCGACGATCTTCAAGGCCACCCAGGAGTTGAATCTCGACTGGCTCGTCAGCGTGTTCGAGGACAACGCCGGGGTGGTCCGGTTCGACGACGATTTCGACGTCTGCTTCAAGGTCGAGACCCACAACCACCCCTCGGCCATCGACCCCTACGGCGGGTCGAACACCGGGCTCGGCGGGGTGATCCGCGACATCCTCGGGACCGGCCTGGCGGCCAAGCCGATCGCCAACACCGACGTCTTCTGCGTCGCCCCGCCCGATTTCCCCGCCGATTCGCTGCCCCCGGGCGTGATCCACCCGAAGCGGGTGCTGGAAGGCGTGGTGGCGGGGGTCCGCGACTACGGCAACCGCATGGGCATCCCGACGGTCAACGGCGCCCTTGCCGTCGCCCCGGGGTATCTCGCCAATCCGTTGGTGTTCTGCGGGACCGTCGGCGTGATCCCCCGGGGGATGTCGTCCAAGAGGGTCGAGCCGGGCGACCGGATCGTCGCCATCGGCGGCCGGACCGGCCGCGACGGCATCCACGGCGCCACGTTCAGCTCGGTGGACCTCTCTGGAGAGAGCGAGGCGATCTCGGGCGGGGCCGTGCAGATCGGCGACGCGATCGTCGAGAAGAAGGCGCTCGACGTGCTCCTGCAAGCCCGGGATCGCGGCCTCTTCCGCTCCGTCACGGACTGCGGGGCCGGCGGGTTCAGCTCGGCCGTGGGCGAGATGGGGGCCGGGTCGGGCGCGGAGGTCGACCTGGAGCGCGCCCCTCTCAAGTATGAGGGCCTGTCGTATACCGAGATCTGGATCTCCGAGGCGCAAGAGCGGATGGTTTTGGCCGTCCCGCCCGAGAAATGGCCCGAATTGAAGGCGCTTTGCGACCGCGAATGGGTCGAGGCCACCGACCTGGGGCAATTCACCGACACCGGCCGATTGGTCCTGAAATATGAAGGCCGGATCGTCGGCGACCTGGCGATGGACTTCCTCCACGAGGGCAGGCCGAAGGTCGTCCGCAAGGCGACGTTCACGAAGCCCGAGCCGAGGCCGATCGACCTGCCGCCGCCGGGTCACGATTACAGCGAAGACCTCCTGAAAGTCCTCGCTCACTGGGACGTGGCGAGCAAGGAATGGATCATCCGTCAATACGATCACGAGGTCCAGGGCCGCACCGTCATCAAGCCGCTGGTGGGCCACGACGAGAGCGGGCCCGGCGACGCGGCGGTGATCCAGCCGGTCCGGGGCTCGACCGTCGGGCTGTCGATCTCGTGCGGGATCAACCCCCGTTACGGCGAGCACGACCCCTACGCGATGGCCGTCCTCTGCGTGGACGAGGCGATCCGCAACGCCGTGGCCGTCGGCGCCGACCCGGACCGGATCGCCCTCCTCGATAATTTCTGCTGGGGCAATCCCGAGAGGCCCGAGACGCTCGGCTCGCTCGTGATGGCGGCGAAGGGCTGTCACGACGCGGCGCTCGCCTACGGGACGCCGTTCATCTCGGGCAAGGATAGCCTGTACAACGAATACGACGGCGAGACCGGCAAGCTGGCGATCCCGCCGACGTTGCTCATCAGCGCCATCGGCCGGGTGCCCGACATCTCGAAGTGCGTGACGATGGACCTGAAGGAGCCGGGAAACCTGATCTATCGGATCGGCCACCCGAGAGGCTCGCTGGCCGGGTCGGTCTGGGCCTCGGTGACCGGCCGCGACGGCGGTCGGATCGACCGTCCGACCGAAATCGGCCGCCTTCGTTCGCTGTACCGAGGCGTTCATCACGCCATCCTTCGAGGGCTGATTCGGAGTTGCCACGACCTGAGCGAAGGCGGGTTGGCCGCCGCCCTGGCCGAGATGGCGATCGCCGGGGGCCTGGGCCTCGAGGTGGACCTCAAGAATTTCGGCGAACCCTCGGATCACGACGCGGCCCGCCTGTTCGCCGAGCGTCCGGGCGGCTTCCTCGTCGAGGTCCGACCTTCGGACGAAATGGAGCTGATCCAGGCGCTCTGGACGGACGAGGGCCGGCCCGATTTCCAGCCCTTTCCCTTCGGCGAGATCGGCCGGGTCCTTGGCGACGGGTCGCCCCGGTTGACCATCCGACGGAGTCGGACTTCCGCCGACGAGCCATGGCCGACCACGACCGGGGAGACTCCCGGGCTCAGCCTGATCGACCTCCCCCTCTCGGCCCTGGAGGCGGCGTGGAAGCGCCCGCTGCATCCTCATGCGGACCCGTCTTGATGGCGGGCCTCGCCCCGGCGACGATGGATGGTCCGGCCCCGCCCCGATCCGATCCGCCCCTCGGCGGGGATTCGGCCCTTGGTTCGATTCGACCTCTCCCGAGAACTAAAGGCAGGCCGTTATGCAACGCTTCGTGACCTTCGTGGATGGATCGAACCTGGACGGCGTGCTGAAGCACCTGAACCTCCGGGTCGATGATTATGGCTCGTTCTATCGCCACCTCTTCGAGCAGAGCGTGCAGAACTGGGGCCGCACGTTCGCCGACGGCGCCCCGTGGGACTCGGCCCAGCATTCGCGCATCTACTGGTATGTCGTCGGCAAGATGGACGAGTGGGACCTGAACGACCCGAAGGCCGAATCCCGCCTCCGCCAGAGGTTCGAGCTCAACCCCCGGCTCCGCGACGGCTACATCGACGACGTGGTCCGGGCCCGTCCCGAGCTCCCGCCGGAGAGGCGCGTCGAGGAAGCCTGGAACCTCTGCTTCGCCCAGACCCGCGAGTGGTACGACGGCAAGCGCCGGGCCCTGGAGCGCAAGAAGCGCTTCTATCACGGGGTCCAGGCCGCCACCGACTTCGTCGAGATCCGCCAGGAAGGGCACTGGAAGGTCGACCTGCTCCACCACACCATGAATGAGAAGGGCCTCGACACGAGCCTGGCCGTCGATATGATCGCGCTGATGGACACCTACGACGTTGCCCTGTTGATCTCGGGAGACGCCGACGGCATCCCCGGCATCAACTACGTGAAGGGCAAGGCCAAGCACGTCGGCGTGGTCGAGTTCCGCCGGGGGGCCGCCAGCGACTTCGCCTCCAAGGGCACCTCGTCGCGGCTGAAGATCGCCGCCGATTTCGTCGTCCAGGTGTATGAGGCGGACCTGATCCGACGGAACCTCGCCTATCGCTCCGAGATGGATTTCGGCCCCGGGTCCGGCTCGGGCTCGGGCTCGGGTTATCCGCCGTCGGTTCATGATACGAGTTATTGAAGTTGTCGGTTGTCAGTTGTCAGCGGTCGGCAGTTCTCCGATGAGCTTCCCCACCGGGTCGAGGGGTGCAGGAGGTCCGACTTCAGTCGGGCCTACCCGACGATTCCGACGAAGTAGGCCCGACTGAAGTCGGACCTCCTGCACCCTTCCTTGCACAAGCGAATGCCCCTCCGTAGAACCGACCGCCGACCGCTGACCGCCGAAAGCTGACCGCTGACAACCGACCGCTGATCACTCAGGAGGGACCATGCCCCGACCTCGCGCCTTGATCCTTCGAGCCCCCGGGACGAACTGCGACGAGGAGACCTCGGCGGCGTGGTCGGCCGCCGGGGCCGATCCCGAGACGTGGCACCTGGCTCGGCTGGTCGAGGAGGGCCCGGGGCGCTCGATCGCTTCGCCGTCCTGACGATCCCCGGCGGGTTCTCGTTCGGCGACGACCTCGGCGCCGGCCGGGTCTTCGCCTCGAAGCTGGCGGCGCCGTTCGGCGAGGCCCTTCATCGCTTCCGCGATCGCGGCAGGCTGATCCTCGGCGTCTGCAACGGGTTCCAGGTGCTCGTCCGCGCGGGGCTGCTCCCGGGCGGCGATCCGAGCGGGCCGACGACCCTCGCCCGCAACGCCTCCGGCCGGTTCGAGGCCCGATGGGTCCGGCTGAAGCCCGCGAAGGGCTCGACCCCGTTCCTCGCCGACGACGAACCCCTCGAATTGCCCGTGGCCCACGGCGAGGGCCGGTTCCTCGCCTCCGACGGCGCCGCGGTCGAGGCCCTGGACGCCTCGAATCGGATCGTCCTGAAGTATGTCGATGAAAGCGGCCGTCCGACCGACGCCTATCCCGCCAATCCCAACGGCTCGGCCCGGGCGGCGGCCGGGGTGTGCGACCCCTCGGGCCGCGTCTTCGGCCTGATGCCCCATCCCGAGCGGTTCATCGACCCGTACCATCACCCCCGATGGACCCGGCTCGGACCCAGGGCCGAAGGGGACGGCCTGCGGATCTTCCGCAACGCGGTGGAGGCCGTGCGGTAGCCGCAATCTTCTCGAAAAACGCATTGGACGCCCCGGGGGCGATCGGTGACGATGGGCGACCGACCATCGCCCGACCGACTCGATCGCGATTCGATCCCCACCCGGAGACGGCCATCGTGGTGCGCATCCCCCGGATCTCGGCCCTTGCGGCCTCCCTGCTCGTCGTCCTCGCGCTCGGCTCGATCGCCCAGGACGCCGAGAAGCCCCGCGTCGCCGGCCCGACCGATCGCGGCTTCCTCCTGCCCAACGGCTGGACGCTCACGCCGGCCGGCGATCAGGTCCTCCTGAACGACCTGCCGCTCAACATCCTCCCCTCGGCCGACTCGAAGACGGCCCTGGTCGCCACCAGCGGGTTCAATGACCACAAGCTCTCGGTGATCGACCTGGCGAAGAAGGCCGAGGTCTCGTCCGCGACGGTCAAGCAGAGCTGGTTCGGCCTGGCCAGCGACGAGAAGGCCGGCCGAGTGTGGTGGTCGGGCGGCGGGGCGGCCCTGACCCACGAGTTCCGCCGCGACGGCGACACGATCGCCCGAGTCGGCGCCGAGGAGCCGAAGCCCGACCGCTCGACCAAGGAGCATTTCCGCTCGGGCCTGACGCTCGACCCCGAGGGGAAACGGCTCTATTCGCTCGACGTCTCCGCCGGGCTCCTCCGCCGCGAGGTCATCGGCTCGAAGGACGTCCCGGCGACGGCCTGGGTGGGCCAGAGGCCGTATGATGTGAAGTTCTCTCGGGACGGCAAGCGCCTTTATGTCTCCGACTGGGCCGATCGCAGCGTCCGCGCGTTCGACCCGGAGACGCTCGCGCTCTCGGCCACGATCGCCGTGGGCGAGCACCCGAACCAGGTCGCGATCCACCCGACCGACGGCCGGGTGTTCGTCGCCTGCGCGTCGAGCAACTCGGTCTCGGCGATCGACCCGAAGGAGGACGCGGTGGTGGAGACGATCTCGACGGCCCTGTTCCCCCGGGCCCCGGAAGGCTCGACGCCCGACGCCCTGGCCGTCTCGCCCGACGGCAAGACGCTGTTCGTCGCCAACGCCGACAACAATTGCGTCGCGGTGATCGACGTCGAGGCGCCCGGCCGGAGCGCCGTGAAGGGGTTCATCCCGACGGGCTGGTATCCCTCGTCGGTGGCCGTCACGCCCGACGGCAAGACGCTGCTGGTGGGCGTCGGCAAGGGGAACCAGACGAAGGCGAACCCGTTCAACGCGGAGTTCGCGGCGAAGGTCGAGGAGGCCCGGCGGACGAAGGCGATCCCCGAAGAATCGCTCATGTGGCTGGGCAAATATCCGTACATCGGCACCACGCTCTCCGGCGCCCTGTCGATCGTCCCGATCCCCGACGACAAGGCCCTGGCCGCGTTCACCGAGGCCGTCTACAAGAACTGCCCGTACTCCGACAAGCTCCTCGAAGGCTCGCCGACCGAGCTCAAGACGGCGATCCCGACGAAGGTCGGCGACCCGTCCCCGATCGAGCACGTGATCTACATCATCAAGGAAAACCGGACGTATGATCAGGTCTTCGGCGACGTCAAGCGGGGCAACGGCGACCCGTCGCTCTGCATGTTCGGCGAGAAGGTGACGCCGAACCACCACAAGCTCGCCGAGGAGTTCGTCCTCCTGGACAACCTGTACTGCAACGGCCACGTCTCGGCCGACGGCCATCCCTGGTCCACGATGGCGTACAACACGGATTACATCGCGAGGAACTGGGCCCTGACGTACTCGCGACGCGCCGGGATCGAGGACGACGACGACCACGACCTGGCCAGGGCGCCGTCGGGCTATCTGTGGGACGCGTGCAAGGCGGCCGGGCTGTCGTACCGGAGCTACGGCGAATACGGGCGGAGGGTCAGCGAGCCCGACGGCTCGTTCCGCATGGAGGGGGCCGTGCCGGGGCTGGTCGGCCACTTCTGCCCGAACTGGGGCCTGCCCAAGCCGGACAAAACGCCGGTCCGCGACACCGACCGCGTCGAGACGTTCCTGGAGGAGTTCCGCAAGGACGACGCCGCCGGCACCCTGCCGAGGTTCACCGTGATGAGCCTGGGCGAGGACCACACCACCGGCACGACTCCCGGGACGTTCACGCCCGAGGCGTGCGTGGCGAGCAATGACCTGGCGCTGGGCCGACTCGTCGAGGCGGTCACGAAGTCGAAATCGTGGCCGAAGACCGCGATCTTCGTGATCGAGGACGACGCCCAGAACGGGCCCGACCACGTGGACGCCCACCGGACGATCGGCCTGGTCATCAGCCCCTTCGCCCGGAGAAAGGTGCTGGACAGTACCCAGTACGGCACCGTCAGCATGCTCCGGACGATGGAATTGATCCTCGGGCTCAAGCCGCTCAGCCAGTTCGACGCCGCGGCCACGCCGATGTATCGCTGCTTCACCGACCGCGCGGACCTCTCCGGCTTCGCCCACGAGGAGCCGAGGATCGACCTGAACGCGAAGAACACGGTCAAGGCGTTCGGGGCGGCCAGGTCGGCGAAGATGGATTTCTCGGAATATGATCGCGTGGACGATTTCGAGCTGAATGAGATCCTCTGGAAGGCGATCAAGGGGGAAGACGCCCCGATGCCCCCGGCGGTCCGGCGGGCCATCGCCTACCGGACCGCCCGGCCCTGAGCCTCGAGCGACTCGCCGAGGGCCTCGTCGATCGGCCGGGCCCGCGGGCGACTCGGAGGCGATCCGGCCGGGTGATTTCCGACGGCGAAGAGAGGATCAGTAGGTCCGACTTCAGTCGGGCCGACGAGAAGAATCTCGGGTTCGGAGGCCCGACTGAAGTCGGACCTGCTGATCCATCCCCCGCAAGAGGGATTTTCGGAGCGCCTCTCACTTGACCCGTCGTCTGCCGGTGAACAGGTTGCCCTGATAGCGGTCGGGCTCGGTCATGTCGCGCTGGGGCAGGGGGCCGGGGTCGGGGGCCCAGGCGTAGGGGGCCATCAATCGGGCGATCCGGCGGTTGGCCGTGGCGTCGAGCAACGTATGTTCGCGGCCGAGGTCGTCGTGGACGTCGGATTCTCGATACCTCGCCGCCAGGGGGCCGAGCGTCTCGAAATCCGAGTTCTTCAGGCCGAGCTTGCCCAGGGCGTGGTGGTGGTCGCTGCGGATCAGGGCCGGGTAGAACCTCAGCGCCTCGTCCCGGCGGTTGTACAGGTTCAGGAACGCCTCCGAGGCGTACAGGACACGGTCGAACCGCTCGCCCGGGTCGAGCCAGGTATGGTCGCTCGCCGCGGCCAGGATGATCCCTCGGAGGTGGAGGTCGGGCCGAACCCCGGGCAGGGCGACGGCCGGGTCGTGCGACTCGCTGTCCAGCGCGCCTCCGCCCAGGAGGTGGAGCGCCGAGGGGACCACTCGGCCTCCGTAGCTCTGGCCCAGCAGGCAAATCCGGCTCTCGGGGGGGAATGCCAGGACGAACCGGGCGAGGTGGTAGCCGGCGATGAACGCCCGACGGCCCTTCTCGTTGATGTCCTTGAAGTCGTTGCGATAGATCCGCTGGCTCGGCCAGTCGAAGGCGATCACGACGGTCTCGGGCAGGATCGCGCCATCGGCCTGGAGCCAGCTATGCGTCCAGAGGAGGCCGCCGAGGGCCGCGTCGGCCGTGGTCAGGCTCCCCTGGACGACGATCAGGACGGGGCGGCCGATGGTCTGGGCCAGGAGCTCCGCCAACGGACGCTCGACGAGGCTGCCGTCGTCGTTGAAGTGCTTGACCTTCAGGCAAGGCCAGGGGTCGGAACCCATCTCCTGGGGGCAGGCGCGGGTCTGGACGATCCAGAGGTTCCGCACCCGCTCGGGCCTGGGGGCGAAGTGGTCGAGGAAGACGAAGGGCCATCCGGTCTTCGGGTCGAGGGCGCCATCCAGGAAATTCTCGGTCCCGGACTGGCTGATCCCGGGCCCGGCGGCGCCGGGGTCGAAGATGCTGCCGGGTCGAGGGCGGCCGGACCGTCCGGGCTGGCCCGGAGGCGGGATTCCCCGGCTCGCCCGGCCCGGCAAGGGCAGGGGCAGGACCCCGGCGACTCGCCCCATCGGGCCCGAGGGCGCGGCGGGCAACGCGGGTTCGTCGGTCGTCGAGCCGTCCGTCGGCGGAGGGCCCGAGGCGGGCTGGTACGGGGCCGACGGCCGGCTCGGGGCCGTCGCCGGGCTCGCCGCCGGGCCCCCGGGCGACCCGGCTCCCGCCGGAGGCGGCGCCTGGGCCCGGGCCTCCAGGCCCCCGACCGCCACGGCCACCGCCGCCACGACGGCCCGAATCCGACCGGAGAGCCTCCTGCCGCCGTCCTCACTCATCGCGCGCCCTCCCTGGTCCGTCCACGGTCCCTCGGGCCCGTCCCTGGCCCGGCGAATGTTCTATCGAACTTCGATCCGTTGCGGATCACTCCCCGGAGGCCCCGGCCCCGGCCCGCGCCCCCTCCGATCGGGGCGATCGGCGCGATCGGCGCTTCCCGCGTCCGGATCGGGGCGGTCCGTCCGCTCTGTCTTGCGAGGGACGTTCGCCGGGCCCGTTGCGAATCGGCCCGGGTCGAGGGAACTCGGCGCCGCCGGGGGGCGTCTGAGGAGGGCGGGACCGATCGGTTGTCCCGAATCCGCGGGGCCCCGGCTCTCTCCCTGGGTATCGCTCTGGAATCTGGAGCTTCTGGCGTGCCCCCGGTTCTCGAACCGGGGGCACCCGAAAAAACTCCAGATTCGGGAGCTACACCCTCTCTACCCGCTTCGAATCCGAATTCGTCCGGATTTCGATTGCATCCTTGATGGTAGGTCGTCACACTCGGGACGGCACCGGAGGCCCCGGACATCCTGGTTCGGTCCGCCCCGGGTTCCCCTCTCATCTCGGCCCTCTCGGGAGGGCACGGCGCTTGCCGTCCCATCCCGTCCTCTCGTCGGGGCCCGTCCGATCGCCTTTCGCGGAGGGACGTCGATGATCGCCCTGGCTTGCAGCTTGCTCCTGGCGGTGACCCCGCCCGCGTCATCCGAGGAAGTGGCCGCCTACAAGGCCGCCGCCGCGACCGCCGGCCGAGACGCCTCGGCCCACGTCCGCCTGGCCCTGTGGTGCGAGAAGCACGGGATGGACGCCGAGAGGCGGACCCATTTGGCCCTGGCCGTCATGGCCGAACCGACCAACGAATCGGCCCGGGGGCTGCTCGGCCAGGTCAGGGACGGCGGCCGCTGGCGAGACCCCGCCGACGTCGGCGAGAAGACCGCCGCCGACGCCCGCCTCGCCGCCCGTCTCGCCGAGTACAACGCCCGCAAGGCCGAGACCCCCAACACCGCCGACGCCCAGTGGAAGCTGGCCGCCTGGTGCGACAAGCAGGGGCTCACCGCCGAGGCCCGCAGCCACTACACGGCCGTGACCCGGCTGGACCCCAGGCGCGACGCCGCCTGGGCCCGCCTGGGCTGCAAGAAGATCGACGGCCGATGGCTCTCGCCCGAGGAGATCGCCCGGAGGTCCTCGGAGAACCGCGCCCGAGAGATCTCCGAGAAGCGGGCCGTCCCCCGACTGGCCAAGCTCAGGGCCTGGCTGGGCGACAAGAAGAGGCACGACGTCGCCGAGGCCGCGCTGGCCGCCTTCACCGACCCCCGCGCCGCCTCGGCCGTGATGAAGGTGTTCGGCTCCGGCCGGGAGGCCGACCAGGCGAAGGCCGTCCAGGTGCTCGGCCAGATCGACGGGCCCGCGGCGTCCAGAGAGCTCGTCGTCCTGGCCCTCCACGGCGGCTCGGCCGAGGTCCGCCGGGCGGCCATCGAGACCCTCGCCCGCCGCGACGCCCGCGACTTCGTCCCGGCCGTGATCGAGGCGTTCCGCGAGGTCCTGAAGTACGAGATCCGCCGAGTCGGAGGCCCCGGGTCGCCGGGCGTCCTGTTCGTCGAAGGGAAGGAATACAACGTCCGCCGGACCTACGACCCGCCGCCCCTGCCCGAGCAGACCCGCCAGTTCCTCGCCCAGAGGGCCGAGGGCGTCGTGATCCCCGTCGATACCACCGAGGTCCGCTTCCTCCAGGCGACCAACCCCCAGGTCCCGGCCGACCTCCAGGCCGGCGCGAGGAACCTCCAGGATCGCCGGCAGGCGGCGATCGTCCAGAACATCGCCGAGGCCCAGAAGGCCACCGCCGCCGCCCAGCAGCAGATGCTCGACGACGCCGCCGCCATCGACCGCGCCAACGACGAGGCCCGCGTCTGGAACGACGGCGTCCGCAACCTCCTCTCGGCCGCCACCGGCACGGACCTCGGCTCCGACCGCGAGTCCTGGAGCCAGTGGTGGGCCGACCAGCAGGGCTACGCCGTCGATTCCGGGTCCACCCGGACCACGATGAAGCCCACCTTCGATCAGGCCGTCCCGCTGAACTACGCGCCCAATTACATCCAGGCCCGGACCCACAGCGCCTGCTTCGCCGAGGGGACCCCGGTGACGACCCGATCCGGCCTCCGGCCGATCGAGTCGATCAAGGTCGGCGACGATGTCCTGACGCGGGACGTGGCCTCGGGCAAGCTCCAGTTCGCCCCCGTGGTCGCCGCCTACCACAACAAGCCCGCCGCCACCCTGGACGTCAAGATCGGCGACGAAACGATCGTCGCGACCGGCATCCACCGCTTCTGGAAGGCGGGTCACGGCTGGGTGATGGCCCGGGACCTCAAGCCGGGCGACTCGGTGCGGACCGTCAACGGCACCGAGACCGTCCGGAGCGTCTCGCCGAACAAGGTCCAGCCGGTGTTCAACCTCGAAGTGGCCGCCGGCCACAACTTCTTCGTCGGGCAAACCGGGGCGCTGGTCCACGACTACACCCACGTCCAGCCCTCCGCCGAGCCGTTCGACGCCGTCCCCGCCCTGGCCCGCTTGACCGAAGAGTAGCGCGGTCTTCGATGGAGCGTGGCGGTTGACCATTCGTAGGGCAGGCCCTGGCCTGCCGAGACCGACGGCAGGCCAGGGCCTGCCCTACGAGGGGCGCAGAGGTCTGGTCGGAAGTCAACCGCCACGCTCCATCGAAAATCCCACCAGCCGCCGGAAAAACCGGGAAGAAACGCGATCCGCGCCCTCCGCGGATCGCGTCCTTCCTCGCGTTCCATGAAGGCCTGCCGGTTCATCCGCCTTCGGATTGCCCCAGGGTCACCGGCACGTCGCGGGCCTTGCCCTCGCGGATCACCCGGACCGTCACCACGTCGCCCGGGTTGTGGGCCTCGACCTCCGAGAGCATCTCGTCGACCGTCTTGACCGGCTTGCCGTCGATGGCGACGATCCGGTCGGCCGAGTCGGGATCGGGCCTCTTCCGGTAATAGCGCCCGAACCGCTCGATGACCAGCGGCAACGGCTTCAGCCCGGCCTGCTCGGCGGGCCCTCCGCCGACCAGATCGAGGATGAAGATCCCCCGATCCGTCGGGTAGACCTGCCGCAAGCCCAGGTCGGCCCGGACGACGTGGCCGTGCTCGATCAGGGGCTTCAGCACGCGCTTGACCGTGTTGATCGGCACCGCGAACCCGATCCCCGCCGACTGCCCGACGTGGCTCAGGATCGCCGTGTTCACGCCGATCACCTCGCCTCGCGAATTCAGCAGCGGCCCGCCCGAGTTCCCCGGGTTGATCGCCGCGTCGGTCTGGATGATCCCCTTGATCGTCCGGCCGTTCTTGGCCCGGATCGTCCGGTCCAGGCTCGAGATGATGCCCGTGGTGAGCGTCCTCTGGAGCCCGAACGGGTTGCCCAGCGCCAGGACCTTTTGACCGACCTTCAGACCCGAGGATTCCCCCAGGGCCAGGGGGAATAGCTTGGCCTCGGGCACGTCCACCTTCACCACCGCCACGTCGTTCGACGAATCGACCCCGACGACGCTCGCCGGCACCGTCGAGCCGTCGAACAGGGTCACTTCCAGCGAGTCGGCCCCGGAGACGACGTGGAAGTTCGTGACGATCCGCCCCCGGCGGTCCAGGACGAACCCCGAGCCCGTCCCCCCGCCCGGCTCGTCGTCCACGAGGCCCGAGCCGCCGGAGCTCGCCGTGATGTTCACCACGCCCCGGTTGTCGGCCTCGTAGACGCGGATGTTGATCTGCTCATCCAGGTCGGAGGCCGCCGGCAGCGGCGGAGGCACGGCCGAGGGCACATACTCCGCCTCCCGAGACCCCTCGACCCGATCCCCGCCCGGCCGCCCCCGGTCCCCCAGCCACATCAGGACGACCGTCAGCGTGATCAGGGCGGTCGCCACGTGCCCGGCCAGCGTCTTCATCCTCCCCGCCTCCCTCCCGTCGGTCCCGACTCGACCCCTCGCCCCGCGGAATCCCCACCCCCTCATCCTACGCGACCCGGCCCGGAAATCGCCGTCTCTTCCGATCCGGACGACTGCGCAGCCCGCTTCTCGCCACTGGGGAACTCGAATCCTCACGGATCCGAGCGGAAAGCCACGCAAAACAAAACATTACGCATCAAAGTCCTTCGAATTCCGCAAATGCTCGCCTGGATGGATGCTGGAGGTCACGGGCGGCCGCATCTCCTGTATGTAGCCCGTGGGCCCGAGGCCGCCGATCCGGCGAGTCTTGGTTGATGGCACGCGACTTGCAAATACTGGACGGCATGTGCTCATCTTTCGCAATGCACACTCACAGACGTCATCTAGGCGTGGTATTCTCATGTCAAAGTACGTGCGGTCGATGTTCCGGGCCGCCCTGGGCCTGATGGCCCCGCTGGCGGGGGCGGACGCCCTCGGGGCCTCGTCCGGGGGCGGCCACGCTTCGGGGCGCGAGGCCGTCGCCTCGGCCCGCCATGACTGGAAGGCCCAGGTCCATTCGACGCACCTGGCGCACACCAACCAGGCCACGAACCCGGTCGGGCCGATCCCGGCCCATTTCGGCGACTTGCCGGCCACGACCCGCCTGGCCTACCTCCTCGCCCGAAGGGACGTGGACCCGGCGCGGTTCGATCATTACCACCCCGGACTCGGCCCGATCCTGGCCAATGATGAGCGCCTGAGGGCCGCCCAGGGCACCCCGTGCACGCCGATGAACGGCCTCTTGCCCAACTCGGCCCACTACCGCTACCTCCACTATCGGAGGAACCTCGATCCCACGAGGTTCGACCACTACCACCCGGCGCTCGGGGCGTTGCTGGCCGAGGACGACCGGCTCCGGACCTCGACCGTCTGCGTCCCCACCGTCTCCCCGCCCCCGGCCGGGAGCAGCGGAGGCAACGGGAGCTCGTCGGCCGGCACCCCGGGCTCCGGCGGGCCGACCGGAGGGGGCGGCGTCCCCCCGGCCGGAGGCGGGACCGTCAACCCGACCGGAGGAGGCCCCTCGGCCGTCCCCGAGCCGGCCAGCCTGACCCTGATCCTCCTCGGCTTCGCCGGCGCCTTCGCGGCCCGGCGGAAGACTCCCGACAAGCCCGAGCCTCCGGCCCCCTCCGCCTGACCGGCCCCCGGCCACCAACCGCATCGCGGCCCCGTCTCCCGACCCTCCGCGGAGGTTCGAGAGACGGGGCCGCGCGTGGTTCGAGACCGTCGCCAAGCCTCTGCGGGTGGCATGCTCACGTCTTCGTGAGCATGTCTTCAAGATTTTTACATTAATCTCTCATGTCATCCGAACCGGCACGCTCACCGGCCATACACGGCCGAGGCGGGGAGGTCGGTCGCGGAGCTCGCGCCGCCGGGTCCGTAGGAGATGGCCGCGTGGTTCTCGCGGGCCCGGGCCTCCATCTCGGCGGCGTGGATCCACGGGCCGCGAAGGCCGAGGATGTGGCCGAGGATGTGCGGCTTCTGGCGGCCGGGAGAGCCTCCATAGAGCGACGGGGGCAGCTCGTCCATCCGGGCGTAGGGGACGCCGCCGGGTCCCATCGCCCCGGGATTCGGGGCCGCCATGCCGGCGCCCCCGGGCGCCGGGCCGCCCCCGGGCGACGCCACGCCCTTGTAGCTGGTGCGGACCACACCGATCGGCGCCGGCTCGGCCGAGACCACCGTCCCGCCCACGACGGCCGTTCCCGGCACCGAGCCGACATAGGCGATCCCCGGCGCCCCGCCGGGGGACGCCATCGCGGCCGGCGCCGGGTCGCCCACGGTGGCGAACCCCGGCGTCGGGTCATTGGCGGCCGTCAGCGTGAGCGACGGCGTGCCGGCCGGGGCGGCCACCGGGGCCGGCATCGCGCCCGGGGCCGTCGCCGAGGCCGTCGCCGCCTCGGCGCAGGCCGTGCAATTCGCCGATCCCTGGACCATCACCGGCGAGGTGGCCGTGACCGGCATCCCCTGCGCGGCATACTTCGCGGCGCAGACCGGGCAGAGCCTCGGCACGTGCTTCTTCTTCGCCCGAGAGGCCCGGGGCAGGCCCCCCGACTCCGAGTCCAGGCCCGGCAGACCCGCCAGGGCCGACGACGGGGCCAGCAACGCCAGACCGGCCAGAGCCAGGTACAGCGGATTCGCGCGACGCATCGGAAACTCCTTTTCCTCGGGACCGCCGGCCGGAGTCCCGCCCGGTCCGACCCGGCCCGGACCTCGCGACGCCTCGTCCTCGGCGCCTTCGGGACCGTTCCTCTCCCCCTCCATCGGCCATCGCGACCGACCCTCTTGCGAGAATCCCCACGATCCCCCCGATCGGCGCATCGCGAGGCCAGCTCACGTCCGCGGGACCCGGCCGCCCGCCCCGGGGGATGGCCAAATCCCCACCCACACGGCACACTGGGCGGGAAGCATCCGCCGCCCCGAGATCGTCGAGGATCCTCCCGCCATGCGCGTCTACTTCGCCGGCCCCCTGTTCACCCAGGCCGAACGCGCCTGGAACCGCCGGGTGGCCGACTCGCTGAGGAGGCTCGGGCACGAGGTCTTCCTCCCCCAGGACGAGGTCCAGTCCCTGACCACCCTCCAGGCCGACTCCGTCTTCCGCGTCGATCTCGACGGGGTCCGATCGGCCGATGCCCTCGTCGCGATCCTCGACGGCGCCGACGCCGACAGCGGCACCTGCTTCGAATGCGGGGTCGCTTATGCCCTGGGCCTGCCGATCGTCGTCGTCCGCAGCGACTTCCGCGGCGGGGGCGACGCCCTCCCCGGCCAGAAGCTCGGCACCATCAACCTGATGCTCGCCCAGGCCGCCTCCGCCATCGTCCACCGCCCCGACCCCGGAGGATCGCCCGAAGCCATCGTCCAGGCCATCGCCGACGCGCTCGCCAACTTGCCCGTCACCCTCGCCCTGTCCCGCCTCCACCCCCTCGGCGGCTGATTCGGGGAAATCGTGGGTGCGCTTAGATTAAATTAAGTAATATTCTAGAGCGTTGATCCGACCGCCGATTCTTTAAAAAGCGTTTTGGGGTTCGAGCAAGGAACCTCGTTCCACGAAAGACCAGGTCTTCTCCAGTTTGCCCAAATATTCCACTCTGTTTTGTCATCCCTTCCAACCCAAAGTTCCATCGACCCCCCCAGCCCCTCTCCCACGCAAGGCCACGAGAAGCAAGGACTCTCCGGAGCGGTTCACGAACGGAGGGCGAACGACGGTCTTCGTAGGGCAGGCCTTGGCCTGCCGCCTACGCGGGTCTAGGCAGGCCAAGGCCTGCCCTACGGGGGCGCCATCCCACCGAGAACCCCATTAAGGAATTAAAAATATAATGTATTTGATATGTAAATATTGTAACCTAAAAAATTAAATCACGCACACAGATTCTTGCATTTGGTAAACATGTCACTTCTGAATCCATGGAAGTTGACAACACTTCGGCCGAACTTGACAACATTTTGCACCGCAAAGTGGACCCAAAGGCTGCAAATTAAGCTGTTTTCGGGCGCGCAGTCAGTCGTGCGTACAGACGTGGCACGATATGTTGTCGCGTAGCGAAAATGCACTTCAACTCGTAGTATCCAGGGCGTTTACGACAATCGTAACACGGCCCCTCGGAGGCCGGTTCGCGTCCGAAGGGTACACAATTGGCCGGTCCGGACGGCGATGGTCCGCCGAATCACCGACGACGGATCGGGCGATCGTCGGGCGGGACGATTTGCGATATTCCCTCCGAGGGGCCTCGGTCCGTCCTCGCGTCCGCTTGCGGACCGGGCCGGCGCCTCGTCAGAATGAACCGCCCCATCCCTCCGCGACCGCGAGATCGCCCCATGCCCCGGCGTCCCCGATTCCGATCCCGAGCCCGCCCGGCTTGGCAGCTCCGTTTCGCCTTCGAGGAGAGGGCCGAACGGCGCGAACGGGCGTTCCGTCGGGGGATCGTCGCGACGACCCTCGCGGCGGTGGCCGGGATCGTCCTGGCCATGCCCACCGGCCGGTATCTCGTCCGTCGCGGCATTTCGCGGACCCAAGCGACCGCCCGCAACCTCCTCGGCATGGAGCCTAATCGAGCGGAAGTCATGGCGGAATGGAAACTTCGGCGCGAACGAGGGGTCACGCAGACCACCGCCACCTATCGCGAGATCGTCGCCGAGGCCGACCCGGCGATGAGGCGGCTGATCGACTTCGCCGGCCTGGCCCCGGGCGAGGCGGTCCTCCGGTGGGGCAACTACAACAAGATCTTACTCCTTCCGGGCTCGGTGTTTGAAGCCGACGACTCCGGCCGCTCCTACCGGATGAGGCCCAACGTCCGCTCGGTCTGGCTGAAGGGCGTGGCCCTGCCCCGAGGACTCGACGGCTTCTTCCTCGTCCCGGACCGGCCGGAATTGTCGCAAATCCTTCCTGGAACAGGCGCTTTCGTCGTCCCGGGTTCGGCCCAGACCACCAATTCCTGGGGCTGCCGAGGGCCGGAACCCGACCCCTCGGCCCCGCTTCGCGGGCTCGTCCTCGGCGATTCGAACATGCAGGGCCTGTTCGTCGCCGACGACCAGAGCCCTCCCGAGACGCTTCGCGCCGATCTCCAGGAGAGGCTGAGGGTTCGGTGCTCCATGCTCAACACCGGCCACCTCGGCTACTCCCCCGAGCAGTACTATGCCTGCCTGGTCGAGTACGGCGAGCGGTTCCGCCCGCAATTCGTCGTCGTCAGCCCCTGCCTGAACGATTTCGGCGACGTGGCGGACGTCCTGGAAGGCCGGGCCGACTGGGACGAGGCGCGTTTCTGGCTCGACCAAATCGCCCAGTATTGCCGGACCCGCAATATCTTGTGCATCTTAACGCCCATCCCCGTGGACCATCAGGTTACCGGGGCCCGGGGGTCGGACGTTTACCCCGGGCCGATCGAGAGGCTCATGGGCGTCAGCAGCCTGAATTACGTGTTTCCCATCGAGGACCTCGTCGATGAGTTCCTCCGGCTCCGCCTGGAATCGGTCCGATCCGGGGCGGGGTTCTCCGGCGACCCTCTCTATAACTCGCGGATCGACGATCACCATTTCTCGCCGCTGGGGACGGCCGTCTGGGGCCGTGCGCTGGGGCGTCGGCTGGCCCTGTTGCTGGAAGACCGGCGGGCCCGCGGGCAGGTTTCCTTCTGAGGAGTGGCCGTGACGGTCACAAATCCGCCGGAATGACTGGGCTTGACCGGCCCGATCGTCCGATTCCCTGTTTGTGACACGATCCCAGCGACCGCGCGGCCCGTTCGAGGACCGGAACTCGCCGGGATCGGACGATCGCGGGGTTCAGAGAAGCTGGGCAGGATGCCTAACCGCAGGATTCGGCCGCCGGCGTCCCTCGGGGGGCGGTCGGCTGGGGCCGGGCCGGGCAGAGGAAGCCAAGGAGGGTACTCACGATGCAGTCGCCTCGCGAGGGATCGCCCCGCCGGGCCGGGGTCCGGCGGATGGCGCTCTGGGCGGGCCTGTCGGTCGGCTCGATCTTGCCGACGGTCGGGTGTCAGGTGGAATACGCGGGCATGACGCTGCCTTCGGGCAAGTATCTGCACGACGACGTCCAGTATTTCCCGCCGGGACCGGATTTCCCCTGGGCCAACACCCAGGCGGCCACCCAGAGGGCCCGGATGCAGGCCCAGGGCCTGGACATGGGCCCGGGAAGCGTGGGTCCCGGAGCCCCCGGAGTTGGGGCGATGGGAGGGGCTCCGATCGTGGTTCCCAGGGCCGGAGGCGCCCTGGACCCGACCCAGATGAACTTCCGAGGCGGCCAGGGCGGCGGCCCCGTGGGAGACGTCAACCAGGGCGGTCTCATGGAAGACGAACCCGTGCCGAACGCCGCGCCCGTCCCACCTCGGGGTGTGAACGTTCCGGGTGCGGTCAACCCTCCGCCCCCGGGGAACGTCCCGGCCCCTCCGCCTCCGGGCAACGACATGCCCAACGGCCCGGGCCTCTGAGCCTCGGCCCGACCTCTCCTCGTCAAATCGACCCGGGCCGAGCCTCGCTCAGGCCCGGGTCTTCCCATGCGCAATACGCTTCCTGAACGGCTCTGAATCTGGCCCGTTTGGGTGATCGTTTGATCCGTCTTGACCGATGTTGTCGCGTGTTCAGCGTCACTCTCGTCAGGGAGAGCCACTCATGGGCCGTCCCGTCGTTCATTTCGAGATCGGCTGCCGGGATAAGGACCGGACCTCGCAATTCTTCGCGGACCTCTTCGGCTGGGAGGTCCAGCAAGCGGGACCGGCGTCCTTGATTCAGACCGGTAGCCCCAGCGGAATCCAGGGCCATTTCTCGAGCCTGGGCCACGAACCGCATCACTACGTCACGGTTTACATCGACGTGGATGATCCGGCCGCCTACCTCCAGAAGGCCGAGTCGATCGGGGGCAAGACGCTGGTCCCCCCCGTCGAGATCCCGACCGGGACGTTCGCCTGGTTCGCCGATCCCGACGGCAATATCCTCGGGTTGTGGAAGGCTCGGTAATCTCTCGGTGTTCGGTTCGACCCGAAATTGAGCTCAGCCGTACGCGTCGTCTTTCGGCTGATAGCCCAGCCGGGCGGCGGCCTCGCCCAGGTCCCATCGGCTGCCCCGGTTGCGGGACAGGCCATTGACGACCACGAAATCGCCCGGGTCGAGCTCCGCCTCCACGGCGGCATCAAAGAGCCGGACCAGATCGCCGTTGGACAGCCACAGGGTCCGAGACCAGTCGTCGGGCAGGGTCTCGGGCCGGTTCTGGTCGTGCTGGACCCACCCCAGCCGCAGCGCCACGAACGTCAGGTCGAAGGCCGACGCCAGGCTCTTGCCCAGCCTCTCGCCGAACAGCTTGGCCGCGCCGTAAGGATTGCCGGGTCGGGGGGGTAGGTCCTCGGTGATCGGCATGTCGGCGATCGACCGATAGCCGCCCATCGCATGGTTCGAGCTGGCGAAGATCAGCCGCTCGACCCCGCTCAGGGCGGCGGCATGGAACGTGTGGCAGAGGGCATCCATGTTCGGACCGACCAGGGCATCCCAGGTCGAGAACTCGTCGGGAGTTGCGGCGAGATGGATGACGGTGTCCACCCCGTCGAAGAGGGCCACCCATTCCTCATCCCACCGGGAGAGGTCGGCGGCATAGACCTCCGGATCGTCGTCCGTGGCCGCCGAGTCGATCAGGATCAGACTATACACGTCCGCCCACGCCGCCCGGAGCTTCATCCCGAGATTGCCGCATGCGCCCGTGATCAGAACCGAACGAATGTCGTCGCCGTCCTCTTCCGGCTCCTCGGGGCGTTCCTCGAGTTCGCCATCGTCGGGGCGGAAAATCGGCAGCTCGGGCCAGTCCATCGGATCGATCCCCCGTGAGGTGCAGGCTAGGCACCGAGTTCTCCTCCCCAGATTCACCCGGTTGCGCAAAGGACCCGGGCCGCCTCGATTTGCCGGGCCAACGGCTCCCACCAGGCGCCGTCGATCCGGGTATTCCACATCTCGCCGGAAGCGAGGGCAATTGCGGCGGAGTTGGGGTCTTCGGGGAGATAGCGAATATCGGCGATCGAGTCGGATTCCAGGGTTTCGGGGAAGCCTCGGGTCACGTGTTTCCACGTCTTGCCGGCGTCCTTGGACTCGTACAGGGCGAACCCCAGCCCTCGACGGTCGGCCACCGGGCCTTCGCCGGCCCCGGCCGGGGCGGCGCCGGCCAGCAGGACTTTCGGGTCTCCCGGCTTCATCTCCACCGCCCGGACTCCCCGGGCCTTTTCCAGGCCGATGCTGCGATCTTCCCAGGTTTGGCCGCCGTCGGCGCTGATCTTCACGCCGTCGGAAGTCCCAGCCACAATAGTTTTTGCGGCCGGGGCGAACCGGACGGCGTAGACTTCCGTCGGGAGTCCCTCGACCTTCGTCCAGGTCGCCCCCAGGTCGCCGCTGGACCACAGGCCCGAGCCGGGAATCGAGGCGTAGAGGTTCGAACCGTCGGTCGAGAGCAGGCGGACCGTGGGCGGGACCGCGCCGAGGTCGGCGGAAGGGACGGCCAGCGGCGTCCATCCAAACATGCGGCCGGAGGTTGCGGGGCGTTCGAGGGTCGCCGTCCCGCCGTCTCGCCTCGCCACTCGCGCTGCTAGCGATTTCGCCCGGCCGATCACCAGCTCTTCGAGCTTGCGGGCCCTCGCAAGGGCTGAGGGGGTATCAACTTCCGTCGGCAGGCCGATGGGCCTGCGGAACAGGCCGAGAGGCCGGGCCGTGGCCACGATGACCTCCCCCGCGCCGAGGATGGCCACCGTCGTCGGCCGGCCTGAGCCCTCGGGCAGCGGGATCGTCCGCCACTCGATCCCGTTGTTCCGGCTCTCCAGGAGCTTCCCCGAGCCGTCCAACGCCACCAGGACCCCCGCTCCGGGCGAGGCGAGCCCGACGATCGATCGGCCCTGGAGGCTATGGAAGATCGGCCAGGGCGTGCCCTGGAACCACCGATAAATCCCGTCGTCGGCGCCGATGTAAAGCATGGCGGAAGATCCATTTAGGGTGCAGGCGATGCACCATCGGGAAAGGCCGGCGAAACCCGCCGGCCTGATTCGCGACGCGAGGACGCCGCAGGGCTCCGGCCGCTCGGGGGGACGACGGCCCCCTAACATACGACCCATCCCGAGCCTCGGCAAGGGTTTCCTCGCGTCCCTAGAATGGATCGCGGAGGCACCCACCGATGACGAAAACCTTGACCCTGCCGATCGGCGGGATGACCTGCAACCACTGCGTCGGCTCGGTCCGCCAGGCCCTGGAAGCCGTCCCGGGCGTGACCTCGGCGACCGTCGATCTCCCCGGGAAATCGGCGGAAGTCGCCTTCGAGGGAGACGTTCCGACCGACCGCCTCCGCCAGGCCGTCGAGGCCGCCGGCTACTCGGTCGCCGCCGCACCCTCCCCTCCGAATGTCGTCCAGATCGGCCCTCTCCGGCCGGCTCCTCCGCCCAGGACGGAAGAATGGGACCTTTCAATCGGCGGGATGCATTGCGCAAGCTGCGTGAGCCGGGTGGAATCGGCGCTCGCCTCGGTCCCCGGAGTCACCGACGCCCGCGTCAACCTCGCGACCGAGGGCGCCCGGGTCGTGGTCGATCCCTCGACGACCGACCTCACCGCACTCGCCGAGGCCGTCGCTCGCGCCGGATACACCGCGAAACGTGCCGGTCTGGACGGTTCGGAATCGCTTCGTCGTGAACGGGCCGAATCGGTGCGATATTGGAGGGTTCGTCTGCTCGTCGGGGTGGCCCTGACCGTGCCCCTGGCGATCCTGGGTTTGGGCCCGATGCTGGCTCCGAGCGTTTTCGGCCATGCCTCGTGGATCGGCTGGGTGATGTTCGCCCTGGCGCTGCCGATTCAGGTCTTCCTGGGAGGTCCCTACCTGAAGGGCGCGATCGCCCGCCTGCGTCAGGGATCGTCGAACATGGATACCCTGATCGCTCTGGGGACGACCTCGGCGTTCGGTTACAGCCTGGCGCAACTGCTGAGAGGACAGGGACATCAGGCCCATTTCTTCCTCGACGCCGGGGTCATCCTGACGCTGATCACGCTGGGCAAGTACCTCGAAGCCCGCTCGCGGGGGGTGGCCGGCGAGGCGATCGAGCGGTTGATGGACCTGGCGCCGAAGACCGCCCGGGTCGTCCGCGACCGAGGCGAGGCCGAAATCCCCCTGGCCGAGGTCCGCAAGGGGGACGTGGTCCGGGTCCGGCCCGGGGAATCGATGCCCGTCGATGGGATCGTGGTCGAGGGGGATTCTAGCGTGGATGAATCCATGCTGACAGGCGAGTCCATGCCCGCCCGCAAGGGGGAAGGGGACCGCGTGACCGGGGGGACCGCCAACGGAGACGGGACCCTCCTGATCCGGGCGGATCGATTGGGCAGCGAGAGCGCTTTGGAAGGGATCGTGAGGCTGGTCCGCGAGGCCCAGGGGTCGAAGGCCGGCATTCAAAGGCTTGCCGACACGATTTCTTCCTGGTTCGTCCCGGCCGTGCTTTTGATTGCCCTGGTCACCCTGGTCGCCTGGGGGATTGCGACCGGGGATTGGGGCCGGGCGGTCCTGGATGCGACGGCCGTCCTGATCATCGCCTGTCCGTGTGCCCTCGGTCTGGCCACTCCGATGGCCGTGGCCGTGGCGACCGGGCGGGGGGCCCGCGATGGGATCCTGATCCGGGATGCGTCGGCCTTCGAACGGATGGACCGGATCAGGACGGTGGTGCTCGACAAGACGGGGACCGTCACCGAAGGAAAGCCCAGCGTGGCTGGGGTTTGCGTCGCCGATGGCGAGGACCGCGACCGCGTCTTGAAAATCGCCGCGGCGGCCGAATCCGGCAGCGAGCATCCGTTGGCCCGCGCCCTGGAACCGTTCGCCGACGGCCTCGCGACCAGTGAATTCCGGGCGATCCGGGGGCGGGGCGTGTCGGCACGGGTCGGCGGCCATCGCGTCCTGGTCGGTTCCGCGGCATTGTTCCGCGAGGAGGGGGTCGGCGAGGCGGGCCCGGTCTCGGAATGGGCGGCGGTCCGGGAGCGAGGCGGATCGACCGTCCTCCGGGTCGCCGAGGACGGCCGGCTCGTCGGTGCGGTGGCCCTTTCCGACGCGATCAAGCCGACGAGCCGCGACGCGGTCGAGGCGCTGGAAAGGCAGGGGATCGAGGTCCACCTCCTGACCGGCGACAACCTCGCGACTGCGCTCGCCGTGGCGCAATCTCTGGGACTGAAGGAAGATCGGGTGATGGCGGGAGTCCTTCCCGAGGCCAAGGCCGACCGGATCGCGGCCCTCCAGAAGCGAGGGGGGCGGGTGGCGATGGTCGGCGACGGCCTGAATGACGCCCCCGCGCTGGCGGCGGCCGACGTGGGGATCGCCCTGGGGACGGGAACGGACGTGGCCAAGGCCGCCGCGGACGTGGTGATCGCCTCGGGCGACCTCCGAAGCGTCCCCCGGGCCCTGCGATTGGGCCGAAAGACCCTCACGGCGATTCGCCAGAACCTGTTCTGGGCGTTTGCTTACAACCTCGTGGGAATCCCCGTGGCGGCCCTGGGATTGTTCGGCCGGTTCGGGCCCCTGGTGGCGGCGGCGGCCATGTCGTTGAGCTCGGTGACGGTCGTGGCCCGCTCGGCCTTGCTCTCGGGGGCGAAACTGGGCGAAGATCGGGGCGAGGGGTCGCGATGATCCGATGGAGCGGCGAGGATAACGCCAACGGCCGCATCCGATCTCGAAACGAGGAGGGCTAGACCGTGTCCGCCGCGACGACCGTTGAGGAAATCTGGGCCGCGATCCGCGCCCTTCCGCCCGAAGGCCGTCTGGAGATCCGCCGACGATTCGACGCGCCCGCCGAACCCCTGCCTCCGCCGAGAGATGCGGACGAGTTCCGGGCGAGGGTGGACGAGCTCAATCGGAGGCTCGTCGCCAAGGGGTCGATGAGCCGGCTGCCCGATCCCATCCCGCCCGATCGCCATTCGATGCCCCGGAATCTGGTCCACGTTCCGGGCAGGCCGGTCTCGGAAACCTTGATCGAGGACCGAAGATAAATGGAGGTCTCGTTTTTCGACTCCAGCGCACTCGTGAAGCGTTACCTCACGGAGACCGGAAGCTCATGGGTCGTTGCTCGGACCGATCCCCTGTCGGGGAACGAGGTTCGGGTCGCCGGAACCACGATCGTGGAGGTCATCGCGGCGATCACCCGCCGCGAGCGGGGCGGATCGATCCCGGCCGCCGATGCCCGCGCGAGCCGAGCGGCCTTTCGTGACGATTTGCGATCGGAGTATCACGTCACGGACCTCAACCGGCCCTTGATCGACGAAGCGAAGGATCTCGCCGAGCAGCACGGACTGCGGGGGGCCGACGCCATCCAGCTCGCGGCGGCCCTGGACGTTTTCGAGGAGTGCGTGGCGTTGGGCCTGCCGCTGACCTTCGTCTCGGCCGACCTCGAACTCAACGCCGCCGCCTCGGCCGAGGTCCTGGCCGTGGACGACCCCAACGCTTATCCCTGAGCGTCGATCCGGGCGAGCAATCCCGGGTCGTCCAGCCTGGGGACGATTTGATCGGCCGCTTCCAGCCCGGTGCTGGGGCTGTGGTCGTGGGGAATCCCGACCGTGAACGCCCCGGCCGCCCTGGCCGAGGCGACGCCCGCCGGGCTGTCCTCCAGGACCATGAGCGAGGCGGGGTCGATCCCGAACCGACTTGCCGCCGAGAGGTAGATTTCCGGGTCCGGCTTGCTCCTGGTCACGTCCTCGGCGCAAAGTGTGAATTGGAAATGCTTTGCGAGGCCGTGCCGCTCGAGCAATCCTTCGGCATACAGCCGTCGAGACGACGTGCAGACGGCCCGGGGCAGGTTTCGACGCTCCAGGTGCTCCAATAAAGCGAACAGGCCGGGCGTGGGGTGGACGGCCGAATCCAGCCGGGCGAAGAACCGCGAGCGGGCCTCGGCCAGGAGGTCCTCGGGCGAGTCGTCCAGCTCGGCCATCGCCTTCATGGCCGGATAGGCGATCACCGCCTGCCGGCCGATCATCGCCGCCATGATCTCGTGGGTGAAGACCTTGCCCCGATCGGCGAGCATGTCGCGGGCGACCTGGAAGAACAGGGCCTCGGTGTCGAACATCAGGCCGTCGAGGTCGAACGCGACGGCGAGGATGGGTCGGTTCATCGGCGGTGTCCTCGCCTTGCCCGGACGCTCTCCGGGAACAGCGATTCCTGGTCCAGCGCGCCGGATTCGTCCAGGGGGATTTGCCGGAAATCGGTGTCGAATTTGAGGTTCGGATGCGCCTCGACCTCGTCTGCCATCGGCGGGGTGACCCAGAGCGAGGTCAATTCGAGGGTGTTGGGGATCAGGACCATCCTCGCCTCCGACCGGTCGGCCCTCCAGCAGGTGTCCAGGCTCGCGGCGATCACGTCGCGGTCGGTGGGCAGGGAAAGCGGGACGCGGGCCCGGGTCAAGAAGTTGCTCGTGAGCGAGTTGATGCGCATCGGCTCGGGATCGATCCTTCGGACGAGGCGATCGGTGGTCAGGTCGGCCAGGCCGATCCCCAGGGCGTTTCCCTTGGTCTCGTCCGAAAGGTCGAGCACGGCAAGCCTTGTGACGACCGGCCGGGGCAAGTCCGGCATCGTCTCGACCCTCTGCCGGCCGATCACGTTGGGGTCGAGGCCGGTCCCGCTGTAGTTCTTGCCGAGCTCGCCGACGATCAGCGCGTCCATCTGCTCGAACGGCAGCCGAGCCATCAGGATTCGTGCTTCGTCGAGCAGTTTTGGTTCGATTTCGAGCAGGTCCTCGGGCTCGACGCCCACCACGCGGGCGGTCTTCTCCTCGGCGTTCTCCAGGAGGGCCAGGCCGAGCGCCACCGGGGTCGTCCCGAGGAGGAACCCGCCGACTTCGGGAAGCAGTTTGGCCAAGCCCGGCAGCCCGAGCTTGTGGACCTGCGCGGCCCCCTCGCGCTTGCCCAGGCCGATGGCCAGCATCTTCAAAAGTCCGCTTTCGTAGCGTCCGGTGAACGAGGTGTGCGGCTTGATCCGGTTCAAAAGGACGATGCCGTCGGCGTGGAAGGCGTTGCGGTCGAAGCAGATCGGCAATCCGAAGCTGTTCGTCCCGAGTTCGACGGTCTCCATGTCCGACCGGATCGGGCAGCCGACCGAATCCTCGGTCACGCCGAGCTCCCGGAGGAGGGCGCGTTGGCCATCGGCCGTCCCTCCGCCGTGGCTGCCCATCGCGGCGACTACGAACGGGGCGAAGCCGAGCGCCTGGAGGGTCGCGACGGCCGATTGGGCGATCTGAGCAATTCCGGCGATCCCCCGAGAGCCGACCGTCAGGGCCACGGAGCCGCCCGGCCTGATGCGTTCGCGGATCCGGGACGCGAGGATCGTCTGGGCGATGGCTTGCGGGACGTTCGCGACCTCGGGGCCGTGGAGCCTTTGGCGGACCTGGGCAATCGGTGGAAGATCGGTCATGGGCGGTGACTTGAAGAGTTTGTGGGTGGCCGATGGCCGCCCCGGGCTTGGTGCCGGTCATGCACCCGAGGGTTGAGGTGGTTCGGCGATGGAGACGGTGTCGGCCTGGATGATGGGGCATTCGGGCGGGGCGGGCTCAGGCTCGGGTTCGGGTTCGGGCGGGGGCGTCACCTTTTCGAGCTTGAGGATCCCCGAGCGGAGGTCATCGACGGGGACGGGGACCTCGTCGGTCACGGGGACGGGCGGGCCGACCGGCAAGCCTCCTCTCCTCTGCGCCTTGTAGTGCCGGTGGATGAAGTAGACGGCCACCGCAACCCCCGCGCCCACCACGAGATAGCCCTGCGTCCTCTTCCAGCCGGTTTCGATGTAATGGGTGAAGTAGTAACCGAGACCGAACATCAACAACGTGCTCATCGAGGCGGCGCAGAGGTCGGCCAGGAAGAGTTTGAGGGGGGGCAGGCGGAGGATTCCGGCGGTCAGGTAGGCGGCGGTCCGGAACCCGGGGACGAACCGGCCGGTGATCAGGATGCGGATGCCGTGACGGTGGAAATAGCCCTTGATCTGGGCCTCACGCTCGCGGGTCAGGAAGCGGCGGGTGATGGGGAATTTCAGGACGTTCTCGCCCTGGAAGTAGCCCAGGGCATAGACGACGAAATCGCCGATCAGGACCCCGGCGAAGCACGAGGCCAGCGCCAGGGGCCAGAACATCTTGCCCTGGCGGGAGAGGATGGCACCGACGAGGATCGGCGCCTCCTCGGGCACGGGAAGGCCGAGCCCGCCGAGGATCAGGACCAGGACGATCCCGAGGTAGCCGAACTGTGCGATGAATCGATCGGCCAATCCCGCCCCCGCCCGCCTCGCCCCGGGTCGGGGCCCGCCCCGACGCGCCTCCACTTTGCCGACCCGGACGGCTCCCGGCAAGCCCTCTGGCGATAGGGCCGTTTCCTCGTCCGGACGAGGATTCTTCGGAAAGCCTTCGGTTGGAATGAGTTCCGTCCTCGGAAGCCGTGGGCCGTCCCGCCGGGTTCCGAGGACCGAACCCGTGCCATCCGGGACACTTCCGGCGACGTGGCCCGGGAGGAGGATCCGGCCTTGCCCTGGGCGAGGATCGCTGAGGGGTCGGGACGATGGCGGCCGAAATCCGGCCGTGATCTCGCCATTTTTTACTGGACTCGGCCCCGGCGCGGAATTTCAATGGGATCACGGCGCCTCGATGCTCGCCGGCCCCGCGACCTCCCCTCCGAACCGGGCGAGTTCGGCTCGTGGGGCCATCCGGCGACGCCCGATCCGGGCTTGCCCGGCTCGTCGGGCCCGTTCCTCTCCTTCGGAGCCGCCCATGTCGTCGTTTGGCACCCTCCCGGAATGGTCGTCCGGACCGGGCCGCGAGAGCGAGGCCCCCGTCGGTCGAGGCGACTGGCTCTTGCGGTTGCCTCCGGCCCGGGTCGAGGCGATCCTGGACGAGTTCGACCGGGCCCGGTCCTCCGAGGGGCCGCCGACCGAGGCGACCCACCTCCTGATCGAGGCCGCCGCCGGCGCCGTGGCCTCGGAGATCGCCGCCGGCCACTCGACGGCCGACGCCCTGGGGCGAGTGGGGCTGAGGTCCGCCTCCCCCCTGACCGACCTGGGAGGCCGGTTGGTCGATCTGGCCGCGGAGGTCTCCCGCAACCTCTTCCCCGGGGCGGCCCACCCGCCCCTCTGGCGGCACCGGCTGCTTCATCACATCGCCTATACGGTCCTGGTCGGCGGCGGGGTCAACAACGTCCCGTCCCCGGACTGCATGGCGGGCCATCTGCCCGACGACCGCAAGGCGACGCCCGAGGAGTTGAAGGACGCGTGGGAGGCGTGCAGCCGATGAACGCCAAGGCCAAGATCCCGGCGAAGAAGAAGGTCGAGCACTTCCAGGCGATCCCGCTCTACACGCCCGAAGAGCCGGTCGTCTTCGAATACTTCCGCGACAACCTCAAGGCGCTCAACGCGATGACCGGCGCCGCCCTGCCGGTGATCCTCCCCGAGACGGTGCTCAAGGGGGACGTCGATGACATCTACAAGGCCGTGGAATCGTCTCGCTACCCGGGCCTCCAGCGGACCGACCTGCCGTGCCTTTGGATCGAGGGGCCGGGCAAGAAGCACTTCACCCTGCCGCTGCCCAAGGACAATCCGGCCCGCATCGTCGAGCTGATGAGGCACCTCTCGGACCTCGCCTCGAAGTCCAACTCGGTCGAGGAGTTCCGGGAGAAGGTCCAGGCCGAGAAGGCCATGCCCAACCCCCTGGAGAACCGCAACCTCGGGGGGGTCTTCGGCCTGTCGTTCCTGGCTCTGCTGGCCCTGGTCCTGTACGGGGTGTCCGCGTTTCTGCTGCCTCGGTATGCCTCGGGCGTCTTCGTGGTCGCGGCGCTGGCCCTGGTGGCGTTGGTCCCGGCGGTGGTCTTGTTCAAGCTCTTCGACACCTACGCGAGCTTCAGCGGGTCCCCGTTCGGCATGAACGTCAAGTTCGGAGGCGCGGCGGCGTTGTGGGCGTCGGTGTTCATCATCGGCCTGATCTTTCAGGGGACGATCTCGACCGACCAGCCGACGTTCACGACCGGCATCTACTTCCACTCCCCGGGCTCGCCGAATGACAAGGTCCCGGCCGACGGCTCGGTGACCCTCCAGCTGGACGAGCCCAAGTCGGTGCCGATCGTCCAGGGCTACGCCTCGGTCGCCCGGCTGCCGATCGCCCTGAAGGGCCGGAAGGTGAACTTCACGCTCGACCTGCCCGGCTACGAGCTCGCCGAGAAGGGGCAGCAGCTCGATCTCTCGCCGGATTCGACCGATCGGGTCGTGGTCCGGAGGTCCGACGAGCTCGGCCGCCACAACGCCGGTGCGTTCAACGGCTCGATCTACTTCCACCTGGGGGACGACCAGAACGCGGTGGTCCAGGCCGATGGTTCGGTGACGCTCCAGCTCGACGAGCCGAAGGTGGTCCCGGTGATCAAGGGGTTCGCCTCCGTGGCCAACGTCCCGGCCGCCTGGAGCGGGCGGAGCGTGCCGTTCCGCCTGGACCTCCCGGGCTACCGCGTCGCCGAGAAGAACGCCACGATCCCGCTGAAGCCCGACGGCCGGGTCTCGATCTCGGTCCAGCCGGAGGAGAAGGCCAAGCCCTAGCCCCCGACGGTCGGGTCGGTCCGGTCCGCCACCACGACCCCCGGGACGGTCATGGTGAAGGTGCTGCCCAGGCCCGGGGCGCTGCGGACCTCGATCGAGCCGCCGAGGCTCTCGATCAGCCTCCGCGAGATCGCCAGGCCCAGGCCCGATCCCTTGGCCCGGTCGCGCTCGGGGTTGTGAAGCTGGGCGAACTCGTCGAAGATCGTGCCGAGGGCCTCCGGGGCGATCCCCCGTCCGGTATCGATGACCGAGACCTCCAGGCCCAGCACCGGCGCCTCGCGGACGACCACGCGGATCTCGCCTCGCGCCGTGAACTTCACCGCGTTGGACGTCAGGTTACGCATCACCCGGGCGAGCCGGTCGGGATCGGTCCTGAGGATCGCCCCGGGCCGCTGGTTCTCGACGACGAAGGCCAGGTTGCGGGCCTCCGCCTCGGCCCTGGCCGGCGCGAGCACGGCGGCGAGGAACATTTCGAGGGGGAAGGCGGCCTCGCGGAGCTCCAGGGTGCCGAGGTCCAGCCGGGCCATGTCGAAGAGGTCCTCGACCAGCTCGCGGAGGGTCCGGACGCCGTTCAGGAGGCCCTCGGTCAGCCGGCCCCAGTCGATGGGCAGCGGGGGATCGGTGGCGGCGGCCTGGACGACCTCGCAAGCCAGGCTGATTTCGTGGATCGGGGTGCGCAGGTCGTGGCTCACGGCGGCGAGGAACTGCGTCCGTCGGCGGGCCTCGGCCTGGGCCTCTCGGCGGAGCCGGTCGAGCTCCTCGTCGGCCTGGCGGAGGCGGTTCGTGAGGATCTTGAGGTCCCTCTGGCGGGCCCGCAGCGCCAGGGCCGAGCGGACCGCCGAGACGAGCTCGGCCGCCTCGAACGGATCGGCCAGGAGGACGGCGTGGGACCGCGCCGCCATCCTCCGGGACAGCCTCGGGACGTCCTGGGCGCGGGCCACGACGATCAACGGAAGCTCGTCGCCCGTCGCCGTTTCGAGTCGCTCCAGGGCTTCCAGGAGCCGGGCCAGGGGCTGCGCCGGCCCGTCGGCCTCGACCAGGGCGAGGTCGGCCCCGGGGTCGTCCAGCTCCCGGGCGAAATCCTCGATCTGGCCCAGGACCGAGACCTCAGCGCCCAGGGCCTCCAGCAACGCCTTCTCCCGGGCTCGCAGGCCCGGGTCGTCGCGGTGGTGCCAGATCCGGGGACATTCGGCGACGGGGGCGATCATGGGGAAACGTCTCTATCCGACGGGCCGGCGGCCGGAAGCGCGAACCCGGCCCGGGCCGGGCGGTCGCCGGTCCTCTCGAGGGTGTTGGGGGCGGCCCGCGATTTTCTTTCGAATCGCTGGCGGATCCGGAACGACTAATCTAGGTACGGCCAGGCAGGGCGGAGGATGTCACCCCTCCCACGACCCCCTCGGCGATCCTCCGGGACTTCCAGGGCGGGTGCCCCGAACACCATGCGAAGAGGATAGTGCATATGACGCGCCAACGCTCGCTCGCCGCCCTCGTCTTCGGCCTCGCCCTCGCCGGCGCCGGCGCGATCCCCGCCCATTCGGCCGACGGCCCCCCGGCGAAGCGGAAGGTCGTGGTCGAACTCTTCTCCTCCCAGGGATGCGACATGTGCCCCTCCGCCGAGAAGGCCCTCGGCGCCCTGGCCGAGGGCGAGTCCATCATCCCGATCGCCTTTCATGTGGATTACTTCAATAACCCCTGGCACGACCCGTTCTCCGACCCGAGGTTCAGCGAGCGCGAGATGCGCTACAGCCGGATCTACGACCGCGAGAACGGCCTGAACAACCCGAGCTACCTCTACCTGACCCCCCTCCTGATGGTCGATGGCCGCGCCCCGATGCTCGGCACCGACGACGCGAAGGCCGGCACCCGGGCCCTGCCCAAGGCGAAGGACGCCATCCGCAAGGCCCGGGCCGTCCCCGTCCAGGTCGACCTGGCCCTGACCCTCTCGGGCGAGCCGAAGGACCGATCCCGGGAGGCGGTCGTCACGCTCTCGCCCCGGTTCGAGGAGATGAAGGGGCACGACGTTCTGGTGGAGGTCCTGGTCGTCCAGGACGGGATCTCGACGAAGGTCGGCTCCGGCGAGCTCGCCGGAAAGACCTACGCCGCGAGGTTTACCGCCCGATCTCTGGAGATCCGCCCCACCACGCTCCAGGCCGACGGCAAGACGACCGTCCGCGTCCCGGTCGAGCTGCCCCGGGGCGGCGACCCGTCGCGGATCCAGGTCGTGGCGATGGCCCAGGACGACGAGTCCGGCGCGATCCACCAGGCCGACATGGCCCCCTGGTCGCCCCCGGTCCGCAAATCCCGGCCATGAATTCCCTCCAAGCCGGGTGGCATGCTGACGGCTGTGTCACGCGACACGAAGTTATACCCCCGCGCCGCGATTGTATTTTCAGGCGTTTCTTCGTATAAACGCTTGAAAAATCGTCGGTTGCGTCCGAAGGCCCTTGAAATTGTCGAACAATTCAGGGGGTATAACTTCGTGTCGCGTGACAGCTGCGTAAGCATGTCTTTAGTCAGGGCACAATCAAAAACATGCTTACGTCTTCGTAATCATGCCACCCGAGCACGGCGGCCCGCTCACTCCACCTCGCCGGGGACGATCTCCCCGCCCCGGCGGGTGCTCAGGGCCCGGTAGACCTCCCGGCCGATGCCGTCGGTCACGAACCGCACGCCGCCGTCGCCGAAGGCGAAGTGGGCGCCGCCGTCGTGACGGCTGGAGAAACCGGCCCGCCGGGGCGGCGAGGCGTTCGGCCCGGGGTCGCCCAACGTCGAGCCGAGGACCAGCCCCGGGCCCGTCGGGATTCGCACGGCCGGGGGCGCGAACCCTTTGGGCGGCGAGAGCTGCCCCGGGATCACCCCGGCCCAGATCGCCGGACCGGCCCCCTTCGAACGCTCGCCCACCAGAATCGTCGTGCTCGACCCATCCAGCAGGGCATCCAGGCCGATCCGGCTGTTGCGAAAGAACACCCCGTCGCCGAGCGACGGGTCCGCCTCGGGGTCGCCGGTGCCGAACGACCCGACATAGCTGCTCGGCGCCGCCTCGCACAGTTCCAGGCCGGTCCGCCCGGGGGTGTCGATGAAGACGTTCTCCCGGACGCGGAAGTCCTCCGAGCAAAGCAAGGTCGAGATCGTGGCGATCCGGGCGGTCTTGAAGTCGGCGCTCTCGACCGGGGCTTCCAGGTCGATCATCCTCGAAAGCGAGGCTTGCTCCATATTCGGCAGCAAGACGGCCATCCAGCCCCAACCCGGCGAGGGCCGCCCATCCCGGGTCCGGCCGTGATCGACGAACCCCGGAGGAAAAACCTCGGCGTCGTGATGATAGATCAGCAACGCCAGGGAGACCTGCTTCAAATTATTCTGGCAGCTCGCCCGCCGAGCCGCCCCCTTCGCCCCCTCGATCGCCGGCAAGAGCATCGCGATCGAGACCAGAATGATCGACACGACCACAAGCAGCTCGATCAAGGTAAACCCGCGACGACTCATGAGACTCGGGCCCCGTCGGGAGAGACTCGGACAGTTGTCCCATGATGGGGCGAACGGGCGGGGAAGTCAAGACGGTTCGCCTCCGGCGGATCACTCTCGGATTGAGCGCGGGGGACGCAGCCCTCGGCCTACCGTTCGTTCACCCTCTTGCCCAGGGCGAATTACCGGCCTCTGATTCTCGCGGATTCCGGCCGATCCGGTCAGGCCGCGTTCTCGGCGTCGGGGCTTGCGGCCGAGCGGTCGAGGAATTGGGTTGCGGCGTGCATGATCGCTTCCTCGGTGGCCTCGGACCGGGGCAGGTCGGCCGTCAGGCGGCCCTCGCAGAGGACGAGGATCCGGTCGCAGACGGCGAGGAGCTCGGGGAGCTCGCTGGAGGTCACGAGGATGGACATTCCCTGATCGGCCAGCCTCTTCATCAGGGCGTAGATCTCGGCCTTGGCCCCGACGTCGATGCCCCGGGTCGGTTCGTCGAGCAGGAGGAGCCTGGGCTCGGTCAGGAGCCATCGGCCGAGGATGCATTTCTGCTGGTTGCCCCCCGAGAGGCTGAGGATCGGGGCCCCGGCCCCGGCGGTCTTGATCGCGAGGTTGCCGATTTGCTCCTTCACGGCCGATCGCTCGGCCCGGCCGCTGACGAGGCCCGCGGCCGTCATCTCCGAGAGGCGGCAGAGCGAGATATTTTCGCCCACCGTCATCCTGTCGAAGAGGCCGAGGTTCTTGCGGTCCTCCGTGACCAGGGCCACGCCGGAGGCGATCGCCTGGCCCGGCGAGCGGAACCGGGCGGGCTGGCCGTCGAGCGTGATCGTGCCGGAGGGGACCGATCCCGAGGCCCCGAACAGCCCTTCCAGGAGCTCGGTCCTGCCGGCGCCCAGCAGGCCCGCCACGCCGAGGATCTCGCCCGGGTGGAGGTCGAACGTGATCCCCGAGAGGTTGGGCCGCCCGCTGTCGGCCGGGCTGGCGAGGCCGAGGTTCTCGACGTGGAGCCGCGGTTCGCCCTCGACGACCTTCGGCTCGAAGTGCAGCGCGGCGATCTCCCGGCCGACCATCCAGCGGACGACCTGGCCGGGGTCGGTCTCCTCTCGGCTGGCCGAGGCCACGAACCGGCCGTCGCGGAGGACCGTGACCGAGTCGGCCAGGGTGAACACCTCGTTCATCTTGTGGGAGATGTAAAGAATCGTCGTCCCGGCCTTGCGCAAGTCGGCGATCACCCGGAAGAGGCGGGCGACCTCGGCGTCGGACAGGGCGGAGGTGGGCTCGTCCATGATCAGGATCGAGGCCGAGAACATCAGGGCCTTGGCGATCTCGACCATCTGCTGATCGCCGATCCGGAGGTCTCCGACCCGGGCCCGGGGGCGGATCGGCGTCCCGAGGCGCTCGAAGAGCTCCCGCGAGCGGGCCTCCATCGCGCGATTGTCCAGCAAGCCGAGCGGCCTTCGGAGCTCCCGGCCGAGGAAGATGTTGGCGGCGACGGTCAGGTCGGGGACCAGGTTCAGTTCTTGATAGATGATGCGGATGCCGAGGTCTTCGGCGTCGCGAGGGCCGGAGAACCGGGCGGGGCGGCCCTCGACGACGATTTGCCCGTCGTAATCGGCGATGGCGCCGGCGAGGATCTTCATCAGGGTGGACTTGCCCGCCCCGTTCTCGCCGCAGAGGGCGTGGACCTCGCCGGCCCGGGCCTCCAGGGAGACGCCCCGGAGGGCGTGGACGCCCCCGAAGCTCTTGGTGATCGCGTCCATCCGCAGGCGGGCGGGGATCGAGGCGTCAACGCTCATCGCGAGAAGGCCCATTCGGGACGGGAGGGGGCGGGTCCGGGTCCGGGTCCGGGTCCGGGACCGCGAACGCACGGCCCCATCTTCGCCTCATCGGCCGATCAGGGCCAGGGCCTTCTGGAGAGGGGCCCGGGAGACCCGGATCGAGCCTTCCAGGGGCCGGTTCAGCTCCAGGATCAGGAAGATGGCGACGGCGATCGAGATCCCGCAGATCAGCAGCGAGAAAATGGCCGTGGGGTTGGGTGGCGTCAGGAGGCCGAAGGCGATGAAGAGGACCGTCAGCCAGGCGATCAGGACGACCAGGAACATCGTCGGCAGCGAGTTCTGCGATTGCTCGATCAGCATCCACCGCGATTGCGCGAGATCCGAGGCGATCTGGACGGCCTGGCCCTGGAGGTAGCGCTGGGCGTCGTCCTTCGGCGCGAGGGCGCGGACATCGTCGAAGAAGTCCTCCATGCCGGTGGCGGTCTCCGCGCCCCTCACGGCCGATTCGGCGCCGTGTTCGGTCGTCGAGAACCGCTCGAGCCCGGCGGCCACGGTCTGGCGGAGCCGATCGCGGGCGCCCTGGGCCTCGGCCCGAACCGCTTCAGGAGGCGATCGACCATGATGATCTTCGCGCCCCCGCCGGTCACGGCCGCGCCGGCCGCGTCGAACGTGTCCTTCGCCGCGCTCACGAGGAGGCCGATGACCAGGGCGATCAACGTGGCCAGCATCCCGGCCACCGTCTTGAGGACCTCCTTGGAATCGTCGCGAAGATGATGCCCCGGCAAGAATCGTCGAAGAATGACGCCGACTCCGGCGCCTCCGGCCATGGCGGCGAGGCCCACAAGACTGACGGACAAGGACGACACGAGGCACTCTCCCCCGTCACAAAAGGTTTGAAGAACAACGACCGGACCCATCCCGGCGCTCTGGGGGGCGCCCAGTGTAACCGACAAGTGATGTTCTTCAAGCCATCACCATTCAAAGGAACATGGGAGACTAGATCCCTCGGTCATGGCCCGAGGGGACGACCCGGAAGATCCGTTTCGTGTGTTGATTCATGATGGGATGAGAAAGCGCCTCCGAACGGGTGCCGGAGGCCGGGTCGAGGATCGCGCCTCGGTGGAGGAGGACGATGTGGGAGCCGCAGACCCAGCCGCGATCGTCGGGGTCGCGGAGGAGATCGGCCGGGTCGCCGGGGGTGTAGAAGCTCAGGGTGAACAGGTCGTCCAGGGCGAGCAATTCCGGGAGGTAGAAGCGCAATCGCCGGGCGTCGGTCGGGCAGTAGGCCAGCTTCATCCCGGTCTCCCGGAGCGCGGAGGACCAGGAGACCGGGTCTTGCGTGTTGACTCGCCCCTGGAAGTCGGTCGGCTCCCGGCCGGAGAGCATCGCCAGGACGGTCGAGACGCAATGGGGGCCGGCCTGCCTCCTCGGCCGGACGTCCCGGTCCCGGAAGAAGGCGTCGTCGCGATCGGGCCAGAGGTGGCAACTGGCATCGTAGGGCATTCCGCGGCCCTCCTGAGGGGATCGGGGGGATGGGTACGGATCAGGGATCGAACCGGACCGAACGGCCGCCCCGGGCTTCCCATTCCGAGGGCGTCATCAGGCGGACCGACAGCTCCTCGTCGAGCCTCATCCCGGTCAGCCGTTCCATTTCCGGGACGAAGTCGAGGTCCGGGTCGGCCTTCCGGGGGGTCTGCCAGAGCTTGATCGTGCCCTCCTGGCCCCCGGTGGCGACGATCGTGCCGCCGAGGTCGCGGGCGATGCCGATGACGGCCAGGTCGTGGGTCATCGGCGCCCCGACGGTCCTGCCCGTGGCCACGTGCCAGAACCGGGCCGTGCCGTCCTTGCTCCCGGTGAAGAGCAGGGTGCCGTCGGCGAGGTACACCACCTTGGTGACCTCGTCGCGATGCTGGACGCTCGGCATCAGGGCGCGCTGGCTGGTCGCGTCCCATCGGCGGACGAAGCGATCGGAGCCGGCCGTCGCGTATTCCCGGCCGTCGGGGCGGAACGCCACGCTGAGGATCTGGACCCCGTGCTTCTGGGCGGGGCCCAGGGGCTTGCCGGTCTTCGCGTCCCAGAACCGGGTGGTGCCGTCGGAGCTGCCGGTCAGGACGCGCCGGCCCTCGGGATCGAAGGCCATCCCGAACACGTTCGCGGCGTGGCGCATCGGGGGCTCGCCTTCTCCCCCGGTTCCAGGGGCAGGATGTGGCCATGAGAGCCCAGGCAGCCGAAGGCGACCCGGCGGCCGTCGCCGGAGAGCGTCAATCGCCAGATCTCCTCGGACTCCTGGGCGATCTCCTGGGCCCGGAGATCGCCGTGGAGGTCCCAGCGATAGAGGCGGTTGCTGACCCCGGGGGCGCCGTTGATCGCCACGATGGCCGATTTCCCGTCGGGCAGGAAGTCGCCGATCAGGGCCCAGCCGGTCCGGCTCGGCGCATGAACCAGCAATTCGCCGGTGGCGACGTCGTGGATCCTCACCCCGTCCTCTGTCAGCGACGAAGACGCCAGCTTCGACCCTCCGGGCGAGAACGCCAGGGCGTTGAGGTTCTCCTTCGAGGCGATCGAGCGGAACGGCTGGCGAGGGCGGAGCCTCCAGAGCTTCACCTGGCCGCTGGGGCCGCCGGTGATCAGCCGCTCGCCCGACGGGTCGAACTGGCAGACCCGGACCGGGCCCCCGTGGAGCAGGTGAGGGGCCGCCAGCTCGAACGACGGGACGTCCCAGAGCCGGACCGTCGTATCGTCCGACCCGCTGGCGAGCATCGTGCCGTCGGGGTGGAAGCTCAGGCGCTGGACCGTCGCCGAATGCCGTCCCGAGCCGAGCCTCTGCTTGGAATGGGCGTCGAGGAACCGCACGGTGTGATCGAACAATTGCCCGGTGGCGAGGACCTTGCCGTCCGGGCTCACGGCGACGCTGAGGGTCCGAATGCCCTTCACGGCGGTCGGGAAGGACGTGCTGCTCTGCTGGAGGGTCGCCCCGTCCCAGACCATCCCCTGGGTCGCGTTGTTCACGGTCACGGGGGAGCCGTCGGGGTAGAAGGCCACGGCCTCGATCGCATACGGCTTGTCGTCGGGCCGCCCCTTCAACGCCTTGATTTGCAGGCCGGTCTCGATCGAGAACAGGAAGGCCCCCTCCCACGAGCCGACCAGGAATCGGCCCCCCCTGGGGTCGATGGCCAGGTTCCCGGCCCCTTTCATCGCGATCGACTGGACCTCGGCCCGGCGGGCCCAGTCCCAGATTCGGATGTGCTCGTCCCGACACGTGGTGATGACCAGATCCCCGTTCGGGACCACGCCCAGGCCGACCAGTCCGGCCGGGTGGCTCATCGGGTTCTCGAGCTCGGCGCCCGTCGCGACGTCCCAGATGCGGAGCTTGCCGTCGGCCCCCCCGGTGAAGATTTTTGAGCCATCGACGCTGAACGCGGCGCTCTCGACGTTCGCCGGATGGACCAGGATGCGTTCCAGCAACGGGTGGCGTTCCTGCCACGCCTGGATGTTCCAGCGATAGGCTTCTTCCAGGGCGAGGTCGCCGGCATCCCGGGCCAGGCCATGCCCTCGGGCCAGCCAGAGGAGGCCGTGGCCGACCTCCCCGGCCTCGCAGAGGCCGATGGCCCTCTGCAAGGTCGAGTCGGCCGCTTCCCTCTGCGCCTGACGACGGGCGACCCGGGCCCGATCCACCTCGTCGGCGATCTGCCGCTCGGCCAGGATCGCCCGATCGGCCTGCGTCCGGGCCTCCCTGGCGTCGCGGTCGGCCTGCCTGGCCAGCCGATCGGATCGGCGGGCCAGCTCGGCGGACTGCCGGGCCAGCATCGAGGCGCGGATCGCCAGGAACGAGGTCGCCACCGTGCCGACGGCCAGGCTCAGGACGACCGCGACGGTCAGGCCGGCCACCATCGCGTTCTTGCGGACCCAGCGCCGGGCCCGTTCCGGGACCGTCTGCCGCCTCGCCCGGATCGACTCGTCCATGAGCCACCGGCGGAGGTCGTCGGCCAGGTCCCCGCAATCGGCGTAACGGTCCGCGGGCGCCTTGGCCATCGCCTTCAAACAGATCGTTTCCAGGTCGCGAGGGACGCCCGGATTCACGGCCCGGGGCCGGTCGGGCTCCCTCTGCGTCACGAGGAACAGGACCACTTCGGGAGGCCCGGAGAACGGCGGACGGCCGCAAAGCAGCTCGTACAGGGTGGCGCCGAGGCTGTACTGATCGCTCAGGGCGTTGGCCTCGCCGCTCCGGCCGGTGGCCTGCTCGGGGGCCATGTAGGCGGGCGTCCCGAGGATCGCGCCGTCCTGCGTGAGCCTCTCCTCGGACAGCTCGAACCGGGCGAGGCCGAAATCCATCAGGTGGGCGTCTCCCTTGACGTCGATCATGACGTTCGAGGGCTTCACGTCGCGGTGGACGATCTTTTCCGAGTGCGCATAGTGCAGCGCCTCGGCAAGCTGGAGCGCGATCCTCGCCGCGCGATCCCAGCCGACGCCGCCCGGCTCGACGAGGTCGGCGAGCGTCGTCCCCTCGATGAACGCCGAGGCGATGTAATGGCGATCCTGATCGAAACCGGCCTCGAAAAGCGGCACGATCCGCGGGTGGCGGAGCCGGGCGGCGGCCCTCGCTTCGCGGAGGAATCGCTCCTTCGCCTTCGGGGAGTCGAGCAACGCGGTCTGGGGCACCTTCAGCGCAACCTCGCGATCCAGGCTCGGATCAAAGGCCCGATAAACCGTCCCGAACGCCCCCGCACCCAGGCGATTGAGCACCTGGAAGCGGCCGATCCGTTCCGGGATCGACGAATCCCGCGAAACACTCCGAGCCGGGCCCGAGCCGATCCCCGGGGCACCCTCGACGGAGCCGGACAACCGAAAAACATGCCCGCACCTCTTGCAGCGTCCCTTGGCGGGGAGCTGCTCGCTCGTCACGCTGTAGGAGTGCGAGCACGCCGGGTTGGGGCAGCGGACCTGGATCGGCATCGGGGGGGAATTCCATGCCCGTGGACGGATTTTCGGTTACGGGAGGGCGGGGTCCGGCCGTTCGAGTTCGTTCCAGGCTCGCGAAGGATGGGTGGCGAGAGCCCCGGGAGAGGGCACGACGGTCGGGTGTCGCGGCTCGTCGCGCGTGACCCGATTCCCGGTCTCGGCGTCCAACTTTCTCAAGATCTCCGCAATCGCACCGAGATCGTATCCATGAGCTCGCGCGAACTCGTCGCGCCAGGCCCGCAAGTCCGCCAGGATGTCATCCTTCATGTGGCCCTCTCCTCGCCCAGGGGCTCCCTCGGCGTACAGATCACCGGCGGCTCATAGCCCGCCCGCCGGCAGACCTCCTCGATCCTCGGCCTCAGAGTGGCGTTGGCGATGTGCGCAATTCCACGTCAAAAGATAGGAGGCGCCATTCACCGCCGCCAGGGCGATATGCAGGGCATCGAGCGCGGCCCTCGGAGGCAGGGGGACATCCCTCAGGAGGTTGCCTGCCAGGGCGTCCGCCTCTCGGGACTGGGCCCAGATGGGCACGCCGTCCAGGGCCGACAGGCGACGGCGCGCCGCCTCGGGGTCGCCGGCCCCACGTTCCAGGAGTACCAGCGAAGAGACCCGCAGTTCGTAGTCGGAACGTTGGTCCCACCAGTCTCGGGTCACCTGCTGCTCTCCAGCCCGCACCAGATCGCGGCTCGGCCACGCCGTCAGGTAGCTCGGGAGGTCGTCTCAATGTATACGGTGGGTCCCATGAAAGGCGATCATACCCTCGGGTCTCCCGGCTCAACAACGGCCGGATTCAGTTCACCGGATCCGGGCATCGGTGATCGGTTCGAGGGGATGACGGCAGGCTCCCGATCCGGCGATATCGGCTTGATGGAGAGGCTGGCCCCATCGACGATCCCCCAACGCGTGTGAGTTTGACCGCAACGTCTGCGGTCGTCAAGTTACCGGCTCGGAACGATCTCCCTGTCGGGGCAGGACGACGAGTCGTGGTCTCAGATGAGGAATTCGGTCCGCGAGGAAAGCCCCGAGTCTCCGCTTTCTCTCCAGATTCCGCGCCGGATTGGTCGATGGGAGATTGGCGAAGCCCCGGTGGGTCGGGAAGCCGCGAAGCCCTGGGAAGGGCGTGGCGCGGTCCGGACCGGACAGTTCGGCGGCTTCGGCGAGACGACCAGGGAGGGCGTCGGCCCCGCAGAGGACGGCGGGCGGCCGGCGATCGCATGCCCGGACCAGGACACTCCAGGAGGGAGCCTTCAGCACGCGATAAGGGAGTGACCATGCGTTCCGGCACTGGGCGAAGGGCGGTCGCGACGATCGCCCTGGGGATTTGCCTCGCGATGGGCCAGGCCGTCGCGGCGAGGGCGGGCGGGATCTTCCACAGGACGATCCCCCGCGAGACCCTGGCGATGGATTATCGGACCGGAGACGTCATGATGGCGCCGCCGATCCCCTACGGACATTACGCGAAGGACGATTACATCGGCTGCGTGAAGAGCGCCGCCGGGCTGACGTTCGGGGCCGTCCACGGCCTGGTGGGCAAGGTCAAGGGCCTGTGCTCGAAGTGCGGATCGGGCCTGTGCGGCCTGTGCGGCGGAGGGGGTCGCAACAACGGCGGTCCCTGCGGCGGATGCGCGGGATCGGGCTGCGGCCGATGCCACGGCCTGGGCCTCGGGGCCGGGGCCGGTCTGGGCTCGGGCGGCCTGGGCTCGGGCGGGCTGTTCCACGGGTTCGATCCCGGCGGAGGCCACGGTCATGTTCACGGCGGGGCCGGACTCGGCGGCCTCGGCCACTCGGGAGACACGGGGATGGCCTGCGTGGGGCCCGGTTGCGGGACGGTCCAGGGCTCGGCCCAGGGCATTCCGGCGGTGCCGGCGAAGACCGTGGGGGCGGCCCCGGTGATGGCCTCGGGCCAGGCGCCGGTGGTCTGCGGAGGCTGCCTCGGGACCGGCCACGGCGCCCGAGGGGGCTGCGGCCTCTGCGGAGGCTCGGGCTTGCTGAATAAACTGCTGTGCCGGTCGTGCGGCGGGAACGGTTGCGGCTCGTGCTTCGGTCGCGGGATGGCCGGCGACCCCTCTCGGGGCTGCGGATCGTGCGGAGGCCGGGGCTGCGGCCTGTGCCGGGGCGGCAACGGCGGCGGCTGCTCGCATTGCGGAGGCCGCGGCTGCTCCTTCTGCGCCAAGGCGAAGAGCCTGCTCGGCCTGCCCCTGGGCCTGGCCTCGAAGGTCTTGCACCACGGCGACGTGAAATACTTCGTCGGCCCCGGTGGGCCGGTCCCCCTGACGCCCGGGTACGTCCCCTACGTGAACCCGGTCCGGTCCCCCCGGGACTTCTTCGCCTTCCCGCCGTTCTCGGAGATCGTCCCCTGATCGTTCGGCCATCTGTCCGGAAGCCGAGGGGGCCTCGGTCCATCGTGGGACGAGTGCCCTCTCGGGATGTCCCGTCCGTGTCGTCTCAGGAGGAGACCCGTTCATGATCCGACCCCTTCCGATCCTGGCCTCGGCCTGCGTCGCGATCGGCCTGATGGCCGGCGGGGCGGCGCGGGGCCAGGACCCTGCGCCGATCATCCCCCGTATGGATGAGCGCAGCGGGCTGATCACCCGCTTCACCCCGATCGTGCCGAACCTGCCGCCCGACCCCCATCGCGACCTCTATTACAACACCCGCTGGGCGAATTACCCGGGGATCGGCTACCCCAACGCGATCAAGACCGGCGGCCTGTACGGGATGAAGTTCAAGGACACCCACACCGGGGCCTACCCGCCGTATTTCGCCGGGAGCGCGGGGCTGACCAAGCCCAACCCGAGCTCCAACCGGATGCCCTTTCGGGCCCTGTCGAACTTCGTCCACCCGTTCCAGCCGGTTTGCGGATATTACTCGCACGGCGTGTGGGTCCCGGTCTACGACCTCGACCCCTGGGTTCCCGGGCCCGGGCCGTTCCCCTGGCCTCACTTCTTCTACAAGCTGCCGGGCGGTTGAGTGATTCGTCCTCGGAGGGCCGGCCTCGGCTGGCCCTACGGGGGCTGCCCACTCTGCCCACTGCCCACTGCCCACTGCCCACTGCCCACTGCCCATTGCTTTCTGCCGGCGCGCCGATTGCGGTCCCGGACCCTTGCGATCCGTTCGCGAGGGGCCCGGGACCGCGAGGCATTCCCTTGATCCGCGCCGTGATTTTCGACATCGATGGGACGTTGATCGACTCGGTGGACGCCCATGCCGAGGCTTGGCGGCAGGCGTTTCGTCATTTCGGCAAGGAAGTCGCGTTCGAGGCGGTGAGGAGCCAGATCGGCAAGGGGGGCGACCACCTCTTGCCCGAGTTCCTGTCTCCTCAGGAGATCGCCTCGTTCGGCAAGGCCCTGGAGGCGTATCGATCGGACCTCCTCAAGCGGGAATTTGTGCCGAAAATCCGGCCGTTTCCGAAGGTCCGCGAGCTTCTCGAGCGCGTCCTGGCCGACGGGAAGCACGTGGCGCTGGCCTCGTCCGCGAAGGAGGAGGAGCTCCAGCACTACAAGCAGATCGCCGGGATCGCCGACCTGATCCCCGAGGAGCACGAGACCTCGTCGTCCGACGCCGAGCACTCCAAGCCCGACCCGGACATCTTCCAGGCGGCCCTGGCCAAGCTCGGGCTGGACCCGAATGAGGCCATCGTCGTGGGCGATACGCCCTACGACGCCGAGGCCGCCGGCAAGATCGGGCTCAAGACCGTCGGAGTCCTCTGCGGAGGTTTCCCCGAGGCCAGCCTCCGCCGCGCCGGCTGCATCGCGATCTATCGCGACCCGGCCGACCTCCTCGCCCACTATGACGACTCACCCCTGGCGGGGTGAAAAACGTAGGGTGCATGAAATGCACCAAAGCGATCCGGCGGCCGACGGCCGCCCGCCGCTTCACTTTCACCTGGCCCGCGAAGAGCGGACGGTCGGTGGGCGGCCGTTGGCCGCCGCTTCTGTGTGGTGCATTTCATGCACCCGACATGACGGTGCATTTCATGCACCCGACCGAGCCTTCAATAGCGGGCGATCAGCAGGCTCGCGTTGTGGCCGCCGAACCCGAAGCTGTTGGACATGACCCGATCGACGCGGGCCTCTCGGGCGACGTGGGGGATGTAATCCAGGTCGCACTCGGGGTCGGGCTCGTCCAGGTTGATCGTCGGCGGGAGGACCCCGGTGTGGATCGCCAGGGCCGAGGCGATCAGCTCGACGCCTCCCGAGGCCCCGAGCAGGTGCCCCAGTTCGCTCTTGGTGCTGGAGACCAGCAGGCCCTCTTTCGCGTAAGGGCCGAAGATGGTCTTCATCGCCCGGGTCTCGGCCAGGTCGCCGAGGCCGGTGCTGGTGCCGTGGGCGTTGATGTAACCGACCTGGTCGGGGTTGCAACGGCCGTCGGCCAGGCAGTTGAGCATCGCTCGGGCCGCGCCTCGGCCCTGGTCGTCGGGCGCGGTGATGTGGGAACCGTCGGCGCTCATCCCGTAGCCGAGGACCTCGGCATAGATCCTCGCGCCTCGCTTGCGGGCGAAGCTCTCCTCTTCGAGGATCACGATCCCGGCCCCTTCGGAGAGGACGAAGCCGTCGCGATCCTTGTCGAACGGCCGGCTGGCGCGGGTGGGGTCGTCGTTCCGGGTGGAGAGCGCCCGCATCGAGGCGAACCCGCCGAGGCCCATGTGGGTGATCGCCGCCTCGGAGCCCCCGGTGATCATCGCGTCGGCGTGGTTCAGGCGGATCAGGTTGAAGGCGTCGCCGATGGCGTTGGCCGCGCTGGCGCAGGCGGTGGCGATCGCGGAGGTCGGCCCCTTCAGCCCGTACTTGATCGAGACGTGGCCGCTGGCGGCGTTGACCATCAGCTTGGGGATGGTGAACGGGCTGATCCGCGAGGGGCCCTTCTCCATCATGGCCGTGTGCTGGGTCTCGAACTCGTTCAGGCCGCCGATCCCCGAGCCGATGTAGACGCCCGCGCGGTACGGCTCGACCTTCTGCCAGTCGATCCCCGAATCCTCGACGGCCTGGGTCGCCGCGCTCATGGCGAACTGGGCGAAGCGGTCGAGGTGGCGGGCTTCCTTGACGCCGAACAGGGCCACCGGGTCGAAATTGCGGACCTGCCCGCCGAAATGGACCCGGAAGGCGGTCGTATCGAAGAGGTCCAGGGGGCCGACGCCGCTCTTGCCGGCGATCAGGCCGCTCCACATCTCATCGACCGTGTGGCCCAGGCCGGTGACCACGCCCATTCCTGTGATGACGACGCGACGCGACATTATCCGGTTCGATCCTTCACGAATTGGACGAGCTGGCCGATGGTCGAGATCCGCTCGGCCTCGGCATCGGAGATCCGGAACGAGAACTCCTGCTCGATCGCCATGACGAGTTCCACCAGTTCCAGCGACTCCCAACCCGTTTCGACGAACCTGGAATCGGGCCGGAGCCGGCTGCGGTCTCGGCCCAGGATCGCCTCGCAACTATGGAGGATTCGGGCGACGAGGTCGGCGGGAAAGCCCTTCCACGGGCCTTTCCCGTCGAAGTCCAGCCCGCCGGGGTCCTCGACGTAGGGCATGCCTCTATTTCGAGTGTTCCTCGATATACGTGATCGCCTGGCCGACGGTCTGGATCTTCTCGGCCTCCTCGTCGGGGATCGTGATATCGAATTCTTCCTCGAACTCCATGACGAGCTCGACGGTATCGAGGGAGTCGGCCCCGAGGTCGTTGACGAACGACGTCTCGCGGTTGATCTGGTCCTTGGCGACGCCCATCTGCTCGCTGACGATCTCGATCACGCGTTCTTCCACAGACACGGGAAGACCTCCTCCTGGTATCCGAATCCAAACGGTCCCGCGTCCGTCATCGGAGCGTCTGGGACGATGTTCGTCATCTATCGGCCGATCAGGCCCCGAGAATCCACCTGGGCGGGTTCCGCGGGGCGGTCCCAAAGCGCCCCAAACTAGCAATCCGGCGGGGAGTTGTCCAGGACTCCTGCAGGGTGGGCGGAGCCCACCGTCATGTAGGGCGGGTGAAACCCGCCAACCGCGGCGGCCGGAGGCCGCTTTCCAGAACCTGTTCCGGTCGCAGTCGAAGACGAGACGAGATGGGTGGCGGAGTTGGGCCGCCGCGTGCCTGGTGCATTTCATGCACCCTACTAGCAGGTCATCCCTCCGTCCACGGCGATGACCTGGCCGGTCAGGTAGGATGCGCCCGAGCCGGCGAGATAGGCGACCAGGTCCGCGATGTCTTCCGGGTTGCCGAGGCGGCGGAGCGGGATGTGCTCCTTGACCTCGGTCTTGACCTTCTCGGGGAGGACGTCGGTCATGTCCGTGGTGATGAACCCGGGGGCCACCGCGTTGACCGTCACGTTCCTGGAGGCGAGCTCGCGGGCGATCGTCCGAGTGAACCCGATCACCCCGGCCTTGCTCGCCGAGTAATTGGCCTGCCCCGGGTTCCCCTTCAGGCCGCTCACGCTGGTGATGTTGATGATCCGGCCGTACCTCTGCCTCATCATCAGGGCGCCGACGTGGCGGCAGAAGAGGAACGTGCCCTTGAGGTTGGTATCGATCACCTCGTCCCAGGCCGAGTCGTCCATCCGGAGGAACAGGCCGTCCCTGGTCACGCCCGCGTTGTTGACCAGGACCTGGACCTTGGGGAACTTCGCCTCCACCTCTCCGACGATCCGCTCGACGTCGGCCGGGTCGGCCACGCTCCCGGCGAACGGCTCGGCGGTGCCCCCGGCCTCGCGGATGGCGGAGATCGTCCCGCCGAGGCCCTCGACGGTCCTCGCCACGGCGGCGATCGACGCGCCGCAGGAGGCGAGCTTCAGGGCGATCGCCCGGCCGATCCCTCGCGAGGCGCCGGTGACCAGGGCGACCTGGCCGGCGAGATCGACCGTGCAACCCGGGGCTTTGGGGTGAGATTCGGCGCTGGCCATCGTCGGAAACGTCCTTGGGAGCGAGGGTCTCGCCGGAATCCGTTTCGGCCGGGAGGGATCGGAACGTTATAAACGCCCCCCAATCGGCCGATCAACCCCAATTGGACGGGTCGAGGCCCCCCGATCGCCGTCGATCGCGGCCCGTGATGCCCGGCGATTTCGCGACCATCCGCCCCGGCGTGTCGCTTTCTCTCAACTGACCGGAAAAGATCGCCGAATCCCTCGGGCTTCTCTGGAGCGCTCCGGCCCGGACGGGGTATCCTGGATCGGTCCCCTCCGCCCTATCTGCGATCGAGTGAGAGAATCCAGCCTCGCCCCACGGGTTCGAAGGAGAAGCCGTCCCATGCGCCCCAAGACCCGGCCTCGTCGGTTTGCCCCGGAGCCCCTGGAACAACGCGCCTTGCTCTCGGGCCTCTCGGCGACGATCGACCAGAGATCGGACCCGGACGCCAACGGGATGGTCCTCACGCGGAAGGTCGCGATCATCGGGACGGCCAACGCCGGGGAGAGGGTCGTCCTGGAACGCTCGGGGCATTCGCGGCCGGTGGCGACGGCTCGCGTGGGAAGCTCGGGGGCGTTCGGGTTTCGGACGGCGTTGCCGTGGGGTCCGTCGGCGTTCGAGGTGGTCGATCGGACCTCGGGTACGTCGGTGCAAGTGCTGGTGTCTCGCGGGGATGCGGTGATTGATTCGAACGACGTGGCAATTGCCCAGATCCGCGCGGCCGGGACCAGCCCGCCGATCGCCTCGCGAGACCTGGCGATGGCCGAGGCGGCCGTCCACGACGCGGTGGCCGCGACCCGGGGCGAGGCCGGATACCTCGTGACCATGCCGAAGGACCGGGGGGCGTCGGCGACCGTCGCGGCGGCCGAGGCGGCGAGGACCGTCCTGGCGGCCGTCTTGCCGGGAGGGGCGTCGTCGTTCTCGGCGATGGTCGATGAGGCCGAGGCCACGGTCCCCAACCGGCGGGCCCGAGCCCGGGGCGAGGCCCTCGGGCAAGCGGTCGGCTCGGCGATCCTGGCCCAGAGGGCCAACGACGGCTCGGCCTCGGCCGCCTCGGTCGCGGCCCCGACGCCCGGCGGGCCGGGCCACTGGGTGCCGACTCCTCCCAAATACCTCCCGGGCCTGTTGCCGGGATGGGGCCAGGTCCAGCCGTTCGCCATCAGCTCGGCCTCGGCGTTCCAGCCGCCCCCGCCCCCGGCGTTCAACTCGCCGCAATTCGTGGCCGATTTGCAGGAAGTCGAGTCGCTGGGATCGAAGAATAGCACCACGAGGACGGCCGACCAGACGGCGATCGCCCAGTTCTGGTCCGACGGCGTGGACACCTTCACGCCCATCGGCCAGTGGAACCAGATCGCCGAGATCGCCGCGCTGAGCAAGCCCCAGGCCCTCGCCCGGGACGCCCGGACCTTCGCCCTGCTCGACCTGGCGGAGGCGGACGCGGGGATCGTCTGCTGGGCGTGCAAGTGGACCGACGACACGGTCCGGCCCGTGACCGAGATCCGCCAGGCCGCCGCCAACGGGACGCCCGGAGTGGCCTCCGACCCGAGCTGGACGCCCCTGCTGACGACCCCGAATTTCCCGTCGTACATCTCGGGTCACAGCACGTTCAGCGCGGCGGCGTCGGCGGTGTTGACGTCGGTCTTCGGCCCGAATTTCGCCTTCACGGACCCCGGAGACCCGACCGTCGGGGTCCAGCCCCGGCACTTCACCAGCTTCGACCAGGCCGCGCAGGAAGCCGGGATCAGCCGGATCTACGGGGGCATCCATTACCCGTCGGACAACACGGCCGGGCTCTCCGTGGGCGAGGCCGTGGGCGAGGCGGTCGTCAAGAAGTTCGGCTGAGACAGGGCCCGATCCGGCTCGGGGCCTCGTCAGAAGCTTCCCGCGAAGGGGTTCCGGCCGTCGGGCAGGTTGGTCGAAGGCGGAGGGGGCGGCCCGTGGTAGGTCTGGCCCTTTACCTTGTCCGTGACCCGGGAGAACTTCTGGGGCTCGACCCACGACGAGAAATAGCTCTCATCGGGCAGGGTCGGCAGGTTGGCCTCGAAGTAGTTGTTGAACAGGACCCGGAACGAATTCACCGGGGTGATCTCGTCGTGGAGGCCCTGACGCTTCCCTCCGGGGAAGTAATAGGCGCTGAGGATGCTCATCCTCTCGGGGAGGTCGGTCCGTTCGAGGCTGAACGGGAACAGGCCCAGGCCCGAGCCGTGGTCGGACTGGAGGAGGATGATCGGCGGCTCGGGCGAGTTGGCGAGGATGCCGTCGATCGCCTTGCGGACGCCCTTGACGAGATAGGCGACCTGATCGTGATACCCCTTCACGTACGACGCCGGGTCGCCGTAGTGGATCATGTAAACCGTGCCGTCGTTCAGGAAATAGTGCTGGTGGCGGGGGCTCACGTCCTCGCCGTTCGGGCCGAAGACGAACGGGGGATGCGGCGAGAGGATGTGCGCGAAGGTGAACGTGGTGCGCGCGGTCCTTGGCGATCTTGGGTAGGGTCTCGAAGACGTAGTTCGTCCGGGTGCGGGTCATCGTGTAGGAGTCGTGCTGCATCGGGTCGGGCAGGAACCGCCAGAGCGGGGTATCCAGCAGGAGGGCCCGGCGGAACGTGCTGCAATACGGGTACGGGGACAGATAGACGTCGGCCCCGGGCAATTCGGTGTGGTCGAACCCGCTGGCGAAGCTGACGAACTTGTAGCCCAGAGGCCGGAGCGTCTTGACCACGGCATTCTCGCGGACCAGGACCGCATCGGGCGGGAACTGCATCGCCTCCTCGGTCGGAGGGTCGGGGAGGTAGTCGCCGTTGAGCGAGGAGGTCAGCGACAGCGGCGTCTGGCAATAGTTCGACGTGGCGTGGCGGGCCACGTAGAACCCCTGGTCTTCCAGGTGGGCCAGGAACGGCTCCAGGTCGTAGTCGAAAAGGGCCTTCTGGACGTCGGCCCGGGCGAATCCGTCGAGGATGATGTAATAGATGTCCGGCCGCTTCTCCGGCTTCTTCAGCCTCGCCAGGGCCGGGCGGGCCGGGTCGGTGGCGATCACCTCGCGCTCGACCCGGAAGATCGTCAGGGCCGGCATCGCGACCAGGATCACGGCGAAGACGTTCAGCCGCAACGTCCAGGCCCGGGGATCTTTCAGCCTCCAGCCCAGCCCGACGAACGCGGCGATCAGAAGGGCGGATTCCAGGGTCGTGACGGTCTTGGTCCACGCCGGGAAATCCTGGACCACCCAGAACTCGCTGAGGTATTCCAGCGCGCAGGCGACGTCTTCCGGGGCCCGGCCGATCGTCCAGAAGCCGACGACCAGGAGGGTGGCCTCCAGGCCCCCCCGGTGGACGTCCCGGAACAGGATCGAGAAGACGACCCACGCGACGGCCGACGCCCCTAGCGCCACCTCGATCGGCTCGGTCAGCTCGTAGGCCCCCACCTCCCTCGCGTTCTGGGCGAAGAAGGAGAGGATCGGGAAGACCGCCAGGAGGAACGGGTGGAGGACGGGTCGAAACTTCCGGAGGAGCGTCATGGCCTGTCCTTGCGCCTCATCAGGTAGAGGATGCGCCCCCCGTCTTCCAGGGGGGCGGACCTCACGATCTCGAACCGGGGGGCGAAGGCGGCTTCGAACCCCTCGACATGGTAGTCGCCGAAAATGTCGTCCCGGGCCCGGAGGAGGCGGCGGACCTGGGGATCGGTCTTCGGCACGAACTCGACGATCAGCCACCGGCCCGCCCTCGCGAAGAACTCGGCGAGGTTCGCCAGCGGCACGTTGTTGCCGATGGCCAGGTGATGAACCAGGGCCAGGGCCATCACCAGGTCGGCGGGCCCCCGGTCCAGAAACGACGCCCGCTCCCGTCCCTCCCAGCCCAGCCCGGGGCTGGGGTTGGCCAGGTCCATGACCAGGGGAAGCAAGGCGGGGTCGTCGCGGGACCGGGCGTCCCGATACGCCTTCTCGACGCAGGCCGGGTCGCGGTCGAAGGCCACCGTCGAGATCCCCTTCGCCGAGGCGATCCGCGCGTACTCCCCCACGTTCGCGCCGAGGTCCCAGACCGTCTCCGGCGCGATCGGATCGAGGAATTCGGCCACGAGCCGGTGCTTGAGCTGACGGGCGGCATCCGAATAGGAGTTGTCTGTCTGATAATTCGACCAGATCGACCGAATCGAGGGCGTCGGCAGGCCGAGGATCGCCGATCGCAGGCTCTGGACCAGCCCGAGCATGGCCGATCGGCCAAACCCCCTCCGAGGAGGAGCGGAAGCCGCCTTCGCCTCCGAGCCCTGGAATTTTGCATGGAGTGCCAGGTGGAGGAACAGCCCGGGTCGGAGCCGAACTCGCCAGGGGAGGAGCTTCGCGGCGAGGTCCAGCGGGATTCCGTCGGGATAGGGCCTCAGGAGCGAGCCGAGGCGGGCGTCCACCCGGCTCATCAAGGCCAGAGGGGCCAGGAAATGGCCGCAAAACTGGCGGTAGGCGGCCCAGGGCTCCCCTTCGCGGTAACTCGCGAAGGACAGGGTGTCAATCAGCACCGGCTTTCCTCGAAGAAACTGGACGTTGGTCGCCGAGGCATCCTTCAAGGTCATGCCCGAGGCCAGGGCGCGTTCCTGGATGTCCAGGGTCAGCAGGGCGGCGTCCCGGAGCTGGGAGACGCTCCATTCGTAGGGATAGGACACGAACGGGACGCGCTCGGGCCGGAGGACGCGATAGGCCGCCTCGTCCGTCCCGGGGGCCTCGTCCGTCTCCTCGTGGTCCACCAGCCAGCCGAGGTCGGCCAGGGACCGGTAGAGGCCCGAGCCGATCAGCCGGTCGTAGTCGTCTCGGTAGGAGAGGTTGACCTGGCGGAGCAGGTCCGGGCCGCGGACGAACACGAAGCCCGAGGGGTCGCGGAACGACGCCCCGGGCCGAGGCCGCTCGCTCATCGCCGGGCCCGGTTCCCGAACACCCAGGCGTTGATCCGGCCCCAGGACGAGCGGACGAAGAACATCCCGCTCAGCAGGCCGGCGATCAACACCTGGAGGACCATGCTGCCGCTGCCCGGGTCGAGATAGGCCAGCAACAAGGGCACGGCGTCGAGCGGCGATCCGGGGCCAAGGTTCGGGAGGAGCGAAAGCATGCCGAGTCCTCTGAGGAAAGACAGGACGGGGATTCCCCCGGATCGAGCCGAGGTCCAGGGCGTAGGACGCACCAGAAGCCCTGACCCCGGGTCCGGAACCGGTGAAGGCCAATCCCTGGGAAGGAATACCCCGAGACGTGTGCTCAAATCGGAAGGAAAGGTCTCAATCGCGGTTCTTCGTCGATCGACTCCGGGCCTCCGAGAGTTCCTCCCGGCGGCCGAAGGTTCGCTCAGGGCCGTGGACGATCGCTCCACGAACGGTTCGGACGAGGCCGCCGAAAATCCGACGTTGGATGGATGACAACGCCACCAGAACAGAGCGATTTTCCCCCCGAAAATGTCCCAAGTCGTCCCAATTTGGTCGTCGGATCGCCGGAAGTCGTTGGCGGGAGCAAATTAAGAAACGATCGCTTGCGTGACGATCCCGTCGATTCGAGTCTAGTCCCCCGCCCGGCCTGGGCCGTTTCGTTTTCGAGAATATCGAACCCGTAACGTTCGGCGTGGCTCGGGTTCCGTTTCGTTTTCGAGTCAACCCAAGCCATAACATCCGTGGTTGGCACGGGTTGCGTCCTCGGAACCCGTGAAGGACGGCCCACGGGTTCCGGCTTCGCAACTCGTGACACCCCAGGAGCTTACGGCAGGCGCCGCGTCGAGAAGGGAACGGCCCTGCACGCCCGGCGATCTGGCCTTGCATGCCGGCCTCCGATGTCCGACAATCCCAAAATGAGCCCGGAGGCCCGTGCCCAGTCGGCCGGCCGGCGAGCGAGCGAGCGAGCAAAGGGGCGGGGGTCAGGGTGAGCCGGGGGGGACCCGGGCGATGGGGGCTTGCGAACCTGGTCAGGGCGGGAACGCAGCAGCCATAAGCATCGCCTTCATGCGCCCGGGAGCACCTCCCCGGCTCTCCCCGGCCCCCTCTCCAGAAAGAAGTGCGGAGTGCCGAGGAATGAGTGCTGAGTCCGAAGCCTCAGACCGTCGCAAAACAAGGTAGAGTCTCAGCACTCAGCACTCAGCACTCAGCACTCCGAGGCCCAGCGAGGCACTGCCCGGAAGGCAGGATGGAAGCGACGGAGCGCGATGTGGTACGGACCCCAGCGACGATCGAAGCCCCCGGAGACGGCGCGTCGTATACCGTCGTGGCCCGGCGGTATCGCCCTCAGACGTTCGAGGACGTCGTGGGCCAGGATCACGTCGTCCAGGCCCTCCGCAATGCCATCCGCCTCAATCGGGTCACTCATGCGTACCTGTTTTGCGGGACCCGGGGGGTCGGCAAGACCTCGATCGCCCGGATTTTTGCCAAGTGCCTGAACTGCGTGACCGGGCCGACCGAGACGCCCTGCAACGTCTGCGACATCTGCCGGGCCATCTCCGTCGGCCAGGACGTGGACGTGATCGAGATCGACGGGGCCAGCAATAACGGCGTCGAGGCCGTCCGCGAGCTCCGTCAGAACGCCGGCCTTCGGCCCAGCCGGTCGCGATTCAAGATCTATTACATCGACGAGGTCCACATGCTCTCCACCGGCGCCTTCAACGCCCTGTTGAAGACGCTGGAGGAGCCTCCCGAGCACGTCAAGTTCTTCTTCGCCACGACCGAGCCGAACAAGATCCCGATCACCGTCCTCTCGCGGTGCCAGAGGTACGACTTCGCCGGGATCACCCCCGACCAGATCGCCGCGACCCTGGCCGAGATCTGCCAGAACGAGGGCGTCCAGGCCGACCCCGACGCCCTGGCCACGATCGCCCGGCGGGCCTCGGGCTCGATGCGGGATGCCCAGTCCTTGCTGGAGCAAATGCTTTCCTACGGCGGGAAGTCGCTGAGCAACGAGGCCGTCCACCGCGCCCTGGGGATCGCCCCCGATGAGCGCGTCCTGGACCTCCTGGATGCCCTGGCCGATCGCGACGCGGCCCGGGTGCTCTCCCTGGTCGAGGCGGCGAGCCTGACCGGCGTCCAGCCGTCGGACCTCCTGGCCGGGTCGGTCGATTTCCTCCGGGACGTGATGGCCACGGCCCTGGGCGCCGGCGTCCCCCTGCTGGCGGCGGCCCCCGGCCAATCCGCCAGGCTCCGCGCGATCGCCGACCGCATGCCGATCGACACCATCCTGGCCGCGATGCAGATCCTGGCCGAGGCCCGGGGACGGCTCCGGGGCAGCTCGTATCCGCGATTGATCGTCGAAATCGCCCTGATCCGCGTGGCTCGGCTCGAAGACCTCGCCGAGGTCGCCGAATTGATCGGCCGGCTCTCGGCGATGGCCGGCGACGGCCCGCCGACCGTAAAAAAAAAGTTAGCCGCTGACGAACCGGCCCCTCCGCCTCGCCCGGTCTTGCCCCGCCCGGTCGCGCCGACGCCCGAGCCGGCTCGAAATGGCCATTCGACGGCGTCGAAGGCCCCGAGCCGTCCCGCTCCACCGGCTTTGGCTCCGGTTCCGGCCCCGACGCCCCCTCCGCCGGCCGAGCCCGCCCCTCGGCCGATCGCCGAGCCTTCGAGGGCCCCGGACCTGGACGCCGCCCGGGTCGCCTGGGCCGAGATGATCGGTCGGATCGGCACCGGGCGGTTCCTCCTGAGCCAGGTCCGGCCCTCGGCCGTCGAACCCTCCGGGACGCTGGTCGTGGCGGTCGGGTCGAAGTACAATGCGGAGGCGAATCGGTTCGAGGAGGCGCGCCCGGCCGTCGAATCGGCCCTGGCCGAGATCCTGGGCCGGGCGGTGGCCGTCCGGTTCGAGCCGTCCGCCGAGGAGGAGGGCCGATCGTCGCCGTCCCCCTCGTCGAGCAAGGCCGAGCTCGCCCGCAAGCTCGAATCCGATCCGTGGGTCCGCGGCCTGATGGACCTGTTTGAAACGGCCCCCGTCCCGATCCACCTGGAACTCGGCGACGACCCGGAAGTCTCCTGAAGCGAACCGAATCGAATCGAACCGGACCCAACCGAACCTTGTCCCCGCCCTTCGAGGAGCCCTCATCATGTTCGGCAACCTTGGTAACCTGGCCGACCTGATGAAGAACGCGGGGAAGATCCGCGAGAGCGTCGAGAAGGCCACCGAGGCGCTCGGCCAGCTTCAGGTCGAGGGCTCGGCCGGCGGAGGGGTCGTCACGGCGAAGGCCAACGGCCGGATGGAGCTGCTCTCGGTGAGGATTGATCCGAAGCTCCTGGCCGACGGCGACCGCGAATTGCTCGAGGACCTCGTGACGGCCGCCGTGAACCAGGCGATGACCAAGGCGAGGGAAGCGGCGGCCAAATCGATCCAGGGGGTGGCCGGCGGCCTGCCGATCCCCGGCCTCTCGGGCCTGATGGGCGGAGGGGCCTGAGCCGTGGCGATCCAGGACGGAGGCGGGGTCAGCTCGGCCGTGGATCGCCTGGTCGCCGCCCTGGGCCGGCTCCCGGGCATCGGCGCCAAGAGCGCGGAGAGGCTCGCGCATCATCTCCTCAAGTGCCCGCCGGAAGAGGCGCTGGCGCTGGCCGACGCGATCCGGGACGCCAAGGACCGCATCCGCCACTGCACCCGATGCTTCCACCTGACCGAATCCGACCACGAGCTGTGCAGCGTCTGCCGAGATCCGCGGCGGGAGGCGTCGCTGGTGTGCGTGGTCGAACAGCCTCGCGACCTCCTCGCTTTGGAAAAGGCCGGAACCTACCGCGGGGTCTACCACGTCCTGCTCGGCCGGCTCGCGCCGTTGCAAGGCCTCGGGCCCGAGCAGCTCACCATCGAGGCGCTGGCCGATCGCGTCCGGGCCGGCGGAGTCTCCGAGGTGATCCTGGCCACGAACCCGAACCTCGAAGGCGACGGCACGGCGCTCCTGGTGGCACAAGCCCTTTCCGAGACAGGAGTTCCCGTGACGCGACTGGCGCGCGGGCTGGCCTCCGGCGGCGCCCTGGAGTTCGCCAACAAGGAGATGCTGGCCGACGCCCTCGCCGGTCGCCAGCGGTTCTGAGGCGGTCCCCTCTTGCCCTGACGCGAGTCTTGGTATAAGATTTGCACCGTGGGCTGACGGCCCCAACGCCTTTCCGCCGAGGTCCGGCCGGGCCGTCTAGGCCATCGTGGACGACCGCTTCCCTCTCTCCTTCGCGGCGGGACCCAGGATTATGCGTCTCGACACCTCGCAGCAGATGCGGACCGACATGCGGCTTCGCATGGCGCCGCGGATGATCCAGTCGATGGAAATCCTCCAACTGCCGCTGATGGCGCTCCAGGAGCGAATCGACCAGGAGCTGAGCGAGAACCCCGTCCTGGAGCTTCGCGAGACCGCCCCGGGGGAGACCGACGGCGAGGAACCCGCCCCGGTCGAAGCCCCGGCCGAAGAGGCCCCGTTCGAGGACGGCGACGACTGGAATGACTCGTTCCAGGACGCCCACCGCCCCAGCCGGGCCGCCCTCAGCGAGGAGGCCGACCGCAAGCACGACGCCATGCAGAACATGGCCTCACGCCCCCGGTCCCTCCACGACGATTTGGCCGATCAGCTCGCCTTCCTCGACACCGATCCCACCGTCCGCGCCCTGGCCGAATACCTGATCCACAACCTGGACGAGAATGGCTACCTGAAAGTCAGCCTGCAGGAGGCCCTTCGCGACTTCGCCGGAGACGCCACGATGGCCGAGGCCGACGAGGCCCTCCGCCTGGTCCAGAAGCTCGACCCGCTGGGCGTCGGCGCCCGAGACCTCCGTGAATGCCTCCTCTTGCAGCTCACGCCCGAGACCCCCAGCCGAGAGACCCTCTACGTCCTGATCTCCAATCACATCGACGACCTCCAGCAGAACCGCCTGCCGGCCATCGAGAAGAAGACCGGCCTGTCGATCGATCAGATCAAGGAAGCCATCGGCCACCTCCGCCACCTCGACCCCCGCCCCGGCTCCCGGTTCATCGCCACCGGCGCCCAGTACGTCCTGCCCGACCTGGTCGTCGAGGCCGACGAACACGGCGTCTATCAGGTCCGGCTCCAGGACGAGCACACCCCCCAGCTCGCCATCTCGCGATACTACCAGAAGCTCCTGAAGAACAAGCAGGGCGACGCCGCGGCCCGCGAGTTCATCCAGAAGAAGATCCAGTCCGCCCGCTGGCTGATCGAATCGATCGAGCAACGGCGGAATACCCTGCTCAAGGTCGCCCGGGCGATCATCGAGCACCAGAAGGACTTCCTGGACAAGGGCCCGGAGTGGATCGAGCCGCTGAAGATGCAGCAGATCGCCGACCAGGTCCACGTCCACGTGACCACGGTCAGCCGGGCCGTCGATGACAAGTGGGTCCAGACCCCCCGGGGCATCTTCCCCCTGAAGCGTTTCTTCGGCGGGGGGACCACCACGACCGACGGCGAGGAAGTGGCCTGGGAGACGATCAAGCAGAAATTGCTGGAAATCATCGCCAAGGAAGACAAGCAGAGCCCGTTGTCCGACGAAGAAATCGTCGATGCCCTGGCGCAAAGCGGCTTCCCCGTCGCCCGGAGGACGGTGACCAAGTATCGCAAGGCCCTCCGCATCCCCTCCAGCCGGCAGCGGAAGCAATTCTGACGAGGCATCGAGGGGGCCGGGGCCGCGGTTCCGCCGAGGTCAACCGGTCGAGGCCCGGCGATCGGGCATGATCGTCGGGATCGGGGCGACTCTCGGGGGCTCGCCGACCTCGATCAGCGGCTTGATCTCCAGGAGGCGGCGGATCGCGACCTCGTAGCCGAGGTCGGCGGCCGTCTCCAGGATCCGGCGGGCGTGCCGAACCCCGAGGCTCCGGGCCGATTCGAGGATCTCGGCCTCGATCGATCCGCCGGCGTCCCGGGGCGCCCCGGCCTCGTGGTCGAGCGCCTGATCGGCCAGATAGTCGAGCGAGACGCCCAGGGCGCGGGCCAATCGGAGGGCGTTCTCCAGCCCCGGCTGGGATTTCCCCCCGAGGATGCGGGAGACTTCCGAGTCGCTCACACCCGACGCTCGGGCGAGCTTCTGTTGATTGAAGCCCTTGTCCAGCATCTGTTTGCGGAGCTTTTCGTCGATTTTCATGACAGTCACTATACAATATCCCCGCCCGGTTGTGAACGCGAGTCTCCCGGATTTGCGAAGAATTTTGCAAATCCGGGAGGCGGGCGTCAAGAGCGGTCGCCGGTCAGGCGGTCTCGGGCCTTATTCCTGGTCCTGGATGTGGGCTTCGAGGAACCAGAGCCGCTTGTCGACGACCCGGGAAATCTCGGTGAAGAGGTCGGCCGTCGAGGGGTCGCCCAGGTCGTCGGTCTCGTCGATCTCGCGACGGACCTTCGCGGCGTAGAGCGAGAACCGCTCGACCAGGGCGGCGACGTGGTCCATCCCGGCGATCGCGTCGGTCGGATATTCCGGCAGGCTCGAGCTCTGGGCGGCCATCCGGACGGTCCCCGTGGCGTAGCCGCCGAGGCTGGTGCAGCGCTCGGCGATCATATCCACGAATTCCTCGATTTCCCCGGCGATCTCGTCGAAGAGCAGGTGGAGCTGGTAGAAGTCCTTCCCCTTGACGTTCCAGTGGGCCTGCTTGGTCTGGCTGAAGAGGTCGAAGGTGTCGGCCAGGGAGGCGTTGAGCTTCTCGATCAGCGCCTCGCGCTTGTCGGCGGGGATCTCGATGTGGGTCGGGAACTGGCGGGTCCTGGGCGAACGCGTCGCGGCCATGACTGGGGCTCCTGGATCGTGGGGAAGCTCGGTCTCGTCGGCGAGGGCGGCGCGAATCCGGCGTCGCGCCGGTCGGGTCAAGACGCGAGCAAATCGCGGGCCCAGGATACCGCGACGGCCCCCGTCAAGGAACTTGACAGCCCCCGAAGCGATCTCCTACGATACGGCCCGGCCCGGAACGATCCGTGCTAGGAGGACGGGGGGATCGCCCCGTCCTTTCTGCGTTTCCGCCCTCGGTTTCCGAGATGGGTCCCCCTTCCGATTCGGAGTCTCTTTCATGAAGATCGCCCTGGACGCCATGGGCGGCGATGACGCCCCCGGACCGATCGTCGCCGGGGCGGTCGAGGCGGTCGGGGCCGACCCCGCGTTGACCGTGGTGCTGGTGGGCGACCAGGCCCAGGTCGAGGCCGAGCTGGCCAAGGCCGCCGACGCCCCCCGCGACCGCCTGCCGATCGTCCACGCCAGCCAGGTCATCGGCATGGACGAGAAGCCCGTCGAGGCCCTCCGCAAGAAGCGCGACAACTCGATCTCCCGATCGTGGCTCCTGCTGGCGCAGGGGGAGGTGGACGCCGTGGTCTCGGCCGGGAGCACCGGCGCGATGGTGGCCTCGGCCCTGTTCAACGCCAAGATGTTCCTGCCGGGCGTCCGCCGGCCGGGGATCGCCGCCGTCTGGCCCTCGCATCAAGGCCCGGTGGCCATCCTGGACGTCGGCGCCAACATGGCCGCGAAGCCCGAGGACCTCTACCAGTATGGCGTGATGGGCGCCGTCTACGCCGAGCACGTCCTGGGCGTGACCGCGCCGACGGTCGGCATCCTCAACGTCGGCAGCGAGGAAGAGAAGGGGACCGACCTGGTCCGCGAGGCCCGCAGCCTGTTCCTCAAGAGCCCGCTGGCCGGCCGATTCGTCGGCTACGTCGAGGGCCGCGACCTGTACGAGGGCAAGGCCCGGGTGGTGGTCTGCGAGGGGTTCACCGGCAACGTCCTGCTCAAGATGGGCGAGGGGGCCGTCGAGTTCCTGTTTTCGCAGCTCAAGATCGAGTTGGGCAAAGTGCTGCCCGACTTGCCGCCCGAGGCCGCCGCGAGGATCGCCGGGGGCCTGAAGGGGATCAAGGCCCGCTACGAGTACAAGGAGTTCGGCGGGGGCCCGTTGCTGGGGATCAAGGGCGGGTGCATCATCTGCCACGGCTCCAGCGACGCCCGGGCGATCAAGAACGCGCTCCGGGTCGCCGCGATCATGGGGGCGGCCACCATCGCCGAGGAGATCCTCAAGGGTTTGTCCGACGCCCCGAAGGCCGAGTGATCGGGCGTCTCGTCTCCGCCGATCGATCGCGAAAGGACTCCTCACCGTGGCCAAGATCGCGTTCCTCTTCCCCGGCCAGGGGCCCAGGCCGTGGGGATGGCCCGAGAGCTCGACCGGGACCGCCCGGCCGTCCGGAGCCTGTTCGACCACGCCGCCGAGGTCCTCGGCTTCGACCTCCGCAAGGTCTGCTTCGACGGCCCGGCGGAGGCCCTGGAGGCCACCGACGTCAGCCAGCCGGCCATCTTCGTGGCGAGCCTGGCCGCCCTGGAAGACCTGAAGGAAACCAGGCCCGACGTCGTCGCCTCCTGCGCCGGGGCCGCCGGCCTGAGCCTGGGCGAGTACACCGCGCTGGTCTTCGCCGGGGCGATGGGGTTCGAGGCGGGCCTGCGAGTCGTCCAGAAACGCGGCCAGGCGATGCAGGCCGCCGCCGTCGCCTCGCCGAGCGGGATGACCAGTATTTTGGGCCTGGACGAGGCGAAGATCGACGAGCTTTGCCACCAGGTCGCGCCTCACGGGCGGTTGTGGAAGGCGAACCTGCTGGGGCCGGGCAACATCGTCGTCTCGGGCGACAAATCGGCCCTGGAGCACGCGGGGCCGATCGCCTCGGAGCTGGGCGCCTCGCGGGTCATTCCCCTGGCGGTCGCCGGAGCCTTCCACACTCCCCTGATGAAGCCGGCCGACGACCGGCTGACCGAGGCTTTGGCCGCCTCGGCGATGGTCTCGCCCACGATCCCCGTCTACTCGAACGTGGACGCCCGGCCTCACGACCCCGACCCCGACGCGATCCGCCAGAAACTGGCCATGCAGGTCACCCACGGGGTCCGCTGGGAAGACTCGATGCGAGCCATGATCGCCGACGGCTTCACCGAGTTCTTCGAGATCGGCCCGGGACGGGTCTTGACCGGCCTCCTCAAGCGGATCGATCGCAAGATCCCCTGCACGAGCGTCCCCGCGAGGTAGGATGGGACCGGACCGGGAGGGTCTTCGCGATGAGCACGATCCGCAAAACACGCCGGAAGAAGCTCGACCTGGGCTGCGCGGGCCTCTCGATGACGCCCGAGGAGTTCGACTCGATCGGCGAGTTCGATCCGCGGTTGCGCTATGAGTTGATCCGGGGAGTCCTCGTCGTGTCGCGCCTGCCCTCGGTCGCCGAGGGCGACCCGAACGAGGAATTGGGGTCCCTCCTCCGTGAATACAAACGGAACCATCCCCAGGGCGGGGTGATCGATGCGACCCTGCCCAAGCGGTACGTCTATTCCGGGAAGGACCGGCGGCGGGCCGACCGCCTCGTCTGGATCGGCCTGGGCCGCGCGCCGACTTCGAGCTCGACCTGCCGACCATCGCGATCGAATTCGTGTCGAAATCGAAGCGGGATTGGTTGCGAGACTACGAGGAGAAACGGGCGGAGTACCTCGCCTTGGGCATCCTCGAATACTGGATCATCGACCGCTTCGCCAGGACGATGACCGTCTTCCGGCCAGACCTGGCCGGACTCGTGATCCCGGCCGACGGGGTCTATCGGACGCCGCTCTTGCCGGGATTCGAGCTGCCGATGGCCCTCCTCTTCGGAGCGGCCGACCGCTGGCCGAAGCGGTCCCGGAAGAAACGTCGGGGAGGGGCCGAAGGCTCGTCGTGAACCTGACCGCAGAGGCCGGGCTCGGACGCAATGAGGGTGGCCCGTGCCCTGTAGAAAACCCCATCGAGAGTGAGGAAACGAGTCGGTCCGACTACAGTCGGGCCTACGAAAAAAGGATTCTTGTAGGCCCGACTGAAGCCGGACCGACTCCTCTCGATCCTTCGAAGGGGTTTTCCACGGAGCCGGGCCACCCGGCTCACGCCGTCGTCTTGCCTCCGTAGACCGACAGCACCTCTCCGCTGATGTAGCTGCTATCGGCCTCGCTGGCGAAGAAGACGTAGGCCGGGGCGAGCTCCTCGGGCTGGCCGGGCCGGCCCATCGGGACTTTCCCGCCGTACTGGGCCATGTCCTCGGGGGTGCGGTCCGAGGCGTTCAGGGGCGTCCAGATCGGCCCCGGGGCCACGCAGTTGACCCGGATCTTGCGGTCGATCAGGCTGCCGGCGAGGGCCTTGGTGAAGGTGTGGATCGCCCCCTTCGTGGCCGAGTAGTCCAGGAGCTTCGCCGGGCCCTCCAGGCCCGCCACCGACCCGGTGTTGATGATCGTGGCGCCTTCCTTCATGTGCTTCAACGCGGCGCGGGCCATGTAAAAATAGCCGAAAATGTTCGTGCGGAACGTCTCGTCGAGGGCCTCGTCGGTGACCTCGTCGATCGATTGCCTCTGGCTCATCACGGCGGCGTTGTTCACCAGGATGTCGAGCTTGCCGTATTCCTTCACGGTTTTCTCCACGGCATCCTTGCAGAAGGAGGAGCTTTTCACGTCGCCGGGGATCAAGAGACACTTGCGCCCTCTTTTTCGACGTGTCGCTTGACGTGCTCGGCGTCGGACTGCTCCGGAGGGGTGTAGACGATGGCGACGTCCGCGCCCTCGCGGGCGAAGAGGATCGACACCGAGGCGCCGATCCCCGAGTCGCCCCCGGTGATCAACGCGACCTTGTCCTTGAGCTTGTCGGCCCCCTTGTAATGCGGGGCGGTGTGCTTCGGTTTGGGGGACATCGCCGAGTCCAGTCCCGGCTTGTCCTGATGTTGCGCCGGGAACGGCGGGGACGGCTCGTGCTGGACGCCCTGGGCCATGATGCGGTCTCTCCGAAAAGGGTTCGGGTCGGGGAACGTCGGTCGGGGACGATTGATCAGGACGGCCCCCGGCCCTTGGTCTGCTCGCCTCGGCCGATGTCGACCATGTGCTCTTTCCTCGAGGGATGGACCTCGGCGTTGTGCAGCTTCACGTCGATCGCCGGATCGACCGGAGGCGGGGGGCCGCCCGAGTCGATGGGGTTCGCGGGGTGGTCCTTCGGATCGGGGATCGCCTCGGTCAGCTTGTGCCGGATCGGCTCGATCTTCTCGGACATGATTGCGCCTCCATCAGGGCGGGTGAAACCCACCTCGCCGCGTGCTTGGGTCGGTCGGCGGCCTGTCGGCCTCCGCCGGTTGGCGGGTTTCACCCGCCCTACGCGGCGGTGGACTTCATCCCCCCTACGGAGCACACGATGCGCCGAACGTCACGGCTTCAGGACGATCTTGAAGCAGGAGTCCTGGGCGTCGTGGAACTCGCGGTAGCCGCCCGGGGCGTCGTCCAGGTTCATCCGGTGGGTGATGATGAACCTGGGATCGATGTCCCCCTTGGCGATCAGCTCGGTCAGCCTGGGCAGGTAGCTGTGGACGTGGGTCTGGCCCATCCGGAACGTCAGGGCCTTGGAGAACGCGGCGCCGAAGGGGAACTTGTCGAGGAGTCCGCCGTAGACGCCCGGGACGGAGACCGTCCCGCCCTTGCGACAGGAGTTGATCGCCTGGCGGAGGGCGTTGGGGCGGTCGGTGGCCAGGAACATCTTGGCCTTGGCGTAGTCGTAGATCGCGCCCAGGCCGTGGCCGTGGGCCTCCAGGCCCACGCAATCGACGCAGGCGTCGGGCCCCCGGCCCCCGGTCAGGTCGCGGAGCGTCTCGTACACGTCCTGCTCGTCGAAGTTGATGACCTCGGCGCCGGTCTTCTCGCGGACGTGCCGCAATCGGTGGGGATAGTGGTCGATCGAGACCACCCGCTCGGCGCCCAGGACGAACGCGCAATGGGCGGCGAGCATCCCCACGGGCCCGGCCCCCCAAATCGCCACGATGTCTCCGGGCTGGATGTTGCAGTTGTCCACGGCCATGAACGCGGTGGGGAGGATGTCGGTGAGGAACAGGACCTGTTCGTCCTCCATCCCGTCGGGGACCTTGAAGGGGCCGAAGTCGGCATAGGGGACGCGGACGTACTCCGCCTGCCCGCCCGAATAGCCGCCGAACAGGTGCGAGTAGCCGAAGATCCCGGCCGACGAGTAGCCGTACATCATCTCGGCCATCCCGGCGTTGGGGTTCGAGTTGTCGCAGAGCGACGTGAGCCCCTTCTTGCAGAAGAAGCACCGGCCGCACGAGATCGGGAACGGCACCACCACGCGGTCGCCGACCTTGAGGTTGGCCACCTCGCGGCCGACCTCGACCACCTCGCCCATGAACTCGTGGCCGAGGATGTCCCCTTTTTCCATCGTGGGGATGTAGCCGTCATAAAGGTGCAGATCCGACCCGCAGATCGCCGTGGCGGTGACCCTGACGATGGCGTCCCGAGGGTTCAGGAGCTTCGGGTCGGGCACGGATTCGACCCTCACGTCATGCTTGCCGTACCAGCACAGGGCTCTCATGGAGGGGAGGCTCCGAAAAGGTGGGGAAGGCCGGGGAACACGGATCATCGCGGGGCGTCTCGGCGGTTCATCCTCGCGAGAGGTTGCCCCGCGTCTGCCCTGTCACGGTGGCGATCTCGCCGGCTTCCATCAGGGCCTTCAGCCGTCTCAGGTTGGCCCGGGTCAGCGAGGCCGGGTCGTGCCCCAGGAGCCGGGCCGCGGCCACGGCGAGCCGGCCTCCCGGCGGGTTGAACTTCTGGTTCACGCGGACCTCCGTCCCTCGCCCTCCCGGGGCCGGGGCGAAGTGGACCGAGCCGGCGGTCTCCACCTGCCCGCCGGTAGAACGCCAGGCGATGAGCTCGCCCGGGACGTCGTTGTGGATCTCCGCGTCCCACTCCAGCGAGACCCCCAGGGGCTCCTTGGCGACCCAGTGGGAATGCGATCCCGAGCCGGTCACGGACTCGATGTCGCCCATGAATCGGGGCAGGTTGGCGTAGTCTCGCCAGAAGTGGTAGATGTCCATCGCCGGGCGGTCGATGGTGATCGCTTCCTCGACGCGGACCCCCGCGCCGGCCGGCACGCTGTCCATGGTCCCCCGCTCGTCCGACGTATCGGCGCCGAGGGCTTCATAGAGGTGGCAATGGCCGGTCTTCCCTCGATAGAACAGGGCGCCGCCGAGCCCGGCCAGGATCAGCCCGCCGATCCCTCCGCGGAGCAAACCCACCCCGACGAGCACGCCTCCGCCGACCTGCGACGCCAGCCGCTCGGCTTCCCCCACGTTAATCGGCTCCGACCCGACATGGCCGATGTTCCCCCGGCCCGTCTCCGTCGTCCTGATCGCCTCGACGCTGGCCATGATCGCGCCTCTCCCGGTGTCGCTCGATGGACCGTCCCAGGACGTCCCTCGAAGGCGCGATCGGGCTTGCAACCGCCATGCCGGACCCCTGGCGGCGAGGCGAAGCGGGTGGCGTTCGCGTTCAGCCGATCGCGAGGCGAACCGGGATCGCCTCGGCCCTGGAGTGGGCCGTGGCCTTGGTCGCGTGCGGCCTGGTTGCGGGCGAGACGTGGTGGATCTTCACCACCTTCGCCCGGTGGAGCTTCAGCTTGCCCGCCTTGGGCGCGAGCAAGCCCTGATGGGCCTCGTAATAGGCGTCCGACACCGCGTTGGCGGCATCGACGATCCCGCCGGAGATCACCTTCTTCTGGAGGCCGGGCAGGGGCTTGACCGTCGCCAGGATCCGCTGGACGAGCTGCGACGCCGAGTCTTCGGGATGGAGGCCGACCAGCAGGGAGACGACCCCGGTGACGAAGGGCGCGGCCATCGACGTCCCGGAATACGTCGCATAGCCGCCCGGGACGGTGCTGCGGATGTTCACGCCGGGGGCCGCCAGGTCCACCGTCGTCGCCCCGAAGTTCGAGAACGACGCGAGCGCCCCGTTCTGGTCGATCGCCGCGACCGACAGGAGGTTCGGCAGGCGGTCGTCGGCCGGGTAGCTGCGGTTGTTCGCGTTGTTGGTGCCGTCGTTGCCCGAGGCGGTCACGAAGACGACGTTGTGGGAGTTGGCGTAGGAGATCGCGTCGGTCAGGGCCTGGACGTGGTCGTTGCCGCCCCAGCTCGCGTTGATCACCCGGGCCCCGTGATCGACGGCGAAATAGATCGCCCGGACCGCGTCGTCGACCGAGCCGTTGCCGTCGGCGCCGATGAACTTCAAGGGCATGATCCGGGCGTGCCAGTCGATCCCGGCCACGCCGATGCCGTCGTTCCCGGAGGCGGCGATGATGCCCGAGACGTGGCTGCCGTGGCCGTTGTCGTCGGTGATGTCGGCGTTGTTGTCCAGGAAGTTCCAGCCGTTGACGTCCCCGGCGTAGGGCCCGGAGGTGTCGGGGCTGGGATTGGTCCAGATCCTCCCGGCGAACTCGGGATGGGACGTGTCGATCCCGCTGTCGATCACGGCGACGATCGTCGAGGCGCTGCCGGTGGTGGTGTCCCAGGCCTGGGGGGCGTCGATGTCCACGTCGTTGGGGTTGTCCAGGCCCCATTGCTTGGAGAAGGCCGGGTCGTCGGGGATCGTGGCATCGACGTGGATCGTCGAGTCGGGCTCGGCGTACCGGACGGCCGGCGCGCGCGATAGCTCGGCGATCGCGGCGTCCCGGGCGGCCGTCGAGGCGGCCTCGGCCAGGCTCGGGCCCCCGGGATACGACGTGATCCACTGAGCATGAACCGAGTTGAGGAGCTTTTGCTCCACCAGCGACGACGTCCCGGACAGGAACCCGACCAGGACGCCCGTCGAGGGGTCCGGGGGCACGGCCTGGACCGCCGACGGGGCGGGGCCGGCGGCGCCCCCGCTCAGCATCCGGCGCGTCTCCAGCGCTTCGAGACGGGGCGCGGGAAGGCGCGTTTCGCCCTGGGTCGCATGGGGTGTCGTCTCGCTCGGTCGATGGTGTAGACCGCGATGCGGCGTCGGCGGGGGCGGGTCGCGCGGGCGGGCCTCTCTCATCGGCGATCGTCCGCGCGTCGGGGACCATTCTAGCGGAGGGAGGCCGGGGCGGCTATCGTCCTATCTCCGGATTTCCGCCCGGGAAGCCGGGTCGGCCCCGAGGACTCTCCCATGACGGATTCCGCCGTGAATTATAGCACGCTCTCGGCCATGATCACCCCGGCCATCTTCCTTTCGGCCAATGGCTCCTTGATCATCTCCACATCCAATCGCATGTCCCGGATCGTGGACCGAATCCGCGTCCTGAACGACCAGGGGGACGCCCTCTGCCGAGGGGCCCTCGGCGTGGATTACGTCCATTCGCGGATCGCCCACGCCTCGGACCAGCTCGACCGCCTCCAGTGGCGGAGCGACCGAGTCCGCCTGGCCCTGACCATGCTCTACCTGGCCTTCGCCGCGTTCGTCGGCGCGAGCCTGACCGTCGCCCTGGACATCCTGGTGGGCAACCGCCTGGAATTCGTCCCCACGAGCCTCTCGATGGCCGGCGTGGCCCTGCTCCTGGGGGCCAGCGTGAACCTCGTCCGCGAGGCCCACGCCGCCCTCCGCAGCAACCGCCTGGAGATCGGCTTCTACCGGGACCTCCAGCGCCGTCGGGAGGCCGAAGCCCTCTGCGCCCGGCCGAGGGGCCGAACGCCGGCTGAGCCTCCGCGCGAAGCTCGCCCCGGAATCCCGAGAACCCGAGGACCCTCTCCCATGATCGCCGCCTTATCCCTGGCATGGGCCGTCGCCCTCCCCGGCCCGGCCGGGCCGATCCGCCTCCATCCCGAGAACCCCCGCTATTTCCTCTTCCGCGACAAGCCCGCCTTCCTCCTGACCTCCGGCGAGCATTACGGGGCCGTCCTGAACCTCGATTTCGACCCGAAACCCTACCTCGACGAGCTGAACCGACGCGGCTTCAACTTCACCCGGACGTTCTCGGGCACGTATCGCGAGGTCCCCGGCTCGTTCTCCATCAAGGACAACACCCTCGCCCCCAGGCCAGGCCGGTTCGCCTGCCCGTGGGCGATCGTCGGCGAGCCGGGCAAGCCGGAACGGTTCGATTTGGACAAATATGACGACGCCTATTTCCGCCGCCTCAAGGCGTTCGTCGCCGACGCCGGGGACCGCGGGATCGTCGTCGAGTACACGCTGTTCTGCCCCCTGTACGACGACTCCCTCTGGGCCGTCAATCCCATGAACGCCAGGAACAATGCGAATGGCGTCGGCAACTGCCCGAGGGAAGAGGTCTACACGCTCAAGCATCCCGATTTGCTCGGCAAGCAGCTCGCGTTCGTGGACCGGGCCGTCAAGGAGCTGGCCGGATTCGACAACCTGGTGTTCGAGATCTGCAACGAGCCCTATTTCGGCGGGGTGACGATCCCCTGGCAGAAACGAGTGGCCGAGGCGATCGTCGAGGCCGAGCGCGACCGGCCCGGGAAGCACCTGATCGCCCAGAACGTCGCCAACGGCAAGGCGAAGGTCGAGCCGGCGCACCCGGACGTCGGCCTGTTCAATTTCCACTACGCCACGCCGCCCGACACGATCGCGATGAACGCCAACATCCGGGCCGCGATCGGCGACGACGAGACCGGCTTCCGCGGGACGGCCGACCTCCCCTATCGCGTCGAGGCCTGGGAATTCCTCCTCGCCGGAGGTTCGACCTATGACAATCTCGACTACTCGTTCACCACGGCCCACGAGGATGGGACCGAGCCGGTCAAGGACCCCACGCCCGGAGGCGGGGGCCCGGCCCTCCGCTCGCAGCTCGCCACGCTCAAGACGTTCCTCGAAGGGTTCGACTTCCTCCACATGGCCCCCGACGTCGAGGCCGCGAAGCGAGTGAAGGGGGCGTCCGCCCGCGTCCTCTCGAAGAAGGGGGGGCAATACGCCGTCTACCTGAGGGGCGGCCCCGCCGCGACGATCACCCTCGCCCTGCCGCCGGGAAAATACCGCTTCGAATGGCTCGACCCGAAGACCGGCCACGCCGGGCCGTCCGGGACGATCGAGGGCGGAAACGACGTCACGCTGGAGGCCCCGAAATTCTCCGAGGACATCGCGCTCGGCCTCAAGGCGGCCCGATAGAGCGTTCCTCGGTCGGATGGCGCCCCCCGTAGGGCAGGCCCTGGCCTGCCGAGACCCGCGCAGACGGCAGGCCTCGGCCTGCCCTACCGGACCCGTCGTGCGCCATCCGATCGTGAACGGCTCTAATTCATGCGGATGATGATGACCTTCGAGTCGTCTCCGAGGAGGAGATACCGCTTGCCGGCCGCCCCCTGGACGTAGGAGGACGAGCCGTCGGCGGCCTTGCTCGCCTTGAGTTCCCGGGCGGTCAGCCTGGGGTCCGCGCCCGTGGAGCCGTTGGACTCGGCGCAGTTGAGCGTGAACGCCCCGCCCGCCTCGCCCGGGGCCACGACGTTGTCGATCAGGGAGATGTGCCCGACCGGCTTCCTCGTCTCCGAGCGGTCCTCCAGCATCCAGAGGATCACGTCCCTCTGCCGGATGTCCGCCGGGTCCCAGATGAACTGGCCATTCGACTTCGCCTTGTCGAAGAACGGGCCGCAGCCGTGGTTGGCCACGTTGTCCACCGAGAAGAAGTCCTCGCCCCTCTCAGTTCGGAAGTACGAGCTCCACGAACCCCACGCAGTCGGTGCGGAAGCAGTCGTCCACGAAGCTCTGGAGGGCCGTGGAGTCGTCCTTCAGGTGGCCGGAGACGACCCCGGCGGTCAGGATGCTCTCGAGCTGGGCGGGCGAGGCCCGGCTGATCTTGGCGAAGGCGAACGCCCGGTCGCTCACGCCCACCGCGTACCCCTTCGACGACGGCCCCGAGGTCTGGAACTCGTGGTTGAAGGCGATCGCGGCCGACTTCACGGCGTCGATCTTGTTGTGCATGTCGGTATCGGAGTCCTTGTACATGGCATATTTGTCCACGTGCAGGCCCGTGACCGAGGTCAGGTCCGGGGCGAGCTCCTTGTACCTCTGCTGGAAATCCTTCGGCGACATGCGAGCCGTCCCTCGTGGGGCTTGGGGGGAATCGGCCTCCGGGCCACATCCCAGATACGGCCGGCCGGGCCGAGCATTCCGCGGAATCTCGCCGGTCCTCGAGTTTTTCCGGGTCGGAGGGGTGAGGAGGGCCCGTCGGGCATGGCCGACCCCCTCTCCCCGGCCGCCGGTCAGGGCTTGACCGGAATCCATGCGCCGGGAGGTGTCAGGAATCGACGTCCGCGATCGGGAGCGAGGGGTTGCGGAGGCCCGCCCCGCCCCGGGCGATCCGGATTTGCTTCTGGAGGAGGGCGAGGAACTCGTCATACGCCTCGGCGTTCCGGGCCGTTTTCGCGATCGCCAGGATCGTGATCCCCGCGTCGGACTGGAACCGGGCGGTCTCGGTCTTCCGCCGGTTCCAGACCATCACCACGATCCCCGCCGTCACGCCCAGGGCCGTGAAGCCCATCCATACCGGGGGGACGATCCGAAGCTCCTGGCTCATCACGTACACGACGAGGGCCATGAGCGAAACGATCCCGAGGAGGAATACCCAGACCCCCACGTGGAACCAGTACGGCAAGGACCAGACCCGGGCGATCGACGGATGGAGCTGGACCAGGGGGATCGAGATCTCCACGTCCGTCTGGGTCGTCGATCCGCGGACCTCGATGGCCTCGGGGAAGAGCTCGAACCGGAACCGCCGCTCGGGCCGCCTCTCCTCATAAACGGCGATCGGTTGCATCGGATCGAAACTCCCGGGAAGACCAGGCCGGCGGATCGCGGGATCAGGTTGTGGTGTATGTTTCGGGAAAATTCTTGCGATCGTTGATTGGATCGTCCCATCCCCGCTCAACTTCCTCGCAGGTATTGCAGGATCTTGCCGTCCCGGTCGATCCGGATCAATCGGTGGCCCCCGGGCGCCGCCGGCGACTCCCGGACGAGCACGCTCCAGCCCGAGCCGTCGCGTCGGGGCGGGTCGAAGACCGCCTGCTCGAGCCAGTCCTCGTTCGTCGCCACGGCTCGACGGGCGATCGCCAGGACCCCGGCCTCGTCGAGGGGGCCGGATTCGGCGGCGATCGGCGCCGAGGGCCGAGGGGCCGGGCTCGCGCCCCGGCCGCAGCCGGCCGCCATCGTCGCCGCAACCAGGAGGCGAGAAAGATGGAGGAGGCCCAACCCCCCGAGCCTCCGGGCAACTCCGGTCCGGTCGGCCGATCGCATCCCTTGTCCTTGAAATGACATGAAATCAACAGAAGAATATTCGATGAAGTTGGGGCGGGGTCCGTCGATTGGTCGGCCCGGTCCCTCGCCCCGAACGCATGCAAGCTTGACCGGCGCCGGGCGGGTCGTCAAGCGAAATCGAACTCGGTGTCTCGGCGACACGTGGATGAAATATTACGATGTGTTCGATAAAAATTAGCGTGCAAACGGGCGACGGGTACGCCCGATCTCGGCGGAGGCGGGCCGTCGGTCGTGTGGCGATCGTGGCATCCGCATGAGAAATTGCGAAGAAGTTTGCCAGATTATCATGCAAATCGGCATGGATCTTGAGGAAAACTTGACTACACTTTTCCCGAACTTGACTACACTTTCCCCCCGAAAAGTGCCTCGGAGGGCCGTTTTTCCGCCATTTCCGCGTGCGCAGTCGCCGTGCGCGCCATTCGAGTGCAAACATGATAGATTGTTGTTATTTGACTCGCAACCCGTCAAATCGCATGGGTTTATGGAGAGCGTCTTTCTCGCCGATTTTCCTCGTTTCGCGTCCGAAACCCTGCGCACTTCGGGGGTGCGAACGGGCGGGCCGGGCCGAGGGACTTGGGGGCGGTTTTTGGGATCGAGTGATCGCCCGGTGCCTCGGTCCCGATGGTGTTGTCGGGGTAAGTTGCGGTCGATGCGGCGGCCCTTCCGGCCTGCGATCGGGTGTCGCTCCCGAACCGGTTCGTGTTGAGCGGGAAAGACGGCGTTTTCGTCGGGTCCGCTCTTGCGGACCTCTTCGAGACGAAGGGTGATTGAAGAGGTCCGCAAGAGCGGACCCTACGAAAACGCCGTCCGACACGGTCGGCGCTAAACTCGAGCCGGGGCCACCCCAGAAAGTCCCAAATTCCAGGACTCGACCCCCCGCGATCGTCCTTTCGGTACTAAAATGTTCCCATGCGTTCCTCCCGGCGGTCGAACGCCCCGGAGGCCCACCCGAACCCGTTTCGTTGTCGGGTCAAACCGAGCCGTAACTTTCGTGATTGGCACGGGTTGCGTCCTCGGAACCCGTGCTACCCCAGGACCTTGCGGCAGAAGTTGCATCGAGAAGGAACGGCCCTGAAAGTCCACCGCCGGAGGCTTGCGGCGACGGCGGGGGATGGATAAAATTTCACCCCGAATGCTCCCCGATCGTCGTCCCGATCGCCCAGAAGGTGTTTCATGCTCGCGACGAAGCGATTCTTCCTGGCCCTGGCGTTCTGCCTGCTCGTCCCGCCGTCGGCGAGGGCCCAGGCGACGGACGAGGACGCTCCGGCCCCTTCGGTGGACCTGAATTCGGCGACGAAGGCCGAATTGATCGCGCTTCCGGGCGTGGGGCCGGCCACGGCGAGGAAGATCCTGGATGGCCGTCCCTTCGCGAGCGTCGAGGATCTGACCCGGAGCGGCGTTTCGGCGGCGACCCTGGCGAAGTTCCGGGCGATGGTGACGGTCCGCCCGTTGCCGAGTCCGGTGGACGCGAATGCCGACCCGGTCGAGCGGCTCCAGACCCTTCCCGGGATCACCGCAGCCTTGGCCCGAGCGATCGTTGAGGCCCGGCCGGTCTCGGGTTACGACGATCTGGCGAAGGTGCCGGGTTTGGCCGAGGCGAAGATCGACGCGCTCCGGGGCCGGCTGAAATTCGGCGGATTCCCCGAGAAAGCCGCCGGGAAGGCCACGACGAAAGGGGCGGCGACCCGTCCGAAGATGGAGGCCGCCGCCGCTCCCGAGGCGAAGACGAAGACGAAGTCGAAGGCCAGGGCGAACACGGCCCCGGCCGCCCCCTTCGGGACGAAAATCAACATCAACACCGCCTCGGAAGCCGAGCTCGACGAGCTTCCCGGCATCGGCCCGGCGAAGGCCAGGCTGATCATCGAGGCCCGCCCCTTCTCCTCGATTGAAGACATCAAGAAGGTCAAGGGGATCAAGGACGCCCAGTTCGGCAAGATCAAGGACCTGATCGCCGTCGAGTGATTTTGGTTACAAGGATCCGAGCTCCGCCGCCCGGACTCGGGCCCCGCCCTTCAGGCCGAGCCGTTCGAGGGCCTCGGACGAGATCGGCACCGAAAGCGCCTTCCGCGGCGGGAGGCCGAGGCCGGAGACCGTCGAGGGCCGCTGGTCGTTCGCGCCGGCGATCGTGATTCCTCGAAGAATCATCGGCGAGGCGTTCTCGATTCGGATCGTGAATCCGTCCTTCCCCCGGGCCTTGGCGCCCCGGACGACCCGGGCGATCACCAGGCGGTCGAGCACTCCGCCGGCCAGGCGGTCGGCCAGGACCTCGGGCGAAAGGGCCTCGCCTTTCGGGTCGAACCTGGCGATCGTGAATTTCCCGGCGGAGGCCCAGGCCGAGCCGGACGGGTCGCTGACCTTGACCTGGACCGACATCTCTCGGCCCACAAACCGGGCCCTCGCGGCGATCGCGGGGCCGTCGGGCGAATCGGGGATCCGCGGATCGACCGGGAGGCCCAGGACGGTCCGACCGCTCAGGGCCGACCCCAGAGCGGCGGCCTCCGGGTCGTTCCCTTCGATGGCCAGGTGGATCGACCCTCGGGGCCGGTCCGCCGTGCCTCGTTCGGCGAACGCGCGGGCCAGGGTGATCTCGTGAGCGTTCGCCCACGGACGGCTCAGGGCCGCCAGGGCGTCCCAGTCCAGCCTTCCAGCCTGATTCCACAGGACGAGTTGGGCCACGGTCACCGGCGCCTGGCTCGAACCCAGGTCGATCAGGGTGGCCCGGAGCCTGGGGTCGAGGTCCAGATCCTGAACGTCGCCGATCTCCAGCCGTTCCCCCTGGGCCGGCATCACGACCCGGCCCTCGTCGCCCGGGGGATTCAGGCTGACCAGTCGGGTGGGGAGGTCGCGCGTTTGCCCCGGAGCCAGCACCGCCGAGGCGGGTCCGGCGGGATCGACCGAGCGGAACCCTCCGCCCCCGCCCCCGAATCCTCCTCCACCACCGAGGCCGCCCCCGCCGAGTCCTCCGCCTCCGCCCAGGCCGCCGAGTCCTCCGCCTCCTCCGAGTCCTCCCGAGGTCAGCGAGGTAAAGTCCCAGCTATCCTTTTCGCCGGCCAGGTTCATGATGATCCGCCCCAGGAGGATCATGCCCGACGACGCGGGGAGGACGGCCGCTCCCGCACCTCCTCCGGCTCCGCCGAACCCGCCTCCTCCGCCACCGAGTCCTCCACCGCCACCGCCGCCCAGTCCACCACCGCCGCCCAGTCCACCGCCTCCCAATCCACCGAGACCGCCGCCGCCCAGTCCTCCTCCGCCGAGACCGCCGCCACCTCCCCCGAGGCCGCCGCCGCCTCCCAGTCCTCCTCCCCCGAATCCTCCGCCGCCTCCCCCGAATCCTCCGCCGCCGAACTGGCCCGACGGACCCGAGGCCACCAGGCCCGGCGGCAGAACGACCCTCAGGGCCCGGCGCGAACGATTGGTGATCGAGAGAGTCATCCGGCCGTCTCCCCGGCCTTCGGCCCTCACCTCCAGGACCCCGGAGCGGAGACCGTGGACCACCGAAACGTGCGGCAGCTCGGCCGGGGCGTTTCGGTCGCCTCCCCAACTCGTCGCCGCCAGGCCCGCCGCGATCGCCACGGCCAGGCCCATCGTCTTCCCATGTGTGTTCATCGATCCCTGCCTTTCTGGTGATCTGAGGTCAACTGACTCTCGATAGTGCCTCTGGGAATCGGGGACGAAATCGGCCATCGATCACCGGGCCCCGGCGCCGAACCCGCCTCCGCCTCCGAGTCCTCCGCCTCCGCCCCCGAGTCCTCCGCCGCCGAACCCGCCTCCACCTCCGCCGAATCCGCCACCACCACCGCCTCCGCCTCCCAGGAGCGAGAACGGGATGATGGCGAGGTCGGCCACGGGGTAGACGCGGATCTCGGTCGGCTGGTCCTTCGAGGCCGTCGAGGTGATGGTCAGCAGCCCGTCCTTGACCGTGTAGGTCAGGTCCAACTGCTTCAGCAAGAGCTTCAACGACTTCTTCAAGGGGACGCCATCGAGGTTCAGAGTGATGGGCGAGGCCATCGTCTTCTCCGCTTCCTGGAGGCCGACCGGATCGACGTAAATCGGGATGCCCTGGGGCATTGCCGCATCCGTGGTTGAGGATTTGACGTACTTGATCACGTCCTCAAGAGGCGTCTCGTTGCCGAAAGGCATCGACACGGGCTGATCCAGCTTGGCGAGGATGGCCTGGCTCCTGGCGTCCCGGGAGTCGAGCGACACGCTCTCGTACCGCTTGATGCGTTTCTCGGAGATTTCTCGCCAATGTTCGGCGTCCGGGTACTCGATGGTGATGGTGTCGGGGAATGGGACGCTGGCTCGCGTCACGTCGTTCATGGTCAGGAGGAATCGATATTCCTTCAGTTCCTCGAACGAGAGCTCATTGGCCAGCGAGCCGATGAACTGGCTGACGTCGAGGCCGACGGCGGGGGTTGGGTCGTTGGGGTCGAGGGCGCGAGCCTGCTGGGCGAACAGGTGGGCCTCGGCGAACGGGGCGATGGCCCTGGCGATGTTGCCGGTGCCGCCGTTGAACAGGACGTTGTACTGACCCTGAGCCATCAAGGAATCAAATCGCGTCATCAGGGCGTTGACGGTCTCCTGGTTCGTCTCAAGCTGTTCCAGGACGCGGGCACGTTGCTGGGCGACTTGCTGGAGGCGGAACGTCTCGGCCTGGTGGAGTTGAACGTCCTCCTCTCGCCGGACCGTTGCGGCATACTCGGCCCGAAGGCGGCCGATCAGGGCGTCTCGAACCGAGGCCGGCACCTGGTCGTCGCCCGAGACGGCCGTCATTCCCAGTCGGAGGAGATTCAGGGCGCCCTCGGGATTGTAGCGATCGAGCTCGTCGCGGGCCTGGGCGATCCTCTCCCCGGTGGCCGCGGTGAGTTGCTGGACCAGGATCCTCCGGAATTGCTCCGCGCGTTCGAGGGTGGCCTGGCCCGGCCCGGGGGCCGAGGCGCTCTCCGCCGTCCCCCGGGCCCGGACGACGAGCCGGAGTTGGTTGATCCCTCGATGCGCCTCGGGATGTCCGGGACTCAGTTCCAGGGCCCGGCGATAGAACCGCTCGGCCTGCCCGGCCTGCCCGGCCTTCCGAGCCTGGAGGCCGAGCCCGACGAGTTGATCGGCCAGAGGGGGGTCGGCCGCCAGGGCCGCTCCCGAGATCGCCGAGGAGGCGAGCACCGCCCCGAGGATCGTTCGAACGCTCATGCGCCGTCCTTTCTTCTCTCAGAAATGTGTGAACTTATATAAAGATTTTCACAAAAAGAGCCAGACGAGGCCCCACTCGGCGAACGCCGGGCGATCGCGGGTTGGGGGGCTGGGGGTCGTCGCGCCTCGCTCAGGAGGGGTCGTCGGCCCGGCGGAGGGCCTCTCGGATTTTTTCCTTCGCCTCGGCGGGGAGGGCCGCGGTCTCGGCGTCCCCGGCGAGGAGTTTCCGGGATGCGTCCCGGAGGAAGCCGAGCTGCTTGCGGTAGCGGCGGCAGCCCAGGCAGTAGACTTCGTGGAGGCGGACGGCGAACCTCTCGGGGAATTCCAGGTCGCGGTCGAGGGCGTCGGACGCGAGGTGGGCGGCGTCCTCGCAAGGCAGCGTCAGGAGCTGGGCGAGCGAGAGGGGCCGGTCCATAAACGTCCTCGGAAGGGTCGGGGGTCGGGTCACGACGGGCTGGGTTCCTCGCCGGCGCGGAACCATCGGGATTCGAGGCACCCTCGGAGGAGCATCCGGGCCCGGTGGAGCCGGGCGGAGAGGTTGGCGGGGGTGATCTCCAGGTCGTCGCAGACGGCCCGGCGGTCGCTGTCGTCGATCTCGGTCAGGACGAAGGCCTCGGCCAGGGGGCGGGGCAGGCCGTCCAGGCAGCCGCTCAGGACCGCCCAGAACTCCTGGTCCTCCAGGGTCCGGCTCGGGTCGTTTGGCCACCGGCCGGGGAACTTCTTCCAGTGCTTCCGGGCGTCGAACGGGCCGGCCAGGGCGTCCTCGACGGCGGGGCCTTCGAGGACCTGGGGAGCCCGGCCGAACTTCCTCCGGCGGTCGAGGACCTTGTGCTTGAGGATGCCCACGAGCCACGTTCGCTCGGTCGATCGGCCCGAGAACGTCGCCCGGCCGCGAAGGGCCGCCAGGAACGTTTCCTGGACGAGCTCCGAGGCGATGTCGGGATCGCCCACCCGGAGGAGGGCGAGCCGATAGAGGGCGTCGCCATGACGATCGAGCCAGGTCTCGGGGTCCGTGGCGGTGCCGGTGCCGGGGGCAGTCATGGGAGGGATATCCGCATGGAGAAGTGTGGGTTCCACCGATCTTCTCCCGGTCAGACGCCCGCCCCGGTCCCTTTATTCACGGCCTCCATGACCGCGGCTCCGGGGGATTAGTCGCCCGAGGCTCGCCCTCGTGACGGCTCGGCCCAAAAAATCGCCGGGGATGCCTCGGTCCGGGCGGCCTGCCCACCTCGTCGTGGGCATGGCGTCGGCCGAGCTCGAATCGCGAGCGAGATTCCTTCGAAGCTTCCTCGGTCGCCGAGCGTCCAATCTCTCGCCTCGGGCGGTTCAGACGATGATCGGCGACCTCGCCTCGGCGGCCTGCTCGACGAATTTCTGCATCCGGGAGGCGAGGTCCTGGGGCTCGGGCACGCTGCCTTCGAGCAACATGGCGCCCGACCAGAGCTGGAGGCCGCACTCGCCGATGAAGCCGTCGTGGGCGGGGTTCGCCGAGAGGGTCGCCAGCCGGGCGATCAACGGGGAATCGGGGTTCACTTCCAGGACCCTCGGCGGCTCGGGCACGCCCTTGCCGGCCATCTGCAAGATCCGGTGCATCTGGGTGCTCATCCCGCCCTCGGCCGAGACCAGGCAACACGGGCTATCCGTCAGCCGCTTCGAGCCGCGGACTTCCTTCACCCGATCCCCCAACGCCTTGCGGAACAGCTCCAAAACGCGGCCGAATCCGCCCTCCTCGCTCGGTTTGGCCGATTCGGCCGGGTCGCCCGGGAGGTCCAGGTCGGCCGAGTCGATCGAGGTGAGCTCCTTGTCGGCGAACTTGTGGAGCGCGTTCATCACGAACTCGTCGACGGCCTCGGTCAGGAACAGGACCTCGATCCCCTTCCTCCGAAAAACCTCCAGGTTCGGGCTCTTTTTCAGCGCGGAGAGGTCCGGGCCTCCCAGATAATAGATGCGCTGCTGGTCGGTGACCATCCGGCCGACGTAATCGTCGAGGGAGACGGTCGGCAAGTCCCCTTCGGACCTCGACGACGGGAACCGCAGGAGCTTGGCCAGGCGGTCCCGGCTGGCGAAGTCCCGGGCCACGCCCTCCTTCAGATAGACGCCGAAGGTCTTGTAGAATTCGCGATAGCGGTCGGGCTCCTCCTCGGCCATCTTGGTCAGGAGGTCCAGGACGCCCTTGACCAGGGACCCGCGGATCTTGCGGATGACCGAGTTGTCCTGGAGGGTCTCCCGGGAGACGTTCAAAGGCAGGTCTTCGCTATCGACCAGGCCCCGGACGAACCGGAGGAACTCGGGCAGGAGGTCCCGGCAGTCGGGCTGGACGAGGACCCGTTTGGCGCAGAGGCTCAGGCCGTGGTCGGTCAGGCCCAGGCCCAGGGCTTCGAGGTTCGTCGGCGGGCCATACAGGACGGCGCGGAACTGGATCGGCGAATCGGCGGCGAGGTGGAGGTGCCAGAGCGGCTTTTCTTCGAGATGGCCGCTCAAATGCTGATAGAACTGGGTGTACTGCTCCTCGGTGACCTGCGACTTCGGCTCGACCCAGATCGGCTTCTGGGCGTTGGCGACCTCGCCGCCGACCTTGATGGGATGGGGGACGAAGCCGGAGTAGCGGCCCACGACGTCGCGGAGCTTCCAATCCTGGGCGTATTCGGAGGCGTCGTCCTTGAGGTGGAGGGTGATCTCGGTGCCTCGGGGGAGGCCGGCGGCCTCGGTCACGGTGAAGGTGCCGGTGCCGTCGGACTTCCACTCCCAGCCGGCCTCCTCGCGATAGCTCCGCGTGCGGACGGTCACCGAATCGGCGATCATGAAGGCCGAGTAGAACCCGACGCCGAACTGGCCGATCAGCGAGAGGTCGGCCTTCTTCCCCGAGGAGGCCGAGGCGACGTCTTCGAGGAATTTCCGCGATCCGCTGTGGGCGATCGTGCCGAGGTTGGTGACGAGCTCGTCGCGGGTCATCCCGACTCCGTTGTCGCGGAGGACCAGCTCCTTCGCGTCGGGCTTGCCTTCCAGGACGATCTCCAGAGGGGCCTCGTCGCGGTATCGCTCCTCGGTCAGGGCCAGATAGCGCATCTTGTCGAGGGCGTCCGAAGCGTTCGAGACCAGCTCTCGGACGGCGATGTCCCGGCTCTGGTAGAGCGAGTGCGACAGGAGGTGCAGGAGCTGCTTGATCTCGGCCTGGAACGTGTATTCGCTGGAAGTCGGCATCGACGAAGTCCCGTAGGGTGCATGAAATGCACCGTCGTGTAGGGTGCATGCAATGCACCAACCCCGCGCGGGCGAAGCCCGCAACCGCAACCGCCTCCTCCTCCGGCCGCTCGGCAATCCAAGGGGGCTCGGCAATCAGAGAGGACGAGGCTGGCGGGCCTGGCCCGCGCGGGAGAAGGTGCATTTCATGCACCCTACATTTCGCGTACCATCGTGGAAACGATGCGAGAACCCCCTCGTCCGTCGCGGTTTGCGGCGGGCGAGGGGGTTGAGTATGGATCGATCCGTCCTGCCAATCTGGCAGGTTGGCTTAGATGGCGGCGGGGTCCAGGCGGGCCTCTCCGGCGATCTTGCGGAGCTTGTCCTGGGCGCGGGACTCGATCTGGCGGACCCGTTCCTTGGTGATCCCGAGTTCCTTGCCGAGTTGCTCCAGGGTCTGCTCGTTGGCGCCCCCGAGGCCGAACCGGCTCTCCAGGACCCGCCGCTCCCTCGCGTCGAGCCGGCCGAGCAGGCCGTGGACGGCCTCGCGGACCCTCCGGGCGGCGCTCTCGGACTCGAACTCGTCGGTCCGGGTGTCGGCGGCGGCGTCGAACATCGCCTCGTGGCCGGTGACGAACCGGTCCCGGCGGTGGTTCTCCTCGGGGATCGACCGGGCGAACCGGTTCATGATCGCCCAGGAGGCATACGTGCTGAACTTGTTGCCCCGGGCGAAGTCGAACTTCTCGACGGCCCGGATCAGGGCCATGTTGCCGTCGGAGACCAGCTCGAAGAAGTCGTTGCTGGGTCCGACGTGCTTCTTGGCGATCGAGACGACCAGGCGCAAATTCGCCTTGATGATCTGGTTCTTGACGGCCAGGGCCAGCTCCATCAGGCGATCGAACTTGTCGAGGTCCGAGGCCCGGGCCTTCGCCGGGTCGATGGTCTCGCGGAGCTTGGACGCCTGGGCCTTGAGGAAGTTCATCTTGCGAAACAGGTGGGCCTCCTGCTCGCGGGTCAGGAGCAAGGCGTCGTACAGGTCGGCGAGGTAGGGGGGCAGCCCTTCCGGGCGCGGACCTTCCTCGGGGCCTTGCCGGGTTCGGCGGCCGGCATCTCGGCGAGGATCTCGGGCTGGGCCCTGGGGTCGTCGAAGCTGGGGTGGGGCATGAACTCCAGCTTGGTTTCCCGGGCTCGCCTCGCCCTCATCTCGGTGGCCGCCTTGACGATCGACGCCCGGGTCCGCCCGAACTGGGTGGCCAGGACGTCGAAGGAGACCCCTCGGCGGCTGAGCTTGTCGACCTCGGCCTTGGTCGCCTCGTCGAGCGGGCCGACCGCGATCCGGGGGCCGATGGCCGAGGCGGGGGCCTGGCTCGTCGGCAAGGCGAGGGGCGCCTGGGCGCCCGTTCTCTGGCGAATCGCGTGGGAGGTGCTCATGGGACTCGCTCTCCTGATCGGCCGGGCCCGCGATCCTCTCGCAACGGCCGGCCCGGCTCGATGAAATCGGTGTCTGCGAGGCCCTGGGGCCGGGGGGCGTCTGTCGAGCGTCCCGCCCGGCCCGGGGTCGCGCCCCCGGACTCTGTTCCGTCTCTCTCTATCCGAAAATCGGGCCAATCGCGGGCCAATCCCGGGAACACCCGGCCCCGCCCCTCGCCCACCCCGGCCTCAAGCAGAGCGTCGCCGACGCCCCGGGCCACACATCCGATCCTTATCGTCAGATATTAGACCGGTCGTCTAGGAAGTCAAAGAAATTCTCCCGCCGGGCGAAAAAACCGCCCGAATCCGGCCACAAATCGCCCGAAGTCGCCATCCTGACGCCATTTGCCACCATCTCACCCGGGAAAAACCGGGCCCGGCTCGGACGTTCCGTCCCCAATCATACGACAGCTTCGGCCTCGAAGTTCGCCCGGATTTCTTCGACAATCGAAATACGGACGGGTCCAGCGGCGTGACGGTTCGCGCCCGAAATCGCGAGGGGGCGAAAATCCCCGGATCGGGCTGATCGAGCGGACAAAGGGCGCAACGACCCGTCACTTTGCCGGATCGGGCCGACGCGTCCGATTGGATCGGCCCAAAAGGTAGCCTCCGCAATAGCCGGGGAAGCTCGGCCAGACGATCCCGGCCTTGCGTCGGGCCTCGGCCGAGGCGGAAGGGTCCAGCAGGACGGCCGAGCTCGCCACGAACACCCCGGCCAGTCCGAGGAACAGGACGAGGTGGACGACCTGGCCCCGCGAGAGGCGGCGTCCCTTCGGCCTGGACTCCTCCTCGTCGGACTTGGGGGTACCCAGGGCCGGTCGTCGGGCGTCGCCTCGCCCGCCCTCGAGCCGATGGGGAGGCGGGAACGGGCCCGATCCGGGATCGCGCCGGAACCGCGCCGCCCTGCTTCGGGCCCCGCCCAGGTTCGCGCCCTTCTCCGTCGCCATGACGCGCCGGTCTCCCCTCGTCGGATGTCTCCCGGATTGTGGCCGAAGCCGATCGAGCCGACAAGGTCCGGCCCGCTGAGTCCGGATGGCCGATGGTGCCCCCGGCTTCGGTCCCGCCTCGGCGGCCGAGGCTGCATCATTGCATCGACTCGGTCGGTCTCCTACAATCCGCGCTCGCGTCGATCGACTCCCCGAGCACCCACCCCGGCGCCCCTGCCATGAGATCGCTCCTCCCGGCCGCCCTGGTCGCGGCCTGCCTCGCCTCGCCGACGCGGGCCCACGAACCCGTCTGGATCGAGGGCGAGGCCCCGACGGCCTCCAACGTCAAGGCGAACCTCGCCGGATGGGGGAACAAGACGTTCCTTTCCGGCGAAAAATGGCTGCATCTGTCGATCGATGCCGACAAGGTCGAGAAGGACGTCCCGGCCGACGGGGCCCTGTTTTCTTATAAGCTCACCTCCAAGGGTGAGGCGTCTTATGAGGTCTGGGCGCGTCTCGGATTCGAGTTCGTCCGCTCCCCGATCGACTGGCGGATCGATGGCGGGGCCTGGACCCGCTCGAATCCCGACGAGCTCACGACCGACCTCATGGAGATCGACTTCTTCTGCGAGGTCGCCTGGCTGAAGCTGGGGGACCGTCGCCTGACGGCCGGCGAGCACACCCTGGAAATCCGCGCCCCGAAGACGAAGGACGACAAGGGGCAGACCGCCCGCATCCTCGTGGCGCTCGACGCCCTCTGTCTTCATCCCGGCAAGTTTACCCCCAACGGCCCGTTCCGGCCCGGCGACGACGGCCGCGACGCCCGCGATCGCCAGGCCGAGAAGGTCGTCTTCCGCCTCCCCGAACCGGCCGCCGACGGGCGGCGATCGTCGGTCGAGCTCAAGGGCCTCTGGGAGGTTTGCCGGGACGACGAGCAGATGCCCGGCGAGGTCGCGGAACCCCTGAAAAACCTCCCGAAAACCACGTTCTGGAAAGGCATCCCGGTCCCCGGCGACAAGAACACGCTGAGGCCCGACCTCGTCTTCGCCCATCGCCTCTGGTATCGGACGCGCGTCGAGGTGCCGGCCTCGGCTGTCGGCAAGTCGTTCTTTCTTGTGTTCCCTCAGAATAATCTGAACACGACGGTGTTCGTGAACGGGGTCTATTGTGGTTTCGACAAGAATCCATTCGCGCGAGTGCAGATTGACGTGACGAAGGGGATCAAGCCGGGGGTGAACGAGGTCTGGGTCGGGATTCGGGACGCCTGGTACGGCCGGGCGGCCGACCCCGAGGATCCGATGAAGCTCCGCAAGGCGTTCAACCTGCCCAGGAAGTTCTTCGGCGACGGCTTCCAGGACATGGCCTATCCGGTCTGGGCCCATCCCGAGTCGGGAATCCTCGTCACGCCGGAATTGGTCTGCGCGGGGCCGACCTATGCGTCGGACGTCTTCTGCAAGCCGTCGATCGCCAGGAAGGAGCTGGGCGTCGAGGTCTCGGTGAACCGCGGGACGAAGGGCGAGGTGATCTGCGAGGCGATCGACGCCTCGGGCCGGGTCGCCAGGGCGTTCCCGCCGGTCCCCATCAAGCCGAGCGATTCGGTGATCAAGGCCGCGTTCCCCTGGCCCGACGCGAAGCCCTGGTGGCCCGACGACCCGACCATGTACCGGCTCCGGACGACGGTCCGCGAGGGCGGCAAGCCGATCGACGTCGGCGAGGTCCCGTTCGGCTTCCGCGAGTGGACGATCTCGGGCAAGGACTTCCTCCTGAACGGCGTCCCCTGGCACGGCTGGGCCGACACCCACAATCACGCGACCCCGAAAGAATGGGTCGATTTCTATCGCAAGTCGAACCAGACGTTCATGCGATTCTGGGGGACGTCGTGGATGGACATGCCGCCCGATCCGGCCCTCGACTTCCTCGACAGGAACGGCGTGGTCGTCCGCCGGTCGGGGATGCTCGACGGCGAGGGGATCGGCTACATGGCCATCGAGAACGACCCGAAGCTCAAGGCGAAGTACAAGTCCGAAATCAAGATGGACCTGATGCAAAACTGGCGAGATCAGGTGGTGGCGCAGGTCAAAGGCGAGCGCAACCATCCGTCGGTCATGCTGTGGTCGATCGAGAACGAGTATCTGTACATCAACTGCATCAACCTCTACGGAGGCCTGATGGACCTGTTCGAGGCCGAGACGATCAAGACGGCCGAGGCCGTCCGCGACGCCGACCCGACCCGTCCGTCGATGACCGACGGCGGGGGGGCCACGAAGTCGAACCGGATGCCGGTCCACGGCGACCACTACACGACCGGCCCGTTCCCTCAGTACCCGACGCTCGCCTACGAGCCGAACACGAAGGGCGGGGGCCGAGGGCGGTGGGAGTGGGACCTGAAGCGGCCGAGGTTCATCGGCGAGGAGTTGTTCGCGCAGGGGCATAATCCCGCGTACAGCTACTTCGGCGGCGAGGAGGTCTTCCTCGGCCAGCAGAGGCTCGCGGAGGGCCGTCGGGATCGTCGCGAGGATGCTGACCGAGGGCGCCCGGTGGAACGGCTACGGGGCGATCCACTTCTGGCAGAATCAGGACGTGGCCACCGGCCAGTACGTCGCCAACGCCCCCCGCGCGGTCTTCTGCCGCGAGTGGGACTGGACGTTCGGCTCGGGGCAGACGGTCCCGAGGACGTTCGGCATCTTCAATGATACCCGCTCGGACGAGCCGATCATCGCGGACCGCGTCCTGAAGATCGGCGGGGCCACGAGGCATCTCCCGAGGGCGGTGACGAAGGTGAAGCCCGGCGAATCGTGGGTCCACCGCGAGCCGCTCGCGATCCCCGAAGTGGCCGAGAGGGCCGAGGGAGAATTCGTCCTGACGCTGGAGGTCGGCGGCAAGGAGGTCTTCCGCGACGTGAAGGCCGTGTCGATCCTCCCGCCCGTCCGGTCGATCGCGGGCCTCAAGCCGGGCGACCTGGCCGTGATCGACCCGCACGGCTCCGCCTCGGCCTTCCTGAAGGCCCGATCGGTCCCGTTCGCGGCCGCGAAGGACGTCGCCTCCGTCCCCGATTCGGCGAAGATCGTCCTCGTGGGCAAGGACGCGCTCGACCCGGCCGAGAGCACCTCGACCCGCCTCGCCGCCCTGGCGTCGAGCGGCAAGCGCGTGATCGTCCTTGAACAGAAGAATCCATTGAAGTATCAGGCGATCGCGCCGGCCGAGATGGAGAGCGCCCAGAACGAGGGCCGGACCGCGTTCATCGAGGACCTCACCCATCCGGCCGTGAAGGGGTTGAAGCAAAAAGACTTCTTCACCTGGAACCCCGGCGAAGTCGTCTATCGCGACGCCTATTTCAAGCCCTCTCGGGGCGCCCGTTCGATCGTCCAGTGCGGCGAGTCTTTGAAGAATAGCGGGCTCGTCGAGGTCCCGGTCGGCCCGGGGCTGCTCCTCCTGTCGCAGATGAGGGTGGGCGAGACCCTGGAGACGAATGCCGTTGCTCAACACCTGCTCGCGAACCTGATCGAGCATGCGGCGACCTACAATCAGGAATTCCGCCCGGTGGCCGTGGCCGCGAACGACGCCCCGAGGCTCGCCGAGGCGCTCGACGCCATCGGCCTCCGCGCCGAGAAGCTCAGCGACCCGCTCTCGGCCCTCCGGGCGCCCGGGGTGAAGCTCGCGGTGATCTCGGCCAGCCCCGCGAACCTGAAGGCGCTGGCCGGAAATCAGGCCGAGGTCGAGGCGTTCGCGAAGGCCGGCGGGTACGTCGTCCTGAACGGCCTGACGCCCGAGGGCCTCGCCGACTTCAACAAGCTCGTGGGCGTCGAGCACCTGATCCGGCCGTTCCGCCGCGAACGGATCTCGTTCCCCGCGGTGAAGGACCCGCTGATGTCGGGCCTGTCCCTGGCCGACGTGGCCATGTACTCGTCCGAACGGATCTTCCCCTGGCAGGAGGGGAATTACGTCGCCTCGGACGTCTTCGCCTTCGTGGTCGATTACGACGACGTCGCCCCGTTCGCGAAGTTCGCCAACTCGTTCCTGGAGAACATGGTCAACGGGATGGTCTCGGCCGACGCCTGGAAGTACATCGTGAACGTCCCGGCGCCCGATTCCCCGCCCCTGGACTTCGCTCTGCCCCTGCCGAGGGCCGAGGAGATCGTCGAGGTCGAATGGATCGGCAACACGTTCTACATGCCGGTCACGAAGTTCTCGCTCCTCTTCGACGGCAAGGACGAAACGACGTTCGCGGTGAAGGCGAACACCGACCCGCAGACGTTCGCGGTCCCTCCGGGGAAAAAAGGCCGGGAGATCACCCTCCGGCTGGCCGAGTGGGAGAAGCTGCCGGGCAAGGGGCAGGTCACGGGGCTGGACAACATCCGGCTGAAGGCCAGGCGGTCGCCCGAGTTCCTGGAGAAGGTCCGGCCGATGGTGAGCGTGGGCGGGCTGATGCACTATCCGAAGGGGCCGGGCGGGATCGTCCTGGCGAATCTGAAGTTCTCGGGGAGCGAGGAGGCGCCCGAGAATGCCGAGAAGAAGAGGGCCGTGCTCGCCGGGGTCCTGAGGAACCTCAAGGCCCCGTTCGCCGGAGGCAAGACCGTGGTGGCGGGGGCCGACCTCGCCTATTCGCCGGTGGACCTCTCGAAGAAGGCCAACCAGTACCGGACCGAACGCGGCTGGTTCGGCGACTCGAACGCCACGTTCAAGGACCTGCCCACCGGCCGGCAGACGTTCGCGGGCGTGCCGTTCGAGGTGTTCGACTTCAAGACCTCGCCCGTGCCGACGGTCGTGATGCTCGGCGGCCCCGGCGTGCCGAACGGGCCGGCCGAAGAAGTTCGGGGAATTCCGGTCGGAAGGAAGGCCGACGCCCTGTTCTTCCTCCAGGCCGCGAGGATCGACGCCCGCCGCAATGACCAGGAAATCCGCGAGAAGAAGCGGTACGAGATGGCCCGATACGTCGTCCACTACGCCGACGGCAAGACGATCGACGTGCCGATCGTCTCGGAGATCGACGTGGACGACTACCGGCAGAAGACCCCCGCCGCCGTCCCCGGCGCGATGATCGGCTGGACCCGGGCCTACCCGAATTCCGACGTTTCGGCCGTGGCCTACGTGAAGCCCTGGCCGAACCCGAGGCCCGACGTGGCGATCGAGAGCCTCGATCTCGTCTACGGCAAGGACCGGAGGGGCGTCCCGGCCCTGATCGCCATCACGGCGGCGACGGCCCCGTAACCGCAGGAAATGCCCCGTCATGTCGGGTGCATGAAATGCACCATCTTCCACCCCATTCAAGGCGATGGAAGATGGTGCATTTCATGCACCCGACATGACGGGGCATTTCCTGCACCCGGACAGTTCGTCAGTTCGCCTTGAGCTTCAAGCCGGGCGTGCTGGTGGGAGGCAGGGGGGGCAGGGCGTCGGCGGTTTCGTCGCGTCCGAGGAGGGCCTTGGCCTGCTTGCGGATCGCGGCGGAGGGGTCGCCCAGGGCCATTTCGGTCAGGCGGGTCCGGGCCTCGGGGCCGTTGTTCGCGGAGAGGGCTTCCATCGCCTTCTGGCGGATGGTTTCCTCGACGTCGTTGGAGAGATATGACAGCCAGACGACCGGGTCGATGTCGGTCCGGCCCTTGAGCATGCCGATGGCCGAGAGGCGGAGGTCGGCCCGGGGGTGGACGATGAACTTCGCCAGGCCGATCAGGTCGTCGGAGAGCCCTCGGGCCTTCAACGTCCTCTTGGCCAGCGGGGCGACGACCGGGCTCGGGTCGTTCAGCAAGGGGAGGATCGCCTCCTCGGTCAGGATCAGGGGGCGATCCAGGAAGCTCAGCAAGACCTGGGCGCGGACGGTGGGGTCCTTGTCTTTGAGCAGGGCCACCGCGGGTCCGGCGATCTGGGGGACCCTCAGGGCGCCGAGGCAGGCCACGGCCGAGGCCCGGGACTCGGGCTCGGGGTCGCTCAGCCGGCGGATCACTCCCGGGCCAAACCCTTCCTTCCACGCGCCGATCTGTTCGAGGTCGGACTTGTTCAGCTCGTAGCCGGGGGTCCAGTTCCAGAGGTCCTTGAGGGCCGCCATCGCGGCGATGCGGACCGAGGGGGACTGATCGGCCAGGGCCGACCCGAGCAGGTCGGCCGACGGCCCGAGGAGCTCGTTCCTCCAGACGACCGGGGCGGGCGAGATCCGGAACTTCTCCAGGATCGCCGAAACCACGCCCAGGGCCGAAGCCCGGCCATAGGGCGAGAATCGCGGGAACCCGGAACGCAGGCCCGCGATCACGGCGCACCAGTCGGCGGCCTCGTCGGGCTTCAACGCCTGGGCGTTGCCGGCCTTGGCGTCGGCCTCGATCCGGGCCTTCAAGGTGGCCAGGGCGAGCCCGTCGCCCCGAACCACGGAGGACGCCAGCCCCCGAAGGCCCTGCGCCTTCTCGGCAGGCGCCTCGGCCGTCGCCCCGGAGGCGCCGGGCTTGCCCCGGCGACCCCCCAGGCTCTTGAACCCGAGGAACCCGACCCCGGCGATCCCCAGGACCCCCGCCGCGACGATCCAGGCCCTGATCCGACGACGTCCCGTCATGGAGGCATCCTCCCTCTTCGGCCGAATCCGTTCGACGCCCTTGCCCATCATGGCGCGACATCCTAACCCCATCGCCGAGGGCGACAAGGCCAGTTCGCCCGGCATTCCCTTCGGGCGATGGCCCGACCGAGGCCCTTGCCGGCGATGACCAGCCCGAGCGGGCCGACTTCCGGGCCGCGTTTCGCGACCCCGGAACTCGTCGAAATCCGCCGGCCGAGGTTCGCGGAGCGGCCGGGCGCATCGGGGATTTTGCCCAGATCCCCCGCTTTCGCGACGACCTCGGAAATTGCCCGGATTGTCGGCTTCGGCGACAGGACAGGGCCGATTCCGGCCGATGGAAGGGGCATGGCGCGAGGCCCTCGGACGAGGATGCCGGGTCGGCTCGGGCCTTCATCGATAGCGGATGGACTGCTCCACGGAGGGCTCGATGAATCCCCGCTCCTCAAGGCGATGGATGGGCGTCCTGGCCGGGATCGTCGGGGTTCTCGCCCCGCTTCCCGGCCGCGATGACGACGCCCGGGCCGGGGTCCGCCGCGTGGACCCGGCGGCGGTCGTCCCGCTCGATCAGGTCGCGCCTCCCCTGCGCGACCCGGTGGCCGAGGTGATCCGCGACGCCCATTTCCATCGCCAGGGCAAGCCCGATACGTTCCCGTGCAACCCTCGGCTGTACATGAAGTTGCTCAGCGAGCCGGCGCTGACCCTGGCGCTCTGGCAAGACCTCGGGCCGACCTCGGCGAAGCTTCAACAGGTCGGGCCCAACCGCTTCCAGGGGACCGACGGCGCGGGGACTTCGGCGACGTGGGAGTATGCGTTGCGATCCCCCCGGCTGAACATCTTGCTGTGCGACCTCGACTATTCCGCCCCCCGGGGCGGCGCGAGGCTCCAGGGGCGAATCGTCCTGATCGTCCGCACCGGGTTCTTCCGCGAGAAGGAGGCGGCGAACGGGGAATTGTGGGTCCGCCACGAGGTCGAGGCGTTCGTGAGGGTCGATTCGCGGGGGTGGAAGGCCGTCGGCGTGACGCTCCGCCCCCTGATCGAGAAGCTCCTGGAAGACCAGGTCCAGGAGGCCGGGATGTTCGTCTCGTTGATGGGCCGGCTCGTCGAGACCTATCCCGACTGGGCCAAGTCCGTGGCGACGAAGCAGGCCCAGATCCCCGCCGAAACCCGCGCCGGGTTCGTCCAGATCGTCGATCAAACCCGACGGGCCGGCGCCTTCACGGGCCGTCCGGCGATGGTCGATAACGGGGCCACCCGGATGCGATGAGACCGGGAGGAAGAACCGCCGGGACGCCAGGATTCTGGCGTTGTGGCGGTCCCGACTCCGTCTCACCTCAGCAATTCCAGGGGGAGCTTGAGGACTCCGGCGAAGAAGCCGACGGCCCCTTCGCCGACGGCGATGGTCGGGTCGAAGTTGACCGACGGGGCGGAGAGCGTCCCCCCGACGTGGAACTTGAGCAGGCGATTGGCGAGGAAGCCGGCGAACCGGGCGGACCCGGCGGCGTCTCGGCCTCCCCCCGAGGCCCTGGGGATGATCCCCGCCAGCGCCTGGCCGGTCTGGGAGATGATCTGGTTGGTGTTGATGAGGACTTCGAGGTCCAGCTTCGAATCGAAGCCCACCGTGCCGGTGGCGTGGAGCTGGACCAGGCGGCCGACCAGGGTGAATTCCTCGACCAGCATCTGGCGATTGGCGATCGAGGCGTGGAGGTCGCCGTCCTCGAAGACTCCGCCCCGGGCGGCGCCGAGGAACCGGTCGAGCTCCGCGAAAGAGCGGGAGGTCGACGAGGGAGGCATCGTCCAGGTCCAGGTCGATCCGGCCTCGATAGCGCTCGGCGCGATCGAGGTCCGGTCCCTGGAGGGCGACCTTGCCGGAGATCTTGCCCGAGGCGGGCTTCCTGACCTCGGTCAACAGGCGGATCAGGCTCTCCAGATCGACCGCGGCGAGCGTGGCATCGACGGCGAAGGTCCGTTCGTTGCCGAGCCCGAGCTTGGCGTCCCCGGCGATCCGTCCTCCGGCGAACCGGGCCGACCATCGCCGGACGTTCAGGCTGCCGAGCCCGCCCCCGGGCGAATACTGGAGCTCGGCCGGGCGCGGAGGTCCGCCACGGGCATCCCGAACAGCCGGCCGACCGGCACGATCGCCTCGCCGTCGGCCCGGAACGTCTCGCCCAGCCGGCCCGAGGCCCGGACCGTCCCCGAGCCGTCGACCTGCTCGGCCACTCCGGGCGCGAACGCCAGGACTCGGCGGAGCGAGGCGCGGTCCATTTCCAGGCGGAAATCGATGGGTCGGACCCCCTCGACCTCCGGCCCCCCGGAGAGCTCGCCCTGGGCCGTCCCCCCGAGGATCTCGGCGGCGATCAGGGAGACCGCCCAGCCCTGGGGCGAGATCGTCACGGTCCCCTTCATCGAGCCGATCGGAAAGTTCGGCCCCCAGGCCAGTTCGCGGACCTCGGCGATCCCGCGGGCCCGGAGGTCGGGGTTGTCGCGATGGGTCCGCAAATTCGCGTCGATCGCCGCCAGCCCCCGGAGCTTCGCCACCGCCCCGGAGATGCCCAGGGGCTTCCACAGCGATTCCAGGCGGAACCCCACGGCCTGGAGCGTCGCGTTGATCTCCGGCCGATCCGACGGCGATGTCGCCCCGAGCGGCACGTCTCCGGTGAACTTGATCTTGCCGCCGAGGCTCTGCGCGAACAGGTCGTACTTCAGCGCCCCGCCGTGCAGCGAGACGGTCGCCTGGACCCCCTCGGCCGGGATGCCCTGGACGGTCAGATCGGGGGCGCGGAGGCTGACCTCGGCCACGATCGGCGATTGACCGGCCGGGGGGTTCGGCCGGATCGTGAATGAGGCCTTGCCGTCGGCCTTGCCCGAGAGCTTCAGCCCGCTGTCTCCGGTCGCCGCCGAGAGCTGGGCGACGTCCACCTTCTTCATCGTCAGGGTCCCGGAGATCGGCCGGTCCCCCTTCACCGGGACAGTCGCCTCGGCCGAGACCTCGCCGCCGAACGGCCGGGCTTCGGTGGCGGAGATCGCGATCACGTCCCCCCTGGTCTCCCACTTCAACGGGATGTTGCCGAGGGGGACCGGGCCGGCTCGGAACCCGAGGAGATGCCCCTGGCCGTTGCTCGTCACGTCGAACGGCTGCAACGTCCCCTTCGCCTCCGCCTTCGCGGTGACCTTGCCCGCCACGGGGGCCGGTCTGGCGCGGAGGGGACGAAGGCCAGGATATCCGAGAGGTCCCAGCCGGCCACGTCCAGATGGGCCGAGAAGTCATTCGGGGCGGCCAGCCCCAGGGCGATCCCCGCCTTGAGCGGCTGGCCTCCCAGGGTCGCGGCCATGTCGGGCATCTCAAGGTGATCGTTCTTGAGCTGGAAGGTCGAGGAAAAGGCGTCCAGGACGGTCCCTCGATAGGTGATCTTCCGACTCTCGGCCCGGCCCGAGGCCGTCCACTGGGACGTGTCGGAGAGTTTCGCCACCTGGCCCGAGGCGTCCAGGTGGAACGTGACCAGGCCCGAAAGCGGGCTGGGATGGGGCAGGGCGGGCGCCGCCAGCTCGCCCACGGGCAGGGCGTTCCCCTCGAAATGGGCCGTCAGGGCGCCCTGGGGGCTGATCTCCGCATGGACCCGGCCGAGGAACCCGCCCGGGGGCAGGGGCGCATCGGGCTTTTCCGCCTCGGTCGGAGGCGGAGGGTTGGCCGTCCCTCCGTCGGGCCGATCGACGATCCGGCCGCGGAAGTCGGTGAGGTCCAGGACGCCGTTTTCCAGGTCGAGCCTGGCCGAGACCCGTCCCAGGTCCACGTTGTCGATCGCCGCCCCCTTCAGGGTCGCCTCGCCGTGGAAGGCGTACTGCTTCACGTCCTTCAAGGCCCCGAGAGGGATCGTCGCATTGGCCTTCAGGGACAGCTTGCCCGCCACCGGGACCGGCAGGTGAATCCCCATCGCCTCGGCGCGGGCGATCAACTGGACGAGGTCCACGTCCTCGAATTCCACGCTCGTGGAGATCGTCTTCGGCAGGATCAAGCCGCCGGCCTTCTTCTCGGGAGTGGGCTTCGCGTCGTCCTTCGACGCCGGGGCCTGAATGGCGAGGAAGATCGGCGCGAGGCGGTCGAGCATCGCGCCCCGCTCCTCGGCCGTCTTATACTGGAGGTCGTCGCCCTCGGCCTTCATGGCGAGCTTCATCGACTTCATCGGTATGCCGCCGATCGACCCGCCGGAGACGGTCGCCTGGCCCGTCGAGCCGGTCAGGTCGGCCCCGCTCTCCTTCAGGGCGACGACCAGGTCGGCCCGCCCCGAGAGCTTCCCGGTGATCTCGGCCTCGCCCAACTGCCAGCTCGTCGGGGCCTTCGTCACGTCGATCCCTTCGAGGCCCAGCGTGAGGTCGAATTGCGAGGGATTCTTCGAGAAATCCAGGGTGCCGTCGGCCCGGACCTCCCCGCCCAGGCTCTGGCCCCGCATCCCCTTCAACGTCACGATGGCCGATTCGATGGTCATCCCGCCCGTCGTGCCGGTGGTGACCAGGCCGAGGCTGGGCAGTCCGAGCGTCGTCTCCCCGTAGCTCAGATCGGTGACGACGGTTGCGGCCTTGCCGAGGGTCACGGTCATGGCCACGCCCATCGGACCCGAGGGCCGGACGTGGTCCCAGACCTCCTTCGGCACGAACGGGATGCGGGCCGTCTTGTCGGCGTCGGCGACCAGTCCCGAGACGCTCTTGAGCGTGATCCGGCCCGTGGCGAATCCCGGGGCGAACTGGCCCGTGGCTTCCCACGCGCCCCAGGTCGAGTCGCCGGAATCGGCCCGGAAGCTCTCCGAGCCGTCGGCATCGGGCGGGCCGAGCCGTCCCGAGACCCCGGCGACGACCATCTCGGGCCGCCCTTCCTGCTTCAGGGTGACGGTCCCGTCCCGGACGATCACCTCGGGCATCGCCCCGGCCTGACCGCTTCCGCCCCTGATCGAGGGGCGAGTCAGCGGTCTGCCGTCGCGATCGATCCGGAAGACGAGCGCCGGGCGGACCAGGGTGATCTTCTTCGGCGACGTCCGGCCCGAGAGCAGGCCGCCGATCGTCAAATCGGTCTCGACGGCCTCGGCCCGGGCCCAGACCGGCGAAGTCGGGTCGCTCGATTCGTGGAGCGTCAGCCCCTTGACACCCGAGGACGACCCGCCGATCCACCAGCCGGAAATGTTCACCTGGCCGTCATACCGCGAACGGACCTGACCGGCGATCACCCTGGGGACGATCCAGAGCATCGCTCCGATCGCCACCCCGACCACCGCGACGCCCCCCAGGGCGACCCACCGCCAGCCACCGGACAGACCCTTCATGAGACGGACCCTCCCCGATCCCGGCCGGCTCGGGCGGCCGGGGCCCGGCCACCCATCGTTGCGAAACGCATGCCGAGGAGGACCGGGATCGGGGTAGGTTATCCGAACGGATCAATTTCGCGGAGACGAACTTCGGGCGAATCGGCCTCCGGGCCGGTCTTCGCGATCATCTCGCCGCCGGGGCCGGCTTCTCGGGGGCGAATTCGACCGAGGCCGTCCGGCTCCTCTGGCCGAGCTGCTCCAGGGTCCCCTCGACCACCGACTCCCGCCCGTTCTGGCGGATTCGGACTTTCCAGCGAGTTGGGACGTTCCTCGCGCCGAACCCTCCGTAATACTGGACGAACCACTTGTAGGTGCCCGGAGGCCCCTCCGGCCAGAAAATGTTCTCGGGCCCGAATCCGTCCACGTCATCGACGTCCATCGAGCCGCCCTTGCCGCCGTTGCGCTGCTCCCAGTAGACCTCCTTGCCGCCCGGCTCGATCACGTGGAGGTCCAGGTCGGTCTTGGTGTCCCAGGTGAGGGTGAACTGGGGATTGCCGGTCGTCACGGCCTGGCCGTTGACGCTCTCTCCGCCCGGCTTCGGGGCCTCGGCCGCTCCGGGAGCGGGCGCCGGATTGGCCGGAGCGGCCTTCGCCGCCGCCGGGCTGCCCAGGTTTTCCCAGGAGCCGGTGAGCTGCTTGCTCCAGCATTGCCCGGTGACGGAGTCGATCACGAAGATGCGATTGTCTGCCGAGATGTGCATTTGATAGCGGCCAATACCGCCGGGATTCGGAGCCCCTCCGCCGAACTGGGCCCGCGCCGCCGGGCCGATCAGCCCGAGAGCCGCCGAGGCGAGCATCATCGTCCGGATGCGGTTCATGGTCGTGGTCCTCCGGGTCCAAGGGTGCGATTCAGGGGGGATTCGTCCGAAGAGTCCCTTTCTTGGACGACCGGGATGGACCGGTCCTCGCGCAGATTCGCCTCACTTCCGATAAAGAAAGGGGGCGCGGCTCCACGACCACAAATCGCGGTCGTGGTCCGTCACATAATTCCATCGGTTGGCGTCGAGATAGGCACACGGCAGGTGGACCGCCGCGCCGAGCAGGCCCAGAATCACCAGGGCGGCCCGCCCCCATCGCGATGGGAGCATCCCGCCGATCGGCCCGACGGCGAGCAAGCCGAGAAGAGGGACGATCTCCGTGAGCAGTCGCGAACCCCAGCAATAGCCGCCCGACCAGTCGTGCCACGCGGCGATCAAGGCGATGTGGACCGCCGAGACGCCCAGAACGAACGCCCGGAACCCATTCGGTGCGTTCGGCTTGCGGAGGAAGACGGCCGCCACCGCGAGGACCGCCCAGGGTTGATACACGAACAGCCCCCGGGCCGGGCAGACCAACACCCCGGCGAGCGTTTCGAGCCGGCCGAAGTTCCAGAATGGCCCCGACGCGTTCATGGCGATCGTCGCCGGGCCAAGCGGGTTGCGGTAGACGCTCAGATAGAGCGCCTCGCACGGGAGATACGCCACCACGGCGACGCTCGCCATCGCCACGGCCCGTTTGGGGCTTCGGAGCAGGACCCACAGGCCGAACCCGACGACCAGGACGGCCGCCGTCGGCCGGCAGGTCAGGAGCATCCCGCAGGCGATCCCCTGGGCGATCACCCCGCGAGGGGTCGGCGTCCCTCGCGTCTTGAGCTCGACCAGGAGGGCCGCGAGCAGCCACGCCGAGACCCCGCCGTGTTGCCACATCCCCAGGCCGACCGTCGTGAAGATCGCCGATCCCGAGGCGAGCAACGCGGTCGCCACCGCCGCCGCCCGGGGGGGCCCCAGGCACAGGGCGTTCAGGAAGAACAGGGCCACGACCAGCCCGCCGGTCGCCGACGCCGCGACCTTTTCCAGCCGGATCAGGACGAGCCGGGAATCGAGGTCCGTCCCCACGAGCCGGGCGAGCCCGGCCACCGGCGCCGCGAACGGCAGCATCCCCGGCGGGAACGCCGAGTAGATGCCCGAACCGGTTCTCTGGAAGCAGGGTAAGAGCCGGCCGATGCGGTCCAGGAGGAGGCTGGATCGCCCGTCCCGGCCGAATTCGGAGACGTCGAGGTCGCCGTCGCGGACCAGGCTCGCGGCGGTCATCATCACGGGCTTGGTATCGACGGCGCCGAGGGTCCGGCCGTTGGACGCGTCGATCAGGAAGAACGGGATGGCCACGAACACGACCGCCGCCAGCCACGGCACCGGGCCGCCCCCGTTCGCGAAGGCCGAGACCTCGGCGAGCCTCCTGCCGAGGAATGCGAGAGCCCGAGTTCGATAGGGCTTCGAGCCGACGAGCCGAAGCCCCGGCAGGATCAGGCCGATCGAAGGGGCGAGCCCGAATCGGGACGTGGCCCGGAGGCACAGGGCGAGGCCGACGAGGACCAGCCCGAGGCCCAGCGCATCGAGGGCCCGGCCGCCGGGCTCGGCCCTGACGGGGACTCGTCGCAGCCCCCGGCTCGGGCGGGTGGAGGCCGGTCGGGTCGAGGACGAGGAGGGATCGGCGGGCGTCATGGCGAGGCGGCCTCCCGGGCCGGACGGGTCGCGGCGCGCTCCCGAGATCGGGCCGCGTTATCGCCGCCGGGGCCGGAACCGTCAACCGCGATTCCCGGCCGAGTCGGCGCGGCTCGATCACCAGACCAGCGTGAGATCGCGGAGCCGGACCGAGTGAGGAGGGGCCGACTGGACGGTCAGGAACGGGGTCGGCGGGAGGTCGCGAGGCCCCGGAGGGACGAGGCGTCCATCGACCCAGAGGGCCAGGCCGGCGCCCTCTCGGACGAGCCGGACCTCGTGGAACGACTCCTCCCCGGCGGCGTCCTCGGGTTCGACCTCGGCCGGGCCGAGCCATCGACCGGCCAGGGCGATCTGGGGCAGGTCGGCCCGGGCGGCCCAGACGTTCACCGTGAGCTCGAACCGATCCGGAAGGTGGGGGACCAGCGTGAACGGGCGGACCTGGCCATCGGGGCCGGGCTGGGGCGGGTGGAGCGAGAGCCTGGCGATCGTGAACCGGCCGTGATCGTGTCTCGGACCGCCGCCGAAGCATTGGTGAAAGGACGTCGCGATCCCTCGAAGCGTGATCCCAGAGGCCAGGACCGTTCCTCCGGTGAGGATCGGAACCATCAGGAGCCGCCAGGCCCAGGGCGGTCGAGGTTCGACCGGGAACGGGCACCGGACGAGCATCAAGACCCGCTGGAACAGCGCCGAGCCGGCAGAAGGCGGGCCCGGAAGGAGCGTTGGGGCGGGGTTCGCGACCCCGTCGGGGGCGGCCATCCCGACGAGTCCGGAGGCATAGGAGACCGCCGGGCCGAAACCGTCGGTGGCCAGCCGATCGGCCAGGAATTCGGCGTCGAGCCTCATCTGCCTTCGGACCCACCAGACCGGAGGGACGAAGAACCAGAGGGCCTGGGCCAGCGCGCCCATCGTGGCGAACAGGGGGTCGAGCCTGCCGGCATGGGCCAGCTCGTGGAGGAGGCCGAGGCGGAGAGGCCCGGAGGCGTCGGGCTGGTCCAGATCCGTCGGGATCAGGATGATTGGGCGAACGAACCCGAGCAAGACCGGCCGGGCCAGCCGAGGGGTCACCCGGAGCCGAGGTCGGCGGGCCGGGCCTCGAAACGGCAGGGCGTCGAAGACCGCCAGGCTCTCCGGGGACGCCTCGACGGTGCCCGCCACGAGCCGGACCGTCCCGAGCCAGCCGAGGGCCAGCCAGATCAGGCCCGAGGTCGTCCCGATCAGGCTCGTCAGCACCAGCCCGCGAGTCCACCGCGGGCGGAGCGGCCCGGGTCTCGGGGGGCGAGGCTCGTCGGCCCCGCGCCCGGCCTCGGCCGGAGGGGCGAGGGCGAACATCGGCTCGGCCAGGGGGAAGCGGGGGATCGGCGCGAAGGCGGCCAACGGCACGACGGCCAGCGAGGCGAGGATCGCCCCCCGGGCGAGGAACAGGCGGCGGGCCGGCTGGCCGCAGGCGATCATCCCGAGCGCGACGAGGCCGACCAGGAGGGTCGTCGCGACCGCCCCGTCGAGCAGGAGCATCCCGAGCCGATCGACCACTCCGCCCATGGGCCGAACGCCTCCCGCCGACGACGGCCCATCCCCTCGAAGGAGGGGGCGGACGTGCCTGGGGCGAACCGTCGGGCCGGGCGGGCCCTGAGGAAGCCCGTCCGGCCGATCGGATCGATCGGAATTATTCCGGCGTCGCCGGGGCGGTCGCGCCTCCGGCCTCGGTCTGGCGCTGGGCCTCGTCGATCATCGCCCGGAGTTTCTCGAACTCCTCCGGGCTGGGGCTCTTGGTGTCGAGCAGGGCGACCATCACCCGGTCCAACGCCCCGTCGAAGACCCGATCGACGAACCTCTGGGTCAGCTCGCGGATCGTGCGATCCGGGCTCTTCTTGGGGACGTAGATGAACGTCCGACCCTCGACGACGTGGCGGACCAGCCCCTTCTTCTCTTCCATGATGTTCAGGAGGGTCTGCACCGTGCTATAGGCGACCGGGCCGGCCGACTTGACCAGGTCCTCCTGGACCTCCCGGACGCTCGCCTTGCCCCGAACCCAGAGCACCTTCAAGATTTCCAGCTCACGGTCGGTGACCATCTGGACTTTACGCACTTCGACCTCCCGGGAAAACGAGAGCCCCTCGTGCTCATAACGTACCGTCCACCCAACGGTTCGGCAACCCCGAAGAACCTCGTTCTCGGCGAAATCCTCGCCGCGGTCCGTTCAGGCCGAATTTGCCAGCCGGGCCGCCAGGAGGTCCGGGAATTTCGCGTACCATCGCTGGTTCAAGGGCGACGGATGGGGCAGGGGGGCCACGATCACGGGCTTGCTCTGCGCACCGGCCACGACCGTGCACGGGAAATCGGCCTCGTAGCGATCTTCCCTCGCCCAGAATGCCTCGGAGGCTCCCGGATCGGCGTATCGGGCGAACCACTGGAAGGCCTCGGTGCCGAGGGTCAGGACGCGATCTCCCGTCCAGAAGCCCACCAGCAGCTCGGCCACGAACGGGCGGAACCGCTCCTTCACGCGATCGGGATACGCCTTGTTCCCCGGCGGCTTGAACGGCACCGTGTTGGTCAGCAAGGCGAATTTCAAGGCCGATTCGAGCCACGGGTCTTCGGCCTTCGAAGGCGAAAGTCCTCGAGCCTTCAACAACCCCTGGCGGACCAGCCGCCCTCCCGCGCCGATCAACGGCTGGCCGTGGGCGACCTCGTCCTTGCCCAGGTCCCGGCCGAGGACGGCCACGGGGGCCTCGAGCGACCCGCCGAAGAGGATCGGGTCGAGCGGGTCTTTCCCCGCCTTCTCATAAACGGGCCGGTCGATCGGGAACTCGGCGCGGGCGGCCTCCCGCCGGACCGCGGCCAGGAGCATCGGGATTTCTGGCGAGGATGTGGCCATCGAGGTCACCGCGGTGATCGGCGAGGGTTGGAAAGAACTAAGAATTCAAAAGACACTTGAATTCGGCCGCTCCAACGGCGATAGTCGGCGAAGCGAAGCCGAGACGCCCGAGTCGAGCGTCGCGGAGTGTCCCCGAGGATGAAGCTCGGGGGACCGATTCTCGCTCGCCCGACGCCCGAACGGCAAGGGCCCTGGCCGGCGAGTCCGCCGGTCCGGTCCCCTCGTCGGAAGACGGGCCGGGTCGAGGGCGAGTCCCAGGCCGCAGAAAGGGGAGATATGATGCGATCTCGCGCCCCGGTCCTGCTCCTGGCCCTGGGAGCCTTCCTGCCCGCTCCCGCGAAAGCCGATTACGACATCGCCAGCTCTGGGGGCGGCGTCTCCTCGAGCTTCACGGGACCGGGAGGCCATGCGGTCGTCGGGCCCACCGGCCGCTTGCTCCTCACGGCCGAGGCATCGGACAACATGGGGAAGGCGCCCGGGTCCAGACCACAGCACCCAATACCGGCGGCTCGCCCGCGCCGATCGCAGCGGGGGTCTCGAGGACTTCCGCGACCGACCCCGGCATCGGGTTGATCGCCAGCCCGGCCTCGGTCCTCAACAATGCGCCGGGTCGCTGGGACTCGGCCGGGACGATCGCCGCGATCTCCCGCACCGGCTTGACGCCGATCTTCGGGGAGCACGCCGGCTCGATGTCCCGGGTCGATGAGTCCTCCCGCCAGACCCTCCACGTCTCGCCCGGCAAGCTCCCGGAGGTCGAGATCACCCTGAAATTCGAGCAGGGCATGCAGTTGACCGCCCTTGGGACCGACCCGCACATGGTTCAGGCCGAGGCGAGCATTCAGGGAACCTTCACCTCCAGCCTGACGCCCGATCCGGCGACCCACGCCGCCGGGGCGTTCTGGTCCTTCTCCTGGACGGCCGACTCAGCCGATCCAGGTTCTTCCGTCTTCAGCTTCCAGAGCAACCCGTCGCTCGGCCTGAATGACGCGGTGATCGACCAGGAATTCGCAGGACTGGTCTCGGATGTCGATGGCGTCCACACGTTGACGAGCGATGTGACGGTCACGGCGACCCTGTTCCCGACGCTCGCTCGGGGTTCCAACAAGCTTACCTTCAGTTACAACGGGGCCATGCGGTATCGGGCCGGGGTGAACGCCGTGCCCGAGCCTTCCTCGTGGGTCTTGCTGGGCCTGGGCGGGCTGGGAGCGTCCCGGCTGGTCCGTCGTCGCCCCGGCCGATCTCCGGCCGGGTCGTGAACCTGGCGGCCCCGGGCGTGTCCGTCGGACTGTTCAGGCCCGCGCTTCCTCTGCTACGATCGGGGCGGCGTCGAGGCGAACCTTCCGAGCCGGGGACGACGGGGCCGCATTGTTCATGACCCGCATCTCGATCTACGACACCACCTTGCGAGACGGCAGCCAGGGCGAGGGCGTCAACTTCTCGCTCCAGGACAAGCTGCTGATCACCGTCCGCCTCGATGAGCTGGGGGTCGATTACGTCGAGGGCGGCTATCCGCTCTCCAACCCCAAGGACGCGGAATATTTCCGGGCCGTCCGCGACCTGGACCTCGCCCACGCCAGGATCGCCGCGTTCGGGATGACCCGCCGTCGCGACATCTCGGCCGAGGACGACGGCGGGATGAAGGCCCTGGTCGCCGCCGGGACCGAGGTGATCACGGTCGTCGGCAAGAGCTGGGACCTCCATGCTCGCGAGGTCCTGGGCGTGTCGTTGGAAGAGAACGTCAAGATGATCGCCGATTCGGTGGCGTTCCTGGCCGCGAACGTCCCCGAGGTCGTTTACGATGCCGAGCACTTCTTCGACGGCTTCAAGCACAATCCCGATTACGCCCTGAAGTCGCTGAAGGCGGCGGCCGACTCCGGGGCCCGGTGGCTGATCCTCTGCGACACCAACGGCGGGGCCCTGCCCGAGGAGGTCGCCAGGGCCGTCGACGCGGTCCGCGCGATCTCGGACGTCCCGATCGGCATCCACACGCATAACGACGGCGACCTGGCCGTCGCCAACACGCTGGCGGCCGTCCTCCGGGGCGCCTCGCAGGTCCAGGGGACGATCAACGGCATCGGCGAGCGGTGCGGCAACGTCGACCTGGGTTCGGCGATCGCCAACCTCGCGATCAAGTATCGCGGCTACGAGCTCTTGAGGCCCGGCAGCCTCGCCCGGTTGACCGAGGTGTCTCGCTACGTGTACGAGACGGCCAACATGAACTTCCGGCCGGGCCAGCCGTTCGTCGGTTCGAGCGCGTTCGCCCACAAGGGCGGGATGCACGTCCACGGCGTCCGCAAGATCGCCAGCAGTTATGAGCACATCGACCCGACCCTGGTCGGCAACGAGCGCCGGGTGCTGGTCAGCGAGCTCTCGGGCAAGTCCAACGTGGCCGAGAAGCTCGGCGAATACGGGCTGGAAGGGGACCAGGCGCTCCTGTCTCGCGTCCTGGACCGGGTCCAGGACCTGGAGAACGAGGGCTACCAGTTCGAGGCGGCCGAGGCGTCGTTCCTCCTGCTCGTCCAGAAGATCGCCGGCCGCTATCGGCCGTGGTTCGAGAGGCTGAGCTACCGGGTCAGCGTCGAGGAAGGCCCCGACGGCACGCCCCTGACCGAAGCCACGGTGAAGGTCCGCGTGGGCGAGTCGGTCGAGCACACCGTCAGCGAGGGGGACGGGCCGGTCAACGCCCTCGACGGCGCCCTGCGAAAGGCCCTCGACGCCCACTTCCCCCGGCTCCGGGAGATGCAGCTCGTCGATTACAAGGTCCGCGTGATCAACGAACGGGCCGGCACGGCGGCGAGGGTCCGCGTGGTGATCGAGTCCAAGGACGCCGATTCGGTCTGGGGCACGGTGGGCGTCAGCGAGAACATCATCGCCGCGAGCTGGCTCGCCCTCGTCGATGCGATCGAGCACAAGCTCTCCAGGGACGAGAAATCCGGATGACGGGGAGGCTTTCGAATTTTCGTTGGACTCTGTCGTGACTCCGGGGAGGTCGAGGGATGGAGTAGGTCCGACTTCAGTCGGGCCTACCAGGGGATTGCGCTTCGTAGGCCCGACTGAAGTCGGGCCTACTCGAGGGGTCGCATCGACCGGGTTTTCGACGTGTTCTGCCTGATCAACTCTCGCCTCACAACGAATTTCCGCGCCAGGAGGCGCGCCGATGGCCACATTAGCCGACGACCCGAGGCCGCCGTCGTTCGGGCCGACCCAGCCGGGCGAGCGGATCGAGACGCTCGACATCCTCCGGGGGTTCGCCCTCCTGGGGATCTGCGTGATCAACTTGCAGGGCTTCTTCATGCCCTTCTTCTTCTATGCGGCCGGGGAGGACCTCTATCCCCACCGACGCGACCAGTTGGCCATGTTCCTGGTGGACCTCTTCGGCTCGGGCAAGTTCAACTCGCTGTTCTCGTTCCTGTTCGGGCTGGGGTTCGCGATCCAGTTGGAGCGCGCCGAGGGCAAGGGCGCCCCGTTCGCGGGGATCTACGTCCGCCGGTTGCTGGTCCTCCTGGCGATGGGCGTGGCGCATTGCCTTTTGATCTGGAACGGGGACGTCCTCCACATCTACGCGTTGATCGGCCTGCCCCTGCTGTTCGTCCGCAAGCTGTCGGACCGCTGGCTCTGGGGGATCGCGGTGCTCTTGCTCGTCTTGCCGATGGGCTACGAGACCTGGAAGTTCGTCCAGAAGAAGCCCCGGGAGCATCCGCCGTCCTACTATCGCGAGCGCGCCGAGAACCAGTTGCGGGTCTTTGGGAAAGGCTCGTATGACGACTTCGTGGCCCCCTTCACGAAGACGGCCCCGACGCCCCCGAGGCACGTCGAGGGCCTGGGCTCCTACCCCCTGGCGGTGAAGGAACGTTTCCGGGAGACGCGGGAGGGCTACCTCGAACACGGCGAGGCGTGGTTCTGGCCGATCCTGGGGACGACGATGGTCCTGGGCTTCCTCGCCGGGCGCCGTCGGCTGTTCCAGGACCTCGACCGCCATTTGCCGACGATCCGCCGGGCGGCGGTGTGGACCGGAATCGTCGGGTTCGTGCTCGCCCCGGCGTTCGCGGCGTTCTCGCTGCTCCAGGACCACGGGAGCGAGACGCCGACCGTCCTCGGCCTGCTCTCCGGGATGTTCTACGTCCTGAACCGGCCGGTCCTGGCGGCGTTCTATGTTTGCGCGATCGTCTTGCTCTCGCGACGCCCCGCGCTCCGGCCGCTGTTCGCCCCGCTGGCGAGCGTGGGCCGGATGCCGTTGACCAATTACCTGATGCAATCGGTGATCGCCTCGTTCCTCTTCTACGGCTACGGCCTGGGCTACTACGCGAGGGTCGGCCCGGCGGCGGGGGTCCTGATCGCGTTCGGGATCTACGCCGTCCAGGTCGTCTACAGTAACATCTGGATGTCGTTCTTCCGGTTCGGCCCGATGGAATGGCTCTGGAGGACGCTGACCTACGGAAAGGCCCCGGCGATGGTCGCCCCGAAGCCCGGGGCGGCGCTCGCGGCGAGTTGAGCACCCATGAACCAGAAATCCTCTCTCGACGAGATCCGCGAACGGTTCGACCATGACGTCGAACGGTTCTCGAACCTCGAGACCGGCCAGACCGCCACGATCGATTCCCCGCTGATGCTCGACCTGATCGCGAGTGCCGCCGCCGCGACCTCGCCGCATGCCCGATCGCTCCTGGACGTCGGCTGCGGGGCGGGGAATTACTCGCTGAAGCTCCTGGAGCGCCTGCCCGGGCTCGATTGCACCCTGATCGACCTGAGCCTTCCGATGCTGGATCGCGCCCACGGGCGGGTGTCCTCGACGACGCAAGGTCGGGTCGAGACGATCCAGGGGGACGTCCGCTCGATCGACCTGGGCGAGGGGCGATTCGACGTGATCCTGGCCGCGATGGTCCTCCACCACCTGAGGACCGACGACGAATGGCGGGCCGTCTTCGCCGCCTTCTTCCGAAGCCTGAGGCCCGGGGGCTCCGTCTGGATCGCCGATATGGTCAAGCACGAGATCGAGGCCGTCGAAAAGCTCCAGCGGGAGCGATACGGCGACTATCTCACCGGGTTCCGTGACGCCTCGTACCGCGACTCCGTCTTCGCCTACATCGAGAAGGAAGACACCCCGCAATCGCTCCGTTTTCAGCTCGATCGGCTGAGAGAGGCGGGTTTCGCCGAGGTGGACGTCCTCCACATGAACACCACGTTCGCAGCGTTCGGGGCGAGGAAGCCGTGATGAACGAGGAGGCCCCGATCAACCCGTTCGAGGCCCCGAAGGCCGCCCCGGAGGCGCCCCCGGCCAAACCTCGCCCGAGGTTCTTCGGCCTTCGCTACCTGCCGCTGGTCATGGCGGGCTTTTACGGAGGCGGGCTGGTCCTCCTCGGGGGGCTCGATCTGATCGAGGCCGGGAAGATGGTCCGATTCCGTTCTTTGCATCCCGGCGGGCCGTTCGGTCGGAACAGTTCGACGAGCCTCGTCTGGAGGCCGGCCCTCCGCGGCTTCCTGTGCGGGACCAGCGGAATCGTGATGCTCCTCTCCGTCCCCGACCGGCTCCGATGGAGGTGGCGACGGGCCCTGATCCGGTTCGCCGTCGGCATCCTGATCCTGATCGCGACGGTCTACGCCATGATGGGCTGACCCGGCCTCTCCGTCCGCGGTGGCCTTGATGATCGACCGAGGCCCGGAGAAGATGGTTCATTTCATGCACCCTACTACACGATGCCCGACGCCACTGGACCCGGAATGAGCCTCCAAGATCTCCCCAAGCAGTACGACCCGGCCGACGCCCAGCGTCGTTACTACGCCTTATGGCTCGAAAAGGGCTATTTCCACGCCCCCGCCGAGCCGAAGCGGCCGTATTGCATCGTGATCCCCCCGCCGAACGTGACCGGCGCCCTCCACCTTGGTCACGCGCTCAACAACACGCTGCAAGACATCCTGATCCGCTGGAAGCGGATGCAGGGGTTCGACGCCCTCTGGATGCCCGGCACCGACCACGCCGGGATCGCCACCCAGGCCGTCGTCGAGACCCGCCTGCGCAAGGAAGAAGGCAAGACCCGCCACGACGTCGGCCGCGAGGGGCTCGTCGAACGAATCTGGGCCTGGAAGGATGAATACGAGAAACGCATCCTCGGCCAGTTGAAGCTGATGGGCTGCTCGTGCGACTGGGACCGCACCCGGTTCACCCTCGACCCGATCTGCGCCCGGGCCGTCCGCGAGACGTTCTTCCGCCTCTTCGCCGCCGGCAAGATCTTCCGGGGCAAGCGGCTGGTGAACTGGGACACCCACCTCCGCACGGCCGTGGCCGACGACGAGATCGAGTACCAGGAGACGGCCGGGCACCTCTGGACGATCCGCTACCCCGTGGCCGGCTCGGACGAGAGCCTCCTCGTGGCCACGACCCGGCCCGAAACCATGCTCGGCGACACCGCCGTGGCCGTCCATCCCGAGGACCCGCGATACAAGCATCTTTTGGGAAAGGCCGTCACGCTCCCCCTGATCGGCCGAAACATCCCGATCATCGGCGACGCGATCCTGGTCGATCCCCAGTTCGGCACGGGCTGCGTGAAGGTCACCCCGGCCCACGACCCGAACGACTACGCCACGGGCCTCCGCAATCATCTCGAAATGATCAACCTCCTGAACCCCGACGGCACCTACAACGAGAACGCCGGCCCCTACGCCGGCCTCGACCGCCGCGAGGTGCGGAAACGGGTGGTCTCGGACCTCGAAGCCGGCGGCCTGCTCGCGAAGGTCGAGCCCTACACCAACCGCGTGGGACTCTCCGACCGCAGCAAGACGCCCATCGAGCCGTACCTCTCCGATCAGTGGTTCGTGAAGATGGGCGACGGGCCCGAAGGCACCGCCGGATTCGCCCAGCAGGCGATGGACGCCGTGACCTCCGGCGCCATCGAGATCCACCCCGACCGCTACGCCAAGAGCTACCTCGACTGGCTCGGCGAGAAGCGCGACTGGTGCATCAGCCGTCAGCTCTGGTGGGGCCACCGCATCCCGATCTGGCACTGCGCCACCTGCACCGAGGCCGATTTGCGGCGAGCGTTCGGCGATCGCCCCGACATCGCCTGGCAGCCGGCCGATTCCGGAGGCTGGCTCGTCTGCTCGGACGGCGAGGACCTCGCCGCCGACGCCCTCGGGCCCGATCATGTGTTGACGCAAGATCCCGACGTCCTCGACACCTGGTTCTCCTCCGCGCTCTGGCCCCACTCGACCCTCGGGTGGCCCGAGTCGACGACGGAGCTCGCCGGCTACTACCCGACGAGCGTGCTCTCGACGGCCCGGGACATCATCACCCTCTGGGTGGCCCGGATGGTGATCTTCGGCCAGTTCAACATGGGGGACGTGCCGTTCAAGGACGTGGTGATCCATCCGGTGATCCAGGACGGCAATGGGAAAAGGATGTCCAAGAGCGCCGGCAACGGCATCGATCCGGTGGACATCATCGACCTCTACGGCGCCGATGCCCTCCGGTTCACGCTCGCCTCCGCCGCCACCGAGACGCAGGACCTTCGGATGCCGGTCGAGGCCACCACGCTTCCCGACGGCCGATCGGTCAACACGTCCGAGCGGTTCGAGCAGGGCCGGACGTTCCCGAACAAGTTCTGGAATGCCTCGCGGTTCGCGATGATGAACCTGGAAGGGTACGAGCCGGGGCCGATCGAGGTGGAGGCCCTGCCGATCGAGGACCGCTGGATCCTCGGCGAGCTCGCCAGGGTCGCCGCCGACGCCACGGCGGACCTCGACGCCTTCCACTTCGCCGACGCGACGAAGAGGCTCCGCGACTTCACCTGGAACGACTTCTGCGACTGGTACGTCGAGTTCCTCAAGGCCCGCCTGAAGGAGCCCGAGGCGCGCCCGACCGCCCAAAAAGTGCTCGCGGCGGTGCTCGACGGCCTCTGCCGCCTCCTCCACCCGATCATGCCGTTCGTCACGGAGGCGGTCTGGCAGGCCCTGGGCACGGTCGCACCGAGCCGAGGGTTCCCCTCGCCGAAGCCCGCCGAGGAGAGCGTCTGCATCGCGGAATGGCCGTCGTATCCGATGTCTCCGGACGACGAGCCGGCGGCCGTGGTGGGCCTCTGGCGGGAGGTGGTGTCGGCGATCCGCAACCTCAAGGCCGAGAAGAACCTGCCGAAGGAGGCGCAGGTCCATCCGATCCTCGTGGCGAAGGGCCGGGCGGCCGACCGCCTGCGATCGGGAGGCTCTCTGATCGCGGGCCTCGCCGGGGCGACGTCGTTGACGATCGCCGAGGAGGCCGAACGCCCCGGGGAATCGGCCTCGGCGATCCTGGCGGAGGTCGAGGTCATCCTCCCCCTGGAGGGCCTGATCGACAAGAAGGCCGAAACCGCCCGGCTGAAGAAGCAATTGACGGACCTGGACAAGCAGCTCGGGGCGATCCGGGCGAAGCTCGGCAACGAATCGTTCGTCGCCCGGGCCCCGGCCGAGGTCGTCGCCGCCCAGACGGCCAAGGAAGCGGAACTCTCCGCGCAGAGAGAAGCGGTCCTCAAGCGAATCGAAGCCCTGTAGGGTGCAGGAAAGACCCCCACCAGAGGCGGCCGAGAGGCCGCCCACAACCCCCAATCCTCGCGACAAGCCGCCCCGAACCCGCACTCGCCCCGCCAGGCCGATCCCCCGCGTTGACGCCCCGCGCCGGGCCCTCTATCATCGAAAGAGACATTCGCCCCCGGGCCCGAGCCGACGAGGCGGGCCGGACCGACGAGGGGAACGCCGTGGCCGTGCAGATGGAACTGTCCCGGATCATCATCTCCGAGACCAACGACCAGCAGATCATCTACCTCCGCGAGGTCGAGGGCGACCGCACGTTCCCGATCGTCATCGGCATGTTCGAGGCCACGAGCATCGACCGCCGGGTCAAGGGCCAGTCCACGCCCCGCCCCCTGACCCATGACCTCCTGGCGAACACGATCGAGCTGCTCGGAGGCGAATTGCAGGACATCTACATCAGCGAGCTCCGCGAGCACACCTACTACGCCAAGCTCCGAATCAAGCACGAGGGCGAGATCATCGAGGTCGATTCCCGACCCAGCGACGCCATCGCCGTGGCCGTCACGGTGGACGTCCCGATCTTCGTCTCCGAGGAGGTCCTGGACGAGGTCGGTCAATGAATCGAGTCGAGTCGACCGATCGGAGGGGTGCCGGAGTGGCCGATCGGGGCGGTCTTGAAAACCGCTGACGCCTCAAAACGTCCGTGGGTTCGAATCCCACCCCCTCCGCTTCCGTCAGGGTCCGACAGGGACCGACTCGACGCGACAACTGCCGACTTTGTAAGGGGGTTATGGTTCGACGACGATCCGGTAAATTCGAGGGTGCTCGCCTCGCCCGAACCGTCAGGCTCCGACACAATCCGCCCTGTCCCGTCCCCTCCGTAGGGAAGGCGTAGGGAAGGATGATTGTTCATACGGCCATGCGTTCCTGTCGCGGCCTGGGTCGCCGACTCGGCCCCGGGGCCGGGGGGCTGCTCGGCGGGCAGGGCTTCCAGGGCGGCCCTCTGGTCGCACAATCCCAAATGCGTGTAGGTCCCGAGGGTCAGGACGGGCGTCGAGTGCCGGGCGAGCGTCTGGACGACCTTGACCGAGGCGGAGCTCCGGGCCAGCGTCGAGACGAAGGTGTGTCGCAGGGCGTGGAAGTCGGCCACTCGCCCCGAGTCGTCCCGGAAGGGGATTCCTGCCCGTTCCAGGTCGGCACGGAACATCTCGGCCGTGTGGTAGCTCGATACGGGGAATAGCGCGGCCTTGGCGGGCCTCCCGGAGAGCCATCGACCGAGGGACGTGGCCAGGTCGCCCCGGATCGGCTGGACGTCGCGACGGCGGCGTTTGGAGTGCCCGGCCTCGACGGTCACGGTCGGCTGGTCGGAGTCCAGGTCGAAGGATTCGGGCCGGAGCGATTGCAACTCGCCGGCTCGGAATCCCGTCCCGAGGGCCAGCCGGTACATGGCGGCCCGATCGACGCCGGACATCTTGAAGACCACGGGGCCGGATTCGGCGGCTCGGAGCAGGGCCGAGACTTCCTCGGGTGTCAGGGCACGACGCTCGCGGCGGCGGTCCGTGTCAGGGTTCGCCGGGGGTTGGAGATGGGCGAGCTTGTCTTCCGTCGTCCGCCCGTCCCGCCAGAGCCATCGGGAGAACGCCTTGGCGTTGCGGACGTAGTGGTGGAGCGTCCGAAGGGCCAGGCCGTCCCCCTTGTCGCGGAGAATGCCGAGGGCCGTCTGGACCCTGAAGACCGTCAGGTCGGAGACGCGATCCGACCTGGACAGCTTCAGGAGCGAATCGACCCGCCCTCGACACTGATTGGCATGCTTCGGGGTCGCCGCCTGGGCGAGCATCGCCTTGTGCCATTCGGCCAGGTGATCGGCGAGCGGTCGCGACTCATACCGGCGGCGGGCCTCTTCCTTCGAGTCCGAGAGGCCGGACCGAATCCGGGCCGCCTCGGCTTCGCAGGCGTTCGCCATCGCCTCGGTTTCCCGACGGTCGGGGCACCCTTTTCGTTCGCGCTGGATGCCCTCCGCGGTGATATACCGGAAGAACCAATTACGACCGATCTTGCGGAACGACGCCATCCGCTGCTCCTTTCAGGTCGGGATGACCGGCCTCCGTCTGGGTCAGCGTCAACCCGAGGGCGGCGGCCAGCTTGTTGAGGGTCGCGCCCGTAGGTCTCGCTCCCCGTTGAGGAATCTCTGGATGACATGGGAACGAGTCCCGATCGCCTGACCCACCCGGTATGCGGTCAGGGACCGGGCCAGGATCGTCTCGCGGATCGTCCCGGTCATCGTCGGTGGGTTCGTCTCTTCCTTGGCCATCGAGGTAGGTCCCACTCGGTCCGATCCTCGCCCCGTTCCTCCTCCACCTCACCCGGATTATATCCCGTTCGGGTTATGTTACAATAGTTCACTAACCCAATTGGGTCATTTTTCCGGGCTCTCCGTCCGACGTATCGCGGGAACGATAATCCCGGGCGAACCGTCCCCGACGGCCGGTCCCCACCGCCACTCGGCCGCTTCCTCATCGGTGAATAGCTGAGGGTGGTCGTTGCCGGCGTAGATGTCCCCCCACCAGCGGCGGAGGTTCACGCCATCGTTGCGGGCCTCGGTCCAATCCTTGTAAGGGGCCGGAGGGCGGACCCGCCGAGCCCGGGGGTAGGCTTGCCACCTGGCGGCGGCCTGTTCCCCCGCCGGATCGGCATCCGTGGCGATGAACCACGGGCTCGCGGCCAGGAACCGGCCGAGGATGTCGGGGGTCGGCTCGGCCGAGGCGCTTCCCAGGCTCACCACGCTAGCCATTTCGTCCAGAGCCTCCCCGAGGGCAAGGCAATCGAACTCCCCCTCCACGGCGATGAGGGGAAGGCCGGCGCGGATCGTCGATAGGCCGGGGTAGCAGACGACGCGAGCTGGATCGCGGAACGCCTCCAGATATTTCGGAGGGCGCTTCTCAGGCGGGAATCGCTTCCTCCACTCGTCCGGGGGCCGGATCTTGACCAGTGCAAGACGCTCGCCCACGAACCACGGAACGACCACGCCGGGCGGCCTCCACGCCACCCCTTCCGCCCGAGGCGTCCACCCCAGCCGGGCCGCCCGGATCGTCTCGGGGGCCAGGCCGCGCTCGGGGCCGGTCAGATACGCCATTCCGTCGGCCCCCTCGGGGGTCCACAGCCGGGCGGCGGCGGCTTCCACGAGGGCCAGGGCGTCGGCCTCGGGCATCCCGGATGGGCCGGCCAGGGCCTTGTTCGCCGGTCTCGGGGCGGCTTTGCTCGGGCCTCGCGGCTTTGTGGAAGTCGCACCGCCGGTCAGGTAGTCCAGGGCTTCGGGGAACGTCAACGACTCCAGGCTCATCACGAGGTTCGCGGCGTCCCCCGACTCGCCGCAGCCGAAACACCGCCAGAAAGGCCTGCCGGTTTCGACCGCGAAGGACGGATTCGCGTCGGGGTGCGTCCCGAGGGGGCAGGACCACCACAGCTTCCGGCCACGATCCCCCTTCGTCCCGGGGCGGGGCCGAGTAGGCGGGTCGCGACGGCGGCCAGGTCGATCCGCTCGCGCTCGGTTTGCCAGTCGATCCGGTGTCGTCCGGGGGCAGGGAGTTTCATCGTTCGCGGGTCTCGGAGGGCCTCGGTTCGGGTCAACAACCCGGTTCTCCATAGGGGGGCGGGGTTCCTGACGCTCACGAAAAGGGTTCTTCAAGGGTCAAGAACCGTCAGGAACCGTGTTCTTGACCTTCCTCGGAGTCCTTGACCAGGTGGCAGAACTTGGGCTTCTTGGACTCATCAACGACCATCCGACCGTCGTCGACCATCGCCTTGCAGGCATTGAAGAGGGTCCCCTTGGCCCCCCCGAGCGCTTCCCATTCGTTGACCAGATCGCACCATTTGCGGTCTCCCTCGGTCAGTTTCTCCGCCAGGAACTTGATGGCCTTGCCGAGCTTCTCCGGCGGCCGTCCCCCCCGATTCGGCTCGGGCTCCGTCGGCGGAGTGAAGTCGTAATTGTTGCCCGCGTCCCCCATCGTGATCCCCAAGGGCGGGGGCTTCACAACGGCGGACTTGTCCACCCACAACCTCCGGCGGTCCTTCTTGCCTTCGGGATCGGGCTGCGTCATCTTGATGACCACCCTGGCCTTCTCGACGATCCGCCGACCCAGGGCCTCCTTGTCCTTCGACAAATGGGTCAGACCGAGGAAGGCCACGCCCGTCCTCGCGGCAAGTTCCATGATCGGGGCGAAGAATGCGCGGGCTTCTTCGGGGCGGCAGAGGTTCCGATCGGTCACCATGCCTACCGTGTCGATCACCACGAGGGCCGGGGCGGCGGCCTGGATCCTCCCCCCGATGGCCGCCAGCGTTCCCGGGTCGTCCAGGTCGAGCGCCCCGGTCGGGTCGTCGGGGGCCGATCCCAGGGACACGGCGTCGCCGGGGAGTCCGAAGTCGCGGGCGGCTTGGAGCATCTCGGCGAAGTTGCGGTCGCCCTGAATCCACAGGGTCCGCGTCCCCCCGGGCATCACATTCAATTGGTTGTCAGGCCACGACAAGCCAAACCAGAGCCGACGGGCCAGGTCCAGTCCGAATCGGGTCTTGCCCGTCCCCGGCTCGGAGGCCACCACGTTCAGGACGCCCCGGGCGAGCCAGTCTCCCCAGAGCCACGCTTGATCGGCGACGACCCGGGCGATGTCGTCGAGGGTTGCATAGCATCGCTCATGGACCGACTCGGGGGCCGGTCCATCGGGGTGGTGAGCGGTCATCGCCTTGATCAAGGCGGGGCCGTCGATCGCGGGCGAGCAACGGAATCCCCCGAGGGCCGTCTGGCGGTCTTCGTCGGGAAGCCCGGCCAGATGATCGGCGATTCCCCGTAGGGCCGGGGAAACCGATTCCAGTTCGCCGTTGAGCGAATGGCCGCAGACGAGGCGGGCGAGGATCCAGGCGTCATAGGGGCGGATCATGAACGCCCACCCCCCGCGATCCAATCTCGGATCGTCTGGGGCTGCCAGAGCGGCATCTTCCCGATCGTCAGGTCGGGCTTGGGGAATCGGCCGGCGGACCTCTCGCGTTCGATGGTCCGCCGCGACACTCCGAGGGCAGCGGGTAATTCGTCCAGGCGGACCGTGAGCCTACCGCCCAGGGCAGGGATGTCAGGTCCGAGGGGGGCGCCCCGAGGGGCGGTTCGGCCGCCTTTGGTCGATTGGCCTCTTGGATCAGATTGGCGGTCGGTCGGGTCCGGCGGCCGGGACGGGGAGTCATCGGGCCACCGCCTGGCCATCGGCCTCGGGGCGGGGCTTCCGATACCGGAAAGTCCAGCCCAAGCGGGTCAGTTCGGCCTTCGCTCGGGCGGCTTGCTCGACGTCTCGTCCATCCAAAGCATGCAGAAATTCGGCGAACCACGCGATCGGGGAGTTGTTGAAATCATCGGGCGGACGGGCTTTGGCCATGATCCACGGGTCTCCCGGGGCGGGGCCATCGTCACAATCGCGACGGCCACGACCTACCGGCGGGGTGGGGGGGCCGTGGGGGGTGGAGGGTCATCCATTCGCCTTGATTTCCGGGCTACAAGAAAATTCCGTGGGGTGTTTTCGTGGGGTGGGGCCTATTCGTCGTCCTCATATCCAGCGTCGATATTCCCGCTCCTCCGATCGATCGTCCCCCGCCGTGCGTCACCATCGGGGGCGGATAGGGCTCGAATCACGCGGACTTGCTCCGGGTATCGCTCCCGGACGTTCTTCCGATCCACTCCTGCGCGTTCACAGGCGGCTTTGAGCGACACCGGTAACCCCTCTTCCTGCAATGCGTAAGCGGCGGCGACGGCTTTCACGCCCGGGTTCAAAGAATCGGGCTTCGACCGGGTCCTGAGGCTGGAGCCCGGGGCCTCATCTGGCGACGGGAGGCCCGGCGCCGCGCTGATCCCCGGAAGATCGGCTCCCCGCCCGGGCTCTTCGCCCTCCTCCCGCGAGTCGCCCGCTTCGGCCTGAGAGCGGGCCCCTGTCGGATTGAGCGGACGGACCGTTCCACCTTCGGTCGGAATCGATGGGATCACTGGTCCCGCGTCAACCGACAAGCCAGCGCGTTCACCCAATCGTGAAGGATCGAGGTTCCATTCGAGGACGTCTCGGAGATGAATCGATAGGTCGTCGGCGAGCCCCGATTCCACGAGCAAGGCGAGGGCGGCGTCGTCGGCGATCTCTCGATACTGAAATTGGGGCGGGCCAGTTCCCTCCCCGGAGCGCTCCCAAGAATCATGCAGAGCACCCAACAGGAAGTAACGGCCATCGATCGTCTCCAGGAGAAACCGGAAGGCGAATCGGTCGATCGCCGGGTAATGCTGGGGCGGGGCGGCCTTGAGGGTGAGGTCGATGGCCTCCGCCGAGCAAGTGAAAACGTCCGTGCAGGATCGAGTAGCCGAAGTCGTAACCGACCGTTTCCCCTCGCTCTCGGGCACGTCGTTGGGACTGGAGGTCTTGTTCCACGCTATGGAATTGACTGGACGGCCCGCTGAGTGACCAGAGGGAGGAGCCTTCATGCCGCCGCCGTGCAATCTCGTGAACCGCACGCAACCACCAAAGATCCGGGCTATGGTAGTCGAGGTCCGGCGGATCGATGGACATTCTTAGGACTTCCGCGAGCCGTGCAAATTCACCTGCGGGGGCGGAGGCGAGGCATCGGAACGCCCGGTAGGCGAGGTCGATGAAGAAGTCTCGAGCCTCGGGGGCATGGCCATAGAACGTGTGCTTCCACATGAAGGACGAACCGTCCTCGGTCTGTTGTATGATGACCGGACGGGGGGCGCGCCCGCCGGGTTCGATCCGCCACATGGCCTCGTCGGGGAGGCCCCGGCGCGAATATTCCTCGCCGGGCCTGGCCTGCCACCATTCGGGGGGCACGATGTAGGAATTCCGTTCGATCCTGACCAACAGATGCCGGAGGTCGGCCGAGCGTCGGGCGAATTCGTCGCGCAGCACGGCCAGAGGCCGATGCCAGGGTTCGGGCATGTTCCCCACTCCTCTCGGGCCGGTCCCGCCCGTCGCGGCGGAGTGGGGCCGACGCGACGACCGGGACCGTGAGGCCCGGGGGTGGCCACCCCCGAGACCGACCCGATGCTTCCCACTCTATGGCCTCCGACCGCTTCCGTCCATCGGACCGGCGAGCGGGTGGGCGGCCAAGTCGCCATTGGACGAACCGCAACCTGGCTTGTACGATCAAGCATGCAGAGGTTGGCCGGTTATCGATCTGATGCGAGATTTCCGCATGCCACCGCATGCCACCGCAGACTGGACCCCCAAGCAGCAGAGGGCCGCCCTGCTGCTCGCCTCGGGCAGGCCCGTCCGGGCCACGGCCAAGGCGGTCAAGGCCGGCGAGCGGACGGTCTACGATTGGCTGGACAAGCCCGAGTTCTGCTCCTATGTCGCCCGGGTTCGTGGCGACATCTTCGAGCGGTCCGTCGGTCGGCTCGCCCGTTCTGCCGCCAGGGCCACCGCCGCCCTCGACAAGCTCCTGGCCGACCCGTCCCCGGCCATCCGGCTCCGGGCCGCTGTCGCCGTCCTGGACTCCGCCGTCAAGCTACGGACCCACGTCGAGCTGGACGCCCGGATCGCCTTCCTGGAGCAGGTCGCGGCCGACCAGAAGCACGAGGGGGAGACGAGTCGTGAGCCGGGCCGAGGGGCGCGTCCGGCGCCTGGAGGACTCCTGGAGCCCCGTCGGCATCGTCCGCAGGTTGTCCCGGCGGAAGTATCTCCGGGGCATCCGGGCCCTGACCAATGAGGAGCTGTTGGCCGTGGCGGATGCCTTCGACCGGAGCGACGTCGAGGCCGCCCGGCTGATGGTCGCGGCGTTCAGGCGGCACGGCATCATCGACTGACCGGGGTTCCTGGGGAGGCAACTTGATGGCGAGTCTCCAGGGCAGGCTCGGGCGCCTGGAGCGGGCCGCCGGGGGGGCGAGGCGCGGGCAGCTCCTCCACGCCCTGGCCGTGACCCGAGGAAGGCCCGAGTGCGAGCGGGCCGGGGTGGTCCTGACGATCCGCTCCGGGGTGGTCGAAGTCCCCCGAGGCACCGACGGCGCCGCGGCCCTGGACGACCTCCAGGCCCGGCTCAAGGGGCCCGACGCCGACGCGATGGACGCGGTGATCGCCGGATGGCTGGCCGACTACCGGGGCAAGTGGACGGACAAGATCGGCCCGAGGCAGAGGTGAACCGGGCCATGCCGAGAGCGAAACCGAAGCAGCATAGGGGAGGGCGGCCCTCGAAGTTCACCCCCGGGGCCGCCCTGTCGATCGTGGCGGCGATCTCCGAGGGGAAGTCCCGCGAGGCCGCGGCGGAGGCGTCCGGCGTCGGGGCCTCGACGCTCTACCGATGGCTCCAGAGGGGCCGGGCGGGCGAGCCCGGGTTCGAGCCGTTCGCAAGGGCCGTCCTGGGTGCCGAGCGGGGGGCCGTGATGGGCCGGGCCCTGACCGATTTCGTCGTCCTGGGCCGGGTCCGGTTTTGAGAATCCAGCCCTGATAGCAGCGGGGAGAACGGGCCGAAAACTCTCGAAACTCCACCCGTCCCCTTCCATTCGGAGCGTCTTACCGGAGACCCACGCGAGGGCCCGACCGACGAGGTACAACGCATAAGCTCAGCGGACCGGCCACATACCGGGATGCTCCGCACGATCATAACGCGCCCGCGTGGCCGGGTCCGCTGCAGCGCGAGGTTAACCATCCTGCGGCCTTCGTCCGCTCCCGACGGGGCGTGAACGGGGGTCGGGGACGACTTGCCCGCCGACCCGGCGCGGCGTAGCCTGAGTGTGGCGCGGGCCTCCCGGCCGTCTCCACCTTGGTGCTCCCTGCCCGTAGGTTAGCCTGGCCCGAGAGGTCGTGATCCGGTCATTGGCGACGCCCCGCGAGCCGACTCGCGGGGATGTTCCCGCCGAAGAGACTGCAAGCGTAACCGACTCCCCTCTCGGCCCGCGCCTCGTCCGCCGCTCTTGAATCCGTCGGTTTGCTACCCGGACTTCGTCGCTGCCCGGCCACAAAGCCTGGGGTTGGGGTAGTGTCGCGCGTCGATGGCCGTTCCCAGCCAAAGAGTTCACGAAGAGGCGGGGTTGCCACCGGAACCGGGCCGATCGTCCAGCGTATAACGCACCCCGTCCAGTTCGCCGGACTTCACGACCGGCGGCTCGCTGGGCGGATGGTAATCCTCCAGCACTTGGGCGAGGGTACGGCCGCGGAATCGCTCCAGAGTCTCCACGGGGCCGTAAGCGCCCAGATAGCTCATCAGCACCGCCCTTAGCTGTTGCTGCAATTCCGGGGGGAGCGTCCCGACGAAGCGATTGTATGCCTCAAGCGGCCGCGCCTCGTCCTCGCTGAAGATCAGGAGCGAACTCGGATCGGGCATGCGCACCCCCCGCGATGAACGCCGCCTAACGACAAAGCTCAGCGGACCCGCACCGCCGAGAAGATGATGATACCACGAGAGACGCCGCGGCGGTGCGGGGTCCGCTGCAGCGCGAGGTTAACCATCCTGCGGCCTTCGTCCGCTCCCGACGGGGCGTGAACGGGGGTCGGGGACGACTTGCCCGCCGACCCGGCGCGGCGTAGCCTGAGTGTGGCGCGGGCCTCCCGGCCGTCTCCACCTTGGTGCTCCCTGCCCGTAGGTTAGCCTGGCCCGAGAGGTCGTGATCCGGTCATTGGCGACGCCCCGCGAGCCGACTCGCGGGGATGTTCCCGTCGAAGAGACTGCAAGCGTAACCGACTCCCCTCTCGGCCCGCGCCTCGTCCGCCGCTCTTGAATCCGTCGGTTTGCTACCCGGACCTCGCCGCTGCCCGGCCACAAAGCCTGGGGTTGGGGTAGTGTCGCGCGTCGATGGCCGTTCCCAGCCAAAGAGTTCACGAAGAGGAGAGCGTCTCGACCGAAGGCTGATGGACTCGGATCAGCGCCCGGCTTGGGCGGGTGGCCGGCCCGGGAAGGCTCCGAGCTGGTCCCAGTCCTGGCGCGTCAGAAGAGGGGCACTCGCCGTCGGGTAGGGGCGCCAAGGCTGAGCGGCGATCTCGGCGTATCTCCGCGAGATCAGCTCCTCCTTCCTGGCCAGCCATCGCAACTCGGCGGCATCCTTCGCCGGGCAGTCCGGTTCGGAAGCCCGCTTGCGGTAGGACTCCGCCGCGAGCAGGCTGCTCCTCGCCCAATCCCGGGAGTATTCGACCTTGCGAGCGTAAGCGAGGTGATAGGAGACGGCTCGCCATGTCGCGAGCAGCCCGGCGAGCAGGGCGACCACGGCGATCAGCGTGCGAAGGCGGAAGCGCACAAAGGGCATCTTCCGCGTCCGATGGGGGACGGTCCCGTCAACGTGCTCGATGCCCATCATGCCCCCACGCTCGGCTGACGCCGCCTAACAGCCAAGCTCAGCGGACCCGGCCACATCCCAGCGACATCCGCATTCCCAGAACCGCCCGCGTGGCCGGGTCCGCTGCAGCGCCAGGTTAACTCTCCGCGCGGCCTGCGACCGCTCCCCGACGGACGTGAACCGGGGGTGGCCCCGACCACCGGGCGCGATACGCTGGGGCACGCCGTCGCGAGCCTCCCGGCCGTCATCTCCCTGGTGCTCGCCGCCCGCAGGTTAGCCTGGCCCGAGAGGCCGTGGCCCCATCATTGGTGACCCGCGGCGCCGTGTCAACACGGCCCCGCGACGTTCCCGTCGGGGAGACTACCTCGTCCCCGGACCCCCTCTCGGCCCGCGACGGCTTGGCCCCCCACCCGCCGGAGCCCTCGCCATGAGTCGCCGCACGCCCCCCGATCCCGACGCGTCCCTGCCGGTCGTCCACCCCCACGCCGCCGCCGTCGACGTCCACTCCGACAACCACGTCGCCTGCGTCGGGCCCGGACGGGTCCGCACCTTCGGCGCCTGCTCGGCCGACCTCCACGCCCTGGCCGATTGGTTCCGGGCCGAGGGCGTCACCTCGGTGGTCCTGGAGTCCACCGGCGTCTACTGGATCCCCCTGTTCGAGCTGCTCGAATCGCGCGGCTTCGAGGTCTTCCTCATCGAGCCGAGCCAGGCCAGCCACTGCGGCGCCCGGCCCAAGACCGACCGGCTCGACTGCCAGTGGCTCCAGCGCCTCCACGCCTGCGGCCTGCTCCGCCCGTCCTTCCGCCCGCCCGGGGCCGTCCTGGCCCTGCGCGGCTACTGGCGGCAGCGGCAGATGCTCGTGCGGTACGCCTCGCACCACGTCCAGCACATGCAGAAGGCTTTGGAGCAGATGAATGTGAAGCTGACCGAGGTCGTCAGCAGCATCACGGGCGTCACCGGCACGGCGATCATCGCCGCCATCCTCGCCGGCGAGCGCCACCCGGCGAAGCTGGCCGCGCTGCGGCACGAGCGGTGCGCCCGGGACGAGGCGGAGATCGCCCGGGCCCTGGAGGGCACCTGGCGGCCCGAGCACCTGTTCGCCCTGAAGCAGGCGTCCGACCTGTACCACTACCTCCACCGCCAGGTCGACGAGTGCGACGCCCGGATCGCCGAGGAGCTGGACCGCCTGCCCGACCGCTCCGGGGGCGGGCCGGTCGCCCCGAGGCCGCGCAAGAGGGGCCGCAAGGCCAACGACGTGCGGTTCGACGCCCCGGCCAAGCTGGCCCGGGCGATCGGCGTGGACCTGACGGCCATCGAGGGGATCGACGCGACGACGGCGACGGTGATCCTGGCCGAGCTCGGCGGCGACGTGGGGCGGTTCCCGAGCGAGAAGCACTTCGCCAGCTGGCTGGGCCTCTGCCCGCGGACCGACCGGAGCAACAAGACCGAGCGGCGTCGCACGCCGCGCCGGGGCAAGGACCGGGTGGGGCAGGCGCTGCGGATGGCGGCGCAGGCGGCGGGCCGGACGGCGACGGCGACGGGCCAGTTCTACCGGCGGATCAAGGGCCGGATCGGCGGCCGGGGGGCGATCACGGCGACGGCGCACAAGCTGTCGCGGCTGGTGTACCGGCTGCTCAGGCACGGCGAGGAGTACGTGTCGAGGTCGCTGGCGGAGTACGAGGCGGAGGTGAGGCGGAAGCAGGAGCGTTCGCTGCGGCGCAAGGCGAGGTCGCTGGGCTACGAGCTGGTGGCGAAGTCGCCGCCATCCCCGCCGTCGTGAGGGCGACGGGTCGGAGGCGGGGCGCCCGGCCGCAAGCCCCGCCGAGCCGGATCGGGCCGTCCCCGTCGTCGCGGGGGCCGGGGGGGATGCGGGCCGATCGATGATCACGCCCACATAGTATCAACCGATGCCGAACCGCCGGCGCGAAGAGTTCACGGGGAGGCGGCGGCATCTCGGAGGCGCCCACGGACCGACCACGCCATCTTGGCACCGACGACACGCGCCGACAAGGGCATGGCCGACGGGCCGGCGAGGACGACGACGCGCACGACCCACGACGACGAGACCAGGAGCGCGACCCGCGACGACGACGAGCCCGACCCGCGAGACCGACGACGCGGCGCACGACCGGTGGAGACGACGACGAGCCCGACCGATGGGCACGACTCCGGGGGCGCGACCGATGGCGTCGTCGATGCGAGACGCGACCGGCGAGGCCGACGACGAGCAGGACCAGAGGCTCCGTGTCCTTCCGGCAAGCGTGCATGAATTCTTCTGGCTGATCCGCTAGGGTGGCGGTCCTCGTCTTGGAGGACCGCGATGGGCACGAGCAAGCGTGAGCAGTTACCGCCCGATCTGGAGCGTGGGCGGAACCGGTTTCAGGCGTGGCGGAGGCAGGGGCAGGCGGGCGGCCGGATTCCCCAAGTGCTTTGGGCGATGGCCGCCCGGCTGGCGAAAGTTCATGGGGTCAGTCGCACCGCCGCGGCGCTCGGCCTCGATTACTACCGCTTGAAGGAACGGACCGAGCCGGATGCCAGCGGACCGCGGTCGAGCGGCCCTGCGTTCGTCGAGCTGCCTTCGCCGGTCCTGGTCGGCAAGGAGTGTCGGCTCGAGCTGGACAACGGATCCGGGGCCACCATGCGCATGCATTTGGTGGGCTACGATGCGGCCGATGTCGAGGCGCTGTTGCGCAGCTTCTGGGACGCCCGGTGATGCTCCAGATCACACCTCAGATGAAGATCCTCGTCGCCGTCGAGCCGGCCGATTTTCGCCGCGGGATCGACGGCCTGGCGCGGCTCTGTCAGGAGATCCTACAGCACGACCCGTTCGCCGGTGCCGACTTCGTCTTCCGCAATCGCAGGGCGACGGCGCTGAATCTGCTCATGTACGACGGCCAGGGATTTTGGCTCTGCCACAAGCGGCTCTCGCAAGGCCGCCTCCCGTGGTGGCCCTCGGCCGCCGAGGGCACGGCCCACCGCCTGGCCGCGCATCAGCTGGCGGTCCTGCTCTCGGCCGGCGACCCGACGCGAACCGGCGCGGCGGCCGACTGGCGGCCGGTGGGTCCTTTGACCTGACCCGCCGTCCTGGACTCTTGCGAGATGGCCTCCGCCTTGCTCCACTGGAGCCTGGATGCCATGCCGAGGCGGCCCCGGGGAGACGGTCGGCGACGTCAATCTTTTCCGCCGGTCGCCGGGATGCGAAACGCGCCGGAGCTCGTCGAGGTGGATAGCGCCCGATTGGAGGACGTCCTGCGCCGCGTCGAGCAAGCGCTCGACGAGGAGGACCCCGCGCTGATCCGTGCGGTCTTCGCGTCGTACGCCTACGTGTCCGACCTGGTGGATGACAAGAACACCTCGATTCGCCGGCTCCGCCAGCTGTTCTTCGGGGCGCGCACGGAGAAGACCGACGCCGTGGTGGGGCCGAAGATCAAGACGCCCGATGCCGCCGCCGAGACCGGATCGGCTGCCGGCGATGGGAGCGGCGACGAATCGGACGCCGCGGCCTCCAAGGGTCACGGACGCAACGGAGCCGACTCATACACATGTGGCACGGAGATCGACGTTGTGCACCCGTCGCTCCGTGCGGGCGAAGCGTGTCCCGACTGCGGTCAGGGCATCGTCTATGACAAGGCCCCGGGCGTGCTCGTGCGGATCACCGGGCCGCCGCCGCTGGCGGCCAAGGTCTACCGGTTGCAAAAGCTGCGATGCCATCTCTGCGGCCGGGTCTTCACCGCACCCGCGCCCGCAGCGGCCGGCGGCAGGAAGTACGACGCCACGGCCGGCAGCATGATCGGGCTCTTGAAATACGGAAGCGGACTGCCGTTCAACCGGCTCGATGGCCTGCAGGGGGACCTGGGCGTCCCGCTGCCGGCCTCGACCCAGTGGGACATCGTGCGGGTCGTCGCGGTGGACCTGGCCCCGGCGTTCGCGGAGTTGATCCGTCAGGCGGCGCAGGGGGAGGTGGTGCACAACGACGACACCACGGTCAAGATCCTCGAGCTGATGGGGGAACGAGGCCGGCACGAGGTCCCGGACGGTGCCGCGGAAGACCTGAGTGACGCCGATCGGCGCCGGGGCCTGTACACCTCCGGCGTGGTGGCGCTGCGCGACGGCCGCCGGGTCGCGCTGTTCTTCAGCGGCCGCCGGCACGCGGGCGAGAACCTCGCGGAGGTTCTCAAGCACCGCGCCGAGACGTTGCCGCCACCGATCCAGATGTGCGACGCGCTCTCGCGCAACCTGCCGGCCGAGCTGGAGCCGATCCTGGCGCAGTGCCTGGCCCATGCCCGGCGGCGGTTCGTCGACGTCCATGATCGATTTCCCGAGCCGTGCCGCCACCTGCTCGAATCGCTGGCTGTGGTCTATCGCAACGACGCCGTGGCGCGGGAGCGTCGGCTGTCGCCCGAGGCCCGTCTGCGGCTCCATCAGGAAGCGAGCGGGCCGACGATGCATGCGCTGCGCGACTGGCTGACGCGGCAACTGGAGGAGAAGCGGACCGGGCCCAATTCGGCCCTAGGCGGCGCGATCACTTACATGCTCAAGCACTGGGAGGAGCTGACGCTGTTCCTGCGTCGGGCCGGTGCGCCGCTGGACAACAACCTATGCGAGCGGGCGTTGAAGAAGGCGATCCTGCACCGAAAGAACGCGCTATTTTACGAGACGCAGAATGGCGCCCGTGTCGGCGAACTGTTCATGAGCCTGATCTACACCTGCCAGTTGAACCGGGCCAACCCGTTCGACTACCTGACCCGGCTGCAGCGGCACGCCGAGGCGATCTCGGCCAGTCCTGAGCGCTGGATGCCGTGGAACTACCGCGACGCCCTTGGTCTGAGCGTTGACCATTCGGGCCAGACCGTACGAATTGATCCCCATTGAGGAAGGCACCACCACACGGAATCGAGGCCATGCCCAGGCCCGGTCCCGGCCCCGCGAAGTGGTCCCCTCTCGGAAGCCACCTGGTCCGACGGCCGCGCTGTGCGCGGCGCCGATGCGCTGCAAGAAAGCCGAGCTGGTGGATCTCCTGATGGAGCTGGCCGAGGCGGACCCTGGGATCCTCCGGCTGATCACCGCTCGGTTCGACGTGGCGACGGCCTCGGGAGATCAACCGCAACTTCGCCCATGACTACGCCGCCTACAGCGAGGTGAAACGCAACCTGGGCCGATTGATCGGCCCGGGTCAGTTGCGGCTGGCCATGTTGCTGGCGCCGGAACTGATGAAGCAAGGAAGCTACAAGGTCGAGATGAGCAACGACGGTGCACCGCAACGATTCGTGACAAGCTGGGCGGCTCGAGGTGCTGACCCCTTCAAATGGCTGTGAGGTCGGGTGCATCAACTGCGCAAGAAGGCGCACCCCGGTCGCGCGAACGGGAGTCAACCTCTCCGAGTGGCTCGGAGATCAAGACCCGCCCCGGGACGAGCGACTCCGGACGCCCGTATGGGTGGAGTCAGGCAGGACCAGGACGCTCCGATCGACGATCGTTGCGAAGTCGCTGCCGGGGCGACCAGTACGAGTACCGTCCAGGAGGACGCCGGATGTGCCGACCAACGCGCGCGTTCCGGTGCCGTAGGCCGTCAGACGGTAGCGACGGTGCACGTCCAGTCGCGTATGCGGGTGCAGGGTGACGGTCCTCGCCGTCGCATCGTAGACGGCAGAGTCCACGGCGATCGGCCGGCCTCCGGGGCCGATGATGCGGTAGCTTCGCGGGTCCAGGGCGCGGGCCGGGTCCAGCGCGGCGCTGAAGCGCAGCACCAGCCTCGTGAGCTGCTCGTGGATGCCGAAGCGTTGCACGCTCAGGACCATCGGCGACGCCTCCGGCGCGAGGGGCGTAGGCGTCCCCACGGTGCCGGGGACGAGGGGTGTAGGTGTCGCCACGGTGCCGGGGACGAGGGGTGTAGGTGTCGCCACCGTGCTGGGGACGACGACTCGATTGTTGGCCAGGTCAGGGTCGTTTTCGTTGGCTGTGGCTGCTGCCGTATCCTCCAGCACGCCGGCCGTCGTGGGCCTCACGACGATCGTCACCGTGTCCGAGGCCCCGGCGGCGAGCGTGCCGAGGTTGGCCGTGACCGCGCGGCGTGACGGATCGAATTGACCACGGCTCGTCGAGACGAAGCCCACCCCGACCGGCAAGGTGTCGACCAGGGTCACTCCGGTGGCCGGGCCGGACGCCCCGCGAACGGCGACCGTTAGCGTGTAGGTCAGTTCCTGGCCGATCACGACCGGTTCAGGCGCGGCAAGGCCATTCACCGCGAGGTCGACGCTGGCCGGGGAAGACGGTGAGTTCACCGCGATCGTCGTGGACGACGAGTTATTGGCCGGGTCCGGGTCGGCCTCGTTGCCCTGGATGTGGGCGATGTCGGTGAGCATCCCCGCAGTGTTGGCCCTCGCGGTGATCGTCACCGTCGCACGAGACCCCGCGCCAGGTTGCCGAGGCTGGCCGTGAGCGTCCGGGACGCGGGATCGAAGGTCCCGACGCTCGCCGAGAGGAAGTCCACGCCGTCCGGCAACGTGTCGGTCATGACCGCGCCGGTGGCCGCATCCGGCCCGAGATTCGTGCCGATGATCGTGTAGACGACGCTGTCGCCAACGATCAGGGGGCCGGGGCCGGCGGTCGCAGTGACGGCGAGGTCGGCGGTCGGGACCACGGGCGTGACGACCCCAACGGAACCGGTGGCGGAGTTGTTGGCCGGATTGGGGTCGCCCGTAGTCGCGGTCGCGGCGCTCGTATCCGCGATGGTCGCTCCGCCGGGGGTGTCGGGGGAGACACGCACGGACAACGTGAAGGTCGCAACCGCGCCGTTGGCCAGGCTCGCGACGATCGCGGAGACGTTGCCCGCGCCGCCGACGGTCGGGGTCGTGGCCGTCCAGCCGGGCGGGGCGGTGAAGGAGAGGAATGTCGTGTTGGCCGGGATCGCGTCGGTCAGCGTCACGCCCTGGGCATCGTTGGGTCCGGCGTTGGTGAGAGTGATGGCGTAGGACAGGACGGCCCCCGCGACGACCGGGTCGGGCGTGCCGCCGATCGTGACGGCGAGGTCGGCGGTCGTGGCGGGGGCGACGACGATGGCCGGAATGATGGAGAAGATCGAGGTGTTGCCGTCCGGATCGGTGGCGGTGGCCGTCACGAGCGACTGGCCCGCCGGGGGAGCGGCCACTTGGGCCGAGAAGGCGATGTTGCCCGCCGCATCGGTCGTCACCGTGGTCGTGCCGAGGAACGTCTGCCTCCCGTTGGGCACGGCCGGGTCGAGCGAGACGTTCGAGAAGAATTCGATCGCGTAGGCGGTCGACGGCTGGCTGTTCAGGGTTCCGTTTACCATCGCGCCGCCGGCGGAGAGGACGACCGAGCTGACAAGCGGGTAGTTCTGGAGGTTGTTCGCCCCGGTGTCGTTGTCGCCGGGGTCGTTGGGAGGTGGGGGGAGGGGGCCATTGGTGAACGGGTTGATGCCCAGGGCGATCCCGGCCACGACGTTGTTGTAGATGGAATTCCCCGAGATCGAAATCCCGGTAGGATAGGGCGGGAAGCCGTCCCCTCCCACCACCACCCCGGCGCTCGTGTTGTTGGCGATCACGTTGCCGGAACCGGCCGCGGTGCCGCCGATCGTGGCCCGATCCGCGACCTCGACGCCGAAGCCGTTGTTGCCGGCCGGGGTAACGCCGTCGGCCAGGGTGCCGATGAAATTCCCCTGCACGAGCTTGGTCCCGAGGTCGATCCCCGTGATGAGGATGCCCCCGGTGGCTGTCCCCGGCCCCGCGCCGTTCCCCGCGATCACGTTCCTTGCGGCGGCCGTCGTCCCGCCGATGAGGTCGTTGCGCGGGCCGTCCGGATTGCCGCCGTTGGCGATGTGGACTCCGATCGAGCCGTTGCCGATCACCGCAGTCCCCGCGGCGTTGGTGCCGACGAAGTTGCCCTGGAAGACCAGGTCGCGAGCCGAGATGGAAACGCCTTCCTCGGTGTTGCCCGAGATCACGTTGCCGGCCCCGGTCGCGGTGCCGCCGATCGTGAAGCCGTCGGCGGGGGTGGTGCCGGACGTCACCGAGATTCCGACCTGATGGTTCCCTAGCGCCACGGCCCCGGTCGCGTCGACGCCGATGAAGTTGCCCTGGATCGTCAGATTGGTATTGTTGTCACGGCAGAAGATGCCCCTGCCCGTGTTACCGGAGATCACGTTTCGCGCGTACGCCGACGCTCCTCCGATGACGGTGCCGTCCCCCGAAGTCAGGAGGATGCCGTCGCCTCCGATTTGGCCTCCCCCCGATTCGACCCGGCTCGTCCCCGCGGCGTTCGTCCCGACATAGTTGCCCTGGATGATCGTCCTGGCGGGGGATGGCGTGAAGTTCGTATCGAACCCCCCCACGACGATATTGTTCTCGACGTTGCCCGAAACAACATTCCGCGCGGCGGCCGATGCGCCTCCGACGAGGTTGCCCGCCCCCGATACGATCACGATCCCGTTCAAGAGGTTGCCCAGGTCGGCAACGCCGGCCGCGTCGGTGCCGACGAAGTTGCCGGCGATCACGTTGCGATCGGAGTCGGCGATGACCCCGGTGGTGAACCGATTGATGACCAGGCCGCGGAGCGTGCTGTCGCCGCCGCCGAGGGTGATCCCGGTGCCGTTTGCGTCGCCAAGCCCGTCGATCTCGATCAGGAGCACGGCGTCGCTGCCGATCGCCAGCGTGTTGGCTCGCGCACCGGGCTGGGTGTAACCGTCGATCGTCACCGGGTCGGTGATCGTCAGGTCCGACTGCGGCGTGATCGTGTGCACACCCGCGCCGGGGATGTCAAAGATGATCGTATCCGGGCCGGGGGACGCGACCGTGTCGTTTGCGTCCAGGATCGCCTGCCGGAGCGAGCCGGCGCCGCTGTCGTTGGTGTTGATCACGCTGAAGGTAGTGAGCAGGGAGCGGGCCTCCAGCGGCTCCATCGAGGGACGGTAACGGGTGCCGGCTGGCCGTCGGCGGATGAAATCGGGAAGTCGGCGAGACGCGCGGGAATTCGTATCCATGACGTTGGCCCTTTCGAGGTGAGGGGGTGACCGATGCGTGAGGATCGACTCGTTCGGATGCCGGACGGGACTTGACGTACCGCGATCCCGGGCGCGGGCCACCGCGCGGCTTGCCCGCGATGGGCGGCCCGGTCGCCTGCGTCATGAATCGGTGGGGGCGCCACGCCGGCGGGCTATCGGCCCTCGGCCCTGGCCAGGAGGGCATCGACGTCGGCCCAGAGCCGCCGGAACGCCTCGCGTTCCTCCTCCGGGAGCCTGGCCAGGTGCTCGGGGTCGCGGAGGCCGGCGAGGTCGCGGTCGGTCTTCCAGTGCTGGAGCGTCTTCGCGACGACCTCCTTGTTTCCTGGCTCGGCCGTCATCGCGACCCGCCTCCACGCCGACAGCTCGTCCCGGAGCCAATCGAGGGCCTGGCGGCGGAGCCCGACTCGGCCGGCTTCGTCGGGCTTGTGCTCATCCTGACCCTGGCCGCAGGCGGCGAGGGCGGCGGCGCAGGCGGCGTCGTAGCGATGTTGCGCCTTCCTATCGTCGCCCAGCCCGGGCGTAGACGCGAGGGCCTCGGCCCTGAGCCGGGAGGCCGTTGCGTGCAGCGCCTTGTCGAAGGCTCGCTGTGCCAGTCGCAGCCGTTCGGCATCGTCCTCGGGTCGTTGATCGCCACGGATGATGGCCGCGAGTCGGGCGTCCAGGCCCGCCATCGAGGGGTCCGAATCCCGGAGTTCCCGGAGCTCACGCTCGGCCTCGATGACACCTTTCGTATCACCGAGTGCTTGGCTCACCATGACGACGCTTTCCAGGTTGTGGACCTGGTAGGCGCGATAAGTCGGGTTCGTAGGGACGGCGGCGAGGGCCACGCTCTGCCATTTCGCCGACTCGAGGAGTCGATCGCGGGCATCCTGGAATCTCATCGCCGCCAGGTCGATGTTGGCGATGTTATTCAGGGTCACGCCCAGGAGGCTCGCGAAATCGGGCGATTCGGGGTGATCGCGCACGAGCGCCCTCAGGATCGGCATCGCCTGATCGTAGGCCCTCATCGCCTCGGCCGGCCTGGAGGTCCCGCTCATCAGGTTGCCGATGTTGAAGTGGATGTAAGCCACGGCGAACTGGAAGTCGATGACGGAGGGATTGTCGTCGGCCAGCCTCCGTCGGATCGTCAGCGCCTCCTCGTAGGCCCTCAATGCCTTGTCCGGCTCCCCGGTCTCGCTCGACAGGCCGCCGATGTTGTTGTGGATCGTCGCCAGGGCGCTCTGGAGCGCGGTGACGGAGGGGTTGGCGTCGGCCAACTTTTTGCGGATGGTTAGCGCCGACTTGTAGGCCCTCATCGCCTCGGCCGGCTTCCCGGTTTCGTAAAGCAATCCGGCGAGGTTGACGTATCCGTCCGACAGGCCGCTCTGAAACTCGATCACGGAGGAATTGGAGTCCGCGAGCTTTCTCTGAATCGCTATGACCGACTCGAAGGCCGTGAGCGCCTCGGTCGGTTTTCCCATCTCCCGCAGCAAGATGCCGATGTTATTGTGGCTGCCGGCCACGTGACTCTGGAACGCGGTGACGGAGGGGTTGGCGTCGGCTAGCCTTTGCCGGATCGCCCGTGCCGACTTATACTCATTCAGCGCCTCCTGCATCCTACCGGTGGTCCTCAGCAAGATGGCGACGTTGAAGTGGCTCATCGCCAGGTTGTGCTGGTATGTGGTGTTGGACAGGTTGGCTTCGGCCAGCCTCTGGCGGATCCGCAGCCCCGATTCGAGGCTCTTCAGCGCCTCACCCAACCTTCCGGTCTCGCTCAGCAGACTACCCATGCTATTTTGACTGATCGCCACCTTGCTTTGGAATCCGTCGTTGGAGGGGTCGGCGTCGGCCAACTTCTGGCGGATGGTCAGCGCCGACTCGTAAGCCCTCATCGCCTCGGCCGGCTTCCCGGTCTCGCTCAAGAGGAGGCCGATGTTGTAGTGGCTGTCCGCCAGGTAGCCACGGATCTCGGAGACGGTGGGGTGGGCATCGGCCAGCGCCTGAAAGATAGCCCGCCCCGCTTCGATGGCCTTCATCGCCTCAGATGGCTCACCGGTCTCCCTCAGCAGGGCGCCAATGCTGTTGTAGGTCCTCGCCAGCTTGTCCTGGTACTCGGGGGCGAGGGGATGGGTGTCGACCAGTTGTTGTCGGACGGCCAGCGCCTCTCGATAGGCGATCAGGGCGTCCTGCTTGTCACCGATCTCGTAAATCAAGCCGCCCATGTCGTAGCTGGCATCGGCCAGGCGTGCCAGGGATTCGGGGCGGGTGTCGCCGTCGGCCTGCAGGCGGTCGCGCAGGGCGCGGAAGAACGTCAAAGGCTCTTTCAGGAGGCGCTTCCGTAGGCCCTCCAGCGCAGGCGTGTTCTTCAGCTCGGGCTCGCCGGCGACCGAGTCGCGGAACCGCTTCACGGCGTCGATCGCCATCTGCTCGCGGTCCTCGGCGCGGGCCTGCTGCGCCCTCGCCAATTTCTCGGCGTTCACGGCACGGCCCCGCTCGCGATCCGCCCACATGGCCAGCCCGACGCTGATCGCCGTGGCCGCCACGAGCAGCAGCGCGAACGCCCCGGCCGTCGCCAGCGCCGCCCGGTGCTTGCGGGCGAACTTCGACAGCTTGTAGGACGCCGACGGCGGGCAGGCCTCCACCGCGTCGCCGTCGAGGTAGCGGCGGATGTCGCGCGCAGCCCGTTGGCCGTCTCGTAGCGACGGACGCGGTCCTTCTCGATCGACTTCATCACGATCCAGTCGAGGTCGCCTCGCACCAGCTTCGTCAGCCGCGACGGCTCCGTCCTCCGCTGGGCGGCCACCGACGAGAGCGAATCGCCCGACTCGCTCAGCCTCGTGCTCGGCTTCGGCGGCTCCTCCTCCCTGATGCGCTTGAGGATCGCCGCGTAGGCGGATTCCCGCAGCCGGGCGCGTTCCAGGGGCGTGGAACCGGTCAGCAGCTCGTAGAGCATCACGCCCAGGGCGTACACGTCGGTCCGCGTGTCCACTCCGAGGGCCGACATCTCGGCCTGCTCGGGGCTCATGTATTCGAGCGTGCCCACGATCGCTCCGTGCTGCGTGAATAGCGACCGCTCGGTGAGCTTCTGCTCGGTCGCCTTGGCGATCCCGAAGTCGATCACCTTCGGCACCGGCTTGCCGTCCTGCATCGCCACCAGGACGTTCGACGGCTTGATGTCACGATGGATGATCCCCTTTTGGTGCGCATGCTGCACCGCCGCGCAGACCGGGATGAAGAGCTCGAGGCGCTCCTTCGGCGTCAGGTGGACGGTGTCGCAGTACTCCGTGATCGGGACGCCCTTGACCAATTCCATCACGAAGTACGGCCGCCCGGCCGCGGTGGCCCCGGCGTCGAAGACCTTGGCGATCGAGGGGTGGTCCATCATCGCCAGGGCCTGCCGCTCGGCCTCGAATCGCGCGACGACCTGGCCCGTGTCCATCCCCGGCTTGATGACCTTCAGGGCAACGGCCCGCTTCACCGGGGCCGTCTGCTCGGCCAGGTAGACGGTGCCCATACCGCCCTCGCCGATGACCTGGAGCAGCCGGTACGGGCCGATCGTCGCGCCGACACCGTCGGGCGTCGCGCCGAGACCGTCGGGCGGGGCGGCGTAGACGTCGGGCTGATCCGCGCCGAGTGCTGGCGGGCCCTGGGCGGCATCGACCGTGGCCGCATCGCCGGGCTCCAGGAACCGCCCGGGCTGGTCGTGGGCCCTCAGGAGGGCCTCGACCCGATCCCGGAGGCCGGGGCCCCGGCGCAGGCCTCGTCCAGGTACGCGTCCCGCTCCCCGGCCGGGTCGCGCCCAGCGCGGTCGAGAAGATCGTCAGGAGATGCTGATCGGCGTCGTTCACGGCGGATCCCGTCCTTCCCGGAGTCGAAGTGTCCCCCGCTTGAAGTGCCCCATCGAAGGCGGGAGTCCGCCACGTCTCTTTCCGGATTCCCCGCCACGCGTCACGTCGGGCCCAACGCGTCTCGCAGCCAGGCCCGCGCGAACATCCATTCGCGGTCGGCGGTCCGCGCGGAGATCCCGAGCGTCGCCGCCGCGTCGGCCAGGCTCAGCCCCGCGAAGAATCGCAGTTTCACCAGCTCGGCGGGCCGGGGGTAGGCCGCGGCCAGTCGATCGAGCGCCTCGTGCAGGTCGAGCAGGTCCTCGTCGCGGGCCTCGAACGGGTCGCGCAAGTTCTCGAGGTCGACCCTGCCGCGATCGCCGCCCCGCTTCAGTCGGCCGCGGTCCCGCGCCCGGTTGATCAGGACCCGGCGCATCGCCTCGGCCGCGGCGGCGAAGAAGTGCCCCCGGCCATTCCAGCCCGGGTCCTCCGCCCCGACGAGCCGCAGATAGGCCTCATGGACCAGGGCGGTCGCCTGGAGCGTCTGTCCCGGCTTCTCCCGCGCGAGCTTCCGGGCGGCCAGGACGCGGAGCTCGTCGTAGACCAACGGGAGAAGCCGCTCGGCGGCGAGCGAGTCGCCCCGCTCGATGGCCGAGAGGATGCGGGTGACATCGTTCATTCGAAGCGACCGGCCTTTCCGCGCGGCCTCGTGTGAAGCCCCCTTGCCGTCGACCGGGGCCACTCACGCCCCGTCTCGGAGCGTCGCCCATGCCCTCTCCAGATTATCCGCCAAACTTCCGAGTGGGTAGGACTGCGAACGGGCTATGAGAGAATGCTCCGGGCGGCGAATCGCCCAGCCTGTCACGAATCGTCGCCAGGCCCCATGAAGGGCGGATGACGGGGGATCTGGTAGACTGCCGGTGAGCCCTTGCCGCGACGCTCGGAAGGCCGGACGATTCGGTCATCGTGGCCACGTCCAATCTCCGCCACCTCGGCCGGTACCTGGGGATCAATGCCCGGGATTGGGCGTCGGTCCGGTAGACATCCGATCGGGTTCGGAGATAATATTGTCTAGGGGCCGGCGAAGTCCCCTTCTCGAACGGTCCAGGTCGGCCCGCTCGAATAGGCTTCGGCTCCGAAACGTCGTACTCCTGCCAGCCCCCTCCCGGGGGACCGGGGGACTTTTGCGCCGGGGTCATCCCGCCCGCGAATTCGTCCCGCCTCGATCGGCTCTCCTCCCCTCGCCATCCCCACCGGACCGCTCAGCCCATTTGATTCGCTCGGCCCCCGTCGAATGGGGCAGGGGGCCGGTAATGCGGCCCTCGCCCGGAGCCTCCCAAGGGGGCCAGGGGGAGGGTCCGCGCTTGGATTGACCGTGAACCTCACTTCCGATGTCCAGAGGCCCGGACCATCGCGAGGATTCCGGCCTTGATGGCTTCGGGCAGGTCGGCCCATCGCTCGGCGATCAGGGCGAAGTCGGGGTCGGATTCCAGCCGCGCTAACCGTGGGGCTGCCGGGGAGGTCTCGACGCCCCGCAAGTCGTCTGATAGCATCGTCTTGGAGGGATCGCCGGGCGGTCTTGAAAACCGCTGACGCCTCAAAACGTCCGTGGGTTCGAATCCCACCCCCTCCGCTGTGACAGAGGCCGCCTCGGGCCGCCAATCGCCGCCATCGCCTCGGGGGAAAGGGGCGGTCGGGGCCCGGGACGGGTCGGAGAGCGATCCGCTCGATCGCCGACGCGGATCGCCGCATGACCGTCGCCTGCGTGATGAACAAGATGGCGCTGTGGTCGATCGCCTCTCCCATCGCCGCGGCGCTGGTCGAGCGGGTGTACGACCTCGTCGATCGTTAAGCCACGCTCCGCGCCCAGCAACGTTCTGTACCCTTATGAGCGATCGTGCGCCGCCTGGGTCCTTGATCCAGGGGACCTGTCGGATTCCCGCGTCGCGTCTTCATATCCATCTTACGGAGAAGGAGATTCGAGTCCGGGAAATGCTACCACGCCTCTGCAAGACGTGGTGCACGACGCGCTGACACGCCCGCCGCCGAAGTTGCCGACCGTGAACCAAAGCCGGTTCCTTCCATGGTCGCCCAGCATTCACCGAGCGCCACTGAAATCCCTTCGAGGGGTCGACCCAACAGTCGTGTCACGAGCCGCCATTTCACGCTGACACTCGTGGCCTGAGCTCGACCGGAGCCACGTCGCGTACGGGCGATCGCGTCGCCTGGAGGTCGGTCCAGCGAAGTGACGCCCGCCTATCTTGTTCGGGACTCAGGGTTTACTCTTGGGACCGATCATCCGCGTCCTCGTGGCGGACTTATCTCAGTCGAATCGGGGCCACGGTGCTCCAGGGTGGGCCGCCGCTGCGTCGCAAGCGGATGGATCGGGGCGGCGTGTTCGATGAATGAAGTGACGCGGATCCTCTCGGCGATCGAGCGGGGCGACCCCCGGGCCGCCGAGCAACTGTTGCCGCTGGTCTACGACGAATTACGCCGACTCGCCGCGCAGAGGCTGGCCCAGGAGAAGCCCGGTCAGACGCTCCAGGCCACGGCCCTGGTCCACGAGGCGTATCTGCGGCTGCTCGATCCCGAGCGAGGGCAGGACTGGAACAGTCGGGGACACTTCTTCGGCGCCGCGGCCGAGGCCATGCGCCGCATCCTGGTCGACAACGCCCGCCGCAAGCGACGGCCCAAGCACGGCGGAGATCGGAAGCGGATGCCGCTCGACGCCGTCGCCCTGCCCGTCGAGGACCGATTCCACGACCTGCTCGCCCTCGACGAGGCGTTAACGAGGTTCGCCGGGAAGGAGCCGCTCAAGGCGGAGGTGGTCAAGCTCCGTTACTTCGCGGGCCTGTCGGTCGAGGAGGCCGCCGCGTGCCTGGGCATCTCCCCGATCACCGCCAAGCGGCACTGGGCGGTCGCGCGCGCCTGGCTCTATGACGCCTTGTCCGATGGCGAGGAACCGGGCCCTTGGAAAAATAATTCCGGCCGGAGTGATCCCTCTTCGTCCTGAAACTCGCACTGTGCCTGGAACCCACGCTCTCAGGACATCGCCATGATTCGCGACGACCCCAGCTTCGACACCATCTTCTCCGGCGCGATCGAGATCGCCTCGGGGGAGGAACGGGCCGCATTCGTCGCCCGCGCTTGCGGCACGGACGAGGAACTGCGTCGTCGCGTCGAGAGGCTGGTCGACGCCCACTTCCAGGCCGGCACCTTCCTCGAATCCCCGCCCGCTTCGCCCACCTCCTCGATGGCCTCGTCCTCGCCGGCCGAGTCGTCCGGCGCGGTCATCGGCCCGTACAAGCTGCTCCAGGTGATCGGCGAGGGGGGGATGGGCACGGTCTACATGGCCGAGCAGACCCAGCCGGTGCGGCGCACCGTGGCTCTGAAGCTCATCAAGACCGGCATGGACAGCCGCCAGGTGCTGGCCCGCTTCGGCGCCGAACGCCAGGCGCTGGCGCTGATGGATCACCCGAACATCGCCAAGGTCTTCGACGCCGGGACCACCGACGCGGGCCGTCCCTACTTCGTCATGGAGCTGGTCAAGGGCGTCCCGATCACCCGGTTCTGCGACGACCGCCGGCTGACGCTCCGCGAGCGGCTGGAGCTGGCCATCCCGGTCTGCCAGGCCGTGCAGCACGCCCATCAGAAGGGGGTCATCCACCGCGACATCAAGCCGTCCAACGTCCTGATCGCCCTGTACGACGGCAAACCCGTCCCCAAGGTCATCGACTTCGGCGTGGCCAAGGCGACCGGCCCGCGGCTGACCGACCAGACGCTCTACACCGAGTTCGGCGCGATCGTCGGCACGCTCGAATACATGAGCCCCGAGCAGGCGGAGCTGAATCAGCTCGACGTCGACACCCGCAGCGACATCTACAGCCTGGGCGTGCTCCTGTACGAGCTGTTGACCGGCTCGACGCCGCTGGAGCGGAGGCGGCTGAAGGAGGTGCTGTTCCTCGAGATCCTCCGGGTGATCCGCGAGGAGGAATCGCTGCGCCCGAGCATGCGGCTGAGCACGACCGAGGAGCTGCCGAGCATCGCGGCATGCCGGCACATCGAGCCGCGGAAGCTGAGCGGCCTGGTGCGGGGCGAGCTGGACTGGATCGTGATGAAGGCGCTGGAGAAGGACCGCAACCGGCGGTACGAGACGGCCAACGGCCTGGCGGCCGACCTGCGGCGGTATCTGGATGACGAGCCGGTCCAGGCCTGCCCGCCGTCGTCATGGTATCGCTTCAGCAAGTTCGCAAAACGGAACAAAGGGCCGGTGCTGGCCGGAGCGGCTGTCTTGCTGGTCTTGATCGTCGGCATCATCGGGACGTCGTGGGGTTTCGTGCGGGCCGATCGGGCGCGCCAGTCCGAGGCCGAACAGCGAAGAAGGGCGGAAGGCAATGAGCAAAAAGCCCTGGCCGCAGCAGAGTCGGAGAAGGAGGCGAAGGAGATTGCCCTCGCCCGTACGGCCGATACGGAGGCGGTGCTCGATTTCGTCGAGAACAAGGTCTTCGCCGCCGCACGGCCCAAGGGAGAGGACGGCGGCCTGGGTCACGACGCCACCCTCCGTTCGGCCGTCGAATCCGTGCTGCCGTTCGTGGACAGGCGATTCAAGAACCAACCGCTCATCGAGGCCCGACTGCGGATGACGCTCGGCATCTCGTTCTGGTACCTGGGCGATGCACAGCTTGCCGCCGAGCAGTACCAGGTGGCCCGTACGATCTTCATGAAGCACCGCGGCATCGACCATCCCGACACGCTCTCGAGCACGAGCAACCTGGCCGTCGCCTACTTCGCCCTGGGCCGGCAGGCCGACGCCCTCCGCCTCGGCGAAGAGACGCTCACGCTGCGGAAGGCGAAACTCGGCCCGAATCACCCTTCCACGCTCGCGAGCATGAACAACCTGGCCAATAGCTACGAGGAGCTGGGCCGCTACGCCGACGCCCTCAAGCTCCACCAGGAAACGCTCGAGCGGCGAAGGGCCAGGTTGGGCCCGAACCATGCCGACACGCTGACCAGCATGAACAACTTGGCCAACACCTACGGCGAACTGGGCCGGCATGCCGAGGCCCTCAAGCTCCACGAAGAGACGCTGGCATTGCGCAGGGCCCACATCGGGGCCAACCACCCCGATACCCTGTTCAGCATGAGCAACGTCGCCAACTGTTACGCCTCCCTGGGCCGGAATGCCGAGGCGCTCGAGCTCAACCGAGAGACGCTGGCGCTGCGGAGGGCCGAGCTCGGTCCCGGCCATCCCGATACGCTCGCCAGCATGTGGGCGGTCGCGGCAACCCTGGCGAACCTGGACCGGGGGGCGGAGGCCGTGCCGATCATCGACGAGTGCGTCGGGCGCTCCGCGGGAAAGGCCATCGATCCGCGCCTGATCGCGGAAGTGGTCAACCTGCGGCTCCGGCACTTCGCGAAGCTCCGGGATCCTGATGGCTGCCGGGCGACCGCCGAGATGTGGGAAAAACTGAATCGCACCGACGCCGGGAGCCTGTACGACGCGGCCTGCATGAGGGCCGTCACCGCCGCCGTCCTGCGTGCGAGCGACCCGTCGGAAGTGACCACGACGGCCGCCACCGCCGAGGCCGACCGGGCCATGACCTGGCTCGGGCAAGCTGTCGCGGCTGGATACAGCGATGACGCCCACATGGCCGAGGACAAGGACCTCGACGCGCTGCGCGGTCGCGAGGATTTCAAGAAACTGATCCTTAAGCTCGAGGCCCCGTCCGGGAAGGAGAACAAGCAAGTATCGCCTCAGAAATAGGCACATTAAATAAAGTTGATAGTACATATGTTCTTTATTTTTGGATCGCCTTCGAGACCCACGATCTCGGGAGCCGGACCCAAGACCCAGAACTCGAGATCCAATCAAAGTGGCAGTCATCTCCGTGGACTGCGCACCTAGGGATTTCCCTTGAATCAGAGATCGATGGCCGATGAGACACGGCCTCTCGGCAGTGCCCGAACCGCGCCGGCGCTCGGTCTGCGCGCCGGGATCGCGGGCCATTTCCCTGGACTGCGGACCAACCCCTCAGCAGGAGACTCCAATGACGTGCTTCACCAATGAGCAACAGAACTTGCACCCCGACAGCCGCTCGGGTCGTGTCGCACGAAACGGCCGCCGGTCACCGCCTCCCCGAGCGGCGACGCGGTTTCGGCCTCGGCTGGATTTGCTGGAAGACCGGGTCGTCCTGAGCACTGTCAGCTTCAGCCCTCCGATCAGTGTCGCCACTGGACTGGCACCTTCCTCAGTGGCGGTCGCAGACTTTAACGGGGACGGTAAGCCCGACATCGTGGGCGGCTCAGACGGCGTGCAACTGGGCAATGGCGACGGTACCTTCCAGACAGCCCAGCCCTTCCCGGTCGGTAGCTTCCCGGTCGGGCAAGGTCAGGGAAGCGTGGCGGTGGGTGACTTCAACGGCGACGGCCGCATGGACGTGGCCGTCGCAAACACCGAAAATTACCCGTTCAATAGCAGTGTGTCGGTCCTCCTCGGCAACGGCGACGGCACCTTCCGGCCTCAAGCGACGTATGCGGCGGGGTTGTACGCCGACTCGATCGTGGCGGGCGATTTCAATGGCGACGGCAAGCGCGACCTGGCCGTCGCGAACGAGTTCAGCGACACAGTCAGCGTGCTCCTGGGCAACGGCGACGGCAGCTTCCAGGCGGCTCAGGATTTCGCCGACGGGTCCAATCCCGGCGACCTGGCACTGAGCGACCTCAATGGCGACGGCAAGCCCGACCTGGTGACGGCAAACCTCTCCGACGACAGTGTCACCGTGCTCCTGGGCAACGGCGACGGCAGCTTCCAGTCTCCCCAGTACCTGGTCGTCGGCGGTTACTACCCGAATGTCACGATCGGCGACTTCAACGGCGACGGTAAGCCCGACCTGGCGACGGCCAATCTTTCCAGCACCCTTGGCCAAGGGCCCAGCAGTGTCAGCGTCTTGCTCGGCAATGGCGACGGCAGCTTCCAACCCGCTCAGAGCTTCACCCTTGCGGCAGAGCCTGGCTCCCTTTCTGTCGGCGACTTCAACGGCGACGGCAAGGCCGATCTGGTCGTGACGGACTACAACAGCAACAACGTCAGTGTGTTGCTCGGCGATGGCGACGGCACTTTCCAATCCGCACAGAATTTCACTGCTGCCGGGTTTGTTGACACCGTGTCGGTTGGCGACTTCAACGGCGATGGCAAGCTCGACCTGGGCGTGTTGGGGGGGGGACCCTCAGCGTGCTCCTGAACGCTAACGTGTCAACCACGTCCGTGAGCGTCCCCGTCAGCTCGGTCTACGGCCAGTCGGCGATCTGTACTGCCTCCGTGACTGGCGGCGGCAAACCGATCACCGCCGGTACCGTCACCTTTGAAGAAGGTGGCACGCCCCTGACCCGCGCTGCCGCTCAACGCCCACGGTAAGGTGAGCTTCAGCATCACGATGCTGAACGCCGGCAGCCATGCCATCACGGCGACCTACAGCGGGTCGCCCGGGGGCGCCGGAACTACCGGATTCGGCACGAGCGCGGGCACCACCAGCCTGACGATCAGCCCGGCGGCGCTGTCGGCCACAGGCGTCAACTCGCGTGCGACCGCAGGTGCTCTCTTCACCGGCACGGTCGCGAAATTCACGAACGCCGACCCGTACGGCAGTGCGGCTTCGTACGCCGCCATCATCACCTGGAGCGATGGCAGCACTTCGGACGGCACCATCACCGGGAGCAAGACGCTCACGGTCACGGGTTCACACACCTACATCGACCCCGGAACGGATGTGGTCAGCATCCAGATTAGCCACATCCTCGGCAACACGACGACGGCGACGACACTCTCCACCGCCACCGTGGTCTCCCTGGGCCGGGCTGTTCAGGGCGGCCTGACGGGCGACATCGATTTCTGGCGCGGCAAGAATGGTCAATCGCTTATCAACGGCTTCAACGGCGGGCCGTACTCAACGGCGCTGTCGAGCTGGCTGTCCACGGCCTTCCCCAATCTCTACGGGGCCGGCGCGGGCAGCAACAATCTTGAATACCAGTTCAATTATCAGGTGGCTGCGTTCTTCAAGACTGAGTGCGCCCTGCCCGGGTCCAATGTGGAGGCGCAGGTGCTGGCGACGGCCCTGAACGTTTACGCCACCACATCATCGCTCGGCGGCACGATCGGGCTGGATTACGGCTTCAGCGTTTCGGCCGACGGCCTGGGGGCCGACTCCTTCGACGTCGGTGCCGATGGCGCGGCCGTCGGTGTCGCCAACAAGACCACGCTGAACGTGTACGAACTGCTGGAGGCGGTCGACCGGCAGACCGTCCGCGGCGTGCTCTACAACGGCGACCCGACCCTCCAGAAGCAGGCCAACCACCTCTTCCACGCCCTCAACGTGGCGGGTGCGATTTCGTAATTGACGTTCTGAACCGACCACCCCGCAACTCGGAGACATCGGTTGGCCAGGCCGCAAGGCTTTGGCCAACCGGCTCTCTTGAAGGAGACATTCCCATGACTCGCAGACAACGACTGAGTCGGAAGTTCCTTTCCCTCGAATCGTTGGAAAGCCGTCTCTGTCTTTCCTCGCTACCGGCCGGCGCCGCGACCACCGTGCCCGATGCCACCACGCAGGCACAACTGACCGCTGCCTACGGCCAGCTCCCGCTGAGCTTCCAGATCAACAAGGGTCAGACCGATCCCCGGGTCAACTTCCTGACCCAGGGGGCCGGCTACACGGCGTTCCTGACGCCCACGAGCGCCGTGATGGAAGTGCAGCAGGGCAGCGGCGGCAACGTCGTCGCCATGAAGATCGTCGGCGCAGAATCCCGGCTCCCGCGCCGTCGGCCTCGACAAGCAGGCCGGCGTGAGCAACGACTTCACCGGTAACGGCTCGTCGCGGGGTCACACCAACATCGCCAACTACGCGGAGGTCACCTACAAGGGCGTCTACCGCGGGATCAACCTGGTCTACCAGGGCGACCAGCAGCAGCTCGAATATGACTTCGTGGTCCAGCCCGGCGCCAGCCCCGGTACCATCCGGCTGGCGTTTGACGGCGTCACGGGGAAATCGCTCGACGCCCAGGGCGACCTCGTCCTGCACACCTCGGGCGGAGACATGGTCGAGCACGCCCCCGTCGCCTACCAGATGGTGGATGGCGTCCGGCAGTCGGTGGCCAGCCGGTTCGTGATCGGACCCGGCGGCCGGGTGGGGTTCCAGGTCGGGCACTACGACCACGGCAAGGCGCTGGTGATCGACCCGGTCATGAGCCTGAGCTACTCGACCTACCTCGGCGGCGGCAATTCCTCGACCCAGGGCACGGGCATCGCCGTGGACAGCTCGGGAGACGCTTACGTGACCGGCTGGACCGAGTCGGTGAAGTTCCCGACCACTTCGGGGGCCTTCAAGACATCGGGGACCTTCATCAAGACGGATAACTACGGCTCCTTCGTGACGAAGTTCAATGCCGCGGGCTCGGCCCTCGTCTACTCCACCTTTCTCGGCGGCGGATTCTCCTCGGGTATTGCCGTCGATTCCGCCGGCAACGCCTACGTCACAGGCTCGACTTCGGCGACCGACTTCCCGACGAAGAACCCCCTGCAGGCCACCTTTGCCGGCGGGACGACCAGCGGCGGCGCGTATGGGGCTGATGCCTTCGTGACCAAGCTCAACGCCACCGGTTCGAAGCTCGTCTACTCGACCTATCTCGGCGGCAGCGGGCAGGACTATGCCAACGGCATCGCGGTGGACGGCGCGGGCGACGCCTACGTGACGGGCACCAGCAGCTCGACCAATTTCCCGACGACTCCGGGGGCGTTGCAGACGGTCCTCCCTCTAGGTGGCCCCCAGGCCTTCGTGACCGCGTTGAATCCGGCGGGATCGGCCCCCATCTACTCCACATTCCTCGGAGGTCCGGCCGGCACGTTCGGGAACGGCATCGCCGTGGACGGCTCCCACAACGCCTACGTGACGGGCGCTTCCTACGGAAACTTCCCGACAACCCCGGGCGCTTTCCTGACCGGTACCCAAGGCGGGGCCTTCGTAGCGAAGCTGAATGCCACGGGTTCGGCACTGGTCTACGGCGCCCAGCTCAGTGGAAGCGGCAGCAATTCTGCTGCCAAGGGCTATCGGATCGCGATCGACGGTTCCGGTAATGCCTCTGTGATGGGTCTGACATCGTCGAGCGATTTCCCAACCACCACGGGGGGATACCAGAGGACGTTCCCCATCGGCACCGACTCAGCCTTCGTGACGGAATTGAACGCCGCGGGGACCGGTCTCGTCTATTCCACTTTCCTGAGTGGCGGCGTCGATGGTGCGGCCCCGTTCATGAACACCACTCTCGGCGGCATCGCCGTGGATACCCACGGGAACATTTACGTGACGGGCGTCACCGGCTCGAGCAACTTCCCCACGACGAATGCCCTGCAACCTACGTTTGGCGGAGGCTTTTCCGACGCATTCGTGGCCGAGATCAATCCTACGCAGGCGGGGGCCGCGTCGCTCATCTACTCGACCTATCTCGGCGGCAGCGACGAGGATGAAGGCAACGGCATCGCCGTGGACAGCTCGGGCAATGCGTACGTCACGGGGTTCACGTATTCATTGAACTTCCCCACCAGGAACGCCTATCAACCACAACGGACTGCATCGACCGGCAGGAATCGAGCCCAGCGATGCCTTCGTGACGAAGATCACATTCAAATGAAGTCGAACGCCGCCAGTCATCACCGAGCCCTCAGCCAGAGCGACGGCTCCTGGCTCTGCAGTCGCTGGATTCTTGAGGACCACCGGCGTCCCGCCGCATCCAGCCCGAGCGGCGGACGCCGGTCACTCCTTACGCCTTGCCTCGGATGACTATGCAAGCCCCGCGGCTCAGCTCCGGATTCCTTCAAAGCGACTGCCGGCGATCCACAAGACAGAAGCTGCGCCGCCCGGACGTCGGCCGACCGGACGCCTACGCGAATCTTCGTGCGGTGCAGACGAATCCGATCAACTGGGAGCTGATCCGCCGGCAGTACGACCTCCCGGGCGACCGGGGGACTCTTGCGCCCGGGTCAACCCGCCCGCGAATTCGTCCCGTCTCGATCGCCTCTCCTCCCTCGCCATCCTCACCCGACCGATCGGCCCATCTGATTCGCTCGGCCCCCGTCGAATGGGGCAGGGGGCCGGTAATGCGGCCCTCGCCCGAACCCTCCCAGGGGGCCAGGGGGAGGGTCCGCGCTTGGATTGACCGTGAAGCTTACTTCCGATGGTCGGAGGCCCGGACCATCGCGAGGATTCCGGCCTTGATGGCTTCGGGCAGGTCGGCCCATCGCTCGGCGATCAGGGCGGGGTCCTGGTCGGATTCCAGCCGCGCTCACCGTGGCGCTTCCGGGGAGGTCTCGACGTCCCGCAAGTCTTCTGATAGCATCGTCTTGGGGGGATCTTCGGGCGGTCTTGAGAACCGCTGACGCCTCAAAACGTCCGTGAGTTCGAATCCCACCCCGTCCGCTGAGTTTGCCGACGTCCCGGCGATGCGGCCTTCAGGCCGGGCCGGGCTCGTTCCTCGAGGCCCCCCGGCGGGCGAGGCGCAGCCGGTTCCAGGCGAAGAAGACGACGGGGATCATCAGGTCGATGAACTCGTCGGCGATCAGGAGGCCGCCGAGGACCGGGGCGGCCATCGGGCGGATCACCTCGGCGGCCGGTCCCTCGGCCCAGAGCATCGGGGCGAGGCCGAGGATCGTCGTCCCCTCGGTCAAGAGCTTCGGGCGGAGCCGATTGGCGGCGCCGTCGAGGACCGCGAGCCGCAGGCCCTCGACCGTCAGGGAGTCCAGCCCTCCGGCTCGGGCCACGGCGTCTCGCAGGTAGACGAGCATGATGATCCCGGTCGAGGTCGCCATGCCGAAGCAGGCGATGTAGCCGACCCAGACCGTCACGGAGAAGGGGACGCCCAGGAGCCACTGGAAGAAGATCCCGCCGGCGATCGCCCCCGGGACGGCCAGGAGCATCATCGCCGCGTCGGCCAGATCGCGATAGGTCCAGTACAGGACGCCGAAGATCAGGGAGAGGACCACGGGGAAGACCACCGCGAGCGTCCTCCGGGCGCGGTGCTCGTTCTGGAACTGGCCGGTCCAGTCCACGGTGACGTCGGGGGGCAGGACGACCCGCCGGGCGACCTCGCGACGGGCCTCCTCCACGAAGGCCGCCGCGTCCCGGCCCCGGACGTTCAGGCGGACGTAGTTGCGGACGCGGCCGGCCTCCCCCTTGATCGTCGCCGGCCCCTCGAGGATCCGGACGTCGGCGACCTCGCCCAGGCGGACGAACCGGGGGCGGCCGTCGGGTTCTCGGGCGATCGTGGGCACGAGGATCTCCCGGGCGGAGGCCTCGTCCTGGCGGAAGTCCCGGGCGTATCGGACGCGGACCGGGTGACGCTCACGCCCCTCGACGGTCCTGGTCGCGACCCGTCCGCCCAGGGCCGTCTCGATCGCGTCGTTCAGGTCGCCGACGCTCACGCCGAGGCGGGCGGCGCGGGCGCGGTCGGCCCGGATCTCCAGGTAGCCCTTGCCCCGGATCGGGTCGGCCACCACGTCGGCGGCGCCGGGCAGGCGCTTCAGGGCCTCGGCGATCCGCTCGGAGGCCACGACCACCGAATCCAGGTCGCGGCCGAGGACGCGGACGCCCACGGTCGTGTTCACGCCGGTGGCGAGCATGTCCACGCGGTTCTGGATCGGCATGGTCCAGATGTTCGACCATCCGGGCATCTGCACGGCGCGGTCGAGCTCGGAGCCGGAGCCGACCAGGTCGGATCGCTCCTTGCGCCAGAGGATCAGGCGTCGGGCGAAGGCCGAGGCGAGCTGCTCCTGGAGGGCCTCGACCTGCGGCAGGGGGGGGATCGGCGGGGCCTCACTCGGCCGGCTCATCCCATGTTGGTGGTGGTGGGCCTCGGACGGTCGCGATGCGGCGGGCGGGCGGTCCCGGCGACGGCGGATCTCCTCGACGATGGCGCCGACGGCCGGGTCGGTCGCGCCGGCCCGGGCGAGGAACTCCTCCAGGGCGAGCCGGGCGAAGAGGTCGGCGGCCCGGCCGACCAGCTCGGCATTGAGCGCCGCGACGTGGGCCCTCCAGAGTTCCCGGCGCCGGGGCGTCTCGCCGTCGAGCGAATCCGGCCCGAGCTCGGCGGCGTGCTCGTGGAGGAATTCGGAGTTCTTGAGATAAGCGAATTCGCGCATCTGGGCGTCGAGGCGGGGGAGGATCTCCGCCAGGCCGGCGGCGAGCGTCGCCGAGGGGTCGCGGACCGGGGCGATCCAGCCCCGGGACTGGAGCGCGTCGAGCACGGCCCGGGCCAGGTCGCGGGCGTCCGCGGGCCGGAGCGAGCGCCGGGGCCAGAGCTCGCGGGGGCGGAAGTCCACCATGCTCTCGATCATGTCCATGGGCGCGGGGTCGGTGGGGGTCTCGGCCCTCCCGGCCTTGCCGACGACCATCGCGACCTCGGGGAACCGGCAGAGGGCCATGTCCCGGGCCTTCAAATCGTCGGCGGACTGGGTCACGGAGGCCCGGGGCACGGTGATGGGCATGTCCATGATCATCCCCTCATCCAGGGGGGTGACGAACTCCCGGCCCAGAGGGGTCATCGTCGATTCGGCGACCAGGGCCGCGACGACCAGGGAGATCATCCCGCCGAGCCGCCCCCACCGGGTCCTCGCCGTCAGCCCGCAGGCGACCAGGGCGAGGAACAGGGCCGAGAGCAGGAGCGGACGGCTGCCGACCGGCGCGAGCCCCACCACGAAGGTGAGCCCCAGGACCAGGACCAGCGGGGCCGGGTTCACGAGCAGGGAGGCCAGGACGGGCCGGTAGACCTCGGCCACCCCTCGGACGATCGGGCTGTCCATCTCCGGCCTCAGCCGACCCCGGATGAAGATCGTGCAGAGGGCCGGGACCAGCGTGATCGACAGCGCCGCGACGGTCAGCAGGGCCAGGGTCTTGGTGATCGCCAGGGGCCGGAACATCTTCCCCTCGATCCCCCCCAGGGCGAAGACCGGGAGGAACGAGAGGAGCATGATCACCACCGAGAAGAAGATCGGCCGGCCCACCGCCCGGCACGCCGGCAGGACGATCGGTCGGACGTCCCCCCGGACCGGCCGATCGCCGAAGTGCTCGCGGAGGGCGTGCATCGCGTTCTCGGCCACGACGACCGAGGAATCGACGAGGACCCCGATCGAGATGGCGATCCCGGCCAGGGACATGATATTGGTCTGGATCTCCACCAGGCCCGATCGTCGGAGGGCCGCCATGATCGCGAACGACCCGAGGGCCGCCAGGGGCAGGGTGATCGCGATGATCAGCGAGGCCCGGAGGTGGAGGAGGACCACCAGGACGCAGATCGTCGCGGTCAAAATGGCCTCGATCAGCGTCCCCGTGACGGTGGCGATCGCCCCTTCGATCAGCGGGGTGCGGTCGTAGAACGGGACGATCGAGACGCCCGGGGGGAGCCCGGCGGCGACCTCGCGAATCCGGGCCTTCAGCCGCCGGGTGACGTCCAGGGGGTTCTCGCCCGAGGCCATCAGGACGACCCCGCCGACGGCGTCCGCGCCGTCCTTCTCCAGGACCCCCCGGCGAGGCCCGGGACCGACGGCCACCTTCGCCACGTCGGCGACCCGGACGGCGCGGCCTCCGGGGCCGTTCAGGAGGATGGCTTCGAGGTCCCGGACGACCCTGGTCGCGACGTCCCCCGTGCCCTCGCCCGATCCCGAACCGAGCCACGCCTCGCCCCGGACGAGGTATTCGGCGTTGGCCTTGTGGACGACGTGGCCGCCGACCGACGCGTTGGCCCGGGCGATCGCCTCGACGACCTCCGGCAGGGTCACGCCGCGGGCCCTGAGTCGGTTCGGGTCGATCTCGACCTGATATTCCAGGGGGGCGCCGCCGACGGTGGCGACCTCGGCCACGCCCGGGACCGCGGCGAGCTGGGGCTTGACCGACCAGTCCTGGATCGCCCGGAGCCGGGAGACGTCGATCCCCGGCCCCTCGACGGTATACCAGAAGATCTGGCCGGTCGCCGGGGCGTCGGGGCCGAGCCGGGGGACCACCCCGGGGGGGAACTCCGCCCCGCCCCGGGCCAGCCTCTCGGCGACTCGTCGCCGCCCCTCGGCGACGCCGACCGATTCGTCGAGGATCACGTGAATCATCGAGAAATTGAAGTCGCTCGACGAGCGGACCGCCTTCGCGCCCCGGATGCCCTGGAGCTCCAGGGCCAGGGGGTAGGTCACGCCATCCTCGACCTCCCGGGGGCTGTGGCCGGGCCAGTCGGCGAAGACGATCACGTCGTCCTCGGAGAGGTCGGGGATGGCGTCGATCGGCACGTCGGCGAGGCCGAGCAGCCCCAGCCCGGCCAGGACCAGGCTGGCGAGGATCACCGCGACGCGATGGCGGATCGAGAAGCCGATGATCGCGTCGATCATGGGCGTGCCACCGGCGGTCGTGCCCGGACCTTGATCCGGGCGAGATACTTCTCGGGCTCCTCCTTGAGCGCGTCCTCGCATCCGTCGCAGCAGAGGAAGACGTCTCGCCCCCGGGCGCTCGTTCGGAACGGCGGTCCCATCGAGCCCAGGGGCTTCCCGGTGACGGGGCAATCCTTCTGCTCGATCGCCCGGGCCCGATCGGCCGGCGAGAGGCCGGTGAAGTCCAAGGCCCGGGCGGCCTTCGGCGCCGGGGCGACCGGGCCGGGCCGGGCGGGGGCGTCGGTCCGGGTCGCCCCGAAGTATCCCGCCGCCAGCGACGGGTTCAGCCGGGTCTCGGCGTCGATCAGGAACGCCCCGGACATCGCCACCCTCTGGCCGGCCTCCAGGCCCTCGACCACCGGGAACTCTCCGCCGCACCTCGGCCCGAGGCGGACCTCGACCGCGTCGAACATGCCGGCCATCCGCTCGACGTAAACGACCGTCCTCGCCCCGGTGTCGATCACGGCCGATTCCGGGACCGCCAGGACCTCTCCGGGCGGGCTGAAGCGCAGGACCCGCGGGACCAGGGCCATCCCTCCGCACTCGGCACACTCGCGGCCGGGCGAGTCGGCCGTGACGGCGGGGTGCATCGGGCACCACCATCCGACTTTTTCCGCCTTGCCGAGCTCGGCGAGGACCAGGGGCGATCCGTCCTTCGGGCAGGTCCCCGACCCCAGTTTCACGACGTCAGGATGGTCCGGACAGAGGAACACGGACCGGGGCTCGCCCGGACGGACCTCCGGCGTCCCCCGGGGCATCCCGCGGAACGGGTCGCGCTCGGCCATCGGCACGCGGACCGTGGCCGAGGCGAACCGGCCGGCCCGGGGCGTGCCGGGCGCCTCGGCCCACTCGATCACGACCCGCCTGGGACCGGAGTCTCCCTCGATGACGACGACCCGGGCCGGAGTCGGGGCCGATCCGTCGGGCGGGTCGGGCCGGACCTCCGCCGCCCGCGCCTCAACGAGCCACGATGCCTCCTCCGGCCCGATCTCCGCCGAGAGCCGGCCGCCGGTCGCGGCCCCCCGGACCACCTCACCCACCAGGGCGATCCGGCGCTCCAGGGGGCGATACCCGACGGCCTCCGTGCGGACCCCGGCCAGCATCAACCGATCGGGCGAGATCTGGACCCGGGCGAGCACCCCGGAGGGCAGGGGGCCCATGTCCCCCTTCTTCCGGCGGACCAGGGCCATGTGGCAGACGGGGCACTTGTTCGGCCAGTCGGAGAGGACGCCGGGGTCCATCGGGCAGAAGTATTCGGTGTCGGGAGAGACGGCCCCGTCGTCGGACCGATTCGATGACGCCGCCGTCAGCCGGTCCCAGTAGGCGCGGATCGTCTCCCATCGGCCCACGACGAGGAAGGCCACGACCAGGGCGATCAGGAATCGGAGCCGGACCTGGACCGCCCGGGCGGCCCAGAGCCACCTCGCCCGCCGTCCCGGGAGAGGGACGGCCCGATCGTCGGAGGGGCCCTGTCCGTCCTGCGGGGTGATCGCGGACATGCTCGACCTCAGTTCGGGGATGCCCCGGCCCCGGGCTCGGTGGCGAGGCCGGGCGTGGCGGCCGTCTTCTCGTCTCCGGGGTCCATCTTGTGTTCCCAATGCGAGATCAGTTCATAATCTTCCTGGCGGAAGACCAGGATCGGGTCGATCCCCACGACCAGGAATCGCACCACGGGCGCCTCCTCGGGATCGGCCAGGTTGAGGCGGACGCTGAAGGTCCGGGCCCGGGGCGAGGCGACGTCGGCGAGGATCTCGAAGCCCCGGAGCGACTGGCCCGGCGCGGAACGTGTCGATGACCTGGATCCCGGGCGAGGCGACGTCGAGCCGGCCGGCCGGCTTCCCGGCCCGCCACGCCGACAGGGCCGTCTCCAGGGCGGCCCGACCGGTCGGGGCGTCGGGCACGATCGATCGCGGCGGCTCCCCCCCGCCGCATCCAGCCAGCAGGAGAAGGGCCAGGGCCCCGGTCCAGCACGACGCTCGACCCGGTGGGCCCGCGCCCGGCGATGGTTTGGTCATGGAGCCACGGTCTCCCGAGGGTCGGACTCGCCCGGGTTTCGACCGATCGACGATCCCTCCGACCCCCGTTCCAAGCAGGATATCGCTTGTCTCGGCGGACGGTCCAGTGTAGATTTGCTCGGAGCCGAGGCCGGGCCTGGCGCCGTGACCGCCCACGCCCGGCCGACGGCCTTCTCCCCCCTCCTTCAAGCGAGGTTCCAGGCGGGATGATCTCCCGGGCCGTCGGCGGCCTCCGGTCCCCACGCTTGGCGATCCTGGCCGTCCTCTGCGGGGCGGCCATGCTCGGCACGACCCGGCCGACGCGCCGGATGCTCGGACGAGCGGTCGCACGCCCCGGCCTACCTGGAGGGCCTCGCCCGCCTCGGCGCCCTCGACGGCGATCCGGCACCGATGGGCCACCCGTCGCCGCAATGCAACGGGACGGCCTGCTCCCGGCCTTCGCCGTCCCCCCTGGCGGAGACCTCCTCCCCGGCCCCGAGGCCGGACCTCCTCGCCGAGACCTCGCCCCGTCCGGATCGGGACTGCCGCCCCGTCGGTCACCTCGCGGCGTCTCCCTCCCTCGATCCGATCGGCCGATCCTCCAACGTCGATCGCCCCCCTCGACGCCCCTCCTGAGCCTCATCCGCCCCATCTCGTCGTCGCTCCCGACGAGACGGCGGGCCGACATGGCCTCGATTCGTCATCCACCAGGGAACGAATCGTCGCCAGGTCGTTGCCCCGTCTCGTCGGGCCGTGATCCCGACTCAGGCGCCCCGGTCCCTCCTCGCGGCTGGCGGCGGCGACCGGGCCTCCGTCTTCGCGCATCCCTTCACGATCTCCTCATTCTTCGATCGAGAGGCGTCCCATGTCCCGCATTCGCCGGGGTTTCACGCTCATCGAGCTGCTCGTGGTGATCGCGATCATCGGCATCCTGATCGCCCTGCTGTTGCCGGCCGTCCAGGCGGCGAGGGAGGCGGGCCGACGCGCCCAGTGCACGAACAACCTGAAGCAGATCGGCCTGGCCCTGCACAACTACGTCAGCACCTTCAGCGTCCTGCCGTTCGGCAAGGGCCTGAACTATCCCGGCGCCTCCGCCTATGCGCGATGGTCGGCCCATAGCCAGCTCCTTCTGTTCATCGAGCAGGGCAACGTATTCAACAGCATCAACTTCAGCCTCGCGCCCGAGACGCCCGGGATGGCCGGGGACGTGCCGTTCATGCCGGCCTATCAGAACACCAATCGGGAGAACGCGACCTCCTGCCGGGTGCAGATCAGCGCGTTCCTGTGCCCGTCGGACGCCAGCTCGTCGCTGCTGGGCGAGTGGCCGGGGGGGAACAATTACCTGGGGAACCTCCAGTCCTGGGCGTGCGACCTCAGCGAGTCGGTCCCCTCGACGGTCGCCCCCGCCGAGCAGATGCAGGGGATCTTCTACTACCAGAGCGCCGTGAGGATGGCCGACATCACCGACGGCCTGAGCAGCACGGCGTTCTTCAGCGAGAAGATCAAGGGCAACGACAAGAACGACTCCGACTCCCGGTCGGACTCGATGATCATGTCCGGGTCGATCAGCCTGGTCCCCGACGGCGTGACGGCCACCTACCAGGCGTGCCAGGCGCTCAACCCGCTGACCAGCACGCGGCTGACTCGCCGCCAGGGGATGAGCTGGGTCATGGGCGAGATGTGCTGCACGTCGTACAACCACGTGACCACGCCCAACGGCAAGACGTGCGCGGGCACGGGCTTCCCCGGATCGATGGCGAACATGCCGATGCAGGTCCCGCCCAGCAGCCAGCACCCCGGCGGGGTGAACGTGATGATGGGAGACGGCTCGGTCCGGTTCGTCAAGAACGGCGTGGCGATGGCCACGTGGAGGGCCCTGGGCACCCGGTCCGGCGGCGAGGTGATCCCCGGCGATGCCTATTGAATCTCGATCGGGAGCCCCGTCGATGAACCGACGACGAATCCTCGGGTCGTTGCCCCTCGTGATCGCCCTGGCCGGCTGCGGAGGGGGGGGGCCGGCCCCCTTACCCTCGGTCGCCGACGCCCGCCAGGCGCTCCAGACCGCGCTGGACGCCTGGAAGGCGGGCAAGCCCGCCGCCAGCCTCCAAGCGGAAGGGGCGAAGATCGAGGCCACGGACTTCGAATGGAAGGCCGGCAAGGCCCTGATCGACTATGCCGTTCGCGGAGAGTCCACGGGCGAGGGGACGCAGACCTTCGACGTCACCCTGACCCTCAAGGGCGACCCCGGGCCGAAGGAGGTCAAGTACATGATCCTGGGCATGGACCCGGTCCACATCTACCGGGACGAGGACTTCACCCGCGCCATGAACATGGACAACAACCCGGCGACGCCCAAGAAGGCGAAGGGCCGCCGCTGAGGCGCGGACGATCGCCGGTCGGCCGACGGCTTGAGTCCCGGCCCTCGTCCGCCTACACTCCCTCGGTCGCGGGCCCCGGACTGGGGCCCGCATCGGGAGGGACGTAAGGTGGACGAGCCTCGGCCGGCCGACCTGGGGATCGACCCGGCGGCCTCTCGGTGGATCTTCCTCGGCATGCTCTTGCTGCTTGCGGCGGCCGTGGGGGGCTATTCGTTCCTGAAGCCGAAACCGGGGCCCCCTCCGGCCGAGATCGCGGGCGATTCCTTGCTCGTGGCCGGTCGCGAGGCGTATCTGGGCCGGTGCGTGACTTGCCATGGCCCGAACGGTCGGGGGGACGGCCCGCTTTCGGCGACGATGGCCCCGCCGAAGCCCCGCGACTTCTCCGGGCCCTGGAAACATGGCGAGACGCCGGCCGATGTCCTCCGAGTGATCGCCGACGGGGTTCCCGGCACGTCGATGACCGGCTGGAAGGCGTGGTTGCCCGAGGAGGATCGGCGGGCCGTCGCGGCATATGTCTATTATCTGGCCGGGAAGCCCGTGCCGGACGCGTTGAGGAAGGCGCCGTAGGGTGCAGGAAATGCACCGGCTTCGATCCCTCGTCAATCGAAGCCGGTGCATTTCATGCACCCTACGGGATCATCCCTGGATGGCGTTGGTCCGGCCGAGGGCGATGTCGAAGTCGCTCACGGCCGGGATGAGCATCGCGAGCAGGGCGAAGCCGTACACCCCCACGCTGAACAGGAACGCGGCGAGGAACGCCGACTCCATCAGGCTGACCACGCAGTAGAACGACCAGAACGGCGTGAGCAGGGAGACGATGAAGATCGCCTGCGAGGGGTTCCTGGCGCCGAGAGACCCGTTCAGCGCCACGCTGCCGGCCCCGATGAAGATCATGAAGCTCAGGAGCTGCCGGCCGAACCCTCGGTCGCTCTGGAGGATCAGGAAGGCGCAGAGGGCGATCCCGACCATCAGGAAGAAGATGGTGCCGAGGCTGTGGGCGACGGCCGCCCGACTGTTCGTGTACGTGATCGCGGCATGGATGCCCAGCATGGCCGCGAAGTGGGCCAGGAGCAGGAAATCGACGATCAGGAACACGGCATTCTCGCCGCTGACGTACCCCCGGATCGCCAGCCAGAGCGTCAGGAGGACGGGCAGCGCGAGCATCTCCTTGGTGTTGTACAGGACGCCGTAGAGCTTGCCATAGACGAATTCCTTGGGGCTGAGCTCGGTGACCAGGAGGAGGTCCAGGGCGCCGGTGTCCCTCTCGCTGGTCAAGGAGGTCACGCCCTGGGCGTTGATCAGGATCAGGCTGAGGACCGCGAGGGGGATGATCGCCTTGGCGGGCCTCCAGGGGTCGGCCTCCATGTCGGGATTGGCGTAGAAATAGGCGACGCCCAGGGCGAAGCTCAGGACGTAGGCGGCCTTGATCAGGATCGGCTTGGAGCCGTAGGCCTTGGTCATGAGCTCCCGCCAGAGGATCGGGTTGTTCCACGGACGGCGATAGGAGCCGGCGGCCGGGGCGATCCGGCGATGGGCCCGGCGGGGGACTCGCAGGCCCGTACCGGTCAGGTCGCCCGGGACGGCCTCCGCCCCGACGATCGAGACGATCGCCTCGCTGGATTCCTCGGGTTCGTCGGCGGGGTCTCGGGGCTCATTCTTGCTCGGGTTCCATTGGCGGAGCTTCCAGACGCCCAGGCCGATCAGCCCGGCCGAGGCCAGGGCGCTAGCCCCGGAGAAGATCAGACCCGTCAGCGGGATCGACCCGGACGCCTTCGGCGGGCTGAGGATCTCGGCCGCCGCGCGGAATGGGTTGAGGGCCGCCCGGATCGACACGCCCGAGACCGTCTCGCCGACGAGGCCGCCGAACGCCTCGATCCCGGCGATCCCCAGGACGATCAGGAGGACCGTCAGCGCCAGGGATTGGAACGTCCGGTCGCGGGCCAGGGCCACTAGCAGCCCGAGACAGCCGCCGGCCAGCCCGGCCGCCGCCGTGACCCCGAGGACTTCCAGGACCTGGGTCGGCCCCACCCCTCCCAGGAGGATGCAGAGGAAATACACCGGTGCGCCGGCCAGGAGCAGCGTGCCGATCTGCAGGAGGCTGGCCAGGAGCTTCCCCAGGACGATCTCCAGGTCCGAGAGGTCGGTCATGAGCAAGAGGACGAACGTCCGGCGGTCCTTCTCATGGGCCACGGCCGTGGCCGCGGCCAACGGGGCGAAGAACAGCATGAGCGCGAGCTGGAGGTAGACGAACATCCCGAAGAGGATCGAGCCGAAGCGGGCGACCAGGCCGATCTCGGTCGTCTCCCGCCAGCCGACGAGCACCTGCCAGGCGGTCCACATGAGGATGAAGAGGAGCCCGGCGAATGACGCCCGAGTGGCGTAGAAACGGAGGGGGCGCGGGGCGGTCAGGACTTCCCTCGCGATGATCGGTCCGGCAAACAACGCAAGCCTCCCCGGTTCGTCCTCGATCGGCCCGCCCGCCTCGCGCGGATTGGCCCTGGTCGCTAGTTCGACGGCCGGCGGCGAAAAGTTCGCGCACTGTCGCCGCCATTCTTCCATTTTCGAGAGTACCAGAGACGACGCCCCTTCCCCCAGACGGCCCGCCTTCGTTTTTTTGCGATCGCGGCCGGCCCGGGCCTTGTCGATTCTCATCGTTTCGTTTCTACTCTTGTTCATCGGATCAGCGCAGACCCGATCCCGACCGATCGGCGGGGCTTCGTCCGCCCGGCCTCGCCGGCCCGTCTTCCCCGGAGAGTTCGCACCATGTCCCTCGACAGCACCCGCCCGGCCGACGACGCCTCGCCCGAGGCCCCCTCGCGCCGCTCGTTCCTCTCGTGGTCGGTCGCGGCCGGCTCGATCGCCGTCCCGGCCGCCGCCCTGGTCTCGGCCCGCCCGGCCCTGGCCGCCGGCAAGAAGAAGTCGAACCTCGGCAAGAAGCTCCCCGAGCTCTATTCCCGGTGGGACGAGCGGAACTTCAAGGAGATCCAGGCCGACGAGAATACCCACGTGGACACGATCGCCAAGGCCCTGGGCGCCAACGCCCGGCCCAAGCCCACGTTCCAGAACCTGGAAGCGTCCAGCTATCACGAGTTCGCCGTGATGGCCCAGACCTTCGAGAACACGGGCGTGGGCGCCTATCTCGGCGCCCTGCCTTATATCCTGGACAAGACGCTCCTCTCCGAGGCCGGCTCGATCGCCCTGGTCGAGGCCTACCACTCGGGCTTCCTGAATACCCTCCTGAACTCGACGATCGTGCCCGAGGGCTCCGCCTTCGCCTCCCCCCTGACGATCGACGAGGTCGTCACGGCCGTGACCCCGTTCATCTCCAGCCTCAACGGCGGCCCCACGCCGACGTTCAGCACGTCCCCCTCCGCCGGCAACGACCTGGCGATCCTGGATACGGCCCTGCTCCTGGAATACCTCGAGGCCGAATTCTACAACGTCAACGTGCCGAAGTTCTTCGGTTGATCCCGGGCGCGGGCATCGGCCGCTTGGGGCGGGGCAGCCCCCACCTCGACCGGCCGGGCCCCTCCCTTGAGCATGCGGAGACTCGACCGCCTCTCCCCGCTTCGGGAGAGCGGGCAGGGCGGAGGGACCCGAAGGACGCCGAAGGTCGTGCGGCGCCCCGGTTTCGATCGGCGAGGTCCCCCTCCTGGCCCTCTCCCGAAGTGGGGAGAGGCGGTCCGAGTCCCTGGTCTGAATAACCGATCAGGTGCACCGTCCATCGCGGCGCACTTGACAACCAAGGTCCGCCGGCCGTGTAATATTCTGACGAGACTCTTCCCCCATCTCCCCATTGCCGGTCGAGAGATTCCGACGGTGGACCACCCGCGGACAGGGCGGCTCCGGGCCCGGTTCCGACGCCTCGTCTTCCTCCTCGGGTGGGCCGGGCTGGTCCTGTCCGCGCGCCCGGCCCTGGGGATGGGGTGCCACGTCGACGAGAAGCCGGTCTTCGGGGTGACGCTCCCGGGCGATAAGGCCCCATCGGCGATCGGCGTGGCCGCTTTCGAGGACTTCCGCCCCGGCGCCCTGACGCCGAAATCCTGCACGGACGAGGTGCCGTCCGCCCCGGGCCGAGGGCTCGGTCCCGGGCCCGCCGAGGCGGCCCTCTCGATCCGGAATTGCGGTGCCGACGGGTCCGAGGCGCAGTTCGAGGCCCCTCGCCTCCTGCTCGCCCGGCTCTCGTCCGACGACCGCGACCGGCCGCCTCGATAGGCGATCCCGGACGACGGCGCCCCCGCGCGCCGATCGCGAACCCGTCTCCCTCGGGCCATCGCCCGGAGGGGGTCGGGGCCGAGCCGTGATCGTCTCGAACTCCGGTCCCATCGTCTCGACCGCCGACCTCGGCGAGGGAGTCTCCATGTCCGTCGCTCGACCGTCCTTGAAGGACCGTCGCGGCCGGGTCTACACGCCGGCCGTCGGCCCCTGGCTCCGCCCCTTGCTCTGGGCGTTGCTCGGAGGCTTCGCCCTGCTCGGAGCCACCGGCGTCTACCTTTCCGCCATCACCGCGATGAGCTGGTGGTCGCGTTCCACCCAGCAAACGCCCTTTTACTTCTGGATGTTCATCCTCCATCTCGTCCTCGGCCTCGCCCTGGTCGTCCCGTTCGTGATCTTCGGGTTCGGGCACCTCGTGACCTCGTGGAACCGGCCCAACAAGGCGGCCGTGCGGTACGGGGTGATCTTGCTGATCGTCTCCATCGTCCTGCTGGTCTCGGGCCTGGTCCTGGTCCGGATCAGCGGGGTTTTCGAGGTCCGCGACCCCTCGGCGCGCTCGGTAAGCTACTGGCTCCACGTCGGCACGCCGATCCTGGCCATCGCGCTCTACGTGAGGCACCGGCTGGCGGGGCCGAGGATCCGGTGGGAGTGGGCGAAGGTCTGGGCGCGGCCGTGGCCGTGTTCGTCGGCGCGATGGCGATCCTCCACCATCACGATCCCCGATCGGCCCTCTACTCCCGCGACGCGAAGTACACCTTCCCGAGCGAGGCGAAGCTGGCCGGGGGCAAGCTGATCTCGGCGAAGACCCTGATGATGGACCAGTATTGCCTGGACTGCCACAAGGACGCCTACGACGGCTGGTTCCACTCGGCCCACCACTTCAGCTCGTTCAACAACAAGTTCTACCTGGCGAGCGTCCGGGAGACCCGCAAGGTCTCGATCGAGAGGGACGGCACCACCCGGGCCGCCCGGTGGTGCGCCGGCTGCCACGACCCCGTGCCGTTCTTCTCGGGCGAATTCGACGACCCGAAGTATGACGACGTGAACAATCCCACGAGCCAGGCCGGCATCACCTGCACCGCCTGCCACGCGATCACCCACGTCGAGAGCACCCGGGGCAACGCCGATTACACGATCGAGGAGCCCCAGCATTATCCCTTCGCCACCAGCGACAACAAGTTCCTCAAGTGGGTGAACAGGACGCTGGTGAAGGCGAAGCCCGAGATGCACAAGAAGACGTTCCTCAAGCCCGAGGTCCATCGCGACTCGACGTTCTGCTCGACCTGCCACAAGGTCGGCATCCCCTACGCCCTGAACCACTGGCAGGACTTCACCCGGGGGCAGAACCACTGGGATACGTTCCTGCTCTCGGGCGTCTCGGGAGGGGGCGCGCGGAGCTTCTATTACCCGCCGCCGGACACCACCGCCAAGAACAAGTGCACGGATTGCCACATGAACCTGATGGCGTCCGACGACTTCGGCGCCCGCCGCGACTTCGACGGCTCGGGCCAGTCGAAAATCCACAATCACCTGTTCCTGGGGTCGAACACCGGCCTGCCGTTCGTCAACGGCGACATGGAGACTGCGAAGGCGCAGGCCGATTTCCTCAAGGACAAGAAGGTCCGCATCGACGTGTTCGCCCTCCGAGAGGGCGGGGAGATCGACGGCGCGCTGCTCGGCCCGATCCGGCCGGAAATCCCGACCCTCAAGCCCGGCGGAAAGTACCTCGTGGAGACGGTCGTGCGGACGCTCGGCCTCGGCCACCCGTTCAGCCAGGGCACGGTCGATTCGAATGAAATCTGGGTCGAGCTGACCGTCAGGGGCGAAGGCAAGGTGATCGGCCGGTCCGGGGGGATCGGTCCCGATGGGACCGTCGATCCGTACTCGCATTTCATCAACGTCTACATGCTCGACCGCGACGGCAAACGGATCGACCGGCGCAATCCGCAAGATATTTTCGTCCCCCTGTACAACAAGCAGATCCCGCCGGGGGCCGGTCAGGTCGTCCACTTCGCCCTGGACGTCCCCGAGGGGATGAATGGGCCGATCGAGCTGGAGGCGAAGGTCAATTACCGCAAGTTCGACCGCAAGTACCTCGATTACGTGTTCGGGCCCGGCAAGGGGCCGGAGCTGCCGGTCGTCGTGATGGCGGCCGACTCGGTGAAGCTGCCCGTGGAGGGCGGGCCGAAGGTCGAGAACCCGCCGTCGCCGATCAAGGAGGTCTGGCAGCGCTGGAACGATTACGGGATCGGCCTGTTCCTCGAAGGCTCGGACAAGGGCGGCCAGAAAGGCGAGCTGAAGCAGGCCGAGCCGGTCTTCCGCAAGGTCGCCGAGCTCGGCCGGGCCGACGGCTGGGTGAACCTGGCGAGGATCTATCAACGAGAAGGCCGAATCCCCGACGCCCAGAAGGCCCTGGAGGCGGCGTCGAAGCACAAGGAGCCGGCCGCCCCGTGGGTGATCGCGTGGCTCTCGGCCCAGATCGACGAGAAGAACGGCTACCTCGACGAGGCGATCGCCAAGTATCGATCGGTCCTGGACACCAAGATCCCCGCCAGGAAGTTCGACTTCAGCAAGGACTACGAGATCATCAACGAGATGGGCGCGGCAGCTCGGCCGGGCCCGCCTGTTCCCGAGGGGGAGCGCGGAGAGGAAGGCCGGGCTGGAGGAGACCGTCGCCACGTTCCGCCGGACCCTGGCCGTCGATTCGGAGAACGTGAAGGCCCACTACAACCTCGGCCTCGCCCTGGCCGAGCTCGGATCCGACGCCCCGCCCGTCGGCGCCCTCCCGGCGAAGGCGAGCGCGGCCGACGTCCTCGAAGCCGCGGCCAGGACGCTGGCCGACCCCAAGGCGACGCCCGCCGAGCGCGCCGATTCCGTGGCTCGGGTCGAGGTCGCGGCGGTGAAGATCATGGACGAGAAGCGGCCGGAGTTCGTCTCCCGGCTGTCTCTCCTGCAAGACGTCCTCGAACGGCTCGGGCCGATGTGGCTGGCGGAGACGGACGGCGCCTCCAAGGTGAAGTTGGCCCGGTGCCTGGCGACCGTCCACAAGGCGCTGCACTCGATGTACAAGCCGGACGAGACGGCCGAGGGCCGCGCCGTGAGGCTCGCCCGCCAGGGCAATCCGGCGGCCGACAAGAACGCGCAGTCGATCGTGATCCACCCTCTCCACCGCCCGGATGCCCCGGCGTCCGTCGGCTCGACCCCGAAGACCCCTCGCCGGGAGGCCTCCGAATGAACCGGACATCGACACGTCTGGCCCTGGCCGGCGCCGCCCTCGCGGGCGGCCTGGCCGGGTGCAACCCGCCCGCTCCGACGGCCACCGTCGCCCCTCCCGTGGCTCCGAGGGCCGTGACCACCGCCAAGCCCCTGAAGTTCCCCGCCGTCAAGTTCGTCGAGATCACGAAGGACGCCGGGATCGATTTCGTCCACGCCAACGGGATGACCGGCGAGAAGCTCCTGCCCGAGACGATGGGGTCGGGCGTGGCGTTCCTCGACTTCGACAACGACGGCGACCCCGACCTCTTCTTCGTCAATTCCTGCCCCTGGCCGGGCAAGGAATCGACCGAGAGGCCCACCCAACGGCTCTTCCGCAACGACGGCAAGGGGCATTTCGAGGACGTGACGAAGGCCGCCGGGCTGGACGTGTCGTTCTTCGGCCAGGGCGCGGCCGTCGGCGACTATGACAATGACGGCGACCCCGACCTGTACGTCACCGGAGTGGGCGGCGGCCACCTGTTCCGCAACGACGGCGGCAAGTTCGTCGATGTGACCGAATCCGCCGGGGCCGGGGCTCGGACGGCTGGCAGACCAGCGCCGCCTTCTTCGACCTGGAGAACGACGGCGACCTCGACCTGTTCCTCGCCCAGTACGTGACCTGGACGCCGGAGTTCGACAAGGCCCAGGGGTTCAACCTCGCGGGCAAGGACCGCTCGTTCGGCCAGCCGTCGTCGTTCAAGGGGGCGTTCTGCGTCCTCCTCCGCAACGACGGCGGCAAGTTCGTCGATATCAGCGAGGTGGCGGGCATCCGCATCCGCAAGGCCGAGCTCAAGGACCCCCTGGCCAAGGCCCTGGGCGTGGCCCCTCAGGACGTGGACGGCGATGGGTTCGTCGACATCGCCGTGGCGAACGACACCGTGCCGAACTTCCTGTTCCGCAACAAGGGAGACGGCTCGTTCGAGGAGATCGCCGGGGTCTCCGGCGTGGCGTTCGACCAGAACGGCAGCGCCCGGGGGGCGATGGGCATCGACTGGGGCGACTTCCGCAACGACGGCAGCATGGGCCTGGCCGTCGCCAATTTCGCCAACGAGATGATCGCCCTGTATGTGACCGACGAGCCCAGGCGGTTCCTGTTCTCGGACATGGCCCCGCTGTTCGGCCTCGGCGCCCCGACGCAACCGCCCCTGAAATTCGGCCTGTTCTTCTTCGATTACGACAACGACGGCCGGCTCGACCTGCTCTCGGCCAACGGCCACCTGGAGCCGGACGTGGCGAAGGTCCAGGCGTCGGAGAGCTACCGGCAGTCGGCCCAGCTCTACTGGAACACCGGCCGGGCCGGCCGGGAATTGTTCGCGCTGGTCCCGCCGGAGGCCGTCGGCCCGGACCTCTTCGCCCCCATCGTCGGCCGGGGCAGCGCCTATGCCGACATCGACGGCGACGGCGACCTCGACGTCGTGATCACCTCCAACGGAGAGCCCGCCCGCCTGTTCCGCAACGACGGCGGCAGCGCCCACAAGTCGCTGAGGCTGGACCTCCGGGGCAAGGCCAGCAATCGCGACGCCCTGGGTGCGAAGGTCACGGTCAAGAGCGGGGGCATCGAGCAACGCCGCCAGCTCTTCCCGGCGAAAGGCTATCTCTCGTCGGTCGAGCGCATCCTGACGTTCGGCCTGGGAGACGCCGAGGCGGCCGACTCGGTGGAGATCACCTGGCCGTCGGGCAAGGTCCAGACGCTCAAGGCGGTGAAGGCCGGGATGATGCGGATCGACGAATAATGTCCGGTGCATGAAATGCACAAACACCCGCGGCGGACACCGGCCGCCATCCTCTTTCCGCTCCTCTTCCTCGCGATTCGAGGAGAGGGGAGGGAAGGGATGGCGGCCGGTGGCCGCCGCAGTGTTTGGTGCATTTCATGCACCCTACACGAACCAGTCGATCTCGACGTCCTGGGCGACGTTGGCCAGGGCCTGGTCGTGCGGCGTGCCGGCCTTCGGCGAGGTATGGCCGGTGGCGATCGTCGGCGAGCCGAGGAGGTCCGTCGGCGGGGCGATCGCGAGGGCCGGGGTCGGCGAGGGGGTCGTCGGCTTCGCGGCCTCGGTCGTGTCGGTCGTCGAGTCGCCCGGGGCCGTCGAGACGTCGAACGAGCCGACCAGCGAGGCCGTGAACGGCGAGGCGTTGGCCAGGGACAGCGACGCCCCGACGGTGTACGACAGGACCGGGCGGCTCGCCGGCCTCGTCAAATCGACGATCAAGGGCAGGGCGTTGGGCGTCCCCCGGCCGGTCGCCAGGTCGTAGCCGACGGTCGCCCGGTAGCCGTTGGAGCCGGTGGTGATGTCGTGGAAGTCGCTCGACGGCGAGGCATAAAGCTGGGGCAACGTCTGAGTGGCCCCGTCCAGGGGATTCTTGCCGATCAGGGCCCGGCCCTGGTCGGCGATGGCGACGAGGCCGGCGAATTCGGGCGTCGAGGCGCTGGTGCCGCCGACGATCGTGAAGCCCCCTCGGCCGGTCGAGGGCGTGGTGTAATAGAGGGTGGCCCCGGTGTTCGGGTCGGCGTCGAGCGAGACGTCGGGCGTCGTGCGGAGCCCGCTGCTCTGGACGCTCCTCTGGTACGACGGCTCGGCTTCATAGCGGCTGTAACCGCCGCCGCTGCCGCTCCAGGCCGACTCACTGAGGTAGGTGCCGTTGGAGGCCACGTTCAGCGTCGTCCCGCCCACGGCCACCACGTTCGGCGAGCTCGACGGGTAGCTCACGCCGGAATACGCCCCGGCGTCGCCGGTGGCGGCGAGGAACGTCACGCCGGTGTGGCCGGCGGGCGTGGTGAACAGCGAGTCCTGGCCCTTCTGCCCGGAGAATTCGGAGCTGCCGAAGCTCATCGAGACGACCGAGACGCCCGGCAGGTTCTTGGCGAAGTTGACCTCGTTGAACAGGTCGCTCGGGTTCTTCGCCTCGATCACCACGATCTTCGCCCCCGGGGCGATGGCGTGGGCGTACTCGACGTCCAGCACTTCCTCCTCGGCCCAGCCGTCGTTGGACGGGGTCCCGGAGAAGCCGTAGACCGTCAGCGACGGGTCGGGCAGGCCATACGAGCGATCGAAGTTGTGGAGGTCGCTGGAGAGGTACGGGTCGTGGTAGGCGTCCACGATCGCGATGGTCTGGCCCGTGCCGTCGGGCTTGACCGTCTTGCCGTTGGCGACGAAGTTGAACGAGTCGAAGCCGTAGGCATGCTCGAGCTGGAACGGGGTCACGCCCGAGAGGAGGATTCGTCCGTCGAGGCATTCGACGGACGGACGGGTTGCGCGGCGATCGCGGCGGATCATGGTGCTCTCCAAGGAGTTGGGGCCGCTCGTCATCGAGCTGTGTCGGTCTGCGTCACGTCCTCTTCTGTTACGAGTACGGGGCCCCTCATTCCGGATCGGCCGGGATTTCAGCGGATTTTCGGGGGCCGTCGGATTACCATGGCCAGGAGAGGGGCCAGGACCCCGACGTGCGAACAGCATTCTTAGAGGGGCATCCGTCGATGAAAATCACGACGGGGGCGGAATCGCCGGAGGAGCCGGGCTCGCGGCTCAGCCAGATCTCGACGGCCTGGACCCTGATGCTCCAGGCCCATCAGGGCACGCCCGACGCCGCCGAGGAAGCGCGCCGAAAGTTACTGGAGCGGTACAGCCCGGCGATCCATCGCTATTTGCTCGCCGCCGTCCGCGATCAGGACGCCGCCGGCGAGCTCTATCAGGAATTCGCCCTGAGGCTCGTCCGGGGCGACTTCCGCCGGGCCGACCCGGACAAGGGCCGGTTCCGCCACCTCCTGAAGACCTCGCTGTATCACCTGGTCGTCGATCTCCAGAGGAAGAAGAAGAGGACGCCCCTGCCTCTGGAAGAAGACAACTTCGTGCCGATGGTCGAGGAGTCGTCTCACGACGCGGCCGACCGCGACTTCATCACGATCTGGAGGTCCGAGCTGCTCGCCCGAGCCTGGGACGCCCTGGCGCGGTTCGATCGCCAGGCCGGCCAGAACTACCACGCGCTCCTCCGCTACCGGACCGAGCACACCGAGGCCCGATCCAGCGACATGGCCGACCACTTCGGCCCGATCCTGGGCAAGACGCTGACGGTCGAGTGGGTCCGCAAGAGGCTGCATCTCGCCCGGGAGAAGTTCACGTCGTTCCTGCTGGACGAGGTGGCCCAGACCCTGGAAAACCCCAGCCTGGACAACGTCGAGGAAGAACTGATCGAGCTGGAGCTGCACGAGCACTGCAAGGGGGCCCTGGAACGTCGCCGGCGTTCTCCTTGAAAAAATGACAACTCGGTTGTCGGGTCGGCCTCTCCGATGGAACCGGTCGTGGGTGTGTTATACTCCTGATGGCGGTCGTCGCGAGGATTCGCGGCGGCCGTCACGGACCGACCCGGCGAGGGGTGGAGGCCTCATGGTCCCGCCTCTCCGTCGTCGCCTCCGCCGATGATTGAGCGACTTTTGAGAACAGCACCCAGGGAGCGGCGTGCGGATGGATCACCCGGCGTGTCGGGGCCTCTCGGTCTCCGAATCCCCTCCGGGCCAGAGCCCCGGTCCCCTCGGGACCACGGCGCGCCCTGGCCCGGCATGGCGTTCGCTCTCCGAATCCCCCGCTTTGCCGGCCCGGTGACCCGCCGCGGCCTCTCCGGCAGTGGGAGGATCGTCCGCGATGCGCCGTCCCCTCGTCGCCTTCCTCCAGATCGGCCTCCTCGCCCTCGCCCTGGCCCCGACGGCCCGGGCGTTCGCGGCCGACCCGCCGGATTCCGCCCAACCTTCCGCGCCGAAGCCCGAAGCCTCGACCTCATCCGAGGACGACGCCGACTCCTGGCTGAGGAAGGGCCTCCACCTGGAGCTCCAGCGGAACTGGGCGGCGGCCATCGAGGTCTACGAGGCCGGACTCCGCCGATGGCCCGATCGCACCGAGCTCCGCCAACGGCTTCAGCTCTGCGAATCCCATTATAAGCTCGGTCGTCGATACGTGGATCGCAGCTTCCGGACGGTGCTCTTGAGGATGTCCCAGGCCCAGGCGATGGAGGTCTATGACGAGGTCCTCGAACGGATCGAGGGGTATTACGTCGATCCGGTGGCCGTCGAGCCCCTGCTGAGGCGAGGGCTGGACAACCTGGAAGTGGCCCTCCGCGACCCGACGTTCCTCCAGGTCAACGCGCCGAAGGCCGACCCCGAGGCGATCCGCCATCTCCGCGAGACCCTCCGCTCGCGGAGGACGACGATCGCGGCCCGAGGGCGCGACGAGGCCCGGGGGTTCGTCGCCTGGGCCTGCGACCAGGCCCGATCCACGGCCGGGATCGCCCCCTCGCCGATCGTCATGGAGTTCGCCTTCGGCGCCTGCGACGCCCTGGACGACTACACCAATTACCTGACGCCCGACCGCCTCGACGACCTCTTCGGCCTGATCGACGGCAACTTCGTCGGCCTGGGCGTGGAGCTGAAGCAGGACGATCTGGGCCTCCGGCTCGTGAACGTGCTCAAGGGCGGGCCGGCGTGGGACGCGGGCATCCGGGCCACCGACAAGATCACCCACATCGGCGGCCAATCCCTCAAAGGCCTCGGCCTCGACGAGTCGGCCGCGAAGCTTCAAGGGGCGGAGGGCTCGGCCGTCGATCTGATCATCCGTTCGAAGGAGGGCGGCTCGCGATCGGTGCGGCTGATCCGCCGTCCGGTGGAGGTCCAGAGCGTGGCCCAGGCCCGGATCGTCGAGCCCACGTTGGGCGTGGGCTACATCCAGCTCGTCGGCTTCCAGAAGACCTCCACCGAGGAGCTCCGCCGGGCGATCGCGGGCCTCGAACGGCAGGGGATGCGGACGCTCGTCCTGGACCTCCGGGGCAACCCCGGCGGCCTGTTGAACGTCGCGGTGGAGATCGCCGATCTGTTCCTCGACTCCGGCGTGATCGTCTCGACCCGGGGCCGAGCCGCCAATCAAAGCGCCACGTACGTGGCCCAGCCCGGTGCGCCCTGGCGGATGCCCTTGCTCGTGATGGTCGATCACGACAGCGCCAGCGCCAGCGAGATCCTCGCCGGGGCCCTGAAGGACAATCGCCGGGCCGTGGTCGTCGGCGAGCGGAGCTACGGCAAGGGGTCGGTGCAGAGCATCTACCCCTTGAGGACCGCGCCGGCCGGTCTCAAGCTGACGACGGCCAAGTTCTACTCGCCCCGGGATCGGCCCTACAGCGAGCAGGGCGTCGAGCCGGACGTGCCCGCCACCGGACGGCTCTCGGCGAAGGTCTCGGGCGACGGGGCCGAGGCGCCGACCATCGAGTTCGGCGAGCCCTCGCGAGACCCCGTCCTCGGCCGGGCGATCCAGCAGGCCCGGAGGCAGCCGACGGCAGTCCGCTCAAACTGAAGGGCGTCCAAAAGCCGGTCCGAGCCGGACGGCCACAGCCCGCGATCGCGGAGGACTTCCCCTCCGGAATCGCTCTCAACCAAAGTCGCCCGTCCCTTCCCGGGGAGATTCGAACGGCTTCGGTGAGACGCGCGTGGAATTCTTCCCGGAGGCTCGGAACGTCGCCGCTTCCGAGCCTCCGGCGGCCACCTTGAGGATCGTTCGGCCGATCGGTGTCTCGGCCGGTCGCATCCGCCAGGGCTCTGGTTTTCCGATCCACGCCTCGAGGGGTCAACCGACGGGGAAAGGGACGTTCTCCTCACCCCCCGTCGGCGGCCTCCTGGTGGGGCCAGCAACGATCAAACGGCCGAGATGGTCCGGCGGCCCTTGCGGAAGCGAGAGATCCCGCCCAGAACCAGCCCGGACGCCAGGATCGTCATGCTGGCCGGCTCGGGGACGGAGTTGTAGGAGTAGGTCACACTCAGGGTGCCCCCCGCTTTGGCGATCCCTGTGAACGCGACCCCCGGGGCCGACGACCCCGAGAACGTCCCCGTGGGCGCGGCCAGCGTGAAGTCGGCGAAGAACGTGCCGGGACCTTCATAGGCGGCGAAGCTCCCGGAAGGAACCATCACCGAGCTCGAGGCCGTCGACGTCAGTCCGGAGTAGGTGTAAGGCCCAACCCCCGATCCGATGGTGCCCGAGGCCAGGTAGGCCGTGGGCTCCGCAGTGAGGTTCGCGCCGGCCGGTCCGGTCCCCTCGACGGGGATGTCGGCCGAGGCGTTCGTGAAGGTCTGACTGGCCCCGCTGAAATTGTAGACGACGATCGAGGCGGTGGCCGACGTGTCGATCGTGATCGTGACGCCCGTCAGCGTCCCCAGGTTCGTGTTGAACAGCTGAAGCGGCTGGGTCGTCGAGAACGGGACGGACGTCTCGGGGACCGTGAAGGAATAAGTGACCATGTCGGCTCGAGCACTCACGGTGAGTGACAGGCCGACGATCCCGAGAGCGAGGAGGCGACTCAGAGCGATGCGCATGGCGTGGGTTCCGTTCGGGGTGCGTGGCTTGGACTTTATAGCGACCAGAACAACTGGATCGTGCTAGCGGGCGGGCGGCAGGCAGGATCGCGACTGGTCACGGCCCCGTCTCAAACACGACAATCCGGGCCCGTCCCAGACAGGCGACCGGCGACGGGATTCCCGAACTGCGAGTCAGGGGAATTTCCAGGGCGACTCAACATCGAGTCGGAACATTCCCCAAAGCCGCCTCGGCGGACGCCAACTCCCCGGCGAAGGAGCTGGCCTGGGACGATGATGACCGAGGCCGACCCCTTTCGCAAGATAAAAACAGATTTTACATCCGCATTTTAGTCATATTGAGATAGAAACTCCTCGACCCGGAGCACGAAGGCGGTCGCTGCGGTCCAGGAGGAATCGAGACCGATGTCCAATTCAGGCAGAACCTTGCGTCAGGGCCGCCTCGGGATGAATGACTTGATTGAACATGCGATTTGTGTGATGGATCGTGCTTTACCATTCCATTGGTCGAATTTATCGTCCTCCGCGGGGTGGTTTGGGTTCTTGTGTCACGAATCGGTCGGGAACGTGAAGCATTTGAGTCAAGTGGTTGGAATACGGTGGTGCATCTGAGGAACAATTGTGCGTAACCCTCAAGTCGAGGAGAGGGGCGCGGAGGACCTGGAAATCACCGAAAATGGGGTTCTTGGATCGCAATGTGTTGCGAAAGAGGTTTCCGATCGGTCGAATGGGGAGGACGGAGCGGGGTACTCTCCTCGGAGACAAAGGTTGCGGCCCCCAGCTCGGTCGTGGTCCGGCCGAAGGCGGGCGCCGTCCCCAGGACCCGCAGCCCATGCGAAGCATGGACGAACCCAACCCGGTCCGCCGCCGCCGAAGTCATTTCAGGACGCCCGGCGATCGCGGATCGAATCAGGTTGTACGAAATGCCACGCCACGTGATCGTTTCGGAATCGTCGGTCACCTTGAAGACCTCGACGTGCCCGCCACCGGACGGCTCGCGGCGAAGGTCTCGGGCGAAGGGCCGAGGCGCCGACGATCGAATTCGGCGAGAATTCCCAAATCGCCGCGAGTGCTGTAGACTCAAGACATGGCCGACGGCCCTCGCCCGACTTCCCGGATGGACGTTTCGCGGTCCTGGACCGTCTTGACCGACGCCCCGTTGCTCGGCCTGGCCCTGGCTCGCGAGGCCGGGCTGTTGCTGGCCTGGGACGAGGGCGGCCATCTCTATCTGATCGGACCCGACGGCGAACGGCGGCTGACCTCCCGGGCCCCGGACAAGATCGTCTCGGCGGCGATCAGCGACGACGGCTCGCTCGCGGCCCTGCTCCTGCCGAAATCCCGGCTCCTGTTCCTCGGGCCGAGCTCGACCCGGTGGACGATCGCCCCGGGCCGAGCGATGCCGTCTCGGTGACGATCGACCCTCACGGCCGATTCGTGGCCGTGGGGTCGAAGGGGCCGGAGACCGCGTTCTTCACCCGCCACGGCAAGCCCGCCGGCAAGGTGGAGACCCGCCAGGGGCTGGCTCACCTCCGGTTCGTCCCGTCCCAGCCGCTCCTGCTCGGCGCGGCGACTTACGGCCTGCTCGCGGCCATCGAACTGGGGGAGACCGCCGCCGGGGGGCTCGATCCGGAGGTGATCTGGGAGGAGAAGCTGTCGTCGAACGTCGGCCGCCTCGCCGTCAGCGGCGATGGCGGGATGGTCTTGACCTCGTGCTTCACCCACGGCGTCCAGAGGTACGACCTCCAGGGCGTGAACGAGGGTTCCTATCACCTCGGAGGGACCGCCGCCCACGCCGTCCCCGACTTCGTCGGCCGGTCGTTCGCCGTGGCCACGACCGAGGGCGACCTGCTGCTCCTGAATTCCGGCGGCAACGTGAAGTGGAAGACGACGTTGAATCGCCCGGCCATCGCGCTGGAAGTCGACGCCTTGGGGCGGTTCCTCTACTATGGGCATTCGACGGGCGAGATCGTTCGGATGGACTTCGATGGCTCGAAGCCGCCGACCCCGCCGAAGCGTCCCGCCGCGGCGGCGGCCCGGGCCAGCGGAGAGCGGTCGGGCACGGTCCGCCGGCCCGATTGGACGGTCTCCTTGGCCCAGTCCGACGACCAGGCCGAGACGGCCGTCCTGGCCATCCTCGACGATCCGCCCCGGATCGGCGTGTTCCCGAACACCTCGCGTCTTCAAGTGTTCACCACGGAGGCGGAACTCCTCGGCCAGGCCCCCGATTGCGCCGGAGTCGGCCGCATCCTGAGGACCGCCCCGGGCTGGATCGTCTCGGCGACGGACCGCAACCTCGTCGTCTACGACGCCCGCCGCCACGGGACCAATCGGCTCGACCTGAACCTCGTGAATCTCACGCACCTGGCGCTCCGGCCCGACACGTTCGGCATGGCGATCGTCCAGGAACGGGACCGCGTGGGCCGGGCCACGATCGCCGGCCGGTGGGTCTGGCGGCAGGAATTGAGGAGCCCCGTGGAAGACCTGGCGCTGGGCTCGGGGAACCTCGTGGCCCTGACCGACGACGGCGGGACTCTGCGCATCCTCGATGCCGCCGGCGAACCCGCCGGGATGTACCGGTCCGAGCCGGCCGAGCCGCTCTGCCTGGTGGCGGCCCCGGCCGAGGCCCCTCCCGGGCTCGCCTGGGTCACCCTGGCCCGTCGCGAGCAAGTCCTCCGAGGCCACACGCTCGACGGCCAGGTCATGTGGGAGACGCCGGTGGTCTGGGAGGGCTGGCAACTCCTCAGGATCGGCAAACGGGTCGTCGTGACCGCACCCGACGGCCGGGCCCTATCCTACGACGGCACCGGCCACCTCCGCGGCCAGGGCAAGGCCGAGGACGCTCCCAGCGAATTCGTGCCCGGGCCCGACGGCGAGGCGATCCGCATCACCCGGCAAGGCGTCCATCTCATTTGTTCGGAGTTGAGTGGCAAGGTGCGATGGCGCGCCGTGGCGGAAGGGACTCTGGGCCCCCTCGCGGCGTCTCCGCAGGGTGTGGCGGTCTTCATCGGCCGGGAATTGGCCTGGTTCGGCGAGGGTCCCCGAGACAATTAAGGCGGTCTCGACGTCTGTCATGGATTGATCGGCTTGAATGTATCGATGAAAATGGCACAATTCTTGCAATGTCCTCAACAATCGGTTAGGGTCGGACCGTAAGGTATTCTAGAGCCCGGGTTCGCTTCCTCGGACGACGGCCCGCCGCCCCGGGTTGTCGCGATGATGATCTCGGCTCCGATCCGCCTTGTCGTTTCCGGGCCGACGGCTAGAATCGGCCTCGATACACGGCGAAGGCCACCGGGCTGAGGGAGGTCTCGATGTGTCAATGTAGTCCGATGACGCTCGCGACGAGGACGTCGTCCCGGCAGAGCATCCACATCCAGGGCGAAGTGGAAGCCCTTCAGTTCAAGTGGATCGAGAGCGAGAAGGCGGGCCGGGACCTGGGAGAGTGGGCCATACGCCGGTGGGTCCGCGAGCACTGGAACGGCTTCCTCCGCGACCGATGGCTCGAACACCTCCAGGGCCGCACCTTCTGGATCGAGCTCGACCACGACGATTTCGGCCTCCTCCAGCGCGAATTCCAGGACTCGGACCTGATCGACGAGATCCTCTGGAGACTGAAGGCCCGGTGGGAGAACCTCGACGTCCTCTGCTGGGCGATCGACGAGGACCTCGAGATGGATGAGGTGCTCCGCATCCTGGAGATGCTGGACATCAACAGCCGACGGATCGAATGCCAGTTCGCGACCCGACTCTCGCAGGCCGGCTGACCTCCCCGCCCGATCTCGCTCGCCTCCCGCGCTTTCGACCGCTCAGGCCGCGCTCGAACTGCCTGCGGCTTCCAGCAGGGCGATCAACGTCCGCACGAAGCATCCGGTCCCGCCGGCGTCGCGGGTCGCCGAATCGTCGTCGGCCCAGCTCGGCCCGGCGATGTCCAGGTGCGCCCAGGGGGTCTCGCCCACGAACTTCTGGAGGAACTTCGCCGCGGTGATCGCCCCGCCGTACTTCCCGCCGACATTCTTGACGTCGGCGACCTTGCTCTTGAGGCCCTCGGCGAAGTCGTCATCCAGCGGCATCCGCCAGGCCCTCTCCCCGGAGGCGCGACAGGCGTTGAGGATCTCGCCGGCCAGGGCGGGATCGTTCGCGAACAGCCCGGCGATCTTCGACCCCAGGGCGACCATGCAGGCCCCGGTGAGCGTGGCCAGGTCGATCATCCGCGACGGCTTCTGCTCCGAGGCGAACGTGAGGATGTCGGCCAGGACGAGCCGCCCTTCGGCGTCGGTATTCATGACCTCGACCGTCAGGCCGTTCCTCATCGAGAGGACGTCGCCCAGCTTCATCGCCCGGCCTCCGGTCATGTTCTCCGTCAGGGCGAAGTAGCCGGAGACGTTCACCGGCAACCGGAGCTGCGAGGCGGCCCGCAGGACGGCCAGGACCACCGCCGCGCCGGTCATGTCGCATTTCATGTCCTCCATCGACGCCGAGGGCTTCAGCGACAGGCCGCCGGAGTCGAACGTCACGCCCTTGCCGATCAAGGCGATCGCGGGCGAGTCCCCTCCGCCCCGGTGTTCCAGGGCGACGAACGCCGGCGGTTGGTCCGAACCGGCCGCCACGGCCAGGACGCCCCCGAATCGCTCCTCGACCAGGCGATCGCGGTCCCAGACCTCGACCGAAAGCCCGGCGTCCCGGGCGAGGGCGGCCGACCGCTGGGCGAGATCGACCGGGGCCTTCTCGGCCGGGGGCAGATTGGCCAGGGTCCGGGCAAGATTCACCGCCTCGCCGACGACCCGGCCCCGGGCCACGGCCCGGCCCAGCGCCCCCTCGTCCAGGTCGGCGCCCGGGGGCGCGACCAGGATCAGCGACTCGAACGGGTGGCGGCCCGGGTCGGCCTTACGCAGGCCCGGCCCGACCGTGCCGACGATCGCCCCCTCCACCAGGGCCGAGGCGATCGCCGCCGGGTCCGCCGACGAGGGCAACGCGATCGCGACGGACGATCGCTGGCGGCTGGCCAGCTTCTTCGCCACCGCCACCCCGGCGCGGAAGGCGGCCCCGGCGTCGAACGTCCCCTTCGGACCGAGTCCGAAGACGAGGACCGAGCCGCCGGAGCGGCCGATCCCGAACAGGGGCACCGCCTCGCCGATCGCGCCCGAGAGGTCCTTGGTTTCCAGGAGAGGGCCGACGATCTCGGGGAACGGGAAGCCCGGGGGGACCGGCTCGCCCTCGTGGAGGCCGACGGCCTGCCAGGTCGAGGAGACGGATTGCAGGGGGGCGATCGCGGCGGACACTCTCATGGGAGGCGCTCCAAATCCGTTCGGGAAGCAAGCCATCATGGCAAGCATGCCTCCGCCGCGCCAAGGGGTCTCACGGCCTCGAAGGCTCGTGGCCGCGGGGCATGCGTTGGGCCTCGTGAGCGGGCCCCGCCTCCATCCAAGGCATGCTTACATCTTCGCGAAGATGCCCGCGGGGAATCGGTCCCCGTCCCAAGCCGCCTTGTTCGGATCGTCGCTCTCGGCTAGGATGCGCCCGAGACCGGCAAGGAGGCCGAGGACGGGGCGACCGCGGGATGCGCCCCGAGTTGAGAACGGGCCCGGGCACGGAGGCCGAGGATGGGCGGCAGAGGATCGCGAGGCCGAGTCGTCGCCTCGATCGCCCTGGCGGCGCTGGCCTCCTCGGGCGCTTCGGGGTGCGTGAAACGCCGATACACGATCCGGACCGACCCGCCGGGGGCCCTCGTGCTGGTCAACGGGGCGGAGATCGGCGCGTCGCCGGTGTCCAAGAGCTTCACCTATTACGGCACCCGCGACGTGACCCTGATCGCCCCCGACGGCACCCAGAAGAAGATCCTCCAACCGATCGACGCCCCCTGGTGGGACAACATCCTCACCGACTTCTTCACCGAGAACGTCGTCCCGTTCACCCTGCGGGACGAGCGCGAGTTCAACTACAAGATCGAGCCGGCCGTTCCGCCCCCGCAGGACCAATTGCTCGATCGGGCCCAGGGATTGCGTATACAAGGACAGCAGCCGCTGCCCGCCAGACGCAAGGGCCTCCTCGGATGGTTCCAGGACAAGATGGACGACCTGAGAAACGCCTGGAATTGATCGGCGACGGGCCGGGCCCGTCGGGAGAGACGCCCTTGAAGATCGCCGCCGCCGCAATCCAGATGGCCGCCGAGCCCGGGTCCATCGCCGCCAACCTCGGGCGCGTCGAACACCTCCTGAAGCAGGCCCGCGACGCCGGGGCCGAGCTGGCCGTCCTGCCCGAGATGTGCCTCTCCGGCTACGGGTTCCTCGACGATTTCGGGCCGCTGGCCGAGCCCCGGGACGGTCCCACCCTCCGCCTCATGGCCGATCGGGCCCGGGCCTGGGGGATGACCATCGCCCTGGGATTCGTCGAGAGCGACGGCCCCGACCTCTACGACGCGATGGCCCTGATCCAGCCCGACGGCTGCATCGACTGCTACCGCAAGCGGAACCTCGTCTTCTGGGAGCCGTTCCGGTTCCGCAAGGGGACCGAGCCCCTCGTGGTCAAGACCCCGTTCGGACGGGTTGGGCTCTCGATCTGCGCGGACATGATCTATCGGCGGGTCTGGGACGACTATCGCGACCGGATCGACCTGGCCCTGATCGCCTCGGCGTGGCCCCGGTTCACCTGCCGGCTCAGCGGGGTGAGGCACTGGCTGTTCGGCCACGTCGGGCCGCTCGCCGGGACGATCCCGGAGAAGGTGGCGGCGGACCTGGGCATCCCGGTGGTCTTCGCGAACCAGTGCGGCGAGACCCGGACGATCGTCCCGTACCTCGGCAACCTCCTCCGCGACTCGATCCGCGACGACTTCGCCGGGTCGAGCCGGATCGCCGACGGCCGGCACTCGGGTCGCCACCAGGCGGGATCGGGCGAAGAGGTTTTGCTCGGCGAGATCACCCTCCATTCGAAGCGAGGCCCGAAGTCATGGCATTTTATGTCCCGGTCGGCGTCCGAGGCGTCCTCTTCCGGCTCGGAGGAGGCTGGGTCGCCTTCCAGGGAGGCTGGGCCTATCGCCGAGCCCGCAAGCGCCGTCGGGCCCAGGGCGGCGTGAAGCTCGCGGCGAAGTCCGATCGCGCCGATTGAGCGGCCCGGAGCGGCCGGGCCGTCCTCGGCCCCTCCGGAATTCGCTTCCCGGGGGTCGGGTCGGGTAGAATGGGGTAGGGTTGACGGGAATTCGCCCCGGACGCCCAGGACCGTCGAGGCCGCCCTCTCCCGGCGCGTCTTCGCCCTTTCTCGGAGCCTAGATCACCATGTGCGGAATCGCCGGCGCGTTCGACCTGTCCGGGAGGCGGGACTTCTCCACCGATCGCCTCCTGGCGATGACCGGGGCGATCGCCCATCGCGGCCCCGATGACGAGCAGGTCCACCAGGAGCCGGGCGTGGCCCTCGGGGCCCGTCGGCTGTCGATCATCGACCTGGCCGGCGGCCGCCAGCCGCTCTCCAACGAGGACGGATCGATCTGGGTCGCCTTCAACGGCGAGCTCTTCGAGTACCCCGAGCTCCGCCACGACCTCCTCGCCCGAGGCCACCACCTCGCCACCCGCTGCGACACCGAGGCGTGGGTCCACCTCTACGAGGACCACCACGAGGGGATGTTCGCCCGGGCCCGGGGCCAGTTCGCCGTCTCCCTGTGGGACCGCAACACCCGGACCCTGATCCTCGGCCGGGACCGCGTCGGCATCTGCCCGCTCTACTACGCCGAGCGAGACGGCTGGCTCCTCTGGGGCTCGGAGATCAAGGCGTTGCTCTCCAGCGGGCTGGTGGACGCCCGGCCGGACCCCGCCGGGCTCGACTACTTCTTCTCGTTCTTCTGCGCCAGCACCAGGCGCACCTGCTTCGAGGGCGTGAAGTGCCTGCCTCCGGGCCACTTCCTCAGGGTCCGCGACGGCCGGGTCTCCATGCACCAGTACTGGGACCTGGACTTCCCCGATGCCGGCGAGGAACGCCGGATGACCGACCCCGCCCCCCTGGTGGACGAGCTCGAACACCTCCTCAGGCAGGCTGTCGAGCGCCGGCTCCGCGGCGACGTGCCGGTCGTCAGCTACATCAGCGGGGGGCTGGATTCGACGGTCGTCCTCGGCCTGAGCTCACGCCAGAGAGGCCGCGCCGTCCCCTCGTTCACGATCGGATTCGACAAGGCCGGCCCGGACGAACGGGCCGAGTCCACCGAGGCGGCGAACGTCCTGGGATCGCCTCTGACGACCGTCACGATGAACAAGGCGAGCGTCGCCGAGGCGTTCCCCGAGCTCGTCACCGCCGCCGAAGGTCCGGTGATGGACACCTCGTGCGCCGCCCTGATGAGGCTGGCCGGCGCCGTCCACGACCAGGGATACAAGGTCGCCCTCACGGGCGAGGGGGCCGACGAGGCCCTGGCCGGCTACGTCTGGTTCAAGGGGCAGATGTTCAAGGAACGGCTCCTGAAACGGATCGGCCGGTCGCCCCTGAACGCCTTCCGGGGGCTGATCCTGGGCCTCGTCGGCGGAGGGGCCGAGCACCGCGCCGACCTCCGGCCGATGCGAGGCGTCCGGCCCGCCCAGCAGGAGCTCTACGACCTGATCGGCCAGGCCCGGCCGCTGCTCTACGACCAGTCGATGTGGAACCGCCTGGGCGCGCACACGCCATATGAAGACCTGGACATCTCCAACGACCGCATCGGCCGCTGGCACCCGCTGAACCAGTCGCTCTACGTCGGCTACAAGATGATGCTCGCGGGCCTGTTGATGATGGCCAAGGGCGACCGCGTGGCCATGCATAACTCGGTCGAGGCCCGTTACCCGTTCCTCGATGACGACGTGATCCAGTTCTGCGCGGGGATCGCCCCCGAGTACAAGCTCCACGGCCGGACCGAGAAATGGATCTTGCGGCAGGTCGCGGCCAAGACCCTGCCGAACCGGATCGCCAACCGGCCCAAGACGATGTTCCGGTCCAGCCTCTCGCAAACCTTCCTCGGGCCCCATCGGCCGAAATGGGTCGATCAGCTCCTCAGCCCCGAATCGCTGAAGGAGACGGGGTATTTTGACCCGAAATCGGTCCTCCGCGAGGTCTCCCGGCAGAGGATGATGCCGCGAGTCACGCTCCGCCGGTTCGTGATGGACCTGGGCCTGACCAGCGTGGTCTCGATCCAGCTCTGGCACCACCTGTATTGCGGAGGCGGCCTCTGCGACCTCCCGACGTGGACCGCGCCCGAGTACGCCGGCAATCGCCTCCCGGCCGACTACAAGACCCGCGAGGAGGCCGACGAGCCGGCCCCGGCCGTGGCCGTGTGACCTGAGATGAGGATCGTCCTCCAGAGGGTGAAACGGGCCGAGGTCCGCGTCGAAGGCCGATCCATCGGCCGGATCGGCGCGGGCTGGCTCGCCTTGGTGGGAGTCGAGACCGGCGATTCGGACGACGACGCCGACCGCCTGGCCGACAAGGTCGCCAACCTCCGCGCCTTCGCCGACGACGACGGCAAGATGAACCGGGACGTCCGCGAGGCCCGGGGCGCGGTCCTGGCCGTCAGCCAGTTCACCCTGCTGGCCGACTGTCGCAAGGGCCGCCGCCCGAGTTTTATCGCCGCCGCCGAGCCGGCCGAGGCCGAGCGGCTCTACGAGCGGTTCGCGGCCCGGCTCCGAGCCGCCGGACTTGACGTCCCGACCGGCGAATTCGGCGCCGACATGGAGGTCGAGCTCGTCAACGACGGCCCCGTGACCCTGCTCCTGGACAGCCGCCGGCTGATTTAAGGGCTAGTCGGAGTCATCGTATTACGACGCACTTCGATGCGTAGAAAAACCTCTCCCTCGTGATGAAGGAGAGGGCTAGTCGCCTTTCGAGCTTCAGACTCGATAATGTGCGAGAGTCAAAGCTCTTTTCTAAGAATCTAGATCAACGAGATGGGTACTCGTTCTAAGAGCGAGATCAGGTTCCCCCTCCGCCGCCACCCGGAGAAGAAACCGTGAAAGACTCGCTATCAAGGGCCTGGCTGCCATCGCTGAATTTGGCGAGCACTTCGACCTTGTAATACCGAGTCTGCCCCGCCGCAGGTGTCGGCGTCGTCATCACTTTCTTGTAGCTGAAGTTATAGGGTGGTGCGGTGCCGGCCGGAATGTTGTTGGTGGTGGCCGGGACGGGGGTGTTGATGGCCATGTTACCGGTCTGGTCGGTCTCGACGATGGTGTACTGGACCGACGAGAGCGACACCTTGGAATTGTCCCACGTCACCGAACCCGCAATCGTGATATCGGTGTTGGGATTGATGGCACCCGCTTGAGGGGATGTGATAGAAACCTGGGCATTGCAGGTGCATGATATGCCCAGAACGATCAGACACGCGAGAAAGCCGGAAAGCCGCATGGTGAATCTCCTGGAGTTGCTCTGTGGTGAAGGAACGGTAATGTTGCACAAGGCACATTTCAACGCTAATTATCTTGGACGATTTCACCTCCCGATCTGCTACCGAGGGGCTCGCCAAGTGGCGAGAGAGATGGTGTCCTTGGCGAATCGCACGCCCCCGTCGCAATACAGCACATTCGCTCCGCTGGGATGGTAACTGCCAGCAGTCGCCGAACTGTGATCACTATCAACATTCCAGCAACTTGGCTGGTTCAACGGCATCGTATGGTAGTAGGATGAAGAGAAATTTCCTCCCATGAACCAACAGTTGCCTTTTGAGATCCCCCTCCGTTCGGCTATCGTGAGATTGATCGAGGAGCATGCGGCCGAGAATTGGTTGTAGTTATTCGGCTGTTGCGATCCATCGGGAATCACGAAGACCGCCCGCTCGGGAGGGGATTGAGGACGCCAGTAGCCGAGTCGCCACTCCGAAGCCATGGCCGTTGAACTCAATCCATCGGTGATGTCTGCAAAGCCGCGATTAGGACTGCGATGAGGGAACACACCATTGTCGAAGTCGCCGAAACCGTTAAATCCATATCCGATGTTACAGGCGTAATTTGTTGGGGCAAAAACATTGACACTGTCGCTTTCCCTTGTGTCCGATGGACACAAGAAAACTGAAACGACGTGTTGTTTTGCCGTTTCGTTATTTGAATTGCCTAAGAGAGAAAGTGGCCCATTGAAGTTTATCGAATCAAATAATGCGATTTGCTCCATATATGGTAATATGTGTACCAAAGGCGAACTCCCTTGGTTGTTGAATTCCCTTGGTAGCGATGAGTGGGTCGAGTGATAATTGTGAAAAGCAATGCCCACTTGTTTGAGATTATTCGAGCATTGAGCCCTTCTGGCGGCTTCGCGGGCTGCCTGGACTGCCGGCAGTAGGAGCGCGAGGACAAGTCCGATGATCGCGAGAATGACGAGCAACTCAACGAGGGTCAGTCCGCGCCGCTTCATAACCATGTCTCCGTCTTACCGGATTCGCCTGCTTCCGATACTTCGAACGAGCGGTAGGATATAGGGCGGGGGGGGGGGGGGGGCGTCAAGCACAAAACCCGTTTTTTTCAATCCTAATCTTTGCATAACAGGTGGAGAAATAGGCAAGATGAATATAATTGTCAAGTATCTACATGAATAATTTTCATCGGAAATCTAGCATTCCTCAGACTCGGGGCGGGGCCGGCCGGCCGTGGCCTGCCCGACGAAAACCATGCGGAGGCGCCCTCGCTTGAAGATCCTGATGTGCCCCTACGGCAGCGCCGGCGACGTCCACCCGTTCATCGGGATCGGCCTGGCCCTCCGCCAGAGGGGACATCAGGTCATCTTCATTTCTCCGCATTATTTCGTCCCGCTGCTGGACTCGCACGGCTTCGAGTCCCGGACCATCGGCGAGCCCGGCCAGTTCGAGGCCGCCCTGGTCGATCCCGACCTCTGGCACCCGACGAAGAGCCTCCGGGCCGTCTCGGCGCACGCGGGCCGAGGCGTGGGGCCGGTCTACGACATCATCCGCGACATGAAGAACGAGGGGCTCGACGCCGTGGTCTGCGGGGGTCTCGCCTTCGGAGCGAGGACGGCGAGGGACAAGCTGGGCGTCCCCCTGGCGACCGTCCACCTCCAGCCGGCCGTGTTCTGGAGCGTCGAGGCGATGCCGGTGATGGGCGACATGGCCATCCCCCGATGGCTCCCCCGCCCCCTGAAGCGGGCGTTCTTCGGGGTGGCGTCGATGGCGAGCGATCGGACCTTCGCCCCTCCGGTCAACGCCCATCGAGCCGAGGTCGGATTGCCGAATGTGCGACGGATCTTCCACCGATGGTGGCACTCGCCCGACCTGGTCCTGGCGATGTTCCCCGAGTGGTACGCGCCGATCCAGTCGGACTGGCCTCCGAACACGGTCCAGGCCGGGTTCCCGCTCTATGACGAGGCCGACGTCTCGCCCCTCGACCCGGATCTCCTGGATTTCCTCGACCGAGGTTCGCCTCCGATCGTCTTCGCGCCCGGCTCGGCCAATCGCTTCGCCCACGGCTTCTTCGCGGAGAGCGCCTCGGCGTGCGAGCGGCTCGGGCGGAGGGGCATCCTCGCGACGAAGTTCGCCGATCAAATCCCCGAGGACCTCCCGGAAGGGGTCCGGCATTTCGCGTATATTCCGTTCAGCACGCTCCTGCCGAGGGCCGCGGCGCTCGTGCATCACGGGGGGATCGGCACCGCCGCCCAGGGGATGGCCGCCGGAATCCCCCACCTCGTCCGGCCCCTGGCGCACGACCAGTTCGACAACGCCGATCGTCTCGAACGCCTCGGGATCGGCCGATCGCTGAGGGTCAAGCGCTACCGAGAACCGGCCGTCTCCCGGACCCTGGCCGATCTGCTCGAAAACGAGCACGTGGCGCGGACCTGTCGCACCCTGGCCGATCGCATCCGGGCCGAGCATCCGATCGACGTGGCCTGCAAGGCGATCGAATCCCTGTCGGGTGCATGAAATGCGCCAACGACACGTCGTGTAGGCTGCATGAAATGCGCCAGGGTGGGCGGCCTTCGGCCGCCGCGTCGTTGGTGCATTTCATGCACCCTGCATCAACTTCCCCTGATGGTTCAAATCTCCGCCAGGATGCCCTCCAGGACGTCCCGGCCGGGCCTCAGGTCCTCGTCGGACAGGAGGCTCAGCGGGGTCTCGCCCAGGTCTTGCATGCTCACGAAATCGGGCCGGATCGCGTCGATGTACATCAGGCCGGTGACGAATTCGCCCTTGTCGGCGCTCTCGACGAGCAGGTTCAGCGCCGACCCGCGATGGGTGGCGTCGTGCTCCTCGTGATGAAGGGCCCGGAGGGTGATCCACGAGCCGTCGTGGAGCTGGACCCTTGTGGTCTTCCCGGCTTCCTGCTCGACCTCGATCTCCGGGAGCTGGCGGACGAAGCCGATCTCGTGGAGGGGTTCCTCGTGGGCCTTCGCCCATTCCCAGCTCTTGGTGGAGCTGGCGAAGTCATTGAAGGTGACGCACGGGCTGATGATGTCCAGGAAGGCCGTCCCACGATGCTTCAGGGCCCCCTTGAGCAACGGGATCAACTGCTTGCGGTCGCCCGCGAACGACCGCGCCACATAGGTGGCGCCGGCGGCGATCGCCTCCAGGCAGAGGTCGAACGGCGGAGTGGGGTTCTCCTCGCCGGTCTCCCGGCGGAGGTGGGCGTGGAGGTCGGCCGTGGCGGAGAATTGCCCCTTCGTCAGGCCGTAACAGCCGTTGTCCTCGACGAGATAGACCATCGGCAGATTGCGACGGCACGCATGCTTGAACTGGCCCAGGCCGATGTTCGCCGTGTCGCCGTCGCCGCTGATGCCGATGCACGTGAGCCGATGGTTCGCCAGGGCCGCCCCGGTGGCCACCGAGGGCATCCGGCCATGCAGGGTGTTGAACCCGTGGCTGTACTGGAGCAGGTACGCCGGGGTCTTGCTCGAACAGCCGATCCCGCTGACCTTGATCGTGTAATACGGGTCGAGGCCGACCGCCTTGCACGCCTCGATCAGCGCGCTGGTGATGCTGTTGTGCCCGCAGCCCTTGCAGAGCGTCGAGGGCAGGCCCTGGAACGCCAGGGTCGGCAACGACCCCGTATGGCCGGGGGACTCGACGAGGACCGCCGCTTCGTCCTTGCTCATGAGAAAACCCCTGGATCGGTGATTGGGTTGAATTCGTGACGCTCGGCGCGGACCCTACTCGGACGAGACCGCCCCTTCCTTCGCCTCGGCGCGGCCGGAAACGTCGGTCAGGCTCCCGTGGTCGGAGAACGTCCGCTCCCAGTCCAGGATCGGGTGGGCGATGTTCTCGGCGGCGATCGGGGTGCCGTTGTAGTGGGTGACCGAGACGAGCCGGTCGTCCAGCGTCCCTTCGAGCGAGCCTCGCAGGAGGGTGCAGACCTGACCATCCCGGTTCTGCTCGACCACGTACACCCGATCATATCGGGCGATGAACGCCGGGACCTCGTCCGACACCGGCAGGGAGCGGATCCGGCAGTAGCCGGCGAGGAGGCCCTGGTCGCGGAGGAGGTCGCGCGCCTCGGCCATCGCCGGGTGGGTCGATCCGTAGGCGATCAGCCCGACCCTGGCCCCGGGGGGCGTGTCGATCACCGGCGCCGGCAGCCGATTCCTCGCCGTTTCGAGCTTCCTGGCCAGCCGGTCGATGTTCCTCTTCCAGTCCTCGGGCCGTTCGCTGTAGCCGGAGCGCTCGTTGTGGCCGGTGCCTCGGGTGAAGTAGGCGGCCAGGGGGTGCTCGGTGCCGGGCAGGGTCCGGTAGCACACGCCGTCGCCGTCCAGGTCGCGGTATCTCTCGAACTGGCCTCGGGCTTCCAGCGCCTCGGCGTCCAGGATCTTCCCGCGACGGATGGGCTTCTCGGGATAGGCGAACGGCTCGCTCAGCCAGAGGTTCATGCCGAGGTCCAGGTCCGTGGCGACGAACACCGGGGTCTGCAACTCCTGGGAGAGGTCGATCGCCTCGGCCGTCAGGCTGAAGCATTCGCCCACGGAGCCGGGGATCAGGACGACGTGGCGGCAGTCGCCGTGGCCGAGCAGGTGGAGCTTGACCACGTCGCCCTGGTTGGTCCGGGTGGGGAGGCCGGTGCTCGGGCCCATCCTCTGGACGTCCACGATCGCCACCGGGATCTCGGCGAAGTACGCGAGGCCGACGAACTCGGACATCAGCGAGATCCCCGGCCCGCTCGTCGCGGTGATCGACCTGGCCCCGGCCCAACCGGCGCCCACGGCCATGCCGATGGCGGCGAGCTCGTCCTCCGCCTGGACCACGGCGAAGGTCTTCTTGCCGTCGGGTCGGGTCCGGTGGGCCTTGAGGAAGCCCTCGGCGTACTCGGCCAGGCTGCTCGACGGAGTGATCGGGTACCACGTCAGGACGCTCGCCCCGCCGAACAGGGCGCCCAGGGCCGCGGCCTTGTTCCCCTCGATCAGGATCTGCCCGGTCGTGGCGTCGAGCCGGCGGACCCGGAACGGCAGGTCTCGGGGGAGGTGCTCCTCGGCCCAGTCGGCGCCGGCCTCGGCCGCCTTGATGTTGATCTCGGCGGCCTTGGCCTTGCGGCCGGGGAACTCGCGGCGGATCGCCTTGCGGACCTCGTCCATCTCGATCCCGCAGGCGATGGCGACCACGCCCACGTAGACCATGTTCACGACCTTGCGCAGCTTGTCGCGATATCCCTTGTCCCCGGCCACGGGGGGAAAGGCGGACTCGGCCAGCTCGGCGAACGGGACGGTGAAGAAGTCCACGTCGTCGCGGAGGGCGGAGACGTCGTCCTTGAAGTCGTCGCGGACGATGCAGATCGAGCCGGGCCGCAGGGCCCGGACGTCGTCCTCGGCGGTCTGCTCGTTCATGCAGACGAGCACCGGGGCATCCGTCTTGTGGGCGGTGTAGCCCTGGCCGCTGGCCCGGATGTGGAACCACGTCGGCAGGCCCTCGATGTTCGAGGGGAAGACGTTCTTGCCGCTGCACGGGATGCCCATCCCGTGGAGGGCGCGGAGCAACACCAGGTTCGCCGACTGGCTCCCGGAGCCGTTGACCGTGCCGACCCGGATGGCCAGGTCATTGACCGCCGGCTCGGGGCGCGCGGGGTCCACCGACCGCGCGGGCGCGGCGCGACGGGGGTAAGGAGGCTCGTCATGTTCGGGCTCTCGCCAAGAGGGCATCTCGGACGCCCTCGCCGCCTCGACCTTGAGGGCCGGGTGGGATGGGCGGCCGTTGATGATTCGACCCGACTCTCACTCCAGCACACGACCCGGAGGGCTGCAAGGGAAATATCCAATCGTGACGAAATTCACGATCTGCCCCCACATTCTCGGCGGAATTCGCGTGCATTCCGGGACGGAGGGGGATAAATTTGGCAACGTCACCTCTCTCTTCTCCGTTCCACCTCTCTACGAGGTCCCATCATGCGAGTCGCCTTTGCGCGGATGGGTCGGCCCTCGCCTCGGTTCGGCGCCGGGGCCGACCCCGAGAACGATCCCCTCCCGCCCGGGACCGTCGCGATCGTCGCGGGGCCCGGCACCGGCGCGCCCGTGGGCGCCCTGCCCGGCGAAACCCTCGGGTTCGACCTCGAACCCCTCGGCACCAAGGTCGTGGTCCTGGATGACCCCAACGAGTACGAGCAGACCGGCGACGACGTCGAGCGCCTGGCCCGGGCCGCGCCGTCGCCCGAGGCCGACGCCATCCGCCAACGCGGGCCCAGACGCTACGAGGCCGGCTCCTTCATGGCCCGCTTCCGATGGGTCCGCGTCGCCATCACCGAAGGACCCCACGCCGGGACCACCGCCCGGTTCCAGAGGCGGCGCCTCCGCTCCGACGACTCCGCCTCCGCCCTCCGGCCCAGGCATTGAATGCGGGCGAACGGACGAACGGACGAACGGACAAACGGACGAACCGCCAAGACGCCAAGTTCGCCAAGGGAAGAAGAGAGGAGGAGGTGAGGAGAAGAGAAGAGGGGAGGTCAGGAAGAGGGAAGAGGTGAGTTGAGGTGGAGAGAAGAGGCAAGAGAGTCGGAGAAATCGAGGAATTTCAGAATTCACTCATCTCTTTTCACTCTCCACTCTCTTCAATCTCTTCCTCTCACCTCTCTTCTCCTCGTCACCTCTTCTCTTCTCCTCACCTCCTCCTCTCCTCTTCTCTTGGCGAACTTGGCGTCTTGGCGGTTCAATCTCCGGTCCACCTCACAAAGTCCGCAGGAAGGCCGCCAGGTCGCGGATCTCGTCCGAACTCATCGAGCGGCCGTCCGGGTGCTTTTGAACGCGAAACACGTCCTCGATCGACCCCGCGCGGCCGTCGTGCAGGAACCGATCGCGGAGGCCCGCCCCTCGGAGCGACGGCGGGTTGAACTTGCGATTGCCGGCCTGATCGTCCAGGCCCACGTCGTACTGGCCCTCGGAGGTCAGGGCGTCGCCCGAGTGGCATCGGGCGCAGTCTCGCGCCTTGAAGATCGCTTTTCCTCGTGATGCCGCCGACGGATCGACCGTCGGCCGGGCTACCGGGAGTTCCAGCGAGTCGAGATAGGCGACCAGGTCGGCGACCTTCGCCTCGTCGGGCGAGTCGCCTCTCATGGTCGTCTCGACCGATTTCTTGACCTGCGTTCCCAGGTCCGGCAAGTTCCCCAGCCAGCCCCAGGGGCCGGTGGACTTGACGCCGAAGAGGCTCGGGACGAGCTTCGGGGCCCCGTAGGAACCGTCGCCCAGGGTGTCGGCCAGGCCGCCGATGGTGTGGCCGTCGGTGTGACAACTTGCGCAGCTCAGCCATCCGTGGTGCGAGAGCCTCGCGTCGCGGAACAGGCGTTCGCCCCGTTCGACGGCCGACGGCTCGGGCCGGGGGCCGAGCGTCACCCGTTTGCGGTTGGTCCCGCCCTCGGTGGAGACGGTCGCCACGGAGTCGGCGTCGGGATCGGCGAAATAGGCCATTTTGCCGTCGGGCGAGAGCGCCACGGCCGACGGCCGCCGCCCGACCTCGAACCTTCGCAGGGGATGCCCCGGAGGCGCCACGATCGCCGCTTCGCCCACGCCTCCCAGGGCCACGACGGTCCGGCCGTCGGGAGCGAACGCCACGGCCGAGGGGTCTCCGGCCGCGTGGGCGACCTCGTCCAGATCGACGACCCGGGCGTTGAGCGGCCCGGCCGTTTTCAGGTCCGTCACGCGAACCAGGCGGAGATGGTTGCTGAGCAAGGACCCCCAATGCACGTCGTCGAACGTCGATCGGGCCTGACGATGCAGGGTTTGATGGACCAGGGCCAGGGTCCGGCCGTCGGGCGAGACGGCCATCCCCCGGATGTTGTGGGCCGGGAGCCCGCGGACCTCGCCGATCGCCCCCGAAACCGGATCGACCGTCGCGATCGACCCGCCGAACGCGTCGGCGACGACCAGCGAGGGGCCGTCGCTCAGGAACACCAGCTCGCCCGGCGAAAACGGCATTTCGACGGTCCGAACCGCCTCGATCGCCGGCTTCTCGCCCGGGATTCGGAAGAGGCCGAGGCTCCGCGTCCACCGAGACGCCACCACCACCGTCTTGCCGTCGGGCGAAACGGCCACTCGGAACGGATCGGCCGGGGTCTCGGCCCGGGCGATCTCGCGGATTTCGGTCCCTCGGCGATCCAGGAGGATCAGGGCGCGAGAATCCGGGTCGAGCGCGACCAGCCGATCGCCCCCCGGGACGGCGGCCATCGCCGAGAGGCTTCGTCCCACGGTCGTCTCGGCCGCGACCCGTTCGGCGGAGAGGTCGATCGTCGAGATCGAACCCGACCGGTGGTTGCCCACGAGCAGGAGCCGGCCGCCGTCGGCGACGACGAGCGAGCCGGGTTGCCGGGCCTTCGTCTCGGCCCGGAAGCCTCCGGCATCGTCGGCGACGGCCCGAGAGCCGGTCAGGACGACGAGCACCAGGCCGATCCGAACCCCGACGCCCGGGGCGTTGCGAGAGGACTGCGCTCGATTTCCGCTCCGGGTTCGAAGGGGTGTCGGTCGTCGCCGCTTTCTCGATCGCCTTCCTCATCAACTCGGCCGCGAGGTCGCGATCGCCATCGGGGGCCTTGTCGTCCTTCTTGGCGAGCACGTCGGGGACGACGCCGAATTTCGGCCGCTCCGGCGCCTCCGGAGCGCCCGAGGGGTGGGCCGGCCGAGGTATTCCACGTTCGCGACGACCGGCCAGAGCTTCGGTCCGATCGGTCGGCCGTCTCCGCGTTCGAGCTCGCCGGTCGTCAGCGTGAGCGAGTCGCCGGTCTCGCCGACGGGCACGGTGGTCTTGATCGCGCCGAACCCTCGGGTCGGCCGGCCGACGATCACGGCCCGATGGTTGTCCTGGAGCGCGGCGGCCAGCCATTCGGCCGCTCCGGTGGTCTCCTCGCCGACGAGGACCGCCATCGGCAGGCCCGGGAGCAGGGCGTCGGCGTCGGCCTCGTAGGTCGTCTCGCGATCGGTGGTTCGCGACCGGCCGATTTTACCGCGTTCGAGGAGGCTGTCGGCGATCAGGAGGGTCGGGTGGAACTGGGCCTGCTGCCCGTTGCGGAGGTCCAGGACCAGCGACTTCGCCCCCTGGTTTTCCAGGGATCGGGCCAGGGTGCGGAGCTCGTGGGGGGTGCTGGCGAGGATCTCGTCGAACTTCAGGTAGGCCACGCGGTGGTCGTCCTCGGACGAACCGAGCCAGACGTCGGCCGGGGCGGGCCCGTGGCCGGTGATCGTCGGATGGGGCATGGCCAGCCGGGTCAGCCGGCGCGTCCGAGCCTCCTTCTCGCCGGGGGTGCGGACCGAGACCGTCAGCTCGGTCCCCTCGGCCCCTCGAAGCAGGTCGATCACCTTGCGGAGCGGCTTGCCGACGATCGAATCCCCCTCGACGGCTTCCAGGACGTCGCCCGTCTTGATCCCGGCGCGGTCGGCGGGGCCTCCGGGAAAGATCTGGAGGAACTTGACGCCGTCGGTCTCGAGGCTCAGGGCGACCTGGATGCCGACGTAGCGGTTGCCGGCCATCTGCTCGGCCACGCGGGCCTCCTTGGCCTCCATCAGGACGGCCCCGCCCGGGACGTTCGCGAACATCCCCCGGAAGAAGGCGTCCTCAACCGGCCGGATGTCGGGGTCGGCCGACGTCTCCTTCGGCATGAGCTCGGCCAGGATCGCCGCGAACCCGTCGGGCGCACTGATCGCCGAGACCCGGGCCGCCAGGCCGGGAGGCTCGGCGAGCTTCGCCTCGTCCATCGCCGAGCGGAGGCCGCCGAGGATCAAGCCCTGGCGGGCGGGGGCCTCGGGATGGTGCTTCAGGATCGTCTCGACGACGGCCAGGGCCCGGCCCGAGAAGGCGGACGGGTCGCGATCGGCGGCGAAACCGGCCGAAACGGGCAGGAGCTGGGCGAGGGCGAGTCCGGCAACGACGACGGACGGCCAGCGAAGGGGAGTCATGGCGCCTCCTGGAAAGCCTCGAAAACCGTCCCACGCGCGACGACCCGAACGGGTCGAAGGCCGGGACGAGCAGGTTCCGGATGGGGGCGCCGTCCCCAGCCGAGGCCGATTCTAACCGGAAAACGACCCTCGCGGAAGGCCAGCCCGCGAGCCGAACGATCCGATCGGGCCGGGCCCGGGGCCCTGGCGATCAAGCCGTGACTCGGCGATGATCCCTCCGCCCGGATCAAATTCGGTATCGCTCTTGCTCTCATCCGAGAAATGGGATAACTCTACGCCCCACCTTTCGACGGGCGCAAGGAGGCGACATGGCTTACGACAAGACCCAGGCGACCCACGAGTTCACTCGCTGGAGCGAGAATTACGACCGCTGCATCCTCCAGACCCTGTTGTTCGGCCCGTCTCACCGGGCGATCATCAAGGGGATTCGGGGGCGGTTCGGCGACCGGCCGATCAAGATCCTCGACGTCGGCTGCGGCACCGGCGTCTTCGCGGCGAGGATTCGCGAGGCGTTGCCGAAAGCGCAGGTCTGGGGCATCGACCTCGTCCGCGGGATGCTGGCCAAGGGGGCCGAGCGGTGGAAGAGGCACGCCGCCGACGTGACCCCGATCCAGGGCGATAGCGAGCGCCTGCCGTTCGCCGACGGCTCGTTCGACGTGATCACCTGCGCCAATAGCTTCCACCACTACCCGCATCAGGACCGCGCCGTGGCCGAGATGCATCGGGTCCTGAAGCCCAAGGGCCGCCTGATGCTGATCGACGGCTATCGCGATCGGCCCTGGGGCTGGTTCATCTACGACGTGTGCGTGGCGGGCGTGGAAGGGGACGTGCATCACGCCTCCGCCCGCCAGCTTCGCGAGCTCTTCCGGGGGGCCGGGTTCGCCGGGGTCTCCCAGAAGGTCCATCGCGGGTTCGCCCCGTTCCTGATCACCGAGGGCGTCGCCGACGCGGAGGCCACGGCCGTCTTGCCCCACGCCCGGCTCGCCGCGGCGGCCCGCTGAGGAGGAGGGCCGCAATCGAATCTATCGGCCGGCCGGCGCGAACCGGGCGACGATCGCGCGGGCCGTCCTCAGGCCGTCGACGGCCGCGCTGACGATCCCCCCGGCGTAACCGGCCCCCTCGCCGCAGGGATACAGCCCCGCCACGCTCGGCGATTGCCGGGTCAGGTCGTCGCGAGGGATCCTCACCGGCGAGGACCCTCGCGATTCCGGGCCCGTCAGCGTCGCGTTCTTCAAGAACAGGCCGCCGAACCGCCGGTCGAGGATCGGCAAGCCTCGCTCCAGCGTCTCCAGGACGATCGGGGGGAGGATCAGGCCCAGGTCGATCGGCGCCACGCCCCTCGGGTAGCTGGAGGGCACCCGCCCCCGGCTCGGCCGATCGGCGAGGAAGTCGCGCACCCACTGGATCGGCGCCTCGTATTTCCGCCCTCCGGCCAGATACGCGAGCCTCTCGGCCCGTTGCTGATAATGGACTCCGGCCAGGGGGTGGCGGCTGCCGGTCTCCTCGGGCGAGATCGTCATCACCAGCCCGCTGTTGGCGAACGGCGAGTCGTGCCGGCTCTCGCTCATCCCGTTGGTGCAGAAATAGCCCGGCTCGCTGACGCTGGGCATCACGTAGCCGCCGGCGCACATGCAGAACGTGAAGAGGTCCCGACCTCGAACGTTCGCCACCAGGTTGTAATCGGCCGCGCCCAGGGCCGAATGCCCCGCGCTCGGGCCGTACCGGGCCTCGTCCACCTGCTCCTGGGGCTGCTCGATCCTCACCCCGAGCTGGAACGCCTTGGCTTCGAGCGGGATGTTCCGCCTCAGGAGCATCGAATACGTATCCCGCGCGCTATGGCCGATCGCCAAAACGGCCAGGTCCGCCGCGATCCGCCCCGAGCTGGTGCCCAGGCCCGTCAATCGCCCGTCCTGGATCTCCAGATCCTCGACCCGGCACGAGAACCGGACTTCTCCGCCCAGGTTCTCCAGCTTTCGCCTCAGGGTCCGGACGACCAGCGGCAATCGGTTCGATCCGAGATGAGGGCGGTGCTCGTACACCAGCGACGGCTTCCCGTGGCATTCGCTGAGCACTTCGAGGACTTTCTGGACGTCCGGCCCGGTCCCGCGGCTGGTGAGCTTGCCGTCGCTGAACGTGCCGGCGCCGCCCTCGCCGAAGAGGTAATTGCTCTCGGGGTCGAGCGTGCCCCCCGAGTCGAACCGGCGGACGTCGGCCACGCGGTCCTTCACGTCCCGGCCCCTCTCCAGGACGATCGGCGAGTACCCGTCCAGGGCCAGGAAATACCCGGCGAACAGGCCCGCCGGCCCCGATCCGACGATCACCGGCCGATGGGCCAGCCGTCCTGGCCCGGGGCTCGGCCAGTCGAATCCGACGGGCTCGAACCGCTCGACGTCCGGCCCGGCGATCCTGGCCTCGGCCCCGGGGATCTCGACCTCGGCCGAGTAGACGAAATGGATCTCGTCGTGCTTCCTGGCGTCCAGGCTCTTGCGCAAGATCCGCCATCGGGCGATGTCGGCCCGTCCCACGCCCAACCGGTGCGCGAGGTGGTCGGGCAGGGCCTCTTCGGGCTCATCGAGGGCCAGGCGGAGGTTGGCGACCTTGAGCGACATGAATCCATTCTAGCGGGGCGTCAATCGCCCGGGTTGAGGCTCCGCCGGAGAGGGCTTCCTGGCGGCTCGGCGGTCATTCGGGGATTTTCGGGGGACAGCCGGCGTCCTGGCCTTCATCCGGCTGACGACCTTGCGATAGTCGTCGCGATCGCGGATCGGGCCGAAGTCGGGTTCCGCCTCCAGTTGTTCGATCTGGTCGTAACCGGCCTCGACGAGCTTTTTCAGGAGGCCCACGGCGGAGGAGGCGAGCCTCTCCGGTCCTCCGGGATCGGCCAGGGCGGCCCGGGCGAAGACCCGGGCGGAGTTGTAAAGGACCGGGGGCGAGTCCGGGAGATCGGCCAGGAGGGACTCCGCCACGGGGACCGCCCGGGCCGGTCGCTGCCCGTGGGCCAGGCACAGGGCGAACGAGATCCGGGAGCTGACCTGCTTCGGCTCGGGGTCGGTTTCGGCCGCCTTCTGCCACTCGCGGGCCGCCTCGTCGCGACGATCGAGCGCCTCCAGGGCCTGGGCGCGGGACCAGCGGGCGTTGCGGAGGAACAGGCGGGCGGTGGCGTCGTCCCTCGTCCGGTCGAGGACGCTCTCGAGCAGGGCGATGGCCTTGTCATAGGATTTCAGGGCCTCGGCCGGCTTCCCCCGGGCCGCCGTCGCGATCCCGGCGTTCACCAATCCCCCCGCCAGCTTCACCTGGTTCCCCGACGAGGTCGGGGATTCGGCCGCCAGGCGGTCCCGGATCGCCTGGACACGCCTCTGGATCCCCTCGATCTCGGCGAGCTTCCCCTGCTTCCTCAGGACGTTGGCCAGGTTGTCGAGCCCGCCGGCCAGCTCGCTCCGATACGCGGGGACCGACGGGAAGTCCGAGGCGAGCCGCTCCCGGATCGCGACGGACCTCTCGTAATAGCCCTCGGCCTCGGCCCACTCCTGCGGGTCCTGGAGGACGTTGGCCAGGTTGTTCAGGCATCGAGCGTACTGGACCCGATAGACCAGGACGTCGCCGGCCTCCCGGTCGATCCGCTCGTGGAGGGTCAGGGCCCGGCGATAGAGCGGCTCGGCTTCCGGCCCTCGACCGGTCTCGACCAGGACGACGCCGAGGTTGATCAAGCTCGAGGCCAGAGCGAACTGACGGTCGGGGCTCCGGGGCGAGGCGGCGGCGAGCTTTTCGCGAGCGACGACCATCCGCCGGAATACGACCTCCGCCTCCGCCTGGCGACCCTGGTCCACCAGCAAGATGGCGAGGTTGTTCAGGCTCGCGCCCAGGTCCGGAACGTGGGAGGGGTTCTCGGGGAAGTCGGTCGCCAGCCGGTCCCAGACCGCGATCGCCCGGCGGTACTCGGCCTCGGCCTCGGTCGGCCTCTCCAGGGCGGCGAGCAGGGCGCCGAGCCGGTCCAGGGCGTTGGCCAGCTTGTGCCGAGGCTCGGCCAGTCCCGGGGACTCGTCGACCAGGCGCGTCAGGAGGGCGACGGCCCGGCGGTATTCCGGTTCCGCCTCCGCCAGCTCGCCGAGGCGGGACCGGATGATCCCCACCTCGTAGGAGCCGTCGGCGCGGAGGGCCCGGGCCGAGGGCGAGTCGCCGTCCTCCCGGGTGAAGTCCTCGAACATCCCGGCCAGGTCGCGGAGGAACCGCTTCTCTCGATCGCCCAGGGCGACCTTCTGGCCCAGGAGGTCGCCCACGACGACGTCGGTGAGCCTCCTCAGGGCCTCCGCCGTCCGGGTCTTGGCCCGCGTCTCGGCGGCGAGGGCCTTCTCCTTCTCCTGCCTCTCGGCGATCTCCCTCAGGAGCGCCGAGTCGGCCCTCTCCCGGGCGGAATTGACCATCACCAGCCCGACGACCAGGCCGACGACCGCCAGGGCCGCCAGCCCGGCGACGGCCGAGCCCATCGCCACGGCCGCCCGGTTCCGCTTCACGAACTTGCCGAGCCGATACCGGGCCGTCGGCGGCCCCGCCGAGACCGGCTCGTCCTGGAGGTAGCGGCGGACGTCCAGGGCCAGGGCGGCGGCCGTGTCGTATCGGCGCGAGCGGTCCTTCTCCAGGGCCTTCATGATCATCCAGTCCAGGTCGCCCCGAGCCAGGCGGGCCAGCCGGGCGGCTCCGTCTGCCGAGACGCCGCGATCGCCGCCACCCCCTTGGAGGCGGCGAGCCGAGCGCTGGGAGTCGGGGGGGACTCCTCGCGGATCCGGCGGAGGACCTCGGAATGGGCGACCCCCCGGATCTTCTCGCGGACCAGGGGGGTCGAGCCGACGAGCAACTCGTACAGCAGGGCGCCCAGCGAGTAGATGTCCGCTCGGGTATCGACGTCCATCGATCCCGGGTCGGCCTGCTCCGGGCTCATGTACTCCAGGGTCCCGACGATCATGCCGAACTGGGTGGCGTCGGTATCGTCGGTCAAGGGCTCGCCGATCGCCTTGGCGACGCCGAAGTCGATCACCTTGGGGACGTGCCGCCCGTCATGCAGCGCGACCAGGACGTTGGAGGGCTTGATGTCGCGATGGATCACGCCCTTTTGATGGGCGTGCTGGATCGCCTGGCAGACCAGGACGAAGATCTCCAGCCGCTCGCGGGGCGTCAGGGCCTGTCGGTCGCAATACTGGGTCAGGGCGATGCCGTCCACCAGCTCCATGACGAAGAACGGGCGGCCGTCCCCGGTCGCGCCGGCGTCCAGCACCCGGGCGATGTTCGGGTGCTCCATCAGCGCCAGGGCCTGGCGCTCGAGCTCGAACCGCGCGACGACCCGGCCGGTGTCCATCCCCGGCCTGATCAGCTTCAGGGCCACCCGGCGGCGGACGGGCCTCTCCTGCTCGGCCAGGAACACCACGCCCATCCCACCTTCGCCGATCTCCCGGACGAGCCGGTACGGGCCGATTCCTTCGCCCGGACCGCCCTCGGACACCGGCGGGGGGCCCGGCCCCACGATCGTCGAATCGTCGGCGAGATCTCGGAGCGGCCCCGCGGTGTCTGGCCCCGAGTCCCCGGCGACCGGGAGGGCGCCTCCCCGGGCGGAGGGGGCGAGAATCGTCTCCTCGTCCATGGCGTCGCCTCGACAGGGGGACCAGGAGGCAAGGGCCAGGGCCGGCTCGACGCGATCCCGCGAATCCGCCCCGGGCCGATCACGGCCGGGTGATCACGGCCGGGGCGTGGAACCGGAAGTAATTGTCCCACTGGGCATCGAGCGACGCCAACGCCTGATCGAGCGACACCGCCAGGAGACGGCCGCCGTCGTCGCGGACCAGGCCCAGCCTCAGGAGCTTCTTCACCGCGTCGCCGACCTCGAAATCGACCACCAGCCCGGTGGCCTCGTTCAGGAAGTGCTCGACGGCCGCATCCAGCCGGGGCTGGTCCCAGACGTCGTGCTCCTCGGACTTCAGCAGGAAGAAATACGCGAGCAGGGCCTCCTTGAACTCCTCCTCCTCGGCCGAGTCGATCAACCGGGTGATCACGCTGCCGTTGTTGGCCAGCGTCAGGTAATACAGGTGGCGGATCATGTGGGCCAGGTGCTTCTGCTTGGCCCGCTGGAACCCGAAGAACGAATTCACCCCGGCGGTGACCGGCGCCAGGATCAGCCCGCCGATGGCCAGGGACGGCATGGACAGGCCGAAGAAGACCGCCCCGGCGAGCTTCGCGGCCAGGGTGGCCGGGAACGCCACCAGGGGGGAGCCGATCTGCGCCTTGTCGATCATCCTCATCTTGACCCGGACGCCCTGCTCGGGCAGATGCATCTCCATATCGACGTGGGGGACGTCCTTGAACATCCGCAAGTACAGCACGTCGGACCGGGCGAACTGGTCGAGCTTGGCGTCCTTGCGGAACTTGAGGATCACGACCATCCGCGAGTAGCTCGGGTGGATGATCTCGCGCTTGCGGAACTTGGTGCGGAAGCTGCGGACCAGCCGAGAGACCTTCGTCTGGCCCCTCACGTAGACCTTCAGGTGCTCGAACAGCTTGAAGTTGGGCACGTAGTTCAGCCCGAGCTCGTTCGGGGCGGCGACGGCCTTCTCAAGCACTTCCAGCTTCAACGGCCGATAGTTGGCGCGGATCAACGCGGCCTCGAACGGCCGGAGGAACGCCTCGTCGGAGTCGTCGGTCAGGGCCCGCGAGCAATCGACGATGTCGGCGCAATCGGAGTCGGGGTCGAGGGGCGAATACAGGTCCTTCAGCTCGGTCAGCCACTCGAAATATTCATAGTGAAACACCGATCCCAAAAGGCGGCAGAACTGCTCGAACCGGGGCGCTCGGCCGGTTCGAGCCGGGAGTCGGCCGAGAGGGAGCGGATCAGGTCGCTGGGACGAATCGGGATGGCCCTCTCGGTGACCTCGGAGACGGTCTCATCAACAAACGGGCTGGGCATCTCGATCGACTCGGCCAGGCCGGGCCGGACGCCGCTCGCGGAAGGAGTATCCAAGGTGGAGATCCCGAGAAGAGCACCTCGGGGCCGATCGGCCCCACCGAGGACCCATTGTACGGGGCCCGACGGCGCCAGGGGAGAGAAATCGGCCGGAGGTCGGCGCCCTGCCGGCCGTCTCGGGCGACGGACCCCGCGGGATCAGAGGCCGTGGAGCGTCTGCTCGAAGGCGACCGTCGGCGCGTCGAATCCGGCGCCCCCGCCCCGGAGGACGCAGATGGCGTAGGCCGCCCGAGCGGTCCGGCCGTTGCCGTCGGTGTATCCGTGGCATCGGATGATCGCCCCGAGCAGGTAGCAGGCCAGGTCGCGCCAGGTCGGGTTGCCGACCCCGCCCAGGGCGGCATGCCCGTGGATCAGGATCAGGGCCTGATTCAGGAGCCAGGCCCCGGACGGGCTGCTCGGGATCTTGCCCGGGGGCAGCGCCACGCCCCGGAATGCCGGGCCGGCGGCGCCCAGGTTCGTGGCGTTGTTGATCATCAGGAGGTGCTGGCGGTTCTCCATGTCCAGGTTGCCGGCGATCGCGAGCTGCAAGACGTTCCGGACGGCCGCGAGATGGCCCATGCCCAGCGTGTTGGACGAATTGCAGATCCACTTCGCGGCCTGGGTGGCCGCGTTGTCGCCGACGGCCACGTGATAGTTCGCCGGAGCCAGGATGTTCGGCCCGGCGATCTGGGGGCCGAGCAGCCCGGCCTGGAAGTCCCCCACCAGGTTCGCCAGCCGCAGCGAGGCACCCAGGATGTTCGCGATGTCGGCCGTGATGTATTGATCGGCCGCCCCGAAGAGCTGGTCATAGCTCCAGCCCGCGTTGATCGCCGCCGTGCAGTTGTGGGTCACGATCAGGTCGATCACATCACGAGCCGTCGGGTCGCCCACGACGTTGAACAGCCGCTTCCCCTCCGTGCGATCCCGCAGGCCCCTCTTGAGGTTCGTCGCCTTGCTGCTAAACGGATTCGGGATGAACACCATCGCGATGACTCCATTTCCGATCCGGGGATGGTCCTGACCCTCGAACGGCGTTGCTGGCTCCTGGAAGTCTCCGGAGACCCCGCGGAGCAGGCCTCCGGGAAGGCCCCGGAGGATGGGCATACGACCTCAGCGGCCTCGGAGTCGTCCTCCCGGGACCCGGAACGAACGGCGATGAGGACTCATGGATCGGCGGGAAAGGCGATCCCGGAGCGATCTCGGTCAAGGCATCCTCCCAGGTTCGAGGAAGTTAACATGCGACAGACCTGTGGGCAAGATCCTCGCGACTCGTCGCCGGGTGTCGCCCTGGAACCTGGAGCACCCTTTGGGAAGATCCAGGTTCGAGGGCGACACCCCTCGTCGCTGCTCGGTAGAAAACCCCATGGAGAATGAGGAATCGAGTAGGTCCGACTTCAGTCGGGCCTACGAAAAAAGGATTCTTGCAGGCCCGACTGAAGTCGGACCTACTCGATTCCTTTCCATCACCGGGGTTTTCTACGGGGCACCTCTTCGCGCTTCCGGGAGGGAATCGCGGGCCCCGGGCGGTCGGTCGTTGACCGTCTGCCTCCGCTCTGCTCTGCTCAGGTCGATCCGGAACCTGGCGATTCGAGTAAAGTCTGCAAATGTCCAGAAGTTACCGGAAAAGGCGCATTTGGCCCCAAGATCTCCAACAGACCGGTCGGCCCTCCGCGGTCGTCCGGGAACCCTCGGGGGAGGATCGACGATGAGCGACCAGAATGATCCGGTGGACGTGGGAATCAAGGCCCCGGAGGGCTTCAAGATCCACGAGGTGCCGGGGTCGAAGGGGCCGTCTCGGGCCATGGCGATCGACCCGCCGCTCGGGCCCCTCGCGCAGTTCGCCGGCGAATGGGCGGGCCTGGGGTTCAATACGATCTTCCGGCCGAGCCAGCCGTCGGCGCCCCCGCTAAACAGCGATAACGTCCTCGAATTGAACGTGACCACCGAGTCGCTCGCCTTCTCCAAGGCCCTCGGGTCGATCCCCAACCGGGGCGAGGTCCAGCCCGACCTCTTCCTGAACGGCGTGCCGTACCTCCAGACCGTCAACGACGTGACGAACCCGGATACGACCGTGGGCATCCACTTCGAGCCCGGGATCTGGCTGAACGTCCCGGAGACGACCAATCCGGCCGTGCCGATTCCCTCGGTGGTCCGGATGGCGTCGATCCCCCACGGCGCCACGATCCTGGCCCAGGGGACCTCGGCGACGGCGGCGGGGCCGCCGACCATCCCGGCCCTGGACATCACGCCGTTCGTCCCCGGGGGCGGCCCGATCAAGTTCCCCAGCCAGACCGCGAGCAACCAGGCCACCCCCCGAATTCCCCAGGTCTTGCCCGTCCCGGGGACGTCGCTGACCCTGGCCGACTGGCAGGCGATGCTGGACGACCCCAACTCGGTCCTCCGCAACGCGATCCAGGGGCAGGCGATCACCGAGACCGTCGCGCTGACCATCGCCACCGCCCCGGCCGCCCCGCTGGTCGGCGGCGGGACGCAGGACATGGCCTTCCTCGTCGGCAACCCCCTCCCGAACGCCAACGCGGTCACCATGACGGCGACCTTCTGGATCGAGACCGTCCAGTATTCGCTGGAAGTCCCCTGCATGCCGGCGAACTCCTCGATCGACCTGGACCCCGCGTCCACCGTCCCGGGGTTGCCGCTGCCCGGCTTCCGGGTCCGGACGGCCTCGGCCATCTATCAACCGATCACCATCTCGGTCACCTATCCCCAGATTCAATATTCGCAGACCGTCCAGCTGGTCTTCGCCGGCCTCTCCTGGCCTCACGCCTCGGTGGCCACGCTGGTGCCCGCCGCGCCGATCGCCGTGGATCTGCCCTGATCGCCGCCGGAGGACCTCGACTCGGGGCCCGGGCCCTCTCCCCACGTCCGCCGCCGGGCCCCTTGACGATCCGGCCGGGTTTGGCAAGCGATTCGCGTCCTAGCCGAGGAGTTCCTCGTGGCCCATGACGACGAATACAAGAAAATGTCCATGGTTAAGGGGTACTCCGACGACTACCTCGGCAAGCTCGTCGGCGTGATCGAGGGGCGGCTCAGCAAGGCGAAGGCCGTGACCCTTTAGTTGGTGTGAGAATTTTCATGAAATGAATCGGCGAGGATTCGGCGATTCCCGGGGCGCCGCGTATTGACAGGAGGCAAACCCATCGATTTTACTTGCGTGTCAAGGCCGCGTCCTCGCGACGGGGACGCGTCCTCTCGGTCGAGACGGCCCCGGCGTGCGGTCCCTCGCATGGACGGGGCCTCTTCGCGCGCAGCCGGTCCGACGATCGGCGATCGCCTCCATCCCGCACAGGAAGAGCCCCGGGGAGACCCGCCATGGACCCGTCCGCCGCCCGCGAGATGCCATTGCGAAAAGCGATCCGCCATGAACTCCAGGCGATCCGGGGCGAGTGGCCCTGGCTCGTGGGCCTGGGGATCGCGCTCATCGCCCTCGGGACGATCCTGCTCGGCTTCCCCGTGATCACCACCCTGGCGACCGTCACCGTGCTCGGGGCCCTGATGTTCGTCGGGGGCGTGGCGGAGGCGATCGGCGCGTTCTGGTGCCGCGAGTGGAGCGGGTTCTTCCTCGCCGTGCTCGCCGGCACCCTGGGCATCGTGATCGGCCTGATGCTCCTGGCCAACCCCATCAAGGGCGGGATCGCCCTGACCCTCCTCCTGGCGAGCTTCCTCCTGGTCGGCGGCATCGCCCGGTCCATCGCCGCCCTGACCCACCGGTTCGAGGGCTGGATCTGGCTGCTCGTCAGCGGGGTGGTCGACGTCGTGATCGGCATCATGATCTGGAGGGAGCTCCCGATGTCGGGACTCATGATCATCGGCCTCCTCGTCGGCATCAGCACCATGTTCCGGGGCGTCTCGTGGCTGATGCTCGGGCTCGCGCTCCGGAAGATCCCCAGGGTGCCTGCCTGACCGCGCCTCGGGCCTCGCCGCGATCGAATGCCACCTTGTTGATCCGGGCGGAGCCGTCCCGATCGGCTTAATTAAGCGTTGTCGTCGAGCGAGTCTCACCCCGCAATCGATTCAAGGCTCGCATCTTCCTGAGATCTGTACATTCCTGGATTTCTCGGAAGTTGACTACACTTTTCGGCGAAAACTTCACCAAAGGGCGGTTTTTCCAGGGCAAACACGCGCGCAGTCACTCGTGCCAGGGTAGGAGCCTTGATATTTTCGATCGTCCGTGATTGGAGTGCAAGTTTCGACTCGAAAACAATTTGCGTCGACGGGTCGTTCGGGCCTTGAACGTCGAAAAGTGCCCGAAGTGCGGACACGGACGGGCCTTCGCCGGGGGCCGATTGTGCCATGACGGTGTCAAGAGGTTCGGTCGGGGGTCGCGGATTGGGTGATCGCCGGGGCGATCGGCCTCGATGATTCGGGGGAGGTGACTCGCGACGGGGGCCGGGGGTGCCGGCTCCGGGCGGGTCGGGTTCGGGGCCCCGCCGTGATGTGTTCCCCGGTCCGCGATCGAGGGGCGGTGCTGGCCGTGGTCTGGGCCTGGCTCGGGCTGGCGGGGCGAGTGGGTGGCCGAATGGTCGCGGTCCTGGTAAGGTGGGGGCGTCGCGCCTCGATGGGCGAGGGCCCGGGGCTTGGGCCGGTGGGCGGTCGGGTCGAGGTGTTCGCGGGAGAGAGGTTCGCCCTTGGGTCTGGATCGCGGCGGAGGCCCCCGAATCCGGGTCGGGATCGTCGGCCTGGGGCGGCTCTGGGAGTCCCGGCACAAGCCGGCCCTGGCCCGGCTCCGCGACCGATTCCACGTCGTGGCCGTCTACGACCAGGTCGCCCGCCGCGCCTCGATCGAGGCCGCCTCGCTCCGCTGCGAGGTCGCCCGGGGCCTGTCGGGGCTGATCGAGCGGCCCGATATCGAGGCCATCTACCTGCTGACCCCGCAGTGGTTCGGCCTCCATCCGATCGCCCAGGCGTGCGAGGCGGGCAAGCCGATCTATTGCGCCGTGCCTCCGGGGATCGATCCGGAAGGTCTGGAGGCCGTCGCCGAAGTCGTTCGTCAATCGAAAGTTCCGTTCATGCCGGAGATGGCCCGGCGGTTCTACCCGGCGTCGCTCCGGCTCCGAGAGCTCCTGGAGACCACCCTCGGCCCGGTCCGCCTGGTCCTGGGACATACGCGATTGTTCGGCTTCGATCGATATAACCCGCCGGGGCCCTCGACGCAGTTGGCCCCGGTCCCGCTGTCGATCGACCCGTGCGGGTTCCTCCTCGACTGGTGCCGGTTCGTCTTCGGCGACGAGCCGACGAAGATTGAGGGGCGCGAGACCCAGGTCATGCCGGGGCCGCTGGACGACGGCTCCGGGCCGGACTTTGCGGGGTTTTCTCTGGAGTTTGCCGGCAGCCGGGCGGTCCGGATGGACGTGGCCCGGTATCATCGGGCCGCCTGGGGCGACGCCTCGCGGTTCCTGCCGCCCCCCGGCTTCCAGGTCTTCGCCGAACGAGGGGCGGCCTGGGTCGAGATGCCCGACCGCATCCAGTGGTCCGACGCCTCCGGCATCCACGAGGAACGCCTGCCGATGGAGCCCACCGTCGGCGAGGTCCTCAACGACCAGTTCTACCGGCTCGTCCGAGGTGAGCCGTCGCTGGCCCCGGGGCTGGAGGATGCCCTGGCCGTCGTCCGGTGGGGCCGCGAACTCCGCTCGGGGTGATCGCGGAGGGGCCGCTCATGGACGGATCGGCCGATCGCCGAAGGTTTTACGTCGCGAACGCGCTGGCCCTCCTCGCCGGGACCGTCGGCCTGGCCCTGCTCGTCGATGGCGCCTTCCGGAATTCGGCGACCTACGACGAACCCACGTATCTGAGGGTCGCCTGCCGGTGGTGGCGGGCCGGCGATCAGGAGGCGATCACCCGGATGGGCTCGCCCCGGACGTTCTGGAAGCTCCAGCAGGCGCCCATCCTGGCGATCCTCGATCGCGCCGGATTCGGCGACTGGATCGACTCGCCGGACGTCCACCAGGCCGCTTTGTTGCCCTGGATGCGGATCGGTTCGCTCTGGATCTGGATGGTTGCCCTCGGAGCGACGGCGACCTGGGCGGGACGGCGGAATGGGTCGACCGGGATGGCCGTGGCGGCCTGGCTGTTCGCCCTGAGCCCGAACCTGATCGCCCACGGCGCCCTGGTCACCATGGAAATGCCCCTGGTGGCGGCGTCGGCGGCGATGTTCGGCCTGTTCTGGGTGTTCCTGGAAAGAAAAAAAGCCTGGGCATTCTGGGCGTCCGCGGTCGTGGGGGGGCTGGCGTTCTCGTGCAAGTTCACGGCGATCGCCTTCCCGCCGATCCTGGGCCTGCTCTGGCTGGTCCGTGATGGGCGTCGGGGGGCGGCCTGGGGGCGGGTGATGGCCGGGATGGCCGGGTTCCTGGCGGTGATGCTCCTGAGCGACTGGGCAATCTCGGGGTTCGCCACGATCCGGGCAAGCGAACGGGTGGGCGACCATCCGAGCCTGTCGTCGGGCCTCGTGTCCTGGCTGGCGGAGCGACGATGGCCGGCGGACTGGGTCGGGTTCCTGATCCAGGTCCGGCATCAGCGGTCGGGGGGTCCGAGCTACCTCCTGGGCGAGCGGCGGATGACCGGCTGGCGGCACTATTATCTCGTGGCGCTGGCGGTCAAGACGCCGATCTCCTTGTGGATCATGGTTTTGGGGCGGATTGTCCTGCGAAAGCGGATCGCGGGACGGCGAGAATTTGGGAAAAACGGGCAAAACGGTGGTTTTCGAGGCCCCGACGGAGAGGCAATGCTCCCCTGGACCATCGCGGTCTTCCTCGGGCTGGCGGCGGTGGGATCGACCCGGAATTATGGCGTTCGATACCTCCTGCCGATGGCCCCCCTGGCGATCGTGTGGCTGTCGGGGCTGGTCCGGGCGGGCAGGGCAGGGCGGGTGATATTGATCATTGGGTTGATCGGGCAAGGCTGGGCCGTGGCGAGGGTCCATCCTCACGAGCTGTCGTTCTTCAACGCCCTGGCCGGCGGGGTCGAGGGTGGCAAACACATCCTGGCCGACTCCAACCTCGATTGGGGCCAGGGTTTAACGTCGCTCGCCGCAATTCAGAAGGCCCGGCCCGAGTTCCGCGATCTCACACTGTATTATTTCGGTGACGTGGACCCGAAGGCGTACGGGATCGTGGGGACGTGCCATCTCATCAACGCCGACGAGACGCATCCGGGGCTGCCGGCGAAACTCTCGGCCGGGACGACGTATCTCGCGGTTTCCACGTCGCTTGCGTTCGGCCCGTGGGGGCCTCCGGGGTATTTCCGGGCGCTGGACGGCGTCCGGCCGGTCGTGACCCTGCGGGATGGTTCGATCTCGGTCTATCGGTGCGAGGACGTTCCCGGGATCGGTCCGGGTCAATAGAGGTCACGCCCCCGGGAGAGCCGGTCTTCGAGGCCGTCGGCGGCCCGGGCGATCCGGCGGACGAGGCCCGAGGCGTCGATCGCCGGGAGGATTTCCAGGGGGAGGCTCCGGCAGACGACGAAATAATCCTCGCCGCGAAGGGTCTTGATCGCGAAATGCCCCTCGACGGCCCGGGCGTTGAGCTTCAGGAGGGCCCGGGCGTCGCGGTCGTTGGCCGGTCCGCAGACGGAGACCAGGCCGACGAGCGGCCGGCCCTCGGCATCGGTGCCGTCGGGCCCGAGATAGACGGCCTGGGTGCGATCCAGGGGCAGGGGGACGACGACCCGCCAGCCGTGGCCGAACGGCGACGCATCCAGGCCGGCTCGGGCGACGAGTTCGGCCAGGGCGGGGCCGAGGTCGCCGTCGTCGGGTTCGGGCGCCTCGTACACGCCCAGGGCCTCGCGACCGGCGCCGGCGTCGGGTTCGGCGGTCCCCAGGGGCAGGCCGCACCCCTCGCAAAACGCGACGGCCGGGGGGTTGGGGCGGGTGCAACGGGCGCAGGGGAAGGAGACCAGGATCATCGGGCCGGGCCTCGACGACGGATGCCCCTCGGGATTGGGCCGGGCGGGGGCCCAGGTCATGGTACGGCGAGAGACCCGGCGTGACGACCGCAATCGGCCGGAAATCCGGCCGATCGGAGCTCCGAGACGATCAGGAGGCGTCCCAGACCGGCTTGCCCAGGAATTCGCCGAGGACCGCCGCTTCCTCGCGGAGCCGGCCGCGATGGGACCGGACGACGACCAGGATCCGCTCGGCGTCGTTCCTCACCAGATACAGCTGATAAACCCGGCGGTCCCGCCCCCTGCTCGGTCGGATGAGCTGGAGGAGGAGCTGCAAGGCGTGGATGTCGTCCAGGGGGGTGGCGTCGGTCGGGGCCTCGGCGTCGGGGAACTCGCCGGGCGGCTTCCGCCCTCTCCAGAAGAAGCCCTCCCGGCGATCGAACACGATCGGGATCGAGCGGCGGTGGAGGAGATAACCCATAGAGGCGGCGAGACCTAGGGTCAGCAGCAGGAGCACCAGGGAGTTCAGGTGCAACGAGGCCCGGCGGAAGGCGGAGGCGACGATGGAGGTGGAAAGCCCGAGGCCGACGATCAGGGCCAGGAAGGGCCAGAAGCGTCCCCAGATCGTGACTCGGAACTCCAGGCGGTCCGGGTCGATCTCGACGAGTTTGCGGCCTCCCAGGCCCAGGGGATTGACCTCGCTCGGGGTCCATTCGATCGCCTCGGCCAGGGGGTCACCGAGCCGGGCGGGGTCGAACCCTCGGGGGAACGCGGCGGGCTGGGGGGGCGGCTCGATCCAGACGGCCGGCGGCGCGGGGGTGCCGTCTCGCGACGGCCGGCCCATTCGGAAGATCGTCCACCCGAAGAACATCCCGACGCTGCCGAGGATCAGGAACACGGCCGGGAAGATCAGGAAGAAATAGGCGGCGACGGCGTAACCCCGGACCAGGACAGCCTGTTGCGGACGGTCCGGGTCGTACCAGCAGGGTTGGATCGATCCGACCGGGAAGTTGTCGAGGATGGTCTGCTGGGTGGCCTTGTTGTTGTTGTAGATCCCCGCCGCGTCGTAGGTCCAGGCCTCGAGCTTCCGGCCGTTGACCTCGTAGCGGATCTTGACCATCGGCCGATACGACTCCTTGGGCCCGGCCCCCGCTGGCTTTTGGCCCGCATCGGGGAACTCCTGGGTATCGAGCCTCTGGTCGAGCACCTCGCAGGTCGTCGAGACGTAGCGGTTGTTCACCCTCCACTCGGGGATGAGGAACCCCCAGACGGCCCCCGCCACGGCCGAGGCGGCCACGAGGAAGACGATCGAGGAACACCCGAAACATCCGCAGCCGGCCAGTTGCGGGTTGATCGGGATCGCCTTGACGGTCGCCCCTCGGGTCGGCGCATGCGGCCGACCGCCGCCCCCCGGCTCCGGATCGAGCGATTCGGGAGGGAGAGCGTTGGCGTCGGGGTCGTCGGTCATCGACAAATCGCCTCCCTGGCCGCGGATCACAGGCCGACGCCGACGTTCACATCGATCGGGATGGACATTTTTTCGAGATGATCGACGTGCTTGACGCGGATCGTCACCTGATCCACCTTCTTCTCCAGGGCGTAGAACACGTCCCTCGGGCCGTTCATGTTGGAACCGCCGAACGCGGTCATGGTGACCTCGCTCTTGATCTCCTTGCCGTTGTCGTCCCAGAAGGCGATGGATTTGATCGCCTCGGCGGACCCCTCGGTGTGGATCGCGAACCGGGAGCCGTTCAGGGCGGCCGGCTGGCCGGGGAAGTTGCCGCCGAATCCGGGGTTCTTCTTGAGGCTGATGGTCATCGGCACGGGCCCGGCGGTGATCGGGGCGCCCTCGGTCAGGGGCAGGTTCTTCTGCTCGTCGGTCTTCTCGCCCGCCCCGCAGGTGAAGACCAGGGTGCCCCGGACGGCAATCCTGGTCGCGCCCGGCGACGGGACGGCGGGCCCCTTCACCTCGACCAGGCAGGACTGGCCGTCCTGGACCTTCTCGGCCTTCAGGGGGCCGCCCATGTCGTTGCCGAAGCGGAACACCGGCCCCTGGTCCTTCGGCTTGGGAGGCTCTTTCGAAAGGTCGGCGCCCTTGTCGTCCTTCAGGCCGGTCAGTTTGCTCGCCGCCGGGTCGAGCTCGACGATCGTCTTGCCGGGGAGCGAGACGCGGAGGATGACCCGCGTTCCTTCCTGGGCGAGTTGGCCGAACTTCATGGGCGGACCGGGCTTATCGATCGCCAGGCCGACGGCCTCCACCTTCGCGGCCCCGGCGGCGACGGCCGCACCCTTTGGCTTCGAGGCGGTCTGAACGGCCCCGGCCGAGGCGACCAGGCCGAGCGCGCCGGCCGCCGAGAGGAGGATCGCTCGCTTGAGACGCGTCATGGCAGGCTCCCCAACCCGGGCCCGGCCGACGACCTTCCGGGCCGCGCATCTCCGGCAATCCGGAACGACCGCAAATTTCGGTCCCGATCCCGGCCGGACCCGGAGCCAATCCAACAGACCGGACCGTCCCGGTCAAGTCACCTCAGGAACGGCTACCGGATTGGTTCGTCCGGGGGTTCCGCCCCGGGGGAGGGACCCTGAATTCGGGGAGGGCCGTCGGCGCCCACGGATTTCGCAGCGGATGGACGCCATTCTGACGAATTTTCCATCTGCACAATCTGGGATATTGCGGTTGCCGAAGACTCCTGGTTTCCTGGCGGAACGGCGCCCCTCCCCGGACGATTCGACCCGAAATCGGCCTCGGAACCGCGGGACGATCGCCCGCCCCCGAGCCCGGAGTGTCTCGGATTCGCGCCTTTGCGCCCGAGACGGCCTTGCACGGACGCACACTCCCCGGTAAACCGATGGTGGGGGAATCTGCGGAACTCTCGACGGGGGAAGAGGGCCGTCCATGACCGTCGAATGCCCCCACTGCGGCCAGGCGATCGAGTTCTCGGGCCCCGAGCCCGGTTCTGCGTCTATTGCGGCAAGCCTCTGGACGAGCCGGCGCTGGTCACGACGGCGCCGAACGTCCACGAAGTCCCCACGATCGCCCACACCCCCCAGCCCCGGGTATCGTCGGGCCTCGAAGCCCCGCCGGCGGCCCCGCAATCGATCGGCGGCTATCTGTTGATCCGTCCCCTCGGTCAGGGCGGGATGGGGACGGTCTACGAGGCCGAGGACTCGCGGATCGGCCGACGGGTCGCGCTGAAGCTGGTCTCCCCCGAGATCGTCGCCTCGCCCGAGGCGCTCGGCCGGTTCCGCCAGGAGGGGCGGCTGGCCTCGGCGATCACTCACCCGAGATGCGTCTTCGTCCTCGCGGCCGACGAGGAGGAGGGCCGCCCATTCATCATCATGGAATTGATGCCGGGCTCGAACCTCCAGGACCTCGTCCGCGAGAAAGGCCCGCTGCCGGCGGCCGAGGCGGTCCCCAAGATCCTCGACGCGATCGAGGGGCTTCGCGAGGCCCACCGCCTCGGCGTGATCCATCGGGACGTGAAGCCCTCCAACTGCTTCCTGGAGGCCGACGGCCGGGTCAAGATCGGCGATTTCGGGCTCTCGAAGTCGCTGGTGAGCGACGCCAACCTGACCCGCACCGGCTCGTTCCTGGGGACGCCTCTTTATGCGTCGCCGGAACAAATCAAGGGGGACGCGGTCGATCCCCGGACCGATGTTTATTCGGTGTCCGCGACGTTGTACTACCTCCTGACCGGCCGGGCGCCGTTCCAGGGTTCGGACGCGGCGGCCACCCTGGCGAGGATCGTCAGCGACCCGCCGCCGCCTCCCCGGTCGATCCGCCCGGACATCCCGCCGGACCTGGAACGGGTGGTCCTCAAGGGGCTGGAACGGAGCCGGGACCGGCGGTATCGCGACCTGGACGGCCTGGCCGCGGCCCTCTCGCCGTTCGCCCCGGGGCGGACCACGATGGCCAGCCTCTGGCTTCGCTCGGCGGCGTACTTTATCGACGTCTTCCTGAGCAAGTATCCGGTCTTGATTGTCGTCGGCGGAGTCCGGGTGGTGACCTCCCGGGAGCTGGTCCTGTCCCACCTCGTCCAGGACATGTACCTGAACGCCGTGATGGACCCGCTGGTGATCCTGGTGGCCTATTTCCTGGTGGAGAGCCTCACGGGCGCCTCTCCGGCCAAGTGGCTGCTGGGGCTCCGGGTCCGGGGGGATGGGTCGTCGGGCACGACCCTCGGGCGGATGTGGCTCCGGGCGACGATCTTCTACGCCCTGACGGCCCTCCCGTGGGAAGCCGTGACGATCGCGGGCCATCATCTGGGGTTCCTGAGGGGTCGGGAGTGGCTGACGCCCCTGGCTCGCGCCGTGGGGGTGGCGGTGCTCTGCTCGTCGATGAGGCGGAGCAACGGCTATCGGGGGCTCCACGAGATCCTCAGCGGGACCCGCGTGGTGGTCGCCCCCCGGACGGCGAGGCGGAAGGCGGCGGAGTCGCGACGGGCCCTGGGCCGGATCGCGGGGTCGCCACCCGGCCGATCGGCGTGATGAAGACCGTCGGTCCGTACCGGGTCCGGGGGGCGGTCCGGTGGGAGGATGGCCGGAAGGTCCTGGCGGCCGAGGATTCCTCGCTCGGTCGCGAGGCGTGGGTCGTCTTGAGGCCGAAATCCAGCCCTCCGCCGGATGCCGCCCGCCGCGAGCTCAGCCGGGCGACCCGCCCGAGGTGGCTGGCCGGCGGCGAGCAGGCCGAGGGGCGATGGGATGCCTTCGTGGCCCCGTCGGGATGCCCCCTGGCCGACCTCGCCGGGCCCGACGGCCTCCCCTGGAGGGATGCCCGGCCCCTGATCGACGACATCAGCGAGGAGCTGGCCGCCGCCTGCCTGGACGGGACGCTCCCCCCGGGCCTGACGATCGATCAGGTCTGGGTCCAGCCCGACGGCCGGGCCCTGATCGTCGATGGCCTGGCCCGGCCCGAGGCGTCCGGCCCGGGGGACGAGGCGTCCCGGGCCCTGGACCTCCTCCGGCGATCGGCGGCCGTGGCCCTGGAGGGCGGCAAGAGGCGGCTCGACGACTCGGAAACCGCGATCCGGGCGCCCGTGCCGATCCACGCCCACGACCTCCTCACCCGGCTTTCCCCGGGCCATCCGCAGAGGTTCCGCGACGTGGCCTCGTTCCGCCAGGCCCTGGACGCGACCCGCGATCACACGACCGAGGCGACCCGCCTTTCCCGGGCCAGCCAGCTCGGCGTGATGGCGGCGATCCTGTCCGTCTCCTTGCTGATCTTCTTCGGGGCCCCGCTGCTCGTGATGATCGGCCGGTACGAGGCGTTTCCCGCCCAGGCCGAGGACGTCGCCCGGGAGCAGACCCGCATCCTGGAGGAGGCGTTCGTGGTCATGGGAGGGGCCGTCGCCTTGATGGCCCTGGGCTGGTCGGCGCTGTCGGCGGCGTTCGGAGGCGGCCTGAGCTTCCTCGTGATGGGTTTGGGACTGGTCCGAAGGGACGGCGTCCGCGCCTCGCGATTGCGGATCTTCTGGAGGTCCCTGGTCGTCTGGCTCGTCCCCGCCCTCCTGCTGATCGGGGCCCTGTACGTCCAGGACACGTGGAAGGCCCGATGGCCGAGCTGGACCCTGTTCGGGATCGCGGCGGGGCTGGTGGCCGCCTCGCTGCCGATCGCCCTGATCCGGCCCGACCGAGGGCCCCACGACGTCCTGGCCGGGACGGTCGTGGTCCCCCGGTGAGCGGCGGATCGCGGCTCGCTCACTTCTCGACGGCGATGGACTTGATCATGGCCTCGAAGCCGGGCTTGGCGGCCTTCATGGTCTTGTCGGGGCCGACCATCTTGAAGAAATAGCCGGTGTCGCCCGCCTGGACGATCGCGCCGAGGAGCCTCCAGTTCGGCTTGTCGTTCTTCTCGGGTCGGCCGGGCATGACGGGGGCGACGTAGCGGCCGGAGGTCTCCACGAACGTGACCGAGACGTTCTTGCCCTTCTTGGTCTCCTGGGTGACCTCGGGCGGCTCGCCCTGGGAATCGACGAACTGGGCCTTCCACCGGGCCACGTTGGCCTCGACGCCCCCGCCGCCGCCTGGGAAGGCGGTCAGGACGAGCTCGGCGGCGTCCTTGTCCCCCTCGCTCGGCTCGACCTTGAGTTGGGCCAGCCTCATCGCGTTCGCCGGCTTGCCCGAGGCCCAGCTCTTGGGCACGTCGAAGGTGATCCCCCGGGCCTTGATGGTCTGAGTCGGCTCATCCGCCGCGATCAAGGCCAGCCCGAGGGCGGCGATCGCCAGGCAGGGAATTCCGGTCGCGGTCCTGGTCATGATTCGCGGGCCCTCCACGGTTCGAACTCATCCTCGGTGAGCCGCCGAGAGTACCGCCGCCGATCGCGCCGGGCAACCCGCGGGGCTCATGAAATGCACCGATCACCCGACGGGTCGAGCTCTCGATCCTGGAGTTTTTCGGGTGCCCCCGGTTCTTGAACCGGGGCGGCATGGCCGCAAGAGGCCGTTCCGGGCCGTTCCGCATTGCCTCTTGCGGCCATGCCGCCCCGGTTCAAGAACCGGGGGCATCCTTAGGGAGGATCCGGATCCCAGAGCGAAACCCTCACCCAACACGCGCCGCATTTCCTCCGCCCGACGTCTTGCTCGCGCCCTCCGGGCGGTTTACGATGCCGGGGGTCCTGCCTGCGTCCCGGGGATTTTGCCATGTCGATCCCTCGTTGCGTCCTGGCCGCCGTCGCCGTCCTGGCCCTTTCGGCGCCTTCGGCCCGGGCCAGAAGAAGAACCCCGGCGGCGTGCCCGTCTTGCTCCTGACCGGCGGCCAGCGCGAGCATCACGGCTATCGGGACCAGGCGTTGTTCCTCTCCGAACTCCTGGAGAACTCGGGCGACTTCCGCGTGACGATCTGCGAGGATGCCGCGATCCTGGAGACCCCCGCGATGGCGAAGTACGCCATCCTGATCGTCAACGCCGACCGCCGCGACCCCGAGTTCAAGTTCACCGAGGGGCAGCAGCGGGCCCTGCTCGACTTCGTGAAGTCCGGCCACGGCTTCGTCGCGATCCACGGGGCCGACAACGCCGCGCCCGACTGGCTCCCCGAGTGGCGCGAGATGCTCGGCGGGATCTTCTCCCACAAGGGCCTGCCCGATGGCAAGGTCCGCAAGGGCGAGTACACCGTCAAGATCGCCGACACCGCCAGCCCGATCACCCGGGGGATCAAGGACTTTCCCCTGAAGGATGAATTGTACTACCACATCCAGATGCAACCGGGCGTCGAGCCGCTCGCCACCGTGAATCACGACGGCCAGGATTGGCCCGTGGCCTGGACCCGCACGTTCGGCAAGGGCAAGGTCTTCCATACCCCCCTGGGCCACCGCGACTTCGGGCCCGGCAAGGACGACCCCCTGCGCGATCCGAACCTCGCGAAGCTGGTCCTCCGGGGGGTGGAGTGGGTGAAGTAGCGGCGTCTCGGGCGCGTCGCGCGTGATCTTCTGTCCATCCGGCGGCGGATTCTCGTTTGCTCCCGGCCCCGGGTTGCCGTACACTGAACCCCGGGGCGGTCCGCCCTGATCGGGGTCGGGGACGCGAGGTCGCGCATGAATCCGTCGAAGCCAGGGGCTGGAACCTCGGAGGACTCGTCGTCCTGGGCGACGGTGCCGCCCAGCGACCTCACGGGCCGGACCCTGGGCGATTTCGAGGTCGGCCAGGTCCTGGGTCGAGGCGGGATGGGCGAGGTCTACCTCGCCCGCCAGATCAGCCTGGATCGCCCGGTCGCCCTCAAGCTCCTGCGGGCCGAGCTGTCGAAGAACCCCTCCTACATGGCCCGGTTCGAGGCGGAGGCGGCGACCGCGGCGAAGTTGAATCATCCGAATATCGTGCATATTTATTCGGTCGGCCAGGTCGAGGGGCGGCGGTACATCGCGATGGAGTTCGTCCAGGGGACGAACCTCAAGAGCCTCCTGGAGAAGAAGGGGGTGCCCGAGCTGCCGCTGGCCCTGGCCCTGATGAGGCAGACCGGCCTGGCCGTCGGCGCGGCGGGCGAGGCGGGGCTGATCCATCGCGACATCAAGCCCGAGAACATCCTCTTGAACACCAAGGGGCCGCTCCGGGTCAAGGTCGCCGACTTCGGCCTGAGCCGGCCGGCGACCGAGGAAGACCGGCTCCACCTGACCCAGCCGGGGACGACCCTCGGGACGCCCCTGTACATGAGCCCGGAGCAGGTCCAGGGCCAGTCGGTGGACCACCGGAGCGACCTGTACTCGCTCGGGGTGACGTTCTATCACATGCTCGCCGGGGCCCCGCCGTTCCGTGCCGAGACCGCCGTGGCGATGGCCTTGAAGCACGTCCGGGAGATGCCGACGAGCCTGGCCGTCCACCGCCCCGACCTGCCGAAAGAGCTGGTCGCCCTGGTCATGAAGCTCATGGCCAAGGCCCCCGCCGATCGCTACCAGTCGGCCGGCGAGATGCTCCGCGACCTGTCGAAGATCAAGGAAGGGCTCCAGACGGCCTCGATGCCGGCGGTCTCGGCGGCTTCGGCCGATCAGCGATCGGCCTCGTCGTCCCTGGAGGAGACGCAGGCGTCGGCCCCCGCGGCGGTCGGTTCCTCGTCGCCGTCGTGGAAGCCGGGCCGGGCGTGGATCGCGGCGATGGCGACGCTCGGGCTGATCGGCGGCGGCGTCCTGGGCTGGCTGGCCCGGTCCGAGGACGTCTTGTCGGCCTCGGCGCCCCCGCCGTCGGGCCCTCCCGGCCTCTGGCTGGCGAACTGGGAGCGCGTGAACAAGCAGCCGACGGCCGCCGCCCAGTACCGCTTCGCCCAGACCCGCACGCCGCCGACCGACCGCGAGGCGGCGTTCCTGGCCGTGGCCGGCCACTTCCCGAAGGATTCGGAGTGGACCTATCCGGCCTATATCCAGCTCGGCCGGGCCCTGCTCCGCCAGGGGGACGCCGACCACCTCCGGGCCCTGTCGGCCGAGCTCGAGGCGGCCGAGGCGCGGTCGGAATCCCCCCGGGTGAAGTGGCAGCATCTCGCCCGGGTCATCCACGCGGCCGAGGACGCCACCCTCGGCGATTCCGGCGAGGTCGCCGCGACGCTCTCGACGATGAACATCGGCGCGATGGACCCGCCCCTGGCCGAACTCGCGCTGGAGGTCCTGGCCCGCGCCTCGGCCTCGCCGAACCTCAAGACGACCGACACCCCGACGTTGGCGAACCTCCGCCGACAGCTCCTCGGGCCCTGGGCATCCCCGCCCCGATCCTCGACGTCGCCCGGCTCGGACCGGGTTGATCCCCGGCCCTCCCTCACCCCGCCCGATCCGATCCGATCCGCTTCGTCCCTACGGTCCGTCTCCGGAGCCCGCTCATGGCTGGCCTAGTTGTGATGAACGGCACGCCCTCGGGGCAATTCGTCGAGATTACCGGCGACGAGGCGGTCATCGGCCGCCTGCCCAAGTGCCAGATCGTCCTCGATCCTCACGGGGTCTCCCGGGAGCACGCCAAGATCCGCCGCCAGGGGGACCGGTTCTTCGTCGTCGACCTGAATTCGCGGAATACCACCAAGCTCAACGAGATCGTCCTGCCCGCCATGCAGGACCACCCCCTCAAACAGGGGGACCGCATCAATATTTGCGACGTGGAGATGGTCTTCTACCTGAAATATCCGCCCGACGACCCCAAGGACGTCCCCACGGCCCCCTCCGGCGTCGTCGTGACCGAGACCCAGGGCGGCGACGCCACCCTCCACACCCTCGACGCGTCCCGGTCCGACATGCTCGTCTGCGCCGTGAAGCCGGAGGCCAAGCTCAAGGCGATCATGGAGATCTCCCGGAACCTCACCAGCAACCTGAAGCTCGAGAGCGTGGCGCCGAAGATCCTGGATTCGCTCGTCGAGGTCTTCCCCCAGGCCGAACGGACGTTCCTCGCCCTGGTCCGGCCCGACGACCCCAAGCGCACGATCCGCCAGACCTTCCACAAGACCCGAGAGAACCGCCGGACGGGCCTCCGCGGCCTGATGGGCCGCGCCCCGGCCGACGAGACCCAGCTGACCATCAGCCGATCGCTGCTCAACCACGTCCTCGGCCAGAAGAAATCGGTCCTCAGCCAGGACGCCGGCAACGACGCGAATCTGCCCACCAGCGCCTCGATCGCGGACCTCAAGATCCGCTCGGTGATGTGCGCCCCGCTGGTCACGCCCGACGGCCAGGCCCTGGGGATCATCCAGCTCGACACCAGCGACCGCAAGCAGTTCGGCCAGGACGACCTGGACGTCCTGACCACCGTGGCCAGCCAGGCCGCCATCGCGATCCAGAACGTGTCGATGCACGAATCGATGCTCGCCCGGGAGCGGATCGAGCGCGACTTGAAGCTGGCCGAGCAGGTCCAGAAGCGGTTCCTGCCGCAGTCCGTGCCGACCCTGCCCGGCTACGAGTTCTTCGCCTTCTACAACGCGGCCTATGAGGTCGGCGGCGACTATTACGACTTCGTCCCCCTCGGCCCGTCGAGGATCGCCGTGGCTCTGGGAGACGTCTCGGGCAAGGGCGTGGCCGCCGCGTTGCTCATGGCCAAGTTCTCCGGCGACACGAGGTTCTGCATCCTCACCAACGACGGCCCCGGCCCGGCCGCCGCTCAGCTCAACACGCAGTTGATCGCGGCGGGGATCGAGGAGAAGTTCATCACGCTGAGCCTGGGCGTCCTGGACGTCTCGACCGACGAATTCACCCTGATCTCCGCCGGCCACCTCGCCGTGATCGTCCTGAGGGCCTCCGGCAAGATCGACCTGATCGGCGACGAGATCGCCGGGTTCCCCCTGGGGATCATGGACGATTCGGTGTACTCCGAGACCACCGTGAAGCTCCACCCCGGGGACGTGGTGATCGTCCACTCCGACGGCGTGCCCGACTCCCGCAGCCCCGAGGGCGAGCTCTACGACTCGAAGGAGAAGCCCCGGCTGATGGCGAAGGTCGGCAAGTGCTCCGGGAGGCCCGAGGCCGTCGGCAAGGCCCTCCTCCAGGAGATCCGCGAGTTCTCCGCCGGGGCCAAGCAGGCCGACGACATCACCCTGATCTGCTTCGGCCCGGTGGCCTGACGAGGCGAGCCGCCTCCGGGCCCACCCTCTTGACGATATCCTTCGGACTGACTACGATTGTCGTCAGTGGATCGCCCGCCGGCCCGAGGTAGCCCAAAGGGCCCAGGGCGGATACAATGCCGACGAGGCGCCTTGATGCGCCGGAACGGCCCCGCCTGCTCGCTTCGCCCCGCCCGCCCTTCCGAGCCGAGAGAGCGCCGTCCCGCCCGCCCCCCTGAGATTTGCCCATGGCCACCGCCGCCCGGAAGCCTCCCCCGAATCCTCCCGGTCCGAGGAAGGGCCCCGAGCCCCGCCGCGCCGGTCGAGCCGCCCGGCCCGGCCGATCACCCGGTCCTCCGCGCGTTCGACGCCGTCTATCGCTTCCTCGCGTCGTTGAAGCTCGCGGTGCTCTGCATCGCCACGCTCGCCCTCGTCCTGGCCGGCGCCACGTTCTTCGAGTCGGCCTACGGGACGGCGGCCGTCCGCCAGTACGTCTATCAGCATCCGGGGTTCGCCATCCTCCTGGCGTTCCTCGGCGCGAACATCTTCTGCGCCGCCACGATCCGATTTCCCTGGAAGAAGCGGCAGATCGGCTTCGTGGTCACCCACGTCGGCCTGCTCGTGGTCCTGGTCGGGGCGTTCGTCAGCGTGAAGTTCGCCGACGAGGGGCAGCTGGGGATGGCCGAGGGGGCGTCGGCCTCGGAGGTCGAGCGGATCGACCATGCGGTGATCCGCGTCCAGAAATACACGAGATCGGAATCCTCGGCCGACGGCGTGAAGGTCGTCGATTCGTGGAGCCTGCCGTTCGTCCCCGGGGCGTTCTCGTGGGATTCGGACCACCTGGCGATCGAGTCGCGAACGACCGAGTACCAGGCCCGATACTGGCTCTCCCGGGCGGCCCTGGGGGCGTCGATCCTCGGCCTCGTGGCGTTCCTGCTCTACTGGTCGTCGCAGAGCCCCAGATGGCTCCGCCAGCCGATCGGCTCGATCGTCCTCGTGGGGTTCGCCCTGTTGCTCACGACCCTGATCGTCAAGGTCGCCCAGACGCCGAAGGGCCCGAGGACCGACCTCCTGACCGACCCGGCCGACCCGTTCACGTTCGTCGTGAAGGATTACTTGCCCTCCTCGGGCCGACGGGTCACGGTGGCGGAAGAAGACCCGGAGGGCCACGTCCTCGCCCGGCTCTCCCTCCTGGCTCAACCCCCGGGGGCGTCCTCGGGGACGGATGCCTTCGACGGCCAGGGCTGGATGGAGATTCGCACCCCCGAGCTCGGCCGGGTCGCCAACGAGGCCGGGCCCGCCGTCGTCGCCTTCCAGGACCTGTCCGGCCCTGGTGCCTCGGAGGCCCTCGACGACTTCCTCCACCCGCCGAAAGACCCGAACACCACCAGGATGGCCCGGGTCCACTACAGGGACAAGGTCGGCGCCGATCGGGTGTATGAATGGGACCTCACCGACAAGCCGATCGGCAAGACCGTGACCCTGCCCGACACCGACACCTCGGTGACGCTCAACCAGCTGATGGACCGCCCCCTGGACTCGGAGGACCCCCGGGCGCGCGCGTTCCGCCAGTCGTTGGGCGAGGATGTCCTGCACACGGCCGAGTTCTCGGTCAAGAAGCCGGGCCGGCCCGACCAGAACGAGATCGCCGTGGCGTTCCTGCCGTCGATGTCCCTGCCCCGCGAGGGCGGCGGGCCCGGGGACGTCCGCATCGGCTACTTCGCCCCCCCCGAGCTCTCGGCCAAAACGCCCGGCCGGATGATGGGCCGGTTCGGCGTGATCGAGGTCGTCCGATCGGCTTCCGGCAAGCTCTATTACCGGGCCTTCGGCCGGGACGGCGTGAAGGGACCGGGGCCGATCGAGGTCGGCAAGGCCCAGCCGGTCTTCGGCGGCAAGAACATGCCGATGCAGCTCTCCATCCGGGTCGATGAGACGATCCCCAAGGGCAAGCTCCGGCAGGTGTACGTGCCGGTCGAGCTCCCCCGGGAGCGCCGGGACGAGGCCCTGCCGGCGATCCAGGCGAGGATGACCGTCGGCGGCGTCACCCAGGACGTCTCGCTCCTGAAGTCGCTGCCGAGCGTCGGGATCGACTGGGAATACCTGAAGTTCCCCGGCGGCCTGTACCGGGTCTGCTACGACATGGACCGGCGGACCCTGCCGTTCACGCTCTCCCTGAAGAAGTTCACGCCGGGCAAGGACCCCGGCTCGGGCTCGTTCGCCACGTATCAGAGCGAGGTCGGCCTGACGGACCCCGAAGAGGGCCTGAAGGACGACCCCCGGAAGATCTTCATGAACAGCCCGCTGACCCACAAGGGCTGGACCTTCTACCAGTCCCGGTTCGGCCGGGCGACGGACCCGGACACCGGCCAGCGAGACGGCCTGTATGCGTCGTTCTTCCAGGTCCGGTACGACCCGGCCTGGCAGGTCGTCTACATCGGCTGCTTGCTCGTGGTCCTGGGCACGTTCGTGCAATTCTACATGAGGGCGGGCGTCTTCACCGACGGCGGCAAGAAGGAAAAGGCCGCCGCCGAGGCCCGCCAGGCGAAGAAGACCGCGAAGGGCGGAGCCTCCCTCGCCCCGACCACCCCGACGGAGGCGCCCGACCATGACGAGCTTTGATCGACCGAAACCACACCCTTCGGGGCCCATCGCCATGAGACGAGTCCACCTCTCCTCGCTGGGGATCATCGCCCTGGCGGTCGCGGGCCTCGGGGCCGCCCCGAAGGCCGAGAAGCTCGGCGACGACCCGTCGTATCGCGAGCTCGGCACGATGGCCGTCCAGGACGGCGGCCGGATCAAGCCCCTGGACAGCTATGCGCGCCTCCGCGTCAAGCAGGTCTACACGCGAGAGATCATCAAGCTGAAGGACGACAAGGGGAACGTCACGGCCGCCTGGCAGCCCCTGGCGGCGATGCTCGACTGGCGGGCCCGGCCCGAGTTCTGGAACGCCCAGGAGATCATCGCCGTCGAGTATCTCCCCCTGAAGCAGAAATTGCTGTCGGTCCCGGCCCGGGAGGCGCTCGCCGCCCTGGCCAGGTCCGGCAGGCTCGACTCCGCCGATCGGGCCGTCGTGGCGAAGCTCTCGGAAGACCCCGAGGTCAGCACCGGCGACCTCCAGAAAGTCGCCGCCATGAAGGGCCTGGCCGATCGGGACCGCGCCGAGCTCAAGAAGCTCGCCCACAAGCTCAGCCCCGACCAGAAATGGCTCGCCCCCGACGACCTGGCCGAGGGGAACCTCGACGTCGACGGCCAGAGGACCGATTTCCGCTCGTGGATCGCCGAGCTGAACCGGAGGCGGAAGCCTTCGGACAACATGAGCGAAGGCGCCGAGCCGAACTATTCGACCCTCGAACAAAAAGCCCTCGACGCCGCCCACAAGCTCATGGGGTACTGGGCGATTCGCGACGGCGACGCCCGCGGCAACGCGATGTATGACCTGTTCGTCATCCCCCGGCCCGCCAGCCCCGCCTACCTCGGCTTCAACGGCGCCGCCCTCGAGAAGGTGCGATCGCAGAAGGACCGCGAGAACGGCCCGGACATCACGCCGTTGGAGGAGAACGTCCTCCGGGCGATGATCGACTACAACAAGGACCTCCTGCCCAAGGCCCAGCGGGTGCCCGGCAAGGACGCCGAGTACGACGCCAATTACGCCGAGTGGCTCCGCGACAAGGCCGCCTGGCTGCCGATCGGCCTGGTCCTGGAGGGCAACCCGGCCGAGCTCGACAAGGCCGGCCTGCCCGAGGCCAAGGTCGTGGCCTTCCGCAAGGCGTTCCAGGGCGTGATCGACGGCGAAAAGTCCGCGCCGGGCCATCTCTCGGCCGAGGCGGCTCATGCGCTGGTCTTCGCCGCTCGCGACCTCGGCGAGTCGATCTCCGTCCCGTACCTCCAGGCCAAGGACGTGAAGCACAAGACCTGGGAAGACCTGAACGCCTCGCGGGTCTCCGCGTTCGCCGCCGTTCGCGACGCCCTGGGCAAGTCCTCGGCCCCTCTCTCGCCGGAGAAGCAGGCCGAATTGATCGCCTCGGCCCGGACGCTCGGCCACGGGGTCGTGAGCTACCCGTCCGAGGCCGAGATGGGCCGCGAATCCACGTTCAACCACCTGGCTCCGTTCTCCCTGGCGCCGTACGGCTACGGGATCGCCGTCGCCCTGCTCCTGATCTGCGTGGGGATGGGGGCGAAGCCGGGCACGGCGGGGTTCGCCGTGGATCGCGGGCTGTACGTCGCGGGGCTGGCCGGCCTCGCCAGCGGGATCGCCCTGGAGATCGTCGGGTTCTACTACCGGGTCAGGATCACCGGCTGGGCCCCGGTCACGAACATGTATGAGACCGTGATCTGGGTGGCGCTGATGACCTCGGTCCTCGGGTTCGTCCTGGAGCTGATCTATCGCAAGAAGTTCGCCGCTCTGGCGGCGTCGGGCGTGTCGCTCCTGGCCACGATCCTGGCGGCGAACGTGTCGCTCCTGGACCCGGATATCAAGCTCCTCCAGCCGGTCCTCCGCAGCAACTACTGGCTGACGATCCACGTCCTGACGATCGTTTCCAGCTACGCGGCGTTCTCGCTGGCGATGGGCCTCGGCCTCCTGGGCCTGGGCTATTACCTGTCGGCCACGTATCGGAATGACGCGTCGTTCGCCCGGCTGGCGAAGCCCCTGATCGTCGGCCTGCCGATGCTGGCGGCGGGGATCGCGGGGCTCCTCGGGTCGCATTACGCGAAGCCGGGAGACTTCCTCGGGACGAACGTCGCGTTCGTCGGCTTCTGGTTCGTGGCGGTCTTCGGCGGGATGATCCCGACGATCACGGCGACGGTCGCCATGCTCGGCGAGGCGTCGAACCGCTTCCCGAACCGGACGTCCGTGGCCGGGGCCGTCGCCCTGGCCCTCGGGACCGTCGGCACGACGGCCGCCGCGCTGACGACCACGCCCGCGATCTGGCCCGACTGGCTGGCCACCTGGGTCGTCCCGGCGATCGTCGGCGGGGTCGGCTTCGGCGCCCTGCTGCTGGGCCGCCTGGGCGCGATGGCCCGAGGCGCGTTGATCGAGGCCGAGGCGGTCGTCCGCCACGAGGAGATCCCCGGCGAGTTCGCCGAGATCGACGCCGCCAGGGCCGAGTCTCACCAGGCGTTCGCCTCGTCCGGCAACGGCGGGGTCGCGACGATGGCCAAGCCCTCCGTGGCCGAGATCCGCGCCCGCGAATCGGCGTCCGTGGCCAAGCTCGACCCGAGGGGCCAGGCGATCCAGGCCACGGCGTCCCGGATCAAGCCCCTGGCGAACTTCACCTATCGGGCGATGCAGGTGGGCGTCCTCCTGGTCGCCGCCGGGACGATCCTCGGCGGCGTCTGGGCGGATTTCTCCTGGGGCCGGTTCTGGGGCTGGGACGCCAAGGAGGTCTGGGCGCTCATCACCCTGCTCGTCTACCTCGTCCCGCTCCACGGCCGGTTCGCCGGCTGGGTCAACACCTTCGGGCTGATGGCGGCGTCGGTCGCCTGCTATTCGTCGGTCCTGATGGCCTGGTATGGGGTGAATTTCGTCCTCGGGATCGGCCTCCACAGCTACGGGTTCGTCGAAGGGGGAGGGCAGGGGATCGTCTTCACCTGCTCGCTCGCGGTCCTCTCGCTGGTCTTCGCCGCCGGGTGGAGGCGGAGCCTGGCGACGAAGGCCGCGTGAATTTCGTAGGGTCCGCGATCGAGCGATTTTCGATCGAGTAGGCTCCTCGTAGGGCAGGCCTCGGCCTGCCGTCCCCACGGATCGGCAGGCCGAGGCCTGCCCTACGAGAATTCGGAGCCTTTCCTGCGGACCCTACGAACGACTTTCGCCGAAGCTCGGCCGAAGGACCGGGGCATCTTCCGGCCAGCCGTCCCGGGCGATCGAATCCGCCAGTCCGATCAGGTCGAGCAGCCGGAAACCCAGGAAAACGGCGTCTTCGCCGCCCTCGATCGCGGCCACGGCTCGCCAGAGGACGGCCGCGCGGGCCGAATGGGTCCTCACGCCGTTGGGGACGCCCTCCAGCGCCTTCACCCCGGCCGCCGCGAGCTTGATCAGGGCCCGGACGAAATCGGCCACGGTCCCCGAGCGCCCGCAGGCGTGCCAGACCGACTCCCACGACTCGTGGGCCTCCCAGAAGTAACCATGATTGAACAAGTCGATCCCAACGAGGTACGGCCGGCTCGCCCCGGGCCGATCCGGGTCGAGCGGCTCGACCGCCCCCGACCTCCGGCCGAAGCTGTGGCCCCGAGGGTCGGCCAGCGGATGAGGTCGGCCCGATCTCGGGACATAGGTATACGGAGGAAATGGCTCCTCGGGGACGAGCCGACCGATCGCTTCGTCGCTCAAGAGACCGACTCCCGGACCGCCCAGCCGATCTCGGGCCGGAGCGCCAGGGTCTGCTCGTCCTGCTTCACGCCCACGAAGCCGCCGAGGAACTCCATCGCGAACGATCGATCGAGATATTCCCAACGGAAGGGGGCTTTTGACAGCCCTCCGGGCAGACTCTCGGTCGTCGGGCCCTGGATGAACCCATGCCGGTTCCGGCCGAGCGATTCGATCATGGTCCGCGCCTCCTGCGAGCCGCCCCGGAAAAACCCCTCGACGGGCCGGTCGGGGCGCCTGGTCTCCCAGTCCTTCCAGTAGGGGAAGAACGCGGTGATCCAGCCGGTGATGACGTCCCCTCCGCTCTCCGCGTGGCGCTTGTAGATCGAATTCCAGAACGCCGTGTCCACGCTCCCGCGGGACGCCCGGACGAACTGGCCGAGGATCGGCGAGAGGAACGACAGCCAGCGGTCGAGGCCGAGGTTCGAGAAGGCTTTGGCCCGATCGGCGACGGCCTCCCAGTCCTTGCGGGTCCCTTCCAGGGTGATCGAGGGGATGCCGCATCGGCTCGTCGCCACATAGGTGAAATAGGACTGCATGGCGTCCAGGAGGACGACCTCCGCGGCGGCCGTCTCGACCGGCCCGGTGGTCGAGAATCCCGGCCGGAAGAGGTCTACCGCCGGCCCGACGTGCTCGCCGATCGTCTTCGAGAAGGCGCGGAAGACCTCGGGCCAGGGGTTCTCGGGCGACCCCTTGATGAAGTCGTCGCGGCGGACGACGATCTCGGCCCGCCCTTCGTGGCGGACGAATTTCGAGCGGAGCGCCTCGGCGTTCGCGTTGATGTGGTTCGCCACGCCCTGGACGATCATCAGCCAGACGATGTCGGGCGAGAGGACCAGCGGCCGATGGTCCTGGAACGCCAGATGGACGGCCGCCACGACCGGATGATACGCCACCTCCGCCACCAGCCGGCCATGATAGCGGAAGCACGACTCGACCGGCCGTCTCGGAGGGGCCTCCGGCATCGGGAACGACTGCCCCCGCTGAGTGAAGAGCTCGATGAAGTTCCGCTCGCTCCGGGACAGGCCGACGGTCAGCAGCGCCTCGACCGCGTCGCGGGTCGGGACCTCGCCCAGGAGTTCCGTCGCCGCGGAGACGTCCGAGACGTCGAAGCTCACGGCGGTCGCTCTCATGGCTCGTCTCCCCGGGCCGGTCGCCCCCGGAATGTCCGTCGGCGCCGCCCCCGAAGATCTTACGGGGCCGATCGCCGCCGTCCCGAAGAAAAAACGCTCGGGCGCCCCGGATTTCCACCCTCCGGCGACCCGCCGACGGCCGGTCCTTCCGCGCCCCGTTCCTGATAGAATACTCCGCCCGCGATCCCCGAGGCGTCGAGAGAGAGATTCGGACCATGCCGCAGGCCCCGCTCGTCCTGATCAACGCCGTCGGCCTGACCGGGCGGCTCCTGGAGCTGGCGCCCCGGCTGAAGGCGCTCGCCGGATCGGGCTGGTCCCGCCCGTTGCGTGAGATCGTCCCGGCCGTCACGTGCTCGGCCCAGGCCACGATCCTCACGGGCATGCCCCCCGAGGGCCACGGCGTGGTCGGCAACGGCTGGTTCTTCCGGGACACCGGCGAGGTGCGATTCTGGCAGCAGTCCAACGCCCTGATCGGCGCCGAGCCGCTGTACGTGACCGCGAAGAAACGAGCGGCCGAGCGGGGCCGATCGTTCCGCGCCGCCAAGCTGTTCTGGTGGTTCAACCAGGGGGCCGACGTGGCGTGGAGCGTCACGCCGAAGCCCTATTACGGGGCCGACGGCAACAAGGCGTTCGGCATCGCCGGGACGCCCGACGGCCTGACCGATCGCCTCGAACAACGGATCGGCAAGTTCCCGTTTCCCACCTTCTGGGGGCCGAAAGCCGGCCTGCCCTGCACCCGATGGATCGCCTCGGGCGCGGCCGAGGTCTTGAAGGACGAGAGGCCCGACCTTTCGCTCGTGTACTTGCCCCATCTCGACTATAACCCCCAACGCTTCGGCACGTCCGGTTCCGACATGCCAAAGCTCGTCGGCGAGCTGGACGACGCCTGCGCCCCGTTGCTCGACGCCGCGAAGGCGATCGGGGCCCGCGTGTGGGTCGTCAGCGAGTACGGCCATGGCGACGTGACCCGCGCCGTCCTGCCCAATCGCCTGCTGAGAAACGCCGGGCTCCTGGGCGTCCGACCCGGGCCGTTCGGCGAGATCTTCGACCCGTTCACGAGCCGGGCGTTCGCCGTCTGCGATCATCAACTGGCCCACATTTACGTGCGCGATGCGATCGACATCCCGCGAGTCCGCGAGCTCCTCGGCGCCGAGCCGGGGGTCGGCCGGCTGTTCGTGGGCGAGGAACGCCGCGAGATCGGCCTGGATCACCCGCGAGCGGGCGAGGTCGTGGCGCTCTCGTCGCCCGACGCCTGGTTCGCCTATCCGTTCTGGCTCGACGACCGGGCCGCCCCGGATTACGCCCGGACGGTGGACATCCACCGCAAGCCGGGATACGACCCGTGCGAGCTCCTCTTCGACCCGAAGCTCGCGTGGCCGATGGGCCGGGCGATCCGCCGCCTGGCCCAGAAGAAGCTGGGCTTCCGCACCTTGTTCGACGTGGTCCCGCTCGATCCCGGCCTGATCCGGGGGAGCCACGGCCTGCCCGCCGCCGACCCGATCGACCGGCCGATCCTCCTGGGCGACGGCCCGGCCCCGGCGGGCGACCTGGCCATGACCGCCGTGAGGGACCTCGTCCTCTCGGCCCTGGATGGCGAGGACTAGGGATCGCCAATTTGATAACTTCCCGATTCGCCGTCCGCATCGTATAACCGTAGCCAGGACAATCATGACCTCGCACCGGACGCCCGGCTATGACCTACAGCCCCGAGATCGAGCATTCCATGCGGATGTTCCATACCTCACTCTCGGAGAAGGATCGCAGGCGATATGCGGCGATCGAGGCCGCCAAGCTTGGGCATGGGGGAACGGAGTATATTTCCAACCTCTTGGGCTGCGACCCAAAGACGATCCGCCAGGGCAAAGAAGACCTGGCTCGACTCCCCGACGGGCTCGACGACCGGATCCGTAAAAAAGGGGCGGGCCGAAGCCGTGCATAGGCAACATCCCGCTGCTGGAGGAGAACTTCCTCCGGGTACTCCAGGATCACACGGCGGGCGACCCCATGCGGCGGGAAGTCCGGTGGACCGACTTGACCTATGAACAAATCGCCGGCCACTTGGCCGAGGCCGGCACGCCGGTCAGCGTGCCGGTGGTCAAGCAACTGCTCAAGAAGCACGGCTACGTGACCCGCAAGGCCCAGAAAGCCAAGGCGATGGGCGGGCACCCCGATCGCAACCAGCAGTTCGAGAACATCGCCCGGCTGAAGCGGGAATATCTCGGGTCGGGCAATCCCGTCGTGAGCATGGACACCAAGAAGAAGGAGCTGATCGGCGACTTCTACCGTGCCGGGCACCTCCTGACACGGGAGATCATCAAGGTGTTCGACCATGACTTCCCCAGCTTCGCCGCGGGCGTGGTCATCCCGCACGGGTTGTACGACGTGAAACACAACGACGGTCATGTGAACCTGGGGACCAGCCACGACACCGGCGAGTTCGCCTGCGAGAGCATCGAGCGATGGTGGCGGGGGAAGGGTCAGGCCCTCTACCCTGGTGCGACCTCGATCCTCCTGCTGTGCGACGGCGGCGGCAGCAACAGCGCCAGCCAATACCTCTTCAAGGAGGACCTGCAGAAGCTGGTGGATCGCCTGGGGATCGAGATCCGAGTGGCCCACTACCCGCCCTACTGCTCGAAGTACAACCCGATCGAGCATCGACTGTTCCCGCACCTGAGCCGAGCGTGCCAGGGTGTGATCTTCGAGAGCGTGGAGTTGGTGAAGGAGTTGATGGAGAAGGCGAGTACGAGCACGGGGTTGCGGGTGACGGTGGACATCCTGGACAAGATCTACCAGACGGGGCGGAAGTATGCGGAGGGATTCAAGCAGAACATGAAGATCGAGTTCGACGAGATCCTGCCGAAGTGGAATTACAGGGCCGTCCCGAGCGGGGCATGAGCTCGGGAAGTTACCAAATCGACGATCCTAGACGCCCAGGATCGAGTCCATCCGCCGGACCACGTCCTTCATCGCGTCCAGGTCGCCCAGGCCGACCTCGGCCGTGATCCAGCCGCGGTATCCCACCGAGACCAGGGCCTCGCGGACCGCCTTCCAGTCGATCTCCCCCTCGCCGAGCTTGTAGTCGAACCGCTTCGGCTTGGCGTATTCCTTGATGTGAATTTTGAGGATGCGCCGGCCCAGCTCGCGAATCCACTCTTGCGGATATCCGTACTCGACGACGTTGCCCACGTCGAAGTAGGCGCCGACGGCGTCGGTCCCGAACTCGTCGATGTACCGGGAGAACTCCGGGGCGCTCAAAAGGAACTTGTTCCAGACCTCCTCGATCGCGATCTTGACGCCCACGGCCTCCGCCTTGGGGATCAACTTGCGAAGATTGTCTTGCGAGCGATTGTAAGCATCGCGATGCGAGACCTCCTTGTTCACGACGGCCGGGACGACGAGGACCGTGGTGCCTCCATACGCCTTCACGTCCTCGAATTCCTGGAGGATCGCGTCCATCCCCCGGGCCACGACCTTCGGGTCGGGGCTGGAGAGCGGGGCCGACCAGTGGACCGAGCCGGAGACCCCGTGGATGGTCAAGCCCGTCTCGTCGCGGGCCTTGATCACCTCGTCGCGGTCGAGCGAGTTCGGGCTGACGAGCTCGACGCCCTCGAACCCGGCCTCCTTCAGCAGCCGGAAGGTGGGCAGGATCGGCCCCTTCGACTGGCCGAGCATGAACGCCTTCTTCCACGGCATCGACTTCGGGTCGTCGGCCCGTCCCAGGGCGGGGGCGGCCCCGAGGGAGGCGGCCGAGGCGGCGAGGAACTGGCGGCGGTCGATCGGTTGCATGGAAGGACCTCGATGAGTCGAATTCAGGAAGCCAGCTCGGCGAGCTTCGCGTCGAGGACCTCGCCGACCAGCGCCGGGTCGGCCTTGCCCCCGGTCTGCTTCATGACCTGGCCGCGGAGGAAGCCCTTCACGGCGTCGGGCTTCTTCTTGCCGCCCTTCAGGTCGTCCAGGGCCTTGGGGTTCGCGGCCAGGGCGGCCTCGACGGCGGCGAGGATCGCGTCCTTGTCGCTGACCATCCCGTAGCCGCCGGCCTGGACGATCTCCTCGATCGGCCCGCCGGTCTCGATCGCCTTCGCCAGGACCTCGCGCCCCTGGTTCGTGTTCAATTCCTTGCGCTTGACCCGATGGATCAGGTCCGCCAGCGCGTCCGGGCCGACGGGGAACTCGGCCAGCGAGACCTTGCGCTCCTTGGCCACGCGGAGGACGTCCTGCTGGACCCAGTTGCTCGCCAGCTTCGCCTCGCCGGTGGCGCGGGCCACGGCGTCGAAGTAGTCGGCGACCTCCTGGCCCTGCTCGACCAGCACGTTGGCGTCATACGGCGAAAGCCCGTACTCGGCCTCGAACCGGGTCCGCCGCGCCCCCGGAAGCTCGCCGATCGACGCCCGGACCCGCTCGACCCACGCCTCCTCCACGACCACCGGTACCAGGTCGGGCTCGGGGAAATAGCGGTAGTCGGCGGCCGTCTCCTTCTGCCTCTGAGGGCGGGTCGAGCCGTCGGCGTCGTTCCAGCCCCGGGTCTCCTTGGGCGCGTCCTTGATCGTCAGGCCGTCGCGTTTCCACTTGTCGAATTGGCGTTCCGCCTCATATTGCAGGGCGCGCTCGACCGATCGGAAGCTGTTGAGGTTCTTGATTTCCACGATCGGCGTGGCGACCGTGCCGCCGTCGTGGGGGATGTGGATGTTCACGTTGGCATCGCACCGGAGCGAGCCTTCCTGCATCTCGCAGTCGGAGACGCCGAGGTAGCGGAGCGTCAGCCGCAATTCCTCCAGGCACGCCTTGGCCTCGGCCGGGGTTCGGAGGTCGGGGTCGGTCACGATCTCCAGCAAGGGGATGCCGGCGCGATTCAGGTCGACCTCGGAGAACGCCCCGGCGCCGTGGGTGAGCTTGCCGGTGTCCTCTTCGAGGTGGACGCGGGTCAGCCGGCACGTCCCGCCTCCGGAGCCGTCCTTCAGGACGGGCACGGCGAGGTGGCCCCCTCGGCTGAACGGCAGGTCATACTGGCTGATCTGATAGTTCTTGGGCAGGTCGGGATAGTAATAGTTCTTCCGGTCCCACTTGGTGAACGGGGCGATCTCGGCCCCGAGCGCCACGGCGGTCTTCAGGGCCAGCTCGAACGCCTTCGCGTTCATCACGGGGAGCGTCCCCGGCAGGCCGAGCGAGACCGGGTCGGTTTGCGTGTTCGGCGGGAGGCCGAAGTCGGTCCCGCACGACGAGAACATCTTGCTCTCGGTCAGCAGTTGCACGTGGACTTCCAGGCCGATGACGATCGTGTAATCCATCGCGAGATCCACTCCCCCTCAGCCGGCATGCGGTCGGGACGGTTCGGTTTCGTGTTCGTGTTCGGGATCGGTTTCGGGGGCGGCCTCGACCCATCGGGCGAGGTCCGCCTCATCGATCAGGAGATCGTCGGGGCCGAGGTGCAGGCCGCCCCGTCGCCGCCATTCGGCCGGCGACTTGGTCAGGAAGCCGGTCGATCGGCGGAGGGGGAGGTCGTCCTTCAGCTCCTCGTCGAGGAAGTCGCCGATGTCGTCGTAGAGGTCCTGATCGGCGGGGGGGTCGCCGGTCTCGAACCGGTCGCCGATCAAGAAAACATGAAAAAGATCCCACTTCATGTTCACGGTGATCAGGATGCGCATGTCGCCGGGGGGCCAGGAACGCGCCTTGGCGAACTTCCGGAGGGCCCTGGCGAGGGCGACGACGGCATCCTTCACTTCTTCTTCCGGAGCCATAAGATCACCCCTCCCGGCCTGGCGATCAGCCGATCGCGGAGGTCCTCGGCCAGGGCCCGATCCCAACTCGGGTCGATGGCGTAGCGAAACCGATCGACATCCCTCGAAACGGTGACCAGTTCCTGCGAGTTCTGCGGGACCGCCCGGGGACGCGTGACCGCGAGGATCCGCCGGGGGAGCCCGGCGGCGACGCCCAGGGATTCGAGGTCGTGGATCTCGAACGGCCTGGGCAACGCGGGCAGGTCCAACCTCCGGCAGATGGCCACTTTCAAGGTGATCTCCAGGGCATAGATCCCCATCGCGATCGAGGCGGCGTGGCGGCCCGCGGCGAGCAGGGCCTGCGAATCCGTCAGGCGTTCCTCGGCCGCCCGTTCCAGGTCGAGGAGCGCCCGCGCCCGGGAGGTAGCTCCGGCTGGCCGCCATCAGCCGATCCCCGGCCTTCGGGCGTGCCAGTCGGTCTCTCGTTCGAACGCCCGGGCGGCCCTCAGCAGGGTCTCCTCGGCGAAGGCCGGGGCGAGCATCTGCATGCCGATGGGCAGGCCCGATTTCGTGAGGCCGCAGGGCACGCTAATCCCGGGGATTCCGGCGAGGTTGGTGGTGATGGTGAAGATGTCCGAGAGGTACATCGCCAACGGGTCGGACGTCTTCTCCCCGAGGCGGAACGCGGCGGTCGGCGTGGTCGGGCCGAGGATCACGTCCACCTCGGCGAACGCCCGGTCGAAGTCGTTGCGGATCAGGCGGCGGACCTTCAGCGCCTGGTTATAATACTGGTCCGCGTAGCCGGAGGACAGCGCGAACGTCCCGAGCATGATCCTCCGCTTCACCTCGGCGCCGAACCCCTCGGCCCGGCTGGCCATCATCATCCGGATCAACGGCGGGATCTCGGCTTCCTCGGGGGTCGCGGGCGAGAAGTCCTCGGCGCGGTGGCCGAAGATCGTGCCGTCGTACCGGGCGAGATTGCTGGAGCACTCCGCCGGGGCCACGATGTAATAGGCGGGGATTCCATACGACGAATGAGGCAGCGAGACCTCCCTGATCTCGGCACCTGCCTTCTTGAACACGTTCACGGCCTCGTCGATCGCCGAGGCGATCTCCGGGTCGACGCCCTCGCCGGAGAACTCGCGGACGAGGCCGACCCGGAGCTTCGGCAAGGGCTGATCGAGGGTCGCGAGGTAGTCCGGCACCGGCCGATCGACGCTCGTGCTGTCGGCCGGGTCCCGGCCGGCGATCGCCCCGAGCAACAGGGCGGTGTCGGCCAGGTCGTGCGAGAACGGGCCGACCTGGTCGAGCGAGCTGGCGAAGGCGATCAGGCCGTACCGGCTGACCCGGCCATACGTCGGCTTCAGGCCGGTGATCCCGCAGAGGGCCGCCGGCTGGCGGATCGAGCCGCCGGTGTCCGACCCGAGAGAGATCGGCGCGAGGTCCGCCGCCACGGCCGCCGCCGAGCCGCCCGAGGAGCCCCGGGGATTCGAGACGGGTCCCACGGGTTGCGGCGTGGGGCCGAACGCGCTGTTCTCCGTGGAGGAGCCCATCGCGAACTCGTCCATGTTCGTCTTGCCGACGATCACGGCGTCCTCGGCCCGGAGCTTGGCGATGACCGTCGCGTCATACGGAGGGCGAAACGTGCGGAGCATCCGGCTCCCGCAGGTGGTCGGCTCGCCTCGGGTGCAGAGGACGTCCTTGATCGCGATCGGGACGCCCGCCAGCTTCCCCAACGGCTGGCCGCTCCGGCGTTTGGCATCGACGGCCCGCGCCTCGTCGAGGGCCTTGTCGGCGTCCCGGTGGAGGAAGACGTTCAGGCCGGGATTGAGCTTCTCGGCGCGATCGAGGTAGGCTCGCGCGACCTCCTCGGCCGAGACGTCGCCCCGGTTCATCGCGGCGAGGAGGCTCACGGCGGTCGAGACGGTCGGGTCGATCATGAGAGGGCCGGTCTTCGGGGATCGAGGGGGAGGAAATGGGCGGGCTCGGCGCTCATTCGAGGACGGCCGGGACGAGGAAGCTCTCGGAGTTCCGCTTCGGGGCATTGGCCAGAGCGTCGGCCCGGGGCAGGGACTCGCCGCGGACGTCCTCGCGGAAGACGTTGCGGACCTCGACGCCGTGGGCCAGGGGCTCCACGTCCTTCGTGTCGAGTTTCTGGAGCTGATCGACGAACTCGACGATCGAGTTGAGCTGGCCGGTGAAAGTGGCGAGCTCCTCGGCGGAGAGCCGCAACCGGGCGAGCAGGGCGACCTTGGCGACGTCCTCGGACGATAGCGACATCGGCGACCGGGCCTCTTCCTGTCGGGAGACGGTCCGAGGGGCGAATCCGCCCTCGGCTCGGGCCCGCCATCCTGCCAGATGCGCGGCTCCGGTTCAAGGTTCGCGATGCCGGTTGCCCGGAGCCGGCCGGTCGCCTGATCTCACCACGAAGCCACGAAGGGCACGAAGGCAGGCACAAAGAAGACGATCGCGTGCTTTGTGCCTGCCTTCGTGCCCTTCGTGGCTTCGTGGTGAGTTCCGAGGCCGCCGGTCCGCCCCCGATTTGACGGCCCCGGGCCGTCCGTCTATGATCTCCGCGACCTGGCTTCCTCCTCAACCTGGCCGGACGGGGCATGCGATCGATGGATGGACCGGTGGCGATCCTCCTGGCGGCCGGGCATGGCAAGCGGATGAGGTCGGGGAAGGCGAAAGTCCTCCACGAGGTCTGCGGGCGGCCGATGATCTCCTACGTCGTCGAGGCCGTCCGCGGCGCCGGGGCCAGGACGATCGTCGTGGTCGTCGGCGCCGGGGCCGACCAGGTCCGCACCGCCCTGGCGAACGAGCCCGACGTCCTGTTCGCCGTCCAGGAGCAGCAGCTCGGCACCGGGGACGCAGTCCGCGCGTGCAAGCCGGTCCTCGGCGACTACTCGGGCCCGGCGTTCGTCCTCGTGGGGGACGAGCCGCTGATCCGCCCCGAGCCCCTGGCCGACCTGCTCGACCGCCAGCGATCCGAAGGGGCCGCGTGCCTCCTGGGGACGGCCATCGTCCCCGACCCGACCGGCTTCGGCCGGATCTTGCGGGATTCCGCCGGCCGGTTCCTCCGGATCGTCGAGCAGCGCGACTGCACGCCCGAGGAAGCGGCGATCACCGAGGTCAACCCGAGCTGCTACGTCTTCGAACTCCCCGGCCTCTGGGAAGCCCTCGACCGCCTGACCACCGGCAACGCCCAGGGCGAGTACTACCTGACCGACGCCCCGGCGATCCTCCAGGAGATGCATCGGAAGGTGCTCGCGCTGCCGGTCCTCTCGCCCGAGGATATTTTGGGAGTGAATACGCGACAGCACCTTTCGCAGGCCCACGGGCTCATGCAAAATCGGATCGCCGACCGCCTGATGACCGACGGCGTGAGCGTGGTGGACCCGAGGAGCACCTACATCGACGGCCGGGCGGAGATCGGCCCGGACACCGTCATTTTCCCGTTCAGCGTGATCACCGGCACGGTCAAGATCGGCCGAGGGTGCCGGATCGGGCCGTTCGCCCACCTGCGAGACGGCACCGTCCTGGGCGACGGCGTGGAGGTGGGCGCCTTCGTGGAGGTCGTCCGATCGGAGCTGGCCGACGGGGCCCTGGCGAGGCACCTCGCCTACCTGGGAGACGCCACGGTCGGCCCCCGGGCGAACGTCTCGGCCGGGGCGATCACCGCGAATTTCAACGGCAAGACCAAGGGCCGGACGGAGATCGGCGCCGGGACCATGATCGGCGCCGGCTCGATCCTGATCGCCCCGGTGAAGGTGGGGGACGGGGCCACCGTGGGTGCGGGGGCGGTCGTGACGAAGGGGCACGACGTCGCGCCCGGCGAGACGGTGGTGGGCGTCCCGGCTCGCCCCTTGCCGGGAGGGGATGCCCCGGGGTGAGCCGCGCGGTCGGCCGCCGATGGGCCGCCTCCGGTCTCCCATCCCCGAACCCGCCGAAACGCTCCGCTCGCCCGGCCTTGCCGATGGCATCGGGCGGGGATTCGCGTCGGACTCCCCGGGCGAAGGAAGGCGGCAAATGGAGGAAAATCGGAACATCCCGACCGGACGCCCGTATTTGGGCTCGGAGTCACCGGGTACAGTCTCCCCCAGCGGCGAAGATCGCCCACCTCGCGAGGTCGGACCCCCCACGTCAGGTCCGATCGGGAAGACCCCAGCCGATGGGACGCTCCAGTCCCTCGCCGATTCCCCGGGAGGTGACATCGCATCACCGCCGGGCCGGCGAGGGTGGCTCCGTCCTCGAACGGATTCGTACCGACCGGGAAGGATCCGCCCGCAATCGTTCGATCGAGAAGGTAACTTCATGTTCATGTTCTTCCGAAATCCCGTCCCCGTCGCGTCCGCCGCGTCCCGGGTCGATCGCCGTCGCCGCTCTCGCCTGGTCCGCCCCTTGCGAGTGGAGGGCCTGGAGAATCGCGACCTGATGGCGGCGCTCGGGCTCGACCCGACGTTCGGGCTGGGCGGCATCTCCCTGTCCAGCAACCCATCGAGCAGCGGGAACGCCACGTCCATCTACAGCTACTTCGGCAACGTCGCGATCCAGTCCGATGGCAAGATCCTGGCCGTCGGGACCCGCAGCACCTACACCTCGACGGCCACCTCCTCCACCAGTTCCACCGACGTGATCGTGGAGCGGCTGAACGCGAATTCCACGATCGACAACGGCTTCGGCACGAACGGGGTGGCGACGATCGCCCTGACCTCGGGGACCACCGCCCTGGACGGCACGGGCGTGGACCTGGCCATCCAGAGCGACGGCAAGATCCTGGTCCTGGGCAGCACCTCGACGAGGAACCTCGGCTCGGGAGTGACCAACACCATCGCCGATTTCGCCGTGGCCCGGCTCAACGCCAACGGCACGATCGACACGTCGTTCAATGGCACGGGCTATCGCCTCGTCGATTTCACCCCGACCAACACCACCGGCAACGTCTCCGACACGCCCACGAGCCTGGCCCTGGCCCCCGGCGGCAAGATCGTCGTGGCCGGGAGCACGCAGACCCCGGGCTCGGTCGTCAACGGGACGCCGGTCCTCGGGTCGCAGGACATGGCCGTGGCCCGGCTGAACGCCGACGGCAGCCTCGACACGACGTTCAACAAGACCGGCGAGCAGGTCGTCGCCTTCGACCTCGGCGGGGCGAATTCCGACATCGCCTCGGCGGTGACCGTGGGCAGCGACGGCAAGGTCATCCTCGCCGGCTCGGCCGGGCTGGCCGACATCACCTCGGGCGCGGATACCTTCTCCACGAGCGATATCGCGGTGGCCCGGCTGAACTCCGACGGCTCGCTCGACGGCTCCTTCGGCACCGGCGGCAAGAAGACGGTGGCCTACGACCTCGGCGGCGACAAGTCGGACTCCGCCTCCGCCGTGGCCCTGGCCGGCACCAATATCGTCCTGGTCGGGACCTCGTCGGTCAGCACGGGTTCCTCGTCGGCCGGCAACTCGGCGAACTCCACGAGCGACCTGACCGTGACCCGCCTGACCTCCTCGGGCGCCCTGGACACGACGTTCAACACGACCGGCAAGTTCGCCATGCCCTCGACCCTGCTCGGCACGGCCGTCAGCACCACGGGCTCCGGCCTGGTCGTCCTGCCCGACGGCTCCCTGGTCGTCGCCGGGACGGCCTCGCGGCCGGGCCAGTATGATTCCATCGGCCTGTTCGCCAAGCTCACGACCGCCGGGGCCCTGGATTCCTCGTACGGCACCGGAGGCGTCGGCCTCCTGGGAGGGGCGACGCCCTACGGCAACATCGCGCTCCAGGGCGACGGCAAGATCGTCTTCTCCACCGGCGGGGGAGTGGCCCGGACCACCGCCCCGGCGCCCCTGGCCCTCTCGGTCGTGAGCCTCACCACGGGCACCGGCAAGAAGGTCAAGGGGGGCAAGGTCGTGACCGTCCAGTTCAACACCGCGTTGAACCCGGTCCTGGCCGGCAGCGTCTCGTCCTATCAGGTGCGCAACGGCACCAAGGGCAAGAAGTTCCTGGCGATCAAGAGCGTCTCTTATGACGCCTCGACGTTCACCACCACGATCAACCTCAAGCAGGCGGCCCCGACCAAGGGCACCCTGCAACTGATCCTCTCGGCTTCGGGGATCGTGGGCCAGGATAGCGCCCTGCTCAACGGCGGCCAGAGCGTGACCATGACCATCAGCCGGACGGCCCCCAGCACGACCTGAGCCGGGACGGCCCCCGATCGCATCCCCACCCCCCCGGGCGATGCGATCGGGAGGGCCTTGCGATCGCCCCGAGGCCCGACCATCCTGGATGGAACCTCGGCGAGGACGGCAGATCGGCGAGGCGGTGCCGGGAGCGGCGAGCGGACCATGAAGGTGAAGCTAACGGTCGTCGAGGGTCCGCACCTCGGCGCGGAGTTCGAGTTCCGCGACCACGACGCCTTCGTCGTGGGACGCTCCTCCGAATCGCAGTTCCGCCTCCCCTTGAAGGACCCGGCCCTGTCGAGGGTCCATTTCCTCGTCGAGGTCAACCCGCCCCTGTGCCGGCTGATGGACATGGCCAGCACCAATGGGGTCCGGGTCAACGGCAGGAAGGTCCACTCGGCCGACCTCGCCCACGGCGACCAGATCCGCGCCGGCAACACGGTCCTGAACTTCGCCCTGGAGCCGGAGGAGGACCCCGGGATCGCCGAAGGCGAGACGGCCCCCCAGTGGCCGGTGACGGTCCTCGGCCCGGCCCTGGCGGTCCCGGACCTCGCGGCCGAGCCTTCGCCCTACCCGGGCTTCGCCCTCGAACGGATGCTCGGGCAGGGCGGGATGGGCGTCGTCCACCTCGCCCGCCGCGAATCCGACGGCTCCAGGGTCGCCCTCAAGTCGATCCGCCAGGCCCACGCCGCCGACGACGCCATCCTGAGCCGGTTCCTCCGCGAGGCCAGCATCCTCCGGAGGCTCGACCACCGCCACATCGTCCGGTTCGAGGAGATCGGCTTCGCCCGGGGGCGGATCTTCTTCGTCATGGAATACGTCGAGGGCAAGAACGCGGCGGACCTCGTGAAGACCCGAGGGCCGATGCCGATCAAGGTCGCGGCCGGGCTGGCCTGCCAGGCGCTCGACGCCCTGAAGTACGCCCACGACCTGGGATTCGTCCACCGAGACATCAAGCCCGAGAACCTCTTGATCACGAAGGTCCAGGGCAAGACCCGGCTGAAGCTCGCGGATTTCGGCCTGGCCCGGGTGTATCAGGAATCCAGCCTCAGCGGCCTGAGCGTGAGCGGCCAGGCCGGCGGGACGCTCGCCTACATGCCGCCCGAGCAGATCACCCACTTCCGGGAAGCCAAGCCCCCGGCCGACCTCTACGCCCTGGGGGCGACCCTCTACAACCTCCTGACCGGAGCCAAGATCTTCGACTTCCACGGCAGGACCGATCGGCTAGTCCCCCTGATCCTCACCGAGCCCCCGATCCCGATCCAATCCCACCGCCCCGAGATCCCCGACGCCCTCGCCGCCCTCATCCACAAGGCCCTGGAAAAGACGCCAACCGACCGCTTCCCCAGCGCCGAAGCCATGCGCCAGGCCCTCCGCCCCTTCGCGAAGTGACCCCGCCCCGGAGCCGTCCAGGCGGGGAATCTTCGGCACGCCATCTGCGTGCCTTCCTGGCACACACGTCGATCCGACGGAGGCCGGTAATGCTCCCCACCATCGAGCAGTTCGAGGCGATCAAGCGGTTCTTCGAGTCGAAGGAGATCGACCCGAGGTGTTACATCTGCGGGTCCGACGACTGGGCGATCGAGGACATCCTGCCACCCGCCGAGGTCCACGGCCCGCAGATCCTCCGCCGAGGCGCCATGATCCCCCTGGTCCAGTTCGAATGCAAGAAATGCGGCCACGTCGTCTTCTTCAACGCCCTCACGCTGGGTGTCCACACGCCGACCCTGTGAACCGCGTCATGGGCGCCCCGGGTGGCATGCTTACGTCCGCGTAAGCATGTCTTCCGCTTGCATGACCGAAACCGAAGCCTTGCTTACGCGGACTAGAGCGGACCACGAACGAATGGCGCGCGACGGTCTTCGTAGGGCAGGCCTTGGCCTGCCGTCTTCGCCACTCTCGGCAGGCCAAGGCCTGCCCTACGTGTGCGTAATCCGACCGAGAACCGCTCTAAGCATGCCCCGCATTGCACACGAAGAACATCGTGTCGGGACGGCGAAAGTACCACCTTGGCTTTCCGTCGCCGGATCGCCTACGATGGAGCGGCCTCGACCCTCCGCCGGAGACCCTTCGCGTGCTTGATTTGCCGATCTATCTCGACAACCATGCCACGACCCGCCCCGACCCCCGGGTCGTCTCGGCGATGATGCCGTATTTCACCTCGATTTATGGCAATTCGGCGAGCGTCTCGCACCGGTTCGGCTGGGATGCCTCGGCGGCCGTCGAGGAGGCCCGGGCGAAGGTCGCCTCGGCGATCGGCGCGGAGCCTCGGGAGATCGTGTTCACGTCGGGGGCCTCGGAGGCGAACAACCTGGCCCTCAAGGGGGCGACCCCGGCCCTGAGGAAGAAGGGGAACCACCTCGTCACCTCGGCCGTCGAGCACAAGTCCGTGCTGGACTCCATGAAGCGGCTGGGACGCGAGGGCTGGGACGTCACGATCGTCCGGCCCGACGAGTTCGGGACCGTCTCGGCGGAGGTGATCGCGGCGGTCCTGACCGATCGGACGGTCCTGGTCTCGGTGATCGCCGCGAACAACGAGGTCGGCACGCTCAACCCGGTGGCCGAGATCGGCCGCCTCTGCCGCGATCGGGGCATCCTGTTCCATACCGACGCCACCCAGGCCGTCGGCAAGGTGCCGCTGGATGTGACCGAGGATTCGATCGACCTGCTCGCCCTGACTGCCCACAAGATCTATGGCCCCAAAGGGGTTGGGGCGATGTTCGTCCGGCGTCGGGACTCGCCCGTGAAGATCGTCCCGATGCTCGACGGCGGCGGCCATGAGCGGGGGATGCGGAGCGGGACCGTGCCCGTCCCCCTGGTGGTCGGCCTGGGCACGGCCATCGAGATCGCCGTGGCCGAGAGGGAGGCCGAGGCCGCCCGGATTCTGGCCCTCCGCGAGCGGCTCCATCGCGGGTTGATCGAACGGGTCGAAGGCATCCGGTTGAACGGCCATCCGAGCCGGAGGCTCCCGGGGAACCTGAATCTGAGCTTCGCGTTCGTGGACGGCGAGGCGCTGATGATGGCCATGCGCGACGTGGCCGTAAGCTCCGGCTCGGCCTGCACTTCGGCCAATCCCGAACCGAGCCACGTGCTGATGGCGATCGGGCTCGACGAGGACCTCGCCCGAGCCAGCCTCCGGTTCGGCCTGGGGCGGTATACGACCGAGGACGAGGTCGATTTCGCCGTCGGCGCCGTGGCCGAGGCGGTGGGCCGTCTGCGGGTCCATAGCGATGCGTGGTCCGGGCGTCTTGAAGAGGTCCCGGGGCCGGTGTAGGATACCACTGTATCCGCGCGGTCCTTCACCCCGCGCCGAGCTGAGCTGAGCCGTCCTCACGACTGCACCTCCCAAGGAGGCGATCCATGCCCGTGACCCTGAGCGAGAAGGCCGCCGCCGAGGTCAAGAAGATCATCACCGACCAGAACCTGCCCGAGGGCACCGTCCTGAGGGTCGGCGTCCAGGGCGGAGGCTGCTCGGGCTTCTCCTATAGCCTGAACTTCGACACCCAGACGACCGAGAAGGACCGCGTCCAGGAATTCCACGGCATCCGCATGGCCGTGGAGAAGAAGTTCGACCCGTACCTCGACGGCACCGTCGTCGACTTCTACGACGGCCTGGAAAAGCGCGGGTTCGTCTTCAACAACCCGAACGTCGTCAAGAGCTGCGGCTGCGGGAGCTCGTTCCAGGTCTGAAAAAGGCCGGGACGGGACGAAATGAAAAATGGTGTCCGGTCAGATCTTCGGGATCGAAGATCTGACCGGACACCATTTTTTCTTACCATCGCCAGCCCGGCCCGATCTCCGGATTGACGAGGCATTCGGCGGGCCATCGGCCCTGGTGGAGGTCGATGACGACCTGGGCGGCCAGGGTGGCCATGTCGTCCATGGCCTTCGAGTCGATCCCGCCCATGTGGGGGCTGGAGACGACGTTGGGCAGTTGCAGCAAAGGGTTTCCGGCCGACGGCGGCTCGGGGTCGAAGACGTCGAGGCCGGCCCCGGCGAGGTGGCCCGAGACCAGGGCCTCGTACAGGTCGTCCTCGATCACCAGCCCGCCCCGGGCGGTGTTGAGGAACAGGGCGCCGCGCTTCATCCTGGCGAAGATTTCGCGGTGGAAGAGGCCGCGGGTCGGGTCGGTCAGGGGGAGATGGAGGCTGACGATGTCCGCTTCGGCCAGGAGGTCGGGCAGGGGCATCCGGCGGATTCCCCACTGGGCATCATAGGTGTCGTCGGCGACCGGCTCGTACGAGATCACGTCGAGGCCGAAGGCCCGGGCCCGGGGGACCATCGCCCGGCCGATCCGGCCGAGGCCGACGAGTCCCAGCGTCTTGCCCCGGATCGGCTCGACGATCGTCCGGTCCCATCCGCCGTCGCGGATGATCCGGTCATTCAGGGCGATCCGGCGGGTCAGGGCGAGCAGGAGGGCGAACGCGTGCTCGGCCACGCTCTCCTGGTTGGTCCCCGGGGTGATGGCCACGGCGATCTTCCGGGCGTTGGCGGCGGCCAGGTCCACGGCCTCGTAGCCCACGCCGGTCCGGGCGATGGCGCGGAGGTTCGGGCTCGCTTCGATCACCGAGGCCCGCAACGGCTCCCCCCCGGCGAGGATGGCATCGGCCTTCGGCAGGTCGGCCAGCAATTGCTCCTGGGTCAACGGGCCGTGGCCGGGCGGGTCGATCGTGGTGAACCCGGCCGCTTCGAGGAGCGTTCGGAACGTGCCGGGCTCATTGCGAATCGGGCCGGAGCCGATCAGGACGGTGGGCATCGGTGTGGGCTGCCGTCGGGGAATGGGGCGGGCGCGACGGCCCCATTCTAACGGCCCGGGGGACGAAAGGGAGAGCGCAGGAGCGGCACCCTCCCCGAGAGGTCAGGGCCTCGCGGCCGAGGGGACCAGCCGGTTGACGAAATCGGCAATCTCGCCGCGGATTTCCCGGCCCTGCACGGCCGGGGCGTCGAGATCCGCCGGGGCGGGCATGGCTCGTTCGAGGAGGGCCATGAGTTCGGCGCTCCAGTCGGGGAAGAGGCCGTCGAAGGCGACGTTCAGCCTGGCCGCGAGGCCGATGATGACCTCGGGATCGCCTCCCTGGATCGCCCGGATCGCCTGCGTCGCCGCCGCTTCGGCCGACGTGGACAGGCCGGGCAGGGTGTCGGCCAGGGCGAACCACCGGTACTCGCCCTGGGTGTCCCCCTTGAACCAGGCGTGCGTGTGCCCTCCGGTGCGGATCGTGGCGGGGTAGATGCCGGTCACGAGGACGTTGTCCCGCGAGGCCTCGGCCCGGATCGCCCGGGTGAAGCCGGTCAGGGCGAACTTGCTGGCGATGTAAGGCGCCATGTGGGGGATCACGAACCGGCCGCCGACCGAGACCACGTTGGCGATCCGCCCGAATTGCTGCTCCCTCATGATCGGGAGCGCGGCCATCGTCGGATTCACGGTGCCCCAGAAATTCGTGTTCAGGATCGAGCGGAAGTCCTCGATGGTCAGGGTGGGGACGGCCCCGACGAGCATCAATCCGGCGTTGTTGAGGAGGACGTCGATCCGTCCGAACCGCTCGGCGGCGGTGAGGATCAGGCGGCGGGCCTGGTCCTCGTCGGAGACGTCGGTGGGGACGGCCAGGGCGTCCTGGGCCCCGTGGGATCGCAGGTCGGCGGCGGCCGTCTCGAGCGCCTCGGCATTGCGGGCGGCCAGGACCACGACGGCGCCGGCCTGGGCGACCTGGCGGGCCAGGATCAGGCCGAATCCGCCGTCGGCCCCGGTGATCACGACCACCCGGCCGGAAAGGTCCATCCATCGGCGATGCCGGAGGAAGGCCCGCGTGCCCCACAGGGCGCCGGCCCCGGCGAGCAGGCCCAGGGCCAGCTTCTCAGTCGTCTTCATCCCAGGAGTCTCCCCGATCCGAGGGCGCAGGGCGGAGACGGAGTCCCTCGGGGACGCCCGATGGGGTGCGAACCCCGTGCCGATCGCGGCCGCCGCCTCCCGGGCCCTTGACCGTGGGGACTCTGGGGTTCTAGCATGGGGCTTCGTCCTCATTCGTCTCGGCCGTCGGGCGTTTGCCGCCGATGGCATCCCTTCGCGATCTTCCCACGATGGCCACTCCCGATTCGTCCTCGCCGGCCTCGACCTCGGCCGAAGCCCTCTCCGCGCCGAGCGACGGGGCACCCGGGGCCGAAACCCCTCCGCCGACGCCCCCGCCCGAGCCCTGGACCCCGGAACGGGCCGTGGCGTGGAACCTCTATTACGATCGCTACCTCGTCGGCGGATTATTGCTCCTGGTCTTCCTGGTCTCGGCCCACCGGATCGGCGCCTCGCAGCTCTGGCCCCAGCTCAAGGCCGGCGAGCTGATCCTCAAGAAGGGCCCGTTGGCCACGACGACCGACCCGTTCTCGTACTCGCGGGCGGGCCAGCCCTGGGTGAACGTCCCGTGGCTGTACGAGGTGGGGGCGAGCCTGGTCTACGGCGCGTTCCCGACGGAACCGAACGTGGCGATCTCGGCGATCGGCGCCGGCCTGCTCGTGGCCATCAACGCGATCGTCCGGGTCGCCACGGCGGTCCTGCTGCTGGGCCTCAGGCGGCGAGGGCCGGGGCTCTGGTGGTGGGTCGTGGTCCTGGCCGTCGCGATGGGCGGGGTGATCGGGCCGTTCTACTCGGACCGGATGGGCGAGCAACTGGAGCTGGCCCTGGGCGGGATCGCCCGACAGACCCAGGTCGGGCCCGAGAGCTTCGGCATCCTCCTGCTCGCCGGGATGGCCCTGCTGATCGCCCGAGGCGCCGAGGAGGGCCGAAACAAGGCGCTTTATGCCTTGCCCGCGCTGTTCCTCCTCTGGGCGAACCTCGACGATTCGTTCTTCTTCGGCCTGCTGGTGACGACGGCGGCCCTGGGCGCGTCGTTGATCCCCCGCAGTCGGGCCAGGGACGATCCGGCGCCGTCTCCGGGGGTGGTCCTGGGGGTGATCGCCGCGTCGTGGGTCGCCCCGATCCTCAATCCGTCCCTCTGGAGGATCTACGGGGCGGGGGCCTCCCCCTTCGTGACCATGTTCTCGGTCGTCTTCGGCAGCGATTCGGGATCGATGGCCCCCGATCAGGTCGCCTTTTTTGGCAAGAAAAGCTTCTCGCTGTTCGCCAGCGGCGGCGACCTGAACGCCCCCTGGCTCCGATTGTGGTATTACCTGGTGATCGTGGCGATCGGGTTGGCCAGTTTTGTCTTGAATCGTCGGAGGTTGTCTCCGGCCCGGCTGGCCGCGTATCTGGTGGCGGCGCTGGCCTGGGGCGGCCTGGCCCGGTTGACCGGCGAGTTCGCCGTGATCTTCGCCTATTCCGTCGGGCGGAACGGCCAGGAGTGGTATCAGGATCATTACGGGGTTCAGGGTCGGACGTCCTCGGGGTGGACGGCCTGGTCCGTCGGCGGCCGGGCGATCACGATCCTCTTCCTGTTCCTGACGATGTCGCGGGCCCTGACCGGGTTCGGCTACGAGGCCGGCACGAACCGCTCGACGTTCGGCTTCGGCGCGGACCCCTCGGCGTTCGACTTCGAGGCGGCCGACTACCTGAGGACCGCCGGGTTCAAGGGCCGGGTCTTCAACCTGGGCGAGCAGCAGGGCGACGCCATGATCTGGCGGGCCTACCCGATCCGCAAGACGTTCGTGGACCGGCGTCGGGGGCTGCCCGATGACGGGGTCCGCCACGACCTGGACCAGTTCCGCTCGGCCTTCGTCGAGGACCTCAGCGACCCGACCGCGCGGAGGATGGTCGAGAAGCCCGAACAATGGCGGCCGATCCTGGACAAATACGAAGCCACCGTCGTCCTGTTCTCGCCCCGTGAGAACGGCCCGATCTACGAGGCGATGAGGACCAGCACGAACTGGATCGCGCTGAGGGACGACGGCCGGACCGTCCTGTTCGGCCGGGCCGACGCGAAGCCCGAGGACCTCGCGTTCTTCCGGGAGAACCGGCTGGACGCGGCCGACCTGGTGTACAAGAAGACGCAGTTGCTCAAGGTGCCCGACCGGACCCCCTCGGCCTCGACGTTCATCGACCGGATCATCCGCACGAGGTCGTTGGCGCCGCCTCAGCCGCACCTCTCGGCGGCCTATCGGTGGCTGGCCAACGGGATCGGGCCGGGGGTGGGCGTGAGGCCCGACGCGGCCCACTGCTACATGGCCATCCGCGAGGCGAGGACCGCCCTGCATTTCAACCCGGACGAGTCCGACGCCTATTACGTCCTGGATCGGGCCTATGACTTCCTCCTCCAGGATGAGGCGCTGGTCCTCTCCAACAAGGCGACCCGTCGGCCGGCGGAGTTCATGGCCTTTCGCCAGCGGCAGAGGGCCGCGGCCCTGAATTTCTCGATCCAGACCAACCCGCCGCCGAGGAACAGTGACGAGCGCAAGGTCCTGGCGGACAAGTACTACCGGCTGGCCCTCCTGTACCGGGCCGACGGCGGGGCCGACCTGGAACGCAACGCGCTGGTCAGCGCCCGAGACCTCGTCGGCGCCGCCGAATTCCCCCGCGAGGAACTCCAGAGGATCGAGGCGCTGGACGAGGGCATCGGCCGGTTCAAGAGCGACATGGAGGCCGCCAGCGCCGAGACCAACATCGACCCGATCCAACGGGCCCAACGCGCCCTGTCCGCCGGGTTCCCCGGGATCGCCCTGACCGAGCTGGAGGACGCCGAGGGCCAGGGGGTCAATGCCGACGCCGTCCTGGGCAGCCTGATCGACCTGTACCTCCGGACCGGCCAGCCGGACAAGGCCAACGAGCGGCTGATCGGCCGCCAGGTCAACGACCCGGCGCTGTCCAACGGGCCGGGGACGGCGGCCTACCGGATCGCCGAGGTGGAGATCCTCCTGGGCTATTACGGCGATGCCGTGGCCCTGATGAGGGACCAGGCGATCCCCGCGATCCGGTACACGATCGCCAGCCAGGTGCTCACCGCCGGCCGCCAGGTGATGGTGGGCCAGGAGGCCCCGGCGATCCGGGAGATCCTGGAAGTCTCGGGCCTGCCGGGCCAGTCGGGACTGGTCGAGACCGAGGCCGAATGGCTCGCCGAGCTGGGCCTCTGCCTCCTCGAATCGGGCCAGCCGGTGGAGGCCGGCAAGAACTTCGTCAAGGCCCTGGAAGTGGACCCGAAGCTCCCCCTGCGTCCCCTCCTGGAAGACTACCTCAAGAAGCTCAAAGTGCCGATCCCCGGCGCGACCGAGGAGGCGAAGCCCGAAGCCAAGTCGGGTGCATGAAATGCACCAACCACGCGGCGGGCCACGCCCGCCCTCCATTCTCCCCGTTGCCGATTGGTGGGGGTGGGAACGCGGAAGGCGGGCGTTGGGCGCCGCGTGGCTGGTGCATTTCATGCACCCTACAAAAGCGGATGCGCCCGATCCTCAACTCAAGTATTCGCCCCGGAACTTCTTGATCCAGTCGAAGAGGGGCTTGGGCTTGCCGTCGGGTCGGACGAGTCCGGCGTGGGGGTAGAGGTGGGGGGCGGCGTCGCCGGCCTGGAGCCAGGTCACGCTGCGGACGAACGGCTTGGCCACCGCCAGGGCCATCCAGGCGGCCCCCCATTCGCGCTGGAGGGCCTCGTCGGGCGGTCGGGGCCACTGGTGGGCCTCGACGGTCACGCCGGTCTCCACTTTCGGGTCGGGCCCGGCGGCCGAGGGCATGGCGATCGAGACGTGCACGGGCAAGTTCACCAGCGAGAAGAGGTCCAGGAGCCGGGAGAAGTCGAGCAGGTCGCGGAGATGGCCGCCCGGCGAGGAGAACCCCGGGGCGATCTCCAGGCCCACGCCCCCGAGGCCGATCTCCGCCCGGGCCAGCGAGTCGGCCAGGTGCAGAGGGCCGAGCTGGAATGCGCTGGTGGCCATCCACTCGCCCCAGGGCCGATCGAAATCGACGACGAACTCGGCGTTCGGGTCGATCCGGCGGGCGGCCTGGAGGAGGCCGGCCGTGAGGCGGACCTGCTCTTCCTCGGCCATCCCCAGGACGTCCCCCTCGGCCACGCGATGGGCGATGTGCCAGATGGCCACCTTCCCCTTGTACCGCGTGACGGCGGCCTTGACATAATCGAGGGCCTGGGACTGGATCTCCTCGAAATCGCCGTCCCAGAGCCAGAGCCAGTCGGGCAGGGCCCCCTTGCGGAACTCGATCAAGGGGCCGGCGGTCACGGTCAGGCCCTTCTTGCGGGCCCAGGCGAGCTGGGCGTCGGGCTCGTCCCAGCGATGCTTGCCCTCGTCGGGGGCGACGCGGTTCCAGGTCAGGCGGAGCCTCGCGGCGTTGAAGGCGTCGGCCAGGGGGTCGAGCCACGGGGCGCCCCGGGTCGCGCCGTCCAGTCCGCAGACCAGCAGCGTGGGGAGCTTCGCCGAATGATCGCGGCGCCGGGAGAGGACCTCGGCGGTGTAGGCCTCGACCAGCCCCCGGGCGGCCCCGCTGGCGGCCTCCAGGCTCTGGGCCGAGGCTTTCAGGGCGTCCTCGGGGGCCTCTCGCGAGGTCGCCGCCCGGGCGAAGGCCGCCTGGGACCGTCCCAGGAGGGCCTCGACCTGAGCGGGGATGGGCAGGCCCATCTGCCGCCAGTCGGACGTCTGATTGCGGACGTCATTGAGCTTCCCCCGGGCGAGCTCCACGGCCAGGTCGTACACCACGGCCCTCTCGGCCAGGGTGGCCGTGCCGACGATCGGCTCGCCGAACCCGGCGATCGGCCAGGGGACGAACAGACGGCCGCTCTCGGGCGACTCGCGATGGACGGCCATCACCCCGGGCTTGATCTCCACCGAGGAGCGGCCGGGAGTGCGGTCCAGCCCGGTCACATACGCCTTGCGGAGCCCCGGCAGGCGGGAGGCCAGGTCGGGCGGGGTCAGTCGGAACTTCAAGACGCCCATGCGACCTCGGGGGGTGAGTCGGCCGTCCGGGCTCGGCCCGGTCCGATCAGGCGGAAGCGGGCCGGGCCCGGGGGGTGGTCCGATCCGCGAGCAGTTCGGGGTTGACGGGGTTCGGCGGCGTCCGTCCCTGGAGGACCGCCAGGACGTTCCCCGCCGCGATCCGGGACATCGCCGCTCTCGTGGCGATCGTGGCGCTTCCTAAATGCGGCAGGAGCACCGTGTTGGGGCAATCGGCCAGCCCCTCGGCCATCCTCGGCTCGTCCTCGTACACGTCCAGCCCGGCCCCGGCGATCGTCCCGGCCTTCAGGGCGGCCACCAGGGCGGCCTCGTCCACGACCGGCCCCCTCGACGTGTTGATCAAGTAGGCCGAGCGCTTCATCCGGGCCAGGGCCCGGGCGTCGATCAGGTGGCGGGTCGAGTCGGTCAGCGGGACGTGGAGGCTGACGAAGTCGCTCCGGGCGAGCAGCTCGTCGAGGGGCACGTGGCGGGCGCCCAGGGCGTCGAGCTCGGGGCTGTCCCGCCTCCCGGTATACAGCAGGTCCATGGCGAAGCCGGCGGCCCGCCTCGCCACGGCCGAGGCGATCCGCCCCGGGCCGACCAGCCCGAGCGTGGCCCCGGTCACCTCGCCTCCGAGCATGTAGAGCGGCCCCCAGCCGGGGAACCGGCCCGCCCTCATCTCGCGGTCGCCCTCGGCCATCCGCCGGGCCACGCCCAGGATCAGGGCGAACGCCAGGTCGGCCGTGCAATCGGTCAGGACGCCCGGAGTGTTGGTGACGAGGATTCCCCGATCGGTCGCGGCGGCCACGTCGATGTTATTGAAGCCCACGGCCATGTTCGCCACCACCCGGCAGCCCCGGGCGGCGTCCAGGACCCGCGAATCGATCCGGTCGGTCAGCAAGCAAAGCACCGCGTCGGCCCCGGCGACGAGCTCGCACAGGCCCGGCGGATCGAGGGAGGAGTCCTCGGACCGGGCGACGACGTCCGCGCCCCCCTCGCGGAGCATGGAGGGCCCCGGCTCGGGAATCGCCCGGGTGATCACGACTCGGCCGATCACAAGTGCGTCCCCCGATTGAACGCCTCGAACGCCCGCCGAAGACGTTCCGCCGTCTCAGCATACACGCGCCCGGCGGCCTTGCCCACTGCCCTCTGCTCAACCCCCGCAACCCGACGGCTTCCTCCGCGTTGACTCCGCTTTCCCCCCGACTAGAATGCCGCTGGCCTGGAAGATGCACACGGGGTGCCCACGGCGCCTTCATGATTCGCACATCCCCCCGGGACTCGATCCCCCATGCGTGTCCTGACCGCGATCCCCGTGTTCAACGAAGAGGCCCACCTGGAGCCGGTCCTCCGCGAGGTCCAGAAATTCGCCGGCGACGTCCTGGTCGTCGATGACGGCTCGACCGACGGCACGCCCGATCGCCTCCGCCAGTTCCCCGACGTCCGGGTGATCCGCCACCCGAAGAATCGCGGCTACGGCGCGGGCCTGCAAAGCGCGTTCCGGTTCACCCTGGAACACGGCTATGACGGCCTGGTCACGCTGGATTGCGACGGCCAGCACGAGCCCCGGATGATCCCCGAGGTCGCCGCCCCCCTGGATCGGTTCGACATCGTCTCCGGGAGCCGCTACCTCAAGGTCTTCGACCCGAGCCAGGCCCCTCCCGAGGCCCGGAGGCGGATCAACGTCCAGGTTACCTCCTGGGTGAACGAGCGGCTGGGCCTGAATTTGACCGATGCGTTCTGCGGGTTCAAGGCGTACCGGGCCTCCGCCCTGGCGAAGTTCCACATCACCGACGACGGGTATGCCATGCCCCTTCAAGTCTGGGTCCAGGCCGTCGCGGCGGGGATGACGATCGTCGAGGTGCCGGTCCCGTTGATTTATCTCGACGAGAACCGGGCGTTCGGCGGGGCCCTGGACAACGCCGAGTACCGCCTGAATCACTATCGGTCCGTCTTCGAGGCGGCGATCCGGGAAAGCGGGCTGGAACGGGACAAACCGGCGGCGGGGGGACAGTCTTGATGGAGCCCCACAGCCTCCGGGCGCCTCGCCAGGACGGCGGCGTCCTGGCCGATCCTCCGTGGGAATCGGCCCCCGCCACCATTGCCGAGAACCTCGACCGACTCGCCTCCTGGGACCACGATTTCCAGGGCCGGAAGGCCGGTCGGCTTCGCGCCATGGCCCGGAGCCAGGTCCTCGCCCTCGCCCGATCGTTCCTCGGACGCTTCGGGGCCACCCTCCCGCCCGAGCCGGCCAAGGACGCCCGATGGATCGTCACCGGCCACCAGCCCGAGCTGTTCCATCCCGGCGTCTGGGTCAAGAACTTCGCCACCCACGCCGTCGCAAGTCGAAACGGCGACGTGGCTTTGAACCTGATCGTCGATAACGACATCCCCAAGGGCTCGTCGCTGAGAGTCCCCCATCGTCGCGGAGGCGAGCTGGCGGCCTCGCTCGTCGAGTTCGACGAATGGGCCGGCGAGATCCCTTACGAAGACTGGGCCGTTTCGCGAGAAGACCTGTTCCAGAGCTTCGGCGACCGGGTCCGCCAGGCCCTCGGCGGCCTGGTCGACGATCCCTTGATCGACCCGGCCTGGCCCCTGGCCCTGGCCTCCCGGGACGCGACCGACCGCGTGGGCTTCCGGCTCGCCTCGGCCCGCCGGGGGCTGGAAAACTCGTGGGGCGTGGCGAACTGGGAGGTCCCGCTCGGGGCCGTCTGCGAGACCGAGGCGTTCGGCTGGTTCGCCAGCCATTTGCTCGCCCATCTCCCCCGCTTTCGCCAGGTTCACAACGAGGCGCTCGATCGCTATCGAGATCTCTACGGCATTCGGAGCAAGAACCACCCGGTCGCGGCCCTCGATCGGGAAGGGGACTGGCTCGAAGCGCCGTTGTGGGTCTGGAGGAAGGCCCTCCCCAGGCGTCGGCCGTTGATGGTCCGGCAGGATCTGCGATCGATGGCCCTGAGGGTCGCCGGCGAGGCCGAACCGTTCGCCACGTTGCCCCTATCTCCCGACCGGGATGCGTGTTGCGCCGTCGAACGGCTCGAGGAGCTGGCCGAGCAGGGCGTCCGCATCCGCACCCGGGCCTTGACCACGACGATGTTCGCCCGGCTGTTGCTGGGGGACCTGTTCCTGCACGGGATCGGCGGGGCGAAATACGACGAGTTGGGGGACGAGATCGTCCGGGGGTTCTTCGGGCTCGAGCCGCCGAAGTTCCTGACGCTCTCGCTGACCTCCTGGCTCGGGGTCGAGGCGGACCCGGAGGCGGCCTCGCGGCGGAGACGCCTGGATCGTCGGCTGCGGACCCTGGAGTACAACCCCGACCGCTTCCTCGCCGACTCGCGAGCCCCGGAGATCGTCCGGGCGATCGAGGCGAAGCGGCAGGCGGTGGGCCTTCCCCAGGAGACCCACCGCCAGCGCGTTGCGCGCTATCATGCAATCCGCCGGGAGAATGCCGCGCTGCTGCCGGCGGTTGAAGGTCTCCGCCAGGCGGCCCGCGAGGAGCGGCTCCTGGAGATGGAAGTCGAGAAGAGGAACGCACTTGCGATGGGCCGCGAATGGGGATTCCCGGTCCATTCGGGCCGGAGGCTCCGGGCCGCGATCGCCCGGGCGGTGCCGGGCCTGGACCTCTCCCCAAAAAAATGAGAAGAACGCCCACAGGGTTGCGGCGACGCGATCCCGGTTCCCCTAGAATAAGAAATGGACTCGGCCCGTCGTCCCGATCGACCGACCCGCCTCACCCGGTCGGAATCAAGGTGTCCGCCCCGATGAAAGCCTCTCCGCCGGTCGCCCGGCTTCCCTATCGTCGCGGATCGGTCGAGTTCTGCGCGGGGACCGAGGCCGATCATGAAGCGGTCTATCAGAACCTCCTGCACGTCTTCCACGGCCCGGACCGGGATTCGTTCCTCGGCGCCCTGAGCGATCCGGCCTATCGCCCCGATCAGCGATTGCTGGCGAAGGTCGAGAGCCGGGTCGTCAGCCATGTTCACCTGACCGAGCGGATGATCCGCTACGGAGGGGTGCAGATGGCCATGAACGGGGTGATGTGGGTCGGCACCCTGCCGGAATACCGAGGGCTGGGGTTCGCCCAGAACCTCCTGAGGCTGGCCGACGGCCGGGCCCGGGAGAACGGCACCGTCGTCCAGGCCCTGACCACCGGCATGCCCCGCTTCTACCGCCCGTTAGGCTGGGGGGTTTGCGGGAGGCAGAGCGTGGGCCTGATCCTCAGCCGCAACCTCCCGTCCTCCGGCGACGGCCTCCTGGAAGTCAAGGGAGGGGCCTGGCACGTCCGCCCCTGGCGGCAGGTCGAGCTCAACGACCTGATGGACCTGTACGATCGTCAGTTCGCCCGAACCACCGGCACCGTCATGCGTTCGGAAGATTACTGGCGATGGATCATCGGCCGGCGGTACGCTCACGTGATCTGGGTCGCCTGCCAGGGAGAGTCGGTCCGCGGCTACGCCTTCGTCAAGGACCACAAAGTCCTGGAGATCGCCAGCGACCCGGCGCATCCCCATGCCCTGAAAGCTCTTCTGGGCCGGGTCCGCGCCGAGGCCCTGGAGCGGGCCTATCCCGAGGTCGTCATCCACGCCCCGAACGACCACCCGGCCCTGGACGAGGTCCGCCAGGCCGCCGGACGGGTGATCGACAACGAGGAGTGGGAGGGAACGGCCTCCATGTACCACATCCCCGACCCCGGCCGGTTCCTCGAAACGATCCTCCCCGAACTCGCGAGACGAGCCGGCGAAGCACCCGGCGCCGCGCCGATCGAGCTGGGATTGACCGTCGAGGACCGCCGCTATCTCCTTCACGTGGATGGGGTTGGGTCCAGGGTCGAACCCGACAAGCTGAGCCGGAGGCACCTGACGCTCTCCCCCGCCGCGTTCACCCGGCTGGTCCTGGGCCATACCGGGATCGACCGCGCCGTGAGCGAGGACGGAGTCGAGGCGTCCACCGCCACGGCCATCGACGCCGCCCGGATCCTCTTCCCCATGACCCCCATCTGGCGAAGCCCGCTGGACTCGGCCACGGCCTGAGGCCATCGGCTCGCTCAATCGGGCATCAGGGGCGACAGGTCCATCCGATGCTTCCGGTGATGGTCAAAATGGCTCCGGACCCCGGGCGAGGCGGTGATCCCCAGGGCGATGGCATCGGCTAGCAAGAGCGCGATCCCGAGCGAGATCCTCGCCGTATCCACTTGCTCCGTCAAGGGCTTGAGGATTTTACCCTCCGGGTTGACCGGCTCGTCGTCGCCCTCGACGGGCTTCGGAGCCGGGGCGGGGATCTCGGTCGCATCGATGGCCACCCCCGGCTCCGGCGGGAGGATGGGCGCGACCTCCGCCCAGACGATCGGGACGACGATCATCATCAGGATGTCGGCCAGCCCACCCATCAACAAGGCCCAGACCATCAGCTTCAGCGATCGCCCCAGAACGAACTGGATCGACGCGAACGCCCCGAAGGCCGCCAGGAGAGTTAACGCCATCCCCCCAGGTCCGCCAATCGCCGTCAAGGCCCCAAAGGCCCCGGCGATGGCCGCGAGGATCGCCAGCAGGCCGATGATCGCCACCGAAACCGGCGGGCCCGGCGGGGCGGGCGGAGGCGGAGGGGCCTCGTACTCGGGGACCAGGTCGATCCTCTGGCCGGTGTCCAGGTCGAGCCCGCACGTCCCGCAGAGCGACATCCCCACCGGGATGACCGACCCGCACGTCGGGCACCGTCGGGCCTTGGAGCGGGCCTCGGCCTGGGGCCTTCGCCGAGGGAGGTCGTCGTCGTCCTTGAACAGCACGTTCACATCGGCCATATCCGGCGGGATGGTCGGCGAACGGCGGGGCGGGCCCGTGTCCTCGCCCAAGGAGGCCAGGTCGAACGTCTCGCGGAGGTCTCGCGGAGACGGCGGGAGGTCCGAGGCCCCCGGACCGCGGCCCCCGGCCGGGACCTGGCCCGAGGACGGCGGCACCTTCGCCTTCTTCGCCGGAGCCGAGATCTTCGGCGACGCCGGCCGAGGCGTGCCCCCCGCCACGGCCGGCGGGTAGAACCGCTCGCCGCAGCTCGGGCATTTCAGCCGGCGGGAGCCGGCCGCCTCGGGGATCGTCAGCTCAACCCGGCACTTCGGGCAATGCACGGTGCGCATCATAACGGCGGGTCCGCCAGGCGGTTGGAGCGGCGAGGGGAAGCCCGTCTCGATCGGAGAGAACGGGCCCCATCGGGCCCATCCTATCACCCATTCTAACCCGATCCCTCACCCCTCTTCTAGAACTATCCGCCGGAGACGCTCGCCGAATTCGCAATCTTCGGAGGAATTCCGGACCGAACCCGCCCGCCGATCGGCCGATTTCCTCCGGTCCGCCGCCGCGGACCGGCCCAACCCGACTCCAGGCAAGGGCGACGCCAGAATCCCCCGAGCGATTCCGAGAACGGCCGGGGCCGTTGCTCGGCGGATGCCAGAACGGCAGAACTCGCGGCCTGCGTCCCGGCGCCGGAATTCTCTGCCATTACGACAGTCGCCCGCGTTCACGGCACCGCACCAGGCCCTCGCGTCTCAAAATGAAAAAAATTGCAAGTCGTTGCCTTCCCCGTACTTCGGCACGAAGACCGCCGGGATGTCCGCGGCTCCCTGGCTTGCGGCATGCATCCTGCATCAGGTCTTCGCATCCGGCCGATCCAAACGGGCGAGGAGGCGAGGATGTCGGGCATTCACCCGAGGCGATGGGACCCGATCGGCGAGCTCCGGCGCGAGGTCGGGCGGCTGTTCGAGACCCTCGAACCGTTCCGGGCCGCCCGGCCATTCCCCCCGTTGAACCTCTACGAAGCCGCCGATCGGTTCGTGATCGTCGCCGAGATGCCGGGGATCGACCCCTCGACCCTCGACCTGGCACTCAGCGGCGAAACCTTGACGATCCGAGGCGAACGAAAGCGATCGGAGACCGTCGCCGAGGAGAGCTATCGGCGGCAGGAGAGGCCGTTCGGCCGATGGACCCGGAGCGTCACCCTGCCCGGTCGGGTCGATGGCGAGGCCGTCTCGGCCCGCTACGAGCTCGGGGTCTTGACGGTCCTCCTGCCCCGGGCGGCGGAGACCCCGTCGAGGCAGATCCTTGTGTCCAAAACCTTTTGAGGACCACGAGATCGGTCGAAAGACGGGGGTACCGCGATGAACGGCGAACACCGATCGATCCGGATCTCGACGACGCCCGGCGGCGCGGCCGGCGAGCCCGACTCTCCGCCCACCCTCCAGGCGCCGGCCTCGGCGGCCAGTCCGGCCATCGACATCCACGAGGGGCCCGAGGGGTTGATCCTGGAGGCCGACCTGCCTGGAGTCGCCGATTCGTCGTTGAGGGTCGAGCTGGAACAAAATATCCTCCACCTGCACGCTCGCGTGGCGAGACCCGTGCCCGAAGGGGCGCGGGTGCTTCATGAGGAAACGCGGACCGTCGAGTACTACCGCTCGTTCATCCTCAGCGACGAGGTCCAGCGCGACCAGATCCGCGCCGAGCTGCGAGACGGCGTCCTCCGGCTGACCCTGCCCCGGGCCGACCGCGCCCGGGCCCGGCGGATCGAGGTCCGTACCTCCTGAGAGGGATCATCGCGACCGGCCAGCCCCGGCGATCACCCCAAATGGCTCGGACGAGCGGGGGTGACACCCTCCGATCGCTTCGAAATCGTCGAACCGGCCGACACGAGCGGAGGCCGAGCCGTCCGCCGATTCGGACGCAAAACGGCTCTTTGAGGGATGATTCGCCGAAAGGATTCGGTGGCGGGAAGTCCCAATTCCAGCGAGATTTGCGCCGCAAATCGCCAAAAGACGTTCACGTGCGAATCCTGGCGATGGTCACGCCGACTGCGCGCGACGATTCCCTGCAAATTCCGCCCATTTCGACGATTTCGGCCGAAATGTGTCGTCAAGTTCGCCCGAAGTGTCGTCAAGTTCTTCCCGCGCGAAGATCGTGATGATTGGAGGTCTTGATCTTCAGGAAGGTGGCGAATCGCCCGGCTTCGAGATGGGCCGAATTCGCATTTTATGATAGTAAGACATCTAATCCGTCAAGAATCGATACGAATGTGTAATTTGAGCGTCTGAATGAGCCGGTCGAAGCTCTCGGCGGAGATCGACTCGGGGGCGCGGACGCGGAGGGTCTTGCCCTCGTCGGCCCCCCAGAGGCGGAGGTCGATCCGAACGGTCGAGCTGGGGGGTTCGGGAGGATTGGGAGATTTGGTGAGGGGGGGCGGCCCCGTCCGGGAGTCGGGGGCGGGGGTGTTGGCGGCGGTCCCGTGGGGGGAGAAGGCGCCGTCGCCGCCCAGGGCGCCGGCGAACCGGGCCGATTCGAGGAAGACCTCGGCGGCGGCGTCCTTCGCGGTTGAAATGATCTGGTGTTGATGATAGAGGACATTGGCGAGGATCGCCGCCTCGGGCACCTTCCGGCCGTCGAGCCTCGCGGCGAGCTCGGCGTACAGCGGGGGTTCGACCAGCGCCCGGCGGAGGAGCTGCGGCAGGTCGGCCGGGTCGACCGGGTGGAGGATCGACCGGGCCAGGGCGGTGAGCGCGTACCCCTCGTCCTTCAGCTCCAGGAGGCCGAACTGCCGGGCGGCGCTCAGGCGCGAAGAAAAGGTATTGGTCTTCACGCTCTTATAGCCCAGCGCCGTGGCGATCTCGGTGGCGGGCAGGCCGTCCAGCCCCTTCGACTCCACGAACCGGCACAGGTCCACGCTCTCGGCCAGGGTGCTCCCCGGATAACGCGTGCTGCGCTCGCGTTTCCGCGACGACGGATTTTCATGATTCGACATATTGGGACCGGCTTCGGAGTGGTCGGTGGTCGGCGGGGAAGTCGACGGATGTCGGTCGGGGGGCGCACGAACGAGGTGCGTCGCCCGACCGACAACTTCCCCTCGGACGATTCCCCTCAGGGCTTCTTCGCCGCGGGGGGCTTGTCCTTGAGGGTTTCGAGGTAGGCGATGACGTCGGCGAAGTCGGTCCGGGAGAGTCCTTCGGCCAGTCCGGTGGGCATCAGGGAGACGTCGCTGACTTTCCTCGCGTCGATGTCGGCCCTGGGGATGCGGATCGTCCTGGCCTCGGCGTCCACGAGTTCGAGGGCCTCGGCGGTGTCGCTCTTGACGATCCCGGTGAGGGTCCGGCCGTCGGTGGTGGCGACGATGTTCGGCTCGTAGCCCGAGAAGATCCTGGCCGAGGGATAGAGGATCGATTGAATGATCTCGTCTTTCGGATAACGGGCCCCGATGTCCGAGAGGTCGGGCCCGACGGCCCCACCCTGGCCGCCGACGGCGTGGCACTTCACGCAGGCCAGGCCCTTGAGGTCGGCGAACAGGGCCCGGCCCTTGGCGGGATTCCCCGGGCGGCCCATCGCGAACCGGCGGTACGACTCGGCGTCGAACGCCTCGCTGGGCGCGGCCTTGAGGAAGGCGTACTCCGCCGGCACCGTCACCGCGACCGAGAATTGCCACGGCCCTCCGCGATTGCCGCACCGGGCGATGATCCGGTTGACCCCCTCGGTCAGGTCGACCTGGAGCCTCTTGGCGTTGGGGTCGAACCCGCGACGGTCGGCGAAATCATAGACTTCCTTGCCGTTGACCCAGAGCGTCAGGGTGTCGTCGGAGCCGCAGACCACGTCCGCCTTCCTCGCCGACGGGCTGTTCACCTCGGCATAGCCGAAGGCCTGGAGGTCGCCCGGCGGTCCGTTGTACACCTGATTGAGATCGACTTGCCCCTTGTCGTCCACCGCCTTGACGAGCTGCCATCGGGCGGCCTTGTCGGTCGCGCCGGGGTAGTCGCGGAGGAGGTCGACGGGGGCCGTCACGGCGAACGGCGGGGGGCCGTCGATCTTGAACGGGCCGAGGATCTGCCACTGGCCGATCGGCTGGACCCCGGTGTAGATCTTCGTGAGTTCCGGCAGCGCCGGGGCCGGCAATTCGTGGCGCTCGGCGAGCCTCGAGAGCACCGGCGCGGCCTGGTCGCGGATCGCGGCGACGGCGAGGGAGCTCGCCCTCCTCAGGTCCGGGTTGCGGTCGGAGAGGCCGTGCAGATAGGTCTGGAGCGAGCGGATGTCGGGCAGGGCGGTCAGGGCGAGCGATGCCTCGAACCGGGTGTCGGCCTTCCCCGAGGCGAGGATCAACGCGGGGATCGCCTCGCGGTCCTTCAGGGTGCCGAGGGCCTGGATCGCGGCCTTGCGGACGTCGAGATCGAGATCATCGAGCTTGCCTCGGAGGGCGGGCCCGACCCCGTCGAGCTTGCCGATCCGTCCCAGGGCCTCGGCCGAGGCCGCGCGGACCGGCGCCGAGGGGTCGCCGAGCCTCGCGACCAGGGGCGCGACGGCGGCCGTCGCCTTGAACCGGCCGAGGGCGGCGATCACCCTCCGGGCGCGATCGGCGGCGAGGTCGGGCTTCGCGAGGAGTTCGAGGAGGGCGGAGGTGGCCGAGTCCGAGCCGATCTCCTCGACCGCTTTCAGCGCCGCGTCCCGGACCGTCTCGGCGGCCTTCGGGTCGCGGAGGGCCGCCGTGAGCAGGGGGAGGGCCTCGACGTCGCCCATCTCGCCGAGGATCAGCGCGATATCGCGACGGATGTTCTCGTCGGTGTCCTTCGAGAACCGCTCGCGGAGCCCGGGCAGGGAGCCGCGATCGTTGGTGGTCCTCACGGCGTCGAACGCGGCGATGCGGACGGCCGGATCGGGGTCGGAGAGCTCGGCGCGGACGGTTTCGAGGATGCCCCGGGTGCCGTCCCATTCGATGTCCTTCGGCCGGGGCTTGCCGTCGGCCGGGCGGGTGCCCCACCATCGGCCGTCCCAGGGCTTGGACTTGCGATGGACCTGCGACAGGTAGAACAGGGCCTTCGCCCGTTCGGCCGGGGGATGGTCGGGGCCCATCGCGTGCTTGATCAGCTCGCCGGCGGCGGCCAGGTCGTATTGCGATTCCATCGCCGCGAGGACCGCCATGCGGACCCGGGGATCGGCCGAGGCGAGGCCCGCTTCCCCGATCGTCTTCCAGTCGCCGATCCGCCTCAGGGCGGCCCGGGCGGCGAAGGCGAGGAACGGGTCGGAATCCGCCGTCAAAGGGACGATCGCCGGGACCGCGTCCGGGTCGCCGATCCGCCCCAGGGCGATCAGGGCGTGCAAGCGGACGCTCGGATCGTCATCCCTGAGAGCCTTCGCGAGAGGGGCCACCGCCTCCTTCGTCCCGCGCTCGCCCAGGGCGCGGGCGGCCTGGGCGCGGACCTCGGCATCGGTGGCCCGAAGCGCACCGATCAGGGCATCCCGGCCCGAGGGCCTGTCCCCCTCGACGGCGTTGATCACCCAGACGAGGTGGCGCTTGATCAGGGGATGTGTCAGGGGCTGGGGGAGCGGGCCGTTGGCCAGGAGGTGCATCCTGGCGAGCCGGAGCGTCTCGGCGTCCTTGCGGGCCAGGCGGATCAGGTCCTCCTGGGCCTTCATCCTCTCGGAGAACGCGGGGTGCATCAGGGAGCCTTCGAGGTGGTGGAGGCTCTCGTCGCCCTCCGCCCTCCGGAGCTTCGTCTCGACCTTCCCCGTGTAGGTGATCGCCCAGACCCGGCCGATTTTTTCCTTCGCGTTGCCCCAGCCGCCGGTGCCCCAGTCGGCCACGAAGAGGGTCTTGCCGTCGTGGGAGAAGGCGACGTCGATGGGCCGGAAGTCGAGGCCGTCGTCCTTCACGGCGAAGTCGATCGTCTCGGCGACGCGGAACGAGGCGCCCTGCCTCTCGAACTTGAACGCCTGGACCTTGCCCTTGCCCCACTCGGCCCAGAAGCCCATCCCCCGGTACTTCTCGGGCCAGGCGTCCTCCTTGTAGAAGGCGGCGCCGCAGGGGGAGCCGCCGCCGTATTCGGCCATCCGGGGGAGGTGGCGGTCGGGCCGGGGGTGATAGTCGTAGGGATAGCCATAATAGCCGCCGTCGATGTGGTGGGTGACGCGGGTCCACCAGCCGAGGCCGTCGTCGGTGTTGTCGTAGGTGAAAATATTATCGAGTGCGTCCAGGTTCACTTCCAGATGATTGCGGGTGCCGGTCGAATAGACTTCCAGGCCGGTGCCGTCGGGGTTGCAGCGGAGGCAGCCTCCGCCCTCGATGGTGGCGGTCCGGCCGTCGATCCCGTGGGCGAGGGGGACGCCCTTGTCACCCACCGAGATATACAGCTTCCCGTCCATCCCGAACTGGAGGCCGGAGACGATGTGGTCGTTCAGGCCGCGATTGTCGGTCGGCCCCAGATCCTTGAACAGGATAGTCTTCGACTCGGCCTTGCCGTCGCCGTCGGCGTCCTTGCAGACGGTCAGGAACGGCATGTGGCAGACGTAGAGCGAGCCGTCATGCCAGGCCATCCCCTGGACGGCGCGGAAGCCGTCGGCGAAGACGGTCGGCTCGGCGCCGATCTCCTTGAAGCGGAGGACGCGGCCGTGGAAGGCCTCATACGGGCCGACCTGGTCCATCGGGTCCTCGGCGACGAAGAAGGCGCCGTCGGGCGCCGTGGCGACCTGGCAGGGGAATTCGATGGCGGGGACGGCGGCGGCAAGCTTCGCCTCGAACCCCTCGGGCACCTTCGGCTTCGCGGCCAGGGCCGTCGAGGGGGCGAGGGAGGCCAGCGAAAGGGCGAGGCCGAGCATCGCGGGCAAGGCCCGGCGAAGGGAGGCGAGCGGCATCGGACGGTCCCCGAGAGGAAATCGGCGGGTCGCGGGCGAGGGTCGGCGTCGCAGGGCGGTTCGACGGGGATTGTACAACGCGCAAAGGGCCCATGACAACGCCGCGGATCGCCCGTCCGCGGCGGCCCGCCCCCATTCCCCGCCCTCGGACGAGCCCCTCGGAGGGCCGCCCCCCCGGGAACTGCCAGGGCCGATCGTCCGGATCGGCGCCGTCCGCCTATTGTGATGTGTTCTCATCGTCGATAGGCTAGCGTTTGCCGCCGGTGGCGGCACGCGTGCCTATCGGCCTGCGGTGGATGTGATATAAACACGTCCTTTCGTCCATCTAAGTTAGGTTAGGCGGCGAGGGCCCTTCACCTGTCGTTCACGCCCGACGCGAATCGGGCCGCCTCGCAGGTTCCTCGTTAGGGTGATGGGCTGCGAGGCCTCACGTCGGGCGTCCGACGGCTCGCGGGCGAATCACGAGTCCGGCCTTGGGAGGGTGAGTCATGCCGTGGTACATGCGAGTTGCCCTGGGGATGGCGGTGAGTTCGGCTTGTGTCGCAGCAATCCTGGGTCAGGAGCCGCCCGCGAAGCCGAAGGTCGAACTCCGCTGGGTGGAGGCGAAGCGTGTCGAGGGCCTGACCGAGGACAAGGGCGTCCAGACGACTTGCGACCCGATGGACGTCATGTACCCGCACGAGAAGGCGGCCCTCCTACTCACCCCCACCGAAGTTTCCGAGGCCCGCCTCTCCAAGCACGACTGGACGAAGAACGGCCTGGGTGTGCTGTACAAGGTCTCCCTCCACCTCACGAAGGAGGCCCGGGCTAAGCTGGCCGCGACGGTCGAAGGCAACGAGTCGCGATGGCTGACGGTCGTCGTGGACGGGCAGAGTTGGGGATGTTGGCGGTACGAGAAGGACAAGGACAAGAAGTCCGTCCCGGACCAGGCGCGGGCCGACACGTTCCAAGTCGATGTCGGATTCTTCTTGTCGGAGGGCGAGGCCCAGCGGCTCGTCGATTCCTTCAGGTGATCGGTGGCCGAAGTGGGCAACGCGCGCCGCCAGACGCCGAACCAGGCGCTGCAACTGAACCGGCGGTATGATTGTTTTCCGGGGCTTCGAGCGCACCTGATGCCGCCGTGGAGGTGAGCTTGGGTCGTTGGACTTCTCGGAGGGTTCATCATGCTGCGGCACGTGGCGATCGCTCTGGTGATGGTGGCGTGTTCGATCGACGCCCCGGCCGTCGTGGGTCAGGAGCCGCCCGCAAAGCCGAAGGCCAAAATCGAACTCCGCTGGGTCGAGCTCAAGCAGATTGACGGCGTGACCGAGGGACCGGGCATCCAATTGAGCGACGGCCCGAAGTCGCTCGTGTACCCGCACAAGAAGGCGGCCCTGATCCTCACCGCCGCCGAGGTTACCGAGGTGACCCTCAAGAATTACGACCTCTCGGGGGGTGGGCTACTGTTGGCCGAGAACCATGACGTCACCTTCCACCTCACCAAGCAGGCCAGGGACAAGTTGGCCGCAGCATGCGGGGACCGGGAGTCGCGCCTGCTTACCGTCTTCGTGGACGGCGGGTGCTGGGAAACGCTGCAATGGTACCACAAGGGCCCGGTCCGGGCGCATCCGACGGGGACCGGGCCGAGACGTTCCGCCCCGTCGTCGGGTTCTTCCCGAAGGCCGGCGCGGAGCGGCTCGTGGACTCCGTCAAATGACCGGCGGGCGGGGCCGGAGTGACACGGCGCCGAACGAATCAGGGCGCGAACGAAATCGGAAATATTTCCCTATGGACACACATATCAGGTCGCTCTGTCATCCTGAGACCGGCGCGAACAACCTGGCCGGGCCGCCTGACCTCGCGCTGCAGCGGACCCCGCAACGCTGCGGCACTTCATGTGTTATCATCGCTCACTCGGCGGTGTGGGTCCGCTGAGCTTTGGCGTTAAATGCCATAACTTCATCTCAGAGGAAATTGGATCACGATGTCGCTACTCTTGAAAAACAAGGTCGCCCTCATCACCGGCGGATCGCGTGGGATCGGTGCCGCGATCGCGAGGCGGCTGGCCGCGGAAGGGGCCGGCGTGGCGATCACTTACTCCCAGGGCGCGGACGCCGCCGCGTCGGTCGTCAACGCGATCCAGGGCGCCGGCGGGAAGGCGATGGCGATCCGGGCGGACGCGGCCGACGCCGACGCGGTGAAGCATGCCGTCGATGAGGCCGCGTCGGCATTCGGCCGGCTCGACATCCTGGTCAACAACGCCGGCATCGCGATCCCGAAGCCATTCGAGGAGACGACGCTCGAGGAGCTCGACCGCGTCATCGCCATCAACATCCGCGGCACCTTCGTGGCGACTCAGGCGGCCCTGAAGCACATGACCAACGGCGGCCGGATCATCATGATCGGCTCGTGCGTGGGCGAACGCATCCTCACCCCCGGCCTGGTCCCGTACTCGGCGACCAAGGGGGCGGTCAAGATGTTCACGCAGGGGCTCTCCCGGGAAGTGGGAGCCCGGGGCATCACGGTCAACAACGTCCAACCGGGCCCGATCGACACCGATCTCAACCCGGCCGCGGGAGATTGGGCCGTCCCCCAGTTGGCGAACACGGCGCTCAACCGCTATGGGAGCGTCGAAGAGGTCGCGGCGCTGGTGGCGTTCCTCGCCGGCCCGGAATCGTCTTACATCACCGGTGCGAACCTGACAGTCGATGGCGGCACGAACGCCTGAGTCAGCGATCCGAGGGAAGGAAGGGGAGGGACCAAAGGGGACATTCTTGCTCTTTAGAATAGGTCCGATTTCGGGGGCATCTCGGCCAAATGGAATCTCAAGAGGCCCTTACTTTCGGGGCAATACGAGGTCGCGAAGCCGTCCAAGGGCCGCGAAATCGGACCTCTTCGACGGAGCACTCCTGACCCCTTTTCCATTTCCCCGGGGCTGCTTGTCGAGCGATGAACGCCGCGATACCCTAACAATCCATGAAACCCCGCGTGTACGTCGAGACGACGGTCCCCAGCTACCTGACCGCGTGGCCGAGCCGCGACCTGCTCCGGTCGGCCCACCAGCAGGTGACCCGCGAGGAGTGAGGCCGGCGGGCCGCGTTCGACCTGTTCGTCTCGCCGCTGGTCCTGGCCGAGTGCCAGGCCGGCGACCCGGCCGCCGCTGCTGCGCGGCTCGCCGCCGTGGACGGGCTGCCCCTCCTGGACCAGACCGCGGAGGTGGCCAGTTTGGCCTCCTCCCTGGCGCGGGCCGTGCCGATCCCGCCCCGCGCGGCGGCAGACGCCGTCCACATCGCGACGGCTGCGGTCCACGGGATGCACTTCTCCTGTTGACGTGGAATTGCGTCCACATCGCCAACGCCTCGCTCCGCCCCCGGATCGAGGCGGCGTGCCGGGCGGCCGGGTGCGAGCCGCCGTTGATCTGTACGCCCCAGGAGTTGCCGCCGCCGGAGGACCAGCCATGACCGAGGACGAGGTGGTGCGGGAAGTCCGAGAGGTTCGAGAGGCGTTCGCGGCGTCCCACGGATACGACATCCCGAAGATGGTCGCGGCCCTCCACGATCTAGGCCTCGCCAGCGGCCGAGAATTGGTCCGACTCCCACCGAGACCGGCACTCGCGCCAGGTTCCGACCGATCGCCCCGGCAGGCCGTGGCCGCCCCGACCCCAGGGTGTGAGGAATTCGTCGAGGCGCCCCCGGCCGCCCGACCCGCGTTGACGAGCGAGGCCGGCGGAGGGTGACTGGCGTGAGGAAGGAGAATAGATCAACGTGGAAAGAAATCCCACATTAACATGTTGCCCCTCTAGGCCGCGTGCCAACCAGTCCAGCACGTCTTAACGCTCCAAAGCTTGCGAAAAGCGAAATCTAGACAGAGGATGAGTCTGGTATTGCACACGACGGTTTCGAGGCGGTACGATGCAGAAGTTCAGTTGCCCCGAAGGGGGTGTGGCATGGCGAAAATACCCGCAAATGCTGGCAAGGTGTGGACAGCTGCTGGCAAGGTGTGGACAGCCGTTGAGGTGAAGCAACTCAAAGAGCTGGCGAAGGGAAACACGCCAACCCGCGTCATCGGCCTTAAAATGGGCGGCACGCCCGAGGCGATCTACGCTGAAGCGTCAAAGGAAGGTATCCCCCTTACGCCGACCAACCAGTCACCATACAACCGTAAGAAGAAGTCCTAAGCGGCTTGGCCGCTGTTTGGCGACACATCCACCTGCCCCGCTGAAGGCGGGGCTTTTTTCGAGCTGCCACGATGAAGTACGGCGTCCTCGCAGACAATTCGAGCATCAATCGGACCATCTATCGTTGCTTTGAGCATATCAGGGATCGGGATGCCGCAGCCTTCGCCAAGAAATTCTTGTCGCTACCTCGCACTGAGTATAACGACGAAAGAATGCACACATTCCGCGAACTAGTTATCGGTGCATATTTGGCTACGCTTGGAAATCGCGTCGATCACGAACGTGTTGTTGGCGGTAGGACGCCTGACTGGAGTGTTGTCAACCAAGATGAAACGCTAGCCGCCATGATTGAGGTCGTAAACTTCAATGCGGGCAGAGGTCACAACATCGATCGGTTGTACGCGACAACGCAGGGCAAATTTGCAACATACAAACAACTCGCCCATGACCAGCAAGTTCCCTACATCGTCGGAATCTACGGCGATTTCTTCGCGGATGTTGAGCCGGAAGAAATGACGGAAGTGCTGTTTCATCCAGAAACAGGCCTCTTCAGTGCGTATCCCGAAGTGAGCGGTGTCTTGTTTTTTGTCGTCAGTGTGTCGCGGTATCTTGTTACTTACTATTCAAACCCCGATGCCGCCAGGCCGTTCGTCGTTCCGAGCGGCGTTTTTTGAAGGGAAAAGGGGTCGGAAGTGCTCCGTAGAAAACTCCGTTGAGAATGTGGAAACGAGTAGGTCCGACTTCAGTCGGGCCCAAAAAACGAGACATTTTGCAGGCCCGACTGAAGTCGGACCTACTCGATCGACCTCTTCGATCGGGGTATTCTACGGAAGCAGGTTTGGAGCCGGTCTCGGTCTTAAGGAGCTGCCACTGCGGAGGCCCGGGGGTGTGTGGCATGACCCCAATTTAACGGGGCGGGGGTCGAGTCAAAGGGGTCAGTCGGCTCCTGACCCCCTTTTCGCTCCCATCATCCCAGGAGGTCGTGCACGTCCTTCAATTTTGCGACGATGTCGATCTCCTGGGGGCAGGTTGGGAGGCAGTCGCCGCAGCCGACGCAGGATGTGGCGTTCTTGGCCAGGGTCGAGTATTCCGATCGGGCCCGGTGCAGCTCGTGATAGTCGTAGGCGTACCGCTCGTAGCGGAAGACGTCCGAGATCGCGAGGTGTTCGGGGCAGGCCGCCACGCACTGGGCGCACAGGAGGCAGGTCAGCCCCTTGTTGTAGTCCGACAGGAGGGCGAGCATCGCGTGATCCTGCGGGGCCATGGCCAGGCTGGCGGCGGCCCCCACGTTCTCCTGGAACTGGTCGAAATTCTTGATCGCGATCACCGCGCCGGTGAGGTTCGGGTTCGACTTCAGCCACTTCACCATCGCCGAGGCGGGGCTGGTGCCCTGGTACTTCGGGTCCGCCAGGAGCTTCTGGAACTTCGTGTCACTGGCGGCGCGGCCCACTCCGCCCATCGACTTCATGGCGATCGTCGCGATGTCCTTCTTCTTGGCCAGGTCGATCCATTCTCCCACCTCCTTGCGGTCGTTGTAGGTGTAGAAGAACTGGGTGGCCTCGAAGGGCTGATGGTCGGCCAGGTAGGTCAGGATCTCCCAGGCCATGTCGCCGTTGATGGAGTTGTAGTGGTGCTGGGAGATGGCCAGGTGCTTGACCAGCCCTTCCTTCTTGAGCCGTTCGAAGGCCCGGACCATCCCCGGGTTCTGCTTGGCTTCCTCGATGGAGTGGTAGCCGAAGTGGAACTTGAAGACGTCGTAGTAGCCGACGCCCGCGTCCTTCAGGCGCTTCTTGACGAACTGGTAGTGCTGCTCCTCGTCGATCTTGCCCCGGGTGTGGTCGCCGTTGACGCGGTCCACGACGCATTCGAGGTAGTACGACTCCCTGGGCAGCGTCTTCAGGGCCGGCGGGAGCGTGTTGGCGTTCCAGATATGGGCCTTGTGCCAGTAGTTGACCCCGGCCTTCACCGCCCTGGGGATCAGCTCCTTGGTCCAGTCGGACGCGCCGACGAGCCAGCCGATCTCGAGGCCGGTGCGGCCGTATCGCCGCTTGGGCAGCGTGTCCGCGGCGGGCTTGTCATCGGCCAGGACGGGCAGGCCGGCCATGCTCGCCGCGGCCACTCCCGTTGCCCCCAATCGCATCACGTCCCGGCGAGAAACGTCGTGAGAGTCATGACTCATGGCCGTGATCCTTCCGTCTGCCGTCCCGATGTGACGAGCCGCCCGGTCCACGCGACTCCTCAGTCTACAGGACCGCCCCGGGCGGTCAAGGACCGGGTCATGCCCCGGGAAAGAGGAACGTGTTCCGATCCGAAAATCAAAGGGATGAAGAATCACGCGTTCGACTCGAGTCCCTTCCGGGGCGTCGCGGCCCGGCGGACGGGCGCGTCTGGTGATCGAAAACGACACGATCGGGGCCGATTCCGTTGTGGGAGATCGACGAGGAAAGCGGGGTCGGGGCCGTCCCGGGGCCGCTTCCTTCCCTGGGATTTTTCGGACGGATGTCGTTTGCCCGGTACGGGTTCCGTCTTGGGGGTCTCGGGACAGGCCCCGCGGGTTCGGGGGACGGAACCCGTGCCTCCCAAGCCCCTTGGGGAGAATCGTCCGCCGGGGAGGAAACGGCCGCGGCGGGGCGCCCGATTGGCTTGACATCGGCTCGGCGCGGCGGGGATACTAAGGGTCACTCACCGCCCGAATCCGCGCCGTCGCGGGCCCGCCGTGCTCGATCCTCCCCCCCCGAGGCCTCGGAACCCTTGGTGCGGCCTGGGTCTTGCGAATCGTCGTTGAACCGCTCCGAGCAGGGAACCGCCCATGAATGGCCCCGTCCTGGTGGCGGAACACCTCGACGACCGGACTGACTCGATCATCGGGACCTGGCAGGAGGCCGTCCGCCAGGCCGGCGACGTGCCTCGGTCCGGCTCGCTCACCTATCAACAATTCCTCGATCACGTCCCGGTCCTCCTGGACCGGATGGCCGATCGGCTGCGAGGCCAGCCGGTCGACGTCTCGAGCGTGGCCGAGAAGCACGGGCGGATGCGGTATGAGCAGGGATACGACGTCTCGGAGGTCGTGGCCGAGCTCGGGCACCTGCGATCGGCGCTCAGTCAGGCGACGTTCGCCTCGGCCCGGGAGAATGACTTCGACCTGACGACGTTGGAGTCGGCCCAGGCGGCGATCGACGACGTGCTGAACGAGGCGATGGCCGAGAGCGTCCGCCAGTTCCACGAGGACAGCCAGGCCGCCGCCGAGACGGCGCTGGCCCAGGCCGAGGCCGGCAAGCTCGCCCTGGAGGTCGCGCAGGCCGAGGCCGAGTCGGAGAGGGGGAAGCTCCGGGCCCTGCTCGCCAGCCTGCCCGTGGGCGTTTGGGTGGCCGATTCCGACGGCAAGATCATCGAGGTCAATCGCGAGGCCGAGGCGCTCCAGCAGTTCCCGGCCGAGGCGACCGTCGGCCGGCTGAACGTCCTGGAGAAGACCCCGGTCTTCGAGCTCCACCGGCCCGACGGCTCGGGATACCTGCCGGCGGAATTCCCGCTGTCCCGGGCGTTGCGGGGAGCCAAGATCGAGCAGGAGGAGGTCCTCTGGTCGCAGAGCGACTGCGTGAGGGTCGTCACCGTCAGCGCCGCCCCCTTGCCCGGCCCCGGGGGGTCGATCGTCGGGGCGGTGGCCGTGGCCCAGGACGTCACGACCCGGAGGGCGATGGAGGCCAGGCTCGCCGACCTCGCCGCCCAGCACCGGGCGATCGTCGAACGCTCCCCGGTGATGATCTGGAGGACCGGTCCCGACGGCCGCAACGATTTCGTCAATCAAACGTATCTCGACTACCTCGGCCTCTCGCCCGAGCAGGTCGAGCGGGGCGGCTGGATGCAGGTCGTCCACCCCGAGGACCGGTCGGCGGTCGTCGAGATCTTCCGCGCGGCCTTCGACAACCGCGAGCCGTTCGCCCGGAAGTTCCGCGTCCGCCGGGCCGACGGCCAGTACCGCTGGATCACCTCGCGAGGGGTCCCCTACCTCGACGACTCGGGCCAGTACCTCGGCTACCTCGGCACCAGCCTGGACGTGACCGAGCAGGTGGAGCTCGAGGACGCCCTGGACCGCCAGAGGAGGCTCGCCGAGGAGTCCTCCCAGCACAAGACGCGGCTGATGTCCGCCCTGTCTCACGACGCCCGGACCCCCCTGAACGCCGTGGTGCTCTCGGCCCAGCTCCTGGAGATGCACGTTCAGGACCAGGACGACCCGGAGGTCGTCGAGTGCCTGCGGACCATCCGCAACGGGGTGAAGAACGTCCTGGACCTGCTCGGCGACCTGCTCGACCTGACCCGGATCGACGCCGGGGCGATGCCGGCCGAGCCGTCGCGGTTCGTCCTGGAAGCGGCGCTGGCCGAGTGCTTCTCCAGCGTGGAGACCCAGGCGAGGCTCAAGGGCCTGGGCTGCCGGTTCGAGCCCGACGGCCTGGTCAAGCTGACCGTCGCCACCGATCGCGCCAAGCTCAAGCAGATCGTCTCCAATTTCCTCTCCAACGCCCTGAGATACACCGATCGCGGCCAGATCCGCCTGTACGGAGGGCGGAGCCAGGGCCGGCTGACCGTTTCGGTGCAGGACTCCGGCGCCGGGATCGCCCCGGCCGACCAGGCCCGGGTCTTCGACGAGTTCGCCACCCTGGAGAACCCGAGGCGACCGGCCGGAGAGGGCACCGGGCTGGGCCTGGCCATCTGCAAGAGGCTGGCCGGGCTCCTCGGCGGCGAGATCGTCCTGGAGAGCGCCGTGGGCCGGGGGAGCACCTTCACCCTGGCCCTGCCCGACTCGATCCTCGTCGACGGCGAACCCGACGAGGCCAGGCCCCACGGCCCCACCGCCTCGGCCACGACCGGCCCGATCGTCGTGGCCGAGGACCACAAGGACAGCCGCCAGACCCTGGGGCGGCTCCTCCGGCGGATGGGCTACCGCGTCCTGGAAGCCGCCGACGGCGACGAGGCCCTCCAGATCGCCCGGCAGGAACGCCCCCTGGCGATCCTCATGGACATCAACATGCCCGGGATGGACGGCATCGACGCCACGCTCGCCCTGAGGGCCGACCCCACCCTCCGCTCCACGCCGATCTTCGCCCTGACCGGCGACGTCACCGCCGACAACCAACGACGGATCGGCGAGGCCGGAGTCCAGGGCTACCTGGAGAAGCCCGTGACCTCCGAAGCCCTCAAGAAAGCGCTGGGGACGCTGCTCTGACCGGGCCGGGGACGGGGCGAGGAATCGAAATCGGCGGGAACAAGGGTGGCAGATCGGCTCCGTAGGCAACTCCGATCGAAGAGGTCGACCGAGTAGGTCCGACTTCAGTCGGGCCTACAAAGTTGCCTCGTTTTGTAGGCCCGACTGAAGTCGGACCTACTCGATCCCATTCCAACACCGGGGATTTCCAGGGCGGGTTTCGATGGAGCGAGGCGGTTGACCATTCGTAGGGCAGGCCTTGGCCTGCCGAGACCGACGGCAGGCCAAGGCCCGCCCTACGAGGGGCGTAGAGGCCCGTCCGGAAGTCAACCACCACGCCCAAACGAAAATCGCACTATAAAGCCCATCTGACACGATCCTTCCCACCACATTCCTCTACCGCCACAGTCGCACCGCCACGCCGACGATCCCCAGCAACGCGACGAGGATGGCCCCGAGCCTCCACGGCCGGAGCCTCAGCCCTAACCCGGCGATCGTGGCGAAGATGCGGGCCCCGTCTCGGAAGGCGCGGAGCTTGCTGGCGGTCCCGGCGATCCGGGGATAGTACGGGACGGGCACTTCCACGGTCCTCATCCCCCGGGCGACGGCCTCTCCGGCGATCTCCGTCTCGATCTCGAACCCCGAGGACCTCGGCCGGAACGCCTTGAGGAAGGCCGGGCCGAAAACCCGGTAGCCCGAGAGCAGGTCCCCCGGCCCCCGGCCGATCAGCACGAGGAAGGCCGAGCGAATCATGAGGTTCCCGACCCCCCGGACCGGCGACATCGCCCCGGGCTGGTCCACCGGCCGCCTCGCCCCGACGCTCATCTCGGCCGAGCCGTCCAGGACCGGCCCCAGGAGCCGACGGACCTCCGTCGCCGGATACGTCCCGTCGCCATCGACGAGGACCACCGCCGGGCGGTCGGCCAGGAGCGAAAAAATCGCCCGGACCGCATGCCCCTTGCCTCGTTCGGCCACGAACTCCACGCGAACCCCCAGCGATCGGGCGAGGTCGCCGGTCCCATCGGTCGAATCATTGTCGAAAACAACGATCTCGGCCTCGGGCAACGCCGATCGCCACTCGGCGACGACCCGGGCGACGGCCGGGGCCTCGTTATGGCAGGGGATCGCGACGGCGATGGGCAGCGAGGGGGCGTTCGTCACGAGCGAGTCGCGGTCGGAACCGGAGGGAAGGGGCGGTCCGGGCGAAGCCTATCATGCGAACGAACCCGGGGCCACCGGGCCTTCAGGGATCGGCCTGAATGAACCCGAGGTAGACGTTGAGGAACTCTGTCTTGTCGAACATGGCGTGGCGAGTATTGCCCCAGGTGAAGTGGCGGATCGTCACGGTATTGGCCTGGTTGTTGACGGCCAGGTGGGTCACGCGGGTCCAGTGGAGCTTGGGGAACCCGATGGCGTCGTTGCTCGGGGCGAACCCCTGGGCGGTCCGGTCTGGGACGACGGCCTGATGAGGCGCCCGGACCCGGGTCTCCTCGGAGAGGTCGCCATACGCCCAGAGGAAGACCAGGGCCCCCCCGTTCAGCGCCGCCACGGCCAGCCCCAGGTTCCTCTCCGGGTCGGATTCGCCGGTATAGCTGCCGTGCATGAAGGCCCGGGTGATGCCGCTGGCGATCTGGGCGCTCCAGGTGAAGCCGGATCGGCCGAACGTCCGATCGACCACGTTGCGGTAGCCCATGTTGTTCAGCCAGGAGGTCAGAAGGCCGGGCTTGGTCAACTGGCGGAGGGCATCGACCGTGCTCGAGTCGATCCCTCCCCTGGCGGCGACCCAGGCCAGCGGCTCGAAGTGGTAGCGGAGCCCGGCGAGCGTCACCCAATCGACGGGGATCATCTCGTTGCGCCCCATGGCGGCGGAATCGACCACGTCCTCGATGATCGAGAACCTGTATTCCTTCAGCGTGGCCTGGCCCGTCTCGGCGAGGTCCAGGGCGTATTTCAGGGCCGGCCGGGGCTCGTGCTTCAGGTATCCCGAGTAGACGGCCGCCGCCCCGCACAGGACGGCCTGGCCCTGATCGACGGCGCGGGGCCGACGGACCCTCAAAGCCAGCTCGATCGCATATCGGAAGCGGTTGATGAAGTGGAAGCGACGGAAGTTCGCCCGGGTCCAGAAGGTGACCTGGGCCCGGAGGTAGCGCAAGGCCCCGGCCCGGTCCCCCTGGAGGCCCAAAGCCGCCTTGTTCTCCCCCTCGACGGCCCCGAGGAACCGGGCCAGGAAGTTCACGGCATCGTCCCGAGACGGCTCGGGCGTCCCCTGGGCATCCCACGGCGGCAGGTGGAAGACGTTCTGCTGTCGGCAGGCCGCGATCAGGGCGGTGTAGCGGGTGTAGATCAGATCGATGCGCGCCTCGGGCGTCGCATTGCCCGGATTCGTCAACGGATCGAGGACGGCCGATTTCAGGTCCGGCATGGTGGAGGGCACCGGGAGGATGAGGAGTCCGTGTCCCGCGCTTCCCCGAGGCTAGCGGAGCCGGCGAGGCCAGGCAAGTTGCTACACGCGAAAATCCGAGCATCGCCCCACGCGTCCGATCCGGGCCGCCCCGAGGATCTCGCCGCCTCCTCGCCCGCTCATTTGGGAACGCCCCCAGGCTCGGCCGGCGGCGCCGCCTCGCGGAGCGGGACCGGCAGTTGCACGGAGTCCTCCCGCAGGATCGTGGTCGGCTTGCCGTCCTTGTCGAGGAGCCGGAGGAGCGACTTCCCGTCGGGCCCCGATTGCATGTTGAGACGGGGCTTCCCGGCGCCGTCGAGCATGGTCAGGCTCGACGTCCCATCCCGTCGCGAGATCCCCATCCGAGGGTGTTGGGGAACTTCGAGGAACGTCAGGTAATCCTCGCCGTCGGGGTTCTGGCCGAGGTGGATCTCGCCCTCGCCGGGCCGGCCCTGGCGAGAGAAGGTCAGGGCTGTCCGACCGGCCTCGTCCTGGCCGAGAACGATCCGCGGTTTCGTCTGGCTCCCGATGGCCAGCCCCTCGGCCCCGGGCGCGATGTTGCCGAGGACGGTCGATCGCACGGAGCCGTCGAGGTCCCTGGCGAGGAACCTCAGGAGGCCGTGACCCTTGAAGGCGCCGAGCTGGGCGCGGAGCCCCGATTTCTGTTCCGGATCATAGAAGATCAGGGAGTCGTTGCCGTTCTCCAGGGAGGCGATCGCGATCCGCGTATCGCCGTTCGGGGCGAAGAAGTTCAGCCTCGCTCCTCCCAGCCTCTCGGAGTATTCCAGGCTCGCCCGGACCTTTCCGTCCGGGGACTTCAGGACGAGCTTGGCCGCCTCGATGGTTTTCGGGGCATCGTCGGGCCTCGCGCCCGCCGTGAGGAGGCAGAGGACAATCGCAAGGCAGGCTACCCCGCCGATCCGCCCTCGGCGGAGGCGGTCCTGCTCGTCGCGAAGTCTGCGGAGTTCGGCGAGGACGTCGATCGAGGGTTCCGTCATGGGAGGAGGGGTCCGGGAGGTCGGGAGGGCCGGGCCGGCGACCCTTCGACGCTATCGGGGCTGGCCACCTCCGACAAGGACTGACGGGAGAAAATCCGTGGATTCGGCACCGCGCTCGAACTTCGACGCACGAAAGAGGGAGGGTGCCGCTCTCCCCCGCGCGTGATACCATGAGCAGCCCGGATCAACGCGGACCGGATTCGGAAAAGGAGAGACTCGTGAGCGGCGATGCCGACGAGGATTCGAGGATCACCCCCGAGGATTTCTTTCGCGACTCGTGGCCGGAGACGACCAGCCCGAGCACCTTGAAGTCGATCGAGAAGTCGATCGGGCCCCTCTCCAAGGTCGTCCTCCGAGAGGAGGTGGATTGCGATGCCCCGACCTGGGAGGACTCGACGACCGACCGTCCCCACGAAGCGTGGAACGGCTTCGGCCGCTACGAGATCCTCGGCGAAATCAAGCGAGGGGGCATGGGCGTGATCCTCAAGAGCAAGGACGGCGACCTCAACCGTCATCTGGCCATCAAGGTCTTGCTCGAGCATCACGCCCTGAATCGAGAGATGATCGGCCGGTTCATCGAGGAAGCTCAGATCGGCGGGCAACTCCAGCATCCGGGGATCGTGCCCATCCACGAACTCGGTCAGTTCCCCGATAAGCGGCCGTTCTTCGCCATGAAGCTGGTCAAGGGAGACGACCTCCACGAGTTATTGAAGAAACGAATCGTGCCGACCGAAGACCAGCCCCGCTTCCTCAAGATATTCGAACAGATTTGCCAGACGATGGCCTATGCGCACTCCAAAGGGGTGATCCACCGCGACCTCACGCCGTCGAACGTGATGGTGGGGAGGTTCGGCGAGGTCCAGGTGATGGATTGGGGCCTGGCCAAGATCCTCCCGCGAGAGGCCGACGAATCCCGGATCGAGCCCCTGGTCAGCGAGATCCAGACCCTGCGGAACCCCGGTGGCCCCGGCCCTCGCGACGAGCGGGGATTGTTCATGGGAAAGGCCGCGTACGTGCCTCCCGAGCAGGCTCGCGGGGAGAACGACCAACTGGACGAACGGGCCGACGTCTTCGCCCTGGGCTCGATCCTCTGCCAGATCCTCACCGGAGGGGCCGCCTACATCGGGGAGACTTTGTCGTCGATCCGGACCAAGGCCGAACGCGGCGACCTGGCCGACGCCTACGCCCGCCTCGACGCCTGCGGGGCCGACCCCGAGCTGATCGCCGTCGCCCGGCACTGCCTGATGCCCGTCGCCGACGATCGCCCGAGGAACGCCCGCCGGGTCGCCGACCTGATCTCGGCCTACCTCTCCGGCGTCCAGGATCGGCTGAGGGCGGCGGAGATCGGCCAGGCGGAACAGGCTGCCCGGGCCGAGGAGGCGATCAAGCGCGCCGTGGTGGAACGCTCGCGCCGCCGACGGACCCTGGCGCTGGCCATCACGTCCCTCGTGGCGCTCGGGGGCCTGGCGGTCGGGATGTTCGCGGCCCTGGGACTGAACCAGAGGATCGCCCGCACCAATCGGGACCTCCGAGACGTCTACCGCAAGCTCGGAGACTCCCTCCTCCAGAACGGCGACCTCACCGAGGCCGTGAAGTACTACGGCAAGGACCTGGCGATCCGCGAGCCCCAGGCCCATGCCGAACCGGGCAACGGGAAGGCGCTCCGCGACCTCTGGGAGACGTACAACAAATTCGGCGACGCCCTGCTCCAGTCCGGCGAGGCCGCCCTGGCGCTGGAGGCATACGCCAAGGGGATGGCGATCCCCGAGGCGAGATTGGCGGACGACCCTCGCGACGAGCAGGCGCAGGCCGACCTGAGGCTCAGCCGGCTCAATCGTCGCCTGGTCTCGATCCTGACCGGAGCCGAACGACACATCGATCCTTCGGAGAGGCTGGAACTCGCCGAGCACGCGTTCCTCAAGCGATTGCCCGCAACCTCGGCACGGCTGTACTCCGAGGCTCTCGCCTCGGATTCGAACTTGGACGAGGCCCATCGAACGGCCTTTCGCTATCGCGCCGCGTCCGCCGCAGTGTTGACCGGTTCCAGAGGGAGTTACGACGTCCCCAGGCCCGACGAGGCCGCCCGGGCGAAGCTCCGGACCCAGGCGCTGGGATGGCTCAGGGCCGAGCTCGCCATCTGGGAGAACGTCGTCAATCAGAAGACCCCGGAGACCAGCAAGTTCGTGGCCGCGAGGCTCGACTTCTGGAAGGATGACCCCAACCTCGCCGGAATCCGCGACGCCGACGCCCTGGCCAGGCTCCCCGAGGCCGAACGCAAGGCGTGGCAGGCGCTCTGGGGCGAGGTCGATTCGCTCCTGGCCAGGGTGACCGCGAAGTAGGGCCCTCGCCGGCCTGGCCCGGTCGCGGGGACGTCCCGAATCCGCCCGATCCCCTCGACGGCCCCGCCCGGATCTCGGCTCGACATCCCGTTCCGCGTCGTGCTACGATCCCATCATGAGCCAAGCCCCTTCCGTGGATGTCCTGGATCGCCTGATGGCACCCGTGGGGCGGGCGATCACGCCCGACCTGGCGAGGGAGATCGTCGCTTTGCGGGCCGATCCCGCGCTCCAGACCCAGATTGATGAGCTCGCCGAGAAGTGCAATGAGGGCCGGCTCTCGCCCGAGGAGAAGGCCGAATATGAGGGGATCGTCGGGGCGATCCACCTGATCGGCATCTTGCAGAAGAAGGCCCGTCGCGTCCTCGCCGACGCCGGCCCCGCCTGAAATGGATCGCGCGACACGCCGGCTGGTCCGGCAGCGGGCCGGCGATCCCTGCGAGTATTGCCGACTGCCGCAGGATGCGCTGCCGATCTCGCCGTTCCACATCGAGCACATCATCGCCCGGCAGCACGGGGGATCGGACGACGCCGGCAATCTGGCGTTGTCCTGCCACCATTGCAATTTGCACAAGGGGCCGAACCTGACCGGTATCGACCCCGATTCGGGCGAGGTCGCCCGGTTGTTCCACCCCCGTCTCGATGTCTGGTCCGAACACTTCGAGCATCGAGGAGTGATCCTTGCAGGACTCACGCCCCTCGGCCGCGCCACGGTTCGGACCCTGGCCATGAATGACGCCGACGCGATTGAGGCGCGATCCGATCTCGATTGAGGGCGAGAGGCCGGTTCCCGGTCCCCCCTGGCGTCGGGGCGGCTTTTGGGGTTAGAATTAGTGGCTCAGGAACGCTCCCGCCGGTGATGGGCCGTCCCCGCGAGGCCCTCCGGCGGTTCTGCTGGACGGTCCGGGCCTCGGGACGGGCCTCGCGACCGGCGTCTCCTCCCCCGTCCGGCCCGCCCCGGCCTCTCGCGGCCCCTCCGGTCGATTCGATCCGATCCGAATCCCTCGCGATCCGATCCGAACCCGGAGGGGGGAGCCCCCTTCGATGCGTCCGAAAGAGCAGGATCTCTTCGCCGAAGAGCAGACCATGCCCGCCATGAGCTTCGGCGAGCATATCGAGGAGCTGCGCTTCCACCTGATTCGTGCCCTGATCGGCCTGTTCGTCGGGATGACCATCGCGTTCATCCCGCCGCTGAACCTGGGCCAGAAGGTCATGAAGATGATGCAGGACCCGGCGCAGAAGGCGCTGAACAAGTTCTACACCGAGCAGGCCCTCCGCCGCGAGACCGAGGCCAACGCCAAGAAGGTCCGCACCGACCCCATGCAGGTGGAGATCGACGGCGAGGAGTTTTCGAAGGCCATGAAGGCCCTCTTCCCGGACCTCGGTACGCCCGACCCCAAGGCCGTCGGCGAAAAAGTGGCGCTGACGATGACCCTCCGCGAGTCGGACATGATCAAGGGCGTCGCCCGGTCGATCGAGCCGAAATCGGCGCTGATCTCGCTCGCCCCCCTCGAAACCTTCATGATCTTCTTCGGCGTGTGCATCGTCACCGGCCTGGTGATCTCCAGCCCGTGGGTCTTCCGCGAGATCTGGGCGTTCATCGCCGCCGGGCTGTACCGCCACGAGCGGCATTATGTGAACAAGTTCCTGCCGTTCTCGCTCGGCCTGTTCCTCGGCGGGGTGTTCCTGTGCTTCTTCTTCGTCCTGCCGTACACCCTGGAATTCCTGCTCGATTTCAACATCTGGCTGGGGATCGAGCCGACGTTGCGGATCAGCGAGTGGATCAGCTTCGCGACCATCCTCCCCCTGGTTTTTGGCCTCTGTTTCCAGACGCCCCTGGTGATGATGGTCATCGAACGGATCGGGATCGTCAGCGTGGCGGACTTCCGGTCCAAGAGGCGGTTCGCGATCCTGATCATCGTGGTCGTCGCGGCCGTGATCACGCCGACCGGCGACCCGTTCACCCTCGCCCTCCTCGCCGTGCCCATGATCCTGCTCTACGAACTCGGCATCCTGATGGTGAGGGACGGGTCGAAGAAGGGCGTGCCGACCGAGGTTTGAGGCGGACCGGATCGGGGGAACCGGCCATCGGGATCTGGGGGAAATGGTGTCGGATCGGCTTCGTAGAAAACCCCAGTGAGAATGAGGAAACGAGTAGGTCCGACTTCAGTCGGGCCTACGAAATATGACCTTCTTGTAGGCCCGACTGAAGTCGGACCTACTCGTATTGATGCTTCGAAGGGGTTTTTTACGGAGCATGTCAGATCGATTTTTCGCCGCGAAAAAATCGATCTGACACCGTTTCCCTTGATCCCCGGGGGTTGGAAGGGAATTTACGGCGATGGCATCGAGGGGGGAACGCGAGATCGGCCGGGTCGATCTCGTCGGCGCGGGGCCGGGCGACCCGGGGTTGCTGACCCGTCTCGGGGCCGAGGCTCTCGCGAAGGCCGAGGCGGTCGTTTATGACCACCTGGTCCACCCGCGATTGCTCGCGCTGGCCCCGCCGTCGGCCGACCGCCTGTTCGCGGGGAAGACCTCGGGCAAGTGCGCGATGAGGCAAGAGGAGATCAACGCCTTGCTCGTGGCCCTGGCTCGCGAGGGGAAGCGGGTCGTGAGGCTCAAGGGGGGCGATCCGTTCGTCTTCGGCCGGGGGGCGGAGGAGGCCGAGCATCTGCGAGGAGCGGGAGTGCCGTTCTCGGTGGTCCCAGGAGTCACGGCCGGGGTAGGCGTCTCGGCGTATGCGGGTCTGCCGATCACGCATCGCGAGGCGGCGTCGGCCGTGGCGTTCGTCACGGGCCACGACGAGCCGGGCTCGCCGTCCTCCAGGATCGACTGGCCGAGCCTCGCGAGGTTCCCCGGGACCCTGGTGGTCTACATGGGCGTGGGCCGGTTGCGGAGCCTCTGCGAGACGCTGATCCGCGAAGGAAAACCGGCCGGATTGCCCGCCGCGATGGTCCAGTCGGGCACCCTGGCGGGCCAGAAGACGGTCGTCGGGACGCTCGCCGACCTGGCCGACCTCGTGGCCGCCTCGGGGATCGGCCCTCCGGCCCTCCTGGTCGTCGGCGACGTGGTGGCGAGGCGCCCCTCGCTCGCGTGGTTCGAGGCGTTGCCCCTGTTCGGCCAGCGGATCGTCGTGACCCGACCGGCCGACGAGAGCGATTCGGCCTGCGCCTCCCTGGAGGCCCTCGGCGCCGAGGCGATCCCGGCGCCGACCGTCGCGATCCTCCCCCTGGAGGACTTCGGCCCCCTGGATGACGCCCTGAATCGGCTCGGACGCTTCGATTGGCTGGTGTTCACGTCGGCGAATGGCGTGAGGCACTTCCTCGACCGCCTGGACGCGATCGGCAAGGACTTGCGGGCGCTCGGCAGCCTCCGAATCGCCGCGATCGGGCCGGCGACGGCCGAGGCGCTCGCGAGATTTCGACTCAGGGCGGACCTCGTGCCCGATTCGTACCGCTCCGAAGGGCTGGCCGAGGCGCTGGTCGAACGGGCCCGGGGCGCCGCGTCTTGCTGGCCAGGGCCGATCGCGGTCGGACGTTGCTCAAGGACGAGCTGGACAAGGTGGCGGAAGTCGAGCAGGTGGCCGTCTATCGGAACGCCGATGCCGAGGGGCTGCCCGTCGGCCTGGTCGAGCGGATCGAGGCCGGCTCCGTCGATTGGGTCACGTTGACGAGTTCGGCGATCGCCGAACGCTTGTTCACGCTCCTGCCCGAAACCGCCCGGCGGAGGATCGGCCGGGAAATTCGGGTGGCGACGATCAGTCCGGTGACGACGGCCGCCGCCCGGGGGCTCGGCTGGACGGTCTCGGCCGAGGCCGAGCGGTTTACGTGGGACGGCGTCGTCCGGGCGATCCAGGACGCGGTGGAGCGGGAGCGATCCGTCAGCGGAACTCCCGATACGTCTCCACGCCCTGCCACAGGATGAACCCCCCGCCCAGGATGAAGAGCACGTCCAGGACGATGCTCTGCTGCTTGAACGGGAAGCCCGAGACGGCGTCGATCAGGAAGACCAGTGCCAGCAGGCCGGCAATGATCATCGCCACCAAGCAGAGGATTTTCTCCATTCCCATCGGCGCACGCTCCCACCCTTGGCCTCATCGCGACTTGACCAGAGTCTATCACATGGAACCGCCCGAGGGGGAGGCGGCTGAGCCCGGGACGGGTGGGGGGATGCCGGCGGCCCGGCTCAGTCTTCGGAAAGCCTCACCGCGGTCCGTCCCGGCTCGACCGGGAACGTCTGGACCTTGCCCGAGGGCCATCGGACCTCGACCTCGCGGATCGTGCCCGGGCCGAGGCCGATGAAGACGGTCCGCGACGACGCCGACAGGTAGCTGCCCCCTCCGACCACCTCGCGGACGACCCGCCCCCGGCCGATCGTCGCCGAGACCCGCGCGCCGACCGGCGATCGGCCCGCCTTGCCTTTCCCGACGAGTTCGATCGCCAGGAATCGGCCCGGCCCGTCGTTGAGGAGCAAGCCCGGTGCCGAGTCGAGGGAGGCGACCACGGCGTCGGGCCGACCGTCGCGGTCCAGGTCGCCGATCGCCAGCCCCCGGCCGAGGATCGATCGCCCGAAGAACGGACCGGCCGACCGTGACGCATCGACGAACTTGCCGCCGTCGTTGCGAAGGAGTTTCGTCGGCATCGCGAACGGTTCGCCCAGGCGCTCGCGGTCGAGGACGTGGCCGTTGGCCTGCATCAGGTCGAGGTCGCCGTCGCCGTCGAAATCTTCGAGGGCCAGGCCGAAGCCCAGGACCGGGCGGGTCGTCGCGACGAGGCCGAGCCGGGCCGAATCGTCGAGGAACAGGCCGGCTCCGAGGTTCCGGAAGCCGATCGTGGACCGGCCCAGGAAGTTGCCGACGACCAGGTCGATCCGGCCGTCGCCGTCCAGGTCGCCGGCCGAGACGCCCATCCCGGCGAGCGGACCGCCGGCGGCGTCGAAGGCCACGCCGCCCTCCCGGCCGACCTCGACGAACGTCAGCCCTCCGCGATTCTCGAACAATCGGCAGGGCGAGCCGTCGTTCGCCACGAAGACATCGAGGCGGCGGTCGCCGGTCAGGTCGGCCACGAGGACGCCCAGCCCCCGGCCGTCCGGGCCTTCGATTCCTCCCGATTTCGAGACGTCGGTGAAGCTGCCGTCGCCGTTGTTGCGGTAGAGCCGGTCGGGCTGGGCGGCGAACTCCTCGGGGCCGCAATAGTCGCGCTTGCCGTCGGGCGAGGCGCAGAACGGGGCGTCGTTCGGGTCGAAATCGACATACGTGGTCACGAAAAGGTCGAGGTCGCCGTCGGCATCGAGGTCGGCGAAGGCGGCGGAGGTGCTCCAGAGTTTCGAGGCGAGGCCGGCCGGCTCGGTCACGTCCTGGAACCGGCCATTCCCGAGGTTGCGATAGAGTCTTTGATCGCGCCAGCCGGTCACGAACAGGTCGTCGCGGCCGTCGCCGTCAAAATCCCCCACGGCGGCGCCCATCGCATAGGAGGGCCCCGGGGCGTCGGCCCGATCGGTCGCGTCGGCGAACTGGCCTTCTCCGAGGTTGCGATAGAGGCGGCCCGGCGGGTCGTCCTTCCCGGCGCCGATCGGCCCTCCGTTGCAGAAATAGACATCCAGCAGCCCATCGCCGTCGAAGTCGATCAAGGCGACGCCTCCGCCCATGATCTCGGGCAGGTCGTGCTTGCCCCGGGAGCCGGAATGGAAGCGAAAATCGAGGCCGGATCGGGCGGAAACGTCGCGGAAGAGGGGGGGATCGGCGGGAGGCGAAGGCGCGGCGGCAATCGCCAGGAGGAGGGCGGGAGCAAGTCGCCTCCAGGCTCGGCCGGCACGTTCGGATCTCCGACGGTCGGGCACGTTGCGTGTCATGGTGGATTGTGACGTTCCCAGATGCCCACACCAAACACGCAGTTGCCGCCGAACAGGATCGTCGAGCCGTTGCCGCAACTGCCGAGCTCGCACCTCAGCCGGGTCTGCTCCTCGATGGCCGCCATGAACTCCTTGACCGAGATCTCGCGACCCGGCCAGCGGATGACGTGATCGGCCTGCGCAGCGGGGAAGGAGACGTGGATTTGCGTCGAGAACGACCGCCGCCCCGGTCCCTCGGCGTAGGCCTTGAGCTCGCCGAGGGACCTCTCGGCGCTCGGCAGGACGACCCGCCCTTGGAGGACGCGATCGCGGGTCTTCAACGGAGCCAGCACCGCCGCGACGACCACCGCCCATGACGCGACCACCTGGACGGGCAGGACGACGAACGCCAGGCCCATTTGTTTCCGCCGGAAGAGGAAGAAGGCGACCAGGGTCAGATATCCCGTCCATACGATGAAGACGAGCTCGAACTCATCCAGTGTGGAGACGACGAAGAGTCCCGCGAGGGCCGAGGCGCCGAGGGCGTGGATCACGAGGGTCCTACCGGCGTCGATCGGCCTGGATCGATGGGTGTTCATGGCGGGATCGACCCGTGCGAACTGGAAGAAAGGGCCTCTTCGGGCGATTCTACCCGGCTGGGACGGTGATTTCCGCGCATTCGGGCCGTGTTTCCGCGGGACATCGCCGGGCGGCGATCAGTCGAGGTCTCGCCACGCCCCGGCCACGGGTTTGGCATGGGCCTCTCTTCGGGCCCGGGAGCGGAAGAGGGCCAGGGCGATGGCCGCGATGCCCACCGCGAGCAGGGCCGGCAGCGAATGCCACCCGAACAGCCAGGATGGATCGAGCGCGACCACAACCCCGAAGGCGTGATGCCGGGCCCATTTCACGAACCAGATCCCCAGCATCCCGATGGCCGGGGCCAGGCCGAGGAGGGCCAGGGCCCGCCCTTCGGCGTCCCTGTCCCACCAGCAGGGCCCGAGCGCCAGGGCGCCCAGGACCATCCCGCCGACGGCCGCCGGCAGGATGACCAGGCCCGCGAACCAGCACAGGAGGATCGAGGCCGCCCCCACGCCCAGCCCCAGGATCGCCCGGACTAGGACGCGGGACCAGCCGCCTCGATCGACCCGGGTCATGGCGATGGCGAACGGGACGAGCGGCAGGGCCCCCACGACGATCACGACCAGCGCCTCTCCCCGGGCCGCGCGGTTTTGCCGGTGATCCAGAACACGGGCAGCCAGAGTGCCATGCCAAACGGCACCGCCCCGCACGTCCCGGCCCATCCGGCGAGCCGTCGCCAGGCGACTTCGGGGGTCCCGTCGGGCTTCGGCGGTTCCTGATCGTGAGGTCGGTCGAACTCCGGGAATCCCATCGATTGGCTCCCCCGTCGGGACGTCTTTCACGGAGGACGGAGAGCGGGCCAGGACGACTCGCTCCCCTCGAAAACGATCCTCAGCGCCCTTTAACCTCGACCGGGGAGAACTCCACCGGGCGATTGGCGACGAACGTGGCCACGACCTTCGCCGCGTTGCCGCCGGGGACCCGGATCAACAGGTCGGTCGATCCCTTGGGCAGCTTGATCGAGACGCTCCGGGGCTCGTTGTCGGCCGCTTTGGGCAGGTCGATCGGCTTGCCGCCGAGCCAGGCCGCGATGTCGTCCTTGGTGTCGAGGACGAGCTGCGCGTCCTGCTCGATGGGCGAGGTCACGGGGGTGTGGAGGTAGGCGGCCTTCGTGGAGTCGGTGCCGAGGGCCGGGATCAGGTCGGCGACCCCCTCGGCGTTGGCCGTGATCCGCCTCCAGGGCAGGCCCTTGTCGGCGGCGGACTTGATCGGCGACGCCGGGTCGATCGTCGGGGCCTGGACGGCGTCGGTGACCGGGGCGAGCAGGCCGAACTGGCCGACGATGCTCACCGGCTGGCGGAGCGAGGCGAGGAAGGCGATCAGGTCCACGAGGTCCTGCTCCTGCATGGCCTGGGCCAGCCCCTCGGGCATCAGGGAGATGTCCGCGAACCGCCGGGCCTCGATCTCGTTCGGCTTGATCTCCACGCGCTTGCCGTCGGCCAGCTTCAGCAGGAGCCGGTTCGGCGAGTCTTCCACGACCAGGCCGGTGAGGGTCTGGCCGTCGTTCATCGCCACGACCAGGCTCCGGTCGTTGTAGCCGATGGCGGCGCTGGGGTTGAGGATCGACCGGAGGATCTCTTCCTTGCCGTACTTGTTGCCGATGGTGGAGAGGTCCGGGCCGATCCACTGGCCTCGGCCCTGGACCCGGTGGCAGCTCGCGCAGGTGGTGGTGCCGATCTTGAAGAAGACCTCGCGGCCCCGGTCGGCCTTGCCGTCCCGGCGGACCAGCTCTCCGTTGGAGGGCAGGGGCTTGCCGCTGGCCGAGACGATCGGCATGACCTGCAACGCCTCGTTGCGGATGTTGCCGTCGGGGTTGGAGCGCAAGACGCTGGCGGCCTCGGTCTTCAGGGCGTCGGGCACCTTCTTCTCGCGGGCCATCGCGAGCAACTGGCGGGCCCCCTGTCCCTGGCTGGCGAAGGTGCGGAGGGCCTCGCGACGGAGGCCCAGCGGGTACGCCTCATCATTCATGATCGCGGCGAGCCGAGGGCGGGCATCGCCGAGTCTCGGCAAGGAGCGGACGGCCGCCTCGGCGGCGGCGCCTCCGCTCTTGCTTTCCTTCGCCTTGGCGATCAGGTCATCGAGGACGGCCACGGCCCGGGGGGCCTTCGAGCGGGCAATCGCCTCGACGGCGGCGGCGCGGACCTCCTCGGGCGTCTTCGGCGACTCGGCGAGGCTGGTCAGCCGTTCGGAATAGGTCGGGCTGCCGGTGGCGCCGGCCATCTGCACGCCCTGGGCGAGCGTCTCGGGGTCATCCAGCGCGATCGTGATCGCCCGGAGCACCTGCGGGTTGTTCTTCTCGGCCGCCCACGGGCCATCGAGCTTCCTCGCCAGGGTCGCGAGGATCTGCCGGCGACGGACGGGCGATTGATCGGCGACGGCCTGATCGGCGAGGGTGATCGCGGCGGAGGGGTCGGTCACCTGTTCGATCACGTCATCATGAGCCTGCTGGAGCTCGGGGGCGAGCAATCCGGGGCGAAGTTTCAGGAGGATCGGCAAGACCTCGGTCCGGTGGACTTCCCACGCCAGCCCCAGGGTCTTCGACAGCGAATTGGCCGGCGGCAGATCGGGGTCATGGGCCGAGATAAAGGCCTCGTTCCGGTCCACCGGGAAGTACGGAGGCAACGCCACGTTGCCGTTGCGGCCCATCTCGTCGAGGTCGGTGACTCCGTAGAGGTTGCCGTCGAAGAGGTTGCGGAGGTACTCGGTTTCGCGGTTGCGGAGGGCCAATCCAAGGGCTTCGAGATACCAGCGGTCCTGGCCGTCCCACGAGAGGGCAAGCTTCTTCAGGGCGTCGCCGACCTGCGCCGTGGGCAGGTCGCGGAAGGCCAGGATCAACTCGCGGCGGACGCCGGCATCGGGGTCACCGGTCATTCGCAGCAAGTGATTCAGGTAGGAGAAGGACTGGTAGGCGGCGGCCGCCACGCGAGGCTTCGAGTCCTCGACGTGCCCGACCCGGCTCACGTCCCGGCCGAGCATCCGCACCGCCTGCTCGCGGTGGGCCGGATTGCCCGTCTTGTTGAACGGGCTGTCCGGGTCGTTCATCGTCGGGCCGAGGGTCCTGGCGAAGCTCGACGCGGGGATCTGCATCGCGGTCCAGAAGATCCGGGCCCGGACGATCGGATCGGCGACGTCCCGGCTCGCCTGACGGAGAGGGCCTTCGGCCTCCAGGCCCCACGCGATCAAGCCGCGTTGGGCCGCGTCGCGGGTCGCCACCACCGGCGACTTCAACGCCTCGATCAGGCCCGGGATCGTCCCGAAATCATAGGTGATCTTCTTCGTTTTCGAGCCTGAAGGCGCCACCCGGAAGATCCGCCCGGTCGTCTGGTCGCGGAACGAGTGGCCGCCGACCCCCGCGTCGTACCAGTCGGCCACGAAGACCGAGCCGTCGGGGGCCGTGGTGACATCGACCGGCCGGAACCACGGGTCATCGCTGGCGAGCATGATCTTGTGCTCGGTGCGGAACGCCGCGCCCTTCCTCGTCAGGGGGAAATAATTGATCACGCGAGGGCCGGCCTCCGCCTCCATCACCGAGCCGCGGTATTCCTCGGGCAGGAGTTCGCCCTCGTAAACCGCGACCCCGCACGGACTGCCGTTGCCGGTGCCGACGAGCTTGGGCACGTTCCCCGGGACGTCCTCGCCCCAGTGCCGGGGGCTTCCCGGCGTGCGATAGCCGTATTTGCCGCCCTCCATGACCCAGATCACCCGCGATCCGCGATTGCCGTCGTCGTCGTTGTCGCTGGTGAAGATGTTGCCGAACGAGTTCAGGCAGGTCTCGTAGTTGTTCCTCTGGCGGTCGGCGATGATCTCGAACTGCGTCCCGTCGCGATTGACGCGGAGGGTGTTGGCGAGCTGGTCGGACCAGACGTGACGGCCGGATTTGTCCACCACGTCGAAGTTGCGCTCGCGGTGGCCGTGATCCTGTTCATACGAGCAACAGCCGTCGCCGTGGGTGAAATAGAGCTTGCCGTCCATCCCCAGGACCATCCCGTGGACGCCGTGATCGGAGTCCACGCCGCCGAACCCCGTGAGGAGCGAATAGCGCTTGTCGGCCTTGTCGTCGCCGTCGGTGTCCTCGAAGACGAGGATGTCCGGGCTGTTGCCGACGAACACGCGGCATCCGGTGTACTTGCCGTCCTTCGCGTAATGCTCCTCGACGGCCAGGCCCATCGGGATCGGCCAGATCTTGTCGGCGAAGACGGTCATCTTGTCGGCCTTGCCGTCGCCGTCGGTGTCTTCGAGGATCTTGATCTTGTCGGCGTCGGGGTGGCGGGGGAAACCCTTGCCGCCTCCGTGGGTGGAGCGGTAATTCAGGCCCTCGGTGATCCAGACCCGGCCCCGGGAGTCGATGTCCATCGTGGTGGGGTTGATGACCATCGGCTCGGACGCCCAGAGCGTGGCCTCCAGCCCGGGAGCGGGCTTGAGCTTCTTCGCGGACTCCTCCGCGCCCACCTGGGCCGAGGCGGTCGAGCCGAGGGCGAAGGCCCAGGCAATCGCGGCCGAGGCCGTCAAGGCGAATACGCGCCAGGAGAGCGACGGGGTCGGGACGGTCATCGGCGGCTCCATCAGAATCGAGAGGGAATCCGGTCCGGGCGGAGGGTCGGCCCGAGGCTCATTGTGCCTGCATGGTGGGTCCCCGTCCAGGGTTCGGCGGGGGCGGGGGGATTGCACCGCCTCGATTCCGAGGGGAGGGGGAGACTAACCGCCAAGACGCCAAGTTCGCCAAGGGTAGAGGAGGGGAGATTAACCGCCAAGACGCCAAGTTCGCCAAGGGCAGAGAAGAGGAGAAAGAGGAGAGTTCGAAACGCAGTTTTACAAATACAATTCAATTTCAATTTTGAGTCTGCATATTTTCATTCTCTTCCTCTTCTTCTCTTCTGCCCTTGGCGAACTTGGCGTCTTGGCGGTTAATCTCCCCCTCCCCTCGGCGTCTTGGCGGTTAAACCTCCCCCCAATCCCAGAGGGTTGCCGAATCCCTGGCCCGGGGCGACAATGACGCCCCAGGAGATTCGGGCGAGGGACGGACCCCGCCCGGCCCCGACCGGCCCTTTCAGGATCGTCTGGCCATGCCCCTTCGATTCGCCGTCGCGCTCGCGCTCCTGTTCGCGGTCCCGAGCCGATCTCCGGCCGCCGACCCGCCCCGGCCCAAGGCGCCCGAACTGGCTTTGGAAGCCTACACGTTGCCGAACGGGCTGAAGGTCGCCCTCCACCGCGATCCGCTGATCCCCCGGGTGACGGTGACGGTCGCCTACCACGTCGGCGCCAAGAACGAACGGGCGGGGCGGACCGGGTTCGCCCACTTCTTCGAGCACATGATGTTCCGGGGCACCAAGAACGTGCCCAATTATGATATCCCTCTTCAGGAGGCCGGCGCGCAGTCCAACGCCTTCACCTCCGAGGACATGACGGTCTATTTCGAGACCGTCCCCAGCAACTTCCTCGAACGGGCCCTCTACCTGGAGGCCGAACGCCTCGCGTTCCTGCCCTCGGCGCTCGACCAGAAGAAGTTCGACACCGAGCGCGAGGTCGTCAAGAACGAGCGAAGGCAGAGCTACGAGAACGTCCCCTATGGGCTGGCCGAGGAGACGATCCTGGCGAGCGTCTTCCCCAAGGGGCATCCCTACTCGTGGTCGGTCATCGGCTCGATGAAGGACCTGAACGATGCGACGCTCGACGATCTGAAGCGGTTCTTCGCCGAGTTCTACCACCCGGCGAACGCCACGCTCGTGCTCGCGGGCGATTTCGATCCGGCCGCGGCGAAATCGCTGATCGCGAAGTATTTCGGGCCGCTCGCGGCGGGCCCGAAGCCGAAGCCGGTGGACGTCTCGCCCGTGCCGAGCCCGGCGAAGAAGGTGGTGCAGGCGGACAAGGTGCAGTTGCCCCGCGTCTACTGGAACTGGCCGACGGTGCCGGACGACCATCCCGACAGCCCCGCCCTGGACCTCCTCGCCGAGATCCTCGCCGGGGGCGAAGCGAGCCGATTGCACAAGGCGCTCGTCCTGGAAGCCCGGGTCGCCAAGGACGTCGGCGCGGGCAGCGACACCAAGGAATCGGCCGGGCTATTCCAGATCCAGAGCACCGCCGCCGAGGCGAAGGACGGGGCGCTGGAGGCGATCGAGGCCATCCTCGCGAAGAACCTCGAACTCATCCGCAACCAGCCGCCGACGGCCGGCGAGATGGCCCGGGCCCTCGCCCTCCACGAGAAATCGGCCTATGCGTCGCTGACCCCCCCGCTCGGCCGGGCCATCACGCTGGCCGTCGGGTTCGCTCAGAAGGACGACCCGAACCACTACCGGAAGGACTTCGCCCGCTACTTCGCCGTGACGCCGGCCGATGTCCAGCGGGTGGCGAAGACGTATTTGCCCGAATCGAAGGTCGATCTCTGGATCGTCCCGGCGAAGCCCGGTGAGGCGGAATCGGAAGCCCTCCAGGCCGGCCCCCCGGCGGTGAAAGGGGAAGAATCGCCGGCCGTCGAGAGGAAACCCGCACCCGGACCGGATTGGACGAAGATGCCGGGACCGTCGGCCCCGGTCGAGTTCCGCGCCCCCAGGATCGTCCGCAAATCGCTCTCGAACGGGGTGGACGTCTGGTTCGTCCCGTGGAAGACGCTGCCCCTGGTGACGGCCCGATTGACCCTCCCGGCCGGCACCGGCGACGACCCGAAGGGGAAGTCGGGCCTGGCCACCCTCTCCGCCAGCCTCCTGGACAAGGGGACGGCCTCGAAGACCGCGACGGAGTTGGCCGAGGCGCTCGAAGACCTCGGCGTGACGCTGGGCGCGGGCGTGGGCGTGGACGAGACGAGCGTGGGCTTCTCCACCGTCGCCCGGAACTTCGACCCGGCGATGACCCTCCTGGGCGAGGTCCTCAAGACGCCGAGGCTCGACCCCAAGGATTTCGACCGCGAGAAGAGCCTCCAGCTCGCCGGATTGCTCCAGGGGCCGGACAGCGTGGGCTGGATCGCCCGGCGGGCGTTCCGAGCGGTCCTGTACGGGGTCGATCACCCGTATGGCAACCCGGGCGACGGCTTCCGGGAGACCGTCGAGGCGATCACGGCCGACGACGTCCGCAAGTTTTATGGCGATCACTTCGGGCCGAAGGGCTCGATCCTGATCGTCGTCGGCGACATCGAGCCCGCCGCCCTGTTCGCATCCCTCGAAGCGAGCCTCGGCGGCTGGAAGCCCCAGAAGATGGAGCCGAAGCCGCGTCCCGAGCCGGCACTGAAGGCCGAGCCCGGCGTGGCGTACCTGGTGGACAAGCCGGGAGCGGTCCAGAGCGTGATCGACGTGGGCCGGAGGTGGACCGACCGATCCGATCCTCGTTATTTCTCGACGCTCCTGGGCAATCGCATCCTCGGCGGGGACTTCCTGAGCCGGCTGAACCAGAACCTCCGCGAGGACCACGGATTCACGTACGGGGCGGGCTCGACGTTCGATTTCCGCCGGACCGGGAGCGTCTGGTTCGTCTCCACCCAGGTCCGCGCCGACGCCACGGCGCCGGCCCTGAAGGAAGTGATTGCCGAGCTCGACGGCCTGGCCGGCGGCAAGCCGTTCACCGAGGAGGAGATCGGCACCGCGCTGGATGCCGAGAGCCGCTCCTACCCCGAGACGTTCGAATCGCCCGGCTCGATCGCCGGAATCCTCGAAGAGATGGCCCAGTTCGGCCTCCCGCCGGACTACCTCGACACGTTCCTCGCCAGGCTCCAGGAGACGAAGCCCGAGACGATCGGCAAGGCGATGGCGGAGGTGGCCGGGCCGAAGGAGAGGGTGGTCCTGGTCGTCGGCGACCGCAAGGCCATCGAGCCCAAGCTCAAGGCCCTGGGGTTCAAGGAGGTCCGCGTGATCACTCCGGACGGCAAGCCGGCGAAGTAGATCGAGTCCAGTCCATCGCCCGACCGTCAGGATCGCGGAGGTCGATTCAGGACGCCTTTGAGTATCCTGCTCGGCTCCAAAGTATCCTGGCGGTCGATGTCCGGGGCGAAGGTGATGAGAAGGCTCTGTAGAAAACCCCGATCGAAGAGGTCGATCGAGTCGGTCCGACTTCAGTCGGGCCTACAAAATGTCTTGTTTTCCAGGCCCGACTGAAGTCGGACCGACTCGTTTCCTCATTCTCACCGGGGTTCTCGACAAAGCATGATGAGAAGGATTGGCCCGGGGGAAGGGGACTTCGAGGCCGTCGTCCGCATCCTGTCCGCTCGCGAAGGAGGACGGGCGTCCCCGCCGTTCCAGGGGATTCGGTGGGACCTCCGATATTTCTCGGACGACGGCGTCGCCTGGATGGTCTGGCCCGAGTTCCTCGACGAGGCCGGCGACCCCCTGCCGCCCGATCGGCCCATCACCGGCCTCGTCCGCGCCCGGTTCCTCGTCGTCGATCCGCGAATGAGGCCGTTTCACCGCGAGAGGGTGCGCCCCGGAGAGGGGTTCTTCTGCGTCGAGGGGGCGAAGGTCTGCGCGGCCGGGGTGATCACCCGGGTCACGGGCTTGGAGAGGGACGAGCCTTGACGGCGCCCGGGAAGTCGCCCGATTCGACGATCTTTCGCGTCTGATCGTGGCGATAATCGAACATTTTTTGGAGTTTTCGCCGGACCATCGCCGCCCCGAAGAGGCGGCCGAGCCATCCGAGCGGCAATTCGTAGTGGACCTCGTCGCGGAGGGTCGTGCCTCCCCGGCCGTCGTCGTCCATGTGGTGCTCGTGGAGCCACGAGGCGAATGGGCCGGAGACTTGCCGGTCGGCGAAGAGGTGGGGCGGGGCGTACTCGACGTGCTCGGCCACCCACCGCAAGGGGATCGGCCCGATCTTGACTTCGAGGACGGCCCGGCTGCCGACCCGGATCGAATCACCCCCCTCGACCAGCCTCGCCTTCTCCCACGGAGGGGTCAGCCGGGCCAGGGCGCCCGGGGATTCGTGGAAGGCGAAGACGGCCTCGGGAGGGGCGGCGATCGTCGAGGATTTCTCGAACAGCATGGGCGGCGACTCCGGTGGGACCCTCCCGGTTGTATGCGAGGGACGGTCCGAAGGCGAGCCGAAGCGTCGGTTTCTCCTCGGAACCTTCTTGCGAATGGCGAGGAATCGGCGCAGACTGAAGCCTCGCGGCCGGGGCCTCCTCCATTCGCGAGCGCCCGCCGGGTCCGCCGAACCGGTTCTCGCCCTCCGACCCGAGGAGTCCGCATTCATGACCAACAAGCGTTCGATGACGCGCCGAGGGTTCCTCGGGACCACCGGCGCGGCGGCCGGCGCCGCCGTGGCCAGCACGACGGCCTTCGCCCACCCGGCGATCGGCAGCGTCAAGGGGGCCAACGAGAAGATCAACTTCGCGATCATCGGCCCCGGCGGCCGCGCCCAGGCCCACATCGACGGCCTCCTGAACTTCAAGAAGGAAGGCAAGCTCGTCGACATCATCGGCATGGCCGACGTGTGGGACGGCAACAAGAAGGTCGGCCGCGGCCTCTATCCCTCGGCCGACAAGGCCGGGCTGAAGCACGACGACAAGCTCGTGACCAAGGACTACCGCAAGATCCTCGACTCCAAGGACGTGGACGCGGTCGTCATCGCCACCCCCGACCACTGGCACGGCAAGCAGACCGTCGACGCCCTCGAGGCGGGCAAGGACGTGTACTGCGAGAAGCCGATGACCCACACGATCGAGGAGGCGAAGAAGGTCGCCGACACGGTCAAGAAGACCAAGCAGATCATGACCGTCGGCGTCCAGTCCACGGCCGATCCCCGCTGGAAGATGGCCAACGAGCTCATCACCTCGGGCAAGATCGGCCACGTGATGCAGGGCCAGACCTCGTACTACCGCAACAGCTCGATGGGGCAGTGGCGGTACTACGACCTGACCGAGGACATGACGCCCAAGACGGTCGATTGGAAGATGTTCCTCGGGACCGAGTTCGGCCTGGCCCCGGACCAGCCCTTCAACCGCGCCAAGTACGCCCAGTGGCGCTGCTACTGGGACTTCGGCGGCGGCATGTACACAGATTTGTTCGTCCACCAGCTGACCCACCTGATCCAGGCGATGGGCGTCCGGTTCCCGCGTCGGGTCGTGGGCGCCGGCGGGCTCTACATGGAGTACGACGGCCGCGACGTGCCGGACGTGGCCACCGTGGTGGCCGACTATGACCAGGGCTGCCAGGTCATCATCTCGGCGACGATGTGCAACGACGTCCAGCTCGGCGAGATCATCCGAGGCCATACCGCCACGATCAAGTTCGGCGGCAGCCCGAACGACGGGTTCACCGTGACCCAGCAGAAGATCGAGGGCCGCCCCGCCCCTCCGGCGCCAACAGCGGCGAGGGCGGCGAGGTCATCAAGCCCGCCCAGCCCCGAGACGACACCCGCGCCCTCTGGGAGCACTTCCTGGAGTGCCTCCGCTCGAGGAACCCCGAGACCCTCTGCCCGGCCGAGCTCGGCTACGCCGCGATCGCCACGGTCAACCTCGGCGTCGATTCCTACCGCCAGGGCAAGGCCTACTACTTCGACCCCGAGACCGGCAAGTCCGAGGCCGACACCACCTGGGCCAAGAAGTGGGAGAAGATCAGCCACGAGCGAGGCAAGCCCGCCCAGGTGATCGGCTGGAAGGCCGACCCGCTCGAAGGCTCCACCCTCACGCCCAAGCCCTACCAGAAGCTCGAAGGCGACTGGATCGACGGCAAGGACCCCGCCGAGAAGGCGTGAACCTCGCCGACTGATGACCGAACGATCGAACGACCGCCGGCCCGGCCCACCCCCGGGCCGGCGGTCGTCCTCATTCGAGCCCCCTCCGAGGGGCAATTGTTCTCCGGGAACCGCCGTCCTTTGTTCAGGGTGTTGAGGGGTGCCGTGAGCAAGCTCACGAAGACCTTGGAACGGATCCTCCGCGGATCATCCGACGCTAATATCCGTTTCGTTGACCTCCTGGCCTTGCTCGCGCATCTCGGCTTCAAGGAGCGTGTCCGTGGCGACCACCACATCCTGACTCGCGAGGGCGTTGCAGAGATCCTCAACCTCCAGCCACGTGACGGACAGGCCAAGGCTTATCAGGTCAAACAGGTTCGCGGGATCATCGTGACCTACGGACTGGCGGGCAACTCCGGGCAACTCGCCGACGACGCGGCGGACAGCCCGGGACCAGAACGTTCCGAATCAGAGGGGGCGCAGTTGCTCAATAACATTCGATACGAGATCATCCTCTACTGGAGCCAGGAGGACGAAGCCTTCATCGCCGAAGTGCCGGAATTGCCCGGCTGCGCGGCCGATGGGGCGACTTATCAGGAGGCGCTGGCCAACGCCGAGGTGATCATCGGGGAGTGGATCGAGACGGCTCGGGAACTCGGTCGTTCCATCCCCACGCCTCGGGGACGGCTTCTCTACGCCTGATGGCCATCCCCGCGTTTCACGCCTCCGCCCCGGCCAGGTTCCATTCGCCGCCGACGCACGAGGCGAGGAGGTCGAAGGAGCGGGTCGCCTTCGTGCTTCGAGTCTTGCGGAAGCGAAAGAGGATGAGGTCGGCGGGCTCTTCGTTTCCGATCTCCGGGGGCTTGTGGCCGAGGAGCCTCGCCGGGCTGGAGGTGGCCGCTCGGATCGCCCGGCGCAGGTCCACCGAGGCCGCCGCCATCAGGATGGGGATCGCCCTGGGGAGCTCCAGGCTCGAACCGGCGAGATACGGCGTCCCGGCGACGACGATCCGGCCGTCTTCGCGAACCTCCCACGGCCCGTACAGCCCCGGGGGCGAGCCGGCCAGGGGGCTGGCGTCGCTCACGAGGAGGAACCGCTGCCGCTTGGCCCGGACCAGGACGCCCAGGGTGGCGCGGTCGAGGTGGTGGCCGTCGGCGATGAACGAGGCCCAGAGGTCCGGCCGGGCCGCCTGGTCCCAGATCGGGTTGGGGTGGCGGTTCAGCGTCGCCGGCAGGCCGTTGCCGAGATGGGTCGCCAGCCGGAGCCCGGCCCGGCAGGCGGCTTCGAGAGTCGCGCCATCGGCCGCCGAATGCCCCACGGCCACGAGGACTTCGGCCTCGGCCAGCCTCTCGACGAGTTCCAGGCCGCCGGGCCGCTCCGGGGCGAGCGTGACGAGGGCGATCCGCCCTCCGGCGGCGTCCTGGAGGGCGAGGAACTCCTCCCAATCGGGGTCGCGGACGTGCTCTCGCGGGTGGGCTCCTCGATACCCGTCCTCGGGCGAGATCCACGGCCCCTCCAGGTGGATTCCCAGGACGCGGCGGCCGACCTCGGGGTCGGAATCGCACGCCTGGGCGATCGCCTTCACGCCCGAGAGCGTGGCCTCTCGGCTCGCCGTGATCAGGGTCGGGCAAAGCCGGGCGGTCCCCAGCGCCGCCTGGGCCCGGACGATCCTGGCGACCTGCTCCGGGGTGATCGTCGCATCCGAGAACGAGACGCCCCATCGCCCGTTGACCTGCAAATCCCAGAACGCCGGGGCGATCCAGGGGTCGAGGTCGTCCGAGCGAATCGTCCCCTCGGCCGGCTCGACCTCCGTGATCGTCGGCCCGTCGATCCTCAGGCCCACCCACGTCCCGGTGGCATAGTGGCGGGCGACTATCCTCGGGCGATCGGCCAAGGGCACGCCTTTCCGGCATTCTCTCAGGCGAGGGGCGGCATCCCTTCGCGGACCCACGCCACGAACTGCTTGACCAGCGACAACTCATCGACATCATAGCAACGCGCGACGAACCGGCTGAACCCCGAAATCGGCAGGAGCGGCAGGCTCCGGCTCGACTCGCTCGGGTGATAATGGCCGTCCTCGCCGAGCAGGAGGATTTCGAACGACTCGCCCGTCCACCTCCAGAGTTCGGGGACGCCGATCCCCGCATAGATCGGCAAGCGTTTCAGGATGGTCGTGGTGTTCTGGATCTCGATGGCGAGGTCGGGCGGCGGATCAACGGAGAGGTCCAGCTCCTGCTTGCTCCTCATCCGCGGCTCGTTTTCGAGCCAGTAGCACTCATCCGCCTCGATCCCCTTGGCGGCGAGTTCTTTGTTGAGGGTGACCGAGCCGGCCCCCAGCGAGACCTGATCGAGCTCCTCGCAGAGTCTCTCGAACAGCCGCCCCGTGATCGACTTCTCCCGGTCGTGCTTGAGGAGAGGGGCCATGATCTCCATCGCCCCGTCATCATAGTTGACCTTGATCCCCGGGCGGTCGCCGAGCCACTCCAGGAATGCCTCATATTGCTCCCAGGAGACGTTCCGGATCAGCGCGTTCGACCAAAGAGTGGTGGCGCGGGTGACGGTGGCCATGAGGGGTTCCTGACCTACGGCCTCATTTCGACTTCGGATCGGCTGTTTTCGCGTCGCTGGAGGGCGGCGGCGATGAAGTCCCGGAAGAGGGGGTGGGCCTTGGTCGGCTTGCTCTTGAACTCGGGGTGGAACTGGACGGCCAGGAACCACGGGTGATCGGGCAATTCGATGATCTCGACGAGTTCGCCGTCCGGGCTCGTGCCGGTCACGGCGAAGCCGTTCTCCTCGAACGCCTGGCGATAGGCGTTGTTGAACTCGTAGCGGTGGCGATGGCGTTCCTCGATGTTTTCCCGGCCGTAGGCGGTGAAGGCGCGGCTGTCCGGGTGGAGCGTGCAGGGCCAGGCCCCGAGGCGCATCGTGCCGCCTCGCTCGCGGACCCTCAGCTGCTCCTCCATCAACGAGATCACCGGGTTCTGCGTGGCCGGGTCGAACTCGGTGGAATTGGCGTCGGCCAGGCCCAGGACGCTCCGGGCGAATTCGACCGAGGCGCATTGCATCCCCAGGCAGATGCCGAAATACGGGACGTTGCGGGCCCTGGCGTACTTGATCGCCTCGATCTTCCCCTCGACGCCCCTCATCCCGAAGCCTCCCGGGACGAGGATGCCGTCGATCCCGCCGAGGACGTTCGCCGCGCCCTCGCGCCCGACGTCCTCGGCCTCGATCCGGCGGACGACGACCCGGGCGTTGTGGGCGATCCCGGCGTGGTCGAGCGACTCGTAGACGCTCTTATAAGCGTCGCGATGCTTCATGTACTTGCCCACCACCGCGATCGTGACCTCGCGGTCCGGGTGGCGGACGCGGTCCAGGAGGTCCCGCCAGTCCTCGATGTCCAGCGGCTTGGTCTGGAGGCCCAGCCGCTTCACCAGGATGTCGTCCAGGCCGTTGTGGACGAGCGACAGGGGCACCTCGTAGATGCTGTATTCCTTGTCGCGCTCCTCGATCACGGCCTTCCGGTCGATGTTGCAGAACAGGGCGATCTTGTCCTTGTCCTCGGGCGGGATCGTGTGCTCGGTCCGACAAATCAGCACGTCCGGCTGGATGCCGATCTGGCGGAGCGCCCCGACGGAGTGCTGGGTGGGCTTGGTCTTGATCTCGCCGGCCGCCTTGAGGTACGGCACGAGGGTCAGGTGGATATACAGGCAGTTCTCGCGGCCGACGTCCAGGGCGAACTGGCGGATCGCCTCCAGGAACGGCAGCCCTTCGATGTCGCCGACGGTGCCGCCGATCTCGGTGATCACCAGGTCCACATCGGGCGTGGCGAGCGAGCGGATCGCGGCCTTGATCTCGTCGGTCACGTGCGGGATGACCTGGACGGTCTTCCCCTCGTAGTGCTTGCCCTCGCGCTCTTTCTTGATGACGGTCTGATAGATCTTGCCGGTGGTGTAGTTGCAGTCGCGGGTCAGGGGGGCGTCGGTGAACCGCTCGTAGTGGCCGAGGTCCAGGTCGGTCTCGGCGCCGTCGTCCAGGACGTAGACCTCGCCGTGCTGGTAGGGGCTCATCGTGCCGGGATCGACGTTCAAGTACGGGTCGAGCTTCTGGAGGCGGACCCGCAGGCCCCGGCGCTCCAGGAGCATCCCGATCGAGGCCGACGTCGAGCCCCTTGCCCAGCGAGCTCACGACGCCGCCCGTGACGAAAATATGCTTGGCCATCCGGCCCCCCCGGCCTCTCTCTCGCCGCCCTCGCCGAACCGAACCCCCGTCCCGGGGACGGGCCATTGTATCATGAAGGGCGTCTTCGCGCGTCCTCGCTTGTCCCGGAGGGACCGTCCGCGATACACTGACCTTCGGAACGGACCGCGCGCCCCCATGGATCTCCCGCCGATGCCCCCGATCCGCATGAACCGCCGAGGCTTCCTCGGCTACTCGGCCGCCGCCGGGATCGCCCTGGCCAATGGACCGGGGGCGGAGGCGGCCTCGAACCGCTCGGTGAGGCTGGGGCTGGTGGGCCTGGGAGGACGCGGGACGGCCCTCCTGCGGGCGGCCCTGGAGCTGCCGGGCGTCGAGGTCGTCGCCCTGGCCGACCCCGAGCTCAAGCACCGGATTCGAGGGCAGGGGATCGCCGAGAAGGCCGCCGGCATCCGGCCCGAGGCCGTCGATTCGGCCCTCCGGGTCTTCGAACGGGGCGACGTGGAGGCCGTCCTCGTCGCGACGCCCTGCGACCTCCACGCCGAGCTCGATCGCGAGGCCCTCCGGGCGGGCAAGCACCTCTACGCCGAGAAACCCCTGGCCCTGACGGTCGGCCAGTGTGACGCCCTGATCGCCGAGGCGGCCCGCCGCCCCGACCTGGCCGTCCACGTGGGGCACCAGAGGCGATCCAACCCCCGGTATCGCGACGGCGTCGAGCTGCTCCGCCGGGGCGACCTGGGCGAGCCGATCGAGGCGAGGGCCGTCTGGTCGTCCAGCAACGGCCCGGTCTCCGGCCACGGCGGGTGGCTGGCCCGTCGGGATCGCTCCGGAGACTGGATGGTCGAGCAGGCGGTCCACGTGTGGGACGTCCTCCACGGGATCGCCGGGGGGCCGCCTTCGAGGGCGATCGGGACCGGCCGCCGGGATGTCTTCCGATCGATCCAGCCGGATCGCGACGTGACCGACTGGTACTCGGCGCATCTTCAGTGGGATTCGGGATTTGTGGCGTCGATGACCCACTCCTGGATCGACCCGGCCGACGACGCCTTCACCGGGGTCTCGCTCCGAGTCGTGGCCTCGGCCGGAGGGTTCGACTTCGGCTCCGGGACCGCCACGCCCCGCGACCGCTCGCGCCCGAGGAAGACGATCCACCCGGGCAACCTGCCCGAGACCCGGCTCGCCCTCGAAGCGTTCGTCGCCGCGATCCGAAGCCCCGAGCCCACGCCCCCGCCGATCTCCCTGGCCGAGGCCAAGGAGGCGGTCGTCACCGGCCTCCTGGTGCGAACGGCCGTGGACGAGCGGAGGGTGGTGTCTCGCGAGGAGATCGTTTGAGGGCGGACAGGGCCGTTTCCTTCTAGGTGGAAGATTCCTCCGAAGGTTTTTGGGTGGCACGGGATCCGGCTTCGGGACCCGTGGCCTCGCCCTCACGGGTCCCGAAGCCGGAACCCGTGCCACCCAAAAGGTTTCCGGCCGATACCTCTCGGAGAAGGAAACGGCCCTGAGAGCGGGACCGCCCCTCTTGACCGATCCGGCCCGAACCGCGATGATCGCCGGGGATTGCCCATGCGGTGGTCATCACTCACGGAGGAATACGATGACGTTCGACGAATGCCACGAGAAGCTCGTCGCGATCCGCCGGAAGCAGGGGACGCGCTGCCCGGTGATCCGCGTGGACTACGGCGGGTCGATCTTCCAGGGCCGGCTCTCGCGGGCCGACAGCGACCCGGAGCATCGGTCGGAGGCGAAGTCGCCCTACGGCGTGCTGGTCCTGGAGAGCCCGGGCCTGGCCCGAGGCCCTCAGACCGTCCTCCAGATCGCCAGCATCGCGGCCGAGTCGATCCGCGACGCCGCGGCCGTCTGAGGTCGGCCCTATCCCTCCCCGGGTGGCATGCTCACGTCTTCGTGAGCATGTCTTCCACCCGATCGGCTTTGCTCTTTTATTAAATAAAGGCACGCGTTGTGGTGACTGCCACCCCAATCAAAAGGCAGACCACTTTCGTTCACTTTAACGTGGGCGGATCGGGCGGCAAATCCCGAGTGAGACGACCGGTCTGAATTCCCGCCGATCCCGTGGCCGAATCGGCGTCCCCCTGGTTGGCGTGTGTAGTGAAGGCGCGATCGTGTTCAGGTCAGCCGCGAGGACCGACGCCATGCCCCGACTCCGGTTCACCGTGCGGTGGATGATGGTCGTCGTGGCTGTCGTGGCCATTGGCCTTTGGGTCGCGCTCGAGACGATGCGCTTGTTGCAGGTATCGCGCGACCGAGCGGCGGAGGCATATCGCTGGGCCGACCTTGCGAAGTGGACGGGTCGGCAAGCCGATGGTCGCCAATCCGCGATGGACGCGCTCGGAATCCGGGAAGGGGCGGCGGTCGAGGACACCAGTTTGATGCGTCGTCAGGCAAGCTGGATGGCGGACAAGGCACGCAAATATGATCGAGCCGCCCACCACCCCTGGCTCCCCGTCGCGCCCGAACCGCCCGAGTCCAAATGAACGAAACGCGACGCGGCCCAGTGAATCACAACGCAGAGGGGCGAGGTTGAATTTCAGGGCAGCTAAAAAGGCAAAGCGCAGTCGATAAAGGCAAAGCGCAGTCGATTTCGAACAAAGACATGCTCACGAAGACGTGAGCATGCCACCCCGGATTCCGATCGAAAGCACGCTCCCGGACCCGGCGTCATCGGCTCTGGAGCCATTGCTCGGCGGCCTTCCACGCCGCCGAGCGGCTGGGGAACGGCCAGATCTCCCAGGCCGAGGCGCCTCCGCCCTCGTCGTCCATCTCGTCGAGCCACTGGCGGATCACCAGGGGAGACTGGCTGACGAGCGTCCCCCGGCGGACCAGCCCTCCTCGGCCGATCGGCTTCTCGAAGATCACCGCGTAGTGGGCCGGAGGGTCGTACTTCAGGCCCGAAAGGTGCTTGTGGACCTGGCGGTCCAGCGCCGGGAAGTCCGCGCCGAACCGATCCTGGAAGGCGGCCTTGCGTTCCTCGGGGGTCTGGTCCACGAGCGGGGGCATGGCGCTCATGTCCTTGAGATAAGCCACGAACTCGTCGTACTTGCGGCTGGCGAGGAAGTGGGTCAGGGCCCAGGCCAGGGCGTAATCGGTGGGCGAGAGGTGCTCTCGGGTCACCAGGTACTCGACCATCGAGCGGTCCGGGTTCCGGCCGATCCGGTTCCTCGTCGATCTCGGGTTGCGGACCTGGAGGGCCAGCGTGTCCTTGAGGTCGTCGAGGGTGGCCATGTGGAACGGGTTCACGTGCTTGAACCCGGCCCAGTTGCCCTTCTTGGTGACGGTCGGGGCGCAGTATTCGGCCAGCCCTTCGACCAGCCAGAGCGGCCACCTCGCCAGCCGGGGCTGGACGCCGATGTTGTTGAGGATCTGATGCGTCCCTTCGTGGGCGACGGTCTGCGGCCTCCGCCTCGCGGCGACCTCCGGCGGCTCGAGGTCGTGCTCCTTGGTCTGGTAGAAGACGATCCGGTTGCTCATCGTCTCGTAGTACGCCTGGATGTCCGGATCGACCTGCCGGCGCTCTCGGAATTCCCTCTCGGTCCGATAGATCACGGCGACCAGGGGGAATTCGGCCTCGTGGACGTTCAGCCCTCGTTCCTTGAACGCCTTGAGGAGGCCGGCGTAGAGGCTTTCCAGCAGCGTCCCGCTATCCCGGGCGAACGCGAAGGATTCGGTGTGGTGGACGATCAGGTAATGCGGGGTCCTCAGGACGCGGAAGCCGCGGAACTCGCCGCGGAGGAGGCGGTCTTCCAGCTCGTCGGCGTCGAACGGGCGGAACGGCTCGTCGGTGAAGACCATCCGGTTGGGCCAGCCGAGCGAGCCGTCGGGGAGCATCACGACCTTCGAGCCGTCGCCTCCATAAACCCGGGCGACCAGCGGGCGGCCGTGCTCGTCCCCCACGCGGACGCGCTTCGGGCCCAGGACGACCGCTTCGGCCGGTCGGGGCGGTGGCGGCGGCGGGTTCGAGGCGAGCGGGACGGAGGCGGGAGGGGGGGGCAGCGGGTCGTCGCGATGGGGGGGAGGCGGCGAGGGCCGCTCGGGAGGTCGAGGCGAGGCCCTCTCGACCGGGGCGATCACCGCCGCCGGGGTCTTCGGCTCGACCCGGGCCATCACCGGCTGGGGCTCGAACCGGAGGCCGTCCCGGAGGACCGCCCGCGACGCCCCCACGCCCGGGGCGATCGTCGGCCGGGTGTCCTCGGGCGAGGTCAGGAGGAAGACCGAGCCGAGGACCGTCCCCAAGACCGCCACGGCCAGGCCGAGCCAGCCGGTGGGCAGGGTCGAGGCGATCGGGGCCTCGGCGATCCTCGCCCGGGACAGGGGGGCCGAGCAGGTCGGGCAGGCGCGGCCGGCCCAGGCCCCGGGGCGGGCCGTCCGGATCCTCGCTCCGCAACCCGAGCAGACCAGAACCCACGGTCCCATCGTCGCCGTCCCCTCGGGCAAGATCCGTCCCCTCCGCGAGACGCCCTCGACGATCACCATACCCGAGTTTCCCGCCCGAGGAAAGCGGGTGGCGCATGCCTGAATGCAAGGGTCGGGCGGGACCCGCAAAATCCCCCCCAATCGTCACTTCCCCGCAGTCTTTTCCGCCACCAGCTCCACGTTGTCAATCCGCGTCATGACGTCCTGGAAGTCGTCGTTCGTCGAGTATTCCCAGCCGATCAGATAGCTGTTCGGCACGAGCTTGCCGGTGCTCTTGTCGCGGAACGGATAGATCATCGCCTTGTACGGTTGCTTCGCCAGTCGCGGGCTGCGGAGCTTCACCAAGGCCGGTTCGGAATAGACCCGGTCCTGGAACTGGTCGTTGCCGATCCAGAGGCCGAAGATCGCCCCCTCGCCCGGGTCGAAGTCCGCCTTCGATCCTTCGCTCAGCGGGGGCGGGAGGTTCGTTTTCGTTTCGATGTCCTTGGTGGTGTTCTTGAACTTGTAGGACCAGAGCTCCTGGAGCTTCGCGTCGTCTCCCTGAGGATAGAACCCGCCGCGGATCGGCACTTCGAGGCCCAGGGCGACGACCGGCCGGAACGTGACCGGCCCCGGCCCGGCCTTGCGGAAGAGGCCCGGAGTGGCCTCCACGGCGGTCTCGACCGGGTTTTTCAGGTCGTCGAACGTCTTCAGCCCGTACAGGGTTTCGAGGACCACGGCGAGGTCCGGCTCCATCGGGCCGGGCTGGACCCTGGGTTGTTTGGGTGTCTGGGCCATCGCGGAGGAGCCCAGGGCGAGGGCCAGGACAAGGGCGAATCGGGCGATCATGGCGAAACTCCCCGGAGCAGTGGGTCGCGAGGCCCTTCGGGCGATGGACGCCCCCTCCGGGCCCAGATCGCCGTCGCGATCAGCCCGATCAGGCCGATCCCGGACAGCGCGAACCCGGAGACCACGGATTTCGGCCGGTAGCGATAGACCAGGCGATGCGGGCCGGACGGCACCAGCGCGCCCCTCATCATGTGGTTGGTCTTGAGGATCGGCGCCGGCTTGCGGTCGATCGTCATCTCCCAGCCGGGGAAATAGATGTCCGAGAGGACGACGATCCCGGGGCTATCCAGCTTCACGTCGATCTCGACCCGCTCATCCTCCAGGACCACGACCTTCGCCGTCTCGGACGCGTCGCTCGGGCGGTTGGAGAGGGTCTTCAGGAGCGCGGAGGCATCGTCGGTCTCGACCCAGGCGACTTGACGGGGGTCGTAGACCATCGGCCGGCTCTTCATCTTCCAGAGGGAATCGGCCTGATAGACGAGCTCGAGCATCAGGTTCTCCAGGGCCGTGGACCGCCGGAGGCTCGGGACCGGCGCCACGATCCGGGCCGAATGGACGATCCAGGCCCGGGGATAGGCGCGATCGTTCCTCAGGAGCCGCCAATCCTCGGTCGTGTTCCAGCGATCGACGAACTTCGGGTCTCGGCTGATCTCGGGGGTGGGGTAGACCGGCGTGCTGTCGATCCGGAACGAGGAGATGGCCCTCTTCGAGTCGTTGGCGTTGAGCGACGGGACGATGAAATAGCGGGTGTTCCAGAGGTCGAACCCGCGACGGGGGTAGTACACGAGATTGCTGCTGGTGTAGAACGGCGAGAAGAACCACCAGTAATGGTAAAGCTCGCCCACGCCCTCGGACTGGGTGTACGAGACCCCCAGGGGCATCCCGTACTTGGGCTGGAGGGTGTCTCGCTGCCAGACGGTCATCTCCCGGTTGCGGTCGGGGGAGCCTCGGCGGGTGAAGCCGAAGTTGTCCCAGTAGCCCATCCGGTGGATGCGGAACGGGCCGGGGGAGGGGTCGGCCTTCTCGGCCTCCTCGATCCGCCGGAGGAGGTCGGGCGTGGTCTCGAAGACGGTCTGGGGGACGGTCAGGACCAGCCCGGAATTGGCCAGGAGCAGGTCGGCCGTGACCACCGCGAGGACGGCCGCTCCCGAGTGCCGAACCCCCTTCGCCAACCCCCGCAAGACGATCCCGCCGACGACGAAGAGCGCGACGCCGTGGGCCAGCGCGTTCCTCGTCTCGGCCCACGCCCCTTCGGGCTGGAACGGGCCGTAGACCGAGATCCCCCGGGGGTCGGCCCTCTTCCCGAGGAAGGCCACGAACTCGGCCTTGCCGAGAGAGAGCGCGGCCAGGGCGACCAGGCTGATCCCGGCCAGGAGCCACGAGGCCCGGGAGGCCCTCCGCGATCCGCTCCCGCCCGAGAGGTCGAACCCCATCCCCGCCAGCCCGCAGAGGCCCAGGCAGGTGAACGCGAACAGCTTGCTCGGATAGCGGAACGACGCGAAGCCGGGCAAGCCGATCGCCATCAGGCCATACGGGCTGCCGTCGCCGTCGCGGAGGAGGCCATCTCGGCGGATCGGGGGGACTTCCAGCTCGTCCCGGGGGCCGAAGACCTTCTCCGCCCCGCGGACGCATCGGGCCGCGTACAGCGGGCTGGCGAACTGGCCGAAGCTCCCCACCAGGCTGAACCCGACGATCGCCGAGAGCCAGACCCGAGGCGCCCCGCCCTTGCGGATCGAGAACGCGAGGCCCCCGAGGACCAAGGTGAGCCCCCCGACATAAAGCGACGGCACCCAGACCGACACCGTATGCCGGGGCAGGACCCACGACAGCCACGACCGATGCGCGACCCGGTTGGAGCCGAACGCGCCCGGCCAGAGGCATTCCAGGACGCGGAACGGCTCCAGGCTGAACGGGTAGATGTCGTGGATGCCGTCGGCGGCGGCCCGGGTGGTCTGGCTCGTGTACTCCGAGGCCGGGACCAGCTCGGCGGCGCTCAGGCCCCCGGCCAGGACGGCCGCGACGAGCAGGCCGTCAAACCTCCAGCGGAATTCGTGGGCCCCGGCCCACCGGCGGGCGGCGAGGAAGAGCACGGCCCACACGACCAGGAGCACCCGGGGCACCCACGGAGACCACGGCAATGGGGGCGCAACCGACGCCTTCGCCCGGTATTGAGGAAACACCAGCGCCGAGCCCAGCGTGAGGCCCACCCACGCCACGACCCCGACCACCAGGAGGGCCGGCACGACCCACCTCGGCCAGGGTCGGGCCGAAGTTCTCCGCGTCCGCCGCGACCGGGCCAGGCCCAACGCGTATCCTCCGGCGCAGAGGCCCGTCAAATAGGCCGTCTCGGGGTCTCCTCCCAGGACCTCCATCGCCAGGACGACCGCCAGCCCCCCAATCGCCCCGCGACGACCCAGCCTCAGCCACCGATCGGCCGCCATCAAGCCGATTGGCGCCCAGGCCGCGCCGACGAGATAGATCACGTTGCAATACTGGAACAGGATCGGCGCGCCGAAGGCGTAGGAGAGCCCGCCGATCGCCGACCCGGTCTCGCTGACGCCCATGCTCCTCATCATGAGGTACATCCCGAGCGCGGCGAGCAAGGTATGGGCGATCACATACATCCGCGCCGCCCAGGGATAGGGCATCACGGCATAGATCAGCTTCCCCGGGTACAGGACGGCCGCCGTGGGGTTGCCCAGCAGGGGCATCCCGGCGTTTTCGCGGGCGTCCCAGAGCGGCAATCGGCCCGATTCCCAGACCTGCTGGACGCGCTGATACAGCGGATAGTAATAATGCCCGGCGTCCCGATAGCCGAACTGCTCCCCGCGGAACAGGACGCCTCCGAAACACACGAGGACCAGGACGGCCAGGCAGATCAGCGGGGGGAGGCGACGCATGACCAATCCCGTAGGGTGCATGCAATGCACCGTCGAGTAGGGTGCATGAAATGCACCGACCAGCGGCGGTCACAGGCCGCCCACCACTCTCTTCTCTCGGCCATCCTACCGGAAAACGAGACGGGGGTGGGAAAACCCCACCCCCGCGATCGACCCGATTTTCCCGGCGACAGTTACCGGACCATCCGATGCACGTCCCCCAGATCGGCCTTCTTCGGGGCCGAGGGCGGCTCCAGGGCGTTCTTCGGGTCCGGGCTCTTGCCGTCGGAGCCGGGGGGGAGCGTGGGCAGGGCGGCGAGCTTCGAGGGCTCGCCCGTCGAGCGCCTTCAGGAACGCCACGAGGTCTTTCTTCTCGTCGGGCGTGAGCTTCAACGGCTTGATGTCGCGGTCGAGCGTCGGGTTCGGGTTGCCGCCCTTGTCGTAGTAGTCGATCACGGCTTCCAGGGTCGGCTCGCTGCCGTCGTGCATGAACGGGGCGCTCTTCTCGATGTCCCGGCAGGTCGGCGTCTTGAACGCCCCGAGGGACACCGGGTTCTTGGCCCCCACCGGCTCGACCTCGTACCGGCCGCCGTCCTTCAACTTGTTCGCCGAGGCGTCCCAGCCCACTCCGAGGTTGTGGAACTGCTCGTCGGTGAAGTTGAACCCGGCGTGGCAGGCGGTGCAGTTGGCCTTCTTGAGCTGGACCGTCGGCTTGTACTCGTCGTCGCCGTTGAGCTGGAGGCCGAAGAGGACCATCCCTCGCTTCTGGCTCTCGTCCAGGGCCTTGTTGTGGTTGGGGTCCTCGGTGTCGAGGTAGCGGTCATAGGGCGAGTTGCCCGAGAGCGCGGCGACCCTCTCGAAGGTGGCGATGGCCTTGGACATGCCGTCGAGGGTCACGTCGGTGCCGAACACCTTGGCGAACTGTGCCTTGTAGCCCGGGATGGTGCGGAGGCGGTCGACGATCTGTTCATACGACTGGTCGCCCATCTCGATCTTGTTCTGGATCGGCCCCTGGGCCTGGCCTTCCAGGGACGGCGCCCGGCCGTCCCAGAACATGGTCTTGCCGTAGGCGGTGTTGGTGACCACCGGGGCGTTCCGGCCCCCGACCTGGCCGAGGATGCCGATGGACGTCTTCATGTTGTCCGACCAGCCGCGCTCCGGGTTGTGGCAGGTGGCGCAGGAGACCGTGCCGTCCTTCGAGACGCGGGGGTCGAAATAAAGCTGCCGACCGAGCTCGAACTTGCCCTTGGTCAAGGGGTTGGAGGCGGGGACGTTGATGTTGACCATCAACGCCTGGAGGCCCTTGGGGACCTCGACGACCAGCGTTTCGTCCTGGACCTTCGAGACGTCGGGGAGCTGCCAGAGGTGATCGACGCGGCTCGGGCCTTTTTCGGCCTCGCCCCCCTTGACCTCGGCCTCGACGACGTCTACGACCTTCTTCGGGTCGATCGACCGGTTCGGCGTGACCTCCTTGGCCGGGACGTCGCCGGTCTTGCCTTTGGAGTCGTGCTGGACCACGGCCGGCTCGGAGGTTCCGCCGGGGGAGGCGGGGGGGCCGGCCTCCTGGCCCGAGCCTCCGCAGCCGGCGAAGGCCAGCGCCGAGGCGACGCCGAGGGGGCCGAAGACGCGGGAGAGGCGACTCATTCGAGGATTCTCCAGGGGGAAAGGGCTCGGCGACGACGGGGCGGGCCGTCGCGTCCGGGGCGCACGGAGGGCGGGTCGGGGATCAGTAGGCGGAACGCGGTCGCGTGGACACGTCGATTTCTCGTAGGGCGGGCCTCGGCCTGCCGTCCTGGCCGATCGGCAGGCCGAGGCCTGTCCTACGAGCGAGTGCGCCAATCGATCGCGAGAAGCCAGGAGGGCGGGGCATCGGCGCGATCGGCCGGGCTACTTGCCCTTCGATCCCAGGGCCAGGGCGTTCCTCTGGGCCGAGTCCACGAGGTCGTCCCAGTGCCGTTCGACGTATTCGGGCGGGCCGCCCTTGACGGCCACGTGCTGGGCGGCCTCGAAGGTCGAGACCATGTCGATCGCGTCCCAGGGGCAGACCTGGGCGCAGTGCTTGCAGCCGATGCAGCGGTCCAGATCGACGTCGCACCAGGTCTGGAGGCTCGGATGCTCCTCGCCGGGCACCTTGTAGATGCACTCGACCGGGCAGACCTCCACGCACGCCTCGCAACCGGTACACCCGTCGGCGTGGATCACCGCCAGGATCTTGGGCACCACCTTGCGGGGCTTGCTCGCCATGCTGCTGGAGGCCATGAGTTCGCGTCCGCCGAGGGTGAGGCCGCTTTTCGCGACGGTTGACCCGCTTCCGGGGCCGAAACAAGAATCATTATCGGTTTCCCGACCGGCCGGGTCAAGGACTCCCCGGCGGTTCTCTCCCGACCTGGAGCCGTTCTCGTGAAGACCCCCCCGAAGCTCGGGATGACGGCCGAGGAACGCATCGTCGTCGGGCCCGGCAACACGATCGTCTTCGCCGACGACCGGATGCCGGCCGTCCTTTCGACTCCGTGGCTCGTCGCCCACCTGGAATACGCCGCGAGGGCCGCCCTGGCGCCGTGCCTGGAGCCTCACGAGAGGAGCGTCGGCACGTTCGTCGAGGTCGAGCACAAGGCGCCGGTCCCCGAGGGGTTCACCGTCGTCTGCAAGGCCCGGGTGATCCACTCCGACGGCCCCGTGGTGACGTTCCAGGTCGAGGCCCACGACGGCACGGAGGTCGTCGCCCGGGGCATCCACCGCCGGAGGGTCATCGACGTCGATCGGTTCCGCAAGCGGGTCGAGCGGAAGGCGCGACCCCGGTAAACCCTGTTGGGTGGCATGCTTACGTCTTCGTAAGCATGTCTTCGGTCAGGCTCGCACGGAAGACATGCTTACGAAGACGTAAGCATGCCACCCGACCCTCGAAACCCGCCCTAGCCCCGGGCCCCGGCCGGCTCGAAGCCGTAGAACCACTTCAGGGCCGTCTTGACGAACCCTTTCTCCAACCGGGTGGCCTGGAACTTGTTGGCCAGGGAGCGGACGAGGCCGGCGGCGGTCGGATAGGGCTGGATCACCTGGGCGAGATCTCCCAGGGAGATCCCGTGGTCGATGGCCAGGGTGAATTGCTGGAGGACCAGGCTCGCCTCGGGCCCGACGATCGAGGCGCCCAGGACCTTGCCCGACGGCGAGACCACCACTTTCGCCAGCCCGCCCGGGTCGCCGTCGATCCGGATCCGATCGACGTCGGCCACGTCGAGCGAGAACGATCTGGCCTCCGGGTCGAGGCGGAGGGCCTGGGCCTCGGTCAGCCCCACGGCGGCGAACTCGGGGTCAGTGAAGATCGTCCGGGGGACGGCCGAGCGGTCGTACTTCTTCGAGAGCTTCAGGACCGCGTTCTGGAACACCACCGACGCCTGCCGCTCGGCCGCGTGGGTCCAGGGGTCGAGCCCGTTGACGTCGCCGATGGCATAGATGTTCCGGGTCCCGGTCTGGAGGTACTCATCCACCGGGATTCCGCGGAGAGGGTCGCCGTGGAGGCCCGCCGCAGGGAGGTTGAGTCCCTCCACGTTCGCCCTCCGACCGGTGGCCACAAGCAGATGAGAGGCCGAGACTTCGGGCGACGAGCCATCCTTCGCACGGTACTTGACGACGAACCGGCCGCCCTGGCGATCGACGCCCGTCGGCTCGACCCCGACGAGGAACGCGATCCCCTCGTCGGCGAGCGAGCCGCGGAGGCATTGGGCCGCCTCGGGCTCCTCGCGGCCCAGGACCGTCGGCGAATGGTCGAGGATCGTGACCTTGGACCCCAGCCGGGCGAACGCCTGGCCGAACTCCAGCCCGACCGGCCCGGCACCCAGGATCAGGAGCGATTCGGGGAGCTCGTCCAGGTCCCAGACGGTCGTGTTATCCAGGAACCCCGATCCGATCAGCCCCGGGACCTCCGGAATCTCGGGCCGGGAGCCGGTGGCGATCACGAATTTCGAGCCCGAGACCCGCTCCCGGCCATCGACCACGACCGTGTCATACGCCTCGAACGCCGGGGAGCCGAACAGGACGTCGATCCCCTTGGACTGGAGCCTCTCCTGGGTATCCGCGGCGTAGAAGCTCGCGACGGCGGCCCTTACGCGGTTCATGACGGCCTGGAAGTCGATGTGGACGTCCTTGACGCTCACCCCGAACGTAAAGGCTCGCCGGGCATCGTGGGCGATCCGGGCCGCTTTGAGCAAGGTCTTGCTCGGGACGCAGGCGGTGTGGGTGCATTCGCCCCCCAGCTTCCCCTTTTCGATCAGGGCGACCTTCGCGCCCACCCTCGCGGCGGCGGAGGCCACGTTCAGGCCCCCCGCGCCGCCGCCCAGAACCACGAGGTCGTACATGGCTGCCCACCGGGAAAGGTCGGTGATGGATGGATTGGACCGGGCCGGCACTATACACTGCCCCGGAGGCTCCCGCCATCGTTCACCGAGGCCGGGGCGCCCGGTCTTCGGCTCGAATCGCGGGGTCCGCACATGTCGCGCAAGGTCGCCGTCTTCGTCCCGGGGGATTATCGCTCGACCCCCAATGAGTGGGCCCGGCCCCAATCGCGGGAGGCCCTCGCGAACCTCTTCGCCGCCCTGGAGAAGCTCGGCCGAAAGCCATATACCGTCGGCCATTACGTGACGAGCCCGAGGGAATCCATCGACAAGCTCGGGCCCGTCGACGACCCGATCGTCGGGCTGTTCGTCCACTGGGCCTATGCCCCTCACACGGTCGAGGGGACCGTGGGCAAGGAGAGCCCCCTCCTCCTGGCCTCGAACTTCTCGGGGACGTGGCCCGGCCTGGTCGCCTTGCTGAATACGGCGGCGTCCCTGGAGAGCGTCGGTCGGCCCTCCTCGCGGATCTGGTCCGACGCCGACGACTGGACGGCCGACCCGGCGTTGATGGAACGCCTGGACGAGTGGTGCTCGACCGGGCGGATCTCCTATTCCGAAAAGGAGATCCGAGGCGCCGGGCCGATCTCGGCCGAGGCCATCGCCACGGCCGATGGCGTCCTCGCGGACATCCGCAAGAGGCGAATCCTCGCCTTGATGCTCGGCGATACGTCGATGGGCATGATCAACGGCTATTTCGGGCCGAGGCTGCTGGCCAAAATCGGTTTCAGCGAGCACAAGGTCGATCAGGCCTGGCTGATCGACCGCGCCCGGACGATCGACCCGGACCGGATCGAGGACGCGTTCCGGTTCGTGAAGGATCGCGGGGTCCAGTTCCACTGGTCCGAACCCGACGCCGAGGACTTCACGGAGGACGCCACGAGGGACCAGCTCCGGTCCTATCTCGCGGTCCTGGACCTGGTCGAGGAGTTCGGCGCCGACTGCCTGGGCTGGCAGTATCAGCTCGGCCTCCTGAAAATCCTCCCGCCGAGCGATTTTTCAGAGGGCTTGCTGAACTCGCACGCCCGGCCCGAGGGGGACGGCCGCCCCCTGATCACGGCGACCGAGGCCGACCAGGGGAACCTCGTGCCGATGGAGCTCATGAAGCGAGTCCTGAAGGCCAGGGGGCTGCCCGACGCCGTGATGTTCCACGACGTCCGCTGGGGGAGCCGGCACGAGGGCCGGTGGCTCTGGGTCCTCTTGAACTCCGGGAGCTGCTCGGCCTTCGCCTTCAATCACGACCCGTCGAGCCTTTCGGGGGTCCACAGCTACCGGCAACCCTCCGGATACTTCCCGATCCCCGGGGGGACGTTCGCCGGGGTCAGCCTCCCCGGCCCGATCACCTGGAGCCGGGCCTGGATCGACCGATCGGGCGATTTGGTGCTCGACCTGGGGCGGGGGGAGTCGGTCGAGCTTCCCGAGACGGTCCGAGAGGCATGGTGGCGGGGGACGACCCGTCAGTGGCCGTTCATGGCGGCCGACCTGGGATGCGCCCCCGAGACGATCATGGCCCATTACATGAGCAATCACATCGCCGTGAGCTACGGCGACATCCTCGGCGAGATGGCGGCCCTGGGGGCCGGCCTGGGGTTCCGCGTCCGGGTGATCGCGGCCTGAACGCAACGAAGCCGCACGATGGCGACCAGAAAGGCTTGCGGCTCGTCATGCTCGCCGTCATGATAGTCCCTGAATCCGTCCGCCTGAGAGCGGCCGGTCCGACGACGGGAGGCGCGAGGATGGCCGTAGGCATCCGGGAACGACCTGGGATCGGCACCATGACGCGAGCGACTCCCGATGGCGAGGACGACGGGGAGCCCGGATGCGTCCTGGTGGTCGAGGATGACCTCCTGCTCCGCCGGGTGGTCGTCCGCATCCTCAAGACCTGGGGTTTCGCCATCGTCGAGGCGCCCGACGGCGAGGCCGCCCTGGACCGCGTCCAGGCCGACGACGGCTCGGTCAGCGTGATCCTCCTGGACATCATGTTGCCGATCCTCGACGGCGTGGAGGTCGCCCGGAGGGTCGTCCGAGACCGCCCGACTCTGCCCATCGTCGCCTGCTCGGCCGCCTTGACCGAGGAGATGAGGCAACGCCTCGCCGTCGCCGGAGTCCGCCACTTCTTGCCCAAGCCCTACTCGGCCGATTCCCTCCGCCTGGCCCTCAGCCGGGCGATGGAGGACGTCTCGTAGGATGCGGGAAAGGCCCCGACTCAGGGCGGGCCGTCCTCGACGACCCTCCAGTTCGGCCCCGAGTGCTCGGGCACGCCTCCTGCCGCGATGGTCTCGCCGCCGGTGGCCGTGACCAGGGCCCGAATCAGGGCCGGCGACGCCGCCTCGGTGAACGAGACCACCGAGCCGTCCATCATCGCCAGCCTCGCCCCTCCATACGGGCTGCCGAAGCCGAGCTTCCGGGGTCGGCGATTGATCTGGAAATGCATCCGGGAGAACGCCAGGTCGCGGGGTTCGGCCCAGCCGATGTCCGACTCGGCCACCTCGCCGAACATCAGGGTGTGGGCCATCCCGTCGCGGAGGTCGTCGAACCTCAGGTTCACCGGGCCGGGGAACGCCGTCGTCGGGCCGACCACCGCGAGGAACTTCGCGATCGGAGGGCCGTCCTTCGGGTCCTCGGGGCGGAGGAATGTCGATACCCGGGTCGAGCGGACCGTCCCGTTCTCCGAGGCGTCCCAGGAGACGTTGAAGTTGACGTTGTTGTAAAGAGTCGTCCCCTCCAAAAAAGGAAGGATCGCCATCCTCCAGGAGTCGTTCGGCCGACCGAACCGGTCGGGCAGATAGGCGGCCGGCAAGCAATCATTCGCCGAATGATAGTTGTGGACGGCCAGCGTCATCTGCTTCAGGTTTCACGTGACCTGGGAGCGGCGGGCAGCGTCCCGGGCCGCGCCGACGGCCTGGATCAGCATCAGGCCGCCCACCGCCACCAGGCCCGAGGCCACCAGGGCGGCGATCAGCCGACCCCCGCGAGGGCCCGAGGCCGGCGGATCGGTTGCGGGAGACATGGGCTCGAGGTTCATCGAATGCTCCCCTCGATTCATCGACCGGCCGGCGACCGCGACGAGACGCAAATCAGGTAGACGACCTGGGTTTCGGCCCGGCCGGTGCCGGCGGCGAGCGCCGATCGCGGAGGGCCGACGAAGCCGGGGGAACCCTCGGCCCGGGGCGGGGTCCGCGGCTGGCCGGTCAGGCCCGATCGGTCCGAGGGCCGGAGCCCCCGGGGCCGGCGATCGCCACACGCTCGACGCCCGGGGCGGGCGCGGCGTGGCGGATCGCCGCGTCGGGCGCCGGCAGGCCGTCGGGCGGCTCCTTCAGGAGGCTCGATCGGGCCAGGCCCGAGAGCATCTCGATCCCCGCGGCTTCGCGGACGCGGGCCAGGAACGCGGGGGTCGGCGCCCCGGCCGAGTCGTCGATCCCGTCGGGGAATTCCTCTTCGAGCGTCTTGAGGAAGTGCTCGTGCTCGACGTCGTCCATCAAGAGGGCGTAGACCACCGACGCCCTCGGCCCGCGACGGCTTCCTCGCGTTCGAGCGATCCGGACGCGGGCGTGTTCGGGATGGGTCCGGTTGGAGTTCTCGATCACGGCCTCGACCCGGCGGAGGATCTCGGGCAGGGGGGTATTCTCGGCGACGTCGATCCGCCGGGCCTCGTGAGAGGCCAGGAGGTCGCGGAGCCCCCGGGCGTCGGCCGCTTGCTTCTCCTCGGCCGCCACGACCTCGCGCTTCACCGCCTCGTCCACGCTCGGCAGGACCAAGACGGGGCGGCTCGGGGCCAGGGCCAGCGACGGCCTGGGGGCCGGGGGTGCCGGCGGACGGCGGACGGCCACGACCTCTCGCGGCGGAGGCTCGGCCCGAGGCGGCTTCGGCGAGTTCAGGAGGCCGAGGGAGACGGCCAGCAACGCCGACGCCGCCAGCCCGGCCGCCGCCGAGAGCACGGCCAGGCTCGACCTCCGGAGCGATCGCCGCCTCGCCGCGATCGACAGCCGGGCGAGGACGATCGAGGCGGTCTCCTCGGGCGCCGTCGGGCGGGGCAGGGCGGCCACCAGGTCGCGGACCCGGGCCAGGTCCGCCAGATGGGCGGCGAGCTCCGGGTCGGTCGCCAGGGCCTGATCCAGGCGGAGGCGAGCGATCGGCGAGAGGTCGCCTTCGAGGGCATCGGTCAGCAGCGGGTCTTCGTGAGGATTCATGGTCATTTCGGCGGCTCGAGGGCCTTCGGTTCGCCATCCGATCCGATCGGTCGGCCCGCTCGATCCCTCCGAGCGAGAGAGGTATCCGCAAAATCCTGGGTCAATGATGGTCGAGGGAGCCGACCGGCCGCGATTCGTCGGCCAGGACGCCCCGAAGCCGCTCGCGGAGCTCGTTCCGGGCCCGGTGGAGACGGCTGCGGACCGTGCCGACCGGGATGTGCAGGACCTCGGCGATCTCCTCGTAAGACATCCCCTCCAGGTCCTTCAGGACCACGACCGCCCGATGGTCGCCCTGGAGGGTATCTAGCGCTTTCTGGATCAAGACGTCCCGCTCGGCCTGCTCGATCGGCCGGCTCGGGTCGGAATTGGGCGAGTCGTCGGCCGGCTCCCCGCCCGGGACGTCCAGGGGGGCGCACCGGCGGTGGCTCGCCTTCCGCCTCCTCCGGTCGCTGAGCGTCAGGTTCACCGCGATCCGGTAGATCCAGGTATAAAACGAGCTGTCTCCGTGGAAGCGATCGAGCTTCTCGAAGGCCCGGAGGAACGTGTCCTGGAGGAGGTCCCGGGCGTCCTCCGCGCAGCCGGTCAGGCGGAACAACGTCGGATAGAGCCGGTCCTGGTACCGATGGACCAGGGCTCCGAAGGCTTCCAGCTCGCCCGCCCGGCATGCCGAGACGAGGCCGAGGTCGTCTTCCATCCGGGTGATCACGGCCTCTTGGACGCCGAGCGCCCTCCAGGAGTTCCCGAAATGAAGCGGGAGGCGTCCGACGGCCCCCGCGCCTGCCCCCATCCTATCGCGATCCGGGCGCGATCGCCCGAAAAAACGGCCGAGAGCCGGGGGGATCGCCGCCGCGCTTGCCCGGGTCGGGTCGGCCCTCCTATCATGACGGAGGCGTCGGCTCGTCGCCAGGGGCGATCCCCGGCGCGCCCGTCCCCCATCCGCCGAAAGTTCAACCAGGGTCGAGAGATGCCGCCGACGGTCGAATTCGGTCGAGAACGATTGGCCTTCCCCGACGACCCGGCCCGGCTCGTGGCCGAATGGCACGGGCCGATCGGCCGGGTCGGCGACGAGGTCCGCCGCCAGGTGCTCGACAGCCTGGAAACGCCGATCGGCTTCCCCGCCCTGAGGCTCGCCGTGGTCCCCGGAGACCGCGTGGCCATCGCCGTCGGCCCCGACGTGCCCGAGGCCGCCGAGATCCTCCGGGCGATCGTCGAGGTGCTGACCGGCGCCGGGGCGGAGTCGGTCCAGGTCCTCGTCGCGTCCCCCCTGGCCGATTCGGCGATCCCGGCCGGGGCCCGCCAGGCGGTCCACGATCCCGACGACCGGGAAAACCTCGCCTATCTCGCCGCGACGCAAGCCGGGCGACGGATTTATCTCGATCGTCGCGCCGTGGACGCCGATCTGCTCGTGGCCGTCGGGCGGCTCGGAGACGACCCCTCGCTGGGAGAGACCGGCCCGTGGGCGGCGGTCTTTCCGGGACTGGCCGACGCCCCGACCCTCAAGGACTCGCGGTCGTCCCTGGCGGAAGTGGGCGCCGGGCCGACCCCCCTGGGCCGCGAGGCGACCGAGGTTTGCTGGCTCCTGGGCAGCCAGTTCCAAATCGGGGCGATCGCCGGGCGGACCGGCGTGGCCGGCGTCGTCGCCGGGCTGGAACCGGAGGTCCGCGCCGAGGGGATGAAGCGGTTCGCCGAATCCTGGACGTTCCACGTCCCGAGGCAAGCCGACCTGGTGGTCGTGGGCGTCGGAAATTCCGAACAGAAAGCGACTTCGGACGACCTTGCCGCGGCCCTGGCGACGGCCTCCGCCCTGGTCCGCCGAGGGGGCAAGATCGCCGTGCTGTGTCCCCTGGAGACGCTCGAAGGCCCCGCGATGGGCCGTCTCGTCGGCCTGGACGACCCGAGATCGGCTCCAACAGCCCTGAAGGGCGCCGAAGGCTCGGCCGACTTCCCCGCCGCCTCCCGGATCGCCCGGGCCCTGGCCTGGGCCGACGTCTACCTGTTCAGCGGCCTGCCCGAGGACGTGGTCGAGGACCTCGGGATGGTCCCCCTGGCCCGAGCCGAGGAGGCCGTCCGCCTGGCCTCGCAAAGCCCCTCCTGGACCCTCGCCAGCCGAGCCGAGATCACCCGGGCCTCCGTGGCCGAGGAGGACTGATGCCCGAGCGGACCTTCCTGGCCGACCGATCCGGATCCCCCCGCCTGTTCCTGACCGGCCCGGACCGGGCGAAGTTCCTCCACAACCTCACGACCAACGAGATCAAACGCTTGCCCGAAGGCCAGGCGTGCGAAACCTTCGTGACGAACCTTCAGGGCAAGGCCCAGGGCTTCGGCACCGTGGCCAACGGCGGAGACGCCCTCCTGTTCCGGACCGATCCGGGCGGCCTGGAGGCCGTCCTGCCGTTGTTTGCCAAGTATGGTGTTTTCGACGACGTGGCCTGGGACGACCAGACGGCCGGGACGACCGAGGTCCATCTGGCGGGCCCGGCCTCGGCCGGGGTTTGCGACGCCTTGAGGGTCGATCGACCCGGGGGCGATCGGTCCGCGACGACCCGAGAGGTCGCCGAAGGGCGGCTCTGGGCGATCGCCGAATCGCCGCTCGGGATGGCGGGGATCACTCTGGTGGGCCCTCGGGAAGGCCCGTGGGTCGAGGCGGTCCGCGCCTGGGCCTCGGGCCGAGGGCCCTGGCTCGAACCCTCGGGGTGGGACGGACTTCGGATCGAGGCCGGCACGCCCGAGTTCGGCCGGGACATCACGCCCGACAACCTCCCCCAGGAGATCGGCCGGGACTCCCGGGCCATCTCGTTCGTGAAGGGCTGCTACCTCGGTCAGGAGACCGTGGCGAGGCTCGACGCGCTGGGGCACGTCAACAAGATCCTCAAGGGCCTCCGGTTCGAGGGGGACGGCGCCCCGGTTGGGGCCTCTTTACTTTCGGCGGAAGGGAAGCCCTGTGGAACGGTCTCCTCCTCGGCGATCGGCCCGAGAATCGGTCAAGCGGTCGGCCTGGCGATCGTCCGGGTCGCCCAGGCGACGGCCGGAACCGTCCTGGACTGGGAATCCGAAGGACGCCAGGGCCGAGCGATCGTGGCCGATCTGCCGATGATTCCGATGGCGTCGCGAACCCCGGGCCATTAGAATCGGTCTGGCCTTGTACGAGGGGACGTAGCTCAATTGGGAGAGCGTCGGTTTTGCAAGCCGAAGGTTGCGGGTTCGATCCCCGTCGTCTCCACTTCGAAGACTCCTGTTCTAGCCGGCGACGAGGCGGGCCCGGGTGTGCTCGGCATCCTCGGTCGGGGTCGCGCCGAAGAGTCGCTTGAATTCCCGGCTGAACTGGGACGGGCTCTCGTACCCGACGGCCCTCGCGGCGGTCCCCGCGTTGTAGCCGAGGTGGGCCATCAGCCTCTTGGCGTGGTCGAGCCGGACCCTCTTGAGGTACTGGAGGGGCGAGCTGGCCGTCACGAGCTTGAACTCGTGGTGGAAGGCCGAGACGCTCATCCCGGCCTTTTTCGCCAGCTCCTCGACGGTCAGGGGCCTGGCGTACTCGGCGTGGATGTGCTTCAGGACTCGGGCGATCCGGGTGAAGTGATCGTCCCGGCGGGCCAGCGCCCGGAGCGAGCCCCTCGCTCCCCCCGGAGGACGCGATAGACGATCTCGCGGACCATCTGCCGGCCGAGCATCCGGCTATCCAGGGGGCAGCGGAGGCATTCCAGGAGCCGGCAGACCGCCCCGCCCAGCTCCTCGCTCATCGGGGTCGTGCCCATGCCGACCGGGGTGGCCTCGACCGGGGGCAGGGGCTCGTCCAGCTCCAGGAGGAGCTCGCCCAGGAGGGTCGGCTCGACGTCGATGGAGACCAGCAGGACGGGTTCCTCCCGGCTCGCCTCCCACTCGCATTCCGCCGGCAGGGGGACGGACATCACGAGGTAATTGAACGGGTCGTACTGGTAGACCTTCTCGCCGAGATAGACCCGCTTCCGCCCTCGGCCCACGATCAGGATCTTGGGCTGATAGATCACCGGGACGCGGTGCATCGAGGGCGAGGAGGTCCGCAGGACCTGGACCCCCTCCACGGCCGTGGGATTGGGGCCTTCGAGGACCGCCACCTCGTCGAGGAGATCGGCGAGCTTCCGGGCCGTGTCGGTCTGTCCGGTCATGGGGCCTTCCTTCGTCCTCGTCGGGGCGTCCAGAGGATCATACTAGCGAAAACCCGGTTCCGTGCGAAGCTTCCCCGCGTCCGTGGAGGATCAGGCAAGTCTTCTGGAGGATCGTTCCTTTCCGTCGGCGGCTCGCGGGCCTCTAATGGTCCTCGGTAAGACGGCCCTCGGGGCCTCGGCGACGGGCCGAGAGCGTGCGTCGGGGCCGGTGAAATCGCCGTCGCGAAGGAATCGAAACATGTTCCCGACCCGGGCTTATTCGGCCTCCGGCGCGTCGTCGCCCCTGGCCTCCGCCTCGATCCCGAGGCGCGAACCCACCGAGCATGACGTGCAGATCGAGATCCTCTTCTGCGGGATCTGTCATTCCGACCTCCACTCGGTCCGCGATGAGTGGAGCGAGTTCATGCCGACGGTCTACCCGATCGTCCCCGGCCACGAGATCGTCGGCCGGGTCGCTCGGGTGGGCTCGGCGGTCACCAAGTACCGGCCCGGAGACCTCGCCGCGGTGGGTTGCCTGGTCGATTCGGACCGGACCTGCCCGAACTGCCGGGCCGGTTTCGAGAACTTCTGCCCGAACCTGACGCTCACGTTCAACTCGCCGGACAAACACGGGACCGCCCCGGTGACCTATGGAGGTTACTCTGAGAGCATCGTCGTGGACGAGCGGTTCGTCCTGAAGGTGCCGGACAACCTCGACCTCGCCGGCGCCGCTCCTCTGCTGTGCGCCGGGATCACCACGTATTCGCCGATGCGTCACTGGGGAGTGACGCGAGGGAAGAAGGTCGGCGTGGTGGGTCTCGGGGGCCTGGGCCACATGGGCGTGAAGTTCGCCCACGCCCTCGGGGCCCACGTCGTGGTCTTCACCACGTCGCCCCACAAGACGGAGGACGCCCGGCGGCTCGGGGCCGACGAGGTGGTCGTCTCCCGGGACGCGAACGCCATGCAGACGCATGCCGGCAGCTTCGACTTCATCCTCGACTGCGTCTCGGCCGACCACGACCTCAACGCCTACATCCACCTGCTGGCCAAGGACGGCAACCTGACCATCGTGGGGGCGCCCCCGAAGCCGATGGCGGTCTCCGCCTTCGGGCTGATCGTCGGCCGTCGCAGCCTCTCGGGCTCGAATATCGGCGGCCTTCCGGAGACCCAGGAGATGCTGGACTTCTGCGGAGAGCACAACATCACCGCCGACGTCGAGGTCATCCCGATCCAGAAGGTCAACGAGGCGTACGAGCGATTGCTCCGGTCCGACGTGAAGTACCGCTTCTCGATCGACATGGCGTCCCTCCGGTCCGAATGACCCCGAAGGAGTCTCTCATGAAGAATCGCCAGCTCGGCAAGAGCGGCCTGGAAGTCTCGGAGATCGGCCTCGGCTGCATGGGGATGAGCTTCTCCTACGGCCCTCCGAAGGACCGAAAGGAGATGATCTCCCTGCTCCGCTCGGCCGTCGATCGCGGCGTGACGTTCTTCGACACCGCCGAGGTCTACGGCCCGTATGCCAACGAGGACCTGGTGGGCGAGGCCCTCGCCCCGGTCCGCGACCGGGTGGTGATCGCCACCAAGTTCGGGTTCGAGCTGAAGCCCGACGGCTCGCCCGGCTGGCTCGGCGTGAACAGCCGGCCGGAGCACATCAAGAAGGCCGTGGAGGGCTCGCTGAAACGGCTCCGGATCGAATGCATCGACCTGTCCTATCAGCACCGGGTCGATCCGGAGGTGCCCATCGAGGACGTGGCGGGGGCGGTCAAGGAGCTGATCTGGGAGGGCAAGGTCAAGCACTTCGGCCTCTCCGAGGCGGGCGTCGGGACGATCCGCCGGGCCCACGCCGTCCAGCCGGTCGCCGCCCTCCAGAACGAATACTCGCTGTGGTGGCGACGGCCCGAGGCCGAGGTCCTGCCGACTCTCCAGGAGCTGGGGATCGGCCTGGTGGCGTACAGCCCCCTGGGCAAGGGGTTCCTGACCGGCAAGATCGACGAGACGACGACCTTCGACGGCTCCGACTTCCGCGGGACCCTGCCGCGGTTCTCGCCCGAGGCGCGGAAGGCGAATCAGGCCCTCGTCCAGCTCCTCCGCGGCGTGGGCGAACGGATCGGGGCGACGCCCGCCCAGGTGGCGCTGGCCTGGCTGCTGTCGCGCGAGCCGTGGATCGTGCCCATCCCCGGCACCACGAAGTTGTCCCGCCTGGAGGAGAACCTCGCCGCGGCCTTCATCGAGCTCTCCGGCGACGACCTCCGCGAAATCGACGCCGCCGCCGCGGAACTGACGGTTCAAGGGGATCGCTACCCCGAACACCTCGAGAAGATGACCGGCCTCTGAGCCTCGAAGGAGGACATCATGGGAATCGCCACCCTGACCGACCCGGCCCGGTTCGCCCGGGCCCTCCGCCGCCTCGCCCGGGATGCCCATCAGGCGAGGTCGCTCCCGCCCTCGGCGACGGCCCGGCGGCGGATTTCCCGACGGATCGGGCTCCTCGCCTCGGCCCTCGGCGACCGGGGCGAGGGCCCGATCGGGGCCTGGCTCGACAACCTCGGCCGAGAGGTCGGGTCGTCGGCCCCTCGCCCGGCCCGGCCTCGCCGGATTCTGTGTGGATGCGCGTAGGACGGCGGATCGCCGGTTTTCCCGAGTCGAGGATGCCCATGCCCGTCTCCCGCCGCGTTTTCCTGAACACCGCCGGCGCCGCGATCGTCGCGACGACGGCCCGCGATGCCCCCTCGGACGCTCTCGCCCCGTTCACCCCGATCGAGGAGACGGTCATGGAGATCACGCGAGTTGGCTCGGTCGCCTCCGCCCGAGGTCCGGCCGAGTGGTTCACCGGCACGGTGCGGATCGACCGCCTGTTTTCGCCCCACGCCCCGGCCCGGGCGGCCGGCGCGAGCGTCACGTTCGAGCCGGGGGCGAGGACGGCCTGGCATACCCACCCCCTGGGCCAGACCCTGATCATCACCTCCGGCTGCGGACGGGTCCAGAAGGAGGGCGGCCCGGTCGAGGAGGTCCGTCCCGGAGACGTCGTCTGGTTCTCCCCGGGCGAGAAGCACTGGCACGGCGCCTCGCCCACCGCCGCCATGACCCACATCGCCATCCAGGAGCAGCTTGAGGGCAAGGTGGTCGATTGGCTGGAGCCCGTCAGCGACGAACAGTACCGCTCCTGAGGCCGCGGCCCCGCCCCTCTCGGCCCGGCCCTCCCTTCCCCCCGTCACGGCCTTGCCGCCGAGGCCCGGTTCGGTTCGAATCGGGCGGTTGGGGCGAGACGCTTGACGGGAGGGCTTGGATGAGGCATCGACAGATCGGCCTGGCTGCGTTCCTGATCCTGGGCACCGTCGCGATCGGCCTGGCTCAGGACGCCGATCCCTCGATCCTGACGGTGGATCGGATCATCCTCGGCGACGACTTCCACACCGAGGGGTTCGGGCCCGCCCGATGGCGGGAGGATGGCTCGGGCTATACCACCCTCGAACCCTCGGCCTCCGGCAAGGGCCGGGACCTGGTCCTGTACAATCCCGCGACCGGGGCCCGCGAGATCCTCGCCTCCGCGCCGGAGCTGACCCCGACCGGAGCCTCGGGGCCCCTGGGGATCGCCGAGTATTCGCTGACCCCCGATGGCCGGACCCTGCTGATCTTCACCAGCACCAGGCGCGTCTGGAGGCAGGACACCCGGGGCGATTACTGGGTGCTCGACCGCCCGTCTCATGCCCTGACCCGCCTCGGGGGCGACGCGCCCGAATCGTCCCTGATGTTCGCCAAGCTCTCGCCCGACGCCCGGCGCGTCGCCTACGTCCTCGCCAATGACCTCTACGTCGAGGACCTCGCCGATCACAAGATCACGCGATTGACCGCCGACGGCTCCGCCCGACGGTTCAACGGCACGACCGATTGGGTCTACGAGGAGGAATTCTCGCTCCGAGACGGCTTCCGCTGGAGCCCCGACGGCCTCCGGATCGCCTTCTGGCAGGTCGACGACGACGGGGTGAAGGATTATGTGCTGGTGAACACGACCGCCGACCTTTACCCGAAAGCGACCTCGATCCCCTATCCCAAGGTCGGTCAGACGAACCCGTCGTGCCGGGTCGGGGTGGTGTCGGCGACCGGAGGGCCGACCCGATGGGTCGATCTGCCCGGCGATTCTCGCGACTTTTACGTTCCCCGGATGGACTGGGCGGCGAGCTCGAAGGAACTCGTCCTCCAGAGGCTCAACCGGCTCCAGAACACCAACGAGGTGACCCTGGCCGAGGCTGAAACCGGCCGGGCCCGGGTCGTTTTCACCGATCGCGACGCCGCCTGGCTCGACGTCGTCGAGGACCTCCACTGGCTCGACGGCGGCAAGGCGTTCACCTGGGTCAGCGAGCGGGACGGCTGGCGTCATGTGTTCACGATCCCTCGCGACGGAGGCGAGCCGAAGCTCGTCACGCCCGGCGAGTATGACGTGGTGGACGTCCTCCGCGTGGACGATCGTCGCAACGAGATCGACTTCGTGGCCTCGCCCGACGACCCCACTCGCCGCTACCTGTTTCGAGGCGCCCTGGACGGCTCGAAGCCGGCCGTCCGGCTGACCCCGGCCGACCAGCCGGGCACCCACGAGTACCAGGTCTCGCCCGATGGCCTCTGGGCGATCCACACGTTTTCCACCTTCGATTCTCCGCCGATCATCGACCTGGTCTCGCTGCCCGACCACCGGGTCTCCCGGACGTTCGCCGACAACGCGAAGGCAAAGGACCGGCTCGCCTCGCTCCGGGCGACCCCGACCGAGTTCTTTCGGATCGACATCGGCGAGGGCGTCGAGCTCGACGCCTGGGCGATCCGCCCTCCCGATTTCGACCCCTCGAAGAAGTATCCGTTGCTGATCCACGTCTACGGAGAGCCCGCCGGGCAGACCGTTTTGGACCGCTGGGGAGGCCGGAACGCCCTGTGGCACCGGATGATGGCCCAGAAGGGGTACGTGGTCGTCAGCATCGACAACCGGGGGACGCCCGCCCCTCGGGGCCGGGCGTGGCGGAAGAGCATCTATCGACAGATCGGCATCCTCGCCTCGAAGGACCAGGCCGATGCCCTGAAGGCCCTGGAGAAACGCTGGCCGTTCGTCGATCCCGGCCGCGTGGGGATCTGGGGCTGGAGCGGCGGGGGGTCGATGAGCCTCAACGCCATCTTCCGCTACCCCGAGCTGTACCGGACGGCCGTCGCCATCGCCTTCATCAGCGATCAGAGGCTCTACGACACGATCTATCAGGAGCGGTACATGGGCCTGCCGGCCGACAACCCGGACGGCTACCGGGACGGCTCGCCGATCACGTTCGCCGGCCGGCTCCAAGGCAAGCTCCTCCTGATCCACGGCACGGGCGACGACAATTGCCATTACCAGAGCTGCGAGAGGCTCGTCGATCGGCTCGTCGCAGCGGACAAGGACTTCCGCCTGATGGCCTATCCCAACCGCTCGCACGGGATCTTCGAGGGCGAGAACACGTCCAGGCATCTCTACAACCTGATCACGCGATACTTCGAAGAAAACCTCCCCGCCGCCGCCCGGCCGGACCTCCCAGGGACCGCTCCCCGATGATCTTCCTCGGACCTCCACGGATCGCGATCGGCCTCGTCCTCTGGGCCTTCGCCGCCAGCCCGGCCGTCGCGGCGGACCCGGCGCCCTCCCTGGCCGAATCGCTCCAGGGCGAGGGCGTCGCCAACCTCGCGAAATCGGCGCGGGAGGCCGGCGACGCCGCCCGGGGGGCGGTCCTGTTCTTCCAGCCGTTCCTCCAGTGCTCCCGGTGCCACGACGGCCCCTCCGGCGACTCGCTCGGCCCCGACCTGGCACGCCCCGGCCCGGAGGCGACGGCCGAATCGCGGATCGAGGCGGTCCTCATGCCCTCGAAGGTGATCCGCAAGGGGTACGAGACCGTCGTGATCGCCCTGAAAGACGGCCGGACGTTCTCGGGTCGATCGATCGAGGAGAAGGACGGCCGGATCACCCTGCTCGACCCCTCGGCCGGCGGGCGCAGGGTCGTCTTCGCCGCCGACGAGATCGAGACGCGAGCGACCGCCGAACGATCGGCGATGCCCGACGGCCTCGCCAACCTCCTCTCGGACCGTCAGCAGTTCCTCGACCTGGCGAAATACCTGATCGAGATCGCCGAGCACGGCCCGACGCGAGAGGCCGAGCTCCGCCCCTCGCGGGCCCTGCCGACGATCGCCGAGTACGAGGCGACCATCGACCACGCCCGCCTGATCGGCTCCCTGGACGACTCCGCGCTCCGCCGAGGGGAGGCGATCTTCACCCGAGTTGCGCCAACTGCCACGGGACGAAGGCCGGGCCGGGCTCGATGCCCAGCTCCCTGAGGTTCGCGACCGACCGGTTCAAGAACGGCTCCGACCCGTTCAGCCTCTATCAGACCCTGACGCGAGGCTACGGCCAGATGGCCCCGCAGACGTGGATGGTCCCCCGGCAGAAGTACGACGTGATCCATTATCTCCGCGAAACCTATTTGAAGGCGGAGAATCCGTCGCAATACGCGAAGGTCGATCGCGCCTATCTCGACGGGCTGCCCCGGGGGACGAGCCTCGGGCCGGCCCCGGTGAATCAGGAGCCGTGGGTGGCGATGGACTATGGCCCGAGCCTCATGAACACCTATGAGGTGGGCGGCCCCGGGCCGAACTTCGCGTACAAGGGGATCGCGATCCGGCTCGACGCCGGTCCGGGCGGCGTCTCAAGAGGCGACCGCTGGGCCCTGTTCGACCACGACACGATGAGGCTCGCGGCGGCGTGGTCCGGGCGGGGGTTCATCGACTGGCACGGCATCCACTTCAACGGCCAGCACCAGGCCCACCCGACGCTCGTCGGGCGGGTCGATCTCGCCAATCCCCCGGGGCCGGGCTGGGCCGATCCCGAGACCGGCCGGTTCGACGACCCTCGCCTGATCGGCCGGGACGGCCGCCGCTACGGCCCGTTGCCCCGGCCGTGGGCCCGCTATCGAGGGCTGTACCACTTCGGCGATCAGACGATCGTCTCGTCCACCGTCGGATCGGCCGAGGTCCTCGAATCGTTCGGGGCCGAGGCGGGCCCGGCCGATCGCGTGGTCTTCTCGCGGACCCTGGAAATCGGCCCGACGCCCCGGGAGCTCCTGGCCCGGATCGCGCCTCCGGGAGAGGCCGTCGCGCTGGTCGGTCGCGGGGCGGAGCTCGTCCATCGGGCCGATTTCACGGTGTTGAAGGTCCCCGCCAGCACCTCGCCGACTCTCGTGAAGCTGTTGATGGCCGAGGGGGAAACCGGGTCGCTCGACGCCCTGGCCCGGACCTCTCCTCCGCCGAAGCCCCTGGCCCCCTTGACCCTCGGAGGCCCGAGGCGATGGCCGCAATCCCTGAAAACGGCCGTCTCCCTCGGCAAGGACGACGGCCCGTTCGCCGTCGACACGTTCGCCCTGCCCGAGCCGAACCCATGGAACGCTCAGGTCCGCCTGACCGGGTTCGACTTCTTCCCCGACGGCAAGTCCGCCGCGATTTGCTCGTGGGACGGCGACGTCTGGAAGGTCTCCGGGTTCGATCGGCCCGAGCTCGGGCTGTCCTGGTCGCGGATCGCCGCCGGACTCTTCCAGCCCCTGGGCCTGAAGCTCCGCGACGGCGAGATCTTCGTCTGCTGCCGGGACCAGATCGTCCGGCTCCGCGACCTCAACGGCGACGGCGAGACCGACTTCTATGATTGCGTGAACAACGACCATCAGGTCACCGAGCACTTCCACGAGTTCGCGATGGGGTTGCAGGCCGACCCCGACGGGAATTTCTACTACGCCAAGAGCGGCCGGCACGGGTTGCCCGCCGTCGTCCCCCATCACGGGACGTTGCTGAAGGTAGGCCGCGACGGCGGATCGACCGAGATCCTCGCCACCGGCTTCCGCGCGGCCAACGGCGTGTGCCTGAACCCCGACGGCACGTTCTTCGTCACCGATCAGGAAGGCTTCTGGACCCCGAAGAACCGGATCAACCTGGTCGAGAAGGGCGGGTTTTACGGCAACCTCTGGGGCTTCACCGAGATCACCGACCCGTCCGATTCGGCCATGAAACAGCCGCTGTGCTGGATCACCAACGCCGTCGATCGGTCTCCGGCCGAGCTCGTGTGGGTCACGAGCGAGGCGTGGGGGCCGCTGAAGGGGTCGCTGCTCAACCTTTCTTATGGTCAGGGCAAGATCTATGTGGTGCCTTACGAGAAGGTTGATGGGCAGGCGCAGGGCGGAGTCTGCCCGCTGCCGATCCCCGAGTTCCCGACGGGCGTGATGAGGGGCCGGTTCCACCCGACCGACGGCCAGCTTTACGCCTGCGGGATGTTCGCCTGGGCGGGCAATCAGACCAAGCCCGGCGGGCTGTACCGGGTCCGATACACCGGCAAGCCGGCCGACCTGCCGATCGGCCTGAAGGCCCGGGCCGGAGGCGTCGAGATCCGCTTCACCGACGCGATCGACCCATCCAGCGCGGCCGATCCCGGCCATTTCGCCGTGAAGGTCTGGGGCCTGCGGAGGAGCCGCGATTACGGCTCGCCCCACCTGAACGAGAGGGCCGTCCCGGTCTCGAAAGCCACCCTCCAGGACGACGGCAAGACCGTCCGCCTCGATTTCCACGACCTGGCGCCGACCCGGGGGATGGAGATCGCCTATCGCCTGAAGGGGGCCGACGGCCGGGCGATCGTCGGGACTCTGAACAACACGATCCACGCGTTCGCCGACCAGGCCCCGGCGAAGCCCGTGAAGGTGTTCGTCCTCGCCGGGCAATCGAACATGGAGGGGCAGGCCGTGGTGGACCTGGCCGGCAAGGACTACAACGACGGCAAGGGGACGCTCCTCGCCCTGAGTCGCGACCCGAGGACGGCCGCCCTGGTCGCCCCCCTGAAGGACGGCCAGGGCGGCTGGAAGACCCGCGACGACGTCTGGGTTCGCTACCGACGGGAGCACGGCCCGTTGCTCGCCGGCCCCCTGGGGATGGGCTTCAGCGTCTATGGCGACCCCCACCACTTCGGCCCCGAGCTCGGGTTCGGCCGGGTCGTCGGGGACGCGATCCCCGGGCCGGTCCTGCTGATCAAGGCCGCCTGGGGCGGCAAGAGCCTCTTCGCCGACTTCCGCCCGCCGAGCTCGGGCGGGACGGTGGGGCCGTACTATGAAAAAATGCTCGCGGACGTGCGAGAGGCCCTCGCCCATCTGAAGGAGGATTTCCCCGCCTATCAAGGGCAAGGGTACGAGCTCGCGGGGTTCGTCTGGTATCAGGGCTGGAACGACGGGGTCGATCCGAAGCACGCGATCCCGGAATACGAGCAGAACCTCGCGAACCTGATCCGCGACGTCCGCCGAGACCTGAAGGCCCCGGGCCTCCCGGTGGTGATCGGCGAATTGACGGGCCCGTGGGTCGAGGCGCCCGGCGAGTGGGCGGCGCTCCGAAAGGCGCAGGCCGCCGCGGCCAAACGCCCGGAATTCCGGGGGAACGTGGCGTTCGTGGAGACCCGCGACTTCGTCCGCAAGCCGGAGGACTCGCCCAATCCGGGCCACGGCCACCACGAGTTCGGCAACGCCGAGACCTACCTCCTCGTCGGCGACGCCCTGGGCCGCGCGATGCTCGATCTCCGCAAGGACACACCGAAGTGACCACGATTGCGCATGTAAATTCGGGTGGCATGCCTGCGTCTTCGTAGGCATGTCTTCGATCGAACATGAGACGAAGACATGCCTACGAAGACGCAGGCATGCCACCCGCTGTTTGCCGGAGGGGCCGATCGGCTTGCGCCGGGATCAGGGCCGGCCGGAGGGGCCGAAGGCTTCCTCGGCGGTCAGGATCATCTGGGCGACGGCGACGAGCTTGAGGTTCTTGTCGCTGGCGAGCCTCTGGAGCCGGCGGAAGGCGTCGGCCTCGTCCAGGCCGGCCTTCTTCATGAGCAGGCCCTTGGCCTTCTCGATCGTCTTGCGGTCTTCCAGGGCCTGCTTGAGGTCGTGGGCCTCGCGCCTCATCTCCTGGAACTGCTCGAACCGCCTCATGGCGATGGCGATGGCCGGTTCGAGGTCGGCGCCCTTGATCGGCTTGACGAGATAGGCCAGGACGTGGTCGGCCTCGGCCCGGCGGATGAACTCGGCGTCGTGGTAGGCGGAGACGAGGATCACGGGGACGGGGTTGTCCCGGCCGATCCGCGAGGCGGCGTCGATGCCGTCCATGTCGGGCATCTTGATGTCGGTGATGACCAGGTCGGGCTTCTCGGCGAGGCAGGCCGCGACGAGCTCCCGGCCGGTAGCAGCGGAGGCGACGACCAGGTGCCCGAGCTCGGGCAGGATGGTGCGGAAATAGTCCCTCATGTCGGGCTCGTCGTCGGCGACGGCGATTCGCAGGGATCGGCTCATGGTCCGCCTCGCGGCAGGGTGACGAGGACCTCGGCGCCCGGGGCGTCGCCCTCGCCGACGGAGATCCGGCCGCCGTGGGCCTCGACGATCCTCCGGGCGATGGCCATGCCCAGGCCGGTCCCCTTGGTCTTGGTGGTGAAGAACGGGTCGAAGATGCGCCGGCGGGCCTCGGGATCGAGCCCGGGTCCGTCGTCGCGAAACGAGAGGCGGAGGGCGGGCCGGCCGTCGACCTCGTCGGCCTCGGACGAGACGAGGACCTCGACGGCCCCGGGTCGCGAGGCCAGGGCGTTGTCCAGGATGTTGGCGAAGACCAGCTTGAGCCGGAAGGCGTCGGCCAGGCATCGCCGGTCGGCCTCGCCGAGGTGCTCGACGAGCCGGGCGTCCCGGCCTCGCCTCGGCCCTTCCAGGTCGGCCCAGGCTTCCCTCCAGGAGTCGGCCGGGTCGCAAACCCGGCGGTCCAGGAGGATCGGGGCGGCGTAGCCGCGGACGTCCTCGAAGAGGTGGTGGAGGTGGTCCTGGGCCTTCTGGATGCGGTCGATCAGGTCGAGTTCCTCGGCGCGGCCGCGGGCGTGCCGGGCGAGCATCTCCAGGCAGGCCTGGGCCCGTTGCAGGGCGTTGCGGCTCTCGTGGGCGAGCCCGGCGACCATCTGGCCGATGGCGGCGAGCCTCTCGGCCTGCAACGCGCGGTCCTGGGCCGTCTTGAGGTGGGTGATGTCCTGGCCGACCTGCAGGAGGGCCGGCCCGCCCTCGAAATCGGGCAGGGCCCGGCTGTTCCAGGCCACCCATCGGCGGGTCCCGTCCCGGCAGAGGATGGCGTTCTGGAACCCGGGAGTCGGCTTGCCCTCCAGGGCCCGGCCCAGCTCGAGGGAGGCCGCCGGGCGGTCCGCCTCGGGCACGAACAGGCCGAGGAAGTCCCGCCCCAGGGCCTCCGACGCCGGCCGGCCCGTCAGCCTCTCGGCGAACGGGCTCAGGTAGGCGATCGAACGGTCGGGCCGGAGCATCACGATCAGGCACTCGGCCGCCTCGACCAGCCCTCGGAACCGCTCCTCGGACTGCCTGAGCGCGTCCTCGGCCCGTTTCCTCGCCGTGATGTCCCGGTAGCTGGCGGTGATCGCGCCGACCTCCGGGTCATCCAGGAGGTTGGTGCCCGAGGCCTCGATCTCGCGATACGAGCCGTCGGCGTGTCGCAGGCGGAACGTGGCGGTGACGGTCTCTCCGGGGCGATTCCGGGCGTCGTCGAGGAAGGCGCGCTTGGCGGGCAGGTCGTCGGGGTGGACGATCGGGTCGTCGAGGATGTTCTCGCCGACGCGGGCCTCCACGCCCCGGCCCAGGACGCGCTCGACCGACGGGCCCTGATATAAGACCGTGCCGTGGACGTCGAAGGCGGTGATGATATCGGCCGAATTCTGGACGAGGATCCGATAGCGGCGCTCGGCGGCCCGCCTCGCCTCCTCGGCCCGGCGGACCTCCGCGACCCGGCCGATCCGGGCCCGCAGCTCCCCCGCGTCGATCGGCTTGAGGATGTAGTCGGCCGCCCCCTGGCGGAGCGCGGCGATGGCCCCGTGGAGGTCCGCGAAGCCGGTCACCACGACGATCGCCGCCCCCGGCGCCGCGGACCGGAGCGCGGGCAGGAGCGTCTCGGCCGTGGCGTCGGGCAGCTTGCGGTCGAGCACGATCGCGGCGAATTCGGCGAGCGCCGGATGCGACAGCGCCTCGGCGGCCGTCGCGGCCGATCGGACCCGGTGGCCGTCGAGCTCGAGGATGTCGCGGACGTTGGCCGAGGCGTCGGCGTCGTCCTCGACGACCAGGATTTCCAGGGGTGCCGGCGCGCTCATGGACCGATCTCCCGATCGATCGGTGCGGACACGAGGCTCACGGTGAACGTGCTTCCCTCGCCCGGCCGGCTCCGGACGTCCAGCCGGCCGCCGATCCGCTCCAGGATCGACCGGACGATCGCCAGGCCCAGGCCGAGCCCGCGGGCCTTGGTCGAGAACAGGGGTTCGGTGACCCGGGCCAGCGCCTCGGGCGGGATGCCCACGCCCGAATCGACGACCCGGACCTCGATCCGCCCGTCGCCGGCCGAGGCGGAGATCGCCAGGCGGCCGCCTCCGGGCATGGCGTCCCCGGCGTTGCGGATCAGGTTGCCGAAGACGATCCGGAGGCCGTCCACGTCGCCCACGGCCGCCGGCAAGGACTCCGGGCAGTCCAGGGCCACGGCGACCGAATCGCCCGGGGGGTTCAGCTCCAAAGCCTCTCGCAGGCAGGCATCCAGGGGGACGCGGCCCAGGCCCGGCGCGGGCATCCTGGCGAAGCTGGACAGCGACTGGATCACGCCGTCGGCCAGGTCCACGTTCCTCTCGATCCGCCGGAGGTGCTCGGCCGACTTCTCGGCCGAGGCGGCTCGCGCATTCAGCAGGAAATACGCGGATGTCTTGATCACATTCAAGGGATTGCGCAATTCGTGGGCGACGCCCCCGGCGACCTGGCCGAGCGTGGCGAGCCTCTCGGTCCTCTGGAGCCGGGCGGAATACTCGGCCTGGTAGGCGTCCTCGACGATGGCGAGGTCCAGGTCCAGCAGGGTGTCGAGCGAGAGGAGGGCGTCCGGGAGGGCCTCTCGCGGGCCGGTCCAGCCTTCCTCGGCGGCCCTCGCCAGGCCGGCCCGGAGTCGCGACAGGGCCACGTTGGTATAGACCTGATCGAGGCCGATCTCCACGTGACGCCAGCCGACCCGCCATCGCCCCTCGACGTACTCCGAATCGTACCGACCGGCCAGGAGCTCGCGGACCCACCTCCGGAGCGTCCCCTTGAGCCTCTCGACCTGGGGGGCGCCTCCGGTGAGGACTTTTCGGGCACCTTCGTGGCGAAGGATCGCCTCGTAGAAGTCGTCGATCAGGGCCGGCAGCCTCGGCTCGACGGCCGTCGCCAGCGAGGCGACCCGGGAGGCGTCGGCGTCGGACCAGCCGACATACGCCTGGAGCTCTCGGTAGCGACGCAATCGCAACTGGGCGTCCATCGGGCGAACCACCCTTCGGTCCTGAAACGAAACGAGCCCGAGGGCCGCCGATCGGGCGACTCACGGGCTCTCCGGACCCTCGCCGAGGGGCCGCGTCATGGGCCTCTCGGTCATTCCGTGTGATCCTACCAGGCCCGGGCCCCGGACCGCCAGCGGAAATCTTCCGGCCCGGCCGTTCGGCGCCGCCGAGAGCCGCGCGTCGCCTCGCCCGATCAGGACCGAGGGGCCGCGGCCTTCCTCAGCGCCGACCAGTCCGGCAGCCGGCAGATCAGGCCGGCCTCCTCCCCCTCGCCCCAAGCCAGGAGGTGCCACGAGCCGCAGGCCGGGCACGTCCCGAGCAGATGGTCGGGGTCGGCCAGGTCCGGCTGATTGACGTCCAGGCCTTCCCCGCAAGCCAGGCAATGGATCGAGTCGTCCCAGCTCGAAGTCGGATCGAGCCGGACGACTTGCAGGGTCAGCGGCGGCTCGGCGTTCGATTCGGACATCGTCGTCCCGATCCTCCGGCACTCGGCGGCGAAAGGCGTCGGTCCCGGGAGCCGGCCCGCACCGGACCGGAGCCATCAATCGAGGTTGACGCTCGCGGGGCGATACCGGGCCCCCTGGCCGGTCATCAGCCAGTTCGGATGGATCCCGAGAGTGTGGATGATCGCCAGGATCACCTCGGCCGGGATCGTGCAGCCGGACTCGTAGTTCTGGAGGGTCCGGGGCGGCAGGCCCAGGACATCGCACAGGCGTTGCCCAGGCTTCTGGCGGGCGAAGTCCATCGAGACCAGGCGGAGCCGGTCGGCCAGCCCATCTTTGATCGTCTTGGTCGGGATCGGTGCGTTCGAGACAACCATCGTCTTGATCTCCAGGGCCTTGAGAGTCCCGGACGAAATGAGGACAGGCTTCTGTTCCGCGAGGTGCCCGCCCCTGGTTTGACCCAGATTCCGTCCGGAGTGAGGAACTCTCCAGGACTCGAAGAGGTTAATCCGATTTAAGCCCAGACACAATCGCGGGATCCTTGATCCTGGGGTGGTGGAATCCACCACGGGGCGGGTCTTCGGGAATTTTTGGCCAGAGATGGCCAGGATTCCGACCGCTGTGGTACCATCCACACGGCGTGTACCCCCGACGCTGGGGATTGGCGGAACGAGTGCCACGCTGGAGAACGCCATGAGATCGCCCGGGCGAGCGGGGGACCAGCCTGCGTCGGACTCCGGGCCGGGAGCGGCCTTCGTCCCGATCGGCGGCCTCCCCCATAAGGCCCGGGAGCGGGCCCGATGGCTCGACGCGGTCGTGGAATCCCTCGACCTGGCCATCGTTTCCGTCGATCGCGACGGCCGGATCATGACCTGGAACTCGGCCGCCGAGCGGCTGCTCGGCCATCGGCCGGACGAGGTGATCGGCCGTCCGATCGCGACCCTCGGGCCCGCCCCCGGGGCCGGTCCTGTCGCCTGGATGACCAAGGAGAACCGGGAGATCCTCCTCCAGCCCGAGGTCTCGCCGATCCGGGACGAAGAAGGCCGGATCCTCGGCTGGTCGGCGATCCTCCGGCGGCACCAGGGCCCGGAGGGCTGCGAGGCGGACCGGCTCCGCCAGGCCCTGGAGACCGCCCCGATCGGGCTCGCCCACATCGACGGCCTCGGCCGATGGCTCTGGGTCAACCGGACCCTCTGCGAGATGGTGGGCTCGTCTCGCGAGGAGCTCCTCGACGGCGCCCTGAGCGGCCTGATGCCCGCCGCCGACCCGGAGGGCTGGACGGCCCGGGAAATCTGCCACGTCCGGGCCGACGGCTCGGAGGCCTGGGTCCGCCTGAAGGTCTCACGGGCCCGGACGGGGCCGACGGGCCCGGGGACTCCCTGGCCGTCGTCAAGGACATCGCCGGATGGAAGCGGCTGGAGGAAGCCGTCCGGGCCGGCGACGATCGCATGAGGACGATCGTCGAGAACCTCGTCGATGGCGTCCTGACGATCGACGAAGCCGGCATCGTCCAGACGGCCAACCCCGCCGCCGAGCGGATCTTCGGCTACTCGTCCCGGGAGATGATCGGCCGCAAGGTCTCCGGGCTGATGCCCGAGCCCTACCGCTCCGAGCACGACGGATACCTCGCCGCCTACGCCCAGACCGGGCTGGCCCGGGTCATCGGCATCGGCCGGGAGGTCCGGGGCCTGCGGCGAGACGGCTCGACCTTCCCGATGGAGCTGGCCGTCGGCGAGTTCCGGGAGGGAGGCCGACGCCTGTTCACCGGGATCGTCCGCGACATCTCCGCCCGCAGGGAGGCCGAGGAGGACCTCCGACGACGGGAGATCGCCTTCGAGGCCCTGGCCGAGAACAGCCCTCTGATCATCGCCCGATTCGACCTGGGCCTCCGCCACGTCTACGTGAACCGGGCCGTCGAGGAGGCGACCGGGAGGCCCCGAGAGCAGTTCCTGGGCCGGACCAACCGCGAGCTGGGGATGCCGCCGGACCTCAACGCGCTCTGGGAAGGGCGGATCGCGGAGACCATCCGCACCCGCCGCCCGACCGAGCTGGAATTCTCCTTAGAGGGCCCCTCCGGCTCCCGGCACTACTATTCCCGACTGGTCCCCGAGTTCGGCCCCGACGGCTCGGTGGTCTCGATCCTGGGCGTCGCCAGCGACCTGACCGGGCTGAAGTCGCTCCAGAGGGAGGTGCTCTCGATCGCCGAGCAGGAACAGAGGCGGATCGGCCAGGACCTCCACGACGACGTGGGCCAGGAGCTCACCGGAGTGGGCCTGATGGTCGGCGCCCTGGCCGACGCCCTGGTCGAGGCCGGATCGGCCGAGGCGGGCCTGGCCGCGAGGATCGGCAACCGCCTGGAGCGGGCCCGGGCGAGGGTTCAGGCCCTGGCCCGCGGACTGGTCCCGATGGAAGTCGAGGCCCTCGGCCTCCGACAGGCCCTCCAGGAGCTGGCCTTCCGGGTCACCGATCTCCACGGGATCGAAGCCTCCGTGGAGTGTGAGGCCCACGTCCTCGTCGCCGAGGTCCCGGTCGCCACCCAGCTCTTCCGGATCGCCCAGGAGGCGATCGCCAATGCCATCAAGCACGGCAAGCCCCGCCGGATTCGGATCCGGCTCGCCCAGGCCGACGGACGAACCTCCCTGGAGGTCCGGGACGACGGCGTCGGCATCCCCGAGGTGCGGGGCCTCGGCCTCGGCCTCAAGATCATGAGGTATCGCGCGGACCTGCTCGGCGCATCGCTCGAAATCGGCCCGGCGGAGGGCCGAGGCACCCGAGTGGCTTGCCTCGTCGGCGGAGGGCGGCGGGATGCTCGATCGCGGGGAGACCTCGGCCCGGAATCCGGCCCGGGTGCTGATCGTCGATGATCACCCGATCGTCCGGGAAGGGCTGGCCATCCGGATCGGCCGCCAGCCCGACCTGGAAGTTTGCGGAGAAGCCGCCAGTATCCCCGAGGCCCTCGCCCGGATCGACGCCACCCGCCCCGACCTGGCCCTCATCGACATCTCCCTGGGCGACGGGGACGGGATCGACCTGATCCGCCGCATCCGCGCCCGGGCCTCCGGCATCCTCATCCTCGTCTGCTCGATGTATCCCGAGGAACTCTACGCCGAGAGGGCCCTCAACGCCGGCGCCATGGGCTACATCAGCAAGCACGAGGTCGCCGGGCGGATCATCGAGGCAATCCGATGTATCCTCCGCGGCCGACCCTTCCTCAGCCCCGAGATGTCGGCCCGCCTCGTCCTGAGAGCGGTCTCCGGGACCGCCGCCGCCGGGGTGGTCACGCCCCTGGAATCGCTCTCCAGCCGCGAGCTCGAGGTCTTCCGGGCCATCGGCCTGGGCAAGACCACCGCCGAGACCGCCGATTCCATGAAGCTGAGCATCCATACCATCGAGACCTATCGCCAACGAATCAAGGCCAAGCTCGGGCTCAAGACGTCCGCCGAGCTCGCCCGGTCCGCCGCGCAGTGGGTCCTGGAGAATGGATGATCGCTCGCCCGGAGCCTCGCATCGCCGGGGATCTCTGGTATGATCGATCGCAGGAACCCGGACGATCACCCGTCCGGCCCCGCCGGCCCCTCGGGGACCACCGCCTTGAGCCCCTCCCTCCGAGCCGCGATCGGAATCCTCCTGCTGATCCAGGCGCCCGCCGTCGCCGAGGCCGCCGACCCTCCCGACTTCTCGGCCGACGTCCGGCCGTTCCTCGCCAGCCACTGCGTCCGCTGCCACGGCGAGGCGAAGGCCAAGGGCGACCTCCGCGTCGACCAGCTCGGCACCGACTTCGCCGAGACCCGCACCGCCACCCGATGGGCCGAGATCCTCGACCGGATCGGCTCGGGCGAGATGCCCCCGCCCAGGGAACCCCGCCCGACGGCCGAGGAATCCGCCCGGATCTCCGAGTGGATCGGCTCCCGGATGGAAGAGGCCGAGGCCGCCCGCCGCGCGAACCTGGGCGAGCGGATCGCCTTCCGCCGGCTCTCTCGCGAGGAATACCGCAACACGATCCGCGACCTCCTCGGCGTCACGTTCGACGCCTCCGACCCCGCAGGCTTGCCCGAAGACCCGGATTGGCAAGGCTTTGAGAGGCTCGGGCCGGTCCTCTCGCTGTCGGCGACCCACGTCGAGAAGTACCTCGCCGCCGCCGATTCCGTCCTGAACGAGGCCCTCGCCCTCGGTCCCCGACCCCCGACCGAAACCATCCGCTGGACGGCCGCCCAGATGCGGGTCCGGGGCGACATCGCCCGAGAACTCGCCGCCCGGGGGATGCTCGACCAGGTCCGCGCCGACATCGTCCCCAACAACGGCGCTCTGGACGGCCGGGACCTGGTGATCCCCTCGCCCGGCGAGTACGCCGTGAGGGTCAAGCTCAGCGGCCTTCGTCCCGAAGGTGGCCGGGCCGCACGACTTCGGCTCTACGCGACCGATCTCGGCCGTGCGATCTTCGAAGGCGACGTGGACGCCCCCGAAGACCGCCCCACCACCCTGGAATTCCGAACCCACCTGCCAGCCGGGACCCACCTGATCCGCATCGTCAACGCCGTCCCCGGACCCAACCCGGAGGAGCGAGCCTCCCGACCGCTCAACACCCGCCCGTTCTTCAAGATGTCCGCCCGCCAACCCTGGCAAATCAAGCTCACCGACGACGACGGCAAGCCCATCTGGCCCACCATCCTCCTCGACTGGATCGAGTGGGAAGGCCCCTTGCAAGAATCGTGGCCGACCCCCGCCCACGATCGCATCTTCTTCGCCGGGGAAGGCGTGACCAGGGATGCCGCCTACGCCCGAGACATCCTTTCCCGGTTCGCGACCCGCGCCTATCGCCGCCCGGTCCGCCCCGACGAGCTCGACCGCCTCGTGAAACTGTTCGAGGCATCCCGGGGGCTCGGCGACTCCTTCGAGGCGTCGGTCAAGACGGCCCTCACGGCCGTCCTCTGCTCGAACGCATTCCTCTACCTCGTCGAGGGTTCCGCCTCCGACCCCTCCGAGCGTCTGACCGACTGGGAGCTGGCCTCGCGGCTGTCGTACTTCCTCTGGAGCACGATGCCCGACGACCGCCTGATCGACCTGGCCCGTCGGGGCGAGCTGAAACGGCCCGAAGTGCGTCGGGATGAGGTCCGCCGGATGCTCCAGGACCCCCGCGCCTCGGCCTTCGCCGGGTCCTTTCCCCGCCAGTGGCTCCAGCTTCGCCGTGTTGGAATGTTCGCTCCCGATCGCAAACTCTACCCGGATTACGACGAATACCTCGAAACGAGCATGGTTGCCGAGACGACCGCGTTTTTTCGGGAAGTTTTGTCCAGAAACCTCTCGATCCGCGAGTTCCTCGACTCCGACTGGACCATGCTCAACGGCATCCTCGCGAACCACTACGGGATCGACGGGGTGGACGGCGAGGTCATGCGTCGGGTGCCCCTCCGCCCCGAGGCCCACCGGGGCGGCCTGCTCACCCAGGCGTCGATCCTGGGCCTGACGTCCGACGGCACCAGGCATCGGCCGGTCCATCGCGGAAAGTGGCTCCTGGAATCGATTTACGGCTCACCGCCCCCGCCTCCGCCGGCCAACGTGACGGCGATCAAGCCCACTCCACCCAATCAACCCAAAACCTCGCTTCGGGCCAAGATTGAAGCCCATCGCAACGAGGCCAGCTGCGCCGGCTGCCATCGCAAGATCGACCCTCTCGGGCTGGCGTTCGAGCAGTACGACGCGATCGGCCGATGGAGGACCCGCGAGGACGTTCGCGACGGCTCCGGGACGAACCCGGACGTCGATCCCTCGGGCGAGTTGCCCGACGGCCGCAAGTTCAGCGACGCCAACGGCTTGAAATCGTTGATGAAGGACGACCTCGACCGTTTCGCGGTCGCCCTGGCCGGCAAGCTGGCCACCTATGCCCTGCGTCGAGGCACCACGATCGACGACCGCAGGGCCCTCGCCGAGATCGCATCCCGTTCCAAAGCCCAGGGTTACGGCCTGGCCTCGCTGATCGAAACCCTGGTCGAAAGCGACCTCTTCGGGAAGAAGTAGGGTGCAGCCTAGGCACCCGCCGCCCTCATCCCCCCAGAACCCCACCGCACCCCATCCCCCGCCCCCGACCGTCGGGAAAGGCCCGAGGCCCATGAGCAACGTCCTGGCGCAACGCTGGCTCCTGTCCCGCCGCCTGTTCCTCCGGGGGGTCGGCGCCTCGGTGGCCCTCCCGCTGCTGGACGCGATGACCCCGCTCCGCGCGTCGGCCGCCCAGGCCGCCGATCGTCCGCGACGGAGCGTTTTCGTTTACATCCCCAACGGTGTGAACGGGATGACCTGGCAGGTGACGAAGCCCGGGGCGGGATACGAGCTTTCGCCGTCTCTGCGGCCCCTGGAGAAGCTCCGCGACGAGTTCACCGTCTTCAGCGGCCTGCATCACCCCAACGGATTGGGCCAGGCGCACGTCTGCGCCGATACGTGGCTGACCGGCGCGAGCATCGACGCCCAGGGCGCAAGGCAATACCACAACACGATTTCGTGCGATCAGATGATGGCCGAGGTGACCTCGCCCCACACCCGGTTCGCCTCCCTGGAGCTCTCGATCAGCTCGGGGACCGGGCAGCCGAACAACTCGACCACGCTGGCCTTCTCGCGAGACGGCGTCCCCCTGCCGGCCGAGGACAACCCCCGGACCGTGTTCGACCGCCTCTTCGGCGAGGAGCCCGGGGGCGTGGCGGCCCGCCGCCGCGAGCTGGTCCGCCGCCGGAGCGTCCTGGATTCCGTGCTCGATGATGCGAAATCACTCCGCCGGGGGCTCGGAACCGACGACCGGACCAAGCTCGACGAGTACCTCCACTCGGTCCGGGATGTCGAGCAACGAGCCGCTCGGCTTGACGCCTGGCTCGACCGACCCAAACCGAAGGTGGACGGCGCCCCATTCCAACGAAACGTGACCAAGGACCGCGCCGGCGAATATTACCGAACGATGTATGACCTGATCGTCCTGGCCCTCCGCACCGACATGACCCGGGTGGTCAGCTACATGAGCGGCAGCGAGGGGAACGGCCTGGCGATCCCCGAGATCGGCATCACCCAGTCCCGCCACCAGCTCTCCCACCACGGCGGAGACGCCGAGATGCTCGGCCGATTGGCCAAGAGCGACGCCTTTCTCATGCAGCAATTCGGCTATTTCCTGGACCGGCTCCGAACCGTGAATGACGGCGGCGAACCGCTGCTCGACCGGACGATGGTCCTCTTCGGCAGCGGGATGAGCTACGGCCACAGCCACTCCAACAGCAACCTGCCCATCCTCCTGGCGGGGGGTCGCGGTCTTGGCCTAAAGCATGGCCATCACATCGATTACAACAAGCCGCAGGGTGGCCCTTACAAGCTCGATTACGACGAATGGCTGGACCTCTGCGGCCGTCCCAAGGACGACAAGGCCCGCCTGAGCAACCTGATGCTCACCATGCTCCACAAGATGGGCGTCGAGACCGAGACATTCGTGGACAGCGTGGGGCCGGTCTCGGAGGTCTCGGCATGACGGTCTGTTTGCTTTGTTTGGCGTTGATCGGGGCCGAAACGGGCTTCGAGGGCACGCTCGTCCAGGCCGATTTCCTCCATCGATCGGGGCAGATCCGGCGGGTCGACGATGGCACGATCGTCGATTTCCGCCTGCCCCCGAACGGGACCGTTTTCTACGTCGGCGCCGAGGGGGACTTGCGGGACGTGCCGCTCGGGACGCTCCTCCACGCCTCGACCGATGCGGAAACCGGAGTCGTCACCACGCTTTGCGACGATTTCACCGCGATGACCCGGGCCGGGGCCTCGTCCCGGCTCGACGAGGTCCGGTTGGAGCAAGGGAAGCTCGTCGTCACCCCCCAGGGCGCGGCCCGTCGCGAACTCCGGATCGACCGGCATTCGCGATTCTGGCGAGGGAAGGCCGCCTCGGAGGCCCGGGAACTCGTCCCGGGAGACGACCTCCTCCTCAATTTTTCGGGAAATGGCGTGGTTTCGGAGTTCTGGGCAGGCTCGGAGGCCCGGACGATCGCGATCGAGGGGCAGAAGGCGAGGCATCGCCAGTTCATCCGGGAACGGGGGATCGCGGCGAGGGTCGAGCGGGTCGCGGGCAAGGTCATGACGGTCTCGCTCCTGGGCGATCCGGAGGGCCTGCGATCGTTGATGAACGACGAGGGAATCGACCCGGCGAAATGGGCAAGCGAGCATCGCCACGTCGATACGGTGGTCGCGAATGACGAGTTGCGCACGTATAACCCGCCCGTCGATCGCAAACGGTCGAAAATCCTCGCTTTCGAAGCGTTCAAACCGGATCAACCCGGGATCGCTGGTGTTCGATGGACGATCGAGCCCGACTTGCTCCTTGAAGGGTTCCGCAAGGGGGAGATCGTCCGTTTGTTCGCCCATCCGTCGTGGCCGGTTCGCGATATGCCTTATGGAGAATGCGTTTACAGCGAGGCCCCCGACGCCCGGCCCGACCGGATCGACCCGAACCTCTACCCCTATCGGACCGATTCGGGCAACGCCCATCTCCCCTGGTTCCGCCCTCGGCCCGACCAGTTCCCGCCGTATCACTCGCATCACGGGATTCTCGGCGAGCTCCTCACGATCGGTGACGACGGGCGATCCGGGACGTTCCGAACCGATCGGACCGGCGAAATCGTCGCGTTTGGGTTGCTTCCGTATGGTCAGGTCCTGTCTCTCGACGCGGAAGCCCAGCTCCGGGACGTGCCGATCGGCAACCGCTGCCGCTTTTTCCTCCACCCGGACGGGTCGGGTGCCTTCACGAAGGCGTCCGTGATCTCCGACGATTTCACGCACCTGGTGGACGAGCGGGTGACCCTCCGGGTGGAGGAGCTGCGGCTCGACGAGGGGGTTTTGTTCGTGGCCGTTCAGCATGGTTTGGTGAAGGACGAGAAAGAGGCGATGGTCCGGCCGCCGGACTTCGGCCGGGAAATCCTCTCGGTGGACGAGCGGACCCGGGTCTTCAAAGGAGGTAAGTCGGCGAGCCTGGGGGATCTGGCGAAGGGGGACGAATTGCTCGTGAATCTTCGGGGGCGGACTGCCACGAGCCGGGGGGTCTGCTCCGAGATCTGGTCCGGATCGGATTCGCAGAAGATGGCCATGGAGGACCGGCGCAATCGCCATCGCGATCAGTGGCGGGAACGTGGCGTTCCGGGTTGGATCGAGCGGATTGAGGGCAAAAAAGTCACGGTGGCGCTCTTTGCGGCGAGACGTCGGGAGCTGGAGGCGATCCTCGGGGGCGACCCGTGGGGCCAGCGGGTCTTCGCCCGGCCGGCCGACGACTCGCTCCGCCCGGCCCCCGGGCCGCCCTGGAATTTCGGCTTCGCCGGCTACCCGCCGAACATCGACCCCGAGGCGCGCGGCACCCTGGGCGACAGCGGGATGCGCTGGGTCCTGGAGGCGTCGGACCTGCCCGCCGACGCGCGCCCGGGTCGGGTCGTCCGCCTGTTCAAGCAGGGATGGACGGCCGAAACCCGCTGATCGTCCGACGGCCGCTCGTGAGACATCATCGCGGGCCGAGGGCCCCGGCGATCGGGAATTCCGTTCGAGGGGCCGCATCGCCCGGCGGGATTCTCTTGCAAACGCTTGTTCGCATGAAAGCCTTCATGGGCTTCCGCGGACCTGCGCAGTGTTCGGCTCCCGGGCGATCGGGACGCCCGGGCGGCGATCCGGAGCGTCGGCGGATCTCAAGATCCCCCAAGGGGTTGCGTCTTTCGCGACATCGAATGAACGTATGTGGGAGGATCTGCGTGCACGAGTCGTTGCGCGCAAAACCCCTTGTTTTCCCGGCCCAAACGCGATTCTGGCGCGAAATGTGTAGTCAACTTCGGCCGATCGGGCCGATTCGGTTTGCCGGAAATTCGGACATCTGCACCTTTGGGTGTGCCAGTGCGTTAATGGGACCGTGCGTCCCGGTCTCCGTGAAGGCATGTCCACGAGGACGTGGGTGCATGTCGTATTGCGGACCTCTTCGGTTTCGCGCGGTCGCGAAGAGGTCCGCAATCGCGGACTCGACATGGATGTGGGCATGCGACCTTGGGCGGGCGTTCCTTGACGGGGGGTCAGGACTGCGCGGCCTTCTCGGCGGAGGCGGCGGCCTTGGCGTCGGCCTTGGCCTTCTTGGCGGCGAGCCGGGTGGCGCGCTTGGCGTCCTTGGTGGCCTTGGCCTCGGCGGCGGTGGCCTTCCCGCCCGGGAACCGCTCCTTGAGGCGGACGGCCTTGCCGCTGCGGTCGCGGAGGTAGTAGAGCTTGGCGCGGCGGACCTTGCCCGACCGCTTCACCACGATGTCGGCGATCCGGGGGGAGTGGACCGGGAACTTCCGCTCCACGCCCTCGCCCTGGACGATCCGCCGGACGACGAACATCTCGCGGGTGTGGCTGCCGGAGCGGGCGATCACCACGCCGTTGAAGATCTGGATGCGTTCCTTCTCGCCTTCAAGAATGCGCACGTGAACATCCACCGTGTCGCCGATCTCGAAATGCGGGATCGTCTCTTTCATGCTGGAGCGTTCGACCAGCTCCATGAACTTGTTCTGCATGGGTCGGCCCTCGGTGGGGGTGGTCAGTGGTCGGTGGTCGATGGTCGGTGGTCATTGGCCGAGGCGTTGGGCAGGGTCCGGCTTCCGTGGGATCGCTCGGGGGGGCCGGTTGCCCGGACGTCGGTTCACGGACCACGGACCGCTACGTCCGTCGCGAGGCCCTCCATCGGGCGATGGCGGCGTGGTCGCCGTTGAGGAGGACGTCGGGGACGGGGAGCCCCCGGAAGTCTCGGGGGCGGGTGTAATGGGGATATTCGAGGCCGCCGTCGGGGCCGAAGGACTCGTCCAGGGCGCTTTCGGAGTCGCCGAGGGCCCCGGGCAGGAGCCTCATCACGGCGTCGATGACGACCATGGCCGCGACCTCGCCCCCGGAGAGGACGTAATCGCCGATCGAGAGCGATTCGGGTTGGAGGATGTCAAAGATCCGCTCGTCGAAGCCCTCGTATCGGCCGCAGATCAGGAGGATTCTCGGTTCCTGGGACAGCTCTCGGACGAGGTCCTGGTCGAGCCGTCGTCCTCGGGGGGTCAGGGCGATGGATCGACCGGCGGGCTCGGCCATGGCCCGGACGGCCTCGACGGCCGAGACGACCGGGGGGGCCATCAGGACCATCCCGGGGCCTCCGCCGAAGGGGCGGTCGTCGACTTGCTGATGCTTCCCGGCCGCCCAGTCGCGGATGTCATGGCGGTGGACCTCGACGATCCCGGCGGCGATGGCGCGTTTGAGGATGCTCTCGCCGAGGAAGCCGTCGAAGAGGCCGGGAAACAGGGTGAGCACGTCGAACCGCAGGGGCATGGGCGGGACCGTCCCGAGGCCGTCGCCTCTGGCGTTGCGGGGCCGAACTTACTTCGGGGCCGGCGCCGACGGGGCCGGGGCCGGGGTCGAGGCGGCGGGGGCCGGGGTCGGGGCGGCGGGGGTCTCGGCCTTGGGCAGGGCCCAGGGCTCGCCGGGGGCGGGCTTGTTCACGCCGAGCCTCTTGAGGATCGCCGCGACCTTGTCGCTGGGCTGGGCGCCGACGGAGAGCCAGTAGCGGATGCGATCGACGTTCAGGACCGTCCGGGCCTCGGTGTTGCGGACCATCGGGTCGTAGTGCCCGAGTTCCTCGATGGCTCGGCCGTCCCGGGGGGTCCGGGTGTCCATGGCGCAGATGCGGAAGAACGGCCGATGGCGACGGCCCATCGATTTCATGCGGATGCGGACCACGAAAGGCTCCTGGGAACGAGAAGGCGCGGCTCGGACGCATGGCGAGTCGGCGGGTGCCTTTCGCGATCCAGACGGGGCCGGTCCCGAGCCTGCGGCGGCCCCGCCCCGAAGGCCGCCCCGCCTGATCGGCCGGGCCTTTCCTTCGGGATCACCCTGATTCTCGACGGACGCGATCGCGCGACGACGGGCCCGGAGGGCCGGGTCGGCCGTCGCGAGCCGGATATCTTACCCCGAGGGGCCTCCCGCGTCGAGACTCTAGCCGAGAAACGCGACCCTCGCGAGGTTGGCGAGGTTCAGCAGGGCGGCCGTCGCGTACAGGCCGATGAACAGGCGGTCCCGGCCGCCGAGCGAGGGGTGGAGGTCGGGCGAGGCGGCGATGACCTCCTTGTACTCGCGGGTGAAGACCGGCGAGGCCGAAGACCCGCCGAGGAACACGGCGAACACCAGGTAGACCGTCCCGGAGACGAACGGCAGGAACGCGGCGATCGCGTCCCCGAACCCTCGGCCGACTCCCAGCGAGGCGGGGACGGTCAGCAGGCTGAAGATCCCCCCGAGGAACTGGAGGGCGATCAGGACGACCACCACCCAGCGGATCACGTTCCAGAGCATCCTCAGCCCCAGGCCGAACAGGACGTCCAGGATGATCCCCACCACGGCCGTGCCGATGATGAAGCCGCGGATCAGGTCGGCCGTGATCAGCGGGCTCTTGGCCTGGGACTGGACCTCCTCGACCAGCCGGCCGGAGGACAGCGTCAGGCCCGTATGGATCACGATCAGGAGGATATTGATCAGGTAGAACAGGCCGATGAGCTTGACGGTGCCCTCGGCCGGCAGGCAGGCCAGGCGGAAGGCCCGGGCGTCATCGACGGGGATGGTCGGGTCGGTGGCGAGGGCCTGGGGGGCGACGTAGGGGTTATGCCCCTCGGACGGATCGGCGGCGGTGCTCATCATGGGTTCCTTGGGCGATGCTTCATCGCGGAGACGATGGCCTTCATGGCTTGGAACTGGCTGAGGATGTCTTCGATCGTGGGGCGGCCGACGCCGGCCGCCGCGGCGACTTCGGCGATCCTTTCCGGCCCGATCTCCCGCGGTTCGGCCCTCTCGGCGGCGGTCATCGCCTCGACGATGCGTTCGATCGCGACCGTGTCCCTGTGCGGGCCGGGCCGTCGAATCCTTCGGAGCCGGGAGGCCAGGCCGGGGAACGCCCTCGCGATCTCGTCGTCGCGCCGCCCGGGGTCCGCCCGCCGGACCTGCCGGAGGAATTCCTCGAGGGTGGATTCGTCGGGCCTTTCCGAGAGGCTCATCGGCGGGCCCCTTTCAGATGCGGAAGCATCGGTGAGTGAGGCGGCGGAGGAGGCGGGCCCGGATCAGGGGCCCGGGGGCCTCTGGCCGCGCTCCTCCCGCCGTTTCTTTCGCTCTTCCTTCTCTCTCTGCTTCTTCAGCTTCTCGCGTTCCTTGGGGCTCAGCCTCTTGCCGGTGCCCTGCTTGGGGGCCACGAGCTTGGCGCCGGGGTTGAAGGCGCCGGCGCGGCCCAGGCCGGTCATCATCCGGATCTTGTCGAGCATGGACATCGAGGCCATCTGCTTGACGACGGCGGCCATGGCGTCGAACTGATCGACGAGCCCGGAGATGTCCGACGGGTCCACGCCCGCCCCGGCGGCGATCCGTCGCCGTCGGGAGATGTTGATCAGGTGGGGGTTCTTCCTCTCCTCGGGGGTCATGCTGTCGATGATCCCCTGGATGCGCTTGACCTCGCCGTCGGCGTCCACGCCGTCGAGCTGGCCGGTCATCTGGCTCATCCCGGGGATCTTGCTCATGAGGTCCTTGACGGACCCCATCTTCTTCATCTGGATGATCTGCTGGCGGAAGTCGTTGAGGTCGAACTTGCCCTTGGCGAGCTTCTCCTGTTGCCGGAGGGCCTCTTCCTCGTCCACGGCCGATTGCGCGGCCTCGACCAGCCCGACGATGTCCCCCATGCCCAGCATCTGGCCGACCAGGCGCTCGGGGTCGAAGGGCTGGAGCTTGTCGAGCTTCTCGCCCATGCCCACGAACTTGATCGGGACGCCGGTGACCTGGCGGACCGACAGCGCGGCGCCGCCCCGGGCGTCGCCGTCGAGCTTCGTGAGGATCACGCCGTCGAGCTCGAGGGCCTTGTTGAACGCCCCGGCGGAGGCCACGGCGTCCTGGCCGGTCAGGGCGTCGCAGACGAAGAACACCTGATGCGGCTTGACTTTCTTCTCGATCTGCTGGAGCTCGGCCATCAGGGCGTCGTCGACGTGGAGGCGCCCGGCGGTGTCGAGGATGATCGTGTCGCGGCCCTGGCGGTTGGCCTCGACCAGGGCATCCTGGCAGACCTTCACCGGGTTGGCGGTGGCCTCGCTGTAGACGGGGATTTGCAGCTGCTGGCCGATCACCTTCAACTGCTCGATGGCGGCGGGGCGCTGGAGGTCGGCGGCGACGAGCAGGGGCTTGCGGCCCTGGGCGCTCAGCATCTTCGCGAGCTTGCCGCAGGTCGTCGTCTTGCCGGAACCCTGGAGGCCGCAGAGCATCAGCACCGTCGGGCCGTTCTTCTCGATGCGGATCGAGGCGTCGGCCGGGCCCATCAGGGCCACGAGCTCGTCGTGGACGATCTTGACGATCTGCTGCTCGGGACGGACGCTCTTGATCAGGTTGGCGCCGACGGCCTGCTCGCCCACCCGGGCCATGAACGCCTGGACGACGTTGTAATGGACGTCCGCTTCCAAAAGGGCCGTGCGGACCTCTCGCAGGCCGTCCTGGATGTTCGCCTCGGTCAAGACCCCTCGGGCCCGGAACCGGCCGAAGGCGCCGGAGAGGCGTTTCTGGATATCATCAAACATGGACGAGTGGTCCCGAGGGGACGGAGAGAGCCTCTCGTATTGTAAAGGGGAACTCGTCCGGCGCGAAGATCCCTAACGGGTGGCGGTCGGAGGATCGCGCCGCGATCGCCGCATCCCCTCGCCATGGATGGCCGTTTCCATTTCATTTTTTACCCAAATTGCGATTTTGTTGTTGCAAAGCGGAATGCACCCCATTTAAGTTGCCCAAGAGGAATCAGTCAGTCACCTATCCTTCAACGCGGAGCAAACCGGATGGTGAGGATTCCGATGCAAAGGAAATATTTTTCGATCATATATATATATATATGATCGCCGGCTGTTCTCGGCCCGCGACGGACCGGATCGATGTCTCTCCTGGGGTCGAGCTGGCGGCCCCCGAGAAGGTCGCGGGGGATTCGATTCAGCATTTTGATTTCGGGCTCGTGCTAGGCCATGATCAGACTATCACTCACGATTTCTTGCTGGAAAACGCTTCGTCGTCCCCGCTAAAGTTGACCAAGGTGGCTGCCAGGATACCGTGCTGCTCGTCGATCGGTCCGCTGCCGGACGTCGTCCCGGCCGGGGCGAGCATCCGGGTGCCAGTCCGGTTCAACGCCGGACGACAGACGGGTCCCAGGAGGTTCGCCTTCGCGGTCGAGACGGCCTCGGCCGATCGTCCGGTCTTCCTGTACACCCTCAGCGCGAATCTCTTCTCCGATTTCGAGGCGTCGGAAATCGATTCCGAGGGGACGTCGAGCGTGGTCGTCGTGAACAGGAGTGGCCGACGGCGGCTCCGGATCACGAGCCGTCGGCTGGGCCAGCTCGGACGAAGTGGCCCTCGGGCCGTCCTCGCCGCGAGTCCCCTATCCGCCCGTTTCGCCGGGCCCGAAACATCCCGCTCGCTGCCCGAGGGGTTGGTGGAGACGATCCGTGACATCGAAGTGGAGATACCGCCCGGAGAAATGCCGGGACAGCGAACGGGCGAGATCACGGTCACCTGGTCCTCGGACGCACCATACCGACACGTTCTGAATTGGGAAGTGCTTCCCAAGATCCGGGCCTTCCCTCCCTCCCTCGTCTTCGGGGAATCCGGGGACCAGGTCAAGCGGTCGATCCTCTTGAGGTCGGACGGCATACCGTTCCGCGTCGTGCGGATCACGAGCCCTCGATTCGTCGAGGTCACGAGAGGCACCTCCGGGGCCGCGGGTCTCCATCGGATCGGCTTGTCCATCGGCCCGCCCCGCGATGCGGAGGCGGGCGATGTCGTGATCGAGACCGACGACCCGGAGCAGGCCCGAGTCGTCGTCCACCTGCTCAAGGTCCCCAACTCCGGGGAGGCCCGTCGATGACCCATTCCTTGGGCCCGGCGAGCCGACGCGCCGGCTTCACGCTGATCGAGGCCCTCGTCGTCCTCGGCTTGACGGCGATCCTGACCGCGCTGCTCTTGCCGGCCGTCCAGGCGGCCCGCGAGGCGGCGAGGCGGGCCCGATGCAGCAACAATCTCCGGCAGATCGGATTGGCGCTCCACGGATACATCCGGGACAACGATTGGTTCCCGCCGTCGAACATGACCAACGGTCGGGTCGGTTACATGGGATTCTATTCCGTCCATTCCCGGCTCCTGCCCTATCTCGACCAGACCACCCTGTTTGATTCCGCGAATTTCGCCATCGGGACCTTGCCCCCGAACGCCCTGGGGATCGCGAGCCTCGGCGCCTCCGAGGAGTCGCGGAACGCCGCCAACGCGACGGTCGCCGCCACGGTCGTCGATCTCTTCCTCTGCCCGAGCGACGGCGGATTGCCGGGGTGGGCGGGGAACAATTATCGAGGGAACGTGGGCATCGGCCCCGGCGCCCATACTTCCGCAGAATTCTCGGACAGCGGCAACGGGCTCTTCCCCGAGGCCGCCTACGTCCTGGCCGCCTCCGTCCCCGACGGGTTCTCCCACACCGCCGCGTTCAGCGAACGGCTCCGCGGCTCGGGCCGGGATGACGACCCGATCCCGGCTCGGGACTACTATCCGTGGCGGACCGCCCTGTTCACGGCGGATCAGCTCGTCCACGGATGTCAGGCGTTCGCCCGGCCCGGAGTCGGGGCCTACGTGGGCGGTGGGAGTGGCTGGTTCTGGTCGGGCCGCGAGCGGACCCTCTACAACCATGCCCAGGCCCCCAACGGCTCGGTGCCCGATTGCCTCGCCCCTTCGATGTATGCCGCGCTCGGCATGGCCACGGCCCGGAGCCTGCACCCCGGCGGCGTGAACGTTTTGATGGCGGACGGCTCGGTCCGGTTCGTCCCGGAATCGATTTCTCAGCCCGTCTGGCGCGGCCTGGGCAGCCGCAATGGCTCGGAACTCGTCGATTGATCCCTCGTCATCCCCCGGACGGGAGGCCATTGGTGGTCCCCTCCGAACACGGGGATCGAAGATCCGCCTGAGTCCTCCCGCGGCCCTTCCGCATCCCTATCCTTCAGAACCACGGAGCATCAACGATGACCCGCAACTCCGCCGTCTCGCGGCTTTCCATCATCGGTTTCACGGCGCTCGCCGTGGCAGGGTGGATGTCCGCCGCCAAGCCGACCGATCGCCTCGGCTCGCTGAGCCTTGCGGACCTCGACACCACCTCGGGCGCCGACCGGCACACATTCCTCAACTCCCTGTCGTCCTGCGACGAAAACCTCACCCCGACGCCTCCGCTCGTCGGGACCTATGGCTGCACCGTTCAGAATTCGGGCAACACGAACTGTATCGCATGCACCAACGCCGCCGATCCGACGGACATGAAGGTCTACACCGATCCCGACAACGTCGCGACGCCCGGCATCCAGTTCGGCGAGACGGTGCCATGCGGCAAGAACGCGGTCGGTGCCTGCACGATCGTCAATAATCAGCCCAAGTGTGCCCAATATACCCCGGGAGATACGTTCTGTGACAACGTCACGCAATATTGGAATCAGGCCGCCCCCGGCGGCGGAGGCGATTGATCTTCTGGCGGATACCTGTCCTCGGAGAGACCGGGAGCGCGTCGAACGCGGCCCCTCTCCTCTTTCCGGACTCCTCTGACCCCCAGGAGCATCCCCATGCGAATCGGTGTGGCAGTTGTCTCATGCCTCCTCGGCTCCCTGGATGCGACGGACATCACTCCCGAACGCCTGGCGGTGCTCGTCCGGGACCAGTGGCAGGAACTGGACGACGTCGAGTTCATATACGAAGGGAGCATGTATCACCGCTACCGAAAAACCAAGGTGCCTCCCGGCGCTCATGATCCCTTCGAGGAGTCGTATCAGGGGGCGTTCGCCTATCGTCGGGACGACGCCGCCCACATCGATGTCTACGTCCAGCCTTCCAACCCGACCGCTCCCCTGACGCACGCGACGAAATGCCTGCTGAACGGCTCGGTCCGGGGGCAGAATCGCAGGCCCGACGGCAGGCTCCAGTTGTCCCGGCGCGAGGCGGTCTCTGGGTACATCGGCTCCTTGGACGAGCAGCGCTCGCCGCTTCGGATCTTCCTGCTCCCTCACTTCCTCCTGCTCCTGAGACAGGACCCGAGCCTCTATCACGTACGGGTGGCCGGATGGGAACGCTGCTCGGAGCGGATGTGCCTCAAGGTCGAAATCGTGTACCGGCCGCCCGGGTTTCAGAAAGATGCTTATACGCATAAGTTTTGGTTGGACATGCAGCGAGGGGCGAACCCCCTGCGATACGACTATTTTGATACCGACAACCTTCGGATGCAGGCCGACGAGATCGGTCTGGGGAGATTCGAGGTCGGTGATAAGGTCTTCTGGCTACCGGTTCGCGGCCGGCGGCTCTCTTTCCTGACGATTGAGCCCACGGGGATCAGGTTCCTCAAGACGCCCGTCTTCGAGGAGACGTTCGAGGTCGTGGACGGGAGCGTCCGCGTCAATCAGGATCTCCCGGACCGCCGCTTCTCGCTGGATTGGGAGGCGACCCCGGCTTCGGACGGACTCCGGAAATCGAAGGAGCGATTCGAGGCCCAGGGGCCTCGACGATCCGGCCCAAGAGGCGTGGAAGATCGGATCCGCCGCGTGATCGCGGAAGCCGATGGCCAGGCGAAGGCGCTCGAAGCCTCGGCCCCTTCGCGCGAATCGTGGACTTGGGCCGGGGCGGCCCGGCTGGGCTTGCTCACCATCGGGTCGGCCTGCCTCATCGTCGCCGGTTTCCGAAAGTGGAGGGAGTGATGCCAGCCATCACATGCCCTTTGGGCAGGATCTCGAAGGCGATCTCTCGACCCTCCCTTCTCGTCCTCTGCTTCCTGGGTGGAGGGCCGCAGGCATCGAGCGCGGAGGTCGTTACGAACACGGACACTCCGCCTTGTAGTGTCGCCTCGCTGTACGTCTTATGCCAATTGGAGGAGATTCCGGCTCCTCTGTCTTCCGTGGCTCGTGCGATGGGCGATAAGCCGTCAGACAACCGTTCGCTTTCTGAGATCGTCACGGCTGCGTCCTCCCTCGGCCTTTGCCTCCGCGGCGTCCGACTCGACGAGAGGGTCTGGCCCATCGACAGACCGGCGATCGTCCATCTTCAAATGGGTCCGAGTGGCCACTTCGTCGCGATTCGCCCCGTCGGTCACTCGGGCAAGCTCGTCCAGATCATCGACGCCTCCGGAGAGGTCGAGGTCAAGGATTTCGAGATCCTGGCCTCATCACCGGAGTGGACGGGCAAGGCGCTGATCCCATCGCGGGCTTTTGACGGCCTCAACCCGCCCCGACCGGGGATCGCTGCCTGCGTCCTGGCGCTGGTCGTCTGCGGGATTGCGTGGCGAGCTCGGACGCGTGCCGTCCTCCCGCCCGTTGGCCGAGATCCGCCGAGAGGCGGAGTACCTCCACGAATCGATCCGACGGATGCCGAGGTCCGGAAAGCTCACCCCGGGCGGCGGATTCGGAATCGAGGATGGTGACACCGGTATCTCCTGACTTGCTCGACCCTTCGGGAAAGGGCCGCTCAGATGGCGGCGGTCCGGCCGCCGGGACGCCTGGGGAGGATCTCGTCACGCCGGGGTCTCGGGGGCGGGCTGGGCCAGCGGAGGGGTCGGCTCGGCGCGGATGGCCTGGAGCATCTCGGGCGAGATGGCGAGGGCGCCCAGGAGTTGTTTCTCCTTGGTCTCCTTGCCCTTGCGGGACCGATGGCGGACGTCGGCGAAGGTCGTGTCGCAGCCGGGGCAGGAGTGGAGATCGACGACGGCCTGGGTCGTCGGATCGACCTCGTGGGCCTGGGCCCGGAACCCGTCCAGGCGGTCCGGGGCGTCGTCTCGGAGCGCCTGGACGAGCCCCTCGGCGTGGCCTCCGCCCACGGTCAGGACCTCGGCGCTCTTGACGTGCCAGGCGTGGCAATCTTCGCAATAGGGCTGGCCGGCGCGACTTCCGGCGATCGCTCCGGCGGCACCGGCCACGAGAAGCGCCTCGAATCCCCAGAGGGCCCACAGCCCTCCGCCGTTGACCGTGCTGTTCTTGATCATCACGCCCTGTTCGTTGCGGAGCATCATGGTCCCGAGGAACCCGGAGTGCCCGGTTGCCCTCAGAAGGACCTGATCGACGACCTCGGTGGGATGGGCGTCGAGTTCCTTGAGGATGGCGTCGCGCTCCTCGGGAGGGGCGCCGGCCGCCTGCTCGCGGAGGTTCTCGGCGATCTGGCCGACGAGGTGGAGGTGGTGGCCGTAGTGGACGAGCGTGATGCTCAACAGCCCGCAGAGAAAGCCGACGAACCCGACGAGCCGGGGGTTCCTCAGGTGGAGCCGGCCGATCATGAAGCCCAGGGCCCCGCCGACGACCGCCCCCTGGAGGATCGGCGTGAGCAGGACGAGGGTGGGGATCGGGCTGATCTCCCAGAGCCAGACCACCCCCGCGCCCACCACGGCGACGACCGCGCCGAGAATCGTGGTGGTCAGGATCGAGCGAACATCGATCGGCCCGGAGGCCCGATAGGTCTGTCCGACGGCGGTCATGACGGTTCCTCGCACGAGAGGGGTGTCGCGGGGCCAAGCATAAGCACCAGATGGGCCGAAGGGAAGTCCCCGGTCCGGGCGGGGCGAGGCCGGTTCCTTCTCGACGGAGGATTCCTCGGAAGCGTGCTCGGTGGAACGGGTTCGGCCTTCGGGGCCGGTGGTCCGCCCCTCGCGGGTCCGGCGGATGTCGCGCGGCCGAGAGGGGCGTGACTCCGGGGGAATCCCCGCCACCCGGGACGCTCCCGAGGAATCCTCCTCCGAGAAGGAACCGGACCCGGCCCCCCGATCCGGTCCGCATTGCATGACGAGGCGGTCCGGGGTATCTTCCGCCGAAGTTCGGCCCTCGACGGCGATTCGACGGAGAGCCAAGGCATGACGGCCCGGGTCACCAGCGCGTTCCTCTACGTCGATAACATCGAGAAATCGATCGAATTCTATAATGAGGTCGTCGGCGCCGAGATCGCCCAGGTCCACGCCGAGGAGGAAGGCGGGCCGATCACCCTGGCCGTCCTCCGCATCGGCGACTTCAGCCTGATGCTCCACCCCCAGGAGGGGCACGAGGACGAGTTCCAGGATACGCGGGTCGGCGTCGGCCTCCACTTGCAGCTCCGGGTGGAGGACGTCGACGCGTTCCATCAGCACTGCATCGACGAAGGCGCGTATCTCGCCGTCTCGGGCGACCCCGTCGATCAGTCCTGGGAATGGCGGGAATTCGCCCTGAAAGACCCCGACGGCTACGTCTGGTCGATCTATCAGGACAAGAGCGGCGGCAAGTGGCTCTGAGAGGCTCTTGAAGAAGACCCTTCGAAGCATCGAAACGAGTAGGTCCGACTTCAGTCGGGCCGACGAAACAAGGGATTTTCGTCGGCCCGACTGAAGTCGGACCTACTCGTTTCCTCATTCTCAATGGGTTTTCTACAGAGTAGCTCCGAGAGGCCCTCGCGACGACGGGTCTGCCCTGGCTGGAGCGGATCACGGGCGACGGGTCTTGAGGGGTCGGGTGGCATGCTTACGTCCTCGTAAGCATGTCTTCGATTCGGGCCTGACCGAAGACATGCTTACGAGGACGTAAGCAGGCCACCCCGCCCTGGTAGTCGGGGAGTCCTCCGGGCCGTCATTGGCGGATCGCTTCCCCCGGCCCGACGCCCTCCGGAGCCGGCCCCGCCTTGCGGGCCGGGGGCACCTTGGGCGGGATGATCTTCTGGCCGCTCTCGGTGGTCAGGAAGAGGTACCAGCCCGCGACGACGATCAGGAATGCGGCGTAGATGCGCTTGAGGGTCAGGTCGGAGACGCCGTGGGTGATCCTCGCGCCGAAGTAGGCCCCGATGAACAGGCCGGCGGCGATCAACAGGCCGTACTGGAGCTTCGCCTCGTCCCTCCTCCAGTATTCGAGCACGCCGAGCAACCCGACGGGCAGGAGCAGGGCGAACAACGACGTGCCGGTGGCCTCTTTCTGCGAGAGGCCGAGGAAGATCACCAGGACCGGGACGATCACCAGCCCCCCGCCGATGCCGAACATCCCGCTGAGGACCCCGGCGAAGAGGCCCAGGCCGAGCAAGGTCGCGATCACCCCGAGGCTGGTCGTCACGTCGTTCGCCCTCCAGTTCGAGCCATCCACGCCGCGGCCCCGACCAGGGCCGCCGTCTCCACCCGGAGCCTCGTCGGGCCGAGCCCGACCCGGACCCAGCCGAGCCGATCGGCCAGGTCCCGCTCCGCCTCGGTCCATCCCCCCTCCGGGCCGATCGCCAGGACCGCCGGGACGCCCGGGGCTGGCCCGGGCCATCGCGAGGCCGGGACTCCCCCCGAATGGGCGATCAGCCGGGTGGCCTCGGGGTCTCGAGAAAGGACCGTCGCCAGGGGGGTCGGGCCGTCCAGCGTCATCAATCGGTTTCGGCCGGATTGCTTGCTCGCCTCAAGGATCGTCCGGCGGAGGCGGTCGAGCTTCGAGCCCCGGGGATCGACGACCGAACGCTCGCTGAGGACGATCGTCAGCCGGCCCACGCCGATCTCGGTGCATTTCTCGACCAGCCAATCCAGCCGGTCCCCCTTCGGCGCGGCCACGGCCAGGGCGATCGGGGACGGGACCGCCCGATCGTCGATCGGTTCGAGGGCGAGGAGCGTGACCCGGTCGCGGTCGATCGCCTCGACCCGGGCCCTCCAGCCTCCTCCTCGGCCGTCGAAGACCTCCACCTCGTCGCCGACCGTCCGGCGGGCCGATCGGGCGAGGTGCCGGGCCTCGTCCGGGTCGAGGACCACCCGGCCCAGGCCGTCCGGCGCGGGTCCGAAATACCGATCCGCCAAGTCCGCCCCTCCAAATCGTCAAAGACGAAAGCTCCCGGCCCATCCTACCCGATGCAATGACGGATCGGTACGACACGAACCCCCTCCGGGAGCGAATCCTCCGTGGTGCGAGTCCTGTCCCACTGGCAGCTTCGGACCGATCCGTTCGAGCCGGTCGTCGGGCCGTTCGTGCCCTTGCCCGGGGCGTCGGAGGCGGTGGCGAGGGCCGCTCACGCGGTCGAATCGGGCGAGAGGCGGCTCCGCCTGGTCGCCCCGGCCGGTCTGGGCAAGACCACCGTCCTGCGAACGGCGCTGGCCGAGGTCCGCCGGCCCTCCCGGAGGATCGCGACGGCCTCGGCCGCTTCGGGCCCGGAGGCCGTCCTCCTGGACCTCGCCTCGGGCCTGGGACACCGGCCGATCGGCCCGGCCGACGGCCCCTCGGCGGCGTGGAAGGCGGTCCGGACGGCCGTCCGGCTGGCGAGGATCCAGGGGCTTTCGGTCGTCCTGGCGATCGACGACGTGGACGGCTCCGAACCCGAGGGCCGCGCGCTCCTGGACCGCCTGGCGCACGTCGATCCTCACCCGTCGTCGCGGCTGACGATCCTGGAAATCGGCCGAGGGCCGGCGCGGGGGGCCCACGACCCGGGGGAGCTGGCGGTCCGGCTCGGCCCTTTAACCCGGGGCGAGGCGGAAGTTTACGTCCGGGCCCGGCTCGCGCGCTCGGGTCGGGACGACCCCGCGTTCACCCCCCGGGCCCTGAGCCGGCTCCACGCCCTGGCCGAGGGCGTCCCGGCGGCGATCAACCGGCTCGGGTCGCTCTCCCTGATGGCCGGGGCCGCCCGGGGCCTGGAGATCGTCGGGCCCGAGGTCGTGGACGGGATCGCGGGGGAATGCCTCCCACCGGATTAGGGGGCCCGGCCGGCTCCCGGCAAAGACCGCCTTCGATCTGGCCGAACGGCCCCGCGTCATGATATGATGGGCATGCGGCGAAGCTCTCCCCACGCCGAACCTCCCTGGACTCCGAGACTTCCATCCGATGGACCGTCCGTCGCCCGTGCCGTTGAAGAATCGTTACCTGGCTGGGTTCCTGGCGTGGCTGGTGCCGGGTCTCGGGCACTTTTACCAGGGACGGCGAGGCAAGGGCATCCTCTATGCCGTGTGCATCCTCGGCCTGTACCTGCTCGGGTTCGCGATGGGAGACGGCAAGATCGTCTTCTGGCGGTGGCTGAACCCCTTGCGTAATACCGAGGACTTCCGCTGGGCGTACCTCGCCCAGTTCTGGGTCGGCCTGGCCGCGTTCCCCGGGCTGGTTCAGGCCACCCTGGCGCATTACGGTTACGAGCCGATCCTCGGAGGGTTCCTGGCGGAGCCACCCGGGAACGTCCTGAACGGGCTGTTCCCCCGGCTCGGGAAGCTGACGGACGTCGGCACGGTGTATACCGAGATCGCCGGGTTCCTGAATATCCTGGCCATCTACGACGCGCTGGAAGGCCCGGCCCAGGTCGACGAGGACGAGCCGGCCGCCTCTCCGATCCAGGCCCAGGCGGAGGCGGCCGCGCCGGTCGCCTCGTCCAAGCCCAAGGCCGACCTGGCGGCGGAGGTGGGGTCGTGAGGCTCGATGCGATCAACATTTACTGGTACGTCTTGCCCCTGGCCCTGGCCATCAGCCTGGTTTACTCGGCCTCTCGACACGAGTCGTGGCGGAAGATCGGCCTCCACGCCGCCCGGCTGTTCGGCACGATCGTCGCGCTGATGGTCGTCACGACGGCCGTCCTGCTCCTGATTCACAGCCGGATCTGACCGCCGGTCCCGGGGAGCGCCCCTCTCGTGATGCTCGACCATCCGCCGACGCCGACGACGATGACGCCGCCGCCGGATTGGTCGGAGCCGTGTTCCAGCGGCCCCCTGCCGTTCTGGTCGTGCGTCCGCCAGGACCTGGACGCCCACGTGGCGCCCGAGGCCCGGGTCGGCCGCCCCCTGGGCCGGTGGCTGAAGACGGCCGTGCGCTCGGCCGGGTTCCACGTGATGTTCCTGCATCGCGTCGCCCACCAGTGCTACTACCGGCTCGGCCTGCCCGGCCGCATCCTGGCCGGCTGCATCTTCTGGTGGCTCCGCCATGTGTACACGTGTTCGATCGCGGCGACGTCCCGGCTCTACGGGGGGCTGATCCTGCCGCATCCCCAGGGGATCGTCATCGGCCACGGCGCGGTCGTCGGCCCGGCCTCGTTCGTCTTCCACAACGTGACGCTGGGCGGGTCGCCGGGCAAGATCGGCCTGCCCCGCGTGGGCCGGGCGGCGCGGATCTACACCGGCGCCGTGCTCGTGGGGCCGATCGTCGTGGGGGACAACGTGATGGTCGGCGCCCTGACGCTCGTCGCCCACAACCTCCCGTCCCGCGTCTTCGTCCACGTCCCCCCGCCGATCGTGGACCCCCTGCCGGAGCGCTACCTGAGCCGCCCGGAAGACTTCCTGTAACCGAGCGAGCGGCTCGGCGATCAGCCGAGGACGGGGTTGAGGCCCATGTTCTTCCTCATCTCGGCCCGTTGCTTCTCGTAGACCATCAGGAGCTTGCGGTCCCGGCGGTGCTGCCGCTCCTTCTTCGCCTGGGCGGCGAAGACGACCCGCCTCCAGGCCGGGGTCGTGAGCTCGCCCCGCTCCTTGTACCTCTTGCGGAGCCGGGCCGCCGGCTTCTCGCCGAACGCCTCGAACAGCTCGTCTTCCAGGGACACGAAGAACTGGGCGTGCCCCGGGTCGCCCTGGCGGGCGCAACGGCCGGCGAGCTGGCGGTCGATCCGCAGCGATTCGTGCCTCTCGGTGCCGATCACGTGCAGGCCGCCCTTGGCCGTGACCTCCGGCGTGAGCTTGATGTCGGTCCCTCGGCCGGCCATGTTGGTGGCGACCGTCACCCGCCCGGCCTGCCCGGCCTGGGCCACGATCTGGGCCTCGATCGCGTGGTTCTTGGCGTTGAGGATCTGGTGCTCGATCCCCGCCTTGGTCAGCAGGGCCGAGAGCTTCTCCGACTTCTCGATCGACCGCGTCCCCACCAGCACGGGCACCTGCGACTTGTTCATCTCGACGATCCGGTCGGCCACCGCCTGGAACTTCTCGGCCTCGTTCGAGAAGATCCGGTCCGGCTCCCAGATCCGGCGGCCGGGCCGGTTGGTGGGGACGGGGAAGACGTGGACCTTGTAGACCCGGCGAAGCTCGCTCGCGTCGGAATGGGCCGTGCCGGTCATCCCGGCGAGCTTCTTGTATCGGAGGAAGAAGTCCTGGACCGTCACTCGCGCCGCGGTGATCGTCTCCAGCGTGACTTCCAGCCTCTCCTTGGCCTGGATCGCCTGGTGGAGGCCGTCCTGCCACTGACGACCCGGCATCATCCGGCCCGTGAACTCGTCGACGATCACCACCTCCCCCTCCTGGACCACGTAATCCCGGTCCAGGAGATAGGCGATCTGGGCCCTCAGGGCACGCTCGACGTACTCGTAGAGCTGATCGACGGTCAGGGTGACGAACGCCGAATGGCCGGCCTTGGCCTGGACCTTCCGGCGCCCGGCGGCGTTGAGCTCGGCCTTGCGCTCGGCCGGGTCGTACTTGAAGTCCTTCACGCGGACCAGGGTCGCGGCGAGCTCGTCGGCCCCATAATAAGCGGCGGCCTCTTCCTGGGTCGGCTGGTTGTTGGCCCCGATGATCAGGGGGGTCCTCGCCTCGTCGATCAGGATCGAGTCGGCCTCGTCCACCATCGCGAAGAAGTGGCCTCGCTGGACCGGCTGGCCGCCTCCGCCATCGGCCGTGACTCGCCCCAAAAACGCTTCCTCGAACGACTTCCGATGCTTCTGCCCGCCGGCCTGATACCGCTTGAGCTCGTCTCGGAGGAAGTCGAAGCCGAACTCCTTGCTCGTCCCGTAGGTGATGTCGCACGCATACGCCGCGCGGCGGACGGGGTCTTGCTGGCCCGTCTGGATGCAGCCGACGCTCATCCCCAGGAGCTTGTAGACCGGGGTCATCCACTCGGCGTCTCGCTGGGCGAGGTAGTCATTGACCGTCACGACGTGGACGCCCTTGCCGGGCAGGGCGTTCAGGACGGCCGGCAGCGTGGCCACCAGGGTCTTGCCCTCGCCGGTCTCCATCTCGGCGATCGACCGATAATGGATCGCCGCCCCGCCGACGAACTGGACGTCGTAATGCCTCTGCTTGATCGTCCTCTTGGCGGCCTCGCGGGTCAGCGCGAACGACTCGGAGAGCAGCGTATTGAGCGAATCCCCCTGGCGGGCCTTCAGGCGAAGCTGCCGGGCCCGTTCCTGGAGCTGGGCGTCGGTCTCCTTTTCGAGGATCGGCTCCATCGCGTTGGCCTTCTCGGCCAGGAGCGCGAACTTGCTGAACCGGCCGCCATGAGTGGGCGCGGCGACCTGACGGACCCGATTCAACCAGCTCGACCCCAATCGGCTCGCCATGACCCCAGCCTCCATCCATCCATCCATCCGACCCGGTCGCCACACAGGGAGCTCATCAAGCGATCGACCGGCGCGCGAGGGCCCATCGATCACCCCAACGGGACATCCCCCGGGCCGATCTTCCCGGCGGTCGGATCAGAACCGTAATTTGGCCGGGTGGCATGCTTACGTCCGCATAAGCATGTCTTCGATTGGGGCTTGACCGAAGACATGCTTATGCGGACGTAAGCATGCCACCCGGCGATCGATCCTGGTCAGGAACCGTCGTCCGGCCGGACTTTTTTCACGCCGTCGCGGGTGAACAGGAGGACCTTGCCGTCCTTCGAGCCTTCGCCCGGGTGCTCCTGGACCCATCGTGTGAGGAGCTCCCATCGCCGGTGGGCCGATTCCCGGGCGTTGGGGTCGTCGCGGGAGGCGTCTCCCCAGAAGACTTTGAGGCCGTCGGATGTCCTTACATAGACTCGTCCGGGGCCGAGGCCGAGCGAGATCAGGTCGATTTTCGGGCCGGCTCCGGCCTTTTCTCGGAAGAACCGGGCGAGCCGGAGCGCGGAGGCGATCTCGGGGTCGGGCTCGCCGGTCTTGCCTCCCAGGATCAGGCCGGGGGAGGCGTCGATCGGGGTCTTGAGGTCCCCGAGGAGCACGAGCGACTCGGCGAAGCCCGGCACGAGTTCGTTGCCGGGCAGGACCACGCCCTCGGCGTCGATCGCCAGCGAGGATCGGGCGTCGAGCCGGGCGATCGGCTCGCGATAGACGGCGTGGACGATCAAACGGTTCGGATGCTCGCGGATCACCGGCTCGACCCGGCTGATCCAGGGCGAATTCAGGGCGAACGCCCGGGTGATCTCGCCGAGGTCGACGTTGAGGACCGGGATCGGGTCGGGCAGCTTCGATTGCCTGGCCACGCGGTCGAGGATCGTCGCCTTGCCGTCCCTCAGGAACGGCGGAGGGGGCGGCTCCAGCTCGATGTCGGCGAACGGGAGTTGATAGGCCGGCTGGGCCGCGAGGTAGTCGCCGACCCATCGCGCGGCCTTCTGGCCGAGCCAGGCGAGGAGGACCAGCCCGGCGGCGGCGATCAGGGCGCGCGGCGCCAGCCGTCGAGGCGGAGGCAACGGCGGGACGAACCGGCCGAATGGCCGAGGGCGGTCGGGCGGCGGTCCGGTCGCCGACGATTCGAGGCGATCCGTCACCGTCGGCCTCCTTCGCGCGCTGGCTTGCCCTCCTCGGGCCAAACTCTTACCAGACCTGGATTTGCAATTCCAGGTCGTGCCCGAGCTGGAGCCGGACCTGGCGGCGGATCAGGTCGATCAGGGCCAGGACGTCGGCCGCCGTCGCCCCGGGCTGGGCGACGATGAAGTTGGCGTGCCGCTCCGAGACCTCGGCCCCTCCGTGCTTCGCCCCCTTCATGCCGGACTGCTCGATCAGGACGCGGGCCGAGAGGTCGGGCGAGGGGTCGCGAAAGATCATCCCCGAGGATTGATGTCCATACGGTTGATTTTCTTTCTTGACGATCCAGATCCGCCTCATCCGCCGGACGACGGACTCGGGGTCGTCGCGTTCCAGCTCCAGCTCGGTCGAGAGGATCACCGGCTCCTCGGGGCCGGAGAGGCGGTCTCCGAAGCTGCCGTCGTCGCGGTCGAGGATGCGGACCTCGCCCGAAGGGTCGAGCACGGTGGTCCTTCGGACGAATCGGCCGATCGAGCCGCCGCGGCCTCCGGCGTTGCCTCGCAGGGCGCCCCCGACGGTCCCGGGGATGCCGGTGAGGGCTTCCAGGCCGCCGAGGCCGGCGCGGGCGGTCTGGGAGATCAGGGCCGTCAGGGGGACCGCGGCGCCGGCCTCGACGGTCCGGCCCTCGACCTTCACGTCGGAGAACGCCGGGCTCTCGAAGTGGATCACGACGCCGGCCACGCCCTCGTCTCGGACCAGGACGTTGGAGCCTCCGCCGAGCAATCGCCAGGGCAGGCCGGCCTCCCGGCATCGGGCCAGGAGGGCGGCGAGGTCCTCAACCCCTCGGGGCCGGGCGAGGAACTGGGCCGGCCCGCCGAGGCGGAACCAGGTCAGGGGGGCGAGCTCTTCCCCCTCCGTGACGAACCCGCGGAACTCGTCGAGTGGGTGCATCGCCGACCATCCCCGCCATCCCGCCGGACCGGAGCGGCCCCGAATCATCCCGCGATCGCGTTCGCCGAACCGCAACCCGAACGATCGGACCGACTTCGAACCGGACTTCCCTTCATCCGTGAACCGTCCGCACTCGCGGCGGCCGGACGGCGACAGCCCCACCCCGCCGCCGGACCGCCGCCATCCTAGCGGCCCCCTCCCGAAGCGTCAAGCAAGCGGGGATCGCCCCGGGTCGTTTCCTTCCCGGGACCCCTCGGGCGGGGGAAGGGGCCATCGGATTCGGATTCGGCCGGTCCGATCAGCCGTCCACGTTCAGGTTCACGGCCACTCCGGTCGAGGGCATCATCGGCTGCCCGCAGCAGAGCAATTCCTGGGCGGGCGGCCGGCACGTGCAGGGGTTCAGGATCTCGATCTCCGACTGGCACGAGGCGCAAACCAGCCTCTGCCCCTTCTCGAACGCCGGGGAGGCCGAACTCGAGGGCTGGCTCCGGGAAATCACCGCGTCCTGGCTCGTGGCGGTCATGGCTCGGTCCTGGGGAGGGGAAACGCGATCGAATGTGCGGGATTCGACCGCAATTCCCGGGCCCGGCCCTACCTCGGAACGTCCTCGGCGAAGAAGTGGACCGTCTGGCGGACGGCCGGCAGCAGGAATCCGGCGGCGGAATAGTGGCCGCAGTCGAGCCAGACGATCGGCGGCTTGCCGGCCTTCTCCCAGAGCGCCCTCGCCGCCGAGGGCGGGATGACCTCGTCCACCGTCCCGGCCATCATGAGGACGGTCTTGCCCCGCAACCCCTCGGCATAGGTGAGCGGGTCGAGCGGGGCGGTCAGGGCGGCGAGGTCCGCCTTGCTCCGGCCCGAGGCGAGCCAGAGCGTCCGATACTTCGCGGCCTCGGGCATGGTCCAGAGGATCTCCGCCAGGCCGCCGCCGGCCAGGAGCAGCGCGGCCTTGTTCAGCTTCGGATCGACGGCCGCCGCCGTGGCCGAGACGATCCCGCCGAGGCTGATGCCGGTCACGCCCAGCTTCTCGGGATCGACCTCGGGCCGACCGGCCAGGAACGCGGCGGCCCGGCGGACGTCGCACACGCCCTGCCTCATCGCCCCGACCGATCGGCCGATGTCGGTCGAGAGGAATTTCTGGCCGCTCCCCTTCGGCCGGCGCTCCCCGTAATAGGGCAGCTTCACGAACAGGGCGACCACGCCCTCCTCGGCCAATCGCGCCGCCAGATACCGCGACAGGGCGAAATCCGCGCCCAGGATGTGCAAGACGATCACCGCCGGCCGCTTCGGCCCCTTGGCGGAGGGCAGGAAGAGCTCGGCGTGGACCGTGTCGTTCTCCGGGTCGGGCGACGTGATGGGCGAGGGGAACCTCACGGCCGAGACGGTGAACCCGGGGTCGGTCCTCAGGAGCTCGACCTCGTAGCCGAACCGGGCCGCCGGCAGGCGGAAGGTCTCGGGGACCGTCGCCTCGGAGGCCGTCGGCACGAACGCCGCCTCCCCCTTCTCCACGACCAGGAACGCGGCGAGCAGGACGAGGACCATGAGCATGCCTCGCGACGGGCGGGGTCCGCGATCGGGACATGGAATTGCCCGGTCCGGCCGGAACCGCTACGATACCGCCGGATTGGAGCCGAGGGGAAGGGAGTTCCCGACATGCTCGACCGCCTCCGGCCCGCGAGGGTCTGCCTGATCAAGCCCAGCTCGCTCGGCGACGTCGTCCACGCCCTGCCCGTCCTCTCGGCCCTCCGCGCGTTGTGGCCGGAGGCCCATCTCGCCTGGGTCGTCAATCGCGGGCTTCGCGGCCTGGTGGACGGCCATCCGGACCTCGATGAGGTCATCCCGTTCGATCGCGGGAAGGTCGGTCTGAACCCCTCGGGCCTCGCCGAGTTCGGCCGGTTCCTGATGGGGCTGCGTCGCCGGAGATTTGACCTGACGATCGACCTCCAGGGCCTCCTGCGATCGGGCCTGATGACGGCCGCCACCGGCGCGCCGGTCCGCGTGGGGTTGGCCGACGCTCGCGAGGGCGCCCCCCGGTTCTATTCGCACCGCATCCCGATGCCCGAAGGCCCCACGCATGCCGTCGAGAGGCTGATGAGGGTGGCCGGGGCATTCGGGGCGGACGTTGCGCCGAGGTTCGTCGTGGCGATGTCCGAGGCCGATCGGCTCGGGGCGGAAGCGGCCCTTTTCGGCGTCCCTCGGCCGCGAGTGGTCCTGAACGTCGGCGCCCGGTGGCTCACGAAGCGATGGCCGCCGGGCCAGTTCGCCGAGATCGGGCGACGTGCGGCGAAGGAGTTCGGCGCGGGCCTGATCGCCGTCGGGGCGCCGGAGGACCGCCCGCTCGTCGATTCCCTGAAAGAGGGGCTGGGAGACGTGCCGATCCTCGACCTCTCGGGCAAGACCACGCTCCCGGGCCTCGCCGCCGTGATGGCCGACGCCGATTGCGTCGTCTCGAACGACACCGGGCCGTTGCATCTCGCCGCCGCCACCGGTACGCGCGTGGTGGGCGTTTATTTGTGCACGAGCCCGAGGTTGACCGGCCCGTTCGGGCCGATGGCCCGGTCGGTTTCGACGGAGATCTGGTGCGCCGCGAGCTGCTTGAAGAAATGTGACCGGATGGAATGCCTGGATGAGCTGGATTCGGGGCGGGTCTGGAAGGTCGTTCGGGATCAGATCGCGGCGGCGATTGGGGCCCGGCGGTCGGCGTGAGGGAACGGGGGAAGCGTGAGGGAACGGGGGAGCGTGAGAGAAGGGTGGGCGGCCGAGGGCCGCCGCGTGGTTGGTGCATTTCATGCACCCCACATGACGGTGCATTTCATGCACCCTACGGGGTTTGGGGCTCCTCGCCGTCCTGGTCGAGCACGATCTCGTCGGGTCCGGCGGGGGGCAGGGGCTTGTGGCCGGGGCGCTTGGGGCCGTCGAGGAGGTGGCCGACGTCGAACCTCTCGCCGATGTAGTAGCGGCGGACGTCCGGGTTGTTGAGGATCTCCTGGCGGTTGCCCCGGGCGAAGACCCGGCCTTCTCGGATCAGGTAGCAGCGGTCGGTGACTTCCAGGGTCTCGCGGAACTGGTGGTCGGTCATGAGGATGCCCAGGCCGTGGACCTCGGCCAGGGCCCGGACGGCGTCCTGGATCTCGCCGACGGTCTTCGGGTCGATGCCGGCGAACGGCTCGTCGAGCATGATGAGCTTGGGCTCGGTGATCAGGCTCCGGGCGATCTCCAACCGGCGGCGCTCCCCGCCGGAGACGCGGTTGGCCTTGGTCTTGCGGATGTGCGTGAGGCCGAACTGGCTCAAGAGCTCGTCCTGCCGCCTCCTGCGTTCCTTGCGATTGAGGCCGGGGCGGGTCTCCAGGATCGCCATCAGGTTGTCTTCGACCGAAAGCTGCTTGAAGACGCTGGAATCCTGGGCGAGGAAGCCCATCCCGGCCCGGGCCCTCTTGAACATGGGCAGGCCGGTGATGTCCCGGCCGTCGAAGGTGACCTGGCCGTCGTCGGCCGTGATCAGGCCGATGGTCATCCGGAAGCTGGTGGTCTTGCCCGCGCCGTTCGGGCCGAGGAGGCCGACGACCTCGCCGGCCTCGACCTCGTAATCGACCCCGCAGACCACCTGCCGGCGGCCGTACCACTTCTGAAGGTTGCGGACCTGGAGCAGGGGCATGGGGCTCGTCCTCCGTGACGAGGGCCGTCGGGTGGGGTTCGCCCGCCCTCAGCCTCGGGACTCGGTGTTTCCGCACATCGTAAGGCAGGCCTCGGCCTGCCGATCCGATCCGGGCCGGGACGGCAGGCCGAGGCCCGCCCTACGAAAAAACTTCCGACACATCAAGGACCCGGCGCTAGCGGATGAATTTCATGCGTTCGACATACGGCCGGAACGGGACGCGGAAGTCTCGGGTGATCCCCTTGTTCGGCCAGATCGGGACGCCGTGGGGCCAGTAGACGAAGAACGCCTTGCCGATCAGGAGCGATTCGGGCACTTCCCACGAGTTCCGCCCGCTGGTGTCCCAACCCTGATCGGGGCGGTCGGGGTCGTAGCGGTCCTCGTGTTTCCAGCCTCGGCCGTCCTTGCTCCGGGGGCTGTTGTCGCCCATCATCATGTACCGACCCGGGGCGATCTCGTAGTCCGTCCACTTCAGCTCGGCGAAGGCCGAGAACTTGGCGGGGTCGGAGAAGATCTCCAGGAAGTCGGCGATCCTCCGGTCGGGGTCGCCCGAGGAGACCGGCCAGGAGATCCCCAGGCTCGAGTAGTCGGCATAGCCGGGGTCCTGGGTATAGTAGATATCCCTCTTCAGGACAAGGCCGGTCACCTCGACGTCCCCGCCCTTCACGGAGATCCCCGCCGGGGCGAGGTCCGCGCCGGTGGGCGTCGGGTGCTTGGGGAGCTTGTCGTCGTAGGTGATCCCGTCGCCGAACGGCAGGCCGCCATCGACCCAGAGCGTCAACCGGTCGTCGACGTTGGCGAATGCGACGTCGTGGAACCGGCCGTCGGCCCTCATCGCGGTGGCGACGGGCTCGGCGATCGGCGAGCCGGAGCGGGTGATCGTGGCCGATCCGGTGGTCAGGTCGATCTCGCAGCGGTTGGGCACGCCCGCCTCGATCAATTCGAGCCGGAGGGTGCCGGCCTTCGCCGGGTTCGCCTTGATCCGGGCCTTGACGGTCAGGTCGCCGACCCAGTGGGGCTGGAACCAGCCCTCGGGGTCGCTGGTCTTGCGGTCGCCGTTGATCCCCGAGTTATACGCATAGAAATCGGTGATCAGCGAGGCCCGGGGGGGGCCGGTGGGCTGGCCGCTCAGGGCGCGGTTCCACTGCTTGGGGTCGGGGATCAGGTTGCGATAGCGGAGCTCGGCCCAGTCCGAGGCGGGCCCCTCGGCGTGGAACGTCCCGCGAGCCGGCTCGGTCCAGGTCTTCGCCCCGGTCTCGCCCAGGCCGGCCCATCGCCGCCATTCGGGCAGGTCGGCGAACGCCTTCGGGCGGTGGGAGTCGTCCCAGACGAGCTGCTGCATCGCCTCCTGATGGACCAGCGGCTTCCTCTGGATCTGGAACCGGCCCTCGGGGCCGGGCGGGCGGGTCAGGAGGTCGCCGAAATAGACCCGCAGGACCTCGCCGGGCAGGCCCACCAGCCTCTTGATGTAGTTGACCTGAGGCTGCTCGGGGTAGTGGAAGACGACCACGTCCCAGCGTTGCGGGCCGACCCCGCCGAGCCAGCCCGGCAGGCTGTAGAGGAACTTCATCACGAGGATGCGGTCCCCCTTGAAGCTCGGCGTCTCGTCGAGCTTCGTGACCTTGTACCGGCAGTTCAGGCAGCTCGCGGCGACGACCTGCTGCATCTGGTGGAACGGGCCGGGTTGGGCGAACAGCCCCCGGCTGTCGTCGGCCTCCTCCGAGGCGTTCACGGCGAACAGCTCGCCGCACTCCGGGCAGGTGACCTCCTTGTGCTGGCCGTAGAGGGTCGGCGCCATCGACCCGGTGGGGATCACGAACGCCTCGGCCTCGAATCCCTTGATCAGGACGGCCAGGATGAAGGCCACGACGAGCTGCTCGATCAGGTCGCGCCAGCTCTCCTTCTTCCTGTCCTTCTCCTTTTCCTTCTCCGGGGCCGGGAGGGCCTGGGCCTTCGCCTTCGTCGGGTCGCTCTTGAGGCTCATCGGCATGTCGTCCCGGGGAGAGGGTTCGGCGTCGTCCTGGGCGATCGCGGGTCCGCAGGGGCGCGGGCCCCGCGGAGGCCGAGGGCCGCCCTAACGAATGTACCGAATCTCCCGGGGATCGGGAATCCAGTAAAGCGACCGGCCGAAGACCTGGAGCGGCACCGCCTGGCTCGGCAGGTGGACCAGGAACGGCTTGCCGAGGAAGCGGTCGAGCGTGACGACCGGCGAATCGGGCCAGAACCGCGAGTCATTGGACACCGGGCTGTTGTCGCCCAGCACGAAATACTGGTCGCGACCCAGGACGTACGGCTCCTCGACGGCGAACGGCCTCCGGGGAGACTGGGCGAGCGCGGCGGTGTAATAAACGTCGCGGTCGAGCTTCCAGGACAGGACCTCGGCCCGGCCGTCGCCGATCACCCCGAGGGCGACCGGCCCGGGGCCTCCGGGGGGGCCGTCGTGAGGGTCGTCGTAATCGACCGGCTCGAACGCGGGCGAGCCGTCGATCGCCACGGTCAGGCGGTGGTCCACCACGGCCACTTCCAGCGTCCGGGGGCCCTTGGCCGGCTTCCCCAGGCTCGGGCCGAGCGGCTCGGTGGGCACGAACCGGCCGTTGCGGCGGACCTCGATCGGCGCCGGGCCGGTGATCGGCAGGGTGATCAGGAAGCGGTCGGCCCCGCTGTCGATCCTCACCGTGACGGCCGAACAGCCCTCGCCGAGGACCAATCGCGTGGTCAGGATCAGGTCGCGGACCCGGTTCTCCCCGGCGATGTCCGATCCGTTGTAGGCGATGAAGTCGCGGATCGGGCCGTAATTGGCGCGGTCGGCCTGCCAGTGGCGATACGAGATCCAGTCGGGGAGGTCGCTGACCTGGCCGGTCGGCTCGCGGACGAACCGGCTGCCCTCGGCCTTCCAGCCCGACGGGATGATCCGGCGGAACTCGCCTCGACGGAAGCTGAAGCGGGGGAAGCGGCCGAGGTCTTTCGGGGTGAAGTCGTGGTCGTAGACCGGGACGCTCATGGCCCGGGCCTCGGCCAGCGTCTTGCGGGCGATCCGGCCGTCGATGTAGACGTCGCCCCCGGCGAGCTGGATCGCCTCGCCGGGCAGGGCCACCACGCGCTTCACGTAGGCCTGGCTCGGGTCGGCCGGGTTCTGGAAGACGGCGACCTCCCAGCGGCGAGGAGGGCGGAGGTCGTACACGAACTTCTGGACCAGGAGGCGGTCCCCCAGGCCGTCGGAGGCCGGGGCCTCGGCGAGCTCGGTCTGCCCGCAGTTGGGGCAGACCGGGCGGCCGAGCCGGCCGTCCTCGTCCATCCCCAGCGAGAACCGCTTGCCGCAGTTCGGGCAGACGAAGTCGCGGTGCATCCCCAGGAGGGTCGGCGCCATCGACCCGGTGGGCACGATGTACGCCTCGGCCGCAAACGCCCGGGCGAACAGGATGCCCATGAACAGGATGATCAGGAATTCGACCGTCGAGCGGGCCGACAGGCCGACCCGGACCGAGGGGGCGACCGATGGCCGGGGAGGCGCGACCGGCCCGGCGGGCTCGGGCGCCGCCGGGGGGGCCTCGGGAGTGATCGTCTGGCCAAGCTCCACCGAATCGCCCTCTCCGCCGTGATCGACGAGCCCGGCATCTCTCTAGGAAGAAGCGTCAACCGCGCGCCGGAGGGCTCCCCCTGTCGGAGGATCGGGCGGCGATCAACCGTCGCTGTCGTCCAGGACCGAGAGGAACGCCTCCTGGGAGATCTCCACGTTCCCCACCTGCTTCATACGCTTCTTGCCTTCCTTTTGTTTCTCCAGGAGCTTGCGTTTCCGGGTGATGTCGCCCCCGTAGCACTTGGCCGTGACGTTCTTCCGCAGCGCCGAGATCGTCTCCCGGGCGATCACCTTCGTGCCGATGGCCGCCTGGATCGCCACCTCGAACTGGTGGCGGTCGATCTCGCCCTTGAGCTTCTTGGTGAGCCGCAAGCCCCGGCGATAGGCATGATCGCGATGGACGACGATCGACAGCGCGTCCACTTTTTCGCCGGCCACCAGCACGTCGAGCCTCACCAGGTCGCTCGGCCGATAGCCGATGACCTCGTAGTCCATGGTCCCGTAGCCCTTGGTGGCGCTCTTGAGCTTGTCGTAGAGGTCGTAGATCATCTCCGCCAGGGGCAGCTCGTAGCCGAGGATCGCCCGGGTCGGCGTGATGTATTCGGTCTTGAGATACGTCCCGCGACGCTCGGAGCAGAGCTGCATGATCGCGCCGATGTTCTCGCTCGGCAGGATGAAGCTGACCCGGGCGACCGGCTCTCGGAATTCCTCGATGTCTCCGGGCTCGGGAATTCGCGTGGGATTGGCGATGTAGAGCGTCTCGCCCTTCCTGGTGAGGATCTCGTAGGTGACGTTGGGCGCGGTCTGGACCAGCGAGAGGTTGCTCTCGCGCTCCAGCCTCTGCTGGATGATCTCCATGTGGAGCATCCCGAGGAACCCGCAGCGGAAGCCGAACCCCAGGGCGTCGGAGGTCTCGGGCTCGAACGTGAAGCTGGCGTCGTTCAAGGACAGCTTCTGCAAGGCGTTGCGCAAGTCCTCGAACTCGTTGTGGGTCGCCGGGAAGAGCCCGCAATAGACCACCCGCTTCGGCTCCTGGTAGCCGGGCAGAGGCTGCAAGGCGGAGGTTCGGGCGTCGGTGATCGTGTCGCCGATGCGGACGTCGGAGAGCCTCTTGATGTTCGCCGTCACGTAGCCGACCTGGCCGACCCCGAGCTCGTCGCACGGCACCGAATGGGGGCGGAACCGGCCCAGACCCGTGACCTCGTGCTCGGTCTCCCCGGCCATCAGGCGGACTTTTTGCCCGACCTTGATCGCGCCGTCCACCACGCGGACATAGGTGATCACGCCCTGATAATCGTCGAACTTCGAGTCGAAAATCAGGGCCCGAAGCGGGGCATGGACCTTCCCCGACGGCGCCGGGATTCGCTCGATCAACTCCCGGAACAATTCGGGGACGCCCTGGCCGGTCTTGCCGCTGACGGCGAGGACCTCGGAGCGGTCGATCCCCAGGGTCTGCTCGATCTCCTCCTTGACCTCGTCGGGCCGGGCGGCCTGCATGTCGATCTTGTTCAGGGCCGGGACGATGGTGAGGTTCGCGTTGATCGCCGCGTAGGCGTTGGCGACCGTCTGGGCCTGGACCCCCTGGGACGCATCGACGAGCAGGATCGCCCCCTCGCACGCGGCGAGGCTCCGCGACACCTCATAGTGAAAATCGACGTGGCCGGGGGTGTCGATCAGGTTCAATTCATAATCCTGGCCGTCGAGCGTGTAGTTGATCGCCACGGCCCGGGCCTTGATGGTGATCCCCCGCTCGCGCTCCAAATCCATGTCGTCGAGGAGCTGCTCGCGGAACTCCCGCTGGGTGATCGCCCCGGACTGCAACAAAAGCTGGTCGGCGAGGGTGCTCTTGCCGTGGTCGATGTGGGCCACGATCGAGAAGTTGCGAATATATTTCGGGTCAACGAGCATGGGAGGTCCCGGCATCGGAAGGGGAGAGGCGGCGGGCGTCTCGGTCGCGGGACGATCGTTTTCCTTCATTCATGATAGCAGATCGGACAACTTGAAGGGAGATGGCCTCCGGGACGGGCCGCCCCCCTTGGCAAGCCTTCCCCGTCTTGCCAGGATGACGACCGATCGGACCACCCCGCGAGACCTATCCGGACATGACCTCGACCGATCCCCCGCCGCCGTTCCCGAAGACGGCCGAGTTCTTCGTGGGCCTCGATAGCGACGGCTGCGCCTTCGACACGATGGACCTGAAGCACAAGGAATGCTTCATCCCCTTGTTCATCCAGCACTTCGGGCTGGCCTCCGTGGGCCGATTCGCCCGCGAGACGGCCGAGTTCGTCAACCTCGCCTCGGTCGATCGCGGCGTGAATCGCTTCCCGGGTTACCTGAAGGTCCTGGACCTCCTGGCCACTCGTCCCGAAATCGTCCGGCGAGGGGTCCGAGTCCCCCGGGCCGAGGGGCTCCGGGCCTGGGTCGCCCGCGAAACCCGGCTGGCCAACCCGGCTCTGCGGGAGGCGTTCGAGGGGACCGGCGATCCCGACCTCCGGACCGCCCTGGCCTGGTCGGAGGACGTGAACCGGGCCATTGGCGCCCTGGTCCGCAACGTCCCGCCTTTCCCATTCGTTCGGGATTGCCTGGATTTCCTGGTCGGCCGCGCCGATGCGGTGGTCGTCTCGGCCACTCCGACCGAGGCGCTCCGGCGAGAATGGGCCGAACATGGCCTGGCCGAACGGGTTGCGTGGATCGGAGGCCAGGAGATGGGATCGAAGCGAGAGATCCTGGCCCGATGTACGGCGGGCCGATATGAACCGGAGCGAACCGTGATGGTCGGAGACGCCCCCGGCGACCGCAAGGCGGCCGACGCCGTCGGCGCCCTGTTCTTCCCGATCCTCCCGGGCGAGGAGGAGGAGTCCTGGAAGGTCTTCCTCGACGAGGGCTTGCCCCGATTCTTCGCCGGCACCCTCGCCGGGCCGTTCCTGGCCGATCGAATCCGCCGGTTCGAGGCGCGGTTGCCGCCGGTCCCGCCGTGGAGTCGTTAAGATCGCTCGCAAGTACTGTATCAACGGGGATTTCAGGCGGCCGAGGCGTTCCATCGGCGGACGAACCGCTCGTAATCCTCGGGGGTGTCGATGCCCACGCTCGGCTCGTCGATCGTGGCTACGCCGATGGCGGCGCCGGCGCCCAGGACCCGCAATTGTTCCAGCTTCTCCGCCCGTTCGAGTGGGGAGACGGGCAATTGGGCGAGGTTGAGTAAGAACTCGCGACGGTAGGCGTACAGGCCGAGGTGGAGGAGGCCCCAGACGCCCGAATCGGGGGGGCCGTCGCGGTGCATGGGGATCGGGCTCCGGGAAAAATACAGGGCCCGGCCGTTGCCGTCGAGGACGACCTTGACGCAACCCGGGTCTCGGTAAACGGTTTCGTCGCGGATCGGGGTGGCGATGGTGGCCATGTTCAGCTCGGGGTGGTTTTGGAGCATTTCCACCACGGCCTGGATGGCCTCGGGGGCGATCTCGGGCTCGTCTCCCTGGACGTTCACGACGATCGAGGCGGAGGGGATGGCGGAGGCGACCTCGGCCACGCGGTCGGTCCCGCTGGGGTGGTCGGCCCGGGTCATCGCGGCCTCTCCGCCGAAGCCGGTCACCACCTGATAGATTCGGGGGTCGTCGGTGGCGACGATCACCCGATCCAGGCATCTGGCGCGCCGGGCGGCCTCGACGACGTGGCGAATCAGGGGCTTTCCGGTGGCGGACAGGAGGGGTTTGCCGGGCAGGCGGGTCGAAGCGAATCGGGCCGGGATCACGGCGAGAATTTCGCTCATTGGCCAGATCTCCTCCGAGGTCAGATCCGATACTGGGAACACCGCGAGACAGCCCCTCCGATCGGCGAGGGGCCGACCGCGGGACAGGCGACGGATATAGCCGAAAGCCCCGGGCCCGGCAACGCGGTTCGGGCGGCCTCGGCGATCGGAACGGAGAGGGCGGGGCGCCACCCCGCCCGAGGGCGCGACCTGGAAGGGCGCGTCCCTTCCCCCTCGGGCCATCCCCGGCCCGAATCCTCCGCAGGATGCGACCGACCGGAGCTTCCCGGGACGACCCCGTCCCCGGGCGCTCGGCTCATGATGGGCCGGGGCGACCCGCACCGGGGCCGCCCTCCCGGGGAGTTCCCCGCCTTTCGGGGCCGGACCGGGCGCCTTCGCCCGGGAAACGCCACCGTTCTTCCCACTCGATTGCGCCCCGACAGCCAGGGTCCGGCATGGGCCCTCGGCACCGCGACCCGAGACGATGGCAACCCTGCGATCGCCCCGGGCCGCGCCACGGAGGGGGGGCGTTCACCACCGGATCGCGGGGCGGCCAGCGCCGAGGGTTAGGCGGCCGTCCGGGGAGCAGCCGACCATGATTTCGAATCGAGCCCAGCGACGGACAGGACGGACCGGATGCCGCCCCCGCCTTGAACCGCTCGAAGCCCGCCTGGTCCTCTCCGGGGGCGTGAGCGCCGCCGACGCCCTGATCGAGGCGACCGCCACGCGAACCGCCTACGGGGTGGACGGCACCGGCCTGGCCGCCGCCATGATCGACACCGGAGTGGCCTACACCAACCCCGACCTCGGCTCCGATCCCACCTATGGGCCCGGCCACAAGGTCTCCGACGGCTACGACTTCACCAAGAACGTCTCCAATCCGTATCCGGTCTCCGACCACGGCACCAGCACCGCCGGGATCGTCGCCGGGGTCGACCCGAACCACCCCGGGGTCGCCCCGGGCGCGAACATCGTGGCCCTCCGCGTGTTCGCCGACGACGGCTCCGGCGACTTCTCCAACGTCCTCCGGGCCCTCCAGTATGCCCTGGACCACCGCGTCCAGGACCATATCTCCGTCGTGAACCTCTCGATCTCCGACGGCGGCAACTATTCGTATGACTTCTTCAGCAACGACAACTCGCTCGGCCAGCAGCTCGCGACCCTGATCCACGAGCTCGACCAGGTGAACGTGCCTGTGGTCGTGGCCACGGGCAACAGCTTCAACGGCAGCCCCGGCGTGGGCTTCCCGGCGATCCTGTCCGAGACCATCAGCGTGACCGGCACCACCCTGGGCGACCAGATCGTGCCCAACGCCCAGAGGCTCGACCCGGCCGACGGCGGAGGCGCCGCCACCGACCTGGCCGCCCCCGGCCAGGGGATCGTCGTGACCAGCTTCAACGGCTATCAGACCGTCGAGGGCACCAGCTACGCCGCCCCCGAGGTCACCGGCGGGATCATCCTCCTCCAGCAGATCTACCAGCAGCGATTCGGCACCCTGCCCAGCGTGGCCAGCGTCGAATCCTGGCTCCAGAACGGCTCGGTGAAGGTGTATGACCCCGCCACCCACGCCAGCTACGATCGCATCGACATCCTCAAGGCCGCGTCGCTGATCCCCGCCAAGGCCACCCCCCAGACGAACGTGTACCTGAACGGCCAGTTGACCGCCACCGTGCCCTCGACCGCGATCCAGGACCCGATGGCCGGGTTCTCCAACGGCGCGGGCGGGACGATCAACTTCAACCTCGTCCAGGTCTATTCGAACTCGGGGAACTCCTCGGTCTACCAGGCCGCCAAGGTCACCGACCCGACGACGTTCCACTACGACAACGTCGAACTCTTCACCACGCCCCACCCGACGAGCACGATCGCGCCCCTGCCTCCTCCGCAGACCCCCACGCCTCCCAAGACGACCGGCTCGACCACCACCACGACGACGAGCCTCGACCTCCGCCTCACCGCCGGCCTCCGTCGTGGTCACGCCGCCGACGACCTCCTCGCCCAGCTTCGCCAGCCTGGTCTCGGCCTACCTCGCCAAGTTCTACCCGAGCTTCTCGACGAAGCCCGGTAAGTGAGGAGTGAGGGCTGCTCCGTAGAAGAACCCGGTGATGAAGAGGAATCGAGTAGGTCCGACTTCAGTCGGGCCCACAAAATAAGGCGTTTCTGCAGGCCCGACTGAAGTCGGACCTACTCGATCGACTTCTTCAAGCGGGTTTTCTACAGAGGAAGTGATGGCGCCCCCTCGGGTGGCCTGCTTACGAAGACGTAAGCAGGCCACCCGGAGGGGCCTGGGACTCCTGGGCCCTTCCCTTCGGGGCGGTCTTCGTGTTTTCTGGAGCGGATCTGGTCCGACCCCACCTCCCGAGCGACACCCAGGAACGCCCCACCGTGACCACCACTTATGAAACGGCCCTCGTGACCGGGGCCGGCAGCGGGATGGGCCGCGCGATCGCCGAATCCCTGGCCCGGATGGGCCTCCGCGTGGCCATCGTCGGCCGCGATCCGGCCAAGCTCGACGCCGTGAAGGCCGGGCTCGAACCCGAGGCGGCGTCGCGACTTCGGATCGAGGCCGGGGACGTCGCCGACCGCCCGGCCGTCGAAGGGATCGTCAAGCGGACCCTCGACGACTTCGGCTCGATCGACGTCCTCGTCTGCAACGCCGGGATCAACGTCCGCAACCGCAAGCTCGACGTGCTCGACCCCGCCGACTGGGACCGGATGATCGCCACCAACCTGACCGGCGCGTTCAACGTCGTTCATTTTGCGCTGCCTTCGATGCGAGAACGTCGCAAGGGGTTGGTGATCCAGGTGACTTCGATCGCCGGTGTCCGCGCCAGCCTGCTCGGAGGGGTGGGCTACTCGGCCTCGAAGTTCGGCCAGAGCGCCCTGGGGATCGGCCTGGGACGGGAGGAGCACTCGCGGGGGATTCGATCGACGGTGATTTACCCGGGAGAGGTGAACACGCCGATCCTCAAGAATCGGCCGGTGGCAGTCCCCCAGGAGCGGCTCGACGCGATCTTGCAGCCCGAGGACGTGGCCGCCGCCGTCGAGTTCCTCGTCAAGCTCCCGCCCCGCGCGAACGTGCCCGAGCTGGTCATCACCCCAAATATCGACGAATTCTTCTGAGACGATCCCACGACCCACCCCCGTTCCCCGCGAATCGATCAACGCCCTCCCGGAAACCATCGCGACCGTCCCCGGGCGCGATCACCCAATCCGCGAAATCGGACGATTGTCGCCACCCGGGAACCTCGCTCGCGAGGCATCGTCGAGCGGCGGGCGAGGCTGCCCTCGCTGGCACTTTGCGATGCAAAGTGACGGGAGGGCCGATCGCCCCAAACCCATTTTCAGACGGCATTTGCGTCCAATTTTAAAAATCATGCAAACGTGAAGCAAAATCCGCGCGCACGAGTCGTTGCCACCGCGAATCCCCTGCAAAAACCGCCCTTTCCGACGATTTCACGCGAAGAGCGCAGTCAACTTTCCCAAGGATCGAAGAACCGTCATGTTTTATGCAATGACGTAGGGTGCATGAAATGCACCAACAACCCGGCGGGTGAAACCCGCCCTCCGCCCCGTCGTCACGACCCTCTCGGCGGCCCGCCGATCACGCCCCCGCCGACCCGAGATCTGAAACCAAAAATTGTCAAACCGAAAAACATCAAAATAACCACAAAACAAATCCCCGAAATCCCCATCGCCCGACCCATTCCCGTCGGCCGATACACAAATGTGACGTTATGAACGCCAGACCCCGCCAACCGGACGGCCTGCAACCCGCCGTCGGCCTTGAGGACGGGCGCCTCGGGCCGCCGTCGATCCGGAACATCCACCCCGGGTAATACGTCCGGCGGACGACCAGGTCGCACTCGCCGTCGTGCTCGACCTCGGCCGATCGGCCGTCGAAGGCGATCAGCCGGGCGGATTTCGCCCTCGGGCCGCCGGCCTCGCGCGGCCGGTCGGCCGTCTCATAAACGACTTCCTCCGGGTCGTCGCGCGACGTGAGACGGACGTACATCGCGCCCCAGTCCTCCACCTCGACGCTCCGGGTCGCGACCCGGGCCCGGGGGAACGCCCCGGCCATCCTCGCCAGCTTCCACCGCGAGGGAGGTCCGGCGCGTTCGTCCAGCAGCCGGTCGAGGGCCGGGTCGGGCGCTTCGATCAAGATTTCGGCATTTCGGGTTTCGTCTCCCAGGTGCCAGACGCCGTGGGTCACGCCGAACCGGCGCTGCCAGCGGAGGGACGCCGGGTCGTTCTGCCCGGGAGGCGTCCGCGCGGATTCGAGGAGGTAATTCGGCGGAGGTGGCGTGATCCCGAAGTCGGGGAACGCCGTGGCCAGGCCCAATCGGACCGGCACGTTCCCCACCGGGCCCGCCACGAGGCCCACGTCGGGCTCGGTCGCGAGCCGGGCGAGGATCGGGCTGTCCGTCGTCGGATCGACCGATTTTTGCCATCGAGATGAGCCGAGATGAAAGAGGATCGACAGTTCCAGGGCCGCCACGGCGACCGGGGCCCAGTCGGGGAGCCTCCGCATCCGCCAGGCCACGACCGCCCCGAGGCCGACCGCCCAGGCCCCCGCGGCCGAAGCGATTCGGAGTGTCACAGTGTCCGCGCCGAAGCTCGCCCGATAATCGGTTCGGCTGGCGAGGAGCATCGACCATCCGAAGCTCGCCGCTCCCGCCAGGATCGCCAGGCCCAGGCCGATCCCGAAGCGTCGGGCCGAGATCGTCCGGTCCAGCCCCCGACCCGCGAGCAAGCTCAGTCCCAGGCTGGTCAGCAACGTGTATCGTCCCGGGGCGCGAAACAGCCCGAAACCGGGGACCTGCAAGACGATCCAGTATCCGTCGGGCCACCAGCTCGCCATGCTCGCCAGGGCGAGACCGGCCGGGACGATCAGCCGCCAGGGGGTGAAGCGGCGGTCGCGAGGGGCCGCGACGATCCCCACCCAGGAGAGGACCAGGGGGACCGTCCCGACGTAGGCCGAGGACTCGCCCGGGGTCGTGGCCAGGCGCGACCAGTAGGCGTCGTTCGAGTGACCATCCCGGGCCAGGAACAATTCTGGCACCGCCCAGCCGGAAAGGTGCTCGGGAGGGGACCGATAATTCATCAACTGGGCCAGCGGGCGGCCGAACCCGGCCACCTTCACAAGTTCATACGTCGGCACGATCTGGACCGCCGCCAGGCCGATCCCGCCGACGAGAGCGATCCCGAGGCCGACGATCCGCCACGGTCGGCCCTCGCAGATCGCCCGCCAGCCGCCGAGGACCAGCGCGAGCCCCTCCGGTCCACATCGGGATCTGAAAATGTCCCAGGGTGATCTGCACGCCCCACGCCAGCGCCAATCCCGCCGCGAAGGCGATCCGGCCGGTCCCGGCGAAGCGGTCGGCGAGGTACAGGCACAGAGGTAAATATGGCATCACGCCATAGAACGGCTCATGGACGCAGTGGCTCGCCGAGAACCCGCAGAGCGAGAACGCCACCGACGCCAGGGCCGCCCCCCAGGGCGTCAGGCCGAGCGATCGGGCATAAAGGTACATCGTCCCGGCCAGGGCGACCGAGTGGAGCCAGAGCATCAGCCGGAACGCCGGGGCGACGGGCATCACGCGGTAAACCAGCCAGTTCGGCGGGTAGAACGCGGCCACGTGGCTCTCGGCCACGAGAGGGCAGCCCAGGCCGAAGCGGTCGCTCCAGAACGGCAATCGGCCCTCGGCCAGCGACCGGGCGAGCTCCGCCTTGATCGGCCGATAGAGCTTGTCGGGGTCTCCGCCAACCGGCTCGTACCCGAACCACGATCCGCCGAGCGCCAGGCCGACGACGGCCATCGCGACGAGGCAGGGCAGGGGGAGGGTCGGCCGGGGGATCATGGGGGAGATGGGACCGCCATCGGGTGACCACGGGGCGATCTCTTGGGGCCGGGACTTTGCCCGGAGCGTCCTGGGCTGCGGCCCCCTCACCCTCACCCTAACCCTCTCCGCCGCGACGGGGGAGAGGGGACCGGCAAAGGGAATCGCCGCGACCCGAGCCCATTCAATTCGACGACGGCTCGGGCCGGGGCTTGGGCGTCGGTGGCCGCTGGACCTTGCGGTTCAGGCCGATGGCCTGGCAGACGAAGGCGATGGCGACGTGCTTGGTGACGTTCAGGCCGAGCAGTCCCCAGATCACCCCCAGGCGGAAGAGCCAGAAATTCAGGGCGAGGCAGGCCACCAGGGCGAGCATCGCGGCCACGCTGATCTGGAACCGGGAGTGATCCATCCTGCCATTATGGTCCGGGCCGGGAAGGTCGGGAAGGGGTCGGCCGCTACCCCCTGGCAAGCCCCATGCCGGATGCTTACCATACGCAAGGCCCCGGGGCGCCCGTCGGTGATCGTCCGCGATCGACGACGAGGCCGAACCCGGTCCGCCCCGCCCCGGACGATCCCGAGCCGAGCCGAGCGAATCCGAATCATGGCGACCACCCTCGAACCCCGCGCCGAGCTCACCACCACCCGCCCGGAGTGGATGACCGTCATCGACCCCGGCCTCCAGAAGGAGCTGGAGCAGCACGTCGTGACCACGACGTGGCAGAAGCTCGTCGGCGCCGGCGGGATCGTGGACCTCGTGTACAACTGGGGCCGCCGCTCCAGCCTGTGGCCCCTGGGCTTCGGCCTGGCCTGCTGCGCCATCGAGATGATCTGCACCGCGTCGAGCCGGTTCGACATCGCCCGGTTCGGCGCCGAGGTCTTCCGCGGCTCCCCTCGCCAGGCGGACGTGATGATCGTCTCGGGCACCGTCACCAAGACGATGATGCCGATGATCGCCCGGCTGTACGACCAGATGCCCGAGCCGAAGTACGTGATCAGCATGGGCGCCTGCGCCTCGGGCGGAGGCCCGTTCAAGGAGGGGTACAACGTCGTCTCGGGGATCGACAAGTATCTCCCGGTCGATGTGTACGTCCCCGGCTGCCCGCCCACGCCCCAGGCGCTCCTGAACGGCCTGATGATGCTCCAGAAGAAGATCGACGGCGAGAAGATCACCCAGTCCCCGTGGTATAACGGCCAGGTCGAGCGCGACGTGCCGATCCCGGTGCTCGGGCCCGACCTGATCGACCTCCGGACCCTGGAGATGACGGCCGAGAGGACGGCGATGGGCCTGGTCGAGGCCCGCGAGGCGACCCTGGAGAAGCCCGCGAGGATCCCGGCGCCGCAGCCCCCTCCGGCCCCGGGGGCCGTCGAGATCCCGACGCCCGAGCCGGCCGACTCGGCGCCGAAGCCGATGAGCAAGCTCGACCAGTTGCGGGCCAAGGCCAAGAACGTGGCCGAGGCCGACCCCGCGAAGGCCGAGGCGAACAGCCCGAACGCCGACGCCGCGGCCGTCCCGACCCCGGTCAAGGACACCGGCAAGCCCGCCGCCAAGGCCGGCAAGAAGATCAAGACGGCCGAGGCCCGGCCCAGCCTCGTCTGGCTCGGCGACCTCGAATTGAAGCAGTTGGAGGAGCGGATCAACGCCGAATTCGGCGCCGGGACCGCCCAGGTCGTCATGGCCGGATTGCTGATCGAGCCGGCGAAGCTCGTCGCGGTCGGCCTCTACCTCCGCGACCGCAACCCGATCAAGTATGACTACCTGGCGAGCCTCCAGAGCGTCCACTACGAGGATTGCATCGAGGTCAATTATCAGGTCGACAGCACCACCAACCCCGGCAAGCTGATCGAGCTCCGCGTGAGGTGCGCCGAGGCCGAAGGGGAGGGCGAGGTGCCGTCGGTCGTCTCGGTGTGGCGAGGGGCCGACTTCCAGGAGCGCGAGGTCTACGACATGATGGGCGTCCGGTTCGCCGGGCACCCCGAGCTCAAGCGAATTTTGATGTGGGAGGGGTTCGCCTACTACCCCCTTCGCAAGGACTACCTCGAACCGTACTACGAAGGCCCCACAAAAGTCTTCGACAGCCGGGTCGAGGACGGCCAGCACTTCCGGGCCGAGGAGTTCAGCCCCCACGGCACCAACATGAAGGTGCCCAAGGGCTACGACGGCTGGAACAAGCTCGACCCCGGCGACGACACCAAGGGCAAGTACCTCCTGCCCAGCGGGGCCGAGGTCTCCGAGCTCGACACCGACCAGTTCATCGTCAGCATGGGGCCGCAACACCCCTCGACCCACGGCGTCTTCCGCATGAATTTGCGCGTGGACGGCGAGACGATCGTCGGGCTCAAGCCCGTGATGGGCTACATGCACCGCAATCACGAGAAGATCGGCGAACGCAACACGTTCCTGATGAACTTCCCGTTCACCGACCGGCTCGACTACCTGACGAGCATGGCCAATAACTTCGGCTACGCGCTGGCCGTCGAGCAACTGATGGGCGACGACGCGAAGGTGCCCGAACGGGCCGAATACATTCGCGTGATCATGGCCGAATTGACGAGGATCGCCAGCCACATGTGGTCGATCGGGTTCCTCCTGAACGACCTGGGCGCGTTCTTCACCCCCGCCCTGTACGCGATCGAGGAGCGCGAGCTGATCCTCGACCTGTTCGAGTGGGCGGCCGGCAGCCGGATGATGTGCAACTATTTCCGGTTCGGCGGGGTGGCGTTCGACCTGCCCAAGGGCTGGGCCGAGCGGTGCAAGGCGATCGTCTTCGACCGCCTGGACCGGCGGATCGACGAGCTCGACCGCTACCTCTCGGGCAACGAGATCGTCCTGGATCGGTGCAAGGGGATCGGCGTCCTCACGGCCGAGCAGGCGACGGCGTTCTCGACGGCCGGGCCGGTCCTGCGAGGCTCGGGCGTCGATTACGACATCCGCCGGGCCGCCCCGTACTCGATCTACGACCGCTTCGACTTCAAGGTCGTCACCGGGACCCACGGCGACATCTACGACCGGTACGTCGTCCGCCTCCTGGAGATGCGCGAGAGCGTGAAGATCCTCAAGCAGGCCGTGCGCGACCTGCCCGAGGGGCCGATCCTGCCGGGGAAGAAGTCGTACCAGATCAAGGTCCCGGCCGGGGAAGCCTATTCGAGGAGCGAGGCGCCCAAGGGCGAGCTGGGCTTCTACGTCCTGGCCGACGGCTCGGGCACGGCGTACCGCTACCACGTCCGCAGCCCGAGTTTCATCAACCTGACGGCCCTCGAACAGATGTGCCTGGGCCACACGATCGCCGACGTGGTGGGCATCCTCGGCAGCCTGGATATCGTCCTGGGCGAGGTGGATCGTTAAGAGGACTTCCGGGCGATGGCCTATCACCAGTTCACCCTCGATCGGGTCCGCAAGGAGTTCGGCCTGAAGATCGTCGATGAAATCGACATTTTCGGACGATTTGATCCGGTTGATATCGGGCCGACCCTTCACAGCCTCCTGGAGGAGTGCGTCCCCCTGGCCGTCGGGATCGGGACGGAAAAGGCCCGATCGGAATTGATCGTCACCCCGATGCTCCTGGAGGCCCGCCGGAGGATGGGAGGCGCGGTCGGATTCTTCTCGGGAGTCGAATTCCACGTCGACGAAGCCCGAGGACTGAACGGGGTCTGCGCTTATCTGCTGACGAAGTCCCGATTGAAGGTCCTCGTCACGGCCCCGGTCCTCGCCGTCGTCGAGGCGAAGAACGACAACGTCAAGCCAGGACTGGGCCAGTGCGCCGCCGAGATGGTCGCCGTCCAGTCGTTCAATGAAACCGAAGGCGAAGGTCCATCGACGGTCTTCGGCGCCGTGACGACCGGGACGGCCTGGCGTTTCCTGCGACTCGACCGATCCGAGCTCGTCCTCGATCCTGAAGAATACGCGATCGACGTCCCGGGCAAGATCCTCGCCATCCTCCTGCATTGCGTCGGGGGGAGGGCGGCATGAAGGCGGATCGACCCGGCAGAGCACGGCCCCCTGGGGAGGAACGACTCATGGCGACGATCCGACCGGCGGCGCTGGCGGTCCTCCTGGCCTGGGCCGTTCCCTGCCTGGCGCAAACCGCGAAGGAGAAGGATTCCGCGAAGGGGGAGGATACCGCGGCGAAGTCTTCCTCCCCGCGGTCGTCCCGGACCGGCAACGTCCTCGGGCCCGAGGGGGCGAACGTCTTGCTGGTGATCCAGGCGCCGGCCGTCCAGGAGGAATTGAAGCTGACCGCCGAGCAGAAGACCGAGGTGTTCGATATCTACAAGGAAATGACCATGAAAGGGGCCGACCTGTTCCGGGCGTCGGTCCTGGGCGGGGCGAACGACCCCGAGGCCCTGTTCGCGGCGTGGTCCAGGTTCCGCCAGGAGAACGAGAAGGCCGTGGGCGAGGTCCTCAAGCCCAAGCAGACCGAGCGGCTCCAGCAGATCGTCTACCGGATCGAAGGCCCGCTGTCGGTCTCCCGGCCCGAGGTCTCCGCCCGGATCAAGGTCAAGCCCGATCAGTACGAGCGGATCTCCCAGATCGTGAATGAATGGAGGCTCGGCCAGAGGCAGGTCGTCGCCCTGGCCCGGCAGGCGACGCTGATGGGCCAGGCCGACGCCGCCCAGGGCCCGGCCCTCCGCCGCCAGGCCGCGATGATCCGCGACACCGCCTCCGGCCGGATCGGCGCGATCCTCAGCAAGGGCCAGAAGGACGCCTTCAACGCCCTGCTCGGCGAGCCGTTCGACCTCGCCAAGATCGACCCCAGCCTCGCCGAACCGCCCTCGTCGGCGGCCTCGAAGGGTTCGGCGACCCCGTCGTCGAAATCCAAGTCGAGCCGCTCCAAGAAGAAGTCCGAGGCCAAGGCCCCGGACGACCCGGGGGGGCGTTGATCGGCATGTCTTACGGCGATTTCACCCTGAAGGAAGCCACCCGCCGGTTCGGCCTGTCGGTCGTCCCGACTCCGGACCTCTTCGCCGACGTCCCGGAATCCGAGGAGGGCGACTACCTCACGGGGACCCTGAACCGCAACTACCCGCTCGCGCTGGCCAATAACACGGAAAAGGCGCGATCGGAATTCCTCGTGGCGCCGATCCTGGTCGAGGTCCGCGAGCGCCTCGGCCGCCGCGTCGCGCTGTTCTCCGGGATCGAGCTGGCGGCCGACGCCTCCCAGGGCCTCTCCGGCGTCTGCGACTTCCTCCTGGCGAGGTCCCCCGAGCAGATGTTCCTGGTGTCCCCGGTCCTGGTGGTCATCGAGGCGAAACGGGATAACATCCAGCTCGGCCTGGGCCAGTGCGCCGCCGCGATGGTCGGCGCCCGGGTCTTCAACGAGAGGGACGGGTCGCCTGCCGACCTGATCTACGGGGCCGTCACCACCGGATCGCTCTGGCAGTTCCTCCGGCTCGATGGGGCGACCCTGGCCCTGGATGAGCACGAGTACCACATCGAACGTATCGGCAAGATCCTCGGAATCCTCATCCACTGCGCGGGCGACGCCCCCGAGGCCGTCGGCGCCGGACCTGTCGGCGACAAAGGAAGGACCTCATGAGCTTCGGCAAGGGCCTGTTCATCGGCCACTGGGTGACCCTCCGTCGGTTCGTCCGCACGTTCTTCGTCGGCGACGGGGCCACGCTCCGCCGTCGAGGCGGCGGCCACCAGTTCTTCGACCTCTGGTTCGGCCCCAAGACCCGGGGGTCGCAGCCCACGATCCGGCAGGACGCCACCACCGAGGGCCTCTTCACCGTCGAGTACCCCGACGAGCGCCTGCCGGTCTACGAGCGGTTCCGCATGCTGCCGATGCTCGTCTACGACGACGCCGACGGCAACGTCCGCTGCACCTCGTGCAACATCTGCGCGAAGGTCTGCCCGCCGCAATGCATCTGGATGACCCACGCCCAGGGACCCAACGGCGCGCCCGTGCCGTTGCCCGAAGACTTCTTCATCGACATGGACGTCTGCATGAATTGCGGGCTCTGCTCCGAGTATTGCCCGTTCGACGCCATCAAAATGGACCAGAACTTCGAGCTCTCGAACTTCGAGAGGCACCAGACGCACATCTTCAGCCTCCAGGACTTGCTGGTCTCCACCGAGTATTACGCGAAGACCCACCCCGAGGCGTGGGCGTCCTCCGACGAGGTCACCGAGCGCGGAAAGGTCCAGAAGAAGAAGGACCAGAGGCTCCAGAAGGCGCTCGGGGCGACCGCCGCGAAGCCCGCCGCCGCCCCCTCGAAGGCGAAGGCGTGACGATCCGGCGAAAGTCGCCGGTCGCGCCCCTTGCCCCCGCCTGCCCCCACCGTTAGGATGTCCGCTCCTGAGCCGAGAGACCTCATGATTCCGACCCCTCCGCCTCCGAAATACGCCCCCGGGACGGCCGTCCGCGTGGTCCAGCACGTCCGCGTGGGGCATCGCCGCTGGACCACCGAGGTGACCGGCACGGTCGAGGCCGAGGGCCTCCGGCCCGTCGGCGGGATGGAGATGGGCGGCAAGGCGATGTACGTCAGCCAGCCCACCCTCCGCCTCCTCAAGGACGACGGCGAGATCACCGTCGTCGCCCTGGACGAGAACACCGAGGTCCGGCCCCTCTAGATTCGATTCCCTCGGGACACCCCATGATCCTCTCGTCCTACCTCTTCATCGGCCTGCTCCTCCTCGGCGCGATCGGCTTCGCCGTCGCCCCCCTGGTCGTCGTGGCGATCGTGGCGCCGAGGAAGACATCGCGGTCGAAGGGGGACACGTATGAGTGCGGCCTCCTGACCACCGGGGAGACCTGGGTCCGGTTCCGCATCCAGTATTACATTTATGCGTTGATGTTCCTGGTGTTCGACATCGAGACGGTGTTCCTCTACCCCTGGGCGGTCAGCTACGGGGCCCTGGGGACGTTCGCCCTGGTCGAGATGGTCATCTTCCTCGCGATGCTGGCCATCGGGCTGGCCTACGCCTGGGCCAAGGGCGTCTTGCGGTGGGTCTGATCGGATTGATCCGGGAATCGGTCCGCGATGGGGAGCCTCCACGGTGAATTTCGCCCTGCCGATGATCCTGGCCCAGGAGGCCGCCTCCTCGACCGCGTGGATCGACGAGCCGATGCTCGGCCCCCTGACCCGCCAGCACGTGATCTGGCTGGCGTGGCTCGGCCTGGCGTTCTTCGGCGCCTTCCCCGGGATCGTCGCCTACATGGTCTGGGCCGAGCGCAAGGTCGCCGCGAGGTTCCAGGACCGGATCGGCCCGAACCGCGTGGGCCCTCTCGGCCTCCTCCAGCCGATCGCCGACGCCCTGAAGCTGATCACCAAGGAAAACATCGTCCCCAAGGCCGCCGATGCCGTCGTCCACCTGCTGGCGCCGGTCATCTTGCTCGTCTCGGCGTTCCTGGTCCTCGCCGTGATCCCGTTCGGCTTCGGCGGCAAGGTCGGCAACCGCGTGACGGGGCTGGTCCCGGTCGATTTGCCCTCGGGCCTGCTCTACCTGATCGCCGTCTCGAGCATCTCGAGCCTCGGCATCTTCCTCGCGGGATGGTCGAGCCGCAACAAGTACTCCTTGCTCGGGGCCATGAGGGCCGTGGCCCAGCTCGTCTCGTATGAAGTGCCTCAGGTCCTGGCGACGGTCCCCATCATCCTCTGGACCGGCAGCCTGAGCATGGTGGCGATCCTCAACCGCCAGCTCGACGACGGCTGGTTCCTCTTCTCGCCCCCGGGCCTGGTGTCGTTCATCCTCCTGACGATCGCCAACATCGCCGAGGTGAACCGGACGCCGTTCGACCTGCCCGAGGCCGAGTCGGAGATCATCGCGGGCTATCACACCGAGTATTCCGGGATGAGGTTCGGCCTGTTCTTCCTGGCCGAGTACCTCAGCGTCTTCGGCGTGAGCTGCCTGGGGACCAGCCTGTTCCTCGGCGGCGGCTCGCTGCCGTTCTTCGACTTCCGCTCGATCCTGACCGACACCGTGCCGTCGTTCGTCCTGGTGAACGCGATCACCACGGGAATTTTCTTCACGAAGGTGTTCTTCTACGTGTTCTTCATGTTCTGGGTCCGCGTCACCCTGCCGAGGCTCCGGGTGGACCAGCTCATGGGGTTCGCGTGGAAGACGATGATCCCGCTGGCGATCCTCAACCTGGTGATCGCGGCGATCTGGCAGGAGGTGACCATCGGCCACCTGCCGGACTACTTGCCGACCGCGATGGACAAGCTCTGGGGCTGGATCTACACGGGCCCCCTGGAGATCCTCGCCGTCGCCTTCGTCCTCTGGCTGAACCGAGCGACCCGCGAGGAGGCGCCGACCCTGGCCGCCCCCCTCCGCCGAGACTATGCCTTCGCCAGGAAGTGATCCATCCGACGACCCTCGACCCCCTCTCTCTCTCCGCGACATCGGCGGACCGAATCTCCCGGGAGTCCGACCCCTTGATCCGCATCCTCTTTCTGGTGATCGCCTCGCTCGGCCTGCTCACGGCGGTGGGGACGGTCGTGGCGAGGAACCTCGTCCACGCGGCCCTGTTCCTCGTGGGGTTCTTCTTCCTGGTCGCGTGCACGTTCGTGTTGCTCGAAGCCGAGTTCATGGCCGCCATGCAGGTGCTCGTCTACATCGGGGCGGTGGCCATCATCCTGATGTTCGGGATCATGCTGACCCGGAACATCCAGGGGGACGAGACGACCGGCGGGCACTGGATGAGGAAGCTGCCGGCCGGGGTGATCGCCTTCGGCCTCCTGGCGATGCTGGCCACCGGGATCGCCCGCGAGCAAGGGCTGGGCGGGAACCCGGCGTGGTCGATCCTCGCCCAGAGGCCGAAGTTCGTCCCGCCCGATCCGGACGCCCCGCCGACCGACGGCCGATCGGCCGCGATCGCCAACATGGGCAAGGCCGTGGGCGACGAGATGCTCCGACGATTTGTGATCCCCTTCGAGGTCGCAGGTCTGTTGCTCACGGCGGCCCTAGTCGGCGCGATCGCCCTGGCGCAATCGGACGAAAAGGACCCGCACTTCCGCCTCGGCGCCGCGCAGACCGGCCGAGGGGGCACCGAGGGGCCGGCCTCGCCCGACCCGACCAACGGCCACGCCGTCGCCGGGACCCTGGCCGGCGCGAAGCTCTCCCCCGAGACCCCCGACAGGGGCCAGGCATGACCGACGACATCCCCCTGAGCTGGTTCCTCTATTTCGCCGCCGCGTCGTTCGCCATCGGCCTGTTCGGCGTGATGGCCCGGCGCAACGCCATCGCCGTGCTCATGGCGATCGAAATCATGCTCAACGCGGCGAACATCAACTTCATCGCCTTCTGGCGGTACGGCACCCCGCCCGCCGGCGAAGGGCCCCTGACCGGGGTGATGATGGCCATCTTCGTCATCACGATCGCCGCGGCCGAGGTCGCCGTGGGGATCGGCCTGATCCTCCTGTGCTACCGCCGCTGGAAGGCCGCCGACATCGACCGCTTCGACAGCATGGCCGGCTGATCCCCCCTCTCCCTGGCTCTGAACCGCGCATCGACCCGACCCGACCCGCAGGACCCAGGCGCCGCCGATGAAAGACTTCGACCCGATCGAGGCCCTGAAGGGGGACCTCTTCTTCATCGCCCCGGTGATCGCCCTGACGGCGCTCGGCCTGATCGTCCTGATGTACGACTTCGCCCTGCTCCGCAAGAAGCCCGGCCCGGAGCGGAGGGGGCGGCTGGGCTGGCTGACCCTGCTCGGGGTCGTCGGCATCGCCGGCCTGCAGGTCGCGATGATGCTCCCGGCCGACAGGGGCGGCTTCAACACCGCCGGCCTCTACGTCTCGTTGTTCTCCGGCGTATTGACCAGCGACGGCGTGACGAGCTGGATGGACCTCACGCTCCTCGGCCTGCTCGCGCTGATCGTCGCGCAGTCGATGGCGTGGGACTTCACCGAGCACTGGGGCGAGTATTTTGCCCTGCTCTGCTGGTCGGGCGTGGGGATGATGCTCCTGGTCGCCTCGGAGGAATTGCTCACGCTGTTCCTGACCCTGGAGACGATGACCCTCTGCCTCTACATGATGGCCGCGTTCGAAAAGGGCAAACGGCGGTCGGCCGAGGGGGGCCTCAAGTACTTCGTCTACGGGTCGGTCTCCTCGGCCCTGTTCCTCTTCGGCCTCAGCCTGATCTACGGGCTGACCGGCAGCACGCGGATCGACGCGATCCAGGGCCTGCTCGCCGGCGGGTCGGCGCCGAAGGGCCTCCAGGGGAACCTCGCCGGGGCGGTGGCGGTGTTGCTCGTGCTGGTCGGGTTCGGGTTCAAGATCGCGGCCGTCCCGTTCCACCAATGGGCGCCCGACGCCTACGAGGGCGCCCCGGCCCCGGTCACGGCCTGGGTGGCGACCGGCTCGAAGATCGCCAGCTTCGTGGCGATGATCAAGGTTCTCGTCGGCGGCCTGGCCCCCTGGGCGATGAGGCCCGGCGAGCTCACCAGCCCCGGCTGGATCGGCCTGATCGCCGCGATCTCCGCCGCCACCATGACGTTCGGCAACTTCGCGGCGCTCGCCCAGAAGAACTTCAAGAGGATGCTCGCCTATTCCTCGATCGCCCACGCCGGCTACATGCTCGTGGGCGTCCTGGCGGCGAGCGTCTCGACCACCCAGAAGATGGACACCGGGCCGGTCCTGTTCTACCTGGTCGTCTACTCCTTCGCGACGGCCGGGGCCCTGGCCGTCGCGGCGTGGATCGTCCGCGACACCGGCCGGGACGACATCGCGGAACTTGACGGCCTCGGCTCCCGCTCGCCGTTCCTGGCCGTGTGCATCGTCCTGCTGATGCTCTCGCTGATCGGCATGCCCCCCCTGGCCGGATTTTTCGGCAAGCTCTACATGTTCATGGAAGCCATGAACACGGGCGAGAAGGGGCGGATCACGCTGACGTGGCTGGTGGCGCTGGGCCTGTTCAACAGCGTGGTCTCGGCGTTTTATTACGTCCGGGTGCTCAAGGCGATGTTCCTCCGCCCGGCCCGCTCGACGACGACGGGCCGTGCCCCCCTGGGAGTGACCGTCTCGGTCGTCGCGGCCACGGCCGTGGCGGTGGGGTGCGGCCTCTACCCGACCCCGTTGCTCCGCGCCATGACCGACGCCTCGAAGACCCGCCCCCTGGGGGACATTCGCCACGCCACCTCGGCCGAGCCCGGGTTCCGCACCACCCCGGAGGAACGGCTGGAGCAGGCCAAGAAAGGCGCGGCGGAATTCACCGCCAAGGGCGGAGGCGCCTCCGCCGGAGGCTCCGCGCCCAAGGGCAAGGCCGGAGGCCCTCCCGGAGGCGGCGGGGGCGGGGGCGCCCCGAAGGGGAAGGCCCAGGGCAAGGGGCAAGGCAAAGGGAAGGGCAAGGCCTCGGCCACCCCGCCGGCCTCGCCGAAGGCCGAGGACCGGCCGAAGTCGAGCGAGGCCAAGCCCCAGGACGACTGACGAGCGACCTCCCGGACCTTCCCTCCGCGATCCGATCGAATCGAGGCCCTCGCCGATGGCGATTATCAACACCTTCCCGAAGTGCCTGGACAGCCCGTACCTCGTCGAGGACAAGGACGCGCCGACCCGAGTGGGCGGCCTGATGTCCACCGCCGCCGACCGGCTGGAGGCCGCGGCCAACATCAACTTCACCGGCCAGGGGGACCGCGCGGACATCAGCTTCCTCAGCTATGAGGCCATGTTCTCCTGCCTCCGCGCCCTGGTCTACAACAAGGGCTACCGCGAGATGGGCCTCCGCTGCCTCCTGCTCGCGTGCGAGGACCTTTACGTGAAGAGCGGCCTGCTCGACCCGGCCCACGTCCACGCCTTCGAACGGGCCCAGGGGATGAAGAGGCCGCCCGAGGAGAACCTCGCCGCCGCCTCCGCGTTCGTGAAGCGTACCATCGAGCTGCTCGCGATGAAGTGAGACGAGGGGGCCGCCGAACATGCCGTCCGAACCGATCGACCTGGCCCGGGACGTCGAGGGCCGCGACGGGATCTCGGTGATCCGCGCCTCGGGCAACTGCCGGGACTGGAACGGCATCCACTACAAGGTGGGCCTCTCGGCCAAGAACGTCGGGGCGAAGAAGCTGTCGATGAACGTGGCGACGATCCCGCCCGGAGGCGTCGCCTATGCGCACATCCACGTCGATTTCGAGCTGATGCTCTACATCCTCCAGGGCCGGGTCCGGCACGAGTACGGCCCGGGGCTGAAGAACGTGGTGGAGAACTCGGCCGGCGACTTCCTGTTCATCGAGCCCGGCGTCCCCCACGAGGTCTTCAACCTCAGCGACGAGGAGCCGGTGGTCGCGGTCGTCGCCCGGTCCGACGCCGACGAGTGGCAGAACATCGTCCCGTACGACCGGCTCGCCGATCAGGGTTCGGAGGGGTCGGGGCCGACGGGCAGATAGGGGCGTTCGGCGGCCTTGGCGTACTTGTCGGCGAGCGTCTGGAAGTGGGCGATCCGCTTGCGGGACCGCCCGGCCTCGTCCGCCTGAGCCCTGGCGATGGCGCGATAGGTGGCCGCCTCCCTCCGCAACGAATCGGCGGTCCCGGCGTCTCCTTCCTTCGCGATCTCGGCGCCTCGGCGATCGAGCAACTGGGCCCGGCTCTCGAAGTTCTTCCGCGTCGATTCCTGGGTCGAGAGGGCGAACTCGGCCTGAAAGGCGGCGTCGCGATTCCGGTTGGCCATCGCCCGGAATCCCTTCACGCGGTCGGGCAGGCTCGCGATGAACATCCCGGCGGCCAGGATCACGGCGACGAAGGCGATCCAGGCCATCAGGTCGCGAATTCGGCCCTTCGCGGCCTCCCTCGGCCGCCTCTCGATCGTGACCAGCAGGGGAATCCCCGGGATCGCGAATCTCATCGATCATCTCACCCAAAGGGGGACCGGCTCCGTCGGGAGGATTGCCGACGGCGGCGCGGTCTCGGCCCCGATGATCTTAAGACTCCGCGGCTCATCGGGCAAGCGTCAAGCGGGCACGATCGGGAGTCGGAGGGCCTCGCGAATCTTCCTTTCAACGGCCCCGTCGCGATTTCTCCGGTTGACGGTCCGGCGATTTTGGGGTGTCCTGGGCCGAAATCCGTCGAAGGAGCCGGACCGACGAAGGGGACGATTCGCGATGAGACGGATCTCGGAACTGGATGGGTTGCGAGGGATCGCCGCGGCGGTGATCGTCCTGTTCCATTGGCGGTTCCACTTCAAGCCGATGGCCTCGGCCGTGGACCTGTTCTTCGTCCTCTCGGGCTACCTGATCACGACGGTCCTCCTGGGCTCGATCCGCCGGCCCGGGGGCTTCCGGGTCTTCTATGCGAGGCGGGCCCTGCGGATCTTCCCGATCTACTACCTGACCTTCGCCGTCTTCCTCGTCGTGAATCGGTTCGGGACGCACCCCGCCCCGCTCGACGCCCTGCCGTACTACCTGACCTACACCCAGTGCGTCCACGACTATTTTGGCGTGGGCATGCCGCCGTTCTCCCGGGCGTTCGGGCATCTGTGGACGCTGGCGATCGAGGAGCAGTTCTACCTGATCTGGCCGCTGCTGGTCTGGTGGGTCGGCCGTCGGGGGCTGTTCGTGCTGGCGCCGGCGTTGATGGCGATGTCGGCCGTGTTCCGGGTCCGCGGGATGCCGAATTACCTGCTTTTGTCGCGGTGTGATGGCCTTGTATTAGGCGCCTTGCTCGCCGCGATCCTCGCCGATCACCGATGGGTGGAGACGCGGAGGGCGCGACTGATCGGGGCCCTGGCCCTGGCGGCGATCCTGGCCGCCCTGCCCATCGAGGCGATGACCCGAGGATCGGCGCGATGGTCGGAGGTGGCCGTGGGCCTGCGGTTCACCCGGCTGGCCGTCCTGTATACCGGGCTGGTCGGCGCGGTCGTCCTGTCCTCGGGGCGGTCGTGGCTCCGACCCCTGAGGGCCCCCTGGCTCGTGGCCTTCGGGATGATGAGCTATGGCCTGTACCTCTACCACATCCCGATTTTCCGGCTCGTCGAGTGGACGTTTGATGACCTGAAGATCGCCCGGCCGATGCTCAGGGACCTGACGAAACTGGCGATGAGCTTGAGCGTGGCGGCGCTCTCCTGGCGGTTCGTCGAGCGCCCTTTGCTCGCGCTGAAAGACCGGGTGCGGTACGCCCCGGGGGCCGAGACGCCGCCCTTGGCGATCCCCTCGCCCCACGTCCGGCCGGCTCGGACCCCTTCGGCCCAAAGCGGTTCGCGAGCGGATTGCGCACGACGCGTCTCGTAGGGCAGGCCTTGGCCTGCCGAGGCCCCCGAAGACGGCAGGCCGAGGCCTGCCCTACCGATATCCAACCTACCGGGAACCGCTCTACCCGTGATGGAGCTTGTCGATCACGGGGACCTGGAGGAAGGCCCCGAGGGTTTGACCCGTCCGTCGAATCCATGCCCAGTCGGCGATGCTGAACAGGTTCAGGCGCCTCTGGTTCGGGTCATCGAGGACGAGATTGAGCTCATAACCGAAGAATTGGCGGTAGGAGGTCGATTGCTGGTCGCCCTGTCCTAGCGTTTCGGACACGCTATGCAAGCCGTTGAACAGGAGCTGGACCGCCAGGACCGTTTCGAGGGGATAGCTCGCCTCGGTCCGAGTCCTTCGTCGGAAGCCGACCCGGCGATCGATCACCAGACGCCCCGCCGCCCTGTCGAACCGGATCGACCGCAGGCCCGAGAGCTGGAGCCGGACCAGGAACAGGAGGCCCGCCAGGGTGACCAGGCCCATGACGATCGAGAGCCAGCCGGGCAGGTCGAGGGACGTGGCCACGACGGTCGGCAAGCTCCCGCCGAGGAACATCAGGATGCTCAGCACGATCACCCCGATCACGCTGCGCCTCTTCGGCTCGATCGCCAGGAGGTCGGCCCCCTCCTGCCTGGTCTCCATCGCGTGACGCTCTGCGACGGACCGAGCCATCGGCCATTCTTCGAGCGGAATCGGCCGATCGCCGACGACCAGGACGGCCGTCGTGGCGGGGACATAGCTGACCGAAGGACCGATGGGATCGGGCATCGTCCTCGCTCCGGGAAAGCCTCGGGTCTCGTCTCGACCTGCGAGGGTCATTCGGCCGTCGGCGCAAATTCTTGCAGGTCGGAACGCGAGACGGGCACGGACGACCGGGTTTGACCGATCGTCCGTGCCCGTTGAGTGAGGTTTTTCGCGACGCTCCGAGTTCGGCTCAGACCGGCTCGAAGCAGGATCGGCTGGGGTTGCGGCATTCGTGGGCGTCGACGAACTCGTCGTCGGGGCCGAAGCCGGTCATCGTCTGGAGGCACCAGCAAATGCTGTCCTGATGGCCTTCGGACGACATCCCGGGCTCGACGTCGGTGAAGACGTACATCGACTTGTTGCGGAGGTGGCGGCAGGGGGCGCCGACGATCGGGAGGCCCGCCGTTTCGTCCTGGGTTTGCGGGTCGAGCATGGGTCAGGCCTCCCAGTAGCGGTTGCCGACGGCGGCGAGCAGGGCGCGCTTCACCACGGTCTTCGTCAGGGCGACCTTGTAGCCGTTCTGCGACAGGGGCTTGGCGTCCTTGACGGCGGCCTCGGCGGCGGCCTCGGCCGTCTCGGGGGTGATCTCCTTGCCCTTGAGGGCGGCCTCGGCGGCCTCGCTCCTCCAGGGGATCGGGGCGACCCCGTAGATCACCACCCTCGGGCTCTCGCCGATCCCGGCGACCGAGCAGAGGACCAGCGGCCAGTCGTGGGCACGCTTCTGCCGGGCCTCATACGAGGCGTTCTTGCCCTTCGCGGCCGGGATCGTGATCTTCGTGAGGATCTCGCCCGGCGCGAGGGTCAATTCGCGGTCGGAATCGGCCTTCGGGACCTGATAGAGCTTCTCGACGGGGACCGTCCGCTCCCCCTTCTCGCCGGCGATCGTCGCCGTGGCGCCGAGGGCGATCAAGGGGACGGCCAGGCTGGAGGGGTTCACGAACAGGGCGTCGCCTTCGGTCAGGAAGATGGCGCCGTAGCGGTTGTCGCCGTCGCGGAGGAGGTTCTTGCCGTCCTTCTTGGCGATCAGGCCGTAGCCGTTGCGGTAGTACCAGTCGCGGGGCCTCTGGAGGAGGTTGCCGCCGACGGTGGCCATGTTGCGGATCTGCGGGGTGCCGACTTCCAGGGCCGCCTGGTGGAGGGCGGGGAATTCCTTCTGGATTTCCTTGGATGCGACCACGTCGGCCAGCCTCGTGCCGGCGCCGATGGTCAGGCCCCTGTCTCCCGAGGAGATCCCGGCGAGGGCCTTGATGCCCTTGAGGTTGACCACGCGGTCGGGTTCGGCCACGTAGTCCTTCATCCGGGAGATCAGGTCGGTCCCCCCGGAAAGGGGCTCGGCGGTCTTGGCCCCGGCGAGGGCCTTCAGGGCGTCCTCGACGGTCGAGGGCCCGGCGTATTCGAAGGCTTTCATGGGGGTTACGACTCCCTCTTCTTGGCCGAGGCCAGGGCGTCCAGGACGTTCTTGGGGGACATGGGCCAGCGGGTCACTCGGGCGCCGATGGCGTTGCTCACGGCGTTGCCGATGGCCGCGGCGGTGCTGATCGTCGGCGGCTCGCCGATGCCGATCACCCCCCGGGCCTTCACGGCGGGCGGCTCGTAGGCCTCGACGATGATCTCGGGGATGTCGCTGGCCCCGGCGAGCTTGTAGAGCTCCATGTCGGGGTTGAGCATGATGCCCGTGGCCGGGTCCATCACCCGTTCCTCGAACAGGCCGTAGTTCAGCCCGCCGATCACCCCGCCGTAGACCTGGCTGGTCCAGGCGAGCTTGTTGATGATCAGGCCGGAATCCTGGACGGCCACGATCTTGTTGAGCTTCACGACGCCGGTCTCGACGTCCACCGAGACGTCGGCGAACTGGCAGCCGGCCACCCCGCTGGAGGTCAGGCCGTCGGCGAACACCCCTTCGGCCGAGATGGGCATCGTCCCGAGCTTCCGGCAGGCGTCCTTCCAGGACATGGCCGGCTGGCCCTTGACCAGGAGCTTGCCGCCTTCGAGCGAGAGGTCGTCCTTCTTCTCGTTGAGGCCCTTGGCGAGCTTCTCGAGGAAGGCGTCGCGGGCCTTGGTCACGGCGTCGTAGCACGGGGCGCTCATCGACGGCGTGGTGGTCGAGCCGCCCGAGCCCTGGCCGGGCGGGAAGGTGGAGTTGCCGATGTTGGAGGTGATGTCCTTGACCTCAAGGCCGAGGACCTCGGCGGCGATGATCGCCAGGACGGTCCGGGCGCCGGTGCCGATGTCCTGGGTGGCCGAGCGGACCTCGACGGAGCCATCCGGGCTGATCGTGCAGCCGACCTTCTTATCCGGCTGGCCGCCGCCCCCCCAGGTGTGGAGGGCCATGCCGAAGCCTCGGGAGATCGGCCCCTTGCCGTTGTCCTTCCGGGGCTTGCGGTCCTTCCAGCCGATCAGCTTGGCGCCGATCGCCACCTGATCGTTGTAGTACGGCGTCTTGAAGTCGCCGGCCGGGAGGTTCTTGACGCGGAACTCCAGGGGGTCCATGCCGAGCTTCTCGGCGAGGTCGTCCATCGCCGATTCCATGACGATGCAGGACTGCGGGTGCCGGGGCGCCCGCATCGCCCGGGCGTTGCCGGCGTTCACGAAGACGTTGGAATGCGTCCGCGAGACGTTCGGCACGGCGTAGACATAAGGCAGGAGGACGTCGGCGCCTCCGGTGTTGCCGCCGGTGCCGTGGCTGTCGGCGATCAGGGCGGAGAGCTTGCCGTCCTTGGAGGCGCCGAGCTTGATCGTGGCCGTGACGCTCGGCCGGTTGCCGGCGGCGAGGTGCTCCTGGACGCGGTCGAGGAACATGCGGACGGGCTTGCCGCCGGCCTTCTTCGACAGCTCCGTGGCCGTGACGCCCCAGACGTCGGCGCCGAACTTCGAGCCGAACCCGCCGCCCATGACCTCGGTCAGGACGGTCACGTTCGGGTTGGCGATCTTGAACCGCTGGGCGAGCTCGTCGGCGGTGGCCATGACCGACTGGGTGCTGGCCCAGGCGGTGATCGCGTCCTCGCTCCACTTCGAGGTCAGGCCGTGGGTCTCGAGGCAGACGTGGGTGATGACCGGGGCGGAATAGGTGCCCTCGATCACGGCGCCCTCGGCCTCGGCGGCCTTCATCGCGGCTTCGGGGTCCTTGGTGACCTGGGCCCGGCCCTTCTGGACGTTGGAGCGGCCCTGGACCTTGGGGGCGTCGTCCTTCATCGCGTCCTCTTCGAGGACGACGTGAGGGAGGATCTCATACTCGACCTTGATGGCGCGGGCGGCGTCGCGGGCCTGCTCCTCGGTCTCGGCGGCCACGGCGGCAATATCCGCGCCCTGGTAGCGGAGCGTGGCGCCGGCGTCGGCGATCACGTGGACGGCCTTCACGCCCGGCATCTTCTCGGCCGGGGCGGTGTCGATGCTCTTGACCTTGGCGTGCGCATAGGGGCTGTAGAGCATCACGCCGAACAGGGTGCCGTCGGGCCGGACGTCGCTCGGGTACTTCGCCCGGCCGCTGGCCTTGGCCAGTCCGTCGAGGCGAAGGGTGCTCTTGCCGATCAGGCGGGGGGTTTCGGGCCAGGAGGCCATGGTTCAGGCTCCCTTCGTCTTGAGGGCCTTGGCCGCGGCGAGCGCGGCCTCGATCACGCCGACGTAGGTGCCGCACCGGCAGATGTTGCCGTCGAGACCCTTGCGGACCTCCTCCGGGGAGGGGTCGGGGTTCTTGTCGAGCATCGCCTTGCACGCGGTGACGAACCCCGGGGTGCAGTAGCCGCACATCAGGGCGTCTTTTTGATGGAAGGCGTGGGGGACGCCGCTGGCCCCGGTGTCGAAGCTCTCCAGGGTCTCGATCTTGTGACCCGGGCAGGCGACGGCCAGCGTGGTGCAGGAATAGACCGGGTCGCCGTCGAGGATCACGGTGCAGGCGCCGCAACTGGCCCGGTCGCAGACCCTCTTGGGTCCGGTGACGTCCAGGCGATTGCGGAGGGTGTCGAGCAACGTGCTGCGCGGCTCGACGGTGCAGCTCATGTCGTGGCCGTTGACGCTGAGGGTCACGGGCACGTCGCCCGAGAGGACCTTGGCCCCCTCGTCGGCGGCCCGGGCCTCGGCCACGGGGGCGAGGGCCTCGGCGGTCAGGACGGCCGTCGCGGCGGCGAGGCCCGAGCCTCGGAGGAAGTCGCGGCGGCTGGGCCCGGCCCGGTGCTTGGTGTCGGGTTCGGTCATCGGCAAGGGCTCCCCTGGAGGCCGAGGGAAGGGGTCGGCGGATCGGTCGGGCGAAGCGACGGAGAGGCGGAAGGCCCGGCCCGAGATGTTGCACTATGGCGATCGGCCGCCCCGTCCGCAAGGACCGAGGCTCACGGTTTCGGAGGATTCGCCGGGTCGGCGGGCGAGGGCGCGGGCTCGACCGGCAGGTCGGCCCGGCGCCCCACTCGTTCCAGGAGCCGTCGTAATTGCTCAACGAGGCCGCGCCCAGCCGGCTGAGGAAGAACAGCGGGACGGTCGCGGCCACCCCGCCATTGCAATAAGCGACAATCGGCCGGTCCAGGGCCAGGCCGGCCTCCCGGAAGGTGGACCGGGCCTCGTCCAGCGAGACGAACCCGCCCCCCTCCGCGAAGAACCGCTCCCTCGGGACGTGGATCGCCCCCGGGATGTGCCCGCCTCGGGGCCCCCGCCGCTTCGCCCCGGAAAACTGGCCGGAATCGCGGGCGTCGAGCACCTGCAAGCCCGGTTCGCCCAGCCGAGCCGCGAGGGTTTCGGACGTCGTCCGCCATCCCGGGCGGACCTTCGGGGTGAACTCGCGGCGATCGACGCTCACCGGCCCGGCTTCGACGGCCCTCTCCTCCTCGACCCACCGATTCCAGCCGCCTTCCAGCACCGAGACGGCGTCATGGCCATAATAAGTCAGGGCCCACCACAACCGGGTGGCGAACTGGCCGCCCATGTGGTCCACGGCGACGACGTGGGTCGAGTCGCCGACCCCTCGCGAGGCCATCGCCTCGGCGAAGGGGTCCGGAGGGGCCACCTGGACGGGAACGGGGTCGTTGGGATCGATGATGTCCTTCGTCCAATCCACGTAAACCGCGCCCGGGACGTGGGCTGCGAGATATTCGTCGATCGCCCCGCGATAGAAGGCGTCCTCCACGCCCGGCGCGACGGGCCGGGTCGTCACCGAACCCCGGCAGTCGATCACGCGGACGTTGGGATCATGCAGGTGGTCGGCGAGCCAGTCGGTGGTCACCAGGGGGTCGAAGGGCATGGACGGGCCTCGATCTCGTCACGTTTTGGGGCAGCGAGCGGCCCTCACGATAGCCCGCCGAGGCCGAGAACCCAAGACGGCGGCGGGGGATTGAACCGGGAGGAGTTTCCCGGTCGAATGGAGAGACGAAAGGCGGATCGAACGGCCCGGGAGGATGATCTCCATGAATGCGACGAGGCGGCGGATGCTGTTCGGCGGAGTGGGGCTGATCGCAGTCTCCAGCCTCGGGCTGGCATTGCGGCCCGGCCCGGACCCGGAACGCCAGGGGGAGGCCGAGGCGGAGCGCGACGTGGCGGCGGGCGTCCTCCGGCTCAAGACTTATGGCCTGCCCGCTCCCTGGTTCACCGAGTATTCGACCCTGATGAGGGACCGGCTGGGCGTGAGCCTCCAGGGGGTCGCCGGCTGCGTGGTGGATGAGAGGCTGCGGCTGCACGTCGAAGGCTATAACCGCCGAATGGAGAAGGAGATCGGCCAGAAGTTCGGAGCCGACGCCCATGCGGCGATCGTGAAGGAGGCGCAGCAGAAGGTCGGGTTCGCCGGCGCCTGATTCGGGGGGAATCGCGGAGCCGGGAGGCTTGGCGGGGGCGGCCGATCCTGTCAAACTCCTGGACCGGACCGGGGATCGCCATCGATCCCCGCCGAACCCGATCCCGGAACCCCCTCGACCCGATGAAAGCCGTCGTCTTCGATCGCTTCGGCGATCCGTCCGAAGTCCTGACCGTCCGCGAGGTTCCGACGCCCGAGCCCGGCCCCGGGGAAGTGCGGGTCCGGATGATCGCCAGCCCGGTGAACCCGTCGGATTTGCTGGTGGTGAAGGGCCGCTATGGCGTCTTGCCCAGGCTGCCGAGCACGCCGGGGTTCGAGGGCGTGGGGGTCGTGGACAAGGCGGGCCCCGGCTCCTCGGTTGGTTGGCGAAGGGGAAGCGGGTCACCGTGATCAACTCGGCCGGGGGGAACTGGGCCGAGTATGCCGTGATCCCGGCCCGCCAGGCCCGGCCCGTGCCGCCGGACATCCCCGACGAGCAGGTGGCGTCCTATTTCGTCAACCCGGCCACGGCGCTGGCCTTGATCCGCCATGTCTTGCGGGTTCCGAAGGGGGCCTGGCTCCTCCAGACCGCGGCCGGGTCGGAGCTGGGGAAGATGCTGATCCGGCTGGCGAAGCTTGATGGGATCAAGACGATCAACGTCGTCCGCCGGTCGGAGGCGAAGGCGGAACTCGAAGTCCTGGGGGGAGATCGGGTGATCGCGTCGTCCGAGGGGCCGATCGAGGAGCAGGTCCGGGCGATCGTCCCGCAAGGCGTGCCATTCGCGATCGACCCGGTGGGCGGCGACACCGGGACGGGCGCCTTCAACGCCCTGGCCGAAGATGGCCGATTGGTGGTGTATGGCACGCTGTCCGGGGAGCCCCTGCGGATCGACCCGAGGCGGATGATCTCGGGCAAGAGGGTCGTGGAGGGGTTCTGGCTCGGGCACTGGATGAGGAGCCGGAGCATCCCGGCGTCCCTGGCGATGTTCCGGGAGATCGGCCGGCAGGTTCGATCGGGCGTCCTGGCGACGGAGGTGGGGCCGAGTTTCCCGATGGATCGGGTCGTGGAGGCGAGCCGGGCGGCCGAGGTGGTCGGTCGCAAGGGGAAGGTGTTGTTGAGGCTAGGAAGCCCTGGTTGAGTGTTCCAAAAAATCTCGAAGAATTTTTTGCTTCGTCCAGGGCGGGGCGGCGGCTAGAATGGCCAGGCGTCGCCAGGGGGCCTCACTGGTCCTCCCATCCTATGAAGAGCGTCGGCCACGAGCCGGGTTGAACGTCCCGGTCCCTCTCCCCGCCAGGCCCGGCCGAAGGCTGGAGTCCTGGCCCCTGCCCGGGGCGGAGGCGAGGTCAGGCGCCTCCTCTTTGGTTGTCCAGGGCCCCTCGGCGGCATAAGATGGAAGGAGCCGGGCCCCTTCCGGCTCCTTCCGAGGTCCGGGGCCGCATCTCCCCGGGCCTTCCGCACCCGATTGATGATGCCTTCCTTGTTTGGCAAGACCCGTCGGGAGGTCTCTTGGTTCGGCCGACCTGGCCGGGCCGAGGCAACCCGGCTGGCGGGGACATTTGAACGATGAGCATGACCGAATCCACGGCCGCCCAGGACTGGCGGGCCGTTGCCTGCCTGGCACCGGGCGGCGAACGGCTCCTCTGCGTCGGGGGCAGCTCGGCCCAGGTCCGCGCCGCCTACGCCGGCGCCTGGGGCGAGGTGATCCGCGACGAGGACCGCCCGACCGTCCGCAACATCTCGCTGCAACGCTGGGCCGGGCTGGCCTGGGCGGGCCAGTGGGAGCACCAGTCCTACCTCCCCGTCCCCACCACCCGGACCGGCAAGGGCGCGGGCGAAGCCGCCGAGCCGGCCTCCGCGTCCTGAGACCGGCTCGAACCGCGATCGTCCCTCCGCAACCCCCGGTCCTCCCGGGGGTTTTTTCGTCGGGTGCGTGAAATGCACCCGGCACGCGGCGGCCATCGGCCGCTCGGGGGATCTTCCCGCGAGGTCTGCGGAAATCGGGAAATGGTGGGCGGGAAATGGTGGGCGGGAAAAGGTAGACGGGAAATGGTGGGCGGGAAATGGTAGGCGGGAAATGGTAGGCGGGAAATGGTAGGCGGCCTTCGGCCGCCGCGAGTTGGTGCATTGCATGCACCCTACAGGATGGGGTCCTTCTCGCGACGGCTGGCCCAGAGGGTGAGGTCGGGGAACGCGGCCGAGAGGGTTTGCGCGAGGTCTTCGACGCCCGGCCTCTCGGTGGCGAAGTGGCCCGCGAGGATCAGGCCGATCCCTCGCGATTGCGCCTCCAGCGCCTTGTGGAATCGGGCCTCGCCGGTCAGCAGGACGTCGGCGCCGAGGCGGTCGGCGTCCTTCACGAAGTCGTCGCCCGCCCCGCAGGCGATCGCCACGCGCTCGACCCTCCGCGACGGGTCGCCCACGACCTGGGGCGGGGAAGGGCACCGCAAGGCGAGGCGGACGTCCGAGGCGAGCTCCCCCAGGGTCTTCGCCCCGGGCAACCGGCCGATCCGCCCGACTCCGGGCCCCGACGACCCCTCGTGGAGCGGGAGGACGTCGATCGCCGGCTCCTCATAGGAATGATGCTTGCGGACATTGGCCAGGACCGCGCCAGGCGGTCGCCGGGGCAGACGAACTCGACCTTCCACTCGCGGACCCGCTCCCGCCGCCCCGCTTCGCCGACCGTCGGCTCGGTCCCCTCCGTGCCGAAGAAGGTGCCGTGGCCGCCGGTCGAAAACGAGCATTCCTGATAGTCGCCGATCCGCCCCGCGCCGGCCGAGAACGCCGCGTTCAGGACCGCCTCGCGGTCCGATTGCGGGGTGAAGACCACGACCTTGAATCGCGGGCTCGGCGGCGGCGGCCGGAGCGATTTGACCGCGTCGAGCCTCAGCCTCCGGGCAAGTCCGTCGTTGATGCCGCCCTCGGTGTTGTCGAAGGCCGTGTGGGGGCTGTAGACCGCCACGCCCGCCCTCGCCAGGTTCCAGACCGGGGCCGAATCCGACCGATCGGCCCGGATTTGCTGGGTGGGGCGGAACAGGATCGGGTGATGACTGACGATCAGGCCGGCCGATTCGTCGATCGCCTCGGAGGCCGATTCGGGGGTCACGGTCAGGCACGTCATCACCCGTTCGACCCTCGCCGACGGGTCGCCCAGGAGCAATCCGACGTTGTCCCACGACTCCGCCAGCCTCTTCGGGGCGAACCGTTCCATCCAGGCCGAGATCTCGGAAACGGTCCTCATTCGAGGGGCTCCTCGCGGGTCAACCATCGCCAGAGATCGTCGCGGAGGCGGCGGGTAACGGGCCCGGGCGCGGCCCTGGGCGACTCGTCGAGCGAGCCGACCGGGATGATCCCCCGGACGGCGTTGGTCAGGAAGATCTCGGACGCCGATCTCACGGCTTCGGCCGTCAGGTCGTCCTCGCGGGCCGGCATGTCCAGGGCCTCGGCCCGTTCGAGGACCAATCCTCGCATGATCCCCGGGACGATCGGCCCGGTCAGTCCGGGCGTGACCAGGGAGCCGCCGAGGACGACGAACAGGTTCGTCCGGCAGCCCTCCCAGACGAGCCCGTCGTCGGTCCGGCGGAGCGCCTCGTCGCAGAGGAACCGGCGGGCCTCCTCGAACGCGAGCCGTCTGGACCAGTAATTCAGGCCTTTATGGCGGGCCATCGGGTCGGACCTCGACAATCCGAGCGGCGACCATCGGAGGCGAGCCCCTCCCGGGGGCATCGGCGGGGGGAGCGGCATTCGCCTCATCCAGAGGCTCGCCGCTTCCGACTCGTTCCGGCCTCCGGCCAGGGTGATCCGCAGCATGGCGTCTCCGGAGAATCCCTCGGCCTCGATCAGGGCCAGGACGGCCCGATCGTCCGGCAGGGCGGACTCGTCGAGGGGGACGTGCAGCTCGGAGGCCGACTTCCGCAGCCTCTCCCGGTGGCGATCGAGCAACGTCGGCCGGCCGTTCCACGTCCTCAGGGTCTCGAACAGGCCGAGGCCGTGCTCGAAGGTGCGATCGAGGACGCTGACCTTCAGCGCGTCGTCCGGGACGATCTCCCCCCGGACCCAGATCATGGCTCGCCCCTCCATCCTTCGATCACGTCGCGGAGCCCTCGGCCCTTGTGGAGCGTTTCTTCATATTCGAGCTCGGCCACGCTATCGGCCACGATCCCCCCGCCGACCTGATAGCTCACGCGGTCCCCTTCGACCAGGATCGTGCGGATCGCGATGTTGAAGGCCGAGGTCCCGCCGGCGCCGAAATAGCCGATCGCCCCGGTATACACGCCTCGTCGCGACGGTTCCAGCTCGTCGATGATCTCCATGGCCCGGATCTTCGGCGCCCCGGTGATCGAGCCTCCCGGAAACATGGCGCGGACGACGTCGATCGGCCCGATTTCCGGCCTCAACCGGCCCTCGATGGTGGCCACGAGGTGATGGACCTGCGCGAAGCTTTCCACGACCAGGGGCTCGGTCACCTTCACCGAACCAAATTGACAGACCCGGCCGAGGTCGTTGCGTTCGAGGTCCACGATCATCGTCAATTCGGCGCGGTCCTTCACGCTCGATCGCAGTTCGGCGGCGAGCCGGGCGTCTTCCTCGGGAGAAGGGCCCCGGGGTCGCGTCCCCTTGATGGGACGGGTCACGAGGAGGCCGCCCCGGGCCTGGTAGAACCATTCGGGGCTGGCGCTCACGAGAGCGAGGTCGTCCCCTCGCAGGAAGGCCGAAAAGGGGGCGGGGCTCCGCCTCTTGAGCCGTTCGTAAAGGTCCAGGGGATCGGCCTTGCCAGGGGCGGTGAAGCGTTGCGAGAGGTTGACCTGGAAGATATCGCCGGCGGCGATGTATTCGAGGCACCGGCGGACGGCCTCCAGGTACCGATCGCGAGGCACGTCGGGCCGGACCGGGCCGAGTCGGGATGGGGACGGGATTTCCGGGTCCGCTCGCAGGGCGGAGTCGAGGAATTCCTGGTCCCGTCGCCGCCGATCGGCCTCGCCGTCTCCGAGGAAGTCGTTCGACCAGAACTGGACCTCGCCGGTGAGGTGGTCGAGGGTCAGGCAGCGGTCGTAGAGCGCGAACCGGACGTCAGGAATCCGCGAATCGGCCGGGCTCCGGCGCGGCAACCTCTCGATCTGAGGGGCGAGGTCGTAGCCGAAGAAGCCGATCAGGCCGCCGGTGAAGGGGGGCGACGGGTCGGAGAGACTGACCCCCTCGCCTCCGTTTCGGGGGAGAGGAGGGGGACTCGCCGCCGACCGGCCCAGCCCGAGGCGATCGAGCCAACGGGCCAGGGCGTCCAGCGGCCCCGAATCGCCCGATTCGACGATCGCGGACCCGTCGGCTCCCGACTGCCGGATGCCCCAGGCCGATCCGGTCGCCTCGAACACGATCCGAGGGCTTGCCGCGAAGACGCTCCGGCGGCCGGAATCGCCGAACCCGGGCCCGCTCTCCAGGATCGCCGGATCGCGCATCCGGCCGACGCTCCGGGCGAGCGATTCGGCCGGGAAGGGCGGGGAAACCGGCATCCCTCGGGCCGACGGAGGAACGATTGCCACGAATCCCCCTGGTCGCCGACCCCGCGCCCGCGTTTCAATGAGGACAACACCCGACCATTTCAGCCCCGGCGAACCGTCTCGTCAATCGGAGCCCCCGCCGTGATCCGCTCTCCGATCGGTCTCCGCATCCAGAGCGACCCCGACCGCTCCCCGAAAGACCTCCTTCGTGAGGCGGCCCGGCTCGGGGCCAAGGGCGTGATCCTCGACGCCTCGGGCGAGCTTTCCCCCGACCGCCTCTCCGAGACCGGCCGCCGGGACCTCCGCCACACCCTGCGATCGACCGAGCTCGCGATGATCGGCCTCCACCTGCCCACCCGCCGAGGGTTCGACACCGAGGACGACCTGGAGACCCGGCTGGCGAGGTCCGAGCGCGCCATGGCCCTGGCGTTCGACCTGGGGGCGAAGCTCGTCCTGGCCAGGGTCGGCGCCGTCCCCCCGGAAGACGGCCCGAAGCGGCCGATCTTCCTCCACGCGCTGACGGAGCTGGGGAAACGGGCCGACCATCGCGGGGTCCGCCTGGCGATCGAGACGGGGGCCGAGCCCGGATCGGCCCTGGCGGCGGTTTTGAACGGCCTGGCCCATCCCGGGCTGGCGGCCAGCCTCGACCCGGGATCGTTGCTGAAGATGGGCCACGACCCCGTGGCCTCGACCCGGGACCTCGCCGGGTGGGTCGCCCACGCCTACGCCACCGACGCCGCCGGCGCCTCGAGGATCGTCGGAGGCTCGCGAGGCTTCGGCCCCCGGGGCAGCGCCCTGGACTGGGCCGAATACCTCGGCGCCCTCGAGGAGATCGACTATCGAGGCTTCCTCACCATCTGGCCCGAGCCCGACGGCGACCAGGCGGCGCAGTTCTCGGCCATCAAGGCCCGGCTGGATCGCTTCTGAAGCGAAGAAGACCAACCGCCAAGACGCCAAGGCCGCCAAGAGCAGAAGATGAGAGGGGACGAGAAGACGAGAGGGAATGAGAAGATCGGAGAAGATCAATATTGTTAATTTAAGCAATATTTTTCGATTCAAAATTGAATTATTTTTTGTTATTCGTCTCCTCGTCCTTCCTTACTTGACGGCCTTGGCGTCCTGGCGGTTGGTCTTCTTCCCCCGCTTGAGGATCGCCCCCGGTCGGGCTAGGATGGCGGCGCGGCGTGAGATCGATCCGGCCACGAGCCAGGAGGTTCGCATCATGGGCCACGTTTCCTACGTCGAGAAGGACGCCGCGCCCGAGGCGCTCCGGCCGATCTACGACAACGTCGAGCGCCAGACCGGCGCCATGCTCAACTTCTTCAAGGTCCTGGCGCACAGCCCTGCGGTCTTGCAGGCGTTCATGGCGATGAACTCCGCCCAGGGCAAGATGACGCTCGACCCGAAGCTCCGCGAGCTCGCGTACCTCAAGGCGTCGGCCGTCAACGACTGTGCCTATTGCCTGCATTATCACACGAAGTCGGCGAAGAAGGTCGGGCTGACCGACGAGCAGGTCGGGGAGGTCATCTCGGGAGGCCCGGCGTCGGCGTTCGACGACCTCCAGTCGCTCGTCATGACGTTCGCCGAGCAGGTCTCGAAGAACGTCCGGGCCGAGGATTCGGTGATCGCGGCGCTGAAGGAGCGGCTTTCCGACGCGGAGCTCGCCGAGCCTCACGGCCACGGTCGCCCTGGCCAACTACACGAACCGGGTCAACGAGGCCCTGGCCATCGACCTGCCCTGACCTCGGGACGCGATCGCCCCTCGGTCCGGAAATCGTCTCCACCTCCCCCCTGACCCGATGCGAGTGCCATGAGCGTCCCCACGACCGACCGGCAATGGGTGCCCCTGAACCATCGGGAGCGCCGCGTTCTCGGTGTCCTCGTCGAGAAGCAGAAGACGACGCCCGAGTATTACCCGATGACCGTCGCGGCGATCGTGACCGGGTCGAACCAGAAGACCAATCGCGACCCGGTCACGAACTTCGACGCCGACGACGTGGAGGACATCCTCCAGGGCCTCCGCAAGAAGGGCGCGGTGGTGATCGTCGAGGGGAGCGGCCGGGTGCCGAAGTGGAAGCATTCGCTCTACGACTGGTTCGGCCTGAGGAACAAGCCGGTCGAGATGGCCGTGCTGGCCGAATTGATGCTCCGGGGCAAGCAGACCGAGGGGGACCTCCGCGCCCGGGCCTCGCGGATGGAGCCGATCCCGGAGCTGGAGACGTTGCAGAACGTCCTGAAGACGCTCCAATCGCTGGATTTGATCGTCTTCTTGACGCCTCCCGGCCAGAAGCGGGGCGTGATGGTCACGCACAACCTCTACCCGCCGGCCGAGCTGGAGCTGGTCCGCCAGGAGGTCTCGAGGATGCCGGTAATCTCGGAGGACGAGCCCCGACCGGCCCGCGCCCGGCCGCCCCGGCCGATCCCTCCCTCCGCGAGGAGCTCGCCGCGCTCCGGGCGGAAGTGGAGGCGCTGAAGGGGACCGTCCAGATCCTTTCCGACGACCTGCGGGGGCTCAAGACCTCGCTCGGAGCCTGACCCGATGAGCGAGGACGGACCGACGGATTCCCCCGAGTCGCCCCCGGGCCGGAGGCTCGTGGCGATGATCTTGCTCGACGGCCAGGAGCCCCCGGCGTCGATGCCCGACCGCCAGGCCGAGGCGACCTGGGCGGCCGTCTCCGCCGTGTGGCACCCGGCACTCCTCGGACGACTCGCCGAGATCCCGGCGATCGAGCCGGCCGAGTTCGCCCATTCGCCCGGATCGGGCGAGATCCGCGTCGTCGCCGAGGGCGCCGGGCCGAGCTTGCCGGCCGAGTATCGCTCGATCGCCGAGGAGCTCGGCGCCTCGATCGTCGAGGGCGAGATCGATCGGTTCGCGGTCGCCCGGAAGGTCCTGGAACTCCTCGAACCCGGCGCGGAAATCGGGCCGTCCGACGATCCGATCGCCCTGGATTTCCTCGCCCTGGGGTCGGCCCGATGGTGGTTGCGCGACCTCACGATCGGGATGGGCCACGCCGATTGCCTCGACGTCGAGAGCCTGACCCGCGAATCCCTGAACGGCGCGAAGGCGTGGGTCTCGGGCGATCGCCCGACGGCCACGAACCACTTGCGGGCGGCGTTCGAGGTGCTCACCCAGGCCCGGGAGCGGTTCTATCCCGTCGATTCGTACCTGATCGATTTCGTGCTGCTCGATCCGGCATTGCCCGGAGGCGCCCTGGCCGACAGCCTCGCGGCCCGCGCCCCGTTCACGGTCCTGGCGGCGGCGAACGCCATCGAGGCCCAGGCCGAACGCGACCCGGGATCGCTCGAAAGACTTCGCGAAGCCATCAACGAAGGCTGGGCCGACGTGATCGGCGGGCCGTATGCCGAGACCGAGGAGCCGCTCTTGCCGCTCCCCTCGGTCCTCTGGCAGTTCCGCCATGCCCGGCGGGTCTATCGGGCGAACCTGGACGATCGGGACGTGGAATCGCTGGCGACCCGGCGATTTGCGCTGTCTCCTCAACGTCCGCAGATCGCCAAGAGGTTCGGGTTCCGGTTCGCGGTGTACCTGGGCCTCGACGCCGGGCGGTTCCCGGTGCCGATCGAGTCCAAGAAGCTCTGGGAAGGCCCGGACGCCACCAACCTCGAATCGCTGACCCGGCCGCCGATCGCCGCCGACCGCCCCGGCGAAGGGGCCCGCCTGCCCTGGCGGATCGCCCGATCGATGCGAGACGACCACGTCGCGACCGTGCCGATGGCCCACTGGCCGAACCCGGTGGCCGGCTGGTATCGCGACCTGCGACGAGTCGCGGCGTTCTCGCCGGTCCTCTCGCGATGGGCGACCCTGGGCGATTATTTCCACCTGAGCGATCGACCCTGGGACACGTTCTCGCCGAAAGCTGATGAATACGTCTCGCCGTATCTGGCGCAGGCGATCGCCCGCGACGACCCCGAGCCGATCTCCCGGAAGGCGAGGCACGCGAGGCTCCGGGCGGGTTTCGACGGGCTGATGGCCGTCGATGCGCTGGCGAAGGCGCTCTCCTCGCCGCCCCGGCCTGCCGAGACCGAGCTTCCCGAGCCGGAAGGGCTGCCGGTCGGGCCGTTCGACGCCCTGGAGATCGACCTGGAGACGGGCCGTCTGGCCGAGTCCTCCGCGATCGAGAAGGAGACGGAAATGGCGGGCGAGAGGCTCGCCCGGGGGATCGTCGGGACGGGGCAGGGGGGGCGGCCCGGGTTCCTCGTCGTGAATCCGTCGGGGATGGCGAGGAGGGCGGCCGTCGTCCTGCCCGGGGCGGCCGACGACCTCCGGCCCGAGGGGCCATTGCGATCGGCCCAGATGACCGAGCTCGGCACCGTGGGCGTGGTGGACCTCCCCGCCTTCGGCTTCGCCTGGGTGCCCCGCGAGCCCGACCCGTCGGCCTTCTCGCCGGCCACGTCGGAACGAGCGGTCTCGGCCGACGGCCGGACGCTTCGAAATGAGTCGATGGAGGTCGAGTTCGACCCGACCAGCGGAGGGCTGCGGGCGATCCGGGGCCGGGGCGAGCCGACCCCAAGAGTCGCCCAGCAACTGGTGATCGCGGGCCTGATCGGCGCGGACGGCCAGCCGGCGAACTCGAAAATGGTCGGCGATCGGTTCGAGGTCGAATACGCCGGGCCCTCGCTGGCGCAGGCGGTCTCCGAAGGGGCGATCCTCGACCCGATCGACGGCCGGGCGCTCGCCCGATTTCGCCAGGTCGCCCGCCTCTGGGCCGGTCGGACGACCCTGGACCTGGAAATCACCCTCTCCGACGTGGATTCGAAGTGGCGGGAGACGATCGCGGCGGCCGACCCGTGGTCGAAGTACCTCGCCTGTCGCTGGGCCTGGCCCGACCCCAGCTCGACCCTGAGACGGACCGTCCATCTCCATCCGACCGAGACCTCGGCCGAACGGCCCGAGACGCCCGACGCCCTCGACATCGGCACTCGCCGGCAGAAGACGGCCCTCCTGCTCGGCGGCCTGGCGCACCACAAGCGCCACGGCTCGCGGATGCTCGATACGCTCCTGATCGCGGGCCGAGAGACGGCCCGGACGTTCTCGGTGGGCGTGGCCCTGGACCTCGAACACCCCTATCTCGCGGCCCTGGAACGGATCTCGCCCCCGGTGATCGTGCCGACGACGGCCGGTCCGCCGAAGTCCGGGCCGGTGGGTTGGCTGATCGCGGTCGAGAATCCGGCGATCGCGACGATCGGCGTCGAGTTCGTCGAACGGACCGGGGACGGCCGAGGCTGGGGCCTCGCCCTCCTCCTGGCCGAGACCGCCGGACGGGCCTGCCGGAGCCGAATCCGATTCTTCCGAGACCCGATCGCGGCCAGGCAAACCGATTTCACCGGCGAGCTCCTGATCGACCTGCCCGTGCAAGGCGACGCCGTCCCCATCGACCTCACGGCGCACGAACTGGCCCGCGTCGAGGTGACCCTGGGGTAATTCCCCAGGCGGGCCCTCCGTAGGGCAGGCCTCGGCCTGCCGTCTTCGCGGATCGGCAGGCCGAGGCCTGCCCTACGGAGTGGAACGCGGTCGATCCGAATCCGGTCCTTGACACTTGTCAAAGTCGGGCCGCCGGATTACAGTTGTCCGAGGTTGGGGTGGGCTGATCGGTCCTCGGGGGGCGACGACGATGGATGGTTACGCTCTGGATCGAATCCGACGGCGGGTGGGTCTGGGCCTGGCGGCGATCGTCGGCGCGGGGGCGTTCTGGGTCTTTTCGCCGGGGATGCCGGTGCTGTGGGGGCCTCGGGCCGATGCCTCGACCAAAGCGGCCGGCGCCGCGTTGTTCGAGCATGACTGGCAGCCTCACGACGCGATGGCCAAGGGGGACGGCCTGGGCCCGGTGTTCAATGGGCGATCGTGCGTGGCCTGCCACTTCCAGGGCGGGGTCGGCGGAGGCGGAGGGGTGAAGCAGAACGTCCGGGCCTTCGAGGCGGTCCCCACGAAGGATCGGCCCGAGGTCGCCGGCGGTTTGGTCCACCTCTTCGCCGTCGAGAATCGTTTTCTGGAGAACAGCGAGAAGCTCCACCGGGCCTTCCCGATCGTCCCCAACGGCATCCGGTTTTCTGGAGGGTGCCAGATCCTCACGAGGGACTTCGACCCGGTCCGCACCGAGAGCGTGAATACCACGGCCCTGTTTGGCGTGGGCTGGATCGACCGGATCTCCGGCCAGGCGATCGCTCATCAGAGCCTCAAGGCGTCGATGGCGAGCATCGGGCGGGAGCTCACGGCGGACTTCACGGGATGCCCGCCGGGTCGATATCGCGTCCTGCCCGACGGCCGGATCGGCAAGTTCGGCTGGAAGGCCCAGTTCGCGACGCTCGACGAGTTCGTGGCGGCGGCGTGCGCCAACGAGATCGGGCTGGGCAACCCGATGAGGGACCAGGCCCGGCCGATCGGCTTCCGCGACTATCCCGACGTCGAGCGCGACCTCAGCGAGGCCCAGTTCCGGGCCCTGGTCGCGTTCGTCGACACCCTGGACCGGCCCGAGGAACGGTCTCCGGCGGACCTGAGCGGCTCGGCGAGGGCGGAGCGCGGCAAGGTCGTGTTCGCCTCGGTCGGATGCGCGATCTGCCACTCGCCGGACCTCGGCGGGGTCCGCGGCCTTTACAGCGATTTCCTCCTCCACCGTCTGGAGGACCGCGAGGCGAGCGGCTCCAGCTACGGGGTGACCGAGAGCCCGGACGTCCCCTTGCCCGTCGATCACCCGAAGCCCGACGAGTGGAAGACCGCCCCCCTCTGGGGAGTCGCCGATTCCGCCCCCTATTTCCACGACGGGAGCTCGCCGACCCTCGAAGCGGCGATCCTCCGTCACGATGGGGACGCCAAGGGGGTCACCAGGCGGTTCACCGAGCTTCGGTCGGACGACCGCCAGGCCCTCCTCGCGTTCCTGAAGACGCTCCGGGCGCCGGCCTCCGCGAAGCCGGCCCACGAGCCGAAGCACATGGGCCTGCCTCCGGTCGCCTCGGCGAAATGAGCGTGGTTGAAGGCGAGTCGGGTGCGTGAAATGCACCATCTTCGATTTGAGACCGATCGAAGATGGTGCATTTCATGCACCCTACAGGGTGGCCTCGGGGTCGAGGTGGTAGAAGGCTCGGAGCTCGTCGTAGAGCTCGGGGTGTTTCTTCTTCATCTGCACCGGCTTTTCGAAGAAGCATTCGGTGGCGACGGCGAAGAATTCGGCCGGGTTGATGCCCCCGTAGTCGTCCAGGACGCTCTTCTTGCCCGATTCGCGGAGGTTCTCGTACTCGGCGCCGAGGACCCGGGCCCAGGACGCATACTTGGAGCGGTGCTTGAGGATCGGGGCGCCGTCGGCCCGGCCGTCTTCCATGTCGAGCTGGTGGGCGAACTCGTGGAGGACGACGTTATGGCCGTCCTTCGGGTCGAAGGCGCCGGAAACCACGTCGTCCCACGACAGGATCACCACGCCGTCGGCCGACGCCTCGCCCAATCGCCCCTGAAGCCCCTGGAGGATCGCCCCTCCGCCGATCGGCTCGATGGCCGGGGCCTCGTAGGCGCTCGGGTAGACGAGGATCGTGATCAACCGGGCGAAATCGTCGGTCTCGCGGTGGAGGAGCAGCAGGCACGCCTGGCCGGCGATGGTCAGACGGACCTCGTCGGTCATCTCCAGGCCGCCGCAGCCCTCGAAGTGCTTCTCTTCGAGGAAGACCCGGATCAGGCCGTGAAGCTCGGCCCGGTCGGGCTCGGCGAGCCTCTTGTAGAACGGGATGTTCTTCTCCAGGATCGCGACCCACTCGGCCGGGAAGGGCTCCGCCCGCCACTTCTCCCGGCGCTCTCGCCTCGATAGGCCGAACATCGTGCCCCCTTGTGGTCCCGTGACGCCTTCGGCGACAGGCCTTACCTGCATTTCCCAGACCGCCGCCCGGGGCATCGATCGAGGAAGAAACTCGCCTTATTTGGGCAGATCGCCTTGTTAAACCATTGAAGAAAAGTTACACTCAGGCCGAGGGCTTCGAGATGGATTGGGGAGAGCGACCTCCCGCCGATGGGGGCGGGACTCGGTCGAAGGAACAACCCGGCCCACGACGGAGTGGGCCGGGCTCCCTCGAATCACTCGGATTCTTGGGCATGATTGGTGTTTAAATAGGCGGTACAGGGCCTCCTGATCGGCCGCGATCAGGAGGCCCGTGGCGGGAGGGCCCGGCGTTCGATCCGCCGGCGGCGGAGGGTCGGCCGGGGGAGGCCCGGGGTGAGGTTCGCGGCCCTCCAGGCGAAGACGACTTCGGGGAGGCCGGCCCCGGGGACGAGCGTCGGGCCTCGTCGCGAGACCTTGACGGCCGGGGCGATCTCCCTCGATTCGAAGTGCTCGGGGGCGATCACGGGGCGGACGGCCGACTCGATGGCCCCGGCGCTGAAGGCCCTTTGCAGGCAGTTGTCCCGCAGGGCATTGGCGATGGCGGCCAGGCTCATCCCCTGATCGAGCGTCAGGAGGTGCTCGGCGACCCGGCCGTTGGCGACGTCCACGGCGTCGAAGAAGCCGAGGGGGCTGTAAACGGCGGGGAAGGCCAGGGCCAGGGCCTGGAGGTTCTCCACGGCCTGCTTCGGCGCGAAGGGCAGGGCGAGGAACGAGGCGTGGGGCGTGACGATCGCCGGGGCCTTGGCCTTCGGGTCCGAGGCGCCGAGGGCCGGGATCCCGTAGGCCTTGTAGCCGCCGTCCGGGTCGGTCGAGGCGGAGATCCCCCAGAAGCCGAGTCGGGCGTCTTGCAGCCCGTACTCGATCTGGGCCCGGGCGTACAGCGGGTGGTTGCGTCCCCAGCTCTGCTCGGCCCAGGCCGCTTCGGGGACGAACAGGGGGACCATCAGCGCCTCGAACATCGTGCCGTCCCAGCTCGGGACGATCCGGACGTCGCGGTAAGGACGGGTCCCCTCGTCGACGGTCACGCCGAGGTAGGAGTGCTTCGGGCCCTGGTCCGGAGGCTGGACGCGGGTCATCCGGTAGTAGTGATCGGCGGGCAGGTCGCCCCGGGCGATGCCGATGTAGCTGGCGATCCGGGGCTCGGTATTGAGCATCCCGTAATGATAGGTGGTGAAGGCGTGGTCGTCGGGATAGTAGCCGCCTCGGAGGAGGCCCGGGTGGGCCTCGGGCGCGGCGGGGTCGAAGGGGTCGTAGAAGAACCCGAAGTTCATCGGGCCGAGCAGGGCCTCGGCGGCCGGACGGAATTCGTGGCGGGTGTTGGCCACCATCATCAGGGCGGCGGCCAGCCAGCCGTTATCGACCGAGGAGAGGAACGGGCGGACGGGCCCTCCGCCGGGCCAGCTTTGCAGGCGGGCTCCGGTCTTCGGGTCGTACCAGTTGAAGAAGAAGCCGTGGGACCGCTCGGCCTTGGCCAGGCTGGTCAGGGTCTTGCCCAGGCGTCGGCTGGCGTCGTCGTGGGCGATCAGGCCGAGGTCCTCGGCGGCCAGGGTACTCCAGATGTAGGCGGCCACGTCGGTCGGGCTCGTGTAGCCGGCGGCGACCCAGCCCGAATTCTGGCGGGCCAGGCAGTCCGTCGGCAACGCGCCGTCTCCGGCGAGGGCGTCGAGCGACCTCCAGGTGTCGCGAGCGTAAGTCGTCAGGAGCTCGCGGTCGGCATCGGTCAGCGGGCCGGGATCGGCCGCCGGAGCGGTCGTCGGGGCGAGCCAAAGGACGCCGAGGGCGGCGAGGAGTCCAGCTCGGTTCATGGTTGCGGCCTCCATCGGAGCGAGCGCACCCGAAGCGCGGACGGGCCGACGGGGTCGCCGTCGCTCCGATCCATCCGTCGACTAGCCATTCTACGTCCACCACCGCCGACGGTTCGCCGGAAAGCCGGCGAGGACGACGGACCGAGGCGGCCTCGACTCGCCGCAATTCGCGGCGGAGTCGTCCGTTCCGGCGACGGTTCGGGACGCTTGCACGACGCCGGCCCGAGGGGATCGAGCCGGTCTATTTGTCATGTCGGCACTTCCCGCCCCAAGGATTGGTCGAATCGACCAAATCGGCGAAATGCCGCGAACTCCCCGCCGCGGACCTTCTCTCCTCAGCCCAGACGTCGTTCGCCGGGGGGCCGGCGATCGTCTCGGGAACCGCCGAGGGTCCGCGGCCGACCGGGATGCCCCGGACGGCCCAGGTTGCCTCGACGGAGAGTTGGTCCAATGCATGAGGGCGTCCTCCATGGTCTCTTATACGCCCGGGAACCCGGGCCGTCCGCCCCGAGGCCGGAGTTTCTCACGAGGAAATTCGGAGAGGCGCGTGGCCGGGGGCGAGATGGAATCGGGGCTCGGTGGTCTCAAGCACCTCCGGTGCCGCCCGGGGGGGCGTGATCGCTTCGGGCCCGAGCGCAGCGAGGTTCGCCGCCACCCCGGCCGTAAACAGCCAGACCGTGCCGAAATCGGGCGAGAACCAGACGCTGAACAGGCCCACGTCCACCGCCGCCATCGCGCCGAACATCGAACCGGCCAGCCCCGCCCGGAGGCCCTTGCCCGGCCACGCCGCCCGGCCGAGCTGGACGAGCGTGACGACCTGCAAGAGGACGAACGGCCAGAGCCCCGAATGACCCCTCTGGAGGAAGAAGAGGACGTAATGCGAGTCGATCGAGCCGAACCTCTCGGCGATCTCGTCCTCCAGGTCGATCCCCTTCATCTGCTGGCCCCAGCCGAACAAGCCGGCGTCTCGGAGGGCCTCGGCGTAGACCTTGAAGAGGAGGACCCGGTGGCGGGTGCCGGTGTAGATCTCCTCCTCGCCGTTGATCATGATGAGTTTGGGCGTCTCGTTGTTCTCCCCGGCCATCTCCTGGAGGCGGTTCAGGATGCGGTCCCGCGCGCTGAAGCCGGCCCCGGCCCCGGCGACGGCCAGGAGGACCAGGGGAATCCTCAACCGCCGATGGTGGAAGAAGAAGGAAACGCCGGCGGTGGCCATCGCGGCCATCTGGGCGCCCCGGGAGACCGACACGAACAGGGCGGCGGCCATCATCCAGGGCAGGGCCAGCCACCACCTCGGGCCGGCTTTGGCCCAGGCCCTGCGGAACGCCTCGATCCCCCAGGGCAGGAACAACACCATCATCATCCCGAAGAAGATCGGGTGGTCGGTCATCCCCTGGGCCCGTTTGAGGCCCATCCGGTAGCCTTCGCCCTGTTCCAGGAGGCCGTAGGTCCGGCCCAGGAAACGGTTGACCGGATGGAACTTCGTCACGGCCTCGAAGACCGCGAACGCGGAGATCCCCGCCAGGGTCAGCGAGACCGGGCGGAGGCTCCGGGCGATGTCGGCCGTCGAGCCGAGGAACACCCGGCCCAGGACGTAGGGCACCAGCCATTGGCGGAGGAGGTCCGGGATCGTCATCGTCCCCAGGAGGCCGACCTGGGACTCGGACACGACCTGGACGACCACCAGGAGCAGGACGATCCCATCGGTGATCACCAGGCCCTTGCGCGAGCGGAGGTCCGGCCGGACGGCCAGGCCCGCCAGGCACCCCAGGGCCACGCCCAGCCGGAGGTCCAGCCGGAGCGCCCCGACGACCAGGTTCATCCAGACCGGCATCGCCAGCAGGGCGAAAGGCCAGCAGATCCACAGGGCCCGCCGGCCTCCGAGCTTCACCGCCAGGGCCACCGGGGCCATCAGGCTGAGGACGAACAGGATCTGGAACATGGTCGGGGCCTCGGCCTGGCGGAAAGGGCGACGAACGGGGCGTTGGAAGGCAAGGGATGCCGGCCAAGGTGGACGAGCCTCGCTTTAGACGGGCTCACGACCGGGTTGCACACGCCGGTCTCCGTAGGGCAGGCCTCGGCCTGCCGAGACCCGCGAAGCCGGCAGGCCGAGGCCTGCCCTACGGGTTCGCAACCCGATCCTGAACCGCCCTAGCCGATCGGCCGGGCCGGCTCCCGGCCCCGGAGCCTCAGCCAGAGGACGTGGGCCAGGGCCCGGGCCTGGCCCCACTCGTGGCGGCGGGCCGGCCGGGCCAGGGCGCGGAGGGCTTTCCTCGGGACTTCCAGGGCGTCCAGGACCAGGGCCGAGGCCGCCTCCCACCTCGGGCGGTGCTTGGAGAACCAGCGGTGCCGCCCCCAGGTGTACCAGGCGTAGAGGTCGAGCCGGCGGACCGAGTCCGCCCCGCCTCCGCTCGCCCCGCCCAGGTGCCGGATGCGGCCACCGGCGAACTCCTCGACGCGCCAGCCGGCGGCCCGGAGGCGGGCGGAGAGGTCGGCGTCTTCCCAGTACATGAAGAAGCGATCGTCGAGGAATCCGCCGATTCCCAGCAGCGCCTCGCGGCGGACCATCAGGGCCGTCCCGGCGAGCCATCCCGGGTCGCCCGGCTCGGGCTCCGGCGCGGGAGGGCGCCGAAGCGCGATCTTCGCGGCGTCGCCGAGGCTGGGGAAGCGATACAGGCACCGCTGAGGCCGGTCGTCGAAGCCGATCAGCCGAGGGGCTCGCCGCGCCCACCCCGGGCCTCTCGGCCATCCACCGGGCGCAAAGGTCGAGCGAGTCGTCTTCCAGGACGGTGTCGGAATTCAACAGCACGACGAACTCGCCGTGGCAGAGGCGGAGGCCGGCGTTGTTCGCGCCGGCGAAGCCGAGGTTCTGCCCGGTCTCGACCAGGGCCGCCTCGGGGAACCGTTCGCGGACCATCGCGGCCGAGCCGTCCCGGCTGGCGTTGTCCACCACGACGACCTCCGCGCCGGGAGAGTGCGCGGCGATCGTCGCCAGGCACTGGGCCAGGAGCTCGCGGGTGTTGTAGCTCACGATCAGGATCGAGATCATCGCGAAAACCCCGCCCGGGAGGCCCTCGGCGCCGTCGCCCGTCGCCCGGTGGGGGCGCCCGAGATCGCCCTCGGCCGTCGCCCCGACCTCCCGAACGTATCCTAGGATACCCCCGGAGATCTTGGAGGGTTCTCGGGGCGGAGGTCACGATGATCCGTGACGAGGGGGCCGTGCGGCCTGAAGAGATCGAGAACGGAGGGCCCGCGACAGGGCCCGGCCCGGTCGTCGAGCCGTCGTGGGTCTGGGGCGTCCCGCTCTCGCCCGTCACCACGGCCGAGGCGATCGCCCGGGTGGAGGGGCTGGTCGAGGCCGGAAGGCCGTCGTACCTGATCTCGGCCAACCTGAATTACGCGATGCTGAGCCGGGAGAACCCGGACCTCCGCGAGGTCAACGAGGGGGCGGCGCTGTCCCTGGTCGATGGGATGCCGATGGTCTGGGCGTCCCGGCTGTCGGGGAAGGCGTTGCCGGAGAGGGTGGCCGGCTCGGACCTGATCTTCGCCCTCTGCGAGATGGCGGCGCGTCGGGGCTTCGGCGTGTTCTTCCTCGGGGGAGCGCCCGGAGTGGCCGAGGCGGCGGCGGCCCGGCTCTCGGAGCGCTATCCCGGGCTGAGGGTCGTGGGGGTGGAGTCTCCGCCGTTCGGTCCGATGGCCGAGGAGGACGAACAGGCCCTCCTGGCCCGGGTCCGCTCGACCCGGCCCGACCTCCTGATCGCGGCGTTCAGCCAGCCCCGGGGCGAGCGGTGGATCGCGGCCCACCACCGGGAGACCGGGGCGGCGGTGAACGTGCAGATGGGCGCGGCCCTGGACTTCGCCGCCGGCCGGGTCCGCCGGGCCCCGTCCTGGCTTCGCCGGTCGGGCCTGGAATGGGCGTTCCGCCTGGCCCTGGAGCCCCGGAGGCTGGCGGGCCGCTACCTGAAAAACGCGGTGTTCCTGGCCCATGCCCTGATCGGACCGGGCCGGACCACCGCCTCGGGCTCGCCCTGAACGGGCCCCGAGGTCCCTGCCTTCCCGATCGTACCGAGGAGCCCCTGGGAGATCGAGCCGATCATGTTCCTGCAGACACGAGAAGACGGCGGGGTGGTGGTGGCGACGGTCCGGGGCGGCAACCTCGACGCCGCCGCGGCGAGGGAGCTGCGCCGGGAAGTCACGGGCTGGCTGGGTCGAGGGATGGCCGTGGTCCTGGACCTGGCGACCGTGGATTTCGCCGATTCGAGCGGCCTGGGCGTCGTCTGCCGATTGAACGAGGAGGCCGGGATCGGCCGGCTCGCGGTGGCGGCGGGCTCGCCCCGTCTGGACTGGTATTTCGCCCGGATTCCCTCGCATCGTTTGCCGCCCCGGTTCCCCTCGGTCGAGGCCGCGAGGGCCGAGGTCCGCCCGGGCCGCCGCGCGGTCCCTTCCCCGATCGATGACTCCCCCGCCCCCGGACCTGACGAGAGGGAATCGCCTCATGGAGACTAATTCGATGGCCCGGATCGCGTCGCCGACGGCCTTCGTCGCGGCGGCTCGCCCCGAAGGCCGGCTCCGCCAGTGCCTCGACGTGGCAACCGCCGTGGCCGTCCGCCACCCGTGGGCCCTGGGGGTAGGTGCGTTGGTGAGCCTGTCCATATCCGTGGTCCTGGCCGTCGCCTTCGGCTCCAAGGCGTGGGAGTCTCGCGGGACGCTCCTCTACACGCCCCTGACCGGACCCGACACCCAGGGTTCCCTGTACGTCCCGCCCGACCTCAAGACGCTCGTGACCCTGGTGAAGTCCCCGGCGAACCTCGACACGATCCGCCGAGAGTTCAAGCTGGCCGTGCCGATCGAGCTGCTGGAGAAGAGCTACAAGGTCAGCGTCCCGTCGGGCACGAAGACCGTCGATTTCGAGCTCCAGTGGGCCCGGGCGAGCGAGGGCGCGGACATGGTGAACCGGCTGATGGAGCTGTTCCGTCAACAGGTCGCCGAGGTCCGCCGTTCGAAGATCAATGGCTACGTCAACGACTTCGAGGAGCACCTCAAGAGCTGCCAGAACCGGCTCCAGGAGGCCCACCGCGCCTTCACCGAGTTCTGCGCCGGGAGCACATCGGCGACGTGGACTCCGACATCGCCCGGACCAACTCCGCGATCCAGGACCTGGAGTTCGAGCTGGAACGAACCCGCCGCGAGGGCAGCAACCTCCAGGCCCAGATCGTCGCCATCACCGGGCATATCGCCGAGATCAAGACCCAGGACCGCATCCGCGACGAGGACATGAGGAAGGCCGACGCGGCCGAGGAGACCGTGTCCGACAACCGCAGGCGCCAGGACCGGCTCCGCGAGCTGATCGCCGACGAACGCCTCAAGATGCAGATCGCCGCCAAGCTCGAAGCCAAGAAGGCCGAGATGGTCCGGGTCACCGAGCTCGCCAGCCGAGGGTTCGCGACCAAGACCCAGGTCCAGACGGTCAAGGCCGAGGTCGGCGTCCTGGAGGCCCAGGTCAAGGAGACCGAGAAGATCACCACCTACAAGGAGGAGTTGACCAAGATCGACAAGGTGATCGTCCCCAAGCCCGCGGTGAAGAACCAGGGATCGACGGCCATCGAGCAGATCGTCTTCAAGAAGCTGGAGCTGGAGCTGCTCCGGACGGCCAATCAGAAGGGGATCGAGCAGATCGGCGCGGCCCTGGCGGCGAAGAAGGCGGAAGTGGGCCGGATGATGGGCCTCCAGCAGCAGCACCGGAGCCTGATCCGCGCCGTCGATGCGTGCGAGTCCGAGCGGCACGCCGCCGCGGCCGACTTCATGGCGATGAAGAAGCTCCAGGCGATCAAGACCTTCGAGTTCTCGATCGTGACGCCGGCCGAGCCCTCGCCGTACCCCGCGACCTCGAACAAGAAGCTGCTGGTCCTGGCCGTCTCCTCGGTCGGGATGCTCCTGACCCTGGGCTTCCTGGCGTTCAATGACCTGGTGCTGAGGCCCCGGGTGGACAAGGTGGAGGTCGTCGGCCGTCTTGCCCTGCCGGTCCTCTCCCGGCTGCCGGCCTCCCGAGGGCTGCCCCTGACGGCGATCGCCCGGCCGGACTTCCTCGACGAGCCGGCGGTCCGGCTGCTGGCCTTGAGGCTCCGCCAGGCGGTGCCCGACCCCGGCAGCCTCGTCCTGTTCAGCTCGATGAACGTGGCCGGCGGCTCGGCCGAGCTCGCGGCGTCGCTGGCGAGGTGCTTCGCCCGGAGAGATGAGCGCGTCCTGATCCTCGACGCCGCCGGCCACGAGGCGGACGGGGCGGCCTGGCAGGCCCTCCGCGCCCCCTGGTTCCTCCCCGGGGACGACGCCGCCCACCCCGGGGGCCTCAAGGCGTTCCTGGCCTTCGAGGCCGACGACCCCGAGGACTTCATCGCCCCGTCCTCGGTCGTGGGCGTCGATTACCTGCCCGCCGGAGGGACCCTGGAGGGGACCGAGCTGCTGGCCACCCACCGGATGACCGAGATGCTCGTGACCGTCCGCGCCAAGTATTCGCTGATCCTGGCCATCGGGCCGAGGGCCGACCACCAGGTCGAGCTGGAAATCCTCGCCTCCCACGCCGGAGGGATCGTCTTCCACGCCGACGACCGCTCGGGCCTGGTCATCGTCGAGCCGGCCAAGCTCCGCCAGCTCGGGGCGATCGGGGCCCCGGTCCTGGGCGCCGTCCTGGCCGACTCGGGGCCGATTGATCCCGAAGCCCCGGTCCGCCAACTGGAAGCGGCCTTGGCCTGAGCGTGTCTCCCGGAATCGAGCTATGCTCCCGGTGACGGGCGGCCCCGACCTGGAGCCGCCCGGTCCCCCCCAACCTTCAGGAACCTTCGAGGCGATCGCCATGACGCTCCATCTCGAAACGATCGGCGGCCTGACGGTCGTCCGCCCCCCGGGGCCCTCGCTCGACGGGATGACGGCCCGCCGCTTCCGCCGCGAATTCGCCGAGGCCCTCCCGTCCGAGGCCCACGTGATCCTCGACCTCTCGGAGATCACGTTCGTCGATAGCACGGGGTGCGGCGCGATCCTCGCCTGCTTCCGCCATCTGCATCCCTCGGGCGACGGCCCCGGCTCGATGTTGCTCAGCGTCAACTCGCCCGAGGTCCGAATCCTGTTCGAGATCGTCAAGATGCACAAGGTCATGACCCTCTGCAACGACCTGGACGAGGCCCTGAAGGCTTGCGGTGCCCACCGCGGCCGGGGCCTCCGAAACGCCCTGGAGACTCCAGCCCGATGAATGCCTCACGGATCGACCGACCGTTCGACGCCGACGGCCGCACCGACCCCTTCGGCGAGGCCTTTCGCCACCTGGGCGATGGCTCCGCCCCGGCCTCTCTCGCGAGATCGGCCCGCGCCTCGCTCGCCCGAGCCTCCTGGAGGCTGGCGGTCGTCGCGGCCGAGGCCGGCAAGAGGCTCCTCGACGTGGTCGTCTCGGCCTCGGCGCTGATCGCCCTGGCCCCGCTCTTCGCCGTCGTCGCCCTGATCATCAAGCTCCAGGACGGCGGCCCCGTCCTCTTCTGGCAGACCCGCGTCGGGCGCTGGGGACGCACCTTTTCCTGCCCCAAGTTCCGATCGATGGTCGTCGATGCCGACCGCCTGAAGGATCAGCTCCTGGCCAGCAACGACCACGGCGCCTCCGTCACGTTCAAGATGAAGAGAGACCCGAGGATCACCCCGATCGGCCGCCTGATCCGCAAGCTGAGCATCGACGAGCTGCCCCAGCTCTGGTGCGTGTTCCGGGGCGAGATGTCCCTGGTCGGCCCCCGGCCTCCGGTCCCTCGGGAGGTCGCGCTCTACTCGCTCCGCGACCGCCTGAGGCTGGAGGCCAAGCCGGGCCTGACCTGCCTGTGGCAGGTCAGCGGCCGGGGCGACCTGCCCTTCGACAGGCAGGTGGAGGCTCGACGTCGATTACATTTGTCGGAGGAGCCTGAGGCTCGACCTCGCCCTCCTGGCGAGGACCGTTCCGGCCGTCTTGACCGGCCGGGCGCGTATTGAACCCGGGCCTCCCGACGCGGAGAGGCGACCGACCTTCCCGATGAAGCGAGGGCCGACGATGAGAGCGATCGTGATTGCCACCGGGGGCCAGGGGGAGACGTCGGCCGGGGTCGCCGGGTCCCGGGCCTCGCCGATGCTCCCCCTGGTCGATCGGCCGGTCCTCCAGCACCTCGTGGAGCTCCTGGCCAGTCGGGGCTTCCGTCGCCTGGAAATCGTCCTGGGCGACCGCCCCGAGCTGGCCGAGGAGGCCCTGGGCGACGGCCGCCGCTGGGGCGTGTCGATCCGATACCACCTGGCCCGCGACCCCGCCCGGCCGTACGACGTCTTGAGGAGGGCGATGCCCGACGATGGCCCCGCCCTCCTCGTCCACGCCGATCGCCTGCTCGACCCAACCGGCCGAGACCCCGCGGCGGGAGCCGGCCCCGAAGCGCTGTTCGCCGACGGCCGATGGACCGGCTGGGCCCGGGTCGATCCCGCCTCGCTGCTCGGCCTCCCCGACGGCGCCGACGAGGACGACCTGGCCGAACATCTGATCCGGGGCGGCCTGGCCGTCCGGGGCGTTCCCGCCCATCACGTCCTGGACGTTCGGACGGCCTCGGGATTGCTCTCGGCCCAGAAGGCCCTGCTCTCCGGCCGGTTCCCGGCCCTGATGCTCGGCGGGATCGAGGCCGAGCCCGGGGTCCGGATCGGCCGGAACGTGAGCCTCCACCCCTCCGCTCGATTGATCCCCCCGGTGGCGATCTCCGAGGACTGCCGGATCGGCGCCGAGGCCCGGATCGGCCCGAACGTGGCCGTCGGCGCCGGCTCGTTGATCGACTCGGGGAGCGAGCTGTCCTGGACCGCCGTGTTCCCCGGCGTCTACATCGGCCGGGGCCTGGAGATCCGCGAGGCCCTGATCGAGGGACCCCGGGTCACCTCCGCCCGCCACGACCGATCGCTGGCGATCGAAGATCCGACGCTGATGGACCGACTGGGGGGCACCCACTCGCCCGGACCGATCGCCACGGCCTTCCTCCGGCTCGCCTCGGCGGCGGCCCTCGTCGCCCTGGCGCCAATCCTCCTCGCCGTGTACGCCTGGCTCCGGCTCCGAGGCCCGGCGATCGTCGTCCGACAAATCGTCCTCATGCCCCAATCGACCAGGCCGACCCGATGGCGGGTCATTTGCCTTCGTCATTTCCGAGGGGCCGATCCGCGAGGGACGCCGGGCCTCCGCGACCTGGCCTTGCGGGTGCTCCCCGGGTTGATCGACGTCGTCCTCGGCCGAGTCGCCCTGGTCGGCCTGGAACCGAGGACGGCCGTGGAACTGCTCGACCGGACCAGGATCGGCCGACAGGTCCCTCCGTGCCGACCGGCCGGGCTGATCACCGAGGCGATGGTCGCCCTGGATCGCGACGCCCCCGAGGACGAACGCGACATGGCCGAAGCCGCCTACGCGGCCCTCGCCGGGACCCGACGAGACCTCGCCCTCCTCGGTCGCTATCTCGCACGATGCCTCTCGATCCGGGGTTAGGGCAATGTCCGGGTTGGCGGAGCCTCGCCAGGAATGGTGCCGATCTGCAATAGCGCGGAAAAAACGCTCTGACGGCTCCAGCACGCCCTTGTCTGCTCGATCTCCAGGACTCCGCCCGAGGACCCGGCCGATGTCGATCTCGACCACACGACGAATCGCCCTCGGGGCGATGGCCGCCGCCCTGCTCGCGCTGGCGGCTCGGGGCCACGACGACCCTTCGGCCTCGTCGTCGGACCGATCCACTCCGCCTCCGATCGTCTCCGACGCGGCCGGCCCGGGCTCGTATGCGATCAATGTCTCGGGCAATACCGACTGGTCCACCGACGCCGCCTGGATCGACGCCCGCCACGCCTTCCGCGCCTGGGGACGGCCCGACAGGCCGTGGGAGCCGAACCCCTCGCTCAAACTCTCGCCCGAGGGCTACCCGCTCGAACCGGCCGGCGCGCTCTCCTATCTCAAGGGCTATCCCGATGGCGTGTATTCGCTGAGATTCCGGGGCCGGGGAACGGTCCGGTTCGGCGGGATGGGCCGGCTGATCGGGCCGATCCGCGCCTCGGGAGGCGAGAGCTCGGGCGAAGTCCTGATCCGCCACGACCGGGGCGACCTCCTGACGATGACCGTCTCGGACCTCGACCCGAACGACCCCATCCGTCGGCTTCAGCTTCTCCGTCCCGGGGCCTCAAGCTCGCCGTCGAGCGTCTTCGACCCCGCCTTCCTCCGCCGAATCCGGCCGTTCCGGGCCGTCCGCGCGATGTGCTGGACCGGCGTGAACACGAGCGGCCCGGTCGAGTGGTCCGAACGGGTCGGGCCCGACGATTTCCTCGCCACCGGCCCGGGCGGAGTCGCCTATGAAGAGGTGATCGCGCTGGCGAACGAGGCCGGGGTGGACCTCTGGCTGAACGTCCCCGACACCGCCTCCGACGACTTCGCCCAGAAGCTCGCGACGCTCGTCCGCGATCGGCTCGACCCCCGTCGTCGCCTCTATCTGGAACTGGGCAACGAACTCTGGAACCACACGTTTCCCCAGGCGAAGCGCGTCGTCGGGGCCGCGAAGCGAGACCCCAGCCTCACCCGATCGGACGATTTCGGGAGGGCCGGCCAGTGGTCGGCCAGGAGGCTCGCCGAGGTCTCCGCGATCTTCCGCCGCGAGTTCGGCGGCGAGGCGAAACGAGTCCTGCCGATCCTCTGCGGCCAGTCGGCCAACCCCTATTTCCTCCGGACCGGCCTGGAACTCCTGGAGAAGCAATCGGGCGACGTCCGCGACGTCCTCGCCGGGATCGCGATCGCGCCGTATCTCGCCATCGACGGCGAGGAGGACGTTCCGGGGATGTCTCTCGACGCGCTGTTCGCCCGGATGAACGAATTCCTCGATAAAAAACTCTCGGGATGGATCACCGTCCATCACTCGCTGGCGAAGCGGTTCGGCTTGCCGATGCTGGCGTACGAGGGAGGCCAGCACCTGGTCGGCTGGAGTCCCGCGGCGAGGGCCGACGCGAACCTGGAGATCAAGCGGGCCGCCCAGGCCGACCGGCGGATGGCGATCCTCATGAAGCGGATGGACGACGTCTGGAGGGCGGAAGACGGCCGGTTGTTCGCGTTCTTTACGCTCTATTCGTCCTACGGGAAGTCCGGTTTCTGGGGACTCCTGGAGGGCCCGGGCCTGCCGGGGAGCGTGAAATGGGACGCGACTCTCCGAAGGATGCTCCCGCCCGGAGACGTGGACCTGGACGGCCGGGTCACTCCGGCCGATGAGCGGATCGTCCGCGACCACCTCGGCCGGGCCGGCCTCTGGAGGGAGCAGGGCGACCTGGACGGCGACGGGACGGTCGGCCCGGCCGACCTGGCGATCGTCCGGGCCGGGCTCGGGGACGCATCGGCGGCCGATCGGCCGAAGGCCGCCCCCTCGGCCGCTCGCTGACTACTTCCGCCGACGCCGGGAGACCGCGTAAGTGGCCGATCGGAGCGGCAGGAGCGGATCGTCGGAGAGGTCGATCCCCTCGACCAGCCTCGTCGGGTCGAACCCGAGGGCCTTCTGCGCCGAGTCGCTGTCGGCGACCTTCTTGAGGATTGACAGGACGCCCAATTCGATCGTCGGCCGGTCGTCGGGCCAGACCTCGGTGGCGTCGTCGGTTTTGTCCCCCTCGGCGGCGAGCTGGACGACCAGGAGGAACCTGGCCGGGCCCTTCGCCAGCCTCTCGGGCAGCTCGTCCATCAGGAAGTTCGGCGGCTGCTTCGCGGCGTCCTCGGCGGAGAGGAACTTCGCTCCGGCTTCCGGGCGGAGCTGGTAGCGGCCGAAGCGGGACTTGTCCTGGGCGTTGGTGAACTCGAAGGCGTTGACCCCGAAATACGGCTCGGTGGCGAAGCTCGCCGGGACCGGCTTCGGCGCGGCCACGACCTTCATCGCCTTCGGATGGCCCCCGAGGAATTTCTCGATCGGCGAGGGCTTCGGGGAGTCCTTGGTGGTCTCGGCCACGGCGCGGAGGAGGGCCAGGAAATCCTCGCCGTTCGCCACGGCGAAGCCATTGAAGGCGTTGGCGACGATGTCGGTGCTGCCCCCGCCGGTCAGGTGGAAGCGGACGGCCATCCCCCGGGGGCCGGCGTCGGGCAGGCCGTCGGGGATCTCGGGGATTCCGGTCGAGTCGGAGAACCGGACCGTCACCCGGCTCGGTGCCTTCTGAAGATGAGGCGCCTTCGACAGTCCCGACGCCGAGGCCGACGGGGTGAATTCCCCCTCGCAGACGATCCCCTTCGCGTGGGCGGAACGGAAGCCGGGATGCTTCCCGAAAATCGCGTTCATCGCGTCCACGATCTGCTCGGGCAAACTCTTCGGTTCATCGGCCCGGCCGGAGCCTCCCAAGAGGGCCAGGGCCGCGGCCGACCTGAGCAATTCCCGCCTTCCGAGTTTCCGCGGCATCGCAATCTCCAGGTGTCGGAGCGGAATCGGAACGGACGCCCCCGAGGCGCCGTCCCTCTCTCTCACTGAGCCGTGAAGCCGCCGTCGATCATGAGGATCGCCCCGGTGAAGAACCGGGCGCGGTCGGAGGCGAGGAACAGGAAGAACTCGGCGATCTCCTCGGCCGCCGCGATCCGGCCGATCGGATGGCCGGATTCCAGGCCGCAGAGGAACGCGGACGGGTCGCCCGAATCGGCCGCGGCCCGGCGGAGCATCGGCGTATCGACGGTCCCCGGGCAGACGGCGTTGGATCGAATGCCCCAGCCGGCGTATTCGATGGCCATCTGCCGGGTGATCTGGATCACCGCCCCCTTCGACGGCGCATACGCCCCCTGGCCCGGGATGCCGACCATGCTCGAAATCGACCCGGTGTTGAGGAAGAGCCCCGATTTCTGCCCCTTCATGAGCGGCACCAGCGCCCGGGCCGACTGGTAGATCGACTTCACGTTCACCGCGAAGACCCGATCCCACTCCTCGGGCGAATGCTCGTGGATCGGCTTCACGACCGAGATCGCGGCGTTGTTGACCATCACGTCGGCCCGGCCGAACGCCTCGACGGCCGTCCTGGCGTAACGGTCCGCCACCTCGCCTTCGGAGACGTCTCCCACGACGGTTCGGATCGAATCGCGATGGGGCCACGCGATCGTCTCGACGGCCGGGTTCGCGTCGACCGCGACGACCTGTGCGCCGCTCTCGACATAAAGGCGGACGATCGCCTCGCCGATCCCCGAGGCGGCCCCGGTGACGATCGCGACTTTCCCGGACAGGTCCATCGGGCGAATCTCCCGAGCGAGGGGGTCAAATCAGGCGGACGTCCAGCCGGGTCACCGAGGCCGGCGGCAGCGTGCATCGCAACGTCCCGCCCTTCGCCTCGAACGGCATCGGCTTCGGCATCACCACTTCGGGCGATTCGAACGTGTTATGAGCGTTCAGGCTCTCATTCGTGAGGACAATTCGACCCGTCCCCTCGCCCTGGCCACCCTTCAGCCGGACGTCGATCTCCAAAGGTTCCGAGGCGTGGGTATGGACCAGGGTCACGACGAGGTTCCGGTCCTTCACCGAGGCCGAGCCCGCCACCCGGAAGACCTTCCCGCCCTTCCCGAACTCGACCGATTCGGACTGCGCGGCCACCCGGACCGACTTGCCGCCTTGATGCGACTTGTACATCTCGAAAACATGGAAATTCGGGGTGGCGACGAATTTGTCGCCGTCGGCCAGGAACAGCGAATGGAGGTTGTTGACGAGCTGGGCGACGTTGGCCATCCCGACCTTGTCCGCATGGCGATGGAAGGTGTCGAGCGTGAGAGCGGCCACCAGGGCATCCCTCAACGTGCTCATCTGCTCGTACAGGTGCCTCCGGTTGATCTCGGTCCCCTCGGGATGCCACGCGCCCCATTCATCGACGATCAGCTTGATCTTCCGCTCGCGGTCGAACTCGCCGAGGGCGTCCCACTGCCTCTTCAGCAAGCCTTCCATCCGGTCGGCCTTGGCGAGCATCTCGTACCACTGGTCGGTCGAGAACTTGAGGGCATGGCCGGTCGTGCCGCAGTAGTAATGCGGGGCCCAACCCTGGATCGGCGCCCGGGCGCCGTCGGCCCACTTCGCGAAGAACCGGCGGGTCCAATCGACGTCGTCGCCGTTCGGCCCGGCGGCGATCAGGTAAAGCGGGACGCCGTAGTTCGGCACCCATTCGGTGAATTTGCGATATTCGCGGCAATAGTCCTCGGGGGTGAACTTGCCGCCGCAGCCCCAGCTTTCATTGCCCACGCCCCAGTAGCGGATGCCGAACGGTTTTTCGTCGCCGTTGGCGACGCGCTCGTCGGCCAGGGTGGTCGATCCGGCGGGGGCGTTGCAGTACTCGACCCAGGACTGGAACTCCTCGGGCGAACCGGTCCCCACGTTCGCGGCGAAATACGGCTCGGTGCCGCTCAATCGGCAGAAATCGACGAACTCGCGAGTGCCGAACGTGTTCGGCTCGGTCTCCTCGCGCCATCGGCCGAATCGACGGGGGCGCTTGTCGCGAGGGCCGATCCCATCCCGCCAGTGGTACTTGTCGGCAAAACAGCCGCCCGGCCAGCGGACCACCACCGGCCCCAGCCGTCTCACGCCGTCGATGATCGCCCTGCGGATGCCCCGGACGTTGGGGATCTTGGAGTCGGGCCCGACCCAGATCCCATCATAGATCACGCCGCCGATATGCTCGGCGAACTGGCCATGAAGATTCGGCGAGATCGTGCCGACCGGCTCCTCCAGCAACACATCCACCGACGCCGCCGAATCGCGAGAACGCGCCCAGGCCGGGACCAATGCGGCCGAAGCGGACGCCGCGGCCAGGGTCCCCAGGGCCGCGCGTCGGGAGATGGTCGGTCGCATGGCAAGGATTCCTCCAGGGGCCGCGCCGGGTCGCTCCGGCGAGGAGAGAGGCGTGATCCTACCGGACGCCTCGCCCCGAGGGAACCGGCCGGTTCGGAGATCCTGGTCGGAGGTGCAAACGGAGGGTTCCTCGACGTCCCTCGACCGGACCTTGTCGAGGTCATGGGATTTTGGGATGCTCGAACGAGGGAACAAACCGCATGGTCCTCGGTCTTGCCGCCTGATTCGCTGATCCTCGACCCGGGGCCTCGAATCCCATGCGTCGCACACTCCTGATTCTCGGTCTCTCCGGCGGTCTGGGCGCGGGTTGCGCCGAGAAAGGCATCCCGGTCTCCCGGGATCGGGAATCGCCGGAGTCCGAGCGCCGCGAGGCCCAGCGACGCTTCCTGGCATTCCGGGATCGCGGATTTCCGAAGGAAGCCTACCGAGACGTCACAATCGCCTTCGTGAATTGCTTCGAAAAGGGCGACCTCGTTTCGCGATATTCGACCATCCTGGCCACGGCCCGGGTGACGGTCGAACATCCCGGCGGTTCGACAGAATACTGCTGGTCGATCCCGCTCCCGTACAACCCCGGCGCCGTGGACTCGTCACGCAGGGCGTTGATCGTCGCAGTGGACGGCGATCCTCCGCGGATCGTCGGGGTTTACACTGCCGATTCCATTGATTGATCCGGGCCAGTTCCAGGATGCAGGTTCTCTTCCGTTGAAACCACGATCTGAGAGCGCGAAGATATCGGAAACCTAGGTCAGGCCCTGGCCTGTTTTTCCGCCGAGATGGCGGGGCGATCGCCGTTCACCGAAAAATCGTCGTGCTGAATCCGATGGTGAACGGCGATCGACGCCAGCCAGATCCTTCGATTGGCGGACGTCACCAGCCTCCGGGGGTTATCGATGCAGACGATCCAGGTACCGGATGCCACGTATGAAGCGGCTCGACGTCTCGCCGGCAATGGGCCGGTGGACGCCGTGATCGCCGAGGCCGTCGAGGTCTTGCGGCGTCAGAGACTGCTCGAGGAGATCAACGACGGGTTCGCCGCCCTCCGCTCCGACCCCGAAGCCTGGGACGCCGAGCTCCAGGAACGAGCCGCGATCGAAGGTACGCTCGGCGATGGATTCGAGGAGGGGTGAGCCGTGCCCGACCCCTCCCGAGGCGACGTGTGGCTCGCCGACTTCAGCCCGACCCGAGGCCGGGAGCAGGCGGGAACCCGCCCGGCCCTGATCGTCTCGGCCGACGGCTTCAACCGGGGTCCGTCCGGCCTGATCATCGTCCTGCCCATCACGAGTGTCGCCAAGAGGGTCGCGTCGCACGTTCGGATGGAACCGCCCGAAGGCGGCCTTCGAACGACGAGCTTCGCGAAATGCGAGGACGTCCGATCGATCTCCAAGGATCGACTGATCGACCACTGGGGTCGAGCTTCCTCCGAGACGATCGCCGAGGTGGAAGACAGGCTACGAGTCCTTCTCGCGATTTGAGACCCGATCTCGACAAGACTCTCCGATCGAGTATTCATGGAGGAGTGCGAGCGTGCCGGAGACCCGCTGGTATCACATCATCGCCTACTTTTTCGGCGGCGCGTTCCTGATGAATTGCCTGCCCCACCTCGTCGCCGGGGTCTCGGGGCTCCCGTTCCCTTCGCCGTTCGCCTCGCCTCCGGGGAAGGGGATGTCGCCGCCGATGGTGAACGTGCTTTGGGCGTCGGCGAACCTCGTGGCGGCTTACTTGCTGCTTTGCCGCGTCGGGACTTTTGACCTGCGGAAGACGATCCACGTCGTCCCGCTCGGCCTGGGCCTGGTCCTGATGGCCGTGATGCTGGCCCGAACGTTCGGGTCGCTTCCCCGATGATCGGAGGATCAGGTCGCGGGCGGCCGGGGGGCGATGGTCCGGCAGTTCGCCTGCGCTTCTTCGAGGAGTTGCAGGAGGCGATTGGTCCTGGGGTAGGGGTGGCCGAGGTACTGGCGGAAGGCCTCGGCGTGGGCGACTCCGATCTCCTGGCCTCGCTTGGCCGACCACTGCGATTGGCTCTCCAGGTATTCGTCCATCCCGTGCTGGCGGATCAGCCAGTTCCTCTGGCTGGCGTGGCAGGCGAGCATCGCCCGGCGGATGGGCGCGACCTCGGAGACGTCCACGAAGAAGCCCACGGGCACGGGGTTGCCGTCGTGATCGACGCCCTCGACCGGGTCCACGAAGTACAGGTGGGGGATGGCGTCGAGAGGGGCCGCGGGCTCCCATTGCCGGGTGGCGTAGTTCGGGGCGCTGGCGGCGAACAGGGCGTCTCGGACCAGGGCGCTGGTCGCCTCGTGGTCGGCCATGTAGTCGATCGGAGGGGCGGTCAGGACGATCTCCGGCCGGATTCTTCGGACGAACTCGACGACTCGCCTCCGCGACGGGTCGTCGCTGAAGATCGACAGGTCGCGGAACTCCAGGCAATGATATTCGGCGCCGATCAGGGAGGCGGCGGCCCTGGCCTCGTCGCGACGGATGGCGGAAATCGCCTCGGCGTCGTGCTCGGCCGACCCGCAATCGCCCGGGGTCATGGTGGCGATCGCGATCGGGTGACCGGCGCGGGCCAGGAGGGCGAGCGTCCCGGAGCACTGGAACTCGACGTCATCGGGATGGGCATGGATCGCCAGGACTCGGGCGGGGGACATGGCGGGCCTCGGCCGTCTCGGGTAGGATCGACGGTCCGAAGGTGTACCGCGCCGCCCTCGGCCCGGCAAGCAAGTAGGGGGCATGAACGGCCCCACCTGCGAGGGCCCTGCCCTCATCCTTCGGCCTTCATGGACCGGGAAGCCTTTCGAAGCCCTCATCCCTTCCGGATCGTCCGATGAATCCCCCTGAGCGGTCCCGCCTCCTGGCGATCCTCACGAGCCTCGCGACCCTGGCCGTCCTGGCGTTGCCCGGATGCGGTTCGGGCTCGTCGGCGAAGACCCCGGCCGACGAGTTCCCGGCCCAGACCAGCGGATCGCCCGAGTCGCAATGGTCGCACATCCTGGAGCTCCGCAAGAAGTTCCAGGAGTCCGAGCCCGAGGACCCCGAGCACTCCCGGGCCATCCTCCTGGCGTATACCGACGCCCTCTTGAAGACGACCGACGCGATCCTGAATGACCTCGGGGCGCCCAAGGACCTCCGCGAGCAGGCCGCGGCCGTCCACCTGGATTCCCTCCGCCGTCGCGAGGAAGTCGATCCGCAGGCCCTGGAAAAGATGGTCGCCGCCTCGGAACGGATCGAGGCCGACAACCCCAAGACCGGCGTGGCCGCCATCGCCGCGAGGGAGAGGGTCCGCGCCCTGGGCCGGATCTGCCAGATCGCCCCTCGCGAGGACTGGCCGAAGACCTATCCGAGGATGGCCAAGGCGATTATCCATCTCTCCGGCTACACCCCGCCGCCTCCCGAGGCACCGGATGTCCTGAACGACATCGCCAAGAAGAGCGAGATCCTGATCCGCGATTTCGCCACCGCCCGGTCGCTGTACGAGACCCTGGCCGACCGCTTCCCCACCAACCCCGTGGCGCCGGTCTCCAAGGGGGCCGTCCACCGGATCGACCAGAAAGGGAAGGTCGTCACCGACATCAAGGGACCCGGCCGGGACGGCCAGACCGTCTCCGTCGAGGACTTCCGGGGCAAGCTCCTCCTGGTGGACTTCTGGGGGACCGGGTGCGTCCCCTGCAATGCGGAGATCCCTCGGATCGAGGAGCTTCGCAAGCGCTGGAAGGGCAAGGATTTCGCGGTCCTGGGCATCTGCGTCGACCCCGTCCCCGAGGCGTCGATGAAGATCATGGCCGAGCAGAAGCTGGACTGGCCGCAGATCTTCTCCCCCACCACCGGGCCCAACATGAAGGCCCAACTGCTCCTGGAATACGGCCTCCAGGTGATCCCGTACAAGCTCGTGATCGACCGGGACGGCCGCCTGGTGGATTATGGGGTGGACCTGGCCGAGGTCCAGCCGACCCTGGAGCGCCTGATGGGCGAGACCCCCTCGAAGGCCGAACCCCGGCTCCCGACGCCCCCGCCCGTGAAGTGATCGGGCCGGGCCTATGGAATTTTTTGGAAAATGTTCTCGCGTGCGCTAGACGACCATTGTACATTAGCGGGCAAAGGGTCAGGTGGTGATCGTCCGTAAGGGCGAACCCGCCCGGTCCCGCCCGATCGAGCCGAGGCCCGTCGGGATTCCTCTCTCCGATCGCGACCCCCGGAGGCCCCACCGATGGCCGACCTCGAAGCCCTGACGTCCCGCCAGCGAGAGATCTACGAGTTCATCCGAGGCAAGATCCAGGGCCGGGGCTACGGCCCGACGGTCCGCGAGATCGGCAACGAGTTCGGCATCCGCAGCCCGAACGGCGTGATGTGCCACCTCAAGGCCCTCCAGAAGAAGGGCCTGATCCACCGCGAGGCCAACATGTCTCGCGCCATCCAGCTCATGCAGGAGCCCGCCACCCGGCCCCACACCTCCCTGAAGCTCCTCGGGCGGATCGCCGCCGGCCAGCCCCTCGAAGCGGTCGAGGACGCCGAGGAGTTCGGGTTCGAGGACTGGGAGGCGAACGAAGAGAAGTTCGTCTTGCAGGTCACCGGCGAGAGCATGATCGAGGAACACATCGCCGACGGCGACTTCGTGATCATCCAGCGCCAGGAAGTCGCCCGGGACGGCCAGATCGTGGCCGTCCTGGACGACGAGGGAGGCGCCACCCTCAAGCGGTTCTATCGCGAGAAGAACCGCGTGAGGCTCGAACCCGCGAACAAGACCATGAAGCCCATCTTCCGCGACAACGTCACGATCTTGGGGATCCTGGCCGGGGTCGTCCGGAAGTATTAATCGACGGAAGGACGCCGGGCCCTTCGGGATCACCTCCCCGAGGGCCCGCACCCCTCGCCATGACGGCAGAACCGACCACTCCGAGCGATTTCGTCCGCCTGTTCACCGACGGCGCCTGTAGCGGCAATCCCGGCCCCGGAGGCTGGGCCTTCATCCTTCAGCACCCGGCCAGCGGCAAGGAGACCTCCGCCTCGGGCGCCGAGGAGCTGACGACGAACAATCGGATGGAACTGACCGCCGCCATCGAGGGCCTCGCCTCGCTGAAGAAGCCTTGCCGGGTCGAGCTCGTGACCGACAGCGAATACGTCGGCAAGGGCTATCGCGACTGGAGGCCGAAGTGGAAGGCCAACGGCTGGCGACGCAAGGAAGGCAAGACGTTCAAGCCCGTGGGCAATGTGGACCTCTGGCAAAGGCTCGACGAGGTGGCCGAGAAGCACAAGATCGAGGTCAAGATCGTCCTCGGGCACAGCGGCCACCCCGAGAACGAAGCCTGCGACCGGATGGCCGTCGCGGCGTACAAGGCAATCATGGGCTGAGAAATGGAAAATGGGGGGAATTGGCGTCGGCCAAAAATGGTGTCAGATCTATTTTTGGTTACAAGAATAGATCTGACACCATTTTTGGCCGACGCCACGTTTAGCCGCCCAACCCCTTCAGCGCCTCGCGGGCCCGATTCATGAGCGGGCTGTCGGGGGCCTCGGGGCTGGGGACGTAGGCGAGCGAGGCGGCGGCGAGCGGGGCGTGCCATCTCGGGTCGGAGGCGAGCCTCGCCTCTTCCCAGGCGGCTGCGGCGTACTTGTAGTCGTGGCTGTCTCGGCCCTTGCGGAAGATCAGGCTCCGTCCCTCGGCGAAGATCGTCTCGACCGACCCGCCCCGGGCCAGGAACGCCAGGGCCCGGCTCGCGGCCCTGGGCCGGCTCTCCTTGATGGTGGAGAACACCTCGGCCACGGCGTCGGACGACGGCGAATCGGCCGGCTCCAGGCCGTCGAGCTTCATGTCCCCCTTCGCTCCGGAGGCGTCCCGGAACAGGGTCTGCCAGCCCACGGCCTGCAACAGCGAGAGCTTCCTGGTGAGGTCGTCGCCGCTGGCGCCGAAGATGAAGTGCAGGGCGTTGGCCGAGGTCATCGCGTGCAAGGGCACGATCCCCGGCTTCTTCAGCAACTGTTCGCTCCCGAAGAGGACGACCGAATCCCACAGGGACTCGGGCGCGATCCCCCGATTCAACAGGGCCACGGCTTCCGAACAGGCGGCCTCGGGCGATGCGGTGCGGAGCGTCTCCAGCAAGCTCCGGGCGGCCTCCGGGTCGTCCTTGCCGACGGTCCAGCCGTCGCGGACCTTCTTCGCGTTCTCCAGGTTCGCCTCATACGGCCCTTCGGCGTTGCGTCCCGGCTGGCCGCGACGGTCCAGGAGGCCGAAGGCGAGCGAGCGGAGGACGGGTTCGGCGTGGGGCCAGCCGATCGCCTGGAGGGTCCGCCAGCTCTGGGCGGCGAAGATCGCCTTGTGGCCGATGTCGCGGAAATCCCGGACGCCGTACCTCCAGAATGGCTCCATGACCTCCGCCGCGCCGGCCGATCGGCAGAGGGCCGCGGTCGCGGAGTCGGCCTTGTCGGCGTCCCACGCGTCCATCGCCTCGACCAGCGCGGATTTCGCCTGCGAAGGCGAGGGCAAGTGGCCCTCGTCCACGGCCGAGAGGGTCCAGTCCCCTTCCTTCACGTCCTGCGCCTGGGAGTTCTTGAAGTTGTCCAGGGCCCAGAGCATGGGCAGGAGGCGATCCTCGGCCCCGGCCGACTGGGCGAGGAGGTGGGCCGAGTGGATCACCATCACCGCATGGAACTTGAACCCGACGGGCCGGGGCTGGATGTCGCGAATCCCGGCCAGGAACAGGCCCGCCATCAGGTCGCGATAGGAGAGGCCCTTCTTCATCGCGTCGAGGACGGCCTCGATCGCTTTCTCGCGGGACGTGTCCTCGATCATCCGAACGACCGGCTCGATCTCGGGCCGGAACCGGACGCTCTCGGGCTTCACCGCCATCGCGGAGGCGGAGGCCGGGGCCAGGCCGAGGGCCGCCCGGCCGAGGCCGGCGCCGAGGCCGACGGCGGCCGAGGTCTTGAGGAAATCGCGGCGGGGGACGGGCACGCTCATGGTCGGGGCCTCGCCAGAAGGGCCATCGCGAGGAACTCGGCCGGGAGAGGGCCCGCGGTCGCCTCGCGATCGCCTCATTATGGCCGAAGCCGCCGCCCTGGGGAACCCGGACGAGGCCTCTTACACGACGACCTTGCGGCGCTCGTACTTGCGGGCGGCCCAGGAGAGGGCCAGGGCCCCGGCGGCGACCCCGACGATCAGCGGGTCTTTCCTCGGGTCGTGGTGGACGATCCCCCAGGCCAGCGTGCCGAACGCCGCGATCGAGGCGGCGACCTGGACGATCTTCAGGAGCGTCCGCCTCCGGTCGATCCGGCCGATCAGGGCGATCCAGAAGGTCAGGCTGACGATCGCCATCAGGCCCGAGCCGATCAGGAGGGTCGGCCCCATGCCGTCTCCCGGCGAGGTGAGCTTCAGTCCGCCGACGAACGCGAGGACCAGGGCCCAGGCGGCCATCAGGCCCGAGACGCCCATCGCCGCCAGCCGTCGGCTCGTCGCGATCGGCCTCGGTCGGCGGATCGTGCGGATGAACCGCCGGGCCTTCCGTCGAATCGAAACGCGTTCATGAACCGTCAGGGAGGCCGGCTCGACCTCCACCGGCTCGCATCCCTCGCGCCGGAGGCACTCGGCGCACCATCCGAAGACGAGGTGGCCGTCCCCGTCGCGGGCCAGGGTCTCGCGGCTGATGATCCGGTCGCAGCGGGCGCACCGCATCAGCCACCCCCCAGGGGAGAGGGCGGCGACGGCGACGAGGCCGGGGCGGACGGGTCGTCTTCCAGCTTCCGATAGAGCGACGAAAGCCCCAGGCCGAGCCTCCGGGCCGCCTCGCGCTTGTCCCCTCCGCACTGCGAGAGCACCCGGCGGATGTGGCGGCGCTCGGCCAGGGCCAGGGCCGATCGCAGGTCGTCGCCGGATTCGGAGCCCGGCCCCGGGGCCTCGCCCATGAGGTCTCCGGGGAAGTCGGCGGGCGTCAGGATCGGCCCGTCGGCCAGGATCACGGCGCGTTCCAGGGCGTTATCCAGCTCGCGGACGTTCCCCTTCCAGGGCGCGGTCATCAACCGGCGGATCGTCGCGTTGTCCACCCCATCGACCCGTTTGCCGAGCGACCTCGCATGACGGGCCAGGAGGGCCGAGACCAGTTCGGGGATGTCTTCCGGGCGGTCCCGAAGCGGCGGCGTGCGGATGGCGACCACGTCGAGTCGGTAGAACAGGTCGGCGCGGAACCGCCCGGCGGCGACCTCCGAGGGGAGGTCCTTGTTCGTCGCGGCGACGACCCTCGCCGCCACGCTGGAGGGCTTGGTGGCGCCGACGGCCAGGACCTCCTTGTTCTCGATGGCCCGGAGCAGCTTGGCCTGGGTCGCCAGGGGCAAATCGCCGATCTCGTCGAGGAACACCGTGCCCGTCCCCGCCGCGACGAACAGGCCCAGATGGTCGCGGTCGGCCCCGGTGAACGCGCCCGGACGTGGCCGAAGAGCTGGTTTTCGAGCAAATCGTTCGGGATCGCCGCGCAGTTGATCGCCAGGAACGGGGCGTCCGGCTCCCGGCCCGTGGCGTGCAACGCACGGGCCACCAGCTCCTTGCCGGTGCCGGATTCTCCGGTGATCAGGACGTTCGAGCGGGTCGGGCCGACCTTGCGGATCAGGGTCTTGACGGCCTGCATCGCGGCGCTCTGGCCGATCAGGGCGTCGGGTCCGAAGTCGGCGTGGAGCTGTCGGCGCAACGCCTGGTTCTCTCGGAGGAGGCGGCGGAAGGAGATCAGCCGGTCGATCTTCGTCAGGAGCTCGTCGAACAGGACCGGCTTCATCAGGTAGTCGTGTGCCCCCCGACGGAACGCGGCCACGGCGTTCTCGACGGTCGCATACGCCGTGATCATCAGGACGAGCGTCTCGGGCCGGACCTGGAGCAGGCGGTCGAGCAATTCCAGGCCGTCGGCGCCGGGCAACTGGACGTCGCACAGGGCCACGTCGGGCTCGAACGTCTCGACCAGGGCCAGGGCCGAGGCGGCGGTCCCGGCCACGCCGACCTCGAACCCCTCGGCCTGGAGGAATTCCTGAAGCGTTTGCGCGATCACATCCTCATCATCGACCACCAGGATGCGCCCTCGGGCCGAGGCCGAGGCCGGGTCCGCCCGGCGGCTCATGACGACGCCCCCGCCAGCGCCGGCGGCGAAGGCCACGGTTCGGGGGCCGTCTCGACGGGCAGGACGACGGTGAACGTCGCCCCTTCGCCCGGCTCGGACCGGCAGGCGATCGAGCCGCGAAGCTCGTGGACGATCTTGCGACTCACGTAGAGCCCCAGTCCCGTCCCCTGGCGCTTGGTGGTGAAGTACGGCTGGAAGAGGCGGGCGCGGTCGGCCTCGGCGATCCCCCGGCCGTCGTCGGTGACCGAGAGTTCGATCGCGTCGCCGACGACCGCCGCCGAGACGCCGATCCGCCCTCCCCTGGCGGTGGCGTCGATCGCGTTGAACACCAGGTTCAGGACGACCTGCAACAGGTGGTCTCGGGGCGCGAGGATCGGCGGGAGGTCCTCGGCGATCTCCACGGAAAAGGCGCGGTCGCCGGTCCGGTAATAGTACTTGGCGACGGCCAGGACCTCCTCGACGACCTCGCCCACGCGGACCTTGCCCGGGACCGGCGAGGCGGGGCGGGCGAACTCGACGAGCTCGCGGATCGTCCTCTGGATGCGGCCGAGCTGCCGGTCCGCCAGGTCGAGCTTCTCGGCCATGTACTCGTCCGGGTGCCTCCTCTGGAGGATCTGGACGATCGAGCTCAGGGCGGCCAGAGGGTTGCCGACCTCGTGGGCGATCCCGGCGGCGAGCAGGCCGAAGGCGGCCATCTTCTCCTGATGGATCACGCGGGCCTGGCTCGCCCTGAGGGCCTCGGACCGCTCGGCGACCCGGCGTTCCAGCTCGGCGCTCTGGAGTTCGAGATCGGCGTTCGCCTGCGCGAGCCTCGCTCCGGTGGCCTTCAGGAGCCCGGCCATCGCCGAGCTCGCCCAGGTGACCCACGCGAGGATGGCGATGGTCAACGGCATCGCCCCGCCGGCCGATCGCGACGGCTCCAGGACCAGGAACAGCACCAGCAAGCTCAGGCAGTGCAACCCGAACGTGATCCAGGCCACGGCCCTCCGGTAGCGGAACGCGCAGCAGATCAAGGAGAGCAGGTAATACCAGCGGAACGGGCTCTCCATGCCCGTGTCGTGGTAGCAGAGCAGGGCGATGAAGGTGGCCTCCATCGACCCGACGAACAGGGGCCAGCGGCGGAGGAAGACCTCGCCCATCCGGTGGAACGCGGTGTCCAGGGCGGCGAAGCCGGCGCCGAGCGCGAGGAACGCGCAGACGGCCGATCGGTCGTGGAGGCCGGACCGCGACAGGGCCAGGACGTATCCCATCCCGATCCCGAGCCAGCGGATGCGGACCACGATCGACTCGGTGGCGGGCTCGCACGATGGCGTGTCGGTCGTCCCGAAGGGGGGCGTCACCAGCGGGTCTCTCCTCACTCCGGCGAGGGGCGTCGGGGTATTATAGACGTTCGCGGCCCGGCGGTCAGCGGCCGGATTCCGGCGAACCGCCGATCGCGGGCCCGGCCCGTCGTTTGCCTCCCTTGATAGAGTGGACGCCTCCTCTCCCACCAACAGGACCCCGCTCATGGACGCCTCGCAAGTCCGCCGTCAACGGCGAATCGCCGGCCTCGCCGCCCTGTGGCTGCTCGGCGGATCGCTCCTGGCCGGATCGGCCGAAGCCGGGATCGGCCGTCGATTCTTCCGGGGGCGCACGGCCTACCCGACCTACTCCCGACCCTACACCTATCCGGCCCGGCCGACCTGGACGACGCAACCCGGACGCTATTACGCCGCGCCGGGGACCGGCGGCTACGCCTCGCCGGTGCCGAGCGGCTATTCCGTCCCGGCCGCGCCGATGTACCATCCCGTGCCTCTCGCCCCCAACCAGAGGTACTTCCCGCCGATGATCGGGGGCTGAGCGCCCCTCGACGTTTCGTTCGCCGTCCTGGGCCTCCCGAATCCCGATCGGCGACCCGTCGCCTCCGTCGGACCTCTCGCGTATGATCGCCGTCCGGGAGGGTCCGCCCTTCGCTTCCCCCGACCGCACCCTTCGAGGCGACGATGAATCTCAGGACGATCCGGCTCGCCGGGCTGCTCGCCATCACCCCGTGGATCCTCGGCGCCGGGTTCTCGGCGCCGGATCTCTCGCAGGCCCTCAACAGCATCGACGCCTCCGAGATGCTCCGCCACATCCAGGTGCTCGCCTCCGACGCCTACGAAGGGAGGGCGCCCGGGTCTCCCGGCGAAGAACGGACCGTCTCCTACCTGATCGAGCAGTTCCGCCGGATGAACCTCAAGCCGGGCAACCCCGACGGGACCTACGTCCAGAACGTCCCGCTCGTCGGCTTCAAGACCTCCGCCGAGGGGCTCGATCGCCGTCGGCGGCAAGACGATCCCCCTCAAGTCGTTCGACGACTGGGTGGCCGTCTCCCGCCACGACGCGGCCGACGTGAAGGTCGAGGATTCGGACGTCGTGTTCGTGGGCTACGGAGTGGTCGCCCCGGAGTACGGCTGGGACGATTACAAGGACGTGGACGTGAAGGGCAAGACGATCGTCATGCTCGTGAACGACCCGGCCGTGCCCGACCCGACCGACCCGTCGAAGCTGGACGACGCGATGTTCAAGGGCCGGGCGATGACGTATTACGGCCGGTGGACGTACAAGTATGAGATCGCCACCGAGAAAGGCGCCGCCGCCGCGATCCTCGTCCACGAGACGGGCCCGGCGGGCTACCCCTATCAGGTCGTCGTCGGCAGCTGGGGCCGCGAGAATTTCGACATCCCCGCGCCCGACGGCAACAAGTCCCGGCCCGCCATCGAGGCGTGGATCTCCCTGAATCGCGAAGGAGCCTCTTGCAGGACGCCGGCCAGGATTTCGACGACCTGAAGAAGAAGGCGACCTCGAAGGACTTCCGCCCCGTGGACCTGAAGGCGAAGGCGTCATTCACGGCGAAGAACACGCTCCGGCGCGTCGATTCCAAGAACGTGGTCGCGAAGCTGGAAGGCACCGACCCGAAGCTCAAGAACGAGTATGTGGTGTACACGGCCCACTGGGACCACCTGGGCAAGGACGAGACCCTGAAGGGGGACCAGATCTTCAACGGGGCGGCCGACAACGCCTCGGGCGTGGCCATGCTCCTGGAGATCGCCGAGGGGTTCGCCCGGCTGTCGGCCCGCCCCCCGCGGTCGATCCTGTTCCTCTGCGTGACGGCCGAGGAGAAGGGCCTCCTGGGGGCGAAGCACTACGCCGACCACCCGCTCTATCCCCTCGACAAGACGCTCGCCGACATCAACATGGACGTGATCAACCTCTGGGGCCGCACCGCCGACGTCACGAGCGTGGGCAAGGGGTCGTCCTCGCTGGATGACGTCCTGGAATCGGTCGCGGCGCGATCCCATCGATCCGTTGGCGGCGACACCGAGCCGGAGAAAGGGGCCTATTACCGCTCCGACCACTTCGAGTTCGCCAAGAAGGGCGTGCCCGCGCTCAACGCCAAGGGCGGTACGCTGTTCGTGGGCAAGTCGCCCGAGTTCGGCGCGAAGAAGCGGGCCGAGTACACGGCGAACGACTATCACAAGGTCACCGACGAGGTGAAGCCGGACTGGGACCTCTCCGGGGCCGTCCAGGATGCTCGGCTGCTCCTCGAGGTCGGCGACATCGTGGCCCGCTCCCCGAGCCTCCCCGAATGGAAGCCGGGCAACGAGTTCCGCGGCCGTCGCGAGGCCATGATGAAGAAGGCCGAGAAATGATCGGGACCGGCGGCGAAGGGGACGGTCCGCGATGACCCGCGGCGACGGGCGGAGGGTCGTCGCGGGCCTGGCGATCGCGGCCGGACTCGCCGGCCTGGTCGCGCTCGACCGCTCCCGGGGCATCGCCGCCCCGGCCTTCCGGGCCGTGGCGATGCTGTTCTACGAGCAGTCGGCGCTGGCTCGATTGCGGGAGCCGTCGCAGCTCGCCCTCTTTCGGATGCACGGGGCGGTCTTCCTCGCGATCGCGGCGATCGGGTTGATCGTCTCCCCGTTCCTCTCGTCTCACGGCCGGCGAGGGTGGGCGGTGTTCGTGGTGGGCTACGCCATCCGGGCGGCGATCTGGACGGCCGGGAGCAACCTGCCGCTCGTCCCCGGCGACAGTTGCCATTATGTCGAGATCGCTTCCTCGATCCTCCAGGGGGAGGGGCCGGTGAAGCACTACGTCGAGAGCTATTTCGCCGACTATCCGGCCATCCGAGAGAATCGAGGGGTGCTCGACGACTGGTCCACCCCGCTGTTCCCCTACCTGCTGGCCGGGGCCTATCGGATGGTCGGCGTCGTGCCCGGCGACTCTCTGGAATCGACGTTCGCCGTCCCGAAGGGCCTGTCGTTTGTCTTGAATCTGGTCACGTTGCCGATTTTGTATGTCTTCGCGCGACGGAGGTACGGCGAGGGGGTGGCCCTCGGATCGATGGCGGTCCTCGCGGTCCTCCCGGTCCATGCGATTTACGCGGGGTTCGAGCTGCGGGAGAGCCTCGTCGCGCTCACCTCGCTCGTCGCGTTCGGGTGCCTCGCGGAGCTCTGGGCGGCCGACGGCAGGGCGAGGTGGGCCTGGGCCGTGGCGGCGGGCGTGTTCACCGGCCTGGCCGTCCTGTCCAGGAATACCGCGATGGCGATGGCCGCCGCCGCGGGGCTTTACGGCCTGTTCGCGGGGGGGAGGAGGAGGGTCGGGCCGATGCTCCTCTGGGGGGTCGTCACCTGCGCCGTGATCGCTCCGTGGGCCTGGATGACGTATCGCGAATATGGGGAGCCGTTCTACACGTACACCAAGTTCTTTCAATACAACTTCTCGTGGACGGTCCATCATAACGATCATGGGAACACGACGGCGAAGGCCTTCTACACGCGCGAAACATGCCCGCGATCGTTCGCGTGAAGACCAAATCGCTGGTGATCGTGGTCGTGACCTCGACGATGATCGTCGGCTTGCCCCTGATCGCCGGCTTCTTCCGTCGCCTGGTTGCGAAGGCCGACGACGGCCGCGCCTGGGACCGCGCCTCCGCGTTCGTCGCGCTCGCGTTCGTCGCCGCGACGCTCGCCAACATCGCCGACGTCACGCAGGTGGCGCAGCTCGGTCGGTATTATCTGCCGGTGTTCGTGCTGATGGTGCCGCCGTGCGTCGCCGGGCTGGCCTCCTGGCTGGGGTCGCGGACGGGGTCCGGGGCCCGGCCGTTGCTGGCGGCGTCGCTGGTGGCCCTCCTGTGGGCGGACCCGTCATGGTCGTATGATTTCACGTGGCTCGGCAAGTCGTATCAGCTCCACTGGCCGGCGCTCATGAAGGCGGGCGAGTGGGTCCGCGAGCACCCGGTGGAGGTGCCGCCGGACTCGCGGATCATGACCTGGTTCCCCTGGGAATTCCGCCTGGCGAGCCGCCGGACGACGATCCTCATGAATCGAAGCCTCATGCCGTTCTATCTCGATCAGACGGTCCGTCAGTACGGGGTGACCCACGTGTTGTGGGGGTCGCTCGAACCGCCGCCCGAGGTCGATCCCGAGCTCTGGGGGCCGAACCTCGCGGCGATCCGGCGGCGGATCGGCCTGACCGCCGATCGCGCGCTGTACTCCTCGCCGGGCCCGTCGCCGTTCGAATATCCGGTCACGCTCTATCGCCTCGGCCGGGGGCCGTCATGACGCCCCGGCGATGGCCGGGCGTCGCCGGCCTTCTTCTCGTCCTGGCGTTCGCCCTCTGGTGGCGGTGCCACACGATCGGCCCGACGGTGGAAAGCCGCCTCGGCCTCCGTCTCTGGCCGGTCGTCGCCGGGGCCGCCGAGCCTCTTGATTGCGATGAATGCATTTATGGATACATCGGGAAGCGAATCGTCCGGGGCGACGTCCTCTATCGCGACCTGACCGAGAACAAGCCGCCGCTCGGGTACTGGATCTACTCGCTCGCCGAGGCGATCGGGGGCGCCACCGAGACGACGATCCGGCTGATGCCCGTGCCGATGGTCCTCCTGACGGCGACCCTGATTTGGTGGATCGCCCGGAGGCTGTCCGGCTCGCCCTCGGCGTTCGTGGCCGCCTTCCTGTATGTTCTGATGAGCACCGACCCGTTTGTTTACGGAAACGGCGCGAACATGGAGCACTTCCTCAACCTGTTCGCCACCGCCGGGCTGGCCTGCCTCGTCGCGTGGTGGCCCGGCGGGCCGAGACGATGGCTGGTCCTGGCGGGGGCGTCCCTCGCGGCGGCGAGCCTGGTGAAGCAGGTGGGGGCGGCCTCCCTGGTCGTCGGGCTTGGCGCGATCGCGATCCGCGGCCGGGGACGACCGACGGTGATCCTGATGGACTCGCTCGCCTTGCTCGTCGGTTTCGCCGTGCCGTGGCTGGTCTCGCTCGGGGCCCTGGTTGCGCAGGGGGCCGGGCCGGCCGCCCTCGACGACATCGTGAGGTATGGCGGGGCCCTGGCGACCGACACCCCGCCCGAGCCGAAGGAATACCCGTTCCTCGTCCGGTTCGTGGTCGGCAACACCGACCCCGAGGGGCGTCTGCCCTGGCCATTCGGCCGGACCCTGGGCCGGGCGTGGTGGGCGGCCGGCGCGTGGCCGTCGTGGGGCGTGTCGGTCCCGGCCCTGCTCTGGGCCGCGATCTCCCGAGGGGACGCCCGCCGCCGGTTGGTCGCCGCGTGGGCCGTCTCGGCCTGGGTCCAGGTGGCGATGCCCCGGCTGTTCTGGCAGCATTATTACTTGCTCGCGGTCCCCCCCTCGGCGTTGCTCGTGGGGATCGCGACCGGCTCGGCGATGCGGGGCTCCCGGGTCCGATTCCTCGTCCGGTGGGCGGGCGGAGGGCCCGAACCCGGCCGGAGCGTCGCGGTCTTGCCCGGGCTCGCCGCCCTCGTCCTCGTCGGCTCGACGATCGCCACGACGGTCATCCAGGTCCGCGAGTACCTGTGCGTGTCGCCGGAGGAATTGACCGCGAGAGACAAGGGCGGGGCCCAGTGGATCACCCAGAAGAGGATCGGCCTGGAGACTCCGGCGGAAGACGCGGGGCTGGGACGAGGCGCATCTCTATGTCTGGGGGTGGCAAAGTCCCCTGTATTTTTACTCGGGCCTCGACTCCGTCACGCCTCACGTCTTCGCCGACCCGCTCCTGACCGCCTTCGCGGGGACCTCTCACCCCCTGATCCGGCCGAGGACCGAGCGGATCGTCCGCGATCTGGGAGCCCGACCGCCCGACCTCGTCTTCCTCGGCCAGAAGCCGTTCCCGGGGCTCCTGACGTTCCTTCGGCGAGGGTATCTCCAATCGAGCTCGCTCGCGGGGCTGTGGGTCCGGCGAGATCGGTTCGATTCGTTCGAGAGGTGATCGGGGAAGACGCGATCACTTGAGCAATTTATCCAGCGTATCGACGGCGATCGGATGGTAGGAGGGCCGGGCGCGGGCGTAGATAGCCCGGGCCCGGGCCTTGCCGTCGGGGGCCTTGAGCAGCTCGGCATAGAGGGGCGTGAGGAACTTGCGACGGCCGATCGAGGTGAGGAACCCTTCGAGCCGGGCGTCGGCCGGCCGGTAATTGTTGCGGATCGCCAGCAGGAGCCACTGCTCGGCGATCTCGGCGTTGCCCCGGCCGGTGAGGTCATAGGCGTTGTCCAGCTCGGTCATCCGGTCGGCCGGCACCTTCTTCGGCAGGGCCCGGAGGAAGTGGAGCCATTCGAGCGTGGACCAGTTCTCGGCCTTGAGGTCCCTCGCCGTGATCGCCTTCTCCGACCACTTCGTCGCCAGGGCATCGAGCTCGCCGAACCGCTCGCTCTTCGGTTCGGGGCAATCGGGCGGGAGGCCCGCTTCCTGGAGCCAGGCGTGGAGGTCGATCGGCTCGCGGCCCTCCTTGGGGAACAGCTTTTCGCGCAAATATTTCTCGAAGTCGCCGGTGGTGATGCTCCGGAAGGCGAAGTGGTCGAAGTAGCCTCGGAGGAAGGCGTCGAACCGCTCCCGGCCGACGAGATTCTCGACGGTTTGAAGGAACAGGGCACCTTTCTCGTAGGGGACGCGGGTCATGCCCTCGTCCGGGTCGCGGCCCTTGAGGTCGATGTGGAGGATCTCGTCCTTCGCCGGGAACTTGTCGATCTCGGCGCGGAGTTCCTGCTTGCCGAGGACGCCCTCCATCGCCGCGCGGTCCTTCCCGTAGAGCGCCTCGACGATCCTCCGTTCCAGGTAGGTCGTGAAGCCCTCGTTCAGCCAGAAATCGCGCCAGGTGGCGTTGGTCACGAGGTTGCCGGACCAGGAATGGGCGAGTTCGTGGGCGATCAGGCTCACGAGCGATTTGTCCCCGGCGAGCACCGTGGGCGTGGCGAACGTGAGCTTGGGGTTCTCCATCCCGCCGAACGGGAAGCTCGGGGGGAGGACGAGGATGTCATAGCGGCCCCATCGGTACGGCCCGGCGATCGTTTCGGCGGCCTCGACCATCTTCTCGGTGTCGGCGAACTCGGAGGCGGCGGCGGTGACGACCGAGGGCTCGGCCCACACGCCGGTGCGCTTGCCCAGGGGCTTGAAGACGAGGTCGCCGACGGCCAGGGCGATCAGGTACGAAGGGATCGGCTCCTTCATGGCGAACCTGGTGGCGGAGCCCTGCTGGCCTTCGCGGTCGGCGGCCATCACGGCGGCCAGGCCCTCGGGCACCCGGATCGTGGCGTCGTACGTGACGCGAACCGCGGGCGAGTCCTGGCAAGGAATCCACGATCGGGCGTGGATCGCCTCGGACTGGCTGAACAGGAACGGGTGCTTCTTGCCGGCGGTCCGGGGGGCGTCGAGCCACTGGAGGGCGCTGGCCTTCGGCGAGGTCTTGTAGGCGATACGGACCTGGCCGGAGTCATCATCGACGGTGATCGTCAGGGGAGATCCGAGGATCGGGTCGGGCTTGCCGAGGGTGTATTTCAGGAGGCGCTGGAGATGGGGATCGCCGAAACCGTTGTCGACGCTCTCGATCGTCAGCCCGCGGGTGTCCAGGATCAGCGGGGCGTCCTTCGGAGCTCCGGGAGGGCGGGTAAAGTTGAGGATGGCCGTGCCCGAGAGTTCCTTCTTCGCGAAGTCGACCGTCAGGTCGAGCTGAATATGGGTCACCCGGACCTGGCCCGGGGTGCTGAAGGAGTGAACATCGATCCGGCTGGGATCGTCGGCCGCGAGGGACGTCCCGCCGATCGCCGCCAGGGCCAGGAGGCCGGCCAGACCCGTTTTCATCGCGATCCCCTTCGGAAATGACGCCCGGCGGGCCTCGGCCGCCCCTTCCAGAGGACGTCCCGACCCGGCCGGGGACCATCCTAATCGGCGCGGCGGGCCGAAACCAGGCGCGGTCGCGGCGAAAAAATGGCCGGCCGGCCGGAATGCGCCAACGTCTCGGACTGCCCATGCGTAGAAGGCTATCGAGTCGTCCGAAGATTGTTAAACAAGTCGCCAAAGTGGGCCGAAAGTATCCATCACTGCACGGCCGGTTGCGTGAGGACTGCCGACGGGTTAGAATCCGACCGTCGGCCGACGTCCGCCCGCCTCCCTCGACCGTCATGAGTGACACCGCCCGCCCTCGCCCGCCTTGCCTTCTCGCTCGGATCGACGAAGAGAATACCCCGCCGAGGCCCCAGCCTCGCCTTCCCTCGCCCCCCGACCGCCGCCCTCGTCCGACACGATCGGGCGGCCTTCCTTCCTGAGGAGATCGCTCATGGCAGGTGGCATGACCCCGCGACCGATGTTCAGCCGTCGCGGCTTCCTGACGGTCGGCACGTTCGGCTTCGGCCTCTCGCTGGCGGACTTCTTCCGTCTCAAGGCCCGGGCGGACCTGAAGAATTACGCGCCCATCGCCGCCAAGGCCGACTCGGTCATCCACATCTTCCTGCCCGGCGGCATCGCCCAGCAGGAGACGTTCGACCCCAAGCCGTATGCCCCCCTGGAGTACCGCGGCGAGCTCGGCGTGGTGAAGACGAAGCTCGACGGCGAGGTCTTCTGCGAGACCCTGCCGAAGACCGCCCAGATCGCCGACAAGATCACCGTCATCCGCTCGATGACCCACGGCGAGGCGGCCCACGAGCGCGGCACCCACAACATGTTCACCGGGTATCGACCCAGCCCGGCCCTCCAGTACCCGAGCATGGGGTCGGTCGTCGCCCACGAGTACGGCCCGAAGAATAACCTGCCGCCGTACGTCTGCGTCCCCTCGATGCCCAACGTCTATGCCGGGACGGGCTACCTGTCGTCGAGCTTCTCGCCGTTCTCCCTGGGCAGCGACCCCTCGAACCCCGGGTTCCGGGTCCAGGACCTGGACCTCCCGGGCGGGATCAACGAGTCCCGGTTCGCCACGAGGCGGAGCGTCCTGGAGTCGGTCAACGAGCACTTCGCCAAGAAGGAGAAGTCCGACGGCCTCCAGGCGATGGACACGTTCTACGAGAGGGCGTATAGCCTGATCGCCTCGCCCAAGGCCCGCGAGGCGTTCAACATCAACGCCGAGCCGGCCCCCCTGCGAGACGCCTACGGCCGGAACGACGCGGGGCAGAGGATGCTGATGGCCCGGAGGCTCGTCGAGGCGGGCGTCCGGTTCGTCGCCCTCCAGTACGGCGGCTGGGACCTCCACGCCGGGATCGCCGGCGGGATGAGGACCCAGATGCCGGCCTTCGACCAGGCGTACTCGGCCCTGATCACCGACCTCTCGCAGCGCGGCCTGCTCGACCGCACCCTCGTGATGGTCTCCTCCGAATTCGGCCGGACGCCCAAGATCAACAAGGACGCCGGCCGCGACCACTGGCCGAAGGTGTTCAGCGTCGTCCTCGCCGGCGGAGGCGTGAAGAAGGGGTACATCCACGGCGCCTCGAACTCGACCGCGACCGAGCCCGAGCGCGACCCGATCGGCCCCGAGGACCTGGCCACGACGGTCTACCACCAGCTCGGCATCGTGGCCGACAAGGAGCTGATGGCCCCGGGCAACCGGCCGATCGAGATCGTCGATGGCGGCAAGGTGCGGACCGAGCTCCTCGGGTAAGATGGGATGGGGGGCCGGGCGATGGGCCCGCCCCCTCGGTTGGAGCCCCTTCCCATGAAGAACCGCGTGTTCGCATTCGCCAGTCCGGCCTTCGAGAAGTGGCTGAAGAGGCGGCAAGACTGGGGCGGCGACCGGCGCGACGAGGTCTGGGACGGGGTCTACGTCGTCATGCCCCTCGGGAACAACCACCATCGGAAGCTGGTCGGGAAACTCACGACGCGCCTTGGACCGGGCCCTGGAAGGGATTCCCGAGGCGGTCGTGTATCCGGGCGTGAACGTCAGCGACGACCCGTTCGACTGGACCACGAATTATCGCTGCCCCGACGTCGCGGTGTTCCTGCCCGGGAACCCCGCCGAGGAACGCGAGACCCACTTCCTCGGCGGCCCCGACTTCCTCGTGGAGATCGTGAGCAAGCACGCTCGATCCCGCGAGAAGTTCGGATTCTACGCGAAGACCGGTGTCCGAGAGCTCCTGTTCGTGGATCGGAAGCCCTGGAAGCTGGAGTTATACCGGAGGGACGGGGACGGCTGGGCCCCGCCCGAGACGTCGGAACCGTCGGAACCGGCGCCCCTGGCCAGCGAGGTGCTCGGCCGGTCGTTCCGACTTGTGCCCGGCCCGGCGGACTCCTCGATCGAGATCGTCCGGGCCGCCGACGGGGCGACCTGGACCGCCTGACCCCCAACCGCCCCCGCCCCCCTCCCGGGGGCGGATTCGAAGTGTCACCGAGGCGCGAACGCTCATGAGGATTGCGAGGCGAGAGGCCCTGAAGACCATCGGCGCGGCCGCCCTGGCGGCGACCGCGGGCCCTCCGGCCTCCCGGGCCGACGACCCTCCGGCCGGGGCGGACCTGTCCCTTCCCGAGCTGATGAAGGTCATGATGCCGGCGATGGTGGCCGTCCCGATCACCGCCGCGCCGCTCGGGCCTGGGCTGACACTGCTTCAGGGTCCAGGGGGGAACGTGGCCGTCCTGACCGGCGGGGACGGCACCCTCCTGGTCGATTCCTTCATCCCCCAGAGGTCCGCCGACCTCCGGGCCGCCGTGGCGAAGGTCGCGCCCGGGCCGATCCCCTGGCTGATCAACACCCACTGGCATTTCGACCACACCGGCGGGAATCTCGCCCTGGCCTCGGCCGGCGCGAAGATCCTCGGGCACCAGAACACCCGGAGCCGCCTGGGATCGGACCAGTACAACGAGGCGTTCGACCTCAAGATGCCGGCGTCCCCGGAGAAGGCCCTGCCGGTGATCGTCCTCGGCGAGGACGCCGGCCTGTTCCTCAACGGCGAGGAGCTCCGCCTCGTCCACGTCCCCCCGGCCCACACCGACGGGGATATCTACATCCACTTCGTCAAGGCGGACGTCCTCCACGCCGGCGACCTGTTCTCGAACGGCTTCTACCCGAACATCGACGGCTCGTCCGCGGGCTGGATCGGCGGGATGGTCGCGGCGGCCGACAAGATCCTCGGCATCGCCGGCCCGAAAACGAGGATCATCCCCGGCCACGGCCCGCTCGCGACCCGCGACGACCTGAAGGCCGCCCGCGACATGCTCGACCGGGTCTGGCACGCCATGGCCCCGATGGTCGAGGCCGGCAAGACGATCGACGAGGTCGTCGCCGCGAAGCCCACGAAGCCCCTCGACGACCGATGGGGCAAGGGGCTGTTCCGCGGCAGCCACTTCGCCCGGGTCGTCTATATCGGCCTCGCCAACCACGCCAAGGCGAAAGACGCCAGCCGCTGAACCCGCCCCACCCGAATCGAAAGGCCGGGGCCCCTCGGCCGTCTCGAGACGACAGACCCCGCCTCCGCTCCCCCGACCGGACCCCCCGCCATGCGAGCCATCGCGCTAGCCTCCCTGCTGACGATCCTCGCCGCCGGCCCGAGCCGGGCCGCCTCGCCGAGCCTCGGGCCCTGCGCCCGTCGGCGCAGAGGGGGACGGAGGTCGAGGTCAGCCTCCTCGGCGCCCGCCTCGGCGACGCCCAGGAGATCCTCTTCTATCAGCCGGGCATCTCCACCGTGTCGCTCACCAAGGTGGACGACAACCACGTCAAGGCCCGGATCAAGATCGCGCCGGACGCCCCGCTCGGGATCCATGACCTTCGCGTCCGCACCGCCTCCGGCGTGAGCGAGCAGCGGTCGTTCAGCGTCGGGCCCTACAAGGAAGTCGTGGAGGCCGAGCCGAATAATGACTTCGCCCATCCCCAGGTCGTCTCGTTGAACACCACCGTCAACGGCGTGGCGGACAACGAGGACGTGGACTACTACCTGATCGAGGCGAAGAAGGGGCAGAGGATCTCGGCCGAGGTCGAGGGCATCCGCGTCGGGATCTCCCAGTTCGACCCCTACGTCGCGATCATGGACGCCAAGAGGTTCGAGCTCGCCTCCTCCGACGACGCCGCGCTGACCTGGCAGGACGGCTTCGCCTCGGTCCTCGCGCCCGCCGACGGCCAGTACGTCATCCAGGTCCGCGAGAGCGCCTATGCCGGCAACGGCAATTGCCTCTATCGCCTCCACGTGGGCGAGTTCCCGAGGTTCTCGGCCACGGTCCCGGCCGGCGGGAAGCTGGGCGAGAAGGTGGCCGTCCGCATGATCGGCGACGTGGCCGGGGAGAAGACCGCCGAATTCACCCTGCCGGCGAAGCCGGAGGCGAACTTCGGGATTTTCGGGCAGGACGACCGCGGCACTTCGCCCTACCCGAACCTCTTCCGGCTCTCCCCGTTCGGCAACGTGATGGAGAAGGAACCGAACAACGACCAGGCCACGGCCACCCCGTTCGCCCCGCCGATCGCCCTGAACGGCGTGATCGACAAGGCCGGGGATGAAGATTACTACACCTTCCACGGCAAGCCCGGCCAGGCGTTCGACATCTGGGTGCGGGCCCGGTCGCTCCGCTCGCCGCTGGACCCGGTCCTCCACATCGCCAAGAAGGGGGCGCAGTACCTCGCCGGCAACGACGACGAGGGCGGGCCCGACAGCCACATCCGCTTCGGCGTGCCCGAGGACACCGATTACGTCCTCTGGGTCCACGACCATCTCCGCAAGGGCGGGCCCGATTACGCCTACCGGATCGAGATCGCGACGATCGAGCCGAAGCTCGTGATGAGCGTCCCGAACGAGGGGATGCAGCGAGGGACCGGCGTGATCGCCTCGGCCGTGCCGAAGGGGAACCGCCAGGCGATCCTCGTGAGCGCGACCCGGCAGGATTTCGGCGGCGACCTGAAGCTGAATGTCGAGAACCTGCCGCCGGGCGTCGAGCTCCAGGCCGACACGATGGCCGGCAACGTCGGCACCTTCCCGATCCTCCTGGTGGCCAAGCCCGACGCGGCCCTCGCCGGCAGCCTGGCCAGGGTCGTCGGCGAGCCGACCGACGGCAAGACGAAGCTGGCGTCCCAGGAGTTCTCCCAGGTCGCCGAGCTCGTCAACGGCCAGAACAACAACCCGTTCTGGACCCGCACCGTCGATTCGTTCGCCGTCGCCGTGACCGAGGAATGCCCGTACTCGATCGAGATCGTCGAGCCCAAGGTGCCGATCGTCCGGGGCGGCTCGATGGCCCTGAAGGTCAAGGCGATCCGCAAGGAGGGCTTCAAGGCGCCGATCGCCATCGGCCTGCCGTGGAACCCGCCGGGGATCAGCTCGCAGGGAGGCGTGACGATCCCCGAGGGCCAGAACGAGGCCGTGATCCAGGTCAACGCCGACGGCGGGGCCGAGATCAAGACGTGGAAGATCGTCGTCAACGGCTCCTCGGGCGTCCCGAGCGGGCCGATCATGGTCTCCTCGCAGCTCGCCAACCTCTCGGTGGCCGCCCCGTTCGTGAGCCTCGCCTACCAGAACGCCGCGACCGAGCAGGGGAAGGACGCCGACCTCGTGGTCAAGGTCGCCAAGCAGGCCGACTTCCCCGGCGAGGCCACGATGACCCTGATCGGCCTGCCGAACAAGGCGTCCACCGACGTGAAGAAGATCACCAAGGACACGCCCGAAGTCATCTTCCACATCAAGACCGACCCCGCCACCCCCGCCGGCAACCACCAGAACCTGTTCTGCCAGGTCGTCGTGACGATGAACGACGAGCCGATCGTCCACAACCTCGGCAGCGGGGCGCTCCGCGTGGACGTGCCCATCCCGCCGAAGGTCAACGCCCCCGCCGCGGCCCCGATGCCGGCCGCCGCGCCGCCGCCGCCCCCCCGCCCGCCGGTCAGCCGCCGAAGGTGCTCTCCCGCCTGGAGAAGCTCCGATTGGAACAGGCCGAGAAGGCGAAGGCCGCGGCCGAGAAGAAGTAGAGGCGCATATTATGAACATTCACACGGTCGATGAAGCCGGCAAGATCCTGGGGAGCCTCCTGGAGGCGACCTCGCAAGATGATCGGCCGATCTTCATCCGGGGCGAGCAGGCGTCCGGCGTGCTCGTCTCGGAGGAGGACTGGAACGCGATCCAGGAAACGCTCTCCTTGATGAGCATCCCCGGCATGGCCGAATCGATCCGAGACGGCGTCGCGACCCCCTTGAGCGAGTGTTCCGACCGGGTCGAATGGTGATGTGGGAATTTTTCTTCACCAAGCTTGAGTCTTTGCCAGGTACACCCCCGAATCCCTCCCGCCCCCCGAGGTGGTCACGCCCATGAGAGCCTTCCCCCGCCTGATCTTTGCCGCTTTGATCGCGGGCGCCGCCTCGGGTTCGGCCCTGGCCGATGGGGCGGCGTTGACGAAGCTCGAAGTCTTCCCGCCCGACGTGAACCTGAACAACGCCCGGGACCGCCAGCTCGTGGTGGTCCAGGCCATCTATGCCGATGGGATCACCCGCGACGTGACCAGGGAGGCCGAGATCGCCCCGGCTGACCCGAAGCTCGTCCGCCGGGACGGCAGCACGTTCTGGCCCGTCGCCGACGGCAAGACCGAGCTCAACGTGGCGTTCGGCGGCCAGGCCGTGAAGGTGCCCGTGACCGTCTCGGGCGCCGCCAGCCAGCCCCCGTTGAGCTTCCGGCTCGACGTGATGCCGGTGTTCATGAGGGCCGGCTGCAACACCGGCTCCTGCCACGGGGCCGCCCGCGGCAAGGACGGCTTCCGCATCTCCCTGTTCGGGTTCGACCCCGAAGGCGACTACAACCGCCTGACCCGCGAGATGGTCGGCCGCCGGATCAACCTGGCCGTCCCCGCCGACAGCACCCTCCTGGAAAAGAGCATCGGGTCGGTCCAGCACACCGGCGGCAAGCGGTTCGAGGAGAACTCCGAGCTCTACAAGACCATCCATACCTGGATCGACGCCGGCGCCGTCAACGATGACGTGAGCAAGCTCCCGACGGTCGTCTCGGTGGACCTCTACCCGAAGAAGGCCGTGCTCGACGGCGAGAAGTCCACCCAGCAGATGACCGTCCGGGCGAAGTACTCCGACGGCTCGGACCGCGACGTCACCGGCCTCGCCGTGTTCCTCACCAACAACGAAAGCTCCGCCGCGATCTCGCCCGACGGCCTGGTGACCGCCGGCCAGCGGGGCGAGGCGTTCGTGATGGCCCGGTTCGAGACGTTCACCGTCGGCTCGCAGGTCCTCGTCCTGCCCAAGGGGCTGAAGTTCGAGTACCCGGCCGAGGCCGACGCGAACTACGTGGACGCGTTCGTCGCCGCGAAATTGAAGAAGCTGCGGATGTCCCCCTCCGAGGTCTGCACCGACGAGGTGTTCTGCCGTCGCGTCTTCCTCGACATCGTCGGCATCCTCCCGACCCCCGAGGAGTTCACCAGGTTCGTCGCCTCGACCGAGCCGGACAAGCGGGCGAAGCTGATCGACGAGCTGCTCGAACGCAAGGAGTTCGTCGAGATCTGGGTGAACAAGTGGGCCGAGCTCCTGCAGGTCCGGACCGTCCCCAACGGCGTCTCGTACAAGGGGATGTTCCTCTATTACAACTGGCTCGTCGAGAAGCTCTCCAAGAACACGCCGATGGACGAGATGGTCCAGGAGCTCCTCGGGCGCCTCGGGCGGCACGTTCAAGAACCCGGCGACGAACTTTTATCAGGGGACCAATGAAAATCTCCTGATGACGGAGAACGTCGCCCAGGTGTTCATGGGGATGCGCATCCAGTGCGCCCAGTGCCACAACCACCCGTTCGACCGCTGGACGCAGAACGACTACTACGGCTTCGCCGCCTTCTTCGCTCAGATCGGCCGGAAGCAGAGCGAGGACTACCGCGAGATCATCGTCTTCAACGCCGGGGGCGGCGAGGTCGCGCACCCCGTCGGCGGCCGGCAGATGAAGCCGAAGTTCCTCGGAGGGGTCGAGCCCGACGTGGCCGGCAAGGACCGCCGCGTGATCCTGGCCAAGTGGCTGGCGTCGAAGGACAACCCCTGGTTCGCCTCCAGCTTCGCCAACCGCGTCTGGGCCCACTTCTTCGGCCTCGGGATCGTCGAGCCCGTGGACGACTTCCGCGTGAGCAACCCGGCCTCGAACCCCGAATTGCTCGAGGAGCTCGGCAAGCGGTTCACCGAGTCGAAGTACGACCTGAAGAAGCTCGTCCGCGACATCTGCAACTCGCGGACGTATCAGCGATCGACCCGGAGGAACGCCTCGAACGAGACCGACGAGAAGAATTTCGCCCACGCCAACCTCCGGCGGATCAAGGCCGAGAACCTGCTCGACGTGATCAGCCAGGTCACCGAGACGAAGGACAAGTTCCAGGGCCTCCCCCTGGGCGCGAGGGCCGTCCAGATCGCCGACGGCAACTCGTCGACGTACTTCCTGACCACCTTCGGCCGCGCGACGCGAGAGACGGTCTGCTCGTGCGAGGTGAAGATGGAGCCGACGCTCTCCCAGGCCCTGCACCTCCTCAACGGCGACACCGTCAACGGCAAGATCCAGCAGGGCGGGGTGGTCAAGAAGCTCGTCGAGACCAAGAAGTTCCCCGAGGAGCGGATCATCGACCTCTACCTCCGCACCCTCGCGAGGATGCCGACCGACGAGGAGCTGAAGAAGCTCACCCCGCTCCTCGCCCCCGGGACCGACCAGCAGCAGGCCCTCCTGGACCTGTTCTGGGCCCTGCTCAACAGCCGCGAATTCCTCTTCAACCATTGATGAAATCGATCCGCAGAGGACGCAGATTCGCGCAGATAAATATCAAATGAAAATGATCATCTGCGCGAATCTGCGTCCTCTGCGGATCGATCCTTCCCTCCCGAGGCCCGACCCATGCCGTTCTCACTGATCCTCGCGGTCGCCGTGGCCGCGCCTCCCGACGAGAAGGCCGCGAAGGTCAATTTCAAGGACCAGGTCTCGGCGATCTTCCAGTCGCGCTGCAACTCGTGCCACAACAGCGACAAGCAGAAGGGCGGCCTGAGCCTGGACAGCTACGGCAACGCCATGAAGGGCGGTTCCTCCGGCGCGGTGATCGAGCCCGGGGACCTCGAAGGCAGCCGCCTGTACGAGCTCGTGACCCACTCGGCCGAGCCCAAGATGCCGCCGAACTCGGGCAAGATCCCCGACCCCGAGATCGCCATCATCAAGGCGTGGATCGAGGCCGGGGCGCCCGAGATGTCCGGCAGCGCGGTCGCCGCGGCCAAGCCGAAGCTGGATTTCAAGCTCGACCCGTCGGCCATCGGCAAGCCCGTCGGCCCTCCCGCGATGCCCGAAGGCGTCTCGACCGAGCCGGTGGTCGTCAGCGCCCGCCCGAACGCGATCACCGCGATGGCCGCCAGCCCGTGGGCCCCGATCGTGGCCGTCTCGGGGCACAAGCAGGTCTTGATCTACAGCACCCAGAATTCGCGGCTCGTCGGCGTCCTGCCGTTCCCCGAGGGGACGGTCCACGTCCTGAAGTTCACCCGGGACGGCGCCATGCTCCTGGCGGGAGGCGGCCGAGGCGGGCAGTCCGGCCGCGTGGTCGTTTGGGACGTGAAGACCGGCAAGCGGCTTTTCGAGGTCGGGAAAGAATATGAGGTCGTGCTCGCGGCCGACATCAGCCCGGACCGCTCGCTCGTCGCCCTCGGCGGGCCGAGCAAGGTGCTGAAGGTCTACGGGTCGTCCGACGGCGAGCTGGTGTACGAGTCGAAGAAGCATACCGAGTGGGTCACGGCCATCGAGTTCAGCCCCGACGGCGTCCTGCTCGCCTCGGGCGACCGCAACGGCGGGCTCGTCGTGCTGGGAGGCCCCCACGGGCCGCGAGTTCTACGACCTCCGCGGCCATCAGGTGGCGATCACGGATATTTCCTGGCGGCTGGATTCGAACCTCGTGGCGTCGGCCAGCGAGGACACGACGGTCCGGCTCTGGGAGATGCAGAACGGCAACCAGGTCAAGAGCTTCGGGGCCCACGGCGGGGGGACGCTCTCCGTCCGGTTCGCCAAGGACGGCCGGCTCGTCACCGCGGGCCGCGACCGGGTGGCGAAGCTGTTCGACCAGAACGGCGGCCAGCAGAGGCAGTTTGAGGGCTTCCCCGACCTCGCCACCCGCGCCGTCTTCGGCCACGACGACCAGACCGTCATCGCCGGCGACTGGTCGGGCGAGGTCCGCATCTTCGAGCTGAAGGAAGGCAAGCGGGTCGCGAACCTCGCGGCGAATCCGGCGCCGATCGCCTCCCGGATGGCGAAGGCCCAGGCGGAATACGCCGCGGCCCAGGCGGCGGCGGACTCGGCGACGAAGGAGCTGGCCAGCCTCCAGGCCGACGCCGAGGCGAAGGGCAAGGCCGTCGGCGCCTCGGGCGGGGCTTTCGAAGCGGCGAAGAAGGCGGCGGCCGACGCCGCGAACGCCCGGAACGCGGCCGAGAACACCTATCGCGAACGCGCCGGGGCCGAGTCTGGCGCTCACGCGGCGTCGTGGCTGGCCTCGTGGACGCGGGACCGGATGGCCTCGATGAGCGACGAGGCGGCGAAGATGCTGGCCGAGAAGGCCGAGGCCGCGAAGGTCGCGGCCGAGGCGTTGGCCGCGACGAAGGCCGAGCGCGAGCGTCTGGTCTCCGAAAAGGCCGCCGCCGTGCTCGTGCTCGCCACCCGAGAGGCCTCCGAATCGGCCGAGAGGCGGAAGACGGCAACCGCCTCCGCCGAGGCCGCATCGGCCGTCGCCACCAAGGCCTCGGCGGATCGCCAGGCGGCCGAGGCCCCGCTCAACGGCCTCCGCCAGGCCGAGAATGCCACGGCCCAGGCCGTCCCCGCCCGCCAGAACGAGCTGACCGCCGCGATGGCCGCGAAGGCCGCCGCCGACAAGGCCGTGGCCGATCGCTCGCCGGGCGTCCAGGCCCTCGCCGCCAGGGCCCAGGCGATGAAGGCGGAGGTCGAGGCCCTCGCCAACGAGAAGAAGGCCGCCGACGCGTCGAAGGGCCTGGCTTCGACCGCGCCGAAGTCCTGAAACGTCCGGGAACCGTCGGGCCTCCTCCCCAGCCCGGCGGTTCAATCCTCTTCGACGACCATCACGGCCCCGGCGTGATCGACGCGGAGATAGCTCGCGCGGTCGTGCCAGTTGCCCAGGACGACCATCCGAGGGCGGCCCTCGGCATCGTCTCGGACCACGTGGATGTGGCCGAAGACCGCCAGGTCGATCGAGTCGGCCAGGGTGTCGGCATGACGGCGATAGATCGCCAGATGCTTGGCGTCGATCGCCTCCCGTCCGACCGAGTTGGTGCTGTCGAGCAACACGCCCAGGCCCTCGGCGATCGGCCGGGGCAGGGCGGCGAAGCCTCGGAGGAAGGCTCGGCCTTCCATCACGCCCTTCCACGGGGCGCGGGCACCCCCGATCGTGTGGCCGTGGGTCGCCAGGATGCGGAGGTCGCCCGATCGGCGTTCGAGGCCGATCCCGGCGAAGCCCTCGCCGAGCGTTTCGCGGTAGAACGCGCCGAGCCAGGCGTCGTGGTTGCCCGGCAGGATCGTCAACTCGCCTCCTCGGCGGCGGAACTCGGCCAGGGCGCGGAGCCCCTCGCAGCGGTCGCCGCCGGAGCGGGCCTGCCGGCTGACGAACCAGAAGTCGCACAGGTCGCCGACGATCACCAGGCGATCGGCCGGGTCGAGCCGGTCGACCAGCCTCGCCAGCCGGCGGGCCCGGTCGGGTCGGTCGAGCCTCAGATGAACATCGCTCAAGAAAATGTCGGCCAACGTCGGCGGCTCTCTCTCAGGCGCTCTCGGACCGGAGGCGGAACAGGCCATCGTCGGCCGATCCGTCGTCCTCCCAGGGGAAGAGGTGGGCCCGCGACTCGGCCCGGGCGGCTCGCGACGAGGCCGTCACGCCCAGATCCGGGCTCGGCGCCCACTGGCTCGCCGCGTGGACTCGCGACCTCCGACCCGCGGTGCGGACCGCCCCCCTCGCCTCCATCACGGCGATCTCCGGCCGGTTGCATTGCTCGCTGAGGTGGAGCAGGACCACGTCGCGGACCGCCGAGGATCGCGACCTCTCCAGGACGGCCGACACGAGTCCCGCCCCCTGGGCGTTCGACAGGTGCCCGCGATCCCCCAGGTTCCTCGCGATCAAATACGGGGCCCGGCCCGATTGACGCTGCATCTCAACGTCGTGATTGAACTCGACGGCGAGCAAATCCACGTCGGCCAGGTGGTCGGCCGTGCGGTCGTGCCAGCATCCGGTGTCGGCCAGGTAGCCGATCGCCGTCGATTTCCCCCGGCGCCGGGCTCGGGCCTCGACCCGGAAGCCGAAGGTGGGGCCGCCGTCGTGGCTCAGCGTGATCGGCTCGACCCGGAGGCCGTCGGGCGTGAGGAACGGGCGTTCGTCGAACGTCCGAACCAGCCGCGAGGCGTCGAGCAGGAGGAACCCGGGGAATCGGGCGAGGCCCTTGAGGTGCCCCTCGTGGCAGTAGAACGGGACCTTGTGCCGGGCCAGCCCCCGCAAGGAGGCATCCTGGACGTGGTCGCCGTGGGTGTGCGTGAGGACGGCCGCCGCCACCGATCCCCAACCGGCCGCCACGCCCTCCATCCTCCGGGCGAGACTTCGCGGCCCCAGGCCCAGGTCAATCAGGAGGCCCGACCCGCCCGAGCGGATCAGCGAGGCGTTGCCCCGGGAGCCGCTGGCCAGAACCGTGAACTGGACGGACATCGGCTCGGACTCCCCTCCGTGACGCGGGCCCGCCCCTCGCCGCCCGAAGATAGTGTAGGGAAGTCAACCAGATCGGGCAAGACGTCTCGGGGGCGGGATTTCGGCGGTTTTTCGGGCCGGCGAATCGGCCGATCGGGTATCCTGGTCGGGGCCGAATTTCGACCCCTCGCCCGACCTGGGCCCGATCGCCGGGGAGAGCCTTGCCGTGGCCCTCGTCTTCGCCTCGAATCACCCGCTGGTGGCCCACAAGATCGCGTCGTTGCGAGCGGTCGGGACCGCGCCTCCCGCGTTCCGGGGCCTGGTCCGCGACCTCGCCGTCTTGCTCGCCCAGGAGGCCACGGCCGACCTGCCGACCCGCCAGATCGAGGTGACGACGCCCCTCGGCCCCTGCCCGAGCCGCGTCTTGCAAGACCGCGTGGGGATCGTCCCGATCCTCCGCGCCGGCCTGGGGATGGCCGACGGCGTGCTCGACCTGATCCCCGAGGCCGAGGTCTGGCACGTCGGCCTCTTCCGCGACGAGGCCACGTTGCGCCCCACCGAGTATTACAACAAGACCCACGGCCGGATCCGCGCCTCGATCGTCTTCGTGGTCGACCCGATGCTCGCCACCGGAGGGTCGGCCGTGAGGACCTGCGAGATCGTCCGCGCCTGCGGGGTCTCGCGGATCAAGCTCCTCGCCCTGATCGCCGCGCCCGAAGGCATCGAGGCGTTCTCGAGAGCCATGCCCGACGTCCCCATCCACGTCGGGGCGATCGACGAGAAGCTCACGGAGATCGGCTTCATCTATCCGGGGCTGGGTGACGCTGGCGATCGGCAGTTTGCGACTCTGGGCGGGGATTGAAGAGGAAGAGCCAACCGCCAAGGCGCCAAGGGCGCCAAGGATCGATGAGGAGAGGAGAGGAGGAGACAGGGCAGGGAGGGTTCGCGTTTCTCTCGCCTCGAAGCGTTCTCTGCACCCCTTGGCGTCCTTCGCGTCTTGGCGGTTCGTCTGCCCCTGGGATCGACCATGAGAGCCGTTGACATCATCCGCAAGAAGAGGGACGGCGGCCGGCTCGACCCGGCCGAGATCGACTGGATCGTCGGCGGGATCGCCTCGGGCGAGGTGGCCGATTATCAGCTTTCCGCCTTATTGATGGCCGTGGTCTGGCGGGGGATGGATGATGGGGAGACCGCCGCGCTGACCGACTCGATGATGCGGTCGGGGATCGTCGTGGACCTCTCCGAGACGCCCGGTTTGAAGGTCGATAAGCACTCGACCGGCGGCGTGGGGGACAAGACCTCGTTGATCCTCGCGCCGATCGCCGCCGCGTGCGGGGTGCCGGTGCCGATGGTCTCGGGCCGCGGCCTGGGGCATACCGGCGGGACTCTGGACAAGCTGGAGTCGATCCCGGGCTTCCGCGTCGATCTCGATTTGCCGCGTTACAAGGCTGTCTTGAACGAATGCGGGCTCGTCCTGATCGGCCAGACGGCCGAGATCGCCCCGGCCGACAAGACGCTGTATGCCCTCCGCGACGCGACGGCCACCGTCGAGTCGATCGCTTTGATCTCGGCCTCGATCATGTCCAAGAAGCTGGCCGAGGGGATTGATGGGCTGGTCCTGGACGTGAAGACCGGCAATGGCGCGTTCATGGAACGGCTCGAGGATTCGAGGGCGCTGGCCAGGGCGATGTGCGCGATCGGCCGGGGGCTGGGCAAGCGGATGGTCGCGTTGATTACGAGGATGGATCAGCCGCTCGGCCGGGCCGTGGGCAACGCGGTGGAGGTCGCCGAGAGCGTCGAGTGCCTGAGAGGGCAGGGGCCGCCGGACCTCGTGGATCTGAGCGTCGAGCTGGCCGCCGAGATGGTCGTCATGGGCGAGAAGGCGGCCACGATCGGCGAGGCCCGCGCGCTCTGCCGACGGACGATCGCCGACGGATCGGCCCTCGAACGGTTCCGCCGGGTGGTCGAGGCCCAGGGGGGCGACCCATCGGCGATCGACGACCTTTCGCGATTGCCCCGGCCGAAAATCCGCCGCGACCTGGTGGCCGAACGATCCGGGTTCGTGACCGCCATCACGGCCCGGCCGATCGGGGTGGCGACTATGCTCCTCGGCGCCGGCCGCGCCCGGGTGGATTCGACGATCAATCCGGCCGTGGGCGCGATCCTGCTCAGGAAGCTCGGCGATCGCGTCGAGACGGGCGAGCCGCTCTGCACGATCCTGGCCGATGCCGAGGATTCCGCCTTCGATCAGGCCCGCGACATGATCCGATCCGCCTATCAGATCGGCGACGAGGCGCCGGAGGTGCCGTCCTTGATCGTGGAACGGCTCTGAACCCGTTTGCTCTGGCCCTCGGGAAAAGATAACGGGGACTGGCTCCGGCTGAACACGCCCGGAGCCAGCCTCCGTGGCTTCGACCCACGGGAAAAGGATGGGAGGCTGCTCTTGAGAAAACCCGGTGATGGAGAAGAAAACGAGTCGGTCCGACTTCAGTCGGGCCTACAAGAAGGTCTTATTTTGTAGGCCCGACTGAAGTCGGACCGACTCGTTTTCCTCATACTCAAGGGGGTTTTCTCCAGGGCAATGGGAGGCGATCGGCCGATCGAACGGCTATAATCACCCCATCGCCGCGACATTCGCCCCGAAGCGGCCTGGACGAAGGACTTCCGACTCATGGACGCCCTGAAGCTCTCCGACCCCGAGGTCTTCGCCGCCATCGCCGCCGAGGAAGAGCGGCAACGAGACGACCTGGAACTCATCGCCTCGGAGAACTACACCAGCCGGGCCATCATGGACGCCGTGGGCTCCGTGCTCACGAACAAGTACGCCGAGGGCCTGCCGGGCCGCCGCTATTATGGCGGCTGCGAGCACGTCGATACCTCCGAGACGCTCGCCATCACCCGCGCCCGGACGCTCTTCGGCGCCGATCACGTGAACGTCCAGCCCCACTCCGGCGCCACGGCGAACCAGGCCGTTTATTACGCGGCCCTGGAGATCGGCGACACGGTCCTGGCGATGGACCTCGCCCACGGCGGCCATCTGACCCACGGGATGAAGCTCAATTTCTCGGGCCGGTGGTACAACATCATCGGCTATGGCCTGAACCCCGAGACCGAGCGGATCGATTACGACCGGATGGCCGCCCTGGCCCACGAGCACAAGCCGAAGCTGATCCTCGCCGGCGCCAGCGCGTACTCTCGGATCATCGACTTCGAACGGATGGCCGAGATCGCCCGGGGAATCGGCGCCCTGCTGTTCGTGGACATGGCGCACATCGCGGGCCTGGTGGCCGGGGGGCAGCACCCGAGTCCCGTCCCCCTGGCCGATTTCGTGACCACGACCACGCACAAGACCCTTCGCGGACCTCGCGGAGGGATCACCATGTGCAAGGAAGCCTGGGCGAAGAAGATCGACTCGGCCGTGTTCCCGGGTTTGCAGGGCGGCCCCCTCGAACACGTGATCGCCGGCAAGGCCGTCTGCTTCGGCGAGGCCCTCCGGCCCGAGTTCGCGGCCTATGCGGCGCAGGTCGTCGCCAACGCGAAGACCCTGGGCGAGGAGCTCACCCGGGCCGGCTTCCGGATCATCTCGGGAGGCACCGACAATCACCTGATCCTGATCGACATGACCTCCCGGGGCCTGACCGGCAAGGTCGCCGAGGCCGCCCTGGGTCGCGCCGGGATCACCGTGAACAAGAATCTGATCCCGTTCGACAAGAGGAAGCCGCTCGACCCCAGCGGCGTCCGCATGGGCACACCCGCGCTGACCACTCGCGGACTCCGCGAGGACGAATTCCGCCGCGTCGCCTCCTGGATCATCGAGGCCCTCAAGGCCCCCGAGGATTCGGCCGTCTCCGAGCGCATCCGAGGCGAGATCCGCGAATTCGCCGAGGATTATCCCGTCCCGGCCGACGTCGTCCTCGCATCGTGAGAACGATCCGCCGATGACAGGCGGAACGACCCGCAGATGACGCAGATTGGCGCAGATAAGATGGATTTCTAGATTTCCTGGGAGTTACGCGCTTCGATCTCGACCGTGGAATCAAGGAGGGCCGTCGGCAACCGCAGATGACGCTGATTAAGAATACATGATTTCAAAATCAATAATCAGCGTCATCTGCGGTTGCCGAAGGCCCTGGTTTTTGACCCCAATCGCGTCACTCCGCGATCATGCATCCTCGCATTAATCTGCATCACTCCTCCGTCCTCTGCGTCCATCTGCGTCATCTGCGGATCGTTCCGGTCTTCCCCGCGACCGATCCCGAACGAAGCTCGTAGATTGCGTAGCGGCCGGAGACCCGTAGGCAGCGTAGCGGCCCGTTTGCGGACGTGCCGTCTTGGGGACGGGCGGCGAGGACGAATTCGGCCCCTTGACGGCGGGCGAGCCCGGCCTTTTCGGCGTCGGTCATCGAATCGAATCGGTGTTCGAGGGCTTGCCGGTCTTGCAGGTACGCGGTGGCGAACCCGGCGAGGGTTCCTTCGAAGCCGACGTGGTCGCGGAACCGTCGGGCCCAGTCGGCCAGGCCCGAGGCGTGATAGGGACTGGCGGCGCGGTTGAAGGCGACCTCGCGACGCGACCAGAGGCGGAACGTTTTCGGGCCCGGAGGGGTCACGAATCGGGCCGATCTCGGCGTGTGTTCGCGGCACCAGACCGCCAGCCTCTCGACGTCGTCGGTCGGCGTCTCGCCGAACCGGCAATGCCCCGCCAGGCCGGAATTCGGCCAGGCCGCCGCCAGGACCGGCACGATCCAGGCCGCCAGGGTGAGGACCGCCAGCCTCCTCCGCGACGGCTCGAACCGGGCGAGCGGGATTCGGATGATTGAGCTTGCCAGTCCAGCACCCGTGGCCGCGATCAGGCGAACATGGCCCGATTCGGTGTCGTGGCGGGCGAGGAAGATCAGGCCCGCGACCAGGGCCAGCCCCAGGACCGCCGGTTCCGCCCTGCGGTCGAACCGTCCGGCGAACGAAACGGCGATCTCCACCCCTCCGGCGATGACCATCGACCAGTCGCCCGAGAGCCCGGCGACGATCAGGGCCGCGCGGACCCGTCCGGCCGGGTCGCCCCTCCGCCAGAGCCGGACGACTCGTCCCGAGAGCAGGACGATCGCCAGGCCCCGGGCCGCCGTGGCGAGCCGGAACGGCTGGAAGACGGTGATTTTCACGCTCCGAAGCGGCTCGATCGCCACCCACGACCCGGCGAGGATCGCCATCGCGGCCATCAAGAGGACAACCACCCGGAGCCTCTGGGGAGAGGCGTTCGCCGGGGTTTCGGATCGATCCCCCTCGCCGATCCGGAACGCCGAAAGGATCGCGAGCGCCGGGAAGGCGCAAAACGCGAGCCACTGGGGCATCCGCCAGAGGTGAGGGATCATGTGCTGAGGACTTTGCACGTAACCGGCGATCCGAAGATAGTCCTCCGGGGGGAGGCCATTCAGGAGGACCGACCCGGCCCTCGCCGCCATCAGGACCGTGGGCGAAAGCGCTACCGCGATCGCCAGGCAACCGGTCAAGGCCGACCGGATCGTCACGCCCGATCGCGTCCCGATCGCGGCCCAGCCGATCCATCCGGCCGCGAGGAGCCCGCCGAGCTGGAGGCCGAGCGACGGATGGACGAATCCGGCCATCCCGATCCACAAGGCGGGGAGGATCGGCCGATCCGCTCGATTCACGGCCGCCGAGATCGCCAGCCATCCCAGGGCCAGCGCCATCAAGCGATCCAGGAGCATGGACTCGAACAGGTGATTCGTGCCGACGTTGCCGGCCTTCGTCGCCAGGACCAATCCCACGGCGACGACCCCGACCCGGCCGCCCCCCTCGGGCCAGGCCGACCGGGCCAGGCGATCGAAGCCAAGGCAGGTGCCGAAAAACGTGAGCGCGAACAGGCCGAAGAGGCCCGCGGAGAGCCCGAGAGGGCGGCTCGCCACGTCGAGGATCGCGAGGTAGCCGCGATGGGGGTTGAACCGGCCGAGGGCCTCGACGAACGGGTCGGCCGCGAAGACCGAGGGGTCTTGCTGGTGGAGGAGCAGCGGGAGCCGATACGCCTGGTCGCCATCCCGGCTGTGATAGCCGCGACAGGTCAGATACAGGCCCAGGGCCACGAGCAGCATCCAGGGGCGCGGCCACCGGCCGAAACGTTCGCGAGGGTCCATCCTCGATCACTCTCCGCGCCGGGGGACGACTTCAAGGGCCGAAGTGTCGCCCGGAGCGGCGAAGGGGTCAACGTCAGTCCCGGGCCATGGCCTAGCGAGGCTCCAGGCCCTCACGCCTGAGCTCCCGTTCGAGCTTCCGGGCGAACTCGGGGTCATCCGGGTCGAGGCTGGGGATCTGGAGCGGCTTCGTGCGGTTCGAGGCGGTCCGGGGGACTTCGGTGGAGGCGGGGCGGGCCTTTTTTTCGGACGCGTCGCGTTCGATTTTGGCCGTCTCGGTGCGTTCTTCCTGAGTTTCCTGGCTACCCCACATCCCCCGGGTTCTCACCCTGGCCACGAACGACCGGACGGGCGGGGAGTTCCAGAGGAGCTCGGCCGGCCGGTATCGGTCCGACCACTTCAGGGCGTAGGACCTCTCGGTCTGCTCCTCGGCGAAGTGGTTGCCCTTGAGGAACGGCGGAGCGTACTGGGCGATCCCGGAGGCGAGGAACGCGGCGACGATCGCCCCCTTGAGGGCCCCGAGGGTGAAGCCGGCCCCCTGGTCGCTCCGGTTCGGCTCGGGGTCGCCGTAAGTCCTCTTGCGGGAAGACTTGAGGATCGACAGGCCGATCCCCGAGACGAGGAAGTAGGAGATCACCGCCGCCGACCACCAGAGCAGGCGGTCGAGCACCGGCGCGGCGATCGACGGGAAGTTCTTCGCGGCGTACGGTCGCGCGAGGTCGCGCAGCGGGTCGGCCGCGTAGACGCAGCCGACCAGGGCCGCCAGGACGATGGCTTGCCGCAGGAATCCCTTGAACCAGCCCCGGATGGCGGACGCCAGGATCACGACGCCCAGAGCGATATCCAGCCCCATCCCACCCTCCGCGATGCCGTTCCTGGAGTGCCTACTCGGTGGTTCGCCGGCCGCCCGGGATTCTTCGGGGAAATCGAGAGGCCGTATCCTCGTTCATCGGCATCCGCCGGGCGGATCTTCAGTCTCGAGCCGAGAATCCCCCGAGACGGGGGTCGGGACAGGCCTCGTCCTTCATGGTACGATCGAAATCGGCCCGCATCCATCCTCGTCCTTCCGTCCGGGCCGACCATTTCTTCTTTTTCTCGCGGGGTTTCCCCAATGCGTCGCCATCTTGCGAGCGGTCGCGCGTCGGCCGCCCTCGGGCTCCTGGTCCTGATGGTGGGTTGTTCCGAAACGCCGCCGCCTTCGGCCACCTCGCCCTCGGCCTCGACGGCCCCTCCGCCCTCCTCGGCCTCGGCGGCTCCGGCCGTCTCCCCTCCGGCCGGTCCGGCCGAATCGGTCGCCAGCCCGTTCCGGTTCGAGGAGGTCGCGAAATCGGCCGGGATCGACTTCGTCCAGGTCTCGGGGATGACCCCGGCCCGCCATTTCCCCTCGGCCAACGGCTCGGGCGCGGCGTTTCTGGATTATGACCGCGACGGCAAGATGGATCTGTACTTCGCCTCGTGCAACCTGCTCCCCCTGGCGGAAAAGCCCGCGAATTCCAATCGCCTGTACCGGAACCTGGGCGGCGGGAAGTTCGAGGACGTCACCGAGAAGGCCGGGGTGGGGTTCCGGGGGTTCTGCCACGGCGTGATCGCCGCCGACCTGGACAATGACGGCGATACCGACCTGATCCTCTGCAACCTCGGGTCGAACGTCCTCTATCTGAACAACGGCGACGGCACGTTCCGCGACGAGAGCGTGAAGGCCGGCATCGCCTCGCCGAACTGGTCGTCCGGGGGGGCCGTCCTGGACTACGACAACGACGGCGACCTCGACGTCTACATCGCCAATTACGGCTCCTGGGACATCAAGACCGACGGCCTGCGCAAGTGCCCCGACGAGAAGGCGGAGGTCCGCCAGTATTGCTCCCCCCGGACGATCACCACCGTCCGCCACATCCTCTATCGCAACGACGTCACGAAGGACGGCGTCCCCCACTTCACCGACGTGACGGTCTCGGCCGGGGTCGGCCGGACCGACGGCCACGGCTTCGGCGTGGTCGCCACCGACCTCAACGGCGACGGCAAGATCGACCTGTATGTCGCCAACGACCAGTGCCCGGCATTCACGTTCATCAACAAGGGGGACGGCACGTTCCGCGACGATACTCTCGAGAACGGCGCCGCCTTCGACGACAACGGCCAGGCCCAATCGGGGATGGGCGTCGATGCCGAGGACGCCGACGGCGACGGCAAGCCGGAGATCATCCGCACCAATTTCATGGAAGAGACCACGTCCTATTATATGAACCTCGGCGACAGCCAGTTCCTGGAGCAATCGGCGTTCGTCGGCCTGATGGCCGAGAGCAAGAAGTGGGTCAAGTGGGGCTGCGGGCTGGTCGATTTCGACAACGACGGCTGGCCCGACGTCTTCATCACCAACGGCCACGTGGACGACAATCACCACCTCGTCGGCAACCCGAACCTCCCCTACAACGAGCCTCCGCTGTTGTTCCGGAACATCGGCGGAGGCGCCGGCGGGGGCCGGAAGTTCGCCTCGGTGGCGAAGGGCGCGGGGGCTTACATGGAGACCGGCCACGTCGGCCGGGGGGCCGCGTTCGGCGACCTCGACGACGACGGCCTGGCCGACATCGTGGTCAATCACAAGGACAAGCCCCCCGGGGTCCTCCTGAACCGATCGAAGACCCCGAATCATTGGGTCCGCCTGGAACTCCGGGGCACCCGGAGCAACCGAGACGCCATCGGCGCCCGGGTCCAGGTCGTCGCCGAGGGCCAGACGATCACCCGCCAGCAGAAGGGCGGGGGCAGCATGGAATCGACCAACGACCCGAGGCTCCTGATCGGCGTCGGCGCGGCGAGAGAGGTCAAGATCGTCGTGAAATGGCCCGCCGGAGGCCCCGATACCGTGATCGAGCATGCCGACGTCGATCGGACCCACAAGCTCGTCGAGCCCGACCCCCGGATCGCCATGCCGACGAAGTGACGTTCGGGTGGCCTGCTCACGGCTTCGTGAGCATGTCTTCCGCACGCCGGACATGCTCACGAAGACGCGAGCATGCCACCCGGTCCTCGTGGGCGTTCCCCGGGTCGAAGCAGGTGAAACCGAGTCCCCATCTCGCTAGGATAGGGCCGCCGAGCGTCCCGATCGCCCTTCGGAGTCCCGCCCTTGGACCGGCCCGCATCCGACGAATCCCTGCCCCTGGGCGACGGCCAATTCGCCGTCGCCCTGGACCGTCCCGAGACGCTCGAGTCGCTCCAGGAGACCATCCTTCGCCGAGGCTCCGAAGGGCTGGCGATCTACCCTCAAGGCGGCAAGACCGCCCTCGATTACGGCGGGATTCCCCGGCGAGCCGGCGTGGCGCTGGACCTGACCGCCCTGAACGCCGTGATCGACTACCCGGCCGCCGACATGACCATCACGATCGAGCCCGGGATCACGCTCGGGGCGCTGCAGGAAGTCCTGGGGACCGAGAACCAGAGGCTCCCCCTGGACGCCCCGTTCGCCGACCGCGCCTCGCTCGGGGGCATCTTCGCCACGAACACCAGCGGCCCGAGGCGGTTCGGCGCCGGCCGTCCTCGGGACCTGATCCTCGGGGTCACGTTCGTCACCGCCGACGGCAAGGCCGTGAACGGGGGCGGCCGGGTCGTCAAGAACGTCGCCGGCTACGACCTGCCGAAGCTCCTGACCGGCTCCCTCGGGACGCTCGGGCCGATCGCTCAGATGACCCTGAAGGTCCGCCCCCGGCCCGACGATTCGGCGTTCGCCGTGGTCCTCCTCCGCGACCTGAACGACGTGGCGGAAGCCCTCGAACGGATGAACACGTCGGGAACCCGCCCAATGGCCCTGGACCTCCTGAACCGCCAGGCGATGGGACGCGCCGAGGGCCTCCTGGACTCGACCGACTCCGCGTTCGCCCTCGCCGTGGGGTTCGAGGACAACAACCCGTCCGTGACCTGGCAGCTCGCCCGGATTCGGGAAGAGTTCCCCGGCCGGGAGGTCGTCGAGATGCGGGATTGGCGGGTCCACAAGCTCTGGGAGTTCCTCTCGGGCTTCCAGGCGATGCCGCTCGGCCCGGTCTCGATGGTGGCGGCGGCGCCCGCCTCGGCCCTGCCCACGCTCCTGGCCGGGCTCGATCCGGGCCGATGGTCCCTCCTGGCCCATTCCGGCAGCGGGGTGGCCCACCTCCACGCCCTCGGCGAATGGACGCTCGACGCGATGGCCCCGGCCCTCCATGCGATCCGGGAGGTCGCGGCCCGTCACGGCGGCCACGCCGTCCTGTCGCGATGCCCCACGGAGTGGAAGTCGCGATTGAAGGTCTGGGGCCCTCGCCGGGGCGACTGGGCGATCATGGAGCGGATCAAGGCGACCTTCGACCCCTCCGGGGTGATGAATCCCGGGCGGTTCGTGGGTACAATCTAGGGGAAAACCCGCCGAGACCCGACCGCCCCGCGCCCCTCTCCGCTCTCTTCTCTCCGAGGACGGCCCCCGACATGGCGACCGAACCGAAGGCCCCGGCCCCGACCCCGACCTCGGGCGTGGACCTGGCCTGGCTGTCCGAGAAGATCGACTATCGCCGGTTCCAGGATTGCATCCACTGCGGCCTCTGCACCGCCAGTTGCCCCACGTTCGTCGAGACCGGCGACGAGAACGACAGCCCGAGGGGGCGAATCTACCTGATGCGCGCCGTGACCGACGGCCGCCTCGACGCCGGGCCCGCCGTCCGCAAGCACCTGGACCTCTGCCTGGACTGCCGGGCCTGCGAATCGGCGTGTCCCTCGGGCGTCCAGTACGGCCGATTGATCGAGCCGTTCAAGGTGGCCCTCCACCAGTCCGCGCCCCCCGGGGCGAAGACCAGCCGGTTGCAACGGCTCATCCTCGAACACCTTTTCCCCTATTCGAAGCGGGTCAAGGCCGCCCTGATCCCGGCCCGCCTGCTCCAGAAGGCCGGAATCCTCGGGCTCGTCGAAAAGATCGGCCTGACGAAGCTCCTGCCGCCCACGCTCCGCCGGATGCACGCGATGTTGCCCGAGCTCCGGGGCGGGTCCAAACTCCCCGAAATCCTCCCGCCGATCGGCCCGAAGCGAGCCCGGGTCGCCCTGTTCCTCGGCTGCGTGGCCGACGCGATGTATCCCGGGACCACCGCCGCCACCGCCCGGGTGCTTCAGCACAATGGCTGCGAGGTCGTGATCCCGCCGGGGCAGGTCTGCTGCGGGGCGATCCACTACCATTCGGGCGTCGAGGGACCGGCACTCGAATTCGCCCGCAAGAACATCGAGACGTTCCTCCGCGACGACATCGACGCGGTGATCGTGAACGTGGCCGGGTGCGGGGCGATGCTCAAGGACTATGCCCACCTCCTCGAAGGCGCCGACCACGACCGCGCCAGGGCGTTCGTCGCGAAGGTCCGCGACATCAGCGAATACCTCGTCGAGCTCGGGCCGATCGCGCCCACCCACGCGCTGCCGAAGAAGGTCACCTATCACGACGCCTGCCACCTCTGCCACGGCCAGCAGATCCGTTCTCAGCCTAGGAAGCTCCTGGGCCTGATCCCGGGCCTCGAACTCGTCCCCCTCGAGGAGACCGAGCTTTGTTGCGGGGCCGCCGGGACGTACAACCTGACCCAGCCGGAGATGTCCGAACGGCTCGGCCGGCGGAAGATGGACCGGATCCAGGACACCGGCGCCGAGATCGTCGCCACGGGCAACGTCGGCTGCATCCTCCAGATCGCCCGGAAAATCAAGGAACGCGGCAGCGCCGTGACGGTGGTCCACCCGGTGGATTTGCTGGATCGGGCCTATCGGGGTGCGGGAGATTAACCGCCAAGACGCCAGGATCGCCAAGGAAGAGGGAGAGGAAGAGAGAAAATCCTAAAAGGATCCGAGGTTTTCCTCTCGAATCTCTCTTGTCGGGTGGCATGCTTACGTCTTCGTAAGCATGTCTTCAGATCGAGCCTGACCGAAGACATGCTTACGAATCGGGGTGCGGGAGATTAACCGCCAAGACGCCAAGATCGCCAAGGAAGAGGGAGATGAGGAGAGAAAATCCCAAAAGGTTTCGAGGTTTTTCCTCTTGAATTTCTCTTGAATGCGTCTTTCTCTTGACTCTCTCTTTCTCTTGAACCTCTCTCGTTCTCTCCTCTCCTCTCCTCTCCCCTCTTCCTTGGCGAACTTCGCGTCTTGGCGGTTCAATCCGCCATTGGCGTCTTGGCGGTTCAATCCGCCATCCGCCCCACGACCCGCCGGATCAGCTCCCCCAGGCGAGGCCCCGCCAGCCGGCCGGCTTCGAGGACTTCTTCATGGGTGATGGGCTCGCCCGAGGTCCCCGCCGCGCCGTTGGAAACCAGGGCGAACGCCAGGACTTCCAGCCCCGCATGCCTCGCGACGATCGCCTCGGGCACCGTGGACATCCCCACCACGTCGGCCCCGAGCGTTCGGAGCATCCGGATCTCGGCCGGAGTCTCGTAGCTCGGCCCGCCCATGCAGGCATAAACGCCCGAATGCAGGGGCAAACCCATCGCGGCGGCTTCTTCGGAGGCGATGGCGCGGAGGCGGGGCGAGTAGACCTCGGTCATGTCGGGGAAGCGCGTCCCGAGCCGGTCGTCGTTCGGCCCTCTGAGCGGGTTGGAGCCGATCAGGTTCAGGTGGTCGGAGATGGCCACGAGGTCCCCGGGCCTGTATTCGAGGTTGATCCCGCCGGTGGCCGCCGAGAGGATCAGGGTCGAGACGCCCAGGGCCTTCATCACGCGGACCGGGAACGTGACGACGTCCAGGTCGTGCCCCTCGTAATGGTGGAACCGGCCCTGCCAGACGGCCACCCGCCGATCGCCGATCCCGCCGACCACGAGGTTGCCGTGATGACCGGCCACGGAGGGAGTCGGGAAGTGGGGGATGTGGCTGTACGAGAGCGAAACCGGCTCGTCCAGCCCCTCCACCAGCGCCCCGAGGCCCGAGCCGAGCACGACGGCCGCCGAGGGGAACGGGTCGAGCCTCTCCGAGATCGCCAAAGCCGATTCGACGGCCTTCTCGTGGAGTCGATGGGTCCTCATGGCGGCTCCTCGGTTCGTCCTCCCCTTGCCCCTTTCGGCCGATCTTGCGATCCCGGGCGTCTCAAAGCAAGATCCCGGCGATGCACGCCGAGAGGAAATTGGCGAGCGTGCCGGCCAGGAGCGCCTTGAATCCCAGGCTGGCGAGCTCGGCCCTCCGGTTCTCGGCCAGGGCGCCGATGCCGCCGAGCTGGATGCCGATCGAGCTGAAATTCGCGAACCCGCAGAGCGCGAACGTGGCGATCGCCGTCGATCTCGGCTGCAAGTGCCCCACGGCGACCGTCTCGGGCGCGATCGCCAGGAGGCCGCCGACCGGCGCCCCGGAGACGACGAACGCCGAGCGATGCAGGGTCTGGGCCGCCAGGAAGGCCCGCCCGGGAGAGCCGGGGACGAACGCCATCCATTCCCCCAGTTCCCCGAACGCGATCAGCTCGTTCAGCACGGTCCGCGTCCCCAGGAGCCCGCCGACGACCCGGCTATCGACCCAAGGGACGCCCAGGAGCCACGCCACCGGCGCCAGGGCGGTCCCGAGCATCGTCTCGAGCGACAGGCCCGACCAGATCAGGCCGAGCCCCTTGTTCACCAGGGCGATCAGGGCGAGGAACGAGATCAGCATCGCCGCGATGTTCAGGGCGAGGTGGAGGCCGTCCCTCGTCCCGCGAGAGGCCGCGTCCAGGAGGTTGGAGTCGGGCCTCGTCGCGTCCTCGCGGACGCTCCCCAGGGTCTCGGGGACGCCCGTTTCGGGGCAGATCATCTTGGCGAGCAGGATCGTCCCGGGAGCGGTCATGATCACGGCCGTGAGGATGTGTTTCGGCGAGACTCCGAAGGCGAAATACGCCGCCATGACGCCTCCCGAGACGTGGGCCATCCCCGAGGTCATCACGGTCAGCAATTCCGACCGCGTGAGCCGAGGCAGGTACGGCCGGATCGTCAACGGCGCCTCGGTCTGGCCCAGGAACAGGGACGCCGCCACGTTCAGGGACTCGGCCCCGCTCGCCCCCATCAGCTTGGCCATGATCCAGGCGAAGCCTCGGACGATCCATTGCATCAGGCCGAGGTGGTAGAGCACGGCGAACAGGGCCGCCACGAAGATGACCGTCGGCAGGACGCGGAACGCGAAGACGAACCCGGCCGGGCCGTCGGGCGCCACGAGCCTCGGCCCGAAGACGAACTCCGAGCCCACCAGCGCCTGGTCCAGCACCGCCTTGATCGCCTCTCCGGCGCGTTCCAGGACCGCGGCCCCGGCCGGCACCTTCAGCACCAGCAAGGCGAACCCCCACTGCAACGCCAGGCCCCAGAACAGCACGCGACGGGAGATCTTCCGCCGGTTCTCGGACAGGAGATACGCCACGCCGAGGATCGCCGCGATCCCCAGGAGCCCGCGGAAACGGTCGAGAGACGTCATGGGTGAGCGACCTTCGATCAGGGGGGATTCGCGAAGAGGGTTCGCCGTCGAAGCCCTCGACCGGTCGTGGTTTTCCCGGTCCGCCCGGCTTGAGGGACCGAGGTGGACCATCCCCCGGTTTTCTCGAAATCCGAGGCCGTCGGGCTGTCTCAAATCATCCAGGTGTAGATCAATCGGCCCGTGGGTTGGGGCGGGATCAGGGGGCGTTCGATCCGGGCGAGGTAGCCCAGGGGGCCGGCGTCCTCGACCGAGATCTCGGCATCCGGGCAATCGCCGTGGAAGACCCACAGATCGACCAGGGGCCCGACCCGCCCGGCAGGGAGTGTTCCCAGACGGCGTTGAGCGGCGCCGAGCTCCGGGCGTTGAACGAACGAGGAGGGGCGAGGACTTCGTAGGACGATCGCATGACCCGGCCGGGGTCTCGGCAGCGGTCGGCGACGTCCACGTGGATCTTCGTCGTCGGTTCCACGTCGGCCCGGTCCCGGTGGCGGAGCGAGACCCGGAACGACGCGGAATACTGCCGGGTGCCGAACTGACCGACGAGGAGGGCGAGCCAATCGTCGCCGTCGGCCTGGAGGTGCAGGTCTTGATAGGTCGGGCTGGCGACGTTCCGGGAGTCGTCCCGGTCGGGGTCGGGCTCGATCGACCGGGCGAACGTCGCTCGTCCCCGGCCGATCTCGATCGAGTGCGCCCAGCTTTCCCCGAGACGATGGAAGACCAGCCGGCAGGACGGCGAGACGATCGAGGTCGCTCCGTCCGCCTCCTCGATCGTCACCGCGCCCATTACCTCGCCTCCCCGCCGGAGAGCCTCCAGCGGAGGAACCCGTCGATGAAGCCGTCGAGGCCGCCGTCCAGGACACTCCTCGGGTTGCCGACCTCGTGGCCGGTCCTCAGGTCCTTGACGAGCTGGTACGGCTGCAACACGTACGAGCGGATCTGGTTGCCGAAGCTGATCTCGCCCTTCTCGTCGTACTTCTTGGCGTAGTCGGCCTCGCGCTTCTCCTCCTCGCGACGGATCAGCTTGGCCTTGAGCAAGGCCATCGCGTTGGAGTCATTCTTGTGCTGGGACCGCTCGGTCCGGGACTCGGCGGCGATCCCGGTGGGGAGGTGGGTGTACCTCACGCCGGACTCGGTCTTGTTCTGGTGCTGGCCGCCGGGCCCCCCGCACCGGAAGACGTCCCGCTTGAGGTCCACGTCGCGGATCTCGATGCTGATGGATTCGTCGATCTCGGGCAAAACGTCCACCGAGGCGAACGAGGTCTGCCTCCGGCCGGCGGAGTCGAACGGGCTGATCCGAACCAGGCGGTGGACGCCGGTTTCTCCCCGGAGGTAGCCGTAGACGTACTCCCCCTGGATGTGGATCGTGGCCATCTGGATGCCCGCGGCGCCGCCGTCCTCGCGGTCCTGGATGTGGGTCTTGAACCGATGGGATTCGGCCCACATCAGGTACATCCGGAGGAGCATCTCGGCCCAGTCGCACGCCTCGGTCCCGCCGGCCCCGGCGTGGATCGTCACGAACGCGCTGCAATGGTCGTTGGGGCCGGAGAGCATCGAGCGGAGCTCGAACGCCTCGAAGTCGGCCGTCGCCTGCGTCACGGTCGAGCGGATGTCGTCGTCGAGGCCGTCGTCGCCGGTCTCCTCGGCCATCTCGATCAGGGTGGCGAGGTCGTCGGACTGCCCCACGAGGCTCTCGAACGGCTTCAGCACGCTGTTCAGCGACTTCATCTCGGCGATGGTGGCCTTGGCCTTCTCCTGGTCGTTCCAGAAGGCGCCGCCCTCCATCTCGTTGCTCAGCTCGGTCCGTCGAGAGAGTTTTTCGCCGAGGTCAAAGAGAGTCTCGGAGCTGAACGATGCGGTCGATGACCGCCCGGGCGTCTCTCTTCAGGTCGGCGTCCATCGCGGGCTTCCTCTCGACTCGGCGGGACTCGGGGATCGGAGACGCCCCTCGGCACCGCGATCGGCGCGGCGGAGGGGTCTCCGATCATGGTACTCTGGCGGGGCCGTCGCGACCAGTCGAACCGATCGCGGACCTTCCCGCCATGCCCCCGGAATCGCCGACAGTCGGCCGGCTCGCCCCGTCGCCCACCGGCGGCCTCCATCTGGGCCATGCGCGGACGTTCTTCCTCGCCTGGCTCGCGGCGAGGTCGGCCGGGGGCCGCGTGATCCTCCGAATCGAGGACATCGACGCCTCCCGCGTCCGGCCCGAGGCCCTGGGCGACGCGGCCGAGGTCCTCGGATGGCTCGGCCTGGACTGGGACGAAGGGCCCGACCGCCCGAGGCCTCTCGGGCCCTATCTCCAGTCCGAGCGGAAGCCCCTGTACGACGCGGCCCTGGAGCGCCTGAAGGCCGACGAGCGGGTCTATCCCTGCACCTGCACCCGGGCCGACATCGCCCGGGCCGCCTCCGCCCCCCACTCCGGGGATGAAGGCCCGAGCTACCCCGGCACCTGCTCCGGGAGATCGGTCGGGGACGCCCGGGCACTCGGCGATCGGCCCTATTCCTGGAGGTTCCGCGTGCCCTCGGGGAGGGTCGATTGGTGGGACTTGATCCGAGGGCCGAGCTGGGCCGACCCCCGGGAATCCGGCGGCGATTTCGTCGTCGGCCGGTCCTCGGGCGAGCCCGCCTATCAACTGGCGGTCGTCTGCGACGATGCCGCGATGGGGGTCAACCAGGTGATCCGCGGCGAGGACCTCGTCACGAGCACCCCCCGCCAGATCCTCCTCTACCGGGCGTTCCGGCGAGAGCCGCCGACGTTCGGCCATGTCCCCCTGGTGTTCGGGGCCGACGGCCGGAAGCTGGCCAAGAGGGACGACTCGATCAAGCTCGCCACGCTCCGGGAGCTCGGCGCCGACCCCATGCGACTCGTCGGCGTCCTGGCCGAATCATTGGGGATGGCCGGGGAGGCCGTCCCCAGCCGTCCCGCCGACTGGCTCGCCCGGTTCGACTGGCAACGGATCGCCCGGACGCGCTGGGAAGTCTCGGAAGCGGTCGTGCGAGGGCTGGTCGGCGAACGATCCGGCGGGTAACTCATCTCGAAACGCTTGAACCCGGAGGAGGCCGCGATGTCGGAATCGAAGGACGAGCTCTCGGCGGGCCTGGTCGAGAAAGGGCGGATCGCCGCCCGGGGGATCGCCAGCGCCCTGTTCGGGAAGGCCCCCGAACCGGCCGGAGATCCGGCCGAGGCCGACGTCATCAGCCCCGACACCCGGAGGGAAGTCCGCATCCCCCCGGGGCAGGTCAAGACGAAGAAATGGCCCGTGCTCCACGCGGGGAAGACCCCAGCGGTCGACCTGGCGACCTGGGACCTACGCCTGTTCGGGCTCGTGGAGGCGCCGAAATCCTTCACCTGGGACGAGTTCCGCGCCCTGCCGTCGGCCCGCGTCTTCGCCGACATGCATTGCGTGACCCGCTGGAGCCTCCTGGACAACACCTGGGAGGGCGTCCTCGTCTCGGAAGTCATGAAACACGTGAAAATCCGAGACGACGTTCGATTCGTCCTCGTCCACGCCGAGCACGGGTTCACGACCAACCTCCCCCTGGCGGATTTCCTCGGCGAAGACTGCCTGTTCGCCTGGTCGCGCAACGGCCAGCCCCTGCCCGCCGACCACGGCTGGCCCCTGCGATTGGTCGTCCCCCGCCTTTATGCGTGGAAGAGCGCCAAGTGGGTCCGGGGCGTCGAGTTCCTCGACAAGGACGCCCTCGGTTTCTGGGAGGAGAACGGCTACCACACCCACGGCGACCCGTGGATCCAGGAGCGGTTCTCCTGATCGATCCGGAAGGATCGATCCGGAAAGCAAGAAAGGATGTGCGAACTCGAAAATCGGCCCGGCCGGCCCCGGAGTTGCGTCCATGCGTCCCGGGACGACGCGATCCGGCGACGGGGCGATATCATGAGCGAGGCGACGGCGTTGGTGGGGACGGACGTCCGGGACATCCTGCGCGACCATTTCGGGTTCCGCCGGTTCCGTCCCGGGCAGAGGAGGGCCGTCCAGGCCGCCATCGAGGGGCGCGACACGATCGTGATCATGCCCACCGGCTCGGGGAAGAGCCTGTGCTTCCAGTTGCCGGCCCTGCATCTGCCCGGGACGACCGTCGTCGTCAGCCCTCTGATCGCCCTGATGAAGGACCAGGCCGACGCCCTCCGCGAACGGGGCGTCGACGTCGCCACGGTCAACAGCACCTTGAGCGCGGCCGAGAGGCGAGAGGCCGAGGCCATGATCGCCGAGGCCCGCGCCGAGTTCGTCTACACCACGCCCGAACGGATGGCCGACCCCCAGTTCCGGGCCTTGTTGAAGACCAACACGATCGACCTGTTCGTCGTCGACGAGGCCCATTGCCTGAGCCAGTGGGGCCACGACTTCCGGCCCGAATACCTCTCGCTCGGCTCGTACATCGGCGAGCTCGGGCGGCCCCCGGTCCTCGCCCTGACGGCCACGGCCACCAGCGACGTGATCGCCGACATCCGCCGGAGCCTCCACATCCCCGAGGCGGAGGTCGTCCACACCGGGTTCGATCGCGAGAACCTCGACCTGGCCGTGATCCCCGTCGCCGACGGGCCGGACCGCAAGTCGATCCTCCTGAAGACCCTGGCGAAGTCCGAGGGCACGGGCATCATCTACGCCGCGACGGTCAAGGCCGTGGCCGAGGTCGCCGAGTTCCTCGCCCGCAACGGCCTGGAGGTCGCCACCTACCACGGCAAGCTCAGGCCCGCCGAACGCACGGCCAGCCAGGACCGCTTCATGAGAGGGGAGGTCAAGGCGATGGTCGCCACCAACGCCTTCGGCCTGGGGATCGACAAGCCCGACATCCGGTTCGTGATCCACTACAATCTGCCGGGGACGATCGAGGCGTATTATCAGGAGATCGGCCGGGCCGGTCGCGACGGCCTGCCCTCGTGGGCCACCCTCCTGTTCGACCCGGCGGATTCGAAGCTCCAGAAGTTCTTCCAGGGCGGCCGGTATCCCTCCGGCGACGACCTGGTGAACGCCCACCACGCCCTGAAACGCCTGGCCGACCGCCCCGAGCCGCCCTCTCCGGCCGAACTCCAGGCCATCTCCCCCCTGGCGAAGACCCGGATGAAGGTCGCCCTCGCCCTGTTCAAGGGCCGGGACATCGTCGAGGAGACCGAGGACGGCCGCCTGAAGCTCCTCCAGCCCGGGCTCTCGCCCCCGGAGCTGGAGCGACTCGCCGGCTCGTATCGCGAGCGAGACGAGATGGACAAGCTCAAGCAGAGGCGGATGGTCGAGTTCGCCGAGACCTCCGCCTGCCGATGGGCCACCCTGCTCGACTACTTCGACGACGAGCGCTCCTTCGCCCGATGCGGCCGATGCGACCGCTGCCGCGAGTCCGAAAGTTGACGGAGCGACGACGGCGTCTCCCCCTCGCCCCAGGGTCCGGCCCTCGCGGCGGGACGATCGGGGGATGGGGCAGCCTGCATCGACCTTGACCTTGCAAGGAGACGCAGGCACATCCGTCGAACGCTTCGTGGACGGGGACCGATCGAGGAGAGTCCGTTGAACGTCCGTGCGGGGCAGGCAAGGTCTGGCCTGACGAATGAAGGGACGTGCAAGGAAACAAGGAAATTTTAGGTAGGCGCAATTTCTTGATTCATGCGGACCCGGCCGGATTCTCGACAGGCGAAATGCTCGGAAAATGTGTTCTTGCGATCAACTTTTAAGCTCATCAGAGATTCGCAATTCCTCGACGCCGGGAAGTTGACTACACATTTCGTCCGGAAATCGCGAAAAGGGCGGGAATCAGGCCGGATTCGCGTGCGCATCGACTCGTGCGCGAGCATGAGCGCTCGTGTTTTCATATTTGTTTTTGAAATTCGCAATTTCTGTCTCCGAAACAAGATGCGGCGGATCGATCCGCGGCCCGATCGGCCCCGATTTCGCGAAAAAGCGCGCATGCCCCTGCGACTCGCGATTCATCCAGGAATTACCGAGCTTTAGTTTCTTGACATGATGACTCGAATCATGGGAGGCGCGATGCCGACGGATTTGGTGATCGTCGAGGGCCTCGCTCGCGATGATCCGTGAGTAACGCGAAGCGTCGCGGGCGCCTCGCGGTCCCGGGTCTGGGGGGAATGGTGTCGGATTGCTCGGTAGAAAAGCCCATGAATTTCGCAGGGTCCGCCTGGCTCATGAGTCCGGATTGGTGGTGACGTCGGAACTCCCTCGTCCCCACGCTCGGCGTGGGAATGCCGTCTTGCACGCTCCGCGTGCCTGCGGACGCCAACAATGGATCGACCCTTCCCGCGATTGTCTCCCCCTGGCAAGTCGACCGGCCCGGTGATACGCTGGGAAGGTCCGGGCCCTTTTCCCGATGCGAGCCGCCACTCATGTCCGTCGCTCCTCCTCCGTCGACCCTGAGCCGATCCCTCCTGGCCGACCTCGAGGCGATCGTCGGCGCGGAGAATCTGCTTCACGACCACGACGAGCTCGTCGTGTATGAGTGCGACGGCTTCGTGATCGAGAAGAACGTGCCCGACGTGGTGGTCTTCCCCACCTGCCGGGATCACGTCGTCGAGGTGGTGAAACTCTGTAATCGGTATGACGTTCCGTTCGTCCCCCGAGGCGCCGGGACGAGCCTGGCGGGCGGGACCCTGGCCGTCGGCGGCGGCGTGATGATCTGCCTGACCCGGATGAAGCGGATCCTGGAAGTCAACACCCGGGACCGCTACGCCATCGTCGAGCCGGGCGTGGTGAACGTGTGGCTGACCCGGGCCCTGGGCGGCTCGGGGTTCCACTATGCGCCCGATCCGTCGAGCCAGTCGGCCTGCACGATCGGCGGGAACGTGGCGACGAATTCGGGCGGCCCTCACACGTTGAAGTATGGGGTGACGGTCAACCACGTCCTGGGGGTCGAGCTCGTCCTGCCCGACGGCTCGATCCTGGAGGTGGGGGGGCTTGGGCAAGATCCTCCGGGGTACGACCTGACCGGCCTGGTCGTGGGCAACGAGGGGACGTTCGGGATCGCGACGAAGGTGATCGTGAACCTCACGAGGGACCCCGAGGCGGGCCGGACGTTCCTCGGCGTGTTCGACTCGGTGGACGACGCCACGGCCACCGTCAGCGGGATCATCGGCTCGGGGATCGTCCCGGCGGCCCTGGAGATGCTCGACAACCTCATGATCCGGGCCATCGAGCAGGCGTTCGGGTTCGGCTTCCCGACCGAGGCCGGCGCGGTCCTGATCATCGAGACCGACGGCCTGGAGGCGGGCCTGGACCGCGAGGCCCACGCCATCGCCGAGATCGTCCGCCAGAACGGCGGGTCCGTCCAGAAATCGATCCCCTGGAGGACCCGGAAGGAGCCGGAATACGTGGCGATCTGGAAGAGCCGCAAATCGGCCTTCGGCGCCATCGGCCGCCTGAGCCCGACGTTCTGCACCCAGGACGGCGTGGTCCCGCGGACGAAGCTGCCGCATATCCTCCGCCAGATCACCCGGATCGGCGAGTTCCACAACCTGCGGATCGCCAACGTTTTTCACGCCGGGGATGGGAATATCCATCCTATCTTACTCTTCGATGAGCGAGACCCCGAGCAGGTCCGGCGGGTCCTGGAGGCCAGCCACGAGATCCTGGAGGAATGCATCGCCTGCGGGGGCAGCGTGACCGGCGAGCACGGCATCGGCGTGGAGAAGATCAGCCTGATGACCCGACTGTTCTCCCCCGACGACCTGGCGGCGATGGCCGCCCTGCGGTCGGTGTTCAACCCGGATGGGCGGTGCAGCCCGGAGAAGATGCTGCCTTCGGGCTCGGCCTGCCTGGAGAAGAAGACGCCCGGCCATCGCGCGTCGGCCTGAGCCCCGCCCGGATCGTTCGGAGCGTCGGTTGTCCGATCCGATTCCTTCGGAGCGACCCGTGCCGCCCAATCGCCCGCGATTCTCCCGGTTCCGCAGGCTCCCCGGCATCTACCGGACCGGGGAGAAGAGGCCGCCCGACCCCCACGCCGAGCCGCAATTGCTCTCGCTGTACCTCCCGGGGCGCACCCTCGACGCGGCGGAGGCCCTGGCGATGAGGGGCGGGCATCGGACGGTCCAATCGTTCTGCGAAGACCTGCTCCGAAGGGCGATCGAGGCCGAGGAGGGGCAGGTCAAGGCCGAGGAAGAGGAGGTCCGTCGAGGCCCTCTCCGGAGCCTGGACGCCCTGGCCAGCGACCCGGATTACCTCGCCGAATGGTCCGCCTCGGCCCGGAAGGCCGACGACGAGGCCCCGAAGTTCGTGGCGCCGGGGCTCCGGGCTCGTCCGACGGCCCGGAGACCGCTCAGGAGATCATCCTCCGCCACGCGGCCTCGGGGGATTCGGACCCGTCGGCCCTGCTGCCCAGCCTTCGCCGGGGCGAGAGGGTCGCTCCCGAGGAGGCGGCCGAGTTGCTCCGGGCCCTGGCCGGGCTGGAAGGGCAGCTCCGCGAGGCCGATCGGCTCGATCGCGGGCTCGCCTACGCCCTCCACCGGCTGGCATTCGAGGGACAGGTGCTCCTGACCGACGGGCCCGCCCTCCTCGCCGCCGACCCGGCGACGGTGGATCTCCTGAGGACCGTCCAGGAAGCCGTGGATCGCGTCCTTTCCGGCGAGGACATCCGCTACTATTCCCCGGACCCCGAGGCCGACGGCCGATGACCGGCCCGGCTCCGGGTCCCCGAGCGCTTGCATTCATGAGGACCGCCCTTCTCCTGCTCCTGGCCTTCGCCGCGATCCGCCCGGCCGCCTTCGGCCAGGACGGGCCGCCCCGCCGCCCCGTCCGCCTCGGGTTCCTCGCCCACCTCGGCGTCGACAAGGCCAGGCAGATGTGGGAGCCGACGGCCCGCTACCTCGAATCGGAGATCCCCACCGAGAGGTTCGAGGTCGTCCCCTTGCGGTTCGAGGAGGTCGATTCGGCCGTGGCCGAGCGCCGGGTCGATTTCGTCCTGACCAACCCGTGGGAGTACATCATCTACGAGACCCGGCACCAGGCGATGAGGATCCTGACCCTCCAGACCTTCCACGCGGGCATCGCCTGCAAGCTGGAAGGGGCGGTGATCCTGGCCCGGGCCGACCGGACCGACCTGGTCCGCCTCTCCGACCTCAAGGGCCAGCGGTTCGCGGCCGTCGATCCCGGGTCGTTCGGCGGCTGGCTGCTGGCGTATCGCGAGATCGCCCGGGCGGGGATCGACCCGAAGCGGGATTTCCGCGAGCTCCTCTGGGAAGGGACCCACGGGGGGGTGACGCAGGCGATCCTCGATGGGAAGGCCGACGCCGGGACGGTCCGGTCCGACGAGCTGGAACGGATCGACGCGAGCAAGTTCCGCATCCTGAACCGGCAGCCGCCGGACGCGAGCTATCCGCTGCCCCGGTCCACCGAGCTCTACCCCGAGTGGCCCCTGGCGGCGGTCCGGGGGACGCCCGACGACCTGGCGCAGAAGGTCACCATCGCCCTGCTCAAGCTCTCGCCGGCCGACCCGGCGTCGAAGGCCGCCGAGTCGGCGGGCTGGACGATCCCCCAGAATTACCGGCCGGTCCACGAGGCCCTCCGCGAGCTCAAGCTGCCGCCCTACGACACCGTGGGCCAGATCACCCTGGCCGAGGCCGTCCGGTCTCATCGCTGGTGGGTGCTCTCGGCCCTGGTCCTGATCCTGGGGCTGGCCGGGGCCACGGCCTACGTGGTCCGCCTGAATCGACGCCTGTCCCGGCTCCAGACCGGCCTGCAGTCCCAGTTCGAGGAGAGGGAGAGGGTCGAGACGGCCCGGAAGGACTCCGAGGCCCTCTATCATTCGCTGGTCGAGACCCTCCCCCAGAACATCTTCCGCAAGGGATGCGACGAGCGGTTCACTTTCGTCAACGGCCGGTTCTGCGCCACGATCGGCCGGACCCGAGACGAGGTCATCGGCCGGACCGACTTCGACTTCTTCCCGCCCGAGCTCGCCGAGAAGTACCGGGGCGACGACCTGAAAGTCATCGAGAGCGGCCTGCCCCTGGAGGCGATGGAACGCCACGTGACCCCGGACGGCAAGACCCACTACGTCCAGGTCATCAAGGCCCCGGTGGTCGATTCCCACGGCGAAGTGGCCGGGATCCAGGGGATCTTCTGGGACGTCACCGGCAAGAAACGGGCCGAGGAGGAGCTCGCCCGGAGCGAGGAGCGGTTCGCGATGGCCGTCCGGGGCTCCAACGACGGCCTCTGGGACTGGAACGTGGAGACCGACGAGATCTATTACTCCCCCCGATTCAAGGAGCTCCTGGGCTTCCCCGACAAGGAGTTCCCCAACACCGTCGAGGCCCACCACGGCCGGATCCACCCCGACGACCGAGAGCGGTTCGATCAGAGGATCCGGGCCCACCTGAGGCTCCACGCCCCGTTCGACGTGGAATACCGGGCGAAGACCCGATCGGGCGAATACCTCTGGTACCAGGCCCGAGGGCAGGCGGTCTGGAACCCCTCGGGCCGGGCCACGAGGATGGCCGGCTCGCTGTCGGACATCACCCTGAGGAAGGACTCCGAGGAGAAGCTCCGCGAGCAGAACCTCCAGCTCCAGGAGATGGCCCGATCCGAACGGAGGGCCCACCAGGAGCTCAAGCAGGCGCAGAGCCGGATGGTCCAGACCGCCAAGCTCGCCGGGCTGGGCGAGATGGTCGCCGGGGTGGCCCACGAGATCAACAATCCCCTGGCCTTCGTCAGCAACAACGTCTGCGTCCTCCAGCGCGACCTGGCCGACGTCGAGGAGGTCATCGCCCTCTATCGCCAGGCCGACGACAGCCTCGCCGCCTGCAACCCGGAGGTCCTCGCCCGGGTCCGCGAGCTCTGGGACCGCGTGGACCTGGACTACACGCTCCACAACCTCCCCGGCCTCCTCTCCCGGACCCGAGAGGGCCTCAACCGGATCCAGCAGATCGTCAAGGACCTCCGCGTCTTCGCCCGGCTCGACGAGTCGGACCTCAACGAGGTGGACCTCAACGCCGGGATGGGCTCGACGATCAATATCGTCCTGGGGCACGCCAAGAAGAAGCAGGTCACCATCGAGCAGGCGCTCAACCCCCTCCCCCTGGTCACGTGCTATCCGGCGAAAATCAACCAGGTCATCATGAACCTGCTGTCGAATGCGATCGACGCCAGCCACGAGGCCGGGGTGGTCACGATCCGCACCAACGTCGAGTCCGGAGGGGTGCTGATCGAGGTCGAGGACCGGGGGACCGGGATCGAGCCGGCGGTCCGCGAGCGGATATTTGACCCCTTCTTCACCACCAAGCCGGTGGGCGTGGGCACGGGCCTGGGCCTGTCGATCAGCTACGGGATCGTCCAGGACCACGGGGGGACGATCGAGGTCGATTCGACGCCCGGCCAGGGGACCACGTTCCGGGTCCACCTCCCGCTGAAGCCGCTGACGCGGCCCAGGGCCTCCGCCGCCAGGTTCACCGCCGAGGCCGTGGCCAAGGCCTGAGGCCCTCGGCCATCCCCAGCTCGCGTTGCCGAGGATCGAGCCGGTCGGTAGGATGCCCGTCCGCCAGGATTGATCCCTCGCCCCCCGGGATGGAACCCATGCCGATCGCCGAGCCCTCGCTATCCGTCGTGATCGCCGCCGTGAACGGCTGGGACGTCCTCGGCCCGACGCTCGACTCGCTCGACGCCCTGGCCCAGCGGGACCAGATCGAGGTCGTGGTCGTGGATGCCTCGGGAGGGACCCTGGGCGATCGCCTGGCGGATCGGGACCCCCCGGTCCTGGTGGTCGAGCAGCCGACCCGCTTGCCGATCCCCCGATTGCGGTATCTCGGCGTGAAACGGGCCTCGGGCCCGCTCGTGGCGATCATCGAGGACCATGCCGAGGTCGAGCCCGGATGGGCCTCCGCGATGATCCGGGCCCACGACGGCCCCTGGGGCGCCGTCGGCGGGGCGGTCGAGAACGGCCGGGACGGCCTGGTCAACTGGGCCGTCTTCTTCTGCGAATACACCCCCTACATGAGGCCCGTCGTCGAGGGCGCCGCCGCCGACCTCCCGGGGAACAACATCGCGTACAAGCGCCCTCATTTGCTCAGGCACGCGCAGGTCCTGGACGAGGGGAAATGGGAGTCCTGGATCAACGATCGCCTCCGCGCCGACGGCGTCCCGATCGCCTCGACCAATGCCGCGGCCGTGAGGCACATCAAGCCGTTTCGCCTCGGCTATTTCCTCGCCCAGAGGTTCCATTTCGCCCGGTCTTACGCCGGGATGAGGCGGCCGGATCAATCGTGGGCGAAGCGGCTGGTCTACGGCTTCGGCTCGGCGGCCTTGCCCGGCTTGCTGATGGCCCGGGTCACCCGGAACGCCCTGGCGAAACGGAGACATCTCGGCAAATTTGCCGTCTGTTCACCCCTGATCGCCCTGTTCCTGACCGTCGGCGCGGTCGGCGAGATGGTCGGCTACCTGATCGGCCCGGGTTCGAGCCTGGCGAAGGTGGAATGACCGGGGGAACGGCCGCGTTGTCCGTGATCGTCGCCGCGACCGAATCGGCCGACGCCGCCCGGCGATCCGTCGAGTCGATTGGACGACCCTCGCCGAGAGTGGAAGTGATCGTCGCGATCCGCGGCGGCCTGGCCGACGGCCGAGCGATCCCGGGGGCCCGGGCCGTCGTCGGCGGGGCTCGCGACGACGCCCACCGCCTTCGCCGCCTCGGGCTGGAACTCGCGACGGCCGACGTCGTGGCGTTCACCGAGGATTCCTGCGACGTCGGGCCGGGCTGGGCCGATTCCTGGGTCGAGGCGTTCCGGGACCCGACGACCCTCGCCGCCTCGGGGCCGGTCGGGCATCGAGAAGAAGCGGGGATCGTCGATTGGGCCGTGTTCTTCTGCGAATATGCCCCGTTCCTGGCGGATTCCACCGGGCCAGGCGACGCGTCGCGGTTGGCCGGGAACAACTTCGCGGTCCGCCGGGGACGTCTCGGCCCCGGAGACGTTCACGAATCGGAGGTCGCCGCCGGCCTCCGAGGCGGGTGCCGCGAGCTCCCGGGCGCCCGAGTGATCCATCGTCGAGAGATTCCTCTCCGACAGGCGATCGATGACCGGTTGCGGCTCGGGTTCGGCTTCGGGAGGCTCTCGGCAGGCCGATCTTCGCGGATTTCCGGGTGGATTCGGGTCGTCCTGGGGGCCGCGATGCTCGCCTCCCAGGTCGTTCGATTGATCGCGACGCTTTTCCGAAAGCGACGGTGCGGAGGGGCCTTCTTCGATGCCGGGGCGCTTACCGGGGCGCTCCTGACGGCGTGGACCGTCGGCGAGTGGCTCGGGTGGGTCGCGGGACCGGCCCGGTCGGACGTTCGCAGGCCATGTGGAACAGAGGGCCGAACCGCAGGGCCAGCGCCCGTCCCGGCTTCCAGCCGATCGCCTCATGATAGAGGCCGGCGAGCCGACGCTTCACGGGGCCGAATCGGCGGACGTCCTCGGAGGGGATCGGCGGAGGGGTGATCGTGCCTCCTCCGAACGGGCTCCGCTCCAGCAGACGTTTCCATTCGTCCTGGCCCCGCGTGTGGATCGCCTGGAAGTTCATTCTTCGCGTAAAACGAACGTAAGGGGCCATCAAACGCCTTGGCAAGAAGCCGACCCCCCACGCGCCGACGTGGGGCTGGGCGCCAGGCTGAATCGGTTCGGCGTGGCCATCACCAGGAGGCCTCCCGGTCGGAGGACCCGGTGCGATTCGGCGATCGTCCGTTCGGCCGACTCCACGTGCTCGATCGAGTCCCCGGCGACGATCCCGGAGAAGCCCGCGTCGCGGAACGGCAGGCGTTCGGCGCAGGCGCAGACGAGCCGGACCGCCTCCAGGCCGTCCTCGTCCAGGCGTTTCCGGGCCACGACGAGCCATCTCAGCGCGATATCGACGCCGACGGCCGGCAGGCTCCGGGCGGCCGGGGCCGCCAGGAACGATCCCGAGCCGCAGCCGAGGTCCAGGATCGGGCCGATTCGCCCGGATTCGCCCAGGGCCTCGACCCACTGACCGGCCCGGCCGGGCGCCGTGAGGATGTGGCCGATCTGCCGATCGCGAAGCCCCGGCGGGACTTCGGGTTCCAGGTCGAAATACAGGTCGAGCAGGCCCCGGAAGTCCAGCCGGTCGAAGGCCGAATCGAGCTCTCGGGCGAACGCCCAGTCGTCGCGATTGGATCGGAAGAGGTCGTCGGCCGTGCGGAGGTCGGGGATGCCCCGGAGGGCCGGGAACCGCGAGTCGCAACCGGGGCACGACCAGACTGAGAGGCCCGGTCGCAACGTCGAGGCGCAGGCCGGGCAGATCGGATCGGGGACCATCGGGCGGCGGCCCTCCCTGGCCGGGGTCGTCGGGGGGATGGGGATCGTACCGACGGGGGGGCGATTCACCAAGGCGAATCGGGCTCCGTGGGGGTTGCTCTCGAACCTGGATCGTCCCCAGCGTCAGGGTCGATCGCTTCTTCATTCTGAGGCGGAGCTTACCCTTGTATCTTGAGACAAGGGGGTCGTGGTGGACAAACTAGGCAAGAGCACACGGGGCGGCAGGCCGTCTGCCCTCAGGTCGTCGGAGGCCGCGGGAGAGCCCGGGTCGCCGCCCCGTCCCAGGCGCCCGACCCAAGCCCGGATAGTCGCTCGGCCCCCGAGGCCGGAACGCAAGGCAGGGCAGGTCGGCCCGACCCCCACCCCGGAGCAGGCCGTGGACACCACCCCCACCCCCACCCCGGCCCCGGCCGAGCGCTTCGTCGGCATCGACGTCTCCAAGGATCGGCTCGACGTCGCCCTCGACGGCGAGCCGCCCTTCGCCGTCGCGCGGACCGACCAGGCCGTCGCCGGGCTGGTCCGCCGGCTCGCGGCCGCCGCCCCGACCCTGGTCGTGATGGCGGCCACCGGCGGCCTGGAGGCCCTGCCGGCGGCGGCCCTGAGTTCGTGTTTAGCGGGTAGGGGCGGGGACGGGGACCGCTGAGGCGTCCAGGGGCAAGCAACCGGCCAGCCAGGAGACGAAGTCATGACCTCGCTTCTGGCAGGTCATCGCCAGGCTGACGAGTCGCTCCCACGCGATCTTCCCCGCCTCGGTCTTGTTCCCGCACGAGACCTTCCGCGCGATCACCCCGGGGTCGCGCAGCGACCGCTCCGCGCGATTGTTCGTCGGCTCCGCCGCGGGGTCGTCCAGGCAGCCCAGCACCACCCCGCGACGCTTGCCGATCCGCTTCCGGATCGATTCGTCCCCCGGCTCGGCCAGCAGCCGGTCCAGCCACGACTCCAGCGCCCCCCGCTGCCGCGCGAACTCCCCTTCGCCCAATGCCTCGCGGTGCTTCCACGGCGCGTTGACCATCGTGAACAGCAGCTTCCACTCGTCCAGGGAGCCCCGGGTCGCTCGTGTCCGGCCGCGCCGCGCCTCGGCGATCGCCCGCTGGTGGTGGGCGAGGCACTTGTGCGTCCGGTACGGCAGGTTCTCGTAGCTGGCCAGGCAGTCGCTGACCAGGACGCCGGCGAACTCCTCGCCGAGCATGTCCAGCACTACCCGCCGGCCGCGGCTCCGGTCCACGTGGTAGACCGTGGCGTCGGCGGTCGTGAAGGTCCACAGCCAGTACCCCGGGGCCCCGACGTACCAGCTCGTCTCGTCGGCGAACACGGCGGCGGCGGCGCGGACCTCGGCGACCAGGCCGTCGAAGGCCGGGAGGACCTTCGCGGCGGTGCGCCGGACGGCCTGGGCCAGGCCCCCGGGGCTGAGCCTCAGGCCCGCGAGGAGCCGGAGCACGCGGCAGGCCTTGCGCATGGTCAGCCCGAACTGCTTGTTCAGGGCGGCCGCCAGGGCATGGGCGCGGGGGCCGAGCTGGGCCCTGGCGGCGCCGGTGGCCGTCGAGGTCTGCAAGGGGTGGGAGCTGTGGACCTCGCCGCAGGCCGGGCAGACGCCCCGGTAGGTGACCAGGCGCGTGACCCGGGGCCGGATCGGGGGGATCTCTTCGATGAACTGCTCGATCGGCTCCACGGCGGCCACCGGGCCGCCGCAGGCGGGGCAGCCGGCCAGCGGCACCTCGGCATCGTCGTCGACGTGGTCAGGGACGGGGCGGTGAACCCCGAGATGGCCCTCGGGTCGCCCGGGCCGCTTCTTGGACCCGTCAGGGACCTTCCTGGACTCGCGGCGGCGGGACGGGGCGGCCTGGCGGGCCGCCGCACGCGCCTGCTCATCGAGCTTCTCCTGGGGCTGCCGGTTCCGGTCGAGGGCCTCGCGGACCGTCTGCTCCAACTCGACGACTCGGGCGCGGAGCACCTGGTTCTCTTGCCGGAGCTGCTCGAGGATCGCCCGCTGAGAGGCTATCCGGAAAGGGGCTTCCAACATCGAAGGATGAGTAGGTCCGACTTCAGTCGGGCCTACATCCCGGAGTTCTTTGGGTAGGCCCGACTGAAGTCGGACCTACTTTACCCCTCGTCGCGGTCGGAAATCTCCTTCCCGGATAGCCTCTGAGAGGCAGTCATGATCCACCCCGCCGGCCAGATCGGCCACCTGGTCGATTCGGCAAGGGTGTGGCCGCGGAATCATGTAGAGTTTGCCGGTTCCGCCGGTTTTCGTGCGGGCTGTGCCGCCCCCACGCCGACGCCGGAGCCCCCGCCATGCCCGCCGCGATCATCCGCTCGGGGGTGACCGAGGCGGCGTGCCAGGTGCTGGTCAAGCAGCGGCTGTGCGGGCCGGGCATGCGGTGGAAGGAGCGGGGGGCGGCGGCGGTGCTGTCGCTGCGTTGCCTGACGTACACGGCGGGGAGGTGGGACCAGTTCTGGTCGCGGATCGACCGCTCGGGATTCCCGATCGCGGCGTGACGATCGCGACGGTTACAACATGAATCCGCGGCCACACCCCGGCAACATCAGCATAATCCCCATTATCGGACCCGGGGGCGACGCGGCTCAGGCCCCCTCCCGGCTCTTCCCTCGCGTGAACCGTGGGCGGGCGTATTGGGATTGTCCCGGGCGCGTCGGTCTGGCATTCTCCCCGGCCGCATCCGTCGATCCGACCGAGGCCCCCGGGAGATGCCACCGATGAAGCTCGATATGGACCTGGTCCGGGACATCCTGCTCGTCGTCGAGGCCGACCCCGAGGCCGACGGGACAGGGTTCGCGCGGGTCGAGATCCCGGGACGCGAGTTCCGGGATGTCTCGTATCACATCAAGCTCCTGGCGGGCGCTGGGCTGATCGGGGCCACCGACTGCACGACCAGCGGCGGATTCGATTGGAGGGCCACGGCGTTGACCTGGGAGGGCCACAAGTTCCTCGACGAGGCGAGGGACAAGGGGCTGTGGGAGAAGGCCAAGGGCGCGATCCGGGACAAGGGCGTGCCTCTGACGATCGAGGTCCTCAAGGCGGTCCTGGGCCACCTCGCGAAGCAGGCCGCCGCCGGGATCTTCGGCCCCTGACCCCCGGCCAGTAGCGTCGACGCCAGTTCAGATCCGGGCGCATGCTCGGGGGATGGGCGGATCGGACGGGCGTCAGGGGCGATCCTCAACATCGTGGGCCGGGATTGTCGGGAGCAGAGAGGCTCGGGCGATGCGATCAAGGATCGGGGTCCGATGCCGTCACCCCCGCCCAGCCTCGCGGCCCCGCCTCGGCCCGCCATCCCTCACGATCGCCTGGGCTCGCTCCGCCAGTGGCTGGCCGATCGGGGCGTCCGGCCGAGGGGGGCATCTTCGTGAGGGATGGATCGCCGATGACCCGATGCCGCCGATCGGCGATCCTCGCCCCGGCGTGTCGACGCGGCCCCTCGGAGCGAGGCCATGATGCCCGGTTTCCGGTTCACCGTCCGCTCGTGGATGGCGCTGGCCGCGATCCAGGCCCTCGCCCTGGCCTGGTCTCGCTGGGAGGTGCAGGCCAGGGAAGCCCGCCCCCGGCTGGAGTCGACGATGCGACGCCTTGCGGTCCTGTCCGAGATGGAGCGGCGTGGCGACGGCCGCGACGGGCCGGCCGTCCGCTCGCTCCTGGAGGAGGAGCGAGGCCACTGGGAGGCCCTGGCCCGGAGGTCCTGGCTCGTGCCGCCACCGCTCCGCGAGTCCCCGACGGCCCGGTACGCCAGGAGGCATGTGTGCGGGGATCTCCCCGGCCGCCCCTGACCGCCGGTCGAGCCGGACCCTACCGAGCCGAAGCGAGGCGATGAAGTTCCGAATTCGGTTCACGATCCGATGGTTGATGGTCGCCGTGGCGGTCGCGGCCGTCGGCCTCTGGGGGGAGCGGATGTGTCGGACCTCCCTGGGCCATCGGGCCACGGCCTCGCGGTGGGCCGCCCGGGTTCCGATCGTCGTCAGGGCGGGGCCGGTGGCGGAGACGGCGGAGGAACTGGCCATGATCGACAGGGCCATCCGGGGGGAGATGGAGCGGCGGCGGGACTATTTCGACGCGATGCGGCGGAAGTACGAGCGGGCGGCCCGCCGTCCCTGGCTCCCGGTGGCGCCCGACCCTCCCTTGCCGGCGCCCTTCCCGGAGTGACGCCATGAAGCCCCGATTCCGGCTCACCGTGCGGTCGCTGATGGTCGCGGTGGCGGCCTCGGGGCTGGTCGCCTGGGGCACGGCCATGAAGCTCCGGGCCGCCCGCTTCCGCGAAAAGGCGGAGTCGTTCGACGCCTGCGAACAGGTCGTGGCGGCCGTCGCGCGGGCCCGGTCCCAGGCCCTCGGCCTCGAATCTCGCCCGACCGGGCCGGAGGCTGAGCGGGTTCGCCGGAGGGCCGAGTGGTGCGTCGGCATGCGGTCCAAATACGAGCGGGCCGCTCGCCATCCCTGGCTCCCCGTCGGGCCGGACCCGCCCGAGCCGGAGTGACCGCCTTCCTCCGGGCGATTCCCTGGACGTTCAGGGAAACCCCGGGCCCGCGAAAAATCCCCGATCGGCCCGTTTTCCGCGCCCTCACCGCGCCCCCGCCAGGTCCCCTCCCACCCTCCGGACTCCCCTCACCATGCTCGCGACCCGCCCCCCGGCCCGGGCCCTCGGCCTCGGCCCCTCCGTCGGACTGCCGCCGGCCCTCGACTGGCTCCGCCACCCCGGGAACCGGGGGTCGGGCCTCCGATCGACCCTCCGCGCGATCAAGGCGGGATGGGTCGCCCCCGACCCGGCCCTCGTCGGCGCCCTGGTCATGCTCCGCGATTCGGGGTCGCTCTCGCCGAGGGAGGCGCCGATCGTCGCCGCGATCCTGGCGGAGGCGGGGGTCGAGGACGCGACCCGGGAGGCCGGCGACGGCGCGAGGGTGGACGCGATCCGGGAGGGGATCGAGGACGCTTTGGCGGGACGGGATCGCGGCCGCTTCACGACCTCGGCCGCCGGAGCCGACGCGCGAGGCGGGCCAGGCCGCCGGCGGCGAGCAGGGCGAGGCTGGTCGGCTCCGGGACCGCCCGGAAGCCCCGCGATAGATCCCGACCCGCCCGTCGTCCAGGAAGGCGGAGAAGGCGAACGACCCGGAGTCGTTCAGCCCTTTGTTGCCGAACTGGAGGCCCGTGACGGTCGAGCCGTCCAGCGCATCCCCGGCGCCGATGAGCCGATTGCCCATCGCGCCGAAGATCCCGTTGACGGTCGCCCCGGTCGTGGCGATCGTGGTCAGCGCCCCACCGCTGCCGGTGTAGAGCGCGGTCGAGTCGTCGGTGAGTTTGGCCGTGAAGGCGACGACGCCCGAATCGTTGATGGCGGTCTGCCCCAGGCCCGAGTAGCTGATCGGGCCGGGGCTGCTGCTGGCGATCGTGGTCAACGCCCCGCCGCTGCCGGTGAAGACCGCCGAGACGAAGACGCCGTGGGCGTCGGTGTAGCTGCCGATCGACGAGACGGTGCCCGAGGCGTTGATGCTGGTGCGGTCTTCGAAGCCGCCGCCGAAGTCGGTCGGGCCGGCGATGGTCTTGCCGTCGCTGGTGACGATCGACTGGAACCGCAAGTCTTTAGGCAGCACGGTGTAGGCGCCGGTATCGGAGGCGTTGATCGACGGGTCGCCGAACCTCCGGATCGTCGGGCTGGTCGTCGCGATGGTCGTCAGGCCCCCGCCGCTGCCGGTGTAGATGCCGTCGCCCCCGGCTGTCGGGGTGGCATTGAAGGCCACGGTCCCGGAGTCGCTGATCATGGGATCCCGGAGCAAGCGGCTGAAGGCGCCCCCGGTCTGGGCGATGGTCGTCAGTGCCCCGCCGCTGCCGGTGTAGATGGCCTGGCTGTAGTTGGCGTCGTTCCTGACCGCGTAGAAGGCGGCGGTGCCGGAGTTGTTGAGGCTCGGGGCATAGGACGTGTCGACCAGGGCCCCGCTCGTGTCGGCGATGCGGGTGAAGACGTAGTCGGCCGAGGCCGGCGCGGCAAGGGCCGAGACGGCGAGCGCGGCCCAGAGGGAAGCGGACTTTATATCTGTCTATGTGACATATTGTTATAAAATAATGTGTTCAAGTATTCACACGATCGCACGGGTGTTTCCCCGATGCAAAAGAAATCCGCGCGGACCCGCGAGATTTCGAGATGGTCGTGCCCCGCCCCCTCCTCGAGCAACGTTCGACCCCCGGCCAAGCGCCCCCCGATCGGAGGCCGGACCCGTCGCATCTCCGACCGTATCAGTTGGGGATCGCCGGTGACTCGCTCCCGGCGATGGGCCGGGAGCGAGTCCCGACCTCGCGATCCCGCCTCGAGGCTGCCGGGCACCTACTGCGTCGAGCAGATCCAAAGGAATTCCGGGAACGCTCGTCGGCCGCTCGGGCAGACGGGGCGGGCCTTGGCCTGTACCCGGATTCGGGGCCGGGGCGGGTTCGTCCGAGTTCGAGCGACGTTCCGGGAGGACCCAATGAGCAGTCGTTGTTTCCCGTGGTTGGCGGCGGTGCTCCTTGCGACCGCCTTCGGCGTTCTTGCCTTGGTCAGGCTGACGCCCGGGAGCGTGAAGGCCCAAGACGCGGCAGCCCCGGCGAAGAATCGGCAGGACAAGACCAAGCCGAACGCGGACCCGCAGAACGACGGTCGGGCGGCCGTCGCCGACACGGTCCAGTTGAGCTTGAAGCTCTACAACGGGACCACGGACCCGTTTCTTAGTGCTACTCCGTTAGATCCTACGAACGGTTCGCCGGTCCGGTTCGTACCGATAGTACGAACCGGACCTACACCCCCGAACTCGACCCCGACGTGCTCGACCGGCTCGGCGACTACGCCGCCGGATTCCGCGACGACTTCAACCGGCCCCGCCAGGGCCAGTGGTGCGGCGTCTACCTCCGCGGCCTGCTCCAGGACGCCGACCGCAAGAGCATCGAGCCGATGGCCCGCGCCGTCCCGCTGCCCGCCGGCCTCACCGTCGCCGACCCCGACCAGGCCCTCCAGCAGTTCGTCAGCCAGAGCACCTGGGACGACCGGGCCGTGTGGCGACGCTACCGCGCGCGGATGGCCGAGGCATTCGCCGACCCGGCGGGGATCTTCGTCATCGACGACACGACCTTCCCCAAGCAGGGCAAGCACTCCGTCGGCGTTCAGCGGCAGTACTGCGGCGCCCTGGGCGAGACGGCCAACTGCCAGTGCGCCGTCTCGGTGCACGACGTCGCCCCGGAGGGGCACTACCCGCTGAACATGCGGCTCTACCTGCCCGAGTCGTGGCTCGCCGAGCCGGATCGCCTCGACCGGGCCGGCGTCCCGGAGGAGGCCCGCCGCCCCCGGAGCAAGGGGCAGATCGCGTTGGAGTTGCTCGACCAGGCCCGCGCCGAGGGCCTGCCGGGGCAGGTCGTCGTGGCGGACTCCGGCTACGGGGTCTCGGGGCCGTTCCGCGATGGCCTGGCCGAGCGGGGCCTGCACGACGTCGTCGGCGTCACCGACGAGATGGTCGTCTTCGCCGAGGAGCCGCGCTGGGTCGAGCCGAAGGCCGCCGCCGGCGGCCGCCCGCAGAAGCGACGCCGGCTCACCGACGAGTCGCCGCGGCCGGTCAGCCTCAAGGAGTTGGCCGGGCAGACGCCCCGGCCCAAGGTGACGTGGCGCGAGGGGACCAAGGGCCCGATGTCAGGCCGCTTCTCCTGGCTGCGGGTCCGGCCTGCCGGGGGCTGGGCCACGGGGGAGTGCGCCGGGGCCGGGCCGATCTGGCTCCTGATCGAGGAGCAGGCCGACGGCCAGATCAAATACGCCTTCAGCAACCTGCCGGCGGGCACGTCCCGGATCGCGGCGGTCCGCCTGTGGCGGAGCCGCTGGCCGGTCGAGCAGGGCGACCAGCAGATGAAGGAGGGACTCGGGCTGGACCACTTCGAGGGCCGCTCGTGGCGGGGGTTCCACCACCACGCCTGCCCGGTGATGCCGGCCTACGGCTTCCTGGCGTTGGAGCGGCTGCGAGCGAAGCGTGCCCCGGCCCGGCCGGGAAAAAAGGGGATCCCGAGCCGGTGATCACGGTGCCGGCGATCCGTCGCGGGCTCCAGAGGCTGCTGGTGCCGATCTGCCGGCATGATTGCCCATACTGCCGGTCCGCAGACCCTCCAAAGCAGCTAACGGAGTAGCACTAAGCCTCCGCTTCGACTCCATCGCCGATGCCATCGTCGGTCGAGGCCGGAGGCCGGGCACGGGGGGTATGGGCACAGGGCCATTGACCCGTCGGCCCTCTCGCATCAGGATAAGCCCCGCCTTTCCCCCCCGGTCCGGCGAATGCGACGGCGTTGACCCGTCCGGCGGCCGTGGGGCCGAGGGCCTCGGGAGGACGGGTCGCGTGATCGCTCGCTACAACAACATCAGCCTCGCCCTGGGCATCCCGGGCCTGATCCTCCAGATCGCCGGCAACCTGATGCGGGCCAATCCCGACCAGGAGACCCTCGGGGTCGTGGTGCTCCTGGTCGGGACGGTGCTGCTCATCTCCGGCCTGGCGATGTACGCCAAGGCGAAGGGCCGGAGTCCGGCCTGGGGACTCATGGGCCTGCTGTCGCTCATCGGCCTGGTCGTGCTGGCCCTGCTCAAGGACCGGGCGCCCGAGAAGCCGTCTCGGCGATGATGACGGGCCGAGCGGCTGATCTGGACCTCGGGCGGAGTCGCCCCCGAAATTCGAGGGAAATCATTCGCGGGCCGGCCGATCGACTCCGTACCCTGAGGTTGGCCTCCGAACCCTTTCGGCCTGTCCGGCCGTCGGAGGCGTCATCATCTCATCTCGAATTCGGACCCGGGGGAAACGTCCATGCACGCAAGCGCCCGGCCGATGGCTGTCGCGGCCCTGATCGGCCTCGCGTCGATCCTGGGGGGTGCGGCGAGGGTCTCAACGACAAGGCGATGATGAAGGGCACTCCCGGGGCGGGCCCGGCCCCCGAAGGCGGGATGGCCACGGCCTCCGCCCCCAAATCGTCCAAGGAGGCTTACGAGAAGTTCTCCGGGAGTGTCGCCGAGCAGCCGTCCGGCGAGTCGTATGCGAAGGTCGCCGATCACGCCTTCCGCACCGTGGCGAAGGACCCGCTCTCCACGTTCTCGATCGACGTGGACACCGCTTCCTATGCGAACGTCCGGCGGTTCCTGACCCAGAACGCCCTGCCGCCGCCCGATGCCGTCCGCGTCGAGGAAATGATCAATTACTTCCCCTATCATGACCCCGCGCCGCCCGCCGGCGGCTCCTTCGGCGTGAACGTGGAGGTCGCCGGGTGCCCCTGGAGCCCCGGGCATCGCTTGGCCCGGATCAACCTGAAGGCCCGCGAGGTCGACGCGACGAAGCGGCCCGCGTCGAACCTCGTGTTCCTGCTGGACGTCTCCGGGTCGATGGCCGCGCCGAACAAGCTGGGGCTGCTCAAGCCCGCCATGAGGATGCTCGTCGAGAACCTCGTCGAGAACGACCGGGTGGCGATCGTCGTCTACGCCGGGGCCGACGGGCTGGCCCTACCCTCGACCTCGGCCGAGAACAAGGGGGAAATCCTCTCGGCCCTCGACGGCCTCCAGCCCGGCGGCTCCACCAACGGCGGCGCGGGCATCCGGCTCGCCTACGACGTGGCCATCCGGAACTTCATCCCCGGCGGGGTCAACCGCGTGATCCTCGCCACCGACGGCGACTTCAACGTCGGCGTGACGAGCGAAGCGGAGCTCGTGCGCCTGATCGAGGAGAAGCGCAAGACGGGCGTCTTCCTGAGCGTCCTCGGGGTGGGGCAGGGGAACCTCCAGGACGGGAAGATGGAGGCGCTGGCCGACAAGGGGAACGGCAATTATGCCTATCTGGATTCGCTGCAGGAGGCCCGGAAGGTCCTCGTCGAACAGGTCGGCGGGACGCTGGTCACGGTGGCCAAGGACGTCAAGATCCAGGTCGAGTTCAACCCGGCCCGCGTCGCCGCCTACCGGCTGATCGGCTACGAGAATCGCGCCCTGAAGAACGAGGACTTCCGCGACGACACGAAGGACGCCGGGGAGATCGGCGCGGGGCATTCGGTCACGGCCCTCTACGAGATCGTGCCGCCGGGTCAGGAGGTCGTCCCCGGCATCGACCCGGGCCCTCTGAAATATCAGCAGAAGCCCTCCGAGGCGCCCGCCGCCCCGCCGGCCGCCGGGACCAGCAACGAGTTGATGACCGTGAAACTCCGGTTCAAGGCCCCCGACGCCGACGACAGCCGCGAGGTCGAGAAGGGCGTGATCGACGAGGGCAAGGATGCCTCCTCCGCCTCGTCCGACTTCCGGTTCGCCGCGGCCGTGGCCGAATTCGGGATGCTCCTCCGCAAATCCCCGCACCCGGGGAAGGCGACGTTCGCGTCCGCGCTGGAACTCGCCGAGACCAGCGAGGCCGACGACCCCAGGGGCTACCGTCGCGAGTTCGCCGAGTTGGTGAGGAAGGCGATGAACCTCGCCGGGAGGTAGGTGCCTTCGGCCCCGGTTTCCGCGCCGGGGCCGGTCGGTCCACCGCGAGTCCCCTTTGCGAGATGCTCCGCGTCCCCGGCCGCCAGTTCCCCACCCCGGGGGGTCCGCGCAGCGGACGGAATGGTTAACCTCGCGCCGCGGCGGAACCCGCACTGCGGCGGCGCTTCTCGTGTTATCATCGACAAGTCGGCGGCCCGGCCCGCTGGGCTTCTGTGTTAGTCGCCATGCCGCGAGCGGCACCCTGAGACCATGACAATGGGCAGGGTGTCGGCGATCTGGCAATCCGGTCGGTCCCATTTTCAGAACAGAGCTTACCGACAGCCTCTGAACGCCGCCTCTTCGTGAACTCTTTGGCTTGGAACGGCCATCGACGCGCGACACTACCCCAACCCCAGGCTTTGTGGCTGGGCAGCGGCGAGGTCCGGGTGGCGATCCGACGGATTCAAGAGCGGCGGACGAGGCGCGGGCCGAGAGGGGAGTCGGTTACGCTTGCAGTCTCTTCGACGGGAACATCCCCGCGAGTCGGCTCGCGGGGCGTCGCCAATGACCGGATCACGACCTCTCGGGCCAGGCTAACCTACGGGCAGGGAGCACCAAGGTGGAGACGGCCGGGAGGCCCGCGCCACACTCAGGCTACGCCGCGCCGGGCCGGCGGGCAAGTCGTCCCCGGCCCCCGTTCACGCCCCGTCGGGAGCGGACGAAGGCCGCAGGATGGTTAACCTGGCGCTGCAGCGGACCCCGCCCGCCGCGGCGGTTTTCGTGCTATTCAAGGTCGCTCGTGCGGGTGGGTCCGCTGAGCTTCGGCGTTCGGCCCCGGAGGGCTTCGGGAATGGCAGACGCCGATAACCCAGAAGTCGTTCGGTCGGCTGACGATGTGTCCTGCCAGCCTGAGCAGGGGTCGCCCTGGGACGAGATCACGAGCTACTCCACCACGGAACTCGGCCTTTACTCGACCGAGGATCTGACGGCGCTTGCGGCAGCCCTGGAGGCTCGGGGGTTGATCGCTCGCTATCGCGCACTCCGGATCGACGAGACGGAGTGGCACCGGATCGCCGAGCCGCAGTGGCTCTGGATGTTCAACGCTGACTGTGGGGAATTCTACGACCACCCCGAGCCCGAGGTCGCGACCCTGCTGGCGGCCGTCGAGGCGCTCGACCCGCCCGCCAGGGCGGCCTGGGATGGCTGCTCGCAGCGGGTCTTCGACCTCGGGTATTACTGCGGGACAAAGCCGTTCTCGGTCCGCCACGACCTGTCGCCCGGGACGCTGGCTCGGCTGGTGGCGGCCGGAGGGTTGCTGCGGATCACCCTTTATGCCCTCGACCCGAGAGAGATGACGACAGCCGAACCAGGCGCTGCACCTGACCCGGCGGCCATGTAGGCTTTCTGGAGTTCATAGCTCCCCGCGCCCGCCGGGCAGGTGAGCTTGGTCGTTAGGCGGCGGGGCCTGTCGATCCTTCGAGGCGCCATGCCGACTCTTCGTCAACATCCGAGGGCTTCGCTCGCGCACGCGATGCTTCTCATCGCGGCCGTCGCTCTCGGCTTCGCCTGGGTTAAAGCGCGGGCGCATCACTTGAGGATGCTGCATCGGTCCTTCGGCGGGTCAATGTTTTACGAGGACGAAGACCTGTCCCGAACCGGAGGCTGGATCGGGCGATGCTGCGTCATCGCCAGGGAGATGAGCCGGGCCTTCTCCTGGCGGCCATCGATCGCCAAGACGACCGGATCGCCGTCGACCACGCGGACGACCTGGGCAAGGGTCGGCGGTGGCGGTCCGTCGCCGGCGATCGTGGCCGGGGGCAGGGCCAGACCGGGCTGGCCCTTTGGACGTCGGAGGGTCGATCCCGGATTCCGGCCAGCTGACCCCATGGCTCGTATTGACGGGCACACGGTCTCCGCCTATTGTCCCGCCGCTCGTTCCCCGGCCCCCGGGATGGACTCCACATCGCCTCGTCGATGTAGTCGCGACGTCGCGGGGCGAGCTCACCGAAACACGGCGGACCCCACGCACCCCTTCGAACGAGGCGAGTCGATGAGCACCCCCCAGCGGGACGGTCGGGATGCGGGACAGGCGAACCCCGACCGGCCCAGGAAGTGGCCCTTCGCCCGGACGCGATGCTCCTTCGCCGGACTGATCGTCGGTTTGCTCCTGGCGGGCTGGGCCGCGGGCGGGACCGAGCGATATGGAGAGGCTCCGGGGTTCTTCGGCAGCGTGCGTGGGGCCTATCGCACGCTCCTCAAAGGGTTCCGCTACACGGCGGCTTCGGTCCGCGACTCCTCCTCGCAGGGCTCATCCTCGGTGCGGAATCTGGGGCTGGGCCAGCAGATCGAGACCCGCCTCTGCCAGGACAAGCGGCTCGACGCCACGGGCATCGTCGTCGAGGTCGAGGAGGACGGCACGGCCGTCCTGCGAGGGCTCGTCTCCAGCCCCGCCCAGAAGGACACGGCCGTGGGCTTGGTCCGCGACACCCGGGGCGTCGAGCGGGTCATCGACCACCTGGCCGTCCCCCCGACGGCACGCATCATCGACACCCCGGCGGGCGGCTCGGCCCCGACCGGGGACGCGAAGCATCCCAGCAGCGTGAAATGAGTCCGCCCACGGTCGCGGAATCTCCGTCTCGCAACTCCGCGTCCTGGCAAGCTGGGGTCACGCCTCGGAACGGAAAAAATCGTACGCCAAGCCGCTTTGCCGGGATTGAACCCGAACAGGAAACCGGCTTTGCGTCTTCGCCCGACGAGTGGGCGTGGCGGGAAATTAAAGATTCCCGCCACGCCTTGAGATGGGGCGGAAACGCCCGGAATCGCCGGGTTTCAAGGGATTCTTGCGGAGGGGTTCTCCGCCACCCCCCTCGGAGTCCCTTAACGTGCGATTTCGTCCATTCCGAGGCGTGACCCCGGTTGGCGTCCTCGTGCTGCGGGCCGGCCCCAAGGGTGCATCCGGTTTAGCCCGCTCTCCGAAATCGGCCCCTGTCGATCGTTATGAGTCGGGCCATTCTCCGGCGAGGAGCCTCAGGAAGATCTCAACCACGTTTGGATCCAGGTGGGTATCCGCCAAGGAACGCAGATGCTCGAAGACCGCCTCGGGTCGCCATCCCCGGCGGTAAGGGCGGTCGGAGATCAGGGCGTCCCAGATGTCGACGGCGGCAAACATCCTCGCCGCCGGTGGGATCTGTTCGCCTTTCAGGCCGCGGGGATACCCGGTCCCGTCCCACTTCTCGTGGTGACAGTAGGGGATGTCCAACGCCGGGCGGAGGAAGGCGATCGGCGCGAGCATCTCCAGGGCGTATTGGGGATGGCGACGCATGAGGGCGAACTCTTCGTCGGTCAGCGGACCCGGCTTGAGGAGAATGCGATCGGGGATGCCGATCTTGCCGATGTCGTGCAGCAGGGCCCCTCGGCGAAGATGGACCATCTCCGCCGTGGCGACGTTCATCGCCCGGGCCAGGCGGAGTGTCATCTCCATGACCCGCCGACAATGTCCTTCGGTCTCATGGTCGCGCAGGTCTACCGCCCGCGACCATCCCTCAATGGTGGCGTCGTAGGCGAGGGACAATTCCAAGTTGGAGCGATGCAGGTCGCCGAACAACTCGGCGTTGTCGATGGCGATGGCCGCTTGCCTGGCCAGGGCCTCCAGGAACTCCAGCCAGTCGGGCTCGGGGGTGAGTGGAGAACGATTTCCAACCTCCAGGACACCCTTGACCCGGCCCTTGGCCGTCAGCGGCACCGCCCAGTAGGTGACGAACCCCTCCGGCAGAGAAGGCTCTTCCGGCATCGCCGAGACGACGCGCGGCTTGGAGACATACTGGGTCCGTCGGACCAGGACCGCGCGGCCGGCCGGCCCCTCGTTGAGCCTCTGCAAGTAGCCGGGTGCCCCCACGTCCCGATAGCCCTTGCGGACAACATACTCAAGGGCCGGCATCTGCGGGCTACAGAGGAGAATGCCGGCGGCATCGACCTCCAGCTGGGAGAGCACCTGGTCGACGACGATCCCCAGCGTCAGCGGCAGGTCGAGGCTGCTGGTGATGGCCAGGTCGATCGCACGCAAGGCGTTGATCCGTTCCAGTTTGGCTTCCAGTTCGGCGTTCAGGACGAAGATTTCTTGCTCCACGCGCTTGCGCCCGGTGATGTCCATGCCGACCCCAAGCAAGCGTGCCGGGTGCCCACGGTCGTCGTAGTGAATCCGCCCCTTACCTTCGATCCAGCGGATCGAGCCGTCTGGCCGGGCGAGTCGGAATTGGGCCTCGTAGTTCGATCGTGCCTCGATCGCACGGCCGATCGCATGCCCCACGGCCTGCCGGTCATCTGGGTGGATGAGCCGTTGAAAGCCCTCGAACGTGCCGTCGAAGTTGCCGGGGGCGAGACCGAGGACCGCCTCACTGTTGTCCGACCAGATCAACTTGTTCGCGGGGATGTCCCAGTCCCACGCCCCCATCTTCGCTGCTTCCAGGGCCACGCGCAGCCGCCCATCGCTTCGGCGTAATGCCTCCTCGGACCGCTTCCGTTCCGTGATGTCGGTGGCGATTCCGCAGACGGCCCAGGGCGCGCCGTCGGCGTCGAGCAGGGGAGCCTTGATGACAATCGACGTACGAGGGCCGTCGGCGGATGGGGCGACTTCCTCGACTTCGATCGGCACCTTCGTATCCAGGGCCCTCCGATCGTTCCGCCGGTACGTGTCGGCGAGATCCGCCGGGAGGAAGTCGTCGTCGGTCTTGCCGACCATCTGCTCCTCGGACACGCCGAAGAGTTCGGCGAACCGCCGGTTGACCATCAGATAGCGGCCCTCGAGGTCCTTGAGGAAGATGGCCGCCTGGACGTGATCCAGCACGACCCGGAGCCGCGACTCGCTCCGGACGAGGACCTGCTCCGCGAGTTTCCGCTCGGTGATGTCCTGGTGGGAGACGACGACCCCGGAGCGACCGTCGCGCCGAGGCGCGTCACCCGGACCAGGAACCATCGTCGACGGCCCGGGGCATGGCAAGGGTACTCGCAGGAGAACTCGGCGCGGCGGCCGGCGAGCGCGTCGCGGATACCCTGGGCGACCGCCCTCGCGGTCTCGGCGCCGTTGCCTCGGGCGTTGTCACAGACGCGGAGGTACCCGGTGCCCTCGCAAACATCGGCCCCAACCGGCGCGTTGGCCGCGGCGAACTCGCGCCAGGGTCGATTCACGGAGACGATCACGCCGGAATCATCGAGGATCGCGATGTGGTCGGCAAGGGAGTCGAGCACGGCTTCGGAGTTTGGCCTTTCTCCGTCGTGGCCTCTGTCGGCTGACTGGGACATTGCTCGTCCTCGTGTACTCCTCGGCCGGGATCGCTCATCTCCCGGAGCGGATCAGGGTCCTGCCGTTTTGGGTGGAGATATCGACATCCCGATCGAACAGATCGGGGATGACAAACTCGAGGTAGATGTTCTCGTGGTCCTCCCACTGCTCGGGCTGGTAGACGTCCGGGTTGGCTGGCGGATTGCCATCCCGATGGCGGTCGAGGGTGGCGTACAATGCGAGGAGCAGGCCGAGCAACGGTCGATCTCCTTCGTCGCGAATCCCGTCGAGGGGACGTGGGGCCGGCTGGTCGGTCGGGGGCGAATTCATCGTGAGGGATTCCGAGAGTTGTCTGTCGCGGTGCGGTGTCCAGGTCTCCTGGGCCGACACTCACCGAGGTGAGATCCCCGAGCTACGGACGGCGGGCATGGTCATCGTGCCTTGGCCTCGCGACCTCATCGTCGCTCGGCTCGCCGCCCGTCGCTCGCCGGTCTCGCCGCGACGCGAGGGACGCGCCGGGCTCGACCGAATCGGGCGTCGACCTTTGAGCCCTCGCCACCGTGGCTCGCGCCCAACGGCTCAGGCTCGTTCTATGGTAGGGGCGTTCTCGGGATCGACCATCCGGGCAAATACCTGGATTCCGGGCCAAATCCTCACGACTCTCGGCGGCGACCGGGACGTTCGGGGCCCGTCACCTCCGGTCGGCGAGTCCCTCCCGCGGCCCTTACTCCTCCAGGGGGATGATCCCGCGTCGCAGGGCATAGAGGACCAAGTCGGTCTGATTCTTGAGCCCGAGCTTCCGCATCAGGCTTGCGCGGTGGTTTTCGACCGTGCGATGGCTGATGTGGAGCTTCGAGGCGACTTCCGACCCGGCCTTCCCCTCGGCCGACAGTTGCAGCACTTCGCGCTCTCGATCCGTGAGCGTCTCGTGAAGGTCGATCCGGACCGCCCTGGATTGCTCGATGTAGGCGTCGATGGCGCGCTCCGTAACCGGCGGGCTCAGGAAGCGCCTCCCGGCGGCGGCCTCTCGGACCGCGTGGACGAGGTTCTCCTCCTCGCTCCCCTTGAGGACGTATCCCAGGGCACCGTCCTTGAGCGCCGACGCCACGAACGCGCTGATGTTGTGCATCGAGAGGACCACGACGCGAGTCTGCGGCGAGCGTTGGCGAATGGTCCGGATGGCTTCCAGGCCGCTCAGGCTCGGCAACATCAGGTCGAGGACCAGCACGTCGGGGTGCAAGCGTTCGACGAGTCGGACCGCCTCCAGCCCGTCGCCCGCCTCGCCCACGATGGAGAAGTCCGGCTCGGCCTCCAGGAGGGCCTGCATCCCGCGGCGCACGACGGGATGATCGTCGACCAAGACAATTTGTATTGCCATTTATCTACTCAACATTTATGCCGATCAGTGGTAAGTGGGCCGTCAATTGTGTCCCGGATCCCCGGCCGGATTCGATGCTCAGGTGGCCGCCCAGCAGCGTGACGCGTTCCCGCATGCCGGCGAGGCCGATGGATGTTGGCGCCGCCAGGGCGACCTCCGGATCGAATCCGCATCCCCGATCCTCGATCTGGACGTTCAGCGTATCCGCGGTCGCCCAGACCCGGACCGTCGCGTCGCGCACCCCGGCATGGCGGGCAACGTTCGTCAACGATTCTTGCGCGATCCGGTAGGCGGTCGTCTCCACTTCAGGCGCGAATCGCCCCTCGATCCCTTCGTGCTTGAAATGGACCAGAATCCCGGTCTGGCTCGTGAACCGCTCGAAGAGCGCCAGCAGCGCGGGTAAGAGCCCGAGTTGGTCGAGGGCGGAGGGTCGCAGGTCGAACGAGAGCCGCCGGATCCGCTCCAGGAGCTCGTCGACGATGCCTCGCACCTGCTCGAACCTCGCCTTGACCTCGCCCGTCGGCAGCTCCTCCCTGGATTGCACGAGCAATCTGACGCCCGTCAACGCCTGGCCGATCTCATCATGAAGCTCGCGAGCCAGGTGGCGACGCTCGGACTCCTGGACTCCGATCAACTGTCGGGAAAGAGCCTGCAAATTCATGAACATGTTCTCGCGTTCTTGGGAATCGTCCCGCGCCCGCTTGAGTTGCGCAATCCACCAGTCGACCCGCTTCGCCTTGAACTCGGCGGAAGCCTCGGGGTCGGGGGATAAGACCAATTCCGGCGGCTCGTAGTAGGGGTTCGGGCAGACCAGGGTGCCAAGAACGACCAGCGGGTGGGTCAGCAGGACGTCATGAATGCAGGACGGGTCGAAGCGAGAGCGGTCGTACTGGCAGAGGATCACCGACCGGCCTCCTGCCACGAAGCGGTTGAGCAGTGCCTCGTACTCGATCAACCGGGCGTAACCGGGCTCCGGACCAAGGGCCCAGGTCATCTCGCCGGCGAACCGCAAGCCCGACAATCCGTCCGCGAGCGCCTGGGCCTCCGCCTGGCACAGAAAGCCGATCATCGCCTCGGGAGCGAAGGTACCCCCGAGGAGGTACGAATCGCTCTTGGTCAGGAGCAGCAACCGCCCCCGATCGCACTCGCGAGCGACATCGATCCCGGCGGCATCGAGGGCTTCGACGAATCCCTTGACGGCGCCGTCCGAAACGTAGATACAACGATCTCCTCGGCTCAACCCGTCTCTCACGAAGGGCACCGCGACGGCCATCTGCTCCACGATGCTGCTGTAAATAGGGCAGATGTGATCGCCAGGCTTCAGCAGGGCGAGTTGGCGCTCCACCTCGTCTGACACCCGTGTATTCCTCTCGTAAGGATGATCGGTGGTGTCTCAACGCCGTTGTGCGAAGCCGTCCTTCGACATCCCGTTCGGTCGGCGTTCGCACGGACCAGCAGAAACTATAACCATAAACGATGAAATAGGCCATGGACCCGACGATCCGACAGCCCTTGCAAATTCTCGACGGTCGCCCAGTGTAATCCCTGCGGCGGAACCTTCTCCAGCAGCATCCGTCGGCTCGCCCGGCCGTTGGGCGTGGTCAGCAGGTCCTGACCGAGCCGTCACCGGCGGGAAAAGAAGTGGACCGTGTCCCGGGGGGGCAGGTCGTGGGGCGTGTACCGCCAGCGGCCCGCGTCACGCCGAGCACGGGGCAGGGGAGGTGCAAGAACTCTCCTTGCCTGATCGCAATATTGCGATACAATCGGGACCGGGTCGGCGAGACGGGCCGTCGGTCCGCACCGAGGATGGACCGGTCATCACCATGCCCCAAGTCGATGTCGTCCTCTACCAGGAGAGCGGCGAGGAGCGGCCCCCGATCGTCGCCTGGCTCGACGGACTCCCCGGGGAGGCCCGCATCCGCTGCCTGGAACGCCTCGAACGCCTGGCCGAGTCTTGAGCGACCGGGCGAACCGCGAGGCCATCCCGCCCGAGTCGCCGGGGTTCATCCCGGGGGCCGAACTCGATCCGGCCCGAGTCCCGGGCCATCGCGGCCCGCCCGGCGAGCCTGCCGCCATCGACGGAGACGCTCGCCAGGCCATCGCCGAGCGGCGGACCGCATCGAGCGAGGACGGGGGGGCCGAGGGATGGACCCGGGGGGGCGGCGCGTCGGCCGGGGGCGGGGGCGGGGGCGTGAACGGCGACGCGACCGAGGCATCCCGGGAGCGGTCCCGCGACGGTCGGAAAAGCGTCGTGAGGTCCGGCGAACGGGCGGACGACGAGGACCGAGGCAGGCTCGCCAGCGACGAGGAACCCGCCGACGCTCGGATCGCCGGACCGGTCGCCCGGGCCGCCTTGAGGGAGGCCGCCAGCCCCGAGAACGACGCGGTCAACCCCGGCGACTGAGCCTGGACCGCCTTGAGGACCGGGGCCAGGGCCGACCGCCAGGACGGCGACGACCCGGGCGGGCCGCCGGACGGCCCGGGGGCCGACGACCCGCCGCCCGGGCCCGGCTTCACCGCCCGCGAGAGCTTGTCCACCGACGCCGTGAGCGCGGCGACCTGTTCGCGCAATCTCATTGCGATATCCATTGATGAATGTACGAGAATAAGGAACGGTCGAACATCGGCGCCGGGAGGTCCGGGCCGGCGACGTCGGGTTTTCGGCCCCGCGATCGATCGATCGATCAGGACAGGCCGAGGCGGGCGAGCTCGGATTCCAGCCATCCGGCCAGGTCGCCGCCGGCCTGGACGAACTCGCCGACGTCCTTGCCGTGGGGGAGGTAGAGGCGACGGGCCTTGGCCGGGGCCATCGCCGCGAGACGCTTCGCGGCCTCCTGGACCGGGGCATCGTGATCGGTGGCGATCAGCCGGTGATCGCAAGCGTCGAGCACCGCGAGGGCCGAGGGATGCGGGGCCTGTTTCGACCCGCCGAGCGTCAGGGCGTGGACGAGCCAGTTGGCCTCCTGGACCGCGAGCAGGCGGTCGATCTCGCCTTCCAGGATCAGGGCCGGCAGGACGGATTGCGACGGGACGAGGTCCGGGCAAGGGTAGGCGTAACCCCGCGTCGATCCCGCGAAGGCCATGCACTTGCCGACCTTCTTGGGGAGGGCCTCGCGGACATCGGGCATCAGGCGCCGGACGTTGCAGCCGACGAAGACCGCGTCGCCGTCCCCCGGGTCCTCGGGATCGCGTCGGCCGTAGTGAGAGGCAAGGCCGAGCCAGGGAAAGCTCACCCCGCGAGGCGCCCGGATCGGCTCGGGACCCTTCCCGTCGTCGAGGCAGGCCAGCGGTCGCGTCTGGGTCCAGTCGGCGACGTATCCGAGCCGGAACCGCCTGATGGTTGCGTCGTCCAGGCCGCGCCAGCGGAGCCAGCCCAGGGCGTCCTGGCCCTCCGGCCGCCAGAGCGCCTCCCCCGCCCGTTCGATGAGCCGGGCCGCCTCGAGCTCCCACTCATCCGACGTCTCCGCCACGCCCGGCTTGCGGGCGGGCTCCTCTTTCGGCGCCATCGGCGAGGACGGAGGGGCGGTCCTTTTCGATGGCCGGGGCGTCTTGGCCGGCGCCAGGGCCGGGTCGAGCTTCCGGGCCGCCTCGGGGGCCGTCACGTTATCGCGAAGCATGATCCAGTCGATCGCCGTCCCGGAGACCCCGCACGCCGGGTTGTGGCACTGGAACCGCCATCGGCCGTCCCGGAGGTAGACGCTTCGGGCCGGGGTCCTCGTGTTATCGTGCCACGGACAAAATCCCACCCCGTTGCGGAGGTCGATCCCCTCGGCCGCCAGGATCGCGGGCAGGTCGGCCGCCTCGGCGATCCTGCCGCAGTCGATGGAATCAGTTGCCACCCATCTCCCTCCCTTCGATCCGGAGGCTTGGCCATAACCCAGACAGGTTCGGGCCTCGTATTCGTTCACGGCGAATCGCAACGAAGTCGGGATCGGTGATAACCCCGCACTACCCGTCCCCACTCTCATGTACGTGTTTAGCGGGTGAGAAGGCGGTTTTTGTAGGGTCCGCAATAGCGGACCCTACAAAAACCGCGATTCGAGGCGCTAAACACGTACCCCCCGCCTCGGGGGAGAGGCCCGGGTGAGGGGGCTCGGCCAGGTCGAAGCCCCTGAGTCACCGGTCCTTCGGGCGAACCGGCCCCCTCACCCCGACCCCCTCCCCCGAGGCGGGGGAAAGGGCGTCAAAGGCTCCAACTTGAACAACCGATTGACCCTGGGGACGATCCAGGTTCGAGAGTCATACCCCCGTCGCTCGTCGGCTCCACGGCTCGGTGGACGGGACCGGCCGTCGGTCGGTTCGCGAGGGCCTATTTCCCGGCGGCGGCGGGTTTGGGGTTGGTGTCGAGCGGCTTCGCCTTCTCGGCCTTCCAGCGGGCGACCTCCTCGGGTTGCTTCTTGGCCTCGGCCAGCACGATCAGGCGATCGACGGCCTTGCCGACCCGGCCTCGCTCGCGTTCGGGGATGTTCGCGGCGCGCGTCCTGAGTCCCTCGAAACCGTCGCGGAGGAGGGGTTCGGCGTCGGCGTAATTGCCTTGATAGAGAACGGCCCAGCCGAGCATGGATCGGACGTCGAAGGTGGTCCAGAGGTCGGGCTCCCGGGCCTGGAGGGTATTCAGGGCGTCTCGCAGAGAGGTCTCGGCCTCCTTCCATCGACCACTCGCCAGGTACGCCTCGCCCAGCCAGGCGGAGGCGTGGGCGGCCGGGAGGGACCCGGCGCGGCCCCTCCCGGATACCGCGACGCCTGGTCGCGGACCAGGGCCTTCGCCTTGTCGTCCTGGCCGAAGGCGACGTAGGCGCCCGCCAGCCTCCTCAGGGCGCCGAGGACGTAGGGATGTTCGGGGCGATAAGGCCCCATCGCGAGCCTGGTCCTCTCGAGGTAATGCTCAAGAAGGGGGAGCGAGCGCCCGGCCGGCCCCGGCGGCTTGTTCGTCCAGTCGGCCAGGAGCAGGAGCCTGTCCAGGGCCCGGTGGAAGACGTCCATCCGGTTCCACTCGTATTCGTCCCCGGCCTTGCGGAACCCCTCGTAGCCGGCCCAGAGCAGGGGTTCGGCCTCGGCGTACTTGCCCTGGTGGAGGAGGGACTCGCCCAGGAGGGATTGGGCGTCGAAGGTCGTCCTCGAGCCGGGCTCCTTCGCCTCCAGGATGGCCACGGCCCGGCGGAGGAGCGGTTCGGCCTCCGAGGGCTTGCCGACGTCGCGACGGGCCTCGGCCAGCCAGAGCATCGCCTGGGCCTGGCGGGGCGAGTCCGGAGCGTCCTTCTGCGGGTCGAACCCGGCGTGCTGATCGGCCAGCGCCTCGGCCTTCTCGGGCTTCCCCTGGGCGATATACGCCTTGATCAGGTCCTTGACGTTGACCAGGAGCTTCGGGTCCTGAACCCCCAGCTTCGCGGACATCCGGGCGAGATGGTCCTCGCGGAGGGCGAGCGCCTTCTCGGGATGGCCCGTCGATTCGTAGCGGGCGATCAGGGCCCCGTTCGAGCCGACCCCCATCGGGTCCAGGCGATCGGCCCCGAACCGGCCCACGAAGAGCCGATAACGCTCCTCATCCAGCCGGAATGCCTTCTCGGGCTGGCCGATCTGCTGGTAGACGATGGCGAGATCGCGCAGGCAGACCAGGGTGTTGTAATGGTCGCGCCGAGCTTCGCCGTGGAACGCTCCAGGGCCTGTTCACACAGGGCGACGGCCTTCGCGCGATCGGTCGCGAAGTAAAGGGGGGCGAGCCATCGCATGGTGGCCAGGGTCAGGGCGTGGTCGTCGCCCAGATGGGCCTTCATGAGGTCCAGGGCCCGTTCGAGGATGGCCTGAGATTGGTCGGCCGGGGCCTGGAGGCCGTGGAACATCAGGGCTTCCAGGGTGTCCGGGTCGCCGGGCCCGAGGATGGCCTCCATCCTCCGGGCCGCCCGATCGAACAGGGGGCCCGAGAGGTCCCGGCGGCTCACGTTGGTGAAGGCCAGGGCGAGCTTGCTCATGGTCCGGAGGGTGTCCGGGTCGTCGGGCCCGAGCTTCGCTTCCATCGTCTTGAACGTCTGCTCCAGGAGGGGGAGGCCCCGTTCGCGGCTCCCGTGGACGAACTCGGCGTTGCCCAGGTCGGCCGAGGCGCGGAGGGCCTCGGGGGATTCGGGTCCGAATTCCGAGGCGAGGTCGTCGCGGATCTTGGTCAGCAGGGCGATCCCCTTCTCCGAGTGGCCCAGGCCGAGCTGCGATTCGGCCAGCGTCTTCAGGAGGCGGGCGACGGCCCGGGAATCGCCGATCGAGCCCTTGTGGATCCGCGCCGCGGCCTGGTCGAGCCGATCGCCCAGGACCACGCCCAGGGGGCGGGGGTCCCCCTCCATGCCGGTGGCGTCCAGGTCCTTGAACATCGAGCCGAGGATCTCGTTGGACTTCTCGACCTCCACCAGCCGCTTCTCGGCCGCCTGGCGCTGGAGGGTCTCGTCCTTCCGGGCGTCCTTCTCGCGGTCGGCCGCTTTGATCGCCAGCCCGCGTTGCCTCCGGGCCTCGACCAGGCCGATCGTCGTCCCGGCGATCCCGACGAGCAGGGCGAGCAGGACGACCGAGGCCGCGACGACCTTGCCCCGGTTCCTGCGGACGAACTTGCGGACCCGATAGGAGGCCGTCGGCGGCCCGGCCAGCACGGGCTCGTGGTTGGTGAACCGCTCGATGTCCTGGGCCAGGGCGATGGCCGACTCGTACCTCCTCCCGCGTTCTTTGGCCAGGGCCTTCATGACGATCCAGTCCATGTCGCCCCGGACGAACCGGCTCAGGCGGCCGGGCTCGGACTGGCGGGACGCCGCGAGGCTGGGCAGGGTGGCCGAGTCGCTGATCCGGCTGCTGGGCGTGGCCGGCTCGTCCTCGCGGATCACGCGGAGGATCTCGTCCAGGGCCGCCTTTCTCAGCCTCTCCTTGGGGATCGGCGTGCTGCCGGTCAGGAGCTCGTAGAGGACCACGCCGAGGGAGTAGATGTCGGCCCGGGTGTCGATGTCCAGGGCGTTGAAGGTGGCCTGCTCGGGCGCCATGTACAGGGGGGTGCCGGCCACGCTGCCGAACGCGGTGAAGAGGCTGTGGTCGGTCAGCCGGAGGCCGTCGGTGGCCTTGGCCAGGCCGAAGTCGATGACCTTGGGCACCGGCTTGCCGTCGTGGCTCTCCACGAGGATGTTCGTCGGCTTCAAATCGCGGTGGATGATCCCCTTCTGATGGGCGTGCTGCACGGCCGAGCAGATCTGGCCGAAGAGGGCGAGCCGGGCCGGGAGGTCCAGGCGGTGGGAGTCGCAATACTGGGTCAGGGGGACGCCCTTGACCAGCTCCATCACGAAGAACGGGAGGCCCTCGGCCGTGGTCCCGGCGTCCAGGACCCGGGCGATGTTGGGGTGGTCCATCAGCGCGAGGGCCTGACGCTCGCCCTCGAACCGGGCCAAAACCTGGCGGGAGTCCATCCCCGGCTTGATCAGCTTCAACGCCACCTGGCGGCGGACCGGCCGGAGCTGGTCGGCGAGGTACACGGTCCCCATCCCGCCCTCGCCGAGGATTTGGCGGACCTTGTAGCGGTCGGCGATGACCGAATCGATCGGGCCTCGCCTCCGGGTCGGTTCCTGGCGGATGGTGGGGCCGTCGGGATCGGTCCGGCCGGACGAGGGCGACTCGAAGTCGCGGGTCTCCTGGGGATCGGTGTCGAGGGTGGCGGGATCGGCCCCGCCCCCGCCCAGGGGGCGATCGAGCGCCTCGGGAGGGCGATCGTGGGCGTCCAGGAGGGCGTCGAGGCGGCGACGGAGCTCGGGATCGTCGCCGATCTCGGCGTCGAGGAACGCCCGGCGGGCGGCGGGGTCGGGCCGGTCCAGGGCGGACTGGAACAAACGCTTCACTCGGGCCGGATCGATCGCCATTCGGATTTCCTCCGATGCGGGGGTTTCCCCTCATGGCGTCAATCGTTGATGGGCCGTCTCACCGCGGGGGAAAAAAATTGAGAGGGGGGCGATCCATCAATCGGCCGGGATGGTCCGTCCCATCGGGTTCTTCCAGACGTGGCCGAGGACCTTGCCGGTCCGGCGGTATCCGGGGGCGTCCCAGAGCGGGTTGCCCGCGTAGGCGCCCGAGCCGTCTTCCTTGAGGAACTCCAGGAGGGGCATGCTGGTCAGGGGGAGCGAGGGGGAGCCGTTGGACAGGATGTGGAAGATCACCTTCGTCTTCTCGTCGGGCCGGGCGACGCGGAGGACCTGCCCTCCTTTGGGTCCGGGCTCCTGGAGGATCGGCAGAGTCCCGGGCTCGGGGCCGTCGAAGGCGAAGAAGGCGATGGGCCGCCCCCGGCGCTCGGGATGGTCGCCCCCGGCCGTCCCCAGGGGCCCGGCGGTCCCCAGGTCGCTCAGCTCGTAGACCGGGACGGGGAGCGAGGCCTCGGGGCGGCCGAGGTCGAGCTTGTACATGATCTGGTTGTAGTCGTAGCGAGGGGTCGGCACGTTGTTCGACGATTCGGCCGTGGAATAGGTCGCCTCGAAGAAGATGGACCGGCCGCCGTCCTTGTCGAAGAACGGGTGGTGCTCGGGGTGGTAGAAGCTGTAAGAGCGGTTGGGGTCGGCGTGGCTGACGATCTTCCGGGCGAACGCCCAGGGGCCGAGGGGGCCGTCGGCCTCGGCGAACCAGACCTCGCCCACCGGCGACGCGCCGAAGTCCTCGACGAAGACCATCAGCCATCGCTTGCGGTAGGGGTTCCAGGCGATGGAGCCGGAATGGGCCTGGACCGGGGCGCCGGTGGTCACGTCCCGGGTCATCATCACGACCTCCTCGCGGCGGAGCTTCTTGGCGGCGAGGAGCTTGGTCTGGACCTCCTGGCCGGCGGGGGCGGTCCCGGTCTTCCAGCCCCAGACGACCTTGCCGGCCGGGTCGCGTTCCACGTTGGTCGAGCCCGCCTCGCTGCCGCGGACCAGGGGCGTGAACGCCTCGTATTTCGTCGGGTCGAGATAGGCCTCGGGCACCGCCCGGACCCGGACCACCGGGAACGGCGAGCCGAAGTACACGTGATCGACGCCGGCGATCGTGTGGTGGAAGGTGTGGCCGGTCGGGCGGATCGGGATGTCGTTGGGCAGGGTCTTGACCTTGCGGAACTCCCGGGCCGAGTCGTCGAACTCGACGAACCCTTGCTGGTAGGTCTGGAAGAACGTCCTGCCGAAGCCCGAGAGCAGGCGGCTCTTCTCGTAGAGGGCGAACATGCGCTCGCGACCGGGGGCGGAGGGGTCGGGCAGGACGGCCAGGCCGGTGATCCGGGTCGGCCCCTCGCCGGGCATCTGGCAGGTGGGCCGGGCGGTGCCCTCCTTGTCCACGAAATAATCGAGGTCCACGCCCGCCTCGGGGTCGAGCCCTCCGCGATTGAAGGGCAGGGACGTGGCGCCGGTGACGTGGGGATTGGTCTCGGCGAACCCCGGCTTGTTCGTGTGGCCCCAGAACCAGTAGATCTTGCCCCGGAACGGGGTCGAGATGACCTTGTCCTGGCCGAGGACCCCGGCGTCGAGGACCGGCCGCGAGAGGGGGGTCGGCATGCCGGCGAGGACCGAATCGCGATAGATCCCCTCGCCGGTGACCCGATAGATCCTCTCGGCCACGTTGAATCGGCGGAGGGCCAGGACCGCCTCGCCCCCCGAGACGACCTTGAGCGTCCGCCCCCGATGCCTCTGCTTGTCCGGGGGGATCACGTAGCCGAACGCCTCGACCCCGAAATAGACCTCCTGGCCGAACAGCCCGGGCTCGTTGATCACCGCGACCCCGGCGCTGTCGGTCACGAACAGGTCGTGGTGGATCGTCCGGAGCTCGACCATGGGGATGCCCCGGGCCGTCTCGTCGTCGAGGACGCGGACCACGAACGGCCGGGGAGGAGAGGCGAGGGCGGGAGCGGCGGCGGTCTGGGCGATCAACAGCGAGGCGAAGGCGACCATTCCACCCGATCTCCCCGGGGGCCGACGGTCAGGACCGCGACCCGAAGTAAAACCCGATGATCGCCGAGCACAGATGCTCGGGCCCGTACCGGCCGAGGGTCCACCGGGAGCCGTCGAAGAGCTCCGGGTGCCTCGGGATCAGCCATCCGAACTCGCGGTTGAACACCAGGAGCATCAGGCCGACCGCCGCCGCGACGGCCACGAAGGCGCGGAGGTCCTCGATCGGCCGGGGGACGCGGTGGCCCTTCTCCTTCAACCACTCGCCCAGCCTCGCGGCGACCACTCCGAGGAAGAACCCGGCCACCAGCATCAGGGTCACGACGCCCGGATTCACCGAGGGTGTCGAGAGCCGTCCCTGGCGGGCCAGGAGCACGGCCACCCCGCCGAACCCGGCGAACAGGAGCAGGCGGATCGTCCCCTTCGGCAGCCAGAGAGGGGGAGGGCCCGAGGCCACGTCGCCCGACGACCGCTTCCGCGACGCGAAGTAGTGCCCCAGGATGATGAACAGGAGGTCCCGGAGCGAGTCCGGGACCTCGACCGCCGGCCGAAACGCCAGCAACGCCCAGATCGTGGCCGAGACGATCAGGGCGAGCACGGCGCGGACGCTTCCCGGCGGCAGGCCGAAGGGCTCGGTCTTCTTCCAGGAGTCCGAAGGGGACCGGAGGACGGGCGGAGGGTCGGCGATCATGAGATCCAGAAGCTCCCGGGCCGATCGGCCCTCGCCCTCCACGGTCTCACCCGACGCCGGGTTCCGCAAGGGGGCGGATTCGCTCTCCGACCGGATGTTCGCCGGATCCCGAAGAAGATTGGGCGGCGAGCGGCGTCGGGCCGCTCGATCGAAGTCCCGGCAAGTCCGTCCTTGAGGGTGGCGGGCCGGGCGATTACCCTGGAATCGGGCGGACCCCGCACGGGAGGAGACTGGTCGTGAGAGAATCCTACTCGGTCACGGGAACCTTGACCGACTCGAAGACCGTGAACCTCGATGAACCCTTGCCGATGATCCCGGGCCGGGTCCGCGTGGTGGTCGAGCCGCTGACGACCCCGCCGGGTCCGAGCACCTACCGAAACGTCATGGAGGCGATCCGCGATCGTCAAAGACTTCGAGGCCATCAACCTCCGAGTCGCGAGGACGTGGATGCCTCGATTCGGGCGGAGAGAGAGGCCTGGGAGCGATGACGGTTCGGCTCTACCTGGACGCCGCGCCTGTCATCTATCTGATCGAGCAAGTCCCGATTCTCGCCGCCCTGGTCGATTCGCGGCTCTCGACCGATGCGGTTTCGGCGGTAGTCAGCGACCTCACTCGGCTGGAGTGCCGGGTCGGGCCCATTCGCGTCGGGGACGAGCGCAGGTTACGGGAGTACGACGATTTCTTCGCGGGTGTGATTTCGGAGATCGTCGCCCTGGGAGCCGACGTCCTGGACCTGGCGACCGACATCCGGGCACGGTACGCCTTCAAGACTCCCGACGCGATCCATCTGGCGGCCGCCGTCTGTTCACGCTGCGACGTCTTCCTGACGAACGATCGCGAACTCATTCGCTTTCCGGGGATCGCCGTCGAATTCGTCGCATAATCCTGGCCGATCAAGGGCTTCTCGAGCGGGTGAGGCCAGCCAAGCAGACGTTCGAATCGGTCGTTTCAACTTCGAGTCGGGGGTTCGAGTGATGTCGATCAGGAGAGCGATGCGATTCCGAATCCATCTGCTTCGATCGGGCATCGTGGGGTCTCTCCTAGCGGCCTTCATTCCCGCCGCTCAGGCCCAGTATCAGCTGGGGATGCTCGTCACGGGGATGGCGGAGGACCCGAGGTTCGCCCCGGAATTCGCCCTGACTCCCGAGCAGAAGGCCGCCGCCCAGGAGGCGACCCGGAAGGCCCGCGAGGCGATCGACGCGGGAAGCCGGGAGGCGAAGGAACTTCCCGCCGCCGAGAGGGGGAAGGCCCTGGCGGCGTCCCGGAAGAAGGCCGCCGCCCGGTACGAGGCGGACCTCAGGGCCGTCCTCCGTCCCGAGCAGATGACCCGGCTCCGCGAGATCTCGCTCCAGAGCTTCGGCGGGATGGCCCTGAACTCGGAGGAGGTCCAGGACGCCCTGCACATGACCCCCGGGCAACGGACCCAGGCCGCGGAGATCGTCCGGGACACGGCCCTGAAGTCCCGGGAGATCCAGGAGGCGGCCAGGGGACCCGCGAGGACGCAGCTCATCAAGGCGGTTCGCCGGGAATTGCTGGAACGCGAGCTGGCGAACCTGACCGAGGAACAGCGGGCTGCCTGGAAAGCGATGCTAGGCTTGCCTTGCCCGCTGATCTCGCCCTGAGGGCCCGGCCGCGAATCCCGGGTTCCGACCGAGATCCTTGACCGCGCCCGGGGTACGCGCCGGACCTCGCGGGATCGCAACGTCCCGGCCGACGGGGGTCGGCGGGCTGGGTTCGCGCGACGGTCGCGCGGCGGAGACGCGGACGTCCTCTTGCCTGGGAAGGCGGTGTCATGGACCTCACCAAGCTCCAGAGTTCGAACCCCGAGACCGTCAAGACCTACGTTCGCAAGAAGTTCAACGGCTACAACGGGTTCTTCTTTTCGAAGAAGGAGCGGGTCAAGAAGTGCGTCGCCTATTACCAGGCGGCCGGGAGCGAGACGAACCGGAAGATCGTCGAGGCCCAGTACTTCCTGATCTTCAAGCAGCCGTTCCCCCAGCCGAGCGACTGGCCCCAGGAACCGACGAAGCCGGGCAAGGTCGAGTCGTCTCTGAGGCTGGCCGGATGGCAGGAGGAGCTGGCCTCGGCCCAGGGGATGGTCGAGAGGCTGGAGATGTGGCTCCAGGGGGGCGACTACCAGGAAGGGGCCTCGTTCTTCCTCCGGCTCCAGACGGCGATGGAGGAGCACGACGCCTCGCTTTGCGACCCGTTGAGCTACCAGGCGGAATACCAGGCCAAGTGCGTCCGGGAGCTCACGGCGTCGAGCCAGAGGGACGCGAAATCGGCCAAGGCGGCGTTCGACGGGATGATCGGCCTGAAGCAGGACGCCTCGTTCAAGTTCGAGGGTTACAGCGCGAACTGGGGGAAGGTCAGCGGGGCGTTGGAGGAATCGTTCAAGGCCGGCGCCTGGGCCAGCGGGGAGGCGTCGGCGAAGATGACGAAGCTGGGCTTCAACGCCAGCCTCCAGGCGGCGGTGGCCGTCGGCGCCCTGCTCGAAGTCAACGGGAATTTCCAGTGGGAGAAGGGTTCGGCGTCCCTGAAGCTCGCCGGCAGCGGCGAATGCTTCGCCGGGGCGAGGGCCTCGGGCCAGGCGAAGCTCAGCGTGAGCGCCCTGAAGGGGATCGAGGCGGCCCTGGCGGCCGAGGCGTTCGTCGGGTTCCGCGCCGAGGCCACCGGCTCCTGCTCCTTCGCCCTGGACGGCAAGACGCTCCTCGGCCTGGAGGCGACCGCGGGGATCGCGATCGGCGTGGGGGCCTCGCTCTCGGCGTCGGTCAAGGCGCCGATCTTCGGCCCGACCGTCTTCCAGTTCGGCACGACCCTGGCCGTCGGCATCGGCGTGAGCACCGACGCCTCGGTCTCGATCGGCTTCAGCGACCTGTACCTCGCCGGGGCCCGGCAATTCCGGACCCTCGTCTACCTGCCGACCCTGGCCCGGGGCTACCGGATGGACCTCATGACCGACGACGCCAAGAATTTCTACTACTTGAACAAATGCATCGCACGGATGAAGGAAGAGATCGACGAGCTCGAGGGCAAGATCTCGTCGTTCGAGAAAGTCCCCGAGGACAAGCGGTCTCTGCTGGTCTAGGGCGGACCTCGGTCGGCTTGCGCCCCGAGGGGCGGGCCGTCTCCGCCGGTCCCCGAGGGCCAGGGCCGGCCCTGCGGGACCCGTTCGCGCAATCCGCTGGTGGGCCGCCCTCGGCGACGAGTCGGCCCGGAATGGAGAAACCCCTTGCCCTGGCCCGATTCAGGCCGCATAGTCTCTCCCAGAGGGGCCGACGGGCCCGGTCCGCGCCCGTCCGGGTGACCGAGGGAGATTCCGCCGCCATGACGAGCCGAGAGGTCCACTGGCACGAAGGGATGTTCCTCCGCCCCCACCATTTCAACGCCTCGACCCGCCACTGGGAGCAGCAGGCGGCCCTGGGGTCGAAGTGGGACGTCCATTACAACTGGGGCCTCCGGGCCGTCTCGGTCGATCGCGACGCCCTGGGCAATTTCCGGCTGGTGGTCCGCTCGCTGGAGGCCCGGTTCCGGGACGGCACGCTGGTCCGGGTGCCCGAGGATGGCGTCCTCGCCCCCCTGGACCTCAAGCCGGCCTTCGAGAAGGGCAACTCGGTCACGGCGTATCTCGCCCTGCCGGTGGTCTCGCCGGGCAAGCCGAACGTGGCGAGCGAGGGGGCCGCCGACGGCGTCCGCTACCGGATGACCACCCTCCAGATCGAGGACGAGAACACCGGGGTGAACCCCCAGCCGATCAAGGTCCGCCTGCCCAACCTCAAGCTCCTGCTCTCCAACCAGGACCATACCGGCTACGAAGTCCTGCCGATCGCCCGGGTGGTGAAGTCCCCCCGGGCCGAGGCCACCCCGGAGCTCGACGAGACCTACGTCCCGCCGGTCCTGGCGTGCGAGGCGTGGTCGCCGCTGTCGGCCGGCATCCTCCAGGCGGTTTATGACCGGGTGGGCAAGAAGATCGAGCTCCCTGGCCAACCAGGTCGTCTCCCGGGGGATCACCTTCGACAGCCAGGCCCAGGGCGACCCGTTGATCTTCGAGCAGTTGCGGGAGCTGAACTCGGCGTACCCGACCCTCGGGATCCTCGCGTTCGCCGAAGGGGTGCATCCGTTCGGCGCCTACGTGGAGATGTGCCGTCTGGTCGGCCAGCTCTCGATCTTCGGCGCCACCCGGAGGCCGCCGGAGCTCCCCCGGTACGACCACGACGACCTCGGCGGCTGTTTCTACCGGGTCAAGCAGCACATCGACTCCCTGCTGAACATCCTGATCGAGCCCGAGTACAAGGAACGGCCGTTCATCGGGGCGGGCTTGCGGATGCAGGTGGCGCTGGAGCCGGCGTGGCTGGAGTCGGTCTGGCAGATGTACGTGGGGGTTCAGAGCCCCTGGACATCGAGGAGACGATCCGCCTGCTGACCAAGGCCGGCCAGCTCGACATGAAGATCGGTTCGAGCGAGCGGGTGGACGCGATCTTCCGGATGGGCCTGGCCGGGCTGCGGTTCGGGTACACTCCCCGGCCTCCTCGGGCCCTGCCCACCCAGCCGGGGCTGATCTATTTCCAGGTCGGCCGCGACTCGCAGGAGGGGGAGTGGCAGAACGTCCAAAAGTCGCTGACCCTGGCGATCCGGTTGAACGAGAACCTGATCGCCGGTAATATCCAGGGCCAGCGGGTTTTGACGATCAAGACCGGCGGCCAGACCACGACCCTCCAGTTCACCCTCTACGTTGTCCCGAAGGACCTGGCCGGGACCGGACCGGCCGACTCGGCCCCGTGATCTCGCCTCGGGCAGCGAGACCGGGAGGAAACCCCTCGTCATGCAAGACGCGATCGTCAACCTCGTCCACCCGGTGATCTCCTACGCGCTCCAGCTCAAGGCCAAGCTGGAGCGCGGCGAGGCGCCGGCATTCGAAATCGAGCAGGCGGCCCTCAAGGGGCTGCTCCTGTCGGAGATGGAGGCCCGCCGTTGGGGCGATTTCGGCGGCGAGGGCGGCGCCGAGACGATGGCGGCCTCGGCCCACCGGGGCGAGGACGTCCGAGGGAGAGGGGCCCAGCAATTCCTGGGCATCCGCTACGCCCTGGTCTGCTGGATCGACGAGGTCTTCATCCTCGACTCGTCCTGGGGCGAGAAGTGGAATGAGAAGAAGATGGAGGTCGCCCTCTACGGCACGAACGACCGCGCCTGGAAGTTCTGGGAGCAGGCCCGCCGGGCCGAGGCGAGGTCGGGCAAGGACGCCGTCGAGGTGTTCTTCCTCTGCGTGATGCTGGGCTTCCGGGGCGAGCTCCGCGAGAGGCCCGACCAGCTCCAGGCGTGGGTCGCCGCGACCCGGGCGCAGATGGCCCGGAACCAGGCCCAGGAGTGGCCCTACCCGCCCGAGCTCGAGCCGCCGAGCAGCGTCCCGCCCCTCCACGGCCGGGACCGATTCGGGACGATGGTGATGGTCGTCGGGGTCGTCCTCCTGATGTTGATCCCCCTGGCCGCCTTCCTCGCCGTCCAGCAACTCGGCTGACCGCCTGCCCGCCCGACCCGACCCGACCCGACCGCGAGAGCCCTCGATGACGTTCCTCCGACGAATCGCCGCCGGCCTGAAGGGGCTGGTGGGCCTGGTCCTGCCAATGTTCTCCAAGGCCCGGCAAGGCCGGGGGATGAGCCCGGCCGTCCGCTGGGGGCTCCACCTCGTCCTGGTCCTCCTGATCCTGATCGGCCTGGGCGTCCTGAATTACGCCCTCGGGCTGGAGAAATACCTCTCGACCCGGCTGGTGGCGCTGCGGAGCGTCTGGCTCCCCCTGCTTTTCGCGCTGTTCTACGTCCTCTGCTGGCTGAGCTGGAGCCTCTGGAAGCTGCTGGGGCCCGAGCAGGAATCCTCCGACTTCCCCGACGTGGACGCCGCCTGGGCCGAGGCCTGCCGCTCGCTGGACTCCGCCGGGATCGACCTGACCGAGACGCCCCTGTTCCTCGTCCTGGGCCGGCCGGCGACGGCCGAGGAGACGCTGTTCCAGGCCGCCGGGATGCCCCTGGACGTGGCGGGCGTGCCGAGGCGGTCGGACGCCCCGGTCCGGGTCTTCGCCAACCGCGACGGCGTGTACGTGACCTGCTCCGGGGCCTCGCTCCTGGGCCGCCAGGCGGCCCTCTACGCCGAGACCGGCGGCCCCGGCTCGATCGAGACGGCCACCCCCGTCGAGGCGCCCGAGGAAACCTTCGCCACCATCGCCGCCGGCAACAAGGGCGAGGGGGTCAAGTCGGTCGAGGCGATCCTCTCCCGGGCCCGGGAGCAGGGCCGAGGCATGGGCCAGCTCCTCGACGAGGAGAAGAGGGCCATCGGCCTGCTCGTGGCCAGCGAGGAGACCTCCTCCGGCCGAGCCCGGCCCTCGATCTTCAAGAACAAGGGGGAGGCCGACCTGCTCTCGGCCCGCCTCCATCACCTCTGCCGCCTGATCGTCCGCGACCGCCGGCCGTTCTGCCCGATCAACGGCATCCTCGTCCTCCTGCCGATGGCCTCGTGCGACTCCGACGACGACGCGAGCCAGGCCGGGACGATCCTCCAGAGGGACCTCGCCTCGGCCCGGGACGTCTTCCGCCTGGTCTGCCCCGTCTTCGTCGTCGTGACCGAGCTCGAAGCCCTCCCCGGCTTCCGACAACTGATCGAGCGCCTGCCCGAAGGCCAGAAGGAACGGCGGATGGGCCAGAGGTTCCCGCTCGTCCCCGACCTGGAGCCCTCGGCCGTCCCCTCGATGATCGAGAGCGGCGTGCAGTGGATCGGCAACAAGCTCTTCCCCGACATGATCGACAAGCTCTGGAGGGTGGAGGCCGCCGGAGGGGCCGACCTCACCGAGACGGTCGAGGGGAATGTCCAGCTCTATCAGCTCCTGAGGAACGTCCGCGACCGCCAGAAGAGGCTCAGCCGGATCTTGATCCGGGGGACTCTCGTCGAGGGCGCCCCGCCGATGCTCGGAGGCTGCTACCTCGTCGGGACCGGCCCCGACCCGGCCCGCCAGCAAGCCTTCGTCCCCGGCGTCTTCCGCCGGCTCACGGAGAGCCAGGACTACATCTCCTGGACCCGCTCGGCCCTGGCCGAGGATACCGACTACTCCAAATGGACCACGTTTGGATATGCCGGGCTGGTCGTCACGATCATCGTCTCGATCGGCGTGGGCATCCTGCTCTCGCCGAAGTGAGCCGGGCCCGCGCCTCCCGGAGGACGGGCCGCCGGGACTGCCTTCCGGGTCCGCGACGCCTCCGACCCGGCCCACGGGGATGCGGGCGGACGACTACCGATACAGGTCCAGGACCACCGTTCGCCTCGCCCCCGGGGTCAGCTCGACTTTCTGGCTCCCCTTGGTGCGGGTCGTCTCCTTCGAGGCCGTCACGGTGTAGGCGCCGGGAGGCAGGTCCTCGAAGGCGAACTTGCCGGATTTGTCCGTCTTGGTCCGGCGGACCTCGGTGTTCTTCGGGTCGGTCAGGACCACGGCGAGGTTGGACTGGGTCCGCGTCCCCTCGTTGACCACCCCTCGGATCGATGCGGGGGTCGCGGGCAGGTTGTCGACGAGGTCCACCACGGCGGTATCGAAGCCGCTGAGGCCGACGGCGTTGGTGACCTGGACGCTGATCTCGGTCGGCCCGGCCTTGTCGGACGGCAGGGGCAAAGTGGCGCTCCAGACGGTCCGCGCGGCGTCCTCGGGCTTGCCGGGCGTGGGCGGAGGTCCCGCGGGGGGCTTGCCGTCGGCCGGTCGGCCGAGGAAGAACTTGACCTCGGCGATCTCCCCCTCGGAGGCCCCCGTGAGCGCCCGGACGGCCAGGGGCGCCCCCTTCTTCGCGCGGGCGGGGAGGTCGGAGAGATGGACGCCCTGAGGGGGCCGGTCGTCCAGCTCCACGGGCTTCGAAACCGAGAGGATCTCCGAGTCATCGGCGCGGAGGAGCCTGGCCCGGAGGTCTCGCCCGCCGATGATCCGCTTCGGGTCGAGCTCGATCGCCCAATCGCCCTCGGATGCCTCCAGGAGCAAGGCCCCTCCGGGACCGTTGGGCAGGAAGCCGATGTGCTTGCGGCGGGCCTCGGGCAATTCCTCGATCAGGTCGGCCCGGAATCCCCTCGGGGTGTATCGGCCGAGGCTGATCTCCAGCTTCGAGCCGGCCGGCGGGTTGTCCACCTCGGCCACCACCGGGAACTTCGCGCTGGAGAGGACGTGATCGGCCGCCCGGAGCCTCAAGGCCGGCGCGGTCTCGGCCTTCAGGAGGGTGGGATCGCCCCGCCGGGCGAAGGTCGTTCGGAACACGACGGCGCGATGGACGCTGTCCACGTTGAGCTCGACGAAACCCGTCTCGTCCTCCCCCTCGGCCAGGCGAATACCCTCGGCGAAGAGGATCAGGGGGGAGCCGTCGGCCGGGACGATCCCCCGGAAGGTGCCCAATCCGGGCGCGAGGAGGCCGGGAATCCTTTCGGAAGGCAGGACGATCTCGACCGGGCAGGGGATCTTGCCCAGGGGGGCGACGGCGCGAAGCGTCATGCTCAGGCGGGTCTTCCCGCCGTTGTCGGACGACGGAGGCTCGTACTGGGCCGCCTGGACTCCCAGGTATTCCAGGGGGGCCGCGATCGCCACGGGGAACCGGCGGGTCTGGAGGACGTTGGCGCGGTTCTCGCCGTCCAGGACCCGGACCTCCACCGCCTCGCGGACCTCGGGCAAGATCGGGTCGAGCTTCGCCGCCGGGTCGCCGAACTTCGCCGGGACCGTGTCCCCCGGGCCCAGGGTGAGCTTCGTCTCGCCCCGGACGGCCCCGTCGGTCGCGATCTCGACGACCACCGTCCGGGCCTTCTCCGACGGGTTCCTCACGTAGAGGAACACGGGCAGCCTCTCGGCCGTGGGCCGGACCCGGAGGTCATTCCGGGGGGCCGACGGCTCCTTGGGGTCGGCGCTCAGGAGGATCTGGACCTGCTCCCGGGGTGAGACGAGCGAGACCCGAACGGCTCGATGGAACGTCCGGTCCCCCATGCGGACGCGGACGAGGAAGCCGCGGGGCGGGGCGGTCCGGGCGGCGTCGGCGTCGGGCCGGAGCTCGACGCGGACGGGCACCTCCACGGCGGCCCCGGCCGAGAGGTCCATCGCCAGGCCCGGCGAGGCCGAATCGCCCGGGGCGGAGCCTTCGGGGCGGACGCTCAACCATTCGTCGTCGGGGGTCAGCAGATCCAGGGTCGCCGTCGCGTCCCGGGCCTCCGCCGAGGTCAGCCGGAACCGGAAGGTCGTCGTGACCGCCGGCCTCGAGGGCGAGACGGCGATCGGCCCGGAGGGCCCTTCGATCTCGACGGCCGCCACCCGGGCCGGCTCGCCGAACGGGCGGTAGTCCCTCGCGGCGGAGGCGAAGAAGGCGGAGCCGTCGAGGTCCGAGGCGCGGGCCTCGTACCTCGAGGCCAGCCAGGTCCACAACGGCCGGGCCTGGTCGATCCGCCGGAGCATCCGCGGGCCCTGGGGCAGGGCATCGATGGCCGGATAGAGCCGGAGGCCCGGCAGGATCCAGCCCAGCCTCTCGCGACCGGCCGGGAGCCGGGCGAGCTTCTCGGGCACGTCGGTCTTCCACGCCACGAGGAGGGCCGTCGCCAGGTCGCCCAGCGGTTTCGGGTTCGGCAGGTCGGGCTGGACGGCCTGGGCCGCCTCGCGGAGGCCGGCCAGGGTCGGCTCGTCCAGGCCGCCCAGGGCCAGGAGGTCGATCGATTCCCGGGCGCGTCTCAGGGCCCGCTCGCGGTCGGTTCGTTCGAGCGACGCGATCGTGAGATCCGGCTCGCGGACCCTCGGCGCGACCTGGCCCGTCACCCGATCGGCCGAGAGGCTCTCGATCAGGAGGCGGCCGCCGAGCGCCCTCTGCGCGTTCCAGACGGCGAGGCGGTCGTCGGCCCGGGGCAGGGGGCTGCTCAGGATGCCTTCCAGCTCGTTGTAGGACGACGCCCCGGCCGTGGGCGCCTTCGATCGCTCGATCGCCTCGGCCACTCCCCGGGGAGAGGTCGGCCTGCGGAGGTCCTCGACGAATCGGGCGAGCTCGGCGACCCGGGGACGGACGTCGTCCAACTGGGCATCCACGTCGGCCCGGGCGCGCCCCCGACGGTCGAGAACACGGCCCGGGCCTCGATCACCGCGCGGTCCCAGGAGGGTCGGAGGTCGGGCTGGTCGTCGAGCAGCCCCGACAGGGGAGGCAGGATGGAGATGGCGTCGTCCAGGGCCTTGCGGCCTTCGTCCACGGCGGATTCCCGGGCCAGGGCCCGCTGATATCCGTCCAGGGCCTGCCGGACGAGCCGATCGGCGCGGTCGCGAGGGGCGAATCCCGGGGAGAAGAACAGCGCCTCGGCGTCGGTCCGTTTGGCCGCAGCGACCTGGAGCAGGGCGCTCGACCAGGAGAAGCTGGCGAGGTTCGCCTCGGCCTTTTCCCCCTCGCGGACCAGCTCCAGGAGCCTCCGGGCCGACTCGGGCGACCAGCCGGGCAGGAGCGAGGTCTCGGCGAGCCGGCGGAGGGCCAGCGTTTCCACGAACATCGGCTGGGGCTGGGCCTGGGCGAGGACCGCGTCGAGGAACCGGATCGCCTCGGGCCGGGGGGAGTCCAGATCGGCGGCGGCCCCGAACGCGGCGGACGCCAGGTCGATCTCCGGCCGGCCTTTCTGCCTGGCGAGCAGGTCCGAGGCGAACTTCGCCGGGTCGGGCAGGGGATCGCCCGGCTTGGCCGGGGGCAGCGCGTCCCACCGGACGGTCAGCGCCTTGAGCGCCGCCGCCGTCGCCCGGTCGGGCTTCGCCCCGAGCGATTCGGCCAGGGCGATCGACCGAGGGCGGGGGTGGGGGATCTCTCGGGCCCCGAGCAAGCGTTCCTTCAAGGCCAGGATCAGGTTGAGGTGGCTCGCCTTGATCTTCGTCTCGTCGGCGCCGGCCTTCCATTCCTGCTCGGCCTCGAGCAGGAGCGCCTCGATCATCCGGAAGGCGCGAGGGGCGTCGCGGTCCCGCCCTTCGGCCTTCCATTGGTCGCGGTTGGCCCAGGCGTCGTGGAGGATCTTGGGATACGCCGGGAGGTCGCCGGGAGGCTCGATGTGGGGCCGAGGCCGGGCCCGTTCCAGGGCGATCAGGGGGAAGTCCCGGCCCGTCCCGTAGAGGGTGGGGATCTGCCGGGCCCCGCGATTGGCCCGGGCCCAACGATCCACGTGGGCGCGGACGAACTCCGCCAGCTCGCCCACGGTCACGATCCCGTCGAGCAGGCCTTCGGCGGTCTTGCGCTCGGCCCAGCCTCGGAGGCCGTCCTCGAAGTAGAACCCGAAGGCCGTCCGGCCGAGGTCGGGCGACGAATAAGCCCGCTGACCCGGTCCGATCGACGCCAGGACCAGCCGATTCGGGTCGGCCACGGCGCGGAGCTCGCCCGGCAGGCGCGATCCCACGTCGTCCAGGATCAGCCCGAGCCCGGGATCGACCACGGCGTCGGCCAGGTCGAGCACCAGGAGCTTGTGGACCGACGGGCAGTCGCGGAACGATTCGAGGACCTCGCGGAGGGGCAGCCAGGTCCGCGAATCCTCCGGGTCGGCGTCGGCGGCGAGGACCTGGACCTCTCCCGAAGGGGAGACCGACGACCGGGCCGCCAGGTACACCACCACCGACTCCCCCGCCGGGCGATCGCGGAGGGCGGCCAGGGCGTCGATCAGGCCCGCCCGGTCGCCCGTGGCGCCCCCGGCCTCGACCCGGGTGAAGTACTTGCCGAGGCGAAGCGCCTCCAGGTCGTGCTCCACCTGCGCGGGATGGGCGATCAGGCGGGATCGGTACTCGGTCACTCCCAGGGGGACGAACAGGGGATTGGGGGCCCGGCGGAACAGGCTGACGAATCCCGCGAGGACCCCGATCAGCGCCAGGGCCATCAGCGCCAGGGGGAACATCCGCCGCCGTCTCGTCCGCTTGGGCGCGAACCGAGACGGCGCGGATTCGCCTCGCCATCGGCGGGGCGGGGGAGTCGGGGGCGTCGTCGGCTCGTCCATGGGCGGCACTCACCGATTCCTTGGGGACACCGATCGACTCCGGGGCTACTCACCCAGCCGGACCGGCAACGGCCCGCGATCGGACGGGTCGGGCGGCGCGAGAGGGGGAGCTCCACGACGAACTTCCTCCGCTCGGCCTCCGCCTTGAACTCGGCGACCGAGTAGAGCGCCAGGCCCGCCAGCGCCTGGTCGGGCTCGACCGGCCAGAACAGGCTGGTGGACTTGTTCGCCCGGGTGAAGAACCGATGCTCGGACCCGGCGGCGTCCAGGCCCATCGGCCGGGACCAGAACGGCTTGCCCTCGGGGCAGGCGAGCCGGACGACCAGGCACGAGCGATCGTCGAGGACTCCGGGGGCCACCTCCACCCGGTGCGTCTCGATCGCCACGGACTCGACGATCACCTCGCCGCCGGTCTTCAGGGGGACTTTCCGGTCGGTCAGGTCGCGAAGCGAGCGGTAATCGGCCAGGCGATCGACGATCCCCGCCGGGGCCGTCTCGCGATCCGGGTTCCACCAGGCGGTCAGGACCGGCCGGGCCGGCGACGACGCCCCGGCCGACTTCGGCCACTTCGGCACATTCAGGCCCCACGTCGGGGCGGGCTGGTCGTAGGTCACTCCCCACCGGGAGGAATACCCCGAGCCGTCGTCTTCCGAGGGCTTCGCCTCGAGCCACGCCATCCTCGGCCGGATGACCTCCAGGGCGGTCTCCCCGGGCTCGACCCGCCGTTCCAGGGCCGCGATCATCTGGAGGCCCTTGCCCTCGACCGAGCGGTTCTGGAGGGCCGAGAGCCGCCACTCCTTCCTCGCGTTCTCGCGAGACGGCTTGAGCCGGTACAGCTCGTCATCCTGCGTGAACAGGCCCCGGCGGATCTCGACGCCCTTGGGGTCGTCCAGGAGGTCCACCAGCAGCAGGTCGCCTCGGCGGAGGATGATCCGCTTCTCCCGGGTCCGGTCGGCCGAGACGACCAGCTTGAACCCCCCGGGGTCGAAGGCCGGGGCGAACCAGCGGTCGCCCCCGCCCAGGTCCGACACGTCCAGACCTCCCTCGGGGAACCCTTCCACGATCGTGTTGTTGGGCTCTTCGACCAGGTACTTGAGCCGGCGGCGGAGGGCGCGTTCGAGGGTCACGGCGAGCTTCCGGGCGTCGGTCACGTCATAATACCGCCCGGGGACGGGCAGGTCCTCGACCACCGAGAACTGCTTCTTCGCGGCCTCTTCCTCCGGCCCGACGACCTTGTACCCGACCACGTTGACCTCGATCCCCGAGGCGGAGAAGGCGTCGCGGAGGGCGGTCCTCACGTCCTTCTTCTGGCGGTTGTAGTCCGGGTCGTCCTGGAACCGGTTGTCCATGCCGTCGGTGATGACGATCATGCTCTTGAAGCCGGGCGCGTTGCGGAGGTCCTCTCGGGCGAGGATCATCGTCCGGAGGATGGGCGACTCGTTGAAGGGATAGATCGCCGGATATTCGAGCCGGGTCATCAGGGCGTCGATCGCGGTGGAGTCGTCGGGGTCCCAGTCGGTCGGCGGGAGCATCTGGCGGATGGTCTGCTCGGCCTCGGCCTTCAGGGCGGTCCCCACGGCCTCCCCGAAGATCCAGACGCTGACCTTCGTCCCGCGGGACACCTTGGTCAAGAGCCCTCGGAGGGCCTTGGTGGCCTCCTGGAACTTCGCCGGAGGGCCTTGCTTCGCCCCCATGCTCCCGGAGCAATCCAGGACGATGGCGAGCGAGCCTCCGCTGCTGCCGTATCGGGAGAGGACGTCGCGATCGGCCCGGACGGTGACGTTCGCCCGGGTCGGCGGGGGGACCTGGACCAGGATATTCTCGGCGAGGGGGTGGACCGACACGGCCGTGTCGAGCTTGATGACCTGGCCTCGATAGAGGCCCCGGAGACCGATGGCCGATCCCTCGACCCTGGGGGCCTCCGGCGGGTGCTCCTCGGCCCGTCGGATCGACTCCGAGGCCACGGTCCCTCGGATCGGCGGCGAGCCGTCGGCCCCGAACGGGACCGCCGCGCGGAGGGCCGACGACGGCCCCTCGGCCGAGAGGTCGCGGCCGGGCTCGAGCCAGACGACCGGGAAGCCGGCCGGGATGTCGCCGTCCTCGGGCACGTCCAGGCGGTAGGCGAGGCCCAGTGCCCTCTCGGTGGTCAGCACGAGCCGCTTCGGCCCGGTCACGCGGACCTTGCCATCGGCCCGGAGCCGGAGGTCCAGGGTCGCGGAGAGGTCCGGCGTGGGCGAAGTCCTCGGGTCGAGCTTCGAGGCTTCGTCGAGATAGGCGCGGCCCTCGACGACATAATACGGCGGGTCGGCCGCCTCATCCTCGCTGAACCAGTGGTCGGAGAGGGTCCTCGCGGCCTGGTTCAGCAGGAGGTCGCGGAGGACGAGTCCCCGATAGGAGTGGCTGGGGTCGTCGCCGACGGCCCCGGCCAGGGCCCCGTCGATCTGCCGGGAGAGGCGGTCGGCGGCCCGGAGGTCGGTCCGGGCGGAGGCCGTCCCGGGCTTGCTGGCCGAGGCGTCCCTCTGATTGATCAGGGCCGGGATCGCCCGCCATCGCATGCCGATCTGCCGGCCGATCAGGTCGATCGGCTTGGACCAGTCGTCGCCGGACCGGACGTCCCGGAGATGGTCGCGGACCTGGGCGAGCCCTTCGCGGCCATCGGCCGGGGGCATCTCCTCGAACAGGCGATTGCCGAGGATGGCCAGGGCCATCCGGGCCTGGAGGCGGGCCCGGGACCGGGCGGTATCTCGGGCCTTCTCGGGCGAGACCCCCTGGCGGGCCCCGCCCCCGCCGTCGGAGCCGATCAGGAGCTTGCGGCCGACCTGGCGGACGTCGGCTTCCAGGTCTAGCCGCCTGGCGGGATCGTCGAACGGGACGACCAGGGCCGACTCGGCGGCGACCCAGAAGTATCCCTGGGCGACCGGCTCATTGGCCTTCCAGATCGTGTCGAAACGGGTCTTCACGTCCTTCAGGCCGTCGGTCACGGCCGACGACCGAACGGCCAGGCCGAGGCCGCCGTCGGCCGGTCGATCGGGCGCCGCGGCCGGCGTTTCCAGGTCGCTGACCAGGCCGTGGACCTCGATCCAGAGCTTCTCCAGGCGGTCGGCCCAGGCGGCGTCGGGGTCGTCGCCGAGCCGGTCGAGCCCCGGCCCGAGGCGATCCATCGCGAATAATACGGCAGGTCGGCCAGGGCCTGGTCCCTCGCGGCGAAGGCGTTTCGGACCGTCGAGGCCCAGGCCAGGGCCTTGTCGTACAGGGCGTCGGCCGCCGAGAGCTCCTTTTTGGCGACTTCCCAGTCGGCCGGGTCGGCGGAGATCACCCGGTCCCGGCCGGTCTGGCGGAGGAGGTCGGCCTGCGCGACGATCGGGGCGACCCAGGGCCGCACTTCCTCGGACCTCGCCCCCACCGCCGCCTCCTCGGCCTTGAGCCGGACCTTCAACGCCAGGGAGATCGTCTCCAGGAGGGCCGCCGGGGGCCGGGCGACGGGCAGGTCGCGGACCAGGAGGATCAGGTCGTGCGCCTCGACCGGGGCCGGCGCGCCGGGAGGCAAGACCAGGTCGAGGAGCTTCCGGGCCTTGGCCAGGTCGGACCCGGGGTCGTCGGCCGCCCGGCGGACCGCCGCCTCGGCGACGATCCGCCTCAAGGCGTGGCGCGATTCCTCGTTGCTGGCGGCGTCGAGGAACCCTTTCCAGCGGGCCTCGGCCTCGTCGGGCGGGTCGTTCCAGAGGGCGAGGAACCGGGCGTCGGCCGAGGGGTTGCCGGAGCGGGGCCGGCCGGTCGCGGCGGTCATGGCGAACGAATTCCGGCTCGACTTCAGGTCGACGATCCCCGCCCGGCGGATCTCCTCGGCGAGTCGCTTCAGCCCGGCGCTGAGCTTCGGCGATTTCTCGGTCTCCCCGGCCCGGACCAGCGCGTCATAGCGGAGCAGGCTGTCCCGGAACAGCCTCCAGAGGCGAGGGGCGTAGGTCGCGGGACTCGGCTCGCCCTTGCTCAACGAGTCGTGGAGGGCCCAGGCGTCGGCGAGCTCCCGGGGGGAGACCAGGTCGGGCGTCTGGTGGGGGTCGGGCGGGACGTAGGAGGACGGCTCCAGGGCCAGCTCCATCCGCGACGCCCTCCGCCGCCCCTCGGCCCCCGTCGGCAGCAAGACGGGCGTCTGGAGGGCCTCGCGATTCGTGGCCGCCCAGCTCCTCACCGACTCCTCGACGAATTCGAAGAGTTCGAGGGCGTCGATCCGGCCGTCGGTCCTCCGCGAGGCCGTCAGGTCGGATTTCTTCGCGCCCTTCAACCCCTCGATCAAGAAGTGAACGAACGCCGTCTGCCGCCAGTCGTCGGAGGCCCACGACCTCTGGTCCACGTCGCTGGCGCTCAGGACGATCAGCCGGGGGATCTTGAGGATCTCCGGCTCCATGGCCTTCAGGGCGTCGGCGAAGGTGTTGTGGATCACGCCCATCGGCCAGATCGCCTGGGGCTGGGTGGCGTCGAGGACCAGGACGACGTTCTTCCCCCCTTCGGCCAGGGGCCGGAGCCGGTTCAGGACGGCCTCGATCCGCAGCTTATGGCGCTCGGAGCCGTCGGCCGTGGCGTCGTCGAGGATCAGATACGGACCCCGCTGATCGGCCGCGCCGTGCATGGCCATGACGACGATGACCGTCTTCTCGGCGACCCGGGCGAGGTCGCCATCCCAGGCCGACCCCTCGGCGACCCGGGCGGGGCCGTCGCCCGCGGCCTGGAACCTCGCGGCCTCGCTCCGGCCTCGGGACGTCCGGGACGGGCGAGCGAGCTCGGTCAGGGCCTTCAGGCCGTTCCAGCCCACGACGTTCGGAGGGACGGCCAGGTCGGTCTCATAGCCCGCCCCCAGGAGGACCAGGCCGGACGGCCGGAGCGGTCGGAGCCACAGGGCGATCCAGATCAGCAGGCCGCAACAGACCAGGGACGCGACGATCGCCCCCACCAGGCGAAGGGCCCGGGAGCGGCGTCCCGTCCCTCCGGACGCGGCTTCCGCGTCCTTCTTCCACTTCGGGCCCGACGCCTTGCGCCGGGAGGCCGAGGGCTTGCTCGCCTGTTTCCAACTGGGCCGGGGCCTCGCGGGTGGGTCCGTCGGGGGCATCGTCGGGCCCTCCTGTGGCGGGGTCGCTTCGTGACGGGACGGCTCTCTATCCAACCTGACAGACCGGCCGCTTCCAGGCAAGGGCCGATGGACGTGGCAAGGATACCACGGATTCGCCGGGAGGCCCGCCCCGAGCCTTGCCCCGGCCCGCCCTTCCGTGGCAGAATCGCCCCCTCCGGCCTATCCCTTCCGTCCTGTCGGGATCGGGCCCCCCCGCCGAGGCGTGCCATGCCGAGCTTCGAATCCCCCGCCTACATCCTCTGCGACGCCTCCGAAGATTTGCGGATCGCCCGCCTCGGGGGCCACGAAGCGGTCTCCGAGCCGTTCCTGTTCGACGTCGATTTCTCTTCCGATACCGTCATCGCCCCCACGGAGTTCCTCGGCAAGCCCCTGGCCGTCGAGCTCCAGGTCGCCGATTCCCCGGTCCGCTACTTCCACGGGATCGTCAAGCGCCTGACCCGGGGCGACGTCGAAGGGCAGGCCGCCGGCCAGAAGCACGCCACGTTCTATCGGGCGGAGATCGTCCCCAAGCCCTGGCTCCTCGGCCAGGAGGTCGATTGCCGGATCTTCCAGGACCTCACCGTCAAGGACATCCTCCAGCAGGCCCTGACCGACATGGGCCTGACCTCCGGCACCGACTTCAAGATCTCCCTCCAGAAGACCTATACCAAGCGAACCTATTGCGTCCAGTATCGGGAGACGACCTGGGATTTCCTCAATCGCTTGATGGAAGACGAGGGGATCTTCTTCTTCTTCGAGCACGCCAAGACGTCCCACACGATGGTGATCGCCGACGTGAACTCGGTCTTCGTGGCCGTCCCGGGCGCCCCGAACCCGATGGTCTACGAGATGCACCTGGGCGGCACCCGCGAGGACGAGCGCGTCCTGGAATGGACCACGTCCGACGAGGTCCATCCCAAGAAGGTCACCCTGGCCGAGTACGACTTCCTCAAGCCCGACACGAAGATCTCCGGCAATTCGTCGTCCTCGGCCGGGAGCGCGCTCTACGAGGTCTACGATTACGCCGATTCGGTGGTCTCCTCCGAGCACGACTCGGCGCCGACGTCGGACCTGATGACCGCCACGGCCCGGGTCCGCGTCGAGGAGGAGGTCGTCCGTCGGGCCGTCTCCTCGGGGTCGAGCAATTGCCGGGCGTTCGTCCCGGGCTACACGTTCACGCTCTCCGACCACCCGGACGCGACGGTCAACGCCGACTATGCCTTGACCCGGGTCGAGCACGTGATCGACGCGACCTCCGGGGAGTCCCAGGACGCGACATTCGAATATTTGAACCGATTTCGATGCATCGCCAAGGCGATGCCCTACCACCCGCCCAGGCTCACGCCCAGGCCGCGAGTCCTGGGCGACCAGACGGCGGTGGTCGTGGGCACCAGCGGCCAGGAGATCTACACCGACGCCAAGGGCCGGGTGAAGGTCCAGTTCCACTGGGACCGCCTGGGCAAGAGCGACGAGAACAGCTCCTGCTGGATTCGCGTGAGCCAGGCCTGGGCCGGCAAGACCTGGGGATCGATCCACATCCCCCGGATCGGCCAGGAAGTCGTCGTCTCGTTCCTCGAAGGCGACCCCGACCGCCCGTTGATCACCGGGCGGGTCTACAACGGCAGCATCCCCGTCCCGTATACGCTCCCGGACAATGCCACCCAGAGCGGAATCAAGAGCCGGTCCAGCCTCAAGGGCGAGTCCGAGAACTTCAATGAGCTCCGGTTCGAGGACAAGAAGGGCTCCGAGCAGATCTTCTTCCACGCGGAGAAGGACTTCCTCCGCGAAGTCGAGAACAACGACACCCTGGTCGTTGGCGTCGACGGGAGCAGCTCCCTGGTCGATGGCAACCAGACGATCACCGTCTACAAGGACCGCACCGAGACGGTCAAGACCGGGAACGAGACCGTCACGATCGAGAAGGGCAACCGCACCGTCACCGTCAAGGAAGGCAACGACAAGCACGAGGTCAGCAAGGGGAAGCGCGACATCATCGTCGAGTCCGACGACACCACGGTCATCAACACCGGCAACCGCTCGGTCACGGTCAAGACCGGCAATGACACCCACGAGGTCAAGACCGGCAACCGCACCGTGACCGTCGATACGGGCAACGATTCCCACACCGTCAAGACCGGCAACCGCACCGTCGAGGTCTCGATGGGGAACGACTCGCTGACGGTCAAGATGGGCAACCAGACCACCAAGGTGAGCCTCGGGGCCAGCTCCACGGAGGCCATGCAGTCGATCACCCTGAAGGTCGGCGGCAACAGCATCACGATCGACCAGAGCGGCATCACCCTCAAGGGGATGATGATCAAGCTCCAGGGGTCGATCGAGGTGCAGGTCCAGGGGACGATGGTGCAGATCAACGGCGACGGCATGCTGAAGATGCAGGGCGCGATCACGATGATTAACTGAGAATCCCGGACACGGATGGGGGTCGGCTCCTCTTGGACGATGAGCCGGCCCCCATCGCGTCCGGAACTCCGGGACGAGAAGGGCGAGAACACCCGTGGCGATGCTGCTCCAACTGCCCGGCGCCTCGGCCGAGGAAGTGCTCAAGGGGTACGAGCCGTCCGAATCGGCCCTGGAGAAGCACTCGCCGGGCGATCGACCGGAAGACTTCCTCCGGGCCCTCTCCGAGTCGGGCCAGCTAGACGATGCGCTGGCGTTCCTCGTCCAGGCGATGCCGAGGAGGGAGGCGGTCTGGTGGGCGTGCCTGGTGGCCCGAGGGGTCCTGGTCGAGCCCGCTCCGCCGAAGCGGCTCGCCGCCCTGAAGGCCGCGGAAACCTGGGTGGCCTCGCCCTCGGACGCCAACCGCCGGAAGGCGTTCGACGCCTCGCTCGCCTCGGGCTACGACCACCCCGCCGGGCTCGCCGCCGTCGCCGCGTTCTGGAGCGGGGGGAGCATCACGCCGGTCGGCGTCCAGGACGTGCCCGTCCCGCCTCACCTGATGCCCAAGGCGATCCTGGGCGCCATCGACCTGGCCGCCGCCCTCGGGCCTCCCGAGGCGATCCAGGAGGCCCGCAAGGCGTCGCTCGCCCTGGGCGTCGAGATCGCGGAACGCCGGAATCGATGGGCGTAGAGTGGATTGTCGGAGATGTCGCCGATGGGTCAAGTCCCACTTCGGGCCCGGTCAATCGGCGTCTCCCAGGGCGATGGCCCGAAGGATTCCAAAAATCTTCCGAGGGGTCTGGATCGGGTATTCGACGCGATCGACCTGGGCCCGCGCCCCCTCCAATCGCAGGAACCGCCAGAGGACCCCGGTCGTGACCGCCCCGAACACGACTCCCTCGTCGCCCGAATCGCGGTTGAATCGCTGGGCCGCGACCATTTCCGCCAGGCATTGCGGGACGCCGCCGACGATGTTCTCGCTCTTGGCCTCCACCAGCACGCACGCCGGGGCGGTCAGGGCCAATTGCTGGGGGCTTCGGGCCAGGACATAGTCACACTGCCCGCTCAGTCCCAGGGCCGGATCGACCGTGAAGTCGATCCCCGAGAAGACGCTCAGCCGGTCCGGGTGCTGGAGCTTGAGCTCGACCAGCAGAGGGGCAATCAGCAACTCGGAGCGGGCCTTCTCGGTGTTCAGGTTGAGGGCCAGGGGGAGATACCGAGCCAGCGTCTCCGCCAGGGTCGCGGGCAGGTCGATCTCGGCGGTGGAGCCGAAGAGGTCGGTGCCCTCGGCCACGCTCAGGCCGAGGCGTTGACGGATCTCGGGGAGGGTGAAGTCGCTATACGACACGCGAGTCCCTCCTCCGGCCCGTCTCCGAGCGGTTTCACGCGATCCGGCCGACCCGATCTCGGCGCCCCGAGACCGGCTCAGGGATAATAGGTCCACTCGTACGGCGGGTCGAGGAGGCGGATTTCCTTCTCGTTCGGGTTGCGCTCGTCGCCGGGTCGGGTGAAGCCGATCCGCAGGGCCTTGTACCGGGTGAACGGCTTGCCGCCGTCGGGCGGGGTGATCTCCTGGTAGCCGTCGGACAGGCCGCGGACGAAGATCTTGAAGCCGTCGGCCCGGAAATCCACGTTGTCCCACACCGCCACGCCATAGACCGCGTCGTCGATCCCTTCCTTGGTGCTCGGGGGGATCATCCCGACGACGCTCACGGCGCTCAGCAGGTCGATCTCGGGGGCCTCTCGGCTCTGGATGTTCTTGACGGCCTGGGGCAACACCACGTCCTCGAACCTCTGGCCGCTGTTCGTGACCAGGGAGAACTGGGGGACGAACATCCGGGGTTGGCCGGTGCGGTTCACCACTCGGTAATAGAGATAATGGATGCGCCGACGCCCCTTGCCCGGGATATCGACCTCGATCATCCGCAGAGGCTTGAACGCGTATTCCAGGACGTAGATGCCCTTGCGGTCCAGGGGCAGGACGGTGGCCTCGGCGGCGACCCAGTTCGGCCCGGGGACCGAGCGACGAACGGCGTGGGTCGGCAACATCGGACCGAGCGCGACCTTGGGCAACGGGTCGGGCCCGGGGAGCTTGGGGACGGGGGCGTCGGGGTCGATCTTGTCCGGGTCCGCCCCGGGGGCGTCCTGCGCGGTCGCTCGACCCACCAAAAGGAGCAAGATCGCGGTCGCGGCCCAGGCCGCCCGCAACGGAAGGACTCGCATGGAACTCTCCCCAGCGCCGAGAGGGGTGAAGCGGACGAGGGGTGATCGTCTCAAGAAGGGGCCTCAACGATTATCCATCTTTCCAGGAACCAGGGATTCGGTCAAGACGACTCGCCGGGTCGCGGTGCCCTTCCGTCGTTGCGACCGTTCGCCATGGGTCGGCGGGTCGTGACGATAAGGCCGGGGAGGGCATTCTCGGCCCGGATCTCGCCTCGGTCCCTCGTCGTCGTCGCTCGGGAGGATCGACGGAGGAGGAGAAGCCCGGAACGGGCCCGATCACGAGGCCGGGACCGCCTCCTCGGGTTCGACCTCCGACTCGGTCGGCCCCGGATCGACCGGCCGGGTCCCTCCGGACGGGCCGAAGAGGCGAATCAGGGGCGTCGGGACCACGACGAGCTCATACAGGACCAGCGCCACCCCGGCCGTGAGCGCCGAGACGACCAGTCCCTGGACCAGCCACGGCCCGCCCAGAGGCGAGACCAGCCTCAAAATCGGCGTGAGGATCGGCTGGTGGACCATGTAGACCCAGAACGCGGTGTCGGCCAGGTAGAGGCCCGCCCTCGTCGGCCGGTTCACGAACCTCTGGAAGAACCCGAGCAGGCCGAAGGCCGAATAGGCCGAACCCGTGGCGTACAGGAGGTACCCGCCGAGCCGAATCCAGGCATAATCCGGCAAATCCGTCTGCGAGGCATATCTCGCCGACAGCGCCTCGGCCCCGGCATGGGCGGCGATCCCGATCGCCAGGCAGGGCAGCCAGCGCCGGGCGAGGTCCGGCAGGCCGTCCCGGAGACGATGGAGCCACCATCCGGCGAGGAAGAACGCGAGGTAGAACGGCATGTCCGGTTCGAGGTGGACGAGGAAGTCCGGCACGCCCCGGAAAATGCCCGACGCCGGGCCCAGGGACCACCCGAAGAACCCGGGAGCCATCCAGAGGGCGGGGCCGCTCGCCAGCCCGAGCAGCAAGGGGGCGAATCCGAACCGGATCGCGACCCGACCCAGGCGATCGGCCGGGGTCCAGCTCGCAAGGAGCCCGGCAAGGCCCGCCACCAGCGGCGCGATCGTGGCGAAGACGAGCAAATACCACAGGAACCAGAGGTAATCGAGCCGGAAATAACGCGACGACGTCCCGAAGATCCGTTCGCCGAGACCGCCGGCCGCCGGGCCGAACCCGGGAGGCCCCGGGGCCGGCATCCCGCCTCCTCCCGGAGGCCCGAACGGAGAGGGCGTCGAGGCGTCGGCCCGGTCGTCGCCGGGAGGGCCGGACCCTCCGGGGCCGAATCCCCGAGCTCCGCCCATCGGTCGCTGCTCCAGGGCCGTTTTCCACTCCTCGGCGCTCAGGGTGCCGTCGTGATCCACGTCGAATCGACGGAACGGCGGGGGGACGAACCCGGGAGGCGGCGGCGGGAGGTTCGCGAGGTTCCCCTCGGGGCCTTGCGGACGGATTCCGGGCGGGCCACCGCCCCGGGGCCCGCCTCCCATCGGACCGCCGCCCATGTCCCGGATCGCGATGGAGAGCGGGACGACCGTGAACAGGCCCAGGACCAGGGGCAGGCCGATTCGCGACCATCGCCGGCCGAGATAGCCCACCACCCCATATTTGCCCAGCATCATGGCGCAGAAGAAGCCGGCGATCAGGAAGAACAGGGGCATCCGGAAGCTGTGGAGCCAATCCTGGAGCCGGATCGATGCCCCGCCCCGACTTCCCGGCCCGAACTGCCCGGCGGACATCCCGCCGAACTGGATCGCGTGATAGAACACGCCCAGAAGCATCGCGGTGGCCCGGACGCAATCCAGGGCGTGGTATCGCCTCGAACCGAGGGGCGTGCTCATGGACGGTCCTCCGTCGCGGTCGGGGCGGGAGTCGTCGGCTCGACCCGATCGAGATCGGGGCGGAGGTCATAGAGACGGGCCTGGCCTCTGATCCGTCGGAAGAAGGCGCCGGGGCCGGCCTCGGCCGGAGCGGCCTCGGCCGGTTCCCTGGCCTGCCAGAGGCGATTGGGAACGGGGACGCCGTGGTCACGGACCCATTTCAGGAGCTCGGCGTTCCCCGGCCCGCTCCCAGGGGGGCCGCCTCCGCCGGGTCCTCCGCCCGGAGGCCCCCCGCCTCCGCCCGGCCCTCCGCCGAGCATGAAGAACCGGAGCTCGCCGGCCTCGACCATCCGGGCGAACTCCTCGGCGGGGATGACCGGGTCGGCCCCCATGAACCCGCCGAGGCTCACCGCTGGTTCCCCGCTGGCGATGATGATCGGGGCGATTTCCATGCTCGAAGTCGCCGCGACCAGGAACTTCTCGGACCGGCGATTGGCCTTGAGGAAGCCGATCAGTTTCGAGGAGTCTCGCGGCTCGATCCCCGGAGGAGGGCCTCCGCCGAAGAACCCGGAGGGTCGTTCGCCGGTCAGCCCCGAGGCGTTGGCCGACGGCATCATCCCCACCCCCGGCGAGATCGCCGACGAGAGCGACCACGCCCCCGGGCCGACGAAGGCCGTCGCCAGGCCCAGGCCGATGGCGACGTTCGCCCACCGGGGCGACCCCCGGCGAATCCCCAGGCAGCCAATCGCCGAGACCGCCGCCCCGCCGATCAGGACGGGGAGCATCCATCGACGGATCGCCGGATCGGGGACGATGATCGCCGTTTCCCAGGCCAGGGTCATCAGGATGGCCGAGGGGAGCAGCCCCTTGCGGCCGGACGACTCGGCCCACGTTCGCCAGAGGGCCACGGTCCCGATCCCGACCAGGGCCGCGACGGCGGGGCCGAGGACCGTCGTGTAATACTCGTGAAAGATCCCCCGGGCGAAGCTGAAGACCAGCCAGTGCGTCCCCAGCCATCCCGCCCAGAGGACCAACGCGAACTGTTCGCCCGGGGAGCGGTCGCGAATGGCCCTCCCCGAGGCCGAGACCAGGCCCAGGACCGCCAGGGGGAACAGCCAGGTGATCTGGCCGGCGATGCCGGCATTGGTGAACCTCAGGAGGCCGGGCGTCCCGCCGAAGCCGGGAGGCCCGCCGCCGAACCCTCCCGGGCCGCCCCGGCCGCCGGGTCCGAACGGTGGGAAGCCCCCGCCGGGCCCGCCCGCGCCGAACGGAGGAAGTCCGCCCGCGCCGAACGGGGGGCCGCCTCCTCCGGGTCCACCGGGCGGGCCGTCGTCCTCATCGGCTCCCGGGGGACCTCCGAACGGCGAGGCCCGGCCGCCCTCGTCGTTGCCGGCGGGCGGAGGCGCGTTGCCATCGGCCCCGGGCCTGGCGAATCGCCCCGGTCCGGGTCCGCCCGCTCCGGGCCGTTGTCCGGGATTTCCGGACCCTCCAAAAACCCGCCCGAGCCCGTTGTATCCCAGGGCCAGCTCCAGAGCCGAATTCTTTTGAGACCCGCCGATGTACGGCCGTCGATCTTTGGGCGTGAGCTCGACGACGATCGACCACGACAGCGAGACCGCCACCAGGACGGCCGTCGCCGCCGACAACTCGGCCACTTTTCGGCCGAATCGCGCCTTGCCGAGGAGGAGATACGCGAGATAGAACGTCGGCAAGACCACGAACGCCGCGAGCATCTTGATGTTGAACCCCAGGCCCACCAGCGCGGCCATCGCCAGGAGGGGCCGGACTCGGCCGGTCTCGACGGCCCGGGCCAGGCACTCGGCCGCGAGCAGGAGGACGAAGACGAGGGCCGGGTCGGGCATGTTCTCGCGGTCGATCGCGACGGAGATCGGCGTGATCGCCATCGTGAACGCCGCGATCAGACCCGCCGCGACGCCGGCCGTCCTCCGGACCAGCCGACCCGTGAGCCAGACCGACCCCACGCCGAGCAAGGCTTGAGGGAGGAACAGGCTGAACCCCCGGAACCCGAAGATCCCGGCGCTGGCGGCCTGGAGCCAGAGGGCGACGGGGGGCTTGTCCACCGTGACGAGGCCCACGGGGTCGAACGAGCCGAAGAAGAACTGGGACGGCCCGGAGAGCATGGACCGGGCTGCCGCCGAATAGTACGGATTACCCCAGCCGTTGCGGTCGAGCCTCCAGAGCCGCAACCCCGCGGCGAGGACCAGGATCGCCACCAGGGCCAGGCGGCCGAGGAGCCGGGCCCGCCGCGGGCCCCCCTCCGTCGCCGAATCGCTGAGAATCATCGGGGGCGGCCTCCTCGTTCGTCGAGAGGGATCGTGGGACGAGCCGAGGGCGGTCCCTCTCGGTCCGAGAACCTCCGACTCCGGCCCTTGATGTAGGGAGCGTCGCCCGCGAGCGTTCCTCAACCGATTGTAACGTCGATCACTCGCGATTCGAACCGACCCCGGCCCGATCGCAGAGTGGCCCGAGGAAACAGGCCGAGCACCTCGGCTTCCTCGCGAGGCAGACCAGCCGGCCGTGGAAGATCAGGCGATGGCTGAGATCGATCCACCCTTTTCTGGGGATGATCGCCGCCAGGTCGCGCTCGACGCCTTCCGGGTCGGTCCTCTCGGTCAGGCCGATCCGGTAGGCCAGCCTCTTGACGTGGGTGTCCACCACCACGCCCGAGGGGATGCCGAAGAACGACCCGAGGACGACGTGGGCCGTCTTCCGGCCGACTCCGGGCAGCTCGGTCAGGGCGTCGAGGTCCTGCGGGACGTCCCCTCCGTGCTTCGTCACGAGGGCCTGGGCCATCGCCACGAGGTTTTTCGCCTTGGCCCGGAAGAACCCGGCGGAGTGGATCAGCCGTTCGACCTCGGCCAGGTCGGCCCTCGCCAGGGACGGGGCGCCCGGGAACCGGGCGAAGAGGGCCGGGGTCACGAGGTTGACCCGCGCGTTGGTACATTGCGCCGAGAGGATCGTGGCGACGAGCAGGCCGAAGGCGTCGGAGTGGTCCAGGGCGCATCGGGCGTCGGGATAGTGCCGGGCCAGCGCCTTGACGACCTTCGCGGCCTTCTTTTTGAGTGAGGGATCGTCCATCGGGACCTCCGCGATCCTCCGCCTTGCCGGTAGCGGGAGAGCTTCTACAATACGCCCGGGTGCCGGTGAACCGCCCTCGTCGTCATCGCCCGGCCCTGTCCTGGATCGGCAGATTTTCCCGTGGACCCCGCATGGAACGATTCGACCGACCTCGGCCCCGGCCCCTCATGTCGGCCTGCGCCTGGCGATTGGGACGGCCCGATGGATGACGACACCCTCGACCTGCGCGACTTCAGCGGCCTCGCCCGGCTGTTTCCTCTGCCGGGGGTCGTGTTGTTCCCCCACGCCGTCCTCCCCCTGCATATCTTCGAGCCCCGCTATCGCCAGATGACCGAGGACGCCCTGGCCTCCGACCGCCTGATCACCATCGTCCAGGTCGGCCCCGGGGCCGACTGGAACCGGGGTGAGCCCCGAGCTCGAGGCCGTGGGCTGCCTCGGCAAGGTCCTCCAGCACGAACGCCTGCCCGACGGCCGGTTCAACATCCTCCTGCTCGGGCGGAAGCGGGTGCGAATCGTCCGGGAGATCGAGGCCGGGACGCTCTACCGCCAGGCGGACGTCGAGATCCTCGAAGACCTCGCGTCGGACGAGCCCCCGCAGGCCCGCCGGTCGCCGTTGGTCCGGCTCTATCGCGAGGTCGCCCGCCACACCAGGACGCTCGACCCGGACCTCGACGCCCTCCTCCGTTCGGACCCTCCCCTCGGGGTCGTCACCGACCTGCTCGCCCAGGCCCTCGGCCTCCCCCCGGTCCTCAAGCAAGCCCTCCTGGCCGACCCCGCCGTCGATCGCCGGGCCGACGGCCTGATCGCCCTGCTCAAGCAGGTCGCCGCCCAGCTCCAGCTCGTCGTCGAGGCCGATCGGCCGTTCCCTCCGCCGTTCAGCGCCAATTGAGGGGGCGGGCGTCCGAAATGGGTGTCAGATCATTTTTTTCGCCGTGAAAAAATCCGATCTGACACCCTTTTCGGACGGATCGGAGACCCGGACCCGGCCCTTGATTTCGAGCGAGTCGTTTCCTACAATCCCCGCGGTCCGTCGGTCGGAACCGCAAGTCTGCTCTCCACTTGGGCCGGATCGAGACCCTCTTCATGGCCGATTCCTACGGCAACGGCAATGGCGCCTCGATGGCGTTCCCGACGCTCGACATCGACGGCGACGAGGACGCGGTCCCGGCCGCTCCGGTGGACCAGGAGCGCATCCGCCGGGCCGTCCGCGAGATCCTCCTGGCCGTGGGCGAGGACCCCGACCGCGAGGGACTGGTCGAGACCCCGGCGCGAGTCGCCCGGATGTATGCGGAGGTCTTCGCCGGCCTCCATCAAGATCCCGCCGCCCACCTGCGGAAGCTGTTCACTCAGGCATATGACGAGATGGTCCTGATCCGGGACATCGAGTTCGCCAGCTTCTGCGAGCATCATCTGCTCCCGTTCACCGGCAAGGCCCACGTCGCCTACTTGCCCAACGGGCAGGTGGTGGGACTGTCGAAGATCCCCCGGGTGGTCGAGGCCCTGGCCAAGAGGCCCCAGGTCCAGGAGCGGCTGACGGTCGACCTGGCCGAACTCCTGATGAAGGAGCTCGATGCCCGGGGGGTGGCGGTGGTGATCGAGGCGTCTCACAGCTGCATGACGATCCGGGGGGTCCGCAAGCCGGGCAGCTCGTGCGTGACCAGCGCCCTTCTCGGGGCGTTCCGCGACAAGCACGCGACCCGGGCCGAGGTCCTGTCGTTCCTCCGGGGCGATTCCCGCTGAGCCTGGACCGATCGCCCCGCCCCGGAGATCGCCCGCGATGCCCCCCGAGATCCCGATGCTGGCGATCTTCGCGATCCGGGTCGCCGGAGGACTCGCCGCGATGCTCCTGATCGCGCCCAGGGCGGTCGTCCCCCTCGCGTTCTTCCGCACCCATTGCCTCGTGATGCTCGGCCTCCTCGTCGTCGCGGCGGTCGCCGAGGGCCGATCGGTGCCGACGATCATCCTGTCGGCCACGATCGCGGCGGCCGCGCTCGCGTACCTCGGCTCGGCCCTCTGGGGGATCGGCCTGCCTCGGGTCGCCTTGCCCATCACGTTCGCGATCGCCTTGATCGGCGCGGGGTTGATCGCCTGGGATTCACGATCTGGGTCGGCGTTGCGAGTGGGTCTGAATCTCGCGGGAGGGCTGGCGTCCTCGGCCCTCCTGGGTTCGACGCTGACGGCCATGCTCCTGGGGCATCATTACTTGACCGCCCCCGCGATGGCGATCTCGCCCCTGAGGACGTTCGTGGCGATCATGGCCGGCTCGCTGGGCGTCAGGACGCTCCTGGCGGCGGCGGGGCTGGCGGTGTGGTTCGGAGGATGGGCCGGATTGGGGTCTCGAGCCGAGCTCTCGCCGATGTTCCTGGGGATGAGGTGGGGCATGGGCGTCCTCGGGCCGGCCCTCGCCACGGTCCTGGCCTGGAAGACGGTCGAGATCCGATCGACCCAGTCGGCGACGGGCATCCTTTACATCGGCATGACCCTGACCCTGTTCGGCGAGCTCTCGGCGCTGATCCTGGAGCGCGGCTCGGGGATCGTCTGCTGACCGGGCTCGGGCTTCTCGGCCCCGATCGGATACAATGGGGCCGTCCCCCCCTTCGAAACGCCCCCCTGTTCGCCGAGCCGCCGATGGAACTGTCGTTTGAATGCCCCGGATGCGAGGCCGTGGGCCTCGTCCCGGGGATCGAGGCGTGCGAGGTCGTCCGGTGCTCGCATTGCGGCCATGAGCGCGAGGTCCGCCGGGGGGCTTTCGACCCCGAGGGCGGCCTTGGCGCGTGCGCCTGGTGTGCCACGCCCGACCTCTATCTCCAGAAGGACTTCCCTCACGGGCTGGGCCTGGCGATCGTGATCGTGGGGTTCGCGGCGGGGTCGATCTTCTGGTACCTGTACATGCCGATCTGGACGTTCGCGGTGTTCCTCGCGACGGCGATGCTGGATCTGGTCCTGTACTACCTCGTACCGGACGTCACGATCTGCTACCGTTGTTTGAGCCAGTTCCGGGGCCAGGGCAGCGCGCCGGAGGGTCGGTTCGCTCCGTTCGACCTGGCCATCGGCGAGCGGTATCGGCAGGAGAGGCTGAGGATCGAGGAGCTTCGCGCGGCGAGGTCCGAGGACGCCTGAGCCGGGCCGTCACCTCCCCCCTCGGGACCAGGCCCACACCCACCGGCCTTCCCCCGTCCCCTTCCGGCCTCGGCCTCGGAGGCGTCCGTCCCCCACCGTGGATGAGCATCGCGCCCGGATCTTCGACGACCTTCGCGGGATGATCGGCGGGGAGCTGATCTTCGGCCCGGTCGAGCGCGCGCCGTTCGCCCTGGACGGCAGCCTCTACGAGATCGACCCCCTCGGCGTGATCGCCCCGAGGACCGAGGCCGACCTCGTCCTCGTGGTCAAGTACGCCGCCGACCAGGGCCTGCCGATCCACGCCCGGGCGCCGGCACCGGCCTCGCGGGCGAGAGCCTCGGGCCGGGATTGGTGATCGATTTCTCGAAACACCTTCGGCGCGTGATCGAGGTCCGAAGCGATTCCGTGGTCGTCCAGCCCGGGGTGGTCCTGGATCGCCTGAACGCGCAGCTCGCCCCTCTCGGTCGACGGATCGGCCCCGATCCCTCGGCGCCGGAGGTGACGACGATCGGGGGGATGATCGGCCTGGACGCCTCCGGGGCGCGGTCCCTGACCTACGGGACCACCGGCGACTCGGTGGAGGGCCTGCGGGTGGTCTTCGCCAACGGCGAGATCGGCGATCTCGGGCCGATCCCCTGGCCGATGCCCCCGGCCGAGGATTCCGACGACGCCGAGCCGTTCGCCTCGCTCGTGGCCCGGCGAGTCGGCACCCTCCTGCATTATCACGCCGATTCGATCGCCAGGCGGTGGCCCCGGGCCGTCCGCAATCGCGCCGGATACGCCCTTCGATCGGCGTGGGGGCCGGGAATCCTGGACCTCCGCCGATTGGTGGTGGGCTCGGAGGGGACGCTCGCCCTGGCGACCGAGATCACCCTGAAGACGGTGCCGGTCCCGGCGGCCCAGGCGGCGGTCTTGCTGCCGTTCGGCCTGCTCCGGGACGCGGCCGAGGCGGTCGTCGAGTGCCTGGAAGACGGCCCCACGGCGTGCGAGCTTCACGACTGGCGGGCCCTGAGCCTCGCCCGGGAGGTCGGCGCCGATTATCGCGAGTGGATCCCGGAATCGGCCGAGGCGGCGCTGATCGTCGAGTTCGAGGCCGCCGACCCCGACCTGGCGGCCCGGAGGGCCCGCTCCCTGGCCGAGCGGATGGCCCGTCGCGGGGGGCTGGTGGGCGACCCCGTCGGCACCTCCCGACGGGTCGAGGCCGAACGCCTCCTCGGCTTGAGGAAGGCCGTCGAGCCCCTGTTCCTCCGAAAGCGCGGCCCGGCGAGGCCGGTCCCCTTGATCGAGGATGCGGCGGTGCCGCCCGAGGCCCTCCCCGAGTTCCTCGCCCGACTCCAGGCGATCTGGAAGGAGTTCGGCGCCTCGGGGACGATCAACGCCCACGCCGGGAGCGGCCAGGTCCACGCCCGCCCGTTCCTCGACCTCCCGGCCGATTCGTCGGTGATCGAGCCGATGGCCTCCGCCGTGGCCGAGGCCGCCATCGCCCTGGGCGGGACGGTCTCCGGCGAGCACGGTTGCGGCCTGTCGAGGACGCAATTCATCCGCCGCCAATACGGCGACCTCGCCGGGATCTTCCGCGAGGTCAAGAATGCGTTCGACCCACAAAACCTGCTGAATCCCGGCAAGGTCGTCGGCGACGACCCCCACCTTTTGACCCGGAACCTCCGCGCCCGCCCCCGAGAGGTGACCGAACTGCCCGTCCTGCTGAGATGGCCCGAACGATCGCGGGACGAGAACGTCTCGGCCTGCAACGGGTGCGGACAGTGCCGGACCCGCGAGCCCCTCGCTACGGATGTGCCCGGCGTTCCGGGCCTCGGGATCGGAAGAGGCCACCCCCCGGGCCCAGGCGAATTTGCTCCGCCAGGTCGCCTCCGGGGTGATCGATCCCCGCCTCTGGGCCGGCGAGGAGATCAAGGCCCGCGCCGATCTGTGCGTCCACTGCAACCTCTGCCGCGACGAATGCCCGGCCGGAGTGGACGTCTCGGGCCTGATGATCGAGGCCAAGGCCGCGTACGTGGCCAATCACGGGTTGGCGTCCGACGCCTGGATGCTGTCCCGGATCGACGTCTGGGCGAAATGGGCGAGCCGCCTGCCGGTCCTGTTCAATGCGATGATGACGAGCCGCCCGGCCCGATGGCTCTTGGAGCGGGCGTTCGGGCTGTCGCAAAGCCGGAGGCTCCCCCGGGCGCATCGCACGTCCTTCCTGAGACGGGCCGAGCGGCTGGGCCTGACGGTCCCGAGGCCGCATGCCCCGGGGCCTCGGGTCGCGTATTTCGTCGATGTCGTGGCCGACCACTTCGACCAGGACCTGGCCGAATCGGTGGTGGCGGTCCTCCGCCACGCCGGGGTGAACGTCTTCGTCCCCAAGGCGCAGAGAGGCAGCGGGATGCCCGCCCTGGTGGCCGGCGACCTCGACCGCGCCCGGGACCTCGTCGGCCGGAACCTCCGGGCCCTGGGCAACGCCGTGAGGGACGGCTACACGGTCGTCTGCTCCGAGCCGACCGCCGCCTTGATGCTCACGAGGGAGGCGCCGAGGCTGACCGACGACCTCGACGCCGAGCTCGTGGCCCGCAATACGATGGACGTGGGGATGTATCTCCAGGGGTTGGTCGTCCGGGGCCAGGTCCGCCGTCCCGAGTTCCCGGTCAAGGCGCGAGTGGGCTATCACCAGCCGTGCCACCTCCGGGCGCTCGGGGCCGGGACTCCGGGCCTGGACCTGATCCGCTCGATCCCCGAGCTCGAGGTCGAGTTCATCGACCGCGGCTGTTCCGGGATCGCCGGGACGTATGGGCTCTCGGCGAAGAACTTCCGCGCCTCGCTCCGAGCCGGCCACCCGCTCCGAAGCCGCCTGAAGGACCCGGACCTGGACCTCGGCTCGACCGAATGCTCGGCCTGCCGGATGCAGATGGAGCAGAACATCCCCAAACGCACGCTCCACCCGATGAAGCTCCTCGGCCTCGGCTACGGACTCAACCCCCGATTGCGGCGGGCCCTGCGCGATCCGAAGCCCAAGGGAGTGATTTCGTAGGAGCAGTGGGCAGTGGACCGAGCCGTGGGCAGTGGGCAGTGGGCAGTGGACCAAGCAGTGGGCAGTGGGCAGTGGGCAGTGGGCAGAAGATTGGGGTAATGCGATTCGGGCCGACCACAGATTCTTTTCACTGCCCACTGCCCACTGCCCACTGCCCACTGCTTGGTCCACTGCCCACGGCTCGGTCCACTGCTTTCGGCCCTCGGGTTGACGCCCGAGGGCCGAGCGGATACCCTCCCCGCCCGATCGTCCCGTCGCTTTGCGAGAGTCTGGACCCGAAATCCCCCCCTCGATGCGTCCCCTTGGAATTGGATGTCGGATCAGCCCTCGGACCGGGCGAAGGGGATGCCGAGCTGGAAGGTCCCGGCCAGGGAAGGCCGGCCTTCGGGCTCGGGCGGTGGTCCGCGAGGGGGTCAGACGTGCCCGGTCACCACCAGACGCTCCGTCTCCGCCTCTGTCGCGCCCGGACGGGGATCGTCACGATCCTCGCCCTGGTCGTCGTGGCGATCGGACGACTCTCCTCCGCCGACTCGCCCGGGGCGCAGCCCTCGCCGTCGTCGGAGGACGTCGTCCTGTCGGCCGATTCGGTCCGCTACTGGGACGACGCCGACGGGGTCCGCTGGGTCGTCCTCCAGGGTCAATCGGCCGCTCTCCAGGGCGGCGACGGGCTCCGGGCCGACGCGATCGTGGCCCGGATCGAGCGCAATCAGAGACGCACCTGGAAGAGTCTGGAAGTCGAGATCCACACCGAGGGCCACGCCCGGACGACCGAGCCCGATTGCCGGCCCAGCAACTCGCGGAGGGCCTCGCTCTCGACCACCGGCGAGCTGAAGTTGACGGCGTTCCGCGAGGGCGGCCTCGTCAAGCTCGACGCCGCGCCCAAGGGCCTGGCGATCCTCGCCCGAGGCTTCCCCGGAGGGCCGTCGGCACCCCCGGCGAAGTCCAAAGCGGCCGCGGCGCCGGTCGTCTCCCAGGCGAAATCCGGCGGAGGCGCCGTCGCCTCGGCCGACGTCCCCAGGGCGTTGCCGGTACTCACCCCTCCGCCCGCCGAGCCGTCGCCGGAGGTCGGGCTCGGGCCCCGGTGCCCGCGCCCGATCCGGGCGACCCGAAGCCCAAGCTCGACCCCGCCGTGACCCGGACCCAGGCCGACGGCGACGCCATGGACGGCCAGATCATCCTCAATCGCCCCGACCTGATCGACGAGAGCCCCCAGCAGCCCCCGGCCCTCGGACCCGCGCCGATCGACGGGCTCCAGGAACCCCCGACCGATCTCGACCCCCTGCCCGGCGTGGTGCCGATCGGGCCGGCGGCCCCTCCGGCGGCCGACGACGGCCGCAAGATCTTCCTGCCGATCCCGCCCGAGACCCGCCGCACCTTCAGCGTCAACGGCGGCCCGAACTTCAAGTTCGACGTCAAGGAGACCCCGGAAGGCGAGATCATCTACATCCTTCAGGGCGGCGTGAACCTGATCGCCAACATCCCGAGGAAGCCCGACCCCGTGCCCAAGGGGGAGATTCCGCCTCCGGTCGGCACCCCTCCGCCGTTCGCCACCGTGGACGTCACGGCCGACAGCATCATCATCTGGACCCGCCGCGAGGAGAAGCAGGCCGGGGCCCCGGGCGACCCCACCGTCGGCGTCTCGCAGAAGCCCGACACGCCGATGCAGCTCTACATGGAAGGCAATGTCCGCATCCGCCGCGACGACCGCAAGCTCGCCGGCAACGGCGACGAGAAGATCTTCGAGGCCGCCCAGGCGTACTACGACCTCCGCACCGAACGGCTCGTCGCGCTCGACGGCCGGGTTTACACGAACACTCCGGGGCTCCTCGCCCCCCTGAGGACCGACGGCAAGAGGATCGACCAGTACAAGGAAGTCAGGGGGATCGACCCGAAGAAGGGCGGCTACATCCTCGGCCCCCAGCAGATCCGGGTCGATCAGTCGGTGACCTCCGGCAGCCGGTTCCCGATCCCCGGATATCGCTTCCGCAGCCGGTCGCTGGACATCACCGACATCACCGAGACGCTCACCGACCAGAACACCGGGGGGAAGGTCGGGCCCGGGGGCGACCCGGTGGAGCAGGATCGCGTCCAGTTGTTCGAGGCGTACGACAACTTCCTCTTCCTCGGGAAGCTCCCGGTCTTCTACTCGCCCTACTCGAAGTTCACCAGCGAGTTCGACCCCCTGTTGAGGAACTTCCGGTTCCAGACCGGCAACGTCTTCGGCCAGACGGCCCAGTTCGACCTCAGCGGCTACCGCCTGTTCAACATCCGCCGGCCGAAGTGGACGGACATCTGGAACATCGACATCGATTACCTGAGCTATCGCGGGTTCGCCGTCGGCAGCGAGCTCGGCTGGTTCGGCCGCGACTTCATCGGCGACCTCCAGAATCCGTACGGCAACGCCAAGACGAAGGTCAACCACCCCTACTTCGGCTACTTCGACCTCTGGGGGATCAACGACACCGGCCGAGACGTCCTCGGCCCCGGGCCGGCGATCATCACCTACGGCCCCAACGGCGCGGGGAAGCAGGGGTATCAGCGGACGTCTCAGCCGACGTTCCTGGACTATCGGGGCCGCGCGACGGCCCGGCACATGGTCCGCCTGCTCGACCCCGAAGAGGTCACCGACGTGGACCTCCGCCTCCAGTTCGAGGCCGGCTACGTCTCGGACCGGAACTTCATCGAGGAATACTACAAGAGGCTGTTCGACACCGGTGTGGACCAGGAGACGCTCTTCTACGGGATCTACCAGAACCAGAACCGCGCCCTGACCCTCCAGACCGAGGCGAACCTCCAGAATTGGTACACCGAGACCCAGTGGCTCCCGAAGCTGGAGTACACACGGCTCGGGGACAACTTCCTGAATAATTACGTGAGCATCTCGTCGCGGACGGGCGTGGATTACGCGAGCACCCACACCGCCGTCGAGGTGAACAACCCGAACATCTTCGCGTTCCTGCCCACCGACCCGGTCTCCAACACGAGCGGCACGCTGAACACCGGCCGGGCCTACGCGGCGACCGAGATCGACGTCCCCCTGAAGTTCGAGTACCTGAACTTCACGCCGTACGTCCAGGGGCAGCTCGTCGGCTGGGACAACCAGATCGGCAACGTCCCGATCGGCCGGGCCTGGGGGGCCATCGGGGCCCGGGCGAACATCCTGGCGTGGCGGACCTTCACCGGGCCCCAGTTCGAGAGCGAGCTGCTCAACGTCCACGGCCTGGCCCACAAGGTCAACCTCCAGGCCGACTACCGCGACGCCTTCTCCAACGTCAGCCTGGCACGGATCGGCGTCCAGGACGACCTGGACGACAACTCGTATGAATACACCCGGCGCTACTTCGCCCTGGCCAACTACGTCGGCGGGTTGCTGCCCCGCCAGTACGACCCGAGGCTCCTGACCCTCCGACGGGGGATCTCGCCGATCACCGGGACGACCGACATCCAGGACTCGATCGAGACCGTCCGCCTGAACCTCAACCAGAGGCTCCAGACCAAGAGGGGCCCGGAGGGCAAGCGACGGATCATCGATTACATGATCCTCGACCTCACCACCACCTATTTCCCCAACGCCCGCCGCGACAACTTCGGCAAGGCGTTCGGCCAGACCATGTACAACTACGAATGGTACATCGGCGACCGCACCAGCTTCATCTCCTCCGGCTGGTTCGAGTTCTTCGACATCTCCGGCCAGCCGATCCTGATCTCGAACCCCACCCACACGAACGACCCGTTCAAGTTCGCGGTGATCAGCTCGGGGTTCAACATCAGCCGGCCCCCTCGGGGCTCGGTCTACCTCGGCTACACGATCATCAACACGGGACCGATCTCGACGTCGGCCCTGAATGCGTCGTACACCTACTGGCTGAGCCCGAAGTGGTACATGTTCTTCGCCACGAGCTACGACTTCGGCAACGCCATCCTCCTGGGATCGACGGTCTCGGTCACGAAGATCGGCAAGGACTACCTGACCAGCGTGGGCCTGACGGTCGATCCCCAGCGGATGAATTACAACTTCGCCTTCGAGATTGCCCCGAGATTCAGCCCGAACGTGAGGTTCGGCTCGACCCTCGGCTCGCGGTTCGACTCGCGGTTCGCGCCGTCGGAGTGAGATCAGGCCTCGCCGATCGCGCCTCAGGGAGACGCCCCCGGATGGTCACGACGAACGACCTGGAAGAGAGACTGGCGGAATGGGGCGAGCCCGAACCCTGGTCGGCCCGGGCCGGCCGTCGGGACGCCAAGGCGAAGCTGGCCGCCGGCCTGAACGGCCTGAAACACGCGATGAGGGGCGATTCCAGCTTCTTCGCCCACGCCTATCGGGGGATCTTCATCGCACTGACCGCCGGCTTGCTGGGCGTCGGCCCCTCGGGCTGGATCTTCCTGGTCCTGGCCGCCGGGCTCGTCCTGATCGCCGAGATGTCCCACAGCGCCATCGACACCCTGGCCCGGGCCCTGGGCGATCCCGAGGCCCCCGGCCCGAAGGTCGCCCGGGAGATCGCCTCCGGAGGGGTCCTCGTCGCGGTCATTATCTTCGTGAGCGTCTCGGTCGTCGTCCTGCTCCTGAAGTTCAACGACCTCCTGGGCTGGTGGCATTGAGAGGCGGGTCGAGTCCGCGAAGCGCGTCACCGCTTCGCTCCCCGTAACTAACGCGCTGCCCGATTTCCAGCCGCTAGAACCATTGTTTTTCCGGCGAATAGGCCAGGACCTTCGCGCCTCGCGATCTCGAGCCCGCCATCGCCGGGTTCGCACGGTCGGGGTCGTCTCCCAGGAGGTACACGGTCGTCCCCCGGCCGATCTCGAGGGCGTCGAGGATCGCGCCGACCGAATCCCGGGCGGCCGTCCCGCCCTCGACCACGATCGAGAGGGCCAGCCCCGATCGGACGATCGGATCGATCCAGGAGGCCGCCGATCGCGAGTCGTCTTCCGGGCCGGCCTTCCAGGTGACCCTCCGCAGCTTCCTCGCCTTCATCGCCCCGAACGCCGCCGGGTCGGGCGACGGGCCGGCCGTCCCTTCGAGGATCACCTCGATCCCGGAGAGCGAAACGTCTTCCTCGGGCAGGTCGCGGAGTCTCTTCGGCGCGTCGTCGTCGCGGATCGGGAAGACCCGGGCGATCGCGTCGAGATGGGCGATCACCTCTTCAATAGGGCGATGCAGAACCGCGCCATCGGCCAGGAGGACGCCCGAGGCCTGGACGGCCCGACGCCCCAGGAGCCGGCGGACCGCCTCGGCGTGGTTGGCGAACTCGTCGGGAGTGCGGAAGAAGCCGTCTCCGCTCGTCGCCTGGAGGATCACGGCGTTCTGGGCGTCCGGCGGGACGAAAATCGGCCGGGGACCATACGCGGCGAGGTATCGCTCGCGATGGGCGAACCAGGCCGAGGCGTCCCAGGAGGCCACCCGTTCCAGCAACTCTCGCCAGCCCGCCAGGTCGCGGAGGATGACGCCTTCGGGCGGCCCCTCCGGCCTCAGGAGGCCCGAACTGATCCCCTCGACCAGCTCCAGGGCCGAGACCCGGATCGACTCATCCAGGTCGGCGGCCTCGGCGAAGGCGAGCGACCGGCGGCGGAGGACCAGGTTCTCTCCGGATCGTTCGCGGTCGATGGCGACCGCCGCGTTATCCAGGCCCTTGCGGAAGTGGACCCCCTCGATGAATGCCCTCTGCCATCGGCCTTCGAGGTCGAAGTGATAGATCGGGGCGTCGCCGTGATAGATCGACAGCCCGCCTCGCCGGGTCCCGACGAAGATGAGGTCTCCGGCCGGAGGGACCAGGCCGATCCTCCGGGGATAGGTCGCGCCGGTCTGGAGGAGGCAGGCGGCCTCGGGTCGATGGGCCATGGAACTCGCGCTCGGATCGGGCGGAAATCGGACTCTCGGAAAATGGAAGGGTGGATTATACTCCCGCGCCGAACCGATCAGTACGAGAGAGAACCCGGCCTCGGGAGGGTCGGCGAGGCTTCCAGGGAGGGTGCCCGTGCCCGAATCCGCCCCCGATTCCCCGCGACGGGGCCGATGGATCGTCGAGGCCCTGGGCATCGCCGCCCTGGCCCTGACCCTGAACCTCGCCGGCAACGGCCGGACCAGTCTTTGGGACCGGGACGAGCCGCGATACGCCCAGTGCACCCGGGAGATGCGCCAGAGGGGGGATTACGTCCTCCCCACGTTCAACGGCGAGCCCCGGTTCCAGAAGCCCGTCCTGATCTACTGGCTGATGCTCGGAGGGACGGCCCTGGGCGGCGACAACCCGTTCGGCGCGAGGCTCGTCTCGGCCCTGGCCGGGACGCTCACCTGCCTGTTGGTCTGGGGCTTCGGCTCGCGGATGATCGGCCCGAGGGGAGGGCGGCTCGCGGCGCTGATCCTGGCCACGTCCCCCTTGATGTTCATCGAGTCCAAGCTCGCGACGACCGACGCCACGCTCGCCCTGTTCCTGGTCTCGGCCCTGTTCGCGCTCTGGGAGCTGAACCGTCGCGACTCGTTCGCCGTGGCGATGGCCTTCTGGGCCCTGATGGGCCTGGCCTGCCTGACCAAGGGCCCGGTGGGGCCGGCCCTGGTGGCCCTCTCGGGGGCCCTGGGCTGGTGGTGGGGCGGGCCGGGCGCGTGCTATCGGCGGCTCCGATGGCGGTGGGGCCTGGCCGTCTTCTGCGTGATCGCCCTGCCGTGGTACGTGGCGATCGGCGTGGTGACCCGCGGCGAGTTCTTCCGGGTGGCCGTCGGCGGCCAGATCCTCCGACGGGTCGCCACCGGGATGGAGGAGCACGGCGGATTCCCGGGCTATTACCCGGCCACCGGGCTCCTGACGTTCTACCCCTGGTCGGCCCTCCTCCCCGCGGCGATGGTCGCCGCCTGGACCCGGAGGCGGACCGACCCGGCGTTCGGTTTCCTGATGGGCTGGATCGTCGGCCCGTTGATCCTCCTCGAATGCGTCAAGACGAAGCTGGTCCACTACTATTTGCCGTCGATCCCGGCGTGCGCCCTGGCCGTCGCCTGGCTCGTCGAAGCGATCTCGAAGGACGATCGGGCCCTCCGCCGATGGCCCCTGGGCCGGCTGGCGATGGGCCTCCTGGCGGGGATCGGCATCGGGGTGACCGTCGCTCTCCTCGGCGCGACGATCGTCTTGCCCGGTCCGATGCGATGGCCGAGCCTCCTGATGGCGGTCGTCGTGGGGGTCGGGACGCTGATCGCGATCGACGCCCTCCACGGCGGGAAGACCGAGAGAGCGCCCTGGCGCTGGTCACGACCTGGGGCGTCACGCTGTTCCTGGCCGCGTCCTGGCTGATCCCCTCGGCCGAGCCCTATCGCCTGCCGCAGAAGGTGGCCCGTGAGCTGACCGACGCCGCCGGTCGCGTCAAGGGCATGGCGATCCTCGCCACGTATCAGGAGCCCAGCCTGATCTACGCCTTCGGCCGCCCCGCGCCCGTGATGAGGGACCGCCGCTGGCTCCTGGAAGTCCTCCGCCGCGAAGGCTCGATCGTCACCGCCCTCTCCCCGATGGAGCTGACGAAGCTCCGGGCCGACAGCCGCCTGGAGATCGAGGTCCGGGGCGAGATCCAGGGCTTCCACCTCAACAAGGGACGGACCGAGTCCCTCCGCCTCGCCGTGATCCGGCCCGGGGGCGCGGACCTCGCCGACTCGGCCCTCGACTCCGGGACGCCCACCGTCCGCGACTGACGGCCCCTCGCGACGCGTTGACGCCGCCTTGACCCCCGGCCTACCATGATCGTGTGGACACGGGCCGGCGCGCCGCGATTCCTCGCGCGCCGATCCCGCTCGCGTCCGGCGGCCCCGTCCGATCGAACGCCCTCCGTTCGGGCCGCGCCCTTCCCCTCACCGGAGCTGAGCATCTCATGGCGACGGAGCGACCCCGGACCCTGGGCGAGCTGAAGGCCAGCGGATATCGGATGGAGTCGGTCAAGGACGAGCTGCGGCGGAACCTCGTCCGCAAGGTCCGCGCCCGGGAGCCGCTCTTCCCCGAGATCCTCGGCTACGAAGAGACCGTGATCCCCCAGGTCCAGAACGCCATCCTCTCCAAGCACGACATCCTCTTCCTCGGCCTCCGGGGCCAGGCCAAGACGAGGATGCTCCGCCAGCTCGTCCACCTCCTGGACGACGCCATGCCGATCGTCGAGGGCTCGGAGGTCAACGACCATCCCTATGCCCCGATCTCCAGGGAAGCCCGGGACAAGATCGCCGATCTGGGCGACTCCACGCCCATCGCCTGGGTCGGCCGCGACCAGCGATACCACGAGAAGCTCGCCACGCCCGACGTGACCATCGCCGACCTGATCGGCGAAATCGACATGATCAAGCATGCCGAAGGCCGCTATCTTTCCAGCGAGCTGACGATGCACTTCGGCCTGATCCCCCGGGCCAATCGCGGGATCTTCTGCATCAACGAATTGCCCGACCTCTCCCCCAAGATCCAGGTCGGCCTGTTCAACGTCCTGGAGGAGCGGGACGTGCAGATCCGGGGCTTCCCCGTGAGGCTCAACCTCGACCTGGCGCTGGTCTTCTCCGCGAATCCCGAGGACTACACCAATCGCGGCCGGATCGTCACGCCCCTGAAGGACCGGATCGGCTCGACGATCCGCACGCACTACCCGCTCACGCGAGAGCTCGGCATCCAGATCAGCGACCAGAACGCCTGGCTCCAGCGAGACGGGGGCCGCCTGGCCGTGCCGTTCTACGTGAAGGAAGTGGTCGAGGAGACCTCCCGCCTGGCCCGGACCAGCTCGCACATCAACCAGCAATCGGGCGTGTCGGTGCGGATGTCGATCGCCAACCTCGAGAACGTCGTCTCCAACGCCGAACGGCGGGCGTTGCTCAACGGCGAGGACTGGATCATCCCCAGGGTCTCGGACCTCGCCCACCTCGCGCCGCGCCCGGGGGAAGCTCGAGCTGACGATGACCGAGGACGACGGCCAGGAAGACAAGCTGGTCGAGCGGATCGTGGCCGAGGCGGTGAAGAACATCTTTGCCGTCCACTTCGACGCCAAGGAGTTCCGCCCGGTCGTCGATTTCTTCGAAGGGGGCAAGGGGATCGAGGTCGGCGACACGCTCTCGGTGGCCGAGGTCCTCTCCCGGATCGAGCGGATCCCGCTCCTGCGAAAGAAGGCCGAGGAGTTCGGCAAGCTCGTCCAGCCCGAGCTGACCGAACCCGCCGCGAGGGACGCCGCCACGGCCGCCGCGGCCGAGTTCATCCTCGAAGGTCTGCACGTCAACAACAAATTGAACAAGACCACGAAGTCCGGGGCGACGGCCTACCGGCGGTGAGCTTCGACGGCCGCCCGCCGGGCCAGGCCCGGGACAGGAGCTCTCCGATGTCCGTCTCCATCGACTTGCCTCCGCCGTTGGAAGATGGGCTCGCGGCCGAGGCCAGCCGTCGGGGCCTGTCGCCCTCCCAGCTCTCGACCCTCCTCCTGATGCTCGCCCAGGGCCTCTCCGACGAGGGCGAGAACGCGTTCGGGGCCGCGGCGAGGGAGGCGCTCGCGGCCCGCGAACTCGACCCGGGCCTCGTGCGACGCGCCTTCACGATCCTGCTCGCGCTGTGCTCGGGGAAGGGAACGGCGGGCGAGGCTCGCGGCACGTTCGTGGCTGGTAACGAGGACGGGGGAGGGGTCGCGACCTCTCCGGAGAGGGTCCTTGGGTCCTGGGGAGAGAGGGTCGTCGGGCCCTCGCCGGCCCGGGTCGATTCGCCTCCGCCGCCTACGACGATGCTGGAGAGGATGCACGCCATCCGGGCGAGGTACGCGGGCCTGGATTGGAGTTCCGAGGGGTTCGCGGCGAGGAAAGAGGACGAGAAGCGACTGGAAGAGAGGCCTCGGAGATGACGTTCGTCCTCGATGCCTGCGCGATGATCGCCTTCCTCATGAACGAGGCCGGTTCATCGATCGTGGAACGGTTCCTCCCCGACCCTTCGGCCCGGTGCTGCGCCCATTCGCTGAACTATTGCGAGGTGTATTATGACCTCGCGCGTCGATTCGATGAGGCGAGAGCCGTCCAGGCGGTGGACGACCTGGAGGCGCTCGGGATCGCCCCGCGGTCCGACCTGTCTCGCCCGTTCTGGGAGAGGATGGGGCGCCTGAAGGCCGGGGCCCGGCTCTCTCTGGCCGACTGCGCGTGCGTTGCCCTCGCCCAGGAGGTCGGCGGGACCGTGGTCACCGCCGACCGCAAGGAATTCGAGCCCCTCGTGCCCCTGGCCATCTGCCCGATCCTCTTCAACCGCTAATCCAGGGATGCCTTCATGCCCCTCTTCGAATACAGCGAATGGGACGGCTCTCAGGAGTTCCAGCCCCAGTCCGCCGACAAGGCGTTCGACCAGCTGGCCGAGTACCTCCTCCAGTACGGCGACCAGGTCCTCAGGCAGCTCGACGACTTCGACGAGGACGACCAGCCCGACCTCCTCAAGAAGCTCCAGGAGGAGGGCTACATCGAGGAGGACGGCGAGGGCAAGTTCGTCGTCGCGCCCAAGGGCCTCCGGCGGATCCAGGAAAACGCCCTGACCGACCTGTTCCAGACCTTCCGGAGGGACTCCGTCGGCAAGCACGAGACCCCTCAGAAGGGCGGGGGCTCGATCCGGTTGGAAGACTCGAAACCCTACGTCTACGGCGACCCCCTGAGCAACCTGAACCTCCACGAGACGCTCAAGAACGCGATGGTCCGCCAGGGCGGGGGCACGCCGATCCGCCTCCGCCAGGATGATTATGTCGTCCATGAGACCGAGTACCAGGCGAGCTGCCACACCGTCGTCCTGATCGACATGAGCGGCTCGATGAACCGATACGGCAAGTATTACATGACCAAGAAAGTCGCCCTGGCCCTCCAGGCGATGGTCAAGGCCCAGTACGCGCAAGACACCCTCCAGATGGTCGGCTTCTACACGTATGCGAACGTGATGACCGAGCGCCAGCTGCTCAATTCGGCGCCGAAGCCGGTGAGCCTCTATGACAGCAAGGTCTTCCTCCGGTTCGACCTGGACAACCCCCCGAAGCGAGTCCCCCAGCACTTCACGAACATCCACGCGGGGCTGAGGCTGGCCCGCAGCCTCCTGACGAGGTCCGGCGCGGCGAACAAGCAGGTCATCGTGATCACCGACGGCGAGCCCACCGCGCACATCGAGGGCCGGGAAGTCGTCCTGATCTACCCGCCGTCGGAGAAGACCGCCCAGCACACCCTGGCCGAGGTCAGGCGGTGCGCCCAGGCCGGCATCCGCGTCTCCAGCTTCGCCCTGATCGAGGATTACTTCTATCTCGGCCTGGTCAACTTCGTCGAGGAGATGGCGAGGGTCTCGCAGGGCGTCGCGGCGTACTGCTCCTCGGACGACCTCGGCAAGTACGTCTTCGACAGCTTCCTCGGGGGACGCCGCTCGCGGAAGACGGTGAAGTGAGAGATCCTCGGCCGCCCGGTCTCTTGGCGGCCCCTCGCCCGCTCCTCTATAATCGCGGCTTCCCCCTCCGTCGGAAATCGTGCTGAGGAGCGTCCCGAGTGAGTCCGCTGAAGATCGTGACCTATGCCCACCCCGCGCTCCGCTATCGGTCCCGTCCGGTCGAACGCATCGATGCAAACCTGCGAGGCTGGGCCCGGCAGATGTTCGACCTCATGTACGAGGCCAAGGGGATCGGGCTGGCCGCGAACCAGGTCGGCCTGCCGATGCGGTTCTTCGTCCTGAACCTCACCGCCGACCCGAACCAGCCCGACCAGGAGCAGGTCTTCCTCAACCCCGAGATCGTCAAGAGGCACGGCTCGATCGAAGGCGAGGAAGGCTGCCTGAGCTTCCCGGGCCTGTATGCGAACGTCCAGAGGGCCCGCAAGGTCAAGATCCAGGCGTTCAACCTCGAAGGCCAGCCGATCGACCTCGAGGCCCACGACCTCTTCAGCCGGGCCGTCCAGCACGAGACCGATCACGTGAACGGCGATCTGTTCATCGATCGCCTGGCGCCGGACGTCCGCGAGAAGGTCGAGCCCAGGGTCCGCCAGTTCGAGGCCGAGTTCCGCCGCGCCCAGGCCGCCGGCGAATGGCCCAGCGATTCGGAAATCCTGAAGAGGCTCGATGAGTTCCTCGACGCCGACGAACCGCGATCGAGGCCGGATGACCAGGGATGAGGCCGACATGCCCCTGCGCTTGGTGATGCTCGGGACCGGCGATTTCGCCCTGCCGACCTTCCTGCGGCTCTGCGGTTCCGCGCACCCGGTGCTGGCTCTGGTGACCCAGCCCGATCGGCCCCAGGGGCGCAAGCAGGAGCTCATCCCGAGCCGGATCAAGCTCGCGGCGATCGAGCGGGGCGTCGCCGTCCTCCAGCCCGAGGACGTGAATGCCGGGGAGGCCCTCGACGCCATCCGCGCTCTCGGGGCCGACCTGCTCGTCACGGCCGCGTACGGCCAGATCCTCTCGGCAGACCTGCTCGGGGCCGCCCGGCTCGGCGGGATCAATCTGCATGGGTCGATCCTTCCCTCGTATCGAGGCGCCGCCCCCGTGGCCCGCGCGATCCAGGACGGACGCACCGAGACCGGCGTGACCGTGATCCGCATGACCCCCCGGATCGACGCCGGGGGGATGATCGCCTTCGCCCGGACCCCGATCGGCCCCGACGAGACCTCCGGCGAGCTCGAAGGCCGCCTGGCCGAGATCGGCGCCCCCCTGATCCTGGAGAGCCTCGACGCCATCGAGGCCGGCTCGGCGACCATCCTCCCCCAGGACCGGGCGAAGGTCACCCGGGCCCCGAAGCTCCGCAAGGAGGATTCGGCCATCGATTGGTCGAAGACGGCGAGGGCGGTCCACGACCATGTCCGCGCCCTGAGGCCCTGGCCGATCGCCTCGACGCTCTGGCACCCCTCGGAAGCCGGGAGGTCCCCGGTCCGGCTGATCGTCCACGAGACGGCCGTGGTCGAAGGGCAGGGGGCGCCGGGATCGGTGACCTCGGCCGGGCGCGACGGCCTGATCGTCGCGGCGGGCGACGGGGCGATCCGGCTCGTGACGGTCCAGGTGCCGGGCAAGAAGGCGATGCCGGCCTCGGAATTCCTCAAGGGGCATCCCGTCCTTCCCGGCGATCTCATGGGAGAAGGTTCATGAACTACCGAACATTCGGCCGGACCGGCTGGCAGGTCTCCGAGATCGGCTACGGGATGTGGGGCCTCGCCGGCTGGACCGGCTCCGAGGATCACGAGTCGCTCGAGAGCCTCCGCCGCTCGATCGAGCTCGGCTGCAACTTCTTCGACACCGCCTGGGGCTACGCGGCCGGCAAGAGCGAGCAGATCCTCGGCCGGATCGTCCGCGAGCATCCCGGCAAGACCCTCTACGTCGCCACCAAGATCCCCCCGAAGAACTTCAAGTGGCCGTCGAGACGGGGCTACACGCTCGACGAATGCTTCCCGCCCGACCACATCCGCGAGTACGCCGAGAAAAGCCTCGAGAACCTCGGCCTCCCCCACATCGACCTCCTTCAATTCCACGTCTGGGAAGACACCTGGACGGACGATCGCCGCTGGCAGAGGGCGATGGACGACCTGAAGGCGCAAGGGCTCGTGAAGGCCGTGGGCATCAGCGTGAATCGATGGGAGCCAGAGAACGGCGTCGAAACCCTCAAGACGGGCCTGATCGACGCCGTCCAGGTCATCTACAACATCTTCGACCAGGCCCCTCAGGACATGCTGTTCCCGTTCTGCCGGGAATTGAACATCGCCGTGATCGCGCGAGTGCCCTTCGATGAGGGGACGCTCACCGGGACGCTCTCGCTCGACTCCACCTGGCCCGCCGAGGACTGGCGGAGCGGCTATTTCAACCCGAAGAACCTCCGGGAGAGCGTCGAGCACGCCGAGAGGCTCCGCCCCGTCGTGCCCCGGGGCATGACCATGCCCGAACTGGCCCTCCGCTGGATCCTGGCCGAGCCGACCGTCTCGACGATCATCCCCGGCATGAGGAAGAAGAAGAACGTCGAGGCGAACATCGCCGCGAGCGGGGCCCCGCCGCTCGACCCGTCGCTGATGGAGACGCTCAAGGCCCATCGGTGGGACCGCGTGCCGACCGAATGGTCGCAATGAGCGCCCCCGGGGACGGATCGGCCCCGAGCCGGGCGGTCGGGCGATGGCCGGACCTGTCCGCCTCGCCTACACTGAGGCGATGGCCCCTCCGGGGCCGATCGTCCCGAAGAGGGTGAGTCATGGCTCGGTCGAAGATCGTCGTGATCGGCGGAGGGGTGGGAGGGCTGTCCGCGGCCCTCGAAGCGACGCGACGAGGCGCGGACGTCATCCTCCTCGAACGCCTCGCCGAGGTCGGCGGCAAGGCCAGCGAACGCCGGGAGCTCGGCTGGCGGTGGGACGAGGGGCCGTCGATCGTCGTCATGCCCTGGGTCTACACGACCCTGTTCGAGGCGTCGGGGCTGGACCCCGACGCCTATCTCCCTTTGAAGAGGCTGGACCCGGCGTTCCGGGTCGTGTTGACCGACGGCCGATCGCTCGATATCCCCGCCTCCGAGGAGGGCCTCCGCGACGCCTTCGCCGCCATCGACCCTCGCGACGGCGACGGCCTGGGCAAGTTCCTGGCGAGGATGGACCGCTTCGCCGGGCTGATCGGCCACGCCTTCTGCGACCGCATCCTGGAGACCTGGCCGCAGGTCCTGTTCTCGCCGCTGATGCTCTCGGCGGCCGTGGTCTCCCCGGCCCAGACCTACGCGACCGAGATCGACCGCCACTTCCGATCCCCGGCGATCCGCGAGCTCCTGTACGGCTTCCCCACCTATTCCGGGTTCGACCCGAAGACCGCGCCCGCCTCGCTCGCGATCATCCCCTGGACGATCATCCGCGAAGGCGTCTGGTATCCGAAAATCGGAGGGATCGCCGCGATTCCCAGGGGGATCGCCGCCGCGTGCCGCGACGTCGGGGTCGAGATCCGCACGAACGAGGAGGTCGAGACGATCGAGCTCGACGCCTCGGGCCGGGTCGTCGGCGTGGCGACGTCCTCGGGCTGGATCGCGGCCGACGCGGTCGTCTCCAACAGCGATTATGTCCACACCCACCGGATGCTCCGCGGGGGCGCCGGGTTTTCCGGGGAGGTCCAGGCCCTCCGCGACGGCCACGCCCAGCCCTCGGGCTCGTTCTTCACGATCCAGCTCGGCTGCGATCGGTCGTGGGACGCCCTGGCCCATCATATCCTGGTCCTGACCAAAGGTTCGGAGCGAGTCTATGACGAACTCTTCACCCGAGGGGAGTTCCCCAGCGACCCGCCGATCTACGTGAACGCCACGAGCGAGACCGACCCGGGCGACGCCCCCCCCGGGGGCTCGAACCCCTTCATCGTCGTCGGGGCCCCGCCGATGAGGCCCGGGAGCGGGCCCGATCGCGACTTCGAGCGCCGATATGCCGACCAGTTGATCGCCCGATTGGAGGAAGCCGGCCTGCCCGGCCTCGGGTCGGCGATCGTCTCGCGGTCGGTCTTCGGGCCGAGCGACTTCCGCGACCGCTTCCACGCCTTCCTCGGATCGATCTATGGTCTCGGCAATGCGCACAACGTCCTCGGCGGCAGCTTCCGCCCCCTGAACTACCGGGCGGACGTCCCGGGCCTGTATTTCGCGGGGGGAGGCGTCCAGCCCGGCGCGGGATTGCCGATGGTCGTCCAGAGCGGCAAGCTCGCGGCCGAGAAGATCGCCCGGGACCTGAACCTCCGGGCCCGGAAGGGGCGGCCGATGGTGTCTCGGCCATGATGACGATCCTCGCCTCGCTCGTCGCCCTGGCGTGGACCTTGCTGGCCGTCCGCAACGTCCGAAACGCCCGGAAAATCCACTTCCTCCAGGCCATCGAAGGCCCGATCCCCGACGATTTGCCGGATGTCGCCGCGATCGTCCCGGCCCGCAACGAGGAGGCCCACGTCGAGAGGACCGTCCGGGCCCTCCTCGCCCAGGACTATCCGAGATTCCAGGCCATCTTCGTGGACGACCGCTCGACCGACCAGACCGGCGCGATCCTCGACCGCCTCGCCCGCGAGCTGCCGATCCGCGTCCTCCACGGCGAGCCCCGCCCCCCGGGCTGGGTGGGGAAGACCTGGGCCGTGGCGCAGGGGGCCCGGTCGGTCGAGGCCGAATGGATCTTATTCGTGGATGCGGACATGGGCTTGCATCCCCGGGCCCTGGCCTCGGCGGTGGATCGGGCGCGCCGGTCGGGGGCGGACCTCGTCTCGATCGTCGCGAGGCCCGAGATCCGCTCGTTCTGGCAAGGGGCGGTGGCCCTGGCGATCGGCCAGATCATCTTCTCCCTCTATCCGCTCCATCGGGTGAACGACCCCGATTGCCGGGCCGCGCTGGCCGCCGGGGGGTTCCTGCTCGTGCGCCGATCGATTTATGAGAAGGTCGGCGGCCACGAGGCGGTCCGTTCCGAGATCGTCGAGGACATCCAGATGGCCCGGACGATCAAGGAAGCCGGCGGGCGGCTCTCGGTCCACCTCGCGCCGGAACTGGCGTGGACTCATATGTATGGATCATTTGGCGAGATCTGGCGGGGGCTGCGCAAGAATGCCTATGCCGGCATGGAATATCATCTCCACAAGTTCTTCGTGGGCCTGATCGTGGCGCTGGCGATGGTCTGGACGCCGTATTTCGGGCTGGTCCGGGGCGGGGCGGCCGGGGCCTGGCCGCTGGCGATCGCCGGGCTCTGGGGCGTGGCGGCGCAGCTGATCGCGATCGTGCCTTCCACCGTGTTCCTGAGGATCAGCCCGGCGTTCGCCCTGACGTTCCCGTTCGGCGCATCGGCCTATCTGGCGATCATATGTTCGAGCGTCTGGAACCACCACCGGGGCCGCATCCTGTGGAAGGACGTGGCGTTCGAGGCCCGCGAGGTCGAGCGGGCGAGCTATCGGGGGCCGACCCCGGCGACGATCCCGCCGAATCCGCCCGGTCCCCTCGATCCGGGGCCGACGATCCGTTAGATTGTCCCGGGGCCTTCGAGAGTCCTTCTCCCCGGATGGAACGATGCAACTGGGATTCGTGACCGCGATCCTGCCGGAACTCTCGCTGGCCGAGGTGCTCCTGGCGGCCTCGCAGATGGGTTATTCGTGCGTGGAGGTGATGTGCTGGCCGCCCGGCCGGGCCGATCGTCGCTACGCGGGCGTGAGCCATCTGGACGTCACCAGCCTGGACGCCGAGGCCATCGCGAGGGTCCGCGACTGCGTGGACCTCCATGACGTCGCGATCTCCGGACTCGGCTACTACCCCAACCCCCTGGCCGCCGACCCGGCCGAGGCCGAGTTGGCGGTCTCCCACCTGGAACGGGTGATCGACGCGGCATGTGATCTGGGCATCAACGTCGTGAATTCGTTCATCGGCCGGAATCCGGTCCTGTCCGTGGAGGAGAACTGGCCCCGATTCCTGGAGACGTGGCGCCCCTTGATCGCTCGGGCCGAGGCCCGGGGCGTGCGCGTCGGGATCGAGAACTGCCCGATGCTGTTCTCTCGCGACGAGTGGCCCGGGGGCAAGAACCTGGCCACGTCTCCGGCGATCTGGCGGAGGATGTTCGCCGACATCCCCAGCCCGAGCCTCGGCCTGAACTTCGACCCGTCGCACTTCGTCTGGCAGCAGATGGACTATCGGAAGGTCCTGGCCGAGTTCCGCGACCGCCTGTTCCACGTCCACGCCAAGGACGCCCGGATCGACCGCCAGGCCCTGGACGATCACGGCGTCCTGTCCTATCCCAAGCTCTGGCACACGCCCAAGATCCCCGGCCAGGGGGACGTGGATTGGGGCGCGTTCTTCGGCGCGTTGGCCGACGCGGGCTACGACGGCCCGGTGTGCGTGGAGGTCGAGGACCGGGCGTTCGAGGGGTCGCTGGACAGGAGACGTGAATCCCTGGAGATCAGCCGACGTTTCCTCTCGCAATACGTGATCGGCTGATTTCTCATGAACGATGATCTCATCGACCTGTCGGTGATCGTGCCGGTCTTCAATGAGAAGGACAACGTCGGGCCGCTCCACCGGGAGCTCGACGCCGTCCTCCGGCCGTCGGGGCTGCGCTACGAGCTGATCTTCGTCGACGACGGCTCGACCGACGGCTCCCGGGCGAGGCTCTCGGCGATCCAGGACGCCGACCCGGAGCACGTCCGCGCCGCGTTCCTGAGGAGGAATTGCGGGCAGACCGCGGCGCTCTCGGCGGGCCTGGACCTGGCCCGCGGGTCGATCCTCGTCCCGATGGACGGCGACCGACAGAACGACCCGGCCGACATCCCGGGCCTGCTCGCCCGGCTCGACGAGGGGTTCGACGTCGTCTCGGGCTGGAGGCGGGTCCGCCGCGACAAATGGCTGACGCGAAGGGTGCCCTCACTCGTCGCAAACTGGCTGGTGTCGAGGATTTCGGGCGTTCCGCTCCACGACTTCGGCTGCACGATGAAGGCCTATCGGCGGCGGGTCCTCGAGGGGGTCCGGCTCTACGGAGAAATGCATCGATTCATCCCGATCTTCGCTTCCTGGCAGGGGGCGAAGGTCGCCGAGATGGAGGTCCACCACCGACCCCGGGGGGCGGGCAGGACCAAGTATGGCCTGGGCAGGACCTTCAATGTCGTCCTGGACTTGCTCTTGATCCGATTTTATCAAAAATATGCTCAGAGGCCGATCCACCTGTTCGGCCGGATCGGGCTCGCGTCGATCGTCCTGAGCGTCCTGACCTTCGGACTGATGCTGTATTTCAAATATGTGTTCCGGCCGTCGAAATCGTTCGTCGAGACCCCGCTGCCGATGCTCTCGGTGACGTTCTTCCTGGCGGGGGTCCAGGCGATCCTGATGGGCGTTCTCGCGGAAATGGTCATGCGAACTTATTATGAATCGCAACACAAAACCACATATTTGCTCGGAGAGGTCCGCCAGGCGGAAAAAGGCGTGATCGGCGGGGGGGCCGAGGGGGGATAGTGTCAGGGTCAGGGATGCGGAGGCGAGGTGAACGATCGGGACGGCGCCTACCTGCGCAATCCCTGGGCCATCCGGCGGTCGGCGGCGGCGAGGTCGGGGCGGCCGACCTGGTCCCAGTACTGCGCCCGGTTCAGGTACCAGATCGGCTCGGAGGGGGCCAGACGGATCGATTCATTATAATCCTTGAGGGCGCCCGACCAGTCCCCCAGGTAATGGCGGGCCTGCGCCCGGCAATTCGTGAGGAAGCTCCGGTCATGCTTCTCCAGAAACGGCCGAGACAGCAGCGAATCGGCCCCGGCGAGCGTCTCCTCGAAGGCCGAGCGGTCGCCGTCGAGGTGGCCGAGGAACAGCGCGTTCTGGAGCATCAGGCACAGCCCATCGGGCCGATCCGGGGCCAGGAGAAAGCCGGTCTTGGCGTCCTGGATCGCCCAGTCTGCCTGTTTTCGCTTCTCGTCGATCGGCAGGGAGGCCCAGAAGGTGCCGCAATAGCCGGTGAAGACCCGGCTTCGGGCGAGGAAGGCGGCGGGGTAGTCGGGCGCTAAAGCCAGGGCCTGATTGCACTTGGCGCCGGCCCCCCGGTAGTCCCGGACGGCCGAAAGGGCCTCCGCCTCGCGGACTAGCTCCTTCGCCCGGCGGTAATCGGCCCGCTTGGGGTCGACCTGCGGGCCGGTCGGGACCAGGACCAGCCAATCCTGGGGGATCGGCACGAGCCGATCGAGCTTGTGATAGGCCAGGAGTTCCCAGAGGCAATCCAGCCGAACGCTCATGCCCGACTCCGTGCCGCCCTCGGGCCCCGACAGCCGCAAGATGTTGTGGATGGCCACGATATGGCCGTTGGGAAGGAACACCGGCGAGCCGCTGCTGCCCTCCGGGGCCGCGGCGGAATGCTCGATCATCTGCCGACGCTCGGGATGGGCCCCTTCCTCGGGCGTAAACCCGTCCACGACCTGGACTTTCCCCGTCTTGAGCGTCAGGCGGCCTGGGACCTGGAGCGTGGGCCAATCGCCGTAACCTGGGTAGCCCAGGAGGGCCAGGGAAAGGCCGTCGAGCTTGCGGAGCTCCTCGGGCGAGGCTAGTTCGCATTCCTCGGGCAACGGCGTGCCGTCGTTGGCGAGCTGGAGGACGGCCACATCCGGACCCGGGACGGCCACCGGGCCATCGGCCGGGTCCGGGGAGCGGACGGTCAGGCCGTCATCCATGATGCGATGGAGGCTTGGGTGATACCAGACCCGGACGACCGGGATCGCCGAGCCCGTCCCTTGAGGGACCGCCCAGATCGTCCCGGGTCCCTTGTACAGGTCGGCCACGTGGGCGGCCGTGGCCAGGAGTCGATGCGATCGGGAAATCACAAAGGCTGTCCCTTGACCACGTTGGGGATGGCCGACCAGGACGACCTTGCGACCGATCCCCCGCGAGGCCTCGGTAAGCTGGGCGATTTCAGCGTGGCTCGGGGGTGGGACGGGATCGGCCAGGGCCTGGCCCGTCCCGAGGAGGGCCGCCAGGAACGGTCCGAGAGTCCAGAGCCGGCGACGATCGGTCACGGCCACCCCCTCGCTCGGGAATCCGACGACTCGGCGGGTCCCGGGCGATCGGTCCCCGTCCCTCCTCCGATAGTCTATTCTATGGAGACAAGGGCGGCGGCGAGAGGGGGCTCCGGGGGACTGGGATCGACGATTCCCGGGCCCGGGGGACTTTCCGATCCGGGCCGCCCCGGCGTATGATCCTCCGAGAGGTGCACCGCCGGGATTCGGCATGGAGGGGAGAACGTCGGCATGCCGGTCCTCAGGAAAAAGACCCCCGCCGGGGGGCTCATCGTCCAGGACGACCGACCCGGCGAGTCGGTCGAGTTCGGCCTGTCCTCCGAGGGGGAGCGATTCCTCACCGGGATCCTCGCGCTTTCGCCGGGCGACGAGGTTCGCGAGAAGGACCTGATGTTCCTCCTCGACCGAGGATGGGCGAAGGCCGAGCCGGCCCCTCCTCCGGTGGCCGTCGCCCCTCCCCCCCTGCCGAAGCCCGAGCCCCCGGCGGAACCGAAGCGGTCGGAGAGCCATCGAGGCCCCGCCACCCGCCGGACCCGGGCCCGCGAAATTGCGCTGCAAGTCCTTTACCAGATGGAACAAAACTCCGGGGCCGACGCCGAGGAGATCGAGCGGTTCATCGTCCGGCGGCTCCGGGACGAACGGCTCCAGGAGTTCGCCCGCGCCCTGGTCGCCGGGGTGAAAGCCCATCAGCCCGGGCTGGACACCCTGATCTCCGGCGTGGCCGAGAACTGGCGGATTGACCGGATGGCCGCCATCGACCGCAACATCTTGCGGCTCGGGGCCTTCGAGATGCTGTACGACCCGGACGTCCCGGTGAAGGTCGCCATCAACGAAGCCCTCGAACTGGCCAAGAGATACAGCACGGCGCAGTCGAGCCGGTTCGTCAACGGCATCCTCGACCGGCTCCATTCCAACGACTCCGCCCCGCCCGCCCCCGCCGAACCGGCCACCCCCGAGACCGAGGCCGCCGCCCCTCCCCCTTCGGAATGACCCGGTGACGCTCGGCGGGGCCGATCTCCACGTCCACACGACCCACTCCGACGGCTCGTGCTCGCCGGGAGAGGTCGTCCGCGCCGCCTCGGCCCTCGGCCTGGACGCCCTGGCGATCACCGATCACGACACCCTCTCGGCCATCCCGACCGCCCGGGATGAGGCCCATCGCCTGGGCGTCGAGCTGGTCCCGGGCGTCGAACTCTCGACCGAGCGAAATGGCCGGGAATACCATGTTCTGGCCTATTTTTTCCGGGAAGACGATGCGACGCTGGTCGCCGCGTGCCTGGACTTGCGAGGCCGTCGCGAGGCCCGGATCGAGGCGATGGCGGAGCGGTTGGCGTCGCTCGGGCTGGAGGTGGATCTGGCAGCGATCCGCAAAGTGTTTCCCCGGGCCACGATCGGGCGGAAGCACCTGGCCCGGTGGCTGGCCCGGACCGGCCAGGTCCGGGATGATCGAGCCGCGTTCACCCTCTACCTCGGCGACGGGGGGCCGGCCCAGGTGCCCAAGCCCCTCTTGCCGATGGCCGAGGCCCTGGCGATCGTCCGCGAGGCGGGCGGGGTTGCCGCCCTGGCGCATCCGCCCTATGATCTCGGCGAAAGGCCGCTCGGCGAGATGGTTTCCGACGGTCTGGGTGCGATCGAGGTCGCCGGCCCCGGCGTGGCGAAGTCGCGGAGGCCCCGGCTGATGGGTTGGGCCGACCGATTCGGCCTGGTGCCGGTCGCCGGGAGCGATTTCCACGCCCCCGATCGGCCCGGCCGATGGCTCGGCTCGACCCTCACGCCTCGCGAGGACCTCGAACGCCTCCGTCGGGCGGCTCAGCCATAACTCGAATCCTGGTTTCCCTTTCGGTATGGGTTCATGGCCTTCAAGGACATCCTCTCCCGCTTCAAGAAGGGCCTGGCCCGGACGGCCCGGCTGTTCGACGTCCGCTCCTGGTTCGGCAAGAAGGTCGATCAGGAGTTCCTGGACAAGCTCGAATCGAGCCTGATCCAGGCCGACGTCGGCGTGAAGGCCACCGACCGCGTGATCGCCCGGGTCCGCGAGGCGTTCGCCGACCAGACGGCCGGCGATGACCTCCTCGAATTCGTGAAGGCCGAGTTCCGGGCGTTGCTGGCCGATCCGAGGCCGGGGACGCTCGCCGTAAGTCCCACCAAGCCCTCGGTTTACCTGATCGCGGGCGTGAACGGGTCGGGCAAGACGACCTCGATTGCCAAGCTCGCCCAGAGGCTCAAGGACGAGGGGAAGACCGTCCTCCTGGCCGCCTGCGACACCTTCCGCGCCGCCGCGGCCGACCAGCTGGGGATCTGGGCCGGTCGGGCCGGGACCGACATCGTCCGGGGAGCCCCGAACGCCGACCCGGCGAGCGTCGCGCACGACGCCTGCGACCGGGCCCTGGCGAGGCAAGTCGATATCCTGCTTGTGGATACGGCCGGCCGGCTCCACACCCAGACCCACCTGATGAGGGAGCTCGAAAAGGTCCGAAACGTCCTCCAGCGCAAGATTCCCGGTGCCCCGCACGAGGTGCTTCTGGTCCTCGACGCCACCAACGGCCAGAACGCGATCCGCCAGGCCGAGGTCTTCACCAAGTCGATCGGCTGTACGGGCGTGATCCTGACCAAGCTCGACGGGACGGCCAAGGGGGGCGTGGTCGTGGCGGTCCGCCAGCAGATCGACCTGCCCGTGAAGTTCCTCGGCGTGGGCGAGGGGATCGAGGACTTGCAGCCGTTCGACGTCGATGCGTTCGTGGAGTCGCTGTTCACCTGATCGGTCCCGGAGGGGGATGGAGCCGAACCGTTCCGATGGAATCATCGCGACCGGGGCGGCCTTCGATCACCGATTCGGAATCGCCGATCGGCGTGCGGCGGATCGCCCGCGACAGGGGGCTGTCACTCGTCGAGTCGGCGAAAACGCCCCGAGACGCCGACTTCGCGTCGAAGGCTCCGCGGGGCCTCGCGTGGTAACCCCTGGCCAGTTCGCGGTTTCGGGCGAATTATCCACGTTTTCAAGAATTGGAATTCGTGGATTGTCACCGGGGACTGCGCGAGCATTCGGCTTGTTTTGAAGGGCGAACGCCCACTTTGCGGTGCCAAGTGTTGTCAACTTCCCGGATCTTAGGCGGTAGTCATGTCTTATTGAATTAAGGAGTTTTCAGATTTTCGGAAAAGGGAACGTGCTCTTGCAACCGCAAGGTCTTCGCGAACGGCCCAATTTCCTCAATTTTCGTGGACTTCGTCAATCTCCTGGGCGCAAGTCCGTCGATTCGCATGAGAAGCGGGCGACCGAGGGGCCGAAGCTCCGAGACCGGCCCTTGGTTGGCGAGAGGCCGTCCGCGGATGCCCGGGAACCCGGTCGGGGATTTTCCGTAGGGCAGACCTCGGACTGCCGATCCGCTGCGCGATCCTCGGGGACGGCGGGCCGAGGCCTCGCCTCGCCTCGCCTCGCCTCACCTCGGGCGATGGGACGCGGTCCCGTCGGGTGGCATGCTTACGTCTTCGTAAGCATGTCTTCGGGCGCTGTTATCTAAAAACATGCGGCTCATGAGTCCGGATTGGTGGTGACGTCGGATCTCCCTCGTTCCCGCGCGGGCACGTGTTTAGCACCTCGAATCGCGGTTTGGCTCATGATTCCGGATGGGTGTTTGCGTAACGACTCGTTCCCACGCTCGGCGTGGGAATGCCGTCTTCGACGCTCCGCGTCCTCTTCGTTCGTCGGCGTCCGCAGGCACGCGGAGCGTGCAAGACGGCATTCCCACGCCGAGCGTGGGAACGAGGGAGATCCGACGTCACCACCAATCCGGACTCAAGAGCCCGCGGTTTTTGCAGGGTCCGCTCTTGCGGACCTCCTGGCGACGAAGGGAAATCGAAGAGGTCCGCAAGAGCGGACCCTGCAAAGACCGCCTTCTCACCCGCGAAACACGTACCCACGCCGAGCGTGGGAACGAGTCGTCGAGTAACCACAAACCTGGGATCATGAAGCAAACATTCTTGCCAATTCGGTGTACTCGAACCGAAGACATGCTTACGAAGATGTAAGCATGCCACGCAAATAGGTGGCCACTTCCGCGTTTCCAGGCCGCGGCGAAGAAGGCCGAGGGCGGACCTCGACCACGGCCGCTATTTCGGAGGCCGATGGAGGAACCTCGTCGGGGGCCAATTCGTTCGGTCCTCGGGGGATCGCCGATTGCCGGCTCGCGGGCGGGTCGGCTATAATCGGGCGGTTGCGTCCAACCGTTGTTCAACCCCCGGGGACGTCGCCGGATGAGACCGAACGACTTCTTCCTCCAGCTCGGCGACCTGTTCCGCGAGAGCCCGACCTCGGCCGTGGCGTTGCTGGCGGCCGGGATCGCGCTGGCCTCCACCCCGCTGGCGTTCGCCTTGATGGGCGGGATGAAGTGGTTCAACGCCCGGCGAGGGCGGACGTTGCAGAGGCCGTCGTGGTGGTCGGTCGTCTGCTCGATGATGATGGTCATGGGCATCCCGGCCATCCTCCTGGCGGTGATGCTCAAGGGCGAGCACTACGACCAGAAGCGGTACGAGTTCGACCCGAACCGGACGATCACCCCGGTGGACGAGGGGCGGCGGTACGAGGTCCTCGATCGTTTGAAGTCGGCCGAGATGCTGGACGAGGCGGTTCGCGCCGAGGAAAAACGGCTGGCGGAGGTCCGCCGCGACCTGGTGAACTCGGTCAAGAGCCTGGACACGGCGATGCTGGCCCTCCGCGAGGCGGCGATCGCCAACCCGGCGGTCGTCCCCGAGATGAACGAGGTCCTGGAGCGGATGGGGAAGGTCCGCAAGTCGATCGGCCTGGACGCCCCCCAGCAGCAGATCATCGTCCAGGCGAAGCCGGCCGAGATGGGTGCCGGCGCTCCGGCCTCATCCGGCGCTCCGGCGGCTCCGGTCGCGGCTCGCGAGGTCGCCCCTCCGGCGCCTCCGCCCGCCAGCGGCCTGGCGAAGCCGGCGATCGAGGCGATCGTCGCGGCGGTGCCGGCCCCCCAGAAAGCGCTGGCCGAGATGCTGCCGCTCTCCGACCTGCCCGCCGGCTGGAACCTCTCGAAGCTCCCGGGCGTGAGCCCGCCGAAATATGTCGAGACGTTCAACGCCGAGAACCTCTACGAGAAGATGGACGGCCGGGCCGAGAGCTTCATCCAGAACGGCGTGAAGGGGATGGCGTGCTGCTCGTACCACCCGGGCAAGGACGAGGACGCGGAGGTCCAGCTCTTCGTGTTCGAGATGGGCGACGCCCTGCGGGCCGGCGCCAAGTTCGACTCGGAGAAGCCCGACGACGCGAAGCCGACGGAGCTGGGCGACGGCGCGTACACGGCGAGCGGGAGCGTCTTCTTCCACCTCGGGCCGTATTACACGGTGGTGAACCTGGCCCAGGACGACCCGAAGCTGTCGGCCTTCGCCCTGGACCTGGCCAGGCGGGTGGCGAGCGGCCAGAAGGCCGGCCCGGCGGCCTCGGGCCCGAGCCCAACGACGTGTTCAAGTTGCTGCCGAAGGAGCCGAAGCAGTCGGCGACGAAGTTCGTGGCGCAGGACGTCTTCGGATTCAGCTTCTTGAACGACGTCTTCATGGCCGATTATTCCCGGGATGACGTCAACTTCCAGGGCTTCCTCCGGCCGTATGAGACGCCCGAGAAGGCCCGGGAGATGTTCGAGAAGTACGTCGAGACGGCCAAGGCCGACGGGGCGACGATCACGGTGATCGCCGATTCTGCGGCCGACAAGATGATTGTTTCGAACAACGTGGGGCTGGCTGACGCTGTCTTCCTCAAGGGGAACGCCGTGGCCGGCGCCAACGGGGCGACCGACGCCAAGCTGGCCGAGGCGTTCGCCCGCGAATTCGCCAAGGCCCTGCCGACCAACGTGCCGGTGATCCGCGGCCCCGAGGGCGCCAAGGAAGAGGAGGGGAAGGAAGGGAAGTAATCCCTTTCCTCCCGCTCCTGCCAGGCGCCTCGCGGTCCCTCCTCTTTTTCCCCGGGACATGACCCATGAGCGAGAAGCTGACCAAGACGCAGCAGCGGAATTTGGAGCGGCTCGGCGGGGTGAACCCGGCGGAGCAGCCGTTCTCGCGCCGGCAATTCCTCACGCAGGTCGGCGGGACGGCCGCGGTCGTCGGCGGGGCCGCCGGGGCGGGCGTGTTGATCCACGACAACTGGGGGATGAAGGGCGTCCAGCCCCCCGAGCCCGTCCGCCTGAAGAACTACGCCGTCGAGGCGATGCCGAGCAAGCCGAGCCTGGTCGTCGTGAGGTCCTCGCCCGTGGACGACCTGGCCGCCCGCGAGGAGCAGGCGTTCCAGATGGTCCGCGCGGCCCTGGAGGAGATGGGCGGGATCTCCCGGTTCATCAAGAAGGGGGACGTGGTCGTCGTCAAGCCCAACGTGGCGTTCGACAAGAACCCCGACCTCGCCGCCACCAGCCAGCCCGACACCGTGGCCGCCGTCGTCAAGCTCTGCCTGAAGAACGGCGCGAGGAAGGTGATCGTCGCCGACAACCCGATCAACAACCCCGAGAGCTGCTTCTTCAAGACCAAGGTCGGCGAGGCCGCGCAACGGGCCGGGGCCGAGGTCATGATGCCCCAGCACTCGTACTTCGAGGACCTCTACGTCGGCGGAGAGACGATCAAGAACACGTGGAAGATGTTCTACCGGCCGTTCCGCGAGGCCACGAAGGTCATCGGCGTCTCCCCGGTGAAGGACCACAACCTCTGCAAGGCCACGGTCACCATGAAGAACTGGTACGGGCTGCTGGGCAACCCGAGGAACCAGTTCCACCAGGATATTCACGGGATCATCTCCGACTTCGCCCTGATGATGAAGCCCACCTTCGTCGTGGCCGACGGCCGGAAGCTCCTGATGAGGAACGGCCCGACCGGGGGCAGCCTGAACGACGTGAAGAAGGCCGACGCCATCGTCGTCGGCACCGACTGCACGGCCGTCGATAGCTGGTGCGTCACCCGCCTCCTGCAGAAGTCCCGGCACGAGATCATCTATCTCGACAAGGTCATCGCCCGGGGGCTCGGCCAGGACTGGCGCCCCCAGTGGACCAGCGAGGTGACGATCTGACATGGCGTCGGCCCGGCCGAGAGCGACCCGAGAGGAAGTCCTCCTCCGACTGCCGACCCGCCCCGGGTTGAAGGTGTCGGAACGGGCCTTCTACGCGCTCTGCCGGGCGAACCCGGAGATGAGGCTGGAGAGGACCGCCGAAGGGGAACTCATCGCCATGGCGCCCGCGGGGATGGATTCCGGACGCCGCAACATCAGCCTCTCCGGCCAGCTCTGGCTCTGGAATGAGCGGACCGGACTCGGCGTGGCCTTCGACTCCTCGGCCGGGTTCACCCTGCCGAACACGGCGATCCGCAGCCCCGACGCCTGCTGGCTCTCCCTGGACCGATGGGAGGCGATCCCGGAGGAGGACCGCAAGCGGTTCTCCCATGTCTACCCCGATTTCGTGGCGGAACTCCGCTCCGAGAGCGACTCGAAGCCCACGCTTCGCCGCAAGATGCAAGAATATCTCTCGCAGGGAGTCCGGCTCGGCTGGCTGATCGACCCCCATGCCGGCGAGGTCGAGATCGATCGGCCGGGCCGGGAGGTCGAGATCCCCTCGTCTCCGGCCACGCTTTCCGGAGAGGACGTCCTCCCCGGGTTCGTCCTGGACCTGGCCGGAATCCTCTAGAACGGCCGATCCGACTCTCACGGGATGACCCCAATGGCGACGATCGCTCCGAAAGCTCGGACGAGGCGGCTGGGACCGGGCTCGGCGGGGATCTTGCTGAGCCCGTCGGAGTTCGATTCCGCCGACTTCGTGCCGCATTTTCGCTACGAATTGGTCCAGGGAGTCCTGATCGTGACGCCGCCTCCGGGCGGTGGGGAGCGGAACCCGAACGACGAGCTCGGATATCGACTCCGGCTCTATGGAGATACCTCCCCTGAAGGCCGAGCACTCGACCTGACACTGCTCGAACAGACGATCGCCACGACCCCCAACCGCCGAAGAGCCGATCGGGCCATCTGGGTCGGTTTGGGGCGGACTCCCGACCTGGAGCGGGACATCCCCACCATCGTGATCGAGATCGTCTCGGGCCGGAAGCGGGACTATCTTCGCGACTACGAGGTCAAGGCCCGGGAATATCGCGAGGTCGGGGGCCGCGAGTATTGGATCATCGACCGATTCCGCCGTATGATGGCGGTGAATCGGTACGGGCCGGACGGCGGGACGACCGTGATCGTCGCCGAGCCTGAGACTTACCGGACCGACCTCCTCCCCGGTTTCGAACTGCCGCTCGCCCGCTTGCTCTCCAGGGCCGACGCCTGGGACCCGCCCAAACGCCCCCGACCCGAGACGCCGCCCCCCGCCGGAGGGACTTCATAAATGGTCAAGATTCGCCGCGCCTATGAGGCCCTCGCCCTCGGCCTCTTCCTGTTCTTCCTGATCATCACCGACCTCCGCTACCTGAAGGGGTGGCCGGTCTCGTTCTTCCTGGAGGCCACCCCCCTGGTGGCGGTCTCCACCGCGCTGACGACCCACACGCTCTACCGCAACCTCGTCTGGGGCCTGGTGATCATCGCCATCACGATGATGCTCGGGCGGGTCTGGTGCAACTGGATGTGCCCGTTCGGCATCCTCCACCACTTCTTCGGCTGGATCGGCAACCGCCGGAACACCAAGCAGATGATCGAGTCGAACCGGTATCGCCGGATCTTCGCGATCAAGTATTACATCCTCGCCGCCATGCTCGCGATGGCCGCCCTCTGGATCGTCCCCACGGCGTGGAAGTCGCCGGGAGAGATCGCCAGGGCCTACTCCGAATCGAAGACTCCGAATTTCGTCCCCCGGGCCGTCGGCGCCGTCGGGACCGGCATTTCCCGGGCTGCGGCCGAGAGCAAGGGCAGCAACAGCACCCTCCAGATCGGCCTGCTCGACCCGATCGCCCTGACCGTCCGCTCGATGACCACCAGCGTCCTGCCCACGGTCCACAAGACGACCGAGGGCGTGTACACCGAACCCCGGGAAGACATGTGGGGCTGGGTCGTCGGAGTGATCTTCGTCGGGTTCCTCGTGGCCAACTGGTGGATTCCCCGGTTCTTCTGCCGGGTGGTCTGTCCCCTCGGGGCGTTGCTGGGGATCTTCAGCCGGTTCGCGATCTGGAGGATCGACCGCGACCCGGTCCGCTGCACCGATTGCGACCTCTGCCTGAAGTCGTGCGAGGGGGCGAGCGACCCCCAGGCCGATCTGAGGAAGTCCGAGTGCTTCGTCTGCCTGAATTGCATCGAGGATTGCCCCCACGACGCCCTGGCGTTCCGCTTCCTGCCGAGGAAGGCGAGCGAAGTGACCGCCCCGGCGATCGGCCGGCGGCAACTGATGCTGGCGGGCCTCTTCGGCGTCCTGTTCTTCCCGATGGCCCGGCTCTCCGGCGGGGTCCGCAAGAACTTCAACAAGGCCGTGATCCGCCCCCCGGGCTCGGTGGCCGAGGACGAGTTCCTCCGCCGCTGCATCAAGTGCGACCAGTGCATCCGCGTGTGCCCGACCAACGTCCTCCAGCCGGCGATGTTCGAGGCGGGCGTCGAGGGGCTCTGGACGCCGATCATGATCTCGAAGATGGGCTGGTGCGAGCTGAATTGCACGCTCTGCAGCCAGGTCTGCCCCACCGGGGCGATCCGCGAGATCTCGATCACCGAAAAGCTCGGCGTCGGCCCGTTCGAATCCAAGGGCCCGATCAAGACCGGGACGGCCTTCTACAACCGGGGCCGCTGCCTCCCCTGGGCGATGGACACCCACTGCGTCGTCTGCGAGGAGGTCTGCCCGGTCAGCCCCAAGGCCATCTTCACCCGGAACGTGACGATCACCGACCGCTGGGGCCAGACCAAGGAGCTCAAGCGCCCCGAGATCGACCCCGAGAAGTGCATCGGCTGCGGGATCTGCGAGCACGAATGCCCCGTGAAGGACGACCCGGCCGTCTACGTGACCGCGATCGGCGAGACCCGCGACAAGAGCCGGTCTTTGCTGCTGTCGCTGGTCGAAGACCCTTCGACCCAGGATCTGTTCACGGTCTGATCGTCGGGGGCGAGCGGAATGGCGACCGTCGCGAGGCCCGTCGCGATCGATCCGTCCGAGGATGGGCCGATCGCGGCCACTCCGGCCTCGCGGGTCGATCCTCCGGCCCCGATCGAGGAGCGGTTCTATCGGTTCTCGCCGGACCAGGTCGATCGAATGACGCGATCGGGCATTCTCCAGGAAGGGGCACCGATCGTCCTCCTCGACGGGATGCTCGTTCGAAAGCTGACCAAGGGCGAACGTCACGTCGCGGCGACCTACCTTGCCCTGGAGGCTCTTACGAAGGTGCTTCCGCCGGGTTTCTGGGTGAGGAAGGAAGACCCGATCCTCCTGCCCGACGGCCCCTCGGGCTTCGCCAGCGAGCCGGAGCCTGACCTGGCGATCATCCGGGGCTCGATCCGCGACTATCTCCATCGGAGGCCCACGCCCGCCGACGTCCTCTTCGTGGTGGAAGTCGCCGATTCGACCCTTCGCGACGATCGGCTCGGACTCCCGCGGTTGGCCTGGGCGAACGTCGCGCTGGCCTGGATCGCGAACCTCGTCTCGGACGTGATCGAGGTCTATTCCGACCCGACCGGGCCCGGCCCCGATCCTCGATTCGCGTCGTGCCGGACGTTCCGGGCCGGCGAGGCGGTCCCGGTCGTGATCGATGGGACCGAGGTCGGGCGAATCCTCGTCTCGGACATCCTCCCTCCCTGATGGCGCGCCGGTTGCTTCGCATTTTGGGGCGTTGATCCCACGTTTCGCGACGAGGCCCGCCCCCCGTGATCGATGACCCCGAATTGCCCCCCGAGGGCGTGATCCCGACCGGCCCGGAGTCGGCCCGGTGGTGCGTCTGGGCCCCGAAGGCGAAGGCCGTCGAACTGGTCCTCGACGATCGCCGGATCGCGATGGAATCGCTCCCCCGGGGCTTCTTCGCGGCCGAGGCGCCGTTTTCCGGCCCCGGCCTGCGCTATTCCTATGCGCTCGACGGCGAGGAGCCGAGGCCCGATCCGCTCTCGCGGTTCCAGCCCGACGGGATTCATCGGCCCTCCGCCGTTTTCTTCACCGACCAGATAGATCAGTCGGGCGATCGCGACTGGAAGGGCGTGGCGAGGGCCGACCTGATCGTTTATGAGCTGCACGTCGGCACGTTCACGCCCGAAGGGACTTTCGATGCGATCGTCCCCCGGCTCGACGCCCTTCGCGACCTGGGGATCACGGCCGTCGAGCTGATGCCGGTTGGCCAGTTCCCGGGGTCGCGGAGCTGGGGTTATGACGGCGTGTTCCCGTTCGCCGTTCAACAGACCTATGGAGGCCCCGAGGCGCTCCGTCGGTTGATCGGCGAGTGCCATCGACGCGGGCTGGCGGTCTTCCTGGATGTCATCTACAACCACTTCGGCCCCGACGGCAACGTCTTCCCCCGGTTCGGCGACTACCTGAGCGAAAAAACCCAGAGCGACTGGGGCCCGGCGATCAACTTCGACGGCCGGGGGTGCGACCCGGTCCGCCGGATGGTCTTGGACAACGCGAGGATGTGGGTCCGGGATTTTCACGTCGATGGGCTGAGGCTCGACGCCGCCGATCAAATCTACGATCGCAGTCCCCGGCATATCCTGTCGGAAGTGGCCGAGGTCGCCCATCGCGAGGCCGAAAACCGGGGGTTCCCGGTCCACGTCTTCGCCGAGACGGACCTGAACGACGCCCCGCGGTTCCTCCATCCCCTCGATCGCGGAGGATACGGCCTCGATGGCCACTGGAACGACGATTTCCATCATGCCGCCCACGTGGTCCTGACCGGCGAGGTCGATGGGTACTACGCCGATTTCGCCTCCGGGGCGCCCGCGCTGGCGAAGGCCCTGGAGCGGGTGTTCGTCAACGACGGCAATTACAGCAAATTCCGGGGGCGGAGGCATGGGACTCCGGCCGTCGAGTTCTCGGGGGACCGTTTTCTTGCCTTCACGCAAAATCACGATCAGGTCGGCAACCGTTTGAAGTCCGACCGCGTGGCGACGAGCGAGCGGCCCTCGCTGGCGAGGCTGGCGGCGGGGATCTTGCTGCTGGCCCCTCGCCTGCCGCTCCTGTTCATGGGCCAAGAATATGGCGAAACGTCGCCGTTCCCGTTCTTCTGCGACTTCGAGAGCCCGGAACTCATCCAGGCCGTCCGCGAGGGCCGGAAACGCGAGTTCGCCCATTTCGGCTGGGACGCCGAGCCGCCCGACCCGGTGGCGAGCTCGACCAGGGACCTCGCGATCCTGAGCTGGGACTGGTCGGACCCGGTCCGGGCGGGGATTCGCCGGCTGCACTCCGAATTGTTGAGGATGAGGCGGGAATGGCCGACGCTCCGCGACTTCTCGCACGCCCGGACCCGGATTCACCACGGGGACGTGCTGGAGGTCGTCCGAGGCGGGAAGGACGGAGTCGCCGAGTTGCGGATCGTCTTCAACCTCTCGGGCGAGGATCGGCCGTGGCCGACCGAGCTCGCGGGTGAGACGCCGGCGTTTCGTTCGGAGGTCGCCGAATTCGGGGCCGAGGGGGAGGCGCCGTCGTCTCGGATGCGACCCCACGAGTTCCTCATCTTCTCATGAGATGGGGTTCGCATGGTTCGGTCGGGTGCAAGGGATGCACCAAGACACCGGGGACCTCGGCCGCTCGCCCTTCCTCGGGGATCTCGCGGAATGGGAGGGTGGAAAATGGTGGGCGGCCTTTTGGCCGCCGCGGGGTTGGTGCATTTCATGCACCCTACATGACGGTGCATTGCATGCACCCTACGGTTCGACCACCGTGTGAGTCTGCCCCGTCGCCAGGTCTCGGAGGACGGTGGGCGGGCCTCCGGAGGGCCATCGGATCGTGACTTGCGAGACCTTCTCGGCCTTGCCGATGCCGATGAGGAGCCTCGGGTCGTGCGAGGAGCCGAGGCTCACGCCGCCCTTCTTCTGCCGATGGATCGTCCGGCCGTCGGCGATCACTTCCACCCTGGCTCCGAGGGCGTCGCGATTGGACTTCGTGCCCCGGAGGTCCAGGCGAATCCAGCGGTTGCCGGAGTCCGTGGTGTTGCGGAGGACCGCCGCCGGCCGATCCATCACGCTGACCACCAGGTCGATCCGGCCGTCGTCGTCGAGGTCGCCCTGCGCCACGCCCCTCGCCACGTGGTCCGAGGTGAAGAACGGTCCGGCGGAGGCGTTGACCATCGCGAATTTTCGGCCCTTCCGGGACGCGACGTTGCGATGGAGCAGGGGGGGCTGGGCGAACGGCTCGTCGGCGCGGCCGATCAGGTGGTAATTGTCGTCGGTGTGGCCGTTGGCGACGAAGGCGTCGGGCCAGCCGTCGTTGTCGAAGTCCGTGAGGACGCAGCCCCAGCCGACGTAGGGCATGCTGTCCATGTTCATCCCCCAGCCCGGGGTCCAGTCGGCGAACTGGCCGTCGCCCAGGTTCTGGTGGATGGTGTTGTATTCCTTGGAGAAATGGGAGCGGAACAGCTCGGGGAGGCCGTCGCCGTCGAGGTCCTCGGCGTCGACGCCCATCCCGGAGAGGGCCTGGCCCTTGTCGTCGAAGGCGGCCCCCGAGCTCTCGGTGGCGTCGCGGAACGTGCCGTCGCCGTTGTTCAGGAAGAGGAACGCCGGGCACTGGTCGTTGGCGACGTTCAGGTCGATCTTGCCGTCGCCGTTGAGGTCGGCGGCGACGGCGGCGAAGCCGTGGCCGTCCTTGCGGGCGAGGCCGGCGGCCTCGGTCACGTCGGAGAAGCGCGGGACGCCGTCCTTCGGGCCGTCGTTGCGGTAGAGGTCGTGGCGGGTCTGCTCGAGGTCCTTGGGCCCGCAATAGAACCTCACCTGCTTGTCGGGATGACCGCAATACTTGTCCCGGTCGCGTTCGTAGTTCCAATCGGCATAGTTGGCGATGTAGACGTCGAGATCGCCGTCATTGTCGTAGTCGATCAGGGCGCCGCCGGACGACCAGTTCGGGCTCTTCGAATCGACGGCGTTGGGGCGGCCGAGCCCGGCGTCCCTGGTGGCGTCGCGGAACGTGCCGTCGCCGTTGTTGAGGTACAGGACGTTGGGGCCGTAGTTGCAGAGGATCAAGTCGGGGTCGCCGTCGTTGTCGAGGTCCCCGGCGATCACTCCGTGACACTCGCCCCGGAAGCCGACGCCCGCCGTCTCGGTCACGTCCTGGAACTTGCCTCCGCCGAGGTTGCGGTACAGGCGGTTCCGGCCTCGGGGTTCCTTGCCGACGGGCAGGGTGGTCGTGGACGCGAGGTAGAGGTCCATCTTGCCGTCGCCGTCGTAGTCGAAGATGGCGACGCCGGAGCCGTTGGCGGAGGGGTTGAGCTTCTCGGGCGTCATCCCGGAGACGTGGACGAAGTCGATTCCCCAGGGCCTCGCCACGTCCTCGAACCGGATGGCATCGGGTGCGGCCGCGGCCTCGATGGTCGGGGGCGTCGGTGGCGGAGGAGCGGGAGGAGGGGCCGAGCCGGACGTGGAGGAAGACACCCTGGCGTCGCATCCGGCGATCGCGACGAGGACCAACGCGGCGAAGGCCAGGCCTCGCCGCCGCGACGGGCGATCCGGGCAGAGCATGGCGACACCCCGGCCTCGGGGCCGATGACGAGGACGATGGCGGAGACCCGGCCGAGGGCACGACCGGCCGAGGAAATGGAGCGGACGGGCCGATTCTATCACGGCGGCGACCCGAAGGCCCAGCCCCTCCTGGCCCGGTGGCCGGTCCGGGCCGATCCGGGTGCCCCGTAGCCATCGCCTCGCCGTCGCGATTAGAATGGGCGGATCGGACGGGTGTCGTTCCCGGCCGGGAGAGGCGTGCGAGACCCCGCGCGATGGCGACGACCGACGCCGAGAAACTCCTGATCCGCCAAGTCCGCGACGGCGACGCCCGGGCGTGGAACGGGCTGATCGAGCGGTATGAGGGGCGGCTCCTCGCCTTCGTCGATAGTCGCATCCACGACCGGGCCGCCGCCGAGGACACCGTCCAGGAGACGTTCATCGGCTTCCTGACGAGCCTCCCGCACTACGACGAGGCCCGCGACCTGGAGGCGTACCTCTTCTCGATCGCCGCCCACAAGCTGACGGACCACCTCCGCCGCCAGGGCCGGAGGCCGATCGACCAGTTCGGTTCGGACGACCACGGCCGCCCCCTCGAAGAGGTCGCCGGCAACATCCGAGCGGCCTCCAGCATCGCCCGGAGCGACGAACGCCGGGTGGCCGAGGAGCGGATGCTGGCCGAATCCCTCGGCGACCTCGTCCGCGACTGGCTCGATCGCGGCGATTTCGCCCGCCTCCGGTGCCTGGAGCTCCTGATCGTCAAGGGATGGGCGAACAAGGACGTCGCGAAGTACCTGGGGATCACCGAACAGGCCGTCGCCAGCTACAAATTCCAGACCGTCGCCCGCCTGAAGGAGATGGCCCGGAGGGCGGGCCTGAGCTTCGACAACGTGCTGTAGGGTGCATGAAATGCACCAGTCTTGATCCGAATGTCCGTCCGCGAGGGTCCGAAGCCGATGGGGAACGGTGCGATTGACGTCGAGATCCTGAAAGCCTACCTCGCCGAGAGCCTCGCGCCCGAGGAGATGGCCCGGGTGGAGAAGGCGCTCCGCGACTCGGCCGACCTCCGCCACCAGCTCGAAGAGGTCCGGCTCGACCGGGGAGACGCCGGCCTCCACTCGCTCGGGGCGATCTGGAACCGATCGAGGTTGACGTGCGCGTCCCGGCAGACCCTGGGAAGCTACCTGCTCGACGCCCTGGACCCCGACCACGCCGAATACATCAAGTTCCACATCGACGTGGTGGCCTGCCCGTTCTGCGCCGCCAACCTCGCCGACCTCAAGAGCAAGGCCGAACCCACCCCGGCGGCGCAAACCCGTCACAAGCGGATCTACCATTCGAGCCGGCATTTGCTCCCGGGCGAGGAGTAGCTCCTCAGGGACCGAGCTTCGCCCCGGCGGGGGGCTGGCCGTTCTCGACGGTGATGGCGAAGTCCCTCGGAGGGCTGCCTTCCTTGGGCGAGCCGGCCGCGAACGGGAGGACTTCCTCGCGGCTTCCGGCCTCCGGGCCGACGGCGGCCGTCCAGGCCTTCAGGTCGGTCAGGCCCCCGGCCAGGGCGTCGAACGCCTTCGGGGCGACCATCGCCCAGGACGCCTCGGAGATCGCGAACCAGTCCTCCTGGCCCGACCAGTGGATCGCCTTCGCCAGCGCCGGCCTGGGCAGCTCCGTCAGGAGGAGCGACTTCGCGCTCACGGCCGTCTGCTTCAACGAGACGTCCAGAGGCGCCTCGGCCGAGAATCCCTCCGCCGCCAGCAGGCCGGCGCCGAGGACCGTGCAGCGATCCAGGCTGAGCTTCCTCGGCTTCGTCCCGTTGATCGCCGTCTTGCCCGTGGCGCCGATCGCCCAGCCGGCCAGGGGGTCTCCCGTGATGTCGCGGACGAAGATCGAGTTGGTCAGGCGGACGTCGGCCCCGGGGTAGAACTGGAGGGCCAGCGGGCGATCGAATCCCTCGAAGAAGCAATCGGTGATCCGGGTGTCCAGCCCCTCGGAGGCGAGGACCCGGCTCGATCGGTCGCTTCCGGTGGTGGAGAACTCGCATTTTTCGAGCGAAACGTTGCCGAGCGAGGCGATCAGGGCCGGCGGGGGGGCGTTGGAGGAATCGGCGATCGGCACTTCCTGGCGGATCTTGAAGCCGATCAAGCTCAGGCGGGCCTGGGGGCCGACCTCGATCCACGGGGCCTTCTTCGAGAGCTCGATCAGGAGCTCGGGGTGGGCGTCGCCGTCGGCCCGGATCACCAGCAAGCCCCTGGGGACCCTCAGGGCCTTGCCGACCTCTCCGGGGCGGGTCAGGGCCTTCGACCTCACGACGATCTCGGCCTTGTCCCGGCCGGAGGCGTGGCGGATGGCGTCTCGGAGCGAAGCCTCGGGCCTCTCCTCGCCGTCGGCCTCGCGGATCGCGAATTCGGCCGGGGCCGACCCGGGCGACGCGGGCGGCGGCCGGGGCGTTTCCGGGGTTTCGGCCGAGAGGGGCGCGGCCTTCGGGGTCGAGGGGCGATCCTTCATCGCCCTGAGGACCGCCGGGACCGCCAGGGCGACCATCGCCGCGAGGATCACCACGCCCGAGCCGATCAGGATCGGCACGATCGGCAGGGATCGGGGCGGTCTGGCCTGGGCCGGCTTCGGGGCCCGGGCCGGCTTCCTCGTGGTCGAGAGCGACAGCGGCTCGGGCGGGCCGAAATCGAGCTTCGGGATGAATTCCATCGGGTCGGACCCGGCGGAGAGGGCCGGAGGGGCTCGCCGCGACCCCCCGGGACGGGTCGAGCTCGGGGTCGGACCCCGGGGGAGTCAGGCCGGCCTGCGACGTGCTGGAGACGGTCGAGCCGTTGGTGTTCGACGGCGAGGCCGACCACGCCCCCACGCCCGCCACCGGGGCATGGCCCCGGGCGAACGGTTCCAGGGCCCGAGCCGCCTCGATCGGCTGGACGAACCGTTCGGCCGCGTTCTTCTTCATCATCCTGCGGACGACGTCGCCGAGCCCTTCGGGCAGGTCGGGCACGACGTGCTCCAGGCCCTCGGGCTCGGCCACCTGGTGGGCGTAGAGCTTTTCCGGCAGGCTGGGCATGGGGAACGGGACCCGGCCGGCCAGCATGTGATAGAGCGTGCAGCCGAGCGAGTAAATGTCGCTCCTCATGTCGGCCGATCGCGAGTGCCGGGCCTGTTCGGGCGAGATGTAATCGAACGTGCCGACGGTCGCGCCGTCGCGGGTCACGATGTCGTCGAGGTCGCCCAGGTCGATGGCCAGGCCGAGGTCGGTGAGCTTGGCGATCCCGTCGCGGCCGATCAGGATGTTCATCGGGTTGACGTCGCGATGGACCAGGCCCTTCTGGTGGAGGTGCTCCAGGCCGAGGGCGACCTGGCGGGCGATGTCGGCGGCGATGGCCGGGGGCATCGGCCCTCCGTCGGCGATCAGGTGGCCGATGGTCTTGCCCTCGATGAACTCCATCACGAGGAACCGGACGCCGTGGGCCTCGCCCTCGTCGTAGATCCTCACGAGGTTCTCGTGCTGGAGCTGGGCGCCGACCTTCGCCTCGCGACGGAACCGGGCCAGGGCCCGGGGGTTGTTCATCCTCTCGCGGGAGAGGATCTTCAGGGCCACCTTGCGGCCGAGCCGGGAGTCCTTCGCGAGATAGACCCGGCCCATCCCGCCGTGGCCGATGACGTCCTGGAGGACGTACTTGTCAATCCTCAGCCCTTGCCAGCGCCCCGCGAGCATCTGCTGGGCCTGCCAGAGCGTGAGCTTGCCCGAGTTGACCACCTGCCGGGCCAGGCGGCGATCCACGGCGTCGTGCGTCCTCTTCTCCGGAGGGATCTCGTCCCAGGCGGCCTGGAGGGCCGACTCGTCGAGCAATCCGCTGCGAAGGGCCGCGTGCCAGAATCGCGACGCCGAAGGCTCGACCATGGAGGGTCCCGATCGGGTAGGGTGACGTCGCCCGCCGCGACCGAGCGAGGGGCGCCCTGGGGAGGACAAGGCGCACTAGAATCTTAGCTCGAACCGAGCCACCCGAGCAAGTTCCCGTCCCGCGAACCCTGGCCGTTTTCGGTCCGTCGCGATACGATGAGGGTCTGCATGAAACCGTCCCGGCTTCGATCGCGCCCGGCCTTCCGAGTCGAATCCCGATGAAGACTCGATCGCTCCTGGCCCTCGCCCTGCTCCTGGTGATCGTCGCCGGGCTCTATGCCTCGACCCGGTTGAAGGCCGAGAGGGGCCGCCCGGGGAAGGCCGCCGGCCCGGCCGCGCCGGTCCTCACGGTCACGGCGACCGAGGAGAGGCACAAGGTCTCTCCCCCGATGCTCGATCGGGCGACGACCCGGCAGGGCCAGGCCGCCCCGAGCTTTCGGGAGAAGGACGCCGAGGGGAAGCTCGTGGACCTGGCCCAGTGGTGGAAGACCGGGCCCGTCGTCGTGGTCTTCATCCAGGACGGCTGCCCGTGCAGCGTCGCCGCCGAAGGGTTCTTCAACGGCCTCCACGCCTCCTATCGAGGGCGGGTCCGGTTCGTCGGGATCATCGACGACGACGCCGAGGACGCCCGCAAGTGGGCCGACCGGAACGGCGTGCCGTTCCCCCTGGTCCCCGACAAGTCCCTGAAGATCACCCGGGAGTTCGGCGCCGAGAACTCGGCGTATGTCGCCCTGATCGACCGCGACGGCAAGCTCGACGCCTTCTGGCCGGGGTTCTCGGTGAGCATGCTCCGCGACCTCAACGCCCGGATCGCCCGGCTCTCGGGGCTCAAGGAGGAGCCGATCGACACGACCGACGCGCCCGACGAGCTCTATTCGGGCTGCCCGTTCCCGTGACGCCCGGCGACTCACCTCAGGGGGCCTTGACCTGCGCCTCGTAGAAGCTCGCGAGCGCCTCGTTGCCGATCCTGCGGTAATACCGGGCGAGGATCGCGAGGGTGGGGGCGTGGTTGGGGCGGCGGTCGAGGGTCTGTTTGGCCCATTCGAGGCCCTCCGGGGCGTTCCCGTGGTCGAGGAGCCAGGCGGTGACCTCGGCGCGGAGCTCGGCGTTCTCGGGGTCACGGACGAGGAGCTTGCGGACCCTCTCGATCCGTTCCTGGGCGGCCTGGAGCCGGGTCTTCTCGGCGAATTCCCGCTTCGCCTCGTCGCGACGGCCGAGGCGGTCCAGGACGACGCTCCGGCGATAGTGGGGTTCGGGGTCGTCGGGGGCGAGCGTCTCGGCCTTTTCGATCAGGGCGAGCGCCGGGTCGAGCTGCCGGCGACGGACGAGGATCGCCGCCTTGCCCAGGAGGGCCTGGCCCCGGTTCGGGTCGATCGCCAGGACGCGGTCGTAGTGGATCAGGGCCGAATCGTCGTCGTCCAGCCCCTCGGCGGCGTGGGCCGCGCCGAGGTGGCCGGCGGGGTCGTCGGGCTTGCGGGTCAGGTACAGGTCATAATCGGCCCTGGCCCGTTCGAGATGGCCGAGCCGGCTGAGGTTGTCGGCCCGAGCCAGGCGGGAGGCGTCCTGGTCCGGGTCTTTGGCGAGGATGGCGTCGAAGTCCCGGACCAGGGCCTCGGGCCCGGGGTCGGTCCGCGAATGGACCTCGGCCCTCCACAGGAGGGGCTGGAGGCTGTCGGGCTCGCGGCGGAGCCAGCCGTCGATGACCTCCAGGGCCCGGGGAAGCTGGAAGGCCTCGTAATAGATCTTCGTGAGCGCCTCGGCGACTTCCGGATCGGGCGCGGAGAGGGCCTCCCAGGCCGAGCGTAACGCCGGCTCGGCCTCCCGGGCCCGGCCGGATCGGGCGAGGATCAGGCCCCACACGCGGAGGATGGGCGGCTCGTCGAAGCCGGCCTCCCGGGCCTTCTCCAGGGCCCGAAGCGCGTCTTCCGGGCGGTCGCGGGCGAGGGCCAGGCGGGCCCGGAGGTAATGCCCCTCGCCCGAACCGGGCGTCTCGGCGAGCAGGCGGCCGAGGATTGCCTGGGCCTCGTCCAGCTTGCCGGAATCCAGGGCGAGGCGGGCGCGGTCGGCCATCCTCTGCGACGAGATCGAGCCCCAGAGGACCAGGCCCGCCCCGACCACCCCGATCAGGACGGCCCCGCCCAGGGCCGCCCGACGAAATCGGCGGCCGTCCGGCCCGGCAACCGCGGAGGCAGCATCCATCGATCAAGACCCGAAGGGAAAGGGGCCCGAGGGGCCGATCCGATCGGCCACGGCCCGCCTTCACCATCCCCGATCCCTCGGCCGGAGGCAAGACGGGGAAGCCAGGACGGGAAGCGGGAGATGGGGACTCGGAAATGGTGTCGGATCGATTTTGGGGTACAAATATCGATCGGACATGCTCTGAAGAAAACCCGGTGATGGAGGGGGATCGAGTAGGTCCGACTTCAGTCGGGCCTAGAAAATAAGACCTTTTTCTAGGCCCGACTGAAGTCGGACCTACTCGTTTTCCTCATTCCAGGGGGGTTTTTCCGGAGCCGATCGGACACCGTTTCTGACGGTTCCGAGCCTCCGGCCCCGGGAGCCTCTTACAGGAGTTCCGAGGCCCGTCCCGGGGCCGGCTTCTCGGTCGCGGGCCAGTAGGCCCGGCGGAACAGGGAGAAGCTGGCCAGGCCGACCGGCGGGAGGAGGACCATCAGGGCCACCCAGATCAGCTTGTCGTGGCGGCCGGGGAAGGCGTCGTCGGTCAGGGTCATCAGGCCGAGGAATTCGCGGACCCAGAGCACCAGGAACGCCAGGATCGCCGCGACGGCGAAGGCGAAGGCGAGCTCCGAGGGCGGGTCGGTCAGGAGGAGCAGGACGCTGAGCCCCAGGGCCGACCAGAGGACCGCCGCCAGGGGGGGCCTGGTGGCGAGGTGCCGCAGCCCTCCCCGGAACGTCGGGGAGAGGATCCAGGCCGTCGTGGTCGCCAGGCCGATCAGCAGGACCAGGGAGAGCATCATGGCGAACCTCCGGAGCGATCAGGCCAGGAGTCCGTAAACCGCCGCGCCCGCCGTCAACACCCCGGCCGCCGCGACCAGCCTCAGGGGGTTGGTGTAATAGCCCCGGGTCGCCTCGTCGGCCCGGATGTAGCCGGCCACGGCCCCGAGCAGGGAGAGGACGAACACGAGTCCCCCGCCCAGGATCGCCAGCCTTCGACCGGCCTGCTGGCGGTGGAAGACCTCCAGCAGCTCAGCCTTCTTCGAGGGGGAGAAATCGACCTGGCGAGAGGCCCGGAAGACCTGGAGGTCCTTCCACTGGACCGGCTCGACGGCCGGTTTCCCCACGAGCATCGACTCGACGAGGCCCTTCGGAGGCGTCCACGAGGCGGGGACGCCGTCCTGCGCGAGCCAGTCGACGATGGCCCGTTTGACCTGGACGGTCAGGTCGTTCTCGGAGCGCTCGACGCTGGCCATCAGCTCGCTCTGGACGGTCCGCAGCTCCCGAGGGGCGGCGGCCGGTGCCGGAGGTGCGGAGCGATGGTCCCGTTTCGGGGGCCGAGGCGCCTTGGCCTGGGCCTCGCCGGCCAGGCCGACCGCGGCGATTGCGGGGATCAGGAGCGAGAGCAAGAGGCGGTTCATGGCGATTCGGTCCTTGCCGGGTCCTCGGTTCGGGCCGATCGGCCCGGCCTCTCGGAGCGGCGTCACTTCACCAGGAGATTCGCTCTCGGGGACGATTCCTTGAACGGTTGGCCCGGGGAAGGCTCAGGCGACCCGCCGACGGCGGGCCTCCCGGGCGTAGGTGGCGGCCTCCCGGCTCCAGGGGCTCACCACGCCGGCCACCATCACGCCGACACCGAAGGCCAGGGGGCCGAACGGCAGGACGCCCGGGAACAGCAGGGCCTCGGTCCCGCCCAGCAACGAGGCCAGGAGGACCGGCCAGAGCCGGACCCGGCGGCGGCGGTCCCTGGCCGTGGCGGCCCACCAGGGGAACGAGGCCATCGCCAGGCTGAAGAACGAGGCGAAGGTGGTCGCCCCGGCCAGCTTCGGGCCAAGGGTCGACGTCGAGACGTTCGCCAGGTCGCCGAGCACCGAATCCTGGACCGGGCCCAGGTGAGTCGAGTCCCAGAGGCCGAAGCCGGCCAGGCCGATCAGGGCGCCGGGGATCGCCATCGCGACCATCTTCCGCAACGTGGCCTTCTTCTTGCCTTCCCAGAGCTTGCCGGCGACCAGGATCGCCCAGGAGGAGAGCAGGGCGGTGCCGAAGACCAGGGACATCTGCCTCGGGTCCGTGGCCCGGGTGCCCTCGGCCAGGGAGAAGAGCGGCAGGAGGATCGCCGAGCCCAGGGCCGCGGTCGGGGCCGCCCAGAGCATCGACCCGGCGAGCCTCGGCCACGCGGACCCGCGTGCTGGGCATGGCCGGGGGCGGTCCGAGAGGGGCCGGCTCGGTGCGGACCTGGGTCTGCATCGGTCGAGGAGGAGGCGCCGGGGCCGGTCGAGGGGTCGGCGGCCGAGGCGGGGCCGCCGCCACCGGGGCCGGGGGCGCCGGCCAGGGCGCGGGCCGCCTCGACGGCCGGACGAACTGCGGGTTCCGCCACCAGGCCCAGGCCCGGGCCAGGCCGGCGGTCCGGGTCGTGGGCCGGTTCCGGTCGCCCCGGGGCTGGGGACGGGTCTCGGGGCCGATGTAGAAGACCGAGGACTCCTCGGCGTTGATCCTCAGGACGTCGTCCTTCTTCGGCTCCGCGGCGGCCTGGCCGGGCCCGGGGGTGCCGGGCGGCCAGGACTTGTCGCCGATGAACCGCAATTCCGGCTCCCTGGGCAGGTCGCCGGGCAGGAGGAGGTCGGTCACCCGGGCCGGGCGATGGTTGGGGTCCTTGGCCAGGGCCCGGGTCACGATCCTCTTGAACGGCTCGGGCAGGACGGTGAGGTCCGGCCGGCTGGTCAGGTGCTTCATGAGCACCTCGCCCACCGATTCGCCGTCGAACGGGACGCGGCCGGTGACCATCTCGTAGAGGATCACGCCGATGGCGTAGATGTCGATGGCCTTATGATACTTGCCGGTGGAGGTCTCCGGCGCCATGTAGTGGCAGGTGCCGACGCACTCCGAATGGCCGGGGTTCTGCGTCCCGCCGGTGATGGCCTTGGTCAGGCCGTAGTCGCCGATCTTGACCATCCCCTCTTCGAGGAAGAGGTTGGCGGGCTTGAGGTCCCGGTGGACGATCCCGTGGTCGTGGAGGTAGGCCACGCCGTCGATCAGGCCCTTCAGCCACATCCGGATCTCGGCCGAGGCGAGCCCGGCGGGGCTCTGGGCGAGGACCTGGGCGAGGCTGGGCCCGGCGACGTATTCCATGATCACGAACGAGTCGCCGCCGTCGTTCTGCTTCAGGTCGTGGATGGCGACGAGGTGGGGGCTCTTGAGGTTCATGCACTGGACCACCCCGCGGCGCTCGACCTCGAGGTTCCGGGTGATCAGCTTCAGGGCGACTTCCTTGCCGGCGTCGGAGGTGGCGTAGTAGACCTCGCCGAACCCGCCCCGGCCGATCGCCCGACGGATGGTGAAGCCGTCCAGGGGCCGGGCCCCGGAGCCGTAGGTGTAGCGCTGGGGCGAGGCGTCCGGGGTCCTGGGCATGGGCGGCTCCCCGTCGGGTCCGGAGGGTCGGTCGGGCGAAGCGTAGGGGATCGTCTCGTCCATCGGGGGGGCGTCCGGGTAATCTCGGGCCGTCGCGCTCATCGGGTTCCTCTCTCTGTCGGCGCCCTGTTGCGGACCGCTCGTCGTCGGGCCGGGAAGCGATTCGACCGCGTGGGGAGGATCTTGACGGGGATCAGGCCGAGGCGTTCGGATTCAGGGGCTCCAGGCCGAACGAGAAGCCCTCGCCCACGACCGACGAGCTGAGCGCCAGGGCGCCCGGCCCGAGGCCGCCTTGCCGTCCACCGAGAACTCGCCGGCGGCCCGGCACCAGAGGCCGCCGCCTTGCCGATAGAAGACCACCGGGGCCTCCAGGTTCGCCGCGGGGACGTGCGCCTGGGGGCTGGGCCCCACGATGCACGTCTCGGCCATCAGGATCACCCCGTCCACGGCCAGCGGCAGGCGATGGCGGCTGACGATCTCCAGCCGGGCCGTCGAGCCTCACCGGGCTGGGCTGGCGGAATTCCAGCTCCACCGTCGAGCCCAGGCGGATCACGTCGCCGTTTCGCAGCGGGGCCGCATCGACCTTCCGCCCGTTGAGGAACGTCGCGTGCTTGGCCTTGAGGACGTAGCCGTCCCCGTCCCGGATGATCGCCGCGTGGTCCCGCGAGAGGTCGCCCAGCAGCGGGACGTCGGCCGGGCTGTCCGGCCCGGATCGGCCGAGGATGACCTCGTCGTCCAGGCAGACGAGATAGCCGCCGATGGCGTCGGCCCAGAGGAGGAAGCGGCCTCGGAGCCTCGACTCGGGACGCGAGGAGGCGATCGACGCCCGGCGGGTCGTCGCGTCGTTCCAGGGCACGGTGGACGCCTCGCTCGACTTCGGCGCCGAGTCGAGGAAGACGATCCCGGCTCGATTGGGCGAGGCAGCCGGCGCGGGGCCCGGTGACGGCGACGAGCTGGCGAGGAACCGGATCGGCGCCGGCCGTTCGGCCGGTGCGGGGATCGGCGCGGTCGGCGGAACTCCTCGGGACGACCGGCCGGGCAGGGTGGCCGCCGGGTTGATCGCGCCGATCTGCTGCCAGGCCCGGGTGCGGGCCCCGCGGGCCGCGGGGTGATCGGGGATGACTTCCAGGACCGCCTCGGCGGCGGCCAGGGTCTCGCCCCACTTGCCGGCGGAGAGGGCCTGATAGAGCCGCTCGACACGCGTTTGAGCCTTGTCCCGGCGGCCCGCGACCTCTCGGGAGGAGGCCGCCAGGGCGTCGGCGCCGAGTCCGCCGGCCAGCCGGTTGGCGCGATCCAGGCCCTCTTCGGCCAGGCCGAACTCGCCTCGGCGGGCGTCGTCGAGGGCCTTCCGCCAGGCCTCGGCGGCCTCTCGGAGGCGACGGAGCCGCGGGCCGGAGACCTTGTGCGAGGCCAGGCCGGCGACCCGGTCGGCCACCCTCGCCGGCTCGCCGGCCGAGAACTCGGCCTCGATCTCCTCGGCCAGGCCCTCGGCCAGCTTCATCCGGGCGGAGGCCAGGGCGTCGGGGGCCGCTCCGTGGGCCTCGGCCAGGTCGAGGTCGGCGATGGCCCCGGGGGCGTCGTCGGCTTCTCCTCGGCGGATGCCCCGGCCCAGGAGGTCCGAGGCGAGCTTCGCCCGGAGGATCACGGCCTGGCGGTGGTCGGCCACGTCGGGCCGGGCGGCGAGGGCCAGCGCCTCGTCAAACCGGCCGGCCCGGGCCGCCTCCTCCGCCTGCTTCAAGACGATTCGCCATTGTCCCAACATGGTGTGCTCACCGCCCAGGTTGACCATGGGGATCGCGTCCCTCAACTCCCGCCCGGATCTGATCGTCGGTTCGCCCTTGGGGGGCCGTTGGTTCGCCGCGTTCCGTGGGATCGTCGCGATTCTCGGAAGGGCGGCCCCGCCCCCTCGGAGGATCGATCCTCCGAGGGGGCGGGGTTGGCTTCGGCTCGGTCCGATCAATACTTCTCGCCGACCTTCTCGCTCGCCTTCGGGGAGGTCCCGAACTCGGCGTCGATCTCCTTGGCGACGTCCCGGCCCGGCTCGACGGTCACCGACACGCCGCGATCGGCGTAGCGGCCCTTGTAGTCGTCGATCTTGACCATCTCCTCGAGCTTGGTCTCCAGCTCGCTGACGGTCTGCTTCGCCTTGCCGACGGCCGTGTCGTCGAAGGTGAAGTCGTTGGTGGCCCGGCTGGCGCGGATCTGGTTCAGGCGGGCCTCGATCCCCTCGACGCGGGCCATCAGGTCGCGCTTGGCGGCCTGCATCGCCACGAGGTTCTCGCGGGCGGCCAGGACGTTCTTCTGGCGGACCTTGAGCGTCTCCTGCTTCTCGGCCAGGATGTTCTTGACCAGGCGGTAGTGGTCCATCCGGCGGGCGAGGTCGGTCTTGACCTCCTTGGCCGTGTAGGCGACGCCGTTGGTCAGGTGGAGGTCGCCCGTCTTGAGGTGGTCGTTGAGGGCCTGGAGCTCCCGGCCTTCACGGTTCAGCTCCTCTCGGGTGGCGACGATCTCCTTGTCGAGGTGCTCGGCCTCGACCTCGGCCTTGACCAGCGCCTCGATCCCGGAGTTGATCGCCGGCTCGAGCTGGGCGATCTCCTGGCGGGCCTTGTCGATCTCGAACTCGATCGGCACCGACCTCTGGGCCCGCTCGCGGACCTTGAAGAAGGCGGTCTTCACGTAGCTGGGGGCCGAGGTGCCGTAGAGGAGGCCCAGGGCGCCCGCCCCGATGGCCATCCCGATCAGCCCCTTCTTCACAACCTTGCACATCATCGGACGTCTCCTGGAGTTAAGGCCACGGGCAGGCAGGCGGTCGTCGCGGCGACCCGGGCCGGCTGTCGCCTCTGGCCCGCGTCCCCTACATGGCTATTCGGGCCCCCCATCCGATTATTGCGCCCGAAGCGCGATTCTCGGAAGCCCCGCGCCCTGATCGTCCGGCCGCACCAGCCGCCGATCAAGCGAAAACCGGGGAACAGCCCCGACGGCCACGACGCCACGAACGCCAGGGCCGACGCACGGGGATCGGGGAGATTGAGGAGGGCGTCCTCAACCCATTTCCCGGATTCCCTTTGCGTCGGCCCTGGCGTTCGTGGCGTCGTGGTGGTCGGGGCTGCGGATCAGACGGCCGAGCGCTCGGTGTCCACGGCCGCGATCAGCTTCATGAGGGCCCCGTGTTCGAGCTGGCGGACCCGCTCGCGGGTCAGCCCCAGGGTCTCGCCGATCTCCCGGAGGGTCTTCGGGCCGTCGCCGTCGAGGCCGAACCTCAGGCGGATCACGGCGGTCTCCCTCGCCTCCAGCCGTTCGAGGCTGTCGAGGATCCGGGTCATGTCGTCGGCCTCGATCATGAGGTCGTCCGGGGCCCGGCTGCGGTCGTCGGTCAGGAGGTCGTCGAGCATCCCCCCGTCCTCGTCGTCGCCGTCGGAGTGCGGCGTCAAGTTGTTGACCCGGATGGCCTTGGTGACGATCCCGACCTTCTTCTTCGACAGCCGGAGGGCCCGGCCCACCTCCTCGGGCAGGGGGGGGCGGCCGAGCTCCTCGGTCAGGACGTTGGTGACCCGCTTCCACTTCGAGAGCAGCGTGACCATGTAGGCCGGCAGGCGGATCGGCTTGCCCTGATTCATCACGGCGCGGCGGATCGACTGCTTGATCCAGTAGCTCGCATACGTGCTGAACCGGTTGGCCATCTCGCCGTCGAACCCCTCGACGGCCCTCATCAGGCCGAGGTTGCCTTCTTCGATCAGGTCTTCGAGGCCGAGTCCCTTATTCAGGTAGCCTCGGGCGATGCTCACGACGAGCCGGAGATTGGCCTTGACCATGTGGTCGCGGGCCTCCGGGTCGCCTTCGGCCACGCGATGGGCCAGGGACTTCTCCTCCTCGGCCGAGAGGAGCGGGGTGTTGTTGATGTCCTGCAAGTACAGATGAAGAATCGAGTTGCGATCGGTATCGCGTCGGCGACGGCGAGGCATCATGGCGGGGGATCTCCTGGCGCGGCGTCGCGTCTCCTCGTCGGCTCGGCGGGAAGGGCGGCGTCGAGGGGCGGGCGGAGAGGTCAATCCCGCCCGGGTCGAGTCCGGTCCCTCCTCACCTTAGTACATCGTGAGAAGGAGTCAACAGGTTTACTTAAGAAAGGCCATGGGGAGTTTTTTTCCTGATCCGCGGGTCACCTCCGCTCGACCCAGAGCACCCGATTTGCCTTTTCACGCCGATTCTCCTCGCTTTCCTCGACCCCCCGAGGAACCTGGATGGCCGCCGACGAGGGATTCCGAGGGCGAGGCGTCGCGGATCGGGCCGAGGCCGACGAAAGGCCGCGATCCTCAAGGTTTAGCCAGGTGGCAGGACCGTCCGGGTCGTCGGGGCTGCGGGCTCGAATCGGTATTGCGGGGCGTGGGGCGGGGTCGATGAAGCGGAGACGAACGAAGAGAGCGGTGCGATCGGGCCCCATCGCGGCGGAGCCGCCGGGCCCGAGACGAGACGCGCCCGCCCGCTCGCCCGGCGTCCCCGAGGTTCGGGGAGGCCCTTCCCGGCGCGGAATCCCCTCGCGAAAGGAGACCGCCATGTTGCGGTCGGCTCGGAACCTGTTCGCCCTGGCGTCGCTGGCGGCCCTGGGAGCCGCCGGGTGCGCCCATTGCGACACCTGCGACGACATGCCGTTGCCCTGCACGGGTCCTGGGTGCGGAGCGCCCGTGTACCCCTACGGCGGGGTCCCGGTGGCCCAGCCGGAGACGGTCCCCTCGTCCGGTCCGTTCAGCCCGACGCCCCCGGCGGCCGGGTCGGAGCCCTCGGACCCCGGCCTGGACCCGCCGACGATCGCCCCGGCCACGCCCCCGGGGCCGGCGGCCCCGGCGGCCCCTCCGGTGGTCCCGGCCTCGCCTCCGGCCGGTCCGGACGCCCCGGCTCGCCCGGGTCTCTGAGACGATCCCCCCGAGTCGGGCCGGAAATCCCGGCCCGGCCCGGCGTCTCGCCGGACTCGGGGTCGCCCTGATCGACCGCTCCGGAGCCGACGCCGTCCGGGCCGGACCGTTCTCGGATGACGAGGCCGCAAGGCGTCCCGGCGGCGAGTGTTCCGCCCTCGGACCCCGGGGGCCGTCTCTCCGCGGCCGCCGAGATCGGGACCCATGCCGGCCGGAACTCGTCCGAAGTCGCTCCCTCCGAGGAGGAGACGGCCCGGCCCGCCGGGTCTTTTCTGTTGACGCCGGACGGGTTTCCGGTTCAATTGGGGTCAGAAGCGGCCCCGCGCGGCCTTGTCCGGCCCCGCGGACGTTGGGCCGTCCGCGACCCGGAGAGGGGATCGATGAAGCTCATCATCGCTGTGATCCAGCCCACCAAGCTGGAAGCCGTCAAGGAGGCCCTCTCGCACGTCGAGGTCTTCCGCCTGACGGTGATGGACGTCCAGGGCTTCGGCCGTCAGAAGGGGTACACGGAGGTCTACCGAGGCCACGAGTTCACCGTCAACCTCCTCCGCAAGATCGAGCTCCAGATCGCCGTCAACGAGGACTTCGTCGAGCCGACGGTCAACGCCATCATCCAGGCCGGCCGCACCGGTCCCGAAGGCAAGATCGGCGACGGCAAGATCTTCATCCTGCCGATGGACGACTGCATCCGCATCCGCACCGGCGAGCGCGGACCCGAGGCCATCTGATCCCCCGAGGCCGGCCCGGCCGACCTCGCGTTCCTTGATGAACACGGATTCCGTCTCCGATTCGTGTTCATCCCCCTCCCTCCCCTCCCCGGTTGGCCCTCCCCCATGATCCGCGCGGTGATCTTCGACTTCAACGGCGTCCTCGTCGATGACGAGTCGGTCCATTTCGAGCTGTTCCGGGAGGTCCTCGCCGAGGAAGGCGTGGAGCTGACCGAGGCGCTCTATCACGAGAAATACCTCGGCTACGACGACCGCCGATGCTTCGAGGCCGCCCTGGCCGACGCCGGCCAGGCCGCCCCGCCGTCGAGGCTCGACGAGCTGATCGCCCGGAAGGCCGCGCGGTACGTCCCCCGGGCGAAGGACGGGCTCCGCTACTTCCCGGGGGCCGGCGACGGGCTCAGGAGCCTCGCCGGCCGATGGCCGATCGCGATCAACTCCGGGGCTCTGCGGCCCGAGATCGAGTACAGCCTGGATCGCCTGGGCGTCCGCGACCGGGTCCTGGCGATCGTCTCGGCCGAGGACACGGCCAACTGCAAGCCGGACCCCGAGGGCTACCTGCTCGCGCTCGACGCCCTCCGATCCTCGGTGGGCGAGGACCTCGAGGCCGCGCATTGCCTGGTGTTCGAGGACAGCCTGGCGGGCATCCAGTCGGCCAAGGCCGCCGGGATGTGGGCCGTGGGCGTCTCGAACACGTATGCCGACGGCGAACTCCGAGGCGCCGGGGCCGACGCCGTGGTCTCCGGGCTCGAAGGGCTCGGGCCGCGGTGGGTCGAGACGATGTTCGCCCCGGAGGTCTCGCCGTGACCCCCGCCGACGGTCCCTCGGCCATCCTCCTGAGCCGCGACCTGATCTTCACCTCGAAGATCACCGGCACCGCCCGCGAGCTCGGCGTGAGGATGCTCACGGCCGGAGACGAATCGCTGGCCACCTCGCTGATCGAGCAATGGAAGCCGAGGTCCGTGTTCGTGGACCTGGCCGCCGGCCCCCTGGTTCGTCCCGAGGCCCTGATCGCCTACCGGACGATCGCTCCCGAGACGCGATTCCTCGCCTTCGGCTCCCACGTCGATGTTGCCGCGCTCGACGCCGCCCGGGACGCCGGCTGCGACCCGGTGATGCCCCGGAGCCGGTTCTCGGCCGAATTGCCGGACTTGATCCGCCGGTTCGTGATGGACGGTCCCGAATCGCCGCCCCGATAGCTCAAAACGAGACGGGGCGTCCCGCGTCCAAGCTCGCGAGCCGCCCCGATCCCGAGTGAGAAGAGAAACCGTCGTCGGGGACGAGGAGGGGCCCGCCCCCGGCTCGCCCTCGGGGCCGCGATCGCCCGACGAGGTCCGGGTCGATTGGCCGCGCTCCTCGTCCGGGAAATCCCCCGGCGGCGCGGGCCGGCCCCTCGGATGGCGCGATCTCGACGGACGGGCCCAATCGTTGGGCCTGGCCATCGAGGCGATGGCGATTCCGAGGCGACCGGGAGCGGCGGATCGAGGGTGATCGGTTGGGGGGAAGGACCATCGGCCTCCTCGTGCTCGTCTCGATTCCCCGAGGGCGAGGCGTCGGCGATTTCCAGGGGAATCTCGTCCCGATTCCCGTCGTCCGAATCGGGGGCGGACCGCTCGACCGTCTCCGGCGTGGCCGCGTTTTCGGCCTCGGGACCAGGATCGGAGGCGGCTCGAACCTCGGTGGAGGCGGGGTCTTGCGGCGATGAAGACGGCGCAATCGCTTCGACCTCGGGTGGATTCTCCTCCTCGACGGAATCGGGCGAGGTGATCGCCGCGTCTTCCGCCTCCGAGGAGGACTCGGAGACCGGATTGGTCGATTCCGACGACTCCGAATCGGCCTCGACCGGCGACCCCGGCGCGATCTCGACGCGGACGAACTTCCCCGGCTCGACCTGGACCCAGGTGGCCTGCGGCTTCTCCGCCGAGGCGGCCGGAATGGCCTTCGCCCGGCCTTTCCCTCTCGATTTTCGCGGCTTGCGAGGCGGAGGAGGCAGTTCGGGGGACGGTTCGGGTTCGAATTCGGCCGCCTGCTCGATCGCCGAGGGGATGGCCGTTTCGGTCGGGCAGTCGGGCGGATTCGAGCGGTCCGGCGCCTCGGGTTCTGCGGGTTTGCCCGGGGCCGCGAGGAGCCAGGCCATCAACCCGAGGTATGGAGGGACCAGCCACGGCGAGGCGGCCACGGCGATGGCCACGCTCGTCGCGGCGATCAGCCCCAGGCCGACCGCGGCCTTCGCCGAGATCCGGGCGGCGAGATCCGCGAAGGCAGAAAACGGCGCCGATCGGGGGGCGTCCGGGCCGAGGTGGTCGCTCACGAGGGCCTCTCCGAGCCTCGGCCGTCGGGATCGTCGGCCGTCTCCTCGGATTATCGGCCGGGGCTCGGGGCCTCCGGCAGAATTCCCCCTTCGCGAGCTACTCCGGCGTCTCCCGGGCGATCGGTCGGCGAGCCCCGGCCAGGACCTCGTCGGCCCCCCGTTCCTTCAAGGCTCGGGCCACGACCCCTCCGAGGAACTCCGGGTCGTCCGGGTCGCCGATCGCCCCGGCCTCGACCCGTCGCAGGCCGTCTCGATCGAACACGGCGGCATCCAGCGCCAGGCCCGGGCCGAGTCGCGGGCCCAGGCCGCCAGAGGGATCGTGCAGCCCCCTTCCAGGTCGGCCAGGACTTGGCGTTCCGCCAGGACGGCCCGGCGAGTGGCCGGATCGTTCAGCGGCCCGAGGAGGTCACGCGTCGCCCGATCGTCCGCCCGGCATTCGATCCCCAGGGCCCCCTGGCCGACCGCCGGCAAGAACCGCTCGGAGAGCAACGTCTCGGTAATCTCCGCTTCCAGCCCGAGCCGCTTCAGGCCCGACGAGGCGAGCACCACGGCATCGAGCTTGCCGAGGCGGGCGTGGTCCAGCCGGGTCTCCACGTTCCCCCGGAGCTCGCGGACGTCCAGGTCCGGCCGGATCGCCAGGAGCTGCGCCCTCCTCCGCTGGGAACCCGTGCCGACCTTCGCGCCGGGAGGCAAGGCATCAAGCGTCCGAAACCGAGGTGAGATCAGGGCATCGGACGGGTCTTCGCGAGCCGGGACCGCGGCCAGGACCAGGCCCTCCGGCCCTCGGGTCGGCAGGTCCTTCAGGCTGTGAACGGCCAGATCGACCCTTTCGTCGAGCAACGCCCTCTGGATCTCCTTGGTGAAAAGGCCGAGCCCGCCGATCGCCGCCAGGGGGGACGTGCGGTCGATGTCCCCGAGCGTCCTGATCTCCACAAGCTCCACATCCAAGCCGGGATGGAGAGCCCGGAGCCGGGCCGCCACCCACTCCGATTGCCAACGGGCCAGGCGGCTGCCCCGCGTCCCCAGGCGGAGCGAGATTCGAGGCGAGCCGGCTGGGTTCGGGGGGGGTTCCACGCGATCTCTCCAGGCATTTCGGACGGATTTCGGGCGGTTCACGCCCGGCCGAGGACCACCGCGACGACTCGTTTCGCCCCGGCCTTCTTCAAGGCTCGGGCCGCCGATCCGCACGTCGCGCCCGAGGTCAGGATGTCATCGACGAGCAGGACGGTTCGCCCTCGGACCTCCTCGCGAGCCCGAAACGCATCCTTCATCCTCGCCGCCCGTTCGGTTCGAGACATCCCCGCGAGCTTCGGAGTGCGATACGCCCGGCGGAGGGGTCGGAGGCTCGGCAAACCGAGCCGCTCGGCCAGGCGATCGGCCAGGACGTCCGCCTGATTATGGCGACGGGTCAGGTGCCGGGACCAGTGCAGAGGGATCGGCACGACGGCCGAGGCGCCCACGGCCCGGAGAACGTCGCCCCGGGCCTCGATCAGGAGGTCGGCCGCCCAGCGGCCCAGCCACGACCCGGACGACCGTTTCATGGCGAGGCAGACGTGACGGATCGGCCCCTGATACGGCCCCAGGGCCACCGCCGAATCGAACCCCAGGCGCTTGCCGCGGCACCAGGCGCAACCGCCCTCGACGTTCTCCCACGGACCGATCGGCACGGCGCATCGAGGGCACGCGGGTCCGGCCCCTTCCAGCATCTCTCCCCGGCAATCCTCGCACCACGGCCCGGAGTGGCCGGCGGCCCCGCAGATCGAGCAGGTCAGGGGGAACAACAGGTCCTGGACAGCCAGGGCCACCTGTCGGGGGAGCCATCGCCAGGAACGCCCTCGAACGGCCCCGATCGGTTCGGTTGGCATGACGAGCCGGTCAGGCCCCCTTGTGGCCCGTCCGGAGATACGGCTCCAACCGTTCCCGGAGGTTGGTTCGAGCGCGGGCCAGGAGCGACTTGATCGCCGGTTCGGTCCGTCCCATGACCTCGGCGATCTCCGCGTAACTCATCTCCTCGAACTTGTTCAGGAGGACGGCCAGCTTCTGGTCTTCGCCCAGGGTATCCAGGGCCTCGCGGACCACTTCCGAAAGCTCGACCTTCCTCATCTGGGCCGACGCCGAGCCGTCTCGGGCGGCCACGCGGTCCCCGGCCCAGGCGATCGCCTGGGAGCCCGAGTGGCCGGCATCCAGGGCGACCGTCGGGTTTCTTCCCTTGCCCCTCAGATGGTTCAAGGCCAGGTTGTTGGCGATCGTGAACAGCCAGGTCGAGAACTTCGCCTTCGGCCGGTATCCCTTGCGGGCCTTGTAGATCCGCAAGAAGACGTCCTGAGTGAGGTCCTCCGCCTCCTCCGCCCGGCCGATCAGATGGGTCATGACCCCGAGGAGGCGCGCCTGGTAGCGAACCACCAGCTCCTCGAACGCGCCGGCCACGTCGTCCCGGACCTGGAGCATCAGCTTGACGTCCGGGTCCCTCGTCTCGAGCTGCTGTTCCAGGGTCTCGCCACCGTCCACGTGATCGGGTCCGGTATCGGGGATCGACTGTGCGGGCGGACGTGCCATCGTCGCCTTCCGATCAGAGAACCGATCCGGCCGTCTCGACCCGTCTCCGCAGTTGCCCGCACCCGGCGTCGATCTCCCGGCCCTTGGTCTTGCGGACGCTCACGCTCACGCCTCGGCCCGCCACGATCGCCGAGAACCGGCGGATCGCCTCGGGGCTCGGCCTCTCGAACGGCAGGCCCGCCACCGGGTTGTAGGGAATCAGGTTGACGTGCGCCTTCCGCCCGGCCAGCAGGCGCCCCAGGGCGTCGGCATCGTCGGGACGGTCGTTCTTCCCTCGGAGCAGGACATACTCGAAGGTAACCTGTCGGCCCGTCCGGTGGAAGTAGGCATCGGCCGCCTCGATCACCGGAATCAGCCCAACCTTGCGATTGATCGGCACCAGTTCATCCCGAACCTCGGGCGTCGCCCCATGCAGGGAGACCGCCAGATGATACTGCCGATCCAGATCGGCCAACGCCCTGATCTTCTCCGGCAGGCCGACGGTCGAGATCGTCACCCGGCGTTGCGAGAAGTTCAGCCCCTCGGGCGAACACAGCCGATCCAGCGCCGGGATGAGGTTGTCCAGGTTCGCCAGGCTCTCCCCCATCCCCATCACCACCAGGTTCGTGAGTTTCTCGTCGGCCGGGAGGAGATTGCGAAGCCGGAGGACCTGTTCCAGGATCTCGCCTCGGGTCAGGTTCCTCACCACGCCCTTCAGCCCGCTGGCGCAGAAAACGCAACCCATCCCGCAGCCAACCTGGGTGCTGATGCAGACGGTCCGCCGATCGTCCTCGGCCATCAAGACGCACTCGACCCGCGCCCCGTCCCTCATCGTGAGCAGGAGTTTCTCGGTGGAGTCGGGGGAGACATGATGGACGTCGATCGCCGACCCGAAAACCTCCCAATCGGCCGAAAGCGCCTCGCGGAGCCGCCGAGGAAGGTCGGTCATCCCCTCAAACGTCTCAACCCGCCGCTCGAAAACCCAGCGGATAACCTGCCGAGCATGAAAGGCGGGGAACGAGCGCTCGACCATCCAGGCCGAGAGCTCGTCCGTCGAATGATCGAGGAGGCTCTGATTCATGTCCGCTCGACCTTGGGCTTTTCGACCCGAATTCCGCATCCATCTTAGGACGTCGCTCCGGGGAAATGAAGGCATCAGGCGATCATCCCTCGGAATGGGTCCGGAAATCTAAATCTAGAATCGAAAAACATCCATGCGATTGCTCGAAGAAGACAGCCAAGAAGCATGATTGGAGGCCATTGTGATCCGGGCCCCTAATGAACCGCATGGTCTGGCGGCCAAACTTCACGGCCAGGACAAAACTCGAGCGGAGCCGGAGCTCAACGACCGCGGCGGAGCTGGGGGAAAGGTCGACGGGCAAGCTCGCCGCCTCCTGGTTCGATTCGACCTCCCAAGCCCTCTGCCCTCAAACGGTTTCCGTCAAGGCGCAAAAAAAACCGCCCGGGAGGAGAAATTCTCCTCCCGGGCGGGTGTTAGGAAGATCCCGGCGATCACCGACTTTCGCGCCTTGGGCACTATCATGGGCCCGGCGGGCTTAACGGCCGTGTTCGGGATGGGAACGGGTGTGGCCCCGCCGGTCTGGTCGCCGGGAACGCGGCCCGGGGGCGGTCGGGCCCCGCGGGTCGCGGCAATCTCGCGTCGGTGACGAGGCGTCGATTCGATTCGGCATGGGTCGTGGCAGGACGGCGTCATCTCGCCGGATGCGGCGATCGTTACCATCTTTGCTCGGGGACCTGGGCCACCGGATCGGCCCGGCGCGTCGCATGCCCTTTGGGGGGGCGTGCGGCGGCGGGTCGGGGTGGTCAAGCCGCTCGGCTGTTAGGACCGGTCGGCTGCGATCCTCGCGGACCGTGCACGCCCGGCCTATCGACCTGGTCGTCTCCCAGGAGCCTTCTGTACTGCGTACATGGAAGCCTGGTCTTGGAGGGGGCTTCGCGCTTAGATGCCTTCAGCGCTTATCCGGTCCCGACCTGGCTACCCGGCGATGCCCCGAGCGGGACAGCCGGCACACCAGCGGTCGGTCCTCCCCAATCCTCTCGTACTAGGGGAGACGCTCCTCAAGCTTCCTCCGCCCACGGCAGATAGGGACCGACCTGTCTCACGACGGTCTGAACCCAGCTCGCGTACCGCTTTCATTGGCGAACAGCCAAACCCTTGGGACCTTCTCCAGCCCCAGGATGCGATGAGCCGACATCGAGGTGCCAAACCTCCCCGCCGCTAGGGACGCTCGGGGGAGATCAGCCTGTTATCCCCGGAGTACCTTTTATCCGTTGAGCTACGGCCCTTCCATGAGGAGCCGCAGGATCACTAACGCCGACTTTCGTCCCTGCTCGTCCGATCGGACTCGCAGTCAGGCGCCCTTGTACGTTTGCGCTCGCGTTGCCCGATTGCCGACCGGGCCGAGGGCACCGTTGCACTCCTCCGTTACCATTTGGGAGGAGACCGCCCCAGTCAAACTGCCCGATGAGCACGGTCCCGAGAGGGGATACCTCCCGGTGAGGCACGACGTCCATTCAGGCTGGTATTTCACCGATGGCTCCCCCCGGGCTGGCGCCCGGGGATCGCGGCCTCCCAGCTATGCTACACAGAATGCACGTCGGGCCAGTGCCAACCTGCAGTAAAGGTTCACGGGGTCTTTCCGTCTGACCGCGGGTACGTGGCATCTTCACCACGGCTACAGTTTCACCGGGTCCCTCGTGGAGACAGCGCTCCAGTCGTTACGCCATTCATGCAGGTCGGAACTTACCCGACAAGGAACTTCGCTACCTTAGGACCGTCATAGTTACGGCCGCCGTTTATCGGGGCTTCGGTCGCCAGCTTCGCTCGCGCTCACCGGCTCCCTTAACCTACCGACACCGAGCAGGCGTCAGACTCTATACGTCCTCTTGCGAGTTGGCAGAGTCCTGTGTTTTTGATAAACAGTCGCTAGAGCCGATTCCTGCGGCTCACGCCTCGCGGCGTGAGCACCCCTTATACCGAAGGTACGGGGTCATTTTGCCGAGTTCCTTCACGAGGGTTCTCCCGAACGCCTTCGGATGCTCGCCTAGCACACCTGTGTCGGATTGCGGTACGGGCCGACGTGTCGTCCGATAGCGGCTTTTCGTGGCCGGGGGTTCGTGGGACTTCCGGATCGAAGTGCCGTCGCCCTTGCGGGACGGGGATGTCTAGCGCCCCGATCCCACCTGCCCCGGCGTCCTGCTATCATCAACCTTCACGTCGGGTCGCGGAATATTAACCGCGTGCCCATCGGCTACGCCCTTGGGCCTCGCCTTAGGTCCCGACTGACCCTGGGCGGATTGACCTTCCCCAGGAAACCTTGTGCTTTCGGCGGATGGGCTTCCCACCCATCTTGTCGTTACTCGTTCCGGCATACGCACTTGCTGGCGCTCCACCGCTCCTCGCCGGTGCGGCTTCGACGCCCCAGCAACGCTCTCCTACCATTCTTGCGAATCCGCGACTGCGGCGCGACGCTTAGTCCCCGTCATTTTCGGCGCGGGATGGCTCGACCGGTAAGCTGTTACGCACTTTTGAAATGGTGGCTGCTTCTAAGCCAACATCCCGGCTGTCACGGCGATCCCACTTCCTTTGCCACTGAGCGTCGTCTTGGGGGCCTTGGTCGGCGGTCTGGGTTCTTTCCCTCTGGAGCGCGAAGCTTCTCCCCCGCGCTCTGACTGCCGGGATACGGTCGCGCGGTATTCGGAGTTGGGTTTCGAAGGGTAGGCGGGAAGCCCCCCTGTCGAATTCCGTCGCTCTACCCCCGCGGACTATCACCCGACGCTGGCCCTAAAGCCATTTCGGAGAGAACGAGCTATCTCGAGGTTTGATGAGACTTTGACTCCTCCCCACGGGTCCTCCCCCAGTTTTTCAACACTGGTGGGTTCGGCCCTCCACCACCCGTTACGATGGCTTCAGCCTGCCCATGGGTAGGTCACCTCGTTTCGCGTCTATCGCGCCGACCAACTCGCCCTGTTCAGACTCGGTTTCCCTGCGGCTCCCCCCCTGAAGGGGTTAACCCGCCGGGCGCGATAACTCGCCGGATCATTATGCAAAAGGCACGCGGTCACACGGGCGTAAAGCCACTGTGCTCCCACCGCTCGTAGGCACGGGGTTTCAGGTTCAGTGTCCTCCCCTGATCGGGGTTCTTCCCACCGTTCGGTCGCCCTACTGGGTTCGCTATCGGTCGTCATCGAGTGCTTAGCCTTTGGGGAGGGTCCCCCACGATTCAGGCCGGGTTTCTCGTGCCCGACCCTACTCGGGTATCCGCTAGGGCCACGAAGGTCGTCGCCTACGGGACTCTCACCCGCTGCGGTGCCTCTTTCCAGAGGGCTTCGGCTGACCGTTGTGGATCCCATGACGCGGACCCCACGACCCCGGGTGGTGACCCACCCGGTTTAGGCTGGTCCCCGTTCGCTCGCCGCTACTAGGGGAGTCGCGGTTGCTTTCTGTTCCTCCGGGTACTGAGATGTTTCAGTTCCCCGGGTCTTGCTGGGCATCGCGGGATCGACGCTCGTTGGGCAGCTCCCCCGCGCATTTCGCAGCCTTCCACGCCCAGATTCCTGATGACGCCTAGGCATCCCCCCCGTGCCCTTGGGGGCTTGACCACGCCGACCCGACGCCGTCTCCGGCGCCTGCCGACGAATGGTCGCATGTCCCCGCCCCGCCGCGCGTCTCGCGACGCTCCACGGGGCGCTGAGTAACGATCCCCGCGCGGCCTCGCGGCCGGGCGGGTCGCATCCAAGGAGATGAAACCTATCCTGTCCAGACCCTGTCCCGCCCCAGAATTCCTCGGCCGAGGCCGATCGATCCCGGGGCGGACGAATCTTCGTCTCGTCTCGTCACCGACGCCAAATTGTCAAAAAGCCGGGCCGAGGACGGATCCTCGGCACGCCTGGCCGCCGGCCAGGGGCCGGGGCACGCCCCCGCTCGGGGAGGGATGCCGCGGCCCGCGCCCGGAGGGGCAGACGGGGTCGCAATGCGGCCGATCGCAAGATCTCACCGTCCATTCCGCGTGGACCCGCGGGGGGAGCCGGCGTAGGCCTCGCCCTCACCGCAGGAGGAGGGGCGGGCCGATGCGGTCACCGAGATCCGAGGATCCCGGGCCGAGGTCGATCGTCCTTAGAAAGGAGGTGATCCAACCGCAGGTTCCCCTACGGTTACCTTGTTACGACTTAGTCCCCATCACGGGTTTCATCTTCGGCGCCTGTCTCGCGACTCCGGCGACTTCGGATGCCCCCCGCTTTGGTGGCTTGACGGGCGGTGTGTACAAGGCTCAGGAACCCATTCACCGCGGCATGCTGATCCGCGATTACTAGCGATTCCGGCTTCATGCGGGCGGGTTGCAGCCCGCAATCCGAACTGGGGGCCGGTTTTTGCGATTAGCTTGCACTTGCGCTGGCGACGCTCTGTCCGGCCCATTGTAGTACGTGTGCAGCCCCGGGCATAAGGGCCATGAGGACTTGACGTCATCCCCGCCTTCCTCCGGCTTAACGCCGGCGGTCCCCCTAGAGTTCCCACCATGACGTGCTGGCAACTAGGGGCAGGGGTTTCGCTCGTTACGGGACTTAACCCAACACCTCACGGCACGAGCTGACGACAGCCATGCAGCACCTGTGCACGTTGTACCTTGCGGCCTCACCGACGTTTCCGCCGGCTAATCCGTGCATGTCAAGCCCGGGATAAGGTTCTGCGCGTAGCCTCGAATTAAGCCACATACTCCACCGCTTGTGTGAGCCCCCGTCAATTCCTTTGAGTTTCAGCCTTGCGACCATACTCCCCAGGCGGAGCACTTCACGCTTTCGCTGCGGCAGGGAGCCCATCGGCGAGCCCCCTACCCAGTGCTCATGGTTTACGGCCAGGACTACCGGGGTATCTAATCCCGTTCGCTCCCCTGGCTTTCGCGTCTCAGCGTCAGGTGGGGTCCAGAACCGCGCTTTCGCCGCGGGCGTTCCTTCCGATCTCAACGCATTTCACCGCTCCACCGGAAGTTCCCGATTCCCCTACCCCCCTCCAGCCCGGTCGTATCATGGCCCGTTCCCCGGTTGAGCCGGGGGATTTCAGCCGATGACGTGCCGGGCCGCCTACACGCGCTTTAAGCCCAGTGATTCCGAATAACGTTCGCACGGTTCGTCTTACCGCGGCTGCTGGCACGAACTTAGCCCGTGCTTCCTCCAGGGATCACTCAAGCGACGCTCTTCGCGCCACCTTGTTCCCCCTCGACAGGAGTTTACAACCCGAAGGCCTTCGTCCTCCACGCGGCGTCGCTCGGTCAGGCTGGCGCCCATTGCCGAAGATTCTCGACTGCAGCCTCCCGTAGGAGTCTGGGCAGTGTCTCAGTCCCAGTGTGCCGGGCCACGCTCGCACGCCCGGTAGGCGTCCCAGCCTTGGTGGGCCGTTACCCCGCCAACAAGCTGATACCACGACAGCCCGTCCCCCGACGGAATCGCACCTTTGGTCCGAGGGGGATGTCCCCTTCGGACGTCGCTGGGAATTACCCGCAGTTTCCCGCGGCTATGCCCAATCGGGGGGTTGGTTACCGTCGCCTTACTCACCCTTGCGCCTCGTCCCTTGCGGGGCGACCGACTTGCATGCCTAATCCACGCCGCCAACGTTCATTCTGAGCCAGGATCAAACCCTTCGAAATGTGCTCCGGGGTAGCCCCCTCCCTCTCGCGAAGGAGGAGTCGCCCCGTCGCTCCTCGATGGGTCGAGGATGTGCTGATGGTCGCTCCGGACTCTCTCTCGAGAGGCCGGGGCGTGCTGACCGCCCCCCGGTACGCCCGGATCGCCCCCGAAGAGGTGATTCCAAACGCCCCCGGCGGATGCGCGGCCCACGCCGGCTTCCCTCACGGGTCCACAAGCTCTTCGAGCTTGTCATTCGATCTCGCGATCGGCCGAATTGTCAAAGAGACCGGACGCCAGTGGCCGGGTTGACTCGCCCTTGTGAGAGGCTCGTCACCCCGGCCTGTGAAGTACGTCGCCAGAACCGATCCGGTTCGAAACCCGGGTGATCGTCGCGTCGTGCTTGCCGTCGTCGAAGCGTTCGTTTCGTCGTCGGCGAGAGCCATGATACCCCGAGAATCGACCAGGTCAAGCGGCTGGTGTCCGAAGATGCCGAATTTGGGGGATGGAGAGCCGGATCGTGGCCTCTGGTTCACTTGAAGAACGTCGAGGCTTCGTGATAGTAAGACAGGTCCAGCGTGCGGTTTGCGGCGACGCCCGCACTCAGGGTCGTCGAGATGATCCGGGTACCCGACAGGGCGACCATCGTCCCGAATTCCTTGCGGAGGACGAGGTCACCGGCGGCCAGGCCGAGCCGGGTGGCGAGGACGCGGTCGGCGGCGCTGGGGGAGCCGCCCCTCTGGAGATGGCCGAGGACGACGCAGCGGGTCTCGTAGCCGGTCGCTTTCTCGATCTGCCGGGCGACCTCATTGCCGACCCCGCCGAGCTGGACGTGGCCGAAGTCATCGACCTTGCCGGCGGCGGCGATCTCGCCACGGTCGGGGAGCTTGGCGCCTTCGGAGACGACGACGATCCCGTAATTCTTGCCCTCGGATCGGTGTCGCTTGAGGACCTCAACGCAGTGGTCGATATTGATGGGAATTTCGGGGACCATGATGTAGTCGGCGGCCACGGCGATGCCGGAGAAGCAGGCGATCCAGCCGGCGTGGCGGCCCATGGTCTCGACGACCTGGACGCGGCGGTGGCTTTCTGTGGTGGTTCGGAGGCGATCGACGGCCTCGGTGACGATGTTGATGGCGGTGTCGAAGCCGAAGGTGAAGTCGGTGACCATCAGGTCGTTGTCGATGGTCTTGGGGACGCCGACCAGGGGCATTCCGTGCTCGCCGTGGAGGCGGTTGGCGACTCCCAGGGTGTCGTCACCGCCGATGGCGACGAGGGCGTCGAGGTTGAGGGCCTCGAACGTCTCCTTCAGCTTGGGCAGGTCGGTCTCGGGGTTCTTGAACGGATTGGTGCGCGAGGAGCCGAGGATGGTCCCGCCCCGGGCGATGATGCCGTCGGTCAGGTCGATGTCCAGCGGCTGGCTCATGTTGCGAACGAGGCCTCGCCAGCCTTCGAGGAAGCCGACACACGTCCCTCCGGCGTTGTGGACCTTCTGGACCACGGCGCGGATCACGGCATTCAGGCCGGGGCAGTCTCCGCCCCCGGTCAACAGGCCGACTTTCATGAAACCTTCCTAGAAGGGTGGGCCAAAGCGCCCGGCGGGGGGCTTTCCAGCCGCTTGGTTCGGATGTCCAGACCGACGATAACGCGGGGGACCCGGATTTTCCAGGGAGAAGCGTCGGGTGAAGGGCCGCTCTGGGCGGCGGAACCTCGGGTCGAGCTATTTCCGTTTTTTCGTCGGCTTCTTCGGCCGGGGTGGGGGAGCTGGTAGCAGTTGGAGCATCTCTTCCAGGTTCAGGACCTGGAGGGGGAAGTTGTCCTCATCGTCGGGGAACGCGTCGTCGAAGAGGGGGTCGATGCCGTCGAAGTAGGATTCCGCCGCCTCGGAGAGGAATTCGCCGAATCGGGGCGTGGCGATCTCTTCGAGTGAGAAGCAGGCGATCTCGACGAGCTGCCAGCCCTTCTCCACGGAGAACTTGACCCGGGGGACGTCCGAGGGCACCGGCGGAGAGAGGTTGGCGAACCTCGGCAGGTCGAGGAATTTTTCCAGGGGTTTGGGGCGGAAGGTGCCGGCGGGGACGTAGAACCGCAGGGTCAGGACCCATTCCGAGCCGGTGAGCATCTCCAGGAAGGTCGGGTCCTCGGGTTGGTCGCCGCAGACGCGGACGACGGTGCGATTGGACCAGTCGGGCGGGGCGAATCCTTCGTCCTCGGCGAGCCATTGGGCCAGATTCTCGATGATCCGGCCGTCCCAGCGGATCGGCTTGCCGGTCCGGGTCACGCGGTCTCGGGCGTGCCAGCCGAGGCCGTCGAGGATCCACGGATCGAGCGGGGAGCCCTCGACGATCGGCCTCGCGCGTTTGGCGTCCTCGATCGCCCTGGCCGCGGCGGCCTTGGGGTCGAACCGTGCTCGTTCCTCGTGGGGGCCGGCCTCCAGGATTCCCTTGAGGATCGCCCCGGTGAGGCTGCCGGGCACGGTCGCGACCGCTTCCGGAGGGCCCTGGGCGACGATCCGGCCGCCCTCGGCCCCGGCTTCGGGGCCGATGTCCAGGAGCCAGTCGGCCGTCTTGATGACCTCGAGATTGTGCTCGATGATGACGACGGTATTGCCCAGGTCGGCCAGCCGGTGGACCACGGCCAGGAGCTTCTTGACGTCGTCGAGGTGGAGGCCGGTCGTGGGCTCGTCGAGGATGTAGAGCGTCCGTCCGGTGTCGGGCCGGGCGAGTTCGGCCGCGAGCTTAACGCGCTGGGCCTCGCCTCCCGAGAGGGTGGGGCCGGACTGGCCGAGGCGGACGTAACCGAGACCGACGTCCTGGAGCGTCTGCAAGATCCGGCGGATTCGCGGGACGCCGTCGAAGAGTTCCAGGGCCGAGTCCACGGTCATGTCCAGGACGTCGGCGATCGTCTTGCCGCGGAACTGGACGGCCAGGGTCTCCCGGGTGTACCGCGAGCCGTTGCAGGCCTCGCAGGTGACCCAGACGTCGGGCAAGAAGTGCATTTCGATGCGTTTCTGACCGGCCCCCTCGCATGCCTCGCAGCGACCTCCGGCCAGGTTGAAGCTGAACCGGCCCGGGGCGTAGCCTCGGGCGCGGGCCTCGGGCATCCGGGCGAAGAGGTCTCGGATCAGGTCGAAGACGCCGGAATAGGTCGCCGGGTTGGAGGCGGGCGTGCCCCCGATCGGGGTCTGGTCCACGCCGATGACCTTGTCGACGAGGTTCAGGCCGTCGATCTTGTCGTGGAGGCCCGGGGCGACCTGGGCGCGGTGGAGTTTCTTCGCCGCCGCCTTCATGAGGATGTCCTCGACGAGCGAGCTCTTGCCCGACCCGCTGACCCCGGTGACGACCGTCACGAGGCCGACGGGGAACCCGGCGTCGATGTTCCTCAAATTGTGGTGGCGGGCGCCTCGGATCACGATCTGATTCGTCGGATCGGGCGTCCGGCGGTTGGTGGGGACGGGGATGGCGGCCTTGCCCGAAAGGTAGCGGCCGGTCAGCGAGTCGTCGTTCGCCCGGACGGAATTCGGCGGGCCGCTCGCGGTGATCTGGCCGCCGCCGTCGCCCGAGCCGGGGCCGAAGTCGAAGAGGCAATCGGCCGCCTCGATGACCTCGCGGTCGTGCTCGACCAGGACGAGGGTGTTGCCCAGGTCGCGGAGCCTCTTCAGGGCGCCGAGGAGTCGCGCGTTATCGCGGGGGTGGAGGCCGATCGTGGGCTCATCGAGGACGTAGAGGACGCCCGTGAGGCCCGATCCGAGCTGGCTGGCCAGGCGAATCCGCTGGGCCTCGCCTCCGGAGAGGGTGGGTGTGCCTCGGCCGAGCGAGAGGTAATCGAGGCCGACGTCCACGAGGAAGCTCAGGCGGTCGCGAACCTCCCGGACGAGGTCGCCGGCGATGTGGGCCTCGTCGGCCGTGAATTCCAGGGTCCGAAAGAACGCGAGCGTCTTGCTCAGGGGCCATCGGCTGACCTGATCGAGCGTGACGCCTCGGAATCGGACGGCCGCCGAGTCGTCCTTCAATCTCGCGCCGAGGCAGGCGTTGCATTCGACCTCGCCGACCATCCCGCCAAGCTTGGCCCGGTAGAGATAGGAGACGCGCCCGGCCTCTTCCAGGGCCGGAAAGAGCCCCTTGTACTGGAACGCGAAGCCGGGTCGGCCGTCGGTCTCGGGGACGCGGAACCACGTCCCGCCCGTCCCCTGGAGGATGGCCCGGCGATGGCGGGGGTCGAGCTCGTCGAACGGCTCATCGAGCGAAAACCCGACCGATCCGGCCATCGCGGTGATCATCGCGGCGAACGTGGGGTTGGCCGAGAACGCGGGCCAGGCGATCACGGCCCCTTCGTTCAGGGTCAGGAGGCCGTTGGGGATCAGGGCGGCCGGGTCGGCCCCTTGCTGGACCCCGAGCCCTTCGCAGCCGGGGCACCAGCCGAGCGAGCTGTTGAACGAGAAATGATGGGGGCTGAGTTCCTCGAAGCTCCGGCCGCAGGTCTCGCAGGTCCGGTGCTGGCTGAACCGCTCGACGGTCCATTTCGGCTCGGGTTTGTCTTCGTCCACGTGGGCGATCCGGACCACGCCCTTGCCCAGGTCGAGCGCCGATTCGATCGAGTCGGCGAGCCTCGACCGCGTCGATCGTCGGACGACCGCTCGGTCGATCACGACCTCGACCTCGTGCTTTCGCCGGTGGGAGAGTTTGGGCGATTCGTCCAGGCTGACCGTCTTGCCATCGACGCGGACTCGCGAGAACCCGGACTGGCGGAGGTCTTCCCACAGGTGTTCGAATTCCTCGTTCTCGCGCCTCTCGATGGGCGCCATCACGAGGACCTTCGAGCCTTCGGGGAGGTGGAGGATCTTCTCGACGATCTCGTCGGCGGACTGGGTGCCGATCGGCGTCCCGCATTTCGGGCAATGGGCCTGGCCGAGCCGGGCGAAGAGGATGCGGAGGTAGTCGTGGACCTCGGTGACCGTGCCCACGGTCGATCGGGGCGACTTGCTCGTGGTCTTCTGCTCGATCGAGACGGCCGGGGCCAGCCCGGTGATGCTCTCGACCTTCGGCTTCTGCAACGGGGCGAGGAACTGGCGGGCGTAGCTCGAGAGGCTGTCGACGTACCGCCGCTGTCCCTCGGCATAGAGCGTGTCGATGGCCAGGGAGCTTTTCCCCGAGCCGCTGGGGCCGCTGCACACGCTCATCTTGTGGCGGGGGATGTCCAGGTCCACGCCCTTGAGGTTGTGCTGGCGGGCGCCCCGGATCGAGATCGCGGGGAGGGCCGCCTCCGCGTTCCTCACGGGCTTTTTCGCGTTCTTGGTCTTGCCGGGGGCCATTTTCTTCGGGGCCTTCCGGGGAGCCAGCACGCGGACCAGGGCCCGGCCGGTGTGGCTGTCGGCGACCTTGGCGACCGCTTCGGGTGTTCCCTCGGCCACGACCCGGCCGCCTCCTTCGCCGCCCTCGGGACCGAGGTCGATCAGCCAGTCCGCCGTCTTGATCACGTCGAGGTTGTGCTCGATCACCACGACCGTGTTGCCGCTGGTGGTGAACCCGTGGAGGACTTTCAGGAGCTTGTTCACGTCGTCGAAGTGGAGGCCGGTCGTCGGCTCGTCGAGGAGGTAGAGCGTCCGCCCGGTCCCCTTCTTGACGAGCTCCCGGGCGAGCTTGATCCGCTGGGCCTCGCCTCCCGAGAGCGTGGGGGACGCCTGCCCGAGCTTCAGGTAATCGAGGCCGACGTCGTGCAGGGTCTGGAGCATCCCGGCGATCTTGGGGACGTTGGCGAAGTGTTCCAGCGCTTCCTGAACGTCCATCTCCAGGACGTCGGCGATGCTCTTGCCCTTGAAGCGGACGTGCAGGGTCTCGCGGTTGAACCTCTTCCCCTCGCAGACCGGGCATTCGACCCAGACATCGGCCAGGAAGTCCATCTCGAGCTTGTTCGAACCGTTCCCCTCGCACGCCTCGCACCGGCCGCCGGAGACGTTGAAGCTGAATCGGCCGGCCTTGTAGCCTCGGGCCTTGGACTCGGGCAGCTTGGTGAAGAGGTCGCGGACCTGATCCAGCAGCTTGATGTAGGTGGCGGGGTTGGAGCGAGGGGTCCGGCCGATGGGGGACTGGTCGATGTCAATGATCTTGTCGAGCGCGTCGGTCCCCTCGATCCGGTCGTGGGCGCCGGGTTCGGTGGTGGCCCCGTTGAGGTCCCGGGCGAGGGCCTCGCGGAGGATGTCGCCGATCAGCGAACTCTTGCCGGAGCCGCTCACGCCGGTCACGCAGACGAAGAGGCCCAGGGGGATCTCGACGTCGATCCCCTTCAGGTTGTGATGGGTCGCGCCGACGATCTTGAGGGCCTTCTCGCCCCGGGGCCTCCGTGTTTTCGGCACCTCGATGGCCTTCTTGCCGGCGAGGTACTGGCCGGTCAGGCTGTCGGGGTTCTTGGAGATCGTCGCCAGGTCGCCCGAGGCGACGACCTCGCCGCCCTTGACGCCGGGCCCGGGGCCGAAATCGACGAGGTGGTCGGCGGCCCTCATCGTGTCCTCGTCGTGCTCGACGACGATCACCGTATTGCCGGCGTCGCGGAGCTTTTCGAGGGTGTGGATCAGCTTGTCGTTGTCTCGGGGGTGGAGGCCGATCGAGGGGCTCATCGAGGATGTAGAGGACGCCGACCAGGCCCGCTCCCACCTGGCTGGCCAGGCGGATTCGCTGGGCCTCTCCGCCCGAAAGGGTGGGCGCGGAGCGGTCGAGCGTCAGGTAGTCGAGCCCGACGTTGGTGAGGAAGCCGAGCCGGCCCCGGATCTCCTTGAACAGCTCCTCGGCGATGTGGAGCGAGAGGGCGTCGAGCGGCTCGGGGGTTTCGTCGGCGGTCAGGCCCTTCGGCGGCTGGCCGGCGAGGGCGTCGAAGAACCGGGAGGCCGAGCCGATCGCCATCGAGCCCAGGGCCGGGAGCGTCTTGCCGCCCACGCGGACGGCCCGGGCCCGGGGGTTCAGCCGGGCCCCGAGGCAATCGGGGCAGGGCACGCTCTTCATGTACTTTTCGAGGTATGCGTGCATCGGCCCGGCGGTCGATTTCTTGTACGCGGACAGGAAATCGGCGGCGATCCCGGGCCAGACTTCGGAGCGAGGATAGCCGCTCCGGTGATGGATGATCCGGCTGCCGGTCCCCTTCAGCCAGACGTCTCGGGCGCGGTCATCCAGGTCCTGCCAGGGCGTCTTGAGGAGCGTCCCCTTCTTCCAGCCGGTCTCGCTCGTCTCCAGGTTGGCGGCGACGGACTCCATCAGCCGCTTCTTCGCCTTGCTCAACTTGGTGATCGGCCCGACGATCTCGATCGCCCCCTTGGCCACCGACAGCGAGGGGTCGGGCACCAGCAGCTCGGGCACGAAGTCATGACGGACGCCCAGGCCATCGCACTCGGGGCACATCCCGACCGGGCTGTTGAAGCTGAAGAGCTGGGGACTCGGGTCGTCGAAGCCGATCCCGCAATGGGCGCAGGCGTTCTTCGACGACAGGAGGACGTCGGGCTGGCCCTCGGCGGCGAGGATCACCGTCCCGTCGCCCCTCTTCAGGGCCGACTCGACCGCCTCCGCCACCCTCGATCGCGACGACGGGCCGAGCTTGATCCGATCGATCACGACCTCGATATCGTGCTTGATCTGCCTCTGGAGCGGGATGTCCTCGGAGATCGTGACCACCTGGCCATCGACCCGGGCGCGGACGAACCCGGCACGGCTGAGCTCGGCGAAGAGGTCCTTGTATTCCCCCTTCTGGCCGCGGATCACCGGGGCGAGGACCATCAGGGAGGTCCCTTCGGGCCACTCGATCGCCCGGGCGACGATCTGGTCGCGAGTCAGGGCCGCCAAAGGCCGTTCGCACCGAGGGCAATACCCCTTGCCGACCCGGGCGAACAGGACGCGCAAATAGTCGTTGATCTCGGTGATCGTCCCGACCGTCGATCGCGGGTTCCGCCCACCGGTCTTTTGCTGGATCGAGATCGAGGGAGACAGCCCATCGATCCGGTCCACCTCGGGCTTGGGCATCTGCCCCAGGAATTGGCGGGCATAGCTGGAGAGGCTCTCCACGTACCGCCGCTGGCCCTCGGCGAAGAGGGTGTCGAACGCCAGCGAGCTCTTCCCCGAGCCGCTGACTCCCGTGAAGCAAATCAACTCCCCCCGAGGGAGATCGAGCGACACATCGCGAAGGTTATGCTCCCGGGCCCCTCGGATCGCGATGTCGGTCGTGGCCATCCCTGGAATGCCCTCGGTCTCGGTCGATGGGAAGGTCGGTGGAATCGACCCCTTACTATACGGCTGTCAGCATGAGGAGTCTACCGGGTGCGAGGCACGTAAGTTACCAGATTCCGCCAATCCTCGGGCGAGCCAAACTCCGCGGCCAGGGCGAAGAACTCAACGATCTCGGCGATCTGATAGCGTCGCGGGAGGATGAAAAGGCCGAGGCTGGATCGACCGGCGGAGAGGCGTTCTGCGAAGAAACCGATCAGCGAATCCCTGTCGTTTGCGACGAAGATGTAATCTTCTCTCTCCGCCCAAACGAGGAGATCGGGGTCAGGGGTGCCGAGCGGAGGGCCACCGGCGCCTCCGACTCGGACGCATGCGATCGGATCGAGGCTGGAGCCAGCGTCATGCGATTGGATCGCCGATAGCAGGGCCCAGGGGACGTGCTCATCGAGGAGGAACCGGCACCGCATCATCCCCGCGCCGCCAGCTTCCTGGCAGCCGCTCGCTTCCGCAAGTCCTCGAGGGAGATCCCCGGCGGCGCCTCGGCCCGGCGGCGATCGATGAGGGCCTGCTCGCGATCGACGTAAGCATCCACCTCCGCCCGGTTCGCGGCGTGGAACGCCAGGACGGCGCGGACCTGGTCGAGGGTGATCGAGTCGTACTGGGCCGCGATCTCCTTGGCAGACAGGCCATACCGATGGTCGGTCACCATGTCGAAGAGGCCGATCCGCGACCCCCGGATGCGGATGTCGCCGTCGGGCGAGTGGTGCAGGCGATCGGGCAATTCCATGGTCGGTCTCCTTCGTGGGCCACCGCCCATCTTACCCGTTCCTCGGCCTGGGTCCACCGCGGCCGGGCCCCTCGGCGTTGTCCGCGTGAGGCGGGCCGTCTAGACTGAGGGGAGGGGCGGGACCGTCCGTCCCTCCCCCTTCCGACCGACCGACCGCGCGAGGCCCCGCGATCATGCCGAGAGTTCGAGGCGGAGTCTTCGCCCTCCTGTTCGTCCTGGGATTGGGCACGATCGACCCGACGGCCGCCTCGGCAAGGGCCGAGGAACCCGCGGCCCAGGCGCCTCGGCCGCGCGAGGCCGAGCCGTTCCTGTACTGGATGGTCCGCGCCTCGGGGCCGATCGGGGTGGTGATCCTCGGGATGTCCTTCTACCTGATCGCCCTGGTGGCCTGGATGTTCTTCGAGTTCCGCCGCGAGATCGCCCTGCCCGAGCCGTTGCTGGCCGAAGTCAATGAGCTGCTCGCCCAGAAGAAGTATACGGAGGCGTACCAGAGGCTCGCGCTCGACACCTCGTTCGTGGCGAAGACGCTCGGGGCGGGCGTCCGGCGGCTCCCCTCGGGCCTTCCGGCCGCTCAGAGGTCCATGGAGATGGCCAACGAGGACGAGACCATGAGGCGAGAGCATCGCGCCACCTATCTCGCCACGGTCGGGACCCTCGGGCCGATGATCGGCCTCGTCGGCACGGTCTACGGGATGATCCGGTCGTTCCAGGTGATGGCCACGGCCGGGGCATCTCCCCAGGCCGGGCAACTGGCCGAGGGGATCTCGACGGCCCTGTTCGCGACTCTCGAAGGGATCGCCATCTCCGTCCCCGCGATCGCCTTTTATGCGATGTTCCGCAACCGGATCGCCCGGCTTTCCCTGGAGGTCGCGATCGTCTCCGAGGGGATGCTCGAACAGTTCGCGCCGGGGATTCGGACGCCGCACCCTCTGGCGGCCCCTCCGCGGTCGCCCGCGACGCCGCGTCCCGAGGCCTGAAACCGCTTTCGAGCCGAGGTCCGCCGTCATGAGGCGACGAGTCCGGGGGTCCGGCCCCGACAACTTCGAGCTGAACCTCACGCCCCTGCTGGACGTGGTCCTTCAGCTCATCACGTTCTTCATGATGCTCGTCCACTTCGGCTCGAAGATCGAGGGGGAGACGGCCGCCATTCGTCTGCCGACGACGGCCGCGGCGCTCCCGGGGGCCGAGATGGGGCTGGATCGGTTGGTCGTGGCCGTCGATCGGGACGGGCGGTTGCTCGTCGATCAGGACCCGCCCCGATCGGGGAAGGACGCCGCGTCCTGGTGGAGCGAGCAGGGCCGAACCCGGCGGGAAGGGCATCGGATCGTCGGCGGCGGCCCGGCGGACGAACTGCCGACGGTCGTCGTGATCCGGGCCGACCGAGGGGCGTCGTATGGAATGGTCCGCCGCGTCCTCTCGACGGCCCAGGAGGGCGGATTCGCCCGCTTCAGCCTCCTGGTGATCGGGGAGGCCCGGCCATGAGACGATCCAAGCGGCCCGGGCCGCCCGACGAGGTAGCCTTCCCCGTCACGCCGTTCCTGGACATGGCCTTTCAGCTCCTCGCGTTCTTCATCCTGACTTTCCGCGCGCCGTCTCGCGAGGCGAAGATCGACCTGTATCTCCCCTCCACGCCCGCGGCCTTGCCGGCCTCGCCCGGTGGGCGGGTTCGCTCGGCCGCGCCGGCGAACGAGGTCGATCAGGAGACCGATCTCCTGGTCCGGGCCGAGGCGGACGCCTCGGGCAAGCTTCGAACGCTCCGGCTCGGCGAGGCGCCGATCGAGTCGCCGGAAGCCCTGGGCGAGCGGCTGGGGCGGTATCGAGGCGTCCTGGCGGGGCAGCCCTTGAGGGTCCGGCTCGTGGCCGACGATTCGCTCCTCTATGAAGAAGCGGCCCGGATCATCGGGGCGTGCTCGGCGGCGGGGGTGGACTCGATCCGGCTTTCCTCGTCGGGGAAGGGGCCGTCATGATCGCCCTTCTCCTCCTGCTGACGATCGGAGACGCCGAGGTCGGCCTGTCCCTCGCCGAGCTTCCCGAATACCGTGCCTCCTTGTCCCGAGCGATCGAAACCGCTCCTCGGAACGTTGCATTTCACGACCTCTGGGACCGGCCGGACGAGTTTCGGGGTCGATCCGTGAGCGTCGAAGGCCGCGTCGTGCGGACGTTCCGGGCCGGGGCCTCGGGCGAGCTCCCGGCGAGGCTCGAAACCTGGCTCGCCACCCCCGCAGGCGACCTGATTTGCACCGTCGCTCCCGATCGGAACACCCTCCCAGCCCTGGGCGACACGGCTGAGTTCGAGGGCACTTCGCTGGGACGGATCACGTACCTTTCCGGGGACGTCCGCCGGGTCGCCCCGCTCGTGGTCGGCCCCGGTCCGCCCCGGGTGGTCGCGACGACCGGAACCTCGGCGGGACGTGTCCGGGGCGACTGGCTGGATTGGATGATTGCCGGGGCGGCCGGCGCGGTGGTCGTCCTCTGGATCGCGAGGATGCACCTCCGACGCCCCCCCCCGAAGAGGCCGACGCCCGAGGTCCCTCCGCAGTTTCTCGACGGCCCGGCCGAAACCGAAGGAGGGTGATCGGCGATGGAACGGCTCCGGCTCCCGATCCCGAACGGCGAAACCCCGTTGACCGATCCGCGATCGCTCGGGACGTCGGCCGTGTTCCATGTCGCGTTGATCGTCCTGGGGATGCTCGTCGCGTTGAAGGTGGCGGCGCCGTCGGTGCCCTCGCCGCCGGAAGTGCTTCATGCCGAAGTGGGGCCGGTGGACAACCGCGCCCCGGCCGAAACCGGAGGAGGAGGGCCGGGGGCAATCGGCGGAACCGCCCCCCTGGAATCGGCACGGATCGTCGCCGACGGCCGATCTCCCGAAGGAACGACGAAGGACCCGGCGGCCGAGGCCCTCCTGGCCGACGTCTTCTCCACCCCGAAGGCCGATCCCGCGGCCGAGAAGGCCCTCCCCGGACCGGCCACGACCGGGGTGGGAATCCTGCCCGGCCCGGGAGACGGCGGCGGGGGCGGCTCCGGCGGAGGCTCCGGCGGAGGGATCGGTCGGGGGGTCGGCCCAGGGACCGAGTTCTTCGGCGCGAGGGCCCGTGGTGGTTCGTTCGCTTATGTGATTGATTGTTCGGGCAGCATGACCAACCGAGGCGCGTTGCTCCTGGCGAAGCGGGAGTTGCTCGCCAGTCTCGACCAGCTCCCGCCCGACGCCCGGTTCGCGGTGGTCTTCTACAACATGAAGGCGAACGTCTTGACCGACGCGGAGGGTCGCCGGAGCCTGATGCCCGCCACCCGGGAGAACAAGGCGAGGGTCCGCACCCTGCTCTCGACGATTCGATCCGACGGCGGGACCGACCACGTTTTGGCCCTCCACGAGGCGTTCGCCCTGAAGCCGGAAGTCGTCTTCTTCCTGACCGACGCCGAGAGGATGGCCGACGAGGACGTGGACCGGCTTCGAAGCGACTCCGGAAGCATCCAGATCCAGGCCATCCAGTTCGGCGACGGCCCGGACCTGGGCGCCTCGGGCCCGTTGCGTCGTCTGGCGATCTCCACCGGCGGCGGGTTCCAGTATGTGGACCTCTCGGAGGTCGCCAAGAAGCTGGGGCGATGAAGCCCCTGGTTCCCGACCTTGAGCCCGCCGGACGCAGGGGGAGCGGCCGGTTGGTCTCCGTCGGATGGGTGGACGTCATGCACCCTCCAGGACCCCCGGCACGGACCGGGAAGTAGGCACTTCCCCGGGGTCTCGGCGTGGTGTCTAATCCGTGCTAGTCACCCGGCACATCGCCGGTCTTCTCGTTTGAAAGTGGAATTCGAGGCGCGTCGTGGCGATGTCCCGGGAACGGACGCCGTCTCGGGGTCGCATCGTCCCCTCGTCCCGGGAATCCAGGCGGAGGCATCCTCATGCGACGAAGGCGTATCGTGGTGATCCTGGCCCTCCTCGGGGCGGTCTCGGCCTGGGCCGGGCCGGCTCGGGCCGAGGAAGTGATCCGCGCGGCGGTCGGGTCGGAGATGGCGCCGCCCCCCGCGAAGGCGTTCCGGCTCTTCAGCTTCTGGAACGACCCGAGCTATCAGGGCTTCGAGAAATGGGGCCTGGTGGTCGTCCTGGGCGTGGCCGTGGCGGGCCTGCTCTATGCAGCGGGACTGGTGGGCCAGGTCCTGGGGGCCGACCAGGGCACGACGAAGATGAAGGAGGTCGCCCGAGCGATCCGCCTGGGCGCGAATGCCTACCTCTGGAGGCAGTTCAAGGCGATCATCTTCCTCGTGTTCCTGCTCTGCGCGGTCCTCTACTTCGCGACGACCGGCGACGTTTCTCCCGAGGCCGGGGCCGTCAAGATCGGCCGGGTCGCGGCGTTCTTCGTCGGGGCCACGTTCTCGTGGCTGGTCGGCTTCGTGGGGATGAGCCTGGCGGTCCGAGGGAACCTCCGGGTGGCCGCCGCGGCGAGGACCAGCTACGGAGGCGCCCTTCAGCTCGGCTACCGGACCGGGACGATCACCGGGATGCTCACCGACGGCCTCGGTCTCCTCGGAGGCACGGTGATCTTCATGGCCTTCGGCGAGCACGCCTATGAGGTGCTCCTCGGATTCGGCTTCGGCGGGACGCTCCTCGCCCTCTTCATGAGGGTCGGCGGGGGCATCTACACCAAGGCCGCCGACGTGGGCGCCGACCTCGTGGGCAAGGTCGAGGCGAACATCCCCGAGGACGACCCCCGCAACGCCGCCACGATCGCCGACAACGTCGGCGACAACGTCGGCGACTGCGCCGGGATGGCCGCCGACATCTTCGAGAGTTACGAGGTCACGATCGTCGCCGCGATGATCCTCGGCTACGCCAGCTTCGGCCACAAGGGCGTGATCTTCCCGCTGCTGGTCCGGGCGATCGGCGTCCTCGGTTCGATCATCAGCACCTACACGGTCAAGGCGGGGCCGAACAGCACGAGCGACGAGGCGCTGCACTCGGTCCATCGCGGGTTCATCATCGGGTCGCTCATCAGCGTGGCCGGGTTCTTCGCGCTGGGGGCCGGCTACTTGCACTTCAATGACAAGTACATGAGGGAATACCCCCAGGCGCTCGGCGGCTACGCGGTGACCGACGAGTTCGACGCGGCGAGGTCCGCGTTCGACGCCGGCCGAGACGGCCGGGCCTTCGATTCGTGGAAGCTGACTTACGGAGAAGCGAGGGCCAGGGTCGTCGACACGATGGACACCGCCGCCCCCGGCCTCCCCTCGGTCAAGGCCGCGTATGAGGCCGGAAAGGCCCACGCCGATTTCCGAGGATGGGTCAAGACATCCTACGAGGGCAAGATCCTGGCCGACAAGCAGGCGTTCTGGTCCAACCTCGGGGTCTGGGGCGGTCTGGACCTCCGGCCGGCGCTGACTTGCCTCGTCGGGATCGTCCTGGCGCTGGCCCTGAACAAGGTCACGAGCTACTACACCCATACCCATTACGAACCGGTCAAGTCGCTGGCCAAGGCGTGCCAGACCGGCCACGCGACGAACATCATCCAGGGGTTCGCCGTCGGCTATGAATCGACGGTGGTGGCCGCACTCGTGATCGCGGCGGCGATCTTCTTCTCCGTCGTGATCTACGCGGGGGCGAGCGCCATCTTCGTGGCCTACGGCGTGGCGATGTGCGGGATCGGGATGCTCACGCTGACCGGCAATACGATCAGCATGGACGTCTTCGGCCCCGTGGCCGACAACGCCAACGGGATCGGCGAGATGGGCTACGATCGCGAAGAGATGGGCGAGGTGAACTACGCGCGGGCCCGGCAGATCCTCGCCGATCTCGACGCCGTGGGCAACACGACGAAGGCCGAGACCAAGGGGATCGCGATCGGCTCGGCCGTGATCGCGGCGGTCAGCCTGTTCGCCTCCTTCATCGCGGTGATCGCGGTGGGGAGCGAGTCGAAGATCGACCAGATGACCACGGAGCAATACGCCGCGGAGGCCGCGCGTCTCTCGATCGCCCAGCCGGAAGTCTTCATCGGCGCCCTGATCGGCGGGACGGTGCCGTTCCTGTTCAGCTCGATGCTGATCCGCGCCGTCGGTCGCGCCGCGTTCCTGATCGTCAAGGAATGCCGGCTCCAGTTCCGCGACCAGGAGATCTGGGCCGGGACGAAGACGCCGGATTACGGCCGGGTCGTGAATATCTGCACCGCGGCGGCCCAGGGAGAGCTGATCGGGCCCGGCTTACTCGCCCTGGTCGCGCCGATCCTCGTCGGGATCTTCCTCGGGCCCTATGCTCTGGGCGGCTATCTCGCGGGGATGATCATCGTCGGCCAGCTCCTGGCCGTGTTCATGGCCAATGCCGGAGGGGCCTGGGACAACGCCAAGAAGCTGATCGAGGATGAACCCCGGACCGAGCTCACGGGCAAGGGCTCGGAGAAGCATAAGGCGGCCGTCACGGGCGACACCGTCGGCGACCCGCTGAAGGACACCGCCGGCCCGGCGCTGAACCCCCTGATCAAGGTCATGAACATGGTGGCCCTCCTGGCGATCGCCCCGATCATCGCCTTCAGCAAAGAGCCCAGGTGGAGCCTCCCCTGGATGCTCTTCTACGCCGTCGGCTTCCTGGGCGTGGCGATCGTCGGCTACGCGGTCTACCGGAGCAAGGTCGAGTCCAAGGAACTCCGCGAGATGGAGGCCGAACTCTCCGGGACCGTCGAAGGCAACCAGGCGCTGGACCCCGTCGAGTCCGGGACCTGAGGCCGGAGCCGAACGGGACATGGGGAAAAATGGTGTCAGATCTGTTCTGTAGAAAACCCCATCGAGAATGAGGAAACGAGTCGGTCCGACTTCAGTCGGGCCTACAAAGCAAGACCTTCGTGTAGGCCCGACTGAAGTCGGACCGACTCGTTTCCTCTCCATCACCGGGTTTTCTACAGATGATGTCAGATCGATTTTTCCGCGCAAAAAATCGATCTGACACCATTTTCCCCCATTTCCACGACGTCGCCAGGATCGTAGGATGAGGACCAAGGCGAGCAGACTGCGAGAAGTAGGGGGTGGAGGATGGTCGATCGTTCGGGGGGGCGCCGAGGGGATCGCCGACGCCGAGGCGGACCGGCGGCCTCGGGCTGCGTCGGGTGGGTGGCGACCGATTCGAGCTGGTCCATCCCCGATGCGTCGAGGAGATGCGGCCCGACTATGAGGAAGGGGTCGAGATCTGGAAGGCCGGCGAGCCGGAGGAGGCCCGCGACGCCCTCCGGTTCGCGCTCCAGGGCTGCGGCGATAATCTCTGGGTCCACGCCGCGCTCGGGCGGATCGCCCTGGAGGCGTCGAAGGATCCTTCACTCGCCCGGGGCCATTTCGGCTATGCGTTCGAGCTGGCGAGGAAGGCGATCCCGGGCGATTTCCGGGGGCTCTTGCCCCCGAATCTGCCCGGAAACCGGCCGTTTTACGACGCCCTCGACGGCCTGATCGCCTGTCACGACGCCCTCGGCCAGGCCGCCGAGGCCGCCGAGCTCCGGCAGATCGGCGCCGCGTTGACTGGGGGCCGATGAGCGACGCTCGTGCGGTTCCCCGACCCTACTCGGCCGGTTTGGGCTTGGAGCCCCCGGAGAGCAGGGGGAAGGAGACGTCGGCCGAGCGAAGCCAGAGCTTCCGGCTCCGGGCCGAGATCGGGCCGGTGCCCCGGGGGACGCTGCCCTCGCCTCGGGTGTCGCCCCGGGGATAATTCTGGGCCAGGAGCGGCAGCGTCTGGTCGGTATAGTCGCGAAGCTCCTGGGTCGTGATCGTCCCGTCGCCGTCGAGATCGGCGGAGGGGAGCCGATCCAGATCGGGGACCGCCCGGGGCAGGGGTTCGAGCTTCGGCGCCTGAAGGCCGCGAAGGAGGGTGTAGGTCAGCAAGCCGTGGCGGAGGTCCGCGTCTTCGTAGGCCGGCTCACCCCGGCGGGCCGCCAGGAGGTACGACGTCTTGGCCTTCCTGGCCCCCTTTTCCATGAACCGCTGGACCTGCAACACGCCCTGGTCGCTCAGGATCGCCTCGGCCTGGCACGCATCGACGATCACCAGCCTCTGCAAGGCATCGATCCGCGCGAGGTTCCTCGACAGGATGTAATAGGGGATATACGTCGAGTCCTTGTCGGCCGGGAGGACTCCTTCGGCGGGTCCCCGGACGGAGGCGACCTTCAGCGTCTCGTCGGGGAACGGGAAATCGGGCATCAGCAGGCTGAATCGGAGGTTGTCGGGCTGCTTCTTGACCACTCCGGTATGGCCGGCGAGGAAGACGACGATGGTATCCTCGGGATGGCCCTGGATCTCGGCCCGGAGCCGGCGGAACTCGGCGTCGAGTCGCGTTTCGCCGACCTCCGTGTTCTTCAGGACGATCAGGAGGCCCGGCAATCGACCGGCGGCGACGGCTCGATCGCCGAGGGTCTCGGCGATGGACTGGGCGTCGGCATGGGCGAACTTCAAGGCGTTCTTGGCGTACTCGCTGATCCCCAGCGCCAGGACGTGGATCCGCCCTCGGTCCTCGGGCGCGTCGAACTCCACCTGCACGTCCTTCGACCGCGTATCCACGCCCTCGCGAGAGCCGGCCATCGCGTAGAAGCGGTTCGTCCCGCCCCGGAGCTTGACCGTGGCCACGAACCGACGATCCGTCCCCGGGACCGGAGTGAAGTCCTCGACGGTCTGCACCGGCTGATCGTTGTGGTAGAGCCGGAGGTCCCGTTGCTTGAGCGCCGCGTCGGTGATGGAGATCGTCAGCCGGGTTTCGCGATCGGGAGAGACGGTGGGCGGCGGGTCGATCGCCACCGAGGATTTCGGCGTCGTCAGGACGGCCGGGACCGCCTTCCCTTGCCGGAGGGAATCTCCGAGGCCGGATTGGTAGTGGGATTCGAGGTACTGGTCGAGCGGCCGGACTTCCTGGTCCTGAACGAACGTGACGAGGTGCTCGCCCTGAAGCGAGCTATCGAACTTGCCGTCGGGCGTGAACAGGACCCATTCGGGAGAGGTCCGGGCCTTGGGGGGGCCGTCGAACTCGGGAGGGGCGGCCGACATGCTGCCCAGGAGCGTCCAGCGGACGACCTTTTGCTGGTCCTCGGGCCGGGCGGCCTCGGGCGCCCAGAGCCGGACCGTCGTATCGTCCGAGCCCGAGGCGAACATCGCCCCCTTGGGCCAGCCGACCAGCGCGTTGACCTGCTCGTCGTGAAACTGGTTTGGGCGGACGGCGAGCTTTCGGCCTCCGTTGGTGGTCTCCCAGACGTTCATCGTCCGGTTCTGGCCGGACGCCGCGAGCCATCGCCCGTCGGCCGTGAAGGCCAGGGCCGGGACCATCCCTTCAATCAGCCCGCCGGGGACGGGCATCGGCGTCGGCTTGCCGCCGTTGGGGGGGAGGTCCCAGGTCTCGATCCGCGTCTTGTAGTCGTCGGCGGAGTAGCGGCAGGTGACGATCCGGGTCGGCCCGGCCGGGGCCAGGGCCGCGGCCGTGATGACTTCCCCCGGGACCGAGGCGGCGAGGATCACCGGGGCGACCTCCGGAGCCTTGGCCATGTCCCAGAGCATCGTCAGGCCGTCCTTGCCGGCGGTCAGCAGCGATTTCGCGTCGCTCGAAAACGCGACGACGGTCGGCGAGCCGGTGTGGCGGGCGAGGACGGCGGGCGGCCCGCCCTCGATCTTCCAGACGCAGACGATCGGCCGGCGGCCATCGGCCGCGGCGGCGGCGACCCGGGCGCCATCGGGCGAGACGGTCACGCGGTCGAAGTCGATTTCCGAGACCCCGCCGTCGGCGGAGGGGGGACGGGGGTATTCGCGGACGACCTTGCCCGAGTCCGCTTCGACCATCACCACGGTCCCGCCGGAGTCCGCGTCGCGAGTCATCAGGAGCTTCGAGGCATCACCAGGGAGGAACGCGGCGGAGGTCCACAGCCCTTGGAGGGTGCGGACGGTTTGACCGTCCTTGATCTCCTGGAGGTCCCAGAGCTGAGCGATCCCGTCGTGGGTGATCTGGAGGAGGTAGCGGCCCTGGCCGTCTTCCCCCTTGGCGACCGCGAGAGAGCGGACCCGGCCTCGGTGGGACGCGACCCGGGAGCGGAGGCCGCCGTCGGGCAGCTCCCACTGGCGGAATCCGCCCGAGGCTTCGCCGGCGAGGACCGTCCGCGAGTCGGCCGCGATCGCCACGGACCGGAACGAGCCGGCCCCCTCGGCGCCGGCCAAGACTGTCCGCGAGGGGCGGCCGTCGGCCCCGAAGGACCAGAGGTGAAGCGTGCCGATCTTCGACAACGCGGCGAGCCATCGACCGTCGCGAGAGAACGAGGCGGAGGCCGCCGGGCCGTCGAACTCCAGGGCGGTGCGTGCCCCGTTGCGGTCGGGGTCGAAGACGGTCAGGCCGTCCCCCGACGCCACGAGGAGCCGTCCGTCTTCGGAGAACTTCAAGAGGCCGACGGTCTCCTCGAACTTCGGCTTGGCGGTGACGGTTTTCGTCTTCAGGTCGTAGATCCAGAGCTGGCCGGAGTCGTCCCCGGCGGCGGCGCGGGTGCCGTCGGGCGAGAGGGCCAGGGCCGTGACGCGCTCGGGAGGGCCATCGAGCACGCCGACCGCCGCCAGGTCCTTGCCGAAGAGGCGGACCTGGCCATCGGAACCCACGACCACCAGCGCCACCGGGCCCGGAAGAGTGGCCGTGGCGAGCCGTCGGCACGCGACTTCCATCAAGGGGCGGGTGGCGATTTCAGCGGCCGAAGCGTCCCAGGCCACGGTGTTCCCCTTGGCGTCGAGCGTGACGAACGCGCGGCCTTCGGGCAGGAACTCGATGGCTTCAATCGCGACCGAATGCGGCTGTCGGGGGACCGACTTCATCCCCATCTCGATCGGCCGGGTGAGGTCTCGGACGTTGATCCGGCCCTTGCCATCGCCGCTGGCCATCAGGTGGCCGTCGGTCGTCATCCCCACGGCCTTCACGCCGACGAGGTGGTCGCCGAAGACCCGCAGGAGCTTGCGATCGGAGAGCCTCCAGAGGCGGACGGTGGAATCCTCGCTGGACGTGATGAGCTCCTCGCCGTCGGGAGTGGCGACCATCCCGGTAATCGCCGCGGCGTGGCCCTGCTGAAGGAGGAGCCGAGGGACGAAGAGTTCGGGCCTCTTGAGCTGAGAAGGCCAGAGGGTGACCTCGGGGGCCACTCCGCCGATAGGGCGAAATCCCTGGGCCTTGAGCGTCTCATCGCTGAAGATGACGTTCAGCGCGGCCCGGACGTTGTTCGGCGAGTCGCCCAGGCCGCGGAGCAGGGCGGCGGTCAACGGGCCGTGCGAGTTCGGGCCGGGGCCCGGTCCGGCGGAGGGTCGGCCGTCGGCGGCCATCCAGGCGGAGACCCCCGGCCATCGGGCCAGGCGGCGGAGGAATCGCAGGGTGGCCTTCGGGTCGTCCGGCGGGGCGACGGTCTGGCCCCGGCCGTGGAGCGAGGTATCCATCAGGCAGAGCACGGCGCGAGGGGACAGGGTGGCCAGCTCGTCCAGGCCGTCTTCCGGGGACCAGCCGGTCCGGGCGAGGTCGGACTTGCGGGCGTCGATGGGCAGGAGGATCTCGCGGGGGGCTTCGGCCTTCGCCCCCGGGTCGGCCGGGGCGACCGCCCCGTGACCGGCAAAGGCGAAGACGACGACGTCGCCGGGGCGGACCCGATACCGAAGCCAGCCCTTGAGCGCGAAATCGAGGTTCTCGCGGGTTGGTCGCAGGTTGCCGACCGGGAGAGAGGGCAGCCCGTGGGTGGGCTGGCCGAACTCGTCCATCCGCAAGATGTTGGCCGAGTCCCAACGCGCGGACTTCTGGAGCCAGCCGGCGAGAGCGACCTCATCGGCCACGGCGCCGGCGCAGGCGGGGATTGCCGGGTCGTCATACTTCTGCACCCCGACCAGGACGGCCCAGACCTGCGGGGGCCGATCGGCCGGGGCCGCGATCGGGGCCTGTGCCCCGGCGGGCTGGCCTACGCATAGCGTCAGGGCGACGGCGATCAGCGAGCGACGCATGGCGAGGCCCTCGACGGCGGCCGGTCCGAGGCGATCCCCCCCGTCGGGGATCGCCTCGGACCGGCGACTCTTCTTTCAGAAGACGGGCGGAGGGGACGCCTCGTGACGCTCTCGCCGAGTCGCCAAGGCCCCTCAGGGCTTCAATCCGGCCTTGCCCGGCGAGTCGGGCGTCTCCAGGACCAGCCGGAAGCCGACGACCGGCGAGCGCTGGCCTCCGGTCATCTTCATCCGACGGGTGGCGTACAACTCCTCGGGGCCGATCGATTCGACCGATCCTCCCCGAAAGACGTAGTCGTCGGAATTCACGTCGCTCCGCTTCGCGCCGGTCGGATTCCTCGGGTGCGGATCCTCGTCGGGCTGATAGGGTTCCATGACGTCCCGGCACCATTCGCTGACGTTGCCGCTCATGTCGATCACGCCGTCCTTGGTGACATCGGTCCGGGAGAAGGTCCCGACGCTGACGGTGGGCCACTCGCCCTCTCCCACGCGGTTCATCGCGCAGAGGTCGCGCGCCTCCTTCTTGCGAATCGGGTCGTCGGCGGGCCGCCAATCCCAGATGAACAGGTTCTCCAGGCCGATCCGGGACCGGGCGGCGTACTCCCACTGGGCCTCGGTCGGCAGGAGTCCGTTGAAGTAGATCGCCGCGCACAGCTCCGCCTCGCGATGGCTGAGCATGGTGGCGGGGTGATTCGGCGCGGCGTCCGGGAGGCGGATCAGGGCGTCCTTGAAATAACTTTGCCAATACGTGAGTCGATTTTGGGCCGGCAGGGTCCGATCGTACTCATTGACCTCGCGATTGGTGACCTCGTGCTCCTGGATGTAGAAGCCGGTGATTCGCACGCGATGGGCCGGCCTGGACGAGTCCCCGGGGGCCATCGGCACCTTGTCCCCGGTCCCGAGCCGGAAGACGCCGCCGGGGATCCGGACGAAGCGGACGTCGTCGGTCTTGCGGCGGAGGTACTTGGGCCATTCATCCTCGGCCAGATCGCCCTCGGGCTCGTACTTCTCGGGATAATACCGGCCGGTGGGCTTGTCGAGATAGTAGCGGATCGGCGCGCCGATGTACTCGGGGATGCGTTCCAGGAACCGAGGCCAGCCGTCGTCCGTCCCTTCGGACTCCACCGGGCGATAGGAATCCATGGCCCAGGGGTGGAGGAACTGCTTGGCGTTGGCGTTGAGCAGGTAGGGCTTGCCCTTGTCGGCCGAGCCCTTGCCGGATTGCGTCGTGCCGTCGTCGGGCGGAACCTCGCCCTCTCGCAGCCGCTTCTGGCCCCCGTCGCGGGTCGCCAGGCGAATCCCGACGGCCGTGACTAGCAGGAGGAGCGGCAGGATCAGGATCAAGGTGATCAGGGGACCCACGGCCTTCTTCTTCTTGACTCCCGGGATGAAGCCCTTGGGAGTCATGGTCAGGCCGGGGTATTCGTGGGGCTGGACGACGCTGGCGTTCTCGGTGGCGTCGTAGGCGTTCGCGGAGAGGGAACCGGCCTGCGAGGCGTCTCGCCACGAACCCTGGCGGGTGGGCTGACGGACCGGGGCCATGACGGCCGGAGCCGCCTCGGTCCGACCGGGGTCGGACCATTTTTGCCCCCGAGTCTCGGAGGGGCCCTTGCCCTCGGTCGTCGAGCGCTGGACGGCGTCGAGGAACTCCTCGGAGAGTTCCCGGGCCGATTGGGGACGGTCGTCCGGGTCCTTCGAGAGGCACTTCAGGACGACCCGTTCGACGGCTTCCGGCACCCGGCAATGCGGGTTCTTCAGGGCAAACGGGGAAGGCGGGGTGGTCAGGTGGTCGCAGATGAGCATCTGCGCCGTCCCGCTGAACGGCCTCTGTCCGGTGAGGAACTCGTAAAGGATCACGCCGGTGGAGTACAGGTCGCTGCGGGCGTCGATCTTCGAGCCGCGGATCTGCTCCGGGCTGGAATAATGGGCCGTTCCGATGAAGGTATTGGTCTGGGTGCGGAGCTCGTCCGTGTCGGTGCCATCGCTGGTGAGGATCTTGGCGATCCCGAAGTCGAGGACCTTCAGGAGTTCCTTGCCGGGCTGGCGACCGTCCAGCAGCATAAGGTTGGAGGGTTTCAGGTCGCGATGGACGATCCCGAGGTCGTGAGCGGCCTGGAGGACGTCGCAGAGCTGCTCAACCATCCGCGCGACCCAGTCCAGGGGCATGGGGACGCCGGGCTTGAGGATCTTGTTGAGGCTCTGGCCTCGGACGTACTCCATCTCGATGAACGCGGAGTCGCGGGCGAGCTTCGAGTGGTGGACGGTCACGGCGTTGGGGTGGGTCAACTTGGCCATGACCCGGGCCTCGCGCTTGAAGCGGGCGCGGACCTGCTCGTCGGCGGCGATCTCCGCGACGATGAGCTTCAAGGCGCGATCGGCGTCGAGCTCGAGGTGACGGACGAGCCACACCGACCCCATGCCGCCTTCGCCCAGCTCGCGCTCGACCTTGTAGCGGTCGAAGATGATCTGGCCGGGTCGGGGCTTGTCCGAGAGCCCCAGGGCGGCGGAGAACCCGGAAGTCGATCCGGATCCGGCCGGGGTGACCGGCACGGTTTCCGCGACGAGGTCGTCCGGGGTTCTCGAAGGATCGCGAGTGCTCGGGGAATTGTCCATCTCCCGGGGAGCCGTCGGGGGCGGCGTCATCTCGGCCGTGGGCCGGACGGGGGGACGCGCCGGGTCCGAGGCCGAGAACTGGGCCAGGGTTTCCAGCGGGTCCTGGTCGTCGGGGGGGGTCCCTCGTGAGGTCATCGGTCATTCCCTGGCTAGAGGGAGCGGTCGAGCCGCTTCGCTCACCCGAACTTTCAGTTCACGAGGATAGCCGGAGAGCGGCCCCGGAATCCACACTTTCCCCGAGGAATCTCCCCGGGGCGTCGATCGTCGGCCTCGTCGCGGGCGTCACTTGCCTCCCTTCTTGGGATGGAAGCCCGGGGCCCGGTTGGGGTGGGCGGCCTTGGCGGTCGCGGTCTTCTTCGTCTTCCTGGTCTTCTTGCGATACGGGTTGTTGGACTGGGGCGCCCCGGTGTCCGGCTTGGTCTGTCCGTTGAACGGCCGGATGTCCTGGGCGTTGCCCGAGAAGTAGTTCTTCCCGGACTTGGAGGTGATGTCGATGATGTTTTCCAGGGGCGGCCCGACCGGCACGTTGTACTCCAGGACGCCGAACTGCCCGTTGCGGACGATCCGGTTCGCCCGGATGACGTTCAGCGTGCTGTTGTTGCCCTGGGTTTGCGAATTCGTGGCCGAGTTGGGCCCGAGCAGGTAGATGCCGGTGTCTCGGTTGCCCGAGATCAGGTTGCCGGCGCCCGCCGCCCCGATCGTGTTGTACGAGGACCCGTTGATGAGCACCCCGTACTGGTTGCCATCGACGATCGTCCGCCCGTCGGAGCCGACGTAGCTGGGGAGCATCGAGGTCCCCCCCGTCTTGTCGGTGCCGATGTAGTTCAGCTCGATCACGTTGTTGATCGACTGAGGCCCGTAGATCTGGATGCCGTTGACGCCGTTGCCGGTCAGCAGGTTATCGAGGATCGAGTTGTGCCCCTTGGACTTGGTGTCGCTGCCGGTGACCTGGCCGGAGTTGTTGACATAGATGCCGTCGGTGTAGTTGCCGGCCGGGGCGGTCGTCTGCCCGGTGGCCTGGCCGGTCGAGGAGACCGACAGCGGCCTCATGCCGGACTGGTCGGTGCCGACGTAGTTGCCCTGGATCACGTTGTTCGATGAGGCGATGCCGAACACCTGGACTCCCACCACGTTGCCCGAGATCACGTTCTTCCCGGCGCCGGGATCGAGCGTGGCCGGGTTGGCCGAATACTGGCTGAATCCGGGGAGGGTGGGCAGCGTCGGCCCGATCAGGTTCATCGGCGAGTTCAGGACGAGGACGCCGAAGCCCTGGCGGCCATAGTCGTTGTTCAGGTCTTGCTCGGGGTTGGTGGAGTCCTTGATCAGGTATGACCCGGTGGCGTCCGAGCCGATGAGGTTCCCCTCGACCTGATTGTACATCGAGGTGGTGCCCTCGATCTGGACGCCCGCCTGGTCGTTGCCCGAGATCACGTTGCCCCCGCCGACCCGGTCCGAGCCGATGGTGTTCTTCGTGGTGTTCAGGACGTAGACGCCGATGGCATTGCCCAGGGCGGCCGTCCCGGCGGCGTTGGTGCCGATGAAGTTGCCGAGGACCTGGTTGCCGGTGGAGGGCGTCCCGAAGATGACCACGCCGGCCGAAGCATTCGCCGAGATCACGTTGCCGGCCGAGGGGGTCACCCCGACCGCCGCGTTGATCCCACCGATCGAGTTGTTCGACGAGTTGTTCACGAACACCCCGGCGGCGCTATTGCCCAGGCGAACGGTCCCGCTGAAGTCGGTGCCAATCCGGTTATGGAGGACCGAGTGGCCCGCCGCCGCCGCCCCGCCCGGACCGGCCAGGATATCGACGCCGTCCTGGCCGTTGCCGGAGATCAGATTGTCGGAGACCATGACGGCCGCCGAGTTGTCCAGGAAGACGCCATCGACCGCGTTGGCCGTCAGCGAGGCGCCCGAGGCGTCGAGTCCGATGTCGTTGCCCTGGACGAGGATGCCCTGGGTCGAGTTCAGGATGTGGACGCCGTTACCCAGGTTGCCGGAGATCACGTTGCCCAGGGTGGACCGGGTGCTTCCCACGCCGTTGCCGGGGCCGCCGATCAGGTCGTTCACGGCGCTATCGGCGAGGACGCCGTCGAGCTGGTTGGGGGCCGCCGCCGGGATGGTCACGCCGAAGATGGTCGCGACAGCCCCGTAGGCCGTGGTCCCGATGAAGTTCCCCTGGACCCGGTTGGCCCCTCCCTGGCTGGACTCTCCGGTCAGGCGGACTCCGTTGCCGAAGTTCCTTGAGATCACGTTGCCGAGCAGGCCCGCGCCGCCGATCTGGTTGCCCGTCGATCCGCTCACGTACACGCCGTCGCCGAGGTTACCTTGGGCGTTGATCCCCAGGGCATCCAGGCCGATCCAGTTCGCCGCGACGACGTTGCCCGAGGAGGAGTTATTGATCCCGACCCCGTCGCGGATGTTGTTCGAGATGATGTTCCGCGACGCGGGCGACAGGCCGCCGACCAGGTTGAAGGAGGCCGAATCGATCAAGACGCCATCGAGCTGGTTACCCAGGGAGACTCCGGAGCTGGCGTTGCCGTAGATCCCCGTGAAGTCCGTCCCGATGTAGTCGCCCGCGACGACGTTGTTCGTCGATCCCGAGCCGCCGATGTGGACGCCCGCCCCGAGGTTCGCCGAGATCACGTCCCGGTAGGACGGAGAGGTCCCGCCGACGATGTTGTTCGGCGAGTCGGTGATCTGGACCCCGTCGAACTTGTTGCCTCGAGGCAGGTTCCCCGAGGCGTCGGTCCCGATGAAGTCCCCGGCGATCAGATTGCCGGAGTGGTCCGCCGGGGACCCGTTGATCTGGACGCCCGCCCCGCCATTGCCGGAGATCACGTTCCGGGACGAGGCCGAGTTGCCGCCGATGGTGTTGCCGCCGGACTGGTTGATGAAGACGCCGGCCTGCTCGTTCGCCACGACCCCCGAGCCGAACTTGTCGAGGCCGATGAAGTTCCCGGCGAGGACGTCTCCCGACGTCCCGTTGAGCAGGGCCACCCCGTAGAGGCGATTGCCCGAGATCAGGTTGCCGGCGATCACGGCCGAACCGTTCACGGTGGCCATCCCGCCGATCGTGTTGCTGCGGCCCCCGCTGATCAGGATCCCGTAGGACGAGTTCCCCAGGCGGTTGCCGAGGACGTCCGTCGCGTTCAGGCCGAGGCTGTCCAGGCCGACCATGTTGAACTGGACCAGGTTGCCCGAAGCCCCGTTCAAGAGGTCAACCCCCGAGACCGCGTTGCCCGAGATCACGTTGGGCGCGGGGAGGCCCGTGGACTGACCGACCCCCCCGATGACATTGCCGGAGGCGCCGTCGATCCTCACGCCATCGGCCAGGTTCGCGACCCGCCGGTTGAGGGCATCGAGTCCGATCCGATTGTCCTGGACGTAGTTCTGCGACGAGGTCCCCGCGATCTGGACGCCGTTGACGTGGTTGTTGACGATGATATTCGACCCGGAGACGGCGTTGGCCCGGGCGTTGAGGATCGTCACGCCGTCGTTGCGATTGCCGAGGTCCTGGGCCGTCGCGACCCCGTGGAGGACGACGGTCGCGGTGGCGGCGCCGATCTGGTTCCCCTGGACGACGTTGCCGGAGGTCGTCCCGTCGCTCGTGCCCTGGATCATCACGCCGGAACCGACGTTGGCGTAGATCAGATTCCCCGCGCCGGCGTAGCCCCCGCCGACGAAATTGCCGGCGGACCCGAGCTCGATGATCACGCCGCTGTCCCGGTTGCCCAGGTCGAGCGAGCCGGTCATGTCGGTGCCGATGCGGTCGTTGGCGATCACGTTGTTCGAGGAGCCATCGAGGCGGAGGCCCGCCTGGAAGTTGCCCGAGATCACGTTGGCGGCCACGTCGGTGGTCCCGCCGATCGTCGAGGCGTCGGTGTGGCTCAAGACCAAACCGTCGGCGACGTTGCCCAGGGGCAGGGTGCCCGAGGCGTCCGTCCCGATCTTGTTGCCCAGGACCAGGAGTTCCGAGGAATTCACGGCGAGGATGCCGTCCTGGACGTTCCCGGAGATCACGTTGCCGAGGACCTGCATCGAGGCCGGCACGGCCGTCCCGGAGGCCGACGGGGCCGCCTTGAGGTTCACCACGAAGATGCCGTCCAGGGCGTTGCCGAGGGACACGCCCCCGGTCTTGTCGACGCCGATCAGGTTGTTCAGGATCACGGCGCCCGCGGCCGAGGAGGAGATCTCGCCGCTCGAGTCGCCGACCTGGATGCCGTTGCCGGCGTTCCCCGAGATCACGTTCCGCGCCTCGGCCGCCTCCCCGCCGATCGTCACGCTCGGGGCATTGACGATCCAGATCCCGTCGTTGGCGTTCCCCAGGGACTTGTGGTTGAGGTCCTGGATCGTCGTGCCGGAGAGATCGGTCCCGATGAAATTGCCCTGGATCGCGTTGTTGGCGGTGGTGGCGTCGGTGATATGGATGCCGTTGTAGTTGTTCCCCGAGATCACGTTGGTGGCGCCGGCGCCCGTCCCACCGATGGTGTTGCCCGTCGCGCCCTGGCCGATCAGGACGCCGTCCTGCCGGTTCGGCAGGGCGACCGCGCCGTCGACGTCCAGCCCAACAAAGTTCCCGACGACCAGGTTTCCGGTCGCTCCCCCCAGCAGGTGAACGCCGCCGGAGGCATAACCGTTCGGCCCGGTCCCCATGATGGCCGCGACCGGTTGGTTGTTGCCGGAGATGATGTTACGGTCGGTCGCGGTGAGGCCGCCCAGGGTATTCCCCGAGGCGCCCGACTCGATCAGGACGCCGTCCTGGGCGTTGCCGACGGCCAGCTTGCCCGTGAAGTCCGTGCCGATCAGGTTCCCGGCGATCAGGATGCCCACGGTCCCCGGGCCGATCAGGTGGACCCCGGCGGATTGCCCGGCCGTCGCCTGGCCGTTCCCGGAGATCACATTGCCGCGGATCGTGACGGCCGAGGTCCCCTGGACGTGGATGCCGTCGCCGAGGTTCCCGGCACTCAGCTTGCCGTCGCTGGTCGTTCCGATCCGGTTGCTCTGGATCAGGGTGCCCGAGGAGCCGGCCCCGGTCACCAGGACGCCCGAGGCCGACATCGTGTTGGCGTTCCCGGTGGTGTAGATCAGGCCGTTGCCGGAGATCACGTTGCCCTGGCCGACGGCCGGGCCGCCGATCAGCGTCCCCGGGGCGTCGGCGATCTCCACGCCGGAGAATCCATTGCTGAGCGGGGCGGTCCCGGCCGCGTTCAGGCCGATCAGATTCGCCGAGACGACGTTCGAGGCCGCCAGAGACCCGCCGATCTTCACGCCGTCGCCCAGGTTGCCCGAGATCACGCTGACGCCGGAGGTCGTCGCCGAGACGCCCGCCGACGGCGGAGGGGGCAGCAGGCCGGAGATCGTGTTGCCGCCCGCCCCGTCCAGGAACACGCCCGCGGCGAAATTGCCGTCGTAATTCGCCCCGGTGAAGTCCACGCCGATGTAGTTGCCCGCGATCAGGTTCGCGGTCGCGGCGGAGCCGCTCACGTGGATGCCATTCTGATGGTTGTCGGCGATCACGTTCCGGTAGCCGTCGGCATATCCGCCGACCACGTTGCCGGACGAGCCGTCGATCAGGATGCCATCCTGCATGTTGCCGAGTTTGGAAGCACCACTGGCCAGGGTGCCGACGTAGGAATGGACGATCACGGTCGAGGACGACGACGCCCCGAGGTGGATGCCCGACCCCTGGTTGTTGGAGATCACGTTGATCGCGCCCACGGCGGTCGTCGCCGAGCCGATCGTGTTGCCCGTGCCCCGGGAGACGAGGATGCCGTCCAGGGCGTTGGCGAGGCTGGTGTGATTGGCGTTCTCGTCGAGGCCGACGTCATTGCCCAGCAAGACGTTGTCGGAGGATGTCCCGACGATGTCGATCCCGTTCAGGCCGCTGCTGGCGACAACATTCTTGACCAGGGCCGAGCCGATCGTGTTGCTCGACGCGGACTCGAGCAGGATCCCGTCCAGAAGATTGCCGACGCCGGCCTTGCCGCTCGCGTTGGTCCCGATCAGGTTGCCGGCCACCACGTTCCCCGAGGCCGAGGCCCCGGCGAGATGGACGCCATTGCCCAGGTTCCCGACGATCACGTTGCCGAACCCGACCGAGCTGCCCCCGACCAGGTTGCCCGGCCCGTCGATCGTCACGCCGTCCCCGGCGTTGCCCGAGACGACCGTGTTCGCGTCGGCCCCGATGTAGTTCCCGGACACCGAGTTGCCCGACGACGAGGCGCCGATCAGGACTCCGCTGCCGAGGTTGTTGAGGACCACGTTGCCGAACCCGGCCCCTCCACCGATCATGTTGCCCGAGGCCGAGTCCAGGAACACGCCATCCCGGCCGTTGCCGCCCGTGGCGGGCATCCCGATCGCGTTGGAGGCGACCAGGTTCGCGGTCCCCGCGTGGATGCGGATTCCGAAGGTCGCGTTCGAGGCGATCACGTTGGCCGAGCCGGTCGCCGAGCCACCGATCGTGTTATTCGAGGCCCCGTCGATCAGGACGCCCGAGGCCCCGTTGGCTCCGACCGTCGAGCCGGCCGACGCGCCGATCTGGTTGCCCAGGAGCACATTGCCCGAGGAAATCGAGCCGACGATCTGGACGCCGTCGGCCTGGCTGAAGCCGATCGTGTTGCCGGCCTTCGTGGCCGTACCGCCGACGGTGTTGCCGGCGGCGTCGTCGAGGAACACGCCGACGGTCTGGACCGGCGAGCCGGCCAGGCCGATCAGGTTCCCCTGGATCACGTTGCCGAGCGAGCCCGAGATCGTCCCGTTTGTCACGTGAACGCCGGTCAGGGCGTTGAAGGCGATGGTATTGCCCACGCCCGCCGGGCCGCCGATCGTGTTGCCCGAGGCACCGAGGATCAGGACACCGTCTCCGCCATTGCTCCGGGCGCCCTTGCCGTCGGTCCCGATCGCATTGCCCTGGACCACGTTGCCCGAGCCGATCGAGGCGGCGATTCCGAAAATCTCGATCCCGGCCGCCTGGCTGAAGCCGATTGTGTTGCCGGCACCGGCCGACGCGCCGCCGATCAGATTCCCCGTCGCATCGTCGAGCAAGATCCCGAGGGTCTGCCGAGTTACTGCCCCGCCGAGTCCGATCAGGTTCCCCTGGATGACGTTGCTCACCGAGACGGAGCCCGAGACCGTTCCGTTCAGGACATGGACGCCGGCCCCGGTGTTGCCGGCAATCGTGTTTCCCTGTCCGGCCGAGCCGATCAAGTTCGTGGTCGCCGAGAGGATCTGGACGCCGTCCCCGCCGTTGCCCAGCCCGGCGTTTCCGGCGAAGTCGGTGCCGATCGCGTTGGCAAACAGGCTGTTCTGACTGGACGTCCCGGTGATCAGGATGCCGCCCAGGGAGTTGCCGATGATCACGTTGCCCATGCCATTGGCCAGCCCGACCTCGTTGCTCTTCGAATCGGCAATCTCCAGGCCGTTGGCGAGGTTCGCCAGGCCGGCCTTCCCGCCGATGGTATTGCCGAAGAGGTCGTTGCTCGTGGCGAGGTTCAGGAGGTGGATGCCGTCGTTCCCGCTCGCCACGACGAGGTTGCCGCCGAGGACGGTCCTCGAGGCCAGGCCGCCGATGGTGTTCGCCGATCCGGCGTTGATCGCCAGGCCGTCGCCGGTCGAGCCCTGGATCGTGTTGCCCTGAACCAGGTTCGCCGAGGCCAGCGAGCCGGAGATGGCCACGCCCGTGCCGGTATTGTTGAGGATCAGGTTCGCCAGGCCGGCGATCGCTCCGCCGATGGTGTTGCCCGAAGCGTCCTGGAGGAGCACTCCTCCGGTGGCGTTGGCCGTGATCGTGTCGCCCACGACCGAGTTGCCCGGGGCGTCCTGGAAGAACACGCCCTGCGCCAGGTTCGAGGCGATCAGGTCGTTGAGGACCAGGTTCTTCGAGGCCGTGGTGTTCTGGAGATGGACGCCCGCGCCCAGGTTCCGGGCGATCGTCTGGGCCGAGGACCCGGCGCGACCGCCGATCGTGTTGTTCAGGCCCATGACGAGGACGCCGTCCAGGCCATTGGCCACGACGAGGTTGCCGGTGGCCTGGGTGTTGTCTCCGGCGATCGACAGGCCGTCTCCGGCATTGCTCAGGTCGATCCCGCCGAGGGTCCGGCCGATCGCGTTGCCGGAGACGGTCGTCCCATTCGCCCCGACGCCCAGCGTCACGCCGTCCTTGAGGTTGCCGGCGATCACGTTGCCCAGGCCGAGCGAGTTGGCCGTCACCGAGGCGCCCAGCCCGATCACGTTGCCCGAGGAATTCAGGACCAGGACGCCCGAGAGGCTATTGCCCAGGTTCGTGCGTCCCGAGGCGTCGGTCCCGATGTAGTCCCCCTCGACGAAGTTATTCGACGAGGAGCCGTCGATCTGGATGCCGTTCATCCCGCTGGCGACGATCGTATTGCCGAGGTCCGCGGTGCCGATGACGTTGCCGGTGGCGGCCCCGGTCACGAGCACGCCGTTCCCCGCGTTGCCCAGGGCATGGCCCGAGGCGAAGCCGATCAGGTTGCCGATGATGTTGTTGCTGGCGGCCCCTCCGAGGAGGTCCACGCCGTTGCCGAGGTTGCCGGAGATCGTGTTGGCGGCCGAGCCGGTGCCGCCGAGGGTGTTCCGGGCCCCTCCGCCGAACAGGACACCGTCGAGCTGATTGCCCAGCCCGGCCGCGCCCGAGGCGTCGGTCCCGATCAAGTTGCCCACCAGGACGTTGCCGATCTTGCCGCCGCCCGCGACCTCCACGCCGTTCTCGAAATTGGCCGAGATGACATTGGAGGCGCCGGCCTCGGTGCCGCCGATCGTGTTCGACTCGGACGACGCGATGTTCACGCCCGAGAGCAGGTTGCCCATCCCCTGGCCGTCGGGGGCGACGCCGATCCAGTCGCCCAGGATGCGGTTGCTGGACGAGGCCGAGAGCAAGTCGATGCCGACCTTCTGATTGCCGACGATGTACACGCGATCGACGGCCGAAATCCCGCCGATCGTGTTGCTCACGGCCCCGGAGAGGCTCACGCCGTCGGCCAGGTTGCCGAGGTTGGGCGTTGAGGCCGGGTCCGTGCCGATGAAGTCCCCGACGATCAGGTTATTCCCCGCCTGAGCCGACAGGTTCACGCCGCTCCCGGTGTTCAGGACGATTGTGTTCGCCAGGCCGACGCCCCCGCCGATCGTGTTGTACGAGGCCCCGGAGATCAGGACTCCGTCGGCCGGGGACGCCCCGGTGCCTGAAAGCTCGATCAGGCTGCCGACGACCGCCGTGGCCGAGGCCCCCGAGAGGATCGCCACGCCGCTGGAGGCGTTCCCGGAGATCGTGTTGCCCAGCGAGGCGGCGCCTCCGATGGTGTTCGAGACCGTACCGAGCCCCGAAACGACCACGCCAGCCAGGGAGTTGCCGAGTCCGGTCGTCCCGAGCAGGTCCGTGCCGATCCGGTCGCCTGCGACGAGGTTCGCCGAGGCCCCGAGGTTGATCTCAACCCCGTTGCCCAGGTTCCCCGCGATCACGACGGCCGATCCAACCCCCGAGCCGCCAAGGCTGTTGCCCCGGGTGTTCTGGCCGGAGATCAGGACGCCGTCCCGGAGGTTGCCCAGCGGCGATCCGGCCAGGTTCAGGCCGATCGTGTCTCCGGCGATCAGGTTGCCCGAGGCCCCGTTGGTGATCTCGACCCCGTTGGCGAAATTGCCCGAGATCAGGACGCTCGCCGCCGCGGTCGTCCCGCCCACGGTCACGCCCGAGGCCTGGCTGATCAAGATGCCGTCCAGGCTATTCGGGATCGCCGAGGTCCCGGCCTCGTTGGTGCCGATCCGGTCTCCCACGATCGACTCGATCGTGACGAACTGGCCGATGACCGACACGCCGTTGCCGGTGTTGCCCGAGATCACGTTCTGGGCGCCAAGGACCAGGCCGCCCACGGTCGTTCCGTTGGCGTTCTCGACCCGCACGCCATCGGCGCCGTTGCCCAGGGCGGTCCCGCTCGAATCCAGGCCGATCTTGTTGCCGAGGATCAGGTTCCCCGCGGAAATCTTGCCCTGGGTGTCGAAGACATACACGCCGTTGCGGAGGTTCCCGGAGATAATGTTGGCCGAGCCGGCGGCGGTCCCGCCGACCGTGACGTTCAGGACCTGGTTGAGGAAGACGCCGTCCAGGCCGTTGCCGATCCCGGAGTCGCCGTTGGCGTCGGTCCCGAGGAAGTTGCCGACGATCAGGTTGCCGGTCGCGCCCGAAACGCTGGTCTTGACCTGCACGCCCGACTCGCCGTTGCCGGCGATCACGTTGGCCGAGCCTGAGGCCGTCCCGCCGATGGTGTTGGCGTTCGAGGCCTCGATCAGGACGCCGCTCAGCCCGTTGCCCAGGGCGGTCGTGACCCGCGACAGCCCGATCGTATTGCCCAGGATCGCATTGTTGCCGACGCTCGATCCGAGGACGTGGACGCCGACGGCCACGTTCCCCGAGACGAGGTTGCCGGCTCCGAGGGCGGTCCCGCCGACGGTTTGATGGCTGGACTTGTCGATCAGGATGCCATCCTGGCTGTTGGCCGCGGCGGCCGTTCCGGCGCCGTTGGTCCCGACCAGGTTTCCCTCGATCAGGTTGCCCAGGCCGGCCGTCGGGCTGGCGTTGGCGACGTGGATGCCGCTGATCCCGTTGAATCCCACGATGTTGGCCGACGCGGCCGTGGTCCCGCCGACGGTGACCTGTCCGACGCCGTCGAGCAGGATGCCGTCGGCCGAGTTGCCGAGCTTGGCGTCGGTCGGGCTGATCCCGACGAAGTTGCCCAGGATGACCACTTGCGAGGCGCTGGTCGCGTGGATGCCGTCGCCGGCGTTCAGGCCGATGACGTTGGCCGAGCCGGCGACCGTCCCGCCGATGGTCACGGACGACGCGGCCCCTTCGATCGCCACGCCGTCGGCCGCGTTCCCCTTGGAGGTGATCGAGCCGGTCGAGCCGATCAGGTTGCCCAGGATCAGGAGGTTCGAGCCGCCGACGAGGTGGACGCCGTCTCCCCCGGAGGCCGAGATCGTGTTCGAGGCCGCCAGGCCGCCGATCGTGGCACCGGTCGTCCCGTCTTCGAGAACGCCGTCCCCGCGATTTCCGAGGGCGACGGTCCCCGTCGAGTCCGTGCCGATCCAGTTGCCCAGGACGAGGACCGAGGAGGCCGTCGAGAGGTGGACGCCCGACCCGCCGGAGGCCGAGATCACGTTGCCCGAGGCGCCCATCCCGCCGATCGTGGTGCCGATGGCCCCGTTCACGGCGATCCCGTCCTTGCCGTTGCCGGCGGCCGTCAAGCCGTCGGCGCCCACTCCGATGTAGTTGCCGACGATCAAGTTGGCCGCCGTCGCGTTGGTCGCCAGGACGTTCACGCCGTCGAGGACGTTCGAGACGATCACGTTGCGGGCCCCGGCCGTCGTCCCGCCGATGGTGTTCGAGGACGAGCTCTCGATCAGGACGCCGTCCCGGGCGTTGCCCAGCTTCGTGCCGAGTGCCTGGCGATCGGTCCCCAGGAAGTTGCCGACGAGCAGATTCCCGAGGCCGCCGAGGACGTGGATCCCCTCGGCATTGTTGCCGGAAACCGCATTGCCCGAACCCGGGGCCGTCCCGCCGATGGTCACGCCCGACGACCCGATCACGAGGACGCCGTCCCGGTTATTGCCCAGGGACGTGACGCCTCCGGCTGCCAGGCCGACGAGGTTCCCGACGATCGTCTCGCCGCCGGAAACCACCCCGGAGACCTCGATTCCGTTGGACAGGTTGCCCGAGATCACGTTGCCCGACGTTCCGCCGATCGTGTTCCCCGCCGATCCGGTGATGAGGACGCCGTCGCCCACGTTCGCCACGGACGACGCGCCGGCCTGGTCCGTGCCGATCAGGTTGCCGTCGATCGAGTTCCCCGAGGAGAGGCTGCCGACGATCTCGACCCCCGCGCCGAGGTTCCCCGAGATCGCGTTGCCGGCCCCGGCCGGACCGCCGACGACATTGTTCGGGGAGTTCGAGAGCTTCACCCCGTCGCCCGAGTTGGGCAGGCCCGCGGCGCCCGAGGCGTTCAAGCCCAGGTAGTTGCCGACGATCAGGGTGCTCCCGCTCGTCTGAAGCTCGATGCCCGCCTTCAGGTTCCCGGAGATCACGTCGCGGGCGGAGGCGGAAAGGCCGCCGATCGTCGTGCCGAGGGCGTGGGTGATCAGGACGCCGTCCCCGGTGTTGGCCAGGGCGGCCAGGCCCGTCAGGTCGGTGCCGATCAGGTCTCCGAGGATCAGGTTGTTCGAGGCGTTCGGCCCGAGGATCTCCACGCCGTTGCCGAGGTTCCCCGAGATCACGTTGCGCGATCCGGGTGCCGTTCCGCCGATCGTGTTGGCGGCCGATCCCGAGATCAGCAGGCCGTCCCCGGAGTTGGGAGCGACGGCCGTTCCCCCCAGGTTCACGCCGAGATAATTCCCCTGGACGACCACGTTGCCGCTGACCAGGCCGGAACTCGGATCGAGCACCCCTCCCACGATCTCCAGCCCGGCCAGGCTGTTCCCGGAGAAGACGTTCCCCAGGCCGGCGGCCGTCCCGCCCACGGTCACGGCCGAGACATTTGTGAGGACCGCGCCGAACTGGCCGTTGGCGACCCCGTAGGAACCCGTCGAGTCGGTCCCGACCAGGTTGCCGATGATTTGATCGCCGGTCGAGCCTGAGAGGCCGCCATCGATCGTGAGCCCGGACAACGAATTGCCCGACAGCACGTTGGCTGCCGCCGGGATCGAGCCGCCGATCGTGTTGCCGGGGGAATCGAGGATCGCCAGTCCGTTGCCGGTGTTCGGCACCTTGGTGCTGCCGCCGGCGTTGGTGCCGATGAAGTTGCCCGCGATCACGTTGTTCGAGCCGCCGGTGATCCGCACGCCGTCGCCGAGGTTCCCCGAGATCACGTTCCTCGCGCCGGCGACCAGACCGCCCACGGTGGTCTGGCCGGCGTCGTTCAGGACCACCCCGTCGGAACCGTTCGCGACGGCTCCTCCCCCGTTGATGTCCAACCCGATGAAGTTCCCGACCAGGACGTTGCTCCCGCCGAGCGAGACATTCACGCCCGAGTGGAGGTTGCCCGAGATGATGTTGCGACTCGCCGAGGTCAGTCCGCCCAGGGTGTTGGACGTGGTCGAGAGGAGGTCGATGCCGTCCTCGTGATTGCCCAGGGGCGAGGTCCCCGAGGAGTTCGTCCCGACGAAATCCCCCAGGAGGACGTTGGCCGAGCCTCCGCTGATGCTGACGCCGGCCCCGGTGTTCCCGGAGATCACCACGGCCGAGCCGACCGCCGTGCCTCCGATCGTCGTCCCGGAGGAGTTCAGCAGGGTCACGCCATTGCCGCCGTTGGGCAAGGCGAGCGTCCCGGAGCGATCCAGGCCGATGAGGTCGCCCAGGATCAGGTTCCCGGAAGTCGCCCCGCTCACGACCACGCCGTCGCTCACGTTGCCGGAGATCACGTTCTGGGTGGCCTGGGTCGTCCCGCCGAGCGTGACTCCGCCCGTCCCGATCAGGAAGACGCCCGCGACCCCGTTCCCCCCGGCGAGGATCGCCACGCCGTCGGTGCCGATCCGGTTGCCCACGATCAGGTGGTTCGAGCCGGCGTTGACCAGCACGCCCGACCCGGCGTTGCCCGAGATCGTGTTGCCGGCGACGGCGGCGCCCACGCTGTCGTTCGTGACGTGGTCGAGGTCGATCCCCGCCTGGCCGTTGGAGAGGATGACATCCCCCAGGATCAGGTCGCCGGTCGCGCCATCGAGGAGATGGATGCCGTCGCCCGAGTTGCCCGAGATCGAGTTGCCCGCCGTCCCGACGCCGCCGACGGTGGCGCCGGTCGCGCCGTCGATCAGGACGCCCGGTCCGGTGTTCGGCAGGAACGCCGATCCGGTCCCGGCCAGGCCGATCCGGTTGCCGATCACGAGATCACCCGAGGCCCCGGCCCCGAGCAGGTACACGCCGACCTGGCCGTTGCCCGAGATCAGGTTGCCGCCGCCCGTCCCGGCCCCGCCGACGGTGTTGTTCGGGGCCCCGTCCAGGAACACGCCGCCCAGGCCGTTGGGCACGGCGGCCGTCCCGGCGACGTTCGTCCCGATGAAGTCGCCGAGGATCACGTTGCCCGTCGCCCCGGTACCGAAGAGGTGGATGCCGTAACCCAGGTTGCCCGAGATATAGTCCGCCGAGCCGGTCACCGTCCCGCCGATGGTGTTGCCCGAAGACGCTTCGAGGTAGATCCCGTCGACGCCGTTGGGCGAGGCCGTCTTCCCGTCGGCGGCGAGGCCGACGAGGTTGCCGACGATCAGGTTGTTGCTCGATCCGCCCTGGATTCGGATGCCATCGCGGACGTTGCCCGAGAAGACGTTCGCCGTACCGCTCGATCCGCCGATGGTATTTCCCGAGGCGCCATCGAGCAGGATGCCGTCCAGCCCGTTGCCGGTGATGACCATGCCGGAGACGTTGTTGATCAGGACGTTTCCGGTCGATCCCGCTCCCATGATGGCGATCGCCGCCTCGACGAACCCGCCGACCGTATTGCCGCTGAGCGTGTTCGAGGGCGAATTGTCGATCAGGAGGCCATCGCCGAGCCCGGTCATCGTGTTGCCGTTGGCGATCGACGACTTGCCGTCCTTCGACAGGCCGATCAGATTGAATTGAACGAGATTCCCGGAGCCGGCGAGGATGTGGATCCCGTTGCCCAGGTTCCCCGAGACCACGTTCACGCCCTGGGCCGAGCTCGGCCCGCCGACGACCGTCCCGGTCGCCCCTTCGAGGAGGATGCCGTCCAGATGGTTGGCCAGGGCGGCCGTCCCGGTCGCATCCAGGCCCACGCAGTTGCCCACGATCACGTTGAAGGCCGAGGCGCCTCCGCTGATCGTGGATCCGAGGACGTGGATGCCGTCGCCCAGGTTGCCCGAGATCAGGTTCTTCGCCGCGGCCGTGTATCCGCCGATCGTGTTCGAGGACGAGGAGGAAACCAGGACGCCGTCTCCGGCGTTGCCCAGGGCGACCTCTCCGGTCGCATCGGTGCCGATCTTGTTGCCAAGGACCGAGTTCGCCGAGCCTCCACTGAGGATCACGCCCGAGGCCAGGGCACCCGAGATCACGTTGCCCGCTCCCGAGGCCGTCCCTCCGATCGTATTGCCCGAGACATCCAGGAGCAGGACGTCGCCGCCCGAACCGCCCGAGATCGTCGCCGAGCCCGAGGCGTTCAGGCCGAAGTAATTCCCGACGACCAGGTTCGCCGTCGCCCCGCCGGTGATCTCCAGGCCGGTCGAGTCGCCGGAGATCAGGTTGCGGGCCCCCGCCGAGAGGCCGCCGACCGTGTTCCCGGTCGAGTTCGAGAGCAGGACGCCGATGCCCGAACTGGCCAGGGCGGCGGTCCCGGTCAGGTTGGTGCCGACGAAGTTCCCGGCGATCAGGGCCGAGCCTCCACCGTCGATGACCACCGCGCCCAGGCTGCCCCCGGTCGCCCCGGTAATCAGGTTGCCCAGGCCGGCGGACGCCCCGCCGATGGTCGTCTGAAGCGTGCTGACGGCGAGGATTCCATCGCCCGAGTTCGCCAGCGAGGCGGTCCCGGAGGAGTTCGTGCCGATCCTGTTCGAGACGATCAGGTTGCCCAGGGCATCCAACCCGGCCGAGTTCAGCCCGAGCAGATAGATGCCGTTACCGGTCCCGGCCGCGAGCCCGAGGGAGGCGTCAGGCCCTTGCTCCCGGCGATCGTGTTGCCCCGGATCGTGCTGGTCGAGGTTTGCGAGAAGGCCACCCCGTTCACGCCGTTGCCCAGCATCGCGGTGCCCGTCGCGTCGGTGCCGATCAGGTTGTTCGCGACGAGGATCAGGGCGCCGCCCTGAACGCCGATGCCATCGACCGCGTTGCCCGAGATCACGTTGCCCGCCGACCCGCCGATGGTCGTCCCGTTCGCGCCTCCCGAGAGGCTGACGCCCGACCCGCCGTTGCCCAGCGCCGAGGCCCCGGTCAAGTCGGTGCCGATCCGGTTGCCGAGGACGACGTTCGAGTTCGAGAACCCGCTGCTGTCGTTGAAGATGAGGATGCCGTCGGCCGCGTTGCCGGAGATCAGGTTGCCCGCGACCGATCCGCCGATGGTGGTGTTGCTGGAATTGTGGACCGAGACGCCCGAGCCGCCGTTGGCGACGGCCGTCGTCCCGGTCGTATCGGTGCCGATCCGGTTGCCCAGGAGCAAGCTCCCCTGGGCGATCGTGAACGAGTTCGGCAGGATCGCCACGCCCGAGCCGGCGTTGCCCGAGATCACGTTTCCCGCGCCGACCGCCGCCCCGCCAACGGTGATCTGCGACCCGTTGAGGATCTGGAGGCCGTCTCCCTGGTTCGCCAGGGCCGTGTTGGACGAGCTCAGGCCGATCAGGTTGCCGGCGACGAGGTCGCCGACCGACATGTTGGCCGCGTCGCCGTACACATAAACACCCGGCCCGGCGTTGCCGCTGATCAGGTTCGACCCCAGCGTGGTCGTCCCGCCGACCGTCGCGTTCGTGGCGTCGAACAGGACCACGCCGTAATTCGAGTTCGCCACGGCCACCGTGCCGGCCAGGTTCGTCCCGACCTTGTTTCCCTCGACCAGGACGCCGGAGGCCTTGGAGATCAGGAGGCCCCCGGTCAAGGACATCCCGGCCCCGACCGCGTTGCCCGAGATCAGGTTCGAGTCTGCGACCGCCGTCCCGCCGACGGTCACCGAACTCCCGCCGGACACCTCGATCCCCGACAACTTGTTCCCCAGCGCCGCCGAACCCGAGGCATTCGTCCCCACGAGGTTCCCGGCGATCAGGACGTTCGTCGAATTCAGGAGGTGGATGCCGTCGGCGCCGTTGGCCGAGACGAGGTTGCCCCGGATCGTGCTGGCCGAGGAGTTCTGGGCGAACAGGCCATCGGAGCCGTTGGCCAGGGCGGTCGTCTCGGCGAGGTTCGTGCCCACAAGGTTGTCGAGGACCAGGACTGAGGACGCGGCGTCGAGCTCGATTCCGTAGCCGGTGTTGCCCGAGACCAGGTTTCGAGCGAGGCCCGATCCGCCGATCGTCGCCCCGCCGGAGGTCGTCCTCACGACGATGCCGGCGACCGTGTTGGGCCGGGCCGAGCCGCCCGCCGAATCGGTGCCGACGAAGTTGCCGAGGACCACGGCCCCGCCCGAAGCCGCGTCGAGCTGGATGCCCACCGCGTTTCCGCCGACGGTGTTGCCCAGGCCCGCCGCCGATCCGCCGATCGTGGCTCCCGGCGAGGCGATCTCCACGCCCGCCGCGACGTTGCCGACCGCCAGTCCGGCCGAGTTCAGCCCGAACTGGTTGCCAACGATGACCGTTCCCATGGCCGATGCGCCGGTCACGATCACGCCGTCCTGGCTGTTGCCACCAATGATGTTGCCCGAGCTGATCGTGTTCGAAGGCGAGCCCGAGATCGCCACGCCATGGACGTTGGGCAACGCCAAACCCGTAGCCCCAAGGCCGATGGTATTGCCCAGGACGCTGTTGAGCCCATTGCCGGCCGATCCCGAGATGCTGATTCCCGCCCCGCCGTTGCCCGAGATCAGGTTGCCCAGGCCCGACGCCCCGCCCACCACGTCGCTCGTGGTGTTCTGGAGATAGACGCCGGAGAGCGTGTTGCCCAGCGGCGTCGTGCCGAGCAGGTCGGTCCCGATCGTGTTGTGCGCGATCGTGGTCCCGCTCCCGGAAACGTCGTGGATGCCGTAGGCCTTGCCGCCCGAGATCAGGTTGCCGGCGGACGAGTTGCCGATGACCGTCAGCGAGGTGCTGGTCAGGAGGACGCCATCGCCGCCGTTCGGGACGGCCGAGCTGCCGGCGCTCGAGGTGCCGATCCGGTTGCCCAGGATGATCGTGCCCGAGGAGGTCAGGACGTCGATGCCCGCCCCCGAGTTCCCGGAGATCGCATTGGCGGCGGCCAGGGCCGTCCCGCCGATGGTGTTCGCCGGGGAGGAATCGATCTTCACGCCGTCGCCGCCGTTGGCCAAGGCGACCGACCCTCCGAAGCCCAGGCCGATCACGTTCCCGGCGATCACGTTGCTGCCACCGCCGGTCACATGGACGCCGATCCCGGCGTTGCCCGAGATTTGGTTGCTCAGGTCGGTCGTGCTCCCTCCGATCGTCACCATGGTCGTGGTGTTGAGGAGGACGCCTTCCGTCACCGAGGAGCCGTTGGGGATCTTCTGGAGGCCGGTGGCGTCCGCACCGATGGTGTTGGCCGTGACCGCGACGCCGGAGAGGCTCGCGAACTTCAGGCCGTCCCCGCCGTTGCCGGAGATCAGGTTGCCCGTGACGACGTCCGAGGAAGCATCCGAGGCGTCCGTCCCCACCAGGGACACGCCGTTGCCGCCGTTGGGCAGGGCGGAGAGCCCCGAGAGGATGGTGCCGATCCGGTTCCCGGCGATCACGTTCGCCGTGGCCGACCCGCTCGCGTCGTGGACGATCAGGACGCCGTCGCCGGTGTTGCCCGCGATCACGTTGGGTGAACCGATGGCGCCGATCGCATTGTTCGACGAGTCGAGGATCCCGACGCCAATGCTGTTGGCCACCGAGCCGTTCGCCGCCGCATTCGCCCCGATCGTGTTGGAGAGGACCGTCGTGCCGCCGCCCAGAGACAGCTGGACCCCGTACAACGTGTTGCCCGAGATCAGGTTTCCGGTCCCCGCGGCCGAGCCGCCGATGGTCGTGCCCGTCGCCGACTCGACGAAGACGCCGCTCATCGCGTTCGCGACCGCGATCCCTCCCGCACCGTTCAGGCCGATCCGGTTGCCGGCGATCACGTTCGAGGCGGCGGAGCTGGTCGCCCCCTTCACGTGAACACCTGAACCGGAATTCCCCGAGATCGTATTGCCGAGGCCCGACCCGCCGACGAATGTCCCGGTCGAGTCCAGCAAGTAGACGCCGTCTCCGCCGTTGTGAAGAGCCGCGCTGAAGCTCACGTCCAGCCCGATCACGTTCGAGGAGATCGAGACGCCCGAGGCACCCTGGACCTTGATCCCATCCGCCCCGTTGCCCGAAATCGAGTTGCCGACGACGCCGATCCCCGTCGGCGAGTTGCCGTCGATCAGGACACCCTGGAGCGTGTTGCCGAACGTCGAGAAGTTGGACTGGTTCGTGCCGATCAGGTTGCCGAGGATCGTCCCGGTGGCCCCGCCGACGAAATGGACGCCGGCCCCCCCGCTGTTCTGGATGAGATTGCGGAGCGTCCCAACCCCGCCGATCGTCGTCCCCGTCGCGCCGGTCACCACGATGCCGTCGCCCGTATTGGGGAACGGCGTGATGCCCTGTTGGTCGGTACCGAGCTGGTTGGCGACGACGACGTTCCCCGTCGCCACCGATTGCGTCTTGTGGATCGAGATCCCCGCCACGTTCCCCGCGATGAAGTTGGTCGAGCCCGAGGCGCCGCCGATCGTGTTGTTCGAGGAGTCGGCGACCTCGACCCCGGCCGCGGAATTGCCCACGGCGTTCTTGCCATCGGACGTGAGGCCGATCAGGTTGCCCCGGACGACATTCGCCGAGCCTCCCTGGAGGAAGACGCCGTCACCGGTGTTCCCCGAGATCACGTTCCCCGGCCCGACGAGCACGTTGCTCGCCTGATTCAAATAGAGGCCGCCCAGGGCGTTACCCTGGGCCTTGCTTCCGGTAGAATCCACGCCGATCGCGTTGAAGGCGATCACATACAAGGAGCCGCCATCGACCTCGACTCCGTATCCCAAGTTCCCCGAGATCACGTTGAGCGACGCGGTGCTCGCCCCTCCGATCGTCACGCCGACCGGGGCGCCGGTCAGGTGGACGCCATTTCCGCCGTTGGAGAGCGAGCCGCCGATGGTGTTGCCCGAAACAGCCGTGGTCATCACCGAGCCGCCCGAGACGATCAGGCCGTCGCCCGAGTTCCCGGCGATCAGGTTGCCCGCCGATCCGCCGATCGTGGTGCCCGTCGAGGCCCCGGAGATCGACACTCCCGAGCCGTTGGCCAGCGAACCCGCCCCTCCGATGGTGTTGCCCGCGACGAGGATTGTGCTGGCGTTGGTGATCAGCACGCCCGGCCCGGCCGATCCGAGCACCCGGTTCCCCGCGCCGGCGCCTCCGATCGTGTTGCTCGCGGCCGAGGAATTCGCGGCAATCGCCGAGGCGAACCCGAAGGCGACGGTCCCGGTGTTGTTCGCGCCGACAAGGTTGCTCTGGACCGAGTTGCCCGAAGTCCCGGCGCCGGTCAAGAGGATGCCGTCGTGCGTCCCGTTCCCGGCGACGACGTTCGCGAAGCCGGAAGACGGTCCGCCGATCGTGTTGTTCGTCGCCGCCGAGAGGACGATCGCGTCCGAGCCGTTCGCCGCGAGCGTCGTCCCGCTCGTTCCGAGGCCGACGAGGTTGCCGGCGACCAGGTTCGCCGACGCTCCCGAGATCAGTACTGCGTTGCCGGTATTTCGCGAGATCGTGTTGCCGGTCCCGGCCGACGCCCCGCCGACCGTGTTTCCCGACGCCCCGCCGGAGATCTGCACGCCGGTGGCGTTCGCCGCCGCCGTGCCGTTGAAGAGAAGCCCGATCAGGTTCCCCGAAACGATGTTCGAGGTCGCCGAGCCTCCGGTGATCTGAACCCCCTGAGAGCTGCTGTTGACGATCACATTGAACGACGAGGCGCCCGCCGATCCGATCGTGTTCGAGGCCCCGGAGATCACGATCCCCTGAGAGTTGCCCAGGGCCGTCGAGCCGTCGGCCCCGAGGCCGATCGAGTTGCCGATCGCGACGTTCGACGAGCCGGCGATCGACAGCCCGACCGCCGACGAATCGACCAGGTTGCCGGAGCCCGCCGCCGTCCCTCCGACCGTCGTCCCGGAACTGCCCGAGGCGATCGCGAGATCGGCCGTCGTGTTTGCCTTGCCCGCCAGCCCGGTCGAATTCGTGCCGAGATAGTTGCCGAAGACCAGGTCGTTGACCGTCGTCCCGGAGACCGAGACACCCGTCGCGTTACCCGAGATCAGGTTGCGGGTCAGGGCGGTCAACCCGCCCACGCTGACCCCCGAGGAGGCGTCGAGCCTCACCCCGATCGGCTGGCCGAGCAGCGTCGAGCCGTCGGAGCCGAGGCCGATCGTGTTGCCCGTGACCAGGCCGTTGTTCGCGGAGTTCAGGAACGCCACGCCGACCACGGCGTTTCCGGCGATCACGTTCCCCACACCGATGGTCACGCCGGTCGAGCCATCGACGATCACCCCGCCGAGCGCGTTCCCCAGGGCCGCATTCCCGCTCCCGGAGACGCCGATCAGGTTCCCGGCGATCAGGGCACCCGAGGTCCCCACGACATGAACGCCCGCACCCGAGTTGCCCGAGATCGTATCGCCCGCGCCCGAGGTGCCGCCGATCGTCGCCGATCCCGCCGTGATCTTCACGCCGTCGCCGGTGTTCGGGAAGGCCGTCTTGCCATCGAGGCTCGTGCCGACCAGGTCGCCAATCACGAGCGTCCCGGCCGCATCGACCTCGACCCCGACCCCGGTATTCCCGGAGATCAGGTTCGAGGCCGTCGCGACCGTCCCGCCGATCGTGTTGCCGGTGCCGGCCGCGACGAGGACGCCGCCGGTTGCGTTCGCCGTGATCGAGTTGCCGGCGACGAGGTTCAGGCCGCCGCCGAGCGAGACGCCCGGGCCGCCGTTGTGGGCGATGATGTTGCCCGAGCCGGTCGCGGCCCCGCCCACGAAGTTGTTGGAGCCGCCGGAGACGACCGAAATCCCGGCCCCGGTGTTGCCGTCGGCCGTCGTGCCGTCGGACTTCACACCGAGGAAGTTGCCGACGACCACGGCCCCGGTGGCCGCATCGATCCTCACGCCATCGACCGAGTTGGAGCCGATCTGATTGGCCGCCGAGGAGGTCGTCCCTCCGACCGTGACGCCCGCGGCCGTCACATGGACGCCCGAGGCGGTGTTCAGGCGGATCGTGTTGCCGACGATCAGGTTCATGGCCGAGCCGACCAACACGCCGTCCGCGTTCCCGGTGATCGTGTCGCCCGTCGAACCCAGGGCCCCGCCGATCGTGTTTGCCGAGCCTCCCGAGATCGAAACCCCTGCACCGCCGCCCGTCGAATTGTTGGTCAACGCGCTGGAGGCGACCAGGTTCGAGCTGCCCTGGATCAGCACTCCGCCCTGGTTGTTCGTCGAAGTGAGGCCCGAGACCGTGTTGGAGCCGCCCGGGATGGAGACGCCGAACCCTCCGCTGTGGTCGATCCGCCCCCCGGAGATCAGGTTCTGGTCGCCGGAGACGAGGACGCCGCTGGTCCCGCTGTGACCGATCGTGTTGCCGGAGATCGTATTGCCGGTCGAGCCGGCGGTCAGATTGATCCCAATCGCCGTGTTTCCGAGCGACGCCGAGTCGCTGGCGTCGGTGCCGACGAGGTTGGACTGGACGAGGATGTTCGTGGTGCCGGTCAGGCGGATGCCGTCTCGGGCGTTGCCGCCGACGTGGTTGGCCAGGTCGGCCGTGCTCCCGCCGATCGTGGCCGAGGCACCCGAGGCCACCGTCACGCCGTCCAGCGTGTTGCCGAGCTTGGACGCCCCGGAGGCGCTCAGGCCGATGAAGTTGCCGGCGACCACGACGCCCGTGCTGGTGACCGCCACGCCCGAGCCTTGATTGCCGGAGATCACGTTGCCGGCGCCGGCCGTCGTCGAGCCGCCGACCGTGTTGTTATTCCCCCCGACAACGACCCCCGAGCGCCCATTGCCCAGGGCGGCCGTGCCCGCACCAGTGGTGCCCAGATAGTTGCCGATCACCAGGTCATTGGAGGTGAACAGCCCCAGGCCATCCTTGCTGTTCCCGGAGATCACGTTGCGGAACGCCGCCGACAGGCCGCCGATCGTGTTTCCGTCGCCCGAGAGGACGTCCACCCCATCGCCGCCGTTGGGGCGGGCGGCCGTCCCGGTGGAATCGAGGCCGATCGTGTTTCCTTGAACAAGGTTCTGCTTCGCGTTGGCCGAGAAGGCGATGCCGTCGCCGTTGTTTCCGGAGATCACGTTCCCAGACGATCCGCCGATCAGGTTCCCGGACGTGTTGATCAGGTCCAGGCCCTCGCCGTTGCGGGTCGCGCCCTGGACGTTCCCCAGGAGGGTCGAGCCGTCGCTCGCCAGGCCGATCGTGTTGCCCGAGACGGTCACCCCGGTGGTGAACGGCCCCTGGATCAGGACGCCCTCGTCGGAGTTCCCCGAGATCACGTTGTCCGGGCCGATCGTGATGGCCGACGACCCGACGTTCGCAACGTCGTCCAGGACGACCACGCCTCCAGCCACGTTCCCCCGGGCCACCAGGCCCGTCTTGTCCGTGCCGATCAGGTTGCCGGCGATCACGATCGCGCCGGAACCCTCGACTCGGACCCCCGCCGCGCCGTTGGCCGAGATCACGTTGCCCGTCGCCGCCGATCCGCCGATGGTGATGCTGGTCGAGTCGAGGACGTAGATCCCGTTCACGGCGTTATTCAGCGGGGTCGTCCCGTCGGCGGCCAGGCCGATGAGGTTCCCCTGGATCACGTCGCCGGAGGTCGGGTCGATCAGGATGCCCGAGCCGGCGTTGCCGGAGATCACGTTGCCCAGGCCCGAGGCCTTGCTCCCGCCGATCGTCTCGCCCGAGTCGAGGTTGAAGACCTTGACGCCCCCGCCCGAGTTGGCCAGGGCCACGCCTCCGGTGGAGTTGGTGCCGATGAAGCTGCCGGCGAGCAGGTTGGACGACGTGCCCATCCCCTGGAAGGTCACGCCGGCCCCGGTGTTGCCGGCGATCACGTCGCCGAAACCCAGGCTAATGACCCCGCCGATCGTGTTCAACGTCGCCCCGGAGGCCACGTTCACGCCCGAAAACGCATTGGGGACGGCGGAGGTCCCGAGCAGGCCCGTGCCGATGTAATCGCCCACGATCACGTTGAACTGCGCCGGCGAGCCCGAGATCGAGATCCCGTTCCCCAGGTTGCCGGAGATCACGTCGCGGAGCGCGGCCGACGTCCCGCCGATCGTGTTGCTCGCGCCCGAGATGCTGACGCCGTCGCCACCGTTGCCGAGGGCCGATCCGTTGGCGCCCAGGCCGAGGAAATCCCCCTCGACGACGTCCGAGGCTCCGGCCAGGACGATCCCCGCGCCACTGTTGCCGGCGATCACGACCCTTGAGGCCGGCGAGGAACCGCCGATGGTCACGCCGGTCGCGCCGGCCGAGACGCTCACCCCCACGCCGTTGGCCTTGGCGACGTTGCCCGAGGCATCGGTGCCGAGGTAGTCGCCCGCGATCGTGATCGACCCGCCGGACGGGTCCACCAGGATTCCCGCCGAGGCGAAATCGCCGATGGCCAGCCCCCGGACCGTGCTCCCGACCGCCCCCGGGCCGAAATCCAGGCCCACCTTCGACCCGCCGGCCTCCAGCGCCCCATCCAGGAAGATGTCGATGGACGCGTTGGAGGCGTGCGAGGTGTCGGCCGTGTTCTGCGAGGAGGTGCCGTCGCTGAAACCGTCGATCAGGACCGGATGGGTCAGGGTCGGCAGGGGGGTCGTCGGCTGGATCGCGAACGGACCGGGCCCGAAGGTGATCGTGGTGTTGGGCGCGGTGTCGCGATTCGCGTTGACGATCGCCTGGCGGAGCGACCCGGCCCCGGAATCCGCGTTGCTCGTGACCTTCAGGGCATCGACGACCACGGCGGCCGTCGAGAAGTTCGAGGTGCCGTTGGTCGTCTCGGAGGCCGTGGCCGTGACCACGTCCCCCAGGGCGATCGCGCCGACCGTGGCCGAGATCGTCGCCGAGCCCGTGGCGTCGGTGGTCAAGACCTCGGTCCCCAGCAGGGTCTTCCCCTGACCCGAGACGCCCGAGGCGTTATCGAAGTACTGGACGATGTACGAGGTGCTCGCGGCGCCCTGGAGCGTCCCTTCGAGGATCGATTTGTCCGAGAAATGGTAGGCGGAGGTGATCGACGGGACGGGAGGGGTGAGGGCCTTGTTGTCGATCCCCAGGCCGCCGTTGGCGAAGATCGAATTGGAGAGGATCAAGGTCCCGGGGGTGCTCGCCGAGGTCAGCTTGATCCCGTCGCCGCCGCTGTTCGCGATGACGTTGCCGGCGCCGGCGACGGTCGCTCCGATCGAGCTGGCCGTGCCGGCCGAGACGAGGACGGCGATCTGGTTGGGGAGGCTGGAAGTCCCCGCGGCGTCGAAGCCGAAGCTATTGCCCTCGACGAGGTCGCCGTTGGAGGCGAGGTTCAACCCTTCCGTGGTTGCGCCCGCGAAAAGATTTCCCGAGCCGGCCGCCGTCCCGCCAATCGTCGCGGAATCTCCCGAGACCATCACGCCGATCGGGTTGCCGTGCGTTGTCGTGCCATCGACGGAAAGGCCGAGGAATGCCCCCTGGACCAGCCCTCCGGACCCGTTCAGGATCAGGCCCACGCCGGTGTTGTTCGAGACGACCACGCGATCAGCCAGGGTCGTCCCGCCGATCACCACGCCGTTGGCGTTGTCCAGGACACCCGTGGTATTCGCGGCGTTCGTCGTCGTCCCGTCCGGGTTCAGGCCCAGGAACACGCCGGTGATCAGGGAGTGAGTCCCCGTGGCGTCCGAATCCAGCTCTATGGCCGCCGATCCGGTCGTGCCGAACCCGACGATCGCCAAACCTCGGATGGTCGAGCCGATCCCTCCGGTGGCGAACTGGAGGCCGTACTGGTTCGTCGAGGCGAGGTTCGAACCGTCCAGGACGACCTTGAGGACCGCGTTATCCGCCTGGTTGAGGGGATTCGTATTGGCCGAGGCGCCCGATTCGGAATAGCCGTTGAGATCGATTTTTTGAGTGATCGCCGGCAGGGCCGATGTGAGCTGGATGACCTTGGGGGTGCCGTCAAGGTCGGGGATCGCGAAGAGGATCGTCTGGGCAGTGCCGGAGGCGTTCGCGTTGATGAGGGCCGTCCGCAGAGTGCCCGGGGTCGCGGTGTCGGCCGTCGAGAGAACGGTGTACCGGAGGTCGGCCGTGGTGCTGTTCAGGGCGAATTCCGAGGTGCCGAGCGTCGGCTCGGTGGCTGTGGCTGAGACCACGGTGCCGATCGTGATCGGGTTGGCGGACTCGGTGATCAGGAACACGGCCTGACCCGAGCCGTCGGTCATGACCGTCTGCGAGGCCAGGAGCGTCTTGCCCTCGCCGTGGCCGGAGCCGTCGGGGCTGGGGTCGGAGAAGAACTGGAGCGTGTACGACGTGTTCGGCGAGCCGATGAACGTCCCGGAAAACGCCGCGAGACTCGTCGTCGGGTTCCAGAACGCCTGGAAAACGGGGTAGTTGGTGATCCCGGCCGTGCCGTTGGGCGTGACACCGGCCGAGCCGAGGTCGATGCCCAGGCCGCCGTTGGAGAAGATGGAATTCGACTCCACCACCAGCCCGGTCGAGCTGTTGGGGTCTCGAACCCCGGCGGCGGTGTTGCCGGCGATCGTGTTCGCGAAAGCCGCCGAGGCCCCGCCGATCGTCACGCCCGTCACGCCACCGACGCTCACGCCGTTACCTTGGTTCGAGAAGCCGGTGTTCCCGAGGACCGTGCCGTCGGCGAACAGGCCGATCAGGTTCCCCGCGACCAGGTTCGGGCCCGTCGCGACCTGGATGCCTCCCAACTGGTTCGCCACGATCACGTTGGCCGCCGCGGCGACCGTCCCGCCGATCGTGTTGCCGGTCCCCAAACCGATCACGATCCCCGACACCAAATTCCCTAGCCCCGCGCCCTTCGAGCCGTTCGATCCGATCAGGTTGCCCTGGATCAGATTCGAGGACGACTGCACGACGATCCCAAAGGTGCTGTTGCCCGAGATCGTGTTGCTCAGCCCGGAGACGGTCCCGCCGATCGTGTTGCCGACCGACGCGGTTTCGATATCAATGCCCCCTTGGTCCCCGTTCGGAAGGGCCGTCGTCCCGGAGGGGTCCAGCCCGATCAGGTTGCCGACGACGAGGTTCGACCCGTTCTCAAGCCGGATACCCGCAAGCCCGCCGCTGGCGATCACGTTGCGAGTTGCCGCCGTCGATCCGCCGATGGTGTTGTTCGAGCCGGTGTTGATATCGACCCCGGCGCCCCCATTGCCCAGGCCCGAGGACCCGGAGCCGTCTGTGCCGTAATAGTTCGCCTGGACGAGGTTCGAGCTGCCCTGGATGTAGGTGCCGTCGGTCGCGTTGCCGTTGATCGTGTTGCCGACGCCCGCGGCCCCGATGGTGTTGGATGACCCCTGGACATCGATGCCGAACCCGCCATTGCCGAGCGTGGGATGCGCCGTGTCGAGGAGGCCGATCTTGTTGCCGACGACGAGGTTCGACGAGGTGAAGAGGTCGAGCCCGTGATCGCCGTTGCCCGAGATCGTGTTGCCCGCGGCGCCCGCCCCGCCGATGGTGTTGGCGGTCGAAGCCCCGTCGATCCGGATCCCGTCATGGTTGCCCACGGCCGCCGTGGCGGTCGCGTTCGTCCCCACGAGGTTGCCGAGGATCACCTGGCTCCCGGCCTGCACATTGATCCCGTACTTGGTGTTGCCCGAGAGCACGTTGCCGGCGCCGGCGACCGATCCGCCGATCGTGTTCCCGTCGGCGGCGACCAGGATGCCGTTGTCCCCGTTGGCGATGCCGCCGGTCCCCGCGGCGTTGGTGCCGATCGAGTTGCCGAGCACCAGGGCGGAGGCGGCCTCGATGTCGATGCCCTCGCTCAAATTGCCCGAGATGAGGTTGCCGGCACCGCTGGCCGACCCTCCGATCGTCGCGCCGGTCGCCTCGATGAGGATGCCCGAGCCCGTCATGCCGGTGCCGTTGAAGACCGCCGCCGTCCCCGCCGCGTTCGTGCCGATCCGGTTCCCCTGGACCAGGGTGGATGCGGCCTTGATGTCGATCCCGTGAATGCCGTTGCCGGAGATTACGTTCCCCGATCCGGTGGCCGAACCTCCGATGGTGGTGCCCGTCGCGTTCACGAGGATGCCGAAGGTCCCGTTGGGGACCGCGGCGTCTCCGGCGGCATTCGTGCCCAGGAAGTTGCCGGCGATCTCATTGGACGAGGACTCGACGTCGATGCCGGCGTCGGCCTGGCCCGAGATCACGTTCGCGGAGCCGGTCGCCGTGCCCCCGATTGTGTTCGAGGTCGCCCCGGTGGCCAGTACGACTCCATTCGTCGAATTCGGCAGCGCCGAGGTGCCGTTGGTATCCAACCCGATGTAATTGCCCAGGACCACGTCGCCGGCGGCCCCTCCGAAAATGGAGACGCCGACTCCGTTATTCCCCGAGATCACATTTCGGGAGCCCGAAGCCGTCCCGCCGATCGTGTTGCTCGCGTCACCGTCCAGAGAGACGCCGGCCAGCCCGTTGCGGATCGCCGAGGTGCCGGCGACGTCGGTCCCGATCCGATTGCCCTGGATCGCGTTGCCCGTCGTCATCGAGCCGCTGATCGAAATCCCGGCGTTATCGTTGCCGGAGATCACGTTGCCCGCGCCGGAGACCGATCCGCCGATGAGGTTCCCGTTCGCACCGCCCGAGAGGACCACCCCGGTCGAATTCGGGACGAGCGACGCCCCCGAGATGTCCGTGCCGATGTAGTTGCCCAGGATCACGTTGTTGGAGGGGACCGTCCCGTTCGTGACCAGGGCCACGCCGGCCCCGGTGTTGCCGGAGATCACGTTGCGCGATCCCGAGACCGTGCCCCCGACGGTATTGCCCGAGGCCGTCATAAAGATCCCGGTGCTATTGCCGAGCGCCGAGGTCCCGGACGAATCCGTGCCGATCAGGTTGCCGAGGACCACGTTGGCGGTGGTCCCGGTGTCGTGGATGTTGACGCCCGGGGTGCTCCCCGAGATCACGTTGCCCGGCGAGGCGCCGGTCGTCGTCGCCAGGCCGCCGATCGTGACGTGATTGGCCCCCTGGAACAGGGCGATGCCGTCGGCCCCGTTGGCGATCTTGGTCGTGCCGGTGGGGTCCGTCCCGATGAAATTGCCGATGACGAGGCCCGAAGTCACCCCGGCCGTGAAGAAGCCGATGCCAAACTGACTGATGCCCGCGACCACGTTGCCGCTGAGGGTGTTGCCGGGTCCCTCGGCGACGATCCCCTGGGTGTCGGGGACCGCCCCTGTCCCCGCGGCGTTCGTGCCGACATAGTTGTGAGAGATCAGGTTGTTCGCGACGGAGGCGTCAGCAAGGAAGAGCCCGTGGCTCGACGTCCCTCCGGCATCGGCGTCGTTGCCCGAAACCACGTTCCTCCCGAGCGGGCCGGCCCCCCCGATGGTGTTGTTCGTGGATGTGCCGTGAAGGGCCACGCCATCCTTCTGGTTGGCCAGGCCCGACGTCCCGGTCGCGGCGGTCCCGATGTAATTCCCCGTGATCCGGTTGCCGGTGGTGGCCATCAGGTCGATGCCGGCGTCGGAGTTCCCGGAAATGACGTTGAGGTCCGGTGCCGTGGACGCGCCCGCCACCGCCCCGATGGTATTGTTCGAGCCGCCCTTGATCAGAACGCCTTCGGCATTGGGATTCGCGGCAGTCCCGGCGGCGTTGGTCCCGAGGAAATTGCCTACGACCACGACATTGGACGTTGCGTTCAGATAAACGCCATTGGTCTGGGCCCCCCCGCCGATCGCCAGGCCTCGAAGTGTGCTTCCGGCGCCTCCGGCGTCGAATTCGAGAAGAGAGTCGGAACTGCCAAGGTTCGTGCCGCTCAAGGCGATCAGGATGACCGCATTGTCTGCCGCGCCGATCGCGTTGGAATTCCTCGACGCACCGGTCTGCGAATATCCATCGATGAAAACTTGATTCGTGAGGGCCGGCAGGGGGTTCGCCGCCCCCGGGGTGATGGTGAAAGGCCCGGCGGCGATCGCGAAGTCGATCTCGCCGGTATCCCCCCCCGTCAGGGCATTCACGCCGTCGATTGCCTGGCGGAGCGTGCCCTTGTTGTTCATGTCCGGCATGCCGCCGGTGTCCCCGGTGCTGTTCACCGTAAACTTCACCACCGAGAGGAGTTGCCGCGGCTCCATCTGCTCGACGAAGAGGCGCTGGGCCAGCGCGCGACGAGTCTTCTTATCCGTCCGGACGCGATCGGGACGCTTGCTCATCGTCGGCTCTCCGTCGTGCGTTGACAGGCCTAACGGGCTGGGGGCGGGCGCGGCGACGCGCTCTATAGCAAGGAAGACTCTTGTGCAGTCTCGTACTGACGTTGATGAGTCCTCGCCGGCTACCGAATATCACTCGGGACGTTCGTAAAGGAAAGGGGGTAGTCGTCAAAAATCGTGCAAGCGACAACACGTCCTGGCCCCGCTCACCTCGCGACGCCAACCATGACATCGCGAACGGACCCCTCCGGCACCCCTCCGATCCCACCGAGTCTCATCCTCTGTCCGATGCGGGAGGAATCAGGGATCACGTGGCAGGACCAATTTACCCGACCTATCTATGTTGTCAAAAGCTTTCCGTCCAATTTGCACGCGCAGTTTACCCAGGGCGCCCGATCCTCCGGTTATGAACAACGCAATCGCAACTCCCATCACCGCTTAATGTGGCCGATGGGCTGGGGTCGGATCCGGCGGGTTTCCGCTTGAAAGCGATCGGCCCGGGCACGCTCATCGTCGCCGAGGGCCTCGAGGATCGCGGCCCTCGTCTCATAGATCTCGACGAGCGAGTCGTCTAACGCGAGGGCCCGGTCCAACGCCTTCCGCGCGGAATCCAGGTCGCCGGTCGCGGCGAAGGCCCGGCCGATCCAGACCTCGATCTCGAAGTCTTCCACCGAGGAGGCCGGGCGGAGAGCCGAGATTTTTCCCAGTCGGTGATGGCCATGGCGTATTGCTTCCGCAGAAACCGCACGTGTCCCCGGTTAAAATAGGCCTGCTGCGCGTCCGGTCCGCGAAGGTCGCGGGCCCAGAAGATGGCCTCTTCCAGGTCGGTCGACGCAGCCTCGAGACGGCCTCGCGACATGGCCAGCACGCCTCGATTCACGCGGAGGATCGGCGACCTCGGCTGCAAGGCGACGGCCCGGTCGAGGTCGGACTGGGCGTCTTCGGCATGTCGGAGGCAGAAGTGGGCCAGCCCCCGGCAGCCCAGGGCCGAGGCGTTTTCCGGGTCGCGGTCGAGCACCCGGTCGAGCTCGCGGATCGCCCCGACGTAATTCGCATTGCTGAGAAAAAGGCGCCCGAGGTGCTCGAGAGGGTCGGGACGATCCTGCCCGAGGTCCCGGGCCTTCCGGTACTCGGCCTCCGCGTCGGCGTCCCGGCCGAGTCCGGCCAGAACGTCGCCGAGTTCCAGGTGGGCGATGGCGAGGCCCGGGTCGAGCCGGAGGGCGTCGAGATAGCTCGCCCGGGCCGCGTCGGGGTCCTTCCTGGCCTGGACCCGGGCGAGGGAAAGCAACGCCGGCACGGAATCCCGGTCCATCTGGGAGGCGCGAGAGAACGCGGTCGTCGCGCCCCGGTCGTCCCCCCGACGAACGGCCTTGTGGCCGTCGGCGACGATGGGGCCCGCTCGGCCGGTCAGGGTCAGGAGCATGGACTCCGTCCCCGGCTCCCCTTCGAACATTGGCGAGGTGTCGCCGGACCGGGCCCGGACGAAGCCCAGGGCCTCGTTCACGGTCACGGCCCCGTCGCGGTCGGTGTCCGCGTCGCCGTTGAGGGCGGCCACGAGAGCGGTTGAGAACGCGGATCGCCCGTCGGCTCCGGCCCCGCCCGACCGTCGGCCCGGCCCGCTCGAAAAGAGCACCGGCACCGAACCCGAGGCCGGGTCCACCGGCCCGCGAACGCCCTCCAGGCTCGCGGCCATCGAGGCCGGCGGAGCCGCTCGACCCGCATCGAGCACAAGGAGCCGAAATCCGCCCCGGGACCGTCCCATCTTCGCGCGGATTTCATCCAACCGGACCACCCCGCCCACATCGTCGGCGATCACGTCGCCCACGTCTCGCCGGGAGACGCGGAACCCGGGGGCGATCAGGACCATCACCAGGCCATCCTCCGGCCGGAGGCGTCCGGCGGTCTCCTCGACGACCTTGAGAAGGTTCGCCCGGGTCGGCCCGCGCGACCCGGCGGCGGCCGGTCGTGTGAGCGCAATGATACGATCGCGACGAAAACCGCCCCGGCTCAGGGCTTCCACAATCGCGGCCGCCTCCCGAGAGGCCGACGGTCGGCACGAGTCCCCCTCGCCAATGATCCCGACGACGATCGCGAACGGCTCGCCCGAAGCCGGCCCGGGGCCGACCGCGGCGAGGGCCGCCAGGGCGAAAAACATCCGGGCCCGTGCGATCATCCCCAAGTCCCCGCCTGGAATGTGTCTCATGGAAGAGGATGACACCGGCGATGCGGAGGATCAAGGCGCCGTCCGGGACGAGTCGCCGTCCGTCGGCGGCCGGGTCTCTTGACTCCCCCCCCGGCTCGGCCATACTGGCAGGCATTCCGGGGCGTCCCCGGAGTCGTCTCGCTTCCTTACCCCGCCGGGCCGTCTCGCGATGAAGACCCTCCCGTCCGACGTCCTCGAATCGCTCTGGCACGACGCCGACGCCCGAGAGGTTGCCCTCCGCGCGATCGTGACCGATCGCCTCGCCGAGAACCCGCCGCCGAAGATCGATGACGCCATCGTCGCCACCTACTTCTTCGCGTTCCGCACCCAGAAGCTGGAAGATGCCGTCGAGGACATCAGCTACCACGCCACGAGTGGGGTGAAGCACCCGCCGAAGGGCTCGCTTCTCGACGAATGCTCCGCGAAGCCCGCGGGCGTCGATCCCTTCGACTCGACGGGGAGGCTCGGGCTTCTCCATGTCGCGTTCCCGCTGAAGATGATGCTCCAGCCCGACGGGCATCTCACGTCCTGCGACATCCTCCACACCGTCGCCGGCGCGATCATCTTCGACGTCTACGAGAACCAGGACTCGCGGCTCGTCGCCCTCCAGATCCCCGAGAAAGTCCTCAGGACCTTCCCCGGTCCGGCCCACGGCCCCAGGGCCATGAGACGGATGACCGGCTTCGCCCCCGATCAGCCCGCCTTCGGCACGATCCTCAAGCCCACGGCCGGGATCACCGCCGAGGACGTCGGCCGGATCGTCGCCGAGGTGGCCGGCTGCCGGCTCCTGATGTTCATCAAGGAAGACGAAGACCTCTATCCCAATCTCGATTACTCGCCCGTCGCCGATCGGACAAAAAAGGCCCTCGAATCGATCGAGCGCGCGAGGGCCGAGCGGGGCGGACTCGGCCTGATCTTCGCCCCTCACGTCAGCGGGGCGCCTCATGAGATCATCAACACCGTGAAGGCCGTGGTGGAGGCCGGTGCGACCGGCGTGATGTTCAGCGAGACCTATGCGACCGGCGCCGTTCGCGCGGTCCGCGAGGCGACGAAGCACCTTCCGAACCCCCCGGCGATCTACGGCCACAACGCGGGGATCGGCACCCGGACCCGCGCGATTTACCGAGAGGTGATCGACTTCCTCGCCCGCCTCGACGGCATCGACTTCCGCCAGACGGCCCCGGTCAAGCCCGGGACGCCGTTCCTCCGCCCCTACGGCCAGGAGTGGCTCGCCTCCGAGGACGCCCTGACCAGGCCCGTTGAGGGCATCGCCTCGACGATGATTACCCGGGCCGGGGCGCTCGACCAGGGCAACCTCCTCCTCAACTTGCAAGACGCCGAGGCGCGAGGGATCACCGGGGACATCCTCTTCCTCGCCGGCTCGGCCATCAATTCGATTAAGAATGCGAAGGGCCAGTACGATCCCAGGCTCGGAGCCGAGGCGATGACCCAGGCGCTGGACGTCCATACGACGAAGGAGCTGGCCGGGGTGCCGATCGACGAGCACCTCGACGCCCTGGCCGCCCTGGCCGCCCGGACGGGTCGTCAGGCCCTCCTGGAATCGCTCCGCCAGCGCTATCCCGGGAGGGTCTCGTGAGCCGAGAAGGGCGGAAGCTCCGGGTGGGCCTCCTCGGCTGCGGTCCGATCGCCCAGTTCGCCCACCTGGACGCCTGTCGGAAGGCCCGCAACGCCGAGCTCTTCGCCATCTGCGACGCCGCGACCGAGCTTGCCGACCGCATGGCGGCCGTCCATCGACCCGGACGCGTCTTTTATGATTATGCCACGATGCTCGCCGATCCCGAGGTCGAGGCCGTCCTGATCGGCATCTCCGACCCGTTCCACGTCCCGGCCGCGATCCGGGCGCTGGAGGCCGGGAAGCATGTCCTGGTGGAAAAACCGCTCGGGGTGACGGTCGAGGAGTGCGAAAGACTTCGCGAGACCGTCGCCCGGACCGGCCTGACCTTGCAGGTCGGCAACAACCGGAGGTTCGATCCGGGCGTGGCGTTCGCCGCGAAATTCATCCGCGAGGAGATCGGCGGCGTGATGGCGGTGAAGGCGTGGTATTGCGACTCCACCCACCGCTACACCATGACCGACAACCTCCAGCCGATCCCCGAGAAGAGCGCGGGCATGCTCAAGCCCGAAGGCGACCCGAAGGCCGATCGCCGCCGCTATTTCCTGCTGACCCACGGCAGCCACATCGTCGATACCGCGAGGTTCCTCGGCGGCCCGATCGCCTCGGTCCGGGCGCGCCACCTGGAGAAGTATGGGGCCCATTCGTGGTTCGTCGCGGTCGATTATGAATCGGGGGCGCTTGGACATCTGGATCTGACCATCCCGATCCGCGGCGATTTTCAGGAGGGTTTCCAGGTCTATGGAGAATTGGGAAGCGCCTCGGGCAAGATCCATCTCCCCTGGTTCCACAAGTCGAGCGAGGTGGAATGCTTCTCGGAGAAGGACCGCACCTTCCGCCGCCCCCTGGGCGAGGATGCGTACACGTACAAGCGTCAAATCGAAGGCTTCGCCGCGACGATCCTGGATGGGGCGCCGATGACCGGCGCGAATGTCGAGGACGGGGTGGCCGCGATGAGGGCGATGGTCGCGATCGCCCGATCGACGGAGACGGGTGACTCCGTGAAGCTCGCCGCCGTCTCGGGGGGTGTCTGATGGCGATCCCCCTCACCCCCTCGCAGTTGGGCATCTTCGCCCGGACGTTCGTCCGGCCCTCGTTGGAGGAGACGCTCGACGAGGTCCGTCGTTCGGGGCTCCGATCGGTTCAGCTCAACCTGTCGAGCGCGGGGATGCCCACGCTGCCGGAACGCCTTCCCGAGAGCGATTGCGCGAGGATCGCTCGCGCTCTGTCGATTCGGGGCCTTCGGCTCGCGGCGATCTCCGGCACGTTCAACTTGATCGACCCCGACCTGGCGAGGCGGGAGGAGAACCTCAATCGCCTCGACGTCCTCGCCGCCTCATGCCGGTGGCTGGATACCCGGATCGTGACCCTTTGCACGGGCACCCGCGATCGCGAGAACATGTGGAGGTATCATCCCGAGAACGAATCCGAAGACGCCCGGGCCGACCTCGTCGCGACGATGGGGCGGGTCGTCGCGATCGCCGACCGGCACGAGGTGACCTTCGCCTTCGAGCCCGAGGCCGGGAACGTCGTGAACTCGGCGGTCAAGGCCCGCCGTTTGATCGACGAGGTCCGGTCCCCCTGGCTGAAGGTCGTCCTCGACCCGGCGAACCTCTGCCGAAGTCCCGAAGATTTGCCACGGATGGCGGAGATCGTCGAGGAGGCGTTCGCCCTGCTGGCCGCGGACGTGGCCCTGCTCCATGTCAAGGAGCTCGGTCCCGACGGGAAGGCCGGGGACCTCGCCCCCGGAGACGGCGTCCTCGACTTCGTCCGAGTCGCCCGCCTCTGCGTCCATCACGGGCTGACGGACCGGACCGTGATCCTCCACGGCTTGCCCGAGGGCGACGTCCAGCGAGGCGCCCGACACGTCCTGAATGCGTTCCTGGAGGCCATCTGAGAGCAAGACCCATGATCCGGACCCTCTCTCACGACGGCCTGACGTTCCGCCTCTCCGATTCCGAAGCCGGCCTCCCCGTCGTCTTCCAGCACGGACTCGGAGGGGACTTGACCATCCCCACGGCCCTGTTTCCTCCCCCGGACGGCGTCCGCGTCCTCTCCTTCGACGCAAGGTATCACGGCGAGACCCGGCCTCTCGGCGACCCGGAGAAGCTCTCGTTTCGCGCCTTCGCCGACGACCTGCTTGCCATCCTCGATCATCTCGGGATCCAACGAGCCGTGGTCGGCGGGATCTCGATGGGCGCGGGGCTTGCCCTGAACTTCGCGACGAGGTATCCCGACCGCACGATAGGCCTTGTCCTTTCTCGTCCGGCGTGGCTCGACGAGCCGTTCCCGGAGAACGTCCGGGCCTTCCCCGTGATGGCTCGCCTGATCCGCGAATCGGGGGCCGTCGAGGGACTTGCCCGGTTCCGCTCGACCGAGGAATACCGGGCGATCGCGGCCGAGTCCGCCGATTCGGCAAATGCCCTGATCGGGATGTTCACGCACCCGAGGGCCGAGGAGACCGTCGAGAAGCTCGAACGCATCCCCCGCGATTGCCCCTGCCCGGACCGCTCGGCCTGGCGATCGATCCGCATGCCCTGTCTCGTGATGGCCAACCGCCAGGACCCCATCCATCCCTACGAAACGGGCCTGGATCTCGCCTCCGAGATCCCCGGCGCGTCGTTCGGCGAGCTCACTCCCAAATCGGTGAGCCTGGGGCGTCACGCCGACGATGTCATCCGGCTCATGGGCGAATTCCTCTCCACCCATTTCCTCGATTGAGACGTGACGGATGATGAAGTGTTCCACGTCCCTGTGGTCGGCGGACCTCACGAGCCTCGCGGCCGAGATCGCGCGCGTCGAGCCGTTCACCGAGCGGTTCCACCTGGACGTGGCCGACGGCCATTACGTCCCCACGATGTTGTTCTTCCCGGACCTCGTCGCCGCGATCCGCAAGAAAACGGCGCTCCCTCTCGAAGTTCACCTGATGACGGTCGATCCCCTGATGTGGATCGAGCCGTTCGCCGAGGCCGGGGCCGATGGCTTCCTCTTCTGCCTCGACTCGGCGAAGGAGCCCGGCCGGGTGATCGAGGCCGCGAAGTCGCGCGGCAAGTTCGTCGGCGCGTCCCTGCTGATCACCGAGGGGCTCGAGCTCGTCGAGCCGTTCCTGCCCGACCTGGACGTCCTCACGATCGTCGGGACGGCGATGGGGATCAAGGGCGCGTCGATGGATGAATCCGTGCCCGCCAAGGTCATGCAGGCGCGGAAAATGATCCATACGAAGGGGCTGAAGACGGAAATCGAGATGGACGGCGGAATCCGGCGGGACACGGTCCCCAGGATGGCCCTGGCCGGAGCGGACTGGATCGTCCCCGGCTCGCTCATGTTCGGCGGCGACCCGGCGGAGATGAGGCAATGGCTGGCGAGCCTCTGATGGACGTCCTCGGCCTCGGGATCGTGACCGTCGATGACCTCCTGTATGTCGCCGAGTACCCGCCGCCCGATGCGAAGGTGCGGGTCCGTCGGCGAATCCGCCAGTGCGGGGGGTTGACCGGCACGGCGCTCGTGGCGTCGGCCCGCCTGGGTGCGAGGGCCGCGTATGCCGGATGCCTGGGTGATGATGAATTGTCGCGATTCGTCCGCGACAACTTCCGCGCCGAGGGGATTTCGCTCGATCACCTCGACCCCGATCGCCGCTCCCGGCCGATCCACTCGACGATCGTGGTCGATGAAGGGGCCGGGACGCGGACGATCCTGTTCGAGCTCGACGAATCGGCCGAGTTCGGCGGCGAATGGCCGTCGGAGGCGGTGATCCGGTCGGCCATGGTCCTGTTCATCGACCACTACGACGCCGACCGCACGATTCGCGCCGCCCGGATCGCCCGGGCCGCGGGGATCCCCGTCGTCGCGGACTTTGAGAGGTCCGACGGGCCTCGATTCGACGAACTCCTGGCCCTGGCCGACCACCTGATCCTCAGCCGGACCTTCGCCTCGGGACTCACCGGGGAATCCGACCCGGCGGGGATGATCGCTCGGCTGTGGAGGGACGACCGATCGGCGGTCGTCGTCACGTTCGGCGCCGAGGGTTGCTGGCATTCCACGTCCCTTTCGGGCCCGCCGTCCCATCAACGGGCCTTCCCGGTGGCGGCGATCGACACCACGGGGTGCGGCGACGTCTTCCATGGGGCCTACGCCGCGGGGCTGGCCCGAGGAGAGTCGATGGCCCGTCGGATCGAGCTGGCCTCGGCCGCGGCGGCGATCAAGGCCACCCGAGAGGGCGGCCAGGCGGGGATTCCCTCCCTCTCCGCCGTCGGCGAATTCTTGAAGGGAGCGGTGGAAGCATGAGCATCGAGGACCGGGCCCGCGAGCTGTTCGAGGCCCTCGGCGAAGTCCCGATGCTCGACCCCCACACCCACCTCGTGGGAGGGCGGCTCGGGGCCCGGGGCCTGCACGATGTCTTGCTCTATCACATGGTCATCAGCGACCTGTACTCCGCCGGATGCCCGAGCGGGGCCAGGCTCTCGCAGTTCCCCGAGTGGCCGTCGCCGGAGGAGGCCGGGTCGCGGATCGTCGAGGCCCTGCCGTTCCTCGATCATGCGAGGAACACCAGCTCGATGTGGGGCGTGCGGATCATCCTGAAGGCCCTCTATGATTGGGATCGGCCGATCGTCGCGGGGAACTGGCGGCGCCTCGATGCGACGATCCGCGAACGGGCCGACGATCGCTCCTGGGCCCATTCGGTCCTCGATCGGCTGAATGTGAAGCGAACGGGCACGGAACTCGCCCGCCGAGGCTCGGGCGAGGACGACGACCGCCTGCAATTCGCCCTCGAATGGGGCTTCTTCACCCGGGGCCAGTGGGGCGAGTTCGATACCGCCCTGTACGAGCTGGAGCGATGCTGGGGCCGCCCTCCCGAAAGCCCGTCGCCGATCGGCTCGGGCCGACGCCCGCCGACGGACCGGACGATCCGCACCCTCGACGACGTCCACGCCGCAATCGCCCACTACGTCGGCGCGATCCCCTATGGCCTCGTCCTCTCCACGGCCACGCACATTTCGACCGATATTGCCTACCGATCCGACGTGACCGACGACGAGATGGAGTCGGCTCTCAAGCGAAGGCCGAAGGCGGGACCGTCCGAGCGAGACGTCTACGCCTCGTACATCCAGGAAGCGTTCCTGACCGCCCTGGAGCGCCACGGCCACGAGATCGTCTATCAGTTCAGCCTCGGGGCCGAGCCCCTGCCGTTCGAGACGGCCGCCAGGCTGTCGCAGCGGACGATCGCCGACCTCGCCGCGATGATCGGCCGTCACCCCGGCCTGCGGTTCCAGTGCTTCCTGGCGAGCCGGCACGCGAACCCGTCGCTCTGCACGCTGGCCCGGGAGCTGCCGAACCTGAGCCTCGCCGGCTACTGGTGGCACAGCTTCTTCCCCTCCGCCATCGCCGACCTCTTCCGGGAACGGCTCGACATGCTGCCCACGAACCGTCAGGTCGGGTTCTTCTCCGATGCGTACTGCGTCGAATGGACGTATGCTAAGGCCGTGATCGTCCGCAAACAGATGGCCCGGGTCCTCGCCGAGAAGGAGGACCAGGGGCAGTATTCGCGAGACGATTCGCTCGCCATCGCGCGAGCGGTCCTGTTCGAGAGTCCTCAAAGCCTGCTGGGGATGGTCCCGAGATGAGGAGGCCCCGCCCGTGAAGGCATCCTTTCGGCTGATTGCGTGTCTCCTCACCCTCGGGACGACCGTGGCCCGGGGCGGCGGCCTCTCGCCCGAGGCGGCGAAGCGGGCCATGACGTTGCCTCCCGGATTCGACGTCGAGGTCTTCGCCTCCGAGCCCGAGATCCGCCAGCCCGTCGCCTCGTGCTTCGACGAACGCGGGCGGATGTGGGTCATCGAGTACCTTCAATATCCCAACCCCGCCGGGTTGGTCCCGGTGAAGGTCGATCAATACCTCCGAACCAAGTATGACCGCATGCCCGATCCGCCGCCGAAAGGCCCCAGGGGGGCCGATCGGATCAAGATCCTCGAAGACACCGACGGCGACGGCAAGGCGGACAAGGTCACGACGTTCCTCGAAGGGCTCAATCTCGCCTCGGCCATCGCCGTGGGTCGCGGAGGGGTGTTCGTCGGCCAGGCCCCCTACCTCCTGTTCTATCCCGACCGCGACCGCGACGACCGGCCCGACGGCGATCCCGAAGTCTTGCTCGCCGGGTTCGGGATGGAAGACGCCCACGCGACGGTCAATTCCCTGGCCTGGGGGCCGGACGGCTGGCTCTACGGCGCCCAGGGTTCGACAGTCACCGCCGACATCCGCGGCATCGGCTTCCAGCAGGGCATCTGGCGATATCACCCCGAGTCGAAGCGGTTCGAACTCTTCGCCGAGGGCGGCGGGAACACCTGGGGGCTCGACTTCGACCGCCTGGGCAATGCCTTCGGCTCCTCCAACGGCTCGTTCGTGGCCTTCCACATGGTCCAGGGCGGGTATTACTGGAAGGGGTTCGCGAAGCACGGACCGTTGCACAACCCCCGGGCCTACGGCTACTTCAACTGCATCGACTACGCCGGCCCGAAGCCCGGCGGGCACGTCACCCCGGGAGGGATCATCTACAAGGGAGACACATTTCCGCCCGAGTTCCGAGGGCAATTCCTCGGGGCGAACCTCCTGTCGAACTCGGTGTACTGGTACAAGCTCGCGCCGAAAGGCTCGACGTACTCGATGACCCTCGGCGGGACCTTGCTCGACTCGCACGACCCGTGGTTCCGTCCCATCGACCTCCTGACCGGCCCCGACGGCTCCGTGTTCGTCGTCGATTGGTACGACAAGAGGGCCAGCCACCTCGACCCGCGGGACACCTGGGACCGCTCGAACGGACGAATCTACAAGATTTCGTATGGCGGTCATCGAGAGATTGCCCCGTTCGACCTTTCGAAGGAGAAGACCGACGCACTCATCGACCTCCGGTCCAGGCCGAACGACTGGTGGGCCGACACGGCCCGGCGAATCCTGTTCGAGAGGAAGGACGCCGCGGCGATCCCCCGGCTGAAGGCCCTGGTGGACGAGGACCGTGACCCCGAGCTGGCCATGCGCGACCTCTGGGCGCTCGACGCCTGCGGGGGGATCGGCGAGGCCGAGGCCCGGGCCCTCCTGGACCATGCCCTGCCGGCGGTCCGCCGGTGGGTGGTTCGGCTGATCGGGGACGGCGGCAAGCCCTCGGGGGAGACGATCGAACGCCTGATTCGCCTGGCCGATGCCGAGCCTGACGTCCGGGTGAGGAGCCAGCTCGCCTCGACGATCGGCCGATGGCCGCCGGGCCAGGGATTGCCGATCCTGGAGCATCTCGTGAGGAGGTCCGAGGATGCCAATGATCCGCACGTGCCGATGCTTCTCTGGTGGGCGGCCGAGGCGATGATGAGGACCGATGCCTCGGCCGTGGTGGACCGCCTCGGGCCCATCGCCGCCGGTCCGGGGCCCGAGGCTCGCCTGACGAAGACCCATCTCCTGGGACGGATGGCCCGCGCCCTGGCCGAGGACGGCTCGCCCGAGGCGCTCGAACGGGCCTCGCGGCTCCTCACCTCGGTGAACGATCCCGAGGCGGCGGAGGCCGTGCTCTCGGCGATCGACAAGGGGCTGGAGGGCCGATCGGAACGGTCGGTGCCGTCGTCGCTCGCCACCGCGGTACGCGTCCTCTGGGATCGGGGCGACCGAGGCTTGCCCATCGTCCGCCTGGCGAATCGGATCGGCCTCAGCCCGGCGTCCCGGTTTGCGATCGAAACGGTCCTGGACCCAAAGACGCCCGAGGCGATGCGTTCGGGCCTGGTCGAAGTCCTCGGGCAGAGGCCGTCGGCCGACGGGCGAGTGGCCCTCCTCCGGCTCGTGAGCTCTACCTCTCCGGTGGCCGTAAGGCTCTCGGCGTTGAACGCCCTCGCCGCATTCCCCGACGTGGAAGTCGCCGAGGCCCTGATCGCCGGATACGCCAGGTGGCCGACTGCGATGAAGGACCGAGCGAGGGACCTGCTTTGCGGCCGGAAGACCTGGGCGAGCCGGCTGGTCGAGGCCATCGGCTCGGGCTCGATCGCGGCGAGGGACTTGACCAATGGTCAGGCGGTCAGGATCGCCGCGCTGGGCGATGCGGATTTGACGTCGAGGCTCGCGGCCGCCTGGGGACATATCCCGGGGACGAATGGTCCCGGCAAGGCGAAGCGAATCGCCGAGGTTCGCGGGATCTTGCCCGAGGGGGACAAGGGGGACGCCTCACGAGGCCGCGAGGTCTTCCTCAAGACGTGCTCGGCCTGTCATCGCCTGTTCGGCGAGGGGGAGCGGATCGGGCCCGAACTCACGGGGGCCGAGCGCGGCAACCTCGACTTCTTGCTGAACAGCCTGGTCGATCCCTCGTCGGAAATTCGCAAGGAATACCAGGGCCAGACGCTCGCCTTGAAGGACGGCCGAGTGCTCTCGGGGCTGGTCATTGAAGAATCGGGCGGGGCCGTCGTCCTGTTCGATTCTCAGAAGCAGAAGACGACGATCGCCCGGTCCGAGATCGAGGCGACCAAGCCGAGCGACGTCTCGGTGATGCCCGAGGGCCTGCTGGACGCGCTCACGGAGACCCAAATCCGCGACCTGTTTCGGTATCTGCAAAAGTAGGGTACATGCAATGCATTAAGACGAGCGGGCGGGTTCAACCCGCCCTCCAAACCCACTCCCCACGTCGAAACCGCGAAGGGGATTGGGTTTTTGGAGGGCGGGTTGAACCCGCCCGCTTGGTTTGGTGCATTTCATGCACCCTACTTGGGGTCCAGATTCGCCTTGAGGTCTTCTTCGGAGACCTCGCACTTGCATCCGGCCTCGGGGACGTCGAGCTTGGCCGTCCAGAGGATCGCGTTGAGGACGAGGGTTCGGAAATTCGGGTCGCCCCAGTTCTTGTGGGTGTGCGCCCCCGTGAATCCGAAGCTCCGGCCTCCGTCGGGCCGTTCGAAGGCCCAGGCGAGGATTTCCTCGCGGCCCTTGGCCTCGAGGATGTGCTGATACGGCCCCCGCGGCGAGGCCGACACGCCCTTGCGGGTCTCGTCGTCGGGCGCGGCGACGATGATGGGCGTGAAGCCCTTCTGATCGGGGCGGAAACGGATGTTGAAGTACCATTCGTCGCGGATCGCGAACGGCTTCACCCCCCGGGTGATCGGGTGGGTCGGCAGGCTCTTGATGTCGGCCTTCCAGTGCGGGTTGGTGGAATAGCCCGACTCGTAGTAGCCGCCGAGGTAGTCGAGGAATTTCTGACCCGGTTCCCCCTTGGGCACCTCGACCGCGTAGTGGAGGCAGACCAGGCCGACGCCCTTCTCCATCAACTGCTGGATCGTGGTCAGGTGGCTCTCCTGGATCATCGGGTGACCGCCGCCGCCGTCCATGAAGAAGACGACGCTCTTGGCGTCCTCGAAGACCTCCTCGTCCTTCGGCCAGCCGCCCTTGACGACCACCGGCTCGACCCCGTGGACGTCCTTCAGACACTTCGCCAGGAGCATGATCCCGGCGTTGAACTCATGGTCCCCGGGCCCGTGGCTGGGGCGCCCGGCCACCAGGACGATCTTCGCCGGGCCGTCGGCGCGGGCGGACGTCGCCAGGGCCAGGCCGAGGAGGAAGGCCAGCCAGATCCGTCTCTTGCTCATGGATGCGACCTCGTCTCGGGAGAGGATGAACGCGGCAGGAATGGCCCGGGGGACATGCTCACGTTTCCGATGAGCATGCCCCCTCGAAATCCCCGGATCAGATCAGCTCGGTCACGCCCGGCATGGCCACGGGCGGGACGGGCATGGGGCCGAATTCCAGCGTCTTGGGGAAGGTGTCGAGCTGCGAGTTCAGCGCCTGGTCCCACGTCACGGCCTTGCCGGTGTAGGTGGACATCCGGCCCATGATCGCCGTCAGCGTGCTCTCGGCGACCTGCTTCAGCTCGTTCAGGGGCTTGCCGGCCTTGATCGACGCGAGGAGGTCGATGTGCTCCTGGACGTACGGGTTCACTTCCTTGGCGCGGAAGCGGTACTTCTTGGCGTCGCCGGAGAAGCGGTAGCCGTTGGAGTAGAAGTTGCCCTTGGAGCCGACGATGGTCTCGGAGATGTTGCCGTCGGTGCCGTCGATCTGGCGGGCCATGCTCATCAGGTGGACGCCGTTGGGGTATTCATAGTCCACGGCGAAGTGGTCGAAGATGTGTCCATAGACCGGATCGGTGCGGACCTGCCGCCCGCCCAGGCCGACGCACCGTTCCGGGTGGGCGCCCAGGGCCCAGTTGGCGACGTCCAGGTTGTGGACGTGCTGCTCGACGATGTGGTCGCCCGAGAGCCAGACGAAGTACAGCCAGTTGCGGATCTGCCACTCCGTGTCGCTCATGCTGGACGTGCGGTCGATCTTCCAGAGGCCGCCCTGGTTCCAGTAGACCTGGCCGCCCACCACGTCGCCGATCGCGCCGTCGTGGATCCGGCCGATGCTCTCGATGTAGCCGGCCTGGTGGCGGCGCTGGGTGCCGGCGACGATCGCCAGGTTCTTGCTCTTGGCCTCCTCCGCGGCGGCCAGGACCTTGCGGATGCCGGTGCCGTCCACGGCCACGGGCTTCTCGGTGAAGATGTTCTTGCCGGCCTTCACCGCCGCTTCCAGCATCATCGGCCGGAAGCCGGGGGGGGTGGCGAGGATCACCAGGTCCACGCCCGAGTCGATCACCTTCTGGTAGGCGTCGAACCCGGTGAAGAGGCGGTCGTCGCTGACGTCCATCCGCGAGGCCGTCCGCTCCTCCTTCTTGAAGCTGGAGACGGCGTTGTCCAGGTGGTCCTTGAAGAGGTCGCCGATGGCGTGGACCTTGATCGAGTAGGTGTCGCCGGCCGCCTCGCAGAGGTTGTCCAGGGCGCCTCGGCCCCGGCCGCCGCAGCCGATCAGCCCGACTTTGATCGTCTCCGAGCCGGCCGCATGGGCCATCGGCACGGAGGCCAGACCGGCCGCCGCGGCGGCCCCGGCGACCTTGAGGAATTCGCGGCGATTCGTCCCGTTCGGATCGGTCATGGCGCTGGTCTCCCGGGTGGATGGTTCTCGGTCGTGAGTCGTCAGCGAAGCCAGCAGGCCAGGGCCTGCCCTACGGACCTGACCCCTCACTTCGTCCCCTTCTTCGACACCACCGCGGACTTCAGCCCGCGGAGGTTCTCCTGCTCCTCGACGGCCCGGACCACTCGGATTCCGACGAACTGGGCGTCGGTGTGCCACCAGATGCTCTGGGGCCTCTGCGGGTCGCGGACGCTCCATTCTCGGTCGCTGGCGCGGCGGGCCGCCGAGCGGAGCTTCTCGGGATCGTCGTCCCAGGACCCGCCTCGGGCCACGTAGGAATACTCCTTCGCGTCGGGCAGGACGACGGGACCGATCGTGGCCTGGTCGGCCGGGAGGTGACTGTACCTGTCGGCCTCGTAGTGGTCCAGGCACCACTCCGCCACGTTGCCGTGCATGTCGAAAAGGCCGAAGGGGTTCGGCTTCTTCTTGCCGACCGGCTGGGGCTTCTCGCAGTTGTCCACGAACCAGCCGTAATCCTTGATCGCCTCGGGGTCGTCGCCGAACGAATACGCGGTCTTCGTCCCGGCCCGGCAGGCGTATTCCCACTCGGCCTCGGTCGGCAGGCGATACGCCTTGCCCGTCTTCTCCGAGAGCCAGCGGGTGAACTCCATCGCCGAGTGGTGGGTCATGCAGATCGCCGGGTTCCCCTTGTGGCCCAGGCCGAAGGTCATGTCGGCATAGGGCGGAGTCGGTCTCGAGACGGCGTCGGCGGCCTTTTCGGAGGCGGGCTGGGCGTCGAGCTTCACGCCTTCTCGGACCTTCTTGGTCACGTCGAGGTTGAAGGCGAACTGGTCGTAAAGGTCCCAGGTGATCTCGTATTTCGACATCCAGAAGGGCTTGATCTCGACCTCTCGCTGGGGGCCTTCGTCCTCTCCGCGATTGGCCTCGCCCTTCGGGCTGCCGATCGTGAACTTACCGCCGGGGATCGGCACCATGTCGATCTTCAGGGTGGTCCCCGGAATCGTCTCGACGTACTCGGCGAATCCGGCCGGGGCCCCGGCGGCGTCGGGCTTGGGCTTGTCCTGGGCGGCCGCCAGGGTTGGAATGAGGGACAGGGCGACCAGCGCGATCGCCTGGCAACTCGCGGGGCGCGGGGCGAAGCTCACGGGAACGGTCTCCGAATCGGCTATCGCGAGGGCCGATCGACACGACCGAGGAGGGGGCGTCGATGGCGGTCGCGAGGTGGGTCGTTTGCCTGGTGCTGGCCTCGGTGGCGGGGCGGATCGCGGACGGGTCGGACCTGACCCGGTTCGAGTTCCGCCAGACCCACATGGGCAGCGAGTTCAAGATCGTGTTATACACCACCGGGCCCGACGAGGCCAGACGCGCCTCCGACCTCGCTTTCGCCCGGATCGCCGCGCTGGACCGGGCGCTCTCGGATTACGATCCGGAGAGCGAGCTCATGAAGCTGTGCGACCGGGCCGGAGGGCCTCCCGTGCCGGTCTCTGACGACCTGTTCCGCTGCCTCTCCGCCGCCGTTGCGATGGCCCAACGGAGCGACGGGGCGTTCGACCCGACGGTCGGCCCGGTCGTCCGGCTCTGGAGACGGTCGCGACGCACGAGGACCCTCCCCGAGTCGGCCACTCTGGCGAAGGCCCGGGAACTCGTCGACTATCGGCTCGTCCGGCTCGATCCGGGGGCGAAGACCGTCGAGCTTCGGAAGAAAGGGATGAAGCTGGACCTCGGCGGGATCGCCAAGGGCTTCGCCGGGGACGAGGCGATGGCCGCCCTGAAGAAAGCGGGCGTGACGTCGGCCCTGGTAGCGGGCTCGGGGGATATCGTCGTCTCGGGACCGCCTCCAGGGGCCGAAGGCTGGCGGATCGGCGTCGCCTCGCCCGACGGCGACCCCAGGAAGCCCGAGCGGTTCCTCTTGCTGAAGGACTCGGCCGTCTCGACCGCGGGCGACGCCGAGCAATTCGTCGAGATCGACGGCCGGCGGTACGCCCACATCGTCGATCCGAGGACGGGTGTGGGCCTGGAGTCCCGGGCGAGCGTGACCGTCGTGGCCCGGGACGGGATGACGGCTGACAGCCTCGACACGACGGCCTATGTGATCGGCCCCGAGCGGGGCCTCTCGCTGATCGAATCGACCCCGGGGGCCACCGGGCTGTTCGTGATCGCCGGCGATCCTCCGAAGGTTTCGGCCTCGAAGGGATGGTCGGAACTGCCGTCGGAGAAGTGAAAACGCCGAGAGGCCGAGCCGCCCGATTCGATCGGCGGCTCGGCCTCTCGGCGAGACCGGGAGTCCGTGGTCAAGCCCGCCGGGAATTACTTCTGGGGGGCGGACATCGTCGGGAGGGCCTGGGGGGCCGACCAGGTCTGCGGGGCGGCGTAGGTCACCGGGGCGGCCGTCTCGCAGGGGGAGTAGGCGACCGTCTCGCAGGCCACGGCCTTCTTGTGGCAGCCGAAGGACATCTTCGGCATCTTGAAGCCGCCGAAGCAATGCTTCTTCGGGGCCGGGGCGCAGGCCACGGGGGCCGGGGCGGCGCACGGCTCGCAGGCGACGGGGGCGGGGGCGGGGGCGCACGCCGTCTTCTTGTGCCAGCAGCAGGCCGAGGCGCTGTCGCTCATGGCGAAACCCGAGAGCAGGCCGACGACCGCGAACGAGAAGAGAATGCGACGCATGGGAAGGCTCCGACAAGCTGGTGAATCTGAGTAGTCCAGGCAGAGTTTGGCGCCCGGCCGCTACTAAACATAGAGAATGTCGCGCCAGAGGCAAATGGATTTTCGAGGAATCACCCAGAATGCCCAAAAAACCGGGATTATCGATGTCTCGTCATGAAGTCGGGGCGTCGGCGCGAATCCGACCGGTGGCGACCGTTGCAACGGTTGTCCCGGTAGTTACAATGGGCCGAATCAGCCCGCGTTCCCTTGCGATGAGGTAGGCGCCTTGAATCCTCGCATTCGACCGGCCCGGATGATCGTCCCGGCGGCGGTGTTCGTCATGGCGGTCGCCGCGACGGCGGCCGAACCGGAGATCCTCGACCTCAAGGACGGTCATTCGGTGACCGGAGAGGTCGTCGCCGAGAAGCCGACGGCCCTGTTCATCGACCTGGGCTTCGACGTGGTCCGGATTCCCAAGGACCAGGTCGTCGGCCGCCGCAAGCCCGGGACGGCCGCGCCGGGGGCCTCGACCGCCGCGATCGACGCCGACCCCAAGGGGTTCTTCCGCACCGGAGGAGGCCGGACCCGGCCGGTCAAGGAACTCGTCCGCGAGTTCGGCGAGGGGGTGATCTCGGTCGAGACGCCCGGCGGCCTGGGATCGGGCTTCCTCGTCAATGAAGATGGCTTCGCGGTCACGAATAATCACGTGATCGAGGGCGAGACGAAGATCGCCGTGGTCCTGTATGAGAACACGGAGACCGGGCTGAATCGGCGGCGGATCGACAACGTGGAAATCGTCGCGCTGAACCCATTCGTCGATCTCGCCCTGCTGAAGATCCGGGCCCCGAAAGACTTGAAACTCAAGCCGGTGAGCCTGGGTAGCCTGGACGACCTGAACGTGGGGGATGGGGCGTTCGCCATCGGCAACCCCCTGGGCCTGGAGCGGAGCGTCTCCCAGGGCATCATCAGCACCCTGAATCGCAATTTCGAGGGGCTGGTGTACATCCAGACGGACGCCGCGATCAACCCGGGAAACTCGGGCGGCCCCCTGTTCAACATGAAGGGAGAGGTCGTCGGGGTGACGAACATGGGCTTCCGAGGGACGGACAACCTCGGGTTCGCGATCCCGATCCCCTACGTCAAGGACTTCCTGAGGAACCGGGATGCCTTTGCCTTCGACAAGGACAACCCGAACACCGGCTACCGCTACCTCGACCCGCCGAGGCGTCCCCGGGCGACTCCCCCCACCTCGCCCGGCGAATCCCGGGCCCCGGCGGGCAAATAAGCCGAGGGCCGGGACGAACCGCTCGGCATGAGAACCGGTGCCCCGGCGGGCGGACCCCGCCCGGGTCGATTCCCGGGCCGTCGCCTCGAGGCGGTCCGGGTCAGGTTTCGATTTCGCCCCTCTCGCCCGAAGGTATTCAGGAGCCTTTCATGCGTCATTCGTTGCGGCCGTGGTCACCGTCCGCGTTCGCCGTCGGCCTGGTCCTGGCCGGGATGTCCCTGTCGGTGGCCCGAGCGGCCGACCCGTCGGACAAGGCCCTGCCGCCGTCGACCTTCGCCCTGCTCAAGATCGACGACATCGGCAAGCTCCGCGAGGGGTTCAAGAACTGCCAGATCGGCCAGCTCCTGGCCGACCCGGCGATGCAGCCGTTGAAGGCGGACATCACCTCGAAGCTGGAGGAGCCCAGCAAGAAGCTCAAGGAGAAGGTGGGCGTCTCGATCGGCGAGCTCCTGACGCTTCCCCAGGGGGCCGTCACGATCGCCCTGGTGACCAAGGAAGGCAAGATCCCCGTCGCCCTGCTCGCCTCGGCCGACGCCGGCAAGAACGAGGCGAAGATGGCCGACGTCATGGCCAAGGCCATGAAGCAGGCCGAGGCCGACGGCGCCAAGGTCGCCACCGAGACCTTCAAGGACGTCAAGATCACGGTCGTCCGCGAGAATGGCGACGACAACGAGCCGATGGTCTGGGCCCAGAAGGGATCGGTCTTCCTGATCTCCAGCGACGTGGACGTGCTGAAGGACTACCTCTCCAACGGGCCCACCCGCGCCGAGGGCCTGGCCACCAGCGAGACCTACATCAACACGATGAAGGGCGTGGGCAAGGACTCGCACGTCTCGTTCTACCTCGACTTCTCCCAGGTCCTCAAGCTCGCCGCCCAGGCGAACAAGGACAACGCCGCCCAGATCGAGGCCCAGCTCCAGGTCACCGGTGTGAACGGGCTGAAGGCCATCGGCGCCGGCTTCACGTTCGGCGCGGGTGATTATGACCAGCTCCTGAAGGTCTTCATCTACTCGCCCGGCCCGGCCCAGGGCATCCTCAAGATCTTCTCGATGCCGCCGATCGACCTGAAGCCCCAGGCGTGGGTTCCCGCCTCGGCCGTGAGCTACTCGTCGGTCTCCTGGGACCTCGACGCCGCGTGGAAGGCGATCACCGAGCTGGCCGACATGTTCGGCGCCGGCGGGTTCCTCGACCAGGCCCAGAAGGGCATCGGCGGTCCCGGGGGCGATTTCGACTTCAAGAAGGACCTCTTCGGCCCCCTGGGCAACCGGATCACGGCGGTGAGCGACTTCAAGAAGCCGATCACCGAGAAGAGCCAGCGCTACCTGTTCGGGATCGCCCTGGACGACCCCAAGGCGTTCCAGAACACCTTCAACAAGCTGCTGGACGTGACCAAGGCGTCCCCCAAGAAGCGCGAATTCCAGGGCACGACCGTCTACGACTTCGACGTGCCGAACCTCCCCAACGGCGCCGGCCTGGACATCCAGGGGCCGATCAGCGTGGCCATCGCCAAGGGCACCCTGTTCGTCTCCTCCGAGCCCGCGTTCCTCGAACAGGCCCTCCGCACCGGGGGCGCCAGCCTGGCCGAGACCGGCGACTACCAGGCCGTGGCCAAGAAGCTCCCCGAGAAGAACAGCGTCCTCTCGTTCGACAAGGCCGAGGAGCAGGCCAAGGTCCTCTACGAGATGTTCAAGTCGGGCAAGCTCGAAGAGGCGATCAAGAACTCCAACCCCAACGCCGCCGAGATCAAGAGCCCGATCGACAAGGCGAAGGTCCCGGATTTCTCCGTCTTCGCCAAGTATCTCTCGCAGGGCGGCAGCTACGGGACGATGGACGAACAGGGGTTCACGATCACCCAGTTCATCCTCCGCAAGGCCAATCCCTGACCGGGTTTGAGGCCCAGACGAAACGCGGTTCCGGCGGCGACGGGGGAAATCCTCCGTCGCCGTCGGCATTTTCGGACGCCCCGATTCAAGCCCCCCGACCGTCACGGCCGATACTCCTGGAGGATCGTGACCGCACGAGGGGCCATCCCGCGTCGCGGTCGGGAGGGGACGAGTCGCCGGAGGTGATGGATGTCTGACCGCACGCGGGAGGGAATGGGCCGTTCCGGGGACGCGCGGCACGCCCATCGCCGGGCCCGTCGGCCGGGGGTCGAGGCCCTGGAGGGCCGCGCCCTGATGGCCACGCTCGCCCCGATCGCCAATGTCTCGGTCCCGGCGAACCTCGGCTATCAGGTCCCCCTGAATGGCGGGGCCGGTGCCAATCAAACGTTCTCCGTGACCTCGAGCAACCCGGCCGTTCAGGCCTCGGTCGCTCAAGGCCAGTTCTTGACGATCAACGTGACCCACACGTCCAGCGGGGCCAGCGACCCGGCCTTCACCGGGTCCATGACCTTCCAGCTCTTCGAGGACCTCACGCCGATCACGGCGGCCCACATCGAGGAACTCGTCCAGCAGGGCTTCTACACCTCGCCCACGTCGGGTTCACCCTCGCTCCCCGACAAGAACTTCCACCGGGTCGCCAGCGGGTTCCCCGGCGCCAACGATTTCATCGTCCAGGGCGGCTCGCAGTCCGGCAACGGCTCGGGAAGCCTGAACCAGCCCGGCTTCCCGTTCCAGGACGAGTATAACCAGCAGCTCGTCTACGACGGCACCGGCCAGCTCGCCATGGCCAACGCCGGCAACGACACCAACGACTCCCAGTTCTACATCACCACCGGGATGCCCCGCTTCCTCGACTTCAACAAGACCATCTTCGGCCAGCTGGTCTCCGGGTTCGACATCCTGACCGACATGACCCAGGTGGCCCGAGGCAGCGACGGGACCACGCCGGTCAACCCGATCCTGATGAACTCGACCACGCTCTCCACGACCAATCCCAACGGGGTCATCCACCTCAGCGCGGTCGGCACGTCCGCCGGCCAGACCGCGAACATCACCGTGACAGCCACCGACCCCTCGGGCGCCACCACGTCCCAGACCTTCCAGGCCGCCGTCGTCGCCAACAACGACACCTCCGGCCAGCCGATCACCGAACGGCCGTTCCTCGGGACGGTGCAGAACCAGGTCGTCGGCGCGGGCCAGACCGACGTCTTCGCGCTCCCCACCGTGATCCCCACCCCCGGAGACCAGGTCACGTACATGGTCGGCGGAGGCGTGAGCACCGACGCCACCAACCCCACCTTCACCTCGGTCTCCAACGCCACGGCCTCGGTCGATGCCAACGGCGTCGTGACCGTCACGCCGAACTCGGGGTTCACCGGCGTGATCAACCTCCTGGTCGGCGTCCGGGACCAGGTGAACCGATCGGGGACCGGCACCGGCCAGACGATCGAAAATATCAACAATTACGACACGCAGGCCATCACCCTGACCGTCACCAACGGGGCCGTGGTGAACCTCGCGCCGATCGCCGTCTCCGGGACGGCCACCGCCCAGGCCAATCAGCCCACCACCGTCCAGCTCCAGGGCAACAACGCCAATCCCCAGTCCGGGCAGACGCTCACCTACACCCTGCTGAGCCAGCCTCAGCACGGGACGATCTCGAACTTCAATGCCGCGACCGGGACGTTCACGTACACGCCCAACCCGAACTACCTCGGCACCGACTCCCTGAACTTCAGCGTGACCGACGTGGGCGCTCCGACGCCGAATCTTTCGAGCACCCCGGCGACCGAGACCATCACCGTGAACGGAGCCAACACCGGGGCCGTCCGGATGATCGGCACGGTCCTCGTCGTGACGCCGGTCCCCAAAGCCCCGGGCGACAAGACCAAGAACGTGATCTCGGTGGACCAGGTCAACGGCAACCTCCAGGTCACGGTCAACGGCCAGGTGGACGCCACGGCTCCGGCCGCCTCGGGAGTGGATCGGATCGTCGTATACGGCTCGAAGAACGGCGACAACATCTCGGTGAGTTCCGCGGTGACGATCCCGACGACGCTCGACGGCGGCCACGGCCACGGCGAGAACGTCTTGCAGGCCGGAGGCGGGACGACCCGCGAGCACGGCTGGTTCGGCACGAACACGCTCCAGGGAGGCGTCAACCACGACGTCCTGATCGGCCGGCAGGGACGGGTCAAGTTCATCAAGAGCGCGGGCAACGACCTGCTGTACGCCGGGACGGCGAACTTCGGCACGCGTCGTCACTCGCTGATCTTCCCGGCCAAGCAGTTCGACGCCCATCCGAACCCGCCCTCGGGTACGTACTATCGGTTTGTCGGGAAGAAACTCGTCGCAATCAAGAAGGTCTAGGGCGAGGACGAGCGGCAGTCAGGGCCGTTTCCCGAAGGTTTTCGGGAGGCAAGGGTTCCGTCTTCGGACCCGATGAGTGGATCCTCACGGGTTCCGGATGCGGAACCCGGCCACCCAAGAAATCGCCCCCGAGGCCCTCTCCCCCGAGAACGAATCGGCCCGCAAGCGGGAGGGCGGACGGACTTGCCTCGGCTTGACCTGCCCGCTACCATAGGAAAACGCGGGCGCCGTAGCCAAGTGGTAAGGCAGCGGATTGCAAATCCGTTATTCCCCGGTTCGAATCCGGGCGGCGCCTTTGGATGGAATTCCTGGAAAGCTAAGGACTTGGGGAATCCATCGCTCGACCGGGAGCGGCTGGTTCCCTCATTGGCCGGACGACGGGCTCGGCCCTCTCGGTCCCTGGATTCCGATTGCTCGGTCGATCCGCCTTGCCAAGACGGAGGCGGGGTAGTACGATCGACCTTCCGATTGGGAAGTCTCGCGGTGGGGATTGGTGTAACGGTAGCACGAGTGACTCTGGATCACTTAGTCTAGGTTCGAATCCTAGATCCCCAGCTACGCAAACCCCGCCCCAGCAACGAGTTGCGGCGGGGTTTTTCGCTTCCTCGGGGCCATCTCCCTCAAATCTCCCCACATTCGTCCCTACTCCGTTTTTCATCTCGCCGAAACCTCGGGCCATCTTCGAGGGCAAACCTCATGGGTCGGGCAATCCCGACGCCCCCTCGGATTCACGATCCCCGATCGGCGGACCTGCTCCCTGGATGGCGTCCATCACCCGATCGGACACCGCAGTCTCGTCCAAGGCGACGTAATGCTTCCGCATCGTCTCGGGGTTGCAGCCGAAGGCGACTGCGGCGTCCTCGTAGCTAATCCCCACCACCTTCGCCTTCGTCATGGCCGTGCCACGGAGGTTGTGCAGCTTGAACTTCTTGGCCGAGGGGTTGAGCTTCAGATACGTCCGCTTCTCCCGCTGCATCCACTTCTTCAGCCGGTTCGGCCTGAAGTCGGGTTCGATTAGTTCCGCCCGCAGCCATCCCCGCTCCTGGAATGCTCTCCGTAGCTGCGCAGGGAACGCCTCCCATACGAACATCGGCCCGGCCAGCGATTGAAGCTCGGCGTAGATCGCAGCGGGCAGCTTGACCCCCCGCTCCTTGCGACCCTTGGTCGTCTCGGCGGCAAAATAGAGCCTCCCATCCCGCAGGTCGTTCCTCGACGCCGACGCAAGCTCCATGATCCGGCATCCGACCAGTCCCTTGGTTTCGAGGAACAGAATCGGTAGCCGCCAGCCGCCCCACCGCTTCGACAACCAGTCGAGGAAGCTGTTCACTTCCTGGGGGAGCAGCACCCGTGGGCTCTGCCTGTCGGCCTTCATCTGCGACACGTCGGCGAAGGGATTGTCGGTCAAGATCTTGCACTCGCCGATCCACCACTTGTTGTAGATGATATTCAAGTTGTCGAGATTCCCCTGGACGGTTCGGACGGTGAAGGGACGGTCTCGCATCCCCTTCTCACGCCGCAGGGCCTTGTAGCGACTCGCCATGCTCGGGGTGATCCCAGCCGGGCCGTGGGCATCCGGGAAGGTCCGTCGCAACGACTTGATCACGAGGAGATACTGGTCGATGGTGGTGGGGCGAAGCCCATCGGACTTCATCTGGGGGATCATCACCCCGATGGCCTCGTCCCAGGACGGGTTCTTCGGGGGGTCGCCCTTCGGCATGAACGCCGTCCTGATCAGCAGGACCGAGGCATCCACCGCCCGACGGTTGTTGGCCTCCTTGGTGGAAAGCTCCTTCCGCCCGCCATCAGGCCCCTTGAAACTCACGAGGTAGCAGGGGTCACGGTCCCGCTTTTTGAGCGAGAATCGCACCCTCCGACCGTCGTCCAGCACGAAGACCTCGCCGTTCAACGTCCGCCCCCCTTCCGACCCAGGTATTCGTCCAGCATCGCCGCCGTGAAGCGGTATCTCCTCCGGGGGCCACGGAGGGGGCGAATCTGCCCCCGCTCCACGATCCCGTAGAGGCTGCCCAGGCTAACTCCCAGGTAGGCAGCAGCCTTCCGGGTGTCGAGGTAGGGCGATGCGTACTGGGCGGTGTTCTCGGGTCTGGATGTCGAATGAAGGGACGTTGCCGTCGTGGCCACCTTGGCTTCGAGGGCGGTCATCCGATCGAACAGCATCGTGAGGGCCGATGGGGAAGGTGGTGTCGGACCCCTCTCGGGTTCCCTCGCCGACACTCGGGCTGCTCGCATGGCCCGCTCCATCTCGTCGCCCACTGCGGCGAACCCCCGCTCCTCGACCATCTCCGGCAGGCTTGCCTTCGGGTGGTCCTCCAGCACGGATCGGACCACCCGGACCTTGTGGCTGCGTTGACACAGCAAGTTCTCGACGACGGCCCGAGCCAACTCCTCCCTCTCCCACTCTTCCCGGCCCAGCCTCTCGAACACTTCCTCCGTGATCCCCTCGTGCGGCCTGTAATGCCGCTCTTCCTCGCCGTCGAAGGCAAAAACCGAGAATGCATCGGCACCGGAGCTGCCACCGGCCCGATCGACGAATTCGGCGAAATGATCCAGGTCGGTCCGGGGCGGGACTCGCTTGGGCCTCCTGGCTGATGCCGTAACTGTTGGGCTCGAATCGTTCACCACGCCTCTCCCCTCCTCATCGGGTCCGCCAGGGGACGCAACCGGATTCCCGACCGGAAAGGTCTGGGATGGCTGCGTCGATTCCTACCCTACTATTGGCGGAGTTCCGGCTTATCCCGCCAAGGGCGAAACCCGACCACGCCCTCGTTGACGGGGCTGGCTTCGGTCAAGAACCGCCCGTGGAAGCGTCAGACAAGGTATGAGACCGGGTTAGGTTCGTCCGGTAGGTGAGCGGCTCAATGTCCAGGATGAAGGGGCCGTTCAGGACCGTCTCCAACCGTGGATCGTGGGATGCCCCCCTCATAATCCTCATCTGCCTGAACCCGAACCGACCTTTCCCAAATCTTGTAAGCGTTGGTCGTGCGGGTCACCCCTTGTTGGAGGGGGCTCGGCCCTGCTGTGATCATCTCGAACTTAGAGCCGATGCTTTGGCTCGTCGCATGAGGAATGAACCTCATTCCAAGCCCTCGGTGGACGGGCATCGAATGACTCCGGGCTGATCCCCCTAGCAGGCGAAAGATGTCCGACGACCTCATCGAAGAACTCCTCGATCGGTGGGAGGATGAGTACGAATCCGGGCGTGACCTCACGCCGGAGGAGTTGTGCCCCGAGGGGCCTTCCGAACTCCTCTCCGAATTGGGTCGGCGGATCGGGAATCTTCGGAAGATCGGAACCATCCTCGCCTGGAACCTCGACGACGAGCGACGGGCGGGCAGCCTGCTGGGGTTCGAGCCGGGCCAGAAAGTTCCGGGCCAGGACTACATCCTCGTCGAGCGGCTTGGGGCCGGGAGCTTCTGGCCTGCTCCCCCTGGGTTGGTCCATCTGGTATGAGAGCCATTCTCGCCCGCCAGGGCAGGAGGACTCACCATGAAGCGCATCCGCCACTCGCCCGAGCAGATCATCCGCAAGCTCCGCGAGGCCGACGACGAGTTGGCCAAGGGAGTCGCCGTCCCCGAGATCTGCAAGGCCCTGGGCATCGCCGAGAACACCTACTACCGCTGGCGGAGCCAGTTCGGCGGCATCAAATCCGACGAGATGAAACGCCTCAAGGAGCTGGAGAAGGAGAACGCCCGGCTCAAGGCCCTGGTGGCCGACCTGGCCCTGGACAAGGCGATCCTCAAGGAGGCCGCCCGGGGAAACTCGTGAGCCCGACCCGGAGGCGGGAGGCCGTCGCCCGTGCGATGGCCTCGTTCAAGATCTCCGAGCGTCGGGCTTGTCGGGCCCTGGGCGTGCCCCGATCGACCCGGCGGTACATCGGGACCGAACGAGGACCAGAGGGAGAGTTGTTGTTGCGGATCAGGGAGTTGGCCCGAGGGAACCCCCGCTACGGTTACCGTCGGATCAAGGCCCTGCTCGTGCGGCAGGGGTGGTCGGTCAACCTCAAGCGGGTGCATCGGCTCTGGCGTCGAGGAGGCCTCAAGGTGCCGCAGATCCGGAGGAAACGTCGCCGTCTGGGGCAGAGCGAGAACGGCTGCGCCCGTCGGCGATCCGAGCGACCCGACCACGTCTGGAGCTACGACTTCATCCACGACCAGACCGCCGACGGGAGGGGCCTGAAGATGCTGCCGATCGTCGATGAGTACACGAGGGAATGCCTGACGATCGAGCTCGAGCGGCACCTGGCGGCGAAGGATGTGGTATCTACCCTGGAGTCCCTGTTCGAGGTCCGGGGCGAGCCGGAGTTCATCCGCGGCGATAACGGGCCGGAGTTCATCGCCGAGGCGGCGAGGGGCTGGCTGGCCGGCCGTGGGGCGAAGACCTTGTACATCGCCCCGGGGAGCCCGTGGGAGAACGCCTACAGCGAGACGTTCAACAGCCGGCTGAGGGACGAGCTGCTGGACCGAGAGACGTTCGAGACGCTGAAGGAGGCGAAGATGATCCTCGAAGATCATCGCCTGGACTACAACCACCGGAGGCCGCATAGCTCGCTGGGGAATCGGACCCCGGCGGAGTACGCAGCGGCCCAGATCAAGCCGGGGGTCGCTCCGCTCCCCCCGGCCGATGCCGTGACGATCCCTAACCCCGCACTCTCATAACCCCTGGACCAGAATTCGGGGGCAGGTCAGATGAAACAGGCCCCGGCGTTCCTGACCCTTCACGAGCGGCGAGCCCCTGCGATCGGCAGCTTCGCCTGGCCCCCGATGTGGGCGTCGAAGGACGGCAAGCTCGATCTCAGGGAACTCGACGCCTACCTCGACCGCCTCGGGAAGCAGGACGGCCTGAAGGTCGGCTGCGCCTTCCCCGGCTTCCGCGACATCTACAAGGAGGCGGGCACGCAACCCTCGCACGGCTACCTCGACGCCCGCAACGGCGAGACCTTCCGGCACACCCTGGAACGGGCTTTGGCGTCGGGGAGCCGGATCGTCCAGATCGCCTCCTGGAACGACTTCGGCGAGGGCACCTGCATCGAGCCGACCCGTGAGCATGGCTACCGCTAACTGGAGGCGATCCAGGACGACCGACGCAAGTTCCCCGACGAGCCTTTCGCCTATCGAGCGGCCGACCTGCCGCTCCCGCTGAGGATCTACCAACTACGCAAGTCGCTCGCCCCGGAGTCGCCCGAGCGGAAAGCCCTGGATGATGCGGTCGCCCTGCTCCTCGCCGCAGAAGGCCCCGTGCCTCGCATCGGCTCGACGAATTGGAGAAGGGGATGGCGAAGCCCTCTCCACGGAGCAGATGACCGATCGGGAGTCGGTCGAACGCCTCGGGACAGCACCATTCGTGCGATCGAACGGGAACTCGTCGAGGCGGGGCCGTCGCACCATGAGGAAGACCAGGCCGATGAATCAAGAAGGGGAGTCGCCGATGGAAGTCCAATTGAGGCTCCGCATCGTCCTGCAAGGCCTGCCCGCTGGCGTGGATCTCGGCCTGCAAGAAGGCAAAGGGGCCGACTACCGAACGGTTCAGACGCAGAGGTCGCACGGGGATGACCTTCGCTTCGACGGCACGGTGACGGTGAAGGACAATCGTGGCGACGGCCTGCCGAACTTCCTCGGCCCGATGACCCAGGGGCCTCCAGACGGTCGGTTCCTCTACATCGACATCGGACGACTTGCAGGCCAGGTGGACATCGGCTTGGAGCGTAGGCTCAAGGTGCCACTGGGCGGCATCACGCCGGAGATGATCGATCGGGTCTCGGCCGACCCGGAGCTTGTCCTCGAAGCGAGGCTGCCGGGGACGGGGAGGGACGGCGGGCCGAGTTGCGGGACCGTGCATCCCGCCCTCGGCTGGAAGCCTGTACGTCGAACCCCGTGAACGGGGACGATGTGGACGTTGGCGGACTGAACGGGACACAATGGAAATCAATGCGTCCCGAGCGATCCGGGACGACCGACGTGACCGGCTCCCCGGACCAGTGGGGTGGAGATGCGACCCTTCGTGGCCCCAGGCTCGATCGTCCGGTCGATCTGGGGCGATCCCGACACGATCCTGTTCGCCTTCGCCGGGTCCGCCGCCGAGTTTGCCCTGAACCGGGCCGTCGATTGGCTCTTCTACACGGGCAAGCTGCCCGACGACCCCCTGGGGCGTCTCTTCTCCACCGCCCGCTTCGCCCAGGACATCGCCTTCGACGACGAAGACACCGCACGGCGAACACTCGCCGGAATCCGGGCCGCCCACAAGGCCGTCGAGCAGAGCCGGGGCCAAACGATCCCCGCCTGGGCTCACCGGGACGTACTCTACATGCTGATCGACTACTCGGAGCGGGCCTATGAACTGCTGCATCGCCCCCTGACCGACCCCCAGAGGGAAGAACTCTACGACGTGTTCCTCCGGGTGGGCGAGAGCCTGGCGATCCCCGACCTGCCCGGCTCCTATCACGCCTGGCGTGAGGACCGGCTGCGGCACATGGAGCAAGACCTCGCCAACTCCGACCTGACCGCCGAACTCTACGGTCGGTATCGCTCGCACCTCGGGCGGTGGCGGTATGAGGCCCTGCTCCGGGTCCAGAGCATCCTGGTGCCGGACCACGTTCGAAAGCTGCTGGGCCTGGATCGCTGCCGCTGGCTTCGGCACTCGCTTGGGGCATACCGGGCGGCGGTCCGCATCGGCCTCCGTCCCCTCGTACACCGCATCGTGATGCCGCAGACGGCCTTGGCCCAGGTCCGGGCGTTACACCTGCTGGAGTAAGCCGTCACCGCCTCACTTCAAAACCGACGTGGATGGAGCGTCACGGGTCGGCGGCGGGTGGCACAACGGAAACGATCGGCCTTCAGCGTGGGTCCAAAATGGCGAAATCGCAGCCGGTAGACGTGTCGATCGGGAAGTTCGACATCCTCGCCACCTACGCCTACGCCAAGGCCCTCCTCGACGGCTCGCCCGTGGGCAAGGCCAAGGAGCGGGGCATGGTGGCGGCGATCATGGGGGCGAAGGCCCGGCTCGGCCACTCGGGCGACACTCACGACGATCAAAAGGCCCGGAAGGACGATGCCGAGAGGAAGAAGAAGACGAGGATCACCGCCGAGTCGTTCGACCGTCAGGTCGCAGGCAAGATGGGCGAATTCTTCGGCGAGGTGTTCCTGCCGACGATGGAGAAGCTCGTCGAGGCGGGGTTGTCCTACGACGAGGTGAAGCGGCTGCTGAAGATCCCGGTGACCTGGGGCTCCAAGGTCACCGGCGAGCAGTTCCGGGAGCGGATCGCCGATCGGCTGAAATGATCGAGGGTGCGATGGCCGATCCCGGAGCCCTCCGGGCATGTCCGGGGGAAGGGCGGGTGGAAGGCCGGAGAGCGCCGACGATGGGAACGACCGACGGGCCCGCACCGAAGCAGGCGATCGTCATGCGGCGAGACCTGGGGATGCGGCGGGGCAAGGAGATCGCCCGGGGGGCGCACGCCAGCATGATCCGGCTAGCCACCCGCATCCGCCAGCCCGGCTCCTCGTTCACCGAGGCCGAGCGCCGCTGGCTCGACGGGGCCTTCACCAAGGTCTGCGTCCGGGTGGACTCCGAGGAGGAGCTTGTCGCCGTGGTGCAGCGGGCCCAGGAGGCGGGCGTCCTCGTGCAGCTTTGCGTCGATGCGGGGCGGACCGAGTTCCGCGGCGTCCCGACGCCGACCTGCTGCGTCATCGGCCCCGACTTCCCCGAGCGGATCGACCCGATCACCGGGCAACTGAAGCTGCTGTAATGAAGGAAGGCCCCGTCCTCGGTTACCACTCCCCACGGGAGCCGTCCCCACCCCGGGACCACTGCCAGGAGGAAACATCGGCCGAGAGTGGCGTGGCCCCGGCCTCGCCCGGGGAGCGTCGAGCCAGCCCACATTCCAACCGGCGAGGTCACGGTCTCACCCGATTCGCAGAGGACCGGGGCGATCCCGACACTGGCCACCTCGTCGGTGGCCCAGGTTTGTGCGCCGAATTACCGATCATGAGTGATGCGGCGCCGTCCTTTTTCGGTGTCAGTGCTGAGGAGTTGACCGTACCTTCCTGAGACGGGGTTTTCGCCTGCGGCGTTGGATGATGATCGAACAGAGATTTCTGCCCGTCGAGCCGAAGGACTTCTTCTACTTCCGGGTCGTGCAGGGTCGGGGGCTGGATTTCTCGCAGGCGCTTCTGGAGATTGAATGTCCGCTGGTGGGCTTTGCGAAGCACCGTCCCGTATACCATCGGGATGATCGTCGTTTTATCGCCGACCGGCATCTGCTCCAAGCCTTGCTCCAGCGTGGCCCCGAGGACATAAGCGACGATCTCGGTTGTGGCGTGGACACGGCCGGCTTTCCGAATCTCTTTCGAGTAGTCACGAGCCTGATCGACTTCCTTCTGAGCCACGCAGAAGCCGCCCTTCTTCAGCTCCGGTATAGCGACCTTTCGGATGCCGGAGATTTCGCCTGCCGCATCGTACGCATCGGCGCAGTAAGCCCCGATGGAAATCTCCGGCAGGACGACGAAGTCGGGCCTCCGCTTCGGCGGCCTGTCGTCGGCGCCTCCGAGGAACCTCCCGATGACCTTGGCCAGACCTCGATTGGATCGGAAATCGACGGCTTCGTACTCCGGCCCGAAAATCCAGAGGCCCCGCTCGAAGAGCGGTTGGAGGTCGTGGAGTTCGTCGGCGAGGGGGTTCTCGACCAGCTTCTCCATGCGTTCGATCAGCTTCAGGCGTCGGTCGAGTTCGTTCAGCACGATCTCGGCGTTGCTCGCTGTCCGCTGCTGCATCAGGGAGTTCCATGTGTCGAGATCATCCGGCGAGCAGGCGACCAACTGCGTCAGGAGGTCGTACCCGGCACGACTCTGCTCCAACTTCGCCAAGACCTGCACGGTTCGTGAGAGCTCACGGTCTGAGATCGTCGGGCACTTCTCCTGAACCTCGTCGATGAACTGGCCGATCGTCTTCTTCGAGATCGTCGGCAACTCCCCCATCAAATCTCGGCTGTTCTCGATGGCGATCTACTTCCGCTCCTTGCGGGTCGTCGCCGCCTGAGCCTGGATTTCCTTGATGACGTGCCGGTGCACGGCGCCCCGCACGGCATTCGTCCGCTGGTTTGCATGAAAGTCCGACCAATCGGCCTTCGCGTCCTGGCCCGGCGTCAGGAAGTCGGCCATGACCACGAAGCTGAACTTCTTCGCATGTTCCGTTCGCCCGTCGAGGTAGGCACCCTCTTCATCGAGCCGGTCCCAGCTTGGCTCGCCGACCCTCCGCTGATTGACCCACCAGGTGATCCCTCGGAGCTTCGAGGTTCGGTAATGCTCGATCGAGTCGATGAAATGGACGGTGATCTCCCCGTGATCCTCCACGGGAATCAGGGTCGTTTTCAACCCTGCGAGGGCCATGAGTTGAACCGGGAAATCGTTTACGTTGATGCAGAGGGACGGATCGACGAGGAACTTCGACCCGATCAACTGCCGCAGTTCCTCGACATCCAGCAGGTGCCTTTCGAGCGTGGCGGAGATCACCGTTCCGTGCCCGTCCTTCTTCGATCCGCCCAGATGTGAAATCTCGAACGGCGTGGTCCCGGAGGAGGCCAACTCGACTCGCACGTGGATCGAGTCTCCGCCCTTCCTCGTGACTACCTCGTACGAATCGGCGAAGCAGAACGGGGCGTGTCGCCCCTTGCCGTTTCGTCCGAACGCCGTTCGCTTGACCCCTCTGACTCCACTCGGGAAGGCGACGGCGGTGCCCTGTTCGGCCGCCCGGTCGTAGCACAGGGTTCGCCACCGCCTCTCGAACTCGGCCATCGTCATGCCGATGCCGTCGTCAGAGACCGAGAACTTCCCCCCCCTCTCGGCGGGCCAGAGGATGTCGATCTTCGTCGCCCTGGCGTCGTAGGAGTTGGCGATCAATTCGAGGACGGCCGTGCGTGGGTCGCTGATGATCTGACCGGCGTGGTCCTGCAGGAAGCGGTCGGCGAAGGCGAACGGCGCAGGGGCGAGAAGGCCGGCTTGTTCCGAGTGTCCTTTCGCCATGACCTTGGTCCTCATCGTTCTGCTTCCAACCACCGGGCAGAAATGCCCTTGTCCATCTGGATGCCTGGCCGGCAGGCGGTTGAACCAAGTAACTTGCCCGTGGCGGGCATAGAACAGGTCGCACGGCACTCGCCGGAGCGGCATGCGATGCCCCCGAATTAGGCCCAACCGAGCCAGTGTACAGGCGATCCGATCGAAGGCAAGCGGAATCCATAGCCGAGTTCGAGCCGTCCAGGGAAGGGTCCAGTCGTCTGTCAGGGCACCATGTCGAGCAGGTAGCCCCTGGCGTGGGCATCGGGCACCACCTGGACCCAGCGGTTCGCCGAGTCCTCCTCCAGCCAGCGAAGCGCTCGGGGCCGGCCCAGAGGCCGGCATCGGGCATGAGCGGATTCGTCCTCGACCGGGGCAGCGAGCGGTTCTGCCAGATGACCACCTTGTTCCTACACGACTTCTGAATCTGCCGCTTGAGGGAGAGGTAGCGGCTTTGGACGACTGAGGCCGTGACTCCGGAGCCGGGCGGCTCGCCCCGCTGCGTCGTGGCCACGGCCAGCCTCCCCTCGTAGATGAACGACTCGCCGGGTCGGTGTCGGCTACGGAGAAACTGGATCGTCGCTCCCTCGTCCCGGCAATACCACCAAACCCTCCCATCCTTCTCGTGTCGATTCGCCGCCAACGAAGCGTGATCGGACGGGCTCCAGATCAGCAGATGCGGCCCGGCGTCCTCCAACCGTGCGACGATCGGCGGCTCGGGGGTGCCCCATCTCGGCCCGTTGACGAGGACCGTCCCAGCGTCGGACGTGATGAGACGGAAGAGGACCGCTTCGACCTCGGGCAGCATCACGAACCGGACTTCGCTCCGCATGGGTCATTCCTCGGTTGACGTGGCCATCTGACCGCTTGCCTCAATCGGATGCGGCAAGTGGGGAACGGACCCGGCTCGTTGCCCTCACAGAAACACGGTGTCAGACGGCGATCAAGCCCCTGAACTCTACCCCGTTCAACCCGTTGTCCTCCTGATTCAGAAATTACGTAACGTCCCGATCTTGTTCGCCGGAGCATCCCCGTTGCCCTGACACCATCCCTCCGGTCGTCGTGATGACCACCCCGACGACCGGAGACGAGCGATGGGCAGCCAGACCCAGATGCCGACCTTCCGTCGAGTCATCGGCCCGCCTCCGGTCCGGTCGATGGACGCTCAAGATCCTTGAACGCCAACTTATGCTCGATCGCCTGGTGCAGCTTGCCGTCCACCTCGGCGTAAGGGTAGACGAAGAAGTTGAGCGTGTCCCCTTGCTGGGCGGGCACCAGGATCAGGTGCCGACCCCGGCTGAATTCGAGGCGGTCCTCGTCGTGGTGGCCGAAGAAGTAGTCACGCTTCTCCGGGTGCTTCGCCGCCTCGCTGCCGTCGATCGGCACCCAGCCCCGACCCTTCACGTACAGTTCGGCCCAGCAATGGTAACCGGGGATCTCCCCCCGGCCTCGGGTCGCCGGCAGCGGCAGCCCGATGGCGAACCGGGCCGGGATGCCGACCGAGCGGCACATCCCCATGATCAGGGCGTGGAAGTCGGTGCAGTTGCCCCGCTTCGCATCGCAGGCGAACAGGGCATCGCCCCGCCCCCAGCCCGTGCCGGTCTTGTCGTACTTCATCATGCCGACGACCTTCTCGTAGACCGCCCGAGCCTTGGCGTCGTCGGTCGTCAGTCCACGGGTCGCCTCCACGGCGAGTGCGCGGACGGGGCCATCCAGGGGGACCAGCGGCTCGGCTGCGAGGTATCGGGTCCGGTCCTCGTCGCTCAGGGATTCATCGGTCCCGGCGTCCTCGATGCGGGTCGCCTCGATGGTCAGGCGGACGGTCAGGGGGCCGTCCGGCGACTTTGACCGAACGTGGAGACATTGATTGCCGAAGCGTGCTTTCCTGCCGATGGTCACGGGGCCGGGTGCGTCCACCGTGACCCGATGGATCGTCTGGTTCCGGTCGGTCTGCGGAAGGGGCAGCCAGAGGTCGAGGGCTTTGGCGCCTTCGGGGATCTCCTGGACCGTGGCCCGGTAGGTCAACTCGAATGTGCGGGACCGGGGCGGTCCCGCCATCGCCGCCGAGATCGTGGGGCTGAAGATCAATAGGAGCAGGCCCAGCCCGAGGAGGCTCGTCCTCCTGCGAGGGGCCGCCTGGCCGATCTCCCCACGGATTCGGCTCACTTCGAAGGTCATGATGCGTCCTCGAATTCGCTCGGGGTCTGGAACTGTCCGCTCATCCTGTACGTCGCCGGTGTTCAGCGTCCCCGCAGGCTCGAACAGCAGGACGTGAACCTCCTCCTCGGCGACCGGGCGATGCTCGATGCTTCTCGGGACGATCAGGAACTCGCCCTCCTCCAGCCGGGCCTGACGATCTCGGAACTCCATCACGAAGCGCCCCTTCACGACCAGGAACAATTCGTCCTCGTCGTGATGGTGCCAGACGAACTCGCCCCGGAACTTGACGAGCTTGACGTGCTGGCCATTCAACTCGCCGACAACCTTTGGGGTCCAATGGTCGTGGAAGAGTGCCAGCTTCTCGGTCAGGTTCACCTTGTCCACGACGATCTCTCCCGATCGGCCAGACGTGGTAACGTTCATTTGTCCGCCTTGGCGGGGCTCGATTCGCCGCCCAGGATCTTCTTCAAGGCGGAAGGATCATCGGGCAGCAAGCCGACACCGACGAGCCTCGGGGTCAGTTCCTTCCAATTGGGGTCCATCGTGAAGATCTTGGCAAACAATGGCACAGACTCGTCCACTCGCTTCAGGTTCACCAGGGCGACGGCGTGCCAGTAGATCATCTCGGCGTTCCCCGGTACTAGGGCCTCTGCACCGGCGTATGCCTTCAGGGCCGCCTCGTGGTCCTTCCGCTCGACGGCCAGGTCGCCCTCGTTCATGAGGTTGTAGGCCCGCTGGAGCTTGACCAGCCTGCGAAGCTCGGCCACGGGCTCCGAGTTGTCATCCACCCGGAGGTCGTACAGGCGATCCTGCCAGGGCTTGCCGGTCGCCTTCCCGGAGACGACGATCAGGGCCGCCGACTGCTTGCCCCGGATGTCGCCGCCCGCCCTCTGGGCCGCTTCGAGGGCGATGAGCAGCCGCTCGGCCAGGTCGCCCTGGGACGATTCGAACGCCTTCGACATGGCGGGCCACACCGTGTCGTTGAGCATGAGATTGGCCTGGACCGAGTACCCTTCGCCGACATGGTGTCCCGCAGACGGTATGCACTTCGAGCCGGTGTGGGCGGCGACCTTGCCGCTGGCGTCGAGGATCGCCACCTGGCGGACCTCCCGGTTCTCGTCGGCGGCGAGCAGCCCCTTGAGGGCGTCCGGCCCCGACCGCCCGGCCCGCATCAGGTCGAGGCCGAGCTTGCCGTAGGACGGATCGACGAACGACTGGGTGGCGACGGCTCCGACCCCGGCCTCGGCCCAGGGCACGAGCGGCCCCACGGCGAACCAGTGCGATTGGACGGCCACGCCGATGTCGCCGGTCTTCGGGTCTCGGGCAACGATCGAGTAGGTGTGGACCGGCCGGGGCGGAGGCTCTCCGGCAGCCAGGGGACGGGCGAGGGACGGGCCGAAGAAGGCGAGTGCCGGGAGGGTCGGGCGTGGCATGCGTACCTCGATTCCATGGTGCCGATCCGATGCATGGCGGATCGAGCGGACGCAACATGGTAAGCGTCACCGAGCGGCGTCGGAAGCGGCCTGCTCGGCCCCATCCTGGCGGGCCGACCGATCGAGCGACGCCACTTCGACTCCAATCGATCCCACAGACGCCCCCACTCCCCCGTCGGACCTCACCGTGACTTCGCCCCGGATCGATCTCCTCCGCTCCCGCCCGGCCCCGCTGCGTGACGCCGTGACGAACCGCCCGGCCTACGCCCGGATCGACGGCATCGCCTCCCTGCGGCTGTTCATGGAGCATCACGCCTTCGCCGCCCGGGACTTCATGTCGCTGCTGAAGGCGGTGCAGCACCGGGCCTGCTGCGTGGACGTGACGTGGACGCCCCCGGCCGATCCCGCCGCCTGCCGTCTGGTCGATCGGATCGTGCTGGGCGAGGAGTCGGACGAGGACGGGCGGGGCGGGCACTCCGAGTCGATCACGGCACGCCGCCCCCGGTCGCCGGAGGAACCTGAAGGGCGATCGGGGGATCACGCCCCGTGGCTCCGGGTCAGCAGCCTCCTGGTCGAACGCAGGGCCGCCTCGACCTCCGGCATGCCGCCGTTGACCTTGAGCGTGAAGATCAGGTGGTCGATCCCCGCCTCCACCTCGTCGAGCATCCGGCTGCGGTCCCCCTTCTTCGTGACGCCGGACGGGGAGGAGGATGCGGATCCGCTCGTGGCCTTCGAGGGTGTCCTGTCCCGAGCCTTCGCCGACCGCTTCCTGGACTTCGCCGCCGACGGCACGTAAGCGCCGTTCGTGCCATTCGTCCCGATGGCCTTCGAGCGGGCCCGGAGGTTACCGGTGAGGCCCAGGTCTTTCCGCAGCTTGCTCACGAAGGTCGGGCTGATCGAACCGGCGTGACCCGCCTTCGCCCACGCCTCGTTCACGGCCTTGGAATTCGATTTGGGGTTCTTGGAAAACTGGTCGGTGATGAAGGCCGTCTTGTTGGGCTTCGATTCGGTCGATGCCACCATGTCTGCGTCTCCACTTCTTGTCGTCCGAGTGATGTTCGTCCTCCTTGTCGTCGATGGGAGAATCCCTGAGTGTGCCGTGTAGTCATGAAGCAGTGGACTCGGTCAAGGTGTGTTATAACCAGAGCACGTGACCACGCTCGGGGAGTCAGGCCGTGACTTTCTCCGATCGTGGGCGGCGGCGGATTGCGACAAGCGGCCGGAGCCATGCCATGCGATACGAGTTGATCGCCATCCCCGACGAGGAAATCCGCACGGCACGTGATCCACACTTCCTGCACCTCGTCCTGACCTACGCCAGCGAGACCAACAAGACGGCGAGCCTGTGGCGGGCCGTGCCCGACGACCTCCTCGACTACAGGCCCCACGAGCGGACCAACACGATCCGGGCGATCCTGACCCACCAGATCCTCTCCGAGCGCCGCTTCTTCGCCCAATTCGTCGGCACAGAGGAGCCTCCCGTTCCAGGGTTGTTGCCGGACGGGGAGCGGCCCACTCTCCGGGAGTACCACGACAGGTACGTGGCCCTGGCGAGGGGCAGGCTGCCGCAACTGGCCTCGGCGACCTCCGCATGGTGGCTGGAGGAGCGGCCCTTCTTCGGCGGCCTGAAGCGGCAGCGGATCTGGACGTTCTGGAGGCGTATGCTCCACACCTGCCACCACCGGACCCAGGTCCAGACCTGGCTGCGGCTGGCGGGCCGCCACGTCCCGGCCATCTACGGCCCGTCCGGGGACGTTTCGTGGGACGAGGCCGACCCGACCTACTCCGTCGAGGCGGCCGACCGGGCGGCGACCGGGACGGACTGATCGAATCCTCCTGCGGTCTCTCTTCCCGACGATCGACCTCCCGCTTCGATCCTTTGGGCGGTGTCCGGGGCTCGATCCTGGGACATCGGGCCGTTTACAAAAATTGCAAATCCTCGGCCCGGTCCCGGTCTCATCTGAGACTGAGACTTTGCCGACGCCGATCCCTCGAAACGGCCCGCCCCTAAGTCATTTCGGTCAATAATTTCCATCCGATCCTGGGCTCAGCTTGCCGGTCTCAAGCCGCCGTTGAGACGACGGAGAACCTGCCGATCGTACGGGACGATCGCTCCTCGTCTCAACTCTCGTGCGATATCGCCGTGTCGCCGCTACCGCAGCCATGAACACCGCCCAACGGGTCGTCAGGTTAACCAACCACGGCCCGAGCGGAGAGCGGACATGGCAAGCCAGCAGCAACTTCGACAGTCGATCACCAACCAGATCGTCGTCGCCCTGGAATCCGGCAACATCCCGCCCTGGAGACGCCCGTGGCGGGCCGACAAGGACGCCGGGTTCCCCGCCAACATCGTCTCCAGGAAGCCCTACAGGGGCATCAATCCGATCCTGTTGGAGATGTCGTCGGCACGACATAACCTCTCGTCGAGGTGGTGGGCCACGTTCAATCAGTGGAAGGGCCTCGGAGGCAAGGTCATGCGACGGCCCGAGGGTGTGCCCGAGGGCCAGTGGGGCTGCCAGGTCGTCTTCTGGAGCCCGATCACGAAGGTGACCAAGAGCGACACCGGCGAGGATAAGGCGGATCGGTTCTTCGTCATGAAGGCGTATACCGTGTTCAACGTCGATCAGGTCGAGGGAAGTCACCTCGATCACCTCCGGGCCGGTCGGTGCGGGGCGGTCAACGACCCTCCCGTCATCGACTACGAACCCGCCGAGGAGGCCATCGCCGCCACGGGGATCAGCATCCGGTATGGAGGTGGTCGGGCATACTACAGCCCGCTCCACGACCACATCCAGGTTCCCCCGAAGGCCACGTTCACCGAAGCCGACGAGTATTGCGAGACGATCTTCCACGAGTTGATCCACGCCACGGAGCATCCCGCTCGGTTGAACTGGTCCCGCAAGGAAGCGGGCCACACGTATGCGATGGGGGAACTCGTCGCCGAAGTCGGGGCCTGCTACCTGGCGAGATTTGGGCGTCCCGGCCTCGGAGAATTTGGGCAACCACGTTTCTTACTTGGCAAATTGGCTCCGGGCGTTGAAGGACGACCCGAGATTCATCTTCACCGCCTCGTCGCAAGCGTCGAAGGCTGCCGACTACCTCCTGTCCTTCAGCCGAACCGCAGTGACCGAAGCGGAGGAGGGGGCGGAGCCCGCACTGGCCCGATGATCGATAGCGAGGCCGGGGCGGCATCGATGCCGCCCCGGCCTTCCGTCGAGATGACCAACGGACACCGCCCAGGTTATCGAGGACATGGATCTCAGGGCCGTGACGGTGTGATTACCGGCTTGCCGTCCTTGTCGAGACTGATCCCGAACCGGAGCTTCTCGTCCATGTCCATCAGCCCGATCGCCGGTTCGCCGTCCTTGCCTTGTGCGATCGCCAGGCGATGCTTCCCGTTCTTGTCCAGGATATCGATCCTCGACGTGCCATCGGGGTCGGCACGCATCCAGAGATGGAAGTCTCCGTTCCCGCCCTTCAGGCCGATGACGGGCGAGTCGTCCTCGGCGACGGACAGCAATAGCCGGGAAACCTCGGCCTTGTCGTTCAACCTCACGGTCGGCCCGTCATCATCGATGTTCATCGAGAGGCGACCCTTCCCGTCCTTGTCGTTGAGCCTGATCGTCGGGGAATCCGCATCGTTCAGGCTCAACTCAAGACGGACTTTCCCGTCCCGGCCCCGGAGTCCCATCCTGGGCGAGCCGCTCGGATACGTCCCGAAATCGATGCGAGCCATCCCGTCCTTGTCCCGGACGATGAGGCCCTTCGTCTCGTTGATCCCGTCGCTCATCAGCAAGGCGACGAAGAGTAGTGCGATCGGGGTGCCGACCAGGAGGGCGAAGACAATCCCCGCCCACCTCCAGCGGCGGCAGCTTCGTTCGAGGCGGTCGAGCCGCTCGGCCATCATCTCCATCGTCGGGCTCCGCAGGGGGCGGGGAGTGGCGAAGCGGCGACCATAGCAGGCAATTCAACCGGCGTCCACCGTCCGACCAACGGACACCGCCCAAGGGGATGTGAAAACACGACCCAACGCGAGGTGACCATGTACATGGTTGGCGAGATGACGGTCGAGGACGCCGCAAAGGGAGCGGCGGGGAACTGGCGGGGGTTCGATTGCTTCTATTGGGAACGAGCCAGAGATATCGACGACCCCGACTCGTGGGCCGTCCTCTACACGCATTACCGGGACAGCGACCTCCTCGACACGAGCAACGCCGAGACCATCGCCGGAGTTATGAGTTCCTTCAGCGAGGACGACGACCCCGACGTGGTTTTCGAGAGTCACGGGCATTGGGCGGTCGGCCATGTCGATGGCGTCCCAATCCGGGTCTTCAGGGACGGCGAGATCACCGAAGCGTTCAAGACCTACCACGGACTCGCCGAACGAATGGCCGACGACCCGATCCTCGACGAAGAGGCGTCTTCCCGGAAGGAGCATGACGCCACGATCGAGAACATTGGCGAGGCTGCATGGCGATTGAAGCGAGAGTACGAACTTCCCGAAGGCTGGGAATCCGCCGTCTTCTCGTGGTTCTGGGAACACAACCAGCGGGCCGTCGAGAACCGGGACGATCGGGAAGGATACCCGGAAGAAAGCGACATGCGGGACGCCTTCGTCGGTCTCGGATTCACGCCGATCGAGGAGTGATCCGGGGACACCGCCCAGGGGGATGCGAACAACATCCCCCTGGAGGTGACCATGAGCGAGACGATCGAACTGTCCGACGACGTGCTGGCCGAGGCCGCACAGAGCTTCTTTGCTTCCGAGTGGGCGTCGGCACGGGAGGAGGCGGGCTTCTCCTTCGCAGCCGGGACCGAAATCACGGATGTGTGCCCGGACCAGGATTCGGACAAGCTCCTCGAATTGATCCGGCCCTACGTCGCCGACCTGGCCCGAGCCTGGGGCCGAAGCGTCGGCGAGATGTTCACCCTGATGGAGATCGATGAGGACGAGTGGGCCGACGCCCTCTACTCCATCCTGATGGGATGCCGGGGCCACGGGGTCGGACTCGCCGACGACTACGACGAGAACATTGAGATCGCCGAGGCCAAGCTCGGTATCGACATCGAATCTTCGCCCTTCCATTCCGAATTCACCGAGTTCGCCCAACTGGCTTACGAGGTGGTCGAGTCCGAGGCCCGCAAACCGGACGACGATCCCGACGACGATGACGCCTTCCGGCCCGGCGGCCCCGTGCGAGTCGAGGCGAGGATGCCGAGCGGTGACCGGCTCAAGGGCACCGGCAAGGTCATCCGGTGCTGCCCGTCCGGAGAGGAAAGCAACGCCGAGGAGGCCGTCATCGTCGCCATCGACGAGTCGGAGGCGATCGGTCCGTGGTCCTACTCGGGTCGGGCCGTCCTCGTCGATGCCGACGAATGCGAACCGCTGGATTGAGCGAGACACCGCCCAAGGGGGTGTGAACAACACCCCCGACAACTTTACTCAGAGGAGACGACGATGGCCTTCACCGCAGAGACGGGCGACCACAAGGTCAGCCGCAGCGACGTTTTCATGGTCGATCCGACCGCCCTGATCGTGGACTGGCGCAAGAACCTCTCCCGCAACGGTGAAGAACCGCCCGTCGATGAGGCCCTGATGGAACTCGCCAGGGACATGATGCCCAAGAAGGGCCAGGGGGACGCCGAGGAGGGCACTTCGGGGCAGTTGAACCCGATCCTCACCCGACCCATGCCCGACCGCCGCCTGGAAGTTGTGGGTGGTTTCCGCCGCATGCGGGCCGCACTCTGGCTGATCGAGTCGGGGACGTGCCCCGATTTCAAGGTCAAATATGTCGTCAGCCGCCTCAGTGACGCCGAGGCGGCACTCGTCAATCTCAGCGAGAACATCCAGCGGGAAGATCCCAGGCCGATCCAGTTGGCCCACGCCGTCCGCTCGCTGACCGAAGACTACGGCCTGACGCTGAAGCAGGTGGCGGGACGCCTCAGACGGTCGGAGGCGTGGATCGCCAATCTGCTCAACCTCGTGATGCTCCCCGCCGTGATCCAGGAGAGCGTGGCCCACGGGAAGACGCCGGTCGCCGCCGCCCTGGAACTGGTCAAGCTCCCGCCTGAGAAGCGGATCGGCGTGTTCAATTCCGTCGCCGAGGGGGGCGGCAAGATCACCGCCGCCAAGGTCAAGGAGAAGCGTCAGGAGGTCCACGAGGCGACGGGGACGGGAGGGCCTGTCCCCCGCAACCTCAAGCAACTGAGGGCCTTCCTGGAGGGCAAGCCCGGACCCGCCGACCCCGGCCACAAGCTCGCCTCCTACCTGCTCGACTACCTGGCGGGCAAGAGGTCGGATGAGAACCTGGACAGGTATTGGGACCGGGCCTTCGCCGAGCCCGCCGAGCAGCGGTTGACGGGCTGACCCCGCAGGGCCGAGGGCCGGACACCGCCCAAGGGGGTGCGAAGAACACCCCCTTCGGAGCCCCAGCATGCATCACCGACCGAAGAAACCCGCCCACTACCGGACGCCGCTCCGGTCACGAAACGACATCGCCGCCTACCTCGCCTCGGTCGGCGGGTATGACTCGGCCTACGGGCACAACGGCCGGAGCTACTTCGCCTTCAACGTCAAGTGCTACGGCGTCGATCTGGACTTCGAGCATCTCGTCGAGGTGTACCGCAGCGGCGGCTATTACGGCGACGGCGAGACCTGGCTCGACAACCCCGAGTGGCTGGGGAAGGACGAGGCCAAGTACGAAGCGGTCCGGGACAAGCTGTTCGAGTGGGGTGTGGAGGACGCCTGCCACCTCGTCACCGATTCGGACTGCTACGACCACCTGTATGACGGCACCAAGGTGGAGGTCGCATACACCTGGATGGGCCGCTAGGGCGGCTACCTCGGCATCCTCAAGTTCGAGGGGTTCGACTTCTCGAAGGACGAGAGGCGGGACTACTGGCATGAGGTCTTCCGGGGCAATCCCTACAGGGACGGCACGGATGCCTGGCTCGATTGGGATCGGACCTACCCCACGATGGGCTATCCGACCCTCCGCAAGCTGTACGCCCTCGTCGTGATGCTGGGCCACGACTGGACGCCGGAGCAGGCGTCCTCCGAGGTCGAGAATCATGCGGCCTTCCAGTTCGTCGAGAACGCCTGCTCCGATATCCCTCGCTACGACTCGATCCAGCAACTCCTGCCCATCGCCGGATGAGGGCCGCACACCGCCCAAGGGGGTGTGAACAACACCCCCTTCGGAGTGGCGAAAATGAGCGAGACGCCCGAGGAGTGGCTGGAAAACCTGTTCGAGTTCGAGACCTGCTCCGAGTGCGGCGGCGATGCCGAGGACCACGACGTTTGCCTCGTCCCCGGCATGGGAACCTACTTCGCCCGGTGCAAGTCCCCGATTTCGCCGGACACCGCCCAGGGGGGGGTGATCGAGACACCCCAGGGAGCGATGTCATGAGCGAGAAGACAATCACAGCCCGGTTCCGCATGCACGATCATGACCTGACCGACATCCCCGTGTTGTATCCCGGTGGGTGGTTCGGCAAGGCGTGGCTGATCGAACTCGGCGGGAGCTATTCCCCGATCTTCCTGGTCGTCGAGGCCGGCACGGTTTCGGACGCCATCGACGAACTCAGCGACGACAAGACCTACGGCCATCGGATCCACGTCCCCGACTCCGACCTCGGCGATTATCCCGAGGACGATCGCCACCACGACGGGTCGGGAAGGGTCATCGACCTCGATCACCTCATGATCCACGGCCAGGAGCGGACCGACCTGCCGTTCCCTATGACATATCACGGCGACGGCCTTCCCGACGAGGGGGTCGATCCTCGGAAGTTCACGGAGTCGGAAGACGAGTGAGACGAGGATGGGGCGGCATGTCCGCCGCTCCATCCTCTCCCTTCAGGTCAGCCCTGCTCCCTCGATAGGCCGCATCTCGAAAACACCGCCCATGGGGATGTGAGAAACACCCCTCGGGAGGAAGTCATGATCGTCTATCGGGAGCCGGGCGACCCCAGGTTCCGGCCCAACCGGAGCAGGAAGTCGTGGTCGGCTCCGGGCTGGTACGGGGCCGAGTCCCGCCTGCTCTACAACGTCTGGGAGATCCTCAACGGGCGGGGCTTCGACCTGCTCAAGAAGAGGATGTGGCGGGACGGGCACATGTTCGGCACCGAGCAGAGCCAGTACCTCCGCAGCCGCAGGCTCAAGTGCGCCCCCAGCCTCTACGTCTACCACGCCGATTACGCCCTGGAGGTCGCTGCCGAGTCCTACAACGTCCTCGGCCGGGTCCGGCTCGATATCGTTTACGGGGCCGGTCGTGAGGACGACCGCGACTTCGAGCGGGATTGCCGGGAGTGGGTGCGGAAGGTCGAGGCTCGTATCCCCTGCTATCAGGTCTCCTGGAAGGGCGAGGCCACGATCGACGGCCAGACGGCCACTCGCCGCCTTTACCGAGGGTTCACGCATCTCGACCAGGCCAGGGCGTTCCTCGATAGCGAACCTGGCGAGTCGTGCTGCCTCATCGATCGCAGGACCGGCGAGGCGGCGGCTATCCAATCGGTCGCCTGAACCAGTGAGGGACGGCCCCGAAATCGAATCGGTTCCGGGGCCGTCCAGGGAACACCGCCCAAGGGCTCGGGGATTTCCAATATTTGTAAACGGGGGTCGCAGATGCGATCGGCGAACACGACTGGCGAGAACCTGGAGCGTCGAACCGGCGACCTGTCCCTGGTCCTGCCGGGGATGGCGGACGAGCCGCCCAGGACGGCCCTGGAGGAGCGGCAGGCCCTCCTCGGCCACCATGTCCGGCTCGTGGCCCGAGGGCTCATTACGGCCGTCTTCTGCTACGGGTCGCAGGGGGGGCTGGGCAAGTCGAGGACGATCCTCAAGACGCTCGCCGAGGGGGAGATTTCGCCGATCCTCGTGAACAGCCACGTCACGCCCCTCGCCCTCTATGCGGCACTATATCGCCATCGCCGGGAAGAGGTCGTGTTCTTCGATGATGTGGATTCCATGTTCGGCTCGATGGCCCACGTCGGCCTCCTGCGCTCGGCCCTCTGGGGCGACCCTCGGGTCGTCTGCTACGGTTCGAGCCGGTTGGATGACCTCCCGCCATCCTTCGTGTTCGAGAGCCGGATCATCTTCGCCGCCAATGTGATCCCCGCAAGAATGCGGCCTTCAACGCCGTGTTGAGCCGATGCGACATCTTCGAGTTGGACGCCAGCCAGGAGGAAGTCCTCGCACTCATGAGGTCGATCGCACGGGGCGGATATCACTCCCTGAGCCCCGACGACTGCCTGGAGGTCGTGGACTACATCCAGGTGAACGGCGACGACCGCCTGATCTCGATGAGGCTGCTGGAGCCGTCATTTCGCAAGGTCCAGTATGCCCGATCCGAGGGCCTCGACTGGCGTCCGCTCGTCCAGAGCCTACTTCAAACTCTCGGGAGGAAGCCGGACACGTCCCGCCGGATCGACTCCAGGGACAAGGATCTCCGCTGCCTCCAGCAAGCCCTCGATCGCCATCCCGATTCGGTGGGTGATCAGCAGAACTATTGGAGGAGGCTCACGAAGAAGAGCCGGGCGAGCTTCTTCCGTGTCCTGGCTCGTTATAAGTCCGCCGAATGAATGGACCCCGGTCCGTGAACACCGCCCAAGAACCCGTTGAGACGACCAAACTCACTCGACGGGAGGCAAGCGATGACGACTTTTTGTGTGCGACGGGGCCAGGGGGAGATCGGGGTCATTGACCACCAGGGCCGGGTCTTCACCGCCTTCGGGGCATCGGTCTACGGGCATAACATCACGGCCTACACCGGCAGGCACGAGGGCAGGACGGCCCTGCTGTCGTGGGGCGGCAAGGTCAAGCTCCTGTGCCGGTCGGAGGTGGTCCGGCGATACCACGACGGCTCGGTTGCCCTGATGATCCGGCTCCCTCGGGGCCGGTTCCTCGTCGGCTACGCCCTGGGCGACGACGGCATGCTATTCCGGGGCGAGTTGCTGATCGGATGCGACGACGCCCGTGCCCGCAACGAGGCCATCGAACTGGCAGACTACTGGTCGGAGATCGACGCCGAGGACGAGGCCGATTCCTGGCACGGCATGACGGAGCCTGACGAGCCGGAAGACTGGTGAGGTCGTCAACGGCATGGGTCCGAGCCGGTCAATCGACCGGCTCGGAGAACACCGCCCAACAGGTTGTGACCAAACCCTCGTCCCGTATCGGAGCGAATCGATGAGTGCGATCGAGACTTCCCGCCCCAAGTTCCTCCCCGGCCAGGTCGTGGCCACACCCGGAGCGATCGAGGCGATGGAGGCCAGCGGTCAGCAGCCTTCCGACTTCCTGGATCGCCACCTGGAGGGGGATTGGGGCGACCTGGATTCCGAGGACAAGTCGCTCAACGACGAGGCCCTGATCGACGGGAGCAGGCTCCTGTCGGCCTACAAGACGACTCGGGGCGTCAAGCTCTGGGTGATCACCGAGGCCGTGGGGGATGACGGTCGCCGGGCCTCGACCTGCATCCTCACCCCGGCTGAATACTGAGCCCCTCCCGGTGTCCCGTGGAGCCAATCACGGGACACCGCCCAATTCGACGTTGAGATCACAGCCCCAGAACAACGGAGGATCGTCATGCCCAACGCAACCGAGGACGCCCGTCGCCAGATGCTCGTCGAGGTCAACGCCCAGCCCGGCAGCCGTGAGTACCTGGAGGCGAAGCAGGCCAGGTCTGGACGACGGACGAGCTTCAGGAGGACTTCGAGGTGATCGGGTTCGCCGCGCCCCTCGTCGTCGCCGTGAGGAAGAGCGACCGGGTGAAGGGCTCGCTCTGCTTCACCCACTCGCCGAGGATCTACTACGGCTTCCAGCCCCACAAATAGGGCCAGACCAACGGCCGATCGGGTGGGAAGGGACGCCCACCCGGACCGTCTCCGAGGTTACAAAAGTTGTCACGGATCATCGTCCCGAACGACGACACTCCCGATCCTCGGCTCTCATCGAAAGCCAACACCGGAGATTCCGGTGTTGGATTGCTCGGACACCGCCCAAGCGGTTGTGAGGACGAGCCGGTTTCAAAGCTATCAATCCAGGTATTTCCGGCGAAAAGTGTAAGACTTGGTTCCCTGCCCCCGGCGGATGGATCACTCCGCTGTTTGTCTTATTGTTAGGGCCTGGGACGAAATAAAGTTTACAACTCAGAGTCCCCCGGCTCGATGGTGTAGTTCCACTCGCCGTGAAACTCATGAGGCTTCAATCGGACTTGCTCCATCTGCTCCTTCGAGACCTTCACCTTGGTCGGATAGCTCCCCGAATCGAGCCGAGCCTCGACCTCCAAGCCGGTCGCCGTCTTGGTCGCCGCGATCAGTTCCACGACCACTCGATGGCTTACCAACGGCCGTCCACGCCAGTTCATCGTGATATGCGAGAAGAGGCGGTGCTCGATCTTGTTCCACTTGCTGGTCCCCGGCGGCAGGTGGCAGACCGTCACCTCCAAGCCCGTCTCATCGGCCCAACGCTGGAGTTCCACCTTCCACAACCGCAGCCGATAGCCGTTGCTCCCCCCGCCGTCGGCACAGATCAGCAGGCGGCCGGCCTCCGGGTACGACTGCTCGCCCATCGATCGCCACCACTGGCGGATGCTCTCGACGGCGAAGGCCGCCGTGTCGTGATCGCATCCGACATTGACCCAGCCGAGATCCCAGCCCACGTCGTACACGCCGTAGGGGATGGCCTTGCCGACGCCCGGGTCCGGGAAGTCGTGGACGTGGACCCGCTCCGGCTCGCCGGCCGGCTGCCACCCTCGGCCCCCGTTGGCGTACTGGCCGACCAACTCCTTCTTCTTCGTATCCACCGAGATGACCGGTTGCCCGGCGGCGATATAGCTTCCGCTGGTCGCGTTGATGTCGCGGAACTGGGCGTCGCGGTCGGGATGCCGCTTGCCTTCGAGAGTCTTGGCGGGGGCTTGCAGGCGATAGCCCAAATGATGGAGCATCTGCCCGACGACGTGATAGCTCGCGGTCAGACCCCGCTTCTGCAGGGCCTCGGACAACTGGCGGGTGCTCTTGCAGGTCCATCGCAATGGGGACATCGGATCGCCGCGGGTCTCGGGGGCGATCAACTCCTCCAAGGCCTTGAGCAGTTGTGGCGAGGAGTCGCGGAGCTTCTTGCGGCCGCCACCGGGACGGCGAACTCGGCCGGGGTGCGGACTCGGGCAATCCAGTTCCTCCAACGCCCCCTGGATCGTGACGCGAGAGAGGCCGCAGGCCCGGCTAACGCGGCTGATCCCGCCGTAGCCGAAGGCTCGGGCCTCTGCGGCAGCGAAGAGGCGACGCTGCCTCTCGTCGAGGCAGGGGAAGAGTGTGACAAACTTGCGTTCCAATTCCTGATCGGTGTCCATGACCCGATTATCGAGGGCCACGGTCGGTTGTAAAGCTTATTTCATCCCAGGCCCTTATTCTTCGATCCCGGATTTTCCGCCGTGTGCGCAGGATACCTCGAAGAAGTCGAAGTCGAAAAATGCCGTAGCCGTTCACGTCCCGAGGGCGACAATAGTACAGTGGAATCGAAACCATGGCACCGCTCCGGCAGCGCAAGGGCTAACGGATAACTCGGTCGATCACACCGAATCGCGCCACCGAACGTCACAACTCGATGAGTCCTGTCTGCCTCGCCGCCGGGCTCGGGCTCCTGCTGAATCAACGGAGACTCGCTCCGTGGTGGAAGCGAGGCACCATGAATCAGGGCGTCGATCTCCTCAGCCCGTGCCGATCACTTCGCTGTCGGCATCGCCCAGATCCGGACCGATCCGTCACCGCCTCCCCCCGCCAGGGACTTGCCGTCCGGGCTGAACGCGATCGCGCTGATCCCGCCGGGAGACGGCAGGGCAGCGAGTTCGTCCCCCGTCTCCACGTCCCACACCTTCACGAAATTGCCTTCGCCTCCCCCCGCCAGGGACTTGCCGTCCGGGCTGAACACCACCCACTTCATCGACGTCTTGAGTTCCTTCACCAGCTTGGCGGGCTTGCCGGCTCCCAGGTCCCAGATCCGAATCGGTCCACCCCTGTCTTCGAGCCCGGCCCCGAACGGATTGCCCCGACTGCTGACGGTGAGCGGGACCGCGATCCGCTTACTGTCCGGGCCCAGGGCCACGTCGCCGGCCGACAACCAGATCGGATTCTCGTTTTGCTTGAGCTTGAATGTGTCGAGATTTTTACCCGTATCGGCGTCCCAGACACCCAGTTCGCCCTCCTCTTCGCCCTCCCCGCCTGTCCCGTTCGTCCCGGCCGCGAACCGCTTCCCGTCCGGTCCCCACGCCACCGAACAGACGGCCGTCTGGAGCGTTTTGGACTTGTGGATGAGCTTACCGGTCTCCGCGTCCCAGACGATCGCGATTCCTCCGATCGTGCCACCCCTGACAGGCGGGGCGACCGACCCGCCCGTGACAAGTCTCTTCCCATCCGGGCTGTACTCCATCGCATACACGTCCTCCGGGAACGCAGGCTCAACCTTGCGGTCGAGGATCGCGTCAAACTTGACCAGGACCTTGCCATCGGGCACGGCGCGGAGCGTGACATCGCCCCGGTAAGCCGTCGCCACGACCTTGAGGTCCGGGCTGAACGCGAGGACCAGCACGTTGACTCCCTCGGGGGCGAGACCAGGCAGGAGCGCGGTCTGCTGGCCGGTGGCCGGGTCCCACACCCGGGCCGTCCGGTCGTAACTGCCGGTCGCCAGGGACTTCCCATCGGCGGCCCATGCCACCGTCAGTACGTCTTTCGTGTTCCCCTTGAGCACGACCGGCGCGGGCGGTTCGTCCGCGCGTCCGGCGTTCGTCACGGCCGCCAGGTTCACAGCGACCACCGCCACAAGCATCTCTCTCATTGCCGGTCCCTCTCCGTCGGTGTTGATCAGAGGATCCGAGCTGTCGAAGGCGGGGTCCCTCCAGCGGTTAACTGCCTTTCACGACTTGTTAATACAGGCCGCGCTGTGTTTGACCCAGAGATGTCATTTACAGGGTGGGATAAGTGGGATTACACGGCGTCGGATTTGGCCGTGGTGACCGGCAGAAGAGAGGGGAAAACTTGGCCACGACAGTCCGCTTCAAAGCACCTGGTCAGGTAATCCAGGACGTTGCGCCCCTGTTGCCTACAGGTCGCGACCACGGTCAGCATGCGCTCCACGAACCGGCTCCCGTCCGCGCTGTCGGTCCCGCCGCTGATCCGACGCCAGATCACCGCGTGGCGCAACGCACGTTCGACCGCGTTGTTCGTGGGCTCGACACCCTTGACGCGCGAACGTCCACAAACCCTCCTCCACCTTGAGGATCTCGAAGCACGTCGCCGTCGTCCTCGCGCACGGGCACCGCGAACCGTCCTCGAGTGCTCGCTTGACCTCCCGACGAAGGCGGCTCATCCGCTCCTGGAACGGGCCCCACTCCAGCGTCCCGTCGCGCACCCGGTTCCAGTGATGAAACAACCGGTTCGACAACGAGAGCAACCGCCGGGCGACCGTTTCGCCAGCGCCCCCCCGGTCGATCATCGCCTGGAAATCCCGGCGGAGGTGCGCCCAGCAGATCTGCCGCCACCGCGCCATGATCCAGTCATACACGCTGAAGCGGTCGCTACCGACGACCTGACCGTCTTGGCTCCCCAAGAGCGCCTTGGCGACCTCGCCGCTGCGGTTCCGGGCGATGGTAAAGACGGTGAAGAGGGGGCTGACCGTCGCCCACAACCAGACCTTCTTGAGCCGCTGGCGCCACGACGTCTCGTCGATGTTCGTCGCCGCGGCGTGATAAATCGCGACGGCGAGTTCGTTGTAGGGGGCCTCCAGGACGGCGGCCGACTGCCGTTCCAGCTTGGAGATCATGCCGGTGGAGATCGAGAGCGTAAACACGTCGGCGACGACCCGGCGGATCTGCCGTTTGCTCAGGCGATAGGCCCCCGCGAACATCGCCAGCACGGCCCGGAGGTATGGGCCGAAACACCCGGTCGGGACACCCGCCGGCAACGAGCCGCAGGTCGTCGCGCGACAGGCGGGACAGGTCAGGCGATGGAGCCGATACTCATCGACGATCGGCTCGATTTTGGGCAGTTCGGCGACTTGATGGATCACGGGCTGGGGGTCGTCGCCAGCGAGTTCCTGACCGCACCGACGGCAGGCGTCGGGCTTGCAGTCGAACGTCTCGCGGACCTGCTCGGGCGGGACCAAGATGCGCTGAGCTTTACGATGTCCGGGCTGGCCGCCGCGTTTCTTCCCGGTGGGAGGGGCCGGGGGCTTCCGCTTCATCCCGATCGGATCGGACGAGGGGGGGTTGGACGAGTTGGTGGAGTTGAGCTTGAGCCGGGCTTCAAGATCACCGAGCCGGTTCTCCAGGCCGGCGATCCGCTCCTCGTAGGACTCGACGAGCGCGATGCCCCCCGCCTGCAACTCAGGCGAGGCCGCCTTCCACAACGATTCTGGGAGCGGAGGCATCGGTGCCATCGCTCGAAGATAGTGGTCTCATGCGGATTTGACAACCCCCAGGCTGTGAACGGCTACCTTCCCTTTTCTCCCATTGAAGAATCAAAAATTGAAGAAAGAGGGGGGGAGAGGGGCGGGGACAGGTCCAATACGATCCCGCTTTCAAGGAGAGAATAAACGTAACTTCCAAAAAGCTAATAAGATAGACAATAAAACGAAACAATTAAGAGATGAGGCTCCAGAGGAACGAGACAATAGCGACGTGGAGAGCTACCTCTCCCTTGTGAAATCGGGGGAATTCTACGAGACCAAGATGGAAGAACTCGGACAACCAGTCGATCGAGAGGCTTTCAAGAAACGCCTCTTCCAAAGCGTCTTCTACGGGACGATCCCCGCCCAGAGGCACTCCCCCGAGGGGAAGGTCTTCGAGAGGCTCTTCCCGACCGTCTTCGACATGCTCTTGGGTCTCAAGCACGGCCAGTACCAGCGTGCGGCCCGGTTGATGCAGAAGGTGGAGTCCCACTTCCTACGAGCGGATCTGTCGCCGCATCGCACTCGAACGGCCCCAGATCTTCCTCGGGACCATCCACGATGCCGTCGTGGTCACCAAGGACCAGGCCGACTATGCGAGGGCGGTGATGGAGGCCGAGTTCGTCAAGACGGGCCACATCCCGACGATCAGGGACAAATGAGTGGCCGAATTTCCATGAAGGCGAGACTCAAGCATTTAGGAATCGAAATAAGGCGTCTGCAAGGCTCGCCACGAGGTCCACGGCCCTCGGTTGACCTCCAAGGGCCGGATCGCCCGAAAACGCCCCAGATCGAATCCTGGCTCGTTAATCAATACGTACCGATCGAGGGCGCCGACGGGAAGCCGAGCAAGGGCGATCGGGTTCGTGTTACGATGACCCTCCCACAATTTCACCGGAGGGCGATCATGGGCATCTCGATCAGGCACAATTCGGTCACGGAGGCGGCCCGCTACCTCCGCATGAGGCCGGAGCAGATCCTCGACATGATGGCACAGGGCCAGATCGAGGTGCTGCGGCTCGGGGGCGAGGACTTCGTGGCCCTGGACGTGATCAGCGAGGGGAGCGGGCCTCGCCGCTACGAGCCCCACCGCCCGGGCCCGGCGGCGACGCCCGCCTTCCCGGCCACCCCACGATCCCGGTCCAGGCGACGGAAGTAATCGCAGGCGGGGCGGGATTCAGACGCCAGGCCGCGAGGTAACCGGATCGGAGCCGTGGAGGTGAACCGGAGAAGCGGTTGGGAGCCGAATCCCGGACGGCGACATTCTTGAGGGAATCCTCGATGAGAATCCCCGAAGGCGAGGCGACCTTTTCCATCGGCGTTCGACTCATGAGGACGACCGTCGAGTACGCCTACGTCAGCGTCCCGGTCGTGGGCGACCCGGTGAAGCCCGACGACTAGGGTGTCCCTCGCCTCGTCGGGCAGTCGGTGATGGAATGGGCCGTCGAGATGGGCCGGGAGGCCGGGGTCGTCTGGTATCGGGAGGAGCGGCAGATCGAGCCGCACCCGATCCAGCAGGCCCCTGAGCCGGGCGAGAGCCGGTATCCTGGATGACGCTCGTGTCGGCGAGTACACGCAGATTCCCCCTGGCTCGCCCGGTCACCGCCGAGACGCCTCCTCACGAGCCGACGAGGCCGTCCCGCTCGCTTTCCTCGCCTTCTCGAAGAACTCAAGGATCGGCGTAGGGTCGGTCAGGCCGTGCGGGTGGTGGTCCTGTCCCGGCTTGACGATCCGCTCCACCGGGCCGCCGAGGGCCTTGATGCGGTCGAACACGACCTCCGAGTTCTCCCCGTGCGGGACGACCTGATCGCTGTCGCCGTAGACCAGCAGGACCGGGAGCTTCGCCCCGGCGATCGGCCCCAGGCGCTCCACCGGGTTGAGTCTGGATGTTCTGGCTTCCTGGTCATCCTTGAAGTCGTAGGCTTTCAGGAGCTTCGCCCACTCCTCGGGCGAGCCCTTGCCCGTGCCGAGCCCCTTGGGCCTGCCCCCCGGCCAGCTTCGGAAGTCGCACACGCCGTTGTCGAGGTAGACGAGCAACGTCCTGTCGGGGTGTGCGGAGGCCCACGCCAGGCAGTAGAGGGCACCCCGGCTCAACCCGATCAGGGCGGGCCTCGGGCTCAGTTGATGGTCCTTGACCAGCACGTCGGAGAACCTCTCCCAGCGGGCCATCGCCCTCGGAGAGCCGAACTGATCGGGGACGCCGATGTAGGCCAGGTGCCAGCCCGCCTTCACGAGAGCCATGTCTGCGTTCGGGAAGGCCCCGAAGAACTCGCCCCGCCAGGCCCAGGGTCGCCCCGGCAGGGCCTTGTCGGGCTCGACGACGATCACGTCGGCCCCGTCCACCCGGAAGTCGTGCCGGACGAAGCCCTCCCACCGGCTCGACTTGCCGGGGAAGGGACTGGGATCATCGGCCTGGGCCGACGAGCAGGCGGAGAGGACACCGAGGACACACACGAGGATTCTCATCGGGCACGCCTCGCTCGGACGACGGATCGGTCACGACCCCGACCGGGGCCGACTCAGCTAGATGATAGCGAGTCCGTCGTCACCCGGCGTCGTCCTGTTCCTCCGATGCGTCCCGAGGCCCACCCCCTTCCACCGCCGCCCGATTCCGGTCCATCTCCTCCGGGATCACCACCCCGAGCCAGCCCGTCCATCGGGTCGGGCGAATCTCGGGATTATTGGAATCCTCCCCGACCGGGTTGCGGCGGAGGTGGTCCATGAGCGGCTCGCCGTGGAAACGCACCTTGCGGGTGAAGTCGCAGTCGTTGCAGGCCGGATAGCCCTCGCCGTGGAGCGGGCTGCGGGCGTCGGCGACCTCGATGTCGGTGAGGTACTCCTCCAGGTAGGGGAGTTCCTCGTGCATCGCCACGCCGTAGTATTCCCGGCAGTAGCAGACCTCGACCCAGCGGATCGTGGCCATGGCGTCCACCCGGCCCGTGCGGAGCAACTCGCCCAGGTCGCCGTAGGGGAAGCCCCGGCCGAAGCTCCCGTCCTCCAACGCCTTAGCAGCTCGGCACGACGACCGGGCCGTACCCGAGCCCCCATGAGATATCGCATCCCCGCCCTCCGAACGGTCCTACTTCGCCCCGGAGAATTGTAGGTGCTGAGGGTGATTGGCCACGCCTGACCGGCCTCATCCGGTCATCGACCGTCAGTCGGGCGACATGAGACACGGGATTTTGGTATTCCAAAATAAATGATTGACTCAGTCGAAATTGCGCCTAGAATGACGCCGAGATTAACGGTTCGGCGTGGAACCACGGGGAGCGAATGATGGCGATGATCCTCCGAGTCCTGATCGTGGAAGGCGTCCTGGCGGCGACCCTGTTCGCCTCGGCGGGCCGCATCGACCTGACCTGGTTCTGGGCCGTCCTCGCCGTCCACTCCGGCCTCCTGACAATCGGCATGTCCTCCATCGACCCGGACCGGCGGCGGGAACGACTGGAGCCTGGGCCGGGGGGGCGGGATCGGTATCTGCGGCTCATCGCCATGCCGTTCCTCCTCGCCCACCTGATCGTCGCCGGGCTGGATGTCGGCCGCTTCCACTGGTCCCGGCCCCTGCCATCCGGCATCCAGGCCCTCGCCCTGATCGGCTACGCCCTCGGCATGGCCCTGTCGGTGGCCGCCATGCCCAACAACCGCTACTTCTCGCCGGTGGCCCGCATCCAGCACGAGCGGGGTCACAGGCTGGTCACGTCCGGCCCCTATCGCTTCGTGCGGCACCCCGGCTACGTCGGGGCGATCCTCGCCTCGACCTGCGGCGGATTCGCTTTGGGCTCGTTGTGGTCGCTGGTGCCGCTGGCCCCCTTCGCCGCCCTGTTCCTGCGGCGCACGGCGGTGGAGGACCGGACGCTGCGTGCGGATCTCGACGGCTACGACGGGTATGCCGCACGGGTGCGGTATCGGCTCGTGCCGGGGTTGTGGTGAGGATCGACGCCATTGACCAAGAAGGCGTCGGGAAGTGGCTCAGTGCCCAAATTCACGGCCGATTCGGTAGGCCATGAGAAGCGGTGTCTCCTGGCTTCAGGCCGGGAGGCGATTTCGGCACCAAACCCCGACGAAACGAGGAGACGCCGGTCATCCTTTAGAATTCTTGTAAAGGATGACCGGCTGATCGAGCCATCGTGATCAAGCTAGCCTGCGAACTCGCCAATCATCGTGATCCCCCGTCTCCTGCGAGAAAACGGCCCTCGGTCGGTCCATGCTCGCTACGCCAGCAGCAGGATCATCCGGCCTTCGAGGAGGGACCATCTCACGATCTGAGTCTCGGCCGAACTCCCATACCGGGCAGGATTCCCTCGTATCGAAGTCGATTGACAATCGTTGTCAACTCTAGCGACGGAACGACCTCCGAGACCGAGATTGCAAATCGGTTGACTGGTCAGGCTTACGGGATTCGATCGCCGGGAGGCCGATCGAGATCGCCGTCTCCTCACCTCGCACCTTCGCGGGGCTGATGATGAATATTTTGCGTGTTTGCCCATCGGAAATCTCGAAGAGCGGCTCTTCCAGGATTTCCTCCACTATGGCCCGCAAACCCCTGGCCCCGGTGCCCCGTTGGAGGGCGAGCTTGGCCGTCTCCCGGATTGCCGTGGTCATCAACTCCATGTCGCTGCCGAGCATCTGGAACAACTTCCTGAATCGCCTGATCAGCCCGTCCCTCGGCTCGGTCAAGATGCGGGCCAGCATCTCCTCGTCGAGCGATCAAGCGTGGCAAGGACCGGGATGCGACCGACGAATTCCGGGATCAGCCCGAACGCCTCCAGGTCTCCAGGCAAGATGTGCTTCAGGAGCCCGTCCCCTTCGTCCTCTGTCGCTCTCGGTGACTGTCCAAAACCGAACGAGACTCGTCCACTCCCCCTTCCACGGGAGACGATGTCATCCAATCCGACAAAGGCACCCCCGAAAAAGGACAGGATGTTGGTTGTGTCTACGGGTATCCCGATCTGCTCGGCGTGCTTCTTGCCCCCATGAGGCGGCACATTCACTATCGAGCCCCTCGATCATCTTGAAGAGGGCTTGCTGGACCGCCTGTCCGCCAACGTCCCTGCCATTCGTCGGGCGGCGTGCGATCTTGTCGATCTCGTCGATGAAGATGCGGAAAGCGTTGTTATTTGCCCCTGGAGCCAGCGACTCCGGGCCTCTTCCGTGACTGGCACTTGGTTTTTCGACGGGGCCTCCTGGGAACTCACCACCAGGACCAAGACCGCTTGAATCACGTCGAGCCGACTTCCGGCCTCGGCGTGTAAGAATTGCGTATTCTTGAGATCATAGTATCGACTCAGCGACAAGGCCCGATCGAGGAATCGTCGGCTCGAAGCTCGTGATCGGTCGTTAGAAGTCGAGATCTTTGAACCTTTTAGATCGACGAGCATGCATTCTTCCAATTGAACAATCCAGATTTGTGGGAGCTTCTCGGAGCTTCTGTACTTCCCCGACACCGTAAGGATTGCGCCACCTCTCGTCTTGTTCATCGCTTGGAAATGTTCGATCCACGGAAATAACAGTTTTACTTATTGGCTCCAATGGATGTCTCACGTAAACGTAATATGGGTCTGTGCCTCCTGCTTCATCCCATTCGCCCCTGACCTGCATCGCCGTCCCCGCAAAACGTGAATTAGCTGCGCTCGACGGGAGTTGGGTAACGAACAACCGGGCGTTTCGTGCGGCTTCGGTGTCGAGGCTGCCCGACTGGCCCTGCTGGGGCGTGCTGGAGCCGGTGGGTGGGCCGGATTGGGACGATTGGCTCAGATTCGGGCCTGCCTGTCGCTCCGGTGAGCCGAGCTTCTCCTCGGCCCCGTCCTGGGAGTTATCCTTCGGCCCAGACAACCAGACGTATCCTCGCTGGATCATGCCGCACACGACCAGGATCGACACGAGTCCCAGGACGCCGTTCCAGCGCCCCCTCGTCTTGGAGGCTGGTTCGGACCTGTCCAACCCGGCGACGGTCGACGTGGCGACCTGCGGCAGCGATGGCGAGTAGGTCGGGAGCGGAGGCGATTTCGGTCGCTCGACGGCGCTAGCCACAGGGAACAGCCCCTGGAGGGTCCCCGCCTTCCTGCACTCGGGCATGCCCTCCAACCACACGAGATCGTCGGGCCGGAGATCGGCCGAGACTGCGAGTTCCCGCAGTAGCTTCGCTGAGACGGGGCCGGTCTTCTGGCCTTCTCGTGCGTAGAACCACTCTTGTGCCACGAGTCTCTCCTCGCTGGGTCTTCATCGCCGTCGGAACAACATGACCGACCTGGGCGGTGTCCTCGATTCTGTCCAGCCACCTCAATAACAAGGGATGGTGAGCGACCTCTACTTGCCCCTACGGCTCAGCGACAGGGCCAGTTCCGGCTCGGACCCAAACTGATCGTCATCACCGCAAGCCTCGTCGGATCGAACGGCCTTCGGCGGTTCAGTCCAATTTGAGCTTGATGGGCTGTTCCTTCCCTCCTCGCCGGACGGTGAGGTTCGCTTCGGTCGGAAATCCCAGGCTCATCCCAACATCGCAGGGATGCCCGACCTTCCGGCCCTCCACTGCCGTGATCTCGTCCCCGGTCAACATCCCGGCCCGAGCCGCCAATCCATCCGACTCGACCTTCTTCACAAACACGGCGTCACGCCTGGACTCCAGGGTCAGTCCGAGGGCCTTCTCCTTGGCCGCACGGAGGACGATGCCCTTGAGGGCAACCGCCGTGTCCTGGAGCGTCTCTGCTGGCTTCTTGCCGTTGTTGGCACGCACGACAATGCACAAGGTCAGGGGCTTCCCGAGTTCCCGGCCGACCTGGGGGAGCCGGAAGGCGAGTTCTTCGGGATGGTCGATCTCGACGGGCTTCTCGATCAACAGCTTCCGAACCATCCCCTTCGCCTCCTCCCGCATGTCGAGGCTCACCCTGACGCTCGCATTTTCACGGAGGTCGTCGTCCGAGCAGACGTAGACCAGGAAGTTGAACCTCGGCGTCCAGAATTGGACGCCGATGGAGGAGTTCCGCCCAAGCTCCACGATGTCCGGCGACAGATCGCAGGGCGTTCGGAACGTCCGGGGATAATAGATCGAGGCCGAGGACTTCAGGAGTTTCGGGTCGGTGGGCCGGAAGACGAGCGAGCCGCCCGAATCGTCGGACCCGGCGACGTGCCTCGACTTGAGCGGCCGATCGTCCAGGTGGGCGATGTAGCAATCGGTGACGACTGGAAGGACGGGCGGCGTGCGCTCTCCCGCCTTGAGCGGGTCGGGGTCCGTCGATTTCCTGAGTGAGACCCGGCAATCGCCGTCCTTCGAGATCACGATCCTCAGAGTCACCGGGACTCGATCGGTTTTGAGCGTGAGGATCGTCCCGGTGCCGGGATCGTAGCTGACGGCGACTTTCATGCCCGGCTTCAGGGCGTCCAGGCCCGCCGCCTTGCCGTCCAGCGTCATCTTCGCCGAGTCCCCGACCCGGAGTTCCAGCAACTCGCCCGTGGTTTTCTTGAGGATGACCGTGCCCTCTCTCGCATCGATGGCCCGGAGGATGCCGCTGGCTTGCACCGGGTCGGCGGCACGCACAATCGGGAGGAGCATGGGGGCCGAGAGGCTCATGAGCCACACGAGGAGGAGGGGCCGGGCGCAGGACATGACTTCGGCTCCGAGGTGGGGCGGCGGGTTCGGGAAGCTCACGACGATCGGCCCCGCCACGGCCACGTCGCCTGGCGGAATTCCCGGGCTCGGATCATAAGGCGGCGGATTCTCGTACGCTGGTTATTGACTGTCTAGTCATTGTCGGTCGATCTATCGGATTCACGTCCGTACCGTCGCTCGGATGGGAAACGACATCCGAAAACGCTTCGGGGCGAGGGTCCGACAGCGTCGCAATGAGCGGGGCTGGTCGCAGGAGGAGGTCGCCGACCTGTGCGGCCTGCATCGTACCTATATCGGTGCCATCGAACGGGTCGAGCAGAACCTCAGCCTCGTGAACATCGAGCGGGTTGCGACGACGTTGGCGGTGTCCCTGGCTCCGCTATTCGAGCCGTTCACCGACATGCCGCAGAAGTCGTGATGGCCGAGAGTGGTCCTCGCTGACGGACCCCGCTTCCCTTCACCGTTCAACGCAGAAACACCGCCCAAGGTCGTCTAGCGACCTGAAGCGGGCCTCGATCGGGATGCTCGGGTCGCCCATGATGGGTGATCCGGGAGGACTCGATATGGACGGCAAGGGAGGCGGTGAAGACTGGCCGGTGGAAGGCAGGTTCGAGGAAGCCGACGAGGGCCGGACGATCATCGCCATCGCCAAGGCGTTGCGGGAGGAGTTCAGCGTCGGCATCGACGCCCATCCCGGTGGGCCTGGATCGGAGGCCGGGATGGTCAATCGGGCCTTCCGGGTCGTGGTCCGGTCCCTCCTCGCCCGAATGGGAGATGCCGAGGGTGGGGCCAGACGAGTGGATCGAGCCTTGCGACTTGTGGCCCTGACGAGGCTGGAAGAGCATGGAGTCGAGGGGCGGCGGGCCGAACAGTTGATCGACTCGGAGCCGGGACTTGGCGAACGATGGCTGGCCTACCTGGGATTGGCACCGCAATCGGTCGCCGTGGACGTGATGCATGGCCCGAGGGCGATGGAGGAATGACCGATCCTCAATTCGTGGGAGGCATCGAACAACTAGACGAGCGAACAGCGGTATGATGATCGGAGACTTCGAGCATCGACACCATGCTGCTCGCCACCTACAACATCCGATCGGGCGGGGCGGGGCGAACTCACTGGTCGAAGGTCTTGGGCGAGTTCCGTCCCGACATCTTCCTCGTGCAAGAGACCCTCGCCCCCGAGGAACACCTCCCGCCATCCCTTCACGGCGACTTGCGGCGAAGGGCCGTTTGGAGGCAGGTCGAAGGTCGGCGTTGGGGCAGTGCCGTCTATGTCGGACGAGGCGAGGCCCGACCGATCGGACTCCCCGACTTCCACGGCCACGTCGTCGGTGCGAGGGTCGTCGGGGCGGAACGGCCCGATCGCAAGGACGTGCCTCTGAGGGTCTTCAGCGTCCACGCCCAGATCCGGGGCAGCTATCACCGTGCCGTCAAAGCCATCCTCGACATGATCGCCGCCCACGCCGGTCGGGGCGACCTCGTGATCGGAGGCGACTTCAACATCGGGATCGGCGAGCGGCATCGCTCGGAGGATCGCACCACGTCCGCCGCCGATCGGGCGATCCAGGTGACGCTCCAGGACGAATTCGGGCTGGTGAATTGCTGGCGGGAGGCCAACCCCGACCGGCCCCTGGACCAGACCCTACGCTGGTCGAACGCCCCGACCATCCCCTACCACTGCGACGGGCTCTTCGTCCCCCGATCCTGGCTGCCACACCTGCGATCTTGCGAGGTCGTCTCTTCGCCCGAGTGGGACGTGATGAGCGATCGCAACCCCGTCGTGGCAGGGTTTGCTGGCACTTGAGGGATTGGAGTGGACTCTATCGGCGGCCTGTGATGGGATGATGTCGATGTCCAAGGCGATGCAGCCAGCCGTCGTTGAGCGAGATGAATGATCTCCGAAACCCGGACCGACCTGAACGTCCCGTTCTCCGAAAAGGAGGACGCAAAGGCCCTCGGAGCGTGGTTCGATTGGGACAAGAAGCGGTGGTATGCCCCGCCCGGTACGAACCTCGAACCCCTCAAACGCTGGCTGCCGACCGCACTTCAACCGAAATCATCAGCCTCGGACTCTTTCGTCGCTCCGAAGCAATGTACGCCCGCCCCGATGGACCGACTCTCGACCAGGAGGGCTTCACCCTCACCGACCTTCTCAACCAGATCAAGGGCATCGTCAACCTTGGCCTCCCCGATGCGGTCTGGGTGCGTGCGGAGATCAGCGAATTGCGGTCAGGCAGGAAAGGTCACCTCGACCTCCACCTCAACGAGCGGAGCGACCGGGGCGATGTCCTGGCCAAGACCACGGCGATCATCTGGGGGAATCAGGCGACAGGAATCGGCAGCTAGGACGTTGCGGCGTGGCTGCCGGTCCGGGTTTGCTCGTAATCCGCTGGCCTGCTGCCATTCCTTCTGGGACAATCCGATCGGATGCGAGCACCGGAGGCTCGTCTAAAGACGGGAGTGACGTTCGATGGGCGAACCACTCGATGAAGCCGAGACCGTCACGGCCCACGCCTCGGCCACGACTCCGCAGGTCGTGTTGACCGACCCGGCGACGATCGGCCGCTACCGGATCGTCCGTCGTCTCGGCCAGGGCGGGTTCGGGCGGGTCTACCTGGCGCACGACGACGAACTCGACCGCCCCGTGGCGATCAAGGTGCCCAACGCCGAGCGGATCGCCAGCCCCGAGGACATCGAGGCGTACCTCGCCGAGGCCCGGACGGTCGCCAGGCTCGACCACCCCTCGATCGTCCCGGTCCACGATGTCGGTCGCACGAGCGACGGCCTCTGCTACGTCGTCTCGAAGTACATCGAAGGGATCGACCTGGCGGCGAGGCCCAAGGGAGTGGCTCTCTCTCATCGTGATGCGGCGGACCTCGTGGCGACGGTGGCGGAAGCCCTGCACTATGCCCACACACGGGGCCTGGTCCATCGGGACGTGAAGCCCGCCAACATCCTGATCGACGCCTCGGGGAGGGCGATCCTCGCCGACTTCGGCCTAGCCTTGAAGGACGAGGATTTCGGCAAAGGGTCGGGCTTCGCCGGGACACCCTCGTACATGAGCCCCGAGCAGGCTCGGGGCGAGGGGCACCGGGTCGATGGTCGCTCGGACATCTTCAGCCTGGGGGTCGTCTACTACGAGTTGTTGACGGGGAAACGCCCTTTCCGGGGCGACACGAGGAACGAACTGCTGGATCAGATCGCCATCACCGAGGCACGGCCACCACGCCAGGTCGTGGAGGCAATCCCCAAAGAGATGGAGCGGATCTGCCTCAAGGCCCTCTCGAAGCGGGCGACCGAGCGGTACACGACGGCGATGGACCTCGCCGAGGATTTGCGGGTATTCCTCAAGACCGCCGACCCTCGGGGCGTGTCATCCGAGCCGGTGACGCCGACCCATTTGTCCTTGCCGCTCGACCCAACGCAAGCAGCGACGCCTGTCCCGCCCACGTCGGGTCGAACCGACTCGGACAGCCGACCTGTCAAGGTCGTTCCGAAGGGCCTGCGTTCGTTCGACGAGCACGACGCCGACTTCTTCCTCGAACTCCTGCCCGGCGCCCGTGACCGAGACGGGCTGCCCGAGAGCCTGCGATTCTGGAAGACCAGGATCGAGGAGACCGACCCTGACAAGACCTTCAAGGTTGGCCTGATCTACGGACCCTCCGGCTGCGGCAAGTCCTCGCTGGTCAAGGCTGGGCTCATCCCTCGGCTGGGGAAGTATGTTCAGACGGTTTACGTCGAGGCGACCGCCGGGGACACGGAGGTCCGCTTGCTGCGTGGGCTGCGGAAGGCGTGCCCGGACCTCCCCACCGATCGAAACCTCGCCGATTCCCTGGCGGACCTGCGGCGTGGCCGTTGCCTTCGATCCGGGCAGAAGATCCTGATCGTCATCGACCAGTTCGAGCAGTGGCTCTTCGCAAATCACGGCGAGATCAACCCGGAACTGGTCGGAGCCCTGCGGCAGTGCGACGGCGAGCACTCCCAGGTTCTCCTGATGGTGCGGGAGGATTTCTGGGGGGCCGCCAACCGGCTGATGAGAGACCTCGAAGTCCGCTCGATCGTCGGCGAGAACAGCGCCCTCATGGACCTGTTCGACCCCCGACACGCACGAAAAGTCCTGATGGCGTTCGGCCAGGCGTACGGGATCTTACCCGAGAGGGCCTCGGACCTCACTTCCGGGCAGCAGGCATTCCTGGATCAATCGGTTACGGGCCTGGCCCAGGGCGGCAAGATCATCCCTGTGCGTCTGGCCCTGTTCGCCGAGATGGTCAAGGCGAAGCCCTGGACCCCGGCGAATCTGAGGGAAGTGGGTGGTACTCAGGGCGTGGGCGTAACGTTCCTGGAAGAGACCTTCAGCGCCTCCACGGCACCCCCCGAGCACCGCCTCCACCAGAAAGCGGCCCAGGCGGTGCTGAAGACCCTCCTGCCCGCCACCGGCACCGACATCAAGGGCGAGATGAGGTCGGAGACCGAACTGCGGGAAGCCTCGGGGTACGGGGACCGTCCCAGAGACTTCGACGACCTGATCCGCATCCTCGACGCCGAGCTACGCCTGATCACGCCCACCGACCCCCAGGGTTCCACGGAGGACAGCCAGGCGGGCAAACCCATCGGGGGCCGGTACTACCAGTTCACCCACGACTACCTCGTCCCGTCGCTGCGGGAATGGCTCACCCGCAAGCAGCGGGAGACCCGCCGTGGGCGTGCCGAACTGCGGCTGGCCGAGCGGTCGGCGACCTGGAACGCCAGGCCGGAGAATCGCCAACTGCCATCCCTCGTCGAGTGGGCCACGATCCGTACGATGAGCCAACGGAAGACCTGGAGCGGGCCTCAGCGTTCCATGATGAAGAGGGCCGGGCGAATCCACGCCCTGCGTGCCTCGGGCCTCGCCGCACTCCTCGCCCTGCTGACCTGGGGCGGGGTCGAGGGCTTCGGCAACATGCGGGCCTCGGCGATCGTCGAGAAGCTGGAGACCGCCGCCACGACCGAGGCCCCGGCGATCATCGAGCAACTCGGGGCCTACCGCCGCTGGGCCGCCCGCCCGCTCGACCGCCTGCTGGCGAGCACCGAGGAGAACGGCGGCCCCCATCTCCGGGCGAGCCTTGCCAGCGTCGCCCTGCGGCCGGGCGACCGGAAGCAGGCCGAGCATCTCGAAGCCCGGCTCCTTGCGGCCTCTCCCGTCGAGGTGCCGGTCATCTGGGGTGTCCTGCGGACGCACGATCCGGGAGCGGAAGGGCGGCTGCGACGGGTGCTCGAAGAGGACAAGGCGGATCCGGAAAAGCGATTCCGGGCCGCCTGCGCCCTGGCGCACTCCGACGCCGCCCAGGCCGACGGGCTCTGGGACGCCCCGGCCCCGTTCCTCACCGACCGAACCCTGGCGGCCGTCATCAAGAACCCCGCCGACTACACGCCGCTCATCGAGTCCCTGCGGCCCATCCGTCGCAGGCTCCTGGCCCCCCTGGCGTCGGTGTTCCGGGACAAGGGCCGTTCCGAGACCGAGCGCAACCTGGCGACGAACGTCCTGGCGGACTACGCCGCCGAGGATCCTGGAGTGCTGGCCGACCTGCTGATGGATGCCGACCCCAAAGCGTATTCGACCCTCTTCCCGGTCGTCGAACGGAAGGCGGCGAAGACCTTGCCTTTGCTCCAGGCCGAGATCCGGAAGAAGGCCACGCACCCGTGGAACGACCCGCCGATCGATCGGAGATGGACCGAACCCGACCCGACCCTCGTCGGCCGGGTCGAGGCGAACGGCGGTCTCTTCGCCGAGCGGTTCGCTTCCTGCCAGACGATGCCCCTGGACGAGTTCCTCACGACCGCCGAGGCTCTTCGAAGGTCGGGGTATCGCCCCGTGCGGTTCCGCCCCTACGACGATGGGACGGGGGTTCGGGTGGCGGCACTCTGGACACGAGACGGGCGAGGCTGGCGGTTGGCCTCGGCGCTGGCGGCGGAAACGGTCCGGGCGCAAGATGAGCAGAACCGTTCGGCGAATTACGTCCCGGTCGATGTCGCCGGATACACGGCGACCGTGGGGGGCGGGGAACCCACCGATCGCTATGCCGCCCTCTGGTCGGAGAAAGCCGGCGACGATGACGCCCGGCTCTACGCCGGAGTCTCTCCCGATCACCTTGCAGCAGCCCAGGATTTGCTGAAAGGCCAGGGATTGTTCCCCCGGACCCAGCACGTCATGAAGGCGGCGGGGGAGAAGCCCACCCATAGCGGGGTCTGGGGACGGTCCTCGACGAAGGACTTGCCATGGAACATCTCGTGGGACTCGACGGAAGCAGCGCTGGGTCAGGGCGTTGCCGATCAAGGTCAAAAGTCCCTCATCGACCTGGCCGTCACCGGTGCGGGCCGGATGCCATCGAGCCGGCAACGTGCCGAACTCCGCCTGAAGGCCGCCGAGGAGAGCCTGAAAGCGAAACCGGGCGACCTGAACGCCCGCTTCGCCAGGGCCACGGCCCGCTTCGACCTGGGCGAGACGCAAGCCTCGCTCGACGACCTCGATGCCGTGGTCGAGAAGGCTCCGACGTTCGCCGCCGCCCTCCAGTACCGCTCGATCGCCCACGCTCGGCTTCACCACAAGGACGAGGCTGCGGCCGACCTTGCGAGATACCAGAAGGGGGACGGGACGCCCTCCTCCAAACTCTACCTCGCCGTGGTCGTGGCGGCGGAACTCAGTGAAGGCGGAGGCCCCGCCTTCGACGCCCTGGAGGACGCCCTAAGGAGCAAGCCCGACGATTCGGCCCTGCTCTATGACGCCGCCTGCGCCTTCGCCCTGGCGTCACGAGCCGTCGCTACCAGGGATGCGGGCCGGGGCCGGGCCTACGCCGAGAGGGCCTCGACCCTGCTCGATCGAGCGATCCGCCACGGCTACTCCGATTACGGGCACATCCTCGAAGACGCCGACCTCGACCCGATCCGGGAGTCTCCCGCCTTCGCCGACGCCACGAAGGGCGGCCACCTCGATCGCCGCTACGCCGCCGTTTGGGTCGCCGAGGCCGGGCGTGAAGCGATTTCGGTCCACGGCCTCGATCCCGCCGCCCATGCCGAGCGGTGCCGGGACCTGACCGTCCGGGGCTACCGGCCCGTGTCCGTCTCGGTCGCCCGGACCACGCCCGACGGCCCCCTCGTGGCGGCCTCCGTCTGGCATCGCCCCGTGGTTGCGGAGGAGGCGAAGGATCGCCTGGCGGAACGTCAGGCACGGGCGGCCGTCGCCCTGGTCCGCATGGGCAAGGCCGAGGCGGTCTGGCCCCTGCTGCGACATAGCGCCGACCCCCGGCTCCGCAGCTTCATCGTCAACTGGCTCAACCCGTTGGGGGCCGACCCGAAAGTCATCGCCATGGAAGTCGGTCGCATCGGACCTGGGACCAGCCCGACGCCCGACCAGGGGCAGCCGAAGATGGACGCCATCCTCTTCCACCCCGAGACCTCAATGCGTCGTGCCTTGATCCTGGCGCTCGGGACGTATGGGTCCGACGGGCTCTCGCTTGGGGAGCGTGAGCCGCGGGCTGCCAGATTACTCGCACTGTACAGGGACGACCCCGACGCCGGCATCCACGGCTCGGCGCAATGGACCTTACGCCAGTGGGGGCAGGGCGAGAAAATCAAGATCGCCGACGCCGAGTTGAGGAAGCTGGGGGACGAGGGCCGGGGCGACCGACGCTGGTACGTGAACGGCCAGGGCCAGACCTTCACCCTGATCGAGGGGCCGGTCGAGTTCTCGATGGGCTCGCCATCGACCGAGACCGATCGAGATAGTGACGAAGTCCCCCATCAGGTCGCCATCCCCAGGCGATTCGCCATCGCCGCCACGGAGGTGACGGTCGAGCAATACCTGGAGTTCGTGCGAACCAACCCCGATTACGGGATTGCACAAAGCTTCCTGGACAGATACAGCCCCGACCCGAGCGGCCCGATGGTCGCCGTCTCCTGGTACGGTGCCGCCGCCTACTGCAACTGGCTGAGCGAGCGGGAAGGGATCCCGAAGGGCCAGTGGTGTTACGAGCCGAACGGCGAAAGGGTTTATGGCCCGGGGATGACGATCCCCGCCGACGTGCTGCGACGCACGGGCTATCGGTTGCCGACGGAGGCGGAATGGGAGTACGCTTGCCGGGCGGGGGCGACGACGAGCCGGTACTACGGGCGATCGCTCGACCTCCTCGGCCGATATTCCTGGTATAACAAGAACAGCGGCGAGCATGCCTGGCCCGGCGGGGGCCTCCTACCGAGCGACCTGGGCGGTTTCGACATGCTGGGCAACGCCTTAGAGTGGACCCAGGGCCGATTCGAGTCTTACCGGGTGAACGCCGGGAAATCAGCGGAAGACAATATAAATACAAGCGAACATATAAACGAAAACCCTCGCCTCCTCCTGGGCGGGTCGTTCCCCGGCCGTCCGTCGTACGTCCGCTCGGCGAGCCGTGGCAGGGGCGCCCCGTCGCTCCGTCTCACCAACGTCGGTTTCCGCCCCTCCAGGACTTATCCCTGATCTCTTTTACGTATTTACTCTTTCATGTATTTATTTGATTCCGGCGAAGCCGGACGGCATCGAAAAATGGCGGACGACTGCCAGAATGGCAGTCAGGGATCGGTTGTGACGGCAACGGGTGCTGGATCTCGGGCACGGTGATCGGGTCTCCGGCGACGATCTCAAGCCAATTGACATCTCCTACACTTGATTATATCGGATTCACCTGCGAAAGTCCATGAAAAACAACGACGAATTGATCATCATCACCAAGGCTTACGACCTGATCCTCTGGTCCTGCCACCACACGAGCAAGTTCCCCCGCAACCACCGCTTCGTGCTCGGCGACCGGATCGAGCGGAACCTCTACAGGCTGCTGGAGACGCTGATCCGGGCCAGGTACTCGAAGAACCGCCGAGGTAGTTCTTCGCCAACGTCTACCTCGACCCGCTCGACCAGTTCCTCACCGACAAGCTCGGGCTGAATTACGTCCGCTACGTCGATGACTTCCTCGTCTTCGCCGACGACAAGGGGCATCTGCACGAGGTCCGGGCCGAGGTCGAGCGATTCCTGGAGGGCTTGCGGCTCCAGATCCACCGGGACAAGAGCGTCGTCTTCCCGTGCGATCAGGGCATCCGCTTCCTGGGCTACCGGGTCTTCCCCAGGCACCGGCTCCTGGTCAAGGAGAACGTCCACCGCTTCCTCCGACGCCTACGCTGGATGCAGCGGGAATTCGCCGCCGGGCGAATCGACCTCGACGTGATCCGCCCCCGGATCAGGAGTTGGCTGGCGCACGCCCGCCATGCCGACACCTATCGACTGCGGTGCGACCTATTTCGTAGGATGCCGTTCCAGAGGGCGACGGCCAAACCCTCGCCTCCTCCGGGGCGGGACGTTCAACAACCAACCGTCGAACGTCCGCTCGGCGAACCGTAACAGGAACGCCCCGTCGAACCGTAACACCAACAACGGTTTCCGCCCCTCCAGCACTCGTCGGCACGGCGACCGCCCTGCTCGCCCGAATCCGAGGTCGGTTCGCCTCCCCGGAGCGTGCCGGTGCCGAGTCCAGGCCGTCGTCCCGTGTCGGACGATTCGCATCTCCGTCCGGCCAAATGACTGATCGCCCCGGCGGGTCCGGTAGGTCCTCGGGCTCGGACGCCCCGCCGGGTCATCTCTGCTCGAACCCCCAACACAAATGAAAGTGGGACGCATCCCATGCTCGGTGCCATCGCCGGGGACATCATCGGCTCGATCTACGAGATGGTGAACGTCAAGACCACCGACTTCCCGCTCTTCCAAGAGCACGCCCGGTTCACCGACGACACTGTGCTGACCGTCGCCCTGACCGACAGCCTGCTCCACGGCACCCCCTTCGTGGACGACCTGAAGGGGTACTACCGTGCCTACCCGAAGGCCGGGTACGGCGGCATGTTCCATCGCTGGGCTCAGTCCGAGGACTCGCAGCCCGACAACAGCTACGGCAACGGCTCGGCCATGCGGGTCAGCCCGGTCGGCTTCGCCTTCAACTCGCTCACCGAAGTGCTGGAGTAGGCGAAGCGGAGCGCCGAGGTGACGCACGACCACCCCGAGGGGATCAAGGGGGCACGGGCCGTCGCCTCGGCGATCTTCCTGTCCCGCACGGGGCAGACCAAGGAGCAGATCAAGAACCACGTCGAGACGGCCTTCGGCTACGACCTCGACACGTCCCTGGACGAGATCCGCCCGACGTATGGGTTCGAGGTGTCCTGCCAGAAGTGCGTGCCGCAGGCGATCCGGGCGTTCCTGGAGTCCGACGGCTTCGAGGATGCGGTGCGGCTGGCGATCTCCATCGGCGGCGACAGCGACACGATCGCCTGCATGGCGGGCGGGATCGCCCAGGCGTTCTACGGCGGCGTCCCCGAGGCGATCGCCCTGCGGGTCTACGAGATCCTGGGCGACCATCTGGGCGGCATCACCCGCAAGTTCATGCAGGAATACGGTTGCCCGTGAGGATGTCGAGCCCATGGACGCCCGCACCATCGCCATCGGCGACATCCACGGCTGCTCGGCGGCCTTCCACGCCCTGATCGAGGCTATCCATCCCCAGCCCGACGACGTGATGGTCACCCTGGGCGACTACATCAACCGTGGCCTCGACAGCCGGGACGTCCTCGACAGGCTCATCGACCTGGGTCGTCGCTGCCGCCTGGTCCCGATCCTGGGCAACCACGACCAGATGCTCCTGGAGGCCCGCTCCGGGCTCCACCCGACGACCTGGCTCGGCATGGGCGGAATCGCCACGCTCGACTCGTATGGCACCGACCGTGACCTTGCCCTGATCCCCGACGAGCATTTCGCCTTCCTCGAAGGCTGCCTCGATCATCACGAGACCGAGACCCACATCTTCGTACACGCCAACTACGATCCCGAACTGCCGATGGCCGAGCAGAGCGTCTCGATGCTCCGGTGGGAATCGCTGCGGGACATGACGCCCGGCCCGCACGACTCGGGCAAGATCGTCATCGTCGAGCACAGCTCGCAGAAGTCTGGCGAGATCCTCGATCTGGGCCACCTCAAGTGCATAGACACCCATTGCCACGGGGGAGGCTGGCAGACGGCCCTGGAGGTCAACGCCGGGGATGTTTGGCAAGTTGATCGGGAAGGGAGGATGCGTCGTCGCTGACCGCCCCTCCCGAGGACATCATCGATTCGATGACATCGACAATCCGAGCCTTCCCGGCATCCCGAGGAGCGTTGAGATGTCCCGACTCACCGAGTTCTATCTGGGAGCCGGCACCGACAACCGAGGCCGCACCCTGGCCGGGATGTGGGCCTTCTCCGATGGGCAGTTGGAGGACGTCCACGATTTCATCCAGTGGATGTTCCCGCTGCGTGAGCCGAGCCAGTTCAACTCCCAGGCCCCGCTCCTGACCGACGCCGACATCGCCGAGTTCCACGCCGACCCCAAGCTGCGAGAGAACCTGCTGCGGTCGTTGGAGGTCTTCCTGGCCTTCGTGGGACTTCGCTTCGAGGACGGACGGGTCGTGAAGGTCCGGGATTTCGACCAGAAGAAGGTTGTCTGGCTGCACCCCAACCACAACTGGCTGCGGATCACCCGTGTCCTGGCCAGCACCCGAATTCTCGGGCTGGACGGGCCGAGCCGGGCCTTCTTCGAGTTCCTGGAGTCGTACCGGGACGGCGGCGAGTCCGGGATCACCTCGGACACGTTCCGATACTGGAAGGACGCCGCCCACGCCGAGAACCCGGCTGATTGATCACCGAAATCCTTGCTGGGAGGTCGGTATGGTCGCTCGTTGTCTTGGCCGTCCGAAAGAGACATCGAAGGATGCAGTTTCGAGGCTCCCAACGGACCTAGCTGGTGCGAATTAAGCATCAATGAACTCGATATCGTCGATACAAGAATCTCCCTCAAATCTCCCCACGAGTGAGGCGAAATGAGGGAGATTCAGGCCGAATGAGGGGGAATGACGGGTACTCCGACGCTAGATGTAAAATCCTTATTCAAAACGGTTTGTGTTCTGTGAAGAGGGGTTGCGTCGGTGCGGAGGATCGAGTTCGAATCCTGGATCCCCAGCTTCTTCCAGGCGATCCCCGGGCTTGATGGGTGGCGGAAGGGTGGATGGAACTCCTTCCTGCTCCTGCAAGGTCCCGAAATGGGATGGCTCGTGCTCGTTCCACGCGTCGCCTGCCTGACGGGCGGATCGCGGTGTTGGGTCGATCGGCCGGATTCGATCGGCTCGGTCGGGGGTCGGTCGAGAGGACCCGGTCGGGCGTCGTTATCTCGGGATTCGAGACTTCGCTGGCCTCCTGTGAAGGAGCTGGCCTGCCGTCGTGGCGAATCCTCGTTTACAGGCCGGCGGATGGTCCGTATCCTGTCCGTCCCTGGGGCCAAGGAGCGGCCGGCGGCCGGTTCGATCGGTCCGGCGGGCAGCCTTTCGGCTTGCTGAGCAAGACGTTCTCATGGATGGTATCATGAACAAGAAACGATCCCATTTCGTTCCGGCGTTCTCCGATCACGATTCGACCCTGGAACGGCGACTGGCCCTTTCCGGGGTCGCCTCGGCGAGCGAGCTGCCCCGGGCGGCGGCTGATGTCTCGGCACTCGCCGCCCGCAACGCGGCGACCCGGACGACGCTGACCGTCAGCGCGGGGACCCTGGGTCAGCCGATCGGCCTGGGCGTGACGGTCTCCGCCGCCGCCTCGGCGGGGTCCCCGGTTGGGACGGTGAACATCCTGGACCACGGCCAGGTGATCGCCTCGCTCTCGGTCTCTCCCTCGGCCTCGACGAATCCGAGGTTCGCATCCAGTTCCGCGTCCGCGACCCTGGAACAGCCTCCGGGAGGCGCGGCCTACTACTTCGGCCGGCATTCGCTGACTGCCGTGTTCGTCCCCGCGGGCTCCTTCGCCAGGAGCAAGGCGGCCCGGGCGTTCACGGTCGGCCAACCGTCCTACACGTCCCTGACCGGAGGCGTGGAGGTCGCCACGACCGCCGACGGATCGGGCCCGGCGATCCAATCGGGACAAACCGCGAACGTCCTCTACACCGGCTATCTCGCCAGGAATGGCCGGATCTTCGACGATTCGATCAACGACGGGGGATCGACCCTGGGCTTCTCGGTGGGCGCCGGGCAGGTCGTCCCGGGTTTCGACTCGGGAGTGGCCGGGATGCGGGTCGGGGAGGCGCGGATCATCGTGATCCCGCCGGCCGAAGGATACGGGGCGACGGCGAACGGGCCGATCCCGGCCAACTCGACCCTGATCTTCGTCGTGACCCTCAAGTCGATCTCATAAGGGCGTCCCACCAAAGGGGGACGGGCATGCACGGTTGCAAACCCCTGAGAGTGTTGGGCCTCGAGTCGGGCCGACTCATGAGGCTCGCCGTCCGCGATTGGGTCATCGGGACGGCGAGCTTTTTCGCGCCGTCAGGGCCGCATGATCGACTTGAGGAGCTGGAGGAATTCGTCGGCGTTGAGCTTGGAGTCGCCGTCCTTGTCCGCCTGGGCGATCCGCCTCTTGACCTCCGAGGCGGGCAGGGGCCCGAGCGGGGACGAGGTGATCTCCGCCTCGTCCACGAACCCGTCTCCGTTCTTGTCGAGCATCTTCATCGCCGCGGAGGCGCGACGGGCCATCTCCTCGGGCGAGGGCGGCTTTCGCTCGGCGGCGGGGCCGGTGGCGATCATGTCGAAGATCAGGAACGCCATCTCGTCGGTCGTCTGCTCGCCGAAGGTCACCCGTTTCGGCGGCTTGCTGGGATTGGCGGGGTTCGAGGCCGAGTTGTCGTAGGTCCAGCGCACGTCGATCTTCGTCCCGGCCGGGAGGCGAAGGGGCTCGGCGTACTGGTAATAATACTGCCAGTTGAAGTCCCAGTCGGCGATGGAGATCAAGGGGAGCTTGGTGGCATCGGGCAGCGTGGCCTCGGCGCGAACCGACTTGCCGATCAGGTGCATGTGGGGGAAGATGCCGAAGATCACGGACTCGCCGCGGAGGGTCTTGGAGGCCGTCAGCTCGAAGTCTTCCTTGCCGGCGGGGATGTCGATCCGGTTGCTGGAGAAGACGTTCATCTGGAGGCGGGCCTTGGGCTTCTCGTCGGTCAGGTGGATGCCGAGCACCGATTGCTCCACCTCGGGCTTGCCGCTGGGGTGGAGGTGGAGCTGGAGGACCAGGTCGGTCTTCTCGGGCCAGGGGGCGGCGAGCTCGACCGGCATCAGGTGAGGCTCCATGCCCGGGGTCCAGATCGACAGGGGGCCCGACAGGAGCCTGCCCGGAGGGGCCAGCCCCGAGAGGAAGCTCTTGCCGTCGGCCTCCGACAGCCGGGCGACCGCCTCGTCGTGGGGCATCGAGGTCATCACGGCGTGATGGACCACCTTGCGGTTGCCGGGCCGGTACTCGATGGACCGGATCGACTTGCCGGCCGGGATCTGGATCGGCAGGACGAAGCAGCGGTACTCGTCGGGCCCGGAGGCGGCGAGGGTGTACGGCTCGGACATCTTCAAAATCAGGTCGGGCTCGCCCAACTGCCAGCCCGAGGTGAACACCGGGGTGGGCGGGAGGTCGGCCGCGTCGCCCTCGACGGCGCCCGACTCGGCCCAGCGACGGAGGACGCCGATCTGGTCGTCGGTCAGCCGACGCTCGCCGGCGAAGTGGCCGGCCCCGTGCTCCGCCTTCCACGGCGGCATCCGGCGATCCGAGGTCAGCTCGGCGATCAGCCCCGCGCGCTTGGAGGCGTCGCGGAAGCTCAGAAGGGAGAACGGGGCGACCTCGCCCGGCCGGTGGCATCCGGCGCACTGGCGGAACAGGATGGGGGCCACGTCCTTGTTGAAGGTCACCGGCTTCGAGTCCCCGTCCGGGGCGGGCGCGGCGAGGCCCGTCGTGGCGAACGCGGAGAGCAGGATCGCGGCGCGGAGTTCGGTCATGCGTCTACCCTCGGTCGCCATTGACAGCGAGGCCCACTCGCCCCAGTCTACGACAATCGCCGCAACGTCGGGAAGGGCGCGGCCGCCCAGGTTCGCCCGATTCGCCCGGTCCGGTCACTTCGAGGGGCGCTTCCCGGCGTTGCGCACCCGCTGTTTCTGGAAGATCTCGTAGAGGTCATCGACCGCCCGGGGGACGGTGAGGTCCTGGCCCTTCTTGACCACGGCGATGTATCCGACGCACATCTCGTCGTCGGCATTGGAGCCATAGGTGACCAGCTTCGGCGGGCTGTTGGGGTTGCGGGGGTGACCGGAGTTGTCGAAGTGGGCGACGACCTTGACGACCGACCCGGCGGGCAGCGGCACGGGCTTCTCGAAGTAGTAGGCACTTTGCCAGGACGGGTCCCAGTCGGCGATGTGTATCAGGTCCTTCGTCTTGCCGTCGGGGTAGACGACGAACATGTGAATGTCCCGGCCGAGCTGGTGCATGTGGGGCGCCACGGCCAGGGCGTCCAGCGCCACGGGGACGAACCAGCTTGCCTTGACCTCGATCCGGTCGATCCCGGCCGGGAGGCGGAAGTTGTAGCAGGAGGCATTGTTCCAGTGCAGAGCCTGCTTGATCGGCTTGCGGGCGAAGTAGAGGCCGATCCGGGTGCGGTCGGCGCCCGGCTTGCCGTTGGGGTGGTAGTGCACCTGGAGGATGATGTCCGACTGGCGGGGCAGGCGGATCCCGACTCCCTCGGGCAGGCGGTGGGGGACGCTTCCGGTGGTCCAGAAGCCCAGCTCGTCGGCCCCGACGTTGCCGCCCCCTGTGGACGAGGAGTAGCCGGGCCCGGGCTCGGCGGCGTCCAGGGTCCGGGCCAAGCCGCTGGTGTCGATGTAGCTGATCACGTGATGGACCGCCTCGCGGAAGCCGGCCTTGTAGTCGATCGCCTCCAGGGACATGTCCTGCGTCAGGTTCGTCGGCAGGACGAAGCATCGGTAGGTGTCGGGGCCGGAGGCGGGGACCTCGAAATCCTCGGAGGGCTCGAGGATCAGGTCGGGCGGGCCGAGCTTCCAGCCCTGGATGAATTCCGGAGGGGGCGGGAGGTCCTTGGGATCGCCCTGAGGGGCACCTCCCTCGGCCCAGGCGGCCAGGATGCCGATCTCGGCCTTGGTCAGGGACTGGTCATGCTTGAGCTTGGGGCCGACGCCCGGCGACGGCTTCCAGGGCGGCATCGACCGCCCCTCGGTGACCGATGCGATGTCGTCGGCCCGCTTCCTCGCCTGCTCGTAGGTCTCCAGGGCGAACGGACCGACCTCGTGCTTGCGATGGCAGGTCTGGCATTTCGCCTGGAGGATCGGCGCGACGTTTTTCGAGAACGTCGGGACCGGCTTCGGGTCCCCCGCGACGGCCGAGGCCGCCAGCCCGAACACCCCGGCGACGATCCCGGCGTGAATGGCGACCCGCGATGTCCGGCCGGTCCCTCGCCTCATGGTCTCCTCCCCCCGAGGGTGAAGCCGCCAGGGGCCGCCGTGGGGCGGATCGGTGGCGGGATGGCATGACGGCCCGTCCCGGCGCGACGCCCCGGCGACGAGAAACCATGCCCCGGACTGATTCGATTCGCAAATGCGTTGGAGAGGCTCGAACCCGACCCCGCCAGGGTGAAGAGGATGGCGGGGATTCGTGACCGCTGGGCGAGCCTCGGATTTGACTTGTGAAGGTGGATTCTAACCCGAGCCTACGGGCATCACAAGGGAGCGCCGGCCCGAATCAAAAAATGACGGGATGTCGAGCGATCAATGCGTGCAAGCGGCCGGATCCAGCGGTCCCCAATGGCATCATCGGTCGTCCCCATCGCCTCCCAGGCGGAGCCCGACCCGCCCGGGATTTAGTGGGACAGCGGAGGAGGCTCGGCCAGGAATTCGTGGAGATGTCGCTCGGCATCCTCGAAGGCCGAGGCGTCCGGGCACCAGAACGCGCGGACCCGGCCTCGCAACGCGACGCCTCGTTCCAGGTCGTGGCCGAACAGGGCGACGCGGCAGGCGCCGAACGGGAGGCGGCCCTCGGAGATCCGTCGGCTGGCGTCCTCGGGATGGGCGATCTCGACGTAGGTCCGTCCCGGGATGCCTTTCCTGGGGACGAACCACGGCCCCCTCGGTTCGCCGGGAGGCCCGGTGACGAGGCGGGCCAGGTCGTCCTCGCGGCCGTCGTAGCTCAGGGCGGCCGAGGCGGCGTCGCGAGGCTCCACGGAGCGATGGGAGCCCAGCGGAGGAAGAGGCTCCAGGGCGCTCAAGAGCTTGACCTCGACGGCCTGGAGCTCGCCGACGGACCGGGCCTGGATCTCCACCTGGAGATCCATCCCTTCCTCATCTCTCGGCCGCCAGGTGGCCGTCACGGTCGTTTCGCCCCAGCCGTCCGGGCGATAGATGGCCTCCACGCCATTGTAGTGAACATGAGATTGGATCAACGATGACCCCGACAGCGCCTGGCGATCCCACCGGCCCGGCCTGGCGAGGCCCTCCAATGCCAGGACCGGACCCAGCCCCGGGCCGATCAGGCCGGGTTGGGGCGCATCGAGGAGGAGTTGCCACGGCGCCCCGCCCCACTCGATGCGATACGACGTCCCGGAGCCTTCCCATCGTCGGATCATTGGCGGCTTGCGACCTCGGAGATGTCGGCCCGATCGCGGGACCGCGGGAGCGAGACGCTCGCGGACCTTCGCGGCCCTCCATCCTAATCGCCGCGACGGCCCCGTCAACGAAGGGCCGCTCCCGGACTCCGGGCGATCCGGGAGATCCCGAACCGGTGGGGCCCGGGCACGGTGAAGCCGGGGAAGGAGTCATACTGGGCCGAGCCGGTCCGGGCGTCGATGTGAAATCCGGGCGGCTCGCGGACGACGATCCGGCGCCTCCCTCGGCGCGGTTCTGGGCCGAAACGATCGTCCAGCCCCGGACGGTGCCGTCTCCGTGGCGGATCAGGAGGGCCCGCCCGGCCAGCGAATCGGGATCGGGGAGCGCCTCCCGAGTGGAAAACCAACCCAGGCCGGCCTTCGATTCGGATCGGCCCGCGGCCACGATGCTGCCTCCGGCCCGGGTCTGCTCGGCCTTTCGGCCGTCGGCCTCGGCGAACGTGCCGCCGGCCAGGGTGATCCCGTCGGTTCGGAGCCGGACGGCGACCCCGTCGGTCTTCAGGGGCCGCCCATCCGCCAGGCTGACCTGTCGCGAGGGTCCGCCGCTGAGGTTCACGACCAGCGTCTCCGGGCCTTCGGCCGTCTCCACCGCCAGGACCACGGCATCCGCCTCGGAGCTCGACTCGACCCACCCTCCGAAGCGGCGCCGAGGTGCCGATCGGCTCGAACACCGTGACGAACGCGGAGGAAAGGCTCGCCCCATCCTCGGACCTCCGCCGAAGGACCAGGCTCGATCGTTTCAGGCCGGAGGACCCGGGCGAGGCGCCGACGTAAAGGGTCGTCGCGAACTCATTCAGGACATGGAGGCGGACTCCCGGCGGCCCTTCGCCCTGGAGCTCCGCCTGGAAGGGCCGTTCGGCCCGGCCCGAGGAGAGGTCCGTGAACCCGCCCATCGCCTGGAGGAACCAGCGGCCGTCCTCGGGCCGGGCCGTCGGGACGAGGACGAATTTCGGCGGCAAGAGGCTCGTCGGTCCGGCATCCAGGGGGACCGTCGGTCGCCACCGGGCGGCCGGCTCGGGGCACCCGTGGAAGAGTTCCTCGTGCTGGAGGCCGCCGCGGACCTCGAACACCGAGACCGCGAACCGGGTCCGTCCCCCGGAGCACACGACGAGCGTCTCGCGATAACGGGACGTCGATCGCGGATAGGCGAATCGGTCCTCCATGACCACGACCTGGAAATCCGGGTCCGCCGCGAAGAACAGGACGTCGGCCCCCGGCGCCGGCTTGCGAGCTTCATCCAGCGTTTCTCGTTGATTCAGGCCATCGACGAGCATCGTGTTCCGGCTGGCCGAGGCGCGTTCGAAGCCCCACTCGGTGGCGGGCGACGTGCCGTCGAGGTCGTCGAGCACCGTCCTCCCGCCGACGGTTAGCTTGAGGCCCAGCCGTCCCGGAGGGATCGGCCCGCCGTCTCCCAGGCCCATCAGGTCGACGTCCAGGGCATCCTCGCCCGAGCCCACGCCGAGCCGGGCGATCCCGGCGCCTCCCAGCAAGCTCGGGCGGCGAGGCGGGGACGTCCGCGGGGGCGCCGGCCACGAGGCGAGCTGGGCCTCCTCGCTCGTGCCCTTCGGCCCGATCGTCGGGCTGGCCGACCGGATGGGTCCGATCATCGCCAGGCTCTTCGATCCGGCGAGCGTCTCGAAGCGTCGGGAGCCATCGGGGGGGTGGAAGCCCGGAGGGTCGGAATATCCGGTCAGCAGGAGGTCGAGCCAGCCGTCGATCTGGTCAAGCACCCGTCGATGCGACGAGGGATCGCCCGCGTGCCAGAAGCCGTCGTGGTAGAAGCCCCGGGTCATCAGCGATTCGAGCCTCGCGACCCCCCGATGCATCAGGCCCGGGTCGTTCAGGGCGCGACCGACGGCGAGCACGCCCCGGCAGGCGAGCAACCCGGACTCCGTGGCCTCGAACGGCCGTCGATCGACGAATTCCGCCGTCTTGCGGAGGAAGTTCTCCTCGATGGCCCGTTTCGGGTCGGGTTCGTTGAGCAGTTGGCCCGCCTCGACGAGCGCCGGGTCGTCTCTCAGGGCCGAATAGGCGACGACGAGATTCAACGGCACGTCTCGGGCGCCCGAGGAATCCCATTTGCCGATCGCGAACCCGGGGCGGAGCGTCGGGCCCGGGTCGGCGGGCCCGAGCAGGGGGGGCTGGTCCGGCGGATCGAAGTGGGTCGCGTAGTCGGGATAGACCTGGGCGAATCGGACGAGGATCACCGCCGCGATCGTGGCCGCCTGGGGGTCGCCGCCCTCGGCCTTCCGGTCGCGGTGCCGGATCGCGGCGTAAAGGGCGGTCTTGGCGAGGAATTCGCGGCGTTCGTGGTCCTTCTTCGCGGCGAGGTACAGGCGTTCGTCGGCGAATCGCTGATGGTCGGGGGGGACGGGATGATAGGGATAATGATGAAGACGTCGGGGGGCGACCTCGACCACTTCCTCGGGCACCTTCCCATCGACCTTGGCCGGGACCTGGTCGTTCGGGAACGTCGCCTGGCAGAGTCGGCAGGTCAGGACGTCGGGTCGGGCCGGGGACCATCGCAGCGAGTCCTCGCCCGTCGAGGGTTCGCAGGACGGGCAGCGGACGTGGCAGAGGCCGGACTGGACGGGCACGAGGTCGGCGACCTGGCGAGGGGTCAGGTCGCGGAGGGCCCGGGCATCCTCCGAGTCCCAGAACCGGGCCTGCCAGGCCGGAGGCAGGGCGAACCGGGCGAACGGGTCGGCGGGGAGAGCGCCGGCCGGGTCCGCCCCGAACAGGACGGGGGCGAACGCCATCCATGACCAGGCGAGCATCGGGTTCCCTCCCGAGGAATCGATCGTCGACGGCCGGACGAGGTCACTCGACGCGGGACAACTCGGTGTCGCGGACCCCGGGAAGGATCTGGTAGACGCCGATCGGCCCGACGTCTTCCCCTTCGGCCAGGATCAGGCCGTCGGCCTTTTGCAGGGAACGGGCGAGGAGCTCGTCCTTGTGCAGCTCGCAACAGAGCCCGTAGTTTTTCAGCTCGCGGCTGGAGCCGTAGCTCCACGGGGCCGCGACCTTGAAGACGCCGGAGCGTCCGCACTCCGGGGCGGAACACATCGGCTCGAAATGGAACGGCGGCTGATCCATCCAGGGCATCCTCCTCGATCGGGACGGCCCCGGCCCCGGCTCCTCTCCGAGCGCGAAGGGTCGAGCGCCCCACCCGAATCGTACTCGATTCCCGGCGCCGGTCCAAGCGGAGGCGAGAAAGACCCAGGGCCGTTTCCTTCTTCTCGCGGCTTCGACCGCAAAGTCTCTGGGCGGACTCGAAAACCAAGCGGCCCTGGCGCATGACCGGCCCTCGGCTCGATCAGGGCCGTCCGTTCGTCGGAATCCGGCCGGGCAGCCTCCGGGGCAAGGTGAATCCGAAGGTGGACCCGGAGGCCGGCGAGCTCACGAATTCGACCGAGCCGCCGTGGAGCTCGACGAACGACTTGACCAGGCTGAGGCCCAGGCCGATCCCCTTCTTGCCGAACTGGTATTCGCCCGAGGAATGGTGGAGCGTGTCGTAGCCGGTGAAGAACGGTTCGAAGAGGTGGGCGTGATCGGCCGGGGAGATCCCCATGCCGGTGTCGACGATCTGGAACCGCACGCGGTCGTCGTCCTGCGGGCCCGCGATCACGGTGATCCGGCCGCCGTCGGGCGTGAACTTGATGGCGTTGACCAGCAAGTTGGTCAGGACGTCGCCGATCTTCGCCGGGTCCAGCTCCGCGTGCCCCAGGCCCTCGGCGATCTCGATCCGGGCTTCCTGGTGCCTCGCTTCCAGGAACGGGGCCACGTCGGCGACGGCGTTCCGGACCAGGGTTTCCAGGTCCGTGGGCTCGGCGGCGAGCGGTTCGTCGAAATGGTCGGCCCGGAGGAACTTGAGCATCCGCTCCACCGTCTGCGCCAGCCTCCGCCCGGCGCCATGGATGCGATCGAGCCAGGCGCGCTCCGGGGCGGTCTGGGTGGATTCCCTCATCATCTTCCAGAGGTCGGCCATGCCGAGGATCACGGCGACCGGGGTGTTCAATTCGTGGCTGGCGACCTCGATGAACGCCTTCTTGAGGTCGTCGGCCTCCCTCAACCGGGCGTTGGTCGCCTGGAGCTCCTCCATGAGCGATCGCCGTTCCACCAGGAGCCGGTGCCTCTCGACGGCCTGGCGGATCGTGGCGTCCATCTCCTCGGAGTTCCACGGTTTGTTGATATATCGGTAGACATTGCCCTCGTTGATCGCGTCGATCACGGCGTTGATGTCGGCGTAGCCGGTGAACAGGAGGCGGGAGGCGTCGGGCCGGCGGAGCTTGACCTCCCGCAGGAAGTTCACCCCGGTCATCCCGGGCATCCTCTGGTCCGAGAGCACCACGGCCGGATCGACCGCATCCAGGGCGGCCAGCGCCTCCCTCGGCGTCTCGAAGGTGCTGACGCGATACTGGAGGCGAAACTGGTCATGGATCGATTCGAGGACATGGGCCTCGTCATCGACGACCATGAACGCGGGCAATTGGGACCGTTTCATGGGGGGTACGGCCCTCAGGCTCATCGGCGCGCGACCGGAAGGGACGAGGAAAACCTCTTGAGGAGGGTGACCTCGTTGCCCCGAGCATTGTATCGCAACTCGTCGAGCATCCCTCGCGAGATCAGCAGCCCGAAGCCGCCTTCGCGGAGGCCGAGCTTCTCGCGGACGTCCATGTGGGCGACCGGGTCTTCGGGCGAGGCGGCGTGAGGCAGGGTCCTGGGATCGAATCCCGTGCCCTCGTCGCGGATCACGACCTCGACCCGATCGTCGTAGACCCGGTAGGTGATCGTGACCAGCAGGTCCGACCGGTGGCGATTGCCCCACTCGATGGCGTTCTGGCCCATCTCCATGATCGACTGGCGAAGCTGGGCGATCTGGTCGCCCGACATGGGCGTCTCGCGGCAGAGGCCGGTCAGGAACTCGTTGACTTCCTGGAGCAGCGGGGTCTCGCTGTTGAGCTCGACGTGGATCTCCCCCTGGACGCGGCCGCGGTCCAGGCGGTCCCTCCAGGAGCGTGCCGAGTCGATCGCCGCGAAGAGGTCCTCGGCGGCGAAGGGCTTGGTGACGTAGGCGTTCGCCCCGACCCGATAGCCCTTCTGGCGATAGAGCGGCTCGTTCATCGCCGTGACCATCACGATCGGGGTATTTCGCGTCGCCGGGTCGGAGCGGAGCCGGCGGCAGACCTCGAAGCCGTCGGTATCCGGGAGCATGATATCGAGGAAGACCATCGACGGGGCGAGTCGCCGGGCCAGGGAGACGCCCTCCCGGCCGCATCCGACGATCGTGGGGTGGAGATTGCAGAGCGAGACGAGCCCGGCCATCAAGTTCGCCTGATCCGGGTCGTCCTCGACGATCAGGGCCCCATCCATCCGCGCCTCCCCACCCGAGACCGGGCGGCTCATGCGTGGAGCTCCACGACATCACCGTCTTGGAGCTCGTGATCCCTCTTGACCGTCTGGCCCTCGAAGACGCCCGAGCCCCAGACCCGGGCGAACTTCAGGGACTGCTCCAGATCGCGATGAACCGCCCGAGCCAGGTCCGCCACCGTGCTGCCCTCGGGGATTGCGAACGGGCTGGAACGGTCCGCCGGCTTGCCGGGGACCTTGGTGTAAACCCGTATGACGCCTAGCAAATCGTACGCCGCATCGCGGACGTCGTCCAGGCCCGATCCGGCCTTCGCCGAGGTCGGGAGGATCGGGAATCGCGGGCCGAACCACTCGCGGAGCAGCTCCAGGCGATCGGCGGCCCCGTCGGCGTCGGCCTTGTTCGCCACCATCACCGTCTTGACGTGCTGGAGGGCCTCATCGTCCACGTCGAAGGGCAGGTCGCCCACGAGCTCGGTCCGCGCCTCGGCCAGGCGGCGGACGGCGGCCTCGGTCGCGTCGATCCCGTCATCGTCGGAAAGGTCGGCCACGAGCAACGCCGCATCGGCCGAGCGGACCAGGCCGGGCACCCAGGGCTCGAAGAACTCCGGGGACGCCGAAGGCAGGTCGACGACCTGGAGACGGACCTCGCGATGGGTCAGGATTCCCGGCTGAGGCGCCCGGGTGGTGAACGGATAGGCCGCGATCTCGGGCCTGGCATTGGTGATCGCCGCCAGGATCGAGCTCTTGCCGGAGTTCGGAGGCCCGATCAGGACGACCTGGCCGGCCCCTTCGCGGGGAACCCGGTGGCTGATCCCCGCCTTCTTGCCGCCGGCCCGGGCCCCGTCGATCTCGTCGCGGGCCCGGCTGATCTTCTGCTTCAGGTCCGACTGGAGCTTCTCCGTCCCCTTGTGCTTGGGCAGGAGCTTGAACAATTCGCGGAGCGATTCCAGCCGTTCCGCCGCGGAACCCGCGCGGCGATACTCCTCCTCAACCTTAAGGTATTGTGGAGGCAGGTTGGCCGGCATCGCCGGGAGGTCTCCGGGCCGCGGGCGGCGGATCTCGGGGCAACGTAGCGATTCGACCGCGAGGAATCAAGGCCCGAAGGCCAACTTTGTTACCACATCGCACGTTCATCCGCGAACGGATGAACAGACCTCGCCGGCTTCGGACTCGGCATCGCGCCGAGCAACGCCGAGGCGATCGTCAGGTCAGCCGCCTCGGTGATCTTCCGATTGAACGGCGAGCCGGGGACCACGTGGCACGGATGCCCCAGGGCCTCGACCAGCTGGGCATCGTCGGTGATCCCGGCCACTCGCGACCGATTCGCATAGGCCGCCACCAGCCAATCCTTGCGGAATGCCTGGGGCGTCTGGACCGCCACCAGGCCGGCCCGGGGCACGGTTTCGGAGACCCGTCCGTCGTCCCCGACTCGCTTCAGGGTGTCGGCCACGGCAAGACCCGGGATCGCCGCTCCGTGCTCTCTGGCCGAGGCGAAGACCGCATCGACCAGCGCGATCGGCACGCAAGGCCGGGCCGCGTCGTGGACCGCCACGAATTCGCACTTCGGATCGACATGTTCGAGCGCTTTGGCCACCGTTTCATGACGTTCGGCGCCGCCTTCGATCACCTGGATTCCCAGGAACGCCACGTTGGCCCGATAACGCCTCTCGAAAAGCTCGCGATCCTCGGCCGCGATCGCCACCAGGATCTGGGCCACATCGTCCCGATTCACGAACGGCTCGACGGCCCGGAGCCAGACGGCCCGGCCATCGAGATCGGCATAAATTTTCTTCTGAGTCGGGTCGCCGAACCGAGACGAGCGGCCGGCGGCGGGCAAGATCACGGCGAACGGACCCATCTAGCTTCGCTCCCACCGAGTTGCCGGGCGCCGACCCGAGGATTCTGATCGCGGGCCGAGCCCTGAGTCAAGCCGGAGGCGCTCCGAGGCTTGACCCCGGGTGTAGCTCCCGAATCTGGAGTTTTTTCGGGTGCCTCCGGTTCTCGAACCGGGGGCACCCCAGAAGTTCCAGATTCCAGAGCGATACCCCTCGACCCCAGCCACCCGAGGGGGATTCCCCCATGCGGGACACACGCTCCGCATGGTATGAGGATCGAAGATCGTGCGATCTTCGATCGTAGAAAACACCCGATCGAGGGGGAGAGGCCGCATGGCCACCGCGACCAACACATCCGCGACGCTCGACGACCCCTCCCGGGTCGAGGGCAAGGCCGAGTTGATCGCCGGGAGGATCATCCGGGCCGGGCCGAGCGGCGATCCCCGGACGCTTCCTACCCCCTCGTCTACGGCCGGGGTCAGGTGGCCGAGGCCGAGCCGGCCGTTCCGGGCTGGCGTCTGGCGGTCGATTCACTCTTCGCCTGACGCCTCGGCACCGCCTCCCAGCGCCTCGTTCCCCAGCCGGTGGCAGAAGTCGCCGAACGGCTCGCCGGGGTTCCGTTCGTCCCGGAATCGGGTCAGGACGGCGAGCAACTCCGGCGCGACCTGATCGAACGGCACGTAATCCTTGAAGACGCGGTTGAGCCGGCCTCCGAGCGTGCTTCCTCCGAGGAAGATCGTATAAGTCCCGGCCTCGTTGCCGCCGTGATCGGTCTTCACGGCGGATCGGCCGACGAGTCCCACGTCGGCGTTGTACGGGCGGGCGCATCCGTTGGGGCAGCCGGTCATTCGCACGGTGAACCGCTCGTCGCCCAGGCCGATCTCGGCGAGGCCCGATTCGAGCTGGTCCATCAGGGAGGGCAAGGCCCGCTCCGCCTCGGTCACGGCCAGGCCGCAGGTCGGCAGGGCCGGGCAGGCCATCGACCATCGGCGGCTCGTCGAGACCTCCTCCGCCATCGGGACGCCGAACGAACGCAAAAGCTGCTCGACGTCCGACTTGCGCCCTGGTTCGATGTCGATCAGGAGGATTTTCTGGCCGCACGTCAGCCGGGCGGGCGTCTCGAACCGGGCGAAGAATTCGCGGAGGCCCGAGGCGATCCGGACGGGGCCCTCGTCCTTGATCCGACCGTTCTCGATCGGCAGGCCGAGGAACAGCCGGCCGTCTCCCTGCTCGTGCCAGCCGAGGTGGTCGTGGACCTCGGTGACCGGGTTCGGCCGGGGGTCGGCGAGGGGGCGGCCGAGGTACTGTTCGACGGTCTCCCGGAACGCGGGTAGTCCCATGTCGTGGATCACATATTTCAATCGCGCCCGCTTGCGGTCGGAGCGGCTGCCGAGGTCTCGATAGACCTTCACGACCGCCTCGCCGACGGCCAGGAACTCCTCGCGATCGACGAACGCCAGGGGCTGGCCCAGGGCCGGGAAGGTCTTGCCGGCGCTGGGGGTCGTCCCAAGTCCTCCGCCGACCAGCACGTTATAGCCGACGATCCGGCCGGCCTCGATCACGGCGAGGTAACCCAGGTCGTTGGCGAAGACGTCCGTGCAGTTGTCGAACGGGAAGGCGAAGGCCGTCTTGAACTTGCGGGGGAGATAGGCCCGGCCGTAAATCGGCTCGACCGGGTCGTCTCCGGCCGACGGCACGAGGATCGGCCCGGCCGGAGGCAGCAGGGGGTTGTCGATCTTCTCGCCGTCGAGCCAGATGTCCCAGTACGTCGAGGCCCGGGGGGCGAAGTGCGAGGCGAACCGATCGCAATCGGCCTGCATCTCGGCGCGGATGCCGTCGTGGATCGGCGCGGGGCAGGCCAGGACGTTCCGCTCCACGTCGCCGCAGGCGGCCAGGGTCGAGAGGAGCGACTCGTTGATCCGGCGGACGACGGCCTTCAGGTCCTCCTTGAGGACGCCGTGCATCTGGAATTCCTGGCGGGTCGTGATCCGAAGCGTCCCGTTGCCGACGGTCCGGGCGAGCTCGTCGTGGGCCAGGTACTGCGCCGAAGTCAGCTTGCCGCCGGGGATTCGGGTGCGGACCATGAACGAGAACGCCTTGTCCTTCCCCTCCCTCTTGAGCTGGGTCCGCAAATCGCGGTCGTCTTGCTGGTAGGAGCCGTGGAATTTGAGGACGACCCCGGCCTCCTCGCTGATGTGGTTGGTGGCGAGGTCAAGGACCTCAGTCTCCAGAGGCCCCCGCAGATAGCCGCTCTCCAGCTTGATCCCCTCGACCTTGCTGGGCTTCGCGTCCTTCGAGGCCATCACCAATTACCTTCTTGGAGGGACGGGCGGGGCCCGCCCCATGAATGTTTCGTATCCCCATGAAGATGGTCAGGAAAGTATACCGGGACGGCCCGGTCCGATCAATCGGGAGCACGACCGGGCGTTGCCCTGGGAAGGCGGGCGGCCGATCGGTAGAGTCGAGGGAAGAGGCGATCCGGGGCCGGCGGGAGGACGTTCATGCCCGATTATGAGCTGGAGGGGCCCAAGCCCGCCCGGATGTACGAGGTCCTCCTGCCCAAGAAGCTCGGCTATTTCGGCAAGGTCCAGGAGGTCCTGGAAGACCTGTTCCGCGAGGACGCGATCCGTCAAGTCCCGTTCGTGATCGCCGCCATCGAGGCCAACCGCCGAAAAGACCCGAACTTCGACGACGAACTCTGGGTCCAGACCCTCTGCCAGGCGTCTCGGGGCTACTCGATCTACGAGATGGACGGCCGGTATCTCTCGCCGTCCGGCCCCGTGGACGAACGGGTCCTGGTGATCCGGTTCATCTTCCACAACCCGAGGAGCGTCGGCGGGCCGCCGAGGACCGACTTCCTGGCGGCCTCCCTGGAGGTCGTCAATCACCTGGTCGCCCACCGGTTCGCCGAGGAGCTCGGGGTGGAGGAGGAAATCTGGTTCCTCGAATACAACAACCCCCAACTGGCCATCTGGCGGAAGACCGGGAGCGGTCCGGAGGCTTCGAGATGAATGCGAGTCTGGTGATCGATCGCTACGCCGCCGGCCCCGAATTGCTGGCCTACGCGGCCCAGGGCCTCTCGCCCGATCAGCAGGCCGCCCGGCCCGGACCGGGGGCCTGGAGCATCGCCGAGCTCGTCGCCCACATGGTCGATTCCGACTCCGTCGGCATCGAGCGGATGAAACGGGTGATCGCCGAGGACAACCCCACCCTCCAGGCCTACGACCAGGATGCCTGGATCGACCGGCTCGTCTCCCAATCCATGCCCGTCGACGAGGCGCTGGCCCTGTTCGCCGCCAATCGCCGATGGATGGTCCGAATCCTCCGCAAGTGTCCCGAGGCGGACTTCGCCCGATCGGGCCTGCATACCGAGGACGGCCCGAAGTCGCTCGCCAAACTCCTGGTCGGCTACGTCTCTCACCTGGATTATCACCTGAAATACCTCTACGCCAAGAGGGCGAGCCTCGGCGTGTCGCTGTTCCCCCGCTATTCGGACGAGTGACCCGAGGTTTTCGAGGACCCGAGCCGTGGGCCGTCTCTTCGCCGGAACGCCCTGGGACCGACCGCCGGCCTGCGACCTCTGCGGGAAGCTCGAATCGGAGTGCGCCTGCCCCCCTCCGGTCGTCGAGCCGGTCCGGACGCCTCCCGAGAAGCAAACCGCCCGCGTCCTCACGGAGAAGCGGGCGAAGGGGAAGCTGGTGACGGTCGTCCGGGGGCTGGAGGACGTCGGCGGCCATCTCGACGAGCTCGCCGCCCGGCTGAAGGCCCGGTGCGGGGCCGGGGGGGCCGTCAAGGACGGCGAGATTGCCATCCAGGGGGACCACCGGGATGAGGTCGAGACGATCCTCAAGTCCCTGGGTTACCGGACCCGCCGCTGAGGCTCGTCCTCGGCCGATCGGCGGACCGTCTCGGCGATCGTGACCACCTCGGCCATCGCGCCGACGCCCACGTCGCCGCACGCGAGGCGTTTGCTCATCGGCGGGACCAGGATGATCCCCGGAGCATGGGCCGCGAACACCGAGTCGGCTTCGGCGAGCGTCCATCCGGCGGGCTGTCGGCCGTCGCCGCGATCGTCAAGAAGGAGGCGGAGGTGCCTCAAGGTCGCGGGGCTTTCCCACATTTTCGTGTTCATGGCGGGCGCCAGGATCACGGGCCGGTCGAAATCCCAGGCGCGGACGACGCAGGTGAGGAAGTTGTCGCACAAGCCGAGGGCAATTTTGCCCAGGGAGTTGGCATCGAGCGGGGCGATGACCAGCAGCTCCGCCCAGTCGCGGAAGGCGATGTGGAGGACCGGATCGCCCCGGTTCCAGCCGCCCTGGGTCCATTCGTCGGCGTCCCGGAAGACGGGCCCGCCGGCTTCGGCGGGCGGTCCCAGGTCGTTGGGGTCGAAGAAGTGGAGGGCCGGCTCGGTCGCGATCACCCGGACCTCGTGCCCGGCCGCGATCAGGGCGGCGAACAGGGCGGGGGTTCGGATCGCGGCGACCGAGCCGGTCACGCCGAGCAGGATTCTGGCCATGAGCGTCCCGCCCGTCCGGAGACCGGCCGCCTCAGCGGTTCTCGACCGACAGCGGCGCCACGGCGGTGCGGATCGCCTCGGTCATCCCGTTCCACAGCTCGGCCTGGAGCTCGCGGAACTCGCGGCGGGTGAGGAACAGGCGGTCGTGGGCGCGCTGGGCGAACATCCCGATGATCGCCTGGAGGTCCGACCGGAGGAGGCCCTCCAGGTCCTCGAATTCCTCGGGGAGTTCCAGGGGGACGAACTCCGCCTTGCGCTCGACGGTGGCCATGCGAACCCTCCTTGGCTGGGGATGGAGACGGCGGCACGAATCCTGTCGTGCGATCGTCAGGCTAGCCGCGTGCCAAACCCCAGTCAAGTGCCTCGTATCTCCGATGAGAACGCTGATCCAACCTTAGGTCACATTCGATAGGAGAAAGCAAACGTCGCGCCCGTGGATCGGAAATCCCGGGCGATCAGAACCAGGTCGGCTCGGGCTCCTTCTTCGCCCCCGGGCCCATCGCCTCCTGGACCAGCTCGACGAGCCTCGGGCCGTCGATCAATTCGATCGGGTGATCGGCGGCGAACTTCTCGGCCGAGAGGGAATAGGTGCGCGTCGTGACGAAGAACCCTTTATGGCTCTTGGTGTGATGGATGGTCCCCAGGAACTTCTGGATCTCCGGCGAGCCGACGACGCCCCTCGTGTGATACTTGCACTGGACCACCCCGAGCAGGCCGCCCCGAGACACGCGGAGGTCGGCCCCCTCGTCCCCGGTCCCGCCGACCCGATCGACCCGGTAGCCGATCGCCTCGAACACCTCGGCCACGAATTCCTCGAACCCTTCGGGCGTGAGCGTCCCCAGCTCGCGCGAGCTTCAGCTCGGCCCGGCGGGCCTGGGTCCTCATCCTCTCGGCGCGTTCCCGGCCCTCGATCACCGTCTCGCGGAGGGCCCGGCAGCGCGGCTCCAGCGCCGTTTTTTCGGCCGGTTCGAGCCGGGACCGATAGCGATCAACCTTGTAAAGCGCATTTTCGATCGTATTATCCAGGCGCGCTCGCTCGGCGCGGGTCAATTGATTCTCGTATCGACGAAAGATGGCGTATTCGAGGTGTTCCAGGGCCCCTTCGAGCTCGGCCGGAGTCCGCAGGGTCGGGGCGTCTTCCTGGTACGGCGCCGCCTTCCAAAGAGACGCCTGGGACGGGGCCGTTGAGGGCGAGGCCGGGGCCGACGGGGCCGCCTCGGTCCGTGCCTTCAGCCATTCCAGGATCATCGAGGCGCACTGGGGTCCGAGGCATTCCATGAGGAGGGTCGGCTCCGGGAGGATTCTTCTCTGATAACGGGTGGGGCGGCACCCCGTGACGGGAAATCCATGCACTCTTCAGGATCGCCCGACCCGGGGCCGTCCGCAAGCCCTTGCCGGGATCTCGGCCGGGATCGAGACGGCGCCTCGACGCGGGACGCTGTCCCTGGATCATCGCGACCCGGGCCACCGGCGATCACACAATCCGTCCCCTTCGGATTTCTTGAAAGCCGATTCCGCACGAGTTCATGACATCGCTTGCAACAGCGTGGATGAATCGCGGGCGCGCCGAAGAGGCGCGCATTTTCGCGCCGAGCGGGCGAATCGGCTCGCGGAGGGCCGCGCCGCATCCCCTTTGAGAAAATGGTCTTGCGACCTGGATTTGGGAAAATGCCGACGTGAGGATTCCTGCTCGCGCACGAGTGACTGCGCACGCGAATCCAGCCTGATTCTCGCCCTTTTCGCGCTTTTCCGACAAAAAGTGTAGTCAACTTCGCCGCGAAAATGGTTTCCAGACCTTTGACGGACTCAAGAGCTGAAACGACGAACATGAAAATCTAGATCGTGCCTCAACCTCAGGATTCACGCAGGTCGTCCATCCCGCCCGGTCTTCCGACCCGACGGCCGAGGGCGATGCCTCCGCCGACCCGGCCCTTGTCCGAGGGCGCCCCGGTCGGATAGATTGCCTCGATCCTCTCCCGACCCCTCGCTTGCCCATCCGACCCGATCGCCCCGCGGAGCCTTCCCCGAATGGCCTCGACCGACGTTCCGGCCTCCTCGCCCTCGGGGCCCCCGGGCGATCCCTCCTCCGCCCTCGACACCGAGTTCCGTCGGGGTCTGGGCCTGTATGATTCGACGATGGTGGTGATCGGGTCGATGATCGGCTCGGGGATCTTCATCGTCTCGGCCGAGATGGGCCGGATGATCGGCAGCCCGGGATGGCTGCTGATGGCCTGGGTGCTCACGGGAGTCCTGACGATCGCCGGGGCGCTCTCCTATGGCGAGCTCGCCGCGATGATGCCCCGGGCCGGCGGCCAATATGTCTATCTCCGCGAGGCGTACTCGCCGCTCTGGGGGTTCCTCTACGGCTGGACGCTCTTCACCGTGATCCAGACCGGGACGATCGCGGCGGTGGCCGTGGCCTTCGCCCGATATGCCGGCGTGTTGATCCCCTGGATTGACGAGGGGGCCTATCTGATCTCGCCGATCCACCTGGCGCCGGGCTACGCGGTGTCCCTCTCGCGAGTCCAGGCCGTCGCCCTCGTCCTGATCGCCGCGCTCACGTGGACGAACACCCGGGGGCTGGATTACGGAAAATTGATTCAGAACGTCTTCACGACGGCGAAGACCGGCGCCCTGATCGCTCTGATCGTCGTCGGGCTGATCTGGGGCTGGAACCAGTCGGCCGTGAAGGCGAATTTCGGCGACTTCTGGGCCGCCCGGGGCGTGATCGACCTGTCCCCCGGCCTCACGGCGGCGACCGCCTTCGGCCTGTTCGTGGCGATCTGCCTGGCGCAGACGGGCTCGCTGTTCTCCTCGGACGCCTGGAACAACATCACGTTCACCGCGGGCGAGGTGAAGGACCCGAGGCGGACGATCCCGATCAGCCTGGCCGCCGGGACGGCCGTGGTGATCGGCCTGTATCTGCTGGCGAACCTCGCCTACTTCGTGACCCTGCCGTTCCCGGCGATCCAGCACGCCGACAAGGACCGCGTGGCCTCGGCCACGATGGACGCGATCTTCCCCGGGCGAGGCGGGCGGATCATGGCCGGGGCGATCATGATCTCAACCCTCGGATGCGTGAACGGATTGATCCTTGCGGGGGCCAGGGCGTATTACTCGATGGCCCGCGACGGCCTGTTCCCGGCGCCCGCCGGACGCCTGAATGCGGAGAAGGTGCCGGCCTGGGGCCTGGCGATCCAGGGCCTCTGGGCGGCGGCCCTGGTGTTGCCTCGGACGTTCAAGACGGTGAATGATCAACATGAATACGGGAACCTCTACGGCGACCTGCTCAATTACGTGATCTCGGCCGCGCTGATCTTCTACATCCTGACGATCGCCGGGATCTTCCGGCTCCGAATCCTCCGCCCGGGGGCGGAGCGGCCGTATCGGGCCTGGGGCTATCCGTTCGTCCCGGCCCTATACATCGCCGGGGCGGCGGCGATCCTGGTCGTCCTCTTCGTGTACCAACCGGCGACGACCTGGCCGGGGCTGGGGCTGGTGCTCCTGGGTCTGCCGGTTTATGCCCTGGGGAGGCGTCGGCCCGTTTCGAGCCTTCGTTGAACCGATAATCCGCCCGGAATGGGGGGTTAGGGCTGGAATCGCGGACGGTGACTCGGCAGACTATTGCGTCCTCCTCTCCCGGGCCGGCCCGGCCGTTCCCGCGCGCCGCTGCCATGCTCATTTCCGAGCTCATCCCCGTCCATCGATCTGTCCGCGGAGATTTCGAATGGGTCCGACCAAGAGCCAACTCTGGGCCAAGAAGCCCCTGGCCATGCTTCTGGAGGAGGAGAAGGGCGAGAACCGGCTGAGGCGCGTCCTCGGGCCGGTCGGCCTGACCAGCCTGGGCGTTGGCGCGATCATCGGCACCGGCATTTTCGTCCTGATCGGCGAGGGGGCGCACGACAAGGCGGGACCGGCCCTGATGCTCTCGTTCGTCTTCGCCGGGATCGCCTGCGTGTTCGCCGCGCTGTGCTACGCCGAGTTCGCCTCGATGGTCCCGGTGGCCGGGTCGGCCTATACGTATGCGTATGCCACCCTCGGCGAGCTGTTCGCCTGGATCATCGGCTGGGACCTCGTCCTGGAATACGCCGTCGGGGCCTCGACCGTGGCCAGTGGCTGGTCGAGTTATTTCCAGAAGCTCTGGCACCTGATCTTCGGGGTGGACATACCGAAGATCATCGCCGGGGCACCTTTCGACTACGTCCCGGACACGGGCAAGTTCCAGCTCACCGGCAGCTATCTCGACCTCCCCGCGCTGGTCATCACGGCGATCATCACCGTGATCCTGGTGCGAGGCATCAAGGAATCGGTCGGCTTCAATTCCGGGATGGTCCTCGTCAAGCTGGCCATCGTGGCGTTCGTCATCATCGTGGGCGCGTTCTACGTCGATCCCAAGAACTGGACGCCGTTCGCCCCCAAGGGCTGGACCGGGATCTCGTTCTTCGGCAAGACGATCTTCGGCTCCTCGGACGCGGGGGGCAAGCCCGTGGGGATTTTTGCCGGGGCGGCGATGATCTTCTTCTCGTACATCGGCTTCGACTCGGTCTCGACCCATTCCGAGGAGGCCAAGAATCCCCGCCGCGACCTGCCGATCGGCATCATCGTGTCGCTCGTGCTCTGCACGTTGCTGTACATCGCGGTGGCCGCCGTCCTGACCGGGATGGTCCCCTCCGAACAGATCGATATCAAGGCGCCGATCTCGGCCGCGTTCCAGAGCCGGGGGATGCCCTGGGCGAACTTCTTGATCTCGGTGGGGGCGCTGACCGGCATCACGTCGGTCTTGCTGGTGATGATGCTCAGCCAGCCCCGGATCTTCCTGGCGATGGCCCGGGACGGGCTGGTCCCTCCGAGCTTCTTCGGGGCGGTCCACGAGAAGTTCCGCACGCCGTGGAAATCCACGATCCTGACCGGCGTCTTCGTCGGCCTGATGGCGGCGTTCCTGCCGCTTCGCGTCCTGGCCGAGCTGGTCAACATCGGCACGTTGATGGCGTTCGTGATCGTTTGTGCGGCCGTCCTGATCATGAGAAAGACCAATCCCGACGCCGAGCGCCCGTTCCGCGCCCCTCTGGTGCCGCTCACGCCGATCCTCGGGATTGCGACCTGTCTCCTCCTGATGTTCTCCCTGCCGGGCGAGAACTGGCTCCGTCTGTTCGTGTGGCTCGCCATCGGGTTCGCCATCTACTTCGGATATGGGAAAGCGCACAGCGTCCTCGCCCGGGGCGGCGCCGACCGCTTCGGAGGGGCCGAAGCCAGCGGTGCCTCGGTGCCGACGAAGGTTTGAGCCATCCCCCTCGGGCCGTCCGCCGACCTGGGCGGCCCGAGGCTCGCGGGATCTCCCTCCAGGATGTTTCCGGTTCAAGGACCGGCGGAACCCAGGATGGAGGCCGCCGACAAGACAACTCCCGAAACCGGGTTCGTCCGCGGGGCGCCGGCGCGAACCTCGCGGCCGGCGCTTCCGCGATTTCCGGCACGGTCGGACTTGCCTTCGGATGATTCTGCGCGGACGATTCGCCGATCCTCGATCCTGGACGAGTTCGGCCCTCCGCCGGGACGAACCTCGCCTCGATCTCGCGATCGACAGGGCACGCCCGCCCGCCCGGCTCCCACGGAGGGGAGACCCGAAGGATGATCTTACGTCCATTCGTCGCCGGCCTCGCAATCGCGATCGCTCTCGGCGCCCTCGTCACCGACGGCCGGGCCGAGAGCCTGGACGACGCGTGGGGGATCGCCCTGCGAGTCAACGGCCAGCTCCAGGCCCGCCAGCTTGAGTCGCAGGCCGCCGGGCTGAACCTCGGCGCGGCCCGGGCGGCCCGCCTGCCCAGCATTCGCACCCTGGATGCGAACACCTTCCTGAGCCAGTCGCCGCGAATCCGCACCAACTTTCAGCCGAACCTGGGCGTCCCCGGGACGGCGGCCGGTTCGTCGCCGACCATCGGCGGGACTCCCTCCGGGTTCGCGGGCCAGCCGATCCCGATCCTGGGACCGAATCAGCATGACGTCCCGTTTTCGTTCAGTTACATCACGATCCCGCTCTACAGCGGCGGCCGGATTCGCAGGACCATCGATTCCTCCGGGCATCAGCTCAACGCGCAGAGGTCCGAGGAGTTCCGCGCCGCCCTGGACCTGAAGTTGACGGTGGCCGAGGCGTATGTGGGCATCCTCCGCGCGAGGAAAGACCTGGACGTGGCCCAAAGCGACGTCGCCCGGCTCGCCTCGTTCGCCCGGGACGTCACCAATCGCAAGGATCAGCAGCTCGCGACCCGGAACGAGCAGCTGGCCGCCGAGGTCTCGCTGGCCAACGCCCGACTCCGCGAGATCACCGCGATCAAGAACCTCGACACCGCCTGGGCCACCTATAATCGCTATCTGTGTCGTCCCCTGACGACGGTGGTGCCGCTCGACGAGCTCACGACCGCGCCCTCGGGGTCGGCCTGGACGACCTGGCGGCCTCGGCGGTCCGCTCCTCGCCCGAGTTCGCCGGGCTGAACGAGGCTCAGGTGGACGAGTTGACCGGCCGGGCCCTTCGCGGTCGCCCCGAGCTCGCCAACCTGTCCGAACGGGCGAGGGCGACCGGCGACCAGGCGGAGGCCACCCTCGCCAACATCCGGCCCCAGGTCGCGGCGGTCGGCGCCTATTTGTATCCGGGCAACGACAACATCGTGAATCCCAACATCTTCACCGGGTCATTCGTGCTGAACTGGACGGCCTTCGACGGCGGCCAGACCCGCAAGAGGGCCGACGCCCTCCGGCACCAGGAACGGGCGATCCTCCGGCAGAAGGCCGACCTCGCCGCCGACATCGCCTTGCAGGTCCGCTCGCGATGGCTCGACGTGAACGAGGCCCGCCAGAGGGTGGTCGTCGCGTCCGCCTCGGTGGCCTCGGCCGAGGAGAACGTGAAGGTCGTGATCGATCGATACAATCAGGGCTTGAGCATTTACACCGAAGTCCTCGACGCCGAGGAACGGCGGGTGCAGAGCTTCACGAACTATTATGATGCGGTCTACGACGAGGCCCTGGCGATGTTCCGCCTGAGGAGGGCCGTGGGCGACCTTTGAGGAGGACGGATCGCCCGACCGGGCCGATGGCATCGCAGTTGCACCCGGAATCCTCGCGAACAGACCGCCGAGGGAGACCGCCCTCCCTCCGCGACGGTCGGGGCGAAGGTGACCGCGAGGATGAACACTCCGGGGAACGGCCAGGCGTACCGGTTTCAGACGGCGACGGCGACGGCCACGGCGGGCCCGGCCCTCGCCGAGACGGTCCGCGTCCCGGGGACGCCCGAGGATCGCGAGAAGGACGACATCCCCGCGCCCGTCGATTCGTTCGTGATCGCCGACGCCCAGGGGACCCGGCTGGCGGAGAAGGGGCATCCGGCCTTTCCCGAGCCTCCCGAACGCCCGAGACGGCACTGGCTGCGATGGCTCCTGATCGGCGGGGCGGCCGTGGCGATCGTGGCGGCGGCCGTCCACTGGGGCGTGCCGATGGTCCGGGAGATGCTCGACACGGTCTCGACCGACGATGCGTTCGTGGCGGGGCATATCACCTACGTGAGCCCCCGGGTCGATGGCGTGGTGACCGAGGTCCTCGTCGATCAGAACGACCGGGTCGAGCCCGGGATGCTCCTCGTCCGGCTCGACCGCCAGCCGTTCGAGGTGGCGCTGGCGCAGGCCGAGGCGTCGGTCCGGGAGTCCGGGGCGAACCTGATCCAGGCCCGGGCCCGGGTCCGGTCGCAACTGGCGGGGGCCCGGGCGAGCTACTACCGCCGGAAGAATGCCCAGGAGAGGCTCCGTCAGCAGATCGCCAGCCTCAAGGCCCGGGTCGCCGAGCTCCGGGCCCGGGAATCGAGCCGGGCCCTGGCCGACATCGACCAGAAGAGGCTCGCCAACCTCGTGGCCCGGGGGTCGGCGACCCAGGCCGAACTCGACACCAGGAACAACACGCTCAAGAACGCCGACGAGCAGGTGAAGGTGGCCTGGGCCGAGATTCAGGAGATCCGATCGGCGCTCGGCCTGGCGCCGAATTATGAGGACCCGCTGAACGTCCCGCCGGACCTCGAAACGAGCCAATCGACGGTCCAGACGGCGGTCTCGGACATCGCGTCGAGCCTGGCGGAGCTCGGCATCCCGTTCGACCCGAAAGAGGCCGACCAGGCGAAGGCGTTCGAGGACTTCCTCCGCCCCGGGGGCGGGAAATCGGCCGGGGAGGGGTTGGAAGCGGTGATCGAACAGGCCCCGGCCGTCCGGGTGGCGCTGGCGGCCGTCGAACGGGCCGACCGCCAGAGGGAAGACGCCCTCCTCCGCCTGAGCTGGACCGAGGTCCGCTCGGAAGTGGCGGGGTACGTCCAGGATCGCCAGGTCCACCCGGGAAACCGCGTGGAGCCGGGCCAATCGCTCGTGTCGATCCGGCCCTCGTACGTCTGGATCTCGGCGAACTACAAGGAGACCCAGATCCAGGACATCCGGATCGGCATGCCCGTGGATCTCCACGTGGACGCCTATCCCGACAGGGTGTTCCGGGGCCGGGTCGCCGGGTTCAGCCCGGGGACGGGCCTGTCCCAGTCGCTCTTGCCGCCCGAGAACGCGACGGGGAATTACGTGAAGGTCACTCAGAGGCTTCCGGTGAGGATCGAGCTGTCCGGGCCGATCCCGGAGGAGACGCCGCTCTTCGCCGGGCTTTCGGTGGTCCCTCACGTGAGGTTCAAGGAGGCGCCGACCGGCCCGGGGGCCGGGCAACGGCTCCATGCGTTCGGAAGTCGGAGGCCGATCGACGTGGGGGATGGGCCGGCGGGCAGCCTCCGGGAAAACCGCGACCCCGAGGCCGGGGCGGGTCCGCCATGAGCGAGCCGAAGAACGCCCAGGGCGACGCGCCGAAGGTCCGCGCCCCGGTCAATCACTGGATCGTGGCGTTGACCGTCACCCTGGCGACGTTCATGGAGGTCCTCGATACCTCGATCGCCAACGTGGCGTTGCCCTACATCTCCGGCGGCCTCTCGGTCGGCCGGAGCCAGGCGACCTGGGTCCTCACGAGCTACCTCGTGGCCAATGCCATCGTGTTGCCGCTCTCGGGATGGCTGATCGGGCTGATCGGCCGGAAGCGGTTCTACATGACGTGCGTGTTTTTGTTCACGGTGAGCTCGGCCCTCTGCGGGGCGGCGCCAAATATCGAGATGTTGATCTTCTTCCGGATCCTCCAGGGGATCGGCGGGGGCGGCCTCCAGCCGTCGGAGCAGGGCATCCTGATCGACACGTTCCCGGCGAACCTCCGGGGGATGGCGATGGCCCTTTATGGAGTGGCGGTCGTCGTCGCGCCGATCCTCGGGCCGGTCCTGGGCGGATATATCAGCGACAACTATTCCTGGCGGTGGATTTTTTATATCAATATCCCGATCGGCGTCCTGTCCCTGTTCCTGACCCACCTGATCGTCCAGGACCCTCCCGGGATGGAGGAGGAGCGGAAGCAGGCGTGGAAGAAGGGCCTGAGCATCGACTACATCGGCCTGGGGCTGGTCTCGCTGGGCCTGGGCTCCCTGGAGGTCCTGTACGCGAAGGGGCAGGAGTGGGACTGGTTCGGCGACCCGTTCGGCCGGGTCCAGGCGTTCTTCGCGATCATGGCCGTGGCGCTCACGGTCTTCGTCGTCTGGGAGCTTCGCCACCCCCGGCCGATCGTCAACCTTCGCCTGCTGGGCGAGAGGAACTTCCTGGCGTGCGGGGTCCTCATCTACCTGGCGTTCGCCGTGCTCTATGGGGCGAACGTGGACACACCGCAGATGCTCCAGGAGCTGTTCGGGTACGACGCCTTCCACGCCGGCCTGATCCTCTCGCCGGCGGCCTTCTGCACGATGGCGATGATGCCGGTGGTCGGGTTCCTGCTGGGCAAGAGGATCGACGCGCGGTTCATCATCCCGTTCGGCCTGGTCGCCCTGGCCGGGGCGAGCTACTGGCAGGCCCACCTGAATCTGGACGTCTCGCCGATCGCCCTGGTCCTGCCGCGATGCGTCCAGATGACGGGCGTGGGGCTCCTGTTCGTCCCCCTGAACAATGCGGCGTACGTTTACTTGCCGAAGGACCAGATCAACAACGCGGCGGGCATCTTCAACATGCTCCGCAACGAGGGCGGGAGCCTGGGCATCGCGATCGTCACGGTGATGGTCGATCGCCGGGCCCAGTTCCACCATCTGAGGCTGGCCGAGCACGTGACGCCGACCAACCCGGCGGTCTCCAGGACCCTGCAACCGATCGTCCAGGCCCGGATGCTCCGGGGAGGGGTGACCTCCGCGACCGCCCAGGATCAGGCGATGGGCATCCTCCGGGGGATGGTCGGCCGCCAGGCCCGCGAGATGGCGTATCTCGATATTTTCGCCATTTACACCTTGATGGCCCTTGCCGCGCTGCTCCTGGTCTTCCTCATGAAGAAGTCGGTGGCGACCGGGGCGGTCGCGGCCGGATGAGGGACGTTCGCGCCGCTCGGGAGAAGAGACGATCGCCTGTAGGGTCCGCTATTGCGGACCTCTTCGATTTCGCGTCGTCGCGACGAGGTCCGCAATAGCGGACCCTACAAGGAATGCCCTCAACGAATGGGGCTGTCTTCGCCCTCAAGCCTTGACGATCGATTCCAGAGGCCCTGGAGCCGGCTTTCGGAGGCATCGGACGATCGCCGAGGTCGCGATCACGGCCACGCAGGCGACGAGGAGGCCGGTCAGGCCGATATTCAACCAGCCCTTGGCGACGTCTCCTTTCTGGATCCATCCCCAGTAGGTCCCGGTGACTTCCAGATACGCGGCCGAGAGCGTGGTGGTCGCGACGAAGAGGGCGGGGACGAGCGTCAAGGGGGCGTATCGGGCCTTGCCCTCGTTCACCAGGGCCGAGGTCACGATCGTCAGGGCGATCAGGGCGAGGAGCTGATTCGCCATCCCGAACATCGGCCAGATCGTCGCCACGGTGCCGGTGTAGATGAAATACGACCAGCCGAAGACGACCAGGCCCGTGGCCAGGAACGACGCGGGGAGCCAGTCCAGGTCGCCCAGGGGCTTCCAGATCTTCCCGAGGAACTCCTGGACCAAAAACCGGCCGATCCGGGTCCCGGTGTCGATCGTGGTGAGGATGAACAGGGCTTCGAACATGATGGCGAAGTGGTACCAGAACCCGATCAGGCGATCGGCCCAGGGCAGGGCCCGGGTGAAGATCCGCGCCATCCCGACGGCCAACGTCACGGCGCCCCCGGTCCGTCCCTGGAGCGACTCGCCGACCTTGCGCTCCATGTCCACCAGCTCGGCATGCCCGCCGTCGCCGTCGAACTCCATCACGGCCAGGGTCTTGGCGAACTCGGGGCGGCGGGCCAGGTCGATGTTGATGTCATAGTACATCGAGCTCGGCAGGCTCGCCGCGGCGATCAGCGCCACCACGCCCACGAGACCTTCGATCAGCATCGCCCCGTAGCCGATCGCCCGGACGTCGCTCTCCCGGTCGATCATCTTCGGCGTGGTCCCGGACGAGACCAGGGCGTGGAACCCGGAAATCGCCCCGCACATGATGCAGATGAAGACGTAGGGGAAGATCCCGCCCTTGAAGTACGGCCCGCCCCCCGAGGCGAAATGCGCGTTGATCGCCGGGGCCTGGAGCTTCGGATTGGCGAGGATCACGCCGACCACCAGGAGCGCAATCGTGCCGATCTTGAGGAAACTGGAGAGATAATCCCTCGGGCAGAGCAGGAGCCAGACCGGCAGGACGCTCGCGACGAAGCCATACGCGGCGATCATCAGGATCGTTTGGTCGCGGCCCAGGGAGAACGTCGATTCCAAAGCCGAGCCCGGGATCCACGCGCCGGCGACCGTCGCCCCGAGCACTCCGACCGCGCCGAGGAAGGACGCCTCGAGGACCTTCCCCTTGCGGAGCCGATACATGTAGAGGCCGACGACCAGGGCGATCGGGATCGTGCAGAAGATGGTGAAGGTGCCCCAGGAGCTCCCGGGGACGAGCCTCCGGCTCCCGGAAGGGACCACGATCCCGCCTTCCTTGAGGAATTTCGGCGGGGTCTTCGCGGGGACGGCCATCGCGAACGGCTCGGCGAACCTCAGGGTGTCGTCGGCGGCTTTCCCGAATCGGTAGAGCGACCCGGCGGGGATCTGATAGACGGTGTCGGGCGAGCCGGCCTTGAACGACCTGAGGATGGGGGCGTCGGTGGGGAGCGTGAGTTCGGTCCCCCCGGCGATGGCGACTTCCTCGCCCCCGAGGGCCTTGACGACCACGATCCCCAGCCCGGCCAGGGCGATCACGATCACGTAGAGGATGGCCACGGCCGTGGCCCTCCCGGCGACCGGGCCGAGGACGTCCCGGGCGATCCCGGCGAGGCTCTTGCCGCCCCGGCGGGTCGAGAGGGCGAGGACCATCATGTCCTGGACCGCCCCCGCCAGGCAGACGCCGACGACCAGCCAGATCAGCCCGGGGAGATAGCCGAACTGGATCGCCAGGACCGGGCCGATCAACGGCCCCGCGCCCGAGATCGCCGCGAAGTGGTGGCCGAACAGGACCCAGCGATTCGTGGGGTGATAATTCTGGCCGTCGTTGAGCGCATGGGCGGGCGTGACCCGCGAGTCGTCCAGGGAGGCGACCTTCGCGGCGAGGAAGGCGCTGTAGTATCGGTACGCCACGGCCAGCGCGGCCAGGACGCCCAGCATGATCCACATCGCGGGGACGTTCATCGGAGTCGCTCGTGATTCCGGACCGATCCGGGGCCCGGAAGAGGAAGCCCCTGCCGACGCCTCAGTCTAAGGCCCCCGAAAGACGAATTAAACACTCTGGGCCCGGAGCCGTGAAGCGTCGGGGGCTCGGGGGCCCTGGGGGTTTCGGCAAAAAGCGTCAACACCGATATCACCCCGGCCGATATGAAGGTCACGAACCTCCGATCGTTCCGGGAATTCCGGGCGTGAGGCGGAGACGAGATCCGCAAGGACTGCGGAAAGCCCGGCCCTCTCCCCGTGCTGTCGTCGAGCGGGATAAGGACTTCGTTGCGGAGCTTTCAGGATGAAAGCGAATCTAACCTCGGCGTGGAGGGCAGGAGCCGCCCTCGCCGCGATGCTGGTCTTCTTCGGAGAGAACGCCCGGGCCCAGACCTCCCCGGTCGCGCCCGGGCCCCGGCCGTGACGCCCGGCCGCCCCCTGGGCCCCAACTCCGGCGTCAATCGCTTCTTCCCGGGGGTCGGGGTCCGAAGGGTCCAGGCCACCCCGTCCGACACCGCGCCGCCCCCGCCCCCGGCCCGGCCCCCGGGGCCCGGCGAGGGGACGTCCCCGACCGACTCCAGCACCGCCTCCGACACCGACCTGTCCCTGCCGAAGTCCGAGCGCGAGGGCGGAGGCGGCGAGCCCACCGAGGCCCAGCAGGCCGAGGAAGAGGCCGAGGAGCCCGAGAAGGACGAGACCAAGCTCCTGATGAACTTCTTCGGCATGGAAGATTCCAAGATCAAGATCTACGGATGGCTCCAGAACTCCTACACCGGCAATACCAACGGCACCCTGGGAGGCCGCAGCCCCTATAACTTCGGCGTGAACCCGAACTACGAAGCCAACCGCTGGATGGGCAACCAGTACTACCTGATCTTCGAAAAGCCCCTGGAGCAGAACGACGAGATCAACTTCGGCTTCCGGGTGGACAACCTGTTCGGCAACGACTGGCAGTTCAACCACATGCAGGGGTTGAACCAGACGTCCTTCTCGCCCAACCACTTCGCCGGCTACGACCCGGCCCAGATGTACGTCGAGATGCACGTCCCCGACAAGTTCCTGGGCACCAAGGGCATCGACTTCAAGGGGGGCCGCTGGTACACCCTGGCCGGCTACGAAGTCGTTCCAGCAACTGGCCGACCGCTCCTCTCGGTGCCTTACATGTTCAACTACGGCCAGCCGTTCACCCATTTCGGCATGGTGAGCACCTGGCACATCACCGACAAGCTGAACATCTATAACGGGGCCATCAACGGCTGGGACCGCTGGATCAACACCCACTACAAGTGGGGCTACATCGGCGGGTTCTCGTACACCTTCAACGAGGACAAGACCTCGGTGGCCTTCACCACCGTCTGGGGCCCCAACCAGTTCCCCAAGCAGCTCCCGGCCAACCAGGACTTCTATCCCACCGGCTACATCAACGTCCCCTCGCTCGCCGGCCAGAAGAACCCCGGCTATTCCTCGAACGACCGCGTCCTGTTCACGACGGTCCTCTCCCACAAGTGGAACGACCGGCTGACGCAGGTCATGGAGACCGACGAGGCGTATGAGCAGAACGTCCCGGGGGCGGCCTCCTCGGTCGTCAACGGCGTGGTGCAGTCCGGCGCGTCTCACGGGGCGGGCTGGTACAGCTTCGGCAACTGGTTCCTCTACAAGATCACCAAGGACAGCGACAAGCTGACCGGCGTCTGGCGGTCGGAAATCTTCCGGGACAACAACGGCGTCCGCACCGGGATCGCGACGAACTACTCCGAATTCACGCTCGGCCTGATCTACAAGCCAGTGCCCTACATCTGGATCCGGCCCGAGGCCCGGTACGACTTCGCCCGGAGCGGCCACCCGTATAGCGATGGGACGCGCAACAGCCAGTTGACCCTGGGCTTCGACGTGATCTTGCTGTACTGAGCAACCCGCCGGGTCACGATCCCATCCCGAACGGCCCCCGCCGCCTCCTCCGAGGTCACGGGGCCGTTCGTCATTCCCGGGAAGCCGACTCGTCGCCCCCGCCGGAGTCTGCCGAAATTTGAAGCACGAACGCCCAAAAAAACAGCGAATGAACCAAGCTGCCCCGAACGCGCCCACGCATTTTTCGCGCGGAGACCATTCTGGGGAAAGGACTTGGGCTGGAATCTCGACCCATCGCGCCGGCGGATGGGTGTCGGCACGATGCTTGCGAAACTCGGGCCGAGTCGTCGAATGGGCGAACCCCGCCGCAAGGGCCGCCATTGGGCCCGGCCCGAGGCCCTGATCGGCCCGCTCGGGCCCTCCTTCGTTCCCCTCTCCCAATTCTGGAACAGGCCGCGGAGGGCTCGGAGATCGAGCCCGGGACCGCGAGCCGGAGGATCACCGTGATGATGAGCAGTCGTCGGAGACCCTGGGTCATGCTGTCGCTGGGGGCCACGATGGCCCTGACCATCTTCCTGGCCGGCAACTGGGGCCACGCCCAGGAGGCGAAGAAGGCCGAGGAGGCCCCGGTCGCGCCCACCGCGGCGACCACCGACGCCACCCCGGCCGCGCCCGCCGCGGCCCCCGACCCGAAGGTGACTCCGACGGCGCCCGACTCCACCGGCAGCTACACCGGTGCCGCCGGCTATACCCTGACCGGCGACAAGGACAAGGACGGCAAGATCGTCGTCACCACGGAGACCCTGGCCAAGGATACCAAGCAGATCAAGGTGGCCCTGAACATCCTCTGGGCCCTGATCGCCGGCTTCCTCGTCATGTTCATGCAGGCCGGCTTCGCCCTGGTCGAGACCGGGCTGACCCGCGCCAAGAACGTGGCCCACACGATGGCCATGAACTTCGTGGTCTACGCCATCGGCATGCTCGGCTTCTGGATCTGCGGGTTCGCGATCCAGATGGGCGGCCTCGGCCCCGTCCTCGCGTTCGACGGCCCGAACATCCTCGACAAACTCTTCAAGATCACCGTCGCCGGCAAGGAGTTGGGGATCTTCGGCTACAAGGGCTTCTTCCTGACCGGGGATGCCTATGACGCCTCCGTCCTGACCATGTTCCTGTTCCAGATGGTGTTCATGGACACCGCCGCCACGATCCCCACCGGGGCCCTGGCCGAGCGCTGGAAGTTCTCCCACTTCATGGTCTTCGGCTTCTTCCTGTCGATGGTGATCTACCCGGTCTATGCTTGCTGGGTCTGGGGCGGCGGCTGGCTCGCGACGCTCGGCACGAACTTCGGGATCGGCAACGGCCACATCGACTTCGCCGGGTCGTCGGTCGTCCACATGACCGGCGGCGTCACGGCCCTGGCCGGGGCCCTGGTCATCGGCCCCCGGATCGGCAAGTTCAACAAGGACGGATCGGCCAACGCCCTGCCGGGCCACAACATCGTGATGGTGGTCCTGGGCACCCTGATCCTGGCGTTCGGCTGGTTCGGGTTCAACGCCGGCTCGACCCTGGCGGCCACCGATGGCCGGGTCCCCTCGGTCGCGGTCTGCACCATGCTCGCCACGGCGGCCGGCACCCTGACCTCACTTCTCTACATGTGGGCCGTCTACGGCAAGCCCGACCCCACGATGTCCTGCAACGGCCTTTTGGCCGGGGCCGTGGCCATCACCGCCCCTTGTGCGTTCGTCAGCCCGGTTGGCGCCGTGATCATCGGCGGGATCGCCGGCATCCTGGTGATCTGGAGCGTCCTGTTCGTCGAGAAGGTGCTGAAGGTCGATGACCCCGTCGGCGCCGTGAGCGTCCACGGCGTCTGCGGGGCCTTCGGCTGCCTCTGCATCGGCCTCTTCGCCGACGGCAAGTACGGCGCGGGCTGGAACGGCGTGGCCGACAAGACGCCCACCGGCCTGTTCTACGGCGGAGGGACCGAGCAGTTGATCGCCCAGACCATCGGCGTGGCCGCGAACATCCTCTGGGTCTTCCCCGTCGCCTTCCTGTTCTTCTTCATCAGCGACAAGACGATGGGCATCCGCGTGAAGGCCAAGGACGAGATCGAGGGGCTGGACATCCCCGAGATGGGCGTCTTCGGCTACGTCAACGAGGACCCGATCGCCGTCCAGACCATCGCCGAGGAGCACCTCTCGACCCACGGGCCGGGCGTGCCGACGAAGCTCCTCAAGAACGGCTCGGCCACGAAGGCCGGCTCCAGCACCGGGACGCGCTGAACGCCCCGGGAACCCGTCCAGAAACGACGTCCTCGACGCGCCCCTCGCCCCCGGCGGGGGGCGCGTCGTTTCTGATCCGGCCCAAACGACGCTTTTTCCTCGTCTCGACGGAAGCGCAGGCCCCTCGTGAACGTCCCCTCCGCCCTCTGGGCCTTGCCGTTCGCGGCGCTCCTGCTGGCGATCGCGACCCTCCCGCAGATCCCGAGGGCGGCCCACTGGTGGGAGCATCACCACCACAAACTCTATGTCGGCCTCGGGCTCGGCCTGGTCGTCCTCGCGTATTACGGCCTCCGGGGCTACGGCCTCGCCGGGGAGGACGGCCACGTCTCCGCCTCCGGCCTGGCGACAATCCGGACCGTCGTGGGCGAGGCGATCCTGGAAGAATTCGTCCCGTTCATCGTCCTTCTGTTCAGCCTTTACGTGATCTCCGGGGGATTGCAGCTCCGGGGCGACCTGGGCGCGTCGCCGGCCATCAATACCGCGTTCCTCGCTTCGGGCGGCTTACTCGCCAGCCTGATCGGGACGACCGGCGCGTCGATGCTCTTGATCCGCCCTTTGTTGCAGACCAACCGCGACCGTCGCCACGTCCGCCATACGGTGATCTTCTTCATCTTCGTGGTCTCGAACGTCGGCGGATGCTTGCTCCCCCTGGGCGATCCGCCGTTATTCCTGGGCTATCTCCGCGGCGTGCCGTTCCTGTGGACGACCCGGCTCGTGCTCCCGTGGCTGTTCTGCCTGACGGTCCTCCTGGCGGTCTATTTCGTGTGGGACCTCCGGGCGATCCGTCGTGAGCCGGCCGACCTTCCCGCGAAGGAGACCCGGCACCGTTCGCCCCTGAGGCTCCACGGGGCGATCAATCTCCTCTGGCTGCTCGGAGTGGTCCTGTCCGTGGCCCTGATCGTGCCGAAACGGCCCCTTCCCGGCACCGAGATCGTCGTCGGCGAGTTCGTCCGAGAGGCCGTGATGCTCGCCCTGACCGGCCTCTCGCTGGCGACGACCCCGCGGGGGCTTCGCAAGGAGGTCGAATTCAGCTATTCGGCGATCCTGGAGGTCGCCTGCCTGTTCCTCGGGATCTTCCTGACGATGCAGGTGCCGATCGAGATCCTCCGGCCCGGGGGCCGGAGCTCGGCCTGAGCTCGCCGTCCCACTTCTTCTGGGCCAGCGGCCTGCTTTCGAGCGTCCTGGACAACGCCCCCACCTATGTCGTCTTCTTCGAGGCCGCCCGCTCGCTCGTCGGATCGCCCGGGGCGGCCACCGTCGCCCTCCTGGAAGGCGGTTTGGTCCGTCAGGATCTCCTGATGGCCGTCTCGCTCGGCTCGGTCTTCATGGGGGCGAATACGTATATCGGCAATGGCCCGAACTTCATGGTCAAGTCGATCGCCGAGGCCCGAGGGGTCAAGATGCCGGGGTTTTTCGGCTACATGGCCTTCAGCGGGTCCATCCTGATCCCCCTGTTCGTGGCCGTCAATCTGCTCTTCCTCAGGTAGGCGTCGAGAGCGGCCGAGGGGGGCGGACGCCGGCCTCGAGGTCGTCGATGGTGATCGGCCCCCTCGCCGGGAACAGGCACCAGGCCGGGGCCGGATCGGTGCCGTCGAGGATCAGGACGCGATCGTTGGCGCGTCGGGCCCCCTCGTCGCACGGCTGGTGGCCGCAGACGAAGAGGTCCGCGCCCACGATTTGTGCGAAGCGGTCGGCCGTCTCGATCGTCGTATCCCGGCCCCAGGTCATGGCGTAGACCGAACCGCCCCTCATCAGGGATTCCCCCGGCCAGTCGTCCGAGTCGAGGATCGTCGGGTCGAATTCGTCGAGATAGCGGGCATCCGGGATCGTGTGGCAGAGGAACACGCCGTTGGGTGTCCTCGCGGCGAGCGGCAACGACCGGAACAGGCCGTCGTAGGCCGCCACGATGGCCTCGGCATGGTCGCCATACGTCGTCTGGACGCCCTTGCGGAACAGGGCGTTCAGCGGGACGCCGTTCTTGCCGATCGACCGGCCGGTGAGCTCGGAAAGCTCGTGGTTCCCCGGCAGATAATGGACGCGCCCGGGATGCTGGCATTTCAGGGCGCAAACGACGTCGATCAATCGGTGGGAGAGGTCGCCGTCGTCGCCATCGGGGTCGGTCCGGGTGTCGTGGACGAGTTCCTGGACGACCAGATGACGTCCCGGATGGCGATCGAGCGCGGCATCTTTGAGGACGTCGGCGAAGACGTGGAGATGGCCGTGGAGGTCGCCGACGACGACCACCTCCTCGGCCGAATCCAGCCGGACGACCGAGCCGGATCGGCCCGGAGTGGACCGAAACGCGGAGGTCGCCCGCCGGAGGATCGACAGCACCTTCAGGGGGTCGGGCATGGCGGACCTGGCTCGGGGCCGTCCGCGCCTCGGGGCGGCCGGGCGGACAACCCCATCGGAGGGGCGGTGGGTCTCACGTCGCCGGCACGCTCGGAGGCCCTGACGGGACGGGGACTGGCTCCTCGCACTCGGGGTGCCCGTCCCCAGTCCGTCGGGGCCTCACGGCCTCGGGGAGCTTCGATCAGGCGATCTCGTAGGCGAAATTCCCCTCGGGGCCGATGCCGACATGGACCTTGGAGATCGGCTCGCCGGCCGCCATCTTGGTCAGGAATTCCTGAGAAATCTCCGGGAGGAGGGTCCGCGTGAGGATTGCATCGACATTTCTCGCGCCGCTGTCGGCCTCGGTGCACCGGGCGGCGATGTTGCCGATCAGGTCGTCGCTGTACGAGAACTTCGCCTTGTGGTTCTCCTGGAGCCGCTTGCCGATCCGGCCGAGCTGGAGCTTGATGATCGACTTCATGATCTCGTCGGAGATCGGATAGTACGGCACCACGATCAGACGGCCGAGGAAGGCCGGCTTGAACGACTTGAGGAGGTCGGGGCGGAGCGCCTCCACCAGGGCTTGCGGTTCGGGGGCCGTCTCCGGGTCGGCGCAGAGCTTCATGAAGGTGTCGGTGCCGACGTTGGAGGTCAGCAGGATCACCGTGTTCTTGAAGTCGATCTCCCGGCCGTCGGTGTCCTCCAGGGTGCCCTTGTCGAAGACCTGGAAGAACAGCTCCATCACATCATAATGGGCCTTCTCGCACTCGTCCAGGAGGACGACGGAATACGGCCTCCGGCGGACGGCCTCGGTCAACACGCCGCCCTCGCCCCAGCCGACGAGTCCCTTGGCCGAGCCCTTGAGGTTGGAGATCGAGGAGCTGTCCTTGTACTCGGACATATTGATGGTGACCATGTTGTCCTCGCCGCCGTACAGGGTGTCGGCGAGGGCCATCGCGGTCTCGGTCTTGCCCACGCCCGAGGGGCCGACGAGCATGAAGACGCCGATCGGCCGCCTCGGGTCGGTCAGGTTGGCCCGGGCCGTCCGGATCCTCTGGGCGATAGCTTCGAGGGCGTGGGGCTGGCCGATCACCCGGGCTTCCAGCTTGTCCTTGAGGTTCAGGACCGTGTTGATCTCGTCGGTCAGCATCTTGCCGACGGGGATTCCGGTCCAGCCGGAGATGACCTCGGCGATCGTCTGGGAATCGACGCAGACCTGGAGCAGGGGGGTCTCGCCCTGGAGCTTCCGCAGCTCGGCGTTCTTGGCGGCGAGGTCGCCCCGGAGCTTCGCGAAGTCGTGCGAGGCGTCGGCCGGGGCGCCGGTGCCGTCGCCGTTGGCCTTGGCGTGATGCCCCTCGATCGCGTCGCGGAGGGCCTTGATCTCGTTGACCAGGGTCCGCTCGGCCTCCCAGCGCTTCTCCAGGTCGGTGAGAGTCGCTTTGGTCTTTTCCAGCTCGGCCCTCTTGTCGGAGAGCCGTTCCTCGTGGGCCCCGCCGGTCACGCTCTCGCGTTCGAGGATGCCGATCTCGACGCCGAGGGCGTCGATCTTCCGTCGCGAGTCCTCGACGGCCGGAGGGATGGCCGCCTGGCCGATGGCCACCCGGGCGCAGGCGGTGTCCAGCAGGCTGACGGATTTGTCCGGCAGTTGCCGGGCCGGGATGTACCGGGCGGAGAGCTTCACCGAGTCCTCGACGGCCTCATCCAGGATGCGGACGCCGTGGTGCTTCTCCAGCATCCCGGTCAGCCCCCGCATCATGTTGATGGCGTGGGCGATGGCGGGTTCCTCGACCTTCACGACCTGGAACCGGCGGGCGAGCGCGGCGTCTTTCTCGAAATATTTCTTGTATTCGGCCCAGGTCGTCGCGGCGATGGTGCGGAGCTCGCCGCGGGCGAGGGCCGGCTTGAGGAGGTTGGCGGCATCGCCCTGGCCGGCCTGGCCGCCGGCGCCGATCATCGTGTGGGCCTCGTCGATGAACAGGACGATCGGCGTGGGCGAGGACTTCACCTCGGCGAGCACCTGCTTCAGGCGGTTCTCGAACTCCCCTTTCACGCCCGCGCCGGCCTGCAACAAGGCGAGGTCCAGGGTGCGGATCGAGATGTTCTTGAGGACGTCGGGGATGTCTCCCTGGGCGACCCGGAGGGCGAACCCTTCGACCACCGCCGTCTTGCCCACGCCCGCCTCGCCGGTGAGGATCGGGTTGTTCTGGCGGCGGCGGATCAGGATGTCCACCATCTGGCGGATTTCGGGGTCCCGGCCGAGGACCGGGTCGATCTTGCCGGCCTTGGCCTTGGCCGTGAGGTTCTCGGTGAACTGGTCGAGGGCCGGAGTCTTGCTATTCGGGCTGGTCCCAGGCGCTTGACCGGCCGACGCCGGTCCCGAGGTTGCTTCCGCCTCGTCCTCGACCGACCCGCCGACGATCTTCAAGAGCGACGGGAAGAGGCTCTCGGTCTGGATCTTGCCCAGCTCCTTCGACGCCTCGCGGGCCAGGCGGCCGAGCTTCTCGTCGCTCAGGAGGGCCAGCAACAAGACGCCGGACCGGATCTTCGTCGCCCCGTACTGGACCGACGCGAGCACCCAGGACTCGCGCACGAGGTCCAGGATCTGGCCGGACAGCGAAGGAGTCCGCGAGTTGCCGGTCTTGAAGGCGTCGATCGCCTTGCTGAGCTCGCGCTGGAGCCGGGACGGATCGACCTCGAACTGGCGATAGAGCCGGGTCAGGTCGCTATCGGTCGCCTCGTTGAGCTTGAACAGCCAGTGCTCAACCTCGACGGTGCTATTGGTCCGGGACAGGCAAAGTCCCGCCGCCGACTGGAGGGCATCGAGGCAAGTTTTGTTCAGCTTCTTGATCAGCGAACCGGAGTCCAGGCCCATGAGTGTATCCTCGTCGTTGAGCGCGAAGGGACGGAAGACCGGCTACGTCCCGGACCCTGAGGAGAGTTTAGGATAGTGTATGGGTCGGCGGAAGCAACCCCCCGGGGAGGGAATCCTCGGGCCGATCCGACCGACCCGCAGGATCGATCGACACGCGAGGGACCGGCCCCCGATCGGCATGGACCGATCAGAGCGCCTCGAAATTCGCGGCCGGGTCGAGAGGGGATGGATGGTCCGGCGGTAATGGCTCGATTGGCGGCCCGTCGGTCGATCGGGGCCGGTGAAATGCGGTGTTCCAGAGGGTCGGTCAGGGCGGGCCGGGGTCTCGCCCGGTGGGGGATTCGTCGCGGCGGTCGGCGCCAGTCGCGGAGGGGGAATCCCGGGGCGGTGCCTTCCTCGGCCGCCCCCGGCCCCGGAGAGTCGATCCCAGGCCGAGCCGCTCGGCGGTGCGGAGGGTCCACTCGTCGGAGCCGAAGGGCCGCTCGCGCTCCACCGACAGGCGGAGCCGCCGGAGGTCGCCGGCCGACAGCGGCTCGTTGACCCGCTCGACCCAACCCGGCCCCCGCGGGTCGGGCTCGCCGCGTCCGAGGAGGGCGTCCCCGGCGAGCCATCCGGGCAGGCTCGACCACTTCCAGTGCTCGGCCCGCGCGACGAGCTCGGCCCTCAGGGGGTTGCGCACGACGTAGCGGAGGACGGCGGCGAGGTGGTCGTCGTCCTGGACGGGGAAGGCCTTGTAGCGGCCCTGCCAGACGTGGCCGGTGGTGCCGTAGTGTCGGTGATAGCGGAGGGCGTGGGTGGTCAGGAGCCGACGCATCCACCGGCCGAGGTCGCCGTCTTCGTGGGGCCGGAGGACGAGATGGAAGTGGTTGGGCATGAGGCAGTAGCCGAGGAGGTCCATCGGCAAACGGCGGCAGGAGTCGGCGATGGCCTCGACGAAGGCGTCGTAGTCGGCGGGCTTGTGGAAGACGGATGCGCGGCGGTTGCCGCGGTTGAGGGCGTGGTAGGGGAGTCCGGCGACGGAGGCGCGAGCGGTGCGTGGCATACCGGGAGTCTACGAACCGCGCATCTCGGCGTCAATAATTTCCTCCGTCCCCTTTTCCGCCCGTCCCCTTTTCCGCCCGGCGGGGCTCAATGCCGCGACCTGCGGCTCATGGCGATCACCCACAACGTTCTGATCCTGGCCGCAGCGGCCTGGTTTCCTACAGATCCCAGACTACCCCTTTTCTCCTCTATTCTAAAAGGCTATCGTTCCTCTGTGCCTTGGAGTTGTCAAACTCGGCACCGCACCGATAACAGAAGCGCGGGGGGGTGGTACAAGGGTTGCTGTACATCATCGCGTAACATTTATTGCAGCATTTAGTTCTAATTATATAGATATAACTAAATAATGCTATAGATGGGCCGAGGATGATGACCGTCGCCAATGACTGTGGGACGCCGGATTCGAGGAGGGTCAGGGACGTTGCGAACAACGTGAAGAGGGCACCGGACAGGGTGGTCGTCAGTGGCATCCAGCGGCACCTCTGCTCATCGGACATACGCCGCCGAGTGAAGGTAGCGGTGAGCACGATGCCGAACCATATGATGGCAAAGATAATGTCCAAGACGCCACGGGTGCCTAAACTGATGCCGTAGTTCATCGCTCTGGATCCGGTGTTTCGTTCGGGCCGTCGATGGAGACGGCCTTTGTGGTGAGTGTTGGATTAACTAAAGGTGGCAGTCGATCCCAGTGTGGTCGAGGCGGGGGGTAGTGGGGGCTGGGGACATAGGGTGGAGGGATGAATGGGCCTTGAGCAGGTCTAAAAACATTGTTGTACCACCAATTTGTATCCCATACATGATTAGCTGGATTGATATCAGGGTAGACTGTCCATAGCCCAACGTACGGTATGGGCTTGGCCTTTATATTCTTTGGACGTTTGGCAAAAGAAGGGAAAAGGGGACGGAGAAGGGAAAAGGGGACGGAGTAAATTCTCGGCCTGTCGTTCCTCAAGAGGCGGGAAAACGGGATGTCAGGCAAGTCCACTTTCAACCTTCCAGAGCGTAGGACAGGAAAAGGGGACGCAGGAAAAGGGGACGGAGTAAATTCTCGGCGTGTCGTTCCTCAAGAGGCGAGAAAAGGGGACATCAGGCAAGTCCACATTCAACTTTCCAAAGCATAATTCTCTCCGTCCCCTTTTCCACGCGCTCGATGAAGGCGTCGGGGACAGGAAAAGGGGACGGAGTAAATTCTCGGCCTGTCGTCCCTCAAGATGCGGGAAGAGGGGACATCAGGCAAGTCCACATTCAACTTTCCAAAGCATAATTCTCTCCGTCCCCTTTTCCACGCCCGTCCCCTTTTCCACGCCCGTCCCCTTTTCCACGCCCCACCGGCCGAGGTCGCCGTCGGCGTGGGGTCGGAGGACGAGGTGGAAGTGGTTGGGCATGAGGCAATAGCTGAGGAGGTCCATCGGCAAACGGCGGCAGGAGTCGGCGATGGCCTCGACGAAGGCGTCGTAGTCGGCGGGCTTGTGGAAGACGGGTGCGCGGCGGTTGCCGCGGTTGAGGGCGTGGTAGGGGAGTCCGGCGACGGAGGCGCGAGCGGTGCGTGGCATGTCGGGAGTCTACGAACCGCGCATCTCGGCGTCAATAATTTCCTCCGTCCCCTTTTCCGCGCCCCGTCTCAGGTGGCGCGCCTCGACGATCAGGGCGACGGCCCGCCGTCTGGCCGCGAGATTCGGATCGTTGCCGAATATGCGGGCCTTGTCGAGCAGAGGGAGCGGAGAGGGGGGGACGCCCGGGCCGCCGAGCCGGTGGTATTCCAGGATCTCGAAGATCCCTTCGATGCGGTATCCTTGCCTCACCAGGGTGGCGGCCTCGGGGGCGGCCCCATCATTCCCGTCCGGAAGGAACTCGGATGTGTGGATTCCGACGACCTTGCCGGTGGTCAGGAAGAGGGGCGAGCCGCTGGTTCCCGGGCCGAGGCTCGCGGTGTATTCGAGCCATTGCTGCTCCACGGGCGCCTCGATGGCGTGATTGTAGTCGGCGGCCGTGATCACGACGCCGGTGGACAGCCTTGGTTCGGCCCTATCGTCGGTGGCGCCCAAGAAACCAAGGCCCGCGACGACCTTGTTCTTGAGCGAATTGAGCTCGGCGGTGTCCGCGAGAGCGACCTCGGCGGGGAGTTCCGGCCCGCCGGGGCCGAGGCGGAGGACGGCCATGTCGGGGTGGAGCCAGCCGTCGATGGGGCCGTCCCGCGGGTCGTCAGAGCGGACGATGCACCCGTCGTCGATCTCGCGGTACGTTGCCGGGTGGAGATAGACCTTCTCGACGGGGTATCGGGCCTGATTCCCGATCGCGAAGGACTTGCCGGGCCCGGCTCGCAGGATCCCGTCACCGGCGTGCCCAGCGGTCGCGAGGAGCCTTTGCCGACGCGAGATCACGAATGCGGTCCCATACTCCTTGCCGCCCACGTCCACGAGAAAGATCGCCGGCCTCAACGCCTTGGCGGCCTCCTCAAACGAGCGGAGGGTCTCGGCATCACGTGAAGTGGAACAAGCGATAATGAATAAGTGTAACAAAAAATAATTGTTCATGTATATATATCCCAGAATGAACTCCGATTCCCGAGCCACGCTAACGTGAGGTCCAGCAGCTCCTGCATCGCCAAGACCCAAGCGGTTTTCGAGTTTCCTCATCCGAAGAAATCTGGGATTACACCTAATTGATGACTATTTACGTATTTGGGAGATACCGTATTTACTAGCTTTAGGATTTAACACTTTTATTCTTTTTGGATGGGAAAAGGGGACGGATGGGAAAAGGGGACGGAGGAAATTCTCGTGGATGGGAAAAGGGGACGGAGGAAATTCTCGGCGTTTCGTTCCTCAAGAGGCGGGAAAACGGGATGTCAGGCAAGTCCACTTTCAACCTTCCAGAGCGTAATTCGCTTCGCGTGGGGAAAGGGGTCAGGAGCCGAGTCCCGACCCGACGGCCGGGATTCAAGATCGGCTCCTGACCCCTTTTTCCACTTCTCGTCGTTCTGCGCGGAGGGACGGAAGGATTGGCCGCGCCCGGACCCTGAGGAGAGTTTAGGAGAGTGGATGAAGCGGCGGAAGTAACCCCCGGCGGGATTCGGGTCGGCTTGCATGGCGGGTTCAGACGCCGGCCGGGAAGACGGCGTCGTCGGCGTCCTTCTCGAAGTCTCGGCTTTTCAGCCAGGCGAACCGGCCGAGCCTTGCGCCTTTGCCGGGTTTTGAGCTGAGTTGACAGGATGGGACTTCCTCGGCCTTCAGGACGAGCTGGATGTCGAAATCGAACTCGGCATCGACGAACAGGCGGGTCATCTGGGCCATCGGGCGGAAGGCCGGGCCGTCGGGGAGGAACTTGCGGAATTGGCGGAATCCTAGCGGCCCCACCCTCAGGCGGAATTTCCCCTGCTCGTCCCAGACGCGGTCGCCGACGACCAGGCTGACGCCCAGGCTGTTGTGGGGTCCGTCCTTCGACAGGATCGACCGGTCTTCCGGGGCCAGGCGGAGCCACTGGCCGACGAACGACTCGACCGTCACCGGCTGGCCGAAGTGCTCGCGGAGCAGCGCCTCGAGCGCCACCGCCGGCCTCCTTCGTTGCGCCAGGAAGCCGGAGAAGTAGGGCAGGGCGGCGTCGGAGAACGTGTGGCGATCGCGGAGGGGGGCCGCGCCCAGGCCGATCAGGTGGAACAGGTAATCGGTGAACCGATCGGCGCGGCCTCGCTCGTAGCCGATGATCGGCCGGTATTTCGCCCAGGCCCGGAAGAACATCGAGGCCAGGCGGTGATTGAAGAGGTCCAGGAATTCGAGGATCGCCAGGTCCCCGGCCTTGCGACGCTCCAGGAGGAACTCGGTGTAGCAATGAGGCAGGACGCCCGACGGCCCGGACAGGCCGAGGAATGCGATCGTCATCCGAGGCGGGGACTTCTCATCGGCCGAGGGGCTCGACCGAGTGGATCTGGCTCGGGGGGAACGCCAGGCTGAGCCGGGCCGAGAACCGCGCGACCTCATTCCGCGAGTCCTCGCCCACCGCCGAGCGGTCCGGCTGGAGCCGTTCCAGGAGCCTCACGGCCTGGAAGAACTCGAACCGATAGCCCTCGTCGAACAGGAGCCGCTCTAGAGGAGGCTCCGCTCCCCGGATCGTGGTGTCCATCGCTTCAAGACCCCTTCGCGTCTCGATGTCTTCGCCACGAGCTGGCTGAACGAGTTGATCGAGGTGAACAGGGCGAGGAACCGTTCCAGGATGCTGGCCAGGAGGAAGGCGCCGCTGCCCACGAACGCGGTCTCGTCGAACTCGATCGTGACTTCCACCCCGAGGCTCACCGTGTTGCCGATCTTCCGCCCGGTCCGCCCGGCCGCCCTCCGGCTGCTCACGGCCACGATCCCGCCGATTTGCTGGCGGGTCACGGCGCTGTCGGCGAAGTCGTAGATCCGCAGGAGCTCCTGGAGCGATTCCAGCCCCTGCTCGCCGTCGGCCAGCGAGAGGTGATTGAGCGCCAGGTGCGAGATCAGCCGCCACTGGAGGGCCCGGCCCAGGGGCGGGCGGAGCGGGCGAGTCGGCTTCCTCAGCAGGCGGACCCGGCTCACCGGCGCCTGGCCTTCGAGCTCGAAATCGGCCTGTTCGCCGCCGAAGGGGAGCTTGGTGGGGAGGTCGCGATTGGTGCAGGTGGCGTGGACGGTCACCGCTTCGGCCGCCGGGGCCTTCGGGTTGAAGCCCGGGTCCACGAACGAAAGGTAGACCTCCGTTCCCGGGTCGTCCTTCCTCTGCGAGGCTTCCCGGCTGGCGAACCAGTAGGCCTGGCTCCTCGGCGCGGTGCCGTGCCTCAGCGCGTAGAACGGCTCGAACGGGACGGTCTCGGCCAGGAACGAGCCGGAGCTCACCACCGAGTCGATCGAGTAGACTTCGGTCGCCAGGGGCCGATGGACGTCGGGGATCACGCGGTACTGCGTCCGCGTCTGGTCCAGGAGGATCGGCTCGCAGACCCGGGTGAAGAGGTTGACGATCGGCGCGCAGCCGATCTTGAAGTTCTCGGCCGAGACGATCACGTCGCTCCGGGGCGACGCATTGAGGAAGACCAGGAGCTCGACGGACCGGCCGAACTTCTTCGCGGCCAGGGCCTTCAACCCGGTCAGGTCGAAGAAGAGGAACTTGTCGGGGAACGCGAAGTATTCCTGGAGCAGTCGGTAACCGGGGAACGACCGGGAGGGGTAGGGGAAGAGGCCCTCGTCGGGGCCGAGCCCGGCGGCCTTCAGCGAATCGGCAGGCAAAGTGATCGTCTCGACCTTCCCGGAGGCCGTCTCGCCCCGGACCATCACCCGGCACGCATTGTTGAACAGCAATTCATAGAGGCCGAAGGCCGTGGGCGGCTCGCCGTCGAGGAAGAACCGGAGCGAATCGAGCGCGGGGAGCTGCGCGAACGCGAGGCCGCCGGTGCAGGCCAGGCCGACCTGGAGCAGGGCCACGGCCTCCGGAGGCTTCCCGGAAAAGACCACGCGGTCCGGGTCGAGTCGGCCCGAGGTGACCTCCAGGGGCCAGAGGGTCGTCGGGTAGCCGGTCCGGAACGAGCAGGGGGAGCCGCCGATCGACCGCGAGGTCAACCGGCTCCCGGAGGGGATGGTGTAGGCGTTCGTCGATCGGGACTGCTCGGGGTTGAGCTGGAACTGGACGACCGACATCGACGGCAGGGGGCGGAGGTAGTGCGGGTAGAGCACGCCCAGCAGCGCCTCGGTGATCTCCGGCAGCTCGTCCTCGATCTTCTTGCGGATTCGGGCCGAGAGGAAGGCGAAGCCTTCGAGGAGCCGCTCGACGTGGGGGTCTTCGCAGCGATCGGCCTCCAGTTGAAGGCGGCTGGCGACCCTCGGATACTTCGCGGCGAACTCGGCGCCGAGGTCCCGGAGGAACGAGAGTTCGCTGTTGTAATAGCCCAGCAGGTCGTCGTTCATTCGGCCTGGACCTTGATCGCCTTGGTGTGGAGCTGGAGCTCGGAATCGAACGAGACGACCTCGGGCGACGGCTCGACGTTCAGCACGCCCTCGATGCGGAAGCGGATCGAGCGGTCGAATTCCCGGGTGTCGTCCAGGACGACCCTCACGTCGGTCAACCGAGGCTCGAAGCGGGTCACGGCGTCGTGGACCGACTGGAGGAGGTACTTGCGGTCCTCGGCGTTGCTCAGTGTGCTGGTGGTGAAGTCGGGCAGGCCGTAGGCCAGGAGCGATCGATTGAGGTGATCGAGGCCCTCGGGCTGCTCGGCCAGGGCCCTCTTGCTGTTGAGGAGCCATTCCAGGTCGCGCTTGACCGACGCCTTCAGGTCGGCGAGGTTCCGCGACGCCTGGAACTGCTCGGAGCCGCGGCCCCGAGGGTCCTGATCGACCAGGCGGTCGAGGATCGAGGGGAGGAGCTTCTTCTCGTTGCGAACGGGGGGCATGGCGATGTCCGGCGGGCCGGGGCTCGATCTCGGGAGCGGCTCGGGGCGCGGCCGAGGCCGGGGATCGCGAAGATCCCCGGCCTCCGTCGCGATGAGGTCGTGATCGGGTCCGATCAGACCTTCTTGTTCTGCTTGAGGTCCCAGCCGACCTTCACGGCCCCGCCCAGGGTGCCGTCGGCCTTCTGCTCCTTGTATTCCTTCTCGATCTTGGCGAAGTTCAGGCTGAACTGGTCCATCGGGACGATGCTCCCGCTGGCCGATCCGCCGGTCTGGTAGCTGGAGACCAGGACGTCGCTCAGGGTGAACTTCGCGAACTCCTGCTGGTCGGTGCCCGCCTTGCGGAGGGTCAGGACGGCCGTCTTGATGTGCTGGCCGCTGGCGTTGGCCAGCAGCAGCTTGGGCGACGCCTTGGACATCTTGGCGACGAAGTGCATGTCCTGCATCGAGACCTTGCCGGCACCGCCGCCACCGCCCATGGAGAACGTGCCGGACTGCGTGGCGCCCCAGCTCCAGGACTCGACGTCGATCTCGTTCTTGTGCTTGGCGTCGGCGGACTCGCCCTCGATACCGTCGATCTTCAGGAAATAGTCAACAGCAGCCATCGGAATGCTCCTGCCTCGTTCGACCCTGCCCCGACACGCCCATCATGCCGGTTACATCTTCTTGTACGCCTCGAAACCTGCCCGTGCCGAAATCTCCGGAATTCCCCGGCTACTTCCCGACCGGCTGGGGCAGCTCGGCCACCAGGCGGAGCGAGACCGTCAGCTCGTCGAGCTGGAAGTGGGGCGCGCAGGAAGGCCACGGCCTTGTAGCAGCCCGGCTTCTTCGGGTCCTCGACGACGTCGATCCGGGCGTCTCGCAGCGGCCGTTCCGCCTTGACGGCCTGGCTGGCGTCGTCCATCGGGCAGACGTAGGTCGTGATCCAGTTGTTCAGGAACATCTCGCACTCCGACCGGCTCATGAAGCTGCCGATCTTGTCGCGCATCATCGCCTTCAGGTAGTGGGCGATCCGCGAGACGGCCATGATGTACTGGATCTGGGTCGACAGCCGGGCGTTGGCGTTGGCGGCGTCGGTGTTGTAGCTCTTGGCCTGCTGGGCCGACTGCGCCGCGAAGAACGCGGCGTAATCCGTGTTCTTGCAGTGGACCAGGGGGATGAACCCGAGGTCCGAAAGCTCCTTCTCGCGGCGGTCGGTGATGGCGATCTCCGTCGGGCACTTCAGCGCCACGTCCCCCTGGTCGGTCTTGAACGTGTGCGACGGCAGGCCGGCGACCAGCCCGCCGCCCTCGACCCCTCGGATCGACGCGCACCAGTGGTACTTGGCGAACGACTCGGTGAGGCGGCAGGCGAACGCGTAGGCGGCGTTGCCCCACAGGTACTTCTTGTGGTCGGTCCCGTCCACGTCCTCGACGTAGTTGAACGCCTCGACCGGGGAGGTCTCGGGGCCGTAGGGCAGCCTGCATGAGGATGTGGGGCAGGGTCAGGCCCGACGTACCGCGAGTCCTCCGAGTTGCGGAACGACCGCCATTTCACGTAGTCGGGCGTCTCGAAGATCTTCGTCAGGTCGCGCGGGCCGCCGATCTCGGTGAAGCCGTCCCAGTTGAACATGTGCGGGCTGGCCGCCGCGATGAACGGGGCGTGAGCCGCCGCGGCCACGTTGGAGATCTTCTCCAGGAGCGCCACGTCCTGCGCGCCCCGGCCGAACTCGTAGTCGCCGATCAGGGAGCCGAACGGCGCGCCGCCGAACGTCCCGAACTCCTCCTCGTAGACCTTCTTGAAGAGCGCCGACTGGTCGAACTCCGGCGCCTTCTCCATGTCCTTGAGGAGGTCCTTCTTCGAGACGTTCATGAGCTTGATCTTGAGATCCTTGCCCGTCTCGCTCTGGTGGACGAAATAATGCAGCCCCCTCCAGGAACCTTCCAGCTTCTGGAAGTCCTCGTGGTGCATGATCGCGTTGAGCTGCTTCGACAGCAGGCGGTCGATCTGGCCGATCCGGGCGTTGATCATCGCCTGGGTGTCGTTGGAGACGGTCATCGTGCCGGCCATGACCTGATCGACGAACTCGCCGATGAAGTCGCGGGCCAGGGCCCTCTGCTCGTCGTCGCGGGCCAGCTTGCCCTCGGAGATGATCTTGTCCAGGAGGCTGCCTTCCTGGGCCTCGGCGGCGCCGGCTTCGGCGGCCTGGGTCTGCTCGGCGGTGCTCATGGGGTCAGGCCTCCGGGCTCGGGGTGGCGCCTCGTCCGGTCTCTTCGCCGAGTTTCTTGAGGCTCTCGGTGTTGTTGACCACGTCCTGGAGCAGGGCGTCCAGCTTGTCGTTGCCGTCCATCTTGTTCAGGAGGTCCGAGAGCCGTCCCCGGGCTTCCAGGAGCTTCCTGAGCGGCTCGACCTGGCGGGCGACCTGCTCGGGCTCGAAGTCGTCGATGTGGGCGAACTTCAGCTCGACGTTCATCTTCGTGCCGTTGGCCTGAAGCTCGTTGTCCACCGCGAAGGCCAGGCGGGGCTTCATCGCCGCGAGGACCTTGTTGAAGTTGTCCCGGTCGATCTCGACGAACTGGCGGTCCTTGAGCTTCGGCAGCGATTCCTCGGGCTTGCCCGAGAGGTCGGCCAGGACCCCGACGACGAACGGGAGCTCCTTCATCTCGATCGCGTCGCCGATCTCGACGTCGTAGGTCAGGTGGACCCGGGGCTTTCGGATTCGGTCGAGCTTGTGCTGGGTGCTTTCCGATGGCGGCATGAGCGTCTCTCCCGACGGAAGGGATCGGGCGGTTCGGTCCCGAGGGCAGGCGGCGCCCCGGGTGGTCCGGGCCTGGTCCGGCTCCCAGGTTGGCCCACGGTCGGCCCCGCGTCAACAAGAATCGCGGACCGACGGGCGCGGACCGCCCCGAACATTTACGAACCGGGAGGAGGCCGTTCCGTTCGTTTCTCACCTTTTCTCGCGAGGAGACGGAAGAAGAGGCGCCGTCCCGGGGCCGAGCCCCTCGAAGCGTGGGAAGATTTTTCGATTTTTTTTGTGCCGATATGTGGCGCTCATCGAGAGGATTCGTCGCCGAGCGCCATGGCCTGCTGGATGTCGAGCCGGCAGAGGCGGGTGTAGACCTCCTGGAGCCTCCCGGCGTGGCCGTTCTCGGGCGGGAGCTTCTTCAGGCAGCGATACAGGGCACCCCAGACCCGGGCGCAAAGCTCCTCGTCCTCCCATTCTTCGAGGCGGAAGGCGTCCACCTGGCGGCCGAGCTCGTCCAGGAGGGGCATCGCCACGCGGACGTTGCCGACCATCAGGCAGAGGCTCGGCCAGTTGGAGCTTCCGGCGGAACTTGTCCCGGCCGGTGGCGGCCCGGGCGACCTCGCGGCGAATCCTCTGCAAGCCTTCCGAGATCCGGCCGGATCGGACCTCGTCCAGGGCGATCGGCCAGGGGTCGGGCTCGAAGACGCCGTCGGGCTCCTCGGGCTGGTACGCAGGCATCGGCGGGGAGGCGTAGGCTTCGGCTCGGGCTCGGCGGCGGGAGGCTCGGGGGGGCGGAATTCCTCGTCGAGCCAGGCCCGGGTGGCCTCGCTGGCCGCGTTGGTGTCGTCGGCGAGCGACGAGCGGGCGAGGTCCGGGAAATCGGCGAGGATCGTCCGGAGGAACCCCCGGGCGGCGGCGATCGCCCCGGAATAATCCGAGCCGTCGAGCCCCGAGTTCATCGCCTGGAGGCTCGTCCGATGGGGGTCGAGCCAGGCGCGGCCCTCGGGCCGACCGATCGCCGCCTCGGCCTCCGCGAACGCCCCGGCCCACTCCGAGTCGTTCACGAGCCTCCTGAGGGTCTGGCGGACCTCGCTGGTCGGGCATTCCAGGGACGACGGGTCGAAGGGCTGGGGGAGGGCGTAGAGGTCGCCCATCCGCAGGCCCCGGACGACCAGCAACGCGGCCGGGCTGCCGGGCTCGTTCTCGCGGAGGTACTGGGCCGCGTCGAGGATGCGTTGCCGGGCGTCCTCGCCATCCTGGATCGGGCCGCCGGCCCCTCGGGGTCGCGAAGTCTTCCGCTTCGGGGTCGGCGAGGGCGTCTCGTCCCGGCCGCTCGACCATCCCGAGTCGGCGGGTGCGTCTTCCTCCGGCGTGACCTCCTCGGCCGGGGCCTCGGAGGGTTCGGCGTCCCGCTTCTTCTCCAGGAGTTGCTCGACGAGCTTGCGGACGTCCTCCAGGGCCTTGCGGACGTTCGTCAGGCTCGGCGAGTCCCGGCCGAACCGGGCGTCGGTCGCCGCGTCGAACTCGCGGAAGGCGGAGAGGGCGTCTTCGAGTTCGGCGAACAGGTCTTCGTAGAACGCTCGGCGGGTCTGGCCGACCGCCTCGTCGAACATCTCGGCGTCGATCTTCCCTTCGGCCAGGAGGGCGTCTCGCGCGTCGGGGCTCTTCAGGCCGGCGTTGGTCGTGGCCCGGGACTCCGCGTACTTCGCATACGAGAAGTCCTGCTCGCGGAAGCCGGCCGTGATCGGGATCGAGCGGATCAGGAAGGGCAGCAATCGCTCGTTGTTGAGGAAGTCGAACGGGCGATGGCGGGTCTCCAGGTCGTCGTCCTCGACCTGGGGATAATAGGTGTCCCAGAACGTTTCCTGGAGGCCGTTCATGAGCCGGAAGCCGTCGCGGACCCCGGCGAACCCGTGGCGGTGGCCGAGCGCCTCGAGCATCCAGGAGGCGATCTGGAGGTCCTTGGTCTTCTTCAGGAGGGCGTCCGTGCCGATCTTGAGGACCTTCTCCCAGTCGGCCGCCTTGGTCTTCCTCTGCCAGTCTCCCTGGGGGGTGTCGTCCTCGGACCTTCGGGCTTCTTCCAGGTCCGAGTATTCTTGCTCGTAGAACAGGTTCCGCCCCGAGGGATTGTCTCCGGGGATCGGGACGAGGAGGCTCTCGACATCGATCGTCGGCGCGGTCGGCATGATTCAGGCTTCCGTCGGCGAGGGGGCCGCGAATTGCAGGGAGCCGAGTTCGGGGATCGTGACGGCGTCCTCCCCGACGAGGATCGTCTTGAGCCCTCGTCCCCGGACGATCTCGCCCGGCCCGTCGATCCAGTCCGTCTTGCGGCCCAGCCGGAGGCTCGTCGTCGGGCGCGGATGCGGTTTCGGGATAGAGGTTGGGCAGATAGACCTCGCCGAGCTGGCCGTCGAGCGAGGCGAGCCGGGCGGGCGACCAGAGCAGGTCGCGGAACGTCTTCGGCCGGGAGACTTCCAGGAACTGGACGGCCTCCCAGGGCACCCAGGCGTAACCCGAGGGGGCGAAGACCTCCAGGAACGGGCCGAGCAGGTCGTCGGCGTCTCGGATGTCGTCGAAGGGCTGGCCGTCTCGAGTCCCCGGGCGGGCCGAGAGGGAGGCCAGGGCGCGGTCCAGCGCCTGCCGGGCCTCGTCGCCTCGCCCCTCGCGACGCGAGGCGATGGCGGCGAGGTGGTCGTCGGCCGAAGGCGGCGGCGCGAACATGAATTTCGGCCGGGCCCCCTTGGTCCAGACGGCTTCCCGGGCGATCTCGGCATCGAGCAAGCGGCGGAGGAGCTGCGCCCCGAGCGCCGCCTCGGGCACGCCGACCTGGTGGCCGAGGACGTCCAACTGCTTGCCGGCCCGGGCCCACTGCCCGGCGAAACAGAGCGTCTCGAACAGGGAGGTCCGCTGGCGAGTGTCGGCGGGCTTGGATTTGAGCTCCAGGCCCAGGTGTTCGATGGCGGCCCCGAGCCGTCCGGCGTCCAGCATGTCCTTGGCGGTCATCACGTCCCCCGTTTCGAGGCGGGCCCGCCGATCCGACTCCGCTCGCGAGGTCTCCCGCCGGGGCGAGATCGATCGGAGGTTCGGGGCGTCTCGCGCGGGGCTTGCTTCCAGAACAAGAACGGCGACTCCGCCGCGAATCCTCAAGAATCCCGGTCGAAATCCCCGATTGCAGCGGATGGTCCGGAATTCGTCCGTATCGTGAAGAGAGGGCCCTGGAGGATTTGTCGCAGATCGGGCCCGTCGAAGCAACGGTAAAGTTTTTGACGATTCGGACTTCGGACCTTATGCTATGCAAATCACCGATCGAAGCGAATCGTCCCCGGCCCGAAGGGGGCGGGGCCCCAGCGATCGGAGCCCCGGCGAGGCGTCGCCGGACCGATTCTCGCCCCCCCGGCGATTGCCCGTCCAGGCCGTCCGCGAAGTCGGGAGCCGTTCGATGGCGTTGTCCTGTCAATATTGCGGCGAAGCCGTCCGGGAAGACGATGTCGTCTGCCCTCATTGCAAGCTGGACCTCGACACGTTCGGGACGATCGGGTTGCCGAGTCCCAAGAAGGCGGCGAGCCCGGTCCGGGTCTCGGCCCGTCCGGCGCCCAAGCCGCAACCCCAGTCGATCCCGGAGACTGCGAGCGAACCGGTCCCCGCGCCTCCCCCTCGACGGCCGAAGCCCCGGCCGGCTCCGGTCCCTCCGCCGATGGCCGCGGCCCCGCCGATGACCCCGCCGAAGCCGGCGCCGGCCTCGCCTCCTCCGCCCTCGCCGGTCCGCCCGGTCGTCGCCGCGGTCCCTCCGCCCCCGGCCGCCCCGGCCTATTCCCCGTCGCCGGCTCCGGTGGCCGCCTCGCCGAATCCTCCGGCGGCGGGCCAGGGCGGGTTGCCGGGCGGGCCTCCGGGAGGGGTCCGCGGCTGGATGATCAAGATGCTCGGCGGGAAGGCGGCCGATTCGTCGCCCGCATCGGCCCCGTCTCCCCAGGCCGGCGCGGCCTGGCCGGTCGTCTCCTCGGACCAGTGGGCCGGGCCCCAGGCCGCTCCGGCGGCCCCGCCCGCGATGCCCCCGATCCGCGACCCCGAGCTCCCCTCCGCCCCTCCGTCGGCCGAGGAACCCCAGGAATCGCAGACGGTCGGCATGCCCGGCGCGGACATCGGCAAGCTGAAGTTCCCGACGAGCGTTTACACGCTGCAACTCCGGGACAAGGACGGCCAGTGGCGCTCCTGGGCGCCGATCGGCGCCAACGGGCTGAACATCGGTCGGAGCTCCAGCAGCTCGCACTTCCCGTTCCTCAACAGCATGGCCGTCCGCCACTTGCGACTGACCTACGACGGCCCCCAGCTGCTCGCCGAGGACCTGGGATCGCTCAACGGCGTCTTCGTGAAGATCAGCGGGCCGGTCGAGCTCACGGATCGGACCCGCATCCGGGTCGGCAGCCAGGTCATCGAGTTTCGGACCGCCGAGACGCTGCCGGCGGCGCCCACGGCCTATTCCGGCGAGGGCGAGGAGTTCCTCAGCTCCGACGTCGTCCCGATCGCCTACCTCGACATGATCCGGCCCGATAATACCGTCGGGCTCCGCTTCCCCTTGACCAAGACGACCGAGACCACGCTCGGCCGCCAGCCCCGGTCCGAGATCGCCCTGTCCGGCGCGGAGTGGGTCTCCGCGCTCCACGCGGCGGTTTACGTCGAGAACGGCCGATTCCTCGTTGTGGACAAGGACAGCCGCAATGGCACGTTCCTGCAGATCCGCCAGCCGACCCCGTTGAAGAACGGCGACATCCTGCTGGTCGGCCGCGCGTTCCTCCGGGTCGTGGATCAACAGGGGGCCTGATCCTCGGTGGATCGGCCCCGGGCCTCAGGCCCAGAGGGTCCGCCAGAGGATGGCCAGGACCCACAGGCCGATCATCCCGACCAGCCCGATCCACCAGAACCCGCCGAAGCTGGCGATATAGGCCCAGGTCGAGAAGACGAAGGCCCCGCCGCCGATCGCGACCCACCAGGCGATCTTGCGGTATCGCCGGTCGTCGGCCTCGGCCTCCGGGGCCCAGACGGTGGCCGTGTGGTCGGCGAGGATGCGACTCCGGGGGCCTCGGAACAGCCCGGCCGAGAAGGCCCGGAGTTCGGGCTCGGTGCCCGTGGCCATGCAGTAGCACCCTCGGAAGAGCAGGGGATCGCCCTGGGCGTGGGTCGAGAGGGCCGACTCCAGGACGTTCCGCCACGGACGGCGGGCCCGGCGGATCTCGTCGTCGAGCGTGAACAGCCGGTTGTTCCCTTCCTGGTTCAGGAGGTCGCCGTCCATCTGGCTGAGGATCCAGGTGTGGAACCAGCCGGAAAGCCAGACCATCCCGTCGTTGACGAGCCCCTCCGCTGAACGATCGGGTCGAGGGGATCGCGAACCCGCAGCGATTTTGCTTCATCGCCTCGGGCATCCTCGAGAGGAACTCGGCAAAGCCGGGCGTGTTTTCCATCTGGGGGAAGAGGGCGTAGACCGGGCAACGGACCTTCAAGGTCCTCTGGATCGTCCGAAGGTCGTCCCGGACCATCGCCGCCATCTTGGGGGCATCGGGCTGGGCGGCCCAGTCCGCCGGGAACAGGACGGCGACCCCTCGGACGACCGGGCATTCCGGGTCGAGCGCCCGGAGCCGCTCACACAGCCATTCCAGACGACGGAACCCCTCGGAATCCTGCCGACCCAGCCCAGTAGCCCCGGCGCAGGTGATCAGGACGCCGTCGGCCGTGGCGTAGGCGTGGATCGGCGCGACGACCTCGGGCGCGGAGGCGAAGACGTTCAGCCCGGCCGAGTAGACCAGCGCCGCCGACCATCCCTCGTCGGGCGCGAGCAGGAGGAAGAGTTTCTGGCGAGGGAGGTCGATCTGGGCCTGGCCGAGCCGGACGAGGATCTCGTCCCAGGCCGCATCCATGTCGGGGAACAGGCCCACCGCGCTGCCGGTCGCGTCCTCGCGAGCCGATTGGATCGTCGCCGCGGCCCAGAGCCCGAGATAGACGACGGTCCCGTAGGCGACCATCAGGAACAGGAGCAGCCAGAACCAGACGGCGCTCTCGAACAGGGGCAAGCCGGAACCGGCGGTCCAGTATTTCTGCTTCAGGAAATACCAGAGGACGACCAGGCCGATCGCCCCGGCGATGATCAGGTTCACGAGGAGGATGCGGCGGACGCTGCGGAACTTCGCCGCGAGCCAGGCCAGGACGGCCGCCAGGGTCGCCGCGCCGAGGCCCAGGCCCCACATCCACGCGTTCTGAGAAGCGATCGACGTCATGGTCGGTCCCGTCCGTCGGGGCGAGGCGGGCTCCTCACAGCGAATGGAGGCGCGACGCGAGGATGAAGAACGCGGTGGTCACCAGCGACGTGACCGAGACCCACACGCTGACCTGGAAGAGCAGGGATTTGCCGGGAAGGGGGCGGAGGGGGTCGCGGTCCGGGTCTCGGGGCTCGTCGGGCAGGAACCGTTCGGGCTGCTTGTTCCCGGCCACGACCCGGCCGTACACCTTCTCGCCCCACTTCTTCAGGCTGGTCGGATTGTCGCCGAGACGCCCCCGGAACCCCAGCGCCACGCACAGGTAGAACACTTCCAGGGCATCGGTCCCGGAGTACGAAGCGGCCTCGGTCGCCTTCTCGAAGAAGCGGTCGGCCCGGAGCCTCTCCCGGTAGAAGTCCCATTCGAGGATCTGCTGGCGCCAGGAATCGGCGTGGTTCCATCGCGAGTTGATCAGCACCTCGTCGATCCAGTAGACCACCGCGTGCCGGGCGACTTCCCAGTCGTGGGCCGTCTGGCTGGAGGTCCCGGCCCTCTGGTCGGCCTGGGCGAGGAGATCGATCATTTGATCGCGCAGGGCGCCGGCCGGCGGATGCTCGCCGGAGTCCACGCGGGCCTGGAAGTCCACCACGTGCCGGAGGATCGGGCTGACCACGTTGGCGAAGGCGTCGGTCATGTCTTGTCCACGACGAACAGGGCGAATTGGAGGTTCGTCGTCGTCTTGCTCCCCGGCCGGGCGACCGAGAGCACCCGGTCGCTGAGGAATTGGGCGTGGGCCAGGTTCATCCGCAGGGCCAGCGAGTACGATTCGGAGACGTCCCGCCAGAACACCGTGTCGCGCTCGATCTCGTAATAGACGATGCCCGTGCTCGCCGGCAGGGTCCGCGGCGGACGGGTCCGCGGGGCGAGGACCAGGCCGCGCAGGGCCCGGCGGAAGATGTGCTCGACCTGGGCCCCGGAGCCCAGCTTCATGTCCATCGTGCCGAGCAGGTCCTGGCATTCCTGGTCCGAGAGCTCGGTCTCGACGCCCAGGAACAGCGACTTGGCGTTGGTCAGCCACGCCGGCTCCATGCTGACCTGGAGCCGCTCGCCCAGCCTCTCGAAGTACCTCTTGTCGAACGCCGAGGGCGCGATCTTGTTCAGGCCGTCCTGGATCGTCTTGATCGCCAGATAGTAACAATAACCGATATTCTCATGGTCGTAGACCGGCAGCTTCTCGGCGAGCCGCCGCCCTTCCGTGAAGATCGCGAGCTGGCCGGCGATCCGGCACAGCTCCTGGTAGACGTACAGGGGGCTCAGGTTCCGCAACGAGAGGAAGGAATCCAGGAAGGACTCCACCCCGTTCAGCGTGGCGAGCTTCAGGAGCCTCTCGGCGTCGCCGGGCACCTGGCTTTCGAACGAGATCCCGCGGTCCACGACCTGCGAGGCCAGCTGCTCGATCCTCGCGCCGATCTGATTCTGGAGGGACTGGACGGCCCTCCAGAGCGGAGGCCACCCATCCAGGGCGACCAATGGGGGGATGAACGACGAATCGACCTGGGGAGGCGCCTCGACCTGGGCCAGCCGTTCGAGGCGGGCCAGCGGCAGGACTTCATAGCCGGTGTGGTCCTGGGTCGAGAGCAGGAGCCGGGCGCTGGTCCGGCGGACCTGGATCGGCTGATCGCCCGACCCGGTGTTCTCGTCCTCGCGTTCGAGGCTGTCGATCCAGTAGCGCGGGCCTTTTTCCGTGGGGGAGTCCTCGACGTTCGCCCGGCCGACGTGGATCGTCGGGACGGCGAGGAACACGGTGACCGGCTCTCGGCCCGAGAGTGCGTCCTTCAGCTCGATCGGGGCCACGGCGGCGTCGTTCGGGATGGTGAGCTTGGTGCCGTCCTTGAAGCGGGCCTCGCACGACCGGACCACCATCGTGTAGTTGGCGATGGCGTCGCGGTCGAACTCGACGGCGCGGATGCCCCAGTTGAACGGGTGATACCAGTCCTCCGACTCGCGGAGGCTCTCGCGAGCGTGGCGGTCGGCGGCCTGGAAGTGGTGGGGGCGGAGGAACATCCCCTCATACCAGTGGACCGGCCGACTCGCCATGACGACGCCCTCCCTCGGGTCGGGGCCGCCTCGCCCAGCGGACTGCCCGATCTCATATACGGACGACGGGACTGCCCATTCCGGGGCGATCGGATAGCATAGCGGTCCGGCCCTCCAATCTAAAGGGACCACTCGCCATCCCCGGAAAAAAAAGGGAATGGCCGGAGGGTCGTCCCGTACTTGGGAAGGGATGCCGAGGAGCCGCCGAGTCGGCCCCCGGACTTCCTCCGATGGCTGACCCCCGACGAAGAGGGAATCATGACGGAGCTGCTCGACACCACCCCGCGTCGGCCGATCACCCGCCCGAAGGTTTCCGGCCCCGAACAGTCGAAGGTCTTGCTCGTGGCGACCATCGGCACGATCGCCACGGCCCTGGCGGTCTGGCTCCTGATCTTCGTCAGCCTGACGAGGAAGGGCCAGGTCTTCGCCGCCTGGGTCGGCACTCCGGGCGAGGCGATCGCCCCGATCGGCTTCCAGGAGGAGGATGCCTCGGGCCTCGGCCCCGGGTTGTCCAGCGCGAAGACGCGCGCCACCGAACTCAAGTCCCTGACCAATGAGCTTCGCACCTGCCTCTCGGGCAATTCGAGGTCGCCCATCGTGGTCTACCTGTCGGCCCCGGGGATCGACCGGAAGGGAAGGGCCGTCTTCGTGGGCGACGGCGGGCCGATCGAGGCCGCGATCGGCCCGGACGCGCAGGACGTCGGGGCGATCCTCAAGCTGATGGAGGCGGAAAGCCCCGTCCGCCGGCTCCTGATCCTGGACGCCGGCCAGGTCGGCTCGGACTGGGGCCTGGGCGTCTTCGGCAACAACTTCGTCGCCAGGGTGGTCTCGACCTTCGCGGACCCGAAGGCCCATCCGAACCTGGCCGTCCTGATCTCCTGCGCCCCGGGTCAAAAGAGCTGGACGTGCGAATCGGAGCGGCGATCGGTCTTCGGCCACTTCGTGGACCGGGGCCTTGCCGGAGGGGTCAACGGGCCGAGGAGCCTGACGGTCCGCGAGCTCTCGCAGTACGTCCGGGGGCACGTGGAACGCTGGGTCCAGGCCAACCGCAAGGCCCAGCAGACGCCGATCCTCCTGGCCGACCCCCAGTTCGACTTCGAGATCCGCGCCCTGGTCCCCCCGGTGGCCTCGCCGTCGGAGAAGGAGGCCGCCAAGAAGCTGGAGGAGCGCCGCGCCTCGGCCGAGACCGCCGCGAGGAAGGCCCTGGCCGACGAATGGGCCGCCCGGGACCGGATGGAGAAGGATTTCAGCCCGTATCGACGGACCCCGGCAGTCTGGAGGCGTTACCTCGACTCGCTGCTCCGGGCCGAGCGCCTGCTCCGCGCGGGCCGTCCCGAGGAGGCGGATTACCTCCTCCGCTCGGTCTCTTCGCTGAAGCTCGAGATGAGCGAGCGGTCCGGGGGATGGAAGCTCGATCGGCCCTGGTCTCTCGCCTCGATCGACGCCCTGCCGATCAACGAGGCGACGAAGTCCAGGAAGGAGGAGGCGCAGAAGGTCCGCAAGGTGATGGCCGCGTACATCGACGACCTGACCGGCCGCCTGACCGCCCCGGTCGCCGCCCCGAAAGGGGCCGGGGAGAAGACCGGAGGGGCGATCGCGGCGGTCTCGGGCCCGGCCAAGCGGGCGAAGGTCCCGCTCTCCCTCGTGGCCGCCGACGACCCGACGATCCCGGTCTTCCTGGAAGCCCAGCTCCTCGTCTGGGCGGACGTCTATGACAACCTCCCCGGGCACGTCCCGTTCCGCGAGGACCGCGGCCAGCTTTTCCGGGATGGGATCGACCTTCGGGCCTCCGCCGAAGCCACGGCCGAGGCCGACGATCGCTGCCGGCAGTGGGCCCGATTGTTCGTCGATGAGGGGGACAAGACCCGCCGGAAGTTCCAGGACGCCCTGTTCTGCGAGGTCCCGGACCGGGCGTCCACGCTCCGAGACGATCGCGAGGCGGCTCGATCGCTGTTCGCCCAGGGCCTCCGGGTCGTCTCCACGGTCTCCCAGGCCCAGGACCTCCTGAACCGGATGGCCGTCGAGCTCCCGTATCTGGCCGACTGGATCGGCGCCTCGGCCCGGGACACCGACCCGGATTTCGAGAGGCTCGTCCGGGACGCGAACGACCTGGCCGACGCCGTCGAGACCGCCTGGGTCCAGACCTCGGCGGGCCGGGGCTCGCCCGAGGCCCTGAAGGTGGCCTCTCGCGAGACCGGGACGATCGAGGCGAGGATCGCCCGGCTCCGGACCAGTCACGAGAAGATCCGGCTTCGGCTCCAGGCCAGCTGCGACCGGGAGAAGGGGCGGGGTTCGACCAACTGGAGGGCCGCCGACGACCTCCTGCGAGTCCCCCTGATCCGGGCCGAGGACCGCGAGAGGCTCCTGGAGAAGGTCCGATCCCCCGAGGGCTCCGCCCCCCTGGCCGACGAAGACGGCCCGGTCGAGGCGTCGTCCCAGGATTCGATCGATGACAGCTTCCGGGCCCACGCCTTGACCCTCGCGGGCGTGGAATGCTTCCTGATGAAGTTCGGCGGGGCCTCGCCGGAAGACCAGAAGTCCCTGATGGACGCCCTGGAGGGGGCGAAGAAGGCCCCGGGCGACTCGCAGGGCCTGGACGACCTGGCCAGGTTCACGGACCTGGCGATCTCGGGCCGGCAGGCATTGGCCCTCCGGCTGAAGGACGACGCCTCGGCCGAGGTGACCGAGTCGTCGCTGGTCGCCTCGGCGAGGGCGGCGGCCGTGCTCCCCTCGGCGTACCTCACGGCGTCGGCCGCGTCCGGCGCGGAGAGGAAGCTCGACCAGTTCCTCCGGTCGGCCCAGCTCCTCTGGCAATCGGCCCGGCTGGAACGCGATTTCGCCCCGGAACACGCCGACAGGCTGGCGAGGGACGCCCACGCCCTGGCCGAGTCGGCCGCCTCCCCGGGCTTGCTCGTCCCGAAGGGGTCCTCTTCGGAAGTCGATCGGCTCCGCAAGGCCAAACTGCTCGTCTCGACCGACGCGACCCGCGCCCTGAAACTCGGCGACGATTCGCTGACGATCGCCGTCAACATCTCGACCGAGAACGATCCCCCGGACGGCGAGGCGTCGCTCCTCCTGGAGTTCGACCGCGAGAAGCTCCATCTCGTCTCCCAGACCGAGGTGGACGCGGGCGAGGCGTCGCCCGTGCCCGTCCCCTTGCCCGTCCGCAAGCTGGCGAAGTTCCGCCGAGCCGAGTTCGACAAGTCCCTGGGGGAGGCCGCGGTCCGGGCGACCGTCTTCTATCGAGGCGTGGCCTATCCCGCGTCCCGGCCGGTGAACATCGTCCTGGAAGCCTCGAAGGACCGGGTGATGGTCTCCATGAGGGAAGTGGGGGTCCGGGGCTGGAAGGACCAGTTCCTGGACCACCCCGACGCCGGCTACCTCCACTACGGGGCCCGGCTCGAATACAAGCTCGTCTTCGAGAACCGGCAGGCCGTGCCCGTCGATGTGGTCGTGGAGAGGCGGCTCGACGACAAACCGCTGGAGCCGCTCGCTCTCACCATCCGAGCCAACGGCAAGGTGGATTCCCCCGCCACGATCATGCACGCCGTGGACCTCGACGCCCGGACGATCGAAGCCATCGGCGTGAAGGACGACGAGGTCCCCCTGAACCGGCCCCGCGTCCTGTCGATCGACGTCTACGAGGCGGGGCCGGCGAAGCGGCTGCTCTCGTCCCGGAGGAGGTTCCGCTTCATCCAGGAAGATATCAACGACTACATCATGATCCAGCCGAAATACGACGAGGCGACCCGCCAGTTCAACATCACCCTCGTCCGCAAGACCAGCGACAAGGTCAACGGCCCGCTGCCCAACGTCTCGGCCACGATCACCAGCCCGGAGATCTCCGGCACCGTCGCCGTGGACGGGGCGTTGAACAAGGGCGATGCGTACTGGTTCTTCTTCAACTTCACCGCGCCCGCCCAGGCGATCTCGTATTACCTGACGGTCAACCACCTGCCCAGGGCATTCCCGGGCAAGATCGGCGCCGCGACGCCCCCGCCCCCGGCCGACGCCCCGAAGCCCTGATCGCGGAGGACGTCCTCCCGAAGATAGACCGCTATCCCGGAGCCTCCCGGCCGATTAGAATGGGAATTCGCCCAGTCGTCGGTCGCGGAGGCTGCCCCGTGCTCAATCGCTCGCTCAAGACCCAGATCGTCTCGCGAATCCTGCCGAACGTGCAGACCCCCGCGCAATACATGGGCGGGGAACGCCACGCGATCGTCAAGGACCACGGGGAGTGCGAGGGGACGGTCTGCCTGGCCTTCCCCGACACCTACAGCCTCGGCATGAGCCACCACGGGCTCCAGGTCCTCTACAACCTCATGAATGACCGGGGCTGGGCCTGCGAACGGGCCTTCACCCCTCTGCCCGACTTCGAGAAAGCCCTCCGCGACCACGACTTGCCGCTCTACGGCCTGGAGACGTTCACGCCCCTGGCGGATTTCGACGTCGTGGGATTCTCCCTCCAGTACGAAATCTGCTACACGAACGTCCTGACCATGCTCGACCTCGGCGGAATCCCCCTCCACTCCGAGGACCGGTCGGCCGACGACCCCCTGGTGATCGCCGGCGGCCCCGGGGCCCAGAACCCCGAGCTGCTCGCCCCGTTCATCGACCTGTTCGTCGTGGGCGACGGCGAGCCGAGCCTGCCGATCGTCTGCGACCTCTGGAAGACCATGAGCCGGGACGAGACGCTCTCTCGCGAGGAGAAGCTCGCGAGGATCGCCGGGGCCGTGGACTGGGCCTACGTCCCCCGATTCTACGAGCCCGAGTTCGACGAAGACGGCCGCCAGATCGGCATCCGAAGGCTCCGCGACGACGTCCCGGAGACCATCCGCGCCTGCGTGATCGACGACTTCAACGCCAGCCCCCTGCCGACGAGGCCGATCGTCCCGTTCGTCGAGACCGCCCACGACCGGATCGCCATCGAGATCATGAGGGGCTGCCCCTGGCAGTGCCGCTTCTGCCAATCGACGGTCATCAAGCGCCCCTGCGTTACCGGACCGTCGAAACCATCGTGAATGCCGCCCTGGAGAGCTACAAGAACACGGGCTACGACGAGATCAGCCTCCTCTCGCTCTCCACCAGCGACTACCCGCATTTCGAGGAGCTCGTCACCAAGATGAGCGAGGTCTTCACGCCCCTGGGGGTGAAGATTTCGCTGCCGAGCCTGAGGATCACCGAGACCCTCAAGAAGATCCCGGCGCTGCTCCAGGAAGGCCGACGAGGCGGACTGACCCTCGCCCCCGAGGTCGCCCGAGACGACATGCGCGAGCAGATCCGCAAGCCGATCGACAACCGAGACCTCTACGAAGGGGCCGCCGAGGCCTTCCGCCGAGGCTGGCGACGTGTGAAGCTCTACTTCATGTGCGGATTGCCCGGAGAACGGACCGCCGACCTCGACGGGATCGTCGAGATGGCGGAGACCCTCGCCCGGATCGGCAAGGAGGTCACGGGCCGCTACGCCGAGGTCGTCGCCAGCGTCTCGAACTTCGTCCCCAAGCCCCACACGCCGTACCAGTGGAACGGGATGGAGCATCGCGAGTACTTCCAGTGGGCCCACAAGTACCTGCGCTCGAAGGTCCGGCTCAAGAGCGTGACGGTGAAGTGTCACGACATCGAGACCAGCCTCCTCGAAGGCATCCTGACCCGGGGAGACCGCCGAGTCGCGCCCGCCCTGGAGGAAGCCTGGAGGCGGGGCGCCCGGCTCGATGCCTGGAAGGAGCATTTCGACGCCCGCCTCTGGTGGTCCACGTTCGAGGACCTCGGGCTCGACGTCGAGTTCTACAGCCACCGGACCCGCTCGATCGACGAGGTCCTCCCCTGGGACAACATCCTCGTCAAGAAGGGCCGCGAATACCTGGCGAAGGAGCAGAACCGCTCGGTCCTCCAGCTCGAAGCGATGGCCGGCGCGGTCTGATCGGCCGACCGGAACCCTCGGGAAAACGCCCCGATCGCGGAGACCTCACTCATGGGCAGGTGGGAACGGCGGCGGCTCCGGCTCAAGAAGAACCACGGCTGGAAGTCCGAGCGAGGGTGCAAGATCTTCGTCGCCGACCGGGGGGCCGTCCGGCTCGACTTCCCCGAGGACTGGGTCGTCGTCCCCGACGCCAAGGGGTCGATCAAGTTCCTCGACCGCAAGCCGCCCAACGACGATTGCACGATGCAATTGACCGTCATGTACCTCCGAGACGACGTCGATTGGACCGGCCTGGACCTCTCGGCGATGGTCCGGGACGTCACGACGAACGACTCTCGCGAGATCCTCGAACGAGGAGACGTCCAGGCCTCCGAGAGGGACGGCATGGACATGGCCTGGATCGAGGTCCGTTTTCGCGACCCCAACGAGGACCGCGAGGCCTTCTCCCGGACCCTGCTCGCTCGCAAGTGGAACATCCAGCCGCTGATCACCTTCGACTTCTGGGCCGACGACATCGACCGGGTCGGCCGCGCCTGGGACATCATGATGAAAACCTTGACCCTGGGCGACTACGTGGAAGACCCGACCCAACGGGTCTGAATCGGCCAGAGACGGGAGGCCCGCGATGGCGACCGCGACGAAGACGCTCTACACGGCCGAGGAATTCCTCGAACTCGACCTCCCCGACGGCCTCCACGAGCTGGTGAAAGGCGAGGTGATCGAGGAGCCGATGCCGATGCCCGAGCATGGAAGGCTCTGCTTGAATTCGGGGTTCTTGTTCGAATCCTTCGGCCGCCGGACCGGCCTGGGGTACGCCCTCTCGAACGATTCGGCCGTCCTGACCGAGCGGGGGCCCGACACGGTGCGGGGCGCCGACGTCTGCTTCTACCGCAACGAGCGATGGCCCCGCGAGAAGGTCGGAAATGGGCTGATCCCGGTGCCGCCGGATGTGGTCGTCGAGGTCGTCTCGCCGAGCAATCGACCCGGTGAGATGCGGAAAAAAGTGAACGAATATCTGGATATTGGTGTGGCAATGGTGTGGGCCGTCTATCCGCAGAAGAGGCTCGTCGTCATCCATCGACCGGATGAAGACTTCCCGGCGCTATTCCGCGAAGGCGAGGCGATCGAGGGGCTTGCCGAGCTTCCGGGGTTCCGGTGCGACGTGTCGGAATTCTTCCAATGAAACCCGCCTCGCCTCGATGGCCGTGGCTGATGCTGGCCCTGGCCATGATCTGGGTGGCCCTGGTCCGAATCCCCCTGATCCGCAGCGCCCACGCGCACCTGGACAGCGACCTGGCCGTCGACGGCCTGACCCTGCTCGACGCCACGAGGGGCCATTTTCGCTGGCATTATCCGGGGACGCCCCACATGGGCATCCCCTCGCTCTTCCTCGCCTATCCCCAGGCGATGGTCAGCGGAGCGACCGCCGAGACGATCACTTCCGGCGGGGTGGTGGCCTATGAACTCGCGGTCCTGGCGATCTTCCTCCTGTCATGGAGGGCGTTTGGCCCGTCCGTGGCGGCCTGGGGGCTGGTCCCGTTGGCGTTCGCCTCGGTGGGGACGGTCTGGCTCTCCGGCCGCCTGACCGGCGGCCATCTCCTGACCGTCGCCTGGCATGCCGGCGCCCTGGCCGTCCTGCATTCCTGCCTCGCCCGCGGAGGGATCGGCCGCGCGGCGGTGCTGGGCGTCTGGCTGGGGTTCGGGTTCTACCTGGATCAGATGTTCCTGACATCGATCGGGGCCATCGTCCTCGGCGCGATCCTTTTCGGGACCACCTTCGGCGCATGGGTCCGAAAGTTCCTGATCGTCCTGGCATTCGCGGCGGGTTTCGTCCTGGGGGACCTCCCGCGAGAGCTTGGCTATCGGGCCGACCCTCACGACGCCTACAAGGGGCAATTCGCCACGATCCTCGACCCCGCTTCCTCGGGCCCAAACGAGGGCCGGATCGACTGGGCCCGGCGCGGCTCCTGGCCTCGGGGCACGCGGACCTTCTTTTCCGCGAATGCCTGCCTCGCCTGCTCGCCGGCCACAAGGTCCCCTCGCTGGAATCCGACCCGAATCCCGCCTCGCTCCCCGGGAACCGGGCGGACCTGCCCGGCTCGCCCGTCTCGGCCTGGATGACGACCCTTCTCGGCCTGGGATTGGTCCCCTTCGCCGTCGCGGCGTTGGTTTATGTCCGTCCCGGCGGGGACTCCCGGGCGAGCCTGGCGGTCCGATTCGCTTTGGTGATGTCCTCGTCCCTGATCCTGTTCGGGTTCCTCATCAGCAATCAGATTTACAACTCGGACAATTACCGCTACCTGGTCTTCCTCCTCGTGCCGTGGTCGATCGGCCTCGGGATGGTCCTGGCTGGCCTCTCGAGAAAGGGCACGGGAGGCTTGATCCTGGCGGTGACTCTGGCCATCGGCTTCGCCGGGGCGTTTTCGCTCGATACCTGGTCCTGGTACGAGAGGCTGGGCTGGATCGGCCGATCGGCGGCCCGGACGGGCCCGGACGACCCGGTCCTCGCGTGGTTCGAGGGGCATCCCGAGGTCGATTCGGTCTTCGGCGACTACTGGGACGTCTACCGGATCGCCCTGGAGACGCGGGGTCGGATCGAGGGCGTCCCCTATCCCCACTACCCCGACCGATTCGGCGCCGCCCCGAAGTATCCCGGGCTTCATCCCCGAGTCCTGATCTCCCGAGGGCGCGAAGTCGGTCCGTTCTACCGACATCAGGCGATGGCCGAGGGGGGCCGGGTGTTGTTCCGAGGGCGCGACTTCGTCATCATCGACTGGCCCTCCTCGCCCTGACTCCCGAAAGAGCCGAGCCGCCGTGGACACCCCTTCGCCGCCCGCCTGGACCCCCGCGCCTCCCCGCCGCGGCTGGGCCGACCTCCTCGCCCTGGGCGTGTGGACGGCCGCCGTCGTCCTGATCTTCCGCGACGTCGTGACGTTCCGAGGGGCCCTGTATTACTTCGATATCACGGAGATCAACTACCCCTATCGCGACTTCTTCGCCCGGGAGCTGCGCGCCGGCCGCTTCTCCCGGTGGATGCCCGGCCTCTACTGCGGGTTCCCGCTCTACGCCGAGAGCCAGGCCGGATACTTGCATCCGTTCAAGTATGTCTTCTATCCCTTCATGGAGACGTGGAAGGCGCTGAACCTGGACACCGTCCTGTCGGTCTGGCTGGCCGGGGCGGGGACCTACGGGTGGCTCCGCCGCCACGTGGGGCCCTCCGGGGCCTTGACCGGCGCGGCGATCTTCGGGCTGAGCGGCTACGTGTCGGCGCACCTGATCCACACGAGCATGATCAACGCCCTGGCGAGCGTCCCGCTGGCCGTCTGGGCCCTGGAATCGGCCTGGGACGGCGGCCGGCTCCGGCCCGTGGCGCTCGGAGGGCTCGCGATGGCCTGCCAGGTCTTCGCCGGGCACCTCCAGGACACCATCCTCACCGCCGGAATCCTCGGACTCTACGCCCTTTACCGCGCGGCGACGGTCCGCGACCGCGCCGACCGCCTCAAGGCCCTGGCCGTGGTCGCGGGGATCTTCCTCGTCGGGGCGTCCGTCAGCGCCATCCAGTGGAACCCGTCCCGAGAGTACCTGAACCGATCCCCCCGGGCCGGCGGGCTGGACTGGGAGGAGATCACCTTCGGCTCGTGGCACCCGGAATTGCTCCCCACCCTGCTCGTCCGGGAAGCCTACGGGACGAGGGCCCGCGACACCGATTGGCTCGACGGCTATTATCCCTACCATGAAATGAATGTTTACATGGGCCTGGTCGGCCTGGCCCTCTCGCTCGTCGGGGTCGGGGCGTATCGCGACCGCTGGGTCGGCTTCTGGGTCCTCCTGGCGATGGTCGGCGCGGTGATGATGCTCGGCCGGTTCACGGTGGTCTTCGACGTGATGCCTCACGTGCCGATCATCGGCAGCGGCCGGATTCCGGTCCGCTATCACCTGTGGGTCGTCCTGGCGGTGTCGGCCCTGGCGGCCGTGGGCGTCGATCGGCTGTCCCGGCCGGGCCCGGTCCGCCTCCGAGGGCCGATGGCGGCCCTGGGCCTCCTGGTTCTCGCGTGTGTCCCGATTCTTTATTATGTCTACGAGCCCGCATGGTCCGAGGCGGCGCTCTGGGTGACTCGCTACCACAAGGACCGCTCTCGCTGGCTGACCGAGGAGCTGATCGTCTCGGCCTGCCGGACGTTCCTCCTCCTGATCGGGGCCGGAGTGGTGGCCCGCCTGGCGATCCGGGCCGCTCGGCCCGAGATCCGGCGACGATGGGCCGCCGTCCTGCCCTTGCTGGCCCTCGCCGACCTGCTTGGGGCCCACTGGAACGACTGCCCCACCATCGATCCGACCTACTGGACCGTCCCTCCGCCGACGGTCCCGAAGCTCCAGGCCGACCCGGGCTTGCGGAGGGTTTTTGGCCTCGGGCCCTGTCCGCCGGCGAGCCCGGCCACGTGACCCACCCGAAGGACATCTTCCCCGCGCGCGACACCCTCGCCTGGAGCCTGCCGCCGGTCTGGGGGCTGTCGTCCTCCGGAGGACACACGCCGATCATCCCGAGGAGGACGGTTCGTTACGACCGGGTCTCGATCGAGGCCGGCGTTCGGTTCGACGTGGAAGGGGTGAGCCACGTCCTCGCCGGTCCCGGCTACCGGGTCGCCCGGCTCGACGCCCCGGAGAAGGCCGGCTCCGCCTTCATCTTCCGCAATCCCGGCGCGAGGGACCGCGTCCGGATGATGGGCAACCCGGTCTACGCGGCCGACGAACGCGAGGCCGGCGACGCCTTGCTCCGTCTCCGCCGCGATTCTCTGGATCGGCCGGTGATCGAAGACCCCGACCGTCCGCTCGACCCGTCCGCCTCGGTTTCCGGCCGGGCCCGGATCACGCTCGACCTCCCGGAGGCCGTCGATGTGGCCACCGAATGCCCGGTCGGGGCGTACCTGGTGCTCTCCGACACGTATGACCCGGGCTGGTCCGCGACGATCGACGGAAAGGCCGCGCCCATCCGCCCGGCTTACGTCGCCTTCCGTTCGGTTTACGTGCCCAAGGGGTCGCATACGCTCCGTTTCCGCTATCGGCCCGTCGGATTCGTGGCCGGCGCGACGGTCTCGGCCCTGGGATTGGCGGTCGTCCTGTTCTGCCTGATCTGGCCGCGCCGGTTCCGACCGCTCCCCGGCCTCGATGGGGATTCGGGCTGGCCCCGGCCCTGGCCGATTTACTTCGGGCTGACGATCGCGGGCTTGATCGTCGCGTCGAGCGTGGCGATCGGCGAGGGGGGGCGCCCGGCCCTCCAGGCCCGATGGGCGGGGAGCGTCCATCCGTTCACCTGGGACTCGGGCATCAAGGCGATGAAGCCGGAACCTCCCCCCCGGGATTGAGGGGGCCGGCCTCTCGGCCGGGAGGGGATTGCATTCACGGACGGGATCGCCTACACTTCTGTCTCTTCAATGGTTCCGATGTTCGACAACGGCCTCTGATGTTCAGGCCGGCGGCCGTGGGGCGTGCGATGGCGATCACGAAAGAGAAGAAGACGGAGATCATCGGGGCGTTCGGCCGGGCAGACGTGGACACGGGGTCGCCGGAGGTGCAGATCGCCCTCCTGACGGCCCGGATCAACGACTTGACCGACCATTTCAAGGCGCACAAGAAGGACCACGCCAGCCGCCGAGGGCTGCTGATGATGGTCTCGAAGCGGTCGAGCTTGCTGAAGTACCTGAGGCTCCACAACCGCAAGAGCTACCTTGAAGTCATTGGGCGGCTCGGCATCCGCAAGTGACGCGGAAGGTCCGTCCGTCGCCGGTCCGTCCCGACCGAGGCAATTCGCCGCCGACCGATGCGATTCGATCCCAGCCGGTCGGCTCCGCCTTCTCCCTGACGCCCTCGCCCCGGGTCCTGGCTCGGCCCCGGCCTTCCAGCCCTCCCGGGGCGACCCATCGCGGCACCCACCCGGCCGACCCGCCGAGGTAGGTGAGATGTCTACTGCCACGTCTGCTCCCCGCAAACCCGTCTCCGTTGAGATCACGCTCGACGGCAAGACCCTCAGCCTGGAAACCGGCCGGCTCGCCAAGCAGGCTCACGGCGCCGTCGTCGTCCGGCTGGGCGATACCATGAGCCTGGTGGCCACCGTCGCCGCGCCGGGCCGCGAAGGGCTCGACTTCTTCCCGCTGACGGTGGACTACCGGGAAAAGGTCTATGCCGCCGGCAAGTTCCCCGGCGGATTCATCAAGCGAGAAGGCCGCCCCTCGACCAAGGAAATCCTCACCTCTCGCCTGATCGACCGGCCGATTCGCCCCCTGTTCCCGGCCCACTATCGCAACGAAGTCCAGATCCAGGCCGGGCCGATCTCCGCCGACCGCGTGAATGACCCGGACGTCCTGTCGATCCTCGGCGCCTCGGCTTCGCTCGTCCTGGCCTCCGACGTCCCGTTCCTCGGCCCGATCGGGGCCATCCGGCTCGGCCGGATCGAGGGCAAGCTCGTCCCGTTCCCCACGGCCAAGGAGATGGAGGCCAGCGACCTCGACCTGATCGTGGCGAGCACCAACAAGGCCGTGGTCATGATCGAGGGGTTCGGCCAGGAGCTGCCCGAGGCCGAGATGGCCGAGGCGATCCTGACCGCCCACCGGATGAATCAGGACCTCATCGCCCTCCAGCATCGCCTCCGCGAAGCGGCCGGGATGCCCCCTCACACCCATCCCGAGGACGTCCACGACCCGCTCGCCCAGACCCTCCACGAGCGGTACTCGGGCGCCCTCCGCGAGGCCAAGGGGATCCACCTGAAGCATGACCGCAACGCCGCCGTGAAGGCCCTGGGCGAGCGGGTCGTCTCCGAATTGTGCCCCGAGGCGCGCGACCGACTCCCCGGCTCCGCTGAAGGTGAAGTCCGCCTTCCACGCCCTCCAGGAACGGGTCGTCCGCGAGATGATCCTCGACGGTTATCGGCCCGACGGCCGGGGGCCGAAGGACCTCCGCCCGATCTCCTGCGAGGTCGCCGTCTTGCCCAGCGCCCACGGCTCGGCCATCTTCCAGAGGGGCGAGACCCAGGCCCTCGTCACCACCGTCCTCGGCACCGGTGCCGACGAGCAGCGGGTGGACGGGATCATGGAGGAGTATTCGAAGAAATTCTATCTCGATTACAACATGCCCTCGTTCGCCGTCGGCGAGGTCCGGCCGATCCGCGGGCCCGGCCGTCGCGAGATCGGCCACGGCGCCCTGGCCGAGCGGTCGGTCAAGCCGATCCTGCCGACCACGACCGAGTTCCCGTACACGATCCGCGTCGTCAGCGACATCCTCGAATCCAACGGCTCGAGCTCGATGGCCTCGGTCTGCGGGGCGACCCTCAGCATGATGGACGCCGGCGTGCCGATCACCGACCCGGTGGGCGGGATCTCGATCGGGCTGGTCCAGGATGAAGGCTCGGGCCGGTTCGTCCTGCTGACCGACATCATCGGCGACGAGGACCACTTCGGCGACATGGATTTCAAGGTCGCCGGCACCCAGCGAGGCGTCACGGGCATCCAGCTCGACCTGAAGAACAAGGGGATCACCGAGGAGATCATCCGGGGGACGCTCGACCAGGCCCGCGAGGCCCGTCTCGAAATCCTCCGGGCCATGCTCCGGGCGATCAAGCGGCCTCGCGAAGACATCGCCACCAACGCCCCCAGGCTGATCCAGATCCAGATCAACCCCGAGAAGATCGGCCTGGTGATCGGACCCGGCGGCAAGACGATTCGTCGCCTCCAGGAAGAGACGGGCGCGAAGATCGACATCGAGGATTCGGGCATCGTGACCCTGGCGAGTCCCACCGCCGAGGGGGCCGAGGCCGCGGCGAGTCGCATCCAGGCGATGACCGAGGGCGTGAAGCCCGGCGGGATCTACGAGGGCCGAGTGACCTCGATCAAGGACTTCGGCGCCTTCGTCGAAATCCTCCCCGGCAAGGATGGGCTGGTCCACATCAGCGAGCTGTCCGATGGCTACGTCGGCAGCGTGACGGACATCTGCCGGGTCGGGGACACCATGCTCGTCAAGGTGATCGCCGTGGACGACCAGGACCGGGTGAAGCTGTCGAGGAAAGTTGCGATGGCCGAGCGCGGCATTCCCGATGAGCACGCCGGGCGGGAACGCCCGGCCGGAGGCCCCCCGGGGGGCGACCGCGGCGGACCTCCTCGCCGAGGCCCAAGCGGCGGAGGCGGTTACGGCGGCCGACCCCCTCGCGACTGATCGGATGACCCGACCGATCGCGGGGGGCCGCGCCATGCCCGAATCGCCCGCCATGACCGTCGAGATCGAGGAGGGGCCCGGGGCCGACCAGACGCTCCGGGCCCGCGATTCCGAGATCGCGCAGCTCGCCGGCGGACTCGCCCACGAGATCCGCAACCCCCTGTCCACCATGAGGATGAACCTCGACCTCCTCGCCGAGGACTTCCAGGGTGCCGACACGCCGAGAGACCGCCGGATCGTCCAGAAGATCGAGAGGGTCCGCAAGGAGAGCCACCGTCTCGAAGGCATCCTCGAGGACTTCCTCCGGTTCGTGAGGGTCCAGGAGCTCCGCACCGAGCCGGCCGACCTGAACGACGTCGTGGACGTCCTCCGCGACTTCCACGAAGGGCTCGCGGCCGAGAAGAACGTGGTGATCCGGGCGAGCTTCGACGACGACCTCCCGCAGGTCCAGCTCGAGGTGGACCTGTTCAAGCAGGCCCTCTACAACCTCTTCCGCAACGCCATCGACGCCATGCCCGACGGCGGCGAATTGCTCCTGACGACCCGTCGCGACGGGGACTTCGCCGTCCTGGAGGTCACCGACACCGGCAAGGGCATGCCGCCCGACGTCCAGGCCCGCGTCTTCGAGCCGTTCTATTCCACCAAGCCCGGAGGGAGCGGCCTGGGCCTGCCCACGGTCCGGCGGATCGTCGAGGCCCACGGAGGGTCCATCGCCCTGGAGACCGACGAGGGCAAGGGGACGAAGTTCACGGTGCGATTGCCCCTCGCCGAACCCAACTCGGGCCGCGGATAATTCCCGAGCTCGCCCTCCCACGACCCCGAGACGCGACCGAAGCATGGAACAAGCGATCCGCGTCCTCGTGGTCGACGATGACGAGCCCCACGCCGAGGCCGTGGCCGAGAGCCTGGAGCGCGTGGGGTACGAATGCTCCGTCGCCACCTCGGGACGCGAGGGCCTCCGCCTGATCGAGGAGCAGGACTTCGACATCGTCCTGACGGACCTCATCATGGATGGTGCCGGAGGGATGGAGATCCTCGCGAAGGCCAAGGCCGAGCTGCCCGACGCCGAGGTCGTGATCCTGACCGGCCACAGCACGATCAAGACCGCCGTGACCGCCATGCAGGCCGGCGCGGCCACGTACCTGACCAAGCCGCTGGACATCAACGAGCTCCGCACCGTCGTCGACAAGCAGACGCAATCGCAACGGCTCGCGCGTTCGAACATCGAGCTTCAGAAACAACTGAATGAACGTTATGGCTTCGAGGGGGTGATCGGCAATTCGCCGTTGATGCACCAGGTGATCGACCGCCTCCGCCAGATCGCGCCCACCAGCGCCACCGTCTTGATCACCGGCGAGAGCGGCACGGGCAAGGAGCTCGTCGCGAAGTCCCTCCACGTCAACAGCCCGAGGAAGAACAAGCCGTTCGTGGCTCTGAACTGCGCCGAGCTCAGCGAGAACGTCCTCGAAAGCGAGCTGTTCGGCCACGTCAAGGGGGCGTTCACCGGCGCCGATCGCGACCGGGTCGGGCGCGTCCAGTACGCCAACGGCGGGACGTTGTTCCTCGACGAGATCGGCGACATCCCGATGCCGATCCAGGTGAAGCTGTTGCGAGTTTTGGAGACCGGCGAGATCGTCCGGGTGGGGACGAACGAGCCGGTGAAGGTCAACGTCCGGCTGATCTCGGCCACCAACCGCGACCTGGCGGAGGCGATCGCGGCCGGGAAATTCCGCCAGGATCTGTTCCACCGGCTGAAGGTGGTCAGCGTGAGGCTCCCTCCCCTGCGTTCTCGTCGCGAGGACATCCCCTTGCTGATCGACTACTTCCTCAAGGAGTTCTCGACCTCCCACGGCAAGACGATCCGGGGGATCGCGCCGGTCGTCCGCAAAGCGTTGATGGCCCACCCCTGGCCGGGGAACGTCCGCGAGCTTCGCAACACGATCGAGAGCATGGTGGTCATCGACAGCGACGGCTGGATCGACGTCGATGACCTGACCGAAGACCTCCAGGCCACCGGGCCCGCCGTGTCCGAGGCGGTCTCGGGCCACTCCGGACTCGTCGGCAAGACGCTCGAAGAGATCGAAGCCCATTACATCGCCGAGACATTGAAACTCACCGGAGGCAACCGCGAGGAAGCCGCCCGCCTCCTCAAGATCGGCGAGCGCACGCTCTACCGGAAGATCAAGGAGTACAAGATCGACGCCTGACGAGCTTGTGTACAAACGCTCCCGTGGTAGAATGAGGATGGACCAGCCGGAGGGGGGCGCATGGGGATCATCCGGGAACTTCCGGCGTCGGTGATCAACCAGATCGCGGCGGGCGAGGTCGTGGAGCGCCCGGCGAGCGTGGTGAAGGAGTTGATGGAGAACGCCATCGACGCCGGGGCGGCTCGCGTGGAGGTCTCGGTCGAGAGGGGCGGGAAGGACCTCGTCCGCGTGGCCGACGACGGCCGGGGGATGTCCGCCGAGGACCTGCCGATCGCGTTCCGGCCCCATGCCACGAGCAAGCTCGCCGAGGCCGAAGACCTGTTTCGGATCACCACGCTCGGGTTTCGAGGCGAGGCGCTCGCGGCGATCGCCGAGGTCTCCCGGGTCCGCTGCCAGACCCGCACCGCCGACGCCGCCATCGGCTCGGAGATCCGGATCGACGCGGGGAAGGCGGAGCCGATCCGGGATTGCGGCGGCGCGCCCGGCACCGTCATCGAGGTCCGAAACCTCTTCTTCAACACGCCGGTCCGCCGGACGTTCCTCAAGTCCGACCAGACCGAGGCGGGCCACGTCACCGAGGTCTTCACCCGGATCGCCCTGGCGAACCCCACGGTCCACCTCACGTTCCGCTCGGGCGGGAAGGTGCTCTACGACCTCCCGGCCGTGACCGGCTTGAAGGAACGGGTCGGCATCTTTTTCGGGCAAGAACTGGCCAATTCGCTGATCTGGGTCGAGAATCGGACCGAATCGATCCACCTCTGGGGCTACGTGGCCCATCCCTCGCAGAGCCGATCGAGCGCGAAGGGGCAATTCCTGTTCGTGGGGAGCCGCTACGTCCGCGACCGCTCGCTGAGCCACGCGCTGAGCGAGGCGTATCGCGGGCTGCTGATGGTCGGCCGGATGCCCCTGGCATTCGTCTATCTCGACATCCCGCCCGAGGAAGTGGACGTGAACGTCCACCCGACCAAGGTGGAGGTTCGATTTCGCGACGGCCACCGGATTTACAGCCAGCTGCTCGCGACGGTCCGCCAGACGTTCCTCGCCAGCGACCTCCATTCGCGCCTTCAGACGCCTCCGGTCGAGCCGTCGCCGCCGTCGCCGAGTTTCGATCTGATCCCGCCTGCGAACCCGGATCGGCAGAACGTCGCGACGTGGTTCTCGCCGACGACGGCCGGTCCGGTCCCGCCGTTCAAGCCCTATCCGTCGGCGACTCCTCCGGCCTTGCCCCTGTCCCGCGATTTCGACGAGTTTGCCGACCCGTCGCCGACGATCGTTCGAGATTCCTTCGACGCCCCGGCGACCTCGGCCGCTCCTGCGGAATCCGAACCGACCCCGACCGCCCTCCGAGCCGTCCGGGACCTGCCGCCGAAGGCGATCCAGGTCCATGACACGTATCTGATCGCCGAGACGGACGAGGGGATGGTCGTGATCGACCAGCACGCGCTCCACGAGCGGATCTTGTATGAAGAACTGAAGGGGCGCGTGCTCTCCGGAGGGGTCGAGTCCCAGCGATTGCTCGTCCCCGAGCCGGTCGACCTGTCGGCGGCCGAGGCGTCGGAGGTCCTCCAGCGTCGCGAGGTGCTCTCCCGTCTGGGCCTGGGGATCGAGCCGTTCGGCGGGGACACGGTGCTCGTGGCGAGCGTCCCGGCGATGCTCGCCCATGTGCCGGCCGATCGCCTTTTGCGCGACCTGGCCGAGCATTTCCGGTCCAGCCCGCTGGCCCCCTCGGCCGACGCGGTCCTGGAAGACGTCCTGAACATGGTGGCGTGCAAGGCGGCCGTGAAGGCGAATCAGAAGCTCTCGCCCGAGGAGATCGACGCGCTCCTCGCCCGCCGTCACCTCGCGGCGAACACCCACCATTGCCCCCACGGGCGGCCCACGGCCCTGGTCTTCACCAAGAGCGAACTGGAGAAGCAGTTCGGCAGGATCTGATCGGCCCTCAATCCCGAGGAGGGGGCGACGTCGGCGTGGTGGTCGCCGGGGCTTTCGGCCGGTAGAGCATGCTCGCGACGACGATCACGATCATCCCGGCCCAGAAGACCAGGTCGGGCATCTCCCAGGGGAACTTGCGGACGGCGGCCGGGACGTTCTGGAGCCAAGCCCGGGCCGGCGGCGGCACGCCCTTGATGGCCCGAGGGTTCAGCGCGTTGTCGATCCCGCTGCCGGTGAGCTTCAGGCCGATCCAGGCCACCAGCAGGTACGCGCCGGCGGCCAGGCCCTTGAAGCGGTCGAGCAGGAGGAGGAAGAGGTTCGCCACGAACCGCATCATGACGATCCCGAGGATGCCGCCGACGTAGATGATCCCCAGGGCGAGGACGTGGTTCTCCTGGAGCTTCGACGGGAGCCCCTCGGTGATCGCCACGGCGGCGAGGATCGAGTCGATCGAGAAGGCGATGTCGGCGAGCTCCACGTTCAGGACCGTCACCCAGAAGACGCGGTCGAACGTCGAGACCGCGACCGCTTCCGGATCGGCCTCGGGGCCGCCGGCCTCGCCATGGGCCGCCTCGCCGCCGTCGCCCGCCACGAAGTGCTTGATGGCCAGGAAGAGCAGGTAGAGGCCGCCGACCACCTTCAGTTGCCAGAACTGGAGGAGATAGCTCGCGCAGACGACGGCGATCCCCCGGAAGACGATCGCCCCCCAGATCCCGTAGAGCAAGGCCCGCTTCTGCTTCTTCTTCGGCAGGTGGCGGACCATCACGGCCAGGACCAGCGCGTTGTCTCCGCTGAGCAGTCCTTCCAGGAGGACGAGCCATCCGACGGCCAGAAGGATCGATCCCACGTCCGCGAGCGTCAGGCCCCCCATCCAGGCGGTCTCCGAAAAGCGAGCGAATCGGCGAGGCGCCGAGGCGCGAGGAACTATCATTGGACGGCGCCCGACCTTCGGTCAATGGCGTGGTCAAATGTCCAAGGCGGAAACCGGGCCGACGCCGCACTCGGCTCCCGGCCCATCCAGGCGCTCCGGGTCGCTCCGCGTCTAAGATTGGGCCCCGGAGATGCTGTTCAAGGGCTTCTCGCCGCGATACTCTGGGACGATCGCGGGTCCCTCTCGAACCGGCACAGGGGGACGCTCCTCTTCGGGGCGTCGATTCGTGGGATGCGGCGAATATCTCGGTTCGGCGATCGTCAGAGCTACAAGCCGTCGGAGGTGGTCGGCCTGTTCGTCCTGAGCCTCTTCGGCGGGATGATCGTTTTCGGGATCTGCATGCTGATCAATTCGCTCCTGGAGCGGATCTTCGGTTAGGGCGTGCCAGAACGGGGGACAGCGATCATGGCGAGGCCCGGAATCGGAATCGTCCTGACCACGCTCGTCCTGGCGGGCCGGGCGGCGTTCGGCCAGGAGATCACGGTCAAGCCCCAGGCCCCGCCCAACGCCGGTTCCGAATTCCTCCGCCCTCCCGGGACCAATTCCGACCCGTATGCCCCGAAGGTCGATTGGGCCCGCATCCCGGCCTGGAAGCAGACCCAGTTCTTCGGCATCCGCGCCCAGGGCAAGACCTTTTTGTACGTGGTCGATTGCTCCGGGAGCATGGGCGACGGCGACCGCTTGCCCCGGGCGAAGCGGGAGATCCGCCGGAGCGTGAACGAGCTGCGGTGGCCCCAGCGGTTCCAGGTCATCTTCTACAACGATCGGCCCGTCCCGATGCCGGGCGGCTCGCCCCTCTCGGCCGACCTCGACTCCAAGACGCTCCTCCTGAACTGGCTGGGCCAGATTGAGCCGGACGGCGGGACCGATCCCCGATCCGCGCTGGCCCAGGCGATCAGCCAGGCCCCCGACGCCATCTTCCTGCTCTCCGACGGCGAATTCCCGAAGGGCACGGCCGAAGCGATCGCCAGGAAGAACGGCAAGAAAGTGCCGATCCACTGCATCGACCTCGCCGGAGGCAGCGACGATCTCAGAAGGATCGCCCGAGAATCCGGCGGAGAGTACGCCTCCCGGCCCTGACCGACGCCGGCGCCCCGATCGGTTCGTTCGGGCTTACTGGGCGGCCGAGGCCGAGCCATCCGGGCTGCCTCGGATCGTCATCCCTTCGGGCAAGGGTCGGGCGGCGACCCGGAACCCCCGCTCGTGGAGGGTATCTCGGAGCCTTCGATAGAGCGGGAAGCCGTCGGGATAGATCCACATCGTCACCACGTCCCGGGCCGGGTCGAGCCGGACCAGGGCCCGGGCGAAGTCCGACGCCGGGCCCATCGCCGACTCGAACGTCTCGCCGCGATTCGGTCGGTTCGGGACGATCTCCCAGCCGAGCAGGCCATACGACACGACCCGTCCGCCGGTCCCATCGTCCATCCGGCCGACCTTGTAGCGGATCGTGAACGCCCCGACCGGCCCCACCTCTCCGCCGATCGGCCGGGAACTCGTGGCCGCCAGCCGAAGCTGGACCCTCGCATCGGTCTTGACCTTGTCCATCAGCCGATCCAGGTCCACGAACGCGACCCGGTCGGCGTGGACCTCGAAATGGAACTCCTCGCCCTCGGCCTTGCGGGCGACCGGGTCTTGTCGATCAGGGCCTTCCGTCGCGGCCTCGGCGAGGCGTCGAGGGCCCCGAGTTCGGCCCGGAGCCGGTCTCGCTCGACCTTGAGTAGCTCGCCCCGAGACTTCGCCGAGACGAGCCGGGGACCCGGGTCGCGGAGCTTCACGGCGAACTTCTTGTGATTCATCCAAGACGACGCGGCGAACATCTGAGCGGCCTTGAGCCGCTCGGCGGCCTCCGAGGCCCGGGCCTCCGCCTGGGTGCGGGCCGATCGGGCCCGATCCAGCGACGACCGGGCCCGGGCGACCGCCTCGGGATCGGGCTTCGGGGCCGGCAGGGCCTGGACCGGGGCGATCGGTCGCGGTGCCGGGGGCTTCGGCGACTTCCTGGGCGGTGGTGGCACGACCGCGACGGGCTCGGGCGGCGGACCCGCCTCGGTTTTCGGCGGCTCGGACGTCGGTTTCAGGCCGATCCAGGCGACGCCCGCCATCGCCGCGATCAGCACGACGAGCCTCCGCCGCGATCTTGGGATAGGAGTCCCGGCTCATCGGCGAGTCTCCTCCAGAACGCCCTTGATCGGCGACGTCCCGGCGAGCTGGAACGTCATCGGCAGGCCCATGTTGGCCGAGAGGATCTGGGTCCTCGCCCGGAGGTACGTCCCCTCGCCGCCCGGCTTGATCAGGAAATGGAGCTTCGACCGCCAACCGACCTCGGGCTCGGCCTTCCACCGGTCCTGGATCAACCCGTGAATTCGTCCGGGCAGGGCGAGGTCATTCCCCTCCAGATCGGCGCGGGTCAGGACGTGATTGCCGGGATGGACGGTTACCCCGTTCGGGCCACACGAGAGGAAGATTTCGAACGACTTCGACTGGAACTTACTGTCCGGAGGGCCCGAAGGCCCGGTCCCGCCCTGTCCGCCCGACTGGCCGCCGCCGCCTCCCGGAGGACCGATCGGGACGCCCGAACTCGTCCCCGAAACCGAGGTGCCCGTCCCCGTCTTTCCCGAGCTGGACGAGGACGACGTCGAGGCGGTCGAACCCGTTGAGGAGGCGCCCGACCCGGCCGTTCCGCCCACGGCCCCCGCCGGGTTCGTGGCCGGGGGAGCCCCGCCGGCCGTCGTCGTCGTTCCGGTCGAGGGAGCGGTCCGTGGAGGGGCGGAAATCGCCGGCCCTCGAACGACCGTCGGACCCTGGCTGTGGCCGGTCGTGGCGTTCAGCGGGGTTCCATCCGGGTCCGTCGGCGGGGCGCCGTCTCCCTGGGCCGATCGGCCCGAGCCGGCGGACGTTCCCGGCCGGGAGCCGGCCCCGGAACCGGCCGCCGCGATCGGAGGAATGGGCCGATCGGCGGCCGGAGGCGAGGCGCCTCCGAACGGGGCGGGGACCATCCGAGACGGCACCGCCAGCCTCCTCGGCGGCTCGGGCCGGGCGCCCGGGGCACCGGGGAACGGGGACGAACCCGAGGGGCGAGACTGGGAGGGCGGCAGACCCAGGCCCTCTCGGGCCCGGCTGAGTTCCTGCTCGAGGGTCGGATCGGCCTCGTTCTCATCCATCCCGAGGACGCCTCCCGGGATGACCGGGACCCGGCCGTCGTCGGGGATCACGCGGTCGAGGCCCGCGCCTCGGCCTCGGGCGAGCTCGTTCAGGTCGATGTCGGAGGAATGGCCGTCTCCGGGAGAGGGAAAGGCCCGGCCGTTCAGGCTTCCCCAGCCGCCGGACTTCTCGTCGGAGGCCGTCGAGTTTCCCCGACCCCCGCCGCCTTCACGACCGCCGGGACCACCCGTTGGGCCGCCGAGTCCGCCCAGGCCGCCCGGTCCGGTTGCCCGCAAGTCGCCGAGTCGGTCGCCCCCGGCCCCCTGGGCCAGGTCATTCCCGGCGTCGGGAGGAGGCCAGGACGGCGAGGGCATCGCCCCCGAGTCCTTCAGCCCCTTCCATTCCTTCGGGTCGCCGAGGTCCGGGTACTCGATGTCCCAGTCGGCATCGACCAGTTCATAGCCCTGGACGAGTCCGAGGGGGTCGAGCAAGGCCCGAGCCGCGTAATAGGGCGCGATACCGTCGGGCCGGATCACGAAGAGGATGTAGGGGACGCTCGGGGCGCCGTCGGGAGTGGCCATCCCCTCGCCCCGGATCATCATCTTGGCGACGGCCTGGACCAGGGGATGGCTCCTCGGCCGGGCGAACAGGGCGATCTGGGCGACGGAGTAGCTCGGCCCGCCGGGCTGGAGGGTGGCCAGGCCGTCGTGGCACTCGATGGCGATCGGCCTCCGCCAGGTGCCGTTGGGTCCCTTGTACGGAAGGACGGCCAGGCCGTCCTTCGCGCGGAGCTGGGCGTGCTTCAGGCTCTCCTTGGCCTCGTCGCGCTTCTCGGCCAGGATGTCGCGCTCTCGGGCGAGGGCGTCGGCCTCGTCCTCGACGCGACGGGCCTCGCGATCGAGGGAGGCGAGCTTCTGGGAGACCATTTCCTCGCGCCGTCGCCATTTCTCGGCCTCGGCCTGGGCGGCGGCGATGGCGGACTCCCGGGCCTCGGCCTCCTTGTGGGCCGCCTCGGCGGCCGAGACCTCGGCCTCGGCCTTCGAGAGCAGGTCCGCCACGATCCCGGGCGTGGGGTCGTCGGGGACCGGCGGCGCCGGCGGCGGAATCGGCTCGGGGTCCGGTTCCGGGTCGGGTTCGGGAGCCGGATCGACCTTCGAAGGAAGAGCAGGGGCCTCGACGACCCGGACGGGAGGCCGGTCGGCACCCCGTCGCGAGGCGGAGGCGACGAGGCCGACGGCCCCGGCCAGCCCGCCGACGATCAGACCCAGGACGAGGATTTCCGCCCCGATCCGGGGCGCCCCCTGCCGCATCGCCGTCGGCCTCCCTGCCCGAAGGTCCGCGAGGAGGCCCGACCTCTGGCCTCTCTCCGGACAGCGCTTCTATCGGTCGGCCGGGCCCGGGGCTTGAACCCGCCGCGAGGCGGGCCAATGGGGGGAGCGGGCCCTCCGGACCGGAACCGGACCTCCTCTGGCCGGAAGTTCCCGCCCCGCCTGGCGGATCTGGCGTGGCGAGGCCCGGCCCGCTCCGGGTATCCTGGCCGATCGGCCCCCGACGGGCAAGCCCGATTGATTGAGCGACGACGAGGCCCCGGCGTGCCGACCATCGTCCTGGCCGATGATGATGATGACCTCCGAGACCTCTACGCGACCCTCCTCCGCGCCTCGGGCCTCTCGGTCCTGGAAGCCCGGGACGGCCGGGAGGCCCTCCAGCTCGTCCGCGAAACCCGGCCCGCCCTGCTCCTCCTGGATGTGTGGATGCCCGAGTTGACCGGCTTCGACGTCCTGGACGCCCTCCGCCACGATCCGGCCGGGACCACCTTGCGGGTCGTGATGGTTTCCAACCTGGGCGACGCCGATTCCCGGCTCGAAGCGTTCGAGGCCGGCGCCTCGGGCTATCTCGTCAAGGGCCGCCCCCTGGCCGACATCCTCGCCATCGTCCATCGGACCCTGACCGAGGAGGACTCCGTCCGCCTCACCGATTTCGCGGCGACCGACCCGCCCGGAAGCCCCGCGGCCCCCCCTCCATGACCGACCACGACCCGGACGGCCTCGAATTCCTCTATGGCCGGCTGAACTACGAAAGGACGGGGATGCCCCGCATCCCCAGCGAGCTCCGCCTCGGCCGGATGCGACGGCTCCTCCGGGCCCTGGGCGATCCCCAGGACGGCCTGGAGATCGTCCACGTCGCCGGGACCAAGGGCAAGGGCTCGACCTCCGCCATGATCGCCTCGGCGCTCTCGGCTTGCGGCGTCGAGACCGGCCTCTTCTGCTCGCCCCACCTCCACCGCCTGGAAGAACGGTTCCGGATCGATGGCCGGGACGCCTCACGAGGCGAGCTCCTCGACCTGATCGAGGCCGTCCGCCCCGCGGTCGCCCATTTCGACTCCGATTCGACGAGTCATCGCCACCGGGGGCCGACGTTCTTCGAGATCACCACGGCGATGGGCCTCCTCCATTTCGCCCGAAGGGGCGTCGGCGCGGTCTTGCTGGAGGTCGGGATGGGAGGCCGGCTGGACTCCACGAACTGCGTGAGGCCGGCGGCCTCGGTCATCACGTCCATCTCCTTCGACCACACCAAGCAGCTCGGCTCGACGTTGCCGGCCATCGCCCGGGAGAAGGCGGGAATCCTCAAGAGGGGGCGGCCCGGAGTGATCGGCGTGCCCGAAGGGCCGGCCCGCGACGCGATCCGCGAGGTCGCCGGGCGGAGGAAGTCCCCCCTCCGCGAGATCGACCGCGATTTCCGGTTCGAATACCGACCGCCCGAGCCTCCGCTCGACCGCCCCACGCCGGGCCGGGTGCTCGTGACGACCTGGAGGCGGGATTGGGGCCTCAAGACGCTCCCCCTGCTCGGCCCTCATCAGGCCAGGAACGCCGCCGTGGCGATGGCGACGCTCGATCTGCTGGCCGACCTGGGTTGGGACGTGCCGACCGAGGCCGTTTCCCGAGGCTTCGCGTCCCTGGACTGGCCGGCGCGGGTCGAAGTGATCGGGCGGAACCCCTGGATCGTGATCGACGGCGCCCACAACGTCGCCTCGGCCCAGGCTCTGGCCGAGACGATCCTCGCCAACTTTCCCGCCGGACCCCGGACCCTCGTCTTCGGGACGACCCGGGACAAGGACCTGCCCGGCCAGCTCGACGCCTTGCTCCCGCTGTTCGACGCCGTGATCGCCACGAAATACCTGGAAAACCCCCGGGCCGTCCCGCCCGAGGAGGTCGCCTCGATGGTCCGCGAACGATCGGGCCTGCCCGTCGAAATCCGCCCCTCGCCGGCCGAGGCCCTGGACGCCGCCCGGAGGCGGACACCTCCCGAGGGGACGGTCTGCGTGACCGGCTCCCTGTTCCTCGCCGCCGAGTCCCGGGCCCTGCTCCTCCGGGGGGAATGACGGAGGCTCGCGCCTTGCGTCGGATGCTCCCGATCCGGGACGATGGACGCCGAGAGATTCGGCCCTCCGGGGTTTCGCCCATGACGGCTTTCGTCGATCCTCGCCGCCGCGAGCGAATCACGGGCTGGCTCTGTCGCCAGGTCGATTCCGGGGCCCTCCGGGGCCTGCCGGATTATTCCCGACCCGGGCTCCTCTCGCGACCGCCGGAAGGGGTCGCGCTCGCCCTGCTCGCCGATTTGCGGCTCCATCGGTCCTCGCCCCGCGATCTCCTCCGGGTGATGGACGAAGCCTGGGGGTTTCGGGCCTGGGTTGAACGCCATTCCCCGGTCCGCTTCCTGGACGACATCGATCGGCCCATCGCGGGGCCGATCAGTCCGCCCTGGCGTTCGGTCTCCCGGCTGGATCAGGTCTTTCGGGTCCTGGGATTCGGCTGCCTGGGCTCTTTGGGACTTTTCGGGGCGTTACTGCTCCTGGTGGCGGTCGGGGCTCGTCTCGATCGTGAAGTGACCAACCTCACGCTCACGGTGGGCTTCTTCGTCCTCGTGGTCACAACGGCGGCGTGGGCACCTCCGCTGTTCCGGCGATGCCTGGCGGTCGTCCGTCCCCCGGCTGGCCGGCCCCTCAGCCGATATGAGGCGGCCCTCGACCCGCTGTACGATCGATGGCTCGACCCCTGAGACCGCCCGGGGACTCGACAGGGCGGGGGTTTTCCCCGATCATCGGGACGGGGCAAGGCGAGACGCGAAGGGAGGCGACGATGGGCGGGCGATGGGTCGGGATCGGCGCGGCGTTCGGTGGGCTGGCGGTCGTGCTCGGGGCCTTCCTCGCCCACGGATTGACCCCGAAGCCGGACGAGATGGAGAAGATGACGTCGCCCGACAGGCAATCCCTCGCTCACCGCCTGGAAGTCTTCGAGACCGGGGCCCGCTACGAGATGTACCACGCCCTGGCCCTGGTCGGGGTCGGCCTGACCGCCACCCTCCGCGGGCGATCCGGGCGCCTGGATGCCGCCGGGTGGCTGTTCGCCGTCGGGATCGTCGTCTTCTCGGGAACCCTCTACGCGATTGGCCTCGGCGGCCCGCGATGGCTGGGGATGATCACCCCTGGCGGGGGGATCGCCCTGATCGCCGGATGGTTCGTCTTCGCCTCGGCCACGATCGGCAACTCGGCTTCGGCCGGGATTTCTCCCCTGGGTCGTTCCGAGCCGATCGGCTAAACTCTTCGGGGACGCGCCGGAGGGCGTGAGAGGTCGGAGAGGCCCGAGGGAGGGATGCCATGATCGGGAAGGCGAAGACATGGGGGGCGATCGCCGGGGCGACGCTCCTCGGCTTGATCGCGATCCGAGCGACCCTGATGCCGGGCCGCGACGCCAAACGGGCAGTCCTGGTGGCCGCTCAGGTCCAGGGCGGCGCCGAGTCGTCCTTCGGACGACCCTCCGCCGTTGCCTCCGGCCGAGCCGGAGAAGGTCGCGTCGCCCCGCCACGACCCGCCGGCCTCGACCGAGCTTCCGCCCATGGCTTCGCCGGAGCCCGCCCTCGCGCCGGCAACAGAGGCCCTGTCGGGTGTCGGGATCGCGCCCGCGGGCGTGGCCTCGCCGGCGCCCCCCGCCGACCCCGAGCGATCCGCCGAGGAGTTCGTCGAGAGGACCCGCAAGGAGGCCTCCGACGCCGTCGATGCTCTCACGAAGGAACGCGCGGAACTCCGAGCGAGGCTCGCCAAGGTCGAGGCCGGCCTGACTCGTTACAAGGCGACGCTGGAGGCGCTCAAGGTCCAGGTCCCCGGCGCGGTCCAGGTCATCGGCCCCGAAGGCGTCCGCACCGTGGTCCCTTCGGACAAGACCCCCGGCGAATTCGTGGCGCCGCCGGAGCCCTCGGCCCCCGATCTCCAGCCGATCCCCCCGATTCCCGGTCCGGAGTCCTCCCCCCCGCCCATGCCGAAGGAGGAGAAGGTGCCCCAGCCTCCCTCACCGACCGACCCGGGCCCGACTCCTCCGAGATCCGCCGACTGAACGAGTTGGGTCGGCCCGAGATCCATTCGGGCCGACCAACTCCACCGGGCCATCGCCCGGTCACTTGTGCGGATCACTCGCTCCGCCACTGCTTCTTGACCTGGTCGCCGGGCATCGACAGGTGGACCTTGTCGTCCACGCTGGCGACCATGGACATGGGGATAAAGTGGTGCATGCCGTCGGGCGAGTCGTGCTTGGTGAGCTTGATCTCGTCCCCCTGGACGTGATCGACGACGCCGACCTTGCCGCCGTTGGAGCAGACGACGTCCATATGCTCCTTGACCTGATTCATGGTGGCAGACGCCATGATGTCCTCCATCGGTTCGCGAATCGAAAGGGCGGAATTCACGAGAGGACTGTTTTGCAAGGCCCGTGCCGATCAGGCCGCTCGGGTCTCGGCCAGGAAGGCGCGGGCGGCCTCCGTGCGGGGCGATTCGAAGAATTCGCCGGGAGGCGCGGACTCGACGACCTTGCCGCCCCCGAACAGGTGGACCGTCGAGGCCACCCTCCGGGCGAACTCCAGCGCATGAGTGACCACCACCATCGTCTGCCCATCCCGGGCCAGGTCGGCGATCACCGAGAGGACCTCCGAAGTCATCCTCGGGTCCAGGGCGCTGGTCGGCTCATCGAACAGGATCGCGCGAGGCTCCATCGCCAGGGCCCGGGCGATCGCCACCCGTTGCTGCTGGCCTCCCGAGAGTTCTCGGGGCCGGCAGCCGGCCTTCTCAAGCATCCCCACGCGTTCGAGGAGGCTTCGAGCCCTCGCCTCGGCCCGGTCGCGATCGAGGCCCAGGACGCATCGAGGCGCCTCGGTCACGTTCTGGAGGACCGTCCGATGAGGGAAGAGGTGGAACCCCTGGAACACCATCCCGACCTCGCGGCGGACCCTGGCCAGGGTGCCGTCGCGGACCGTTTCCGGACACCCGGCGACCAGGCGATTCTCGCCGATCGTCACGGTCCCCTCGCCGAACCGTTCCAGGCCGTTCAGGCAGCGGAGGAACGTGCTCTTGCCGCCCCCCGACGGCCCGAGGATCGCCGCGACCTCGCCCCGGGCGATGTCCAGGTCGATCCCGTCGAGCACTCGCAGAGAACCGTGATCCTTGACCAGCCCCCGGACCTGAATCATCCGATCCGTCCTCCCTTCGGCCCTTCGGACCCCAGGCGCCTCTCGAACCATCGCGAAAAGAACGACAGCGGCAGGCTCATCAGCAGGTAGAGCGTGGCCGACGCCCCGGCGAACTCGACCACCCCGCCCGTGCTGTTGGCCAGGATCGAGTATTGCTTGGTCAACTCGACGAGCGAGATGACCGAGCACACCGACGTATCCTTGAACAGGGCGATGAAGTCGTTCGTGACCGGGGGGATCACGATCCGAACGGCCTGAGGCACGATGATCCGACGAAGCGCCATCGGCCGGGACATGCCCAGGGCCAGGGCCGCCTCCATCTGGCCCGTCGGGATCGCCTGGAGGCCGGCCCGGTAGATTTCCGCCTCGTAGGCCGAGTAGTTGATCGCCAGCCCCGCCACCCCGGCGACCAGCGCCGGCAGCTCGATCCCCAGCTCCGGCAGCAGGAAGAACAGGACGTAAAGCTGGAGCATCAGCGGAGTGCCCCGAAGGAGCTCGACGTATCCGGCCAGGACCGCGCCGAGCGGCTTCGGCCCGTAGAGCCGTCCCAGGGCCACCAGCAGCCCGATCCCGATGGCCAGGGGCATGGAGGCGAACGCGAGGAAGATGGTCATCCCCGAGGCTTCGACCAGCGTCCATCCATAGCGGGCGATCAGCGACCAGCCCCTGGGCGAGGATTCGCCGGCTTCGGCGGGCGTCGATTCGGCGAGGAGGTCGTCTTGCGCGGCGGTCCAGATCCCGTATCGCTCGTACAGCCTCCGCAGGGCCCCGGAGCGGATCAATCGCTCGATCCCGGCATTCAGGGCGTCTCGCAGGGGCCCGTCCCCGGGACGGAGGAACATCACATACTGGCCCCGACCGACGGGCGGTCCGACGAGATCGAGCGAGGGATAATCGTCCCGGTAGAACAGGGCGGCGGGACGGTCCTGGAGGGCGGCGTCGGCCTGGCCGTTCTTGACGGCCATCATGGTGTCGGTCGCGCCGTTGAAATAGACGACCTCGATCCGTCCCTCGCCATGATCCCGGCAATACGCCTCGCCGGCCGAACCGCCGAGGACGGCCACCCTCATCTTGCGGCCGTCGCTCCGAGGCCGAACCAGGTCGTCGAACGAGCCGATCGGGCCGCCCTTGAGCGCCATCACCTGGAGTTCGTAGAGATAATAGGGACGGGTCGCCAGGTAGCGCTCGGCCCTCGCCGGGGTCCACTCGTAGCCGTTGACGACGATGTCGATCCGCCCGGTCCCCAGGGTGGGAAGGAGCGTGTCCCACTGGGTTTGCGAGGGCGTGGGCGTCGGCCCGAGCGAGCCGCAGAGGAGGTCCATGAGCTCGACCTCGAAGCCCGTCAACTGGCCGGGGGCCTTCGGGTCGGGGAAGGCATACGGGCCGCCCCCTTCGGCGTCGGTGCCATAAATCAGGCGGCCGGAGGCGCGGACGCGGGCGAGGGCGTCGAACGACGCTTTTCGGGGGACCAGGGCGAGGACGATGGCGAGGGTCGCCAGGAGGCCGAGGCCCAGCCAGACGGGGCCTCGATGGCGGGGCGAGGGGCGGGCGGGAGATGGGGCGGGAGCGGGCGACTCGGACGGTTCTTCCATCAAGAGGCCTCTTTCTTCGAGAGGACGGGGTGGAGGACCAATCCTCGACAGGGCCCACGACCCGAAGGTTCGCGCCTCAGGAGATCCCCGGGCGGGGCAACGTCCCCTCGGCCTTCGCCACGGTCTCGATGAACTGGTGGAGAAGCTCGGGCCCGGGCGCGGGGGATCGGAATCGGGATGCGAGTCCGCCCAGTCCGTGGCCAGAATCAGCGGGACCCAGCGATTCGTGGTCGAGTCGTCGGCGGGAGGGTCGAGCTTCGCGAACGCCGACCAGACCGAGGTCGGCAGCTTCACGCCGGCGACCGTTCCCGGCTCCATCCGGGCGCAGAATTCCGGAGGCGAGGTGACCAGATACTCCCGGCACGCCAGGGGGCGATCGGGGTGGATCGAGCACGACTCCTCTTCCAGGAACGGGCAGGCGATCCCCAGACGGAAGTAGGCGAGCCCGACGGTCAGCGAATCCCCGGGCGGCCATCGGGTGGGTTCGGAGAGCTTTTCCAGGAGCCCGGCCTCGTCGAGCCGGTCCCGGGCCCGGGCGAATCGCTCCGAAATCTCGGCGAGGCGGGGTTCGGGCATCGAGGCGACGAGGTCGCGGATCCGCCTCGCCTCGGCCTCGGCGATCGGCACGAGCTGGCGGCAGCACGCCCCGCACCCGGCCCGGCAGGAGATCGCTCGGCCCTGACCGGCCTCGTGATCGACGGTAGCCCCGATGATCTGCCCGAGCAAATCGCGGGCGATCGGCCAGAGCGCCTCCGGGCGGATCGGCCCGGTCGGCACGGTCATCTCGGCGCGAACCGTCCCGCCGGGCATCTTCAGGGCGACCTTGGCGGTGATCGTCTCGGCCATCGCCGGTGCTCTCAGGACGGATTTTCGCCGGAAACGACCGGGGAATTGATCTTCAAAGCAACTCCCGAAACTCCTCGATTGTCAGGCCGGCATCTCACACGATCCTCGCCATCGTGACCGCATGCACCGGATTGTGCCGTGGGATGGCGATGATCCGAGTCCCGTCCGTCATCAGGATGTGTTTGCCCTGGCGACGGACTTCAAAGCCGACTTTCTCCAGGGCCCGGACGGCATGGAGGTGATTGACGCCGGGGAGAATGGGCATGACTAAACCTCGACCTCGACCTCGCGTGCTTCGGATTCCGCCGCGAGTTCGGCGGCGAGATCCAGGTAATCGCGGATGGCCTCCGCGATGTTCTCCAGGGCCTCGGTCTCGGATCCTCCCTGCGAGCAGCAGCCCGGCAGGCCAGGAACCCAGACGCTGAAGCCCTCCTCCGTCTCCTGGAGCGCCACTTTGTAAGTCATTGGAACCTCACTCGCCGGCCCGGCCTCGGAGCTTCTTCACCCGCCTGACCCGCTTGCGGACGTCCCGGGGCACTCGGGCCCGGCGGAGCCGGGTGAACTTGCCGATCAGGAAGCGGTGGCCCCTCCAGAGGACCTTGCGGTTGACCAGCGCGTCGAACCAGATCGGCAGGAGGAAGAGGTCCTTGATCAGGCTGAACGGCAGGTGCCGGAGCTTGGGGAACGAGCCTCGAAGCCATCGGGCCTGGACCGCGTCCCGCGCCATCGCCAGGCCGCAGAGGACCGCCAGCCCTCCCAAGGCGATCCCGGTTTCGTCGCTCAATGCCCAGACCAGGCCGACGACCGTGAGGTTCGTGGTCGGCTCGGCCAGGAAGAAGCCCGGGGCCATCCTCCGGCGGATCTTGTACCAGCGGGAGTGGCGGTTCAGGAACCAGGAGAGGTCGCGGTCGCGGTTCACGTTCTCGATCACGTGGTGGCTCAGGCGGATCTGATAGCCGGCCTTGCGGACCTTGATCCCCACCGCCTGGTCCTCGGCCAGGAGGTTGCGGACGCTGGCCAGGCCGCCGATGGCCTCCAGGACCTTCACCGGCATCAGCATCGACTTGCCGACCACGCACGTGACGCCCGAGGCCGCCGCCGCCGCGATGTTCCCGGCGATGAACCCGTTGAGCTGGAGGTTCTCCAGGATCGCCCCGAACTGCTTCTCCCCGACCCCGGCGAACACGTTCGTGACCAGCCCGACCGACGGGTCGGCCAGGTAGCAGGCCGTCTCCTTCAGGTAGGACGGCCGGACGACCACGTTCGAATCGCTGATCAGGATGATCTCATGCTTCCGGTGGCGGTACATGGCCGCCAGGTTCTCGACCTTCGGGTTGAGCCCGAAGGCGGGGGTTCCCACGACGAGCCGGGCGTCTTGGTCGGGGAACTCGGCGATGAGGTTCTGGACGACCCCGATGGCCGGGTCGTCGGCGTCGGCCACGCCGAAGATCAGCTGATAGACCGGGTAATCCAGCCGGAAGAAGCTGCGGAGGTTCTCCTCCAGGCCCTCATCGACGCCCTTGAGGGGCTTCAAGATGGTGACCGGAGGGGTGTGGTCGGCGAGCCCTCGTCGGTTCCGGGTGGCCCAGAGGAGGGTCACGAAGGCGAAGAGGGTCGAGGCGATGGCGAGGGCCGCCACGGCGTGGAGCAGCAGGTTGGCCGAGATCGGGGGCATGGTCGTATTCTCCCGGGCGGTCCCCGCCGCCGTCGGATGGGAAGGACGGGAGTGCCGAAGTGGGCTGGGGAAGAAGAACAAAGCGGGGCTTCAGCGCCCTTCTTCCGCCTTGAACCGGAGTTCCATCGAACCCTGGCAGCACGGGCAGATTTGCGGGTAGCGGACGTCGATCGAGCAGACTTCGCAATGATATTCGGGGATCCGGAGGCGCCCGCCTTCCTCGACCCGGAACGCCAGGACCTGCAAGTACGGGACACCGGGGAACGTTCGTCCGTCGATCTCGGCCTTCCGGCCCCTCAACCGTTCGTCGAGGAACAGGGCCCGGCTGGCCTCGTCGGAGAGCAGGGGGGTGATCGAGCCGTCTCGACCGAGGACGACGACCTGTTTGGTCATCGGCTCGACATCGGCCCGGATGCCGCGAGACTTCAGCGCTTCGGACAGGAAGACGACCTTGCCGGCCCTCGTCACGGCCTCGGGAGCCGGGGGCGAGTCGGCGGGGGGGAGCAGGAGGGTCAGGACCAGGGGGGTCCAGGGGATCAACGTTGCGCCTCCATCCACCGAAGATCGGCATTTCGACCGTCGGAATCATCTTATCCGATTCGGGCGTCCCGGCCCAACGGAAAATCCGCAAATCCGGGGTCGTTCGCCGGTCCGATCGATGATCTTCCGTGCCGAGGACGTCCTTCGTATACTCGGCGGAGGCCCGGACTTCCCCGGACCTCCAGCCTCGCCCCGTCCCCGGGGGACCGATCGCCCATGAACCGCCTGATCGTGATCGCCCTCGCTTCGGCCGGGGTCCTCGTTGCCGCCCGCGCCGACGATCCCCCGAAAGACGACCCCTTCGCCAAGCCCCGGGAACGGATGGTCCAGCGCCACCTGGTCGAGCGAGGGATCAAGGACAAGCGCGTCCTGGACGCCTTCCGCACCGTCCCCCGCCATCTTTACGTCCCACCCGAATCCAAGAGGCTGGCCTACGAGGACGAGTCGTTGCCGATCGGCGAGGGGCAGACGATCACGCCGGTCTACGACGTGGCCTTCATGACCGAGGCCCTCAACCCCAAGCCCACCGACAAGATCTATGAGGTCGGCACCGGCTCGGGCTACCAGGCGTCGATCCTCTCCCGGCTGGTGAAGGACGTGTATTCGGTGGAGATCCACGAGCCCCTCGGCAAGAGGGCCGCCGCCGTGATCAAGTCGGTCGGCTATACCAACATTCACACCCGGGTCGGCGACGGCTACGCCGGATGGCCCGAGGAAGCCCCGTTCGACGCCGTGATCGTCACCTGCGCGCCGACCAAGGTGCCGGGCCCGCTGGTCGAGCAGTTGAAGGAAGGCGGGCGGATGGTGATCCCCCTGGGAGATCGCTTCAACCAGGCCGTCTACCTGATGGAGAAGAAAAACGGTAAACTCGTCCAGATCGCCAAGCTCAAGCCCACGCTCTTCGTTCCCATGACCGGTCGGGCGCAGAAGGAGGCCGCCGGGGGCAAGCCATGAGCCGATCGCTGCCTGGGGCCCTGGTCCTGCTCGTCGGCCTGGCCCTTCCGGCCCGGGCTCAGGAGCTGGTTCGGCCCGGTCCGCCCCCTCTCGAAGACTTCGAGACCGACACCGACGGCGACGGCATCCCCGAGGGCTGGTACAACCTCCGCGATTGCACCTACGAGGCCACGGGAGGGGTCGTCGGCCCCCATTTCTTCCGGTTCAAGAACGACCGGCCGGGCCGTCACGCCCGGGCCAGCCGGGCGTTCGGCGTCGATGGCCGGGAGACCGAGGCGCTGGTCATCGGCGGCTGGGTCCGGCTCGATTCGACCCACGTCGGCGAGAGGATGGGGGAAGACCCCGGCCTCCAGATCGAACTGCTGGGCGACGGGCTCGTCGCCCTGGGTCGCGGGATCCTCGGGCCGTGGAAAAGCTCCCTCGGCACCGGCTGGGTGCGGATCTCGAAGCGGATCTCCGTCCCGTCGGGGACGCGAGACGCGATCCTGACCACCGGCCTCCTCGGCGCCACCGGGACCCTGGACTTCGACGGCCTGACCATCGACAAGGTGCCCGTCGGCGGCGAGGCGACGACCAACCTCCTGCTCAACGGCGATTTCGAGCTGGGAGTGGGGCCGCCGACGTTCTGGACCCTGGAAGGAGACGCCCGGCGGGTCCATCCCGGCCATCGGTCCTCGACGGCCCTGGAGTTGGCCCGACCCGGCGACCGCGCGTTGAACGGCCTGGGCGTCCGCGCCGACCGGTTCTCCTCCCTGGAGGTCCGGGCGAACGTCCGGGGGGCGTCGCTCCGAAGCAGCGGAGGGGCCCGGGCCGTGGTCTTCTTCCTCGACGCCGACGGCAAGCCCCTGGCCGGACGAGACGAGGGGGCCCTCCTCTGGCGGTGGTCCGGCTCGTTCGACTGGAAGGCCGAAACCGCGACGGTCCGCATCCCCCCGGCGGCCACCCGCGCCGCCATCCAGTTCGAGAAGCTGGAGACCGGGGGGACGCTCCGGGTCGATGACGTCGAGGTCTTCGCGCCGAACGACCCGGACGACGGCACCTGGACGCCCTACCACGTCGAGACCGGCACCGACGGCTGGCTGCCGTTGCCGCCGTCGCCCGGCATCGAGCCGAAATCCCCCCTGGACGCCTCCGGGCTCCTGGACGCCCCGGCCGGCAAGCGAGGGGCCGTCGTCATCAAGGATGGCCGCCTGCATTTCGCCGACGGCTCCCGGGCCCGCTTCTTCGGGGTCGTCCTGCTGCCCCCCCTGGCGTTCGCCGAACCGGCGAAGGCCGACGCCCTGGCCGATCGCCTCGCCAGATCCGGCGTGAACCTCGTCCGCCTCGGAGGGCCTCGACGCCCCCCTGGGCCCGACCCGCAGCCTCTTCGACGACTCCCGGGACGACACCCAGGCGTTCGACCCCGACTCGCTCGCCCGGCTCGATCACCTGGTCGCCGCCCTGAAGGCCCGGGGGATCTACGTCGCCCTGGAATTCCTCGCCTATCGCCGGTTCCGCGAAGGGGACGGCCTGCCGGCCTGGCTCGCCCTGCCCCTGGGAGGTGGCCCGTCGTCCGGCTTCGATCCGGCGATCCGAGAGCTGCAACGCAAGGCGGCCGACGCCCTCCTGAGCCATGTGAACCCGGAAACCGGCCTCTGCCTGAGGGACGACCCCGCCCTCGCCTGGGTCACCCTCGCGGGCGAGACCTCGATCTTCGACCTGATCGACTCGCCCGACAGCCTGCCCCCCGAGGAGGCCGCCATCCTCAAGGGGTTCGTCCAGAAGAGTAGCCAGGGATCGGGCCGCAGGGCCTGGGTCGGGATCGAGGCCAACCAGTGGCGATCGATCGCCGACTCGCTCCGCAAGAGCGGCCTCAAGGCGCCGATCGCCGGATGTTCCCACTGGCGGAGGGAGTCCGAATTCGATCAGGCCGAGGCGGCTGCCGGCCTCGACCTGATCGACGATCGCCTCTACTGGATGTCTCCGATCTTCGGCGCACCGGAACGGCGGTCGATGGCCTGGAGGCAGACCACGTCGATCGCCGTCGAGGCGGCGAAGAAGAGGAAGACCGACCGCCCATACGTCGCCGGGGAGTTCGCCGACCACACCGAGGGTGCCTGGGCGTCGCCCTTCGAGGGAGCCGACCTGCTCGTCGCCGCGAGGACCGCCGCCGTCGAGGATTGGGACGGCCTGGTCCGTCGCGGCGTCTTCCTCGCGCCCAACCCCTGGGGCGCCGGCCCTCCGGGCACGACGGGGCCGCTGGACCTGTTCGTCATGCCCGAGGCGCTCAACGCCAACCCCCAGGTCTTCGCCCTGCTACCTCACGCGGCATCGCTTTTGCTCCGATCGGCCGATTCCCTGAAGTCCTCCGGCTCGCGCAAGGGCGGATCGACCTGGGACTCCGCCCACGGCCGTCTCCTGATCGACACCCCGTTCACCCAGGGGATCGCCGGATGGCCCGGCAAGAGGCCCGCCTCGCTCGACGCCGTCTCGATCGACGTCGAGAACCCGTATGCCGTCGTGATGGTCTCGTCCGTCGGCCCCGAGCCGATCGCCCGAGCCAGGAGGCTCCTGATCACGGCCATCTCCCGGGCCGAGCCCACCGGCCTGACCTACGCCGACCAGTGGAAACGTCAGATCGCCAACCCCGGCCGCCCGCCGATCCTGATCGAGCCGGTCCGGGCCCGGATCACCCTGAAGCGCAAGGGGTCGTTCCGCGCCTTCGCGCTCGATGAGACCGGCAAGCGAGGCCCCAAAGCCGAGCTCAAGTCCAGCCCCGAAGGCTCGATCCTGGAGATCGAGGCCGACTCCCCCGCCATCCACTGGGAAATCCTCGAATAACCGGAAGGGTTCCACGATCCTCGTCCTGCAAGGAGGTAGGCGATGCGGACGCTGGTGACCGGAGGGGCGGGCTTCATCGGCTCCCACCTCGTCGATCGGCTCCTGGCCGACGGCGATCAGGTCCTCGTGCTCGATAACTTCGACCCGTTCTATCCCGAGGCGACCAAGAGGGCGAACCTCCTCCGGGCCCGGACGAACCCGCGATTCCGGCTCGTCGAGGGCGATATCCGCGACGTCCGGGCCGTCCACCGCCTGTTTCAGGAGTTCCGGCCCGAGGCGATCGTCCACCTGGCCGCGAGGGCCGGGGTCCGCCCGAGCATCGACGATCCCTCGCTCTATGCCGACGTGAACGTGAACGGGACGGTCCGCCTGATGGAGGCGGCCTGCCGGCTCGATCCCCGGCCGAAGTTCGTCTATGCGTCCAGCTCCAGCGTCTACGGAGACCGCCCCGACGCCCCGTTCCGCGAGACCGACCCGGTGGACCTGCCCGTCAGCCCGTACGCCGCGACCAAGAAGGCGTGCGAGCTGTTCGCCTTCACCTTCCACCACCTCCACGGCCTCCCCGTCTCGGGCCTCCGGTTCTTCACCGCGTTCGGCCCGAGGAACCGCCCCGACCTGGCGATCGCCAAATTCGCCGACCTGATCGACCGGGGCGAACCCGTCCCCATGTTCGGCGACGGCACCACCCGCCGCGACTACACATTCGTGGAAGACATCGCCGATGGGATCGTCCGGGCGATCGAGCATTGCAAGGGCCATCACCTCTACAACCTCGGGAATTCCGATCCGATCGAGCTTCGAACGATGATCGCCACCCTGGGCGAGGCCCTGGGCAAGAGCCCGAGGATCGACCGCCGACCCGAGCAGCCCGGGGACGTCCGCCAGACCTTCGCCGACATCACCCGGGCCGAGACCGAGCTGGGCTATCGCCCCAGGACGCCGTTCCGCGAAGGCATCGAGCGATTCATCCAGTGGAGACGGGAAAACCCGTAGGGTGCATGAAATGCACCGTCATGTAGGGTGCATGAAATGCACCGCCCGCGCGGGCAAAGCCCGCAACCGCACCGTCCCCCGCAAGAGGCCGGTCGAGAAGGAGAATGCTGTCGGTCTTCCCCCGCGCCGACGTGGTGCATTTCATGCACCCGACAGGTCCGAAATCATCGCAAGTGCGGTCTTCCATTCGCCGAGGCTCGGCACGAACGGCACGCCTTCGCACCACTCCGCCCGGGGGCGTCGGTGACCCACGGCGATGGCCCGAATCCCGGCGGCCTTCGCCGCGGCCAGGCCGTTCGGCGAGTCTTCCAGGGCCACGGCCTCGGCCGGATCGACCTTCAGTCTGGCCAGGGCCCGGCGGTAGGCGTCGGGTGCGGGCTTGGGTCGGGAGACGTCTTCCTTCGCCACGATGGCCGAGAACGAGCCGAGCAACCCCGATCGTTCGAGGACCACCTCCACGTTCTCCCGCCAGGTCCCGGAGACCACGGCCATCGCCGCCCGGCCCGAGAGGCGGCCGACCAGCTCCGCGACGCCGGGATAGAGCCTCGGCGAGTCGCCCAGGAGGGCGCGGGTCAGGGCCTGTTTCTTCGCGATCCAGCCGGTCAGGTCGCCGCCCTCGATCTCGCGATCGGCCAGGAGCGACCGGAAGAAAGCCGAGTCATCTTCCTCGGCGGCCCGGGAACAGACCTCGGGCTCCACGTCCCAGGCCATCTCGGCAAAGACCCTCTGCCAGGCGGCGACGTGGACGTTCTCGGTGTCGGCGATCACGCCGTCGAAGTCGAAGAGGACGGCTCGGACGGGCATGGACGGTCGCTCCCAGTCCCCACCGAAACCCCGGGCAGCGTCCGCATCATAGGAGAGGGCGGGCCCGGCCGTCAAATCGTTGACTTCCCCGCCCCGCCCCCCTAAATTGGCCGTCTCGCCCGCCTCCAAGACCCTCGCCCATTCCAGACCGACGCCCGACCCGTGAGGGGAGACCGCGATGGCCCGTCCCGTGACGCTCTTTACCGGCCAGTGGGCCGACCTGACGCTCGAAACCATCTGCCAGAAGGCCAGCCAGTGGGGCTACGACGGCATCGAGCTGCCCTGCTGGGGCGACCATTTCAACGTCCAGAAGGCCCTGAAGGACCCGGGATACTGCGACGAGCGCAGGGCCCTCCTCGGCAAGTACGGGCTGAAGTGCTGGGCGATCTCCAACCACCTCGTCGGCCAGCTCGTCCTGGACGTCAACGACGCGAGGACCGATGACTGGGTGCCCGCCGAGCTCCGGGGCAAGCACGCCGAGAAGAACGCCTGGGCCGTCCAGGAGATGAAGGACACCGCCCGGGCCGCCGCGAAGATGGGCGTGACGGTCGTCAACGGCTTCACCGGCTCGTCGATCTGGCCGTACCTCTACTCGTTCCCGCCGGTCTCCGACGCCATGATCCAGGCCGGGTTCGACCTCCTGGCCGAGCGATGGAACCCGATCCTCGACGTCTTCAAGCAGGAAGGCGTGAAGTTCGCCCTGGAAGTCCACCCGACCGAGATTGCGTTCGACATCTACTCCGCCGAGACCGCCTTGAAGGCCCTGGGAGGACGCCCCGAGTTCGGGTTCAACTTCGACCCCAGCCACCTCCTCTGGCAGTTCGTCGACCCGGTGGCGTTCATCCGCCACTTCCCGGACCGGATCTACCACGTCCACGTGAAGGACGCGGCGAAGACGCTCGACGGCAAGACGGGCATCCTCGGCTCGCACCTGAACTTCGGCGACGCCCGCCGAGGCTGGGACTTCCGTTCCCCGGGCCGAGGGCAGGTCGATTTCGAGGAGATCGCCCGCGCCCTGAACGCCATCGGCTACACCGGGCCGCTCTCGGTCGAATGGGAAGACCCCGGGATGGACCGCGAGTTCGGGGCGGCCGAGGCCTCGCTGTTCGTGAAGACCAAGATGGGCTTCGCCTCCGCCGGCCGATTGTTCGACACCGCCTTCGCCGAGGCCCAGGCGAAGAAGTGACCCTCGGGCGCCGAACCCCACGAAGGGGCGGGACTGTCCCGCCCCCTCGTGGCCATCGTCGCGGATCCTCTCACCGCCTTGTCTCCGCGAACGATCCCGGGATAATGCTTCCGGACCCGGAGTGTTCCCCGCGATCCGATCCCGAGGTACGGCGATGGAGATGAAGGACAGGGAGGCGGCCGAGCTCGCCCGAAAGCACTATGAGATCGAGGACGGACTGACCCACATCTTTCGGCTCCTCGCGTCCCCGGAGGCGGAAGAGGACCCGAAGGAGCCGGTCAAGCTCCTCGAAGTCCACGAGAATACGGTCGCGGCGGGCATCATGCCGGTCTGGTTCGGCCCCTCGAAGGCGTCGGGCCGCCAGTTCTCGGTCGTGATCCTGGAAATCACGCCTGAGGAGTACCAGCAGGTCCTCGACGACGTGTTGAAGCTCCCCAACGGATGGCAGATCGGCCCGTTGATCCCCCCTCCGGTCGAAGTCGGGACATCAGCGAACCGACAGACTGGGCCCGGGCCTACGCCCGCCAGGCCGATGCCGACCTCAGGGCCTGGGACCTTCTCGAACGATTCCCCCAGGCCGTCTCCGCCGATTGTCACCGGCTCCTCTTCCTCCAGATGGCCTGCGAGAAGCTCTGCAAGGCCCGACTGATCCGGGCAGGCACGCCCCCCGCCGCTCTCCAGGAGAGCCACGGCTATATTACGAATCCCCTTCCCATGATCATCCGCCAGCAATTGGAGTCGGAGCGACGCGACCTGAGGTCCATGCGGCACGTATTGCGACTGGTCCGCCACCTCGCCGAGGAGATCGAGATCCTCAGCCCGGCCGTCCGTCGGGGCGGTCGGCGACCCGAGAATTGCGAGTATCCCTGGGAGTCCGGGGGCGTGGTCTATTCCCCCCTGGACTGGAGCTTCCCGGCCCTTCGCCTCTGCGATGTCCCCGCCGGACGGACCATCCTCAAGCTCCTCCGCCTGGCGATCGACGGTCTCCTCCTCGACCTGGAGCGCTGACATGAGCGGCCCCATCGTCCGCAAGTACGGCTTCCCGAACTTCGAGAAAATCTTCGGCGAGCGCGACGTCCAGCACGGCAAGGACGCGCCGGAGGTCGGCCCCGACTCCGCCAGCCTCCCTCCCGACATGCCGAAGGACGGCCAGCCCGACGACCCGACCCGGCCCGAATCGGCCGGGACGATCGTGCCTTCCACCGAATTCGGCTCGACGGCGGAATAATCGGCCCGGGCGCGCACTTTCGGGGGCGTCCTTCGCTTCCCTTTTTGGAGGCGGGACGCTTCCGGCGGTCAGTCGGAGAGGTCGGCGACCAGGGCTTCCCTGAGCTTCTGGATGGCCCGAGTCTTCTCGTTGCTGACGGTCTTCGGCGCAACGCCCCATTGCTGGGCGATCTCCGCCGGAGTCTGGCCCTGGATGGTGGCCTGGATCAGGGCGGCTTCCCGGGCATTGAGGTTCTTGGAGATCGCCTCCTGGAGGGCGCCTCGCCAGGCCTCGGCCGCGCCATCGGTCCCGGCCGCCGCGATGTTCGCCCCGGCGTCCAGCGACTGGAAATTCTTCTCGCGCTGGGTTCGCTTCTTGACCGTGTCGATCGCCCGGAAGAAGTCGGGGCCATCCGGCGTGTCGCGGCTGAAGACTTCGCGGACCCCGAAGGTCCCCACGTCCGCGAGCATCTGGTCGAACGGACCCCGGCCCCATTGCTGGAGGAGGATCGTGTAGACCGCCTGGGTGCTGTCATCATGGGCCTGGGCCGGAACCCCGGCGCGGTACCACGTCCGGTTCAGGTAGCGGTCGAGCTGCGAGAGGCCGGAGGCGACGGCGTCCGGGTTGACGAGCGAGGCCGAGGTCTGGTCGGTCGTCGTCAGGAAGTCGGCGAGCCTCGCCTCGCTCAGGGCGGCGTCCCAGGCGTCGTGGCCCGAGGAGGATTCGATCGGCGCCGAGCCGCCGGCCACCACCGAGAGATCCGCCGCCGGCAGGGCGATCGTCGGGGCGCTCGCGTCCAGGAGCCGCAGCGCTTCCAGCGCCTCGACCTTCGGGCGATACGACCGCTTCCGAACTTTTCGCGCCTCGCCCTTCAAGGTTCACGGCCTCCGGAACGGGACGATCCCACGCGTTTCCGAACCAACCGGGCTGGCTCCGCCCAAAATCGAAGCTCGGACTGCCCACTCATCGCATCGAGCCGGCCCCCGAGAATAATCGATATCCCCGGTTCCCGCGATCCCAATCCGTCTCCCCCAGTTTAGACTGCATCCATGCGTGAATCTAGGGCCGGGTTGATGGAATGGTGCCGAATGGCCTCCTGAAACTCTAGAACACGCAAGGATTGGGCCTGTTCCGATCTTTTCCCCGCTTGACCCGGGACGGTCCCGGACGCATGATGGGTCGTGCGGCCCGATTCCACGGTCCGCCCGGCAACCGACCTCGATCCCGGCCGACTTCCCGGCCCAGGGTCGGCTTGCCCGCCCCGCGCCGCATCGATGGGCTGAACTCGGCGCACGCTTCGACATGGCCGACGAACGAATCCGGCGGCAGATCGCCTTCCTCGCCGCGCAGATGATGTACGCCCGGACCGAATCCGAGTACTTCACCGCCAAGCGCAAGGCCGCCAAGCAGTTGGGCGTCGAGTACCGGCACCGACCGGCCGACCTGCCCACCAACCGAGAAATCCGCGACCAGATCCAGAGCTTCGCCCGGATGCACGAGGGGCCCAAACGCCTCGACCGGCTGAAGGAGATGCGCCTGGCGGCGTTGCGGATGATGAAGCTCCTGGCGAGGTTCCGCCCCCGCCTGATCGGCAGCGTCCGCACGGGGCACGTCCGCGAAGGGTCGGACATCGACCTCCACGTCTTCACCGACAGCCTCGCCCTCGTGACCGACGCCCTCTCGGAGATGGGCTTCGAGTACGACGTCGAGCAGAAGCGCGTGGTCAAGCACAACGAGGCCCGCGTCTTCACCCACGTCCACGTCTTCGACCGCCACAACTTCGAGCTGACGGTCTACCCCGAGGACAAGCTCTCCTACGTCTTCAAGAGCTCGATCACCGGCAAGGCGATCGAGCGGGCCTCGATCGCCGAGCTCGAGGCGCTCTTGAAGGAGGACGACCCCGAGTTCGACGCCGACGCCCTCGAATCCGACGACGACGGCGAAATCCCCGACCCGATCGACCTCTTCCGCGGCCTCCTGAAGCCCCTGGAAGGCGTGAAACAGCCCGCGAAATGGCATCCCGAGGGGGACGCCCTCTATCACAGCCTCCAGGTCTTCGAGCTCGCCCGCGAGGAACGCCCGTACGACGAGGAATTCCTCCTGGCGGCCCTCCTCCACGACGTCGGCAAGGCGATCGACCCCCACGACCACGTCGGGGCCGCCCTCGACGCGCTCGACGGCGCCATCACCCCCCGGACCGAATTCCTGATCGCCCACCACATGGAGGCCCACGCCCTCCGCGACGGCACCCTCGGGCATCGGGCCCGGGTCCGGCTCCAGAACCATGAGGACTTCGACGACCTGATGCTCCTCCGAGAGCTCGATCGGAGGGGCCGGGTCCCCGGGGCGGTCGTGTCGGACGTCGAGGAGGTCCTGTCGTACATCCGGAGTCTGGAGTGATCGGCGACCATTCGGGAAAGGGGCCCCTTGACAACGGCCCTCCGCGCGGATACTTTACATCGCAAAGCAATCCACCGAGGGGCCGCGATGGACCTGCATGACGCCTTGTCGCAGATCGCCGAGATCCGCCAGCAGATGGCGAGGACGGAGGTCTTCCGCGGGTATCGGGCCGGTCCGGTGGCGGCCTCGGGCGGGCTGGCGATGCTGGCGGCGGTGGTCCAGACTGGCTGGATCGGCGATCCGAGCGGCCAGAAGGCGGCGTATCTGGGCCTGTGGATCGGGGCGGCGGTGGTCAGCGGGGTGGCGGCGGGCCTGGGGATCGCGGCTCGGAGGCGGCTGATCGCGTCGTCGTGGAGTCGAGAGGTCACCCGGCTGGCCCTGGAGCAGTTCGCCCCCAGCGTGGTGGCCGGCGGCTTGCTCACGGCGGTGATCGTCCGGTCGGTCCCCGAGGCGTTCTCGCTCTTGCCGGGGTTGTGGCAGATCCTGTTCGGCCTGGGCGTGTTCGCGTCGTGCCGGCTGTTGCCGAGGGCGACGTGGTTGGTGGCCGCGTTCTACCTGGCGACCGGCCTCTTCGTGGTCGGCCTGGGACCGGCGGCCCTCTCTCCCTGGGCGATGGGCTTGCCCTTCGGCGTGGGGCAGATCCTGGCGGCGGCGGTGCTTTACTGGAACCTGGAGAGGGGCGATGTCGAAGCGTAAAGCCGATCCCCAGGCCGCGCCGGTCGAGCCGAATCCCTCGGGCCGATTCGCGTACGACGGCCTCGAACGCGCGATCCACGAGAAGGCCCGGCTCGGCATCATGACGTCGCTGGCCTCGCATCCCCGGGGCCTCCTCTTCGGCGACCTGAAGGACCTCTGCGCCCTGACCGACGGCAACCTCAGCCGCCATCTCCAGGTCCTTCATGACGAGGGGCTCGTGGAAGTCTGGAAGGGCTATTCCCACAAGAGGCCGCAGACCCTCTGCCGGCTCACCGACGAAGGCCGTCGGCGATTCCTCGACTACCTCGCCGAGCTCGAAAACGTCATCGCCGACGCGCTGGCCGCCGCCCGCCAGGGGGCGCCCGCCCCGAAGGTCGCCGAGGGCTGGTCGCCGGCCTGATTTGTCCTACAGTAGTGGGCAGTGGGCAGTGGGCAGTGGGCAGGAAGCAGTGGGCAGTGGGCAGTGGTGGGTTTCGAGGGATTTGAGTGAGTGAGGATGTTCGGTGGGCCCGCGTCTTGCGGGCCTTGTTTGGGCCTTGATGCTTTGCTCTGCAAAGAACCTTGTTCCCTGAAGTCCGCAGGAGGCCTGACGATGAGGGTGATCCGGCCGGAGGTGCTGGGGATGTGTTTCGGGGTCCGCGACGCCCTCGCGGTCCTCGACTCGATCGACGACCCGGGCTCGGTCACGATCCACGGGGACCTGGTTCATAACGAGGCCGTCCTTCATCAGCTCGACGCCCGGGGGTTCGCCCGGCGGTCCGAGGCCGATCGCGAGGCCCTGCCCGCCACGCCCGTCGTCCTGATCACGGCCCACGGCGTGAGCGACTCGGAGAGGGCCCGGCTCGAATCGGCCGGCAAGAGGCTGATCGACACGACTTGCCCCCTCGTGACCCGCGCCCATCAGGCGGCCCTGGTCCTGCGCGACCTCGGCTATTTCGTCCTGGTGATCGGCAAGCCGGGGCACGTCGAGGTGCTCGGCCTGACCGGCGATCTCGACCGCTTCGAAGTCGTCGCTTCGGCCGATCACGTCCGGACCTATGAGGCCGACCGCCTCGGGATCGTCTGCCAGACCACCGCGACCCAGGCCACGGTCAAGACGGTCGTCGAGGCGATCGAACGGGCAAATCCTCATGCCGAGGTCCGGTTCGTGGACACCGTTTGCCGACCGACGAAGGATCATCAACGGGCCCTGGACCGCCTCCTGGAGCGGGTCGACGCCGTGGTGGTCGTCGGCGGGAAGACCTCGAACAACACGAAGGAACTGGTCGCGACCTGCCGGGCCCGAGGGGTCCCGACCGTCCACGTCCAGGGGCCGGGCGACCTCGACCCGGACTGGTTCGACGGGTTCGAGACCATCGGCCTGACCGCCGGGACCTCGACCCTGGACTCCACGATTGACGCCGTCCAGGAGGAAATCGAGGCGATCGCCCGCAACCTCAGCGAGTGGAACGATGCGGCCCCGGTGGGGTTCGGCGCGAGGGAGGGTTCGCGATGAGCGAGGTTCGGCCCGCGACGAAGCGATGGCGGCGAGGGCTGGTGACGGCCGTCCTGATCGCGTTCCTGGCGATCGGCCTCCGGGCCTGGCTGGCGCCCGAGGTCGTGTACGGGACGACCCGGCCGATCCGGTTTGACGACTTCCGCTTCTCCGTCCTGGGGAGTCGGGAGGCCGAATGGACGGTCGAGAACCGGCCCAGGACGTTCCTGATCGTCACCCTGAAGGTCGAGAACCAGGCCCGGCGCGTGCCCTATCGGTTCGATCGCCGGGTGGCGGTGATGGTCGGGGACGACGGGCGGGAATCCGGCATTTCGCCCGAAGGGCAGGCGATTCTCGATCGCGCCCGGGGCACGCCCGATCCCCTGACGGCGCCTCTTCCCGCCGGCGCGTCCGCCACGAGCGAGCTCGTCTTCGAGCTGCCCAGGACGGCCCGCAACCCCCGACTCAAGATCAGCCACGGCGGCCGGATCGGCGACGTCCTGGACGACGCGATCTACGGACGAAGGCGGCTCGCGGTCCGCTGAGCCGCCGTTCAGTCGCGAGGATCGTCGGTCCCGAGGAACCGCCCGCCGTCGATCCGGTAGCAGCCTCCGGTGGCGAAGTCGGTGCCTTCGAGCAGGAAGCGGATCAGGCGATTGGCATCCCCGGGCGTCCCGAGTCGCTTCAAGGGGGAGGCTTCGGCGATCTGGTCGAGCTCGAAGGCGGACGTCCCCGGCGGAGGGTCGATCGTCGAGGGCTGGACCAGGTTCACCGTCACGAACGGGGCGAGCTCGCGGGCCAGGGCGAGCGTCATCGTCGTCAAACCGCCCTTGGCGATCAGATAGGGGAGCTGCCCTCGGCCCGGCCGATCGGTCGCCACGTCGCCCATGTTCACGATCTTCCCTTTCAACGCACCTTCGGGCGAATTCGTGAGCATGGTCCGGCTCGCCGCGATCGCCGCGAAGTAGGGCGCCGTCAGGTTGGCGGCGATCATCGCGTGAAAATGTTCGGGACGGAGATCGGCGAAGGGGACTCGCTCGAAGACGCTCACCATGTTCACCAGGGCGTCGAGGCGGCCGAATCGTTCGACGACCTTCGCGACGGCCCGATCCGCCTGATCGGGGTCGGACAGGTCGGCCCGGACGGCGATCCCCTCGGCCCCGAGCGCCTCCACGTCCCGGATCGTGGCCTCGATCGCCTCGCGGCCCCGGTGATACGTCATCGCGATCCGGGCGCCGGCCGAGGCGAGGTCCCGGGCGAGTTCGGAGCCGACTCGCCGGCCTCCGGTGATCAGGACCGTCTTGCCCGCCAGGTTCATAGGCCGCTCCAGGGGACGTCGGCCACTCCGCCTCGGCGGTTCACGGCCCTCGCCAGGACGAACAGGAAGTCGCTCAGGCGATTGAGATAGACGATCAGGTCGGGCGGCACGGGGTCGCGATGGGCCAGGGCGACCACGAGCCGCTCGGCCCTCCGGCAGACGGTCCGGGCCAGGTGCAAATGGGCCGCCGAGGGCGAGCCTCCCGGCAAGATGAACTGGGTCAGGGGCGTCAGCTCGGCCTCGAGAGCGTCGATCGCCCGTTCCAGAGCGGCCGAGCGCTCCGGACCGACCGCGTTGTGAAACCGACCCGAGGGGTCGGGGTCCGCCAGCGCCGCGCCGACCGCAAAAAGATCATCCTGGACCTTCGCCAGCAGGAGATCGGCCGATTCGTCGATCCCGGTCGTCCGCGCCACGCCGATCACGGCGTTCAGCTCATCGACGGTCCCATACGCCTCGATCCGAGGGCTATCCTTGCCCACCCGGCCAGGCCCGAGCAATCCGGTGCGGCCGTCGTCGCCGGTCTTCGTATAAATCTTCAAGGGCGGGCGCTCCGAACGGGGTAGGAGGTTGGCTCCCGGGACCGACGGGCCTATACTAGGCACGCAAGCGAAAGCCGGAAACCCGTCGAGCGAGTGCAATCCCCCGCGCCGCTGAAGGAAGAGCCCTAAATCCGGTGCAGGAAACACACCCTCACGTAGGGTGCATGAAATGCACCAACCAAACTCAGCACTCAGCTCGGCCCTCAGCACTCGGAAGCCCTCCGAAGCCCACCGAAGGAACCCTCGCCATGCTGACGCTCCTCGTCCTCTCGGCTGCCCTGGGCCAGAGGCCCGCCGCCGGACCCGTCCAGACGGCCGAGGACGCCGCGAGCGAGGCCCGGCATCTCACGAACGTCCGCCAGGTCACCTACGGGTTCAACAAGGCCGGCGAGGGCTACTTCCGGCCCGACGGCAAGGCGATCATCTTCCAGGCCGTCCCGAACGTCCCGCCGTCGATCTTCCACTCGCCCACCGACAACGAGACCGATTACCAGATCTACACCGCCGACCTCGCCGAGAACGCCGTCCCGAAGCGGGTGAGCACGGGGAAGGGGGCCTGCACCTGCGCGTTCTATGCCCCCGATGGCAAGTCGATCCTCTTCGCCTCCTCGCACCTGGACCCGACGCCCTCCGGCCCCAAGGGTCCCGCGTATAGCCGGACCGAGCGGTACAAGTGGGAATTCCCGGTGGGCATGGATCTCTTCAAGGCCGATCTCGACGGCTCCCACCTCGTCCGCCTGACCGACACCCCGGGCTACGACGCCGAGGGCTCGTACTCGCCGGACGGATCGAAGATCATCTTCACGTCCTTCCGCGACGGGAACGCGGAGATCTACATCATGGACGCCGACGGCAAGAACCCGAAGCGGATCACCAGCAAGCCGGGCTACGACGGCGGCCCGTTCTTCTCGCCCGACGGCAAGAAGATCATCTATCGGAGCGATCGCAAGGACAACGACCTGTTGCAGGTCTTCATCAACAACCCCGAAGGCACCGCCGAACGGGCCCTGACGTCCAACGAATTCGTGAACTGGGGGCCGTCGTTCCTGCCCGACAGCCGCCACATCGTCTACGCCACCAGCCGCCACGGCCATCAGAATTACGAGATCTACCTGATGGACACCGAGACCGGCCGGGAGGAGCGGATCACGTATCACGACGGGTTCGACGGCCTGCCGATCGTCAGCCCCGACGGCAAGACGCTGATGTGGACGTCCAGCGGGCGGACGGCCGACAAGAAATCGCAGTTGTTCATCGCGGACTTCTCGACGGGAACGCCCCCGGGCGCGGCGTCGCGCTGATCCGGGGCCTCCCGACTCTCCATCGCCTTGAGGGATTTCTCGTGGAATCGAAGGACATCATCCGCCAGACGCTCAACTCGAGCACGCACATCGTCAAGGATTACATCAAGGACCTCTCCGACGAGGACCTCCTCGCCCGGCCCGTCCCCGGGATGAACCCGATCGCCTGGCAGCTGGGCCATCTGCTCTCGGTCGAGCGGAAGGTGATCGAAGAGATCTCGCCCGGGTCGTGCCCCGCCTTGCCCGACGGGTTCGACGACATGCACAACAAGGAGGCCGCCGCGAACCCCGGGGCGAACTACCTGACCAAGGACGAATACGTGAAGGTGTGGGACGACCAGTATGCCGCCACCCTGGCCGTCCTGGACCGGCTCGATGACGCCGCGCTGAGCGAGGCCCCGCAGAACACCTTCAACGGTATGTGCCCGACGGTGGGCCACAAGATCAACTTCATGGGGCTGCACACGATGATGCACGTCGGCCAGTTCGTGGCCGTCCGCCGGACCTCGGGCAAGCCCATCGTGATCTGAGCCGATCTGAGCCGAGCCGAGCCGACGATGAGCGACGAATCGACGCCGGTCCCCCCCGAGATCCACGTCGCCCTGGCCGCGGTCGGCCCGCCCGACCCGGCCTGGGTGGCCCTCGCGGCCGAGAAGCAGGGTCGGCTGACGATGCCGACCGGGAGCCTCGGCCGCCTCCTGGAAATCGGCCGCCAGCTCGCCGGGCTCCAGAGGACCGCCGCGCCCGACGGGGAGCCGTCGGTCGTCCTGATCTTCGCCGCCGATCATGGCGTGGCCGAGGCCGGCGTGAGCGCCTATCCCCAGGCGGTCACCGGCCAGATGGTGGCGAATTTCGTCCGAGGAGGGGCCGCGGTCAACATCCTGGCCCGACGCGCCGGGTCGCGGGTGGTCGTGGTGAACATGGGCGTGAAGCATCCGCCGTTCCTCCCTCGCGGAGGTCCCGGGGTCGTCTTCTGGCCGATCCGCCGAGGGACGTCCAACTTCCTCGAAGGCCCCGCGATGACCCGCGACGAGGCGTTTCGGGCGTTCCTCCAGGGGCGAAACCTCGCCTTCGCCGAGACGAAGCAAGGCGAGGAGGCGCCGGGGGTCCGCGTCGTGGCCCTGGGCGAGATGGGCATCGGCAACAGCACGTCCGCCGCCGCCCTGATCGCCGCGATGACCGGCGCGTCGCCCGAAACGGTCGTCGGCCGGGGCACGGGCGTGGATGAAGCCGGCCTCCGTCGCAAGATCGACGCCGTGGACCTGGCCTTGCGGCTCCACGGCCCGGATTGCCGGGACCGCTGGGACTGGCTCGCCCGGATCGGCGGCTTCGAGATTCTCGCGATGGCCGGTGCGGCCGTCGGCGCCGCCCAGAACGGGGCCCTGGTGGTCCTGGACGGCCTGATCAGCACGGCGGCCGGCCTGATCGCGGCCAGGCTCTGCCCGTCGATCGTCGGCTCGATGATCGCCGCTCACCTCGGGACCGAGCCCGGCCACCGGATCGCTCTGGAGGCCCTCGGCCTCAAGCCCCTGCTCGACCTGGAACTCCGCCTCGGCGAAGGCTCCGGGGCCGTCCTGGCCCTCCCCCTGATCGCCTCGGCCGCCGACATCCTCCGCGACATGGCCACGTTCGAATCGGCCGGAGTGGCGGACCGCCTGCCCGGGATCGCCTGACAACTCCGGGCGCTCGGGGCCGCGTTCCGTCTTCATCGAAACGTCGCCGGATCTCCTCGGACTCGCCGCCTCCCCTTGCTATCTTGCCCCGGATTCCCCGTTCGACCTCACTCGGACCGAGGCTCGCCGATGTCCCGAACCGTCGCCCTGCCGACCCTCCTCCTCCTGATGGCCTCGTCGCTCGTCACGGACGCCCGGGCGGGCGTGGAGCAAGCCGCGACGGCCGGGGCGACGGTCCAGCTCGCCGGCCCCCGGGCCGGGCGATCCGGCTCCTCGTACTTCAACGTCGAGGGGAAGAACAACGGCCAGGACGGCAGATATGCCTCGTTCGGCGTCCTCGACTTCCCGATCCCCGCGTCCTCCGAGGACGCGACGACCCGCGAGGCGTCCCTGGAACTGACCCAGAGCCTCACGGACTTCTCGAAGGACGGCGCCCTCAAATTCTTCCTCGCGACCGACACCGCCACGTCGATCGCCGCCCCGGCGAGGGCCGAGGCCGCCCGGGAGGGCCAGGTCGCGAAGGACGCCCCGAAGGCCGAGGCCGAGGCGAATCCGGCTCCCTCTCCCTTGAAGTTCCTCATGATGGCCGAAGGGGGCGTGGGCGATCAGTTGAAGGGCCTGATCCCGGCCGGATCGGGCCAGTTCTCCCGGAGCAAGACCGGCGACCCGGTCGTGTTCAAGCTGACCCTGGACGACGCCGCCAAAGCCCTCCTGAGCGAGGCGAGGAAGGCCGGCAAGACCGTCCGCCTGGTCGTCGTCCCGGGCGACGCCGACGTCGCCGCCACGTTCTTCGGCGCGGGGATCGCGAAGGCCGATCAGAAGCCTCGACTGAAGCTCCAATGAGCCGAGGGGGCGTGATCACTCCTCGGGATGAACCTTGTTCAACGCGCGCAACGACGCCTCCACCAGCAACTGCCCGGCGTCGATCGCCCACATGCTGCTGATCGTGGTCCGGCACTCGTAGCCTCCGGCGAGCATCGCCTCGGCGGTCGGGACGTAGCCGATCGCGTCGTTGGCGAGCGAGACGACCCACGTGGGATACAACGTCGAGGCGTCCTTGATCCTCAAACCGAGGTCGCAGAAGAATTCCGAGGGGTTGGTGACGATCCCGAGCTTGCCGATCCGCACCGCCTGGACCTCGACCGGCACGGTCGGCGTCTTCTCCCGGATCGCGGCGACCTTCGCGCGGCCCTTGGCGAACTGCTCGTCCCACGACGAGCCCAGGCCATAGGGCGGCTTCTCCCGGGCGACGTCGGGCTCGGGCCTCACGGTCAGCGGCACCCTCTCGCTCGCCACGGCGATCGTCGCGACCGGCTCCCACTCCATCCTCAGGATAGTCCTGGCCGCCTCGGCCGCGAGCTTCTGGCCCACGAGGTTGCAGTAATCCACGCCGAACTCGCTGCCCGGCGCCGTGTTGTCCACCTGCGTGAGATCGCCGCACGCCCCGAGCAGGAAGACCACGCCGACGCCCTCGCCATATCGGGCCTTCAAATACTGGCGCAAGAACCCGGCGTAATCCGGATGGAAGCGGTTGCCGCCGACGATCGTCGAATGGCACGCGAAGTTCACCACCAGGCCGAGGATCGGCCCGTTTCCCGGGGCCCGGAACGCCATCACGCCGACGGCCGGGTCGGTCGGCCCGGCGGCGCGGGCGATCTCCTCGTGATGGGGCGTCCCCGGCTTGCCGGGATGCGTGATCTCCCGGCCGTCTCGCATCAGGAACCGGCGATTGAAGGCGATCGTCGGCTCCTCGCCCCTGCCGACGCCGACCTCCGCCCCGTGGAGCGAGTTCGTCGCCCCGACCACGGCCGAGACGATCCCCGAGACCAGCATGTCCGCATATTTAGGATCGACGTCGAAATCCAGGCCCGGGACCGCCGGCCCCCCGCTGTGCGAATGATTGGCGCCGATCAGGACGTTCGCCCCGGGGACCTTCGTCTTCTCGGCGATCGCCGCCCTCGCCCTCTCGACGACGTCCCGGGTGATCCCCAGGGCATCGACGCCCACGAGCGCCGCCCAGGCCGTCCCGTCGTGGACGACGCACGCCGAGGCCAGGAGGGGGGCGAGGACGCCCTGGCCCGGGTTCTTGTAGAACCCTCCGGGCATGTTCATCCCGACCTCGGGCGTGATGTCGCCGCTTCCGAATCCGACCTGGATCATGACGGGGCCTCGCGAGCGGGAGAGAGGGCGACGACGGCCCGCATCGTAGCCCCTCGGGACCGGCCGATCAATCGCCCGACGGGGGCGGGCGCGCCTCTCTCAGTTGAACCAGAGGGCGAAGCCGACGAACTCGCCGCCGAAGACCCTCTGGAGCCTCCGCCACGTCTCGACCGACGTCACCTTCCCCTCCTCCAGATACGGCGCCGCGGCCGTCCCCTGGAACCAGAGGACGGGATCGAGGTCCGTCGGCTCGGTGAAGACCCGGCGGAGGTTCACGCCCTTGCCCCCGGCGTCCCTCCAGAACGGCACCAGCGTCTTGCCGCCGAGGATCGATTCGGCCTCGTCGAGGAACGAGAACCAGCCCTTGACCATCTCCTCGGTGACCCTCACGCCCGGCATCACGGTCGTTTGCCTCGGGTTCGGGATCCACTCGCGATCGTCGTCGGTCTCCTCCAGGTACGCCTTCCAGGACTCGCGGCTGAGCGGGATCATCGCCTCCAGGTGCCTCAGGGCCGCGCCGGCCCTCTTCGGCTCCCTCACGGGAAGGCGGATCATATGAACGAACGCGATCACGTCGGAGATCTGCGCCGGCTGCCACTGGTTCGGCCGGAGATCGTGCTTCAGGAAAGGAAACGGGGTCTTCGTCTTCGGGAAGAAGAGGTGGGCCGAATGGTCGAAGAGCGCCCTCCCGTCGTGGGCGAGGTAGACCTCGCAGAACGCCATGAGCAGATGACAATAGCCCCGGAGCCACGCCACGTCCCCGCGATCGAACGCGATCACGAACCGGCGGGCGTCGTCGGCCGAGATGTTCCGGGCCTGCCCGTTCAGCCTCTTGTAGAGCGACCAGAGCGCCTCCTCGTCCGTGGCCTTGCCGTCGCCGTCGAGGTCGAGGCGGACCTCGCCGAAATGGATCGGCAGCTTCACGTCGGGGTCTTCGACCCTCGAAAGGGTCGCCTCGGCCCTCGCCAGGTCGGCGTTCAGCCGTTCGATCAGGGCGCGGAGGTCTTCGTAGGCGATCGGCTCGGGATGAGGGTTCGCGGGCACCGGGAGACGGAGGAACCAGACGTTCCCGCCGGTCGGATCGGGCTGGAGGCCGTACCGGTGGAAGCCCTGCACGAGCGTTTCGACGCCCCTCAAGAATTGCACGACGCCCAGGCCGAACCGCGAGGCCGAGTCCTTCGGGTTGCCGGCGATCGTGTCGGCCAGGGCGGCCTCCCCCTCGGCGAGCTTCCCCTCCCTCAGGAACGAATCGGCCGACGGCGGGACGATGTCGCCGACCGTCAGACAGAGGGCCAGCAGGAGAGAAGCGGTCATGGCTTGAGCCTCCGGGACGCGATCACGAGACGTCCGGGTTACCCCCGGAGCCCCAGGAAGGTTTCCAGCCTCGGGCAGATCGGGTCGATCCCGGCCCTCCTCATCGCCCGGAGATGGCCCCGGAGCGATCGAATATCGTCGGGCGTGTCCACGTCATACCAGGGCGGGAGGACGCCGAGCGCGAGCCCGGAATCCTTCAACGCATGGATCGTCTCCTCCAGGACGCCCGGCGTCCCCCACGACGGCCCCGAGAAGATCGGCGGAGTGGGAGGCCGGCAGCCCACGAGGTAATACCCGCCGTCGGCCGACGGCCCGAGCACCACGTCCCGGCTTTCGAGCGTCAGGAACGCCGAGATCACGATCGACGGGTCCAGCGTGGGGCTGTCCGAGCCGATCAGGACGACCCGCGACGCCCCGTCCCCGAATTCCCCGTCGAAAAACGCCTTCATGCGGTCGCCGAGGTCGCCTTCGACCTGGGGCTGAAGGGCCAATCCTGCGGGGATTCGCTCGTCGAACCACGGGCCGGCGTCGTCGGGTGCGAACACGAGGACTCGCCGGCCCCCGGCCTCCAGGATGCGCTCGGAACCCCACAGATCGGCGAGGTCCAGGACCATCGCCCCGGCGGCCTCGGCGGCGAACTCGTCGCCGAACTCGGCGGCGAGCCGGGTCTTGACGCTCCCGGGGTCGGGCCTCTTGGCAAAGATCCCCAGGACGGCCCCTTCGGGCATCGGCCAGGCCATGATTCGTCTCTCCCCGGGTCGGGCCTCGATGGCGGGCGTCGCGACGGCACGGATACAATCGAACGGAAGCCGGAGGATACCCCATGAAGCGGTTTCGAGTCACGATCGCCGGGATGATGATCGTCGTGGCCCTTGCGGCGGCCGGCGCGGCGTCGCTGGCCAGGCCGTCGCTCCTCTGGGCCAGCGGGATGTATTCACTGGCGCTGGCAGTGCCCTCGGCCGGGGCGGTCTTCGCCGTGTTCGGCCGGGGCCGCCCCCGGGCCTTCGGCGGAGGCGCCGCCATCTTCGGGCTCGGCTACCTGGCCCTGGTCTTCGGCCCCACGGACATCGGGCCGTTGGGGGTCGGCGGGATGGGCGGCATGGGCGGCGGGATGGGCGGCATGGGCGGCGGAATGAACGCGAATTACGTGAGGAATTCGAACGGCGTGACGGCTCCCCCCCTGATCACCACGGTCCTCCTCGATCAATTCGCGCCGAAGCCCGGACCCGGCGCCACCATCTGGACCCTCGGCCCGACGACCGAGAGCGATCCGTCGACCGGGGGGAATTTCGGCTCGGTAGCAGGAGGATCGACCCCCGTTCGAGTGTTCAGCCTCCAGAATTACCGGAGGGCCGGGCACTCGCTGGCGAGCCTCGCCCTCGCGGCCATCGGCGGGGGGATTGGCGCGATGGCGGTCGGGTCGCAACGTCGCGACCCGGCCGGCTGAGGCGTCCTCCGTCGAGACCGAGAGAAATCGATGTCCGAAATGCTGTACTCCGGGCCGCCCGACGCCGAACCCGAGCCTCCCCCACCTCCATCGAGGTGGCCGAGGCTCTCGGTCGTCATCTGCGTGGCGATGATCCCGCTCGGCCTCGCCGGCTGGATTTTCGCGTTCATGATCGGGATGGGCCCTCGCGGCTCGGCGGATTACCCCGAGATCCTCGTCGGTCTGGCGTCCTTCATGTTCCTCGCCGGGCTCCCCATCTCGGCCCTCGGCTTCCTCGGGCTGATCGGGATCGCGATCCTCGACCGCTTCCGATGACCTCGGGCCTTACGCCTCCCGGGCTGCCAGCAATCGCTCCAGCAGCACGGGGTTGACCACCCCCCGGAATCGAACCTTGCCGTCGATCGCCACGACCGGGACGGTCAGTCCGTGGGCCGCCACGAGATCGGGGTCGGCGTCGATGTCCACCTCTTCGATCGCCAAACGGTACTTGCGCCGATATTTCTGCAGGACTTCGAGCGCCTTGTGGCAGCAGCAGCATTCCTTGCGGGTGAAGACCGTGACCGGGACGCTCGGCGCCTCGGGCTTGCGGCGGACCAGGCGTTGCAACAGGCTCGTCATGGCTCGTCGATCCCCCGGACTTGCACGAGGTTGTCGAAAAACGTGGCCCCGCCGCCCATGTCGGTCAGGGCCGAGGAGGTGGTCGAATTCACGTTCGACCCGCCGGGACTGAGCTTGTTCCAGTAGATCCCGGTCGAGACCGCCACCCCCGGGCGGACGCTCCCGGCCAGGCGGACCCGGGCGCGGAAGCTCCCGCGACTATTGTAGACCTCGGCCCACTGGCCGTCGATCAGCGCGCGACTCTCCGCGTCCTCGGCCGAGAGCTCGATCGTCGGGTCGCCCGCCTGCTGACGATGCGACTCGGAATTCGCGAACGTCGAATTGAGGAACTGCGGCCTCGGCGGGCTCAGGAGTTGAAGCGGGTACGTCGAGGCGAGGTCGGGCCGGGTCTGCGGGTCTTCGAGGGGAGGGATGTACGTCGGCAGAGGGTCCAGGCCGTCGCGCCGCATCCTCTCGGAGAACAATTCGCACTTGCCCGACGCGGTCGGGAACCGCCCTTCGGCGAACGGGGCCGACCGCTCGGGCAGATTCAGGCGGATCGAGCCTTCGGCCTTCAGCCGATCCAGGGTGATCCCCGCCATCGTCGGGCCGCCGTCCAGGGCCTCGCGGATCAGCGTCGAATCGTCGGGGAAGAGGGCCCGATCGAGGCCCATCCGTGCCGCCAGCCCTCGGAACACGTCATTATTCGATCGGCATTCCCCGGGAGGCGCGAGGCTCGCCGGGTTGTACATGACGAAATGATGGCCGTAGGAGCCGTGGACGTCTTCATGCTCGAGCTGCATCGTGGCGGGCAGGACCACGTCGGCGAAATCGGCCGTATCGGTCGGGAATTGTTCATGGACGACCGTGAACAGGTCGTCGCGCATCAGACCTTTGCGGACCTTCGCCCCGTTCGGGGAGACGGCCGCCGGGTTGCAGTTATACACGTAGAGCGCCCGGACCGGAGGCCCCGGGACCTCCCCGGCCAGGGCCTCGCCCAGCTCGTTCATGTTCACGGTGCGAGTGCCGGGAGGCGAGAGGTCGGGGCGGGTCAGGCGGTCCATCGCGAAGTCGTAGACGCCGCTGGTCGAGAGCAGGGCGCCCCTCCGTAATCCCGCCACGCCCCCACGACCGCCGGCAGGCAGGAGATCGTCCGCACCGCCATCCCGCCGCCCCGATGCCTCTGGAGGCCGTAATTCAGGCGGATCAGCGACGGCCGAGTCTTCGCATAGAGGCGAGAAAACGCCTCGATCTCGTCGATGGAAAGCCCGGTGATCGTCGCCACACGGTCGGGTGCATACTCGTTCAAGGCCCGATCCCGGAGGAGGTCGGCGCCGACGGTCGCGCCCGTCAGGTATTCCTGATCCTGGAGCCCGTCTCGCCAGATCACGTGGAGGATTCCCAGGGCGAGGGCCGCGTCGGTCCCCGGGCGGATCGCGAGATGGACGTCGGATCGGCGGGCGGTGTCGCTCCGGTACGGATCGATCGTGACGACCGTCGCGCCGAGCTTCCGGGCCTGGACCATCCGGCTCCACAGGTGGCTGTTGGTGTGGACCGTGTTCGATCCCCAGTTCACGATCAGCTTGCACTCGGCGACGCCCATCGGGTCGGCCCCGAGGCGGCCCCGGCCCACGGTGTATTCATAACCGAGAGAGCCGGCCGAGGCGCAGATGGTGCGGTCGAGCTTCGAGGCGCCGATCGCGTGGAAGAACCGGCGGTCCAGGCTGCTCGCCTGGAGCTTGCCCATCGTCCCGTAATAGCTGTACGGCAGGATCGCCTGGGGGCCGTCGGGCGACCCGGCGATGGCTTGAAACGTCGAGGAAATCAGGCCGAGGGCCTGATCCCAGGAGATCCGCTCAAATTGCCCCGAGCCCTCGGCCCGACCCGCCTCATCGGATGCATCAGGCGATCGGGGCTGTTCACGCGGTCGAGATACCGCGCCATCTTCCGGCAGAGGAACCCGCGGGTGAACGGATGGTCGCGGTCGCCGCGGAGGTCCACGGCCCGCCCGTCCTCGACGGTCACGCTCATCGAGCACGTGTCGGGGCAATCCAGCGGGCAGACCTGCTTGACGACCTTTCCCACCTTCGCCTCCCTCCTTCGGGCCTTTGATTCTATCTTCGTGCTGGCTTTGTTCCTAGCGGGGGAGTGGGGAGATTAACCGCCAAGACGCCAAGGGCGCCAAGAAGAGAGGAGAAGAGGAGGAAGAGGAGAGGAAGAGTATTAAACGCAGATTACGCAGATTGGAAATAATAATAAATTCTTGCATCGGCGTAATTTGCGTTTAATACTCTTCTTCCTCTTCCTCTCCGCTTCTGCGTAATCTGCGTTTAGAACTCTACATCTTCCTTTCCTCTCGTCTTCCTCCTCTTCTCCTCTCCTCCCCGCTCGTCTTCTCCTCTCCTCTTGGCGCCCTTGGCGTCTTGGCGGTTGATCTCCCCCGTCTTCATCACAACCCCAGATCCTTGACAAGTCCCTCCCCCCGTGAGACTTTAGCGAGGAGAAGTCCCGCCAGGATTCGACCCTGCCAAAACCCCCGCCTCGCCTCGCGATCACGGCCCTCGGAACCGACCGGCCGTGAGGAGATCCGCATCATGAAGGCCCTGACGCCCGCCTCGGCCGCCGTGCTCGGCCTGGTCCTGGTCGCATCGACGTTCGCCGACCCCCCTCGGATCACGAACATCAGCCCCATCGGGGCCCGCCGGGGGGAGGCGACGGCGGTCGACATCGCCGGCACCGACCTCGCCGCCAACCCCCAGCTCGTGGCGCCCTTCCCGGCGAGCGTCGAGAAGGAGGCCAACAGCGACGGCGGCCACTTCCGGATGAAGCTCCTGGTCTCGCCCGAGGCGGCGGTGGGCGTCTACACGGTCCGCGTGAAGACCGACGACGGCCTCTCGAACCCGTTCCTGCTGGCCGTCGGCCAGGTGCCCCAGGTCGGCGAGAAGGAAGACAATAGCGTGTTCGAAACGGCCCAGCCGGTGCCGTCGCCGGTGGTGGTCGAGGGGCAACTCGCGGGGGCGGACGTCGATTTCTTCCGGTTCCCGGGCAAGAAGGGCCAGAGGATCGTCGTCGATGCCCAGTGTGCCCGGGTCGGCTCGGGCGTCGATCCCCAGATCCGATTGACGACCGCCGGGAGGAAGTTCGTCGAGAGCGCCGACGACTCGCCGGGCTTGCTGACCGACGCCCGCCTGACCGCCGTCCTGCCCGAGGACGGCGATTACGTGGTCGAGATCTCCGACTCGAAATATCAGGGGGCCGGCCGTCCGATTTACCGCCTGGTGATCGGCCCGATCCCGGTAGCGACCGAGGTCTATCCCCTGGGCGGCCGTCGGGGCGAGACCGTGGGCCTGGAATTCCGGGGCGGGACGCTCCCCGACCTGAGGGTGGGCGCCTCCACGATCGCCGTGCCTCCGCTGACCGACCTGTTCCGCCCGAGGGTCTCGAACGTCGCCCTCGGCCTGCCCGGCGAGCCTCTGGATGTGGAGATTGCGGCCCCTCTGGACGTGCTCGACCTCCCCGAGCTCCGCGAGCCGACCGACCCTTCGGCCCCTCCGATCAAGGCGGTGGCGCCGGTCGTGTTCAATGGCCGGATCGACCCTCCGGGGGACGAGGATCGGTTCGCCCTGGCGGTTTCTCCGGGGCAGGCGCTGAGGATTCGCGTCGATGCCGCCGAGCTGGGCTCGGGCCTCGACGGCACGCTCACCATCCTCGGCCCGGCGGGCAACGGATTGGCGAATGCTGAGGACACCGTGGTCACCCCGGCCGTGACCAAGGACGGCAAGAAGACCCCGGGCATCCTCTCGCCCGACCCGTCGCTGGATTTCACCGTCCCGCAAGGCGTCAACGAGATCACCCTGAGCCTCCGCGACCTGATCGGCCGGGGCGGGGTCGGCTTCCCATATCGTTTGATCGTCGAGCCGATCACGCCCTCGTTCGTCCTGGCGCTGAATGACGATCATCTGAATATTCCAAAGGGTGGGAACGCGGCGATCGGTGTCTCGGTGCAGAGGAAGGCGTACAATGGGCCGATCGTCCTGGGGATCGCCGAGCCTCCCCCGGGGCTGACGGTTCGCTCGACGACGATCCCCGAGGGCCAGAACGCCGGGATCTTCACGGTGTCGGCCTCGGCCGACGCGACCTTCGGCGCGGTGGACCTGAAGGTCACGGGGACGGGGCAGGGGCCCTCGGGGCCGATCGTGACCGTCGGCACCAAGATGCTCGTCTTCGCCCAGCAGGCGAACATCCCCACGAATTCGAGCGATCAGGTCGGCCTGGCCGCCTCGGTGGCCCTGGCGATCCCGGCCGTTTTGGAGACGCCGCCCGGCCCGGTCGAGGTCGTCCACGGCCTCGGAGGGCCGATCCCGGTGAAGGTCGCGCGAGGCCCCGAGGGGGATTCGGCCCTGGCGTTCGCCGCGCTCGCCCCGCCGACCGGGATGCCCCTGCCGCCGAACGTGAAGGTCTCCGGGGCGCTCCCGGAGAAGGCCGCCGAGGGGGCCGCGACGCTCGAATACCCGGCCGAGTCCCCTTTGGCCCCATTCTTCCTCGTCTTCACCGCCAAGGGGAAGCTCGGCCCGAAGGAGCAAACGATCGTCTCGCCCGTGGTGACCGTCCAGGTCGTCCGCCCGGCGACGATCGAGTCCGCGGCGCCGATGGTGGAGGTGAAGAGCGGGGCGAGCGTCGAGCTGAAAGGCAAGGTCGTCCGCAAGGGGGCCTTCAAGGAGCCGGTCAAGCTCACGCTCAACGGCCTCCCCGCCGGCCTCAAGTCCGAGCCGATCACCGTCGCGCCCGACGCCGCCGACTTCACCCTCAAGATCGAGGCCAACGGCGACGCCCCCGCCGCCATGGCCGGCGCCCAGCTCGCCGTGGCCTTCCAGGTGAACAAGAAGGACTATCCCACCCCTCCCGTCGGGGTGGCCGTGAAGGTCGTGAAATGAGGGGATGTGGGGGAACCGAAACGCAGATTACGCAGATTACGCAGATGAAATTCACTTGATTGTTTTCATCTGCGTAATCTGCGTAATCTGCGTTTCGGTTCCCCCTCGTCCTGAATCCCGGACGAATCCAACCGCGACCGGCTGGCGGACAGCACCGCGATCGACTAATCTCTTAGGACACCCCACGGAGTCTCCGCCGATGTCTCGCCTGGTCGCGCTGTTCGCGGTGATGACGTCTCCGGCCCTGGCCGCCGATCCGGCGCCCCCGGCGAGCTTCCTGAAGGACGTGGCGCCGATTTTGGTCCGCAACTGCATCGCCTGCCACAACTCGCGGAAGAGCGAGAGCAAGTACAACATGACCACGTTCGCCTTGCTGGCCAAGGGCGGCCAGCAGGGCGAAGACATCACCCTGGAACCCGGCAAGCCCGACGAGAGCCGGTTCGTCGAGCTGCTTCATGCCGACGCCCAGCCGAGGATGCCGTACAAGCAAGACCCCTTGCCGAAGGATCAGGTCGCGCTGATCGAGCGATGGGTGACCGAGGGGGCGAAGTACGACGGCGCCGACCCGAAGGAAGATTGGGTCGCGCTCTACCACAAGAATCGCGTGGTGCCGGTGCCCGACAGCTATCCCCTGCCCGTGCCGATCACGTCCGTGGCGTTCAGCCCCGACAATACGACGATCGCCGCCGGAGGTTTTCATGAAATCAACCTCTGGAACGCGGCCAATGGCGGGCTGGTGCGGCGGGTCCGAGGCTTGAACGAACGCATTTATGAGATCGTGTACAGCCCCGATGGCAAGTGGCTGGCCACGGCCGGTGGCGATCCGGGGCAATCGGGTTCCGCCAAGCTCTGGCTGGCCGAGCCCGACGGCGGAGGCAAGCCGGTCCGCGACCTGGTCGAGACGCCCGACAGCGTCCTGGCCGTCGCGTTCAGCCCCGATAGCCGCCTCGTGGCCGCCGCCGGGGCCGACCGGGCGATCCGCGTCTGGGAGGTCGAGTCCGGCAAGCTCGTCACCACGATCGAGGACCACGCCGATTGGGTGATGGACGTGGCCTTCAGCCCCGACGGCAAGAGGCTCGCCTCGGCCTCTCGCGACAAGACCGCCAAGGTCTTCGACATCGAGAAGAAGGAGTCGCTCGTCACCTTCCCCGGCCACACGGAGGCCGTGTTCACCGTGAGCTTCACGCCCGACGGCAAGCAGGTGGCCACCGGGGGCGGCGACAACGTGATCCGCATCTGGAACCCCGACGAGGACGGCAAGCAGACCGGCGTGATCGGCGGGTTCGGCGGCCCGGTCTTCCGTCTCCAGTACTCGCCCGACGGCAAGCGGTTGATCGCATGTTCCGCCGACAAGACCCTGAGGATTTTCGAGGCAAACGCGCAGAAACTTGTCTTGAATGGACACAACGATTGGGTCTACACGTTCGCGATCTCCAGGGACGGCAACGCGATCGTCTCCGGCTGCTGGGACGGCGAGGTCCGACTCTGGAACGCCGCCGACGGCAAGCCGATCACCAATTTCCGGGCGGCCCCGGGATTGAAGTAGGGTGCATGAAATGCACCAACATGCGGCGGCCGAAGGCCGCCATCCATCTCTCCTGGCTCCGCTTCGTTGAAGAAGAGGAAGAGGCGGATGGCGGCCTTCGGCCGCCGCATGTTGGTGCATTTCATGCACCCAGCCCTTTGGAGTCGTCGGCATGAGTTTGTTAAGCTGCCACCAGATACGGAGTTACCGATTCTCCGCGGAGGCGGCGGCGATGATCCTCAGCGATGTCTTCGAGCGGTTCTCCCGGGATTCTCCTCTGTCGGTCATGGCTCAGGGTGTCATGGCCAACGCCATGGACCCCCAGGCCCTCGACCAACTCTTCGAGGAGGTCGCCCGCAAGCAGTTCACCCACAAGCTCCTCTTCTCCACGGTCGTCGACCTCATGAGCGTCGTGGTCTGCCGCATCCGGCCCTCGATCCACGCCGCCTTCCAGGCCCGAGCCGAGACCGTCGGGGCGACCATCGACGCCGTCTACGACAAGCTCGACGGCACCGAGACCGCCGTCTCCGCCGCGCTGGTCCACACGGTGGCCGCGCGGTTGGCCCCGGTCATCGAGGCGATGGGAGGCGCCCGGCCCGACTGGCTGCCCGGCTATCGCGCCCGGATCCTCGACGGCAATCACCTCCCCGGCTCCGAGCACAGGATCAAGGAGCTGCGGGCCATGCGGGCCGCCGCCTTGCCCGGTCACTCGCTGGTCGTGCTCGACCCCCGCCTGATGTTGGCCACCGATGTCGTCCCCTGTGAAGACGGTCATGCGCAGGAGCGGTCGTTGCTCGATCAGGTCCTGGCGAAGGTCGCGGCGAAGGACCCCTGGATCGCCGACCGCAACTTCTGCACGACCGACTTCCTGTTCGGGATCGCGGGGCGCGGCGGCTCCTTCGCGATCCGACAGCACGCCTCGACCTTGCACTGGGCGTTCGTCGGCAAGCGGCGGGCCTGCGGCCGGATCGAGACCGGCCGGGTCTTCGAGCAGGCCATCCGGGCCACCGACGAGGCCGACGAGATCCTGATCCTGCGCCGGATCACCGTGCTGCTGGATCAGCCCACGCGGGACGGAGAGGCCGAGCTGCACATCCTGACCAACGTGCCGGCCCAGGACGCCCGGGCCAAGGTGATCGCCGATCTCTACCGTCGTCGCTGGACGATCGAGACCGCGTTCCAGGAGTTGGAAGCGTCGCTCGACAGCGAGGTCAACACCCTGGGCTATCCCAAGGCGGCGTTGTTCGCGTTCTGCGTGGCCCTGGTCGCGTACAACGTGCTGAGCACGGTCAAGGGGGCGTTGCGTTCGGTGCACGGCGAGGAGGTGGTGGCCGATGAGGTCTCGGGCTACTACGTGGCCGACGAGATCCGGATGACCCACCGGGGGATGATGATCGCGATTCCCGAAGACGAATGGGTGGTGTTTCACGACCTGCCCGCCGAGGAATTGGCCGAGGTCCTGGTGGGCCTGGCGCGATCGGTTTCCTTGCCGAAGCTGCGCAAGCACCCGCGCGGCCCGAAGAAGCCGAAGCCCAAGAAACAGAGCGGGGCGAAGATCAAACATGTCGCTACCGCGAAGATCCTAAAAGCTCGTCAAGCGTGTACAAAGTAATGCCTCCAAAGGGCTGATTTCATGCACCCTACATCACGGTGCATTTCATGCACCCTACGCCTTACGCCCGGTGATCGGGGAGCGAGGCGGCCTCTCGGGCGGGACCGTCGGCGCAACGGTCCCGCCCGGGGCCGCACGGGACCGAGTCGGGGGACTCGGGCCCGAGGTCGTGGGCCGGCTCGGGCCGGGGATCGAGCCAGGTCACGGAGAATTCCTCGCGGAGCGTGCCGACGTCCCAGACCTTGACGGTCCGGTCCTCGCTCGTCGAGGCCAGTCGTCGGCCGTCCCGGCTGAAGCTCAGCGAGGAGACCGGCGCCTGATGCCCGCGAAGCGTCGCCTTCTCCAACCCCGAGGCCACGTCCCACAACGTCACCGTCGCGTCGCCCGAACCCGAGGCCAGGGTCCGGCCGTCGGGAGCGAACGCCAGGGCGAGGATCTCCGTCTCATCGGCCAGGCGGCGGCGTTTGCCGGAGAGCGGTGCCCGGAGCGCGGAATCCTCCCGGACAACGACGGGTCCCGAGTCCCGGCAAGTCGGGCTTGAGGAGCTCGCGTGATGGGGCAGGCCCCCCAGAGACGCCGCGAGCGAGCCGATCGACAGGGCCGAGACGATCGAGCGGGCCAGCCGCAACATCGGCCCTCGGATCGCCGCGTCCGCCATCCCGGCCACCGACGCGCCGACGGAAGTCTTGCCCGAGACCAGGGCGAGAGTCCTCGAAATCAGGGCCCGGTCCGCGTCGGCCCTCGCCGATCGGCCGATCGCCAGGGCGCCGACCCCGATCCCCGGCGCCACCCCCCGGCGGGCGAGCCGTCCCCTGAGCAGGGTCCGGGCCCGAGAGAGCCGTCCGCTGACCGTGCCGATCGGCCAGTCGAGCTGGCGGGCGGCCTCGGCGTGGCTCCGGCCTTCCAGGTCGCACAGGACGATCGGGGTCCGGTATTTTTCGGGTAAACGCGCGATCTCGTCATGAAGCGTGGTCTCGAAGGATCGATCCTCGGCCGGGCCGCCGACGACCCGGAACGCGGCCGATCGCTCGCGCCGGGACCGTCGGGCCGCGTCCCTCCGGGCCCGGAGCGAGACCCGCCGGGCGACCCCGTGGAGCCACGGGCCGAGCGACTCCGCCTTGCGGATCGTGCCCGCCCGCCGGACCAGGACCAGGAACGTGGCCTGAAACGCATCCTCGGCCTCGTCGATCGGCCCGAGCACCTGCCGGCAGACGGCCAGGACCATCGACCCGTGGCGGCCGACCAGCGTCTCGAACGCCGCCTCGCCGCCGTCTCGACGGTCGAGGAACCGTTGGAGGAGGTCGCCGTCGGACAGGGCCCCGAGCCGCCCCGAGTCGAACAGAACGCCCAAATGCCGGGCCGCCAGGCCGATCCGCCCGATCGCCATGAAGTCCGCTCCGTCCTCCGGTGAGGCTGTTTGAACCTTAGTGCCCGTCGCCTCGCCGTTCATACGCATTTTTTTTTCCCGGACCATCGGACCATCTCGCCCCGCGAAGCTCAAGGCCCTCGGCCCGAGGCGGCGGGAATGTTCCAGGCCGTCCGATTGCAGGGGTCGCGCCGAAATTCCGGGAGATTGGGTAACCCTGGGGAGTTCGCGGGTGAGGAATTCCGGTCCCGTCCCCCGATATCCAGGGGCAGCAGGGGCCGACGGAGGACCGTCCGCCCTCGGGAGGATCGCCCGCGATCGCGTCCCGGACGGTTGGCCCAGGAGGAAGCCATGTCTCGACTGGTGCGATGGTCGTTCGGCCTGGCAATGCTGGCGGGGCTGGGGTCATCGGCCGCGATGGGGCAGGGTCCGACCCTTCCCGACGCCACGCCGGCCGGCTCTCCGGGCGGGAGTAACTCCACGCTGGGCCCGTCGCCGGGGGCCGGGGCCGGCGGCTTCAGCAACGTCCCGGGGTCGGGAGACAACCCGCTCGGAGGGCGGCCCGGGGCGTCCACGTCCCGCGCCCCCACGTCCATCAGCACGCCCGGCCCCACCAACATGGGGGCCGCCGGCCGGGGCATCATCGCGACGCCGGCCCCTCTCGCCGCGGCGGAGATCCCGGTCTACGGCTCACTGGACTTCCCCTCGATCATCGACGACGAGGGGCCCGAGGGCGGGATGACCCTGGACTCCGCGATCGAACGGCTCGTCCGCGAGAACCTGTATCTTCGCGGCCAGTCGTTCGAGATCCCCCAGGCCGAGGCCGACGTCATCACGGCGGGCCTCCGGGCCAACCCGGTCTTCTATGCCGACAGCCAGTTGATCCCCTACGGCGCCTACACCCGCCAGCGCCCGGGCGGCCAGACCCAGTACGACGTGAACATCTCGTATCCTCTGGACGTCTCGCGCAAGAGGGCCGCGAGGGTCCGCTCGGCCACGGCGGCCAAGAGGGTCCTGGAGGAGCAGTACCGCGACGCCGTCCGCGTCCAGATCGACAACCTCTACACGGTCTACATCGACGTCCTGGCGGCCCGCGCCTACCTCCGCTACGCCGAGGCGAGCGTCGAGGGGCTGGAGGCGATCCTCAAGCCGATCGCCGACCAGGTCAAGCAGGGCCTCAAGACCGACGTGGAGATGAACCGGGTGGAGGTGCAGCTCCTCACGGCCGAGCAGGGCCGGGAGGACGCCAACGAGGCCCTGCTCAAGGCCAAGAGGAACCTGGCGAACCTGCTGAACATCCCGCCGGACCAGGCCCCGGGGATCGACCTCCGAGGAGGCTCCGAGACCCCGTCGTCGACCCCCCGAGCGAGGATCTCCTCCTCCAGATCGCCATGGAGAACCGGCCGGACCTGGTCTCGTATCGCCTGGGAGTCGCCCGCGCCGAGGCCGACGTCAAGCTCCAGCTGGCGAACCGCTTCCAGGACGTGTACATCCTCTACCAGCCCTACACGTTCCAGGACAATACGCCCAACGGGCTGAAGAGCCCGACCTCCTGGGCCCTGGGTGCGACGATCCCCTTGCCGCTGTACAACCGCAATCAGGGGAACATCCAGAGGGCCCGGCTCAACGTCACCCAGACGAACGTACAACTCTCGGCGCAGCTCCGGCAGATCATCACCGACGTCCAGCAGGCGCAGCACGAGTACGTCGTCAGCCGGAGGGCGATCGAACGATTCGACACGCGAATCCGCCCCAAGTCGGAGCGCATCCTGGAAGTCGCCCGCCAGAGGTCCAAGCAGGGGGAGGAGAACCTCATCGTCTTCCTCACGGCCCGGAGCGAATACGTGGCGGTGGTCCGTCAGTATCTCGATACGTTGATCCGACACCGCCGGGCGATGCTCGACGTGAACACGGCGGTGGGCCGGCGGCTCCTGCCTTGAGCGAGGCGGGCCGAAACGGACAAAGGCCGGTCGAATCCGCGATCCCATCCCCCCCGTCGAAGGAGGGGTCCGGGATCGCGGATTCGACCGGGAGGCGTAGGGTTCGGGGGTTCGACGCGGGGACGAGGCAGGCCGCCGGTCAGGCGATCAGCCCCTGGACGACCTTGGCCAGCTCGGCGCCGACCTCGGTGAGGCTGTAGAAGTTGTTCTTGCCGGCGCGGCGGGGGGTGATGATCCCGCCGTGTCGGAGCAGGGCCAGGTGGTGGCTCACCGCCGGCTGGCTCTGGCTGAGCTGTTCGCAAAGAGCGCCGACGTGTCGCTCCCCCTCGGCCAGGATCACGATGACCTGGAGTCGGGTCGGGTCGCTCACGTGCTTCAGGAGGATCGACGCCCTCTTGGCCAGCAGGAGCCTCTGCTCGGATTCCTTCCCTGGCTTGGGCTTCGCGGCCGCCTTGGGGGTCGTCGTCTTCAGGGTGCTCGTCTTGGTCGTCGCCATCCCAATTCTCCTCTCACCCGAGAAGCGGCGGGCCCCGGCAGCCGTCGCCGGAATCCGGCCCCTCGGGGCCCTCGTCGGTCACTCGGGCGGTCGAAGACCTTCGCGGTCCCCTCCGGGCGACCCCGCGTTGCCGCGAGGCCGCCATGCGTTCGTGAGGCCCCCGAGACCGGACGCGCGATAATCTAGCACAATCACAGCGGTTGACAACATCTTTTTCTCATCCTCTGAATTTACCCCGATCTTTTCCCGTGACCACGCGCCCCGATGAGAGCAATTGCCCATATCTCAGCCCCCCATTCCCCCCAACCCGTACCGATGTGGACGATCGTTGACATGCATGCATGAACCCTCGGCGCCCGCCTCGGCCCGACGGCCCAGTGTCACTCCCCCGACCGATTGTCATCGCCGGAGCCGGTCGCGGATCGTCCCGAACAGGGATTCGGGCGTCCACGACGACCCGCCTTCCAGCCGGACCAGCGTCCCGTCGCGATCGATCACCAATGTCACAAGGTTGTGGATGATCTCGTCCTGCCTCGGCCCGTAGATCAGGCCCAGGGGGACCAGCACCTTGGCGAGCTCCGGGTGGGAGGCCACGGCGAACCGCCAGAGCGGGGGCTTCGCCCCCTTCAGCGCGGCGTGCCTGGCCAGGACCTCCGGCGAGTCGTGCTCGGGGTCGAAGCTCACCGAGAGCAGCCGGACCTCGTCCGCCCGCCTCGGATCGACGGCGATCTGCTTCGCGAGTTCGGCGAACCGTTCATCCATCCTCGGGCAGAAGTCGGGCCGGGGGCACCGGGTGAAGATGAACGTCATCGCCACGACCTTGCCGCGAAGCTCCGAGAGCTTCAGGGGGCGGCCGTCCTGATCGGTCATCGCGAAGTCCGGCACGGGCTCGCCCACGGCGAGCCGCTTCGGGGCCGCCGAAGACGTGACCGGCCGTCCGGAACCGTCCAGGACGAGCGTTTCGGGCTTCTCGATCGCCTCGGAATCCTCCGCGTCCCCGACCTTCTTGAGGTCCGTCAGCCACGATTCCTTCCCCGAGACCCTCAAGGTCGCCGTGACCCGGTCCCCCTCGCGGATCGACGTCAAGATGTCCCGATCGGGCACGTCGAACGGCATGGTCATGACGGGCATGTAACCCGCGATCGCCTGGTGACGGATCGTCACCCGGCCCTTCGGCGGATCGACCGAGCGGACCACGCCCGAGACCGGATACTCGGCCGGTTTCGCCGCCTTCGGCGCCTCGGCCCCGCCGCAACCGGCCAGTCCCAGGACCATGCCCACGGCCGCCAGCAAGCCTCGGGTCCTCATCGCGGCGAATCCTCCGAAGGGTAGGGGAACCGCTCGTCGACGGGCCGGCTCGCCAGCTCCCCGAGGAACGCCGACAGCCTCTCGACGACCAGCCCCGTGAGCTCGCGGCCCTTCTCGGCCGAGGCGGGGCGGGGGTCGCCGGCCCCGGAGTTGGTCGTCAGGAGGTGCCACGGCCGGGTCATCTCGACCCAGCCGCGATCGACGGCCTCGATCCCGGTCCTCGCCATCGACCCCGGGTCGGCCCGTTCGAGCCGGACCAGATCGGGGAAATGCGCCAGTCCCATGCTCGTCTCCAGCTCCCCGGCGTGGTCCCCGGCGTCGGCAAAAATCGTCGAGTACCGGTCCGAGGCCATTTTATACCAGTTGCACACGAACAGGTGGACAGGACTGGTGCCATACATCTGTCGGAGGACCCACTTGAGGTCGTTCCCGCCGTGGCCGTTCAGCAGGACGCACTTGCGGATGCCGTGGGTGGCCAGGGACGCCACGAGGTCGCCGATCACCGCCGCGACGGTCGTCGGGTTGAGGTTCATGGCCAGGGGGAACCGCATCTGGTTGGTCTCGGTCCCATAAGGGATCGCCGGGAGGCAGACGACCCTCGCCCCGTTCTCGAAGGCGGCCCGGCAGGCCAGGTCCGCCACGGCCTCCACCTGGAGCGTGTCGGTCGAATACGGCATGTGGAGGTTGTGGGGCTCGGTCGCCCCCAGGGGGAGCACGGCGACCTCGAAGGGAGGGCCGGTTTTCACGTCCTCATACGTGAGGTCGGCGAGATGCCACGGTCGCATCGGGGGTCTCGATCGGGGGAGGGGTCGCGAACAGCCATCCGAGGAGCGCAAGGGAGCCGAAGCCGAGGCCATTGACGGTCCCGTGGAGCAGGATCATCCGGGGGATTTCGACCCGGGGCAAGAGCCCGGTCGTCCTCGACCCATAAAGCGTCGCCAGGACCATCCCGAACGCCAGGCAGCCCGCCGAGCCGGCCCACGCCACGCGGCTCACCGCCGATTGCCCCCTCGAAAACGCGACCCGCAGCAAGAGGAGGGCCGCCAGGACGCCCGATCCGGCCATGAACAGGGCGCAGGCCGTCTCGACCCTCGGAGAAAGCCCCATCTGCGTGGCCGTGATCCCCGAGGCCACCGCCGGGACCGCCAGGATCACTCCCCAGCCCGCGACGACCGACATCCGGCCGCCGACTCGCCTCGCCGCCAGCCCAACAACGATCGGCAGGACGAACCCGGCGTAGTGGAAATGGTCGGCCGTCAAAAGGACGATCAGGTCGGCGAACCCCATCGGCCGGAACCCCAATCGGGCCGCGCTCGCCCAGGCCCCGCCGACCGCGAGATACATCATCCCGACCGCGATCGAGACCTCGCCGATCGACCGAAAGCCGCGATCGCGGAGGCGGAGCAGGCCCAGGATCGCCACGAAGGCCGTCGTCACCAGCCACGGCCCGCTCAGGATCGCCGAGATCGGCCCCGGAGGACGGCCGAACGAGGCGATCAAGAGCAGGGCGGAAGCCTCGCCGAACCCGACCGCCCATCCCCAGGGTCGCGCGCCTCGATCCCCGACGACCAGGCTCATCGCCGCCGGAACCAGCACCGCCGCCGCGAAGACGACCAGCGAGCCCGCCCAGTCCGGCGACTGCAGATCGGGCCGTCTCTCGATGACCGAGCCCGCCCAGGCCACGGCTCCCACCCCCGCCGAAAGCCTCATCACCGTCCGAAGGCGCATCGCTCACCGAGAGAGTGCCGAAGTGGGGGTGCCGGGTGCGGAGCGTCCAACCTTGCGGCCCCCGGCGCCCCCCGGTACGATCGGGCTGGGCCGCGAGGGCCACTGCTCGACCTCTCCATTAACCCGGACCCGGGCGCCCCATGCAAGCCTTCGAGGCCACGAACGTCTATTTCGACCGCGCCGCCGGCCTCCTCGACCTCACCGGCAACATGAGGACGATGATGATCACGCCCGACCGCGAGCTCCGCGTCGAGGTGGCGATCGAGCGCGACGACGGCCAGATCGGCAACTTCATCGGCTACCGGATCCAGCACGACAACGCCCGAGGCCCCTTCAAAGGGGGCCTGCGCTATCACCCCCACGTCGATGCCGACGAGGCCCGCTCCCTCGCCAGCCTGATGACGTGGAAGACGGCCGTCGTCGACCTGCCCTACGGGGGCGCCAAGGGCGGCGTGAACTGCGACCCCTCCAAGCTCTCCCGAGGGGAGCTCGAACGCCTGACCCGCCGGTTCGTCCAGCAGATCCACGACTTCATCGGCCCCGACAAGGACATCCCCGCCCCGGACATGGGCACCGACGCCCAGGTCATGGCGTGGATCATGAACGAATACACCAAGTTCCACGGCTTCCACCCCGCCTGCGTCACCGGCAAGCCCGTCGAGTTCCACGGCTCCGCCGGCCGCGAGGCCGCCACCGGATTCGGCATCTTCCTCGTGACCCGCGAGATGCTCCGAAGGCAAGGCAAGGAGATCGCCGGCACCACCTTCGCCATCCAGGGCTACGGCAACGTCGGCAGCTTCGCCGCCCGCTTCCTCCACGACGACGGCGGCACCATCACCGCCGTCTCCGACGCCTACGGCGCCATCTTCCGACCCGAAGGCATCGACATCCCCGAACTCGACCGCCACGTCGGCGTGAACCGCAAGGTCGTCGGCTTCAAGGGGGGGGACGCCGGGACGAACGACCAGCTCTTGACCACCGAGGTGGACGTCCTGATCCCCGCCGCCCTCGGGGGCGTGTTCGACAAGACGATCGCCGAATCCGTCCGGGCCAGCCTGATCGTCGAGGCCGCCAACGGCCCCACCTGGCCCGAGGCCGACGAGGTCTTCGAACGAAGAGGGATCCCCGTCGTCCCCGACATCCTCGCCAACGCCGGAGGGGTGATCGTCAGCTATTTCGAATGGGTCCAGAACCTCCAGCACTTCCGCTGGCCGCTGGAACAGGTCCGCCGCGAGGAAGAAACCCGGCTCGTCGAAAGCTTCGCCAAGGTCTACGACCTCGCCAAGAAAAAGGGCGTCTCCATGAGGACCGCCGCGTTCATGCTCGCCATCAATCGAGTCGGCCGAGCCCGGGTCCTCGGAGGAATCTAACGAACGGGGCTCGGTCGATTTTGCGCTTTTTTGTAGGGCAGGCCCTGGCCTGCCGAGTTCGGCCCGAAGACGGCAGGCCAGGGCCCGCCCTACAAAACGGCCTCTTTGGATGGAACAGGACAATGACCGATCCAGGAGCATCGATCCCACATCGAAAGAGAACCCTCCGCCGTTCCCTCTGGTTAGCCTCCGCCACATTGGTTGTCGTGGGCCTCGTTTATGCGTGGGTCGCCTATCATTCGTGGGTCCAGAGAAGCGCGGTGGATGCCGTCCGGGCGGCGGGCGGGAGCATCTCCTACGACTGGGAATGGCGGGACGGGAACCCCGTCCCCAATGCCGGGCCGCCCGGTCCCTGGCCGGGCTGGCTCGTCAAGTTCCTAGGGCCGGACGCCTTCGGGAAGCCGGTGGCGGTGGGACTGAGCAACAAGGGGGCGGCCGTCGATGATGCTCTGATGGAGAAGATCGGCCGACTTGACGGTTTAGAATATCTTTCCCTGTTCGGGACCGCCATCACGGACGCCGGCATGGTGCATGTTCGGGGTTTGAAGCGACTCAAGACCCTGTATGTTCATGGGACAGCGATTCGAGGGCCCGGCCTCGCCCACGTCGCCGACCTGACCGACCTGGAAGACCTGGCGTATCCCCCATTCCGGATGGAGGATGCCGACGTGCTCCACTTCTCCCGCCTCAAGAAGCTCAAATCGCTCGCACTCGCCGGGCCGGACGTGACCGACCGCGGGGCGGCGACATTGAGAGGGATGAACCGACTGGAGCAACTTTACCTGCACGGCACAAGCATCACGGATCTCGGGCCGTTCGGAGGATCGCCCAGGCTGGCCATCCTGGACGCCAACGATTCGCCGATCCAGGATGCCGGCCTGGCGTGCGTCTCCGGCCTCCGAGGACTGAGGTCGCTCTCCCTCCAGGGAAGCCAGGTAGCCGGGCCCGGCCTCCACCACCTCTCGGGGCTGCCCGAGCTGCGCTTCCTGGCGCTCGGGGGATCCAAGGTGACCGACGAGGGACTGGAATCGTTGAGGAGCCTGAGGGACCTCAAAAGCCTGAACCTCAACCGCGCCAAGGTAGGGGACGACGGCCTCACACGACTCCTGGAACCTCCCGGGCTTCCAGCCTGTGCCACGCTGGTCATCACCGGCACGAATGTCACACCAAACGGAGTCGCCAACCTCCGGGCGAAGAGGCCGAAAATAGAGATCATCGCCAGGATCACCGATCTCTCGAATTCGAAATCAAAATGATCTCTCCGAGTCAACCATGGATCATCATCACTACGACAACCCGCTCATTACCCGATATGCCAGCAAGGCGATGTCGGCCCTCTGGTCCCCCCAGCGGAAGCATTCGACCTGGCGGAGGCTCTGGGTCGCGCTGGCCGAGGCCGAGCGGGATCTTGGTTTGAACATCTCGGCATCGCAGATCGAGGCGATGAAGGCCAGGGTGGATGACATCGACTTCGAGGCCGCGAGACGCCATGAGAAACGGCTCCGCCATGACGTGATGGCCCATGTCCACACGTTCGGCGAGGCCGTCCCCGAGGCGAGGGGGATCATCCACCTCGGCGCCACGAGCTGTTATGTCACGGATAATACCGACCTGATCCTGATCCGGGAGGCGCTGGCGGCGGTCCGCGACGGGCTGGTCGGCGCCATCGATGCCCTCGCGACGTTTGCGGTCGAGTGGAAGGACCTGCCCTGCCTCGGCTACACCCATTTCCAGCCCGCCCAGCTCGTGACCGTGGGCAAGCGAGCGACGCTCTGGTGTCACGAATTGCTGCTCGACCTGGCCGAGGTCGAGCATCGGATGCAGACGTTGAAATTTTTGGGGGTGAAGGGGACGACCGGCACCCAGGCGAGCTTCCTGGCGCTCTTCGATGGCGATGGGTCGAAGGTCGACGAACTCGATCGGCGGGTCGCCGAGGCGTTCGGGTTCTCCGAGTCCTACGCCGTCTCGGGCCAGACGTATTCGCGGAAGGTCGATGCCCAGGTCGTCGCCGCCCTGGCCGGGTTCGGCGAGACGGCCCATCGGTTCGGCTCGGATTTGCGGTTGCTGGCGCATGAACGCGAGGTCGAGGAGCCGTTCGAGAGCGACCAGATCGGCTCCTCGGCGATGGCGTACAAGCGCAATCCCATGAGGGCCGAGCGCATGTGCTCGCTGGCTCGCTTCCTGATGGCGATGGCCGCCCCGGCCTCGCAGACCGCCGCCACCCAGTGGCTCGAACGCACCCTGGACGATAGCGCCGTCCGCCGCCTCTTCCTCCCCCAGGCCTTCCTCGCCGCCGACGCCGTCCTGACTCTTTATTTAAACGTGGTGCCCGGACTCGTCGTCCACCCCCCCGTCATCGCCCGCAACGTCGCCGAACATTTGCCATTTATGGCCACCGAGAACCTCATGATGGCCGCCACCCGGGCCGGGGGCGACCGCCAGGAGCTCCACGAACGCATCCGCGTCCACTCCCTGGAAGCCGCGCAATCGATGAAATCCGGCGGCGAAAACATCTTGATGGATTTGTTGCGAGCCGACCCCTCATTCGTCGGCATCGACCTCGACGCCGAGATGGACCCCGCCCGGTTCGTCGGCCGATCGCCCGAGCAGGTCGCCCGGTTCGTGGCCGAGCAGGTCGAACCCATCCGAAAACGCTTCCCCCACGCCCTGGCGCAGGGTCGAGACGTGGACGTTTGATCGGATCGAGGCTCCCGGCATCGCGGTTACGCAATCAGGTTGGCCCGACATGATCCAAGCAAAGAGGGGCTTCAGCAACCGCAGATTCCATAGATTATCAAATGTAAGAAAATTTATAATTCAAGATTGGTGCTTGCTCAATAACTCGTTCCCACGCTCGGCGTGGGAATGCCGTCTTCGACGCTCCGCGTCCTCTTCGCTCGTCGGCGTCCGCAGGCACGCGGAGCGTGCAAGACGGCATTCCCACGCCGAGCGTGGGAACGAGGGAGATCCGACGTCACCACCAATCCGGACTCATGAGCCTGTGAGAAATCCTTAATCTGCTTTATCCAGTGGCCGCTCTTTGTTAATGATGCTATCACCATATTTTTCGGATCGTGATTCAAGAATGGCAACCAATCACTTAAAGATTGTCAAATACGAATTTGACAAGGCGGTGAAATGGAACTTGACTACACTTGGCGATGCAAAGTGGGGTTTGGGCCTGGAAAACAAGCCATTTCCCGCTGCGCAGCGTGCGCGCCACCCAAAAAAATTCAAAGATTTTCACCTGTCTGCACTTAAAGACGGAAATCACGACTTCGTGGGAGGTTGCGTCGACCCCAAAACCCGGCGCCAAACCCGCTCCGGGACGCGAAACGGGTCCGAATGGCGGACCGTCGGCCGGACCCGATGGACATCAACGGATCCTGAACCGTTGCCCCGTCAGGATCGCCGAGATTTCGGAATGAGTGATCGCCGCCGGGGCCGGTCGCGATCGTACCGGAAGGGACGGCGAGCGAACGGGGCGGGAAAGGGGGTCGGCGTGGTCGGGACGTGGAGAGTCCGACCCCGGGGATTCGCCCGGGGCTCGGTCGAGGCGATGGCGAGATGGTGCCGGTCAGACGCGGGCGGCCTGACGGGCCTTGCGGAGCCTCTTGAGCTCCTCGCGGCGACGGCGCTCGCTGGGCTTCTCGTAGTAGGCCTTGCGCCTCATCTCTTTCCGCAAGCCGCTGCGCTCGCAGAGCTTCCGGAATCGTCGGACCGCATCCTGGATCGATTCGCCCGACCTCACCCTGAGCTTCACCACAACCCAACCCCCGCGACAAAGAGGAGCCGACAGGCCGGATCATCGACCGGGGCCACCGAGTTCGACGGGGTCGTGGCGACGGCCCCGGGCTCGGTGGCGACAAGAGTTCTACTCTACCTCAACACGATCGCTTCGCCAAGAGGCTACCGGCCGGCATCGCGGAATCGCCGGGGACGCCCTTCAATACCCGCCGCCGCCGTAGCCTCCGCCTCCTCCGCCGTAACCGCCGCCCCCGCCATAACCTCCGCCACTGCCCCCACTTCCGCCCCCGCTGTAACCGCCCCGGCCTCCTCCGCCGAATCCGCCTCGGCCGCCTCCTCCGCCGCCCCCGCGTTCCTCGCGAGGGCGGGCCTCGTTGACGGTCAGGGGGCGGCCTCCGTAGGGGGAGCCGTTCAGGGCGTCGATCGCGGCCTGGGCCTCGTCGTCGATGGCCATCTCCACGAAGCCGAAGCCGCGGCTCCGGCCGCTGAATTTGTCGATGATGACCTGGCCGCTCGTCACCGTCCCGTAGGTCCCGAACAGCTCGACGAGGTCATCCCCCGTGGTGTCGTAGGGCAGGTTGCCCACATAGATGTTCTTGGCCATGGATCCTCGCCCTGTCCCGGAATCCATCCGCGTCCGCGCCGTTACGGACCGTGGCATGGCTGCGTGGTCCCGGAAGCGAACACGGGGAGAGACCGTTCGGCCCGGGCCCACCCATCATGGACGCCCCTCGGAATGGGCTCAAGCAAAAAAACCGAGAATCCGGTTTGCGCATGAGAAGGCCCGGACGCCTCCGAACGGATTCGGAGACGCCCGGGCCTTCGAAGTCGGCGCCAGCTCGAGGCGATCAGGCGAGCCGTTCGTCGACCCGGGGCAGGAGCCTCGTGAAATCGAGCCCGGTCGGGCAGGCTTCGCGGGCGGCGGCCAGGTCGGCCCCCTGCCAGTTCCGTTCGGTTTCGGTCAGTTCGGAGTAGAGCCGGCGGGCCTCGCCGCGGTCGCCGTGGTGGTCGTGGTAGGTCAGGTAGCGGGTGAGGTCGCCGAGGCGGGCGGAGGTGCCGGCGGCCAGGGCGCACCGGCCGTCGCAGTCGGCGCAGAGGGTCGGGCCGGAGGCGAGGACGGCGTCTCGCAGCTCGCGGAGCTGGGCCTCCTTCAGCGGCTCGAACTTGCGGGCGGCCTCGACGTTCTCGCGGATCTGATCGGTATTGCGCATCGACACGCACGAGCTGGAGATCCGCTCGTCGGTCCAGATGGCGTGGAGGAGGGCCTGGTAGGGGCTGAGTCCCTTTTCCTTCAGGGTCGGCATCCGCTTCTTGACCTCGTCGAGCACGCCGCCTTCCCGGGCGTCGCCGAACTGCCCGGCCACCTGCTTCATCGAGACCAGGCCGATGCCGACCTTATGCGCGGCGTCCAGGGCCTTATTGAGCGGGGCGTCCTTGTCGAGCCAGGGCGTGTACTGGAGCATGATCGCATCGACGAACCCGCCGTCGGCCGCCGCCTGGATGTACTGGGCGCGGTTGGCGTGGTGGGTCGAGAAGCCGACGAACTTCGCCTTGCCGGACTTCTTGATCTTCTCGATCGTCTCGGCGAATTCCTTGCTCTTGGGCCAGTCCAGGGGCTCGTTGTGGTCGCCCATGGCGTGGCAGAAGATCAGGTCGACGTAGTCGGTGCCGAGCTTGTCCAGCCGGTCGTCGAGCATGGCGATCAGTTGCTTGGGTTCCCTCGGCGAGTCCTTGGTGACGAGGAAGATTTCCTTGCGGACCTCGGGCATCTGCTGGAACCACTTCTTGAACCCGCCTTCGGAGCCGTAACTCTTGGCGGTGTCGAAGTATCGGATGCCGCTGGCGTAGGCGGTCCGGAGGATGCGGTCGAGGCCCGAGGCCTGCCACGTCCCCTGGTTGAGGATGGTCACGTCCACGCCGGTCTTGCCCAGCTTGCGGGTGGGGAGCGTCGCCTTCGACGCCTGGGCTTCGGCGGCCCCGCCGGTGGCATGAAGCGTGATCGCGGCGCCGGCAACCGCGCCGGCCTTGAGCAAGTCGCGTCGTCCGATGGTCTCGGATTGGGTCTCGGGCATCGTCCGATTCTCCTCGACTGGGCCGCTCGGCCTGGCTGGCCTGGGGTTCAAGCGTTGTTTCACCTTACGGCCGGACGGAGCGATTGTCGAGCGAGAACCGCGGCGGTCCCGCGACTTTTTTCAGGCCTGGACCAGGAGCTCGGTCTCGGTCCCGCGGGCCAGGGCCATCGGCAGGATTTCCTCGCGGTAGACCGGGATCTCGCCCGGGGCCTCGATGCCGATGCGGATCTGATTGCGGTCGATTTTCACGATCGTCACGATGATGTTGCCGTTGATGACGATCTTCTCGTTCAGCTTGCGGCTCAGGACGAGCATGGGAGTACCTTCCTTGATTTGGTCTGGGCGTCGGTCGGTCGCGTCCGTTCCGCCTCCAGCGGCGTTCCCGAACGGCTTGGGGGAATTGCACGGCCCGTGCCGGAACGTTTCTCCGAGCGGACCGCAACGCCCGATTTCGCCGTGATGGTCAGACTTTAGAAAAAATTCGATGGCCCCTGGGATTTCTCGACGATCCGCGGTTCTTGACGTTTTTTCATACCGAACTTCCCAAAATCCACCCGAAGAATGGGAATTGGGGAATCGGCCCACGAGGCTTGGCAACAAGCCGGGGAAGCGGTTACCATCCTCTCCAGGTGGGTGATGGCCGACCGGCGAGCGGCGGAGGTGGGCGAGTGAGGGTGGGGATCGGTAACGACACGCACCGGCTCGTCCCGGACCGCCCCTTGATCCTGGGAGGGGTCCGCATCGACCACCCGTCGGGCCTCCTCGGCCACTCGGACGCCGACGTGGTCCTCCATGCCGTGGCCGACGCGCTCCTCGGGGCTGCCGGGCTGGGTGATATCGGCGAAATCTTTCCCGATACCGACGCCCGGTGGGCGGGCCTGGAAGGTCGGGTCCTCCTGACGGAAGTGGTCGCCCGAGTCGCCCGATCGGGTTGGCAGCCCTTGAATTGCGACGTGATCATCCACGCTCAGAAACCGAAGCTCCTGGACCACAAACCCGCCATCCGGGCGAATCTGGCCGGCCTGCTCGGCCTCCATGTCGATGCGGTCAACATCAAGGCCAAGACCGGCGAGCACGTCGGGCCGATCGGCCGGGCCGAGGCCATCTCTTGCGAGGCCGTCGTCCTCCTCGAATCGCGCCACTGAATCCCCGAGCTTCGCCAGACTTCCCGCATTCCCAGCGAGACCGCCGCCCATGCCGCTCCGCGTCTACAACACGCTCACCCAGACGAAGGAGCCGTTCCAGACCGTCGATCCCGACGGTCGCAAGGTGGGCATGTACGTCTGCGGCCCGACGGTCTACTCCCCGAGCCACATCGGTCACATGGTCGGACCGGTCATCTTCGACACCATTAAGCGCGATTTGGCCTATTCCGGTTATGACGTGACCTGGGTGGTCAACATCACGGATGTGGACGACAAGCTGATCAATCAGGTCAAGGGGGAGGGCGCGGCGGATCGGGACGTGGCGAGCCGCGTCAAGGAGCTGGCGGAGCGGGTCACGGCCGACTACGTGGCGTGCCTGACCGCTCTCGGGGTGGACGGCATCGACCACATGCCCCGGGCGACCGAGCACATCGGGGACATACTCACCATCACGCAAGGTCTGATCGACAAGGGGTTTGCGTACGCCTCCGAGGGGGACGTGTACTTCGATGTGACCCGCGCCCGGACTATGGGAAGCTGAGCCACCGCCATCCCGAGGAACTCCAGGCTGGGGCGAGGATCGAGCCGTCGTCGAGGAAGCGCCACCCCGGCGATTTCGCCCTCTGGAAGGGGTCGAAACCGGGCGAGCCGGCCTGGGACAGCCCCTGGGGGCCGGGCCGGCCGGGCTGGCATATCGAATGCTCCGCGATGAGCATGAAGCTCCTGGGTGAACATTTCGATATCCATGGAGGGGGTTTGGACCTGGTCTTCCCCCACCACGAAAACGAAGTGGTGCAGTCGGAATCCTTTAGTGGCAAACCTTTTGCGACGTATTGGCTTCACAATGGCCTGCTTACCAAGGGTGGCAAGAAGATCAGCAAGTCCGACCCCGAGACGATCGTCTTGATGGGTGACTTGCTGGCCAGGCACGACCCCGATACGCTGCGGGCCCTGCTCCTGGCGAGCCATTATCGCCGACCGATCGACTACGGACCCAGCCGGCTCGATGAGACCGCCCGCGGGCTTCAGGCCTTCCGCCAGTTGTTCGAACGATTCGAACGCGTGACCGGGTCATCGTTTTTTGCGCTGGAACTGCCTGCCGGAAAAGTGGTTACGGAGACTCAGCCGACTGCCGGGCTGGCCACGGAGATCGCCGAGTTCCGCCGCCAGTTCCTGGACGCGATGGATGATGACTTCAACACGGGTGGGGCCTTGGGGGCCCTTTATGGCCTCGTCCGGGTCCTGAACCGCTTCGCCGACGAGGCGGGGATCGAATCGCCCGACGGCGACCCCGGCCGCCTGGCGGATTGGCGACGCGGCGTCCTGGTCCTTCGCGAACTCACCCGAATCCTCGGCCTCTTCCGCCAGCCGACGGCCGCGCCGCCGACCGAAGCCGGCCTGACTCCCGCCCTCCTGGACCTTTTGGTTGATTTGAGAACGCAAGTGCGCAAGGAGAAGAATTTCCGACTTGCGGACCAGATTCGCGACGATCTGGGAAAGCTGGGTGTGGTTTTGGAAGATCGGCCGGGCGGGACCGGCTGGAAGATCGAATCCAAGAGCTAAATCTGAACCCAGGATGGGTTTGCAGCGATCCAGAAACGATCTTCCAGGGAAGGATACGCGTAATCATGGCGACGAGCGCCCGCGTTTCTCAATCGGAAATTCCCTTCGCACCCGTGACGGGGCGGGTCGTGGGGATCGACCCGGGGCTGAGCGTGACTGGCTATGCCGTGGTCGAGCCGTTCGGCTCGGGGGCTCGCGTCGTGGAAGCGGGGGTCGTTCGCGGGGGTCGGGACGCCTCGAATCTGGCAAGTCGCCTGGAACGCATCCACCGAGGCGTTCTCGAAGTCCTTGATGCGTTCCCTCCCGAGGCCCTGGCCCTGGAGCAGGTGCATAGCCATGTCAAGCATCCGAGGACGGCCATCCTGATGGCCCATGCCCGGGGGGTCATCATGCTCGCGGCGGCCCGAAGGGGTGTCCCCGTCGTGGGTTACGCAGCGACCCGAATCAAGAAGAGCCTCACTGGAAGCGGCCGGGCGCCGAAACTCCAAATTCAACATGCCATCCAGACCGAGCTCCGCCTGGAACATCTGCCCGAACCTCACGACGTGGCCGATGCCTGCGCCGTCGCGCTCTGCCACTTTCAGATCGAAAAGAATCGGCGCGCTTTGCGCGGACTTTGAAGGCTGTCTCATTGGAATTATCATGTGTAATGGCGAAATGATAAAGATGAAAATCTGTGCTACACCTTATAAACAGATCGAAGGTTATCGGCAACTGCAGATGACGCAGATTACTGAGGAATGGATTTCCTGCATTCAGTCCGCAACTTCTCGGCTGCCGAATGCCCTCTTCCACTACGAGTGACTCGATTGAAGTGCGCAAGTTTTATATTATTTGAGATTTATTATATGAGTTTATCTATGATTGAGTGGGGATGTGCAACGAACGGTAGAATCCCCCGGAGAAACCGTCGCTCTCGAATCGAGGGTTCGCTTGACCCGGTTCGGGCGGGCGGCTTAGGATGGACGGACGTGGAGATCACACCCTCGGGGCGACGTTTTTCGTGACGATCACACTCAATGGTCAGCCCCGTTGCCTGCCCGGACCCTTGACGGTCTCTAAACTGCTTGCCATTTTGGAGTTGCGATCCGAGCACGTGGCCGTGGAGAAGAATCGGGATCTCGTTCCGAGGACTCGTCACGAATCCACTCCCGTGACCGAAGGAGATGTCCTGGAAGTGGTTACGCTCGTGGGAGGAGGGGCCCCGGACCTGGACTCGCCCCCTCCCCTGATGATCGGGGGGCACCGGTTTCGCAGCCGGTTACTTGTGGGGACGGGTAAGTACTCTTCCCTGGAGCTGATGAGGGATTGCCTGGACGCCTCGGGATCCGAGGTCGTGACCGTGGCGGTCCGTCGCGAGAGGCTCCAGGACCGGTCCGGACGCAAGCTCCTGGATTTCATCGATTTGCGGCGGTTCACGATCCTTCCGAATACCGCCGGGTGCTTCTCGGCCGAGGACGCGGTCCGGACCGCCCGGCTGGGCCGGGAGATCCTCCTGGGGCTGGAAAACCCCGGCGCCGACTGGGTCAAGCTGGAAGTCCTGGCGGACCCGAGGACCCTGCTTCCCGACCCTCTGGCAACCCTCGAGGCGACGAAACTATTGGTGGCGGAAGGATTTCGAGTCCTCTGCTACACCAGCGACGACCCGGTGATGGCCCGTCGCCTGAAGGCGGAGGGGGCGTCCAGCGTGATGCCGGCCGGCAGCCCGATCGGCAGCGGCCAGGGCGTCCTGAACCCGAACAACCTCCGAATCATCCTCGAAGACCTGAAGGCCGGCGATCCGGATTATCCGGTGATCGTCGATGCGGGCGTCGGTACGGCGAGCGACGTAACGATCGCGATGGAATTAGGTTGCGACGGCGTGCTCCTGAATACGGGGATCGCCGGGGCGAGCGATCCTTTGCGGATGGCCCACGCCATGAGGCTGGCCGTGGAGGCGGGTCGTCTGGCTTCGGGCGCGGGGCGGATCCCGAAGAAGCTCTATGCGACGGCCAGCAGCCCGACGGAGGGGCTGGCCACGGGGCGATAGCCCTTTCTCGATGGACAAGGATGGCCCGGATGCGCCTCGACCCTTCGGCGATCCTCGGCCCGGATGGCTCGGTCTCGCGGCGGCTCTCGGGATATGAGCCGAGGTCCGAGCAGGTCGCGATGGCCTCGGCCGCCGCCGAGGCCATGGCCGAAGGGCATCACCTGATGGTCGAGGCCGGCACGGGCGTCGGCAAGAGTTTCGCCTACCTGGTCCCGGCGATCCTCGCGGCGGCCGAATCGGGCAAGAAGGTCGTCGTCTCGACCCACACCATCAGCCTCCAGGAACAATTGCTAAGTAAGGACTTACCGTTCCTCCGGGCGGTCATGCCCCAGGAGTTCACGGCCGTCCTGATCAAGGGACGATCCAATTATATCAGCTTAAGAAGGCTTGAATCGACCCATGCACGCGCAGGCTCCACGTTCCACGACCCCGCCGACTTCGATCAGATTGGTGAGCTGAGGCGTTGGGCGGCCCGGACCGAGGACGGGAGCCGTTCGGACCTCGATTTTCGCCCGTCCCCGGCCGTGTGGGAGGCGGTGGCCAGCGAGAACGGAAACTGCCTGGGCAAGAAGTGCCCCAGGTATCGCGATTGCCATTACTTCAAGGCAAGAAGGAGGATGTGGTCGGCCAACATCCTCGTGGTGAATCATGCGTTGTATTTCAGCGACCTTGCGTTACGAGGGCAGGGGACCGGCTTTCTGCCCGAGCACGACATCGTGATCTTCGACGAGGCCCACACTCTGGAGGCGGTGGCCGGCGACCACCTGGGCCTTCGGGTCAGCTCGTCGGGCGTGGATTACGTCCTGTCCCGGCTTTATAACGAGAGGACGGCCAAGGGTTTACTGGTTTATCATCGGCTCCATGACGCGATGGGGCAGGTGGTCCGGTCCCGGCAGGCGGCCCGCGAGTTCTTCGATGCCGTGGGGCACTGGCAAGGGGCCAAAGGTGCGTCGAATGGGCGGCTTCGGCGCCCCTTGCCGATCCCGGACATCCTGGGCGAGGAGCTTCGCAAGCTCGCCTCGGCCATCGCCCGGGCCGCGGAGTCGGTCGGCGAGGAGGAGCAGAAGGTTGAGCTCTCCTCGGCGAGCGAACGATGCGACGGCCTGGCCCTGTCCCTCTCGTCGTGGCTTTCTCAGGACGACCCGGACGGCGAGGTCCACTGGATCGAGGTGGAGGCGGGAAAGAGGCGGGTGAACCTCTGCCGGGCGCCTCTGGACGTCGGGCCGACCCTCCGCCGAGACCTGTTCGACCGCGTCCCGACGTGCATCCTGACCTCGGCGACCCTGAGCGTCGGCCATCCGCCGGGCTTCGGGTTCGCCAAGACCCGGCTGGGGCTGACCCGGTGCAAGACTCTGCAACTCGGGAGCCCGTTTGACTATCCGAATCAGGTCACGCTCCACATCCCCCGCGACCTCCCCGACCCGTCCGAAGATCCGAAGGAATTCGAACGGCGGTCGATCGACGCCATCCGCTTCTACCTGGAAAAGACCCACGGCAAGGCCTTCGTCCTGTTCACCTCGTACCGGATGATGGAGGAAGCCGCCCGCTGCCTCACGCCGTGGCTGGCCTCGAAGAATATTGCCTTATTTTGCCAATCGGATGGGACGACCCGAACGAAGATGGTGGAGGCGTTCCGGCGGGACGTGGACAGCGTCATCTTCGGGACGGATAGTTTCTGGCAGGGGGTCGATGTGCCGGGCGAGTCGCTCTCCAACGTGATCATCACGAGGTTGCCGTTCAGCGTGCCGGACCGGCCGTTGATCGAGGCCCGCCTGGAGGCGATCCGCCGACGGGGGGGCAATCCGTTCCTGGATTTCCAGGTGCCCGAGGCCATCATCAAGCTGAAACAGGGGTTCGGGCGATTGATCCGCCACAAGACGGACACCGGGATTGTTGCCATTTTAGACCCGAGAGTCCTCACCAAGCCGTATGGGAAGCAGTTCCTCGGCTCCTTGCCCGAATGCCCGAGGATCGTCGAGGCCCTCGGGCACGTGGGCCCTCTCCGATCGGGGCTCGGCGATGGATGAGGCGCTGGCCGATCGCCTGAAAGCGGTCTTGTCGAGGCTCGAAGGCCCGGAGAAGGCGGAAGTCGCCCCGACGGGATCGACGGCGGACCTGGCGGGGACGGCCGAGGATCCTTCCCGATCGGTCCACGACCGAACTTCCGCCCTCATCGAGCTTTCCGAACGGAGGAAGGGGGAACCCGAGGTCTCGGCGCTCCTCCTGAAATTGCTCGACGACCCGGATGAGACGATCGTCCGGGCCGCGATCGCCGAGTGTCCCCCGTTCGACGCTCGCCTGATCGGCCGGCTCCGGTCGCTGCTGGCCGACCCTCGGCCCTCGATCGTGGAGGCGGCCGCCTCCGCCCTGGCGCGGAGGAAGGATCGCGAGATCCTGCCATTCCTGGCCGCCTGGAGCCGGGGAATCGATCGCGACCGCCGCCGGATCGGCCTGGAGGCCATCGCTTACTTGCTCGTGCCGGAGGAGCATCTCCGATTCGTCGAGGACGTGGTGGAACGCGGCGTCTGGGACGATCAGGATGAGGCGCTTCTGGTCGAGCATCTCGCCCGGGCCGAAAAACGGGTGGCGTTCTGGCGGAACGCCCTGAATGAGGACGATTCATGAGCGCACCCGCCGGCCGCCGGCCTCGTCGCTTCACGATCCTCGACGGCCTCGTGCTGACGGCCGCGACGGCGGTGGCCCTGCGATTCATGCAGAAGGTGATGGGATCGTATGACGCCGATTTTGGCGACCCCATGAGCGTGATCCAGAACGCCCGACTTCGCGGGTTCTGGTCGGCGCCGGTCTATCTGCTGTTCTGGTTCGAGATCGCCGCGCCATTCCTCCTGTGCTGGGGATTGGCCCTGGCGATCTTGAGGTTCGTGCCGCCAAGGCCGGGTCGTCGACGCTGGCGGCCGGGGAGCGCGGCGGTTCGGAGCGTCGCCGGGTCGGTCCTGGCGATGGGGGCCGGCTGGGGTGTGCTGGTGGTGCCTCTCTGGACGCGAATCTTCGTGGCCCGCGGGGCGATCCAGCCGGAGATGTACGGCCTGGCGTTCCGCTCGGTCGTGCTCTTCATGATGGCGGCCGGGGCCTCGGTGGCGGCCTCGTGGCTTTCGTTGGCGATCGATCGACGTTGTCGGCGGTCTGCGGACTGGATCGATCGGCTCGGCCTGGTCCTGGGTGTCCTCTGCCTCGTGGAGCTGCCGTTCATGATGTGGGCCGGGTTCATCTTGATCTGACCGGGACCGAGTAAGAGTACCCAGGGTCGCGGTTTCGCGGGGAGAGTCTAGGATTGGCCGGACCGTCGGGATAAGATTTGGGCTGGCCCACCCGATGGCCCCGGGTCGGCCCATTTTTCGCCCTCGGACCGGGATTCGGCATGCTCGCCAAGCGGATCATCCCCTGCCTGGACGTCAACGCCGGGCGCGTTGTCAAGGGGACGAACTTCCTCAACCTCCGCGATGCCGGCGACCCGGTGGAGGTCGCCTCGCGATACGAGGAGGAAGGGGCCGACGAGCTGGTCTTCCTCGATATCACCGCCAGTCACGAGAATCGGGGGATCCTCCTGGACGTGGTCCGGAGGACGGCGGAAGTCTGCTTCATGCCCCTGACCGTCGGCGGGGGAATCCGCGACCTGGACGACATCCGTGCTCTCTTAAATGCCGGTGCCGACAAGGTTTCGATCAACTCGGCGGCCGTCCGCGACCCGGAGTTCGTCCGCCGGGCCGCCCGGCGATTCGGCCGGCAGTGCATCGTGGTGAACATCGACCCGAAGCGGGTAGGCCGCGGCGATCGGGAAGTCTGGGAAGTTCACATCAACGGCGGAAGGCTCACAACCGGGCTGGAGGCCGTGGAATGGGCGGTCCGGGTGGAAGAACTGGGCGCCGGCGAAATTGTCCTGACCAGCATGGATGCGGACGGGACGAAGAACGGGTATGATTTGCCGATGACCCGGGCGGTCAGCGACGCCGTGGGCGTCCCGGTGGTCGCCTCGGGGGGGGCGGCTCGCCCGAGCACCTGAGGGCGGCCCTGGACGAAGGGGGCGCCTCGGCCGCCCTGGCCGCCAGCATCTTCCACTATCGCGAATTCACGATCGCTCAGACCAAGGAATACCTCGCCCGCCGAGGCGTCCCCGTGAGGCTCACGAGCCGGCCGGTGCCGGTGGCGGCCACGGGTTGATCCCGGCGTCCCCGTCCTCTCTCCGATCGCAACGCCCTGGGAATTCAGGATTTCCGCCACGGAGCGCCCGTCCATGTCCACCGTGGAAGCCACCACGATCGAATCGTCGGTCAACGAGCCCGAGGCGAACAAGCTGTTCCGGATGGTCATGAAGCACAAGGGGTCGGACCTCCACCTGAAGGTGGGGATGGCCCCGTCGATGAGGCTCTCGGGCGTCCTCCGCCAGATGCAGCTGCCTCAGCTGACCACGGCCGACATGGAACGGCTGATGTACCCGATCATGACGCCCCGGCAGCGCAACATTTTGGAGGAGACCGGCGGGGCCGACTTCGCCCACATCGTCGTGGACACCGATGGCGTCGAGAACCGGTTCCGCGTGAACCTGTTCCGCGCCCGGGGACGGCTCAGCCTGGTGGCCCGGCGCGTCAACACCAAGATCCCCAACTTCGAGGGCCTGGGCCTGCCGCCGATCCTCGCCGAGATCGTCAAGGAAGACCAGGGGATCATCATCCTCTCCGGCGTGACCGGGTCGGGCAAGTCGACCACGATCGCCTCGATGCTCAACTACGTGAACGAGACCGAACGCTGCCACATCGTGACGATCGAGGACCCGATCGAATTCACGTTCACCGACGATAAGTGCATCATCAACCAGCGAGAGGTCGGCATCGACGTCTGCGACTGGGACACGGCGTTGAAGCACGCGGTCCGGCAGGACCCGGACATCATCCTGGTGGGCGAGATGCGAGACCGGGACACGTTCAACGCGGCCCTCCACGCGGCCGAGACCGGCCACCTGGTCTTCGGGACGCTCCACGCCTCGTCGGCACCCTCGACGATCTCCCGAATCCTCGACCTGTTCCCCCAGGACATGCACGCGGCGATGAGGCAGAACCTGGCGTTCAACCTCAAGGCCGTGATCGCCCAGAAGCTCCTGCCGACGGCCAAGGACTGGGCCGCCGCCACCGGGCAGAGCCGCGTCCCCCTCTGCGAGATCATGCGGATGAACCCGATCGTCCGCAAGCTGATCCTCACCGAGGAAGACATCAAGCTCGCCCAGGCGATCCGGATGGGCAAGCAGGAGGGGATGGTGGACTTCACCGAGAGCCTCCGCCAGCTCGTGGTGGCCGAGAAAGTCGAACGATCGACCGCATTCGAGGTGGCTCCGAACCCCGACGCCTTGAGAATGGCGCTCAAGGGGATTACTCTGCCCGAGGCCGGCATCCTCTGATCGGCCGCCCCCGACCGAACGCATCGAAACTTATCGCAACGCATCGCCACGCCCCGTTTTGGATCGCCCCGACGCCGAGGTCCCCGATGTCCCGCCCGATCGCGCTCGTCCTGGCTGTCCTGGCCCTGCTCGTCGGCTTCGCCCCGGTCGCCGAGGCGGGGGATCTCGGCGGCGTCCTCCTGTTCGGCCAATCGACCGAGATGGCCGTGCTTCGCGGCCCCGGGATGTACATGAACTTGTTCAAGTTCGTCCCGGTCCTTCTGATCTACATCCTGTGGGCCTGGACGACCTACTGGATCGACGACGACATGAAGGACCTCAACAACCTGAGGTTCGAAACCTGGAACTCGATCACGTTCTTCACGGGATTGCTCGGCTTCGCGCTCTTGTGGTTGATTCCGATCTACTTCATCGGGCTGCTCCTGCTGCTGATCCTCTACTTCGGCCCGTTGTTCTATTACGTCTATGGTCAGAGGAACCCGACCGTCCCCGACGATCGGAAGGTGTTGACTCCCTATCACTTCGGCGAGATTGCCAATGGCCTGATGAACAAGTTGGGGATGAAGGGGATCTTCAACCGGACCGACGACGGACTCGACAAGACCGGGCCGCCGATCATCTTCATCGGGAAGAGCCAGGGGAAGCTCGATCCGGACCGGGTCGAGAAGGCGGAGACATCGCCCTATTACATGGGTGCCAAGGAACTTGTGTACGACGCCGTGCTCCGCCGGGCGACCGACATCCACCTCGAGCCGACCCAGGAGCAACTGGCCGTCCGCTACCGGATCGACGGCATCCTCCACGCCGCCGAGCCGTTCGATCGCGAGACCGGCGTGGCCGTCGTCAACATCTTCAAGGTCCTCTCGGCGATGGACATCTCCGAGAAGAGGAAGCCGCAGGACGGCTCATTCGCCGCGAAGCTGGAAGGCCGGGAGATCGACTTCCGCGTGGCCACGTCCGGTTCGAAGGCCGGCGAGAAGCTGGTGATGCGAATCCTCGACAACGCCGCGTCCGTCGCCAAGGTCGACGAGATCGGCGTCCGGCCCAAGATGGCCCAGGAGGTTCGCAGCCTGGTCACTCAGCCCCACGGGATGTTCCTCTGCTGCGGGCCGACCGGCTCGGGCAAGAGCACCACGCTCTACGCCTGCATCCGCGAGATCGACCGCTTCCAGAAGAACATCATCACCGTCGAGGACCCGATCGAATATCACATCGACGGGATCACCCAGATCGAGATTAACTCCAAGGCGGGACAGACGTTTGCGACGAGTCTCCGGTCGATCCTCCGGCAGGACCCGGACGTGATCATGATCGGCGAGATCCGCGACCAGGAAACGGCCACCATCTCCTGCCAGGCGGCGACGACCGGCCACATGGTGTTCTCGACGGTCCACGCCAACGACACCGTCACCGCCCTGTTCCGGCTGCTCGACCTGGGCGTCGAGCCCTTCATGATCGCCTCGGCGCTCACGGCGGTCCTCGGCCAACGGCTCGTCCGCGTCCTCTGCGAGACCTGCAAGGAACCCTACAAGCCCAAGCCCGAGTTCCTCCAGAAGGCCAACCTGCCGGTGGACAAGGTGGACGTCTTCTATCGCCCGCCGGAAAACCCCGAACAGGTCTGCCCCACCTGCGGGGGCACGGGGTACGTCGGCCGGACCGGCATCTTCGAGCTCCTGGTCATCACCGAGCCGATGCGCGACCTGATCCGCGAGAACCCGTCGATCAACGCCATCAAGGCCGAGGCCCGCAAGAACGGGATGATCTACCTCCAGGAAGACGGCCTCCGCCAGGTCATCCAGGGCAAGACATCCATCAAAGAACTGCTGCGAGTCGTGAAGTAGTCTCCAGAGTGGGCAGTGAGCAGTGGGCAGGGAAGAGGGGATCGACGGCCTACCCAACGCTATCCCCGCTCACCTGCCCACTGCCCACTGCCCACTGCCCACTGCCCACTGCTTTCTGTCCACTCTCGAATCCGAGGACGCCGATGCCCCCCGTGGCGATTGACCTCACGCTGACCGTCCTGATCCTGGGGATGACCTATGCGTTGTCGAGCGAGGGGGCCTGGGGCGCGGCCCTGATGTTCCTCAACATGATGTTCGCCGGGATCATCGCGTTCAACTTCTACGAGCCGTTGGCGAAGGTGATCTCGGACAACGCCTCGGCGATGGCGGGGTGGGCCGACATGCTCAGCCTCGTCGGGATCTATCTCGTGACCCTGATCATCCTTCGGGTTTGCACCGACATGTTCGCCCCGGGGATGGTCCGGCTGCCGACGCCGATCTACCACCTCGGCCGTCTGCTGTTCGGCCTCGCCGGCGCCGTGACCATGACGGCGATCCTCCTCTGCTGCCTGGAGACCGCCCCGGTCCACCGGAAGATGTTCGGCGTCATCAACTACGACACCAAACCCCCGTGGGGCCTGGGCTTCGATCGCGCCTGGCTCGCCTTCTTCCAGCACACCACGGGGTATACCTTCCCCAGCTACGACGAAGAACGCCCCGCAGACCCCCTGGGCGAGTTCGGCCACGCGAAGGTCTTCGACGTGAAGGGTTCCTGGCTGATCGATCACCAGAACGCCCGGCCGTATCATCCGGCGGATTCGGACGATACGGCTCCTCCCAAGGAGGTCGAGGCCACTGCGCCCCCCCCGCGACTCCGCCGGCCAACCCGGGCGGCAAGTAAGCCGGCGCCACTCAGCGACGGCCGAGCCTCGGCTCGTGCTTCCTCTCCAAAAGCTGGAAATTCGGCTTGCTCGAACCCACGGTCGCCTGGGCCGACACCTTGTAAACGGCCACCTGACCCGTCTCCGTCTCCACCACGAACAACGGGGCCCAACCCTCGGTGCGGAACCCCAGGCTCCCGGTCGTCATCAGGAAGTGCGGATTCACCCCCGGCTTGAGATCGAAATCCCGGATCAGGTCGCGTTCGGCGAAATCCGTGAGGATCTGGGTGCCTCCGGTCGTCTGCTGATACGAAGGGATCGCCGCGAGCAGCATGCCGGTGTTGTAATTGAGGTAATAGAGGGCATCCTGGGGGATCGGCGTCTTCTGGGCATTCTGCTCGATGGCGATCGGCCCGGTCATCAGGATCCGGTCCCCCCAGCGGTCACTGGCCTCGGCCTGGAGCCGGGCGGGCCGACCCGTCGCCAGCCCCCAGCCGATCGCCAGGCCGACCAGGAGCACCGTTCCATGCGAAAGCGATCGGCGACGAACGGTCATGCGTGAGGTCTCCTTGACTTGCGGAAACCGGGTCCATCCGGTCCGCGCATTCTGCCCCGGCCGCGACGAATCGTCCAGACCAGAGCCGGCCTCTCCCTCCGCCGCCGATCGAACCGAGGAGCCCCCCCATGATTGCGTCCCTCTGGCTCGTGACCCTCGGGCTCGTCGGCCAGGTCCCGCCTCCCTCGGCACCCGCCGCCGCCCGTGAGGCGGTTCGTGACGCCGCGAGGACGCTCGTCGATCGCGAGGCCGAGGCGTTGGAAGCCCTGGCGGCGAAGCTCGACGGTTCGGGACAGCGCGACCAGGCCAGGGAGGTCCGGGCGACCATCGAAACGCCCTCGAAGGGGGGGCCGATCTGGTTCCAGCCCCTGCCCGAGGTCGTTCCAGCGACCAAGGTTACACTCCCGGCGGAGGCGCGGAAAATCCGCAAGGAATCGGCCTCCCGCCTCTTCACGCTGGCCAGGAAGGCGGGAACCCCGCCGATCGCTCGCTTCGGCCTGGCCGATTCGCTCCTTCGCAAGGTCCTCGAACGCGACCCGGACCACGCCGATGCCCGTCGACTGCTCGGTTTTCTGCCTTATAAGGGAGGGTGGGCGACGCCCCACGCCGTCGAGCTCCTGGAAAAGAAAGGGCATGTGCTCCACCCGAAGTACGGATGGGTGCCGGCCGATTGGGTCGCCCATCTCGATCGCGGCGAACTGCCCGGCGAGCTGGATTCCCGCCGCCGCCCCCGGGCCTGGCTCCCGGAGGACGAGGCTAACGCCCTCCGCTCGACTCCCGAGCGGCCCTGGTTCATCGAGACGGCCCCCCACTTCCAGATCCAGGCCGATGTGCCGCTGGCCGAGGCCGTGGAGTTCGGCCGCCGCCTGGAGGCATTCGAGGAGATGTTTTTCTCCGAGTTCGGCGACCTGATCGGTCGCAACCTCCCTCTGGCTCACCGGTTCAGCAATCCGACCCAGCAGCCCGTGGCCACCACGAAGAAGTTCCAGGTCCGCTATTTCAAAGAAAAGAGCGAATACGTCGCCTTCTTTCGCGACAAGTTCGGCCGGGACGAAACGATCAGCCTCGGTTACTACATGCCGCCCAGCGAGGCGCGAGCCTTTGGCGAGCTGAAGGGCCGGAAGGTCGATCCATGCAGCTTCTTTTACAAGGATGAAAAGAACCCGATCGCGGCCGAGGCCACGCTCTATCACGAATCCTCGCACCAGCTTCTGTTCGAGTCGGCGGGGAAGTCCGAGGTGGATAAGGCCCGCTCGAACTACTGGATCTGGGAAGGGCTGGGCACGTATTTCGAGACCGTCCGCCACCAGGAGGACGGCAGACTGGTCGTCGGCGAACCGATCGGCCCGCGATTCGCGCAGGCTCGCCAGAATATCTTGACCGAAGGGCGTTTCGTGCCGATCGCCGACTTCGCGGCGATGGACAAGGCGGCCTTCGGCGACGAGAAAGACGGCGCCGTCTATCGCAACTATGCCGAGGCGATGGCCTGGACCCTCTTCCTGCTCCACGGCGAGGGTGGCCGGTACCGGGAGGCCTTCCTGGACCTCGCGGCCGACGCCTATCGGGGCCGGGTCCGCCCCGATTCGCTCGAAGACCGGCTGGACGTGCCGTTCAAGACGCTCGACGAGCAATTCCTGAAGTATCTCAAGCAGACGACGCCCTGAGATCGGCGGAATCGGTCCGGTCAGGCCGACCGAAGTCGGCCCGTCCAAACGGTTTCGCACCGCGTCCTCACTCGCCGACGTAGGGCAGCAGCGCGAGGAACCGGGCCCGCTTCACGGCGTCGCTGGAGGCCCTCTGGAACGCCGCGCAATTGCCGCTGCGCTTCCGGGAGAACATCTTGCTCTGGTTGGTGCAGAGTTTCTTCAGCAGGCCGACGTCCTTGTAATCCACGTAGGCCGGGCGGGGGCAACCCTCGGGGGTGCAGAAGCGGCAGCGATTCTTGCGGTTGCGGCCGAATTTCTTGCGAGGCATGAACGCGGGGTCCTCGGACAAAGACGCGAAGGCGACGCCGGAGACGCTCCACCAGGAGGACGGAGACGGACTTCCCGAACCGGCGGGGAAACCCCAAATTTACGGATTCCCCGACCGCACGTCAAGCCTCCCGCGCGGCGAAATCAGGCCCGGAAACCGATTTCTCGGGTTGATTCCCCCGGCGAGTCGTTGCATAATACTCGCTTTCCCGGATCGCAGAGCGCCCCGAAGGCCCCGCCGAACCATGAAGAAGAAGACGCGTCATCGCAAGAGCTACGCCTGGAAGAAGAAGTGCGATTCTTCGCCGATCGCCAAGGGCCGTCGGCCGAAGAAGCAGGGCGCAACCCCCACAAGACCAAGCACCTCGGCGGCGCGGGCCTCTGATCGTCCGAGACGCCGTCCCGGGTCGTCCCTGACCCGAAGTCGATTCCGGCGGCCGGTTTACTTCGCCGGCTCGCCGATCTTCTTCCAGAGGGCGCCGGTCTCGCCGTTCCAGAGGTAGAGCACTCCGTTCGCCCCTCCGGCGGCCACTCGATGGCGGTCTTGCGAGATCGCCACGGCGTCCAGGTAATCGGACGCACCCGAGAACGTCCGGGTCACGTTCCGGGCGGTCGGGTTCCAGAACCGGACCGCACCGTCCCCCGAGGCGCCGACGACCGTCGTGAGGCCCGGGTCCATCGACCATCGGACGGCCGTCACCCCTTTCTTGGGGCCGACGGCGAGCGTCCGAAGCTGGTCGCCAGTCTCGAAATCCCAGATTTTCACCGAGTCGTCGGCCCCTCCGCTGACCAGCTCCTTGCCGTCTCCCTTCCAGTCTACGGCCAGGACGTGGCCGGTGTGCCCCTCGAACGAGCGGACCTCCTTAACCTCCGCCAGATTCAGGACTTTCAGGAATCGGTCGGCCGATCCGCTCGCCAGGAGCTTGCCATCGGGGCTGAATCTCAGGGCGAAGACCGTATCGGAATGGAGCCCTTCCGGGGCCGACTTGACCAGCTTGCCCGCGGCCACCTCCCAGATCTTGATCTCGCCCGATCGTGACGGCTCGCCCCCTCCGGCGGCCAGGAGGGATCCATCCGGGCTGAAGTCGAGCGCCAGGATGCGGAAGACGTGGGGGCCGAGCACCCTGGGCTCGCCCCATGAGCCGTCATAAGTCCAGGTCTTGACGGTTTTTGCGGCCGATGCCGTGGCCACGGAACCATCGCCCAGGAAGACGACCCGGTGGACCGCTCCGAGCGGATCGTTCGGTTTGGCCCCTCGGTGACTGAACGCGACGACGCCTTGGCCCGTTTCGACCTCCCAGACCTTCACCGCTCCCCCGACGGTCGCCGTGGCCAGCCGTGAACCGTCGGGCGAGAAGGCCACGGAAGCGACGGCCGATTCCAGCCCGGCGAATTCTCGGATCACCCCGCCGTCGTCGAGGCGGAACAACCGAGCCGTCCCATCGGCCGAACCGGACGCGGCCGAGCTCGATCCTGGGGACGCGGCCAGGCTGAGGACCGGCCCGGCCATGTTCCCGATGGAGCGGATCAGTTCGCCATTGTCCGACTTCCAGAACCGAATCGTGCCATCGCGGCCTCCGGTCAGGACGGCCCGGCCGTCGGCCGACGCCGCGACCGCGAGAACGGGGCCCTCGTGCCCTTTCAGGATCGCGGAGGTTGTCGGGGGCCCGGAATCACCCTGGGCGATGCTCCAGATCCTCGCCGATGTGTCCTCCGATCCCGAGACCAGTTTTTGGTTTCCGTCGAAAAAGGCGAGGCCCACCACCGGCCCCGCGTGCCCTTCCAGGGTCAGAAGCGTCTGGCCATCGGCCGAATTCACGAGGAGGATCTTGCCGTCTTCGCCTCCCACGGCGATCCGGGAGCCGTCGGACGAGACCGCCAGGCTGCGGGGCCTGGTCGGGGCCGCGATCTTCCTCGCTTCCTTCCCCTCGGCGAGATTCCAGAACCGAATCGTTCCGTCGGGGCCGCTCGAGACCAGCGTCTTGCCGTCGGACGAAGCTGCGAGGAGGCGAACCTCGTCCGTATGTCCGTTCAGGGTCGCGATTTCCGCGAATTTCGGGACCGACCAGACCGTCACGATCCCGAACGAACCCGCCGCCAGCTTCGAGCCGTCGGGGCTGAAACGGAGCGACTGAATCACATCCTTGTGGCCGCCGAGGCGGACGACCTCGACCCCGGAATCGGCGTCATGGAGCCTCACGACGTTCCCTCGGCCCGAGGCGAGCCGTCGGCCATCGGCCGTCAGGTCCAGAGCGAGGATCGGATGGACGCCCGGCGGCAGTGGCCCGAGTTCGACGGGGATCTCCACGGTCTCGGCCGAATCGTCCTTCGCGCCCCCATCGATCCAGAGTTTGATGAGACCTAACTCCTGGGACGATAGAGGTTTGGCCTCTTTCTTGTCTTTTGGAGGCATGATCGGCTCGACGCGATGGGATGCCATCCTGAACAGGAGGCTTTCCTCGGCCTTCCCCGGGACAAGCGCGGGACCATGCTTGCCTCCCTTGAGCATTCCCCCCACATCCTCCAGCTTCAATTTCCCCTCGGCCAGCGCGGCATTATGACACCCGACGCACTTCCCGGCCAGGATTTCCGATACCTCGCGGCCGTAACTGACCGGATTGGAACGGTTTGGGACCGCGACGGGAATCGGCTCGGGTCCGGCCGCGAGCAGAGCGAGGGCGAAGGGAAGCGAGGTGATCATGGGAGTCTCGTCGGTTCGCGCGACTACGGATGGATGCTCAGCAGGAGGCCGTTGGAAGGCGCCACGATCGGGATTTTGACGTCCGGCTTGGCGTCGGGCGGATGAAACGAGGCCGATCCGGTGAGGACGAACGTGGACAGATCCGGTTTATGCCCCTTAGGGACGGTCATCTTGAGCGTGCCGGAGTTCTTGTCGCCGGGAATCGTGAGGGGCGGGGGCGGGGGAATGCCCGGCGGAAGGTCGATCGCGGCGACCTGGACGGGTTCCGCGAACCCGTCTCGGCGCTCGATTTCGACGGTCCACTCCGCGGAATCGCCGGGGCCGAGGACCGTGAGTGACGGATGGGCGGTGAGCGCAAAGGGTGCCGCCGGAACGACGGCGAGGACGAACCCGGAGGAGACCCTTGCCCTCGCGATCGGAGGGCCGTCCCCGGCGGTCTTGGGGGTTGGCCAGACGAGGACGCCGGGGATGGCCTCTCGCTGGATCTCCTTGCGATATCTGCGGTTGGGCGAGGGGTCGAGGACTTCCTTGCGGTCGCCGGAGAGCGCGGTCCCGAGGAAACGGATCGTCCCCACACCGGTTGGAGCAGAACGCTCGGCGGAGAGGACGAGGGGCGTCTCGGTTCGATCGGGGCCGGCGATCACGGGCTCGCACGACACGCCCGGCGGCAGGTCGATCGCCTCGATTCGGATCGGGCCCGAGAGTCCGTCCCGTCGATGAACCAGGGCCCTGGCGAGGACCCGTCCTCCTGCCGGTAGATCGGTCCCGGAAGGCGTGCTCGCGTCGTTCGGGACGACGAAGAGGGTGAAGTCGGGCCGCTCGGGCCGAATCCGAAGTCGGTATCCCAGAACCAGATCGGTGCGGTTCGAGCCGAATTTGTCGGTGACCTGGACGAGATAATCGCCGTCCTCCGGCGCCACGAACCGGGCGCGGGCGTCGAGCGAGCCGACCGGGAACCTCTGGCCGCCGAACGGGTCGGGCGAGTCGTCGCCCGAGGCGAGGTTGACGGGCTTCGTCGCGCCGGCTCTGCGGACCACGAACGACGGATCGGCTGGCGATCCCAGGACTTCGGCCTCGGCCTCGATGACCAGAATGTCGCCCTTGTGGACGGCAAACCGATAGACGTCCCGGTCTCCGGGGCCATGGAACCGGGCCGAGACTTCCACGGGTGGCTGGACCGTTTGGGCCTCACCGGGAGAGCCGTTGGGTTCGGATTCGGCGACGACAGGCTCGGTCGATCCGGCGACGAAGACCGGGTTGGACGGGCCGAGGCGGTATTCCATCCCGAGGCGTCCCGCCAGCGCCGAGGGCCAACCGACTCGCTCCGAGATCGGCGCATCCCTCATCCAAATCGGCCCTTGCGGCCGATCCGAGGTCCCGTCTCTCAGGATCAAGGGGACTTCGTGCCCGATCGGGCTGGTCACGGGCCAGATGCCCCGAAGATGGGGGCCGTCGCGGATCGTCAGCCGGTAAACGTGGTCGGCCGAGCCGGAGTACACGACGTCATGGACCTGGACCACGTAGGCCCCATCCTCGGGAAGGACCAGATCGGCGGACGGGTCGTTGCCGGTCGCCTGGCTCGGGCCGACCAGGTCGCGGCCTGACGGGGAGAAGAGGCGGAGTCCGGCGTCGAGTTTCGAGTCGATCGAACCGGCCGCGAGTTCCAGGACGATCCGATCGCCGCGTTTCGCTTCGAAACGGAACGAATCGACGTCCGGCGAGGCGGCCAGGCGGCCGTTGGCGACGGAGCCGACCGGCAGCGGGTTGGCGGTCGCCGATGAGTCGTTCGGTTCGACTTCGTTGACCTCGGTCCGCTCGCCGACGAGGAAGATCCTGGGGTTGCTCACGCCCGATCGACCGAGGACGCGGACCTCGTGGACGCCGACGGGCACGAAGGGGCCGACGGCGACGCGGAATCGTCCCGATTTGAGGCGAAATCCGCGGATTCCGGGGGTGTCGAACCAGAGGGAGTCGGCTGGGTCGAGTCGTTCGCCGGCGATTTCCAGCTCGATGGTCTCGCCGGCCCTCGCTCCGGCCGGAAACGCCGAATGGAGGGCCGGGCCCGGGGTCTGGGCGACGGCGGGGACCGCCGTCCCGAGGCATGCCGCGATCAGGAGGTCTCGAACGGCCATGACGACTCCTCCGGCGGGAAAGCCCCATCGGACCGCCGAGGAGGCGGTCCCGCAAGGGGGTGCCGGCTCAGCCGAGGAGTTCGGAGATCACGTGACCCTGGTTCAGGACCGGCATCGGGCGTCCCGATTCGTTCGGGAACTCGTGTTGAGGATTGATTCCGAGGACGTGGTAGACGGTGTGGATCAGGTCTTCGGGGCGGAGGGGGCGTTCGCTGGGGGATTCCCCCTTGCGGTTGGTCGAGCCGATGACCTGGCCCATCTTGAGTCCGCCCCCGACGACGGCGGCCGACATCGCGCCCGGCCAGTGGTCGCGACCGCCGTTGTTGATCCGAGGGGAGCGGCCGAACTCGCCCCAGACCAGGACGAGGACGCGGTCGGCCAGGCCGCGATCGTGAAGGTCCTCGACCAGGGAGGCCACGGCGTTGTCGAGCGGAGGGAGCTGGTTGCGGCATTGCTGGAAGATGCCCGAGTGGTGGTCCCAGTTGCCTTCGGTCACGGTGACGAAGGTGACGCCGGCCTCGACCAGACGGCGGGCGAGGAGCAAGCCCTGGCCGATCCGGGTCCGCCCGTAGCGGTCGCGGAGCCGGGGGTCTTCCTTCGTCATGTCGAAGGCGCGGCGGGCGGCGGGGCCGGTGACCATCTCGTAGGCCTGGGCGGTGAAGTGGTCGATACCGTCCATCGTGCCGGAGGAGTCTCGCTCGCGCTCGATCCGATCGAGCCTGTCCAGGAGGTAGCGGCGATCGGCCAGCCTCTCCATGTTCAAGCCATTGGCGGGCTCCAGGTTACGGACGCGGATCGTGCCGTTGGGGTCGCCGTTGACGGTGAACGGGTTGTAGCCGGCGCCGAGATACGAGGCCGCGCCATAGCTGGGCATGTTGGGCAGGGTGATGTAGGGAGGCACGCCCGGGGCGTTCGGCCCGCGGAGCTTCGCGGCGATCGAGCCGACGCTCGGCCGTTCATTGGTCCGGGAGAAGGCCGAGGCCGAGGGGAATCCGGTCATGGTCCAGTGGCTGCCGACGCCGTGATCGGCCGAGTCGTGGTGGAGGCTTCGGATCAGGGCCATCTTGTCCATCGCCGCGGCCTGGCGGGGCAGGTGCTCGGAGACGAACACGCCCGCGAGACGGGTGGGGATGGCCGAGAACTCGCCGCGGATCTCCTTGGGAGCGTCGGGTTTGGGGTCGTAGGTCTCCAAATGGGTCGGCCCCCCCGAGAGGAAGACCTGGATCACGGCGGTGTCCTTGACGGCCTCGCCCTGCTTCGCCGCGAGGGCGCGGGCCCTGAGGGCGTCGGGCAGGGTGAGCCCGGCCAGGCCCAGCGCCGACCCTCAGGAAGCTCCGACGGCTGACTCCGTCGCACGTCCCGAACCGGCCCCCGAACACGTCGAGCATCGCCAGGCCCCCCGATGGATCAGCGGGTGAAGAGGAATTCTTTCGTATTGAGGAGCGTCCACAGGAGGTCCTCGAACCCCTTGCGGGTCGTTTTGGCCTCCCGGGCCTTCTTCACGTGGGCGAGGCAGACCTCGCGCTCATCGTCGGTCGGCTTACGGGCGAGGCAGAGGCGGTACAGCTCCTCCACCTTCTCCGAATCGGTCCGGGCGTCCTTCTCCGAGGCCCAGCCGGCGACCCGCCCCGAATTCGTGCCGAGTTTGGACTCAATCTCCTGGGAATTCAGGAGATGGAGCCTCTGCGAAAGGTTCGCCTCGCTGGTCCTTTCGCATTCGCAGACACTTTCCCGTTTGGGACGGCCGAAGATGTCGAGGAACGAGGAGTTGAACCCCTCGTCCGGGAGCTGGACGGCGCGGAACCCCTGGGGGACGCCCGCGAAGCTCTCCGGGGAGCCGGTCACGTCCGCCACGGCGTCGAGCAAAACTTCGGCCGAGAGCCGCCTTGGGTAGAACCGGGCGAAGTTCTGGCGATCGACGGCGTTGAACTCGTTCGGGAGGCTGGACAGCGCATAAACGCGGCTGGTGGCGATCAGGCGAACGAGATGTTTCAGATCGAAACCGTTCTTGACGAAGTCATCGGCCAGGGCGTCGAGGAGCTCGGGGTTGCTGGGCGGGTTCGAGGCCCTCATGTCGTCCTCGGGTTCGACCAGCCCCCGGCCGAAGAAGTGCTTCCAGTAGCGATTCACCAGCGCCCGGGCGAAGAACGGATTGTCGGGCTTGCGGAGCCATTCGACCAGGCGGTCGCGGGGGTCGTCGCGAGGCCCCAGATCGCCGAACTCGGGGCCGTCCAGGGCTTTCGGCTGATATTCCTTGCCGGAGCCCGGGTGCTTCGCGAGCCCGCTCGTCTTGACGAAGATCCGGGGCGAGAAGGCGTCCGCGCCTTGCTTCCGGCCGATCCTGGCGAAGAACGAGGCGAAGCCGTAATAGTCGTCCTGGCTCCATTTTTCGAACGGGTGATGGTGGCACTGGGCGCACTGGACTCGCATCCCCAGGAAAAGCTGGGCCGTGTCGTCCACGTGCTCCTTGAGTTGCTTTTGTTCATCCGCCATGAAGTCGCGGGTGCGATACCAGGCGACGGCGGGCTGGGTGGCCGGGTCGCCCTTCGCGGCGATCAGGTCGGCGGCGATCTGGTCATACGGCCGGTTCTCGGCGATCACCTCGCGGAGCCAGGCGTGGAAGGCGAAGCTGGTCCCCTGGGAACCCAGCCCGAAGACATTGGACCCTCGCGAGTTGCGGAGGATCGCCGACCACTTCATCGCGAAGTAATCGGCATATTCTGGCCGGTTGAGGAGCGAATCGACCCACCTGGTTCGCTTTTCCGGGTCGGAATCCGCCTCGAACCGGGCCACGTCGGCCGGGGTGGGCAGCATCCCGCAGAGGTCCAGCGAGGACCGCCGGGCGAACTCGGCGTCGGTGCAGGGGCCGCTGGGCGAGAGGTTCAGCTCCTTCAGCTTGCGGAAGACCAGGGGATCAATCGGGTTCGGGGACGTCGGAGGTTCCCAATCGGGCACCTCGCGCGCCAGGGGGACGACGGCCCGAGCCACGGTCACCAGCCCGCCGAACCGGACCATCACGGCCGCCTCGCCCACGCCGTCCCTGGCCTGGATCTCGCCGCGATCCTCGACCGAGGCGAGGTCCGGGGCGTTCGACTGGTAGCGGGCGAGCCGGGTGACGTCGACGGTGGTGCCATCTTCATACGTGGCCTCGACCCGCAACTGCTGCCGCCCTCCCTGGGGGACGAGGCGGCGGTCGGGCTTCGCGGCGATCGAGACGAGCTTCGGCTCCCGGCCCGAGTCGAACTCGGCGCCCTGGGCGATCCATCGGGCGATGGTCTGGTATTCTGGCGAGCCCCTCGGCGAACTTCCGTCCGCCTCCGTGGGGCACCTTGGCGGTCGATTTCCTCAGGAGAAGGCTGGCCGACGGGGCCGCGGCCACGATCCGCCGCCCCCGGCCCTCGCGGACGAGCGCCTCCCAGTCGGCCTTGGGATCGAATCCCAGCAGGCTCATCCGAAAGCCGTTCTGGCCGGTCGATTTCCCGTGGCAGTTGCCGGCGTTACACCCATAACGGGTGAAGATGGGCACGACCTCGGCGGAGAACGCGACGCGCCGGGAGTTCGCCATGTCCTCGACGACGACCTCGACCGATCGCTCGATCTCCCCGACCTTGACGACGACGAGAGCCTGGCCGTCCCGCTTCGGCCGGAGGGAGCCGTCGGCCCCGACCTCCGCCACGCCGGGATCGGAACACGCATAGACGGCCTCGCGGGTCAAATCGCGAGGGCCGCCGCCGAACCGGCCGGTCACCACGAGCTGGGCCGAGCCGTCGGAGCCGATCAGCCGGACGCGAGCCGGCTCGACCTCAAGATCCCGCACCGGCCCGGGGTCGGCCGTGACGAGGAAGGGCAGGAGGGGGAGAATCGCGAGCAAGGTCCGACCTCCATCGTCGTCGGGGATCGGCTCCCAGGGAATTCGGAGCCGTCCGCCCCTCTCGTCCTGCACTTTGACATCCGCGCTCGAATCCATCAAGCAAAAAACGGCCGGGCCGGACGGAATATCCGAATTTCGTCGGAGACGTTTTGATGTCGATCACGGGCCCTGGGTCTCGACGTTCAAACTGAGGCCGGGATGGGCCTCCTGGATCGTCGCCATCCCGGCCGGGGAGATTTTCGTGCCCTGGACCCTGAGCACCTGGAGTTGGTCCAGCTTCGTGAGGGCCGGGATGGAGGCATCGGTGAGGGCCGTCCCTTCGAGGTAGAGCATCCCCAGCTTCGGGAAGGCTGCCAGTTGGGCGATGTCCGAGTCGGAGACCCCGGTCCCATTCATTCGGAGGAGGGCCATCGTCCTCGACTGCGGAAGCTTCGCGAGGGCGCCGATCGAGACCTTGGTGTTGTTGACCTGGAGGTTGGCGAGCCGGGGCAGTCGCCGGAGCGCGGGGATTCCTTGATCGGTGATGGCGGTGTCGTTCAGGGCGAGGATCTGCAAGGCCGTCAGGCCGCCGAGTTCCGCCAGGCCGGCGTCGGTGATCCGCGTGTCGCTGAGGTCGAGGCTTCTCATCAATTTCAGGTTGCGAAGGCGCGAGAGTCCGGCATCGGTGACCCTGGTCCCTCCGAGTCCCAGGGTCCTCAGGTTCGTCAGGCCCTCCAGGCAGACAATCGCCTCGTCCTCGATCGGGTTACCCTTCAGGCTGAGCGTGCCGAGTCGCTTGAGGGCCAGGAGGGGCCGAAGGTCGCGGACGTTGCTGTCTTCGACCAGGAGCATGGCGAGTTTCGGCATCTGACCCAGAGTCTCCAGCCCCGCCTCGGTGATCCCGGGTCCGCCGATGCCGAGCATCTGGAGGGTCCGCAATCCGGCGAGCTTTTCGACGCCCTTGTCGGTCATCTTGGAGTGGAGGATACGAAGGGTGATTAACGCGGGAAACTCGCCGATCCCGTCATCTTCAATGGGATTGCCGTCGAGTAGGAGGGTCTTCATCGCATCGCGCGGGCCGAGTCGTCCGAGCGAAGTGATTCGGGCATTCATGAGTCCCAGGTGCGAGAGCTTGGGGCAATCCTTCAAGGAAGCGAGCCCGGCCGAAGTCACCTTTGAATCGGCCAGGTCCAGGAAGCTCAGGTTGGTCATCCGGGAGAGATGAGCGAGTCCGGCGTCGGTCACCCCCGGCGCGTGGAGGCTGAGATTTCTCAGGGACGTAAGGCCTTCGAGGTGGGCGAGGTCCGCATCCGTCGCGGAGAATCCCTTCGCGTCGATCGTCTCCATGTGCCTCATCCCGCGGAGGTACCGCAACACGCTGCCCGGTCCCTGGACGCGGACGAGGTGGAGGATTCGCAGCTCGGTCAATCCCTGGATCACGGCCAGGTCGGCGTCGGAGACCGCCGCGTCGAAGAGCGAGAGGGTCTTCAGGCTCGGGAATTGCGCGATTTGAGGAAGCAGGGCGATGGCGTTTCGTCCGGTGAGGCTGACGGCATCAACCTCGTCGAAGAGTTCTGGTCCCAGGAGGTCGCGATACCAGTTCCGAGCCGGCGGGGCGGCCTTGGGTTCGAACCTGCCGTTGGGGGATTGCCACCGGTAACGCAGGATGCCGCCGGCTTTCACAATCCCCGCGACCGCCACCCGTTTGGACCGAATTCGATACGCCAGCCAGCCCATCGCGCCGGCGGCGAGCACCACGAGCAGGATCAGGGCGCGGAGGCTGAGGGTCAGCCAGCGGTTCCTGCGACGAGGAGACGCCTCGGGCGAAGTCTCGGTGGCCATTCGCGTTTCCTATCGAGCTTATCGAACCGGGTGCCGGTCGATTATCGCCGGATCGCCGACGGTTTGAAGCGAAATCTCGGCGGGACGACGTTCTCGGGGCCTCCTGGCTACAATGATCGCGCGTGGCGGTCGATTCGGTCTCGGGGAAGGGATCGGCCTGGCGAATTGGGCATCGCAGACGACGAAGGGGGGGCGGGATGATGGGCGAGTTTTCGAAGGTGGACGAGGCGATTGAGGCCCTTCGTCATGGCCGGGTGGTGATCGTGGTCGATGACGAGGACCGCGAGAACGAGGGGGACTTCGTCGCCGCGGCCGACGGCATCACCGCCGAGACGATTGAATTTATGGTCACTTATGGTCGAGGGCAGCTCTGCATGCCCATCGTCCCCGAGCTTGCGACGAAGTTGCAGTTGCCTCCGGTCGTCGACGTGAACAACGCGCCCCATCAGACTCCGTTCCTGGTGCAGATCGACCATCGCTCGTGCCGGACCGGCATCAGCGCCGAGGAAAGGGCGTTCACGATCCGGTCGATGGTCGCCCCCGAGGCGAAGGCGAGCGATTTCGTCCGCCCTGGGCACATTTTCCCGCTGCTTGCGAAGGAAGGCGGCGTGTTGCGGAGGGCCGGGCACACGGAGGCGACCGTCGATCTGGCGAGGATGGCCGGTCTGAGCCCGGCGGGCGTCCTGATCGAGATCCTCGACGGCACGAAGATGGCCAGTCGCGAGAAACTTCATGAGCTGGCCGATCGGTTTGATTTGCCGATCCTGGCGATCGAGACCCTGATCAAGTATCGCCGTCGCCGGGAGAAGCTGGTCCATCGAGCGGCCGAGGCGGAGCTCCCCACCCGCTACGGCAACGGCAAGATCATCGGCTACAACGTCGATTACGAGCCGACGAACAACCCGGTCGTCTTCGCGATGGGGGACCTCCAGTCGGTCGAGGCGCCGCTGGTCCGGATCCACTCGTCCTGCTTCACCGGCGACCTCCTCGAATCGCTCCGATGCGACTGCGGCGACCAGCTTCACATGGCGTTGGAGCGAATCGGAGAGGAAGGCGTCGGCGCCTTGATTTACTTGCCCCAGGAAGGGCGGGGGATCGGCCTGATGGAGAAGATCCGGGCCTACGCCCTCCAGGACGGCGGGATGGACACGGTCGAGGCGAACCTCGCGCTCGGCTACCGGGCCGACCCCCGCGATTACGGCGTGGGGCTTCAGATCCTCAAGGACCTGGGTCTGAGGAAGGTCCGCCTGATGACCAACAACCCCAAGAAGCAACGGGCGTTCGTCTACGATGGTTTTGATATGGAAGTGGTCGGCCAGGTGCCGTTGATCGCTCCCGACGCCGTCGAGCGCCGCAAGTACCTCGCCGCCAAGCGTGACAAGCTCGGCCACCTGTTGCCGCCGGGGAATGGGGAGGCGTCGTGAGCGGGTCGGATGGGATCGGATCGACCGGGGCTTGTGGCGAGGTCTCGGCGCCGATAGCCTGACCGGACCTCACCCCGGAAAGGCCGCTCATGAAGACGCTCACGCTCGCCTGCCTGGTCTCGATCGCCTTGACGGCTCGGGCCGACGATCCGTCCCCCTTGCCGGGCACGGCCCCTCTGGATTGGGACGGCGACCTTGCCTCGAAAATGGTCGAGGGGATCGACCGGTTCCTCCTCCGCAAGACCGACGAGGCCGAGGCGAAGCGGGCGGCGTTCCGGAAGCCGGATTTTTCGTCGGCCGAGGCTTATAAGAATTCGATCGAGCCGAATCGGAAAAGGCTGGCCCACATCCTGGGCGTCCGGGACGGGGTCGTGGGGACCTTCGAGGAGTCGTTCGCGCCCGGCTTCGGCAATCTCGGCGAGGTCGGACGGTCGAGGTCCATCGAGGTCAGCGGCTTCCGCGCGAGGGCGTTCGGCGAGGTGAGCTTCGAAGGGCTCCTGCTCCGGCCCCTCCAGAGCGGGAAGACCCTTGGCGTGGTGGTGGCGATCCCCGACTCGACGATCGCCCCCGAGCAACTGGTCGGGCTCGCCCCCGGCGTGCCTCCCGAGGAGCAGTACGCCCGCCGCCTGGCCGAGAGCGGATTCGTCGTGCTCGTCCCGGCCTTGATCGACCGCGGTGTCACTCACAAGAAATTGTCCAATCGAGAATTTTTCTATCGTTCCGCGTACGAGATGGGTCGGCACCTGATCGGTTACGAGATCCAGAAGGTCCGTTCCGTGGCGATCGGGTTCCACGACGTCGGCGACGAGCCCGTCGGGGTAATCGGCTGGGGCGACGGGGGGATGCTCGCGATGGAGGCCGCCGCCCTGGAACCGAGGATCAAGGCGGCCTGCGTCAGCGGCTATTTCGGAGAGAGGAAAACGCTGTGGACCGAGCCGATCGACCGCAACGTCTTCGGCCTCCTGGAGAGGTTTGGCGACGCCGAGATCGCCTCGATGATCGCGCCCAGGGCCCTGATCGTCGAGGCATGCCGGGCCCCGAGCGTGGAGGTCCCGCCCGGGACCGGAGGGGGGCCGGGGCGGATCGTCACACCCGGCGTGGAGTCGGTCCGTCGCGAATTCCAGAGGGAAAAAGCACTGGTCCAGGGGTTAAACCCCGCCCCCCGGTTCGAGCTGGTCGAGAGCGGCGATGGGACGGGTCCGCCGGGGAGCGAGAAGGCCCTCTCGGCCTTCATCGACGCCCTCTCGCCGGGCGCGAAGCTCGGGCCCTCGATCCCCATGCCGCCGAACGCCGCGCCCTCCCGGGCCGCCGGGAGGGCCGAGCGTCAGAGGGCCGAGATCGACCGGCACAACCAGGACATCCTGGCCGCCAGTGCCGACGTCCGACGCGAGTTCTTCAAAAAGGTCGATACGTCCTCTCTCGAAGCGTATGAACGCACGATCGAGCCGTTACGCAAGACGTTCGACGAGGACGTCATCGGCCGATTCGATGACCCGCTCCTCCCCCTGAATCCCCGATCCCGCAAGGTCTTCGACGAGCCGAAGTTCACCGGCTATGAGGTGGTCCTGGACGTTTTCCCCGACGTCTTCGCCGAGGGGATCCTCCTCCTGCCGAAGGACATGAAACCCGGTGAGAAGCGGCCGGTGGTCGTTTGCCAGCATGGGTTGGAGGGCCGCCCCCGCGACGTGGCCGACCCGAAGGTGGACAACCCGGCCTATCATCAGTTCGCGGTGAAATTGACGGAGATGGGCTTCATCACGTTCTCTCCCCAGAACCCGTACATCTTTGGCGACCGCTTCCGCACGCTCCAGAGGAAGGCGAACCCTTTGGGGAAGACGCTGTTCTCCGTGATCGTCCCGCAGCATCGGCAGATCGTGGCGTGGCTGAAATCGCAGCCGTTCGTCGACGGCGACCGGATCGGTTTCTACGGGCTGAGCTATGGCGGGAAGTCGGCCATGCGGATTCCGGCGCTGGTGAAGGAATACTGCCTCTCGATCTGCTCGGCCGACTTCAACGAATGGGTCTGGAAGAACGCCTCGACGAAGAGTCCGTACAGTTATGTCTGGACCGGCGAGTACGAGATTTTCGAGTTCGACCTCGGCGGCACCTTCAATTACGCCGAGATGGCCGCGTTGATCGCCCCCCGGCCGTTCATGGTCGAGCGCGGGCACTTCGACACCGTGGCGCCCGATGAGCAAGTCGCGTTCGAATATGCCAAGGTGCGTCGGCTTTACAACGGACTGCTCAAGATCGGCGACCGGACCGAGATCGAGTTCTTCGACGGCCCCCACACGATTCATGGAGTGGGCACGTTTGCGTTCCTGAAGAAGCACTTGCGCTTCCCCTAGGGTCGGCTATCGCGGACCCTAGGGGAGGCTGTCCGATCGGCGGGCGGGGCGGGGCTTGGCCCCCTGAATGGCGGCGTCGGTCATGTGGGCGACGAGGCTTGCGAGATAGCCCGCTCCTACCCACATCGTGATCCACCAGGTCACCAACAAGATGACCAGGATGACGAATTCCTCGCACGTCGCGAAGGTGAGAATCGTGATCATCACCGCCGCGCCCAGGGCCGTCAGGGCGATCCGACCGGCCGTCTTCGGCTTGAGGAAGAGTCCGACGGGGACCGTCCAGCCGGGTGCAAGATAGATCACGGCGGCGAGGAGCTGGGGGGGCGTGACGCCGAACTCGATGAGCCTGCGGGCGAGCCCGAAAAGCAGGGCCGCCAGGGCGACCCCGAACATCATCCATTTGATTGAGAACCGGCCGGAACTCACCGCCGAGGTCTCCTCGGGTCAGGTTGTTCGCACCATCCGGGCCACGAACATGGCGTCGCTGTCGGCGACCTGCGGCCAGATCAGGGTCTGGCCGTCGGTGGCGTCGCCGTCCAGGGGATGGGGGAACGGGTCGAGCCGGAAGCCGGGGTGGGCGGCGAGGAAGGTCTGGACGACGCCGGTGGTCTCCGTCGGCGTGACGGTGCAGACCGAATAAACGAGCGTGCCGCCTACTTTCACCCCGGCCGACGCGGCCTTGAGGATCTCGGCCTGGACCAGCGAGAGCCTCACGATCGCGTCGCGGTCGAGCGTCCATCGGGCGTCGGGGTTGCGCCTCCAGGTGCCGATGGCGGAGCAGGGGGCATCGACGAGGACGCCGTCATACGAGCCGGTCTTGCCCGCGACGTGGCGGCCGTCCCAGACCTTGGTGGAGATGTTGCGGAACGGGCTGCGGCGGGCGCGTTGCGCGGCTTCCTTGAGCTTGCCCTCGACGACGTCGGTCGCCACGACCAGGCCCTTGCCCTTCATCAGGGCGGCGAGGTGGAGCGACTTCCCGCCGGCACCGGCGCAGGCGTCCCACCAGCGCTCGCCGGAGTCGGGGTCGCAGGCGAGGCCGACGGCCTGGGAGGCGAGGTCCTGGATTTCCAGCGTCCCACGCTCGAACGGGGGAAGGTGATAGACGTCCACGTCGGCATCGAGCTTCGCGGCCGACCGGACCTTCCGATGCACCCAGGGCTTCACGCCGAGCCGTCGCAATTCTTCCCAGACGGCCGCGTCCTCGGCCCCCTGGACGCGCATCCAGAGCGGCGAGCGGGTCTGGAGCACGCGGAGGAATTCGACGTAGCGAAGCTTCGCCGGCCCTTCGCCCGGGGGCAGGGGCAGATGTTCGCGGAGCCAGTCGGGAAAGAGCCTCCAGGGATCGGCCGTGACGGGCTGACCGTCCAGAAGGCGACGGAATCCCTCGGCTCGCGCGGCCCAGGTCGGGGCATCGCCCAGGGCGTTCAGGCGGTCCGGGTCCCGGCCGGCGAGGCGGGCCAGGACCCGGCAGGCCGGATGGATCGTCGGCCGGTCCAGCAAGAGGGCGAGGAGCAGGCGGCCCTCGAACGACGGCAGGCGCAACGGTTCGAGCCAGCCTCGCCAGCGGAACAGGGAGAACGCGGCCTCGCTCACGAATCGGTGATCGGGCCGGGCGAGATCTCGGCGCGACTTGAGCTCGAAGGCGAGGACGCGGTCGGCATGGCGGCCGTCCTTCAGGACGGCGGCCTCCACCTTCGAGGCGATGTCCAGGGCGGCCCGGGCGAGGACGTCCGGCGGGGCGACGTGATCGGTCAGTCGAGTCGAGCCGGACGGCTCGGCAACCTCCACCTCAGGCCGACGGACCGGTCGAGGACGAAGAGGCCCCGCGTCCCGAAAGGGACGGCCGGACGGAGGCGAGCTCGGGCGGCCCGGACGAGACGGCTTCGGGCGGGGGGACGGTCGGGAGGGGCGGCGAGGGGGCATCGGTGCGGTCGATCGGCAAGAGGCGAGGGTTCGAGAAGCCCGGTCCGGGCCGGGCGCGACATCACCAGCATAGCCGCCCGCTCGATTCGGCGGAAGCCGACGAGCACCATCGGCCGTTCATCGTCGCCTCGCCGCGAGCGCCGGCGCGAGGGACTCGGGCAGGTGCGTGGAGGCGTCGATCCTCGCCGAGGCCAGCATGGCGGAGGTCAGGCCGACAACGCCCGTCAGGTCGGCCGAACCGAGGTTCGCATCGGTGAGATCGGCCCCGGTGAGGTCGGCCCCGGCGAGGTCGGCGGCGATGAGGATCGCTCCCCGGAGGTTCGCCCCGGAGAGCCTCGCCCCGGCCAATCTCGCTCCGTCGAGCCGGGCGTCCCGGAGGCTGGTCTCGGTGAGATCGACCCAGCGGAGGTCGGCCTCGCGGAGGTCGGCCGACCGGAAGTTCGACCCTCGGAGGTTGGCCTCGCGGAGGTCGGCGCGGCGGAGGTCGGATTCGCGGAAGTCGGTCCCTCGGGCATCGACCTTGCGGAGATAGGCGTTCACGAAGAACGCATTATAGGCCGCGGCATAGCGCAGGTTCCGCCCTTCCAGGTCCGCTCCCTTGACCGAGTCGAGCTCTTCCGGGGCCTTCCCGGTCCAGTTGGCGGGCTTGATCGAGAGGCTGGCGTCGTCCAGGTGGGCGAACGGGTCCAGGCCCACGGAGGCGAAGACGCGAGGGACCCATCGCCTGGGGCTCCCCAGGCCGACCTGGGCCAGGATCTTCGTGCCTCGATCGTCGGCGTCGGGGTCGATTCCCTCGATCGCCCCGAAGGACAGGACCGCGAACAGGGTCAAGGCGACCGCCCAGCCGAGGAAGGCGCGGCCTCGCGAGTCCTTCCAGGCCTTCCGCCAGAGGAACGGGCGACGCTCGGAGCCTCGGAGGGTCCTGGCCGCGAGCGACCGGAATCCGACGGCCGCGCCGATCGCCCCGGAGACCAGCGCCACGTGGGTCACGGTCACGAGCCAGTCGTGGGCGCGGAGATAACGGCCCCAGAGGACGACGAGCGTCATCGGCACGAGTCCCCACGCCAGGACGATCGACATCCGGGCCTGCCATCGCGAGAGCGGCGACCGCTCCCCCTGGAGCCTGGTCGCGTGGGCCCGGACCAGCACATTCATCAGCCAGGGATAGGCCCGCCTGTCCACCGATCGGCCGTCGGGGAAGACCGCAGGCATCTCGGCGAGCTCTTCCCAGAGCCTCTGGAGGACGAGGTGGAAATAGATGAACAGGCTCAACAACAGCGCCGGGGCGACGAGATAGAACCGGACCAGGGGGATGTCCGTCCCCAGGATCGGCAGCCGTGAGGACGGCGGGGCGGCGTTGTTGAGGAGTTGCGGGTCGGTCGTCGCGGCGACCGTCAACCACGTGTAGGAGCAGACGAGCAAGATCGACGTGAACAGATTTTGGGCCGTCTTCGACGCCTCCGTGACGTTCGTCAGGCCGTCGAACGCCGAGGCCGAGGCCGGGAGCAGCGCCCCGGCGAGGACCGACCCGCCGAGCTGTCCGCCCAGGAGGCCGAGCGAGTCGGTCAGGTCGGCGTCGCGAAGATTCGCCTCATGGAAGTTGGCCCGGCGGAGGAGGGCCGATCGCAGGTCGGCGCCGGAGAGGTCGGCGCCGGCCAGGTCGGCCCCGGTCAGGTCGCACTCGGCCAGGCAGGCGCCCGAGAGGTCCGCGCCGCGAAGGAGCGATTCCGAGAGGTCCGCCCCCCGGAGCAAGGCTTTCCGCAGGTCGGCCCCGGAGAGGTCCAGGTTCCGGAGGATCGCCGGTTTCCCTTCTTTTTCCTCGGTCTCGACCCATTGGCAATGGTCGAGCAGGATCGTTTCCAGCTCCGGGCGGGTGACCGTCGAGCGAGGGGCACCCTCCGGGCGAAGCGTCGGCTCCATCGAAACGATCCTCCGTGATCCGGTCGATCCGTCTCGCGGCCGAGCCTATCATGTCGCGGCGATCTCTCCTATGGGACCCGGAGTTCATCGGGGCGGGGCGGGAACCTGGGTGGGGCTGGCGAGATAGGCGACCAGGTCGCGGATTTCTTCCTCGGAGAGCTTCTCGAACAGCCCTTCGGGCATCATCGAGACGTCCGTGAGGCGGGTCTCCTCGATGTCGTCGCGGGCGATCGTCAGCCGTTCGTTGGCCGTCTGGACGGTCATCGCCCGGGGGGATTGCTCGCGGATGATCCCGGAAATGAGCCGGCCGTCCTTCATGGCGAAGTTGGTCAATCGGTAGTCCTTCGCGACGGTGGCGGACGGGTCGAGCACGTTTTCCAGGACGTAATCGAGGTTCTTGCGGTCCGATCCGGTCAACTCGGGCCCGACGTCGCCGCCCTCGGCGAACAGGCGATGGCACGAGGCGCAGGTCTTCGCGAAGACGGCCCGGCCTCGCGACGGGTCGGCCTTCTTGAGGGCGTCGGGGCCGAGCTCGGCCTTGAATCGCGAGAGGGCCGCGGCCTTCTCCTTCGAGGCCGGCTTGACCGAACCCCAGGCCGATTCAAGCTTCTCCGAGAGCTTCGGCGAGCGAATCGCCCCGATTTGACGGGCCAGGGCGACCGAGAGGTCTCGCCTCGGGATCGCCCCGGAGGCGATGGCGTCCAGGAGGGCCATCGCCGAGCTCGGCCGGGCGGCGAGGGTGGCGAGTGCGTCGTTCTTCTGATCGTCGGAGAACGTCTTGTAGCGACTCAGGATGGCCCAGTTCGTCGCGGGGTCCTCGAACGCCGCCAGGCCGCGAAGGGCCGCGCCCCTCACGGCGTCCTGATCGAGCAGGCCGCGAAGCTCGGCACCGAGGCCGGGAGTTCGGTGATCGACGAGGGCCTCGATGGCTCGGACACGTCGCGGGGTCTCGGCCTTGGGATCGGCGACGATCTTGCGGAAGTCCTCGATGGCTCGCGGGTCGTTGTAGACGAGCGCCACGAGCATGGCGGATTCGCGGATCTCGGGATTGTCCGAGGCGATCAGGGCCGGATAGGCCGCGTCCCAGCGATCCGGCTTCCGGGCCGTCTTGCGGCCTTTCAGGGCCTCCCCGATCCCGGCGAGGACGTCGAGTCGGAAGGCGGAATCGTCCGAGGCTTCCAGGGCCGCGACCAGTTCCGAAAGCCCCTCGCGGGCGTCGGGCCTCTCGTCGGCGACCTCGGCCAGACGGCGGCCGCCGTTCTTTCGAACCAGGGGAATGGGGTTCTTCAACAGCCGGGAGACCGCCGCCGGATTGCCTGACGAGACGAATGGCTCGATCGCGTACCACGACATCAGGGCGACGTTCGGGTCGGCCTGATCGTTCGGGCGAGCGGCCAGATTGGCCAACAGCGAGGACTCGGCAGCGGAGATCGTCCGGCCGATCCTCTGGCTTGCGGAGAGGAATTCCAGGCGGACCCTCGGAGAGTTTTCGCGCTCCGCGAGAGAATTCAGGGACGCCTTCGCGTCGGCTTTCAGGTTCTCGCCCGAGACGAAGCCCTCCTGGACGAACAGGCGGAGGGCCCAGGCCCGGACCAGCTCGTCCCGATCGTCGCGGATCAGGCCGAAGAGGGTCGAACCGTCCAGGCCGCCCACCGCATTCAATGCCCAAAGCGCCCGGAGCCGTCGGGACGTTTCGGGGCTCTTCTCGAGGATCTCGCCCAGGGCCTTTTTCGCCTCGCCGAGGTCCTTCCCGTCGACGGCGCGTTCCTGGAGGATGCGTCGGGCGTGTCGGACGAACCAGTCATTCTTGTGAAGTTGCAGCTTGACCAATTCCAGATCAGAAAGCCTGGAAAGGTCGCCCGACCACGGCTTCGGCGTCTCGTACGTGATCTTGTAGAGCCGGCCGGTGTGGCGTTCCGGGCCGTTGGAGTCGGTGTCGTGGCATTCGTCGGTGTCGGACCAGTCGATCAGGAACGTGGAGCCGTCGGGGCCGTATTTCAGGGCGATCCCCCGGAACCATTCATCATTGGCCATCAGGAAGTCGGGCCAGTGGCTGGCGACGTAGCCCGAGCCTTCTTTCTTCAACACGTCGTTGTTGACGCGATTGCCGTGGAGGTTGCAGGTGAAGAGGGTGTCTCGATACTTGTCCGGCCAGGAATCGCCAAGGTAGATCATCGCGCCGACGTGGGCGTGGCCTCCGCCGGCCTCTCCGTGCTTGCCCTTGCCCCCTCGCGAGGTCGTCCACTCGCCCCCGGCCCAGTGGAGATGGTCGGCGCAGGTGGGCATCAGGCCATAGAGGTTCGGGTTGAAGTCCTGGCCGAACATCCGTTCGAAGTGGGCGCCGTGGAGGACTCGATACACGTGAGGGATCACGCAATTGGTGATGAACGCCTCGCCCGAGTCGTCGAAATCCAGGCCCCAGGGGTTCGTCGTGCCGTTGGCGACGGTCTCGAAAACCTTCCTCGTCGGATGATAGCGCCAGACCCCGCAGTTGATCGCCTCGCGCTTCTCCTTCGGGGTGCCGGGCTTGCCGACGTAAGACGTGTCGGTGATGCCGTTGCAGCCCCAGAGCCAGCCGTCGGGCGCCCAGATCAGGTCATTGAACATGTTGTGCTGGGCCTTGGTGCTCCAGCCGTCGAGGACGACCTCGGCCGGTCCGTCGGGCCGGTCGTCGCCGTCGCGATCGGGGACGAAGAGCAGGTTGGGCGTGGAGCAGAGCCAGACGCCGCCGAACCCGAGCTCGATCCCGGTCAGGTTCGCGCCATCTTCGAGGAAGACCTTCCGGGAGTCGAACTTGCCGTCGCCGTCGGTGTCCTCGAAGATCAGGACGCGGTCCTTCTTCGGCTCCCCCGGCGTGAGCCAGACGGGATAGGAGTAGCATTCGGCGACCCAGAGGCGGCCCCGGTCGTCGAACGTGAAGGCGATCGGCTGGCGGAGGTCCGGCTCCCCCGCGAAGAGCTGGACGTGGAAGCCGGGAGGGACGGTCATCCGCTGCGCAGCCTGGTCGAGAGGGGCGGGGGCCTTCTTCGGCGGGTCGTCGGCAATCGCGGGAGAGGCCAGGGCGAGCGCGAGCGTGACGAGGGCGAGGGTCCGAGGCATCGGCTCTGCTCTCCTGGAGTCGAGGGAGGGTCGGCGGATTCCCGAGGATACCGCGAGCGATCGCCGGAAGGGAGAGACCGTCGGTCACGGCCTGGGCGGGGGGCGTTGCCGTCGTCTCCGTCTGGGGCCCTGGCGGAGAGGGCACGTGCCGAGATAGGATGAAAGAGTCCATTCGAAAGCGGCGCCGCGGGTGCTCCCATCCATTCATTTCCGCACCCCTGGTCCGCCGGGTCGGCCCATCTTTCCGCCCCGTCAGGGACCATGTCATGAGCCCGGACTCTTCGACGGATATTCTCGATCTGGTGATCCCCGGCTACGAGATCCTCGGCCCGATCGGCTCGGGGGGCATGGGGCGGGTGTATTCGGCCCGACAGCTCAACCTGGGGCGTCGGGTGGCGATCAAGGTGCTGACGATCGACCCGGCCGGCGACCACCCGGAGCGGATCGCCCGGTTCCGCCGCGAGGCGGAAATTATGGCGGGTCTGTCACATCCTCACGTCCTGCCCGTCTTTGACTTCGGAGAGGTCGATGGACGCCCTTATCTGGTCCTGGAATTCGTCGAAGGGGGCGACTTGCGGCGGATCATGCCCGAAGGCCGGGCCATGCCCGTGGCGAAGGTCGTGGAGTCCCTGGGCCCGGTGGCCGAGGCCCTGGAGTACCTCCACGCGCGGCGAATCCTCCACCGAGACCTCAAGCCCGAGAACATCCTGATCCAGGACGGCGTGCCGAAGGTCGCCGATTTCGGCGTGGCGGTCTCGCGGAGCGGCTCCGACCTCTTGACCCGCACCGGCCAGAGGCTCGGGACGCTCGGGTACGTCGCCCCCGAACAGCAATATCAACTGCCGGTGGACCATCGGGCCGACGAATACTCGCTCGCGGCGCTGGCTTACGAGATGCTGACCGGGCAGAGGCCGCTGGGGATCTTCAAGCCGCCGTCGGTCCACAACCCCCGGCTCTCTCCTCGGGTCGATGCGATCCTGATGAAGGCGCTGCAGGAAGAGCCCAAGGACCGCTTCCCGGGCGTCCCCGAGTTCTGGGGGGAACTCCGCGAGGCCCTCGAGCCTCGGGACTCGAGATCGGGGCTCGCGTGGAAGTTCGCCGCGGCCCTGACCCTTCTCCTGGCCCTGGTGGTAGCCGGCCTGGCCTGGATTCTTCGCCGGGAGGCGCCGGCAACCCTCCCCTTATCGACCGGCGCCGACTCCGCGGCCAAGCCGCCTGCTTACCCGGGGTCCGACGAACGCCATCGGCTGGTGCAGCTCCGCTCCAATGCGCTCTGGATCAAGGCGGGTCGGCCTCAAGGCGAGGACCGGTCCAGGGAGTTCTGGTTCCGGGCGGAGGCGGAGATCAAGGAAGAGGTCGAGAAGAAGGCCTATCAACTCTGGGTCGATCAGGGAAAGCCCACCGGCGAGGCGGGCCGGATCGCCGCCGAGAAGAACAACCGCGAGGCCGAACGACTCCTCCTCGAGGAGCTCAAGGCCGAGGACCGAGCCAGGCCCGCCGGCCGGTGAACCCTGCTCGCGAGTGTCCCGACCCACCCGGACGACCATGATCCCCAGGGCTCCAAGAGAACGCCTGATGGACGCCGAAAGGCACCAGGAGATCGCGCGGTGCCTGTTCCGGGAGTCGAACGACGCGCTGTTCCTCTTCGACCCCGCCGATCATCGGGTCCTGGACCTCAACCCGGCCGCCATGAGGCTGACCGGGTTCGCCCGCGATCGGGCCTGCGCCATGACCGTCTGGGACCTCTTTCGAGGCGACGGGCCTCGCGGGATCGAGGAGCTGATCGAGGCGTATCGGCGGACCGGCTTCTACCACGCCCGGGACGGATTCGTCCTGAACTGCGACCGGGGCGCTTCGATCCCCGTGAATGTGAGCGTGAGCCGGATCCACACGCTGCCCGATCCTCTCGGGCTGGTCGTCGTCCGCGACCAGAGCGAGAGGGTCCGCGCCGAGGCGGCCCTCCGGGACTCGGAGAGGCGCTATCGACTGCTCGTCGAGACGGCCAGGGTCCTGATCTGGACGGCCTCGGCCGACGGGCGGATGACCTCCCTGAATCCGCAATTCCGCGCGATGACCGGGCGTCTCGACGAGGAATGGATCGGTCGGAGGCTGCCCGATCTGGTCCGGCCCGAGGATCGCGAGGCGGCCGAAGCCCTGATCGCCGGGGCCCTCTCCGGCGAGTCTCCGCCGCCCGTGGATCTGCGAATCCTGGGGGCGGAGGGAACGGTTCTGACCCTGGAATTCCTCTCGACCAGCCGGCTTGACCCCAGCCCCTCGGCGGCGATTTCCGGGATCGCCCGCGACGTCACGGCCGCCCGGAAGACGGCCGAGGCCGTCCGCCAGGCCGAGGTCGCCGAGGCCGCCGACCGCGCCAAGAGCCAGTTTCTCGCCCAGGTCAGCCACGAGATTCGAACACCGATGACCGCCATCCTCGGGTCCACCCAGCTCATCCTGGACGACCCCAGGACGACCGAATTCCCGACCGATCGCCAGGACGACCTGCGGACGATCGCCCAGAGCGGCGCGCATTTACTCGCGCTGATCGACGACATCCTGGATATCTCCCGGATCGAGGCGGGGAAGCTCAAGGTCGAGCTTTCGGATTGCTCGGCCGCCGGCATTGCGTCCCAGGTCGTCACGGCCCTGCGGTCCCGGGCCGAGGCCAAGGGCCTCCAACTGGCCCTGAGCTTCGCCAACCCGATCCCCGAGACGATCTCGACCGACCCGGTCCGGCTCCGTCAGATCCTCATCAACCTCGTCGGCAACGCGGTCAAGTTCACGGAGTCCGGGTCGGTCAACGTCGTCCTGTCGCTCGACGAGGAGCTAGGGGAGGTAGCCTTCGAGGTCCAGGACACCGGCCCGGGGATCTCGGAAGAGGAGCGAGCTCGGTTGTTCGAGCCGTTCTCCCGACCGGTCCGCCCGGCCCAGGGAGGGGCGAATGGGACGGGTCTCGGCCTGGCGATCAGCCGGCGGCTGGCCTCCCTGCTCGGCGGGACGATCGAGGTCACGAGTACCCCGCGACGAGGTAGCTCGTTCCTCCTGCGCATGCCGGCGGGGCGGGCTATCGGGAATCGCCTGGTTTCGGTGCCGGCGGAAGCCCGTTCCGTCCCCGGCCTCTCCGGTCACGGCGGCCAGCTCCCTCCGTTGCGGGGCCGCATCCTGCTCGCCGAGGACAACCCGGCGATCCTCAAGGTCACCCACCTCCGCCTCCAGGCCGCCGGGGCTGAGGTCGTCACCGCCCGGAACGGCCAGGAAGCCCTCGCCCGAGTGGAAGAGTCCCAGGCGGCCGGACGGCCGTTCCACGCCATCCTGATGGACATGCAGATGCCCGTGATGGACGGCTACGAGGCCACCCGGCTGCTCCGAGGCCGCGGATTTCGCGGCTTCCTGGTCGCCCTGACGGCCTATGCCATGACCGAGGACCGCGACGAATGCCTGCGCCTCGGCTGCGACGCCCACGTGAGCAAGCCCATCGACTGGACGAGGCTCGGCACGCTGCTCTCCGATCGATTGACGGCGACGCCCTGAGAATCCTCGGCCCGGAGGGGAGGGGCATGTCGCGGACGACGAGCCGGTTTCCGCTGCGTGTGGGGATCGGGAACCTTCAGGGCGATTCCGGCATCGACGCCGGGCCCGGCCGGCCGAGGCGGCGGAGCCAGGGGGCCCGACCCGCTTTCTTCGCGTCTTCGAGGGTGTCGCGGATCGTGTCGAATGGCTCGGGATGGACCAGGCCGAACGCGGAATCGGCCCGGGCGCCGCTGACGTGAAGTCTCAGGAAGCCGCCGGCCACGATCGCCGCCGAGGCCGCGAGCCATCGCCCGCCGAGGGTCCGGTCGATCAGATCGGCGAACCCGGTCAGGGGCCGTTGCCATCGGTCCCCGAGGCGGATAATCCGCCACGGCCGTCCCGAGACCCTCGCCACCATCTCGGCGATCTCTCGGAACGACAGATACGGCCCGGCGACCGCGAACCGCAGGCCCGAGAGCCTCCGATTCCAGGGCCCGACGATGAGCGACCGCCAGCACCCGGGCATCCACGATCGGAATCCCGCCTCCCGGCAGAGTGACCACCCGGGCCCGGCTCATCTCCAGGATCACCCGGGTCGAGGTGGGGCCGGCGTCCCTCGGTCCTAACGTCATGGCCGGGCAAAGGGCCAGGGTTCCCATCGAACCGGCCTGTCCTTCCTGGAGGACCAGCGCCTCGGCCTCTCGTTTGGTCTCGGTATAAGGCGAGCGGACCGTCTCCAGGTTCCAGGGCCGGTCCTCATCGGCCGGGGATTCGGCGGTCCCGGCGGCGAGGGTCTGGAGCGTGGAGGTATAGACGAACCGGCAGACGCCCGCCTCGCGACTATCGGCCAGGAGCCCTCGCGTCGCCTCGACGTTCACCGACCGACTGAGTCCTCGAGGATCGTGGCCCAGGCGGACCCAGCTTCCGCAGTGGACCACCCCCCAGACGCCCTCCAGGGCCCGGCACCGGTCGTTGGGGTCGCGCAGGTCGCCAAAACTCCAGGCGATCTCCGGGTCGCCGGCCTGAATCGGCGGGGGACGCCGGACCAACCCCCGGACCCGATAGCCGGCCTCGGCCAGCCCCCTCGCCACATGGCCGCCGACGAATCCGCCGGCCCCGGTCACCAGGACGAGCCGCCCTCCCGTCAATCCCTCGGCGTTCGCCTCGCTCATCGGCCGGACTGCCGGAGGATCGTCGGGTCCGGCTCCCACAGGTAGAGGAAGGTCGGCACCTTGCTCCGATCCAGTCCCGGATAGCTGAACGGCAGCAAGTCCCCCTGAATCGGCGAGTTGGGCGCGATCGCATACACCGACCGCGACGGAGCGCCCGGCCTCTGGTACTGGATGACTTCCGAACCCGGGCAACCGGCCAGCCCTTCGGCCTCGGCGAGGGCATCGTCCAGGTAGCCGAGCCGATCGACGAGGTGGAGGGACAGCGCCTGGCTTGCCGGGACGACCCGGCCGTCGGCCAGGGTCGCGCGGTCCGATGCGGTCAGGGCCGGCCTTCTCTGGACGACCCGGGCGAGGAACCGATCTCGGTAGGAGTTGGCGATCGTCTGGAGGAGGGCCCGTCCCTTGGTCGTCTCCTCGACACCGGTCTCGGCCATCACGCTGCCCATGTCACCCAGCTCGCCAGCCTTGATCGGTCTGGAGGTGATGTTGAACGTGGCGGCGGCGTCGGCGAGGTTGAAGATGTTGAAGATGGCCGCGATCCCGCCGGTGATGGTCGTGGGGTGGGCGATCACGCGATCGGCGCCGACGGCGACATAGTAAGCCCCCCCGGTGGCCAGGTCCATCAGGCAGGCGACGACCGGCTTGCCCGTCGCCTCGCGGAACCGTCGAAGCTCCTCGGCGAGGATATCCGAGGCGGTCACGCCCCCTCCCGGGCTGTTAACCCTCAGCACCACCGCGCGAACCGCCGGATCTCCGGCCGCCGCCTGGAGCTTCTCGCGGAAGGCAGAGACCGGGTTGTCCCCGGCCGACAGCAATCCGGTGAAATTCTGGTTGAGGATCAGGCCGTCCACGTCGATGATGGCAATTCTCGTCAGCCCCGGACCTCCGGGCGAGGCCCGGACGACCTCGGCGCGAAGCGGACCGGGCTCGGGCAGGGCCGGGACTTTCACCTCCAGCGAACCCTGGACCGTCGTGGCCACGTTCGCGTCGCCCCGGAAAACTCCGCGAAAATCGCCCGAAACCGGCAACGGGGAACAACCTCCGGCCATCGAGCCGGCGACCGCCGCGACCATCCCCAGGGTATGAAACTTGCTAGCAAAGCGAGCCATCGAGGCGGGCCCTCCGAATGTCCCGGCGCATCGCGGCCCGGGGACAGGATCTTCCATCGGCCCGACCCGGGAAAAACTTGCCCGTCGAATCGTTCTTACCGGAAGGACCGCGCCATGACGCCTGTCCTGATCGGCCTGCTGCTCTTTCCAAATCCCTCGCCGAGCGAGATGGAAATGGAGCACGCTCGCAATCACATCCTCACGGCCCTTGTGCACGACGGCTTCGACGCCGGAGGCACCAAGATCCGCCTTCCCGAACCCCAATTGACGGACGGGATGACTGCCGAGGCCCAGACCGAAGCCATCCGCAAGCTCGCCGGAGGCGAGACGGCCGCCCGGGACCTCCTCCGCGACTCGGTCACGGCCCCGTTCGTCCTGAAGACTCGGGATCAAAAGGTCCCGGGTGCGACGATACGAGTCGTCGAGCTGATCTTCGTCGTCCACGCGGACTTCCAGACGCTCGATCCCGCCGAGGCGGCCCGGCTCTCGGCCGACCGGCCGACCGAAGCGGCCAACATGCGGTTCGAGACAAAACTCTTGACTGGGGATGAACTTGCCAGGCGGAAAATCCACCCGGAACCCGCGTCCAACGCGTTCCGCGAGTGGTATTCTCACCTCTCGGCGTCGCTTCTGGACCGGATCGCGTTCGAGACGACCGATCACGTCGTCGCGACGCGATCGGCGGAGTCGCTCGTGGTCGCCTCGTCGGCGGATCGGTCGTTCGACGGCGACCCCACCCTGCCGAACCGCTGGCAGCCCCTGGACCGCTCGACGGGCAAGCCCCGGGGTGAGTCCAGGCCCTACCCCGGCGGGGCGAGCTTCGTGAAAATCAGCCGGATCAAGGGCGATCCGAACGCCCTGTTCGTCGAGGGGCATTTCGCCTTCGTCGAGCCCGAGGCGTGGTTCGACGGCGCGCCGATCCTCCGTTCGAAGTTCGGACCGATCGCCCAGGACGCGATTCGCCGGCTCCGTCGCGACGCGGCGAAGAAATCCAAGCCGTGATCAGATCCAGGGTTGCGGTACGCCTTGCCCATTCCAGGAGCGATCGGAGGGAAGGGGTCGCGCCCTCGTAAGTCGTCGCACCTCACCGGAGTATCTCGCCCAATTTGCCCGGACCTCCAGGGCCGTATGGTAAACTCCACTAAGTCCGGGGCTTGGCCCGGCCGGACTTCCCCCGGTGAACGCCGGGTCGGACGCTATCGAGAGGCATCATGATCGGTCATCTTCCGAGACTCGTCGCGATCGGCCCCGGAGGGCCGGCGGGCTTGCGTTCGGTGGTCGCGGCGGGACGGGCGGGTGCCCTCGGCGTCCTGGACCTGGAGACCTCCTCGGCGCTGGATTGGAGATCGGCAAGCCGCTTCCTCGAGCGCCCGTTCGGCGTGAGGTTGCCGGTTGCGTCGTGGGATGAGGCCGGATTCGCCGGGGCGCCCGAGACCCTGAAGGTCGTGATCGGGACCGCCTCGGACGACTGGAGCGGTTTTGCCGAACGGGTCCGTCAGACCGGCCGTCTGCCGATCGCGGAAGTTCGAAGCGCCGATTCGGCCCGCCGGGCCGAGCAGGCCGGGGTGGCCGGGCTGATCCTCGCCGGCCACGAGGCCGGCGGGTTCGGTTCCGACTTCTCGACGTTCATCCTCCTCCAGGAAGTCCTGGGGAAGACCCAGGTTCCGGCCTGGGTCCGAGGCGGGATCGGCCCGAGATCGGCGGCCGGCTGCCTGGCGGCGGGGGCGGCCGGCGTGGTCGTCGAGGGGGCCCTTCTGCTCGCCCGCGAGACGGGTCTGGCCGCCTCGTTCCGGGAGCGGATCGGCCGATTCGACGGCGGCGAAACGGTCGCGATCGGCCCTCAAGGTGGTCCTTCGATCCGGGTTTTCGCCCCGCGGGGCTCCGAGGCCCTCGTCGCCCTTCGGCGAGCCGCCTCCGAAGGCGGCCAGGCCTGGAATCAGGCGGTTCGCCGGTGGGTCGGCTGGCGGATCGATCAGGCGTTGCCGATCGGTCAGGATTCCGCGTTCGCCGGGCCTCTGGCCAGGACGTTCCTCACGGTCGGGGGCATCCTCCAGGAATTCGAGCGGACCATCGACCGAGACCTCGCGGCCTCGCGGTCGCTCCGGCCGATCTCCGAGGGATCGCCGCTCGCCCGGAGCCACCGAACGCGGTATCCGATCGTCCAGGGACCGATGACACGGGTCAGCGACACGGTTCGATTCGCCGAGGCCGTCGCCGACGGCGGGGCCTTGCCGTTCCTCGCCCTGGCGATGCTCCGAGGGGAGGAGGTGGCGTCTCTGTTGAAGGAGGCGAGCCAACGGCTGGGCGGCAGACCGTGGGGAGTCGGTGTCCTCGGCTTCGTCCCGCCGGACCTCCGCGCCGAGCAGGTCGAGGCGATCCGAGGCGCTCGTCCGCCGTTCGCCCTGATCGCGGGAGGGCGGCCCGACCAGGCCCGCGAGCTGGAACGCGACGGGATCGCCACCTATCTCCATGCCCCTTCCCCGGGTCTGCTCGCCCAATATTTGAAGGACGGGGTCCGTCGGTTCGTGTTCGAGGGAAGGGAGTGCGGCGGGCACGTGGGGCCGAGGTCCAGCCTGGTCCTGTGGGAGCAGGCCGTGGAGGTCCTGGATGCGGCGATCGAGGGCGGGGTTCCCGCGTCCGAGGTCCACGCCCTGTTCGCCGGGGGGATTCACGACAGCCGATCGGCCTCGGCGGTCTCGGCCATCGCGGCGTCCCTGGCCGATCGCGGGGCGAAGGTCGGCGTCCTGATGGGGACGGCTTATCTGTTCACCCGAGAGGCGGTGGACACCGGCGCCATCGTGGCCCGGTTCCAGGCGGAGGCGATCGCTTGCCGGCAAACGGTCCTGCTCGAAACCGGCCCGGGGCACGAGGTCCGGATTCACGCCTCGCCGTTCGTCGATCGGTTCGAGGAGCAACGCGCCCGTCTCCTCGCCTCGGGAAAACCGGCCGAGGCGATCCGCGAGGAACTGGAACGCTTGAACGCCGGGCGGTTGCGGATCGCCTCCAAGGGGCTGGCTCGCGGAGACGGCGAGGGATCGCCATTGGTGGCCGTTTCCGATCAGCAGCAGCGTCAGGACGGCCTGTACATGGTCGGCCAGGCGGCCGCCCTGCGATCGGCCGTCACCACGATCGACGCCCTGCACCGCGACGTGTGCAATTGGGCCGTTGAGGCGACATACGATCGCGCCGAGGTCGCGACGCCCGGGCCGCAGCCTTCCGACGTGGCGATCGTCGGCCTCTCGGCCATCTTTCCCGGGGCTGGAGATGCCCGGACGTTCTGGGAAAACACGCTCAAGGGCGTGGATGCGATCGTCGAAATCCCGCCCGATCGGTGGGATTGGCGGCTCTATTACGATGCCGACCCCAAAGCTCCCGACAAGATCGTCTCGAAGTGGGGCGGGTTCGTTCCCGATGTCCCGTTCGATCCGCTGCGGTACGGAATGCCTCCCACCAGCTTGCCCTCGATCGAGCCGGTTCAGTTGCTGACCCTCGAAGCCGTTCGCGCCGCCCTGGACGATGCGGGGTATTCCGACCGCCCTTTTCCTCGCGAGCGAACCTCGGTCGTCCTCGGGATCGGCGGAGGGGCCGCGCAAGTGGCGATGGGCTATGCCTTCCGCTCCTACTTGCCGATGCTCGACACCGTCGAGCCGGGCGGCGGCCGGGCGATGATGGAGAAGTGCGAGGATCTGCTCCCGGAATGGACCGAGGATTCGTTCCCCGGCTTCCTGCTGAACGTGGCCGCCGGCCGAGTCGCGAATCGATTCGACCTCGGGGGCTCGAACTTCACGGTGGATGCGGCGTGCGGGTCATCCCTGGCGGCGGCTTACCTGGCGGTCCGAGAGCTGGAGAGCGGCGCTTCGGACATGGTCATCCTGGGCGGGGCCGACACGGTTCAAAATCCGCTCACCTATCTCGCCTTCAGCAAGACGCAGGCGTTTTCGCCCCGGGGGCGCTGCCGGCCGTTCGACGCCTCCGCCGACGGGATCGTGATCAGCGAGGGGGTCTCGGCGATCGTCCTGAAGAGGCTGGCCGACGCCGAGAGGGACGGCGACCGGATCTATGCCGTGATCAAGGGGATCGGCTCGTCCAGCGACGGCCGGGCCCGAGGGCTGACCGCGCCTCGTCCCGAAGGGCAGATCCGGGCCCTGCAACGGGCGTATCGGAAATCGGGCATTGATCCAAAAACCCTTGGATATGTGGAGTGCCACGGGACCGGCACGGCGGTGGGCGACGTGGTGGAGGTGTCCGCGCTCTCGGAAGTGCTCCGTGAGGCCGGCGCCTCGGCCGGATCGTGCGCCGTGGGGTCGGTGAAGTCCTCGATCGGCCACGCCAAGTGCGCCGCCGGGATGGCGGGCCTGATCAACGCGGCCCTGGCGCTCCATCATCGCGTCTTGCCGCCGACGATCGGCGTCGAGACCCCCAATCCGAAGGCCGATCTGGGGAACGGGCCGGTGCATGTGAACGCCGAGATCCGCCCCTGGCTGCATTCGGACGCGACTCGCCCGAGGCGGGCCGGGGTTTCCGCGTTCGGGTTCGGCGGGACGAATTTTCACGCGGTGTTGGAGTCCTACGACCGCGATCCCGAACCGCCGATGGCCCCGTCTCGCGACTGGCCCGCCGAGCTGTTCGTCTGGAGGAGCCCGGATCGGGAATCGCTCGCGAGAGAACTGGATTCCCTCTCGACGGCGCTCCGATCGGGCAGGAAACCCCGACCCCGAGACCTGGCCCACTCGCTGGCGGAACGAGTCGGGAAGGTCACGGCCGAAGGCGCCTCGCTGGCGATCGTCGCCGACGGCCTGGATGACCTTCGGGAGAAGCTGGACGCGGCGATCCTGGCGATTCGAGGCGGGAAAGCCGAGATCGCCGACCCTCGTGGGACATGGTTTGGCGCCTCGCCGGCGTTCCCGGAAGGACGGATCGCGTTCCTCTTCCCGGGGCAGGGGGCCCAGTCGCCCGGGATGCTCACGGACCTCGCCATTGCGTTCGCCGAGGTCCGCGAGTCGTTCGAGGCATTCGATTCGGCCCTGATCGCCCGGGGACGATCGGCGGTCGGGCCTATTGTGTTCCCGCCCCGTGCCTTCTCCGATCGGGATCGGGAAACGGCCCGCAATGCGTTGATCCGTCCGGACGCGGCCCAGCCGGCCGTGGGCGCGGCGAGCGTCGGCGTCCTCCACCTGCTGGAACACCTCGGATTGAGACCCGACGTGGTGGCGGGGCATAGCTACGGCGAGTTCGTCGCCCTGTTCGCCGCCGGGGCGATCTCGACGGAGGCGCTCGCCGAGGTTTCCGAGGCCCGGGGCCGCTTCCTCCTCGATTCGGCCGGCGAGGATCGCGGCGCGATGGCCGCCATCCTCGCCTCACCCGCTCGAATCGCCGATCTTCTCGCCGGGATGCCGGACGTCGAGGCGGTGAACTTCAACGGCCCGAGACAGACGGTCCTGGCCGGTGGGCGGGACGCGATCGCCGGCGCCGTGGCGAGGGCCGAAGCCGATGGCCTGCGGGCTCGATTACTGCCCGTGGGGTGCGCCTTCCACACGAAAAGGGTCGCCGGCGCCCGAGGGCCCCTGGCCGAGCTGCTCTCGACCCGGATCGCTCGCTCGCCCGATCGGCCGGTCTACTCCAATCTGGATGCCCGCCCCCACCCGTCCGACGCTTCGGAAATCGCCCGGAGGATGGGCGAGCACGCCTGCCGGCCCGTCCGATTCGCCGAGATGATCGAGGCGATGCACAGCGACGGCGCACGGGTCTTCGTCGAGGTCGGTCCCGGCGGCATCCTCCCCGGCCTGGTCGGCTCGATCCTGGGCGATCGTCCTCATCTGGCGGTGGGCTGCGACTCGCCGGGACGTCCCGGGATCGTCTCGCTCCTGCATGCCCTGGGCCGTATGTTCGCGAGCGGAGTGTCGATGGACCTCTCCCGGATTTTCGCCGACCGCTCGGTCCGAATCCTCGATCTGACCGACCTGCCGACGACCGAAGGCCCGGTGCTCTCGGCCTCGACGTGGCTGGTCAACGGCACGAGGGCCCGGCCGATCGGTGAACCGGAGCCGAGACGCCTCGAAATGGGCCCGGCGTTGCCCCTTCCCCAGACCAATGGGCATTCGACGAAACCGCTCTTCGACCCCTCGCCCGATCCCCATCGCAACGGCAACGGCCGGATGAACGGCCATCACACGAACGGCCACGTCGCTCCGAAGGAGGTGCTGGAGAACTCTCCGGCGCCAGCCTCCGATCGCGTGGTCCTCGCCTTCCAGGAAACCATGAGAAAGTTCCTGGAGGTTCAGCAGGCGACGATGCTCGGCTACCTGGCGAAGAAGGGCGACGCGATCCCGGCCTCGCCGCCCGCGAAGTCGCCTCCTTCGAACGGATCGATGGAAGGTCGCCAGGAAACGCCCGCTCCGATCGTGATTCCCGCCCCTCGGGCCGTCGAAGCCAGGGCGGCGGCTGCTCCGTCGGCCCTGGACCGAAGCACCATCGCCTCGAAGCTGGTGGCGATCGTCCAGGAGAGGACCGGGTATCCCGCCGAGATGCTCAAGCTCGACCTGGATCTCGAAGCGGACCTGGGAATCGATTCGATCAAGAGGGTTGAAGTGCTCGGCTCGCTCCGGGACGCCTTTCCCGGCCTGAACCTTGGCGCCGACTCCACCGCGATGGACGAGTTGACGCGCTCCCGGACCCTCGGCGCGATCGTGGACCGGGTGGAGTCGCTGGTCGGCGCTCGACCGGCGCCGGCGACGACGGTTTTCCCGCCAAGTCCGGCTCCGAGGGCCGTCCAGGCGGTCCGTCGGCTGACGCTGCACGTCGTTCCGTCGCCGATCCCGGCCGATCGCGCGACGCTCGCCCCGTGCGGGGTGGTGATCGTCTCGGACGATGGCCGGGGGATCGCGAGACGGATCGCCGAACGGGTCGAGGCGATGGGCCATCCGGTCGAAATCGTCGGCGAAACCGAGCTGGAAGCCCCGACCTCGGCCTTCTCCGAGAGGATGGCCGAGATCCGCTCGCGAGGCCCGATCGCGGCGATTGTTCATGCGTTGCCCCTTCGCATCCTGCCGCCCGAGGGCCTGGATCGCCAGTCCTGGTCATCTCGCCTGGGGCCGGAGGTCCGCGGCCTCTTTCGGCTGGCTCATGCGGCGGCCGACGACCTGGGACGATCGGCGAAGGCCGGGGGATCGGCCCTGATCGCCGCGACCGGGCTCGGCGGCGCCTTTGCCAGTGACGGCCGGGCGTCCGCATTCTCGCCGAGCCAGGGGGCCATCGCCGGGCTCGTCAAGACGCTGGCCCGGGAGTGGCCCGAGGTCCGCGCCCGGGTCGTGGACCTGGGACCGTCCGAGTCGCCCGATCGGCTCGCCGACCGTCTCCTCGCCGAGCTCCTGGCCGATGACCCCAGGGCCGAAGTGGGCTATCGAGGCGACTCGCGAGTCCACTTGACCTCGCGGAACTCCCCGCTCGATTCCCAAAGATCGCCCGCGTTCGACATTCGCCCGGGAGAGCCGATCGTGATCTCGGGGGGTGCCCGAGGGATCACCGGCCTCGTGGCCCGAGAACTCGCCCGGAGATGGCGGCCGACCCTCCTCTTGCTCGGCACGTCCCCGTTGCCCGGCGCCGCGGAACGGCCCGAGACCGCGAGCCTGACCGATCCGTCGGCGCTCAAATCGGCACTCCTTCAGATCGCTCGGCGAGACGGTCGTTCGCTCGCGCCGAGCGACCTCGAAGCCTCGTATCGCGACCTCCTCCGTTCCCGAGAAATCCGGGAGAACCTCCGCCATATCCGCGAAGAAGGGCAAGTCGTCGAGTACGTCCGGGCCGACGTCCGAGATGCGTCGGCCTTGAGCGGGATCATCGAGTCCTGGCGATCGCGATTCGGCCCGATTGCCGGCTTGATCCACGGCGCGGGAGTGATCCACGACAAGCTCTTGCGAGACAAGACGCTGGACTCGTTCGACCGTGTCCTGGGGACGAAGGTCGAGGGGGCGGTGAACCTGGCGAGGCTCATTGGCCCGGATTCCCCGCGATTTGCGGCCTTCTTCTCGTCGATCGCCGGACGCTTCGGCAATCGCGGCCAGTCGGACTATGCGGCGGCCAACGAGGCGCTGAATAAGCTGGCGATCTGGCTCGATCGCCGATGGCCCGGCCGGGTCGTCTCGGCGATCTGGGGGCCGTGGTCCGGCGTGGGGATGGTCTCGGACCTCGAAGGCCATCTCGGCCGCCAGGGCCTCGGGATGATCCCGCCGGAGATCGGCCCGTCCCGCCTGATCGACGAGCTGCTCTTCGGCCGAAAGGGAGAGGTCGAGGTGATCCTGGCGGGAGACCTCGGCGACCTGGAGAAGCCGCCGGGACGCCGAGAGACGCGGAATCTGGAAGAGGTCCCGCGATGAGCCGCCGATCGCGAGACGTGGCGATCGTCGGGATCGGCTGCCGGTTCCCGGGCGCTCCCGATCTGTTCACGTTCTGGGAGAACATCCTGGCCGGAAGATCGGCCCTGGGAGACGTCCCTCCCGATCGCTGGGACGCGGACGTCTTCCACGATCCCGAGTCTCGCGACAACGACCGGGTGGCCTCCCGAAGGGGAGGCTATCTGCAAGGCCCGATCCCCTTCGACCCGGCGGCCCACGGGATCATGCCCGTGACGGTCGCGGGAGGGGAACCCGAGCAATTCCTCGTGCTCTCGGCCGCGAAGGACGCTCTCCGCGACGCCGGTTTCCCGGACGGAGTGCCCGACGGCCGACGCGTTGAGGTCGTGATCGGTCGAGGGAATTACTTCAATCGCGGGAACCTGACGAGGCTCCAGCACGGCAGGATCGCGGCGCAGACCGTGGCGATCCTCCGAAGCCTCCATCCCGATTGGTCGGAGGCCGAGTTCGAGGCGATCCGTGCGGACCTGAAATCCAGCCTCCCGCCGTTCGAGGCCGCGACGATCCCCGGCCAGCTCTCGAACGCGACGGCCGGGCTGGCGGCGAACCGGCTGGACCTTCGAGGGGCGAGCTTCGTCGTCGATGCCGCGAGCGCGTCCTCGCTCGTGGCGCTCGACCTGGCCTGCCGATCTCTGGCCGAGGGACGGGCCGACCTGGCGATCGTCGGCGGCGTTTACCTCGCGTCCGACGTCGATTTTCCGATGGTCTTCAGCCGACTCGGGGCCCTCTCCCGGAGCGGGCAGCCCCGGCCGTTCTCGGCCGACGCCGACGGGACCGTCCCGGGCGAAGGCGTGGGGGTGATGGTCCTCAAGAGGCTCTCCGAGGCCGACCGCGACGGCGACCGCGTTTATGCGATCCTCCGAGGCGTCGGCCTCGCCAGCGACGGCCGATCCGTCGGCCTGACGGCCCCGGGGGCGAAGGGGCACGCGAGCGCGATGAGGCGGGCCTATCGCCGATCCGGAGTGGATCCGGCCAGCGTCGGATTGATCGAAGGGCACGGCCTGGGAGTGCCCGCGTCCGACCTCGCCGAACTTCGTGCCCTGAGGGCCGTGTTTCCGCCCTCCGGATCGCGAGTCCTGGGGGCCGTTTCCGCCCAGATCGGCCACGCGATGCCCGCTGCCGGGATGGCCGGTCTCATCAAGGCATGCCTTTGCCTATTTCATCGAGCGATCCCGCCGGGTGACGACGCAAAGACGCCCCACCGATTGCTGCGTGACGACCGGGCCCCGGCCGCCTTGAACCCGAAGTTTCGGCCGTGGATCGTCGGCGATTCGTCGCCTCGACGCGCGGCCGTGAACGCCTTCGGGTTCGGCGGGATCAGTGCGCATGCCATCCTGGAAGAGCACCCCTCGGCGGATCGTCTGGGGCCGGGATGCCTCCCCCGATGGGATTCCGAGGCGATCTTGCTTTCGGCCGAGGATCGCGTCGGGCTCGCGGCTCGAATCCGATCGTTGCTCGGATGGCTCTCCGGCGATCGATCCGAGAGCCTCAAGGACGTCGCGTTCTCGATCGCCTCGGAACGTCGCGAAGGCCGATGCCGGCTCGGGCTGGTCGTCTCGTCGCTGGCCGACCTCTCGGAGCGTCTTCAATCGGTCCTGCCGAGGCTCGAAGACCCGAAATGCCGGTCGATCCGCGATGCGCGCGGGGCCTATTTCTGGGACGATCCCGAGGCCGGACGACTCGCGTTCCTGTTTCCGGGCGAGGGCTCGCAGTATCCCGGGATGCTGGCGGATCTCTGCCCGCACTTCCCCGAGGTCCGCGCACTCTTCGATACCGCCGACCGCATCGGCGCGATGGCGGATCCACCGATCCGGCCGAGCGATGTTTTGTTTGGAGATGCCTCGGGCGCCGATCTCTGGTCGGTCGGCCAGGCGACCAACAGCGTCCTCTCTTCGCAATGGGCTTTGTATCAAATCCTGATCCGATTGGGCTTGTCGCCCGACGCCCTGGCCGGTCACAGCAGCGGAGAATTCCTCGCGCTGGCGGCCTCGGGGGCGATCCGCGTCGATCGAGCCCTGGAGGATGGGTTCGCCGGGCTGGCCGCCCTGTTCGACCGCCTCGAAGCGTCGGGCGAGATCCCCGAGGCGAGTCTCGTCGCGGTCGCCGCGGGTCGGGAGCGGATCGAGGCTCGGCTGGGTGAATGTCCGGGCGCGGTCGTCGCGATGGACAATTGCCCGCATCAGGTCGTCGTGGCCGTACCGCCGCCGTCCGCCGAGCGGTTCGTCGAATCGCTTCGTTCGGAGGGCGTGATTTGCGAGCTTCTGCCGTTCGATCGGGCGTACCACACACCGCAATTCGCCCCGCTCGTCGGTCCAATCCGGGAGTTTTTTGAGGAGACGATCCGATCGGCCGCCCACGTCCCGATTTTCTCGTGCGCCACGGCCGAACGGATGCCGGACGACCCCAGGTCGGTCCGCGACCTGGCGGCCGGGCAGTGGTCGCGGCCGGTTCGGTTCCGCGAGACGATCGAGGCGATGTATGCCGATGGAATTCGGGTGTTCATCGATGTCGGGGCCCGAGGGAACCTGGCCGGGTTCGTCGAGGACACGCTCCGGGGCCGCCCCTCGCTGGCCGTGGCGGCGAATTTGCCCCGGCGTTCGGGCTTGTTGCAACTCAATCATCTCGTGGCGTCGCTGTTCGCGAAGGGGATCGCGATCGACCCGACGTTCCTGTTCGCGCGAAGACGGCCCACGACCGTCGACCTCGAGGCCCCGCCGCCTTCGATCCGGCCGGTCCCGCCGTTGGCGATCGGGTTCCCCGAGATGAAACTCTCCGAAGCCATGGTTCAATGGCTCCGAGATCGTCCCGCCCGGCTCGATCCGTGGGCCGCCGAAGCGGCCCGTCCCCTGTTCCCCGAGGCGCTCTCGGACCGATTGGATGGCCTCGAAACGCTCGGGGAATCGGGCTTCGATCTCCCGTTCCCGGTCGGGCCTGATCGAGAACCGCTTGCCGATCCGGCGATGCTCGAGTATTTCCGCACGATGGACGAGTTCCTCGTCACCCAGGGCGAGGTCATGGCGGCGTACCTTTCTCCCGCCTCGGGCGCGTTCGAAGGGATCAGCGATCGCCGGGCCGGCCCGTGGGCCGGCGAGCTCCTGGAATTTGTGCCGGGCCGTCGGGCCGTTTCTCGCCTGCTCCTGGATGCCGACGGCGACCCGGTGGCGGCCCATCATACTCTGGGAGGGCGGCGGGTCTCGGCCGTCGACCCCGATCGGCTTGGGCTGCCGGTCCTGCCATTCAGCGTGATGGCCGAGATGCTCGCCGAGGCCGCCTCGCGGCTGGCGCCGGGACTGGTCCTCACGGGCCTCCGGGACGTCCGCGCCAATCGATGGGTCCGATACGAGGACGAACCGATCGTCCTGGAACTCGTCGCCGAGGCCGTCTCCTCGGGCGAAATCCGCGTTTCTATGTTCAATCGCGGCCCCGTGGAAGCCATGAAATCGGCCGAGACGGCGGTGGTCGAGGGGCTGGCGGTTTTCGATGCATCCCGGCCCGAACCGCCGGTCGCCCCGGCCTTCTGGGTCCCGAGCCCGGAGGACTCGAAATTTACCGCGACGAGCCTCTACGGCGAAGGGTGGTTGTTCCACGGGCCTGCGCTGCAGGCCCTGGTGCGAGTGGGCGTGATGTCGGATTCGGCCGTCGAGGGGACGATTCGCATCCTTCCTCTGGGCGGTCTCCTCCGCGACGAGGCGGAGGCCGACGGATTGCTCACGGACCCCATCGCCATCGACAATTTCACCCATCTGCTCGGATGCTGGGGCCTCGATCGATTGAAGGAAGGCGACGTGATCTTCCCGCTCCGGATGGGCGAGTGGAGGGTCTTCGGCGAATCGCCGCCGTCAGGATCGGACGTGGCGTGTCGGATCAATATCCGCCTGCTGGAAAGGCAACGGGTCCGGGTCGATGCGCAGCTCGTCCGGCCCGATGGCAGCTTGTGGATGGCTATCGACGACTGGGAAGACTGGCGGTTCCACTGGCCAGGCCGCTATCGCGACGTCTTTCGTCGGCCCGATCGCGAACTCCTCGGCGAGCCTCTGACGCTCCACGGTCCCGACGGCCGAACCTTGATGGACGCCGTGGCGGTCTGGCTCGAACCGCCGGCCGACATGACGCGGCCCGTCTGGCGGGACGTCCTCGAACAGATCCAACTGTCCCCCGACGAAAAACGGCAGGGCACCCGCCTCCCCGAACCAGCTCGCAACGTGTTCCTCCTCGGCCGGATCGCCGGGAAGGAGGCCGTTCGTCGCCTGGCCTCGGAGGATCAGGCTCGGTTCCCGGCCGACCTGTCGGTCGAGGACGGACCGGACGGCCACCCAATCGTGAAGAGCCTCGATCGATCGAGGCCCATCGGGCCTTCGACTCTGGCCATCGCCGTTTCCCAGCCGGAATCCGGCCGGGGGATGGTCGCACTCGCCCTCGCGACGACCGATTTGGCGATTCGCCCCGGGGTCGGAATCGCGACCGTCGCGAAGCAGGATCGCGAGGGGCTCGGAGGCCCGGCGGATCTCGGCGAGGCGGGCCGTCGCGAATGCATCCGGGGTGGATTTCGATCGCGCGGAGGCCATCGCCGAGCGACCCGACGGCCGGGTGTTCATCCGGCTCCGTTCGGATTCCCAGGACCGGACGTGGTCCGCCGTGACGGGGCTGCGCAACGGGTTCGCCTGGGCGTGGACACTCGGTCAGGAGGCCGATTTCGATGAGTTCTGATCGCGAAGTGCTCGATGACGTGGCCCTGGTGCTCCGCGAAACGCTCGGCCGCGACGATTCCACGCCCATCACGCGGGAGACGCGATTCTTCGCCGACCTGGGGCTGGCCTCGATCGATGCCGTGGTTCTGGGCGAGGCCCTGCAGACCCATTACGGGCGGCCGTTGCCGTTCGGCGAGATGATGGCCGAGCTGGGCCGCCGCGAGGAGAGGGATCTGGTCCTGGGCGAGCTGGTCGCCTTCTTACAGAAGCATATCGACTGATGCGAGGACCCCGATGCCGTTCGTGACGACCCGCGACCTGAAGTTCCACGTCCAGCAGCAGGGCGGCGGTCCCGACGTCGTCCTGATCCACGGGGTGACCGGCGACCTCTCGATCTGGTTCCTCTGTCGGGCGATCCAGGCGCTCTCGCAAACGCATCGCGTGACCGCATTCGACCTTCGCGGCCACGGTTACAGCGACGCTCCGCCATCGGGCTATACCTCGGCCGACCATTCCGCCGACCTCTTCGCCCTGATGGACGAGCTGGGAATCGAGAAGGCCCGGCTCGTCGGCCACAGCTTCGGCGCCGTGATCGCGCTCCATGCCGCGAGCCTGCGACCGGATCGGGTCGAGGCGCTCGTGCTCTCGGACCCGTATTTCCCGGCGCTCCGGCACCTGGAGCACCTGAGCCGCTGGGGCCACTGGCAGAACTTCCGCAAGGAAGCCGAGGACGCCGGTGTGACGCTCTCCGAGGAGTACTGGTACGATCTCGGCAAGTTTTTCGATCAGGTGCTCCACCTCGACGAGGAGGGCCTCCGCAAGTTCCGCCGCGCCGTCGGCCTTCCGGGCCTGAATCGCCTGCTCCGCCTGGGCAACACGACGTGTGGCGATGACTCCAAGGCCGAGGCGGGCCTGACGGTCGAAACGATCCTCGCCGTCCGTCAGCCGACGTTGGCCCTCTACGGAGAGCACTCGCCATTCCTCACGACGGCGGACTATCTCGTCGAGCACCTTGCCGATTGCCGGAGCGTCCTGATCGCCGGAGCCCAGCATCGCGCACCGGAAGAGAATGGCGAGGCGTTCGTCTCGGCCGTCGTCGATTTCCTTCAGAGCTTCTCGATGGCGGGGGCCTCGCGATGAAACGTCCCCGGCCTCAAACGGTCCTGATCACGGGGGCGGCCAACGGCATCGGCCGGGCGACTTCCAAGGCGCTGGCCGAAGGCGGCCATCGTGTGGGGCTGATCGATCGCGATGCTGAGGGACTTTCCTCCGCCTCCTGGGCTGCCGGTTCGGCCACGGCGGACGTGACGGATCGCTCGGAGGTCGGCGAGGCCGTGGCCCACCTTCAGGAGAAGGTCGGACCGTTCGATGCGCTCGTCGCGCTGCGCGGGCCTCGGCCGTCTGACCGCGGTGCCCGACCTGGACCTGGACGGCTTCCGCGCCATGCTCGCCGTGAACGTGATGGGCGTTGCGAACGCGATCGACGCCGTCTTGCCGGGCATGATCGAGCGAGGACGCGGACATCTCGTCGGCGTGGCGAGCGTGGCGGGATTTCGCGGAATGCCGTGGATGGCCGGCTATTCGGCGAGCAAGGCCGCGTTGATCGCCTACCTGGAAGGGCTCCGGCCCGCCCTCAAGCGCCGAGGCGTGACGATCACCACGGTTTGCCCCGGCTTCGTCCGCACCGCGATCACCCGCGATACCCCATTCCGCAAGACGCCGAAGATGATGGAGCCGGAAGAGGCGGCGCCATACCTGGTTCGGGCCGTCGAGACGCGACCCCGCAATCTGGTCTTCCCGCTGGACACCGCCCTCGGGATGGCCGTCTTGCGACACATGCCCGACGGATTGTTCGACCGGATCATGGACCATGCCGGCCCTCGCGGGCTGACCACGGAGTTTTGATCGCCACTCATGAACGTGACCGACTCGAAGCCCGAATCGCCGACCGCCCGTGATCTCGCCGCCTGCCTCGATTGCGGGTCGGCGCTGGGCGGTTGCGCTCGTTGCCCGGGTTGTTCTCGCGAATATCCCTGGATTGATGGCATCCTCGAGGCCATCGGGCCCCTGACGGGCCGGAATCGCGTGGCGGCCGACTTCTACGACGGCCCGTCCTGGCCGCGTTTTCGGCCGTGGGAACGGCTGTTCTTGCGGATCGTCGGGGGTCCGAAGAAGGCTCGCGGCGAGATCCTGGCGCATCTGCCCGAAGCCGCCTCGCGAGTCCTGGAAGTGGGGATCGGCGACGGCGAAAATCTGGCCTTTCTCGCCGGGGATCGATCCATCTACGGGCTCGACCTGGCGCGAAGACCTCTGGAAGCCTGCGCCCTCCGCTTTCCGACGACGAGGGGCCGGCTGGTCCTCGCCGAGGCCGAGGCCATCCCCTTCCCGGATGCCAGCTTTGATGCCTGCTTCACCGTCGGCGGGTTCAATTATTTCCGAGACCCGGCTGCGGCCGTTCGCGAGATGAGACGCGTCACCCGGCCCGGGGGCGTGGTCGTGGTCGCCGACGAGAGGTCGGACCTGAAGCGGTTCGGTCTCGGCCATCTGATCGGCCTCAAGGCGTATGATGCCTGGTGGATGCGACGCGTCGGCTTGCCGCCCGAATTCGTCTCTATGGTCCTCTCGACCGAGCTGGACCTGGATGCGTTGATCCGAGAGACCTGGCCCGAGGCCGATCGGCTTCCGATCTGGAGGCGGCTCGGCTATTGTCTGGTCGAAGGCCCGAGGAGAGAGCGACCATGAGCACGACCTCGCCCGAGAGGATTGCCGAATCAACCCCCTCGATGACCTCGCCCTCATGGCGGTGCGTCTCGTGCGGGGCGGCGATGGCCGGCGGAATCCCCGCGTGTCCGGGGTGCGGGGCCTCGTATCCGGTCCGCGACGGCGTGTTCGTCGTCAGGCCGGAGACCTCGGCCAATAACAAGGTCGCCGCCGACTTCTACAACGGCCCCGACTGGCCGAAATTCCGGTTCTGGGAGTGGTTCACGTTCGTCAGCCTGGGCGGCGAGCGAAGGTCTCGCGACAAGATCCTCCGACATCTCCCCACGGGGCCGGGCTTGAGGCTCCTGGATGTCGCCGTCGGCGACGGCGTGTATCTCGACTGGCTCCCGAAGGACTGGGCGATCTCGGGCGTGGACGTGTCCGAGGTCCAGCTCTCGGCCTGCATGAAGCGGGTCCGGGAAACGGGGCGAGATGTCACTCTCGTCCAGGGAGAGGCCGAAGATCTGCCGTTCGCCGATCGCTCATTCGACTGCGCCCTGAGCATCGGCGGGTTCAATTACTTCAATGACCCCGAGAAGGCGCTCCGCGAGATGGCCCGGACCGTCAGGCCCGGCGGCACGATCGTCGTGGCCGATGAGGTGCCGGACCTGACCGATCGCATGCTGTTCCGCAAGATCGGCCTGCCTGGCGTGGATCGCTGGATCGTCTCGAAGCTGCTGAAGCTGGGCGACGATTTCACCGAGATGGTCGAGCGTTATCGCGACCTCGACGTCGCCGCCATCGGCCAGAGGGTCTTGCCCGGCAGCCGGTACGAATTGATCTGGCGGAAGGTGGGCTATGTGCTCGTGGGGCAGAGCCCTTCGTGAACATCTCCGACTCCAGGATTGCGAAATCCCACCCATGCGCTTCAGCACCCTGATTCTCAAGAACCTGATCAATCGCCCGGTCCGAACGATCCTCACGGTCGTGGGGCTGTCCGTCGGCGTGGGCGCGGTTGTGGTATTGATGGGCATCGCGTGGGGTTTTGAGCGATCGTTCCTCAAGCTTTACAGCTCGAAGGGGATTGACCTGGTGGTCGTCCGCGGAGGGATCGGCAACGGGCTTTCGAGCAACCTGGATGCCTCGCTGGCGGACCGTTTGAAGGCGTTTCCGGGCGTCCGGGAAGTCGCGAAATCCCTCGTCGATACCGTCACGTTCGAGAAGGCGAACCTGGTGAGCGTGGTCGTCAACGGCTGGGAGCCGGGCGGTCTCCTGTTGAGGGACCTGAAGATCGACGAGGGCGAGAACCTCCGGCCGGGCGGAGGCAAGGTGGCGCTGTTGGGACGAGTCCTGGCCCGGAGCCTGGACAAGCGGCCGGGCGATTCACTGGACGTGGCCGGTGAGTCCTTCCGAGTCGTTGGCGTGTTCCATAGCGAGAGCATTTTCGAGAACGGGAGTCTCATCGTTCCCCTGGCGACCCTCCAGACGATGATGGGACGGGAGGGCCAGGTGACGGCCTTCGTGATCTCCACCGATTTCCCGGCGGACGGATCGAAAATCGCCGCCCTGGCGAAGGAGATCGAGTCCAGGATTCCGGGAGTGATGGCCGAGGCATCCAAGGAGTACGTCAACCGGGACTATCAGATTCAGCTTGCCAAGGCGATGGCCTGGACCACGTCGCTGGTGGCGCTGGTGATCGGCTCCATCGGCGTGCTGAACACGATGATCATGGCGGTCTTCGAACGGACCGGGGAGATCGGCGTCTTGCGAGCGATCGGGTGGAAGAGGAAACGCGTCCTGGGGATGATCCTGGGGGAGGCATTCGCCCTGGGGCTCCTCGGGGCGGTGGGAGGGATGTCCCTGGCGTACGCGGGCCTCTGGGCCTTGCTCCAGGCGCCTACGTCGCGGAATTTCATCGACCCCAACCTCCCTCCGGCCGCCTTCGGGATCGCCCTGGCGATGGGGGCGGGATTGAGCCTCCTGGGAGGGGTCTATCCGGCCCTCCGAGCCGCCTCGCTCGACCCCACGGAGGCGCTCCGCCATGAGTGAGGGCACCCTACCGTTGCTTTCCGCGTCCGAGCTCGTGAAGACGTATCCCGATGGAGACGTGAAAGCGCTTCAAGGCGTCTCGATGGAGGTGGCCGAAGGGGAGTCCGTCGCGATCACCGGGCCGAGCGGCTGCGGCAAGAGCACCCTGCTCTACCTGCTCGGCGGGCTCGATCGGCCGACGGCCGGCGAAGTGTTCTTCCGGGGCCGGCCGCTCGGGACGCTCGATCGCGACGCCTTCCGTTCGCGACAGCTCGGGTTCGTCTTCCAGTCGTTCCACCTCGTGCCGTCGCTCTCGGCGATTGAGAATGTGCAAATGCCGATGTTCGAGGGGCCGTGGCCCCGGTCCGAGCGGCTCGACCGCGCGGGCCGTTTGCTCGACGAGGTGGGCATGGGGCATCGCAAGTCCCATCTTCCCAGGAAGCTCTCGGTCGGCGAGCGGCAGAGGGTGGCGATCGCCCGGGCGCTGGCCAATGAACCGAGCCTGATCCTGGCCGACGAACCGACCGGCAACCTGGACAGCCGCAATCAGGCCGACGTCCTCGAATTGCTCAAGAGGTTGAAGGCGGAGAGGCGATTGACCCTGGTCATGGTCACCCACAGTGCCGAGGTCGCCGCCTCGGCCGACCGCGAGGTGAAGCTCCGCGATGGCCAGATTGTCCCGAGTTGATCGCGAGTCCCCGGCGGGTTCGGCCCGCCCTTCCGCGCACAGGCCCTTCGCGACGAGGCCGCGGCCTCCGCCGCGAGAGGGCGATGGGGCGTCGCGCTGATGGCCGTCGGCTGGGTCCACCTCGCCGCGTTCCTCGCCTGCCAGGCGTTGGTCGATCCCGGGGTCCGGAGCGACCCGAGGCACCCGGCCCTCTGGGTCGCGGACCTCCTGGTTTCGCTCGCGACGATTCGAGCGGTTGCGGGCCCCGGCTTGCTGCGCTCGTCGTCGGCGGCCGCGGTGATCGCGAGGGTCTGGGGGACGTTCCTGATCCTGGCCTTCAACGCCGCCACGATGAACGCGCTCTCGGGCTGGGAGCACGACTGGTTCAAGCCCACCTGGGCGACCCTCAGCACGTTCGGCTTCGCCACGATGGCCTGGTTGTTCGGCGCCCGGTTCCTGATTCCGGCCGTTCAGATGTATCTCACCGGCATCTTGATGGTCTTTTTCCCGCGATGGAACTACCTGATCTTCGGCGTCTCCTGGTGGGTGGCGCTTCAAGGGATCGGGGCATCGTTGATCCTCCGGCGGCGGACCGAACCTGAACAAGGGCTCGAACGAGAGGCCGGATTTCGGGGTTGACGGCTTCGGGAGGGGGCGATAAAGTCCCGAAGCCCCAAGGAGGGGCTTCGCGGACTCGCGCGCGGGGAGGACGGTCCAGACCGTCGCCCCGGGCCGCCTTCTCATGGAGGAGAAGACCATGCCGTCTCTCGATCGCCGGGCCGCCGTGCGCCGCCGGGCCTGGGGGCGAGGCCCCACTATCCTCCGTTTCGAGCCTCTGGAGGGCCGCGAGCTCCTGTCCGGGGTGACATCGGCCCTCGATTCCGCCCTGTCGGCCATCCAGATGGTGGCCTCCGGGGTGGGCACGAGCGGCACCGGCTCGACGACCACAACCACCACGACCAGCTCGGTTTCGGGAGTGACCAGCTCGACGCTCTCGGGCGCGTCGCCGGTCGTTTCGGGCGCGTCGCCCGTGGTCACGGCCACATCGCCCGCGGTGACGTCCGGTTCGTCCTCGCCCGTCTCGGTCTCGTTTTCGGGGACGACCTCGGCCCCGAGCTCGTCCTCGACGACCACCAGCGCCGCCTCCACCGCCTACGCGTCGCTCAACTTCGCGTCCTTCTCAACCGATCACAACCTCGATTGGGGCGATTCGTTCAGCGCGAGCGGCTCCGTGACGAATTCCGGGACCGCGACCTCCGACGCCCCCGCCGAAGTGGACATTTTTGCATCTTCCACGGCCGCGCCGAGTAACGATGCCGTGCTCGTCGGGACGATCCCGATTGCCGTCGGGGTCACTCCCGGCTCGAACGTTTCGTTCAATCAGACGCTCCAGCTTCCGCCTTCGCCGATGGCCTCGGTGGGCTCGTCGCCGTCATTCTTCCTGACGGCGGTTCTCGCCCCGGCGTCGGGGACGCCAGCCTCGGCGGCCACGGTCGATCCCCAGGCGCCGATGCTCGACTCGGTCGTCACGATCACGCCCAATGTCCCGCCCAACCTCGTGGGCTCCGGCCTTTCCGTCTCGCCTTCGAGCGTCTCGTGGGGCGATTCGCTGACGGTCTCGGCGTCCGTGACGAACCTCTCGCAAGGTTCAGCCCCGCCGACGAACGCCCGGATCGTCCTGACGCCCTCGGGACAGTCGCCTGGCGGCAACTACGACTACGAGATCGGCCAGGTGGCCATCCCGGCCGTCGGGGCCCAGCAGACCGTGACGGCCTCGCAGACGATCACCTTGCCGATCTACGCGCCGGCCGCACTGGCCGGTTCGACCAGCTACACCGTCACGATGATCCAGGATGCCGGGGCCGTGGCCAACCCCGTGGTGACCGCGCCGAACCCGACCCTCGGCCAGGACGCGACGACCTTGACCATTTCGGCGCCAGCCACCGCCCCGGCGACGCCCCAGGCCTCGCCGGCCGACCTCCGGGTCGATTCGGTCCAGGAACCTTCGCCGGCCCTGTATCGAGGCAGCACGTTCCCGGTCTCCGCCACGGTCGAGAACGCCGGAGCGGGTCAGGCCGGCGCGTTCAAGGTCCGTTTCCTGTACGAAGATAACGATGATCCGTCGGCCCCCGAGCTGGTCCTCGGCGACGTCCAGGTTCCCTCGGGTCTGGCTCCGGGGTACTCACAGAACGTCGTCGCGACGGTGAAGCTCCCGTACCGTTTGCCGGATGGGTTCGACCCGAATTCCAGCACGGCCCGGATCGTCGCCGTGGTCGATCCGGATCATACGATCGACGACTCGAACCCGACCAACAATCGCCTGGCCGGGGCGCCGATCGCCCTCCGGGTGATCTCGGCCGACGGCTCCTCGGCCGTGGCGACGACTGCCTCAAGTTCGGCCTCGTCGAGCACCGTGACCGGTTCCACCACGAGCACCGAGGCCACGACGGCGGCCGACGGAACGCCCGAGACGCTCACGACGACCTCCACCACGGCAACCACGGCCGTCGGGACGGGTTCCGCGGCGGTGAGCGCGACGACTCCGGCGGCCTCCACGACCACGACGACCTCGACGACCTCGGCGGCCACCACGAAGACCACGACCGGCGGAGGAGCAGCCTCGGCGGCCAAGGCCGCGAGCTCGCCGGCCCCTCCGATGAAGGCGACCGCCAAGGAGAAGGTTGCTGCGGCGAGGGCCAAGGCCCAGGCTGCGGCTCAGGCTGCGGCGGCCAAGAGGGCGGCGATCCTCCAGGCCAGGCCGAAGCCCAAGACCGCCCTGAAGATCTTCCATCCGGCGAAGGCCGTCCCCAAGAAGGCCTGAGAGGATCGGCCAGCCACTCTCCCGACCCGGGGCCGCCTTCTGAGCGGGCCCCGGGAGGCCCAGACCTACCCATGCCCGGACACCTCCCGGATGGGGGCGCTCTCGAAGCCTGACGGCCTGCAGGTTGCCGTCTCTAAGCCCCTACAACCCGGGCCTTTAACGTCAAATTACCCACCTTTCGGACGACCGCTCGGAGAACTTGAGAAAATCCGTCCGGGAACTGGGCAATTTGTTGAAGCCCGGGGATTTCGTGGCTATGCTTTGGCAGCCCCGCTCGACCTGCCTACGACGCAACATGTGACCCGGTTGGGCGGCCGATTTTCCGACCCTCACTCTCTCCTGAGGAGCACCCGCGATGGACGGCGACCGACGGATTTCTCCTCCGTTCGACGCGCCGGTCGACGTGAGCGTGCTGACCGAGGCCCAGTTCATCCCTCAGCGGTACGAGCCGAATTACGCGTATCCCTTGCTCGTCATGCTCCATGGCCGAGGCGGCGACGAGCATCAGATGCTCCGGTCGATGCCGGCCATGAGCTGGCGCAATTATGTCGGCCTGGGGCTGAGAGCGCCCGAACCCGTCGGCCGACGCATCCCCGCCGAGGGTTTTTCCTGGGGAGGGCCGTTCGTCCGCCCCGACCGGCGGAAGCCGGCGCCGCCTTCACCGTCGGATAGCCAGGTCGTCAGTCGGACGCTATGGCCCGAAGGCCCTCTCGACCCGATCGATCTGGTGGAGGAAGGGATTTTCCGGGCGATCCGGCGGACTCGCAAGGCGCTTCACGTCCATTCCGAACGGATCTTTCTCGTCGGCTCGGGGGAGGGGGCGGCGGTGGCCTACTGGCTCGGCCTGACCTATCCCGAGCGGTTCGCCGGAGTCGTCGCCATCAACGGCTGGCTCCCCAGCCGATTTCGCCCTCTGGCTCGGCTCAAGAGCTGCCGGGACGTGAAGATCCTGGTCGTCCACGGCGAGTGGAATGCCCGAGCCCCGATCGAAACGGCCCGCCGGCAGGTCGCAGTCCTCCGCGCCGGGGGGCTGAAGGTGGCGTTTCAGACCTATCCGTGCGCCCACCGGCTCTCGGCCCCGATGCTCGCCGATGTCGATACCTGGCTCATCAACCAGTGTACGGCCGAAGCGTGAATTCCCGGTGAGTGCGCCCTGAATTTGCCAAGGGATTGAACAAATCGCCGAGTTGTGCGTCCTATGGAAAGAGGACGCCGCGGAGATGCTGCGCACCGGGATGGACCGGGGCCGAGCTTCCGCCCGGGGAGGCAATCGGGATGGTCGGGGCCTTCGCGTGCCCGGTCTGCGGGTCGGAGGTCTCGCCCCGGGGCCTCTCGCCGGGCCGTCAGGTGCGTTGCGGCGAGTGCGGAACGTTCGTCGAGGTTCCGTTCCTCCCCCGGGCCGTCGGACTCCAGCGACGGAAGCGGCGGAAACCGGTCTGGGCCTGGTATGTCCTGCTGATGCTGGCCGGGGTCCTCGCCCTCTTCGGTTCCTTTCGGATCTGGGAGGGCCGCGAGCGGTCCTTCCGGGAGAGGATCATCCGGGAGACGGTCGAGGCGTCGGAGGAGTCCGAGAAATCGGGCCATCTGGACGAGGCCCTGGCGAAGGTTCAGGACGCGATCCGGCTCTCTCGCACATCGGGCGAGCGGCCGTCTCCGGAGCTGCTTCAGAGAAGGGACCGACTGGCCCTCCGGGAGGCGTCCGAGACGCTCGCCCTGCTGGAGGCCGATCGAACCGGCGAGACGGCCGCCGCTCTGCGGGAGCTTCGGGACCGCGTCCGCACCAACCCCGCCCTGGACGAGCTCCGCGGGCCCGTTGATGCGGCCTTCGCGGTGTCGGCCGAGAAAGAGGCGGTCGCCAACCTCAAGGCGGCCGACGCCTTGCTCGCCGGCGAGAAGCCCGACGCCGTCCTGGCTCTGTGTGAATCGGCCGTCCTGGCGGCCGACGAACTGACGTCGGCGCGTCGCGAGCCGATCCGGGCCGAGGCCCGCGCCCTGGTCGTCCGGCTCGTCGCCCGGTCTGGCCTCGTCGTGGATCCGATCCAGGGCGAATTCCTGGACGGGCAGGCCTCGCGGAAGGCGCTCACCGCCACGGTCGCTCCCCGACTGACCGATGCGCTCCACCGACGCGGCTTCCTCCCTCGTCCGGAGAAATCGGCGTTCGCGGCCGTGTGGGACGAGGCGGCCCCCTACCACCTGACGCTCCATGCCTCGGAGAAGTATGATGGCCGCTTCTTCCAGTCCCCGCTGAGGACCGTCGCCCTGGCCGTCCACGTCGTCCTGACCAGGGACGGTTCCTCGGTCTGGGAGAGCCGGGCGACCGGCAAGACACGACTGCCTCCCCGCGGGATGTCCGCCTACGAGGCGTACCACCTCGCTGCCACGAAGGATCGCGACCCGGCTCAGGAACGGAAGCTCTACGACGATGCCCGGTCGGCCCTGGGCGAAGTCCTGGGCAATACCCTGCACAACCTGCCGTCCCCCTGAGCCGGAGACGGTTCGAGCCGGCCGGCCGTTCGGGACTCGCCATGCTCCACGTCGTCCTGGTCCAACCCGAGATCGCGGCGAACGTCGGTGCGATCGGGAGGACCTGCGTGGCGGTGGGGGCCCGGTTGTGGCTAATCCGGCCCCTCGGCTTCCACCTGGACGATCGCCAGATCAAGAGAGCCGGGCTCGATTACTGGAATGACCTCGACCTGAAGGTCGTCGATGGCCTGGAGGAGGTCGCGGGACCGGACGGCCCCGATCGCCTCTGGCTGTTCACGACCAAGGCGGCTCGCGTCTACTCCTCGGCCGAGTTCCGGCCCGGGGACGGCCTGGTCTTCGGCCCGGAGAGCCGCGGCCTGCCCGAGCCCTGGATCGAGGATGCCGACGATCTTGCCGTGAGAATCCCGATTCGACCCGAGGCCCGGAGCCTGAACCTCGCCAATGCCGTGGCGGTCGGGCTCTTCGAGGCGATCCGTCAACTCGGAGGCTGAGGCGTTCGGGTCGCGCAAGGAAAAGGCCGGGGGCGAGGATCACTCCTCGCCCCCGGCCGAAGGTTGCTCGTGGATCGATCCCGAAGGATCGGCCGGGATCAAAGACCGCTGAGGTCCGCGGCCAGGACGCGGATGCCGTCGCGGAGGCCCAGGCGATCGACCATCTGAGCGGTCGCCGGGACGGTCAGGTTCTTGCGGGGGGGCAGGCTGATCCCGGAGAGGGTCGAGGGCTGGTCCTCGGCGGCCTTGACCGGGGTGCCGGCCAGCGAGATCCCGTTGAGGATCAGGGGGCTGGCGTTCTCGATGCGGATGCGGAAGATCTCGTTGCCCTTCCTGTCGCGGCCCTTCTCCTTGATGAGCTTGACCGAGACGAGCCGGCCCAGGGTGCCCTCGGCCACGGAGTCCATCAGCTTGGCCGCGGCGATCGTGCCCTTATCATCGCGGGACAGGGGGAGCGAGAACTTGCCGGCCGACGCCCACTCCCGGCCGGTCGCGTCGGTCGTCTGGACCTGGACGACCGCCTCGGTCGCCGCTCCGGTGCCAACCAGGCGGACCCGGCAAGCCAGGGCCGGACCCTCGGGACGGCTCGGGATGCCCATCTCGATCGCCAGGCCGAGGACCGCCTGGTTCTTCAGGAGGCCGCGAAGCTCCTCGACCAGGCCCTCATGGCCGCCGTCCTGGGCCGAGACGTCGAAGTAGACGACGCCCGAATCGGTCTTCGGCAGGTCGCCGTTGAGGGCCGTCAGCGTCTTGACGAAGTGGCGGGCCAGGGCGACCTCGTTGGCGTTCGCCCAGGGGCGGGCCACCTTGGCGATCGTCGCCCAGTCGAGACCGGCGCGGAGGTTCCAGAGGACGAGCTGGGCCACCGAGGCCGGGGCCTTCTCGGACGCCAGCCGGCGGAGGGCCGACTGGACGAGCGGGCTGTCTTCCAGGATATCCGAGGCCTCGCCGAGCTGGAGACGCTCGCCCTTGCCGGGAAGGGAGACCTTGAGGTCATCCGTCGGGGGCATCAGGCTCACCAGGGTGGTGGGCAGCTCACGGGTCTGGCCGGGCTGGAGGGTCGCATGAAGGATGCCGGTCGGCGGAACCGATCGCATACCGCCGCCCATGCCGCCCATCATCCCGCCGCCCATGCCGCCGCCCATACCGCCCATGCCGCCGCCCATGCCGCCCATGCCACCGCCCATGCCGCCCATCATCCCCATCATCAGGGACCGCTGATCCCAGCTATCCTTGTCGCCGACAAGCTGCATGATCAGCCGGCCGAGCATCATCATGCCCATCGAGGCGGGCATCACACCGCCGCCCATCCCGCCGCCGCCCATGCCGCCGCCCATGCCGCCGCCCATGCCGCCGCCCATACCACCGCCCATGCCGCCGCCCATACCACCCATGCCGCCGCCCATGCCGCCCATGCCACCACCCATGCCACCCATACCGCCGCCCATCCCACCCATGCCGCCACCCATGCCGCCCATGCCACCGCCCATGCCGCCGCCGCCGAAGCCGCCGCCGCCGAACTGGCCTGAGGCTCCGCCCGCGACGAGGCCGGGGGGCAGGACCACCCGCAGCTTCTTGCCCGTATTGTTCGTGATCGTGACGTTCATCCGCCCATCACCCCGGCCCTCGGCTTCGACCGCGAGGTCGCCCGAGCGCAGGCCGTCGAGCAGGCTGATGTTCTCGATGTTCTCTTCCGAGGCCGGGGCGGCCGTCGCCGCAACCTTCGTCTTGCCCTTGGTCTTGGGCGGATCGGCGGCTCGCAGCGGGCTGAACCCGGCGAACAGCAGGCCGCCAAAAACGGCGGCCGTCGTCAGGGACCGAAGCATGGAACGCATGGCGAACCACCTTTCTGAATCGGAAACGAACGAAGAAGAGCGTTTCAGGTCGGGATCGTCCCGCCAGATCGGCCGATCGGGAAGGACCCGGGAGGTTGGAGGCCGGCGGCGGGCGACTGTCGATAGTGTAACGTCGGAACCTGGCCGACTATTCATCGAGCTTCGCGATTTTTCTCCGCCCGGCCCTCGTCCTGGTAGGATGGCGTCCAATTCCGTCCCGAGGCCCTCGGTTTCGACCCCATGAGATTTGTCTCGCACCTGGCCTGCGCGACCTGCCGGGCATGCTATCCGGCTGATCGGATCATGAACCTTTGTGACGGCTGCGGGAGGCCGGTCCAGGTCATGATGGACCTGGACCGGCTCAAGTCCGCATGCGGCCCGGATGGCTTCTGGGACCCATCACGTCACGACTTGTGGCGATTTGGCGGTCTCCTTCCACTCGACGTCACCGACCCTGCCGATCGCACCTCGATCGTCGACCTCGGGGAAGGGTTCACGCCCGAGATCGCGTACGAACACCCGCTCGGGCGGTCGCTCGGGTGCGACTTGCGGGTCAAGGACGAAGGCCGGCACCATCCCGGGTTCGGAGCCAACCCGACGCTCTCGTTCAAGGATCGCGGGATGGCGATGACGGTCTCCATGGCGAAGTGGCTGGGTCTGGACCGGCTCGCGGTGCCGACCCAGGGCAACGCCGGGGACGCCCTGGCCCGATACGCCGAGGCCGGCGGAATCCGGGCGGCCGTGGTGATGTCGCCTGAGACGGACTTGCCGGTCCTCGGGAGCGTGGCGGCCCTGGCCGCGCTCCATCCCGATCGGATCACCCTGGAGCTGGTCCCCGGCACGATCGTCGATTGTGCGCAAAGGGTTCGTGAGCATTATGTTCCGAATGGATACTTCAGCGTCGCGACGTTCCAGGAGCCGGGCTGGCGGACCGAGGGCAAGAAGACACTCGGGCTGGAGATGGCCGAGCCGCGGGGAGATCGGTTGGCGTCGCGGACCTGGTCCCTGCCCCAAGTGATCGTTTATCCCACCGGCGGAGGCACCGGCGTGGTCGGCATGGCCAAGGCGTTCGATGAGTTGGAAGCGCTGGGGCTGGTCGGTCCGGATCGACCGAGGATGATCTGCGTCCAGTCGGTTGCGACCGATCCCATCGTCCGGGCCTTCGAGGCCGGCGAAGGCGACATCACCCCGAAGCCGCCGGGCCGGACCCTGGCCACCGGCCTGAACGTGGCGAAAAACGTCGGGCATGCTCATGTCTTGCGGATCATGGCCGAGAGCGGAGGGGCGGCGGTGAGGGTCTCGGACGACCAGATCCGCCGGACGATCGCCGAGGAGTGGCGGGTTCGGCGGTTCGCCTGGTCGCCCGAGGGTGCCGCGACCCTCGCCGCCCTTCCCGAGATCGCCGATCGGGGCCTGATCCGTCCCGGGGATCGCGTGGTCCTGGTCAATACGGCGTCGCCCGAGAAGTATCTGCCAACGATCCGCGAGTGTTTCGAAGGCGGATTCTGAGCCTGTACTTTCCGGGATTTTATAGCTTCCGAACCGTCGGTCGGGTCCGAGGCCGCGCGAGGATTGGAATCAGCCGCTCTCGAGGCTCAGTTCCCAGCCCGTGCTCAGACAGAGTATCTCCCAGCAGTGGGAGACCTGGGCAACGCCCCGGTTGACCTGAACCCAGACTCGCTCCACAGGACCGCCGGTACCGAGGTTGAAGGTGACTTCGTATGATTCGGATTCCACGTGGCCGCACATGAAGGAGGGTCGCTGCTCCAGGGCTCCACTCACCATCTCTGGCAGCGCGATCCCTCGTGCGTTAAGGCTCGCGAGCTTCTCCCGGCCGGACGGTGACCAGTCGAACGCGACATCAGGGAATACGGCGCGAAGTGACTGCTGGACCGAAGTCGGTGTGCCCAGCGGCTGGCCGTCGTCTCGTTGGAGCGTTCCCTGGATACACACGAGCGGAGCCGCCTGTCCAAATCGATTAGACGGGGGCCGGCCCGAGCGGGACGATGGCGGTTACTACACCAGCCTGACACCCCGAGCGGAGCCGGCCCCCGATGACATCCTCGCGTCTCACGCCCGCCCCGTGCCAGTGGTTCTCCTGGCTCGCCGTCGCCCTCGACCGTCGCTCCGCTCCCCGGCTCGCCCTGCTGTTCCTCGGCGCCGTCCTGGCCCGGGGCCGGCGCACCGTCACCACCTGGATCAGGGCGGCCAAGCTCGGCGGTCAATATCAGCGCTGCTACGTCGCCGTGGCGGCCGCCGGCAAGCGGGCCGATCGCATCGCCCGACGACTGCTGACCGAGGTGGTCCGGCCGCTCCTCAAGGGGGCCACGCGGCTAACCCTCGCCCTGGACGACACCCCGACGAAGCGGTATGGCCCGCACGTCCAGGGGGCCGGCGTGCATCACAACCCGACACCCGGCCCTGCCGGTTCGCCCTATGTCTACGGCCATGTCTTCGTCGTCCTGGCCCTGCTCGTGGCCCATCCGTCGTGGGGAGTCGTCGCCCTGCCGCTGCTGGCCCGGCTCTACGTCCGCAAGAAGGACCTGCCGGGCATCGACCCGAAGCATCGGCCGCCGTTCCGCACCAAGCTGGAAACGGCCGTCGAACTGCTGCGGTGGGCCAAGCCCTGGCTGGGGCTGCTGGGATTGCCGATCCGGGTGGTGGCCGACGGTGCCTATGCCAAGGCGGCCTTCCTCAAGCCGGCGATGTCACTGGGCATGACGGTCGTCAGCCGACTCAGAAAGGATGCGGCGTTGCGGACGTTGCCCGGCCCACGGCCGGCGGGGAAGCGGGGCCGGCCGCGGACCTACGGGGAGGAAAAGATCGACCTGGCCAAGCGAGGCGGCCAGCGGCGTGGCTGGTCGTCCGACACGTTCGACCTTTACGGGCAGAAGGCGGTCAAGAAGTACAAGACGTTCCTGGCGACCTGGCGGCCGGCCGGTGGCGCGATCCGAGTGGTGCTGGTCGATGAGCCGACCGGATGGCGGGCCTATTTCTGCTCCGACACCGAGGCGAGCGTGGCCGACATCCTGGGGATGGTGTCCGACCGGTTCAGCCTGGAGATCACCTTTCGCGAGTGCAAGCAGGTCGTCGGGGCGGGCCAACAGCAGGTGCGGTTCATCTGGGCGAACATCGGGGCGTTCCACGTCTGCCTGTGGACGTTCACGCGGACCGAGGCGTGGGCCTGGGGCCGGAAGCAGGAGGAGTTGGTAGACCGCTCGGGCTCGCCGTGGGATAGCTCGCCGCGCCGTCCGAGCCACGCGGACAAGCGGCGGGCGTGGCGTCGTGAATTGCTGGGCGAGGAGATTCGTGCGACTCTACGCCCGGGGGCGACCGAGGCGGAAATCCAGGCCATGGCAGAAAGGCTGCTCAGCTTGGCCGCATGAGATATACATTCACCCGGAAAGTACAGCTGAGCGAGACCGTGGATTCAATCGCCCTCTCCGACGATCGCCCGGAACTCAGGGCGATTGCGGAGGGGGAGCAGGTCGGGATCTCGCGAGGCGATCTCGCGGGGGAAGCCGAGGACGATCGCCCTCCGAAGCAGCCCGACGGCTCGGGCCAGATAGGAAGAATCGCCGGTCTTCTCGGCGAGGACGGCCAGGGCACACGAGGCGTTGTAAAAGGAATGAGGCGAAGGAGTCGCGACGAGGAGATCGACATCGGCCACCGCCGAGCGCAGGCCGGAACGAGCCCGGAGAAGGGCGCGAAACTGGCGGGCGTCACCGAGAGTGGGATCGGCGTCGAGGGCCGAATCCACGAGGCGGAGTGCCTCGGGTCGATCCTGGGCTCGGAGTCGAGCCATGCCGAGGGAGGCGCGGGCATGGCGGGGATTTCGATCCAGGACCCGGCCAAAATCGCTGGCCGAGCCGGCCGGGTCGACGGTCAGCCGGGAGAAGCCTCTGGCCACGAGGATCGCCGGGTCGTCGGGCCGGATCTTGAGGGCCTCGGCGAACTCGGCTTCGGCCTGGTCGCGGCGACCGAGTCGAGAGAGGGCCTCGGCCCGAGCGGCGAGCAGAGGGGCCTCGCGGCGACCGAGGTGCTGGGCCCTCCGCAGGTCGGCCTCGGCCTGCGTGGGATCGTCGGATTGGAGGCAGACGAGCGCGCGGTTCACCAGGGCTTCCACGAAGTCCGGGCTCAGGGCCAGGGCCCGATCATACTCGGCCCTCGCCGAGGCGAGATGGCCCGCCGACGCCAGCGCCAGCCCTCGGTTGAGATGGGGCCAGGCGAAATCCGGTGCGAGCAGGGTGCAGGCGGAAAAATCCCCCGCCGCGGCCTCGAACCGGCCGGCGTCGAAGTGGCAGGTTCCCAGGACGAACCAGGCCCAGAACCGCTGGGGGTCGATGGCGATGGCCCGAGAGAGCTCGGCCTCGGCCTGGTCGATCGCCCCCGAACCGGCGTGGGCCATCCCGGCGAGGTAATAATCTCGGGCCGAGGTCAAGGGGATTTGCGAGGCTCGGTCGCGATCGGCCCGAGCCTGGCGGGCCTCGCCCAGGGCGGCGAGATAACGCGCCCGGTCCTCGAACAGGGCCGCCGAAGGGCGAGGGTCGATCCGTTCGGCCAGGGAGAGTCGCGCCACGGCCTCCAGCAGGGCCTTCCGGCGGACGGGCTCCGACCGAGATCGGGCCGAGGCCACGCGGGCCCGGGTCGTCAGCAGAAGCAGCTCGGAGACCTCCTCGCGGAGGGCGGTTTGTTCCTCGGCCGGGAGCAATCGGACCATGGCTGCCCTGCTCCATTTGGAGTCCGACAGGACGCGATATGGTGCCAAAGCTCGCTCGGCCTCTTCCAGCCCCCGGCCGAGGTGGCTCGATGGCCCGCTCGCCGTGTTCAGGAGGAGCTGACAGCGGGCGAAATTGTCGCGGAAGTGGGCCCGGACGAGGCGGGCCTTGACGGTTTGCGCCCCTTCAAAGACGGCCATCGAGACCATCCCGACGAGCAGGAGAAGGAACGCGGCCGTGGCCGCCACGGGCCCGGCCCCTCGAAACTGAGGGTGGCGCTTCCACCATTTCGCCAGCCTCTCCTTGGGGCTGGGCTCGGGGGCGAAGCGGTTGGGGAGGTCGTCCAGGAACCGGTTGAGGTCCTCGGCGAATTCGGAAGCCCGGGAGTAGCGGCGGGCCGGTTCCGGGGCCAGGCTCTTGGCGAGGATCGCGTCGAGGCTGGGAGGGACCATCGGGTTGGACTCGCGGACTGACGGCGCCCCTCGGCGCCTTTCGGCGGTCATGAAGGTGACGGCCTCGATCAGGCGGTTGCCGACCGGAGGATCGTCGAAGGGGTGGTGTCCTCCAAGGATTTCCCAGAGGATCAGGCCGAGAGAATAGAGATCGGATCGTCGATCGACGGCCTCGGGAGAGGTCGTCCCCATCGGGTTGAAGGCGTCGAGATGCTCGGGGGCCATGTAAGGCAGGGTGCCGCCGAGGCGGGCCCGGTCGCCCCTCTCCTGCCGATCGTCCGCCTCGGCGGCGAGGTTGAAATCCAGGAGCATCGGCGTGCCATCGGCGGCGATCAGGATGTTGGAGGGCTTGAGGTCTCGGTGGAGGATGCCGCGCTCGTGGGCATGTTCGAGTCCTTCAGCGAGCCGGGCGGTGATCCACGCGGCCGCCTGGACGTAGGAATGCGACTGAAGATAGCGGCGGGCGGGCCGGTTCCTCTCCTCGACTGCCTCTTGACCGGGACCGGCGGGTTCGAGCTGGGAACCCCAGGGGAGCCGGACCCAGTATCGACCCAGAAGGGATCGCACCAGGGACGGGGATCGCTCTTCCCGGGCCAGCCCGTCGGCCGGTTTCGTCAGGTTCGTGGTCGAGTCGCCGACGCAGGATGGCGACTCCACGCCCTTGCGCGTCGCCGGACCGGCGTTGAGCAGGTCGAGGGCCTCGACCAGGCTTCGGCCCTGGTCCAGAGTCGGGGAGCGGGCCCCGGCCTCGGCGAGGATCTGAGCGAGGTTCGCCCCGCCCACGAACGGCATGCAAAGCAGGCGGAACCCGGTCGCCGGATCGTCGTGGATCGAATGAATCGGGACGATGTGAGCATGCTGGAGCCGGGCCAGGGCCTGGGGCTCATCGCCCAGCGCCTCCGCGATTTTGAGCGCGACTTTCCGGCCGCCGAGCTCGACCTGCTCGGCCAGGTAGACCCTGGCGAACGCACCTCGTCCAAGCTCCCCGACGATCCGGAAACCGCCGAGGACCTGGCCTTCTCGCGGGAAGGCGAGGCCCGATCGGGCCGGATCGGGCCTCGGGACGAGGGTCCGGGTAGATTGGAAGACCGGCCCAGGCGGCGCATCGGGCGGGGCGGGTTCGGCGATTCGGAAGGAAAGGTCCCGGTCCGCCGGACCGTTGAGGCTCTCTCCCCGCGGCGCCTCGCTGACGGCGAGGTCCCACCCGTCAATCAAGGGGCGATCGCTCTCGTCCCATCGGCCAGGTCGGTCCTCGGTCATCGGCGTTCGCCTCCTCGCGGACCGACCGGCGCGACGGACCGGCGTCGGAGCTCCCTGTCTTCTCTAGGCTCCGTCCCGGGGTCTGTCCAACGCGCCCCGTCGAGAAGCCGCCGCCGATCGGCCCAGTCGAGGCGGCGAATGCGTCCTAGGATCACTCAGAGAGGGACTTCCGACGGCGGAACCATCTGACGAGGCGTTGCCAATGGCGGGGATCGGGCTGAGAAGTCAAAACTGGACAGCCGATGACGGCCCGTCGGACTCCGAGCACCAGGTGCGAGCGGTCGATCCCGTCTCGGGCCTGGCCGATCGCCTGATTCGTCGCCTGAGGGTCTCGGACAATCCCGAAAAGTTCCAGAAACGGACGGCCTGGGCCGTGCTGGATGCCCTCGGAGCCGAGATGGTCGCCTGGGTTCCGGGCTCGGCCCGCGAGCCGGTGGTCTCGGCCGGGACGATCGCGGGCGTCGAGCAGGAAATGGTCCGCAAGCTCGTGCCCGGCTCGGGGGGCGACTCGATCTCGGTCCGCGACGCGGTGAATGACCCGTCCCGCCCCTGGCTCCGCCGACTGATCGTGGTGGCGGCGACCTCGGAGTCCCAGGGCGGCTGGCTCCTGGCGATCAACCCGCCCCCGGGAATCCCCGGGATGGCCGAGGCCGAGGCGATGCGGACCGTCGCCTCGCTCGTGGCCACCCAACGCGCCAACGCCCGGCTCTATTCCGACCTGAAGGACCTGCTGTTCGGCGTGATCCGTGCGCTGACCGCCGCCATCGATGCCAAGGACCCCTATACCTCGGGCCACTCCGAGCGTGTCGCGCGGATCGCGGTCCGCCTCGGCCAGGAAATGGGGATGAGCCCGGTCGAGCAAGGCGATTTGTATCTGATGGGACTGCTCCACGATATCGGCAAGATCGGCATCGAGGACGGCGTCTTGAAGAAGCCCGACCGCCTGACTCCCGAAGAGCAAAAGACGATCCAGGCTCACGTGAAGATCGGCGCCCTGATCCTCGCCGACCTGAAGAAGCTCCACCACGTCCTGCCCGGGGTGCTCCACCACCACGAGAGCCTCGACGGCTCGGGCTACCCGTCGGGCCTCCGGGGCGATGCCATCCCCCTTCCGGCTCGAATCCTCGCCGTGGCCGATGCGTTCGACGCCATGTCGAGCGACCGGCCGTATCGACGCAAGCTTTCGCCGATGAAGATCGACGAGAACTTCCGCGTCGGGCTGGGCGTCCAGTGGGACCCCAGGGTCGTCCAGGCCCTCTTCACCTGCCGGGCCGACCTCGATCGAATCCGCTCCAAGGGGCTTGGCGAGAGCCTTCAGCAAGTCATCGACGATACTCTGGGGAGGTCCTGACCCGAGGGGCCGACCCGATCCCGGGCGCGTCGAAATCGGCGATTCCCAGGACGTGAAGGCCGAGCCGTAGCGGAGGATTCGGCAGGACTCCGTCGGACCAAATCAGGCGGCCATCGACCCGAACCTCCGCCCGACCGTTGCGGACGCGGATCGCCAGGACGTGAGGCCGGCGGAGGTCCATCGGCCGATCCCCCAACCTCAGCGGCATCGAAAACGCCTCGCCGTTCGCGTCGACGATTCGAATCGACGGTACGGGCCCCAGAACGAAGACCGCCGAGAGCCCTCCGCCGGACCGGGTTCCGACCAGCAATCCCGCCTCGACCGATCGGGGACCGGGCAGGCTGATCGTGGCCTCGAAGGCCCAATCGTCGGAGGGATGAGAAGGTCCGGCGGTCCAGATCGAGGAGAGCGCGCCGGGCTCGGCCTGGCGAAATCCCCCGGTTGTGCGGACCCACGTTCCGGGCGAGCCGTTCCACGGCGAGTCGCCGTCGAACGAGTGCGAATCCGGCTCGAATTCGAGGGACAGAGGAGGCGCGGACAGCTCGGCGTCGGTTCCCAGATGGAGCCGCAGACCCTCGTCGCCCCAATCGACGGGACAGAGCCAAAGCCGCCGGCCGGGGTCGCTAGCGCGTCGGCCCGCAAAGAGGACCCAGGGATGGAGCCCGTCGGGGAGGACTCCCGAGACGGGCCCAGGACCTTCCACCAGGCCGGCCGGAATGCCGACAAAGGAATCTTCGAATGTCCCCTCTCGGGGAACGTCGTTCGGGCCGGGCGGCGCGACCTGTAGCGGGGCGCTGAGGCGGTTGGCCTGGAAGCGAGGCCAGAGCGCGGAGTCCGCCAGGATCGGCTCAAGCGGGGACGGAGTCCTCGGGTCGATCATTTTCTGGACGAAGATCTCGGTCCCGCTCGGTGGACCGTCTACCCGCGAACGCCGCTGGACCAAGCCGAGCGACCCGTCGGGCCCGACCATCCAGAAACCTTCGAGGGAAAGGGCGTCCTCCCGCCCGATTTCGGTCGAAAGCTCGAACGGGCCCTCGGGCCGGTCCGACTCCGCCACCCAGAGGGACGTGCCGGCTCGATCGTGGCCCCGGAGGCTCACGACCAGGAAGAAACGGCCGTCCCAGACGAGCAGGTCGGGCTTCCGGGCCTCGGCCCCGGGGTCCGGCGAAATCAGGCAGCCGCCCAGGGCGGTCCAATGAACCAGATCGTCGGAGACGAACGCGGGAATCTGGCGGACGTCGTCCCGAGAGGGGCTTTCGCCGGTCCCGTAGAGATAGAATTTGCCGGCCCATCGCAAGACGAACGGGTCCCCCAGGCTCACGTCGAGGGGGTTCGAGAAGGACGGGCCGGGCATCGCGAGTCCTCGGACAGCGAGGGGGGGAGCGACAGGCCCTCCCGCCGACCTCAAGCTCGGGCGGACGTCGGCGGGAGTTGGCCCTCCTCGAAATCAGCGCGGCGGACGGTTCGCCGGAGGGGGCGTGCTGCCTGGCCCGTTCTTCTGACGAGATTCGGAGGCGGCCTCGGGCCCGCCCTGGCCGAACAGGATGCCGAAATCCCCGGCCGCTCGGGCGATCTCGGCGGCCTGGCGGGCGAGCGTCTTGACCGAGCCGGGGAGGTTTTCGACCGCGGGGTTCGGGCCCGGGTGACCCTCGCCGGTCATCTCGCGGATGACGTTTCGGGCGTCTTCCTCCATCTGGAGCGAGTGCTCGATCATCAGGCGAGACGACTCCGACGGCGCCAGAAGGCTGGCATTCTGGCGGACGTGGAACGTGGCGATGACCTCCTTGACCGCGTGGTTCAAAATGACGATTTCCGCCGCCTCTTCGGCCTGGGAATCGCCTTTCCTTGCGTCCTTGTCCTTGTCGGCCTCGGGGGCCAGGCGGCGGAGGGTGCTCGCGTACTCGTCGGCGGCCGTGACGAACCGTGACGGGGCGGTGCCGGTCAATCGGTTGCCCTGCTTCGCGGCGAAGGTGTCGGTCCCCCGGTCGCTGAGGTTGGTGCGGTCGGCCATCTCGCGGCCGATCCCCCGAGCGGCCTGGCCGAGGAGGCGGTCACTGGCCTCGAAGGTCCTCCGGGCGTGCTGACGGAGCTCGGCGGAGCGGTCGGGATGGCCCTTGTCGTTGGTCCTGTCCGCCTTGTCGCCGGTCCCGGCTTCTCGGGCGGCGTTGCGGAGCGAGTAGGCCTCGATCGCCATCGAGACCCCGTGGGCTGCCAGGTTCAAATTCGTCCGTTCGAGGGCCGTCAAGCGGCGGTCGCCGCCGGCGTCGCGGTCGCCTGCGGGTTCGGAGGCATTTTGGCCGCGGTTCGGTGCGACGGTCCCCTGGCCAAAGGCCGGCGCGGCGACGAGCAAGGCGGTGAGAAACGTCAGCGCCCTCCTGTCCAGGATGTCCGATCGGTTCATGGTGGCGTTCTCCCGGATGGGTGCCGTGGTCCTGGCCCCGGATCCCGGGGCCTGATTTCTCCCTCCGCAAGTTTGGAGCCGGAGCGGCCCTCGAAGGCGTCTGCTAATCCCCGTCCAGCGGTTTTCGCTCGTAGAGCTTGCAATAGCTATCGTAACGCCCCTCGTCGATCTGTCCCCAGAGCACGGCCTCCTTGACCGCGCATTCGGATTCATGGGTGTGCGAACAATCCGGGAACCGGCATCTCGGCACGAACGGCCGGAACTCGACGAAATACCCCTCGATCACGGCCGGATCGACGCCCCAGAGCTCGAATTGACGGAGCCCCGGGGTATCGACGACGTAGCCGCCGGCCTCCAGACGGATCAATTCGGCGTGGGTCGTCGTGTGCTTCCCCTTGCTCGTCCAGTCGGAGACCTCGCGGACCCTCAGGTTCAACCCCGGCTGCATTGCGTTCAACAACGTGCTCTTGCCGACGCCGCTCTGGCCCGAAAACGCCGTGATCCCTCTTGAGACCAACTGCCGGAGCCTCGGCACGCCTCGACCATCGGCGGCCGACGTGCACAGCACCTCATATCCAAGCTGCGTGTAGAGGCCCACGACCCACTGATAGCCCGTCAGATCGACGAGGTCCGCCTTGTTCAGGACGATCACGGGCCGGACCCCGCCGGACTCGGCCGAGATCAGGTATCGGTCGATCAGGGGCAATTTCAGGCCGGGAGCCTCGAACGCCGAAACAATCAGAATTTGATCGATATTGGATGCGATCACGTGCTCCCGACGGCGATATCCTCGGGTGATCACGCCGGTTCGGGACTCGATCGTCTCGATCATCCCCTGATGATCGCCGCCGGGGCGGAACCAGGCGCGGTCGCCGACGGCCACGGCGTTGCGGCCGTCGATGGCGAGGGTCTTGAGGATGCGGCGGACCCCGCAACGAAACGTCCGGCCGTCGTCGGTCTCGACCACGGTCTCCAGGCCGTGGACCTTCACCACCCGGCCGGACAGGCACTCGCTCAGGTCGACCGAGAGATGAGGGGCCTCCTCGGGATCGCCGGGGGCCGCGTCTTCCTGGATGATCGTTCGCTTTCGCGACAGGTCTCCCTTGGCGCGCACGCGCTCGCCGGAGACCGTCGAATCGGCCGAGGCGGCGTCGCGGAGGAAGCCCCGGGTCAGGTCGTTGGCGCGAGTCCGCTTCTGGCGGTTTTTCTTGAAATCGACGCGGACTTTTCGCTTCTTCGCCACGATCGGCCCTCCGCCTCGATCCTCTCGCCTCGTCGTCAGGCTAGGCAGGTTCGGGAGGCGGTGTCAATCGCGAGGGGCGTCGTGAGTGGATCGTTGCCCGTGCGTCTCCGAATTAGTACGATGTCCCGGTTCGACAGGATCAGATGTTTCTTATGCGAAAGGACCGCCCGTGAGCCGTTCTCCCCTCTCCCGGATCTGCCTGGCCCTCGCCTCGGCCGCGGGGACCGCGTTGCTCGTGGCCTCGACGGCGACGGCGCAGGCCCCGAAGACGAAGCCCGCGCAGGCCACCGTCCCCAAGGCGGCCGGCGGCGGCCTCGCCCGGTTCCTGCCGGGGAAAGACCTGATCGCTCTGGTCGAGTTCGACGGCCTGGATGCCCATGCGGCGGCCTGGAAGAAGTCCAGCTCGTACAAGATCCTGACCCAGACGAAGCTCGGCGCCCTCCTGGAAGACTTCGCGAAACGAGGACTGACGGAGGCCCTGGCGAATGTCCCCCCCGGGCCGAAGCCGACGCCCGACCAGATCCTGGCGATGGGCAAGCGGCTGATGGCCAACGGCTTCGCCCTGTCGGTCAGCGGCAACGCGGCCGACCCGAAGACCATCCGGCCGACTCTGGTCCTCCGCGGCCTCGGCACGCCCGAGGGCAGGAAGGTATTCGAGCCGATCCTCAGCCTGGCCGAACAGGCCCAGCCGAAGACGGAGACCCGCGGCGCCCGGACGATCAAGAGCGTCGGGCCCCCGGGCGGCGATGGACCTCCGGGTGCCTCGTGGTGGGAGGAAAAAGGGGACCTGATCGTCACCGCGACGGACCGCCTCGACCTGACGCTCGCCACGATCGACGGCAAATCCCCGTCCGTCGCCGCCGACCCGATCCGCACGGCCCTCCGCAAGGGCGAGGCCGGCGCGGAGGTCTTTGGCGTGGCCTATCTCGACATGGCCAAGCTCCCGCCCCTGCCTCCTCCGGCCATCGCGATGGGGCTCAACGGCCTGAAGCGGATCGAGGCGAGCTGGAGCTTCCAGGATGAGGCCCTGCTCACCCAGATCCGCGCCGTGGCGCCCTCGCCGAGGCAGGGCGTTCTCTCGATCCTCGACGGCCCGACGTTCACCATGAAGGACCTGCCGCCGATCCCCGCCGGCCTGGACGCCTTCGAGGTCGTTTCGATCGACGCCAGGGGATTGTTCACGAAGTTCGCGGCCCTGGCGAAGCAGGCGAACCCGAACGCGCCGGACCAGTTCGCCCAGATGGAGGCGGTCTCCAAGCAGGCCCTGGGCTTGAGGCTGAAGGAAGACGTCCTGGCCCATCTCGGCCCGAAGATCGGGGTCTTCGCCTCGCCCGGCCCCGGCATCCCGATCCCGGCCCCGGCCATGCCGGGCGTCCCGGCGGCGATCCCCAAGCTGAATCTCATGATTCAGACCGACGACCCGGCGGCGTTCGGCAAGGCGCTCGACAAGGTTATCGCGATCGTCAACCAGCAGCTCGCCGCGAACCCGAACGCCGGGGACCGCGCCCCTCAGATCGAGAAGCTCGCCGGTCCCGGGACGGCCTACTCGATGACCATGCCGCCCAACGCCGGTCCCTTCGGCGATCTCAAGCCGACGATCGCCGTCGGCAAGAAGTACGTCGCGGTGAGCTTCACGAACGAGGACGCCCGGGCCGCCCTGGCGCTCGAGGCCGACCCGAAGAAGGCGTGGACCCCCACCAAGGACTTCGCCGCCCTGGCGCAGCGCGCCCCCAAAGACATGGTCGCCTTGCTGGTCAGCGACCCTCGCGACACGCTTCCCCAGGCGATCGAATCGCTTCCCCAGACGCTCGACATGCTCAAGGCCAACATCCCGAATGACCTCCCTCCGGCCGCCAACCGGCTGATGACGATCGACCCGGCGATGGTCCCCTCGGCGGCCGACGTCAAGAAGTACCTCGGGCCGGCGTCCTATGCCCTGTCGGTCGATAAGGCGGGTTGGACGTTCACCGCTCGCGAGCCGGTCCCCAGCATGAGCTCGCCGGCCGTCGGTGGGGTCCTGGTCGCGCTCCTGCTCCCGGCGGTGCAGTCCGCCCGCGAGGCGGCCCGTCGGGCCCAGTGCACGAACAACGAGAAGCAGATCGCCCTGGCGATGCACAACTACGCCGCGACGAATGGGCCGCTCCCGCCCCCGGCGATCCTGTCCAAGGACGGCAAGCCGCTCCTGAGCTGGCGAGTCGCGATCTTGCCGTTCCTGGAGCAGCAGGCGCTTTACAATCAGTTCCACCTGGACGAGGCCTGGGACAGCCCCCACAACAAGGCGCTGATCGCCCTGATGCCCACCCTTTACAACTGCCCGAGCCGGAAGAACCCGACCCCGGGGACCACGACGTACCGCGTCTTCACCGGCAAGGGCGCGGCCTTCGACGATCCCCAGGGGACGAAGTTCACCCAGGTCCTCGATGGACTCTCGTTCACGATCGGCGTGGTCGAGGCGAAAGAAGCGGTCGAGTGGACCAAGCCCGAAGGGTTGGCCCTGCCGGCCGATGGCGCCGAGGCCCTGGGCCTCTGCGGGTCCGATCACCCCGGCGGATTCAACGTGATGATGCTGGATGGCTCGGTCCGGTTCTTCAAGACGACGATCGCCCCGATGACCTTCCGCTCGCTCCTGACGAAAGCCGGCTCGGAGATCATCGCGCCCGGCGCGTTCTGATCCCCGAGAGACCGGCCCGGCCTCGATCGCTCGATCGCGGCCGGGCCGGGCACCTCCTTGGCGCGGGGCCTGGGCGGATTTAGGATTCGTCGAATCGAGAGTCTCGAATCCTTCCACCCCGAACCCCGCGAGGATTCTCCGGTGCCAAGCCTGCCTCGCCTCTCCGCGACCTCGTTCGCGATCACCCTCGTCCTGTCGGTCGCCCCGGCCTTCGCCGGGTCCACCCCCCTGGCCGGCTACGTCCCGAAAGACGGCCTGGTCGGCCTCGTCGAATTCGACGGAGTCGAGGCCCACTCCGCCGCCTGGTCGAAGACCGCGGCGAGCCAGATCCTCAACGAGACCACGACCGGCGCCATGCTCGAAGACCTCGCCGGTCAGCTCTTCGAACGAGCCATCGCCGCGTCGCCGTCGCCGAAGCCGACCGGTGCCGAGATGGCGGCCGTCCTGAAACACATGGGCCGCTCCGGGTTCGTCCTCTCGTTCGTGAGCAAGCCGGGCGCCCCGAATCCCTCGGTGACCCTCGTCTTTCGAGGCGCCTTGAAGGCGGATTCCAAGCTCCTCTTCGGCCGGATTCTGGCGGCCCTCCGCAAGCCCGAATCCAAGGTCGAGGCCGTCACCAAGCCCGGAGACCGCCGGGTTGCCGTGATCCATCAGCCGACCGGCGAATCGCTCTCCTGGTGGATCGAGAAGAAGGAAGACCTCGTCATCACCAACGACCCCGACTCCGTCATCGCCGTCCTCGATGGCAAATCCCCCAGCGCCGTCGATCACCCGACGCGAGCGGCCCTGATGAAGGCCGAAGGGGGCGTGGAGGCCCTGGGCGCGGCGTTCGTCGATCTGCAAAACCTGCCGGGAGGCCCCGGCATGGCTTCCGCCTTGCTGGGAAAGGCGGACCTCAAGGGTGTCCAGCGAATCGAGCTGGGATTGGGCCTCCAGGACGAGGCGTTGCGAAGCGAGTGGACCATCGTGGCGCCTTCGCCGAGGACCGGCGCCCTGGCTCTGCTCGACGGCCCCGGTCTGGACCTCAAGGCGCTACCGCCCCTGCCCGAGGGCGTCCGGGAGTTCTCGGCGGTCTCGATCGATGCCGCGAAGTTCTACGGGCAAATCCTGGCCGTGGCCCACGCCATCAATCCCGAGTCCGACGCCTCGTTCGCGAAAATGGAGGCGACCGTCAAGGCACGGACCAAGCTCCGGCTGAAGGAGGACGTCCTCGGGCGGATCGGTCCTCGGATGATCTACTTCACGGCCCCCTCGAAGCCGGCCAAGGCGGGCCCGCTCTCGGGGATCGGCGCGATCGGGTGGCAGGTCCCTCGCGGCGGCTTCCTGATCGAGATGAAAGACCCGAAGGCGACGACACGGATGGCGGATGACCTCCTCCTGTTCGCCAACAAGGAGCTCAGGACGAGAATGGCCGCCGCGAAGCCGCCGGCCGACGACGACGAGGCCGCCGCGCCTCGGTCGTCGTCCAAGGCGAAGTCCGCGGCCTCGTCGGGAGCGGCCCCCGAGTTCAAGGTCGCCGTGAATAACCCCAAGACCTGGATGTTGCACCTCCCGCCGAACCTGTCGGCCCTCACGAACCTGAAGCTCACGATCTCCTACGGCAAGAAATACCTCGTGATCGGCACCCAGCCCGACGCCGCGAGGGAGGCGATGGCCGTCGAGTCGAAAGGAGCGAAGCCACTCGGGGCCGATCTGGCGAAGGTCGTCGCCGCGATGCCATCGAGTCCGTGGCTGATCGTCGTCGAAGACCCGCGAGACTCTCTCCCGGAAGGCCTGGCGCAGCTCCCCGCCGACCTCCAGGCCCTTCTGTCGACACCGAAGCCGCCTCCCGTGGCCGGCTCGCCGCCGGGCGAGGCCCCGCCTCCGCGAGGCGATCGCGGTCGAGGCGAGGGCGGTCCGAAATTCTCGGTGGGGGCCGTCGGGGGAGCGGGCCCGAGAAACGCTGGTGGCGAAGGGAACCCGCCGGCCGCACCCGGTGCGGCTCCCTCGGCAACCGGGGCCGCCCTCTCGCCGATTCAGATCGATCCGTCGAAAATCCCCTCGCCAGACGCAATCCGCAAGCTTCTCTTCCCCGCGGCGATGACCGTTTCGACCGATGCCCAGGGGCTTCACGTGGTCTCTCGGGTGGCGTTCCCGGATTTCGTGGCGAGCGTGAAGGGCGCCTCGCTGGCGAAGTCCTTGCCGACCCTCATGCAGAACGGGATTCCGGGGCTGAATCCGCCCCCCGCCGGACCCGCCGTCAACGCACCGGGCAACGTCCCGGGTGGTAAAAAGGGCAAGGAGGGTGGGGGCGGCGTTTCAGGGATCGATTGACCGAGCCCCGGGGTGACGTACAATCGCAGGGGGGGACCGATCGCGTCGCGGCCGGTCCCTCCGCGTCGAGTTTCGCGTCGAGCCGAGATTTCCCCATCGGCCGACACAACCCGGGCCCCGACTGGGCGACAGCCCCCGAGGCCCGGACCGTCCCGCCTGGGGGCGTCTCACCGGCAGGCGCCCTGCCCGCATCGGACGGTCCTCGGAGGTCGCGCCCAGGGCGACCTCTCCGGGCCCTCGCCGGTCGATCGAACGACGACAGAAAGGGAGGCGCTGTGATGGAGTTCGTCCACGAGGTCACCGCTCGTTTGGAGAACAAGCCCGGACGGCTCGCCAAGATCTGTGCGGCCCTGGCCCACGAGAAGATCAATATCCGCGCCCTCTCGGTGATGGACACCGACGAGAGGAGCGTGCTGAGGCTGGTCGTCGATCAGGTCGAGCCCACCAAGCGAGTGCTGACTTCCCTCGGAACCGAGTTCACCGCCACGGACGTCCTCGCCGTCGAAATGGAGAACCGCCCTGGCGCCCTGACTCGCGTCCTGGAGACGCTCGCCGAGGAGCACATCAACATCGAATACGCATACGCCTCCGGCGCCTCGGCGCCCGGGAAATCGCTGGGGATCTTCCACACGAATAATCCCAAGCGGGCGTTGCAGGTGCTCGCCGACTACCCCGCGGCGAACGGCTCCGGGCACAATCCCGGCCGCCGGCCGCTCCATGCGCGGTAGGGCCGTCTGGGCGATCTGTTCGCGTCTTCTTCGGTTTGTCACCCGGTCCACGCCCCTCGAAGGAGACGTCCCCGCGCGATGCCCGGCCTCCTGACCGTCCCTACCCTCGAAGGCTGGTCCTTTGCTGCGGAAGGGGCGGCCATCTTCGAGGCCGAGGCCACCGCGGTCGTCGCCGACGTCCATCTGGGCTACGAATGGTCGCGAGGCTCGGGCGGGGACTGCCTCCCCGCCCACTCCCTCGCCGAGACCGTGGCCAAGCTCGAATCGCTGATCTCTCGACGGCCCCTGCGCCGATTGATCGTCGCCGGAGACCTCGTCGAATCCGCCTCGCCGTGCGTCCGAACGTCGCGAGACGCCCGGGCCCTCCGTCGCTGGCTCGCGGATCGAGCCGTCGAATTCGTGGAGCTTCGGGGGAACCATGACCCGCCGAGGCGGCCCCCTCTCGCCGAGTCGCACGACCTGGGCGGCTGGTCGATCCGCCATGGAGACCGCCCGATCGGCCGGGGCCGCGTGGTGTTCGGGCATCATCATCCCTCGTTGAAGGCCGAGGGGCTGAGCGCCCCATGCTTCCTCGTCGGCCCCTCGACGATCGCGTTGCCCGCGTTCTCCCCGAATGCCGCGGGCCTCGACGTGGCCTCGCCGAGTCTGCCCGAGGCCTTCCGCCGGGAACCCCTGCGATGCGTCGCGGCGATCGGGGCGGCGATCCTGGATTTCGGGCCGCTCGCGGAGCTCGTGGCGAAGCTCCGAGGGCCGATCGGTCGTTGACCGTCGGTCGAGGTGGGTCCGCTTTACGACTTCGGCGCTCCGAGCGAAGGGTTTCGGGAGGACCACGTCTTCGAGCTCGGCATCCAGCCGCTCGCGGACCCTGGCCGGGAGTTTCCGGTCCTCGTGAGGGGTCCGTCGGTCGAGGTCCAGGGCCGCCTTCGCCTCGACGACGGCCCTGTCGAGGTAGTCGAGATCGGCGAGCGCCTCGGCCAGGTCGGCCCGGAGCAAGGCGTCGGTCGGATAGAGCGCGGCCGCCCGGCGCAGGCCTGGAGGCGATCCTTGCGGATGATCGTCTTCACCTGGGGCGGGAATTCGCTCGCCTCCAGGAATTCTTTCGCGAACCGGGCCCGGAGCCTCTGAACTAGCAGCGAATTGGGGTCTCTCGGGCGTTTCGCGGCGGTCTCCAGGGCGGAATCAATCCGGCTCCACGATCTCAGCTCGGGGGGCCGGCCCATGCTCCTCCAGGACATCAGCTCGAGGTTCGCCCGGCCGATCCAGCCCCGGCGGGCGAGGACGTCCAGCTCGTTCGCCCTGGCGTACAGGTCGTCGGCCACGTCAAGCCGGTTCGGTCGAGACCGGACGAGGGCCTCGGCGCGGGCGATCGGCTCATCGGCCGCCCAGAACGGGCTGACCGTCCCGAAGAACGTCCCGAGGATCGCCGCGAGGACCGCCGAGGGGACGAACGCGATGGCGCGGCCCTCGATCTCGCGGAGGCTCCCGCACGGCCGATCCTCGCGGAGGTTCATCCCGATCGCCAGCAATGCCCAGAGCATCTCCGAGACCGGAGCGAAGGCGATCCCGCCCGCGGCGAGCAGGTTGACGGCCACCGCGAGGGCACCCAGCCCGAACAGGTCTCCGCCGATGGGTCGCGACCGCCAGGCGAGCCGTCCGAGAAACGCCGAAATCAGCCACGCCCCGCCGAGGACGAGCCAGCGTTCCATCCCTTCCTGATCGAACGGATTGAGCCGTCCGAGCACGACCACGCCCAGCCACCCGCCCAGGCCCGAGGCAAGGACGAGCCAGGTTCCCGAGCGAGGTGGAGGTGGATCGCCCTCATATCCGGCTTGATTCGGGACCGGCTTCGGCCGTCCGAGCGTCTCCCGAAGTCCCCAGAGAAGCGCGGCGACCAGGGCCACGGCGGCCGGGAGCCCCGCGATCGCCCAGACTTCAAGGACGAGGTCGTGGGGGTCGGCGATCTCCTCGCTCGATTGAGGAAGCTTATGACGCAGGTACGGCCCCGCGAAGTTCCCGGGGCCCAGGCCCCTCCAGAACGCCCGGGGGCTCTCGGTCAGGACGCCCCACGTCCCCCTCCAGTATTCCAGCCGATACGTCAGCGATTTCGGCGCTTCGCTGACTACTTTCCAGTCCAGTTGACGGGCCAGGAATGCCGCGCCCGCGAGCCCGAGCAAACCCAGGACCAGGACCGCCCCGCCCCGGAGCATGAACCGCCGAGATGCCCGCTCGCGGACGAGGAAAACCGCCATCGCGACGACCAATCCGAGCGAGGCGCTACGGCTCTTGGTCATCAAGAGCACGGCGAGGATCAGCACGAGGAACGGGAGGGCCACGAGGATCGGGACGAGTCGCGGGGTGCTCCATCCTCGGATTTACGGAATGCCCGGAAGCCAAGGGCGAGGCCCACCACGGCCGGGCCGACGAGGAACCCCGCCAGCGAATTTGCCAGCGCGAACGTGGCCGTCGGCTCGATCGAGCCGAGCAATCGCGATTCGAACCTCGCGACGGACGAGGCGTCCGAGGCGTCCACCCCGGCCTGCGCGAGGGCGACGTTCCGATTCGCCTGATAGTACGCGCGCAGCCTCGGCATCTCGACTTGCGACTGATACACGGCATAGGCCGAGAGGGCCACGGCCGTACACATCAACGCGCCGGCGATTGCCGACGATTCGCGGCGGTCCCTCGGCACGTTGCGAAGCAAGACATAGAGGGTCCCGACGCCCACGAGCTCCCAGCCGCGATTGATAGCGATCCGCCGGTCATCGGCGCCCCGGTGCTCAGGCCGATCAGGACGAACAGGACGAGGGCGGCGAGATCGGCCCATGACCGACGGAAGCGCAGGCCGCCGGAGAGCCACATTCCCAGGACGGCCAGGACGGCGGCCCCGAGCGTGAGCAACGCCCAGACGAGTCCGATGCCGGACTCCTCCTCCGTCCGGGTCTCGCCGTACCAGTAGGCCCTGGCCACGATCAGGGCGGCGGTGAGGCCGAGCGCGAGCCGTCGGACCGTCTCGCCGAACGACGCGGCGGCCGGGGCCACGTCGCCGAGGAGCCCTTCGGGCTCGGCCGGCCTGGATTGGGTCGACGGGGCGGGTCTCGGTCGTTGCCGGGGCATTGGCGGTCTCCGGCCCGAGGGATCATTTCGCCGAGGATTCGAGGACGGCGATCAACCCGACGAGGCAAGCCGTCTGCAGCAGGATCACGCTCGCGCCCAGAGGGGTCGTCAAACGATTCAGGAGCAACGCGCCGAGCCCCGCGGCGAGGGTCACCAGGTCGATCGTCGCCACGGCCATCGAGGGGGAGAGGCCCCGGTCGACGAGTCGATGCGAGAAGTGGCGGCGGTCGGCCTGAAACGGGCTCCGGCCTTCGCGGAGGCGGATCAGGATCACCGACGTGGTATCGTACAGCGGGACGGCCATCACGAGCAGGGGGGCAATCACGCCGAACGGCGAGAAACCCTGGCGGGTGAACGTCCCGGCGACGGTCAAGACACCCAGGAGGAAGCCCAGGAAGTTCGAGCCGGCGTCTCCCATGAACAGGCGCGCCGGGGGACGATTATGGACGAGGAACCCGCCGAGCGAGCCGGCCAGGATCACAAGAATCGCCGGGACGAACAGGCTTCCCACCGCCGCCTGGGCGCCGGCGAACAACAGGGCCGCGATCAGGCCGACGCTCGCCGCGAGGCCGTCCATGTTGTCGAGGAAGTTGAACGCATTCGTCAATCCGACGATCCAGACGACCGTGGCCGCCCCCATCAACCATTGGTTATGCTGGAAAACGGTCACGCGATCGCCCACGACCACGAAGGCGATCGCCAGGGCGAACTGGACGAGCAACCGGGGCTTCCAGCCCAGGCGAATCCGGTCGTCGATCAGGCCCATGACCATCACGGCCGTGGCGAGGAGGAAGATCCATCCGAGTTCGCCGACTCGCAGGAGGGCGCCGTCGGCGTGAATTCGCAGTGCGGCGGGGATCATCCCGCGGCCGAATTTCAGCATGAGGGCCCCGGCGACCAGGACCAGGCCCATCGTCGACCAGATCGCCACGCCTCCGCCCAGGGGAGTGGGCGCCTTGTGGGCCTTGCGACCTCCGGGCGAGTCGATCAGGCCGATCCGGGGCGCGATCGCGCGGACCCCGGCGCAGAGGATCGCGCTCAGGAGGAAGGCGAGGAGGAAGAGGCCAGCCGCCGAGGCGATCACGGGCCGGTCCTCGCCGCCTGGTCGTTTCGAGCCTCGCAGGAAGGCCCGATGGTTCGCCAGGCCCACGGCGAGGCAGGCGACCATCAAGACGGCCGCGGCCCCCACCGTCCCGATCAGGACCACCCACTCGACGGGGCGATCGGGCGGGAATTCCGCTCGCGAACCGCCCCGGAGCGTCAACCAGATCGCCAGAGGGCCGAGGAACGTGACGAGGGTCATCAGGCCGAGCAGGACCAGCGGGCCCCTCGGTATCGCCGGTTTGTCGCTCATTTGGCGGCGCCCCGGGCCACGGCCCTGGCGGTCCGTCTGTCGCTGGCCCTGGCATCGAGCGCCTTGCGGGTCGAATCGAGCTCGGCGAGGATCGCCTCGATCGCCGTCGCGGCCGAGATGTTGTGCGCCGCCGGGTCGGTTCGCCACTTCACCTCGACCGTCCCCTCCTTCAGGCCGCGCTCGCCGACGACGATTCGCAGGGGGATGCCGATCAGGTCGGCGTCCTTGAACTTGACGCCGGGCCGGCCGTCCCGGTCGTCGATCAGGACCTCCACGCCGGCCGATTCGAGGCCCGCCGAAATCGTCTCGGCCACTTGCATCACGGCGTCGTTCTGGGGCTGGAGGGGCACGACGATGACCTCGAACGGGGCGAGCGTGAGCGGCCAGAGGATTCCGTTCTCGTCGTGCCCGGCCTCGACGGCCGCCGCGAGGATGCGGTTCACGCCGATCCCGTAGCAGCCCATGATGACCGGGTGGGACATGCCCTTGTCGTCGAGGAACGTCGCGCCCATCGCGGCGGAGTACTTGGTCCCGAGCTTGAAGACGTGGCCGATCTCGATCCCCTGATCCACGCTCATCGTCTGCCCGCACTTGGGGCAGGGGTCGCCGGCCTCGGCGTTGCGGAAGTCGCCCACGTGGTCTTCGGCCAGCGGGAAATCGCGACCCGGGATCACGCCCGTGAGGTGGACGTCCACCGTGTTGCCGCCGACGACGACCGTCGGCATCGCGGCCACGGCCTGATCGATCAACAGGGGGATTTGCAGGCCGATCGGCCCCAGGAAGCCCATCGGCGCCCCCGTGACCTTCTCGATCATCGCCGCGTCGGCCGGCTCGACCGTCGAGGCGTTGAACGCTCGCCGAAGCTTGCCTTCATTGGCTTCGTGATCGCCTCGGACGAGGACCGCCACGGGCTTGCCGTCGGCGAGGAAGACGAGCAATTTGGCGGTCTCGGACTCCGGCCGCTTCAGGAAGTCGCACACCTCCTGGATCGTCTTGCGACCGGGGGTGGAGACGCTCTGATAGGGCGGGGCGTCGGCCGGGGTTTCGCGACCCTGCCAGTCGATCTTGCCCACCTGGGCCTTCTCGCGGTTCGCCGCGTAGCCGCAGGAATGGCAGATGACCACCACGTCCTCGCCGGTGGCGCAGGGGACCATGAACTCGTGGGAGCTGTCGCCGCCGATCGGCCCGCTCTCGGCCTCGACGGCGACATACGGCAGGCCGCAGCGGTCGAAGATCCGGCAATACGCCTCGTACATGGCGTCGTAGGCGACGTTGAGCTGTTCGAGGTCGGCGCCGAAGGAATAGGCGTCCTTCATCAGGAATTCGCGGGTCCGCAGGATGCCGAACCGGGGGCGGGGCTCGTTTCGGAACTTGGTCTGGATTTGATAGAGCGTGATCGGCATTTGCCGGTACGATTTGATCACGTCCCGGACGATGTCGGTGACGGCTTCCTCATGAGTCGGCCCGAGGACGACGTGGCGATCCCCCGAGAGCACGAACTCCATGAGGATGCCGCCCATGTGGCCGTGACGGCCGGACTCCTGCCAGATCTCCACGGGCTGGAGCGCCGGCATGAGGAGCTCCTGGGCCCCGGCGGCGTTCATCTCCTCGCGGACGATCCGCGTGGCCTTGTGGAGGACGCGCAAGCCGAGGGGCAAATAGGTGTAGGCCCCGGCGCCGAGCTGGCGGATCATCCCCGCTCGGAGCAGCAGGACGTGGCTGGGGGCCACGGCGTCGGTCGGGGATTCTTTCTGGGTGGGGATCAGGGCTTGCGACCAGCGCACGGGCGGCTCCTCTGCGATCTCATCGAGAGCGGACCAAGGCCCCGTATCCTACCAGATCGGCGCGAGCGATCCGAAGAGGCTCCCCCGGCGGATTCGGGAGGACCGTCAGGCGCGCCACCGCCGTTCCGGCCGGATCGTCCGTAACGTGTTGTCCTCCAAGGCGCAAAATCGCCGTCGCGCCTCGAAAAAGGCCGTGCCTTCCGTTCGGATCGGGACGAAATCTAGAATCGTAGGCGTCGGGGCCCCATGCGAGGGGCGCCCGCTTCGAGAGTCGGGAGTTCAGGTCGGGGACCCCGGCCGCAGGGAGGTGTGAGGTGCAGCCGAAGAAGATCCGTCGCCCCCTCAGACGGTCGGCCCTCGGCGGGGCCGGGCTGGAGGCCCTCGAGGGCCGCCAATTGCTCGCCTATTCCCCGCTCGGTTCGCTGCCGGACCTGACCGTGACCGGCGAGACCGGCCCGATCGCCGCCTATGGTGGACCGCTCGCGGTCAGCCTGGACGTCCGCAACCTGGGCGCCAGCTCGACCATCGAGCCCCTGAACCTCGCCCCGGGTTCCACCAGCTCGGCCGACGCCGGGCCGACCCAGGTCGGCGTGTACATGTCGAGAAAGCCCCGGGGCCAGATCGGGGGCCCGGGAGTGGTCAAGCTCGGCGACATCTCGGTGCCGGCCGTCCCCCAGAACAGCATCGTGGAGGCCAGCGGGACCGTCACCCTGCCGAGCACTCCGCCCCGGAAGTACCCGGGCGACGGCGGGACGGTCTACGTCTTCTTCCGAGCCGACGACACGAACACGGTTCGCGACCTCGACCGCACCAACAACGTCTCGACGTCCGTCCCGGTCCAGATTAACGCGCCCCTGCCGGACCTGGCCGCGATCAGCATCTCGCTGCCGCCGACGATCCAGCCCGGCGACTCGATCGCCCCGGTCATCAAGATTGCCAATTACGGGACCGTCGATACCTCGCCCCAAGGGCCGGTGACCGTCCTCCTCGTCGCCTCGACCGACCAGAATTACGGGCCGACCGACGCGATCGTCGGCCAGTACTCGATCACGAACATCGCCCCGCTGTCGGAGGCGCCCTCGAAGCGGACCGTCCTGGGCGACGTGAACCTCGACAACCCGCCCAACGTCGTCACCCTGACCGAGACCGTGGACGGCTCGCCGACGGTCACTCTCCCCGCCGGAGGCCCGTATTACCTCGGCGTGATCGTCGACCCGTTGAACACGATCCGCGAGATCCACGAGATCGGCCCCGGCCCGAGCTCGGCCCTGAAGCTGGTCCAGACGGTGCAGGCGGTGCCGGGCTTGCCTTCGGCCGGAGTCCTGAGCGACCCGGCCCCGGCGGGCAACGTGTTCCCGTATCCGGCCTACGCGCCCCTGGCCCCGCTCGACACCTACCTGAGCGGGACGGACCTGAACCAGACGCTGTACACGACCGGCGGCAACGACGTCGCCTTCCGAGGTGCGAAGAAGCCGAACTCCTGAGGCTGCCGCCCCGCCGGTCCTTGACCGGACCGGCGGGGCGTCCCTACAATCGGCCCTCTCCACCGGAGTCGGCCGGGCAAGGACGACGGCTGGGCCCGCCGGCCCGGCCGCCTCGGTCGGGCCGAAGGCCGCCCTCATGCCTCGCCTCTACATCAACCAGCTCGCCAACGGCGACTCGGTCGATGAGGTCTTCCTCGTCGCCGACAAGCAACTCCGCGCCAACCGCCAGGGCAACCTCTACCTCCACCTGGACCTCCGCGACAAGACCGGGGCCGTCGGCGCCCGCCTGTGGAACGCCAGCGAAGGCCTCGCCCGCCGGTTCGAGCCGGGAGACTACCTCCACGCCCGCGGCAAGGTGCAGGTCTTCCAGGGCGCCTTGCAGGTCATCCTCGCCTCGATCGACGTCGTGGACCCCGAATCCATCGAGCCCGACGAGTTCCTGCCCCAGAGCGTTCGCGACTCGGGCAAGCTCCTGGCCCGGCTCCGCGAGGTCCTCCTCGGTCAGGGCAATCCCCACCTCCGCGCCCTGGCCGAATGCTTCCTGATCGACGGCGAGTTCGTCCGCAAGTTCACCTCCGCGCCCGCCGGGATCAAGAATCATCACGCCTATCCCGCCGGACTCCTCGAACACGTCGTCACCATGATGAACGTGGCGACGAGGATCGCCGACCTCTATCCCGACGTCGATCGCGACCTGCTGATCTCCGGGATCTTCCTCCACGACCTCGGCAAGATCGACGAGCTGAGCTATGAACGCACCTTCGGATACACCGACGAGGGCCAGCTCGTCGGCCATCTCGTGATGGGCGTGGCCATGCTGCGCGACTACCTCCACAAGACCACGGACCTGACCGGCGAGCCGTTCCCGACCGAGCTCCGGCTCCGTCTGGAGCACATGATCGTCAGCCACCACGGGACGGCCGAGTTCGGCAGCGTCAAGCCGCCCATGACGCCCGAGGCCGTCGCGCTGAGCCTGATCGACAACCTCGACGCCAAGATCCACCTGGTCACCCGGGAGATCCGCGACGACCCGAGCCGCGAGACGAGCTGGACCCCGTTCCACCCGAACCTCGGCCGCAAGCTGTTCAAGGGGGGCCGCTCGGCCGACAGCGCGGCCGAAACCCTCGAATAATCGGTTCGGACGACCGCCTTGAGGGCGACGAGGCTTCCCCGGGGCCGTCGGACGGATAGAATGGGTGCATGGTCCCCCGTTCCCCCAGGGTGAGCCTATGCACCGAAGAACCGCGCTTCTTCGACTCGCGTCCGGGATCGGCCTTGCCGCCTGGTCCTCCAACGTCGCCATCGGAGCCTCGAACCTCCTCGGGCCGCTCCTGCCGATCCGCGTCGGCGACGAGTTCGGGGCACTCAAGGCCGCGATCGTCCACGACGCCTCGAACGCTCGCGACATCGACTTCGAGGACCTCTTCGGATGTGCCGCCGAGGATATGCTCCGCCAGCACCCGGAGACCGGGCCCGTCGAGGCCGAGGGGGTCGTCCGCGAGATGGCGGCCTTCCGGGATCTGCTGGTCAAGTCCGGCGTGACGATCCTTCCGCCGGCGCCGATCGAGGACGCGTTCTGCCAGGTGTTCACCCGCGACCCGAGTTTCGCCGTCGGCAAGACCCTGTTCGTCGGCCGCCTCTCCGATCCACACCGGAAGATGGAGAAGGTCGGGCTCGACCCGGTGCTCGCCGGGGTCTCGGACGAGACCTCGATCGAGGGCGAAGACGCCACGATCGAAGGCGGTGACGTGATGGTGCGGGACCAGGGCAAGACGGTCCTGGTCGGCATCGGCCCCAAGACCAACGAGGCGGGGTTCCTCGCGCTGGCCGACCTCCTGAAGACCCAGGGAGTCGAGGCCCATCGAGTGCCCCACAAGGCGCTCCACCTCGACTGCGCCCTGGCCCCTCTGCCCGACGGCCGGGCCCTGTTTCAACCTCGGGCCTTGCCGCCGAGCTCGATCAAGGCCCTCCGCAAGTTCTATTCGGAGTTGATCCCGCTTTCCCGGGACGAAGCCTCGCTCCACCTCGCCGCGAACCTGCTCTGGCTCGACCCGAAGACGGTCGTCACCGGGGCCCGGATGAAACGGACCAACGCCAAGCTCCGCGAGATGGGTTACAGGACTCATCCGCTCTACTTCGATAATGTGAAGCGGATGTGGGGGAGTTTCCGATGCGTGGTCTGCCCGTTGCGGAGGGAATGACCGACCGCGGGCCCGCGGGGTAGAATTCCCTCGGGAGTCGGGCGCGGCCCGTCCTCAACTCGTCCTCAATCCTCCGGGGCCGCGCCATGAGCCAGTATGACGACAAGGTCCTCGGCCTCGTCTCCCGGCCCGACTATCGCCCGCTCACCTTGAAGGCGATGTCGCGCCGATTCCAGGTCGACGCCGAGGATTACGCCGAATTCCGGTCGGTCGTAAAAGGCATGGTCCGCGAAGGTCGGCTCGAGATCGCCAAGGACAAGACCCTGACGAAGCCGACCGAATCGGCCAAGGGGCTGGTCCTCGGCACCTTTCGCCGGTCGTCCAAGGGTTTCGGGTTCGTCCGGCCGAAGGACTCGCAGGGTAAGGACAAGGACCTTTTCATCCCGCCCGACGCCGGCCTCGATGCCTCCACCGGCGACCTCGTCGCGGTGAAGGTCATGAAGAAGGCCCACACGCCCGGGTTCAACAACGAGGGCAAGATCGTCCGGGTCCTCGAACGGGCCTCGGGCCTGTTCGTCGGCACCTATTTCGAGCAGTTCGGCTCCGGCTACGTGAAGGTGGACGGCACCACGTTCCACCACCCGATTTATCTGGGCGATCCCGGGGCCAAGGGGGCGAAGCCGGGCGATAAGGTCGCCTTCGAGATGGTCCGCTACCCCTCGCCCGAGACCGAGGGCGAAGGCGTGATCACCGAGATCCTCGGCGAACGCGGCCAGCCCGGCGTGGACACCATCACCGTGATCCGCGCCTTCAACATCCCCGACGTCTTCGACGACGAGACGTTGCAGGACGCCCGCGACGAGGCCCGCAGGTTCGACGAAAACGACCTCTCGGGCCGCGAGGATCTCCGAGACGTCCTCACGGTGACGATCGACCCGGCCACCGCCCGCGACTTCGACGACGCCATCACCCTGGACCGCGACGATCGCGGCTTCTGGACCCTGGGCGTCCATATCGCCGACGTCAGCCACTTCGTCCGGCCGGGCTCGGCCCTCGACCGCACCGCCCGCAAGCGAGGGACCAGCGTCTACCTGCCCGATCGCGTGATCCCCATGCTCCCCGAGGTCCTCTCCAACAGCCTGGCCAGCCTCCAGGAAGGGCACCTCCGCTTCACGATGAGCGTCTTCATGGAGTTCGACCGCGACGGCGTCCGAACCGATCGCCGGTTCGCCCGGTCGGCGATCAAGGTGGCGAAGCGGTTCAGCTATGAGCAGGCCTTTCACTGCATGACCCATCCCGAGGAGGCCGTCGAAGGCGTCTCGCCCGAGGTCCGATCGATCCTCGATCGCATGCTCGAACTCGCACGAATCCTCCGCAAGAGGCGATTCAAGAGGGGCGCCCTGGAATTGACGATGCCGGAGGTGGAGATCGACCTGGGCGACGCGGGCGAGGTCGCCGGCGCCCATCTCGCCGTGAATGACGAGAGCCACCAGGTGATCGAGGAATTCATGCTCGCGGCGAACGAGGCCGTGGCGTCGTTCCTGACCGAAAGACACGTGAACTTCCTCCGACGAGGCCACGCCGACCCCGAGCCGAGGAAGCTCCGCGAGTTCGCCGACTTCGCCCGGAGTTTGGGCTTCACGATCGAGAACCCGCAGAGCCGGTTCGACCTCCAGAAGCTCCTGGACGAGACGGCCGAGTTGCCCGAACGGCACGCCGTCCACTACGGCCTGTTGCGAAGCCTGAAGCAGGCGAATTACACGCCGGAGATCGAGGGGCATTACGCCCTGGCCAGCGACGATTATTGCCACTTCACGTCGCCGATCCGCCGCTATCCCGATCTGCAGGTCCATCGCCAACTGGGCTCGATCCTCGGCGGCAAGCCCCCCAAGGCCGACCTGGATGAGCTGGCCGCCCTGGCCGAGCACTGCAACCGGACCGAGCGCCGCGCCGAGGCCGCCGAGCGCGAGCTGATCAAGATCAAGCTGCTGACCCACCTCGAAGGCCGGATCGGCGAGGCATTCCACGCGATCATCATCGGCGTCGAAGACTTCGGCTTCTTCGCCCAGCTCGTGGAGTTTCCCATCGAGGGCCTGTTGCACATCACCAGCCTCGACGATGATTACTACTACCTGGAATCGGGCACCCACACGCTCGTGGGCCGCCGTTCCGGCCGTCGCTACCGCCTGGGCGACCCGATCCAGGTCCGGGTGGCCAGGGTGGACATCGACCGCCGGGAGCTCGACCTCGTCCCGTTCGACCGACCCGCCGATGCCCCCCCGCCGGCCCCTCGGCCCCGCAGCCGCGCCCCGAAGCGAACGGCCGACCGCCTCCGAGAGCGGCCCAAGCCGGTCCCGAAACGAGGGAAAGGCAAGAAGAAGGGCCGGTAGGTCACGCGTGGCTCACGGAGCATCATCGCGGGGCGGGCAGGTCCCGGATTCGGATCGAGCCGCTCCGGTCGATCGTCGCGAGGCCGCGGCCGTCTCGGAGGAAGACCGGTCGGCCCTCGTCCCTGGTCTTGCCGACCCGTTTCCCGCTCGGGACGTCCACGACGATCAGCTCGACGGGGTTCTGATAGCCCCATCCGCCGGTGAAGCGAGCGATCTCCATCCTCAGCCGATCTCCCGAGATCGCCAGGCCGTTGAAGCGCCCCATCGAGGCCAGGCGAGTGCCATCGGGCGAAAAACCGAGGTTCATGGGTGAGAATCCGGACGAATGCCCTCGGATCAAGGACACCCGGCTTCTTGAAGCGACGTCCCAGAGCTCCAGGGACGCGTCGGCTCGGCCGATCGCCAATCGGGACGCATCGGGAGAGACCTTCAGGGCCGTGATCGCGACGTCCGCACGCCCGGGGTCGAACCGGGCGATCTCGTGGTCGGATTCCACGTCCCAAAGGACGACCTCCGGCCCGGGACCGGGAGTCCGAAGCCCCAGAAAACCATCCACCGAGGCCACGAGCCGGCCGTCCCGGGACATCGAGCCCAGCGACGGAGGTAGGGACGTGCTCAACCTCCGTTCCGCGCGGACCCGGCCCGTCTCGAGGTCGAAATCGACGAGATCCACCACCTTCCCATCCGTGGTCGCCTCCCTAGCGGTCTTGCCATCGGGCAGGAACGCCAGGCCGAGATGACCGCCCCAGGGCGTCGGCACGGAGGCGAGGCCGCGGCCTGTCTTTGTATCGATCAAATCCACCTGGATGGTGGCGGTTGGCGAGCCCCGATGGATCCACAAGGCCAGGAAGGTCCGGCCGTCGGGGCTGAACTCGCCGTGAAAGACCCAGCGGCCCGGGGTCACGGGCCAGATCGCTCGCGGATGGCCCGATTGCGTGTCCAGAGACACCAGGCCCTTCGGCCCGCTGGCCACGAGCGTCCGGCCGTCGGGCGAGGAATCCTCGGGGAACGTCCGTCGGTCCGCCGGCTCGTCCCAACGCGGTTGGGAGGGGTCGAGGATGACGAGCCGAGCCGGCCATGACGCCCACCAATCCCAGAGCTTCCAGCCGCCCACTGCCAGGAAACCGAGGAGGATGGCCGCCACGAGCTTCCGCCGGCGCCCCATTCCGGCCAGGCGATTTCGGAGCGTCCTTCCCGCCACGGCCGGCGTCATGATCGGTATCCCCGAGCCTCGGACAATTGTCTCGGAGTGCATTTCACCACGAAATCTCCCGGAAATCCACCGGAGAAACCGGTCCGACCCGGCCGATACTCAGAAATGGAGCGATCGGCGGCCCTCGGCGGGCCGGGCCCGATTGCCCTTCCCAAATCCGCTCGGATTCGGACAATCCCGGGCCGGTCGGCGCCCTCTCGTCGCGAGGTCGGCCGGCCTTCGCGGGGACTCGGCGACGGATCGCGGGAGAATCACCTCATGAAGACGGGCATGCATCGAGGGGCGGCGCTGGTGGCCGCGACCCTCGCCCTGAGCGGCTCGACGGTCCTCGGACAGGTCATCGAGCGCGATACGAAGGTCACGGGGCCTCGCGGTCGGTCGATCGAGCGTAAGATCGAATCGAAGCGAGGGCCGGGTTACGTCGAGCGAGACGTCCGCATCCAGAGGGGCAATCAGACCTTCGAGCGAGACACCGTGATCCGAGGGCCCCGGTCCATCTACGGCGGGGGCCCCGGGCCGTTCATCGGCGGCGGCGGGGGTCCGCGGATCATCGAGCGGAACGTGTTCGTCCAGCCCGAGGTCTTCGTCCCGGCGCCTGCTCCGGTGGTGGTTGGCGGCGGTCTGCCGTTCTTCAGCTTCTTCTTCAATTCGCCCCCGCCGCCTCCTCCGCCGGTGGTCGTGGCCGAGCCTCCTCCCCAGGTGGTGTATCAGCCTCCGGTCCGGTACGCGGAACCCTCGGCGCCCCAGACCGTGATGGTCGATCCGGTCGCCCAGGCAGCCGAGCGGCTCAAGAGCTATCACGCCAACAGCCGGAGGGACGCCGCGCTGACCCTGGGTCGGCTCGGCGACGCCCGCGCGGTCCGCCCCCTGGTCGAGCGGCTCGAAAAGGACTTCGATAAGGACGTGAGGGTGGCCTCGGCCTGGGCCCTGGGCGAGATCGGCGCCCCGGGGGCCGCGCTCGCGCTCGAAAAGGCGCAGCTCTACGACCGGAAGCAGGAAGTTCGCGACGTGGCGACGGTGGCCTACAAGAAGCTCGGTCGGCCCCGGGCGGCGCAGCCCGCTCCGGCGGCGAATCCCGAGCCGATGAACCTGCCGAGCGGCGAGCCCCCGCTCGACCTGACGACCCCGCCCCCCTCGCAGGCCGTTCCGCCGCCCCCGCCGATGCCGGACCCGTTGCCCGACCTGCCCTCGACCACCCCTCGCGATTGACCGGGCCGGGCGGCGAGCCTCCGGCGACTCGCGGCTTTTCCCTGGGGACGGCCACGTTCGTGATCGTCTCCAGCACCGTCGGCAGCGGAGTGTTGACCACCTCCGGATACGTCGCCCTGGACCTGGGCAGTCATTCGTGGATGTTGCTGGCCTGGGTCCTCGGAGGGGTGATCGCCGCGTGCGGGGCGTTCACCCTGGCCGAGCTTTCCGCCTCGCTGCCGCGCTCCGGCGGCGAGTTCGTGATCCTCGGCGAAGCCTACGGCCCCCTGATCGGCTTCCTCGGCGGCTGGGTCTCGCTGCTCATGGGATTCGTCGCGCCGATCGCGGCGACGGCGTGGGCGTCGGCCGATTACTTCCTGTCGGTCATCGGCCCGGCCCGGTTCGGGACCGGGACCGTCCGCCTGGTCGCCTCGGGCCTGGTCGTCCTCCTGGCGATGGCTCATGCGTCGGGCCGATCGAGGACGGCCGCCGTCCAGGGCGTGGCCACGGTCTCGACGCTCGCCATGCTGGTCACGTTCGTGATCGCGGGCCTCGTGGCGGCCTCGCGGACATCGGCGATCGGCCCGGCTCTGGGGCCGATCGGCCGCCCCAGGCCCTCGTCGCTGTTTGTCAGTCTTGTGTTCATTTCCTATTCCTATACGGGATGGAATGCGGCGGCGTATGTGGCCGGGGAGATTGAAGACCCCCAGAAACGTCTGCCCCGCGCGATCGGCCTGGGGACCTGGCTCGTCGTGGTGCTCTATCTCGGCTTGAACCTGGTATATGCCCTGGCCGTGCCGATGGCCGAGCTCCGGCGGATCGCGGCGACGGAGGGGCGGGAATCGGTCGAGAAGATCGCCGAGATCGCGGCCGATCGGCTGTTCCCGGCGAGGGCCGCCGGAATCGTCACGATGGGCTGCGGATTGGTCCTGCTCGCGTCGCTGAGCGCCCTGATCGTGACCGGCCCGAGGGTCGCCTCGGCGATGGCCCGGGACGGTCGGTTGCCTTCGTGGCTCGCCCGGGAGACCTCGCGAGGCCGATCTCCGGCGATCGCCACGGCCTTCGTGGCACTCGGTTCTCTGATGGTCCTCTGGGCCGGCGCGTTCGAGCAAATCGTGTTCGCCTCGGGGGTCGCCCTGGGGCTTTGCAGCCTGATGACGGTCTCGGCGGTCTTCGTCCTCCGCCGGACCCGCCCCGGACTGCCCCGGCCGTTCCGGGTCCCGTTGTATCCGATCGTCCCGTCCGTGTTCGTGGTGTTCACGGCGCTCTCCCTGGGCTTCTCGCTCGCGGATTCCCGGCAACGGTGGGCGTCCGTGGCGGGCCTGGGGATCGTGGCGGCGGGCGTGCCGGCCTACTTCGCTTCGAAGGCCGCGAGATCCTGACCCTTGGCGGGGCGGCCCCGATTTTCCTACACTGACACCGGACGCGATCTCTCCCCACGCCCCGATCCACCCGGCCCTTTCATGACCGACCCGAAACCCAACGGCTCGATCCACTCCGAGCTGCCGACCGAGCTGCCGCCCGTCGAGCCGCCGTCGGCCCGGTTCATCGTCCAGTTGTTCGTGATCCCCGCCGCGATCGTCCTGGTCCTCGTGGTGGCGTATGTCGCGTTGGTGCAGCTTCCGTTCGGGAGGCTGGCCAATGGCGGACGGGACGTGATGGATTACGTCCGGTCGATCAAGTCGGACAACGAGAACCGGCGGTGGCGATCGGCCCATGAACTCGCCAGCCTGATCCACAACGACGCGAAGCTCGCCAGCGACGGCGCCTTGCTCGGAGAGCTGACCGTCCTTCTGAACCGCGAGCTCGACCACCCGAAGAAGGAAAAGCCCGAGCTGGCGCAGTACCTCGCGATGACCCTCGGCTCGTTCCAGACGCTCAAGGCCAAGCCGGTCGAAGGCGAGACGCCCGACCCGATCGCGTCGCTATGCCGGGCCCTGGGGCCGGAGCAACCCCCGGCGGTTCGGATTTATGCCGCATTGAGCCTGTCTCGCCAGGCCGAGAGGGAAGGGGGGTCGTTCGGCGACGAGCGGGCCGTCCGCGCCCTGGCCCAGGCGGCGGAGGCCAACGCCGAACCCGAGGATGCCGAGGTCCGCGCCCGGGCCTCGTACTGCGCTCGGCTTCTTCTCGGGCGATGAGAGCGTGAGGGCGCTTCGCAAACGGCTCGACGAGGACGAGGACCGCACCGTCAAGTACAACGCCGCCGTGGCCCTGGCCCGTCGCGGAGACCCCCAGGCGGCGCCGTTCGTCCGCGAGATGCTTTCCCCCAGGGATCTCAAGCAGGTCATCCAGCGGCCCACGCCGTCGGAGACCGAATCGGCCATCGAAGCCATCGAGCTGGAGACGCTCTGGGCCTTGCAGGTCTCCGCGCCCACCAAACCCGCCCTGGCCGAGAAGGCGCGTGGCGAAATCGTCGCCCTGGCGAAGGACGGCCCGCGCGCCGTCCAGGTCGAGGCCCGCAGCCTCCTGAAAAAAATGCCAGAAAACCGCTGAGCAGGTGGTCGAAGCCGACCGCCTCCCGGCTCAATTCCGCAAGATGCATCCCCTTTCGTCACAATCGGTAAAGACGACGGCCCGGTCGTCCTCGACGGTCGGGGTCCGGGCTTTGCTTGATCTGGTTTTCCGCGCCCCGTCGGCCCGATCCGGGCGGAAGTTGAGCGCAAATCTGCAATTTCCCGTTCCTCGCAAATTGCCCATGTTATACTGGACTCGTCACGCCTGATTGTCCAGGGAATTCGATCGAAGCGACGATCGGGGTTATCTGGGACGATCAGGGAGGCGGGGGGATCGATTCAGGGACGAAGTGTCCTCCTCCTTGGCGGCGAAGATCGACATCCGGGCGGACGCATCACGGACGTTCGAGCCGCCGAGGAGGGACGACGCGATGCTCAGGCTCAGGACTGTTTCGATCGTCAGAACGCTCGCCGCCGGGGCCGTGCTGGTCCTCGGGCTCTCGGCAACGGCCGGCGCCTCGTACTGCGGGGGGGCGTCGTATCGATGCGGACCGGCCCCCGTGGTCGCGACCCAGTGTACGACGGTGGCCCTCCAGCCCCAGTACACCACGACGATGCGCACGGTGTACGAGACGGTGTACGAGAATCAGCCGTTCACCGCCTACGAGACCCGGATGAGGACCGTCCTTCAGCCTCAGTCGTATCAGGTGATGAAGCCCGTCTATCAGACGAGCTACGTCGAGAGGAAGTACACGGTCTGCCGGCCCGTCTACCAGACCGCCTACATCCCGCGGACGTACACCGTCTGCAAGCCGGTCTATTCCACGCAGAGGTACGAACGCAAGTACACCGTTTGCCGGCCCGTTTACCAGACGAGCTACGTCGAACGGAAGTACACGGTCTGCAAGCCCGTCTATTCGACCCAGCGGTTGGAGCGGAAATACACCGTCTGCCGGCCGGTGTATCAGACGAGCTACGTCGAGAGGAAGTACACGGTCTGCAAGCCGGTGTACCAGACGCAACGGCTCGAACGGAAGTACACGGTGATGAGGCCGGTCTACCAGACCAGCAACGTCCAGAGGAGGTACACGGTTCGACGACCGGTCTACCAGACCGCGATGGTCGCCCAGCCGTACACCGTCTGCCGGCCGGTCACGACGATGAGGGAAGAGGCGGTGGAGTGCGGCTACTACGAAACCCGAGCCGTTCAGGTCCCCGGGCCGACCGTGACCCGGATGGCCATGGACTCTTGCGGGGGCTGCGTCCCGGTCACGGTCCAGTGCGCGCCGAGGACCGTCTGCGAACGGGTCTACGTGCCCCGGACCGTCACCCGCCAGGTGGCCGAAACCCGCTACGTGACGGAGACGGCCACCCGGATGATCCCGGTCCAGACCTGCTCCTACACCTCGGAGGAGAGGGTCGAAAACATCCCGGTCGTCTCCTGCCAGATGGTCCAGGAAGAGCGCATCCAGCCCTACGAGGTGAGGACGTGCTCCATGGTCCGGGAGGAGAAGGTCGAGCAAGTCCCCGTGACCACCTGCTCGATGGTCCAGGAGGAGCGGATTCAGCCGTACGAGGTCCGCACCTGCCAGATCGTCCGCGAGGAGAAGGTTGAACAGATCCCGGTGACGACCTGCTCGATGGTCCAGGAGGAGCGGATTCAGCCGTACGAGGTCCGCACCTGCCAGATGGTCCGCGAGGAGAAGGTCGAGAACGTGCCCGTGACCACCTGCTCGATGGTCCGCGAGGAGAAGGTCGAGAATATCCCCGTGCGGACTTGCTCGATGGTCGCCGAAACGGCCGTCCGTCAGGTCCCGGTCTGCGTGGCGGAGCGGGTGCCGGTGACCTACACCCGGTGCGTGGCCCGGCAAGTCGCCCGCCAGGTTCCCGTGACGAGCTGCACCATGGTCCCCGTCGCCGTCCCGGCGTGCATGACCTGTCAATAGGCCCTCGACAACCGCGTCGAGGAATCCCCGGGAGGCGTGCTCACGACGACGTGAGCATGCCTCCCGGCTCGCCGATTAATCGGGCATGGAGCCGGCGCAACGCCTCTTCGGGCGGCTCGAACCGCATCGGTTCGGGGGCGGAGGCGTCGATCCACGCCGTGGTGAACGGCGATGGGCCGTCGAGCGAGCGGAACCGGATTTCGGGCGAGGACTTCAGCCACTCCAGGGCCGCCGGGGCGTCCAGGAGATCCTCCAGGACCTCACGAGACGTTTCCCGGAGCAGCGGATGATCCGGGCTCGCCGCCTTGACCAGGGGGAACAGGCGACGACTGACCCAGAGCATCCCGCCGACCCGCGTCCGCCCGCCCTCGGGCCGCTTCAGGACCATCATCGCCGTGCTCGCCACGTGGCGGAACCGCCGGGCCGGCAACTCACCGCGGTCCAGACCTTCCAAAACGTCCTCCGCGAAGCGATCGGGCGAGAGCAGCGCCGGAAGCTCGTCCGCGCCGATCCGCGCCCCTCGCTCAAGCGGATCGAAAAACCGAGATCGGCGACGGTCAACGCCAGGTCGCGACCGCTCCGCCGCCCGAGTCTCGCCGAGACCGCCCGTCCCATCGCCTCGCACGCCGACCGGGCGAGGGGGACGTGAAAGGTATACGCCAACCCGTGTTCATGAGGCCATTCCTCGACGAGCAGCCCGCCCGGAGGCGGGATCTCGCTCAGGGAACCCTGGGCCGAGAGCAGGTCTTCGAGCACGCCCGCGGCCTCGAGGTCGAGCGATTGCCCCTCCACCAGCCACGATCGCAGCGCCGAGGGCGATTCGACCAGGAGCCGGCCCGCCTCCTCCCGAAACGCGGCCACGTCTCGGGCCAGCTCGGCCGAGAGCGATTGCCGATCGCTCGTCCACCTCGGCAATTCGGGCTCGCCGGCGGCCGGCTTCGCCTTGAGTTTGAGGCCGTCGAGCCCGAGGAATTCCAGGGACCGGCCGTCGAGCACGAACCGATCGCCGACCTGGAGACGCTCCGCGTACGAGGCTTCGAGGGAGCCGATCTCCCGGCCGTCGAGGACCACGAACACCGTCTCCTCGGTCGTGATCGTGCCGACATTGCCGAGGAGCCAGCGGATCACCCGCCGGTTGCGCACGCCGAATCGCCCCTTCAACTTCCAGATCCGAGGCGCCGTCCACCTCGGCTCGGCCCCCGGCTCGGGCTCGAACGCCCCGGCCGGCGAGGCGAGTTCTCCGGCGAGGAAGGCGAGGCAATCGTCGAAGTCCGGGCGGCTCAGGTCGGCGAACGCGGCCGACCGGCCGAGCAGGGCGAAGGCCTCGTCGGCCGACCATTCCTCCGAGCAACTCATGCCGATCAACTGCTGACAGAGCACATCCAGAGGGCTGCGGATCGGCCTCAGCGGCTCGACCCGGCCCGCCCTCGACGACGCGGCCGTGACCACCGCGCCGGCCAGCTCCGCCGGAGTCGCGGCGAGGATCACGCCTCGGGTCCGAGACCCCGGCCGATGCCCGGACCGGCCGACTCTCTGCACGCATCGCGAGACGCTCCCCGGCAGGCCGACCAGCACCGCCGAATCGGCCGAGCCGATGTCCACGCCCAGCTCCAGGCTCGTGCTCGTGACGACCGCTCGCAGATCGCCCGATTTCAGCCCGGCCTCGACTTCCCGCCTCCTCGTCGCGTCGAGCGCGGAGTGGTGGGCCGCCACGGAGGACTCGGTCCGTCGCAGGTCGTGCGTAATTTTCTCGGCGAGGGCTCGCGTGTTCGCGAAAACCACCGTCGTGCGATCGGTCGCGACCTGGTCGCGGATTCGCCGGATCAGTCGGCGATAGGTCAGGCCGCGATGGGCCGCCTCGTCGCGCCTCAGGAGCGATTCGACCTCGATGGCCGGCGGGCCGGAACCGACGGGCGGCTCCGCCTCGATGATCCGGCAATCGCGACCGGGTCCGACCAGGAACCGCGCGGCGACCTCGGCCGGCCGGCACGTCGCCGAGAGGCCGACGCGGACCGGGTCGCTCGCCGCCCGGCTCGCCAGGCGTTCCAGGGACGCCGAGAGGTCCGCCCCCCTCTTGGTCGGCACGACCGCGTGGATCTCGTCCACGAGGATTTGCTCGACCCCGCTCCACATCGCCCCCCACGCCGATTGGGCGAGCATCAGAGCCAGGCTCTCCGGGGTGGTGATCAGCAGGTGAGGCGGGTCGGCCCGCATCTTCCGGCGGAAGTGGGCCGAGGTGTCGCCGGTGCGGACGCCCACCGAGACCGGCGATCTCGGCAGGCCGAGGTCGGCCCGGATCGCTTCGAGAGGCTCCGAAAGGTTCGTCTCGACGTCGTATCCCAGGCTCCTGAGCGGCGACACATAGACGCAACGAATGCCCGGTTTCAACGAGCCCGCGGCGTGCTCGCGATGGAGACGATCGACGATCGCGAGGAAGCCGGCGAGCGTCTTGCCCGAGCCGGTGGGCGAGACGATCAGGGAATGGCCGCCCTCGGCGATCGCCGGCCAGGCCGCCTCCTGGGCCGGGGTCGGGCCTCCGGGGAACGCTCGCTCGAACCAGGCTCGGACGGCCCCGGACAGCGGGCCGAGAGGATCGGATCGAATCATGACGCTCCGTCGTCCCGTTGCGGTCGCTTCGGTCTCCGTCCGATCATTCTAAGCAAGGTGGCCCGATCATGCAGCGCCCCAGCCGGCGCGGGCAGGCCGTTTTCCGCCTCGGTGGAAGATACTTTTGAAGTTCCCCGGAGAAAACCCCTTGGAGAATGAGGAAACGAGTAGGTCCGACTTCAGTCGGGCCTATGAAACAAGGGATCTTGCAGGCCCGACTGAAGTCGGACCTACTCGTATGGATGCTTCGAAGGGGTTTCCGACAGCGCACTTTCGAAGCATTCGTGGTGGCACGGATTCCGAGGACGGCCCCCGTGCCATCCAGGATGAAACCTCCGCAAGAGGTCCCCTCACCCCGCCTTGCCCGGCCCCGCGTCCACCTCGCCGGGTGTCTCGGCGAAGCTGTCCAGGCTCTTGCGGAGGGCGGGCGCGAGGGCCTCGAACCGCTTGGTTTCGACCGTGAACTTGGCCTCGTAGTCGAACCGATCCGTCGAGAATCGGCGCTCCAGGATGGTCATCGAAAACGGCCCTCGCCTGGTTCGGACGATCGTTTCCAGGGCGTCGCGATCGCCGGCCTTGACCACCCGACAGGCGACGACCTCGCACTGGGGGTCGGCCTGGCGGAGGAGGTCCGGGAACGCCTCGGCCATCGCGTTCAGGTCTCTCGCCGCCTTCTTCCTGGCCAGGACGAGCAGGTTGTCCGACCAGATCCCCTGGGGCGGCCCGTTCGCGAACAGCAACGCCACCTCGTCGGGCGCCAGGACCGGCCTCCAGCCTTCGGGGAGGTCCAGGGCGAATCGGAATTCCTCCTGGACCCACCGATTCGACGCGCGATCGGCGAGCTTCGCCCCCGTGTTCGGCGGCGAGAACGCGGCCGTCGCGATCATCGCCTCGAATTTCGGGGCGGCCGATTCGAAGGCGGCGGCCTCGGCGTTCAGGATGAACGTGTACAGTTGCCGATTCTTGATCGTCCTCACGCTCCGCTCCTTCCAGAGCGAAGCCGGCGACGGGCGGAACTCCTTGAGCGTCTCCAATCGGTCGCCCTCGGGCGTCTTGAGGACCTCGTTGCGGACGAGCGTCCCTGGCGATCCGGGACGTTTCGCGGAGGCGTCGATCCGGGTCCGATACTCCTCCAGGTTCTCGGGCCCGACGGCGATCTCGCAGGCGACGACTCCGGGGCGGTCGGGATCGGCCTGCGAGATCGTCGCCACGAACACGCGGTCCCCCGACTCTCGCGAGACGACCTTCCATTCCGAAGGGACCTCGACCTTCAGCCCGAATTTCGGGGCGGAGAGCACGGTCGGCCCCTCGCCGGCGATCGCCAGGGCGGCCGCGAGGGCGGGAATGAGCATCATTTCCGGGCTCCGAATGTTCGATTCGTCGATTTTTCACGCATCGCGGATGTAGTCGGCGGCATAGGAGCGGATCTGCTTGCCGTTGAGGATGTGAAACGTCCTCAATCGTTCGAGCAACTGGCCGCTGAACCGCTTCAGGGGCAGGTGGATGATCTTGCGCCCGAGCCTCCGGCCGATCCTCCGCCACGACGCCAGCGGGGGCCTCGCGCTGACGACCGCGACGTGACGATCGCGGCTGTGGAGCATCGCCCCGGCGATCAACCGCTCCTCCAGGGTCGTGGTGAAGTCGAGCGAGGGGTCGGACCAGATGTCGGGGATCGCCCGGGGAGGGAACAGGAACGAGGCGCCTCCGTATTCGGCCCGAGCGATCCCGGGCCCGACCATGTCGGCGAAGCCGTCGGTGGCGAAGAAGGCGAGCGTGGATTCCTCCGAGTGCTCGGCGAACCAGGTCGCCCGGTTCACGTACTTCGCCGGGTCGGCCGGCGAGTCGAACAGGAAGACGACCGCCTCGATCGACCCGCGATCGGGCGGGATCACCTTCACGTACAGGTCGCCGGTGTGCCAGTTCCGCAGGGTCTCGCGGAGGTCGATGCCGTCCATCACGCTCGACGTGAACTTCTCCGAGCGCGCGAGGTCCGCGCCGATCAGGGCCTGGGCCTGGTCGCGGACGTGCTTCTGGAAGCTCTCGATCCGGTCGTCTTCGGGCGGCCAGGAGCACATCCCGTAGGGGTCCCACCGCTGCCTCCAGCGCTTCTTCTCCGGCTCGGGCGGCTTGGGCCGGAGTTCCACGGTCCTCCAGTGGAGGGCCTGGCCCGGGAGCCGGCAGACCATCGCCGACGGGCCGAACCCGGGGACGTCCGCCCGATCGGTCCCCATCCGGATCCTGGGCCGACGACTCCTCGGCTTCGGGGGATGCGGATACGTCCGGGCGATCTCGGCGACGGCCAGGGCGAAGTCGTCCCCGGCCGTCTGCTTCGCCGCGACGACCAGGGAGTACAGGTCGGGCGTCAGCCTGCGTTCCATCAACGACAGGTTTCGCACGTAGCGAATGAACACGGAAAGCAGTTGCGGGGTCAACCGCGTCGCGACCCTCGGATGTTCGGCCTTCAGGCGTTCCCTCGCCTCGAGGATCATCTCCTTCACCCCGTCCACCGACAGGTTCTCGTCGGGCGTCAGCTCGCGGCGCCCTCGCTCATAGAGGCCGGTGAGGAACGGCAGCTCGCCCAGGAGGAAGAGGAGGGTCCTCGGATCGACGTCGAACGTCTTCAACGGCGCGAAGAACGGCTCGGGCGCCTCGACCTCGACGCGTCGGTTGTAGGCGTCCCGGATCCAGGGCCAATCCAGGAGCGAGCAGAGGAACAGGACGGAGCGATGCCGCGTTTCCAGGTCGCGGAGCCTGGCGGCCATCCACGCGACGCGGTCGGCCGGCTGGCCCGGGTCGGGCGGGGGGATCGCGGGCAGGACGGCGGCGGCGAACACCTCGGGCCGCGCCTTCTTCAGGGCGTACGGGTCGGGGAAGACGGCGTGGCGGGCCTCGAATCGCGGCGTTTCCAGGTCGATGAACGCCCGGGGGATGCGTTCGCCGATCGCCGTCCGGATCGCCGCGATCACCCCCTGACACGGGTCGATGGGAACATAGCTGAACCCGTCGGATTCGCCGTCGGCGTCGGGCTGGAGGACGGCCGAGACCACGGGGAGCCGCTCGATCGCCTCCTCCACGTCCTCCTGGAACGAGGGCGGCAACGGCACGGCCAGGCAATCATACGGGCGCGCGAGCAATTCCTCCCGGGCGAGGATCGCGAAATCGCCCGAGCCGTGGACGATCGGCAGGACGCGAATCCTCGGCCCGATGGCGAGGAAGGCGTCGGCCCCCGACGGATTTTCGCGGTCTCGTGCCATCGGCGTCAGTCCGTGTCCTCGTCCCCGTCGTCCTCGTCCTCGTCCTCGTCCTTGTCCTCGTCCTCGTCGTCCTCATCGCCCGTTTCGTCGGCGTCCGGGTGCATGGGGTCGCCGGGGTCGAAGAACAGGTCGCCCAGGCCCATCGGCGAGTGCTGGCCGCCCAGGGCGCGGCGCCTCCGTCGGGCGAGCTCGTCGAGGTCGGCGGCGTCGTCCCCCAGGACGCACATCAGCGCCTCGTGCCAGGCGTCGTCGCGGGCGAGCGGGTGGTCGGGGTCCTGCGCCATCCTCTTGATGGCGAACCGGAGCAGGTTGATCCCGTCCCTCGGCGAGAAGTCGAGCTTCAATTCGTGGGCCTGCTGGAGGAACTCGACCGTGAGCGCCAGCAGGTCTTCCTCGGCGAACGGGAGGTGATATTTCAGGATCGCCATCTCGTCGTCGCGGTCGGGGAAGCCCAGGGTCAGCGTGGGCTGGAGCCTCGACAGGATGTAATCGGGCACCTCATACGTCGATTCGTCCTCATTCATCGTCACGCAGCAGCGGAAGTGGGGATGGGCGGGGACGTTGATCCCGGCGACCACGCTCTCGACATAGCGGCGATGGTCGAGCAGGGGGGCCAGGCTCGCCCACGACTTCTCGTTCATCCGGTTCCCCTCGTCGAGGACGCACACGCCCCCGGCGATCATGGCGGAGACCAGGGGCGAGGCGTGATAGGCGATCTTGCCGGACTCGGCCAGGACGGGCGTGACGAGCAGGTCTTCGGGCCGGGTGTCGGCCGTGCACTGGTTGATGTAGAGCGGCTGGCGGCGGAGCCTGGCGGCGGCGGTGGCCAGGGTGGTCTTGCCGATCCCCGGAGGGCCGATCAACCGCGGGGAGAGCGGCCGGTCCCTCGGATCGACCACGATCCAGCAGGCCAAAAGCTGCTTGAGGACCGCGTCCTGGCCGATCCAACCCTCCTCGGTCGGGTCGGGCGAGGCGAGGTGGAGGGTCACTCCGCCGATCTCGGCCGTCTTCGCCTGGCTCCTCATGGGCGTCGCTGCTCTCTCGGGTCGGGGGGCGGCCGGGATCGTCGCGAATCGGAGGGCCCGAGTCTATCGGGAACGCCGCCCCGATGCGAGGATTCCGCGCGCGCGGCGAGTCGAACGGTTGTGGGTCGCGGTTGGCGAGGCTAGTCTGGTCGATCCCCCTCACGTCTCTGCTGGAGATCGCTCGTGGAACCGCTCGAAACGCCGGCCCCGCCGAAGCCGCCCAGCCTCCCCGAGATCGCCCTCAAGCCCGCCGACCCGTTCGCCGCCTTCCGCGACCGGATCATCGGCGGCCTGGTCTTCATGCTGCCGATCGTCATCACGATCTGGATCATCTACTGGATCTATTCCACGTTCCAGTCCGTCTTCCTGAACCCGGCGGCCGAGCTGGTCCGCAAGGTGGCCGGGCATTACACCCAGGGGCCGTTGCCGCCGTGGTGGAACACGTATGCCTCGCCGCTCCTCGCGATCATCCTGGCCGTGGTCTTCCTCTATTTTCTCGGCTACTTCGTGAGGACCAAGCTCTCGATGGCGTTCGACTGGGTGCTGCTGCGGCTCCCGGTCGTCACGATCATTTACAAGGCCGTGAGGAACGTGTTCCAGGGGCTCGCCCGGCCCGGGGGCGGCCCCACGTTCAAGAGGGTCGTCCTGGTCGAGTTCCCCCATCCCGGCACGAAGGCGCTGGCCCTGGTGACGCGGTCCCTGACCGATTCGGACACCGGCCGGGCGATCCTCTGCGTGTGGGTCGTGACCGGGATGATGCCTCCGGCCGGGTTCACCCTGTTCGTGCCCGAGGCCGAGGTCATCGACGTGGACTGGACCGTCCAGGAAGCCCTCCAGATCATCCTCTCGGGAGGGATCACGGCCCCGGCCGCCATCCGCTACCGGTCCGCCGGGCCGACCCGGCTGATCGTGCCCCGGGCGACCGACGCCCCTCCCGAATCGTCCCCTTGAGCCCCCGGATTCTTCGCAAATCGGGCCTCGTCTGCCCCGTGGGAGTGTCAATCTGGGGAGATTAGGCGATTTTGTCGCGCGGGCGAGGTAGGGGCTTGCGGTCCATCCGTGAAAGACTCAAACTAGGTACACGAGACGGGCGCAAGGGTCGCGCCCGGAGGGTCCGACACGATTCGCCGAGGTGGCCACGAGGGCCGTCGCGGTCCCAGGCCGGATGGTTCGATCCAGGAGAACAGACATGTTCCGAACTCAAAATCGCAAGCCGATCGCGGCGAGGACGCCGAGGAGGCGGCGCCCTGGGTTCCTGGCGGGCGTGGAGCGGATGGAGGGTCGGGCCTTGCTGGCGACCCTCACGGTCACCCCGATCCCGATCAGCGTCCCCGAGGGGGTCAGCCAGACGGTGAACCTGGCCACGGTGATCGACGACGACCCCACCGTCGCCGCCACCGACCTCTCCGCCACGATCGCCTGGGGAGACGGCACCGCCGCCTCGGCCGGGACGATCGTGGCCACCACCACCCCGGGCACGTTCACGGTCCAGGGATCGCATACCTATAGCCGTTTCTCCTTCTACAACGGCTACCCCGTGGGGATCGCGGTCCACGACGCCAAGAACGACCTGGACCAGGTCGCGGCGACGTCCGCCTACGTGGCCGATGCGGCGATCTCGCCGGGCAATCCGCTGGCGCCGGGCGTGCCGATGCAGTTCTCGGCCGTGGGGACGGCGAACGTGGCGGCGACGATCGCCAACTTCAAGGCGACGCTCGGAGGCTCGGACAACGGGGCGACCGCCGCCCCTCAGGCCGGCGGCTCGCGGACGATCACCTGGGACGGCGTGACCCTCGACGGCACGGACTCCGTGGCCGGCGGCAAGACCACCGTGATCGCGCCGGGGAGCACCGTCGCGATCCCCCAGGACCGCTTCCAGGCCCGGGGGGTCTTCTTCGATTCGGCCCTGGCCGTCAGCGATGACGGGTTCACGATCGTCGATCCCAAGGCCACCGGGCTCCTGCCCGCGTTCAGCCCGATGAACACGGTCGCGCCGATGAACAATCCGGCGCTCTCGACCCCGACGATCGGCGTCCAGTTCGTGACGCCCGGCGCGCCCGGGTCGGCCCCGGCCGCCGCGGCGACCCGGGGGATCGGCGTCGTCTTCCTGAACGTCTCGCAGGCCGGGACCTCGGGCATCGAGTATTTCGCCGGCAACACGCCGCTGGGGACGATCTACGCCCCGGTGGGCGCCTCGGCCTCGCCGGAGTTCGTCGGCGAGCTGTTCACCAACCCGATCGTCACGAGGGTCTCGATCTTCGTCGGGACCGACGCCCTGTTCTCGTTCAACGGGACCACATTCACCTCGGGCTCGGCCGTCGATGGCAAGAACGGGACGAACCTCGTCTCGGCCGACGATTTCGTCTACGGCGAACCCGTCCCCCTGGCCAATGGCCCGGCCGTGGTCCCCGGGGCGCCCGGGACGAACCCGACCGTCGCGACCATCGGGACGACCGTCGGCGCCCCGTTCTCGGGGGTGGTGGCCACGTTCAGCTCGGCCAATCCCGGGGCCTCTCCGAACGACTATTACGCCACGATCAACTGGGGAGACGGCCACATCTCGGCCGCGACCATCCAGGCCAACGGGCAGGGCGGGTTCAACGTCTCGGGGACGAACACGTATGCCTCGGCCGGGTTCGAGCCGGTCGTGACCACGATCAACTCGTTCGGAGGATCGGCCACGGCCGTCGTGAACACGGCGAGCATCACCAAGGGGACGACCACCCTGACCCTGACGAGCTCGACGAACCCCAGCCTCGCCGGCCAGCCGATCACGCTCACGGCGGCCGTCGCCCCGGCGTCGGTCGCCGCCCCGGGCCCCACGGGGACCGTCACGTTCCTGGATGGCTCGACGGTGATCGGCACCGTCGGCGTCGGCTCGTCGGGCGTGGCCTCGCTCACGACGACGCTCTCCCCCGGCTCGCACTCGATCACCGCGGTCTATTCGGGCGATTCGGCCTCCTCGCCCTCGACCACCGCGACGGCCGTGACCCAGACGGTCAAGGCCGACGTCTCGACCCTCGTGGCCGTGTCCCTGAGCAAGATCAAGAGGAAGGGCAAGTACTGGGTCCAGACGGTCACGCTCAAGAACACGTCCAGCAATGCCATCTCGGCGCCGGTGAGCTTCGTCCTGGACAACCTCAACTCGCTGGTCCGCCTGGTGAACGTTTCCGGGACGACCCAGCAGAACGCCCCGACCGGAAGCCCGTATGTGACGGTGCCGCTCGGGGGCGCCGGCTCGTTCGGGGCCGGTCAAACCGCGTCGGTGACCCTGGAGTTCACGTCGAGGAAGGCGAAGAACATCACGTATACCCCGAGGGTCCTCGCCGGGGTCACTCAGCCCTGATCCGCGACCCCTCGAAGCTCCAGGCCGGGCCCGGGCCCGCCTCCGCCGTCTCCGGTCCATTCCCCCCCCAGGCCGGACTCGACCCCACGGGACGGGTCCGGCTCGTCCTCCCGCAGGGAGACCCTCCGATGCGCCTGGTACGCTGGCCTTCCCGATCGGTCCTCCGCCGCCCCCGAATCGTCCGCTCCGGCGTGGAGCGGCTCGAGGCCCGCGAATTGCTGACCTATGGCGTCTTCGCGGTCCCGCTTTCCCTCCCGGTCGGGCAGGAGCAGACCGTCGATCTCGCCGGGATTACCCACGGGTTCGACGAGACGGCTGCTCCTCTCTCGGCCACGATCGACTGGGGCGACGGCAGCTCGCCGACCGAGGGGACGGTCATCACGCCGCCGCACTCCATCTCGGACAGCAACTTCCTCAACTTCTCGCTGGAGGGGACGCACTCCTATCGCGACAACTCGCCCGCCGACGGCTATCTCGTGACCATCACGGTCCACAACTCCGCCACCGGCGAGGACTTGAGAACCGCCACGCGGGCCCTGACGACCTCCGAGACGACCGTGACGCTGAGCTCCTCGGCGAACCCCGGACTCGTGGGCAGGCCGGTCACGATCACCGCCGTCGTGGCCCCGACCGTCCCCGGGGCGCCGACGCCGACCGGGAGCGTCTCGTTCCTCGACGGCCAGACGCTCCTCGGGACCGTCCCGGTCGATGCGACGGGCCACGCGAGCCTGTCTCACACGTTCTCGCCGGGTTCCCACGTCCTGGCCGCCGGCTTCAGCGGAGATCCCCGGTCGCTCGCCAGCACGACGACGGCGGGCCTGGCCCAGACGATCGACGCGAACGTCGGAACCCTCGTCTCGGTCGCCCACGGGAAGCTTCGCCGGAAAGGCCGGGCGTTCGTCGAGACGGTCTCCGTGAAGAACGTCTCCGATGCCGGAATTGCCGGGCCGATCGAGCTCGTCCTGGACTCGCTCCCGGCCCGAACCCGCCTCAAGAATCCGTCGGGCACCACCAGCACGAGCCCGCCGGCCGGGAGTCCCTTCGTGACGCTCCCCCTGGACGGCTCGGGCGCGCTCGGGGCCGGTCAGACGGCGACGGTCACGCTCGTGTTCTCGGCCAGGAGGGCGAAGGCCGTGGCCTTCTCGCCGAGGGTCCTCGCGGGCCTCTCGCCGCCGTGAGGAGGGACGGAAACGAAACGGGGGCCGGAATCCCGGCCCCCGCTCCGCTTCGATCGTCTCGGATCGAATCTCAATACATGTCGTCGTAGCCGCCGTGGCCGCCGCCGGACTCGCCCTTCTTGCCGCCCTCGGGGGCGTCGGCGATCAGGGCGTCGGAGGTCAGGAGCAGGGTGGCGACGCTCGCCGCGTTCTGGAGGGCCGACCGGGTGACCTTCGTCGGGTCGATGATGCCGGTCTGGACCATGTCCACGTACTTGTCGTGGAGCGCGTCGTAGCCGAAGTTCCCCTTGCCCTCGCCGACCTTCGAGACCACCACGCCGCCGTCCTGGCCGGCGTTCTCGGCGATCTGGTGGATCGGGGCCGAGCAGGCGCGGACGATGATCTGGTAGCCGGTCTCCTCGTCGTGGGTCAGGCCCGAGGGCTTGACCTGCGTGGAGGCGCGGAGCAGGGCGACGCCGCCGCCGGGCAGGATGCCTTCTTCCAGGGCCGCCCGGGTGGCGTGGAGGGCGTCCTCGACGCGGGCCTTCTTCTCCTTCATCTCGCTCTCGGTCGCGGCGCCGACGTTGATCTTCGCCACGCCTCCGGCGAGCTTCGCCAGGCGCTCCTCGAGCTTCTCCTTGTCGTAGTCGCTCTTGGTGTCGCCGATCTCGCGGCGGATGGCCTCGATCCGGCCCTTGATGGCGTCGGTCTTGCCCGCGCCTTCGATGATCGTGGTGTTGTCCTTGTCCAGGGTGATCTTCTTGGCGTGGCCCAGGTCGCTCAGGCTCACGTTCTCCAGGTCGATCCCCAGGGCCTCGAAGATCGGCTTGCCGCCGGTCAGGACGGCGATGTCCTCGAGCATGGCCTTGCGGCGGTCGCCGTAGCCGGGGGCCTTCACGGCGGCGCAGCGGAAGGTGCCGCGGAGCTTGTTGATCACCAGGGTGGCCAGGGCCTCGCCCTCGACCTCCTCGGCGATGATCAGCAGGGGCTTGCCCGTCTGCGCGACCTTCTCCAGGACCGGCACGAGGTCCTTGACCGACGAGATCTTCTTCTCGTGGATCAGGATGTAGGCGTCCTCGAGGATCGCTTCCATCGTCTGCGGGTTGGTGACGAAGTACGGCGAGAGGTAGCCGCGGTCGAACTGCATCCCCTCGACCCACTCGACCTCGGTCTTCAGGGCCTTGCCTTCTTCGACCGTGATCACGCCGTCCTTGCCGACCTTCTCGGTGGCCTCGGCGATCATCGCGCCGACTTCGTGGTCGAAGTTCGAGGCGACGGTGGCGACCTGCTGGGTCTCCTTCTTGTCGGAGACCTTCACGCTCATGGATTTGAGGACGGCGACGATGTCCTCGACGGCCCTGTCCATGCCCCTCTTCATGAGCATGGGGTTCACGCCGGCGACGACGGCGCGGAGGCCCTCGTTATAGATGGCCTCGGCCATCACGGTGGCCGTGGTGGTGCCGTCCCCGGCGACGTCGGAGGTCTTGGAGGCGACCTCCTTGACCATCTTGGCGCCCATGTCCTCGTACTTGTCCTCCAGCTCGATCTCCTTGGCGACGGTCACGCCGTCCTTGGTGACCGTGGGGGAGCCGAAGGACTTCTGGATGATGACGTTGCGGCCTCGGGGGCCGAGGGTCACCTTCACGGCCCGGGCGAGCTTCGAGACGCCCCGTTGCATCGCCTGGCGGGCATCCTGGTCGAACGCGATCATCTTGGCGGCCATGGCCGATTCATTCTCCAAGGGAAAAGATGGGCAGGGGTTCCAACCCGAGGGACGAGGCGAGGCGCGATCAGCCCTCGACGACGGCGAGGATGTCGTCCTCGCGCATCAGGAGGACCTTCTTGTCGCCGTCGAGCTTGAACTCGTCCCCGGCATACGAGGTGAACAGGACGGCGTCGCCGATCTTGACCTGGAGCTCCCGGCGCTTGCCGTCCTTGGTGATCCGGCCGTCGCCGACGGCCAGGACCTTGCCCTTCTGCGGCTTATCCTTGGCGGTGTCGGGCAGGACGATCCCGCCGGCGGTGGTGGCCTTGGCCTCCTCCCGCTCGACAACCACGCGATCCCCCAGGGGCTGAATCTTCATCGCTCCACGGCTCCTGTGGCGGCTCGGCCGGGCCGGTCGGCCGGCCCCGCAACGGCATTGAGAGACAATCGCCCCCGTCGGCCTCGTCTCGGCCGGTCTCCGAGGACGTCGAATCCCAGCGATATGCAATTTGCGTGCCTTTAGCGATTTTGTACATGCAAGTCCATGCAATTCCACGACTTAGAGAACAAGATTCGTCGACCGAACCGCCCCCGATCCCTGACATCCCCGGACATCCTGGCCCTCCGCCTGCCAATTCGGCAGCCGAGGCGGCCGGCTCGGGGGATGGGATCGACGCAACTTGAATATTCGTGTGGTAAGATGGAACGAATACCTGCTCGGCCACCCCTCGCGCTCGCATCCCCCGAATCCACATCCCCGCGTGTCCCGGGCCGGCGTCGCCTCCGGTTCCTTGAAATTTTCCGGACCCACTCTTTTTGCGTGCATGCACGCAATTGCCACGGAGTTGTGTCATGGAGACGAACTGGATTGCGATTTTTTTGATGAGATTCCGGCATAGGCGGATTGACGGGATCGTTGGAGTCGTTACCATGATTCGAACCTGGAAATCCTTCCCCGGCCCGACGCCCGCCCCGGCCCTCCTCGACGAGTCCGCATCGCGGGAAGACTACGAGCGTTCCGGACCGCTCCGGAGCCGTTGGAATCAGAGAGACGGAGGCGCGAGGCGGCCCGACCCGTTGGGGGGTCCGGGCTGATCGTCGTGCGGCATCATGGCGAAGGCCCGGGGGGACGGCGACGTCCCGGCCCGGGCATCTCGGCGACGGTCAGAGGGCCAAGGACGGTCGGGCAGAGGACACGAGGGCACGGGGCCCGGCCGGGAGCGGCCGACCCGGTCCGATCGCGAGTCCCGGGCGTGCCTCATCGCGGCCGCCCTCTCCATACCTTCCGATCCCCCGGTCTGTCGTTATCACCGACGATCGCACTCCTAGAACGAGATCCCACGAGGGAGTCCTTCCATGATCTTCCGTGAGAGTCGTCTCCTGCGTCGGGGCGGGAGGGTGAAGGCCGTCGTGGAGAAGGGCCGCCGGGCCCGGATGAAGGCCGCCGTCGAGTCGCTGGAGGGCCGCCAGCTGATGGCCAACGGCCTGATCGTCGGCGCCCCGGTCAACGTCAGCCAGGAGCCGGGCAACCAGTCCGAGCCGACCATCGCCGTCAACCCGACCAACCCGCAGAACATCGTCGTCTTCTCCAACGACAACGGCAGCCTCACCGACGTCTTCTACGGCGTCTCGTTCGACGGCGGCAAGACCTTCACCCACCAGTTCGTGGCCACGGGCTCCGACGGGCTGACCAAGGCGTGCTGCGACGTCAGCGCCGCCTTCGACCAGTTCGGCAACATGTTCTTGACCTACCTCGACTCGGGGATCACCACGGCCCCGGTCGTCATCAGCACCGACGGCGGCAAGACGCTCAAGCCGCTGTTCACCGTCCCCAACGTGGCCGACCAGCCCAAGCTGGTCGTCGGCCCCGGCGGGACGGCCGGTGCCGGCAGCCTCTGGATCGAGTACCTGGACAAGGGCGGGCTGATCGGCGCCGTGGGCGCCGCGGTCACCGGCCTCGGCCAGGTCGGCGCCGCGAGCACCCCGGAGCTGGTCGCCGGCTCGGGGGGCGGCAACTTCGGCAAGCCGGCCATCGGCCCCAGCGGCCAGGTCATGTTCTCGTATGAGGTCCCCTCGGGGGGCGCCGGGCCGGCCGTCCTCTACACCGCGCTGGACCCCGACGGCCTCGGCCCCAACGGCTTCAACGCCCCGGTCAAGTTCGCCGACACCAACGTCGGCGGCTTCGCGCCGATCCCCCCGCAGCCCAACCGGACCGTCGATTCCGAGATCGGCCTGGCCTACGACTATTCGGGGGGGCCGCACAACGGCCGCCTCTACGCGATCTACACCAATTCCCCGGCCGTCAACAGCCCGCAGACCGACATCTTCGAGCGCTACTCCGACGACGACGGCAAGACCTGGACGGCCGACATCCGGATCACCGACGACTCGACCCTCCGCAGCAAGTTCTTCCCGAGGATCGCCGTCGACGAATATTCGGGCAACGTGGGCGCGGCGTGGTACGACACCCGGAACGACTCGGGCAGCGGCCCCGGCGACCTCGACGGCAAGCCCGGCGACGACTCCGAGGACTTCGCCTCGGTCTCCGTCGATGGCGGCAAGACCTGGCTGCCCAACGTCCAGGTCGCCAGCGGCCCGTCCAACGCCACGATCGCCGGCGGCGACGCCAACTCGGGCAACGAGTACGGCGACTACTCGGGCCTGACCTTCGCCAAGAACGTGATGTACCCGGTCTGGATCGACAACAGCACCACGCTCGGCGGCAACCCCGACCGCCCGAACCTGGACGTGGCCACGGCCGAGATCACGATCCAGACCCTCTCGGTCCAGCCCCAGGCGATCACCGCGACCGAGCAGACGCCGTTCAACGGCGTGGTCGCCACGTTCAAGCCGGGGACCACCGGAACCCCCGCCTCGTCGTTCACCGCCACGATCAACTGGGGGGACGGCATCGTCACCCCCGGCGTGGTCTGCGCTGACGTCCGGGGTCTACACGGTCTCGGGGCAGCATACCTATCCGATCGGCGGGACGTATCCCGTCGTCGTCACGGTCACGCAGCTCGGCGGCTCGGTCGCCAGCGGGACGACGACGGCCACCGTCGCCGGCCTGCCGATCACGGCGAGCGGGACGACGATCGTCCTGAAGGAAGGGGACAGCTACGCCGGGAACCCGAGCACCTACTATCTCGCCAAGTTCACGGACACCTCGCCGGTCCCCCATCCCGCCTCGTTCTACTCCGCCTCGATCAACTTCAGCGACGGGACCAACGGGGTGGGGACGATCACGCCCAACCCGGCCGGCGGGTTCTTCGTGACCGACGGCTCGGGCCACATCTACGGGGGCGGCACGTATCCGGTCACCGTCACGATCATCAAGCCCGGCTACGTGGCCACGGCCGTGACCACGGCCGTCGTCGCGGATTCGCCGCTGAGCTCGACGGGCCTGGCCGTCACGCCCGTCGAGGGCGTCCCGTTCACTGGGGCCCTGGCCACCTTCACCGACGCCGACCCCAGGCTGCCACCGATCACCAATTACTTCGCCACCATCGACTGGGGCGACGGCACGGTCACCAGCGGGACCATCGGCGCGAACAGCTTCGGGCCCGGATTCATCGTCAGCGGGTCCCACCCGTATGACGTCGGCTCGTACGCCATCACGGTGACCATCGGCAACCACTCCGGCGGCAACACGACGGTGGCCCTCTCCTCGGCCGACGTCTCCCCGGCGCCGTTGACCAGCCAGGGCTACGATTTCCACCCGACGGCCGGAGTGCCGTTCACCGGGATCGTCGCCAGCTTCTCCGACGCCGACCCCCGGGCCCTGCCCACCACCGACTTCACCGCCTCGATCGACTGGGGAGACGGCACCGTCTCCGTCGGCTCGGTCGTGGTGAACGAGGACGGCGGCTACCTGGTCAAGGGGACCCACGCCTACCGGGTCGGCAGCTACGCGATCAAGACCACGATCATCAGCAGCGGAGGGGCCTCGACGATCGCCACCGGGACGGCCAGCGTCCCCGATTCGCCGATCAGCCTGACGCTCAACTCGGGCTTCTCGCCGCCCGAGGGCACGCCCTACGGAGGCGTCATCGCGTCGTTCTCCACGCCCGACTCGCTCTCCCAGGCGACCGACTACAAGGCCCTGGTGAGCTTCGGCGACGGCAACCAGACGGCCGGGCAGATCATCTCGACGGGGACCGCCGGGCAGTTCCAGGTCCTGGCGTCCAACACCTACCTGAAGCAGGGCCAGTACCCGGTCAACGTGGTGATCACCAGCAGCGGGGGATCGCAGGTCCAGGCCTCCGGGACGATCACGGTCAACCCGGCTCCGATCACGGTCGTCCCGGTGGCGGTCTCGGGCATGTCGAAGACCCAGTTGACCGGACTGGTCGTCGCCCGGTTCACGACGACCAACCCCGGGGCGCTGGCCTCGGCCTACTCGTCCACGATCACGTGGGGGGACAACACCTCGTCGGCCGGGACGATCGCCGTCGATCCCGACGGCGGGTTCGACGTGACCGGGAGCCACTACTACTCCGAGGGGGGGACCTATCCCATCGGCGTGACGGTGGTGAACGGCTCGGCCACGAGCACGGTGGCGAGCTCGGCGGTGATCGACAACAAGATCTTCCCGCTGAGCGGCTCCGGGGCCTCGGGCACGATCTCCCCGACCGGCCTGACCGCCTCCAGCAACCCGGTCTTCACCGGGACGGCCGAGCCCGGGTCGATGGTCACGATCTACGCCCAGGCGGCGGGCGGCGCGACCCCCGTGGCCGTGGGGACGGGCCAGGCCAACGCCTCGGGCGTGTACACCGTGACGAGCTCGACCCTGGGCGACGGCCAGTACACGGTCTACGGCTCGGCCACCGATCCCACCGGTCGGCCCAGCAGCGGCTTGACCGTCCTGTACCCGACGGCCGAACGCGGCCCGCTGACCGTGGACACCCAGGGGCCGAAGGTCGTCTCGGCCCAGCTCGACGCGAAGCACGCGACGATCACCCTGGTCCTCTCCGACGGCCTCTCGGGCCTGCTGGCGTCCGGGCTGCTGAACTCCGCCAACTTCTCGCTGGCGACGACCGCCGGCCAGACGTTCCCGGTCGCCGGCCTGACCGTCTCTCCCGTGAGCCCGACGACCCAGCAGACCCTCACGCTGAGCTTCGGCGCCGGGGCGAAGGGCCTGACCAAGGGCAAGTACGTCTTCACGATCAACGCCTCCGGCGTGACCGACGCGGCCGGAAACCCGCTGGACGAACGCTACTTCGTGGCCTTCCCCGGGTTGTACAACAAGTCGGGACAGAACTTCGTGGCGGCGTTCACCGTCGTGGGCACCAGCGCCTCCACCCCTCAGCAGTATGTGCCGCCCGCGGAGGTCGTGGCCGCCGCCGGCCATCGGCTCTTCGTCCGCAAGCACTTCCATCGCAAGCGCAAATGAGGTTGACTAGCCCGGTGAGGAGCCGTCCGGCCGCCGCCGGCCGGACGGCCCTCGTCCGCGATCCCCGGCGATCGAAGCCGGCCCCGAGACCGCCCTCCACCCCCCAATCTTCGACCGATTGACCCCAGGCGATCCCAATTCGGGAGCTTTCTCCATGAGTCTCCGCTTCAGCGAAATCCTGCGACGTGGCGGGAGGGCGAGGGGCCTGACCGCCGGGGCTGGTCGGTCCTCACGAATTCGCCCGCGCCTCGACCCCCTGGAAGTCCGCACCCTCCTGAGCAACGTCCCCCCGGTTTGGACCCCCACGTCCAGCGACCTCAGCGACGTGAAGAGCGGCCCCCTGGCCAACGCCGGCCAGGCCCTGATCAACGTGTATCTCGACTATCAGAAATACGTTTCCGAAGGGACCGACGCCACCTTCACCTCTCCCTCCGAGCCGGACGTCCGCATCCAGGGCGATACGGTCGGCGTGGACGTGAACGGCTGGGGCGACTTCACCTCGTTCGTCAACCAGGTTCAGCTCTCTGGGATGGACGTCGGCGCCACCAGCCAGAGCCCGGAAATCGCCGAGGGCTGGCTGCCGATCTCCGACCTGCCGACCCTGGCCAGGCTGCCCCAAGTGGTCGGACTGGAGCCGATTTACGTCGGCGGGACCAACTCGGTCGGCTCGGCGTCCAACCAGTCGGAAAAGACGTTGTTCGCCGACGTGGCCTCGGCGACCTACGGGGTCACCGGCGCGGGCGTGAAGGTGGGCGTCCTGTCGGACAGCGTCAGTCAGTACGGGGGAGGGCTCGCCTCCTCGGTCAAGTCGGGCGACCTGCCGAACAACGTCCAGGTGATCGAGGACGGCTCCCCCGGCTCGACCGACGAAGGCCGGGCGATGCTGGAGCAGATCCACGACATCGCCCCCGGGGCGTCCCTGGCCTTCGCCACCGCGTTCGACCCGTTCGCCGCCAGCGGGGCGGTCGGCTTCGCCAACAACATCCAGAAGCTCGCGACCGCCGGCAGCCAGGTCATCGTCGATGACGCCTATAATTATGATGAACCCCTGTTCCAGGACGGGATCATCGCCCAGGCCGTCAACTCGGTCGAGGCCTCTGGCGTGACCTATCTGAGCCTCGGCCGGCAACGCGGCCGATCGCGGCTACGTCGCCGCATTCCGGTCGGTCCAGGCCAACATCCCGGGCATCGGCGCCGGGACGTATCACAACTTCAGCTCCAGCGCGACCGGCCCGGCCGTCACCGGCCTCCCGGTGAACGTCTTGGCCCCGGGGACCATGTTCCTCCAGTGGGACAACCCGTTCTACACCTCCACCGGCGTGACGACCGACCTGGATTTCTACGTCCTGGACTCCGGCAACAACATCGTCGCCTCGGGAACCAGCAATAACATCGCGAGCCAGTCGCCGATCGAGCTGGTGGACGTGCCGGCCGGCCAACTGAAGCTGGTGGTGAAGGTCGCCTCCGGCCCCGACCCCGGTTATATCGGGATCGTCTCGGTCACCCACAACGACGTGACCTTCGACAAGACCGTCGATACGGCGTCCGCGACGTTCTACCCCTCGACGTTCGGCCACGCCACGGCCAGCGGGGCGATCGGGGTGGGCGCGGTCCCCTGGTGGGTGGCCTCGCCCTGGTCCAGCCAGTTCAACCCGATCCCCAGCGAGACGTTCAGCTCGTTCGGGCCGACCCTCTCCATCTTCAGCGGAGACGGGACGCGCCACACCCCGACCATCCTCCAGAAGCCGGACGTCTCGGGGCCCGACGGCAACGATACCTCGTTCTTCATCCCGGGCTTCGACCTCTCGACCATCGCACCGCCGTTCAACGACCCGGCGACGACCAAGGAACTCGACGGCAACGCCCTGCCGAACTTCTTCGGGACGTCCTCCGCGGCCCCCAACGTGGCGGCGGTCGTGGCCCTGATGAAGCAGCTCGCGCCGGCGCGACCCCGGCGGACATCAAGGATGCCCTGATCCACTCGGCCATCCCCCTGAACGGGGCCGCCCCCAACCAGTTCGACCCCCAGGGCGGCTTCGGACTGGTCCAGGCCCCGGCGGCCCTGCGGTCGATCAGCGACCAGTTGAAGGTGACCGCCACCCCGCCCACCGGCGTGAACGAAGGGGATGTCCTCGATACGATCCAGGTCGCCACCTTCGTCGATCCGGCCTACGCTAGCTCCGCCTCGGCCTTCTCGGCCACCGTCGATTGGGGCAACGGCAACGTGGAGGCCGGGACGATCACCCAGATCGCCACCGGCCTCTTCGCCGTGACCGCCAGTAATACCTACACCGAGGGCGGCACCTATCCCCTGACCGTCACGATCGATCACACCGGCTTCTCCACCCGGACGGGCACCGGCACCGTGATCGTCCAGGACGCCCCCATCGACCTGACCGCCCAGTCCTTCACCCTGGTCGAAGGCGGTAAGGTCAACGGACGGATCGCCTCGTTCCTCGACGAGGACCCGGGGGCGACTTCCCCCTCGGACTACACGATCACGGTCCTCTGGAGCGACGGGACGACCAGCCCGTTCACCCTGACCTCCATCGGGACAAACACTTACGCCATCAACACGACCAAGTCTTTCCCCGAGGAAGGCACGTTCACCTACACGATCACGATCGTGGATGACGGCGGGGCCAAGGCGACCCAGCAGGGGACCGTGACCGTGAATGACGCGCCCCTGAGCCAGGGCGCCCCGGTCACGATCTCCCCGGTCGAGGGCAAGATCTTCAATGGGGTGGTCCTGAAGTTCACCGACGGCGCCCCGAACCCCCCGCTCTCGGACTACTCCGCCTCGATCGACTGGGGCGACGGCCACGTGACCCCCGGTTTGGTCAGCCGAGACTCGACGGTCACCGGCGGCTTCCAGGTCACCGGATCGAACAAGTACGCCCGATTCGGCACGTACAAGGCCACCATCTTCGTGAACGACGTGGGCGGATCGACCCTGGCGATCCCGTTGACCGTGACGGTCGCCGACGCCCCGCTGAGTTCCCAGGGGACCTCCTTCGGACTCGTCGAGGGCCAGACCTTCAGCGGGACCGTCGCCACGTTCATCGACGGCAACCCCTCCGCCCCCCTGACCGACTTCACCGCCACCGTCGACTGGGGCGACGGCACCACCCCGACGACCGGCTCGATCGTCCCGGGAGGTTCCGGCGGGTTCCTGGTGAAGGGGACCCACGTCTTCGACGAGAGCGGGGCCAAGCCCTGGACGATCACGATCACGGTGAACGACGTGGGCGGCCAGTCCACCGTGGCCACGACGACCGCCACCGTGACCGACGCCCCGATCTCGGCCACGACGACCGGCGTCGCCGCCCTGAAGGCCGTCGAGGGCACCTCGTTCACCGGGACGATCGCCTATCTGTCCGACGGCAACCCCGTGGCCACCGCCGCCGACTTCACGAAGTTGGTGATCGACTGGGGCGACGGGACGACCTCGGACCTCGCCAGCGGCAAGATCACGGTGACCCCCCGGGTCGGCGGCGTGGCCGGCTCGTTCGTGATCGGCGGGACCCACGAGTACGACGTCTACGGCTCGTACCCCATCAAGGTCTCGATCACCGACGACGGCGGGGCCGCGGCCTCGACCTCGAACTCGATCACCGTGGCCGATGCCCCGTTCATCGCCTCGGGGGTCGGCCAATCCACCGCGATGGAGGGCGTCCCCTTCACCGCGATCGTCGCCAACTTCACCGACGGCAACCCCCACCCCAGGCTCGGGGACTTCACCGCCACCATCGACTGGGGCGACGCGACCAGCTCCTCCGGCCTGATCGCCCAGAACAAGGACGGCACGTTCAGCATCACGGGCAACCACATCTACGAGGAATCGACGACCCCGTACACGGTCACCGTCGCGATCCAGGATTCCGGCGGATCGACCCAAACGGTGAGCAGCAGCGTCTTTGTGCCCGATGCCCCGCTGACGGCCAGCTCCACGCCGATCAGCCCCGCCCCGTCCGACGGCGTGCGGTTCAACGCCCTGGTCGCCACCTTCGTCGACGCCAACCCCAACCCCAAGCCGGGCGAGTTCACCGCCTCGATCGACTGGGGCGACGGCTCCTCCTCGGCCGGGATCGTCCTCCAGGACGGCAACCATTTCGACGTCCGGGGCAGCCACCTGTACAAGCAGGGTGATTACAACATCTCGGTGAGCGTCCAGGACGACGGAGGGTCCCGGGCCCTGGCCGTCAGCTCCGTGAGCGTCCCCGACGCCCCCCTGACCGGCTCGGTCCCGACCGGGACGCTGACCCCGACCGAAGGCACCCCGCTGACCCTGCCGGTGGCCCTCTTCACCAGCGGCAACCCCCAGGCCCTGCCCGGCGACTACGTCGCCTCGATCGACTGGGGCGACGGGACGGTGACCGCCGGGACCGTGGCCGCGGCCGTCGGCGGCGGCTTCAGCGTTTCGGGCTCCCACGCCTATGAGACCGTCGCCTCCTTCCCGATCGTGGCCACGATCCTCTCCGGCGGAGGCTCCAGCGCCGTCGTGACGAACCAGGCCACCGTCAAGGATGCCCCGCTCCACGCCCAGTCCACCCTGGGCTATGCCCCCCAGATCGGCGTGACCGCCAACCCGACGCTCGTCGTCTTCACCGACGGCGATCCCAACCAGCCGGTCACCAGCTACTCCGCCCACATCGACTGGGGGGACGGCGCCCAGTCCATCGGCACCATCACGGCCGACCCCACCATCAAGGGCCGCTTCCTCGTCTCCGCCCCCCACGCGTACCAGGCCTCCGGCGCGTTCACCATCGCGGTGGGGATCGTGGACATCGGCGGGGCGGGCGCCTCGGTCAGCATCCCCGTGACCGTGGCCGACCCGCCGATCACCTCGGTCTTCCTCCCCTTCGACTCGACCGTCGGCACGACCTTCTCCACCAACGTGGCGAGCTTCGCCGACCCCAATCCCCTGGCCAACGCCGGGAGCTTCGCGGCCATCGTCAACTGGGGAGACGGCACGATCAACGCCGGGATCATCTCGGAGATCGCCCCGGACCAGTATTCGGTGATCGGCACCCACACCTTCGCCGCCTCGGGGGCCGTCCCGATCAACGTGACGATCAAGGACGCGGCAGGGACGTCCTCCACGGCCGCCGGGATCGTGAACGTGGCGGTCCGCACCGTCCCGATCACCGGGGGACTCGCCTCCTCGTCGGTGAGTTCGGCCGGTCAGGCCGACACCAGCTCCCCCAGCTTCTCCGGCACGGGCGCCCCCGGCGATCGCCTGACGCTCACGGCCCAGAGGCCCGACATGGCCGCCCCGGTCGTGATCGGCCAGACCACCATCGGCGCCAACGGCGCGTGGCAGGTCACCGCGCCGGCCCTGCTCGACGGCACCTATTCGATCGTGGCGTCGTCGGTGGACGCCTCGGGCTTCACCAGCGCCCCGGCCACCACGCTGCCCTCGATCGTGATCGACACCGTGAGCCCCCGGATCACCGGCGTGACCCTCAATCCCAAGGCCGGGACCGCCGTGATCGCCATCCAGGACGACCGCAGCGGACTTCTCGACGCGGCCCTGGCCAACGCGGCGAATTATTCGCTGTCCCTGCCGACATCATCGGGCTCGCAGTCGGTGGCGATCACCGGAATCACCGTCTCGGGCGGCGGCCCCTCGGCCACCCGGTACGTGACCCTCGACTTCGCCTCGAACAACACCAAGCATGCCAAGGGCGTCCTGAAGGCCGGCCACTACGTCCTCGCGGTCAACGGCAGCCAGATCACCGACGCCTCGGGCAACGTCCTGAACGAACAGTTCTTCACGCCGACCGCCCCGACCGGCTCCAAGGCCAACAGCACGTATATCGCCCAGATTATCACCAACGGATCGACGGCCAACCCGCCGCAGTCGATCCACATCAACGCCGGCTCGAAGCCCAAGCCGTCGAAGGTGAAGCACCACAAGGCCCGATGAGATCGCCCCTTGCCGGGTCCGCGGACGGCGCCTCGCCCATTCTTCCTCGAATCGGCGGGGGGCCGTCCGCGGACCCGGCAGGGATTCTCAGCCCATCCCCCCGACCAGCGACCGAATCCACGTCTCCGCATTCCCCGCCAGGAGGAGCCGGGCGGTCGGCGGGTCGAACTCGGCCCGAACCCATCGGACCACGTCTTCGGCGTCCTCCAGGCCATGGATCGGCCGATCCATCCCGAGGAAATTCGTGGCCAGGGCGATCCCTTCCGGCCCGGTTTGGCCGCGAAACGGGAGCGCCGCGATCGAGGCCACGGCTTCGCGGATCGCGTCCTTCGAGGCGAAGAACGGCGGGCCGATCGCCAGCCCGATGATTCCGCCCAGGGCCCGGACCCGGGCGAGCCCAGACGCGCCGAGGGCCGCTGAATCGATCCCGGTGAGACTTACCATCGGGACCGGGCCCGTCTGGCGATCGTTCGCCTTCTCGAATTCCTCGATCGCCTTCGAGGCCCTCTCCGCATCCAGCCCTCCCAAATCGATGGCCACCTTCACCGTGGTCTCTTTCGCCAGTCTCTCTAGAACGGCTGAATTAACCAGTTCCTCGCAAGTTTCCGGGCCGAGGGCGGCAGTTCGAACGACGCGGACCCCTCGGGCGATGAGTTGATTCAGGCGCTCGAAATCGTTATCGGCCTTCAACATCGGTCCGATCCCGGCGATTCCGAGGACGGCCCAGGTCAGGCCGTCGGGGTCGTCGGCCCATCGGGCGAGGTCGGTGGGGCCTGTGAGCAAGCGGCCGGAGAACTCGGCCTCGACCCGGGCGATCAGGTCGCCGAGCGCCGGCCAGCCCCGATCGGGGTCGGCCGAGGCCCAGACCACGGCCGCGGAGGTCGCCCCGAGGTAGCCCTCGACCTGACCCAGCCGGGTCGAAACGGTCCGATGGCTGCCGGCCGGGAACAGCGAGGTTTCGGGGGCGTACTGCGCGAGCCAGTCCAGATGGAGATCAATCAGGCGAAGCGGACGCATCCTATTTCCCGGTCCTGAGTTGCGGATCGAGTGGCAGGCCCAGAACGAATCGGCCGACGGCCGGTTTCAGGCTCGACCAGACCACGTCGTCCTCGGCTCGATCCGGCTCCTCGAAGCCTCGCCAGACGATCGGCGACGCCGCCGAGAGGGCGTCTTTCCAGAGGGGGCCAAAGCCGCTCGGGACGATCCGGCCGGGCCAGGCCACGAGGAACCGCGAGGCGGGCCGATCGCCCAAAAGGGCGCCGAGGATCGCCCCGCCATCCGGCAAGTCGCTCGCCTTGACCATCCCGAGCCTCGCTTCCGGTCCCCAGGCGATCCAGACCGCTCGATGGCGACGAAATGCGACCAGAGGGCGGCCGGCGAACTCGCCCAGCCGCGTCGAATCGCCGTCGGGGCCGATTGGTGAGAGCTGCAACGCCCGGGCGATCGTCGGGAGGACGCGTTCGAGGACCCTCCCCGCCGAGGCCTCGTCGATCAGGTGCAAGCCCATCGCTCCGCCGGTCCATCGCGACCCCTCGGAGGTCGCAAAGCCCGAAATCCCCAGGAGTTTGGGCCAGAGGTCGACCTCGGGCCGGATGCCGGCGGCCGACGCCAGGAGGTTCAGCCGGACCCGGATCGGCGCGAGCTTCGCATTCGCAGGGTCCGCCTTCTCGACCCGATCGGCGGCGGCAAACCGGGCATTCCAGGCCCCGGGCGAACCATCCCACGCGAAAGCGAACGCGGCCGAGGCATTCGCGGGGATCGCCGCGAGCCAGGACGGATCAATCCGGCCAGGGGGCGCCGCCCCGGTCCGGGCCGAGCGGACGTTCACGAGCAGACGGTCTCCCTCGATCGTCGCCACGGCCTCCAGGGACCGACAACCCAGCCCTCGGAGGGCCTCGGCCACCTGTCTCGCCTCGATCGACGAGGCCGCCGCGAGCCGATCGGGATTCAGGACCAAACGCAGCCCTGGTGAACGATGGCGATCGATGTCCGTCGCGGCGAGTGCCTGGGCTCGCTTGAGTCCCGAACCGAGTCCGGCTCGCGAGTTCGCCAGGGCGAGGGTTCTTCCTCGACGGGCGATCAGGGCCGAGCCGGGAGGGCCGAGCCGATCGACGGCGGCTCCATTCAGCGGAGTTTCGGCTGCGCCGTCAGTCAGGCCGAGGGCCGGCGCGGTCGCGGCGAAGCTGCCGTCGTCGCGGGGGACGGCGGCCCACCAGGCCAGAGGGGCCGGGGATTCGATCGCGATCTCCGTCCCGTCAAGAATCCGTAACTCGGCGACCATGAACGGGTTGAGCGCGGCAATCCCGGCCTCCATCGGCTTGCCCAGGCCGGCCGCGCCGGCCGGGGTCTTCCGCCAGGCGGCCAGGACCTCGGCCGGTCCCGAAAACCCCGTCCCGCCGAAGCAGTCCAGCACTCGCCGAAGGAGTTCGTCGGGGCGGTCGAGCTGGACGGAGACCGCCGGGCCGTCGGCCGCGAGCGGCGGACCCATCAAGATCATCGCCAGGACGGCCCCCATCATCACGCGCCTTCCGATCTGCTCCGGGTGACGGACTGCCCCGCAAAGGTAAGGTACGGGGCGGACCGCCCCGGGACAATCCCGGCGAGGCGTGCTCCCCGCGATTCTCGGCCGGACCCTTTCCGTCCATCATCGGGGCCGACGGTCCGCCCGATCGCCCAATCCGCAACGAGGCGCGCCCAAGATGTCACGACCGGGCCCGGAGTGACATCCGGAACGACGATCTCGACGGCCTCCGGCCGATGGACCGACACTGCGCATTTCGGACAGGTTTTCGTTCCTCGAAACAATTCGGAGTCGTCGCCACATCTTTTGTCAAGGGCTTGCTTTGCGGCGTTATTTCCAAAAAATTCAGATGTCTGAATTTTGCCGCTGGCAAGAGTCGTTGACATGCAGGATTTGGCTTGTTTCAGGCCGTTTGAGGCATGTTCGAGGACGAAAGTGTAGTCAAGTTCCCGAAATTGTTGTCAAGTTCCATGGAACAAAACAGACTGATCTGTTGCAAATCCATGCATGCAATCTGACCGTGGGATTCGGGAATTGGTTGGCGGGATCGTCCCGGAGCCGTTAGAGTCTCGGGCTGGACCTCGACGGTTCGTTTCCTGGGCGGCATGCTTGCATAAAAGTGAGCATGTCTTTGGCCGTTGGCCACGGCCGGGGACCTGTTCACGAAGACGTGAGCATATCACCCAGATTTCCAGGTCGTGCGGGACCCGGGGGCAGGCTCCGATGCTGGATAATCTGGGATTGCTGGTCCGGTCGGGCAATCGCGTGATCGCGATGGAGACGGCCGACGAGCCGAAGGCGCTGGCGATCGCCCGGTCGCTGGCGGCCGAGCAGAACTGGCCTCTCGTGCGGTGGTCGATCACCACGGGCCTGGCCGGCGATGGCGCGACGGACGGCTCGGTGTTCGTGGTCCCGAACAAGCCGGACGAGGCCCTGATCCACGTCCGGGACGCCGAGGAGCCGGCCGTTTATGTGTTCAACGACTTTGGCGCCCATGCGGGCGATCCGTACCTCCAGAGGATGGTCCGAGACCTCCGCGACCGCGACGGCTCGCCCGAGTTCGCGTTGATCCTGGTCGATGCGTCTCCCCTGCCCGACGCGGTCCGGCGGTCGTGCGTGCCGTTCCCGGTGAAGATGCCCGACGCGGAGGAACTGGAGCGGGTCGTCCGCGACACGTTCCGGCAGGTCCGCGCGAGGAGCCTGGTGGAGGTCCGCGCCGAGATCAGCAAGGGGCAGGCGGAGCAGATGATCCAGAGCCTCCGGGGCCTCACCGGCTCGGAGGCGAGGCGGGTGGTCGCCTCGGCGATCCTCGACGATCATATTTTGAACGGAGAGGACCTCCCGCGCATCCTGGACGCCAAGCGGATGCTCCTGGGTTCCTCGGGCTGCCTGGAGACGATCGCCACGGACTTCGGCCCGGACGAGATCGGCGGGCTGGAGAACCTCAAGCGATGGCTCAAGAAACGCCGGGGGGCGCTCGGCAAGAAGGCGCGCGATTACGGGCTGGACGCCCCTCGGGGGATGCTCCTGCTGGGCGTCCAGGGATGCGGCAAGAGCCTGTGCGCGAAGGTCGTGGCGAGCGACTGGAACATGCCCCTGCTCCGGCTCGACCCGGGCGTGCTCTATCAGAAATTCGTGGGGGAGAGCGAGGGGCGATTGCGGCAGGCGCTGGCCCAGGCCGAGGCGATGGCCCCGGTCGTCCTGTGGGTGGACGAGATCGAGAAGGCGTTCGCCTCGGCCGGCGCGGATTCGGCCGACGGCGGGCTGTCGCAGCGGATGTTCGGCACGCTCCTCTCCTGGATGCAGGACCACCGGCACCCGATCTTCCTCGTGGCCACGGCCAACACCATCTCGGCGCTGCCGCCGGAACTGATGAGGAAGGGGCGATTCGATGAGATCTTCTTCGTCGACCTCCCCGATGCGCCTTCGCGTGCCAGGATTTTCGGGATCCACCTCAAGAAGCGCAAGAGGAAGCCCGAGGCGTTCGACCTGAACCGGCTGGCGGAGGCCGCCGACGGCTTCAGCGGGGCGGAGATCGAGTCGGCGATCGTCGCCGCGATGTACGCCGCGTTCGCCGAGGACCAGGAGGTCACCACGTCGCACCTCCTGGCCGAGATCGCCACCACGCGCACCCTGGCCGTGACGATGGCCGAGAAGATCCGCGAGCTCCGCGCCTGGGCGAAGGACCGCTGCGTCCCGGCGGATTAGTGCGATTTTCATTTGACTGTAGCGGTAGACTTCCGAACGGTCCTCTGCGCCCTCGTAGGGCAGGCCTTGGCCTGCCGAGACCGACGGCAGGCCAAGGCCTGCCCTAGGAATGATCAACCGCCTCATCCGAACGGTAGCGGCTCCAAAGCCGATCCTCGGCATCAGCGGCGGATCGTGCGTTCTCTGGCGAACTGGCCCCAGAGGGCGACCCTCCGGCCTCCCGGCCTGGTCACGACCTTCAGGGGATAGACGTCCTCGGGCCAGTATTCGCGGCTCGGGCTGCCGGGCCAGTAGTGGTGGGCCACCCACCGTCGGAAGGCCTCGGACGAATGCACGGTCCGCGACGCCGCCAGCCAGCCCTCGTAGCGGTCGAGATGGCCCCTCATCACCAGGCCGTCCTTCATCGGCAGGAACAGATAGTACGGGGAGAACTGGGCCCGGGCGTCGGCCAGGGACGCGCCGGGGCGGAGCAGCTCGGCCACGGCCGAGACCAGCCCGGTCCGCTCGGCGCCCCACTCGCAGTGGACGAGAATCGGGTATTCGGATGTGTCCAGGAGCTCGATGAGGGTGGCGAATTGCTCGCGGGAGAGCCACTGGTCGGAGGACATCGGGAAATCGACCTGGGAAGCGCCGGCGTCGAGCGAGGCGGCCCGTTCGCCGCGATACCACGGCTGATCGCCGTTCTCTCCGCGGAGGTTCACCACGGTCCTGAGCCGATATCGGCGGGCGAGCCCGGCGATCTTCGAGGGCGAGGGCTGGCCGGCGCGATAGATCCGCCCGGCCTGGACCGTCCCCACGTTCCCCGAGGCCCAGCGGGCCGCGACGAACGCACCCACGGCCAGGACCGCGACGAACAGGACGCGAATGATCGGCCGGACGAGGCGGCGGGTCATCGTCGCGACCCATTGGCGACCCTGGCGGCGAAGGCCTCGATCCGGGCGCGGTCGGAACGGTCGGCCGGGGCCGAGGGGCGGGTCCACGAGAGCGATTTCAGCTCGTCCCAGGCTCGATCGGCGGTCCAGCCCTGGTGGCGGACGCGATAGGCGGCCTGGACCAGGTTGGAGCGGTGGTGGCCGCCCACGCAATGGAAAAAAACGGGCTGGAGGGCCGGGTCGGCCACGAGGTCGGCGGCCTCGGCCATCTGATCCAGGGAGGCCGTCGAGCCCCTCATGGGGACGATGATCCAGTTGACCCCGGCCTCCGCCAGCGCCGCGGATTGTTCGACATATTTCGGATCGTCGCGGTTGATGGCGGTCAGCGTGACGACCGTCCGGACCTTCTCCCGCGCCAGGAGGCGGAGCAGGGGGCCGGTCTTCTGCCAGGCGCCTCGATAGATCCGGCCCGGCTCGACGGCCCGGACGCGGACCTCGAACCATCGAGGCCATGTCTGGGCGAGTCCGGCGGCGGTCGCCCCCAGCGCGACGAGGACGCCGAGGGCGATGCGTCGGCGGGTCTTCATCGACGGGCCTCCTGCCGGGCGGTCGGGACTCGGGGGGATTGTAGCGAGGCCCCCGGGCCGGGCAAGCCCAACCGATCGGCGCGCGAGTTGCGACGTGGGGACGATCGGGTTCGCGGAGCGAGGCACGAGTCGAAAGGTTAGCAACGATGTATTTCTTGCCGACGTCCATCCTCGGGATGTGGTTCCGGGGCCTCCTGGCGGTGGCGATCCTCGCGGGGTCGGCCTGGCTGTTCCGGAGCTGGTACGAGGATTCGCAGGTCGTCGTGGCGGTCCAGCCGGGGGAGGTCGTCCGCGAATCGACCGACGGATCGGGGCGGGAGGTCCCGGAGGTCCGGCCTCGGCGGGTGATCCGCCGCTACGAGTTCCACCCCGGGGCCAATCGCGAGACGGCCGAGCTGATCGGCGCCGTGGCCCTGGTCGTCTGGGCGCTGCTGGGCGGGCGGCTGATGTCGGCCTGGCTGAGCGGGACCGAGGCCGCTCGGGGGGCCGGTTCGAAGAGGCGGAACGTCCCGCCCCGGGCCGATCGGAGCCCGGAGTTCGTCACCCTCAAGCGGCCGGGAGGCGCCGAGATCCACGTCGAGTTCGTCGGCCCTCCGGAAGCCGTCCCGATGGTCTTGACCCACGGCTGGGGGCTGGACAGCACGGCCTGGACGTACGTGAAGCAGAGCCTGGGCGATCGGTATCGGCTGATCCTCTGGGACCTCCCCGGGCTCGGGAAGTCGAAGAGGCCCGACGACGGCGATTATCGCCTGGAGACGCTCGCCGGGCACCTCGACGCCGTGATCGACCTGGCCGGGGGACGGCCGGCGGTCCTGGTGGGGCACAGCATCGGCGGGATGATCGCGCTGACCTATGCCCGCACCCACCCGGACGCCCTGGGCTCGAAGGTCTCGGCGCTCGTCCTGACGAACACGACGTACACCGACCCGGTGACGACGACCCGAAACGCGGCGTTCTACAAGGCCCTGGAAAGGCCGGTCCTGGTCCCCCTGATGCACCTGACGATTGCCCTGTCGCCGCTGGTCTGGGGCATGAACTGGCTGAGCTACTGGAATGGGTCGGCCCGGCGGTCCACGGCGAAATCGTCGTTCGCGGGGACCGAGACGTCCGAGCAGCTCGACTTCCTCACCCGGTTCGTGCCGAGGGCCTCGCCGGCCGTCCTGGCCCGGGGGATGCTGGGGATGATCCGGTACGACGCGACGGCCGTCCCGCCGGTCCTGCCCGTGCCGTGCCTGGTCGTCACGGGGGACAAGGACGCCACCTGCTTGCCCGAGGCCAGCCGGAAGATGGCCGAGGAGATGCCCGCGGCCTCGCTGCAAGAGCTCGCCCCGGCCCGGCATTGCGGCTTCTTCGAGCACCACGACGCCTTCGACCGGACGCTCGCGGAGATCGCCTCCCCCAAAGTCCGGGAGTCGGCACCGATGGCGAGCCGGCCCTGAGGGGAGGGGCCGGGCGCGCTCCGTTGCAGGGGCTTCCCGGCATTGCTACACTGGATTGGTTGGCGGGGACATGGTCGGACCGTCCGCAACCCGCCTCGGATGGATACCCATGACCGATCCGCTGACGTGGTCGATCAGCCTGGGCCGGTGGGGCCAGACGCGAGTCCGGGCCCACGCCCTGTTGCTGATCTTCGCCGCGGGGAAGCTCTTCGAGGCGGCCTGGATCAAGGATCGGCCGCATCCGGTGATCGAGGCGGCCGCCTGGCTCGCCTTGCTGATGCTCGCGCTGGCGATCCGCCTGATGGCCCAGGCCGCCATCTCCTCGCGGGTGGGCGGCGAGCCGGAGGAGATCCGGCTCTGGCCCCTCGGGCACCTGGCCGGGCCGGGGATGACGGCCTCGGAGCGGTCGCCCGAGGCGGCGTTGACCGTCCTGGGCGGGATGGCCGCGAGCCTCGGCCTGGCCCTGGGCACGGCGATCGGCCTTCGCCTGTCGGGCATCCACATGGTCTTCAACCCGTTCGGCAGCGGGACCACCGGCGGCGCCCCGTTCACCGCGGCGGGCCCGATCGCGGCGTTCAAGCCGGCCTGGTGGTTCGGCTGGTTCGGGTATCTCAACTGGGTCCTGTTCGTCGCGAACCTGATCCCCGCCATGCCCCTGGACGGCGGCCGGGTCTTCCGGGCGGTCATGGCCAGCCGGTCCCGGGACGGCCTGATCGGGCCCTGGACGGCCCGGGCCTGCGCCGCCATCCTCGCGCTCATCGGCCTCGTTCGCTGGTTGTGGATCCAGAACCCCGGCGGCCCCGAATTGATCGGCCTGGCCCTGCTGATCGAGTGGATGGTTCGGATCGAGGCCCGGATGCTCGACGAGGGCGGATTCTTCGACGAGGGCGTCTTCGGCTACGATTTCTCGCAGGGGTATACCAGCCTCGAAGCCGGGGCGCCCACGGTCCGCCCGTTCCGCGAAAGCGCCCTGAAACGCTGGAGGAGGAGGCGGTCGGACCTCCGCCGCCGTCGCCGGGAGGCCCGCGTGGCGGCCGAGGAGCAGCGGATGGACGAGATCCTCCAGAAGATCCACCAGGACGGCCGCGCCAGCCTGACCGACGAGGAAAACCGCTTCCTCGTCCGGGTCAGCGCGCTATCGCAAGAAGGTCCAGGACCATTGACCGGCCGATCGTCCTCGACGCCGCTCTCGGCACTCGATTGATCGCCCGAGGCGCCGACCCATCGGCGGGCGACCTCTCCGCGCTCAATCTCGACCGGCCCGAATGGGTCTTCGAGCTCCATCGGGACGACTTCGAGGCCGGTTCGGACGCGGTCCTCACCAATACCTTCGGCGCCAGCCGTCCGTGGTTGGAATCGCGAGGGCTCGGCGGCCGGTTCGAGGCGATCAACCGGGCCGGGGCAAGACTCGCGAGGCAGGCCGCGGGGCCGAACCGGCTGGTTTTCGGCTCGATCGGACCGACCTCGGCCCGGGGCGGGGCGGATTCTTATCGCGAGCAGGCCGATTTGCTGAGGGAATCGGGCGTGGATGCCCTGATCCTGGAGACCCACGATGTCCAGGAGGCGGAGCTCGGGACGAAGGCGCTCGCCGGGCGGGGTCGCCTGCTGGTTAGCCTGGCGTTCTTGCCCGAGGCGTTCCCGGACGCCGTTCGCCGGCTAGTCGATCTCGGCGCGGACGCGATCGGTTTGAATTGCGGGCGCGGCCTGGCGGACGTTTCCGAGGGGATCGCGAGGCTAGCAGGGATCGGGGTTCCCCTGATCGCCAAGCCGAGCGCGGGACTGCCGACGGGGCCTCGGGATGGACCCGAAGCGTTCGCCGGGGCCGTCGCCGGCTGGCTCTCGGCCGGGGTGCGCTATCTGGGCGGCTGTTGCGGGACGGATTCGGCGCATGTCCGGGCCCTGCGGACGGCCGTTGAGGCGTCCCGAAATCTCGGATAGTCGTCTGTCAAAGCTCGAAATTCGGGTGGCCTGCTTACGAAGACGTAAGCACCCGGTTGTAGGGTGCATGAAATGCACCATCTTCGATCCACACGCTTGCCGAAGGGCGTTGGTGCATTTCATGCACCCTGCAGGTTGGTGCATTTCATGCACCCGACACGATGGTGCATTTCATGCACCCTACGGGATTTCCTCCGTGTTACCCGCGTCCGCCTTCGCAGCAGGTCTCGCAGATGGTCCGGCATCGGGCGCACTGGAGCTTCATTCGGATCTCGACCAACGGGCCTCCGCAGGCCGGGCAGGCCGGGCGGGGTGGCCTGGACGAGGTTTGCGGCTCGTTCGGGGGCTTTGGGGTGGTGTCCGGTGGGTTGGTCATGCGTTGGCTCGGTGGTTCGATGCAACCATGGGGCCGTCTGGGAAAAAATCGACGGATTTCGCGGTCGGGTTGACGCGCTTCTCGGTTGAATTCCTCGCCGAGCCGATCATAATGGAGGCTCAACCCGCCTCCATCCCCCTCATGGGGTCCCGCCTTATCATGCGCATTGGACGGATTCTGGCCGTCGCGACCCTCGCGATCGGCGTCTCCGGCCCCTCCCGGGGCGACGAGACGCCCGAATCGTCGGCGTTCCGCACCGACGTGGCGCCCCTGGTCGGCCGGTTCTGCGTGAAGTGCCACGGGCCCGAGAAACCGAAGGCCAAGATCGACCTGGCCTCGTTCGCCGATGCGTCCTCGGCCCTGAAGTCGCGAAAGACCTGGGAACGGGTCCGCGAGGCCCTGGATTCCGGCACCATGCCGCCCGAGGACCAGCCCCAGCCGGCCGAGGCCGAGGTCCGCAAGGCCGTGGCGTGGGTGGACTCGGCCCTCTCGAAGGCCGATTGCCGCCTGCTGGACGACCCCGGCCGGGTCACCCTCCGCCGCCTGAATCGCAACGAGTATCGCAACACGATCCGCGACCTCATGGGGATCGATTTCGAGCCCACCGACGACTTCCCCTCGGACGACGTCGGCTATGGATTCGACAATATCGGCGACGTGCTGACCTTGCCGCCCCTGTTGATGGAACGCTACCTCGACGCGGCCGAGAAGATCGCGGCGCGGGCGATCGTCGATGATAACCCGCCCCGGCCTCGCGTGAAGAACCTTTTCCTCGGCAAGGACGCCGGCGATGGCACCCCTTCGGGTCGCAACGGCCGGCTCCTGACCACGACCGGCCAGACGACCGGCCTCTCCTACGAGTTCGCGGCCGAGGGCGACTATCGGATTCGCGTCCAGGCGTATGGCGAGCAGGCCGGGCCCGAGCCGGTCAAGATGGGCTTCCTCTTCGATGGGATGCCGATCGGCGAGGCCGAGGTCAAGGCCCGCGCCGAGGACTTCACCAACTCGGAAGCGAAATTCCACGCGTCCAAGGGCACGCATCGGCTGGAAGTCCGGTTCCTGAATGACTTCTACGACGAGCACGAGAAGGACGAGAAGAAGAAGGACCGCAACCTCGTCGTCCGCAAGAATTTCTGGGAGATCGTCGGGCCGATCCAGCCGGACAAGGGCCGCCTGCCCGAATCCCACCTGAAGATCGTCTTCCGCAGGCCCCGAGGTCTGGGCGACAAGGACACGATCCGCCAGATCATGACGAAGTTCGCCGGCCGGGCCTATCGCCGGACCGTCTCGCCCGAGGAGATCGAGCGGCTGATGCGGTTCTTCGAGATGGCCCAGCTCGACGGCGAGCGGTTCGAGGTCGGGCTGAGGCTGGCGGTGGAGGCCGTGCTCGTCTCGCCCCACTTCCTGTTCCGGGTCGAGCTCGACCGCGACGCGCCGGGGGCCTCGCACCTGGTGAATGACGAGGAGCTGGCGTCCCGCCTGTCGTACTTTCTCTGGAGCAGCATGCCGGACGACGAGCTGCTGGACCTCGCTCGGAAAGGAGAGCTGCATTCGCCCGGGACGCTCGACGCCCAGGTGATCCGCATGCTCCGGGACCCGAAGGCGCACGCCCTCACCGAGAACTTCGCCGGCCAGTGGCTCCAGCTGCGGAACCTCGCCAACATCGCCCCCGACGCCGGCCAGTTCCCCGGGTTCGATGAGCCCTTGCGGAAGGCGATGAGGCTCGAAACCGAGCACTATTTCGAGTCGATCGTCAAGGAAGATCGCAGCATCCTCGACTTCCTCGACTCGGACTTCACCTTCCTCAATGAACGCCTCGCCCGGCATTACGGGATCGACGGCGTGAACGGCGACGAGTTCCGCCGGGTCGCGCTGAAGGACGGCCGGCGCGGGGGACTGGTCGGCCAGGCGAGCGTCCTGACCGTCACGTCGAACGCGACGAGGACCTCTCCGGTGAAGCGGGGCAAGTGGGTCCTGGAGCAACTGCTCGGCTCGCCCCCGCCTCCGCCCCCGCCGGAGATCCCCGAGCTCAGGACGAAGGACGAGAACGACAAGCCGCTGTCCGGGACGATCCGCCAGAAGATGGAGCAGCACCGGGCGAACCCCAGCTGCGCGACCTGCCACGCGAAGATGGACCCCCTGGGGTTCGGGCTCGAGAACTTCGACGCCGTGGGCGCCTGGCGAGAGCAGGACGGCGGCCAGCCGATCGACTCGTCGGGCGTCCTGCCCGGCGGCCAGTCGTTCTCGGGCCCGAAGGGTCTGCGGGAGATCCTCCGGGGGAAGTCGAAGGAATTCACGCGGTGCCTGTCGGAAAAGATGCTGACGTATGCCCTGGGCCGGGGGCTGGAAGACGCCGATTCCTGCTACGTGGACCGGATCGCCCAGGCGACGGCCGCCGACGGCCATCGGTTCTCCCGTCTGGTCCTGGAGATCGTCCGGAGCGACCCGTTCCTCAAGCGCAAGGCCAGGGGAGACGCGAAATGAGCAGGGGCCCGATGTCTCGGCGGACCGTCCTTCGAGGGCTCGGCACGGCGGTCGCCCTGCCGTGGCTGGAGGCGATGTCGCCGGTCCTGGCGCGAGCGGCCGACGCCGCGAAGACACCTCCCTTGCGGATGGCGTTCTTCTACGTGCCCAACGGCGTCCACATGCCGGACTGGAAGCCGAAGGAGGAGGGGTCGAGCTTCGAGCTCCCCGAGATCCTCAAGTGCCTGGAGGCGTTCAAGTCCGACACCCTGGTGATGAGCGGGCTGGCCCAGCACACCGGCGAGGCCCTGGGCGACGGACCCGGCGACCACGCCCGGGCCCTGGCCACGTTCCTCACCGGCGCCCATCCCAAGAAGACCGACGGGGCCGACATCAAGGTTGGCGCCTCGGTCGATCAGGTGGCCGCGCAGAAGGTCGGCCAGTCCACGCGGTTCCCCTCGCTCGAACTCGGCACGGAGAGGGGCGCCCAGGCCGGCAATTGCGACTCGGGCTACAGCTGCGCCTATTCGTCGAACATCTCGTGGCGGACCGAGTCCCAGCCGATGGCCAAGGAGGTCAACCCTCGCCTGGTCTTCGAACGGCTGTTCGCCGGAGGCCAGGGGTACGACGAGGCCAAAGCCCGTCGCGACCGCTACCGCAAGAGCGTCCTCGACTTCGTCGCCTCCGACGCCCAGCAGCTGGGCTCCCGCCTCGGCTCGAACGACCGGAAGAAGCTGGACGAGTACCTCACGTCGGTCCGCGAGATCGAGCGGAGGCTGGTGCGGGTCGAGGCGAAGGCGGACGTGGCGCCCGACTACAAGGCCCCCGCCGGCATCCCCCACGACTACCGGGAGCACATCCGGTTGATGGGGGACATGATGGCCCTGGCCTTCCAGGCCGACCTCACGCGGATCGGCACGTTCATGTATGCGAACGAGGGATCGACCAAGCCGTACCCCTTCCTCGGCGTCCCCGAGGGGCACCACGACCTCTCGCACCACGGCAACGACCCGAAGAAGCATGAGAAGATCAAGACGATCAACAAGTTCCACCTCGAACAGTTCGCCTACTTCGTCGGCAAGCTGAAGGAGGCGAAGGAGAGCGACGGCCGGAGCCTCCTGGACCACTCGATGATCGTCTACGGCAGCGGCCTGAGCGACGGCAACCGGCACAACCACGACGACCTGCCCGTCCTGCTCGTCGGCAAGGCGGGCGGGACGATCGCGACCGGCCGCCACGTGAAGTACTCTTCGAAGACCCCGCTGAATAACCTGTTCCTGTCGATGCTCGACCGGATGGGAGTGCCCGCGGAGAAGCTCGGCGACAGCACCGGAAGGCTGACCGGGCTGGAGGGCTGACGACCGCCCATCGGGCTTGATCGCGAATCCATCGCCGACGCGGAGGCCGACGACCGGCCTCCGCGTCGTCGTTTTACGTCCCCGCGCCGGCGCCCTGCCGGGCGCGAAGGGATCGCATCGGTTCGGTTGCGCTCTTTTCTCGTGAAGATATCCCCAAGACAGTCGGAGCAAAGCGCCCGCGTGTTTTCCTCCGAGGGGGGTGGGCGTGAGGATGGGGAGAAACGGCGCAAGTCCTTGGACCGTCGCGATCGTCGCGACCGCGCGATTCGTCAACGTCCGCCCGGATCATGCGGACGACCGGAATTCGCGGCATGATTCTTTTGACTGGGGCGTCTGAACTGGTAAAGTCTTCCATACAGGACGTTGTAGTCACTTAGCCTTGCATGGATTCCAACGATCTTTCGGGTGCCCGGGCGCCCCCCCACCATAATAGATCGCTCCACGGGAGAGCCACCGATGAGGAATCGACCGACCGGGTCCGCCCTCCGCGCCCGGACCGCCCAGGCCCGGAGCCGTCGGCCGAGGCTTGAAGCCCTGGAAGAACGCCAGTTGCTGGCGAATTTCTCGGTGACCAACACCAACGACTCGGGCGCCGGCTCGCTCCGCGCGGCGATCCTGGGCGTCAACGGCAGCACCGGGGCGAACTCGATCGGGTTCAACATCACCGGGGGCGGCATCCACACGATCGCGCCCGCCACGGCGCTGCCGACGATCACGCAGTCGGTCATCATCGACGGCTACAGCGAGCCCGGCTCGTCGCAGAACACGCTGTCCGACGGCTCGAACGCGAAGATCAGCCTGCTGTTGAACGGGGGCAACATCCCGAGCGCCGACGGATTCACGATCGGCACGACGGCCGTGACGATCCAGGGGCTGGCGATCAACGGGTTCTCCTCGGGCGCCGGGATCGCGGAGACGGCCGGCGCGGGCGGCGACCAGTTCAGCGGCGTGTTCCTCGGCACGGACGCGGCCGGGTTGGTCCAGGTGGGCGGCGGCAACTCGGTCGGCGCGCTGGTCGTCGGGGCCGGGACGACGGTCGGAGGCGCCACGGCGGCGACCCGCAACGTGATCTCGGGCAACATCACGGGCGTGGAGGTCAACGGAGGCTCGGCCGATCTGGTCTCGGGCAACCTGGTGGGGATCACCTCCACGGGCCTGGGCTCGCTCCGCAACACCTCGGGCGTGGTGCTCGTCGGCGGGACCATCGGGACGACCATCGGCGGCACCACGGCGCTGTCGCGAGACGTCTTCGGCAGCAACTCCGTGGCGATCGGGATCTACGGCGCGGCGACCTCGGGCAACGTCGTGGTCGGCAATTACGTCGGGATCGACGCCGACGGCGTGAATCCCCTGGGCAACATGGTGGGCATCGAGCTCAGCGCCCCGGGCAACACCGTCGGGGGGACGGCCTTCGGCACGCGGAACCTGATCTCGGGGAACACCACGGGCGTCCTCGTCGACGCCAACACGGCCCCGTCCACCGGCAGCGCGATCCTGGGCAACTACGTCGGCCTGAACCCGGCGGGCTCGGCGGCGATCCCGAACACTACCGGGATCTCGATCCAGAACACCGGCGGGGTGACGATGGGCGGGACCTCGGGGTCCTCGGGCAACGTGATCGCCGGCAATTCCGGGGTCGGCGTCCTGGTTCAGGGCGCCGGGGCGAGCAAGAACCTGCTCGCCGCCAACCTGATCGGCACGAGCCCGACGGGCCTGGTGGCGATCCCCAACGGCACCTACGGCATCTCGATCGACGGCGGGACGAACGACACGATCGGCGGCTCGGTCGTCGGCGCGGAACGTGGTCTCGGGCAACGGCAGCGACGGCATCCTGCTGTCGAACGTCAGCGGAGCCGGCACGGGCAACGTGATCGCGGGCAATTATGTCGGCATCGACCTGAGCGGGACCAAGGCCCTGCCCAACACGGGGGTGGGCGTGCATGTCCTGTCCTCCGGGAACACCATCGGTGGGGTGACGACCGGCACGGGCAACGTGCTCTCCGGCAACCAGATCGGCGTGGACGTGGGCGAGGCGGGAATCACCGGGAACCTGATCGCCGGCAACCTGATCGGCACCGACGCCAACGGCGTCACGGCCCTGCCGAACCTCTCCTCCGGGGTGGCGATCACCGCCGGTCTCGCCACGACCGTGGGCGGCTCGACGGCCGGGGCCCGGAACATCATCTCGGGCAACGCGCTGGGCGGCGTCACGGTGATCAACGGCGCCTTCAGCTCGGGGACGGTGATCGCCGGCAATTACATCGGGACCGACCGCACCGGCTCGATCGCCCTGGGCAACGGCTCGGGGTCCCTGGCCGTGGGCGTGGCGATCTCGTCGTCGGGCAACTCGGTGGGCGGGCCGTCGGCGGGGTTCGGCAACCTGATCTCGGGCAACGGCGGGTTCGGCGTGTCGATCTCGGGATCGGCGTCGAACCTCATCGCGTTCAACAAGATCGGCACCGACGCCACCGCCTCGACGGCCCTGGCGAACTCCTCCGGCGGTGTCGTCCTGGATAGCTCGGGAGGCAACACGATCGGCGGGGGGAACGTGATCTCGGGCAATGCCGGGGCCGGAATCCTCCTCGTGAACGCCCCGAGCGCGGGCGGCGGCGACCTGATCGTCGGCAACATCATCGGCCTGAACGGCTCGGCCAACTCGGCCATGCCCAACGCCGGCCCGGGCGTCTCGATCGGCATCCCGAACGTCACGCTCGGCGGGACGACCACCGCCGCCAGGAACGTGATCTCCGGCAACTCGCTGGCGGGCGTGGTGCTCTCGGCCAGCGGGACCAACGCGCTGATCCAGGGCAACTTCATCGGCACCGACACGATGGCCACGTCCCGGGTGCCCAACGGCAGCGACGGGATCACGGTCAGCTCCTCGGGCAGCACGATCGGCGGCTCGGTGATCGGCGCGAGGAACGTGATCTCCGGGAACACCGGGGCCGGGGTCACGTTCGCCTCGGGAGGGACCAACAACCTGGCGGGGGCGAACCTCATCGGCCTGGCCGGCAACGGCACCAACGCCATCCCCAACGGCGGCGACGGCGTGGACGTGAAGGACGCCGGCAACACCCTCGGCGGGGCCGTCGGCACGCTCGACAACGTGATCTCCGGCAACGTCGGCTCGGGCATCGTCCTGATGACCGGGGCCGACAACACGGCGATCCTCGGCAACTACATCGGCGTGGCCCAGTCCGACGTGGCCACCGCCCCCAACGGAGGTTCCGGCATCCTGGTCTCGGGAGGGACCAACCTCCTGATCGGCGGCACCACCCGCGCCGCCGGCAACGTGATCGCCGGCAACACCGCCGACGGCATCCGGTTCACCGAGCAGGCCACGATCAATGCCCTGGTCGAGGGCAATTTCATCGGCGTGGACCTCAGCGGCCTCCAGCCGAACCTGGGCAACGGCCTCTGGGGGATCTCGGTCGAGGGCAGCAGCGGGATCCAGATCGGCACGGGATCGGCCGGCTCGGGCTCGGGCGCGATCGGCAACACGATCGCCTTCAACGGGGCCTCGGGCATCGGCACGACCGGCGGGGTCGGCGTGAAGACGGGCTCGTCGGTCTCGATCCGCAACAATTCGTTCTATTCCAATACCGGGCTGGGGATTGACCTCGGCGAGGACGGCGTGACGTTCAACTCGCCGCCGCCTCACGCCTCGGGGCCCAACCTCCTCCAGAACTTCCCCACCCTGGATTCGGCCCTGTCCGGCCCGAACTCCACGTCGATCCAGGGGACGCTCCTCGGGGTGGCCAACCAGACCTACACGATCCAGTTCTTCGCCAGCCCGACGGCCGACCCGACCGGCTTCGGCGAAGGGGAGACGTTCCTCGGCGAGAAGGTCGTCACGGCCGACAACACGGGCGGCGTGGCGATCTCGGCGTCGGTGCCGGTCCACGTGGACGCCGGCGAGTTCATCACGGCCACCGCCACGGACTCCTCCGGCAATACCTCCGAGTTCTCCCAGGCGATCGTCTCGGGCAACGCCTCGACCGACCTGGACATCACCCAGAGCCAGACCGGCATCCTCTCCAACGCCTCGCCGAACCCGGTCCAGGTGGGATCGACGCTCACCTACACCATCTACGTGACCAACCACGGCCCCAACCCGGCCACGGGCGTGACCGTGACCGACACCCTGCCCGCCGGGGTGACGTATCTGTCGGCCTCGGTCAGCCAGGGGACGGTCCTGCAGAGCGGAGGGATCGTCACGGCGAGCTTCGGAGGGATCGGCCTCGCGCCCAACGCCACGGCCACGCTGACGATCCTCGTCCGCCCCGGGTCGCCGGGCACTCTCGTGGACGTCGCCTCGGTCACGAGCAATGAGGGGGACTTCAACTCGGCCAATAACACGGTGACCCTCACCGCCGTGGCCGTCTCCTCGGCCGACATCTCCGCCACCTTCGGCACGCCCGGGACGAGCTACCCGACGACGGCGCTGATCGGCCAGCCGATCACCTACAACCTCACGGTCAAGAACGCCGGGCCGAGCGACGCGGCCGACGTGATGGTCGTCGAGGGCCTGCCCTCCGGCGCGAAGCTCGACTCGATCACCGTGAGCCAGGGCACCTACACCCTGAGCCCCGACGGCCTGACGATCACGGCGGACCTCGGGGCGCTCACGGCCCCCGGCGGATCGGCCGTGATCAGCGTGGTCCTGGAGGCCACGGCCCAGGGTTCGTTGACGGTCAACGCCATGGCCTCGGCCGACCCCGAGGCCGACCCGAACCCCGCCAATAACACGGCCACGCCCGCCACCACGACGATCAACGCCACGGCCGACCTGGTCGCCGCGGTCTCCCCGCAGACCTCGCCCTCGGGCTTCGTCGGCCAGCCGTTCACCTTCGTGGTGACCGCCACCAACCTGGGGCCGGACGACGCCCAGGGCGTCACGATCGTCGATACCCTGCCGGCGAACGTCAAGAACGTGACCGTCGTGGCCAGCCCCGGCGGGACGTTCACCATCAACGGATCGACGGTCAACGCCACGTTCCCGTCGCTCTCGGCCACGGCCGGGAGCAACGTGGCGACCCTGACCATCACCGTGACCCCGCAGACCGCCGGGGTCCTGACCGATTCGGCCACCGTCTCGCTCAACACCGCGTTGGGCCAGGGCGACCCGAAGCCCGGCAACAACACGGCGAGCTTCGGCGCGACGATCGGGGCGGCGGCCGTCCTGGGGATCACCCTGGTGTCGAACCCGACGGAGGTCTCCGTCGGCAACGACCTCCAGTACCAGATCACCGTGACCAACACCGGCCCGAACACGGCCACGAACGTGATCGTCTCCGACGCCTTGCCGGCGGGCCTGCTCTATCAGTCGGTCTCGCAGAGCCAGGGGACGCTGCTGGGCGTGGCCAACGGCGTGGTCAAGATCAGCCTGGGGAACATCGTCAGCAACGGCACCGCCACGGCCACCATCACCGTCCGGCCCCAGGCGACCGCCGACAACACGACCTTCACGACCGTGACCAACACGGCGACCGTGACCTCCGACGTCCTCGACCCGTTCGCCTCCTATCCGATCGCCTCCAACCCGGTGCAGACGCAGATCGACGCCTCGGCCGACGTGGGCCTGACGATCCGCCCGCAGTCGAATTCGGCCCTGGTCAACGGGACGGTCACCTACGTGATCACGGCGACGAATTACGGGCCCAGCAACTCGGCCGGGGTCCAGGTCTTCGATACGCTGCCGGCCGGGCTGGTGATCCAGTCGTACACGTCGAGCGTGGGGACGGTCTCCGTGTCGGGCCAGACCGTCACGGCCAACCTCGGGACCCTGCCGGCGACCCTGGGATCGAACACGGCGATGGTCACGATCACCGCCGTGGCGACCTCGGCGGGCTCGCTCTCCAATAGCGCCTTCGAGACGGCGATCACGCCCGACCCGGTCTCGACCAACAACAACGCCACGTCGAGCTCGGTCCAGGTCAACCCGTCCGCGAGCCTGACGGTGTTCGTCACGAGCATCCCGGACACGGTCCTGATCGGCCAGAACGTCACCTATACGATCCTCGTCGGCAACACCGGGCCCAGCACCGCCACCGGGGTGACCCTGACCAACCTGATCCCGGCCGGCTCCACGTTCGTCTCGGCCACGGTGCCCAGCGGGGCGAGCCAGGCGATCAACAACGGGACGTTCATCGCCGGCCTGGGCACGATCCCCAAGGGCGGCCAGGCCCAGGTGACGGTCACGGTGAACACCACGGCCACCGGCACCCTGGTCGATACGGCCAGCGTGGATTCGGTCCAGGCCCACCCGCCGGGCGACGTGCTCACGGCCACCGCCTCGACGACGGTGAAGCCGTCCTCGGACGTGACGGTCACGCTCGCCGCCCTGCCGCCGACGGTCCTCCTCGGCCAGCCCCTGACGATCACCGGCAACGTGATCAACCGGGGGCCGTCCGCCGCCACGGGAGTCGAGTACGTCCAGACCCTGCCGGCCGGGGTGACGATCACCTCGGCCAAGGCCACCCTCGGGACGGTGACCGTCTCCGGCCAGACGGTCACGGTCCTCGTCGGCAACCTCCCCAACGGCGGGCTCTCGACGATCACCCTGGTCGTCACCCCCACCGGCCCGGGCGTCGTGAACACCTCGGCCACCGTCACCTCGATCGGCTCCGACGGCAACGAGGACAACAACGCCACGACGGCCTCGGCCCAGGTGATCCCGGCCGCGGACCTGGCGATCACCGAATCGGCCTCGGCCAACCCGGTCGCGCTCCACGGCTACCTGACCTACACGCTGAACGTCACCAACAACGGGCCGAGCGACGCCACGAACGTCGTCCTGACCGACACGCTCCCCTCGGGCGTGAACTTCATCTCGGCCAACGGGCCGAACGGGGCCGCCACCACTCCGGGATCGGTCTTGCAGATCCCCATCGGCAGCCTGTCCGTCGGGCAGACGGCCACCGTGACCATCGTGATCCAGCCCTATCAGATGGGGCTGCTCAACGACACCGCCAGCGTCTCGGCCGACCAGGCCGACACCGTGGCCTCGAACAGCTCGAACGTCCAGCTCGTGGTCGTGGCGGGCATCTCGGGCCAGCTCCAGTTCTCGGCCCCGAGCTACTCGATCGGCGAGAACGGCGGGTCGGCGACGATCGTCGTCAATCGCGTCGGGGGGACCGATGGTCCGGTGTCGGTGAACTACACGACCGGCGGAGGCTCGGGCCAGGCCGGGGTGAACTACACCCCGGTCACCGGCAGCCTGTTCTTCAACGACGGCGAGACGACCAAGACGTTCACCGTGCCGGTCCTCGACGACAAGGTGAACAACGGCACTCAGACCGTGGGCCTCACCCTGAGCAACCCGGCCGGAGGGGCGTCGATCGGCTCGATCGCCTCGGCCACCCTGAACATCCTGGAGACCGACGTCTCGACCTCGCCCACGCCGATCACCGCCGCCCCGCTGAGCGTGACCAGCGTCCGGCGGTACGGCATCCACGAGCAGCCGACCCAGCTGGTCATCACGTTCAGCGACCCGATCGACGCGACGACCGCCCAGGACCCGATCAATTACACGATCGTCCCGGTCAACGGCGGGGCGAACATCGGTCTGGTCTCGGCGGTGTACAACGCGACGACATCCACCGTCACGCTCGTGACGAGCCATCAACTCGACGTCCACAAGAGCTATCGGCTGACGATCCGGGGGACCGGCACCGGCGCGATCGTCTCGACCACGGGCGGGGCGCTCGGCGGGACGACGGCCAACCCGACGGTGGGGATGGATTACCAGACGACGATCAGCTTCGCGACTCTGACCTTGCCGACGACCGCCAAGGTCAAGGCCCACCACGCCGTGAAGGCCACGGCCCACCAGGCCGTGAAGGCCGCGGCCGTCCACCCGACGGCGGCCAGGCACTGGGCCAGCCACCTGAAGGCCCGCAAGGGACCGAAGGCTTGATCGCGAGCCACAATCCTGTAGGGTGCATGGGATGCACCATCTTCGAACATGAATCGAAGATGGTGCATCCCATTCACGCTTCGCATTTCCGCCGAATCGTCGGAGATCCCTCGTGCTCCCAGGACTGTTCCGCCGGAAGTCGCTCGACGAGATCCTCGCCTCCGCCGAGGGCAAGGGCCACGGCCTGAAGAAGACGCTCGGGCCGGTGAGCGTCACGCTCCTGGGGATCGGCGCGATCATCGGCACGGGGATCTATTCGACGATCGGCACCGCCACGGTGGGCGACCCCGCGAGGCCGGGCGCCGGCCCGTCGCTGATGCTCTCGTTCATGATCACCGCCGTGGTCTGCTCGTTCACGGCCCTCTGCTACGCCGAGCTCGCCTCGATGGTCCCCGTCTCCGGCTCCGCCTATACCTATTCTTACGCGACCATGGGCGAGCTGGTGGCCTGGATCATCGGCTGGGACCTGATCATCGAATACGGGGTCGGCAACACGTCGGTGGCGATCAGTTGGTCGGGCTATTTCCGCTCGTTGCTGGCGGACTTTCACATCAATTTCCCCGGATGGCTCGCCAGCGACTTCCGCAGCGCGGCACGTCTGCTGGAATCGAACCCGGCTCAGTACGCGAGGGATTTCGGCGGGGCGCCGATCGTCTTCGGCCACCCGTTGATCGTCAACGTCCTGGCGTTCGGGATCACGATGGCGATCACGGCGCTGCTGGTCTGGGGGATCCGGGAATCCGCCCAATTCAATGCGACGATGGTGATCGTGAAGATCGTCGTCCTGCTGTTCTTCGTGGTGATCGGCCTGTATTTCGTGTCGCCGAGGCGGATGGTCGAGCACTGGAAGCCGTTCCAGCCCAATGGCTGGCGGGGGACGTTCGCCGGGGCGGCCATCGTCTTCTTCGCCTACATCGGTTATGACGCCGTCTCGACGGTCGCCGAGGAGACGAAGAACCCGGGCCGCGACCTGCCGATCGGCATCCTCGCCTCTCTGGCGATCTGCGCCGTGTTCTACGCGGCGATCGCCGCCGTGTTCACCGGGATGGTCCCGTATCGGGAATTCGTCGGGTTCTCCGAGGAGAAGATCAAGGAGCCGCTGACCGCGGCCCTCCGCCACGTGGCGCCCGAAGACATGACCTGGCCGACGATCATCGTCGGGATCGGCTCGGTGGTGGCGCAGACGGCCGTGTTGCTCGTGTTCCTGATGGGCCAGCCCCGAATCCTCTTCTCGATGGCGAGGGACGGGCTGCTCCCGTCCTCGTTCGCGAAGCTCCATCCCCGGTATCAGACCCCGTACGTGGGGACGATCCTGACCGGCCTGGTCGTGGGCGTGATCTCGTCGCTCGCCAGCATCGACGAGGTCGTCGATCTGACCAATATCGGGACCCTGTTCGCGTTCGTCCTGGTCTGCGCAGGCATCCCGATCCTCAGGTATCGCGAGCCCGACCGCGCGAGGCCGTTCCGCGTGCCGTTCGGGCCGTGGCTCTTCCCGACGCTCGGGGCCATCTCCTGCATCTTCCTGATGTATTACTTGCCCCCGGCCTCGTGGTGGCGGTTCGTGGGCTGGCTCGTCCTGGGGCTGGCGGTTTATGCGTCGTATGGATTCACGCACAGCACGATCGGCCAGACGATCGGACGGCCGAAGGCGACGCCGACGGCCCTGAAGGTCGCCGCGATCGGGTTCCTCGCCGCCGCGGTCGGGACGTTCGTGATCCCCCACGAGAAGAACCTGGCGACCGACTTGAGGGAGGTCCTCACCGTGGGGATGAAGGGGCACGACCGGGCGATCTGGGGCGTGTCCCTGTTCGCCGGGGGGATGGTCGTGGGGGGGATCGGCGCGGCGCAGGGCGTCCGGTCGCCCCGGACGCCCTCGGGTGCCTGAGACGCGGTCTACCTCTGGATCGCGCCGCGGACCGTTTCCATGAACCGGGGGAAGTACTTGTCGTAGTTCTTCCCCATCGCGTTCCGGGTCATCACGATCACGAGGTTTTGTTCCAGGTCGAGCTGGAACGTGGCGGAGGACGCGGCCCCGTGGTAGATCCGGGGGGGGCGGCCGTCGAGGCCCATCCCCCAGGACTTGCCGGTGTCGGGGCCGAGGGCCGCGGTCAGCCTGGTGGGGAGCATCCGGCGGAAGGTCTCCTCGCGGAAGAACCGCTTGTCGCCGTAGCTGCCGCCGTTCAGGAGCATCTGGCCGAACCTGGCGATGTCCAGGGGCGTGCTCCGGCAGTCGGCGTGAGTCCCCGAGACGTCGGTGTCGTCCATCCCGAGAGGCCCGAGCAGGTGGTTCCGGTAGAACTGCGGGATCGCCTCGCCGGAGAGCTGCTCGATCACCTTGCCGCCGAGCGTGTAGCCCACGCCGTTGTAGTTCCACCGCTGGCCGACCTTCACGGCGGGCAGGGCGTCGGCCGCGAAGTAGCTGAAGTCGGGCCATTCGTCGGTCGGCTTGAGGAAGTCCTCCAGGCCGTGGGTGTGGGTGTACAACTGGCGGACCGTCAGCGGCTTCTTGGAGGTCACCCCGGCGAACTGGGGCAGGACGGTGTTGATCGGCGTCTCCAGGTCGATCCGTCCGCGATCGACCATCATCATCATCAGGCTGGCCGACATCGTCTTGGTGATCGAGGCCATCCAGCTCCGGTTCTTGACGGTCATCGGCTTGCCGTCCCGCTCGCCATAGGCCTTGTGGAGGACGATCACGCTCCTCCTCGCGATGCAGACGGCGAACGCCTTGTCGGTGTCGGCCGACCATTGCTGAAGGAGGTCGTCGATCGTCTCGGCGGCGTCGGCCTTCATCCCGGCCTCTTCCATGGTCCCTTCGCGGAGGACGGGCGAGGGTGGCCCGGTGATGAGGTCGGGGCCGAGGAAGGGCTGGGCTCGGAGCGATCCGGGCGAGATGTGGGCCTGCTTCCAATCGACCCACCACTGGCGCTCGACCGCCTCGGCGTCGTTCCACTTGCGGACCGGCTCGGACGAGGGCGTCGAGAGGGCGAGCCCCCCGACGAATCGGGCCGTCAGGGGCAGGCGGGCGAGGTCGTCGAACCTCCGGCCGGCGAACCGGGCGGCGATCAGGTCCTTCTGCCTCTCGATCACGGCGGGCTCGACCCCGAGCTTGACGGCGAGGTCCGCGGGGTCCTCGGGCCGGAAGATCCAGTCATCGGCCACGGGCTGGGCCAGGCGATAGAGCGTGAAGAAGCGATGAGACGGCGACTGACCCGCCGGCCGGATCTCGACGAACGCCGCGTACGGCCCCGGGGTCTCCGCCCTGGTAACTTCCCGGCCCTGGCGGTCGAAATAGCGGACGAGGACCTCGCACGATCCGAATTTCTCCTCGAGGCGGGACGGGCGTTCCAGCTCGGCCGCGGGGAAGGTCTCCCCCTCGAAGATCAGTCGGGGGAACCGGGCGCGGGCCTGGACTCGTGAGTGGGCCACCCCGAGCGCCGGGTCCCTCACGATCGCCCCGGCCTCGGGACGATTGCGGGCGGAGATCCTCTGGGACGTCGTGACCAGCACCGCCGCGGCCACGACCGCGCCCAGGCTCCAGAGCAGGAGCCGGCCCGGCCGGAAACGCCTCGGACCCGTCATGATCGCTTGCATCGTCGCAACGTCCGAAGGGGAAGGAGGTAGGGACCGCGGGGGGAGGACTCGAATCCTAGCCGATCCTCATCGCCCCTTCAAGCAACAAAGCCGGAAAGGATTCGAATTCGTGGGCCTTAAGAGGAACCGGGAGAGCGTCGTCGATCGGCCGGCGGTCCCGTCGGGCGCCTGACAACGGGCCGGCGGTGGTTTAGGATGGAGCATGGTCGCGCGGGGCGTCCGGGGGTCATCCATGAATGTCGGTCATTATGTCTTGTTGAGCCAGATCGGCGCCGGGCCCGATGGCACGGCCTATCGGGGCCGGGAGGAGGGGCAGGGGCGGCTGGCCGAGGTCCGCCTGCTCGGCCCGGCCCGGGCCGACCCGGGCCGCTGGCCGGGGCTGGTCAAGCGGGTCCGCACCGCGACTCTCATCGACCATCCCTCGGTGATTCGTGTGCTGGATTTCCGGGAAGATCACGACCCGCCCTACCTCGCGATGGAGTTCTCCGAGACGCGGAGGCTCGATTCGGCGCTGGCGACCCGCGTCCCCCTGCCCGAGGCGGAAGCCGTGGGCCTGGCCCTGGCGCTGGCCGAAGGGGTCGGCGAGGCCCACCGCCTGGGCCTGGCCCACGGGGCGATCCGTCCGGAATCGATCCGCCTTTCCGATCTCGGCGTCCCTCGGATCGACTTCACGGGGACCGCCACCGAGGCGCCGATCGGCCCGCCGATGGACCCGTCGGACGACGTTCGCGGGCTCGGTCAGGTCCTCCACTGGCTGCTCGTCGGCGAGACGGCCCATGACCTGTCGTCGGCCCGGCTGGTGTCGGAGGAGACGTTCGAGTTCCTCCCCGGGCCGGGCGAGCCCGATCCCGCCGTCACGCTCGATCGGCTGGTGTCCGAGCTGCTCGCCCCCGCCTCGTCCGATCGGCCGCCGATCCGCGAGGCCGTCGAACGGCTGGCCAAGATCGCCCGGGCCATGGCGCCGGCCTCGTCGCTCGCCACGATCGAATCCTCGTCCGGAGGCGGGCAGTCGGCGGACGAGGGCCTGAGCTTCTCGCTCCGGCCGGGCCATTCGGGCGATTCGCGGAAGAGGGGGGACGGCGAGCCCCTCGGCGTGACGACCGGCGACGTCCTCGGGCGCTATCGCCTCCTGGAGAAGCTGGGGCAGGGGGGGATGGGGGCCGTCTTCCGGGGCGAGGACATGGCCGATGGTGCGATCGTCGCCGTGAAGGTGCTGCGGCCCGAGTGGGCGACCAAGCCGGGCGCGTTCCGTCGGTTCCAAAAGGAGGCGAGGCTCCTGGGCGAGGTCAACAACCCCTTCGTGACGAATTTGCTGGAAGTCAACGAGGACCGGGGCATCCATTTCCTCGTCCTGGAATACGTCTCCGGGACCAGCCTCGGCCACGCCCTGGCCGACCGCGCCCCGATGGAGGAAGCCGAGGCGGTGTCGATCCTCTCGGACGTGGCCCGGGCGCTGGTGGATGCCCATCGTCGAGGGATCGTCCACCGGGACATCAAGCCCGACAACATCCTCCTGGCCGAGGCCGACGTCGAGGGGAAGCGACGGGTCAAGCTCTCGGATTTCGGCCTGGCCCGGCACGTCGTGGAGAGCCATTCGCTCCAGGTCACCCAGGCCCAGGCCGTCGTCGGCACGCCCACCTACATGGCCCCCGAACAGGGCATGGCGACGGCCATCGATGCGCGCACGGACGTGTATTCGATGGGGGTCACGCTCTTCCACATGCTCGCCGGCCGCCCGCCGTTCCAGGCCGAGCGGCTCCTGGACATGATCGCCCTGCATTGCAACGAGCCCCCGCCTCCGCTGAGCCGCTTCAATCCGAAGGTCAGCGAGGGGGCGGCCCGGATCGTGGTCAAGGCGCTGGCCAAGGCGCCCGACTCCGCCACGCCGACGCCTCGGCCCTCCTCGAAGACCTCGAGCGCCTGACCCGGGGCGAGGCGTCTCCCGAGGCGTCCCATCCGAGGCTCCCGACGGCCGATCCCCGGACGCTCCTCCAGTTCGATTTCTCGTGGGACCTCGAATCGTCGCCCCGGCAGCTCTGGCCGCTGGTCACGAATACCGAGAGGTTGAACCGGGCGATCGGCCTTCCCGCCGTGACGTTCCGCTCCGAGCCCGACCCGGAGACCGGCCAGCTCCGCCGGTTCGGCGAGGCGAATCAAGGGGGCCTGGCCGCCGAGTGGGAGGAGCACCCCTTCGAATGGATCGAGCCGAGGCGGATGGGCGTCCTCCGCGAATATCGGCGAGGCCCGTTCCTCTGGATGGTCAGCGCCGTCGAGCTGACGCCCCGGGCCCGGGGCGGGACGACCCTGGTCCACCGGATTCGGATCGCCCCGAGAGGGCTGCTGATGAAGGCGGTGGCGTCGTTGAAGGTCGGCCGAGACTCGAAGAAGGCCCTGGAACGCGTCTATCGCCGGATCGACGCCGCGCTGACCGGCCGGCTCGGGCCCGGGGCCTCCGACCCGTTCGAGGAACCCGCGCCGATGGCCCCGGCCAAGCGGAGGCGGCTGGACCGGCTCCTCGACGCCCTGGGACGTCGCGGGCTCAACCCGTCGGTGGTCGAGCGGTTCGGCGATTACCTCGCCTCGGCCCCCGCGTCCGACGTGGCCCGGATTCGCCCCCTGGCCCTGGCCCGGAGGCTCGGCCTGGACCCGTCGGAGACCATCGCGGCCTGCCTCCACGGCGCGAGGGACGGCCTGCTCGTCCTGATGTGGGACCTCCTCTGCCCGGTCTGCCGGATTCCCTCGGAGGTCAAGGACACCTTGAGGGCCCTGCGCGATCACGGCCATTGCGAGGCGTGCGGGCTGGACTATGAGCTGGACTTCGCCAACTCGGTCGAGATGATCTTTCGGGTCCATCCCGAGGTCCGGGACGTCGATCTCGGCGTGTACTGCATCGGGGGACCGTCGCACTCGCCCCACGTGGCGGCCCAGGTGCGGGTGGGGCCGTCGGAGAGGATGGACGTCGAGCTCGGGCTCTCCGAGGGTTCGTATCGGGTTCGGGGGCCGCAATTGCCCTACGCCCACACCTTTCGCGTGGACCCGGCGTCCGGGGGCTCGCGGCTCGACCTGGACCTCGGCCCGATCGCCCCGGCCCGCGCCGCCGACGTGTTGCGGGCCGGAGGCCAGGTGCTTTCCCTGAAGAATCTGACCGACCTGGAGGTGGTGGTTCGGATCGAGCGAATGGCCTCGCGAGACGACGCCTTGACGGCCGCCCGGGCCTCGGCGCTGGCCCTGTTCCGCGAACTCTTCCCGGGCGAGACCCTCTCCCCCGGGCAGTTGATCAGCATCGCCACGACCACCCTTTTGGTCACGGCCCTGGATCAGGCCGATCGGCTCTATTCCGAACGCGGCGACGCCAGGGCGTTCGCCGCCGTCCACGAGCAGTTCCGCAAGGCCGAGGAATTGATCCGCCGAGAAGGCGGCGCCCTGGTCAAGACGGTGGGCGAAGGGGTCTTCGCCGCGTTTTCCGAGTCGGCCGGTGCGGTCCGGGCCAGCCTGGACCTGGCCGAGTCGCTCGCCTCGGGCGAGCTCACCGGCGGCTTCACGATCCGGGCCGGGGTCCATCGAGGCCCCGCGATGGTCGCCACGATCAACGATCATCTCGACTATTTCGGCCTGACCGTCTCGCAGGCCGCCGGCCTCCTGAGCGCGGCCGGTCCGGGCGAGCTGATCCTCTCGCCCAGCGTCGCCGCCGAGCCCTCGGTCGTCGCGGCCCTGAGGGCGCGGCGGCGGGACGCGGAGGTCTTCGGCCGCGACTTGCCCGGCCTGCCCTCCGCCGTCCTGCATCGCGTGAAGCTGAGGTGACTCGCCAGGTGGCGGAATGCCCCGGGCCCGGTTAGATTCGGAGAAACCTGCCGGTCGCTCCCGAATTGGCTTCGAAGGGCCCTCGCATGACGATGCTCTCCCCGTGGTTCCTGCTGGTGGTCCTGGGACAGGACCCGGCCCTCGGCGCCGACGCGCCGGCCCCGGCGGAAGTCCGCCAGGCGTTCCTCAAGATGCTCGACCGCCCCCGGGTCGCGCCCGACCCGAAACCGGGGCCCGCTCCCGAGCAGATTCCCGACGACCTCGTCGGCGAGACCTGGACGATCGCCTCGGAGAAGAAGGACGACGGCTCCGTCGAGCGCGTGCCGATCCTGATCGTCCGGCCGAAGGACGACTCGAAGCCCCGGCCCGCCGTGATCGCCCTCCACGGCACCGGCGGGAGCAAGGAAGGCATGCGCGACTGGCTGATCGACCTGGCGAGGCGGGGCATCGTGGGTGTCGCGATCGACGGCCGCTACCACGGCGACCGCATCGCCGGGACGCCCCCGACCCGCGACTACAACGCGGCGATCGTCCGGGCGTGGCAGGTCCCCCGAGGCCTGCCGTCGGAACATCCGTTCTATTACGACACGTGCTGGGACGTTTGGCGGACGATCGACTTCCTCCAGGAGAGGCCCGGGATCGACCCGAATCGGATCGGCCTGATGGGCATCAGCAAGGGCGGGGTGGAGACCTGGCTGGCCGGCGCGTTCGACGATCGGGTCAAGGTGGCCGTCCCGTGCATCGGCGTCCAGAGCTTCCGCTGGGGAATCGACAACGACCGCTGGCAGGCCCGGGCCAGGACGATCGCCGCCGCGAGCGAGGCCGTCGCGAAGGAACGGGGCGAGGAGCACGTCACGAGCGAGACGTGCAAGGCCCTCTGGGACAAGGTCATCCCGGGGATTCTCGACCGCTTCGACGGCCCGAGCACGCTTCGGCTATTCGCGGGTCGTCCCCTCCTGATCATCAACGGAGAAAAAGACCCGAATTGCCCGATCGAAGGGGCGAAGCTCGCGTTCGCCTCCGCCGAGGCCGCATTCCTGGCCGCCGGGACGCCGGATCGGATCAAGATCGACGTCGGCAAGGGCGGCCACGAGGTGACCAAGGCCCAGAGGGTGATGATCCTCGATTGGTTCGTCCGGTGGCTCAAGCCGATGTAGGGAGTCGGAAAGGCTAGCGGCCGTCGGCCGCCTTCCAACCTCGGGGAAAACGGCCGTGTTGATCCTCGCCAGCACCTCGCCCTATCGCCGATCGCTGCTCGAACGGCTCGGCCTGCCGTTCGAGACGATGGCGCCGGGCGTCGATGAGGAGGCGTTCGCCGCGACCGGGGCGGGCCCGCGAACGATCGCCGAATCGCTGGCGATCGCCAAGGCGGAGGCGGTCGCGAAGGGCCGTCACGAGGCCGTGGTGATCGGCTCCGACCAGGTCGCCGCGCTCGACGGCCGGGCGCTGGGCAAACCGGGCACCGAGGAAGCCGCCGTCGATCAACTGATGGGGATGACCGGGCGCGAGCACGAGTTGATCACGGCGATGGCGGTCGCCCATCGCGGGACGATCCGCTTGCATGTGGACGTGACCGTCTTGACCATGAGGACGCTCTCCCGGGACGAGATCCGCCGCTACGTCGAGGCCGACCGACCGCTCGACTGCTGCGGGTCGTACCGGATCGAGACGCGCGGGATCGCCCTGTTCGAGAAGGTCGATTCCGAGGACTTCACCGCGATCGTGGGCCTGCCCCTGATCGCGCTGACGACGATCTTACGCGACCTCGGCCACCCTCTGCCCTGATCTCGGAGCCCCGTCCATGATTGGCCGTCGCCCGGGTGCGATCGTCCTGGCCCTGATCCCGGCGGTCGCCCTGGCCGGGCCCGCCGACCCCCCTCGCCATGCCTTGAGGACGACCGAGGGGAGGTTGATCGAGGCGACGCTCTCGACCGAAGTCCTCGCGCCGCAGCTCCGCGCCGAGGAATGGTCGGCGATCGCGCCGAGACCGCCCGATGGCCCCGGGCAGGAGGTCCGGGAGGCGCGGTTCTCCCCCGGCGGCGAGGCGTCCCGGGAGCGAGGCGAGGCGTCGCGGCCATTCCTCTCGGCGCGAATTGCCTCGGACGCCTCGAAAGCTCCGAGCCGGCTCGTCCTGAAGGCGGAATACCGGATCGCCCTGAAGAGGAGGACGCTCGTCCGGCTCGGAGACGGCGAGCCCGCACCGGCGGTCCCGGCCCTCGACGGCCTCGAACGGAGGCTCGCGCTCGCCCCATCGTCCGATTGCGACTTCCGCGACCCCGGACTCGCGAAGTGGCTGGACGAACACGGGCTCCGCAGGACGCCGGACGAGTCGGACGTGGACTTCGGCCGTCGCGTGTTCGTGTTCCTCAAACGCAATTTTCAGTATGAATATACCGACACGATGGATCGACGGTCGTCCCGGGTCTGCCGCCTGGGCCGGTCGGATTGCGGAGGCCTCGGGCTCCTGTTCGTCGCCGCGATGAGGGCGTCGGGCGTCCCGGCGAGGACGATCGTGGGGCGGTGGGCGACGTCGGCCGAGGCCGGCGCGAAGGCGGGCGGCCTGCCCTATTATCAGCAGCACGCGAAGGCCGAATTCTTCGCCGAGGGGGTCGGCTGGGTGCCCGTGGACCCGGCCTCCGCGATCGTCCACGACCGCTCGCCCGAGGGCCTCGCCTATTTCGGCATCGACGATGGCGACTTCATCACCTACCACCACGACACCCGGCTGCGACTCGACTCGCGGTTCTTCGGCGAGCAAACCGTCGAGACGCTCCAGGGACTGGTCTTCTGGGCCCGGGGCAAGGGTACGTTCGAGGACGCGAAAGTCACCGAAACCTGGACGGTCCGCGAGATCGCCCGATGAGGGCGATCAGGCCACCAGGCCCGAGGCCCATTCCGCATCGGCCGGGCGAAGGGCCGGGACGGGCGGGGTCCGGTAGTCGATTTCCAGGTCGTAACGGGCGTTCGCGAAGACCCGCCGCAAGATCGCGCCGAGGTTGAGCGAGACGGCCTCCTCGGTCGATTGCAACGGAATCGCGATCTCGGGGATCGGGTCGCGGACCCCGAAATGATGCAGATGGGCCGACGGATGGGAGAACCCCCGACGGACCAGGATGCGGTAGTCGCTCGGAGGGGGCGCGCCGAGGACCGGCATCGGCGGGCCATCGCGGAGGAGGTCGATTTCGACGAGGTTGGTCATCGAGCCGATGATCTGGTTCCTCTTCGTCAGGTAGTCGAGCCTTCCCTGGGAATGGAGCTTGTTCACCGGGGAGAGGATTTCCAGGGTCGTGACCAGCACGTTTTTCCCCGCTCGGATCTCCAGATAGCTCTCGGAGACCTCCCCCTCAAACGGCAACTCCACCTCCAGGACGCCGGCGCCCGCCACCACGGGCCTCGCGGCCTCGGGCGAGGATTTCGGCCGGGCCGTCAGGACGGCGAGGTCGGGCAACCCGACGAGTTCCAGGTCGTCCGGATGGAGCAGATACGTCCGACGGTTGAGGCGGGTGAAGTACTTCGGCGCGATCCGCGGGCCGATCTCGTCGCGGATTCCTACGATCAGGCTATCGTGGACGTCCGGCCAAAGTTCCGCCCCTTCCAGATAGGGGTCCATGCCCGGAAAAGGAGATTGCATGACTATGTCTCCAGCATGATAACTTACTCGCCGATCACCTTGATCAGGACGCGCTTGGCCCTCCGGCCGTCGAACTCGCCGTAGAAGACCTGCTCCCACGGGCCGAAATCGAGCTTGCCGTTGGTGATGGCGATGACGACCTCGCGGCCCATGACCTGGCGCTTGAGGTGGGCGTCGGCGTTGTCCTCGCCGGTCCGGTTGTGGCGGTAGGCCTGGGGCGAGGCGTCGAACGGGGCGAGGCGTTCGAGCCAGAGCTTGTAGTCCTCGTGGAGGCCGGGTTCATCGTCGTTGATGAACACGCTGGCCGTGATGTGCATGGCGTTGACGAGCACGAGGCCCTCGCGGACGCCGCTCTTCCGGACGGCCTCCTCGACGCTCGGCGTGATGTTCAGGAAGCCCATCCGCATCGGGACGGTGAACGTGAGGTAGTCCGTGAACGACTTCACCGCGAGGGCTCCCGAGGAGGATCGGAGGACGACCGGGCCAGGGCCGATTGTCCTCCTCTCGGGGCGCCGAGTCAAATCGCGGGCGGCTCAGTACGAGTTCGCATCGACGATCTCGCCGCCGGCGCGCGTGCCCATCGCCTGGAGGCGGAGGCTCCCGGGGGAATAGATCGTGTTGCCGCGGGAGTCCGTGCCCGAGTTGGCCAGGACGCTCTTGAGGTAATGTACCGAGCCGTCGGCGAAGACGAAATTCGCGCCCCCCGGGTGGAAGCTGGAGTAATCGTCGATGCCGCCGTCGGGGTCGGTGATGGTGTTCAGGACGTTGCAATGGGCCTGGACGAGCGTGGCGGCGCCGTAATAGAGCGCGCCCGTGGTCGGGCAGGGGTTGTGAGGGCCGCGGCGGATCACCCCGTTCGTGACGACGCCCGCCCACGGTCCGCTGACGATCCCCCAGGCCCGCTCGCCGACCAGGACCGTGTTGCTGGCGCCATCGACGATGTCGGCCAGGCGGATGTGGCTGTTGCGGTACATCACGCCGTTGCCCTCGCCGTCGTTGTTCAGGCCGGTGGTGGAGTCGGCGAAGTCGTTGCCGACGCAGGCGGCGTAGCTCGTCGGCTGCATCATCGCCAGGACGTTGCCCGAGGGATCGGTCACGCCGAACGTCCCGCCCGGCGTGGTGTCCGAGGGGCAAAGGAACGTCGCGAGCCTCGACTGGATCACCGTGAGGTTCTGCGGGGCCTCGACCGGCAGGCCGAAGTTGATCGACGAGAACAGCGGCGAGTTCTCCATCTGGGGGAGAATCATGGCCGCCCAGCCCCAGCCCGGCGCCGTGTCGGTCTGGCCATCCACGAATTTGGAACGGGTCATATAACTCATCGGGAACGCGCCGAGGGCGTCGTGGTAGTTGTGCAACGCCAGGCCGACCTGCTTGAGATTATTGATGCACTGCGAGCGTCTCGCGGCCTCCCTCGCCGCCTGGACGGCCGGCAGCAACAGACCGATCAAAACTCCGATGATCGCGATCACGACGAGCAGCTCGATCAGGGTGAAACCACGGCGGCGGTTCATGGCACAGGGCCTCATCTCGGGGACCGGGGGGACATCCTCGTCGGGATGGCCCCTGCCTCTCTGCAAGGGGCGTTCCACCGATTGGAGATGGCCAGAAGTGATTTATGGATCAAGGTTTACGAGATTCCAGCTCCGGTCGCTTCCCCGGCCAGATCGGACAGGTTTTGTCCCACCTCGGCGGAAAAGTGTTCGGTGGAGTCCGGGGGCAGCCGGGGGAAATGGGTGTCCGATCCGCAGGGCATCCCTGAGACTCATTTCCGGGTTTTTTCCGGATCCGAAACGAAATTCCTGCCATACGCCACCAACGCAGGCACCTTGCCAGGCTCGTCGGCGAAGTCCAGGAACGCCCCTCGTGCCCAGGACCCGAGACCTCGCCTCCTGGCGAGCGTCTCGGTGACAAAAAACCGCTGCGGCGTGATATCGAGGGTCACCTCGGTGTTGGCCAGGAACCCCAGGTCCTCGGCGGTATCCAGGAGAAGCAAGAAAGCCTCAGGCTCGGCCTGACCCAGGGCGTCCAGCATCGCTTTGTCTGGATGGTTCTCAAAAATATGATAATATACAAGATTTTCTGCACTCCAGGCAAAGTGGCAGAACTCGGCCGAACTCGCAAAGGTAGCTCGCTGGGCATAGTTCAACGTCGGGTCTCCGGCACGGAGTCCTCCGCGTGGCCGAATTCGGCAAGATCCTGGGGGCGGAAACGGTCAGTACGAAAGCTTGACTCAATCCGGGGGACAGGAATCGCTAAATTGTCTACGATTCTTGATCCCAGATCTCTCACCATGCGACAAGATGATGTGATGTCGCCGTTTCTCAGTGGTCCTTTTCTCCCGGTTTGGAACGCCGGAATTCCTTGACCGCATAGATCCAGAGCTTGAAATCGATATCATTTGGCCTCAAGGGGATTTGCATGTTCGACGCAGCCGCCGCCAGGAATCGGCCGTCGGGGGAAAACGTGATCGCGTCAATCCCCCTGAGGAGGGGCTCCGGACCGGCGATCTGCTTCCCGTCGGGCAGGCTCCAAGCCCAGAGGATTCCGTCGCCTCCGCCGCCTACCAGCAGCCTACCGTCGGGCGAAAAGGCGATCGACCTGATCGAGAACTTGGGGCCATCGAATCGCTTCAGGAGCCGTCCGTCGGTTGTCGAGAGATGAAGGATGCCAGCCTTGTTCTCATCGACATCATCCCATCCGCAGGCCATCGACTTCCCATCGGGCGCGAACGCGAATCCTTTCAAGCCGCTGCCCTCGATGGGTACCCTGGAAATGATCCGGCGATCGGCCGCGTCACGCACGACGATTTGTCCCCCAGTGATGGAAGGCTCATGCTCCTCTCGGAAATACGGTTCGCGGACACCGAGGTATCGGCCATCGGCGGAGTACCGCACGTCCCGGACGAAGATCGATCGGCCCGGCGGGGCCGTGTCGACGAGTTGCCCGGTCTCCCGCCCGGTGGACGCCTCGCGGAGTGACGTGACGCCGTGCATCGCGCACGCCAGGACGCGCCCGTCGGGCGAGAAGTCCAGAGAACGCACGATCTTTTTCTCGGTGTCGAGCTCGTATCGGACGCGACGTCCCTCAATGTCCCAGAGAGTAATCGCCGAGGTCTTCAGCGCGCCCCGAGAAAGACCTTCATCGACGGATGAGGACCAACCGAAGGCGATCGACTTCCCGTCCGGGGAGGCCGCGAGCGAATCGATCGATGCCACAAGGCCTCGCTGCCCGGAGACCTGGCGGAGTTCCGTCCGGCGACCGGTGGAGACGTCAAAGCTCGCGAGACCGCCGAGCGCATCTCCGACGAAGATCGAGCGTCCATCCCGCGAGTAGGCGAAGCAGTTGACCGCGGCCCGGACGACGGTCAATTTCGTCGGTTCGTCCGCCGGGGTTGGTGCCGTCTCGAACCAGAAGACCGAGGCAACAACGATGGCCATCATGAAGGGATTTGATCTCTTCCATCCCGGCGAATGGATCGCTCGTTCCATGATGTGGACCTTCCCCAAAAGTCTATGGCCCACCGGACTGAATGTAGCTCATCGGCATCCGTTGGAGTTCAGGTCATTTTGGTTTGATCTCAGGTGCCAGGTCTCGCTGATTCATATCGGGCGAAGAACAGGGTCGGGAGCGCTCGATCGAAACGGTTCGGTTTTGGGTGGTATCGGCGAACTTCGATGCATTGACGCCCTTTTTTTCCCGGCTTTGCGAGCTCGCGAAGTCCTTCGACGGGGCCGAAAACGGACGGTTTCGACGGAGCGGATCTGACACCCATTCTCCCGCATGCCCCCGGACGAACACCTCACGACTCGCCGCTCGGTTCCAGGCCGAGCTGGCGGAGCTTCTGGCGGAGGGTGGTCCGGTGGAGGCCGAGGCGGCGGGCCATCCGGGCCTGATTGCCTCCGGCCCAGGCCCGGATCTCTCGGAGAAGTGGTGCTTCGACGGCCGCGATGAACTCGTCATGAAGGGTGCCGGGCTCGTCGCCGGCGGGTCGAGAGCGGACCCAGCGTTCAATCGCGGCGTCCAGGTCGCTGGGGCGGCTCGGGGCGGCCAGGAGCGTGGCGGGAAGGTGTTCGGGGTGGATCGGCGCGCCCCGACTGGCCCGGGCGGCGTGTTCGGCGACGTTCCGGAGCTCGCGGACGTTTCCCGGCCAGTCGTGGGCCAGGACGATCCGGCCGACGGCCGACTCCCGGTCGAGTCCGGCGTCGGCCCCCGGCCGCAATCGGCCGAGGAAATGGCCCCAGAGCTCGGCGATGTCCTCGGGCCGATCGCGAAGCGGAGGGAGGGGGATCGGCAGGACGGCCATTCGATAGTATAGGTCGGCGCGGAAGGCGCCGGTGCGGACCCAATCCGCCAGGTCGCGATTCGTGGCGGCGATCACCCGGGCCCGGAGCGTCCTCTCGGCCCCTCCGCCGACGGGTCGATAGCCGCCTCCGTCGAGGACCCGCAACAGCTTCGCCTGGATGCCCAGGGGCGCCTCGGCGACCTCGTCGAAGAGGATCGTGCCGCCGGCCGCGAGGTCGAGCAGGCCGCTCCTCGACGCGTCCGCCCCGGTGAACGCGCCTTTCTCGTGGCCGAACAGCTCGCGCTCGACCAGGCCCTCGGGCATGGCGGCGAGATGGACGGCGACGAACGGCCCTTTCGATCGGTCCGAATGGCGATGGATCGACCGGGCGACCAGCTCCTTGCCGGTCCCGCTCTCTCCGGTGATCAGGACCGGCTCGTCGCAGGCCGCCGCCATCGCCACCTTCTTGAAGACCGACTGCATCGCCGGACCCCGGCCGATCGGCTCGCCGGGTTCGCCCCGCAACGAGGCGATCGGCGCCGCGGATTCCGAGGGCTTCGAGGTCTGCAGGGCGCGCGCGATCATCCGACGGGCATCGGCCAGGTCGAACGGCTTGGGCAAGTAGTCGAAGGCCCCGGCGCGGACCGCCCCGACGGCCGTGGAAACGTCGCCGTGGGCCGTCATCACGATCACGGGGAACGCGGAGCCGCCTCTTCGGAGAACGTCGAGGGCCGTGATCCCGTCCATCCCCGGCAGGCGTACATCCAGGAGCATCACGTCCGGGGGGTCGGCGGCCTGGCTCTCGATCGCCTTCTCGGCCGTCGAGGCGACGGTCACTCGGTGGCCGTCGTCGCCGAGGAAGTTGCGAAACGCCCAGCAGATGCTCGGCTCATCATCGACCACCAGGACGTGGGCCATCGCGCGATCCTCTTCCTTCGGTCTCAAACCGCCAGGCCGACGAGCCCGGGGGCTTCGGTCCCCACGCATCCCGAGGGGAGGGCCACCTGGAATCGCGTCCGGCCGTCGATTCTTTCATAATGAAGCGTCCCGCCATGCTCGCCGACCAGGGCCCGGGCCAGGGCCAGGCCGAGCCCGACCCCTTCGGGCTTCGTCGAGTGGAACGCCGAGAAGAGCCGGGGCTCGGACTCGGGATCGACCCCGGGGCCGTCGTCCTCGACCATGATCCGGGGACCGCCGTCGGGGCCGATCGAGGCCGAGAGTCGGACGTGGCCGCCGGGCCCGGCGGCGTCGATGGCGTTGGCGAGCAGGTTCGTCACGACCTGGCCGATCTGTTCGGCGTCGATCGAGGCGGGCGGCAATCCCGGTTCGAGGGCGACCTCCAGGCCGATCCCGCGATGCTCGGCCGTCGCCGAGATCCCCGAGGCGCAGCGGACGAGGAGGGCGTCGAGGTCGCTCGGCTCGAACCGGGGCGGGTCGGGTCGGGTCAGTTGGAGGAACCGGCGGATTTGCCTCTCGGTCCGTTCAAGCTCGCTCAGGGCGATCCGCAGGGGCTCGGAATCGCGGTCGCCGTTGCGCTCGATGAAGAGTTGCAGGGTCATCCTCGCGGCCGTCAGCGGGTTGCGGATCTCGTGGGCGAGGCCGGCGGAGACCTGGCGGATCAGGCGGAGCCGTTCGGTCCTCGCCCGATCGGCCTGGAGGCGGCGGAGCCATCGGGCCATCTGGTCCACGCCGTCGGCCAGCTCGCCGATCTCGTCGCCTCGACCCGTCGGCAGGCCCCCGGGTTCGAGGTTGCCGCGGCCGACCTCGCGGATCGCGCCCAGGATCGCCGACAGAGGTCGCGAGAGCGTCCCGCCGATCCACGAGCCCACCATCACCGCCAGCCCGGCGCCGAGCGCCGTGAGGATCAGGACCCCGCGACGCGCCTCCCACGCGGCGGCCCGGAGCGTCGATTCGGGGGTGAGCACCAGGAGGCGGCCAGGATCGGGCGGGAGGGTCCGGGCCACCGATTCGACCCAGTATTCGGTGCCCGAATGGTTCCACGATCGGCCCGAGATCGGCCGGTTTCCCAGGGGGTCCGTCGAGCCGGGCTCGACGTCGGCCAGCGTGCTGGCCTCGACCCGCCCGCCCGGCCCGATCAGGAGGAATTCGGCCCCCCCCAGCCCCTTCAACTGGCGGAGGACGCCGTCGGTCAGCGGGAATCGCGAGCGTTCCAGGGTCTCGGCCACCCCGCGGCCGTGCTCCAGAGAGGCCCTCCGCGCCGGGAGGCCGCCCACCGATCGCTGGCCACGCCCGTGACGACGACCATGCCGACGATCAGCGTGAGGAACGGGGCGGTGATCCGGTGGCGGATCGTCCAGGAAAGGCGGTGCTTCATCGATCCCCGCGCGACGAGTTCCGACGCGGCCTCCACGCAACCATTGTAGAGGCGCGGCTCGCGGGCGAGCAATCGGTTCGGACGGCTCGTGAGATGCAATCGGAAGAATGCGGGCTCCGGATCCCTCTGGCGACTTTTCCGGCAATCTCATGATACAATTCGAGAAGATGGGCAACCTGGGTCCGGTTTCGCGATCGGCGATCGGGGGAGGGAACATGGCGGGGCCGCGACTCGCGACGGTGGCGGAGGAGCCGCTCTCGGCGACGTTGTCCCCGGGGGCCGGATCGCGCAAGGCGGCGACGAAGAGGGAGTGGGCCCCGAGGATCTGGCAGGGCCTGGACTTCTTCGCGTGGCTCCGCCTGGCCGTCCGCAACCGCCTGGCCCTGTCGTGGAGCCATTCGTACATGGCCGTGGTGATCACGGTCGTGAGCCTCGGCCACTCGCTGTTGAAGCTCGTCGAGCGGGCCGTCTTCGGCCGGAGGATCGCCAGGACCGCGATCCGCGAGGCGCCCCTCTTCATCATCGGCCACTGGCGGACCGGCACGACCTGGCTCCACGAGCTCCTCGCCCTCGATTCGCGACATACCTATCCGACCACCTATGAATGCCTGGACCCGAACCACTTCCTCCTGACCGAGGATTTCTTCCGCCGCTGGGCCGGCTTCCTGATGCCCTCGCGGAGGCCGATGGACAACATGGCCTCGGGCTGGGACCGGCCCCAGGAAGACGAATTCGCCCTCTGCATGATGGGCCAGCCCTCGCCGTACCTGACGATCGCCTTCCCGAACCGCCCCCCCCAGGACGGCAAGTATCTCGACCTCGACGGCCTGTCGCCCCGGGCCGTCGAGTCGTGGAAGCGGACGTTTCTCGGATTCCTCCAGAGAGTCACCTTCCGCCGTCCCAAGCGGCTGGTGCTGAAGTCGCCCACGCATTCCTGTCGGATCAAGACGCTCCTGGAAATGTTCCCCGACGCGAGGTTCGTCCACATCGTCCGGGACCCGAGGGTCGTCATCCCCTCGACGGTCCATCTCTGGAAGACGCTGTACACGGCGCACGGCCTCCAGAGGCCGAAATTCGTCGGCCTTGAGGAGACGGTCTTCCGGACGTTCGATCACCTCTACGAGAAGGTCGAGGAAGGCAAGCGTGGGATCGACCCGTCGCGATTCCACGAGATCAGGTACGAGGACCTCGTGGCCGACCCGCTCGGCGAGATGCGCCGATTGTACGAGGGCCTCGACCTCGGCGGCTTCGAGGCCGTCCGCCCCGCCCTGGAAGCGTACTTCGCCGAGCAGGCGGATTACGCCACGAATCGGTACGAGCTCTCGGCCGAAAAACGGCGAGAGATCGAGGCGCGGTGCCGCGCCGTGATCGCGAAGTATGGATACGAAGCGGAAGGGCGTCGGGACGCGGCGAACTAATCACCGACCGATCCAGCTCGGTATCGGTCTCTTCTTCCCGTCGTCTCGGCACTCTCGTAAAGTGGGAATTTTCAAGGAGGGAGGTTCCCTGATGAGCTACGACCCGAAAGCGATCGCGAATGATTTCCTGTCACGCGCCCGAGGGGATGGGGTGTCGTTGTCGCCCATGAAACTCCAGAAGCTCGTCTCTTTTGCTCACGGGTGGTGGTTAGCGCTCACCGGAAGGCCCCTGATCCACGAGCAGGTTGAGGCCTGGGCATTTGGCCCGGTGATTCCTTCTCTCCATCGAGCCTTTCGCCGGTTCGGCAATGGCCCGATTTCGGAAACCGCGTCGCTGCCAACCACAATGGAGTCCGTGGACCGATCGGAGACCGATCGAACCGTCCTACCGGTCGGGTTTCGCCCCGAGGAATCCGAATCGCTTCGTCTATTTCTCGACCGTGTCTGGGAGATCTACGGCAAATACTCGGCGATCCGACTCGCCAACGCAACCCACCAGCCCGGCACTCCCTGGCACCAGGTCTATTGCGAGTATGGCGGCGACATCCCGAAGGGGACGGACATCCCGACGGCCTCGATTCGCGAATATTTCCGCTCGCTCGCCAAGCCGAAGGCGGTCGGATGAATGAGGCGGAGGAACTGCCTCCGGTCGAGGTGGACCGAATCGCCGACGTGGGCATTCCCCGGTCCGAGTCGGCCGATCCTTTTACGGCCAAGGAGTTGAGAACCCAGGGACGCCTCCCCGGTCGACCTAGCCCGTCCGACAGGCACGCGGCATCGGTCGCCCTCCATATCGAGGACATTGGCCGAGATCGCGATCGCTTGCGGGACGAAAACCGGGATCTCCGCGGCGAACTCGACCGGCTCCGGCCTCGACATGCGGACCTGCGGGAAGCTTTCGGCTCGGCCTTGGCGAGCAACGTCTTCTCGACCGTGATGGTGGGCGAGGGAGGTTCGCTCATCAGCGGTGCGGGCTACGAGTGGAATGAGTCGTGGAAGGTAGGGATTCTCGTGGCCGGCGCCTCGAGCTTCCTCTGGGGTTTGTTTCTCCAGATCACATCGACCTGGCGGAGTACCCTGTTTCGCGGAGAGGATACGGGCACAACTCAGCCAGGTCCGCCGGATATACCCGACCCGACATCAGGGCGACTATAATCGGGACGCCCATCCGCAACTCCGCCCGATGGCCCTTGCCGAGCCCGTCCCATGCCCCGAATGTCTTGCCTCGTTCACGCCGTCGCGGCGGTGGCCGCCCTTGCGTCTGGCCCGCTCGCCCCGGCCCAGGATGAGTCGTACAAGCCCCAGGTGGTCAAGGCGACCGAGGAGCCTTCGCAGGCGATGAAAGCATTCCGCGTCCCGAGAGGGATGACGGTCTCTCCGTTCGCCGCCGAGCCGATGGTCGCGAATCCCGTGGCGTTCTCGATCGACGAGAAAGGCCGGTTCTACGTCGTCGAGACGTTCCGGCTCCACGACGGCGTGACCGATACCCGCAATCACATGAACTGGCTCGACGCCGACCTGGCGACGCGGACCGTCGCCGATCGCGTGGCCATGTACAAGAAATATCTGAGCGCGAAGGAATTCCAGAGATATGGGGTCGATCACGACCGAATCCGCCTGATCGAGGACCGCGACGGCGACGGCAAGGCCGATCACGACTCCGTGTTCGCCACCGGCTTCAACGACCCCGCCGACGGACTCGCAGCGGGCGTCCTGGCGAGGAAAGGGGACGTCTATTTCACCTGTATTCCCGATCTGTGGCTCCTCCGCGATCGCGACGGCGACGGCAAGGCGGACGAGAAGAAATCCCTGGCAACGGGCTTCGGGGTCCACGTCCAGTTCCTCGGCCACGACCTCCACGGCCTGAAGTTCGGGCCCGACGGCCGCCTCTATTTCTCGATCGGCGATCGCGGCCTGAACGTGACCACGGCCGACGGCGATCGTCTGGAGAACCTCGACAGCGGCTCGATCCTCCGGTGCGAGCCCGACGGCTCGAAGATGGAAATCATCGCCACGGGCCTGAGGAACCCGCAGGAGCTGGCCTTCACCGAGACCGGCGACCTCTTCACCGTGGACAACAACTCCGACGGGGGCGACCGCGCCCGGCTGGTGTGGGTGGTCGAGGGCGGCGACAGCGGCTGGCGGATCGGCTATCAGTACATCGAATCGCCGAACAGCCGGGGCATCTGGAACTCGGAAAAGATGTGGCATCCCGCCTGGGACGGCCAGGCCGCTTACATCCTCCCGCCGATCGCCAACCTCAGCGACGGCCCCTCGGGCCTGGTCTACAACCCCGGCACGGGACTCGGCAAGGAGCAGCGAAACCGCTTCTTCCTGGCGGATTTCCGGGGGAGCAGCGGGTCGAGCGGGGTCCGCTCGTTCGGCGTGAGACCGAAGGGGCCGGCGTTCGAGCTGATCGACTCCAAGGAGTTCTTCTGGGGCCTGGAAGCCACCGATTGCGATTTCGGCCTCGATGGATCGCTCTACGTGAGCGACTGGGTGGAAGGCTGGAACAAGACCGGCAAGGGCCGGATCTGGAAGCTGACCGACCCGGCCTCCGCGACCGACCCGATCGTGGCCCAGGTCAAGACGCTGTTCGCGGAAGGGTTCGACGGGAAGGCCACGAGCGACCTCGCGAAGTTGCTCTCTCATCCGGACATGAGGGTCCGGCAAGAGAGCCAGTTCGCCCTGGCGTCGAGGGCGATCGCAGCCCACCGGGCCTACGAGAAGAAGGCCGGCCCGAAGGAAGAAATGACGTTCCGCGACGCCTTCGAGGCGTTCCGCTCGACGGCCGTCGAAGGAAAATCGCAAGTCGCCCGACTCCACGCGATCTGGGGCATCGGCCAGGTCGTCCGCCGCCTCCCCGGGGCGAGGAAACAGTGGATGGAGGCCCTCCGGTCCCTGTTGAAGGACCAGGATGCCGAGATCCGGGCCCAGGCGGCGAAGGCGTTTTCCGAGGAGCGCATCCTGACCGAATCCGAGCTGGCTTCGCTCCTGAAGGACCCCAGCCCCCGCGTCCGTTTCTTCGCGTTGATGGGGATTCACGGGGGGCAATCCCTGGATTTGATCAACGGGAATCACGGCGGGGACGTCGTCGGCATGGTGGCCGAACTCCTGAGGACTTCCGACGGCAACGACCCCTACTTCCGCCACGCCGCGGTCCGGGCGCTCGCCGGGCAGAGGTCGAAGGAGGCCTTCTTTGCGATCCGAGGGCTGATCGGCGACGACTCCCCGGCCGTCCGGATGGCGGTCTGCCTCGTCCTGGGCCGATGGACGAGGGGGGCGGACGTCGGGCGGTTCCTGGATGATCCCGACCCGGCCATCGTCCTGGAAGCGGCCCGGTGCATCGCCGAAACGAACGGCGCCGAGGCCTTCCGGGACCTCGTCCCCCGGCTGGCGAGCCTCTCGGGGCGTTCGAACCTGTCGGAGCCGCTGTGGAGGCGTGTCTTGTGGGCCTGCGAGGGGAACGGCGGGCCGGGCGATCCGAAGGCGTTAACCTCGATTGCGTCCCGGAACGACGTCCCCGAGTCGATCCGCGTGGAGGCCCTGCATCTCCTCGCCTCGTGGGCGAAGCCCAGCCCGCGACATCCGATCTCGGGACTCGCCCGGGCCTTGCCCGAACGGCCGGGCGCCCCGGCCGTCGCGGCCCTGGCCTCGTCGCTCGATGGTCTGCTGAGGACGGCGCCGGAGAAGGTCCGCAAGGCCGCCGCGGAGGCCGCCGGCAAGCTCGGGCTGACCGGGGCCGGGCCGGCGTTGCGGGCGGTCGTCGCCGATGCGTCCCAGCCGAGCGACGCGAGGGTCGAGGCGCTCCGGGCCCTCGCCGCACTCCGCGATGAAAAGTTGGGGGACGTCTCCAAGCTGGCGGCGAAGAGTGAGTCGGTGCCGGTCCGCGTCGAGGCCGTTCGTGCCCTGGCGGGAATCGACCGCGATGCCGCGATCGACGCCATCCACGGTATCCTCGATCACGGGCCGATCGCCGAGAAGCAAGGCGCCTTCGCCACTCTAGGTACCATTCCGGGGGAAAAGGCCGACAAGCTGCTCGCCCGATGGGTCGAGAGGCTGAACGCCGGAGAGGTGCCGCCCGAGGCCCGGCTCGACCTGATCGAAGCGGCGATGAAGAGGTCGGACGAGGCGATCAGGGCGGGCCTCGCGAAGTACGACGCGAAGAAGGCGGCCGATGATCCGCTCGCCCCCTATCGCGACGCCCTCGTGGGGGGCGATCCGGCGAAGGGTGGCAGGGTCTTCCGCGAAAAGGCGGAGGTGCAATGCCTCCGATGCCACACGATCGACGGCCAGGGAGGGCAGGTCGGCCCCGACCTGACCGGGATCGGCGGCAAGAAGGATCGCGCGTACCTTCTCGAATCGATCGTCCTGCCCGACAAGCAGATCGCCCAGGGATTCGAGACGCTGATCGTCGCCACGAAGGACGGCCAGACGCTCGCCGGGATCGTCAAGAGCCAGGATGATCATTCGATCCGGCTCATGACCCCCGAGGGGAAGCTCCGGACGATCCCCCGGACGGAGATCGACGAAACCCGGCGCGGTGCGTCGGCGATGCCCCCCGAAACGATCAAGAACCTGTCGCCGAGGGAGCTCCGCGACGTGATCGAGTTCCTTGCGAATTCGAAGACCGACCCAGCCGCGGCGGACCCGGCAGGGCAGTAGAGGACGTTTGCGGGTCGATTCGCCGGGATGGCGACGACCGATGGCCGGTCAGGTCTCGCTCCCGAGCCTCACGGACTGAGGCTCGGGACCGCTCCGATCTCCTTCGCGGGAGGAGCGGCGTGGTCGCCGTTCGTCGCGCTGCGGGGTTGGTTTTCGGCCTGGCCGTCCTCGGGATGTCCTCCGGCCGGCGAGCCGGTTCGGAGGTCCTTGCCGAAGAGGAGGTAGAGCGACGGCAGGGCGAGCATGGTCAGGAAGGTGTCGCAGGCCATGCCGAAGACGACCACCGTGGCCAGAGGGCGCTGGACCTCGGCGCCGATGCCGGTCGAGAGCATCATCGGGACGAACCCGAGCGAGGCGACGGTGCCCGTCATGAGGACGGGCCGGAGCCTGGCCATCGCGGCGTCTTCGATCGCGGATTTCTTGCCCATCCCGTGGGTCATCCGGTCCCGGATGGCGCTGACCAGCACCAATCCTTCGAGCATCGAGGCGCCCGCCAGGGCCACGAACCCGACGCCCGCCGAGATCGTGAACGGCTGATTCGTGAGGTACAGGCCGATCACCCCGCCGACCCTCGCGAACAGGACCCCGCTGAAGATCATCAGGGCGTCGCGGACCGACGAGAACGTCAGATAGAGCAAGCTGAGCGTCAGCACCAGGGCCAGAGGCACGACCAGCCACAGCCGTTTCTCGGCGCGGATCATGTTCTCGAACTGGCCGCCCCATTCGATCGTGTAGCCCCGAGGCAGGCCGGGCTGGACCTTCTCCGCGATCGCCTTCTGGGCGTCGGCGACGAACGAGCCGACGTCCCGGCCTCGGACGTTCGCCTGCACCACGATCCGCCGCTTGCCCCATTCCCTCTGGATCGTGGACGGGCCTTCTCTCGTCTCGAATCGGGCGAGTCGGGTGATCGGCAGGCGCTGGCCATCGGCGGTGGTGATGAGGATCGATTCGAGGCTCGCGGGGTCGCTGCGGTCGTGCTCCGGGAGCCTGACGACGAGGGGGAACCGCCGCTCCCCCTCGCGGATCTCGCCGACCTGGATGCCGCCGACGGCCGCCACGGCGTCGAGGACCTGACGGGTCGAGACCCCGTATCGCGAGACCGCCTGGCGATCGACTTCGACCTTCAAGACGGGCAATCCCGTGATCTGTTCGGCCGCCACGTCGGCGGCGCCCGGGATCCTCTTCAGGACTCGTTCGATCTCGGCCGCCTTGGCCTTGAGGACGTCCAGGTCATCGCCGAACAGCTTCACGCCGAGGTCGGCGCGAATGCCGGCGATCATCTCGTTGATCCGTTGCTCGATGGGCTGGCTGAACACGGCGACCATCCCGGGCAGGGCCTCGGTGACCTTCGCCATCTCCTCGACGAGCTGTTCCTGCGTCTTCGCCCGCTTCCACTGGCTCCGGGGTTTGAGGGAGACGAACACGTCGCTGGTTTCGAGGCCCATCGGGTCGGTGGCGACCTCGGCGGTCCCGGTTCGGGTCCAGGTGTGCTCGACCTCGTCGGGGAATTTTTTCTTGATGATTTCTTCGATCCTGGTGCCGTAACGCTGGGATTCGTCCAGGCTGACGCTGGCCAGCCGGATCGTGTTGAAGACGAGCGTCCCCTCGCTCAGCCTGGGGATGAATTCCGAACCGAGCGTGAAGCCCAGGAGCGTCGTCCCGATCGTCAACGAGAGCACCCCGAGGAGGGTCAAAACCGGGAATTTCATCGCCACGTGGAGGACCGGCCGATAGATCGCCAGGAAGATCCGATCGACGATCGTCTTCTTGTCCTTGTCGCCGCGCTGGAGCCCGAGCGAGGCGAGGACGGGCATCAGCGTGAGCGAGAGCACCATCGACGCCGCGAGGGCGAAGACCACGGTGAGCGCCATCGGCCGGAACAGCTTCCCCTCGACGCCTTGAAGCGTCAAGATCGGCAGATAGACGATCATGATGATCAGCTCGCCGAACATCGTCGGCTTGCGGACCTCCACGGCCGCCTCCTCGACGATGTCCAGCTTCGTCTTGCCTCGCTCCTGGTGGGCGAGGTGGTGGACGCAGTTCTCGACCATCACCACGGAGCTGTCCACGACCAGGCCGAAGTCGATCGCGCCCAGGCTCATCAGGCTGCCGGCGATGCCGACCTTCTGCATCATCGTCACGGCGAACAGCATCGACAGCGGGATGGCGCTGGCGACGATGATCCCCGCGCGGAGGTTGCCGAGGAAGGCGAACAGGACGGCGATCACCAGGACCGCCCCTTCGAACAGGTTGCGCTCGACGGTCTCCAGGACGTGGTTGACGAGGTCCGTCCGGCGGTAGACGACGGTGACCTTCGCCTCCTTCGGCAGGAGGCGGCGGACGTCCTTCATGGCCTCCTCGATGGCCATCGTCACGTCTCGGGAATTCTCGCCCATCCTCATGAAGGCGAGGCCGAGGACCACTTCGCCCTTGCCGTCGGCCGTGGTGCCGCCCCGGCGGATCGCCGAGCCGAGGTCCACCGCGCCAATGTCTCGGATGCGGATCGGGATGCCGTCCTTCGTGGTGATCACGATCCCGGCGATCTCGTCGATCGACCTGGCGAGGCCGATCCCCTGGACCAGATAGGTCTCGCCCGCGCGATCGACGGGGCCTCCGCCGACGTTCTCGTTGTTGTCGTTGAGCGCCTTGATCACGTCGTCGAGGGTGAGCGTGTACTTGGCGAGCTTGTCGGGTTCGACGAGCACCTGATACTGCTTCGCCAGGCCGCCGAGGGTGTTGACCTCGGCGATCCCCGCGACCCGGCGGAGCCGGGGGCGGACCACCCAATCGTGGAGGGTGCGGAGCTCCATGAGGTCCAGGGTGTCGCTGGAAAGATAGTAGTGGTAGACCTCGCCCAGCCCGGTGGCGACCGGCCCCATCACCGGCTTGGCGATCCCGGACGGGAGTTGCAGGTCGCCCAGCCTCTCGTTGATCTGCTGGCGGGCGAAATAGATGTCCACGTCGTCATCAAAGATCGCCACGACCTGCGAGAGGCCGAACTTGGACACCGAGCGGACCTCGCTCAGCCCCTTCAGCCCTCCGAGGGACAGCTCCACCGGGTACGTGACCTGCCGCTCGATCTCCTCGGGCGACAGCGCGGGGGCCACCGCGTTGATCTGGACCTGGTTGGGCGTGGTGTCGGGGAAGGCGTCGAGCGGCAGCTCCAGCGCGGACTTCACGCCGATGTAGATCAGCAACGCGGCGGCGAGGAGGACGACGAAGCGGTTGCGGAGGCTGAAGCCGATCAGGGCGTTGAGCATGAGTCGTCTCGGGTCGAGTGGGCGGTGAAGTCGAGTCCTCGGGGGCGAATCCGGCCCCCTCCCGGCGATTTTCGGGGGCGGAGCGTCACTCTCCGCCGAGGCTCGCCTTGAACAGCTCGCTCTTGAGAAGGAAGGACCCGGTGGTCACGACCGACGACCCCGGCTCCAGGCCCCACGAGATCTCGACCAGTCCCGGGATGTCGATCTTTCGCGTGGTGACCCTCTGGGTCCGGAAGCGGAGGCCGTCGTCCCTGGGGAGGAAGACGAACTGTTCCGCACCGTCGTTCTGGACGGCTTCCCTCGGCACGACCACGGCCTTCCGCTTCGGGCCGACCTGGATCACCCCGCGGCCGAACTGGTTCGCGCGGAGCCGGCCGTCGATGTTCTCGACCTCGGCCCGGACGCGGACGGTCCTCGTCGCCGGGTTCACGGCGAAGCCGATCAGCTCGACGTGGCCCGAGAAGACCGGCGACTCCGTCCCGGAGATGGTGAACCTCATCGGCTGGCCGACCCTCACGGACGGGACGTCGGCCTCATACACGTCGACCCAGCACCAGAGGTGGTGAAGATCGGTGATCTCAAAAAGAGAGTTCATTTGCTGGGTCGTCACCAGGCCGCTCGGTGGGCCGACGGCCTCGCCGATGATCGCGTGCCTCTCGACCAGCGTGCCGTCCATCGGCGCAAGCACCTCGATGAAGTTCGAGGTGTCGCGGGTCTTCTCGATCTCGGCGATCCTCTTGTCGGTATAGCCGAGGTTCAGGAGCTGCTGGCGGGCCTTCATGAGGTCCGCCTCGACCCGGTTCAGGTCGGATTTCGCCGCGATCACGGTCCGCTTCGCCTCGGCGCCCGAGGCTTCGAGCTTCGCGAATCGATCGTAATTGTCGCGGGCGAGCTGCGCGACCGGCACGAGCGACAGGTATTGCGCCTTGGCCGTGCCGACCTCGGCGGAATCGACCACGACCAGGACCTGACCGGCCGTGACGATTTGCCCCTCGTCGGCCGGGACGGCCGAGACCCGGCCGTTGACCCGGGACGTGACATGAGCATAATCGTGAGATGCGTAGGTGATCTCCGCATTTCCCGAGACGGTCGGGCCCACCTCGCGCGATTCGGCCGCCGCGACCCTCAGGCCGATCTCGGCGGCGGTCTCCTTCGAATCGAGCCGGACGGTGGGCAGGGAGGGCTTGCAGCCTTCGGCCGAGGTCTTGCCGGCATGGGCGCAATAGCCGTCGTCCGGGGCGTCTTCCAGGGACGAGACGTCGGGCGTCTCGGTCGAGGAGTCGTCGGCCGAGGCCTCGGACTTCTCGAACGGGGCGCGGGCCCAGGACGGCAGCAAGGCGGGACGGTACTTCAGGGCGGCGAAGAAGCTGCCGGCGGCGATGACGACGACCGCGAAGGCCCCGACGACGAGGAACCGTCTCATGGAGGGATCTCCCACTCTCGAGCTCGAAATGACCGGGCCATGAGCGGCCCGACCGGCGTCTGCGATCGCCAAACGAGTTCGGCGGCCGTTGCCACGCTCTCGGACAACGAGAGGACGGCGAGACATCGGCCCGCGACGAGCCTCCCGAGAGGGCGGCCGCGCGGGGCATCGCGATCCGGAGTGAGATCTGGCAGCGCAGGATCGCGCCGTGCGCACGGGGGCCCGGGTCTCCGGCGGCGGAGGCCCTCTCGAAGAATGCGACGGCGGCGGGGTCTTCGAGGACCAGGGGCGAGATCAATTCGACCAGGCCGAACGGCGAATCGAACGGCTGGGGGAGGCCGGAGGGATCGAAATGGTCGAGGCCGGCGAGCGAGTCGAGCGCCTTCAGGGCCCCGGCGCACAGGCAATTGTCGTCGTTGGCCGGCGCCGGCAGGGGAGACGACCCGTGATCGTGGCCCGAGGCATGGCCACCGCCCTCGGACCCGGCGTGTGCGGTCCCGCACACGATCGGGCACGTCGCGAGCAAACCGATCAAGATCAGCGAGAGGAAGGATCGCACGGGCGGGCGACCTGGCGAGGGCGGGGATCGAGGAACGTTCCCGTCTATCATAAGCAAGAGGGGGCCGGCGTCAAGCCGTCGAATCGGGGGGCGCGGAGGAGCGGGCCGGAGATCGTGCGGCGCCGGCGTCATTTCCGCTCACGGACGGCCCCTGGCGCGACGAGACCGGCGATGTCCTTGACCTCGAACGCTTCGAAGAGTCCGAAGCAGAATGCCTCGGGCCGGGCCGAGAATTCCTGGCCGCTTTCCAGGAGGTCGGCGAAGCTCGTCGGCGGAGTGAACGTCTCGACGCCCGCGATGGCCTTCGGCTCCAACGCGGCGGCCGTCAGGCCGATCAGGGCGGTCCGGGGGCCGCTCGTTGCCACGACCGGCGGGCGGCCGTCCCGTGCCGAGAGCCAACGGGCCGCCGCGATCACCTGGCCTGCCTCGATTCCGAGGGGGCGTTCGCCGACCGTCCCGAGCATCAGGGCGAACAGGTAATCGTGCTCCGCGACCTTGCCCTCGCCGAAATAGAAGGGGTCGATCGCCACGACCCGATAGCCGTCTTCGATCAACGCCCTCGCATGGGCCGCCTCCGACTTCCGGCCGGTATCGGAGATCAGCAAGGCGGTCTTCGACGGCTCCCCTCGGGAGATCTCGACGGCCGGGACGGTCCACGACGTGCCGACCTTCAGGGTCCAGAAGCTCACGAGGAGTTCGCCCGAGCGGTCCTCGCCGAGCTTTCGGGCCGAGGCCGGCGGGGCGAACGGGCGGACGATCCCCCGGAGCCGGGCCTGGCCTTCGGCGGAGGCGGGCGAAGCATGGTTCGGGAGCCCGTGGCCGAGGGCGATCGCCAGCTTGCGGAAGTCGAGATTCTCGGCCGGGAGGTCCACCTTCAGGGCCTCCGGCGTGCGGATCTCGGATTCCGAAGGGACCTCGCGGGGGTTGAAGGGCTGAGCCGTCGAGGACCAATGGTCGGCGATCATCTGATAGAGGGCCTCGCGGTTGTCCCTCTCGTAATTGTGGGTGCCGGGGACGAGGTTCACGTGGCTCCGCAGGTTCCCTTCCCGGCCGAACAGGCGGAAGACCGGGCCGGCGGCCTCCAGGAGAGGCGGGAGGGCGTGGGGGGCGGCGAAGCAGCAATTGTCCTTCGCATTGAACGTCAGGAGGGTGGGATTCGGGGCCCTCAGGGCGGTCAGGTGCGTGTAATCGACGACCGTGCCGAGGTCGCACGGGGTCTGCTCGGAGTCGCCGAGGTCTTCGAGATGGCGAGTCCGGGTGAAGAAGCTGGAATAGCCGGCGACGGGGTCGGAGAGCGTCACTCGCGGGTCGAGCCCGGAGACGAAGATGGTCTGCCAGCCGCCGCCCGAGAGGCCGGTGACGCCGATTCGCGACGGATCGGCGTTCGGTTGACTCAAAAGAATGTCGATCCCCCGGGTCATCGCCAGGTAATGCAGGGCGATCCCGCTCGTCCCCGTCAAGTCGATGGCGTTGATGAGGCCGTGGGAGAAGCCCTTGCCCTTCAATTGGCCCATGCCGAACCATTCGAGGCTGAGCGCCAGGATTCCTCGCTTCGCCAGGTTGATGCAACGCAATTGCTTGTAATCGGCGGCCATGCCCTTGGCGTCGTGGCCGTTGACGTTCAGGACGACGGGCACCCGGCCGCGAAGGTCCGTCGGCTCGTAGAGGAGGGCGGGAATCCAGAGGCCCGGGACGACCTCGAATCGCAGCTTCTTGATGACGTAACCGGGGCCACCGTCGATCTCGCCCGCGGGGACGGCCCGAGAGGGCAGGGCCTTCCATGGCCGGGCGGCCCCCCGGAAGACGACCCGATCGAGGACGTCCTCGCGGAGCCTCGCCGCCTCGATCTGCCAGGCCCCTGCGGTGGACAGGGCCGGCATCCTCGGGAGCCGGGCCTCGACGAAGTCTCGGGCCTCTTCCATCGATTGCCGGGGGCCGAGGATCGGTTTCGCCAGGGCGTTCTCGACGAAATCGTCGGCCGGAGACGAGGCCGGCAGGCCGAGGAGGAGCGGGACGAGGACGAGGAGCGGGCGGGTCATCGGCGGGGGACTCCGGGTGAGATCGCATTAGACCCGGGGGGCGGGGGCGCCGCAAGCCTGAGCCCGGAGTCGGTCCGGAGGCGATCGCGGAAGTCTGGCGAGGCGAGTCACGGCGGGGTTGTCCGGCCCCGGGAGGGCCTTTAGACTGTCGCGGGCGAGCACCCCTCTCTCCACCACCTCTCGCGGGCGAGAACATTCCGATGGCCGAAGCCTTTCCGGACGTGAAGAAGATCGTTTACGGCGGCCCGAAGTCCCGGAACCCGCTGGAGTTCAAGCACTACGACGCCGACGAGCTGGTCGGCGGCAAGACGATGAAGGACCACCTGCGATTCTCCGTCGTCTACTGGCACACCTTCAGCAACCCCCTGTCCGATCCGTTCGGGGTCGGGACGGCCGTCCGGCCCTGGGACGACGGGTCGGGCTCGCTCGAGAATGCCCTGAACAAGGTCAAGGTGGCCTTCGAGTTCATGGAGAAGCTCGGCGCGCCCTACTACGCGTTCCACGACCGCGACGTGTCGCCCGAAGGCCCGGACCTCAAGGCCAGCCACAAGAACCTCGACGCCGTCGCCAAGGCGCTCAAGGACGAGCAAGAACGGAGCGGGGTCAAGCTCCTCTGGGGCACCGCCAACCTCTTCAGCAACCGCCGGTTCATGCACGGGGCCGCCACCAGCCCGAACCTCGACGTCTTCGCCTTCGCCGGGGCCCAGGTCAAGAAGGCCATGGAAGTGACGAAGGACCTCGGAGGCGAGGGATACACGTTCTGGGGAGGCCGCGAGGGGTATTCGACCCTCCTGAACACCGACGTCAAGCGCGAGATCGAACACCTCGCCCGATTCCTCCACATGGCCGTGGACTACAAGAAGCAGATCGGCTTCACCGGCCAGTTCTACATCGAGCCCAAGCCGATGGAGCCGACCAAGCACCAGTACGATTCGGACGTCGAGAGCTGCCTGAACTTCCTCCGGACGTACGACCTGCTCCCTCACTTCAAGATGAACGTCGAGACCAACCACGCCACCCTCGCCGGCCACGAGATGGACCACGAGCTGAGGATGGCCATCGCCTCCGACGCGCTCGGATCGATCGACGCCAACACCGGAGACCCGCTCGTCGGCTGGGACACCGACCAGTTCCCCTCCGACGTCTATCTGACCTCCAAGTGCATGCTGGCGATCCTGGACATGGGCGGGTTCACCACGGGCGGGGTGAACTTCGACGCCAAGGTCCGGCGCGAGAGCTTCGAGCCGATCGACCTGTTCTACGCCCACATCGGCGGCATGGACGCCTTCGCCCGAGGGCTCAAGATCGCCCACGCGATCCGCGAAGACGGCCGCCTCGCGCAGGTCGTCAAGGAGCGGTACGCGAGCTGGGACGGCCCTCTCGGCCGGAAGGTGGAATCCGGCAAGGCCAGCTTCGGCGACATGGAAGCGCACGCCTTCGCCATCGGCGACGTGACCACGAACCGGAGCGGCCGGCAGGAGATGCTGGAAAACCTCATCAACGAGTTCATCTGAGCATGTCGCGGGGCGGGGCGTCATCCCACCGGAGGCCCGAACCATGTCGATCTCGTTCCAGAAGCCCGTCCACGACATCGAGTACCCCGAATCGGACGGCCAGCCGATGGGCGAGACGCCCCTCCACCGCAAGAACATGGCGAACCTGATCGAGACCCTCGACTGGCTCCACGAGCGAGACCCGAGGGTCTACGTCTCGGGCAACATGTTCCTGTATTACGCCGAAGGGCAGCCGAAGAAGTCGGTCGTCCCCGACGTGTTCCTGGTCAAGGGCGTGCCCAAGCTCCCCGAACGCCGGGTCTACAAGACCTGGATTGAGGGGGGCAAGGCGCCCGATTTCATCGTCGAGGTGACGTGGCGATCGACGCAGGAAGAAGACGAAGAGGGGAAGTTCGAGCTCTACCGGGACGTCCTGGAAGTGGCCGAATACTTCCTCTTCGACCCCGAGAGCGACTATCTCGACCCGCCCCTCCGAGGCTTCCGGCGGGTCGAGGGGGAGTATCGGCCGATCGTGGCGGTCGAGGGCCGTCTGCCGAGTGAAGTCCTCGGCCTCCACCTCGAAGCCGACGGCTGGGAGGTCCGCCTGTTCGACCCCGAGACCGGCCGGAGGGTGCCGACTCCTCGCGAGCGAGGCGACCGGGCCGATCGGGCCGTCGCCCAGGCCGAGGCCGAGCGCAAACGCGCGGATCGCGAGGCGAAGCGAGCATCCCGGGAAGCGAAGAAGGCGGTCAAGGAGGCCAAGCGAGCGGAAGACGAGCGTAAGCGAGCGGAAGACGAGCGGAAGCGAGCGGAAGAGGAACGGAAGAGAGCGGAGGAACTGGGCCTCCGAGCGGAGGTCGAGGCCAGGGGGAGGGCCGAGGCCGAGGCCGAGATCGAGCGTCTCCGCCGACTCCTGGACCAGGCGAATCAGGGCGGGAAACCGCCGAGACATCGAGGGTAATCATGCAAATATCCCGCTTATTCCTGTTCGTCTTGCCGATCGCGGCTGGCCGCCCCGGCGTCGCCCAGGGGCCTCCGACTCCCCCGCCGCACCTGCCGGGGTTCGTCGCGAAGCCGCCGGCCTGGCTCGTGGCCGATTCGCCGTTCGACATGGTTAAGTTCTTCCAGGCCCCGCCGCCGAACCAGAACGCGGCCCCGGTCTACCTCGATGCCCTCCTGGAATTCTCGCCCGAGACGGCCTCGTGCTTCACCGAAGGCCCCGAGACAACCCGGCGGAAGGCCGTGGCCCAGGCCCGCGCCGATCGATGGAAGGCGATCAACGCCCAGATCGAGGCCGACCCGGGTTCGGTCTCCGATGCGGAGATCGATGCTCATTTGAAGGAGTACGAAGTCGGCTTTGCCAGGCTGGCCGAGGCGCAGCATCGGCCCCGGTGCATGTTCCAGCCGGGAATCTCGATCGAATCGCTCCTGCCCCACGCCCAGGCGGCCCGGCAGGTCGTCCGGGTGGTCTCCTTGAGGGTCCGCCGGGACGTGGCGCGAGGGGACCGCGACCGGCCGATCCGGGACATGGCCACGGTCCTCCGCCTCTGCCGGGACCTCCAGCCGAGAGGGCCATCCATCTGCCATCTCGTCTCCCTGGCGATGGAGAATATCCTGGAATCGCAGGTCATTCCGCTTTATTTGACCCTGAACGGGCTGACCGCGGCCGATTGCGATCGACTCATCAAGCTCCTGGCCGCCCACGAGGCCGCGGAATCGAACGTTTACGAGGAGGCGCTTCGAGGGGAGTACGTCCTCTGGCGATCCGTCGCGAACGACTGCTTCGGGAAGGCGGACGACCGAGGAATTCCCGCGGCCGAGCTCCGGCTCCGAACCCTCTCGGCGATCTCCGATGGCTTCACTCCCGAGCAGCTCCAGGCCCTCTCGACCAACCTCGACCGGGCCGGAGATGCCGGCTATGCCTCGGTCCTCGCCGAATTGAACCGGTATTATCGTGCCCAGACCGAGGCGAGGTCGCGGCTGGCGTACTCGGCGAGGTCCGGTCGGGCCGAGGTCTTCTTCGAGGGCTGGAAGCAACAGATGGCCGCCCGGCCGGCGCTGGTGATCCCCGCCCTGGTCGTCCCGGTCTCGGGCTCGCTCGACTTGACCGTGACCCGGTTGGAGGCCATCCGCCGGGGGACGACCGGCCTCGTCGCCCTGAAACGCTGGCGGATCACCCGGAAAGGGAACCCGCCCGACCTGGCCTCCCTCTTCCGAGCGGCCGGGATCGCGAAAGTTCCGACCGATCCGTTCGACTCCAGGCCGTTCAAGCTCGCGACGGTTGACGGCCAACCCGTGATCTATTCTATCGGCAAGGATGGCAAGGACGACGGCGGCCGGGTCGATTGGGATAGCACGAAACGACCCGGCGACGTCCTTTTTCGACTGAAATGAGGCCGACTTCAGCGGGCGGGCGCCTCGGCCAGGGCCGCGAAGATGCCTTGCATGAACGCGGGGAGATCGTCGGGCGTCCGGCTGGTCACGAGGTTCTTGTCCCGGACGCATGCGGCGTCTTCCCAGACGCCTCCGGCGTTCTCCACGTCGTCCCGGATCGACATGAACCCGGTCACGCGCCGGCCCTTGAGCGCCTTCGTCGAGCAGAGCATCCACGGGCCGTGGCAGATCGCGGCGAGGACCTTGCCTTTGTTCATGGCGTCGGTCACGAGATCGACCATCGCCTTGTGCCGGCGCATGTGGTCGGGCGAGTAGCCGCCGGGGATCACGATCGCGTCGAAGTCGTCGGCCTTCACGTCGGAGGCCGAGACGTCGGCCTTCGCCGGATAGCCGTGCTTCGAGGCGTAGGTCTCGCCCGCCCTCGGCCCGACGATCCTGACCTGGCATCCGGCCTCTCGGAGCCGGAGGACCGGATACCACAACTCCAGGTCCTCGTAGAACTTCTCGACGAGGACCGCGATGCGCTTGCCCTGGACCTCCGACATCGGGGATGCCTCCTGGGGGATGATGGGTCCCTCATTATAGCGGATCAACCCGATCCCAGGGCGGCCCCGGCCGTCTCCGGCTGCCGGGAGGACGGCGAAAGATCCGCCATCGCCGCCGTCAGTCCCTGCTCGGTCGTGAAGGGAGGCTCGTATCCGAGGACCCTCCGGGCCTTCTCGATCGAATAATCCAGGTTCAATCCGAGGAACTTGAACCGGGCCTTGTTCACCAGCGGAGGCTCGGTCGCGCCCTTCCTCCTGGCCCTCCTCTCCATCGCCGTCGCCAGGAACCGGGCGAGCCAGAGCGGGATCTTGCGGCGAGGCGGCTTCAGCCCGGCGAGCTCGGCGACCTTGCCGATGAATTGCCTCTTGCTGACCCGGGTGCCGTCGGTCAGGTTGAACGTCTCGCCCACCGCCCCGGGCGTCTCGGCCGCGAGGAAGAGGCCGTGGACGAGGTTCTTCACATAAATGCAATTCAACGCCTGTTCGCCCGAGCCGAAGTAGGCGAACGTCCCGCGACGGAGGTTCGTCAGGAGCTTGGGCAGGACCGTCCGATCTCGCTCTCCATAGATGAACCCGGGGCGGACGATCGAGACCGGCAACTTGCGTTCGTGAAAGTAGCGAAGCGCGAGGAATTCGGCCTCGGTCTTGGAACGCGTGTAGGCGTCGAGCGAATCGGCGGCCGGCGGGGTGGTCTCGTCGGTGCCGAAATGGTCGCGCCCCTCGTAGACGCCGAGCGAACTGACGTGGACGAATCGTTCCACGTCGGCCGCCGAGGCGGCGTCAAGGAGATGACCGAATGCCTCGACGTTGAGCTTGCGGAATTCCTCCAGAGTGCCCCAATCGCCCACCTTGGCCGCGCAATTGAACACCCAGTCGGCGCCCCGGACGCCCTGGCGAAGGGCCTCGGCGTCGGCGAGGTCGCCCTCGACCTTCTCGACGCCCCAGAGGTCGAGGAGCCGGGTATCGCTGGAGGCGCGGACGAGGGCGCGCACCCGATGGCCTCGGCGGAGGGCTTCTTCGATCAGGTGGGAGCCGACGAGGCCGGTGCCTCCGGTCACGAACATGGTTTTGGGATCGTTCATGGAGGGGCCTCGGGCGGGATCGGCGGACTTTTGGGGTCGGTGAAGCCTAGCCGATGGGGGCGGCAGGTCAAGCCGGACGGATCGAAGGGGAAAAGAGGGCGGTTCGGGGTGGCCCCGGGATGAGCCAACGGTGTAGGCTGGATCTCTTCGGATGGACAAGGCGCGACCTGATGGATACAGTCCCGCCGTCCGCCTCTCCCGGACCGTCAGATCCCGACGAGCAGGACCTTCATGGCCACCGCACTGAAGACTGAGGAGCTGCAATCCTATCGTCAGTCCCTGATGGGCCTCCGCGCCCGTCTGCGGGGCGACCTCGACCAGTTGACCGACGAGGCGCTCCACCGCAATGGCGCGGAGTCCTCGGGCAACCTGTCGAACATGCCCTTGCACATGGCCGACGTGGGGACGGAGAACTACGACCAGGAGTTCGACCTGGAGCTCATCGAGAACCAGCAAGGGACCCTGGACCAGATCCACGAGGCCCTCGGGCGGATCGAGGCCGGCACGTTCGGCCTGTGTACCGAGTGCGGCGGCCTGATCGCCAAGCCGAGGCTCCAGGCGATCCCGTACACTCCGTACTGCATCGACTGCGCCCGGAAATTGGAGAACGGCTGAGATGGAGAGGCCGCGAGTCCCCCTGAGCCGCTGGATCCTCTTCTGGGCGATCGCGCTCGGGGGGGCGGGGTTCGACCTGGTCACCAAGTCCCTGGTCTTCGCCCGGCTGGGTGAGCCCCAGGTCTCGGCGCCGTATCCGGTGATCCGCGGCCTTCTCGAGATCCAGACCAGCTATAATCCGGGGGCCCTGTGGGGGTTCGGGCGGGGGATGCCGTACAGCCCGATCCTGTTCGCGGGCCTCTCGATCGTGGCGGCGGGGGCGATCTGCTACTGGTTGTTCGTCCGGGGTGCGGCGACCGACGCGAGGCTCACCGGCGCCCTGGGCCTGATCATGGCCGGCGCCCTGGGCAATTGCTTCGATCGCCTCCGCTACGGTCACGTCCGGGACTTCGTCCATTTCCACGTCGATCCGGTCAATTTCGACTGCGCGATCTTCAATTTCGCCGACAACATGCTGGTCGTCGGCGCGGTGATCCTCATGCTCCTGGCCCTCCGGCCCGAGGCCGCGGCGGAGAGGGCCGACAAGCCCAAGGCGGACCTCACCGAGGCCGCTGGCTGATCGGTGGTCGGAGGGCGCTCATGGCATCCCCCCCCGTTCGCTCGCCGGTGACCCCTCAGGAATAATTCGCGCAGGAGCGCCCCGCGCTCACGAAGTCGGGATACCGGGACGGGGAGATCGTCGCCATGCCCGGCGCCCGGGAAGCTCATCACCTCATCTCGGCCAATTTCCTGACCGGACTTCGGATCAGGACAAGAGGATTTGGCCCCCGGGTCTATCCCTCGGACATGCGGGTCCGGGCCGGCTCCGGGACGTTCTACACGTATCCCGATGTCGTCGTCGCGATCGAAACGCCGATCCTCGCAGACGAGGAACTCGACACCTTGCTCAATCCCGGCGTCGTGGTCGAGGTGCTCTCGGAATCGACCGCCTCATCTGATCGCGGCAAGAAGTTCGCGCTCTATCGGCAAGTGCCGTCCTTGAGGGATTACGTGCTGGTCTGGCAGGACGAGCCCCGGGGCGAATGCCATTCGCGAGACGGCGAGTCGTGGTCGGCGGTCGTTTTTTCGGGCCTCGATTCCTCGGTGCGAATCCCCTCGCTCGGCTGCGAGATCCCGCTCTCCGAACTCGACGAGGACGTGGAGTTTCCGCCTTCGTAGGGTGCATGAAATGCACCATCTTCGATGGAGAATGCGATCGAAGATGGTGCATTTCATGCACCCTACGAGGCGTGGATCTCCGTCTTGAGTCGGAGCATTTCATACACCAAGTGATTCACACGTCATAATACAACGCGAATTCGTAGGGGTGGGGGCGGACTCGGACGGCCTCGACCTCGTGTTCGGTCTTGTACCAGATCCAGGTGTCGATCACGTCGGGCGTGAAGACGTCGCCCCGGAGCAGGAAATCGCTGTCGGCCCGGAGCGCGGCGAGCGACGCTTCGAGGCTCCTCGGGGTCGTCGGGACGTCGTCGAGCTCCTCGGGCTTGAGGTCGTAGACGTCCTTGTCGAGCGGGTCTCCGGGGCTGGCCTTGGTCTGGATGCCGTCGAGCATGGCCATCAGCATGGCGGAGAAGAGCAAGTAGGGGTTGGCGGCGGCGTCGGGTCCGCGGAACTCGATCCGTCGCGTGCGGGGGCTCGGGCTGAAGATCGGCACGCGGACGACGGCCGAGCGGTTCCTCCGGCTGTAGGCGAGCTTGGTCGGCGCCTCGAAGCCCGGGACGAGCCTCTTGTAGCTGTTCGTGGTCGGGTTGGCGAACGCGCAGAGGGCCGGCGCGTGCTTCAGCAGGCCGCCGATCGCGAACAGGCCGAGATCGCTCAGGCCGGCGTAATGATTGCCGGCCAGCAGCGGCGTCTCGTTCTTCCACAAGGTGATGTGCGTATGCATCCCCGAGCCGTTGTCGCCGAAGAGCGGCTTGGGCATGAACGTGGCGGTCTTCTGATGCCTCCGGGCGACGTTGCGGATGATGTACTTGGCCAGCATCACGGCGTCGGCGCATTCGACGAGCGATCGCTGGGTCAAGTCGATCTCGCACTGGCCGCCGGTGGCCACCTCGTGATAGTGGGCGCTGGTGCCGATGCCCGATTCGGCGAGGATCTCGGACATCTCCGTCCGCAGGTCGGCGAGGCTGTCGATCGGAGGGCAGGGGAAGTAGCCGAGCCCCGACCCGGCCTTCGATCCCAGGTTCGGCGATTCCTTGCGGCCTCGGTTCCACGCCCCCTCGACCGAATCGACGTGGTGGTACGCTTCGTGGCCGGTCTGGTCGAAGCGGACGTCGTCGAAGACGAAGAATTCCAGCTCGGGCGCGACCAGGCAGAGGTCGGCCAGGCCGGTGCTCCTCATGTAGCTGACGGCCTTCCTCGCGATGTTCCTCGGGTCCCGGGTGTAGTCTTGCTGGGTGATCGGGTCCTGGATGTTGCAGATCATCGTCAGCGTGGGCCGCGCCGTGAACGGGTCGATCAGCGCGGTCTCGGGCTGGGGGACGACGAGCAAGTCGGCCTCGTTGATCGCCCTCCAGCCGACCACCGAGGAGCCGTCGAAGCCGATCCCGTCCTCGAACGTCTCCTCGGTCAAGGAGTCGGCGGGGATGGCGAAGTGCTGCCAGACGCCGGGGAAGTCCATGAAGCGGAGATCGACGGTGGAGACCTCTCGCTGACGGATCTGGGCCAAGACCTCTTTGGGAGTCACCGAAACCGCGTCCTTTCCGGGTCCGTCCCTTCGTCGATCCCGCGGCCCCTGGCAGGTCCGCGGGGAAGGGTCGGCATGTTAGGCTCCTAGAGTAATCCAGGGCCGACCGTCGGGCCAGGCTCTGGCCCCGGAGGATGGAGCGGATGCCGAGATTCGTCGTCCTGGAGCATCGGTGGGATGGCGTCCACTGGGATTTCTTCCTCGAACGCGGAGGGGCCCTCGCGTCCTGGGCGATCGACGAGCCGTTGCAGGTCGGTTGCCGGCTCCGGGCCCGGGCTCTCCCCGATCACCGCCTGGTGTATCTCGACTTTCAGGGACCGATCTCGGGAGGGCGGGGCGAGGTCCGGCGGGTGGCGGCGGGGCGTTTCGAGGTCGTTTCCTGGTCCGAGGATCGCGTCTTGGTGGTCCTGGAGGGCGATCAGCTCATCGGCGAGGCCGAATTCTCCCGGGACGCCGGAGGAGGCTGGGGCCTGTTCCTGGGCGGGAAGGTGGACTGAAGGACCTTGCGGCTCGGGAGGGTCGGGGCGGCGACCGTGCCCTTGGTGCGGCTCGATCGGCCCGCCAGGCGGATCTGGCCGTTGACCACCAGGAGCTTCTCCAGGACCACGTCCCTCCGGCCGAGATTCGGCGAGTACTTCAGGACCGCGACCGGCAGGTCGCCGTCCTGCTCCCATCGCACTTCCAGCCCGTTGGCCTGGGCCTTCTCGGTGATCCGGTCCAGGAGCCTCTCGGCGGGGATCGGCACCGCCCCGGCGCGGATCTTCTCGATCGTCAGGGCCAGCGTGTTCGGCTGGGTCACCCGGGGGCGGGCGACGACCCAGACGACCGACCGGACCGGACCCTGATCGAGCTGGAAGGCGAGGATCACGCGGTCCATCTCGAAGACCACGCGAGGCTCGTGGACGCCCGACGGGATCTGCTCGGCGAAGTGGGTGACCAGGTCCTCGGCGAGCCAGGCGTTGACCTCCTCGTCGGAGAACACCGCCTCCCATTTCGGCTCGTTCACGATGTCGTTGCGGAGCTGAAGGCCCTGGGCCACGAGCCGACGGGCCTCGGCTTGCCGGCGGGCCGGGGGGATGGCCGAGGCGGCTCGATAGAAGTCGGGCTCGTGGGTCAGCAAGACCCACAGGCCCGTGGGAGCCGCCACGAGGGCCGCCAGGACCAGGCCCATCACGATCCATCTTCGCCTGGGCGAGCGCATGGAGACCTGTCCTCCGAGGACGGGGGCCGAGGGGGGCGCCGGGTCGGTGCCAGGGGCCGAGCGGAGGGGGAGAGCCCAATTCCAACCTACGACCGGCGGCCGGTCCAGTCAACCCGAGCCGGTCGAGAAGCGGGGTCGATCCGTTCTTGCCATCGGAGCGGAGCTTGCCCCCTCCCCGGGGCGGGTGAGGGGGCGTCGGACCCTTCCACTGGAATAACAGATCGGCCTTCGGTCGAGACGTGGATGGATGGGAAGCGGGAGCGGACCGAGACGGACCGCGCCCCACCCTTGTTCATCGTCGGTCCCGGCCCGTATAGTGAAGGAATCGTGGTCCGCGTCCGAGGTCTTTCCCCATGCCGAATCGGCTGGCCTGCGTCGCCATCTTGCTGTTCTGGACCGTCGCCGCCGGGGCGCTGGTCACCCGCGACTTCCTGCCGACCTTGCTGATCGGTCCCCCGCCCGATCTCCGGTCGATCGCCCTGGCCGATGAGGGGCCCTCGGGGCCGATCCGCTGGTCGATCCTCGCCTCCGAGGACGGCAAGGGCAAGAACCTCCGGTCCGTCGGCCAGGTCATCACCGAGACCCAGAAGAAGAGGGACGGCTGGGTCCGCATGACCAGCCAGGCCTGGCTCGATGCCGGCGAACTCCTCAAGTACACGGCCATCGAGAACGAGGCGAACGAGCGAATCCTCGTCCAGGGTTCCTGCGAGATCGACCCCTCGGGCAACCTCGGCGCGTTCCGGGTCGGCGTCCGCCAGGTGGATTCGCGGGTCGAGATCCTCTCGATCGAGGGCCGGCACCACAAGGATTCGCTGGACATCGCCGTCCGCAGCATCCTGCCGGTCCTCGGCTTCAACCAATCGATCCCGTACCGCCCCCGGGAGATCGTCCAGAACAGCCTGGGCCCTCTCGAACGGATGCCGGGCCTTCAGGTCGGCCAGAAGTGGGAGAGCCAGGTCATCAGCCCGCTGTCCGGCCGGGTCCAGACGTGCCGGGTGGACGTCGAGGCGGTCCAGCATATCCTGTGGGGGAATTCGACGGTGGCCACGCTGAAGGTCGTCACCCGGATGAGCCCGATCTCGGCGACGACCTGGGTCCGGGCCAGCGACGGCCTGGTCCTCCGCCAGGAGCTGCCGTTCCCCGACCGATTCAAGTTGATCCTGGAAAGGCTGCCCGACGACGCGCAGACCGGGCCCGGCGCCCCTTCCGCCGTCGCCTTCGGGCCGGGGGAGGGGCCGGCGATGATCGAGCTTCGGGGCGTGACCAAGGCCTTCGGCGCGAGGAAGGCCGTGGACCGCCTGGACCTGGAGGTCAAGGCCGGCGAGCTCTTCGCCTTCCTCGGGCCCAACGGCGCCGGCAAGACCACCACCATCAAGATGATCTGCGGGTTGCTCACGCCGACGGCCGGGACCGTCCTCATCGGCGGCTTCCCCGCCTCCAGCCAGGACGCCCGCCAGATGATGGCCTACGTCCCGGACCAGCCCTACCTCTACGAGAAGCTCACCGGCCGCGAGTTCCTCCGCTTCGTCAGCGAGATGTACGGGATCGATCCCACCGCGGCCCGGACCAAGATCGCCTCGCTCGTCGAGATCTTCGAGATGGGCGACTTCATCGACGAGCTCAGCGAGAACTACTCGCACGGGATGAAGCAGCGAGTCGTCTTCGCCTCGGCGCTGGTCCACGATCCCAAGGTCCTGATCGTCGACGAGCCGCTCGTGGGCCTGGACCCGCGATCGGCCCGGATCGTCAAGGATCTATTCCTCGCGCAGGCCCGATCGGGCGTGGCCGTGATGATGTCCACGCACCTGCTCTCGATCGCCGAGGAGCTGGCCGACACGATCGGGATCATCGATCACGGCCGGATGCTCACCCGGGGCAGCCTCGCCGAGATCCGCGAGGAGGCCCAGATTCACGGCCCCCTCGAACACCTGTTCCTCCGCCTGACCGGCGGGGACCGTCCCGTGGCCAATCCGATCGGGGCCGTGGGCGAGCTGGAGGCGCGATCGTGACGACGATCCGGGCCGGGACGCGAGGCACTCCGGGGAGGCCCGCCCGCGCGCTGTCCCGCCTGAGGCTCCGCCTCCTCAAGAATCAGGTCGCCGGCCTGATCGCCGGCTCCCGGCTCCGCTTCGCGATGATCCTGGGATGCTCGGCCGTCTTCTGGACGGCCCTGTTCGTCCTGTTCTTCGAGGGGTTCCAGTTCCTCTCCACGTATGTCGGGTCCACCGGCGAGGTGATCGAATATCTCTTCGGGATGTTCTTCCTCTCTCTGTTGATCTTGCTGGTCTTCTCGACGGGGATCATCACCTACACCGGCCTGTTCCACTCCAGGGAGTCCACCTACCTCCTCACGATGCCCGCGCCGGCCGACCGCGTGTTCGCGTTCAAGTTCGCCGAGGCGATGGCCTTCTCGTGCTGGGGGTTCCTGCTCCTGGGCAGCCCGATGATGGTGGCGTATGGGATCAGCGTCGGGGCGTCTCCCGGGTTCTATCTCGTGTTCCTCGCGTTCCTGCTCGGTTTCGTCCTGATCCCGGGCAGCCTCGGGGCAATCGGCGCGATCCTGATCGCCAACTACATGCCGAGGCGAGCCAAGACGGGCCTGGCCCTGCTGGCCGGGGCCGTCGTCGTCGGGGGCGTCTTCCTGGGGATTCGCCTCTTCCGAACCCCCGGGGACGCGATGACCCGCGACTGGCTCGACGCCCTGATCGGCCAGCTCGCCTTCAGCCAGCACCCGCTCCTGCCCAGCACTTGGATGTCCAAGGGGCTCCTCGGCGCCGCCAAGGGCGAGTGGACCGAGGGACTGTTCTACCTGATGGCGACGACCTCCCACGCCGGCGTGGCCTACCTCCTCGCCGCCGTGGCCGCTCGCGACCTCTACCGGAGGGGCTACAGCCGGGTCCAGGGCGGCCGGTCGTCTCGCCGGAGGATCGGCCTGTACGGGCTCGATTCCCTGTTCCACCGCGCCTTCTTCTTCCTGCCCAATCCGATCCGGTTGCTGATCCTCAAGGACCTCCGCACCTTCCGCCGAGACCCCGCGCAGTGGTCGCAGTTCCTGATCTTCTTCGGCTTGCTCGCGTTCTACTTCATCAACATCCGCCGGCTCGGCTACGGCGAGCAGACGCCCTACTGGCAACGCAACCTCCTGAGCTTCATGAACCTGACCGTCACCGCGCTGATCCTTTCGACATTCACCACCCGATTCATCTTCCCGCTACTCTCGCTCGAAGGCCGCAACCTCTGGGTGCTCGGCCTGCTGCCCCTAAGGCGAGACGCGATCCTCTGGGGCAAGTTCGCGTTCGCCTCGGGGATCTCGCTGGTCGCCACGGAGTTCCTGATCATCCTCTCCGACATCATGCTGGAAGTCGGGCCGACGATGATCCTCGTCCACGCGGCCACGGTGGCGATCCTCTGCTTCGGCCTCTCGGGCATCAGCGTCGGCCTCGGCGCCCGCTTGCCCAACCTCCGCGAGGAGGACCCGTCCAAGATCGCCTCGGGCTTCGGCGGGACGCTCAACCTCCTCGTCAGCCTGGTCTTCATCATCCTCGTCGTCACCGCCCTGGCGATGCCTTCGCAGCTCCTCTTCTACCGGATCGAGATCAACGACGCCCCGTTCTTCCAGGCCGTCAAGATCGACCAGGTCCGCGGCTGGCTCATGCTCTCCGTCGCCGTCAGCCTGATCCTCGGGGCGATCGCGACCATCGTCCCCCTTCGGATGGGCATGAGGGCCTTCCAGAGGATGGATTATTGACCGGCCGGACCGATCAACCCGCCTTGCCGCTCCGCCCCGTTCGGCGTATACTTTTTTCTGAACGTTCGGACGGAATCACCCGGATCGTTCGGAGGGCCGGCGGATGGGCGGGACGTTGCGGGTCGGCGCGGTCACGTACCTGAACGCGAAGCCGCTGTATTACCGTCTCGGGGAGATCGCGCCCTCGGTCCGTCTGGAGATGGATTACCCGAGCGTCCTGGCCGACCGCCTGGCGCGGGCCGAGCTGGACGTGGCGTTGATTCCCTCGGTGGAATACCTTCGCGGGGCCCGGCTGGGTTACCGGATCATCCCGGGGTTCGCCATCGCGGCGAGGGGTCCGGTCCGGAGCGTGAAGCTGTTCAGCCGCGTCCCGTTCCCGCAGATCCGCCGATTGGCCCTCGATGAAGGTTCGAGGACGAGCCAGGCCCTCTGCCGGGTCTGGCTCGACTCGGCCCACGGGGTCCGTCCGCCGATCGTCGAGACCCTGCCGATGGGCGTCCCGGTCCAGGAGAGCACGGCCGACGCCGTCCTGCTGATCGGCGACCGGGCCATGAACGACCCGGACGAGCCGTTTTTCGCCGTCGTGGACCTGGCCCAGGCCTGGAACCGGCTCACGGGCCTCCCCTTCGTCTTCGCGCTCTGGGTGGCGAGGCCGGGCGTCGATCTCGGCGAGCTGCCCGCCCAGCTGGACAGGTCGAGGCGTCTGGGACTGGCCCACGCCGGGGAGATCGCCGACGCGAATGGCCCCCGATTGGGCCTCGACCGCTCGTCTTGCCTGAGTTATCTGACCGAAGTCCTGTCCTACGACCTGAACGGGCCGGAACTGGCGGGCCTCCGCCTGTTCGCCGAGAAGGCGGCCGATTTGGGGCTGGCCCCGAGAGGAGCGGACCTTGTCTTCAGCAGTCCCCTCGATCTTGCGACGAGTCGTTGACGGCGACCGCCTGAGTTTCGACGACGGAGTGACCCTGATGAGGGAGGCCGACCTCCTCTCCCTGGGGAAGGCCGCCGACGCCGTTTGCCGACGCCTCCACCCCGAGCCGTTCCGCACCTACAACATCGACCGCAACATCAATTACACGAATGTCTGCGCCGCGATCTGCGATTTCTGCGCCTTCTATCGCAAGGTCGGCGACACGGACGCCTACGTCCTCGAACGCGGGGCCTTGCTGAAGAAGATCGAGGAGACCGAGGCGCTCGGCGGCGACCAGATCCTGATGCAGGGCGGACTGCATCCCGACCTGCCGTTCGAGTGGTATCTCGACCTCCTCCAGGACATCAAGTCGCACTTCCCCCGGATCAACATCCACGGGTTCAGCCCGCCCGAGGTCCACTTCTTCCACAAAAAGTTCAAGATGCCCTTGCGCGACGTCCTCGCGCAACTCAAGGACGCCGGGCTCGGCTCACTGCCCGGAGGGGGCGGCGAGATCCTCGTCGATCGCGTCCGCAAGGCGATGACGAAGGGGAAGGTGCTCACCGACGACTGGCTGAACGTCCACCGGGTCTGGCACGAGCTCGGCGGCAGGTCCACGGCCACGATGATGTTCGGCCACATCGAGACCCAGGAAGAACGCATCGAGCACTTCGAGCGAGTCCGCCAGCTCCAGGACGAGACGGGCGGCCTCACGGCGTTCATCTCCTGGACGTTCCAGCCCGATCACACCGAGATGAAGGACGTCCCGGCTTCGGGGGCGTTCGAGTACCTGAGGGTCCAGGCGATTTCTCGTCTCTACCTGGACAACGTGCCGAACATCCAGTCGTCCTGGGTCACGCAAGGGGCAAAAATCGGCCAGATCGCCCTGTTTTTCGGGGCGAACGACATGGGCAGCCTCATGATCGAGGAGAACGTCGTCTCCTCGGCCGGGACGGTCCACCACCTCACCCTGAACGAGATCAAGAGGGCGATCCGAGAGGCCGGTTACGTCCCCAGGCAGCGGAACGTCTTCTACGAATACATCGACGCCGAGCCGCAAATGGCGATGGCGCTGGCCGTGTAGGCCCTCTCCCTTCGGGATCGTCCGACGGTCTCGGCCTCACTTCGGGAGAGGGGCCGGGACCTCAGGAGAAGTTCCCAGGCGAAGGGGTGTCTCCATGCGGTAGAGGTCTTCGTGGGCGAGGTAGAGCGACCGCAGGACGGAATCCTTGGCCGGAAGGGCGTTCCGAGCGCTTTGCTCGACGCCAACCGCGATGGGGAACAGCCCGACCTCGGCGAATGCTCCGGCGAGGACATCCAGGGCCGTGTGGTTCGCCCAGTTCAGGGACTTGTTGTGGACCAGGGCGAGCGTCAAGGCTTCCTCGCCCCGGCGGAACTTTTCGTCGGGGCAGGCCGACAGGATGCGGGCCAGTTGCAGGGCGGCACCATGAGAGGCCCTGTCGAGCCGGATGGATTCGCGAAGGTCGGCGATCGCCCGCTCGTATTCTCCCCTGCGGTTGAAGACGACGGCCCGGCCCCGATACAGGTCGGCGCTGCCCGGGTCGAGCCCGATCGCCTCGTCATAGTCCTTGAGGGCCCGGTCCATGTCGAGGCAAAGCAGGAAGGCGCCGGCCCGGGTCCGCCAGTATTCGGGCTTGTCGGGCCGGAGTCGGATCGCCTCGTTCTCGTCCTCGATGGCACCCGGCAGTTGAAAGGTTCGCAACCGAGCCGACGCGCGATCGTGCCACGCATCGGCGACTTTCGGATCCAGGGCGACGGCACGACCGAGGTCCTCGATCGCCTTGCCATCTTCGCCCAACCTCGTCCAGGAGAAACCCCGAGAACGGTAGAGTTGAGCGGCCTGGGGAGCCAGTTCGATCGCCCGGTCCAGGCTGGCGATCGCCGCGCGGTGGTCGCCGAGGCTGGCCTGAGCATAGGATCGAGCCTGCCAGATGTCGGGCTGTTTCGGGTTCCTCGCCAGGGAGAGGTCGTAGTCCGCGATCGCTTCGGCAAACCGCCCGAGAGCGATTCGAGACGAGGCACGTGCCTTGAAGCAGGCCACGTATCCCGGATCCAACTCAATCACCCGGTTGAAATCCCGGATCGCGCTCTCATGGTCGGCTTTCGAGGCAAACGTCTTGCCGCGAAGGAAAACGAGAGACTGCAAACCGGGCTCGATCTTCAAACCCGCGTTGCAATCGGCCAGGGAGCGATCGAAGTCTCCCTTCTCCTGCCAGATCTCGGCCCGGGTCCTGAACATCGCCGCCATGAGGCTTTTCGAGGAACCAAGGGCGATCGCACGGTCCAGGTCGGCGAGGGCAAGGTCGATCTCACCCTTCCTCTTCCATCGCGAGGCTCGACCGAAGAGGTATCTGGAATGATAGGGCGTGCCCTCCGACAGCCGAATGGCCTGATCGGTGTCCGCGAAGGCCCTGTCAGGCTCGCCCGACATCTCCAGGGACCCGGCTCGCTTGAAGTACAATTCGCAAGATTCCGGGTCGAGCCGGATCGCCTCCGTGAGATCGGCGATGTTGAGTCGATATTTCTGCTGAAGATCGCCCCCCAACGTGGTGAGCCGAGAGGAGGCCCGCATGGCGTATGCATACGCATCGGGACCGGGGGTGAGCTTCTCTTCGAAGAATTTCAAGGCATCGCCGATCCGCACGACCTCGTCTTCGAGGACCCATCCCGATTCGTCCAGGAAACTCTCCAGCCAGAGCCGGCGGCCGTCCACCCGGACCACGCGGAAGGCGCCCGCATAGGGCATTGTCTCCACGACGCCCTGATCATTCGTGAGCTTCACGCTCGCCGACTTCAGGACGACCCGGGCATTGACCCACGAGGCCGGGTCGTCGGCGAGGGCCGGACAGGCCAGCATCGGCCCCGCGAGCGAGAGCCAGGCGAGCCATCGTCCGAAAACCCGGATCGGCGGGCGGGGGCGAGCCATCGTCGGGGCCTCCGAGGTTCATCCGTCACGGATGCTTCGGCGAAGGATACCCGAATGTCCGGCCGATCGGAACGGAAAACCTTCACGAATCGGCGCCGAGGTCTTCGAAGAGCTCGGCCATCGGAACTTTCAGGCCCGGGAGGACGTCTCCGCCTTCGAGCACACCGTCGGCCGTGATGAGCTGGATCCTGTCGAAGGATTGGAAGGCGTGGACGGTCCGCAACTCGGGATAAACGGCCCAGACGAGCCGGACCCCGGCCTCAAAGTATTCGCGAATCTTGGCCAGGACGTCCACGGCGTAATCCGTGGGGCTCACGACCTCGACGGCCAGGTCGGGCACCACAGGCCAGACCTGTCTGGGCACCGGGGTCGCTTTCGACCACCGATCGTAGGAAACGAACGAGACGTCGGGTCGGCGGCGATTCTTGGCCTCCTCATCGATGAGGAAGATCGTCTCCATCTGGACCCGCCCGAGTCGGCGTTGCTTCACCTCATTGCCCAGGCGACGGGTCAGTTCGGACGCGAGGATGGAAGGCCACGTCGCCATCGGCTCCAGCTCCACCACGACGCCCCGGACCATCTCGTATCGGGTATCGCCAAGGATCTCTTCCGGGTCCAGGACCGGTCTTGGAAATTCGTCGTCGAAGGACTCGTCAAGCTCCGGGAGCAGTACCGACTCGGCTACGATCGGCGTGACGCTGGCCATGACTCCCTCCTCCACGTTCTGAGAGGCCCTCGGATCGATTGTAGCATGAACCGGCCCACCGACCAGTTCGGGGGTGCCTCGCCATCTCGGGAATCCTCGCCGGTGGGTTGCCCCGGAACTCGTTCTCGGGAAAGATGGTGGGGCGAAACTTCCGGTCCTTCTGGGTGGGTTTGACGTGATCGTCGTTGAGGACCTCTCGAAATCGTTCCTCGACTACCGCCGAGGGTGGGTGCCGGCCGTGTCGGGGGTCTCGTTCACCTGCCGTCCCGGGGCGATTTACGGCCTCCTCGGGCCGAACGGGGCGGGGAAGACCACGACTCTGCGGATGCTCTCGACCGTCCTGCGGCCGACCGGCGGGCGGGCGGAGATCGCCGGGTTCGACGTGGCCGCTCAGCCCGAGATGGTCCGCTCCCGGATCGGATACATGTCGGCGAGCACGGGCGTTTATGATCGCATGACGGCGTGGGAATTCGTCGAGTACTTCGGCCGGCTCTACGGCCTGCCCCCCGAACGGCTGAAGGAGCGGATGGAAGAGGTTTTTGGATGGCTCCGCATGGACGATTTCCGCGACGTCCTGGGAGCGAAGATGTCCACCGGGATGAAGCAGAAGGCCTCGATCGCCCGGACCATCGTCCATGATCCGCCGGTGCTGATCTTCGACGAGCCGACGGCGGGACTCGACGTCCTGGTGGCCCGCGCGGTGCTCAGGACGATCGCCGAGCTCCGCGATCGGGGCAAGACGATCCTGTTCTCGACCCACGCGATGCATGAAGTGGAGAAACTCTGTTCCCGGGTGGCGATCATCCACAAGGGACGGGTCCAGGACGAGGGGGAACCCCTCGAATTGCTGGAAAAGCACGGTCAGCCCGACCTGGAGGAGCTGTTCTTCCACCTGGTCGAGAAGGCCGAGGAGGAGGCCGGCGGCGTGGCGGTCGTCTAGGCGGGTCATTCTTCGGGATCGGATCTTTTCATGCGTCTGGCGAACGTCGGGATCGTCTTCGGCCGAGAGCTCCGCGACCAGCTCCGGGACCGCCGGACGCTGTTCATGGTCGTCTTCTTGCCGATCTTGCTCTACCCCATGCTCGGGCTGGGGATGGCCCAGTTCGTCCAGGCGTTCCAGCAGAAGCCGAGGACGGTGGTGCTCGTCGGGGCCGAGAACCTGCCCGATGACCCGCCCCTCCTGAACCGGGCGCGAGACGAGTTCCGGGCCGAATACTTCTTCCCGCCGACCGAGGCCGAAGCGGCGAAGTTGAAGGTCCGGCCGGTGCGCTCGGAGCCTCCCTGGACCGATCCGAAGGCCGTCGAGCTGGCCGTCCGGGGCGGGGAGGCCGACGCGGTCGTCATCATCCCGGCCGACTTCCGCCAGACCTTGCTCTCGGGCGACGCGGCAAGGCTCCCGGTGGCCTACAACAGCGCCGACGAGCAGAGCCTGAATCTGCGCCACGAGGGTCCGCGGCGTCCTGGATTCGTGGCGGGAGGCGATCGTCCAGGGCCGGTTGAAGAAGGAGAATAAGCCGGCGAGCTTCGTCGAGCCGACGAGGGTCGAGGTCCAGGACGTGGCCCGGCCCGAGGAGGTCGGCACGAGCGTCTGGGCCCAGTTCTTCCCGTTCCTCCTGGTGATGATGTCGCTGACCGGGGCGTTCTACCCCGCCATCGACCTCTGCGCCGGCGAGAAGGAACGCGGGACGATGGAAACGCTCCTGATCAGCCCGGCGAGCCGCACCGAGATCGTCCTGGGGAAATTCCTGACGGTCCTGGCCGCGAGCATGGCCACGGCCACGCTGAACCTCTTGAGCATGGGCTTGACCGGGTGGCAACTGGCCCGGTCCATCGGGACGGTCGGCCGCGCCGGGAACCGCCTCGAATCGGTCCTCGCGGCGCCGAACCTGTCGTCGGCGGTCTGGATGGTCGTCCTGCTGATCCCGCTCTCGGCCATGTTCTCGGCGCTCTGCCTGGCCCTGGCGGCGATGGCCCGGAGCATGAAGGAGGGTCAATACTATTTGACCCCCCTGTATATCGTGGCGTTGCCCCTGATGATGGTGACGATGATGCCCGGGATCGAGCTGGACCTGTTCACCAGCCTGATCCCCATCTCCGGCGTTTCCCTGCTGCTCCGGGCGTTGATGCAGGGAAAATACGAGGTGGCGGCCCGGTTCTCGCTGCCGGTCCTCCTGCCGACGATCCTCTATGGCGTCCTCGCCTTGAAGTGGGCCGTCGATCAATTCAACACCGAGGGCGTCCTGTTCCGGGAGGCGGAACGGTTCACCTTGAAGGACTGGCTCCGCCACCTGGTCCGGGATCGCGAGCCGAGGCCGACGCCCGGGATGGCGCTCCTCTGCTTCGCCCTGATGATCTCGACGGCGTGGTTCACGGCGGCGTCGCTGGGGAGCTCGCCGAGGGGCGTGGCCCTGAGCCTGGTCGCGATCGTGCTCACGCCTCCGGTGATCCTGGCCTTCCTGTTCACTTCCGACCCCCTGGGGACCCTTCGCCTGAGACGCCCGAGGCTGGCCGATCTGGCCCTGGCGGTGGCCCTGGCCGTGGCCTGGCATCCGGTCGGCTCCATCCTGGCGCCCCTGGTCCAGTCGGCGTTCCCGATGTCGAAACAGACCCAGGAGACCCTGCAAGCCCTGTTCTCGCAAGTCCCCGACCTGGGGACGGCGATCCTGGTCTTCGCGGCGGTCCCGGCGGTCTGCGAGGAGGTCGCGTTCCGCGGCTTCTTCCTCAGTGGTTTGGAGCGAGGCGGGCGGATCTCGGCGGTCGTGACGACGGCCTTTCTCTTCGGATTCCTTCATGTACTCCTGAGCGTGTTCCAGCAATTCTTCAACGCGGCGCTATTGGGCCTGGTCCTGGGGCTGATCGCGTTCCGGTCGCGGAGCCTCTGGCCGTGCATCGCGTTCCATTTCGTCAATAACCTGCTGGCGGTGACCGATGGGGCCGTGGCCGGCGAGGCGGGCCGGACGCGGCTGGCGGCGATCCTGTTCGATCCCGGCGCGGCGGGCCAGGCGGTCTATCGGTGGCCGTGGGTGGCCCTGGGGTCGGCGGCCTTCGTCGGCGGACTGGCGGTCCTCTGGCGGCGAAGGGACGCGAAGGGGGCCGGGGAGGCCCTCGGATGACCCGGCCTCGCTCGATCCGGGCCCGCTACGTGTTCCCCGTCGAGGGGCCCCCGATCGAGGGCGGGATCGTCACCGTGGTCGATGGCCGGATCGCCTCGGTCCGTTCGGGCAAGGCCCCGGCCGACCTCGACCTGGGCAATGCCGCGATCGTCCCGGGATTTGTGAACACTCATACGCATCTGGAGCTTTCCCCGATCCCCGGGCCGGACTCGGGGACCGGGGCCGAGGACGAGATCGAGTGGCTGGCCCGGGTGATCGCGCAACGACGACTCGGGTCGCTGGACTCGCTCCGCGAGGCATCCCGCCGGCACGTGGCCGACGCGATCGCCTCGGGGACGACGATGGTCGCGGACACCACGACGGCCGGCCTGAGCTGGCCGGACCTGGCCGAGGCGCCGATCCGCGCGGTCGTGTTCTGTGAGCTGATCGGCCTGAAGAGGGAGCGGGGGCTGGAGACGATCAAGTCCGCCTTCGAATGGCTCGCGACGCTCCGCCCGGAGACGCAATCGGCCGCCTGCGCCCGGCCGGGCCTGAGCCCCACGCCCCGTACAGCACGGCCGGTTGGGTCTATCAGCGGGCCGCCGATTCGGGCCTGCCGCTGTCGACCCACCTGGCGGAAATGCCCGAGGAAATCGAGCTTCTGACGTCTCGTCAGGGCCGGTTGCGAGGCTTCCTGGAGGCCCTCGGGGCCTGGGACGATGGGTGGGAACCGATCGGCCCTCGCCCGGCCGATTACCTCCGCAAGGGCGGGCTCCGCAAGGCCGACTGGATCGTCGCCCACGGCACGTACCTCGACCCCGAGGACTTCTGGCAGCTTCGACCGGCCTCCGCGCCCAGCGGCCAGAGGGTCGCGGTGGCCTATTGCCCGAGGACCCATGCGCGATTCGGCCACGCGCCGCATCCGTTCCGCCAGATCCTGGAAGCCGGGGGGATCGTGACGGTGGGGACGGACAGCCTGGCCTCGGCGCCGTCCCTGGGCGTCCTCGATGAGGTTCGCTTCCTGCATCGAGCCGACCCGGACCTCGGCGGCAAGCTGCTGCTGACGATGGCCACGCTCTTCGGCGCCTGGGCGTTGCGGTCCGAGGCGGTGACCGGCAGCCTCAAGCCGGGAAAATCGGCCGACCTGGCGATCGTGGCGTTGCCGGATCGCGACGAGGAGGACCCCCATCGCCTGATCCTCGATTCCGCCTTGCCGGTCGTCGCCACGATGTTCGAAGGGAGCTTCGTCGCGGGGGGCTGGTCGGTGATTTGAAGCTCATGGGCCGAGGGTGCGTCTCGCGCACTCGGCCCCGCGAGGACTTACGCCACCTCCCCTTCCGTCGGCGATTTTTCGGGCGTCTCGGGCGAGGGGGCGAAGTCGTCGATCTCGTCATCCCGGCCGCCGAGGTCGTCCAGGGGGGTTCCGTCGACGTCGAGCCGGAGCAAGAAATAGATGATCGTGGCCGAGGTCCAGAAATAGGCGTAGATCCAGCCCTGCGCCAGCAGGCGGACGAGATAGAGCCACATGGAGTGGAGGCCCGCGGCGTTCGCTCCGAAATCGGGATTGCCGGCGAAGAGTCCGAGGAGGCGGCCATCCGGGGCGCCGAACGCCAGTCCCCAGCGGGCCATGTGGACGACCAACGCGGCGAACATCCAGACCACGGCGAGCCCGACCGTCCCGAAAAGCCAGGAGACCGCGATCATCGCCGCGTATCGGCCGCCCCGTTGATAGGTATAACTGTACGACCGGCTCAGGGCGTCGAAGACGTCCTCGGCCTCGACGGCGACCGTGGCCACCATCATGGGCCAGCCCACGGCCAGCCCCACGACGATCAGGGCCATGACCAGGCCGGCCAGCAAGGGCAGGAACGCGAACAGCCCGGCCACCGTCACGCCGATGGGCCCGGGAATTTGATAGAGGAGGCCCATCAGGGCGCAGAGGCAGGCGAAGAAGCCCAGGCCGATCATCGGGCACAGCGGCGTCCCGATCAGGGCGAGGGCCTTCTTGCGGGCGAATCCCAGGGCCGGGAAGATGCCGAGCCTCTCGCCCGAGACGAGCTGGACGGCCGCGATCCTCGCGATCGCCCCGCCGATGATCCCCCAGACCGTCACGGCCCAGACCGCCGCGAGGGCCGCGTGGAGGAACGCGACCGGGCCGCGACCCACGGCGAAGACGGCCTGAAACGGGGCGATCAGCAGGCGGTACGGCTCGGTGATCCGTTCGGCGGCCATCTCCAGGACGCCCTGGAGGCCGGGGATGTCGTCGTAGAGCAGGTGGGGGTGGAACCCGCCGCCCATCCCCTCGGCCCGGGCGAAGAGACGGTCGAGGAGCTCCCAGCCGAGCCGCAAGAGGCCCAGGCCGACGGCGGCCAGGACGAGCTTCTTGGGGTCCATCGCCATGCCGGGGCCTCGGAGGAGGCGCATCCAGGGCCGGGGCGTCGTCGGGGCCGGCGGGGCGGGGGGGACGTCCATCGGTCGGCGACCTCGGTTCAGGGGACCACGCACGAAAGCACCGTCGCCTCGCCGCCGACCGGCCGGACGGGCACGAGGCCGAGGCTCGCCGGCAACAACAGGCTCCCGCCCCGGGGCAGCGGCCAGGACCGGCCGCCGTGCTCGACCTCCGCCTCGCCTTCGAGGCCCAGGAGGATCGTGAATCGCCCGGGAGAGCCGACGGCGGAGGGGCCGCCCAGCTTCAATCGCTCCAGGGCGAAGTAATCGCAACGGGCCAGGCGCTCGCGGACTCCTCCCGCGATCGCCTCGGGCGTCGTCACCAGCGGATCGACCGGCCCGGCGTCAAAGTCCGTGGAGGCCAGGGCCTCCGCCTCGTGGAGGGCCCGGGGGCGGCCGTCGGGGCCGACCCGGTTCCAGTCGTGGACGCGGAACGTGGCGTCGGACATCTGCTGGATCTCGGCCAGGACGATCCCGGCGCCGATGGCATGGACCGTCCCGGCGGGGATCAGGATGCAATCGCCGGCCTCGGGCTCGAACCGATGGATCAGCGGCTCGACCTCGCCGGTCTTCAGCGCCCGGGCGAACGCCTCCCGGGTCACTCCGGGCCGCAATCCGGCGTAGATCCGGCTTCCGGGCTCGGCGTGGACGATCACCCACGCTTCGGTCTTGCCGTTGTCGTCGGCCAGCTCCCGGCCTCGCTCGTCGTCGGGGTGGACCTGGATCGAGAGCACCTGATGAGCGTCGAGGAACTTGACGAGCAAGGGGAATTGCGAGGCCCCGGCGAGCGATTCGCCCAGGAGTTCCGGGCCCCTCTCGCGGAGGAGGGTTCGGAGGTCGGAACCCGCGAGCGGCCCTTCGGCCACCCGGCTCACGTCGCCGCGATGGTCGGAAATCTCCCAGCTCTCGGCATAATCGGCCGCGTCGCCCAACGGCTTGTTCAGGAGGCTCCCCAGCCTCCGCCCGCCCCAGAGGAGGCGCTTGAGGATCGGCTCGAACCGCAGGGGGTGAAGCGGGGGATGGGGCGTGGTCATGGGGCCTGGCGAGGGGAGGGGCCGATCGTCGGGCGCCGGCGAAGTTTCGGCAGTCCGGCGCCTCTGTCTTGTAACGGCGAGGCCGCGGGATGTCCAGTCGAGCTACGGGGTTTCTGACGCCGTCCGAGGGGGCTTCGCCCCCGATTCCCGATCGCCTACCCGGTTGCATCGGGGCGTCCCGGCGTCTATGTTCGGCGGGATGCGGTCTCCCGTCCCGGAGCGATCCCCCGGGCGGCGCATGACCGCCGACCCGGCCGTCTCGCGATCCCACCAGGCCGGGCGGACCCCTCGAATCCTTCCTCAACGGAGCCCGCCCCATGCGCCGCCTCTCGTCCGCCCGAACTCGGTTCCTGATGGCCACCGCCCTGGCGCTGGCGACCACCGGCGTGGCCCTGGCCCAGCAGGCGGCCCTGGTCGGCACGCTGGATGGACATGTCGAGCCGGTCTATTCGATCGCCTGGACCCCGGATGGCAAGGCGATCGTCACCGGCGGGTTTGACAACACCGTCCGCGTCTGGGATGCCACCAGCCGCAAGGAACAGAAGAAGTTCGACGGCCATTCCAGCCTCGTCCTCTCGGTGTCGCCGAGCCCGGACAACAAGTACATCCTCTCGGGGAGCCTGGACAAGACGGCCAAGGTCTGGCTTCGTCCCGGAGGAGGGCCGTCCAAGGAACTCGCCGGGCAGCCGGCCGGGATCCACGCGCTCGCCCTGGACCCGGGCGGCAAGAAGTCGGCCCTGGCCGTGGGCAAGACGGTCGAACTCTGGGACCTCCAGGCGCCGAACGCCCAGGTCCTCAACGGCCATAACGGCGACGTCGAGTCGCTCGCCTGGCGGAACGACGGCGGACAGGTCGCCTCGGGCGACAAGGCCCGGAGCATCCGCCTCTGGAACCCCGGCGACGGCGCGCCTCAGGGCGTGATCGAGACGCCGACCGACTCCACCCTCGGCCTCGTCTTCCACCCGAACAACTCGCAGTTGATCTCCGCCGGTTCCGATGGCCTCGCCCGCCTCTGGCAGTTGCCCCTGATCGAGCCGAAGGTCGTCGATGCCAAGGGGCCGATCAAGGCGTTCGCCTCGACCCCGGACGGCCAGAAGATCGCCACCGCCGGCGATGACAAGGTGGTCCGCATCTGGAACGCCGCCGACGGCAACCTGATCAAGGAAATCCCGGCGCCCGATCAGCCGATCGTCGCCTTGGCGCTGAGGTCCGACGGCAACCAGGTCGCTTTCGCCCTGGCGAACAAGGTGGTCCGCGTCTGCAACGTGGGCGACGGCAACGAGGTCAAGAAATTCGAGAACCTGCCGGCGCCGATCACGGCCCTGGCCCTCCAGCCCGACGGGTCTCGCGTGGCCTCGGCCGGCGAGGACAACCAGATCCGGCTGTATTCCGTCGGCGAGGGCAAGGAAGTCAAGGCGATGGGCGGCCACGGCGGCCGGATCAACGCCCTGGCCTGGCATCCGGGCGACGGCAACCAGCTCTTCTCCGCCTCGGCCGACAAGCTGGCGAAGGCGTGGAACCTGGGCGAAGGCAAGCCGTTCCGCGACTTCGGAGGGCACGGCGAAGCCGTCTCGGCCCTGGCGGTCTCGCGAGACGGCGGGAGGCTGATCACGGGCTCCGACGACAAGGCCGCCCGGGTGTTCCAGACCGGCGACGCGAAGTTGCTGAGCACCCTGCCGGGTCACGGCGGGCCGGTCAAGGCCGTCGCCATCTCGGGCGACAACAACCGCGTGAGCACCGGAGGGGCGGACAACCTCGTCCGGTTCTGGGACGTGAGCAAGCCCGAGGCGCCGAGGGAACTCCAGGACCTCTCCGCCCACGGCTCGGCCATCGCGGGCCTGGCGATCCTGCCCGACAACGCCCAGGTCGTCTCGGCCGGGGCCGACAACAAGATCCGGGTCTGGAAGCCGGCGGCCGTCCGCGTGTTCGCCGGCCACCAGGGGCCGATCTTCTCCGTGGCGATCCACCCCAACGGCTCGCAGATCGCCACCGGATCGGCCGACAAGACGTGCCGGATCTTCGACGTGAACGGCGGCAACGAGGTCCGCAACATCGGCGGCTTCGGCGACGCCGTCCGCGCGGTCCTCTACACGAAGGACCAGCAGAAGCTGATCACCGGATCGAGCGATAAGACGATCAAGACGTGGAACGCGGGCAACGGCCAGCCGATGCTCACGTATCAGGCCGGGGGGCCGGTCTTTTCCCTGGCCGTGACGAACGACAACAAGACGCTCGCCGCCGGCCTCTCGGACCCGCCCTCGACCAGGATCTTCGACATCGCGACGCCCGACCCGGCGAAGGCCGAGCTCCAGGCGATCGGCGGATTCGGCGGCCCGGTCCTCGCCCTGGGCTTCCTGCCGGACAATCAAACGCTCCTGACCGGCTCCGAGGACAAGGCGGCGAGGGTGTACGCGCTCACCCCGCCCGGCGCGTTCAAGAACCTGGCGGGCCATGCCGGCCAGGTCTACAGCGTGGGCTGGTCGCCCGACAGCAAGAAGGCCGTGACCGGCGCGGCGGACAAGAGCATCCGCGTCTGGGACGTCGAGAAGGGTGCCCAGGAACGGGTCATCGAGAAGGCCCACGACAACGTCGTGTACGCCGTCGCCTTCGGGCCCAAGGGGGACGTGATCGCCTCGGCCGGGGACGACAAGCTCGTGAAGTTCTGGAACCCGGCCGACGGCAAGGAGCTCCGCAAGGCCGCCGGCCACGCCGCGCAGGTCTATTGCCTGGCCTTCCGACCGCCCGAAGGCGCGATGATCGCCAGCGGCTCGGTCGATAAGACGATCCGGCTCTGGAACGTGGCCGACGCCAAGGAAATCCGCTCCTACTCCGGCCATCCGGACGACGTCTACGGCGTCGCCTTCAGCCCCGACGGCAAGAGGCTCGCCTCGATCGGATACGGCGGCAACCTGTTCGTCTGGGACGTGGACGCCGGCAAGCCGATCTTCCAGCAAAAAATCGGCAACAATACCCCCTGTTACGGGATCGCCTGGAGCCCGGACGGCAAGCAGATCGGCGTGGCGGCCTCGGACAACAAGGCGTATCTCTTCAACGTCCCCTGATCGATCCGCGAGAACCCGGATCGGGCCCTTACTGGCGGAGGGCCCGATCCGGGACATCGCGAGGCGACGACGCCTCATCCGTGATTTCCGGACGCCTCGTCCGTGTGGGCTTCGTCAACATCGCCTCCGACGGACGGAATGGCCTGATCGGGCCACCGTATCGAAGGGCGAGAGGGGGCCGCATCGGTCTCCTCCGCCCGAGGAGGTCTCCCGATGCGAAGACGTCGCCGTCTGGGGAAGCTGTTCGTGGGCCTGGGCTCGATGGGCCTGGTGATCGTGGGCTCGCTGCTGGCGGGCCCGGTCCGGGCCGGCTACGACTATGCGTTCTACGACCTGAAGAACGACGACCCGGCGAAGAAGGTCGCCATCCAGTTGAACCTCGATTTCAACACCAACGTGGCGACCGACAAGGCCGGCGACCCGATCGCCCGGTCCCGCGATTACTTCACCCGGGCCGCCCTGAACGCGGCCAAGACCGGGGTCGAGTTCGACAAGGGCGGCGTGCCCGCCGGCAAGACCGACCGGGGCGTCGTCGCCCTCGTCCCGCCCAAGGCCGGGGTCTCCAAGATCGTCGCGGGCGAATGGGAATACCCCGTCGGCGCCAACCGGAAAATCAATCTCAAGGACGTGGATGTCAAGCTCGACAAGGTCCCCAAGAAAGGTGGCGGCGGTGGCGCCGGAGTTTCGACCGGCCTCCTGGAAATCACCAACAACGAGGCGCAAACGGTCTATCTCGGCGACCTGAAGGCGTCGGGCAACCTGGCGTCCAGCCTGTTCGGCACGGACAGCGCGAGCCTGAACAATTTGATCGACACGGAATTGGGGCTGAGCAGCATCTCGCCGCTGTCGCTGATCTCGATCGACCCGGGACAGACCTACATCCTGGACCTCGGCGACGTCACGAATGACAGCTACGAGGCGGCCGTGTTCGACATCGGCGTCACGCCCGACCCGTCGAGCGAGGGGGTGAGGATCGGCTATGCGTCGTCGGTGCCGGAGCCGGCGTCGCTCACCCTCGTGGCCCTGGGAGGGGCATACTTCGTCCATCGCCACCGCAGGAAGAAGGCGGCCGAGGGCCGAACCGATCCCGCGAAGGCATGACCGACCCGAACCGTCCCCCGGCGGGCCCGGCCCGTCGGGGGATCGGCATTCGATCATGATTCGAGCGGGTTGTGACCGGCCTTCTTCTTCTCGTATTCTTCGAGAAACGCGCGGGCCCGGGGCAGGTCGGACTCGTGGCAGTAGACCCGGGGGTTGCCCGACCAGCCGCCGATGGCGTCCTGCATGTCCTGGGCGTCGCAGACGGCCGTGATCCCCTCGCCCTTGAGCTCGTCGGTGAGGAACTGGGCCTCCATCAGGCTGAACGCCTGGTAGCAGGCCACGAGCTCGCCTCCCGGGCCGTCCTCGACCGGCGGGAGCTCCCCGCCCATCGGGTCGGACGACTCGTCGGCGATCGGCCCGCTCTGGTCGGCCGAAACGAAGCTCGGGTCTTCGGTCCCGTCGGCGGAGGTCCCGCATTGCCAGCAGACCTCGAAGGACGGGTCCACCTTCGCTCCGCATTTGGGACAGGTCCACATCGTCTGGTCCTCGGTCGGGTTCGGTCGGGAGGAAAGGGCCGGCTACTCGGCCTCTTCGCGCTTTCGTCGTTCCGCTCGTCGCGTCCGGTACTGGTGGATCCAGGTCGCCGCCCGGGACAGGTCGACCGGTCGGACGCGGACCTTGGGCCCATAGCCCCAGAGGTTCGGGATCGCCCCGATCCCGAACCCGAGTTCGTGGCTGTGGCGATCCGAGACGGCCGGGATGCCGATCATCCGCAACTGGTCGGCGACGAATCGGGCCTCGGTCACGTTCTCGGCCACGAAGCATTCGGCCAGATCGGGCAAAGGCTCGCCGAACTCGTCCTCGATCTCCTTCTCGGGTGAGAACTCGGAGTCCTCGGCCTGGTCATAGATCGCCTCGGCCTCGTCGGCCGTCTCGAACATCGGGTCCTCGGTCCCGTCGGCCGACGTCCCGCAGCCCCAGCAGACGTCGTACTCGTCGTCGAGCGCTTCCTCGCAATTCGGGCAGGTCCACATCGGGCCGCCTCCGGGGGATCAAGGAACCTGGGCGAAGGGTCAGACGCGGAGAGATCGGAGGAGCTCGTCGGCCGGCAGGATGAACCCGGGGTAGAACGGGCCGAACAGGGCATACCGGGCCGAGCTTTCGTCGAACCGCATCGCGTAGACGATTTCCTTCAAATAGGCCGGGTTCTTCGCCCAGAGCGTGACGCCCCACTCCCAATCGTCCAGGCCGGTGGACGCGGTGATCAGCTGGGAGACCCGTCCCGCGAACTTCATGCCGCTCTTGCCGTGCTGGGCCATCATCTCGGATCGGCGATCGAAGGGTTCGAGGTACCAGTTCTGCCCCTCGGTCCTGGTCTTGCTCATGGGGTAGAAACAGACGCACGGCCAGGCGGGGAATTCGGGGTAGAGCCTCTGGCGGTTCATCGGTTCGAGCCGTTTGGCATACTGTTCAAGCTTCGTCTTGTAGATCGGCGTCTCGGGATCGACGCCCTCGCGGTCCCGGAGGATCTTGCCGTAGGCTTCCGCATCCGGGACGTACTCGGAGACCTCGGTGATCGAGGTGAACGAGTACGTCGGCACGAGCGCCGGGCCGATCTCCGAGGCCTGGATGGCCGTCTGGACGTCGTGGATCTTCCGCAGGTCCGATCCGGCGAGCATCGCGCCGAAATCCGCCTTGTGGCCGACCATCCCGAACGCCTGGATCTGGTCGGGCGAGCTCGGGGACGACGGGTCGAGGGCGCGGGCGATCGCCTCTCGGCCTCGGGTCCGCTCGGCCTCGCTCAGCGATTTCAGGATGTTCCGGTCGATCTTGTAGAACAGGTGGAGGACGTGCCAGCCGGTCTCCGGGTTCAGCGAGGCGGGGACGTCGCTCGACGGGCCGGGGCGGTGTCCGTGGGACGGGTCGCGGGTCGGGGTCTCGGGGCCTGAGGACATCGTCTCGCTCCGGGGTCGCGCTCGGCCGATGGTGCGATCGGCATTGTACGAATATCCCGACCCGAGCGGCAATCGGCGCGTGATCGTTCGGTTGCGAGCCACCCATTCAGGTTCTAGAATCGAGCGAAACCGCCGAAATCCGGGCAATTGGCCTCAAGTTCGCCGGACCGGGACGACTCTGCCGGCCCTTTCGTACGCGATTTGCTGGCCGAGACCCTCGGTCCCTCCCGGCCTTGGGGCCGGGTCGCGACCGTGCCGCCGGGGCAATCTTGACCTTGTTCGGTGTGTTAGTGGAGAATGATCCCACGAGCGACGGAGGCCCCGGCCTCCGCCCTTCGGCTTTCGGAGGACTCCCTCGATGACTCGCGTCCATCGCCTCTTCGTGCTTGCGGCGGTCCCCGTCGTCCTGACGCTCGCCTCCTCGGCCCAGGCCGGCGGGAAGCGGGTGGTGGTGACCGGCCCGGCCTATGTGACCGGCCCGGTGGAGACCGTGTATGCTCCGCCGACGTCTTACGTGAGCCCGGCGACGGTGGTGCCCACGGCGTTCGTGGCCCCCTCGGTCGTCCACACGGCCTATGTGGCGCCGATGCCGGTCGGCGTGGTCTCCCGGGTCCCGACGCGGGCGATCTACACCACGACGACCTACGCCACGCTCCCCTCGTCGCCCATCCCGACGTTCTATTCGCCGGTGGTGCCGACCGTGGTGGTGCCCAGGCGGGTCTATCGACCCGGGTATTGATTCCAGCGAAGATGGCGGTCGTGCCGAAGAAATCGGGTGGACGTCCCGATCCAGGAGAGAGAGCCGGCCGATCCTCCCCGGAGGACGGCCGGCGGTCCCATTTCGTCAGCCAGGAGAACCAGGGCATGGCCATCGCCGAGAGGACCCGGGGCCGGATCTACGACGACATCACCCAGACCATCGGCAACACGCCCTTGATCCGACTCCGGCGGGTCTCGGCCGGGTGCGTGGCCGAGGTCGTGGCGAAGCTGGAGAACTTCAACCCCCTGTGGTCGGTGAAGGACCGCATCGGCGTGGCCATGATCGACGCCGCCGAGCGAGACGGCAAGATCGGCCCCGAGACGGTGATCGTCGAGCCCACCAGCGGCAATACCGGGATCGCCCTGGCCTTCACCTGCGCCGCCCGGGGCTACAAGCTGATGGTCACCATGCCCGAGAGCATGAGCCTGGAGCGAAGGCGGCTCCTCAAGGCGTTCGGCGCCGAGATCGTGCTGACCCCGGCCGGAGAGGGGATGCCCGGGGCCGTCCGCCGCGCCGAGGAGATCGTCAAGAACACGCCCAACGCCTTCATGCCCCAGCAGTTCAAGAACCCGGCGAACCCCGAGATCCACCGCAAGACCACCGCCGAGGAGATCTGGCGAGACACCGACGGCCGGATCGACATCCTCGTGGCCGGCGTGGGCACCGGGGGGACGATCACCGGCTGCGGCGAGGTCTTGAAGCAACGCAAGCCGGGCCTGAAGGTCATCGCCGTGGAGCCGGTGAACTCCCCGGTCATCACCCAGAGACGGAGCGGCGAGCCGAACAAGCCCGGGCCCCACAAGATCCAGGGGATCGGCGCGGGCTTCATCCCCGATAACCTGAACGTCGAGGTGATCGACGAGGTCGTCCAGGTCCGCGACGAGGACGCCTTCGAGACGACCCGCCGACTGGCCAAGGAAGAGGGCATGCTCTGCGGGATCTCCTGCGGGGCGGCGGCCACGGCGGCCCTCCAGGTCGCGAAGAGGCCCGAGAACGCCGGGAAGATGGTCGTGGTGATCCTCCCCGACCTGGGCGAGCGTTACCTCTCGACGCCCCTGTTCCCCGAATGACCGGCGACCCCCTGGCGATCCCCGGAGACCTCCGCGACGCGATGGTCGCCCACTGCCGGCGGGAAGCCCCCCGGGAGTGCTGCGGGCTCCTCGGGGGGCGAGGGCGGCGGGCGGCCACCTTCCATCCCCTGACCAACTCCCTGGCCAGCGAGACCCGGTACGAGGCGGACCCTCAGGAGGTCATCCGCGCCGTGGTCTCCATGAGGGAACGGGGGGATGAGATCGTGGCGATCTACCATTCCCACCCGAGGTGGGCCGCGACCCCCAGCCGGACGGACCTGGCCACGAACTATTACGGCGAGGTCCCCCGGATCATCGTCTCCTTGCTCGGCGAGGAACCCGAGATTCGGGCCTGGCGGCTCGATCCCGAGTCGTTCGAGGAAATCCCCTGGCTCCTCGACGGTTGAAGCCCGGCCCCCGATGGGCTAAACTTCGCCCATTCTCTCGGGATTCGCATTCCTCTCACCCCGACCGGATCGAACGATGCAGCGCACTCTGATCATCTTCAAGCCCGATTGCGTCCAGAGGCGTCTGGTCGGGGAGATCCTCGGTCGGTTCGAGGCGAAGGGGCTGCAAATCGCGGCGTTGAAGCTGCTCCAGGTGCCCCGATCGCTGGCCGAGACGCACTACGCCGAGCATCGCGAACGGCCGTTCTTCGGCGGCTTGATCGACTTCCTGACCGGAGGCCCGGTGATCGTCGGGGTCCTTCAAGGGCCCGAGGCCATCGCGGTCGTCCGCAAGATGCTGGGCAAGACCAACGGCGCCGAGTCCGAGCCGGGGACGATCCGCGGCGATTTCTCGATCAGCAAGCAGAACAACCTGATCCACGGCAGCGACGGCCCCGAGTCGGCCGATCGCGAGATGGCCCTCTGGTTCCGGCCCGAGGAAATCGTCGATTATACGATCGAGGGAAGCGGCTGGGTCATCGCCTGATCCGCTCGAGGGAAAGGTCCCGACCGATGGCCGCCGCCCCGTCCCGCAAGCCCCGGCCGAACCCGTTCTACGTCCTGTTGATGGTCGTCAGCACGCTGTTCGTCGTGACGGCGCTGGGCTACCTCGTCGGCCCGTACGTGGAGATCCGGGCGAAGTCCAACCCGCTGGCGGCCTCGAACACGGCCTCCCGGGCCCTGGCGGGCTGGTTCGATCGCAAGGGCGTCTGGGCGTTGATGATCGAGTTCGGGATCATGCTCGTCCTGGGCGTCCTGGCGATGGCGACCGATCGCCACTTCCAGCCGCCGTCTCCCCCGAAGCCCCCGGGCCCCGACCCCTCCTGATTTCCGGCCCGAGGCGAGGGGCTGTGCCAGCTCTCCAGGGAATTCCAGGCCGAGTTCGGGAGGTAACCTCGATGGCGTCCAGGAAGGACCGCGACCCCGGCCAGCAGGCCGCCGCCCTGAGGGCGGAGCTCCATCGGCACAACCGGCTCTATTACGTCGATGCCGCCCCGGAAATCAGCGACAAGGACTATGACCTCCTGCTCAAGAAGCTGGAGGCGATCGAGGCCGAGCATCCCGAGCTCGTCGTGGCGGACAGCCCCACGCAGAGGGTCGGCGGCCAGCCGATCGAGGGGTTCGCCTCCGTCCGCCACGCCGCCCCCATGCTCTCGATCGACAATACGTACAACGAGGGCGAGATCCGCGAGTGGGACGCCCGGACCCGCAAGGCCCTGACGACCGACGAGCCGTTGCGATACGTCGTCGAGCTGAAGGTGGACGGCGTGGCCGTCTCGCTCCGGTACGAAGCCGGCCGGCTGGTCCTCGGCGCGACCCGGGGGGACGGCGAGACGGGCGACGACGTCACGGCGAACATCCGCACCGTCCGAGGCGTCCCCCTGGTCCTCGACGACGATCCGCCGCCGGTCCTGGAAGTCCGGGGCGAGGTCTTCATGACCAACGCCGAGCTGGCCCGGCTCAACGAGATCCGCATCGCCGCCGAGGAGCCGCCGTTCGCGAACCCCCGGAACTCCACCGCCGGCTCCCTGAAGCTCCTCGACTCTCGCCTGTGCGCCCAACGACGGCTCCGGTTCGTCGCCCACGGCCTGGGCGAGGTGAAGGGCCTGAAGGTCTCGACGTATTCCGAAACCCTCGCCGAGATCCGCCGGTGGGGCCTGCCCCTGACGCCCCACTGGGCCGTCTACGACTCGATCGACGCCGTGATCGACCACGCCCGTCGCTGGCACGACGAGCGCAATACCCTGGATTTCCAGACCGACGGCCTCGTGATCAAGGTGGACGACCTGGGCCAGAGGGGCCGCCTGGGATATCGCAGCAAGAGCCCGCGATGGGTGATCGCCTACAAATATGCGGCGGAGCAGGCGATTACCCGGGTGCTCGGGATCTCGATCCAGGTGGGGAAGACCGGCAAGATGACGCCCGTGGCGGACCTCTCGCCGGTGAAGCTGGCCGGGACGGTCGTGAAACGGGCCACGCTGCACAACGCCGACGACATCGCCCGCAAGGACGTCCGGGTCGGCGACACCGTGGTGATCCAGAAGGCCGGCGAGATCATCCCGCAGGTCGTCCGGGTCGAGCCCGAGGCCAGGACGGGCGAGGAAGTGCCCTACGAGTTCCCGACGGCCTGCCCGAGCTGCGGGGCCCCGGCGGTCCGCGAGCCCGGCGAGGTCGATTATCGTTGCTCGAACCCGCCGTCGAAGTGCCCCGACCAGTTGAAGGAGATGATCCGCTGGTTCGCCCATCGCGACGCGATGGACATCGAGAACCTCGGCGAGAAACTGATCGCGAAGCTCGTGGACCTGGGCATGCTCCGGGGCCTGGCCGACCTCTATCGCCTGGACGAGGCCGCGCTCGCGGACCTCGAACGGATGGGCAAGAAATCGGCCGCGAACCTCGTCGCCGCGATCGCCGCGAGCAAGACCCGGACGCTCGACCGCCTGCTCACGGGCCTGACGATCCGCCACGTCGGGACGCGCGTCTCGGAGATCCTCGCCCAGCGATTCGTCCGGCTCGACGCGCTTCGCCAGGCGTCCCTGGAGGAGCTTCAGGGCGTCCCCGAGATCGGCCCGGTCGTCGCCGAGAGCGTGTTCGCGTTCTTCCACGACGAGGCGAACGCGAAGACCCTCGACGACCTGCTCTCGGTGGGCGTCGATCCGCGGCCCCTGGAGACGCCCGAGGCGGTCGGCGGCCGGCTCCCCCTGGCGGGCAAGACGGTCGTCCTCACCGGGACGCTCCCCCGGCGGTCTCGCGCCGAGGCCGAAGCGGCGATCAAGAGGGCCGGCGGCAAGGTCTCCGGCTCGGTCTCGAAGATGACCAGCTACGTCGTCTCGGGCGAGGAGGCCGGCAGCAAGCTCGAAAAGGCGAAGTCGCTGAACGTGCCGATCCTCGACGAGGACGCGCTCGATCGGCTCCTCGCCTCGGCCGACGGAGACGCCGGGCCGCCCGACCCCGCCGGTTGACCCTGGTTCTCTTCGTTTCGATCCGCGAAGATGATCCCACGATTTCCCCCTCCTCGGCCGAGCGATCGGGGCCCGCGATGTCAACCGATCCGAACGAGATCACCGAGAAGATCCCGATCCCGCCGACCGTCGCGCTCCCCCCGAGACGGCCCGAGGTCGATCTCGACAACCAGAGTACGCTCGTCGATGGACCGACGCAGGCCACGCACCCCGGTTCGGCCCCGTCGGATGGTTCCGCGGAGACCCTCCACTGGCCCGCGACGCTCGCCCCCAACGAGTCGTCTGAAGGCTCATCCGGCCCGACGTTCTCCTCGTGGAACGGCAAGGATTTCGGCCGGTACGAGCTGCTGGGGGAGATCGGCCGGGGGGGGATGGGGGTGGTGTACAAGGCTCGTCAGAAGGGCCTGGATCGCACGGTGGCGGTCAAGATGATCCTGGGCAGCCACCTGGCGGGCCCCGAGCAGGTCGAGCGGTTCTACGCCGAGGCGAGGGCGGCGGCCCGTCTTCACGATCCCCACGTGGTGGCGATCCACGACGTGGGCCAGATCCACGGCCAGCACTACTTCGCGATGGAGTTCGTGGACGGGCCCAGCCTCGCCGAGAAGCTCCACAAGCAGAAGATGGACCCGACCTCGGCGGCGGTCCTGATGGCGACGGTGGCCCGGGCCGTCGGCCGCCTCCATTCCAAGGGGATCATCCATCGCGATTTGAAGCCCTCCAATATCCTGATCGACGCCAACGGCCGCCCCCTGGTCACGGACTTCGGCCTCGTCAAGCTGATCGAGGAAGGCGGAGGGCAGGGGACGTGCTCCGGGACGATCCTGGGGACGCCCAGCTACATGAGCCCGGAACAGGCCGGCGGGAACCCGTCGAGAGTCGGTCCGGCGGGCGACATCTACAGCCTCGGCGCGATCCTTTACGAGCTCCTCACGGGCCGGCCGCCGTTCTGCGACCCGAACCCGATGGACACGTTGATGCAAGTGCTCCAGAGGGAGCCGACCCCCCTGCGGGAGCTGCGATCCGACGTGCCGTCGAGCCTGGAATTCATCTGCCTGAAATGCCTGGAGAAAGCCCCCGCCGACCGCTACAAGACGGCCGAGGATTTGGCCGACGACCTGGAGAAATTCGCGAGGGGGGACGAGGTCGAGATCCGTCGTCGCGGCCTGTTGCTCCGAATCCGTCGCTGGGCCCGTCGCGAGCCGGCGGTGGCGTCTCGGATCGGGGGGATCGGGCTCTGCCTGATCGTCGCCGAGGCGAATTACCGGATCATGAGGCCCCGGACGGCCGTGCTCCATGCCAAGGTCATGGGCATCCTGCTGCTCTGGGGGGCCTCGGCCTGGCTCTTCCGAGCCGTCCTCCGCATGGGGAAGCGGCCCGACGCCGCCCGCCTGGCCTGGGCCGGGACCGATCTGGCCCTGTTGACGATCCTCCTGATCGTCGATGACGCGATGATCAGCCCGCTGATCAACGGATACGCGCTCCTCGTGGCGGCGTCCGGCTTGTGGTTCCGCGTCCCCCTGGTCTGGGCCACGACCGCGATGGCGGTGGCGGCCTATGGCGTGCTCGTATTGGAGGCGCTGCTCCGGCAAGGCTTCCTGGAGAAGCCGGCCCATCACTTCATGAGCATGGTGACCCTGTGCGTGCTCGGCGCGGTGATCAAGACCCTGGTGAAACGGGCCCGGACGATGACCCAGGCCGGGGAGCCGGGCGGGTCGTCGTGAAGGCCGGCGGATCGCCGAAACGGTCTGGTATCCTCGGGCTTCTTGGGGGACAATGACGACGCCTTGACAAGAGCCCTTCACGCCGAACCGGCGATGGTCGAGGATGACTCCCAACCCGCTAGACCCGCCTCGCCGGGTGGTCCAGCCTCCCACGCTCGCGCCCGACGACCCGGGGGTCGTCCGGGACGACGACGAATTGGGCCTTCAGCTCGCCCCCGAGGTGGAGGAAGCGAGCCGACGGAACGAGCTGGAAGCGGACCGGCCGACCGGCCCCTGGCCGCCCGCCTCGCCGGCTCGGCCCGGCCACGTCCCCGAAGTCCTGGCGGATTTCGGCCGGTATGAGCTGCTCGGGGAGATCGGACGGGGGGGCATGGGCGTGGTGTACAAGGCCCGTCAGAAGGGCCTGGATCGCACGGTGGCGGTCAAGATGATCCTGGGCAGCCACCTGGCGGGCCCGGAGCAGGTGGAGCGGTTCTACGCCGAGGCCCGGGCGGCGGCGCGGCTTCGCGATCCCCACGTGGTGGCGATCCACGACGTGGGCCAGATCCACGGCCAGCACTACTTCGCGATGGAGTTCGTGGACGGGCCCAGCCTCGCCGAGAAGCTGTCCGCCGACGCGATCGCGCCGAGGGACGCCGCCGGCCTGGTCGCCACGGTCGCCCGGGCCGTGGACCGGCTCCATCAACGGGGGATCGTCCACCGCGACCTCAAGCCCTCGAACATCCTCCTGGACCGGGCGGGCTGCCCGTTCGTGACCGACTTCGGCCTGGCCAAGATGTTCGGGGGCGAGGGGAACCATACGAGGACCGGCGCGATCGTGGGCACGCCCGGCTACATGGCGCCGGAGCAGGCGGCGGCCAGGGCCGGCGACGTCGGCCCGAGGAGCGACGTGTACAGCCTGGGCGCGATCCTTTACGAGACGCTCGCCGGCCGTCCGCCCTTCGACGAGAAGCATCCCCTGGATACGCTGGTCCAGGTCCTCGAAGGGGAGCCGATCCCTCCGAGCCGAATCCGGCCGGACGTGCCGAGGACCCTGGAACGGATCTGCCTGAAGTGCCTGGAGAAGGCCCCGGGCGATCGCTACGCCTCGGCCGAGGCGCTGGCCGATGACCTCGACCGCTTCGTCGCGGGCGAGTCGGTGGAGGCGAGGAACCTCGGCGTGGTCACGTCCCTCCGCCGATGGGCCCGCCGCGAGCCGGCCCTGGTCTCCCGGCTCAGCGTGATGGCGATCTCGGCGGCCGTCGTCCAGAGCGATCGGTTCCTCCGCGAGGACATCGAGGCCATCCTCCACCGGCGGATCATGGTCGTCCTGGTGCTCGGCGCCGTGGCCTCGCTCTCGTTCCAGGGGCTGCTGAAGAGCGCCCGCTGGTCGAGCCTGGCGAGGTTCGCCTGGGCGACCTCCGACGTGATCCTGTTCACGTCGCTGGTCCTGCTCAACGACGGCCTCTCGACGTCCCTGGTGGCCGGGTACTTCCTGCTCGTGGCGGCCTCGGGCCTGTGGTTCCGGGAGCGGCTGGTCTGGTACACGACCGGCTTGACGGTCGCGGCGTATGGCCTGCTCGCCGCGGTGGCCTCGGCCCGGGGGCGGTCGGAATCGAACGTGACCCACCTCCACGTCCTGTTCATGACGCTCCTGGCGGTCTCCGGGTTGATCATCGGCTATCAGGTCCGGCGGGTCCGGGCGCTGAGCCTCTATTACGAGAATCGGCCCCTGCCTTGAGGGCGAAGCCACCGATCCCCGGGGCAGTAGCAGTAGAGCGGCCCCCCGATCGCGAGGTCGCGACGGGGGGCCGAAGAACCGCAAGAGGGCGAGGAACTGCGAGCGGCCCGATCCTCAATCCGCCTCGTGGCTGAGGAGGAACTGGTGGAACCGGACCTTCTTGGGCATGTCTCCGGCGGCCGAGAGCAGGTCCTGCAGGAGCTCGCCGAAATACTCGCCCCGGACGCTGTAGAAGTTGTGCTTCCCCTCGCGACGGGACTCGATCAACCCCGAGACCCGCAGGAGGGCCAGGTGGTGGCTCACGGCCGGCTGACTCTGGCCCAGCCGGTTGCAGAGGTCCGTGACGTGGAGCTCGCCGCTCTGGGCGAGGTACAGGAGGATTCGCAGACGCGTCTCATCGCTCAGGAGCTTGAACACCTGGGCGAGGTCACGCACCGATTGTTCGCTGATGGGAGGCATCACGGTCAGAGTCGTCCCGTTGCTGCTCCCGGATGCGCGCTCGGCGCCTTCTTGGCCATGGTCGTGAACTCCGGCTGGGCGCAGGTCGGAGACCCATATTCCAAGGGAGGCCCGACCGCGAGTCGGGTCGAAACCTCCCGGGCGGGACGGTCGCAGGTGCTCGGCCGTCAGGATCAAAGCTCGGCGGGATCGCGGGGACGAGCAACCCCGGACCCCGGCACCCGGCCGAGGTGGGAAAGTCAAACGCCAGGCCCCGATTCGGGCCAGGATCTCGGCAAAGTCCTTGCGCTGGAACTGTTGCACTTGACATGCCGAGAAGGGATCAATCGCAGAATCACGAGTCGGCAGGAGGATCTCGATCGATCGTGCCGGATCAGGAATCCTGGGGAGTGAGGCCGTAGGCCGCGAGGGTCGCGCGCAGCCGGCCCAGGCCGGCGTCGTCCGGAGCGCACAGGGGCAGGCGAAGCTCGCCGTTGCCCCGGCCCAGGAGCTTCATCGCGAGCTTCACCGGGATCGGATTCGCCGCGATCGAGAGCAGGTCGCGACAGAGCGGAAACAGCTTCGCGTGGAGCCGACGCGCCCCCGCCCAGTCGTCGGCCTGGACCGCGGAGATCATCGCCAGGACGTCGCCCGGCACCAGGTTCCCGACCACCGACACCACGCCCGAGGCCCCCACGGCCATCATCGGCAGGGTCAGGCTATCGTCCCCGGAGAGGACGGTCAGGTCACACCGGTTGAGGATGTCGCTGACCTGATCCAGGGAGCCGGCGGCCTCCTTCACGGCCACGATCGCCGGGAACTTCGCCAACCGCTCGACGGTCTCCGGCTCGAGGTTCCGGCCGGTCCGGCCGGGGACGTTGTAGAGGACCTGGGGGAGATCCACGCTCTCCGCGACCCGGGCATAATGGGCGTACAGCCCTTCCTGGCTCGGCCGGTTGTAGTAGGGAGAGACCAGGAGGGCGCCGTCGGCGCCGGCTCGGGCGGCGAACTTCGTCAGGCGGACGGCCTCGCTCGTGGCGTTCGAGCCGGTCCCGGCGAGGACCCGGGCGCGTCCGGCCGACCGTTCGACGACGAAGGCGATGACCTTCTCGTGTTCCTCGTGAGAGAGCGTCGGGCTCTCGCCCGTGGTCCCGACCGGGCTGATCGTCGGCGTGCCCTGCCCGATCTGCCAATCGACCTGACGTCCCAGGGCCTCGAAATCGACGGCCCCGTCGCGGAACGGGGTGACCAGGGCCACGGTCAGGCCCGCGAACATACCGCCTCGAGACGACGACATCGACTTCTCCCACTCACGGACGGGACCGGGACCCGGAACAAAGCCTCCCTCGGAGGCGGAATCAGTGTACGGGGTGAGGAAGTCGTCGAGAAAGAGGGATCGAACCGAAATCGCCTGAAGAGGGTCTGAAGTCGTCCGAATTCTAGCCTATCTTCACCCGCTCCGTCAATTTCATGTCGTCATAAAATCCTTTGTCATAAGTCGGCGGGACCCTCAGGACCCGACTTTTCGGAGAGGTGACCGCGCCAGGACGAATGTTCGTTCCCCTCCGACGGCGAAGGCGACCCGGCCCTTGCGGTTTGGGCCGGCTCCGTCGATGGCGACGATCCTCCCGAGGCCGTACTCGGGGTGGCGGACGGTCACCCCGGGCTGGAACGCGGCGAGGTCGTCGGCGGACGCCGAGGCGGGCCTGGGGGCGAGGTTGGCGAGCTCCGCCGCCGTGGTCAGGCGGAAGCCCGTCGGGGGTTGCGACGGCGGAGGGCGTCGGGGCGAGGGGGTCCAAGCCGCCGTCTCGGTCAGGTCTCGACAGGTGATCGAGTCCTCGGGGAGTTCGGAGAGGAAGCATGACGGGATCGTCACCGTCCTCTGGCCCCGGAACTCGCGGACCTTGCAATGGCTCAGGTAGAGCTCCCGGCGGGCCCGGGTGATCCCGACGAACAGGAGTCGGCGCTCCTCTTCGAGCTCCCCGTCGTCCTCGTTCGATCGCGAGTGGGGGAGCAATCCCTGCTCCAGGCCGACGATGAACACGGCCGGGAATTCCAGCCCCTTGGCGGCGTGGAGCGTCATCAGGGTGACGGCCCCGGCGTCGTCGTTCCAGCGATCGACGGCCGACGCGAGGCTGATGTCCTCGAGGAATTCGAGGATCGAGGCGCCGGGGTTCTCGCGGTCGAACTGGCGGGCCGCCGAGACCAGTTCATCGACGTTCGCCAATCGATCATCCCCCCCGGCCTTCGCCTCGTCCTCCAGGTGCTTGTGATAGCCCGAGAGCGACAGGAGGCGGCGGATGACCTCCTCGGCGGCATGGTCGCGGATCGCCGCGAGTTCATCCATGAGCATGGCGAAGTCGCGGAGGCCCCGCGCCGCCTTGTCCTTCAGGCCCGGCACCACAGCCGCCTGGCGGGCCATCGCCAGGAGAGGCAGGTCGAGCTCGGCGGCCCGGGCCGAGAGCTTCTCCAGGGACGTCTTGCCCAGGCCCCTCGGCGGCACGTTCACCACCCGGGAGAACGCCACGTCATTCCTCGGATTGGCCATCAGGTTCAGATACGAGAGAACGTCCTTGATTTCCTGGCGATCGTAGAACGAGACCCCGCCGACGACCTGATACGGCACCTTCGCGGCCCGGAGCGAGGCCTCGATGGTCCTCGTCAGCGCGGTGACCCGGCAGAAGATTGCACAGTCTCGGAAGCCGAATTCCCCGTCGCGGACGAGGCCCGCGATCCTCGTCGCCACGCCCTGCGCCTCCTCGGACTCGGTCGAATACACCGTGAGGCTCGACCGGAGGGCCATCCGGGTTCTCGGTCGTCAGGGCCTTGGGCTTCCTCCGGCGATTGTGGCGGATCAGGCCGTCAGCCACCCGGAGGATGTTCTTGGTGCTGCGGTAATTCCTCTCCAGCTTCACGACCTTGCAGCCGGGGTAATCATGCTCGAATTCGAGGATATTGTTCAGATTGGCGCCCCTCCATCCATAGATGGATTGGTCGGGGTCGCCGGTCACGGCCAGGTTGGGGCGATCGACCGACAGGGCGCGGACGATCGCGTACTGGGCCAGGTTCGTATCCTGATATTCGTCCACCAGGACGTAACGGAACCGGGCGTCGAGGTCCCGGCGGACCTCGGGGTTGTCCTTGAGGATCGAGACGAGGTGGACGAGCAGGTCGTCGAAATCGACGGCCGAGGCCCTCGCCAGTTTTTCCTGATAAACCTTGTACACGCGGGCCACGACGGCCGAGACGTGGTCGCCGTCGCCGCGACGGGCCATCGCCTCGGGGCCGATCAGGTCGTTCTTGGCCCGGCTGATCGCCGAATCGACCCGTTCGGGGGTGACGCCCGCGCCCTCCAGGTCGAGGCTCTCCATCGCCTGCTTGACCGCCTTGAGGCGGTCCGACTGGTCGTAGATCGAGAAGCCGCGATCGAGGCCGACGAGGGGGGCGTACTGCCGGAGCAATCGGGCGCAGAGGGCGTGGAACGTGCCGACCCAGACGCCGGAATCCGGCACGAGCGCCGCGACGCGCTCCCTCATCTCGCCGGCCGCCTTGTTGGTGAAGGTCAGCGCCAGGATGTTCGAGCCGGCGATCCCCCGGCTCAGGAGGTGGGCGACCCTCCGGGTGATCACCCGGGTCTTGCCCGACCCGGCGGCGGCCAGGACGAGCATCGGGCCATCGACGTGGCAGACCGCCTCGCGCTGGGCGGGCGTGAGGTCAGCGAAGAGGTCCATCGCGGATCGACTCCGTTCGAATCAAGGGGGTCGGGGTCGGGCGCACGCAAGTATAGCCGACGACCCGGATCGCCCGTTACACTGGTTTTCGGGACGCGAGGTTCCGGGGAAAGGCCGTCATGGAGATCGTGGGGATCGGCACCGACATCGTCGAGTGCCCTCGGATCGGCAAGATGATCGAACAGCACGGCGAGCTGTTCCTGCGCCGGGTCTACACCGAGCGGGAAATCCACTATTGCCAGGCCCGCAAGCATGCGATCGAGCATTTCGCCGGCCGATGGGCGGCGAAGGAGGCGATCCTCAAGGCGCTGGGCTCGGGCTGGAGCCGAGGCGTGGCCTGGACCGATCTGGAGGTCCGCAACGACCCCGCCGGCCAGCCGCTGGTGCTCGTCCGAGGGGGGGCGAAGGACGTGGCCGTGGGGCGGGGGATCGGCGACGTCCTCGTCTCGATCTCCCACTGCCGGACCTACGCCACGGCCTACGCCATCGCCCTGGGCCGCAAGCCCTCGGGCCCGCCGAGGCCGACGACCCCGGGCCCTGACGGCTTGGGCTACTCGTCGATCTCCGAGAGCAGTTCGTTGACTTCCTGGTCGAGCTCGTGGTCGAGGATCTCTTTCAGGCCGGTGTCGGCATAGCCGCGACGCGTCCCCATCGTCGGGCCCGAGTCGGCCGAGTGGTCCGAGGAGGCCGGCGCGTTCGGGTCGGACTGGGTCCGGGCCCGCAGGTAGAGCTTGATCGGCACGTCCTTGAACGGCAGCTTCTGGCGGAAGACGTTCAGCAGGTAGCGCTGATACGGGGCCTCGAACAGCGAGGGCTTGTTCACGAACAGGACGATCGTCGGCGGGGCGGTGCCGACCTGGGTGGCGTAGTAGACCTTGGGCGCGCGATTCTCGCGGATGGCCGGCGGGTGGGCCTCCACCGCCTCGCGGAGCACCTTGTTCAGCGAGCCCGTGCCGACCCGGCGGCTCGCCTGCTTGAACATCGCCTGCCCGAGATTCAGGAGCGCCTTCACGTTCTTGCCCGTCTTCGCCGTGATGAACGCCAGCGGGGCATACGGCATGGTCCGGAACGCGTGCTGGACGCTGTGGGCGAACTTGCCCATCATCTCCGTCGAGGGGGCGTCCGGGTTCGCGGCGATCAGGTCCCACTTGTTCACCACGAACACCACCGGCTTGTAGTGCTTGGCGACGTAGTCGGCGAGCTGCTTGTCCAGCCGGGCGATCCCCTCGGTCGGGTCGAGGAACAGGAACACCACGTCGGCCCGGCGGATCGACCGCTCGGCGCGATGGACGGAGTAGAAGTCCAGGTCGTCGCGGATCTTCGCCTTGCGGCGGACCCCGGCGGTGTCGATGGCGACGAACGGCAGGCCGTCGAGCTCGAACTGGACGTCCACCGAATCCCGGGTCGTGCCGGCCACCTCCGAGACGATCATCCTCTCGGCTCGGGCCAGGGTGTTGATGAAGGTGGATTTCCCGGTGTTCGGCCGTCCGACGACGGCGACCTTCATCGCCTCCTCGGCCGGCTTCCCCTCGGGGGCCCTGGGCAGCTTCTCGGCGATCAGGTCCAGAAGGGCTTGTTTGTGGCGGTTTTGATGCGTGGAGACGTAGATCGGCTTGCCGCGGCCGAGCTTGTAGAAGTCCTCGCCCTGGGCGTCGAGCGAGGGGTCGTCGGCCTTGTTGATCACGAGGATCACGGGCTTGTCGACGTAGCGGAGCCGCGAGGCCACCTCTTCATCCAGGGGCATCCGGCCGTCCCGGCAATCGACGGCGAAGAGGATGAGGTCCGCCTCGTCCAGCGCGGCCTGGATCTGTTTATCCACATGATCGGAGAGGTCGTCGCGATCGACCATGCCGATCCCGCCGGTGTCGATCAGCTCGAAGAACGTGGCGTCGGGGCCGTCGCCGTCGGCCACGAGCGTGCCGAGGCGGTCTCGGGTGACTCCCGAGACGTCATCGACGATGGCGATCCGCCGCCCGGCCAGCCAGTTCAACAGAGACGACTTGCCGACGTTGGGGCGGCCGACGATCACCACTTTCGGCAACGACATGGCGGACGGTTCCTCTCCTCGGCGGGGACGCGGGCATTCCCGGGCCCGAGGGGTCGGACGGGGCGGGCCCGCCGTCGCCGGGGGGGATCGGGTCGAGGAGGGGGAATGACCGCCGCCCGGCAGTCGCCTATTATAGAGGCGCCACCCGGCCGAGGACAAGTCGAGCCGAGGCCAACGTCCCCCAGACCGGCCCGAAGAGACGACCGCTTGGAACCCCGGACACCCCGAAACCCCCGGGCCGATGGCTTCTCGATCCGAGACGGCATCGCCGTGATCGTCGCGGCGGCCGTCGCCTCGGTCCATCTCCGCACGCCGGTCGAGATCGCCGTCGGGGCGGGCTGGGCCCTGGTCTGGTTCACCTTTTCGGGGATCGCGGTCACGACGACCGGCACGTTCGTCTACCTCGCCCGCCGCTACCTCGGCCGGAGGGCGCCCGGCTATCCCCGGCTCGGCGATCGCCTCTGGGCGGTCCTCGGCGTGCCCTGGGTGATCATGTCGCCACTCAGCAGAGGCCCGGGACGGATCGATCTGTACTCCTTCCCGTTGATGCTGGGAGTCGGAGGGGCCTGCCTGGCGGTCCTCGCGGCGCTCTGGAGGGCCTGGGTGATCGGGCCGGCCTCGGCTCGGGGCGACTCTCCCCGGCCCTGGACCGATCGAGTGGGCCTGGCCGTCGCCTTCGCGTGGCCCTTGCAGGTGGGATTCCTCCTGATCGTGCTCGACTCGGAGTCGATGCTCGTCAGCCGATGACCGGACGTCCCAGGATCGACGAGCGAACTCTTATGGAATCCCCCGGACCGAGACGAGGCATCCGCCTCCTGGAAGTCGCCGGCCTGGTCGTGGCGTATGCGCTGGCGGCCGGCCTCCTCCGCGCCTTCTGGCCGGCGGGCGGCCTGCCCTCGACAGGCTCCGGGGTCGTCCTGGGCATCCTCTATCTCTGGCTCGGCCTGGCGATGGGCGGCCCTCTCGTCCTCCTGATCGATCGGCGGTCGCGGCCCTCGGACCCCGCCCGGCCCGGGGCGTCCCGGTTCACCTGGGCCGAGACGGCCTGGATCCTGATCGGCGGCTACTGGCTGGGGATGGCGGTCCTCGTCGTGCCGTCCCCCCTGCCGGTCAACCCGCTGTTCGGCGTCTTCCCGATCGTCGGGGCGGTCCTGCTCCGGGCCTTCTCGCCGAAGGCCGACGCTCGAGCGGATCGACCCGGCCCGGCCTGGACCCACGCCACCGCCGTGGCCGTCCTGGTGACCTGGCCGATCGCCTGGGGCGCCATGATCCTCCTGGCCAAGACCTTGCTTTGAGCCCGATCTTCCCGAGACCCCGACATGACCGATCTTCAGAGGCGCCGAGGCAAGGTATTCTTCATCGGCGCCGGTCCCGGAGACCCGGACCTCATCACGGTCCGGGGCCGCTCCCTGATCGAACGATGCCCGGCCTGCCTGTTCGCCGGGAGCCTGGTCCCGAGGGCCGTCGTCGCCTTCGCCCCGCCCGGGGCGACGGTCCGCAACTCGGCCAGCATGGACCTGGATTCCATCATCGCGTTCCTCGACGAGGCCACCTCGCGGGGCGAGGACGTGGCCAGGGTTCACTCGGGCGATCCGAGCCTGTACGGCGCGATCTCCGAGCAGATCCGTCGGCTCGACGAACTCGGGATCGAGTCCGAGATCGTCCCGGGCGTGAGCGCCTTCCAGGCCGCCGCCGCCGCCCTGAAGATCGAGCTGACGCCCGCCGGGGTGAACCAGACCGTGATCCTCTCGCGAGCCTCCGGCCGGACGGGCCTGCCCGCCAACGAGAACCTGGCGGATCTGGCCGCCCATCGGGCCGGACTCTGCCTTTTCCTCTCGGCCGCGCAGATGCCCGAGGTCGTCGAGGCCCTGATGCCCCACTACGGCCCCGAAGCCCCCGTGGTCGTCGCCCACCGCGTTTCCTGGCCCGACGAAACGTTCCTTCGCTGCACCCTGGACGAGGTCGAACGCCGGATGGCCGAGGCCGAAATCACGATGACGGCCCTGATCCTCATCGGCCCCATGCTCGGAGACGTCGCTCCCCGAGAAAGCCATCTTTATGACAAGACCTATTCCCACCACTTCCGCAAGGCCCGAGAAGAGGCTTCGCAGATTCCCTCCCCGTAGGGTGCATGAAATGCATCTATTGGATTGATCTAATTATTGTGCATTCGAAGTAGAAACAAGGGCATTCGGCGATCACCCATGACGCAGATTCCGCAGATTTCCCATTCCTTGAGTCTCTCAATCTCATGACCATCCCCTCGGTGATCGTGGCCGGCACGCATTCCGGGTCGGGCAAGACGACCGTGAGCCTCGCCCTGATGGCGGCCCTGCGACGGCGAGGGCGGACGGTCCAGGGCTTCAAGGTCGGCCCCGACTTCCTCGACCCGATGCAGCATCGAACCATCACGGATCGACCCGGTCGAAATCTGGATTCATGGATGCTCTCGACCGAGGCCCTGTCCCGGACGTTCCGCCTCGGCGCCTCGGGGGCGGATTTCGCCGTGATCGAAGGGGTGATGGGGCTGTTTGATGGTCGAGGCGGGACGGATCCGGCCGGATCGACCGCCGAGATTGCCCAGATCCTCGACTTGCCCGTCGTCCTCGTGGTCGAGGCCCGAGGGATGGCCCGCTCGATCGCGGCGCTGGTCCGGGGGTTCGCCCGGTTCGATCCTCGGGTGACGATTGCAGGCGTGGTCGCGAACCGGGTCGGCAGCCGTCGCCATCATGACGACTATCTCGCCCCGGCCCTCGCCTCGGCCGGAGATGCTCCGTCGGTCGGGTTCCTGGAGAGGGATTCGCGGCTGACCGTCCCCTCGCGGCACCTCGGTCTGGTGCCTCCCGAGGATCGCGAGCCGAACCCCCGATGGGTGGAGGCCCTGGCCGACGCCGCCGAGGCGACGATCGACCTCGACCGCATCCTGGACCTCGCCCGTCCCCCTCAGCTTGCCGAAACGACCGAACCCGCCCCCTTTGAAAGGCGAGGGCGGATCGGGGTCGCTCGCGATCGGGCGTTCTGCTTCTATTATGAAGATAATCTGGAGATTCTGCGCGACTCGGGGGCTGAGCTCGTCGAGTTTTCCCCGCTGGACGATCGCGAATTGCCGCCCGGAGTCACGGCCCTGTATCTCGGGGGCGGCTATCCCGAACTCCATGCCGATCGGATCGCGTCGAATGGGTTGATGCGCGAGGCGATCCGCCGGTTCCATCGCGACGGGGGGGCAATCTACGCGGAATGCGGCGGATTGATGGCGTGTGCCCGGTCGCTCGTGGACGTTCGCGGCCGGGAATTCCCGATGTGGGACCTCTTGCCGGCTCGGACGCTCATGCAGGAACGTTTTGTCCGACTTTCCTATGTAACCAGCCGGGTCGAGCGGTCGTGCCTGCTCGGCCCGGTTGGGACGGAATGGCGAGGGCACGAGTTCCACTACTCCAGACTGGAACCCCTGGGCCCGTTGCCCCGGGCGACCACGTTGCACGGCCCGGGGGGCGAGCCGCGGCCCGATGCGATCGGCATCGGCGGGCTCGTCGCGGGCTATGCCCACATCCATTTCGGGTCCAGCCCGGGAATCCGGCCATTTTGACGTCGTAGGGCCCGCCTCGGCCTGCCGAGGCGGGCCCTACGAACGGTGTTCAGGCAAACTGGTGCTCATTCGAGGTCGTCGGCCTCGGCCTTCCCTTCTTTCGGCGGGGTCCAGTCGGGAGGGAGGCCGGCTCGTTGCTGGAGGGTGGTGATCCAGGTGCGGAACCGCTTGCGGGCGGTCACGGTGCCGACCTCTCCGAGCATGTAGTTCGCCAGGCCGAAGGAGTAGAGCTGGTCGATCTTCGTCGGCTCGCGGTCGCGGAGGCTCAAGACGTAGAAGTGCGTCTCGGGTGCGTTGTGGGCGACGGTGGCGCTCTTGGGATCGAGCGCGAAGATCGCGTCATGCAGTTCCTCGCCGGCGTGGGGGATTTCGGCGACTTCCATCGGCATCGCCCCGCCGAACTTGGAGCGGGGTTCGGTGGATTGAACGGTCCGGTCCCCCGCAACCGCCTTGATCTTGTCGCCGCCGCCCGCCTTGGACACCTTGTCGGCGAACGCCTTGGCGTCGGCCTCGGCCAGGGGGCGGGCCTTGGCCACCTTCCAGGCGCGGACGACCTGGGTCCTCACGCTGTCGAGGTCCGGCGTCCGGGCCGGGGTGTCGGCGACCTTCCAGGCCAGGAACCGGACGTCGGACGGGTCGGTCAATTCCTGGGAGATATACAGCCCCGTCCTCGGGTTGAACGCGATCTCGGGGAACGACAGCGAAGCGGCCAGGGGGGTGGTCCCCAGCCGGCTCCGGGCGATCGCGCCCAGGGTCTCGACGTCGGACCGCGAGACCGGCGGATAGGATTCGTAGGTCACACCGGCCTTGGCGGCAGCCTTCTTCAGGAGGTCGCCGGGCGAAGGCAGGTCGGCCGACTTGCCCGAGTCCTTCATCTCGTCGGCCTTCGTGTAGTATTCGTTCTCGAACGTGCTCATGACGTTGGATTTGATGTCCTCGAACTTCGCATTGATCTCCTCCCGGGCCCGTTCCTCGGAGATCACCTCCACCAGGCGGGGCTTGACGTCGGGGAAGGCGTCGTACGGGGTGAGGTCCGGGGCGTTGGCGAACAGGGAGAGCGGCAGCTCGCCGGGAGGGGCGGGGAACTCGGCCCGGCGGGCCTCGTAGATCTCGCGAAGCTCCTTCTCCTGGTCCTTGGCCATCAGCTTGGGGCGGATCGTGGCGGCCACGGCGAGGACGTCGGCGCTGACGGCCTCGAACTTCACCTTCCGGGGGATCATGAACCCCGGCGTCGGCCGGTCGGGGTCGGGGATGGCGCTCCGGGATGCCTCGAAGAGTTCCCGGACCTCGGCCTCGGTCGGCTCGCCCACCTTGTCGAAGTAGTTCTCGACCGGGAAATCGACGAAGAAGGCCGAGACCTTCTCGGTCTGGTCGCGGTAGGTCTGGTAGACGTCCAGAGGAGTGGTCTCGGAGGCATACGGCGGCACCCCCATCGGCAGGGTCAGGACGGTCTGGAGCCGGAGCTGCTGGGCGATGTCCAGGAGGACCTGATCCTCGGTGATCCCCTTGTCGGCGAACCCGCACCGGCGATAGACGCCATCCAGATACGCCGCGTTATACATGCCCCCGGTCTTCTGCTTGATCCATTGATAGGCGAGGTCCGCCGAGACCGGCAGGTGGAGCCGGTCGGCCTCATGCTGGAGGATGTAGGCCGTGACCATGTCGCCCGAGGTGTAACCGCCGAAGTATTGCGGGTTTGGGTTCCTGGCGTCGATGGGGATCTGATAGACGAACTGGTTCGCCCTCATCCGGGACTCGCGAAGGCCCTGGAAGTCGGAATCGCGGACGTCCCGCCCATAGAGCCGGGCCAGCACCGGGTCGGAGCCGGCCCCGCCCCGGGTCTTGCCGACGAAGCTGGGCAGCGAGTCCGCCAGGACGAATCCGAACATGGCGAGGATGGCGAAGATGGCCAGCAACTTCCGCTGGTGACGGCGAAACACGGCGAACGGCATGACTGTGTCCTCTTGGGGCGGCCCCTCTCCGGGCGACGTGATGCGAGCATGGAGGCCCGGGAAAGATCGTTCGCCGTCGGGAATGAACCTTCTCGATTTGGTGGACGTAAGTCGAGAACTCGGACGGTTCGAGGAGGTCGCCCGGGCCCACCGGCCGGGTCGGCCCCCCTTGACACGGCCGGATACCCTAGCTTATTGAAAGGCGCGGCCGTCCGGCAACGGTCCGGCCCGGGCGGAGTGTACCAGGAACGCCCGAGAGAGCAACCAGGAGCCGCCCGAGGGTCGACCGAACCCCTGGCGAGATAAGGATCAGGAATCATCGTGGCCCGCAAGACCGCCAAATCGTCCGATGCGGAAGAAAAGGGGGACGCCAAGGCCGCCCCTCGGCGCAAGACCGCCCCGAAGGCCGCGGCCAAGGCCGGCGCCAAGGCCGCCCCGAAGGCCCGGAAGGTGGCCGACGGACCCGCCCCGGTCATCAACGGCCGTTCCCTGGTGATCGTCGAGAGTCCGAAGAAGGCCAAGTCGATCAACAAGTTCCTGGGCTCGAAATTCATCGTCAAGGCGAGCATGGGGCACGTCCGCGACCTCCCCAGCAAGGGCAAGGACCTGGGGATCGACGTCGCCCACGGCTACCGACCCCGCTACGTGGTCTCCGAGGACAAGAAGGCCACGATCGCCGACCTGAAGAAGGAGGCCGCCAAGGTCGAGATGGTCTATCTCGCCACCGACCCCGACCGCGAGGGCGAGGCGATCGCCTGGCACCTCCAGCACGCCCTGGGCCTGCCCGATGAGCGGGTCCTCCGCGTCAAGTTCTTCGAGATCACCGAAAAGGCGGTCCGCGAGGCGTTCAACCACGTCGGCCCGATCGACATGGACAAGGTCAACGCCCAGCAGGCCCGCCGGTTCCTCGACCGATTCGTCGGCTACCAGGTCAGCCCCTTGCTCTGGAGCAAGGTCGCCCGGGGGCTCTCCGCCGGCCGGGTCCAGTCCGTGGCCACCCGCCTGATCGCCGAGCGGGAGAAGGAGATCCGCGCGTTCGTCTCCGAGGAGTACTGGAGGATCACCGCCCTGGTCGCCCCCGGCGGCTCGACCGCCGAAGCCGACCGCTTCGAGGCCGAGCCTCTCCGAGTGGCAGGGCAAGAAGTTCGAGGCGAAGACCGAGGAATCCGCCCGAGCCATCCGAGACGTCCTGGCTTCCTCCGATTACCAGGTTGGTCGCCTGGAGACCGTGGAGAAGCTGGATAAGCCCGACGCCCCGTTCAAGACCAGCACGCTCCAGCAGCAAGCGGCGATCCGCCTCCGGTTCTCGGGCAAGAGGACCATGAAGATCGCCCAGGAACTCTACGAGGGGATCGACGTCGGCGGGGACGGACCCGTGGGCCTGATCACCTACATGAGGACGGACAGCCTCCGCGTCTCCGACGATGCCATCACCGGCGTCCGCGACCTGATCGGCCGGGATTATGGCGACCGCTACTTGCCACCCAAGCCGAACAAATACGCCGCCGGCAAGCAGGCGCAGGAGGCCCACGAGGCGATCCGCCCGACCGACCTGACGCTCTCGCCCGAATCGATTCGGACGCGCCTAACCCCCGACCAGTTCAAGCTTTACCAGATCATCTTCCGCCGGTTCGTCGCCAGCCAGATGACCCCGGCGGTCTTCGAGGTCACGAACGTCGAGATCCGGGCCGGCGAGGGCCTGTTCAAGACCCAGGGCAAGATCCTCCGGTTCGACGGCTACCGCCGGGTCCTCCCCCCGGCCGGGAAGCAGGAAGACGCGCTCCTGCCGGCGATGAGCGTGGGCCAGGCGCTCGACCTCCACGAGCTGAACCCGACCCAGCACTTCACCCAGCCGCCTCCGAGGTACACCGAGGCCACCCTGATCAAGGCCCTGGAGAAGGAAAACATCGGCCGGCCTTCGACTTACGCGCCGATCATCCAGACCATCCAGGATCGCCACTACGTCGAGCAGAAGGAGCGCCGGTTCCACGCGACGGACCTCGGGATGGTCGTGACCGACCTGCTCGTCGAGCATTTTCCCAAGATCCTCGACCTGAAGTTCACCGCCCACATGGAGGACGAGCTCGACGACATCGCCCAGGCGAAGGAGGACATGGTCAAGGTCCTCGACGAGTTCTACGGCCCGTTCCAGGCTTCGCTGAGCGCGGCCGAGAAGAACATGCAGAAGGTGCAGATCCCCTCGGACGAGGTCTGCCACAAGTGCGGCGCGCCGATGGTGGTGAAGTTCAGCCGGGGGGAGCCGTTCCTCTCCTGCTCGACCTACCCGGAATGCAAGGCGACCCGGCCCAAGGACGGCGGCCCCCGACCCGAGGCGATCGAAACCGAGCACAAATGCCCGAAGTGCGGCAAGACGCTCATCTTGCGGGAAGGCCGACGAGGCCCGTTCCTCGCCTGCGCCGACAACAAGGTCTGCAAGCAGACGTTCAACATCGACGAGGCGGGCAACCCGGTCCCCTCGGTGGTCGAGACCGATCATGCCTGCCCCAAGTGCGGCAAGCCCATGGCGTTGCGTCAAGGGGCCCGGGGCCCGTTCCTCGGCTGCACGGGCTATCCCAAGTGCCGGAACACCATGCCGGTGGACGACAAGGGGGAGCCGGTCCGGCCGGTCGAGGTGGACGTCAAGTGCGAGAAGTGCGGAGGGCCGATGGGGCTGAAGCAGGGCCGCCGGGGAGCCTTCCTCGGCTGCCTGAATTACCCCAAGTGCCGAAGCACCGCGCCGATTCCCGACGACCTGAAGGACAAGATCGGCGACCTGCCCGCCCCAGCCGCCCCCGCCGGCCCGGACCTCAAAACGATCGTCGTGGAAGAGACTTGCGACAACTGCGGAGGCGCCATGCTCGTCCGCCGAGGGCGCCGGGGATTCTTCCTCGGCTGTGCCAATTACCCCAAGTGCAAAGGGACCAAGGAACCCGGCGAGCGAACCCTCGAAAAGATCATGGCGGCCACAGGCGGCTAGGCGCCTGCTCAGGGCCGACGCCCTTCCAGGCCGGACGTTTTCAGGGGTTCGATTTCGATGGTCTTTGTTCCGATCTGGCTCGAACAATTCGGATGCCAATCTCGACCCAGGATGAAGGATTTGGTGGGATAGGATATTCTGGCAAGGAGGCCAACCTTAGCTGCGCTCCGAACCGCGCTGGAATCGCGGTCCCTGCTCGGTCGGTCCGTGGAGGCGATCATGATCACCGGGGCGGCACCACGATTCGAGTGGCGGCCGAATCCGGATGGAGCGAGTCGGACGATCGAGGAAGCGTGCGAAATCGCGAGGCGATGGGGTGTGGACATCCCGGACCACGTCCATTTCAGCGTAGATGAATATGATTATCTGGACGACACGACCACCGCGAAGACCACGACTTTCCGGGAGTTTGAAGGGACCATCATCGATTGGTCCTGGTTCTTCCACAAGAAGACCGGGAAGATCCCGTTCCTGATCCGCAAGGACATCTTGACGAGCGACGAGGCGATCGTCGCCGTCTTCGGCCATGAGATGTTCGAGCTCGCCAGGCTCCGCGCGATTTTCGCGAACGGTGCGCCGATCGAGAAGTGGGAGGCGGAAACCAGCGCGAGGAACCCCGGCAATGTCCACTGGCAGGCCTGGGACCACGCCGACGAACTGGTCGCACGGATGAGGGAGGCGACGACGTGATTCCGCATTGGCTCGAAATGTATGAAAGCGGGGCGATGACCGGGTATCAGGTCATGATCGAATGCTTGCAGATCCTCGATCCCTCGCACCCCGACGCGGTCCTCTCGCAGTTGCCCGAGGAAGTCCTCGACGAATTGATGGCCTACGCTCGTCGTTACGATGCCCGACGCCCGCATTCCGCGACCCTGATCCCTCCCCCGGAGGACCAGGTCAGGGCCGCAGAACGCTGGATCCTGTCGTGCCGGGCCGGGAATGCCCAGCGGATCAATCGTTGAGCTTTCCGCGAGTCGGAACGCCGATTGCACCCTCCGGCACTCGACGAGCGCCCGTCGCAAACCATCACGTCCCCGAGGACCCCATGAAGCAACCCAACGTGACCGTCTACGGCTCGATGACCTGCTCGGACACGCTCAAGACCCGCCGATACCTCGACGAACATGACGTCCCGTATGAGTTCAAGGATGTCGATCTGGAGCCTGAATACAACGACTACATCGCCGGCCTGAACGGCGGGAAGCGGGTCATGCCCACGCTTCGCGTCGATAACGACACCCTCGTGAACCCGACGGAGAAGGACCTTCAGGCGGCCCTGATGGCGGCCTCCGCCGAGCGATGATCGTTTTCGATCCGTTCGGTTCGATTTGGCGCGTCACGTCGGCCGATTCATGGCGTAGAATGGATGAAGTTGGCGCGGGAATCGGCCCCTCTCCCCGGGGGCCGACGACCGGGCCGACGTCCCAGGGATGGGGCGGGCATCGCGCCCGGCCGGTGGCGTGCCCGCGAGTCGGGGGTGGGAAACATGGCTCGCTGGAAGGTCGATCCGCTGTATCGCCTGATCCTCGCCGAGATTGCGTCCCTCTGGGCCGAGATCGAGGGAGATCATCGCCCGGACGCGCTGAGGGTCGAGGAGCACGCCTCGGCCGATTGGGACCATCCGGCGATCATGGGGCCCCTGACGGACGTCTGGATGCTCGACGATCACGGGTTTCGGCTCGCCTCGGTCCTCCGCCGGGAAGATCACGTGGCGGGGCCGGTCCGCGGCGATTACTACCAGTTCGGCCTCGTCCGATTCCACCTGGACCGGATCGGGAAGCACGCCGCGCTCTCGTTCCAGCTCGGGCCGCAACTGGCCGGCGAGCTGGTCTACGAGATCGAGGGGGACGGGGCCGAGGCGACCCTGTCCGCGACCTGGGGCGCGCCGAGCGAGTCCCACTGACGCACGCCCGATTCCCGGAGGTCGGCGGTCGGACGTTCCGCACGTTCGTTTCGAGTCATTATTTGTCGATGAGTGCGCCATTGTGAAATATCGACGTATTTTGTCCCGATGAGGTGCGACGACCCCCGATGCGGCCGACCGTCCCCGTCCCGACGAGGACCACGATCGACATCATCGGCGCCGGCCCGTCCCCCGATCACTCGATCCGAGGGGCGATCCGAGCCATCGGTGGCGTCCAGATCGGCAAAGTTGTTCGAACGTGCAAGCGATGGCGCATCGCGAGACCCGTGGGAGTCCGGGTTTTCGACGCTTTCGGGGAATCCGGCGTTGCGCGCACCCGGGAACAAACACCGACCGGGACGGGAGTTGCATCGAGCGACTTGACGCATTCAAAAATGCGATGATTTCCGTGCGCACGAGTCGTTGCCACGCGGAATCCCCTGGGATTCAAGGCGAATCCGGCGATTCGGGAGCAAGAGTGTTGTCAACTTCGCGAAAAGTGTCGTCAACTTCTGCCGACGACGAGAGGCCGGAGGCCCGGCCCGCGAACGGTGATTGCGTCCATGCAACCGGTCGAGAAACCCATGCATGGGATGGTTGAGTGTGTCATGCTCAACAGGAACCTGGATCAACAGGCGATTTTTCGGGCAAACATCAGGATTTCTTCACCGGTTTCGCCACGTGATGCTTGGGGATGAACTTCGTGGGCCCGAGTCCGTTGGCGCGGGTCACGTTTCGGAGCGGCCCTCGGCCTCCGATGAGGTTCTTGGGGTGGCCTCCGACGGTGATCCGGATGCCCGACCCGCGGTTGGGCAGGGCGTGGTTGCCGGACTCGTCGACCCCGATCAGGTTGCCCTGGACGCGGTTGCGGGTGGAACCCTTGCCGTAGAGGTGGACGCCGTTGGAGTCGTTCCCGGAGATCACGTTGCCGGCCGTGCCCCCGGGGCCTCCGACGAAGTTGTTCGGGGCGTTGTCCACGAACACGCCGTCCATCGCGTTCGGGACGGCCGAGGTCCCCCTGGCATCGGTGCCGATATAATCCCCTTCGATCACGTTGCCCGACGACCCGGCGAAGCCGAGGTACACGCCGCCGATCCCGTTGCCCGAGATCACGTCGCGTTCCTCGGCCGTGGTCCCGCCGATCAGGTTGTTCGGCGAGTTGTCGGCCAGGACGCCGTAATAGCGATTGCCCAGGGGGGTCGAGCCGTCGGGCAGGAGGCCGAGGTAATCGGCCTGGATCGTGTTGCCGCCGAGCCCGGTCATCGAGATCCCGGAGCCGCCGAAGCCGACGATCGAGAGGCCCCGGACCGTCGAATTGCCCCCGGTGATCGCCAGGCCATCGACGGCCGTGCCCGCGCCCCCGCCGTCGATCTCGACCAGGGGCGTCCCGGTGTAGCCCGGCTGGCTCTCGCCGTCGATCGTCACCGGGTCGGTGATCGCGGGCAGCGCCGATCGGACGTTGATGACGTGAACGTCCATTCCCGGGATGGCGAACGTGATGGTGTCGGGCCCGGAATGGGCATTCGCTCGGGTGATCACGTCTCGGAGCGATCCCGAACCCGAATCCGAGGTATTCGTGACGACCAGCGCATCGGTGTCCAGGATCGATCCGACCCCTTCGGTCCTCGCCAGGGTCGCGTTCGAGGGAGACGAGAGGACCACGCCGAACTGCAAGGTCGGATCGACCTTGAGGTCGTCGAGGATCGGCACGGAGATCGTCTGGGTCGTCTGGCCCGGGGCGAAGGTCAACGTGCCCGAGGTCGCCGTGTAGTTGACCCCGGCCACGGCGGAGAGATCGACGGTCGAGTAGGCGACGGTCGTGGTCAGGCCGCTCGACGGCGCGAGGGTGACGGTGAACACGGCGGTGGAGGTGCCGAGGTCGGGCTCCTGGATCGCCACGTCGTTGATCGTCAGAGCCGGCAGCGCGCCCCCCTCGACGATCGCCCCGGTGGCCTCGGACCGGCCGAGGTCGACGTTCACCGGGTTGCTCAAGGAGACCGTGAACGAGCGATTGCCGCGATAGGAGGTCTCGGCCAGGACCGGGACGGTGATGGTCTGGCTCGTCTGGCCGGGGTTGAAGGTCAGCGTCCCCGAGGTCGAGGCGTAGTCGGTCCCGGCCACGGCGGTGCCGTCGGCGGTCGCGTAATCGACGCTCACCGCCTGGCCGCTGGGCCCGGACAGCGTGACGGTGAAGCTCTCCAACGTCGAATTCGGGCTCGTGGCGACGACCGAGGAATCGGCGATCGACGCGGAGGGATAGGCCGCGTCATTCTCGATGGTGCCGACGACCTGGGTGGTCGCCAAATTCGCGTTGGCCGCGGCAGAGAGGTTCAGCGCGAACGTCTGCGTGGGGAGGCTGAGGTTCTGGGCGGCGACCGGGACGTTCACCACGAGCGACGTGGTTCCCGGGGGGAACGTGGCGGTCCCGCTGGTGGCGGTGTAATCGCTCCCGGCGTGGGCCGTGATGTCGGCCGTCGCGTAATTGACGGTCACGGGCAGGCCGCTCGGGCCGGAGAGCGTCAGGGGGAATGAGGCGAGCGTGGAGCCGGCCTCGGGTTCGGTGACGGTCGCCGCCGAGGCGGCGGAGACCGTCGGCGCCGGGGCGTCGTTCAGGATCGTGGCGGTCCCCCGGCCGAGTCCCACCGTCGCGTTGGTCGGCCCGGTCAGATTCACGAAGAATTGCTTGGTGGGCTGAGGAATACTCTGGGCGATCAGGGGGACGCTGATCGTCTGCACGGACTGCCCCGGGGCGAACGTGAGCGATCCGCTGACCGGCGTGTAGTCGGTGCCGGCCAGGGCCGACCCGTTCTGGGTGGCGTATCCCACCGTGACGGTCTGCGTGCCGACGGAGGAGAGCGAGACCGTGAACAACGCGGTGGTCGTGGCGCCGGAGCCGCCGACCAGGGCGCTCACGTCGCCGATGGCGATCGTGGGCGTGACGTCGCCGTCGATGATCGTGCCGACGCCCTGGGCCCGGGTGATCACCGCGTTCTGCGCCCCGGTCAGTTGGACGTCGAACAGCGAGTTCGGCTTCGCGTTCGGGTTGGCGAGGATCGGCACCGTGATCGTCTGCACGGTCTGGCCGGGGTTGAACGTCAGGGAGCCGGTCGTGGCGGTGTAGTCGGTCCCGGCCAGGGCGGTGAGGTTCTGCGTGTTGTAATTGACCGTGACCGGCACGCCGCTGGGGGTCGAGAGCGTGACGGTGAAGAGCGCGGAGGTCGGCCCCTTGCTGCTCTCGACGGCCGAGACGTCGCTGATGGTCAAGCCCGGCTTGGGGACGAGATTCACGATCGTGGCCACGGCCGAGGTGTCGGTCAGCGTCGTGTTCGTCGGGTTCGAGAGCATGACCGAGAATTGCTTGTTCGGCTGGGACGTGGCCGAGGGCAGGACGGGGACCGAGATATTGGTGCTCGTCGATCCGGCGGGGATGGTCAGCGTGCCGGTCGTGGCGACGTAGTCCGTCCCGGCCTTGGCCGACCCGTCCACCGTCGCGTACTGGACGGTCACCGGCAGGTTGCTCGCGGCGGCCAGGTGGACGGGGAACAGGGCGTTGACGTTCGAGGTCGTGCCCTGGGTCACGGTCGTGTCGTCGATCGTGGTGCCGACCGGCGCGGCGCTGTCGGTCAGCGTGCCGATCGCCTGGGACCTCGCGATCGTGGCGCCGGTCGCGCTCAGCAGGTTCACGGCGAGGGTCTTCTGGCCGTCGGGCGTGGACTTGCCGAGGATCGGGATCGAGATCGGCAGCGAGGTCTGGCCCGGCGCGAACGTGAGGGTGCCCGAGGTCGCCGTGTACTCCTGCCCGGCGACGGCCGAGATATCCGAGGTCGAATACGAGACGGTGACGGGCAATCCGCTTGCGGAGGAGAGCTGCACGTTGGTCGTCGCGTTGATCGAGCCGGCGAGCGGCTCGGTCGCGGAGAAGTCGCTGATGGTGACCTGCGGGGGGGAGTTCTGGTCGAGGATCGTGGCCAGCGCCTGGGGGACGGAGATCGTGTCGCCGACCGGGTTCAGCAGGTTCAGGGAGAACGTCTCGTCGGGCTGGTACTGGCCGCTGTTGAGGATCGGCACCGCGACGAGCTTGCCGGTCTCGCCCGGGGCGAAGGTGACGGTGCCGGTGGTCGCGGTGTAGTCGCGGCCGGCGACGGCCGTGCCGTCGGCCGTGTAGTAATCGACGGTGACCGGCGTGGTCTTCGCGGCCGAGAGCGTGACGACGAACTCCGCCTTCGTGCCGGCGAGGTTCGTGACCTTGGGGTCGCTCACCGCGATCGACATCAGGATGCGAGGCTCGATCGGCTCCATCCCCGGCCGCGAGCCTCGGCGGTCGCGACGGCCCGGACGCGTCCCAATCCCGGGGTATCGGCTCATCTCGGCGCCCTTTCCGACGACGACATCCGTGGCCCGGACGCGCGGCCGTGCGCGTCCCGGTTCGTGGAGGGATCGCTTGCAATCTAGCCCGCGGGGGGCGAGTCGGCGGGATTTTTCTGCGGATCGAGGTCTCTCGGATCGTCACGACCGCGACGAGCCTTCGACTCGGGCCCGATCGAGCCTTCCGGCCCGCGAATCCCGGAGAGTCCCCGGGACCGGCAAGGCGACGGTCCCGGGGTGCATGGGCCTGGTGCGGCGACTCGGATCAAAGCGGGTGCTTGCCCTTGCGATGGGTCTTCACCCGGCTGCTCAGGGCCCCGAAGCCATTGCCGCCATAGGTGTTGGGCGAGGTGGTGTTGTGGTCCTTCGGGCCGAGGTAATCGGTGAGGATGCCGAAGCCGCCGTTGGGCACGTTGGTGCCGATGGCGTTCCTCTGGACCCGGTTCCTCGTGGAGCCGACACCGTAGATCTTCACGCCGTTGGTGGCGTTGCCCGAGATCAGGTTGCCGGACACGTTGTTCAGGGGGGCGCTGGCGATCGTCACGCCGTTCTGGCCGTTGGGGACGGCGCCGTTGCCCTGGGCGTTGGTGCCGACGTAGTCGCCCGCGACGAGGTTGCCGGAGGCCCCGGAGCCGCTGATCAGGACGCCGCTGATCCCGTTGCCGGAGATGATGTTCCGGCCGTCGGTCGAGCCGTCGCCGATCACGTTATTCGGGGTGTTGGAGACGTAGACCCCGTAGTTCCGGTTGCCTCGGAGGGTGGTGCCGTCGGCCTCGACGCCCAGGTAGTCGGCGAGGATGCGGTTGCCGCCCTTGTTGGAGAGGACGATCCCGGCCCCACCGAAGGCGTCGATCGCCAGGCCGATCACCGAGCTGTTGCCGGCGGTGATCCTCAGCCCGTCTGCCCCGCCGGAGCCTCCTCCGTCGAGCATGATCAGCGGAGAGCCTCCGTAGCCCGGCTGGGTCCGGCCGTCGATGTTCACCGGGTCGGTGATCGTGGGCAGGGCGGACCCCACCGCGATCACCTGGACGCCGCCCCCCGGGATCGCGAACGAGATCGTATCGACGCCCGGGGTGGCGTTGGAGGTCAGGATCGCCTGGCGGAGCGAGCCGGGGCCGGAATCGCTCGTGGTCGTCACCACGGTGGAATTCGCGCTGACGATCGTGCCCAGGCCCACCCCTCGGCCGATGCTCGCGTCTACTGGGCTGGAGAGGACGACCGCGAACTGGGTCGTGGCCTTCTCGGCGAGGCCGCCGAGCACCGGGACGTCGATCGTCTTGTAGGTCTCGCCCGGGTTGAAGGTGAGGACGCCCGAGACCGGGACGTAGTCCGTCCCCGAGTGGGCGGAGAGGTTGGCCGTCGTGTAGTTCACGCTGATGGCCATCCGGCTCGTGCGATCCAGGGCGACGTAGAACCGGGCGTCGGTCGTCCCGGCGGCCGGCTCGGTGACCGTCACGTCGTTGATGCCCAGGTTCGGCAGCGGGTTGGTCTCCTTGATCGTCCCCACGCCCTGGAGGTTGCCGAGCGTCACGTGGACCGGGCTATCGAGCTGGACGAGGAACGTCCGGTCGCCCGAGTAGGTCGTCGAGCCGAGGACGGCGACCGGGATGGTCATCGTCGTCTGGCCGGGGGCGAAGTTGAGCGTCCCGCTGGTCGGCACGTAATCGACGTTCGCCACCCCGGTGCCGTCGGCCGTGCTGTAGTGGACCGAGACCGGCTGCTCGCTCGCCGACGACAGGGTGACGGTGAACCCGGCGAGGACCGCGCCCGAGGGGGGCTTCGCCACCGTCGCGTTGCCGATGGTGACCGTGGGGAACGGGTGGGTGTCGAGGATGGTGCCGATCGCCTGGGCGTCGGCGATCGTCGCGTTCGCCGGGTTCGAGAGGTTCAGGGTGAACTGCAAGGTCGCCTTGTTCAGGAGGCTGCCGATGATCGGGACGAGGATCTGCTGGGTCGTCACGCCCGGGGCGAAGTTCAGGACGCCCTGCTGGGGGATGTAGTTCACCCCGGCCATCGCGGTGAGGTCGGCCGTGCTGTACTGGACCGAGACCGGCAGGCCGCTCGGGCCCGAGAGGCTGACCACGAACGGCAGGTTCACCGTGCCGGAATCGGGGTCGGTGATCGTCGCGTCGGTGATCGAGAACGACGGCGGGAGGATGTCGCTGGTGATCGTCGCGGTCCCTCGGGCGTTGCCCAGGGTCGCGTTCGACGGGCCGCTCAAAAGGAGTGAGAACGTCTTCGTCGGCTGTTGCGTGTTGTAGCCGGTCACGGGGACCGAGACCGTCTGGACCGTCTGGCCCGGGGCGAACGTGAGCGTCCCCTGGGTCGCCAAGTAATCCCGTCCCGAGACCGCCGTGCCGTCCTGGGTCACGTACGTGACCGTCACCGGCAAGGTGCTCGGCTGGTTCAGGTTGATCGTGAACAGGGCGACGTGGCCGCTGCCGACGGTGCCGGTCGTCGTGGTCGTGTCGTTCACCGAGACGGTCGGGATTACGTAGGGAACCACGATCGTGCCGACGGCCATCCCGTCGGCGATCGAGGCGTTCGTCGGGCCGCTCAGGAGCACGCTGAACTGCTTGTTCGGCCCCGGAGTGGTGCCCGGGAGCACCGTGACCGAGATGGTCTGCACCGTCTGGCCGGGGTTGAAGGTGAGCGTGCCTTGCGTCGGCAAATAATCCTGATTGGCGAGCGCGGTGCCGTTCGCGGTCTGGTACTGGACCGTGATCGGGACTCCGCTCGGGGCCGACAGCGTGACGTTGAACACGGCCTGGACCGTGCTCGTCATGGTTTCCGTGACGGTCACGTCGCTGGCGGTCAGCGAGGGCAGGGGGATGTTGGTCTGGATCGTCGCGGTGGCCTGGCTCGTGGTGATCGTCGCGTTCGAGGCGTTCGACAGGGCCAGGGTGAACGTGACCGGGGCCTGTGGGACGGTCGCGCCGAGGATCGGCACGGTCACCGTCTGCTGGGTCACGCCGGGGGCGAAGGTTAGGGTGCCCTGGACGGCCGAGTAATCGACGCCCGCGGTCGCCGAGCCGTTCGAGGTCTGATACTGGACGGTGATCGGCAGGCCGCTGGCCTCGGAGAGCATCACGGTGAAGCTGGCGGTCGTCGGGGCGGTGGTCCTCGTCACCGTGATGTCGCCGACCGAGAGGCCCGGGGCCGCGTCGTCATCGACGATGGTGCCGATGGCCTGGCCCTTGCCGATGGTCGCGCCGGTCGGCGCGCTCAGGTTGACGGCGAAGGTGCGGTTGGCCTGAGGCGTCGTGTTGCCGATGATCGGGATCGAGATCGTCGCCGAGGTCTGGCCCGGGGCGAAGGTGACGGTGCCGGTCGTCGCGACGTAATCCACGCCCGCCATCGCCGAGATGTCGCTGGTGGCGTAGCTCACCGTCGCCGGGACGTTGCTGGGGGCCGACAGCGTGATCGTTGTCGTCGCCAGAGACGTTCCCGAGTTGCCTTCGGTCTTGCTGAAGTCGGCGATCGAGACCGTGGGAGCGGGCACGGTGTTGTTGATGGTCGCGGTGGCCGAGGCGGTCTGGATCGTCGCGTTCATCGGGTTGGAGAGCACGACGGTGAACGTCTTGCTCGGCGGCCCGAAGGCGGTGTCCTTCGAGATCGGCACGTTGACGGTCTGAGAGGTCACTCCGGGAGCGAAGGTGAGCGTGCCCGACGTGGCGGTGTAATCGGTCCCGGCGATGGCCGTGCCGTCCTGGGTGGCGTAGCTGATCGTGATCGTCTGGCCGCTCGCCGCCGACAAAGTGACGGTGAACGGCGCGGTCATCGCGGTGTCATTCACCGTCGTCCCGGTGATCGTCGCCGACGGCTCGGCCACGCTGCTCACGATGGTGCCGATGCCCTGGGCCCGGCCGATCGTCGCGTTCTGCGGGGAGGTCAGATTCAGGGCGAAGGTGAGGTTGGGCTTGTTCACCGACTGGCCGAGGATCGGCACGTTGATCGTCTGGGTCGTCTGACCCGGGGCGAACGTCAGCGATCCAGTCGTATTCACATAATCGACGCCCGCCTTGGCCGTGATGTCGGCCGTGGCATATTGCAGCGTGACGGTCAGATCGCTGGCGTTGGAGAGGGTGACGGTGAACGCCTCGTTGGCGGTGGTGCCGACGGGCGGGGTGGAGGCGGAGGCGTCGGAGACGGTGGCGACGTGGGGCAGGTTGCTGTTGACGATGGTTCCGGTGGCCGAGGCGGTGCCGATGGTGGCGTCGGAGGCGCCCGAGAGGGTGACGGTGAAGGTGCGATTGGGCAGGAGCTGCATGGTGCCGTTGACGGTCACCGGGATCTGCTGGACGGTCTGCCCCGGGGCGAAGGTGAGGGTCCCCTGGGCGGCGACGTAGTCCGTGCCTGCCGTCGCCGTTCCGTTGCTGGTCTGATAGTTGACCGTGACGGTCTCGCCGCTGGGGGCCGACAGGGTGACATTGAACAGGGCCGTGGCGGTCCCCGTCGTGGGCGCCTCGACCATCACCGGGGCGATGGCCAGGCTCGGGGCGGTCACCGTGTTCTGGATGGTGGCGGTGACCGTCGGCGTGGTGATCGTGGTGTTGACCGGGTTCGTGAGCAGGAGCGAGAAGGTCGTCGGCGCCTTGGCCACCGTGGCGGGTTCGATGGTGACCGTGACGGTCTTGCTCGTCTCGCCGGGGGCGAAGGTGAGGGTGCCCTGGGTCGAGAGGTAATCGGTCCCGGCGATCGCCGTGCCGTTGGCCGTGGCGTACTGGACGCTCACCGGCAGGCCGCTGGCCTCGGTCAGGACGATGGTGAACGTCGCGGTGGTCGGCGTGGTCGTCTGATTGGCCGAGATGTTGTCGGCCGACAGGCCCACGGGGGCATCGTCATCGACGATGGTGCCGATGGCCTGGCCCTTGCCGATGGTCGCGCCGGTCGGAGCGCTCAGGTTCACGGCGAAGGTGCGGTTGGCCTGCGGGGTGGTGTTGCCGATGATCGGGATCGAGATCGTCGCCGAGGTCTGGCCCGGGGCGAAGGTGACGGTCCCACTCGTGGACACGTAATCGACGCCCGCGACGGCGGAGATGTCGGCCGTGGTGTAGCTGACGGTGGCCGGGACGTTGCTGGCGGCCGAGAGAGTGATGGTGGTCGTCGCCAGAGACGTCCCCGAGTTGCCCTCGGTCTTGCTGAAGTCGGCGATCGAGACCGTCGGCGCGGGCACGGTGTTGTTGATGGTGACGGTGGCGGAGGGGGTCTGGATCGTGGCGTTCGTCGGGTTCGAGAGCACCACGGTGAACGTCTTGGTCGGCGGCCCGTACAGGGTGTCCTTCATGATCGGGACGTTGACGGTCTGGCTCGTGACCCCGGCGCGAAGGTCAGCGTCCCGGAAGCGGCCGTGTAGTTGGTCCCGGCGACGGCGGTGCCGTCCTGGGTCGTGTAGTTGATCGTGATCGTCTGGCCACTCGCGGCCGACAGGGTGACGGTGAAGGGGGCCGACGTGGCGGTGTCATCGACGTTCGAGCCGGCGATCGTCGCCGACGGCTCGGCCACGCTGCTCACGATGGTGCCGATGCCCTGGGCCCGGCCGATCGTCGCGTTCTGCGGGGAGGTCAGATTCAGGGCGAAGGTGAGGTTGGGCTTGTTCACCGACTGGCCGAGGATCGGCACGTTGATCGTCTGGGTCGTCTGACCCGGGGCGAACGTCAGCGAGCCGGTGGTGTTGACGTAGTCGACGCCCGCCTTGGCCGTGATGTCGGCCGTGGCATATTGCAGCGTGACGGTCAGATCGCTGGCGTTGGAGAGGGTGACGGTGAACGCCTCGTTGGCGGTGGTGCCGACGGGCGGGGTGGAGGCGGAGGCGTCGGAGACGGTGGCGACGTGGGGCAGGTTGCTGTTGACGATGGTTCCGGTGGCCGAGGCGGTGCCGATGGTGGCGTCGGAGGCGCCCGAGAGGGTGACGGTGAAGGTGCGATTGGGCAGGAGCTGCATGGTGCCGTTGACGGTCACCGGGATCTGCTGGATGGTCTGCCCCGGGGCGAACGTGAGCGTGCCCTGGGCGGCGACGTAGTCGGTGCCGGCGAAGGCGGTGCCGTTGCTGGTCTGGTAGTTGACCGTCACCGTCTGGCCGCTGGGGGCCGACAGGGTGACGTTGAAGAGCGCGATCGCCGTGCCGGTCGTCGGAGCATCCACCGAAACCGGCGCGATGGCGAGGCTCGGATTGGTCACGACGTTGACGATCGTGGCGGTGACCGTCGGCGTGGTGATCGTGGTGTTGACCGGGTTCGTGAGCAGGAGCGAGAAGGTCGTCGGCGACTTGGGGACGGTGGCCGCCAGGACGTTCACGGTGACGGTCTTGCTCGTCTCGCCGGGGGCGAACGTGAGCGTGCCCTGGGTCGGGAGGTAATCGGTCCCGGCGATCGCCGTGCCGTTGGCCGTGGCGTACTGGACGCTGATCGGGAAGCCGCTGGCCTGGGCGAGCTTGATCGTGAACGTGGCGGTGGTGGGCGTGGTCGATTGCTGGACCGAGATGTTGTCGGCGAAGAGACCGGAGGCCGGGTCGTCATCGACGATGGTGCCGACCGCCTGCGAGTTGCCCAGGGTCGAGCCCGTGGGATTGGTCAGGTTGACGACGAACGTCCGGTTCGGCTGGGGGATCGTGTTGCCGATGATCGGAATCGAGATCGTGGCCGACGTCTGGCCCGGCGCGAACGTGACGAGTCCCGCCGTGGCGACGTAATCGGTCCCGGCGATGGCCGAGACGTCGGCCGTCGAGTAGGAGACCGTCGCCGCGAGCTGGCTGGCCGCCGAGAGGTGGACCGTGGTGGTCGCCAGCGTCTGGCCCGAGTTGCCTTCGGTCACGCTGAAATTGTCGATGGTGACCGTCGGGGGCGTCACGGTGTCGAGGATCGTCCCGGTCCCGGTCCCGGAGAAGATCGCGGCGTTGATCGGGTTGCTCAGGACGAGCGTGAACGAGCGGGTCGGCGGCCCGTAGGTCGATTCGCGGAGGACCGGCACCGAGACCGTCTTGCTCGTGTCGCCGGGGTTGAACGTGAGCGTCCCGGTGGTGGCGGTGTAGTCCTTGCCCGCCACCGCGGTGCCGTCGAACGTCGAATAGTTCACGGTGATCGTCTGGCCGCTGGGCGCGGCGAGGCTGATGACGAACGTGGCGGCCGGGCTCACGTCCTCGACCGTCGTCCCCACGACGGAGAGCTGCGGGACGGTCACCCCGCTGACGATCGTGCCGGTGGCCGAGGTCCGCGAGAGCGTCGCGTTCTGAGGCGCCGAGAGGTTCAGGGTGAACGAGAGGTTCGCCTTGTTCTGCGACGAGCCGAGGACCGGCACCGTCACCGTCATCGAGGTCTGTCCGGGGTTGAACGTGAGCAGGCCGCCGACGGCCAGGTAATCGGTCCCGGCCTTGGCGGTGCCGTCGGCCGTCGCGAACTGGACCGTGACCGGCTGGGCCGACGGCGACGAGAGGACGACCGTGAACGTGGCCGAGGTCTGCGTCCCGGCCGGGCCGTTGGCGACCTGGACGTCATCGACGGTGAGGGACCGGGCGAGGTTGTCGTTGACGATCGTCCCGGTCGCCATGGTGTCGGCGATCGTCGCGTTCGTCGGGGCGTTCAGGACGACCAGGAAGGTCTTGGTGATCTGCGGGTTGATGTTGGGCAGGACCGGGACCGAGATCGTCTGGACCGTCTGGCCCGGGTTGAAGGTGATCGTGCCCGAGGTGGACTGGTAGTCGGTCCCGGCGATCGCGTCGCCGTCCCGGGTCGAATATCCGACCGTGATCGGCAGGGTGCTCGCGTTGGAGAGCGTGACGTGGAACATCGCGTTGACGGTGGCCGTCGCCGACTGCTCGACCTTCACGTCGTCGATCGAGATCGCCGGGTTGGCGATGCCGTTGAGGATCGTGCCGATCCCCTGGGTCGTCTCGATCGTCGAGTTCACGGGGTTCGACAGGACCAGGGCGAACTGCTTGGCGGGCTGGGGGACGCTGGAGCCGAGCACCTCGACCTGGACGGTCTTGACCGTCTCGCCCGGGTTGAACGTCAGGACGCCGCTGGTCTGGAGATAGTCGGTCCCCGCCTGAGCGGTGAGGTTGGCCGTCGCGTAGTTCACGGTGATCGGCAGGGCGCTGGCCTCGGCCAGGTGGATCGTGAACGTGATCGGCTGGGGGGTCGCGGCCTGGGTGATCGTGGGATTGTCGGAGATGATCCCGGCCGGCGCGTTCGGATCGAGGATCGTGCCGATGGCCTGGGCGTCGGCGATGGTGGCGTTCGTGGCCATCACGAGGTTCACGGCGAACGTCCGCGTCCCCTCGGGCGTGGTCGAGCCGAGGATCGGGACGTTGATGATCGCGGCGGTCTGGCCGGGCGCGAACGTGACCGAACCCATCGTCTGGACGTAATCCGTGCCGGCGATCGCGGTGATGTCGGACGTCGAATAGAAGACGGTCGTGGTCACGGCGCTCGGGGCGCTCAGGTGGACGACCGTCGAGGCGAGGACGGTGCCCGACGTGCTCTTGGTCCGGCTGAAGTCGTCGATCGTGACCGAGGGCTCGGCCGCGGTGCTCGTGATCGAGGCCGTGCCGGTCCCGGAGAGGATCGTGGAGTTCAGGGGGTTCGTCAGGTTGAGCGTGAAGGTCCGGGCGGTCGTCGTGTACTGAGGATCTTTGATCAGGGGGACGCTGACCTGTTTCGCCGTCTCGCCCGGGGCGAAGCTCAGGGTGCCGGAGGTCGCGGTGTAATCCTGACCGGCCACCGCCGAGCCGTCCGTCGTCGAGTAGTTCACCGTGACCGTCTTCGCGCTGGGCGACGAGAGGGTGATGGTGAAGATCGCGGAAGGCGTGGAATCGACCACGCCGACGCTATTGACCGACAGGTCGGGCGTGGTCGAGTCGTTGAGGATCGTGCCGGTGCCCTTGGGGATTGCGATCGTGGCGTTGCTGGTCACTCCCGTGAGCATCAAGGAGAACGTCTTGACCGGCTCGTCGAGGTTCGTGCCGATCAGGGGGACGGAGACCGGCAGGCTGGTCTGGCCGGGCTGGAAGGTGACGCTTCCCTGGGTGGCGATGTAGTCCTGCCCGGCGATCGCGGAGCCGTCGGCGGTCATGTACTGGACGGTGACCGGCTGGGAGGCGACCGAGGAGAGCGTCACGGTGAACGTGGCGTCGGGCATCGCGCCGGCCGGGCCGTGAGGGGTGCTCACGTCGTTGATCGTGACGTTGTACGGGATGTTCCGGGGGAGGATCGTCCCCAGGGCCTGGGTGTCGCTGATCGTCGCGTTGGTCGCACCGCTGAGGTTCACGCTGAAGACGAGCGAGGGCTCGATCGCGGTGTTGGGCAGGATCGGCACGGTGATCGGCAGGACGGTCTGGCCCGGGGCGAACGCGAGCTGGCCCGAGACGGCGCCGTAATCGGTCCCGGCCAGCGCCGTCACGTTCGCCGTGTTGTAGTTGACGGTGACGGTCTGGCCGCTCGGGGCCGAGAGGATGACGTTGAACGTGGCGTTGGTGGACTGCGTGGCGCTGCCGGCCACGGTCACGTCGCCGATCGAGAGGAACGGGGCGGCGATCGAGTTGGTGATCGTGCCGGTGCCCTGCGAATTGGAGATCGTCGTGTTCACCGGCATCGAGAGCGTCACGGAGAACTGCTTCGTCGGCCCGGGGACGCTCGTCGCGGAGATCGGCACGGTGATCGTCTGCGACGTCACGTTGGGGGCGAAGGTCAGCGTCCCGCTGGTGGCGGTGTAGTCGGTGCCGGCCTTGGCGGTGCCGTCGCCGGTGGCGTAGTTGACCGAGGCGGTCTGGCCGCTGGCCTGGGCCAGCGTCACGGTGAAGGTGGCCGTCGTCGGGGACGAGCCGGCGGCGACCGTCGCGTTGGAGATCGACACGCCGACGGCCGGGTCGTCGTCGTGGATCGTCTCGACGCCTTGAGACTTGGCGATCGACGCGTTCGTGGAGGAGGTGGCGTTCAGGAAGAACGTGCGGTCGGGCTGGGGCTTGGTGTTGCCGATGACCTGGAGGGTGACCGTCTGGGTGACCTGGCCCGGATTGAACGTCACCGACCCGTTGTAGGCGATGTAATCGACCCCCGCGACCGCCGTATTGTCGGCCGTCGAGAGGTTCACGGTCGCGGCGATCTCGCTCGGCGCCGAGAGCGAGATGGTGACCGTGAGCGGGGTGGTGCCCGAGTTCCCCTCGACGGCCGAGCCGTCGCCGACCGAGACGGCCGGCGGGGTCGCCGTGTTGAGGATCGTCCCGGTGGCCTGGGGGTCGGTCACGACCCCGTGGACCGGGTTGATCAGGTTGAGGGTGAAGGACTTCGTCGGCTTGTAGGACTTGTCGTCGAGGATCGGCACGGCGACGGTCAGGGCCGTCTGGCCGGGCGCGAACGTGAGCGTCCCGCTCACGCCCTTGAAATCGACGCCGTCGATCGCGCCGTTCGTGCCGGTCCCGCTCTGCGTGAAATAATCGACCGACGTCGAGGAATTCACGGCGCGGTCGAGCCTGACGACGAAGGTGGCGTCGGGCGTGGTGTCGGTGACGGTCGTGTCGGCCGCCGAGATCCCGGGCGGCTGGGTCGTGTCGTTCTCGGTCAGCGTCACGGCGGGGCCGTTGGCGATCGAGGCGTTGGTGGCACTGCTGGCCGTGACGGTCAAGCTCAGGGGGCCGGTGATGGCGTTGTCGTCCCGGCCCGTGATCGTCACGGGCTGGGAGACCTGGCCGGCGGGGATGGTGACGCTCTGCGTGTTGACGGTGTAGTTGGTCCCCTGGACGGCCGTCCCGGCGAAGCTGAGATTGACGGTCGTCGCCAGCGAGGACGCCGCGGAGAGCGCAACGGTCACCTTGGCCGACCCGCCGCTCTCGTTGAACGACGAGGGGTTGGAGGTCAGGGTGACGGTCGGCATCGGGTCGGCCTCGGTCACGGTCTCCGACAGCGCGGCGCCGGCCGGGGTGGCGTTGGTGGCCGAGGCGATCGAGACCGAGAAGGCCTTGTCCGTCCCGTACTTGTTGTCGTCCAGGCCCGTCAGGGTCGTTGTGGCCACCGTCTGGCCGATGGGGATCGTGATCGGGCCGGCCGGAGAAACCGAGTAGTCCTGGCCTTGCTGCGCCTGGCCCGAGTAGGCCAGGTTCACGGTCGTCGCGTAGCCCGAGGCGGCCGAGAGCGTCGCCGTGATCGTCGCGACCCCACCGGCCTCCGAGAAGCTCGTCGCCGAGGTCGTGAGGCCGACCGTCGGCTGGGGGTCCTGGTTCACGATCGTCGCGGTCTGGCTGTTGCCGTCCCAGGTCGCACCATCCGTCGAATTGATCCCGGCAACCTTGAAGATCACCGTGGCGTTGGGATCGAACGTCATGTCGTCCACGCCGGCGATGTTCGCCGTGTTGCTGAAGCTGGTATTCGCCGGGATCGTCAGCTTCGTGTCGTCGATCGTGTACTGGCTGCCTCGGTTTGCCGTGCCGGAGATCGCCAGGGTGATGATGGTGTCGCTGGTCGAGGTCGTGGACGCCGCCGCGTACAACTGGGCCGTCCCGCCCTTCTCGTCCACATTCGAATTGGTGAGGATCAACGTGATGACCGGCCCGGCCAGCAGCGTCCGGGACTCCAGGGACTCCAGGAACATGGTCCGCCGTCCGACGCTCCGGGTCGGCCGAGACGTCTTGGGACGAGGTCTCATGAGGTCACGCCTTCGTGGGAGAGGGGCAAAGAAGAGAGCGGGCTTCCTCGGCTCGGAGGAAGTACGACCATCGCAAACCTACCCGCGCCGATAACCCTGTCAACCCAAGTCACCTATTTTATCCCATTCTCGCATCCCATCTGCAATCCCCAATCATTCAAGTTCCTCGGAATCCCGAGGGTCGATCGGCGGGGCCGTCGAGTTCCCAGCGATGAACGCCCCGAAACCGGTCGTAGGCCGCCTCCATCGCGGCGCGGTCGTCGAACCAGCCGATCAGGTAGGCGGCGCCGAAGCTGTCGCCCGGCTTCACGGCCCGGCCGCCGATCTCTTCGATCAGGCAGACGTAACCCCTCTGGTGGCACCAGGCTTGATACACGTCGTCGGGATTGAGGGTCATCCCGGCGAGCCAGGGGCCGTCCCCTTTTTCCGGGCCGAGGTCGGTCTGGTAGGCGCGGATGAATCGCTCGGGCTTCGGGTCCTTGCCTCGGCGGTAGAGGAACCGGGCGTCGGGCGGGAAGTCGTCGGCGAACTCGGTGGAGGGGATCACCGGCGGGTCGTTGTAGCTCAGGTACAGGTGCTCGAAGCCCGCCCCGCGACGATGCTTGATGTGGCCCGGCAGATCGACCCGGAGGAACAGGGCCGGCGAGGCGTTGGCGACGGTCACGCGGTCGCTCGCCAGGAAGAATCGTCCCTCGGCCGGGAAGATCAGCAGTTGTTCCCAGGTCGATCCGGCGTGGTCGCGAGGGGCGTAGGCGACGTTCCAGCTGAAGGATTGGCGGACCGCGACGAACCCGTCTCCTTCGATCACGGTCGGTTCCAGGCGTTTCGCCTGGGTGCAGATCTGCGGGCCTTCCACGTACCGCTTGGCCAGGTTGCCGTGGACCGGGTTGTCCTTGCCGAAGTCGTACTGGCCGGGCGGGATGGGCGCGTCGGGGTCGGCCGGTTCGAGGAGGAAATCGGCGATGTCCAGGCCGAAGCCGAGGTCGCGGGCCCCGGTCTTCCTGTCGAGGAATGACCCCTCAGCCACCCCCGAGACGTACCCCCGGGTGCGGATCGCGGCGGAGTACTCGGGCGCGTCGATCGCGATCCGGTCGTCGAGTCGGCGGGCGGTGACGGCGGCCTCTCGGCGCCGGGGTGGACGCATGATGAACCTTTCCTGCCTCTGGGCGTCCTCATCGACCAGCAGGTCATCTATTTCGCCGATTTGCGGCGCGATGCAAAGGAAAAAATTTCGACTTCTCCGATTTTCTACATGATCGCATCCGTTCGCGGGTCGCGGAGGGCACGGCGCCGCGTCCCTTGCCAAATCCGTAATGAATTGGTCGAATGGGTGCGTCCGAGCCCTCCCCGGCCGGAAGACGCCAGAGCCCGAGGAGAGGCCGCGATGATTGTCGGTGTGCCGAAAGAGGTGAAGTCGGACGAGTATCGGGTCGCCATGCTGCCCGTCGGCGCGGAGGAGCTTTCCTCCTCGGGCCACACAGCCCTGGTCGAGGCCGGGGCGGGCCTGGGCAGCGGCATCCCGGACTCGCTGTACGAGGCCGCCGGCGCCGAGATCGTGGCCGACGCCGCCGAGATCTGGAAGAGGGCCGACCTGATCGTCAAGGTCAAGGAGCCCCAGGAGGACGAATGGCCCCGGATGCGGGAGGGCCAGGTCCTCTTCACCTACTTCCACTTCGCCGCCGACGAGGCCCTGACCGACGCCGTGATCCGCAGCGGGATCACCGCGATCGCGTATGAGACCATCCGCGACGCCCGGGGCGGCCTGCCGTTGCTGACGCCCATGAGCGAGGTCGCCGGCCGGATGAGCATCCAGGAAGGGGCCAAGTATCTCGAACGGCCCCAGGAAGGCCGGGGGATCTTGCTCGCGGGCGTCCCGGGCGTGGCCCCGGCCGAGGTCGCGATCCTGGGCGGGGGGATCGTCGGCACCAACGCCGCGAGGGTCGCCGCCGGCCTCGGCGCCAACGTCCGCATCCTCGACATCAACCTCGACCGCCTCCGCTACCTCGACGACATCATGCCGCCGAACGTGACGACCCTCTATTCCGACCGCCACACGATTCGCGAGTCGGTGGAGAGGGCCGACCTGGTCATCGGCGCGATCCTGATCACCGGGGCCGGGCCCCTCGGCTCGTCCGCCGCGAGGACCTGTCCCGGATGAAGCCCGGCGCGGTGATCGTGGACGTGGCGATCGACCAGGGCGGGTGCGTCGAGACGAGCCGGCCGACGACCCATCGCCATCCGACCTATCTCGTGGACGGCGTCGTTCACTACTGCGTGACCAACATGCCGGGCGCCGTCGGCCGCACCAGCACCTATGCTCTCTGCAACGTGACGCTGCCCTACGTCCTCCAGTTCGCCCGGGCCGGGTGGCGCGAGGTGGCCGCGTCCAACCCGGGCGTGGCCGACGGCGTGAATATCGACCGGGGCCGCGTCACCAACCGCGCCGTGGCCTCCACGTTCGGCCTGCCCCTGGCCTCGCTCTGACCCATCACGACGACTTGAAGACCGCTCGAATTCCCCTCTCCTGTCCGAGGAATCCCATGATCGACGAAGCTGGCCACGAACACGAACACGAGCACGAACACACGCCGGACGGCGACGAGGCGTTGGAGATGGAGCTGGATACCCAGAGCCGAATCTTCCTGCGGATGAGGGGCCAGAACCTCGACCTTCTGAAGATCGCCGCGCAGGTGGCCGGATATGCCCCCGGCCACGGCCCGCTGAAGCCGGGCGACCTGAAGCATGCGATGAAGAACATCTGGGAGATCTACGCCGAGTTCTATTCGTGGATCGACCCCGAGGAGAGCGACGACGAGGACGAAGGGGACGAGGACCTGTGACCGGCCCGACGCCCGAAGGCGGCCCCCTGGAGACCGTGGGATGGGCCGGGGACGCCGCCTCGGGGTCCGTCCGCCTGATCGATCAGACCCGATTGCCGACGGAGTTCCTCCGGATCGACCTGACGACCGTGGATGAGGTCTGGGAGGCGATTCGATCCCTCCGGGTCCGGGGGCGCCGGCCATCGGGATCGGCGCGGCCTTCGGGGCGGTCCTCGGCGCGAGGTCCGGCGGCGAGACGGGGGCGGGGGTCCGCGAGGCGCTCCTCCGGGCCTCGGCTCACCTCCGCACCAGCCGCCCCACGGCCGTGAATCTCTTCTGGGCCCTGGACCGGATGGACCGGGTGGCCGAGACGGAGGCCGATGGCCTCGACGGCCCGGCCCTGGTGGACCGGCTCCTGACCGAGGCCCGGGCCATCGCCGAGGAAGACAAGGCCATGTGCCGGGCGATCGGGGCGTTCGGGGCCGCGCTGATCGAGCCGGGGCAGGGGGTCCTGACTCACTGCAATGCCGGAGGGGCTCGCCACGGCCGATTACGGGACCGCCCTGGCCGTCGTCTTCGCCGCCCACGAGCAGGGCAAGTCGTTCCGGGTGTTCGCCGACGAGACCCGGCCGTTGCTCCAGGGCTCGCGGCTGACCGCCTGGGAGCTCCAGAGGCGAGGCGTCCCCGTGACGTTGATCTGCGACAACATGGCCGCCCAGGTCATGAAAGAGGGGAAGGTCCGCCTGGTCGTCGTCGGCGCGGACCGGATCGCGGCCAACGGGGACACGGCGAACAAGATCGGCACGTATGGCGTGGCTTTGCTCGCCCGGGCCCACGGGATCCCGTTCTACGTCGCGGCGCCCTCCAGCACGTTCGACCTGACCATCCCCGACGGCTCGGCGATCCCGATCGAGCAGAGAGACCCCAAGGAGGTCACCCGGGGGTTCGGCCTCGCGACCGCCCCCGAGGGAATTGATGTGTATAACCCCGCATTCGACGTGACGCCGGCCGGGCTGATCGCCGGGATCATCACCGAACGAGGGGTGATTCGCCCCGTGGATCGCCAATCGATTGCCGAGTGCCTGTCGGCCCCACGGGGCTAGACGCCAGGGAGCGGCCCGACCCGGTGGCCGGGGCCGCGTTGCGAGCCTGGGTCGAGCGATCGATCCGTTCGGCTTCGGCCAGGTCGGCCGCTTCGCGAGCGGTGTCGCCCCGACGGGCGTGGAGCTTGCTCCGCAACCTCAGGGCGCCGACATGCGCGGGATCGAGCTTCAACGCCTCGTCCAGGTCGCCCCCGGCCCCGACGAGATCGCCGAGCTGGAAGTAGGCGAAGGCCCGATTATACCGGGGGGCGGCGTCGGAGGGCTTCAGCCGGATGGCCTCGCTGTAGTCCGAAATCGCCTTGGGGTACTCGCCCTGATAGCGATAGGCCACCCCGCGATTGTTGAAGGCGATCGGGTCCTCGGGCACGAGGCGGATGCATTCGGTGAAGCGGGCGATGGCCTCGGCGACCTTCCCGGCCCGCAACTGTTCGTCGCCCTGGGCGCGGGCCCGTTCGGCCAGGATCTTGCGATCGGCGTCGGGCGGAGGCGAGGATTCGGCCGTCGGCACGGTGATGGGCGGCAGGCTCGGGACGAAGCTCCCCCGAGGCGGGAGGCGCTCGTGGAGAGCCCGGCTTCTCGAAGGCGGGAAACGTCTCGGGATAGACCCCTTCGGTGAAGACCCCGGCCGGCACGGATTCGAGGGCTGGCCGGGTCGAGGCTGTCGAGAGCGGGACGACTCGCGAGGCTGGTTCCTCCTGGTTCGCCTTCACCTTCCAGGGCGCCACGGGGGCGGAGATCGTGACGAGAGGGTTCGCCGCCGGTCGGGGCTCGATGATTTCCGCCCGGATGCTGGGCCGGGAGGGCAACGGCGAAGGCGCCGAGGCCTCGACGCGCGCCTGGACGGACTTCATGACGGGCCTGGGAAGCGACCCCGACGCCCAGAGGACCGCGCCTCCCAGGAGGAGGACGGACGCGGCCCGGTGGGCGAAGACCTCTCGGGCCAGCGTGTTGAAGTTTTGCGTGGGCGGTTCCGGGGTCACGACGGGCGGGCGTCCCGCGTCCTGGAGGGCCGCGATCAAGGCCCCGCAACTCGCCCACCGCGATTCCGGGGCCTTGGCCAGGGCGCGGGCGACGATCGGCCGATCGACCGGAGAGAGCATGCTCAGGTCGGGCGGGTCGTTGAGGTGCCCATGAGTCACGTCCTCGACCGACCCGACGAACGGAGGACGGCCGCCGACCAGGACGCAGTACACGACGGCCAGGGCGTAAGGATCGGAAAGCGCCGAGGGGTGGCCCTGGATCGCCTCGGGCGGGGCGAAGGCGAGGTTGCGGGTCTCGATGTGATCGACGTCCGCGAAGATGGGCCGGACCTTCGCCACGCCGCCGACCAGGAACAGGCGGCTCGGGGTGGGCGCGAGCCACCGAGGCCCCGATCCGGGGCCCGAGCCGTGGACCGAATCGAGGCCCCGGGCGGCCTCGGCCAGGAGGTCCAGGGCCTCCTGCCGATCGAGGCCGGTGGCGCCCCGTTCGATCCTCTCCCGAACCACGTCCCAGAGGCTTCGCTCGTGAGGCTCCAGGCCCACGAGGACGCCCTCGGGCCTCGTCCACGACCCGAATCCGCACAGGACGTTGGGATGATGCGGTGCGCGGACCGCCGAAAGGTCGGGCTCGGTGGAAGCCTCGCCCGGACGACTTCGAAGGAAGGTCAGGGACACCGCGACCTGGCCCGGCCCCTCGGCCATCCAAGTTTCCTGGTCATTCTCGCCGGAAAGCTGGCGGAGGAGCCGAAATCCGGGGATCGGCTCCCCGCCCACCCACATGCCATTCTTCGCGACGGAGACCGCTCCGAGTTGCATGCCGACCTCCCTGACGGGCTGCGTCGAGTTGCCGCGTCCAGATGGGTTCCACGAGTCGAGGCGAACGGGCGGGGCGAGGCGGGGGTGAGACCCGGTCGCGACCCATTCGCAGCAACTCGCGTGCCTTTCTGAATGCGGCTCGAAGCGATCGTCCGGAGAGGTCGGCAAGCCGGGGCGTCAGGCCATCCAGAGGGCGGAAATCGACGAGACGAGGCGGCGCAAGCCCTTCGGCCGGGGGGAGGGTGCCGACGAGCAGAGCCGGAAAAGCTCGTCGAGCTTCCGGCGGAAGGGCCAGTCGTCCGTGAGCAGGCAGAGGCGATCGTAATCGGCCTTGCTCATGAATCCGGAATGGAGGAGCCGGCGCGATTGCGGCTCGAACCGGAGGCGATCTCGGCAGTCTTCGGGGATCGCGAAACCTTCGGGAAGGCGGTCCAGCTCGACGAAGTGATCCATCAGGGTCCTCCCTCGCGATGCGGCGTCGTCACGTTCTCCCTCGACGGAAAGCCCGGGATGGAGGGGAGGGCCCCGGGCGGATCATCCTTATCGATTGATAGCGGAGCGGCCCGTCACCTTCAAGTGCCCAATTTCCTCGACGCCCCAGAATCCCACAAGGGCCGAGGGCCCGCCCCCGATCGCGATCGAAGGCGGGCCCTCGGCCCAGGTCAGGTCGGTCGGAGGGACGTGCCGTCCCTTCCGGGATCAGTCGGCGATGTGGCCGTGAGGCAGGATAAAGCCCAGCTCCAGGAGTTTCTCCACGATCGCGTCGGCGCATCCCTGGACCGAGAGCTTGCTCGTGTCGATCGTGACCTCGGGATGCAGGGGGGCCTCGTAGGGGTCATCCACGCCCGTGAACCCCTTGATCTCGCCGGCGCGGGCCTTGGCGTACAGGCCCTTGACGTCCCTCTTCTCGCATTCCTCGATCGGGGTATCGCAGAAGACTTCCACGAAGTTCCCCTTCGACGCCTTCCTCGCGTGGTCGCGGGTCTCGCGATACGGGCTGATCACGGCGCAGATCGTCGTCCCTCCGTGCTGGGCGACCAGTCCGGCGACGTAGCCGACGCGGTGGATGTTCGTGTCGCGGTCTTCCTTGCTGAACCCGAGTCCCTTGGAGAGGTGGGTGCGGATCTCGTCGCCGTCGAGCATCGAGACGTTCCGGCCGTATTCGGCCAGGCGCTCGACCAGGGCGTGCGCGACGGTGCTCTTGCCCGACCCCGAGAGGCCGGTGAACCAGATCGTCAGCCCCTGGCGGAACTTCGGCGGGCTGGTCTCGTTCAGGATCTCGGCCACGGCCGGGCGGCTGAACCATTCGGGCAGCGGAAGGCCCTTGGCCAGGTAATTGTCGCGGACCTGGGTGCCGGAGATGTCGGCCGTCCTGGTCCCGGGCGGGACCTCATCGACGGGGGCGTATCGGGCCTCGTCGGGCAGGTAGACCATCTGCTTGAAGTCCACCATCTCCATGCCGAGCTCGGCCTTGTGCTCGGCCATCGCTTCCTGGGCGGCATACGGCGCGTAGAACGGCTTGCCCGAGGAGTCGTTGCCCGGTCCGGCGTGGTCGCGGCCGACGATGAAGTGGGTGCAGCCGTAATTGCGGCGGATGATCGCGTGGAGGAGGACCTCGCGAGGCCCGGCCATCCTCATGGCCAGGGGCAGGAGGCTCAGGACGACCGAACCGGGCTCGTAGTAGTTGTCCACCAGGGCCCGGTAGCAGCGGACCCGGGTGTAATGGTCCACGTCGCCCGGCTTGGTCACGCCGACGACCGGGTGGATCAGCAGCCCGCCGCCGATCTGCTCGGCCGCCCTCTTGGTCAGCTCCTCGTGGGCCCGGTGCAGCGGGTTCCGGGTCTGGAACGCCACGACCTTGGACCAGCCGAGCGATTGGAAGTGCTCTCGGAGCTCGCTGGGCGTCCGGCGGATCTCGACGAAGTCGTAGTGCGGAGGGGTCCGCAACACTTCCAACCGGCCGGAGGCGTAGTGGTCGGGGCAGCGGCTCAGGTAGGCCACGGCGGGATGCTTGGCATCCTCGGTCCCGTAGGCGCCTCGGGCCTCCGCGGCCTTGTCGGGCTGATACAGCTCCTCGACGTGGAGGAACGCGAGCAAGTTGCCGTAGACGTCGCGGAGGGCCAGGGTCTTGCCCTCGGCCACGCCGTCGCCGGGCTTCACGGGCAGGACCACCGGCAAGGGCCAGAGCGTGCCGTCGGCCAGCCTCGCCTCGGCGACCACCCGGTCGTAATCCGCCTTGCCGAGGAACCCGGTCAGGGGCGAGAAGGCGCCGGTGGCGAGCAATTCGAGGTCGCACAGGGCCCGCTCATCGAGGACCACGCTGGCGAAGTCTTTTGAGGTGGCCTTCATTTCCGCGGCCCGGGCCTCGTCCACGATCAGGTCAACGAGCGTCCCGCCATACGGAGTGTTCAGGCCCGGCGTCTTGAGGGTGGTCGCGGAAATGGGAGGACTCCTTTCGGGTCGGACGGACATTCGGGGATTCAACCAACGACGATCGCCGCCGATCCGGGGCGTCGATCCATGATCTCAAGAGGTCTTTTCGCCGATCTCTCGTGATCCGACAAGACGAATCGCCGCCCGCTCGCCCGCTCTCATCGTCGGCGGCGGGCCGATCACAACTGGCTGCTGTCCATCGAGTGGAGCCCGCATTCGGTCTTGGCCTGACCGGCCCATCGGCCGGCCCGTTCGTCGGTCTCGCCGGCCGAGACGGCCCGGGTGCAGGGCCAGCAGCCGATCGAGGGGTACCCGCGGTCGTGCAACGGGTTGTACGGCACCTTGTTCTGCACGACGTAGGCCCAGACGTCGCGATGGGACCACCGGAGGAGCGGGTTGACCTTCACCAGCCCGAACTTGGCGTCGAGGGCCACCGTGGCCGCCCGGGCTCGGTGGGACGACTGGTCGGCCCGGATCGAGGAGATCCAGGCGTCGTAGCCCACGATCGCCCGGCGGAGGGGGACGATCTTGCGATCGTGGCAGCAGCGGTCCGGGTCGTGCGAATAGACCGCTCCGCCGTTGGCCGCCTCGTACTCCGCGACCGTCTGTTCGGCCCGGACGAGCTCGACCTCGATCCCGTACTCCTCGGCGATCCGGTCGCGGAGGGCCAGCGTCTCCTCGAACTGGTAGCCCGTGTCGAGGTTGAAGACCCGGACCCTCGGCTCGATCTCCGAGAGCATGTGCAGGATCGCGCAGCCTTCGGGCCCGAACGCCGTGGCCATCGTCAGGCTGGGATAATAGGTCTGAACGGCCCAGCGGAGAACGTCCTGGGGCGTTCCTCCGTCCAGAAGTCGGTTTGCCGCTTCGAGATCGATCGAGGGCACGGCCTCCACCATCGTCGTCATCGCATCCCCCGGCCTCATGGTCCTCTGAGGTTCGTCGAATCATAACCATCCTGATGAGGAATGTCAACTTTGAGCGATTCGACGCCAGGATCGCTCGGAAGTGGCGGACTTTCCTCGCCGTCGGCAGCCGCCGGGCCCATATCATGGCGGGGCATGACGGCCTTTCGGACGCTCGTGGCGGATGTGTTCTCGCTCGGGAGAAGATCGATGATCGAGATCGGCCGGGTCGTCCCGGATTTCCAGTTCGAGAGCGGCGACGGCCCTCCGATCCGCCTTTCGGAGGAGGAAGGCCATCCGCTCCTCTTGATTTTCCTCCGTCACCTGGCTTGACTGCCTTGCCAGGAGCACCTCGGCGAGGTGCAAGGCGGTTACGAGGCGATTCTTGCCCAGGGCGCGAGGGTGCTCGTCGTCTCGTTCGAGCCTCCGGAGCGGCTCCCGGGCTATCGGGAGCAGTTGGGCTGGTCGTTTCCGGTGGTCTCGGACCCCCAGCTCGCCGCGTATTCGGCGTTCGGGCTCGGTTCGGCGGGGTGGGGGCGGCTCCTCCGCCCTCGCGTGGTCTGGCGATACGTCCGCGCGATCCTCCGGGGCCGCCGGCCGAGCCGATCGGGAGGGGACGTTCACCAGCTTGGGGGCGATTTCGTGATCGCCGCCGATCGCCGGCTCGTCTTCGCTTACCGTTCCGAAGATCCGGCGGATCGGCCCTCGGTGGAGGTCCTGCTCAGGGCTTTGACTTCGCTCCGTCCGGCTTCGAGGGGCGGAGGATGAGCGAGACGTAGGAGTTCCTGGCCGGGATCGCGTCGGTATTGGCCACGAAGGAGCGTTCGGCGTCGTTGCCGGTGCTGGCGAACGGGACGTCGAGGATCGCCGAGGTGAAGTTGGCGACGGTGAAGAGGTCGCCGCCGTCGGCCGCGAAGATCGTCTTGCCGGGCCTCTCCGGGTCGGGGAAGAGCTGGCTGCCGGCGAAGACCCAATCCTTGTCGATCGGCTTGCCGGTCTTGCCGTCCTTCACCCAATCGCGGGCGTTGGCGGTCCGGGTCTTGTCGCCGTCGAGCCAATCGACGCGGATCAGGATCGAGGAGCCGGCCGGCGGCTCGAACTTGGGCTGATAGCGGACCGGGTGGCCTTCCTCGGCCCCGGTGAGGATCAGGCCCGCCTTGACTGCCCGGGGGTCGGCCTTGGTGGCGAGGATCGATTCGTGTTCCTTCGTCCTCTCGGCGCAGAGGAGGTGCTCCAGGTAGCCTTCGCGGAGGCAGACCCGGGCCCGGATCAGGAGGCTGCGGTCCCGGGGATCGAAGAACAGGGCGCCGCTCTTGTCCAGGGCTTTGAGGGCCGGGTCGGGCTTGTAAGTATCGGGCGGGGGGCCATCGGTCCTCTGGCCGGGCAGGGCGAGCGAGACGGCGATCAGGAGGGCGGCGGTCATGGGTCCGGGTCCTCGGCGAGAGGCGGCTCGGGGCGTTTGACCGACTGTATCAAACGCGAAGCCGCCGGGGGAACGAATTCCCCCGGCGGCCGGTCGCGGGAAGTGAGACGACGCGCGGTCCCCCGGTCAGAACGTGACGTTCTGGACCGGCGGGATGCCCAGCTTCTCTTCCTCTTCTTCGAGGATGATGATCCGCGGGGTGACCATCAGCATCAGGCTGTCGGTGGTCCGGCCGATGCCGATGTTGCGGAAGAAGCGGTCAATGAGAGGGGTCTTGGCCAGGATCGGCACGCCGGCCTCGATCCTCTGCTCGCGGAGCCTCTTGACGCCGCCCAGGAGCACCGTCCCGCCGTCGGGCACGGTCACCGTGGTCGAGACGTTGGTCAGCGAGAAGACCGGGAGCTGGACCTGGGCGTTGATCGCCGAGGACTGGCCGCCCAGGCCGCCGCCGCCGACGGCCGCCGGGATGGTGAAGGTGTCGAACTGCGTGAAGGTGATGAAGTTGGGCGCGAGCGTCATCCGGACGTACCGGCGGTCGGCCGAGACGACCGGGGTGACGATCAGGGTCACGCCGTCGGGCACCTGGCCGATCGTGGGGAAGAAGGCCACGGCCCCGGCCCCGACGATCGGCGTGAGCGTCGCCACGTAGTTCCGGGAGGTGAAGTTGAACACCGACGCCTGGGCCCCGTTGAACGAGGTGACCTTCGGCGCCTGGACGATGTTCGACCGCGTGTCTCCCTGGACGGCCGTGATGAACAGGTAGACTTCCAGGTCGCTCAGGAACGCGATCCCGAAGGTGGCCGCCGTGTTGCCGGTCAGGGCGTTGAACGGCGAGATCACGCCGGCCGACCCCTGGGTGAACGGCAACTGGAAGTCGGGCGTGAAGTCGCCCGGGTTGCCGTTGCCGGTACTCGCCCCGGTGTGGCCGACGATCAAGGGCGCCTTGCTGCCGATGGCGTGGTCGCGGATCGGGTTGACGATGTAATCGTTCGTCCCGGCGGTGGTGGCGGTGGTGCCCCCGGTCACGTTGGTACCGGTGGTGTTCGCCCCGGGCAGGACGGCCGGGTTGACGTTCGCCAGGGTGCTCTTGCGGCCGATGGCGTCGGACTGGATCGAGAAGTCGAAGTCCACGCCGATCTGCTCGAAGAAGCTGTCGCTGACGGTGATGAACCGGACCTCGATGGAGACCTGCAAGTCCTGGAGCCGCCGGAGCTGCCGGAGGAGGTCGACGATGTCGTCGTGGACCTCGGCGGTGTGGCGGATGATCAGGCTGATGTTGAGGTAGAACGGCGTGATCGTGCCGATCTGGGCATCCGGCTCGCCGCCGGCGCCTCCGCCGGCCATGCCGGCCCCCTGGCCGTAGGCGCCGTTCATGTCGCTCGAACCGTGGAAGTCATTCCACGTCCCGGGCTGGACCGAGGCCTTGATCAGGTTGATCAGGGGCATGAAATCGGGCCGGTCGGTCCTCTCGAACGTCTGGCCTTCCTCGGTCTTCATGGCCACCGGAGGCGTGAAGGCGCCCCCGTTGCTCATGGCGGCGGCCTGGACCTGGAGGTTCGTCGGGTCCAGGACCCCGCCGGGGATCTGGGGGCCGAGCGGGTTGGCGTTCACCGCGCTGTTCTGCGTGCGGTTGGTCAGGGGGATGACCAGGTCGGCGACCTGGTAGACCCGCGTCTCGGTCTTCTGGCGGTTGGATTGCGGGCTGGTGATCATCACCACGCCGCCTTCATCGACCCGGTAGGTCAGGCTCATGTTGTTGAGCATGAGCTTCAAGGCCGTCTTGAGCTTCAGGTCATTGACCTTGAAATCCACCGGGGAATTCATGGTCAGGGACTCTTCGGCCAGGGCCCGGGTGTCCGTGACGATGTTCAGCCCGGTCATCTCGGAGAGGTACTGGAGCGCCTCGCCCAGGGTCTTCTTCTCCAGGTTCAGCGAGATCGGCTTGTTCAGGACCTTCTCGGTCTCGACGATCTCCGGGGCCTTGACCGGGGCCATCCGGCGGGCCAGGTCGCGACGGCTCTTGGTCAGGGCGACGAACCCCTTGTCGTACTCGATGCCGTTCCTCTGGACGTTGGCCGAGACGATGGCCGACTCGTCCACGAGCTGCCAGGCTTCCAGGGCGGTCTCTTCCTTGGCCGACTTCGTGCGGAGGTCGCGCTCATAGTGCCGCTTGATCCGCGACATGGTCCGCCCGGCGATGGCGGCGACCTCGTTGGGGTCGAGGTCGGCGGCCATCCCGTAGAACTTCTCGGCGTCCTCGTAGCGGCCGGCGGCGGTGGCCTCCTCGGCCCGGGCCATGAGGTCCTTCATCCGCTCCTTGCGGGCCTTGTCGGCCTCCAGGATGCGGAGCCTCTTGCGCTCGATCTCGGCGCGGAAGCCCTTCTCCTTCATCTTGTTGTCGAAGGCCGCCTTGTCCTTCCTGGCGGTCTCGACGGCAAGCTCGAGGCGGTGGGTCATGTTCTTGACGACGGCCGGCTTGCAGCCGGAGGCCTTGACCTGGTCGACCGTGGCCAGGAGCAGGGCGATGGCCTTTTCGGGGTCGGTCTCCATCAGCCGCCGGGCCTCGGCGACCTTGGTCCCGACCTCGGCGTTGAGCTTCTGGGCCTCGACGGCGTCCTTGTCCTCGACGGTCCCGATCTCGGCCTTGCCGGCTCGTTCGGGGGCGAGCTTGTACAGGAGGTCCTGGACCTTCTGCTGGGTGGACTCATCGAGGCCCTCCAGCGAGGTCAGCTCGTTCAGGAGGATCCGGGCGTGGCCCATGTCGGCGTCGGTCCCCTTGCGGATCGCCGCGATGGCCGACTCGTAGATCTGCAAGGCGGCCTGCTGCTCGGTCTGGCCGATCTGGGCGAGCATCTCGTCGGCGGCCAGGCCGGCGCCGGAATCCTTGGCTCGGAGGGCGGCGGTCCGGGCGGCCGGGTAATTGCCGTTGGTCAGCAGGGCCCGGGCCTGTTCCAGGGCGTCGCCACCCGGCCCGGCGGGCGAGGCCAGAGGCTCGGCGGCCGGGCCGGACAGCGCCGGAGCGGCGGCGGGCTCCCCGACCGGGGCGAGCGCCGGGGGCTGGGCGGGCGGGGCGTCGCCAAGGCCCGGGGCCTGGGCCGGCGGGGCCTCGGCCAGGGCCGGCGGGGCGGCCGGGGCCGCCAGGCCGGTGGCGGCGGCCTCTTCCTGCTGATGGAGCGTGCGGGCCTCGTCGAACTTCGCCATCGCCCCGGCCTTGTCGCCCTGTTCGAGCAGCTGGGTGCCGGCCTTCTCGGCGGCGGCCGACGGCGGCTCGGCCGGGACGATCGGCACCGGGGCCTGGGCCGGGGAGACCGCCGGGTCGCTCGGCGCGGCGCCCAGGGCCGGGGCCGAAGCCACGGCCGTCGGGGACGGCGACGGCGTGGCGGCCCGCTCCCGGGCGATCGAGACGTCGTGCATGACGGACTCGGCCCGCTCGGCCGTCAGCGACGGCGAGACGTTCATGGCCAGGGCCCGGCGGGCCTGGGCTTCGGCCTCGTCCAGCCTCCCGGCGTTGTAGAACTGCCGGGCCTGGGCCACGGCCGCGTTGTACAGGGCCTCGCTCGGCTGGGCGTTCTTCCCGGCGTTGCGGGTCAGGTCGCGCTTGCGGAGGGCCCGGGCCGCCGCCACGACCTTCTGCGGGTTGTCTCCCAGCAGGGAGAAGCGGACGTTCCACGAGGCGACCTCGGAGGCGATCCCTTCGGCCGCGTCGTAGTCGCCGCTGGCCAGCATCTCGCGGGCCTGCTTGAGCTTGGCCTGGGCCTGGGTCCGGTCTCCCCGGGTCCCCGGCGCGGTGGTCTTGGGCTTGAGCTTGGCGAGGTCGGCGGCGACCTTCGACGGCGTGTCGTCGAACAGGGTCCAGTGGATGTTCAGCGCCCGGGCCTCGTTGACCTTCTTCTCGCATTCCTCGTAGTTGCCGGCGGCGAGCTGCTCGCGGGCGCCCTGGAGGAGCCAGCGGGCCTGCTGCTTGGCGTCGGTCGGGGTGCCGCCCCGGGTGGAGATGCCCGAGGCCACCCGGTCGATGTCGTCCAGGACGCGGCCGGGATGGTCCTCGGAGGCCTTGAACTCGGCCTTCAGGGCCTGGGCGTCCTGGGCGAACCGGCGGGCCTGCTCAATCTGGCCGTCGGCCAGGGCCATCCGGGCCTGGGCGAGCATGCGGACGGCCCGATCCTTGGTCGTCCCGCCCGGGGCCGACGCCGGCTCGGTCAATCCGCCGCCGAGGGCCGGGGGCGCATCGGCCGGAGGGTTCGCCGGGGCCGGGTCGGTCCGGCTGGTCTTCAGGCCGTCCAGGGTCGCCTGGTCGTCGGCCGAGAGCATGTCGCGATAGCGATCGGCCGCCTCGATGTAGTCGGCGGCCTTGGGGTCGCCCTTCTTCGCCAGACTGGCGGCCGCCTTGACGTACCTCGACGGATCAACGGGCGGGGCGGGCCGTTCGGCCGGGGCCGGGGCCAAGCCTTGATCGGGGGGGGCGTCGTCGGGCGGGGCGCCGAACGAGGTGGCCCCCCAGGCGCCCAGGGTCATGAGGATCGTGAGCGTTCTGAGCCTTCCCAACGCGACCTCCTTTCGCCTCTCGCGGGACGACCGCCGACTTCCCTGGCGACGGTCTTTCGATTTCGAATTGCCCCGCGGAGGCAGACCAGATTCCTCGGCTCGGTGCGGGCCGAAGCCCGTGCGAGTTGTGAGACTGCGGCTTCGCCCGGGCAGGGGCCCGGGACTTCCGCGGATCGGGGGGGATGGCGCGAGGGTGCGTCCGAGGAAGGGAGAAGACGAGGCGGTGTCTTACTCCGAAGCGAGAGATGGGTCAAGCGTACTTCGACGATTTTCCCGGAATCGGCCCGGGAGCGAAACGGGACATGGTGCCGGTTCGATCCCTCGAGGGGGTGGATCGAACCGGCACCATGTCCCGAGGGACGCAGGGCGGGCGGGCCGGGGCCCGCCCGTCGTCAGGCATGATCCACCGCGCTGAGTCGGCGCCGGCCCGGCCTCCTCCGCCGGCCGCTCCGCCCAGGGGGCCCATCGGTCCCAGGGCCGAGCTCCCCTTCTTCTTGCCTCCGGCGGTGGCGTCTCGCTTGATCTGCTCGTAGATCTCCTTGAGCTCGGCCATCTCGCCGTTGTTGACGTCGCGGGCCTCGTCGCGGAGGACCAGCATCCCGTCGGGCCGGACGACCAGGGCGAGCGTCGGGGACTTGAAGTTCGGCGTCCCCAGGCCCTGGATCTCGTCGGGCTTGTGGGTGCCGCCCAGGATGTCCGCCAGGATTTGATGGCTCGTGAAGTCGATCTGGGCGCTGGTCAGGTTGCCGCCTTCCTTCCTCGGCACCATGGCCGACTCGGGCCTGCCGATGACCTGGCCGGGGACCTGGTCGAAGTTCTTCACGATGGTCAGGCCGTCCTCGGGGTTCCATTTGACGACCTGGAACTGGACCGCGTCGGATCGGTTCTCGACCGGGGTGAGCGCCGCGCCAATCGCGTAGGTGGCGACGTCGGCCGGGACGGTGACCTCGTCGCTGGTCTCGCACCAGGGGCCGACCTTTTCCTTGGAGTGGTTATCCAGGCCCGGGATGACGTTCTCCCAGCCGTAATTGGGGTTCGCGAAGACGACCCGCGCCCGGTATCGGTAATTGGCGTTGGGTTCGACGTCGAAATCGACGGCCCGGACCATCAGCAAGTCGGCCGAGGACTTCTGGAAATCGCCGCCCGAGGGCCCTCCCGGCCGGGACCCGGTCCCGCCGAGCAGTCCGCCGCCTCCGCCCGGGCCATCCAGCCCGCCGAGGCCGCCCCCGCCGCCTCCGCCGCCGCCCATCATGCCCTTGCCGTAGTCGCCGCCGCCGGGCGGGACGCCCATGCCGGCCTTCTTGTAGTCCTCCATGCCGTTGAACTCGCTGCCGCCCATCGCGCCGCCCGGCCTGAGGAACCCGGCCGCCCCTCCCGATTTGTTCTTGGCCTTGGCCTCGACCTTCGGCCTGAGCAGCTCCTTGGGGACGAGGCTGGCGTGATGGATGCCGTACATGTAGCCGACCTCGAAGAACGGGACGGGGTCGATCAGCGTCTCGATCCGGCTCTCAACCGGGACGACCTCGTCCTCGAGCTTCGTCTTGATCTCCATGAACTCGTCGAACGCCTCGCGGTTGATCGGCTTCCAGTCCCCCCACTGGCCGTCCCCCTGGAGCTCCTGACGCTCGACTTCCAGGCGGAGGTAATTGGGGTTCGAGGACGCCAGGTCTTCCTTGAGCGCCTTGGAGTACAGCTCCCTCTGCTTCTTGTGGTCGAACTTGCCGACGAGCGTGACGAGGCGATAGCCCTTGTTCTCCAGCTCGTAATCCTCGACGTTCGTGGAGACGGGGCCTTCCTCGGCCGTCTCCTCGGCCTTGGCCTTGTCGTCACCTCCGGCGATCATGGCATTCTTGCGGTGCTGCTCGTTCTCCTCGTCCTTCTTCTTTTGGAGGGCTTCCAGGGCGCCGGTCTTCTTCTTCCTCTTGGGGCTGCCCGACCCGCCCATCGCTCCCATGCCGCCAAGCAGGCCGCCCCGCGCGGCGTTCTTCTTACGCCTGGGCTTGGGCTCTTCCTTGGTGGGCTTGAGGATCGGATTGCCGTCCTCGTCGAGCTTGAAGACCCTCACGGCCCCTCGCGAGGAGTGGACGTAGAGGTCCTCGGGGGCGAGGAACTCGGGCATGTCGCGGATCAGCCCGGCGCCGGGCTCGGGGCTGACGAACGACTCGGTGAGGGAGTACTTGGAGGCGTCCACCCCGCCGGCGAGGCGGGCATCGACGGCCTTCTCGAAGTGGGCGAGCTTCACGCCGTCCTGTTCGAGCTTGGCGAGGATGTCCTCGTTCCTCTGGGGCTTGCCGATGTTCTGCTGGGCCTTCTTGGCGGAGGTCGCCACCTCGTCGGCCGTCATGGGCAGCGATTCGTGGGACCAGGCGAGGTAGGCGCAGAGGACGAACACCGCGGCCACGACCCCCATGGCGAGCTTCTCGCCGTGGCGGAGGCCGAATTCCTGCAATTTCTCGACGGTGGGATTGGCGGCCATGGTCGGGGATGTCTCCTCACGGGACGGTCACTTCGTCAGGTCCACTGGAATTCGCGAAGGACGGGCCGATCAGCCCTTGGGCTTCGGCGTTTCGTTCTTGGAGTTCGCCGGATCGTCCTTGGGGGCATCTCCCTTGGGCGTGTCGCCCTTGGGCGTGTCGCCCTTGGGGGCGTCACCCTTCGGCGCCTCGCCCTTGGGAGCCTCGACCTTCGGCGCCTCGCCCTTGGGGGGTTCGGGCTTGGCGTCGTCGGCCTTCCCGGCGGCGTCTCCCTTGGGAGCCTCGCCCTTGGGAGGTTCGGCGTCCTTGGGCATGTCGGCCTTGCCGGGTTCGGGCTTGGCGTCGGTCTTCGGGGCCTCGCCGGGGGGCGTGGCGTTCTTGGGAGCCTCGCCCTTGGCCGGTTCGTCCTTCGAAGGCTCGGCCTTGGCGGGGGCTTCGGCCTTCGGGGCGTCCTCTTTCCCGGCTTCGGCCTTGGGAGCCTCGGCCTTCGGGGCTTCGGCCGGGGCGCCCGGCGAGGTGGTCTCGGCGGGGCCGCCCTTCGGGGGATTGTAGAACCGCGCCTGCCCCTTGATCCGAACCTCGACGACGTTGAAATACGGGTTGGAGACGGGGATCTCCTCCTTCGGCTCCTCCTCCTCCTTCTTCGCCCCGGGCTTCTTCTTCTCGTTGAGGTTCTTGAGGGTCTCGGAGGCGACGTCCTTGCCGCCTTCGCGGGTCTTGGGCCCCTTGGTCTCGTTGGCTCGGCCGCCGCCCCCCATGAGGTTCGAGCCGCCCTTGCTGAACTGGCTGTAGAGGGCGTTCTGGCCGCCGCCCTTGTACGACTCGTCGAACCGGCCGCCGCCCATCTTCCCCAGGACGCTGCTTCCCAGGAGGCTTCCCCGACCGCCTCCGCCGCCCATCGTCCCGGCGAACGAGGACTGGTCCTGGCCCTTCTTCGGCTTCTCCACGGGCTGGATCGGCCTCATCGAGCTCGACTTCCAGGACCTGGATGGCCATCGGCGAGTTCTGGAACTCGACGAGGAAGTCGTTGATCCGATCCTGGTCGATGTAGACCGACATCGCGACCGGGACGACGAAGAACTGGTCCGGGTTGGGCGACGGCAGGTATTCGACGGTCCCCGAGGACTTGGTCGAGGCGCCGAAGGCCCCGCTGGCGTCCTTGGTCGGCTCCGGCGCGGCCTGCCCGGGTCGGAGGATGTCGGGGGCGGGCGTCAGGACGTCTCCCTTGGCCAGGGACCGCTGGTCCTGGGCGTCGGCGTTGGCGACCTCGATGGAGAGGATCTGCTTGACGATGGCGTTGTCCCAGCTCGTGGCCTTGGCCTTCTCATTGACCTTGGCGACGACGTCCAGGAGAGTCCTCTGGATCCAGAGCTTCTCCTGGGCCGCCCAGACCCGGCCGAGGGTCGGCGGGTCGGACTCCTCGAACTCCTCGGGGGCCAGGAGGAGGCTCTCCGGGGGGGCGGCGACGATCCCCTTGCCCGTCTTGGTGTCGAACGGCTGGAACGTCTTGTAGATCTCGTCGACGTAATTGGGATAGACCATCCCGTAGCGGATCAGGGTCTCGTTGACGCGCTGATAGTCCAGCGGCTTGCCGTCCACCTCGGGGTATTTCCGGCCCCAGGCGTGGAAGTCGGCCTCGACCTCCTTGGGCCAGGTCAGCAGGGGGGCCTGGCGGTCGTAGAGCTTCTTCCAGGAGACGTTGACGTCGGAGGTCAGCGCGGTGGTCTTCTCCGAGACGGCGTCCTTCCACTGGTTGTTGTAGATGATGCCATTCTCGTACGGCTTGACGTCGGCGGCGGCGCTCTTGATCGCGACGACTTCCTTCTTCTCGGCCTCGGCCAGGGCGCCGTAGCTCATGAAGTAGGCGATCAGGGGCAGGAGGCAGGACAACCCGACGGCGATCCAGAAGCGATACTTGATCGCTTGCTGAAGGAATTCCTTGAGCTGGTCCATGGTCGCGAGTTCCTCGATAAGGCGGCCGATCCGCCGGAGAGATCGGGGGTCCGGTGGGCTGAGCGGTCCGGAGGTCCGGCGAGTCGAGGGCCGGACCTCCGATCGGGTTCAGGATCACTTCGGCGGGGCGGTCGGCACTCCCGATGCCGGGGGCGCGGCCTGCCCGGCCTTGGTCGGCGCCTGGCCCTGGGCGGCGCCGATGGCTTCCTGGAGGCCCTTCTCGGACTGCTTCTCCGACGCCTTGGCCAGCGCCTCCTCGTCCAGGGTCACGGCGCCCGGGGACTTGGCCACGGCCTCTTCCATCTTCTTCTTGATCTCGGCGAGGTCCTTGGGCGGCTCGGCGGGGCTCACCGGCTGCCAGATGAAGGAGATCATGAAGTCGGTGCGGGTCAGGGTCTTGAGCTCCTGCTCCTTGGAGGGGGCCGAGGCGGCGCCCCCCATGTTGTAGCCGTTCTGGCCCATCATCCCCATCATGCCTTCCATGCCGCCCATCCCGCCCATGCCGGGGGCCATCTTCATCCCGGCCCCGCCGCCGCCGACCATCCCGGCGAACCCGCCCCGGCCGCCTCCGCCGCCCTCCGGTGCCCCGCTCGGCGCGGTGCCGCCGCTGCTGGAGCCCTTGCCCGATTCGTACTTGGGCAGGGGGGCGAGCATGCTGAACCCGCCGCTCTTGGCCGTGGTCCAGTTCCGGTCCGGCTTGGGCATCCAGGCGAGGCAGGCGTGATGGATGCCGAAGGCCCTGAGCGCCGGGTCCCAGAACTTGGGCAGGATCGTGGCCTGGAGGTACTTGGTCGGCCCCTGGGCGACCTTCTTCTCGTCGGCCGTGAGGCCGGACTTCAGGTCGTAGGGGTTGTAGTGGTGCCCCACCACGCTGATGATCCAGCCCGGCCCGCTGGGCGTCTCGCCGCGGTCGAAGACGTGCATCGAGCTCTTGGCCTGGTCCGTCACGGCGTCGGCGTCGCTGAACCAGCCGGCGCCGACGTCCTCGCGCCATCGGGGGATGATGGCGTCGATGTGCACCCGGAGCTTGGCCAGGAGGTCGAAGTTCTTCGGGTCTTCGGGGTCGATCGGCCTCCGCAGCACGGAGGAGGCGATCTTGACCGGGTCCGGCATCGATTGGTTGACCTTCTGGATCAAAGCCGGCCAGTTCGTCGAGTCCGAGGACTGCGAGGTCAGGTCGTCCCCCTGCTTCTTGACCGCCGCGAACTCCCCCTTGACCTTCTCGAAGGCGCTCTTGAGGTCCGAGCCCTGCTTGGCGGCCGTCTTCGCCTGCTGGGTGGCCTGCTTGAACTCCTCGGAAGCGACCTTGGCGTACGCGCCCCAGTCCGCGAGGAACAGGATCGAGAAGCTGAGCATCAGCAAGGCCGACGCCGCCAGGGCCCAGGGCTTCTTGCGGCGGACCATCCGGACCTGCTCGATCTCCGGCGGCAGCAGGTTCGTCTTCAGGAGGCCCTTGCCCAGCCCCTGGACGGCCAGCCCGTAGGCCACCGCGAACGACGGCAGGTTCTCCGTGAACTGGGGGGCGGCCACCACGTCATCCCCGACCAGGCGGTCGAACGCGTCGAGCTTCTCGACCTCGAAGCTCAGGTTCTGCTGGAGGAACTTCTGGAGCCCCGGCAGCTTGAACCCGTTGCCCAGGCCGATGACCTTGGCGATCTTGGCCGTCCGGTTCACGCTCGAATAGAAGCCGATCGAGCGGTTGACCTCGCTCGAGAAGTCGTTGAAGACGCCCCTCATGGCGGTGAAGACGGCCCGGGGATCGGGCGCCTTGGTGGCGTTCCGCTTCAGGTGCTCGGCCTTGGCGAAGGTGAGCTTGAGCTCCTTGGTCAACGCCCGGGTGAAGTGGTTGCCCCCGATCGGCACGTTCCTCTGCCAGATCCGGCGCCGTCGGTGATGATCAGGTCGGTGTTGTCCGCGCCGATGTCGAGATAGACGACCGAGCCGCCGACTTCCTTCTGCATCGTCTTGCGGTCGAACGACGCGAAGTTGTAGAGGGCGATCGGGCCCATCTGGACGATGTCGACCTCGATCCCGGCGTTCTTCAGCGGGGTGATGGCGCGGTTGATCTGGTCCCGCTTCATGGCGAAGAGGCCGACCTCGGCCATCGTGAACCCGTCGTCCTCGCCCTCCTCTTCGTCCTCGCCGCCGATCTGCTGGTAGTCCCAGATGACCTCGTCCAGGGCGAAGGGGATCTGCTGCCTCGCCTCGAACTTGACGATGTCCGGGATGCGCTTCTTCTCGACCGGCGGCAGCTTGATGAACTTGACCAGCCCGGCCTGGCCCGAGACGCCGATGGCCACCTTCGAGCCGGTGAGCTCGTTCCGGCCCAGGAACGTGGCCAGGGCCTCGCGGACGAGCTCCTCGGGGTCGGCGTCCGGCTGGCTGAGGATCTTGGGATATTCGATGAAGTCGAACGCCTCGGCGAGGAGCTTCTCGGGGTCCTCGCCGGGGACGAGCTTCAGGGCCTTCAGGGCGGCTTGCCCGATGTCGATCGCCCAGACGGGCTGGATCTTCGCCATGGCGCGGAACTCCTGTCCAGTCGGTCGAGAGGAGGCCCCGACTCGGGGACGGATCGGATTTCGTGACGGTACGAACGAAGATCGGAAGAACGGACGGAGACGGAGACGCGGGACCGCGTCCCCTCGACGCAACTCCAAGCCTACCATCCCCCAGCGTCCGCCGGAAGTCTCGGGCGGGCCGGGAGAAGAGGCCCGTACACCCCGTTCGACGCTCCGGGCCGCCCGGAAGTTCCCGGGATGGGGGGAATCTCGGTTTGTGGCGTTCTGGGTAAGGGACGACGAAAGGACACGGCCCCCCCTCTCCGGAGGTGGGACCGTGTAAGTTTAACATACGCTCCGGGGGCGGGCGGGGTTCAGTGCGGGGCGTCGCGATTCGATCGCCTGGGCTCGGAATCCGGGTGTAGCTCCCGAATCTGGAGTTTTTCGGGTGCCCCCGGTTCGAGAACCGGGGGCACCCCAGAAGTTCCAGATTCCAGAGCTCCATCCCTCGGAATCCGCCTCAGGCCCCAAGATCATCAAGCTGGCGGGCCTTGGGAAGCTGCCTCGACCAGCCGATCACCCGATGCGCCTGGAGGATCACCAGGGCGACCACGACGATCGAGCAGAGATTCAGGCGGATCAGATTGCCCAGGAGCGAAAGATAGCTCAGGAGCAGGCCGAGGTAGACGGCCCACATCTGCTTCGCGCAGGTGAAGATGCCGACGACCAGCCAGGTCCCACCCAGGGCGGCCGTGACGATCAGAAGCAGCCGGCTCTCGCCGCCCAGGGTCCAGGCCAGATCCATGTTGCCCTGCACCACCAGCCACACCAGGCCCGCGGCGCCTGCGCCGATCAGGATCCAGAGGACGCCGAGGGCGAGCATCTGCTCGCGAAATTTCCGGGCCAGGGCCGGATCGTCCGAGGAGGGGCCGCCCCCCTCGGGTTGCGTCTCGGGAGGTCGATAGGCATCGAAGGCTTCCGGCTCGATCTCGGACATGGAACCCCCGATCTCCGCGATCGATTTCACGAGGTCTCCGCCGATCGGTCGCCCTCCCGGGAACCTCTACTGCCTCGGGCGGGTCGTCGCGGCGGGACGGGACGCCGTTTCTCCGGTCGGCCGGGTTGCCGTCCGGCTCGGCGAAGCCTGACGACGCTCGGCCACGGTGTCGTCGGCGTCCCGGGACGAAGGAACCGGCAGGGTCGAAGGGTCCACGATCGTATCGATCCGGAGGCTATCGAACCAGACCTCGCCATAACCGGCCAATCCCAGGGTCACGGTCAGCTCCCCTTCGGCCGGGGCCCTGCGATAGATGGTGACTTCTCGCCAACTGAGCGTCGGCGAGGTGATCCTCACCTGGTACGTCTCGCCTCCGATCGAGTCCCGGATGATGGCGCCCCCGGTGGCCGAGGACAGGAGCCTCTCCATCTTCACGTGGACCCGAATCCGGAACAGGTTCCCGGGCAACGTCTTCACGGGAGGGGTGCGGAGGGCGACGGCCGGGTGATCGAGGAACGGGATCGCCTGGTCGGCCTCCTTGGCGTCCTTCGCCGAGACCGTGAAGCGCAAGGCCGCGTTGGGAGGGCCGAAACCCTGGCCCTTGTAGACGATTTTCGTGGCCTCGACCCCCTCGGTCTGATAGCTGACGTCCTTCCAGCCGAGCGATTCGAGGTGTTCGGTCGATTCCACCTCGAACTCCCCGGTCGGCATGAGGTTCGGGCCGAACGGCCCCTGGGTCCCCTTGGCCCAATCGACCCAGATATCGTGCTGGGGGAGGGTGTGCCAGGACGTCAGGGGGGGGATGCCCACGATGTAGGGCATCATCGGCGGGGGCGGAGGGCTGGCCGTCTTGCCGAGTTGTCGGGTCGTGGTGAGGATGCGGAACCACCCCTGCATGAACTGGTTCCAACGCAGCAGGCGGAGGGCCCGGCCGGCTCGTTGCGCCTCGGACCAGGCCAGGGGATAATCCATCCGGTCCTTGGCGTCGCCGGCCGCCTTGATCACCTCGTCGGCCTGCGCCAGGAGGTCGTCGGAGTCCCGGACGCTGTGGCCGTCGAGGACCAGGCGGGCGTTGATCTGCCGGGTCAGCTCGAACGAGGCCCGGGCCTGGCGGATCGCCAGCTCGCAGGCCATCGGGGCGATCCGGGCGATGTCGGCCTCCAGGCGATCCTTCACGCTCAGGTCGGTGGTCACGAGGACCAGGGCCGTGACGTTGAAGACCGGCAGGGTGAACCGCATCCCGCCCGTGGTCCTATCCCTCTTCAGGACGTTCAGCCCGGCCGGGGTGATCTCGAACGCCTGGGAACTCTCCAGCCCCTGGACCATCAGCTTGAGGTTATTGATCGCCATCTGGCCCGGGACGTACTGCCCTTGCGACGGGAGGTCCATGACCATGAGGAGCCGGCCGCGATTGTCGCTGGTGGGGAGGCTGGCCACTCGGATCGACGGGTGAGCCGGCGTTTCTTTCAAGGTGGGCATCTGCTGGCTGGTGTTCTTGCCGGCCGAGCTGATGCCGCCGCTGGTCCCCAGCGGGTTGAAGACCATCGGGATTTCCGGGTCGGGCGGGAACGCGGGGCCGAAGGGGATGGTATCGGCCCCCCGGGCGAGGACCGATTCCACCAGGTCGATCTCGGCGTTCAGCAAGGCCATCTCGATCAGCCGCGGCTCGCCCTCGGGCCTCGTGAGGTCCTCCCCGCCACGGAAGCCGATCGCGCGGTATCCCGCGGCGAGCGCCGTATAGGTGTACATGCGGATTTGCTCGGGCAGGATCTCCGGTTGACCCCAGGTCGGAGGCGGATCGGCCCCCCAGACGTTCTCGGCGATCGCCGGCGGGGCGGAGGCCGGGATCCACGCCAGCATGGGGATTCGCGGGTTCTTGGGGATCGCCAGGTTCCGCCTCTGCTCCAGGAATCGATAGGTGTCGATCGGCTCGCGGGCGGTCGCCAGGTCGGGCGCCTCCACGCCCAAGAGGTCCAGGCTCCGCCCGGCCAGGGCATATTGCGGGACGAAGCCGCCGACGGTGCCGGTCACCAGGCGAGAGGTCCCGGCCGGCAGGTCGTGGAGGCCCGCCACGATCCTCCGGTGCCGCTCCAGGGCCACTTTTCGGGCCGAGAGGTCGCGGTTCGTCCCCAGGTCGTCGCCGAGGCTCCACATGGCGACGTAATCTTTCTCGGGATAGGTCGCCGCCTGCCCGACCACCACTCCCGGATCGATCCCGGGGCCGGCGTTCAAGGTCGGCATGAGCATCAGGCCCGCCTTGATCGCCGCCTGGGCGACGGCCGGAGGGTCGTCTGCGTCCAGCGCCAGGACGTCGAAGCCGTTCTGCCGGAGGATGGCCGGGTCTGCCCCGGGGGCGTGGATGATGGTGGGCACCCAGTCGTAACCGTCTTTCAGGAGTTGATTGCGGACGAGCTGGACCCGGCCGGAGTCGGGCGATCGGCCGGGCCGACCGTCGCGGGTCGGCGGCAGCTCGGGGAGCTTTTCCTCGGCGACTTCGGGGCCTTTGTCGACCGGGACCGGGCTGAGGCTCAGGTCATCGAGGAAGACCTCGGTCCCGCCGGCCCCGCTGTAGAGGTTCACGACCAGGCGTTCGAGGTACGCCCCCTCGATCGGCACTTTCCGGCCCGATCCGATCCTCAGGACGCGGACTTCCCGTTCCAGCGCGGCCCTCATGTTCGAGAGTTCGACCTTCTGCCACCGGTCGGCCGTGGCGGTGCTCGTCCCGGCCACCAGGACGAACGACGGGCGGCCGGTGTCGGGGTCGAGGTCCCTGGGCAGGACGACCCGTCCGTAAAGCTGGATGCCCGAGCGACTGGACCGGACGAACAGGGTCGCCCTGGTCTCGTCGTCGATCGCCACGTTCGGGACGTTCAGGCTGTAATAGAGGACGCTGCCCGGCCCCGCGGTGAACTCGAACCGCTCCGAGCTTTTCCCCTCATGGCTGGCGAGGGCGGTCCGCTCGTGGGCGAGGATCTTGACCGTCGCGTCGGTCTCCTCGCGTCTCCACGAGGGTTTCGGCCCCTCGAATCCCTCGCGAAAGGTCGTCGAGGGTCGGTCGGCGTCCTGGGCCACGGCCGAGGCGGCGATCACCAGGCCCAGCAGGACCGGGCGAATGGCGGGGAGCGGCATGGCGGGTGCCTCCGTCTCTTCGATCGGGGGAAGGGCCGGGCAATTTATCGGCGATCCCTCAAGTCGAGAAGATCAATCCCCGACGACCCTCGCGCCGAACCGGCCGGATCGAGGAGCTGTGCCCGTCGGATGGGGATCGCCGAGCCATCCCTCCTTGCCCAGTCGAAAAAAACCCGACGACCGAAAAACCTTCGCGAGAATCCGTGATAGACTCCCTGAAGACGACCCGAGAGACTTCACCATGTACGCAGCATCCCAACGGCCCGCGCCCGGAGCCGTCGAATCGGCCCCGGCCGAGCTCTCGGCTTTGATGGCGCAGGTGCAATCGCTTCCTCCCGACATCCGGGACGAGCTGGCACCGGCCGTGGCCGACGCCATCGACCAGGCCCGATTCCGAGGGCGGGCCCTCCTCGTGGCGCGAGAGGCCCTCGAGCGGCTCCACCTGGAGCTGGAGCTCACCCGGTTCGACCTGGAAATCACCCGACGAGAGCGCGACGAGAAGCGCCTGGGGGCGTGACCCGCGCGATCACCACTTCCAGAGGGCCGTGCCCCAGGTCAATCCGGCGCCGAAGCCGGACGTGAGCAGGAGATCGCCCGGCGCGATCTGGCCATCCCGGTTCATCTCGTCCAGGGCGATCGGGATCGTCCCTCCCGAGGTGTTCCCGTAGCGATCGAGGTTCTTGAAGACCGCCTCGCGAGGGAAGCCCAGGACGTCGCTGGCGGCATGGATGATCCGGATGTTGGCCTGATGAGGGACGAACCATCGGCAATCGGCGACGGTCTTGCCGGCGTGGACCAGGACGTCGTTGGTCGAGTCGGTCAGCACCCGGACGGCCCACTTGAAGACCGCCCGGCCGTCCATCGTCAGGTAATGGAGGCCGCGATCGAGCGCCTCGGCCGTCGGGGGCATCCGGCTCCCGCAGGCGGGGCGATTCAGGAGGTCTCCGCCCGAGCCGTCGGAGCCGAACTGGTAGGCCAGCATCCCCTGATCGGCCCGCCCGGGAGCGAGCAGGACCGCCCCGGCGCCGTCGCCGAACAGGGGGAAGCTCTTGGGATCGTTCGGGTTGATGACCCGGCTGTTGCAGTCCCCGCCGACGACCAGGGCCCTCTTGCTCGTCCCGGCCGCGATGAACTGGGCGGCGGTGATCAGGCTGAACACGAAGCCGGCACAGGCGGCCTGGAGGTCGAAGGCCGGACAGTTCAGCTTCAGGCGGTCCTGGACCAGGCAACCCGTGGAAGGGAACGCCATGTCGGGCGTCATCGTGCCGATGATCAGCAGATCCACCTCGCCCGGCTCGCAACCGGCGGCCTTCAGGCACCGCGAGGCCGCCTGGCGCAGAGGTCGCTGGTGGCCACGTGAGGCGGGGCGAACCGCCTTTCGTGGATGCCGGTGCGGTTGACGATCCAGTCCGGGTCGAACCCGTGGGATTCGCGGAGGTCGGCGTTGGTGACGACCCGCTCGGGCACGGCGCTCCCGGTGGCCAGGATCTGAACCCCGGTCAGCGATTGGGTCCTCGGATCGAGGTGGGGCAGGCCGTAACTCATGGGCGATCCGCGACGGTTAAGTCGGGGTCCGAGACGAGGCGGGACCGGGGATGTCGGCAAACCGCCGACCCGGGCGACATCGCCGGGAGCAGGGGGGACAATCGGAAGGCCGACCGGTTGGGGGTGCCAGGCGAGGAGGGGGTCGCTCGATCCGGCCCGAGCCTTCCGTGAGCTCCCGGGCCTCGGCAATCCCTTGCGATCATAGCCACCCTCGCCGATCATGGCCAGACCAATCCCGGACCCCACGAACGAGGCCCCGAACCCGTGCCCGAGCATCCGATTCAGCTCCGACGCGCCTGGCTTGGCCTCTTCGGCGACGACCTCCGCAAGGTGGACCTTCCCGAGACCTGGGACGGCCCGATCCCCGATCGCCTCTCTCGTTCCTTCCATCGGCCGACGATCGCGGCCGACGATGAACTTTTCCTGCGCGTCGAGGCGGTCGCCGGGGTCGTCCGGATCCTCCTGAACGGGCAGGATCTGCCGATTGAAGGTCGATCCGGGGCGGACTTCCCGATCGAAAAACTCGGGATCGCCCGAAATGAGTTGGTCCTGACCCTGGCTCCGGCCATCATCCCGAGAGGCGCCGCCTGGGGACGGATTGCGCTGGTCATCCGGTCCCGAGAACGGTGAGCCGGGACGCCCGGTCTCGATCGCCGACGGTTTCGTTCCTGGTCGAATGTGCCCCGAGACGGGTATAATGGCGTCTTGCCAGGAGGACGACCCCGGAGGGATCGCGGTGGACATGCCCGACGATTGGACGACGCCGATCGACCCGAGCCCGAGGTATCGGCTCTGCCGGGCGAGCTTCGCCCTGGGCGCCCTGTCCCTGGGGCTGCTGGCCCTGGACAGCCTGTGCCATCTCTTCGCCATGTTCGACGACGGCCGAGACATCCGGCAAGTCCTGGATTCGCCGGCGTGGGAATGGCTCGTCGGCGCCCCGATCACCTGGGGCAGCCTGATCGGCTCGATCCTCCTGATCGGCCGATTCGACGATCGGCTCTGGAGGCGTAAGGCCGTCTTGCTCGCCCTGCTGAACTCGGTGGACCTGGCCTTCTGGTGCGTCGATCATTCGCAGATCCTCGGGCTCGGCACGATCCCGCCGAACGCGAACGTGGACGCGGCCAGGCTGCTTGCCTCGCCCTTCACGAATCTCTTCGAGCTGATCCTCTACGGAGACCTCGCCGCCGAGCTGCTCATTCACCTCGGACGGAACGACCTGCTCGCCGCCCGCAAGATCGCGCGACTCTCGGCGTGGTTCGGCATGGCGTTCTGGCTGTTCTTCGTGCTGCAGGTCCTCGGGATTCTGCACGCGGGCGGTCCGATGGGCCGCCGGGCCCTGTTCGCCCAGGCCGTCCTGGCCTCGACCTTCGCCCAGACCGTCGCCTCGTTCGCCGTCACGTTCCTCTGCGCCAATGCCTGCGTCCAGTGCTCCACCCTGCTCACCGAGCTCGACCGGGAGAAGAAGGAACGCGATCCATTCGCCTGAGCGGTCCTGGACCTCAGCTCACCTCAACCCAGGACCGGCAGAAGCTCGCGAAGCGTCCGGGGCAGGGGGAAGTGAACGTTCTCCTCGCGGATCGTTTCCTCGGAGACCGTCGCGCCATACTCGCGTTCGAGGTATTCGACGCACTCCAGGACCACGTCTTCGGGGGCGCTGGCGCCGGCCGTGATCAGAACGGTTTCCGCACCGGCGAACCACTCCGGGCGGATCTCGCTGACGCCGTCGATCAGGTGGGCATGAGGGCCCAGGGCCCCGGCGATCTCGGCCAGCCTCTTGCTGTTGGAGCTATTCTGGCTGCCGAGAACCAGGACCACGTCGGCCCGGGTCGCCAGGTCGCGGACCGCCTCTTGCCGGTTCTGCGTGGCGTAGCAGATGTCATCCTTGGGAGGATTGGCGATCTGGGGGAACTTGCGGCGTAGGGCGTCGATCACGACGTTCGCGTCGTCCACGCTGAGGGTGGTCTGGGTCAAGTAGGCAATTTTTGCGGGATTGATCTCCAGGCGATCGACGTCCTCGGCCGTCTCGACCAGGATCATCCGGTCCGGCGCCTCGCCCATCGTGCCGATGACCTCGTCGTGCCCTTCGTGTCCAATCAGGACGATGGTGTATCCTTCGCTCGCGTACTTGACCGCTTCGAGGTGGACCTTCGTCACCAGGGGGCACGTCGCGTCGATCGCGCGGAGCCGGCGTTCGCGGGCCTCGGCGCGGATCTGGGGGGAGACGCCGTGGGCGCTGTAGAGCAGGGGGCGCCTTCCGGCACTTCCTGGAGCGATTCGACGAAGACCACCCCGCGCTTCTTGAAACGTTCGACGACGTATTTGTTGTGGACGATCTCGTGATAGACGAACAACGGCGCCCCGAACAGATCCAGCGACCTTTCCAGGCTCTCGATGGCCATGTTCACCCCCGCGCAGAAGCCTCGGGGATTGGCCAGGATGATCTTCATCGTCGGGGAGACCTCCGTCCGGGGCGGGCGATGCGGACTGTGCCCACTGAGGATAATCCAAACCGGGCCGTCGGGGAAGCCGGACAGGTTCCCGAGGGACGAGGACCCGATGGATCGTCGATCCCCCCTCCGGGTCCTCGGACTCAGCAGACCTTGGGCCCACAGTCCAGGCAGATCCGGACCGCGCCGGCCTTCCCCGGCTGGGCCACGGACGCGGAGGCGACGGCCGGGTCTCGGACGGCTTTCTTCGGCAATCGGCACGCCTTGCAGATCGCCCGACCGCACTTCCCACATGTGTACTTACTGCGGAAGACACCGAACTTCTGGGAGCATCGCTGGCATTTCGCGACCTTCGAGAAGTCCTGGAAGACCTGCGGGCTGGCCGGCGCGGCCTTCGCAACCGTCGGCACGCCGAGGCCGCCCTCGGAACTCACGGCATTGGACCGCGAGCGAGTCGGCACGATCGGCTCGGGACTCTCGAAGACCGGAAGAGGGACGCGGGCGGAGCGGTCGGCCTCGATCCTCTTGACCGTCGGCGTGCTCGGCGGATGCAGGTCGGCGTTACCGTGAAATCCCACGTCCCCGAAGCGGGTCGAATAGGAGCTGTTCTCATCTCGCCAGACCGTGAGGGGCATGGCGGCAATCTGCTGGACCATCGCGTCTCGTGCGTTCCCGAGGAGGTTCTGGCAGGAATTGTCGATGAATCTGCACATGAAGAGGAAGACGTGACGCTTCGTGGGCCGGTAGTGTCCGCTCTGGAACTTGAAGTCGGTCGAGGTGATCTCCCCCGCGCAGAAAACCGGCGCCGTTCCGGCCAGGGCGGGGTGGCCCGAGGCGTTCATCGTTCCCGTCCGGATCATGTGGCGCCCCTTGTGAATCAGGCAGACGAAGATCCCGTCGCCCGAGACACGGCCCATCGCGAAATCCCCGAATAAGCTTTCGTAGTCCAGCTCGGTCAGGGGGAACAGGTTGTGGTCCTCCAGGGCCTTGTCGCGCTCCAGGAGGAATCGGGTGTTGTTCTCGCCCTGCTCCCCGAAGATGGCGTAGAGCGGGGACCAATAGGAGTCGGCCGCCAGGGCGTCGTCGCGGACCTGAGTGAATTCGGTCCAGTTCATGAGGTTGGATCCTTGCGGCCCCGGCCCTCGCGTCCGATCGGCGTGTCGACCCAGGCCGTCAAAGTTGTATGATTCTCGATATTCTCGTGGGAAAGTCAAATCCTTGGTGTCGAGGGCCTCCGCCGACCACGGACTATGCGGCCCGCGGCGGAAGGCCCCGAGGGGGACCGTCGGCCTGTACCCGACCCGGGCCCACTGTTAAGATTGGCTGAACCCCCATCCCTCCCGGGCGTCGCGAGGTCGAGACCGATGGACAACTCGCTGGTCTGCACCTCGAAGCAAGCCGACCCTTACGGCGAGCTCAAGATCTTCGCCGGCCGGGCCAGCAGCACGCTGGGCAAGGCGGTCTGCGGCCACATCGGCACGAGCCTGGCGAAGTCGGAGACCCACATCTTCAGCGAGGGGAACATTTTCGTCCGAATCCTGGAGAACGTCCGAGGCCGGGACGTCTACATCATCCAGGGGACCGAATACCCGGTGAACGACAACCTCGTCGAGCTCCTGTTCTGGATCGACGCCTTCAAGCGCGCCAGCGCCAGCCAGGTCACCGCGGTGATCCCGTTCTTCTCCTACGCCAAGGGGGACAAGAAGGACGAGCCCCGCGTGTCGATCCGCGCCCGGGTCGTGGCCGACGCCATCGAGGCTGCCGGGGCCGACCGCGTGCTGACGATGGACCTCCACGCGCCCCAGATCCAGGGGTTCTTCAAGGTCCCCGTCGATCACCTCTACGCGATGCCGATCCTCAGCGACTATTTCCGCCAGAAGGAGATCCCCGACCTCGTCGTCGCCAGCCCCGACGTCGGGTTCGGCAAGCAGGCGTACCGATTTGCCGAGATGATGAACGCCCCGGTCGTGATCGGCAACAAGATGAGGATGGACCACAAGGAACGCGCCGAGATCTATTCGGTGATCGGCGAGGTCCAGGGCAAGAACGTCCTGATCGTGGACGACTTCACCATCTCCGGCGGCACCCTGATCGAGATGGCCAACGCCTGCAAGTCGCGAGGCGCGCGGGACATTTATGCCTGCGTCTCCCACGGCGTCTTCTCGAAGGGATCGGCCTCGAAGATCGCGAAGAGCCCGATCAAGGAGCTGGTCCTCACGGACACGATCGGCTACCGGGCCGAGCCTCTCCCGCAAAACTGCACGGTCGTGAGCGTCGCCCCTCTGTTCGCCCGAGCCATCCTCTCGATCCACAAGCGGGAGAGCGTCAGCCGCCTGTTTGACGAGAGGGGCGGTCCGGCGGCGGAGGGTTGACCGAGGCCAGACCGGTCTCAAGCGCTCCCCGCGCTCAAAAGCCGCTCATAGAGCAATCGAAGTTGATCGGTCATCGTCTCCTGGCGGAACTGGTGGGCGAAGCGTCGCCGGCCCTCCTCGCCCATCGATCGTCGGAGCGCGGGATCGGCGGCGAGCTTGAGGATTCCGGCCTTCAGGCCGTCGAAGTCCTTCGTCTTGAGCAGGATTCCGGTCTCGGGGAGGACGACCTCGCGGGCCCCGTCCACGTCGTAGCTGATCACGGGACGCCCGACGAGTAAGGCTTGCGGCAAGACCCTCGCCAGCCCTTCGCGGAGGCTGGGGTGAACGACCGCATCGACCGCGTTCAACAGTCCCGGGATGCGGTCGGGCGGGACGAGGCCCGTGAACCGGATCGCGTGCCCGATCCCCGAACGCTCGGCTTCGGCCTTCAATCGATCCCGCAAGATTCCGTCTCCGATGAACACGAATCGGACATTCGGATTGATCGAGAGGACGGCCGGGGCCGCCGCCAGGATGTCGTCGTGGCCTTTTCGCTCGAACAACCGGGCGACGGTCGCGAAGGCGACGTCGGAAGGCTCAAGCCCGAGCTCGCGGCGGACGTCTTCGCGCGATTCCGCCGGACTCAGGAACGCATCGACGTCCATCCCGCTATAAACGGTGAGATATTGCTCGGGCTTGCCGACCTTCGCCGCCAGCGCCTGCGCGGTCATGGCGTCGCACACGCTCACGATCGCATGGCAACGCCGCGCGGCCATGCGTTCCAGGGCGATGTAGACACGGTTCTTCAGAGGCGTTTCCGAAGGCCCGAACGGCAAACCGTGGATCGTGTGGACGACGGCCGGGACGCGCTCATCCCACGCGGCGACCCGGCCGACGATCCCCGCTTTCGAGCTGTGCGTGTGGACGACCTCGGGCTTCAGTCTGCGGATGGACCGCCGCAACTCGCGGTAGGCGCGAACGTCGGTCCCGGGGCGGATGGCCCGGACGAGCTCGGGCATGACCTCGACCCTCAGCCCCTGGCGGCGGGCCCGGTCGAAAAGGTCTCCCTCGGGGCCTTCGGCCGGTCCCGCGATCAGGGTCACGTCGTCGCCGTGGCGATGATGGAGCCCTTCGACGGTGAGGAGCGTGTTCTCCTGAGCACCTCCCAGGATCAACCGAGTGATGACGTGAACGATCCTCATCGATGCTCGAAGGAAAAGGTGCGAATCGGGTCATCTCGGCCGGAACGAGGTGAAGAACTTGTCGAGGGTGGCCGCGTCCTGCTTGTCCTTCGGCCCGATCGCCATGACCTGATACACCCGTCGGCCGGAGAGGTAGATCCGGCAGGTCAGGATGCCTCCCTTGGGATCGTCCTCGACGGGGAACTCGGCGCGGACCTCTCGGCCGGCGACTCGTCCGAGAGGGACGGACTTCTCCCGGACCATCTTGGCCCGCGACCTCTGCAAGATCACGTCGCGGGTGCCGTCGATCAGGACCTTCGGGCGCTTCACGGCGACCTCGGCGGCGTCGGTCGCGGTGACGACGTAGGTCATCGGCCCGTCGGCCGCCTGGACGATCCTCACGGGTGTCGGGCCGTCGTCGGTCTCGATGGTTTTCTCGACCTGGGTCGGCGTCCCGGGCAAGAGGACGTGGAACCGCCCGGGGACGGAGGCGAATTCTCGCCAGGCCGTGGACGCTTCGGGGATCGCGCCGAGGGCGAATGAGTCGAGGAACGCCCGGGCCCGGCCGGCTTCCTCGGCCTTGCCGCCGAGCGCGACGACCTGGAAGAACTTCTTGCCTGAGAGGACCATCCTCGCCCGCCCCCGGCCCTTGCCCTCGGGGATTTCGAAGAGGAATTCGCGGGCCGGGGATTGATCCACCTGGATCTTCCTGCGTTCGAGGATCTTGTACCCGTTGCCCGAGGCGAACGCCTCAAGCGAGGAGTCGAGCGTCTTTTCGGCGTCGATCGCCTTCATTTCGTTCGCCGACAGGTCTCGGCTTTGCACGCTGAAATGCTCGTCGCCGCGTTCGAGATGGACGAAACTGACCGCGACGCTGGTTGTCCCCACGCGCTCGGTCCGGGAGTCCTCGGTCGGCTCGCCCGGCCATGTCGCGCGGAAGGAACCGTCCTTCGCCGCGACCTCCTTCGTCCTGGGCGCGGAGGGGCCGTCGACGGGCCCGAGGACCAGGGTTGTCAGGACCATCAGGGCAGTCGTCATCGCGAGGGGCCTCCGATCGGGGGATCGTCGCGGTCGTACCGGACCCGGACGAGGAACAATCCCTGCGGAGGGGCATTCGGCCCGGCGCGGGTGCGGTCCTCGGCGGCCAGGGCCTCGGCGGCGAAAGTTGCCGGCCGGCGGCCCGAGCCGATCAGGACGAGTGTACCCGTGATCGCGCGGACCATGTTGTACAAAAATCCGTCGGCCTCGACTTCCAGCTCCACGCGATCGCCCGATCGCCTCACGCCGATGTCGAAGATCGTGCGGACGCTGCTCGTCCGGTTGGGCCAGTTCGTCTCGAAGCTGCGGAAGTCGTGGCGGCCCCGAAGGGCCTGCGCCGAGGCGTTCATCGCCTCGTCGTCCAGCCGATGAGGGATCGCCCACGCGTAGCGAAGCAGGAACGGGTCGGCAACCTTGCCGTTGTCGATCACATAACGATAGCGCTTGCTCCTCGCGTCGAGCGTGCAATGGAACGATTGGGGCATCTCCTCCACCGAGTTCACGCGGACATCGGCCGGGGTCAGCGCGTTCAGGGCTCGGAGGATCGTCGCCAGGGGCAACTGGGTCGCCGAGTGGAAATGGACGACCTGGCCGAGCGCATGGACGCCCGCGTCGGTCCGTCCACTCGCATTGAGGAGGGGCATGGTGCCGGTCAGCCGCTCGATGGCCTCTTCGAGCACCTGCTCGACGGTCCGCAAGCCCGGCTGTCGTTGCCAGCCGAAGAAGTCGGTGCCGTCATAGGCGATGACGAGCTTGAGGTTCCTCATAACCATGGAGTGACATGCTCGCGCGGTGACCCTCCGGCGTCTCGGCTAGAGTCCGGCCCACGTCTCGGCGATCTGCACCGCGTTGGTGGCCGCTCCCTTGCGGAGGTTGTCGCTCACGCACCAGAAGAGCAGGGCGTTGGAGCGGCTCAGATCGCCTCGAATCCGGCCGACGAACACCTCGTCCCGGCCGTCGGCATCGAGGGGGAGCGGGTAACTTCGAGTCGAGGGGTCGTCCACCACGATCAGCCCGGGCGCCTTCGACCAGACCTCGCGGGCCGACTGGGGCGAGATCGGCCGATCGGTCTCGACCAGGATCGATTCGCTGTGCGAGTTGACCACGGGGACGCGCACGCAGGTCGGGCAGACGTCGATCGAGTCGTCGCCCATGATCTTCCTCGTCTCGTTCACCATCTTCATCTCCTCCTTGGTGTAGCCGGAGGGGAGGAAGTCGTCGATTTGAGGGACGAGGTTGAAGGCGATCGGGTGGGCGAACTTCGCGGGCTTCGGTGGGGTTTCGCCCCGGGCCAGGGCGTTGCTCTGGGCCTTCAGCTCGCTCATCCCGGTCTGTCCGGCCCCGGAGACCGCTTGATAGGTGCTGACGATCACCCGGCGGACCCGGAAGGCGTCGTGCAGGGGCTTGAGGGCCACGACCATCTGGATCGTCGAGCAATTGGGGTTGGCGATGATCCCCTGGTGCTTCGCGATGTCGCCCGGATTGACCTCCGGGACGACGAGCGGGACCTCCGGGTCCATCCGAAAGGCGCTGGAGTTGTCCACCACGACCGCGCCGGCCCTCGCCGCCTTCGGGCTGAATTCGCGGGAGACCGCCGCCGGGACGCTGGACAGGACCAGGTCGATCCCTCGGAAGCTCTCGGATTCGAGGGGCTCGATCGGATGCCGCTCGCCCCGGAACGTGACGGACTGGCCGAGGCTCCGCGAAGAGGCCAGGAACCTGATCGAACGGACGGGGAATCCGCGTTCCTCCAGCAATCGGCCCATCAGGCTCCCGACGGCCCCACTGGCCCCGACCACGGCAACGCTCTTCACGGCTCTGACCTCTTGGACGGAACGGGAGGACCGAGGATCGGCCGGGCAGACACCGACGTCTCCGAGAAAGTTCGCGACGACGGCGGCCCGGGCCATCCATCTTACCCGGCTCGCGACCGGACATCGACGGGCCTCGGCCGTTTGGCCTGTCGCCGGCCGTCTCGGGTGTCGTAAAATGGGTTCCTGCGAGGATGCGGGGGGTCGTGTCCGGTCGATTCGTCGGAGGCTCGGGCGTTGAACGTTCTGGTGATCGGACGAGGGGGGCGCGAGCATGCCCTCTGCTGGAAGCTCAAGCAGTCGCGACGGGTCAAGACGGTCTATTGCGCCCCGGGCAACGCCGGGACCGCCATCGATGCGCAGAACGTGTCGATCGAGCCCGGAGACTTCCGCGCCCTGATCCAGTTCGCCAAGAGGCAGGACATCGGCCTGACCGTGGTTGGACCCGAGGAGCCTCTGGTCAACGGGATCGCCGACGCCTTCGCCCGCGAGGGCCTCAAGGTCTTCGGCCCGAGGAAGGACGCCGCCGAGCTCGAAGGCTCCAAGGTCTTCGCCAAGGACCTGATGCGCCAGGCCGGCATCCCCACGGCGGATTACCGGATCTTCCGCTCGGCGCCCGACGCCGAGCATTACGTGATGTCTCGCGAGGTCTCGCTGGCCGTCCGCTCGCGAGGCCGATCGACGATTCGCCACACGATGATGTGCCGGACCGCGGCGGAGACGATCGAGGCGATCGACCGCATCCTCGATCCCCACGAGATGCTCTCGCCGGGCGTGGAAGTGGAGATCGAGGAGCGGGGCCAGAAGCGGTATTTCGACAACGCCGCCGAGGCGAAGGACCACGTTTTGGGACGCCCTTTGGGCATGGTCCTGAAGGCCGACGGCCTGGCCGGCGGCAAGGGCGTGTTCGTCTGCGACAACCTCCGCCAGGCGCTCGACGCCATCGACCGCGTGATGGTCCGTCGCGAGTTCGGCAAGGCCGGAGACCGGATGATCCTGGAAGAGCGGCTCGACGGCCAGGAGGCGAGCATTCTCGCCCTGACCGACGGCCGGACGATCATCCCCCTCGAATCCAGCCAGGACCACAAGCGCGCGTTCGACCACGACGAGGGGCCCAATACCGGCGGAATGGGCGCCTATTCGCCCGCGCCGATCGTGACGGGCGACCTGATGGAGCAGGTCGAGCGAGAGATCCTCGTCCCGGTCGTCCACGCGCTGAAGAGGGCCCGCAAGTCGTTCCGAGGCGTGCTGTATGCGGGCCTGATGCTGACGAACCAGGGGCCGAAAGTCCTGGAATTCAACGTCCGCTTCGGCGACCCGGAAACCCAGTGCATCCTGATGAGGCTGAAGTCGGACCTCTTCGAGGCTTTGGAAGCCGTGGCCGACGAGAGGCTCGATCGGATCAACCTCGAATGGGACCCGAGGCCGGCGGTGACCGTCGTGATGGCGGCCGAGGGCTACCCGGGGCATTACGAGCGAGGCCGAGTCATCAACAACCTGGACGAGGCCGACCGGATGGCCGACGTGAAGGTGTTCCACGCCGGGACCGCATTCCGGGCCGACCCCCTGGGCGGTCGGGACGGCCGGATCGTCACCGACGGCGGCCGGGTCCTGAACGTGACGGCCCTGGGCGGCTCCCTGGCCGAGGCCCAGGCCCGGGCGTACGAGGCGGCCCGGGCCATCCGGTTCGCCGGCGGCTGGTATCGCCGCGACATCGCTGAAAAAGCGATCCGGGCGGCCCGGTAATCGGTCTGCCGCGGGATCTCCAGGCAGCCCCCCGCGGACGACGCCCCGCCGGGCGCCCTCCTCCAGGCGGGTTGGGGAGGGTTTGAAGAGGCCGTCGGCGGCGATCAAGCTGGGCCTTCCGACGGACGGGACGATCCAGGTGGGTCCAGGAGGGGGCGGTCCATGGCGGATGATCGAAGCGACGGGCGCGGGCGGTCGATCCAGGACGAAGCGACCTTGCCGGGCTACAACCCCCACGAGACCCCGACCGAGGTCCCCCGCGCCGAGCCAGCCGGGGACGCGCCGCCCCCGAGAGGGGGCGAGCCCGTCGCGCCCACCTCCCCCGAGGCCTTCCGCCAGGCGGTCCTGGACGCCGGCCTCGTCGATGCCGCCACGTTCGACGAGCTGGCCCTGGGGGTCGGCGACGTCACCGAGCTGGCCTATGTCCTGGTCCGCGCCGGGAAGCTGACGGCCTATCAGGCGGGCGCCGTGGTCCAGGGCAAGGGCAAGGGGCTGGTGATCGGCCGCTACGTGATCCGCGACCGCCTCGGCGCCGGCGGGATGGGGGTGGTCTTCAAGGCGAGGAAGAGGGGGGATGATTGCGACGTCGCCCTGAAGATCCTGCCGCCGTCGTTCAACCGCGACAAGGACCTCGTGGCCCGGTTCCGCCGGGAGGTCGAGGTGGCCTCGCGGCTGCACCACCCCAACGTCGTCTCGGCGCTGGACGCCGACGAGGACCGGGGCGTCCAGTTCATGACGATGGCCTACGTCGAGGGCCGCGACCTGGATCGCCTGGTCCGCGAGCGCGGCCCCCGGCCGGTCCGCCAGGCCCTGGACGCGGTGATCCAGGCGGCGAGGGGCCTGGCGGGTGCCCACGAGGCCGGGATCGTCCACCGCGACATCAAGCCGAGCAACCTGATGCTCGACGGCGCGGGGGGCGTCCGCGTTCTCGACCTCGGCCTGGCCCGGATCGTCGAGGGGGCCAACCCGTTCGGCCAGGACGCCACAGGGCCCCTCACGCGCTCGGGCGCGTACATGGGGACCGTCGATTACATGCCACCCGAGCAGGCCGACGACTCCCGGACGGTCGACGGTCGGGCCGACATCTACAGCCTCGGCTGCACCCTCTTCTTCCTCCTCGCCGGCCGCCCCCCGTTCGAGGGCACCACGGTGCTCAAGCGGCTGATGGCCCACCAGGAGACGCCGCCGCCGTCCCTGCGGTCGATCCGGCCGGAAGTGCCCGAGGCCCTGGATGCGGTCTACCTCGCCATGATGGCCAAGCACCGGCCGACCGCCCGGCGACGATGGACGAGGTCGTCACCCGGCTCGAAGCCTGCCGGGCGCAGGCCGAGGCGGCGACCGCACGCCGCGAGCTGAAGGTCTTCGCCGAACACTCGCTGAAGGACGCCCACGACGGTCGGGGGCCGTCCACGCCCGGCTTAGGCGAGCCGAAGCTGGGGAGCGGGTCACGCGTGGATGTCGACAGGGACCCGGACGGCAACCGATCCGGGGCGGATCACGGGCGGGCTGAGACCTGGCTCGATGACGTCGAGCCGGCCCATGCCGAGGCCCCGTTGAAGAGGAACCTCGCCGGACGGAAGCCGGGGCGCGGAGGGTTGCGGCCGGCTCTGGCCTTCGGGGCGATGGCGGGGGTGGCGGGCCTCGCCCTCCTGTTCGCCTTCTGGCCCCGATCGGCGCCCGAGCCGGAGGTCGCCGCGACGTCCCCGGGCCCCCGTCCCGTCAAGCCGTCGCCCGATCCCCCGGCCTCGCCGCCGGAGGAAGCGCGTGCCGCTCCGGTCGCGGAACCGCAATCGGTAAGCGGTCGGCGTCCTGCGGGCCAGGGCGAAACGGCCCCGGCCCTGGCCGTCCGCGATGCGCTGGCCGTCTTCCAGGAAGCCCAGTCCGACTACTATCAGGGCCAGTACGACCGAGCCTCCGGCCGGTTGGAGACGTTCTGGAAAGCGCATCCCGTCGGGACGCAAGAGTGGGCCGCCCTGGAGCGAACGGGGTATGAGCCGGACGCTCGAAGGGCCTCTTCCTGGGCACGCCGCCTTGCTACTACGCGCTGCGGATGCTCACCGAGGCCGTGCAGTGGCGCCTCCGGGACCGGGCTTTCGATGGCGGCGTGAACCCTCGCGTCCCCGCTCCCGTGACGCTGACGGTCGTCCTGGTCGGCCATGCCGAGGGGAATCAGCCGCGGTCCCGGGCGGAGCTCAACACCAAGGGAGCCGCCCACGCCAAGCTCAACCTCGAACCGGCCCTGCTCGCCGACAACCATCGGATCCTCCGCCAGTCGCTCTGGCTGTTCGGCGAATACCTCGCGGCGATCACCGACGGCCGAATGGCCCTCCGCACCGAGTTCCTCTCGCTCCCGAACCTGACAGTCCCGGTCTCCGTGAACGAACGGGACGGCCGGCTCCATGCCGGCCTGGCCGGCGGCGCGAATGCGAAGGTCTGGAAGTCCGTCCCCGAGGCCGTGAAGGCCCGGACCGATCTTTGGTGGATCGTGTACCCCTCGGCCGTGCCCGAGGGGCCTCCGGATTTCGCCGGGGCCGAGTTCGTCACGGGGGGGATGGGCTCGGGGCCCGACGGGCATTCGGCGTGCTTCGTGGTCGATGACCGATGGCTGACCCGCAAGCCGCCGCACCTCGGCAATGGCCCGTACGCCGATCACGAGCGCGAGGCGTACCTCCCGCAGTGGCTCCAGCACGAGTTCTTCCACCACCTGTTCGGCCTGTATCCCCAGTTCGGCCTGGAGAAGAAGAGCCATCAGTGGTTCGATCGCTCGACCTGGCCGAAGGACTTCCAGGGCGTCCTCGAACCCGACTACTACGCGGAGGCGCTCCACAGGGTGCTGATCCCCAACGCCCAGCCCCCTCTCTACGTGAAGCTCCGCCACGCGGCGCCGGACCCGGAGACGATCCGCCTGGGACTGGGGACGCTGGAGGGCCTCTATCGCCACGAACCGATGGGGAACGACTGGCACGAAGGGCGTCTCAGTCGGGAAGGGGCCGCGAAGGCCAACGGCGGGTTCACCCTCCGCTGGACCAATCGCCAGGGGAAGACCTGGCGAGTGTCCTCCGTCCCCGGCTCGCTGACCCTACCCACCGGCCCGGACAACCCCTACGCCAAGCGGGAGGACGAGAAGAAGCACAAGTTCCTGGTGGAGCTGAAGACCGATGGCAACGGTTCCTATCTCCCCGAGGCGGCCGGCTTCTGGTTCGATTCGTCGTTCTACAAGAAGGTCGGCCCATGAACGGGGGGCAGATCGGCGGCCCCGTCAAGGTTCCGGGTTCGGCGAAGGCCAGGCAACGGATCGCGATGACCGTTCGACCTCGCCGCCCGGGACGTCGGGGTCCCGGGCCGGGCGCCTGGGCCTCACGCCTTCTTCTTGGCGTGGGCTGGCCCCTTCGGCGTGGCCTTCGTGTGTTGCTTCGCACTGGCGATGGCGACCGTCGCCCCTCGCCCCTTGGTCGGCGACGCCGTCGCGGACGTGGCCACCGGCCGGACCGGCGACGGACCTCCGGTGATGGTTCCACTGGGCTGGCCGCTCGGGAACAGGTTCGCGCCGTTGCCATAAGTCGGCATCAGGCCCGGGACGATCCTCGGCCCGGTCGGCGGCCCGCCCGCGCCCTTGAACGGCAGCTCCGGCACGTTCGGCGGGAGGACCGCGCCCTTGTTGATCTTGACCAGCTTGCCGAAGAAGGCGTCGTTCGTGGCCGTGTTGGTCGCGGCCGAGTTGTCGATCGTGCCTTCGACCTTGGCCTCGATGTGGCCGTGGGGCAGGACCAGGTCGTTCGCCGTGCCGAAGGTACCCTGATCTGGGTCGACCGACGCGGCGAAGACCGAGTTGGTCACACTCCCGGCGATCAGGACGTTGTCGATCGCCCCGCCGTCCTGGGCGTTGGGGGCGGTGGTGGGGGCCGTCTGGGTCTGGAAGATCGACGCCAGCCCCTGCTGATACCCGGCCAGGAATTGCGTGTTCTGGACGTCTCCGCCGATCGTCACCCGGCCGACGTTGCGATCGACGGTCACGTTCGAGTTCAGCGCCCCGCGGTTGGCCTGGAGGCTGTCGATGTAGTGGGTGAGGATGGTGACGGTGTCCATCCCCTTGCCGAACTCGATGGCCCGCGAGCCGTTGGGCGCGAGGAGGGCCACGTTGTTCGTCTCGCCGCCGATGTAGAAGTTGCTGATCTTGTCGTTGGTCTGCGTGGCGAAGTTCGTGGCGTTGCCGCCGATCCGGACGAAGCCGATCTGGCCGGTGATCGCCGTGGCGGTGTCCGTCTGCGAGACGACCAGCGTGCCCCCGCCGTTCTGGAACCCGCTGGAGGGGAAATCGGTATCTCCCTGGATCGCGTTGGCCTGGAACGTGTTCAGGCGGCCGGCGACGTTGAACACCACGCTGTCCTGGGTTGGCGTGGTGGACGAGGCGCTGGACTGGGCGGCCTGTCCCGACGTGATCGACTGGTTGATGACGATGGACGTGCCCATCGTCTTGGGCAGTCCGAGGTTCACCGTGAAGGCGTCGGCCTTGCCGTTCGTGTTCAGGGAGCCCCCCGGTGGGCGTGAACGTGGTGTCCGCCCCGCCGAATCGAAGGGTCTGGATGCCGTCGGGGATCGAGATCGAGGGCTCGGTGGCCGTGGTGGACGTGTCGGTCTGGCCGAGCCAGAAGTCCTTCATGTCGATGGCGTAGATGCCGTTGGTGCCGGCGATCCCTTCGGACCGTCCACCAAGCTCGGTCAAGTGACCGAAGAACACCTTGCCATCGCCATTCGGGCCCTTCTTGACCTGGCCGACGATCCGGGTGACCAGCGGATCGGCCCCGGCGACGGTAATGGTGTCGATCGGCGAGGCGGAGTCCAGGGTCTGGGGGTTGCCCGAGGAGTCGGCCACCTTCGTGACCCGGAGGTCCCCCGGCCCGATCAGCTTCAACGCCCAGGTGTCGCCGTCGTAGTCCGTCCCCGTGATCGTCTTGGAGAGCAGCCGACGAGACTCCAGGCCTTCGGGCGCGGGCCTCAGGGCCCGAGAGTGGATGCGGCGCGTCGACATGGACCAGGCTCCCAGGGCGCGGGGCGTCCCGCGAGGCAATGCGACCCGACCAGGCCCCTGGGCCGTCCCGACCGCCCGGAGGCGACCGTTCCGGACCAGGGCCTTCCCCCCGGGCAGCGCCTCCGCTCCGTTCCGACGGCGCGGCGGCTCATCCCGCCCAGGAGAGTCACCCCTTTCCATCGGGCCTCACGCCCCTCATCCTTGAAACAATCCCCAAAATCGGCACGATCCTCCCTGGACATGCAACCATGCAATCGTGGATAATCCCCAGAGGACCCCGAGATCGGCCGCCCATGAGATGTTCGAGGGAGCGACGGCGATGAAGAGGAGCGGCGGAGGCGCCCGCAGGAGGCCGGCGGTCCATATCACCCTGGCGAGGGCGGCGAGGCTCCATCGCCTCGTGGTGATCCTCAGCCGAGGCCCGAAGTCGCGAGAGGACCTGCTCTCCGACCTGGGTATTGGACTCAGAACGTTCTATCGCGAACTGGAATTGCTGAAGAAATGTTCCGTGAAGGTCCGCCTGGAGGCGCGTCTCTACGTCCTGAAGACCTCGGCCATGGAAGCCGAAGGCCGACTCCCCTTCCCGGACCCGCAGCTCAGCTTCGCCGAGATGGAAGAGCTCGCCCGGGGAACGGGCGACGCCGCGAAGCGGCTCGCGGCGATGCTCGCGCAGGTCGTCGGCACGGGCGAGCCGAAGGGGCGCAAGAAGAAGGCGCCGAAGGAATAGTCCGGGAATTCCGGCCCTCGTCCGGAATGATCGTAAGCCTCAAACCTGATCCGATTCAGGCGGCGCGGCAAATCCCGGGTCGAGTCCGGGATCGCCCTTCTCCTCGTCGGAGATCGGCCCGGATGGTGAAGTTCATCGCGACGGAACCCCGATCTCGGGGCCGACCATGCGGATCGGGTAGCGGCCTCACAACGCGGTTTCTACCGTTCGGGCCGCATCGCCCCGGCGGGGGGCGAGTATCCGCAAGTCGTGATTCGGCTTGTCGTTGAGACAGTGACCGGGCTGGGACTCGAACCCAGGACCAACGGATTAACCTACCGCATCGGCTCTCGCCGACCTCCCGGATTCGTCGAACGATTCCGGGCGTTGCAGTCTGGACTCTCCCATCGCCATCGCAGGCGTGCCGCGTCGAGTCTCTGAGGCCGAGGGCGGCGATCCGCCGTCCCCTTGCCTGCTGATTGCCCAATCCCCCGCCTTTTCAGACCTTCACGCTTGCCGTTGCCGGCGACGTTGTGGTGTCGGGGGCTCTCAGGGTGTCCCAGCAAACTGCGGCATGCTCACCGGGCGGTTCGCGTTCTTCCCGCCCGGGGCTCCGATTCGATCTCTCGATTGAAGTCCGTTGCTCTACCGACTGAGCTACCCGGTCAGGGTCGGGCCCGAAACTGGCCCTCTCTCAGGATAAGCGTCCGGAGGCCCGGCGTCCAGTCCGGGACGCATCACCAGCAACGCGATCACGCCGATCGCCTGGAAAACGACCAGGGGGGCGAACTCCAGGCCCTGCCAGGCGCCCCGCAACTTCCAGCGCGAGACCGCCGGACTCGCGAGGGTTCGATCGAATCGGCCGCCCTCTCGATCCGCCGGCAGGGGATCGCCGCGCCAGGTTGGCCAGACGACCCCTCGGAGCGGGTATCGAAAGGGGGTCTCGATCCTCGGATCGTCGGGCGCCGGAGCCACCCGGCCCCCGTATCCCTGGAACATCAGGATGATCACCCAGCCGACGACCGCCAGGATTGCCGCGACGCCCGTGAGGAATCGGCCTCCCACCGCCAGCGAGCCGGCCACCGCCAGCATCGCGAAGGGGATCGCCGGGAGAAGCAGCCGAGGGCCGGTCGAGAAGCCGCCGGTCCACTCGGGATAGCTCAGGTTCACCATCAGGACCGCCAGGACCGCCAGGAGCGAGACGATCGCCACGCCCCAGAACCTTCTCGCGAAGAGGACGATCCATCCGAACGGGGCCAGCGCCAGGATGGGAGCGTAGAACAGCAACCCTCGGTGCTCGCCCCACAGCAAGGCCGCGGCCCGTCCCCAGTCGATCCCCCGGAGGCCCAGGGGGTTTGCCCGCGAATGGACACCTCGGAAATCGGCGAGGTCCTCGTGAAAATAGCCCATGTCCAACGGAGATCCGAACGCCAGCAGGTTGTACCCGACCAGGACGAGCGCCGGGAGCGCCGCCGCAGCCCCAAACGTGAGGATCGTCCGCGACGGCAGCCGGCGACCGATCACCAGGACGAGGAGGTATCCGCCGATCAATGCGGCGACGGGACCGACCGAAAGCTCCACGATCGAGGCCCACGACGCCGAGAACCCCGCCAGCCCGCATGTGATCGCCGGCCGACGCGTTCCGCTTGCTTGATTCACGAGATCGAACGCCCAGAGCAGTCCGAAGGCCGTTGCCGGATGACCATAGGCGAGCGTCCCGTAAACCCAGGCCGGGGTCGAGAGGCCGTAGGAGAGGCCCACGAGCACCGATCGCCTCGGCCCGCACCCCAGACGACGGGCCATCGAGGCCAGCAGGGCGCCGGTGAGGCTCGTCAACAAGCCGGAGGTGCCCAGGGTGATCCAGTAATCGCTCGGCCAGTGGGTGAATTCCGGGCCGCGGCGGTGGAGCGGGTGGGCCGGAAGCCTCAGGAGCGTTTTCGCGAGCCAGTAGACCGGGACCGCCAACACGGAATACCCTGGCGGCTTGTCGCTATAGTAAATTCGACCGATCCGGGCGCGATCGCGGGTGTGGTCTTCGAGGCCATTGATCGAGACCTGGCCGCGATCGACGATCGAATACGTCAGCATCAAGCGGCTGGAGACGTTCCAGTCGCGGGAGTGCCAGAAGAAGGCGTTGCTCCCGAGGAGGATCAGGAAGACGCCCGCCGGCCCGCGAAATCGCGTCATCGCCGGCCTCCCATCCCCTTCGCGACCACGTCCCATCCCGCCGACAACGCGGTCGCCCCCATCAGGCAGCAGCCCGCCTGGATCGAGAGGAAATAGCGGTCCCAGGCCAGGGGAATGAACGCCGTGACCGTGATCAGGGCGACGAGCGATTGATCGAGGCTTGCCCAGGCCGTGGGTGGCCGGCCTTCCCGGACCTGTCGCAGCCCCTGATGGGCCGCGGCGATCATCCCGAGGAGGAAAAGCGGCAGCCAGACGATCGCGCCCCAATCCTGAGAAAGCTCGAACCGCCGAGTCGAGTCCGAATGTCCCGGTCCCAGCGGCCCGAACCGGCCGAACCCCTGGACGGCCACCGCCTTGATCTTGTCGAAGGCCGTCGGCAGGGCATCCTCGGGGAACTGTTCCTGAGCGTGACGCGAGAGCGAAGATCGATGGGTGACGACCTCCGCCAGCCTCGTTCCGATCGTCTGAACGGCCGAGACGGGCGCCGGCGCTCCCGCTAGGGGGGCTGAGGGACGAGCCGTCACGAACGGATTGAGGCAGAGGAACGTCAGGAGCGCCACAACGCCCGAGATCGCGAGGGCTGAAAACAGGAGGGCGGCCGTCCATCTCTCTCGCAAGGGGCGCGCCAACCCGAGGACCGCCCATGAGGCGAGGACCATGAGGCCGAGGCCGCCGTTGAGTTTCGCCAGAACAGCTAACCCTGCCAGCGCTCCGCTCGCGACCGCCAGGATCGGCCAGATCCGGCCCTTGCCCGACAAAAGGCCTCGCCAGAGGGCCATGCCGACCGCCAGGGAGGCCAGGATCAGGCACTCGGCCGGGACGTCCGACATCGCCCGGCGGGCGTGAAGTCGGTAGAGGGGATTCGCGATCAGGAGGACGGCCGCGAGAAGGCCGACCCTCGTCCCGCCGCTCATCGTCCCCAACGCAAAAATCGCCCCGCAACCAATCGCCCCCAGGACGACGCTGGGCCATCGGCCCGCCCGGAGCAGATCGGCCGAACCGACCCGGGTTTTCGGGTTCCGGTACCAGGCGATCATGGATGCCCGACCCGGGCGAGGCATGTCGTGCAGCCGTAGCGACCCGCCCACGAGATACTTGGGCAGGGGCGGCAGGTCGTAGGCGGGGTACTCGAGCCACCTGGGATCGTTCGAGAGGCCCGAGGCGAACATGTCAAAGAAGTACGATTGGGAGAGATACGCCGATTCGTCCATGAAATGGGGCTCGTCGTCGAGCCGGAAACCAAAGACGGCTGCGGCCAGGACGACCACCGCGAAACCGATTCCCCAGGCGGTCCAGCCCCTCCGGTTCCGCATCGGAGGGGTGGCGGAAAGCTCGCTCATGGGTCCGTCTGTACCTTCAGGGCAAGGCGTGTCGGATGCGCGGGCGGACTTGTCCGTCTGGACCGAAAAAACATTCTAGAAAGGCTTTCGGTTTTTTTGCAACCGGCCGATCGTCGGCTAAGTTTCACCGACGGGACTCCTGACGCGACCTCCCGAGCCGCGCCCATCCGCCCGGACCGCCCCCGCCGAAGCCCTTCGGTGATCGGCGGGACCAGACCGGACGAGACGAGGCCGGAGGGTCAGGGGAAGTGAAGGCAACCTTGAACCAGACACCCACGAGCCTCCCCATGCCCCTCGACGGCGATCCGCCGGGCCAGACCGTTTCGGTCTGGGCTGGAGCTCGCCGCGCCGGGGGCGGCGGATTCGAGCGATCCCCCGAGACCGGGGCACCGGTGAGGGATCGGGGCCGGTTGACTCGATCGCACCCGGTCCGCCGGGTCCGGATCGATGAGGCAGGCCCCGTCCACGCGATCCGCGTGGCTCGTGAGGTTGTCGCGAGCGAGGAGGACTGGATCATGAAGACTCCGCGACCGATCCGGGCGAGAGGCCCGGGGAGGGCCGCCCCCCGCCGAGCCGCCCCGCGATGGGCGCTGGCGGTGCTTTCCCTGGCGGCCCTGGCCTTCGACGGCTGCGCCTCGCTCGGCCTTGGCGGGGGCAATGGCCTCGGCCTGGGCGCCTGCGGAGGAGGCTGCGGCAAGCCGGGCGGCTGTGGCCTGGCCAAGTGCGGCTTCGGCCGCAAATTGTTCCATCGAGATCGGGCGATCGTCGCCGCCGACGGTTGCGACGCCGGACTCGGGGTCCCCGCGATGGAAGGGGCTCCCCTGGGCCCGATCGCTCCGGGACAGGTCATCCCCGCCCCTCCGGCCGACGCCGATCCGCAAATTGACGCGCTCCCCTCGGGAGGTGCCACCGGCACGACTCCCGGCGGATCGGCCAATGGCGGCTCGGGCCGCGGCCTCGGGGCACGCTCGGCGACGAGCAAGGCGTTCTATCAGGCCGAGATCAGCGGTCCTCGCGGCGAATCCCGCCGCGAGGTCGCCTCGCGGCCTTCGGGTCGGGGCGGATCGGGGGTGGCCCCCTCCGCCGACGACGCGATGGCCGACGTGCTCAAGCTGACGGTCCCGGCCGAGGCGACGCCCGAAGGCTCGCCTCCCGCGTCGTCGACGGCCGGCGATCCGCCGGCCTCGGCCCCGTCGCCCAGCCCGGCCACCTCGCCGGCCTCCCCCGAGGCCGGTGGGGTCTCCGCTCCGTCGCCGGCCCCGGCGCCGGAGAAGGACAATGAGACCTCCAAGACGGGCGCCTCGGCCGAGCTTCCCCCGAAGCCGGCCGAGGCCATCGCCAGTCTCGCCCCGGGCATCCGCCGCTTCGTCGTGATCGAGCCCGGGGTCGCCGCCGGCAGCCTCCCCACCGACCGGGGTTGGGCCTGGCTCGTCCAGTCGGGCTACAAGACCGTCCTGGACCTCCGCGCCCCTCGGAGGTCCAGCAATCCGAGCTGGCGGAGATCGACCACCACGGCCTTCGCTACGTCGCCCTCGGTTGCTCGACCTCGAAGATCGACCCCGCCCGAGTCAAGCGGTTCGGCGCGGAGCTGAACCAGGAATCGGCCCGGCCGATCTACATCTTCGACGGCGATGGTTCACGGCCCGCCGCGATGTGGCTGGTTCACGAAGTGACGATCGAGAAAGCCGAGAGGACGACCGCAGAACGTCAGGTGGAGGACCTGAACGCCGGTGATTCGCCGTCTTGGAAAGCGGCGACCTCGTATCTGGGCTCGCTCGCCGCCACGAACGCCCCCGCGGCCAAGCCGGTTCCGACCCCGTCGGCCGAGGCGCCCGAGGCCGGAGCCCATCGTGCCCGTCGCGGCCGAGAAGGTGGCCGAAGCGGCGCCGCCTGGATCCAATCCCCCGGTCGGCCCGCCTCCTCGCGATACGTCGGCGTGGAAGCCATACGCGACGCTGGTCCTTGCCGGCCTGGGCGTTCCTCTCGCGTACCTCGGCCGTTCGGCCATCAGCTTCGGAGGCCGGGCCCTGGCCAGTCTGCCGGCTCCGGCGAAATCACCGTCATCGCTTCCTTCCGAGACGGGTGGATGAACGTGAGCGATCGCGCATGAAGAGCGATCCGATGGCCGCCGTCCCGGGCCGTCACGACCGAGCGGGCCCCGTACTTCCGATCGCCGACGATCGGAAACCCCCTCGACGCTAGCTGGACTCGAAGCTGATGGCCCCGCCCTGAGCCTGGGCGGAGCTCGATCAGGCTCGTGCCTCGACTCACTTCCACGACCCGATAGCAGACGCCCGCCCTCTTCCCTTCGTCGTCCTCGACCACCGAGACGACGTTCCTCCGCTCGTCCTTCCTCAGGACATCGATCCACTCCCCCTCCGGATCGATCGGGCGGCCTTCCACCAGCGCCAGATAGATTTTCTCGACCGTGCCCTCGCGGAACTGGGCCGAGAGCCGAGACGCGCCCTTGCTCGTCTTCGCCAGCAGGACCACGCCTGAAACCGGACGATCGAGCCGGTGGACCAGCCCCACGAACACGTTTCCGGGCTTCGCATAACGGACCCGCAGATCCTCGCGGGCCAGGTCCACGAGCGACGGCTCGCCCGTGATGTCTCCCTGAGTGAGCAAGCCCGCAGGCTTGTCCAGGGCGAGGCAGTGGTTGTCTTCGAAGAGAATCGGGACCATCGGCGAGCTGACCCTCCATCGCGGAGGCCGGTCACGGCCCTTCGCGATCACGGCGAGGCGGACTCCTGCTCTCGCCGGACGTCTTCCAGGATCTGATCCAGGTTCCTCGTGGGCCGATAGCCGATCAAGGCGCCGATCTTCCTCAGATCGGGGACTCGCCTCTGCATGTCCTCGAACCCCTCGGTATACGCCTCGCTGAATGGCACTCGGCGGATCGGGCTCTTGCCGCCGGTCAGGGCCCGGACCCGTTCGGCGAGCTCTCCAATGGTGACTTCTTCATTGTTCCCGATGTTGAACACGCCTCCGAACGCCCGGGGTTCGGCCATCAGCGAGACCAGGGCGGCGGAAACGTCGGCCACGTGGGCGAAGCAGCGGGTCTGGGAACCGTCGCCGAAGACCGTGATCGGCTCGCCCTTGAGGCCCTGGGCCACGAACCGGGGGATCACCATCCCGTAACGGCCGGTCTGCCGGGGGCCGACCGTGTTGAAGAGCCTCGCGACGATCACCGGGAGCCGGGTTTCAGTCCAGTGGCCCATTGCGAGGAACTCATCGAGCAGCTTCGCGCAGGCGTAACCCCAGCGGCGAGTCGTGGACGGGCCGATCACGCAATCGTCCCCCTCGGCAAAGGGGATCTTGACCCCCTTGCCGTAGACCTCGCTCGTCGAGGTAATCAGGATCGGCCGGCGATAGCGGGCGCAGGCGCGGAGGACGACGTCAGTGCCGTTGACGATGGTCTCGATCGTCTTGACCGGCTCATCGACGACCAGGCGGACCCCGACCGCGCTGGCCAGGTGGAACACCGCGCGGCACTCGACGACGCATCGCTCCACGATCTCCGGTTCGGTCACCGAGGCGACCCGGAGCTCGAACCCGGGATGCCCTTCCAGATGGGCCACATTCTCGAATCGGCCGGTGCTCAGGTCGTCGAGGACCAGGACCGAATGGCCATCGGCCAGGAGCCGCTCGGTCAGGTGGCCGCCGATGAATCCGGCGCCTCCGGTGATCAGATATTTCATGAAGATGTCTGTCTGGAGGTCAGAGTTGGCCCTGCCAGGAACGCCTCTGGATTCCTGATTCGCTCACGAGGCCCCGGCGCCCACGCCGACCTCTTCCAGGACCTCGGGGGCCGGCGCGGGTTCGCGTTCCGGTTCGACCGGTACCTCGGCCTGAGCGGCAAGCTTCGGCGTCATGGGGTCGCCCATGGCTTCGGGCCAGATGTGGAAACCTCCCGACCAGTTCGGGCCCATCTCCCAGACGCCCCAGATCCCCTTGCCTTCATTGTACCCTTGATAATGCAGCGAGTGCTGGCCGATGTACGACTTCGTCCACCAGCATCGGCCGTCCTCGACCTGATATCGCCCCCGGACGAGGAATTCCCCGATGCGGTCCCGGCCCTCGCCCGTCATCACGCCTTGCCGGAACGTGAGGATCAGTTCGGTTTTATGCCGACCGGGGGCCACGGGCTGGAGGAAGAAGCCGACCCAGGGGCCCGACGGAAAACGGTCGTCGGTCTCCAGGCCGGCTTCGGGGGTTCGGAGGGGTTCGGACATCCGTTCAATCCTCCAGGGTGACGTTCCAGTATGCCTCGCTGAGGACTCGCGACCAGCTCTCCAGGCGAATCCCCGCCGAGGCATAATGCGGCTTCCATGCCGGTCGGACGGGTCTTTTCTTGAGGGTCATGCCGGCCTGCTCGGGCGTCTGATTGGCCTTCCTCGCGTTGCACGGGACGCAAGCCAGGGCGCAATTCTCCCACGTCGTGGCGCCGCCCTGGGCCCTCGGGATGATGTGGTCGATGGTCAATTCCGCCGTCCCGGGCCTCGCCCCGCAGTACTGACACATCTGATGATCGCGCCGAAAGAGATTCCGGCGGCTGAAGGTGACGGACTCGGCCCGAGGACGATCGAACCGCGTGAGGGTCAGGATCTCGGGGACTCGCAGCCGCCACGACGGCGCCTGGAGGAACGGCTCGCCGTCCTTCGGGCGCATCCGGGACCAGTCTTCCCAGGTGTAGAGCCGGTAGTCGTCCGGATCGACGACGTGGGCCGACTCGTTCCAGAGCATCGTCAAGGCCCGGGCCACGGTGGCCACGTTGACCGGCTGCCAGTTGCGGTTCAGGACCAGTGCGGGCCGATCCAGGACGGAAGCGGTCATCGCGTCGGAGCCTCCCAGGACGAGTCGGGCGGGCCTCTGGCGTCGAATCTCCGGCAGTCCAGTATTACACCAGAACCGGCGCCTTCGCGTCAGGGGCCACTCGCCGGATGGACACCCGATTCCGGGGCGAGGTTCCGTCGAGGATCTCCGGCCGATGGTCACGAGCGGAAGGCGTCCCCGTCGTCCGGCGAGGTGTCGCGGACGACCTCGTATCCCGTCAGGTCGATCCGCGGCATTCGCCCCAGCAGCAAATCGGCGACGACCTCCGCCGAGGCCGGCGAGAGTTGCAAGCCCGATCTCTGGTGGCCGGTGGCGACCACCAGGTTGTCCAGGTCCGGCACCTTGCCGAGATAGGGTCGCGTGTCCCGGCTGCCGGGTCGTAGGCCGGCCCACGCCCGCTCGATTTCGACGCCTTCCAGCCCTGGACACAGAGCGATCGCCTCGGCAATCAACGATTGGACTCCCTCCTCCGTGGTCTCGGCGACGAAACCGGCGCGTTCCTCGGTCGAGCCGATCAGGATCCGGCCGTCCTCGCGAGGGACGAGATACTTCTTGCCGTGCTCGACGATCCTCCTGAGCATCGGCCGATCCGGTCGAAGCAGGACGATCTGGCCTCGGACCGGGGGCGTGGGCACGTCCAGGCCCAGCCCCATCAGGAGCGTCTCCGACCACGCCCCGGCCGCGACGACCACCGACCCACAGGGGATTTCCCCTTCGCGAGTGACGACCGCCTCGACCCGTCCCCCTCGGACGACGAATCCCGAGGCCGCCAGCCCCGGCCGGAGCGTCCCTCCGCGAGATCGGACCGCCTCGGCCAGCGCCCGGACGTGCCTCGGGTTGCGGATCTGGGCCCGGTCCGGCAAGAAACAGGCCGAAACGACCCGGGGCCCGAGGGCCGGTTCCACCTGACGGATATCGGCCGGGGCGAGCACTTCGAACGCGATCCCCTCATGCTTCCATCGGGCCGCCGAGGTGCGCAGGAGCGCGGCTTCGGAGGCGTCGAGCGCAACGTCCACACCTCCGCACTTCCGATACCCGTTATCGATGCCGGTCTCTTCCTTCAACGCCTCGTGCCACTCCAGATGGAGCCGGGCCGAGAGGGTCCGCAAGGCCGCCGCCGGGTGGCGGATCGGCCGTTCCGATCCCGGCGAGATGATCCCCGCCCCGGCCCACGAGGCTTCCTTGCCCAGAGGTCCCCGGTCCAGGACGGTCGGCCTCACGCCCTGTTTCGCAAGCACATAGGCGATCGAAAGCCCGATCACCCCCCCGCCGACGATCACCACGTCCTCGGCCGTCACGGTCGGCCGTCCTTCGCGGGTTTCCAGGAGGATTCGGGGACGAGATGGACCCGCCGATCCTCGCCCGCCAGGATCAGGTTCGATCCCTCCCAGCAAACCGCCTCGATTTGCCCTCCGGGGAGGTCGGCTCGGCCTTCCAGGAGCCATTGCCCGCCCGGGTCTCGTCGATAAACCCGGACCTCGCGAGTCGAGCAGACGGCCAGGCGGGAGCCGTCTTGCGAGAGGTCCGCCCCGGTCGCCGGATCGCGGAATCCGGGCAGTGTGCCGACGAGCTCCGGCTCGGCCGGGCGGAGCAGGGGGGCGGCCGGGTCGATCGGGACGGCGAAAAGCTCGGCGTCCCTCTGGTCGAAGGTCTTGGCCACGACGACGGCCGATCCGGCGTCGAGGAACAGCCCCTCGGCATCGAACCGGCCGGTTCTGGGGAAGCGATAGAACGTGGAAAGCGACGGTTTCAACGGGCCGTCGGCCGCCTTCGAGGGGTCGGGCTCGTCGAATCGGTAGATCGCGCGGATTGGCAGCTTGCCCCCGTTGTTGCCGATGTCGCCGACGAACAGATGACCCGAGTCGTCGGCGGCGATGTCCTCCCAATCGACGTTCGGAACCTCGACGGAGTATTCCCGGACGAGCGAGCCGTCCCGTCGCACGGCGAACAGCGCGGGAGGGTTGCCCGAGTCGTTATGGACCCAGAAGATGCCGGGAAATCGCCGACTCGCGACGATCCCCGACGCCTCGGCGATCGCCGGATGGTCCAGCCGGCCGATTCCGTCGGCCAGGGAGATCAGCAGGAGGAGCGGGGCCATGGGCATCGCGGCGGCCTCTCGGAGGTGCTTCGATGGTATCATCTCCGGCCGTTCCCTTCACCCCGCCGGCATCCTCTGCGAGGGCCTCGCCATGATCCGCTTCGGCATCGCGGTCGGAATTCTGCTGATGTCCGCCCTCCCGGCACTTGCCGAGACTCCCGAGGAGGCGGCCCGCAAGCTTCTCGACGCCCAGGTGGCCGACTGGAACCGGAAAGACCTCGACGGCTTCTGCGAGGGCTACTGGAAATCGCCCGGACTGGTGTTCCAATCGTCGGGGGAGAAGACGGTCGGCTGGGACGGGATGCGAGACCGCTACCGCAAGCGATATCAGGGCGAGGGCAAGGAGATGGGGACCCTGGCTTTCAACGACCTGGAAATCGAGGCGCTGGGGCCCGAGTCGGCATTCGCCCGGGGACGCTGGGAGCTGGCCCTCTCCGGCGGAAAAACGGCCGGAGGGCGGTTCACGGTGATCCTCCGCAAGAAGCCCGAGGGGTGGAAGATCGTCCACGACCACACCTCGGCCGACGCCCCGGCGAAGTGATCGCGGGAAGGCCGAGGGGCGAGGCGTCCGGTTGGGTCGAGGGCCGAGGCGGGGCTTTCGGAGTCGGCACGAGCCGGGAACGGGATCGGCTCCGACCGAACTCCGAAGCCAACGACCCCGGGGTGCCCGAGCGGCTCTCCTTGCCCGAATTCCGGTTTCGCATTATGGTGTCCGCGCGAGAGGGCGGGCCCCTGGGCGCGACGGCCTCGCCCGATTTCGATCGAACAGGGAGGTTCGCATGAGGATGCTCTGGGCGCCGTGCTTGATCTTCGCCGCGATCGCCGGGCCGACCCGGGCCGAGGAGGGGCCGGGGTTCTCCGGCTCGTGGAGGCTGACCATCGTGGCCCCCCTCCAGTCGATCGATTTCCTCCTGCTCAACCTCGAAGGCGAGCCGCCCAACCTTTTCGCCTCAATTAAGTACGCCCCGCCCTTCTTCCCCACCCCGCCCAGGGTCGCCGGAGCGGCGGCCACCGACGACGTCCTGACTCTCTCCCTGGTCGTGAACGGGATGGAGGACGCCTTCCGCGGCCGGATGGCCGAGGACGGGGCGATCCGGGGATCGATCCGGTTCCAGGGGAACCTCTATCCGGCCGTCATGGAACGGTCCGACGAGAAGAAGCTCCGCGCCTCGACCGATCGCTCGCGAATCCTCAGCTTCATGGCCGCCATGAAGCAGACGTCCCCGAGGACGAGGGTCGAGAAGCTGTCGGCCCTCCAGGACGAGCTCGGGGCCGAGCCGACGGCCGACTCGGTGTTCGGCGAGATCCTCAAGAATGCCACGAGCGCGGGGCTGAAGCCGGAAGAGGTTCGTGCGAAGGCCGATGCCTGGCTCGGCACCGCGAAGCCGTTCGGCCCGGAGTATGAGGCGGAAGTCCGAGGCCGGGTCGTCCATGCGCTTTCCAGCCAGAGGGCGTTCGCCGCGATGGCCCTGGAGATCGCCCAGGACGCCGAAACCGCCATGCCGGCCGACGCCCCCCTCGAAACCCGTGCCACCGTGGCCCGAGGGCTGGCCGAGGCCGCTCGCCTGACCGGCAAGACCGATCTGGCCCATTCCGCGGGCGAGAAGGCCGACCAACTCGACGCCGAACTCGACGACTACGCTCGGCAAAACGTGCCTCCGTTCGTGCCGAGGCCGTCCTCCGGCCGGAAAGCCGCGGGCGCCGACCGTGTGGCGCTCGTCGAGTTGTTCACGAGCACCCAGGGAGGCGGGACGGTCGCCGCCGAGGCCGCGTTCGACGCCCTGTTGAAGTCCCACGGGGCGGGCGAGGTCATCGCCCTGCAATATCACTCGCCGATGCTCGGCTCCGACCCCTTGATCTGCCGCGAATCGGCCGCCCGCAAGGACTTCTATCCCGAGTTCGAGGGCTGCCCGTCGCTCTTCGTCGATGGCCGGATCGTCCCCGGGCTCGGCGGTCCTCTCGGCCTCTCGGAAACCCGCTACCAGGCGATCCGCGCGGCCGTCGAGCCGGAGATCCAGAGCAAGGCCGGGGCCTCGATCGACCTGAAGGCGACCCTCGACTCGGACATCATCCACATCGTCGCCACCGCCCGGGCCACCGAGCCCGGTTCCGGCTCCGAGCTCCGGCTCCGTCTCGCCGTGGTCGAGGAGGAGGTGCGGTACGTCGGCAACAACCGGCTCCGGCTCCACCGCCGCGTGGTCCGCGCCATGCCGGGGGGCGCAGCCGGGACGCCCCTGAGCGAAGGACGCGGCTCGGTGGATGTTTCCCTGACTCGCGCCGAGATCCGCAAGGGGATCCAGGCGTATCTGGCCGATCCCGCCAATGCCGGGGGCAAGCTTCCCGAGCCCACGGTCGATTTGAAAATGTTCTCGGTCGTCGCGTTCGTCCAGGACGAGGGGACGAAGGAAGTCCTCCAGGCCGCGTTGGTGCCGGTTTCTCCCCGACTCTGAGGCGTCAGGGAGGCCGAGAGGCCCCCGGTTCGATCCGTCCTGCCGGGGGGTATAGCTCTGGAATCTGGAATTTCTGGGGTGCCCCCGGTTCGAGAACCGGGGGCACCCGAAAAAACTCCAGATTCGGGAGCGACACCCCCTGCCGGGCAGAAGGCATTTCGCGAAACCTGCGGGATTGCGGCTCGGCCTCGGATCGGGCACACTCTGGGGAGACGCGCGGACCCGACCGCGTCCTCGACTTGACGGAGAGCCTCCCCGATGGAAGTCCCGCAGATCCGCCCCGGCAAGGTCAAGCCCTCCGACGCCCCCACCTCGCCGCGAGTGGTCGCGTTCTTCCCCAACTCGGCCCAGGGGAACTCGGCCATCCAGTTCCTCACGGCTTTGGGAATCCCCAACAATCAACTGGGGATCACCCCTCCGGACCGGATCGAGGGCGGTCAGGGGATGGTCCTCTCGATCGCCTGTCCCGAGGACGGTCTCCTGTCGAAGGTCGAGGCACTCTGCAAGTCTCAAGGGGCGAACTACCAGATTTTGAGGCGTTGACCCGATCGTCCGGGCGGAGCCGACCGCCCCGAGGCCGCTCGCGATGCCGACCCGCGTCCCCCCCTGGCTCGTCGTCCTGATCGCCCTGACGCCCGCCCGTCCTCCCGACGGGCCCGAGGTCCCCGCGTTCGCCCGCGACGTCCCGAAGATCGCCTCGGGCGAGCCGATCTTCGCCTTCAACGGCAAGGACCTCACGGGCTTCTACCGCTTCACTCGGGACCACGGCTACGCCGATCCCCGGGGGGTCATCGCCGTCCGGGACGGCCAGATCGTCCTCTCCGGCGAGGAATTCGGCGGGCTCTCCACCTGCGGCAACTTCCGGGACTATCACCTCGTCGTCGAGTGGCGATGGGGCGGCAAGACCTGGCCCCCTCGCGAGAAGAACGCCCGCGATTCCGGCATCCTCCTCCACGGAGTCGGGGCCGACGGCGCCGCCGGCAACGGCTGGTACGAGTCGATCGAGTGCCAGATCATCGAGGGGGGTTGCGGCGACCTCCTGATGGTCGGCGGCCGGACCCGGCCGAAGCTGACCTGCGAGGTCCGCCCCGGGCCCGACGGCCAGCCCTATTACGAGAAAGGCGGGATGGCCCAGACCCGTGATTCTGGCCGGTTCAACTGGTGGGGCCGGGACCCGCAATGGATGGACGTCCTCGGGTTTCGCGGCAAGAATGACGTGGAGAATCCCGTCGGCCAGTGGAACCGGATGGAGGTCGTCTGCGACGGCGATTCGATCACTAACCTCGTCAACGGCCTGGTCGTGAACGTCGGCACCAAGGCCAGCGTGACCGAGGGCAAGATCCTCCTCCAGTCCGAGGGCGCGGAGATCGTCTTCCGCAAGTTTGAGGTCCGTCCGCTCCGAAAGTGAACCCGTTCGACGGAGAATTCGCGCTTTCTCGCTTGCATGCTCTCGCGTCGGGGAGACCGCTCGGATAGAATTCTTGACGGATGGGCGTTCGCCCCCTCACCTCTTGAAGGTCTTCGACCCATGAGACGCTTCCTCAGCCTGGCCGCCACGGCGGCCGTCCTGGCCGTCGGGTCTCAAGCGATGGCGGGGCCCCCGTATCAGGAAAAGGGCCACATCGTGATCCCCGGCGCCCTGCCCTCGTCGTCGCCGACGGTGCAGAACGGCCTGAACTATCTCAAGTCGAAGATCGGCGAGATGGAGACCGGCGAGGCCGCCTTCACCGCCCTGACCCTGTACAAGGCGGAAGTCCCGGTCAATGACCCGGCCCTGGTCGCCTGCCTCGCCAAGATCGGCGAGTGCTTCGGCCAGGACAACCGGTACACCCCTCAGATGAAGGACGGCGCCAACAAGTACGAGGCCGCCGTCACCCTGATCGCCCTGGCGAACATCGATTACATCGGCTACAAGCCGCAGATCGAGGCCGTCGCTAACTACCTGATCAACAGCCAGCTCGGCAACGGCGGCTGGGATTATTCGCACCGGACGGCCGGCGACACCTCGATGAGCCAGTACGCCCTGCTCGGGCTCTGGGAGGCCGACGGCGCCGGCGTCCTGATCCCTCCCCGCGTGTGGGACCGCGCCGCGAGCTGGTTCCTGAGCGTCCAGACCTCCGGCGGGAGCTGGAATTACCACCGGGACGAGACCCAGTGGCCCGAGACCATCTCCATGAGCGCCGCGGGCGTCGGCAGCCTCTACCTCTGTCAAGGACTCCTGGCCAAGCATCGCAAGGGCCAGGACCTCATGAACCCGCTGATGACGCCGGTGGACACCAACGGCGAGCCCCTGGTCTCGAGATACAAGGTCGAGACCGCCGCCGCCTCGATCAATAGCGGGATCGACCGCGGGATCGGCTGGCTCCAACGGTCGTTCCAGATCAGCAAGGACCCGATCATGGGTCAGTCGCCGTACTACGCCCTCTACGGGATGGAGCGCATGGTCGCCCTCTCCCGCAATGACAAGGTGATGGGGGCGATGGACTGGTACGGCCGGGGGATGCAGTTCGTCCTCTCCAACCAGGGGGGCGACGGCTCGTGGAACGCCCAGCATAACCAGGTGCCCAACACCTGCTGGGCCGTCCTCTTCGGCGTGAAGGCGACGACCATCTCGGTCAAGAAGATCGACCTCCGCAAGCTCGCCGCCGGCACCCAGGTCGGCAACCGCAAGCTCCCCGCGAACCTGGAGAACGTGCAGATCGGCCCCGGGGGCCGCGTCTCGGTCAAGCCGATGGGAGGCGCGATCGACGGGATGCTCGCCGCCCTGAATGACGTCAAGAACTCCGACTCGGCCATCGCCGGCCTGGAAGAGAAGTTCCAGAAGGAAGGCCCGAAGATCCTCCGGCCGTACAAGGACCGCTTCCGCAAGATGCTCTCCGAGCCCAACGGCGACCAGCGAGTCGTCGCCGCGTGGGGCCTGGGCCGGATGGCCGACCTGGACGCCGCGCCGGTCCTCATCAAGGCGCTGCTGGACTCGGACGACGGCGTGGTGACCGCCGCTAGAGTCGGCCTGGAAGTGCTCAGCCGGAAGCTCGAAGGATTCGGACCGGCCCCCGGGGCGAACGCCGCCGAGCGCCTGGCCGCCGCCAAGCGGTGGCAGCAGTGGTTCGAGACGGTCAAGCCGCCGGACCTCGACGCCCCCGACCTCGTCCTGGAAAAGCCCGGCACCCCGGCGGCCCCCGCCGCCCCCGCGGCCACCCCCGGCCAGAACTGATATCGAGACCGAGACCGAGACCGAGACACGTTCGGACCGTTCGTCCCCGGAGGACCGTGACATGGACCTCAACCACGACACCGACGACGCGACCCCCAAGACGCCCGCCGGCCCCTCGGCCGAATCCGTCAACAGCCTGGAACCGCTGATCCACGGCGAATCGGCCTACGATCGCATCACTTCGATGCTGATGTCGCTGGTCCTCGGGGCCTCGTTCATCGTCGGCTGGCTCTGGCTGATCAACTTCATGAATCAGGGCTACGCCGCCCCGGTGCCGGCCAAGGTGGAGCTGGTCGAGGTCTACGGCAACGGCGAGGACCTGGGAGGCGGAGGCGGAGACGATGCCGCCGGCCAGCTCGACCTCAGCAACGGCGCCCCGCAAACCGGCCCGGCCTCCAGCGCCACGCCGTTCGAGGATTCCAGCGACTTCGAGGAGCCGAGCGTCCAGGCCACCAGCTCCGCGGCGATCGACGCCATGGCCGAATCGGCCGACGCCGACCTGGGCGAAGGCGCAGAGACGAGCTCCTCGCCGGTCCGCAGCAACTCGGCGGTGTCCAGCGGCGTTCCCTCCTCGTCCACCGGCAACACCATGCTCGGCCGAGGCAGTGGGAGTGGCGGGACGGGCGTCTCTCGCGAGCTCCGATGGGTCATCACCTACCCGCCCGGCCAGGCGGCCGGCGAGTACGCCCGCCAGCTTGATGCCCTGAACGTCGAGCTCGCCGTCCCGGCCGGCGGCAACGCCCTGACGCTCGTGACCAACTTCACCGGCGACCCGATCAAGCGAGTCGTCCTGGTCAGCAAGTTCAACGCGGAGAAGCGGCTGTACTTCACCTGGTCCGGCGGGGCGAGAAAGGCCAATGACATCGCCCTTTTGAAGCAGGCCGGGCTGAACGTCGGCAACCTGATCCTCACGATCTACCCGGCGGCCGTCGAGGAGCAGCTCGCGCAGCTCGAATACAAGTACAAGGGCAAGGTGCCGGCCGAGATCCGCCGGACCCAGTTCCGCGTCGTCCCCAGCGGCTCCGGCTACACGTTCAGCGTCGTCGGCCAGGAGATGCTGTCGAGGTAGGCCGTCCCCCGCCGGCCGTTCTCGGAGCGGCCGGCAGCCCGTCGCATTCCGCCCGAAGTCCGCGACCGAGAGAGCCCACACCACGACCCGTCACCCGAGAGCGTCCTCCCGAGCATGGCGACCCTAGAAGTTCATGACGGCCAAGGCCGAGTCGAGTACGTGACGATCTCTCGGGACCACACGGCCCTGTTCGGCTCGGACCCGAAGTGCGACGTCGTGGTGGACGACCCGCAGGCCCTGCCGTTCCACGGCCGCCTGCGGTGGAAGGGCGGGAAATTCAAGGCCGAGGCGTTCCCCGAGGCCAACGCCCTGGTGCTCAACGGCAAGAAGGTCGTGGCCGCCAGCTTCGGCGACGGCGACGAGATCCGGGTCGGCCAGTACCGGATCTTCCTCGCCAACGCCGACGACGGCCCGGCCGACCCGGACAAGACCCGGGAGCAGGCCCAGTCCAAGGCCGCGAAGGCGGCGGCGGGGCGTCCCTCGGCGGCATCCGCCAAGGGGACCTCGGCCGCCACCCTCGGCGGGCCGACGGGCAAGCCCACCGCCCCGGTCCTGCCGCCCAGGCCGCCCGGCCCGATCAAGAAGTTCATCAACGTCCTGCTCGCCAAGGACCAGAGGCCCGGCGAGGAGAAGATCGCCAGCTCGCCCCTGGTCCTCGCGCTGGCCGTGGCGCTGGTCGCGCTCATCGCGATCGGGATCAGCCTGTTCACCGTGATCCGCCGGACCACGGCCGACCGGATGTACATGACGGCCAACGAGAGTTTCACCAACAAGAGTTGGGTGACGGCCCTCCGCGACTACGACCTGTTCCTCGACTCCTTCCCCCACGAGGCCCGAGCGAGCAAGGCCAGGGTCCGCCGGGCCCTGTGCAACGTGGAACAGCACGTCTCCGGCACGCCGAACTGGACCGCCGCGCTGACCGCCGAGAAGGAGATGCTCAAGAAGGTCGGCAACGAGGGGGAGGCGTATGAGACCGACGCGGCCAACCTCGCCGAGCTCGTCCTGAAGACGGCGGTCGGCCTGGCCGAGCGGGCCAAGGTTTCGGCCGATCGCTACGCCCTGGACGACGCCAAGACGATGATGAGCGAGATGGAGGCCGCCGTCGTCCTCCACGACAAGGTGGCCGGGAACAATGCCCTGGCACTCCGGGGCCGATCGCTCCTGCCCCAGAAGCTCACGGAGGCCCGCGCCTCGGTCCAGAAGGCGGAGGTCCGGACCAAGGCCCTGGCCGACATGGACGCGGCGATCAAGGCCGGCTCCGCCGACGCGATCTACGCGACGAGAGACGCCCTGGTCGGCCGTTTCCGCGACTTCGCGACCGACAAGGACGTCGTCAGCCGGCTCACCCAGGCGAACGAACTGATCCAGAAGAACGTGAAGTTCGATCCCAGCGGCCGACCCGCCGAGACCTCGCCGCATCCCGACCCGCTCGGTCCGCCGACGTCCCTGGTCTTCCGCAAGGACCCCACCGCCGCGCCGACCCCCAACGGCCCGGTGGTCTACGCGATGGCCCAGGGCCTGGCCTACGCCCTGGACGGGACCAACGGCGCGCCTCTCTGGCACTTGCCAGTCGGCCTCTCGGCCCCGTTCCCCCCGGTGTCGGTGCCCGGCTCCCCACCGACCTGCCTCGTGTATGACACCCGCCACGGCGAGCTCGTCCGGTACGACGGCCGGACCGGCAAGATGCTCTGGAGGCAGGCCACCAACGAGCCGATCAACAGCCCGCCGCTGGTCCTGGGCAACCAGGTGGCCCAGTTGACGCCCAGCGGCAAGCTCCTCCTGATCGAACTCTCCACCGGCGCGTTGAAGGGATCGGTCAACCTCGGCCGAGGGGCCGCCCGGACGCCCGCCACCGACGAATCCGGCGAGCACCTCTACATCGCGGCCGACCGCGACGTGGTCTTCGTGATCTCGCGGGAGACGATGGCCTGCACCTCGGTGCAATACCTCGGCCACTCCCCCGGCTCGATCCCCTGCGCCGGTTCGGGTCGATCGCTACCTGATCGTCCCCCAGAATAGCTCCCTGCTCGACGGCAAATGGTCGGTGTTCGTCCTGGACACGCCCAAGCCCCCGGCCGCCGAGGAAGGGAGCGCCGCGGCGCCCCCGGCACCCGTTGGCGGCCTCGGCTCGACGATCCGGCTGGTCCAGGACGTACCCATCCAGGGTTGGACCTGGAGCCCCCCGCCACTCAAGGCTCGGTCGTCTGGTCGCTGACCGACCGAGGGTCGCTGACCGCCTTCGCGCTCAGCTCCGACGCGAAGAAGCCGCTCGTCCTGATCGCCGCCACGGTGCCCGATGCCCGACCCTCCGGCCCGGCCTTCCTCCGCTGCCGGACCGAGCGGGAACTCTGGCTGGCGTCGTACCGGGCCGGACGGTTCGAGCTGAACCAGGAACAGGGAACGATCGCCCCGGCCTGGACCGCCGAGAAGGCCGGGACGGCCCTGGCGCCGATCCAGGCGGCCGACCGTCTCGGCGTCCTCACCCAGAGCTATCTCGACCGGCCCGGCGTGGCGGTCTGGGGCGTGAACTTCTCGGCCCGCCGGGCGGCCGACGCCGTGGTCTGGCAGACCGTCCTGGGCGCGGCCTGGCCGCTCGTCCCGACGGCCCAGCCCGACGGCGGCCTCTCCTGCCTGTCGGCCGACGGCCGGTTCCTGACCATTTCCCGGGAGACCCTGACCAAGGGCGGTTTCGTCCAGATGCCCCTGGAGAAGCCCGGCTACCTCTACTTCGACCCCACGCCGATTCGCCGGCTGGAATCCGGCGGGCTCACGGTCGTCGTGCCCGCGCCCGACGCGGACCACGTCTTCGTCCGCGAGACCAGCGGCACGGCCGACTTCCGCCGCGTGGACCTGCCCGCGCCCCTGGGGGCCGCCCCCCTGTTCTGGGGGACGGACCTCTTCGCCCCGGGCCTCGACGGCCGCGTCTACCTCGTCGATCCCCGGACCGGGCAGAGCAAGGCCGAGCCCTACGTCCCGCCGTTCGACCGCGAAAAGCCGACGAAGTGGAAGGACCCCATCCGCCTGAGCGACGACGCGGTCATCCTCGCCGACGAGACCGGGCGGCTCCGCCGGCTGGCCAAGATCACCGAACCCCGGGTCAAGCTCGGGATCGTCGGCGAGGTCGTGGACCTACGGAGTGCGATCATCGCCGACCCGGCGGCCACCGAGCAGGCGATCATCATCGCGACGGCCGACGGCAAGGTCCACTCATACTCGGGGCGGGACCTCGTCCCCCTCGGGAGCTGGCCCCTGGACGCCCCCCGGGCCCTGGGACCGTCGCCCGTGGGCGGCAGCGTGGTCCTGATCGACGCGGCCGGCGGGGTCATGTCGTTCGGCCCCGAGGGTCAACGCTCCTGGTCGGTCGACCTCCGCGACCCGCCCCCGCTCGGCCCGCCGATCCTCAAGGACGACGCGCTCTGGTTCCTCAGCCGGGACGGCGCCCTCCAGCGCCGATCGATGACCGACGGCTCGGGCATGGACCGGGTCGATCTGGGCATCCAGCCCACGGCCGGGCTGAACACCGACGGCCCGGACTTCCTCGTCCCGACCGCCCCCGGCACCTATCGCGTGCTCGATGCCAAGGGGGAGAAGGTCGCCCAGCCCTGACACCCTCCGGGCCGGCTCGATCCGCATTCCCCTCGTCCCCTCTCTCGGTCGAAACCCGCTACCCCGAGACGCTCCCATGAGAGTCCTCCCGCGCCTGACCCGGCCGCTCGCCGCCTTCGCCGGGTCCGCGATCGTCCTCGCCGTGAGCCTCCTCGCGGTCCGCCCGGGCCTGGGCCAGCAAGGCCCGGTCACCGCCAAGCCGGCCTCCGGCGCCATGCCGACGGACTTGCTGAAGGCCGAGCCGTTCGACCGCCTGACCCTGATCGATAACACGGTCTGGATCATCGAGCCGGTCGGGCCCGAGCGACCCCTGCCGCCCTACGACCCGACCAAAGCCAAGGCCAAGAGGACCGTCGGCACCACGCCGAGCGGGCCGCGCGACAACACGGCCACGATCGGCAAGCAGAAGGGCGACAGCAAGAAGGAAGAAATCCCCGAAGACATGATCATCCACCTCACGGAGGGGGACCTTCGCGACTTCAAGATCCTGAAGACCAGCATCAAGAAGGTCGACTACTTCGAAGACCTGCTCCTGGCCGAGGTCGATCGCCTGATCCTCATGAAGGAGTTCGGCCGGGCCTTCGAGCACCTCCTGAGAGTCAAGGACCAGAACATCAAGTGGAAGGGCCTGGAGGAACGGGTCGAGAAGCTCCTCTTCGAGGAGGGCGCTGGGCCCTTCTGGACCAGGACCGGGACAAGGGCGTCCGCCTCCTCCGCGAGCTCAGCTCCCGCAAGCCCGATTACCCCGGCCTGGCCGACAAACTCGCCCAGGCATACAGCGGGCGGATCAACGACGCCTTCGAGAAGGGGCAATTCGGCTACGCCCGGAAGATCCTCCACGAGCTGGAGACGATCTCGCCCAAGAACCTCATCGTCGTCGAGGTCAAGAACCGCTTCAACACCAGGGCGAAGAACCTGGTGGACGACGCCATGAAGCGCGACGGGTACGAGCGGGTGGAGAAGCTGGCCGAGGCCCTACGCGTCTGGCCGACCTTCGAGGGGGCCGCCGAGAAGTACGCCGAGGCATTCAAAGCGATGCCGACGCTCGACGTGGCCGTGCTCGACCTGCCTCGTCCCGCCGCGCCCTGGGTCCGCTCCCCGGCCGCCGCGCGCGTCACCAAGCTCCTGTACCTGCCCATCCTCGCCGACGAGAGTGAGGACGCCGTCCATGGCAAGAACCTCGCCCAGTTGGCCTCGGGGCTGGAGACCAGCGAGATCGGCAAGAAACTCGACATCAAGCTCCGACAAGGGCCCGTCTGGTCCGACGGGACGAGGCCCGTCGGCGCGATCGACGTGGTCCGGGCGTTGTCGGATCGAGCCCAACCCCGCTCGCCCGGCTACTCGGCGCGATGGGCGGACCTTCTGGACCGGGTCGAGATCACCGACGAGCAACAGGTCAGCGTCCGCCTGACCCGCCCGGTGCTTCGGCCGGAGTCTTGGCTGCTCAAGCCGGTGGGCCCGGCCCATGCCGCGTGGGACGGCCGCGTCTCCTCCGCCGACGGCAAGCGCCAGCCCGTCGGCGATGGCCCGTTCATCTCCGTCTCGGAATCGGAGAACTCGGCCGCCTATCACTCCGCCCCGGCCAACGCCACGGCCAAGGTCAAGCGGATCAAGGAAGTGCGGATGAAGGACGCCTCGGAGGCCCTCGGCGCCCTGGTCCGCGGCGAGGTCACCATGGTCGAGCGGGTCGCGCCCGACCGCGTGCCGGCCCTCCGCCAGGAAGCCGAGATCAAGGTCGGCACCTACAACCACCCGAGCCTCCACTGCCTGGCCCTGGACGGGCGGAACCCCGTCCTCCGCAACCGCTCGATCCGCCGAGGATTGGCCTACGCGATCGACCGCCGACTGATCCTCGAGGAGAACATCCTCCACCGAGCGACCGACGAGGCCAATACCCCGTCCGACGGCCCCTTCGCCACCGACAGCTACGCCAATGCCGCCGGCGTGAAGCCGTATCCGTATGACCTCGGCCTGTCGCGGATGCTGATCGCCGCCGGCAAGACCGAGATGAAGATCGGGCCGATCAAGCTCACCCTGGAATACCCGGCGATCCCCGAGGCCCAGGTCGCCGCCCCCCGCCTGGCCGAGATGCTCCGCGATTGCGGGGTCGAGATCGCCCTGGTGGAGCGGCCGGAGTCCGAGCTGGAGGAGGCGCTCCGTTCCGGCAAGCGGTTCGACCTGGCGTATCGTGCCAACCATTGCGTCGAACCCCTCCACGAGGTCGGCCCGATCCTCTGCCCCGGCTACGACGCCCCGAGCGACACCGAGGCCCTGGCCTCGATCTCCAGCCCGAGGATCTTGCAGCTCCTCTTGCAGCTGGAACACGCCCCGGAATTGAACACGGCGAGGGAGCTGGTCAAGCAGATCGACCGCGAATGCCGCGACGAGCTGCCGATCATCCCCCTCTGGCAGCTCCAGGACCATTACGCCTACCGGACCCGCCTGAAAGGCCCCGGCGACTCGGCGGACCACCTTTATCAAGGGATCGACCAATGGCAAATCGACGCCTGGTTCGCCAAGGACCCGTGGTGAGCTTGACGCTCGGGGCGGTCCTGGCCTTCGCCGCGCTCGGGCCGGCGCCCGGGGCCGACGATTCGACCAAGCCCGCCCCTCCCCAGACGCCTCCGGCGCCCGCCGCCCCGGCGTCGCCCCGCGAGACGGCCTCGGCCGAAGTCCCGTTCGAATTGCGGCCGTACAAGATCCGCGCCTGGCTGTCGATCGATTCGCGGGCCCGGGTCGATCCCCGGGGCCGCGAATCGATGATCGCCGGCTGGAAGGTGATGGTGGGCCGGTTCGTCGGCGCCCCGTGGCAGCTCGAAATCGCCGAGGGCGAAGGCCCGCTGGCGACCAAGGACCTGGAGGAGATCCAGCCGAAGGACGTCCTGCCGCTGGTCAAGGGGTTCGACAAGGCGTGGATGATCCGCGTCGAGCCCGATGGGGCCGGCCTGAGCTTCGCGGCCCGCGAGTACGACGCCACCACCGAGCGAATCGGCCTGCTGTGCCGCCGAGAGGCGAAAGTGCCGGCCGACGCCCCCCGGGCCCTGCTCCGCCTCTGCCTGGACGTCTTCGCCCCCGTGGCCGAGATCGGCGACGCGATGTCCCAGGAGGTCAAGCTCAAGGTCCAGGGATCGATGATCCCCTCGGCCGATCCCCTCGGCGCGGTCGCCCCCGTCGGTGCCATGTTCCGCCCGATGCGGATCTACTACAAGCCTGATGGCTCGATCAATCGAATCGACATCATCAACAACACGTTCTGCCGGGCCGAGAGCATCGAGGGGGGCATCGCCACCTGCTCCATCACGACGGCCCTGGCCGAGCCTTTCACCAAGAAGATCATCGGACGATTCCGGGCCGTCGCCATCGGGCTGAAGCCGGCCTCGATCCCGACCCGCCTCCGGTTCGTGACCGTCGGGGCGAACAAGGAACACATCCCCGCCTCCGGTTACAAGCTGATCACCCGGCCCGTCAGCGGAGGCAGCCCGAGAGAGGCCGGTGCGACTGACCGCGAGGGCCGGATCGTCCTGGAGCCGAATTACGGCGAGGGCCTCCTGCTGGCCCGCCTGCTCGCCGCCGACATCGAACCCCTGACCGAATTCCCCCTGATGCCCGGCATCCAGGTCGAGGAGCGGACCATCGGCGTGGATCTGAAGTCGCCCACGGTCACCATCGAGAGCGAGATCAACGCGATCCGCGACGAGATCGTGGACATGATCGCCATCCGCCGCCGCCTGGAGTCGAAGATCAAGGCGAGGATCGAGGGAGAGAACTGGGACGAGGCCAAGCAGTACATGGACGAGTTCCGCCGCCTCCCCTCCAAGGCCGACCTCGAGTCCCGGGTCACCCGGCTGGACGAGTCGCTCAACAGCGAGCAGTCGAAGAACCGGGGCAAGGCCATCCGGACCGGGACCTATCAGCGGCTGATCGGCGACACCAAGGCGCTGATCGATAGCTATCTCAACGACGATGAATTCGCCAGCTTCGACGACGCCTATCAGCGTCACATCGTCCAGGCCAACGCCGACAGGAACGCGACCAAGGCGCTGCCCAAGGCGCCCCCTCTGAAGATTGGCGGGGGGACGTCGGCCGGAGGAGGCGCGATCACCGAGGTCGCCCCGCTCGGGGCCGGCTTCCAGATCGTCTTCCCGGGCCTGCCCGGCCAGTCCACCGCCAAGGCCGCCGACGGAGCGAGCGAGATCAAGATCTACCGCCTGACCGATCCGACCAAGGGCGTCTTCTCCGCCGAGTACTGGACCTATCCCATCGCGATGACGGACGAGGAACGGCCCAAGGCCTTCGACGGCGAGCGGACCCGGGCCCTGGCCACCGTGCCGGGCTCGAAGGTCGTCAAGGAGACGCCGATCACGATCGACGGTCGGGATGGCCGCGAGATCGAGTTCGAAGTCGCCGGCCAGGGAGGCCAGGGCGCCAACGGGCTCCTGCTTCGAACGGTCGAGCTGAATGCTCGCATCTACACGATTTCGTTCTATGGCCCGAAGGCCTGGTTGCGCGAGAAGACCGCCACCGATTTCTTCGGCTCATTCCATCTGACCGCCCGTCCCACCGGCGGGGCACCCTCGGGAGGCGGAGGGGAGTCGAAATCCGAGGGCGCGGCCCCGAAGGGGCAAGGCGGCGGTGCCCAGAAGAAGGCCCCAGCCCCCAAGGGCGCCGGTGGCCGTGCGCCGTTCTAGGATGGCCGATCCCATGCGGTCGTCCGTGTTTCGCGTGGTCGATGGGCGACGCGAAACACGGACATCCCTGCCGGACCTCACGCCACCGTTTCGGGCGAACCGGTCAGGCCGAACAGCTTGGCGAGCTTCGCGCCCCCTCGAAACAGCCTCTGGAGCGCGGGCGTGGACAGGTGGTCGATCTGGCTGTACCAGACGGTCACCATCCTGACGAATTCCAGCATCTTCTCGAGCTGTTCGCGGGTGTAATCCTCGGTGGCGCCCCCGGCCCTGGCCTCCTGGACGCAATGTTCCAGGAGGGCGATGGTCGGGTCCATCTCCCGGCGTTTTCGCTCGGCCATGATCACGCGGAACGTCTCCATGACGTCCTTGAGCGCCTCGAAACGGTCGCGGCGGTCGCCGATGATGTGGACCCGGCGGACCACGCCCCAGGTGATCAGCTCGCGAAGACTGGTAGAGACGTTCGACCGACTCACGTCCAGAAGGCGGCTGATCTCCTCGGCGTCCAGGGCCTCCGGCGCCACGAACAGGAGCGCGTGGACCTGCGCCATGGTCCGGTTGATCCCCCAGGCCTGCCCCATCTCGCCCCAGTGCAGCACGAATTTCTGGGCCGCGTGCGTCAGTTCCACGGGTTTGTTCCGCTCTAACGGTCCTTTCAGTCTCTCCAGAAATCTTACCCCGATTCCGGCCTCCGTCAAGGAGGCGGCGGCGGCCCTACAATCGTCGAAAAATCGTCCGCCGTCGGGGATTATTCGCTTGCGTCGGGAATCCTAGTGTTTTAGGATTAGGGACGTCGATCGGGGTCGCCGGTGCCGGGCCGTTGGGCTCGCGGAAGGGGCGTTCGATGAGACGGCGAATCGCGAAGGGCGGCCTGCCGCTAGTCCTGGCATTCCTGGCGGGCTGCGGAGGCGGCGCGACGAAGACCGCGACGCCCAAGCCCGCCGCTTCGGGGCCGAAGCCGGAGGTTGCCCGACGGCCGGAACCGCCGCCGCCCGCGCCGGCACGCCCGAAGGAGCCTGCCTTTCGCGTGATCCCGGCGACGGCCAGCCTGGACCCGGGCGATCCCGGCTTGCAGCTTCTGGTCGAAGGGAAGGGGCCCGGCGGAGGCGTCCGCGACGTCACGGGCGATGCGGCCTGGACCGTCGAGCCTCCGGGAATTCTGGTTCCGGTCTCCAACGGCTATTTCCGGCCGATTGGCCCGGGGAAGGCCACGATCGAAGGCAAGATCGGCGACGAGGTCATCCGGGCGGAAGTCCAGGTCCAGCCCGAGCCGGCCGCGGGGCGTTCCTGGGATTTCGCGACCGATATCGTGCCGCTTCTGACCCGAGCGGGTTGCAACACCGGCGGCTGCCACGGCAAGGCCGACGGCCAGAACGGCTTCCACCTCTCGCTGTTCGGCTACGATCCCGAGGGGGACTATCAGGCGATCGTCCGGGAGGCCGGCGGGCGGCGGCTCCTCCGATTCGACCCCGAGGAAAGCCTCCTGATGAGGAAGGCGACGGGCCGGACCCCCCACGGAGGCGGCCAGCGAATCGTCTCCGGGACGGACGCCCACCGGGTCCTCCTCCGCTGGATCGCCGACGGCGCGCCGGAGAGGAAGGGCCTGGAGCCGAGGAAACTGACCAAGCTCTTGGTCGAACCGGCCGATTCCCGGCTCGATGCCCCTGGCCCGAGGCAACTTCGGGTCGTGGCGACGTTCTCCGACGGCCGGACTCGCGACGTGACCCGGCTCGCCTCGTTCAAGGTCAACGACGACTCGGCCGTCGAGGTCTCGCCCGAAGGGTCGGCGCGGTTGCTCCGTCGGGCCGAGGCGGATCTGATCGTCCGGTACGGCTCGGAGGTCGTCGCCACCCGCCTGGCCACGATCATCAACCCCGCCCTGGCGTTCGACTTCGCCAAGCTGCCCCGGCGGAACGTGATCGACGTCGAGCTGTTCAAGAGGCTGGAATCGCTCAAGGTGCCGCCCAGCCCTCCGGCCAACGATGCCGCCTGGCTCCGCCGGGTCACGCTCGACCTGACCGCCCAGCAGCCCGATTCCTGGCAGGTCCGCGAATTCCTCAAGGATACAGACCCCGATAAGAGGGAGAAGAAGGTCGAGGAGCTCCTCAAGAGCGCCGATTTCGTCTCGTTCTGGGAGATCAAGCTCGGCGACCTCCTCCAGATCAGCCAGGCCCGGTTCGGTAACGGGTCGGACCCCTACAAGGTCTGGATGAAGCATCGCCTGGAGCAGAATACGCCGTGGGACCAGGTCGTCCGCGAGCTCCTGACCTCGCTGGGCGACCCGTACGACAAGGCGACCGGCGGCCCGGTGAACTACGCGGCCGACGGCATGTATGATCCGAAGGTCGCCGCCGAGCAGACGGCCCAGAGGTTCCTCGGCCTCCGGCTCCGCTGTGCCCAGTGCCATGACCATCCGTTTGATGTCTGGACCCAGGACGACTATTTCGGCCTGGCGGCGATCTTCGCCAAGGTCGGGCCCTCGGGGAACTACCGCAACCAGCCCGCCGGGGCGATGATGGGCCGATTGAAGATCGGCGTCTTGCCCGACGGCACGGTCGAGCACCTCCGAACCAAGAAGCCGGCCGAGATGAGGCTCCTGGACGGTTCTCCGGTCAAGGTTTCCAAGGACGAAGACCCGCGAAAGGCCCTGGCCGACTGGATGACCCGGCCCGAGAATCCGTATTTCGCCCGCGCCACGGTCAACTGGGCCTGGGCCCAGTTCTTCGGGCCGAGGACTGGCCGAGCCGGCCGACGACCTCAGCCCGGCGAACCCACCCGTTCACCCCGAGCTGCTCGACGCGCTGGCCAGGCACTTCGTCGAGCACAAGTACGACGTTCGCGACCTGATCCGAACGATCGTGACGAGCGAGGCGTATGGCCTCTCCTCGGCGACCTTGCCGGGGAACGCCGGGGATACCCGCTTCTTCTCGCACCACCTGCCCCGCCCGCTGACGGCCCACCAGATGGCCGACGCCCTGGCCACGGTGACCGGCTCCGAGCTTCGCTTCGGCCAGCTTGGCAAGAGGAAGGCGATCGAGGTCTTCGACCCGAGCGTGCCGAGCGTCCTGCTGGACACGTTCGGCCGGTGTCCGAGGACCAACTCCTGCTCCCCGGCGGCCACGCCGTCGCTCAGCCTCCGCCAGGCCCTCCTGCTGATCGGCGGCGACGTGGTCGACAGCAAGGTCACCGGGCCTCAACGGCTACCTCTCGAACCTCCTGGTCGAGAACCCCGAGCCGGGCGACCTGGTGGAACTCCTGTACATGAAGGCCCTCTGCCGGCCGCCGACGTCCGAGGAGCTCTCGCACTGGTCGGCCGAGCTGAAGTCCGCGTCCTCGTTCCGGGACGCCGCCGAGGACCTGTTCTGGGCCCTGCTCAATTCCCGAGAGTTCGCATTCAATCACTGACCCAGAAGCCCGAAGGAGCCTCGCCATGACTCCCCCGATGAGCGATCGGCCGTGCCGCGGACCCAGCCGCCGGGAAGCCCTCCGGGTCGGTGCCCTGAGCGCCTTCGGGCTCGGCCTGGCCGACCTCCTCCGGGGCCGTTCCCTGGCCTCCGACCCCTCCACCGGCCTGAAAATCGCCCCTCGGGCCAAGAGCTGCATCCTGATCTGGCAGGAGGGCGGGCCGTCCACATCGACACCTTCGACCCCAAGCCCGAGGCGCCCGCCGACGTCCGGGGCGAGTTCAAGCCGATCGCCACGAGCGTCCCGGGCGTGACGATCTCCGAGGTCCTGCCGAGGCTGGCGGCCTCGATGCATCAACTCGCCCTGATCCGGTCCATGACTTCGCCCGAGGCCGACCACGGCCGGGCCTCGCACCACCTCCAGACCGGGTATCGGCCCAGCCCGGCCCTGGTCTACCCGAGCTTCGGCAGCGCCGTGGCCAAGGCGATCGGCTTCGGGGCCAATTCGGTCCTCCCGCCGTATGTCGCGGTGCCCGAGGCCCCGGCCTTCTCCGGCGGCGGCTACCTGACCCCGGCGTACGATCCGTTCGCCGTCGGCGGTGATCCCAACGGCGCCGGGTTCCGCGTCCGGGACCTCACCCCGCCCGATCGCCTGACCCTCGAACGGCTTCGGCGCCGACGGTCGATGATCCGCTCGCTCGACGGCTTCACCCACGACCTGAGCGAGACCCCCCTGACGACCAGCCGAGACCAGTTCATCGACAAGGCCTACGACCTGCTGACCTCGGGCGAGGCCCAGGCCGCGTTCCGGATCGAGACCGAGCCGGCGGAGGTCCGCGACCGCTTCGGCCGGAACCCGGTCGGCCAGGCCTGCCTCCTCGCCCGGAGGCTCGTCGAGAGGGGCGTTCCGTTCGTCACGATCAATGACCGGGGGGCCGGTCCGGCCGGCTGGGATACCCACCAGCAGAACTTCCCCACCATCAAGAATACCCTGGCCCCGCCGATCGACCAGGGCCTCTCGGTCCTCCTGGCCGACCTGGCCGAGCGGGGATTGCTGGATTCGACCCTGGTGGTCTGCATGGGGGAGTTCGGCCGGACGCCGAAGATCAATCCCAACGCCGGCCGCGACCACCACGGACGGGCCAACAGCGTGATCGTGGCCGGTGCCGGGACGCCCGGAGGGCTCGTCCTGGGCCGGACCGACCCGCGAGGGGATTCCCCGGTCGAGCGCCCGATCACCCCGGCCGACCTCGCCGCCACGATCTATACCCTCCTGGGGATCGACCCCGCGACGAAGTTCGAGACGCCCGACGGCCAGCCGATTCGCCTGGTCGATAAGGGATCGGCGATCCGGGAGTTCATCTAAGCGTTCCGGGCCGTCGGATTCGTTCGATTCCGTCCACCTGCGCTCCTGTCCCGGAGGTCCGAGACCGGATTTCCGCCCCGAGGTTGAAAAAACCGCTTGGGTGGACCGGCCCCGGCCGTCACAATGGAGTTCGGCCCGCCCTCCGTGCGGAACGCGGAGGGGGACCGTCCCGGGCCAGCGTCGAGGAGGCCGGACCATGTCTTCCGAAGGGGAACGGAAGCCGAGCCTGAAGCTCGTCGGCGGCCAGGAATTCTCCCTCGACGGGGGGAAGACGATCCTCGGCCGGGGCAAGGAGTGCCAGGTCGTCCTGTCGGACTACCGCGTCTCGAAGCACCATGCCGAGATCCGCCCGGACCCCCTGGGCTTCCTGATCGAGGACGATTCGAGCCTGAACCGGACCTATGTGAACGGCGTCCTCCTGCCTCACAAGACCCCCCGTCGGCTCCTGGACGGCGACCGGATCAAGATTTGCGACTTCACCCTGGCCTTCCGCGCCCCGGGGCCGCTGAACTCGCCGATCACCCTGGAGAGCGACGACGAATCCTCGTCCAAGATCCTCGGCTCGATCACCATGGCCGGCTCGAGCGTCTTCGGGCCGAAGATGAAGGCCGAGGACAAGCTCCAGGCGGTCCTGGAGATCAGCCGGGACATCGGCGCGTCGTTGCAGCTTCGCGACGTCCTGGACCGCACGCTCATCAGCCTGTTCCGGATCTTCCCCCAGGCCGACCGCGGGTTCGTCCTGATGAAGGGACCCTCGGGGACCCCGCTCGTCCCCCTGGCCGTGCGGTCCCGCAAGGACGACGGCGGCCCGAGGAGCCTCTCCAACACCATCTTTTCTCACGTGATGGAGCAGGGCCAGGCGATCCTCAGCACCAACCTCTCCAGCGACTCCCGGTTCAAGGACAGCGAGAGCATCTCCGGCGCCGAGATCCGCACGATGATGTGCGCCCCCTGATGGACGCCGATCGCCGGCCGGTCGGCATGATCCAGATCGACACCCGCGACCAGATGAGCCGGTTCAGCCAGGAAGACCTCGACCTCCTCGGCGCGATCGCCGGCCCGGTTGGCCTGGCCGTCGAGAACTCCCGTCTCCACGAAGACCTCGTCCGATTGACCGTGATCGAGGCCAGCCTCCAGAACGCCCGGTCGGTCCAGCTCGCCCTCCTCCCCGAACATCGGCCGGAGGTGCCGGGCTACGAGTTTTTCGACGCCTACGAGCCGGCCGACAAGGTCGGCGGCGACTACTACGACTACTTCCCGGAACGGACCGCCGCCCCCATCCCCAGGTTCCTGACCCTCGCCATCGGCGACGTGGCCGGCAAGGGCATGCCCGCCGCGCTGATGGTCGCGAAGCTCGCCAGCGAGGTCCGTACCTGCCTTCTGACCGAGTCCGACCCCGTCCTCGCGATGCAAAAGTTGAATCGACAGCTCAGCGACGCCCGGTTCCCCGAGCGATTCATCACTTTTGCCCTGATCGAGCTTGACACGCAGGCCCACACGCTCCGCCTGGTCAACGCGGGCCACATGACGCCCGTGATCCGCCGGGCCAATGGCCGGATCGAGGCGATCGGCGAGGACGAATTCGGCCCCCCCCTGGCGGTGATCGACGACGCCACCTATACGGCCGTCGAGGCCACCCTCCATCGGGGCGATTTCGTCGTCCTCCACACCGACGGCGTCCCCGACGCCATGGACCCCGAGGATCGCCGGTTCCGCAACGATCGATTCCTTCGGACGATCCAGAACGCCGGCCCGGGAGCCGAGGCCATCGTCCGAACGATCCTCCAGACCGTCCGAGAGCACGCCGCCGGGGCCCCTCAAACCGACGATATCGGGATCGTCTGCTTCGGGCGACGCTGATCAGCCCGGCCTTTTTTCGAGCAGATAGCCCGACCCCGGGGCGCCATCGCCCACGATGCCCACCGCACGATGCCCCCGTGCGAATGCCGAGCTAAACGCGAAACGCACGGCCTCTCGCCATCCTTCGGCATCCGCCTCCTCGGCCGGCATCTCCAGGACCATCCTCGGCACGTCGAACGAAAACCCGCCGACCGGCCGCCCCCCGAGGATCGGCCTGGGAAGGCTCCGCCAATCGTCGAGGACCGGGAAGTCTCTCCGAGGCGGAGGATTGGACGCGGGCCATTCGGCGATCAGGCGATCCGTCGGCCGCCCGGCGTTCAGGGCATCCGTCCGAGGCCCGTACATATTTACAAGATATCGCGCCACCGTGACGCCAAGGCGATCCAGATTGAACCGCGCATTGCGGAGGCGGAAGGGGTCGAACGCCCAGGCGACGATCGGGATTCCCTGATCGCGGGCGAACGACCGCTGGGCGGCCTTCATCCGACCGCCGATCCCGAGCCCCTGGGCTTCCGGGACGACCCCGGTGAGCTGCGAATAGAGGCACAGCCGGCCCTCCGATCGACCCAGGAACGCAAACGAAAGGCCCAGCGCCTCGCCATCGGGCCGGAACGCGCCCAGGACCAGGCCGCCGTGGAGTTGCGCACCGACCATCGTGGCGATCGGCACGACATACGACGATTCGACGATCCCCCAGGCCCGCCTCTGGGCCTGCTGCACCGCCAGATAATCGGCCGGACTCTCGGCCGGTCGGATGGTCACACCGTCAATCATGGCGATGGGTGCGCTCCGGAAGGGCCGGTCAAGGGAACCGAATCGATGTATTGCAGTCCTTGTATTTATGCATGTCGAAATTTTCGAGAAGGAGCATCACAATCGGACGAGCAATGCGGCGAGAAGTTCGGTTCGTCTCGGGATCGAATCCAGCAGGATATGCTCATGTTCGGCGTGAGCGCCCCGCCATCGGCACCCAGGCCGTCGAGCGTCGGCACGCCGAGGGCCGCGGTGAAGTTGCCGTCGGAGCCCCCGCCGGTCGAGCCTTCGGCTAGCGGCATCCCGAGCGTGGCAGCAATGGCCGCGGCCTTCTCGAAGAGCGAGGCGATGGCCTGAGTCCTCTCCATCGGCGGCCGATTGAACCCGCCCGAGACCTCGATGCGCACGCCAGGGAGGGCGGGCCGGAGGTCCCGGATCGCCTTTTCGACCCGATCCGCCTCGCCCCGAAACGAGGCCCGGACGTCCACCTCGGCCGTCGCCTGCCCCGGGACGACGTTCGGGGTCGTCCCTCCCGCGATCACGCCGACGTTCAGCGTCGTCCCCTCCTCCGGGTTCGCGACGTTTCGGAGCATGAGGATCTGATGGGCCATCTCCTCGATCGCGTTGACCCCCTTCTCCGGCTCCACGCCCGCGTGGGCCTCCTTGCCGATCGCCCGGACCGTGAATCGACCGACCCCTTTGCGGGCGGTTTTCAACGCCCCGCCCGGCAACGGAGGCTCCAGGACGAGAACGATCGCCGCGGATCGCGCGGCGGCCTCGATCCATCGGCGGGATTCGGGACTGCCGATTTCCTCGTCCGAGGTCAGGAGTATTTCCAGGCTCCTTGGAAGTGAGGCATAGATCCGAGGACCCACGATTCGGAGCGCCTCGAGAAGGATCACGATCCCGGCCTTCATGTCGTAAACGCCGGGCCCGCTTGCTCGATCCGACTCGACCCGGAACGGACGTTTCACCACGGTCCCGGATGGCCAGACGGTATCAAAATGGCCGAGGACCAGGATCGGAGGGGCCGAGGCGGGGGCGGTCGGACCGAAAACGACCCGCAGATGGTCGCCGCCCCGGGGATTGGCGATTCGCGACGCCTCGCCGCCGAGGGCCCGGAACCGTTCGGCCAGAGACGCGGCCATCGCGTCGAGCGCGGGCTTGTCCCCGCTGGGCGTCTCGTGCTCGACCAGGGTCTTGAGAAGATCGAGACTTGAGGAATCGATCACGACATCATCCCCCCAGGGTCAGGCGGCGGGACGTGGCGCGCTCGATCCTCTCCACGATCGGCGAGTGGCCGAGGCCGGCCGTCGTCGGGACGGCCACGAGCCCGCGATTTGCTCGGATCGGCGGATCGACGAGGTCTTCGCGATAATACTTGTCCGAGCCGGAGATGTCACCGGGCAGGAGGAACCCGGGCAGGCTGGAAAGGGCGACGTTCGCGGCCCGGCCGATGCCGAACTCGTGCATCCCGCCGCACCACACCGGAACCCCTCGCGACTCGCAGACCTCGTGCATCCGCTTCGCCTCCAGAAGACCGCCCACTCGGCTGACCTTGATGTTCACGACCCGGCACGCCCCGAGGTCGAGAGCCTTCCGGGCGTCCTCGGCCGAGTGCAGGCTCTCGTCGAGGCAAATCGGCGTCTTCAGCAACGGTTGGAGCTGCGAGTGATCGAACAGGTCCTCATGACCAAGGGGCTGCTCGATCAGGAGCAGCCCGAATTCGTCGAGGCGGCGAAGGGTCTCCACGTCCCGCAGCGAATAGGCGGAATTCGCATCGACCTGCAAGGGGAGGTCGGGATACCGCTCGCGGACCCGGCGGACCGGCTCGACGTCATGTCCCGGCCCGATCTTCAGCTTGATCCGGCGATACCCCTCGGCCAGGAACCCATCGATCAAGTCGAATAATCGGCCAGGGTCCGTCTCGATCCCCAGGCTCACGCCCGACGCCACCTCCGAACGAGTCCCGCCGAGGAGCGCGGACAGGGGCCGACCCTCGCGACCGGCGAGGAGGCCCCAGCAGGCCATCTCCAGCCCCGCCTTCGCGAAGTTGTTGCCCTTGACCAATCCATAGAATTTCACAAATTCATCGATCGAGGCCCAGTCCCGGCCCAGGACGAGAGGCCCCAGGAAATCCGCGAGGATGTGCCAGCAGGTCTCGACGGTTTCGGGACAGTAGTACGGATCGGCCGGGCTGGCACACTCGCCCCAGCCCTCGGCGCCGTCCTCGTCGATCACGCGGATCAGGATGTGAGAGATCCTGTCCTTGATGCTGGAACTCGTCCGAAACGGCCGGACGAGGGGCAGGCCGACGAGGCGGAGTTCGATCCGGTCCAGCCTCATCGGCGTCCCGCCTCGCTAGGATTCGTCCCGGGCGGCCCGCCGACGCGGGCGAGGGCAAACCGCCCGGGATCGGCGATCAGGCCATCAATGCATCGATGACGCGTGCCTTTTCCACTCCCGTGAGCTTCTGGTCGAGCCCTTGATAGCGATAGGTGAACCGCTCGTGATCGAAGCCGAGGAGCCGGAGCACCGTCGCGTGGAAGTCGCGGATGTGGACCGGGTCCTTCACGATGTTGTAGGAGAAGTCGTCGGTCTCGCCGTAGACCTGGCCGGGCTTCGAGCCTCCGCCGGCCATCCACATGGTGAAGCATCGCGGGTGGTGGTCCCGGCCGTAATTGTCCTTGGAGAGGCCGCCCTGCGAGTAGATCGTCCGGCCGAACTCGCCGCCCCAGATCACCAGGGTCTCGTCGAGGAGGCCGCGGCTCTTGAGGTCCTGGACGAGGCCCCAGCAGGGCTGGTCCACGTCCTTGCACTGGTCGGGCATCCGCCCGGCGAGGTTGCCGTGGTGGTCCCAGTTGTTGTGATAGATCTGGATGAACCGCACGCCCCGCTCGACCATCCTCCGGGCCAGCCAGGCGGTGTGGGCGAAGCTGCCGGGCTTCTTCAGGTCGGGGCCGTAGAGCTGATGGACGCTCTCGGGCTCCCGGGCGAGGTCCACGAGCTCGGGCACGCTCGACTGCATGCGAAAGGCCAGCTCATACTGCTGGATGCGCGTGTGGGTCTCGGGGTCGCCCACGCTCTGATACGTCATCTCGTTCAGGGCGTTCAGGCCGTCGAGGGTCCGGCGGCGGACCTCCTTCGTCACCCCGGGCGGGTTGTTGATATAAAGGATCGGATCGCCGCCGGTGCGGAAGGAGACGCCCGCGTGCTCGCCCGAGAGGTAGCCCGACGACCAGAGCCGCGCCGAGATCGCCTGGACCTGCTCCTGGTTGGACGGCTTCGCCACGAGGACGACGAAGGTCGGCAGGTTCTCGTTCATCGACCCGAGGCCGTAGGAGACCCACGAGCCCAGGCACGGCCGGCCCGTGATCTGGTTGCCGGTCTGCATGTAGCTGATGGCCGGCTCGTGATTGATCGCCTCGGTGTGCATGCTTCGGATGAAGCACATGTCATCGGCCATCTTCGCGGTGAAGGGCAGCAACTCGCTGATCCACATCCCGCTCGGGCCGTGCTGGGCGAATTTGTACTTCGAGGGGGCCACCGGGAACCGCTTCTGGCCCGAGGTCATCGTGGTCAGACGCTGGCCCATCCTCACCGAGTCGGGCAGGTCCTTGTCGAACCACTCGCCCATCGTCGGCTTGTAGTCGTAGAGGTCCAGTTGCGAGGGGCCGCCGACCATGTGCAGATAGATCACCTGCTTGGCCTTCGGCGCGAACTGCTTGAGGACCGGGGGCACCGCCTGGGCGTCCCGGGCCATCACCTTGTCGCGGTCGAACAACGAGGACAGCGCCGCCAGGCCCACCGCGCCGGCCCCCTTGCCCAGGAACCGGCGACGGGATTCGAGATTGCGATATTCGTCAAAAATGTTCATGAAGGTGGTCTCCGGGATTCGCTGTTCGGGAGGACCGGCCGGGGCCGACGTCACTTGTTGATGGCTTCGTCGAGGTTCATCAGCTCGTTGGCCAGCATGGTCCAGGCCGCGAGGGTCGGGGCGTCGATCGACGGGTCCACCTTCGCCTCGCCGACGGCCAGGAGCTTCTTCGCGTCCTCGGCGTTCGCCTGGTAATGCGCGAGGAGGTCCTTGAGCGACGCCTCGACGACCTTCCACTCCTCGGTCCCGAACGGCCGGGCGAGGAGCCGATTGGCGAGGAACGCGGCGCGGGACTCCGCGGAGTCGCCGCCTTCCTTGAGCGTCTTCTCGGCCAGCTTCTTGGCGGCCTCGACGAACTGGGTGTCATTGAGTGTCACGAGCGCCTGGAGCGGCGTGTTCGTGCGCTCGCGGCGGACGGTGCAGACCTCGCGGGCCGGGGCGTTGAAGATGTCCATCGAGGCGGGAGGCGCGGCCCTCTTCCAGAACGTGTAGAGGCTCCGGCGATAGAGCTTCTCGCCCGAATCCGCCTTGTAATCGCGGGTGTTCGAGCCGATCATCGCCACGGCCTCCCAGACGCCATCGGGCTGGTACGGCCTCACGCTCGGGCCGCCGAGCTTCTCCACCAGCAGGCCCGAGGCCGCCAGGGCGTAATCCCGGACCATCTCCGCGTCCATCCGGAACCTGGGTCCTCGCGAGAGATAGCGGTTTTGCGGGTCCTTCTCGAGCTTCTCCGGGCTGGCGATCGCCGATTGGCGGTAGGCCGCGGAGGTGACCATCATCTTGTAGAATCGCTTGATGTCCCAGCCGGATTCGCGGAACTCGACAGCCAGCCAGTCGAGCAATTCGGGGTGGCTCGGGAGATCGCCGGTCACCCCGAAATCGCCGGTGGTCCGGACGAGGCCGGTGCCGAAGACCTCCTGCCAGTAGCGGTTGACGGTGACTCTCGCCGTGAGCGGGTGCTCGGGACTCAGGAGCCATTTCGCCAGGCCCAGCCGGTTCTTCGGCAGGTCCTCGGCCATCGGCGGGAGGGCGTCGGGGGTGCCGGCCTTCAGAGGGTCGCGCCTCTTGTCGTAATCGCCCCGGAACAGGAGATAGGCCATCGCGGCCTCATTTTTTTCCTGCATGACATATCCGACCGTCCCTCGCGCCTTGATCCCGCCCTCTTCTTCCTGGAGCTTCGCCAGGCGGCCGGAGATCCCCTTCCACGGGGCGTCCTGCGAGCGGAGATACCAGGCGAACAGGGCATCCAGCTCCGGGGCCGGCCTCCTGTCGGCGGGCTTGGAGGCGAGATAGGCGGCGCGGGTCAATGAGGCGAGGCGGTCGGCCTCGTCGGCCGAGAGGCTTTTGGCGAAGGCGCGGACGTCGTGGACGAGGACCCCCTCCAGCTTCGCCGAGGTGTGCCTCTGGCCGACCTTCAGCGGGACGCTCGCCCGGATCGTATTCTGGAGCTTGTCGGCCGAGGCGGCCATCGGCCTCGATTCGCCGTCGACGTACACCTTCACCCCGGCGGCCTTGCCCGAGCCGTCATAGGTCAGCAGCACGTGAGACCATTCATTCACCTTCAGCGGTTCCGTGGTGACGGTCTTGAGCGCGTCCTCCGGCCACTTGCTGATGATGTGGGTGCCGACCTTGTTGTCTTCGAGCCAGAGGTCCCAGCCCCGGTAATCGTGCTGGTCGTCCATCCGGGCGACGATCGCCATCCCCTTCCCGGGATTGCCGGGCCGGACCCACGCAGCGACGGAGAACGCCTGGTCCTTCTCGAAGTCGCCCGAGTCGGCGAGTTCCAGGATCGCGCCGACGCCCCGGTTCGGCGGGGTCGAGGCGTCGCGGTCGTCCAGGCCGGCGCGGAGCTTCTGGCCGTCGGTCGGGACCTGATTGGCGAACGCTTCGGCCGAGGTCGCGCCCAGCCAGCGGTCGAACTCGGGCCGGGCGGCGGCCTTGCGGTCGTCCAGGTCCTTGCGGGCCGTGGCCAGCTCGCCCACGAGCGTCTCGTATCGCGGACGGTCCGCGTCCGAGGCGACGAACACCGTCGGCGGTGTGTTCGCGATGTTCCCGTCCATCGCCCCTTGCGTGGTGTTGTTGAAGAAGGCGGAGAGTTCGTAGAACTCCTTCTGGCTGATCGGGTCGAACTTGTGGTCGTGGCAGACGGCGCACCCGGTGGTCAGGCCGAGGAAGACCTGCGAGAACGTCTCGGTGCGGTCCCGGGCGTACAGGACGAGGTATTCCTCGTTGATGGCTCCGCCTTCGTTCGTGGTCATGTTGCAGCGATTGAACCCGGAGGCGAGCTGCTGGTCGAGCGTGCGGTCGGGCAGGAGGTCGCCGGCGACCTGCTCGGTCGCGAACCGATCGAAGGGCAGGTTGGCGTTGAGGGCCTTGATCACCCAGTCGCGGTACGACCACATCTCTCGATAATTGTCGAAGTGGATGCCGTGAGTGTCGGCATAGCGCGCGGCGTCGAGCCAGTAGCGGGCGCGATGCTCGCCCCACTGCGGGGACGCGAGCAGCCTATCGACGTATTTTTCGTAGTAATCGGGCGAAGAGTCGTTGACGAACCCCTCGACGTCGGCCGGGGCCGGCGGGAGGCCGATCAGGTCGAGGCTCAGGCGACGTGCGAGGGTCCGGCGATTGGCCTCGGGGGCCGGCTGGAGGCCCTTTTCCTCGAGCCTGGCGAGCACGAAGCGGTCGATCGGATTCTTGACCCAGCCGTTGTCGCCGACGGCCGGCGGCTCGGGCCGCTTCGGGGCGATCAGCGACCAGTGGGGCTGGTATTCGGCCCCCTCGGCGATCCATCGGCGGAGGATGTCTTTTTGCTGGGGCGTGAGCGTCTTCTTGGTCTTCGGCGGCGGCATCACCTGGTCGTCGGCCTCGGAATCGATCCGGGCGATCAGCTCGGACTCGTCCGGCTTGCCCGGCTCGAGGACCTCGCTCTCCAGGGCGGCCTCGCGCTTGTCGAGCCGGAGGTCGGCCTTGCGCGAGGCGCTATCCGGGCCGTGGCAGGCGAAGCAGTTCTCCGAAAGGATGGGCCGGACGTCGCGGTTGTACTCGACCTTCTTCGGCGGGTCGGCCGCGAGGGCCAAGCCCGGGACCAGGGCCAGGGCCGCGAGCCCGACGAGCCGTTTGAGGTCGCGAATTCGGATCGTTTCCGGAATCATCGGGGCTGGCCCTCTCGGTGATCGCCAATCTTCGGCCCGTCGTCGGGCAACGCTCGACACCAGTATTTGTTTCCGGCCCGAATATGAGCCGACATCGCCTTCGAGGACGCCCGCCGGTCGCCCGATCGCAGGGCCTCGACGATCGCCAGGTGCTCGCCGGCTTCCTCGACCAGCCTGGACGGGCGGTCGCGGTGGACTTCCCGGGCCCAGGAGGCGTCCCGGAATGCCCGGTAGAGCATCTTCAGGCGACCCAACTCCTTGGCGAGGAAGCCGTTGCCGCAGTTTGCCGCGATCGCGTCGTGGAGCCGGCTGTCGGCCTCCTGCGCCGCCTCGATCGTCGAGGAATCGGCCGACGGCCCCCGGGCGATCAGCGATCGGAACTCGGTGGCGAGGCCGTCCAGCGAGTCTTTCGGCATCCGGCCGGCGGCCCCGCGGACCGCCTCGCATTCCAGGGCCCGGCGGACCTGCAAGATCTCGCGGACCTCGCCCGGAGTCATCCTTCGGACGATCGCCCCGCGATTGGGGAGCAGGTCCACCAGGCCGATCCCCGCCAGGGCCACCAGCGCCTCGCGGACCGGCGTATGGCTGACGCCGAACCGATCGGCCAGGGACCGCGTGACGAGATGTTGCCCCGGCCTCATCCGGCCCTGGACCACCTCGCGGACCAGGACGTTGACCACCGCCTCGCGACGGAGGCCATGATCGCAGGCCAAAGGCAATGGCGAGGGCACGACGGACACTCGCGGGACTCCGAGAATCGGGGGAGGGCGGGATTCGAGGCAGGCGGGCAACTGGCGGGTCGGCTTAACACCTTACCTTAACGACCTGGAGGTCGATTTTCAAACGGATTCTGGAGAACGTCCCGAAGATTCTCCAGAATCCACCCTGCGCATTTCTTGCTTTGGAACCACCCGTAGGGTGCATGAAATGCACCATCTTCGATTGGCTTGGGAATCGAAAAAGGGATGGAAGTTGGTGCATTTCATGCATCCGACGTATTCAAAAGCCGCCGATAGAGGGCTAGATAGCGATCGACGACGACCGGCAACGCGAATTCGGCCTCGATTCGGGATCGCGCTGCCCGGCCCATCGCCCGGGAAGCGTCGAGATCGGTCAGGCTGGTTTTCAGGGCCGAGGCCCAGGCCGAGCGGTCCCCCGGAGCGATCAGAAGCCCCGTTCTTCCTGATGTGATCAGGTCGGTATTGCCTCCGATGTCCGAGGCGAGGCAGGGCAGGGCGGTGGCCATCGCCTCCAGCAAGGAGTTGCTCATCCCTTCGGCCACGCTGGGAAGGGCGAAGAGGTCCGCGGCGCGAAGGTATTCGGCCGGGTCGGGCACCGGGCCGACGAAGACGACCCGATCGGCGATCCCCCGGGCTCGGGCCTGCGATTCGAGCGCCTCGCGGTCGGGACCGTCGCCCACAAGCACTAGCGTCCCCGGGACTTCCGGCGCAACGTCCGACCAGGCATCCAGCAGGAGGTCCAGATTTTTTTGAGGATGGAGCCGGCCGGTGAAGACGATCCGAGGGCCTGGGGGCAAGTCGTCCTCGACCCGGCTCGGCCCGGGGCGGAACCGCTCGGCATCCACGCCGCTGGCCATCCTCACCATCTTCTCGGGAGGAACTCCCAGGGCCCGCCACTGGTGTTCGATGTCGGCCGAGATCGCCGCGAACATGGGATTGCGGAGGGAGAGCCGCCGGAGGGCCGGGAACCCCTTGGTCCGGGCCATCTCCTCGGCCTCGCCGAAGTAGCCGGAGCTGGCCGGCTGGACGAGGATCGGGGCGCGTCCGAACAGGTCCCGGCCGAGCCCGGTCGCCACCGATTCCCACAACCCTTGATGCGTGTGGATCAAATCGTAATGGGGGCGCAGCCGGATCAGGCCGCGGATTATCCCGAGGACGAAGGAGAGCGCGAACAGCGGGCCGGCCTCGACGGCACGGACCCAGCGATGGATGAGGACGCCGCCCACTTCATCGTCGCGAGGCAGGCCCGGGATCGCTCGCGTGATCACCCGGGCCGAATGCCCCCGGCGGACCAATTCCATCCCCTGGGCCAGGGCCTGCCTCTCGGCGCCGCTCTGGCGAGGGTGGAAATGGCTCAGGACGTAGCAGACGCGGATGGGGCGATCTTCGAGCATGTGTGGGGTTGATCAAATGCACCAGGATCGGGGCGGACAAGGGCCGCCCGCCCCTGATGGTGCATTTCAAGCACCCTACTGGTGAATGCGGAGCCCGAAGATCGGCTTGCCGTCCTCTTCGAGGTATTGCCCATTGGCCGAGGTCACCTGGCCGGCATTCAGGACCTTCGGGCCTCCAATCGCCGCGGTATCGACGATCGAGATCGACCAGTCGCCCGTCGGCAGGTAGACCTGGAACGCTCCCGTGTTGTCCGTCGTCTTCTTTCGATCGCCAAAGATCCCCTTGACGTCGCTGAAGACGACCTGGACGTTCGACAGCCCCTTGCTGGTGGCCTGGGAGACGACCTCGCCGCGGAGGACGTTGGCCGTCGAGGCGACTTCGCGGGCCTTGACCTCGGTGAACTTGGGGCGGAACGCCTTGCGGTTCTCCTTGGGGTCCTCGGGAGGGGGCAGGTCGCGGACGTCGGGGGCGGGGCCGTCGGGAGGGGAGGCGATGCCCTCGTTCGACTCCGCCGGCTTGGCCTCGTCCGCCTTCTTCATCTCGCCGACCGCCCCGGCGGCCTTGTTGGTCTCGGGCCGGGGGCCGCTATAGGACGGATCGGTCCCCTTCGTGGTGTTGGGCGAGCTGACGACCGTCTTGCCCGTCGGGCTGGCGCCGTCGCTTGGCCCCGTCGGCGGGTTGAAGGCCACGGGAGACTCGTTGCAGAACCCGGTGGCCACCGTCGCGGCCGTGGCCACGTAGGGCAGGCGGAGCGAGGTCGTCGTCGGGTAGGCGACCGTCGTGGGCATCGCCTCGTACGAATACGTCGCGGCCGTCTCGTACACCGGCCGGCGGATCGGCCGGAGGCCACCGAAGAGGCCCCGGCGATAGAGGCCCGGATAGACCACGGCCGCCGTCGGAACCGCCGAGTAGGACGGCACATAGGCCGTCGTCGAGTACGCGGTGGGGACGTAGGAGTAGCCCGTCGAGTAGGCGGTGGGCACCAGCACGTCGGACGTGGTCACGTACGACGTGGAGACCACGGGCGAGTAGGAGTACGAGGTCGTGACCACGGGCGAATAGGAGTAGGAGGTGGCGACCACCGGGGAGTAGGAGTACGAGGTCGGCGCCAGGTACACCGTCTCGACGGCGCCGAGGCCGAAGTTCGCCCCGGCGGCGGGCATCAGGACGGCGAGCAACGTCGTCGAGGCCGCGGCGAAGCGGGGAAGGAGTCGTCTCATGGTGGGGTCTCCGAGGGCCGAGAGGACTCGTCGATCCGAGAGGGGTCGGTCCTGTGCGATGGGGGCCGGTTCGAGGCCCGATGGAACTACGATAGCAGACTCGCCACGGCCCTCCAAGCGGCGCCACCGGGGCGATCCGCGAAATCCTCGGGAATTCCTCGGGCGAAGGCAACGAGGGTGACGATCGTGCCGATTGCGCGATCCCCGAGTCGTGGGAAGGGCCGGATTCGGTCAAGTTTCGACGATGCAATCAACGCGCCGGGGTCATCCCGCCTCGCCCGGCCGATGGACGATCCCCCCTCGGGTGAACCGGACCTCGCCATCGACGATCACCGTATGGGCCCGGCCCCGGACGTCCCGCCCGCCATACGGCGTGTTCTTGCTCTTGGAGAGGAACGCTTCCGGGTCGATCGTCCAGCGGGCCTCGGGGTCGAGGATGGTCACGTCGGCGTCGGCCCCGGGTTTCAACGTTCCCTTTTGTAAATTCAACAAGGCCGCCGGGGCCACCGTGAGCTTGCGGATGACCTCGGGCCAGGTCAGGTGGCCGGGCTCGATCAGGGCCTGGATCGTGATCGGCACGAGGGTCTCCAGGCCGACGATCCCGAACGGGGCCTGGTCCAGCTCCCTCATCTTCTTCTCCCGGGCGTGGGGGGCATGGTCGGTGGCCAGGACCTCGATGGTGCCGTCGCGGAGGCCCCCGATCACCGCCTCGATGTCCGCGTGGGTCCGCAAGGGCGGATTCATCTTGAAGTTGGCGTCGAATGTCCGAAGGCATTCGTCGGTCAGGGTGAAGTGATGAGGGCACGCCTCCGCCGTCACGCGGACGCCTCGCCTCTTGCCCTCCCGGACGAGCTCGACGGATCGAGCCGTGGAGATATGCTGGATGTGGAGCCGGCCTCCGGTGATCTCGGCCAGGCGGATGTCCCGGGCCACCATGATGTCCTCGGCCGCCGCCGGCATCCCGCCCAGGCCGAGCCTCATCGACTCGAACCCCTCGTTCATGACCCCGCCGACGGTCAGCTCCGGCACCTGGCAATGCTGCATGACTACCCGGTCGAACATCTTGGAATAGAGCAGGGCCTGCCTCATCAGCGAGGCGGAGGCGACGGGGGCGCCATCGTCCGTGAATCCGACGGCGCCTCCCTCGACGAGCTGCCCCAGCTCCGCAAGTTCTTCGCCCTTGCGACCTTTGGACACGGCACCCACGGGATAGACGTTCGCCTGCCTCGCCCGTTTGGCCTGGAGGACGACATATTCGGCCGCCCCCTTGGTGTCGAGGGCCGGGATGGTGTTCGGCATGCACGCCACGGTCGTCACGCCTCCGGCCAGGGCCGAGGCCGCACCGGTGGCGATCGTCTCATCTTCCTCGTTGCCGGGTTCGCGGAGGTGGACGTGGCAATCGATCAGGCCGGGACAGACGATCATCCCCTGGGCCTCGATCACCAGCTCGGCCTCGACCGGACCCTCGCCGCCCAGGGCGAGGACGCGCCCCCGGCTCAGCCAGACGTCGGCGATCCGGTCGATGTTCTGGCTCGGGTCGATCACCCGGCCCCCGGTGATTACGATCGTTCGCATCGGAGGATTTCCTGTAGGTGCATGCCATGCACCGAACCCACGCGGGCGACGCCCGCAACCGCTCTTCTTACCCAGGTCCCTTGTCTCCACCTGTTGGAGACGCTTTGAATCGGAAGGCGGGTTTTGCCCGCGCGGGATTGGTGCATTGCATGCACCCTACGCTTTGGCCCCGCTGACGAGGAACAGGGCCGCCATCCTCACGGCCAGCCCGTTGGTGACCTGATCGAGGATCGCCGAGTGGCGGCCGTCGGCGACCTCGGCCGTGAGCTCGACGCCTCGGTTGATCGGCCCTGGGGCGAGCAGCAAGAGGTCGTCCTTGGCGCGGGCCAGCCGTTCGCGATTCATCCCGTAGAGCCGAAAATATTCGGCGATGGATGGAAAAACGCTCTTGTGATCGCGTTCGAACTGGATTCGCAGGACGTTCACCACGTCCAGCCTGGGCAAGACGTCGTCGAGCTTGTTGGCGACCTCGCAGCCGAGCAGTTCCATGGACCGGGGCAGGAGCGTGGGCGGCCCGCAGAGGATCACCTTGGCCCCGAGCTTGGTCAGGCCCCAGATGTTGGACCGGGCGACCCGGGAATGGCTGATGTCGCCGATCAGGCCGACGGTCAGGCCCTCGATGGTGCCCTTGGCCCGGCGGATCGTCATGAGATCGAGCAAACCCTGGGTGGGGTGCTCGTGGGCGCCGTCGCCGGCATTGAGGATCGAGCAGCGGACGTGATTGGCGAGCAAGTGGGGGGCGCCGGGCGTGGGGTGGCGGACGACCAGGACGTCGGCCCCCATCGCTTCGAGGTTCCGGGCCGTGTCGATGAACGTCTCGCCCTTGGAGAGGCTGGAGACGGCGGCGGAGAAGTCCTGGACGTCGGCCGAGAGCCGCTTGGCGGCCAGGCTGAAGCTGGTCCGGGTCCGGGTGGAGTTCTCGAAGAAGAGGTTGAAGACGATCCGGCCGGTCAGGGCGGGGACTTTCTTGCGATCCCTCCGGGAGACCTCGGAGAAGGCGTCGGCCGTGTCCAGGAGATGGAGGATTTCGGCCTTCGAGAGGTCTTCGAGGCCCAGCAAGTGCTTCTTCGTCCAGGGAGGGGACGCGGAGGGGCCCGTCGGGGGCGCGGAGCCGGTCACGGAGGGCCTCCTTGAGGGTCGGTTCGTCGGTTCACTCGGGATCGGACGCCGATCGCAGGACCTCGTCTTCCGGGTCGATCGGGGCGATCTTCACCTGGACACGGTCGGTCGGCCCGGTCGTGACCTCCAGGCCGACGTAATCGGCGCAGATCGGCAGCTCGCGTCCCCCGCGATCGACCAGGACCGCCAGGCGGACCCTCGCCGGCCGCCCGAGGTCGCAGATGCTGTTCAGGGCCGCTCGGACGGTCCTCCCGGTGAACAGGACATCGTCCACCAGGACCACTTCGGCCCCCTCGACCCCGAACGGCACCTCGGTCCCCCGGAGGACCGGCCAGCGGTCCCCCCGGCCGAGGTCGTCGCGGTACAGGGTGATGTCCACGGCGCCGACGGGGCAATCCTCGACTCCGAAACGGAGCTTCAGCGCCTGGGCGAGCCTCTCGGCGATCGGGACCCCCCGGGTCCTCACCCCGACCAGGCGGAGCGGGACGGCCGGGTCTCGCCCCTGGGCGATCTGTCGGGCGAGGTCCTCGACCAGGAGGGCCAGGCCCGAGGCGTCGCGGAGGCGGGTCTCGGTGGCGGCCATTCGGGTCCTCGGCGAGGGGGCACATCCGGGCGGCGTTCCGCGGCCGACGTCGGGCGGATCGTAGCAAGAGGGGAGGCCGGGGGCAAGCGGGGGAAGCCCGTCGCACCGAGGCGGGCCTTCTGCATACAATCATCGAGAGGCGGCCCTCCCGGCGATCGCCGATCGCACCCACCGATCCAGGGGAATCCTCCATGAGTCGTCCCAAGACGCGTCTGATCCGCTCGATGGGCGTGGCCCTGCTCCTGGCCTCGTCGCTCGCCAATCCCGTCTCCCGATCGGCCCTCGCCCAGGTCCGGCGAATCCCGGGAGGGGCTCGAAGGCGGGACCGACTGGATCAACGCCGCGGGGCCGATCCACCTGGAAGACCTCAAGGGCAAGATCGTCCTGCTCGACTTCTGGACCTTCTGCTGCATCAACTGCCACCACGTCCTGCCCGACCTGGCCTACCTGGAAAACAAGTACAAGAACGAGCTGGTCGTCATCGGCGTCCATACCCCGAAGTTCCCCGCCGAACGCGACACCGAGAACCTCAAGAAGAAGGTCGCCGAATACAAGATCAAGCATCCGGTGATCAATGACGCCAATCAGGCCCTCTGGGGCCGCTACGGGGTCGAGAGCTGGCCGACCCTCGTCCTGATCGACCCCAACGGCAATTATCTCGGCTCGGCCTCGGGCGAAGGGCATCGCGAGCAGCTCGACCGCGTGATCGGCGAGCTCGTGGCCAAGCACAAGAAGGATGGCGACCTGGACACCCGGCCGTTCATCGTCCGGCCCGAGAGCGAGAAGCCGCACGACTCCCCCCTGGACTTCCCCGGCAAGATCACCGCCGACGCCCCCGGCCGTCGCCTGTTCATCTCCGACACCGGCAACAACCGGATCGTCGTGACCGACCTCAAGGGCAAGCACATCGAGACCATCGGCAACGGTCAGCCCGGGATGGTGGACGGGACGTTCGACAAGGCCCAGTTCAACCGCCCTCAGGGGACGTATCTCAAGGGAGAGACGCTGTTTGTGGCCGATACGGAAAGCCACGCGATCCGATCGGTGGACCTCAAGGCCAGGACCGTCACCACGATCGCGGGGACCGGCGAACAGTCGTACAAGAAGCCGAAGGAAGCCCCCGCCAAATCGACCGGCCTGAGCAGCCCGTGGGACATCGCCCCGTTCCCCGGCAACGAGGCGCTGGCGATCGCCATGGCCGGCGATCACCAGATCTGGAAACTCGACCTGCCGACCATGACCATCGGCGTCTACGCCGGGACGGCCCGCGAGTTCATCGGCGATGGCCCGGCGCCGGATGCCAGCTTCGCCCAGCCCAGCGGCCTGGCCACCGACGGCAAGCACCTGTTCGTGGCCGATAGCGAGGGCTCCTGCGTGAGGTCGATCGTGATGGGACCGGGCCACAAGGTCACGACCCTCGTCGGCGGCCACGACTTCGAAGGCGTCCTGTTCAACTTCGGAGACGTGGACGGCCGCGCCGCCGAGGCCAAGTTCCAGCACTGCCTGGGCGTCGCCTTCGCCGAGGGAAAGCTTTACATCGCCGATACTTACAACAACAAGATCAAGGTCTGCGACCCGAACACCCGGGTCGTCCAGACGTTCCTGGGCACCCGCGATTCGGGGTCGGCCGACTCGCCCGCCCAGTTCTACGAGCCCGGCGGCCTGAGCGCCTCGGCCGCCACCCTGTTCATCGCCGACACGAACAACCACGCCATCCGCGCCGTGGACCTGAAGACCTCGAAGGTCCGGACCCTGACCCTCGAAGGGGTGACCCCTCCGCCTTCGCCCAGGCTCGCGCCGAAGTTCCCGCGGGCCAAGACGATCGATCTCCCGGTCGTGAAGCTCGCCCCGGGAGGCTCGGTGGCGCTCGACCTGGCCCTGGCGGTCCCCGAGGGGTACAAGCTCAACCTCGAGGCCCCCGAGATCTACCTGATCGAAGCCCCCGACTCCCCCAAGGCGCTTGGCGAAGCCGTCTCCCCGACCGGGACGAAGCTCGACCCGCCCAAAGAGAAGCTCTCCATCGAGGTCCCTCTCGCCAAACCCGCCTCCGCCGGAGAATCCCTGAAGCTCCGCGTCTCCCTGGCCATGTTCGTCTGCAAGAAGGGCTCGGCCGGGTTCTGCACCGTCAATAACGTCGTGTGGAACGTGCCCATCTCATTCGCCGACGACGGCGAGAAGGCCGTTTCGCTCAAGAACGACGCGAAGTAAACGAAATCGAACCGCCAGGAACGTCGATCCCCGGGTCACCGCCCCACGTCTTCGTGGGATGGAGACCCGGGGATCGTCTTGATTGCGGACGACCGAAAACACCGCTTCTCCCTGGCTGACTCAAACCCCTCACCTGTTCCAAACACTCACGACGTGGTCGTCGTGCTGGTCGCAGCCGCCTGGGGGACGGCGTCGGTGGTGAAGGTGACCGGCTGAATCTGGCCCTGGATGGTCTGACCAAACGCGTCCTTGGAGGTCACCTGGAAGGTGTTCGTGCCGAGGCCCAGCGGGAGGCTCACGCTGTAATTACCGCCGGAGTCGGCGGTTGTGGAACCTCCCGGGGAAAGCCCGTTGATCTCCGAGTAGTTGATCGACGCCCCCGGAGCGGCCTGACCCGTGAACTGGACGGTCTGGACGTTCGTGATCCGGTCCGCGGCGCCGGTATCCGAGGCCGGGGCGAGGTTGGCCGTCAGGGCGGGGGTGATCGTCGTGGCGGCCCCGAGGTTCTTCTTGGCCAGGACCACGTCCGCGGCGTCGATCTTGCCGTCTCGGTTCGTGTCGGCGTCGAACGTATAGGTCGTCCCGGAGACGCTCTGGCCCTTGTCGGCCTTGATGGCGGCGATGTCCGTCTTATCCACCTTGCCATCGCCGTTGGCGTCGCCGGGCAGGAAGAAGCCGACCAGGATATCCCCGCTGGTGCTGTTCGCGCCCGCCACCGTGACCTGATAGGTCGCCGTCGCCGGCTGCCCCTTCCTGGCCTTCAGGGTAATGGTTGGGTAGATCGCGTGGGAGGCATTGGCCAGGGCAGTCTGGGCGGTCTGGGATTTCGGCATCGGATGGGAGAAGACGGTCTCGTGGTTCGAGACGCTCGAAACCGAGGTGATCAGCGGGGAGGCCGTCGATCCGTTGTCGGCCACCACATCCAGGCCGAGGGTCAGCCGGCCGCTCCGGGGCAGGGTGAAGTGGCCGGTCTCGATGGTGAACGGGACCGAGACGGTCCCCCCGGCGGTCGGGATCGTGGCCTTGGAGAGGGCGAAGGTGTTGCCGGCCCCTCCCGTGAGCAGCTGCCGGGATTCGAGGGCCTCGGCCTGGATGCGGAACAGGGGACGCCGGCGCGTCTTCTGGCGATTGGGGTTCATGAGGCCCTCCTTGGCCCGACCTGACCATCGGATCGAGGCGAAGGGCGGGGCCCGAACCCCATTGCCTTCGCGACTATTCCGATTATCGGGCCGGGAGGGCCCCAAGTTGAACGATTCCTCCGAATGCGCCGGCCGGGATCAGGAGGTCAAGGCCGGAACCGGCTCCAGGGGGGAGGTTCGGGCCTCGGCCGCGACCCTCCAGGCCGTCGCGACGTACGCCACCACCCCCGCCCAGAAGAAGAGGCCGTAAAACTGGGCAATCTTGTGCCCGTGCTTCACCAGTAGCGAGCCGATCTCGCTCGACGTACACGCCATGAGGAACGCCGACAGCGCCAGGGACCCGGCAAGGATCCAGCGGACTCGCTTCTCCGCCGGCAGGACCAGCGTCCGGGCGACCAGGTAGGTATACGGCAACACCATCGTCACGTAATGGTGCTTCCAGCTCCTCTCCGACACGAACAGCATCGTGAGGACGACCAGGGAGAATTCGCCCAGGAGCCTCGGGTCCTTCCGATCGGTCGTCTTCGTCCGGCAGAGGACCGCCAGGAGGCCGACCAGGACGACCGAGAGCCCCTTGGCCACGACCGAGACGAGCCCTTGAGGGAGGCTCGCGATGTTCAGATCCAGCTTGGCCGTCCCGTAGCTGTGCTCACCGGCCGCCTTCGGCTCCAGGAGGAGGCGGTAGATTACGCCGACCATCGACTGGTTCACTTCCTGAGGGCTGCCGCTCCCGTTCTCCATGTAGGGACTCAGGATCCGGCGATACCAGCTCGCCAGGCACTGGACGTTGAACGTCGGCCCCAGGATCAGGCTCGGCACCACCAGCAGGAACAGGACGATCCCCAGGAACGTCGCCCCGACCGTCCTCCAGGAGCGTTTGTACATGAAATAAGGGACAAACAAGGCGGGAGTGACCTTGTAGCAAATTGCCAGGGCCAGCGCCAGGCCCGCCATCACGTCCAGGCCCCGCCTCCAGGCCCACAGCGTCGTCACGATCAGGCCAAAGATGATCAAATTGTTGTTGCCGTGGTGCAGGTCTCCCATGATCGGCCGGAGGCATAAAAGGACCACGGCCGCCTGCGCCCACGACGGGAATTTCAGCCACGGCGGCTTCGCCATCCTCATGCACGCCATCATGCAGAGGGCGGCGATCGACGCCTTGAGGCTGAACCAGCACAACGCCCCCTCGACCGGGGGAAGGGTCATCAGGGGGTAGACCGTCAGCGCGAGGATGGGCGGATTGGGGAAGTAATAGCGATCCCAGATGTTCTTCCCTTCGCGGATCTCCAGGACCTGATGGCGCCAGCGGACGAACGCGGAGCGATCCTCCTCCGCCTTGTCCTTGTAGATCAGTCCGGCGCCGATCATGGTGACGAGGTAGGCGATCCAGACCGCCCTCCGCCCGTGGCGGTCGGGGTTCGGGGCCTCTTCGGGACTGGTCACGGACTTCTCCTTCCCTGGAGACGAGGGGCGGCCGATCCGGACGGCCCGCCCCCATTTTCCGATCCTCACCTCGCCGAGGCGCCTCCTCCTGAGGGTTCGGCGGGTGGTCCCATCACTCTAATCTTATCGGGCCGGAGGGATCGCCAGGTCCAGGACCGTCTCCCTCGAACCGCCCGTCGGCCTCAGGCCGATGAACGGTGCCGGGTCGTCTTCCAGGAGGACCGGCTCGATCGTCACGGTCGGACGGCTCCGAAGTCCGGCGCGTGGTGATACCGGAGCACGACCAGGCCGTCAAGGTCGGGCACCATCCCCCGGACGTCCAGCCGCCCGGGGCTTGCCAAGACCTCGCAGCGTCCCCGGATCGCCGAGCCCGCGAACCCGATCACCGTGCCGGCCAGGATTCGGCCGTCGTCGAAGCTGACGGATACGAGATCTGGGTGATTTCGGCAGAAGGCGCGGGCCGGACGGCTCCAGCAGACGATCGCCGACGGCCGATAGAGGCGGGCGTATTTCTCGAACCGTTCCACGGTCCACTCGGGCTTGCCGAAGAGGAGGCCGCTGCCAATCTGGGTGAAGTTCTGGACGACCGAGGCTTTCAAATAAGGGCCGCCGATGACCTCCACGCCGGTCATCTCCGGCAACACGCCGCTATAGCGGTGGCCGCCGAACGGTTCGGGGTCGCCCGGTAGCGGCTCGCCGCCGGCCTCTTCGTAATACAACCGCTCACCCGGCTTGACGTTGGAGCGAATCCAGGCGATCAGCCGAGTGAACTGATCGGTCGGCTCGCTCCCCACGAACGGCCTCGCCCCAGGCCCGGCATGCCAGCCCAGGCGAGAGCGGACCGAAACCGCCAGGTCCGGACCGAACACCCGGCCCGCGAACACGATCAGGCCAAAGGCGGCCACCAGGCGAAGGGCCGGGCGGCCGGTCGAGAGCCGATCCAACGCCTCCGAAATCCCCAATCCGCCAAGCAAGGCCAATCCGGCGAACAGCGCGTAGGTATGCCGGCCCGGCTGGAGGGCATCCAGGCTCGGGACGGCGCCGGCGAGGTAACCCCAGGCAAGCCCGGCCAGAGCGAACCCGCCCAGACCGGCCGCAGACACCCGGTCCCGGGCCCAAAGGACCACAATTCCCACCAGACCCGCACCGACCAGAACGGCCTGGATCGGCGGGGCGGTCGTGACGATCTGGGCCAGGCGGGTCCAGACGCTTTCCTTCGAGTGGTCGAACGCGAACCCGGTGTCTCCCTTGACCTTCCAGAGCCACACGCCCGGAAGCCACCAAAACGCGTTCAGGGCGACCGCGAAGATCGGCACGGTCCACGCGCCGATGTACCGTGAGATGGGGAACTTCTGTCGATTGGTCAGGGCGGTCAGGAAGCTCAACAACGCCCCCGGAACCACGATCATCGGCGCCGTGACGTGGACCAGGAACGCCAGGAACGAGGCCAAGATCGCCCCGAACCACCGGCCCATCCCGCCCCGTGCCATGTATCGGGAGTAGGCCGCCGTCGCGACCAGACAAACGGGCACCGCCAGGAGGTAAGTTAGCATGCCAAAATAGGCAAAATTGAGGGGGAAGCCGGCATCCCCCCCATTGGTCCAGACATAGAGCAGGAACAGGGCGACGGCCCAGGCGACGGCGTCGTCTCGAAGCCCCCAGAGGCTTCCCGCGAGGGCGACGACCCAGGGGATGCTCCCCAGGGCGAAGAAAACAATCCACTTATGGAGGATCGGCCGGGGCACCCCGGGGATCAGGAAGCTTGTGGCGTCGTAAAGGGTCGAGGACTGGGGGAAAATCACGCTCTTGGGATAGCCGGCCATGAAGCTGGGGTCGTAGCCGGCGGTGGTCCCGGACCGGCGGAGAAAGGTGGGGGAGATGGCCAGGCTGTGCTCGTGGACCGGGTGGTCCTGGAGGGTGATGGGCGACGGGCTGGACAGGTCTTTCCAACCCCCCAGGCCCACCCAGCTTCCGACCTCGTGGAGGGTTGCCAGGGCGAAGACGACGAGCCATCCCCATCCCCGAGTTCGTCGGGGAGCTTTGGGGGATTCTGGGAAGGCTAGGGATTTGGTCAAGGGAGTGCGGCCCGCAGGATTCGAACCTGCAACCAAGGGATTCGAGGCATCCCCCCGTTTCCGAGGGGCTCGGACTATCTCACCCTCCCTTCGGGACTCGCAGGCGGTCCGATCGGGGAGGCCGGGCGCTCGGGGCGGGGATTATCGTTGGGGCTCACCCCGCTAGTCTCTGAACCGTCCTGGCGAACGAAGCCCTGCCAGGCTTGGCTGCGGATTACCGTGCCGGGGGGGTCGGTTTAGGCTTCCCGCAATTCACCCGGATCGCGTCCGGTGGTTGCCCACCGGCGCCACCATTTATTGATGAGTCCCCTGCTCTAACCGTTGAGCTAGGGCCGCGTCGAACGCATCCATCTTGGCCGGTCTCCGCACGTTCCGCAAGACGATTCCCCGGGACAGGGCCGTTTCCTTCCCGGGGGTCGCTCGGCCGGGACGCCCCCGAAGAACCGTCCGCCGAGAAGGAAACGCTTCTTATCGCGGCCGTTCGAATCGAGTTTCTGGAAGGAGTATCGAGACGCCCGACGCCGCCGATCACCCGATCCCGGCCAAGCTCCGGGAGCCCGCGGCATCGGCCCTCGGATTCGGGCCCCGAGCCAGGGCCCGGAACGAAGCGTAATCCGGGCGTTTTCCGGCAGGAGGCGACCCTGTCTCCTGGCGGCGTAAGTTATTGCGAGAACCGAATTTGAGTCCATTCATCAAAAGTATGCAGATTCTGGCAAGTGGAACCTGGCCTTACCGAGTGCGCGCCCGGTTTCGCCTTGTTTTCTCGGATGGAATGCGTTTTTGGCCCCTCGAGTGTAGTCCAGTTTGATGATTGTGTTGTCCACTTTGTTGACATCGACGATCTTGCGAAACGTAAAATTGAGTAATATCAACAATATTGGAAATCATGAGATTCTAACCTGGGTTCGATCCCGGCCGCGGTCACGAGACCGTGCGTTCCCCGATCTCAAATCATGATTCCATGAAAATTTCACATCGGCATTCGAACCGATTGCCACGACCCGCGACGGGTCGCCGACCTCCCCTCGGGCCTGGGGTCGGGATACAATCGTGGACATGAGGACCCTCATCGACGGCTACAACCTGATGCATGCCCGAGGGCTGATGGAACGCGACTTCGGGCCCGATGGGCTCCGAAGGGCCCGCACTCGGTTCCTCGACGACCTGGCGGCGTCGTTGGGGCCGCTTGACAGCGCGGGGGCCGTCGTGGTGTTCGACGCCGCCCATCCTCCGCCGGACCGGCCGGATCGGGCAAAACATAAGGGCCTGACGATCCTGTTCGCGGTGGACGACGAGGACGCCGACGCCCGGATCGAGGCCATCCTGGCCTCCCACCCGACGCCGAAGGCGGTGACGGTCGTCTCGACGGACCATCGGGTGAGGGTCGCGGCGATCCGCAAGGGGGCGAGGTCGCTCTCGTGCGACGAGTTCCTGTCCCAGGTCGCCGACCGCGGACGGAAGAAGAAGGAGGCGCCGGCGCCGGCCCTCTCGCCCGAGGAGACGGCCCGCCAGCAGGGGCCGTCGGCGGCCGAGGCGGCCTTCTGGATGAACACGTTTGCTCACGTCGATGAAGAACCGGGCCTCCGAGACGCCCCCGGCGACGGCTTCGCGCCGACCGACGACGAGATCGCCCGGATCGTCCGGGAGGTCGAGGGCGAACCTCCGGGCGGCGGCCGGAAGAAGCGGTCGTAGGGCCGTCTGGCGAAGGGCCCGGCCGATGTGCTACAACCGGGCGTCCCCGGCGATCGGGGGCGTTCGAATCCCGGCGAGCAACGAGGGGGCCATCGGGCGATGAAGGTCCACGAGTATCAGGCCAAGGAGATCCTGGAGAAGGCCGGAGTGGCCGTCCCGGCGGGGATCGTGGCGACGACCCCCGAGGAGGCCGCCGAGGCGTTCGACAAGCTCGGCGTCCCCCTCGTGGTCGTCAAGGCGCAGGTCCACGCCGGAGGCCGGGGCAAGGGCGTGGCGATCGGCCCCGAGGTCGATCGGGCCGAGGCCCTGGCGATCGCCTCGGGCCAGAAGCCCCGCCCCCAGGGCATGGCCAGGGGGGTCCAGCTCGTCAAGACCCGCGACGAGGCGAAGGCCGCCGCCGCCAGCCTCCTGGGCAAGACCCTGGTGACGTACCAGACCGGCGCCGAGGGCCAGAAGATCGCCAAGGTCCTCGTGACCGTCGGCCACGACATCGCCAAGGAGTTGTACCTGGGCCTGGCCCTGGATCGCGGCCTGAAGTGCCCGGTGCTGATGGCCTCGACCGAGGGCGGCGTCGAGATCGAGAAGGTGGCCGAGGAATCGCCGGAGAAGATCCACCGAGAGCCGATCGACACCCTGTTCGGCCTCGGGGATTTCCAGGCGAGGAAGGTCTGCAAGGCCCTGGGCCTCTCGGGCGAATCCGCCGCGAAGGGGGCCGTCTTCCTCAAGCAGTTCGTGAAGATGTTCCTCGACACCGACGCCTCGCTCGCCGAGATCAACCCCTTGATCGTCACCGACAAGGGCGAGGTTCTCGCGCTCGACTGCAAGCTGAACTTCGACGACAACGCCCTGTTCAAGCACAAGGACATCGCCGGATATCTCGATCCGGCCGAGGAAGACCCCAACGAGCTCCGCGCCGCCAGGAGCGGCCTGAGCTACGTCCAGCTCGACGGCGACATCGCCTGCCTGGTCAATGGCGCCGGCCTGGCCATGAGCACGATGGACCTGATCAAGTACCACGGGGGCGAGCCGGCCAACTTCCTGGACGTCGGCGGAGGCGCGAACAAGGACCAGGTCCTCGAGGCCTTCCGGATCCTCCTCTCGACGCCGAACGTCAAGGGTGTTCTCGTGAACATCTTTGGCGGGATCATGAAGTGCGACACGATCGCGGCGGCCCTCCTGGCGGCGTATGACGAGATCGACTTCCGGGTGCCCCTGGTCGTCCGGCTCGAAGGGACGAACGTGGAGGCGGGCAAGAAGCTCCTGGCCGAGTCGGGCCGGAAGATCATCGCGGCCGACGGCCTCACCGACGCCGCGCAAAAGATCGTGGCCGCCGTTCGAGGCGCCGCCTGAACCGAGAGCCAGCATGCCCGCGAACCTCCCGATCGACCTTCGCGAGGAGGCCCTCCTCTTGCTGGAGAACCGGGGGGCGCTCCTCCAGGCGGCCGTCGAGCTCTCGCGGGCGATGGCCTCGGCGGGCATCGAAGGGGCGGTGATCGGGGGAGTCGCCGTGGTCCTCCACGGCTACGTCCGCACGACCCGGGACGTCAATCTCTTCGTCCCCGGCCCCGACGAGCCGATGGGCGATCTCCTCCAATCCCTGGGGTTCGCCCCGGATCGCAGCCGACGAGAATTTCGGAGGGATGGGCTTCCGATCCATCTGGTCACCATCGATCAGATCGTTCAGGCGCCCAGGGAAGTCGTCGAACTTCAGGGTATCACGACCGTCTCCCTGGCCGACCTGGTCGCGATGAAACTCCGAAGTGGGACGAGGCACCTGGTCCGGGCCATCGACCTGGCCGACGTGATCGGCCTGATCCGCCATCGCGGGCTCTCCGCCGGGTTTGCCTCTCAACTGCCGAAGGAGCTTCGGGCTGCGTTTCGCAGGCTGGTGAAGGCGGTGGAAGAAGACGGAGGCGGGCGCGGATAACGCTCGGTCGCTGGACCGCCGGCCGGGATCTCGGATCGGCGCCGGGGGGCATGATCAAATCCAACGAATCCTCAAGTCTGGCATGCCCCCGGTCGATCCAGGTCGAAGTTCTCGGCCCGCGTCGAAGCCGTCGCGGGCGATCCCCTCGGTTTTCTGGGATGGATTCCTCCCATGCCCCGCCCTGCGCGTGCCTTCGCGGCTGCGCCCTTCGAGCTCGAAGGGCGGTTGCTCCTGTCGGCCGGACCCGCGTCGACTCCCGAGAAACCCCCGATCGTGCGTTTCGTGGGGGACCAATCCGGGACCCCTCGATTTCCCACGCAAGTGGTGACGCAGCAAGCCGGCGAAGCCACCGTGACCCTGTCGCGCCCCGACACCGCCGGCCCTTTGCAGGTTGAGGTGGCGACGTATGGGTACACGCCATACGTGGGCGCCACGGATCAGACCCTCACGTTTGCCGACGGCCAGGGTCAAGCCTCCCTGACCGTCCCGATTCTCGCCGGAGCACCCAACCCGGGCGTCGTGGACGTCCCCTTCTTCATCAAATCCATCAATTCCACGCCGATCGTCAACCTCGCATTCGCCATGATGGATCTGACGATCGTGGCGTCGGAACCCACGCTCCCCCCGAGGGTCGTCTCCGCGTCGAACGCGCCCTCCGGCATCGTGGTGAGATTCAACAAACCGATGAATCCCGTCGCTGCCTCGAATGTGAAGAATTACTTTGTTCAAGCGGCGACCAGCCAATCCACCGGCTTCCTGGGACTGAGTCAATCGCTTTCTGCGCATTCGGTGCCGCTCCGATCCGCCCGGTACGACCCGTCGACCCAATCGGTGACGCTGATCCCGAAGCAGCCCGTTCGCAACGATCCCCTGGCGGCGAACCCGATTCAGGGGAGGCGCACGAAGTCTTTGCTCCGGCTGGTGCCGCCGTCGAACACCGGTTCAGGTCTGACCGACCTCCAGGGCAACCTGATCAACCCCGACACGACTCCCGGAATCGTCGGGATTCGCCTCACGAATCCGTCGTATTATGGTGGGGGTTCGCTCTGATCGGCGTGGGTGCGCGGCCATGACTCGCTGAATCGACCGCGACCGGGACCCTCGTTTCCGGACCGGTCGGCATCGATTGGCTGGATGCCGTTTCTTGAGGTATTTTGTTCCCGCCGTTGGCCGAGCGGCCTGGGTCGATCCTTGACCACCTGGACGGTTGGTGCATTTTTTCGATTGAGCGTGGCGGTTGAGAACTCGTAGGTCAGGCCTTGGCCTGCCGGGACCGACGGCAGCCGAAGGCCTGCCCTACGACGGGAAAAGAGGTTCGTTCGGAAGTCCACCGCTTCATCCGATCGAAAACCGCTCTCAACCGACTCGCTCACCAGGAGGTCAACACCGCATCGTCGAGGGTTTCGTGGATCTCGACGAGCATGGGCAGGCGGATGTGGGTCAGATAAGTCCGCACGAGGGGCTGGACCTGGACTAGCCTCATGGCTCCTCCCAGGCGGTGGAGCCGGAGCTGGTGGGCGAGGAGGACCCCGATGGCCCCGCTGGAGAGCCTTTCGACGATCGGGAGGTTCACCACCAGGCGGGTCGGCAGGCCGCGATCGAGGAGGTCCAGGAGGGCTTCCCGGAGGGCGTTGACGGCCGATTCCTCGTCGAGATGAGGCAGCATCGGCGTGACGAGCAGGACGTCCTCGATCCGCTCGCACTTGATGGCGACCGAGGCGATGCCCAGGTCGAGCGTCTCGGCGCCGGTCAGGGTCGGGGTTTCGGCGGCGTCCTCGTCGTCGTCGAGGTCTTCGGGCATGGGGGATGAGTGGGTGCCGAGCCAGTCCAGGAGGTGGTCCTCGACGGCCTCCTCGAACCGGGCGGCGTCGCCGATCGAGACGACGAAGCGGTGGCCCCCGACCTCGATCCGGTCGCCGTTGCGGAGGAGTTCGGAGGACTTTCGGAGGGTCCGGCCGTTGAGGATCGTGCCGTTGGTGCTGCCCAGGTCGCGGAGGGTCACCCCTCGGCCGAAGTTCTCGATCGCCGCGTGGCGACGGCTGACGCTGGGCAGGTCGAGCCAGAGGTCGCAGGCTTCCTCGCGGCCGATCGAGAATTCGCCGGGGCCGACCGGGGCCATCCGGCCGTCGTCGCCGACGAGGACCACCGGAGGGGCGGCGGCGAGGGCCTCGGCCTGGTCGTCGTCGAGCGCAGGGGCCGAATCGGACGCGATCCCCCGGGTGTCCAGATCGACGCCGGATTCCCCCGCCGCCAGGGCCGAGAGGATCGACACGGGCAGGGGGAGGAGCAGGGTCGGGCCGGGCCAGGGGGCCTCGACGGCCGTTTTCTCGTCGGCGAATGCCTCGATCCCGATCATCCGGCCGACCAGCGAGAAGACCGGGGCGATCTCCGGGTTCAGGCGGCAGACCCGGAGCAATCCGCCGACGGTGGCCGTGCAGCGGGCGTAGGCTTCGGCCAGGGAGGCCACGAGGTGGCTGGAGAGCCGCTCGACCCTCTGGAAATCGACCACGAGGCGGCGGGCCCCGGAGTCGATCAGGGCGGCGAGCTCGTCCCCCAGCTCGTGGAGGACGGTGTCTCGGATCAGGTTCGAGTCCACGAGCTTCACGATGGTGATCCCCCGGAGCTTGGCCACGGCGAAATGCTTCCAGGGACGGACGGGCGGTTCGGGCGAGGGAGACGGCGAGGCCCCGGCCCCCTTCCTCTTGACCGGGGACTTCAGGAGGAGGCCGTCGAGGTACGCCCCGGGTCGGTCGGAGGCGTCGCCGTCGAGGTTGCTGACGATCCAGTCCTCGATCCGTCGCTCGGCGTCCTCGGGCCGCCCTTCGGACTGGTCCTCGGGGGCGGAAGGAGCGGCCGATCGGAGGGTCCGGGCGAGGGCGGTCATGGGGGGAACTCCTCTTCGGTCCGGTCGGCCCCGGGGCAGTCGGGGCGCGGAAGGACAGCCAGGGGACTGGAAAGCCCGGCGAATCTGGGGGCGAGTTGACCGAGGGGCCGCCCGCTCAGAGGGGGCCCGATCGAGGTCCACCGCTCCATCGACGGCCGAGGAGGACTCCTCTCGGAGAGCCTGGCTCGGCCGGCCTTTGGTGGCCTCATGATGGAGAGATGCGTCGGAGGCCCCGGGCGTTGTCCCCAAAAAATGGCGACGCCTCCGCTTTTTCGAAAGGACGAGCCGGACCGATCTTACGGGAATGCATCAGGCCTCGCACGATCCGCACAGGCCGGACCGCCGATCGCGTCCCGAGAAAGCGCCCGGAGGGCGGGCCGCCAGGGTGGGAAACTCGCGCGAGGGTCGGTAAGATGGCGGGCCTTCCATCAACCCTCGGGATCATCCCATGAGCATCCTCGTCGGCAAGGACACGCGGCTGATCTGCCAGGGAATCACCGGCAAGGCGGGCGCGTTCCATTCGGAGCAGTGCAAGGCGTATGGCACCAACCTCGTCGGCGGGGTCACCCCCGGACGAGGCGGCCAGACCGCCGTGGGCGTCCCCGTCTTCGACACCTGCCACGAGGCCGTCTCGGCCGTCGGCGCCAACGCCACCATGATCTTCGTCCCGCCTCCCGGGGCGGCCGACGCCATCCTCGAAGCGGCCGACGCGGGGATCACCCTGATCGTGGCGATCACCGAGGGCATCCCCGTCCTCGACATGGCCCGGGCCGTCGAGTACCTCAAGATCCACCACCCGAAAGCCCGGCTGATCGGCCCGAATTGCCCCGGAGTGATCACCCCCGGCGCGTGCAAGATCGGCATCATGCCGGGATACATCCACAAGCCGGGCCGGATCGGCGTGGTCAGCCGGTCGGGGACGCTCACCTACGAAGCCGTCTGGCAACTGACGAACCTGGGGATCGGCCAGAGCACCTGCGTGGGGATCGGCGGCGACCCGGTCAACGGCACGAGCTTCGTCGATGTCCTCGCGATGTTCCAGGACGACCCGGACACCGACGCCGTCCTGATGATGGGCGAGATCGGCGGGGACGCCGAGGAACAGGCCGCGGCCCTGAAGAAGTCCGGCCGGTTCACCAAGCCGCTGGCCGCGTTCATCGCCGGCCAGACCGCCCCCCCGGGCAAGAGGATGGGCCACGCCGGCGCGATCATCTCCGGCGGCTCGGGCAAGGCCAGCGACAAGATCGCGGCCCTCGAAGGCGCGGGGATCCAGGTCGCCCAGAGCCCCGCCGACATGGGGATCACCCTCCAGGCCGTCCTCCGAGCGTAGGCTGCAGGAAGATGCACCATCCGCGAGGCCGCCGAGGTCCTCCGCTTCCTCCCCCGATTCGCGACGGAACGGGGGACGGAAATCGGAGGCGAGCCATCGGCCGATGCGTGGATGGTTCATCTCTTGCATCTTATTCATCGGTGCATTTCATGCACCTTACGGAGTTGCCGATGAGTGAGCCGGAGGCCAATCCGTGGACGACCCTGGACCGTCGCCCCGTCTATGAGAACCCCTGGATCTCCGTCCGCGAAGATCGGGTGATCCGTCCCGACGGTCAGCCCGGGATCTATGGCGTCGTCCACTTCAAGAACCTGGCGGTCGGGGTCCTCCCGGTCGAGGACGACGGCTCGATCTGGCTGGTCGGCCAGTATCGTTACGCCATCGAGCGGTATTCCTGGGAGATCCCCGAGGGCGGGGCACCCGAGGGAGAGTCGCCCGATGAGGCCGCCCGCCGCGAGCTTCGCGAGGAGACCGGCCTCGTGGCCGATCGCCTCGAACCGATCGGCGGGGCCGTCCACCTGTCGAACTCCGCGACCGACGAGGCCGCCGTCCTCTTCCGCGCCACCGGCCTCCACCGAGGGCCGAGCGAGCCCGAGGGGACCGAGAAAATCCGGGTCCGCCGCGTCTCCTGGGCCGAGGCCCTCGACCTCCTCCATCGAGGCGACGTCACCGACTCGATGACGGTCGTGGCCCTCCTTCACGAGTCCCTCCGCAGGTCACGCATCGGCCTCTGAAATCGCCCTCCGGACGCGCCGGGGCGGTTTCTCATGGGGCCGAGGTGTCTTCCAAAGCGTCCTGGCTGGTTCGGATTCCGGCTTCGGAACCCGGGCCAGCCAGGTCGCTTCGGTTTCCAGACACCCGAGAGGAATCGTCCAAAAATGACCAGCCGGCGCCTTGACAGGCAGCTCGACTTGTGTTGAGATCCTGTCTCAATGAGACTGAATCTCAGTATCAAGACCAGGAGGATGGGATGAAGACGGAACGACGGGGATTCACCCTGATTGAGCTTCTGGTGGTGATCGCGATCATCGGCGTGCTGATCGGGCTGCTCCTTCCGGCGGTCCAGGGAGCGAGGGAGGCGGCCCGGCGGATGCGGTGCACGAACAATTTGAAGCAACTGGGCCTGGCGGTGATGAATTATGAGGGCGTCCACGGCGCGTTGCCTCCCCAGCAAGTGCTCAAGATCGTGGCGGGGAAGGTGGCGTGGAAGTCGCAATGGGGCGTGACCTCGCGACTCCTTCCGTTCGCGGAGCAGGGGCCGCTGTTCGATGCGATCAACTTCGCGATGCCGACGAGCTCGCCGGTGAACGTCACGGTCGCGTCGTCGACGGTCTCGGTCCTGATCTGCCCGAGCGAGATCCATTCGAACCCGTTCGTGAGCACCAACGCCACGACGGGCGTCCAGACGACCTTCGGAGTCTCGAATTACGCGTGGAACGTGGGGGACTGGTACTCGTTCGGGGGGGCATCGGCACCGGACAATCGGGGAGCCTTCCAGACCAACGCGAGCCGGAGGTTCTCGGCGTTCACCGACGGCCTGAGCCAGTCTCTCCTGGCCGCCGAGGTCAGGACGTACGGGCAGGTCTACCATGACTGCCCGGCGGCCGTCCCGGCGAGCCTGGCCTCTCCCGGAGTCAGCCCCGATCCGGCGTCGATTTTAAGCGTGATCGGCTCGGCGGGGTCGTCCTGCGGCAAGGTGGCCAGCGGCCATACCCGGTGGGTCAACGGCAACTCGTTTTACGACGGCTTCACGACGGCCTTGCCGCCGAACACCCGGTCGCCTGGCGGGCCGAACGCCCAGGACACGGACTTCACGTCCGAGGACGAAGACGACGGCGGCCCGACCTATTCGGCCGTGACGGCCCGGAGCTATCATCCCGGAGGGGTCAACGCCCTGTTCGGCGACGGCAGCGTGAAGTTCCTCCGCAACTCGATCACCTGGCAAACCTGGCGGGCCCTGGGCTCGATCTCCGGCGGCGAGATCCTCTCGGCCGATTCGTACTGACTCGCTCGTTCGGAGAGGGCCCGATGTTCGATCGAGCGATGACGTTGATCCTGATGCCGGGCCGGATGGCGATCTGCCGCCTCGGGCCGGGCGAGCCGATCCCGGGCTGGGCCGTCCAGGGCGACTTCTTCAGCGTGACCAGGACCCGGTCGGAGACGTCCATCGTCTGCGAAGCCGTCGCCGTCCCCGGGGGGATCGAGGCCGATCGCGGCTGGAGGGCGTTCGAGGTCGCCGGGCCGATGGACCTGGCGACGGTCGGAGTGCTCGCGAAGCTCTCCGGCGGCCTGGCCAGGGCCGGGATCAGCCTGTTCGCCGTCTCCACCTTCGACACCGATTACCTGCTCGTGAAGGAGGAGAACCTCGGCGAAGCCACCCTCGCCCTTCAGGCCGAGGGACATGCCATCCTGTAGGGTGCATGCAATGCACCAAACACGCGGCGGCCATCGGCCGCCTTCATTTCAGAATGACTTGAACGATCGAGCAAACGGGAGGGCCAGAAATGAGGGAGGCGGCCCGTCGGCCGCCGCATTCCAGGGAGTCGTGCATGCGATACACCCAGAAGCGAAAGGTTTATCGAGAGGCGAATCCTCGGGAATCGACCAGGATCTCGGCGGGGAAGAACTTTCCGGGGCATCGGGTGGCGGTCGGGGCGATGGAGGCGTGGGTCACGACGTGGTCGGCGGGGATGTTGTAGCGGTCTCGGAGGTAGTCGATCAGCGCCTTCGTGGCGAGGATTTGCTTGTCGGACGGGGCTTTCTGGTCGAAATCGCCGATCAGGCAGATGCCGATGCCGTAATCGTTGGCGTCGGGCACGGTGGCATCGCGGCAGTGGGCCCCGGGCTTCTGGTCGGACCAGCGGCGGGCGACCTCGATCCGGCCGTCGGGGCTCTCGGACCCGTTGCCGACGACGAGGTGATAGCCGCATCCCTGGGTGCCGAGCCGTTCGCGGTGGTCGCGGTCGATCTGGGCATAGGAGCCGGTCGGGGCATCGCTGTGGTGGACGACGATGTATTTCCAGGGGCGATCGGCCTTGGGCGGGAGGAACAGCTCGTTGGGGTCGTCGAGGAACGCCGAGACCTTGTCTCGGCCGTCGAGCCGCCGGCTGGTGCCGACGGCCGGGCGGCGGTTGGTCGATCCCCTCTGGCCCAGGGGGCCGTTGGGGACCGGGGCCCCTTCACCCGAGGCGCCCGGGGTGTTCGGCAGGAGCCTGGGCTCCTGCTCGGCCGGGCCCGGCATCCCGGATCTCGGCACCGGGCCGGGCGCGACCGACGAGGGGGGGGGCGACCCGAGGTCGCCCGGTTGGCCGAAGGCCGGGGAGGGGGCCGTCCCGGCGCACGGCTCGCCTCCGGGGCAGGGGTCGGAGCTCGGCGCCACGACCGGGACGGCCGGGCCGACATACACGGGCCGGAGCGACTGCCTCTTGTGGTGACACCCGGCGGCGGCGACCGCCAGGATCAGCGCCGGGACGATCAGCCAGGGGCGCACCGCGATCGAGGTCCGCTGGAGCGGTTGCATGGGTCTCCTCCGATTCAAGAGGTTCGAGGTCGCGGGGGTCGCGTCGAGGGGTGCAGACCGGCTTAACGCAAGACGGATGCCAAGGCTTCCCGCGACGACCGACCACGACTTCGCCCGGATTCCCGGGTTCGTCTCAAGTCTACACGCCGATTGGCCGAAGGGCCGAAAACCGGGCGGAAATCGTCGAAATTCCTTCAAGATTTCCCCGACCCGGGCCGATCGGCGGTTTGTAGAAAGGGGATCGGGCGTTGCAATCGGCATGGTCGATTTCGTCAACCCCAATCGCGGGGCGAGGTCGGCCGCGAACCTCGTCGCCGTCGCTGGCATCGGGAGGGAGGGGGGCGGTATCCTGAGAGCGTCTCGACCGGGGCCGGCTCCTCCCGAGGGAGAGGGGCGGCCGTTCGTTGTTCCGTCGTTCGGATGGGGTCTCCGCGATGCCGGCGTATCACTTCCAGAGGATCGAGCCGAAGTGGCAGGCGTACTGGGAGAGGAACAAGACGTTCCGAACCCCCGACCTCGTCCCGGACAAGCCCAAGCTCTACGTCCTCGACATGTTCCCGTACCCGAGCGGCGAAGGGCTCCACGTCGGCCATCCCGAGGGGTACACCGCCACCGACATCTTCTGCCGGTTCAAGAGGATGAAGGGGTTCAACGTCCTCCACCCGATGGGCTGGGACGCCTTCGGCCTCCCCGCCGAGCAGTTCGCCATCAAGACCGGCACGCACCCTCGCGAAACGACCCAGAAGAACGTCGACAACTTCCGCCGGCAGATCAAGAGCCTCGGGTTCTCGTACGACTGGGAGCGCGAGGTCAACACCACCGACCCCGATTACTACAAATGGACCCAGTGGATCTTCCTGAAGATCCACGACACCTGGTACGACCCGGATTTCGAGTGGACCGACCCTCAAGGGACGCCCCGGAAGGGCAAGGGGCGGCCGATCGCCGAATTGCCGATCCCCGAGGGCGCCGACCCGGCGGCGTACCGCGACTCGAAGCGGCTGGCCTATCGCGATGAAGTCCCCGTGAACTGGTGCCCGGCGCTGGGCACGGTCCTCGCGAACGAGGAAGTCCAGGACGGCAAGAGCGAGCGAGGCGGCCATCCGGTCGTGCGAATGCCCCTGAAGCAGTGGATGCTGAGGATCACCGCCTACGCCCAGAGGCTCGTCGACGACCTCGACGCCCTCGATTGGCCCCGGCCGATCCAGGACATGCAACGCAACTGGGTCGGGAGGAGCGAGGGGGCCCTGGTCGATTTCCCGTTCGACGACGGCCGGACGCGGACCATGTTCGCGCGACCCGGCCCCCGAATGGACCGAGACGCCAAGCCGGGACGTGATCCGGGTCTTCACCACCCGGCCCGACACCCTGTTCGGCGCGACCTACATGGTCCTCGCGCCGGAACACCCGCTCGTGGATCGCCTGACCAGCTCGGAGAACCGCGAGGCCGTGGCCGAGTACCGCAAGCAGGCCTCGGCCAAGAGCGACCTGGACCGGACCGACCTGGCGAAGACCAAGACCGGCGTCTTCACCGGCGGTTACGCCACGAACCCGGTGAACGGCCAGCAAGTCCCCGTCTGGGTGGCCGATTACGTGTTGATGGGATATGGAACGGGCGCGATCATGGCCGTCCCGGGCCACGACAAGCGCGATTTCGAGTTCGCCCGGGCCTTCGACCTGCCGATCGTCCGGGTCGTGGCGCCCTCGGTCGAGGATTCCGCCAATCCGCTGGAGGAGGCGGAGGTCGAGGCGGGCGTGGCGGTGAATTCGCGCAATGCCGGCGTGAGCCTGGACGGCCTCGGCACGTCCGAGGCGAAATCGGCGATCATCGGCTGGCTCGAATCGAAAGGTTTGGGCAAGAAGACGATCAACTTCAAGCTTCGAGACTGGCTGTTCAGCCGTCAAAGGTACTGGGGGGAGCCGTTCCCGATCCTCCTGGACCGGGACGACCGGCCCTCGGCCGTGCCGATCGACGATTTGCCGGTCTTGCTGCCGGACCTGGACGATTTCCGCCCCTCGGGCAGGCCGGAGCCCCCCTCGGCAAGGCCGAGGAGTGGGTGAAGGTCTCGGACGCCTACCGACGCGAGACCAACACGATGCCGCAGTGGGCCGGCTCGTGCTGGTATTACCTCCGCTACATCGATCCCAAGAACCCCGACCGGCCGTTCGAGCCCGAGCTGGAACGCTACTGGCTGCCGGTGGACCTGTACGTCGGGGGGGCCGAGCACGCGGTCTTGCACCTGCTTTACAGTCGGTTCTGGCACAAGGTCCTGTTCGATCGCGGCCTGGTCAGCACGCCCGAGCCGTTCCAGAAGCTGGTGAACCAGGGGATGATCCTGGGCGAGGTCGAATACACCGGCTTCCTCGACGAGGCCGGCAACTGGATCAGCGCGGCGGACGTGACCACGACCGTCGAGGACGGCGGGATCATCCATCGGGACGTGCCCGGCCGGCGGGTGTCGGCCGTGAAGGTCCACGAGGAGCAGGTCAAGAAGAGAGGGGACGGCTTCGTCCTCGAAGCCCAGCCCGAGATCCGCATCGACGCCCGGGCCCACAAGATGTCCAAGAGCCGGGGCAACGTGATCAACCCCGACACCGTGGTGAAGCAATACGGGGCCGACAGCCTCCGCCTCTTCGAGATGTTCATGGGGCCCCTCGAAGCCGTCAAGCCGTGGGTGACCAACGGCGTGGAAGGGGTGTATCGGTTCCTAGGGCGAGCCTGGCGGATGATCGCCGATGCCGAATCGGACGAGGTCCGGATCGACCCGAAGGTGAAGGACGTCGAGCCGACGAAGGAGCACGCGGCGATCGTGGCGAAGACGGTGGCGGGCGTGACCGACGACCTCGAAGCCCTCCGGTTCAACACGGCGATCAGCAAGCTGATGGAGTTCACCAACGCCTTCACGGCCCTGGACGTCCGGCCCAGATCGGCGATGGAAACCTTCGTCCTTTTGCTCGCGCCGATGGCCCCTCACCTGGCGGAGGAGCTCTGGGAAGTCCTCGGCCATAACGGGACGCTCGCCTACGCCCCGTGGCCGACGTTCGACCCGGCCCTGTTGAAGGATGAGACGATCGAGGTGCCGGTGCAGGTCAACGGCAAGCTCCGAGCCAGGATCACCGTCCCGGCCGACCTCGACGCCGCCGCCCTCGAAGCCTCTGCGAGGGCCGATGAGAAGGTGGCGGGCCTGATCGAAGGGAAGACCATCAAGAAGGCGGTCATCGTGCCGGGGAAGCTGGTCAATTTTGTGGTCGGATGAACATGGGTAGCCCCTTCAGAGCAACCTCGGTTTTCGTATCGCGAAAGGCCCTCGGGTCGCGCGGGTCGAGTACGACCCGAGGGTCAACCGCCACATCCGATCGTAACCGGCCGTCGGCTGCGGGAACCCCTGCATCCGGGGCATCGGATTGGGTCTCCCTGGTCCTGCGGTGCGGAGAAGTCCCACAAGCGGGTTCTTGAGTGAGAGGAGTGTTCGCGGGTCGCGTCTTCCCCTTCGATCGAACCTCAAGACCCGGTACAATGATGCTGGGAGTGATCCGCGAACCGCCGGGAGGAAAGGCCGATGTCGATCGCGGAACCGCGAATTGGGTCCATCCATCAGGAGCCCACAGAGCGGCTGCGTCGCCTCGATCTCCTCATGGAGATCGTCTCGCGGTGGGCCGAGGGGGCGGGATGGCGGACTCGTCGGACGACCAGGCGGATGACCGAGCCGGACCTGGGGCGTTCCGAAGTCCCTCTCCTGATCCTGGAACGGGACGAAGTCGAGGCCGTCCTGGGCCCGGTCTCGGGGACCGGCGGCGCGGTCGATCTCTACCTGATGCCGGCCTATGACGACGTGGTCCGCCTCATTTTCGAGGAGGGCGAGTGGTGGATTCGGCCGATGAATCCCCCCGACCCGACGTCGCCTCGCCTCGACCTGGCGACCGACCGGCTCCTTCTCAACGAACCCATTATGCTTCGCATCCTCGACGCGCTTTCCGCCCATGCCTGATCTCCTCGAGGTCTTCGACCGCCTGAAGGCGACGAGGAGGGAATATCACGTGGTCGCCGACGCGATCGAACGGCTCCGCGCCGCGGTCCGAGCGAACGAGGTGGCCTCTCCGCCCGAAACGTCGCTCCGCGACTACGACTCGGCGATCGCCCGGCTCGAACCCACCTACCTCGTCCGGCTCTGGGCGGAGTTCGAGACGGCCCTCCGCTCGTCTCGTCGGCACGTGGTGGGCAATCCTGCGGAGAATCTCCGGGCCTCGGACCTGATCGACTGGGCGCAGGGCATTCGGGGGGGCCGGAAGGTCGGGGCCAGCGTTCGGGACCTCGTCCACGAAGTCCGCAAATACCGAAATTCCTTGATCCACGAACGGGACGACCCGTCGCCGGCCGTCGGGTTCGACGAGGCCCGGCGCCGGCTCAGCCTCTTTCTCGCCCGGCTTCCCGAGCGGTGGTGAATGGACCCGGAAGGTCGGTGCGAGCGGCCCGCTCCGATTCGTCTATAATAGAGGGCGGGCCGCGACCGCTCCGGCCCTTCGTTTTTGTCCGCGAGACCTCGGGACCGGCATGGCACGCCCTCGTTATATTGTCGGGATCGACCTCGGCACGACCAATTGCGCCGCCGCTTACGTGGACACGAAGGGCCGCGAGCGACCGGCGGCCGACATCAAGACGTTCGAGATCCCCCAGCTTGTCGCGGCGGGCGAGACCGCCCCTCGGGCGATGCTTCCTTCATTCCTCTACCTGCCCGGACCCCACGAATTGCCCCCGGGCGCGGCGGTCCTGCCCTGGAAGGACGATTCCGACCGGATCGTCGGCGAGTTCGCCCGGGTCCAGGGGGCGCGAGTCCCGGCCCACCTGGTGAGCAGCGCCAAGAGCTGGCTCTGCCATCCGGGCGTCGATCGCGAGGCCGACATCCTGCCCTGGGGTGCCCCGGGCGAGGCTCGCCGGGTCTCTCCGGTCGAGGCGTCGGCCGAGTACCTCCGGCATATCCGCGACTCCTGGAACGCCCGGTTCGCTTCGGAGGACGAAACCGCCAAGCTTGAGGCGCAGGAGGTCGTGTTGACCGTCCCGGCGTCGTTCGACGAGGCCGCCCGCGAGTTGACGGTCGAGGCCGCGAAGCGGGCCGGGTTCGTCCACTTGACGCTCCTCGAAGAGCCTCAAGCCGCGTTCTATTGCTGGATCGTGACCCATCAGGATGGCTGGCAGCAGCAGGTCCGGGGCGGCGAGTTGATCCTGGTCTGCGACATCGGCGGCGGGACCACGGATTTCAGCCTGATCACGGTGATCGAGACCCCCACCGGCCCCGGGTTCCGCCGGGTGGCCGTGGGCGACCACCTGATGCTCGGCGGCGACAACATCGACCTGGCACTGGCCCACCACGTCGAGGCGAAGCTCGGCGGGGCCCGCCTCGATGCCGAGCAATGGAGCGCCCTCCGGTTCGCCTGCCGGACCGCGAAGGAAAAGCTCCTGGCCGACGACAGCCCGGCCTCTCGCTGGCCCGTGACGATCGCCGGCCGGGGCTCGCGGTTGATCGGCGGGAGCCTCCAGTCGGAGCTGACCCGCGAGGAGTGCCTCTCCGTGGTCGTCGAGGGATTCTTCCCGAAGACCGGCCCGACCGAAGTGCCGACCAAGGGAGGACGGCTCGGCCTCCAGGAATTCGGCCTCCCGTTCGTGGCCGATCCGGCGATCCCCAGGCACCTCGCCGCGTTCCTGAAACGGCACAAAGCCGAGCCGATCGGGCAGGGGCCTCGACCGCCGGACGATCGGCCGGCCCGGCCCGACGCCGTCCTGTTCAACGGCGGGGCCCTCACGCCGAGCCTCGTCCGGCAGAGGATCGTGGACGTCGTCGCCTCGTGGTTCCCGGGGGGCGATTATTCGCCTCGGGTGCTCACCAATGTCTCGCTCGATCTCGCCGTGGCAATCGGCGCGGCCTATTACGGAGTCGTCCGGCGAGGCGGAGGCATCCGCATCGGCGGGGGGACGGCGAGGTCCGTCTACGTCGGGTTCGAGGCCGAAACGGTCGAAAAACCCTGGCTTTGCGTGGTCCCTCGCGACGCCCAGGAAGGGGACGAGATCGCCATCGAGCGTCACGACTTCGACCTCTTGATGGGCCAGCCGGTCGCGTTCCCCCTGGCGAGCTCCTCGGTCCGCGCCGACGACCGCCCGGGAGACCTCGTGGCGGGCGACCCCGATTCGATCCTGCCCCTGCCTCCGCTCGTGGGGCTGATGAGGGTCGGGCGGAAGGCGAAGGCCGAGCGGGTGCCGGTCCGCCTGGCGGCGAAGGTCACGGAGGTCGGCACGGTCGAGCTCTGGTGCCAGTCCCGGACCGACGACCGCCGCTGGCGATTGCAGGTCCAGTTGCGAGGCCCCGGAGGAAGAGTCGAGGCCGGCCCTCGGGTCTCCGGCGGCGAAACCGATGCCGTGATCATCGAACAATCGGAGCTGGATGCGGCGATCGAGGCGATCCGGACCGCGTTCGCTCGGCCTGCGCCGGCCGAGGAGATCGGCCCGAGCCGGCTGGTCAAGAAGCTCGAGGAAATCCTGGACGTCCCTCGGGACCAGTGGCCACCGTCGGCCTTGAGGGCGCTCTGGGAGCCGTTGAAGGAGGCGAGCGAGTCCCGCCTGCTCTCGCCCCGCCACGAATCGCGATGGCTGAACCTGGCGGGCTACTGCCTCCGGCCCGGCACCGGCTTCCCTCTCGACGAATCGCGGGTCAAGGCCCTCTGGCCGGTGTTCCACTCGGGCGTGAAGCACCTGAAAGACGCCCAGTGCTGGGCCGAGTTCTGGATCTTGTGGCGGAGGGTCGCCGCCGGGCTGAACCGGGCCCATCACGAGGAAGTCTTCCGCCGCGTCCAGCCGTTCTTGACCCCTCCGAAGGGCGGTTCGAGCGGGGGCAAGAAGCCGACGAGGCCGAAGCCCGAGCCTCACGAGATGGCCGAGATGTGGCGGTGCGCCGCCAGCCTCGAACGCATCCCGCCGACGTCGAAGGAACCCCTGGGAGACGCCCTGGTCCGCGATCTTTCCCGGCCGAACCCGCCGAATTACGCGCTGTGGTGCCTCGGGAGGCTCGGTGCGCGGGTCCTCCTGTTCGGCCCGGCGAACGTGGCCGTCCACCGGGACGCCGCCTCGCGATGGACCACCGCCCTGGTCGATCGCGAATTCGCCCCGGGCCGCGACTCGGCCGACGCCGCGTTCGCCCTGGCCCAGATGGCGAGGGTCTCGGGCGACCGGGCGAGAGACCTCGACGAATCGCTCCGAAACCGGGTGGTCGAGCGCCTGAAAACGCTCGGGGCCGACGATGAGCAAATCCGCGGGGTCCGCGAATACGTCGATCTCGGCACCACGGGCCAGGGCCAGGCCCTGGGCGACTCGTTGCCGGTGGGGCTGAGGCTTCTGCCTTCCGCGGAGGGGTGAGGCGTCGCCGGGCCCCGCCCTACGCGGCCGGTTGCACCTTTTGCTCCAAGCAGGTTCGCATGTAGGTGTCTTCCAGTTCGACCGGCAGGCAGAGGCCGCCCCGGAGCCACAGAGGCAAGGTGGGCAGGGGGCGACCGACGGCGATCGGCTCTCGCCAGAGGTCGAGGACGGCGGCCCCGTCCCGTTCGACCGGGCGATAGGCCGACCCGTACAGGGACGGTCCCGGTCCCGGGTCGGCGACTCCGAGCCTCCCGAGCAACTCCCGGTGGACGTCCCCGGACCGCCCGGTCACCACGTCCACCAGGACCAGCCCGACCCCCGCCTGGAGGTACGATGCGCACTTCGAGACCAGGGCCTCGCGATGGGACGGGCGGTCCTTGTTCGCCGGGCTGATCAACTCCACGGCCCCGGCGAGGATCGGACCCTCCGAGCGGTCAAAAATCCCGACTTCAACGACCGCCCCCAGGAGTTCCAGGGGAACGCTCGACTGAGGGGCCGGCGAGACCCACCCTCCCCCGGGCAAGCTCGCCCCGGGCTCCTCGAACGCGGCCACGTCGATCTCGATCCCGTACTGGACGTTCGCCTCGGCGAAGTATCCCTCCGGGAGAAGCGCGTTGAGCCGGGACGAAAGGTAGGTGGCCCACGAGTTATGGAACGCGTGCCAGTGCCGCCTCTCGCTCAACGGGGGATGGAAATGATCGAGCAGCGGCATGGCGGCCTCGCGGAGGCTGGGCGCGTCTCCGCTCAAGATAACCGAGTCGATCCTCCCGAGGCCAGCGAGACCGATCACCGAATGGAAGAAATCCGGCCCCGTCCGTGATCGTCGCCCGATCACTTCGGAAGTGACGACGGACAACCAAGGACCCTCCTCATCCTCTCCCTTTCTCTCCTCTCCTCTCTCCTCCTCCTCCGTGTTTGCCTTGGCGTTCCTGGCGTCTTGGCGGTTCAATCCCCCTCTTCCATCCGAGCCAGGGCCCAGGCCACCGCATCTCGGAGGACCGGATCTTCGTCGGAGAGGAGGGCCGTCAGGGCGGGGATCGCATCGCGGCATCGCCTCTGGCCGAGGATCAGCGCCGCGTTTCGGAGCAGTCCCGAGCGTTTGGCTCGAGAGAGGGCCGTTTTCTTGATCTTTCGGCGGAATTCCAGAGGGTCGGCTTCGAGCCAGGCGATCAGGTCGGGGTCGGTCCATTCGGGTCGCGGCTGCAATTCGGGTTCCCGGCCGGGCGGGGCCTTGCGGTTCCAGGGGCAGACGTCCTGGCAGATGTCGCAGCCGAAGGCCCAGCCGTCGAGGTTCTCGGCGATGGCGTCGGGGATCGTCCCGCGATGCTCGATGGTCCAGTAGCTCAGGCATTTCGAGGCGTCGAGCCGATACGGGCCGGCGAACGCGGAGGTCGGGCAGGCGTCGAGGCAGCGGGTGCAGGTCCCGCAATGGCTGGATTCGTGGGGGGCGTCGTATTCGAGCTCGGCATCCACGAGCAGGGCGCCGAGGACCGTGAAGCTGCCGAGCTTGCGGTCGATCAGCATCGTGTTCTTGCCGAACCACCCCAGGCCGGCGAGCCGGGCGAAGTCGCGTTCGAGCAAGGGGGCGGTGTCGGCCACGGCTCGGCCTTGAAGGCCGGGGATTTTGCCCTTCAGCCAGTCGAGCAGGGCCTCAAGACGTCTCCAGAGGACTTCGTGGTAGTCGGCCCCTCGGGCATATCGGGCGATCTTGCCGGTGGTGCGGCTTGCGACGGCCGAAGATTTGTCGCCATAAACGAATCCGCAAACGATTACCGACCGCACGCCGTCCAGGATGCTCTGGGGATGGGCCCGGGCCTCGGACTGCTTGCGGAGATACTCCATCCCGGCGGCGAAGCCGTCCTCGATCCACGCCTCATACCGAGAAAAACCCGGGGAACGCACCGCCGGGGCCACTCCGATCATGTCGAAGCCCAGGCGGAGCGCTTCGGCCTTCAGTGCTGTCGGGTGCATGCCATGCACCAACCATTCGGCGGCCGGATGGCCGCCTTCCTTGTTGAAGGGTTTGATTCGCAGGCGAAGGGGGATGCGGTGGGCGGCCTTCCGGCCGCCGCGGGGTGGTGCAATTCATGCACCCTACGCCCGGAGGGCCACCGAGTCGGCCACGCCGAGGTTTTCGTAAATCTGGCGGGTCGCGTCGGACTTGTTCAGGGTGTAGAAGTGGATGCCGCGGACGTTGTTATGGAGCAAGTCGCGGCATTGCTCGGTCGCCCAGTGGAGGCCGACCCGGCCGACCGCCGTATCGTCGCAGCATCGGCCGAGGGCCTTGAGCAGGGGGGCCGGGAACCTGGCCCCGAGGGCGAGCTCGGCCATCCGGGTCATCCCCGACTTGGTGCTGATGGGCATGATCCCGGCGAGGATCGGCACCTTGATCCCGGCGAGGTCACAGCGGTCGCGGAAGTCGTAGAAGTCGCGATTGTCGAAGAAGAGCTGGGTGACGATGTAGTCGGCCCCAGCGTCCACCTTCCTCTTGAGGAAGTCCATCTCGTTCAGCCGATTGGGCGTGCCGGGATGCCCTTCCGGGAACCCCGCGACCCCCACGCCGAACCCCCTCGGCTCGGAGGCGATCGGGCGGGACTTGAGGAAGCGGACCAGCCCCTCGGCGTGGCAGAACGCATCCTTCGAGCGGTCGTAATCGACGAGGTCGCGCGGCGGGTCGCCCCCGAGCGCCAGGATGTTCTCGACGCCGCTCTCGGCGTAGCGGTCGAGGATCGCGGCGAGGTCGTCCTCGGTGTGGCAGACGCACGTCAGGTGGCTCACGGCCGTGAGGTCCGTCTCCTTCTGGATGCGGACGATCAGCTCGTGGGTCTTCTCGCGGGTCGAGCCGCCGGCGCCGTAAGTCACCGAGACGAACGAGGGTTGCAGCGGCTGGAGCCGGGCGATATTGACGAACAGCTCCTCCCACGCGGCATTCGTCTTGGGCGGGAAGAACTCGAAGCTGAAGGTGGTCGGGTGATTGTCGAAAATGTCGAGAATGTGCATCGCGGCGGACCTCCGGACCCGGCCCGTCGCGATCGTCGCGACCCGGGCCCTTCTTCCCCCCAAGATTGTCGGCGGAGGGCCGACGATCGGGCAAGGGCTTTTTCCGGCCATCGGGCGTTCGCGTCGTTTCCTCTCGACGCGGGACGGGGTAAACTGAGGTGAGGAGGGCGCCGATTCCCCGCGCCGGCCCTCCCGAAGCCCCTGTCCCGGAGCGTTCCGCCGGTGAATCGCCTCGTCCTGGCCTTCCGGGCCTTCTGGTCGATCCTGACCGACCCCTCGTTCGCCCAGAGGGTCGAGCCCCTGTATTCGAAGGCGCCGACCGGCCCGGACCTCCGCGTCCTGGCCGTCTTGCAACGGGACGGCCGGCTGGTGGACTTCCTCCAGGAAGACATTGACGGTTATTCCGACGCCCAGGTCGGCGCCGCCGTGCGAGACATTCACCGGGGTTGCCGCAAGGCCCTCCGCGAATACCTGACGGTCGAACCCGTCCTGAACCAGCCCGAGGAATCCTCGGTGAACGTGCCGGCCGACTTCGACCCGGCGGCGATCCGGCTTTCGGGCAACGTCGCGGGATCGCCTCCGTTCAAGGGCGTGCTGAAGCACCACGGATGGAAGGTCAAGGCGGTCCATCTGCCCGTGATGCCCGGGGCCCGCGACGAATCGTCGGTCCTGGCCCCGGCGGAAGTGGAGATCCCGTAACCCGGGGTGGATCATGGCCCGATTCGTCGTCGGCATCGACCTGGGGACCACCAACTCGGCCCTGGCCTATGCGGACCTCCGCGACGCCACCGAAGACCGCCCGGCCACGATCCGGGCCCTGCCCATCCCCCAGGTGATCGGGCCGGGCGAGGTCGCCGATCGGGCCGTCCTGCCGTCGTTCCTGTATCTGCCGGCGAGCGGCGAATTCCCCTCGGGCTCGCTCGACCTGCCCTGGAAGAAGAAGACCGAGAGCGTGGTCGGCACCTTCGCCCGAGATCACGGCGCGAAGGTGCCGGGCCGCCTCGTCGCGTCGGCCAAGAGCTGGCTCTCGCATTCGGGCGTCGATCGCAAGACCAAGATCCTGCCGTTCAACGCCCCGCCGGACGTCGATCGGGTCTCGCCCGTCGAGGCGAGTTCGGCCTATCTCGCCCACCTGCGAGACTCGTGGAACGCCTCGATCGGCAAGGCCGCGGAAGACCGCCTGGGCAAGCAGGAAATCTTGCTGACCGTCCCCGCCTCGTTCGACGCCTCGGCCCGCGAGTTGACCATCGAGGCCGCCCGGGCCGCCGGTCTTGTGAACGTGACGCTCCTCGAAGAACCGCAAGCGGCATTCTATGCGTGGCTGGCGGCGAAGTCGGACGACTGGCGGAAGCGAGTCAAGGTCGGCGACATCTTGCTGGTTTGCGACGTCGGCGGAGGGACCACCGACTTCACCCTGATCGGCGTGACCGAGACGAACGGCGACCTCGAATTGACCAGGCTGGCCGTGGGGGAGCACATTCTGTTGGGCGGCGACAACATGGACCTCGCCCTGGCCCACGCCGTCGCCAATACCCTGCCCGGGGGGATGGAGGCGCTCGACGCCTCGCAGAAGATCGCATTGACGTATTCCTGCCGGTCGGCCAAGGAAACGCTCTTCGGCCACCCTCAGAAGGCCACGGCGCCGGTGGCCGTCCTGGGACGCGGTTCGAAGGTCGTGGGCGGTTCGGTGAAGACGGAGCTCGACCGCGAGACCCTGAACGCGGTCCTGCTCGACGGCTTCTTCCCCAAATGCGCCCGACCGACGCCCCGGCGCGAGGCCGACGGGTCGGCCTGACCGAGATCGGCCTGCCCTACGCGGCCGATCCGGCGATCACCCGGCATCTCGCCCGGTTCCTGAGCCGTCAGGCCGGCTCGTTGCACTCGTCGGGCGAGGCCATCCATCCGTCGGCCGTCCTGTTCAACGGCGGGGTGTTCCAGGCCGGTCCGTTGCGAGAGCGAGTCGTCGAGGTGCTCTCGGGATGGTCGGGCCGGGCGATCCCCCAGCTTGAGGCGGCCGACCTGGATCTGGCCGTGGCCCACGGCGCGGCGTATTACGGGCTGGTCCGGCAGGGCAAGGGGATTCGCATCCGAGGGGGCGTCCCCCGGGCCTATTACATCGGGATCGAGACCGCGGCGCCGGCCGTCCCGGGGGTCAAGCCGCCGATCAAGGCCCTCTGCGTGGTGCCGATGGGCATGGAAGAAGGGACCGAGGCGGCCGTCCCCGGCCCGGAGTTCGGCCTCGTCGTCGGCGAGCCCGCCGAGTTCCGCTTCCTCGGCTCGACGGTCCGCCGGGACGACAAGATCGGCACCGTCCTGGATCGCTGGGCGCCCGAGGAGCTCCAGGAGCTCGACCCCCTGGAGACATCACTCGGCGTCGAGGACGGCCGGGAGGGGGACGTGGTCCCGGTGAAGCTCCTTTCGCAGGTCACGGCCGTGGGGACGCTCGACCTCTGGTGCCAGTCCACCCGGGATGAACATCGATGGAAACTGGAATACAACGTCCGGGAAGGCTCCGGCAGCTAGCCGATTTCCTCCGCAGGCTGCCGAAGTCGAGGATGGCCGTGCGTCTTCTGATCGTCGGCGGCGTCCTCCTGGCGTTCTTCACCGTCTATGCCTACCGGGCCATCGATCAGCAGAGGGCCGCGGCCGAGATCGAGGACGCGGGCGGGCTGGTCCGGTACGACGACCCGCAATGGGTCCGCAACCATCAGGGCTATCTCCCGTCCTGGGTCCGACGGATGGCTCAGTATCCGGCGTCGGTGGCCCTGATCGGCCCGAGGATCACGACGGACACGATCCGGTCGATCGGGAGGCTTGGGAGAGTGGCCCACGTCGAGCTCTCGGCCAACGTCCGCCTGGGCGACGCCGGGATCGCGGCCCTCCGGGACCTCCCCGGCCTGCGATTCGTCACCCTCCACGACCCGACCGTCACGGAGCTCGGCCTGGCTGATCTGGCGGGATTCCCCGAAGTGACCGCGCTGGAACTCCATCGGATGGATCTTTCCGGCAATGGGATGAAATCCATTGGACGAATGAAACGCCTTTCTGTGATTAGTTTTTATTCATGTTCGTTCGACGACGATGGCATCCTCGCCCTGGGCCAGCTGAGCAACCTGGAGTTCGTCGGCCTGAGCCGGGCCCGACTCGGGCACAACGGGCTGGTGCCGCTCGCGTCGCTGCCTCGGCTCAAGAGGCTCGCCGTGACCGAGTCCGACGTGACGGACGAGATGCTCGGCTCCCTGAGAGGGCGGGATGGCCTGGTGTTCCTGGACATCTCCAACAATCCCGTGGGGGACGAGGGCCTGACGCATCTCGAATCGTGCCGGAACCTGGGCACCCTCTTCTGCGGAGACACCCGAATCTCGGACTCCGCCCTGGTCCGGCTCCAGGCCCGGATGGCCGGGTTGAAATTCGTCTCGAAGGGCCGATGATCCGAATCCTTCGGCTCGGCTGGGTCCTTCGCGACGGTCGAGAATCGGGCCATTCGCAGGATCAAGACAGGGGGAGGCGTTCTCATGGCGGCTCGGGGCCGGACGCGCGACCGAAACAACCGGTTCACCCTGCTCGATGGCCTGGTGCTGATCGCCGCCACGGCCCTGGGTCTCGGCGGCACCCGGGTGTTGTTCCATCGCTGGTTCCTGTCGTCGCCGATCGAGCCGCTCAGCCCGGGGGACTTCTTCGCGGTCCTCGCGATCGAGCTGGAGCCGTTCCTGCCGATCCCCGCAGCGTGGACGCTCGGCCTGGCGGTCCTGGGACTGCTCCGAACGCCGTTGCGGAAGGCCGTTCGGTCGCCGGGCGTCGCGGCTTGCCTGGCTGGATCGTTCGTGGTGCTGCTGATCCCCGTGAATTTCGCCTTCTTGCTGGTCGTCTCGCTGTTCCGGGATTATGGCGGATCGATGGCGAGGCTCCTCGATAACTATCCGCCGAGCACCTGGCCGGTGCGCTGCCTGGGGAGCCTGAGCCGCGACGCCCAGCATGTGGCGGTCGCGGGGCTCGTGGCCTGGGGCCTCGTCGCCCTGGGACGCCGCCGCCTCCGCCCTCGCGGGTGGATCGAGTGGGCGGGGACCGCGCTCCTGGCCCTGTGGCTCCTCCTGGGTCTTCTCTTCTCGATGTTCGGACGGGCCATCCATTGAGGTTCCGACGACCGAGCCGCCTCGACCCGTTGAAACCTCCCGCCCGCGCGGAGATGATTGGGGGCGCCGTCACCGACGGGCCGGTGACTGATCCCGATCGAAGACCAGAGACGCCGATGATCGTTCCGCCGCCCCGCCTCATGGCTCCGCCACGACCCTGCTCGATCGGCGAGGAGGCCCGGTCGTGACGGTTCCACCCGGGGTTCGCGCGCCCCTCCTGGGCGTCGATGGCGGCGGGACGAAGACCGTGGCGTGGGTCGCCGACGAGGCGGGGAACGTGATCGGCCGCGGGGTCGAGGATCGGGCGTCGAACATCAAGGCCGTGGGGCTTTCGGCGGCCTTGATGGCGCTGGAATCGGCCATCCAGAAGGCCTTTGCGGCGACCGGTCGGCCGGTCCGAGGGGCGGAGGTGGCGTGCCTGGGCCTCGCGGGCATCGATCGGCCCGAGGACCGGGAAGTCTTCGTCGAGTGGGGCGAATCGGCGGGGCTCTTCGATCGGCTGATCCTGGTGAACGATGGCGAGCTGGTGCTCGCCGCCGGCACGCCCGAGGGCTGGGGCGTGGCGGTGATCGCCGGGACCGGCTCGATCGCGGTCGGACGATCGCCCGACGGCCGGACCGCCCGAGCGGGCGGTTGGGGCCACGTTTTCGGGGACGAAGGCAGCGGATACGGCGTGGCCGTGGCCGCGTTGCGGCGGGTGGCCGGGCGGTTCGATGGGCGGCTTCCCGGCGGGACTCATGGAGACATCTTAACCTCCTTGATTTGCTCGGCCGCCGGGGTGGCGGACCCGTCGGGCCTGGTCAGCACGATCTATGGCCCGGGGTTCGATCGCTCCCGGATCGCGGCGCTGGCCGGGGCGGTCGTCAGGGCGTCGAAATCCGATCCGGCGATCGTCCGTGAACTCCTGGAACCCGCCGGGGAGGGGCTGGCCGACGCCGCCCGGGCCGTGGCCGAGCGGCTGGGACTGGCTCGCGAGGGGCTGCCCCTGGCGATCGCCGGAGGGTTCGTGCTGTCGTCCGAGCCGGTGTCCCGGGCCCTTCGGCAGGGGCTGGCGCGATCGGGGTTCGCGACGGTGGCCCGGAGGGTCGAAGAGCCGATCTCGGGCGCCATCGTCCTGGCCCGGCGCGAGGGATTCGGGCGACCCGTTCGTCTCCTCGGAAGGAGAAGCGTGATGGAACCGAGCGTTTCGTTGATCGTCGATGGCGCGGTGGAACGCCCGTTGCGGCTGGCCTTCGAGGATTTCTCGGCGATTCCGGACGAGGACCAGGTCCGCGACGTGTCGGGGTTCCCTTCGAGGAAGGAGGGCGGCGCCGTCTCGTTCGAGGCGTTGCTGACGATGGCCCGGCCGAGGCCGGAGGCGAATTACGTGACGCTCCACGCGTCTCGCGACGATTTCCACGTCTCGGTGCCGCTCGGGCCGATCCGGTCGGAGGCGTTCCTGGTGTATCGCCTCGGGGATGGCCCTCTGCCTCGCGAGCGAGGCGGGCCGGTCCGGTTCTTGATTCGCGACCCGTCGGCGTGTCACACGAGCGAGCTTGATGATTGCGCGAATGTCAAGTATCTGGACCGGATCGAGCTGACGGTCAAGAAGGGTCGCGACACTCGCCCGGCCGATGAGGCCGCGCATTCGGCCCTCCATGCGAGTCAGGCGACGAACGAGGCGGGCTGAGGCCGTTGCGGTCGTGGCGACGCGTCCGGCCGTCGTCCTCGGACCGATCGGACGAACCGTTCCTGGCCGTGTCCTCGTCATCGCGGGCCGCCGAATTGACGGAGGGCCCTTCAGCCCTCGCGCGGCCCGTGCCGAATCCCTGGAGTGAACCGAGATCGTTGCGCCGTCATGGGTTGGAGCCGAGGAAGGTCGTCACGACCGGCCGAGTCGCCCCCTTCGGCACGATCCGACCAGGATGAACGGGCAAGGATGCGAAGACACGATGGGGCACGGCGCGGTACGCATCGCGAAGGGAGTCTTCGGATGAAACGATGGACGAGGAACCGGGCCGGACGACCCGGCGCGTCGCGGCCGGCGATGCTCGAGGCGCTCGAGAGCCGTCAACTCATGACCCTGCCTCCCGGGGCGGTCAATTACTACTCGTTCGCGACCCCGGCGCAGAGGACCGTGGACCCGTCCCTGCCCAAGATCTCAGTGGCCCACCCCCTGGGCGAGAGCGATTTGCAGCTCTCGTACCTGGACAACCAGGGCCGGTTCCTGAACGGGACCGATCGGCAGGGCGACCAATGGACGCTGACGCTCCACGGCCCCGGCTACCTGATCGTGACCGACACCACGCCCAATGACGGGGCGCTGGACGACTCGCTCGACACGATCCAGATCGTCGGCAGCAACCCCCACACGACGTATGTGACGGGCCAGGTCACCGCCACCGCCCAGAACGTGATCAACCCCACGACCGGGACGATCACGTTCGAGCACCTGATCGCCCAGACGGGCGTCCACTCGATCATCCTGAACGGCTTCAACCTGACCGACACGATCGACCTGACGCCCGGCCAGCCGAACAACACGGGCCCGGCCATCTACCTGCCGGGCGGCGTCAAGACGCTGTCCTTCAACAACATCGAGAACACCACCGACCTGGCCGGCAACGGCAGCGGGGCCGACCAGCCCCTGGAGATCCAGATCGGCGACCCGAACACGCCGCTCAAGCAGTCGCCGACGATCACGCTCAACAGCATCTTCAACACCGTGATCGACTCGACGTCCACCTCGCAGGAGGGCCTCGGGCCGCAGACCAACCCGAGCGTGAACATCCTGGTCAACGGCAACCTCCACGCGCTGAACATCACGTCGGCCACGGCCGAGACGATCACCGGCGGGTTCGAGTTCAACTTCCCGCTGGTCGACGTGACCGGCCGGACGGCCATCCGGGCGACGGGGATCGACCACCTCCGCGTGGCCGGGTCGGCCCGGAACCTCACGGCCAGCCGGGCGGGCACGCCGTTCCAGGCCCAGGACGGCCAGAACGCGGCCCCGGCGATCGCCAAGACCACCCAGCCGTTCGCCAACGGGACCAGCGGCCTGGACCACCTCGGCACCGCCGACTTCGGCGGGACGGCCGACGCCCTCGGCCTGGACGTCAACGGGCCGATCAAGAGGCTGAGGCTCCTGAAGGGGGCCGGCAGCGCGGTCGGAAGCCCCCTGAACGCGACGCAGTACGGTTACAACGCGGCCCAGGCCGGCTACCCGAGCCGCGGCCTGATCGGCACCCTGGTGACCTCGACGAAGATCAAGAAGACGGTCGTCGGGCCGTCCAACCAGATCCTCCAGACCGGACAGGACCCGACCACCGCCCAGGCCGACCGCCAGGGGACGACGAAGTATTACGCTCGGCCCGGCCAGGCCCTGGTCAACGCCGCGATCGTGTCGTCGAAGTCGCAGGGGCAAGTCCACGTCGTCGGGACCAGCCAGAACAGCGAGATCAACACGGGGTACGACTACTCGTCGTTCACCGCCGGCCTGGAGCCGGTCCGGGCGAAGTCGCAGATCAAGCACTACAAGCAGAGGGGCGACCTCGTCGATTCGGTCGTCACCTCGACGTACCGGCCCAACGACTCGATCTACGGCAACGGCAACGACACCGCCGGTCCCGGCAAGATCAAGGGCGTCCTCCAGAACGGCCGGTTGTACGTCACCGGCAACCAGACGGTCCTCAGCGACTTCGGCGCGGGCGTCTACGCCAGGACGAAGAAGGGCTACTTGCCGCCCCCCGAAGGGCCGATCGGCAAGCACAAGGGCAACCCGCGGCGGTGACGCCCCATCAAAGCCATTCGTTCGATTCCGAGAAGGCCCCGGGGAAGAATCCTCGGGGCCTTTTCGATGGAAGAATCCGCGGTTTCTAGGTAGGGCAGGCCTCGGCCTGCCGCATTCGGCGGGGGGACGGCAGGCCGAGGCCTGCCCTACGAAGAGCGACCCGGCCGATTAGCGCTTCTTCTTCGCCGCCTGCTTCGGCGGCAGGCTCAGCCAGCCCGTGACCACTCGCCCGACCTGCGCCAGGCTGTCGGCCGAGCAGAATTCGGGCAGGTCGTCGGCGGTGTGCCATTGCGGGTAGTCGAAATCGATGATGTCGATGGTGGGGATTCCGGCGTCGTTCATCGGGAGGTGATCGTCCATGACCTCCCGGCCCACGTTGTCCACGAAGGCCGGGGCGTCCACCTTCCCGGCGACCGTCCAGACCTCGCGGACCAGGCCCCCGGCCAGCTTCAGGCTCATCGGCTCCATCGGGATCGTCAATTCGCGGTCGCCGACCATGTCCAGGACGAACCCGGCGACGTATCGGGTCTTGCCGGTCCGTTTCTCGGCCTTGTACCTCCGGCCGAACTCCTTGGAGCCGAGGAAGAATTCGCCGAGGCGCGAACCGTCGTCCAACTCGTAGAGCAATTCCTCGCCGTCGAGGAGGACGAGGTCCACGCCCCAGGGCGTCTCGAAGTCCTTCAGGCTGTTGGCGATCTCCATCAGCACGGCCACGCCCGATGCGCCGTCGTTGGCGCCGAGGAACGGCCCTTTTCGGCGGTCCGGGTCCGGTTCCATGTCGGGATAGGGGCGGGTGTCGTAATGCGCGGCGATCACGACGCGCTCGGTCCTCTCCGGGTGCCACGAGCCGATCAGGTTGACCATCTCGGCCACGACCGGCCGCCTCGGGATCGCATAGTCCGGGGCCCGGAACTTTTGCTCCTTGAGCGTCGCCCCGTTCGCCTTGAAGTGGGCCGCGACGTACTCCCTCTGCTTCGTGTTGGCGGCCGAGCCGCCCTTGCGGGGCCCGAAGGCACAGAGCTTCTTGAGGTAGTCATACGCGCGGTCGCCGTCGATCCGGGCCGGCCGGGGCTCGATCGCCTGGTTCATCGGCGCCTTGGCCCTCTGGAAGATCAGGAAGGCCCCGGCCAGGACGGTCCCCAGGACCAGGGGCAAGGCCCAGACCCGGACTAGCCGCCTGGGGAGAGGGACGGCGGACGTTTCGACGGTATCCATGGTCGTCATCGCGGTCCTCTTCGGGTCGGCGGTCGGGCTCCCCGCCGTTCAGCGTAGCAACTTCAGCCGCCTTTGATCAACGAGGATCGCGGAGCGACGGGTGATCCGCCAGGAGTTTCGCGAGCCGTTCCATCGGCAGGCCGACCACGTTCGACCAGCTCCCCCGGACCACCCGGATGTAGTCGTCCTGGTCCTGGACCCCGTAGGCCCCGGCCTTGCCTTCCCATCGCCGGGAGTCGAGATGGTCGAGCCGTTCGGCGTCGGTCAGCCTCCGGAAATGGACGGTGCTGGTCTCGATCGCGCCGACCCAGTCCGCGGTCTCGACCCGGAACAGGATCAATCCCGTGACCACGTCCGTATCCCGCCCTTCCTGGAGCCGGATCATCCGATCGGCGTCGTCGCGGTCGATCGGCTTGTTGAGGATCTCCCCGGCGACGGCGCAGGCGGTATCGGCGGCGAGGATCAGCCCATCCGAGCGGCGCGAGGCCACCGTGAACGCCTTCCGCCAGGCGAGCTCGGCCACGTAGAGCCGGACGTCGGTCGGCCCGCTCGGCTCGGGCTCGTCGATGCCCGAGGGATCGACCTCGATCGAATAGCCGGAGTCCCTCAGGAGCTGCTTTCGCCGGGGGGAGGCGCTGGCGAGAATCAGATGGGGCGAAGTCGTCATGAGGATCGAGCGGGGCCCGCTCCGGGAGGTCTCGATCGAGGTTCGCGAGGCCCGGATCTTACCAGATCCCCTCGGCCGAGATCACCTCGCCCCCCGATCGGCTGGCCAGGGCCCGGAACACGTTCGGGTCGATCGTGCTCCTGAGAAACCGGGAGGAGCCGTCGGCCAGGAGGAACTGGGCGCCTCCGGGATGGGGGCCGAAGAAGTCGGCGGGGTCGGAATCGGTCGAGTTCAACGGGTGAATCCCGACCTGCGCGAGCACCTGATAGGCCCCCCGGCGGACCGTCTGGCTCTGGCTGGCGATGCCGGGCGTCACGAACAGGGCCGCGCCGTTGATCACCCCGGCCCAGGGGGCTCTTGAGAGGATCGAGCCGCGATCTCCGAGGGCGATCGTCGCGCTGGTGCCGTCGGTGACCTCCGCGATCCTCCGGGCGAGGTTGCGAACGAACAGGCCGTCGCCGGCCTCGGGGTCGTCGGTGGGGTCGCCAGCCTGGCCGAAGCAGGCGGCGTAACTGGGCGACGACGCGTCGGTCAGGCGGCTCCGATCGGTCCTCAGGACGTAGAACGGGCCCGTCTTCACGTCGGCCGGGCAGACGAATGCCGCCACCTGGGCGGTCCGCGAGGTCTCGTTCGCCGGATCGGCCACCGGCAAGTCGAAGTTGATCGAGTCGAACAGCGGGCGGGCCTCCAGCTCCGGGAGGATTCGCGAGGCCCAGCCCCATCCCGGGGCGGATTGGAGGGGGTTCGTCTCGCGGACCGCCACGTAGCCGGGCGGGAACGCGCCGACGGCGTCGTGGTACGCGTGCAGGGCGATGCCCATCTGCCGGAGGTGATCGCCGCACCCGGCGCGTCGGGCGGCCTCCCGGGCCGCCTGGACGGCCGGCATCAGCAGGGCGATCAGGACGCCCAGGATCGCCAGGACGACGAGGATCTCCACCAACGTGAAGCCGCGCCCCGAGCGGCGGAGGGGAGTGAGACGGGTCACGAGAGGGTGCCAGGTCGCGAGAATGGCCCGCCGAGGGCGGGGACGGGCCGGGTCGATCGAGCGTATCGGCCGAGGGCCGGCTCCGCAAGGCAGGGCCTCGCGGCGGATGGATTTCGACGGCTTGTCGCCGGCCTCGCGACCGGCTACGCTCGATCGATCTCCCCGCAAATGTCCCCGGATGGTGCTTTTCCCGATGCGCGACGTCCTGACCCGCCTCGTCTCGGCGCTCGAACAGGGCCGGGAGGTCCTGCATTGCCAGGTCGTGGAGACCAGGGGCTCGACCCCTCAAAAGGCCGGGGCACGAATGCTGGTTGACCCCGACGGCGGCCAGATCGGCACCCTGGGCGGCGGATGCGTCGAGGCCGAGGTGAAGCAGAAGGCCTTGCGGCTCCTGGGTCGCGAGGGCGCCGAGATCCAGAATTACCTCCTCGATCATGACGCCGCCTGGGCCGACGGCCTGGTCTGCGGAGGGAAGCTGGCGGTCCTGGTGGAAGCGTTGAAGGGCGCCGGTGCCGCCGAGTATTTCCGGGCGATGCTGGCGGCGGACGACTCCGGCCGGGGCTTCACCGAGGCCATCGTGGTCGATCCGGCGGCCGGTCGGGTCGGCGATCGGGCGATCCTGGACGTCTCGGGCGAGCCCCTAACGAGCTTCCCGGCCGATGCGTCGTCGGTGAGGACCGCGTCCGGGCTCCTCGGCAATCGACCCACGCCGGCGGTTCGCGGCGGGGTGGCGTACCTTCCCTGGTCGCCCCGGGTGCGCCTGGTGATCGTGGGGGCCGGACATGTGGGCCAGGCGGTGGCCGAGCTGGCGGCTCGGGCCGAGTTCGGGGTCTGGGTCGTGGATGACCGCCGCCAGTTCGCCAGTCCCGAACGATTTCCCTCCGCCGAAAAGATCCTCGTCGGGCCGATGGACGAGACCCTCCGCACCCTGGACCTCTCGTTCCGCGACTTCGCCCTGATCGTGACCCGGGGCCACGGCCACGACCAGGACGCCCTGGCCTGCCTGGCCCCGACCTCGGCGGCCTACGTCGGGATGATCGGCAGCCGCCGCAAGGTGCGGATGATCGTCGAAAACCTCCGCGAGCTCGGCGTTTCCGAGGCCGCCCTCCGGCGGGTCTCGGCCCCGGTCGGGCTGGACATCGGCTCGGTCTCGGTCTTCGAGATCGCCGTGAGCATCGTGGCCGAGCTGATCGCCCGGAGGAACCTCGGACCGGGGGCGTCGGAGGCGATCTTGCCCCTGGCGGCGGCCGTCCGGTGATCGCGGCGATCGTCCCGGCGGCCGGATCGAGCCGGCGGATGGGCCGTCCCAAGCTCCTCCTGGACGTTCGCGGCGAACCCCTGATCGGCCGGGTGATCCGAACCCTTCGCGAGGGCGGGGCCGATCGCGTCCTGGTCGTCTGTCCGCCGAACGCGGAGGAGCTTGCCCGCGTCGCGACCGAGCACGGGGCCGAGACCATGGCTCTCCAAGCCCCGTCCCCCGACATGAGAAGCACCGTCGAGCAAGGCGTCGCCCACCTGGCGCTCGATCCCGTCCGTCCCCTGGGGATCTTGCTTGCCCCCGCCGACTCCGTGGGGATGACTTGCGAGCTGGTGGCGGCGGTCGTCGAACGAATGAAGATCGAGCCGAACCGGATCGTGGTCCCGCGATGTGGCGAGCGTCGAGGGCATCCCCTCGGCCTGCCCTGGGCGATCGCCGAGGAGATTCGGGGGCTTCCGGCGGAGGTGGGCATCAACGCCCTGGTCCGCGACCGCCCGCTCGCCGTCGTCGAGGTGCCGTGGGCCGACCCGACGGCCGCCGCGGACCTCGACACCCCCGAAGATTACTCGCGATGGACGGCCCCCTAGCTCGAAATCGCCCGTGCCGATTCCCAATTCTTTCGGATTGACGCCCCGGGCCCCTTCCTGGCGTCTCGCCGGGCCGCTACACTGGTCCGAGATACTCTCCTCGCCCGCGACCGGCCCGATCGCGACGATCCCGAGGCCCGCCATGAGTCTCCGCCTGCTCCGACCCGCCTGCGCCCTGGCCTTCGCCGTTCTGGCGATGGCTCCGGCCGTCTCGTTCGCCCAGGAGAAGGAGAAGGAGAAAGAGAAGGACTCGGCGATTGAGAAGTTCAAGGCGATGAGCGAGGACGAGGTGCTCGACGCCAAGCTGAAGGCCAAGGAGAAGCCCCGCCCCCCGTTCGAGATCTATATCACCCGGATTGCGCCGTTCGACGTCCTTCCTTATGTGAAGCGCAACCACTGGTCGACGATCTCGGTGGACATGCAGGCGAACCTCGCCGACTTCGACGGCCTGATGCAGACGTCGGAGACCCTGCCCTCCGGCCGCCCGCAGATCAACCTCCTGGGGATGCCCCACGCGATGGTCTATCGCCGCGAGGTCAGGCTCCAGAAGGGCCAGCCCAAGCCGCAATCCATGCAGATCATGCTCCCCGAGATCCCCAAGGAACTCTCCCTGGAGCTCACCCGGCCGGAGGCCCTGCGGGGCGAGGTCGGCTGGTCCACCGTCCTGCAGAAGCTCGAACCCCACCAGATGCTGATCCCGATCCTCAGCCCCGAGCCCAGCATCTACGGCCAGTTCTGGAGCCGGATCCAGGCGACGCTCCCCACCTCCGGCGACCGCGAGCAGAACCCGATGGAGGTCGAGCGTCAGAGGTATTATCGCCTGGTCCTCCCACAGCCCGGGGAACGGCCCCGGCTCTCGACGAACCCTCTGACGTGGACCACGATCAGCCACGTCGTGTGGGACGGCCTCCTCCCGGAGAAGCTCAGCAGCGCCCAGTATTCGGCCCTGATCGACTGGATCCATTTCGGCGGCCAGTTGATCGTGGTTTCCTCGGGTCCGAACCTCGCGGGGCTGCAAGACAGCGTCCTGGGCCCGTATTTGCCGGCCACGTCGTCCGGGACCAACGCCCTGCTGACCGAGGCGGACCTCTCCGGGATGTCCTCCGCCTATCGCCCTCCGCTCTGGCCCAACGAGTTCGACGAGCTCATCGACACCCCGGGAATCCGCCGAGACCCCAACGCGAACCCGCAGAGGAACAAGCCCCCGGCGGCGATCAAGCCGTCGGCCCGGGAGCCGGTCTACCTCGCCGGCCTGGAGCCCAAGGAGGGAGCGACGGTCATCCCCCTGGGTGATGCCCAGAAGCGAACGCTGGCCGTCGAGTGGCGGGTCGGCCGAGGCCGAGTCCTCATGATCGCGCTCAACCCCAACGACAAGGCCCTGCTGAACTGGCCCGGTCAGGACACCATGATCCGCCGCGTCCTGCTCCGCCGTCCCGAGGAGAATTACGGAACGGGGAAGGATCGGAGGGTCTACGACTTCCTCCCCGGCCCCCGGCTGACCTGGGTCCGCCTCCTCGCCCGGGACTTCAACGCCAAGGCCCCGCCCGAGGGGGATTCGGCCGACCCGAGCTCGCCGAACAAGCTCGACCCGGTTGGAGCCTGGCTCGACACGTCGCCCGAGAGCCTGCCGGTCCTGGCCCGCGAGAGCCTGGAGAAGGCCTCCGGCATCACGATCCCGGGCTCGAAGTTCGTCCTCAAGGTCATCCTCGGCTATCTGATCGCGCTGGTGCCCCTGAACTGGGCGATCTGCAAGTTCATCCTTCGGAAGAGGGAGTGGGCCTGGATCGCCGTCCCGGTCCTGGCCCTGGGGTTCGCGATCTCGGTCGAGAGGGCGGCGGCCTACGACATGGGCTTCGATAGCGACGTCTCCGAGATCGACGTCCTGGAGATCCAGGGAGGCCACCCTCGCGGCTACCTGAGCCGGTTCGCCTCGGTCTACTCGACCGGCCGCGACCGGTACGCGATCACCTATCCGAACGACCCGTCCGCCCTCGCCCTCCCCCTGAACACGGGGCACTCGCTCCGGGGCGAGGAGTCGGCGATGTCCAACTTCGACAGCACGCCCGACCCGTCGCTCAACGGCTTCCAGGTCCAGCCGCGGAGCCTCGCCATGTTCCGCGCCGAGGCGATGGTGAGCCTCCCCGGAGGAATCACTCTCTCGGGCGACCTGAAGACGGGAAAGATCGAGAACGGGACGAACCTGGAACTTCGGGACGCGGTCCTCGTCGACACCACCACCGGCGACCGGATCGCTCTCGGGACGATCCCGGCGTCCTCGACCGTCGCGATCGGCCAGGCGACGTCCCCGCCCCTGCCCGGGAAGGCCTCCTGGACCGACCCGGAGCCGTACCTCGAACGCCTGGCCTCGTATCAGCCGTTCGGGCCCGAGGACCGCGGCGAAATTCGCCTGGTGGCGTGGGCCGACGGCCCCCATCCGGGCCAGGAAATGAAGCCGAAGGTCGATCGCCATCGAGGGATTCGCCTGGTGGTCGCCCACGTCCGCTATCCGGCCTCGCCCGACCCCGCCGGGCCCGAGTACTACCAGCCCGACCAGAAGCCGAACTCGCAATGATCCGCCCCATCGCCCCGAATCCGACGAGCCCGGAGGCCGCCCGGCCATGATCGAGGTGAGGAACTTCACCAAGCGCTACGGCGACTTCGTGGCCGTGGACGACCTGAGCTTCTCCATCGGCCAGGGAGAGATTTTCGGCTTCATCGGCCCCAACGGCGCCGGCAAGAGCACGACCATCCGCTTCCTCGCGACCTTACTCCGGCCGACCTCCGGCCAGGGGTTCATCTGCGGCCATTCCGTCGTGGATGACCCGATGGCCGTCCGCAAGGTCATCGGCTTCATGCCGGATGACTTCGGCGTGTATGACGGCATGAAGGTCTGGGAATTCCTCGACTTCTTCGCCGTGGCCTACCAGATCCCCCGGGGGCACCGCAAGCAGATCATCACCCAGGTCCTCGAATTGCTCGATTTGACCCACAAGCGGGACGACTACGTCAACGGCCTGTCCAAGGGCATGAAGCAGAGGCTCTGCCTGGCCAAGACCCTCGTCCACGACCCGCCCGTGCTGATCCTGGACGAGCCGGCGAGCGGCCTGGACCCCCGCGCCCGCCTCGAGATGAAGGCCCTCTTGAACGAGCTGAAGGGGATGGGCAAGACGATCCTCGTCTCCAGCCACATCCTCTCCGAGCTCGCCGACTTCTGCACCATGATCGGCATCATCGAACGGGGGAAACTGCTCGCCGCCGGCAGCATCACCGAGATCACCCGCAAGCTCCGGCAACACCGGGTGTTGAAGGTGCGCGTGACGGACCCCTCGACCGACCACGCCGCCTCGATCCTCCGCGAGCAGCCGGAATGCCGGTCGATCGAATCGTTCGATCACACCCTGACCTGCGAATACGAGGGCGAGGAAGGCGACCTGGCCCGGTTGCTCAACCGCCTGATCGGCTCCGGCGTGGGCGTCCACTCGTTCGCGGAAGAGGAATTGAGCCTGGAAGAAGTGTTCATGATGATCACCAAGGGGATCGTGAACTGACGCGAGGACCGCGGGTCGGGGCCAACGCGGTCCTTCATGAGGCTGCTGGGATCCTGAGCCTCGATTTCGAGCCGGAAATCGTTGATGGGACGATGGGCTTCGCCCTGGATTCGCGGCCGGACGGGGAATCGAGCATGATTCGAAGTACTCACCGACAACGCCCAGGCTGGCTCTCCGGGTCGATCTCGGTCGGGTCGCTGATGATCGCGACGGCGGCCGTGGCGGCGGTCCTCGCCTCGTTCGAGTGGGACTCGATGCGGCCGGTCCCTCCCGTGGCGTGGGTGAACATGGGTCGGGCGGTCCCGATCGAGCGGATCGAGGCGAGCGGCTCGGAGACCCTCGGTCGGGCGGCGCTCGACCCGGCCTTGAAGGCGTTCCCTCCGGGCCTGAAACTGGGCCGGGGGCTCGAGGTCTTGCCGATGCACGGATCGACGATCGTGATGGTCCGCCGCTGGACGGGGCGACCCTACGAGGACGTCGCGGTCGTCAACGCGGTGGCAAAAAGCCTCGCCAGGTCGAAAGCGGCGAAGTTCGGCAAGGTCGTCGCCGAGGGGCGGCTCAGCCCGCGGGCCGTTCGGCCTTTCCACTATTTCCTGATCGCCCTGGGCCGGTCGATCCTGATCGGCGCGGGGGTCCTGATCCTCTTGAAGCTCCTGGGCCTCGTCGCCGCGGCCTGTCGAAAACCGTCGAAGACTCGGCCTCATTCGATCGGGATGACCTGACCCATGATCCTCAAAGATAATCCCGTACTGTCCCGCGAATTGCTGGTGAACCTCCGCTCGTCGCGGTCGTTCATCCTCCAGTTCGCGTACGTGGCATTCCTCGGGCTGGTCGTTTACCTCGCGTGGCCGAGCGGGGAAGGGGGGATCACCCAGGTCAGCTCCGGCGCCGCGCAGAGCCTCTTCGACCTGTTCTTCCTCGGCCAGTTCTTCCTCGTGGCGATGGTCGCGCCCACGTTCGCCGCCGGGACGATCACCGGCGAGAAGGAACGCAAGACCTACGAGATGCTTTTGGCCAGCCCTCTGGAACCGATGACCATCCTCGTCGGGAAATTGCTCAGCTCGTTGACCTATCTCGTCTTGCTGATCATTTCCAGCCTTCCCCTGATGATCCTCTGTTTCCTCCTGGGCGGGATCTTGCTCTCGGAGATCGCCCGCGCCTACCTGATCCTGATCCTCGCGGCCGGGACGTTCGGCCTGATCAGCGTGGCCTGTTCGAGCTACTTCCAGAGGACGAGCTCGGCGCTGGTGGTCAGCTACCTGATCATCCTGCCCCTCTCCCTGGTCTGCGTGTACATGACCCGGACCGACAACACGATGGCCCGGGACTTCGTCTCGATCGCCGTCCTGCCGCCGTGGTGCCTGACGATCTGGACGGTGGTGGCAATCATCGTGAACCGCCGCCTGCTCCGCCCGCCGGACGTCGGCAGCGAGGGCAAGGACGTCGTCGATGAAGAGCAAGAAATGAAGTACGCCATCGGCGTGGTGATCGACCGCGACCTCTTCCCCGACAAGCTGTTCGCCCCGGCCAAACGCACGGACCTGATGCCCGACGGCACCAACCCCGTGCTCGACAAGGAGCTCCGCAGCGAGATCTTCTCCCAGGGGACGCTGATGCTCCGCCTGGTGATCCAGGTCAGCATGCTGCTGTCCATCCCGCTGATGGCGTTCCTCCTGTTCTTCAAGCCACAGCTCGCCGGATACTATGTGGCTTATGTCGTCACCTTTAACATGCTGGTGGGACCGGTGTTCTCTTCCGGGAGCATCACCCAGGAGCGCGAGAGGCAGACGCTGGGCCTCCTGTTGACGACCCTGCTCCGGCCCGGGCAGATCGTCCTGGCGAAGCTGGTGGCGTCGCTGAGGGTCTCCACGGTCCTCACGTTCCTCCTGACCGAACAATTATTGCTTGCGTACGCCCTGATCCCCGAGCTTCGCGGCCAGTGGTGGACGCTCCTGATCTTCCTCATGATCATCCTGATGACCTGCGTCCTGACGACGACGATCGGCCTGCTCTGCTCGGCGCTCTCGAGGAGGACTTCGGTGGCGATGGTCCTGACGTACATGAGCCTCCTGCTCCTGTTCGTCGGGCCGGTGGGGACGTTCAAATTCTTCCAGAATTTCTCGAAAGTGGATGAGAGGAAGCTCTCGGTGCTGACGGTCGTCAGCCCGTTCGCGGCGGCGTTCAGCGTCGATCCGGCCTCCACGTCGTCGTGGACCGGAGGATCGGGCGAGCCGGCGGTCAAGCCGATCCTGCTGCCCTGGATCGATCAGCCGGTGTGGGTCGCCTACCTCGTCCTGGCGATGCCCATCTGCCTGGTGCTCTTCGGGTTCACCTACCTCGCCTTCCGCTGGCGATGGTGGGCCGCCAGCAACGCCCTGTAGGGTGCATGAAATCAGCCCTTTGGAGGCATTACTTTGTACACGCTTGACGAGCTTTTAGGATCTTCGCGGTAGCGACATGTTTGATCTTCGCCCCGCTCTGTTTCTTGGGCTTCGGCTTCTTCGGGCCGCGCGGTGCTTGCGCAGCTTCGGCAAGGAAACCGATCGCGCCAGGCCCACCAGGACCTCGGCCAATTCCTCGGCGGGCAGGTCGTGAAACACCACCCATTCGTCTTCGGGAATCGCGATCATCATCCCCCGGTGGGTCATCCGGATCTCGTCGGCCACGTAGTAGCCCGAGACCTCATCGGCCACCACCTCCTCGCCGTGCACCGAACGCAACGCCCCCTTGACCGTGCTCAGCACGTTGTACGCGACCAGGGCCACGCAGAACGCGAACAACGCCGCCTTGGGATAGCCCAGGGTGTTGACCTCGCTGTCGAGCGACGCTTCCAACTCCTGGAACGCGGTCTCGATCGTCCAGCGACGACGGTAGAGATCGGCGATCACCTTGGCCCGGGCGTCCTGGGCCGGCACGTTGGTCAGGATGTGCAGCTCGGCCTCTCCGTCCCGCGTGGGCTGATCCAGCAGCACGGTGATCCGGCGCAGGATCAGGATCTCGTCGGCCTCGTCGGTGGCCCGGATGGCCTGCTCGAAGACCCGGCCGGTCTCGATCCGGCCGCAGGCCCGCCGCTTGCCGACGAACGCCCAGTGCAAGGTCGAGGCGTGCTGTCGGATCGCGAAGGAGCCGCCGCGCCCCGCGATCCCGAACAGGAAGTCGGTCGTGCAGAAGTTGCGGTCGGCGATCCAGGGGTCCTTCGCCGCGACCTTCGCCAGGACCTGATCGAGCAACGACCGCTCCTGCGCATGACCGTCTTCACAGGGGACGACATCGGTGGCCAACATCAGGCGGGGGTCGAGCACGACCAGCGAGTGACCGGGCAAGGCGGCGGCCCGCATGGCCCGCAGCTCCTTGATCCTGTGCTCGGAGCCGGGGAGGTGATTGCCGTCGAGGATCCGGGCGCGATAGCCGGGCAGCCAGTCGGGCCGGGCGCCTCCCATCGCCTCGATGACCGGGGCCAACCGCGCGGCCACCGTGTGGACCAGCGCGGCGGAGACGGCGGTCTCGGTGCCGTCGAGCTTGTCGTAGACGGCGTCGATGGTCGCCCCGACGGTCTCGGCTCGGGCCTGGAAGGCGGCGTGGATCGAGGGCCGGATGCGGCAGACCACGACGCTCATGAGGTCGACGACCGTGGAGAAGAGGAGCTTGTGGGTGAACTGCTTGCGGGCGACCTCCTCGAAGAGTTGGTCGAGGGCCTGGGGGTCCATGGCGTTGGCCATGACACCCTGAGCCATGACCGACAGAGGAGAATCCCGGGAGAACCGCTCGAAGACATCGCTGAGGATCATCGCCGCCGCCTCCGCGGAGAATCGGTAACTCCGTATCTGGTGGCAGCTTAACAAACTCATGCCGACGACTCCAAAGGGCTGGGTGCATGAAATGCACCATCTTCCCTTCAACATGATTCGGGAACGGAAGATGGTGCATTTCATGCACCCGACGTCTTGCGAACTCCTCGATCGCTCAGGAGCCCGACAGCTTCGCGAGCCTCCTCTGGAGGAGGACCAGCACGGCGGCTTCTTCCGGCTTGAGCTGGGCGAGCCCGGCCATCGCCTCGTCGGCCCGTTGGCGGAGGGACTCGACCATGGAGCCGTCGAGATAGGCGCCGAGGACCTCGGGATGGACGTAGCACTTCCGGCAGACGCTCGGGGTGTTGCCCAGCCGCTTCGCCACGGCCTCGATCGCCCGGACCACGTTCTTCCTCGCCTGGGCCTGGCTGTCGAATGCCTCGAATTCCCGCAGCGCGATCGCGGCCAGGACGGTGCCGGCCCAGGTCCGGAAGTCCTTGGCGGTGAAGTCCTCGCCGCTGATCTCGCGGAGGTAGGCGTTCACGTCGTCCGATCCCACGTCGCGGACGTTGCCGTCCTCGTCGAGGTACTGGAACAGCTCCTGACCGGGGAGGTCCCGGCAGTTGCGGACCACCCGGGCGAGTCGGCGGTCGGTCAACTCGATCACGTGGCGGACGCCGCTCTTGCCCCGGAACTGGAAGCGCACCTTCGGGCCGTCGATCCTCGTGTGCTTGTCCTTCAAGGTCGTCAGCCCATAGGATCCGTTCGCGCGGGCATATTCGTCGTTGCCCACGCGGATCATGGTGACTTCGAGGAGACGGACGACCGTCGCCAGGACCTTGCGTCTCGGCATCCCCGGCCGGCTCAAATCGGCCTCGACGGCCTCGCGAATCCTCGGCAGGGCCCGGCCGAACGGGACCATCTTCGCGTATTTGGTCTCATCCTTCATGAGCCGCCATCGGGGGTGATAGCGGTACTGCTTCCGCCCTTTCTGATCGCGCCCGGTGGCCTGGATGTGGCCGACGGGGTCGGGGCAGATCCAGACGTTCTCCCAGGCCGGCGGGATCGCCAGCGAGCGAATCCGGGCGAGGTGGCCCGGATCGCGCAGGGGCTTGCCCTCCGGATCGACATAGCGGAACCCTCCGGCCCTTCGGACCCGGCCGAAGCCCGGCCGATCGTCGTGGACGTACACGAGATTCGGGGCGGAGAGGCCCTGGCGAGCGGTTTTCGAACGACGTCGCGACGTGGTCGGTGATGAAGTCGTCATGGACGAGGGCACGGCAGTTCTCGTGCCGGAGCGACCATGTCGCCCGACGGGTTCTCATGAGCAACTGCATTCCCAACCTGATGCAAGTCCCTACCGATCGGTGATCGAATCTCGGTCCCGCGAGCCGTCTCGCATTCTCGACGCGTTCGCCACCGATTCCTGACGTCGATCCGAAAGGCTTGGCGCGACGTTTGCCCTGAGTTCCTCCACGATCGTCGGTCGCGGGACCGTTGATGGAGATCAAGACATCGGCCTCGCCCGCGCGAGGCCCTCCCCAGGCGAGGACCGAACGATGAAGACCGTTGTGGGCATGTTCGAGACGAGGAGCGAGGCCGAAGACGCGATCCACCGGCTCCAGGCGGCCGGGTTCGGCCGGGAGTCGATCGGCGTGGCCATGCGCGATCACCGCGAGTCGGGCGACCTGGCCGAGACCACCGGGTCGAACGACCTGGCCGCCGAAGGGGCGACCGCGGGCGGCCTGACGGGCGCCGCCACGGGCGCCCTCGTGGGGATCGCCCTGGTGGGAAGCACGATCCTCCTGCCGGGCATCGGCACGGTCCTGATCGGTGGCCCTCTCGCCGCCGGGCTGACCGGCGCGGCCATCGGCGCCGCCTCGGGCGGCCTGATCGGCGGCCTGGTCGGCGCCGGAATCCCCGAGGACGAGGCCAGCGAGTATTCCAGCCGCCTCGAACGAGGCCACATCCTCGTCTCGGTCCAGGCCGCTGACAACGACGTGGCCCGCGCCCGCCAGATCCTCCTCGAAGAAGGTGCCGGACCGCCTGAACCCTTGCCGGAACGCCCATGGGTCCGCAAACGGCGCCGGTTGAGACCAAAATCTCTCAACCGGCGCCTCTTTGCGGAAAGGTCTCGTCGATCGCCTCAGGCCGCCGGCTCGGTGGCGAAGCCGTGCTGGACGCGGTGGACCTTGCCGTCATAGATCTTCGACGACTTGAAGAGCTCGTACCGGCCGTCTCCGGCCAGCGAGCGGGTCTTTTCCTCGATGGCGGTCCGCTCGGCGTCCGAGAGCGGCTTGAAGTCGCGGACGATCTTGAGATTCTGTTCGAGGACCTTGGTCGAGTCGATCCCGGAGACCAGGGTGCTGATCGGCAGGGACAGGACATAGCGGAGGGCGTCCTCCACCGGGACGCCCGCGACGTCCACGATGTGGCCGGCGCCGCCGAGGCTCTTCATCGCGATGGGTCCGATCCCTCTCTTGACGAGCTCGGGCAAGACCTGCTTCTGGAAGCTGCGGAAGTGGGCGTCCATCACGTTCAGGGGCATCTGCACGGTGGCCCAGTCGTAGGGCTTCGTCAACATCTTCAGGTGGATCGACGGGTCCTTGTGGCCGGTGAAGCCCAGGTGGCGGACCTTGCCCTGCTCCTTGGCCTTGAGGGCGAACTCGAGGGCGCCTCCCTTGTCGAAAATCCAATCGGGATCGTTGTCGTAGCAGATCTCGTGGAATTGCCAGAGGTCCAGGTGGTCGGTCCGGAGCCGGCGGAGGCTGTCGTCCAGGTTGGACTGGGCGTCCTTGGCGGTCCTCCCGCAACATTTGGTCATCAGGAAGACCTTGTCGCGGAGCTTGCCCTGCTCGAGGGCCTTGCCCATCCGTTCCTCGGCGAGTCCGTCGTGATAATCCCAGGCGTTGTCGAGGAAGGTGATGCCCTCGTCCACGGCCTTCTGGATCAGCTTGAGGCTCTCGTCCTCGGTCTTCGACGTGCTGTGGAAGCCGCCGAGGCCGAGGATGGTGACCATGTCGCCGGTCTTGCCCAGGGGGCGGAGCGGGATGCCTCGGTCGTTGGTCCTGGCGGGTTCCTGCGCGACGGCCGAGGAGCCGATCGAGGCCGCGGCGATCCCGGCGGCCCCGGCCTGGATCGCCTCGCGACGATTGATGTTCGGTGCGGTCATGGATGTCCTTTCGAGGGGCGATGGGGAAGAAACCGCGGAGACCGACGAGGCGGGCAAGTCCCGCGCCGATGGCGTGAGGCACGAGATTCGCGATGGCCCTCGGACGGTCCTGATCCCAACCGATGAAGGGGGCACCGCCGTGGCGGCGACGAATCGCAAGAGTTTCTCGATGGATCACCCGGTCGTGATCCTGCTGGTGATCGTGGCCGTGGTCGCCTCGATGGGGCTGGCGGCCGAGGTCCTGAAGCCGTTGGCGCTCTCGATCCTCCTGGCGTTCGCGCTGTCGCCTCTCTGCCGATTCTTCGAGAGGAGGGGGCTGCCCCGAGTCCCGGCGGTGATCGTGACGGTCGTCCTGACGCTCGGGGCCCTGGGGGTGATCGGGTTCGTGGTCATGAGGCAACTGGACTCACTCGCCGGGGAATTGCCGGAGCACCGCGACCAGATCGTCACCAAGATCGAGAATCTTCGCCAGGGGCGAACGAGCAATTTCTCCAAGGTCCAGCAGATGACGGCCGACGTGGTCAAGGAGATCGACCGGCCGGCGAAGAAGACCGACGTCCAGCAGGTGAGGATCGTCGATGAGCCGGACTTCACCAAGAGGATTCAGAACGCGGTCGGCCCCTACCTGGAATTCCTCGGCGTGGGCAGCTTCGTCCTGATCCTCGTCCTGTTCATCATGATGAATCGCGAAGACCTGGGCGACCGCGTGATCCAGCTCTTCGGGCGGAGGCAGATCTCGCTGACGACCCGGACGATGGACGAGGTCGGCCAGAGGATCAGCCGCTATCTCGCCACGTTCGCGGCCGTGAATTCCTGCTACGGGCTGGTCATTGGCGTCGGGCTGGGCCTGATCGGGATCCCGTATGCCGTCCTCTGGGGGTTCATCGCGGCGTTCACCCGATTCATCCCGTATCTCGGGCCGTTCGTGGCGTTCTCCCTGCCGACGGTGTTCGCCTTCGCGCAATTCCCCGACCCGTGGCACGTGATCGGCGTGATCGCCCTCTTCGCCGTCGTCGAGACGATCCTCAACAGCTTCCTGGAGCCGGTGATCTACGGCCGGACCACCGGCGTGACGGCCCTCGGCCTGCTCGTGGCGGCCATGTTCTGGACGTGGCTCTGGGGCCTCCTCGGCCTCCTGCTCTCCACGCCCTTGACCGTCTGCCTGGCGGTCCTGGGCAAGTACGTCCCCAGCCTCGGGTTCTTCTCGATCCTCCTGGGCGAGGAGGCCGAGCTCCCTCAGGACGTGAAGTTCTATCAAAGGCTCCTGGCGTTCGACGAGGATGGGGCGATCGAGATCATCGAGACCGCCTCCAAGACGCAGACCCGGGCTCAGCTCTTCGAGGCCCTGTTCCTGCCGACGCTCTCGCACGCCGAACGGGACTTCAGCCGGGGGGAGATCGAGGATCGCGAGCGGGCGTTCCTCTGGAGGATCATCGGCGAGGCCCTCGACGACCTGGAAGCCTCGTCCGACATCACCCTCGCCCCCGAAGCCGTCGAGCCGCCCGAGGGCGGGCCGATCGAGGTCTCGGGCGTCCCGGCCAACGACCTGTCCGACACCCTGGCGCTGAGGATGCTCTCGCAGCTCCTCGACCCGAAGCTGATCCACCTGACGATCGTCGGCGAGTCGGACTCGCCCCTCAAGCTCGTCCAGAAGATCCTCGAGACGTCGCCGAAGCTGGTGCTCGTCTCCCACCTGCCGCCGGCCGGGCTCACGAATGCCCGCTACCTCGTCCGGCGGCTCAAGGCCGGGCTGAAGGACGTGCCGATCCAGTTCGGCCGCTGGGGCGAAGGGGGCGCGACCGACGAGACCTCCGAGAGGCTCAAGGCCGCCGGCGCCTCCACCGTCTCGTTCTCCCTGAACGAGGCGAAGGACCGCCTCCTCTCGGCCGCGCTGCCCCGGCCGACCGACGCCTCGCTCTCCCCCGCGCTGGCCTGATCTCCGTCGCGCCGGTATCCTGGAAGGCGGTTCCTCCCGACCGTCTCCCTCGGATACCGGCGTGACCCCCATGACGACCCTCCACGTGACCCTGGACTACGGACGGACCGGCCTGCCCGTCCGCCTCCCCGCCGATCGAGTCGTCGGACCCCTGGAGATCCGCGCCGTCCCCCCCTGGAGGACGCCGAAGGGGCCGTCGCTCAGGCCCTGCGGTCGCCGACCGGCTGTCCTCCCCTGGCCGAGATCGCGAAGGGCCGCAAGAACGCCTGCATCCTCGTCTGCGACATCACCCGGCCGGTCCCGAACGCCACGATCCTCCGTCCCTTGCTCAAGACCCTGCATGAGAACGGGATTGCCCGCGAGGACGTCCTGATCCTCGTGGCGACCGGGCTCCACCGCCCGAGCACCCCCAGCGAGCGGGACGAGATGCTCTCGCCCGAGATCGCCGCCAGCTACCGGGTCGAGGACCATCACGGCACCCGGATCGAGGAGCATACGTATCTCGGGACGACCGAGAACGACGTCCCCGCCTGGATCGACTCCCGATACGTGAACGCCGACCTCAAGATCACCACCGGGCTGATCGAGCCCCACCTGATGGCCGGCTACTCCGGGGGCCGCAAGCTGATCTGCCCCGGGATCGCCGCCCTGGAGACGGTCAAGCTCTGGCACGGGCCGAAATTCCTCGAACACCCGAAGGCCGATTGCGGGTTCCTCGAAGGCAACCCGGTCCACGAGGAGAATACGAGAATCGCCCGGATGGCCGGTTGCGACTTCATCGTGAACGTGACGCTGGACAGCCACCGGCGGGTCACGTCCGTGGTCGCGGGCGACATGGAAAAGGCGTTCCTGGAAGGAGTCCGGTTCGTCGAGAGCGTGGTGAAGGCCCCGTTGCCCGAGCCGGTGGACGTGGTCGTCACCAGTTCGGCCGGCTACCCGCTGGACACCACGTTCTACCAGGCCGTGAAGGGCATGACGGGCTGCCTGCCGATCGTCAAGCAAGGCGGGACGATCATCATCGCCGCGAGCCTCTCCGAGGGGATCGGCTCGCCCGAGTTCCAGTCCCTCTTCCACGAGAACGCCACCCTCGAAGGGTTCATGGAGCGAATCCTCGGCAAGGATTACTTCGTGATGGACCAGTGGCAGGTCGAGGAGCTCGCCAAGGTCCGCCGCAAGGCCAGGGTGAAGCTCGTGAGCGACGGCCTGCCCGCGGATGTGCTCGCCCGCCTCTTCGTTGAGCCGGCCGAGACGGTCGAAAAGGCCGTCGCCGACTCCCTGGCCGAGTACGGCCCCGACGCCAGGGTCGCCGTGATCCCGAAGGGCCCCTACGTTTTGCCCCTGCTCACGGCATGAACCGAAGGAGGGGCAACGGTTGAGGCCACGCGACTTCAATGGTTCTTTATTCAGCTTCCCAACCCGTAGGGCAGGCCTTGGCCTGCCGGCGATTCTCGGCAGGCCATGCCCTACGGGATTCGCGGCTCCCAGGAATCATTCGTCCCCGGGATCGGGACGGATCGAAACGGTCCATTCAAAGATCGTGATCGCCAGGCCATCGGGGTCCGCGACTCGGAATTCGCGGAAGCTCTCCTCCCGATTCTCGATCATTACACCGACCGCGACACCTCGCCGAGACATCTCCTCGCGATCCGATTCGAGATCGTCCGATCGGACGACGATCCGAAGTCCGCCGCGAGAACCGTCCGGGAGGTGGCCTTGCTTCAGGGCCAGACGCGCCCCGCCAACCCTCAGCAAGACGAACCCCCGAGCCTCGTCGATCAACTCGGTGTCGGCCTTGAGGACGTCGCGATACCACGCCAGGCTCCGCACCCAGTCGCTCACGACGACCTCGACCATGAACCATTCCATCGCGATGCGACTCCTCCGACCTGGCGGCTGGCGTTGACCGCGTTGGGGAATCCTTTAGAATTCCGCGTGAGTCTCCGGCGCCCCCACGATCGTAAGGCGGGATGATGTCCGAAGAGAAGCCTCGGGAAGACCTCGAATCCGTCCGTCGGGACAAGCTCGAGAAGATCGCTGCTCTGGGGATCGACCCCTGGGGCCGCCGGTTCGACGACCATCGGCCGATCGGCGAGGTCCGCACGCTCGACGCCGCCCCCTCCGGGAGCGACGAGGCCGGCTCCGTCGTCCGCGTGGCCGGGCGGATCCTCCTGAGGCGGGAGCAGGGGAACGTCGTCTTCCTCCAACTGGGCGACTGGACCGACCGCATCCAGGTCATGATCGGCAAGAAGCAGGTCGGCGAGACCGGCTGGGCCCTGACCAAGCTGCTCGACCTGGGCGACCTCCTGGGCGTGGACGGCCACCTCAAGTATACCCGGACCGGCGAGCTCACCGTCTTCGCCGACTCCCTCCATTTCCTGGGAAAGAGCCTGCTACCTCCCCCCGAGAAATGGCACGGGCTGACCGACGTCGAGCAGCGCAGCCGTCAGCGCTACGTCGATCTGTTCAGCAACCCCGAGTCGATGCAGACGTTCCTGGGCCGGACCCGGATCGTCGCCGCGTTCCGCAAGGTCCTGGGCGATCGCGGCTTCGTGGAGGTCGAAGGGCCGACGATGCAGAGCATCGCCGGGGGCGCCGCCGCGCGTCCGTTCGTGACCCATCACAATGCGCTCGATTTGCAGCTGTATTTGCGGATCGCGCTCGAATTGCACCTCAAGAGGCTCCTGGTCGGCGGGATGGAGCGCGTCTTCGAGATCGGCCGGGTGTTCCGCAACGAGGGGATCAGCCGCAAGCACAACCCCGAGTTCACCATGCTGGAGGCGTATCAGGCCTACGGCGATTACCACTCGATGATGGACCTCACGCAAGGCCTGATCTGCGGGGCGATCGAGGCCATCGGCGGAGGCTTCGTCCGCCCCTGGGGCGAGAAGGTCGTCGATTTCACGCCCCCCTGGTCGCGACGGACGTATGCTGAGTTGTTCGCCGAACGGGTCGGCGTGGCGATCGACGATCGCGAGGGCGTGACCGAGAAGGCGAAGGAGAACGGGATCGACCCGACCGGCAAGGACCACGACGTCCTCGTCGGCGACCTGTTCGAGGCCCTCGTGGAGGATTCGCTCGAAGGCCCCGTCTTCGTGATTGACTACCCCGCCGCGCTCTGCCCCCTGACCAAGAGGAAGGCCGACGACCCCGCCGTCGCCGAGCGGTTCGAGCTGTTCGTCCACGGGATGGAGTTGGCCAACGCCTACACCGAATTGAACGACCCGATGTTGCAGGAGGAGCTGTTCCGCAACCAGCTCTCCGGGCAGAAGGCCGAGGACTCGATGGCGACGATGGACGAGGATTTCGTCCGGGCCCTGAAGCACGCCATGCCCCCGGCCGGCGGCCTGGGCGTGGGGATCGACCGGCTCTGCATGCTCCTGATGAACCGGGCGAGCATCCGGGACGTGATCCTGTTTCCCTTGCTGCGTCCGGAGATGTGAGGATGTCGGCGGACTTCATGCGTCGCCCAATGACAAGATGGTTGCTCCGGAGAAAACCCCGTTGAGAATGACGAATCGAGTAGGTCCGACTTCAGTCGGGCCTGCAACACAAGACATTTTGTAGGCCCGACTGAAGTCGGACCTACTCGATCGATCCCTTCGATCGGGGTTTTCTCGAGATCACAAGCCAAGTGGTGCATTTCATGCACCCTACGGGATGGAGCCCTCCGATGTACAAATACTTGCTCTGCTGGCGATATTTGAAGACCCGCTACATCGCGCTGGCGAGCGTGATCAGCGTGATGCTGGGCGTGGCCACGATGATCGTGGTGAACTCGGTCATGGCCGGGTTCGCCGACCAGATGCGCGACCGTCTCCACGGCGTCCTGGCCGACATCAGCGTGGAGGCGAACTCCCTCGAAGGGTTCCGCAACCCCGACGAGGTCAAGGCCGTGATCCGCGAGGTCGGCGGCGACCGGATCGAGGCCATGGCCTCCTGCATCGAGACCTTCGCCCTGCTGACGATCGACTTCCAGGGGAACAACTTCACTCGACAAGTGCAGATCATGGGCATCGAGCCCGCCGAACGGGCCAAGACGGGCCAGTTCGCCGATTTCCTCGTCGATGAGGACGGCAGGAAGATGCCGCCGTCGCTGGAGGTCAGCGAGGCCCTGAAGCTCAAGGCCCCGGCCTCGCGACTCGCCGCCGAGGAGGAAGACCCGGAGGTCCGCAAGCTCCTCCTCGAACAGGTCGGCAACCAGGTGCCCGACCACGGCACGATCCTCGGCTGGTCGCTCGCCTCGGTCCACCGGCCGGGCGTCGAGAAAGACTTCTTCATCGCCCCGACCGGCTCGAAGGTCATCCTCTCGTTCGTCTCGGCGGGCGAGAAGCCCGAGCCGGTCCACGACAGCTTCACCGTCGTCGCCTTCTCGAAGACCGGGATGAGCGAGTACGATTCGACTCATGTTTACCTGCCGCTCAACCGCCTCCAGTACCTCCGCGGGATGGGCAACGGCGAGGGCCGTGGGGCCGTCAACCAGATCCAGGTCAAGACCCGGGCCGGGACGGACCTCGATCGGGTCTCGGCCGAGATCAACGAGGCCCTGGCCCGCAAGTGGCCGCTGAAGTTCCGGGTCCAGACGTGGGAGCAGAAGCAGGGGCCGTTGCTCGCCGCCGTGGCGATCGAGCAGAGCATCCTGAACATCCTCCTGTTCTTCATCATCGCGGTCGCCGGGTTCGGCATCCTGGCGATTTTCTCGATGATCGTGGTCGAGAAGACGCGGGACATCGGCGTGCTGAAGGCCCTGGGCGCGTCGACCTCGGGCGTCCGGGGGATCTTCCTCGGCTATGGCCTGTCGCTCGGGCTGGTCGGCAGCGGCGTGGGGATGGTCGGCGGCCTCCTGTTCGTGGCGTACATCAACGTGATCGAGAAGGGACTGAGCAAGGCGACCGGCCACAAGGTCTTCGACGACGCCATCTACTACTTCCCCGAGATCCCCACCAAGGTCGAGCCGTTCACCGTCGCCTGGATCGTCGGCGGCGCGCTGGTGATCGCGGTCCTGGCGAGCATCTGGCCCGCCCAGAGGGCGTCGCGGCTCCATCCGGTCAAGGCCCTCCGCTTCGAGTAGGGCGGATGGCCGCGGAACCGAACGGATAGCCCGGCTATCCGTTCCCAGGACGTCCTTTACGCTCAAGAATTCACGGATGGCTCACACGGAGGCGGGGCGATGGCGGTCCACTTGTCGGCGAAGGGGCTGGAGAAGGGGTATCGCAAGGGGAAGCTGGCCGTCCCGGTCCTCCGAGGCGTGGACGTCGAGGCCGACCACGGCGAGCTCGTGGCGATCGTCGGCGCCAGCGGGTCGGGCAAGAGCACGATGCTCCACGTCCTCGGCCTGCTCGACTCGCCCGACTCGGGCGAGGTCCTCCTCAACGGCGAGCGGATCGACCACCTCGGCGACCGCCGCCGAGACGCCCTCCGCAACCGCACGTTCGGGTTCATCTTCCAGTTCTACCACCTGTTGCCCGAGCTTTCCGCCCTGGAAAACGTGATGGTGCCGCTGATGATCCGCCACGGGGTCGTCGCGTACCTCAAGCAGAAGAAGGCGATCCGCAGGGAGGCCGAGGCGCTCCTGGACCGGGTCGGCCTGTCCCATCGCATGACCCATCGGCCTTCCGAGCTTTCCGGAGGCGAGATGCAGAGGACGGCGATCGCCCGGGCCCTGATCGGAGGCCCGGAGGTCGTCCTGGCGGATGAGCCGACGGGCAACCTCGACGCCGGCTCCGGCCAGTCGGTCCTGGAGCTCCTCCGCGACTTGAACCGGGAGCGGGGGCTCACTATGATGATGGTCACCCACGACCCCCTGATCGCCGCGCAAGCCGATCGCACGGTCCGCCTGGCCGAAGGTCGGATCGAGGATTGGTCTCCGGCGCTGGCCTGAACCGGGGGCGAGTGGAACCGCCAGGCGCCCCGGGCGCCCTGGCGGTTCCCCTTTCCCCGGACCGGAGACACCGAGGATGCCGCCCAAGGTCTACATCGCCGGGAAGCTCTACGAGAAGGCGGACGCGAAGATCAGCGTCTTCGACCACGGCCTCCTCTACGGCGACGGCGTGTTCGAGGGCATCCGCTCCTACTCGGGACGAGTCTTCCGCCTGGAACAGCACGTCGAGCGGCTCTACGACTCGGCCAAGGCCATCCACCTGACGATCCCGATGGCCCCGGCCGACATGGCCCAGGCCGTCGTGGACACGTTGAAGGTCAACGCCCTCCGGGACGCCTACATCCGATTGATCGTGACGCGGGGGGCCGGCAGCCTGGGCCTCGACCCCAGGAAGACGACCGATCCTCAGGTGATCATCATCACCGACTCGATCAGCCTCTATCCGCCCGAGCTCTACGAGCACGGCCTGAAGATCGTCACGGCCGGGACGATGAGGAACCACCCCGCCGCGCTGAACCCCCGGATCAAGTCGCTCAATTATCTGAACAGCATCCTCGCCAAGATCGAGGGCACCAACGCCGGCTGCCTCGAAGCCCTGATGCTCAACCACAAGGGCGAGGTCGCCGAATGCACGGGCGATAACATCTTCCTGGTGAGAAAAGGCGAGGTCCATACGCCGTCGATCGACGCCGGGATCCTCGAAGGGATCACCCGCGACGCCGTGATCGAGATCGCCCGGGGGATCGGCCTGACCGTCGTGGAACGGGTGATGGACCGGCACGACGTCTACACGGCCGACGAATGCTTCCTGACCGGGACGGCGGCCGAGGTGATCCCGGTGGTCGAGTGCGACGGCCGGGCGATCGGCTCGGGCAAGCCGGGGCCGATCACCAGGGACCTCCTGACGAGGTTCCACGCCCTGGTTCGCGGAGAGTGACGCCGGACTCGCGAGGAGGTCGGCCATGACGAGGCCCCGGATCAGCATCGGGCGGTCGATGGCGTTGATCGCCGTCCTCGCCGTGGGCCTGGCGGCCCTGGCCCGGCCGACGAAGCTGGGATCGGCCCTGGTCTTCTCGACGACCGTGGCCACCTTGACGCTGGCCACCGCACGGGCCATGAGTCGCCCCGGCCCTCGGCGAGACTTCTGGGCGTCGTTCGCGGTCGGGGGATGGGTGTACTTCGCCCTGGCGTTCGTCCTCTACTCGCCGGGTTCGTTCGACGATCGGCGGGGGATGCTGGCGACGACCGCGCTCCTCGACGCGATCTATCCCATGCTCGGGATCGAGGCGCCGCCGGCCGTGGCCCCGATGGTCCCTCCCCGGGCCGGGCCGATGCCGGTCCCTCTGCCTCCGCCGGTCACACCGATGGCGACGTTCTCCTCGTTCTCCGAGACCTGGCTGACCGTCGATCGCTCGTTCAACCTTCTGGAAGGGTTGCGAGGGCCGACGACGTATTACAACATCGGCCACTGCCTGTTCGCGATCCTCTCGGCGGTGGCGGTGGCCCTGATGTGCCGACTGGTCCCCCGGGAGAAGGCGGACGAGCGATGACGCCCCGGCTCAGTCCCTCGACCGACATCCCCCCCTCAAAAATCCTGCGCCATCGCCGAGGTGGCCGACGAGCACCCCGGCACTCTCCGCCTGTTCGTGGGCGAGGACACGCTCCCCACCCCCGATTTCATCAAGGACGCCGCCCACCGGGCCATCGAGGCCAACCGCACCTACTACACGCCCAACGCCGGCTATCCCGAAGTCCGCCGGGTCGTCGCCGACCACCTGGCGATGCTCCACGGCGTCGCCATCGACCCCGACCGTCAGGTCATCCTCACGTCGAGCGGGATGAACGCGATCGTCCTGGCCTATCAGGCGACGCTCGGACCCGGGACGTCCGCCCTGGTGATCACGCCGAGCTGGCCGAATACCGCCGCGGCCGTCCGCGTGACCGGGGCCGAGGCGATCGAGTTCCCCCTGGACTTCCATCCCGACGGCTATCAACTCGATTTCGACCGCCTGGAAGCGGCCGTCCGGCCCGATTCCCGGTTGATCGCCGTGGCCAGCCCCGGCAACCCGACCGGGTGGATGGCCTCGGCCGAGGACTGGGACCGCCTGGCCCAGTTGTGCGAGAGGCACGGCCTCTGGCTCCTCGCCGACGGCGTGTACGAGCGGATCGTCTTCGACCGGCCCGTCGCGCCGTCGCCGTTCCGGTGCGAGGCGCTCCGGGATCGCCTGATCGTCGCCCAGAGCTTCTCCAAGGCGTACCGGATGACCGGCTGGCGGATCGGCTACGCGGTGGCGCCGCCGTCGCTGGCCCGGCCGATGACGCACCTCCAGGAATTCGTGGTCAGCAACGCCCCCGGAGTCGTCCAGGAAGCCGCGAAGGTGGCCCTCCGCGACGGCGAGCCGTTCATCGCCGAGTCCCAGGCTCGCTATCGAAGGCACCTGGGGATCGTCCTGGATCGGATGGCCAGGATCGTCGGCGTCGAGCTTCCCCGACCCTCCGGGGCCTTCTACGTCTTCCCCCGGCTCATCGGCCTGGCCGACTCTTATGCGTTCTGCGACCGATTGGTCAGAGAATTCGGCGTGGGGTTGGCCCCGGGCTCGGCCTTCGGCGAGGGCGGGGAAGGGCACGTCCGTCTCTGCTTCGCCGTCGAGGAGCCGATCCTCCGGGACGCCCTGGACCGCTTCGAGGCGGGATGGCGCGCCCATCGCCGGGAAGAGGGACTTTCATGAGCGATCGTCGGGTGATCTACCGAGGCAAGAAGATCGACCTGGCCCTCCAGGACGTTCCTTCTGGCGATGGCTCGTTCGCAACCCGCGAGGTCGTCCTCCATCGCGGAGCCGTCGCCCTCTTGCCGATGGTCGATCGCGACCACGTCTGCCTGGTCAAGAACGGCCGATACGCCGTGGACCGGACCCTCCTGGAAGTGCCCGCCGGGACGATCGACGCCGGGGAATCGCCCGACGAGACCGCCCCGAGGGAACTCCGCGAGGAAACGGGATACTCCGCCGGCCGAGTCGCCCGGATCGCCGAATGGTGGGTCTCCCCGGGCGTCATGAACGAGCGGATGTATCTCTACGTGTGCGAAGACCTCACCCCGGGGCCGACCGATCACCAGCCCGACGAGAGGCTCGAACCGATCGTGATCCCCTGGGCGGAGGTCGTCGAAATGGCCCGAGACGGCCGGATCGAGGACGCCAAGTCCATGCTGGCCATCCTCCTGTACGACCGGATGCGGTCCTGAGGAGATCGTGATTCACATCATCCAGAGGTCGCCCGGATGACGACAGGGGGGAGATGGGTCAGGAGCTGAAAATAGGTTTATTTAGGCGTAATTTCGACTCCCAACTTTTTTCCTCCTAAGAATTTCCTCCGTCCCCTTTTCTCCCCCGCTGAGAATTCCCCCCGTCCCCTTTTCTCCCCCCTCCCCTTTTCTCCCCCCCAACCTTCCAGAGCATATTTCTCTCCGTCCCCTTTCACGCCTCCTCCGTCCCCTTTCACGCCTCCTCTCCGTCCCCTTTCACGCCTCATAATTCTCTCCGTCCCCTTCCACGCCTTCCCAGAGCATAATTCTCTCCGTCCCCTTTCACGCCCGTCCCCTTTCACGCCTTCGTCCCCTTTCACGCCTTCGTCCCCTTTCACGCCTTGATTTTCTCCCCCCGCTTACCCCTTGACAGAGGCATTGGCCCTTGTAATAAATACAAGTTTAGGAGACCTGTGCGAGGTCGCCGACGCGCAGGCTAAGACCCATCCGGGAAATCCCGGATGATATGTTGGGCTGAGCCTTCGTGGTCCATGGTTCTGACGTGGCCGACCGATCCGAAGCCCGGACACCCTAGAGCAAGGTGTAGGAGGCCAGTGCGACGAAGAATTGGATCCTCACGCAGTTCGCATCGCTGGCAGTGTTCATGGCCGTGATCGCGACGCTCATGGCAGTCGGGGGTCACGCCAGCCACGCCGGAGGGCCGTGGGCTTAGCTCGGGATCGGGCCGCGGTTGGCCGGGGCCGGCCACATTGGCGGTGGTGATTGTGACTGTCTGAGCAACGGCAGTGTCAAGTGCGAGTCTGCACCTGATCGCACGTGCGACAGTTATTACACAGGCTGCACGTCGGGCACGACTTTCGCCTGCACTCACTCAATGGGGATGAACCAATGCCCGATTGGGAGCGGTGCCTGCCTGTCGGCTTATAGCCAATACTATTGTAGGCGGGTTGCACATGAGAGAGCCACAGTGATCTTCCCTGCGGCGAGAACGTTCCCGCGGCTCCTGACACGGGAGGCTGGACTTGAAGAGGCACGCGTGGTTGATCCTCGCGCTCGTGGGATTGGGCATCGATCCGCGGCGGGGCGTTGCGGCGGACCCATCTACCCGCGATTTGATCGAGCATTACGCCCGATACACGGATAGCTTGGAGAGGATCCAATATCGGTTGGTGGAAAGAATCACCTCGAAGGGCGGCGCTTTCCCCGACTGGACGTGGACTAACCTGCTGGAAGGCACGTTCGTGAAATCGGGTGCCCGGTGGCGGTGCCGAATGCATGCTGTCGGCGTCGGCAATCTCAAGAACCTCAAGACTCCAATTGAGACGGAGTCGGAGAAAACCTTCGACGGGAAGACGTACATTTATGTAAATCGCGTGGATCGCACAACCCAAGAATTGGCCGAGATTGACGAGGCCGGAGCGGAGAAGCTCCTTCGATCCGGTATGCGCGGCCGCATTGAGACAATGGTGGTGGCAGAGGTCGATGCCGAGCGACCCACATCAGCCAGCGAGTATAAGACTCAGGACGAGTCCTGCAACTTGTATGGATACCTCCACTCGGACCGCCTGACTGTCACTGACCTCCTACGCGACTCGGCGACACGGCTGACAACTCGGGCTGACGTGTTGGCGGGGAGGCCCTGTCACGTTCTCGAAGGTGTGACGGCCCATGGCCGGGTCACGCTGTGGCTTGACCCCGCCGCATCCTTCGCGCCGATTCGCATGCGACTCGTCAAGGGCGAAGCGGACTTGATCGACAAAGTCCGCATGGGGACCCTCAAGGCTCCCAAGTCCGATAGCGGCCCATATCCCAAATTGCCGATGCGCGGCATGGACATCCAACTTGATTATCGCATAGGCATGGTTGCGGGTCGGCCCATGATCGTTGGCTATACCCGCCACACGCGGTTTCTGTACGAGGGCGGGTCGGAGTATCAGCGTCATCACGAAGGGACGCTGAGCGACATCCATTTCGACCCGGCCCCCAAGGCGTTGGAGCCCAGCCTGGCAATCCCAGACGAGATTGAGTAGTCGTTCGGAACTCGTCGGGCCTCCGTGCCAAGTGGTCTAGCGGCAAGCTGATCTTGGACTACGATAAGCCGTGAGGAGAAAAGGGGTCAGGAGCCGAATTCGGGCCTAAATAAACCTGTTTTCGGCTCCTGACCTCTTTCCCCGTCCCTCAGCCGGTCGGGACGGCTTGGAGGCTCCAACCCCGGCGAATCCACGTCGCCATCAAGTCGGTGCGGCCCCTCGCACGGAAGTGCCGGTAGATGGCCTTCGTGTACTGGTTCACGGTGTGAGGGCTCAGTCGCAGTCGGGCCGCGATCTGCTTGTCGCTGTCGCCCTCCAGCAGGCAACGCAGGACCGCCCGCACGCGCGGGGCCAGCGCCGCTACGGACGGATCGGCGAACCGGGCCAACGGCCCGCCGACCAGCGGGGCCAGGGCCTCCAGCGTCTCGGACACCACGGCCTTGTCCCACGCGCCGAAGCCTCGCTCTCCGAGGTGTCGGTGCAGCACCAGCCCGATCGACGCCTCGTCGTCGGCCCCCGGGATCGTTCGGATGCACCAGAGGACGTCCTTCACCCGGATCGGGCGGAGGACGAGTTCATAATCCGGCGTGCTCACCCATTCGCGGGCGGTGAACAGGTCCGACTTCGCGAGGCAGACGCCGTCCTCCGCGATCGACCCGCGCTTATAGGCGGCCAGGGTGGACGCGGCCCCCGGCTCCTGCAGGAAGTACGCGAGCCCGGCTAAGTACTGCGCCCGGTCGGAATCGAAGGCCCAGCCACGGTCGGTCATGCCGAGAAACTTGAGCTGCGTCCCACGGAAGTCCGCCAGTTCGCCGCAGAAGCCCAGGAGCCCGCCGGTCAGGTCGCTCAGGCCCGCGAGCAGGTGCAACTGCCACGCTTCGACCCCGACGCCGAGCTCTCGACACTCGCCCACGAGGTGCTGGATCCGCCGGCAATCCGAAACGCGCAGGCTCGACGACTTTGACATCGAAATAGGTCCATTCCTTAAAGGAGGCCGCATCCCCAGGATTAGGGAATAGGCCGCATTGCCGCGATACGGCTAGCATTCAGCCACAGGAATACCGCCGCGTCAACCCGGCGGATATCCGACGGCTTGCGCCGCAAGGCCGCGGCGTTCGTCGTGCGGCCAACGCTCGTTCGGCGGGCCGGCCCGCTGAGCTTGGCCGTGAGGCGGCGGAAAGACACTTCCGTCGTCTCGCCTCGACCCGGTGTTGGGTCGTTGAAGAAGACTCCGAACTCGCATCGCACTCACCGAGGATCCCCCCCATGAGAAGGATCGTCTTCGCCGGCACGTTCGCCGCCCTGATGGCCTGTCTGCACGCATCCGCGCAGGCGGACTACACGATCAACGCGACCACCTCGGGGAATTATTCTCATCGGGATGCATTATTCGGCGGGTCATTCCCGGCACAGGTAACGGCAGCGACGGATGCCTATGGGGCCGCCGCGCAGGACGCGACCTCGGTCGGCCTCGGTTACAATGAGTTCCGCAACTTCTTCGTGTTCGATCTCTCCCAGGTCACGGGTACCGTGACCGGGGTGACGCTCGAACTGTCCGAACCCTCGGCCGGGTTCTTTACCTATCCCAGCAACGCCTTCACCTCGGCGACCTATCGGCTCCATGACGCCTCCCAGGACGCGTCATCGTTGCCCGCGGACGTCAGCCTCAAGCAAGGCGATGCTGGCTACTCCGCGCTCCTCTCGCGGTACAACGACCTCGGCGACGGGACGCTCCTCGGGACCACGGTCGTCACGGCGGCGGACGACAACACGACGCTCTCGATCAACCTCAACGCGGCGGCGATCACCTCGATCACCGCCCACGAGGGGCAGTCGTTCGCGGTCGGCGGCGCCATCGACTTCACGAGCATTCCCGGCATTAGCGTCAACGAGCTGGGGATCTTCTCCGGGAGCAGCGCCTCGGGCATCCGCCGACTCGTGATCCACACCAGCGCCGTCCCCGAGCCCGGGTCGCTGGCCCTGCTCGGCCTCGGCGGCCTCGCCCTGCTGAACCAAGCCCGTCGGCGCCGACAGGCCCGCGTCGAGCGAGGTTCGGAGCAGGGAGCGGACAAGGGGTCGGGAGCGGCTCTGTAGAAAAATACGAGCACCTGAAAAGTGAATGCCGTCGGCCCATGTTTTCATGACAGAAAACATGGGCCGACGGCATTCTCTTCAGCTTCGGATGGACCTTCGCCCGCTCAGCGGTCCTTGACCGGCAGGGCGCTGGGGATCAGGGCGGAGTCGGCGGGGTGGAGTCCGGGGGCGGGGCGGTCGGCCTCGTTGAGATAGAGGTCCTTGTCCTGGTCGCTGACCCACCGCGTCCTCTTCCAGGCGACGTGGCCGTCTCCGTACAGGACGTTCTGACCGGCCCCTCCGTGGTTGGGGCTGTTGCCGACGAGCATCACGCCGTCGTCGGAGTGGGGCGGGTCGTCGGCGGCGATCGGCAGGTGGGAGTCGGCGGCGTCGGGGACGGCGGAGAGCTTGCCCGAGCGGTCCCGGTAGCCGACGTGGTAGGCGTAATGCCCCTCGACCAGGGTCCGGCAGGCGGCCGGGGAGTCGCAGGCCATCTCGCGGAAGTGCTGGATGTCCGGCAGGTTCTTCCTGACCTGGTCCTTGCCGGTACACGGGCACTGCAAGACCGAGGGATCGGGCAGGTCGTGGGCCTCGTGGAGCATCACGCCGTAGGCCCCGGCCGGCAGCGACGCCTCGACCAGGGGGTACGAGCCGTTGGTGGCGGCGTACTTCGAGAGGCCCACGCCCAGCCGGCCGAGGTTGAAGGCGCAGGCGGCCTGGGCCATCCTGGCGCGGGACCGGAGCAGGGGGACGCCCAGGGTGGCGAGGCTGGCGATCAGGACGGTGGCGGCCACGGCGACATCCTGCCAGCGAAACGGCACGCGGGTCGGGACGAAATCGAGGATCGCCGGCCGCTGCCTCCGCCGGGCCACGAGGGCCAGGGTGTTCTCGGCCAGGTCCGACGGCGGCTCGATCTCCTCGCCGTCATCGACCAGGCTGGACACCGACCGGCCGAGCCGGGCCACCTTCTCCGCGAGTTCCGGGTCGTCGGCCATGGCCTGTTCGAAGAGATCCCGACGGGGGGCGTCGAGCTGTCCGAACGTGTAATCCAGCATGTCTTGGGCGTTCATGGGATCACTCGCTCTTTCTCTCTCATTCGTCCTGGTGAGACCCCCGGGCCATCTCGAGCAGCTTGGCCAGGGCGGCGTGGAGGCGGGACTTGACGGTTCCGACCGGGATCTTCTGGATCTCGGCGATTTCCCGATATTTCAAATCCTGAAAATAGGCGAGGATCAGCGTCTGGCGGAGGGATTCGGGCAGTTTCTCGATGGCCTGGCGGACCCACTCCTTGCGCTCCTCGCCCTGGAGTTCGGCGAGGGGCCCCTCGACGTCGCTGACGAGCAGGTCCACCAGGGCGCTCGGCTCGGAGTCCCCGCCTCCCGATCCTCCCCGGACGTCCAGGCTGATCGTCGGGTGCCGGCCCGCCTTGCGGAGGGCGTCGACGGCCTGGTGGGTCGCGATCGAGTAGAGCCAGGGGCGGACCGGGCGGCCATCCTCATACAGGCCTTTCTTCAGGTGGACCTGGAGGAACGTGTTCTGGAACACGTCCTCGGCGAGCGCCGAGTCTCCGGTGTAGCGGGCGAGATACCGATATAATTCCTTCTCGTATCGATGCACGAGGGCATCGAAGTCGGCGGTCCGGCCCTCGTCTCGGTAGCGGCCGAGCAAGACCTCGTCCGAGACGTGATCCAGGTCGTCCACGACACCGAGGGCCTTCATCATGGCTACGTCCCGCCCCGGCGGAGAGTTCGCGAGCGCGTCCCGAATCGGCGAAAAAAAGACGGCGAACGCCCAAGTCCGCCCCCTTCGCCCCCGAAGACGCATCCCATAGTCTAGGATCGGCAACCGAGCCGTCAAGGTCGCCATCCTTTGCCGACGGGGCCAGGGCTGCTTCGGGTCTAGCTCTCGATTCCGGAGTTTTTCGGGTGCCCCCGGTTCTTGAACCGGGGCGGCGCGGCCGCAAGAGGTCGTTCCGGGCCGTTCTGCTGGGCCTCTTGCGGCTGCGACGCCCCGGTTCAAGAACCGGGGGCACCCTTTGGACGATCCGGATTCCAGAGCTACACCTCGCCGGTTCAGGCCCGGACGATCGTCGCCGGGCCCGAGACCCTCGGGTCGCATTCCTCGTGTCGATCACCAGGGCCGCGTTCTCCACGACCATCGGCCAGTCGTACGACGAGTGATCGGTCACGATGATCACGCAATCGGAGGATTGCAGGACCTCGGCCGACAACTCGACTCGGGCCCGGGACAGCGAGGGGAAGTGGCGGGTCGGTCGAAGCTCCGGGACGTGCGGATCGTGATAATCCACCAGGGCCCCCTTCCTCGCCAGGAGGTCCATCAATTCCAGGCCGGGAGACTCGCGGACGTCGTCCACGTCCCTCTTGTACGCCATCCCCAGGAGGAGGATCCGGCTGCCCTTCACGGCCCGGCCCCGGTCGTTCAGGGCGTCGGCGACCTTGCCCACGACGTACAGGGGCATCCCCGTGTTGATCTCGCCGGCCAGCTCGATGAAGCGGGTCGAGAGGCCATGTTTCCTCGCCACCCACGTCAGGTAGAACGGGTCGATGGGGATGCAGTGGCCGCCCAGGCCCGGACCCGGATAGAACGCCTGAAAACCGAACGGCTTGGTCTTCGCCGCCTCGATCACCTCCCAGACGTCCACGCCCATCCGGTCGTAAAGGACCTTCAGCTCGTTCACCAACGCGATATTCACCGCTCGGTAGGTGTTTTCGAGGATCTTGCACGCCTCGGCGACCTCGGTCGAGGAGACCGGGACGACCTTCACCACGATCCGGGCGTACAGAGCGGAGGCCAGTTCGAGGCTCGCCGGGTCGATCCCGCCGACGACCTTCGGGATCGTCGGGGCCGAGAATTTCGGGTTCCCCGGGTCCTCACGCTCGGGGCTGAACGCCAGGAAGAAATCCTCGCCCAGCCTCAAGCCCGACGATTCCAGGATCGGCAGGACAACCTCGCGGGTCGTCCCGGGATAGGTCGTGCTCTCCAGGACGATCAACTGACCCGGCCGGAGGCTCTCGGCGATGGCCCGGGTCGATTCGACCACGAACGAGAGGTCCGGGTCTCGCGAATCGGTCAGGGGCGTGGGCACGCAGATCAGGATGGCGTCGGGCTCGCCCAGGCGGTCGAACCGATCGGTCGCCTCGAACCCCGAGGCGGTCATGGAGCGGATCACGTCGTCGGAGAGATGGCCGATGTAGCTCTCGCCCGCCTCCAGACGCCGGACCTTCGCCGGATCGACGTCAAAACCCAGGACGGAAATCCCTCGCTCGACGAACGCCCGGCCCAGAGGGAGGCCCACATAGCCCAGGCCGATGATCCCCACCCGCGCCGATCCGCCCTGGATCTTCCGAAGGAGCGACCCGGACCGATCCTCGCCGTCACGATCCCCCGACGGCCTGGTCACGGACACCCGCCTTTCGATCGCCACGAAGGTCTCAACAGCGTCATCAGGGTCGTCAAATCAGGCTGATTTGACCGTGAAGAAAATCGACGGTCAAGACGGAGCCTCGGAGAAACGTCGGACGAAACCGAAACTCGGCTCCTTCGTCCGAGAGCGAGGGGCCGATCAGGCCAGGATCGGCGTGATCACCTTCCCGCCCACGTCGGTGAGCCGCTCGTCCCGGCCGTTGTGGAGGAATGTGAGCTTCTTGTGGTCCAGGCCCATCAGGTGGAGGATCGTGGCGTGGAGGTCGTTGATGTGGGCCCGGCCCTCGATGGCATTCAGGCCGATCTCGTCGGTGGCGCCGTGGACGGTCCCGCCCTTGATCCCGGCGCCGGCCATCCACATGGTGAAGCCGGTGGCGTTGTGGTCCCGCCCTCGGCTGCCCCCCTGGCTGACCGGAGTCCGGCCGAACTCGCCCCCCCAGACGACCAGGGTTTCGTCGAGCAGGCCGCGGCGCTTCAGGTCGGTCAGGAGGGCCGCGACGGGCCGATCGGTCCGGCCGCTCATGTGCTCATGATTGGCGTCCACGTCGTCGTGGGCGTCCCACTGAGTGGCGACGGGGCCTCCTCCCGAATAGACCTGGACGAACCTCACGCCCCGCTCCACCAGGCGGCGGGCGAGGAGGCATCGCGTGCCGAAGTCCTCGGTCTTCGGGTCATCCAGGCCGTAAAGCCGGCGGGTCTCGGCGGTCTCGCGGGCCAGGTCGACGGCGTCGGGCGCCTCGCTCTGCATCCGGAACGCGAGTTCATACGAGGCGATCCTGGCGGCAATCGCCGGGTCCTCGGCGGGTGTGCCCTCGTGGTCGAGGTCGCGGAGGAGGTCCAGGGTCCTCCTCTGCTGGGGGAGGGTGAAGCCGGGCGCCCCGGGCCGGAGGTTCACGATCGGCGACGGGCCGGGGAGGAACCGAGTCCCCTGGTGGGCCGCCGGCAGGAAGCCCGACCCCCAGCACGGCGCCCCCCCTTCGGGAGTGCCCTCGGGCTGGGTCATCACCACGAACGCGGGCAGGTTTTCGCTCTCCGAGCCCAGCCCGTAAGTCGCCCAGCTCCCCAGCGACGGGTAGCCCATGAAGACGCGGCCCGTGTTCATCTGGTAATGTGCCGGCGCGTGAACGACGCTGTCCGCCACGCACGACCGGATCATCGCCAGGTCATCGGCCAGGGGGTGGAGGCTCGGGACCAGGTCCGACATGTCGAGCCCGGACTCGCCGCATTTCGACCATTTCCGGTGGCTGCCGAGGCAGAGCGGGTCGCCTTCGAGGAACTGGCTGTGGATGCCCCCGAAGCTCTCGGGCAGGCGCTTGCCGTCGAGCTTGGTGAGCTCGGGTTTCGGATCGAAAAGGTCCACCTGGCTCGGCCCGCCGACCATGAACAGGAAGATGCACCGCTTCGCCTTCGCCGGGAAGTGCGGGGGCTTCGCGGCCAGGGGGTTCGAGGACGCGGCCTCGGAGGCCACCGATTCGCGAGCGAGCAAGTCCGCCAGGCCGAGCAGGCCGAACCCTCCGCCGAGGCCCTTGAGGAAGTCGCGGCGGGAGGAAGGGCGGATCGTCCCGGGGCCGGGGCATCGAGGGCGGCTCATCGGGTTCGTCGCTCCTGGAAACCATGGGTCGGGGGATTCTTGTCGAGAGCCACTCGCTCGGGGACCCGTCGGTTTCACCACGAAGTCACGAAGGGCACGGAGCAAGACACAAAGACATTCGGGAGTCCGCGACTTCTTCGTGTCTTCCTCCGTGCCCTTCGTGACTCCGTGGTGAGTCTCCAAAACGGCCTCAAGGGACGGTCAAGAACTCATCGCGATTCAGCATCGCCAGGGCCAGGTCGACCCAAGCCGCGAGCCGGGCCTCGTCGATCGTCGCCGGGGCGAACGAGGGACGGGCCAGGGGTCGGCCGGTCCGGGCCCGTTCGTCGCGGAGGAATTTCGCCTGCGAGTCGAGGAATTCGAGCGATCGGGACCGTTCCGACGGGCTCGGCGACCGGGCCACGACGATCCTGGAGAGCCGATCGAGCCGGGAATCGTCCGAGCCCGATGCTTCGCGGAACACTCGTCCGGCGAGTCCCCGGGCGCGGTCCAGGGCGAACCGGCCGTTCAGCAGGATCAGGGGCTGCAAGGCGTGGACGCTGCGGTTCCGCGAGGGGCATGCGGTCTGGCGGTCGGGCGCGTCGAAGGCGTCGAACATCGGGTCGCGGACGTTCCTCTTGCGGAACAGGTAGATCGACCGGCGGAGGTGCTCCGAGCGGTCGGCCGCCTCGGGCCAGAGGTCCACCACCTCCGCCTCGGTGAAGATCAGGTCTTCCACCTCGGGCTCGATCGGCGGACGGACCCCCGGCCCGCCTCGCTTCGGGTTCAGCTCGCCGGAGGCGACGAGGAACGCATCGCGGATCGCCTCCGCGTCCATCCTCCGTCGCGGCATCGTCCACAGGTACGCATCCTCCGGGTCGTCCTCCGACGGCTTGCGGGCCGCCCCGTCCGGGAGTCTGGTCGCCTGCCGATAGGTGGCCGACGTGACCATCAGGCGATGGATCGGCTTGAGCCGCCAACCGCCGGCGACGAGCTCGGAGGCGAGATAATCCAGGAGCTCCGGGTGGCTCGGCAGCTCGCCCCTCAGGCCGAAATCGCTGGAGGAGGCCACGATCCCCCGGCCGAAATGCCCCTGCCAGAGGCGGTTGACGATCACCCGAGGCGTCAGCGGGTTGTCGGGCCGGGTCAGCCATCGGGCCAGGGCGAGGCGTCGCCCGCTCGTCCGTTCCGATCGCTCGACCACCGGCGGGAAGGCGTCGTCGGGCTGGCTGGCCAGGGCGATCCGCAAGGGGTGGGGATCGACCTTCGGGCCCTTCGCCCGGGGGTCGCCGCGTTTCAGGATGAACGTCTCGGGGATGTGGTCGCCCTCGTCGATCAGGGCCTCGGCCTTCGGCGGAGGGGGCGGCATGGACTCCTGGATCTGGCTGATCTCTCGCTTCAGCCACTCGCGGGCGGCGTGGTCCTCGGGGTCCTCGGCGACGGCCGCCGCGACCTCTTCCCACGTCACGTTCAGGGCCTTCTGAACGCCCTGGGCCCTCTTCTTCTGCTCCGGCGTCCGCTTCTTCTCCGGGATCGCCACGACGGCCCGTTCGAGGGGCGTCAGCATCGCCTCCTTGTGCCGTCGCAGGGCGGCCCGGTAGGGCGCCTCGAGCTCGCCGATCTGCGCCTTCAAGGGTGCAAGCCGCTCGTTCGCAACTGCCTCGGCCCGGGCGAACGCCGTTTTCTCGGCGTCGGTGGCGATGTCCTTCTCGACCATCCGCGAACCGGCGAAGAAGGCCTGGAGGCCGTAATAATCGGCGGAGGGCAGGGGGTCGAACTTGTGGTCGTGGCACCGGGCGCAGCCGACCGTGAGCCCCAGGAACGTCGAGCCGACGGTCCCGGTGATCTCGGTCAACTCGGATTGCCGCTTCACGTCGGGATCGATGTTCCCGGAGACGACCTCGCGAGGCCCCGCCCGGCAGAATCCCGAGGCGATCGACGCCTCGACCGAACCGGGCTCGGCCTCCTCCCCGGCGACCTGGAGGGTCACGAATCGGTCATACGGCATGTCGTCGTTCAGGGCCTGGATCAGCCAGTCGCGATATCGCCACATGTCGGGACGATCGGCGTCCAGCTCGAAGCCGTTCGAATCGGCGTAATGGGCCAGGTCCAGCCAGTGCTGGGCCCACCGCTCGCCGAAGGCCGGGGAGGCGAGCAGGCGATCGACGAGCGCCTCGTACGCGAGCGGGTCGGGGTCCTCGACGAACGCCCGGACCTCCTCCGGCGACGGCGGCAGGCCGATCAGGTCGGCGAAGACCCGGCGGATCAGGGTCCGGCGGTCGGCCTCCGGCGCCTGGGGGAACCCGAGCCCCTCGTTCGCCGCCCGGATGAAGCGGTCGATCGGGTTCCGAACCCAGGTTTTCTGAACGACGTCCGGCAAATCCGGCCGCCGGACCGGCTGGAACGCCCAGTGCCTCTTCTGGTCGTCCGAGAACCGATCGGAGGGGGCCGATGGACCGTCCGCCCTCGCCGCCAGGGTCGCGGCCAGCACGGCCAGGGCGATCCTCCAGGGGTTCCTCGGCATGATGGGCGTCCTCGGGGCCGGCCGTCGGGCGATGCCCCCATTAGACCACCCCGGGCGGAGAGGGTCCATCGGATTCGACGACGCTCTGTAGGTGTCAGACTGGGAAGAATGGGCGGACCGGGCCGATCAGGGAGGCGGTCCTTGCTCCACCACGGAGTCACCAGGGGCACGAAGGAAGACACAAAGATGTCGCTGCCTTCCAATCTTCTTTGTGTCTTCCTTCGTGCCCCTGGTGACTCCGTGGTGGAGCAAGGACCACCGCTGACGGTCTTGGACGGCCGCCCTCTTCAAGAAGATTATCATGTGAGAAATTCATCAATAATATTTGCAATAAAATGCAGGCAAGCCTCGATCGCAACAAAGTTGACTCCACTTTTCGTCGAGATTGCGCGAAAAGGTCGGGAATCAGGCTGGATTCCGGCACGCAACGACTCGTGCGCACGTAGATCGGATCACGTCGGCAAATTTTGCTATAAAATCTGCAAGGTCTCGATTTGCAAGAGGATGCGGCGAGTCATCTTGAGCACGATTCGGCCCGGATTGCGCCATCTTTGTTGCAAATTGCGCGCGCCCGTGCAAGATCCACGAAACAAAAACTGTAAAACTTGCAATATGTGGATCAGGAATGCGCGAAGCCCGCGAGCCGCGGATTCGGTGATCGTCGAGGGCCTCGCTCGCGATGATCCGAGGTAAGAAGCGTCCGGCGTCGTGCCGCGTCTCGATCCCGGGCATTTCGGCATCCGGGCGCCTCGCGGAGTCCTCGCCGTCGCGGTAGACTGTTCGTTGGGAGGTCGAAGCCTTGGCCACGGTGGATCTCGATCAGGTCCGAAAGACGTACCCGGGCGGGGTCGAGGCCGTGGTGGGCGTCGATCTCGCGATCGGGGACGGCGAATTCCTGGCGATCCTGGGCCCGTCGGGATCGGGCAAGACCACGATCCTCCGCCTGGTCTCGGGCCTGGAATCCGCCGATTCGGGGTCGATCCGCATCGGCGGTCAAGACGTTTCGGCGATCCCGCCCGACCGGCGGGACGTGGCGATGGTCTTCCAGGGCCCCACGCCGTTGCCCCATCTGGACGTCTTCGAGAACCTCGCCTTCGGCCTCCGGGCCCGCAGGCATCCCCGGGCCGAGATCGCCCCGCGGGTCGAGGAAATCGCGGGCCTCCTCGGGCTTTCCGCCGTCCTTCGGAGACGGCCCGACGCGCTTTCCGGAGGGCAGAGGCAGAGGGTGGCGCTGGGCCGGGCCCTGGCGAGGCGGCCGAAGGTCCTGCTGCTCGATGAGCCGTTCTCCAGCCTCGACGCCCCGTTGCGGACGGCCCTCCGCGACGAAATCGCCGAGATCCGCCGCCGGATGCCGGTCACCACCATCCTCGTGACCCACGACCAGGAAGAGGCGCTCGCCCTGGGCGACCGCGTGGCCGTGATGGATTCCGGGCGGATCGCCCAGATCGACTCTCCCCAAATCCTGTATCGCGACCCCGCGACCCGGTTCGTGGCCGAGTTCGTCGGCAACCCGCCGATGGGCCTCCTCCGGGCGGAGATCGCCGGCGGCGAGACGGGCCCGGGGGTGGAGTTGGCCGACGATCAGGGGGCATCCACGTTCCTCCCCCTGCCGGGCCGCGAGAGATCCTCAAGGCGACGGCCCGTCTGGCTGGGCGTCCGGCCCGAGGCGGTCTCGATCTCGGGGGAGTTCGACCCGAAATCCCTGACTGGCAAGGTTTTGCGGATCGAACCCCGGGGGCCCGACCAGCTCGTCACGGTGTCCGTCGGCGATCGCCCGATCCGGCTGAGGACCGCCTCCGGCGCGGCCCCCCGGGTGGGCGACCGCGTGCCCCTGAGCCTGGACCTGGCTCGCGCGAGCCTGTTCGATGGGGAGACCGGCGAGCGGATCGGCCCGTGATCGACGGCGAACCTCGCCGCGGGGGCCGTGTCCGAGCTAGTCGGCATGCCCTTCGCGGGGCCGATCGCCGATCGAAGGAAGACGATCCGAAGGACATCGATCATGGCCGAGTATAAGGGGCCCCTCGAACGCATCGGCCCCTGCCAGTGGAAGATCCCCAAATCCTATCGCGACGACATGCGCGTGGATGGGATCATCTTCGCCGACGACACCCTGATCGAGCAGATCAAGAAGGACCAGGGGCCCGAGCAGGTCGTGAACGTGGCCACCCTGCCGGGCATCCAGAAGGCCAGCCTGGCCATGCCCGATATCCACTGGGGCTATGGATTTGCGATCGGAGGGGTCGCGGCCACGGACCCCGAGGAAGGCGGAGTGATCTCGCCGGGAGGGGTCGGCTACGACATCAATTGCGGCGTCCGCCTGCTCCGAACCGACCTCGAATGGGGCGACGTGAAGCCCCGAATCCGCGAGCTGATCGACCAGATGTTCCGCGACGTCCCCACGGGGGTCGGGCAGAGCGGGAACTACAAGTTCGACAAGCCGAAACTGGCCCGGCTGATGGAGATGGGCTCGAAGTTCGTGGTCGATCTCGGCTACGGGACCGCCCGCGACCTGCTGTTCACCGAGGCCGGCGGGCGCCTGGACGGCGCCGACCCCGACCGCGTGAGCGATCGCGCCTATACTCGCGGTTTCGACCAGTGCGGCACGCTCGGCTCGGGCAACCACTTCCTGGAAGTTCAGGTGGTAGACCGGGTGATCGACGAGACGGCGGCGGCCGTGATGGGCCTTCGCGAGGGGCAGATGACGGTGTTGATCCATTCCGGGTCGCGAGGGCTCGGCTACCAGGTCTGCGAGGACAACCTCGCCGCCTTCGCCGGGGCGCCGAAGCGGTACGGGTTCACCCTGCCCGACAAGCAGCTCGCCTGCGCCCCGGTGCGAAGCCCCGAGGGTCAGGCCTATCTCGGGGCCATGAGGTCGGCGGCCAATTACGCCTGGTGCAACCGGCAATTGCTCACCCACCAGGCGCGAGAAGTCTTCGCCCGGGTGTTCGAAAAGCCGTGGGAATCGCTCGGGATGGACCTAGTGTACGACGTGGCCCACAACATCGCCAAGTTCGAGGAGCACGACGTCGGCGGAGGGTGTTGCAAGACCGTGGTCGTCCACCGCAAAGGCGCGACACGGGCCTTCCCTCCGGGCCATCCCGAGATCCCCGACGCCTACCAGGGGATCGGCCAGCCGGTGATCATCCCCGGGAGCATGGGGACGGCCAGTTGGGTCCTCGCCGGCCTGCCCGGGAGCATGGAGCAATCGTTCGGCACCACCTGCCACGGGGCCGGCCGGATGATGAGCCGGACCGCCGCCGTCCGCCTGGCGGGAAATCGCCGGATCGACAAGGAACTCGACGCGCTGGGAATCATCGCCCGGGCGAGGGGCCACAAGGGGCTCGCCGAGGAGCAACCGGCCGCTTACAAGGACGTCGATCAGGTGGTTGAGGTCGTGGACCGGGCCGGGATTTCCAAGAAAGTGGCCAGGCTCCGGCCGGTCGGCGTCATCAAGGGGTGAGGAAACGGGGACCGAACGACCCCCTCACAGGAACCGGGCCCGCTCCGCCTCGGTCGGCAGGCGGCAACTCTCGGTCTTCCCGAACCATCTGTAGCGGTTGGCGGCGATCCGGTCATACACCCAATCGCGGATCGGCCGGGGGATCACGATCCCCGCGACGCCCAGGCTCCAGGGGAACGTCAGGCCCCGGGCGATCCTCAGGGCGGCCGTGGATCGGGAAAACACCCGGTCCCCTTCGACCAGGTAGACCGTCCGGACATCTCCCGGGTCGATCCCGAACCTGCGGAGCAGGTCGCCGCCGGCCTCGGACTGGTTGGAGGCGAACCGGAATCGGCCTCGGCGGTCGTGCTTCATCACGAAGTTGACCGAAGCGTTGCAGAAGTTGCACACGCCGTCGAAGACGATCACGCCGGGGGTCATCCGATCGAGCCTCTCTCCGCCTGAAGCTGGGCGTGCTGGTCGTCCAGCCATGATTCCAACCCGGTCCGGGTGGGGAACCGTGTGGCCTGGACCGCCACCAGGAGGACGACCGCCGCCAAAACGATGGCCTTGCCTTCGAGCATGAAGGCGATCACATCGAAGAACGTCGCGCCTTCCACCAGGGCCAGGGCCACGATGGTTTTCGTATTGTAAAGGGCCAGGAGCCCGCCGAAATCCCCATCCGGCAATCCCTGGGTCCGACCCGAACTCATCGGCTTGCCAGACGCCAGGGCCTTCCGGCCGTTCGTGACGAGGACCCCGGGAAGGAAAGCCGAGAGAAGGAGGCAACCGGCGCTCATCGCCAGGGCCAGGACCCCGAAAGGGATCGTCACAGTCCACGGATCGGCCGCCAGGATCTTGCCCGAACGCATGACGCCCACAACGATCCCCAGAAACATCAGGGGAGCGAACAGCAAGGCCCCCCAGATGATCCGCAACGTCAGCAGGAATGGCGTGATCGGGTCGGAAGCGTTCGTTGAAGGGTTCGACATCGAAAACTCCTGGGCGGTGGAGGGCGTGATCAGACGACGGGGCGGAGCGGATAGACCAGGACCCGGACCCCCCAGGCGTAGTGGGCCAGCGGGTCGGTGGCGGGTCGTTCGATCCCCGAGGCACCGATCAGCGACTCCTCCAGCGACTCCAACCGGGCCGGTTGCAGGGGATAGGCCGAGTGGTGGACCCTTCCCGAGAGCAGGGCCCGGCGCCCCGAGGTGTACAGGATGTACCGCTCCGCGAGGAAGTGTTCCAGGGTCTTCGGCACCGAGGCCGAGGGGGTCCCGTCGGGGCGATAGGCGATCGAGCAGCCGGGAGGCTCGGCGGTCCGATCGACCCGGGTCGATCGGTAACGGATCGGGCCGCCCGAGGGCCGGTCCATCCGCATCTTCGCGTAAAAATAAGGGAGGTTCCAGAACGTCCGGGCCAAATTCACCGCAATCCGGTTGGCGGCGTCGAGGCTGAAGAACCACACGCCCGGGTCGCGGCCCTCGAAATGGACATACGTTCGGACGTTCACCTCCAAAAACCGCGACAGACCCGGGACGGCCGGGCTCCACAGCGGCCGGACCCCGCTCATGGCGAACGGGACGAGGCCGACGAACGCCCGGCCCTCGAAGGTGTCGATCTCCAGGGACTGCGGAACGATCGGGCGGAGGGCCGAGACGGGGACTTCCCAGTGGAGGAACAGCAGGTGCGACCAGTCCTGACGCATCACCGGGCGGCCCGAGGGCCGGAGCGTCGGGGCGACCCGGTCGATCCCCGGGGGATTCGTGGTCAGGGGCATGGGGGGAGTTTCCGGTTGGCGGCTCGATCCCGATCCACCAGGCGATTCGCCCGGACCGGGCAAACATTTCCGACATGACGGAAATCTCCGCCCTCATCCCTCATTATGGAGGGCCAGCACCGACCGGCAACGCGGCGACGGTGAAATCCCCTCGGCCGTGCCGAGCGGACGACGTCGCCATCCTGGAAGGGGACCTATCCCCAGGTCCATTCGTGCCGGGAGACGCCGGAGGGGAGCTCGAACGTCCAGGACAGCCGACGGTTCACCCGGTCGAAGCCCGGGGGGGGGCTTTCGGGACGCGAGTGCCAGGGTCCGAGGTCGGGCAGGCCGGGGCAGGCGATGTCGATCCTGAGGTTCGTGGACCGGTGGAGGTCGGTCTCCAGGGTCAGGCGGTGGGCCACCCCTCCGACGGGCCTCTCCAGGCGATAGGCGACCGACCCGCATCCGTAGGCGCCCGAAAGCCCGATCTGGGGCCAGGCCGGGGGCAGGGCCGGGCTCAGCGACAGGGCCCCGATCGAGGCGTCGTAATCGAGCCCGGCGAGGTCGAGCATGGTATCGGCCAGCATCGCGTGAAGCCCCCAGACGCCCGGGGCCGGTCGGAGGCCGTCCGGAGGGCCGTCCCGGCCGACGGGACTCTTCAGCGAGAGGCCGAGGGGGCCGAGCCGGCCGAGGATGTCGTCGAGCATCGCCAGGGCGCGGTTCCAGTGCCGCCCCTCGCCGGTCTCCCGGCCCAGGACGATCAGGTATCGGGCCATCCAAAGGGTGGCCAGGCTGGAGGCGTCGTGCTGATGGGCCTCGCTCGGGGCGTCTCGGGTGTCCCGGCGGGCCGGGTCGGGCGACCAGCAGGTCAGGGCGTTCGGGTCGCCCCCGGCGGCGTTGTATCGCAGGATCGCCTCGGCCGACCTCCTCATCCTCGGGTCGCCCGCCGGCATCAGGCCGAACGGGACGACCGGGCCCAGCAAGCTGATGTCCACGGCGGCCGAGCGGTCGATCCAGTCCTCGGGCCGGTCGGCCCAGAGCCCTCGGCGGATCGACAATCGCCGGGCCTCCAGGAACCGGCCTCCCAGCTCGTCCATGACCAGGTGGGTCAGGACGCCCTGGTTCCAGGTCCGATCGGCCAGCTCTTGCCACGAGGCCGCTTCCGCCGGGCGATCGAGGATCTCGGCCAGGCGCGCGGCCGAGCGCAGCCCCGCCACGGCCGAGGCGTTCGAGTAGAGGAAGGCCCCGTAGCGATTATCCCAGATCCCCGCCGAGGTGATCAGCTCCAGGTCGTCGAGCCGATGGAGGCCCGGATGGCCCGAGCGTCCCGAGCAGACGGCCGCCGCCTGGTCGATCACCTGCCAGTTCTGCGCGAGGAATTCCTCCTCGCCGGTCCGGCGAAAATGCGCCTCCAGGCCCCACGGGATCATCGCGGTCTGGTCCAGCCCCGGGGTCTCCCACTCGGGCCAGCCGTCGAGCGTGTATTTCTGAAACCAGTAGAGGAACGGCCGGCTGTGGCCGCGGACCCGGCTCAGCCACTCGAACACGCCCTTGCCGATCTCGGGATGCCCCGCCCGAGCGATGGCGTTGCCGGCCCAGATGGCGTCCCGAGGCCAGCAGTAGGCGTTCAGGCCGCGATCGAAGCCCGCGGCGATCGAGCCCCACTTGGCATCGGCATGGAGGGCCGCCGCCAGGGCCGACCGGCGGAGGCTGACCGCGTAGGCGGGCCGGGGGAACGCCAGGGTGGGCAAAGGCTCGACGAACGCATCCCAGGTCGCCGCGGCCTCCTGCTCCAGGCCGTCCAGGTCGGCCGAGCGGAACCACGCCAGGGCCGGGCGGAGCCAGTGCTCAAACGTACCGCTGTCCCCTCGCCAGCCGGTGAAGGCGCCGCTGACCAGGAGGTCCACGGAGACCGAGCCTCCGGCCGGGATCTCCACCGGCCGGAGCAAGATCGCCTCATTCGGCCCGGTCGGCTCGCACTGGACTTCCCCCCGGCCGTCCAGGGCCAGGGCGAACTCGACCGTCGCATCCCGGGCCAGCTTGCGGTTGGCGTGGCCGTGGCCGCGATTGGTGGCCAGGAGGGTGCGGTCGCCATCGTGCCAGGAGAGGCCCGGCTCGCCGATCCCGCCGTTGATCTCGGCCTGGATGTAGACCCCAAACAGGGCCCGTTTCGGCTCGTCGGCCTCGTTGGTGATCCGGAACCTCTTGAAATACTGGCCCGGCGACTCCGACCCGCCGGCGGTCCTCGGCAAGTTCGGCCCGGTGGCGACGAAGTCGGTGGCGAGGACCCGGATCGGCCCGTGCCGCCATCTCAGCTCGGTCACCAGGAGGTTCGTGGCCCCCTGGTACCTCTGGAACACCTCCCACGGCAGCCTCTCGGCGAACCAATCCAGCCTCCGGCCGACGGCCAGCCCCCCGACGATCGTTCGGAAGTGGGAGCGACTCTGCATCAGGTCGCCCTCGGCCGGGCGGACGTCGGAATGGAGCCCGACCGTGGGGAAATAGATGTCGTGGGTCGCCCCCCGGCCATCCACCCGGACGGCCATCATCCGGTTGCCCACCAGGCCCTCCGGGGCGACCGAGGCGACGACCTCGGTGCGATCGGGCAAGTTCGGGCGGACGATCACGTCCTGGGTCGGGCTGACGACCGGCTCGGCCCCGAATCGCCGGGCCACGGAACGGTAGCGGAGCCGGGTGCCCACCGACTGGGGCGAGATCGGGACGTGCCAGAAGCTGTTCACGCCCTTGTTTTCCAGCCAGAACGCGGGCAACGGGCCCAGGGCGACGTCATCGGCCCACACGTCGAGCCAGACCTCCTGGTCCGCCTCGACCGGATGCGTCCCGACGACCACGACCGACCACATCCCGGCCCGGACTGCCCCGCCATGCCGACCCTTCGCCGCCGCCTCGATCCACGTCGCGACCATCGGCCCCCCGCCGCCCTCGTCCGAGAGCCTTCGGGATGGCGATCCCCGCCCCATCCCCCCGCCCTCGGGCGATGTGATTCTCGGGCTTCCCACGGCCGGCGCCAAGGAGGCACCGATCCCTCTCGATCGGACTGATCGATCGGTTTGCGGGCGCAGAATACGCGGATGAGGCTGAAGAGGCTGGGCTTACGTGATCTCGGCAGTCGGGAAGAGGGCGATGCCGTTCGACGGAATCGAGCCGATCGAACTCACCGAGGAGCAATTCCTGGCGTCTCGCGTTCCCCATGGATAGGGTGGGGCGATCTGATATGGGGGCCGCCATGTATCCGAGCTTCAACGCCAGGGCCCTGGGGCTCTCGCTCTCGATCGAGGAGACCCTGAAGGTCGCCGCCGGGGCCGGGTTCTCGGGAGTGGACGTGATGGTCCGCGACCTTTTGGAGACGGGCGAGTCGGCGGCGACCGTGGCGAGGAGGATGACCGACCTCGGCCTCCGAGGCGGGGCGTTCCCGATGCCGTTCGATTGGAGGGGATCCGGTTTCGCCGAGGGCCTGGCCAGGCTGCCCCGCGTGGCCGAGGCCGCCTCGACGCTGGGGCTGGTCCGCACGGGGACGTGGGTCCTGCCAGAATGCCCGGTCGGTTTCGATCGGGCCGGTACGTTCGCATTCCACCTCGATCGCCTCGCACCGATCGTCGAGACCCTCTCCGACTTCGGCATCCGCCTGGGCCTGGAGGTCATCGGGGTGGAATCCTCGCGACCGGGCCGGAACGCCGCGTTCGTTCACCGGCTGGCCGACCTCGGGCCGCTTCGCGACGCCCTGGAACGGGCGACCGGATCGCCGGTGGGCGTCGTGGTGGACTCCTGGCACCTCTTCGCCGCCGGGGAGCCGACGACGGCGGGCCTGGCCTGGGGGGCCGACTCGGTGGTGTGGGTCCACGTCGCGGACTTGCCTCCCGGAGCCTGGGCAGACCGTTCGACGCTCGTCGATTCGGTCCGAGGACTCCCCGGAGAGCGCGGAATCGTGGATTCCCGAGGGCTTCTGACCGCCCTGGACGTCGATGGGTACACCGGGCCGGTCACGGCCGAGCCCCTGGCGTCGTGCCGATCCCTGACGGGTCAAGCCCCGGAGACCGTCGCGAGGAGGACGGCCGAGGCGCTCCGACGGGTCTGGCCGGCGGGGAGGCCGTTCGGTCCGGCCTCCTGATCCCGCCGATCCTCGCTCGATTAGCGGGAGAGGATCGCGTCTTCGGCCGAGGCGACTCGCCCCGGGAGGATCTCCTCGCGGAACACCGGGACGTCGCCGGGCGCCTCGATCCCCAGGCGAACCTGGTTCCGATCGATCTTCACGACCGTCAGCACGATGTTGTCGCCGATGACAATCTTCTCCCCGAGCTTCCTGCTGAGAACGAGCATCGTTGTGTCCTTTGGCGTCTCGATGTCAGTCGAAGGGCCGGTCTTTCGTGCCCCGTCGCAGCCTGGGTAAAGCACCCGGCGTGCCATTGCACTTCATTGACTCCTGTTTTGCCTCGTAAACCCTTTCTTGAAAGAAACTTGCGACATGAAAAAGCCGGCGGCGGCCGGTTGGGGCCCGGGGCGGGCCTGTCAACTCGACCGCCGATCCGGTCTGCGGCCTGAAAAAAGGGGAAGTCGAAGTGTCAGCCGCCCTGATGGGCGGGCGGCTGACGAGGCTTTCGGCGAACGCCACCCGCTCACCGTCGGCGATTGGGGTGGGCTCGAGGTCGGACCCGCGGGCCTTGAGGATGGACCGCAAGGACCTGGGCGGTGCTGGCACCTCGGGGCGCCGGGCCGAAGAGTTGGGTGAACGTCGAGCCGGCCTGGCCGTTCGAGCCGATCGGGTGATTGCCGTTGGTGTCCACGAGCGTGGAGCCGTTGACGATCAGCTCCACCGGCTGGTGAAGATTGACCTTCTTCTTCAGGTGAAGGGCCACCGACAACGCCCCGGCGTCATAGGTCACCGAGGTGATCGGCACCGAGCGGTCATCCTTCGTCCCGAATCGGCGATCGGGCCCGGCCAGGATGACCTGATACGCCGAGACGTCCTGGGCCGAGGCCGTCGTCAGGGCGGACGAGAAGTACACGCGAAAGCCCGAGGCGATCCCGGACTTGCTCTCGGGGACCCCGGCCTGAATGGTGGCCGGAGGCGGAGAAGGGGGCGGCGGCGGAGGAGGGGGAGGGGGCGGCGGCGGCGGAGGAGGCGGCGGCGGCGGCGGAGGCGGGGGCGGCGGAGGAGGCGGGGGCGGAGGAGGCGGCGGGGTTGGCGTCGGGGTTTCCGGCAGGATCCGAACCGCCGCCATCTCGTTGCCGGAGGGGGCGGCCCCGGCCACGTCCGTGGTCGCGGAGCCGGCCGCCACGATCTTCCCGGAGGCATCCAGGGCCGCGGCGTTCAGGCCCGAGTTGGCCTTCGGCAGCAGGTTGAAGGCCGATCCGACCTGGCCTCCGGTCCCGAACGTGGTGTCCGGCGACCCGTCGGTGTTCAGCCGGGCCAGCGCCAGGACGTTCGTCACCGGCGAGCTGCTCTGCAAGCCCTGGAACTGGCTGTAGCTGGTCGTCTGCGTCGTGTTGGCCGCCGTCCCGACGAGCACCACCTTGCCGTCGGGCTGGACGAGGACCGAGTTGGCCGAGGCGATCGGGACGCCCAGGTACTGGAACTGGACGTTGACCGTCCCGTCCTTGCGGGCCCCGAAGTTCCCATCGGGAGAGCCGTCGGAATTCAGACGGGCGACCCCGAAGTCGAACACGCTGGGATCGTTCGTCCCGTTATAGGACTGGACCTTGCCGGCCACCAGGATCAGGCCCGAGGCGTCCAGGGTCACGGCGTTGGCGACGTCGTAACCGGGGCTGTTGGTCTTGCCGGTCGTGCTGGAATACGCCGTGTTGAAGGCGATCGTGGACGTGCCGTCCTTGTTCGCCCCGAAGGTCGTATCCGGCGAGCCGTCGGGGTTCAGGCGGACCAGGGCGAAGGCGACCTGGCTTCGCGAGGGGTCGGCGGTCGTCGCGGCGGAGCCGGCGGCGAGGATCTTCGTCCCTTCGAGGATCACGGCGTTGGCCCCGGCGAACGAGGCCCCCGTCGGGCCCACCGGGACCAGCAGCTTGCCGTTACCCCCCGCGCCGAACCCGGTGTCGAACGAGCCGTCGGAATTGAGGCGGGCGAAGGCGAAATCCTGCTCGGAGCCGACGACCTCGGTGCCGGCCAGGACGATCTTGCCGTCGGGCTGGACGACGACGCCGCCCGCCGTGTCGCCCAGGCTGGAGGCGCCGACGGCGAACTCCTCGGTGCCCGTCCCGGCGAACGTCGTGTCGAGCGAGCCGTCGGCGTTGAGCCGGGCCACCGCGAACTTGTTGGGCTGGAAGAACTGCGGAGAGGCCGAGGCCAGGCCGTCGTAACCGGCCAGGACGATCTTGCCATCGCTCTGCAAGGCGATCGCCGTCCCGTGGGCCGAATTGGGGAACGGCACGGTGACCCGTCCGCCGGTGCCGAAGGTATTATCGGGAGTGCCGTCGGCGTTCAACCGGGCCACGGCAAAAACGCCCTGGGAGCCTCCCAGGGTCAGCGTGGTGATCGTCGAGGCCGTGCCGAAGAGGAGGATCTTGCCGTCGGGCTGGATCACCTCGGCGTTGGCCGTGCTCCCGCCGTTGAACGTGAAGCTCGGCGGTCCCACGTCGAACGGGACCGAGACCCGGCCGTCGGTGCCGAAGCTGGGGTCGAAGCCCCCGCCGTTGAGGAGGGCGCGGGCCTCCAGGGCCTCCGCCCGGGGCGTCCAGGAGGACGTCCTCGTTCTTGGCCGGCCCGGCCGCGGATCTTGGGCAGGATTCATGGATGGAGAGCTCCTCGAAGTCCCGGTTGCGATGACGATCGTCCTTCTGGCCTCGAAATGCTATCATGCGTGCAATAGCAGGACAAGGCCCCCTCTCGTGCATGCCCTGTCATTTCTCCTGGCTTTACCATTTTGCCAGATCGACGGCCGAGCCGGCCCGGGAAAACGCGTCGGGGAGCGAATTTGTTCGGATTTTGACGGGCAAGCCTCGCAAGCGGCGAGGGTCGGACTTGTGGCCTGAGCTTCCGTTCAGACTCGGATGGCCAGGGGACGGAACCCGACGGCGTCGGCGGCCACGCAGTGATAGCGGACCCCGCGGACGACCCCCTGGACGGCCCTCGACCACTGGCCCAGGGCGTGGAGGTGGCCGTACACGCAGGCCGAGGCACCGGCGGATTCGATCTTCGAGACGGCCGGGCCCGGCGAGCCGTGGGGATCGAACGGCGGGTAGTGCCAGAGGACCAGGATGGGCAGGTCCCGGCCGTCTCGGAGCGCGACCGCCCCGGCGAGGCCGCGATCCAGGGCGGCGAGCTCTCGGGGCAAGGCCGGATCGTCGTCCGGGGCCGCGCCCCTCGTCCCGCAGATGATCGCGCCGGGGACTTCGATCGCATCCCCGCCGACGGCCCGGAGCGTCTTGCGGAGGATCGGCCGGACCTTGGCGACCGCGTTGAACCAGACGTCATGGTTTCCGGGCGAGAGCACCTTGATCCCCGGGAGGCGGTCGAGCCAGGCCAGGTCGGGCTGGACCTCGCGATGGTTCCTCGCCATCGAGACGTCTCCGGGGACCAGGACCAGGTCGTCACGGCCGACGGCCTCCCGCCAGTTCCGGCCGATCGTCTCGGCGTGGTCCTTCCACCGGCCGGCGAAGCGTTCGCGGGGGTCGTCCCGCGCGAACGAGAGGTGGAGGTCGGAAATCGCCCAGATGGCCATCAGCGTTCAGCCCTGGACGGCCGCCGGGCGTCGGGGAGACTCGACCGGCGGGGGCGATTCGGGCCTTCGAGGGGACCGCCGGATCAGGTCGGCCACGAGGGCCGTCCAGCCCGTCTGGTGGCTGGCCCCCAGTCCGCAGCCGATCTCGCCGTGGAAGTATTCGTAGAACGGGACGTAATCCTTCCAGAGGGAGCTTTCCTGGAACAGGGCGTTGCCGCCGAAGACCGCTCGGCGTCCGGTCGCCTCGTCCCGGAGGAAAATGGCCTGGAGGCGCCGGGAAAGGTCGTCCGACGCCTCGCCCAGGGTGGCCATCCGGCCCGATCCGGCCGGGAGCTCGACCCGGAAGGAGTCGCCGAAGTAGGCGTGATAGGATCGCAGGGCGTCGACCATCAGGAAGTTGACCGGGAACCAGACCGGCCCCCTCCAGTTGGAGTTCCCTCCGTAGATCGGGCTGGCCGACTCGGCCGGCTCGTAGCTGACGAACTGGCCGTTGCAGGCGAACGGGCGGTCGGCGTGCTCCCGGGAGAGCGAGCGGAGGCCGAACTCGGACAGGAAGCATCGGGGGTCGAGCATCCGGGACAGGACGGCGCGGAGCTTCGCCGGATCGACCAGCGACAGCAGGCGGCTCCCCCCCGGGCCGACCTCGCTCATCATCCTCGCGTTCTCCTCGAGGATGGGCCGGTATTTTTGATACCACTGGACGCGCCTCCAGAAATCCGGGAGGCGTTCGGGCAGGCCGGGCTCGATCGGCAGGGCCGCGAACAGGGGGACCAGGCCCACGAACGACTTCAGGCGGATCGGGTCGAGCGAGCCGTCGGCGTGGCGGATCACGTCGTGATAGAACCCGTCGCCGTCGTCCCACATCCCCGTCTGCTCGCCGATGCCGTTGATCGCGTGGCCGATGGCCACGAAGTGCTCGAAGAACTTCGTCGCGGTGGCCTGGTACGCCTTGCGGTACTTCGAGAGCTCCAGGGCGATGGCCAGCATGTCGAGGCAGAACATCCCCATCCACGCCGTGCCGTCGGCCTGTTCGAGACGGGCCCCTTCGGGCAGCCCCTGGGGCTTGCTGCGGTCGAACACGCCGATGTTGTCCAGCCCCAGGAATCCGCCCTGGAAGGCGTTTCGCCCTTCGGCGTCCTTGCGGTTCACCCACCAGGTGAAGTTCAGCAGGAGCTTGTGGAAGACTTCTTCGAGGAAATCGACGTCGCCCCGGCCCTTGTCATCCCGGGTCATCTCGTAGACCCGGCGCGCCGCCATCGCGTGGACCGGCGGGTTCACGTCGGAAAAGTCCCACTCGTAGGCCGAGAGCTGGCCGTTGGGGTGCATGTACCACTCGCGGAGCATCAGGAGGATCTGCCGTTTGGACCACTCCGGATCGACCATCGCCAGGGGGATGCAGTGGAACGCGGTGTCCCAGGCCGCGAACCAGGGATATTCCCACTTGTCCGGGACGCTCAACACGTCCAGGGCGTAGAAGTGCCCCCAGCCGGCGTTGCGGCCCCGGCCTCGGCCCTTCGGGGGAGGGGGGAACGCCGGGTCTCCGGCCGCCCAGAGCTCCTGGCTGTAGTGGTAGAACTGCTTCGACCACAAGAGGCCCGCCAGCGCCTGCCTCTGGACGAGCCTTTCGTCGTCGGAGAGGCCGGGGCCCTGGATCGCCTCGTGGAATTCGTCGGCCTCGGCGATCCTCGTCGCGAACACGTCCTCGAAGTCGCCGAACGGCCGGTCCATCGGGCGATCGACGAACCGGAATCGGACCTCGAACGCGGCCCCCGGGGCGACCCTCGCCCGATAATGGGCCGCGGCCTTGGTCCCGATCCGTTTCGGGTTCACCTTCTCCATCTTTCGACGGACCACAGCCTCGTGGATGCCGTCCTTGACGAACGGCGACGGGTTGGGGAGGCCGTGGAGCCTCTCGCGATTGGTCTCGTTGTCGGTGAACAGGAGGTCCTCGGGCCCGTCGTCGAGATAGAGCCAGCGGGGGCCGATGTGGCGATGGTCCGTGCGGATCGCCGATCGACCGTCGGCGGCCAGCTCGGGCTTGCGGGGGTCGTGGCCCCAGGACCAGGTGTTGCGGTACCAGACGTGGGGCAGGACGTGGAGAGGGGCCGGCTCCGGGCCCCGGTTGATCGCCGTGATCCGGCCCAGGATGTCCTCGGGGCCGGCCTTGGCGTATTCGATGAAGACGTCGAAGTACTGACCGGCGATGAAGGCGTCGCCGATCGCGTCGATCAGCTCGAACTCGGGGTCTCGGCGTCCCCTCCGGGCCGATTCGTCGATCAGCCTCTGATAGGGGTACTCCACCTGGGGATACTTGTAGAGCATTTTCATGTAGGAGTGGGTCGGCGAGGCGTCGAGGTAGCGATAATACTCCTTGACGTCCTCGCCGTGGTTCCCCTCCGGGCCGGAGAGGCCGAAGAGGCGCTCCTTGAGGATCGGGTCGCGCTCATTCCAGAGGGCCAGGCCGAGGCAGAGGTTCTGGAAGCGGTTGCAGAAGCCGCCCAGGCCGTCCTCGTTCCAGCGATAGACGCGGCTCCGGGCCTGGTCGTGGGGGAAGAAGTGCCAGGCCTCGCCGTCGGGAGAATAGTCCTCGCGGACCGTCCCCCAGGCCCGCTCGGCCACGTAGGGCCCCCAGTGTTTCCAGTCGGCCAGACGGGCGACGCTGTCGGCCAGTCGGCGACCCTCGGCGGTCTGGTCGCGAAGGGGCACGGTTCGGGTCCTCGGGTCGATCGGGGCCCCTCCCGTCATGGGAGGGCCCCTGTACTATCGTCCCTGGACGCCCCGGACACAACGGCCCGGCCCGGCCCGGCTCAGCGAGGGCCGACGATCGCCAGGCCGTCGGGCCCCTTGCCGGCCGTCGCGGTCTTTCGGACTCGCAGGGAGACCGGGTCGAACGCGGTGATCGTCCCGGAGCCGAGGCTCGCGACAAACGCCCAGGCGCCGTCCCTCGAAAACGCGAAGCCCGAGGGGAACCGGCCGATTCGCAGCGTCCCCAGCCGGCGGAGCGTCGTCACGTCCAGCTTCGCCAGGCCTCCCGAGTCGGGCAGGGTCAGCAAAACGGCCCGGCCGTCGGGCGTGACCCGGAGACGCCCGGCCGGCTCGTCGAGGGTAAATTCGCGGACCAGCCGATCTTCCTTCGCGTCGATGGCCCAGAGAGACGGCCGGTTCAGGTCGGTAGCGAAGAGCATCGAGCCGTCGGGCGAGATCGCCAGGTCCAGGATACCCGAGGGCACGCGGATATCCTTGGCCAGCCGTCGAGAGGCGACGTCCACCACCGAGATCACCGACCCGGCGCCGTTGGCGGCGAACAGCTTCGCGCCATCGGGCGAGAGCGCCACCCGGTGGGGCCCCTTCACGCCGACCGGGACGGCCTGGACCACGGCCTTTTTCGCCGGGTCGATCACCAGGAGGCTTCCCTCCGCCCCGCAGGTGACCCAGAGCATCCCCTGGCGGTCGATGGCGATCCCGTGGGGGCCGGCGAACGGCCGGACCGAGATCCGACCGGCGAGCCTCTTGCGGAGGACGTCCACCACGGCCACCTCGTGGCCGGGGAAGCCGCCCGGGCCCATGTCGGAGGTCCCGAAGAGGGGGACGAACGCCTTGAGGCCGTCGGCCGAGACGGCGACCTCCCTCGGGCCGGGCCCGAGGCGGACCTCGGCGGTCCGGCCCAGGCTGTTCGGTTCCAGGAACAGCAGGGACCCGGCGAGGCTGTCCACGACGAGGACCGACTCGCCCGGCCCTCCCGGTTCCCCGGCGGCCCGGGGGCTGGACATCCCGCCGACCGCCAGGCCGGCGGCCAGGCCGAGCATCGTCCTTCGCTTCACGGCGGACCTCCGTTTCCGCCCGGACTCCCCGGGCGGGCCGAAGTGTCGCCATTCCCGGCCGTTCTGGCAAGAGGACCGAGCCAAGGGGAGAAGATCGGTCGCCAGCGAAAAAACGCCAACGCCCCCGACCCGAAGGTCGAGGGCGCTGGCGCCGGAACAGAGAAGAGGCCGAACGGCCGATTAAGCCGTTCAAATAAATCTATAGGATTTATTGGTTCCCGTCAAGAGGGAAGCTCCCCGGTTCTCGCGTGTTTCTCTCGAATTCCGAGATTTTTTCCGCTCTTGAGGCCATGGATTCGCAGGACGAGACGGCCCATCGCGTGGGGAGTTCGGTTGCGACGATCCCTCGGGCCTCGGCGAACCTCGGGGCGGCCTCAGCACGCATTGGCGGCGCGGAGCTGCTCGCTGCATTGCGAGAGGATTTGAGTCGCCACCTGATTCGGGTGGTATCCCGCGGGGAGGCGCACCAGGGGCTTCTGATTCCGGTCGCAAAACCGCTTCACGTCGCCGAACGAGTGGCTCGACCAGCGGATCGCCAGGAGGACCAGGGCCACTTCGGGCCGGGCGACGATCGACTCGAACCCCTCGATCGACTGATGGATGCGGGTGCCGACCCAGACCAGGTCATCGAGGCGAAACGCGGCTTTCAGGGCCTCGTGGGCCCCGGGACGGGGCTCCCCGCCGATCAGGACGACGCACCGGCCGGCGAGAAGCTCGGCGGCCTCGCGGACTTCGGGCGAGGGCTCGGCGTCCCGGGTCGGCTCGGCCGAGGCGGGGCGAGTCGCGAGGAATCGATCGACCTCGCGGAGGATCCGGGCGAACCCGTCGGGCAGCTCGCCGAGGTCGGGCAGGTCGCCGATGATCGGCAGGAGAGGCTCGCGGAGCTCCGGCGCGCTGGGCGGAACGCCCTCGCCGACCAGGGCCCCGGCCGCCTCGGCCACCTTCACCCAGTTGTACAGCGGGTCGGACCCCCGAGCGATCAGCCCGGCGTGGTAATCGAGCTGGCGGAGCCTTTGTTTCTTCTTCTTGGCCTTCAGCACGGCCTGGTCCCGGCGCTCGGCCAGGGCCTTGATCTCGGCGGCGAGGCGGGGCAATCGCGAGGGGTCGGCGGGGTCGTCCAGCTTCATGAACCGGCGGATGAAGTGCTGCTCTCGCCACGCGGCGCCCCGGAGCCACTCGTAGGCGCGATACTGGTCCGGGTCGGGCGAGCCTCCCACGCGATCGACCACGGCCCGGACGGCCGATTGCGCTCGGCCAGGAGGTCCAGGGCATGGGCGAAGTCGTCGCGATCTCGGGTCGGGTCGGCGAGCATGGCGCGGATCAGGGCCACGCCCTCGGCGGCCGTGTCGAAGCCGGAGGCCACCTCATCCCATCGCGAGGGGTCGACGGGCTCGGGGCGCTGGCCGTGTTCATCCAGAGGTGGCAATCCGGCAGTGCCCGGCTCCGATCGCTCAGGGCCCGGTCGTTCGGGGCGATCTCCTCCCGGAAATCGGCCTTGCGGTCCATCAGGCGACGGCGGTTGGCGGCCCACCGGGCGCCGTCGGCCTTCAGGCGAAGGTGGGCTTCGATCGTCGGCAGCTCGGCATCGGGCGCCGAGGGCCTCTCGGGCGATGCCGGCGCCGGCTCGACCGGCGAGGGCCGGGTGCGGCCCAACGTCAGCTCGGGCAGGGGGACCGCGACGGCCCTCGGGGCTTCGGGAGCCGCCGATTCCGAAGAGCGATCCACCGGGACCGCGATCGGCGGAGGCGACGGCACCGGGACCTCCGCCGGAACGATCGCCGGCGAGACCGGACCCGGTTCGCCCAGGGCCACCAGCAGGGCCCGCACCCCCTCTCGGAGCTCGGGGTCCTCGGCGATCGCCGAGCCGAGGCGGCGGGCGATCGCCGAGGCGAGCTGCACGAGAGCCCGGGTCAAGCCGTCGTCCATCGCCCCGCCTCCGACGTCCCGCCCCTGTTCAAGAGGGCTCCGGCGGCCCATCCTGATGAACATACGGGAGATCGGGACCTTCGGCCAGAGTCAAGCGGGGTCCCGGAGGCCGGGATTCCCGTCCGGTTTCCCGACCCGGGCGATCTGACGGACCGCCTGGCGGAGCCTCTGGTCGTTCTCGACCAGGGCGAGCCGCAGATACCCCTCCCCCAGCTCGCCGAACCCCCGACCGGGGCTGACCGCCACCTCCGCCTCTTCCAGGAGCTTCATTGCGAAGTCGATCGAGCCCATCGCGGAGGACCACGGCTCGGGGATCTTCGCCCAGGCGAACATCCCGGCCCTGGGCGTCTCCACGTCCCAGCCGATCCGGTGGAGGCCCTCCACCAGGACGTCCCGGCGCATCTGATATTCGGCCACCTGGGCCTTCCTCGCGTCCTCGCCGTGCCTCAGGGCCACGATCGCCGCGATCTGGACGGCCTGGAATAGCCCGTAGTCGTAGTAGCCCTTGATCGTCTTCAGGGCCCGGATGATCTCGCGATGCCCGGCGGCGAAACCCACTCGCCAGCCCGCCATGTTGTACCCCTTGGACATCGTCGTGAACTCGACGCCCACCTCCTTCGCGCCGGGCACCGAGAGGAAGCTCGGCGCCTCGTGGCCGTCGAAGCTCACGTCGCCATAGGCGAAGTCGTGGACCACGAGGAAGCCGAATCGCCTGGCCAGCTTCACGATTTCCTCGAAGAACGCCCGATCGACGACCTTCCCCGTGGGGTTGTGCGGGTAGTTCAGGACGAGCACCTTCGGCTTCGGGAACAGGCTCTCGCACATCCGGGCGACGTTGGCGAGGAAGGCGTCGGAATCGCGGACGTCCAGGGCGACGGCGTTGGCGTCGGCCAGGGCGATGGCGTGGACGTGGATCGGGAACGTCGGCGCCGGTACCAAGGCGGTGTCTCCGGGTCCGAGGAGGGCCAGGCACATGTGGCTGAACCCCTCCTTCGACCCGATCGTCGCGACGATCTCCGAGTCGGGGTCGAGCGAGGCCCCGAACCGAGCCTCGTACCGCTTGGCGACCTCGCGGCGGAGGTTCAGGACCCCGGCGGCCACGCTGTAGCGGTGGTTCCGGTCGTCCCGGGCGGCCTCGCAGAGCTTGTCGATGATGGTGGGGTGAGGTGGGTCGGTCGGATTGCCCATCCCCAGGTCGATCACGTCGTGGCCGGCCCGTCGCATCCTCTGTTTCAGGTCGTTGATCTTGCCAAACAGGTACGGCGGGAGGTTGCGGACCCGGGAGGCCACGGAGATCGAATACTCGTCGCCCGAGGCCGGGGCGGTCCCCTCGATCAGGTTGCGGTCGGCGGTCGGGTCGATCATGGTCGTGGGCCCGCGAGGCTGGGGTGGCGAGCCATCACTATACACCATCCCGGCCGTCGGAGGAGCCGGAACCCCTTCGGGATCGGTCGCCGAGGCTCCGGACGGTCGTCGTCATTCTTGCAACCCTTTACGTTTGGCACGCCCGTTGCGTTTCAGACTTCCCATCCAGGGTCGATCGGTCAAGCCACCGATCGGCCCCGACAGCGACAAGGCAGAACGGGTCAAGACGCCCCCAGGACCAACGTCGAGGGGCGTCGAGGGTCTTTCCACGGAGACGAGATGAACACGTCCATCCCACGGCCCACCAGCCGCCGAGACCTGAAGCTCGAAACCCTGGAAGGCCGGGCTCTGCTCGCAACGGTCACGCCCGCGCCTGTGACGTCCTACCCGACGATCACGATCGGCAACGGCGAGACGAGCAACACCACCGGCTTCCCCGGGACCAGCCCGACCGCCAGCATCGGCACCGGGATCATCCCCAACGGGACCGGCACCGGCACCGGCACCGGAACCGCCGGCGACCTCGGCTCCAACGGCGTGGGAGGCAACGTCGCCGGGGACACCAGCACGCCCGACACCGGGGTCACCGGCGCATTCGTGACCAGCGGCACCGCCCTCACCAACGCCGGCGCGACCGGGAGTATTTTTGATCCTTCGGGTTCCACCACGACCACGACCTCCGGTACTTCGGGGACGAGCTCGGGGACGACCGTCGCGAGCAGCGTGCTGGCCGGGTTCTTGGGGACGGCCTCGACGGCTTCCGGCTCGGGCGTGGCCTCGGCGCCCTCCAACGGCGTCTCCGTGGGGGCGAACCCCGCCCAGAACCGGGTGATCGGCCTGTTCAACGGCCTCCTCGATCGCAATCCCCAGGCCTCCGAGCTGACGCATTTCACCAAACTCCTCCGGAAAGGCGTCGGGGTGCAGGCGATCCGTCGGGACCTCCTCCAGCTCGGCCAGGAGGCGGCGACGCCCTCCCTGACCACCTCGAACGGCTCGACCGCTTCGCCGGCCCTGGCCGGGGCGTCCGTCGGGTCGCAAGCGCCGATCGTCTCGGCCCAGGGCCGGGGAATTGCCCCCACCTTCACCCTCTCCGCGTTCCGAAACGACCGCACCCGGACGGCGTTCGTCGATGCCCTGTATGCCGAAGTCCTCGACCGCGGGCCCTCAGCGGGCGACGTCGCGTTCTGGACCGGCAAGATGCAGCGCGGCCTGAGCCGCAAGGCCGTGCTCAACCAGTTCCTCAGCTCCCCCGAGTTCCTGGCTCGGTTCGGCGCCTCCCCGGGAGGCACCCTGGCGACCCTGACGCCCTCGACGTCGTCCTCTTCGACCTCGTCGTCCTCGTCCTCGAGCAACACCGCCACGAACGGCGACAGCACCTCGTACATCGGCGGGCCGGGCACGGTCACCGTCGGCACGATCGGCTCGCCCGGCTCGACCTCCACCGGCCTCCAGGCCATCGGCGGAGGGACGTATGGCAGCACCGGATTGACCGGGAGCATCGGCAATCCCGCTAACGGATTGACTTCCGGCGCCTCGACGGTCGGAACGACCGTCGGGACGATCCTCAACGGGGGGACCGGCACGACCAACCCGGCGACCGGAACGACCACGTATAGCACCGGGACCGGGGCCACCACGACCAACCCGACGACCGGGACGACCTCCTCCACCGGCACGACCCCGACCGGAACGACCGCCACCGGCTCGACCCTGACCAGCAGTTCCACGGCCAGCCTGGGCAGTGGGACCTTGATCCCGACGTCGAGCCTGCCGTCAAACTCGACGACTCCGTGAGAGGGTCCCGATCGTGGGAAAGGAATTCACCCGGGTCGTCGGCACCAATCGAAAAGGGCCGGCCTCCCGGGTTGATTTCACGGCCTCGCGGATCACGGATGTGCCTGATGAGGCGGCTTGAGCGCCCAGGAGTCATCGAAGAAGTCGGCATCGACGACCTTGCCGGGGAAACGGCTATTGGGCGGGGTGGTCACGTCCACGATCGCCCAGTCCGGCAGCCTCGGCACCTGCCTGGCGTTGTTCAGGTCGTCGTACTCGCGATACGTGAACCCGCTGTTCAGGACGACGTACTTCTTCGGGTTCAGCGGGTTGGGATAGACCAAAATCGGCACGTGCTCCGAGGCCGGGAACTTCCGGTCCCCGGCGACGATCTGATCGCCGTCCCACTTGATGGGAAGCTTGTCGGCGATCTTCTTGAGAACGGAGTTGCTCTCCGGGTCGCCCCAGAGCACGAGGTTGCCGGCGGCGATGTCGGCGTCGGTCACGTCGCGGTCGAGCTTGATGTGAGCATCGCCTCGCATCTGGGAACGCCACCGACGGACCGCCCGGTTCCGTTCGGACTCGACCCAGGCCGCCACCTTCGGATGGGCGCCCTGGCCCGACGGCATGACGAACGTGAAGCGGTCGAGGAACGCGTCGTCGATCGGCCCCTGGAGCCCGTGGACCTTGCGGAGGCCGTTCTCGGGCAGGGGGCCGACCTTCCACTCGTCGCCGTCCTTGTGAAACCGGGCCTTCCAGGAGCGATCGGTCTCGGGTCCGGGCACCGTCAGCCGCGTGCCCTCGTCGTCGGAGTCGCCATTCTCCGACGATTCCGCGATGTGGACCTGGATCGGCCGGCCTCGATCCAGGGGGCAGAGCCCTGTGGGCATTTCCAGGGTGAACGCGCGGACGTTCTGGACCACCACCACCGGGTCAAGCCGGCCGCTGGGATCGACCAGGGCCGACGCTTTCGCCGGCTTCCAGTGCTCGTCCATCGCGTCGAGGGTGATCCAGTCCATCCGGTTGTAGAGCAGGCTATACGTCACGAACCGGACCCGACGAGGGACGCGCTCGCGGCCGATCCGGGCCAGCTCCTCCATCCTTCGAGCCACCTCCTGCTTGGCCTCGGGATGGTAGCGGTGCGGGGTTTTCGGGCCGATGATGTGGGTCAGCGGCATGTCGAGCCTCTCCAGGGCCTCGGCCATCACGTCGGCCGCCTGCTTCTGGTTGTCGATCTCCCCGCTGTAGGCGACGGTCGGGCACTGGGCGAGGTTCACCGCCACCTCGGGGCAGTCGTACCAGTGCCAGAGGACCTTTTCGTACCAGGCGGGTTCCAGTTTTTCCTTCTGGAAGACGTCCAGGAAACGGGGCGTCTCGGAGAAGCCCGCGCCGGGGTTCGCCGCGAACCAGCGGTCGGCGTAATGGACCGCGAAATGCCAGGTCGAGGCCCCTCCCATCGAAAATCCCCGGACCGCGACCCGGTCCTCGTCGATCTTGTAGCGAGCCTGGACGTCGGCCAGCGCTTCCAGGGCGTCGATTTCCCCGGCGAACTTCGCCGCGTTGCAGAACCGGCCGTAGGGGTGGAGGACGAATGCATCCTCGGGCGTGAACTCGCCCCGGTCCTTCTTCCTCTCGTTGTAGAAGAAGACCTCGGTGCGGGTTTCGCCCCGGCCGTGGAACCAGACGTCGAGCCGGTGGCGATGGGGGGAAAGCGCGTTCCAGGATTCGGGGACGATCAACGAGTAGGGCTGGACCGATCCGTCAATCTTCGAGCGGTAGGCGAGCCAGACGGTCCCGGTGGCCCGGGTCCACGGGGCGTCGCCCTTCTCCAGGAGGGCGTTGGCGCGATCGAGGCCCTCGTCGAGCATCCGTTTCGCGGTGACGACCTCTTCGGGCGTGTAGAATTCGTCATATTCCAGGGCGTAGTGCACGGATTTCTCGTAGATCTCCACGTCCGGGACCAGCCGGGCGACCTTCGGGTCGTTCGAGGCGTGGAGGGCCTCGACGGCCTTGCCGAGCTTCGCCAGGCCGACTTCGAGGGCCTTCCTCTGGTCCTCGGGGACGGGCTTGCCCTTCGGCGGGATCGGCCGGGACTGCTCCGGGACGTTGTCGGCCGGGCCGTCGGCCAGGGCCGGGCCGGCGACGAGGAGCAAAATCGCCAAGATGCGAATCATCGGGGGTTGTTCTCGAAGGGGCTGGGCCGGGGGATTGCCCCGACGGTAGCATGACCACCCGGCCTCCTCAACCGGCCCGCGGCGGTCGGACGGGGAGGACGGCCCCCGGGGAGCCTCGCGTGCTTCGATCGACGATCCTGGAACGCCTCCGCGACGAGCCCCGATGGGACGTGGCCATCATCGGCGGGGGGGCCACCGGGCTGGGCTCGGCCGTCGACTCGGCGAATCGCGGCTATCGGACGGTCCTGTTCGAGGCCCGCGACTTCGCCCAGGGCACCTCCAGCCGGAGCACCAAGCTGATCCACGGAGGCGTTCGCTACCTCGCCCAGGGTCGGGTCGGGCTGGTCCGCGAGGCCCTCCGCGAACGGGAGATCCTCCGCCGGAACGCGCCGGGATCGTCCACGACCGCGCCTTCCTGATCCCGGCGTATTCCTTTTTGGACCGGCCCTATTACTCGCTCGGGCTGAAGGCTTATGACCTCCTCGCCGGCCGCTCCCGGTGGGAATGGTCGCGAGGAGTCGGCCGGGCCGAGGCGATCGAACGGGCCCCGACGCTCTCGGCCCAGGGGCTTCGCGGCGGCGTCCTCTATCACGACGGCCAGTTCGACGATTCCCGGATGGCCGTCGCCCTGCTGAGGACGTTCTTCGACCTCGGCGGCCTGGCGATGAACCATGCGCCGGCGGTCCGGCTCCTCCGAGAGGGGGAGACGCTCTCGGGCCTGGTCGTCCGGGACTCGGAGACCGGCGAGGAGGTGGAAGTTCGGGCGAAAGTCCTGATCAACGCGGCCGGGGTGTTCGCCGACGAAATCCGCCGGCTCGATTCCCCGTCCTCGTCGCCGAGGATCGCGCCGAGCCAGGGGGCCCATCTCGTCCTGGACCGCTCGTTCCTCCCGGGAGAGACGGCCGTCCTGGTGCCGAAGACGAGCGATGGCCGGGTCCTGTTCGCGATCCCGTGGCTGGGACGGACGCTCGTCGGGACGACCGATACGCCCGTCTCGGCGGTCTCGGCGGAGCCCCGGGCCTTGCCCGAGGAGGTGGAGTTCCTCTCCGAGCACGTGGGCCGCTATCTGGGCCGCCGCCCCGACCCCTCGGACGTGAAATGCGTGTTCGCCGGGCTGCGTCCCCTGATCCGAGGGGCCGCCGGGGAGAGGACCGCCTCCCTCTCGCGAGGTCACCTCGTCGAGGCCGCCGGATCGGGCCTGGTGACGATCACCGGGGGCAAATGGACGTCGTATCGCGTGATGGCTCGCGATGCCGTGGACCTGGCGGCGCAGGTCGCGGGCCTTCCCTCCCGCCCGTGCACCACCGATCGGCTCCCTCTCCATCAGCAAGACGGGCCGGAGCTTGAATTCCCCGATCAGGTGGTCCGCGCCATCCGAGACGAGCTGGCGAGGACGGTCGAGGACGTCCTGGCCCGTCGGATTCGATGGCTCTTCCTCGACGCCCGAGCCGCCATCCAGGCCGCCCCCCAGGTCGCCCGAATCCTCGCGGAGGTCCTGGGCAAGGAGGAGGCCTGGATCGCGTCGCAAGTCGAGGAATTCGGCCGCCTTGCCTCGGGCTATCTCCTCGACGGGTCGAACCGGCCCGACCCCGCGAGCCCTCTCGGGCTCACCCCGGGCGGACTCGGGCTGCCAGACTCGCCAACCTGGACCACTTCGGGCGATGGCTGATGGCCTTCTTCCGGCCAGGATGCGCCGATCGCTTCGAGGTCCCGACCTCCGAGGGCGGCGAGACGCTCGACGAGGGGGAAGGCGCGACGGTCTTCGAGGGGGTGGATGCGACCGGGGTTGGCGTCGAGGCGGGCGAGGGTGCGGGAAGGCCCACGACGGGCGACGCAGGAATCGCCGGGGCTTTCGGCTCGACGATGTCCCAGCCGACGTTGTCGGTCCCGATCGTCACGGTCGTCGTCGAGGGGGCGGAAAGTGCCCCGCCCGAGGCGGTCACGGCGAACGTCCCCGCCGGGAGCTTGAGCGAGTATCCGCCCGAGTCCCAGGTCGTGGTCGAGAACGTTCCCTCGCCGTGAAGGCCCACCGCCGAGATCGTGACCGCCCCGAGCCCCTCTCCGGGCGAGTAAAATCCGCCTCCGTCGCGGTCCTGGTAGGCCACTCCGGTCAAGAAGGGATCGCCTCTCCTCCAGGCGAATTCCTGGGTCACGAGGTCCGGGCCGACGTTCAGGCCGTCGTTCGAGGCGAGCTCGGCCGAGGCGGGCGGAGGGGCCGTCGGCGAGACTCCGGTCAGCAGGCCGATGCCGATCTCGGCGATCGGCAGGGTCCCCTCGGCCTGGGCCTGGCTTGGTCCCGGGAGCATCAGGTTCTTCAGGTGACCGAAATCGGGGTTGCCCCAGTCCAGGAGGAACGCGGCCTCGAAGTACTCGACGACCTGCGAGGTCGAGCGATCGGCCACGTTGCCGGAATAGGCAAAAATGTTCTCGGCGGCCGTCCAGGACTGGCCGTCGGCCGGGAAGAACGGCTGGCCATCGGAGTCCAGCCATCCCGAGGCCCCCGTGACCACGGCCCCGGACGGCGAATGCTCCTGGGCGTTGGCGGCGAGCATGAGCGCGTCCCGGTCCCTCGCGGCGGCGATCAGTCGGGGGTCGAACGCCAGAGGGGGGCGAGGCCCGTACGAATCGATCTCCTGGAGGAACGCGGAGACGTCCAGCGAGCCGGCCGCGGCCCGGAGGGTTGGGTCGGCCTGGAGGAGGCCCACGAGCCGTTGCCCCTCGGCCTGGGGGTTGGCCCTCGCTCGGTTGATCAGTTCGAGCATGAGCTGCTCGTCGTCCGAGGGTGCCACGGCGGCCGGAGAGGCCGTCAGGAGCAGGATCGGGGCCATCGGCTCCAGGCCGACCACCGCTCGGGTCGATCTTCGGGCGCGTGAGGGCACGCGTCCCCGATTCCAGGGAAGAAACCGCATCGGCCTGGGCCTCCGGCGGACCCGCCCCGTCCGCCAGGGCGGGAGGCGCACTGCTCGGGAAGGCCCGCAGCGCCCTCCGTCCCAAGGCTAGGTCGCCGATCGGCCTCGTGCCGACGATTTCGGGCGAAATCGCTAAGGATCTAGCCGAGGATGGTACGGAACAGGAGGAACAGGCCGCCGGAAAGCGTCATCGCGGCAGGGAGCGTGAGCACCCAGGCCAGCGCGATGTTGCGGACCGTGTTCCACTGGAGGCCCGACCCATTGGCCGCCATCGTCCCGGCCACCCCGGAGGAGAGCACGTGAGTCGTGCTCACGGGCAGCCCGCCGAAGTCCGCCAGGCCGATCGTGGTCATCGCCACGATCTCTGCGGCGGCCCCTTGCGCATACGACAGGTGAGACTTGCCGATCTTCTCGCCGACCGTCTGGACGATCCGCTTCCAGCCGACCGTCGTCCCCAGCCCCAGGGCCGTCGCCACGGCCACCATCACCCACTTCGGGGCGTATTCCACGACGCCCAGGAGCCTCGTTCGAAGGGCCTTGACCCGCTCCCGGTCGGGGTCGGAGAGGCTCGCGGCTCGGTCCTCTTCCCAGTCGCGAAGCCCTTCGGCCGACCTCAAGACGGCCGAGCGGACCCTCCTTCGATCGCTCTCCGGGATCTGCCCGGGCCGTTCCCGACCTTCGAGCAGGACCTGGATGTTCTGGAGCTCGGAGCGCACGTCCGGCGAGTGCCCGTCCCCCTCGTGGGCCTTGACCATCGCGTCGAGCTCCCCGGCGGCGGCGGCCACCTTGCGGAAGCTCTCGCCGGAGGCGTCGGGGTCGATCAGGTAGTGGGCGGGGACGATCCCGATCAGGATCAGCATGACGATCCCGATCCCCTTCTGGCCGTCGTTCGAGCCGTGGGCCAGGCTGACCCCGGTACACGTCGCGATCAGGGTCCCGCGAATCCACTTCGGCGGGGGCTGGTCGGCGGCGGCCGGCTCGTAGAGCTTCGGGTCGGTCACGAATCGCTTCAGGACGCGAAGGAGGATCGCCGCAGCCACGAACCCGACGATCGGCGAGATCAGCAGGGACATCCCCACCGCGCCGACCGCCTTCCAGTTCACCCCCTCGGAGATCGGCACGCCCGTCCTCCAGGAGTGGACGAGTCCGACCCCCACGATCGCGCCGATCAGGGTATGCGAACTCGACGCCGGGAGGCCGAGCCACCACGTCCCGAGGTTCCAGATCGTGGCGGCGATCAGGAGGGCCAGGACCATCTCCATCCCGGCGTACGAGCCGATCTTGACGAGCAGGTCCACGGGCAGGAGATTCACGATCCCGAACGCCACGGCCGTCCCGCCCAGCGCCACCCCGGCGAAGTTGCACAGGCCCGACCAGATCACCGCCTTCCGGGGCGAGAGCGACCTCGTGTAGATGACCGTGGCCACGGCGTTGGCCGTGTCGTGGAATCCGTTCACGAACTCGAACCCCAGGGCGATCCCCAGGGCGAGAAACAGGAACGCGAGCGTCCCCCCGCCGACCGAGCCATCGAACAGCGAGGACATGGGAGGCCGGCCCCGGGGACTAGCCGACCCGGTCGATCGGGTCGATCGATTCGACCCTAGCCGGCCCCGGCCCCGGCGGTCAAGACGAGGGCCGGCCGCTTCGGAATCCTTTACGAAATCTTCACTTCCGCAACGCCTTGAGGATGGCGTCCTTCGTTTTCATCCGGTCGCAAAGCGCCCGAATCTCGTCCCGGGTGAGGACTCGCGATCCCTCCAGCTCGACCTCCGCGAATTCGTCCACGGGGATCAGGTACTCGCTCTGACCGAGTTGAGACGCCTTCGCGTCCGTCCACTCGTCGGACGAATCCACGGGCCGGACCTTCGGCCCTCTGGCATAGCGGACGTCGAGCTGGGTCAGGCGGACGCCGATCGTCATCCAGAGCCGGGTGACCCGGCGATTGCCGTCGAAGAAGATCGGCACGGCCACGCGGGTATCGGCCGAGAGGTCCGGGTCGGTCTTCCACGATTCCAGGAATTTCTCCGCCGCCTTCTCGCACTTCGCCCGGTCCACCGGCTCGCCGTCCAGGAGCTTCGGCTCCATGCCGATGTCCTCGGCGCTCAGGAAGAAGAGGCCGTAGAAGAGGTCGCGGATGGCCGGCAGTTCGTCGGCGAGCGTCGCCTCCCTCGGCCCCTTCTCGGTGAGTCCTCGGATCTCCTTCAACGTCGCCGGGCCGACGGCCGATTCGAGGAAGTTCGCGAGGAAGGCATAGGAGCGGGCGGTCCTCAGGTAATAAGTCGGGAGCGGTTCGAGCCGGAGCCTCGGGTCGATCCTCGAAAGAGGGCGAGGAGCAGCTTCGGCGGCGCTCTTGACCTCAAGCTGCCGGACGTGGGTCTCTCGCCTCTTGGTCAGGAGGGCCTGGAAGGCCTGGAGCATCCTCGTCTTGTACGCCTTCGTCAGGAGGAGCTTGGCCTTCTCCTCTCCCCGTTCGGGCAGGAGGAGCGATTCGAGGGCGAAGACCTGATAATCGTACCAGCCCCCGTCCTTCCGGGGCTTCAGATCGACCTCGCCCGATCGGATCTTCGCGATCAGCTCCTTCATCAGGTCGACGTCGGCCGGCAAGACGAGGGGGAACAGCTTGATGAACAGGTCCGCCTCTCGCGACGACGACGGCGGGAACAGCGAGACCCGGACCCTCGCCAGGTCCACGTCGGGGCCGTCGATCAGGTCGGCCGGGCTCTTGCCCACGAGCGGGTTCGAGAGCTTCGCATAGAACGCCAGGGCCGTCCGGTACTCGCCCAGGAGCGCCGGGTCGGCCTTCAGGGCGTCGGCCAGCCCCCGGGCGGCCTTCGGGTCGGAGATCGGCCGGGAGAAGAAGCGGAGGGTGCGGAAGACCCGCGAGAGGGTGTCGTCCCAGGTATAGACGCCGATCGGCTTCGACTGGACCTCGTCGGCCAGGAACTCCGAAACTTGCGACTTGACCGCGGCCGACGAGGATTCGGCCACCTTCTCGCCGGCCAGTTCCAGGCCCGCGGCGAGGTACTCGGCCGCCGGCCCGTCCTTCGGGACGCGATCATGGAGCGTTCGGAACATCGCCACCAGCGATTTCAGCCGCTCGCCCTGACCCACGAAGTAGGCCCGATCGATCGCGGCATACAAGCCGTCATCGAACCGCTTCGCCTTGCCGTCGATCGCGTTGACCGACGGAATCACGCCGGACTTCCCGGCTACGGCCGCCGCGTACGAGGGATGGAGGACGGCCAGCTCCGGCTCGACGTCCGGCCGGATCAGCGGGCAATCCAGGCGGATCACGGCGGCGCTGGAGTTGATCCGCCAGCCCTCCATCGGCCGGCGATCCACCAGATCGGGCAGGAACGGCGGGGTCTTGTCCTCGATGCGGTCATCCACGAGCATCGGGAAGACGTCGGCCGGTCGGTTGTAATCGGTGATGTCGACGGTGTATGTATCGGGTTCGCTCTCCTCGGACCCGGGACCGACGGCCGGGTTCGCCGGCCCGAAGACCCTCGCCCGCAAGCCCGGGACGGCCACCGCGGCGAACACGATCCCGACGAGGGCCAGGGACGCGACCAGGACGGCCAGGAACGAACGAGACGGGCGGTTCATGGTCGGTCTCCTCGGCGGTGGGACGGGCCGGGGCGGCCCACGAGATTGGTCCGATCTCCAGTACGATTCGATCGCCGGGATCGTGGAGTGAAATTTGTGGGAAGCGGTCGGGCCGCGTCGCGAGGTGAACGGGGCCCCGTTGCCGACCGCCCCCGGGCCGATTAGCCTGATCGCGTCGTGCCGGCCGGTTCTCTCCGGCTTCTCGCCCGCAGATTGCCCTTTTTCGAGGCGCCTTCCCCGATGAAAACGACCTTGCGCGCCGGCCTCGTCCCCCTGTTCCTGATCGCCGTGGCCTCCTCGGCCATCGCCCAGGAGAAGGCGGCCTCTCCCTCTCTCGGCACCATCGAGCGGCTCGACCCGCGATTCGACAAGATCGTCCCCCGGGACGCCCGGGTCGAGCGGATCGCCGAGGGGTTCGACTGGTCCGAGGGCCCGGTCTGGCTCAAGGGGGAAGACATGCTGCTGTTCTCCGACGTCCCCCGGAACACCGTCTACCGCTGGAGGGAGGGCAAGGGGGTGGACGTCTTCCTCCACCCGAGCGGCTACACCGGCGGGCCGAGCCGGGAAGGCGAACCGGGGTCGAACGGCCTGACGCTCGACCCCGACGGCCACCTCGTCCTCATGCAGCACGGCGACCGCCGGGTCGCCCGGGCCGGCAAGAATGGCCAGTACGTGACCCTGGCCGACCGCTTCGAGGGCAAGCGGTTCAACAGCCCCAATGACGGCACGTTCCGATCCAAAGGCGACTTCTTCTTCACCGACCCGCCCTACGGACTCGTCAAGAACAACGCCGATCCCGCCAAGGAGATCCCCTACAACGGCGTCTACCGGATCGGCGCCGACGGCAAGGTCTCGCTCGTGACCAAGGAGATGACCTTCCCCAACGGGATCGCGCTCTCCCCCAACGAAACGACGCTCTACGTCGCCAATTCCGACCCCAAGAAGGCGATCTGGATGGCGTTCCCCCTGAAGGACGACGGCTCGGTCGGCCCCGGCCGGGTGTTCGCCGACGTGACCAGGGACGTGGGGTCGAAGCCGGGCCTCCCCGACGGCATGAAGGTGGACCGCGACGGCAACCTCTTCGCCACGGGCCCCGGGGGCGTCCTGGTCTTCGCGCCCGACGGCACCCACCTCGGGACGTTCGCCACCGGCCAGGCCACGGCGAATTGCGGCTGGGGCGAGGACGGATCGACCTTGTTTATCACCGCCGATATGTACATTGGCCGGGTTCGGCTGACGACCAAGGGGAAGGGTTGGTGAGGTCTTGAGGGTCGTCCGGGTCGGTTCGAGGCGGTCTCGGCCGCCCGACCGGCTCGGCATCGCCCGCCGACTCTTCCGTGTTTGCCCATCCTCTCATGCGATCGCGCGGGAATCTCAGAAAGGCGCGCGCAGGGCCGGCGGGAGGACGCTAAGATATCGTAGCTCGACGGATTGTCGCCCGGCACCATGGACGGTCCCTCCATCCCTGAGCTCCCGTCGGACGAATCCATGTCCCCCACCCGACGCCGCGTTCTGCGTCCGGACGTCGATCGTCTGGATGATCGATGCTTGCTCTCCGGGCTGTCCCCGGCCCAGATCACCCACGCCTACGGCCTGGACGCCATCGTTTTCAACTCGTCGAGCGGGGCCGTGAAAGGGGATGGGGCGGGCCAGACGATCGCCCTGATCGAGGCCTACCACGACCCGAACCTCGCCGCGAACTTGCAAGTCTTCGATTCGGCCTACGGACTGCCGACACCGTCTTTGACCGTGGTGAACCAGGCGGGCAACAATACCGACGTGGGCTGGTCCGGCGAGGAGGAGCTGGACGTCGAGTGGGCCCACGCGATCGCTCCCGGGGCCAAGATCCTGGTGGTCGAGGCGGCGTCGGAGAGCCTGCCGGACCTCATGTCGGCCCTCAACACGGCCCGGAACACGCCGGGCGTCTCGACCGTCTCGATGAGCTGGGGATTCCCCGAATTCTCGGGCGAGACGGCCTATGATTCCTACTTCACCACGCCGGCCGGTCATACGCCGATCACCTTCGTCGCCGCCAGCGGCGACAGCGGCATCCAGGCCGGCGCCGAGTGGCCGGCGGCCTCGCCCAATGTGCTTTCCGTCGGCGGGACGACGCTGAACCTGGACAGCACCGGGGCGATCGCCTCGGAGACGGCCTGGTCCAGCAGCGGGGGCGGCTACAGCCAGTTCGAGGCCGAGCCGAGCTATCAAAGCAAAGTCCAGTCCACCGGGCAGAGGAGCACGCCGGACGTCTCGTTCGTGGCCGACCCCCGGACCGGCGTCTCGGTCTATTCGACGTCCAGCACCAACGGCCAGAGCGGCTGGAGGACCGTGGGCGGGACCAGCCTCGGCTCGCCGGCCTGGGCGGCGATCGTCGCCATCGCCGACGAGGGCCGTTACTTCGCCGGCCAGTCCAGCCTCGACGGCCCCTCGCAGACCCTGCCGGCCCTGTATGCGGTCGCCTCGACCGACTACAACTCCGTGTCTCAGGCCACCAGCTCCGGCGGCTATGGCGGCTATGTCTGGGGAGGCTCCTTCCCCATCTTCTTCCCGTTCGCCACCACGGCCGCGACGACCTCGGCGAGCACCTCGAACGGCCTGGGCACGCCCAACGGCACCGCCCTGGTGAACGACCTGGTGGCCGTCACGACCACCTCGACGCCCACCTCTTCCACGGTCACCGCGCCGGCCTCGACCGCCGCGACCGCGACGAAGAAGCACCACAAGAAGAAGGTCGTCAAGAAGGTCGTGCACGCCAAGACGGTCAAGCTCCAGGTGACGACCAGGAACCTCAAGGCGGCGGCCCACGAGGCGATCGTCGACGCCGCCCTCGCCGAGCTCGCCTGAGAGACGGCGGCCCCAAGCCGGGTCCTGCTTCCGAATCGATCCCAGGAAACCGCGAACCGTCCCCGGAGCGCCTTCTGGCCTCCCGGGGACGGTTCGCGGTTTCGCGTCGTGAGGCCGAAAATCCCGCCGACGTCCTCCTTGACAGTGTTGCATGACGCCCGTATAACACTGTCATGAAGATCGACGAACCCGCCCTCTGGACGATCGACGAGCTCCGCGATCGGGTCGCCGAGGTGCTCTCGGAAGGCTACGAGGGGGTCCCCAGCGGACGGGTCCGCGATGTCCCCGACCTGCGGACGATCCGCTATTACACGACGCTCGGCCTGCTCGATCGTCCCTCGGAGATGAGGGGCCGAACGGCCCTCTATGGCCGGAGGCATTTGCTGCAACTGGTTTCGATCAAACGGCTTCAGGCCGAGGGGAGACGCCTCTCGGAGATCCAGGAGCAGTTGATCGGCCTTTCCAGCTCGGCCCTGGAGACGATGGCCCGGGCCGGTCGGGACCGAAGCTTCTGGAAAGATCCCCCGTCACCGACGCCGAGCCCTGCGGAGGCGGAGCCGCCCGCCTCGGCCTCGTCACGGACGATCGATCTCGGGTCCGACGTGACAGTGTCCTTCCCGTCTCAGCGCCCGCTCGACTCGGAGGACTTGCGAGTCATCCGGCTTGCGGCGGCCCCGTTGCTGGAATTCTTGAAGCTCCGAGGACTGATCCCCCACCGCCCGGGAGTCGAGCGATGACCAGGCCGCTGCCCCTTCTCGACGACGAGGACCGATCCGAGGCCGAACGGCTCGACCGGGGCTTCGGCGCCCTGGCGACCGCCCGAGGCCACCTGCCCCTGAAGGCCATGAGCATCGAGGGGCGGATCGACGGCCTCCTCGCGCAGGTCGTCCTCCGCCAGACGTTCGTCAACGGGACCGACGAAGCTCTCGAAGCCACCTATATTTTCCCCTTGCCCGATCGAGCGGCCGTCCTCGGCTTCCGGATGGTCGTCAACGGACGGGTCATCGACGGGCTCCTGGAAGAGAGGGGCAAGGCGCGTCGCGACTACGAGGCCGCCCTGGACGAAGGGCGACGGGCCTCGATCGCCGAGGAGGAGAGGCCGGGCGTCTTCACCCTCCGCGCGGGGAACCTGATGCCGGGCGAAGAGGCCCAGATCGAGTTCACCATGGCCGGCGTCCTGCCGTATCAGGACGGCGAGGTCACGTTCCGGTTCCCCCTGGTCGTCGCTCCCCGATACATCCCCGGCACGCCCTTGCCCGGCGACCCGGTCGGCGACGGCCAGGCGATCGACACCGACGCCGTGCCCGATGCGTCGCGGATCTCTCCTCCGGTCCTCCTTCCCGGGTTTCGCGACCCGGTCCGGCTCTCCCTGACGATCGACGTCCACTCGTCGGGAGGGGCCGTCGATGACCTCCGTTCGAGCCTTCTCGGGACGACCACCGAGGAGATCGACGGCGCGTTTCGAGTGCGTCTGAACCCGGACGCCCGGCTCGATCGCGACTTCGTGCTGCGGTTCCGCCTCGGGGGCGAGGGCATCGCGTCGGCCCTGACGGTCCATCCCGAGTCGGTCTCGGGAGGGACGTTCGCCCTGACGGTGATCCCCCCGGCCATCGGCCCGCGATCGGCCCGGAAGCCGAGGGACGTGATGTTCGTCCTCGACCGATCCGGCAGCATGGACGGCTGGAAGATCGTGGCGGCCCGGCGGGCGATGGCCCGGATGATCGATTCCCTGGCCGAGCCGGACCGCTTCGGACTGATCGCCTTCAGCGGGTCGATCCAGACCCCGAAGGCGGGGCCGTCGCTCGTCCCGGCCGGAGATCGCCAGAGGTTCGCCGCCGTCGAGTTCCTCGCCGACCTGGGCGCCGACGGAGGAACCGAGATGGCCCCGGCCCTGGTCGCCGCGGCCCGCGAGCTGGCCCGAAACGATCCGGGACGGGACCGCCTCCTCGTCCTCGTGACCGACGGCCAGATCGGCAACGAGGACCAGGTCCTGCGATCGCTCGCCCCGATGCTGGAAGGCGTCCGGGTCTTTGCCCTGGGGATCGACCTGGCGGTGAACGAGGGGTTCCTCCACCGCCTGGCGGGCCTGGGCGGAGGCTCGTGCGAGATCGTGGAGTCCGAGGACCGGCTCGACGAGGTCCTCGACACCATCCGCCGGCGGATCGGCCCGCCGGTCCTGTCCGACCTGAGGCTCGAAGCGATCGGAGGGGAGATCGAGGCCGATTCGGTCGTCCCGGGAGGCCGGCTCCACCTCGTCCCCGGCGTCCCTGCGCTGATCCTGGGACGATTCCTGGGGCGTCCTCCGGGTTCGATCGCCGTGGCGGCCCTCGATGGTCGGGGCGAGCCGTGGCGAGAGCAGGTCCCAGGCTCGATCCGAACCAATCCGGCGGTTGCTTCGGCCTGGGCCCGCCTGAAGGTTCGAGAGCTCGAAGACCGCTTCGCCATCGGCCGAGAAGACCGCCGGGCCCTGGAGCGGACGATCGTCGAAACGAGCCTGAAATACGGGGTTCTTTGCCGCTTCACGGCGTTCGTGGCGATCGATCGTTCCCAGACCGTGAATCCAGGCGGCCGGGTCCTCCGGGTCACCCAGCCGGTGGAAGCTCCGGCGGAGGCGTCTCTTGTGACGCGGACCATGCCCCGCTACCGGGCCCCGGAATCGAGCGCGTCGTTCCTCTCCAGCCCGTCCAGGGCCCTGGGAGGTGGGGGTTCGCTCCTGGATTTCGGGATCGCCCGATTCCTCGATGCGTTCCTCCCCGCCCCGGCCGCCTCTCCGCGGTCGGCCCCTCCGCCTTCGACTCCTCCCCCTTCGGTGCCGACGACGAACTCCAGCTCCTTGGGCGACACGATCGACGACTTCGACTCCATTCGCCCGGCCTCGCAGGAACCGGCGCCGAAGATCTCCGGACGCATCGACCGGTCCGTGCCCCCTCTCCCTCGGTTCGATCGCCTGGAGGTCGTGGGCCGGGGCGGGATCGGCACGAAATACAAGGGGTTCGACCCTTCTCGGGGCTTCGAGGTCGAGATCCGCTCGTACCCCCGGCCCGCCGACCCGTCGGTCGAGTCCTCTCTGATTCGCCGGGTCGAGTTGCTTTCGAAGGACAACCTCCCGGGCCTCATGCCGATCCTCGAAGTGATCCCCGGCGACGGCTGCCTCTTCCTGGTCTCCCGGCATCTGCCGTGGCCGAGCCTGGCGGACCTCCTCGAAGGAGGAAAACGGCTCGAACCGGCCCGGGCCGCCGACATCGTGGCGCGCCTGGCCGAAATCGTCCATTCCTGCCACGTTCGCGGGCTGATCCACGGCAATCTGAAGACGAGGAACGTCCTGATCGGGGAGGACGGCTCGGTCATGCTCTCGGGGTTCGCCCCGTTCCTGTCCCCCGAGGGCATGATCTCCGGCACCCCCCATTACATCGCGCCTGAGGTCTGGAAGGGCGGGACGGCCCAGAGCGTTTCGAACGACATGTTCGCCCTCGGGGTGATCCTCTTCACGACCCTGACCGGGGACTGGCCATTCCCGGGCTCGAGCCCGATGGAGATCTGCAAGTCGATCATGGTCGGCGAGGCCAGGCCCGCCCGCCAGGTCCATCCGGCCGTCCCCTCGGACCTGGAGGAGGTCTGCAAGAAGGCGTTGGTGAGCGACCCATCGCGTCGTTATGCGACGGCCAAGGAACTGGCCGACGACCTGAGGAAGTACTCGCCGCCCCTGCCGGTGGAGGGGTTGCTCCAGAAAGCCGGTCGGTTCCTGTCGGGGCGGAAGCCGGCTCCTCGGGAGGGCTTCTGGAAGGAACCCCCCGCCTGATCGGAGAGCGCGGCCCGTTCCCCTCGAGGAAGTGCCCTGGTTCCCGTCGGGTCCGCGATCGCCGATCGAGGTTCCTTTCCGGAAAGATCACAATCTCGGCAATCGCCGTTACGACGCCTCAGGGCGGGCTCATCCCCCTCCGACACTGGCGTCGTCGGCCTCCGATCGCAGATACTCGCGGCCCGCGAGCCGCTCGGGGAGGCAAGTCATCTCGCCCCGGGCGGCCGGGTCGTCGTGGACGTATCGGTATCCTTGCCCGTACCCCTCGGCCTTCATGAGATTCGTCACCGCGTTGCGAAGGTGGAGCGGGACGGGTTCCCTGGCCGTCTCGGCGGCGTCCTCGGCGGCGGCGAAGTAGGCGGTTTTCAGGGCGTTGGACTTGGGGGCCCTGGCCAGGTAAACCGTCGCCTGGGAGAGCGGATAGAGCCCTTCGGGCAGGCCGATCATCTGGACGATCTGGGCCGCCGAGGCGGCCTGGACCATCGCGGCCGGGTCGGCAAGGCCGATGTCCTCCGAGGCGAGGATGCAGAGTCGTCTGGCGATGAACACCGGGTCGGCCCCGCCCTCGATCAACCGGGCGAGCCAGTAGAGTCCGGCGTTCGCGTCCGAGTTTCGCAGCGACTTGATCAGGGCCGAGGCGAGGTTGTAATGGTCCTCGCCCCCCTTGTCATAGGCGAACCGAGCCCGGCCCATCGCCTCGGCCAGGGCCTCGCGATCGACGGTCCGGGAACCGTCGGCCGCGGTCGGGGCGGCCAGGACGGCCGTTTCCAGGGCCGTGAGCGCCACCCGCGCATCCCCGCCCGAGGCCGTCGCCAGACGGGCAAGATCCTCGGCCAAAACCTTCGGCCCGAAGGCCGCGAGCCCCTCGATCGGCGTCGGCGATCGCCCGACGGAGGATCTCGGCGACGTCCTCGCCGGTCAACGGCTGGAGGGTGAGGACCCTCGACCTGGACAGCAGGGCGGCGTTGACCTCGAACGAGGGGTTTTCCGTGGTGGCGCCGATCAGGGTGACGGTGCCGTCCTCGACGGCCGGCAGGAGCGCGTCTTGCTGAGACTTGTTGAATCGATGGATCTCATCGACGAACAAAACGGTCCGGCCGCCTCGCCGCCGGGCCTCCCTCGCCTCCTCGATCCTCTCTCGGAGCTCCTTCACGCCCGCCAGGACGGCCGACAGGGGCGCGAACCGCGCGCCGGACCGCTCGGCCAGGAGTCGGCCCAGCGTGGTCTTGCCCGTCCCCGGGCCTCCCCACAAGATGAGGGACGGCAACGGCCCTCCGCCCTCGATCAGCCGCCGGACGAGCCGGCCGGGGCCGACCAGGTGGGCTTGCCCGACGAACTCCTCCAGGGTCCTCGGCCTCATCCGATCGGCCAGGGGGGCGTCGGCCGCCACCGGCGACGGCTGGTCGTCGTCGTCGAACAGGCTTCGGGTCCGGGAGGCGGCCATCGGCGGGTTCTCGGGCCCAGGGTGGAACGACCGTCCCAGCTTACCCGCCCGGATCGCCGCCAGCCGACCCGCCTCCGAGAATTCCGCGCGGCCCCCTCTTGATTTCTAAACGACGGAAGTTAAATTAACACTGTTCACCGAACGGACGATGTTATGCCCAGCAAGGAACGACGCCAGAAGGAGAAGGACGCCGTCCGGGGCAAGATCCTGGACGCGGCGAGGGAGCTCTTCATCGAGAGGGGGTTCGAGGCGGTGAGCATGAGGCAGATCGCCCGGAAGATCGACTACACGGCGGCGGCCCTCTACACCCACTTCGAGGACAAGGACGCGCTGTTCCGGGAGATCTGCGACGCCGACTTCTCGGCCCTGCAGCAATCGTTCGCGAAGCTGGCCAAGGTCCGCGACCCGATCGAGCGGCTCCGCGAGCTGGGACGGATCTACGTGGAGTTCGCGATGACCCACCCGAGTTCGTACCGGCTGATGTTCCTGACGACGAAGCCGGAGAAAGCCGTCCTGAACAGCCAGATCGACCGGGGCAACCCCGATCAGGACGCCTACGCCTTCCTCCGCGCCACGGTGGCCGAAGCGCTGGCCGCCGGCCGGTTCCGGCCCGACCTGCACGATGCCGACCTGATCGCCCAGGTCGTCTGGTCGGCCGCCCACGGCCTCGTGGCCCTGCACATGACCCACAAGCACGACCCCTGGTTCGACTGGCGGCCCATCGAACTCGCCGCCTGGGTGTCGTCCGCTGCCCTGCTCCGCGGGCTGGTCGCGGATTGACGACGGATGGAGGCCCGACCGATGGTCGATCTCGCCCGGAAGATCTTGCTCCATGACCTGACCCGATTCGGGATCACGGTCTCGGGCGTCGCCTTCGCGGTGACCCTGGTTTTCGTGCAGGTGGGCCTGTTCGAGGGCCTGCTCTCCAACGCCTCGGTGACGATCGAGTCGACGGCCGCCGACCTCTGGGTCACGGCGAGGAACACGCCGAATGTGGACTTCTCGAACACGTTCAGCGAACAGATGGTCCACCGGGTCCGCTCGATCCCCGGCGTCGAGAGGGCCGACAACCTGATCGTCTGGTTCGCCCGGGTGGCGCTGCCCACCGGAGTGACCGAGAACGTGGTGGTGTACGCCCTCGAAGACTTCGGCCGCTGGGGACTGCCGTGGGAGACGATCTCCGGCGACCCTCGCGACCTCCGCCGGGGGAAATACGTCCTTCTGGACGAGTCCGCGAAGAAGAGGTTCGGCGACTTCGCCGACGGCGATTACCGCGAGATCTCGGGCCAGAGGCTCAAGATCCTCGGCCGGACCCGAGGGGCCCGCTCGTTCACCACGAACCCCGTCGCCTTCATGGATTATCGCGTGGCGCAGTCCCTGATGCGACAGGAGCTCCACAACCGGACGACCTACGTCCTCGTGAAGCTCTCGCCCGGTGCCGATCCCCGGGCCGTCCGCGACGAGATCCGCCGGAGGCTCCCGTACAACGACGTCCGTTCGAAAACCGAGTGGGCGACCCGGTCGCGCAATTACTGGACCGACAACACCGGGCTCGGCCTGAACATGATCATGACCGTCTTCCTCGGCGGGCTCGTCGGCGTGGTCGTGGTGGCGCAGACCCTCTACACGTCGACGATGGAGCACATCAAGGAATTCGCCACCGTCAAGGCGATCGGCGGGACCAACGCGGACATCTTCGCGATCGTGGCGAAGCAAGCGGCGTTCGCGGCGGTCGTGGGCTTCGTGCTCGGGGCGGGAATGGCGTACGCCCTGAGGCCGCTGATGGCGTCGATCGACCTTCGCCTGAAGATCGCCCCGAGCCTGTCGGTCGTCGTGTTCCTGGGCACCCTGGTGTTGTGCGTGGGGGCCTCGGCGGTCTCGTTCCGCAAGGTCGCCTCGCTCGACCCGGCCCTGGTGTTCCGCGGCTGATCTCCCCATGAGCGAGGAAGGAGGGTCCGTCGATGAGTCGCAGGGCGTTCGTGACGGGAGCCACCGGGTTCCTGGGCCTGAACCTGGTCGAAACGCTGATCGCCGCGGGCTGGGAGGTCACGGCGCTCCACCGGCCCTCGTCCGACGTCTCGGGCCTCTCCCGCTACCCGGCCCGGAGGGTCGTGGGGACCATCGAGGACGCGCCGTCGTTGCTCTCGGCAACGCCCGACGGCCTTGATGCCTTCTTCCACGTCGCGGCCGACGTCAGCTTCTGGACGCCGAAGAACGCCCGGCAGACCCGGACGAATGTCGAGGGGACGCGTCATGCCGTCTCGGCCGCGATGGCGAAGGGGGCGAAGCGGTTCCTCCACGTCTCCTCGATCGCGGTCTACGGGTTCCAGCCGCCCTTCGACGAATCGGCGCCCCAGCTCGGCCGGAGCTCTTGGATCAATTATTACCGGACCAAGGCGTTGGCCGAGGAAGAAGTCCGCGACGGGATCGCCCGGGGGCTGGACGCCGTGATCCTCAACCCGGCGAACATCGTGGGCAAGTACGACAAGAACAACTGGGCACGTCTGTTTACCTTGATTCGGGACGGAAAGCTGCCGGCCGTCCCCCCGGGCCGGTCGTCGTTCTGCTCGGGAGCCGCCGTGGCCGAGGCGCTGGTGGCGGCCGTGACTCGGGGCAAGACCGGCGAGAATTACCTCCTGGGGGGGACGGACGCCCGTTACCTCGATGCCGTGACGATCATCGGCGAGCTGATCGGCAAGCCCGTCCCGAAGCGGCCGGCGCCCGCCGTCCTGGTCAAGGCGGCGGCGAAGGTGATGGACTGGGCCTCGCGGATCACCCGCAAGGAGCCGGACATCACTCCCGAGATCGCCGCCATGCTCTCGGCCGAGCAGGTCTGCATCTCGGCGAAGGCCGTCCGCGAGCTGGGATACCGGACGGTCCCGCTCCGAGACATGTTCGAGGAATGCCATCGCTGGCTCGTCGCCGCGGGGACCCTCGTCGCGTGATCGGTGTTCACCGGGGAAACGGGGGTCGGATCATGGCCGTGATCGAGGCGGAGGACGTGACCAAGACGTTCCGCGAGGGGGCCGAGACGGTGAGCGTCCTCAAGGGCGCCTCGCTCTCGGTCGATCGCGGCGAGATCGTGGCCCTGGAGGGTCCCTCGGGATCGGGCAAGACGACGTTGTTGACCATCCTCGGCTGCATGCTCACGCCGAGTTCCGGCCGGGTCCGAATCGCCGGGAAGGATGTCGATCCGGGCCGGCCGGAAGACCTGCCCCGGGTCCGCCGCGAGTCGATCGGCTTCGTCTTCCAGCAATTCCACCTGTTCCCCGCCCTCTCGGCCCGGGAGAACGTCGAATATGCCCTGAATTTGAAGGGTTTTCGAGGCTCCCGGGCGAGGTCCGAGGCGCTGGGACTGCTGGATGCCGTGGGCCTCTCCGATCGCGCCAACTTCCTCCCTCGGGACCTCTCCGGGGGGCAGAAACAGCGGGTCGCGATCGCCCGGGCCCTGGCCGGCGACGCCCCCGCGATCCTCGCCGACGAACCGACCGCGAACCTCGACACGCAGGTGGGCGCGCAGGTCCTCGAACTCTTCCGGGAGCTGGCGAAGGACAGGGGGCGGGCCTTGCTGATCGTGACTCACGATCCCAAGGTCCGGGCCGTCAGCGACCGCGTCCTGACGATCTCCGACGGGGTGGTCTCGAACTGAGCGATCGACCATGGGGGGGATTTCGATGTTCCTGAAGATGCTCGCGCGTCGCGTAATCGTCCCGGCCCTGGGCCTGGCCCTGGCGGCCGGGGCGGCGTGGAACGCCGGTTTTCGTCCGGAGGGCCTCCGCCTCGGCGCCGCCGAGACCCGAACGCCCCGGCGCCGGCCGTCCCGATCCGGCCCACGGTCACGGCCGAGGGTCGGGTCGTCGCCTATCCCGGGGCCGAGGTCGTCGTCGGCACCGAGGTCTCCGGGCTGATTGTTCGCCTGCCGGTCGAGGAGAAGAGCGTGGTGAAGCGGGGCGACATGATCGCCGAACTCCGGTCCGATGACCTCCGCGCCTCCCGGGCCGAGGCCGAGGCGAGGGCCGCGGAGGCCGACGCCGACATCGCGTTCTACGAGCGGGAGAGCCTCCGCGAACGGCAGCTCCTGGCCCGGCACTCCGGCACCACCCAGGCGCTGGACAACCACCGACGAGGGCTGGACGCGGCCCGGGCCCGCCGTCTCGCCGCCCTGGCCTCGCGAGATCGCTTCGACGCCCTGATCGCCAAGACTCGGATCGTGGCGCCCATCGATGGGGTGGTCCTCGCCCGGCACGTCCATCCCGGAGAGACCCTCGACGCCGCCTCCCGGATCGTCACGATCGCGGACCTGACCCGGCTTCGAGTCGAGGCCGAGGTGGACGAGTTCGACACCGCCCGGGTGGCCTCGGGGCCCCGGTCCGGATCACGGCCGAAGGATATCGGTCCGACTGGCTGGGCTCGATCGAGGAGATTCCCGATTCGGTGGTGGGCCGGAAGATGAGGCCCGAGGACCCGGGTCGCCCGATTGACGCCCGGGTCCTGCCGGTCAAGATCGCATTCGCGTCGCCGACCCCCCTGAAGCTCGGTCAGAGGGTGGAGGTGACGATCGACGTGCCGGAACGCCCGGTCAAATGACCCAATCCGGCCCGCCCATCTTGCCGGCGAGCTGGGCGATCGAGGTCCGGTCCAAAACGGCCTTCTCGGCGGCCCGGATCTCTTCGAGGACGTGGTTCAGGACGCGGGCCCCGGGCAGGGTCGGCTCCTTGGGCGGGTCGCCCGGCCCGTCGATCGCCGAGAGGACGTCCCGGAGCGAAATCTGGTCGGCGGACCGGGCCAATCGGTAGCCGCCCGAGGCCCCCCGACTGCTGAAGACCAGGCCCGCCCCCTTCAACTGGAGGAGGATCTGGACGAGGTAACGCTCCGGGATGCCGTGCTCCTCGGCGATGTCCCGGATCCGCACCGGGGCGCTGTCGGCGCCGGTCCTCGCCAGGGCGAGGATCGCCAGGCACGCGTATTCGGCCTTCGCGGAGATCTTCATGATCGGGCCACCGGCGCCGTCCCTTTCCGCGAGGTCGCAAATCCCAATCAATCTTATTGACATGGTCGCCCTTGGGCAAGGCCCGGAGGCGGCGAAGAGCGCGGCGGATGGGGCTTATCCCGGGGTCAAGGCGATCCGAAACGCGAGGCTGGGGGCCTTGCGGCGGGTCGTCGCCGAGGCCACGGCCAGGCGGAGCCGGGGCGTCGCCCGTTCCAGATGGTCGAGGACGGCCGAGGGATCGCCTCGCAATCGGTCGTCGAACGCCTGGACCGTCACGAGCAGCCGCGACGAGTCGGGCGCCGGATCGACCCGGGCCACGATCAGGCCGAGGAGCCAATCCTCGCCCGGAGAGTCGGCCAGGGCGAGCTGGATCGCCTGGGCGGCCTGGGGCGCAGAGTTGTCGGGCCTTGCGATCCCCCTTCGCTCGGCCGCCTCGCGAGTCGAATCGAGGGTCCTGGCCATCGTCGGGGCCGACCGAGCCGCACAGGGAGCGAAGGAGCTTCTTCGAGGGCTTTCGAGGGGTCATAACCACCCAAAAAAGGGAGGGAAGACGGCACCTCGACCGAGGCGCCGTCAGGGATGGGGAAGGTGAGGAGATGGCGAGGGACGCGGACTCGTCGCACTCATGGTCGGCCTCCTTCGAAGCGGGGGACGGATCTCACGAGGGGAGGGACACCGAGCGAAGCCCGGGAGTTCGCCGGATTCCGATCAGGGGACGTGGAGGTCGTATTCCTTCACCTTGTCGAACAATTGCCGACGGCTGATCCCGAGACGCTTCGCGGCCCGGGTGCGGTTGCCCTCGCAGGACGAGAGGGCGTCCTGGATGGTCCGGCGCTCCACCTCGGCCAGGACGGCGCGGAGGGGCAGGGGGGGATCGTCGGGCCGGGAACCGCCGGGGAGGCTGGGCGAGGCCGCGGGCCCGGCGGGGTCGAGATGCTCGGGGAGGATCACCCGCCCTCTCGCGGCGACGGCCGCCCGGGCCAGGGCATTCTCCAGTTGCCGGACGTTCCCCGGCCAGGGTGCCCCGCCGATCGCCGCCATCGCCTCGGGCGAGATCGCCAGGCGGTCCCATCCATACCGCCGTTCCAGCCCTCGGAGGATGTGCTCGCAGAGGATTCCCAGGTCCTCGGGCCGTTCGCGAAGCGGCGGGATCGTGATCGTCATCACGTTCAAGCGATAGTACAAATCCTCGCGGAACCGGCCCGCGGCGACCTCCTTTGGCAGGTCGCGATGGGTCGCGGCGACGACCCGGGCCTCGGTGCGGAGCGTCTCGGTGCCCCCGACTCGCTCGAATTCGTGCTGCTGGAGGACCCTCAAGAGCTTCGCCTGGACGCTCGGGGGGATTTCGCCCACCTCGTCGAGGAAGATCGTCCCGCCTCCGGCCCGTTCGAACCGACCCGGCTTCTGGCGGTCGGCCCCGGTGAAGGCGCCCTTCTCGTGGCCGAACAGCTCGGACTCGATCAGGGTCTCCGGCAGGGCCGCGCAATTGACCTTCACCATCGGGCCGGACGCCCGCGGGGAATGGCGATGGAGGGCCCCGGCGGCCAGCTCCTTGCCCGTGCCGCTCTCGCCCAAAATCAGCACCGGGACATCGGTCGCCGCGGCCCGGCCGATCGCCTTGAAGACCTCCCGGATCGCCGGAGACGAGCCGACCATCTCGGGCTCGCCCCCGGGATGACGGGGCTCGGCCGGCGCCGGAGTCCGGCGCGAAGCTCGGCCAGCTCCCGGGCGAGTTCCCGCTGACGGAGGGCCCGGCGGAGCGTGATCAGGACTTCGTCGAGGTCGAACGGCTTCGTCAGGTAGTCATAGGCCCCTCGGCGGATCGCCTCGATGGCCGCCGCGGAGCCTCCGAAGGCCGTGACCACGATCACCGGCAGATCCTTGAGCTCCGAACCCAGGGCGCCGAGAACTTCCAGGCCGTCGCGACCGGGCATCTTCAGGTCGAGCAGGACGGCATCGGGCCTCTCGGTCCGGATGGCGGCGAGGGCTTCGAGGCCGTCGGCCGCTTCCAGGGCGCGGAACCCTTCCATCGTCATCAACTGGACGAGGTTCCGGCGGATCGTCCGGTCGTCGTCGGCGACGAGGATCGTCGGCGGGTCGGTCATCGGCTCGGGTCTCCGTCTCGGGAAGTCGGGATCGTCGGCAACCGCAGGGTGAACACCGCCCCGGGGGAGTCCTGTCGATTCTCGGCCGAGGAGCTCGCCGCGATGGGCCAGGGCGATTTCCCGGGCGATCGCCAGGCCGAGCCCGGTCCCCTCGGCCCTCGTGGTGAAAAACGGCTCGAAGAGATGCTTGAGCGCCTCCGAGGAGATCCCCGTGCCGGTGTCCCGGACGCTCGCCTCGGCCGTCCCCCGGGCCGGGTCGATCCTCGTGGCCAGCGTGAGGACGCCCCCCTCGGGCATCATCTGCAAGGCGTTGGTGGTGAGGTTGCGGAAGACCTGGATCACGGCCGGGCTCGCCATCGCCACCGGGATCGGCCCCGGGGCGAGGTCCGTCTCGACGACCACGCCCATCGAATCGGCCGAGGTCCGGGCCAGCCTCGCGGCCTCCGCCACCACGGCGTTGAGGTCGCCGGGTTCGGTCTCGTGGGTGTTGGCCTTCGAGAACAGGAGGAGCCGCGAGACGATCCCTTCGAGCCGATCCACCTCATCGATCAGCCCGCCGAACGCCTCGTCCGACGGCTCGGCCCCCCTCTGCCAGAGCTGGACCGTCGATCGGATGCCGGCCAGGGGGTTGCGGACCTCGTGGGCCACACCCGCCAGCAATTTGCCGAGGGAGGCGAGCCGTTCCTTGCGGCGGAGGTCGGCCTGGAGCCGGTTCCTCTCCTCGGCCTGGCGGCGGACCGTCCGGGCCAGCCCGATCGTCAACAGGAGCGAGAGCGCGATCCCCGACAATGCCAGGACCGCCGCCAGCCGATAGCCGAGGATCGAGCGATTGGCGAAGACGGAGTCGTCGAGCGGGATCGTGGCCCACGTCGCGGCGACCACGCGCTCCCCCTCGCGGATCGGGGCGGTGCGGATCGCCACCGAGCGGCCCGGCATGGCCTCGACGACGAGCAGGGTCTTCCTCTTGCGGATCGCGGCGTCGGACTGGGTCTCCACCGAGTCGATCGCCGAGGAATCGGACCCCGAGGGCTCGGGCAGGAACCGACGGTCGCCGAGGACGCGGGCATAGAAGCCGCCTTCCACCTCCGGATGTCCGGCCAGGACGAGGCGGGCCTCGGCGCCGAGCCTCTCCCCGAGCGCTTTCCATTCGGGTTCACCCATGTATTGAGGGAAGTCGGGGACGGATGCCAGGACGGCCCGGCCTCGCTCTTCCATCGCCCGGCCGACCGAGGCGAGCGTGGCCTGGGCCTCGGCCCGTCGCCGCTCTCGCTCGACGACCGCGCCTCCGGTCCACCAGAGAATGGCGCATGCGGCCACGAACAGGAGCGCGACCGCCCCGATCCTCGCCGTCAACGGCACCCGGAATCGTCCCGACTCGCCCACGCTCCCTCCTTCGGAAGAGGCCGAGTCGTTCGGCTGCAATCGCCGGGCCGCTCTGGGCGGGAAGCCCCCGGGACGGCGGGGGGATCGTGCCCGTGTTCTCGGTTCAACCCGCCCGAAACCGCCGAAAAACCGCCGATTCGGCCCTCTGGCATCGCCGGTGCTTTGGTGTGAGAGCGGCGGATCGGTCGAGGGACGGCCGGTCCGATCTCGCTCACGTTTGGGAGGAATTCCGCCATGGGAAAATGGTTCATCATGGGCATCTCGTCGCTGCTGGGGCTCGGCCTCCTCGGGATGGTCGAGCCGTCGCCGGCCTCGCCCGACGGCCCGCCGCCCTCGAAGGAAAAGAAGAAGAAGGACGAGGCCAAGAAGGGCGGGGAGGGGGAGCTCCGCAAGGCGTATGACCTGATCCGCCGGGTCAAGTCGGACCTGCCCCCCGGGGGGCGCTCCGAGGAGAGGCTCCGCGATTGGTCCGACCGGGCGGCCCGCCTCTACCGCCGGGCCCTGGACGCCCACCGGGCCGGCGAGGAGCGAGAGGCCCGCGAGCTCGCCCTCGCGGCCCACGACCTGGCGAGGACCGTCGATCACGCCGGAAACGCCGCGAAGCTCGACCGCCACGACCCCGACCTGCCGCCCCCTCCCGGCCCCGGAGGCCCCGAGGACTCCTCCGAGCGGGCCCGCCGCGACCTGAAGAGGGCCCACGAACGGATCAGCGAGCTTCGCGACGATCATTCCGGGCCCGAGGAGACGTTCTATTTCGACGCCGCCCGAGACCTCTACAACGCCGCCCGCCAGGACATCGCCGCCCATCGCGACGACCGAGGGGGCGAGCTGGCCCGGGCCGCCGAGGCGATCACCCACGTCCCCGAGCACCTCGCCCAGGCGGCCGATCGCGGACCCGAGCCGAAGGAGAAGCGCAAGCCCGATCGCGAAGCCGGGGAACCGGAGAAACGGCCCCGACCCAAGGACGGCCCGCCCCCTCGCGACGTGAAGGGTGACGACCTTCCCCCTCCGATCGACTGACTCCCGCTCCCCATCGTCCCGGGAGGCATGACCACGCCCTGGTGGGCGTGCCTCTCCGGGGATCGCCTCACACCGCTCCCGGGGCCAATCCGGCCGAGATTCCCCTGTCCTCAAGGATCGCTCGCGATGGACCTTCGCAATCGGATCGGCCTTTACGGCGCCTACTTCCTGGGGATGGCGGCGATCGGGTTTACCTTGCCCTATCTTCCGCTGTTCCTCGGCGACAAGGGGATGAGCGACCAGGCCATCGCCAACGTCTCGACGCTCGCCGCCCTGGCCGGGCTCGCCCAGTTCCCGGTCGGGCTGTGGTCCGATCGGATGGGGACTGCGCAAGCCGTTCCTCCTGGCGGCCCTGGCCGTCGTGGCGGTGGCGACGTTCCTCCTGCCCCGGGCCGAGGGGACGATCGCCCTCGGGCTCCTCGTCATCCTGTTCGCCGAGAACGGGCTTGGCCGGGCCGTCGTCGAAAGCCTCTCCGGGGCCGAGGCCACCGCCCTGGCCGACCCCGACCGCGTGGGGGCCGAGCTCGGCTCCTTGCGTTTCTGGAAGCCGTTGGGAATCATCCTGGTGGCGATCCTCGGGATGGTGATCTCGAAGCGGTTCGGGGTCGCGTCGATCCTCGGACCGATCGCCGTCTTCCAGGCGATGGCCCTCGGTTTCGCCTGGCTCATCCATGAAGACAAGACCCACGAACGCCCGTCGGCCGAAGTCCGGAAGGACGATGCTCCCGGGGCCGCTTCGCTCCGGGACCCGGGCCTCTGGGCGTTCGTGGCGGCGATGGTCCTCTACCACGCGGCCAATGCGCCCGGGGGCGTGTATCTCGGCCTGTTCCTGAAACGAACGCTCGGGGCCCCGGAATGGATGCTCGGACTGGCGTTCGTCGTGAGCATGGTCGCCTGGATGCTGGTCGTCTGGCCCGCCGGGTGGCTGGCCGATCGGATCGGCCGGAAGCCGTTGTTGATCGCGGGATGGACCATCATGGCGATCCGGCTCGCGATCGTCGGGGCGGCACCGGGGCCGTGGGTGATCGTGGCCAACCAGGCGCTCGACGGCCTGAGCAACGGCATCTTCGCGGTGATCGCCGCCGCGTGGGTGACCGACCGGCTGGGCGACCCTCGCCGATCGGGCGAGGCCCAGGCGATCGTGGGCTGCTCGCTCGTCTTCGGCTCGGCGCTCGGGCCGTTCGCCTCGGGGTTCCTCGTCGGCCCTCTCGGGTATCGCGCGACGTTCGGCGTCCTGGCGGGGGTCGGCGTCGTGGGCCTGGCGATCCTCGCGATCCTCGTCCCCGAGACCCGCCCGAGCCATCGCGAGGTGGATGCTCGGGGCGAGGTCGAGCCGATGGGATTGGTCTCGGACCTCTCCACCTCTCCCTGATTTGCGGATGACGCCCGAACCGACCCGGAGGCCCCCTCTCGTGACGACCGCCGTCGGAAACCCCGTCCCCTCGCCCTCGATCGCGCTGGTCTCGACGATCTTCGGCCTGACCTACGCCGGGCTCGCCGCCGGGAAGGTGCCGGGCCTGAAGCTCGACCGCCCCGCGATCGCCCTGGTCGGCGCCTCCGCGATGCTGGCGTTCGGCGTCCTGGACCTGCCGGAGGCCGCCGGAGCCGTCGATTACCGGACGATCCTCCTCCTGTTCGGCATGATGGTCCTGGTCGCGTACCTGGAGATGTCCGGGTTCTTCGCCCTGGCCACCGAGAGGATCGCGGAGCGGTTCGCCGGCCCGAAGATGCTCCTGGCCGTGATCGTCGGCTTATCCGGCGGGCTCTCGGCATTCCTGGTCAATGATGTGGTCTGCGTGGCCTTGACCCCCCTGGTCGTCGTGCTCTGCCGGAGGCTGCGCCGGCCGCCGATCCCGTATCTCGTGGGGCTGGCGACGGCCTCGAACATCGGCTCGGTGGCGACGATCACCGGCAATCCCCAGAACGTGATCATCGGGAGCCTCTCGGGGATCTCTTACTTGCGGTTCTCGGCCCGGCTCGCGCCGATCGCGCTGGTGGGGCTGGTCCTGGACTTCCTGATCGTGGCGATCGTCTATCGAGCCGAGATGGCCGCGGAGCTCCCGGCCCCGTCGTCGGCCGGGGCCCCGAGGTTCCGGGTCCACCGCGGGTTGCTGATCAAGAGCGTCCTGGTGACCCTGGCGACCATCGGCCTGTTCTTCGCCGGATGGCCGATCGCGACCGTGGCCCTGGGCGCGGCGGCGGTTTGCCTGGTGGACCGCGTGAAGCCCGAGAGGGCGTTCCGCGCCGTGGACTGGCCGTTGCTCGTGATGTTCTGCGGCCTGTTCGTGGTGGTCCACGCCTTCGAGGTCCACGTGGTCCGCACCTGGGGGATCGACCGGTGGCGGGCCCTCCTGGATTCGCCCGTGGTCCTGGTCAGCCTGCTCTCGGCGGCGCTTTCGAACCTCGTCTCCAACGTCCCGGCCGTCCTCCTGTTCGAGCCGTTGATGAAGGTCATGCCTCAGAAGGAAACGGCCTGGCTCGCCCTGGCCATGTCCAGCACCCTGGCCGGGAACCTGACGGTCCTGGGCTCGGTGGCGAACCTGATCGTCGTCGAGAACGCCCGCCGGTCGGGCACCGAGCTCGGGTTCTTCGAGTATCTCAAGGTCGGCGTCCCGGTGACGATCCTGACGACCTTCGTCGGCGTGGCCTGGCTGCTCTGGGTCCGGTATTGATGGGGAATCGTGGCGAAACGGCCGTTTCGCCACGATTTCGCGTCAATCCATCGCCCTGGCGGCCCGGATCAGGGCCTCGGAGGAGTGGCGGTCGCGATACCCTTCCAGGAAGAGCTTCGCGCGGATCGTCCCCTTCGCGTCGATGAGGAACGTCCCGGGATAGGGAACGCCCTCCGCCTTGCCCCGGGCGGCCGGGTTGCGGATGTTGTACGCCTCGATCACCCGGCTCTCCGGGTCGGAGAGCAGGGGGAACGTGATCTTGTTGCGATCGGTGAAGGTCTTGAGGATCTTGGGGTCATCGTAGCTGATGCCGACGACCTGCAATCCCGCATCTTCGATCGCCTTGAGGTCGCGTTGCAGCTGGACCAGCTGCGTCTTGCAGAAGGGTCACCAGTCGGCGGATCGATAGAAGACCAGGGCGACCTTGCCCTTCTTGAGGAACTCGTCGAGCCGGCGTTCCTTGCCGTCCGGGTCCTTCAGCGTGAAGGCCGGGGCCTTCTCGCCGACCTTCAGCCCGGTCTGCTCCTCGGGCGCGGGCTTGCCCTTCTCCGTTTTCGGTTCCTGCGCCGGCGTTGTCGCCACGACCAGCGACAGCACGACCGCCGCCAGAGACATCGATCCGACCGCGATCTTCATCCGACCTCCTCGACCGGGACGAAAACGCCGGTTTCCGGGTCCGCTCTCACGCCGAGGGCCCGCGCCGGCTCGGATTTCGCCCCTACTCTGGCGGTTGGGGCCGGATCCGGCAAGGGGGCATCCGGACCTCGGCGCCCCGCCGTTCGGACGCCCCGGGCCTCCGGATCTCGACAAATGTTCCCCCTTGATCCCCCGAGACGACCGGTCTAATCTTGAGGGCAACGGGATTGCGGCGGATTGGTCGGGCGACGCAACGAGACGACGAAGTCCGGGGTCCATTCATGGCCAGGGGTGAGACGAAGAACCTCCTCTTGGAGGTCGGCACGCGGATCTTCTCCGAGACGGGCTACACCAACTCGGGCATCGAGGCGATCCTCCAGGCGGCCGACGTTCCGAAAGGCTCGTTTTATAACTATTTCAAGAGCAAGGAGGACTTCGGCCTCCAGGTCATCGACCGGTTCGCCCGGTTCTACGACGAGCAGATGGATCGGTGCTTCCACGACGCATCGCTCCGGCCTCTCGATCGGCTCCGCGCGTACTTCGAATCGATCATCGCCCGGCTCGACGGGCAGGGCTGCCGCCACGGATGCCTCGTCGGCACGCTCAGCCAGGAGATGGCCGCCCAGAGCGAGGCGCTCCGAGTCCGCCTGGAAGAGGTCTTCGAGACCTGGGTCGATCGCTATGCCGAGTGCCTGGGCGAGGCCCAGAAGGCCGGGGACCTCCCGGCAAGCCTGGACGTCCGTGCCCTGGCCGACTTCTGGCTGAACGCCTGGCAAGGGGCCGTCCTCCGGGCCAAGACGGCCCGCTCCTCGGCGCCCTGAAAACGTTCCTGGACACCATGTTCGGCGTCGTCCTGGCCGCCGAACCCGCCACTCGGTGAGGTCCGAAACCCCGCGATCGGGTCGGACCGTTCGCGCTTCCATCCTTCAAATAGACCGGTCTATTCTCAACCTTACGGGAGACGGGCGATGGACTTGCAACTGAAGGGCAAGAGGGCGCTGGTCACCGGCAGCAGCAGCGGGATCGGCGAGGCGATCGCCAAGGAGCTGGCGGCCGAGGGGGCCTCGGTCGTGGTCCACGGCCGGAGGGAGGCGGAAGCCCGGAGGGTGGCCGAGGCGATCGTCCAGGCCGGAGGCAAGGCGAAGGTGGCGATCGGCGACCTCGCCGCCGACGACCAGGCCGAGGCCGTCGCCAAGGCGGCCCTCGGGGCGTTCGGCGGGATCGACATCCTGGTGAACAACGCCGGCGCCTTCCCGTTCGTGGGCTGGTTCGAGGGTTCGGCCGACGTCTGGACGGACATCTACAACCAGAACGTCACCTCGATGGTCCGGATGATCCAGAGGCTCGTCCCGGCGATGAAGGAGACGGGCTGGGGCCGGGTGATCCAGATCGCCAGCGCCGTCGGGCCCGAGCCGACCCCCCAGGCGCCGGCCTACTCGGCCACGAAGGCGGCGAACATCAACCTGACCGTGGGGCTGGCCAAGGAGCTCACCGGGACGGGCGTGACGGCCAACACCGTGAGCCCCGGGCCGATCGTCACGGCCGGGTTCCGCGAGGCGTTCACCAAGATCGCCGCCTCGATGGGCAAGGGGACCGACTGGGCGGAGGTCTCCAAGATGGCCCTGGAGTACATGCCCCTGCCCGTCGGCCGGCTCGGCGAGCCGGAGGATATCGCCCACGTCGTCGCCTATCTCGCCAGCCCGCTGTCGTCGTTCATCACCGGGGCGAATTTCCGGGTTGATGGCGGCCACGTGAAATCCGGCAACTAACGGCCCAGGGGATGCGGGGACGTGGCCCTGCCGGAGTCGTCGGAGGCCACGTCCCCGCCCTGACCGAGTCACCCAAGTCCGCGAGGCCCAGGAGGGTTCGTCCGATGAGCTCGACGCTGAAGCTGCTCTCGCCCGTCCGGCTGGGTCCGTACGAGCTCCGCAACCGGATCGTCATGGCGCCGTTGACCCGCAACCGTGCGGGCTCGGGGAACGTCCCCGGTCCCATGAACGTCACCTATTACGCCCAGAGGGCCTCGGCCGGCCTGATCGTGTCGGAGGCCACCCAGGTCTCGCCGATGGGCCAGGGTTACCCGATGACCCCGGGGATTTATTCTCCCGAACAGGTCGCCGGCTGGCGAGCGGTCACGGAGGCCGTCCACGACCGGGGCGGCCGGATCTTCCTCCAACTCTGGCACGTCGGCCGGATCTCGCACCCGTCGCTCCTCCCCGGAGGCGCCTCGCCCGTCGCGCCCTCGGCGATCCGTCCGAACGCGGGGATGGCCGCGACCCTGGAGGGCCCGAAGCCGTTCGAGGTCCCTCGGGCCCTGGAAACTCACGAGATCCCCGGGATCGTCGAGGAGTTCCGCCAGGGCGCGATCCGGGCGAAGGAGGCGGGGTTCGACGGCGTGGAGGTCCACGGGGCCAACGGCTACCTGCTCGATCAGTTCCTCCGGGACGGCACGAACCAGCGGACCGACGCCTACGGAGGCCCCGTCGAGAACCGGGCCCGGCTCCATCTCGAAGTCACGTCCGCCGCCGCCGAGGTCTGGGGCGCCGATCGCGTGGGTATCCGGCTGTCGCCGAGCGGGACGTTCAACGACATGAGCGATTCCGACCCCTCGGCCACGTTCGGCTACCTCGTCGAGAAGCTGTCCGCGCACGGCCTGGCGTATCTTCACCTGATCGAGCCCCAGGAGGCGGACGTCCGCCACGGGGCGGACGTCGTCCCGACGGCCGAGCTCCGCGCGAAATATCGCGGAACCCTGATCGCCAACGGCGGGTTGACCCGGGAATCGGCCGAGTCCATCCTGGAATCGGGCCTGGCCGATCTCGTCGCCTTCGGCAAGCTGTTCATCGCCAACCCCGACCTCCCCGAACGCTTCCGGGTCGGCGCCCCCCTGAACCCGGCGGACCCTGCCACCTTCTACGGGGGCGACCAGCGCGGGTATATTGACTACCCGGCCTTGCAGGAGGCTTGATTCGAGGGTCCCGAGGGAGCCGCCATGGCCGCGAACCGTCGCCAGTTCCTCGCCTCGATGGCCGCGGCTCCCTTCTTCAGGTCACCCTCGGTCCGAGTCCCGGGTCCGGAGGTCAGCCTCGGGATCGCCTCGGGAGACGTCTCGCCGACCGGGGCGGTGATCTGGGCCCGCGCCGATCGGCCCGGCCGGATGGTCGTCGAGTTCTCCACCACGGAGGCGTTCCGCGACGCCTCCACCGTCGTCGGCCCGCTCGCGACCCCCGAAACCGACCTGACGGCCCGGGTCGCCCTGGAGAAGCTCCCGCCGGGCCAGACGATCTTCTACCGGGTCCGGTTCCGCGACGCCGACTCCGCCAAGGTCGCAGGCGAGCCCGTGACCGGACGGTTCGCAACCCCCTCGGACGCCCCGAGAGACATCCGATTCGCCTGGGGAGGCGACGTCGCCGGCCAGGGCTGGGGGATCGACCCAAGCCGCGGCGGGATGGCCATTTTCGACGCGATCCGCAAGGCCGACCCCCACTTTTTCGTCCACTCGGGCGATCATATTTATGCCGACAACCCGATCGCCGAGGAGGTCCGGCTCGACGACGGCTCCCTGTGGAGGAACCTCGTCACGCCCGAGGTCGCCAAGGTCGCCGAGACTTTGGAAGAGTTCCGCGGGCGATACCGCTACAACCTCCTGGACGCCCCGTTCCGCCGGTTCCTCGCCGAGGTGCCCATGCTCGCCCAGTGGGACGACCATGAGACGCTGAACAACTGGTATCCCGGCGAGATCCTCGACGATCCTCGGTACGCCGAGAAGGACGTGAACACGCTGGCGAAGCGGGCCCGCCGGGCGTTCCTCGATTACCTGCCGATGATCCGTCGGGACGAGCCGATCTATCGAGTCTGCCCGCAAGGCCCGCTTCTCGACGTGTTCCTCCTCGACGAGAGGACGTACCGGGGCGCCAATTCGGCCAATCGACAAACCGAGCCCGGCCCGGCGTCGGCATTCCTGGGTCGCGCGCAACTGGACTGGTTGAAATCGGCGCTGAAGGGGTCGCGGGCGAGGTGGAAGGTGATCGCCAGCGACATGCCGATCGGCCTGGTGGTCCGGGACGGCGCCTCGGCGTTCGAGGCCGTGGCCAACGGCGATCCCGGGCCGCCCTCGGGCCGAGAGCTGGAGATCGCCGAATTGCTCGCGTTCGTGAAGGCGGCGGACATCCGCAACGTGGTCTGGATCACGGCGGACGTCCACTACGCGGCGGCCCACCATTACGACCCGTCTCGCGCCCGGACCCCGGATTTCCGCCCGTTCTGGGAGTTCGTCGCCGGCCCGCTGCACGCCGGCACGTTCGGTCCCGGGGAGCTCGACCCGACGTTCGGCCCCGAACTCAAATTCTCGGCGATCCCGCCGGGCACGAAGCCCAATCGGCCCCCGTCCGACGGCCTCCAGTTCTTCGGAAACGTCGCCATCGCCGGGAAAACGGCCGTGATGAGTGTCTCGCTCCACGACCGATCGGGCAAGACGCTCTATTCGGTCGAGCTGCCGCCGGAATGAACGGCCCGACCGCTCTATGGCGAAACGGCGGGCTCGGCTAGAATCGTCGTCGCGTGAGGGATCACGAAAAGGCTGGGCCGGACGAGAAACGCCCGGGATGAGACCGACCGACGAACAGATTCGCAGGGCCGCCTACGGGCGGTGGGAGCGCCGAGGACGGCTCCACGGCTCGGACCAGTCCGACTGGTTCTCGGCCGTCGGGGGGCTGCTGTTCTCCCAGAATTACGAGGTCGTGGCCGGCGACCGACTTTCGGCCCCCGGGCGAGGCCGGGTGGATCTCGGCGCGTCCTCGAAACGACGCTGCCGGTTCTGCGGCCAGAGCGAGCCCCGGACCGAGTTCTCCGAGCCGATCCCGGCCTTTCCGCCGTACCTGGGGCCGACGAGCCTCCGGGCCCTGGACCAGTGCGACGAGTGCCTGACCCTGTTCGGCGACGGGATCGACCCGGCGTTCGAAACCTTCTCCGAGCCGTTCCGCTCGGGCCAATCCCCCTGGGATTCGCCGCCCGAATCGATGCCGATCGCCGCCTTCAAGGGCCTGATCCGCCTGGCCCTGGCGATCGCCCCGGCGGCGGACCTCGAATCGTATGAAGACGCGATCGAGTGGGTGAGCAACCCCGACCACGACTTCGACGGCCGGGCCTTCGCCAACCTCTCCTGCCTGGTCCACCGGGCCGGCGACGAGTTCCCTTCCGCGTGGGCCTCGCTCGCCCGGAGGCTTGGCGACGAGGAACCGCTGCCCTATCTCCTGTTCTTCCTCGGGATGGGGGACACCGTGTTCCAGGCCCCCGTGCCCCTCGGGCAGAGGGACGAGGACATCGACGACCCGCCCGACTGGCTCGACACCATCGCCCCCCCGTCGCCGTTCGGGATCGCCCACGAACCGATCGCCCGGATCAAGCTGCCGCTCTCCGTCGGTTCGCGCGGCCCGACTCGGGCCGGGTCCTGCTCTGATCGCCCGGAGGCTTTCCACCATGCTCGCCACCTTGCTGCTGACCCTCTCGACGGTCGCCGCCGATCCTCCCCCGGCCCGCCCGGCCCTGATCGAGTTCTCGGGCCTGGAGAAGAAGACGACCGATCTCCGGGTGCGCATCCTCGACGCCCGCTCGAAGGCCGATTACCAGAAGGGGCACGTGCCGGGGGCGGTCTGGGTCGACGTCAAGGCCGCCTCGGCGATCGCCGGCAAGCCCGGCGGCCTGAAGGATCGCGACGCCTGGACCTCCTGGCTCGCCGGGCTCGGCCTCCCCGACGGCGGCGAGGTCTTCGTCTACGACGCCAGCCGCCAGCTCGACGCCGCCCGGGTCTTCTGGCTCCTGGGATACCTGGGCGTCGATCGCGTCGGCCTGGTCGATGGCGGGTTCCCGCTCTGGGCGAAGGAAGGCCATCCCGTCTCGATCGAGGTGCCCAAGGTCCCGGAGGTCGCCCGCGAGGTCCACTTCCGGCCCGATCGGCTCGCGACGAAGGACGACGTCCTGGGGTTGGTGAAGGCCCCCGGCTCGACGAAGATCGTCGATGCCCGCTCGCCCGACGAGCACTCGGGCAAGGCCAGGATGTCCAACAAGAAGGCCGGCCACATCCCGGCCGCCTGCCCCCTGGAATGGAAGGACCTCGTCGATGCCGACGGCCGGTTCCTGCCGGAGGATCTCCTGAAGGAGAAGGTCCGCAAGGCGGGAATCCAGCCCGGCGACCCGGTCGTGACCCACTGCCAGGGAGGCGGCCGGGCCTCCGTCGATGCCTTCGTGTTCGAGCGTCTCGGCCACCCGACCCGGAATTATTACCTCGGTTGGTCCGAATGGGGCAACGCCGGGGAAACGCCGGTTGAGACCAGGCCCTGAGCTGTACGGGGCATAAAATGTGCCATCTCCACCTCGGCCTCTGCCGTTTCCTCCGAGACGATGCAGGAGCGACGCCGAAGATGGTGCATTTCATGCACCCTACGGGTTCATCAAACAAACCTCACCGCTTGCCGTCCCCGCGGCCAGGCGATCGCCCGATCGGTCCCAGGCGAGCCGGCTGACCTCGGAGGGGAGGTCGAACGTCGCGAGACGTTCCAGAGGGAGCTCGGCCTTCCACAATCGCAATCGCCCCGATTCGGTCCCCACGGCCAGGATCGCGGTCCCCGGACGGAAGGCGAGGGCCGAGACGGGGGATTCGGACGAGGCGTCCAGCAAGGCCGGCTCGGTCCCCTCGGGGCCGTCTCCCGAGCCGTCCCAGACGGACACCACCGGCCCTCCTCCGGTCGCGAGCCATCGTCCCGAGAACGACAGCTCGCGGACCTTCCGGGCGAACCCGGTCATGACCGAGGATCGGCCCGTCCGCAAGTCCCGGAACGTGACCGAAGCGTCCTGGTGTCCGCTGACCAGGGCTTCGCCGTCCGATCTCCACGCGAGGGCGAGGGCCGCGCCCGATCCTTCGAATCGGGAAACCGGCTCCAGGGCGTGAACCGACCAGACCGAGACCACCCCGAGCGACGCCGAGGCGATCTCCGGGCGTCCCGGCCGCCAGGCGAGGTCCATGATCGTCCCCGGATGTCTCGGGAATTCCCGGACCAGGCCGCCGCGATCGTCCCAGAGCCTCAAGACCCGCCCCGCCGCCGAGGCGAGCACCGCCGATCGCGGGCACCACGCCACCGTTTCGACCCAATCCGCCCCCGCCTCCATCCGCGCGATCTCGGCGCCCGATTGGGCGTCCCAGAGCGCCACCGTGCCATCCTGGCCGCCCGAGGCGAGGAGCCGGCCGTCGGGCGAGATCGCCCCGCCCGAGGTGCCGAAGCCGTGGGCCTCAACCTGGAAGCGGATCGACCCGTCCGAGGCGTCGATCGCGACGATCGGCCCCTCGATCGACGCCGCCGCCAGCCATCGGCCGTCGGGCGACCATTCCAGGGCGACGACGTGGCCGCCGAGGCCCGTTTTCCACCCGGGATCGCTCAGGCCAGGCACGAGCGGAACCCCTCGACGAGCGCCTCGCGATCGAGGTTTCGACCGATGAAGATCATCTTGTTCTTCCTCGGCTCCGCATCCCACGGCCGATCGGGCCTGCCGTCCAGGAGCATGTGTACGCCCTGGAACACGTACCGATTCGCGTCTCCGGCGATGCTCAGGACCCCCTTGGTGCGGAACAGATCGACGCCTTTTTCCTGGAGGAGCGTGCCCATCCACCGATTCAGCTTCCTCGAATCGAGGTCGCCGGGGATCTCGATCCCGACCGACGAAACTTCCTCGTCGTGCTCGTGGTCGGGCTTGTACTCCCGGGGAAACACCGGGTCGATGGGGCCGTCGGGACCGGTCAGGAACGCCGAGAACTCCTCCGGCAAGTGCTCGGTAAACAGGGCGAAGGCCCCGGGGCGTTCGACCACGACCCGGAACCGCGATTCGCCATCGCCCAGCGACAATTCGGCCAGCCGATCGCCGGCGGGGATGGCTTCCCCGGGGCCGATCTCGCTCGGCGATTCGTCCGAAAACGCCAGGACGGCCGCCATCTCGACGGCATCCCGCCCGTCGGCGGTGGGCGCGGCGATCGGGATCAGGGCGACGGCCATCGAGGGATCGGGCCGGGCGCCATCACCCATTCATACGTCCCGGGCGAGAGGTCGAACACGCCCGACCACTCGAACGGGTATTCCGGCTCCATGAACTTCGGATCGACTTCGAGGGCGCGGTCGAGGTTGAAGCCGCCCACGTTGAGGATGCGGTCCATCTCCACGACCGAATCGCGGGTCCGATGCACCTTCGCCGCCGCGTTCATCGAGCGAATCCGGGCCTCCAGTCGATCCAGCTCCTCGGGCGAGACGAGGTCGGTCTTGTTCAACAGGATCACGTCGGCGAAGGCGATCTGTTCCCGGACCTCGTCGGAATCGTCGATGTGGCCCCAGACGTGCTTGGCGTCCACCAGCGTCACGATGCCGTCCAGCCGCAATTTCCCCTGCATTTCCTCGTCGACGAAGAACGTCTGCGCCACCGGTCCCGGGTCGGCCATCCCGGTCGTCTCGATCAGGATCGCGTCGAACCGGTCTCGCCTCTTCATGAGGTTGCCGAGGATGCGGATCAGGTCGCCCCGGACGGTGCAGCAGATGCAACCATTGTTCATCTCGAAGATTTCTTCGTCGGCGTGGATCACCAGATCCTGGTCGATGCCGACCTCGCCGAACTCGTTCTCGATCACGGCGATTTTCTTGCCGTGTTCGGCCGTGAGGATGTGGTTGAGCAAGGTCGTCTTGCCCGCGCCTAGGAAGCCGGTCAGGACGGTGACGGGGACTCGCGAATCGGTCGATGCGGGCATCGGGGGGCCTTCGGTTATCGGTCTCGAGGATCGGGTCGTCGTCGGTGCTGGAAGATCCCTGCCCACTTGACGAACCGGCGTCGATCATGATCATTCATGGTCCCTCCGGGCGTCAAGGACCGGAGGGCAAGGCATGGAATCGGAGGCGGGATGGACGGTCGAGATCGGGTGGACGCGGCGGTGACGACGAAGAAAACGGCCCTGGGCCAGGTCCTGCTGTGCCGGGGCTGCTGCTGCGGGAGGGACGATCGCGGGTATCCGCCGGTGCCCGTGGATCGGATCAAGGCGGCATGGAAGGCCGCGAAGCTGAACAAGACGGTGCAACTGACCATCTCCGGCTGCCTCGGGCCCTGCGACGTGGCCAACGTCGCGGCCATCGCCTCGGCCGACGGGATGACCTGGCTCGGCGGGATCACCACCGATTCGGCGTATGACGCCCTGCTCGGCTGGGCCGAGCGGTGCCATTCCGAAGGGACCCTGCTGCCCCTGCCCGAATCGCTCCGGGAATATCGGTTCGAGTGCTTCGGGACGTCGCCCTCGGCCGGTCGCGGGATTCACGAGGGCGGGCTCGGGGCCGAGGCCGGGGCCTCCGCGTCGTGATTGCGATAGTCGCTGAGCTCCCCCTGGGGCCACGCGGCCCTCAGGGCGTTCAGGACGGCCGCGATGTCGATGACCTCCTGCGAGATCGCCCCGGCCACCGGCGGGAGGTAGCCGAACGCGGCCAGAAGCATGCCGACGACGCTCAGCGCCATCCCTCCGATGGCGCTCTGGAGCGCGATCCGCCTCATCCGCTGGCCGATGTGCAAAAGTTCATCCACTCGGCCGAGCATGTTGTCGATCACGACCGCGCCGGCGGCCTCGGTCGTGACCTCGGATTTCTGACCCATCGCCAGTCCGACGGTGGCGGCGACCATCGCCGGGGCGTCGTTGATGCCGTCGCCCACGTAGACCGTCGGATTCTTCGCGGTCTCCTCGCGGACGATCGCCAGCTTTTCCTCGGGGCTCTTGCCGGCGTAAACCTCGGTGATCCCGACCCTTCGGGCGAGGTACTCGACCTCCGAGGCGCGGTCGCCCGAGACGAGCATGACCTTGCGAAAGCCGTGGGCCGGCGCCAGGTGGCCGACGAACTCCTGCCCTTCCGCCCGGGGCTCGTCCCGGAATCGGTAGGTGGCCGCGTACCGGCCGTCGATCAGGATCACGCATTCGAGCCCGCCGGTTTGAGGGGGCAACCAGGCCGCCGCCTCCGGCTGCTCGGCGACGAGCTTCGGCCCGCTGGTCACGCGGACCGATCGCCCCTGGACCGTCCCCAGCAGGCCCTGGCCCGGAAGCTCCTGGACGCGATCGGCCGGCAGGAGCTCCAGCTTCGCCTCCTTCGCCGCGTGGAGGACGGCCGTGGCCAGCGGATGTTTCGAATACTGCTCCAGGCTGGCGGCCAGGCGGAGGACGTCTCGGCCCTCGAAACCCGGCGCCTGATGCTGCTCGACGAGCCGGGGCTCGCCGTAGGTGAGCGTCCCGGTCTTGTCAAAAATCATCGTCCGGCAGCCGCCGATCCGTTCCAGGACGGTCGGGTCCCGGATGATGATGCTCCGCCTCGCCGCCAGCGAGATCGAGCCGATGATCGCCACCGGGATGGCGATCAGGAGGGGGCAGGGGGTGGCGATCACCAGGACGGCCAGGAACCGGACCGGCTGGCCGCTCGCCACCCAGGACGCCAGGGCGATCCCCACGGCCAGGGGCGTGTAGAACGCGCCGAGCTGGTCGCCCAGCCGTCTGAGCCGAGGGCGGGTCTGCTGCGATTGCTGCATGACCTGCATGATCCGGGCGTACCGGGAATCGACCGGCAGACGCTCGGCGCGGACGCTCAGGGCCGCCTCGCCATTGATCGCGCCGGAGAGCACCTCCGAGCCGACCGATTTGGACACCCGGTACGGCTCGCCGGTCAAGTACGCCTCGTCCATCCGGCCGCGGCCCTGGATCACCGTGCCATCGACGGGGCAGACCTCGTGGGGCAGGACTTCCAGGACGTCGCCGATCCGGATCGCGCCCAGGGGGATCTCGACCAGCCCCGATTCGGTCTTGCGATGGGCGACCGAGGGCATCCGCCGGGCCAGGGCATCGAGGACCGACGACGCCCGCCGGACCGCGAACGATTCCAGGGCCTCGCCTCCCGAAAGCATCAGGACCACCAGGGTCCCGGCCAGGTATTCCCCGAGCACGACGGCCGTGACGATCGAGATCCCCGCCAGCAGGTCCGAGCCGAACTGACGACGCAGGAGACGGATCGTCAGTTCGACGACCAGAGGGCCTCCACCGACGACCAGGGCCACCCACAGTGCCCATCTCGCCGTGGTTTCCGGCAGTCGGAGGCCGAATTGCATCGTCAGGTCGGCCGAGAGGCAGAGCACGGTCACGATCGCGATCGACGAGTGCCTGCGTTCCCAGAGTCGGCCGAAGAACAGGGCGTCGCCGGAGGGGACCGCCGAAGAATCGATCGTCAGAGAGTCGGTCATGCGGCCTCGGTCGTCGGCGTCCCGGCCTCCATCATCAGGATGGCGGCGCGAAGAGAAGTGATCTCGGTAAACTCGGTGAGTTTGGCCGCCCCGGGGGCCTGAGGGATCAGCAAGACAGCCATCAAGCTACGTGTCGCGAGAGGTTCCAGGCCGGGAACGCTCACCTCGCCGGTCCGGCCCGTTCCCAGGGGCCGGCCCCCCACGTTTCGACAGGGATGGTAGTGTATCATCGGCGGCGAGACCTGTCGCATCCCCAGAACTCAACCCAGAGACCCGGGCGCGCCGCTTCCGATATCTTGAACATAGGGGGACAAACCGTGGCCGAAAATACCCGAAGCGGCAAGAAGTCCGCCGCGAGGCAGGCGGCCCCGCGCCCTGCCCGTGTCAAGGACGACGCGGACGGCGAGAGCGCCGTGCTCGCCAAGATTGCCGAGATGCCGGAATCGGATCGCATCCTCGGCGAGCGGCTCCATGCCATCGTGAAGGCCACTGCGCCGACCCTCTCGCCGAGACTCTGGTACGGGATGCCGGCATATTCCCGGAACGGCAAGATCATCTGCTTCTTCCAGGGCGCGACGAAGTTCAAGACGAGGTACGCGACGCTCGGCTTCATGCACGAGGCGAACCTCGACGACGGCGTCATGTGGCCGACGGCCTTCGCCCTGAAAGACCTGACCGTCGCCGAAGAGGCCAGGATCGCCTCGCTCCTCAATCAAGCGTTAAGCTGAGGACCGAGATCGTGCCGGCCTCCGAAATCGTGAGGAGTTTTCTAACGGTCGAATCCCGTCAACAGCCGCGTTGGCAACTGTTGACGGGATTCGGGTGGATCTCGAATCGGGGCGGCGGGATTTGAACCCACGACCTCCTGAACCCCATTCAGGCGCGCTAGCCAAACTGCGCTACGCCCCGCAACCGACTTCGGCTTTCGCCGTCGGTCTGCGTATTGTAGAGTTTTCTGGCGTCCTGTCAACGCGTGATCGAACCGGGGAGGGCCGTTCATGGGATTTGGCGAGCGATTGACGACGGCGGTCCGCCGCAAGGGCAACCCGGTCCTCCTCGGGATCGACCCTCGGGCCGAGAGCCTCCCTCCCGGATTTCTCGACCGATTCCCTTCGGGGATGGCGGGCACGGCCGAGGCGTTCCGGGCGTTCGCCCGGGAGCTCCTGGACGTCCTCTCGCCGATCGTCCCGGCGGTGAAGTTCCAGGCCGCCTTTTATGAAAAGCTCGGCCCCGACGGGCTTTGCGCCTTGCAAGATTCGGTCGCCCGGAGCCGGGAGCTCGGCCTGATCGCGATCGTGGACGGCAAGAGGAACGACATCGGCTCGACGGCCGAAGCCTACGCCGACGCCTACCTCGGCCCCGATGCCCCGTGGGAGGCCGACGCCCTGACCGTCAACGGCTACCTCGGACGCGATGGGATCGCGCCGTTCGTCGAGGTCGCCGCGAAACGAGATCGCGGCCTCTACGTCCTGGTTCGCACCAGCAACCCTTCCGCCGGGGAGATCCAGGACCTGATCGCCGACGGCCGGCCGATCTACCGGCACATGGCCGAGCTCGTCGCCCGATGGGCCGCCCCCCATCGCGACGCCTCGGGCTACAGCGCGGTGGGGGCCGTCGTAGGGGCCACGTACCCTGCTCAGCTTGCCGAGCTTCGCCAATGTCTGCCGGGCGTGCCGTTTCTGGTGCCGGGCTACGGGTCTCAAGGCGGGACGGCCGCCGATACGGCCTCGGCCTTCGACGAGACCGGGCAGGGCGCCCTGATCAACAATTCCCGGAACCTGGCGTTCGCCTACCTCCGGCCCGATCTCAAGTCCCGGTTCGGAACGGATTGGCAATCGGCCGTGGCCGAGGCCGCTCGGGAAATGATCGAGGCGCTGGCGGATCAGACCCCGGCCGGTCGGCTCCGGGAACGGTCGAACTCCTTGTAGAGTCGGCTCTTGCGGATCCGGCCCAGAGCAGTCCACGATCGGATTGCGCACGACAATTTCGTAGGGCAGGCCTTGGCCTGCCGTCTTCGCGGGTCTCGGCAGGCCGAGGCCTGCCCTACCGCTGCTCCACCCGACCGACAGCCGCCCTAAAGCTCGGGCAGGCCGCCTCGGCGGACGGTTCGGACCACGAAGAATGCGCCGGTTCCGAGGAGGGCGAAGGGCATCCCCATCATCAGCAGGATGCTGTAGTAATAGCCGTCCTTCAAGTGCGATTCCTCGCCCGTCTGCGAGGCCAGGGCCTCCTTGCAGTTCGGGCAGGCGTGCGCGGGAGCCGTCCAGGAGATTGCGGCGATCAGGGCTGCGGTGCCGGCGATTTGGAGCGGTTTTCGCATCGTCGATCCTCTTCGGACGGCCCGATCAACCCGGGTAGGTGGGGAGTTCGAGCCGGTAGAGCATCCAGTACACCACGACGCCGGTGATCGAGACGTAAAGCCAGACCGGGAACGCGATTCGGGCCATCGAGGCATGCTCGGCGAAACGCCCCCGGGCCGCTCGATAGACCGTCAGGGCAATCAGAGGGACCACTTCGATCGCCAGGACCGTGTGCGAGAGCAGGATCGTCAGGTAGACCTGGCGGATCGGCCCCTCGCCCCGGAATGGGACGCTTCCCACGAGGTAATGATAGACGAGATAGCACGAAAGGAACACCGCCGAGACCGCGATGGCCGCGATCATCGTCGCCGCGTGGAGCTTGACCCGGCCCAGGCGGATCAGGGACCAGCCGACCACGAGCAGGATCGCACACGATCCGTTGAGCGTTGCGTTGACCGTCGGGAGCCGCAAGGGCCAGCCCAATGCTTTGGCCCGGTTCCACTTCTGGCGAGTTTTCACGGCCTCGACAAGCCTTGTCACGGCCTTCGGGTCGGTCGAGTTGAAGACCCCGGCGACCCGGTTGCCGCGATCGACGAGGACCAGGCGATCGCTGTGCGAGACGGCCTCCAGCCGCTCGTCCCGGGCCGATTCGGGCACCTCGGCCACCGGCAGCTCGAAGCGGTTAAAGATCAAGGCATAGGTGTCCGCCTTCGGGCCGGTCAGGAACCACCAGCGGCCGGGGTCGGCCCCGAATTTCTTCGCGTAATCGGAGAGGACGGCCGGAGAGTCATGCTCCGGGTCCACCGAGATGCTGACCAGTCGGGCGTCGGTCCCCTTCAACTTCTCCTGGATGTCGGCCATCACGGCCGAGATCTTCAGGCAGGAACCGGGGCATCGGGTGAAAACGAACCCGGCGATCCAGGGACGATCGGCGAGGTCGGCCTCGGTCACCGTGCGGCCGGACCGCTCGACGAAGCGAAACGCGCCAAGCTCCCGGCCGCCGAACAATTCGCCGGCCGGGCCGGTTTCCGCCCGAGGGCCCGCCAGGCCGAAGCACAGGAGGGCCGACGCGGCGACCACCCCGCAAACGTTCGCCAGCCCTCGCCGATAGGAACGATTCACAACGCCTCGAAACGGTTCAAGTTCAAGAAAGCAGGCGGACGGGTTGCGACCACGAGGGCGACGGAGCCCGGCTCAGCGGCTGTTCCTGGATCGCCTGGTCCTCGTCGGTCGGCTGCATGCCGATGTCCGGATAAAGAGCGGTGGTGAACACGCAGGCCAGGATGCCCGCCGGGATCAGCATGTAATAGACCCAGTTCCCCTCGTACTTCAGGTGCATGAAGTACAGGCCGACGAGCGTGGCCTTGGTCACCGCCAGGATCAGCAGGCCCAGCAGCAGGGGGAACGGCATCACCGAGAGGCCGACCGCCGGGATCATCGTCAGGTACACCCATTTCCGGTTGAACCGGAAGTGGAAGAACGCGGCGAAGATGGCCGTGACGATGGTCAGCAGCACCGCCACCCCGACCATGTAGAGCACCAGCGTGTGGGACTTGTGGAACTTGGCGTACACGTACTCCATCGCCGTGTAGTTCAGCAGGACGAAGAACAGGGTGATGTAGGGCGCGTGGGACTCGACGTCCTGCTGCTCGTCGAACGTCCGGTTATGGTCGGTCATGGGGCGGGGTTCCCGTCTTCGGTGAGCGGAGGTCCGCGGTCCGGGTCAGATCAGGTAAACGACCGTGAACAGGATGATCCAGACGAGGTCCACGAAGTGCCAGTACAGGCCGGCAAGCTCGACGGCGCTATGGTTGGTCGCCGTGAACTTCCCCCGGATCGCCCCGACGAGGATGCAGGCCAGCAGGATCACGCCCCCGGTGACGTGGGCCCCGTGGAACCCGGTCATCGTGAAGAAGCACGAGCCGAAGAGGCTGGACGCCGGGCGGAAGTGGCCGTCCTTGCCGATCCCGATCGGGTGGGCGTCGGCGAACATCAGCTTGCGGTACTCGATGAACTGGATGCCCACGAAGACCGAGCCGATCAGGACCGTGGCCGCGAGGTAGAAGATCAGCTTCCTCTGGTTCCCCTGCTGGACCCCCGAGAGTGCCAGGACCATCGTGACCGACGAACAGATCAGGAAGAACGTGTTCATCGCCGTGAGGTCGATGGACAGGGGGTTCGTCAGGTGGTCATACGGCTGGGGCCAGTTGTCGGTCTTCAGGCCCACGACCTCGATGGTCGCGCCGAGGGAGCGGAACCGGGAGGCGAGGGCCTCGGCGTCGGCCGGGTTCCTCCCCCGGGTGATCGCGGACCCTTCCTCGACGAGCTCCTCCATCCTCTTCTTGAAGGCGGCGTCGGACTCGCTCGGCGCGACGGGATAGCCGCACGTCTCGACGAACAGCTCGGCGACCCGGTGGGCGTCGGCCCCGGTCGAGAGGATCCGGACGCCCTTGGAGTTCTCCAGGCCCGCGAGCGGGGTGTTCGGCTGGAAAAGGTTGGAGTATGCCGTTGGCGGAGACCCGGCCCGCAAAACGACATACGACCCGATCAGCCCGGTGAAGAACATGATCTCGGTGGCCAGGAACAGCCACATGGCCACCTTGCCGGGGGTCACGGGCATGGCCTGGACCGTCGGCTGCCCCAGGGGCGGGTGGGGCGTGCTCATCTCGGCGGAGTGGGGGGCGGAAGGAGCGTGGGCCATCGGTCGTCCACCTTCGTGGGTTGTCCGCGGTCAAGCCGGCATCGGGTTGAGCAGCAAGAGGCACAAGACGGCGGGCAGGTACAGGAACGACGCCCGGAGCAGGCCCCGGGCCGAGGCGTCCCCGACCTCGTGGCGGAACCGAACCGCCGCCGCCAGATAGAACAGCCCGGCCGCGAGCGACCCGGCGAAGTAGAACGTCCCGGCCACGCCAACGACCGTCGGCAGGAGGCCCGCCGGGACCAGGACCAACGCATACGCCAGCGACTGCCCGGCCGTCAAGGCCCCCGTCGGGTCCACCGACGGCAGCATCCGGTGCCCCCCCCGGGCATAGTCGTCCCGATGGAGCCAGGCGATCGCCAGGAAGTGCGGGAATTGCCAGAGAAAGACGATCAGGAACAGGGCCAGGGGCTCGACCCCGAGCTTCCCCGTGGCCGCCGCCCAGCCGATGACCGGAGGCAGCGCGCGCCGGGATGGCCCCCACGGCCGTGTTCAGGGTCGTGATCGGCTTCAGCGGGGTGTAGGCCGCGACGTAAAGGGTGAAGGTGGCGAGCGCGACGGCCGCCGCCGTTCCCGTGGTGCCGATGGCCAGGATCAGGACTCCCGAGACCGCCAGGACCGTGCCGAACAGCCCGGCCTCGACCGAGCCGATCAGCCCCGACGGGATCGGCCGACCGGCCGTCCGCCTCATCCGGGAGTCCCGGTCGCGCTCGATCACCTGGTTCCAGACGCTCGCCCCGGCCGCGACCAGGCCGGTCCCGGCCAGGGTCAGCAAGAGGGTCGTCGGCAGGGCCGAGCCCCGGCCCCAGGACGTAGCCGACGGCCACGGTCAGCAGGACCATCACCGCGATCCGAGGTTTCGTCAAGGCCACGAAGCCGGCGAGCCGCTCGGCCGAGGACGGGGACGCCTCGGCCGTTGCGAGCGAGGGTGGCGGGATGGGGATCGCGGTCTTGAGGCTCATGCCACCACCTCCACGGCTCCCTGCCGGACGAGTTCTCGGTTGGGAACCTCGGGAGACCGCAGGTGGCGGAATGCCCGGAGCGTCAGGACGACCGCCGAGGCCAGGAACAACGCCCCGTTGACGACGTGGCCGGTGCGGGCCAGCGACTGGGGGGTGGTCACGAGTCGAGGGATGCCGTCGAATGGCCGGAGCAGCCACCACGCGGCGATTCCCAGGAGGACCTGGACGGCCACGGCCATCGCCATCCAACGGGCCGGTTTCACCAGCCAGGGAACCGAGGCCGCCGATCGCTCGACCCGGATCCACAAGGCCACCGCATGGGCCAGGACCGCCACGGCCAGGACCGCATGGAAGAGCAGATTCGCCCCGAAATGCCGGAGGGTCGCGCCAATCACGATCTGCCCATAAATCAGGCCGAGATTCACGGCCGATCGGCGCCGGAGCGAGCCGGGATCGTCGGCCTCGGCGTCGGGCTGGAGCCAGTCGCGACTGGTCAGGACACACAGGGCCACGAGCAGGGCGAAAACGAGTTGGCCGGTGCATCCGTGGATCGCGGCAAACGTGGTCGAATTCCTCAGGACGCGAATCCCGCCCAGCGAACCCTGGCCGATCACGGCGAGCAAGGCGCCCACGCCCAGGAGTTTCATCCACCGGCGGCGGTCGGCCAGGACGAACCAGGCCGCCAGGATGATGGTGGCGATCCCCAGGGACGAACCGAACAGGCGGTGGCGGTGCTCGACGAACACCGCGTAAGACGCCTCCGCCATGTTATACAGGAACATGTTGATGCCGAACGTCGTGGGCCAGTCCGGCACGGCCATCCCGAAGCGGTTGGTCGTCACCTGGGCGCCGGTCATCAGCAAGGGCAACGTCACGGCGGCGGCGAACAGGGCGACGGCGTGGACCGTCCGCCGATAGGGTGCCGGGTGCCGGTTGCTGAGCGAGGAGTGCTGGGTCATGGGGTGGATGGCCGACCGGGCGGAACGTTCGGTCTCTCTCCGTGGGGCAGGCCGCGGCCTGCCGGATGGTGTTTGTCCTGACCGTTTAGGAGACCGGCCAAGTGCCGAGCGAGGGATCGGGGGATGTCCGACTCCCCACTCGGCACTCCGCACTTTCCGACTGGGCTAGGCCATGACCGGGTCGAGCGGCCCGGCCTCCACGGGACGGGGCTCCGTCTGCGGGAGGAAATCGGCCACCACGCCCGGGACGCTGTACTCGTAGGCGGCGTGGTAGACCTTGGGGATCGTCTGGAAGTTGTAGTAGGGAGGAGGCGAGGTCGTCTGCCATTCCAGGGTGTTGGAATGCCAGGGGTTGTCGCCGGCCTTCGGCCCGAAGATCAGGCTGTACACCAGGTTGAACGCGAAGATGATCTGGGTGAATCCCAGCAGGATGGCATTCACCGTCATGAATCGGTTCATGCCAACGATCCCCGGCGTGGCGAGGAACGGATAGATCGTCGGGTCGGCGATCCGCCTCGGGTGCCCGTGCATCCCGATGATGTGCATCATGAAGAACGTCCCGTTGAAGAACAGGAACGTCAGGAAGAAGTGGAGCTTCCCGAGCGGCTCGTTCATCATCTTGCCGAACATCTTGGGGAACCAGAAGTAGATCGCCGCGAAGATGCCGAACGTGCTGCCGCCGAACAGGACGTAGTGGATGTGGGCCACGATGAAGTAGGTGTCGTGGATGTGCATGTCGACCGGGGTGGCCGCCATGAAGATCCCCGACAGGCCGCCGATGATGAACATGGCGACGAAGGCGATCGCGTTGAGCATGCTCGCCGTGTAGTGGAGCGAGCCGCCCCACATCGTCCCGGTCCAGTTGAAGACCTTGATGGCCGAGGGCAGGGCGATCATCATCGTCGAGAGCATGAACGTGGCCCCGAGGGCCGGGTTCATTCCCGACTGGAACATGTGGTGGCCCCAGACGATGAAGCCCAGGCCCGCGATCCCCGCCGTGGCGAAGACCATCGGCTTGTAGCCGAAGAGCGGCTTGCGGCTGAAGGTGGAGATCACGTCCGAGACCATCCCCATCGCCGGCAGGATCATGATGTAGACGGCCGGGTGGGAATAGAACCAGAACATGTGCTGCCAGAGCAGCGTCTGGCCGCCGCCGACCCCCATCTCGGCGTTCGCCACGACCCAGTTGGCCGGGGTGAAGAAGTTCGTGCCGATCGTCCGGTCGAGAAGCTGCATCACCAGGGCCGAGGTCAGGACGGGCAGGGCGAACGCCTGGAGGAGGGCCGTGATGAACATGGCCCAGACCGTCATCGGCAGGCGGAACATCTTCATGCCGGGTGCCCGGAGCATGATGATGGTGGTGATGTAATTGATCGACCCCATCAACGACGAGATCCCCGCGAACAGCAGGGCCCCCAGCCACCAGGTCTGGCCGATCAGCGAGCCGGGCGTGGACGCCTTGGCCGTGGCGAGCAGGGGATAACTCGTCCAGCCCGCCTCCGCGGAGCCTCCGGGGGCGAGGAACGACATGCTCAGGCAGATGAAGGCCGGCCACATGAACCAGTAGCTGTACATGTTCAGCTTGGGGAACGCCATGTCGCGCGCCCCGATCATCAAAGGGATCAGGAAGTTGCCGAACGCCCCGGTCAACAGCGGGATGATCACGAAGAAGATCATCACGGTCGCGTGCATGGTGAACAGCTTGTTGTACGACTCGGGCGGGATGCGGTAGCCGTATTCCGACCACAAAAGGTTCGAAAGGATCGGCATCGGCGACCACGGCCAGGCGAGCTGCCAGCGGACGGCCAGGGCCAGGACGCCGCCCAGGGCGAAGAACAGCAGCCCCGAGACCAGGAACTGGATCCCGATGATCTTATGATCGGTGGAGAAGACGTACTTGAACAGCGGATTGGTGGGCTCGGCGTGGATGTGGTCGTGGTCGTCGTGACCGTGGGCCGCGTCGTGGCCGGCGACCGCGTGGCCGTGGCCGTTCCCCGTGCCGTGACCGTTCTCGGGATGGGCGTTCATGGGCGTCAATGGCTCCCCGGGGCCGCGGCGGCGACGGCGACCTGGCTGGCCGACTGGAGGCGGACGGCGTTCTTCATCCAGTCGTCGAATTCCATCTGGGTATCGTGGACGGTGACCTTCCCCCGCATCTTATAGTGGCCCCAGCCACAGAGTTCGGCGCAGACGAGGTCGTACGTCCCGGCCTCGTCGGCGTCGAACCACACGGGGATCGTCAGGCCGGGCACGGCGTCCTGCTTGATCCGGAACTGGGGGAGGAAGAACGAGTGGAGGACGTCCTTGCTCTTCAGGTGGATCACGACGGGCGTGCCCTTGACGAAGTGGAGGTCATTGATGGTGTGCAGGTCGTCCTCGGTATACATCTTCCCATCAGGACCGGCGTAGCGCATCAACCACTGGAACTGCCGGGCCGTGACCTCGGCCACCGGCTTGACCTTGGGCTGGGCCGATCGGAACTTGATGCTCGTCCAGGTCCCCATCTGGTACAGGGCGATGAAGACGAGGATCGCCGAGGGGATGATGGTCCAGATCACCTCAAGTCGTTGGCTGCCGTGGAAATACACCGCAGGACGGCCCGGCTTCGCCGCGTATCTCCACATCGCGTAGCCCAGGGCGATCTGGGTGCCGATGAAGACGATCCCGGTGATCCAGAGGATCATCACGAAGAGGTGGTCGATGTCGGCGCCGAAGGCCAGAGGCCCCTTGAGCGAGACGTTCCGGGGGAGCCACCATTCGGGGTCGAACGGGGCGTACAGGAAGACGCCGACGACGGCCACGGCGGCAGCGATGAACAAAAGGCTCCAATATCGCACGGGAGGCTCCGGGGCTCTGGGCGTCGCGGCGAAGGGGGCGGACGGCTTCAGCCGGCGGCCGGTCGCCCGGGCCCTGCCGGAAACCGGCCCGGGGCCGGATTTCGATCCAATCTCAGTGAGACGATGACGGGGCCGACGCCCCGGCCGCCGTGGCGACCGAGGTCGGGGCATCCCGGAGGATCTCCGGGTCATAAGGCAGGGCCAGGACGAAGTTCACGAGGTCCCAGATCTGCTCCGGCTTCAGCGTGGTGGCATGCGCCGGCATCTTCGCGCCGTTGATCCCCTTGGCGATCCGCCAGTAAATGTCCAGGGGGCGGCGCCCTCCTTTATACATCGTGGCCGGACCGTCGTTGATGTTCGCGGGTCGCAGGGGATTCTTCCAGTCGTCGAGCGAGCCGTCCGTCCAGAGCTTGTGGATCTCTTCGGCCTTCTGCCTGGACCCGCCGGCCTTCTCGATCATCGCGCCGACGGCCGACCCCGAATTCGCCGGGTCGTCGCCGCCGGGTTCCTTGGCGATCGCTTCCTTATATTCCGCAACGACTTTCGCGCTGTCGGCGTCGGCCTTGTTGGCGATGAACTCGACGAGTCTCTGGTTCTGCGTCGCCGGGTCTCCGCCGAAGACGACCTCGTGGAACATGTCCCTGGGCACGAAGCTCGGTCCGTCGCCGTGGGCCTGGTTGCCGTGGCAGCCGGCGCAGGCGAGTTTCTCGGTCGTCAGCCCGAGGAAGAGCGTCCGGCCCCTGGCGATGCTCTCGCGGGTGTTGGCGGTCCGGGGGATCGGGGGGTTCAGGACCGCGGAATCGGCCGATTTCCAGGAGTCGAAGACCCCCTGGGCGATCTCCTGGGCCTTCTCGGCGTTGATCGGCGACTCGACCTTGGAGTCCTTCGGCTCCTCCTCGCCGCCGGCCTCGCCGATCAGGCGGAACTCGGTCTCGCCCCGGGCACTCAGGAAGATCACGTAATCGATGACCTGCTCGATCTCCGACTCGGTCATGAGGGCCTCGAAGGCCGGCATCGAGCTATTGGCGATCCCCTGATAGAGCGTCTTGCGGAGGTCGGCCCGCGTCGGCTTCTCGCCGGGATTGGTCGAGGTGAACTTGAAGATCCCCCGGCGATAGTCGCGAGGTCGGGGCCAGAGGAAGGCCGCCGTCGGGCCTTCCCCGTCGCCGCTCACGCCGTGGCAGTGGAGGCAGTGCTTGCGATAAAGCGAGTAACCGCCTTCGCTTGCGACTTTCTCGCCACTGGCCTTCGTGAGTTGAACCTGCCTCGCCTCGTTGCCCGTCTGGCCGACGAGGATCGCCCGATCGGCCAGGTGGATGCCTCCGTCCGGAAGTCCCGCGCCCCTGGGCACGAGGATCTTCTGGGGGGCGTCGCCGAAGACGGCGTCAAGCGACTGCACGACCCGCCGTTGAAGCTCGGTCTTGGGCTTCTTGGTGTCGGGGTCCCTCAGCTTGGCCAGCTCGGGGCTGTGGGAGTAGCCGATCGGGCCGGAGTTGAAGGCGTCGGAGCAGCCGGAGAGGGCCATCAGGCCGGCGGCCAGGGCGAGGCGATACCGCGGAGTCACGCGCCAATCCTCCCCAACATCGGATGGTCCGCCGCCCTGGCCAATGGCCCTCGGACCCGGTCGGGTTCGACCGGATCGACCGAGGGCCGCCGGAGGGTCGGCGTCCCGCTGTCTCGGGCAGAAGTCTGGGCAGCGGATGAGAGGCGTCCATTCTGGGGAGCGACCCCGCCCTCGTCAAGACGCTGGAGGGCCGCCCGACGTGGGTATCGTAGCGATCCGGACCCCGACCCACAAGGGACGGCGCGATTTCATCCCCTTCGCGGATTTCGTTGATTTCGGAGATTTCGAATTCCGCGAAATCTCGGCCCCGACCGGTGGAGATCGCCCCTCTAATCGGCCGATCGTCTGGGGGTGTGAGCACCACCACTCCCCCACCCGAGGGCCGGCTCCGCCGCCCCCGGCCTCGTCGCGGCTTCGATCCCCGATTCTGGGGCAAGGCCGCCGCTCCGCCCGTCGAAGCCTCATACTGGCGGGTCACCCGCCGACCGATCCCCTGTCTCCTGTTCGTCTTACCGCTCCTGGCCGCCTATGAGATCGGCGTCTCCTGGATCGGAGGGTCGTCGGCCGAGGCGTTGCGGACCGGCGCCGATGCGTGGGTCCGCCAGGCACTGGCCCGGCTCCATCTGACCGACCGCTGGCTCCCGCCGATGGCCCTGGTCCTGGCCCTCCTGGGCTGGCAGGCGTTCCGGGGCGACCCCTGGAAGTTCCGTCCGCGATGCCTCCTGGGGATGGCCGCCGAGAGCCTGGCCTTGGCCGTGGCGCTGATCGGCCTCAGCCGATTGGTCGATCTCGGGTTCGACCGCCTCGAAGGCCATGACTTGCTTCGGAGTGGGGGCCCGGCGAATTCCGCGATCCTGGGGTTTGTCGGCGCCGGTGTTTATGAAGAGGCGATCTTCCGCCTGGTCCTGATTCCCGGCCTCTACTTCGCCGCCCGGGCGATCGCGGCGCCGAAGCTCGCCAGCACGACGTTGGCGGTGACCGGCTCGGCCCTCCTGTTCTCTCTGGCCCATCATGCCGGTGCCCCGGGCGAGCCGTTCACCCTCTTCGCGTTCCTCTTCCGCTGGTTGGCGGGGATCTATTTCGCCTGGGTCTTCGTGGTTCGGGGGTTCGGCGTGGCCGTCGGCACGCATGCTGCTTACGATATCCTCGTCGGCTGGGCCGGGGTCCATTTCTGACCCGGGCCGCCCGATGTCGAGGGGCCTCGGTGCGAATCCTCCACCTGTCGGACATTCACGTCTGGCGATTCGAATTCAATCCGTTCCGATTGGTCGGGAAACGATCGGTCGGGATGCTCGAACTGCTCACGGGCCGGGCGAAAAAGTTCCGATTGGAGCGGCTCGACGCCGTCGTGAGCTATGCCGAGTCGCTCGGGCCCGACCACGTGCTGATCACCGGGGACCTGACGACCACCGCGCTCGGCTCCGAGTTCCGCGCCGCCCGGCTCGCCCTGGAACCGTTGCTGAAAGACCCGTCGAGGGCGACGGTAATCCCCGGCAATCACGATCGCTACACCCCGGGTTCGGTCCGGTCGAGGAAGTTCGAGGAGACGTTCGGCGAGTTCATGCCCCGCCTCCAGTTCCCCTGGCTCCGCCCCCTGGACGACGAGACCGCCATCCTCGGCCTCGACCCGACTCGCTCGCACATCTCCGCGACGGGCCGGATTCCCGAGCCCCAACTGACCGAGGCCAAACGGATTGCGGCCGATTCGCTGAGCCAGTACCGGCGGAAGATCATCGCCTGTCACTACCCGCTGGCCGCCCCTCCGCCCTACGAGGGGCAGCTTGCCCAGAAGCGGATGAAGAACGCCGACTCGGTGGCGGAATGGCTGAGGGGCATCGGCCCTCACGTCTACTGCTGCGGACATGTTCACGCGGCCTGGGCGTTCACGCCGCCGGGGATGCCCAACGCGATGTGCCTGAATTCCGGGCGCCGTTGCTCCGCGACCCGACCGGCTTCCACCTGCCGGGGTTCCTGGAAATCGAGCTCGACGGGGCCGGGGTGAAGGCCACCCACCACGCCTGGGCCGGCACGGAATGGCTCGCGGTGCCGATGATCGAGAACCCCCGATTCTTCGCCGACGAGCCCGCCGCCGTCTCGCCCGGGGCCTGAGCGCGAACGACGTCCCGACCTCATCCCGATCCCTCCGACCGTCCCGCCCACGGCACCGCCCCCCGTTCATGGTTCGCCACGTCCATCCGGGGGACACCATCGCGGCCGATCGCCCCTCGCGATCACTTTTTTTTCGGACGCCCGGGGCGAGTGACACCCCGATGGCAAAATCGGCCGCGCCGAGGCACCGGATTGTGCGCACCCGGCGCGCCTTTTTCGGGCCACGCTCGATTTTGGGACGTTTGCACAACCCATTTGTCAAATGGGACTTGTGACGTATCAATCCACGAATTCACGTTCAAGGAAAGGTACGCGCGCTCGACCGACTGCGCGCGCGAAAACCCCTTGTTTCAGGCCGTCTGAACGCGATTTGGCCCTCCGAGTGTAGTCAACTTCTGCGTAATCCATGATCCACCATGTGTTATATTTAAAAATTATGAGGTAATTCAAGCATGGCAATCTCTGGCACGATTCCCGGTCGACGTCGCGACAATTTCGCTCCAGACGACCGTCCGATCGTGTTGGTGTCGATTATATAAATTAAATGTGTTGATTTGTTACAATCTTTCCTAAAAACATATGATATCCTTCTCTTGAGAACTCCGCCTCGCCGCGACCCAACCTCCCAGGTTCGCCCATAGCGCCTGGGGTGCCCAGAGGACCGCCGCGGCGGCGGGGAGGAAGGCGAGCGGGACGCCCTTCAGCGGCGTCAGGGCCATGTCCACGGCCTCGTGGATCGGGGCGTGGGCGACGCACGCGAGGATCAGGGCGACCGACCAGGCCATCGCGCCGGCCTTCAGGAATCCGGTCAGGAACGCTCGCCGCCTCGCCGATCTTGCCGCCGTTCGGAGGAGGGCGACGATCGCCAGGACGTTGGCCATCGGCAGGAGGCCGCAGAGGGCCAGGTCGAGGATTTCGCCCAGAGGACGCGAGACCAACGGGAAGGAATTCAGGCCCCGGCTCACCGCGCAGTCGATCGCGACGAGCAGGACGACCGCCATCAGACCTCGGATCGAGAATCGCATGAAAATCCTTTCGATCCGGGGCCGATCTTGAATCCTGGGAGGCAGCCTAACGCGTCCCGGGGGGTTCTGCGAAGATTTTCGTGACGAGCTCGTGCCAAACCGGTCGAGCCGCGGCCCTGGGACGGGACGGGGAGAAGGCATGATGACTTGTGACCATCGGGCGATCGGTTGGGGCGTCTTCGGGCTCCTTCTCGTCCTTCCGCCAGCCGGCTGGGGACAGGAACCGGCGGCGAATCCGCACGTTGTGCGACTGATCGACCAGTTGACGGAGGTTAACGAGGAGGGCACCGGGTTCCACGGGACGGACGCGAGCTCGGAGTTCCTCGGCGTGGACATGGAGCCGGAATTCCTCGGCGGGGTGATCGGCTCGACGAGGCCGACCACGCCTCCGGCCCTCCGAGACCTCGTCCGCCTCGGGGTCGTCGCCCTGCCCGACCTGATCGCCCACCTCTCGGATGCCCGCCCGACCCGGGTCCGGGTCCGCGGGTACGACGGGATGTGGCACTCCGACGAGTACGACCCGCGAGAACTCCCGAGCTCCCGGCTCCAGCACGAGCCCGGCCCCAGGGTGCCGGACGCAACGCACCGGAGAAAGCCCCACGGTATGTGCGCGAGTACACGCTGAAGGTGGGCGACCTCTGCTTCGTCGCGATCGGCCAGATCGTGGGCCGGAACCTCGTCGCGCTCCGCTATCGGCCGACGGCATGCCTGGTCATCAATTCCCCCGTGGAGACGCCGATTTTGGCGCGGAGGGTCCGCGAGGACTGGGGCGGCTTGACCGCCGAGGCGCATCGGGAATCCCTGACGCGCAACGCGCTCGCGCCGGGCAGGGGTCATGAGCTGGCCGTCACCCGGCTCATGTGGTATTTCCCCGACAGGGGCCTGGAGATCGCGCGGAAGCTCCTGAACCGGCCGCTGCTCGACAGTACTCCGGTGTTTGCGTTCGTCCTCGACCGATTGCTGACGGAGAAGGACCCCGCCCGCTGGCACCCGCTCATCGAGGAGTTCGAGCGGCAGCACGGGCCTCGTGCCCGGGCATCGATCCCGCCGACTCTCGTCGCGATCTATTGGACGCGATCGGGCATGGATTCGGCCACGCTCCGGGCGCAGATGCCGATCGCGGCGAAGATCCTCGCGAGCGAGTTCCGCGACTTCGATCCGGACCATCCCCCGTTCCTCGACGTCGCCGGACCCGACCAGCAGGCCGAGCTGGTCCGGGCGCTCGCGCCGATCGAGTCGAAGCCGATCGACGAGGCGATCCTTCACCTCTATCGGAGCATCCGACCGGACGAGTTTCGATCCAAACACAGGCTGTATGAAGTGGATTGCCTGGTCGTCCTCTGCGTGAAGCGGCTGGCCCCTCGGGGCTATCCCGAGGCCCTGGTGCCGTTCCTCCTGGTCACGATCCGCGAGGCCCGAGAGGAGATGAAGTACCGCCTCTGGAACGTCGACTGCCCGATCAAGACGATTCCCCGGCCCTGGCCGTTCTGAGATCGCGGGACGAGGGACCCTCGCGCCTCGCCCCGCAATCAGGGCCGTCTTGCTCTGGATAAGACCCCGGTGATGGAAAGGAATCGAGTCGGTCCGACTTCAGTCGGGCCGACAAAACTGTCTTGTTTTGTCGGCCCGACTGAGTTCGTGTTGAGCTCCTCGGATCGCGGTTCTTGTAGGGTCCGCTCTTGCGGACCTCTTCGCGACGAAGGGAAATCGAAGAGGTCCGCAAGAGCGGACCCTACTAAAACCGCCTTCTCACACGCCAAACACGTACCCGACTGAAGTCGGACCTACTCGATTCCCGAGCCTCGCCGGGGTTTTCCGGAGAGCAGGGCCGCCTCCTTCTTCTCGGAAGAACGTTCTGCGGAAGCGTCCCCGGTGGCACGGATTCGAAAGTCGGAACCCGTGCCAAACCAGAGCCTTCCCGCCAGGAAGCCCCTACAGCGGATCACTCCCGGACCGCGCACAAGGAGGGCAGGCCTTGGCCTGCCGATCCACGAAGACGGCAGGCCAAGGCCTGCCCTACGAGGAATCGTCGTGCAATCCGAGGGCGATCCGCTGAGGGCACGCCATTTGCCGCGAAATCTTCCTGGCGGGGAAGGGCCAGGCCGCCGGGGGGGTGGCTGATGGTTCGAATCCGGGTTCTCGTGTTGGCGGCCTTCGGCGCGTTGTTGGTCCTCCTCTTCGGAGGCGGATCGGCGGCGGCCCAGGCGCCGGGGTATTACCGGACCGTCCCGCAGACGGGCTACCGGTACGTGACGCCGTCTCCGACGTATCGGGTCGTGCCGAGGACGTTCGCGGGGCGTCGCGCGGTGGTCTCGACCCGGAACGACGCGTTTAGTCGCTATCGGGGTGCGCTCCGCTCGGGCCGCGACCCGAACTGGGCGACCCGCCGCGGCTTGCCTCTGTACAAGCCCTGGCAATATTGAACATTAACACACGCGATCCATTTTGGATCGATGTGCGTGCTCCGAGCCGGCCGACGCCCGCCGGCATCGCGGGACGGCGGGGAGGGGGCAGCCCTCGGCGTGCCCCCTCTTCCGGGCCTCTGGCCGCGATTGGCGAACCGGTTGCGGGCGGACCGTGGGCCTATCGGTCCCGGACGGCGGAAATGCCGAGGACCGTGGACCCGTTCTGAATCCCTTCCTCGCCCCAGAAGACGCTCGGCGCGCTGTAGCGGACGTCGGAGTTGCCGTCGATCTTCTGGCCGACGAAGATGCTCACGTCCGAGACCAGCTTGGCCGAGCTGTTGCCGTCGATCTTCTGGCCGATGTCGATCGGCCCGCCGGCCTCGACGTCGACGTTGCTGTGCTGGTCGATCTTCTGGCCGATGCTCACGGGGCCGTCGGTCCAGAGGGTCACTCCGCAGTGCTGGTCGATCTTCTGGCCGATCGAGATCCCCGTCTTGGCCTTGATGAAGACGGAGCAGTGCTGGTCGATCTTCTGATTGATGGTAACCTGGCCGGCGGTGCTTTCCAGGGTGACGTTGCAATGCTGGTCGATCCAGTCCACGACGATGTCGTCGGAGGTGGACTGGTTGACGTCCCGATGCTGCTCGATGACGCCGAGATTCAGGCTCATGGCGGACGCTCCCTCTCGGGGCCCTCCGATTCCGGGACGACGGACGTCGCCCGGTCCGACCCTCGCCGGATCGCATCCGCGATCGGGTCCGCGAGGGCCCGAGGCCGAGCGGCGGGCCCGATCCGCCTCGGCTGATTCCCGTCCCTTCCACGCTCCATTTACGGAGGTCGGACGGGCCTATTCCGGGGATTCTGGCCGGGATCGGGCCTCGGATCGTGCGGACGACGCAACGACGATTGTCGCTCAGCCTCGCATGGAGGCGAGCCGGAGGCGGGCCCGGGCGCGGTCGACGGCCCGGGTCTTCTCGTCCTGCTCGGCCTCGGTGGAGGCCTTCTTCGAGCGGGCCCGTTCGAGGTCGGCGGCGGCGGCTTGCGGGTCGATCTGCTCGGCCGGCAGGGCGCGGTTGGTGAGGATCGTGACGACGTTGTCCCGGACCTGGGCGAACCCGCCGTCGAGGAAGAAGCGACGAGTCGTCCCGCCGGCCTCGGTCCTCAACTCGCCGAAGCCGAGCCGGCCGATCAGGGGCGAACGGCCGGGCAAGACGCCGAGCTCGCCGTCGAACAGGGGCAGGGCCACGAAGTCCACGGCGTCATCGAGGAGGGTCCTCTCGGGCGTGACGACCACGCAGTTCAGCCGGTCTCCGCCCTTCTTGTCCACGCTGGCCATGGGGGCCTTTCTCCGCAAGAAGACTCAGCACCAACCTCGTAGGGCAGGCCTCGGCCTGCCGATCGGTGGGGACGGCAGGCCGAGGCCTGCCCTACGAATCCCCGGCGGACTGGCGGTTGATGTCCGGGAATTACCGGGCCATCTTCTTGGCCTGTTCCTCGGCCTGCTCGATCACGCCGACGTAGCGGAAGGCGCTGACGGGCAGGTGGTCCCACTTGCCGTCGCAGATCTCGCGGAACGAGCGGATGGTCTCGGGCAGGGAGGTGTACTGCCCTTCCTTGCCGGTGAAGACCTCGGCGACGAAGAACGGCTGGGACAGGAAGACCTCGATCCGGCGGGCCCGTTCGACCAGGACCTTGTCGTCCTCGGAGAGCTCGTCGATGCCGAGGATGGCGATGATGTCGCGGAGCTCCTTGTACCTCTGGAGGATCGTCTGGACCCGCCGGGCGACGTCGTAATGCTCCTGGCCGACGTAGGTGGCATCCAGGATTCGCGAGGAGGAGCCGAGCGGGTCCACCGCCGGGTAGATCCCCTTCTCGGAGATCGACCGGGAGAGCGAGATGAAGGCGTCGAGGAAGCCGAACGTGGTCGCCGGCGCGGGGTCCGTGAGGTCGTCGGCCGGGACGTAGACGGCCTGGACCGACGTGACGGCGCCCTTATTCGTCGAGGTGATCCGCTCCTGGAAGCGCGCCCATCTCCGTGGCCAGGGTGGGCTGGTAGCCGACGTTCGAGGGCATCCGGCCGAGGAGGGCCGAGACCTCCGAACCCGCCTGGCTGAACCGGAAGATGTTGTCGATGAACAGGAGCGTGTCGGCCCCGGTCGAGTCGCGGAACCACTCGGCATTGGTCAAGGCCGAGAGGGCCACGCGCAACCGGGCGCCCGGCGGCTCGTTCATCTGGCCGAAGAACATCACGGTGGAGTCGATGACCGATTTGCCGGTCGAGCCGATCTTGGTCTCCTGCATTTCGAGCCAGAGGTCGTTCCCCTCGCGGGTCCGCTCGCCGACCCCGGCGAACACGGAGAAGCCGGAGTGGACGCGGGCGATCCGGGCGATCAGCTCCTGCAAGATGACCGTCTTGCCCAGGCCGGCGCCGCCGAAGAGGCCGATCTTGCCGCCCCGGACGAACGGGGTCAGCAGGTCGACGACCTTGATGCCGGTCTCCAGGACCTCGGTCTTGGGCGAGAGCTGGTCGAACGCGGGGGGCTTGCGGTGGATCGGCCAGTGCTCGGCGGCGTGGACGGGGCCTCGGCCGTCGATCGGCTGGCCGAGGAGGTTGAAGACGCGGCCGAGCGTCTCCTTGCCGACGGGGACGCTGACCGGGCCTCCGGTGTCGATCACGTCCATCCCCCGGACCAATCCATCGGTCGATCCCAGGGCGACGCAGCGGACTCGGTTGCCGCCCAGGTGCTGCTGGACCTCGCCCGTGAGGTGGATGGAGACGCCCTTCTCCTCGGCATCCACGGTCAAGGCGTTATAGATCTCGGGCAGGTGTCCCTCGTCGTATTCGGCGTCGAACGTCGAGCCGATCACCTGGACGATCTTGCCGGTCGCGGTCGCGGTGGCCATCTCGGTCCTCCCGGGAGACTCATCCGCCGATGTCGCAGATGGTCGCAGATTGATGAGAAATATTGCGAAAGAATTCGTGGGTGATCTGGGGATCGACCGGGGCGATCATTCCAGGGCCGCGGCGCCGCCGATGATCTCGGCGAGCTCCCGGGTGATCTGGGCCTGTCTGGCGCGGTTGTACAGCATGGTGTAGGACTTGATCATCTCGTCGGCGTTCTCGGTCGCGCCCTCATCGCGGCCATCCGGGCGATCTGCTCGGAGACGGCGGCGTCGAGGAAGCACTTGAAGAGGCGGACCTTGAAGGAGACCGGGACGATCTCCTCCAGGATGCTCGCGGCGTCGGGAAGGAACTCGTAGGGGACCCGCTGGGCCTTGCGGCCGTCCTTGCCGGCGGATTTGGGGTCCGGGCGCTTCGGACCGAGGTCGCCGACGGCCGTCGCGGACATCGGCAGGAGCGTCTGCACGGTCGCTTCCTGCCGGGCCGTCGAGAGGAAGCGGGTATACGCCACTTCCAGGCGGTCGATCTGGCCCGAGACGTACAGGGCAATGTAGCGATCGGCCAGGGCCTCGACCTCGGCGAACTGGGGCCGATCCTCGAAGTGGGTGAACGTCGATTCGGGCTTCAGCCCGCGGAACTTGGCGAACGCGATCCCGCGCTTGCCGGCGATGTCCAGCGAGACGTGGACCCCCTCGGCCGTCTCCTCGTGATACCGGCGGGTGGCGGCGCGGAGGACGTTGCCGTTGTAGCCGCCGGCCAGCCCGCGATTGCTGCTGAGGATCAGCAACCGGCCGTTCTTGACCGGGTCGTGGGCCTTCAGCAGGGGATGGGAGACCTCGGCGCCCGTCTCGGCCAGGTCGGCGACGATCTCGGCGATCTTCCGCGTGTAGGCCTCGGCCTCGGTGGCGCGGTCCATCGCCTTCTTGAACCGGGCGGTGGCGATCAGCTCCATCGTCCGGGTGATTTTGCGGATATTCTGCACCGACTTGCGGCGCTTGATGATCGCGCGGGCCTTGGCCATCGGGGTCTCTCGATTGCGATCGCGTCAGGGGGTCGGGTCCGGGATCGGGCCGAGGGGGGGCATCGGTCTCGGCGGGAGACTAGGCCCCGGCCCCGGCCAGCGCGGGCGTTTCAACCTTGGAGGCCGAGCGGAACCGCGTCTTGAACTCTTCGAGGGCGGCCCGGAGGCCGGTCAGCACGGCGTCCGACAGCTTCTTCTCGCGGAGGAGCTGGTCGCGAACGGCCGATTTCTCCACGCTCATGAACCGGAGGAACTCGGTCTCGAACCGGCGGACCTCCTTGACCGGCACGTCGTCCAGGAACCCCTCGGTCCCGGAGTACAGGCTCATGACCTGGTCGGCGAAGTTCAGCGGGTGATATTGCGGCTGCTTGAGGATCTCGATCATCCGGTATCCCCGGTCGAGCTGGCCCTGAGTCGCCTTGTCGAGCTCGGTGCCGAGCTGGGCGAACGCCTCCAGCTCGCGGAACGCGGCGAGGTCCAGGCGGAGGCCGCCGGCCACCTTCTTCATGGCGGGCGTCTGGGCCTTGCCGCCCACGCGAGACACGCTGATCCCCACGTCCACCGCCGGCCGGACCCCGGCGAAGAACAGGTCGGGCTGGAGGTAGATCTGCCCGTCGGTGATCGAGATCACGTTGGTCGGGATGTAGGCCGAGACCTCGCCTTCGAGGGTCTCGATGATCGGCAAGGCCGTGAGCGATCCGCCGGACTTCGCCGTCTTGACGATCTTGTGGCCGGTCGGGTAATTCGCCTTCAGGTCGTGCTTGGCCTCTTCCTCGCCGGGGACGCCCAGGTAGCTCTTGCCGTTGACGCCCCAATGGGCGTCCACCGGGTTGTTCGGGTCGTCGGTCGGCGCGCCCTCGGGGACGATCACGTAGCGGTTGGCGAGCTTCGCCGAACGTTCCAGGAGCCGCGAGTGGGCGTAGAACACGTCGCCGGGGTACGCCTCGCGGCCCGGGGGACGCCGGAGGAGGAGGGACAGCTCGCGATAGGCGACGGCCTGCTTGGAAAGGTCGTCGTAGACGCAGAGCGTCGCGCCGCCCTTCTCGTACATGAAGTACTCGGCCATCGCCGTCCCGGCGTACGGGGCCAGGTACTGCAACGGGGCCGGGTCGCTGGCCCCGGCGGCCACGACGATGGTGTAATCCATCGCGCCGTTGCGGCGGAGGACGTCCACCAGCGCGGCCGTGGTCGATTCCTTCTGGGCGATCGCCACGTAGACGCAGATGACCCCCTGGCCCTTCTGGTTCAGGATGGCGTCGATCGCGATGGCCGTCTTGCCCGTCTTGCGGTCGCCGATGATCAGCTCTCGCTGGCCTCGGCCGATCGGGGTCATGGAGTCGATGGCCTTCACGCCGGTCTGCATCGGCTCGTCGACGGGCTGACGGTCGGCGATCCCGGCGCGGGCGATTCGACCAGGCGGGAGTGCGTGGTGACGATCGGGCCCTTGTTGTCGATCGGCTCGCCCAGGGGGTTCACCACCCGCCCGACCATCGCCTCGCCCACCGGGACGCGGAGCAGCTCGCCGGTGGCGGTGACGGTCTCCCCCTCGTGGAGCTCGGTGAACTCGCCGAGGATGATCACGCCGACCGACGACTCTTCGAGGTTGAAGGCCAGGCCCCGGACGCCGTTCTCGAACCGGACCATCTCGCCGCTCATCACGCCGGAGAGGCCGTGGACCCTCGCGATCCCGTCGCCGACCTCCAGGACCCGGCCGACCTCCGACTTCGTGACTTCGGACTGGAACTGCTCGATCTCTCGCTGGAGGACGGACGTGATCTCATCGGCTCGGAATTTCATGATCGTCCTCGGAGGGGAGGGCCGCGTCGATTACTGGATCATGGACGAGTCTCGCCCCCGGCCCTGGGCCAGGAGCGTCCTCATCCGGTCGAGTTTGGTCTTGACGGAGGCGTCGTACACGATGTCGCCGACCTGGACGACCAGGCCGCCGATCAGGTCGGGATCGACCCGGAACGACACGACCGGTGTGCCGGCGACGAGCTTCGCCAGCTTGTCTTGAAGAGCGGCCTTCTGGCCGTCGTCCAGGGGGCTCGCCGAGGTCACGGTCACCGGCCGGCGGTTCTGCTTGCGGTCCCACAGGGCCCGGGCCTCCCGGGCGATCGGCGCGATCAGGCCGAGCCGGCCGTGGTGGTTCAGGACCTTCAGGAACCGGACGACCGTCGGCAAGGCCCGGCCCTCGAACGCTTCGGAGAGCACTCGCTCTTTTTCATGAGCGGGGATCGAGGGCGAGGCGAAGAGCTCGGCGATCCGGGGCTGGTCCCGGATCAGGTCGTCCTCGATCTCCTCGAGCTCGCCGAGGACCGCCTCGGCCTCGCCGCCCTTCGAGGCGGCGTTCAGCAGGGCTTCGGCATAGGACCGCGCGACCTGCGCGACCTCGTCATCGAACACCGTCCCGGAGACATCCGGCGAAGCGGAGGCGCTCATCCGATGTGGCCCCCGTGACCGTTGGTCCCGGCCGGAGAGGCGGGCAATTCGTGGGTGGCGACCTCGACCAGCCGCCTCTGATCGTCGTGCGAAAGCTCTCGGGAGAGCACCTTGCCGGCGACGGAAACCGCCAGGTCGGCGGCCTTCTGCCAGATCTCGGCGAGGGCCTGGTCGCGGGCGGATCCGATCTCGCGGTCGGCCCGTTCGCGGGTGGCCTCGGCCTCGGCCTGGGCTTTCTGGAGGATGGTCTGGGCATTGGCGTCGGACTGGCGGCGGGCCTCTTCCAGGAGCTTGCGGACCTGCTCGGCCGTCTCGTCCATCTGCTTCCTGTGCTCGGCCAGCAGCCGTTCGCTCTCGGACCGGGCAAGCTCGGCCTGGCGGATCGTCTCTTCCTGCTGCCTCTCGCGCTCGGCCAGGGCCACCGACAGCGGACCCCAGGCGAACCGCCAGAGGATCAGGAGGAGGAGGGTGAAGACGATCAGGGTCGAGACCATCAACGAGGGCTTGAATTCCAGGATGTTCGGCTCGGCGTGGCCCCGGGAATCGTGGGCCTCCCGGCCGTGGGCCTCCTCGGCGGCGGCCTCTCCGGCGTCGGCCAGGAGCTCCTGGGGCGTCTCGGCCGGGGAGACGGCCTTGGCCTTGGGCGCACCGGGCCCGGGCTGGGCCTGGGGCTCGGCGGCGGGGGTCGTGTTCGCGGACAGGACGGCGAAGGCCAGGGCCAGGAGGCCGACCGCCGTCTGGAGGGTCCGGATCATGGGTCTGATCCTTCGAGTCGGGCAGGGAGGGGAAGTCTCCCGGAGGGTCCGCTCTCGCGGACCTCTTCGATCCTCTTCGAATCGAAGAGGTCCGCGAGAGCGGACCCGACGGGAGCAGAAGTCGAGGGCCGAGGTCAAAACGCGCCCTGGAGGATGATGATGATCAGGGCGAAGAACGTGACGCCCTCGATCAGGGCCGCGGCGATGATCATCGAGGTGTTGATCTGCCCGGCGACCTCGGGCTGGCGGGCCATGCTCTCGACGGCCGCCTTGGCCAGCATGCCGATGCCCATCGCCGCGCCGATGATGACCAGCCCGGCGGCGATCCCCCGGGTGTCGGAGAACGGGTACTTGACCGACTTGGCGTAATCGACGCGGGCCTGGTCGGCGGCGTTCGCGGGCTCGAACGGGGCGGCGACCGCCGGGGCGGCGACGGCGAAGATCAGCCCGAGCAGGAGGGCGGCACTCTTGACGAATTTCATCGGACGATCGACTCCTGAACTCGCCCTCGATCGCTATCGGGGGCTTGGGGGGTGGCGGGACGAACTGCGTCTCGCCCAGGGGAGAGGGTGGCCCCGGCCGGGCCCATCGCCCGGCCGCCGGCAGTCTCGAACGGACCTCGGCTCAGTGCGGGTGGGCCGCCGAGCCGATGAACAGCGCCGCCAGGAACGTGAAAATGTACGCCTGCAAGAATGCCACGAACAGCTCCAGCAAGCTGATCGCCACGCTGCCGATGATGCTCGCCGGGGTGACGAGCAGGGTGATCGCCCCGCTCGCCTGGACGATGAACCCGAGGATCACCGCCAAAACGATGTGACCGGCCAGCATGTTCGCGAACAACCGGACCGACAGCACGATGTGACGGATGAACAGGCCGGCAATCTCGATGACGAACATCATGCCCCAGAGCATGGGCTTGAGCCAGATCGGGACGTCCATTTTCGGGACGATCCCCAGCCAGAACCCGGCGAATCCCATCGCCTGGACGCCCGCGGTGATCACCGCCGCGAGCGTGAGGAACGCCAGGACGCCCGTCACGGCGATGTTGCCGGTGGCCGAGGCCCCGCCCGGGATCATCCCCAGGAGGTTGCAGAACAGGATGAAGAAGAACAGCGTCCAGAGGAACGGCATGAAGCGGTCGGACAGCCGGCCGTGGGTCACCTTCGGCGGGGGGCTGGTGCCGGGGCCAAAGCCGAACATCCCGCCTTCGTCCCCCTTCGGGGCGTGGCCGTGGCCATGATCGTCGTGGCCGTGGCCGTGTTCGTCGTGGCCATGCTCGCCGTGGTCCTTGCCGTCGATCGCGGGTCGGGCGATGCCGTCGCGGATGAACAGGAGGATGGCCTCGAACATGTTCCAGAACTTGCCGCGGGTCACGCGGTGCTTCGCCACGTGGCGGGCCAGGGGGACGACCACGAGGATCACCAGGACCGCCGCGACCACCTCCATGACCATGAACCGGGTGATCCCGAACGGCAGGTCGATCTCCCCTCCGGTGAATGGGATCTCCAGGGTCGAGTGATCGACGACGTGGCTGAGGGGGTTGTTATCGTGCTCGGCCATGATCGGTCGGTCCGGGGGGGCTGGATTTCGGGGGGCGGGGGCCTCGGCCCGGGCCCTGGCTTTCCTGGGCGATCTTCAGCAGGTGCATCATCCCGACGGCGAACCCCAGGACCGCCCCGAGCAGGACTCCGGCCGGGGAGAACCTCCAGACGAACCGATCGACCGCCAGCCCCAGGAGCGCCGGCAGGGCGAACTCCAGGGCGATGGTGGTGATCCGGGAGGCCCAGTACATCCCCTGCGACAGGTCGTCGCCGGGAGGGGGTCGGTCCACGGTGCGGATCGCTTCGTCCGAGGGGTTGGGGCCGTTGGTCGAGGAGCCGCGGGGCGTCGCACACCCCCGCGAGAGGAACAGGTTGTAACGGGCGCCGGAGCGGCTTGTCAACTCCCCACCCACCGGCTCGGGAAATTTTTCACGAAGTCGGCCGCGGCCCGCCCTCCCGCCGGCCCCGAGGCGCCACGAAGGCGGGATTCTGTCCGAAGCCGGACACCGAAGGCGGATTGAGGGTTGACAGGGGCCCCGGGGTTTGGTAAATCTCAAGACGCTGGTGATTGCGTCTCCCGGACGAACCGCGTGGGGACGGGACATGGCGATGGCCGGATGGCGACGGACAGGCGACGGGGTCTGCAGGGGCGGCGCCCTCTCTTCATGAGGTGAAGGGGGGACGGCCGCCCTCGACGTTTCCCCGTCCGAGACCCGTCCGCGACGCCCGGGCTGCGCCCGGAAAGCCCCCTCGCGACCGTCGCCGACGCGCGGTCTCCGCTCTGATTGTCGATGCAGTCCGTCAGGCACGGAGTCTTTCGGATCGGCCCACTCACGGATGAACTTCGCGTTCCTTGCACGACCGGCCCGCGCCGCCTGGCGGGCCGAGACGGAGTGGCCCCGCATGACCGTCGAAACGCTCAAGGACTGCAATAAGAAGGTTCTGGCGCGGATGGCCAAGGACCAGGGTATCGTCGGCTGGCACGCCATGAGGAAAGATCAACTCATCCGCGCCCTGACGCCGCCGCCCCCGGGCGCGAAGAAGGATAAGAGCAAGGCCCGGGACGCCGAGCCCGAGAAGGCCGTGAGCAAGGCGGCCGAGGCCCAGGCGGACCGCAAGGCCCGCCCGGCGGTGAGCCCGCCGCCCCGGGCCCTGGCCCCCCTGCCCAGGGCCTCCCAGTCGCTCGACCACGCCTGCACCAAGGACCGGATCATCTGCATGGTCCGCGACCCCTACTGGCTCCACGTCTACTGGGAACTCAGCCGCGCCACCCTCGGCCGCGCCCAGGCCGCCCTCGGCCAGGACTGGCACGCCGCCAAGCCCATCCTGCGGCTGATGGACGTCTCCAGCGAGGACACCACCTCCGCCAGCGAGCGCCACATCCGCGACATCGAGATCCACGGCGGCGTCAACAACTGGTATATCGACGTCGTCAACCCCCCGAGATCGTTCCGCGTCGATGTCGGCTACCTCTCCCGCCGAGGCAAGTTCTACGTCCTGGCCCGATCCAATGTCGTGAGCACCCCCCGGGCCGGCGCCTCGGACGTCCTCGACCAGAACTGGTCCAGCGTCCAGGACCACTACCAGAAGATCTACCACCAGTCCGGCGGCAACGGCTCGACCGACCTCAAGGAGATTTTTGAGGAGGTCCTCCGCCGCCCGATGCACAGCCTCTCCATGCAGAGCCTCGGCACCGGCGCCCTGCCCCTCCTGGGCCGGGGGTTCCACTTCGAGATCGACGCCGAGCTGATCGTCTACGGGGCGACCGAGCCGAACGCCAAGGTCTCTCTCCAGGGAGAGCCCGTGCAGCTCCGGCCCGACGGCACGTTCACGGTCCGGTTCAGCCTGCCCGACTCCCGCCAGATCATCCCGGCCGTCGCCGCCAGCCCCGACGGCGTCGAGGAACGGACGATCGTCCTGGCCGTCGAGCGGAACACGAAAGAGCTGGAGCCGATGATCCACGACGGCAACGAGCTCTGAGATCGCTCCGGCGACCGTGAGTCCAACTCGACCCTCCCTCGCGGCGGTTTTATACACCGTCTCGGCGGAGGGTCGAGTCATTCCTGGACAGCCCGGGAGGCCGCCATGTCGGAGAAGAAAGCGTACGCGATGATCGGCGTCGTAGTCATCCTTCTCTATGTGGCATGGAGGAGCAGCCTCGGTTTTTCGCCGAGGGACGAACCGGCGGGCGACCCTCTCATTTTCGAAGAGCAGGGGCCGGACCGACCTTTTCTTTTCCTCACTCAATTTCGTGGCTACGCTCACTTCGGCGGGAAGCCCCGGTCCAATGTCCGGGTCGCCGTCTGGCAGGACGGTCGGATCGTTCGAGTGCTTTCGCCCGAGAATCCCGGGAAGGATTACGTCGAGGGCATCCTCAAGCCCGAGCAACTCGACGAATTGGTCGGCACGATCGAACGGAGCGGCATCCTCTCCGTGGACCCGGACCGGCCTCTTGCTCCGGATGCCAACTATGCCGACCTCACGATCCGGACCCGGGGCGGTCGGCGGACCTGGCTTTACCTCGCCGGGTACGACACCATCCCCCAGGCCGAGCGGATCGAGCGGGCGCTGTGGGAGATCGAGATCCCCGACGCGAAGCCCAGCCCACGAATTCCCGGGATTCCCGCCTCTTGGTATGAATAGGTTGCGAACCGAGTCCGCGAGGAGCGAGGAGGCGTGGATGGCGGTCGAGACAGCGGAATCCCTGGCCGCCCTTTTCCTGGAGGACGAGACGGCCTGGCTGGAGGCGATGGCCGACCTGGTCCGTCGCCAGGAGGTCGGGGCCCTGGACCTGGACCACCTGGGCAAGTACCTCACGGACATGGCCCGTCGCGACCGCCGAGAAGTCACGAGCCGCCTGGTCATTCTGCTTGCCCACTTGCTCAAGTGGGAATCTCAGGAAGATAAGCGGTCGCGAAGTTGGCGGACCACGATCCTCCTCCAGCGCCAGGAGCTCGCCGACCTCGCCGGGAGCGGGGTGCTCCGGGCCCACGCCGAAGCGGTCCTGGCGGAGGCGTATGCGAGGGCCGTCGAGCTCGCGGCCTCGGAGACCGGGCTCGACCAGGCCGCCTTCCCGGCGAGTTGCCCGTATTCGATCGAGCACCTCCTGACGGTCGAGCTGCCGGATCTCGGCGGATGACGCCGGTTTCACGATCGAGCGAGGCGGCCTTCACGTTGCCGTCACGTTCTCGCGAGCCTATCATGGGAGGTGCGAACGACGCGCCTCTCGTGGAGATTCACGCTTGAGCAAGGACATCGGACCGATCCTCGCCGGCTGGGACCATGACCCCGAGGAGATCCAGGTGCGGATCATCCCGGGGGATGACGGCCGGGAGAAGCTCCAGATGAGGATCGATCTCGGGGTCCTCCAGATGGAGATGTCCGGCCGGCCCGACGGCCAGAGGCCCGACGGCGCCGACAGCCTGCTGGACTCCCTGGAAGCCCAGAGCCGCAAGATGGCCTCCGAGGGGGACGACTTCACCCTCGACTCCGACGCCCTCTCGGCCCTGATGCGCGAGGGGGTCCAGTTTTACCACCGCTACATCGCCCTGTTCCACCTCGAACGCTATGACCTGGTGGCACGCGACACGTCGCGGAACCTCCGGCTGTTCGCGTTCGTGGTGAGGCATGCCGCCCGGCCTCGCGACCGCATCCAGTTCGACCAGTATCGGCCCTACGTCACGATGATGAACGCCCGGGCCCGGGCCCTGGAAAGCCTGGAGCGGGGCGAGCATCGCAAGGCGTTGGAGCGGATCGATGAGGGGGTCGCCGGCATCCGCGCCTTCCTCCGCGATTATGAGCAGGAGGAGAGCGAGGGGGACTGCCAGGAGCTCACGTTCCTCCTGAACTGGAAGCGGCAGGTCGAGCGCGAGCGGCCGATGGGGCCGGTCGAGCGCCTGGAGCAGCAGCTCGACCTGGCCGTGGCCCGCGAGGACTTCGAGGAGGCCGCGAGGCTCCGCGACCAGATCCGGCTGCTCCGCGAGGGCAGCGAGTCGCCGATCGTCCCGGAATCGGGCGGTTTCGCTTGATTTGAAGGGCGATTGGGGCTATCTTAATCGACGTCCGGCCTCGGTCGGGCGGCCTCTGCCATGCTCGCGCAAGGGTGATCATTTTGGCGAACCAACGTATAACCCGTAGGGGACCGAATCTCGGCCGCTCGGCCTAGCCAGACGGCCTTAGGTACCCACTTGAACTGCGGGTTCCCAAATTCGCCCCGGACGGCATTGCGGTGGAGGTCTCTGTTTTCGGCCCGCTCCCACCCCTGACCGGGCGAGGGCGGGCCGAAAGCACTTCCGGGAACCGGTCGCGATGGATCTCCGCCAGGAAAAGCGCCGGATTCGCCGGGCCGTGATCGCCCGAATCCTCGCGATGGCGAGCGAGGAGCGGACCCGGCAGGAATTGGCCCTCGTCGCGGCGTTTCCCGGCCTTCCCGGATTCGAGACGGCCCGGACCGTGCTCCTGTACGCCTCGGCGTTCCCCGAGGAGTTCGACACGAGGCCGATGCTGAAGATCGCCCGGGAGGCGGGGAAAATCGTGGCCTGCCCGACGGTCGATCGCGGCTCGAATTCGCTTCGACTCCATCGGATCGACGACCCCGACCGCGACCTCCGGCCCGGGACCCTGGGAATCCCCGAACCAGCGTCCTCACGAGCAAGCATTCCGGTCGATTCGATCGACTGGGTCCTGGTCCCCGGGGTGGCCTATGACGTCCACCGGAACCGGATTGGCCGAGGGGCCGGGCATTATGACCGGCTCTTGCCCCGATTGAGGCACGACGTCTTGAGGATCGCCCTGGCGTTCGATGAGCAATGGGTGGACGAGCTGCCCGCCGAGCCCCATGACGTGCCTCTGGATGGGGTGGTTAGCCCCGGGCGGCCCCTCGGGCTGGCCGATCAGCGGACCTCCACCTTCGGCGGATCGGCATAGAGCCGGAACGCCTCGTCGGGCTTCGCGGAGGCGGTGTCCCCCCTGTGGAGGATCACCCGGTAGCGGAACGTCAGCGATTGGCCGGCGGGGAGGGTGAATTCGCCGGGGCCTTCGAGCCCGAAATCCTTGTTTCCGAACGGGTTGGCGGCGAAAAGCCCGTAATCGCGGACGTGCCAGGCCGTCGGGTGGCGGAGGTTTTCCGGGTGATCAAGGATCGTGATCCCGACCGTCTCCCCCTCGACCGGCCCGACGTAATCGACCCAGGCGGACCGCTTGCCCCAGGTGTCCTTATCCGTGATCCCCTCGGCGTTGGTGATCTTGCCACCGGGCTTGCGGTTGGCGTCCATCGACGAGGCCACCCGCAGCCCGAACATCCCCTCCTTCGTCTCGCCGAACTCGACCGGGCCCTCGCTGGCCGTCAGGGTGAACTCGCAGTCGAGGACGCGCGTGGCCTTCGTCGCAAAGACCCGGATCGTCCTCTGATCCTCGAGGATCTTCGCCCCGGTCGGCCCCTTCCAGTCGTCGCGGGTTCGGACGAAGCCCATGGTGAAGCCCGACCGCAAGTAAGGCTCGCCGGTGGGGACGATGGTCCCGTGAGGGCCCTGCTCGGTCCAGAAGTCCACGCCGTTGACCTTACCGTGGGTGAACCAGAACGACCTCTGGTGGGGGTGGTCGCGGTCCTCCCCGGGGACGTCTTTCATCGGGAACGCGCGAGTGATGGGCTTGCCGGTCGGGCCGATCATGGGGAACAGGAACGGCTTGGCGCCCTGGTCCTGGACGAGGGTCGTGAACGGCTCCCGGTGCAGGTTCACGTCTACACTCACGCCCTTTCGCTCGAGCTGGACCGACGGGAACCCCTTGATTCGGATGGGCCCCGCCGCGTCGTATTCGCTCTCGCCGGGCGGCAGGGCGGCGAATACGGCGGAAAGGTGGAGGGTCTTTCCGTCCACGAAGACTTCCGCCCGCGTATGCGAGCCGTCCTTGGCGGTCAGGCCGTAGATCCCGGGTTCGACCTCGCGACCCAGGGCGGCGAGGACCGGGGTCTCACCGAGGGCGGGCCCCGGGTTGCGGACCACGACCTTCAGGGCGGGGGCCGGGCCCGCGGCGATCGCGGCGCAACATGCGATCAATCCGGCGACGATGGGACGCGTCATGGGAATGGCCTCGACTCGAAAGGAGGGGAATCAGCCCTGGCGGGCCCGGGCGCGGTGGGCCAGGCGGACGGCCTGCCTGGCTTCGGCCTCGGCGTCGCGGAGGCGGTCGGCGTCGGTCGAGGAGAGCAAGGGCGGGACTGGGCAGGGCTTGCCCTGGTCGTCCAGGGCCACGTAAAGGCCGTACCCCATCCCGACTTTTCGCCTCGCCGGATGGGCCATCGTCTCGGCGAAGACCTCGATTTTCGCCTCCAGAGAAGTTCGCCCGACGTGGGTGACCTCGGCGGTCAATTCCAGGCGGTCGCCGACGTGGACGGGTCCGAGGAACGTGAACGAATCAATCGCGGCGGTGGTGATGACCCGTCCTCCCGAGTGGCGCAGGGCGGCCGTGGCCCCGCATTCGTCGGCCAGGCGGAGGACCACGCCTCCGTGGATCGTCCCGAACGCGTTGGCCTGGCCGGGATCGGTGATGATCGCCAGCGAGACGCGGGATTCGGAGGCGGGCTTGGCGGGTTCGGGCAAGGCGAGGGCCTCTCTGCTCATCCGGGGACGATTCGAGGGTCGAGGGTCATGGCCGAGCGGTCCGTCCGGCGATTATCCTACGAAGGCCGATCCAGGGCCGCCAGGGGCCGCCCGAGTCGTTCGGATTTCATGGGTCCCCTGTTCGTCCGAGGCGTCCATGATCGATTCGGACCTCCTGGAGCTGATCGATTCGGTGATGGGGCCGCTCGGCGCCTCGGAAGAGGACGGCGAGGAGTTCCGGTCGCCTCCTCTGGACGTCCTGAAATACTACCGGAGGCCGGTGAAGGTGGGCGTCCTGCCGATCGTGGGGCGGGCCCTGGGGATCGTCGCGGTGGTCCGGCAGCCGGTGGACGTGACGATTGCGGGCGGAGGCTATCGCGAGCTGGTCCGGAGGGTGGCGATGGCCGCGCACGGCCGATTTCCCCCGGTGAAGCGCGGGGCGGGCCTCTCTCTCGGGCTGACCGTGGTGGTGGCGACCCCCGAGCCGATCACTCCCGAGGATGACGACCTCTTGAAGGTCGTCCTGGAAGCCCCGGGACGGATGCGAGCGGTGCCCCTGGGGCTCTTACGGGTCAATCTCGGCCAGGAAGCCTGCGCCTTCGCGCTGAGGCCCGGCCCCGCCGGCCTCTTCCCCGAGCCCGAAGCCCTGGCCGACGCGTTCGCCGAGAAATTGAGGCGGTTCGCGAAGAACGTCCTGTAGGGTGCATGAAATGCACCAACCACGCGGCGGCCCACGGCCGCCTTCCTTGTTCACATCCCCTTCTCAGAGCAAGTGGAAGGCGGCCGACGGCCGCCGCGTGGTTGGTGCATTTCATGCACCCTACGGGACGGTGCATTTCATGCACCCCACGGCGATCTCCGGTTCGACTTGACCCTTTGGGGCCGGGTCGGCAGAATGTCCGCCCGGTGGGAACCGTCCTTTGGGACGGGTCTCGACTCGCCGACGGATCGGTGGAGTGGATCGCCCTCGCGTCGAGAAAACGCGCCGGGCTTCGTGGGAGTCCGCCGCCCGACCTTCGCGGCCCCAAAGGCCCGGGTCGGCCGGTCTGGAAAGGAGTCTGGAGACATGGCGATGAGCACTCGCGCGGGCCTGGCGGTCGGGGCCCTGGGCGTGGCGTCCCTGGTGGTGGCGGTCGGCGTGAGCACCTCTCACGGCCAGGGAGACGGCGAGGTCCGCAAGGCCGGCGCCTCGGCCGCCCCGACCCGCGCCGCCGCGGCGCCGACCCCCTCGGTCATCGGCACCATCGACATGATGACCGTCTTCCAGGGCTACGAGAAAGCCAAGTTCCTGACCGAGGGGCTCAAGACCGAGGTCCTCGCCAAGGAAGGGCAGCTCAAGGGCATCGCCGCCGAGGGCAAGCAGATCGGCAAGGAGATGGAGAACTACCAGCCCGGCACCAAGGACTTCAAGGACCGCGACGCCAAGCTCACCCAGCTCCGCGTGAAGCTCGAGGCCGAGAAGCAGACCGCCGAGCGCGAGACCCAGCTCAAGCAGGCCGAGATCATCGCCATCTTCCAGAAGGAAGCCCAGGAGATGATCGCCCGGGTCGCCTACAGCAAGGGGATCACCCACGTCTTGCAGGTCACCAACGCGCCGATCAACACCCAGGACCCCGACGGCGTGATCGCCGCGATGGGCCGCCAGGTGCTCTACGCCGACCCGAAGACCGACATCACCAAGACCGTCCTGTACAACATGAACCTGGAATACCAGAAGGCCGGCGGCCAGGTCGTGAAGGCCCCGGCCGGGGCGGCCGAGGTCAACCCGGCCGTCGAAGACCCCGCCGCCGACGCCCCGGCCGCCCGACCCGCCGCGAAGTCCGCCGCCCGCCCGGCCCCGGCCGGCAATTCGGGTCGCGTGAACAAGTGATCGCCTGAATTTGATTTGCGAACGGCGCCGTCCCGAATCCCCCGGCGGGCGGCGCCCCGTCCCTTCTCTCCCATCCGCGGCTCAAACCCAACGGAACAGGAATGAGCACGGCCACCGCGTCCCGCCCGGAGCGGACGATCGCGAGAGAGGCGACCGTCCGGGGTGTCGGCTTCCTCACCGGAGCCGATGTCACGGTCCGGTTCCAGCCCGCCGAGCCCGGCTCCGGCGTCGTCTTCCGCCGGACCGACCTGGCCGGCCGCCCGACGATCCCCGCGAGGATCGAGCAGGTCGTCCCTCGCCAACGGCGGACGGCCCTCCAGAAGGGCGAGGCGACCATCGAGATGGTCGAGCACGTCCTCGCCGCCCTCGCCGGCCTCCGGGTGGATAACTGCCTGGTGGACGTCGATTCGGGCGAGACGCCCGGGTGCGACGGCTCCAGCCGGGCGTTCGTCGAGGCGCTCGGCGAGGCCGGGACCATCCCCCAGGACCGCCTCCGCACCCGCCTGATCATCGACGAGCCGATCACCGTCCACGACCACGGGGCGACGATCACCGCCCATCCGGGCCGGTCCGAGGACCTGGTCCTCGGCTACCAGCTCGATTACGGCCCGAATACCGCGATCGGCCGGCAGAGCTTCTTCCTGCCGGTCACCCCCGAAAGCTTCCGCGACGAGCTCGCGACGAGCCGGACGTTCATCCTCGCCGAGGAGGCCGAGGGGCTGCGGCGGAGCGGCCTGGGCAACCGGATCACCGAGTCCGACTTGCTCGTATTCGGGCCCGACGGGCCGATCGGCAACCCTCTGCGGTTCCCGGACGAATGCGTCCGCCACAAGATTCTGGACATGGTGGGCGACCTGGCCCTGGCCGGGTGCGACCTGGCCGGGCACGTGGTGGCCCATCGCTCCGGGCACTCGCTGAACGCGGCCCTGGTCCGCCGGCTCCTGGCCGAGGCGGTCCGGCCTCGCGAGAAGGGCGGCGAGCCGCCGGCCCCCCCGCCGACCACTCTCGACGTCGGGGCGATCATGAAGATCCTGCCCCATCGCTATCCGTTCCTGCTCGTCGATCGCGTCCTCGGGCTCGGCCCCGACCGGGTCCGCGCCCTGAAGAACGTCACGTGCAACGAGCCGTTCTTCCAGGGCCACTGGCCGGGACGGCCGATCATGCCGGGCGTCCTGATCGTGGAGGCCCTGGCGCAGGCCGGCGGTGTCCTGATCGGCCAGCACATCGACCCGAGCCGTCACAACGCCCTGATCGCCTCGATCGACGACGTGAAGCTCCGCCGCCCGGTCGTCCCGGGAGACCAGCTCGTCCTGGACGTCGAGGCGATCCGGATGAAGTCCCGGACCTGCGAGATCCAGGGGACGGCGAAGGTCGGCGAGGTCCTCGCGGCCGAGGCGCGAATCCGGTTCGTGCTGGTGGAATCGAATACCTAGGGTGGGCGCGGCCCACCGTCGTGCAGGGCGGTTGAAACCCGCCGACCGTGCGGCGGCCCCCGGGCCGCCCATCCTTCAATGTCGCGTGCTCGGCGGGTTACGCCCGCCCTCCACAACGGTGGGTCTCGCCCACCGAACCAACCCGGCGCCAAGGATGGCGTCCTTCCCGGTCCTCAAGGAATGAGGAGATCCCCCGAATGGCGACATCCATTGCCGAGACGGCCAGCATCGACCCCCGGGCCGAGCTCGCCGACGACGTGGAGGTCGGGCCGTATTGCGTGATCGGGCCGGACGTCCGCATCGGACGAGGCACCCGATTGATCGCTCATGTCTGCGTGCTCGGCGTGACCTCGATCGGCGAGGGCAACACGATCAGCCCGTTCGTCGTGATCGGCGGCGACCCCCAGGACGTGTCGTACCAGGGCACGCCGACGCGGGTCGAGATCGGCGATCACAACATCCTGCGGGAAGGCGTGACGATCCACCGGGCCACGGAAAAGGAAGACGGCGTGACCCGCCTGGGCTCGCACAACTTCCTGATGGCCACCTCGCACGTCGCCCACGACTGCAAGGTCGGCGACCGCGTGACGATCGCCAACGGCACGATGCTCGGCGGCCACGTCCACGTCGAGGACCACGCCAGCCTCTCCGGAGGGGTGGCCGTCCACCATTACGTCACGATCGGCGGCTACAGCTTCGTCGGCGGCCAGTCGCGGATCTATCATGACGTGCCCCCGTTCATGCTCGTCGATGGCAACCCGTCGAAGGTCCGGTGCATCAACGTCGTCGGCCTGAAGCGCAACGGGATCACCTCGGAGGGGATCGACGCGCTCCACGAGGCCCATCGCCTGATCTACCGGGCGAAGATGAGCGTCCGGCACGCGACGGAGATCCTCGAATCGCACGGGCACATGGCGCCGGAGGTCGATCGCCTCCTCGCCTACATCCAGGCCCAGCACGAAGGCAAGCACGGCCGGGCCCGCGAGAAGTTCCGCCGGGGCAGCCGGCCGATGAGCACGGACGAAGAATGAACCGCCGGGGAGTCTCGCGATGAGCCGTCTGAAAGTCGCGGTGGTCGGCGTCGGGCACCTGGGCCGGCATCACGCCCGGGTGCTCTCGGGGATCGAGGGCGTCGAGCTCGTCGCGGTGGCCGACTCGCGGATCGAGCAGGCGAGGGCCGTCGCCGGGCCCCTCGGCGCCGAGGCCGTGGACGACTATCGGGAGCTGGTCGACCGGGTCGATGCGGTCTCCGTGGCCGTGCCCACGTTCCTCCATCGCGAGGTCGCCTCCGCGTTCCTCGACCGCGGCATCCCCACGATGGTGGAGAAGCCCCTGGCCGGCTCGCCGGAGGACGCCCAGGCGCTGGTGGACCTGGCCCATGCCCGCGGCGCCTTGCTCCAGGTCGGCCACATCGAGCGGTTCAACCCGGCGATGGCGGCCTTCGAGGGGCTGAGGCTCCGCCCCAAGTTCCTCTCCGCCGAGAGGCTCGGCACCTACACCTTCCGCTCGACGGATATCGGCGTGGTCCTGGACCTCATGATCCACGACATCGACCTGGTCCTGAGCCTGAACCCGTCGGAGGTCACCTCGGTGGAGGCCGTCGGCGTGTCGGTCTTCGGCCGTCACGAGGACGTCGCCAACGCCCGGATCAAGTTCGCCGATGGCGCGATCGCCGACCTCACGGCGAGCCGGGCGAGCGTCTCGGCGTCCCGAAAAATGCGGATCTGGGCGGCGGAGGGGTATCTGGCGATCGACTTCGCGGCCAAATCCAGCACGATCATCCGGCCCTCCGAACGGTTGAGACGAGGCGAGGTGGACGTCTCCGGCGTGGACCTGTCGAAACCGGCGGAGGTCCGCGACCACCTCTTCGGCAAGGTCTTGCGGGTGGATCGGGCGCAGAACGAAGGCCGGGAGCCGCTGGCCCTGGAGCTCGAAGACTTCATCCGGGCCGTCAAGACCGGGACCCGGCCCCGGGTGACCGGCGACGACGCCCTGAGGGCCATCCGCGTGGCCCATCGGGTGCTCCAGAGCCTTCGATCCCACGCGTGGGAAGGCGACCCGCAAGGCCCGACCGGCCCGCTCCACCTCCCCGAACCGACCGCCCCGCCGATCGCCGGCCTCCCCGAGCCCAAGCTCTTCCGCTACCACGGGACGAAGGTCCCGGCCGACGGGGTCTCCTGAGCCGGCTGAAGACGGAGAAATCGGGAAATGCTGGGCGGGGGAGGTCTGTGTCAGATCGGCTTTGCAGAAAAACCCATTGAGAATGAGGAAACGAGTAGGTCCGACTTCAGTCGGGCCTAAAAAACAAGACCTTTTGGCTCATGATTCCGGATTGGTGCTTGCTCAACAACTCCATCCCACGCCGAGCGTGGGAACGAGGGAAATCCGACGTCACCACCAATCGGACTCATGAGCCGACCTTTTTGTAGGCCCGACTGAAGTCGGACCAACTCGATTCCTCTCCATTACCGGGGATTTCTACAGCGCAGATCTGACACCAATTTCCCACTCCCACCATTTCCCCGTCTTCAGCCAACCTGGATTGATCGCCGGGGCGTCGATGGAGTAAGGTATTGCCTTGCGCGCCGGGAGATCATCCTTTCCGGGCCGCCGAGTCCTCGCCCGCCGCGTTGCGCCGACCGTCGGAATCGGATCGGCCAGACAGAGAGGTCCGCGATGTCCGCCGCCGAAGCCAAGAAGACGGAACAGAAAGAATCGAAGCCGAAGAAGGAGAAGAAGGCGGCCCCCGCCGAGGCCGCTCCGGCCCCCGTCGCCGCGGCGACGCCGCCTCCTCCGGCCGCGCCCCGGCCCCCGGCCGACCCCCGGCTGAAGGTCCTGAAGAAGTTCCAGGGCCGATTCCTGCCCAAGGGCGTCCTCCGCGAACGCCTCAAGGGGATCATGGACCGCTGGAATTCCGGCGAGGACCACGGCGGAGTGACCGTCGAGGAGCTCAAGACGCTCCTGGCCGACTGGAAGGGCACCCGCGAGAAGCCGCCCCGCATCCCCTCGGCCTGACGATCGTAGGGTGCATGAAATGCACGATCTTCGCCCCGATTCACGGGTGATGCGAAGATGGTGCATCTCATGCACCCTACGGATGAGTGCGCAGGGAATGTGCGCCGGGTCTCTCAGACGTCCGAGGCAAGCCAGGCGGATCGGGCGGCTCGGTGCTCGACGTCGAACAGGAGCTCCTCGCGGACGATCCCGGTGGAGCTCGGGGCCTCGATCCCCAGTCGGACCTGGTTGCAGTCGATCTTGAGGATCGTGATCCTCACGTCGGCCCCGATCAGGATGGCATCTTCGCGCTTGCGGCTCAGGACCAGCATGGTACGTCCCTCCCTGGTGGTCGTCGAATCCTCCGACGGGGCGTCCCTTGCCCCTCACCCTTCCTCTCGTGAATTCGGCTGGTCACGCGACACCGAATCCCGGTCGGACCTCGGCCTCTTGAGTCGGTAAGGGATCATCCAGTTGAACATCGCTCGATTCAGGTGCCGCGTGTCCAGCAGCTCCGAGATCCCCTCGCCCGACTCGCGGCCGACCTCGAACCGAGCGAGCCATCGGCGATAGAACGGCCCGTCATCGACGCAGCGCGCGTTTTCCCTCGCGAGCGACGCTCCTTCCGACGAGACGAGCAGACGATGGCTCGACTTCACGCCGAAGACGTTCCGCGAAGGCGCCTCGCCGGTCGCCTCGACCCCTTCGCGGACCGTCTCCGGTCGGCCGTCCCGACAGGTGATCCACAGCGACTGCGATGGGCCCAGGTGCGGCTCGGCCAGATAGAAGACCTCGGCGAGCGGGCCGTGATGGAACCGGCCCCATTCCCATCGGCGGATCGCCCGGGAGATCTCCTCGTCCCCCGCGTTGTGGTCGTGATACCCGCGGCCCCGGAATTCCAGGGTCGTTTCGCCGATCTTGACGAGACCTTCGACCCGGCAATCGGCGGCGGCGAGGATCCAGTGATGGGGCGAGCCCGGTCGGCCGAGATCCCGCTCGAACGGGACCGATCCCGACGTCGGATCGAACCGGAAAAACGCGACGATCGGCGTCCGGCCGTCGACGGCCGGGGTCCTGACCTCCAAAGCATAGCCCCGATCGTCGCGCCGAAGCCGGTTCCCGGCGACCGTCACGGCGAACGGCTCGGCCTCGGTCGAGAAATCGGCCGCGCGGAAGGCATTCAGGGCATAGGCCGCCGGTTTACCGTCGCGATAGACGCTCACGCTCACGGCGCAGTGGTCGAGCGGATCGGGCCGGGGCCATCGGGACGGGGCCTTGAGGTGCTTCAGCGCCGCGACGCCATACTCGGGATCGAACGGCAGGCCCGCATACCAGACGAGCACCACGGCCAGCCGGCCGTCGTCCGAGATCGCATCAAAATACCACCATTCCTGAGATCCGGCCCCGGGGAGCTGGAAGAAGCGATCGGGATCGACCACGAAACGGCCCTCGGTCGGAGGAGAAGACGAGCGGCAGACTGCGCCCGAGCAGCCTGAGGAACGACTCGCCCCACGTCTCGGCCTGGCACGCCGCCAGCACGGCCAGTTTTCGCGACGTGGGGACGTGGGCGCGGGTGCGGAAGACGTCGCGATCGAGGCGTTCGATCTCGTCGAGGATGCCGCCGTAGAGCCGGCCCATCAGGCGGACGGTCAATCGGCTGGAGGCGCCGAGGAGGTCCGGGATGCCGGCCTCGGCCTCGGCATAATAGCGTCTCGCCCGCTCGATCTGGAATCCCATCAGGGCCTGGAAGGGGGGATCGGCCGTGCCCGAGGCGAGCGTCTGTTCGGTCACGCCGAATCGGGCCATCTCCTCCAGAGGCAAGTAAATCCGCCCGCGATCGAAATCCTCGCGAACGTCCCTGAGGATGTTCGTGAGCTGCATGGCGGTGCCCAGCGCCTCGGCCCGAGGCAGGCATCGCTCGTGGCGGAACCCGAAGACGTGGGCCATCATCAGCCCGACCACGCCGGCCACCCGGTAGCAGTAGCGATCCAGGGCGGCGAAGTCGGCATAACGGCGGATCGAGAGGTCCATCTCCATGCCGAGCAGGAGTTCGTCAAAGAGGACCCGAGGGATCGCCCGATCGCGGACGGTCCGGCGGAGGGCGATCAAGCCGGGAGCCGCCGGGCCGGTCCCATACGCCCGATCGAGTGCCTCGCGAGCCACGTCCAGCCGGGCTCGGGCCTCGTCGGCGGTCCCGGCCAGGTCCACGCCATCGTCGGCCCATCGACAGAACCCGTACACGGCATAGGCGTGCGCCCTCACCTCTCTCGGCAAGCCATGAGACGCGAAGAAAAACGTCTTCGCATGACGCCGGGTGATCGCCCGGCAAGTGCGAAGCCCCTGGGACAGGCCGGTCTCGACCGAGGAAATCATGAACGCATCCCGTAGGGTGCATGAAATGCACCAACCACCACGAGGCGGCCAAGGGCCGCCCACCGATCTCGTTTGCCTGAAGACTCTTCGATTCGAGGATGACGACCGAGGACGATGGGAGGCGGCCCTTGGCCGCCGCGTGTTGGTTGGTGCATTTCATGCACCCTACAGGAACTTGTCGAGCACTTTCGCGCTGGAAATCACGCCCGGGAGGCCGGCGCCGGGATGCGTCCCCGCGCCGACGAAGAACAGGCCCTCGACGTCCTCGCTCTTGTTGTGGGGGCGGAACCAGGCGCTCTGCGTGAGGACCGGCTCGAACTGGAACGCCGATCCGAGGTAGGCATCCAGGTGCGTCTCGAAGTCCTTGGGCGTGAAAATGAGCCTGGAAACCATGTGCTTCCGCAAATCCGGCACGAGATGCTCCTTCTCCAGGGAGGCGAGGATGCGGTCGGCGTAGTCCTCCTTGATCGCATCCCAGTCCTGGCCCCCGCCGAGGTGAGGGACCGGGCTCAGCACGTAAAACGCCTCGCAGTCGGGAGGGGCGAGGCTGGGGTCGGTCCTCGTTGGCGCGTGGAGATAGAGCGAAAAATCCTCGGCCACGACCTTGCGGTCAAAAATGTCGCCGAGCAGCCCCTCATACCTCGGACCCAGGACGATCGAATGATGGGGCAGGTGGGGATACGTGCGGTCGGTGCCGAAATAGACGACGAACAGGCTCATGGCGTACTTCATCCGTTCGAGCTTCCGGTCGGTCCACTTGCGCCGATGCTCGGGTCGGACGAGCTTGCGATAGGTATTCGCCACGTCGCCGTTGGACACGACCACGTCGGCCGGGAACCGCTCGCCGGAGGCGGTCCGCACCGCCGAGACCCGGCCATCGACGATCTCGATCTCCTCGGCCCGCGAGTTCAGGACGAGCCGGCCGCCCATGTCCTCGAACAGCTTCACGAGGCCCTTCACAAGGGCCCCCGTGCCTCCCATCGCGAAGTGGACGCCCCAGGTTTTTTCGAGGTAGTGGATCATCGCGTAAATCGACGACGAACGCAGGGGATTGCCGCCGATCAGCAAGGGTTCGAACGAAAAGACCTGGCGGAGCGCCGGGTCCTTGATGAACGACGACACCCGGCGATAGACCGATTGCTCGGCCCGGAGGCGGATCAGGTCGGGCGCGACCTTGACCATCTCCCAGACCGAGTGGAACGAGTGGTCGGCCAGCTCGGTGAACGCCTTGTCGAACACCTCGGCGGTGTAGGCCAGGAATCGGCGATAGCCCGGCACGTCCTCGGGCGAGAACTTCGCGATCTCGGCCTCGAGCTTCCGCGGGTCGCCCGAATAGTCGAACGTCCGGCCGTCGTCGAAGAAGATCCGGTAATACGGGTCGCACGGGACGATCGTGACGTAATCGTCAAGCCTCCGGCCGGTCAGCTCGGCCAGCTCGCGGAGGACGAACGGGACGGTGATGATCGTGGGCCCGGCGTCGTAGACGAAGCCCTGGTCCTCGTAGACATAGGCCCGGCCGCCGGGCTTGTCGCGCATCTCCAGGACGACGACGTCATACCCCTTCGCCCGGAGGCGAATCGCCGCCGCCAGACCGCCGAAACCGCTACCGATCACCACGACTTTTTTCATGAGAGGAAACGGGCCGCCTGGAATTGCAGTGCTCGATCTTCGAAGGGCAGGCCCCGGCCTGCCGGGTCCGTGCCGATCTGGCAGACCGATCCGAACCGGCCCTACACGGCCGCCGGCATCGAGGCCGAGGCGCCGAAGAGGGCAATCAGGGCCTGGAAGGCGTCCTTCTGGGGTTCGTCGAGCGCCGACGAACGGAGGACGGCCATCGCCTCCCGACGGATCGCCTTGACCCGCGCCTCGCACACGCTCGCCGCCCCGCTGGCGTCGATCAGGCCGAGGAGCTGCTCGCGACGCCTCGGGCCGACGGGCATCGCCAGGGCCTCGGCCATCGCAACCCGGCCTTCCTGGCCGAGACGGCGGTGGGCCGTGGCCAGGACCCACGTCCTCTTGCCGCCGTCGAGGTCGGAGATCTCGCCATTCGGGTCGGCGGCCACGATGGCTTCCAGGTCGTTGGCGATCTGGAACGCCAGGCCCAGCAAGTCGCCGAATCGGCGGAGCGACCGCATCACCGAGAGCTCGGCGCCGGCGAGCGTCGCGCCCAGGACCATCGGGCCGGAGACGCTGTATCGGGCGGTCTTGCGCAGGTAGGCGTCGATCAGATGGGCCTCGTCCAGGTCGTCGAACGGGCAGGTCTCGTACAGGACGTCCAGGGCCTCCCCGAGGCCCGTGTCGAGCAGGACGTCGGCGACCTGGCGATGGACGCGGCCGAAGCTGGCGTCGTCCAGCCCGGAGCGGCCGAGCAGCCGCATCCCCAGGGCGAACAGGAGGTCTCCGGCGAGGAGTCCGAGGTCGGCCGAGCGCTTCCGGCCTTCGGCGTCGTCGGGCCAGTCGGCGTCCAGGCGGAGGGCCTCGTGGAGCGTGGGCTCGTCGCGACGGACCAGGCTGGCGTCGATCAAATCGTCATGCACCAGCATGAAGGCATGAAAGAGTTCCAGGCTGGCCGCCGCCAGCCAGGCCGGCCGAGGCGGCTTCTCGACCGAGCCGGTGAGGATCCGGTACGAGGCCAGGGCGAGCCGGGGGCGGAGCCTCTTTCCGCCCCGGAGGACGAAGGCCGAGGCGCGGTCGAACAGGGGGCGGACGTGCGGGTTCGTGGCGAATCGCTTGCGAGATCCGGCGAGGAACGCGCCCAGGTACAGGTCGATCCGCTCGCGATCGCCCGGGGGGGAGAGGCGGTCGGTCGGGAGGGTCATGCGCGTCGGGGCCTCGGGCACCGGCGGGGGCCCTCCGGACGACGGGATTCGCGAGGGCGGCACGCGAGTGCTCGACATGGTAGGCCGGACCGAACGGGTGATGAGAGGGGATCGACCCCGGGACGTCCGCATTGTAAGCCGCCGGATAGGGGGGCGGGCGGGTTTCGGCGGCCGGCTCCCTTGATCGGCGCCGGCTCGGCCCGTAGACTCGCCAATCGGCGCGGCGACTTCGGGAACGTCGTCGGCCCCATCGCCCGGGAGCGCCTCGGATGCCCGTCACGCCGGAGTTCGCCGACAAGAACCCCCTCCGGGCCTACCTGCCCCGGACCCGGGCCCCCGAGCCGTGCGCGGTCGTCCTCTTCGGCGCCACCGGCGACCTGACCCATCGCAAGCTCGCCCCGGCCCTGCATCGCCTGGCGATGGAAGGCCAGTTGCCCTCGGATTACGCGATCCTCGGGTTCGCCCGCCGGGACTGGTCCGACGACACCTTCCGAGACGAGCTCAAGAAGACCCTGGCAAAAGACGGCGGCCCCGAGTTCGAGAAGACCTGGCCCCAGTTCGCCGCCCACCTCGCCTTCAGCAAGGGGGAATTCCACAAGCCCGAGGACTTCCAGGCCCTCAAGGCGAAGCTCGATGAGCTGGAAAAGTCCCACGGGACCGGGGGCAACGTCCTGTTCTACCTCGCCGTCTCGCCCGAATATTTCGGCACGATCGTCGATAACCTCGGCGCCGCCGGGCTGATCCGCCCTCCTCATCAGGAGGATGGCCCGTGGAGCCGCGTGGTGGTCGAGAAGCCGTTCGGCCACGACCTCCCCAGCGCCCGGGCCTTGAACCGAGAGCTTTCCAAGACCCTGGACGAATCGCAGATCTATCGAATCGACCATTATCTCGGCAAGGAAACCGTCCAGAACATCCTGGCCCTGCGGTTCGCCAACGCGATCTACGAGCCGACGTGGAACCGCGACCACGTCGAGAACATCCAGATCACGGTGAGCGAGGAAGTCGGCATGCCGGGGGGCCGAGGGGCCTATTACGACACCGCCGGCGCGATCCGCGACATGGTCCAGAACCACATGATGCAGCTCCTCTGCCTCGTGGCGATGGAACCCCCGGTGAACCTCTCGGCCGACGCCGTCCGCAACGAGAAGGTCAAGGTCTTGCAGGCCCTCCCCGAGTGGTCGCCCGAGGACGTGGCCAAAAACACCGTTTACGCCCAGTACACCGCCGGATCGATCAACGGCAAGGAAGTGCCGGGATATTTGCAGGAGAAAGGCGTCGATCCGAACTCCAAGACCGGCACGTATGTGGCCATCCGCCTGACCCTGAACAACTGGCGATGGGCGGGGGTGCCGATCTACCTCCGCACGGGCAAGTGCCTGCCGAAGCGGGCCACCGAGATCGCCATCCAGTTCAAGAAGCCGCCGACGGCCCTGTTCGAGGCCGACGCCGAGCAGGCGAACGTCCTGGTCCTGCGAATCCAGCCGAACGAAGGGGCGAGCCTGGCGTTCCAGGCCAAGATCCCCGGGTCGAGGCGGAGGCTCCAGCAGGTCCGGATGGATTTCCGCTACGGGACCTCCTTCGCCGCCCCGCCGCCCGAGGCGTATGAACGGCTCCTCCTCGACGCCATGCTCGGCGACCCCAGCCTGTTCACCCGCGAGGACGAGGTGGACAACGCCTGGAGGTTCATCACGCCGATCCTCGACGCCTGGAAGGAATCGCCCGAAAAGCCGAAGGCCTACCCCGCCGGAACCTGGGGCCCCGAGGAGGCCGACGCCCTCCTCGCCCGGGACGGGGCGAAGTGGAGGCGGCTGTGAAGGCCGAGGGCGAGGAGATCGCGACCAAGAAACGCGCCTGGTGGCGGCCCGCTCTCCGGGTGCGGACGCTGATGGCCGCCGTCGCGCTCGTCGCAGTCGTCCTGGCGGTTCGACTCTACCTGATCCGCAAGGAGGCGACGCATCGGCTGATCGAGGCCGTCACCCAGCGAAGGGCCACGACGGTCATCGCCTCGGGTCAGCCGGGGCAACTAGACTATCAACTGTTCAGCCAAACGGTGGAGCTCAAGACGGCGCTGTGGCGCGCCCAGAAGGTCGGGGCCTCGGCGATGGCGGCGTCTCAGCTCTCGGCCCTGGCCGACCGGGCGTATCGGGCCGGCGACTCCGTCCTCGCCCACAACGCTCTGAGCATCCTCACCCTGCTCGGCCGGGACGCCCGAGGCGCCCACGTGGTCGCGACACGGATCGCCCGGACCCCAGGGCCGCTCGACGTCCGGCTCGCCTCGGTCCAACTCCTGGGCCGGCTTGCCTTGACCGAAGCGGACGCCCGAGACGAACTGATCGCGCTGGTCGCGTTCGAGAGCGATCCCGCTTTCGAGAAATGGCTCTGGGATTCGGTCCTCCAGCAGTTGCAGATGCTCCAGGGACGGGCGAAGGGGGCCGTCCCGGCCCTCCTCGGCTCTCTGAATGCACATCGTGGCGATTCTTTCGAGGTGGCGGGCCGGAGGCTATCCATCCTGCGGACCCTCGCGATGATGAGATCGGACGCCGCGGAGGCCATCCCGGACATCCAGGAGCGACTCCTCGATCGTCGCGAGGCGCCAATGGTCCGCCACGCTGCACTCGACACCTTATGTCGCGTCGCCCTCTTCATCGGGCCGAACACCGAGACGCCCGACGTCCTGCCCGCGGACGTCCTCGCCGCGATCCGCAAGGTCGCCGACGAGCATGGCCCGGAGAACTGGCCGACTCGCTATCCACGCCTGGCCGAAGAGGCACGCAACGTGTTCCATGAGCTCGACCGCCGCGCCCAGTGGAAACGTCCGGCGATCGCCTCGAAATGATCTCGACCCGGCCGCACCGCCCGAGAGAGAGGCCCGACCATGACCGACGCCGCCCCGTCTTCCGACGCCTTCCTCAGCGGCCAGGGCGTCCCGATTGATCTGTCCAAGGTGGAATCCGCCCTGGCCGACCTCTGGGGGCCGGCCGCCGAGCGCGAGGGCGGGCCCGACCTGGAGAATCCCAACGTCACCCGGGTGGCCTTGGCGAACCTCGTCGTCGCCCATCTCGGCGGGGATGTCCCGGCCGATGAGGGCGTCCTCGATACCGTCGTGGCTCGCTATCCGTGCCGGGCGATTGCCTTGCGAGTTGACCCCAAGGCCGGCCGGTCGGTCGTCGCAGAGGTCTCGGCGCTCTGCCATCTGCCCGCGCCGGGGATGCCGCAGGTTTGCAGCGAGCGAATCGGCCTTTCGGCCGGTCCCGAAGGGTTTGATTTGCTGCCGGGGGCCGTCCGGCCCTTGCTCGAATCCGATTTGCCCACGTTCCTGTGGTGGGCCGGCGACCCGCGATCGGCCTTGCCGACGTTCTGCGAGCTCGCCCGCGATTCGAACCGCGTTTTGTTCGAGCTGCCCGATCCCGGCACGTCGCCCGAGGTCGTCCGCGAGGCCTTGGACCTGGAACGGCACAAATTCGGCCGCGATCTGGCGTGGTTCGGGATCACGAAATGGCGGGAGGTGCTCGCCACGTTCTTCGATCCCCCCGGCCGGGAAGAGGAACTCGGGCGGATCGCGTCGGTTCGGATCGAATCGGTCACGACCTCCGCCGGAACTCCGCCCCGCGTGGCCGCCTGGCTGGGAGGATGGCTCGCGGGCCAACTGAATTGGTCGCCGAAATCACGCGTCCAGGCCGCTCCGAACCGGGTTGAGGCGGTCTTCACCGGCCCGTCGGGCGACATCGCCGTGACCTTGATTTCCGAGCTCGACGACGACGCCTCGCCCGCCCGGATCTCGGCCGTTTCCGTGACCACGAAGGGCGGCAGCGGGGCCGCGACGTATCACCTGGTGAGGATGGCCGACGAGATCAGCACGGAGGTCGAGTGCCCGAACAGCCGGAGGCTGCCGAGGATGGTGCAAGCCCCGGAATTCGGCCCGGCCGACCGGGTCTCCGCGGCCCTCGAATCGGCCCGGGACGACCCGCCGTATCGCCACGCGCTGCCCCATGCGTTGTGGCTGCTCGACGGCCAGGCTTCGTCCTGATCGGTCGTCGGGAGGAACGGGCGAGGCCGTTTCCAGGCGTCCCGGATGGGTTTCGCCTGGCCACGGCCTCGCCGATCCTTGGGGTCTGTCCTCAGCCAGCCTTGTGGGCGGACGCCTTCTTGACCTTCACCCCGCTGGCCAGGGCCTCGTCGACCGCCGCGGCCTGGGCGAGGTTGCCCGGTCCGGTCCGGGTGAAGACCTCGACGAAGTTCGTCCCCGAGGTCGTGCCGTTGCCAGCGAGGAACGCTCCGGCGGTGTTGGTCAGGCCGGCCGCGGGCATCCCGTTGATCGTCAATTGCAGCTTCTGCTTCAGGGGCACGAACTTCTTGGTGGTCAGGGTCACGATGTTCCCGGCCGTGGTGAAGTCCGCGGTGCTCAGCTTGATCTTCTGGTCGTCCTTGGTGTTGAACTTGCCGTCCGCCCCGGCCGAGACGAGCGTGTAATTGCTCAGGGTCTGAGCGGGGGCGATCGTCAGGACGGTGTCGAAGCCGACGTTGATCTCGGTGGCCTGGCCGTGGATGCCGGTCCGGTTCAGGCTGATGACCTTCGGGCCGGTCGAGCCGGTGGGCGTGGAGGGGGTGGACGTCGCGGCGTTGACCGTGATGATCGGCGACGCGATGTTGTTCGCCGGGTTGGAATCGACCTGATCCGAGGCGGCGGTGGCCACGAGCCCCATCGTCCCGGTGCCCAGGGGCGTGAGGTTGATCGTCACGGTGGCCGAGGCGCCCGGGGCGAGCGAGCCGATCGCCGCGCCCACGCCGGTGCCTCCGGCGTTGGTGGCCGTCGATCCCTGGCTGCTCGACGACGACACGTAGGTCACGCCGAACGAGGGCAGGGGGGCCGTCAGGATCACGTTGGTGGCGGTGGTGGTCGTCGAGGAGTTCGTGACCGTGAAGGTGAACGCCGAGGGGGTCCCGACGATCGCCGGGTTGGGGCTGACCGTCGAGGCCACGACGAGATCCACCCCTTGCTGGACCGTCGAATTGACCGTGGCGGTGTCATTCGCGGGGGTCGGATCGGTCTCGGTCAGGGTGGCCGTGGCCGTGTTGGCGATCGTCCCGGAGGTCGTCGGCACGACGTTGATCGTGAACGACGCGGTGGCCCCCGAGAGGAGGGTCCCGACGGTGAACGTCACGGTCGTCCCGCTCTGGGCGAGGCTACCGGTGCTCGCCTTCGCGGACTGGAACGTCACGCCCGCGGGCAGGGTGTCGGTCACCACGACGTTCGAGGCGGAATTCGGGCCGCCGTTGGCCACCCCGATCGTGTAGGTCAACAGGCCGTTGACGGCGACCGGCTCGGGCGTCCTCTGAAGGATCAGGGCGAGGTCGGCCGTCGGCGGGACGTTGCCCACGTTGGCCGAGAACTCGGAGGTGTTGCCCCCTCCGTCGGTCGCCGTGGCGGAGACGACCTGTCCGGTCGTGACCGCGGTGGTGGTGGCGGCGGAGAACGTGGCGTTGCCGCTGCTGTCCGTGGTCACGGTCGTCGTGCCGACGAACGAGCGGCCCTGGCCGAAGCCCGAGGGGTCCGCCGTGGTGTTGGCGAAGAATTCGACGGCGAAGGTCGTCGAGGGAGTGCTGTGCAACGTCCCGGTGACGGTCGTGGTGCCGTTGGTGGTGGTCACCCCGGTGATCACCGGGTAATTCTGGAGGTTGTTGGCGCCGGTGCCGGGGTTGGTGGCGGCGTTGGGGTTCACGCCCTTCGGGGCGAGGTCGATCCCCAGGCCGGTGTTGGAGTAGATCGAATTCTCGCGGATGTTGGCGCCGGTGCCCGAGGCCACGTCCACGCCGGCCCCGCCGTTGAAGGCGATGACGTTCCCGGCCCCGGTGACGGTCCCCCCGATCGAATTCGCCCCGGCCCCGCTGAACAGGACGCCGTCGCCGACGTTGCCCAGGGCCGAAACGCCGTCCAGTTGGAGGCCGATCAGGTTGGCCTGGACCGTGTTCGTGGTGACCCCTCCGGCGAGGACCACGCCCGATCCGCCGTTGCCGGAGATCACGTTGCGCGCCAGCGAGGCCGTTCCTCCCACGGTGTTGCCCGTGGTGTTTCCGGTCAAGACCACGCCGCTATTGGAGTTGGGGATCGCCGTGGTCCCGGCGAGATTTGTCCCGATCTGGTTGCCCTGGATCAGGTTGCCCGAGGCGAGCGTTCCGACGGATCGGGGCGTCAGGCCGACGATCTGGATGCCCGAACCGGCCGCGCCCGAGATCACGTTGGTCGCGGTGGTGGATGTCCCGCCCACGGTGTTGCCGACCGAGCCGTTCTCGATCTCGACGTTGGCCGTCGACGCCTGGGTGCCGGCCAGTCCCGCCGACCCGTCGGAGTTCAGCCCGATCGTGTTGCCCACGATCAGGTTGTTCGAGGCGCCCACGAGGTAGACGTTCGACGTGGTGTTGCCCGAGATCACGTTACGGTCGCCCGCGATCGTCCCGCCGACGCTGTTGGAGGTCGAGCCGATGCCGAGCTGGACGCCGACGTTGTTGGGGATCGCGGCCGTCCCCGAGGCATTCAGGCCGATATAGTCCCCCTGGACCACGTTGTTCGACGCCCCGGAATCGGTCAAAAGGATGCCCGGGCCGGTGTTGCCCGAGACGACCACTCGGGCCTGGGTGATCGCCCCTCCGATCGAATTCTGCGAGGCGGCCTGGATGATGACCCCGGTAGCGTTCGGCAGGGCCGCCGTCCCGGTGAGGTTCAGGCCGATGGTGTCATTCTGGACGATGTTGCTCGTGGACGCCGATCCGGTGATCGAGACGCCCGGCCCGCTGTTGCCGGAGATCAGGTTCTGGAACGACGAGGTCAGGCCGCCGACGGTGTTGTTGGGCGATCCGGTGATCAGCACGCCGATGCCGTTGGGCGCGGCGAGCGTCCCGGTCGCGTCGGTGCCGATCAGGCTGCCCTGGACCGCATTGCCGCCGATGCTGCCGGTGATCGCCACGCCCGCCCCGCTGAAGTGGCCGATGGCCAGCCCGCGGATGGTCACGGGGGTGGTCGTCCCCGTCGTCAAATTGATCGTCAAGCCGTTGTTCGACCCGGCCGGCAGGTTCGACCCGTCGAGCTGGATCAACGGCGTGGTGCCGGTGTTGGGTTCCGTCGTGCCGTCGATCGTGGTGCTGTTGGTGATCGTGGGCAGAGGGGTCAACGGGCTGATCGTCTGGACACCCGTGGCGCCCGCGATGTTGAACTGGATCACGTTCGCGCCGGAGATGCTGTTGGAATCCAGGATCGCCTGGCGGAGCGAGCCGGCTCCGGCATCCGCCGTGTTCGTGACGAACAACGTGGTCAGGAGTTGACGGTCCTCCAGACTTTCCATCCCCAGGCGGAACGAGGACTTCCGGCGATTGCGGGGGCCGGAGTGGTCGAGGCCGAACGGGCGTCGTCGCATGGCTTTCGCCTCCGGAGTGCGATCCCGCTCCTCGGTTCGCCGGGCGGGTCGGTCGTCCGTGATTCAGATCGGTCGAGGTAAGGTGCGCAGCCCTGAGAAAACAGGGATGACCGTCGCCGAGTATAACCGCGCCCGGGCTATTGTCAAAAAAATTCATGCCGCCATGCACGGTTGGATGCAGTTTTTCGGCCTGGCCTCGACTCTACCCAACCTTTCTGGAACGAGATCTCGGCGATTCGGTCAAGTTTTCGGAACCGCCGGACCCGGCGAGGACAGTACGATCCGCGGTGAGACGCCGATCGGAGCGAGGGGGGAGAACCGTGTGGATGGATGGACGCAGTGTCTCGCGGGCGGCGATCGGTGCCCTGTATCGGACGGGGACTCAGGCCGGTCGGACCGACGGCGAGCTCCTGGAACGGTTCGTGGCGGGCCCGAGCGAGGGGGCGGAGTCCGCGTTCGCGGCCCTGGTGGATCGTCACGGGGGCCGGGTCTTCCGGGTTTGCCGGTCGGTCACGCATGACGTCCATTCGGCCGAGGACGCCTTCCAGGCGACGTTCCTGGTCCTGGCCCGGCGGGCCCGGACGATCCGGGTCGGCGAGGCGCTCGGCCCGTGGCTCCATGGGGTGGCCCTTCGGGTCGCCTCGTCGGCGCGTCTGGCCGAGGAGCGGCGGAGGCGTCACGAACGGACGGCCGGCGAGCGTCGCGGGAGGCCCTTCCTCACCTCGAACCCGGAAGACGAGCTCGGCCCGGCCCTTCATCGCGAGATCGCCGGCCTCCCCCGACGGTTCCGCGACGCGGTCTGGTTGTGCGACGTGGAAGGCCTGGGTCACCGAGAAGCCGCCGACCGGCTCGGCCTGCCGATCGGGACGGTCAAGAGTCGCCAGGCCCGAGGCCGCGAACGGCTCCGGCGACGCCTGACCCGGCTCGGCCTGGCCCCGGGCTCGGCCCTGATCGCCGCTTCGGGGTTGGTGGAGGCGAAGGCCGCGCGTTGCAGGCTGGTCGAGACGACCACCCATCTCGCCCTGGAAGTGAAACGCGGACTCCTCGCCGGGTCGGTCCCGGCGTCGGTGTCCGCCTTGATCGAAGGAGGTCAATCGATGACGCTCAAGAACCTCGCATTCCTGGCCGGGGCCTTCACGCTCGGGGCCGCACTCGTGGCGACGACCGCCGCGGCCCGTCAGGACGCCTCGCCCTCGGCCGACTCGCAAGCGGGTCGGAAAACGACGCTGGAGGACTCCCCTCCACGCACCGCCAGGCTCATCCCCGACGAGGCGTCGCCCCTCCCGACGGCCCGCGTAGACGCATTTGACATCGCCTTCCCGGTCTCCGATCGGCCCCGCGGCCTCGTCCCGCCGACCGAACAGGAAGTCTGGGCCAAATTCCTCGACGAGCGATACCCGAACCGCGATGTCGTCGTCGAGCGCATCGGCCAGAAGACCGAGGATTGCAAGAATTATCCGCTGGCCGGTCACTGCCGGCTCGTCCACGACCACTACAAGGGAACGATCCGCTTCGATCGATCCGTCAATGGCCGGGCGGCGCGCGAGGAACAGGTCGTCTTCCTCGACAAGGACCACCTCGTCCGCTGCACCGAGGACCACGGCCACCCGAAGGGCGGGGCGGACGTCGTCCCGAATCCGGGCACCGAGGCCATCCCCGCAACCCCGCTCTCCAGGACGTTCACCTACCAGGGCGACCGCACTTCGACCGACCAGGAGAAGAGGCTCGCGGAGGTCGAGAAGAAGCTCGACCGCATCCTCAAGGTGCTGGAAGGGCCGGCGGTCAAGCCCGATCCCCCGTTCATGAGCGACGACGTCCGGCCGAAGGTCAATCTCCCCGCCACGAGGCCCTAGCCCCGAAGTGGAGACGCATGCCCACGTCTTCGTGGGCATGCCTGATCTCTCAGTTCACCGGATCGCCTAGTAACCCATCGCCGCCCCATCCTTCCTCGGGTCGGAGCCGCCCATCAGGATTCCCCGCTCCAGGTCGATCCGGATCGCCTGATAGCCGCCGAATCCGCCCCGGCTGGTCGTCAGGCGATGCCCCTTGTTTTCGAGGGCCTTCCGAACCTCGGGCGCGATTTCCGATTCCAGGGCCACCGAGCCTCCGCCTCGGGCCGGCTCGCCGGTCGGTTCGGACGAGCCGAGATGCCTCCATCTCGGGGCGTCTCCAGCCGACTGGACGTCCATCCCGTAATCGATCATGTCCGTGAGCACCTGGACATGCCCTTGGGGCTGCATGTCCCCGCCCATCACGCCGAACGACAGCCAGGGCCGGCCGTCCTTCGTCACGAATCCGGGGATGATCGTGTGGAACGGCCTCTTGCCCGGCTCGAGGCGGTTGCGGTGGTTGGGGTCGAGCGCGAACAGGGACCCCCGGTTCTGCAGGGCGAACCCGAGCGATCCCGGGACGTGCCCCGAGCCGAACCCATTGAAGTTGCTCTGGATCAGGCTCACGCAATTGCGGTCCTTATCGACCACGGTCATGTAGATGGTGTCGGCCTCGGGCGGGTCGCCGGGCGTCGGGGCGTCGTTCGAGCGGTCGGGATTCATGGCCGAGGAGCGAGTTTTGGCATACGCCTTGGAGATCAGGGACGCCACCGGGACCCTGGCCTTTTCGGGGTCGGCGTAATATTTTGCCCGGTCCTCGTAGGCCAGCTTCTTGGCCTCGACCATCAGGTGAATCGAATCGGCCGACTGCGCGCCCATCGCCTTCAGGTCATACGGTTCCAGGAGGTTGAGCATCTGGAGGACGGCGATGCCTTGGCCGTTCGGCGGGAGTTCCCAGACGTCGAATCCGCGATAGTTCGTGGAGACCGGCTCGACCCAGGTGCCGGTATGCGTCGCGAAGTCCTCCATGGAGAACAGGCCGCCGACCTTCCCCGAATAGGCCACGATCTCCTCGGCGATCGGCCCCCGATAGAAGGCGTCGCGGCCTCCCGAGGCGACCTGGCGGAGAGTCCTGGCCAGCCCCGGGTTGTGGAACACGTCCCCCTCGGCCGGCGCGTGCCCGCCCGGCAGGTAGCAGGCGGCGGAGGTCGGCACTCGGCTCAGCCCGCGCTCGGCCGCTCGCCAGTCCCCGGCAATGATCTCGGTGACGGGGAAACCCTGCTCGGCCTGCAAGATCGCCGGGGCGAGCAGGTCGGAGAGGGGCATCGTGCCGAACCGGGCTCGCAGGGTCTCCCAGCCGTCCACGCAACCCGGGACCGACCAGCTCAGCGGCCCTCCGCCGGGGATCTCCTTCAGGCCCTTCGCTCGGTACACGTCGATGGTCGCGGCCTTCGGAGAGCGTCCGCTCGCATTCAAGCCATAAAGCTTCTTCGTCTTCGAATCCCAGACGATCGCGAAGAGGTCGCCGCCAATTCCGCATGACATCGGCTCGACCACGCCGAGGACCGCGTTGGCGGCGATGGCGGCATCCATGGCGTTGCCCCCGTCCTGCAAGACGCGGATCGCCGCCGCCGAGGCCAGCGGATGGCTCGTCGCGGCCATCCCATGCTTCGCGAGGATGGCCGATCGAGTCTTCTGAAGAGGGCCGTGAGGGCGGTCATGGGCCACCGCTCGGGCCACCATCGCGAACAGGATCACGGCGAGGATCGGCACCATGGGACGACTGGCCATCATCATCGCTCCCCATCGTCAGGGCCCGGCGAGCCGTCCGCCGAGCGGGCGCTGGTCGCGACGGGCCCGGCCCGAGCGGCCCGGGTCGGCGATCGCGACCGTTCAAGGCAAAAACGCATGATACACGGCCAGGATCGACAGGACGACCACCGCCCAGATTGACGGCCGCCGCCGCCAGTCTCGCCGGGCGATCAGGCCGGCCACCCCGGCCACGAAGTAACCGTAAAGGAGCAATCCCAGTCTGCCGCCGATGTCCCGACCCAGGAGCCTCGCGGGGGCATGGGCATGATCGGACCACGGGTCCAGCCATGTCGCGATCGCCTTCGCCGCCAGGACCGCCACCGAGGCGAAAAGTCCCGCCGCAACGAAGGCGCTCCTCGCCACGGGAGGGCCGGGGCCGGGGAACTCCATCGATTCGGACGTTTCAAGAGGACGATTCATCTCGATCCTCCACGGCGGGAATCGTGGCGAGCCGCCCGATCTCTTCGCGGGTGGGCAGCGCCCCTGGGCGCCGGGCCGGGTCACGGCGAAGGCGCCGGCGGCGCAGGCCCATCGGGCGGCGTCGAGGAGCGATTTCCCCTCGGCCAGGGCCACGGCGAGCGCCCCGTTGAAGGCGTCGCCGGCGCCGACGGTGTCCACCACGTCCACCGGGACCGCCGGAACGTGGGCCGACCGACCTCCCGCGACCACCAGGCAGCCCGATTCGCCCAAAGTCAACACCACGTCGTTCGCCCCGAGGCCGATCAGGGCGTTCGCCGCCTCCTCCGCCTCGGTCAGCCAATCGGCCGGGAGTCCGGTCAGCCCTCGGGCCTCCTCCTGGTTTGGCGTGAGGATCGATACATATCGGAGGATGTCGGCCTGAAGCAATCGGCGATCGGCGGGCGCGGGGTTGAGGATCGTGGTCATCCCGGCCCGGGAAGCCCGCTCCAGGCCGCGGGCGACGGTCTCCAGGGGGACTTCCAGGCTCGCGAGGAAGACCGCGGACGGCTCGAACACGAATTCGGGGAGGCGGTCGATGTCCTCGGGAGAGAGCGAGCCGCTGGCCCCGGGCGCCACGCCGATCAGGTTGCGGCCGTCCTGGCCGACGAAGATCAAGGCCACCTGATTGGCCGCGTTGGCGAACGTCCGCGAGTGGCCGAGGTCCAGCCCCTCGCGACGGGCGTTGTCGTAGACCTGCCGGCCGAAATCGTCGTCGCCGAACGCCGAGAGGAACACGACCTCCGCCCCGGCCCGACGCGCCGCCACCGCCGAATTCGCCCCCTTGCCGCCAGGCCCGGTGTGCAGGGTCCCGCCGAGCAAGGTCTCGCCCGGTTGAGGCAGTCGGGGCAAGCGGATCGTCAGGTCAAAACCGCTCGATCCGAGCACGATGACCCGCGCCATGGCCGATTTCCCCCACAGACCATCTGGAGCCGAGGTCGTCGCCGATTCGAACGGGAAACACTCGATCCCCTCGAACAACCTCGGAGGACGCGGCCCCGACCCTGCGATCACACCGCAACGCGGCTTTCCGCGTCGGCGACCCCCCGGGCTGGCCGGGCCTCCATCCCCCCACCGGGCCTCGGTCCGGGGCCGGCGAGGGCCGCGCCGACGATGGCCAGGACCGCGAAGCCGAGCGGCCCGTACCAGGGCGAGCCGAAACGATACATCCGATAGGCATTATTCCCCTCGGAGATCGTCACGAGCACGACGACCGCGACCCGCGCCCAGGTCTCCCCTCGACGGATCGGGCCGCAGACCAGCACCAGGGTGGTGATCCCGATGGCCATCAGGCAGCCGCCGATCGACCGGAGCATCGCCAGGTCCAGCTCGGCGAAACGCGGGTCGAGCGAGCCTTCGGCAACTCCGAGATAGGCCAGGTGATTGCCCGGTACCGTGGGGACGAGGAGGTCGTAGAGCGATCCGGCGATCACGAGGACTCCGGCGAGGACCAACGCCCAGAGTCCGGCCGTTCGACGGATCATCGGAAAGGCCGCTCCGGCGTCTCGTGGCGCAATTTGAGGATCATTCTTTCATTTCCCGACGCAAAACCGGCGGAAGATCCGGTCGAGGACGTCCTCGGTGACGACCGCGCCGACGACCCGGCCGAGGTCGTCGAGGGCCCGGCGGACGTCGATCGCGACGAGTTCATCGCCGCCCAGTGTCACGGCGGACGAGGCCGATTGCAAGGCGTCGCCGGCCCGTTCCAGGGCATCCCGGCACCTCGCGGCGGTCCCGAGGACGGCCGACGGGTCGCCCGGGGCCTCGCGAAGGGCGTCCGCGATCCGCGATCGCAGGACGCCCAGGCCGTCGCCGGTCTCGGCGCTCGTGGCGATCACGCCTTCCTCGGCCTCGAGGGTCGGGGCGAGGTCTGATTTTGTGAGGACCCGGAGGATTCGGGTCGAAACCCCGATCGCGGGGCCGTCGGACGAGTCCGAGCAGACCAGGGCTAGGTCGGCCTCATCCAGTTTCCACTGACGGAGCCGCTGCGCGCTGGCCTCGATCTCGGATCGGCCGTCTTCGATGCCGGCGGTGTCGATCAGGTCGACGATCATCCCGTCGCACTCGCACGGACCCGAGAGATAGTCGCGGGTCGTGCCTGCAATTGGCGAGACGATCGCGGCGTTCCGGCCGAGCAGGGCATTGAACAGCCGGCTCTTGCCCGCGTTCGGAGGGCCGACCAGGACGACCCTGGGCCGGGCCTCGGGTCGGTCGCGAGAGGACAGCGATCGGCCGAGGCGCCGGACCTCCTCGGACGCTTCGGCCAGCTCGCGAGCCAGGGCCAATCGGCCGATCTCGTCCACGTCCGACTCGTCCACGAAGTCGAGCCCGGCCTCCACATGGGCGAGGAGGTCGAGCAATCGTTCGCGGAGCCGCCCGATCGGCCCGGCGATCCCGCCGGCCATCTGCTCCAGGGCGGCCTGGAGGGCGCGGGGCGAAGCCGCCTCGATCACGCCGAGGACGGCCTCCGCCCCCGTCAGGTCGATTCGTCCCGAAAGGAACGCCCGGAGGGTGAACTCCCCGGGCTCGGCCCTCCGGCCCCGAGGCGGAGACACGTTGCGAGGAGGCTTTCGAGGATCGGAGCCGACCCGACCAGGTGAAACTCGGCCACCGGGCCACCGGTGAACGACCGGGGGCCGGGCCAGAACGCGACCGATCCCGGCACGCGATTTCTCAGACCATCCACCCGGAGCCGACCCTCGACGCGAGAGGGGGTCGCTGGGCGCTGACAGGGGCCGTTCGCCTCAAGGATCGCCTCGACGATCCGCCACGAATCCGGGCCGCCCACCCGGACGATCCCGCGGGCCGACGGGCCCGGGGGACTGGCGATGGCGGCGATGGTGTCGGTGGGGTCGAGCGCGAGCATGGTTCGGATCGACCGCCGGGACGTCGGGACATCCGCCGGGGCTTACCACGGAACCCACCCCATTCAGGATCGCCGATTAGCGACGTCGGCCGGGCTTGGGCCGGGGACGATTGCCACGGTCGCGATCGCGGTCCTTCTCGGCCGGGACGTTGCGGACCGTGCGATCCTTGGAGGCTTCGGACGCCATCTGCTCGGCCTTCTCCTTCAAGCGGTCGAGCCAGCCGCCCTTGCCGGGCTTGGGTCCGTTGCCGTTGTTATTGCCGTTGCCGTTGCCCTTGCCGTCGGGGGCGGGCTTGGCCTTCGGGCCGCCGGGGCCGCCGAAGTCCGGGTCTTCTTCCTCGGGCTTGATCGCCTTCGCCTTGATCATCTTCGGCAGGAGCAGGCGCTCGCAGATCGCCCAGGAGCTGCTCGTGATGAAATAGATCCCCAGGCCCGAGGGGACCTTGTAGAACATGAAGGCCATGAAGACCATCATGTATTTCATCATCTTCTGGGTCATTTCCTGGTCGGGCGTCGTGGCGGGCGGGGCAAAGAGCTTCGTCTGGATGAGCATCAACCCCATCACGGCGAACGGCAGGAGGTTGAAGTACATGCCCAGGAACGGTACGTCGATCGGGAACTTGAACAGCATGTCGGGCGCGGCGAGGTTGTCGATCCAGAGGAACGGCGCGTGCCGCAGGGCCACGCTGTTATTGAGCGCCTGCCAGAGCCCGACGAAGATCGGCAACTGGATGATCCCGAGGAGGCAGCCGCCCAGGGGGTTCACCCCGTGCCTCTTGAACAGGGCGAACTGCTCCTTGGCGAACCTCTCCTTGTCGTCCTTGTACTTCTCCTTCAGAGCAGTGATGGCGGGCTGAAGGTCCTGCATCTTCTTGGCGGAGATCGCCTGCTTGCGGCTCAGCGGGAAGAGCATCAGGCGGACGGTGATCGTCAGCAAGATGATGGCGATGCCGTAGCTGCCTCGCTTGCCGCCGAACCACGCGGAGACGTTCGCCGTGAGCGCGTAGATGCGATCGAGCAGGGGGGCGATCACGCCCCGGGAGAGCATGGCCGCGCCGGGGATCGTCCACCAGGACTTGCGATAGGTGGCCAGGTCCTCGGCCCCATAGGGCTTGAGCGCCTCGTCGGTCTTCGGTCCGGCGAAGATCTTGAACGCCTGCTCCGCCGGATGATTCGGGCCGACCTCGACCGGCCGGGAGGTCATCGCCACCGAGACGTCCGACTTCTGCTTATCGACCGCGTGGGTCGCCACGACCGTCGGCACGGTCTCCTCGTCGACGCGGGCTTCCTCGGTCGAGGCGATCGGATCGGGCTCGAAGAAGACGGCAAAGTACTGGTTCTCGACCCCCGCGAATTTCAGGGGGAGCGTGAGGAACCGTTCCGGGTCGTTCGCCTTCTTGACGATGTCGTTGGCCAGACGGGTGGCGAGCGTCGTGGAATTCCCGCTGACCTGGCCGATGAAGACTTCTCGGAAGACGCTCGTGTACCATTCCCCCTCGATCGGCAGGCCGTGGGGCCCGTTGAGCGTGTAGACGACCTTCCTCTCGGCGCCGGGACTGGCGAAGCCGAGGCCGAGCTTCAGGCCGTCGGCCCCCTTGTCCAGGCGGAAGGTCTTGGTGATCGTCAGAGGGGGCTCATCGACGGTCGCCCGGAAGACGACCTCCTGGCCGTTCTCCTTCCCGTCGGCGTTCAGAACCGGGCGGACGATCCGGCCCTGGGCGTCGCGGACGACCTCCCAGAGCCGGGTATCGAGCCCGGCCGCCGGCTTGTATTCCTTGCGGGAGGAGACCTCGGTCACGGAGATCAGGTCGAGCGAGAAGGACGGGGGAACGAACGGGTCGGGCTGGATGATCTGGAGGGGTTCGCGCGTCTTCTGGCCGTCCTTGCGTTCGGCCTGGTGGGCGCCGAGCTCGATCGAGGCGACGCCCGCGCCGGCCTGGGAGAGACTGGTGCGAAGGTTGTAGCCGGAGTCCTTGTCGAGCGAGCCGAGGACGAGCTCCTTGTCCTCGACGGCGACGGGCCCGGGCGGGGTCTTCCCGGCCTCGGGTGCAGCCGGTTCCGGGGCGGCGGCCTCGGCCTTCTCGGTCCCGGGCTCCCCGTTCTTCGTCTCGGCTTGACCGGGCTCGGCCTCCGCCTCGATGGCCGGCGGCTTCGCGGCGGGCTTCTGGAGCCAGCCGAGCTTGCCCATCAGGTAGCTCGCGCCCAGAACCAGGCGAAACACAGGGCGATCAGCAGGACGGTTCGCTTCTCGGTGCTCATCGAAGAGGGGATCTCGGGGAGGGAGGGGGGCCGAGGCCGGCGCGATCAGCGGCCCTGGCGGAGGCGGTCGCCGAGGAAGGGTTCGAGCTCGGGGATGGCGTAGATCTTCTTGATCGTCGATTCCAGGTCATACGGCAGGCGACGGAACGTGACCCGGACCGGGCCGCTCGGCCGACCGAGATCGGACGCGCTGGAGTCGGCCACGATCGTGTCGAACGACTCGCGGGACTTGCCGTCGTCGAGGATCACGTAGCAGGCCCGAGGGTCGCCGTCCCGGGGCTGGCCCACCGACCCGACGTTGATCATGACCTTGCCGTCGCCCAGGGTATACTCGTGGTCGATCTCCTCGGGCGGGAAGAACTGATACCCCTCGGTGAACACCCCCGGGACGTGCGTATGCCCCTGGAAGCAGTATTTCTCGACGAGCTGGAACAGCCGCTCCATCTTCCTCTGGTTGTAGATGTCCTCGGGGAAGATATACTCGCTCAGGGGGTTTCGCGGCGACCCGTGGACGAACAGGAAGGCGTTGAGCCGATGGGTCCGGGGCAATTCGCCGAGGAACTCCCACCGCTTCTCGTTGTTGGCCCGGTCGTGGGCGCTCTCCAGCTGCTCGCGGGTCCAGAAGATGGCGCGTTCGGCGCCGATGTTGAACCCGTCGGGGTCGAACAGGGCCCCCTGATCGTGATTGCCCAGCAGGGAGACGCTGCAATGCTCCATCACCAAATCGATGCATTCCCGGGGGTTCGGCCCGTAGCCGATGATGTCCCCCAGGCAGTAAATCTCGGTGATCCCCTGCTTCTTGATGTCGTCCAGGACGACTTCCAGCGCCTCGAGGTTCCCGTGGATATCGCTAATCAACGCGCGACGCACCGGGGGGACCTCCGAACGAAAGGGCGGGGCGCGGATCGAGGCCGACGGCAGCCGGGAATTCAGACCTTTACTCTAATTCCAGTCTGCCGAAAGGGTCAAGGCCAAGCCAGCGCCTCGGGACGTCCCTCGCCGGGTTATCCGGCCGGAGCCGCCCGATGAACCTCCTGGCCCTCGACACCTCGACCCCCGTCGCGGCCCTCGCCCTTCATAGGACCGACGGCGCCTCGTTTCTCGCCGTGACCGACCCGGCCACCCGGCTCGGCCGATCGCTCCTGCCCACGATTCACAACCTGTTGAAAGACGCCGAGATGCGCCCGGGCGACCTGGAGTACCTGGCCGTTGGCCTCGGCCCCGGGTCGTACACCGGGCTGCGGGTGGGCGTCACGGCCGCGAAGGTCCTCGCCTACGCCCTGAACCGGCCCGTGATCGGCCTGGACAGCCTCGACATCGTCGCCCGAGGGGCCCCGACCGGCCCTCTCCGGCTCGTCGTGGCCTCCGACGCCCAGAGGGGCGACCTCCACGTCGCCGAATTCCTCCGAGAATCCCCCCAGGCCCCGCCCGTCCGCCTCGGCCCGACCCGGATCGAGGCCGCGACCGATCTCGTCGCCCGTCTCGATCCCTCGACGACCCTGATCGGCCCCGGGGCGTCGAAAATCCGGGCCGCCGACCCGGCCATCGACCTCCCCTCGCCTCGGCCCTTGCTGGAACTCGCCCTCGAAGCCGCCCGAGCCGGCCAGTTCGCCGAGGTCTGGACCCTGGAGCCGGTCTACCTCCGCCGGAGCGCCGCCGAGGACCAGTGGGAGGCCCGCCGGTGAACGCCCAAACGACCAATCAGGCCCGGACCATCTCCGCCTACTCGCTCCAGTGGAACAAGTTCCGCATCCTCCGCCCCGAGGAAGACCGCGCCACCTTCCGAAACCGGACCGGGCTCGCCCCCGAGGAACTCGCCGGGTCGGTCGTGCTCGACGCCGGATGCGGGATGGGCCGATACCTGCGGGTCGCGGCCGAGGGAGGCGCGAAGGTCGTCGGCCTGGACCTGAGCAAGGCCGTGGTCGCCGCGCGAGACCTCACCGCCGAGTTCCCCGGGGTGGGAATCGTCCAGGGAGACCTGCTCCGCCTGCCGTTCGCCGCCGGTTCCTTCGATCACATCTACTCGCTCGGGGTGCTCGACCACACGCCCGACCCCCGCCGGGCGTTCCTCGGCCTGGTCCGATTGCTGAAGCCGGGAGGGCGGATCGTCGTCTGGCTCTACCCGAAGGAACGGCCCGCCCTCGAAGCGATCATGAACGCCCACCGGGCCGTCTCGACCCGGCTCCCCCTGAGTGTCCTGATGGCCCTGAGCCGCCTGACGGCCCCGATCGGCGGGATCAAGCGAAGGCTGATCCTGAGCAAGAACCGGCTGGTGGCGCGACTGGGAGTCGCCCTGAACCTGCTGACCATCGGCGTCTCGATGCACCCCGATCCCGAGGTCCGCGTCTGCGACACCCTGGACTGGTACGCCCCCAAATATCTCAGCCGGCACACTCGGGAAGAAGTCGCCGGATGGTTCGTCGAAGCGGGCCTGATCGACGTGACCGATGTCTCGCAAGGGCAGGTCTTCTACCACGAAGGCCAGGGCAACGGAGTGAACCTGGCGGGGCGGAGGCCGACCGTCGGTTGACGTTGACGTTGACGAAATCGGGTCCATGCGAGATAGGTATACCTCGATCCGTCGAAAATCCTGATTCGAGCCGGAGGCGCGACGATGGCCGGATGCCGCCGACGAGTGGTTCCTCTCTGCCGGGCCTCGGCCCTGTCGATCGTCCTGGCCTCGACGATGTGGGCGGACGCCCGAGGGCAAGATCGCGTCGTCCCCTCCGTCGGTCAGGCCGCCGAGGTCCAGGTGGCGCCGACGGCCGTCCAGGCGCCGGAGGCCCTGGCCGCGACCGGGACCATCACCCGGATCGTTCTCGAAGGGCTTACCACGATCGAGGAGAAGGACGTCCTCTCGAAGCTGAAGTCCCGCAAGGGCCGCGAAATGGACGGCCCGACCGTCGATTCCGATGTCCAGAGCCTCGTCAAGACCGGCTGGTTCTCGGACATCCGGCCATCCACGAAGAAGGACCCGGACCGCCCCGGGGTGATCCTGATCTTCGCCCTGACCGAGGCCCCGATCCTCCGCCAGGTCGAGTTCCGAGGGATGACCAGGCTCAAGATCAAGGACGTGGAACAGACCACCGGCGTCAAGAAGGACGCGAGGGCCGACTACGTCAGGTCGATCCTGGCCGCCAGCTCGATCCAGAGGATGTACGAGGAGAAGGGGTACGAGCAGGCGCAGGTCCGCCTGGTCGAGGGCGGGACGCCCAACAGCACGAAGGCCATCTACGAGATCGTGGAAGGGCCCAGGACGCGAGGCCCCCGAGACGACTTGGCCCCGAATTTCCCGAGGCCCCTGTCGATGGCCGAACTCCAGCCCCCCGGGCTGAAGGGCCTTGTCCGGGCCTCCGTTCCCTCGTTGGAGGATCAGGCGAATCGCCTCGCGTATGAGGCCGACGAGGCAATCGGGCAGAAACGATTCGACGACGCGATCGCTCGTCTCGATTCGTTGCTGGAGCTGGCCAAGAATGACAAGTCGAGGGCCTGGGCCCTCAGCCGGAGGGCGTGGGCGAAGTTGATGGCGAAACGACGAGACGAGGCGATCCCCGATGCGGAGGAGGCTGTCCGGCTCGACCCCGAAGAGTTCATGAACCTCATGATCCTCGGAGAGATCCTCCGCGATGCCAAACGATGGGACGTCGCCCTCTCCACCTTCGATCGGGCGATCCGTTGCCAGCCGGAACGGCCCGATGGCTACCTTGGCCGGGGGGCGGTCTTGCTCGCAAAGCAGGACTTCCGCTCGGCCCTCTCGGCGTTCGACGAGGCGGAGCGGCTCGGTTCCCGCTCCCCTTTCCTGTTCCAGGGCCGTGGCTACTGGCTGGCGAGGTTGAACGACCATCGGCGCGCCGTCGAACAGTTCGGCGAGTGCCTCGCCGCCGGGTTCCCCGACCGCGCCCGGGCCCTGGAAGACCGCGGAAAGAGCTACTCGGCCCTCCGGGACTACGACGCGGCCCTCGCCGACTTCAACGAAGCCCTTCGCATCGCACCTGACCGCGCGACGACCCGCGAGGCGAGGGGCAAGACGTACACCGCCCGAGGCGAATACGACCGGGCGATCGAGGATTTCACGGCCGCGATCCTGGCCGGCGGGGACCTGGCCTTTGCCTCCTACTTCAATCGGGGCAATGCCTTTATGCAGAAGGGCCAGGACCGAGAGGCCATTGCCGACATGGAACAGGCCCTCAAGCTCAAGCCTCAAAATGGCCTTGCGGCGATGTTCCGGGCCTACCTCCTCACACGAGTGGGACGAATCGAGGAAGGCGAACGCGAGCTGAAGAAGGCCATCCTTGCCGATCCGCAACTGATCCTGGGCGAACTCATGCTGATGGAGCGCTCGCTCAGGCCCGACGAGCCGAAGGCTCGTCGCAAGATGGTCGACGACCTGGTCGCCAGGCATCCCGAATCGGGCCATGCGCACATGGTTCGGGGCCTCATGCTGAACGACACCGAAAACCTCGCCGAAGCCCTGGCCTCACTGAACCGGGCCGTCCAGCTTCGGCCGGGAGACCCTCAAGTTTTCCTCTCACGAGCCTCTGTCCGGGTGAATGCGGAGGACTGGGCCGGCGCGATCGCCGATGCCACCGAGGCCATCCGGCTCGACCCGGTCGACCCGCTCGGCTATTCCATCCGGGCCAAGGCGTTCGAGAGCCGGAAGGACCGGCCCCGGGCCCTGGCCGATTACGGACGGGCGATCGAGCACCTCGGGAGCCTCACAAGGCCGGGAGGACCGGTCCCCGTCGCGTCGATCCAGCCGGTGAAGACCAGCTTCGGCGAGTTCAACGGATACGTCGGCCTCAAGATGGCAGCCGCCCAGCCCTTCTACAGCCGGGCGGAGCTTTCCCTCGACGGGAACGATCTCCAATCGGCCCTGAAGGATGCCGATTCGGCCGTCCGTCTTTCTCCCGAAGACGCGGGCTGGCCGTATGGCTGCCATCTCCTGCGGGCCAGGGTCCACAAGGCCCGGGGCGACCGCAAGGCGGCGATCGCCGATGCGACGGAGGCCCTCAAGCTCGCCGCCGATCCCGAGGACCGCGAGGAGCCGGAGACGCTGCTCCGCGAGCTCGGAGCGCCGACCAAGTGAGCTTTCGGGCGGCTGTCCGGAACCGTGATCGCGTCGTCCCGGCGCCCCGGCAACAACGGGCGGAGGCAGGTCCCGCGCCGATTGCATCCCCGTAGGGCAGGCCTCGGCCTGCCGTCTTCGCGGATCGGCAGGCCGAGGCCTGCCCTACCAGAAAGAGGGCCCACGCCAAAGAGGGCCTGCGCCTTCCGATCGTGAACCGGATTCTTCATCGACTGACATGCGGCCTCGGCTGCGCGGCGACCTGCCGGGTCGGCGGCTCGGGCCGGTCCGTTTCGCTGGAGATCGTCAGGCCGGCAACCCTCAGGCTGTAGGGCCGGGAATCGGTCTCTTGCGCGTATTCGTAATGCTTTTTGGGCGTTTCCTCGGCGTCGCATTCCAGGCTCAGCGAGGAAATCCCTTCGGGGAGGAAGATCGGCGGGGTCCGATACGTTCGGAACTCGCGATCGGGGACGATCGTCCATCGTGCGAGTTCCCGGCCTTCCGAAACGAGCCGGGCCGTCTTCGGCGAGCGGAAGGCCGAGGCGTTCAGCGCGATGGTGACCGGCCTTGAGGCGTCGGGCGAGAACACCGCGAGCTTCGACGTCTTCCCCACCGCCCGGATCGATCGGCCCTGGACCGCCACCCGCCAGCCCTCGGCCGTGAGGATCGCCGGGCCATCAGGCTTCGGCAGGCGGTCGCGATCGTAGATCGTCATTTGGGCATCTTCGTAAGTCCTGGCCGGTTCGAGGAGGGCCGCGAGCCGGTCGAGCTTCCTAGGATAGCCGTCGGCGTAGCCTTCCCATCGGTGGACGACGATGTATCGATAGCCATTTTGCTGGAGGTAGAGCCAGGCGTAATCGAGGAAGTCCGCGCCCCCGACGATGTCGATCGACGTCCATCCCGGGTCGGCGAGGAACGCGGGATCTTCGAACCTCACCACGAAGAACGGCGAGTTGTAGGTGACCAGGGCGTCCATCGGCGTGTTGCCGTTGCCGCTGTAGCCGGCGTTGGTCCTGCCTCGGTGGATGGATTGCCAGAACCCGGCCGCGGAATAGAGCGGCGAACCCGTCGAGGGGTATTGCGGGACCTCGACGAACGCGGCCGACGGGTCTCGGGCGAGGATCTCGCGATACCCGGGCGGGATCGGAGGGACGGTCTCGACCGGGAACGGGAACAGCAGCAAATCGGCCATCGCCGCGGCCACCAGGCCGAGATAGACGACGACCCGGAGGGAGTTTCGCGACAATCTCGCGAGCAAGCCCTTCAAGCCGGCCGCCGCGATCACCGCCGCGACGACGCCGACGAACAGGTTGAACCGCGCGGGGACGCGAAGCATCGGGAACAGCGGCGCGTGACGCCTCAACCAGCCGCTCGGAAGGCCGATTTCCCACGATCCGGCCTTGATCGAGCTGCCCCAGGCCAGGACCACGAACGAGCCGAGAGCCAGCCAGAGGAACCCGCGACGGGCGAACCGCTCGCGACGCCACGCCGCCAGGAAAACCAGACCCGCCGTGACCACGCCGAGGTACGACGCCCGTTCCCCCATCGTCTGCTTCAGGCCCGCCGCCGCATAGACGTCCGCCGGCAGGAACGCCCCGAGCCGGTGCATCACCGTCGGCGTGACGAACGTCCAGGGAGGGGCATTGTAGGCGTCGAACTCGGCCAATGAGCGTTCCGAGGCGTATCCATGAGCGTGCGCCCAGATGTGATTCCAGAACGTCAGGACGAGCAAGGGCAGGGAGATCATCGCGAACCCGGCGAGCGGCCGGATTCGCGTCGCGATCCAGAGGACGGCCCCTCGGCCTTCCCCCGAGGCCCTCCACAAGACGTACATCGCGGCGGGGATCGTGGCGAACACGACGTAATACGCCGCGCTCAGCGCCACGATGACGAAGAGTCCGGCCGCGGCGATCATCGCCCGCCGGCTCGGCCGATCGACGAACCGCATCCAGGCGGCCAGGAACAGCGGGAACCCGCCGAGCGTGATCAGTTCGAGGTGGGCCCGGCCATGCAGGAGCATCGGCGTCGAGTACATCGCGAGCATCCCGGCGAACGCGGCGCAGGGCCTATTTCGCACCGCCTGGAACGTCAGGACGAACGTCCCGAGGCCGGTGGTCGTCATCGCCGCGAGCCAGACGAGGTTGAAGCTCAGGACGTCGTTGCCCGTCGCCAGGGACAGCGGGATGAACAGCATCGACTGGAGATGCAGGGGCGAGAACAGCCCGAGAGGCGCGCCCGTGGGATACTGCAACTCCGGGCAGATCACCGGCGATCGGCCTTCGAGCAGGCACGTCCGATACCACCTCATGATCCACAGGTGTTGCAAAGGATCGTGCAACGACCCCACGATCTTCGTGGAGAGATGCCAGACGAGCGGATACGAGGCGATCAGGGCGCACGCGAGGAAAACCAGGGACACGGCGAGGAGGTCTCGGGCGCGGAGGCGCGGCGATCCGTCCGGCGTGTCGGTCGCGAGGTCTTCCGGCATCGGATGCGGTCCTCTTCGGCTCGCCGAGCACCCGGCGGGTTGAGGCGTTGATGAACCGTCTGGCCCGGAATGGGGGAATAAGCGGCCGAAGCCGCGAGCGATCCGTCGGGAACGCGTTAACCGGCCCGGTTTCGCCCCTCGCGAGGCAACCGCGCGAGGACCGAGATCCCGCCGCCCGCCTCATTCCGTTCCTCGATCGCCGAGCGGAGCCGATCCACGTCGTCCTGGAGCCGGACGAGCTCTCGAACCACGAAATCGAGGGCGACGACGACCTCGTCGAGCGTGTCCGTCGGCGGCGGGGGCGGGACGGTCAGGCACCGCCGGAGGTAGCGCTCGACCCTCGCCGAGATCGGCCGGCGGACCGGCCCGGTCGCTTTCCACAGGGGCTTCAACAGGGCCTTGGCCACGCGCTTCATCGGCTCTCCTTGCCCGTCGTCCTCACGAGGCCCTCGCATGGGCCCGGCAAGATTCGATCACGTCCACATACTTTTCGGCCACCCGCGACCAGTCATGTTCGGCCGCGACACGCCCCGCCGCGGCCCGGCCGATCCGGTTGCGAAGACCCGGATTCTCGGCGAGTTCGAGCATCCGCCGGGTCAGGCCGTCCTGCCCCTCGGCGTCCCACTTCACCTTGAGGACGACCGAATCGGGATAGTCGGAGAACGTGGCCACGTCGGTCACCAGCGTGGCGACTCCGTGGCGGAGCAGGTCCAGCAGGGCGGCCGAGGTCTCGCCGTTGGTCGGCGGCCTGCGGAGGTTCAGGCCGATGTCCGTGACGGCGGCCAGGTCGGCGAAATCGGCGGCCGTCTGCCGACCGAGGAACCGGACGCGAGGGTTCAGGCCCGCCTCCTCGACCCTCCGCCTGACCGCACCGCCGTCGGCCTCCTGGCCCACGAAGAGCAGGACGGCCGACGGGACCGACCGGGCGACGGCCTCGAACGCGATCGCCGCTTCCTCGTTCATCTTGTCCGGGTGGACGAAGCCGAATGCGGCGACGATCAAGGCCCCGGGATCGAGATCGAACCTCGCGCGAATGGCCGTCTTTCGTGCCGAATCGAGCGGGCGGACCCGCGAGCCCATCGGCACGACCACGGCCTTGCCCGCCAGGTGGGGCCAGCGCTCTTCGAGCCTCGCCACGCACCAGGGCGAATGGACGATCACCCGTCGCGATCGCTCGAAGACCCGGCGATTCAGGTAGGCGCGGAGCCTCGCGGCCTCGGCGATGATCCGCTCGGGGTCGTCGAAATGGGCGTCGTGGAAGGCCAGCAGATCGCCCGAAGCCTCGGGCGAGGCATGGGCGAGTTCCTCGGCGAAATGCTCGCGACGACGCCCGATCGACCCGCCGTAACCGAGGTGGAATCCCGCCAGGCAGAAGTCGTGGAGCGTGGTCACGCCGGGGTATTTCAGCAGCATCGGATACAGGAAGCGATGATACCAGGAATTGCCCATTTGATAGACGACGCCGCGATAGTCGCGGGCGGGCGAGACTTTCTCGAACACGCGGGCGTCGGCCGAGGACGAACCATCGACGTGCCACGCCGGATCGTCCACCGAGTTCGGCGCTGAATACCGATCGATGAGATAAAACTTGCTCAATTCCTCGATCAACGATTGCGAGTAGTCCGAGACGCCCGAACGGGCGGGCGGGAATGGCGAGAAGAACGCGATTCTCGGGCGAGGCGAACGGGCCCGCCGGACGGTCCAAGTCTTCGCCTCGACGGCGGCTTCCAGGGCCTCGATCGCCGTCCCGGCGGTTTTCGCCCAGGAGAAGCGTCGGGCCTGATCGACGGCCTTCGCCCTCAGCGATCCGGCCAGGTCGGGGCTCGTGAGGAACCGGGCGATCTTGTCGGCGATGTCGCCGGGCTCGGCCGCATTCACATAGAGGGCCGCGTCGCCGGCCGCCTCGGGCTGGGCCGAGTTGCCCGCCGCGATCACGGCCGATCCGCAGAGCATCGCCTCCAGGATCGGCAGGCCGAACCCCTCATACTGCGAGGGGAACGCCAGCGCCTCGCAGCGGCGATAGAGGGTCCGCAAGGTCGAGTCGTCCACCTCGTCGGTCAGGACGATCGGCACGCCCCGTTCCCCGGCATATTTGAGGAGCCGGGGCTCGTCGTCGCCGAAAAGCTCGAACGTGAGGACCAGTTGATGGGTCGATCGGAGCGATTCCGGCAGCTTGCCGAACGCCTCGATCAGGCCCCAGAGGTTCTTCCTCGGGTCGAGCCCGCCGACGCACAGGACGAACGGGCGATCGACGCCGAGTCCTCTCAGGACCGCGTCGGATTCGGCGTCCGCGGGAGCCGGGAAGAAGAATTCGGGGTCGCTGGCGGTGCCGATGCGGGTCACGCGGTCGTCGGGAAGCCCCAGCTTCGCGAGGCAATCGGCGCGAGTGGCCTCGGAGATGGTCAACAGGGCGTCGTAGCGTGAGACCGTCCGCAAGCAGCGGTCGTACCACGGCCCCCGCCGTCCCCTCGCGAGGTGGACCTCGGGGAAGATCAGTGGAATCAGGTCATAAACGACCGCCGCCATCGCCGGGCCTTCGCGGGGAGGCGCCGGAGGGTCGTAGGCGAGCCTCGCCTCGAACGGGCTGAGGACGAGGAAGGCGTCGAGCTGGTCGGGATTCTCCCGGACGAGGCGATCCACTCGCGCCGAGGCGGTCCGCTCGGCCCGATCGGGGTCGGGCGCCAGCGTCCGGCGATCGATCGACGGGGAATCGGCGGGGAGGAGGTCGGTCGGCAGGCCGTCGTGGGCGTAGAGGATCAGGCGGTGATCGCCGGGGGCGTTCGCCATGGCCGAGACCAGATGGCGAGCATAGCGCCCGATCCCCCTCCGCGAGTGGTCGGGCGACTGCATCCCGAGCGCATCGAGTCCAATCCTCATCCCCAGCGGCCTCCCTGCCGGATCGTTCCGGCGGGAGGTTAGCCGCGAGGCCCCCGAACGTCAACGCGGGAATCGTCGGGGACGAAGCCGACTGCCCCCTCGTCCGGGCCCGGCCCGAGCCGGGCGAGGGGGCATGTCCCGGATCTCATGCCGAGATCGTGAAGCTCGTCCCGCCGCTCAGGGCGCGGCCGGTGCCGTCGGTCAGCCTGGCCGGGTTGAGGACGAGGGCGGCCGACGATCCGGCCTTGATCGGTCCCGTGAACTTGATCGTCACGACGTTGGAGCCGGCGTTGAAGACGACCTTGCCGACCTTCGGCAGCTTCTTGCCGGAGATCTTGATGAGCTTGTACGCCTTGGCATTCTTGGCCAGCTTCGCCGAGATCGCGGCGTTGTACTGGAGGACCACGCCGACGATCCCCTTGTTCGTCTGCAAGGTCTGCGCGAGCGACGCGGAGAAGCCCGAGGCCGTCGAGCCGGGCGGGAGATTGACGACCGAGGAGGACGCCTGGGCCGAGTCGTCCACCTTCGGGACTTCCGTGCTCCCCAGGCCGGCGGCGGTCGTCGGCAGGTTGGCGGTCGGGCTGATCCGGTAGTCCCAGTTCGGCGTGCCGGGGGAGAGGTAGATGTTCGGCACGGCCGTCGTGGCCGAGACGCTCACCACGGTGCCCTGACCGCTCACGCCGGTCTTCGTGTTCACGCCCAGCAGGGCGGCATTATTGAAGCTCAGGAGCTTGTTGATGGTGAACGTGCCGCCGGGAAGGACGTCGATGGCGCCGGAGGTGCCGGTGGCGGTGTGGTTCGAGAGGATGCTGCTGTTCAGGGCGATCGTGGAGGCGTTGACGACGAGGATGCCCTGGCCGACGGCCTGGCGGGCGTCGATCCGGTTGCCGTCGATGGTGTCCTGCGAGAGGGTCGCCGAGACGCTCTGCATGTAGATCCCGCCGCCGCCTCCGCCGGCGTCCCCGCCCGAGCCGAGGACCGTGGCGTTGTCGGCGATCACCGAGTTGGTGATCGTGTTCGAGGCCGAGCCGGTGAAGACCGAGAGGAAGATGCCGCCGCCGTTGGCCGTCCCGCCGGTCGAGCCGGTCGAGCTGCCGCTCTTCGCGGTGTTGGCGACGACCCGGGAGTTGGTCAGGGCCAGCGAGGCGTTGTGGGTCTGGATCGCGCCTCCGCCGGCGATCCCGGCGCTGGCCCCGCTGCCGCTCTGCGCGGTGTTGCCCTGGAGGTAGGCTCCGGTGAGGTTCAGGGAGACGTCCGAGCCGGTGCCCTCGGCATAGAACGCCCCGCCGAACGCGCCCCCGGCCGTCCCCGAGGAATTGCCGCCGACGGCGCGGTTGCCCGTGGCGGTGATGTGGGTCAGGTTCACCGTGCTGCTGAACTGGACGGCCAGGGCGCCCCCGAGAGCGTCGGCGGTCTCGCCGTTCTGCCCGGTGCCCGATCCGGTGGTGTTGTTGCCGGCCTGGGCGGTATTGTTGGTGAACGTGAGGTCGTCGCCGGTGAGGTTGGAGTGGTCGAGGTGCACCGCCCCGCCCAGCGCCGCCTCCGGCCGCGCCCCCGCCGTTGCCGACGGCCTGATTGCCGCTGAAGACGACGTTGGACATCGTCGCGTTCTTGACGTAGCGGAACGCCACCGCCCCGCCGGCCGCCCGGCCGCCGTCTCCCTGATACGTGCCGCCGGAGACCGCCTGGTCGTTGGCGAAGACCAGGTTCTTGAGGACCCACGGGGCCGAGTCGTTCTGGTCCGAGCCCATGTCGGCGAACAGGCCGCCGCCGAAGGCGTAGACGGCGTCCGCCCCGCCCCGGTTGGAGATCCCCTGGGCCAGCGCGTTCTGGATCGTGAAGCCTTCGAGGTCCAGCGACGTCCCGGAGGTGCTCTGCGCCACGACGAACACGCCGCGATTCTGGCCCCCGCCGTCGATGATCGTCGGGTTGTTCACCGGGTCCGACGTGTTGAAGTTGCTCGCCGTGAACCCGCCCCGGATCGTCAGCTCCTTGTTCAATACGTCCACCACCGACTTCACGGCCAGGGTGCCGGCGTAGCTGAACTGCTTGTTCGGGCCGTACTTGTCGGCGCTCGGGTCGTAGGAGTACGTCCCCGCCGCCACGCGGATCTCGTCGCCCGAGCTGGCGGCCGTGACGGCGGCCTGGATCGAGTGGTACGGCGCGCTCGGGGACGTCCCGGCGTTGGAGTCCGAGCCGCTCGTGGCCACGTACAGGGTGGCCATCAGGTCGCGGGTCTCCAGCCCTTCGACCCCGAAAACAGCCCGACGCCCCCGGAGACGTGCGGGCCGGGCCTCAGGCGAACGACCGAACAGGCGATTGCGGATCATGGTGGACCTCGATGGGGGGGAAGGCGCCCGACGGCCCGACGGCTGGGAGAGACGTTCTCGAAAGCCGCTCGGTGACGGGAAATGACCCACCTCGCACGGTGGGCCGGGCGTCTCGACCCCTCCCGACAACCGACATCGGCATCGGGATGCGGTGAAACAGGCTGCAAGTATACACGATTCGATTCGCAACGCTAGACTCTGCCTGATCGGCCTTCTCGAAATCCCCGGTTCCTGCTAAAGGAGCGGTCGGAGGAGGCGGAGCTCGACGCTTCGGGGGCCGACCGGCCATGAGGATCGGCGTGGATCTCTGGGCGATCCAGGCCCCGAGCTGCCGGGGTCGCGGCATCGGCCGTTATGCCGAATCGCTCCTCCACGCCCTCCTCTCCCAATCGGCCACCGACGACGAATTCGTCTTCTACCGACGCCCCGACCTCCCACTCGACTGGCCGACGACGAGTCAGCGTCGCACCGCCTGGGCGGATGTCGCGCCGGACCCGTTCCGATCGGCCGACGGCTCTCTCCAGGCGATCGTCCAGGCGAATCCCCACCGGCTCGACTGGCTCCTGATCCCGAACCCGCTGGTGGAGCGTCGCGGCTTCGCCCTGCCCGAGCCCGTCCCCGGCGGCCCGAGGCTGGCGGCTCTGGTCCACGACCTGATCCCGGCCCTCTTTCCCCGCCACTATCTCGACGCCCCCGGGCTCGCCGCCGAGTACGCGAACGACCTCCGACGCCTCGGAGCCTACGACCTGATCCTCGCCAATTCCCGGGCGACCGGACACGACGTTCACGAACATCTGGGCATCTCGAAACGGCGGATCGTCAACATCCGGGCCGCCTCCGATCCCGTTTTCTTCCGTCCCGCCTCCAACGACGACGAACGCCGGGCCGACGACCTCCTCCTGGAGTCCCTCGCGATCCCCCAATCGTTCCTGTACTACCTCGGAAACGTCGATTGGCGCAAGAACGTGCTGGGATGCGTCGAGGCTTACGCCTTGCTCCCCGAAACGATTCGTTGGACATATCCGCTGGTGCTCACCTTCGGGAAAAACGCCTGGTTTCGCGCCGTCCTCGACGAGACGATCGAGCGGCTCGGGCTGAGCGGCCGGGTCCTCACGACCGGGCCGGCGACCGACGAGTCGGTACGCGCGCTCTGCCGACGCTGCTCGCTGTTCCTCTCTCCGTCTCGGTACGAGGGATTCGGCCTCCCCATCCTGGAGGCGATGAGCTGCGGGGCCCCGGTCGTTGCGGCCGACAACTCGTCCCAGCCGGAGGTGGTGGGCACCGCGGGAATCGTCGCGCCGACCGACGACCCATCGGCCTGGGCGGCGACGATCGCCGCGTTGCTCGACGACCCCCAACGGCTTTCGGCGATGCGGGTCCGATCGCGCGAACAGGCCCTGACGTTCTCGTGGGACGATTCGGCCCGGCGGCTTCGCGAGGCCCTCGACTCCGCGCCGATCCGGCCGATGCGACCGGCCCCCGACCGCGTGGCGGTGGTCGTCTACCCCTCGCCCCGAGAGCCGGGATACGACGCCGAGTCGGCCCGATTCGTGCGCGCCTTGACCGGCCGAAACGACGTGCTCGCGTTCCTGAGAACCGACTCGGCCGCGACCCTGCCGCCCCTTCCGCTCAGGGCGGGCTGGCGGGAATCGTCGCTCCTCACCCGGCTCCGGCCGGTCCTGGGCAACCCGCCGGTGGTCCATGTTGTGGATCAAATGACGACGTTTGCACCGTTGATCGAGGTCCTCGGATCGCACCCGGGGCCGGTCACGCTCGTGAATCGCGAGACGATCCCGCCCGATGATGCGCTGACCGAGATCCTCCGCCTCGCCCCGATGATCGCGTGCCGATCCCGGGCGATTGGTGACCGGATCACTCGGCTGGAACCGTCCGCCCGGGTCGAGGTCCTGTCCGCGACCGACCATGCGCTTGCGGCCGAGGCGCTGGTCGATCTCGCCCGCCTCCTGGAGACGATGCGATGCCCTGGCTGAAACGGTGGCTCACGGCCCCGGTCCGAATCGTCGTCGATCCGGTCGAGCGTTTGATCAAATCCAAGCTTGCCGGCCTGATCGACGCGAGGCTCGAACCGGTCCGCGACGAATTGAAGTCACTTCACGAGAAGCTCGACACGATCCTCGACATCAACCTCGCGCCCGACGTCCTCCGCGACTTCCGCACCCACAACGAGACGCTCCGGGACATCCTCGCCGACTGCGACCTCCTCCGAGAGCTGAACCCGATGGTCCAGAGCGCCCTCCGCGACCTGATGAGGCTCCAGCTCCAGGGCGAGGAGCTGGCGTGGCGGCTCGATGGGTTGTCTGGCGATCGGGTCAGATCGTCGGATCATACCCCGCAGGATCTTTCGTAGGGCAGGCCTCGGCCTGCCGTCACCGGCCCGGACTCGGCAGGCCGAGGCCTGCCCTACAGAATTCGAGGTCGCCGAGTTTCCCGAACAGGAGTCGTCAGTGCTCTGTAGAAAAACCCTTCGAAGCATCGATTCGAGTCGGTCCGACTTCAGTCGGGCCTATAACGATCCCTTGTTTCGTAGGCCCGACTGAAGTCGGACCGACTCGTTTCCTCATTCTCAACGGGGTTTTCCGCTGCGCAAGTCGTCAGGCCGCCTCCGAAGCTTCGGTCGTCGAGGGCGCCGCGATCTCGAAAAACCGCGAGCCTCGCCAGTGGTCGATCACCTCGCGGTAGAACGCCTCGCTTCTCCGGGCGAATTCCTCGATCGAGAATTCGGCGAGGAAGCGCTCTCGGCCGGCTTCGCCCATCCGGGTCCCGGCCGAGACGTCGGTCGCCATCGCGATCATCGCCCGCGCGAGGTCCGAGGCGTTGCCGGGTTCGACGAGCAGGCCGGTCCGGCCGTCGAGGACGATCTCCGGGATGCCTCCGACCCTCGTCCCGATCGTCGGCTTGCCCCGCCTCATCGCTTCGAGGAACACGATCCCGAACGACTCGTACAGCGACGGCGCGACGAAGGCGTCGCAGTGCGTGAGGAGCGAGTCCTTCTCGTCGTCGCGGACCCGGCCGAGGAACCGGACGCGTCTCGAGAGCTCGGGTCCCCAGAGTTCTCGGAGCGATTGTTCATAGCTCACGCCGGTTCGCGCCCGATGGCCATCGGAGCCGCTGTTGTCGGCCCCGGCGATCCAGAGCCTCAGGTCGGGCACGCTCCTCGACGCCTCGGCGAACGCCCGGCCGAGTTCCAGGATGCCCTTGCGCGCCTCCAGACGGCCGACGTAGAGCAGGCGGAACCCGTCGGGGTCGGGAGGCTCGGAGACGTGGTGCCGGACCGCATCCGGCAGGCCGATCGGGATCACCCTCGCCCGCCTGGCCAGCGTGGCCAGCCTCGCCTCGTAGACCGATTCCACCGTCTCGGCAATCGCCCGGCTGATCGAGATCACCCCGGCCGCATAGCTCAAACCGAGGCGTTCGCCGGCCACGGCCTGGACCATCTCGGCCGAGAGCGGCAGGCCGGAAATCTGGCGGATCACCTCCAGGGGGGTCTCCAGCCGGACCACCAACGGGGCGAAGCCCGAGAGGCCGACGGCCGCCCCCTCGCCGCCCCACAGCGGGGCCTCGACCACGTCGAACGGCCGGCTCGCCGACAGGGCCATCAGGTGACGCAGGACCGTCACGGAATGGGGCCGATCCACCTCGGGAGGGACGCCCACCACGCGATATCCCTCGGGTTTCGCCTCGCCCGGCCCGTAGCCCGATCGCAGGACGATGACCTCGTGACCTCGCCTCGCCAGGCCCTCCGCGAGATGCTCGGTATACACCGCAACCCCTCCGGGAGACGGCCCGCCCAGCTCGGCGCAGAGGATCGCGATCCTCAGGGGGCGGCCCCGATCCTGGGCCGTCGGCGACCACGAGGGAGGCGTTGCGATCGGTCGGAACTCGCGTGCCGGGGCCGCCGAGAGGGGCTTCGGGGCGAGCCGCCCCCTTCGGAAGTCCCGTCCCAATCGCAGCCCCTGAACATATCCAGACATCCAGTTCCCCACGAATTTCGCCGCCCTCCACGGCGAGATCTGGAGCGCCAGCGTCCACAGCGCGAACCGTTTCCAGTACGGCAGGTGGTCCCGGAACGATCGCGCGGCGATCGAGGCGAACGATCCCCGGGCATGTTTCAGCGCAAAATAAGTGTAACTACGCAGGATGTTTTCGTAACTAACATCATACGCATCCCGGCGGAAGTGGCTGCGGGCGGGGAAGTGATCGACGAGCGCCCGGGGGTGGTGGACGATCCGGCCACCTCGGCGGATCAACCGGACGCAGAGGTCCGTCTCCTCGTGCTGGTAGCGGAACGACTCGTCGAACCCGCCCTCGGCCTCGATCGCCTCGCGGCGAAAGGCCATGTTGCAGCCGTGGAGCCGGTTGAAGACCGGGCCCTCGGGGCCGTTCTCCTCGCCCGGCTCCAGCCGAACGCATTCGTGGGTATATCCGCGCTCATGAAGCAACGCGTTGCGATTCTGGACCACCGGGCCGGGATACGCATCGGCATGGATCGTCGCCCCGCCCACTCCCACGCACGACGGCCCCTCGATCTCGAAGGCCTCGACCAGCTCGTCGAGCCACAGGAGGCTCGGGACGGCGTCATCGTCGATGAACGCGAGGATCCCGCCCGAGGCCATCCCGATCCCGACGTTCCGGGACTTCGCGAGGTTCAGATCCTCGATGAAACGCACCTTCACGTCGGGAAGCGACTCGGCGAAGGCCCGCATGTCCTCGGGCCCGGGGCCGACGACGAGGACGACCTCCAGCGGCCGATACGGCTGCTCCCGGAGCCGGTCCAGCAGGCGGCGGACGTGTCCGGCGGCGCGGTTCGCGGTGCTCACGATCACCGAGACGGGCGGGCGGTGGTGCTCGGAACGGGTCGTCATGGCGAGTCCTTCGCTTCGATCGCGTCGCGCAGTGCCTCGACCTCGCGACGGACCTCGTCCAGGGCGACCTCGATCCGGCCGAGGTGCTCGGCGACCATCCGGTTGTAGCGGACCTGGGGCCGGAAGAACGGCTGCATCAGACGCGCCATCGCGCGTTTGAGCGTCTGCAGACGCCCCCTCTGGACGCGCTCCCAGTAGTCGCCATGTTCCAGGAGGCGGCGGACGGTCTCGGCCACCGAGCCGGTCGCGGCCGAGGCGTCGGCCAGGTCGCGGACCCAGAGCCGGATCGCCTCGTCCTGCTTCACGGCCGAGGCCAGCGTCGGCGCCCGGTGCGCGCGATCCTCCGCGATCATGACGACGGCCTCCGTGCCCAGGGTCGGTCCCCATCGGCCGGACACTATATCGGCGGACCCGGGGCTGTCAACGCGAGCGAGTCCGCGTCCTCTGATCGCCTGTTTACCTCGCCGCCTGGAGTCGGGGATCCAATCCATTGCCGCCTATCAATACGAATCAAATCTACACATTCTTCGAAATTTTGGTTTCCACATACCAGCGAAAGCTTTTTTCAAATAACTTGACTACACATTTTCGCCGAAAATCGCGAAAAGGGCTTAAATTCCAGGGTTTTCGCGATGCCACTCGGTCGTGCAAGAGTAGTTCTTCCCATGTTTGCAGATTTTGCTTCATTCAACCCAAAGGATGTATCAGCAACGCGTTGCGTCGGGGTCATCGCGAGGGCCAAGGACCCGGTTCGGGACGAATTACGGGACAGTTCGGCGGGCGCTCGCGGGGGGCGTTGCGCCGCCGAATCAAGGCGAGCCGGGGAGACGGGGTGATCGGCGAGGGGGGGCGGTCCCGATGATCCCGGTATGCTTTCCGTCGGCAAGGTTCGGCCCATCTCGGGCGCCGGCCGAGTTTTTCGTGGCCCGGGGTGCGGCCGTAGCCTATTCTCGGGGTCGCGGCCGTCCCGCGAGCGGCCCGTTCGCGTCCTCATCCTGGAACCTCGCCATGTCCGGCCCGTCGCCCGTTCCGCTCAATCCGTACGAGGCCCCGACCGCGCTTCCGGGACCGGCCGCGATCGACCCGGCCCCGGAAGGCGCGGAAGCCGCGCGTGCGGTCTTGATCGGCCCGGAGACGACGCTCCGCGCCCTGGGGATCACCCAGGTCCTCTCCGGGACCTTCATCGCCTTGATGGGCCTGTACTTCGCGGGCCCGGCGAGGCCCAGGGCGATGGGCCCGATCCTCGCCCTGCTCGTGGGGATCGGCACGGTGTCAGTCAACCTGGGGCTGATTTTCCTCCACAACTGGGCGAGGGTCCTCATGATGGGGCTAACCCTGATCGCGGCGGTGGGCTGCGTGGCGGTGCTCCTCCTGCTGATCTCGATGTATCAACGGATGCCCGCTCCGGGAGCCTTCCTCCAGCCAATCACCACGTCCGCGTTCATGATCTTCCTGTTCGCCCTGCTGAAGGGCCGAGGGGCCCGCTCGGTCTGTTCTCCGAGCCATCGGGCCGTGGTGCGGGCCACCCCCGATTTCCCGATTGCCGGCGGGGTCGTGCTGAAGACCCTCGGGTTCTTCGGTCTGGCGTTCGGGCTCACCCTCCTCCGACGATTGGCCTCGAACTGACCCATCGGAGCCGTCGCGTCGACCCAGAAAACAGTCTGCCCTGATGAATTTCACGGAACGACATCCTTCGGTCCCGTAAATTTGTGGGAAGGGCCCCAGCTTGCGGGCCTCCTCCTCCTTCTCGGCGACGGAGCCACCCATGTCCGACGACGCGCCTCCGTCTCGGGAATTTCGGGATCCCTTCCTTTCGTCCAACCCGTACAGCCCGCCTGGAGCCCAGATCGAGATCGGTCCGGAATCAACCGGTCGCTTCGGCATTGAGGACCGGCACCGCCTCCTTTCGTCGGAGACCACGATCCGGGCCCTGGGGATCTCGCAGTCCCTGTACGGGGCCGTGTTGGTGGCCTGCGGCGTGTTCCTGATCTCCCTCGGAGACGCCCGGACGTCGGGGCCCGGCGTCTTTTTCGTGCTGATGGGCGGGTTTAGCCTGGCCCTCAACGTCCCCCTGATGATGTTTCAGGGCTGGGCTCGGGCGGTTTCGCAGCTCCTGTGTGCGGTCGGAGCCGGGCTCACTCTGGTCCTCGGTGCCCTGCTCCTGATCCTGAGTCCCGGGTCGGCAACGGCCGGATCGCTGGTCGGCTCGGTCTCGACGGTCGCCTATACCCTTTTCCTGGCGGTCCTCCTGAATCGTCCGGGTTCCAGGGAAGTCTGCACCCAGCGATACCGCGGGGTGATCCGGGGGACGCCGGGCTTCGCCTCGGCCGGTCCGACCGCGATGAAGGTGATCGGATTCCTCCTGCTCGGCGTGGCGCTGTTCGTGGTCCAGTTCCTTGCCAGGGCGGGCGCGGCCATTCGCTGATCGATCGATGGCCGGACTTGCCGCGTTCATCCCAACTTCACGTCGGTTCGCCGCTTACGGCCGGATTCGGCCTTGCCGGAACGGACCGAACGCGCTAGAATATTCGGCCCGGCTCGGATGCCTGGCCGCCCTCTCCTCCGCGCTCCGTACCCACCCGGCCCGCCCGTCCCTCGGCGGACAGATCCCTATCATGAACCGACGTAACGACATCCGCAACGTGGCGATCATCGCCCACGTCGATCACGGCAAGACCACCCTGGTCGATGCCATGCTCCGCCAGTCCGGCCAGTTCCGGGCCAGCCAGCTCCAGGGGGACTGCATCCTCGACAGCAACCCCCAGGAACGGGAGCGGGGGATCACCATCCTCGCCAAGAACATCGCGATCAATTACAACGAAACAAAAATCAACATCATCGACACCCCGGGGCACGCCGACTTCGGCGGGGAGGTCGAGCGGACCTTGCAGATGGCCGACGGCTGCCTCGTCCTGGTCGATGCCTTCGAAGGGCCGATGCCCCAGACCAAGTTCGTCCTCCGCAAGGCGTTCGGCAACGGCCTCCACCCGATCGTGGTGATCAACAAGATCGACCGGCCCGACGCCCGGCCCGACGAGGTCCTCAACGAGATTTTCGATACGTTCGTGGACCTCGGCGCCGACGAGGCCCAGCTCGACTTCCCGTACATCTTCGCCTCGGGCCGCTCCGGCTTCGCGTCGCACGACCCGAGGGCGACCTCCGGCGACATCAAGCCGTTGCTGGAGCTGATCTTGCAGAAGGTGCCCGGCCCCGAGGTCCACGCCGACGGCCCGTTGCAGATGCTCTGCACGACGCTCGACTTTTCCGAATACGTCGGCCGGATCGCCATCGGCCGGATCCTCTCGGGCCAGGTCCGCCGCAGCCAGAGGGCCGCGCTGATCAAGGCCGGGGGGGTGATCCAGAACGGCTCGATCGACAACCTGATGGTCTTCGAGAAGCTCGGGCGGGTCGAGGTGGACGTGGCCGAGGCCGGGGACATCGTGGCGATCGTCGGCCTGGGCGGGGTCGATATCGGCGACACGATCGCCTCGGCCGAGAGCCCGATCGCGCTGCCCCGGATCGAGGTCGATGAACCCACGCTCAGCATGCAGTTCACCGTGAATGATTCCCCGCTGACCGGCGAGGGAGACTTCCTCACGTCCCGCCACCTCCAGGAACGGCTGGACCGCGAGCTCCAGTCCAACGTGGCCCTCCGGGTCGAGCCGACCGAGGACCGCGACTCGTTCATGGTCTCGGGGCGGGGCCTCCTGCATCTTTCCGTGCTGATCGAGTCGATGAGGCGAGAGGGCTACGAGCTGGCCGTCGGCAAGCCCGAGGTCATCGTCAAGATCATCAATGGCGTCAAGCACGAGCCGTATGAATACCTCGTGGTGGACGTCCCCCACGAGCAGATGGGGCCGGTCATGGAGCTGGTCGGGGCCCGCCGGGGCGAGATGCAGAGGATGGACGTGAAGGGGGCCTACGCCCACCTCGAATTCGTGATCCCCGCCCGCGGCCTCCTCGGCCTGAAGAACCGCCTGATGAGCGGGACCCAGGGCGAGGCGATCATGCACCACAATTTCCACGATTATCAACCGGTGAGGGGCGACATCCCCAAGAGGCAGAACGGCGTGATGGTGAGCATGGTCCGCGGCCAGGCCGTCGCCTTCTCGCTCGACAGCCTCCAGCAGAGAGGGACCATGTTCGTCGCCCCGGGCGACGAGATTTACGAAGGGATGATCATCGCCGAGAACGCCCGGGCCGACGACATGAACGTCAACCCCTGCAAGGAAAAGAAGCTCACGAACATGAGGGCCTCGGGCTCCGACCGCAACATCCTCCTGAAGCCCCCCCGGCAGATCACCCTGGAAATCGCCCTCGAATACATCGAGAGCGACGAACTCGTCGAGATCACCCCGACCAAGATCCGCCTGAGGAAGAAGGTCCTCAGCGAGGAAGGCCGCAAGAAGGCCGACCGGAGCGGCAAGAAGGTGGGGGTTTGAGCGATCGCATCGTGACGGAACCCCGATGATGGCAAGCGTGGACACTCCGACGACGACCACCGGCGAGGTCACCTACGAAGAATTCCTGGCCATGCCGGTGACGAACCGGCATGTCGAGGTCGTGGACGGAATGATCCAGGTCTTGCCCGCGCCGACGTATTTCCATCAGAGGCGTCAACTCCGGATCGCCTCTCGCCTGGAATCGCAGGTGGACAACCTGGGGCTCGGGCTGGTGCTGACCGGCCCGGCCGATATCGTCATCCGTGATGTGCCGAAACTCCGGGTCCGACAGCCCGACGTCATGTTTTTCAGCGATCGCAAGGCGGGATTCCAGACGTCCGGCGACCCCGACCGCCTCTTCCAGGATCGCATCGCCCCCGACCTCGTCGTCGAGGTCCTCTCCCCGGGTCAGGACGAATCCTCGCTCGCCGATTATGCCTCGATCGCCGTCGAGGAGGTCTGCTTCGCCGACCAGGAGGCGAACGCGATCCGCGTCCTCCGCCTGGAGGGCGCGGCATATTGCCCGGTCGGGGAATATCGTTCCGGCGAGCGTTTGAAATCGGCCGTTCTACCCGGAATCGCCCTGGACGTGACCGCGATCTTCGCGTGAGACTTCGAAGGGGGCGGCCCGATGCTCGACGCGAGCCCTCTCCTGATCGCGACCGCTCGGAGGATCCTGCCGGGGGCCTTCTGGGCGGGGGATGGCTCGGCGCCGGAAGTCGCTCTCACGTTCGACGACGGCCCCGATCCCGAGCACACCCTTCGTCTGGTGGAGGCCCTGGACCGCCTGGACGTCCCCGGGACCTTCTTCTGGCTGGGAAGCCGCCTCGACCTCGGCTCGGAGGCCATCGGGCGGGTCGTCGCGGCTGGCCATGAGGTCGGTATTCACGGCGATTGCCACGCCCCGTTCTGGGGGCGCTCCGACGCCGAATTGAGGGCCGCCCTGGACAGCGTGAGGGCGCGGATCGCCGCCCTGAGCGGCCTCCACGAAGCCTCGATCCGGGACGTCCGGCCGCCGTTCGGGGCGATCCGTCGGCGTCAGATCGCCCGTCTGCGCGAATGGGGCTATCGGACGGTCCTGTGCGACGTCCTCCCGGCCGACTGGGCCGAGCCTTCGCCGACGGTTGTCGCCCGGATCCTCCGCCGGAGCCGGCCCGGCTCCCTGATCGCCCTCCACGACGGCGGGAAGGCGGGCCGGTCCGTGGTCCGGACCGTCGAGGCGGTCGTCCCTCGCTTGAGGGACCGAGGGCTCCGGTTCGTCACGGTCGAACAGCTCGCGAGACGGGAGGCGTCGCCCGACCGTCCCGATCCTAACCCTTGGTGATCACGACGGCGGCCACCGGGACGGTCGTTTGATACGTCCCCTGGACCGTTTCTCCGCAGACGACCAGGACCTGGAATGCCGAGTTGGATGGGTCGTCGATCGCCGAGAACGTCCGGTGGATCGTCTTCGGCAGGGCCCCGCGACGGTTCGGCTCGATCGGGTCGAGCTTCACCAGGGCGGGGCCGGTGTACGGATCGGCCTCGCTCATGCTGATGATCTCGGTCCCAAGCCCGTCGGCCGAGGGGTCGAGCGTCGCCGCCGAGGACGGCGGGATCTGGCCGAGCTTGCCGGACGCCGGATTCCCGTTGACCGTGACCGGGTGGACCTGGCCGGCTTCGAGGCCCGAGACCTTCAGCGTGAGGGTCGCCTTGAGGTGCCGGTCCGTCCCCGGGCCGGTGTATTTCAGGACGAGCGTGCCCGAGCCCGTCACGCCCGAGCCGTTGAGCTCGGTCAGACTAATCTTCTCGCGTTCCACGAGAGGCCGGGCAGGATGGACGGCGGAGAGCAGGGCCCGGGATTCGAGGCCGTCGCCCGAGGGACGGAGGCCGCGGTCAGGTCGGTTCATCGCGGGGTCTCGGCGGAGGAGGAGGCAGGGCCCGGAAGTCCTGATCCAGGATCGCATACATTTCCGCATCTTGCCACGTCCCATGCCGCCAAATCTTCTGCCTCTGGGTGCCCTCGTGGCGATACCCGCACTTCTCGTACACTCGCCGGATCGCCGGACTGATCGTATGTCCCTCGACCCGGTGGAGGCCGAGGGTTTCGAAGGCGAACCGGGTCCGCACGCGAACCGCATCCCTCGCGTAGCCCTGGCCCCAGGCCGAGCGCTCGCCGATCACCAGTCCCCCTCCGGCCGAACGCAAGGCCCAGTGGATTCGCAGGTCGATCATTCCGAGATGGCGGCCGGCAAGATCCAGGATCGCCCAGTGGGGATTGGGATCGCGGGCGGCCTCGATGGAGTCGAACCACGCCTCCTCGGCCCTTCGCGACGCGCCCATCGGTGCATTCAACGTGGCGATCACGGCCGGGTCGTTCATCCACCGCAGGGCATTTTCCAGGTGGGCCGACCGCTCGGGGGGAACGAGACGGACCTGCTCGCCCCGGAGGCCCTTGATGTCCATGCGTCTCCCCTGGTCGTCCGCCATGCCTGATGCAACGGGTCCGACTCCGAATTTCGTGGGGTCCGCTATTGCCGACCTTTGATCAACTTGGAGCGAAGAGGTCCGCAATCGCGGACCCAACACATTCGGCCTGGCCGACTCCTAGATCTTGCCCTTGATGAACGCGATCCCGTCGCGGCAGAGGCCCATCGCGTCGGGGAACAGGTCGCGCCAGACCCTGGTGGCGGCGGCGAGGGCGGGCAGGGCCCGGCCGAAGGCTTCGATCGTCAGATAGCCGTTGTAGTTCACTTCCTTGAGGGTCGAGAAATAGCCGTCCCAATCCACCTGGCCGGTGCCGGGCACTCCGCGGTCGTTCTCCGAGACGTGGACGTGGATCGTCTCGGAGGCGCAGGTGCGGATGGCCTCGGCCTGGCTCTTCTCCTCGATGTGGGCGTGGAAGCTGTCGTACATCATCTTCACGTTCGGATGATCGACGGCGCGGATGAACCGCGACGCCTGGGCGGCCGTGGTGAGGAAATAAATCTCGAATCGGTTGAGGTACTCCGTCGCGATCATCATGTTGCGGGCCTTCGCCTTGTCGCCGGCCTTCTGGAGCGTCTCGACCCCGGCGGAGAACTCGTCGGCGGTGGGGCCGTTGCCGGAGAAAATGCCGATCGCCGAATGCGTGGGGCCGCAGAGGATCTCGCAGCCGAACGCCTGGCCGCATTCCATCACGCGGTCCAGGTGGGCGACGGCGGCGTCTCGGATCGCCTTGTCGGGGGAGATCGGGTTGGCCTCGGGCGTCATCACGGTCACGCCCGTGGAGCCGAGCCCGAGGGACCTGAGCCTCTGGCCCAGGCGTTCGTAGGGCTTGAGGTCCGCCGTGTTGAAGATCGGGACCTCGACCGCGTCGAACCCGAGGGCCTTGATCTGTTCGAGGAGGCCATCGTGCTCGGGGGTGACCATGTCGGTCCACAGCAGCAGGTTCATCCCGATCTTCATGGGAGCGTCCTTCGGCTTCGGGGTGAATTCAATGCTGGAATTCTTCGCGATAGAACTTGGACAGAACATACAGGCCGACGCACGCCCAGGCCAGACCCAACAGCAGGCCGAAGCGGTCGCGCCACGACAGCTCCGCCGCCCTTCTCCTCTTCCTCCGGCGCATCTGTCCACCGGCGAGGAGCGCGGCCGTCACATAAACGGCCATCAACGGCGTCCCGTATGCGAAGCAGACCGCCGAGGCCGATTGCTGGATGTTCCCGTTGCGGGCCCGGTTGTAGATCACCGGGGGCCAGAGGAGCCACGCCGCCATCCCCGAAGAGAACCACAGGAGCTTCCCGGCCCGCCACGGCCTCCGCCGCCGCCTCCGCTCGATCAGGAGCAACGGCGGCCCGACCAGCGACAGCCCGCCGAGGACGAACGCCGATCCCAGCAGCGACGGCTCGTCGGCCCCCATCCTCGGGTCCGACCGGAGCGTCGGAGCGATGATCCATAAACCCAGGGCCAATCCGGCGATCAGGAGCATGAGCTCCCCGACCGTCAGTCGGCCCGACGACCTGCTCTTCGCCTTTTCGGTCCCCATTCATCCCTCGGTCATCGGGGTCCATCGCGATCCGAACTCTCCTCATGCCGGCAGGACGTCCTGCCACTGGCCGACCTCGGCCGAGTCGAGCACGGCATCGCAGACCGCCTGGGTTTCCAGGGCCTCGCGGAACGTGGGGCTGGTCGGCTGGCCCGTCTCCAGGTCCTTGAGGAAGTCGGCGACCTGGTGGATGAAGGTGTGTTCGTAGCCGATCTGGAGGCCCGGCACCCACCAGTTCTTCATGTAGGGATGGTCGGAGTCGGTCACGTGGATCGACCGCCAGCCCCGGAGGATGCCCTCGTCGGAGTACTCGAAGTACTGGAGCCGGTGGAGGTCGTGGAGGTCCCACTTGATCGAGGCTTTTTCGCCGTTGATCTCGAACGTGTAGAGCGCCTTGTGGCCCCGGGCGTAGCGGGTCGATTCGAACAGCCCGAGCGAGCCGTTGGTGAACCGGCAGAGGAAGGCGCAGGCGTCGTCGATCCCGACGGGCTCGACCTTGCCGGTCAGGTTGTGCTTGCGCTCCTTCACGAACGTCTCGGTCATCGCGTTGACCTTGGCGATCGAGCCGTTCAGCCACAAGGCCGTGTCGATGCAGTGGGCGAGCAAGTCGCCGGTCACGCCCGAACCGGCCGCCGCCGCGTCCAGCCGCCACAACCCGGCCCCGCCTTGCGGGAGGTCGGCCGAGATCGTCCAGTCCTGGAGGAAGTTCGCCCGGTAGTGGAAGATCCGGCCGAGCTTGCCCTTGTCGATCAGCTCTTTCGCGAGCGTGACGGCCGGGACCCTCCGATAGTTATACCAGACGGTATTGGGCACGCCGGCCTTCTCGACGGCCAGGACCATCGGCAGGGCCTCCTTCATGTCCCGGGCGAGCGGTTTTTCGCACAGGACCATCTTGCCGGCCTCGGCCGCCGCGATGGCGATGGGGGCGTGAGTGTCGTTGGGCGTGCAGATGTCGATGGCGTCGATGTCTTTCCGCTCGATCAGCCTGCGCCAGTCGGTCTCGAACGACTCGTACTGCCACCTCTCGGCGAACGCCTTCGCGGCGTCGGCGTTCCGGCCGCAGACGGCCTTGAGGACGGGCCGATAGGTGAGGTCGAAGAAGTCGTTGGCGCGCTTGTAGCCATTGGAATGCGTCCGGCCCATGAATCCGTAGCCGACGACGCCGATGTTCAGGGGTTTTTGCGGGGGCATGGGAATCCATCGGAGAGGGTGAACGGGATGGGTCGGAGACTCAGGCGATCCGCAGTCGGAGGTTTTTCTCGATCAGGAGGGCGTTCGCCCACTCGGCATTGTCGGGCGAGAGTCGCGGGACGGGATCGCGGGCATAATCGATCCGTCCCTCGTAATAACCGACCTCGAAGACCCTGGAAAGGGCCGCTTGAAGGTCCAGGGGGACGTCGGCCTCTCCCCTCTTCAGGGGGACTCCGAATCGAGGCAGACGACTGCGAATCTCGATGGGATAGAACTCATAATCCTCGGCCCGGGGCCGGATGATATTGACCACGGAGACGTCGCGAGGCCACCCCTCGACCACCGAGCGGGGGAGCCTGGCCAGGGGCTTGCCGCCCCGGAGGAGGTCGATCTCGACGACGTTGACCCCGTCCTTCCTCAGGGATTTTCGCTTCCGGAGGTAGAGCTTCCTCGAAATGTGGGCCTGCTTGTTCGAGGGGCTGAGGATCTCGATCCCCGTGACCAGGCGTTTCGTCGCGATCTCGTGGATTTCCAGGTAGGCTTCGTGCAATTCCTCGACGAGGATCGGCAGGCGAACCGGCTCGTCCAGGACCAGGACCGTTTCATCCGCCGGGCCTTCTGCACGAGGGGTCGAAAGGCTGGCGACCACCACGTCGGGCCGGACGAGGCCCTTGGCTTCCTCCAGCCAGACCCGGCTCTCGACATCGACGAAATAGCCGCGGGCGACGAGCAGCGGTTGCAACTGGTCGGACACGGCCGAGATCAGCCGGTGATGGACCCCGGGCCAGATTGCCGCGTCTTCCAGGTAGGGGTCCATCCCGGGGAATGGGCTGGGCATCGGTCGTCTCCGGACGGGTCCCGTCCTAGTCGCGCCAGCCGTGGGCGTCCCTCACGGCGATCATGGTCCTCAGGATATCATTCCAGGTCTCCGGCTTCATCATCACGGCGTTGGGGAACATGCAGCCGTCCCAGCAGATGTGGTCGGCCTTCTTCGTGAGCTCGCCCGAATCGTCGCGGAGCCAGTAGCCGGCATGCTTCACGATGTCGAGCTTGCCCTTGGGGTCGGTGGCCAGGCAGTGGCGGCCGGTCTTGTCGTGGGAGCCGGTCCCGTGAACGGTCGCATCGTTCTGGGCGACGTGGAAATCGATCGTCCAGGGCCGGAGGGCCGAGGCCACCTTGCGGTAGGCCGCGTCGAGCGCAGAGGGGTCGTCCCAGCCGAAATTCTCGGGGAGGATGCGGTCGTCGGGGGCGTTGTAGCCCATCGTGTAAAGCAGGGTGTGGGCCATGTCGGCCTGGAAGCCCACGCGGTCGGGCTCGCCCACGCGTTCGAGGAGGTCCACCATCGCCTTCCACGAATGCATGCCTCCCCAGCAGATCTCCCCCTCGGCGGCGAGCTTCTCGCCGTAGTCCCCGGCGATCCTGGCGGCGAGCTTGAACGTCTGGGCGATCTTCGCCTGGTTGCCCGAGGGGTCGGCGGCCCATTCGCCGGGGCCGCAGGACGAGTCGATCCGCACCACCCCGTAGGGACGAATCCCTTCGTGGCGGAGGTACGAGGCGATCCGGCAGCCCTTTTCGACCTGCTGGAGGAACTTCGTCCGGCCTTCGCCCTCGTCCATCGACGACCCTCCGCCGGTGGGAGGCCAGACCGGGGCGACGACCGAGCCGATCACCAGGCCGCGAGTGCGGACCATGTCGGCCAGCTTCTTGAGGTCTTCATCGGTGGCGTCGATATCGACGTGGGGGGCGAAGAGGAAGAGGTCCACGCCGTCGAACTTCACGCCGTCCACCTCGGCGTCGGCCGTGAGGTCGAGCATGGTTTCCAGGGGGATCGGCGGTTCCGAGCCCTCCCCCTTGCCGACGACCCCGGGCCAGGCGGCGTTGTGGAGCTTCGGCCAGGTGTTCGGATGCGTGCCGCTCATGGTTCGCCTCAATGGGGGAAAAGTCAGGAAACGGGTCGGATCGGATCAGGTCAAGTCGGGCGACTCGGGGAGGTCGAGGAGGAGCCGACGGGCCAGCGCCTCGACCCGGCGGACCTCGGCCACGTCGGTGAAGCCGGTCGGTCGATGGGAGCCGAAGTCATGGGGGCCGAACAGGACGTCGCCCGAGCCGTCGGGGTTCTCGACGCGATCGACGCTCCTGATCGTCCCCCGGGGGAACGAGAAGACGCCGACCCCCGGGCCGTCGGGGCGGGGCTTCCAGACGATCGCCCGGCGGTCGGTCAGCGCATAGACCGACGGACGTTGGGCGGCCCGGTTCGCGGACCGATCCCGAAGTCCCAGGAGGACCATCACGAAGACCACGACGGCCACGAATGCCGAGGCCCCGGCGACGACCGACAGGAATTCCTCGGTCTGCGGGAACCTCCGGCTGAACATCCCGGAGGCGGCCATCCCGCAGAGGCCGGACAGGGCCACGGCCACCGCCATCACCAGGACCCCGCAGCCCAGGCCGCGATCGCTCGGGACGTCCCGCCGATGGGACTCGACGGCCCAGACCAGGCGCTCGCCCGGGGCCAGTTCCGGCTTGACCCTCGAGGAAATCGCCTCCGGGATCTCGATCGATCGGGGCTCGAACGGATCGGGGCTCATCTCAGGGCCTCCCGACGACTCGGGGACGGAGGACGTCCCGGACCCACCCGGCCAGCTCCGAGAACCATCGGGCCGTCCCGACCTCCTCGATCCTCCTCATCTGCGCGATCACGTCGGCCGCTTCGAGGGCCGGGAACGCGAGCCCCCGGTCGGCCTGGGCATAGGTCCCGTCGTCGCGGCGGAGCCAGAAGCCGAAGGTCCAGGCGTTCGGGTCGAACCGCCAGACCTCCGGGACGCCCCGCCGCCCCCAGACCTCCAGGGCGCGATCGGCCGGGTTGCTGACCTCGACCTCGATGGCCAGGTCGGGCGGCGGTTGGGTGGTCAGGTCGATGTTCACCGGCCCCTTCATGATCGCGGCATGCTCGCCGAAGTAGTAGGTCCGATCCCCCTCGACACCCCCGCCCCTGGTTTCGTCGCGGAAAGTGGCCTGACCGGCGGGTTCCCAGTTGATCCCTAGCTCGTGAGCGATCCCCTTCACGAGATCACCGAGGCATTCCGCGAAATAGTCGCGAAGTCGCGAGGTGACCACGAACGTGAGCCTCCCGTCGAGGTAGATCAGCCGCGGATTGTGCCTCGTCGGAAGGGCTTCGGCGATCTGGAGATACGCTTTCCAGTCGAGGCCGAACAGGGTCAGCGATCGATCGGCTTCGACGGTCGGGTGCGGGGCGGTTACAGTCGCCATGACTCCTCCAATCTGGGGCCTCCGCGGAGCTTCCCGGCCCGTGGGCTTGCGGCGGCGATTGGCCGCCAACCTTCTGCTTATGGGACATCGGAGGGCGGCCGGTGGACGCCTCGGGAGTGGCGGGCTGCGCCCGCCTTACGAGGAACGCCCGACCAGGGTCTTTCGGAGGATCTCCTCGACTCGTCTCGGGTCGCAGATCCCGAAGAACCCGCCGCCGATCAGGACGGGGCCGCTGAAGGCGTCGGGCACCATGACCCCCGGCTCGTGGCCATCGGCCAGGTGGAACCGGATGTCGCCGGTGCCGTCGAGATGGTCGATCCGGGACGTCGAGACGATCTGGCCGATCGAATAGCTGCGGACCTCCACGCCGTCGGTGAAGGGAGCCGGCCGCCAGACGATCGCGCGGCGGTCGGTGATGGCGTAGAGCGATTGGCGGTTGTGCCGGGCGTTCCTCCTCGCGACGAAGATCCCTCCCAGGCCGGAGAGGGTCACGATCAGCCCGGCCGACCAGCAAATCACCACCCCGAACAGCATGGCGACGGCCACCCCGCCGAAGTCGTTGCCGAAGGTGATCTGGCAGAAGATGACGATCCCCAGCCCGATCAGCCCCAGGCCGAGAAACAACTTGTGCTCGAACCGACGGACGCGGAGATGCGACCTTCCGGACCAGGCCACGCGCTCGCCGGGGCCGAGCTCGGCGGCGAGCCGCCCGGCCAGTTCCTCGGGCAGGTCGTCCTCGCGGTCGGGATCGGTCAGGGTCATTTGCGGCCTCGGATCGGGACGGTCGCCTCGGGCCCTCCGGATTGGGGTCGATCGATCAGCCCTTCTTCGCGTGGTCGCCGACGGCCGGGAGCGTCTTGTGGACGTCGGGCCCGAAGTAGCGGAGGCTCACGAACGGCTCGCTGCCGGTGTTGTGGAACGTCACGCCTTCCTTCGCCCGGGGCTCGGCCACGAAGACCTCGTCCTGGGTGATCTCGCCGAACCGGATGAAGTTCGGGCTATCGACGCCGAGCTTGCCGATCGTGCCGCTGCCCTGGACGACGATCAGCCCATACGCGCCGTCGTCCTTGATCGTGGCCGAGCGGCCGGGCATCACGGTCAATTCCCGGGCGCTGAAGAGCTGCTTGCCGTCCACCGTCCCGTAGACGATCCACTTGTCCACATACCCCTCGGATTCCGACCCGGAATGGACGATCGGCTCCAGGTAGTTGTGGGCCTTGAAGTGCTCATCGACGTTCTTCTCCCAGTCGAGCTGCTCGACGAGGTAATCGAGGTCGCGGTGCTTGTCCTCCGGGACGTCCTTGACCAGCAGCTCCCAGGGGACCCGGCGGCCCTCGACCATCGACTGGTACATCCCGAAGACATCCGAGCCCCACTGGGGCTCATAGGTGACCAGCGACCCGGGGGCGTGGAGGACGGCCGGGGGGATCAGCCAGCCGGTCCCGGGCTTCAGCCGGTACGCCTTGGAGAGGTCGAGGATGCCGTTGTCCCCCTCGTTCCAGCGCTCCAGGCACTTGCGGACCTCGTCCTTCGTGGTCCCGGGCTCGAACCCCATGAAGGTGAACGGGAAGTTGTTGCCGGTCCAGTTCAATTGAGGGGGGAAATAGTACGATTCGGGCTTGCCCTCGCGGCCGACGAGGGCGGCCTGCTCGGCGGTCTGGTGCATGTGGTGGGGGATCGGGCCGAGATTGTCGAAGAACTTCGAGTAGACCGGCCACTTCTTGTATTTGTCCCAGATGGCCCGGCCGATGATCTCGGCCCCGAGGGCGTCGATGGCGTCCTTCAGGGTGAATTTGCCCCCGTCGTGGACGACGTAGAGAGCCCTTCATCGGGCGGGGCGCCTTCGTTGGCGGCCGGTGTGGTGGACCCGAACCATCGCTCGTCGATCCCTCCGCGATGGGTGCCCAAAGCGTAGAGGTCCTGGTGGGCGAGCTTCAGTCGGGCCCCGGGCATCAGGAAGGAGCGGGGGACCCACGTCGGGGCGAGCCTCAGGATGCCTTCTCCGGCTTCCAGAGCCGCTTTGGCGCGGCTGTTCACGTTCGTGGACGACATCCGAGGGGCTCTCCGACCGTCTGGGAAGAAAAAGGGAGGCCCGGCGCGGGGATCAGGCGCTCGAGGAAACCCCTCCGTGCCGGGAGCTTCGTTGTAAGGTCGTGGCCGATTCGCCGCAAGAGACTACCCCCAGGGCCAGGGTCGATCGCTCCTGCCCACCCGAGCCGACCGGCGGCCTCCGGACAACGAAACGGCCCGACCTTCCTCCGCTCAGAAGGAAGGTCGGGCCCCGATTTTCTCGGTCGACCGCTGGGGGCGTCCGCCGGCGGCTCAATGGTCGGGGGAGAGGCCGATCGTCGGCGGGGGCGGGGCCGAGGCGCTTTCGGTCAGGGGAGGGGCGGCGACCGGGGCCGCCGGCGAGGACGGGCCGGTCACGGGCGGGCCGCTGAGCTTGTTCTGGACCGCGTCCAGGGCGGTATTCAGCGCCTTCACCGACGGGTCGCAGCCCTGGGGATTGCCCGAATACGAGAACGAGCTGGCCCGGAGCCGGCCGAGGTAGCGGTCGTACACGACCACGTGGACCTGCTCGATGAAGTCGGCGGCCGGGCCTCCGCAGTGGCCCTTGAGCTTGGCCAGGTCGCCTCCCTGGATCGTCTGGGCGATCGGGCGGAGCAGGTCGGCGCCGACGCGGTGGACCCCTTCACCGTCGATCACCGTGCCGTCGGCGAAGACCTGCAAGAACATGGCGAACTGCTTGCCGTCATCCGACCGCCCGAGAGAGACCCGAGTGACCAGGGGGTCGGATTCGGTCATCGGCCGACTGACCCGGGGCTGAGGGGCGATCCGGGTGCCGACGGTCCCCTGAGGGCCCGTGGGAGGGATTGCGGCGGACGGCGGCGCGGACAAGGGGGGCATGGAGGCCGACCTGGCCGCCATCCCGCTGGAGCTTGTCCCGAGTGACGCGCCCGCCCCGGTCGAGGACGACTGGGAGCCGCTCGAACCGGTCCGGCTGCTGCCTCCGAGCCGGAAAATCCGGCTGAGGCGGTTCGGGGGCTCGTCTCCGAGAAGGAGTCTCGGCCCGGCCGTCGCCCCGAGGACCACGCCGGCCATCGCCGCCGCCGCCCAGAACCGCGAAACTCGCCTGGCGTCCATGCCTTCATCTCCTCGATCGAATCGGCCCGGGATGGGACCATCGGGGCCCGCCGCGAGGACGGGCCGGGGCCTTCCTGCCCCCACGACCCATCTTATCGTCAGAAACCGGCCTTGACCTTCGGCCGAGTCTTCCGGAGACGGGCCCGGAGCGGTCGTCAGGCCGCGTCGTCGATCTCGTGGACCACGCAGGTGAAGCCGGTCAGCCGGCCCTCCGGGTCGCGACTCGCCACCAGAGTCAGGTGGGCCCGGAACGAGAAGCCGTCCCTGCGGACGAACTGGCGGTCGTCTTCGAGTCGCCCCTCGCGGGTCGCCCAGTCGAGGTCCCGATGCGGCTGGTCGGCCCGGACGTCCTCGGCCCGGTACAGACAGGTGATGTGGCGGCCGACGACCTCGGCCTCCGGGAACCCGAGGAGCCGCTCGGCCGCCACGTTCCATCGGGCGATCCGGCCCTCGGCATCGATGGCCACGATGGCGTAGAGCCGGATGACCTCGGAGAGCAGCTCGAGGTTGTCGCGCTCCTTCTGCTCGGCCAGGGAGAGGCCGGCCTGAACCGCCTCGTCGAACAGCCGAGGCAGCCGGGCGAGCCGGGCGGTCGCCGCGAAGCCGAGCAGGACGACCAGGGCCGCCCCTCCGCCGATCGCCCCGGGAAGGACCGATCTCGGGTCGAGCCGGTCCGGCACGGGATCGACCAGCGATTGCACGGACCGCCGGATCTCCATCAGGCTCAAATCCCCTCGCCGGGAAGGCCCGGACGGGGGAGTCTTCCAGCGATCGAAGTCCCCAAGGACCCCCGCGAGCCGCCTCGACCGTTCGGGGTCGTCGGCCGAGAGCTCCGCGAGACCCTCGAACGACGCCTCGACCCGCGATCTCGCCGGGAGGTCGGCCGGGGACCGCTCCAGGTCGTCGAGCCGGCGAGCGGCGCCGACGGCCTGCGCGACCCATCGGTTTTCGCGATCCACGCGGTCCAGCCACTGGACGAGGGCGACCACCACGGCGATCAGGATGGCGACGAGGAGGGCGAAGAGGATCGCCAGCAAGGCCACCGTCCGCCCGAGCCTCCGCCGGAAGGGAACCGCTGGATTCATCGAAATGATTCCCGGACCGCCGACAATGGGGCCTCCGCGAGAATCCTAGAACACGCCAACGGGGAATCCCGGGCGGTTCGTCCGAGGATCGGCGCGCGAAAAGAAGCCGGGCGCCGGCCGGGCGGACTCGTCCCTTCCCTGGGGCGAATCCGACCGGCCCGCGCCCGGCCCTGGGCCCGGCCCGTCCGTGGGCGATCAGGTAGCGATCCTTGCGAGTCAGAAGCCGTGGAGCTCGTCGATCAGGCGATCGAGGGCCATCTCCAGCTTCTCGGGGGTTTCATACACGCCCGAGGCGATTTGCTGACGGATCGCCTCGACCTTCTCGTGGCGGATCTCCGGCAGGCGGGCGATGCCGTCGAGCATGTGGCCGAGGGGGGAGATCTCGACGTGGTCGCGAGGGGCCCCGGCGTGGATCGTCCCGCCGGCCTCCACGCTGAAGGCGGCCAGTCGCGGGTAGACGGGTTGGGGACCCTGGGTCCCTCCGGCGCCATGAATTTCCACGGTATGTCTCTCCTTCGGATGCAGGACCGGCGGTCGGGCGGCCGGCGTCGCTGGCGACCTCCGGGCCCGCGGCGGGCCCCTCCCGAGGTCACTCCGGCTCGTCGGCGGGTCTCTGGGGCGTTCTCCCCGTCCCACCGCAAGCCTCTCCGCCCTTATTCATCGGCTGACCGGGGTTCCGAATTTAACCTGAGGCGCGGAATTCCCGGTTAGGGAATTTTCCAATCAGGGAAGCTCGATTTGACAACCAGGCAAGGCTCAGGCTCCGTCCGCACCACCGGCTTCCGACTCCTGTGGGGCAGGCCCTGGCCTGCCGAGACGGGCGAAGGCCGGCAGGCCGAGGCCTGCCCTACGGGGAATCGCACCCCGGTCTTATCGCCGGGTGGGCGTGTTCAGCCCCTCGGAGAGCTTCACCTGGGTCTGCTTCAAGGAGCCGGTCAATTCCCAGGCACGTTCGAACAACAGTTTATAGGCGCGCCGGTCGTCGTTGTTCATGGTCGTCCGTTTCTGCATCGCCTCCAGGGACTTCACCGCGTCCATGAGCTCCTTGGCCCCGGTCATGTACACATTGGCCGAGTCATAGATGTCCTGGGCGCGGAGGTCGGCCGCCGTGGGCTTGTAGAATGGGCTCAGATAGAACGGGTTGGCCAGGAGCTTCTGGACGAGTTTCACGCCGAAGTCGCTGGCGTCCTTGGCGTTGAGCATCACGCGCTCGATGTTCCCGCGATTCTTGGCCAGGATCGCGGCGCCGTCGCCGGTCATGGCCTCGACGTTCGCCAGGGCGCGGTCGGCCCGGCCTCGGGTGCCGTTCAGGCCGTCCAGGAGGACGTCCACCTTCGGCTTCTCGGCCTTGACGACCTCGTTGACGGTCCCGCTGAGCTCGGCCACGCTGGCCAGGGTCGCGCCCAGCTTCGGCCGGGTGTCCTTGAGGAGGGCGTCGGCCTGGGCGATCGCGTTTTGCAGGGTGGCGATCGTGTCCTCGATCTTCGCCGCTTCGAGCTTCCCGGTGACGACCTCGACGTGCTCGGCGGTGGCCAGGAGCTTGGGCTTGGCGGCCTCGACCGTCTCATTCAGCCCGGAGGCGGCTTCCTGGAGGGACGCCAGGGTCCCGCGGAGCTTCGGCCCGACCGCATCCACCGTCTGCCGGACCTCGGCGATGGTGTGGCTCAGGTGGCTCCGCTCGACCGGCCCGAGGCCCACTTGCTCCAGGACCGGGTCGAAGAACGAGGATTCGACCCCCAGGACCAACTGGCCGGGCACCAGGGCCACGCTCGACTTGCCCGAGGAGACGATGTTGATGCAACTCTGGCCGGTCAGGCCGCTCTGGACGGCCACCTTCACGTCCTGGCGGAGCTTGGCGGCCAGGGAGGTCGGGATCGCCAGGCGGACCCTCGCCCGCAGCGCCTCCTCGACCTCCGCGAGCTCGATCGACGTGACCCGGCCGGTCTCGATCCCGGCGACGCGGACGGGAGAGCCGACCCGGATGCCCTGGCCGTCCCGGAAGATGACGTCGATCGTCCTCTTCGACGCGAGGAATCCGGGCCCACCGGCGGCCAGGGACAGCAACGCCCCCAGGGCCGCTACGGCCAGCAGGACGACGGCCCCGGCGGCGATCTCTCGACCCGACGAGCGGCTCATGATGGCTCTCCCTCCCTCATCCGGCCGGGCTCGCGGTCACGATCGGACCGAACGGGTCGCCGGCGAGGTAGACCAGGTTGAACCAGGTGAAGTTCAGGAACAGGATCGCCACGATCGCCCGGACCGCGGCACGATGCGGGTTCGGCACCCCTTGCCTCGGGGCCCGAAGCCCCTCGAAGCTGGCCAGGAGGGCCGCCATCCCCGCGAATCCCGCCCCCTTGACGACCACGCCCACGACGTCGGCCGTCAGCAGCATCTCGACGAACTTGCCGACGAAGATCGACGGCGAGAGCCCGACCATCGACCGGCTGACGACCAGCCCCATCAGCGTGCCGGAGACGGCCCCCACCATCGTCAGGGTCGGCCCGGCGAGCGCCGCGGCGAGGATGCGGGAGAGGGCAAGCCGGCCGGCGCCGGCGAACGGGCGGTCGTCGGGCCGGAGCCCGAGGCTCACGTCGCGGTCGGGGACCGTCCGGGGATCGTCGAGCCCCGGACGAGGCCCCCCGGCCAGGTCGGTCGTCACCTTGGCGGCGATCAGGCCCGCCAGGACGAAGCCGGTGACCAGGGGCGCGAGATTCCTCAGCAGGCCGAGCCCGACGACCGGCCCGGCGGCCTCGGTGAACGTCGCCCCGAAGAATGCCTGCATCGCCAGGAAGGAGCCCATCGAGAGGTGGACCAGGGCCACCAGGGGCAGGCCCATCCCGATCATCCACGAGGCGTGGCCCGCGACGGCGCCAAGCAGAGGAGGGCCGCCCCCGCGTCGGAAGATCGAACCGGCGGCCTTCAAGGCGAGGCCGGCGATCCCTCCCAGGTCCGCGAGCAGGCCGAGTCCCGGGATCGGGAACCGGACCGGCGTTTCGGTCGGCGCGGCAAGGCTCATCGGGCGGCCTCCGGGCCATCCAGGGCCTGGATCGACTGCGGGCTCGGCGAAAGCCGCTTCCGCTTGCGACGAGTCATGAGGGTCGGCGGCTGTCCCTTCCACCACTCGCGCCATCGGGCCACGGCTGCGGCCCGGTCGGCCGGATCGGCATAGGGGACGAATCCCAGGTCCTGGCCGGTCCGTCGGCGAAGCTCCTCGATCGCGGCGAGCCGGACGACCTGATCCCGGTCTTCCAGCCGGTTAATCAGCGACGGCACGACCACCGCCGAGGGCAGCCCCCGGCCCAGGGGGATGGCCCGGGCCCGGACCAGGGGGGCCGGGTTGGCGATCGCCTTGAAGTTCTTCGGCGCCAGCGAGCACCCCGGGCCTCCGGCCACGAGGAGCAGCACCGCCGCCAATCGCGATCTGATCGCCACGGGGCCTCCCTGTCCCATGACCCTCCGACGGGCTCTGGCCGTCGGATCGCGCGAACTTTAGTCGAAATCCCCGAGACGGTCAACTTGAAGGTCGATGCCCGAACCGGCCCCCTCTGGTTCCGGAAGATGGATACCTCGGAAACGGCTCGGGGGGCACGGGTTCCGTCCTCGGGGTTCGTGTTTAAGGCGTAGGATTGCCGATCGTGGCGAGATCGGGAAGTTTGGAGGTCGCGACGGCCGTATAAGCCGGATTCTGTCGAGGATCGCGAACGATCCCCGGACGGCCATTTCTCTGGGACGGCGATTGCTCGCCGCCTCGTGCGGCCTACCCGGGAGTAGTGGCGGGCCGGGCCGACCCGCGCGTCGCGCCCCGGAGGACGACGACGCTCCTCCCCTATTTGGCCTTGCTCCGGGTGGGGTTTACCGAGCCGAAGGGGTCGCCCCCCCCGCTGGTGAGCTCTTACCTCACCGTTTCACCCTTACCCCCCGGGCCGTCGAACGACCCGAGAGGCGGTCTGTTTTCTGTGGCACTGTCCCTACCCGGTCGAAACCGGACGGTGGGCGTTACCCACCACCCCGCCCTGCGAAGTCCGGACTTTCCTCCCCGGGCCGAGTCGTTCCCTTTCGGCAACGAAAAAACCCGAGGCGGCCGTCCCGACCGCCGCGACCGCTCATACTATATACGGAAGGGTCAAGTTCCTCAAAATCGGACCGGCTCGGCATCGAATTTTCTTACCCAATCTTCCCAGACTTCCCAATTGGATTATAATGGAAGTACCACCCCGGTTCCGCATCGAGTGAGGTCCAGCGATGATGATCCGCGAGTTCCTCCGCAGCTGCCATGTGCCGTTCGAAACGCTGCTGCATAGCCCGTCGCCCTCGGCGGCGAGGCGGGCCCAGAGCGTCCATGTGGCGGGGGGCCGGGTGGCGAAGGCGGTTTTGGTGAGGATCGGTCCGGGTTTCGCCCTGACGGTCCTCCCCGCGACCCACCGGATCGACCCGGCGAAGCTCGCCGCCGTGCTCGGCACCACCGACGTGGCCATCGCCACCGAGGCCGAGCTGGAGAGCGTCTTCGGGGATTGCGAGCTCGGGGCCGTCCCGCCGTTCGGGACGCTTTACGGCCTCCGCACGTTCGTGGACGCGAGCCTCTCCGGCGGCAGCGAGATCCTGATCGAGGGGAATACCCGCCACGAGGGCCTGCGGCTTCGCTATCGCGACTTCGAGGCGATCGAGCACCCCATCCGCGCCCGGTTCGCCGAGCCGATCGCCCCGAGACGGCGACGGCCCTCGCACCGACGGGCCGGGTAGCGATCCCTGGGACGCGCCGGGGGAATGGTTCCTAGACGCGCGTCCCGTCGGCTTCCGGATGGCGGATTCGGAGGGCGGACAGGCTCCCCGGGTCCGCCATCGGGTCGGCGAAGATCCGGGCCCGCCCTCGGTGGAGGGCCGGGGACGTGGGACGGATCGAAAAACGGGCGCCGTCCCGGCTGGTGGGAAACCTCGCGACGACCTCGCCATCGTCGGCCGAGAGCGGGACGGTCCGGGCATGCGTGACCAGGACCGTCGCCGGGATCACCGCGCCGGCGGGGCGGGTCTGGAAGGCGATCGCCCAGTCTCGGCCGAGCAATTTCGGCGGGATCAGGCGGTAGGAGACGACCACCTCGGCGTTGGGTCCGGGCACGACGGTCCGGGATGTCGCGTCGATCCCGGGCGAGACGACCGATTGGCCCGCGACTTCGGCCACGCTGAAGACCGCGATGTGCCAGGGGCCGGAGTCGGAGGCCGGGAGGGTCAGGGCGTGCCAGCCGTCCCGGCTGTAATCCCCCTCCTCGACGAATTCCTTGCGGGCCAGGGGGTCGTCGGGGCCGGTGGGGAAGCTTCCCGCCTTCGCCACGAGGAGCGATCGGCCTCCCTGAGGGCTCCACCGCCACCGGAGCTTGACCCGGCCATCCTTCGCCGAGCGGACCGCGCGGAGGTCGCTCGGATCGGGCACGTTCGAGAACGCGACCGAGCGCCCCACCGTCAGGCCGCCGGCCCAGGCGATGAAGGCCGAGTAGTGGCAGACGCCCATCTCGGGCGGATGGGCGTCGAAGGCGTGATCCGGCGCCGATCGGGGGAGCCAGAGGCCCTCGGAGGCGTCGAGCTTGCCCGAGAGGATCCGATCCCCGGGCACCAGGGGCAGCGGCCTGGGGGTCCGAAGGATTTTCACCTGGCCCTTTTCCGGCCGGCTCCAGGAGATCCGAACGCGGCCGTCCGCCTCGCGGCCGAGGCTCGGCTCCAGGATGGTCGCGACCGGGGTGGTGGGCAGAGCCGAGACGAGCGCCCCGCGAGACGCCGCGATCCGACCTTCGGAGGTCCGGTATCGTGCGTAAATCCCATAATGATAGACCTGATCGTCCTTGAGCCCGCGATCCACGGCCCCGGTTCGGAGCGACGGCACCGGGTCGCCGTCGTCCGGGCCGGTCGGGGGCGACCCGACCTTGCGGATTACCTTCACGTCGAGCGCGCCGGTGGGCACGATCCAGGAAAGCACGACCTCGCCGCTCTGGGCCTCGGCGCGGGCCTCTCGGACGTCGGCCAGGACGGTCATCGGGCCGAACGCGGCCCCCCGGAGCGAGGCGACGCCCCCTTGGGTCGCGAACACGGCATAGCCGACGGCATCCCCCGGAGTGACGGTCGCGTCCTCGAACTCCGGGGCGGCCACCTCGCCCAGGACGGCGCCATCGGTCGGCCCATTGGGGACGTTCCCTCGGTTGCGGACGACCCGATAAAGCGGAGGCCCGAGGCCGTCGTCGGGCGGGGCCGACCATCGGAGGCGAACGCGGTCCTCGGCGACCTCCGCCTTGAGGTTCGCCGGGGCCTCGGGCGGGCAGAGCCGGAGGCCTTCGCGGGCCTCGGCCAGGTCGGCCGCGATGGCCAGGCTCTGGCGATAGATCGTCACGGCGGCCTTGGGGTCGGCCGAGGCCAGCGCCTTGGCCTTCGCCGCGAGGAACAGGGCTTCCCGGAGGCCGGAAACCACCTGGGCCTGGGCCGCCTTCAGGTCGGGCTCGGTCGGATCGACCAAACGTCCCCACGCCCCCAGGGCGGCCCGGGCCGCGACGAGGTGCTTGCGGGCCTTCTCCGTCTCGAACGCCGATCGGGCGGCGTCGATCTCCGCCAGGCGTTCCTTGACCTTCTCGATCGCCTTCCTCGCGCCGACGTGCTTCGGCGCGAACTCCTGGACCCGTCGCAGGTGCTCCAGCGCCCCGGCGAAGTCGCGGACCTTGTGGGCGTGCTGCGCGGCCTCGAAATGACGGACCAGGGGCTCGGCCCATTCCTGGGGGAACCCGCAGGCGCACCGCGATTCGTCGGCCCACCGGGCCCTCTGGCAGACCGGGCAATTCCACCGGAGAGACGCTCCGCAATGGCGGCAGAGCGACGAGGCGGCCGTCCTCGACGCCTCCTCGAATGCCGTGAGGCCGCCGCAGGACCGGCACCGAAGCTGCCGCCCGGGGACGACCGACGCCGATCCGTTCGGAGACGGCCCGGTCCGAGCGATCCCGCGACTCCGACAGGAGCGGTCGATCAGCCGATCGGCCCGGTCGGGCAAGATCCCGAGCGCCGCGGCCTCGTCTCGGAGGTAGGCGCGAGTCCCGGGCGCGAGGCTGGTCGTCCCCTGGATCGAGAACTCGATGGCCGAGGCGAACCTCTCCTCGGACTCCAACGCAAGGGTCCGATCGTAGCGGGCCCGGCTCGCGGGGGCCGAGAGGTGGGACTGGGCGTAGGAGATCGCCTCCAGCCACGCGGTCTTTTCGGCCGTGACCTGCGACTTCCTCATCCAGACCTGCCGCTCGGCATCGGCCATCCGGACGATCTCGGAGGAGGGGGCGTCCCGGCCCAGGCCCAGGACGTCGTACAGGTCGCGGCGGCGGAGGTGGTCCAGGGCCACCCGGATCTGCTTCCTCTGGGCCGCGTCGATCACGTCCGGCTCGGCTCGGCGCCTCGTCGTCCGAGGGCGGCTCGGGCATCGGCGGATAGGGTTCGGCGAGACGGTCGAGGTCGTCCTTTGCCAGTCCCAGGCGGTCGGCCTCGCCCCGCAACAGGCTTCGGTCGGAGACGGTCAGGCCGCCCTTGGCGGCGCGGAGTCGGACCAGTCGGTGGAGCTCATCGAGCTTCCGGTCTCGCTCGGCCCGGCGGCCGGAGGCGAGTTCGGCGTCGTACGAGGCCCGTTCGGTCGGGTCGCCGAGGAGCTTCTTGCGGATCTCGGGGATCTGGTCGAGATACGATTGGAACGTATGCTTGTTTTTCGGGTTGCGTGTGCCCGAGGACCAGACCGGCTGGCTCCGGGCCAGGGCCGCCTCGATGGTCGCGCGGTCCGCCGAGGGATCGACGCCGAGGATCGTGTAGAAGTCGGCTACCATCGTCGAGCGTCACCGCCTCTCCCCGGAGCGAGCACCCACTCTCCCATTGTGCGGCGGGAGCGAACGCAATGCCAGTCCGACATCGACGAAACCGGCCGGTTCCTCCGAGCGGATCGGCGGGACCGGGGCCCTCACGACCTGGACCCCTTCGAGAACGCCTCCTGGAGCCGATCGACGACCTCTTGCGCCGGAGGGTCCAAGTCCGGAAGGGCCACGGAGAGGACGAATCCCGAGACTGGCACCGCGACCGACCGCCTCGCGCCAAACCGCCGGAGCCAGTAGCCGGAGCCGGCGTCCTCCGGCAATTCCTCCGCGATCGATTCGACCGGCTCACCCAGTGTCGATGCCCGGACGATCGCCAGTTCCCCGGCGGCCCGGGGGACGGACCGAGTGGCCGATTCGAACGCGCGGGCGACGTCGGCGGGCATCTCGGCAGTCGCCCAGAACGCCTCCCGGACGAGTTGATCGGCCTCGACCCGCCAGAGGCCGGCGGCCCGGGCGTGGAGCGGCCTTGCCAGGCTCGCCAGGTCCGCTTCGGTCATCCGATCCCCAGCAATTCGACCTCGAAGATGAGGGTGGCGTTGGGCGGGATCACGCCGCCCGCTCCGCGGGCTCCGTAGCCTTCCTCGGGCGGGATGGTGAGCTTGCGGACCCCGCCGACCTGCATGCCGGCCACGCCGTTGTCCCAGCCGGCGATGACTTGCCCCTGGCCCAGCCCGAACGAGAACGGACGGCCCCGGTCTCGCGAGCTGTCGAACTTCGAGCCGTCGGTCAAAGTGCCGACGTAGTGGACCGACACCGAATCCCCGGCCTTGGCGGCAGGACCGGCGCCGGTCTTCACGTCTTCAATCTGGGTCTGGTACTCGGCCACGGCATGCCCCCGATTCGCGGGTTAGGATGGAGAGGCCCCTCGGGCCGACGGGTTCCATCCTACAGAGGAGGACGGACCCGGGGCAATCGCCGCACGCGGTCCGTCCGACCCGAGCTCCCTTCCCCACAACCACTCGACCGAGGGATTCATGGCCGCGGATGTTCACGTGACGGTCTCGGAACGGAACGGCCGGTCCCGGGCCTCCACCGGCTCGCCGTGGGAGCCGATCGTCGGCTATTCGAGGGCGGTCCGCGTCGGCGACACCATCGCGGTGACCGGCTGCGTGGGCCTGGAGGCCGACGGCTCGTTCGCCCCGAGTCTCCTGGACCAATCCCGCCGGGCCCTGGCGATCGTCGTCGCGGCGATCGAGGCGCTGGGCGGGTCGGCCGAGGACGTGGTGCGGACGCGGATGTTCGTGACGGACATCTCGCGATGGAAGGAGGTCGGCCAGGCCCACGGCGAGGTGTTCGGCGAGGTCCGACCGGCGACGACCCTCGTCCAGATCGCCCGACTGATCGACGACGCGGCGCTCGTGGAGATCGAGGCCGACGCGATTCTTTCCGCTCCGGGGTGATCCGTTTTCCCCGGCCCGGGGTTTCCTTCCTGGGAGGCGCCCCGAATCGTCTTGGACCAGGAATTGCTTAGATCATTCGTCGGGTCGAAACCGACCCCGTCCAGGCCCGCCTCGCCAACCTCCGCCCCGGATGAGGGCCCCGCCCCCCGGGCTCGAGACGTTCCCGCGTTTCGAGCCAGGACGGGCCACGCTGCTCCTCGTGACGAGAGACCACCGATGCCGCTCCGCCTCAATTCGCCCGGTCTCGGCGATTCGTCCCCTTTCGGGAACGACGGCGGAGGCGCGGATTCGCCGTGGCCCTCGTGGGCGATCCCCCCCGAGCCCGGAGGTTCCGTGGCCCGGGTCCTCGTGGTGGACGATTATCCTGTCAATGTGGAGCTCCTGGAGCGGTGCCTCAGCGGCCTCGGCTATGAGGTCGAAGGGGCCGAAGGCGGCCGCCAGGCTCTCTCGGCGATCGCCGAGAGGATGCCGGACATCGTGCTGATGGACGTCCTGATGCCCGGGTTCTCCGGCCTGGACGTGCTCCGGGCGCTCCGGGCCGAAGCCCGGACGGCCGACCTGCCCGTGATCCTGGTCTCGGGCCGGGGGGATTCGTCGGACATCGTCGAGGGCCTGGCCCTGGGTGCGAATGACTACGTCACCAAGCCCATCGACATGCCGATCCTCCAGGCTCGGCTCGCGACCCAGGCCGCCCTGAAACGCGCCCAGGACGAGCTGAAACGCACGGCCCGACGGCTCCGAGAGGAGCTCCAGCGGAAGGCCGAGGAGCTGAAGACGGCCGGGCAGGTCCAACGGTCGATTTTGCCTCCCCGGGAGATGGCACTTTCCGGGCTCCGCGTCGCCTGGTCCTACGAACCGGCCACGGAAGTCGGCGGCGACCTGCTGGACGTGATCCCCCTGTCCGGAGGCCGGACGTTCCTGTTCGTGGCCGACGCGATGGGCCACGGGGTTCAGGCGGCCCTGGTGGCCTCGACGGTCAAGGCCACTCTCGCCGCCTATCTGGCCGAGGCCGACGACCTGCCCCGGCTCCTGGGGCGGCTGGATCGTTCCCTGGAAGACCTCTTCGACGACCGTTTCGTGACGGCGGCGGCCTGCGTGGTCGATCCCCGGGCCGGGACGCTCCGCTACGCCCTGGCCGGTCATCCGCCGATCCTTTTGGCCGGTCCGGAGGGCGTGACGAGCCTCTCGGCCGGCGGCCTTCCGCTCGGAACGGCTTTGGGGTGGCAGTTTCAGGGGGGCGAGTGCCTCTTGCCCCCGAAGGCTAGCCTTCTGATTTTTACCGACGGCCTGACCGAGTGCGAAGGCCCGGACGGCCGCCTCCTCGGGATCGATTCAGTCGCCGGCCGCCTCGCCTGGATGGCCGGAGAGGGGCCCGAGGCGATCGTGGACGACCTTCGCAACGGCCTCCGCCAGTTCCGCCGCGGCCTCGCGACGACCGACGACGTCACCATCCTCGCCGCCTGCCTCGATGTCGCGAATTCCCAGTCAGGTTCGCCCTGACCGCGGGTTATCGCCGACGGTCCGGGTCACGGGGCCGACAGCCAGAGGTCCTCGTAGACGTGATAGCCGCCGGGACGCATCCCCAGGGCTTGATAGGTCTGCTGGGCCCGGCGGTTCTCGTCCTCGACATAGAGGCGGAGGCCGATGACGTCGGGCCCAGCCTTGGCGGCCTCGCGGACGTGCCGGTAGATGCCCGGAAGACGCCCTGGCCCCGCCATTCTTCGTCCACGAAGACGCTTTGAAGCCACCAGACGAAGCCGTTCCGCCAGTCGGACCATTCCCGGGTCACGGCCGTCTGGCCGATCACCCGGCCGTCGAAGGTCTCGGCGACCCAGAAGCGGAGGCGGTCCGGATCGGCCAGGGCGGCGTCGATCCCCCGGGCCAGCAACCGGGGATCGAGCGTCTTGGCTTCGGTCTCCAGGGCGAGACGGAGGCTGAAGCGGTGGATCGCGTCTCGGTCGGCCGATCGGGCGTCGCGGACGATCCAGGCGGTGGGGCCCCCCGGCGGTTCGCTCACCTTCGGCGATCCCGGGCGCGTCGGCTGGCTTCCTGGAGGATGCGATTGTCCTCCTCGGTCAGTCCGCTCTTTCCCTCCCTCGCGATCTTCGACAGGACCTCGTCGAGCCGGGCGTCCAGCTGCTCCTCGGGGAACGACGAGGGCGGGACGGTCCGCGAGGCGCCCGCCGAGGCCGAGCGGGCAGGGGGCGTCGAGAGGCCCGAGGAGACCCGGTCCCTCGGCTCGGGGGAGACGATCCGCAATCGGGGCTTGACCCCTCGACGGCTCAGGAGTCGCGACCATCTCAGGTCGTAAGTCTTGTAGAGGTAGCCATAAAGGCCGCCCCCGAGATGGGCGGCGAACGCCACGCCCGCGGCGCTGCCGGTCCCCCCGCGCTGCAACTGCTGGAGGAGGTTCAGCGCGTCGTTGCCGAGATAGACCAGGACGAGCAGCCAGGCCTCGACCGGCAGGACGAAGAACAGGAGGACTTCGCGGCGAGGGTGATACAAAACGTTCAGGACGACCACGGCCATCACGGCCCCGGAAGCCCCTTCCATGCCGCCCAGGCGGCCTCCGGGGATGATCCGGTCGAGGACGGCCCAGCACGCCGTGCTGAAGACGGCGGCCGTCAGGTACATCCGGAGGAACTCTCGGCTGCCGTAGAGCGCTTCCATGTCGCGGCCGAGCCACCAGAGGAACAGCATGTTCCAGAGGATGTGGCCGACGTTGGACGTGTTGTGGACGAAGGCGGCCGTCAGCAGTTGCCAGACGCGAAACTGCCGGAAAATCTGGTCGCTATGGGCGCGGAGGGCGTCGAAGAGGTCCGACTGGTCGCCCCAGGAGAGGTCGGCGAGATAGACCAGGATGTTGACGGCGATGATCGCCTTGCATGCCGGGGCGGCCCCGGAGAAGAAACCCGAGCCCCGGGTCTCGTCGCGATAATACTCTCGGTCGTAGATGCCCATGGCGGCTCCGGCGGACCTCGACCCCCGAGAGTGGCGGAGACAGGGATAGGGCGCAGAGGCCCGACCATCCATCATCGGCGGAGCCGCCCGCGCTGTCAACGGGTGGCGGCGAAGCCTCGGCGATCAATCGGACTGGAGGGCGTCGATCGCCTCGCGGCTGTCGGCGTACATCGGCCAGACCATGTCCAGGGACGTCACGTGAAGGAGGTCCCGGGCGTGCTTGGAGACGCCGGCCAGGGCCAGGGCCCCGCCCTTGAGCGTCGCCAGCTTCCAGCAGCGAATCAACAGCGCCAGGAACGACGAGCCGAAGTAGTCCAGGGCCGAGAGGTCCACGACGATCGACGGGCAAGCCTGGCGGCCGAGGATGTCCAGCAGCAGGGTCGAGGCGCCGTCGATCAGCGAGGGTTCCATCGACTCGACGACGGGCGAGGCCACGACCACCGTGACGTCGCCGTGGCGCTCGACGGTCAGGGCGTCCGACGAAAGGGGCGGTTTCATGGGGTTGCTCGGGACGGGGCTGGGGGAGCCTTCAGATTAGGGCCTGGAGGCGACCCCGACAAGGCCGAGATCGCCCGAGACCCCGTCCCGGCACGGATTCACGCCGACGGCCGGCAGTCCGAGAACGCCCGGACGACCTCGAAGAGGTCGGTGCTGACCAGCAGCTGGTCCTCCTCGAAGTCCCGGAGCCAGACGTAGTTGTCGCGATACGCCTGGGCCAGCAGAGGGTACAGGTCGGCCAGCCGGATCGGCACGGCGGGGGCGTGGTGGTCCGGCTCGTTCATCTCCTCCTCGGGCTGAGGGAAGACGCGGAGTCGTGCGGTGGCCATCGGATCTCCTCCTCCGTGCGGCTCGCCCGGGACGTCGCAGTCCGACCGATCGTGTCCAATCGTCGGCCCGCGAACGGGCGAAGGAACGACTCGGGCGGGCCGCACGCCGGTGCGGACCCCGCCCGCGATGATGACTTCTCTTTCATCGGCCGGGGGCGGGCCTCTCCAATAGCCAAATCCGTCAGGAGCGGAATCGCGACCCCGGGTCGGTCGACGGTTGACAGGACGAGGGAGGCCGGTCAGGCTTGCTCCGGACGGATTTCGCGAACCGCACTCGCGATCGATCCGGCCGACCGCCGCCGGGGCCGCCGCGATGGGAATGCCCGCCTCTCGCCTGACCGACATGCACGTCTGCCCGATGTTCGACGGGCCGATCCCCCACGTGGGCGGGCCGATCTCCGGCCCGGGATGCCCGACCGTCCTGATCGGCAGCCTGCCGGCCGCCCGGGCCACCGACATGGCCGTCTGCGTCGGGCCGCCGGACACCATCGCGATGGGGAGCGCCACCGTGATGATCGGCAACATGCCCGCCGCCCGCCTGGGCGATACCTGCGCCCACGGGGGGACCATCATCCTCGGCCTGCCGACGGTCCTGATCGGCCCGTGACGGCCCGGGATCGGCACCCTGGTCCAGAGGCCGGAGCCTCGGCGTGATCGCGACCCGTCCCACCTTCCTCGACCCCGAGCGGGCCTCGGCCGAACGGCTGATCGACCTGGCAATGGCCGAGGATCTCGGCAACCTGGGCGACGTCACGTCCCTCGCCGTCCTCCCGCCGGATCTCGTTGGTTCGGCCCGATTTGTGGCGAGGTCCGAGGGCGTCCTCTCGGGCCTGCCGGTGGTCCAGGCGCTATTTCGGCGGGCCGGGACCGACCTGAGCTGGACCCCGTTTCTGACCGATGGCCACCCGCTCGCCCCGGGGAGCGTGGTCGGGCGGGTCGAGGGGCCGATGCGCTCGTTGTTGAGCCTGGAACGGACCGCCCTGAACTTCCTCCAGAGGCTTTCCGGGATCGCCAGCCTGACGGCCCGATTCGTGGAGGCCGTCTCGGGCACGAAGGCCGTGATCCTCGACACCAGGAAGACCACGCCGGGCTGGCGCTCGCTCGAGAAGTACGCCGTCCGATGCGGAGGGGGCCGGAACCACCGGATCGGCCTGTTCGACGCGGTCCTGATCAAGGACAACCACCTGGCGGCCCTCGCTGAAGAAGGGCCCGACCCGATCGGCCGGGCGATTGCGGCGGCCAGGGCGCTCGAACCGAGGCCCGCGTTCGTGGAGGTCGAGGTCGATTCCCTCGATCAACTCGATCGCGCTTTGGAATGCGGGCCCGACATCATCCTCGTCGATAATCTCGGCCCCGAGGCGCTGGCCCAGGCGGTCCGTCGTCGCGATTCGAGGGCGCCGGGCGTCCTACTAGAGGCCTCCGGCGGGGTCCGTCTGGAAACCGTGGCGGCCCTGGCGCGATCGGGGGTGGACCGGATCAGCGTCGGCGCCCTCACGCATTCGGCCCCGGCCCTGGACCTTGGACTGGATTTCGAGGCGGAGCGACCATGAACGCCGCCCTCCTCGCCCGGTTGCGAGAGGCCGGCGGGGCGTTCGTGCCGTGGGACTCGCTCGGATCGGCCCGAACCGACGTGGACGCGCTCGAACGGTTCGGCTTCGCCCTGGAGATCCACCCGTATCAGGGCGTCGCCTACCGGGGGCCGTCGCCCCGACTTTGCCCCGATCAAATGGAATGGGGGCTGAACGTCCGGACGATCGGCCGGAGGATTGCCGTGTGGAGCCGGGTCGGCAGCACGAACGACGTGGCGGGGTCGGCGGCGTCCTCGATGGCCAACGAGGGGCTAGTGGTCCTGGCCGAGGAGCAGACCTCGGGCCGGGGGCGGCGAGGGCGACGATGGATCGCGCCCCGAGGGGCCTCGGTCCTGATGTCCGCCTTGATCTTCCCCTCGGGACCTCTGGACGATCCGGGATGGCTCACGGCGCTCGGCGCGGTGGCGATTGCCGAGGTCGTCGAACGCGAAACCGGCGCCGACGCCCGGATCAAGTGGCCCAATGACGTCCGGATCGACGGCCGGAAGCTGGCCGGAGTGCTCGTCGAGCGGTCGATGGGGGCGGTGATCGGCCTGGGGATCAATGCCAACCTGGAGGAGTCCGACTTCCCCGAGGAGCTCCGCGCCTCGTCCTGTTCCCTGAGGACCCTGGGCGGGTCGGCCATCGATCGCTCCGATTTCGCCCGATCGCTCATCATGCGCCTCGACGCGCTCTATCAAGAAGGGCTCGAACACGGGACGGCCCCTCTGGAAGCGGCCTGGCAAGCCCGGCTCGAACCGCCCGGCCGCTCGGTCCTCCTCTCGACGTCCGAAGGCCCGATCGCCGGCCGTTTGATCGCGGCGGACCTCCGCAAGGGTATCCGGATCCAGCCCGAAAACGCCCCCGCCCGGTGGATCGCCCAGGCCGAGATCCTGTAGGTGGAAAATGCATGCCGCCTTTCAGGGTGGCATGCTCACGTCTTCGTAAGCGTGTCTTTGGTTCGAGCCGGATCAAGGCCATGCTTACGAAGACGTGAGCATGCCACCCCCCGGACAGATTTCCGTCATCCCCGCCGCCCTTTGGCCACGGGCCTGGCAGTCCAGGGATCATCGGGCCAGGAATGCCTGGGATATCTCGAACGGAGGTCCTTTCGGACCTGGAAATAGGTCGTGGTCCAGAAGCTCCGCAGGTCCTCGGTGATCTGGACCGGCCGATGGTTCGGCCCGAGAAGGTGGAGGAGGACCGGGACTCGGCCCCGGGCGACCCGGGGCGTCTCGGCGACCCCGAAAAGCTCCTGCAAGCGGACCGCCAGGACCGGCGGCCTCCCCGGCTCGTATTCCAGGCGAATCCGGTTGCCGGTGGGCACTTCGATCGTTTCGGGGGCCTCGGCGTCCATCGTCCGCGATTGCTCGAACGTCATCAGGCCCTTCAACAGGGGCACCAGCGGGACTCTCCGGGCCTCCTCCAGCGTCTTCTTGCCCGAGCAGGCCGAGCCGATCACCTCGGCCAGGGTGTCTTCGGCAAGCTCCGGCCAATCGAGTTCGGGGAGGGACTTGCGGAGGAACTCCAGACGATCGAGCCATTTCGCCGCCGCCTCGTTCTCTCGGAGGAACGGGACGGCCCGGGTCGCCAGCCATTCCGCCAGGGCCCGGGAGGCTTCCTCGCCCGAGACGGCCCCGTGGGTTTCCTCCCGGAGGGTCAGGTCGCGATAGACGACCGAGTCGAACGCCACGGCGCGGCCCCGCGATTCGTCATACCGCACGACCCTTTCGCGACGGACCGCCCCCGGGAAGAGATCGTCGAGCCAGGACGGGTCGAGGGCGCTGGCGATCTTCACCCTCGCCTCGCGTTTTCCCCCGAATTTCCCGTCGCGAGGGTCGATCGCCAGGAAGAACTCCGCCTCCCGGACGATCGACTCCGGTTCGAGCCGGACCCCTCGGCCGCCCACCATCGTCGCCGCCGACGGGTCGGCCGTCCTCCTCCGGCAGACACGATCGGGATAGGCGAGCAAGGGCAGGAAAAACAAGTCGGAGGCGTCTGAAACGTCCGACGAGCCGTTCGAGAGCGATCGGCCAACCCGGAGGAGGTCGTGGGCCGTCTCGGCGACCCGTCGGGCGGCGAGGGGGTCGATGCCTCGGGATCGTAGGGACGGCGAGAACCGCGATCTGCGGGCCTCGTCCAGGGCGTCGAGGCGAGTCAGGAGGTCGGAATCGCCTCGTCGGGAGGGGGCTTCTCGGCTTCGTCCGCTCTCCGAACGCACAAGCAAATCTTTTTCCGAGAGGATCGCGGCGAGATCGGCCCCGTCGGCCAATCGCCCCAGGGCCGCCGCCCCGGCGATCAGGCGACCGAGCCTGGGGTGGACGGGCAGGGTCAGCAGGGTCCGGCCGATGTCGGTTAACGGGCCGCCCGGGGCCTCGATCGCCCCGAGATCGGTCAGCAGGCGTTCGGCGCGATCGAGGGATTCCGCCGTCGGCCTCTCGAACCAACCGAAGCTCGAGGGGACGTTGTGTCCCCAGGCCTTGAGGGTCAAGACGGTCGCGGCGAGGTCCACCCGGCGGACCTCGGGTTCCTCGAACTCGGGACGGCCGCGGTCCTCGCGCTCGGCCCACATCCTCAGGCATCGGCCCGGCGCGGTCCGCCCGGCTCGACCGGCCCTCTGGACGGCCGAGGCCCGGCTGATCTTGCTCAATTCGAGCCGATCGAGGCCGCGAGCCGGGTCGTGCCGGGCCACCCGGGCGAGTCCCGAATCGATCACCGTCGTCACGCCGTCGATCGTCAAGGAGGTCTCGGCCACGTTGGTGGAAAGGATCAGCTTCGGCCGATCGGCGGGGCGCAAGGCGCGGTCCTGCTCCTCGGCAGGCAACGAGCCGTGGAGGGGCAAAATGAGATGCCCGTCCGCGATCGCCGAGACCGCGCGACCGGCCCGGCGGATCTCCTCGACGCCCGGCAAGAACACGAGCGTATCGCCCGGCATTCGGCCCGATTCGAACGAGCGCGCCACCGTCGCGGCGACTCGATCGTGGAGCGGGGTCTTGTCGGCGAACGGGACGTAGGTGACGGCCACCGGGAACGACCGCCCCTCGACCCGGACGATCGGCGCCGAGTCGAGGAATGCGGCGATCGGATCGGCGTCGAGCGTGGCCGACATCACCACGAGGATCAAGTCGTCGCGGACGGTCCGGGCCTCCTGAAGCAAGGCGAGCGCCAGGTCGGTGTGCAGGCTCCGTTCGTGGAACTCGTCGAGGATCACCGCGCCCACGCCATCAAGGAACGGGTCGGCCAGGAGCTGGCGGGTCAACACGCCCTCGGTGGCGACCCGAACGATCGTCCGCCGGCCGATCCGCCGCTCTCCTCGGATCTGGTAGCCGACCTCTTCGCCCAGTCGCCAGCCGTTCTCCTCGGCGATCCGGGCCGCCGACGCCCTCGCCGCGACCCGGCGAGGCTGCAACAGGACGACGGCCGGATGCGAGGGACGCAACAGCCCGGATCTCGCCAGCGAGGGCGCCACCCGAGTCGTCTTGCCCGATCCGGGAGGAGCGACCAGCACAAGCCGTCGCGCCGCTTTCAGGCTCGCGAGGATCTCGGGCAGAGCGGGGTCAATCGGCAGGGCGATCATGTCGCCAGTCTATCGGGAGGTCGCGGCCGGGAGAATGGGTCGAAATTGGTGTCAGATCGATTTTTCCCAGACAATAAATCGATCTGACATGCTCTGCAGAACCCCCCTTCGTCCTATCGAGAGGAGTAGGTCCGACTTCAGTCGGGCCTTCAAGAGTCCCTTTTTCGTAGGCCCGACTGAAGTCGGACCTACTCGTTTCCTCATTGCTCAAGGGGGTTTTCTTCAGGGCAGATCTGACACCAATTTCTCCCGATCTTCGCCTGACACGAGGTTCGCCGCCCCGGCTTTCGCAAGGGGGGAGCATCGACTTGCCCTCCCGCTTAGAATGTCCTCTGACCTTCGAGGCTCCCCCGCAATGACGATGACGTTGAAGATGCCTCGGATCGACTGCGCCACGGACGACGCCCGCGAGGCGATCCAGCACCTGCGCCGGCAGCTCAGCCCGAGGGGCGATGTCGTCTCTCCTCAGGGCCGGGCCCGGACGATCGCGGCGTTTGGCGAGGCATTGACCCCTCAGCAGGTCGTCCAGAGGATCTGCGCCGACGTCCAGTGCCGGGGACTGTCGGCCGTTCTGGACTACACGGCCCGGCTGGACGGCCGGACGCTCGATCCGACGGAAGTTCGCGTGACCCCTTCGGAGCTTTCCTCGGCGTTTCGCCGGGCCGATCCGGCGTACCTCAAGACGATCCGCCGGGTCCGGGATAACATCCTGGGGTTCCAGACCGGCATCCTCCACCGAGACGCCGTGATGAGGCGAGGGCCGGGCTGCGAGCTTCGCTTGCGGTATCGGCCATTGAGGAGGGTGGGCGTGTGCGTCCCGGGAGGGGCGGCGGCGTATCCGTCGTCCTTGCTCATGACGGCGGTTCCCGCCCAGGCGGCGGGGGTCGGCGAGATCGCCGTGGTGGTTCCCCCGACGAAGTTCGGCGGATTCAATGACGACCTGCTCGCCGCGTGCCATGCGCTCGGCGTGACCGAAGTTTACCGGATCGGCGGGGCCCAGGCCGTCGCGGCCCTGGCCTATGGGTGCGAGGGGATCGCGCCGGTCGATAAGATCGTCGGGCCCGGCAACCTGTTCGTGGCCCTGGCCAAGCGTGAGGTCTTCGGCGAGGTCGATATCGACAGTATCGCCGGCCCGAGCGAGGTCGTCCTGATCGCCGACTGGACGGCCGACCCGCGTTTCATCGCGGCGGACCTGATCTCCCAGGCCGAGCATTCGCCCGGCGCGAGCCTCTTGATCACCTGGGAACCCGACCTGATCGACCGGGTGGACTCGGCCCTGAGCGCCGCCCTGGCCACCCTGAGCCGGGGCGACCTCGCCCGCGATTGCCTGGAGCAGTACGGCGCCCTGATCCTGGTGAAGGACGAGGACGAGGCCGTGGCGCTCGACGGACTCGATCGCGCCGGAGCACCTCCACATCTCCACCAGCGACGCCGACCGGCTGGCCGACCGGATCTCCAACGCCGGGGCGATCTTCCTCGGCCACGAGACGCCGGTGGCCGTGGGGGACTACGCCGCCGGGCCGTCGCACGTCCTGCCGACCGGGGGGACCGCGCGATGGGCGTCGGGCCTCTCCTCGAACGACTTCCTCAAGAAGACGAGCATGATCCACGTCGATCGCGACGGCCTGGCCCGCCTCGCGCCGGATATCCGCATGCTGGCGGACAAGGAGGGCCTGACCGCCCACCGCTACAGCGTGGACGTCCGGCTTGAGGACGCTCCGGGCCCGGGAGACGGCTGAGATGGATCAGTCCTTGACCGAACCTGAAGGAATCGCCATCCGCCCCGCGTCGCCCGAGGACTGCCCCTCGATCGCGAACCTGATCCGCGAGCTGGCGATCTACGAAAAGCTGGAAAGCGAGGCGGAGGCCACGGCCGACGACCTCCTCCGCAACCTCTTCGGCCCAAGGCCGTTCGCCGAGTGCCTGATCGCCGAGGTGGACGGGCAAATCGCGGGCTTCGCCCTGTTTTTTCACAACTTCTCGACGTTTCGGGGACGGCCCGGGATCTATCTCGAAGACCTCTTCGTCCGCCCGGCGTTCCGGGGCCGGGGGATCAGCAAGGCGTTCCTGCAACGGCTCGCGGGAATGGCCGTCGATCGCGGCTGCGGACGGCTGGAATGGGCGGTCCTGGACTGGAACGAGCCGGCCATCGGCTTCTATCACTCGCTCGGGGCCCGGCCGATGGAGGAGTGGACGGTGTTCCGCGTCGATGGCCACGCCCTGGACGCGCTGGCGGGTCGGTCGGGTGCGTGAAAAGCGCCGATTTCGGCGCCTCACAAGGATTTCTTCATGTCGTCTTATTTTCTCCCCCACATCGACGCGATGACCGGCTACGTCCCGGGCGAGCAGCCCCGGGACGGCGGCTTCGTCAAGCTGAACACGAACGAGAACCCCTATCCGCCGTCTCCCCGGGTCGCCGAGGCGATCCGGGAGGCCCTGACCGACCGCCTCCGCCTCTATCCCGACCCGGTGGCCACCCGGTTCCGCGAGGCCGCCGCCAGACGGCACGGGGTCGATCCGGCCATGATCCTCGCGGGCAACGGCTCCGACGACATCTTGACCATCGTCACGCGTGCCTTCGTCGGCCCCGGCGGGATCGTGCTCTATCCCTCGCCCAGCTACATCCTCTATCGGACCCTGGCCGAGATCCAGGGAGCCCGGCCGGTCGAGGTCCCGTTCCGCGAGGACTGGACGTTCTCGCCCGGGGGCTTTCGTCACCCCGAGGCCCGGCTCGCCTTCCTCGCGAACCCGAACAGCCCGTCGGGAACCACCCTGCCGCCCGAGGCCGTCGAGGAGATTGCTCGGGGGCTCGATTGCCCCCTGATTCTCGACGAAGCTTATGCCGACTTCGCCGATTCGGACTGCGTGGGGCTGGTCGAGCGGCTCCCCAACGTGATCGTGACCCGGACGATGAGCAAGGGGTCGAGCCTCGCCGGCCTCCGGGTCGGCTACGCGATCGCCCGGCCGGAGATCATCGCCGGTTTGCTGAAGGTGAAGGACTCGTACAATTGCGACTCGCTGAGCCTCGTCGGGGCCGCGGCGGCGCTCGACGATTCGGCGTATCGCGAGCAATCCCGAGCCAGAATCCTCGCCACCCGCGAACGGCTCTCCCGGGCGATGCGCGACCTCGGTTACCGCGTGCCGCCCAGCTCGGCCAACTTCGTCTGGTGCGAGGGAGGGCCGCCGGCCCCGGACGTGTACGAGGCTCTGAAAGCCGCGAAGATCCTCGTCCGCCTGATGCGCTACCCCGGCCGAGACCCGGGCCTGCGGATCACCGTCGGGACCGATGCGGAGATTGACCAGTTGATCGAGCGGATGGCCGAGCTGGTCGGTCCCAGCCCCCTCACTTCGGATAAAACTGCGGGTCGGTGAGGATCTGGCCCCCGGGATACATGCCCATCAACGCCTCCTGCCTGGTCACGGATTTCGCGTGGCCGTCCAGGTAGAGGACGTTGGACGTGGTCCCGTGCCGTTTCCAGGCGATCCAGCGGTCGAGCGTGTTGGTGCCGAGCCAGATGTCGTAATCGTCCTGGCGGGGGTCGGCGTCGGGATCGGCGGCGATCCCCTCGGCGCTCCGTTCGTTGAAGGCGACTATGTTCGAGAGGCCGATTTCTTGCTGGAACCGGGGCAGGGTCCAGCGGCCGTATCGGCGGGTCTTGTGGCTCAGCAGGGAATTCATGAGATAGCTGGTGCGGTCGGAGATGCCGTCGATGGTGCCGTCGTCCTGCTGGAACGGGCGGGGGCGGGAGGCGTCGGTCATGCAGCGATAGATCTTCTCGTCATACGAGGAGACGCCGCCCTGGGCGGTCGCCTCGTTGGCCATGCCCGGGTTGACGTAGGGCATGATCTTGTCTTCCCAGTAGATCTCGGCGAACGAGTCGGCGGCGTCGAGCTGGGCGGTCACGTCGGCGTCGAACGGGTGGTGGAGGAAGAACTGGCCGCCCCAGTCGTCGAAATACTGCATCGTGCCCAGGCCGACCTGGTGGAGGTGGCTCAGGCAATCCATCCGCCGGGCCGCCTCCCTCGCGTTCTGGACCGCCGGGAGGATCAGGGCGACGAGGACGCCGATGATCGCAATCACCACGAGGAGCTCGATCAAGGTAAACCCGCGGGCGGGACGGCGGCTCGGCGGGCGATCGGGAGGGCACATGGTCGGGTCGCCTCGACGGAGTGGGCCTTCAAGCGTCCCTCCGAGTGTATCGCGGGCGGTCCAAGTTTGCCACGGGTCATTCCTCGATGACCCGGCGCCTCTCGGCCGGGATTTTGTTAGAATCCATCCCCCGGCGCGATGGGGATCGCCAGCCGGGACCGAACTCCGCCCGAGACCGCGCCGTGGCCAGCCGAACCGCCGAGATCCGCCGGACGACCCGAGAGACCGAGATCCGCCTGGCCCTGGACCTCGACGGCTCCGGCCGATCGACGGTCGCCTCGGGCGTCGGGTTCCTCGACCACATGCTCGACCTGTTCGCCAAGCATGGGCTGTTCGACCTGGAGGTCTCCTGTCGGGGAGATGTCCACGTCGATGCCCACCACACGACCGAGGATCTCGGGATCGCCCTGGGATCGGCCATCGACAAGGCCCTGGGGGACAAGGCGGGCCTCCGCCGGTACGGCCATTGCATCTTGCCGATGGACGAGACGCTGGCCACCGTCGCCGTGGACCTGGGCGGACGGCCGTTCTGGGCCTGGAACGTCGCCATGCCGACGCCTCGCGTGGGCGATTTCGACTCCGAGCTCGCCGCCGACTTCTGGCAGGCCGTCGCGACCCACGGGCGGATGAACTATCACGCGATCGTCCATTACGGCCGGAACACCCATCACGTGATCGAGGCGGTGTTCAAGGCGTCGGCCCGGGCGTTGAGGTCTGCCTGCGAGATCGACCCGAGGGTTCAGGGCGTGCCATCGACCAAGGGGACGCTGTCATGACCGAGCCGACGAGGCCCTCCCGGACCGGGGCGATCGTCAACGTCGTCCTGACCCTCCTCGCCTTCGGCCTGCTCTCGGTGATGGTCTGGAGGAACCGAGGCCAGATCGAGGAAGTCCGGGCGAAGCAGCCCGACCCGGGCCTGATCGTCCTGGGAGTGGCGGTCTACGTGTCGGCCCTCCTCGTCACGTTCCTCCGCTGGCATCGCCTGGTCCGGGCTCTGGGCCTGCCCTTCCGGGTCCGCGACGCCGTCCGTCTCGGCTTCATCGGCAATGTGTTCAACCTGGTGATCCCCGGAGCGGTCGGCGGAGACGTGATCAAGGCCGCCTTCCTCTGCCGGGAGCAGGAGAAGAAGACTCAGGCGGTGGCGTCGATGGTGATCGACCGAGCCCTCGGGCTCCTCGGCCTGTTCGTCCTCGCGGGGATCGTCGGGGCGATCGCCTGGAACGGCGCCTCGATCGATGTCCGTCGCCAGATCGTCTTCGCCTGGGGGATGGTCGCGGCCGGGACTCTGGGACTGGCCGTCCTGTTCTCTCCTCCGCTCTACCGCCCGTTGCTTTCGGTGTTCCACCCCGAGGGACGGATTGGCAAGATTCTGGGGGAACTCGTGACGATGGCCTCCGCCTATCGCGATCGGCTCGGCGTGGTCTTCCTGGCGCTGGGGATGGCCGTCCTGGGCCACGCGATGTATGTCGTCTCGTTCTACTGCTCCAGCCGGGCGTTATTCCACGCCGAGGCCCCGTCTCTGGCCTCGCATTTCGAGGTCGTGCCTCTGGTCCTCTTCTCGACGGCCATCCCGATGCCGTTCGGGGCGCTCGGGGTGACCGAGGGCGTCAGCGAGGTCCTCTTTCGGACCCTCGTTGGCTTCTCCGGCGGCGTGGTGGCGATGCTCGGTTATCGAGTCATCATGTACGGCAGCGGCCTCCTCAGCGTGTTCGTCTACCTTGCGAACCTCCGGCAGGTCCGGGGCCTTCGGAATCCCGGACAAGAGCCAAATGGGGACGCCCACCTCGCGGACGAGGAGCCCGTCCCCCATCTGGTCCGGGATTCTCGGTCGGCCCCGTGAATCCGTGGTGATCGTCGTCGCGATGGATCTGATCCCCCAGGGAATCCGCCCCCCAACCGGCCCGGACCCGTCTCATGAGCGTCTCCGACATCCGCCAGGAATACACCCGGGGCCACCTGCTGGAGTCGGAGGTCTGCGGCGACCCGATCGACCAGTTCCGGGTCTGGTTCGACGAGGCCCTGGCGCTCGGCCTTCCCGAGCCCAACGCCATGACCCTCGCCACCTCCACGGCCGACGGCCGCCCGTCGGCCCGGATCGTCCTCCTGAAGGCGTTCGACCCGCGAGGCTTCGCGTTCTTCACCAATTATGAGAGCCGCAAGGGGCAGGAGATCGAGGAAAACCCCCTGGCGGCCCTCGTCCTGTTCTACCCGACGCTCGAACGCCAGGTCCGCATCGAGGGCACGGTCGAAAAGGTCTCGGCCGAGGAGTCCGACGCCTATTATCTGAGCCGGCCCCCGGGATCGAGGCTCGGGGCCTGGGCCTCGCATCAAAGCCAGGTCGCCCCCGACCGCGAGACGTTCGAGAAGCGTCAAAGAGACCTCGAACGCAGCTACCCCGAAGGCGCGCCCCCGAGGCCGCCCCACTGGGGGGGCTACCGAGTCTGGCCCCGCGCCATCGAATTCTGGCAAGGCCGCCCCAGCCGGCTCCACGATCGCCTCCGCTACCGTCGCGACGAGGTCGGCGCGTGGATTCTCGAACGGCTCGAACCCTGAGTCGCCGACCCCGGGCCGATCCCTCTTGCCGATCGGCCGGGGACGGGCTATGTTGGAAGGATATCAAACAATTCCGCGAGGAAGACGGGGACGGTCCGCCATGAATCCGGGTCATCACCACGACCGGGGCCTCGTCCGCCGGGAGTTCCTCCAGGTGGGCTTCTCGGGCTTCCTGGGGATGACCCTGCCGGGCCTCCTGGCGAAGAGGGCGGAGGCCGTCTCGCAACCGACGGCTCGGGCGAAGTCGGTTTTGCTCGTCTTCCTGACCGGCGCACGAGCCATCTCGACACGTTCGACATGAAGCCGTCGGCCCCCGAGGGCATCCGGGGCGAGTACAAGCCGATCGCGACGAACGTGCCCGGCATTTCGTATTGTGAACACCTGCCGGGACTTGCGGCGAGGGCCGACAAGCTCGCCGTGGTCCGGTCGATGTCGCATCCGTTCCTGAACCACCTGAATGCGACCCACGAACTGCTGACCGGCCACCCCCAGCCGAACGCCACGTTCGACAAGATCGCCTCTCGCGACGATTATCCCTGCTACGCCTCGGCGCTCGATTACCTCCGCCCCCGGAGGGACGGCATCCCGAGCGGCGTGATGCTGCCGACGTTCCTGATGGAAGGACCCTTGGTCTGGCCCGGCCAGCACTCGGGGTTCCTCGGCCCTCGTCACGACCCGTGGCAGATCCGCCGAGACCCGAATTCGCCCGCGTTCCGGGACGACAGCCTCTCCCTGCCCGTCGGGTTCAGCGTCGAGAGGCTTCAGGGGCGCCGAAGGTTGCTCGACGAGCTCGCCTCGAAGCGAGACAGCCTGGCCGAGGCCGCCGACGGCGACCCGATGACCCCCCAGCGAGAATCCGCCTACTCGCTCCTGCTCTCCGGCAAGGTCGCCCGCGCCCTCGACCTGGCGAAAGAAGACCCCAAGACCCGCGACCGCTACGGCCGGCACACGTACGGCCAGTCGCTCCTGCTGGCCCGGAGGCTGATCCAGGCCGGCGTGCCGATCGTCCAGGCGAACCTGGGTGCGGTCCAGACCTGGGATTCCCACGAGGACATCTTCCGAAGGCTCAAGAAGGACCTCCTTCCGCCGACGGACCGCGCGATCTCCGCCTTGCTCGACGACCTGGCGGCGACCGGCCTCCTGGACGAGACGCTGGTCGTGATCACCGGCGAGTTCGGCCGGGCGCCGAAGCTCACGAAGCAGAGGCCCAACGCGGTCCCGGGCCGCGACCACTGGTCGGCGGTCTTCACCTCGGTCCTGGCCGGAGCCGGGGTCCGCGGAGGGCAGCACATCGGCCAGTCGGACAAGAATGGCGCCTATCCGGCGAGCCCCTCGTTCGCCCCGGCCGACCTCGCGGCGACGATCTATTCGGCCCTGGGCATCGATCCCCAGACCGAGATCCGCGACCGCCTGGCCCGCCCCCTCGCCCTGACCAAGGGATCGCCGATCGAGGCGCTCTACTCCGGTTCCGTCACGGCCTGAGGCCCGCGCCCCTGGACAATTCCGCCTCCCTCTCGCACAATCTCCCCCGAACGGGGAGACGAACTCATGAATTCCGAAGCATCGATGTCGGGCAAGACCTGCCTCGTCACGGGCGCCACCTCGGGGATCGGCCAGGTCACGGCCCGGGAGCTGGCCTCGCAAGGGGCCTCGGTGGTGATCGTCGGCAGGAATCCCGAGAAATCGGCCCACACCGTCGCTTCGATCCGCCGAGACACCGGGAACGCGGCCGTCGAGGCGCTGATCGGCGACCTGTCCCGGCAGGACGACGTCCGTCGGGTCGCCGACGAGTTCCTCGCCCGGTGGGAGCGGCTGGACGTCCTGGTGAACAACGCCGGCGCCGTCTTCGCCAAGAGGCAGCTCTCGGCCGATGGCATCGAGATGACCTTCGCCCTCAATCACCTGGCCTACTTCCTCCTGACGAGCCTGGTCCTCGACCGCGTGAAGGACGCGGCGGGGCGGATCGTGGTCGTCTCGTCCCAGGCGCATCATTACACCCTGGGGATCGACTACGAGAACCTGACCGGACCCCGAGGCCATGCCGGGTTCCGCGCCTATGCCCAGTCGAAGCTGGCGAACATCCTGTTCACTCGCGAACTGGCCCGGAGGCTGGAAAACACGGGCGTGACGGTCAATGCGCTGCATCCGGGAGTCGTGGCGACGAACATTCTCGGCGGAAACGGCGTGAGCGGGATCTTCTGGAGGCTCCTGGTCAAGCCGTTCCTGATCGGTCCCGACAAGGGGGCCGAGACGAGCGTTTACCTCGCCACGTCGCCCGAAGTCCAGGGGATCACGGGCGGTTATTATCTTCAGAAACAACCGGCCAGGGTTTCCCGGGCCGCCGAGGATGGCGAGGCGGCCAGGAAGCTCTGGGCGTTCAGCGAGGAGATCGTGGGCCTGCCGACCCACTCCTCCCAGGGTCGGTCCTGAATCGGTCCAGGCCGGTCAGCCACCGTCATCGCCCATCACGGTGACCGAAACGCGCCTGCGGTGGGGGTCGGTGCGATGCTCATACAGGAAGATCCCCTGCCAGGTCCCGAGGTCGCACCGGCCGCCGGCCACGGGCAGGGTCAAGGAATTCGTCGTGAGGATGGCCCGGATGTGGGCCGGCATGTCGTCGGGCCCCTCGGCCGAGTGGTGATGGAGCGGGTCGCCGTCGGGCACGAGCCGGGCGAGGAAGCGTTCCAGGTCGCTTCGGACGGTCGGATCGGCGTTCTCGCAGACGATCAACGAGGCGCTGGTGTGGTGGACGAACACCAGGCACAGGCCCCGTTCGATCCGCCCCTCACTGACGGCCCTCTGGACCTCGTCGGTGATCTCGCGAGTCCCCCGGCCGTGGGTGCGGACGTGAAACGTCTGGGCATGGATCATGAATCGGGGCCTCCGGCGGGGCAAGTCCCCGTCATTTTACCCGGGGGCGCGGCCCTTGTCCCGCCCCGGCCTCGACCCTAAAACGAGAGGGGAGACCTCGGGACAGGGAGACCGGATCATGACCAGGCGAGCGACGTTCGGCGCGGGTTGTTTCTGGGGCATCGAGGCCGCGTTCCGGCAGGTCCCCGGCGTCGTCGATGTGGCCGTGGGCTACGAGGGCGGGACGCTCAAGGACCCGTCCTATCGCGACGTCTGCACCGATACCACGGGCCACGCCGAGGTCGTCGAGGTCGAGTACGACCCGGAAAAGGTCGGCTTCGATCGGCTCCTGGACCTCTTCTGGACGATCCACGACCCCACCACGCCGAACCGCCAGGGCCCGGACGTCGGCAGCCAGTACCGATCGGTCATCTTCGTCCACGACGACGAGCAGAAAGCGGCGGCCGAAGCCTCCCGGGCCCAGCAGGACGCCAGCGGCCACTACCGCCGCCCCATCGTCACGAAGATCGAACCCGCCACCACCTTCTACCGCGCCGAGGAATACCACCAACGCTACATGGAAAAGCACGGCCGCACGAGTTGCGGGATCTGAGGAGGGATTCTGCGTAACCTGCGTCATTTGCGGGCCGACTTTGCTCGTGCTCGATTCCAGACCCTACCCGCCCGAGGACCTGGCCGTTAGGATGGGACGATCGCCGGGATGATGACGCATTTGGGGCCTTTTATGAGTTCGTCCCTCGCCGCCGCCTTGGTCCTCGGATTCGCCATGCCGCCCGCTCCTTCGCCGATTCGCTACGTCGTCCGATTCCCCGATCCGAAGACGCATTACGTCGAGGTCGAGGCGTCGTTCCCGACCGAGGGGAAGGCCGAAGTGGTCGCGATGATGGCGGTCTGGACGCCCGGCTCGTACCTCGTCCGCGAGTTCGCCCGGAACGTGGAGGGACTGTCGGCGAAGACGCCGGAAGGAAAGCCCCTGGCCGTCGAAAAAGTGCGGAAAAACCGCTGGAAAATCCGCGCGGAGGGGGCCGAGACGGTCGTCCTGAACTATCGGGTGTATTGCCGGGAGATGTCGGTCCGGACCAACTGGGTCGATGCCTCGTTCGCACTCCTCAACGGCGCCCCGACGTTCCTGACCCTCGCCGATTCGCCTCCGAGGCCGCATGACGTCCGCCTGGAGTTCCCGGCCGGCTGGCTGAAGAGCTTGACGGGCCTTCCCGCCGCGCCCGATGGCGCCCCCCATCATTATCTGGCCGCCGATTATGACGCGCTGGTGGACGGCCCGATCGTCGCGGGCAACCCGACGGTCTATGAGTTCACCGTCGATGGCAAGCGGCATTTCCTGGTGAACGAGGGGGAAGGGGGGGTGTGGGACGGCCCCCGCTCGGCCCGGGACGTCGAGGCGATCGTCCGCGAGCATCGCAAGCTCTGGGGATCGCTTCCGTATGAACATTATCACTTCTTCAACTTGCTGGTCGAGGCCGGCGGCGGGCTGGAGCACAAGGATTCGACGGTCCTGATGTCCAGCCGATGGGCCACCCGGACGTCCAAGGCGTATCGGTCGTGGCTGGACCTCGTCAGTCACGAATTCTTTCACGTGTGGAACGTCAAGAGGCTCCGTCCCGTCGAGCTCGGGCCGTTCGACTACGAGAACGAGGTCCACACGAAGTCCCTCTGGATCGCCGAGGGCCTGACCGAGTACTACGGCCGCCTGCTGGTCCGGCGAGCGGGCCTCTCGACCCGAGAGCAATACCTCGGCCAGGAGCCGTCGGGCAAGCCCGGAGGCGACGAGGCGCCGACGGAGATTGGCCAACTCCAGATGACCTTCGGCCGCAAGGTCCAGCCGCTCGAAACGGCCTCGTATGACGCCTGGATCAAGTACTATCGCCCGGATGAGAACACCCGGAACACCGGAGTGTCTTATTATGCGAAGGGGGCCGTCGTCGGCTTCCTCCTCGACGCCAGGATCCGCCGGGCCACCGACGGCCGGAGGTCGCTGGACGACGTGATGAGGATCGCCTTCGACCGGTTTTCCGGCGAAAAGGGGTACACGTCGGCCGAGTTCCGCGCGCTGGCCTCGGAGGTCGCCGGGATCGACCTTGCGGAGTGGTTCCATCGGGCCCTGGAGACGACCGACGAGCTCGACTTCGCCGACGCGCTCGACTGGTACGGCCTTCGCTTCAAGGAAAAGGAGAAACCCAAGGACGGCAAGCCGCCCAGGGCGTGGCTCGGGCTGGTGACCAAGGCCGAGAACGGACGGCTGATGGTCACGACGGTGCGCCGAGAGACCCCGGGGGCCGCCGCCGGGTTCAACGTGGGCGATGAGATCGTCGGGATCGAGGACTTTCGCATCATTCCCGAGCAGTGGTCCGACCGCATGGAGCAGTTCCGCCCGAACGAGAAGGTTTCCGTGCTCGTCGCCCGCCGGGAGAAGCTCGTCCGGCTCGACGCCACCTTCGGCACCGAGCCGGCCGAAAGCTGGGCCCTGGAGGTCCGGCCCGATGCGTCGGAGGCCCAGAAGGCCCACTTGAAGGCCTGGATCGGCGATTGAGACGGCTCGGGCCGGGGATCGAAGCCGGCGCGTCTCCTGCACCTTCCGAGATTCGAACGATGCCCAGTCCGATCGACCTTCGTTCCGACACCGTGACCCGACCGACCCCGGCCATGCGCAGAGCGATGGCCGAGGCGGAGGTCGGCGACGATGTTTATGGCGAGGACCCGACCGTTCGGGCCCTCGAAGAGAGGACGGCGGCGCTTTTCGGCAAGGAGGCCGCTCTCTTCGTCCCTTCCGGGACGATGGCCAACCAGATCGCCATCGGCGTCCATTGCGGACCGGGCGACGAGCTGCTTTGCGGAGAGACCGCCCATATTTTCGTCTGGGAAGGCGGAGGGATCGCTCGCCTTTCCGGAGCGACGGCCCGAACCTTCCCGGGCGACCTGGGGATGATCTCCCTGGGCGACATCCGAGGGAAGGTCCGGCCCGACGACGGCCATTATGCCCGGACCCGCCTGGTCTGTCTCGAAAACACGCACAACCGCGCCGGGGGTCGGGTCCATCCGATCGACGACGTGGCCGCCATCTCGTCCTGGGCGCGGTCCAACGGGCTGGCCATGCACTGCGATGGCGCCCGGATCATGAATGCCGTGGTCGCCTCGGGGATTCCGGCCGATCGCTGGGCGACGTCGTTCGACACGGTCTCCATCTGCTATTCCAAGGGCCTGGGCGCCCCGATTGGCTCGGCGCTGGTCGGCCCGAAGGATCTAATTCGCAAGGCCCACCGGCTCCGCAAGGTCTTTGGCGGCGGGATGAGGCAAGCCGGAGTGATCGCCGCCGCGGCGTTGTTCGCCCTGGATCACCACGTGGATCGGCTGGCCGAGGACCATGCGAACGCCCAGCTCCTGGCGAAAGCGGTGGAGCAGACCGAAGGATTGAGCCTGGAGTCGGGTCCGGTGGAGACGAACCTGGTGTGGATCACCGTCGATCCGTCGCTCGGGACGGCCGCCGACCTCTCCGCGAGGCTCCGTGCCGAAGGGGTTTTGATGAGCGCCCTGGGTCCGCAGACCCTCCGCGCCTGCACCCATCTGGACGTGTCCCGAGAGGACGTCTTGAAGGCGGCCGACGCGGTCCGAGGGCTCGCCCCGTCGATCGTTTCCTCCTGATCCGAGGAGGGCCCGTCGTGACGATCCGCCCGCTCCATGGCTGGGACCTGACCCCGGCGGAGGCTCGCGCGCTCCAGGTTGAGCTCGCCAGGTCGGTCGATGTCTCCCGGCCGCTCGCGCCGCCGACGATCCTGGCCGCGGCCGATGTGTCCTATGACAAGTTCGCGCCTCACCTCTTCGCGGCCGTGGTCGTGGTCCGCCTGCCGGGATTCGAGGTCCTCGAAACCGTGGGCGTGAAGGCCCCCGCCCCGTTCCCCTATATTTCGGGCTTGCTGTCGTTCCGGGAGGCCCCGGCCGTCCTGGAGGCGTTCGCTCGCCTGGAGACGACGCCCGACGCCGTCCTTTGCGACGGCCAGGGGATCGCCCATCCCAGGCGGCTCGGCCTGGCGTCGCACCTGGGCCTCTTCCTCGAAATCCCCACCATCGGCTGCGCCAAGAGTCGACTTTGCGGGACTTACGACGAACCCGGTGCGGAGCGGGGCAATCGATCTCCCCTGATCGATCGTGGCGAGACGATCGGGGCGGTATATCGATCGCGGTCGCGGACCAGGCCGCTGTTCGTCTCGCCGGGCCACCTCTGCGACCTCGAAGGCGCGGTCTCGACGGTGGAATCCGCCCTGGGAAAATGGCGATTGCCTCAGCCGGCGAGGCTTGCCCATGAGACGGTCAATACCTTGCGTCGGCAGGGCTGAGCTCTCGGTTTCGTCACTTCTTGTGGGGCTTGTGCTTGGGCGGGACCGGGTGCGTGACCGAGTGCGGCAGGATCGTCTGCCCCGGCTTCAACGTGTTATAAGGCACGATGATCGGCAACGTCTGCCCCTCGGAATTCTCGTTGTCCTCCGTCCCCATGATCACATAGTACTGCCGCCCGGAATAATCCACCGACGAGCGTTTCGCCTGGAGGACGACGGTGAAGTCATAGCTATAGGCGTTCGGCGCGGTCTTGGTGATCGAAACCGGGCCCGAGGCTCAATCCGCCGGTATTCATCGACGATATGATATTGCACCTTGGGCACCGTGGTCTTGGTCTCGACGATGGTGCCCTTGACCTCGACCTTCACGAATCGGTTGTTCGGCGGGTTGAGGATATTGGGCGTCACGGTCATCAGCGAGATGTAAGTCAAGGGCATGAAACGGTTTTCGAGGCCGAGGACCGCAACCTGAACCGCCGACCGGCGTCGGGTCGTGTCCGCTCGGAATCGGAAGAATCGCCTCATGAATCGCCCTCCGATCCACCCCGCACCGGCCACTCGTCGCAACCCGAATGATCGGCACAAAACACCCCGGCGATCGATCTTTTCTCGTCCGACGGACGGGGTTGACGGTTGGATCGAAGACGACTATACCGCCGGTTCGCGACAGGTCCGGTCCTTCGACCGGGTCGCGGGGAAGACATCATGGCCGGTCATGACTAGTCCTGGGTGGCTCGTGGCGGTGGCGATCCTCGCGGCCCCTCCGGCCCGGCCGGGGGTCGCACGCGCGTTGCATATGCCCGGGAAGACTCGGTGGAAGTCCTGGTTTCACCCGATGATGCGGCATTTTCGACCGGCCGGCTGACGGTCGGAACTCGCGTGGTGGTCCGCGACGAGGTCCCCGGCGGCTGGGCCGAGATCGAGCCTCCTCCGGGGGCCTTCAGTCTCATCGAGGACGACCAGATCGAGGAAATCGACGGGTCACGCGCGCGGATTACCGCCAGGGTCGCGGCGGTCAGGCCCGGCCGGGCGGGCGCTCGCCTGCCGGGCCCCCCCGGGGTCAGGCTAACCCGGGGCAGCCTCGTCCGCCTACTCGATCAAAAGCCGCTGGTCCTCCGGCAGTCGGGACAATCGCGAACCTGGAAGGCCATCGTCCCACCCCGGGACGAGCGGCGATTTGTCCGCCTGGATGACCTCTCGGATCTTGCGCCTGAACCCGACGCCCAGCCTCCCGGCCGTCGCGCTTCCCTCGCGTCGTCGCTTATGCTTCCACCCCCTTCGGACGATCCCCGGACGCCGATCTCGCCGGGACCGATCGACCGAAATCTCGCCAGGATAGGGCCTTTGGGCGATCCCGCTACGTTCTCGGCCGAGTTTGCGTCGAATTTTGGCCGGGCCTCGGACCTCCATGAACGGGGCCTCTCCGGGCCGATGGATGCCTGGAATCTGGCGACCGCGAAGGCCGCGTACGAGTCGATCCTCGCGAGGAACCCGTCGGCGGAGGAGGCCAGCCTGGTCCGCCGGAGGTTGGACCATCTCGGCCGGCAGGTGAAGGCGGCCGAGGCGGCCCGCCGGGTCTCTGCTTTGATCCAGAAGAGCCGAGACCGGGACGGCGGGACGCGATCGGCCCGGGCCGCCGCCAGCATGGCGAGGACCGCCGCGGACCCATCCCCTTATGAGGCCACGGGGTTGCTCCAGACTTCGGCCCGGGAATCCGAGGGGCGACGCCTCCTGGCGGTGATTGGCGATGATGGAGCGGTTGCGGCCTTTCTCCTGGTCCCTCCAGGCATTCCGTACCGATCGCTTCTTGCCCACCGTGTGGGTGTCTCGGGCGACGCGCGGTATGACGACGACCTCCAGGCACGGTTGATCCATGTCCGCGACCTGGAATTGCTCATCCCGCCGAAGTAATTCTGGAAATGGACCCGAGCGGCCTGATCAAACGGGCTCAACGAGCGGGAGGTCCGGATTCTGCGCTGCCCCGGTCGTGACGGTCAGGCCGAACTGGGCCCCCAGGGCGATCAAACGGGCCAGCGCGAGACGTCGGGCCTCCAGAGGGAGGTGCTTGGTCATGCCGATGCTGCCGAGACGGAACGCGTGACCGCCCTCGTAAGCATCGTGCAGCCGTTCGGTCAGGCCCAGAGGGGCGAGTGTCGCATCGAGCGATTCGGTCATCGCGGGGTGAAGGAATAACGAATGCGCGACGACCCGCCGGGCCCCGGCCCTCGCCAGGGCCGACAGCAACGGGCGGAGACTCTCGGTCGTGTCGGTCAGGTCGGGAATCAAGGGTTCCAGTCGAGCTTCGACCTCAACCCCCGCCTCGACCAGTCGGGCCAGGTCGCTGAGCCTTCCCGTAGGGAGCCCGCCCGCGGTTCGAGGCGTCGGCTCAGGGAGCGGTCGAGCGTCGTGATCCCCAGGCAGACAATTGACTTTCGTCCGCCGGACTCGTTCGCCAGGATGTCCACTAACTTCCCGGGGATGCGCCCCCGGGTCATCAACACAACCGGGATTTCCCGACTGATCAGGACGCGGACGGCCTCCACGGCCGAGGCCCGAACCTCCCGGCTCGGTGGCAAAGGATCGCTGGACGGGCTCAAAACCACGCGAGACGGCGCCATCTCCATGCCATCGAGCGCCTCGACCAATCGCTCCACAACGAACGGGTCGAAGAGGACCCGGCCGTCTCCCGGGAAGCGTGACGAGCCTCGGATGTAGCAATACGGACAACCGTGGATGCAGCCGGCCGTCAGGTCCAATCCATAGACCCCGGCCAGGGCCGGCGAGGGCCTCAAAACCGGGCCTCGCCGGGACGTTCGAATCAGCCTCGGCGGGGCCTCCCCGGCCGAAGGCATCGGCATGTCGAGGACGGAACTTTCGAGGCCCATCGTCCCCCTCCCTTCGCGTCTGGACGGTCCGTCACCGCCCGATTCTACTGGCCAGACGTTCAGAAAACAAGGGCGTCTCGGAGGTCGGGTGCATGGCCTGCGTCATCCTTTCTTGAGGATCACGGATGGAGCATCCCACGCACCCGACGATATCTTCTCCCAAGAAATGTATAGGTCCGTGGTGAAACGACTTCGAATCCCGGGAGAAGAATTGGAGAGAAGGATCGAACGGGGGCTCCCGGCGCGGGCATTCTTGCCGGAAATGCCGACTATTTCTTCGGTTCCGCGGGAGCGAGGGCCTTCCCTTCGAGGAGGGCGTCAATCTCGCCCGCCAGGACGTCCTTCACGTCCTCCGAGTAGCCGACATGGACCGACTGGACCACCCCCTTGGCGTCGAGGATCACGACGGTGGGGATGCCTTCGACCTTGAAGAGCTCGCCGACGGCCTGCTCCGGGTCCAGGGCCACCCGGGCGATCGGGCCCCCGAGCAGGTCGAGCTTCTTGGCTTCCAGGGTGTCCTCCACGAGCTTGCGGACGTCCTTGCCGTCTTCCGGGGCGCGGTCCTGGCTCACCGCGAGGATCACGACCTCGGTCTTCTTCGCCTTCGCGTAGGACTCTGCGAGCTTCTGGATCTCCGGAAGCTCCTGCATGCAAGGGCCGCACCAGGTGGCCCAGAAGTCCAGGACGACGACCTTGCCGGCCAGGTCGGCACGAGTCACCTTCTTCGTCTTGCCGGGTCCGTCGAGGACGGTCAGCGTAAAATCGGGCGAGATCTTGCCGACGAATTCGTTCTTGGCCTCGGCGGCGGCGGGCTTGGGCTCGGGGGCCTTGATCCGGGCGAACCCGGCCGGCTCCTGGAAGCGGAAGGCGTCGTCCTTCGGCGCGTCGGTGGCGATCGGGCCGGAATCCCATGCCATCGTCATCCCTTTGAGTCCCGAGCCCGAGGGGGATTTCGCCGCGACGGAGGCGTCGTCCAACACCGTCTCCACCCGGCGGATCAGGCGAGACTGCGGGTCGATCAGGAGACGGATGGCGGGTTCCTCGCCCTGATCGATCCTCAGGACCTGGAACGGTTTGCCCTCGATCGGTCGGTCATCCTCGACGGCCAATCCCGTCGCGCGATCGGGCAAGGCATCGACGGGTTCGGCCCCCAGGACCAGCTTCAAGACGAGCTGGGCGGCCGATCCGCTCGGCCCTCCCAGGAGGATCGCTCCGGCCGGCCCGTCGGCGATCGGCGTGATCGAGAGGCTGGCCGGGCTGGGGGCGGAGAGGAACTTCTTCGTCGGGACCAGCAGGGTCGTCAGCAGCTTACCGTCGCCGACGATCCGGACTTCCCCGGCGTCCAGGACAATCCGGTTGGGCCTGACGAAGCGGACCGAGAGCGGCGCGGTCTCGACCCGAGGCGCCTCCCCGGCGGACGTGGATCGGGTGAAGGTTCCGGCATCGGCGTAGGCGGCCAACGACTTGTAGGCAGAGGCGACATCCTCGAATCGTCGTCGGGCCTCGGGCGAGGCACGATCGAGCGGGGAATCGGCAATCGCGATGGAACCGCAGGCGAGCACGGTGCCGAGCAGAACGAGAGGGGATTTCAACACGACGAGGACTCCGGTCGGCCAGGACGCGAAGGACGGCGAGCAAACATCGATCGGGGCAGGGTCCAGAGTAATCCGTCCGCTCGGGCCCCGGCCAGCGGAAACTTTTTTCGGAATCGTGTCGGCCCGGCGGTCGGGATTTCGACTGACCTCTCATGCGCGGTCGAATGCGGTTTCGCGCGGTTTGAGAGACCGCCTGAGCCGAACCGAACCTTGATCCGGCTCGCATCTTGCAACTCGTGATGAAGCGCCCTACAGTGACACTCACCGCAAGTTCCGATGCCGAGGCGACAGCCCTCCCATGCTGATGGCGATCGCGGCGACATTGTTGGCGTGGACAACGTCGGGCCCGGCAGCCCCGGCTGGCCCCTCGGCGATGGGGTCTGCGTGCCACGCGGCACCATCGCCCGCGCCGATCGCCTTCGCGGCCGTGGACGAGGATTCGTCGATCCCTCTGAAGGACTTCTGCCTCTCGACCGACGAGGGCGAGGTCCAGGCCGAAGAGGACGACGAGCCTTCGCGATCCCTGCCGGCGGCCGACAGCTCGTCCTCGATCTCGGGTCTCGGGCCCAGGTCGTGGGTGGTCCAGGAGTGTCGGCTCCTGCCCGGGATCGATCGCTCATCCCACCGCCGCTCTCTCCGTTGCTGATGGCGACGCGGCCCCGCCACCATTCCCGGCGGGCTCGGTCCACTTCTCGCGCGTCGGGGCACCTCCGGCGATGCGAGGCCGCGAGACAGAGCTCGCCGTTGGTCTTGCCCTCGATCCCTTGACGACCTGGCCGTGGTCCTGGACCTCGCCCTTCGTGGATCGACCGAGGCCCGTCCGAGTCGCCCTGGTCCCTCATACGCTTCCGTCCCGGGAGCGGACCGGCGACGAGTCGCTTCCCCCCCCTCGGATCGAAGGAGATGTTTCGATGCGTCTGCGCTCGACCGCCTGCGCGATGACCGCGCTGCTCCTCGGCCTCGCCGCCGCCACGGCCTCCGCCCAGGAATACAAGGGGACCATCAAGAAAATCGATCGCGAGAAGAGGATCATCACGCTGAAACCCGAGGGAGGCGCGCTCCACAAGGAGATCCGGATCGCCATCCCCGAGAACACGACGTTCGCCAAGGGCGAGTCCGAACCCCTGAAATTCGAAGAGCTTCAGGTGGATCAGCGGGTCAGCATCACCAACGCGGCGATCGCCGGAGAGGTTCACACGATCCCGCTCCCGCCGTATCGGCCGCCCCTCCTGGAGTTCTGGCACAATTTCACGCACAACCTGTTCAAGCCGTTGCTCCTCTTTTTCTACATGGGCTTCCTCGTCCCGATCTTACGCGTGAAGTTCGAGTTCCCGTATGTCGTCTATCAGGCCCTGGTCATCTACCTGCTGGTGGCGATCGGCTGGCACGGGGGCGAGGAGCTCGCGAACCTGGATTCGAGCATCCTCGGCAAGGCGTTGGGATTCATGCTCACGGGGTTCATGACGAACTTCGTCATCGGAGTGCTGGCTTATATCGGGCTCTCCTTGATGACGCGGATGAGGCGGATCGACAAGGCGACGGTCGCGGGCTACTACGGCTCGGACTCGGCGGGCACGTTCGTGACCTGCCTCGGCGTCCTGGCGTCGATCAACATGCAGTACGATGCGTACATGCCCGTGATGTTGGCCGTGATGGAAATCCCCGGCTGCCTCGTGGCGCTCTATCTGGTGTCCCGGCTGAGGAATCAGGGGATGGACCCGGCCGGCACCATGCCCGACGAGCCGGGCTATGACCCGAACGCCAAGCCTCCGATCTCCCTTGGCGAGCACGGCCACGGCGGAGGTCACGGCGAGGGCGACGCCCACGGCGTCCAGGACGAGAAGAAGATGTCGATGGAGGTCGTCGGCGAGGGCAACGGCCACGGCAATGGGACTCCGAAGAAGAAGGGTGGATTCAGCCCGCAGCTCCTCCACGAGGTCTTCCTCAACCCGGGCCTCTACCTCCTCTTCGGCGGCATCCTGATCGGGTTCATCTCGGGCAAGCAAGGGGCCGCCGTGACGAGGGAGGACGACAACTTCTTCCTCAACCTGTTCCAGGGCATCCTCTGCCTCTTCCTCCTGGAGATGGGGATGACGGCGTCGAGGAAGCTGAAGGACCTGAAGACGGCCGGCTGGGGCTACATCGTCTTCGGGATCGCCGGGCCGATCCTGTTCGCGACGATCGGCATCTTCGTGGCCCACGCCTACTCGAAGTTCACCCACTCGGACTTCCAGCCGGGCACCTACGTCCTGTTCGCAGTCCTCTGTGCCGCGGCAAGCTACATCGCGGTCCCGGCCGTCCAGAGGCTGGCGATCCCCGAGGCCAGCCCGACTCTGCCCCTGGCGGCCTCGCTCGGACTCACGTTCTCGTTCAACGTCACCATCGGCATCCCGATCTACATTCAGATCGCTTCCTGGATCAAGAACGTCTGGCCCTGATCGATCCGCAGAGATCGCCAGGACTCGGAGCCGGACCGCCGGCCCGAGGATCCCGGCCCGCGTTCAGGCGTCGTGCTCCCGGGGGGGAAGGCACGGCGACTGTCGCGGGTCGGGATCCCCGGGCCGGCGGCAAAGTCACACTCGGCTGGCCGATTCACCACAAAGCCACGAAGGACTCGAAGGAAGACACAAAGAAGAGGGGAGCCCTTGTCTTCTTTGTGTCTTCCTTCGAGTCCTTCGTGGCTTTGTGGTGGATCGGAGGACGGCCATGCTCAACTGCCGACGAACTGGGCGTAGAGCGTCCGGGCCTTGGCGATGTCGTTGGTGCCCTTGATGATCGCCCGGCCGTCGGGGAAGACGGTGAACTCGTGCCCCTCGGCCGCGAACCGGAGCATGAAGGCATTGTGCCGGACCTCGCCCAGAGGGGCGAGCCGGCCGGCCATCTCGGCGAAGTTCAGCGGCTGATTCCGCCGGGTGGCGACCTGAACGGCGTTCCGCCCGCAAAGGGTGGTCGTGTGCGAGCCGAGCTTGCCGTCGAGCCACTCGAACTGCCTGTGCTTGCAGCAGGGGCAATCGACCTTGTCCCTCAACGCCGCGATCTTGAGCTCGCGGAACGACCAGTCCCAGATGTCGAACATGATCAGCTTCTTGTTCAACTGCTCGGTCCGGCCGGCGAGGATCTTCAGCGCCTCGGCGGCCTCGAACGACGCGACGACGGCCACCGCCGGCCCGAGGACGCCGGCCGTCTCACACGTCGGCGCCATCCCGGGGGGCGGCGTGTCCTCCACGACGCACCGGATGCAGGGCGTCTGCCCGGGCAGGATCGTCATCGTCTGGCCTTCGCTGCCGATCACCCCGCCAAAAATCCAAGGCTTGCCGAGCTTCACGGCGGCGTCGTTGATCAGGTAGCGGGTCTCGAAGTTGTCCGTGCCGTCCAGGAGCAAATCCACGTCGGAGGCGAACGCCTCAATGTTCGTATGATCGATGTCGGTGACGATCGGCTCGATGGTGACGGCGCTATTGATCTTGCGGAGCTTCCGAGCGGCGGCCTCGGCCTTGGGGAGATTGTCGGCCACGTCCTGCTCGTCGAACAGGATCTGCCTCTGGAGATTATGCGTCTCGATGAAGTCGCGGTCGATGATCCGAACGAACCCCACGCCCGCGCGGACGAGATGATTGGCCAGGACGGTGCCCAGGGCCCCGCATCCGCAGATCGTCACGCGAGAGGCCATCAAGCGCCGCTGGCCGTCCTCTCCCATGCCGAGGAAGCGGACCTGGCGGGAGTAGCGGTCGAGCGGGTCATCGGGATTCGAGGCGAAGGCCATCGAGGCGGTTCCTGTCTGCGAGTGAGGCATCGATTTGCTATCAGTTGCGAGACACGACGAGTGACGGTAGTGACCTCTTCAACTCTGTGACGGCGGGACCGCTGATGGTCGTGCCGCTGATGCTCAGCATGCGAAGCGATACAAGGGGCTTCAGTTTCAGGATGCCGTCGTTCCCAACCCCTGTCTCGCATAGGTTCAGGTTAATCAGTGTCTTCAACCTGGCGATCTCGTCCATCCCGCGGTCGCCTATATTCGTATATGATAAATCGATGTGTTCGAGTTTTTTCATTCGACGCAGGTAAACCAGTCCGCCGTCGGAAATCTCGGTTCCGGCCAGGTCCAGTTCCTCTAGACCGGTGAGATGGGCCAGGCGTGAGAGGCCGATATCTGTGATCGAATGACCCTCCGGGGAATTCCGTCGCAAACTCAGATGCTTCAAGTGGACCATATTCTCCAGAATTCTCAACGATTCGTCCTTGATTGCCGTGTCGCTGAGGTCGAGATCCTCCAGATTCGTGAGCGTGCGCAACTGCCCGATCCCATCAGCGGTGAGGTCTGAACCGCTTAGATCGAGATATTTGAGGAGTTTCAAGCCCGAAAGCTTCGCCAACCCCACATCGCCAACGGGAATGCCGAGCAGTTCCAGGTGTTCGAGCTTCGTCAGTCTACCCAGATGTCGGCAAATGTCGCTGTCGCCGGAGACGTCTCGACGAACGGAGAGGCTTCGCAGCTCAAGAAAGTTTTCGAGGTGAGAGAGCGTTGCATCATCGATCGGTCCGTTGGGCCCCCCGTGAAAGATCTGTGGGAACTCCACTTCGGCGACCTCCTGGAAGAGCTCGTCGCCGACGATTTCGCGGAGCCAGGCGGGTCCCGGAGGCTCTTTCGTGCTGGTCTCATTTCCAACCGCGTAGTCGTAAGTGATGAAACCGCCCCCTCGCTCGATGCCGGCAACGGCCTCCCTCTGGGTCACGATCCGGTGCCGGAGATCTCCGAGCCCCAGGCCGATCAACAGAACGACGAACATGAGCCCCCGAAGTCGGAGGCCGAATCGTCGGCGAGGGCGAGCGGGTCGGGGTGCGGCGGACATGCGGGCCTCACCCTCCGGCGATCGCCGGGATGATGCTGACCTCGTCCTTTTCGGCGACGGGGGTCGCCAGGTCGTCGAGGTAGCGGATGTCCTCGTTGTTCACGAAGACGTTGACGAACCGGCGGACCTCTCCGCCCTCGAGGATTCGCTCCTTGAGCGCGGGGTGGGCCGTGGTCAGGGCGATCAGGACTTCTCCGACCGTGGAGCCGGCGGCCTCGATGGAGTCCTGGCCGTCGGCGTGGGGGCGGAGGGGCGTGGGGATTCGGACCAGGGCCATCTTGGCGGTTCCTGACTTCGGGAGAGGGTGGAGAGTGCGCGGAAAAACCCGGTTCAGGCCCCGACCAGGACGCCCGTTTCGAGGCCGACGAGCGCCTCGAACTCTTCGAGGTTCGGACGGATCACCACGGGGGCGGCGACCTTGCCGTGCAGGGCCTCCTGCGTCTTCAGGCCGTTGCCCGTGATGCAGATCACCGTGGAGCCCTCGCGGTCGATCTTGCCCTGCTCGATCAGCCGCTTCGCCACGGCCACGGTCACGCCTCCGGCGGTCTCGGTGAAGATCCCTTCGGTCTCCGCCAGGAGCTTCATCCCGTCGACGATCTCGTCGTCGGAGACGTCCTCGCCCCAGCCGCCGGTTTCCCTCATGAGCTGCGAGGCGAACAGGCCGTCGGCCGGGTCGCCGATGGCCAGGCTCTTGGCGATCGTGTTCGGGTTGCGGACCGGCTTGACCTTGAACGAGTCGGTCTTGACCGTGTTGGTGATCGGGTTGCAGCCGGTGGCCTGGGCCCCGAACATTTTTGTCGTGACCGGGCCGATCAGGCCGAGGGTCTCGAACTCCTTGAAGGACTTGAACAGCTTGCCGATCAGGCTGCCGCCGGCCATCGGCGCGACCACGGCATCCGGGGCCCGCCAGCCCAGGTCCTCGGCGATCTCGAAGCCCATCGACTTCGAGCCCTCGGCGTAGAACGGCCGGAGGTTCACGTTCACGAACCCCCAGCCGAACCGGAAGGCGATCTGCGAGCAGAGGCGGTTGACGTGGTCGTAATTGCCCTGGACCGCGATGACCTTCGCGCCGTAGATCGTGGCGCCGAGGACCTTGCCGGCCTCGAGGTTGTCGGGGATCAGGATGTAGGCTTCGAGCCCGGCGGCGGCGGCGTTGGCGGCCACGCTCCCGGCGAGGTTGCCGGTCGAGGCGCATCCGACGGTGCTAAACCCGAGCTCGACGGCCTTCGACAGGGCCACCGCCACCACGCGATCCTTGAACGAGAGCGTGGGGTAGTTCACGGCGTCGTTCTTGACGTAAAGCTCGGAGACGCCCAGGGCCCGGGCGAGGCGGTCGGCCTTCACCAGCGGCGTGCCGCCGACGTGGAGGCCGACGGTGGGCTCGCCATCGACGGGCAGGAGCTCGCGGTAACGCCACATGGTGCGGGGTCGGGCGGCGATGGCGGCCCGGTTGAGCGTCCGGCCGACGGCGTCGTAGTCGTAGACCACTTCCAACGGGCCGAAGTCGTCCGTGCAGAAGTTCAGGGCGGCCTTGGGGTAGAGCTTGCCGCAGAGGCGACACTTGAGGCCGAGGACGAGGTCGGTGCTCACCGCTTGGGGACTCCGGGATCGAGGGCCGCCCGATGCGCGTCTCGATCCAGGAACCCTGCGAGAGGGCCCGGGGAACGTTCAGGATGGATAAGGGGGGATCGGCTCGGCCCTCAAGAGACGAGGCGGCCGACCTCGACCATCTTATCTATCCCGGCGACCTCCTCGGATCGGCAAAGCCGTCCGAAAAGACCCAGGCAGGAGTTAGCACCTGCGTCCGCCATGATGGCGGACCGGTTGCTGTGGCGTCATCGGGCCCGTCCCTCAGCCACTCTGGATAAGATGCGCACCGAATTATGATGCCGGAAGTGTACCCCGGGAAGGGGCCTCGCGTCAAGCGGCGGGGCCGTTCCCGGGGCGAATTTCGATCGTGAGGGACCGATCACAGGTCCTTGGCGTAGATCAGGCCGGCGCGGACCTCGGCGATGGCGGCGTCGATGGCCTCGATCGACTTCTGCTTGTGCCCGCCGAAGACGTCGGGGGACTTCTTGAGCCATTCCTTGGCGGCGGCCATGTCTTCGACGGCCTTGTGGAGCCTCGCGTACTTGCGGGGCTTGGGGGCCTTCTGGGCCATCGCCGCGGGGGCCATCAGGCCGATCGTCCCGGCCACGACGGCCGCTCGCCTCGTCAGGTTCTTCATCGAGGACGTGCCTCCTGCATCAAGAGGGCCGGACCCGGCCTCCCCCGAACGGCTCAGACGCCGCCGAGGGCCGGACCCGAGGCCCTTCGATACCAGGAGGCCCGATTCCGGGCAATCCCGGATTGCTCGGCCGGGAGATCACCTCGCCTCGGTCTTCTTCTTCGGCGTGGCCTTGATCTTCGACGCCACCCCGCCCTCGTGGGTGATCGTCACCGCGTATTTCCCCTTGGCCTTCTCGACGTTCCCCTTCATCTTCTCCAGGTCCACCTTGCTGGTCTTCCCCTTGGCGCTCTCGTACTCGGTGGTGTCGGTGACGGTGACGGTGATCTCCTTGTCCGTTTCCTTCTCCAGGACCACGAGCTTCTTGGCATCGACGTCGACGGACTTGACGGTCCCGATCAGCTCGTCGGCCAGGACGGGCACGACCAGGACGGCCAGGACGGCCACCCCACAGACGAGGACCCGGGCGAAGCGGCGGCGGCTCTGCATCGGTCAGGCTCCCTCTTCCTTGCAAGGATGCGGACGGCGCCCCTCGGCGGACCACCCGAGGAGGGGCGAGCGTCATTGAAACACCAATCCGTGACGAAGGTAACGGTCCGCCGACCCGAAGACCTCGGATTTGCGACCCTTCCCGACCCGCCCAGCGTACACTAAGAGGGGGAGACGACCCGGGGGAGGCCTCGCACGCATGGCGGTGATCTCAACGACGGAGGACCTGGAGGGTCGCACCAGGCAGATCGGCCGCGACCTGTTCGCCCGGATTGGCCGCGGGCCGGCCCCCTGGCAACGGGCCTGGTGGGACGACCGCCTGATGGGCCTGACGATGGGCCACGACGAGGCCAAGGTCCAGCTTTTCCGGTTCATCGACGCCTTGCCCACCCTCGCCTCGGCCCGATCGGCCCGGAGGCACCTGGCCGAGTACCTGGACGAAGCCGGCGACCGCGTCCCGGGCCTGATCCGGGGGCCCATGGCCCTGACCCCGCCGGGCCCCCTGGGAGACGCCATGCTCGCCGGGCTCGCCCGGTTCGCGGCAACGACCATGGCCCGGCGCTTCATCGCGGGATCGACGCCCGAGGAGGCGTTCGTCACCGTTCAGGGGCTTCGTCGCAAGGGCCTGGCCTTCACCGCCGACCTCCTGGGCGAGGCCGTGATCTCCGAGACCGAGGCCGACGTCTATCAGAAGACCTGCCTCGACCTGCTCCGAGGGCTCGCCGGCCCCCTGAACTCCGCGGCCGAAATCCCCACGATCGACCGCGGCCACGACGGCCCCATCCCTCGCGTCAATCTCTCCCTGAAGCTCACAAGCCTCACGACACGTTTCGACGCCATCCACGCCGAGACGACCTCCGCGGCCGTCCTCCAGCGGCTCCGGCCGATCTTGCGGACGGCGAAGGAAGTCGGCGCGTTCGTGAACGTCGACATGGAGCAGTACGCTCACAAGGATCTGACCTACTCGATCTTCCGAACCGTCCTGGAAGAACCGGAGTTCCGCGACTGGCCCCACGCGGGGATCGTCTGCCAGGCGTATCTGCCCGAGGCGATGGCCGACCTCGAACGGCTCCGCGACTGGGTCCGCTCGCGAGGAACTCCGATCACGATCCGGCTGGTCAAGGGGGCGTACTGGGATTACGAGGTGCTCCACGCCCAGCAGCTGGGCTGGCCGATCCCGGTCTATACCGAGAAGTGGCAGTCCGACGCCAATTACGAACGCTGCGCCCGGTTCCTGATGGAGCATTACCGGACCCTCCGCCCCGCCCTGGGAAGTCACAACGTCCGCAGCCTCGCGGCCGGGATGGCGGCGGCCGAGGCGTTCGGCGTCCCTCGCGATGCGTTCGAGGTCCAGGTGCTCCACGGGATGGGCGAGCCGATCGCGCGGGCCCTGGCCGCCGAGGGCCTTCGGTGCCGGGTCTACACCCCCTATGGCGCCATGCTGCCGGGGATGGCTTATCTCGTCCGCCGGCTCCTGGAAAACACGTCGAACGAGTCGTTCTTGAAGGCCAGCGCGTCGGGCAAGAGGAAGATTGACGAGTTGCTGAGGAACCCCGAGGAGACCGGAGCGATGTTCGGTCGGAAGCGTCCCGCCAGGGCCGAAGCGTCCGGTCCCTTGACACCGTTCCGCAACGAGCCGTTGACCGACTTCACGCGGCCCGAGCACCGAGAGGCGATGAGGAAGGCCCTGGCCTCGCTCTCCGAGAGGCTGGGCCGAGGCCCGATCGCCGTCCCTCTCCGACTCTGGGAGGATCACCAGGCCCGGGGCGAGATCTTGGAGGTCGCCAGCCCAAACGACCTGGGTCAAATCGTCAGCCGGACCGCGTCCGGGACCGCCGAAGACGCCGACATGGCGGTCAAGATCGCCCGAACTGCTTTCTCGTCCTGGTCGATCACCCCGGCCCGCGATCGGGCCGATGTCTTGATCCGGGCCGCGGACGTCCTCCGCAGGAAGAAGTTCGAGCTGGCGGCCGTCGAAGTCGTCGAATGCGGCAAGCCGTGGCGAGAAGCCGACGCCGACCTCGCCGAAGCGATCGACTTTTGCGAGTTTTACGCTCGGGAGATGATCCGTCTCGACTCCCCCCAGGCCCGCGACGTCCCCGGAGAGACGAACCGGATCGAGCACATCGCCCGGGGGGTCGTCGTGGTCATCCCTCCCTGGAATTTCCCGCTGGCGATCCCCTGCGGGATGACCGTCGCGGCCCTGGTGGCGGGGAACGCGGTGATCCTGAAGCCGGCCGAGCAGTCGCCGGTCATCGCCTGGGAACTGGTCCGTGCCTTGAAGGAAGCCGGCCTCCCGGACGGGGTATTGAGCTTCCTGCCGGGGCGAGGAGAGGTCGTTGGCCAGGCGCTGGTCGATCATCCGGCCGTGGACCTGATCAGCTTCACCGGCAGCCGGGCCGTGGGTTTGGAAATCAACCGCCGGGCGGCCGAGACGAAGCCGGGCCAGGACCACGTCAAACGAGTGATCGCCGAGATGGGCGGCAAGAACGCCACGATCATCGACGACGACGCCGACCTGGATGAAGCGGTGGTCGGCGTGGTGCAGGCGGCGTTCGGCTACTCGGGCCAGAAGTGTTCGGCGTGCTCGCGGGCGATCGTCCTGGACGGCCTGTACGACGCCTTCGTGACCCGTCTGGCCGAGGCCACGAAGGGCCTCAAGGTCGGCCCGGCCGACGACCCCGCCACGGACGTCGGCCCCGTGATCGACGCCGACGCTCGCGCCCGGATCGAGCGGTATCAGGCGATCGCCGAGAGGGAAGGGCGGGTCGTGGCGAAGGTCGAGGCCGGAGACCTCGCCGGCAAGGGGCATTTCGTCGGCCCTCTGGTCGTCGCGGACGTCTCTCCCTCGGCGAGAGTCGCCCAGGAAGAGATTTTCGGGCCGATCCTCGCGGTGATCCGCGCCCGGGACCTCGACGACGCCCTGAAGATTGCCAACGGGACCGAATACGCCCTGACCGGCGGCCTCTTCTCGAGGAGCCCGGCCCATATCGACCGCGTGAAACGGGAATTCCGGGTCGGCAACCTGTACATCAACCGCTCGATCACCGGGGCCCTGGTCGATCGCCAGCCGTTCGGCGGCTTCAAGCTCTCCGGGATCGGCACGAAGGCCGGCGGTACGGATTACCTCCGCGAATTCCTCCTGACGAGGACGGTCACCGAAAACACTATGAGGCGAGGGTTCGCCCCCGACCTGGACCTGGCCGAGCCGATGGCCGTTCAGTCGGCGGGGGGCATGGGCTAGGCCACATCGGCGTTGCCGGATCGGGCCGGGGCGGGTATCGTCGGGCGTCGCCTTCGGGATGGAGCCGGAATGCGCTCAGGGAGGAGCGTCGCTTCGATGGACCGCCGCCAAGTCCCGGCCTCCGGACCGGCTGCCTCGCCGCCGAGGACGCCCCTGGCCTGTCCGAAATGCCGGGCGCCGCTCGTGGGGCTGGCGTGTCGGCCGTGCTTGCGGATTTATCCGACGGTCGCCGGGATGCCCGACCTCCGCCTCCGGTCCGATCGTTACTTGCCCCTCTTCGCCGAACGGAAGAAGGCCGAGGAGCTCGCCGAGATCGCTCCCGGGCTCGACCTGATCGGCCTGGCCTCCGCGTATTATGACCGGACACCCGACGTGGAAGGCGCGTCCCGGCTCCGATTCCTCGCGCATATCGCCGGTGCGGAGCGTCGGGGAGACGTCCTGGCCCGGCTCTTGCCGATCGAAGGCCCGGTCCTGGAGGTCGGTTGCGGGACCGGCGGCTTGCTCGCCTCGGCGAACCGTCGAGGGGTCGCGATCGAGGGGGCCGACGTGGCCTCGCGATGGCTCGTCGTCGCTCGAAAACGGCTCGAATCGGCCGATGTCCGGCTGACGGTCGCGCATGCCTCGGCCCTGCCGTGGCCCGATGGGATCTTTTCGGCGGTAGTCGCCGATAGCCTCCTGGAACATCTGGATGACCCATCGGGGGCCCTCGCCGAATGCCTCCGCGTCGCTCGTCCCGGAGGCCGCCTGGTCCTCTGGGGCCCGAATCGACGGAGCTTGCTCCCCGACCCTCATACCGGCATCTGGGGCCTGGGCTGGCGCTCCCGGAGGCGTCAGGAACGGATCGTCCGCAAGAAGACCGGGCGGGAGTGGAAAGTGCGCCCGGCTTCGGCGACGGACGCCTCGCGAATGGCCTCTCGGGCCGGCTGGAGCCGGGTCGTCACCTCGGCTCCCGAGTGCCCGGTCGGGGCCGTCCCGGGTTGGCTCCGCCGGCTCTATGAGGTCGGCCGCCGCGTGCCCGTCGCTCGCCGGATGGCCTGCGAGTTCGGCCCGGTCTGGCAGGTGACCGCCGAGAAAGCGGGGGCGGAATGACCACTCTCGCCTCGCGGCGACCTTCGCGGATTACGCCCGCCTCGCGGGGAGGCGCCTCGGGTCGATCCTCGTTCGGACTCGCCTGCCTGGTCGCGTCCGAAGCGATCGCCGGCCTCGTCGGTTTCGGCGTGACGATCCACCTCGCGAGGACCCTCGGCCCCAGGTCGTTCGCGAGCCTGGAATTTGCTTCGGCGTTGACGGCGATGATGCTCCTCTGGGTCCGAAGCGGGGCCGAGACGATCGCGATCCGCGAAATCGCCAGGAATCACCGAATCGCCCGGCCGATCACCTCGGCTTTGCTCGGTTTAAAGCTCCTCGGGGCGGCGATTGGCCTGATGATGACGCTGGCGGCGGCGCTGATGGCGGATCGGGGCCGAGGCGTCCTGGCGGTCTCGGGCCTCATGCTCGTGCCGTCTGCCCTGGTTGCGGACGTCACGCCCCGGGCCCTGGGACGACTCGGGCTGGTGGCGATGGCTCAGGTCTTGCGAACGCTGGCCCTGGCCTCGGCCGGCTTCCTGCTGGTGAATGACCCGGACGACCTTCTCGTCGCGGCGTCCTGTCCGGCGATTGCCGAGGTCGTCCTGGCGGCGTTCTTCGCGACGACGAGGGGGGCATTCGCGATTCCCCGACGGCTTCCTCACGTCCGAAGCCTCGTCGTCCTGACCCGTCGCGGCCTGGTCGCGAGCGTCTCGCGGTTCGCCCGGGTCGCCTGCTATGGAGCGGACGTCCTCCTTCTGGGGGCGATGGGGACCGCCGGGACCGGTCCGTATGCGGCGGCCCGGCGGGTGGTCTTCGCGGTGGTGGCCGTGGGGATCATCGTCCCGGGGGCGGTCGCCCCGAAGATCGCCCGAGCGTTCCTCCAGGGCCCCGAGGCGGCCGGCGAGGCGATCGGCCGGGCGAGACGAGGGCTCCTGGGCTGGGCGGTCCCGGCCAGCCTCGGGCTGGTCCTGACCGCCGAGGGCTGGATGTCCTTCCTCTTCGGCCTGGGCTACCGCGGAGGAGGCGTCTGCCTCGCCCTCATCGCCGCGAGGACGCCGTTCTTGCTCGCCACGACGCTGGATCAGGCCGCGCTGGTCGCCGTCCGCCTCGAGGGAGAATCGATGCGAATCGCCGTGATTCAGGCCGGACTCGCCGGGCTCGCCGTGGGACTGGCCGCGACGTTCGCCGGGCCGATCGGGGCGGCGGTCGCGATGATCGGGGTCGAGGCGTTCGGGGCGTTCCTGGGACGTGCTCGCCTCGCGAAGCTCGGGATGACGACCCGAATCGGCCCGATCGATCGCGAGACGGCCTTCGGATGCGTCGTGATGGCCGCCGTCGTCCTCGCGATGAGACCGCTGCCGATCTGGGCGGCGAGTCTTGGAGGGGCGTCGGCCTTCGGCCTCGTTCGCTGGCCGACGATGCGGAGGGCCTTGGGATGAGCGCCGGGCTCTCGCTGGACGACCCTCGGTATTTCGACCTGCTCCACACGAGAGAGCAAGCCCACTGGTGGCCGCGGGCGATGTGGCAAATCGCCTCGGCCTGGATCGATCGGGCGATGGCGGGCGAGACCGGCCTGTCGGCCCTGGACGTCGGTTGCGGGGCCGGCGGGACGCTCTCGCGACTGGTCGCTCGCGCCGAATTCCGTGAGGTCATCGGCATCGACCCGAACCCGGCGGCCCGAGATCTCGCCCGCAAGGTCGCTCGGGCGATCGTCCTACCGGGAGACGCCCTGGAATTGCCGTTCCCCGGATCATGCTTCGACCTCGTGACCTGTTTCGACGTCTTCCAGCACCTGCCCGCCGGTTCGGATGCAATCGCGGCGGCCGAACTCGTCCGGGTCCTACGACCAGGCGGATTCGCCTTGATCCGGGCCAACGGCCGGGGGATCTGGCCGGACGATCGCGAGGGCTCCCGGCCTTACCGGCTTCGAGAACTCTCGGCGGTCGTCCGTCGGTCGGGGATGCGGATCGTCCGGGCCTCGTCCGTGAACGCTGTCCCGGCGGTCATCTCGGAGTTGGTGGGCTTGGCGACGTTGGGAAGGGCGGGGGGGCATCCGTCGGGAGCCGGTTTGAGGGCGAAATGCGGCCCCTCGTGGGCAAGTCGGTGGATGGGGGCGGTCGCGAGCATCGAGGCCATCGCCGTGGGCCGATTCGGCCTGCGATTGCCGGTCGGGCATAGCACCCTGGTCCTCGCCCGAAAGCCTTCGGAGGATCGACGATGAGGATCGGGATCGACGGCGGGTGCCTCTCCAATCGTCGGGGGTTTGGCCGATTCGCCCGAGGGGTCGTCGGCGCCCTTGCCGAGGCGAACCCGCCCCATGAGTTCGTCGTCCTCGTCGACCGGCCGTCTCTGGAGTCCGTCCGCGTGCCGGCCGGGTTCGAGACAGTGGCCGTGAACGTCCGAGAGGCGCCGAGCCGGGCCGCCTCGGCCTCGGGGCGAAGGGGGGTCCGCGACCTCCTGGCGATGGGCCGGGCCGCCTCGAAGAGTCGCCTCGACCTGATGTATTTCCCCGCCTCCTACAGCTTCTTTCCCGTGTGGAACGTGCCGAGGGTCGTCGTGACGATGCACGACACGCTCGCCCTCGCCCATCCCGGGCTGGTCTTCCCGTCGTGGAAAGGCCGGTTCGCCTGGGCCGTGAAGGAGCACGCCGCCGTGATGTGGGCGGACCGGATCGCCACGGTGTCGTGGTCGGCCCGGCGCGATCTGCTGACCTGGTTCGGCCTGCCCGAGTCGCGCATTGTGGTCATCCCGGAAGGGCCCGAACGAGTATTCCGACCGATCGCGCCGGGCCGAAAGTCCGACGAGGTGCTCGGGCGATTCGGCGTCGATCCGGGCCGTCCGTTCCTGCTCTACGTCGGCGGACTCAGCCCCCACAAGAACCTCGTGAGGCTGATCGAGGCATTCGCGATCGGGGCGCCAGAAGAGGCCGAGCTGGTGCTCGTCGGCGACCTCGGCGACGTGTTCCTCACGCACGTTCCGGAGTTGCGGAATGCCGTCGATCGGTCCGGGCTCGTCGGTCGGGTCCGGTTCACGGGATTCGTGCCCGACGATGACCTCGCTCACTTTTACAACCGGGCATTCGCGCTGATCCAGCCGTCGTTGATGGAGGGGTTCGGGCTGCCGCCGGTCGAGGCGATGGCGTGCGGGACGCCCGTCCTGGCGAGCCGGGCCGGTTCGTTGCCCGAGGTCATCGGCGGGGCCGGCACGTTCTTCGACCCGACGAACGTCGGCGGAATCGCGGCGGCGATCCGGGGCCTGTTCGCGGAGCCCGAGAGGCGATCGGCGATGGCCGCTCGGGCCCTGGAACGGTCCCGGAGGTATTCCTGGGAGGCGTCGGCCCGCGCGCTGATCTCTCTGTTCGACGACGTCCTGGGCCGACCGGCTCGCGGAGAGGCCGCATGAAGTTCTGCATGATGACGACCTTCTTCGGCCCCCACAGCTTCGGCGGAGACGCCGCGTTCGTCGATCGGCTCTCTCGGGCCCTGGCGGGGCTGGGGCACGAGGTCCATGTCGTCTACTGCCGGGACGCTTACGAGACGGTCCGCGGCGACGAGCAGCCGCGACCGTTCGACCCGCATCCCGGAGTGATCGTTCATGCTCTCCAGAGCGCCGTTGGCCCTCTCTCGCCCCTGGCCACCCATCAGCTCGGGATTCCCGCCTTCAAGGCCGCGGCGATCCGCCGGCTCTATCGCGAGATCCGGCCCGACGTCGTCCACTTCCACAATATCTCCCTGATCGGCGGCCCCGGGCTCCTCGCCCTGCCGGCCGACGGGGCAGTCAAGCTGATGACGACCCACGAACACTGGCTGGTCTGCCCGCTCTCCGTCCTCTGGAAGTTCGATGCAGGCGTCTGCGAACGGACAGAGTGCGTAAAATGCTGTTTTACGTCGAGGCGTCCGCCGCAACTCTGGCGAGAGACGTCGCTCCGGGACCGCTCGCTCCGCCACCTGGACGCCCTGATCTGCCCGAGCCGCTCCACCCAGCGCGAGCATGCCCGCCGGGGCATCCAGGCCCCTTCGACCTTCCTGCCCTACTTCCTCCCGGACGACTATGGCCGGGGGTTTCATGTCGAAACACCGCGATTCGATCGCCCGTATGTCGCGGCGGCCGGTCGCCTGGAGAAGATCAAGGGGTTTCAGGACGCGATCGACGCCATGAGGCACCTCCCCGGCATCGACCTCCGGATCGCCGGCTCCGGCCGGTACGAGACCGACCTGCGGAAGCAGGCCGAAGGCATGGCGAACGTCCATTTCGAGGGTCGATTGACCGCGGCCGGGACCGCCTCCCTGTTCCGGGGGGCCCGAGCGCTTGTCGTGCCTTCTCTCGTCTACGAAACGTTCGGCTATGTGGTCCTGGAAGCGTTCCACGAGGGGACACCGGTCGTCGTTCGCGACCTCGGGGCCCTGCCGGAGCTGGTGAATGAAAGCGGTGGAGGACTCGTGTTCGATTCCCTCGGCGGCCTGATCGACGCCATCGACCGGATCGTCGCCGACCCGACCCTCCGGAATGAACTCGGAGCCAACGGCCGGGCGGCCCGCCGGGGAATCTGGTCGGAAGAGGAGCATTTGAAGAGGTATTTCGACCTGATCGAAGGCCGAGGCGCCTCCCGGAAGGCTCATGAACGGCGCCGATCGGCAGGGCGGGTGAAACCCGCCAAACCTGCGGCGTCCCAAGGGCCGCGACCTTCCCCGCATTCCTTCACGGCGCCGGAATCGACCCCGAGGAATCGGTAAGCGGTCCATGGCCGCCGCCTGGTGCTGCCGTGCATGTAACCAACAAGGTGCGAATCTCGTCTCGGACCCTGGCGGCGAAGGCTTCGGGCCGGAATTTCGAGGCTTGCGCCAGGCCGAGCTCCCGGCATCGCGCTCGGAGGGCCGCGTCGGCGAGGATCGAGGCCATGGCCAGGGCGATCGATTCGGCCTTGGCCTCTTCCAGGTAGATGGGGGCGTCGCCGCCGACCTCGACCAGGGCGTCTCGCCTGAGGGCGATCACCGGGCAACCCATCGCCATCGCCTCGACGACCGGCAGGCCGAACCCTTCCTGTTCGCTCGGATAAAGAAGAGCGGCCGCGGAGGCGTAGAGAGCCTGCAATCGTCCCTCCGCCACGTGGCCCAGGACTTCCACGCCAGGCTCGGCCGGCATCGCGGCATCCGGCCCCACGAAAACCAGCGAAACCTGAAACCCCGACAATCGGCGGCGAGCCTCCAGGATTTCCTGGACGTGCCTCCGTCTTGAAGTCTTCCCCACGAACAGAAAGAACGGTCGATCCGCGATCGAGGGCACCTCGGCCCGGAGCCGGGCCAGCTCATCCGGCAGCCCCGATCGGTCCAGAAATGTGGGGGCAGGCGCGAGGGGGACGACCTGAATCTTTGCCGGCTCGATCCCGTATGCAGAAACGACGTCGCGGGCCGTGGCGGAGGACGGCACGAGGATTCTCGAGGCCCTCTTCGCCGCCCATCGGTAGCGAGGGGCGTAATTGAGCGCGTCCACCTCGAAAAATCGCCGGGCCGAGCTTCGATCAGGACGTCGTGGAGGACGAGGACCGTGGGACCTCGCCAGGAGATCGGGATGAGGTTGGCCGGCGCGAAGAGCACGTCGCCCTCGCGGAGAACCCGGCCGAGACCGAACGTTTCCCAGATCAGTCCGGGAGCGCCCGCCATCAGGACGTCCGCGCGAAGCCCCGAAGGTATCCTCCGAAGACCGGCCGGATCGGCGAGGACGACCCGGGTCGCATCGGTCGGCCAGCCGGTACGTGACCAGACGTCCAGGAGGATTTCGAGATAGCGGCCGACCCCGGTTCGTTTGGCGACCAGTCTCCGGCCGTCGATCACCAATTGCATCGGGTGTTTTCGAACCTTGGGCCGTCGCAATGCGTAGGATCGTCAAGTCGCGCGAACCCGGGGAATCCCCGCACGATTGGGGGTTCGCAATCCTTGACCGGGATGATACACTGTTGCGGCTGAAGAAATCCCCGTTCGACCCCGCCGGCTTGGGGCATTCCCTCTCGCGAGCCTCCGCCCGTTGGCCTCCCGCGCTAGCCTCCTCCCTCCTCGTCCGGTTTTGCCGGACGAGGTCCCCGGTTTGTTGTGGCGCGACCCGGCCAGCCTGGACTCCGCGTTTTAAGACGTGGGGCGACCGTTCGCGTCGCCTCCGCATCGCCACAAGTCGGGGTGTGAAGGAGTTTTGTGTTGGAGACGACCATTGAGGAGGCCGGGTTCGCCGGCCTCGGATTGAGCGAAGTGACCCTCGCGGCCCTGGCGGCCTCCGGCTTCAACGAGCCGAGCCCCGTCCAGGCCCAGCTCGTCCCCCCTGCGCTGGCCGGGCGTGATTGCCTGGGCAACGCGCCGACCGGGACGGGCAAGACCGCCGCGTTCTTGCTGCCGATCATCGAAAAAATCGACGAGAAAGGCCGGTTCGCCCAGGCCCTGATCCTCGTGCCGACCCGCGAGCTGGCCCACCAGATCGGCCGGGAATTCGAGAAGCTGTCGCGAGGCCGGCGCATCCGCGCCGCGGCCGTCGTGGGCGGCGAGTCCATCTTCCGCCAGATCAAGCTCCTGCAGGGCGGCACCCAGATCGTGATCGCCACCCCGGGGCGGCTGATGGACCTCATGGACCGCGACGCGATCCGGCTCGACCGGGTCTCGACCGTGGTCCTGGACGAGGCCGACCAGATGCTCGACATCGGGTTCCGACCGGCCGTCGAGGCGATCCTGGAAGCCTGCCCCGAGCCCCGTCAGACGCTCCTGCTCTCGGCCACCATGCCGAAAGAAGTCCGCGACCTGACCCGTCGCTACCTGAAGGACCCGGCCGACGTCCGCCTGATCCGGGAGGACCAGGACGCCACGATCCCGGCGATCCGCCAGGCGTACATCATGGTCAACCCGGAGAGGAAGCTGGAGCTGCTCTACGAGCTCCTCCAGCGAGAGACCCCGGAGCGGGCCATCGTCTTCTGCCGGACCAAGCACGGCGCCGACAAGGTGGGCAACCTCCTCCGGGCCGACGGCTTCAAGGCCGAGGCCATGCACGGCGACCTCTCGCAGAGCCAGAGGAACCGCGTCCTTCACGCGTTCCGCGCCGGGAGATTGAACATCCTGGTGGCCACCGACGTCGTGGGCCGAGGGATTGACGTCCCCGGCATCTCCCACGTCGTCAATTTCGACATCCCCGAAGACCCCGAGCACTACGTCCACCGGATCGGCCGGACCGGCCGGATGGGCAACGACGGAGCGGCGATCACGTTCGTCCTGGCCGACCAGGGGAAGCTACTCGACCAGATCGAGAAGGCCATCTCCCGGCAGATCGACCGCGACGAGGTCGAGAACGTACCGACGTTCCCCCGTCCCGTCGCACCGGGTCGCAAGCCCGGAGGTCGCCCCGGGTTCGGTCGAGGCCGACGGATGGCCCCGCCCCGGCGAGGCAATAGCGTCCCGATGAACAACGGCCTCCGCCGCCGTCAGAACTCGGCCCAACGGACGAGCTGACGCCCGCTTCGGAGTCCTGAACGATCCTCGCGACCCGCCCCGACTTCATGGTCGGGGCGGGTCGCGTCGTTTCCCGGCCCAAGAGCCGAGCCGGCCCCTACCATCCCCGCGTCCCCGGGCCTCCCTTGAACGGCCCGACGATCGCCCCCGTGATCCAGCCTCCGTAAAAATCCCCCTCCTGGGCCTGGACCCGCTCGCCATCGACGAAACACGCATCGACCCGGCCGGGATAAAAGGCCAGGAAGCCGGCGATGGGGGCGAATTCGCGGGTCGGCGACGGATAGAACCACCCTACGTCCTTCGATCGCCGATCTCCGACGAGCAGGTCGAAGTACAACGCCCGGCCCTTGAACTCGCAGAACGACGAGCGAGCCGATCGGACCACGAACTCGTCCCTCACGTCTTCCGGCGGTAGATAGAAGACCGGCGGATGGCTCGTCTCCAGGACTCGAAACGCCTTTCGAGTCTCGGCCACCACCTGCCCCCCGAACTCAACCCGGACTTCCGCCGGAGACGGCACGAGTGATGGCGGCCTCGGATAGTCCCAGACCGATTCCTGCCCCGGTTTCGGCTCGATTCGACGACCTGGCATCGCCGGCCCCCTAGGCCTGGGTCCGCGACGGCCCGGCCCCAAGATCCTCGTCCCGGGGTCTCGGCGGGCCGCCTCTCCGGGCTGTTCTATCCTTCAGGTCGAGGAAATCCAGGTCGGCGGTCGGTGAGGTATCGGCCTTGAGGATCTTCGCCATCTGGCCGATGGCATGGGCATTGTCCTCGGCTCGGTTCGAGGCGGTCGCGTCGCTCGGAACGCAGAGGTCGAAATCGCGAAGATAGGCATCATTGGCCGTGAACAGGACGCAGATATTCCCGGCAATCCCGGAGAGGACGAGGGTCCTGGCGCCCAGGTATTCGAGCAGGAGATCCAGAGTCGTCGAGAAAAATCCCGAATGTTTCGGCTTCAAGACGAAATAATCGTCGGGGCCCGGGGCCAGCTTCTCGACCAGGGGGCGGCCGAGGCAGCCGTCCTTCAGGCAATGATCGACCTGGGAGCGGAAGTCTGACCGCCAGCGGCCGAAGTTGTCGTTGACATAAATCGTCGGAACGCGCGCCTCCCGGGCCTTTCGCCGGAGCTCGGCGGCCCGATCGGCGGCCGGGAGGGCCTGTTCCAGGAGGCTCCGGCCCTCGGGGAAATCCAACGAATTGATCCAGTCGATCAGAAGAAGGACCACGGGCGACTTGTCGGGCGCGTTGCCGTGGAGGTCTTCGTTGCGGGCGGGCATGGGTCGGAAGTCCCGTCGGGCAAACGGATCGTATGGACGCGAGGCGAGGCCAGGGCCGCCGAGGCTCCCCGCAAGTCCCGAGCCGAGGAGAGGCCACGAGGGCCCGGCGCGGAGGGGCGGTCTCCGGGATGCCAATCTGGGCCATAATTGGAGAGCGGAGGCCCGCTAGACATCCAGCCCGACGGCCCTCATCAGTGCCAGGGCATTGCTGTTCCGAACGACCCCGGGCCTCATCGTGTAATCAAACTCCATGACGCCGTCTTCCATCCGGTCCTCGAAATGGACGTTCGCGGCCCTGGGTGCAAGCCCCTCGGCGACTTCCGCCAGTGCCAGATCATGCGTGGTCACAAGGCCGATCGCGCCCCGGTCGATCAGACCCCGGACGATCGCCGAGGCCCCCTCGACTCGATCGTGCGAATTGGTCCCGTGGAGGATCTCGTCCAGCAGGAACAGCACCGGCATGGAGCCGTGGGTCAGCCCCACCACCAATTTCAAGCGGAGGATTTCGGCGTAGAACCTCGACTTCCCTTCCTGGAGCGAGTCCTGGATGCGGAGGGTGGCCCCGATGGCCAAAGGCGAGAGCCTCATCCTCACGGAGCGTACCCCGCCTCCCGCCAGGGCGAGCACGACGTTGGTCCCGACCGACCGGAGCAAGGTGCTCTTGCCGGACATGTTCGATCCGCTGACCACCAGCACTCGAAGATCGCCGCCCAGCTCCACGTCGTTCCTCACGCACGACGACCGAGGCAGGAGAGGATGGCCGAGACCCTGGGCCTCGAACCGAGGGCCGTCCTCGACGATCTCGGGGACGGCGTGATCGGGGTTCTCGAACGCGAACGCGGCGAGCGAGGCGAGGGCCTCCAGCTCGCTGAGCGCGGCCACCCAGCCGGCGATCTCCCGGCCGGATCGCCTCCGCCACCGTTCCAGGAGGACGGCGACCTGGACGTTCCAGAGCAGAATGGCCGCGATCGGGGCGAAAAACAGGTTATTCCGCCACTCCAGGAGGTCCGCCCGCCGAAGGAGGCCGGCGATTCGCCGAGAGGCCGGAACCTCGCCGACCCGCAAGGTCCCGCGGATTCGCGAGAGGTCCTCCGCCCGGAATTCCTTGGATTCGATGAGGGCCAGGGCCGATTTCAACGAGGACAACTCGTCCGCCCTCCGGTCCACGCCTTGAAGGACCGGGCCCAGCCTTTCCGTCGCCAGTCGTGCGAACCCGGCGAGGACACCGACCGCGATCAGGAACGGCCAGATCGACCAGATTCCTGCGATCCAGGCGGCTCCCAGGGCCACCGACGCCAGGCTCAGGACCGAGGCGGCGGCCGACATCACGCCGAGGCCCTGCGCGACCGGCCTGACTCCCCATTCGGCCAGGCTGGCGAACTCGGCCACTCCGGGGACACGTTCGCCCAGCCTCGCCAGGTCGTCCCGAAAATCGAGCTGGTCGGTGAGCTCGGCGACCGCCTCCTGGCGCCTTCGGATCGTCTCGGGGGCCGCGGGCGAGAGCAGCCACGAGGCCAGGACGGCCTCCCCGCCCCGCGATGAGGCGGTGGTGATCCTCTGGAACAAAGAGCCCCGACCGAAAAGGTCCAGGTCCGCCGCGAAGGGATGATCGGGGTCGGCGAATCGCGAGCCGTCGGGGCCGAGCCCCGCCCAGCGGTCCTCCACCCGGGCAAGACCTCGCTCCTGAAACGCCGCGATCCGGGAGACGCGGAGGCGCTCGCGTGCCGTCCTCTCGTGAACCACCAGCAACGCGGTGAACGCGACCGCGGGCAGCGCCATCCACCAGGGCGAGACTCCTCCAAAATACGCCGACAGGCCCAGCCCGAAGGCGACGACGAACATCACAAATCGCAGGTTGGCGATCCGGCCATCCCGACCGGTCAGGACCGACTGTCGATCGAGGGTCCGGGCGAGGCGTCGTCCGTAGGAGTCTCGGGGCGAAAGTGATTCGTTCAACGGACTGAATGCCTCATCGCGGGAAGAGGGTCTCGGGACAGGCGTGAACGAGCACTCTAGCAGACCGATCCCCCCGGCTTCAAAGCCTCGGTGCCGAGGACCCTACAGGTCGGGAGGATCGTCGGTTATGATGTCGGCGTCGAGGCCCGAGGCGGGCCGTTCCTTCGGAGGCTGCGAGTGATGATCCGACGACGGGCCGCTTCCCTGGCAATCCCGATCCTCTGCCTCCTGGCCGCCCGGTCCTCGCGATCGGCCGAACCTCTGGAGGCCCGGGTCGAAGCGGTCCTGAAGACGCCCACGTATTCCCAGGGCGCATGGGGCGTGCTGGTCGTCGAGGTCAAGACCGGAAAGGTCGTCTTCGAGAAGAACGCCGACCGGATGTTCTGCCCGGCGTCGGTCACGAAGCTCTTCAGCTGCGCCTCGGCCCTGACCGATCTTGGCCCGGATTATCGCTTCAAGACCCGGGTGGTTCGCCGGGGAGACGTCTCGGCGGACGGGACCCTCTCGGGCGACCTGATCCTGGTGGCCTCGGGAGACCTCAGCCTGGGAGGCCGGACCGGCCCCGAGGGCACCCTGCTTTTCGAGGACAACGACCACTCCTACGCCGGAGGGAGTTTCAAGGCCACGCTCGTCCCGGCCAATCCCCGAGGAGGGCTCGACTACCTGGCCCGGGAGATCAAGGACGCCGGGATCAAGCGGGTGACGGGCGAGGTGATCGTCGATGACCGCCTGTTCGAGTCCGCCCCCAGCACCGGCAGCGGGCCCTCTCGCGTCTCGCCGATGGTGGTCAACGACAACGTGATCGACGTCCGGGTGACCCCGGCGGCCAGGGCCGGCGAGCCGGCGACCGTGGCGATCGTCCCCGAGACCGCCTTCGCCACGTTCGAGACCTCGGTGGAGACCGTTCCCGAAGGCGTCGCGCCCTCCCTGGACGTGATCTCGCAGGCCCCTCGGCGGTTCTCGGTCCGCGGCAAGCTGCCCGTCGGGCACAAGCCGGCGGTCAAGATTTACGAGGTGCAAGATCCGGCCTCATTCGCCCGGACCATGTTCCTGGAGAGCCTTCGAGGACAGGGGATCAAGGTCTCGGCGTCTCCCCTGGCCGACAACCCGAGCGGCGACCTGCCGATGCCGTCGGAGGTCGCGAAGCTCGCGAAGGTGGCCGAATACACCTCGCCGCCGTTCTCGGAATACATCAAGGTGATCCTCAAGGTCAGCCAGAACCTTCACGCCAGCACGCTCCCCCTGCTCGTGGCGGCCCACCACGGCGAGAAGACGCTGGCCGATGGCCTCCGCCGCGAAGGGACGCTGCTTCAGGAGCTGGGCGTCGATACCTCCACGATCGCCTTCGGAGGAGGGGCCGGAGGCGCGAGGGCGGACCTCGTCACGCCGAGGGCGACGGTCGCCCTGCTTCGCTCCATGACCACCCGACCCGGCTTCCCGGCCTATGAAGCGGCGTTGCCCATCCTGGGTCGAGACGGAACACTGGCGACGGCCGTCCCGACCGATAGCCCGGCGAAAGGGCACGTCCGCGCCAAGACGGGTACGTACTGGGTGGGCAACGGCCTGAACGGCCGGGCCATCCTCACGAGCAAGGCCCTGGCCGGCTACATGGAGACGGCCTCGGGCAAGAACCTCGCCTTCGCCTTCTTCGTGAACAACGTCCCGCTAGCCACGCCCGACAACGACGTGACCGAAGCCACCGCCGAGGCCGGGCGCCTCCTCGGCAAGCTCTGCGAGGTCTTCTACGCCGACGCCGAGACCCCAACCTCGCCGACCCCACCGAAGGCCGCCGCAGAGGGGAAATGACCGCCTGGTCCGGGTACGGACGTCAGGGCGACGACCCGCCAACCTGCTGCGGAACACTCACGGATCGAGCACGACGGCACTTCGTAGGGCAGGCCTTGGCCTGCCGATTCGTGGCGACGGCAGCCCAAGGCCTGCCTTACGGAGACGCGATCCGAGAGCGATCCCCTGAAGTCCGGTTCTGACTGAGCCGGATGCCCACGCTCCTGTCGTCAGCTTTTTCACTCATCGACGCCCCGATGCAACGGCTCCGCCGGCTCTGGGAAGCAGACCGGGCATCTCGACGGCGTTGGCGGTGGGGGAACCGTCGCCGGGCCGTCCGCTCTCCAGAACGGCCCCAGTTGACGGCCTCCCGCGGCTTGCTCGTGATTGTGATCGTGATCGTGACCGGCCGACTTGACGAGAATCTCTCGCGACGGCATCGGGATCGAGATCCCCTGCGCCTTGAAGCGTCTCTGAATCTCGGCGCACAACCGGTGCTTGACCCTCCCGGCGAGGCTGGGGTCGGGCACGTGGGCGTGGAGCGTGAAGTTCAGCGCCGAGTCGCCGAACCCTTCCATGATCGCCGTCGGCACCGGGTTGCGGAGGACGTCCGCATCGGCCCGGGCGATCGCCAGGAGGAGCTCGGCCACGTTGTCCGGGTCGCTCCCGTAGCCCACGCCCACGGGGATCGAGATGCGGAGCACCCGGTCCTTGTGGGTCCAGTTCACCAGGTTTGCCGTGATGAACTCGCGATTGGGGACGATCAGGCTCTGGTTGTCGGCGTTGATGATCGTGGTGGCCCGGATGTTGATCCGCTCGACCTTGCCGCTCATCCCGGCGACGGTGACGATGTCACCCACCCGGATCGGCCGTTCCAGCAACAAGATGATCCCGCTGACGAAGTTCGAGACGATCTCCTGGAGCCCGAATCCCAGGCCGACGCCCAGGGCGGCCAGGCCGACGCCGATCCGGTCCAGCCCGAAGTGCAGGGCCGTCATCCCCAGGATCAGCCCCGCCCCAAGGACGAGGTATCGGCAGAGGGTGAGCACCGCGAATCGGATGCCCGGGTCGTCGGCCATCCTCGGGAAGACCACCAGAGAGAAGAACGCGCCGAGGTGCCGCCAGGCCACTCCGGTCAGCGTGAAGATCACGACGGCCTTGAAGGCGTCGCCCACGGTCAGGGCGTAGGCCGATCCCGGGACGATCGAGCGATCGGCCAGGGCGCGGACCAGGGCGCCATCGAAATTCCAGTACCAGGCGCCGATCCCCAGTCCCAGGAGCGGAATCACCCAGGCGGAGAGCCTCTTCAGGCGGCCGGCCGTGTCGTCGGCCGAGACGTGATCGCCCGGGGCGACCGCGCCTCCGCCCGAGGCCCCGGGCTTCATCCATCGCCAGGCGTGGCCGTCGATCGCGCGGACGATCAGTCGATGGAGCAGCCAGCACGCCGACGCCAATCCGACCGCCTGGAGGATCGCCGTGGAGACCCTTCGGGCGGTGTAGGAGTAGCCGAGGGAGTCGAGCGTGATGATCGCGCCGATCAGGACGAGGACCAGCAGCGCCGCGACCCGGCGATGCCGGCCCAGGGCGTTGCCGCCGGTCTCGCCGCCACCGATCCACGTCATGAACGAGCTTCGAGGGCGGAGCACTCGGAGGGCGACGATCCCGATCAGGACCTCGAACCCTAGAACCAGGAACCGCGAGACGGCCGGGGCCGTGACCGGACGGTCTCCGTGGGCGATCAGCCCGCGATTCAGGAGCCACGACGGCAGGAGGAACACGATCATCCCGATCGCCAGCGACCAGCACGCGCGGCGGATCTGTCGGGCGGCGGGCGGAGGGGCCTTGAGGGTGTCCTCGGCCCACCCCCGAGGACCGAACAGGAACCTCGCCAGCGCGGCCAGGAACAGGGCCAGCGCGAGGACCCAGAGGACGAACGACGCCGGCCTCGCCAGCTCCCGGCTCCACGGTCCGACCCTCGCCGCCAGGGCCATCAGCGCGAGGTACGACGGCCACAGGGCCGAGATCGCAACCTGGATCGAAAAATTCTTGAACGCTCTCATGAAGGGGCCTCGATTCCCGGTCCGTCCCGCGGCGTCCGACCCATTGCCCGGCCTGTACCCGTTTCAAATCGGCGCGGTCGCTCGATCCATGTGCGAGCGGAGCGCCTTGCGGGCCCGGTGGAGCCCGAAGGGCAAGACCGTCAGGCCGATCCCGCAGAGGACGAATAACGGCGAGACTCCGCCCCAGCCCGACGGATTCCATGCCTCGGAGGCCATCCCCAGGGCCGTCCGCCCGAGGTCCCGGCCCTCCCGTTTCATCTGGTCGATCGTTTCCGCGCCGATCGGCGGAAGGTCGCGGATCCAGAACAGGTGGGTCCGGAGGAAGGCGTGCTGATCGTCGAGGATCTGGAGCCTCCGGGCGATCTCGCGACGGGTCTCCTCGGTCCGGGCCGAGAGTTCCATCAGGACTTCCCGGCGCTTCTCCAGGACGGCCCGCTGCTTCCTCTCGGCGTCCTCGAAGAGGTCCGTGGCCTGCTTCCTCCGGGACTCGGGCAGGATCGCCAGGAGGTTCTCGCGGAGGGCCCTGTCCCCCCGGACGTCGTCGAGCTGGTCGAGCTCGACGTCGGTGAGCTCGTTCTCATAGCGGCCCATGAGCAAGGAAACCTGGGCCATCTCATTGCGGAGGAGGGCGGCCCGCTCCGAGGCCAGGCGGCGATAGCTGTTGTTGAGCCTCTGGGCGACGATCGCCGCCGATCGCCCTCCGGCGACGAGCTCCTTGAGCCTCTGGAACTCGTGGAGGGCGCGGTCGGCCTTGTCCGTCTGTTCCTGGAGCGAGAGGGCCGGAGTGGCCAGCTCGCTCCGGCGCTCGGTTTCGAGGGCCTGCTGGTCGGCCAGCTCCTTCTCGCGGCGGGCCCGGTACTTTTCCAGGGGGTCGCCCGTCTTGTTGGCGCGGACCTGCGCGGAGGCGGCGGCCTGCTTCAGCTCTTTCTCTCGGCGATCGACCCGGGTCTTATAGGTCGATTGGAGCGCCGCCAGGGTGGCCCGGGCGAGTTCCAGCCGGAGTTTCTGGGCCTCGATCCGGGTCTCGGACATGGCGGCACGCCGGCCCTCGACCTCCAGCCGCGAATCGACCTGGCGGAGCCTCTCGGCCTCGACCTTCCCCTCCCATTCAAGGTTCGCGAGCCGTTCCCGGGCGAGCTCGCGAGCCTCCAACGAGGCCGCCTTCGCCAGGGCGGCCTGGAGCTGGTCCCGGCGAGGGGCGAGGGCGGCCACCTTCTTCCGCGAGTCCTCGCGCTCGGCCTTCGCGGCGGAGACCGTCGGCGAGTCCTTGCGGCCCGAGGCGACGGTCAGCGATTCGAGACCCTTTCCCAGGTCCTCGACGGTTTCCTGGGCCCGGCGAATCGCCTCATTCATCTCGGTCAGGGCCGATTCCGCCACCGACGCCGAGGGCGACCGGAAGGCTTCGGGCAAGAGACTCGTCGGGTTCTTCGCGGCCTGAGCGAGCGCCGCCTTGGCCGATTCGATGGTCGCCTTGAGCTCGGCGGACTCGGCCTCCGGAGACGCCGAGGGCCTGTCGTCCCCCCGGGCCGCCTGGCTCGCCTTGTCCCACTCGACGATCAACCGGAGCCTCTCCTGGTAGATCTCGCGGAGGACCTTCGCGCGGGCCTCGGCCGCCTTGTCCTTCGGCTTGTCGCGGGCGGCATCGGCGGGATCCCCCAGCGCATGGAGCCGTTCGAGGGTCGCCAGCCTCGCGGACGACGCCTCGGGCGATAGCGGGGCTTCCCCTTCGGCCCTGGTTGTCGAGCTCCCGGCTTCGATCGGGCGATCTCGGGAAGACGGTCTGTTCTGGCCCCGGGCCTCGATGACGAGCCCCGTCGTCGCCGCGAGCACGACGGTTCCGGCCGCGATCCATCGCATCGTTCGCGCTCCTCCAGAGCGAGAGGTCGTCCGCTCCGTCACCGGAGCCAGGCCGTCCGTGGTCTGATGGTTCCGCCCGAGGGGCGGTCAGGGTAGCCCAAGCCCCCTCCGTCGACAAGCGGAATCGCCGCGCTGGCCCTTGCGAGGCATCGATGCATGCTCGCCCATTCGCATTCCGTGGTCCTGACGCCTCGAAAGGCTCGTGAGGCGAGGACGCCCGGGCTTCGGCCGCTAAACCGGCTTGACGCCCGGACCGGCCTCTCTATGATTGAGACGACCTGCCAGCCGCTCTGTCCCGGGGGCCGAGGACCGAAGCCGTCCCGGCCTTGCGGATGCTCCGCCCGGCACGATGCCGGCGAACGATCTCGCGCCCGGGATTCCCCGGCGCGCCCCCCCGCCCGATGCCGGTGCCCCGATGAACCGCCCGCCCCGTCTGGCCCTGGCCACGCCGTCCGCCGGCCCCGAGCCGTCGCCCGCCGGCCTTGCCTTGCTCGCGGGCCTGGCGATGAAGCGGTGGACCGTCCAGCACTTCGCCGCCCGCGCCCGGCCGCTCAGCGAACCGGCCATCGGGCGGATCACGGGCCTCCCGGGCCGGCAGCTCGACCCCTGGCTGATGGCGCCCGAGGCTCGCCTGGCCGCCTTCGGCCGAGGCGCCCGAGGGGCCGACCTTGCCGTGGTGGAAGGCACCCTGGACGAGAGCCCCTGGCCGCCCTCGGCCCCTCCTCACCTCCGACCCGGACGGCTTGGCCCTCTGGTCGCGGCCCTGGACCTCCCGATCGTCGCGATGGTCCCCTGGTCGCCGGCCCTGGCCTTCCACCTGCCGCCCCTGCCTCCCGGCGTCGAGGCCCTCCTGATCGACGGGGTGGAAGAACCGGACACCTTCCCCGCGTTGAAGAAGGTCGTCGAGGTCCTGTCGGGCAAGCCGGTGATCGGCGGCGTCGAGCGGCTCGACGGCCTTCGGGCCGAGCTCGCCGAAAACTCGGCGGAGCATCCCACGCCCCTGGCCGTGTTCGCGAAGCTGGGGGCGAGTTTCCTCCGGTTCGCCGACCTGGACGCCCTGCTCGGGATCGCTCGGGGCCGTTCCTGCCTGCCGGAGCCACCGGCGACCCAACCCGGCCCTCGATTTCGCGTCGCCTACGCTCACGATGAGGCGTTCGGCAACTATTTCCCGGACACCCTGGAAGCCCTCGAAGGACTCGGGGCCGAGCTCGTGGACTTCTCGCCTTTGAGGGACGAGACACTTCCGGAGAACGCGGACCTCGTGATGATTGGCGCCGGCCTTCCCGACCGCTTCGCCGAGGAGCTCGCCGGGAACTTCAGCCTGGTGGCGTCTCTCCGGGACCACGTCTGCCGGGGGCATCGGATCTACGCCGAAGGGGGAGGCGCCGCCTACCTCGGGCGTTCCTTGATCGTTGAGGGCCGGCGGACCTCCGGAGCCGGGATCTTCCCGTTCGACGCCGAACTCGCCTCGCGGACCCCCCGGCCTCGGCCGGTCCTCCGCCGTTTGAATCGATCCGGCTGGCTCGGGCCCCGGGGCACCGCGATCCGGGGCTATCTCTCCGGCCGGTGGCGGCTCCACCCGGCCCCCGAACCCGGCGACTGCCCGGCCCGGTCCGGCCCTCTGGCCGACCGTCGCGACATGGTCTTTCGGTACAATGCCGTGGGGAGCCTCGTCCATCTGCACCTGGCATCGCTACCGGAAGTCGTCTCCGCCTTCACCGGGCTCCTTTGCGAGGGCGTGATCTCGCCGAGCGGGAAGTAGAGCCGGGCATGGCTACACCTGGTGGCCGGCTTTCACGCGGGGTCGAGGGTGCCGTAAATCACCGGCCGAATTCCCAGGTCCAGGGCGGCCCGAAGGAATTTGGTCGAAGGGCTGACGCAGAACCTGCGGCGGTCCGGCTGAAACGACAGGTGATACTGAAGGCCGAGGACGCAACATTCGATGCCCTCTGCCCGGACCATTTCCAGGAGAGGCCCTCGATGGGAGGCGAGGAACTCCTCGGCGATCCGTTCTTGAACGCGGATGGCCAGCGTCTTCCCGCAGCCCAGGACGATCTCCGCGCCGCTGGTCGGATACTCGCCCAGCCCGCAGGTCGGCAGAGGCTCCCCCCTCCTCCAGACCCGATCGAACGGCAACGGGACTTCGCGGACCAGCCGATCCACGTCGAGCTCCCGGCCGTGGGCGAAAATCGAGAAGCTCTCCATGCGGCCTGGACTCCCCCGGCGAGCCATGTAATGACGACAGCCCGACGCGGGATGCGCCGGGCCGTCGTTCGGTCGAGAAAGGTCGCGGGTTAGTTGTTCTTCTCTTGCTTGGCGGACTTTTCGGCCTTGATGGTCAGGGTGACGATCTGAGCCTCCTTTTCGGGGTTGCGAACGTCCTTGACGAAGATGGCCAGGTCCTTGGCCCCATTGGCCGCGGAGACCAGGTCCTCGACGGACTTCGCCGGCTCGATTTTCTTGTCCTTGATGACCTTGGTGATGAGGTCACCCTCTTCCAGGCCGGCGTTGGCGGCGGGCATGCCGTCCTTCACTCCGGTGATCATGAGGCCCTCGGTCCCCTCGGGATAGCCCAGTTGCTGGGTGTCGGCCGGCTTGACCGGCTGGACGCTGAAGCCGAACGGCTCCAGCTTGGTCTGCCCGGCGCGAAGCTTCTGGGCCTCCTTCTCGAAGGCGAACTGCACCGAGTCCTCGGGGGCCGGGGTGACGGTCACGCTCGTCGGCTTGCCGTCCCGGAAGAGGCGGACCGCGTAGGACTTGCCCTCGTCGCTGGCCGAAACCAGGTTGCGGAACCCGGCGACGTTGTGGACCGGATGGCCCTGGAACTCGACGATCACGTCGCCCGGCTGGATGCCCGCCTTGGCGCCGGGGCTGTCGGCCACGACTTCATCGACGACCACGCCATGGACGTCCTTGCCCACGCCCAGCTTCCTGGCCAGGGTCGGCGTCAGGGGTTGCATGGCCAGCTTCAGGCCGACGCGCATCCGGTTGACCTTGCCGTCCTTGATCAGCTTGTCGGCCAGGACGCCCGCCATGTCGATCGGGATCGCGAACCCGACGCCGGCGTTGGTGCGGTTGCCGGTGGCGATGGCCGTGTTGATGCCCACGACCCGCCCGTTCATGTCGATCAGCGGGCCGCCCGAGTTGCCGGGGTTGATCGCGGCATCCGTCTGGAGGAAATTCTCGTAAGAGCCGTCCTCGCCGATGATCCCGAGGTTCCCCCGCTCCGTGGCGGAGATGATCCCGCTGGTGACCGTCTGCTCCAGGCCGAACGGGGAACCGACGGCGATCACCCATTCGCCGACCTTCAGCTTTTCGCTATCGCCTCGGGGCAGGGCGGGGTAGCTCGTGGTTTCGACCTGGATCACGGCGACGTCGGCCTTGGGATCGGTGCCGACGACCTTCGCCGGGGCGGTCTCGCCGTCGTGGAACGTCACGACGATCCGTTCGGCCCCGGAGACGACGTGGTTGTTGGTCAGGATATGGCCCTTGTCGTCGTAGACGAACCCGGAACCCGTGCCCTCGGCCACGCCGAACTGCTGCTTCTCGAACTTCGGCGTCTGACCGGGGCCGAAGAACCGCTTGAGCATGTCCTCCAGGTCCTTCGGGTCCACGTTGTCCGGGAGCTGGCCCCGGCCGGGAGCTCGCGAGCGGCCCAGATTGGCGCCGGCCTTCTTCTGGACGGTGATCTGCACGACCGACGGGCGCGCGAATTCGGCGACGGCGTGGAATGCCTCGGACAGCGCGCGAGCGGTCTTCTGACCCTCGGCGGGGATTTCCTGGACGGCCGTGGCGGGCTTCGAGACCCCCCGCGATCCGACGAACGCGGCCACCGAGAACGCCAGGGCGGCCCACGCGATCGCATTACGCTTCATCGAAGGTGTTCTCCTGAATCACATTAGGGACTGGAAGACGGTCGGGCCGCGTCGAACTCACTTGCCGGCCCAGGCCTCGTCTCCATACCTGTACGACCGACGAGAGAGAAAAGTTCCTGACCAGGCGGCGAAAAATCGGCAATTCTTCGACCTGGAGGATGCATGAAATGCACCACGAACGCAGTCGAGAGGCCGGAGCCTTTCCCCGGCTCTCCCGTCTTCCATTTCGATTGCGAGATCGGCAAGGTGGGGTCGCGGGCTGCACCCGCGAGGGGGGATGCGGCATTTCATGCACCCTACAGGGTCTTCGCGGATTCCGGTACAATATTCGGCGACCCTCGGCCCGGAGGCGGAGATTCGACGGCGATGCTTGACGTGACGGACCCTCGCGACCAGCCTCCCGAGGCGTTTCTCGACTGGGGCCGGCGGATCGGCGTTTCGGACGAGGCTTCGAGGCGCCTGCTCGCGGCCCTGCTCGGCCGAGGGGTCCACGATCGCGCCTCCTGGGGTCGCGAGCACCAGGTTCCGAAGCGGATGTCGGACCTCCTGCCCGATTTGCCCCGGCTCCGCCGAGAAAAGAGCGTCATCTCGCCCCGAGACGGCTTCCAGAAGATCCTGTTCCGATTGCCCGACGGCCTGCCGATCGAAACGGTCCTGATCCCCCTGCACAAGCCCGGCGCGGTCAGCGTCTGCCTCTCGTCACAGGTCGGCTGCCCGATGGCCTGCGCCTTCTGCGCCACGGCCTCGATGCCGACTCGCCGCAACCTCGCGACCTGGGAAATCATCGACCAGTGGATGCAGGGCCGCGAGATCGCCCAGGAGCAAGGCCGGCGGGTCACGGGGGCCGTCTTCATGGGGATGGGCGAGCCGTTCCTCAATTACGACCGCGTCCTGGCCGCGGCCGAGCTGCTGCGATGCTCGTTCGGCGGTTCGATGGCGGCGAAGGGGATCACGATCAGCACCGTGGGGCTGGTCCCCGAGATCGACCGCTTCACGGCCGAGGGCCGCCGCTTCCGCCTCTCGATCAGCCTCGGCGCCGCGACCGACGCCCAGAGGGCGAAGCTCGTCCCGGTGGCCTCGCGGACCCCCATCGCGGAGGTCATGGCCGCCGCCCGCCGCCACGCCCAGGCCCGAGGGGGCCGCGTGATGCTCTCCTACGTCTGCATCGGGGGCGAGAACTGCTCGGAGGACGACGCCCGGGCCCTCGGTGAGCTCATCGGCGACACGCCCGTGAGGTTCGACCTGATCGAGGTCACCGACCCCTCCGGACGCTTCCGGCCGCCCTCCTCGCAAGAGCTGCAAGCCTTCCGAGACGCCCTGTCGCGACATCTCGGGCAACCGATCGTCCGAAGATACTCCGGAGGCGCCGACATCCAGGCCGCGTGCGGCACCCTGGCGGTCCTGAGTTGATGCGAGGCCGGCAGCCTTCCTCCTCGAAGTCCCCGGGAGATAGACTGATCGCCATGAATGACGCACCAATCCATCGACCGAGACGGCTCCGGGGCCACCCCCGCTTGAGGGACATGGTCCGCGAGCACCGATTGACCGTCGATGACCTGGTCTTCCCCCTGTTCGTCTACCACGGGAACGGCCTGCGTCGAGAGATCTCGTCGATGCCGGGGCAGTTTCAGTGGTCGCTGGATCGACTGGGCGAAGCGATCGACGAGGCGGCGGAGTGGCGAATCCCGGCCCTGTTGCTGTTCGGGATTCCGGCCGAAAAGGATGCCTCGGGATCGGCCTCGTGGGACGACGGCGGGATCGTCCAGGAGGCCATTCGGCTGGTCAAGAAACGGTCGCCGGAGACCCTGGTGATCACCGACGTCTGCTTCTGCGAATATACCGACCACGGCCATTGCGGCCCGCTCCGAGAGCATCCCTCGGGCGGCCTGGACGTCGATAATGACGCCACGCTCCCCCTCCTGGCCAGGCAGGCGGTCAGCCACGCCCGGGCCGGCGCCGACGTGGTGGCCCCGTCGGGGATGATGGATGGGATGGTCGGCGCGATCCGTCGAGGGCTGGATTCCTCGGGGTTTTCGGGCGTGCCGATCCTCTCCTACGCGGCGAAGTTCGCCAGCGGCTACTACGGCCCGTTCCGGGACGCCGCCGAGAGCGCCCCGAGCTTCGGCGACCGCCGGACCTACCAGATGGACCCGGCCAATGGCGACGAGGCCATGAGAGAAGTGGCCCTCGACCTGGAGGAGGGGGCCGACCTCGTCATGGTCAAGCCGGGGCTGGCCTACATGGACATCATCCGCCGGGTGAAGGACCGATTCGGCGTCCCCACGGCCGTCTACAACGTCTCGGGCGAGTACGCGATGGTCAAGGCCGCCGCGAGGAACGGATGGATCGACGAGAAACGGGTTGTCCTGGAGACGCTCACGGGATTCAAACGAGCCGGCGCGGACATGATCCTGACCTATCACGCCCTCGATGCCGCCCGATGGCTGAAGGACCAGGGCGCTCGAGCGAAGGGTCCCGGGATCGATCGAGGCGAGCGACCGGGAAGGGCAGGAGGTGTGGCATGGGTGACCAAGATTGGGATTTCGACGATGCGGCCCCGTACTACGCGCCTCCGGAGGCGGAGGGGATCGATGTCGCGCGAGAGGACGAGGGGTCCCTCGTGGCCTGGGAGCGGCTCCGCCTGGTCTACAACCTCATCCTCGGGGCCGAGGTCCTGATCGGCACGGCCGTCCTGCGCTCCCCGCTCCTCACCAATCCCGGATGTCTGCTCGCCCTGGCCATCGCCTGTCTCGCGGCGAACGTGTGCTTCAGCACGGGCGTGGTGGCCGAATTCTACCTGGCGAGGCTCGGCCTGCCCCGGACCTGGATCCGGCGTGGCCTGTTCGGGATCGGCATGCTCATTTCCGTGCCGATCGCCGGCCTCTCGATTCACGCCTTGAGTCACGATTTCATGCCGTGGCACTGATCGCCCTCCTCCCACCGAGTCCCGAGCCTTTTCCTCATGACCGCCACCACGCCCGCCCTCTCGCGACCCGACTACCAGTTGCCCGAGAGCCACGCCGCGTTCGTCCGCGCCAACCGGACGATCCCCGGAGGGGTGAACAGCCCGGCCCGCGCCTTCGGGGCCGTCGGCGGGGAGCCTCCGTTCATGAGCCGCGCCGAAGGGGCCTACCTCTTCGATATCGACGGTCACAAGTATATCGACTACATCGGTTCCTGGGGACCGATGATCCTGGGTCATGGCCATCCGAAGGTCAAGAAGGCGATCGCCGAGGCGTTGGAGTCCGGGACGAGCTTCGGGGCGCCGACGGTCCGCGAAAGCGACATCGCCGAGGCCGTCGTCTCGGCGGTGCCGTCGATCGAGAAGGTCCGGTTCGTCTCGTCGGGGACCGAGGCGGCGATGTCGGCCGTGAGGGTGGCTCGCGGGGTCACGGGTCGGACCAAGCTCATCAAGATGACGGGGCATTATCACGGCCACGTCGATGCCCTGCTCGTCCAGGCCGGATCGGCCGCGACGACCCTGGGGACGCCGAATAGCCCGGGCGTCACCCCCGGGGCGGTGGCCGATACCATCCTCGTCCCGTTCAACGACATCGAGGCCGTCCGCCGGGCGTTCCAGGACCATCCGGGGCAGGTCGCCGCGGTCCTCCTGGAGCCGGTGGCGGGCAACATGGGCCTGGTCCCCCCTCGGAGCGGCTATCTCGAGGCCCTCCGCGAGATCACCGAGAGGGACGGCGCCTTGCTGTTCTTCGACGAGGTCATGACCGGCTTCCGCCTGGCCCTGGGCGGCGCCCAGGAACGGTTCGGGATCGCTCCCGACCTGACCGCCCTGGGCAAGATCATCGGCGGAGGGCTGCCGGCGGCGGCGTATGGGGCCAGCGCCCGGGTGATGGACCACGTCTCGCCTTCCGGGCCGATCTACCAGGCCGGGACGCTCTCGGGAAACCCCTTGGCGATGGCGGCGGGACTGGCGACGATCCACGAGCTGGCCGAGGACTCCCCCTATGAACGCCTGGAAACGCTCTCGGGACGGCTGGCGGAGGGCCTCCATCGCGCGGCGAGCGACGCGAAGGTGCCCCACGTCGTCCAGAGGGTTGGCAGCATGCTCACCCTCTTCTTCCACGACGGCCCCGTGACGAACTACGAGGAGGCCAAGGAGAGCGATACGAAGCGATTCGGCCGGTTCTTCTGGGAGATGCTCGCCCGGGGCGTCTATCTCCCGTGCAGCCAGTTCGAGGCCGCGTTCGTCTCCGCCGCCCACTCCCGCGACGACGTCGATCAGACCATCCGGGCGGCCGAGGATGCGTTCCGGGCGATTCTTTGAACGATCGGAAGACGCGGAGGACTACCGAGGCGAATCCGCCGGCCTCAGCCGGTCCGCCTCCAGCCTCGCGGCGTCTTTTTCCGAGAGGCGGAAGAGCAAGATCGAATGGCCGATCCGGTCGAACGGGCGGGCCAGGCGGAAATAGTCATAACCCCGGTCCCGAACGTTCCAGGTGGCGCCCGGGATGGTCAGGGAGGGGTCGTAGACGCGCCAGGAAAGCCCCTCGCGGAGGGTCGCGCTGACCGCGTAAAGCCCCGGCCGGACCGTTCTTGCCGGGCCCGCCATCCGCGACGTGTCCCCCATCGGGAACATCGTCCCGGCCCGCGACGGGGGCAGGAACCAGGGGAATCCGTCCCCTCTCCACGAGAAGAGGCCCGGCGGGATCTGACCGAAATACGCCAGGCCGACCGTCTTCTCCTCGGGGTGCTCGCGGAGCCACTCGCGGAGATTGGTGAGGTCCTGGCCCCAATCGAGGTTGCTGTCGATCAGCCGGGGCGGTTCCCGATCGGGGCCGCCCGAGGCGGCGTTCAGATAAGCAAGGTAGTGCGGATGGATCGTCCCGACCGCCAGGACCGTGGCCGCGAAACACGCGACGATCCCGCCCCAGGCGATCCGCCGGATCGGCCCCCGATCGGCCCAGGGCGCGAGCCTGCCGGCGAACACGAACGCATAAGGGAAGGCGGGCAGGACGTAGCGAAGGCCGATGTTGATGTCCGTCAGGAACGTCATCGCCCCGAAAAACGCCAGCGGAGGCAGGATCAACACCAGCTCGTCGCCGACCGGGGCCCGGCCCGCCGGGCCGTCGCGATCGCCACCAGGGCCAGCACCATCAGCGCCAGCGTACCCTCCGGCGTCTTGTACAGGATCGTCCTCGCGTAATACGACCGCCAGCCGGTCCGGCGGAGGACGCCGTCGAGGTAGACCGTGTAGCCGGTCGTCTCGTCGGGCGAGGGCTTCTTCGCGAAGGCGCGGGGGTCTCGTTCATAAAACCAGATCAGGGGAAGCCCGTCGGCCTCGATCTTCTGCTCGTCAAACCCCAGCAAGTAGTGAGAGGGCAGGGGGGTCGGCAACCGGCCCAGCCACGTCCCCCGGAATCGATTCACGCGGTGGGACCAGGAGAGGTCGATCAGCTCGTTCTTGCTCCGATGCGGAGTGAACCCCGGCCTGGTCAGCAGACCTCCGCTCGCGAACCGAAAATCCCCGAGGGGGCGCCCCGTCCCCTCGAAGCCGTAGCCGAGGTTGATGACGAGGACGCTCAGCGCCACGACGGCGCCCCCTGGACCGTCGCGCAGAGCCCATGCCGGAGCGGCCCCTTCCAGCCGCCTTCGCAAAGCTCGAAGACGATCCAGAGGACCGGCCAGAGCGGATAGAGCAAGAGCATGCTGAACTTCGTCAACTGGGCCAGGCCGAGGACCACTCCGGCGATCCCGGCCCGGAGCCAGGTCGGGGCATGAAGATACCGCCAGAACGCATACGTTGCCGCCGAGCCGATCGCCGCCCCGGCCACGTCCGACGTGATCAGCCGCCCGTGAGCCAGGACGTTCGGGCAAAGGCACCACAACGCCAGGCTCAGGAGGCCCCCCCGGTCGCCGAACAGCCGTCTCGACCAGAAGAACACCACCAGGCCGCCCAGGACCGAGAACAAGGGCATCACGAGGCGCGCCAGGCGGAAGAGCTCGAAATACTGGGCGGAATTCAGGATCGCGAACATGAGTCCGTAGGGGGCCTGCGGGATCGATTCCTCCTTCCAGACGGGGGAATCGAACGAGCCTCGCATGGTCCCGCCGGCCAGGACCACGGGCAACGCCGCCGCGAGCTTGACCAGCGGCGGGTTGTGGTGATACAGCCGGAATGAGCCGGTTTCGAAGTACGAAACGCCCGCCGGAAGGTGGTTCACCTCGTCCACCGTCGGGTTCTCCCGAACCAGGCTGGACGCGGCCAACCCATAATGAAGCGACAGCATCCCGGCCACCAGCAAGATCAGCACTCGCGAGCGGATCGGTGGCGTCGGCGGGGCGGGAGGCGTCGAGGTCTCCGGGGCCACGGGGGTTGGGGCCGAGGGTGTCGCCGAAGGCCGGGGACGTCGATCGCGGCGGGCCACGGCTCTTCCTCCAGGACTCGTTCTGATCCGTCGGGTGCGAGAAATCCACTCCGTTCGGTCCGGCGAGACGGAGCCGGCCCTCATCCCGCGGACGGCGGACCCATCATCTCGCCTCGAAGCATCGTGACGGCGCCTCCGCCGAGTTTCACGCGATCTCCGTCGAGACGCACCCGGACTCGGCCCCCTCTCGCCGACGCCTGAAACCCGACCAGGCTCGTCTTCCCCAGCCGATCCGCCCAGAACGGCGCGAGGGCGCAATGGGCCGATCCGGTGACCGGGTCCTCGTTCACGCCGGCATTCGGCGCGAAGAACCGGGAGACGAAATCGAACTCCGGATCGTCCGATCGGCTCGTGACGATGATCCCCCGCCCTCCGAGCTTCGTGAGCCCGTCGAACGACGGCACCAAGCCTCGGACCACCGCCTCGGAATCCAGCTCGGCGAGCCAATCCATGCCGTTCGCGCCGACGAACCGAACCCGAACGCCGAGGGCTTCGGAAAGCGCGGCAAGCGTCGCGAGATCGACCGATCTCGTCGCAGGGCACGCGGGGAAATCCAGCTCGATCTCCTCGCCGTCGCGAACCGCGGAGAGGACTCCGCTCCGAGTTCGGAATCGAAGAGGGCGATCGGCCGGTTCATGCCCCTCGGTCCACAGGACATGGGCCGAGGCGAGCGTGGCATGGCCGCAAAGGTCCACCTCGATCGTCGGCGTGAGCCAGCGGAGGGCATAGGCGTCGTCGTCGTTCAGTCGGTGGAGGAACGCGGTCTCCGAGAGGTTCATCTCCCGCGCCACCAGCCGCATCCACTCTTCCGGAGCGGGCCTCTCCAGGACGCAAACGGCCGCCGGATTGCCGGCGAACGGCCGATCGGCGAACGCATCGACGACGAGAATGCGTTGCGTATTCCTCATCGGTTGTCTCCGATTCGATGGAGATCCGGACTCCGCCACCGTCCGGGGATTCATCCCACAGGGCCGCTCGTCGAGGGTTTTCCCGGAGTATGACCGGGCTTTCCGGATCGGGCTTTCAACGCCGAGACGAAGTCGGCCATCGAGCGGATCGGCCCGGGGAATTCGGAGAAGTAGCAGCCCACGATCGGCGACTCGTGGCCGTCGCTGGAGCCGGTCCGGCCCATCGAGGGATGCGCCTTCAAGAGGGCCTCGGCCTTCGCACGGGTCTCGGGAGTCACGTTGTTGCTCACGAGTTCCAGAGCGTCGAAGGCCGGGCCGGTCGTGGCGACGATGGCGGAGAAGTCCTGGTCCCAGCGGAACGGATGGGCCGCGACGATGGCCGCTCCGTGGCGTCGGACCACCTTCAGGAGCTCCAGGATGCCGATCCCCGGAGGCGTCTCCTCCAGGTCGGGGAGGCCATAGACGAGGAAATGCCCTTCCCGGGCCGAGATCTCGGCGCCGGAGAGCACCACCAGGCCCCGACTCCGGGCGTTGAGGTCGGCCAGCTCGTCGGCGCCCCATTGCGTGTCATGTTCCGTGATGACCACGCCGTCCAGGCCGGCGGCGAGGGCGGATTCGACGAGTTCGTCGGGGTCGATCGAGCTATCGGGCGAGTGTCGCGTCGTATGGACGTGATGATCGATCTTCGCCATGAATCGTCGAACCCTCGGGCGAGGCCCTCGGATCCGGGAACGGGCCGAATCGGAGGGGCCTCTGGCGGGAAAGGTCCAGGGTACGGCCCGGAGGGCGACCATGTCGAGTAGGGCGCATGAAATGTGCCCTCGGTTTGCAATCCGGCTCCGTCCCTGTCATCCTGGCGGCGTCCGTCTCCCACGTGCGAGGCCCCCGCGATGAACCCCAAACCCCCGATGATCCCGGCCTCGGTGATCGGCAGTTGGTCGTTCCCGGGCTGGTACGAGCGATTCATCGCCGACGTCGCCTCGTATCCCTCGGAATTCGGCCCGGCCGACCGCGAGGAAGCCCTGCTGGACGCCGTCCGCATCGTCGTGGACGACCAGCTTCGCGTCGGCCTGGACATCATCACCGACGGCGAGATGCAACGGGTCGATTTCAACCTGGGCTTTTACGACCACATCCTCGGCCTCGAACCGATCCCCACGGCCCGCAAGCTCGGACCACCGGCTCACGACCAGCGCAGCAAATATCGCTGCGTCGAGCCAATCCGGGCCCCCTCGGGCCTCGGCACCGTCGCCGAATATCGCCGATTTCGAACGATCACGTCGGCCCCGTCGAAAATGCCCATCCCCGGCCCGTTCACCCTGGCCGGATGCATCGCCGGGGGCGACGTTTACAAAGACCGGATGGCCGTCACGGAAGCCCTGATCCCGATCGTGAACGCCGAGCTTCGCGCCGCCGAGGCCGCCGGGATCGCGTTCCTCCAGCTCGACGAACCCAGCTTCGCCTGCCACCCCGACGACCCCGAGGCGTTCCTGGACGTGATCGCCCGGACGGTCGAGGGCGTCTCCGCCCACGTCAGCATGCACATGTGCTTCGGCAACTACCGCGGGAGGGCGGTGGGCTGGCGGTCCTATCGCCCGCTGTTCCCCCACATCGGCCGGGCGAAGGTGAATCAACTGGCGCTGGAGTTCGCCTCTCGCGAGATGGCCGAAATCGAGCTCCTCCGCGAACTTCCCGAGACGATGGACGTCGCCGTGGGGCTGGTGGACGTCAAGAATACGTGGATCGAGCCGCCCGAGCTCGTGGCCGATCGCTTGCGGACCGTCCTGAAATTCGTGGACGCTACCCGGGTCACGGTCACGCCCGACTGCGGGTTCTCGCAGACGGCCCGGCATGTGACGGTGGCCAAGGCGAAGGCGATGGTCGAAGGGGTCCGGCTGGTCAGGAACGAACGTTTCGGGGGTGGTTCGTGAGGAAAGCGATCCTGACGGTCGGTGGTCTCATGGTCCTGGTTGCTGCGTGCGGTGTCGCGGCGGCTGCGTTGCGGTCGCTATCGGACCTGGTCTTCAGCGTGCTCTTCACGCTCGCCATGACCATGATACTGTTCGGTCTTGTCGCTGCATTCGTCGGCTATGGGCGAACCTTCTGGGTAGGCTTCGTGATTGTGGGAGGGGGTTATGCATTTCTCGCATTCGGGCTGCAGACCTGGTACGGTCACCCCCACTACACCCTGAATCCCGAGTACGGGCACGCCCACTACCTGGTCACGACGGACCTCCTCGACGCGTTGTATGAGCGTATCCATCCGCAACCTCAGTCTTCACCTCCCGTCGAGTCGATCGATCGAGAGGCGTTGATCGCACCCGACGTCGCGGCACCGGCGCCCGCACCGCCGCCTGCTCCACCGCCGCCTGCCCCTGATCTAGATCTGGACACATTTCAACGGATCGGGCACGCTCTGGCGATCTTTGCCCACGGGATCACCGGCGGACTTCTGGCTCTGTTCCTCGAACGGAAGGTCCGGAGGCCCGCAGGAGCGACCGGGCCATGACCGACCTCATCCGGCCCGTCCGAAGCGGGCATGATCTCGTCGAAGAGATCGCATCGACAGTCCCCGAACCCGGCTCGGCCGCGGTCTGGTGGCTGGGGCAGAGCGGATATGTCCTGAAGACCCGTCGCGGGATGCTGGTCTTCGATCCTTATCTCTCCGAACATTTGACAACGAAGTATGCAAACACGAACAAGCCGCACGTTCGGATGACCGAGGCTCCGCTGCGAGGGGCCGACCTCCCGCGCGTGGACCTGATCCTCGTCAGCCACAAGCATTCCGACCACATGGACCCCGGGACGTTGCCCGACCTCCTGGCGTGCTCGCAGGGCGCCACCCTGATCGTGCCGTGCTCGCAATTCGACCATGCCCGGTCGATGGGGATCGAGCATGAGCGGCTTCTGGCGATGGAGAGCGGCGACCTCCACGCGCAGACCGGGTTCCTCGTCCGGGCGGTCCCCTCGGCCCATGAAGGGCTCGACATCGACGATCATGGGCGGAATCTCTACCTCGGCTACGTCGTCGAGGCCGACGGACTCCGAGTCTACCATTCGGGCGACACCGTCCCGTTCGACGACCTGGCCGGTTGGCTCGGGCCCGAGCCGTTCGACGTGCTGTTCCTGCCGATCAATGGCCGGGACCCGTCGCGAGGAGTCCCCGGCAACATGACGGCGGCCGAGGCCGTCGATTTCGCCTCCGCGATCCGCCCCAGGTTCGTCGTCCCGCATCACTTCGACATGTTCACCTTCAACACCGCTCCGGTGGGCGACTTCGAGGCGGAAGCCCGGCGGCTCCCGGATGGGGTGGCGGCTAAGGTTCTTCGGTGCGGGGAGCGGTGGATCGTTCCGGCCCGATGAAGAAGGAGATGAACCGCCAGGACGCCAAGGGCGCCAAGAGGAGAGGAGAAGAGGAGAAGAGGAGCGGAGGAAGAGTTGAAGAGGTAGAAATTCGAAACGCAGATTTCGCGGATTTGAAAACGAATCGCATGTTGAAATCTGCGAAATCTGCGTTTCGAACTCCTCCTCCTTTTCCGCTCCTCTTCTCCTCTCCTCTTGGCGCCCTTGGCGTCCTGGCGGTTCATCTCCCTTCCCCATCAAAGGGCGTTCCTGGCGGTGGATCCGCCAAGTTTCGCCGTTTCGCGATCGACCCCGGGGCAACCGCCCGGCCGATCTGGTAAGCTTTCGTCGATCGCGGGGTTTCGTCGCGGTCGGTCATCGGATGCCGGGAGGTCCAGGCCGTGGGCGTGACGCTGGGGATCGATATCGGGACGTCGGGGACGAAGACGCTGGCGATCGACGAGACGGGCAAGATCCTCGCCTCGGCGTCGTCGTCCTATCCGTGTTCGCACCCCCGGCCGGGCTGGTCGGAGCAGGACCCGGACCTGTGGTGGGCCGCGACGGTCGCCACGATCCGAGACGTCCTGGCCTCGGCCGAGCTGAAGCCGGCGGAAGTGACCGGCGTGGGCCTCAGCGGGCAGATGCACGGCTCGGTCTTCCTCGACGCCGACGGCCACGTGATCCGCCCCGCCCTGCTCTGGAACGACCAGAGGACCTCCGCCCAGTGCGCCGAGATCGAGGAGAAGGCCGGGGGCCGCGAGGCCCTGATCCGGATGGTCCGCAACCCCGCGCTCACCGGGTTCACCGCGCCCAAGATCCTCTGGGTCCGCGAGAATGAGCCGAAGTCCTGGGAGAAGGTCCGCCAGGTCCTCCTGCCGAAGGATTACATCCGCTATCGCCTGAGCGGGACCTATGCCACGGAGGTCAGCGACGCCTCGGGCACGCTCCTCCTGGACGTGGCCAACCGGCGATGGAGCCGGGAATTGCTCGACAAGCTCGACCTCGACCCGAGCTTGCTGCCCGAGTGCTTCGAGAGCCCTCATACGTCGTCGGTCGTCTCCTCGATCGGCTCGGAGGCCACAGGCCTGGCGGTCGGCACGCCGATCGTCGGCGGAGGAGGCGACCAGCAGGCCGGCGCCGTGGGCAACGGGATCGTCCGGCCCGGGGTGGTCTCGGCGACGATGGGGACCTCGGGCGTGATCTTCGCCCACACGGCCGAGTCGGGGTTCGACCCCCTGGGAAGGCTCCAGCGCTTCTGCCATGCGGTCCCCGGCGAATCGTGCGCGTTCGGCGTGGTCCTGGCGGCCGGGGGCAGCTTCCAGTGGCTCCGCAATGAGCTCGGCGACCTGGAAATCGAGGCCGCCAAGGCCCGCCACACCGACCCGTACAACCTCCTGACCGATGAGGCCGCGCTCGCCGGTCCGGGCTGCGAAGGGCTGGTGTTCCTGCCGTACTTGACCGGCGAGCGGACGCCGCATTTCGACCCGTTCGCCCGGGGTGGATGGGTCGGCCTGACCGTCCGCCACGGCCGGGAGCACCTGATCCGCTCGGTCCTCGAAGGGGCCACGTTCGCGATGAGGGACTGCCTGGAGCTCGTCCGCGAGATGGGCGTCGATCTGTCGCAGATCCGGCTCTCGGGCGGTGGCGCCCGCAATCCCCTGTGGAAGCAGATCCAGGCCGATATCTATGGCCAGGACGTGGTCACGATCAACGCGAGCGAGGGGCCCGCGTTCGGCGTGGCGTTGCTCGCCCAGGTGGGGACCGGCGGGTTTTCGACCGTCGCGGAAGCGTGCGACGCCACGATCCAGGTCGTCGAGACCACGGCGATGGTCCCGGAGTCGAAGGCGATCTACGATCGGCTCTATCCGATCTACCGCCAGGTCTATCAGGACCTCAAGGGGACGTTCCGCAAGATGGCCGAGCTCGCCGGGGGCTGACCCGCGATCGCCGGGTTCCCGGGAGCGAGGGGCCGGCTCACCGGCCCTTGAGCTTCGCTGGTTGGAGGACGGCTCGGCCGGACTCGGCGGCCCGGAGCCGGTCTCCGGCCTGGAATAAATCCTTGCTGGCACCCTGGGCGAGGCGATCGTAGACCTCGGCGACGTGGCGAAGGTCATCGCTGACGAATCGTCCCCGAGTCGCGCCTCGGAGGGTCCGCCTCCACGCCTCGAAGGCCGCCGTCTCCTCGCCCGGGGCGGCTCCGCCGAGGTCGCGGTCGAGGGCGTCGAGCCGTCGGGCGAGGTCGGCGCGGATCGGCTCGGTCCGGTCGGTCCGATAGGGCCCTCGGCCCATCCAGAATCGCAGGATCTCCTCGAACTCCAGCGAGGTTTCCCTGAGTTCTTGATAGATCCGCGCGCGCCTCGCCAGATCGTCGCGGAGCCGGGCCAAGGCGTCGGCCTCGGCCCGGGCCGAGCTTCCCTGGAGCAGCGCGGAGGCCGTCAGGATCGCCAGGCCGATCCCCCCGGCGAGCCGCCCCGGCTTCGAATCCGCCCGCCGAACCAGCCGACGATGGAGGAGAGCACCCGCCGCCCCGGCGATCGTGCCCCCTCCGTGGGCGTAGTTGTCGAGGTAGCCGTGGGCGATCAGCCCCATGATGACCCCGAAGAGCAGGAGGACCATCCCCATTTCCTTCGCCACGTAGGCGCCGAACCGCGTCCGAGACCGCCAGCCGACCACCCCGATCAGCGCCACCAGGCCGAACAGGACCGTCGATCCCCCCGCGCTCTGGAACATCTCCGAGGCGCCCAGGAGCCTCCGTCCCACCAGGGAAAGGCCATTGCCGGCCGCCCCGAGGCCGAGGTAAACGAGCAGGAACGGTCCGCGGCCGTACCAGCTTTCCACCAGCCCGCCCAGCCGGATCAGGGCCACGAGGTTGCAGAGCAGGTGCAGCAGGCTGAAGTGAATGAAGGTCGCGGTCAGCACTCGCCAGCCCTCGCCGGCGCGGAGGTCCACCGGGTTGAGGTCGCCGAAGAGGCGGGCGGTGGGGACGGAGACCGAGCCGATCGTCATCACGGGCCAGCCGGCCAGGGCCTGACGCCACGACGGGATCGGGAACGCCCCTTGATGGACGATCATCGCGAGGTAAACCGCCACCCACAGGGCGCCGAGACCGTAAGTCGTGGGGTTCTCCCGGGCGTCTTCGAGGAGGTCGCTCATGCCGTCCGGCCGAGGGCCGAGGCCATCGCCGCCTCCCGATGGGCCGCCTCGGCGTCGCCCAGGACCGGAACCAGGCCGGCCGTCGCCAGCGAATCTCCGAGGTTGACCCACGTCTTGCACCCGGCGAACTCCGGGCGGACCGCCACCCGCCGGGGAGGGGACTGGCGATACGCCCGGACGCCCAGGACCCACAGCCCCGGCCGCCGATACCCGAACTTCTTCGAGACGGTCGAGGCATCCCAGACGTGGAACGGTTCCAGGGCCCGGAGCGTGGCCTCGCTCTCCACGAATCGGATCGACGAGACCACGACGAACGCGGTCAGGTCGATGGAGCCGGCCTGCCCGGCGGGGTCGATCCGGTCGAACCCCTCTCGGAGGCCCTGTTCGGCCTGGTGGACGGCGGTGGGATAGAGCCAGAACGCCGGATGTTCGGGTCGGAACCGGCCGGATTCCTCGGCGATCCCCCCCTTGCGGAACAGGAGCGTTTGCCGGCCGGAGCCGACGGCCTCGCACACGCCGGCCCATTCCTTGAAGGCGACGGAGGACGCGTCGAGGGCGATCGAGTCGGTCAGGTCCATTCGACCTTCGGGAGCCTCTGCATCAGGTCGGTGACGGCCGCCCTCGGCGGCTTGTCTTCGTAGAGGATTCTATAGACTTCCGCGGTGATTGGCATGTCGATCCCCCGGAGGGCCGCCCGATCGTGGACGCTCCGGGTCGTGGTCACCCCTTCGGCCACCGCGGTCATCCCGGCGAGCGCCTCGGCGAGCGTCGCCCCCCGGCCGACCTTGATCCCCACGGCGCGGTTTCGGCCGAAGGGACTGTAGCAGGTGGTGATCACGTCGCCCACGCCCGCCAGACCGAGGAACGTGGCCGGGCGGGCCCCGTGATCGCAGGCGAATCGCGCGATCTCGATCAGACCGCGAGTCAACAGGGCCGCCTTGGCATTATCGCCGAATCCCAGCCCGTCGCAAATCCCCGCCGCGACTCCCAGGATGTTCTTCAGGGCGCCGGCCAGCTCGACGCCGAGCAGGTCCGAATTGGTGTACACGCGGAAGGCCGGGCCATTCAGGGCGTCCTGGACCGCCGCATTCAACGCTTCGTCCTCGCCCGCGACGACGACCGACGCCGGCAGCCCCCGGGCGATCTCCTCCGCGTGGCTGGGCCCGCTCAGGACGGCCGAGGATCGTGGCCCCAGTATCTCGGCGAGGATCTCCGTCGGCCGGGCGAACGTGGCGATCTCGATCCCCTTGACGGCCGACAGGATCGGCAGGCCCGCCGGGACGGCCGGCGCGATCGCGGCGAGGGTCTGGCGGAGGAACGCGGTCGGGATCGCCGCCACGAGCAAGTCGGCCCCTGCGACCGCCTCGAACGGGTCTCCGGTCGGCCGGACATTCCCGGGAAGGACGGCCTCGGGCAGGTGAAGGGCGTTGCGGCGGGTCGCTCGCATCGCCTCCGCCCTCTCGGCGGATCGGGACCAGAGCCGGACGGACTCGGCCGAGCCGGCGAAGAGCAGCGCCAGGGCGGTCCCCATCCCCCCGGCGCCCAGGATCGCGACTCGCCGGGGCGGACCGGCCGTCTCACCGTCCATCGGTGTCTCCGCTCGTCCGTTCGTACACGTCCCATCGGGGGCCCAGCGATCGAGGCATCCATCGGCCGGGGAGGCTCGGGCGGGGAGATCCCGCGCGAAGGGCGAGGTAGCGGACCCGGTGGCTGGCGATCTGCTCAGGGAGATCGGCCGCGATCCGGTCGTAGGTCGCCCCCATCCGAGCCAGCTTTCGATCGCGTTCCAGGGTCGATCGCGCCCACGGTCCCCACCCGCTCAGGAGGATCTGGCGACTCGATCGCTCCATCAGGGCCTCTCGCGACTCGCCCGAGAGCATCGCGTTGAGGTCCAGCCTCTCCTCGCGATGAGGCTCGTCGATCGACGGGCTGAACATGGCGGAATAGTGGTCGAGAGGGCGGAGGTCGGCGAGGATCGGCGCCAGTTCGAGGAATTCCCGCTCCCCGGCCACGACCGCTTGAGGGGCCAGGGCCGAACCCTCGGGACTGGCCAGGAGCCGTCGGAAGTGCTGAAGATCCGCCTGGATCGACCGAGTTTCGGCCGTCCTCTGGACCTCGACGACCCGAAGCCACACGCCATCGACATAGACCGCCAAGCTCGCGGCGACCAGGGCCGCGGCGCCCGCCCGAGACCTTGCGAGCCGCCCGGCCCCGGGGCCGATCCACATCGCCAGGAGGAGCAGATACGTGAACGGTCCCCACACGTAGCCCCAATGGAAATTCTCGATCTGAAGGCCGCTGACCACCTGCTGGTTCGCCAGGATCAGCCCGGCCGCCGCCACGACGAGGAGGGGCAGGAGGTCCCTGCGGCGAAGCACCACCCACACCCCCGCCAGGAACAGGGCCAGCAAGGCCGTCTTCGGCAGCAGGAGCTCGGAGAACCGGGGGATCGGCAAGAACTTATCGGTCCGGGTCAGCCAATCGCGAGAGAACCGTGGGCCGCCCGCCGAGCCGATCGCCCCGGAGATCCGGGAGGCGCTCAGGACGGCCGGGAGCCCGATCAGTCCGCCCAGGACGCCGGTCCCCAGCGCCACCCGCCTCTTCGATCGGTCCACCAGGGCGAGCAGGCCGAGGGCCACGGTCGCGGCGGTCCAGAAATAGAAATACACGTGAAAGAGCAGGCCATAAGCGATCCCCGAGGCCACGATCCGCCCCCGAGACGGGGCCTCTCGGGCCCGGCTCAGCAGCCAGGCGAAGGCCAGGAGGAACGGCAGGCTGATCGCCGGGGTGATGACCCGCCATTCGCGATGGATCTGCGGCCGGTTGTCCAGCAAGTCGGCCGGAATCCGCCCGGAGAGGACCTGGGCCGTGATCTGAGCCTGTCGAAACCAGGGCTGGCCCCCGACGAATCCCGGGTCGCTCACGGTCAGGGCCGCCAGGCCCGCCGCCACCCATCGACGCACCGATCGGCGACCCTCGCCCGCCAGGCCCGGGGCGCCTCGCATCGCCTGTTCCAGGAGGAAATAGGCCATCAAGGGCATCGCCAGGCCGCCCCACGCTCGCCAGACGATCGAGACGCCGAGAGGGCCCAGGCCGAGGGCCCGGGCGGTCAGGACCGCCGGACCCATCTGAAGCCAGGGATACGTGCAGATCCCCGAGTCCGGGTCCATCGGGTCGTCCAGCGAGGCCGGGTGATGGACGTAGGCCCGACTGGTGTAGGTCAGATAGAGCAGATCGTCGTGGTCGGCGATCCAGGCCGGGCTGCCCACCTTCGCCGCTTGCATCAGGTGGGGCAGGATCGCCACGAACAGCCCGGCTAGCATCGCGAGGGCCGGGGGGGCCAGGGTCGCGAGGCGAATCGCCCGACGAGGGGGGGAATCCGGTCCGGTCATCGGGGTCGGTCCAGCGCGAGAGGGAGAGTTTGGAGGGTCGAAAGTCGAGCAGCCCGCTTCGCCAGGATCGTAACCGATCGGCCCCAACCCCACCAGCGAGGAGCCGGGGCCGAGCAAACCCCCGGGCCCTCCGCCAACCCGGCCGATCGGCCGGATCGCGCCTTGCCGACGTCTGCCGGATCGGCCACCATGGAAGGACTCGGAAACCCTCCGCGCGGGTCCCGAGACCATCCGGGCGACTCGTGAGCCGCCCGGGAGACGACGCCGCTCCCCGGAGGTCTTCCCCGATGTCTCCTCGCGTCCGAACCCGGCGCATCCGTCGGCCCGACCGCCCCGAGGCGCTCGAAACCCGCGACCTCCTGACCGTGACGATCCAGATCGACTACGACCTCGACGCCCGCAACTTCTTCAACACCCAGGCCAAGCGGAACCTGATGCAGGAGGCCGCCGACACCATCGCCGGCCGCCTGGGCGATACCCTCCTGCCGATCGTCCCCATCGGGTCCGACACCTGGACGGCCGTGATCTCCGACCCCGCCACCGGCGGGACTCGCGACATCGCCAACCCGAGCATCCCGGCCAATACGCTGGTCGTCTACGTCGGAGGGCGGCCGATCGGAGGGACCGAGGCCGGCGAGGGCGGCCCGGGAGGCTATTCGGCCCAGGGCGACCAGGCCTGGTTGAACCTGGTGGCCTCGCGAGGGCAGGCCGGAGCGCTGTTGCCGGTCCCCACCGACGTCGGGTTCTGGGGCGGCGCGATCACCTTCGACACCTCCGCCCACACCAGCTTCTATTTCGGTCAGGACAGCTCCGGGATCGGCCCGAATCAGGTCGATTTCCTCTCCGTGGCCGAGCACGAGCTCGGCCATGTCCTGGGGATCGGCGAGCTGGGGACCAGTCCCACATCCTGGAGCCGATCGATCGTCGGCACCAGCTTCGTCGGCCCGGCCTCGACCGCGGTTTACGGGGGGCCCGTCCCGCTCGACCCCGGACTCGCCCACTGGGCCGAGGGGCTGACCTCCGGAGGCCAGGAGGTGCTGATGGACCCGGTCATCACGGACGGCACCCGCAAGACCTTCACTCCCCTGGATCTCGCCGCCCTTCAGGACCTCGGCTGGCAGGTCCAGGCGGGCAATGACGTCCGGTTCGACGCGGCCCAGACGCAGGTCTCGGCCGGCTCGCTCGCCTCGATCACCGTGGACCGGGAAGGGGACCTCTCGGCCCCCGCCACCGTCGCGTATTCCACCTCGGATGGCTCGGCCGTGGCCGGCACCGACTACGTCCCGATCTCCGGCACCCTGGCCTTCGCTGCCGGCCAGACGACCGCCACGATCTTCGTCGCCACCCTGGCCCGCTCGGTCCTTTCGAACAATCCGAGCTTCACCGTCGCCCTGACCAATCCCCAGGGGGTCGCCTTCGGCAGCCCGGCCGCGACCCGCATCCAGTTGATGGAGCCGACCCATCTCGCCTCGGCCTCGAACGCGGATTTCGACGGCGACGGCAAGACCGACGTGGCCGTGTATGACCCGGCCAGCGCCACCTTCTACATCTCGTATTCGGGGGGAGGCGCGAAGGTCATGCCCTTCGGCATCCCGGGGGCCGGCGATGACCCGATCGCCGGCGATTACGACGGCGACGGCAAGACCGACGTCGCCGTGTTCGACCCGGCCAGCGCCACCTTCTTCATCTCGGAGTCGGGGGGAGGCGCCGGGTCTTCCGGTTCGGCGTCCCCAACGGCCAGGACCTGCCGATCGCGGGCGACTTCGACGGCGACGGCAAGACCGACATCGCCGTCTATGACCCGCCCTCGGCCACCTTCTACATCTCCTATAGCGGAGGGGGCGCGAAGGTCATGGCCTTCGGCATCCCCAATGGCCGGGACATCCCCGTCCCCGGCGATTTCGACGGCGACGGCAAGACCGACATCGCCGTGTTCGACCCGCCCTCGGCCACCTTCTTCGAGTCGTTCTCCGGCGGAGGGGCGAAGGTTTTTCAGTTCGGAGTGCCCAACGGCCGAGGGTTGCCCGTCGCGGGGGACTTCGACGGCGACGGCAAGACCGACACCGCCGTGTACGACCCTCTCGGCTCGGTCTTCTACATCGCCTATAGCGGCGGAGGCGCGAAGCGTTATCCCTTCGGCATCCCGAACGGGCAGGGGAGGCCGATCGTCGGGGATTTCGACGGCGACGGCACGGCGGACGTCGCGGTCTTCGATCCCGAGTCGGCCGTCCATTACGAATCGCTCTCGGGAGGCACGGCCCGGGTCTTCGCGTTCGGAGTTCCCGCCGCCGACGACCGGCCGGTTTCCGGCCCTCAGCCGGTGCCGAACCTGCCGACTCCGGTCGTTCGATTCGCCGAGGTCTCCGCGCCTCCGGCCGACGCCCAGATCGCTCCGCCGAGGACGATCGCGAAGCCTCGGGCCGCGCTCCATCGCCGGATTCATCGCCGTTCGTCGCCCGCGATCGCCGTCCCTTCCGGGCACCCGACGTCTTGACCCATCTCGCGGGGCCGTCACGGACTGACAACTCGCGACGTCCGATGGTACGATGAGACGCATCGCGAGGCGGCCTGAGGCGGCCGTCCTCCCCTCACCTCGAACGCTCGCGCGATCGCCCATGCCCGAGAGTTACTGGATCGTTCTGCCCAACGGCGGGCGGCAATGGATCGACCCGGACGAGTTCGACCTCGCCGACCTGGCCGAGAGGGCCCGGAGGATCGGCGGCCGTCTCGTGGTCGAGGCCTCGCCGACGACCGATCTCGCCCCCAGGCTCCGGGCGTTCGAGCCGCCGGTCTCGGCCCTCGCCCCGCTGTTCCGGACGCGCCTCGAACGCATTCATGCCTGCCGGGCCGAATTCGACATCGACATGAACATCCGTCCGACGTCGCGGATGCTCGGCGGCTATTATCGCCGGAGGCGGCTCGTCCGCGTGTACACCCACGACCGGACCACCGGCCGTCGCCCCCTGGAAGAACTCTTCGACACGTTCCTCCACGAGGTGGCGCACCACCTGGAGTACACCGAGCCCGAGACGTTCGACGCCTCGGGCTGCGGGAGGGTCAAGGGGGTCATGCACAGCCCCCTCTTCTGGCGAATCCTCGGCGATCTGAAGACCCGCTGGGCCCGGGCCCAGCGCGGGGTCTGAAAGCCGGCGCTTCTCCAGGAGCCCAGGCCCAGGCTCTTCAGCTTCGCCGCGGCGTCGGGCGCGGCCTGGCCGGTGTTGACCTTCTTGTCGATCTCCTTGATGACGCCGTCTTTATCGATGTAGAACGTCCACCTCTGCGCCATGCCCCGGGGGCCGAGCACGCCGTAGGCCTTGGCCACCGCCTTGTCGGGGTCGCTGAGGATCGGGTAGTCCAGGCTCAGCGACTCGGCGAACTTCTTGTTCTCCTCGGCCGGGTCGACGCTGGCCGTGAAGTACGCGACGTTCAGGCCCTTGAGAGCGTCCCCCTTCTCGCGGAACGACTTGCATTCGGCCGTGCATCCGCCGGTGAACGCCTTGGGGAACCAGGCCACGACCACGGCCTTCTTGCCCTTGAAGTCGGAGAGCTTGTACGTCTTGCCGTCGGAGCCGACCATCGAGAACTCGGGCGCCTTGTCGCCGACCTTCGGCGCCTCGTCGGCGGCCCGGACCGTCATCGCGGGGACCAGGAAGAGGAAGCCGAGCCGCGAAAGCCTGCGCATCGTGGGAAACTCCCGGGAGGACCGATCGAGGCCCCGAGAGACCCTCGGGGCGGGCCCGAGCCTATCACCCCGGCCGTGCCGAAACAATCGTCGGCGCCGTTTCGGCCCGATCTCCCCCTCGACCGCGCTCCGGAACGGCGGTTAGACTCAGGACGAACGCCGTCCCGCCCCGGAAACGCCCTGGAATCGAGTTGATGCCCCGTCGATCCGCCTCGTCGCCGGCCCCCGTCGCGGCCTCTCCGACCCCGAAACAGGCCGCTCGCGCCGAGGTCTCGGCCGACTCGCGATCGGGTCGGATGGTGGACGTCTTCCTCGTCGCGCTCTTCCTCGGCCTCACGTTCTTGCTCGGCGTCTTCCCGCTCAACGACACCGATTTCTGGTGGCACCTCCGCACCGGCGACCTGATCCGCCAGACCGGGCGCCTGCCCCATCGCGACTGGTACACCTTCGGCGCGGCCGATCATCCCTGGATCGACCTTCACTGGGGATTCCAGGTGTCGTTGAGCGCGCTCCACTCGATCGGCGGGGTCGATGCCACGAACGTGGCCAAGTGCGTGGTGACGACCCTGGCCGTGGGCCTCCTGATCACCGCCCGGCGGCGAGCTTGGCCGGTCTCGATGATGATCCTGGCGTGGCTCCCCGCGTTGCTGGTGCTCAGCGGGCGGATGTACGTGAGGCCCGAGACGCTCACGTTGCTCTATCTCGCCGGCTTCCTCGCGGTCCTGTTCCGGATCGGCCGGTCGCCGAAGCTCATCTGGCTGCTGCCGGTCCTGGAGCTGTTCTGGGTGAACACTCAGGGGCTGTTCGTCTTCGGGCCGATCCTGTTGACGCTCGCCCTGATCGACGCGGCGGCGGCGCCCGGGGCGTTCTCGCCCGAGAGGCGGCCGTGGTGGCGGATGGTCCTCGCCGGCTCGGTCGCGACCGGCGTGGCCTGCCTGCTCAACCCCTACGGGATTTTCGGCGCCCTCTATCCGCTCGAACTCTTCGGGACGATGAACAACCCGGTGTTCAAGGACATCCAGGAACTTCAACCCCTGGATGACTTCATCGCCAAGGCGGGCCTGGCCAACCTGCCTCTGCAGCTCCATTTCACCACCCTGTTCCTCGGCGGGCTGAGCTTCCTCCTGCCGGTGTTCTGGAAGGCCGCCAAGAGGAGGTCGGCGCCTCCCGAGCCCGAGCCGACCGGGACGCCGAAGAAGGCCCGCAAGAAGAAGAAGAACAAGGCGGACGCCCCGCCCCCCGCCTCGGAGTGGTCGCAGGGGGTGTTCCGGCTCCTCCTGTTCGTCCTGTTCAGCCTGCTGAGCTGGAAGGCGACCCGCAACAGCCACCAGTTCGCGGCCGTGGTGGGGACGGTCACGGCCTGGAACATCGGCGAATGGGCCGGCGCCGTGGCCCGATGGCGGTCCGAGCGAGGCAAGGCGGTGCGCCCGTGGCCGCCCCGGGCCGCCGCGTTCGCCGTCCTGGTCGCGGCGATCGCGATCGTCGGCTCGGGCCGGTTCTACGCCTGGGCCAAAGAGGGCCGGACCGTCGGATGGGGCGAGCGGCCCCTGTGGTTTCCCCACGCCGCCGCCAGGTTCGCGGGGTCCGAGGGGATGCCCCGCCGCTGGTTCGTGTTCCACGATGGCCATGCCGGCCTGTTCGAATATTACAATTCCCCGAATCAAAAAGTCTTCGCGGATGCTCGCCTCGAAGTGATGGGGCCCGAGGTCTACGGCCGGGACGCGGACCTCGGCAAGGCGATCAACGGCGACCGGCCGGGGTGGAGCGAGCAGATCGAGGCGATGGGCGACCCGACGACGCCCGGCCTCCTGATCGACCACGTCCAGCCCCGGATGGGATCGACCGGCGCGGCCGTCCTGGGCGACCCGTCCTGGAGGTGCGTCTGGTACGACCCGATCGCCTCGGTCCACCTGCATTCGGGGGTCAATCCCGGGCTCAAGCCGGTGGACTTCGCCGCCCGTCATTTCGGCCGGGAGCCGAGGTTCGAGCCCTCGGGGTTCGCCGGGCTCGTGGCGTCGGCCAAGAGCCTCAAGAATCACGCCGGAGGGCTGATCGGGCTGAACAAGAGGCGAGATCTTGCGTCGGCGATGATCGCCCTGGGCCTCGGTCACGCGCGCCGGGCCCTGGAGCTGGACGGCTCCCCGGCCGAGCCGTGGAGGCTCCTGGGCCAGATCCAACTGCTTCGCGAGGTGGGCTCCACCATCGAGCCGATCCCCCGGTTCCGCATGCCGTTCGACCCGATCTTCGACCTCTCGGCCGTCCGGGCGACCTACGCCCTGGAACAGGCCGCGCTTCGCGACCCGAACGACCTGCTGACCGCCACCTCGCTGTTCGGCGTGTACGCCCACGATCGGCTGATGTACGAAGCCGCCGGGCCGTGGGCCGAAATCCTGATCGACGGACCCATGAGCCCGATGCAAGAACGAGTCCTGGAGAGCCTCAAGCCCGAGCTGGCCAGGACCCGGGCCGTCCTCGCCGAGCCGGTCTCGCGGTCCTGGAACAACCTGGGCGAGCTCGATCGGCTCGTGAATCGCTACCTGGAGCTCGGCCGGGCCGCGTCGGCCGCCGACGTCCTGGAAGACGCCTATCGGCGGCCCGAATCCCGGCCGTGGGAAGTCTCCGACCGCCTCGCCACGCTCCGCCTGCACCTCGGCCGTCCCGACCTGGCGAGAAAAGCCTGGCAAGAGGCCGCGAACCCGCCCCGGCCGGCGGTCCGCGACGCGAGGGTCGCGGTCACCTACCTCGTCGAAGGGGATTTCCCGACCGCGAGGAGGCTCTACCGATCGGCGATCGCCGCGGAGCCCGCCCTGTTCGAAGCCCACTACGGACTGGCCGTCCTCGAAAGCGACGCCGGCCGGGCCGCCGAGGCCGCCAAATCCGCCGAGGCCGCCGAGAAGGCCGCCGGGACCGAGGTCGCCAGGGCCTCCGCAAGCGAAATCCGCCGATTCGCGGAACCCTACAAGTGAAGGCGCATGGTGAGGGGATGAGCCTTCATGTAGGGTGCATGAAATGCACCAACCCGCGGCGGGCAAAGCCCGCCCACAATCCCGCTAGCCCGAACTCAGGAACGCCAGGGACACCATTCAGGCTCCCGCCTTGAGGATCTCCCGCAACGTCTTGATGTGGCGAGGCACCGCCGTCCGGGCCTCCTCGGCGGCCTCGTATTCGAGGACCACGTAGCCGGAGTATTTGGCCTCTCGCAAGATGCCGACGACCCGGGACAGGTCGGCGTCTTCCTTCTTCTGGCCCTGTGGGGAAATCTCGGTCTTGACCTGGACGTTCAGGGCGTATGGGGCCAGCTCGGCGAGGTCCGCATAGACGTCGGGGCCGTGGAAGTTCCCCGTGTCGAGGTTCACCCCGAAGCAGCCACGAGGCGCCTTCACGCCCCGGACGATCTTGAGCAACTGCTCGGGCCGATTGGTGATCCCTCCGTGATTCTCGATCGCCAAGGCCACGCCCCGATCGGCCGCGTGGGGCAGGACGCTCTCGATCCCGGCGATCACCCGCTCGATCACCTTCGCCTCGTCCTCCCCCTTCGGCGCGGTCCCCCCGAAGACGCGGATCACCGGCGCGGAAAGCTCGGCGGCGCGGTCGATCCAGCCCCGGACGGCGGCGAGGTCCTCGTCTCGCTTCGGGCCTTCGGGCAGGCAGAAATCGTTGCGGATCGCCGTGCCCGAGATGTCCAGGCCGAGCCGGAACGCGTGCTGGCGGAGGCGGTGGAAATAGTCCGAGCCGGAATCCGGCGGGAACCAGTACGACGTCGGCTCCACGCCGTCGAGGCCGAGGTCGGCGGCGAGGTCGATGAAGTCGAACATGTCCATCTTCTTCGCCTTGAAGTCCAGCTCCTGGCGGAACGAGTAGGCCGCCAGGCTGAGCTTCAGGTGAGACGGGCGGGTCCGCCCGATGGGGTCGATGGCCCGGGCCAGGGACGGGGGGCCGGCCAGGGCGAGGCTCGCGGCCCCTCCCAGGAACGCGCGACGGGTCACTCGGGGCATGATGATCCTCCCGGCTCGGGGTGACGAGCCCGGATCGGATCATACGACGGCCCGCGAGGGGAGTCGAGGGGCCCGACTCCCCTCAATTTCAATAGAGGAATCGCACTTCGAATCGATAGAGCTGATGGAAGAAGTTATGATCGGTCAACGTGAAGTTGGTGCCGAGCCCGAAGTCCACCTTGTCGCAGACCACGGCCCGGAGGCCGGGGCCGAGCGAGGCGTAGCTCGACCCGCTGGACTTCGTCGCGCCGAGCAGGGGATCGGTGTAGAGCCCGTCCTGGAACGAGATCCCCTGATATTCCAGGGTGCCGATCAACGGGGAGTTCGGCGTGAATCGATAGAGCACCTGGTTCAGGCTCAGACCGTAGCGGAGCAGGGCCCCCGAGTAATTCGGGTCGCCGGCGATCGGGATCCATTCGGCGATCTGCCCCTGGAGAGAGGTCGTCGGCCCGAGGCGGAGCGACGCGAGGAGGCCCGGCTCCAGCGTGGTATGTCCCGTCCCCAGACCCTTCACCGATTGGCCCGAAGGCAAGTAGGTGCGGAACTGGAAGGCGATCTGGAGCAGCTCGCAATCGAACAGGAGGGCCTTGGTGCCGAGGTTCACGTCGCCGAATCCCGACTTCCTCGGGCCGATGTCCGGGTCGACCGAGCGATACGGCATTTCCACGAAGAAGGATCCGTTACCGGCGGCAGCTTCCTGATAAAAGTACAATTGCTGATAACTCGTGAGGCCCGGCTGGCCCTTCAGGGTATGATGGACCGCCGTATGGGTCGCGTGGGGGGCGGGCGTGGTCGTGACGACCAGGTTCGGCGGTCGGCCCGCCGGGTTGCCCGCCGCCCGGCCGGCCGCCGAACCCGATACCCCCGGGGGACGGCCCAGAGGCGAGACGGCCGTGGCAGTCTGGGCCGTCGAGGTCGTCTTGGCAGCCTTGGTTGTGGAGTTGGAGGACGAACTGGAGGAGCTCATGGACTTCGGCAGGCTCGGCCCCTTGCCCTTGCCGTCGTCCCGGGCCCAGAAGAACTCGTTGCGGTCGGGAAAGTTCATATCGAGCGCCTCGTCGACGCGGAACCGGGTGATGGTCCGGGGACGGGCGTAGTCGAGGAAGAACGACGCGTTGGATTCGGGCACCCAGCTTGGTTGATAGCATGGATCGGGGCAGCAGAGGCATTCGTACAGGCCGCCGACGAACCGGCCCAGGTGGGTCGTGGCCGGGAACGGGTAGCAGGCGGCGCTGCCCGGGGAGCATCCGGTGCCCCCGCAGGTGGTGCACGAGGGATTTGGCGCCGGATTGGCGGAAATCCCGGCCCGGCCCCCGCAGGTTGGGCAGCCTGCCGGCTCGATTTTCGGATCCCAGGTCGCCGGGGGGTCCACCGGATCGGCCCTGACGCCTTCCGAAGCGGCCGGGGCCGAGTCGGGGGCGTCCTTCGGCTCGGCGGCGACCGGGGCCGGGGCCGGGGCCGTCGCCGAGGCCGTCGAGACGGCCGGATCGACGTCCGGGCGGCCCGGCTCGTTCCGGCCGATGATCGGCGGGGGCGTTGACAGGGGGGACGTGTCGTCCACCGGCTTGCGACCGGAGGAAGCACAGCCCGAGACCACGAGGAGCATGCCGAGAGCCGACCACCACGCCCGGATCTCCGGTCGAGGCCGACGGGCGCTCGGGAGGCAGCCCCGGTAGATGGCGGATGGACCGGTCAAGCCCTCGCTCCTCTTCGAGCCGCGGAGGCGTCGGTCTTCCGACGGAAACCCTCCTCGTCTCTAGGTTGATCGACGAGGCTTGCGAGGGACTTTAACGGTTGTAGCGAATCGTCCGAATGTCGGGCTCGTGACGGATGTACCCCGGGTCGCTTACACGCTGCTGCGGAAGAACATGACGTCGCCGTCCTTGACGACGTAGTCCTTGCCTTCGAGCCGTTGCAGGTTCCGGGCCTTGGCTTCCTTGACGGTGCCGGCGGCTTTGAGGTCGTCGAAGGCGGTGACCTCGGCGCGGATGAAGCCCCGGGCCAGGTCGGTGTGGATCTTGCCGGCGGCATCGACGGCCGTCCCGCCCTTCTCGACGTTCCAGCCCCGGACCTCCGGCTCTCCGGCCGTGAAGAACGTGATGATCCCCACGGCGTTGTACGCCTCGCGGATGATCCGGTCCCTGCCGAGGTCGGCGATGCCCATCTCTTCCATGAACCCGCGGCGTTCCTCGGCGTCGAGCTGCGAGAGCTCCAGCTCCAGCTTGGCGTCGATGGCCAGGGCGTCGGGCGAGAGGGCCTTCAGGGCGTCCGGGATGGGCTCGCCCTGGGCGATGTTCAAAATCACGACCTGCGGCTTGTCCGTGAGGAGGCCGAAGGAGCGCATCGGCTTCTTCTCCTCGTCGGTCAGGTCGAGGCCGGCGATCGGCTGGCCGGATTCGAGGGCGTCGCGGACCCTCTTGACCACGTCCAGCTCTTTCATCTGGGCGTCGCGGTCGGGCCGGGGCTTCTTCACGCTGGCTTCGAGCCGCTCGACCCGGTTGGTCACGACGCCCAGGTCGGCGAACAGCAACTCCTCGCGGAACGCCGAGAGGTCGGCCGCCGGGTCGCCCCCGGAGAACCCCGAGAGGACGATGATCAGGGCGTCTCCCTCGCGGATCAGCGCAAGTCGTTGGGGATTATCGCCATGACTCCCGGGCATCAGGCCCGGGGTGTCGAGGATCTCGACGGTGGCCGGCGTGATCTTCTTCGGCTTGTGGAGGCCGGAGAGGAACTCCAGGCGGGGGTCGGCCAGGGTGGCGATGCCCACCTGCCCGGAATGGACCTTGCCCGGGTCGGGCGTCGCCCCGGTGAGAAGCTGGAACAGGGTGCTCTTGCCCCCTCCCGAAAAACCGACCAATCCCGCACGCATGGACAGAAGTTCCTGGACGGACCGGGCAGACCGCGGACGACCCGGACCATCCTACCCGGATCGGCTCGATCGCGGGAGGCTCCCAACCCACCAGGCGGAAATTGGCGGCTCCGCTCCCCGGCCTCAACCGCCGCCGAACAGGGTGCTCAGCAGGCCCGGAGGCTTGCCTCCGGGGACGATGATCCGGTCGCCCGGGAAGATCTGATAGTTGGTCGTGGTGTCGCCCCGATCTCGGATCCCGCACCAATCGATCCGCAGGATCTGATCGGGCCCGCAGCCTCCCGGCCGAGGCCGAACGAGGTAGGCCTTCTCGGGAAGGCTATTGGACCGCAGGCCCGCCTGGAGGATGCCATCGAGGACCGTCTCGCTGCCCGTCAAGGGAAACCGGCCCTGCTGGGTCACGGTGCCGAGCACATAATATTGCTTGCTCTGGTTGCCGTTGATCAGTCGGACCGACACGCGGATCGGGTCGTGGAGGCGTTTCTCGGCCGCCAGAGGCGCGACGTGCTCGGCGATCTTCCGCTCGACCTCTTCCAACGTGAGGCCCGCCACGTAAACATCGCCGAGGAAGCCCAGGTCGATCACCCCGTCCTGGCGGACGATCAGGGTCGTGGTGGAGAACTCCAGGGCCGTGGGACGGATCGAGACTTCCAGCTCGTCGGGCGGCTCCACCACATAGGACGGCATGGAGACCATCTGGAGCTCTCGGGGCTGGCTGAGGTCGACGACCCCGGGCTGGGGCAGCTTCTTGGCCTTCCTCGCCGCCATGCCCGAGCACCCCGCCAGGGACGCGACGATCAGGGGCAGGATCACCGCCCGGGAGAGGCGTCGAGTCGAGAGTCGCATGGGCCTCATTCCCCCAGGGACATTGGATCCAGGCCGCTCTCCGGCCGGTCAAGCCACGGCCGACGAAGGCATGTCATGATCGTTACCATCGGCACAATCGGACCCGGACTCCACTCGTTTCGAGGAGTGACTTGTTCGTTGTCCGCCCGCGGAGGCGCTTCGAGAGGATCGCCGTCCGATTGTCGAGAGGGAGTTGGCCTGCTCTGCAAAAGACCCGTTGATGGAGAGGAATCGAGTAGGTGCGACTTCAGTCGGGCCGACAAAAAGGTCTTGTCTCGTAGGCCCGACTGAAGTCGGACCTACTCGTTTTCTTCATTCTCAAGGGTTTTCGACACAGCAGAGCTGGCCCGAGGGAAGCCGGGTCCGAGGGAACCCCCGGAGAGCAAACGACGGGCGAAGGACGACCCGATCGGCCTTGACCGAATCCTGGCGTGGGGTTACGGTTCGCCCGGCCCGAGCTCAGGAGGGCATCCGTCCGGTTGGCATCCCGGCCCTGGGGCCGGAGGGCCCGCCGGGCCGTTCCGCCACGGATGGTGGGCGGTGGGACCCCCTCGGGCACGTGACGAGACCGAGGCGTCCCTCTCATGCCGGCTCCCGCGTCCCGCGTGCTGTTTCTCGGGCTCGACGGCGGCACGATGACCGCCCTGGGCCCCCTGTTCGATCGCGGCCTGATGCCGAACCTCGCCGCCCTCTGGCGACGCTCGGCCCACGGCGTCCTCCGGTCCAGCGTCCCGATGGTCACGCCCGTCGCCTGGACCTCGTTCTCCACCGGCACCGAGCCGCCGGCCCACGGAATCCACGAATTTTATTACGTCGATTCCCGAGACCGGACCGTCCGCCCGAACCATGCCGGGAGGGTCCGCGTCCCCTCGATCTGGCAGGCGCTCTCGGCCTCCGGCCGGTCGGTCGTGAGCCTGAACCTGCCCATGACCTACCCGCCTCCCAACGTCCGGGGGCTGGTCGTCGCCGGGGCCGATGCGCCGGGCCAGGACTGGGCCTTTGCGCAGTGCCCCGAGTTCGGCTGGGAGGTCCGCGACCTCGTCCCGGACTTCACCCACAAGATCCTCTGCAAGCGCAAACCCCGTTCCCTGGACGAGTTGCGGACGGTCTCCACCCGTTGCCGGGAGGTCTTCGCCGCCCAGGCCGAGGTGGCCGAACGGGCCGATCGCCGCTGCCCCGAGTGGTCGGCCATGATGGTCCACTTCCACAACCTCGACGGCCTCCAGCACCGGCTCTGGCCCTATCTCGACGTGGACGAAACGGGCATCCGCCGCAAGGGCTGGAACGAGGCCGTCGAGGGCTGCCTCCGGGCCCTGGACTCGGCCGCCGGCCGGCTGATGGAGCTGGCCGTGCAACGCGATGCGGCGATCGTCGCGGTTTCGGACCATGGCTTCGGCCCGTGCCGATCGCTGGTGAACGTCAACGGCCTGCTTCGTCGGGCGGGCCTGCAAAAGGGGCTCGCCTACGGGACGCGGTTCCGCTATCGAGCTAGCCGGGTCCGCGACCGCCTCCGCCGCTGGAGGACCCGCCACGAGCCGGGCGGCTCCGGCCGACGGCTCCCCCGGTCGATGGATGGCCAGGTCGGCTGCGATTGGAGGAAGACCGTGGCCTTCGCCCCGTTCGGCCAGCTCAGCGGCTGCGTCTTCCTCCGGCCCGACATCGCCGAGTTCGCCCCGGCCGCCGATCGGGCGACCGCCGAGGTCATCGGGGTCCTGAAGGAGGCCCGAGACCCCGAAACCGGCGACCTCCTGTTCGCCGACGCCTTCTCCTCGGCCGACCGCTACGACCTCGACCCGGCCGTGGAAGGCTTGCCGGAAGTCCTGGCGCCGTCGGCCGATGGGTATCAGGCGCAGGCGAAGTGGAGCCCGTTCTCGTCGCGGATCTTGCGGCCCGACCCGGGCCTCCCGGCCACCCATCGCCAGGCCGGGATCCTGGCCATCGACGCCCCCGACATCCGGCCCGGACCCGGGCTCTCGGCCGACCTCCAGGACGTGGCGCCGACGGCCCTGGCCATGCTGGGCGTCCGCGTCCCCGAGACCATGACCGGGCGAGTCCTCCACGAGGCGTTCGAGGCACCCCTACCTGTCCGATACGGAGCCCGGCCGGTCATCGAGGCCGACCCCAGGCTCGATGAATGGCTCGTCGCCTTCTGCGGGGGCGGGTCGGACGTTTGAACTCTTCCTCCCCCCCCCTTGCCGGAACGGAACTTTCGACCCATGAACGAGATCGCTCGGACCGTCCACGACTTCCTCCTCCGCGAGTTCCTCCCCGGAGAGGCCCCGGAGGAGCTGACCGGCCAGACCCCCCTGATCTCCGGGGGCGTCCTGGACTCGATCAGCACCCTGAAGCTCGTCGTCTTCCTGGAAGAACGGTTCGGCGTGACGGTCGAGGCCCACGAGGCGGGCGTCGACCACCTCGACTCGCTCGACCGGATCGCCCAGCTCATCGAGAGGAAGAGACAGGCCGCCTGAAGTCCACTCCCCGCCAGGATTTCGGGCGGTTAGCGCTCGCGGTAGACGATCCGGCCCTTGGTCGTGTCGTAGGGGGTGATCTCGACGGTCACCCGGTCGCCCGGGACGATGCGGATGAAGTTCTTCCGCATCTTGCCGGCGATGTGGGCGAGGATCTTGTGGCCCCGGAGCGGGCCTTCCTCGAAGGCGACCATGAATTGCGTGTTGGGAAGGGCCTCGACGATGCGGCCCTCCACTCGGATCGGTTCCTCTTTGGCCACAAAATGCTCCTGAGAACAACCGGCGCCGGACGAGTCCATCCGCAAGGGGGGACGCGGCCCGGATCGCCCTGAGGATCGGGGCGACGCGCGCGACACATCGGCCTGGATCACGACACGTTCGTATCATACCGATTCGCCCCCCCTTTTGCTAGCGGACCAGCCGAGGAACCGCGAAGGCCCCGGATCGCCCCCGCCGATCGCCTCCGCCCCTCGTTCAGACCATCGCGACCCGGGGCCGCCCCGATCACCCCAAATCGGCCGGCGACCGCCGCGACGCATCGCCCCCCTCGTCAGATTTCGAGAGCCTGATGGGTCGAGACGGTGGCGCAACCCGGCCACTTTCGCGGAATTTCTCCCCTGCCCGAAATGGCCCCCGGGACCAATCCCAGCCCGGAGTTACGACGATCTTCGCAACGATTGTGCATCCATGATTCCCGGGGAAAAGCTGTAGTCGTTGCGCGCCGGGATTCGGCCTGATTCTTGCCCATTTCGCGATTTTGGCGGGGAATGTGCAGTCAAGTTTGGCGAAAACATGGAAAACGCATATCTTTTATTAAAAATATATCAACACACTACAACATGATGATCAAAAACACTCCGAGGCGACCGAGCCCTGCCGCCAGAGGAGTTATGCAGTCGAGGAGAAAGGGCCTTCGGCGAAACGCAGATTACGCAGATTACGCAGATTAGAAGGCTTGGATTCTTGCTCGAAAATCTGCGTAATCTGCGTAATCTGCGTTTCGCCGAAGGCTTTTCCGAAATTTGTTCTCCCGATCGAGGTGCGGAATCTTCATGCCAGTCAAAATCACATTTTTGCGTGTAGATTCTTTCAAAACTAAATACCGTGCGGCCAGACACCCACTCGCGTCTCGGGCGGTGGGTTGGTAAGGTGCGGGGAGTTTGCCATCCGGCCCGAGCGACCCCCTCCCATGATCGGCCCTCGCGCCCTCGCATCGACGTTGGCCCTCGCCGTGCTCCTTTCCGTAAGCCGACCGGCCCCGGCGGCCGAGCTTGCGATCGGCCGGGTCGATCCGCCGTCGTGGTTCACGTCCCCTCTCGAACAAACCATCATGCTCCTGGTCGAAGGGTCCGGCCTGGACGGGGCCCGGGCGACGGTCGACCGGCCCGGCTGGCGGGTGGAGCGGGTCGAGGCATCCGATGGCTACCTGTTCCTGGATTTGATCGTGCCCCCCGGTGCCGGGCCCGGCGAGGCCCGGATCTCGGTCTCCCGGGGCGAGGAATCGGCCTCGATCCCCTGGACTCTTCGCCCACGGCCGGGCCATCGACCGGCCCCGATCGGCCCCGGAGACGTGCTCGACCTGATCATGCCCGACCGCTTCGCCAACGGCGACCCGGCGAACGATCGGCCGTCCGGTCATGAGGACATGCTCGATCGCAAGAATCCTCACGCCTACCACGGCGGCGACTTCCGGGGGATCGCGGCGAGGCTGCCCTACCTCGCCGACCTCGGCGTGACGACCCTCTGGCTGACGCCCCTCTATCGCCCGGCCGACCGCTGGTTTCGCCCGAAGGGACCGGGCGAGGCGCGGCGGTACGCGGACTTCCACGGCTACAGCCCGGTCGATTTCTACGCGATCAACCCCCGGTTCGGCACCTTCGAGGAGTATCGCGAGCTGGTGGATCGGGCCCACCGGCTCGGCCTGAAGGTGATCCAGGACCAGGTCCTCGGGTTCACGGGGCCCCAGCATCGGTGGGTGGCCCGGCCGCCCTCGGCCGATTGGTTCCACGGCCCGATCGATCACCCGCCGACGCTCAATTTCCGGTTCGACGCCCTGACCAGCCCCCACGCCCCCGAGGCCGACCGCCGAGGGATGACCGACGGCTGGTTCTTCGGCATCCTTCCCGACCTGAACATGAGAAACGAGCGAGTGGCCCGTTACGCGATCCAGCAGAGCCTCTGGTGGGCCGTCTTCGGCGAGGCCGACGGCATCCGGCTCGACACGTACCCGATGGTCGATCGGTCGTTCTGGAAGGCGTGGCACGAACGGCTCGAAGCGACGGTTCCGGGCCTGTTCGTCGCGGGCGAGGCGTGGGTGAACGACCCGGCGGACCTCTGCTTCTTCCAGGGGGGGCGGGCCGGCTGGGACGGGATCGACCCGGGCATCCCCTCCGTGTTCGACTTCCCCCTGAACGCGGCCGCGGTCGCCGCGGCGGCCCGGACCGGCCCGGCGAAGGAGATCGCCCGGGTCCTGGCCCGGGACGGCCTCTACCCCCGGCCCGACGCCCTCGTGACATTCCTGGATAATCACGACACCATGCGCCTGAGTTCGGTGCCGGGAGTGACACCCCGGCGTCACCGATTGGCGGCGGCCTTCCTGTTCACGACCCGGGGCATCCCGCAGGTGAGCTGGGGCGACGAGATCGGCCTGCCGGGCCACGGAGACGACCGCCGGACGATCCCCGGCGCGTTCCCGGGCGACCCGCGAGACTCCTTCGTTCACGAGGGCCGCACCGCCGAGGAAGCGGCCACGTTCGACGCCTATCGGTCGCTGATCCATCTCCGGCGAGCCTCGCCCGCGCTGACGACCGGTCGATTGATCGACGCGGCGGCCACCGATGCGGCCTATGCGTTCATCCGTCAGGAGGGGGAATCGCGGATGCTGATCGTCCTGAACTTCGCCGAGGGTCGCGGGCGGATTCCGCTCCATCCGTCGGCGATCGGCAAGTTCGCGACGGCGGATCTCTTGTATGGAGACGGCGATCTGATCCCGGGGACGAAAGGGCCGGTGGCGGAGGTCGCGGGCGAATCGGCGGCGATTTTCCGGATCGCCAGGTGAGCGGTTGAGTGGCCCAGGTTCCGAAGACGGAACCCGCGAGGGCCGTCCCTCCGAGGGCCTCCTGAGGAGGAATCGCCCCGGGGTTTGCGCAAGACGCTCCTAGGCAAACGCGGTGCTCCCACCGTACAATCGGGCCCGATCCCCTCGCCGATTCGCTCGTTCGGAGGTCTCGGACCGATGCTGCTCCGCCCGGCCCAAATCGCGGCCCTGATCCTGCTGTTGCTTCCTGCGGTCGTCCGGTCTCAGGAGGCTCCGGCCGAATCCGCCCCCCGGCTGATGGACCAGCCCCGGGCCGATTTTTCGCGCGCCGGAAGGAGCTCATGAAGCGAATCCGGGAGGCCGAGGGCCGTTCCGGCCGCGAGACGCTCGTGTTCCTCAAGGGGGGCGACGACGAGGGCAAGGAGGATTTCGAGGAAGGCCGATTCCGCCAGGGGAACGCCTTCGCCTATCTGACCGGGGTGGACACGCCCGGAGCGTGGCTCGTCCTCTGGCCCAATTCGGAACGCGAGGTGCTCTATCTCTCGCCGCCATCGGGCCATCCCGTCATGAACGGGCCGTCGAGCGACCCGAAGCCCGGGCCGGAGGCCGCCAACGCCCTGGGATTCTTGGAGGTGAAATCGTCCTCGAAACTCCTGGGCGAATTGTTCACGGCGATCGACGACCCGATGCGTCGCGAGGGAGGCCCGCGCCGCAATGCGATCGTCTACACGATGAATCCTCGCCCGGCCGAGGCCGCGACGACCCCCGAGGCGAAGTTCGTCCGGTTCCTCCGCCAGGGGGCGCCGACGACCGAATTCAAGGACCTCGGGCCGATCGTCGGCGAGATGAGGAAGGCCAAGTCGCCGGCCGAACTCGCCCTCCTGCGCCGGGCGATCGCGATCACCGGCCAGGCGAACGAGGAAGTGGTCAAGGTCCTCCGGCCCGGCCTGGGAGAGTATCAGCTGGAAGCCAGGGTTCTGGGCGCATTCCTCGACGGAGGGGCCGTCCGCCCGTCGTTCGCCTCGATCATCGGCTCGGGCCCGAACGCGACGATCCCCCACTATTTCGCCAACTCGCGGACGATGGAGGAGGGCGACCTCCTCGTCGTGGACATCGGGGCCGAGTACAAGCTCTACGCGGCCGACGTGACCCGCACCTATCCCGTCGGCGGCACGTTCACGCCCCGGCAACGCGAGATCTATCAGCTCGTGCTCGACGCCCAATCCGAGGCGGAGAGGCACATGAAGCCCGGGGGCGCCCGGCTCGGCGAGATGACGATGTTCGTGGCCTCGTACCTGAAGAAAAGCCCCCTGCGCGCGAAGGACGAGGCCGGTCGCGAGCACACGATGGACCATTTTTTCATCCACGGGCTCGGGCATTACCTGGGGATGGACGTCCACGACGTGGGCGACACGTTCAAGCCCGTGCAGGTCGGGGAAGTGTTCACGATCGAGCCGGGAATCTACATCCGATCCGAGAACATCGGCATTCGCATCGAGGATGATTACCTGATGACGCCCGAGGGGCCGGAGAAGCTCTCCAGGGGCATCCCGAGCGACCCGGCGGAGATCGAACGGCGGATCGCGAAGGCCCGAGGGGTGGCGCCGTCGCGATGAGGAACGAGTCGGACGAGGAGCGGGCCGGATGGATTTCGCCTTGAGTCCCGATCAGCAGCGCTGGCACGACGCCGCCCTGGACTTCGCTCGCGAGGAGCTGGCCGACGACCTCCTCGCCCGGGACGACCGCCGCGAGTTCTGGCGGGAAGGCTGGTCGCGAGCCGGTAAGTTCGGCCTCCAGGGCCTGCCGATCCCCGAAAAATACGGGGGGAAGGGCCTCGGCCTGCCCGAGACGATCGCCGCGATGGAGGGGATCGGCCTGGGGTGCGAGGACAACGGCCTGATCTTCGGCCTGAACGCCTCGATGTGGACCGTCTCGCTGCCCCTGGCCCGGTTCGGGACCGAGGACCAGAAGCGCCGATGGCTGCCCGGCCTGTGTCGCGGCGAGCTCGTCGGCTCGAACGCGGCGAGCGAGGATTCCGCCGGCTCGGACGTCTTCGCCATGACCACCCGGGCCGAACGCACCGCCGACGGATGGACCCTCTCCGGCCGAAAGACCTGGTGTACCGGCGCCCCCGAGGCCGACGTGTTCGTCGCCTACGCCCGGACCGACCCGATCCAGGGGGCGCTGGGCGTCTCGGCGTTCGTCGTCCCGAGGGAGGCGCCGGGCCTGCGGATCGTCCGGGAGATCGCCAAGATGGGGCTTCGGACCGTGCCGATGGGCGAGGTGGCGTTCGAGGACTGCCGGCTCCCGTTCGACGCCCTGCTTGGTCGCGAAGGCCGAGGGGCCGAGGTCTTCCACGCCTCGATGGAATGGGAGCGAGGGGCGATCCTCGCCGCCAGCCTCGGCACGATGCGGAGGCAGATCGACCGATGCGTCGTCCACGCGCGATCTCGCGAGCAGTTCGGCCGGCCGATCGGCAAGAATCAGGCGGTTTCGCACCGGATTGCCGAGATGGCGCTGCGGCTGGAAACGTGCCGCCTGCTCGTCTACAAGGTCGGCTGGCTCCAGGCCCGCGGGGCGGACGCCACGACCGCCGCCGCGATGGCGAAGTGGCACGTGTCGGAATGCTTCGTCCAGAACAGCCTGGACGCCGTGAGGATCTTCGGCGCCTCGGGCTACACGGCCGACCTGGGCATCGAGCGCGACCTGCGGGACAGCGTCGGCTCGCTGATCTATTCCGGGACCAACGACATCCAACGCGAGCTGATCGCCCGGGGCCTGAGGCTCTGAGCCGTGGAGCCTCCGACCCGGCCCTTGACGAGCCCGGCCCGCGATCCCTCGAATGACGCTTCCGCCACGCGTTTCTCGCCGAGGGCCGATCGGGGCCCGTCGGCCTTGCCAGGATGGTCCGGGGGCCTCTTGCTCATGAACGCCGAGATCGTCGCCGTCGGGACCGAGCTGGTCAGCGGCCAGAAGCTCGACACCAACAGCCAGTGGCTCAGCCTCCGCCTCGGAGAGCTGGGGATCGCCACCGCGTTCCACACTAGCCTGGGCGATGACCTGGCGCAAAACGTCTCCGCGTTTCGGATCGCCACCGAGAGGGCCGGGCTCGTCGTCGTGACCGGAGGGCTCGGCCCGACCCAGGACGACCTGACCCGCGAGGCCCTGGCCGCCGTGGCCGGCGCGGACTTGATCGAGGATGCCGATTCCCTCCTCGCCATCCGCGCCCTGTTCGAGCGCCGGAACCGGCCGATGACCGAGAGGAACCGCGTCCAGGCCCTGCTGCCTCGAGGCGCCGAGGCGCTGGCCAACCCGATCGGGACCGCCCCGGGGATCTGGATGGCCGTCGGTCCGTCGGTGGTCGTCTGCCTGCCGGGCGTCCCGAACGAGATGAAGCGGATGTTCGTCGATCAGGTCGTGCCGAGGCTGAAAAGCCGCGGGATGGCCACGAAAGTAATCGTCCACCGGGTCGTGAACCTGTTCGGCCGGGGGGAGTCGGAGATCGAGGCCAAGGCGCTGGACCTGACCGCTCGCGGCCGGGTGCCCGAGGTCGGGATCACCGCCAGCGACGCCACCATCAGCTTCCGCGTGACCGCCGAAGGGGCCGACGAGGCCGAGGCGATCCGCAACGCCGAGCCCACCGTCGCCATCATCCGCGAACGGTTCGGCGAGCTGGTCGTCGGCGAGGGCTCGGCCGACGTGGCCGATGGCCTGGTGGCGGCCCTCTTGCACAAGGGGCAGACGCTGGCCGTGGCCGAGAGCTGCACCGGAGGGCTGGTGGCCTCGCGGATCACGGCGATCCCCGGGGTCTCGCCGGTGTTCCTCGGAGGCGTCGTCAGCTACGCGAACTCGGCGAAGGTGGACCTCCTCGGCGTCCCTCCGGGCTCGATCGCCTCTCACGGGGCGGTCAGCGAGGAAGTCGCCCACGCGATGGCCGAAGGGGCCCGAAGCCGCTTCGGCGCCGATTTCGGCCTGGCGATCACCGGGATCGCCGGGCCGACCGGAGGAACCCCCGAGAAGCCGGTGGGGCTGGTCTACGTCGCCGTGGCCAGCGCTTCGGGGACCGAGACCCGCAAGCTGGAAATCGGCCCCGAGCAGCCCCGAGACGTGATCCGAAGCCGGGCCGCCAAGGCCGCCATGAACCTGGCCCGGCTCGCGGTCCTTCGATCCTGAGTCCGCGGAAGAAACGCCTTCGGCGACCGCGGATGATGCAGATTTAGGGCCGATCACGCTCGGATCGCGCACGACGGTTCCTCGTAGGGCAGGCCTTGGCCTGCCGATCCGCAAAGACGGCAGGCCAAGGCCTGCCCTACGGGGAATCGTCCGACGCGATCCGCTGGAATCCGCGTCCCGTGCGGTTGCCGGAGGCGTTTCTCCGAGGAGTCGGGAGCCGGGTCGCCCGCTTATTTCTTCTCCGGCCTGTCCTCGCTCGCGGGGGTCTGGGGGCCGCCGACGGGCTTCAGGACGATCAGCCGGTTGGCCTTGCCCTTCTTGGCCTCGATCTCGACGAACAGGCCCGGCTTGATGTCGGCCATGTGGATCTTGGGCGCCCTGGTCTTCTCGCCGTCCTTGCCGGCCTGGTTGGACTCGGGGGATCCGTCTTTTTTCTCGGCCTTTTCGATCGTGCGAGACCCCTTGTCCGACTCGTCGGTCGAGGACCGATAGCGGAGGGCCAGGTGCGTCGAGGGCTCGACCTCGGCGACGATCAGGGCCGACTCCAGGACCGGCTCGCCCTTGGTGGCGACCGAGTTCTCGCCCTTCTTCGCGTTGGGCTTGGCGGAGAAATCCGCGGTGTCCCGGGCGTAATCGGCCCAGACGGCGGCGGTGTTGATCGTGATCTTGCAGCGGCTTGGGGCCTTGTCCTCGGACTCGCCCTCCTTGCGGATCGGCTCGACCTTGAGGATCACGCCCGAACCCATCTGGACGGCGTCTTCCTTCGGCTTCGTCTTCGATTTCGCCGAGGAGGGTTCCTGGGCGAGCGAGGCTCCGGCGGTCGCGACGAAAACGCAGGCGACGAGGGCGAATCGCTTCATGAGGGCCGCTCCGGGACGAGGGTTTCAGCCGGACGAGGCCCGTCCTCGCCCGACGTTCACCTCGGCTGAGGAGGCAACTCCGGGGCCGATCTCGGCACGATCCGGCCGCCTCGCTCCTCCCAGCGCTCCCAGAGGTCCGCGACGTCGGGGTCGGCCTGTCGGACGAGCCGGGACGCCCGATCGAGCGCCTCGTTCCGTTCCGGCTGCTTCGCCCGGGCCGCCGTCCGCAGTTCCCTGGCCATGGCCGAGAGCGGGCCTTCCCGTTTCGAGGCCGATTCGAGGGCGTCGCGGGCCGCGGCGTCCCCATCCTTCGAGACGGCCTTCATGAACTCGACCCAGAGCCGCAAGCACGGGTCCTCGTGAGACTTGAGCTCGTCGAGCACGTCGAGAGGGAGCGACTCGCCCTCGGCGGCGGCATAGGCCATCGGCCGGGCCAGGCCCATGCGGAGCCAGTCGGGCCAGCCCTCGCTCCGGGCCACCGACAGGGCATAGGCCCGAGGGTCGTCGGCCACGACGGCGCTGGTCATCCCCTCGGTGATCAGGTAGCGCCCCAGAGGCGGGGGCGTCCGGCTCAACGAGAGGTCCCACAACTGCCGGGGCGTGATCAGAGGGTCGCGAGTCAGCCGCAACGCGGCGTTCAGCCGATCGACCTCCGGCCGCCTGGGATCGTTCAGGACGTACACATTCGTCCAGATCGTCCGATGCGACCACAGCCCATAGGAGAAATACGCGATCAGGAGGACGAGCACCACCAACCCGCCTGCGCCAAGGTACAGCAGGCCGCCGTACTTCTCGGCCTGGGTCTTCCGGGGCGCCGGGGGCGGATCGGGCTGGATGATCGGAAGTTGTGGAAATCCATTCATAAGTCGCGCACGTCAAATGCACAATCTGTAGGGTGCATGAAATGCACCGTGGTGTAGGGTGCATGAAATGCACCAAACCGCAGGCGGGCGACGCCCGCCCACCCTTCGCCTCAATCCCCCAGCCGGTCCAACTCCCCTCGGATCGTCTCGATCAGGGGAGCCAATGTGGCCTCGGTGAAATCGAACCGGATGCCGGCCGCCGAGAACAATTCGGGCAACGGCCGGGAGCCTCCGAGCGACAGCCCTCGGCGATACGCCTCCACCGCCGAGGCCCGATCGGCCGAGGCGTTCCTCCAGACCTGCAGGGCCCCCAACTGGGCGATCCCGTATTCGATGTAGTAGAAGGGATAGAGGAAAATATGCAACTGACGATGCCACGAGCTCGCCCTGGCGTCCTCGTGGCCCGACCAGTCCACCTCTCCGCCGAAGCGGTCGAGGAGGGCCGTCCAGGCGGCTCGGCGCTCGTCTCGCGAGTGCCCGGGATGGGCGTAGACCCAGTGCTGGAAGGCGTCCACCGTGGCGATCCACGGCAGGATCAGCACGATCCCTTCGAGCAACTGGCGATAGGACCGATCGGCGTCCGCCTTCTCGTAAAACATTTCGAGGTTGCGCGCGCCGAGCAGCTCCATGCTCATCGAGGCGACCTCGCAGAACTCGATGGGGGCGTCGCGGTAGGCGGCCAGGGGCTCGCCTCGAGACGCCAGGGCGTGGAAGGCGTGGCCCCCTTCGTGCAAAAGGGTCCTCACGTCGCCATCCATGCCGACGGCGTTCATGAAGATGAACGGCAGGCGATCGTCTTCCAGGGTCGTCTGATACCCGCCGGGGGCCTTGCCCTTGCGGTTGGCCAGGTCGAGCAGGCCCTGCTTCCTCATGAAGGCGAACTGGCGGCCGAGCTCGGGATCGACGTCCAGGAAGATGGCCTCGCTCCCCTCGGCCAGCCGGTCGGCCTCGGAAAACGGCCGGAGCGGGGGCCGTCCCAGGGGGTCCACCGACACGTCCCACGGCCGGAGCGTCTCGACGCCGAGCTTCCTCCGCCGGTCTTCCTGGAACGTCCGCGCCAGGGGGACGACGACCCGCTCGATGGCGTCCTGGAAGGCTTTCGCCTCGGCCTGGCCGTAGTCGAACCGCTCCCGGAGGCGATAGGCATACTCGGTGAACGAGGCGAACCCCGCCTCCGTGGCGACCTCCTGCCGGAGCGCGATCATCCAGTCAAACAGGTCGTCGAGCCTGTCGCGCTCTTCCAGCCTCCGCTTCGCGACGATCTCCCACGCCTCCTGGCGGACGGCCCGATCGGTCTCTTCCTGGAACGGGGCCATCTGGGCGGGGGTTTTCTCCTCGCCCCGGAACGAGACGGTCATCGCCCCCACGATCTTCTGGTACTGCTGCTCCAGCTCGGCCAGCTCGGTCTCCCTCGGGATGTTCGCCTCGCGATAGAGGGCCCGGCGGTTCTCCTGCGACCGATCGAAGACGAAGTAGCGGTCTCGGGGCAGCTCGGTTCGGAACGGGCTGTCGAGATATTTCTCGCGGATCGCGTTGTGGAGGGGCTTGAGCTTCGGCTCGATGTCTCGGACGAACTCCAGGTAGGCGGCCTCGCGGGCGGCGTCGTCGGTCTGGCAGGTCATCGCGATGTACCGCTCGACCCCTTCCTGTCCCACGGCCCCGGACAGCTCGCCGACGTCGAACAGCCAGCGTTCCAGCTCCTGGGCCGAGGTGATCTCGCGGTCGAGGAGCCGGCGATACAGGGGCTCGATCGCCTCCCAGGTCTTGAACTCGGCGTTCTGGGGGAGCCAGCGGCGGGGGAAGGTCTCGGGGACGTAGGCGACGGACATGATGGCGGCGGCTCCTCGCGCGGATCGGCTCCCGAAATCTCCCGACCGCTCCAGGCTAACCATTCGGCCGACGGGTCGCCAGACGGGCGCTCCCACCCCAGACGTGGGACATCCTCGGCTCGCACCTTTTGGAGGGCAGGCCTCGGCCTGCCGATCCGTGAAGACGGCAGGCCGAGGCCTGCCCTACGAAGGCCGGCGAGCAGCCATCGCGGGTGAATGGCCCTCAGGGCTTGTCTGCTCAATCCGAAGCAGGCGACGAGGCCGCGAACCTGCGCGTTCCGGTACGAGGAGCACACGAACGCGATCTCGGCGACCGCCGCGCAAAGCGGCCAGAGACGGAGCGTCCGGCCCGGCATGCCTCTCATCCGAGCATCATCCAGATCAACCCCAGCCCGACCCAGAGCGCCAGCCACATCGAGGCCGCGCCGATCAGCAGGACCGCGGCCGTCGCCGCGAGCGCCTCCATCGAGGACGACAGCGTCTCGGCCGAGCCGAGCGCCGCGACCGTCCGGAACAGCATCATCAGGGACGACACGCCGAGGACGATCAGCGCGATCCCCGTGAGGAAGACGACCAGCGCCACGCGGCCGATCTCGTCGCGGGCGATCGCCATCATCATCGCCAGGAGCAGGACGACGAAAGACAGGTGCCAGAGTTTCATCGACGGCCGGACCCACTCGGTTCGGTTCGTATCGGTTTGGGACGGTCGGGCGTAGCCACTCGCCACCGAGCAGATTACTGTATCGGCCGTCCGGTCGGCTACGGCCGATCGCTTCGCGAAAAAACTCGATCGGAGCCCCGCCGACCATGCCCGCCGGCACCGCACCCAAGTCCTACAGGTTCTCGTTCGGACCCTGGAACATCTCCACCGGGGCCGACCCGTTCGGCCCCCCGGTCCGCAAGGAGATCGAATTCGCCCGCAAGATCCGCATGTACAAGGAGCTCGGGTTCGACGCCGTCCAGTTCCACGACGACGACATCGTCCCCGACGACTGGGACTGGCCCGCCAAGCTCAAGGGGATCGCGTCGGTCAAATCCATGATCGAGGGCGAAGGACTGTTCGCCGAATTCGTCGCGCCGAGGCTCTGGGAAGACCCCCGGACGATCGACGGCGCGTTCACCTCGAACTCCGAAACCGAACGCAAGTACGCGATCGACCGCGCCAGGATGGCCGTCGATATCGCCCGCGAGATCGGCACGAAGGACCTCGTCCTCTGGCTGGCCCGCGAGGGCACCTACATCCGCGAGGCCAAGGACGCGAGGACCGCCATCGGCCGGCTGCTCGACGCCTTCAACGCGATCCTGGAGCACGACAAGGACATCCGCATCCTCGGCGAGGCGAAGCCCAACGAGCCGATGGACCAGGCGTATTTGCCCACCGTCGGCCACATGATCGGCGTCTGCTACCGGACGGTGGACCCCTCGCGATCGGGCGTCTTGATCGAGAGCGCCACTCGATCCTCGCCGGGCTCGACCCCTCCGACGACATGGCCTACGCCCTCTGGCACGGCAAGCTCTGGAGCGTCCACCTGAACGACCAGAACGGCCTGAAGTACGACCAGGACAAGACCTTCGGCGCCGTCGATCTCCGCCGGGCCTTCGATCAGGTCTGGGTCCTGGACAGGTCCGATTTCGACGGCTGCGTCGGCCTGGACATCAAGGCCATGAGGACCACCCCCCTCGAAGATTCGACGACCCACCTGGCGAACTCCAGGGCCATGTTCGAGAGGCTCCTGGAGGTCGTTCGCACCGTGGACGAACGCACGGTCGAGGAGCTCCGGCTCGCCCGCAAGTACGAACACCTGGAGATGCTGATCCTGAGGGCGCTGATGGGGCGGGGTTGATCCGTCTGGACGGGAGATCGGCGGGGAACGAGTGTCCGAAAAAATGGTGTCAGATCTGCTGTATAGCAAACCCATTGAGAATGAGGAGACGAGTAGGTCCGACTTCAGTCGGGCCTACGAAAAAAGGGATTCTGGTAGGCCCGACTGAAGTCGGACCTACTCGATCCTGACGCTTCAAGGGTCTGCTACACAGCAGATCTAACACCATTTTTTCGGACACCCTCCCCCGCCTCAGCGGTCAGGAGCCTCCAGGGCCTTTTGAAGAGCGCCGTCAACCGGCATCTCCCGGACGACCCGGGCCAGGTTCGGCCGACCGATCAGGAGCTGTTCGAGGAGGGCGGTTTTCAGGCGATCGACGACCGGCTTTCGCGAGGGATCGGCCGAGACGTCGCGGGTCTCGCCGGGGTCGTCCTGGGTGTCGAAGAGGACCTCATACGGCCCCGATGGCGGCCGTTTCGGGGCGTAGCCGTCGGTCCGGACGTGCTTGCCTCGCCCCACGATCAGCTTGTATCGAACGTCTCGCACCATCGCCTCCTCGTTCTCGAAATACTCCGAGAAGACGAGGTCGCGGCCGGAGGCGCCCGGCTCGGCCTTCATCAAGGAGACGAGGCTCCGGCCCTGGAGGTCGTCCGGCACCGGCAGGCCGACGAGTTCCAGGAGGGTCGGAGACACATCGATCGTCTCGACCATCCCCGAGATCGCGCGGTCCCTGGGCAGGTGACCCGGCCAGCGGACGATCAGGGGGACCCGGATCGCGGGTTCGAAGAAGCAATGCTTCTCGAACCGGCCGTGATGCCCGCGCATGTATCCGTTATCGCCCACGTAGACCACGATCGTCGAATCCGCCCGGCCCGAGGCGGCCAGGGCATCGAGGACCTGACCGATCCGCGAATCGAGGAACGCGACCGACGAGTAGTAGGCCGCCTGGACGCCCCGGACCTGGGCCTCGGTCAGCCCCTCGAAGACCGCCGGTCGGTCGCGGACGTCGGCCTCGGTCATCGGGGGGGCGGAGAACTCGCCCGGGTCGTACTTTCGGGGCGAATCGGTCGGGAACCGGAAGGGGGAATGCGGCTCGTTGAAGCTCACGACCAGCCCGAACGGCCGGTCGCGGGGCTTGGCCAGGAATTCGGCGGCATGGTCGGCGAAGAAACTGGCCTCCATCTCGGTCGATCGCAGGGCGACCGGCTGAACGTCCGCGTTCAGCCAGGTCGAGGCCGGGTCCTGGAAAGGCCGGAACGGGCGGAGGGCGGCGGCCCGGTGGGGATCGAACCGGCGGAGGTCCGCGAGCCAGTCGGCCGAGTCGAGCCGGAGGGCGAACCCGTGATGCCCTGCGTTGTTGAAGTGCATCTTGCCGATGGCGCCGGTGTCGTAGCCGGCTTCGGCGAGGACGTGGCCCAGGGTCCTCGTCGAGTCGGGCAGGGGGGTGGTCAACTTCGTCACGCCGACGACGTGGGGCAATTTTCCGGTGATCAGGGACTGGCGGCTCGGCGTGCAGAGGGGCGAGTTGCAATAGGCCCGGTCGAACCTCACGCCGTCTCGGGCCAGGGCATCGAGCCGAGGCGTCGCGCGGCGAGGGTCGCCGTCGATGCCGAGCGTCCCCCCGGCGTGGTCGTCGCCGATCAGGATCAGGAGATTGGGCCGAGCCTCGGGGTTCGGAGGGGCCGAGGCGGGACGACTCGGGTCCACGATCGCCCGGCCGACGATCGTGGCGATCTCGCCCCGGAGGCCGCCCGGGCTCGGCGATTTGCCGTCGGGGTGGACCCGATTGGTCAGGATCACGACGAAGGTTTGGGTTTTGGGATCGATCCACAGGCTCGTGCCCGTGAATCCGGTGTGGCCGAAGCTCTCCGGGCCGAAAACCCGGCCCCTCGGGGCGCTGTACGCCGTCTCGATGTCCCAGCCCAGGCCGCGTTTCTGGCCCTTCGGCGTGTCTCCGGGAGAGATCATCGCCCGGACGGTCTCGGGCCTGAGGATCACCCGCCCGTCTCGCGATTTCCCGCCATCGAGGATCATCTGGCAGAACACGGCGAGGTCATCGGCCGAGCCGAACAGCCCGGCGTGACCGGCCTGGCCGCCCAGGGCCCGGCCCGGGGGTCGTGGACGACGCCCCGGGTCATTTTTCCGTCGATCGGCTCGGTGGGAGCGACTTTCTTGATGTCCACCCGGCCCGAGAGCCCGGGCTGGTAGCCGGTCCCGGTCATCCCGAGAGGGTCGAAGAGGGCCTCGGTCGTGAACTCGTGGAGGGTCTGGCCGGAGACTTTTTCGACGATCTTGCCGAGCAGGATGTACCCCACGTCGCTGTACACGAATCGAGACCCGGGCTCGGCGGTTGTCCGCAGGTCGGCGAGCCGTTTCCAGGCCGTTTCCGGGCCGTTGGCGTAGTCGGAGAGCGGATTGTCGGCGATCAGGCCGGCTCGGTGCCTGAGCAATTGTTCCACCGTGATCCCGGCCTTGCCTCCTCCCGAGAACTCGGGCAGGAGCTTGCCGAGGGTGTCGTCCAGCGAGAGCTTGCCGCGATCCACCAGGATCAGGACCGAGGACGCGGTGGCGATCGGCTTGGTCAGCGAGGCGAGGTCGAACACCGAGTCGCGGGTCATCGGCTCGGCTTCAGGGACGATCGCCCTCCGGCCATAAGCCCGGACGAACGCCAGCCTGCCGCGACGGCCGACCGCCACGACCGCCCCGGGGATCGTCTTGGCCTCGATCGCCCGGTTCACCGCCGCGTCGATCTCGTGGAGCTTCGCGGGATCGAACCCGAGTTCGGAGGGCGGGGCCTCGGGAAGCTGGGCGAAAACCGGGAAGGAGAGCATCACCAGGACGAAAACCGCCGCCGCCGATCGCGATCTCCGAACATTCGGCCTCATCACGGACCTCCGATCGCCGGACGGCCGCTCTCCGCCGCCGACTACCCCCTTTTCCGCCCCGAGCGGTCGAGTATACTGACGGAGTGAGGCCGAACCAGGGCGGTCCCCCCGCCGACGGACGTTTCCGGGCGATCGGGCCCGTCGAGACGCCCTTTCTTCGAGCCAACCACCCTCCGAGGCCGAGAGCGTCGAGGCGTCGCGTGAATCCTCGCCGAAGCGCCGTGAATCGCCGCGACCTGGTCCGACGGCTCCGCTCACCGGCGCCTTCGCCGGTCGCCCCCGGCCTCGTCGAGTCGGGCGACCTCCTGCGTGCCTCGCGTCCGGCGATGGCCACGACGTTCGAGGTCCGCCTCCCGGCCGGGATTCCCGGAGCCGCGGACCTCGCCTGCCGGGCCCTGGATGCGATCGAAGACGTCGAGAGCTTGCTGACCGTCTACCGGGCCGATTCCCCGGTCTCCCGGCTCAACGAGACGGCCCACGAGGGGCTCGTCCGGGTCGATCCTCGGCTGTTCTCGCTGGTGGAATTGGCCGTCGAGATCGGCCGGAAAACGGCCGGGGCGTATGACCTCACCGCCGGCGCCCTCTCGATCGCCTGGGGCTTCACCCGAGGGCCGAGGCGAGTCCCCGACGCGGATTCGCTGGCCCGGGCCCGTGATCGGACCGGCGCCTCTCACCTCTTGCTCGATCGCGACGGCCGGACCATCGGCTTCGACCGGCCCGGGATCGTCCTGAACTTCGGCAGCCTCGGCAAGGGGTACGCCCTGGACGAGGCCGCGGCGATCCTCCGCGACCACTGGTTCCCGACCTCGGCCCTGATCCACGGGGGCCGATCGAGCGTCTTCGCCCTCGGTTCTCCGGCGATCGGGACGCGGTGGGAAGTCGCGTTGCGGAACCCGATCGACCCGGATCGCCCCCTCGGCACGTTCCGCCTCCGCAACCGAGGGCTCGGCACCTCGGGCGCGGCGTTCCAGCAGTTCGAGGAAGGCGGGCGGCTCTACGGCCACATCCTCGACCCGAGGACCGGCGAGCCCCCGGCCGATGGCCCGTGGAGCGTCTCCGTGGTGGCGCCGACGGCCGCCCAGGCCGACGCGTTCTCGACCGCCTTCTACCTGCTCGGACCGGCGAGGACTCGCGAGGTCCTGGCCGGCCTGCCCGAGGTGGGGGCGGTGTTCGCCCTGAAGGGTGCCGACCCGGGCGGCCCTCCCCGGATCGTCGGCCTGAACGTCTCTCCCGGCGAGTTCCGCCCGTCCGATTCGCTCGACCCGTCCGCCGTGTTTACCACTCTCCGCCCCGGCTGACCCGATCCGGGGCCCTGGACCCGACAGAGACGAAGGAGCCCCTCCCCTGGCCGCCCCGAGACGCTACTACCCCGGGTTCTTCGGCGCCCTGTTCCTCGTGCTCCTCCGCACGGCGATCGGCTGGCACTTCCTGTACGAAGGGGTGTCGAAGATCAGCACCACGCCCGCCCAGCGCGACACCTGGGCCGGCTTCGTCCTGACGAAGATCCTGCCGGCCCCCTACGACAAGGACAAGGAGAAAGACCCGCCGTTCTCGGCCGAGGGCTACCTCCGCAACGCCACCGGGCCGCTCGCCCCGAAGTTCCGGGCGCTGGTGCCCGACGTCAACAGCATGGCGAAGCTCGAACGCGACGCCGGCGGCCACCCCACCCGTCTGATGAACGCCTGGAAGGCCCAGATGGGGCGGATCGAAGCCCATTACGGCTTCGACCAGGGCCAGAAGGACAAGGCGGAAGAAATCTACAAGAGAGAAGCCGCCAAGCTCGACGACTGGTTCCTCGACCCCGAGAACGCGAGGAAGGTCCGCAAGTATTATCGCGACCTGAGGCACGTCCTGGACGTCGAGCAATCGCCCGAGAGCCTGCCGTACCAGAAGACCCAGGCGTACAAGGACCGCAAGGACGTGGAGAAGGCCCGCCGGGAGCTCGTGGCCGACGTGGACCTGTACACCGGCACGTTCACCGACGCCGTGACCGAACTCGCCACGGCCGACCAGAAGAAGGCCCGGGGCCCGCTGTCGGCCCCGTGGACGACCCTCGACCTCGTGAACCTGACGACCATGTGGGGCCTCGTCCTGGTGGGCCTCGGGCTGATGCTCGGCCTGCTGACCCCCCTGGCGGCCCTGGGGGGCGCGGGCTACCTGCTGATGTTCTACCTGAGCATGCCCCCGTGGCCGGGCTTGCCCACCGCCCCGGCCGCGGAAGGGCATTATCTGTACATCAACAAGAACATGGTCGAGCTGATCGCCTGCCTCGTCCTGGCGAGCACGCCCAACGGACTGTGGCTCGGCCTGGACGCGCTCCTCTTCGGCCGGTTCGGCCGCAAGCGGGCCGAGCCGGCCGCGCCGAACCCGGCGAACGGCCCGGTCGTGGCGATCCCGACCGCGGCCGGCTCGGGGGTCAGCGGTCACGTCCCCCAGCGGCGATCGAAGCGATAATCCTCGGACCTCCCCACGATCCCTCCGCCCCTCGGAGCCTTTCTCATGGCCCTCCTGACCCCTGAGCAACGCGCCCTCGGCCGAGAGAACGCCGACACGGCCATCGGCGTGACCCGCCGCCAGTTCCTCCAGGCCGCCGCCGTGGCGCCGGCGCTGGGTGCCTTCTACTTCGGCTACAGCGGGATCGAGAAGGCGGTCAAGGCCGCGATCATCGGCACGGGCAACGAGGGTTGCCAGGCCATGATCCGCGACCACAACCGCGCCTTCATCGACTACATCGGCTTCTGCGACGCCCGCCCCTCCCAGAGGGAGCGCGCCAAGAAGGAGTTCGCCGCCCACAAGGACTACACCAAGAACGACGTGGAGAACCTCCGGGTCTACGACGACATCGACAAGATCCTGGAGGACAAGGACGTCGAGATGGTCGTCATCGCCCTGCCCCTGTTCCTCCACGCCCCGATCGCCATCAAGGCGATGAAGGCGGGCAAGCACGTCTTCTGCGAGAAGCTGATGGCCCACTCCGTCGGCGAGTGCAAGGCGATGGTCCGCACCGCCCACGAGGCCAACAAGCTCCTGGCCATCGGCCACCAGAGGCACTATTCGGCCCTGTACGACAACGCGAATTACCTCGTCCAGAACGGCCACCTCGGCGAGATCCGCCACATCCGGGCCCTCTGGCACCGCAACCAGGCGTGCCCCATGCTCGCCAGGGACAAGGAAGGCCGCTACTACTACGACGAGAAGGGCGATCCCGTCTACGTCCGCGACGAGGCCGGCAACATCGTCTATTACGACTCCTGGAAGCCGCCGATCCCCCCCGATGACCTGAACATCGATTACAAGAAGTACAACTACGACAGCCTGGACCAGCTCATCCGCTGGAGGCTCTACAACCGAACCGGCGCCGGCCTGATGGCCGAGCTCGGCAGCCACCAGCTCGACGCCTGCTCGATCTTCCTCGGCAAGGTCCACCCCCTGGCCGTCACCGGGATCGGCGGGACGTTCTTCTACACCGACGGCCGGGAGGTCGATGACCACGTCTTCGTCACCTTCGAGTTCCCCGGCAAGTCCGGCCCGACGGGCAAGGATCACGTCGTCGTGACCTATTCGTCGATCAACACCAACGCCTACGAAAAGTATGGCGAGACCGTGATGGGGACCCGGGGGACGATGATCGTCGAGGAGGAGCACGACCTGCTTCTCTACAAGGAGCCGGACCGCAACCCGGGCAAGGGCGGGGGATCGGCGAAGTCCACGGCGATCACCGTCGAGAAGCCCGCCGGGGGCAAGCCCACGATCGAGGCCAGCCCCAGCGTCTCCGGCCCCACGGCCGCCGCCGCGTATGGCGCCGTCGCCACCGACGCCCCCTCGCGAGGCTACCGCGAGGAGCTCGAACACTTCGCGTATTGCATCCGCAACGCGGGGCCCGACTTCCACAAGGTCACCGACGACAAGCTCCGGCCCAGGTGCCGAGGCGAGGTCGCCCTGGCCGACGCCGTGATCGCCCTGACCAGCAACCTCGCCATGAGGCAGAAGCGGCGGATCAACTTCGAGGAAGCCTGGTTCGACCCGTTCAAGGACGACGTGCCCGACGAGTCCCGGGGCGACCTGGCGATGAAGGGCTGAGCCGGCGATCATCGATTTTCGAGGCGGGCAGGCGCCGCGACCACGGCAGCCTGCCCGCCTCGACGTCCGGGCCGAGATCGAGGAGGACCCGAAATGCCCATCGAATTGCCCCCGAACCTGGAGTTCGGCCTCAAGCTCCGAGTCGATCGGGGCGAGTTCGCCTCGCTCGACGAGGCCGCCGCCGAAGCCGTCCGATTCTTCCTCTCGACGGACCGGCCGAAGTTCGAGGGAGACCCCGCGGCGAACGGCGGGATGGGCAGCATCGGGGCCATGCAGGAGGATGCCGAACTGCTCGACGAGATCGTTCAACACGCCATGAGACTCCGAGAGTGGTGGTCCCGCCCTATGCCCGACGACTTCGGCGTCGATCTGAACAAAGGAGACTGAGACATTCTAATTATATTATTATTATACGTATTTTATAATATAAATCATATCAAAATATAGTTTAATTATTAATCAGGCAGAGGATGTGTTGGACACATGGCAAAGGCAAAAAGCAAGTCAACCTTCATGGTCGCCGATGGGACCGGCGGAATGGCGCAAGTCCATGACTGGCGTCTCGAGTCCGGCTATTGGCCAATCCGCTTTGAAGTTCCTGACGATCAGGCCGAAACCTGGTTAGAGCATCTCTCTGCAGAGTGCGGTAGGCGGGGTTGGCGTTATTGGGGAAGCACCCAGCTGGATGCGGCGGAGAATAGCGGAAGCCTCACGATCAGTTCGGGCGGCCCAGGTCAACCGCAGTTGGCCCTTGCATGGGAGCGGAATCCTCAGGGACCGATCAAGATCCGGGCTCGGTCTGTTGGAACGCCAGAGTTTCCCTCGGACCAAGCCAACGACTTTTTCCAAGTGATCAATGAACGCAGCGCGGCGCGTTTCATGGAGCAGTTCCATCGCGCAGGGCATCTCTCCTATGAGGGACTTGCTTGGCGTGGCGAATTGTGGCTAGAAGACTGGCTGAGACTAGGGCCGCCATCCAAGCAAGACGAAACCGCCTTGATCGGACCGCGAATCGTCTTAGTCGATGCATCCATTAACGGCATTGATGAAATCTACGCGGCCTTTAAATTCAAACTTGTCTTGGATGAATTGGCCACATTTCTGGCAGTTATCATGGGAACACAAATTAATTCTCCGACATTTATTGATCGTGCTTGGACGTATGATGCCAATTCACCGGGCCGTGTTGAATGTGAAATTCGATGGCTTGGATACTTTGAGAAGGAGCGGCCAGACGTGATGCCGGCTAAGGGCGTCTTTCATCCGGTTCCCCTCGAACCCGTGTCCCGGCCAGAATACTCGCGGAGAGGTATCGATGGAACTCAGCTTGAATTGCATCTTCCCATGGACATTTTAGACCTTTGGCGAGGCTTTAGAGAATTGTCTCCCACGCAACGACGGCAATTTCTTCAGGCTGCCAGTATGTGGCAATTGGCTCTCTCGCTTAAGCAGGATTACCAGACGGCGCGGTTTGCTTGGATGGTCGCAACGTGCGAATGCCTCAAGCCCCCAGACCCGAAGTTTGACAAGCACAACATTTATCATGTCATAGACGCCTTGTTGGGAAAGTCGATCGCGGATCAACTGCAACAACCGTGGTTCCGGCCTCAAGCGGTTCGTAATGCCCATTTTCATCGGGGTGACTTCCGAGGCTCAGAATTCATCCGACATTCGTTGATGTCCAGCTTTCAAGACCCCACTTTCGATCAGGCTTGCCGCGAGTTGTACCAAATTACACAAGCGGCCATCATCGAGTGGATAAGGCGACGCGGCGTATTCAGTATGCCGCCAATTAAGCATCAAGGGAGGAAGAAGAGGTAAAGCGAATTTACCATTTGTTCCAACAAATTCAGGAACTTGGTAGAACATAGATGCGGATAATTGTGTCATGTGAGTTGACCTGGTCCAGTAATTAACGTTGTTTACTGAAGATGCGTACCCTGGTGAGCGTCGATGGGAACCGGGCAACCCACAACTCTTCGGAGTTGGTGCTTGTGAGACGTCACTCCCCTTCGACCGCGATCGATCGGCCTTGCCTTTTTTCGGGATCTGTTGAGAATAACGGAGAATCGACCCTCCCGACATGGTCGGGATAGTAGTCAGTATCACTTGCGCGGAGCCTCGATCAAAATGGCCGTGGGATCGCTCGAATCGCCCGGCCTGAGCCCGATCCAGAAATTGGGCGAGGGAGTATTCGAGGCCGTCGTCGAGATCGGCGCGATGGCCATGTTCAGCCTGGAAACGCTCGGCTGGATGGTCAGGAAGCTGCCTCGTTGGTCCACGATGCTCCCAAGCTTCTATGCCATCGGGGTGTCCAGCGTGCCGGTCGTGGCGATCACCGGGACGTTCATCGGGATGGTCCTGGCGGTCCAGGCCTACAGCCAGTTCGCCGCTATGGGGATGGCCACCCGGCTGGGATCGGTCATCAATATCTCGCTCGTGAAGGAGCTGGGGCCGGTCCTCGCCGCGACGATGCTCGCCGGCCGGGTCGGGTCGTCGATGGCCGCCGAGCTCGGCACCATGCGAGTCACCGAGCAGATCGACGCCCTGAGCGCCCTGGGCACGAACCCCGTCCGCTACCTCGTCGTCCCGCGATTCCTGGCGTGCGTGACCTTGATCCCCTTGCTCACCCTGATGGCCGACTTCATGGGCGTGATCGGCGGGGCGGTGGTGAGCACCCAGATGATGGGCGTCGATCCGTATCATTACTGGAACAACTCGCGGAGCTACGTCGGCAGCCTGGACCTGTTCGCCGGGGTGTTCAAGAGCTACTTCTTTGGCGCGGCGATTGCGTTGATCTCGTGCCATCGCGGGTTCCACTCCAAGGCCGGGGCCGAAGGGGTGGGCAAGGCGGCGACCGAGGCGTTCGTCTACTCGTTCATCGCGATCCTCTTCATCGACTTCTGCATCGGCCTGGTCTGGAATTCGGTCTATTACGCGATCTGGCCTCGAAACACCGGGTTGCTATGAGCGAATCGCCGGCCCCCCCCCGGACCGAGCGATCGGCCGGGCCGATCGTCGAGCTGCGCGGCGTGACGATGCGATTCCGCCGTCAGATCGTCCTCCGAGACGTCTCGCTGGCGATCGACCCGGGACAGACCGTCTGCATCATCGGCGAGAGCGGCTGCGGCAAGACCGTCATGCTGAAATTGATGATCGGCCTGCTCCGGCCCACGACCGGGCAGGTCGCCTTCGACGGCCGCGACCTGGCCTCCCTGAACGAGGCCGAGCTGAACCGGACGCGGCTCCGATTCGGCTTCCTGTTCCAGGGGGCGGCCCTGTTCGACAGCCTCACGGTCTTCGACAACGTCGCGTTCGGGCCGAGGGAGCACGGCCTGTTCGACCCCGAGACGATCGTCAAGGTCGTGGGCGACCGGCTCCACGAGGTCGGCCTGCCCGATGGCCTCGAGCACAAGAAGCCGGCCGAGCTCTCCGGGGGCCAGCGCAAGCGAGTCGGGATCGCGCGGGCCCTGGCGCTGGACCCCGAGGTCATGCTCTACGACGAACCGACCACCGGGCTCGACCCGATCATGACCGACGTCATCAATGAGCTGATCCTCCAGACCCAGAAGGCCAAGAAGACGACCGGGATCGTCGTGACCCACGAGATGAAGACCGTGGCCAAGGTCGCCGACCGGGTGGTGATGCTCTACCCCGTCCCCCGGCTCGGGCCCGAGGAATCCCAGGTGTTGTACGACGGCCCCCCGGACGACCTCGAGAACCACCCCGACCGGCGAGTCCGCCAGTTCGTCCGGGGCGAGGCCGGCGAGAGGCTCCGCGAGCTCGGGCAACGGCGATAGCGTCGGGCGGGCGAGACCCTCGGTTGTGTCGGGCGGGCGAGGCCCCCCCAAGTAGCATGCCCTTCCTGGAAATCCACGAGGCCCGGACATGAACGAACGGGTGATGCAGTTTCGGATCGGCATGTTCGTGATCGTGGCCGGGCTCGTCCTGACGATGCTGATCGTCTGGTTCGGCGAGAGCCCGGCGCTGTTCCGGGCCCAGACGTATGTGACGGTCCACTACTCCGAGGCGCCCGGGGTGGCCGAGGGCATCCCGGTCCGCAAGAGCGGGATCCGGATCGGCGAGGTCGCGTCGATCCGGTTCGACGACCGGCCGAACCAGCCCGACGGCGTCCTCGTCACGCTCGCCCTGGAGAAGAAGTACACGATCCGCGCCGGCTCGGTGCCGAGGATCTCCCGGGCCCTGATCGGCGACGTCTCCATCGACATGCTCCCGGGCGAGGGCCCCGGCCCCCTGCCCACCAGCGACGACCCGAGGAAGTCGCCGATCATCGAAGGCGCCGTCGCCCCGGACCCCTCCAACGCCCTGGCCGCCGCCACCGAGGCGTTCCAGAACGTCAAGGGCACGCTCGACTCGATCGACCAGGCCGCCAAGGGGATCGCCGGGATGGCCGCCAAGACCAAGAACCTCGACGCCTTCCTCGACTCGATCCACGACGCCGCCCAGAACGTCGGCGGCCTCTCCGAGGAGCTCACCAAGATGGCCAAGGCCAGCGGGACCGACTTCCCCGCCGCCATCGCCAACATCCGCAAGGCCAGCGAGAGCCTGAACGCCACGCTGGACGAGCCCACCCGCCAGAACCTCCAGGCCAGCCTCCGCCAGCTCGCCTCCGGCACCTCGAAGCTCGACAAGATCCTCGCCGACTTCCAGCCGGTGGCCCGGGACCTCGGCTCCGAGTCCGGCAAGGCCCCCTCGACGAACCTCGGCCAGGCGATCTTCCGACTGAATCGCGTGACCTATGACCTCAGCCTCTTGACCGCCCAGCTCGGCGACGGCAAGGGGAGGCTCAACCCGAACGGCTCCATCCAGAGGCTCGTGATGGACGCCGAGCTTTATGAGAATCTGCGATTGATGTCCAGCCGAGGCGCGGAAGTCATGATGTCGGCCAAGTCCGTCGTCGGCAACATCAACCGGTTCGCCGAACGGATCGCCAACGACCCGGCGGCCCTCACGCGAGGCGCCCTGTCGCGATGACGGCGACGGCCGGTTCGCGTTCGCCCTCCGGAAACTCGTCGTGTCCACGCTCCTCCACGGATCGATCGCCCTGGCCCTGGCCCTCGCGTTCGTCGCGATCGTCCGAGCGTGGCTCTCCGCCTCCGGACTCCCCCTCCGCCCCGCGATCGCCTGGGCGGGCGCGGCTTGCCTAATTTCGCTAGCCGCGGAGGTCGTGGCGATCAACGAGCCGCTGAAGACGGGGCGACCCGTCGCCGGCCACCTCGCGTACCTCGCCTCGCTCGCCACGATGGCGGCCCTGGTCTCGGTGTTCGGGGCCCGGAAGCCCGGAGGGGGCGCGTGGGCGATCCTCATGGGATTGCTCGTCCTGGTGTTCCTGCTCCCCTGGCTCGAAGGCTCCGGGCTGGCGGGGGGCACGGACCCCCTCGACCGCCTCCGCCTGGCGTTTCCGTGGAACCTGTTCTTTCTCCTGGTCGCGGGGGCCGGGGTGGTGAACTACCTGCCCACGCGATTCGCCCCCTCGGCGGCGTTCCTCGGCGTCGGGCTGCTCGGCGAGCTCTTCGGGCTGGTCGCGGCCGATCGCCCTCCGGCGACCCGAGCGGCCTGCTGGGATTTCGTCCCCGCCGGCCTTGCACTGGCCGGGCTCTCGGCGATGATCGGTCGGAAATCGCGTGCCGAGCCCGGCCTGGCTCGTCTCTGGGCCTGGTTCCGCGACCACTGGGGGGCCGTCTGGGGACTTCGCGTGCTCGAGCGATTCAACCGAGCGGCCGAATCCGCCGGATGGACCGTCCGCCTCGGCTGGCCTGGGCCGATCGACCCCGACGCGAACGTCGAGGACGGCGCCGAATCGACCCTCAAGGCCCTCCTCCGCCGATTCGCCCCCGCCGATCGGCTCGAACGAGCCTCGGGCCGGGCCCCGGAGCGTAAAGTCGACCGTCCAGGAGCGGATATCGTCGAAACGCCCGCGTAAAGGACGAATGGGGAGCGTCGGGATGGCGAGCAATCACGTTCTCGACCGCCGGAGTTCGGTGGAGGGCTTGCGATCGGCCGTGGCATCCGCGACCATGAAACGGGGATTCCTCGGCCCGGAGGCGAGCCCATCGTGCCCATCGGCGGACGAGACGATCGATCGAAGCGGAGCGACGCCGCGGGGACCGCCCTGGTGGTCCTGGCGGTCCTGGGCTCGATGGCCGCCATCCACCTGATGAAGGCCATCCTCGTCCCCTTCTTCTTCGCCTTGCTGGTGGCCTGCCTGCTCTCGCCGGCCACGTCGTTGCTCCGCCGCTACTTGCCCCTTGGGGCCACCGGCGCCGCCGTGGTCCTGTTCACGGTGATGACGGTCCTCGGCCTCTACTCCTCGGCGATCGTGGCCGAGAGCCTGGTGAAGGCCACCAACAGCCTCCCGGCCGACGCCGACCGCCTCTCCGGGCTGATTTCCCAGAGGATCGTCGATCTCTCCAACGACATGCCCTTCCTCCGGGGGGTCCTGCCCGACCCGGGGACGATCGACCTCCTCGGCGACCGCAATCGCACGTTCCTCATCGGCGTCCTCTCGGACCGGCTGGCCGACCTCTCGGGCGTGGTCGTTCAGGGGCTGGTCGTCCTGGTCCTGGCCCTGTTCTTCCTGATCGAGAGCGAGATGCTCGGGCCCAAGGTCGTGAGGTTCTTCGCCCCGGCCCCCGGCGACGCCCACGCCGCCGAACGCGCCCTGAAGGACCTGGTTCACCAGTTGCGCGCCTATTTGATCGCGAGAACGCTCATCAATATCGCCCTCGGCCTGGTGTTCGCCGCCTGCCTCTGGGTGATGGGCATCCGCTTCGCCCTGGCGCAGGGCGGGCTCGTGGCGTTGACCAATTTCGTCCCCTACGTCGGCCAGTTCCTGGGAGGGGCGGTGCCCGTGGCCGCCACGGTCCTCCAGGGCAAGTCGTTCGGAGACGCCCTGATCGTCTCCGCGATCTACGTGGCCCTGCTCGGGATCGAGGGCTACGTGGTCACGCCCTACGTGATGGGGCGATCGCTCGACCTGAACGGGACGACCGTCCTGATCGCCTGCCTGTTCTGGGGCTTCCTCTGGGGGCTGGTCGGGCTGGTCCTGGCCATGCCGTTCGCCGTGGCCATGAAGCTGATCTTCCAGCAGGTCCCCGGGCTCCACCGATGGGCCGACCTCATGAGTTACGCCTGGCAACCCCCGATCGCGCCCTCGCTGAAGGAATCGCTCGTCGAGTTCGAGGTCCTCGCCCCACCCGACCCCCCGCCCGAGGCCGCCATCCTCGCCCGTCCGGTCGAGCCCCGGGGCGAGCTCGACGTGGCCTCCTCGCCTTGAATCCGAGACGCGGCCGGAGGTGGGTCTTGCGCTCGATCCGCTGGTCCTGCCGAGGCACGATGATCCTGGTGGCCGCCTCCTCGCTCGCGATCGCGGGCCCCGCCCTGCTGTGGAGGCGGGCGGCGCGGTTCGAGGCGACGGCAAGGGCGTTTCGCCGCCAGCTCGAAGAGGTCCCTTTCACCGATCTGGAGCTCTACTTGCTGTCGGCACCCAGCAATTGCGACCCGGAATGGACGGCCGATCAGAAGAGGCGATTCCTGGATTCGGAGACCCGACGGCGAGACGAGGCCCGGCCGCTCGTGCAGTTCCAGGAGCATTCGTCTCGAATGGCGGAAAAATATGAATGGTTGACGGCGCATCCCTGGTCGTCCGGGGCACCCGACCCGCCCTCGCCCCCGACGCCCTCCCTGGCCGTCCGAAGATCGCTGCGGATTCGCCTGGATCGTCTCCTGGACTCAGTCGATGCGAATCCGGGACGATGACGTCCCCGGCGGACTCGGGTAGAATGATCATGACCTTGCAAGAAAGCCTCGTCCATCTCGGGAGGATGATCGTGGACGTCTCGCTCGAATACTGCGCCCTTTGAGGCTACGAACCCCAGGCCGTCAGTTTGACGGCGAAGCTCTTGCCCCGGTTCAAGACGGCGATTTCTCGATACACGATGATCCCCTCGAAGGGGGGATGCTTCGAGCTGACCGTCGGCGGGAAACTGTTCTATTCCAAGCTCAAGACCGGGAAATTCCCGGACGAAGACACGCTCATCCGGGCCGTCGCCGAGGCCCTCGGCCCGTAGTCGAGGCCGGGCGGGGCGGCCTCTTTCCGGTCGAGGCCGATCCATTCATGTCCGGCAAGCTCAAGCGTCTCCTGGATTATGCGAACTGCGCCGGGTGAGCCGGCAAGCTCTCCCCCCTGGGGATCGCGCAGGTCCTGCGCGAGCTGCCGCCTCGCCCGCTCGACCCGAACCTGCTCGTGGGGACCGAGACGTCCGACGACGCGGGCGTTTATCTGTTGCCCGACGGCTCGGCCCTGGTCCAGACCCTGGACTTCTTCCCCCCGCTGGTGGACGACCCGTTCGTCTTCGGCCAGATCGCCGCCGCCAATGCGCTTTCGGATGTCTACGCCATGAACGGCCGCCCCCTGACGGCCATGAACATCGTCGGGTTCCCGGACAACGAGTTGCCGCTCTCGATCCTCGCCGAGATCCTCCGGGGGGCCGCCGATCGCGTGACCCTGGCCGGGGCGGTCACGGTGGGGGGCCATTCGGTCCGCGATTCCGAGGTCAAGTTCGGCCTGAGCGTGACCGGACTCGTCCTGCCGGCGGAGATCCTCACCAACGCCTCGGCCCGGATCGGGGACGTCGCGATCCTGACCAAGCCGCTGGGCACGGGGTTCGTGACCACGGCGAACAAGAAGGGGGACTGCCCCCCCGACGTCCTCGACGCGGCCGTCGCCTCGATGATCCGGCTGAATGCCGAGGGGCGAGACGCCGTCCGGGAGGCCGGAGGGGTCCACGCGATGACCGACGTGACCGGGTTCGGCCTCGCCGGCCACGGCTCGGAGATGGCCGAAGGCTCCGGGCTCACCCTGGAGCTCGATTCGCGACTCTTGCCGAGGATCGAGGGCTCCGAGCCGCTCGCGACCCCGAAAAACCACAACCGTGCCAGCAAGAGCAACCGCGAATTCCTGGAAGGACGGATCGAGATCGACGAGGCGGCCGAGCCGCTCGGGATCGAGTATGCCTTCGACGCGCAAACATCCGGAGGCTTGCTGATCGCCGTGGATCCAGGATCGGTGGATCGGTTGATGGAAGGATTGCGATCGAGAGGGCTCTCCTCGGCGGCGATCGTCGGCCGGTTCGCGGCAAGACGTGGAAACGTGGCGATTCGTCTCCTGTAGGATGCATGAAATGCACCAAACTCGCGCGGCCGGAGGCCGCCTCCGATTCTCCGTGAGAACGGGCCAGAGGAAACGGACGGCGGCCTCCGGCCGCGCGGGATCGGTGCATTTCATGCACCCTACATGCTCATATCACCCACTCATGGGGACCTCGGTCAACCGCTTGACGAGGAGGGTGGCGTAGGCCCCCTTGGGCAGGTCGAACGAGAGGAGGAGCTTGGAGCGGCCGGGGTAGAGGTCGTCCGGCAGGCGGCGGTACTCCAGCGCCTCGGGGAAGAACAGGGCCGCGCGATCGCCCTTGGAGAAGAACACGTCCTTGAGATGTTTGACGCGGAGGTCTTCCCACGCCAGGCCGAACGGTTCGAGCACCGAGGTCGCGAGGTCGCGGTCGGGGCCTTCGGGGGGCAGGGGGGTCCGCGACGCGGGCAGGGGGAGCCTCCGGGGGCCGAGGTCTCGGGCCTGAGACTCGTCCAGGCCGTGGTGGAGCGGCAAGGTCGCCACCTTGAAGTCGATCGGGGTCCGCTGCTCGGGCCGGGTCGATCCTTCCAGGAGGCGGCCGAGCATGAGGTTCCAGAGATGGCTCTGGAACGCGGAGAAATAGATCGATCGGAGGTCTCGGCGGACCCGGGCGAACGCCCCCCGGAAGTCGGTCGGGTGATCGACGAGGTACGTGACCAGGCTCCTCGCGTGGGACCGGCCCAACCTCGCCTTCGCGGCGGGCCAATCGCCCCAGCATTCGTTGAGGATGGCCTTTTCCTCGCGAGAGTCGGGCCGGTCCGAGGCCGTGGGCTCGGCGATCGCGAGCCGGAGGGCCCGCTCGTGGTCCCCCTTCAGCCACGCCTCGGCGATGAAGCCGCCGGAGAAGCCCACGGAACCGAACCTCTGGTCGTCGAAATAGTTCGGGAGGCCGTCGCGGGGCACCTGGCGGGCCGATCGCTCGGCCCGCTCCGCCGCCTCCCGGCCGAGGTCGCGGAGGACCAGGTGGAAGCGGTTGCCCCGGAAGTCGCGGGGGCCGTAGGGATGCGAGAGCCGGCCGATCGGCTCCAGCTCCAGGTTCGTCTCGCGGAGCGGCCGGTCCGGGCCGTCGAGGATCGTCAGATATTGAATCGTTTCGGCGTGGCGGTCCTTCAGGCCCCCGTAATGGATCTGGGCCCCGGCGAGGTTCCATCGTCGGCGGATCGCCTCGACGGCCTCCAGCGTGCCCATCCCCCGCTTCCGGAGGCGATAGAACGCGAAACGACCCCGGGGGCCCCCTCGACGACGGGCAGTTCCTCGACCACGAAGTCTTCCGCCAGCCTCTTCAGCTTCATCGGACCGGGGCCCGCCAGGGCCTCCCCTCGATCGGGGCCGGTGGGATTCCTGGGATTCGCATCCGGGCGATTTCAGGAATTCAAAATGTGTCCCGATCTCCGGGCCAGCCGCCGAAGATTGCCGATTCTTTCACGAGTCCACCATTCACGATGCCCAGAGGAACGGGATCGTTGATGCGAGGAAGTTGACTACACTTGGCGATGCAAAGCGAGGCTTTCGCCCGGAAATCCCGCCGGATCGTGGTGCGCAACGCCCCGCGCACATTCAAGCCGTCTCATTCTTGCATTTCTTGAACAATGGTCGCAACTTGAATTTCTAATACTACTTGCGCCGATGCCTCCGAATTGCTTCGGAATGTCCGGACCGGCCTTTCGGCGCACTTGGGATGCCCGGGGATCGGTCGGGGAGTGACTTCGGGACGGGTCGTCGTCCGGATGTCACCGGGGAATTGGGGCGATCGGGCGGAGGGGCCGGTCACGATGGTTTCGGTTGTCCTTCGTGCTGGGTGAAGGGGACGGGCAGCGGCCCCGCGGGGGCGGCCGGTCCGCCCTCCGCGCGCCCTTCGAAGAAGACGCCGATCTGGCGATACTTGTCATACCTGCGATCGAGGAGGCCCGCCCGGGGCTGATCATGAATATCCCGCAAGGCTCGGATCAGGAACGACTTGAGGTTGGCCGCGGCTTCCCGGCCGTCCCGGTGGGCGCCGCCGACGGGCTCGGGGATGACCTCGTCGATGATCCCCATCCGGAGGAGGTCCTTGCCGGTGAACTTGAGGGCGGCGGCGGCGCGTTCGGCGTGCTCGGCCCCCTTCCACAGGATGGTGGCGCAGCCCTCGGGACTGATCACCGAATAGTACGAATGTTCCATCATCGCCACCTTGTCGCCGATCCCGATCCCCAGGGCCCCGCCGAGCCCCCCTCGCCGATCACCACGCAGACGATCGGGGTATCGATCCGGCTCATGGCCATGAGGTTCTCGGCGATGATCGCGGCCTGGCCGCGTTCCTCCGCGCCGATGCCGGGATAGGCGCCCGGGGTGTCGATCAGGCAGATGATGGGCAGCCCGAACTTGGCCGCCATCTTCATCTTGAGGAGCGCCTTGCGATAGCCTTCGGGGTGGGCGCAGCCGAAATTGGTCTTCTGCCGCTCGGCCAGGGTCTTGCCCTTCTGGTGGCCGACGAAGAGGACCTTCTGGTCCCCGAGGTGGGCGAACCCGGTGATCAGGGCCTGGTCGTCGCCGACGGCGCGGTCGCCGTGGAGCTCGACGAAGCGGTCGAAGACGGTGATCAGGTACTCGCGAGACTGCGGGCGGGCGTCGCACCGGGAGACCAGGACGGTCTCCCAGGGGGAGAGGTTGGCGTAGACGCCCCTCATGAGGATCGTCAGCTCGCGGCGGAGGCGGCGGACCGAGTCGGCGATCTCGCCGGCCCGGGGGTCGTGGCCGGCCCGGGCGTCGGCGTACCGGGCGTCCAGCTCGGCGAGCTTCGCCTCCATTTCGAGGATCGGGGCCTCGAAGGGGAGGCGGTATCGGACGGAGCTGGCCATCGGCGGATCTCTTGCGGGCAAAACGGTTTCGATCGACTCGGGATCAGTACGCGGAGCCCGGCATGGGGTCGTTCTTGTAGACGCGGGTCCGGGCGAACTGGCTGAGGAACTCGTGGACGTTCTGGGGGCGGTCGGCCGGCTTCTTCTTGATCATCTTCATCACGAGGTTGGAGAAATCCTCGGTGATCTCGCGGTTGTGGACCGTCGGCGGGCTGGGCGACTCGGACATGTGCTTCTGGAGCAGCTCGGTGGGGGAATTCGCGCGGAACGGGGGGCGGCCGGCGGCCAGCTCGTAACAGGTGATCCCGAAGCTGTAGATGTCGGCGGTGACCGCCGGGGGGTCGCGACGGATTTGCTCGGGCGACATATAGCTATGCGTTCCCTGGCAAGGCGGCTTGCCCGCGAACATCTTGCCCAATCCGCTCTTGATCTTCAAGGCCAGAGCGTAGTCGATCAGGCGGACCTCGCCGCTCTTGTTGAGGATCAGGTTCTCGGGCTTGATGTCGCGATGGACCCAGCCCTTGTCGTGCATGTAGGCCAGCCCGGCGGCGGACTGGCTGATCACCCGGTGGAGCTTGGGCTTGAACGCCTCGAACAGGTCGCGCTTGCCCAGGACCAGGCGGAGGTGGATCGAGGGGAAGAATTCCATCACGAAGTAGGGCTGGGTGCGGTCCTTCACGTAGTCGAACACGCGGATCAGGTTCGGGTGGCGGAGGTCCATCCCGAGCTTGGCCTCGAACTCGAAGAGTTTTCGTTCGGCGGGGTCCTCGGCCTTCGAGGCCAGGAGCTGTTTCATCGCGAACCGCTTGCCCGTGTTGTCCTGGATGACCTCCATGACCGTGGAGTTCTGGCCCTGGAGGAGGGTCCGGACATACTTGTACTGGCCGATCTTGTCTTCGCCGAGAACGTGGGCGTCCGTGGACATGGAGAGGTCTCCTGGACCGTCGGCGAACGCCGTCGGGGGGCGGTCCGGCGTGAAGATTCAGGGTAGCAGACGGGGTGAGCTCGCCGCAACCGGCGGGCCGTCGGGCGCGTGAAGCCCGCCCGACGGCCCCTTCCCGCCGCGGGGGCTCAGATCCTGGTCCCGTCCTGGAGGATGGTGAACTTGGGGATCACGACGATCCCGTCGCGGATCACGTAATGCGGGGCTTCCTCGAAATCGACGGCGCCGGACTCATTCAAGATCCTCACGTTCTTCCCGATCTTGGCGTTCTTGTCGATGATGGCGTTCTCGATCCGCGACCCCGCGCCGATGCCGGTATGGGGGATCGATCCTCGGACGTTGGCCGCTCGTTCGTCGAAGGTCTCGAACGTGTCCGCGCCCATGATGTAGGAGTTGCGGATCGTCACGTTCTCGGCGATCTGGGAGCGGACCCCGATCACCGAGTTCTCGATGATCGACCCTCGGCCGATCGTGCAGCCGTCGGAGATCAGGCTCTCGTTGACGGTCACGCCCGAGAGCTTGGCGCAGGGCAGGTAGCGGGGGCGGGTGAAGATGGCGTCGTCCCCGGCGGTGAAGTCGAAGGCCGGGTTCTCCCGGGTCAGGTCGATGTTCGCCTTGTGGAAGGCGCCGATGGTGCCGATGTCCTCCCAGTAATCATCGAAGAGGTGGGCCTGGACCTTGTGCGAATGGATCGCCTGGGGGAAGAGCTCCTTGCCGAAGTCGGCGGCGGAGCCCGAGGCGAGGATCTCCACCAGCGTGTTGCGGTTGAACAGATAGATCCCCATGCTGGCGAGGTAGGGGCGGCCCTCGGCGTTGAGGCCGTGGCGGGCGAGCAGGGCGGGGTCGGTCCGGACCCGGTCCAGGGCGTCCTGGGTCTTGGGCTTCTCCTCGAAATCGACCACGCGGGCGGTGGCATCCAGCTTCATGATCCCGCAGGAGGTGGCCTCCTTCTCGGCCACGGGGATGGTGGCGATGGTGGCCTCGGCCTTCGCCTCCCGGTGGCTGCGGATCATGTCCTGGAAATCCATCCGGTAGAGCTGGTCGCCGGAGAGGATCAGGACGAGCTCGGCGTCCCCCTCGGCGAAGTACGGGATGTTGCGGCGGACGGCGTCGGCCGTCCCCTGGTACCAGCTCTCGTGCTGCATGGTCTGCTGGGCGGCGAGGACCTCCACGAATCCCCCGCCGAACGGGTCGAACTTGTACGTATTCACGATATGACGGTGGAGGCTGACCGAGTTGAACTGCGTGAGGACGAAGATCCGGTTGAGATCGGAGTGGATGCAGTTGGAGATGGGGATGTCGATCAGCCGGTACTTGCCGGCGATCGGCACGGCGGGCTTGCTGCGGGATTTGGTCAGGGGATAGAGGCGGGAACCCCGGCCGCCCCCGAGGATCAGGCAGATCACCTTTTGCATGACGGCTCCCGGGCCGGACGAAGGCGGGGCCGGGCCCTCGCCCCGGGCGAAGGCCGCGGTCTCGATCTCGGGAAACACAACCCCGGGGCCAGCATACCACGCCGGGGTGAGTCGATGCGGAGGGGTCGGTGTCGAACGTCGGCGATCGCCGGCCGATCACCAGCCCATGGCCATGTTGGACTCGATCACCTTGCGGGCCCCGTCGAGGTCCGAGCCGGTGTGCTGCATGTACAGGCGGACGGCGTGGAGCTTGTCGCCCTTCGCCTGGGACAGGCACTCTCGGGCCGTGGCGCAGGGGTCGCCGGGGCCGGCGATCCCCAGCAAGTTCTTCGAGATGACCCACACGTCGCGAGGCCGATGGCTGACGCGGACCACGTCCTCTCCCGGATAGTTCTCCTGGGCGAACGCGCGGGCCTTCATCTCGTCATCGACGCACGCAATCATGATATGTGACGTGGTCTCGACCTCGAACAGCGGCATCGTGCTCACCCCCCCTCTTTGGAAATGACGCGGTCAGGGGATGGGGGCGGATCGACGGGAAGGCGCCCCTCTGGGGATCGTACTGCCGAAGTCCGGTCGGGTCAAACCCCTGGATCGCTTCGGGTCCGGCTCTCGATTCTGAAGCTTTTCGGATGCATCCGGTTCCTGAAACGGGGCGGCGGAGCCTCAAGAGGCCGTTTCGGGCCGTCTTGCTCTGCCTCTTGCGGCTCCGCCGCCCCGGTTCAGGAACCGGGGGCACCCTTGGGAAGATCCAAATTCCCGGGCGACACCCGCTCGCTTCGGAGGATCACTCTCGGGTCCACCATCCGCAGGACAGGCCCCGGCCCGCCGATCCGGGAGGTCGGCGGGCCGGGGCCTTGGCTGGGAGGCTCGATGGGGACGTGAACCGCGGCCGAGGGTCGGTGCGAGGCCGCGATTCGCCGATCGCTCGGGCCGGACGGCACGATGATGGAAACGGGGGAGGCTCGCGGCCTCAGCGGGGGGCCCCGATTCCAGGCTGGCGGAGTCCTCGTACATCTGCATCAGCAGGAGGCTTCCCTTGGTCGCGACCCGTTCGCCGGGCGCCAGGCCGGTAGCGACGATGACCTCGTCGGTCATCTCCTGGGCGACGCCCAGACTCCTCCTCTCGAAGCGGTCCTTGGCGTCCCTGGAACCGTCGCCCGGCTTGAGGACGAAGGCGTAATTGCCGCCGTCGGACGAGACCATGGCAAGCCGGGGGATCGTGGTGTGGCCCTTGACCGGCGGGACCTGGAGTTGGCTGTTGACCAGCATGTTCGCCTTGATCGCGTTGTCGGTGTTGTCGATCTCGGTGCGGATCTTGATGGTCTTGGTGTCGGGGTCGATCTCCGAGGTCACCGAATCCACCGTGCGGATGAAGTCCTTGCCGGCCGATTTGCAGTGGATCACCCACTTGGTCTCGCCCACCTTCACCTTGGAGGCATCGCTCGGATAGACATACCCGTGGACCCAGAAGTGATCCAGGGGGGCGACCGTGAGGAGGACGTCGTTCTCGTCGTAGAGGTTGCCGGCGACGACCTCCTTCTGGATCACCACGCCGTCGGCCGGGGAGCGGAGGGTCATCTTGGCCTTCTGGATGCCGTCCTCCTTGAAGATGGCGTCGATCTCCTGGGCCGACAGGCCGTAGACCTCCAGGCGGTCCCGGGCGATCTTCGCGGCGGTCCCGCTCTGTTTCTCGTCGCTCTGCTCCTTGAGGAATTCCTTCTCGGAGATCGAGCCGGTCTTGAGGAGCTTGGTGGCGCGGGCCAGCTCGGTCTGATCGACCTGCCACTGGGTGGCCTTGGTCTCGTACTCCCCCTTGGCCTGGGCGAGGTCGGCCGAGAAGACCTCGACCAGCGGCTGCCCCTTCTTCACGCTCTGGCCGTAGCCGACGAGGACCTTGTCGATCAGGCTCTTGAACTTGGGGCGGATCTTGTAGAGGGAATTGGGGTCGTAGTCGGTCTTGGCGTGGACGTCCAGGAGGGTGGGCTGGTCCTGCTCCTTCACCTCGGCCAGGTCGACGCCCAGGGCCTCGCGCTCTCGGGCGGTGAGGTCCACGGTCCCACGGAACGGCTCGGGGGCGGGTCGGGATTCGGCCTGGGCCTCGGCCGGAGCCGAGCCTCCCCGGATCTTGCCCCACGCTTCGCGGGCCCGGACCCGGGCCCACGGGTTCAGCGCCACGAAGGCGGCCCCGGCGGCGATGACTCCCCCGGCGATCAGCATTTTCCACTTCATCGGACCGTCCTCCCTCAAGGGCCCCGGGATCGGGGCGGTGTGATGAATCGCTCGGATGGAATTCGTGAAGCTGGGCGAATCAGGCGATCCGGGCGGCCGCGACCTTCTTCCGCTCCAGAAGCTCGTCGGTGTAGTGCGAGCCGTCGCTGAGCTCGTGGTTGTCGCCGCCGTGGCCCTCGGGGGCCGGGAAGAAGCTGTAGAGCACGGGCATCAGGTACTGCGTGAGCATCAGGGCCACCAGCATCCCGCCGACCACCACGATCGCCAGGGGCTTCTGGGCCTGGGAGCCGATCGAGTTGGCCAGGGCCGCCGGCAGGAGGCCGAGGATCGCCGTCAGGGAGGTCATGACCACCGGCCGGAGCCGGAGCTCGGCCCCTCGCATCACGGCCTCCCGGACGGGCGTCCCGGAGGCCCTCATCTGGTTGAAGTACGAGATCAGCAACACCCCGTTCTGGACCGCCACGCCGAAGATCGAGATGAACCCCACCGCCGCCGAGATCGAGAAGTTCGTCCCCGTGAGCTTCAGGGCCCAGACGCCTCCCATCGTGGCCGTGACCACGTTGGCCATCACGAGCAGGGCGTCCTTGATCGAGTTGAACGCCATGTACAGCAGCACCAGGATCAGCCCGATCGAGAGGGGGACCATCCACATCAGCCGCTTGTTGGCCTCCTGCATCTGGGCGAACTCGCCCGACCACTCCACCTCATAGCCCCGAGGCAGGACGTCCGCCGCCGTGACCTTCTTCTGGGCCTCGCCGATCGCCGAGGCGAGGTCCCGGCCCACCACGCTGAATTTAATCGGGATATAGCGGCGGTTGTTCTCCCGATAGATATACGAGGCGCCCGGCGAGTGGTCATTGATCTGGGCCAGGCTGGAGAGGGGGACGCGGATGCCCGGCTTGCCGTCCTTGCCGGGGGCGTCCACCACGATCCGGCGGATCACCGAGGGATCGTCGCGGAGGTCCCGGGGCAGCCTCAAGACGATGTCGTACAGCTTCTCCCCCTCGACCATCTGCGAGAACGCCTTGCCGCCGATGGCCACCTGGATCACCGCCTCCACGTCGGCCACGTTGATCCCGTAGCGGGCGCACGCCCGGCGATCGATCCGGATCTCCAGGTTCGGCTGGCCGATGATGTGGAACAGGCCGACGTTCTCGATCCCCCGGACCCCCCGGAGGATCTCCGCCACTCGGTTGCCCGTGCTCTCCAGCTTCTTCAGGTCCGAGCCGAACAGCTTCACCGAGTTCGCCCCCTTCACGCCCGAGAGCGCCTCCTCCACGTTGTCCCGGATCAACTGCGAGAAATTGAAGCTGATCCCGGGGAACTGGTCGAATTGCTCGGTGAGCTCCTCCTCGATCGCCTGGCGGGTCATGGGCTTGCCGTGGCGATCTTTCTTGCGCCATTCCTCCATCTTCCTCAGGGGGACGTTGAACTCCAGGTTGAAGAAGCTGGTCACGTCGGTGCCGTCGTCGGGCCGGCCGACGTGGGACATCACGCCCTTGACCTCCGGGACCGTGGCGATCACGTCGCGGAGCCGGGCGCCATCCGCGACGCCTCTTCCAGGGAGACCGTCCGGGGCAGGGTCGCCCGGATCCAGAGGTTCCCCTCCTCCAGCTCGGGCATGAACTCGCCGCCGAGGTTCGGCACCAGCGAGATCGTGAATGCCAGGAGGCCGCCCACCATCAGGAGGAACAGGATCCGGTGGTCCAGCACCAGGTCCAGCATCCTCAGGTAGCCCCTCTTCATCCAGCGGTCCAGGAACGTGTCCTTCTCCTCTTTCTTGTTGTGGAACAGGAACGAGCAGAGGACCGGGGCCAGGGTCAGCGCCAGGCAGAGGGCGCCGAAGATCGCGAAGGCGTAGGTGTTGGCCATCGGGCCGAACAGGGCACCCTCGGGGCCAGTCATCACGAACAGCGGCAGGAACGCGCAGACGATGATCGTGGTCGAGAAGAACAGGGCCCGCTCGATCTCGTGGCTCGCCTCGCCGATCCGGTCGATCAGGGGCTTGGTCCGATCGGAATTCTTCGAGGTGATGTGGCGAAAGATGTTTTCCACGATGATCACCGAGCTGTCCACGATGATCCCGAAGTCCACCGCGCCGATCGACAGCAGGTTCGCCGACTTCCCCTGGACGTAGAGCACCGTGATCGAGAACAAGAGTGCTAAGGGGATGACCAGGGCCACGATGATGGCGCTGGTCAGGTCGCCGAGGAAGATGAACAGGACCACCGCGACCAGGCCCATCCCCACGCCCAGGTTGTGGATCACGTTCTCGGTCGTGACGTTGACCAGGTCGGTCCTCTGGTTGAAGACGCGGATGGTCATCCCCTTGGGGAGGATGCCCGACTCCTGGATCTCCCTGAGCTTCTTCTCGACGCCCTTGGCCGTGGGGACCGATTTCTCGTATTTCCTCATCAGGACGATGCCCTCGACCACGTCGTCGTCGTCCTTGCCGGCCAGGCGGACGCCGTGGACGATCTCGTCCTTGGTCTGGCGGCCCACCTTCCCCTGCCTCGGACGGTTGCCGATGATGATCTTGGCGATCTCGCCGACCTTGATCGGCACGTCATTATTCGAGGTGATGACGATGTCCTGGAGGTCTTGGAGCTTCTGGATCTCGATCACCCGCCTCTGCTCCACCTTGCCCGGGTCCAGGGGGTCTTCCCCCTCGCCCACCAGCCCGATGGCCCGGACGTAGTGGGTCTGGCTCCCCAGGCTCAGCAGGTCGCCGCCGATGTTGGCGTTGGAGTTCTTGATCGCGTCCTCGACCTGGTCCATCGTCACGCCGAACTGCCTCAACTTCTCCGCGTCCAGGAGCACCTGGTACTGCTTGATCGTCCCCCCGTAGCCGGTCACGTCGATCACGCCGGGGACCTGCTTCAGCGCCCGGTTCAACACCCAGTCCTGGACGGCCTTGATGTCGTTGGTCGTGTAGCCGGGGCCGTCCAGGACGTAGCGGACGATCTCGCCGGTGGGGCTCCAGGGGGAGAGGCCCGGGACCACGCCCGGGGGCAGGTTGGCCACCGAGCCGATCCGGTTGATGACCTCCTGGCGGGCCGAGGCATAATCCGTCCCATACGCGAACTGGCATTTGATGTCGTTCAGGCCGGCGACCGAGGTGCTGCGGAGGTCTTCCAGGCCCGGCATCCCGTTCAGGGCCGTTTCCAGGGGGATGCCGACGAGCCTCTCCATCTCCTCGGGAGTGGCGCCGGGATTCTGCGTGATGACCTCGACCAGCGGAGGGGTCGGGTCGGGATACGCCTCGACGTTGAGGTTCAGGGCCGAATGGACCCCGACCGCGATCAACGCCGCGACCCCCAGGAGCACGATGAGCCGGTTGTGCAGGCTCCAGGTGATGATGGCGCGAACCATGTGTCTCGGACCCCGAAGGAGAGCCGTGGATGGGAGATCGGTCGATCCGCGAGGGGCCGGAGCTCGGGCCTCGTGCGATCGAAACGGGGTGGGATGGGGGGCCGGCGTCATCGCGCGGCTTGGGCCGGAACCGACGGGGCGGGGGAACCCGCCGGCCCGGCCTCTAGAGCCGCAATCGCCAGGAAACGAGCAGCCGATCCCGCGGAGGGACCGGCAAGAAGCGCGGGCACACCAGCCGCGAATCCAGTTGCCAGACCGGACCGAACGGCTCGGGCCCGAGGCTCGCCACGATCAGGGGGCGGTCCGGGTCGCGATCGTCCCCGTCGTCTGCGTCGTCCCCCGTGACCAGGGCCTTCAGCGCCGAGGAATCGACCGGACGCGACTTGCCCGCATGCCCGGTTCGATGGGCCGTCGGCTCCGGCCGGATCGGCCCCACGTCCGTCGCCGCCGACGCCACCACGAGCGACCACGGCCCGGCCAGCACCCAGGCCAGGAGGAGCGGCATCAGGTTCGGACGGGACTGGGCGAGGCGCACGGATCGACCCCGGCTGAGGTCATTCGCTCGGGCGTGGTAATCTCCCACTATACGACGGCCGGTCGTGCCGAGGGAGACGCAATCTCGCATTTTTTTTCAGATTTCGAGAACGCCGGCCGCCGGGATCTCCACCAAAGCCGGTTTCCGGCCCCGAAGACCCCCGGCCGCAAGGATTTCCGGCGGCACGGGTTCCGAGGACGGGACCGGTCGGGGACGGCCCACGTGCCCGAAGGCGGAACTCGTGCCGCCCAGAACACTTTCGAGCGACTCTCCGTGAAGGAAGAAACGGCGAGGATCTCGACCGCTACGGATTTGACCTGCCCCCTCCGCCGGATTACAGTGGCGGGTCGGCCCGCCGATCTTCCCGACCGGCTCGCCCCGCCCTCCCCGGGGACATCGCCCCATGATCCGCCTCGACGCCCGCCGGCCCGCCCGCTTCTGCGACGGCCTCTCTCGCCGCGATTTCCTCCACGCCGGCTCCCTCGGGATGCTCGGCCTCGGCCTCTCCCAGCTGGAGCAGGCCAGGGCCGACGGACACGCCGCCGACCGCGACGTGAACTGCATCCTCCTGTTCCTCGTCGGAGGGCCGTCCCAGCTCGACACCTGGGACATGAAGCCCGACGCCCCCAGCGAGGTCCGGGGGCCGTTCCGGCCGATCGCCACGAAGGTCCCGGGCGTCCAGGTCTCCGAGGTCTTCCCCCGCCTGGCCGGGCTGATGGACAAGGTCGCCCTGGTCCGGTCCTGCTACCACACCGCCACGGCCGTTCATGACACCGGCCACCAGATGATGCAGACCGGCCGCCTCTTCACCGGCGGGATCGAGCACCCGCACATGGGCTGCGTCCTGGCGAAAGTTAAAGGGGCGAAAGGGGATGCGCCGCCCCACGTCCTGATGCCCCGGCCCATCGGCAACACCGGAGGGGCCATGCCCCACGGCCAGACCGCCGGATATCTCGGCAAGACTTTCGATCCGTTCGTCCTCAACGCCGACCCGTCCGCCCGGGATTTCCAGGTCCCCGACCTCCGCCCCCCGGGCTACATCTCGGCCGTCCGAGAGGACCGGCGGAGACGCCTTCGGGACGCCGTGGACGGCTCGGTCCGCGCCTTCGAAAGCTCCGCCGACGCCCGGCTGATGGACGCGAATTTCCAGCAAGCCTACAAGCTGATGTCCAGCCCGGCCGCCCGGGAGGCGTTCGACCTCAAGAGCGAGCCCGACGCCGTCCGCGACCGCTACGGACGGACCCGCTTCGGCCAGTCCTGCCTCCTCGCCCGCCGATTGGTCGAGCGGGGCGTTCGGTTCGTGACCGTGAACATGTTCGAAACCGTCTTCAACGAGATCACCTGGGACATCCACGGCTCCAGCCCGTTCAGCCCCATCGATTGCTACAAGTCCGAGGTGGGACCGAACTTCGACAACGCCTATTCGGCCCTGATCGAGGACCTTTCCCGCTCCGGGAGGCTCGGCAACACCATGGTCCTGGCCTTCGGCGAGTTCGGCCGGACCCCCAAGATCAACCCGGCCGGAGGCCGCGACCATCACCCCGGCTGCTGGACCTCGCTCCTCGCCGGCGGGCCGATCCGAGGCGGTACGGTCGTTGGCGCCTCCGACGAGATCGGATTCGCCCCCAAAGACCGCCCGGTCACCACGGCCGAGATCGCCGCCACCGTCTTCCACGGCCTCGGGATCTCGCTCGATACCGAACTGCCCGGCCCCCAGAACCGCCCGATCCGCATCGTCGATCACGGGGTCGAGCCGATCCGAGAGCTCCTCTGATCGGCCGCGAACCGTCCCTCCTTCCTGACCTTCCCAAATTCCTGCCTTGAGGCCTCGAATGACGCGTCCCCTCCTGCTCGCGGCCTCCTGGGCCCTGATCGCCCAGGCCCACGCCCAGGAGCTGGCGATCCTGCCCCCCTCGGCAGTCCTTGACGGCCCCCGATCGTCGCAAACCTTCGTGGCCGAGGAGGTCCGGCAAGGCGTCTTCACCGCCGACCTGACCCCGAAGGCTGCCTTCTCGATCGACCGCCCCGAGGTCGCGGAGGTGGATTCGCTCGGCCGGGTCGCACCCAAAGGGGACGGCTCGGCGGTCCTCACGGCTCGGGTTGGAGATCGGGCCGTCTCGGCCCGGATCGTCGTGAGGAACTCGGCCCGCGAGGCCCCTCCCAGCTTCCAGCTCGACGTCCTGCCCGTCCTGACCCGCGCCGGCTGCAACATGGGGGCCTGCCACGGGGCGGCGGCCGGCAAGAACGGCTTCCGCCTCTCCCTTCGCGGTTACGCCCCCGAAATCGACCACGACGCCATGACCCGCCAGGCCCTCGGCCGACGGATCAACCGCACCAAACCCTCCGAAAGTTTGCTTTTGCTCAAGCCCAGCGGCAGCCTGGAGCACGGGGGAGGCATCCGGTTCACCGAGGACTCGCCCGACTACCGAATCCTCGCCGACTGGATCGCCTGGGGGACTCCCCGTCCCCGGGACGACGAGCCGAAGCTGGTCCGCGTCGAGGCCCTCCCCCGGGCCGTCCGGCTCTCGCCGGGCGATTCGCAACGTGTTGTGGTGATGGCGGTTTACGCCGACGGCCGATCGGCCGACGTGACCCGCTGGGCCAAGTTCGGCAGCACCGACGACACGGTCGCCCGGGTGGACGATTCCGGCCGGGTGAAGGTCGAGGGTCGAGGCGAGGCGGCCGTGACCGTCTGGTTCGCCAGCCTCGTCGATCGTCTGACCGTGACGGTCCCCACCGCGACACCCGCCGATCCGTCGATTTACGCCCGGGCCGCTCGCCACAACCCGATCGATGACCTCAATTTGCGGAAGCTCGAATCGCTCGGAATTCCCCCCTCGCCCCCCTCCACGGACGCCCAGTTCCTCCGCCGGGCCTCGCTCGACGCCACCGGGACCCTGCCCTCGGCCGAGGCCGTCCGCGCGTTCCTCGCCGACCCCGACCCGAACAAGCGCGCGAAGCTCGTCGATCGCCTGCTCGCCTCGCCCGAGTTCGTCGATTACTGGGCCTACAAGTGGTCGGACCTCTTCCTCGTCTCCTCCAAGAAGCTCGCCGCCCCGGCCATGTGGGCATTCCACCGGGCGATCCGCCAGGCCGTGGCCGAAGACCTGCCCTGGGACCAACTTGCGCGGCGGATCGTCACCGCCCGGGGTTCCACCCTCGAAAACGGCGCCGCCAATTACTTCGTGCTCCATCGCGACCCGATCGACCTCACCGAAAACGCCTCGATGGCGTTCCTCGGCATGTCCCTGACCTGCGCCCGCTGCCATAATCATCCGATGGAAAAGTGGACGCAAGACCAGTATTACGGCATGGCCAACCTGTTCGCCCGGGTCTCCCTGAAGGACGGCCCCGAGAAGGGGGACGTGGTCGTCTCGCCGACGGCCGAGGGCGAGGTCCTCCACCCTCGCAAGGGTCGGCCCATGGCTCCGCAACCCCTGGATGGCCTGGCCCTTGCGATCGAAGATCGCAACGACCGCCGCGAGGCGTTCGCGGACTGGCTGGCGGCTCCTGAAAACCCCTATTTCGACCGGGCGATCGTCAACCGGGTCTGGCGCAACTTCTTTGGCCGAGGGCTGATCGAACCCGAGGACGACCTCCGCGCCACCAACCCGCCCAGCGATCCGGACCTCCTCGCCCGCCTCGTCGAGGACTTCCGCCAGGACGGCCGGAGCGTCAAACGGCTGGCCCGCCGGATCATGACGTCCGCCTGTTACGAGAGGTCCAGCGAGCCGGTCCCCGGAAACGAGGGAGACGGCAAGTTCCTCAGCCATTACCTCGTCCGCCGGCTCCCCGCCGAAGTCCTCCTCGACGCATTTTCCCAGGTCACCCACCGCCCCTCCGATTTCACCGGATATCCCAAGGGCTGGAAAAGTCTTCAGTTGCCCGACGCCCAGGTGGCGAACGCCTTCCTCGACTCGTTCGGCCGTCCCGAGCGGGCCAATACCTGCTCTTGCGAACGCTCGGCCGAACCCTCGGTCAGTCAAGCGCTTAATTTGGCCAATGGCGAGACGCTGAACGCCAAGATCCGCGACGACCAGGGCGCGGCGGCGATTCTGGCGAGTTCGGGAAAGGCCGATGCGGACGTGGTCGAAACGTTGTTTTTGTCCGCCCTGGCTCGCTTTCCCACGCCAAAAGAACGGGAACAGCTCTCGGCAATCCTGGCCGAAGCCGCCTCGGCGGACAAGGACCCGGCCGCTCGCCGCCACGCCGTCGAGGATCTGTTCTGGGCCGTCCTGACCAGCAAGGAATTCCTCTTCAACCTGTAGGGTGCATGAAATGCACCAGACCGAGGGCGGCCCGAGGCCGCCAACCATGCACGCAATCACCAGGAATGGCCCGGAATGACCCTGTTTCTCGCCTTCATCGTCGTGACCTCCCAGCCGGCACCGGCCGACCCGGTCAGTTTCCGGGCCGAAGTTGCGCCGATTTTGGCGAAACGGTGCCTCGCCTGCCATAACGCCACCAAAGCCCGGGGCGGGCTCGACCTCTCGACGTTCGCCCGATTGAAAAAGGGCGGGAAAGGCCGGGGATCGGCGATCCTCGTCCCGGGCGACCCCGAGTCGAGCGGCCTGATCGAGTCGGTCGCGCTCGACGCCGAACCCCGGATGCCATTGGAACTTCCGCCCCTTCGTGGCGCCGAAATCGCCGTGCTTTCGCGATGGGTCCGGGAAGGCGCGAAGTTTGACGGCCCCTCCGAGGCCGACTCGCCTCTCACCTCGCTCGTCGATCCTCTCGCCGGTCTTCCCGAGCTCGCTCCCAAGGTCCGCTCGACCGACCCGATCGCGGCGGTCGCCTTCTCCCGAGACGGCTCGACGCTCGCGGCGGCCTCCGGCCCGCGAATCTGGTTGTTTGCGATCGGCTCGGATGCCCCGCCGACGTCCCTCGAAGGGAATTCGGGATCGATGAACGCCGTGTTCTTTTCTCCCGATGGGCTCACGATTTACGCCGGGGGGGGCCGTCCCGGCCAGTTCGGCAGCCTGTCGGCCTGGGACGTCGCCTCGAAGGCGAGGAAATACGAGGTCCGGGGGCATTCGGACTCGATCCTTGGCGCGGCCCTGTCTCCTGACGGAAAAACTATCGTCACCGGGAGTTACGACCGGCTCGCCAAACTCTGGGACGCCACGACCGGCCGCGAGCTCCGGGCCTTGAAGGAGCATACCGACGCCGTCCTGGCCGTCGCCTTCTCGCCCGACGGCCGATCGGTCGCCTCGGCGTCGGCCGACCGGACGGTCAAGGTCTGGGACGTGGCCGCCGGGCAGAAAACGGCCAGCCTGGGCGACTCGACCGCCGAGGTCTCCGCGGTGGCCTTCGGCCCGGAGGGGCTGGTCCTGGCCGGAGGTGTCGATCGGTCGATCCGAAGTTGGCTCCTCGTGGGGACTTCGGGCCGGCTCGTCCGGTCGGCCTTCGCCCACGACGCCCCCATCGTCCGCCTCGCCGTCTCGCCCGACGGCAAGACGCTCATCTCGGGGGGCGAGGATCGCGCCGTCAAGCGGTGGGACCTCGCCTCGCTTGCTCCATCCTCTTTGCTTCAAACTGGTTCGGACTGGTCCATGGCCCTGGCGATCGCCCCCGATGGCGCGAAAATCGCCGTGGGCCGCGCCGACGGCTCGCTCGACCTCCTGGACCTGGCCTCCGGGAAGCTGCTCCGGACCCTGAAAGCGCCCCCCGACGCGAAGCCCGCCGAACCGCCTCGGTTGACCTCAAACGCGACCCTGAATCCCCCAAATCCCCGAGGCGGGATCATCGGCAGCACGGTCCGCGTCCGGCTTTCGGGCAACGGCGTGGGTCGGGCCGATGCCGTGGTCCTCGACGGGGCCGATGCCTCCGCCAAGATCGTCCCGACGCCGAAGCCCGACCCCAATTCCCTCGAAATCGACCTGAAGATCGGCCCGGAAGCGCGTCCCGGGATTCGTCGAATCACGGTCCGCACTCCTCTGGGCACCCCGGCCTCCCAGCCGTTCGCGATTTCGAGGGAACCGGAGCAGGCGGAGGCCGAGCCCAACGATGATTTTCAGAAAGCGACGTCGGTCGCCCTCCCCGCGACCCTCCTCGGCACGATCGACCGTCCGGGCGATGTCGATTGGTTCCGATTTGATGCGAAACGAGGGGCCGACCTGGTCTTCGAGGTCACGGCCCGTCGGCTGGGTTCGACGCTGACCGGCTCGATCGCGGTGGTGTCGGAAAGCGGGGCGGTCCTGGCCGTCGCCGGCCATTCCGACCTGTCCCCGGACCCCGTGCTCAAGGTCCGCATCCCCGAGGATGGCCGCTACGCCCTGAGGGTCGAGGACGCCGACCTCGGAGGCTCCGGGGCCCTCTTCTATCGGATCCGGGCGGGGGCGGTTCCGAGGGTCGAAGCGGTCTTCCCCCTCGGGTTCGAACCTCTAGCGGGCGAAGAAGTTGCGCTGATCGGGGTGAACCTGGGCACCTCTCGCCTGGCCGTCGCGGCGACCGGACGGGATCGGCCCGAGGTCCGGCCGATCCTCGACCTCGCCTCGTCCGATGTCGGCCCCTCGTCGCTGGCGGTCGTCCTCGCCGAGGGGAAGCAGGCCGTCGAGGCCGAGCCGAACGACGACCCGAAGACGGCCACACCGCTCGACGCGCCGGGAGGGGCCTCGGGACGCATCGACCGGGCCGGCGATGCGGACCTTTTCACGTTTCACGCGAGAAAAGGCCAAAAACGGGTGATCGAGGTCTTCGGCCGCCGTCTGGGCTCGCCGATCGACCCGGCCCTGGAGGTGCTCGACGCCTCGGGCCGGCGCGTCCCCCGAGCCGTCTTGCGGCCCGTCGAAGAGACGAACGTGGCATTTCGCGACCATCCCTCGGCGTCGCGGACCATCCGCCTGACCCAGTGGAATGGCTTTCGCGAAGGGGATTTCGTCCTGATCGGCCGGGAGCTGCTGAGGATCGACGAGCTCCCCCGCAACCCCGACGACGACGCCGTGTTCTGGGGCACGGGCCGCCCCCGATCGGGCGCGGGCGAGCGGATCGGCTTCCTCGGGACCACACCCGAACATCATCCGATGAATCAACGGATCGACAAGGTCGAGATCCACCCGCCGGGCTCGACCTTCCCGCCCGGGGGGACGCCCCCGGTCACCCTCTTCTACCGGAACGACGACGGCGGGCCGGGCCTGGGCAAGGATTGCTCGATGATCTTCGATCCCCCGGCCGACGGCGATTACCGGATCCGGGTCGAGGACGTCCGGGGCCTGGGCGGGCCGGGATTCGGCTACCATCTGGTGGTCCGCGAGCCTCAGCCCGACTTCTCCCTGACCGTGGCCTCGCCCGATCCGAACGTCCCCCGAGGCGGGACGCTCCCGGTCCTGGTGGAGGCCCGGCGGTTCGACGGCCATGAAGGTCCGATCGAGGTCTCGGCCGAGGGCCTGCCGCCGGGCGTCTCGGCCGAGCCGTCGGTCATCGAGTCCGAATCCTACTTCACCTTCCTCGGCCTCCGGGCCGATCCGGCCGCCCCGGGCGTTTCGCCGCCGGGCTGGAAGGTGACCGGGCGGTCCAGGATCGCCGATCGGGTCGTGGTTCACGTGACCGATCCCGGCGGGGAGAATGCGGGGTTCCTCTCGGTGATCGAGAACGCCAACCTGAAGGTCTCGGCCCAGGCCCGATCGGTCACGATCCGGCCGGGGGAGACGGTCGAGCTGACCCTCTCGGTGGAGCGAGGCCCGGCGTTCTCGGGTCGGGTGCCGATCGAGGTCCGCAACCTGCCCCGGGGGGTGAAGGTGCTGAATATCGGGCTGAACGGGGTGCTCGTGACCGAGAAGGAGGTCGAACGGACGATCACCCTGGGCGCCGACCCCTGGGCCGAGCCGGGAGAACGGCCGATCTTCGCCGTGGCGACGTGCGAGCCCTCGGGGACCGAGCACTCCTCGGCGCCGATCCGCCTGATCGTGGCGCCCGGCCGCGAGTCGGCCGGGACGAAGGGCCGAGGGGCCGCGGCCACCCCATGACCCAGATCAATCCGCCCCGATCCACCCGGTTCGTCCGGGCCCTGAGGAGCCGGGCCCGGCCCTGTCCTGGCCCGACATCTTCCGCCTCCTGAGGCGCAACCAGTTCTTCCGCATCCTCTGGACCCTCCTGATCGCCTGGGTCCTCGGCGCCACGACGATCCACTATGCCGAGGGTCGCGACAACCCGGCGTTCAACTCCTGGGGCGAGGCGTTCTGGAACGTCTGGCTCGTCCTCTTCAACGGCATGAACGATTCGCCGAAGACGTTCCCCGGGCGGGTCGCCGCGATCATGGTCCTCGTGGTGGGCGTCTGCCTGGTGGCCGTCTTCACCGGCAGCATCGCATCGATCTTCGTCGAGAACCGGCTCCGGAGGCGCGAGGTGACTCATTTCGAGATGGAAAACCATCTGGTCCTGTGCAACTGGGCTCCCGGCCCTCGAATGGATCCAGGAAGTCCACAGCAAGATCATCCAGGACAAGCGCCCGGTCGTGATCATCCACGACGACCCCGAGCAGGTGGACCTGCCCGACAAGCAGGACGAGGCCGCCTTCCACGACGTCTACATCGTCAAGGGGGACCCGGCCAACGAGGTCGTCCTCCGCCGCGCGAGGGTGGCCAAGGCCCACACCGTCGTCGTCCTGGCCGACGACCGCCAGGGCGAGCACGCCGACGGCAAGACCATCCTGACCTGCATCTCGATCAAGAATGTGATCAAGAATGAGAACGTGAGCGTGGCCGTCGAGTGCCGCAACCCGGCCAACCGCCACCACCTGGCCAAGGCGGGAGCCGACGAGATCATCTCCTCGGACGACCTGGCCCTGCGGCTCCTCGCGCGATCGGCGCTCTATCACGGACTCACGCGAATTTATCAGGAATTGCTCACCGTCGGCCGCGACGCCAACGAGATGTTCTACCTCCCGATGCCCCAGGCGCTGGTCGGCCGGGACTTCGTCGAGGTCTCCAGCATGTTCCTCCGCCACCGGACCGACAAGCGCTCGGCGATCCTCATCGGCTACCAACGCGGCGATGACATGCTCATCAACCCCATCGGCGCCGAGGCCGGCGCGATGAAGGAAGGGGACCAGCTGATCCTGCTCTGCCGGGTCTTCCTCCAGGCGGGGCAGCCCGTGCCGACCGTCCCCTCGATCGACGCGGACCGGGCGGAGGCCGCCGATCCGAAGTCGCGTTGACCGCCTCGGCGAGTTCTGCTAGAACGCCCCCGGCGAACCCTTCGAAACCGCTCCCTCGTGATCGCGCCCCGCCCGCCCGGCCGCCGGACCCGACCGGCCGGCCGTCGTCGTCGCTGGAACAGGATCACGACCCCATGCCCTCGCGAGCCGTCGCCTACCTCACCCCGCTCTACTTCGATGAATCCTCCTGCCTCGGCGGCGGCGAGCGCTACCCGCTGAACCTGGCGCGAGGGGTCCAGCTCGCCTCGGACGGCCGATGCCGCGTCGACCTGCTCTCGTTCGGCGACCGGGCGCGATCGCTCGAGTTGCCCGGCGGCGTGGCCCTCCGCGTGATGGCCGCCGCGAGCCGGCCCGGGAACCCGCTGGACGTCCTCTCCTGGGACCTCCCCGGGGTCATCTCCGAGTATGATCTCGTCCACATCCATCAAGCGTATACCCGATGCTCCGAGGTCGGCCTCCTCGTCGCGAAGCAGCAGAGGAAGCCCGTCTGCATGACCGACCACGGAGGCGCCACCAGCCCCCTGGGCAAGGAGATCGGCCACCTGGAGCTGGCCGACCGCATCGTCGCCTACTCCGACTTCGGCGCCTCGCTCTACCGGACGAGTCGGCCGATCGAGGTCGTCAAGGGGGGCGTGGACGCCACCCATTTCCGCCCTCCGAGCCCCCGCCCGGCCCGCGATCGCATCCTGTTCGTCGGCCGGCTGTTGCCCCACAAGGGGATCGACCGGCTGATCGCCGCCCTCCCACCCGACCTGCCCCTGACCGTCTGCGGACGCCCCTACCACCCGGATTTCTTCCTCCGATTGCGGAGGATGGCCGAAGGCAAGCGCGTGGAGTTCGTCACGGATGCCGACGACGACACGATCCGCTCGCTCTATGCGAACGCCTGGGCGAACGTCCTGGGCTCGGTCTATCTCGACTGCGACGGCCACTCGCACGAGGCCCCCGAGCTGATGGGCTTCACCCTCCTCGAGGCCATGGCCTGCGGAACCCCGGCGATCGCCTCCCGGGTTGGCGCCATGCCGGAATTCATCCGCGACGGGGAGACCGGATTCGTCTATGACGACCTCCCGCAACTGACGGATAGGCTCGTCCGGCTCGCCACCGACGCGAGGCTCGTCGAGGCGATGGGCCGGCGGGCGAGGGGAGTCGTCGAGGCCGAATTCGACCTGACCGTGGCGGGCGCGAAGATGCTTTCGATTTATGAATCGCTGTGGAACCAGGCCGAGGGGGTGGCCGCGTGAGGGTCCTCGTCCTGACCAACCTCTACCCGCCCGACGTCATCGGCGGCTACGAACTCGGCTGCCGCCAGGCCGTCGAGGCCCTGCGGACGAGGGGCCACGAGGCCCGCGTCCTGACCTCGGCCCCGCGAGTCCCCGCGCCTTCGGAGCCTCACGTTTCTCGATCGCTGCGCCTGGTCGAATCCTGGAGTCATTATCTTTTCGTGAACAGCGCGCCGGTGACCGTGCATCTGGAGCAGGGCGAGTCGCTCCGGGTGAGCGCGTTCAACGTGCACGCCTTGCTGGCGGAGATCGAGGCGTTTCGCCCCGACGTCGTTTATGTGTGGATGCTGGTGGGCGTGGGCGGACTCGGGCTGATGGCGACGCTTCATCATCTGCGAATCCCCTGGGTCTGGCACCTGATGGACGACGTCCCCCTGATGCTCTGCCGGTCCGCCGGGCGGCTCGTCCCGACCTTCGCGAGCGAGGTCAGCCGGCAGCTTCGCGGCCATTACCTCGCGTGCAGCCAGCAACTGGCCGACGAGATCGCGGCCGGGGGACTGTCGCTGAGGGGGCAGGTCGAGACCGTCTCGAACTGGGTCCACGGCACCATCGGCCCCGCCCGGTCGTCCTACCTCGAGGCCGGCCGGCTGAGGATCGTCTCGGCGGCCGGTCAGATCGACCGCCAGATCGACAAGGGGATGGACCTGCTCGTCCAGGCGGCGGCCAGGCTCCGCGACCTCGGGCATGAGGATTTCGAGATCGATTTGTATGGCCGTGTGACCGATGGATACGTCCCCCACCTGATCCAGTCCCTCGGGGTCTCCGATCGGGTCAGGCTGCGGGGCCCGCGGACCCAATCCGAGCTTTCGGACATCTTCGCGAATGCCGACCTCTTCGCATTCCCGACGCGAGAGCGGGAGCCGTTCGGCTTCGCCCCCCTGGAGGCGGCGGCGAGGGGGTGCGTGCCGGTGATGACGCCGATCTGCGGGATCGCCGAATGGCTCGTCCACGGCGTCCACGCCCTGAAGGCCCCCCGGACGCCCGAAGCGTTCGCCCGGGTGTTCGCCTCGGTCCTCGATGGCACGATCGACGCCGCGCCGATCGGCCGACGAGCCGCCGCCGTCGTCCGCCGCGACTTTCACCTCGACGCGATCGCCCCGCGGATCGAGCGGGCCCTGGGTGAAGCGGCAAAGGCCGACCGCTCGGGCGCGGGGTCGGCCGACGAGGCGTACCGGCTCGCCCTGCTGGCCGAACGGCTCTCCAAGGTGATCATCCAGGAATGCGTGGCGGCCTGAGTCCGCGGGCGAGGATCGAGTTCGGACGGGCCGAGAGCAACGGAGGCCGCGAAGTGACCGATTATGCGTTCTACAACGACCTGGGGCCGAGTCCGACCGGGCCGAAGCGCGTCCTCACGGTCGTCCGGAGGGCGTTCCGCCGGGTCCTCCGGCCGATCTTCGTCCGCAACGCGGAGATCCTCGCGGCCCACGGCTTGCGGCACGACGCCGCGGAATCCTCCATCAAGGACTTGCACACGCGAATCGATCGCACGAACGATCAATTGCAGGCCACGATCGCGTTCGGATGGGACTATGTGGCCATGGCCCGTCGGCTCGCGGCCCTGGAAGACCGCGTGGAGGCGTTGACCGCCCGCGACGAGGCCGCTCGCGGCCCGGGCGATCAGCCGTCCCTGCCGTTCCCCGAGTTCGAGGCCGACCGCCTCGCCGAGGCGTCATGAACCGGGACGGGAGGGCCGCCATGAGCCGCCGGATGCGCGTCTTGAGCGTGATTTCCTCGTCGAATCAATTATATTCGGGGATCGGCCGGGCCCTGTTCGAACTCTCCGAACGCCTGCTCGACCGCGCCGATTACGAATTCGCGATCGACGACGCGAACCCCAAGAACCTGGCCCTCGCCGCCGAATTCGCCCGTGACCACGGATGCACGTTGCACGTCGGCCGGGGTTTCCAGAGGCCCGAAGCTCTGGACAATGGCAACCGCGACCTGGCCGATTTGCTCCGGGAGGATCGCTGGGACGCCGTCGAATGCGTCTGCTGGGCGAACGCGGCCACCCATCAGGATCTGCTCGCAAATCTCGCGGACTCAACCACGTTGATCTACACTCCTCACGACCAGCCGAGCTGGACCGTGCCGATGGGTCCGGGGCAGGCCGAGTTCACCGAGGACGTCCATCGCCGGGTGATTCGCCGGGCCGACCTCGTCCTGTGCGACTCGACGTGGGAGCGGCGCGAGGTCCACAAACGGGCGCCGGATCGCAATATCGGGACGTATCTGCCCCTGGGCTGTGATTTTCGGTCGTTCCGACCCGGGCCGGCGGTCCGCAAGCAACAGCTGGTGTTCGTGGGCGACCTGGCCGAGCCGAGGAAGCGGTTCGACCGGGTCGTCGCGGCGATGACGATCCTCAAGCGGGGCTGGCCGAGCCTGAGGCTCGTAGTGATCGGCAATCGGAGCGATTCTGCTCTGGATCTCGTGCCCGAGGCGTTGCGATCGTCGGTCGAGCTTCGCGGATACGTGTCGGAAGAGGAGCTGCGGCGGACCTATGCCGAGAGCTTCGGCCTGGTCCTTCTGTCGGACTTCGAGGCGTTCGGCATCCCGATCCTCGAGGCGCTGGCGTGCGGGACGCCGGTCTTCCTGACCGAGCTGGAGGCCACGAGGAGCCTGTTCGGCCCCTTTGCAGGTGCTCACTTTTGCCCCGGCGATGACGTGTGGGCGACGTGCCACGTGATCGAAGACGCCCTGGAGCGGAATCGTGCCTCGATCGCCGAGGCCGTGGGCGACCGGAGGCGGCTCCAGGCCGTGTTCGACTGGGACGTATTGGCCGAACGGAAGTGGCGGGCGATCTCCGCCTCCTGGTACTCGCGGAATTCCTGGGCCTGGACGGCCTGACCCGAACCGACCCCAACCGCCAGGAGGGCGGCCCGATGCCCCGGATGATCTCCTTCGCCCAGAACGCCGAGGACGTCCTTCTCGACCGCCTGTTCCCCGAGGGGCATCGCGGCTTCTACGTGGACATCGGCGCGAATCATCCGACGCATCATTCCGTGACCCGGCACTTTTATGATCGCGGGTGGACGGGTGTGAACGTCGAACCGAGCCCCTCCGGTGTTCGGCGAGCTGATCGAGGCGAGGCCCCGGGACGTGAACCTGAACGTCGGCGTGTCCGACCACGAGGGCCGGCTCGCGTTCTTCGAGGCGACGACGTCGCTGGGGATGTCCACGTTCTGCCCCGAGTTCGCCGCCGGCCTCCGTCGCGACGGGTTCCCCGTCGTCGAGGCGAGCGTGCCGGTCCTCCCGCTGGCCACGCTCTGCGAGCGGTACGTCCCCGGCGAGATCGACTTCCTCAAGATCGACGTCGAGTCTCATGAAGATGCCGTCATTCGAGGGGGCGACTTCGCGAGGTGGCGGCCCCGGGTCCTGGTCATCGAATCGACCGGGGGGACCGGCTGGGAGCCGACGTTGCTCGCGGCCGACTACCTGTTCGCGACCTTCGACGGGCTCAATCGCTACTACGTCCGCCGGGAGGACGAGGCGCTCCGGCCCAGGCTGGCGACGCCCGCGAACTGCCTGGATGACTACATCTATTACGAGCATGCGCGCGACATCGCCGACCTCCGCTGGGATCGCGACCGGCTCCGCGATGCGCTTCGCGAGGCGGAAAACCGGCTGGCGTGGACGGAGTTCGCGCTCGAGGAGGAGCGTCGGAGGTTGGACGAGGCGACGGATTCCCTCCGCAGATTCGAGGGGCTCGGGCCCTCCTCGATCGCCGTGGCCCGGCGGTTCCATCATGCCTCGCTGAAGTTCCCGGCGGTGGCGTCGGCGATGAAGACGATCTTGCGCGGGCTGATCCGAGATACGAGTCGGCCCGACCGAAGTCGGACCTACTCGTTTCCCCACTGTCGCTGGGGTCTTCAACTCGGCCGTTAGTTGCCCGTCAATTCCTTAACGAGGTCCGAGGCGCGGTAGACGTCGCGGAGGGCCTCGACGATCGCGCGGGAATCGACGGAGACGGCCCGGGCGAGGCGGTCCTCGTAGCCGAAATCGAGGACGAGCGACTGGATGTTGCCGTCGAAGATCAGCCCGACGACCTCGTTGTCGCGGTTCACGACCGGACTTCCCGAGTTGCCGCCGATGATGTCGGCCGTGGAGACGAAGTTCATCGGGGTGTCGAGCTTGAGGCGGCCGTCCTTCTTCGCCTCGTGCCAGCTCGTTGGGAGCTGATACGGCGGCTTCGCGCCGTGGGCCTTCTCGTGCTCGAAGGCGCCGGCGATCGTGGTATACGGCGGGATCGTCTTGCCATCGATGGTGTAGCCCTTGACGGTGCCGAAGGCGAGTCGGAGGCTGAAGGTGGCGTCGGGATAGACTCGGTCCCCCTGGTCCTCGAAGATCGCCCGGGCGATCAGGGCGTATTGCGAGGCCTCGACCCCTTCGACCTCCTCCTCGCGGACCTTGCGGACGGCCCGGGCGTCGGCGTCGATGGCCAGGGCGAGCTTGATCATCGGGTCGTCGCTCGCGGAGATCGCGGCGGAGCCGCCCTTGGCCAGCTTCTTCCTCAGCTCGACGTCGGCGAGCTTGCTCCCATCCACAAGCGCCTTGGCCACCTCGTCCGGGGATCGGCCCCGGAGGACGCGCTCGACCATCGGGTCATCCGGGCTGGTCTTCTTCCAGAACGCGAGCGAGTGGGCGAGCTTGGCCTTCTCGTACTCGGAGTAGATCGGCGCGTCGGAATAGAGGGCGAGCTCGAACGAGGGGCGGGCGGAGTCGCGGTATTCGCGAAGCCGTTCGCCGTTCGGCTTCGCGTCCTCCTCGGCCAGGCGGACGAGCGCCCGGGCGACCTGGAAGAGGGTGGAATCGAAGGCGAGGCCACGCTCGACGAAGTTGTAGGGCTTGAGGATCTTCGCGGCGGTCTTCTCGGCGGTTGCGATGCGATCCCAGGCCGTCCCGTACTTCTCGTGGCGGGCGGCCTCGGACTGAATCCGGCCTCGGAGGGCCTTCTCGGCCTCGGCCTTGGAGGTCATGAACGGCTCGTCCTTCAGGCCGCCGAGGCCGCCGATCCGGGCCTTCCGGCTGTTCTGGACGCCGAAGAGGTCCTCCTTCGACTGGCGGAACTGCTCGGGGCCTCTCTGGCCGTATTCCTGGAGGAACGCCTCCTTGTCGAACAGGAATTCGAGCTGGAGCGGGTATCCCACGTCCCGGAGGTATTCGAGGTGGGCGGCCGTGTTCAGGCGGTTCGTGCGACCCGGATGGCCGGAGACGAAGATGAGCTCGCCGTCCTTCGATCCGTGGGGCGACCACTTGAGGAAGTGTTCCACTTTCGCCGGCTTGCCGTCCTCGTAGGCCCGGAAGAAGCAGACGTCCAGGTCGTATCGGGGATATTCGAAGTTGTCGGGATCGCCGCCGAAGAAGGCGATGTCGAACTCGGGGGCGAAGACGAGACGGACGTCGGTATACGTCTTGTAGGTGTAAAGATGATACTGGCCGCCCTGGTAGAGCGTGACCACGTCGGAGCGCAGGCCGGTCTTCGCCTTGCTCTCGGACTCGATCGCGGCCGTTGCCTTGCGTCGGGCCAGCGACACCGCGGCATCGTCCATCCCGGGCTTGATCTCGGCGTTGACCCGGTCGGTCACGTCCTCGATCGCGATCAGGACGTTGAGTTCCAGGTCCGGGCGCGGACTTCCTCGGCGTTGGTCCCGGCGGTGAAGCCGTCCCGGTAGTAGTCCTTGTCCTTCGAGCTGATTTTCTGGAGGGTGTCGGCGCCGACGTGGTGGTTGGTCATCACCAGGCCGTTCGGCGAGACGAACGAGCCCGAGCCTCCCGAGTTGAACCTCACGGACGAGAGCCGGAGGTGGTCGGTCCAGGCCTTGGTGGGCTCGAAGTCGTATTTTTCCCTCAGGGTCCTGAGCGGCAGGTTGTTGAAGACCCACATGCCTTCGTCGGCGAGCACGGTCCCTCCGAGGCTCGGGGCGAACAGGGCGGCGAGGGCCGCCATCGGGATCAGGCGTCTCATGGAAAAGGCTCCGGGGCGGAAGTTCGAACGGTTGGCGAGCCGGTCGTCAGATTTCGTCCTCGCGGACGGTCATCCCGTCCTCCACGGCCGAGCGGGGTTCGCGGTCCCGGAACAGGGCGCCCATGCCGACCAGGAGGAGCAGGAGGACCAGGACAGAGAACGCCGCGACGGCGGGCCATTGCGAGTCCGTGTAACGACCGGGCAGGTACTTCGAGACGTCCAGCTTCGCCAGCCAGTCCATCCGGAACGAGAGGAAGGCGATCAGCGTGCCGGCGATCGTCCCGCCCGCGATATAGCCGCTGGAGAGCAGGACGGCCGGGCTGGAGTCCGAATCCTCGGCGCTGGTCTTGCGGGCCCGGTCCACCAGCCCTCGCACCAGGCCGCCGAGGAAGATCGGCATCGACGTCGAGAGCGGCAGGTACACGCCCACCGAGAACGCCAGGGCCGGGCGCCGCTGAGGTGCAAGACGATCGCGATGAAGGCGCCGATCGTCACCAGGCCCCACGGCAGCTTGCCGGCCATGATCCCGTCGATGATCAGGGCCATCAGCGAGGCTTTCGGGGCATCATACTTGGGCACTTCGGTCTTGCCGTCGTCCAGGGTCTTGATCCGGCCATTGATGCCGGGGTCGATCAGCCAGGCGGGCTTGCCGCTCTCGGGATCGACGAGATACTTGCCGGGGAGGGCGAGCGTGGCCTTGTTGTCGCCCTCGATCGGCGACGTGACCCGCCAGACCTTGTACGTCTTGCCGTCGTGAGATTGGGTCTCGGTGAGCTTCGAGACATCGGCGGAGATCTTCGGCAGGTTCTCGGCCTTGCTGGTGTAGACGGTGCTGGCGTCGTTCAACTTCAGGAGGACGAAGCCGATCACGATGGCCGAGGTGAGCGCCCCGACGAGGATGGCGATCTGCTGCTTGGCCGGAGTGGCGCCGACGAGGTAGCCCGTTTTGAGGTCCTGAGAGGTCGTCCCCCCGTTGGAGGAGGCCACGCAGACGATCCCCGCGATCGACAGCGCCGCGAGCCGGTATTCGGGGCCGATCCAGCCCTGGAGGAAGAAGACGAGGCACGTCAGAAGGAGCGTGGCGACGGTCATCCCCGAAATCGGGTTCGATGAGGAGCCGATCTCGCCGGTCAGCCTCGAGGAGACGGTCACGAACAGGAATCCGAGGAGGACGATCAGCGATGCGCCGACGATCCGGCCTTCCATCGTGGTCGGGATCAGGTTCGTCCCGGCGATCGCGCCGATCAAGCCGGCCACGCCGAGCAACACGAGCCACAGCGGCAAATCGCGATCGGTGCGGCCCGAGCGCCCCTTGCCGCCGGCCGTCTTCCCGCCGATCGAGCGGACGCTGCCGACGATCCCCTGCCAGATCGTGGGCAGGGACTGGACCAGGCTGATCAGGCCGCCGGTGGCCACGGCCCCGGCGCCGATGTACAGCACGTATTTGTTGCGGATCGCGCCCAGAGGTCCTGGGTGTTTTTCAGAATCTCGGCATTGGTCGTGCCGGTGATGGGCCCGAATTCGGGCGACATGGCGAAGATCGGCGTGAGGACGAACGAGGCGAGCAGCCCTCCGGCCACCATGATCGAGGCGATCCGAAAACCGATGATGTAGCCGACGCCGAGCAAGGTCGGCGTGGCCTCGTTCGTGACGAACGCCCCCTTGAAGCTGCGGAAGGCGTAGGCCGGGTATTCCTTCCAGAGCTTTAAACCTTGCATGCAGATCTGATAGACGAAGCCCAGCCCGAGGCCGAAGAGGATCGGCTTCGCGCCGGCCCCGCCCGCCTCGCCGGCCACGAGCACCTTGGCGCAGGCCGTGCCTTCGGGGTAGACGAGCGTCCCGTGCTGCTTGACGATGAACGCCCGTCGCAGCGGGATCATCATGAAGATCCCCAGCAGCCCGCCGAGGCAGGCGACGAGCATCACGCGGGTGATCGAGATCCCGGCGATCTGCAGGATCGGCTGTTCGAGGTCATAGCCCAGGATCATCAGGGCCGGCATCGTCACGCCCACGCCGAAGGCGATCGACTCGCCGGCCGACCCGGCGGTCTGGACGATGTTGTTTTCGAGGACTCGACCCTTGCCCTTGCCGAACGCGCGAAAAAGGGCGATCGACAGGACGGCCACCGGGATCGAGGCCGAGACCGTCATCCCGACCTTCAGCGAGAGGTACAGCGACGACGCCCCGAAGACCACGCCGAGGGCGGCGCCCAGGAGCAGGGCCGAGACGGTCAGCTCGGGAATCCGCGCCGCATCGGGCACGAACGGTTCATGGGCCGGGGCGGCCTCGGGGGCTTCGATCGGGGGTGAAACCGACATGCCGCGACGTCCTCGAAAGAGAGCACGGGGAAGGGGATCGGCCAATCGGCGCGGAGAGAGGACGCCGGCCTCGCGGGGCGCGACCCTAACACCATACCGAACCGTCGGGCCGTCGCAAGGCCCGTGAACAACCTTCCACGCCCCGCACGGCCCGGCCGGACTTTTCGCCGGCTCCCATGACCGAGGGCCGGCACGGGAGAGTTGACTCGGGCGGCCGTCCGGAGGAGGCTCGATGGCCAATCGAGCCATCCGAGTTGCCGCCCCTGCCGGGACGACGGTCCGACGAACGAAACCCAGGACACGGCGGGCGACGGAAGGCGAGGAGGCATCCCATGAATCCGGGACCGGGCAGGCCGAGCGTGCGACGCTTCAGTCTCCGAACCGCCATGCTCGCCATCGCCATGATCGCCCTGGGCCTCATGGTGGTGATCCAGGCTCGGATGCGGATCGAACAGGATCGGAAGATCGCCAGGCTCGAGGCGACGAACGAGCGAATCGAGAGGCAAAACCTCCAACTGGCGAACTGGATCATCCGGGATCAGCAGGGGCGCCGCCAGGACCTCAGCGACCTCCGCCGGGAGGTCGAAGCGGTCCGCCGCTCCCTGGAAAAACCTCCCAGCACCGAGCCGATCGCGGACGACGCCACGACGCCCCAGGGGGAGTGGCTGGGGGTCACCAGCGAGTTCGATGGGGCCCTCGGGAACTCCGGTGAGGGGGCGTCGAAGGTCCTGACCATCGTGGAGGGAGACTCGATGAGGACCGAAAAAGACGGGAAGGTCGTGACGCGGTGGACCATCACCTTCGACCCGTCGAAATCGCCGGCCGAATTCGACGCGAGGATCGAGACCGGCAAGTTTGCCGGGAAGTACCACAAGGGCATCTACCGGATCGAAGGGGACCTCTGGACATCCTGCTACGGACCGCACGACACCGATCGTCCGACGAAGTTCGAGTCCCCGGTCGGCTCGAATCTCTTCTTGAACGTGAGGAAGAGGAAGATGCCGCCGCAAGCCGGCCAGGCTCCCGCGGCGACCCGACCCGAGGACCCGTCCAAGAAGGACGCGGGGCCTTCTCGCTAAAGCCGTTCACGGCTCGGCCCGCGCCTCATCCCACCGAACGAGCGATCCGCCACGTCCCAACACAAGAACTGGCGCCCTCGGCGACGAAGGGCCCGGTCCCGGACGGTCGAGGATTACGCTCAGGTCGAAGCCACTGCAACGATGCAGGTCCGTTTCTCCTTGCTGGAGGATCAACAGACCCGGCTCGCCGCGCCAGATCCCGTGATGATAACGCGAATTGGGCCACCAACGGAAATCATGGAGCCCCTCGACCGTGGGCCGTCCCAAATCCTTGGAAAGTCGGTCCCGGTAGACCTCAAAAGCATGATCGAAATCGACCTTGCCGAAGTCGCCGAACTCCTCATCCCGAAGGTCGTTCTCCTCGCAGTGATAATAGAGTAACAAGTGGCCATACGTGGCCTGCCGCAACTCGATGGCTGGCGACGCCGACGGCCGGGGCGAGGTCAGCCCGAGAGGGCCGCCCATCTCGAACCTCAGACACGGATAAGATCGGTGCTCGGAGACCTTCCAGCCGTTCATCACCGCGGCAAGACGGAGGTCGGGGACGGTCCAGGGGCCGTTGACCAGCGCCAGCAACGGCACGGCGACCGGTCCAACGTCCCACGGCTCTCCGGGCCCGAACATGGGGCGTCCCTAGCCCGCCGTCTCGGAGATCGCCGAGGGCCTGGGCCTCGTCCGGCTCCGGTTCACCTCGGAGAGCCGATCGACGATCGTCCGCAGGACGTCCAGCGGCGATTGCGAGGCGTCCACCTCGTAGACGATGGATGGGTCGTAGAAGCTCAGCGTCTGGAAGGTCTCTTCGTAGTAGATTTGCAGGCGCTTGCGGATGACTTCCTCGTTGATGTCGTCGAGGCGGTTCTCCCGCAGGGCCCGGGCCTTGAGCCGTTCGCTGGCCTTGTCGGTGTCGGAGATGTTCAGGTGGAAGATCTGGACGACGTTGAGCATGTCGTCGAGCTGCTGGGCCTGGTCGTAGTTGCGTGGCAGGCCGTCGAGGATCAGGGTATGCTGCTCGGGGAGGAGCAGCTCCTGGAGCTCCAGGATCTGGACGTGCCTCCTCCAGATGCGGACCGTGAGGTCATCGGGGACGAGCAGGCCGGAGGAGGTGTAGCGGACGACCTCCCGGCCCAGCTCGCCCCACTTCGGGAGCTTTCGGAAGATGTCGCCGCAGGAGACGTGGACGAGGTCCGGGAGCTGGCCGAGGACCGTGCCCTGCGTCCCCTTGCCGCTGCCGGGCATGCCGAAGAGGAGGATCGTCCGGTACTTCGAGCCCGACTCGGTCTTCATGGTGGAGCGGCCTCGGGCGGCCAAAACGGCGGTTCGGCCGGCGAACGGAGAGGGGGGAAGACGGGCCCGACCCGGGGCCTCGCCGACCGTCCATCATGGGCGAACCCTCGGGAGTTCGGCAACCCCGTACCTCACCCAAAACGCCCGGGCGACCGATTCATGACGACGAAAATCGCCCTGTTGCGACACGCCGAGACCGCCGCCCCCGAGTTGTTCCACGGCTTCGAGTCGGACATCGGCCTCGGCCCTCGCGGGTTCGAGCAGGCCCGGGCCGTCGCCGCGCTCCTGGCGCCCGAACGACCCGACGCCCTCTATTGTTCGGGGATGAGACGCGCCCGAGAGACCGCCCAGGCCATCGCCGAGGCGACCGGCTTGGCCGCCAAGGTGGTCGAGCCGCTCCACGAACGCAAGATGGGGCCGCTCAGCGGGACGACCTGGGCCGAGTCCCGGCACGTCTGGGAAGACTCCCGGTCCCGATGGATCGCCGGGGACCTCGACGCCACCCATCCCGGAGGCGAATCGTTCGCCGACGTCCGAGATCGCGTCGTCCCGGCGTTTCAAGCGATCGTCGATCGGGAGGAGGGGCGATCGATCGTGGTCGTCGCCCACGGGGTGGTCATCAAGGTCCTCATGACGACCCTGATCGACGGGCTGTCGCCGGCCGACCTCGACCGGATCGAAATCGGCTTCGCCCAGGTCCACCGGATCACGAAATCCGGCGGAAGGCTCCTCGCCGGGGACCTGGATTTCACTCTTTGAACGCGTCTTTTAGGGAAACTTCCCGGGATCATGGCGACTCAAACCGAAGCTCCCTCGGCCAGGGCATCCGCCGCGTGAATCCGAGAGGGAGACCGGCCATGCGCCTCCGAATTCCCCCTCCGAGAAAGAAGCGCCATGCGAGAAGAACGCTGGTTTCTGCGGTTCGACCGGCCTTGCCGGGGCTCCGACACGATCCCCCTCTCCGGCGAGCTCCTCGACCTCAGCCACGTCTACGATTCGGCCTGCCAGTTCCTGGCGTTGGTCCCGCTCGGCCATTTCTTGATCTACAAGGGCCCGGACGGTCCGCTGGACGACCGCTGGTTCCCGGCGATCGAGGGACTGGAGACGGTCCGAGGGCTCCTGACGAACTACCGCGGCCTCCTCGAATCCGGGACGGACTCGACCGACCCCTTTCGCGAACGCCGGGAGAAGGAGGCTCGGGCAGAAGATTGCGCCCCTCGAATTCCTGGAATCGTACCTCCTGGAAGGGCACGAGACCGGAGCCGGGTTTTTCCTCGCGGAACGCGACAAATATTACGAGGTTTGAGGACTCCCCGGGTCGCCCGCATCCTCTGCGCTTGCCGGAAGCCGTCGGTCTTCCCCGACCGCATGGCTCCTCGGCCATCGGCGAATCGATCTCCCCCGCCTCACGCCGCCGATTCGGCCGGGGGTTCCCCGCCGTTCTTGATGGCCTCCCATTCTTCCCAGGAATAGAGGACCTCGCGGGCCGACCCGCTCTTGTATTCGCCGACGATCCCGTCTTCGGCCATGAAGTCGATCAGGCGGGCGGCCCGGCCGTAGCCGATCCCCAGGGCCCTTTGGAGCAAGGACGTGGACCCTCGGCCTTCGCGGATGATGATCTCGATGGCCGGCTCGTACATCTCGTCGCGTTCCTTCAGGGCGGCGCCTCGGTCCTTGCCGGCGGCCCCTCCGGCGGGCAGGCCGATCAGCTCCTTGCTGAACTCGACCGGATATTGCTCCAGGTAGCCGCAGACGCGGTTGACCTCGGCATCGGAAACATACGTGCCCTGGGCGCGGACGATGTGGGACGTCCCCGGGACGAGGAACAGCATGTCGCCGTTGCCCAGGAGCTTGTCGGCCCCCATCTCGTCCAGGACGACCCGCGAATCGTTCCGGCTGGTGACCTGGAAGGCGATCCGGGCCGGCATGTTCCCCTTGATCAGGCCGGTGATGACGTCGACGGTCGGCCTCTGGGTGGCCAGGATCAGGTGGATCCCGGCCGCCCGGGCCTTCTGGGCGAGCCGGACGATGTGCGACTCGACCTCCTTGGCCGCCGTCATCATGAGGTCCGCCATCTCGTCGGCGATGATCACGATGTACGGCATGAAGTCGGGGATTCGGCCGCGTTCCTCGTCGGATTCGGGCCTCATCCGGTTGAAGATCTCCTCGGGGCCGAGCGCGTTATAGGCCTGGATGTTGCGGACCCCGGCCCTCTGGAGGTAGCCGTACCGTTCGTCCATCTTGTCGCAGGCCCAGGCGAGGAGGCTTTCGGCCTTCTTCATGTCGGTGACGACCGGGTGCATCAGGTGGGGGATTCGCTTGAACTGCGAGAGCTCGACCATCTTGGGGTCGATCAACAGCAGCTTGACCTCGTCGGGCCTCTTGGTCATGAGGATGGAGAGGATCATCGCGTTCAGGCAGACCGATTTGCCCGTGCCGGTCCGGCCGGCGATCAGGAGGTGGGGCATGTCGGCCAGGTCGAACGCCAGGGGCTGGCCCTTCACGTCCTTGCCCAGGAAGAGGGGGATTCTCAGCCGTTCGAGCCGGGGGCCCACGCCGTTCAGGACATCGCCGAGCTTGACCATCCCCCGCCTCTCGTTCGGCACCTCGATCCCCACCGTCGTCTTGCCCGGGATCGGCGCGACGATGCGGACGCTCGGCACGGCCAGGGCGATGGCCAGGTCATTGGAGAGGCCGGCGACCTTCGAGACGCGCAAGCCGGCCTCCAGCTCGATCTCGAACTGGGTGATGACCGGCCCGGTATCGATCTGGACCACGCGGACCTGGCAGCCGTGTTCCAGGAGGGTCTTTTCCAGGAGCATGGCGCGGGCCTGGATCTTGGCCTCATGCTCCTGGATCGGGAACGGCGGGGGGGGTTCGAGGAGGTCCATCGGCGGGATCTGGAACCCCCCGGGCGAGACCGGCCGAGGTGATGCCGACGCGTTCCCCCGGGTCGCCAGGGTCGTCGATCCGCCGTGGACCGTGACCGGGGGCGGGCCCTCGACGCTTCGGAGCAGCGAGGGGCGGCCGGTCGGGCCTTCGAGCCGGGGAGTCGGCGCCGGCGGCTCGATCATCGCGAAGATCGGGCCTGGGGCCGGTTCGGGCATCTCGGAGAGGGCGGGCGAGGTGGCGGGGTGCGGCCTCCTGGCCAGCCTGGCGAGTTCTCGCATGGGCCAGACGATCAGGACATCCGAACAGAGGGCGCCGCCGACCAGGGCCAGGGCCGAGAGGATCAGGATCGTCCCGACCGGCCCGAACTGGCCGCCGAGGAACGCCACGGCGAACGCGCCGACGTAGCCCCCGGGCCCCACCGGGGGGCACGGCCGCAGGCCCGGCGCGAACCGGGCGAGGGCCGACGCCAGGACGAACGTGACCATCGCGATCCCGGCGAGCCTCTGGCCCTTCTCGGGGAAGCTCTTGCGACGGAAGGCCAGGCCGACCACCACCGCCAGCCCGTAGAGGAGCAGGAACGCCCCCCAGCCGACCGTGGAGAACAAAAGATGCGCCAGGATCGCCCCGACCGGCCCGCACGGGTTGCTCGGCGGGGAGCGCGGAGGCTCGACCGCCGATCCGGGCGGGTCGGCCGGGTCGTAGCCGACCAGGCTGAGCGCCAGGAACGCAACGCCGAAGAGCAGGGCCAGGGCCAGGCCGTGGCTTCGCAATCGAGGACGGTCCGACATCGCTCCCCCTCGGGCGCGCGAGCCGTCGAGGGGCGAGGGGCCCCCGACGAGCGCGACCCTCCCTGGGATCGTCCTCGGCGCCGGGCCCGCTTCGGCGATCCCCGGGGGATTCGGGGGGTCGGGGAGAGGTTCCGCCTACTCTGAGGGTTGCGTCAGATCGACCGTCTCGGGCTCGTCCGCCTCGGTCTCCGCCATCGACTGGAGATTGCCCGAGAGGTCCAGGTAGATCTTGTTCTGCATGATCTCCTGGATCACGATCGCCATCTTGTCCGGCGATCGCATGTCCACGAGTGGACGTGCGCCCTGATTCAGCGCGATCATCCGTTTCTGGATCAGGGTCGAGAGCTTGAACCGGCCTCCGACCTTGTTGACGATCTCTTCTTCCTTCAGTTCATCGAGCATCGGCGAGGGGACCTCCGCAACCGTGTTCCACCAGGAGGGCGGCGAGACGATCGACCGCGCTCTCCAGGTCGTCATTGATGATTGTCACGTCGTAGCGATGGGCTTCGTCGCGTTCGGCCCGCCCCCGGACGAGCCGGCGGTGGATCGTCGCGTCATCCTCCGTGCCCCGGGCCCGCAGCCTCTTCTCCAGCTCCCAGAACCGGGGGACGTCGATGAACACGAACAGTGCCGACGGCGCCTTTTCGCGGACCTGCATGGCGCCCTGGACCTCGATCTCCAGGATCACGCCGAATCCCTCGCGGAGCGATTCGAGGACCGGCTCGGCGGGCGTCCCGTAGAGGTTCCCGGAGAACTCCGCCCATTCCAGGAAGGCGTTTCGCTCGACCCGGCCCTGGAACTCGTCCCGATCCAGGAAGTCATAGTGCTCGCCGGGGACCTCGCCCGGCCGGGGGGCGCGGGTGGTGGCCGAGACCGAGAGCTTCGCCCGGACGTCCGGCCTCCGGAGGACCCGGCGTACCAGCGTACTCTTCCCGGACCCCGACGGGCCCGAGACGATCACCAGATGCCCGGGCAATTCCCCCCAGCCGGCCACCCACATCAGGCGGATGCCCTCCTTCGGTCGGACGTTCGATCCGACCGATTCATTCGATATTCAGGATCAGCTCGCGGATCTTCTCCAGCAGCCCCTTCATCTCGACGACCGACCGGCTGATCTCAACATCGTTGGCCTTGGAGCCGATGGTGTTGGTCTCCCGGCCCATCTCCTGGACCACGAATTCCAGCTTCCGGCCGGCGCTCTCGGGCTCGGCGATCACGGCCTCGAACTGCTGGAGATGGGCCCGGAGGCGGACGATCTCCTCGGCGATGTCCGCCCTCTCGGCGAGGATGGCGACCTCGCGGATCAGGTCCTTGGGCTCGATCGTCACGCGGTCCTTGACCAGGGCCTGGACCCTCTCGATCAGGCGGGACTGATAGGCCGAGACGATCTCCGGCCCCCGGCGGGCCACGTGGTCGAGCTGTCCGGCGAACAGGCGAGCCAGGGAGAGCAGCTCGGAGGCCATCGCGCGGCCTTCCTCGGCCCGGCTGGCCTGGAGCTTCTCGACGGCCTCGCCGACGACCTGGGCGAGCTTCGGCCACTCCTCGCGGGGGTCGTCGGCCTGATGGTTCCGGCCCTCGACGACCCCCGGCAGGCCGAGCAGGGCCGCGAGGTCCGGCGGAGGCGATCCCGGGCCGAGCATCGAGACGACCTGGTCCCGATAGCTCGACAGCGCCACGAGGTTCAGCCGGTAATCCTCGGCCCGGCGGGGCCTCTCGACCCGGAGCGAGAACTGGATCGTCCCCCGGCGGATCGTCTCGCGGATCAGCCTCTCGAAGTCCGGCTCCAGGGCGGAGAACGGGTCGCTGATCCGCGCGTTGAGCTTCAGGTGACGATTATTCACGGCGCGGAGTTCGGCGATGACCGTCAGGCGGTCGTCGACGGAGCGGGCCTCACCGAATCCAGTCATGCTCAGGAGCACTCGGACCTCGCCAACGGAGCGAACGGGGCCGAGGCGGGGCCTCTCCGAAGGGGCCGCCGCCTCGACGAGGGGCTGGGGAACCAACCGGGCGGGCCGCGAAGGCCGCCCGATCGATCAGGGCTTGGGCGTCGTGGGCGGGGTGCCCGGAGGGGCCGGAGGCGGGTTCGAGCTCGCCTTCGCCCCGGCGTCGGCCGGGTTCAGGGGGACGACCGGGCCGTCGGTCGTCTTCTTCGGCACGCCGTCGATCGGCGGTCGCGCGGGCTCGACGGCCGGCTCGCCGGCCGGGGCCTTGTCCTTGTCGGTGGCGAGGGGCGGCTTGTCCTTGTCCGGATCCAAACCGGCCCCGGCGCCGGCGTCTCGCGAGCCTTTTTGCTCGATCTCGCGGTCGAAGGCCGATTTCGACTTCGAATTGCTCGCATAGACCAGGAACAGGGCCAGGAGGAACCAGAATCCGGCGGTGAAGATGGTGATCCGGGTGAAGACGTCGCCGGCCTTGGTGCCGAAGGCGCTGGAGCCGCCGGCCCCGCCGAACGCCCCGGCGAGCCCTCCGCCCTTGCCCCTCTGGATCAGGACCAGGCCGATCAGGAACAGCGAGGTGATGACCATCAAGACGTTCGCCAAGCCGATCAGGAAATTCACCACGGCCGGATTCCTCGGGACTAGGGGCGCGATCTCGCGAAAGCGAAGGGTTCGGATCGGGAGGGGTCGGGTCGGGATCAGGGATGGGCGGCGACGGCCCGGCCGGCGGCGATGATGCCGAGGAACTCGGCGGCCTTGAGGCTGGCCCCGCCGACTAGGGCGCCGTCGATGTCCGGGCAGGCCAGGAGGTCCCGGGCGTTGTCCGCCTTGACGCTCCCCCCGTACTGGACAACGACCCGCCCCGCCGTCGCCTGGTCGAACATCGACTCCAGGCGGCCCCGGATGAAGGCATGGACGGCCTGGGCCTGCTCGGGAGAGGCCACCCGGCCCGTGCCGATCGCCCAGACCGGCTCATACGCCAGGACCACCCCGGCCATCTGCTCGGCGGCCAGGCCCGTCAGGGAGCCTTCGAGCTGGGCCGCCACGACCGCTTCGGTCCGGTCGGCCTCGCGCTCCTCCAGGGTCTCGCCGATGCAGACGATCGGGATCAGGCCGACCTTCAGCGCGGCCGTCAGCTTGCCGTTGACCTGGGCGTCGGTCTCGCCCATCCCGTGGCGTCTCTCGGAGTGTCCTAGGATGACATGAGTGCATCCGGCATCGACGAGCATCGGGCCGCAGAGCTCGCCGGTATACGCGCCGTCGGGCTTGCCGTGCATGTTCTGGGCGCCGAGGCCGATGGGAGAACCGGCGAGGATGCGATCCAGGGCATGGAGGAACACCGAGGGCGGGCAGATCGCGACCCGGGGCGAGACCTCGGCGCCGACGCCCTTCTTGACCTCCTCGGCCAGGGCCGAGGCGGCCTCCAGGGTCGGCGGGTTCATCTTCCAGTTGCCGGCGATGAAGAGAGGGCGCATGTCAGGCGGGGACCCCTTCGCGGACGTCGATCGTCTTGCCCATGAGCTCCGCCAGGGCCCGAAGCTCGTCCATCAGCCGGGCGTAGGCCGCCGGCAGGAGGGCCTGGGGGCCGTCGGAGAGGGCCTTCTCCGGGCAGGTGTGGACCTCGACGTGGACCCCGTCGGCCCCCGCGGCCAGCCCGGCCCGGGCCATGGGCGGGATCAGGTCCGGGCGGCCCGTCGCGTGGCTCGGGTCCACGATGATCGGCAGGTGGCTCTGACCCTTCACGTTCGGGACGGCCGAGAGGTCCATCATGTTCCGGGTCGAGTCCTCGAACGAGCGGACGCCCCTCTCGCAGAGGATCACCCGCATGTTCCCCTGGGCCAGGACATACTCGGCACTCATCAGAAGGTCCTTGACCGTCGCGCTCATCCCCCGCTTGAGGAGGACCGGGGTGCGGGTCCGGCCGACTTCCTTCAGGAGGTCGAAATTCTGCATGTTCCGGGCGCCGATCTGGATCAGGTCGGCATACTTCTCGACGGTCTCGACCTGGCGGGGGTCCATGACCTCGGTGACCACCGGCATGTCGAACCGCTCCCCGGCGGCCCGGAGGATCTTGAGGCCGTCCTCGCCGAGTCCCTGGAAGCTATAGGGACTGGTCCGAGGCTTGTAGGCGCCGCCCCGGAGGACGTTCGCCCCGGCGTCCTTGACGACCTCGGCGATCTCGACCAGGCGCTCCTCGGACTCGATCGCGCAGGGGCCGGCGATCATCATCAGGTGGCCGCCGCCGACCTTCACGCCCTTGACGTCGAAGACCGATTCCTCGCGGTGGAACTCGCGGCTGGCCAGCTTGAACGGCTTGAGGATCGGGACGACGGACTCCACGCCCTCGATCGCCTGGAGGGGCTCGGCCTGGAGCTTCTCCTCGTCGCCGATCACGCCGATGATCGTCCGGGAGACGCCCTGGCTGAGGTGGGGAACCAGCCCGAGCTCCTCGATCCGCTCGACGACGTGGCGGACCTGCTCGGCGGAAGGATTGGGCTTCAAGACGATGATCATCCTCGACCCCTTGACGGCGACTCGACGCGCGAACGCCCCGCGCCGGGTCGGGGCCCGGCGGGGGTCGTCGCGGAGGAGGCTGAGCCTATCAGATCTCCCGGCCGGCGCGAAGGGGCGCGCGCCCGGGGCGATGGCCAACGCTCTCGAATATGTCGGGAGGAAGGGAAGGAGTGCGCCTCCGGTTCGTGGAGGGAGTCTCGGGGGTCACTCCTCGGCGGCGGAGGCCGCGGGGAGGTCGCCCGGCCGCCGGGCCCGGAGGGCCCGCTCGTGGACCTCCTCGCGGTGGACGACGACCTCCGGCGGCGCGTCGATCCCGATCCGGACCTTGTCGTTCTGGATCCTCACGACCGTGACCACCACATGGTCGCCGATGTGGATCTTCTCCCCGATCTTCCTGGTCAGGACGAGCATCTCCGCCCCCAATCTCTTCTCTGGATGGCGCTTCCGGGCTGCCGGGCGTCGCCCCTCGACGGGCCGATCCGCTCACCACTCCCTACGCCGGCCCCGGCCCGTCGTGACGCCGCGGCGCCGCGCCCACATGACCCCGACGATCGTCACATCGCGAACATTCGTTCACATTCAAGAAGGCGTGATTTCGCCTTGCATTCAGTCTGTTTCAGGCTTGACGTTCGGATTTGGAATGTATATCATCCTATGAGAGCGTGAATCCCAAGTCTGAGTCGCACGCTTCCGCCCGACCCATCGGTCCGTCCCCAACAACTCGTTCGAGGTCCTGTCATGGCCGCTTCTCCGAAGACCAAGACGTCGAAGACCGCCTCGGCCCAGCGCCCGTCCTCGCAGATCCGCCAGGCCGCCGACCTGCTCAAGCAGGTCTCCGACCCCACCCGGCTCCAGGTCCTCATGCTCCTGACCGAGAAGGAGAGGAACGTCTCCGAGCTCTGCCAGGACCTCGGCACTCAGAGCCAGCCGGCCGTGAGCCACCACCTCGCCCTGCTCCGCCACGGCCGCCTGATCGAGCCCCGACGCTCCGGCAAGCACAACTTCTACTACCTGACCGACGCCGGGCGCGAGCTGGCCGAGGTCGTCAACACGATCGTCGGCTGATCGCGGGTTGACTCCGGGCCCGGTGGACCGATCACCACTTGTCAATCGGTCCGCCGGGGACGGGAACCCTCGGCTCGAAATGCCCGGGCAGGCGCGACGTCGGCCCCGAATCCCGGATCGCCTTCACGACCTCTTCAAACAGGGCCGCGCCGCCCAGGTTGATCAGGCGGTGGTACAGCGCCTTGGGCGGCCGGATCGCGTAGTTGTACCACTTGATCAGCTTGCGGAACTCCAGGCACGCCGTCCGCTCGCCTCGATGTTCCACCAGCCGGCGGAAGTGCCGGGCCATCACGTCCACTCGCTCCGAGAACGTCGGCTCCGGCCCCGGATGGCCCGTCCGGCCCCAGTGTTCCAGTTGCCGGAACAGGAACGGGTTGGCCAGGGACCCCCGGCCGATGGAGACCGCCGAACAGCCCGTCTCGCGGAGCATCGCCGCGGCGTCGGCGATCGTCCGGACGTCGCCGTTGCCGACGATCGGCATCCTCTCGACGGCCTCCACCGTCTCGCGGATCCCGTCGCGGTTCACTCCGCCGCGGAACCCCTGGGCCCGGGTCCGGCCGTGGAGGATCACCGCCGCCGCGCCCACCGATTCGAACCTCCGGGCCAGCTCGGGGGCGGAGAGCGTCTCGTCGTCCCAGCCCAGCCTCATCTTGACCGTCACCGGCACGTCGACCGCGCCCACGATGGCCTCGACCAGCCTCGTGGCCGAGTTCGAATCGCACATCAGGGCCGAGCCGCCGCCCGTCTTCACGACCTTGCGGACCGGGCAGCCCATGTTGATGTCGATGATCGTGGCCCCGCGATCCACCATCCTCCGGGCGGCCTCGCTCATCTCGGCGTGGTCCACGCCATAGATCTGGATCGCGACCGGCCTATCTTCGGGGCAAGTCTGGGAAAGCTCGGCCGACCTCGGCCGGTTCTCGAGGATCGCTCGGGCGTTCACGAGGTCGGTCGTCGCCAGCCCGAGACCGCCGTTCTCGCGGACCGCCAAACGATAGGCGAGGCTCGTATACCCGGCCAGCGGGGCGAGGAAGAACCGCGAGGGGATCGGGACGCCGCCGATCGCGAACGGCTCGCGGACGATCGGCGGGGGCTCGGGCAGGAGGGCGGGGGATTCGACGGCGAGATTCAAGGACGAAGTCTCCGGTCGGGTGCGCGAACCACTCGCGGCTCGATCTCGCAAGAGGCGAGACCGAATCGAAGATGGTGCATTTCATGCACCCTACTTTTTGTAGATCACTCCATTTTTCATGACGAAGACGGGCCTTTCCATCGCGTGGATGTCGGCCAGGGGATCGCCCGCGACGGCCACCACGTCGGCGAGCTTCTTCGGTTCGAGAGTGCCGATGCGATCATCCCAGCCCAGGAGCCTGGCGGCGTCCCTCGTGCCGGCGAGGATCGCGTCTTTCGGCGCCATCCCTCCCCATTCGACCATCAACACGAATTCTCGTGCGTTCGTGCCGTGGGGGATCACCCCGGCGTCGGTCCCCAGGGCGATCGGCACCTTGTGGGCCACGGCCCGTTTGATGGCCGACCGCATCCCCTTGGCGGCGGCCCGGGCCTTCTCGGCTCGATCCCCTTTCAGGACGCCGCTTTGCGCGGCCTTCTCCACGCCCTCGCCGGCCATGAGCGTCGGGACGAGGTAGGTGCCATGCCTGGCCATGAGCTCGGCCCCTTCGTCGTCCAGGAACGAGCCGTGCTCGATCGAGGCCACGCCGGCCTCGGTGGCGATCTTGATCCCCTCGGCCCCGTGGGCGTGGGCCGCGACCTTGCGTTCGAGCTTCCTCGCCTCGTTCACGATGGCTTGCATCTCTTCATACGTGTACTGGGTGGCCCCCACGGCGTCCCCCTCGGACAGGACTCCGCCGGTCGCCACGGCCTTGATCACGTCGGCGCCGTACTTCACCTGGTAGCGGACGGCCGCGCGGCACTGCTCGGGGCCGTCGGCGATCCCGGTCTTGAACGTGCCGTCGGCCAGCCCGGGCTTGAATCCGTTCTCGTCGGCGTGGCCGCCGGTGATCCCGATCCCGTGGCCGGCGTTCCTCATCCTCGGGCCGGGGATGCGGCCCTCCTCGACGGCCTTCCTCAAGGCCATATCGTCGAAATTGCCGGCGCCGACGTTGCGAATCGTGGTGAACCCGGCCATCAGGGTCTTCTGGGCGTTGACCACGCCGAGGATGGCCCCGTAGGAGTCGTAATCCTTCACCCCCGCCGCCTCGTTGCCGGGGTCGCCCAGTTGCCGCCCGATGATATGCGTGTGGCAATCGATGAACCCCGGGAGCAACGTGGCATCGCCCAGGTCGATGGTCTTCGCGCCCTCGGGGATGCGGACGTCGCCATCGCCCACGGCGACGATCCTGTCGTCCGTGACCACCACGACCCCCGGCGAGATCGCCGGGCCGCCCCGGCCGTCGATCAATCGGGCCGCCCGGAGGACGACCGTCCCCTTGCCCTTCGTGTCCTCCGCCAGCGCCGGGGCCACGAGACCGGGGACCGCCACCAGCAGCACGACGAAACCGCGAATGCCCATGTTGCCATCCCAATCCGAAGACGACGAGGGATCGCCGAGATTCGACCAGGATAATGAATGATCGGATGATCCGCGAGGGGCGATCCATCGAAACCGGCCCGGGGCGGGCCCTCGATGAACTTTGCGCTCCTCGCTACCATGAGGCTTTCGCCCGCCAGCCCGTCGATCGTCGAGGGTTCCGATGAGATCGCCAGGGGGACGGCTGAGATCGGCATGGTCGGAAGGCGCGATCGCCATCCCCGGGGCCTTCAATGCGGCTCACCGCCCGGATGGCCGAGCGCCTGGGATTCTCGGCCGTTTATCTGTCGGGCGGGGCTTTGTCGGCCGGCTGGGCGGGATTGCCCGATATCGGCCTGCTCACGCTCTCCGAATTCGCCGAGGCCGCCGCGGTCCTCGCCCGGGCCACCACGCTGCCGGTCCTCTGCGACGCCGACACCGGGTTCGGCGAGGCGATCAACGCCGAGAGGACGGTCCGCCTGATCGAAGCGGCCGGGGCGGCGGGCCTCCACCTCGAAGACCAGGTCTTGCCCAAGCGGTGCGGCCACCTCTCCGGCAAGACGCTGATCGACCCGCAGGCGATGGCCGCCAAGGTCCGCGCCGCCGTCTCGGCCCGGCGAGACCCCGAGTTCCTGATCGTGGCCCGGACCGATGCCCGATCGGTCGAGGGGTTCCAGGCCGCCGTGGCCCGCGCCCGCCTCTACCTCGACGCCGGGGCCGATGCCATCTTCCCCGAAGCCCTCGAATCGGCCGGGGAATTCGCCCAATTCGCCCAGGCTGTTTCCGCCCCGCTGATCGCCAACATGACCGAGTTCGGCCGAGGCCCGCTGATTCCTCTCGAAGCACTCGGCAAAATGGGGTATCGGGGCGTGCTTTATCCGCTCTCCGCCTTTCGAACCGCCATGAAAGCGGCCGAAGACACGCTCCGGGCGATCCGCGACCAGGGAACTCAGGCTTCGGTGGTGGATCGGATGCAGACCCGCGCCGAACTCTACGATCTCCTGGAATACGACGAGTGGGACCGCCGCGATCGGTCGTATTTTGGGTGAACCACGGGACAAAGGATGCGATCCGCAGATGTCGCAGAGGACCGCAGATGAGAGGAACGGATTGATGCTTGTGATGAAGAGAGTCTCGACCCGTCACAAATCAAGGGATTTTGCAGAGGATACAGCCGGAAGTCCGGCTTGAGCAAGCTGCGAAATCTGCGGTTGCCGAGGTTTCTAGTTCCTCATCAATCTCGTGATTCTTCCTCCGAAGAGCGCGACGGATTCCGGCCCTCCTGGGGCTTGCTCCGTTCGCGTTGCGGGGATTTGAGTCCGGCGACTCGGGGTACTCCTCGAAGCCATGGATTGATATGATCCGCATTCGTCCGCGCGATCCGCGGGTCGTCGCTCCCGTACCACGGACGGACTCCATGCTTGCCCTCGATTTCCTCCGATCGCCCGGCCCGAGCCGCCCCGTGTATGCGGTGCTCGGCGACGATGCCTACCTTCGGCGAGAAGCCCTGTCGGCGGTCGTTCACGGCGCGATCGGTGCGGAGGGCGACGACTTCTCGGTCTCGCGCTACCCGGGAGACTCCGCCTCCCTGGCCGACGTCCTCGACGACGTCCGCACCTTACCTTTTTTGGCAAAATGCCGGGTGGCGATCGTCGAGAATGCCGACCCGTTCGTAACGGCCCATCGCAAGGAACTCGAGGCGTATGCCGAGAAGCCCGCGAAGTCCGGGGTGCTGGTCTTGATGGTCAAGACCTGGCCGGGCAATACCAAGCTGGCGAAGATCGTGGAAAAAATGGGGCTGGCGATCGACTGCTCGGCGCCCAAGGAACGCGAGTTGCCCGCATGGCTGGGTTCGCTCGCCAAAATCTTGCACGACAAGAAGATGGATGCGGAGGCGTCGGCCCTGCTGCTGGACCTCGTGGGCCCGGAGGTCGGCCTCCTGGTTTCGGAGGTCGAGAAGCTCGCGACCTACGTCGGCACCCGCGACCGGATCTCGTCGGACGACGTGGCCAAGATGGTGGGATCGGGGCGAGTCCAGGAAATCTGGGGAATTCTCGACGCGGCGGCCCTGGGTCGGGGCGCGGAGGCCGTGCGCTCGCTCGACGCCCTGATCGCCTCGGGAGAGGCGCCGATCGCCCTCCTGGCGGCGATGACGTTTTCGTTGCGCAAGGTCTACCACGCCGGAACCTTGCGCCGATTGCGAAAGGACGGCCGGGAGGCGTGTCGCGAGGCGGGAATCTTCTCCGGGGCCGTCGAGAAGACGCTCCAGCAACATGCGCATCTCGGGCCCGGCCGGGTCGATCGACTCCCGGAAATGCTTTTAAAAGCCGATCTGGACCTCAAGGGCTTCTCGCAGCTCCCGCCTCGGGTGATCCTGGAAAACCTCCTGGTGGGGCTGGCCGGACCTCGCCAGGATTGACGAGCGAGCATCGGATCGCGTCGATCACGGCAGCCGGGCGATGACCTCGGGCAAGACCGAGGCGAGCCGATCGGCGGCTTTCCTGGCCGAATCGCGGAGTCCCAGCAAGTCCTTCAGGCTGGACGGCCGGTTCCAGATCGCCCCGAGGGCCGCGCCCACCCGATAGCCGCCCGATCGCCCGAGGATGGCCAGGACTTCGGGAGGAAGGTCGGTCCCGGCCTCGTCGCTGATGACCCTCACGGCCATCAGGCGGACGTTGCGTTCCTGGCAGACCGCCGCGACTCCGGCCGTCTCCATGTCCACCACCACGGCGCCCGTCGCTTCGCGAAGCGCGGCCTTCTCGGCGGCCGTGCGGATGATCTCGGCGACCGTGACGAGCCGTCCGGTGGAAGTCCGGCCCGACGGGTCGGGTCCGAGCGAGACGTCGATCGCGTATCGAGGGCCGTCCCGGTCGAGGACCTCGGTCGGGAAGACGAGGTCGCCGAGCTTCAGCGACGGGTCGAGCGCCCCGCCGAAACCGGCCGAGAGCACCCACTTCGGACGATGGCCGGCGAGCAGGAGCCCGGTGGCCTTCCTCGCCGCCTTCACCCCCGGGCCGCCGACGATCGCCGCCACGATCTTCTCGCCGAGCAGCCCCTCGACGATCGTCTGCCGCCCATTCGCATACTTGCGGACGTTCTTGAGCTTAGCCAGGAGAGGCCCCACCTCGATCCAGAGCGCCGCCACCAGTCCCACGTCGGCCGGGACCGGAGGAGGCGCCACGGGCAAGGGCCGGGATTGAGTCATGCCGGCCGAACCTTGGGGACATTGGGCGGGGGAAATGGCGGCGAGATCGGTGTCAGGTTGCTCTGGAGAAAAACCCGATCGAAGCGGTCGATCGAGTAGCTCCGACTTCAGTCGGGCCTGCACAACAAGACTTTTTTGTAGGCCCGACTGAAGTCGGACCTACTCGCTTGCTCTCCATGCCCGGGATTTCTCCGAAGCAACCTGAAACCCATTTCTCCAGCCTTTCCCCGATCGGGCGTGGCTTCGCTCACGTGAACTGCCACTTGATCATCTTCAAGGTGTCGCCGAGCTTGCCGTTGACGCCGAGGGCGGCGGAGGCTTCGAACCCGGAGTGGACCATGCAGTTCTCGCACCGGGGGTCCTTGCCGTGACCGTACTTGTCCCAGGGGGTCTTGTTCAAGAGGTCGTCGAACGTCTTGTGATGGATGTCCGTGATCAGGTAGCACGGGCCCTTCCATCCCTTGATGTTCCGGGTGGGGTTGCCCCAGGCGGTGCAGCTCATCTCGCGCTTGCCCTGGAGGAACTCCAGGAAGATGGGCGAGGTGTTGAACTTGTACTTCTTGAACATCGAATCGGCGGCGCGGAACTTCTCGCGGATGTCCTCGCGGCTCATGAAGATCTCCTTGGAGTCCACCGCGGCGTAGCTGTAGCCGGGGGAGATCATGAAGCCGTCGACGCCCAGGCCCGTCAGGAAGGCGAAGAGGTCGTCGAGCTCGGCCATGTCCGTCTCCTTGAAGACGGTCGTGTTCGAGCAGACGAGGAACCCGGCGGCCTTCGCGGCCTTGATGCCCTCGACGGCCGAGTCGAACACCCCCTCGCGCTCGACGGCGATGTCGTGGGTCTTCCTCATCCCGTCCAGGTGGACGTTGAAGAAGAAGCGGTTGGACGGCTTGAACTCGGCGATCTTCTTCGCGATGAACATGCCGTTGGTGCAGAGGATCACGCTCTTCTTGCGCTCGAGGATCTTGGCCGTGAGCTCGCCGATCCCCGGGTAGATCATCGGCTCGCCCCCGCAGATCGAGACGACCGGCGCCCCGCACTCATCGACGGCGTCCAGGCATTCCTGGATCGACATTTTTTGCTTGATGGACGTCTCGTACTCGCGGATCCGGCCGCAGCCGGTGCAGGTCAGGTTGCAGGCGTGGAGCGGTTCGAGCATCAGGACCATCGGGAACCGCTTGGCCCTCGTGACCTTCTTCTTGGCCACGTAGCCGGCGATCGAGAGGGTCATGCTCAAAGGGAATCGCATCGATCCTCCTCCAGAGGAAGGGCGCCGCGAGAGGGTCCGCGGTCGGTGAGCGTCCAGGGGGCGGGGCCCGATCCGTCGGGCCCGAAGGAACTTGCGTCCGAGGAGACTGATCGCGGGCGGCTCAGACATCCCGCCACAACGGCAGGGCGGGCACGCGGGTCGCCAGGGCCGGGACCGAGCTGTTCGTCCCCGGCACCGACCGACCCACCACGGACTTGTACCGCGCCAGGGCGAGCAGGGGGAAGTACAGCCGATACATGTGATAGCGGAGGTAGAAGACCCGGGGGAAGCCGGTGCCGGTGTACTCGGTCTCGTCCCAGGTGCCGTCGGCGTTCTGGGTCTCGACGAGGTAGCGAATGCCGTTGCGGACCGAGTCCGACCGCGATCGGCCGGCGGCCATCAGCCCCATCACGGCCCAGGCGGTCTGGGAGGCCGTGGTGACCCCGACCCCCTTCAACGACGGGTCGTCGTAGCTCTGGCAGCCCTCGCCCCAGCCCCCGTCGCCCTGCTGGACCGATTCGAGCCAGTCCGCCGCCTTCTGGAGCCTCGGGTGCCCCATCGGGAACTGGATCGCCTCCAGGCCGAGGAGCACCTGCCACGTCCCATAAATGTAGTTGACGCCCCATCGGCCGTACCAGCACCCCTCGGGTTCCTGGGTCGTCCAGAGGTAGTCGATCGCCCGGGAGATCGCCGGATGCTCCCGGGAGAAGCCCAGGCCGCCGAGGGCCTCGATCACCCTCGCGGTGATGTCGGCGCAGCTCGGGTCGAGCATCGCGTTGTGGTCGGCGAAGGGGACCTTGGTGAGCACCTGATTGTCGATGTCCACGTCGAAGGCCGCGAACCCGCCGTCGCGGTTCTGCATGGCGAGCAGCCAGTTGACGGCGCGATCGGTCGCGGCCAGGACCTCGGGATCGTCGGCCAGGGCGGTCCTCTTCAGGGCGAGGAGGACCATCGCGGTGTCGTCAATATCGGGGAAAAGCTCGTTGTTGAACTCGAAGAACCAGCCGCCCGGCTCGACCCCCGGCCGGCTGATCTGCCAGTCCCCGGGCCGGCGGACCTCCTTCGAGAGCAGCCATCGGACCGCCCTCATCATCGCCGGATGGAACGACGGCAGGCCCGAATCGGCCAGGGCGATCGTCGTCAGCGCGGTGTCCCAGACCGGGGACAGGCACGGCTGGACCCGGACCGCCCCGTCTTCCTCCAGGAGGAGGTCTTCGAGATGCTCCAGCGACCAGGTCATCAGGGGCGAGTGGTCGTCGTAGCCCAGGCACTTCAGGACGATCACCGTGTAGATCATCGGCGGGAAGATCGCGCCGAGGCCGTCGGAGTTCTCCAGGTGCTCGAGGATCCAGCGATGGGCCCGGCGGACGCTCGGGTCCCTCCAGGACTCGGGCACGACCTTCTCGAACAGCTTCAGGGCCTTGTCCACGCCCAGGAAGAAGTTGGACCAGCAGACCACCGGCCTCTTCCAGCGGTTGGGCCTCATGGGGAGGTCGGCCCGGAACAGCTCGGGGATGCCCAGCCCCTCGGGCACCTGGCGGACCGGCTTCTTCGCCGAGATGATCGCCAGGGTGACGACCATCTTCCTCGTCCACGAGGACATGTCGTAGAGGCTCACGCCGATCTTCTTCGGCAGGAGCATCAGCTCGACCGGGACGCTCGGGCATTCGTCGTAGGAGATCTGCCCGAGCAGGGCGAGGTAGAACCGGGTGAAGCTGTTGGACGCCTGGGCCCCGCCGGCCTCCAAAATCGCCTTGCGGGCCTTGACCATCGACGGGTGATCGGGGTCCAGGCCCACCAGCTTCAGCGCGAAGTACGCCTTGACCGAGGCGCTGAGATCGACCGGGCCGCCGGGATAGATCGCCCAGCCCCCGGATTCGAGCTGGTGCCCGTCCAGATACTTGCCGGCCCTGATGCAAACCTCGTCGCGGTGGCGCCCGAGGAAGGCCATCAAGAGGACGTACTCGGATTCGAGGATCGTATCCCCTTCGAGCTCGCCCACCCAGTAGCCGTCGGCGTGCTGGGTGTCGAGGAGATGGGCCTGGCACGACTGAAGGGCCGTCTGGACCTCGTCGGCGAGGCCGCGGGTCAGCCGCCCAAAGCCCGTCGTCGCCGCCCGACGGCCGACGCCACCATCCTTGTTGGCGATCATGCGATCCGGGTTCCTTCCCTTTGACGTCGTCCCTCGACTTGGGCCCCCGACTCGGACGCCATTCCGAGCCCGGCCCGAAGTTGCGGCGGCATCCTACGCCCGGGACGGATTTTCAATCAAGGTCAAAACCGTTGCAATTCCCGCAACACCAGGGCGGAGGAAATGGCGCAAAATGGTGTCAGATCGATTTTTAACTTCAAAAATCGATCTGACACCATTTTCCCACCATTCCGCACAACCGATCATTCCGCCTGGAGGTCGGTCTGCACCTTGAACCCGCGGAGGACCGGCATCGACCGCAAGATGGCCTCGATCCGGGGGCGGTCGTCCGCCCGGGGCACGGTCCCCTTGATCTCGGCGCGGTCGCCGACGACCCGCACGCGGTCGATGTGCGCCTCGTCGCCGACCTGGCGGCGGACCTGGGCTTCCAGGTATGGCTCCACGTCCTCGGGTCGGCCCTTGTCCACCAGCGGGTTCTTGCCCGGCTCGTCGGGGACGGTGAATTGCAGGTTATCGATGATGGAGCGGACCCCGGGCGTCTGCTGGGCGGCCCGATAAGCGATCATCGCCTCCAGGACCGACGGCACCTTGCCCGAGAGGTGAGCCACGCCGTCAACGACCGACGACTTGACCCCAACCCCTGCCAGGGCCGGACGTTTCGCCAGGGCCTGGGCGAGCCTGCGGTCGATCGGGTCGCCGCCTCCGGCCGGGGCGCCGGCGTCTCCGGGCGGGATCAGGGCGAGGGGAGGCGCGTTGAGGTCGTCCGCCGGCCGAGGAGGGGCCGGAGGGACGGCCCCCCCGACCTGCACCGTCGTCGCGGGCCCGTTCGCCGCCTCGTCCGCAACGGCCAGCAAATTAATCACTTCCGAGACGCCGTTCAACTGCGCGACCTTCTGCCCGACGGCCACCCGGTCGGCCATCGTATCGACGGTCCCCCGCAGGACGGCTACGCCTCGCGGGTCCAGGCTCATCTCGATCGTCCGGCCCGGCGCCGAGGACGATCCGCCGGGCGCCGAGGTCGTCGAAGGCGTCGCCGGAGTGGGCGAGGGGGGCGTTTCGGCCGGGTAGGGCCCCTGGATGCCCGGGCCCTGCGGCGGCATGCCCGGGCCGGCGGTCGCGGGCATCCCCATGCCGAGCTCGGCCCGCCGGAGGTTCGTCAATCCGCCCCAGAACGGCGGATAGCTGATCGCCGGCGGTTGGAACCACTGGAACGGGTCGTCGTACCGGCCGAAGAGGGGTTGGGGATAGACGTAAGGATAGTTGCCATAACCCGTTCCCGCCAGAGGGCCATACGGCATCCCGAACCCCGAGGTCGGCAGGGTCGCGGCGGGGATTCCGGCCACCCGGTGGGCCTCGGCCGTGTCGATCGAAACGCGGTCGTCGATCGACGCCGTGACCGCCAGGGCGGTCCGGATCGCGATGTCGTGGATTTCCTTCGTCCCGACCCGCCCGGCCAGGATGATCCGGCGATTCCGGATCGCCGTGACGAACCGATAGGGGGCCGTGACCGGGTTGGCCACGAGCGCCTGGAGGATGGCGATCTCCTGGGCCGTCGGTTCCGTCGCGGCCGGCCTGGTCTGAGATTGCGGGGTGGCGACGGGCTGGGGGGCCGCCTGCCCCCAGGCTGGGCCTCCGCTCAGGGCCGCCAGAGCGAGGAGCGCGAGGTTCCGCCGGATGTGCCGTTCCATGGTCCCCTCAAAAGGCTGGGGCTCGGGGCCGGGCAGATCGGCCGATCCGCCCGGCCCGTCCCTATTGTAACAAGCGAACGGGCGGGGGGGATCACGGCGAGTAAAATCCGGGGCCCTCTCGGATTATCCGCAAACGGCCCGTTCAGCGGATCTCGATCGGCTCCAGCGACAGCGGGCCGAACACCTTCAGCACGGGCAGGAACGCCTGGAACGGCGCCACGCCGTCGAGGCTCGTCGCCGACAGCTTGAGATGGGTCGCATCGACCTCCGACTGATGGAACGCCGCGTCGATCGCGACCCATCGGCCGTTGACGAACACCTCGTTCCACATGTGAGGCCCGAACCCCCCGAGGTTCGGCGAGTAGACCACGCCGACGACGCATCGAGCGGGAACGCCGGCGGCACGGCACATCGCGGCCACCAGGACGCTGTGCTCGGAGCAGTCCCCCTGAAGGTTCTTGGCGACCTCGGCGGCCGAGGCGAACGCGGTGCTGAAATTCTTGTCCTTGATGTTCGTGGCCACCCAATCCTCGATCGCCACCGATTTGGCCCAGGGGTCATCCGCCCGGACTCCCTTGGTCGCGCTCTTCATCAGACGGACGACCCGGGGGTCATCGCTGTTGACCAGGGGGTTGGGGCGAAGGAATTCCGGGTCCGGCTCGGCCCCATCGGCCAGTCCGTCGTTGATCCTGGCCATCCGGACGGTCAAAGTCCCGGTCCCCTTGACCGTTCCCGGGGTGTATTCCTGTCGGCGGTCGTTCGGGAAGACGCTGGCGAGGTCGTCGTCGGTCGAGGTGACCCGGTAAACGATTTGCCGGCTCTTCTCGGGGTCCGGGATGTCCTTGACCCGGAGCACGGCGTGGGCCATCAGGTCGAATCGATCGTTCCCCTCGGCCAGGGCGCCGGCCTTGGTGGTCCGGAAGGTCTCCATCCCGCCGAATAAGTCGGTATGGCTCTTGAGGATCTGGCCCGAGGCGTCGATCCAGAGGGTCGAGGTCATCCCGGGAAGAGGCTTGCCGTCCTCGCCCAGGACGGCCTGCTCCACGCGGAGCAGCTCACGCTTCTCCCCGGCCTGGCCGATCGGCACCGGCTCCTTGTCCTTGGCCACGAGCCTCGTGACGCAAACCTTGTTCAGGTCGGGGATATACGTCTTGACCTCGCGGGCCTCGCCCGGGGCGATCGGCTTCCGCGAAAGGCTGAGCTCGGAGCCATAAGGCCCGCGGACCTCGGGGCCCCAGGCGATCCGTTCCTGCTGGCGATTGCCGCCGTTCTCGTGGATCAGGACCATGGCGCCGTCCTTGACGTCGCCATAGGTGCGATCGTCGTTCTGGGCGGCGTGGGTGCGGGTGTCGAGCCGGATGACCTCGCCGTCGGGCGTCTCGATCGTCCCGTACATCAGCTTCATCCGCGCGTGGTTCTTGCCGCGACGGAACGTGAGGTCCCAATCGACGCGGACCCGGACCAGGCTCCGCCCCGCCTTGTCTTTCACGGGCTCGATGGTCACGTGAGTGTGGCCGACCTTCGAGCCGCCGAGATAGATCGCGTCCCAGGATTCCTGGGCCGGTGCGGCGGGCGAGGTCAGGGCGAGGATCACTCCCACCGCCAGCGAGGCGCGGGTCAATCGGATCATGAAAGGCTCCTCGGAAGACGGCTCGGACCGACAAACAGGCCGTTCATGGTGCGCCAATCGCGGGGAGCCGTCAACTTCGAGGCGGATCGAGGGCGCCCGGCCCGGGTCGTCCAGGGTCGATCGAGCGAAGGTCAGACGGAGAAGGCCGGGCCGGTCAACCTACGGTGATGAAGGACCGGCAGCGGTCCCCCCCGAGCAATTCGAGGGCGGCGTGGAGCGCCAGTTGCCGGGTGTGGTGCGAGGGGACCTGGCCCCGGATCACCACGTTCCCCTGGATCTCTTCCACCGCCAGGCCGCGAATTCGTCCGTGAGTCGTCTGGCGGACGCGGTCCTCGACTTGCTGGACGAGCGAGTCGCCGTCGACCGCGAGGTGGTGCTGGTTCATCGGGGCTGGCTCCTGAGTTCGTGCCTGGAGCACGGGGCATCCGTGGACCGTCTGTTCAGGAACGACCATATCCTTAGGACCGTCGAGACCCATTCTGGGATGCCGCCTCCGCCGGTTGCAAGGAAAAATCCGCGAACTTTCGCCGGATTGTCGGGCGTTTTGGAGATTATAGAACCTTTTTCGGTCGATAATGCCGAATTGCTCCCCATCTTCGCAAAAACTTCTTCGCGAGCGGACGGGTTTGCGGCCCCTTTGCGCGGCAATTCGCCGGAGAACCTCGCGGACGGACCGCCAGGGCCGATTCTCGCCTCAATTCCGAGCGGTCCTCGGTCGGATCGCGCCCCCGTATAGGGCAGGCCTCGGCCTGCCGTCCTCGCCAATCTCGGCAGGCTGAGGCCTGCCCTACGGATGTGTACCCAGTCCCAGGACAACTCTAGGGGAGCGTCTCTGGTCCGGACCCCAGGTCGCGCCGGAGCGACTGGGCCAGGGCCTGCATCGAGGGCAGGTCCCACCGCTCCACGGGCCCTTTCCACTGGTCCCAGAACGCCGAGCGGCCCAGGCCGGACAGCTCGCTCAACCGGCCGAGGTTGTAGCCGAGTTGCAGGACGGATCGGCGGTCGTCGGTCCCTCGGGCGAGGATCTCATCCAGCTTGTTCAGGCAATGATCCATCGGCGAGGTCCGAGAGGTTCGTTCCACAACGACTTAAAGTGACTCAAGATACGCTTCCAGGGCCGCTCGGTCGGCCGGCTCGGGAGGGGCGTCGAAACCGGGATGATGCTGCCCCAAGACCGCGTCGAGCGTCGCGGCCCGGCCGTCGTGCAGGTACGGCGAGGACCGTCCCACGCCCCGGAGCGAGGGCGGGCTGTACAAGCGGACCCGCGCCGAGCCGTCCCGGAACCCGACGTCTCGCAACGGCCGGCTCGTGAAGCTCGGGGGTACATGGCACGAGGTGCATTTCCGCGCCTGGAACACCGATTGGCCCCGGACCGCCCGGGGATCGTCGGCCGATCGTTTCGGCGGAGGTGTTTCCAGGGATTGGAGATATGCCACGAGGTCCGCGACGGTGGCCGGGTCGGCGGAGTGGCCCTGCAAGCTCGATTCCAGCGACTGGGACACCTGGTCTTCCAGCCGGCGGAACCGCCCGGTCCAGCCGAACGGGGCGGTCGGCCCGACGCCGAGGAGGCTGGGCGTGTCCTTGGGGTCGCCGTTGTCACCGTCGCCCAGGGTGTCGAACGCCAGGCCCGTCGAATGGCCCGAGGGATGGCACGTCGCGCACGACATCCAGCGGTCCAGCGCGAGCCGGCCGTCGAGGAACAGCGCCTCTCCTCGTTGCTCGGCCGTCTTCCGGGCGTTTTCGGGTCCGACCGAAATTTGCGCAACCCGTTGCATCGTCTGGGGATCGAACACGGTCACTGTGTCGCCCATCGAATCGGCCGAGGCGGCGAGCCGACCGCTCGGGGAGATCGCCAGGTCCGCCGGCGAGCGGCCGACCTCGATCTCCTCGATGGCCGTGCTGCTGCCCAGGGGGAGCAAGTCGGTCGCGGCGGCCGTCCCCTTCGTCCGGTCGATCTTGAGCACGCGATGGGCGCCGGAAAGTGCGATCAGGACGGTCTTTCCGTCGTTCGAAACCCCGATCGCCGACGGGTCGGCCGCGCCATTGTGGGAGCCGTCCAGCGTGAGCCGCCGGACGTTCACCGGCCGACCCTCGACCCCGAACTCGGTCAGCCGCAACGCGCTCATCTTGCTCGAAATCAGCAAGCCCCAATCGATCGCGGTCCTCGAGATCGGCCCCGGTCCGTTCTTGACCATGTGCGCCATCAAAAGCTCGCGACCATCCCCCGAGATCGCCAGCCCTCGCAGGTTCATCTGGTTGGGAAAGGTTAAAAATCGTTCCGATCCGATCCGCCCTGGTTCGATTTCCGCCAGTTGAGGGCCGAAGGCGTCGGCGACGATCACCCGCCCCTCGGGGGATGCCACCAGCGTCCCGGGAGGAAACGGCAGGGGGTGACGGTCGACCACCTCGCCGGACCGGGCATCGACGATCAGGACCCGGTGATCCCATCGCAGGCCCACCGCGAGCCGGCCGTCGGGCAAGGCCGCGAGCTGGACCGGCCCCCTCCCGAGTTCGAGACGAGCTGGGGTCGCCGATCCCGAGAGGTCGAACAAGGCGAGCGAGCCGTCTTCGCCGCCCACGGCGACGCGGGAACCACCGAGCAGGACGAGCGAGAACGGGCGCAGCGGGACGTTTCGGGTCGAAACCACCGATCGGGTCGCCGGGTCCACCAGGACCACCGATTGCGTCTCGCGAAGGGCCACCGCCAGGCGATCCTCGCCGAGCCATCGCAGAGCCACCGGAACGCTCGGCCCGGAGTCCTGGGCCAGGACCGGGCCGGCGAGGACGAGGGCCGCCAGGACGCAGGCCAGAGAACGCGCCGGGTTCATCGAGTCGCCTCAATTCCGAGGGTGGGGACCACACCAATTCATCCTACCAGGATAAGGCCACGCTCGGCAGCCGACAGCTGCCACGATCTCCAGGCCGTCTCCCGGGCCGGTTCCTTCTCACTAGAGGAATCTTCCGAAAGGTTTCGGGTGGCATGGTTTCCGTCCTCTTCACCCGTGAGGGCCGTCCCGCGGGCTCCGAGTACGGAACCCTTGCCACCCGAAATGCTTCTAGCCGAGACCTCTCGGAATGGGGAACGGCGCTGGGTCCGTCCCCGATCCGCTTGACACGTGGGGGAATCCGGCTAGAGTGAGGCTCCCGGCCTCGAATGGGTCGAAGCGGGCGGCCTTGGCCGTCGCTCGGGCCTCGAACGGACTCGATGCCCCTTTGCGAGGCGGAGACGGGGTGAGCACCTCGGCCGAGCATGAACCGACCCCACGGAGACCTGGCCGGGACGCCCCTCGTGGCGAGCGCGCCGCCCGAGGATGACCCGGGGTTCGACCTGGTGGTCGCCGATGCCTCGTGGTCCTGGACCGAGAAGCTGTTCTCCCCCCTGGCCGATCTGGGGGTCCGCACCCTGTTGATCAAGGCGTGCGACTGGCGTAATGCGCTCCACCAGAGACGGCCGGTCCGCGACTGGCTTTCGCCCCTGAGTCGCCGGGGCGAACGGCTCTGGCAGAGGCAATTCATCCTGCCTCCGGGCTGGATGAAGACGTACCCTCGCCTGGGGATGAGGCCGCTGGCCTGGGCCGCCCGCGAGTGGCATCGGTCGCTGGACCGCCCCAGGCCGCTGGCCCTGGCGATCTCGTATCCGCATTACCTGTATCTGCGCGACCTGCTCCGGCCGGACTGGCTGCTGTATTACAACATGGACGACTACGCCTTCTACTGGGCGTCTCGGGGCGAGGCGATCCGCCGCCTGGAGCGGCAGGCGGTCCGCGAGGCGGACCTGTCCGTCTTCTGCGCCCGGATCCGGGCGGAGGAGCTGGCCGAGGCCGAGCCGGGCGCCGCCTCCAAGATCGTCCACTTGCCGCACGGGGCCCCGTCGGCCGCGATCGCCGAGCAACCTCAGAGGACGCCGGCCCTCGCCCCGGCCGACATCGCCGAATTGCCTCGGCCGTTGCTCGGGTTCGTCGGGTCGCTGGAGGATCGGCTGGATTGGCCCCTGGTCGAGCGGGTGGCACGCGAATTTCCCGAGGGTTCGATCGTCCTGATCGGCCGGGAGCCCGCGCCGACGCCCGGCGAGGCGTGGTACTCGGACTATTTGAAGGCGGCGGCCCGGCCCAACGTCCACCGGATCGGCTGGAGGGCGGACGTGGGCCGCTACAACGCGGCGTTCGACGTCTGCCTGATCCCGTACCGGGTCGATCACCCGTTCAACCGGGCCGCCTGCCCCACGAAGGTGATGGACTACATGGCGACGAGCCGGCCGGTGGTCTCGACGGCCCTGCCCGAATGCCGGCTGTACGCCCATCTCTTCGACGTGGCCGAGACGCCCGAGGCGTTCGTGGCGTCGATCGGCCGGATCGTGGCCCGGGGGTCGGACGATGGCCGGGCGGACCTCCGATGGGACCTGGCCCGGGAATCGACGTGGGAGAAGACGTCGGCCGGGCTCCTCCATCGGTTCCGGGAGCGTCTGCTCACCCCGGCCTGACGCACCACTGGCCGGTCATCGCTTGACGGGCGGGCCCACGGGGACCAGGGGGGCGGCCTTGGTCCCCTGTTGCCGGAGGGGCTTGCTCGGGCGGGTGACCGTCGGCGACAGCGGAGGGGCCGGGTCGATCAGGCTGGTCACGCCCATCGTGGCAATCCCCGAGACGAGCAGCATCGACAGGATGCCGATGGCCGCCCCGTGGTGCGGCTGGAACTGGAACAGCAGCGTGAAGATCGCGAACGACAGGACCGCCAGGAGCACCGTCCAGCCGATCTCCGACGTGAACATCACGTCATAGCGGGGCCGGGTGTACGTCAGCAGGAGGCTCAGGATCGCCGAGCCGATCGCCACCTTCCAGCCGACGCCGCGAGTGGACTCGTCGTACAGGTAATTCTGGCCGAACTCGACCACGCTGAAACACGTGACGAACAGGATCAGCCAGTAGAACAGGAACGGCAGGATGTTGCCGGTGATCGCGGCCATCGGGGGGATGCCTCGTCGAGTTCGATTGCTCGGTCGTCTTCCGTTGTCAGATGTCGGCCCCCGGAAGTCAAGCCGGAAGCATGGTACGATCACGGCGGAATCCCGTCGCGTCTCGCCAGGACCTCTCCCATGATCCGCCTCAGCGCCTTCGCGGACGAGATCGCCGCCGACCCCCTCGAACAGTTCGAGTGCCTCGACCCCCTGGGAATCCGCCACATCGAGTTCCGGGCGGCCTGGGGGACCAACGTGATGGACCTCTCCCCGGGCCAGCACGAGGAGTTCCGCGACCTCCTCCGAGAACGAGGCTACAGCCTGAGCGCGATCGGCTCGCCGATCGGCAAGATCCCGATCACCGACCCGTTCCCGCCCCACCTGGAGCGGTTCGAGAAGGCCCTGGACCTGGCCGAGTTCTACGAGACGCCCAATATCCGCGTCTTCAGCTACTATCTGCCCGAGGGCGAAGATCCTTCGGCGTTTCGCGACGAGGTCATCCGCCGGATGGCCGCCAAAGCGCAGGCCGCCGAGGCCCGGGGCCGGCGGATGGTCCTGGAAAACGAGCGGGGGATCTACGGCGACATCGCCCCGAGGGTGCTCGACATCCTCGAAACCGTCGATTCGCCGGCGCTGGGCCACGCGTTCGACCCGGCGAATTACCTGGAAGTCGGACAACCGATCGACGAGGCGTGGGACCTGCTCCGGACTCGCGTGATCCACTTCCACGTGAAGGATTTCGACCCGGTCACCCGGAAGAATGTCCCGGCGGGGCAGGGGGCCGGGCAGATCCCCCGATTGATCGCCGAGGCGGTGGCGACGGGTTACGACGGGTTCTGCACGCTCGAGCCCCACCTGCTCCTGGCCGAGAAATCCCACGGTTTCACCGGCCCCGAACGGTTCGCCGAGGCCGCCAAGGCGCTCCAGGCGGCGCTGGACGCCCGGGGGATCGAGTACTGAGAAGAGCCTCCTGGCCAGTCTCCGTAGGGCAGGTCTCGGCCTGCCGTCCTCGCGGATCTCGGCAGGCCAAGGCCTGCCCTACGGAGAGGCCACTCGAAGGTTAAACGCCTTATCGCCGGTCGGCCGGGCCGGCGGTCGGGGTCGGGGCCGAGCCGACCGGCGAGGCTGCGGGTTCGGCCGGGGCCTTCGCGGTCGGCTGGGTCCGTTCCAGCCCCAGAGGGGCGGTCCCGGCCCGGACTTCGGCCAACCTCTGCCGGTACTTCGCGTACAGCTTGGTGTGGCGGCTCTCCGGCGGCAGGGGCTTGCCGCCGATGAACAGGGCCTTCACGTCGGTCGTCGCCTGGAGCAACGGCCCGGCGGTGATGACCAGGTTCGCCTTCTTGCCGACTTCGAGGGAGCCGAGCCGGTCGCCCACGCCGAGGATCGTCGCCGGGACGATCGTGACGGCCTTGATCGCGTCGGCCTCGGGCAGGCCATACGCCACGGCGGTCCCCGCCTCATAAGGAAGGTTCCTCGCCGAGGTCGCCTGGTCGGGCCCCTGGCCGATCGAGCGGATAGCGAACGAGATGCCGGCCTCGTGGAGCCTCGCCGGATTGGAGTAAGGGGCGTCGTACGGGTCGTGGCGATCGATCGGGCTTCGCAGGGTCCCGGCGACGAGCACCGGCACCTTCGCGGCCTTGAGCTCGTCGATCGCCTTCCACGCCTCGCCGGCTCCCGAGATCGCCCCCTTGAGCTTCAGGTCGGCGATCAGCTTGAGGGCGTCGAGGATTTCCATCCGCCTCTCGGCGCGGAAGATCACCAGCTTTTCCCCCTGGCGAACGGGGCGAGGGCCGCGTTTCGCGGGTCGGGGGCGGGCATCGCGGCCTTGCCGGCCTTGGCGGCGCTGACGACCTTGTCATACGCCACGGCCGTCTGGAAGGCGTCGCGGATCGCGTCGAGACGTTCCTTGCGGCGGCTGTTCGGATCGTCGCCGCCGGCGCCTCCCCCGAACCGGCCTCGACGGCCGCCCTCGGGGTCCGGCGGGATGTAGTTGGGGATGTTCACGTTCAGGGCCGCGCCATCGACGAGCACCATCTCCGACGGCACCCAGCCCGAGAGGTCCGCGATGCACCCCTGGCCGGGAATCAGGCCGCCGTTGGGGCCCTGGCCGCCCCCGCCCCCGGGCTGGATGTAGGCCGAGAGCACGCCGTTGGCCCGGGTCACCGGGATCAGCTCGCTATCGGGGTGGATGGCCACGCTCGTGCGGACTTCCGGCTGGCTCTGGGCCGAGTCGCTGGCGTCGAGCGTCTCGGGGAGGCTGCCGATCTCGAACAGGCCGACGACGCTGCCGGCATCGACCATCCCCGGCCACACGTCCAGGCCGCGAGCGTCGATCGTGGTCGTCCCGGCCGGGACCGGCGTGTCCGAACCGCCGATGGCCGCGATCTTTCCGTCGGCCACGACGATCGTCCCGTTGGGCACGTCGGCCCCGCTGACCGGGTGGATCGTGGCGCCGGTCAGGGCGTACAGGTTCTTGGCGTTCGCGGGGATGTCGAGGGGCCGGGTGCGAACCGCGAGGTCCGGGCCGGGCATCCCCTTGTCGCCGGGACGGGGGGCGAACTTGCCGTCGGCCTCCTTGCGGAGGAACCGGACCTCGCCGTCCACCAGGCTGATCTGGCAGCGGGCGAACGTGTCGAACGGGTGGGCGTTGAACAGGGCGATGTCCGCGTCCTTGCCGACCTCGATCGTCCCGAGCCGGTGCTCCAACCCGAGTTCCCGGGCCGGGTTGAGCGTGATCATCTCCAGGGCCTGGCCCTCGGTCACGGCGCCGTACTTCACCATCTTCGCCGCTTCGAGGTACAGGTGCCTGACGAGTTCCTCGCTGTCGCTCTTGATGCAGACCCGGGCACCGGCCTCGGTCAGCAGGGCGGCGTTGAACGGGATGGCGTCATAAGCTTCGATCTTGTAGGCCCACCAGTCGGAGAACGTCGAGGCGCTGGCCCCGTGGGCGGCGATCTCGGCGGCGACCTTGTACCCTTCCAGGACGTGCTGGAGCGACTGGACCCGCACCCCGAACCGCTCGCAAGTCCTGAGGAGCATGAGGATTTCGTCGCTTCGATAGCAATGGCTGTGGATCTTGATCGAGCCATCGACGATCGCCGCGAGGGCTTCGAGGCGGAGGTCCCGGCGGAATGGGGCGACGGCCTTGCCGGCGGCCTCGGCCTCGTCGTGGGCCTTCTTCTCGGCCGCGTAGGCCCGGCCTTCGAGGAACGCCCGCTCGATCGTCGCCTCGACGCCCATCCGGCTGTAGGGGAAGCGGTTCGTCCGACGGGTCACGTTCTCGCCCAGGGCGAACTTGACGCCCTGCGGCCTCTTCTCGTCCCGGAGGATCAAGTCCCGAGCCGGGAGGCCGTAGCGGAGCTTCACCACCACATCCTGCCCGCCGATCGTGTTGGCCGAGCCGTGGAGGAGGCGGGCGGAGGTCGTCCCTCCGGCCAGGGCCCGGTAGATCGTCGGGTCCTCGCCGTCCACGACGTCGGCCACGCGGACCTCGGGGACGATCGAGAGCGTCCCCTCGTTCACGCCGCCCTGGATCGCCATGTGCGAGTGGGTGTCGATGATCCCCGGCATCGCCACAAGTCCGTTCGCGTCAAGGACCTGGAACCCCTCGGGGGCCGCCAGGTCGGCGCCGATCGCCTCGATCTTGCCGTTGCGGACGAGGATCGACCCCTTCGCGATCGTCCCGGCCCGGGAGACGGTCAGGATCGTGGCGTCCTTGATCAGGACGTTGCCTCCGGTCCGCAATTTCGGATAGCGGTCGGCCTCGAACTCCGAGGGGACGTCCACGAACGGCCCCGGGGCGGGTTCGGCGGCCTTCGGCGAGTGAGCCGGGGCACCGTCGGCGGCCTTCGGGGCGGGCGCGGGGCCGGGCGCCGGTGCCGGTGCGGGGGCATCCGCCTTGCCCGGCTCGGGCTTCGGTCCCGGGGGGCTGGCCTTGGTCGGGTCGGCCTTGACCTTGTTCGACTCGGGCTTCGTAGCCTGGTCTTCCTCATTCTTCGGCGGGGACGTCGGGTCGCCTTTCTTCGAGGCGTCCCCTCGGCCCTCGCCGCCCTTCTTGGCGGTCGCGGCGGAGGTCTTTTCCAGGTCGAACTTCATGCCATCGGCCAGGACGTATCGGGGCTTGGCCTTCTCGTCGCCATAAGGGGCGGTCATCACGACGAGGTGGCCGAGCTTGCCCTTCTCGATCGTCCCGAGCTTGCCGCCGAGCCCGGCGATCTCGGCCGCCGAGCGCGTGAGGGCCTCGACGGCGGCATCGGCCGGAAGGCCGGCGGCGATCAGCTTGCGAACCTGCGAGTGGAACGTGTCGGACTTCGCCAGGCCATCCGAGCCGAACGCGAACTTCACGCCCGCCTTGTGGAGCGCGGAGGCCGTCGCGACCCGCTCCTTCCAGCGGTTCTCACGCTCCTGGAGGACTTTCAGGGGAGTATCGCGACCCTCCGCGTTCTTCTTCCGGAAATCGGCCTCGGAGGGGACCTTGGGCTCCTCGGGGAAGTCGAGCCGGAGGACGACCGGGATTTCCTGGGCCTTCAGGCGATCGGCGACCTTGGCGGCCTCGCGACCGCCGACGATGGTGGCGTCGGTGCCGAACTCGGCGGCCAGGTCGAGGACCCGGTGGATCTCGTCACGAGTGTTCGCCTCCCACCAGACGCTCAGCTTCTTGCTGCGGGCCGCGGCCAGGGCGTCGAGCGACGGGTCGTGCGCGGGGCGGTTGCCGCCGTCCTTCGCGTAATACGCCTCCTGCTTCTGCTGGTAATCGGCGTCCAGCATGGCCTGGCGAAGATGGGCGATCACGCCCATCAGCGAGATCGGATAGCCGGCCGCCCTCATCGCCCGACGGCGGGCCTCGATCGGGTCTTCGGCCGGGGGCGCGGGGGCCGTCGGCGGCGTCCCGTCGGCCCGGAACTCGTCGAACAGGACGACCTCATCCTCGCACGCGCGGCTCTCGGAGAATGAAAACCCGGCGGGGTTGGCCAGCAGGATATGAAGGGCCAGGGGCGTCTTGAGCAGGGCCTCGCGGCGGGGGAGGCCACTGAGGCTCACCACCGCGCTCTGACCGGCCGCGATCGACCCGCCCGGGGCGGCCACGAGGTCCGTGAAGCCCAGCTTCCGCCGCTCCTCGACGGTGGCGTCGGGCATCTCCAGGACGCTGCCGACGGCGAACTCGGGCGTGATGCCGGTCCGGTTGTCGGTCGGGGTGCGGGCCAGGGCGAAGTCGGCGTAGGGGATCGTCCGGCCGGGGCCGGTCAGGGAGCGTTGCGTCCCACTCGGCGTGCCGAGCGTGGTGTACATGTCCAGGAACCCGGGATAAACCACCAGGCCCTTGCCCTCGATCGTCTCGGCGTCGGCCGGGATGGCGACCTCCTCGGCCTTGCCCACGGCCTCGATCACGCCGTCTCGGACGACCACCGTGCCGTTCTCGATCACCTGGCCCGGGCTCGGCACGACCTTCGCGCCGGCGATGGCATAGGCGGCCGGGCGATAGTCGGGCCGGAACTCCCCGTCGGCCGAGAACAGGGCGGGGGTGGCGATCGTGACCAGGGCCACGGCCATCAGGGCCGCCGGCCGACCTCTCCCGAGGTGTCGCAGGGCATTCATGAGGTGCTCCGAGGGCGAAGGGATGGGCCGGGCGGGGGGATCGTCGGCAGGAGAGGATTTGGCCGGAAGTCCCGAAGCTGGGCGAGAAGAGGCTTTCGTTCCCGCCCGTCCAGTCTTACCATCCGAGGAAAGCCGTCACAAGGGATTAGCGTCCTTCCGCCTCGTCCCGGAACCCAGAGCCGGGCCGATCGCCAGGAACGCCCCACCCGGCCGATCTCCGGCTCCCAACCCTGGATCGCCCATGCTGCCCATCTTGCTCGGACTCGCGCTGACCGCCCCGGGAGACGCCCCGGCCTCTCGGCTGATCCTGGCCAGCGACCTCCCTCGGCTCGCCCGGTCGGGCGTTCGCGTGCCGATCTCCGGCGACTACACGATCCAGGTCTGGGGGCCGGGCGATCCGTCGTGGGGCGTGTCGGACTCGGAAAACGCCCTGGAATTCTTCGGCAAGGAGACGCCGGGATCGGCCGACGCCAGGCCATCCTGGCGGGTCGTCGGCCGGGTTCCCCTGTCGGCGGATCGCCCGGTGACGGTCCGGGTCCGGGGCGCAACGTTTGACCCTCCGACGATTTCCGGCAATTATCAGTCCGGCAAGCAGAAGGTCACGGGCGGCGCCTCCTCGCCGGTCCCCGCGATGATCTTCCTCAGCACGGCGACCGACGCCGACCCGTCGGCGGCGATGGCCATCGCCCGGGGCCGGCTCGATTCGACCCTGCCGACCGACGACCTGCGCCGCACCTCCGTCCGCACGAACCACGAAGGGGCCCAGTTCCGGCCTCCCGAGACCGCCGAAGCCTGGCGGGACCGCTCTCGAGACCTCCGCGAACAACTGCTGGTCACCCTGGGCCTCTGGCCCATGCCTCCCAAAACTCCCTTGCATCCCAGGGTTTACGGCAAGGTCGCCCGGGACGGCTACACGATCGAAAAGGTCGTCCTGGAATCGCTCCCGGGCTTCGTGATCGCCGGCAACCTCTACCGCCCGGCCGGTCCGACGACGAAACGCCCCGGCATCCTGTCGCCTCACGGCCATTACGAGGAAGGCCGGGTCCATCCCGACGTCCAGGCCCGCTGCATCGGCCTGGCCAGGCTGGGCGCGGTCGTCTTCGATTACGAGATGGTCGGTTATAACGACACGAAACCGTTCGGACACGCCTTCCTGAACGACCGACTCGACCTCTGGGGCCTGAGCCTGCCGACCCTCCAGACCTGGAACAGCCTTCGGGCGCTCGACTGGCTCGCCTCGTTGCCCGACGTCGATGCCGCCCGCCTCGGCTGCACGGGCGAATCGGGCGGCTCGACACAAACCTTTCTGCTGACGGCGATTGATTCGCGGATTGCGGTCTCGGCGCCGGTGGTCATGGTGTCCGAGCGGTTCCAGGGCGGCTGCGTCTGCGAGAATGCGTCGGGCCTGAGACTGGGGACGGACAACGTCGAAATCGCCGCCCTGACCGCCCCCCGGCCGATGATCCTCGTGGGTGCCACCGGCGACTGGACCTCGAACAACCTCACGAAGGTCTTTCCGGCGATCCGGGGGGTCTACGAAAAGGTCGGCCGGGCCTCGGACCTCGAAGCGTTCCTGTTCGATTTCCCGCACAATTACAATCAAACCAGCCGCAATGCAGTCTATCCGTTCTTCGGCCGGCGGTTGTTGGGCATCGACGACGCCGAGGCGACGAAGGAAGGCCCGCAGACCCTGGAAAAGCCCGTCGAGATGCTCGCCTTCGACGCGGCCCACCCCGCGCCGTCCGATCTTCGAACCCCGAAAGAGCTTGAGGCCGAATTGATCGGCCAGGTCGGCGCCGAGATCGAGGCGATGGCCCCGGCGAACGATCCGGCACTCTGGGCGGCCTTTCGCGACCGGCTGAAGACCGCGACACGGGTCCGGGTCGGCCTGGAAGACCGCCTGCCGACGACCATCCGGGAGACCGAGGTCCGCCGCGAGAGTTCGGAAGGGCTCCAGATCGTTCATTTTCGGGTCGGACGGGTCGGCCAGCCCGGGGAAATTCCGGTCGTCCTGGTTTCGAAGGGCGCTCCGACCGTTCGGGTCGCGGTGATTGCGGAAGATCGCGGCAAGGCGGCGCTGGTCGGACCCGACGGAAGGCCGACGCCCGTGGTCCGCGCCCTGCTCGATCGAGGGATCGCGGTGATCGGCTTCGACCCGTTCCTCGTGGGCGAGTCCTTCGACCCGCTCCACCCGGCCGATCGTCGCCCAAACACAGTTCACAACGCGACTTACAACCGGGTCCTGGCGGCCGAGCGGATGCGCGACCTCGCCGCGGTGATCGGCTGGGCCGGGCCCGAGCAGACGTCCGGCAGGTCAACCTGGTCGCCCGGGGTCAGAGTGGGACGCTCGCCCTGCTGGCCCGGCCGATGCTGGACGGAGTGGCGAGGACCTACGTCGACCTGGACGGCTTCTCCTACGGCGACGGCTCGCAACCCGTTCCCGAAGGGCTGCGGCTGCCGGGAGTTCTGCAATTCGGAGGTCCGAAGGCGGCGGCGGCCCTGGTCGCGCCGGCCCCGTTGTGGATCGCCGGGACGCCCTCCGGCTTCGCCTCCGCCTGGCCCGTGAACGCCTATGACCTGGCCGATGCCGGGTCGCAGCTCAAGATCGAGGCCGGTCGGCCCGGCGAGGAAGCGCTCTCGCGGTGGATCGACGGGCAGTGAGGCGGTCCCAGCTCGCACACGGTTCGAGTTGAAACTCCCCATCCGGCCGACTCGGCTGGTCGGGTGATGGCATCGATCCGGGTGCCCCCGGTTCTCGAACCGGGGCGGCGCAGCCGCAGGAGGCCCGTTGTCCGGACAGCGCCGGAAAACCACGGCCTCTCGTCGCTGCGCGACCCCGGTTCAAGAACCGGGGGCACCCAGGACGACGCGACCCCGGAATCACGTTTCCCGAATTCGGAGCCCAACACCTTGGCGACTCCGCTCCGATCTGCCCCGTTGCCTCCGCGGGCGGTCCGGGTATGCTGGTCCGTCGCCTCTCCCGCCGTGACATCTCCCGATCCCTCCTTCTCGGAGGCCCGTCCCGATGCCCCTCCGCCTTCCGGCCCTCTCCCTGGGCCTCGCCCTGATCCTGGCGACGGCGACCGTCGCGTATCCCCAGGCCCCGCCGGCCACCCCTCCGTCTCAGGAATCGGCCACCCAGGCCGCGAAGAAGGCCGCCGAGGCCGCTCCTCGGTTCACGACGATCGCCATCGAGAAGATCAAGGACGAAGGGACGAAGAATTCCCAGGTCATGACGACCCTGGATTACCTGACCAACGCCATCGGCCCCCGCCTGACCGCCTCGCCCAACATGAAACGGGCCAATAACTGGACGCGCGACAAGCTCTCGGAATGGGGCCTCAAGGATGCCCATCTCGAAGCGTGGGGACCGTTCGGCCGGGGCTGGTCGCTCAAGAGGTTCAGCGCCCAGGTCGTGGAGCCGCAATGCATCCCGATCATCGCCGTGCCTCGGGCGTGGACCCAGGGGCTGGAGGCGCCCATCCTCGGCGACGTCGTCCTGTTCGAGGCGACGAACGAGAAAGACCTGGAGAAGTATCGCGGTAAACTCAAAGGCGCCATCATCTTGCAGGCGGGACCCCGGGCCGTCTCGCCCCACTTCAAGGCCCCGGGCACCCGCCTGACCGATACCGAGATGCTGGAGCTGGCCGACGCCCAGACCCCCGAAGCCCAGGGCCGGCGGAGGCTGTCCGTCGGAGGCACCGGAGGCCGGGGCGGCGGTGGCGGCGGAGGAGCCGGCGGCGACGGCCCGAGCTTCGCGCTGAAGAGGGCCCAGTTCCTCGTCGATGAGGGCGCCGCGATCCTCGCCGAGCCGAGCGGCCAGGGGGACGGCGGCACCCTGTTCGTGGACTCGGCCCGGGTCACCCGGCTCCCCTCGATGGCGCCCGGCCAGAGGCTGACCGCGTGGGACAAATCGGCGCCGAAGTCCTTGCCCCAGATGGTTTTGGCCGTCGAGCACTACAACCGTCTCGTGAGGATGATCCGCCAGGGGGAGCACCTCAAGATGGCCGTGGACCTGGCCGTCCAGTTCCATGACGACGACCTGATGGGCTACAACACGGTCGCCGAGATCCCCGGCACCGACCTCAAGGACGAGATCGTGATGGTCGGCGGCCACATGGACTCCTGGCACGGCGGCACCGGCGCCACGGACAACGCCGCCGGGGTGTCCTGCGCGATGGAGGCCGTCCGCATCCTCCAGAAGCTCCAGCTCAACCCGAGGCGGACGATCCGCATCGCCTTGTGGAGCGGCGAGGAGCAAGGGCTTTACGGCTCCAGGGCTTACGTCAAGGAGCACTTCGGCAGCTTCGAGGAAGGATCCACCGCCTCGGCCGTCGCCCTCTACGCCACCATGTTCGGCGGCCCGGCCCCCCAGGCCAGCCTGAAGACCACCCCCGAGTACGAAAAGCTGTCGGCCTACTTCAACCTGGATAACGGCTCGGGCAAGGTCCGGGGCGTCTACATCGAGGGGAACGAGGCCGTCCGCCCCATCTTCAAGAAGTGGCTGACCCCGTTCCGCGAGCTCGGCGCGACCACCATCACCGGCAGCCGGACCGGCGGCACCGATCACATGTCGTTCGACGCCATCGGCCTGCCCGGCTTCCAGTTCATCCAGGACCCCCTGGAATACGACACCCGGACACACCACTCGAACATGGACGTTTACGAACGGCTCGTGCCCGATGACCTCAAGCAAGCCTCCGTGGTGATCGCCGGGTTCCTCTACAACACGGCGATGGCCGACGAGAAGCTGCCTCGCAAGCCCATCAAGTGAAGTAAAGCGGGCAAGATGGGGGACGGGCGCCTCGGGAACGAGGGGCCGTCCCCCATCTCTCTCGGATTCTAGAGGCTCCGATCCACCGCCTCGGCCACCCGTCGGCACTCGGCCATCAGCGCGGCGAAGGCGGCCGGGGTGATGGTCTGGGAGCCGTCGCTCATGGCGTGGGCGGGGTCGTCGTGGACCTCGATGATCAATCCGTCCGCCCCGCACGCCACCGCCGCCTTCGCCATCGGCGCCACGAGCTTCGCCTTGCCCGTCCCGTGCGAGGGATCGACCACCACAGGCAAGTGGCTCTTGTCGTGCAGGTAGGGCACGACCGACAGGGGCAGGGTGAACCGGGTGTGGTCCTCGAACGTGCGGATGCCTCGCTCGCAAAGCATCACGTTCGGGTTGTTTCGATCGAGAATGTACTCCGCGGCGAGCAGGAACTCATCAACGGTGGCGCTCATCCCCCGCTTCAGGAGGGCCGGCTTGCCGCTGTCGCCGACGGCCTGCAAGAGTTGATAGTTCTGCATGTTGCGGGCGCCGATCTGGAGGACGTCGGCGTATCGGGCGACCATCGGGACGTGTTCCGGGGCCATGACCTCAGTGACGATCGCCAGGCCCGTGGCCTCGCGGGCGGCGGCCAGCATCTTGAGGCCGTCTTCCTTGTGGCCCTGGAAGCTATAGGGGCTGGTCCGGGGCTTGAACGCGCCTCCTCGCAAACCCGTGGCCCCCCTGGCCTTGAGCGTCCGGGCGAGGGCGACGATCTGGGCCTCGCTCTCGACCGAGCAGGGGCCGGCGATCACGCCGATCTTCTTCCCGCCGATCTCCAGGCTGCCGGCGCGGACCACGGTCCTCTCGGCCTTGAGCTCCGAGGACGCCCTCTTGTAGGGGCGCGGATCGGCAGGACCTTTTCGACCCCCGCGCCCGGCTCCAACGCCTCGGCCAGCCCCTCGCGCTCCTCGCCGATGGCGGCGATCACGGTGGTTTCGGTCCCTCGGATGACCTGGGGCGTCATCCCGAGGGCCGTGATGTGCGCGGCCACCCCGTCAATCTGGTCGGCCGTCGCCTCCGGCTTCATCACGACGATCACGGTGCCCCGTCCTCCCGGGCGAGGGTCGGCGAGCCTCAGGAGGCCCGCCGCGACCCCCGCCGAACCTGCGAAACCGCCGAGGCCCGACCCCCGGACCTCGCCTCGACCGACAAAAAAAGCCCCGGGACCGCTCGGGTCCCGGGGCTTCGGTGATTCGCTTTCGGAGAGCGTGGCGATTAGACGCTCGATCCGGCCCCAGGACCCGAGGAATCCGACCCCGTAAACAGCCAATACCACCCGCCTGCGGCGAGGGACGCCTCCGCGATCGTGGTTTCCGGCCGAGGGGTCATGGTCTCTCCGTCCGTCCCCGAGGGTCTTGGGGACCCGACCGGGCCCGAGAACATCGGGCCCGGCCGGATCGATCTCACAAGCCGAAAAGATGCGGCTGCCCGACGGGCAACCCGTCGGCTGCCGTTAGGCGAGCCGCCTCTGGTTGTCACTACACACGCGATCACCCCCTTTGCAAAACGGGCCTCCCCGGTCCGGCGGGAGTCCAGCCTCGAGCAGGAGCGGGCTTTAGTCCGTCGCGCTACGTTCTGCGCGACCCGAGCCGGCTGGGGGGTGAATCCCAGCCGACAGAGACACTATACGCATTTCGTCCGGGGGATCAACGGGCCGGAACCCCCTCCGAAACGATTTTTCCGGCCGGTGCCGCCGTGTCCCTCGTCACGCGATCCAGGACCGCCCGGCACGCCCCGGCCAGCTCGGCGAGTTCCGGCGTCTCGAACGAATAACGCTCGATGCTGGTCCGATAGTACCAGAGGACGCTCTCCCGGCTGGCGTTGAACAGCGACCAGACCGGCCTCCCCTCGGCCAGGTCGAACTCGATGCTCGTGAGGTTGTGGAGCTTGTCCGCCAGGGCGATCGCCCGCGATTCGACCGAGGCGCCGGCCAGATGGTCGATATGCTCGGTCTTCCGGTCGATCCACGGCCGTTTCGCGCCTAGATCGTCCACTTTTCGCTCGGAAAGATCGGCCACCAGTCGCGAGACCCGGGGGCCGAACTCGCGGAGGACGTCCTCGGGGGTCGCGTCAGTGTCTTCCACCACGTCGTGGAGCAGCCCGGCAATCACCACGTCCTCGTCGAACCCCAGGCGATCGAGGATCATCGCAACGGCGACCGGATGGGCGAAATAAGGGACTTGAGACCCTTTGCGAACTTCGGCGGCGTGCCAGGAGGCCGCCCGGCGCAGGGCAGATTCCAGGCGAAGCGACAGGAGCGGCTCCCGTCCCATCCCGTTCATGGCTCGGTCTCCACGATTCCAGATTCACGATGGCCCGCCGATCGTCGCCGAAAACGGCTGCCCGAGCCATCCAGGAGCCGATTCGTCGTGGATTCCGTGCCGGTCCGGGCGGGTTGGAGCATGAGGCCCACGAAGGACGCTATACGTCTCGCGAAGAAGCGTCTTCCTCCCCGTCCTCGCCCGTCATCCTGGTCCCCTTGTGGTGAATCGCCCGGGGATTCCTTCCGACAGGAACGGCCCGATGGGATTCAGGACTCAGGGAAAGGAGTTGCCGAGGGCAAGGCTCGTCGCGGAAACTGAGAGGGCCCGCCGCCGATCGTCGGCCGGCGCGGCGGGGGAAATGCCATGAATGCGTGTGTGGTCCTGGCCTCGGTCGTGCTTTCCCTGATCGGCCCGCTCCGGGACGACCCCTATCGAGCGGCCTACGATGCGGGCTGGAAGGCGTTCGCCGAGGGGAATTACACCCTGTCCGAGGCGAATTTCGCGCAGGCCGTGGCCCTGGCCGAGCGCCTGGGACCCCGGAGCAAGATCCTGGCGACGTGCCTCCACGGGCTGGCCAGCGCCCAGTACATGAAGAACGATCTGGCCGGGGCCGAGAAGACCGAAACCCGCGCCCTGGGCGTCTTCGAGGAAGCCGGCGCGAAGGATTCGGCCGACGCCGCCCGCTGCCTGAACGGCCTGGCGCACATCGCCTACGTCCGGGGCGAGTACAAGGACGCCGAACCGAAGTACCTGCGGGCCTTGAAGATCCTCGAATCGGCCGAGGGCGGCGAGAACGTCGGCGAGGCCGCCTCCTCGCTCGTGGGCCTCGCCGACCTGCTCTACATGACCGGCCGGCTCGACCAGGCGGAGGCCCACTACCAGAAAGCCGAAGCCGCCCTCCGCCGGGCCAACGAGCCCGAGAATTCCGTGATGATGGCCCATACCCTCGCCGGCCTGGCGAACGTCGCCGCCCTTCGCGATCGGACCGAGGAGGCCGAGGCCCTGTATAAGAAGGCGATCAAGGCCCAGGAAACCGCCCTCGGCGCCGATCATCCCGATTGCGCCCGAATCCTCCAGGGTCTGGCCTCGCTCTACTACAAGAAGGATCGCTACGCGGACGCCGAACCCCTGTTCCGCAAGGCCCTGGCGATCCAGGAAAAAGTCCCGGGGACCCAGAACGTCGAACTCTGCGACGCCCTCTCCGGCCTGGCCAATGTGCTTTATATGACCGACAAGTACCAGGAGGCCGAACCCCTTTATAAACGGGTAATCGCCCTGGAGGAGACCGCCCGGGGCAAGGATTCTTCGGCCCTGGTTCCCACGCTGACGACCCTCGGAGACCTCGCCTACGTCCAGCTTCGCTTCGAGGTCGCCGAGCCGTATTACCGACGGGCCATGACCCTGGCCGAGAAGGCTCATGGAGCCAGGAGCGGCGAACTCGCGGCCGTGATGGAGCATTGGGCGTTGCTCCTCCGGCAGACCGACCGCGAGGACCAGGCCGAGAAGGTCGAGGCCCAGGTCCGCGCGATCCGCGAGGCGCCGAAGGCCGAGGAAAAGCCGGCAAAATGACCGGCCGTCGCCTCGTCCTCAGCAGAGAGACCGCACCTCGGCCCGGAGGAACCGGCGGATCGAACGGACGAACTCCTCGCGATGGGTCAGGAAGCCGACGTGACCGGCCCCTTCGATCCGGGCTGCGGTCGCCCCGGCGATCGACCGGGCCAGCGCCTCCTGACGGGCGGGCGGGACGACCACGTCCCGACTTCCCGCGAGGATGCGCGTCGGGGCCTCGATCCGCCAGAGCCGATCGGTCACGTCAAACCGCTCCAATCCCCGGAGCCGGTTGGCCACCACGCCCTGATCGGTCTCCCAGCAGGTCCGGACGATGAAATCGGCCAGAGGGCCCGGCTCGGGTGCCTTGCCGTGCAGAAGGTTGAAGAATTGATTCAAAAACCCGTTCTCGCGAGGCAGGGGGAACCTCTGCAACGCGCTGACGGCGATCGCCGTCCCCAGGTTCGACCGGAATCGCCCCTCGACCCCGCTCAGGATCAGCGAGCCCACCGCGTGAGGCGCCGGACGGCCAGCTCCAGGGCCACGGCGCCGCCGAACGAGACGCCCAGGACCGTCGGCCTCTCCAGGCCGAGCGTCTGGAGGCGGTCGGCGACCTCGCGAGCATGATCCGCCGCGCCCTGACCGTCGCGACCCAGGCAGACGCCTCGGTCGCCTCGCAGCCCCAGCGCGAAGACCTCGAAATGGCTCGCCAGGGACGTAATCAGGGGCGCCAGCAAACGGGTGCCACCCGCCAAACCTGGCAGGAGGACCAGAGGGGCACCTCGGCCGGTGCGGACCACGTCCGGGCCGTCGAAACCATCGCCCGGGCCTCCGCCCAGCCGGCTCCACTCGCTCCAACCATTGCCCGCGTTCCGATGCTTCTTCGCAAGCCGCATGAGTCCGTCCCAGCCTGGGCCCAGGTGTCTCGATCCGAGGTGTCGGGATTCCATCAAAGCATCCGGCATACCTCACGAAAAAATGGATGGGGACCGTATGTCAAACCCTCTCGGTTGTCGAGTTTTCGGCGCCGAAACACCTCATTTTTCGGCGCCTTAACTTTACTCTCCTGGAGATCTGGGCAAGGCGGAGTGGCCCCGCAGACTGGGGACCAGGGATCTCGCACTCCCCAACTGTGCAAACCCTACATTTTCCTGGGTCTGGGTGGTTCTGGCCAGGAGTCCTGGGTTTGGCCACTCTAGAAAGGCGAAGGAAAGTTGCAAATCGATTCTTCACTCATTCTTCCCTAAATTACCCACCCTCGCTGCTTTCAACAAGCGCCGAAACGGGCCACCAAGGTCGGCGCCGAAGGTTTCGTTAACGAAATACTTCCTTTCGCTCCCCGAATCCGCTAGGTTGAGGGACATCAGCCGCCGGCCTCGTTTCGGTCACACGACTCATGAATCGAGCGTTTATGTCCCGGTCCGCCTTCCCCGCGAATGCCGATCGTCGAGGATGGATCGCCCGGCCCGGCGTGGGTCCGGCGCATCCGGGGTCCGCCTGGATGTGGCTTCCGTCGCTTTTCGTGATCTTTTATTCGGTTTCGGTGCTCGGTCTTGTCGCTTATAATGGCGATCTCGGGATTCGTTGTGTGTTCGGCCGCAAGGTGAAGGAAGTGGCCCCGTATTCCTGGCGGGTCCAGCCATCGGCGGGCGACTCGACGGGCCGAGGAGCCTGGTCGCCCGGCCCTCCGGGCGTGGGGGATTCGATCGAATCCATCGCCGGTCAGCCGGTTCGGAATTACGCCGATTACGTCCGGGCGTTGCGGGTGGTCCGGGACCGGATCGGCCAGGCGGTGGAGGTCGTCTGGACGTCGGCCGACGACTCCGAACTGCGCCGAGGGGAGGTCGTGGTCCGCCGCCCCCCGGCCGGGGCGTTCGTGTGGTCGGTCCTCTGGTTCCTCCAGGAAATGGTGATCTTCGCCGTGGGATGGCGGGTCCTGGCGAGGAGGCCGCGAGACGCCTCGGCCCGGATCTTCTTCTGGAACTGCGTGGTGACGGTGGGCGCCTTCATGGGGGGTTACCACTGGTCGCAAATCGTGGTGTTCTTACCCTTGATCTACCTGTTCGCGGCTTTCGCCGTGTTCGTCCCGATCGTCAGTCTCCACTTCTACCTGGTCTTCCCTCGACCCAATCCGTTGCTGGTCGCCCATCGACGGGTCTTACTTAGGCTGCTTTACGGCGTGCCGATCGGGGCGCTGCTGGCGATGTGGGGCTGCATGGCGTGGTCGCGGATGATGTCCGAAGGGCCGTGGGTCGAGTTCGCCCTCGATTTGCTCCGCCGGCTGGCGTTGGGCTACGTGGGGTTCGCTTTTGTTCTCTTCGTGGCCTGTTTCCTCTGCCTGATCTACAGCTATCGCACGTCGCCGACGCCCGCCGAGCGGAACCAGGTCCGATGGATCTTGCTGGCGACCCTGCTTTCCTTCCTGCCGATTAGCTGGCTGCTCTGGGATGCGATGATCGACCCGGCCCGGCTGGGGATGACCCGGTCGGCCTGGCCAATGTTCCTCGTGTCGGTTTTCTACACGATTGCCTATGCCCTGAGCATCACACGCTACAAGCTGACGCAGGCCGAAGCCCTGCTCAATCGCGGGGTGGTGTACGTGGCGGTCAGCGTGATGGCTGGCCTGTTGTACTCGGGCGTCCTGGTGGTCGGCGCGCTCATCATCGGCGAAAGGCTGCTCGACAAACAGGCATCGATGGGCGCCGTGGTGGCGTGGATCACGGCCATCGTGGTGCTGATCCTCTCCGGCGCGGCCCGGCAGAGGTTCCAGACGGCCATCGACCGCCGGTTCCACCGCGAAAAGTACAAATTCGATCAGGCGATGCGGAAAATGAGCGCCGCCGTGGATCGTCTGGTCGATCGCGAGACGCTCGGGAGGCGGTTGCTGGAGGCGGCCGGAGACGTGCTGCGGGTTGAATGGGGAGCTATCTACCTGGCCGAAGCGGAGGGTGGCCGGCTTTTTTTGGCTGCTTCGAGCGGCCCGGAACCCGAGGAGACGATCCTTGAGGAGGGCAACCCGCTGGTGGAACACCTCCGAGGGGCCGCCGAGGGGTCATCGCGGGGGACTGGCTCAATTGGGCCGACTTCGGGACCGGCGGCGGATGCCCTGATCGCGCTGGGAGGGGAGATCGCCACCCCGTTGATTGCCGACGGCGTGCCCCCGGGCTTGCTGGTCCTGGGCCCGAAGCGGAGCGGGATGCCGTATGAGGACGAGGAGATTGCCTTTCTCGCGGCCCTGGGCTCGGTGGCGACGCTGGCGCTCCGATCGGCCGAAATCCAGGCCACTCTGGAACTTCTGAATCACGAGCTGCGCGACAAGGTGGAGAAGATCGCCGAGCAGCAACGGCGAATCCTGATCCTCCAGGACCAGTTGACCTCGCCGATTGGGGGGACTCTGCCGGGTTCCGGCGAGATGGCCCTGGCAACGGCCCCTCCGGCGGTGTTCGGGCCGATCAAGGGGTCGAGCCGGGCCGTCCGCCGGATGCTGGAGGTGGCGAGGAAGGTGGCGGCGAGTCCGTCGGCCGTCCTGATTCGGGGGGAAAGCGGGACGGGCAAAGAACTTCTGGCCGAGGCGATCCACGCGGCAAGCCCCCGGGTGGGCCGACCGTTCGTGAAGGTCCATTGCGCGGCCCTCTCGCAAGGATTGCTGGAATCCGAGCTTTTCGGCCACGTCAAGGGGGCCTTCACCGATGCCCATCGGGACCGGATCGGCCGGTTCCAGCAGGCCGACGGCGGCACCCTGTTCCTGGACGAGATCGGCGACATCAATTTGGAGGTCCAGACGAAGCTTTTGCGGGTCCTCCAGGAGATGGCGTTCGAGAAGGTGGGCAGTTCCCAGTCGATCACGGTGGACGTGAGGATCGTCGCGGCGACTCACCAGGACCTGGAAGGGCTGATCCGCGAGGGGAAATTCCGCGAGGACCTGTATTATCGGCTGAACGTGATCAGCATTCGCACCCCGGCCCTCCGCGAGCGCCGGGAGGACATTTTCGAGCTCGCCGTTCACTTCTTGATCCAGCATGCCCGGAGGGTGGGCAAGCCGGTCACCCACCTGGACGACTCGGCCATCGAGGCTTTGATCGCCCACGACTGGCCGGGCAATATCCGGGAGCTGGAGAACGTGATCGAACGGGCCGTGGTGCTGGCCGACGGTCCGGCGCTGACCCGGGACGACTTGCCGGGCGAGATCCGCCGTCCAGCCCGTCGCCGGACCAGGACTCCGGCGTTGGTCACCGTGCCGGGCGGCCGAGACCTCGACGACGGGCCGATGGACCGCGAGTCCGAGGCCGACGAGCGGCAGATGCTTGTTGAGGCGCTGGCCGAGGCGGGGGGGATCAAGAGCGAGGCCGCGCGGCTCCTGAAGATGCCCCGGAGCACGTTCTTCAGCAAATTGAAGAAACACGGGCTGGCGTGATCGGCGGTCCGCGATGGGATCGAGAGGGCCGTCGGGCGGCTCGGACTTGCCCGACGGCCCTCCTGGACCGATTACCTCGAAGTTCCCGGCGAAGCCAGGGTCATGGCCGTCTCGGACGTCACGTCCTGGACGAACTCCTGGCCCATGGTGGAGATGGTCATCTTGGTCTTCTGGGTCACCGAGGACGCCTTGAGCAGGCCGGCGACGTTGTCGAATGCGAACGAACCGGTGTTCGCCTGGTCGCCGATGGTGACCTGGACGGGGGAATCGGCCTTGGCCTTGAGCGTGATCTTGAGGTTCAAGCCGATCTTCTCGGCACCCTTCTCCGAACCCAGATAGGTGTAGGTGTTATCCATCACCATCGTGCCCAGGGGGGGGGTATCGATCGCTTTTTCCGACTTCCAGCTCGCCCCCTTGGCGACGGCCGCCTCGGGCAGGACGAGGCTGGCCTGGCTGACCAGGTTCTTCAGGCCCTCCTCGGAAAACATCCCGCCGGCCGCCGCCGCGCCAGGGCCGGCGTTCTTCAGCGCGTCCACCAGCTCCTGGGGGACCTTGACGTCCTGGATCTCGCCCCGAGGGGTCATCGTCAGGCTGACCGGCGCCCCGGCCAGGGCCCGGAAGATCGGCCCGATCGCCGCCATCGGGCCTTCGGGGTCCTTGCCGTCCTTGGTATCGATGCTGACCTTGCCGAACGGCGCGTCCATCATGAATTTGATCCGGTCAATCTTCTGGACCATCTCGGCGGAGCCGTCGGGCTTGACCGACTTGATCTCCCAGGTCATGTCCATGTCCTGGGTGATCGTCTGGTCCAGGTCCCGGCCCTGGATCGTCATCTTCGAGCTGGTCTTCTGGGTGACCTTGTACTGATAGGACTTGCCGGCGACGAACTTCCACCGGAGCTTGGTGTCGGCCGAGGCCGACGAGGTGACCGAGGCCGCGATCACGGTCGCGGCGAGCAGGGCGAGGGGCCGGGTCCAGGGCCGCGAGGTCGTCATCGGTGATGCACCCATCCAGGGAAGAGAACGAGGTGAGGTCGGGTCCGACCCCGGCGATCGTCCCTCAGTCTGCCAGTCCCGGCGATTCCGGGCAAGGAGGTGAAGCCGCAAAGTCGGTCCGCCTCGCCAGGATCGCCCGCCTCGGGCCGTCCCCGCCGATCGGGAACAGGGCCGCCCGGATCTCTCCTTCGAGGCCGAGCGATTTTCGGAGCGTCTCGGGCCGGACGTCCACCCCCCGGGGCTTGATCTCCACCTCGCCGATCCCTCGATTCCCCAGGGACTTACGGAGCCGCTTCAGGTCCATCGGCAGCACGTCGAGGACCTCGAAGGCCGCCAGCCACGGCGAGCGCACCGGCCCGGGGCCGGTCAGCAGGTCGATCCCGGGGGCGAACCGGGCCAACCCGTGAACGACCGCGAACCCATCCAGCAACCCCGAGCGGACCAGCGCCGGGTCGGGGTCGAAGATGCAGGACGCGAGCGGGCCGACCGCCGCCGGGGAATCCGGCCCGTCCCGGTCGGTCCACGACGCCCCAGAGGGCAACGCCGTCGCCCTCCTGCGACCCGTCGCCCGATCGCCGAACCACACGGTCGCCTCCTTGCACTCGCCCCCAAGGCTGATGAGTTCGATTTCGGTCCGAAGCGGATCGAAAAACACGGAAAAGTCGCTCGCCGGCCCCAATTTGATCGCCCCGCCTCGGGCCGAGTTGACGAGCGATCTCAGGAACGGCAAGCCCGGCGAATAATCGGCGACGGCCCGGGCCCGGCGGTCGCGACCGATCCGGCGGTCGGGGTCGATGTGGACCCGGGCCGATTGCGGCATCGCCAGGGATTCCGCCATCGACCGGACCGGGAGGATCGCGGTTTCGACGCCATAAACCCGGGCGTTCCAGAAGGTTCGGCGCAGACGCTCGCGGCTTCGATCGATCGAGACGACCCGCGCCCCGGCCGAGGCCATCGCCACCGAGTCGCCGCCCACGCCCGAGCAGACGTCGAAGACCACTCCCTCGTTCAGACGCCTCGCCTTGTGCCGGGCGACGGGTTCGGAAGTCGCCTGTTCGAGGCCGACCGGGTCGAGCCACATCTCCTGGGCCGAGAGAACTTGGCTCGACCCCGTCTCCGCGAATCGGCCAGCCGGACGGCCGCCGAGACGACCTCGGCCGCGAACGCCTTCCGCCAGCGGTCGATGTCGCGGACCGTCGGCGAAGCGACCTCCTGGACCTCCGCCAGCAGGGCGCGGCCCTCGTCCGTGGTCAGGACGTTTACTTCGGCTTCGAACGGATTCACGGCGCTCACCCGGGCGGTCCGGCGATGTCGGCCCGGGTCTTCTATCGCCGATGGCGGAGCATCACCGCAATCCCGGATTGCTCCACGTCTTCCAGCGGCCCTCCCGGCGAGGGTTCGCGGAAGGGGGGCATTTGGGTCCAGGAGGTGAGGCGGTCGGGCGGGCGGGCGAGGAGGTCCGCCAGGTCCCGGCTCAGGGCCGAGGCGCCTCGGAGGTCGAGGTGGATGGGGTCGATGTGGACGTCGTCGCCGTAGCCTCGGCGTCGGGCGTCCAGGACGATCACATTGGGGTGTTTCTGGCGGACCTTGCGGACGAATGCCTCATATTCGGCGTCGCGGCCCCCGGAGTCGCGGCGGGCCTGGACCTCGGGTCCGAACGGGGGCAGCAACCAGTAGACCTGGATCCCGTGGAGGTCGGCCAGGCGGAAGAATTCTCGGAGAAAATGGGTGTTGATCGGATCGGGACGCCAGGAATCGGGGAAGAGGGCCGGGGCCCAGGGGTCGGCCGGGATCGGGGGGGCGTTCGGGTCGCGCTTCATGACCTGGGCCCCTCGGTTCTCCCGCCAGTTGCGGAGATACGTGCCCACGCCGTTGCGAAGGGGGGGCGGCTCCCCTCGAAAGGCCGCCATCAGGGCGTTGCGGATGCCGATCCGGTCCCGGACCGAAGGAAACAGCCTGGCCACGCTCGTCGAGGCGAAGAAATCGGCGTCCTTCGCCTCATAAGCCAGTTCCAGGCAGTCGCGAGAGGAGAGCAGATCGGGCCACAAGACGGCGCTGGGCGAGAGGCCCGAGGCCAGGAGATGCGGAATCGCGTCGATCACCACCGCCTTGGGCCGGGCCCCGCCTTCGATCGCCCTTCGGAACAGGAAATAGCTGGCCGGGACCGGGCCGGCCGCGATCGCGAGGTTGTACGCCTTGCGTCCGCTTTCCCGCTCGACGACCCGGGGCGCCACGCCGAACTTGACCATGCTATCGCCGAAGAAGAGGACCTCGCACCGAGGCGCCTCCTTCTCGGCCGCGCGATTGGCCTGGAACCAGTCCCAGCCCCAGGGGTTGCGGAACGACATCGCGTTGGAGCCGATCGCCGACTCCACGGCGGCGATCATCGCCAGGGCGCCGACCAGCCCCAGCGGCACCCGGAATCGGGACGGAGCCTCGCCGCTTGCGTTTTCCTTCATCATCGGAACGCCCCCGCCCGGAGGAGTGCCAATCGCGATTGTTCGGTGTCCTCCAGGGGGATTTCTCGGGATCGAGCCGAAGGCCGGAGCGCGAGCCATCGCCGGGTTTCCGACCCTCCCAGCCTCCGGGCGATCGCCTCCGCCACGCTGGCCGAGAGCTCGGCGGCCCCCTGGCGGTCGAGGTGGACGGCGTCGATGAACTTCTCGTGGCCGAAGCCGATCTCGCGAGCATCGAGGACGGTCAGGTTCCGATACTTCTCCACGGCGGAATGCGCGAAGGCGTCGTATCGAGGGGTCAAACCGATCGCCAGTCGCCGGGCCTGGACCGGCGGGACGTTCGGGGGCAGGACCCAGAACACGGGGATCTCGCGGGACTCGGCCAGCTTCAGGAACTTCCTCACGAACGCCGCGTTCAGCGGCTTCGCGGCCCATTGGTCGAAGAACAGGGCGTAGGTCGGCGGCACCTCGCCGGCATACCCCGGGTTCCGGGGGAGCACCTGTGCCCCGCGATTCTCCCGCCAGTTGCGTGCATACGTGATCAGATAAGGACGGGGCGACGCGGGCCGCCCGCCCAGCGATTCGGTGATCGCCAGGCGGATCTCGGCTCGATCCTTCACGGTGGGGAAGACCTCGGCGGCCAGGGTGGCCAGGGCGAAGTCGGGCTCGCCGGACTCCCGGGCGAGCTCGACCACGTCGCGAGGCCGGAGCACCTCGGGCCACTGCCGGACGTGCAGGCGGATGTGGTCGGCCATCAGCAATTCCGGCTGGAAATCGACGACGATCGCCCTGGGGCTCGCCCCCGAGTCGATCGCCCGTTTCAGCAGGAAATAGCTGGTTTGCGGCGTGCCGTTGTACAGGGCCAGGCTGTAGGCCGACCGCTTCAGGCCCGATTCGAGGACCCGGGGCAGGACGCCGAACTTCACCATCGAGTCGCCGAACAGCAGGACCTCGGCCTTGGGCGCCCTCTTCGTCGCCGAGCCGGCCGACTGCCGCCAGTCGGCCGCGGTGGGCGTCCCGAAATCGAGCGAATGCTTGGCGACCCAGCGTTCGATGATGACCAGCAGCAGGACCATGCCGACGAAGCCGCCGGGGAGATGCTTGCAGGCCGATTTCACGCGGTCGGAGATCATCGCACCACCCTCGGGCCGAGGTTTTTCAGGGCGAGCGTCGATTGCGATGCGTCTTCCAGGGGCGTTCGTTCGGGATGTTCGCGATACAGCGGGAGGACGACCCATCGGCCGGCGGTCAGGCCCTGGGCGACGACCTCGGCGAGCTCCTCGGTCATCGCGACGGCCCCTCGCCGGTTCAGGTGGACCGGGTCGGCGAACTCCGTCGCCTGGTAGCCTGAATGGCGGGCGTCGATCACCGTGACCTCCGGGAATTCACGCTGAACGGCCTTCGCGAACGCGGTGTAGCCCGCATCGAGCCCCAGGTTTTCGCGGCGAGACTGGGCCTCGGGAACGAACGGCGGGATCAGCCAGACCACCGGGATTTTCCGGCTCCTCGCCAGCCGAAGGAACCGCCGGAGGTACGAGGCGGAGGCGGGATCGGGCTTCCACGAGGGAGGGAACAACGAGGCGAATACCGGCGCCACCTCGCCCCGATAATTCGGATTGTTGCCCATGAGGAAGCCGCCCCGGTTCGCGTTCCAGTTCCGCCACGAGGCGAGCATCGCGTCGGTCCGGCCCTTCGGCTGGCCGATCAGGGCCGAGGCGATGGCGTCGCGGACCTCGTGGCGACCGCCGATCGACGGGATCAGCCGGCCCAGGGCGATCTCGGCGAGCAGGCTGGGATCGCGGGCCGTCCTCGAGAGCTCGAACGCTTCTCGCAGGTTGAGGAGCTCGGGCCAGTAGGTGATCGTATGCCGGGGCCCTTCCTGCAGCAGGTGGGGATGGAAGCTCACCACGACCGCGCTCGGACTTGCGCCGGCCTCCAGCGCCCGTTTCAGGAGGAAATAGCTCGCCGGGCTCGGGCCCGCCGAGACCGCCAGCGAGCGGACCCGTCCGCCGAGCCGTGCTTCCATGACTCGGGGCTGCACGCCCAGCTTGACCTGGCTGTCGCCGAACAGGAGCACCTCAGCCCCGATCGCCTCGTCCCTCGCGGCGTGGGCGGCGGAGGACCAGTCGCCCCAGCTCGGCAGGCCGAAGCGGTCGGGATGGTGCGCGAGGAAGCCCTCGACCAGGACGACCAGCCCGATCATCCCGGCCAGTCCCCACGGAAGCCGGGCTCGTCGCCGAGGCCCCTCCTCCATCATCGCGATCGCCCTTCCCGGTTCAGAACTGGAAATAGATGAACCGCTCGCCGTCGAACCGGCCGCCCAGGACGAAGGCGTAGAACAGCCCCGTGTACACGACCGAGCGGACGTACCAGGGCAGCCGGAAGATCACGTCCAGGTCTTTCGATGCGTACTGGACGAGCTGGACCGCGAGCAGGGGGAGGATGCAGACCAGGACCGGGATCAACGTCGTGTAGACCGGGATCGCCGGCCTCTCGACGATCGCGCGGATCATCCCGAACGCCTGGTCGAGCGACTCCGAGCGGAACAGGAGCCAGCCGAAGCAGACGAGGTGGAACGTCACGATCATCCGCACGGCCGCCCAGCCCGCCGATTCGACCGGGTCGGTCGGCCGATACCGCTTCAACAAAGGCTCCACCAGGCGATGGACGACCAGCAAGAGGCCGTGGTACGTCCCCCACAGGATCATCGTCCACTGGGCCCCGTGCCAGAGCCCCCGATCATCATCGTGAGCAGGAGGTTGCGGTACATCGCGATCTTGCCCGTCATCGGCAAAACCACGCCGAATGCCGCCAGCACGAGGGCCCCGATCGACATCATCTTCGTCGGTTCGAGGACCGAGGCATGCCGCATCGGCCCGAACACGTACCAGGCGCAGCCGGCGGCGATGGCGGCGAAGATCGCCTTGAACGCGACCGTCCCGTTCGCCCCGCGATTGCCCCCCAGGGGGATGTACAGATAGTCGCGCAACCAGGTGGACAGGCTGATATGCCAGCGGCTCCAGAAGTCCTTCGGGCTGGTGGCGAAGTACGGCAGGTTGAAGTTCAGGGCGAGCTCGAAGCCCAGGCACTTGGCGATCCCCCGGGCGGCGTCGGTGTAGCCCGAGAAGTCGCAATAGATCTGGAACGCGAACGCATAAATCGCCAGGAGGGCGAGGCCGCCGTCGATGGTCGGCCAGCGGGCGAAGAGGTCCTTGACGAAGACTTCGAGGTTGTCGGCGACGACCACCTTCTTCGTGAGGCCCCAGAAGATCAGGTAGCATCCCTCGTAGAACTGCTGAGGGTTGAACGTCCGGCGTCTTTCCATCTGCGGGAGCAACGTCGTCGGCCTCATGATCGGCCCGGCGACGAGATGAGGGAAGAAGCTCACGAACGCGGCGAACTCGATCGGGTCCCGCGTCGGCTTGATCTCCCGGCGGTAGACGTCGATCACGTAGCTCATCGACTGGAACGTGTAGAACGAGATCCCGATCGGCATGACCACGTGCAGGAGCTGGATCGACACGTGCAGGCCGCCCCGGGCGAGGAGCGTTTGCATGCTGGTCGCGAAAAAGTCGAAATATTTGAAATAGCCCAGCATTCCCAGGTTGAGCGCCATGCTCATGGCCACGAACAGCTTGCGCTTGCGGGAGTCCTCGATCCGGTCCACGGCCAGGCCGCAGCCGAAATCGAAGGCCGTCGAGAGGATCAGCAGGAGGAGGAACTTCGGCTCCCAGCATGCATAGAAATAGTAACTCGCGGCCAGGACCAGCAGGTTCTGGAGCCGCAAATGCCGATGCAACAGCCAGTAGACGGGGAACAGCAGGCCGAAGAAGTACGCGAACTTGTACGTGTTGAACAGCATGCGACCCCCTCCCTGGGGACGTCGGCCCGCGAAGCCCGTACAACACCAATCATCGTCCAATCGGCGCGCGGACTTCTCCGATTCCGCGAGCCAGGGTCTTACCCTCGGCTCGCCGATCGGTCAACCGCAGTCGATCATCGGGCCGAACGGATCAACTCGATCGACTCCCACGGGCGAGGGTCGGACTCCAGCGCCGACACCCGGTCCCACAGCGCCTCGGCTCGCTCGGCGCCGATCTCGGCCACGGCCAGGCCGTCGAACTTCGTCCGCAATTGACCATCGGTGAGCGGGTTCTTGTCGTGACCCGGCGGGAAGTCGTTCCGTTCTACGAGCTTCGAGCCGTCGTCGAGCGTCACAGTGATCCGGTTCGGGATGCCGGCGGGGTAGCCGGCGGTCAGCTCGGGGTCCTCGATCACCGTGGTCCTCGCCACGAGGTCCAGCAACGCCGGGTCGTTGAGGCGTTCGGGCGAAAACTGGTCGGCCGAGATCATGCCATCGACCAGGGCCACGGCCGTGCAGTACGGGAGGCTGTGATCGGCGGTCTCCCGGGTCTTCGGACGCCACTTCTCGGGGTCCTGGCCGATGATCTCGACGGCCGTTCGGAACGTGGCGATCTCGATCGACCGGATTCGCGACGGGTCGCCGATCTTCGGCCGGAGGGCGAACGCGGCGGCGATCGCCGACTGGCTGTGATACTCGGCCGGGACGAACTTGATCGACGTCTTCGGGAGCATCCAGTCGGCCGAGCTCGGCCCGCCGAGCCGGGTCAACTCGAACGGGCCCGATACCTGCTGGAAGAACCCCATGTCCCCCTCGAACAGGGGGGCCGGTCCCGTCATCCCATCGTGGGCGAGCAGCGCCGCGAACACCGCATTTCTCGCGGAATGGGCGAAGGCACAGCCCTTCCACATCGAGAGCTCGCCGGCGCGGGTCAGTCGCAGGGCGGTGCCGGTCGTCCCGGCGATCCCCAGCGCATGGACGGCCCTCGCGTGGTCCAGGCCCAGCAATCTCGCCGCCGCGAGGGTCGAGGAAAGGCATCCATACGTGACGTGGTCCCAACCCCGGGCCCGGATGCTCGCCGCGTCGCAGAGCCGGCACTGGACCTCATAGGCCACCGCCGCCGCGGCGATCAGGTCGCGTCCCGAGGCCCCGACGTGCTCGCCGACCGCCAGGACGGCCGCCCAGTTGTCGCTGGGATGGGCCGGTTCGAGCGAGAGATATGTGTCATTGCAATCCAGATAGCGAATATGAACGCCATTGGCGAACGCCGCCCAGTCGGCCGACGACCGGCCGCCGCCGATCAGGGCCGCGCCCGGCTCGCCCTTCACCCGAGAGGCCAGACTCCGGGCGATCGTCGAGGACGGCTCATGCAGGGCCCCGGCGGCGCAGGCGAAGGCGTCGAGCAATCGCCGCTTCGCCTCGGCGACGACCTCGGCGGGCAGGTCTTCGAAGCGGACGGACAGGGCGAAATCGGCCAGGCGGTCGGCCAGGGTCGCGGACATGGGGCCTCTCTCCGATCCCGGGGAATGGAGGCCCCATCGTAGCGAGCGGCCCTCTCGAAGCCAACCGCCGTCCCCCCCGGGGATACGATCGAGACCCGGGGCATTCCGCAATTCGGGGAAAAATCCCCGAGCCCGGAATTTTCTTCGAACCGTCCGGCCCGAACCGATCGCGGGCGTCGTATCGAAAGATGTCGGGGGCGAGAACCCCGATGGGGCCGTCCGGCCGGGGCCCCGACTCCGAGCGATCGACGGGGCGTTCCCCGAGAGGGAGAGCGACGATGATTCCCTGCAACCGGCGCGGCGTGGCGATGATTTCGACGGCGACCCTGGCCCTCGGCCTCCTGGCCTTCGGCGGCCCCCCCGCGATGGCCAAGGGCGGCGGAGGCGGACACGGCGGCGGAGGCGGGCACGGCGGAGGCCACTCGGGCGGGCATTCCGGCGGCCACCACGCCTCCGGGCATTCCTCGGGCGGCTACCACCACGGCTCGACCGTCCACCATTCCGGCTCCGGCTACGGATATGGCTACCGGCCCCGCCTCTTCTACGGCAACGGCTTCTCCAATCTCGGCTATTTCGGCTCCGGCTACTACAACTCGGGCTATTACGGGTCGGGCTACTACGGCAACTCGTCTTCGTATCCGAGCTACGGCTACAACTACTCGCCCACGTACTCTTCCTACCCCACGTGGACTTCATACGCACCGGCGACCGCGACGTTCACGCCCGGTCCGGTCGGCGACCGCGTGGACGGCCTGGGGATCGTGGAAACCGTGGCCACGGACGCCGAGGGGACGGGGATGCAGATCGTCTCCGTGACGCCCGGATCGGCGGCCGACCGCGCCGGGCTGAGGCCGGGCGACGTGATCCACCAGTCCAACGGCTTCGCGACGACGCAGCCCGGCAACCTCCGATGGATCGTGGCTCGCGCCGGCAACCAGCCCATGACCCTGACTGTCCGCTCGGCCACCGACGGCCGCGACTGGCTGTACACGGTCCCTCTCCGCTGAAAACACGGGCGCGAGGGGCCTTGCGGGACGTCCGCCCGCCCCTCCGCCCCGAGTTCGATGAAGGTATCATCGAGAGCCCGCCGCCCGGCGATCGGTCCATTCGCGGACCGATCGCCGGGCGTCGTAGCGATTATCATGAAGACGTGTGAATCACCGCGTCGCGTTCGATGGGCGCGTTGTCCGAAATTTCGGACCCTTCGCCGATCCGGAGCCGGACGCGTCCCGCGCCGCAAGCCCGTTACGCACCAACAGGATCGGCGGATTGTCCGAACGACGCGGAGTCATTTGTCCGACAAAGTGGCAGAGTCGATGCGCACCGACAAATGGACAGATTTCCGGCCTCAATCTCTTCTCTGCACCGCAAAGTGTAGTCAACTTCCCCGAAAATCACGATTTCTCAGGTGACGATCCAATTCAGGCGAAAATTCTTGCAGATCCATCGACCAAAATGCATCTGCATTCGTGTTCATGGACAGACGATCACCGGACGGCGTCTCCGGCGGGGGCGGCGCGGCGGGCGAGGTCGGCCTTGAGGTGCTCGTGGAGGATCCGGCGGACCTCCAGGATCGCCACCGGGTCCTTCTGGACGCCGTGATCGGAGCGGACGACCTTCTCGGAGGCCACGCCGTCGATGTGGGCGCTGTGATAGCTCACCACGCCATCGGTCGTGTCGCGGATGCCGTCGGGCCGGAGCGAGCCGATGATCGAATGGAAGATCACCCCCTCGGCCGGCTTCATCCCCAGGAGGGCGAGGAGCACCTTGGATTCCGGTTCGAGCGTATCGATTGATGTGGGCATATGTCGAAATCGACGGACGTTGAAGGCGTCCGGGTTCTCCTTCACCAGACCCATCAGGAGCCTGTGATATCGGTCGGGTTCCGAGATCTGCGACGAGACGACCCGTCCCACGAGCCTCCGCGCGATCTCCGAGCCCCGATGCGGCGTGGCGAGGAAGACCACCCGCCGGACGAACGGCAGCGGCTTGAAGAACGTGTAGTGGCGGAGCTCCTCGAGGACCTCGGGCGGCCCGGCGATGTCCTCGAACCGGCGGTCGGTGCTGAGCTCCCAGAATCGATCGCCGCTGTCCAGCGCCATGGCGTGGCTCAGCAACCCGCCCATGCTGTGGCCCAGCAGGACCATCTGGTTGAACTCGTGATCGGGCGTGGCCCCCTCGACGTCGAACTCGGCCTGCGCGTCGATCAGGGAATCACGCAGCCCGGCCGCCGCGATCGGCACGGGCACGCCCGTCGGATACACATACAGGAAAAATTGATATTTCTGATTGATGTTGGGGTCGCGAAGCAGCTCGTTGAGCATCGGGATCCACGCCAGGGGGCTGGACGCCAGGCCGTGGACCATCACGACGGGGATCTTGTCCGCCTCGTACGGCCGGAGGAGCATCAGCCCCGCGCGGCCCTGGGCCTCGCCGGGCCGGAACAGCCCGTTCCATCGATAGCGGCTCAGGTCGGTGCGCGACCACATGTAAGCCAGGGGCGTGGTGAGGTCCGATTCGATCGACACGGCGTCCGGCCCCTGGCCGAGCGTGCGGATGCGGACCGGGTCCACCAGGTCGATCGCGCATTCGCGGCCCTCCTCGCCCTCGGCCTCGTCGGCGTCGCGCAGCCGCTTCGTCGGCCGGAGGACGGCCGTGAGCGGGAAGGCCATCTCGGGGGGATAGAACCGCTCGACCCCCTTCACGCGATCGCCGTCGGCCGAGGGCGGACGGCGGACGCCGATCATCGGCACCCCGAGCCCGAACTGCCGGCTCCGACTGTCCAGGCCGGCGACCTCGAAGTCCGACGAGAGCAGCAGCTCATCGACGTCTTCGGCCTTCCAGGGCGTCCCTTCGCCCATCACCAGACGAAAGACATGTTCTGATCCATTGAGCTTCAGGCGAATGGCCCCGCCCGGCTGGAGCTTGTCCTTGTCCTGGCCCTTCGCGGCGTGAAGGAGCCGGTCGAGCGAGGCGTTGTACAGGTCGCACGCCAGCCGATACCGGGGATCGGTCGTGTTCCGTCCGGCGGCGAGGTCGGGGTCGAACAGGTAGTCGAACGCGTAGGCCACGGTCGCGACGTAGTGATCCAGGGCGTTCGTGCCCCGACGCGAGGCGAACCGGCGGGTCTCCGCGCGCCTCCCCTCGATCCACGAGAGTTCGGCCAGGGCGTAGACGAGCTCGGCCTCCGGAGTCCTCCGCGCGCCCTTCTTCAGCAGGGCCAGAGCGCCGTCCGGGTCCTTGCGATAGCGGCCTTCGAGGTCATACCGCTTGAGCGTCTCGACGGTCCGTTCGCTCGGCCGGTCGATCCCGGCGAGGCTCATCTGCCAGGCCGAGTGAGTGCGGTCGGCCTTGCTCGGGCTCACGGTGATGGTGGGCTGGCCCACGAGGGTCGCGGCCAGCAAACCGAGGATCGCGGGGTTCATCGCCGGGCCACTCCATCGACCCTTCCACCCCCCGAGCCGGGCGCCCGGGGCAGCGCAGAGGACGTATCATACGACGACTTCCCCATCGGTCAAGGCCGCTCGACAGGCTCCCGGCCCGAACCTCCCGGCGGAAGAATCGGCCCTGACCGGGGCGGAAGCCCTTGCCTCAGGCCGCCGCCTCGCGATCGACGATCCCCAGCGGCGACGAGTCCGAGCCGGCGCCCTCCAGGGCCTCCTGGAGCGATTCGACCCGGAGCTGCAACCGGGTGATCTCGCGGACCAGGCTGTCGAGCACCAGGTTCGTCTCGACCCGGTTGGCGTGCGCCTCCTGCCTCGCCGTGTTCATCACGTGGAGCAGGAGGTCGAACCTCGGACGTACCGCACCTTCCACCTGATCGTGGACGATCCGCGTGAGCGTCGCTTCGGCTTTCCGCCCGAGGGGCCGGCGGATCGGCCCCGTCAGCCTCCAGCCCGCCCTCGCGAATCGCTTCAGGATGCGTTTCATCGTCCGGCTCCTTCATGAGATCGTGAGCGATTTTTCCTGCGCACATAATCGCGGGCGTACAGACTCTCAAGCAACGAAGCGTAGCCATCGGCCGTCCGCGACCAGTCGTGCTTCTCGATCACATAGGTCAACGCCGCCTCCCCGAGCATCCGTCGCGTGTCGCGGTCGGTCGCGAGCATCCTCATGGCCTCGACGAGTTCGTCCAGTCCCTCCTCGCGGGGCGAGACCTTCCGGACCACGTCGTCCGGATAGTCGGCGAACGTCCCGACGTCGGTGACGATCGTCGGGACCCCATGGCGGAGGAGGTCGAGCAGGGCGGCCGAGGTCTCGCCGTAGGTCGGGGGCCTTCGAAGGGACACTCCGACGTCCACCGCTCCGAGAAGCTCGTCGAACGCCGAATCGGGCTGGTGGCCGAGGAATCGGACGCGAGACGACAGCCCGAGCGCATCGACCTCTCGCCTCGCCTCGCCCTCCTCCCAGTCCTGCCCGACGAACACGAACGTTGCCGAGGGCACATGGGCCGCGACCATCGCGAACGCGCGCAACGCCTCGACGTTCATCTTCCCTCGCGAGAGGATGCCGAAGCTTGCGAAGAGCAGGCCATCGGGCGGCAGGCCGAACTTCTCGCGGATCGCGGCCCTCCGGCCAGGATCGGGCGGACTCGCCTTCGCGCCCATCGGCACCACGAACGTCTTCTCGACGAAGGATGGGTCCATCTCCGAGGCGCGATCCCGGCACCACGGGGAATGGACCACGACCGCCCGGGCCCTCTCGAAAATCGGCCGGTTCATGGCCATCCCGCGACGAGTGAACGCTTCCTGGAGGCCGCCGGGCTCGCGTTTCCACGACTCCAGCCCCGCGAGGGCCTCCACGAACCTCGCGGGTTCGGAGTCCTGGAGGGCCTGGCGGAAATTCGCCGACGGGTCGCCGCCGCGATGATGAGCGTACAGATACTGGAATCCCGCGATTGAGAAATCGTGAAGCGTGATGATCCCGGCATGTCGGAGGATCATCTCATAGACGAACGTGTGATACCCCGAGTTGCCCATCTGATAGAGGACGCCGCGATAGTCGCGGATCGGCGCGAATCGGGGGAAGAGACGGTGATCGAAGGCCGAGAACCCCTTGGGATCAAGCCCCGTTTCGGGCACGTAGCCCGAATCGTGATAGAGGTCGATGTGGAAATCGCGGGAGAGGGCCGAGGCCAGCCTCGCCGAGTAGGTCGAGATCCCCGACTTCTTCGGGGCGAACGGCGAGACCAGCGCGAGCCTCGGCCGATCGACGCGGAGCCTCGGCCGACGAGGGGCGTCGAGCGCCTCGATCGCGCCGATCGCCAGCTTCGCCGACCGTTCCCACGTGAACTCCGAGGCCCTCGCCATCGCCCGATCGCCGAGCGACCGGGCGAATTCGGGGCGTTCCAGGAGGGTCCGGAGCGCCTCGGCGATGTCGGCCGAATCGTGGCCATCGACGAGGAGGCCGGCATCGCCCACCACCTCGATCTGCGACGAATTGTGGCCGCCGATGGTCGGCGCCCCGCAGTGCATCGCCTCGAGAAGGGGCAGCCCCAGCCCTTCGTACAGCGAGGGAAACGCGAACGCCGAGCATCGCTGATAGAGAACGCGCAGATCGGCGTCCTCGATCTCGCCCGTGAGCACCAGCGCATCCGCAACGCCTCGGGACGCGGCGAAATCCCGGGTTTTTTGCTCGTCGCCGTCCCTCCAGCCGCACGTGACGACCAGTTGATGGCCGATTCGGAGCGCCGGAGGCAGGAGGCGAAAGGCGTCGATCAATCCTCGGATATTCTTGCGATCATCCGACCCGCCCACGGAGAAGACGAACGGCCGCGACACTCCCAGGCGATGGAGCGTCCGTCGGACTTCCCGAGGCATCGGCCACGATCGATCCGGGTGGAAGAAGGCGCCGTTCCCGGCGCCGGAGATGGTCACCGCTCGATGGGCCGAAATGTCCAGCATCTTGAGGCAATCGGCCCGCGTCGCCTCGGAATTCGCCAGGATCAGGTCGTATCGCTCCACGGTCCTCAGCCGGCGATAGAACCATCGGGCGTTGCCGGGATCGTCCAGGTACTTCTCGGGGGCGAGGAATGGGATCAGATCGTGCATGAGCACGATCATCTTCATGCCACCGATCGGCCTGGACGGGGGATCATAGCCCGGGACCAGCTCGAACGGGCTCAGGGTGAAGAGGGCGTCGAGGCCGTCGGGATCATCCCGGGCGATCCGGTCCATCGCGTGCCGGAGGCTGGTCTCGCCGCGTCCGGAGTCGATCGCGATCGATCGTGTCTCGGAGCGCGGAGATCCCGGGACGTGCTCGATGGGGAATCCGTCGTGACAGTACAGCACATAGTCGTTTTTTGAATCGGCCGCGAGCATGGCGGAGACGAGGTTGAGGCCGAACCGCCCCACGCCGCGGAGGCGACTCCCCGGGGATTGCACGGCCAGCATGTCGATCCCGATTCTCACGGCGAGGCCCCCCGGCCAGTTCGATTCAGGACGCGACGCGGCGGGCGGCGACCGCCTCGATCGCGGCGGCGTACCCTTTGGCACACAGCATCCAGGAGTGTCGTTCGATCGCGTGAGCCAGGGCGGCGCGGCCCCTCGACTCGCGGTCCTCCGCCAGTTCCAGCATCGCGGAGACCAGTCCGTCGCGGTCGTTCCGAGGCTCCACGAATCGCACGACTTCGGTCGGGTAGTCCCCGAACGTGCCGGTCCGGGTCGCGATCGTGGGAACGCCGTGGCGGAGCAGGTCGAGCAGGGCGGCGGAGGTCTCGCCGTTGGTCGGCGGCCTCCTCAGGCAGACGCCGACGTCCGTCGCCGCGATCAAATCGGCGAACTCGGGGGCGTCGCGTCGGCCGAGGAACCGGACGCGATGGTCGATCCCCAGCGCCTCGGCCCGGCCCCGCGCCTCCCCGTCGGCCAGGTCCTTGCCGACGAAGATCAAGAGCGCGTGGGGAACTTGCTTCAGCACATGCTCGAATGCCTCGATGGTTTCGACATTCCCCTTGCTCGGGTGGAGGATGCCGAAGCTGCCGAACACGAGGGCGTGGCCGGGGAGGTTGTGGCGGGCGCGGATCGCCGTCTTCTCCGCGACCGGGATCGCTCGTGGGGAGCATCCCATGGGGACCACCCGGAGCTTGTCGCGATGGTCCGGATGGAGCGATTCGGCCTTCCCGAGCAGCCACGGCGAATGGAGGAGGACGGCGGAGGCCGAGTCGAAGACCCGGCGGTTCATCGGCAACGATCGCGCCGCGAACGCCTCCTGCACCCCTCCCTCGTCCCAGATCCAGGCGTCCATGTGTTCGAGGGCCCACGGCGCGCGAAGTCCCTCGGAATGCCGCAATTCTCGCTCGAAATGCCCCGCGGGCACGCCCTCCTGATGGGCATAGCCGTGGTGGAATCCGGCCAGGCCGAAGTCGTGGAGCACGACGATCCCCGGTCGCCGGAGCATGCGCTCGTAGACAAACTTATGATAGAGCGAGTTGCCCATCTGATAGATGACCGCATGATGCCCGAGCATGCGGTCGTTCCGTTCGAACGAACGCGCGTCGAACATGGCGAACTCGCGGCCCTCGGGGCCGAAATCCGGCTCATATCCTGGTTCGTAATAAATGTCGATCCGGTAGGATTTCGCCAGCTCGGCGACCAGCCTCCGGGAATAGTCGGCGATGCCCGAGGCCTTCGGCGGCCAGGGGGAGAACATGGCAACCCTGGGCTTAGCCGGACGCGGCTTGCTCGTTTTCCTCGGCGTCGCGAAGGCTCGATGGGCCTCACGCGCGACGCCGGGCCAGGAGAACCTGGAAGCCCTGGCGACGGCCTTTCGGCCCAGGTCGGCGGCGAGAGACGGGTCGGTCAGGAGCCTTCCGATCGCCTCGGCGATGTGCGACGGGTCGTGAGGGTTCACGAGCATCCCGGCGTCGCCGACGACCTCGCCCTGGGACGAATTCGCCCCGCCGATCACGGCCGCCCCGCAGTGCATCGCTTCGAGCAGAGGGATGCCAAACCCTTCATAGAACGCCGGCGAGACGAACGCGGAGGAGCGTTGATAGAGGAGGCGAAGCGCCTCGTCCGAGACCTCGCCCGTGAGGACCAGTCGATCGGCAAGCCCACGGTCGCGGGCCTCGCCGGCGATCCTGGCGGCATCGGCGGGCGAGAGGTAGCACGCGGCGACGATCCGCGTCTCACCCAGGACCGACGGCGGCAGGAGGGCCGCGGCGTCGAGCACCCCGAGCAGGTTCTTCCGCCAATCCGCGCTGGCCACGGCGAGCAGGAATCGGCCTCGAATCCCGAGGCGTTCGAGCGTGGCGCAGTCGGTTTGGGAATGGCCGGGGACGAAGAATTCGGGGTCGCTGGCGGTCCCGATCGCGACGACCTTTCGAGGGTCCGCCCCGGTCAGGCGGAGGTAGTCGGCCCTCGTCGCCTCGGAGATTGCCAGGATGAGGTCATAATTGCGCAAGCGTTCAAGGCGGCGATACAGGATCGCGGAGCCGGTCGGGTCGGCGAGGTAACGTTCCTGGAAGACGAACGGGACGAGGTCGTAGACGATCGCGGCGAGCCTCGGCCCGCCGATCGGTCTGGCGGGCGGCTCGTACTGCGAGCCGAGCTCGAACGGGCTGGGGATCAGGAGCCAGTCGAGGCGGTCGGGGTCCTGGCGAGCGAGGCGATCGACGGCCTCGGCGGGCGTCGTCGCCTCGGGAAAGGGCTGGGGCCGGAGGCCGGCGGGGATCGCGCCGAGTTCGGGCGGGACGAGTCCGGCGTGGGCGTAGGGCCGAAGGTCGAGGCCGGTCTCCGACATCGCCCGGAGGAAGGAGGCGACGTAGCGGCCGATCCCGCGACGGCGGCTGTGGGGCGATTGCAGGGGGATGAGGTCGATGCCGATCCTCACGGCGGTCTCCGTTCGGTTTCTCAGCGGGCCGGGTCTTCTAGCGAGTCGGGCCGGAACCGCCGGTGTTCGCGGCGGTCCTCGGGGCTTCGAGACGTCTCAGGACGACGAGATAGGGCGATCCGTTGATCGTCGCCTCCCAGCGACGGAGCGGGCCCGAGGCGGTCGCCGCGGCCTCGACCTTGCCGCCCCGGATCGCGACGACGTAGGCGCCGGAGCTCAGGGGGTCGCGGAGGTAGTCGCGGATCTGGTCGATCGTCGCGGCATGTTCCTCGATGTTCACCACCTCCAGATCGGTTCGCGGCCCCGCGAGGTAGCGCACGGGCCTCTGGAGCCACTGGTCCTGGGCGAACACGCGGATTTTCCCCGGGGGGTGGTCCAGCGCGTCCCTCGACAGGATCCAGACGACCTGGCGGTTCGGGTCTTTTGCGTCGGTGCGGAACGTCCAGATCGACTCGGTGCCGGTCGCGGTGAAGCGGTCGAACCACTGCGTCTTCACGCTCAGGAGCATCGCCCAGCCGAGGGCGAGCAAGACGGTTGCCTGCGCCCCTCGAATCCAGGAACCCCGCCACGTTTGCGGGTCGGCGAGGCTGGTCCGCAGGAGGCATGCCAGGGCGATCACGGCGGGAATCACGGCGAACAGGCCGTAGCGGAGGTACGAGACCCATTCGAGCCGGATCGCGTCGCGGCCGGCGACGATGTGGAACGCGACGAGGCCCGCGACGAGGCCGCCCAGCATCGCGAGGACGTCGTATTGCCGCGACTTCCACACGCCTCGAAGCCCGATCGCCAGCGAGACCAGGAGGGTGAGGCGGAAGGCCCAGTCATGCAGGGCGAGCGTGGAATCGCCGGTCGGGAACTGCCCGAGGGCGAAAAAAAGGCGGCCCAGTCGCGTGCCGAACCTCGGCCAGTCGAGCCCCTCGAACGGCGTGGCGTAGGTGGCCTGGACCATTCGCTTGCGGAGCGTGAACAGACCGAAGGCGAGGACGCCCAGCGTGGGCACGATGGCGAGGAGGCCGAGCGACCGGAGCCTCGCCCGAGGGTTGCCGGCGGTCCGTTCCAGGGCCCGGACGGCCAGGACGGCCAGCAACACCGGCGCGAGGAAGACGTTCGTGGGGTGGATCAGCAGGCAGGCGAGGAACGCGAGGAGCGTCCACCCCGGGCGGCCTCGGAATGCGAAATACACGGCAATCAGGCTGAAAAGCGGCGTCTGGCTCGCGTCGAACCCGATCCGTGAGAACACGATGGCCACTGGCAACGCGGCCAGGATGGCCGAGGCGATCAGCCCGGTGGTCCGATCGAAGAGTCGAGCGATCAAAACGTAACTGAGTCCGACCGCGAGGAGCCCGCAGAGCGCGGAGGGCACGCGGAGGAGCCATAAAGACGGTTTCATCGCGGCGAGCAAGGGGACTTCGAGGCCGGCGTAGAACGGATTGATCGGGTTGCCTGTCGGCGTGGTCCAGGCCACCGATTGACCCGCGAGGAGGCGCTGGGCCTGGATGCCGTACCAGGCCTCGTCGCCGTCCGGAAAGGGCATGGAGTCGAGGCTGGTCAGGCGAAGCCAGATCCCCCCGGCAAAGAGGCCGGAGAGGCCGAGGACGAAGGCGATCGCGGCGATCCGTCGGGTCATGGCTCGGCGTCCCTCGCCGGTGTTCAGGCGGCCGGGGCTTCGTTGGGTACCGTGGCCGGCTCGGCGTCGGCGTCGGCGACGGACGGGTGGGCGATGTCGTAGTGGTAGTGCTCGATGGCCTCGGCGATGGGGCCGTCGAAGGCGACCTTCCCCTTCCTCATCCAGATGCCTCGGGTGCACATCTCGGCGAGGGCCGTCATGTCGTGGGAGACGATCACGACGACGTTCGAGCGCTCCAGGAGGCCCATGATCCGGCCCTTGGCCTTGCCGAGGAACGCGGCGTCGCCGGCGTTCAGGGCCTCGTCGATCAGGAGGATGTCGGGCTCGACCTCGGTGGCGATCGCGAAGGCGAGTTTCATGTACATGCCGCTCGAATAGTACTTCAGCGGCAGGTTGGCGAACTCGCGGAGGCCGGTGAATTCGAGGATGCCCTCGACTTTTTCCTCCATCGCCTTGCGGCTGAACCCGAGCATGGCTCCGTTCAGCATGATGTTGTCGAGGCCGGAGAGCTCGGGGTTGAACCCGGCGCCCATCTCGATCAAAGGGGCGACCGACCCGCGGATCGCCAGCGACCCGGAGGTCGGCGGATAGATCCTTGCGAGCAGTCGCAGGAGGGTGCTCTTGCCCGCGCCGTTGTGGCCGAGGATTCCGACCCGCTCATCCCGGTGGATGGTGAACGAGACGTCTTTCAGGGCCCAGAAGGCGGAGGCGGGCATCGGGTCCTCGCGGCGGAGGACCAGGTCGAGCGCGGCCCTCTTGAGCGAATAGCCCTTGTCGTGGTAGGCGATGAACCGGAGCGACACGTCGCGGACGTCGATCGGCGGCGGGTCGATCCTCCGGGCCTTCGCCGGGCGATCAGAGGCGGAAGACGAGCTTGTCTTCGTTGGACTTGAACGCTGCATAGCCGGCTCCCAGGCTCACCGTCGCGAGGCCGGCGGCCGCCGAGAAGAGGGTCAGGCCCGGCCATGCCCCGTCGTGGATCACGACCTGGAACAGCCGGATGAACGGGTACGCCGGGTTCAGCCAGATCATCCAGGGAATCCGGGCGAACTGGCTCACCGGGTAGAGGATCGGCGTCGCGAAGTACCACGCCTGGAGGACCACGCTGACCAGGTGGCTGCAATCGCGATAGAACGTGTTCAGGACAGAAACCATCATCCCCAGGCCGAACGCGAAGGTCGCGAACAGGGCGATGATGACCGGAAGGAGGATCATCGGCGGCGAGACCCTGGCCCCCAGGGGCGCCAGAAGTAAGAACATGGCACCAAGCGAAAGCGCAAATGTGACCAAATTGATGATCACGCGAGTGAGCGGGAAGATGAGCTTGGGCAGGTAGATTTTGCGGATCAGCCCTTCGTTGACGATGATGCAGAATGCCGAGTCATTGAGCGTGCCGGCGAGCATGCTCCAGGGGACGAGGCCGGCGAACAGCGTCAGGGCGTAGTCACCGGGCGGGCTGGCCAGGAGCTGGGAGAAGACGATGGTGAGGATGCCCATCATCAGGATGGGGTGGATCAGCGTCCAGAAGAAGCCGAGGACGGACCTCTGGTAGCGGACGCGGAGCTCCTGCGCGACCATGTTCGTGACGACCGGCCAGAAGCGGCGGAGGTCGCGGAGGTCCGAGGTCACCCCGGCGATCCATCGCGAGATCGGCCCCGGCTCGGGAGGAGCGGGGAAGAACTCGGCGTGGGGGGCCGAGGGGGTCGTCCGTGTGCTCATGGCCGTCGCGTCATCCATGAAGGCCCCGCAATTCGATCATCCCTGATCACCGGCGAGATGGCCATCCGTCCTGGAAGGCTCCCCCGCCGGGCGAGGATGTTACGCTCTCCCCCGGGATCGGGGAAGGTCAGTTCGCCGGGTTTCTCCGCCGGATCGGGACGGCATTCCTGGCTCCTGCCCTTGACGATCGGATCATCAGGGCATTCGTTCCCGGTTCGGCTTGGTTCGCCCCATCAATCGCAATTGGGCCGGAGATTCATCGAACGGACCGCGATCCTCGAGGCCATCCGGAGCTTCTGCGGGCCGGAGAGGTGGTCGATGTACGATTTTTTCAAGGCCGAGAGCCAGCGGATGTCTCGGCCGTCGTAGCCGATCGCCACGCGGGTCAGGACCGGGCCCGGCATGCTCAGCGATCGCGCGATGCCGGGGACGATCTCCTCGTTCGCGGCGATGTTGTTGAAGGAGAGTCCGAGGGCGCGGGCGAAGGCGCAGTAATCGATGGGGGCGATCTCGGTGGCGGTGGTCCGCCGGAAGGTGGGCTCCTGGAGCATCTGCATGTAGTGATAGGCCCCGTCGTCGAAGACGAAGAATTTCACCGGCAGGGCCATCCTCGCGGCCGTGGAGGCTTCCAGGCCCGTCATCAGGAACGAGCCGTCGCCGACGACGCACGCCACCGGCCGGGACGGGTCGAGCCTCTGGGCCCCCACGGCCGCCGGCACCGACCAGCCCATCGCTTGGTTGTTGGCCGGCGTGAAATAGAGCCTCGGGCCGGGCACCTCGATGGCCTCGCTCGCCCAGTGGGTCGAGGCGGTCACGTCCACGAACATCAGCGAATCGCAGCGCAAGGACCTTCTCAGATACCAGAGGAAGACCATCGGATCGACGGCCGAGGTGATCCTCACCCGAGAATATTCGTGGCGGTCTCGGTCGCGGAGTTCCTTGATCGATCCCCAAAGCGGCGGGCTGGCCGGCCGGCGGATCGCGGACGAATCGGCCATCAGGCGGTCGAGGAACAGGCGGGAATCGGCCGCCACGGCGGCGCAGGCGTGGACGTTCTTGCCCAGGTTGTTCGGATTGGCATCGACGTGGATGATCTTGTGACCATCCGGGATCGAGTAGTTCGCGGTCGAGACCTCGCTGTACTTCACGCCGACCGCGAGGACCAGATCCACGTTCTCGAACGCTTTCTCGGCGGCGCGGGTGCCCTGCTTGCCATAGCCCCAGCCGACGGCCAGGGGGTGGGCGTCGGGGATCACGCCCTTGCCGCTCACGGAGGTGGCCACCGGGGCCTGAAGCGTCTCGGCCACGGCGGCGAGGGCCGGCCCGGCGTTCACGCAGCCGAGGCCGGCGTAGATGCCGACCCTCATCCGGCGGTCGGAGAGCAGGCCGAGGGCCCGGCGATAGGCGGCCTCGTCGAACGGGACGGGCAGGGGAGGCGGGATCGGCTCGTCATAATCCCACATCTCGTTCCAGAGCGGGAATGGCACCACCACGCCGACCGGGCCGGGCTCGCCGGAGACCGCCACGCGGAACGCCTGGTGGATCGCGCCGGGGATTTGCGAGGGGTGCTGCAACTCATAGACGGCCTTGCAGATCGGCCGCATCAACGCGCCATTGGCAAGGCCATGAACCTGGCCGATGTGGGCATTCGGCCCCCGGATCACGTCGGTGACGATGCCGACGATCGGGATGCTGTCGTGGAGGGCCTCGCCGATGCCGGTCATGGCGTTGGTCAGCCCGGGTCCGGGCACCACGGAGAAGACGCCGACCTCGCCCGAGACCCGAGCGGCGGCATCGGCCATCACGCTGGCCGAGGATTCATTGGTGACGAGCAAATACTGCTGGCCGAGGGCCTTCATCGCGTCCCAGAGACTCGTTGTTCTGGGCGCCGGGGACCCCGTAGACGACGCGGACGCCCTCGGCCCGCAACGCGGCGACGGCGGCGCGGGCGCCGGTCATCCGCCCTCGGACCCCTCGGCCCACGGGGGCGGGCGGCAGGGGGATCGGCGAGGGCAAGTCCAGCCCCCGGGCCGGCGCCGAGGCCGCCGACGCGGCCCCCATCGCCCCGAGCACGCCCAGGGCCGTGCGGCGGTTGAGCTTCACGGGTCGCCCCTCCTGGAAGACCGATCCGACGGGCGTTCCTCGCCGCGTCCCCGGCCGTCTTCCCGTACTATCGGAGGGAGTCGATCGGGCGATCAGGCCGGCGCGACGCCGGGCCGACCCGCCCCCGGTACAGGCCGGACGTCCGTCGCGATCGGCACCGGCGATCGCAGGGCCCCGGCCGGGCGACGCCGGCCCGCCCCTCCCGCCCGAACGCGCCGCGGAGGGCCTCGTCTACATAGAAATCTCACACTTCAATGATCTGGATTTGACTTGACTACCCGAGTCCGGTGCCGTGTGATCATCCCGCCGGCCCGCGGGTGGCGCGGGCGGTTGTCCGACTGCCCAGGAGCATGCAGCCATGAAGACCGCGCTGAGATGGGGCCTCGCCCCGGCCTGCGTCCTCGCCCTCGCGTCGGCCGCGACGGCCGACCCGATCACCGACCTTTATGACACCGGCGTGATCACCAACGGCGTCCTCGCCCCCGGCGGGGCGTTGGACCTGCATTACAGCCTGGTGAGCGCGCCGGGCGGGTTCACGAACGCGTTCGTCTCGTCGAATATTCCCAGCAGCTACGAGGCCAACGGCCCGACCTCGCAATGGATCGGGCCCGACCCGAACCTTGATCAGACGTTTCCCGGATCGCCGCCGATCTACGACTATCGGACCACCTTCTCCCTGGGTGCCGGCCTCGACCCCTCGACGGCCACGATCTCGGGCAGCTTCTCGTCGGACGATGGCGTGGAGATCTATCTGAACGGGGCCGATACCGGGGTCGGACTCGCCGGGTTCAACGGGTCGCTGGTCGCGTTCAGCCTCCCTGCGGGCGGGAATTTCCTCGGGGGGACGAACGTGCTGGACTTCGTGGTCAGCAATTCCGGGGGAGGCCCGACCGGCCTGCGGGTCGATGGGATCGCCGGGTCGGCCAACGCGGTCCCCGAGCCCGCGAGCCTGACCCTGACCGGGCTGGGGCTCCTGTCCCTCGGCCGGTTCGCCCGCCGTCGCCGGAAGGCGCCCCGTTCGGCCTGATCCGGGGCCGCGGGCTCAATCCGTGAGGACGAGATTGTCCTTGTGGACGACTTCTTCATACGGGGCGGCCTGGCCCAGGGCCTGGCGGACCTGGTCGGTCCGAAGCCCCCGGATCAATCGGGCCTCGCTCGTGCCGTAATTGGTCAGCCCTCGGGCGAATTCGTGGCCGTCGGGGTCCTCGATGCCGACGACGTCCCCCTTCTCGAATTCGCCCAGGACGTCCACCACTCCGATCGACAGCAGGCTCTTGGTGCCGCTTTCGAGCGCCTGCCGGGCCCCGAGATCGACGACGTAACGGCCCCGGGGGCGGGCGGTCAGGCCGATCCAGCGCTTGCGGGCGCCGTGGGCCTGGCCCCTCTTGGCGAGGAAGAGGGTGCCGAGTGGCTCGCCGCGGAGGATTCGGGTCAGGGGGGATTCGGATCGGCCGGGGGCGATGATCACGGACCCGCCGGCCTGGGTCACGAGCCTCGCCGATTGCAGCTTGCTCTTCATCCCGCCGGTGCCCAGGGCGCTGCGGCTGTCCCCGGCGAGGCCCATCGCGGCGTCATCCAGGTCCGGGACGAGCGGGATCACCTCGCCGAAGCCGCCGGTGCCGGGGTCGGCCCGGCAGAGGCCGGGGGCGACGCTCAAGATCACGAGCAACGGCGCCCGGAGCAGGTTCGCGACCATCGCGGCGAGCCGGTCGTTGTCGCCGAACTTGATCTCGTCCACGCTGATCGTGTCATTCTCGTTGATCACCGGGACCGCGTCCCAGGCGAAGAGGGCCGCCAGGGTGTTCCTCATGTTCAGGTAGCGAGGTCGGCTGTCGAAGTCTTCATGAGTCAGCAGGAGCTGGGCGGCGTGGCGGCCGTGGCGGCGGAAGCCCTCGTCATACGCCCGGATCAGGTAGGATTGGCCAACCGCCGCCGCCGCCTGGACCTGGGGCAAGGTGTCGGGGCGCTTCGAAAGCCCAAGGCGGCCGATCCCGGCGCCCACGGCCCCGGAGCTCACCAGGGCCACGCGCCGGCCGGTGGCGGCCACGGCGCTGATCTGCTCGGCGAGGTGGCCGATCCGGTCCAGGTCGAGGCGGCCGTCGGGCCCGGCCAGGACGCTGGAGCCGACCTTCACGACCCAGGTCGCCGCCGAGTGGACCACCTCATCGCGGACCAGATCGCGCGACATCCGAGACCGCTCCTTCGCCGGCGTTTTCTCGTCGATGGGGCGGCCGACGCGCCGATCGTCCGGCCACGACGCGCCGGCCGAAGATTGTGCCGTCTTCACGCCGACATTATAATAGTTCCGTCCGAGCGGCCTAGCCTAGATGCGTCAACCGTCGCGGCGCCCCCTCGGGCGGACCACCCTCCTCTTCCTCGGGGTCATGACCGCCCATGGGTGAACTCTTCCACGAGTGCGGCGTCGCCGCCGTGTACCACGCCACCGGCCAGCCCGTGAGCCGGATCGCCCCGATCCCGGGCGACCTCTCCAGCGTGGCCCGGCTGATCCCCCGGATGCTCCTGGACATGCAGAACCGCGGCCAGCTCGCCGCCGGGATGACCAGCTACGACCCCGACCGCCAGGCCCTCCTCGAAACCCACAAGGAGCTGGGCACCGTCGCCGAGGCCTTCCGCCTCAACCATCGCGACAAATTCGAATCGATCATGAAGAAACACGGCGGCCCCGCCGCCATCGGCCACGTCCGCTACGCCACCTGCGGGGCCGAGGACAAGAGCTACGCCCAGCCCTTCGAACGCTCCCACGGACGCAAGACCAAATGGTTTGCATTTGCCTTTAATGGCCAACTGGCCAATTATGCCGAACTCAAGCAGGAGCTGCTCGACAAGGGGGACTATCACCTCAAGAGGGACACCGACACCGAAATCCTGATGCACTCGATCTCCTACGAGCTTCAGGACCAGGGGGACCGGCCGGACTGGACTCGGATCTTCGCGCGATTGGCCGAGACGTTCGACGGCGCGTACAACGTGGTCCTGCTCTCGGCCACCGGCGAGTTGATCGTGGCCCGCGATCCCCTGGGAATCCGGCCGTTGTGCATCGCCGAGGACGGGCCCCTGTTCGCCGCGGCCAGCGAGAGCGTCCCCCTGGCGAACCTGGGGTTCACCGGCATCCGATCGCTCGAACCCGGGACCCTGGCGATCGTCAACGAGGACGGAGTCCGGATCGAGCGGTTCGCCGCCGAGAGGAAGCCGGCCCATTGCTTCTTCGAATGGATCTATTTCGCCAACGTCGCCAGCACCCTGGACGATCGTTCGGTTTATTTGAGCCGCGCGGCGCTGGGTCGGGAGCTGGCGAAGCTGGAAGACGTCCCGCTCGATCCCGATACGATCGTCGTGCCGGTGCCCGACACGGCGAAGGCGGCCGGCGATGCCCTGGCGTTCGCGCTGGGCCTCCCCTCGGTGGAGGGGTTGATGAGGAACCGCTACGTCGGACGGACGTTCATCGAGGGGACGGCGGACCGTGCGGCCAAGGTCCGCGTGAAGTATACGCCGTTGCCCGAAGTCCTGGCCGGCAAGAGGGTTCTGCTCGTCGAGGATTCGATCGTCCGCTCCACGACGATGCGGGCGCTGGTCAATGAGATCCGCGAGAGGGGCGGGGCCAGGGAAATCCACCTCCGGGTGGCGTGCCCGCCCATCATCGCCCCGTGCTATTACGGGATCGACATGTCCAGCCGCGATGAACTCGTGGCCCCGAAGTTCGCCGACCTGCCCGACGGCGGCCTCTCGGACGAGGCCCAGGCGAGGCTCGCGGCGGAGCTTGGGGCCGATAGCCTGCGCTATCTGCCGGTCTCGTCCCTGGCCCGATCCGTCGGACTCTCGCCCGATCGGCTCTGCCGGGCCTGCGTGACGGGCGAATACCCAACCCCGACCGGCCAGAGGCTTTACGAAATCGACGCCCTCGAAACGACCTGCCACTCCAATGGCGCCGGCGGAATCCGGGCCTACGAACGGCGGTAGCCGCAGGCTCCTCCCGCGGGTTGGTGCATTGCATGCACCCTACGTTTTCTGGTAATGCGTTCGGTAGATTGGCCGGCCTTCGATCCGATACTTGCGCTCGAAGTTCGTGAGGTAGTCGAGGTCGTGCTCCGGGTCATTCGCCTCGAACGGAGGACCGGGTTGGAAGTCGGTCCGGGCGCTCGATGAGTTCCTGCATGACGCCGAAATACTCCTCGACGTCCGTGGCGATCCGGAAATCGCCCGAGGGGACGAGCGCCCGGGCCACGTCATCCACGAACGGTTCGCAAAAGACCCGGCGTTTCCGGTGCCTCTTCTTCCACCAGGGATCGGGGAAGTAGATGTGGAGCGCCGCGACGCTCCCGGCCGGGACGAACTCGTGGAGGAACCTCCGGGCATCGCCCGGCAAGATCTTCACGTTCGCCAGCCCTCGCCGGGCGATCCGTTCGGCCGCCCTTCGTGCGTATTTTTTGGCGATCTCGACCCCGAGAAAGTTCCGATCGGGTCGACTCTGCCCGGCATTCGCCAAAAAAAGGCCCTTGCCGGAGCCGATTTCGAGCTCGATCGGATGATCGTTGCCGAACAGGGCGGCCCAATCGACGGGGGCCGAGGGCATGTCGAGGGTGAAGGGGGAGACGTCGAGTTCGGGGTGGGAGGCGGTCATCGGGGCGATCTAACTAGTCTCGGTTGGCCAGGGGGACGCCGATGATCTTGCCGTGATAGACCATGTTCGTGCCGACGAAGCCCTGGGTCTCGAAGACGGTCTGGCGGCGGTGGACCTTGGCGGCCTTGGCGAGGATCACGAGGCGGTCGCCGGGCTTGACCTGGCCCCGGAAGCGGACGTCTTCCATCCCGCCGAACCCGATGAAGCCGTCCTCGATGATCTTGATCGTGTGGCAATAGAAGCTGCAAAGCTGGGCGGCGGCCTCGCACATCAGGACGCCGGGCATCAAGGGGTAATCGGGCATGTGGCCGCGGACCCAGAACTCGTCGGGGCGGACGTCCTTGAACCCGATGATCAGGTGATTCTCCGGCTCAAGGCCGACGATGGCGTCGAGTTGCTCCATCTCGAAGCGTTGCGGGTTCCCCCGGCGAATCCCCTCCAGGTCGTAGAGGACGTGTGAGGTATCGATGGTCGAGGGATCGACCAGCGCGACGGGGGGCATTCGGGATGGTCCTTTCCCCGGGGTCGAGGGGCGACCCCGCGGGCACGGTCGAGGTCGAGAAACGGGCCGATGGCCGGACGGGCCGGCGATGGGATATCATGACTCGACTCGGGTTCGAGGGCAAGAGGGTCGAGCCCCGAAACCGTCGCCGACCCGGCCCGGACTTGCCCGATGATCCCCACGAATCGCCCGGCCCGGACGCTCGGAACGATGGTCGTCCACGGGTTCCCTCGGAGCCCGATCGACGTGGACCTGGGAATCGCCCGACGGATCGGCGCCGAGGTCGTCGAGGTCCTCCCGGAATGGTCGGCGCTGCCCGATCCCGCCGAGCTGGGACGACGGATCGTCGATGCCGGCCTCCGGGTCCACAGCGCCCACGGTTGTTGGGGAGGCCAGTCCATCCGGGCATCCCGGGTGGACCTCGGATCGACCACGCTCGCCGTGTTCCAGGCCAGCCTGGATGACCTGAAAACCTGCCTCGACTGGCTTAACAAGGCGGGCGGGACGGTCCTCGTGGTCCATCCGGGCGGGCTGTCCGATGTTCAGGAGCAGGAGGCAAGGAAAGGCCGGCTGGCCGAGGGGCTGGTCCTGCTGGCGGACCATGCGAAGCCGATGGGGCTGCGGATCGCCGTCGAGAACATGCCGCCGGGGGTCCATCCCGGGAGCCGGATGGCCGACCTGACGGCGCTGGTGGCCGAGATCGGCCGACCCGAGCTCGGGCTGGCCCTGGACACCGGGCATGCGAACCTCGTCGCCTCCGCGGCCTCGGAGACGCTCGACGCGGCAACGGGGCTCGTCACCACCCATGTTCACGACAACAACGGCCGACAGGATTCCCACCTGCCGCCGGGCATGGGGTCGGTCGTCTGGGAGGACTGGCTCGGCTCGCTCGACCGGATCGGCTATGTCGGGCCGATCGTCCTGGAATGCATCCGTCACCTCCGGCAGCATCCGGAGAGCATCGACGAGCGGTTCCTGGATTGGGTCCGGCGGATCACTAGAGCCGACGGTTGGTGAGGCCGGCAGGCTGTGGGGCCTGCCCGACCCGCTCGTCGAGGAGGACGGGCCGCGATCCGCCCTGGGCGCGTGCGAGGCCCATTACGGGAGCTTGAGGTCGGCGAAATCGAACGGGATGTCGAGGTTGGTCCGGATCATTCCGTAGTAGCGGATCTCGGCGGGGGGCTGGTTGTCGTCCCCGGCGGTCACGTCCAGGAGGACGCGGACCCCCTCGTTGTCCGAGGCGACGGGCCGGGACGGGCCGGCTCGGAGGGTCCGGCCCTGGGCGTCGACGATCTCCAGGTTCTGCCAGACCCGTTCGCCTTCGCTATTCATCCACTCCCACTGCCGCCTCTGGCCGAAGCGGCCCTGGGGGCCGACCCATCCCTCGGTGCGGATGGTCATGTCGATCTGATAGCCGCCGGAGAACCGGCGGGTCTGGGGCAGGAGGGCGTGGACGGTGAGGATCACGCCCCCGCAATTGACCGGCCTCTTCTCGGCGGTCGCCGCGTTGGACAGGGGGATGACGGTCGGATCGATGCGGCGGGCCTCGACCTGGACCGGGATCGCGCCCCGGAGCCGCTTCAGGGTCATGCCGACCCGGGCCGGGGGCTTCAGGCGGAGGAGTTGCTGGAGGGTCGGCACGGACTGTTCGGCGCCCGGGACGAGGTTATCCGCCGCGCCCGGCCCTCGGGAGGAGAGGTTGAGGGCCTGGCCGCGGTCGTCGGTGGCCTCGAAGAGCTTGATGGATCCGGCCGGGCGGAGCGACAGGCGGGGTTCGGCGGAGACCTCGAGCTGGACGACCAGGTCCATTTCCCGGGGGCCTCGCCTCGCCGCGGCCTCGCCGGCCGGGCGGGGGAATCCGTCGAACGCGGCGATCTCGGGCGCGTAGACCAGGGTCTGGACCGAGGTGCGGAACGGCCCGGAGTCGGACGTGATGGGGGCGGGCAGGGCTCGGGGGATGACCTTGAGCGTCGTGGTCCTGCGGAAGCTCGGCCGGCCGAATTCGGCCTCGGCCTCCCAGACGGGGGTCAGCGCCAGACGGTCCATCGCCTGCCAGAACGTGACGACCTGGGCGTGGCCCCGGCCGGAGAGGGGCGAGGTCTTGCGGCCGTCCACCCCTTCGCCCAGGCCGATGGAGACGCCTTCGGCATCGCCGATGGCGTCGATCACGGCCCCGAAGGTCGTGGCGCGGCCGTCGAGCGGGATGCTGGCCGGGCGGGTCAGGAGCGATCGCTCGATGAGGTCCAGGAGGGCCTCGGCCCGGCTCTTGACCTCGGGGTCGCGGTCCGACCGAGCGGCCTTGAGGGCGGGGAAGGCGCGGGGCCCCAGGCCCTCCAGGGCCCGAGACGCCGCCTCGCGATCGGCGTAGCGGTTCGAGCCGAGCTGGCCGATCAGCGACTCGACCTCGGGGCCGGTCGCCAGGCCGATCGCGGCCCACGCCGCCAGTCCGACGGGCATCCAGGTCATCGCCTCGCCTCCGAGTCCCGGGTCCGATACTCAAGGTGTTCTTGGCGTGTCCATCGGGCCGACCCGAGGCCGCCGCTCAGGGCATCGGCACATCGTTGAAATCGAATTCCGCCTCGGTGGTCGCCCGAGCCAGTTCATAATACCGGATCTGGGCCGGCGATCCCGCTTTTTCCTGAGAAGTCGCGCGGATCGTCATCCGGAGCCCTTCCGGGCCGTAGGTCTGGCTGGTCACGTACCACTGGGCGATCGGCCGACCTCGGCCATCGACGATCTCGAACTGGCTCTGCGGCTGGCCGGGGCCTCGGAACGCCTGGAATTCCTGGTTGAACATCCCCTGATTGCCGTTGGAGGGGGCCATGGAGCGGACGGTCAGGTCAATATTGGTCTGCCCGGGGAAGGACGGCTCGGGCTTGACCTCGTGGACCGTCAGGCTCATGTCGCCCTGACGATAGGTCCGGCCCGTGGGCTCGGCCAGGGGGATCACCAGGGGATCGTCTTTCCGCGAGGAGACGATCAGGGGGATCGTGCCTTTCAGGCGGCGGATCGTTCGGCCCGGGGCGTCGGGATAGTGGAGAGTCGCCTGAACCTGGAGCGACAGTCCGCCGAAGACATCGTAACCCATGTAGCCGGACGGATTTTGGATCGTGTTGCCCGCGATGGGGACCTGGAGGGACTGCCCCTTGTCGTCGATCGCGTCGATCAGGCGGACGGAGGGACCGGCCAGGGCGATGGCCATCCTCGGCTCGGCCAGGACCTGGAAAGTGGCCTGGAATTGCTCGGTGCCGACGGCCCCGGGTTCGAGACCGCGGACGATGCCGCCCTGGGCCTGGGGCATCTCGACGGTCCCGCCGAAGGACCGCGACTTGTGATAGGACAGATTCAGGAGGGTCACGCGGAACGGACCCGAGGTCTGCGAGGGCGCCGAAGGTGAGCCCGGGACCGTCCGATACAGGGGAAGGACCATCGTCCGGACCCCGGAGGGCGAGACCGACAGGCCCGGGGCGTTGCCGACGAACTGGACCCCGCCGGCCCGGCACGCGGCATCCAGGGCCGTCCAGAACGGCATCGGCTCGCCCGGGTTCGCCGGGGTCACGGCGAGCGATCCGAGCTCGGGCGGGGCGCTCAGGACGATCCCCGAGCGGTCGCCCAGGTCCTTCAGGAGATCGGAGAGCCGACGCTCCCCGCCTTCCAGGCGAACCAGGGTGGGGCGGACCATCAGGTCATTTTCGATCATCTCGACGAGCTCGGTCGCCCGGGATCGGATCTCGGGGTCCCGCGAGGCCCGGGCGGTCTTCAGGGCCGGCAGGGCCTCTCCGCCGATCCGCTCCAGGGCGCGGGAGGCGGCCTCGCGATCGGCGTACTTGCCCGCGCCAGCTGGTAAACCAGCCTGGCCGGGTCGTTCGGATCGCCGGTTCCCAGCCCGAGGACCAAGCCGAGGAGTGCCCAAGACATCGTGGAGTCCCCCGAGCCGTCCGCCCGGACCCACGCCGTCCGACCCGTCGAGAGGGCGGAGGCGGCTCCGGGCCGTCGCGTCCCCCATCATATCCCATCCGAGGCCGATGGCCACTCGGTAGACGGGGAAATTCCGAAGTCCAAAGTTGCGGCTTCCAGGTCGTGGCGGGGGGATCGAGCGATGTGGTACACTACAACGTGGGATTCCGCCCGGTCGCCGGACCGGTGATTGGGCGGGGCTTGACCGGCTCCGAAGCGATCCTCCGGCCCGCGATCGCTGGCCTCGATCTCGTCGATGGCCTGGTATCGGGTTTGCCTGTTCTTCTCTGGGAAACCGAACGACTTTCGGCCCGTGACCCGAGGAAGGAAGGAGCGGAACGATGGGGAGTCTCCAGCCCTGGTTCTGTCGGACGGCCGTGGCGGCAGTCCTGGCGGGCTCGGCGGCCCTGATCGGCACCGCCCAGGCCCAGCAGACGACCGAACCGCCCGGTTTCGACCCGTACTCCGCCCCCTATCGCTCCTTCGCATTCCCGGGGGCCGGCAACAATCCGTCGTTGCCCAACGCGGTCCGGTACGGCAACGGCCTCTCGGGCGTGAACCAGTTCCAGCGCTACCTGGAAAACGGCGATCCGGCCGATCCCGGCGACCTGTTCGCCCCGCCGACCCGCGGAGGACGGGGCGGCCGATACGACGCCGCGTTCCAGACCCAGGATCGCGGCCCGGTCACCAACGGAGACGCCGACGAGAAATACTACCGCGATCGGCTCGACCTCGAACGCAAGCTGGAAGAGGCCCGGAAAGAGACCGACCCGAAGAAGAGGGACGAGCTGATCCGCAAGCTGGAAGTCGAGGCCCGGGCCAAGAACCGGGACGTGAGCCTGTCGGTCCGACGTCCCCTGACCGGTTCGACCCGCTCGATCCCTCCGGCGCCCGCCCTGCCCGGGAGTACGTCGCGGGCCTCGACCTGGACCGGCCGGCGGACCGGCAACCTGCCGAGCCGGGCCTCCCAGGCCCGCGCGAACACGACCGCCCCCCGCGCCCCGGCCCTGCCGTCGGCCGATTCGACGAAGCCGGCCCGCTCGACGACCCCGGCCGGCCGCGGCGGGGCGATCCCTCCGCCCCCTACGCTGCCCACGACGCGATCGCGGACCGGGACCAGCACGCCGGAGCGGACCCTCCAAAGGTCTCGGGAATTCGACCAGAGGCGGGCCAGCTCCGCCGCCCCGACCTCCGGCGGCTCGGCGATTCCCCCGGCCCCCCCGCGCTGAGATGAGGGGAGCGGGACGGGCCGGCGGCCAATCCGGCGGCCTCGATCCACCAGTCTCTTGCATCGGGCCCTCGCCGCGGCTATGGTATCCGCGGCGAGGGCAGCCCGGCGATCCGCTGGGTTTTTTTTGGGACGACTTTGTGAAACACTTCACAAGGCCACCCGCCGGCCCCCAGGGGCGCGACCAGACATGGGCAGCGGTAGCGAGTTCACGCCGATCTTCCTGTTCATCCTCGTGGCGATCTCCGTCGCCGTGGGGATGATCGGCACGGCCCTGGTCGGCCCGAGGAAGAAGACGGCCGTCAAGCAGATGCCGTATGAGTCGGGCATGGACCCGATCGGCGACGCCCGCCAGCGGTTCGACGTCCGCTATTACCTCGTGGCGATCGTCTTCCTGCTCTTCGACGTCGAGCTCCTGTTCCTCTATCCCTGGGCCGTGGCCCAGTGGAGCGCCGACGCCCCCGCCGGAGGCGTCCCGTCCGCCTCGGCCCCGGTCCTGGGGATCGGCATCCCGGTCGAGTTCCGCGGGCTGGTCTTCGGCGAGATCCTGGTGTTCGTCGCGGTCCTCACGGCGGCGTTCGCATACGCGTGGAAGAAGGGGGTTTTTGAATGGCGATAACACCCGGAACCCCCGGCCCGGCGATCCTCACCAACGGCCCGGCCAAGTCCGGCCTGTTGCCCGGGGGGGTCGAGGTCCCGGAAAACACCATCGTCACCAAGCTCTCGACGTTCATCAACGGCATGGCGGAGAAGCTGGGGGCCAACCCGATCGTCAACGCCGGGCGGAAATTCAGCCTCTGGCCCATGCCGTTCGCCACCGCCTGCTGCGGGATCGAGCTCATGGCCGTGGGCGCCAGCCGGTTCGACATCGCCCGGTTCGGCGCGGAGGTCATGCGGTTCAGCCCCCGGCAATGCGACCTGTTGATCGTGGCCGGGCGGGTGTCGATGAAGATGATGCCGGTCCTCCAGCGGATCTGGCTCCAGATGCCCGAGCCGAAATGGTCGATCAGCATGGGGGCCTGCGCCTGCACGGGCGGCGTGTTCGACACGTATGCCGTGGTCCAGGGCGTGGATCGGTTCATCCCGGTCGATGTCTACATCCCCGGCTGCCCGCCGCGGCCCGAGCAGATCCTCCGGGCCCTGATGGACATGCAGGACAAGGTGCAGGCCGGCGGGACGATCGCCGGGACCGGCCTGCCCGAGCTGGGCGAACGCGAGAAGATGCTCCAGGAGCAGAGGCTCAGGCCCGGCTTCGCCCTGACCGGCGAACGGGCCGACGAGGACCGCTTCGGCTATCGCCTGCCCGGGGGCGCCGCGTCCCTGGGCGCCGGCGACACGAAGTAGGCCCGGGATCCAGAGAGACGAACCTTCGAGGCCCGATCCGAGATGAGCACCGGGACCGCCGCCGACCCTGGCCCGACGACCGTGGACGCCCTCCGCGCCGTCGTCGGCGATGGCTTCGCGACCGCCACGTTCCGGGACAACGTCCGGGTGACCGTCCCGCCCGGTCGGTTGTTCGCGGCGCTGGAAGCCCTGAAGGGTCGCGGGTTCGCCCTCCTGGCCGAGCTCGGCGCCACGGATTACCTCAAATATCCCGGGCGGACCGGCGCCCGGTTCGAGGTCCATTACGTCGTTCGCAACCTCGACACCGACGAGATGCTCGTGGTCAAGGCCGGCGTGGACGACCCCGAGCCGACGCTTCCCTCGGTCGTCTCCCTGTGGATGGGGGCCGACTGGATGGAGAGGGAGGTCTTCGACATGTACGGGATCAAGTTCGACGGGCATCCCGACCTCCGCCGGATCCTCATGCCCGATGAGTTCACGGCGTTCCCTCTCCGCAAGGATTATCCGCTCCGGGGTCGGGGCGAGCGGCACAACTTCCCGAGGATCACCCGAGGCGAGTCCTGATCGCACCGCCCCTGGCCCGCCCCTGTCCGAATCGAGAGCTTCACGATGCCGGTCAACCTGCTCGACGAGCCCGAACTCGACGCTCCCCCGGGCGACAAGGAATACCACTGGACCCTGAACTTCGGGCCGCAGCACCCGGCGACCCACACCACCCTGCGCATCATCCTGGAGCTCGATGGCGAGCGGATCGTCAAGGCCACGCCGCACATCGGCTACCTCCATTCCGGCTTCGAGAAGCTCGGCGAGCACCTGAATTTCAACCAGTACGTGACGATCGCCGACCGCAAGAACTACATCAGCCCGCCGTACAACGAGATCGCCTGGCACAACGCCGTCGAGACCCTGCTGGGGATCGAGCTGACCGAACGGTGCAAGTATATTCGCGTGATCATCGGCGAATTGTCGAGGATCAGCGACCACCTGCTCTGCACCGGGGCCGCCGCCCTGGACCTGGGGGCGTTCACCGCGTTCCTCTACGCCTTCAATCAGCGAGAATTGATCTACGACGTGTATGAGGAGATGTCCGGCTACCGCTTCCACCCGGGCTACACGCGGGTCGGCGGCGTCCTGTACGACTTCACGGACAAGGTCCTCGGCCGCATCCGCAAGCTCATGGAGAGCCTGCCGCTGGCCTTGAAGGACATGGAGAAGCTCCTGTTCCGCAACCGGATCTTCCTCGACCGGATGAGGGGCGTGGGCGTCCTGCCGAAGGCCGAGGCGTTGAATTATTCGTGCACCGGGCCGATCGCCCGGGCCAGCGGCGTCCTGTACGACCTCCGCAAGGACAAGCCGTACCTGGCCTACCCCGACTTCGAGTTCGACGTGCCCTATGCGACCGAGGGGGATTGCTACGCCCGCTTCCAGGTCCGCATGGAGGAGATGAACCAGAGCTATCGGATCATCCAGCAGGCGATGGCCAAACTCCCCGGCGGCCCGGTCAACGTGCCGATCGCCGAGAAGTTCCCCCTGCCCGACAAGGCGACCGCGTACAACAGCATGGAGGGGCTGATCCAGCACTTCGAGCTGATCATGCCCAACCGGGGGATGGAGTCGCCCAAGGACGAGATCTACGCGGCCGTCGAGTCGCCCAACGGCGAGCTCGGCTACTACCTCGTGACCGACGGCAGCCAGACCGGCTGGCGGACCCGGACGCGACCGCCGTCGTTCATCCACTTCAGCGTCTTCCCGTACTTGATCCAGGACCACCTGATCGCCGACATCGTGGCGGTGCTCGGGAGCCTGAACGTGATCGCCGCCGAACTCGACCGCTGAGGCAGGGGAGGACCCGACCGAGATGCCCGCCGAAGCCTTGAGCGCCCCGACCAGGCTGCCGTTCCTCTCCGAGCCGATTCGGGAGAAGATCCGCGCGTACATCCCCCGCTACCCGGACAAGAAGGCCGTGACCCTCCCGGCCCTCCACATCGTCCACGAGCACTTCCGCTGCGTGCCGTACGGGGCGATGGCCGAGATCGCCGAGATCCTGGAGATCTCGCCGGCCGAAGTCCACGACACGATGAGCTTCTACGGGTTCTTCCCGCAGGCGCCCCTGGGCGACGTCCGCGTCTGGATCTGCCGGTCGATCTCCTGCATGCTGACCGGGGGCGAGGAGATGCTCGCCCACGCCTGCCAGCACCTGGGGATCACCTCGGGCCAGACCACCAAGGACGGCAAGATCACCGTCGAGTTCGCCGAATGCCTGGGGATCTGCGACTTCGCGCCGGCCGCCCTCGCCGACGACGGCCGGATCTTCGGCCCGTTGACCGAGGACAAGGTCGATGCCATGATCGTCGAGCTCCGCAAGGGGCCGATCGCCGACGACACGATCGGCCCGATCGTCTCCGGCCCCCACGCGGGCGCCCCGCCGGCGGCCTCCGGGCCGGACGTGACAACCCGGGATGAGAAGATCTAGGCATCTCTGATGGGAATCGGTCGAAAGAGGGCACTGGATGGCATCGAGGAACTCGTTGGGGAAGTAGAGAGGCACCTGGAAAAGCTCGCCGCCGACCCGACCCATCCCGCGTCCGATCACTGGAGGGGCGAGTTAAAGGCCTTTCTCGGCGGGATGCGTGAGCTGTCGAGACTCGTCGGGAGGCGGACCGGGCAGATGTGGATCGACCGGATCGGGCAATGGGAACGAGACGCGGGAGTGGACGATGGATGATCCCTATGCGACGCTTCTCGGGCGGGTCTTCGACGACGCCTATGCCGACGATCGAGCGACCCTCTCGGACCAAGACTACGCTCGGCTCCGCTTCGATTTCATCTTCCACATGACCGACTGGCTCGACGACCTCGGCCGACTGAATCAGGTGGTTTCGTCCCCCCAGGCTCGAACCACGGAAGAAGCCAGCGGCGCCCTCATGGGATTCCTGATCCATGCGATCCCTCACTTGAAGGCCGCCGGCCGGATCCTCGTCGGACCTCCTCACGACGCGTTCGAGGACGACCAGACGTCCCGTCTCATCCGAAAGCACGAACTCGGAGAGGTCCAGGTCGGTTAATCCACCGTCTGCCTGTAACCTCCGCCCAGGACTCGAATCTCGACATGGGGTGACGCCTTGGCCGCCTTCGAACCCGTCCTGACCCGCAACTGGAACGTCCCGGACTCGCACACGCTCCCCGTGTACGAGTCGCGGGGGGGCTATCGGGCGAGCCGCCAGGCGCTCACGCAGATGGACCCGGACAAGGTCGTCCAGGTCGTGAAGGATTCCGAGCTTCGCGGCCGGGGCGGCGCCGGCTTCCCCACCGGGATGAAGTGGGGCTTCCTGCCCAGGGACCGCACGCAGACGTTCATGTGCGTCAACGGCGACGAGAGCGAGCCGGCCACCTTCAACAACCGCCTGCTGATCGAGAAGGACCCCCACCAGTTCCTCGAAGGCATCCTGATCGGCTGCTTCGCCACCAAGGCGACGACGGCTTACGTCTACCTGCGCTTCGAATACATCCATGCGTTCCGCATCATGGAACGCGCCATCGCCGAGGCCCGCGCCGCCGGGCACCTGGGCAAGAACATCTATGGCTCGGGCTTCGACCTGGAGGTCTACTGCCACCGGGGGGCCGGGGCGTACATCTGCGGCGAGGAGACCGGGCTGATCGAGAGCCTCGAAGGCAAGAGGGGCTGGCCGCGGATCAAGCCGCCTTTCCCCGCCATCGAAGGCGCCTTCCGCAAGCCGACGGTCGTGAACAATGTCGAGACGTTGGCCTGCGTCCCCCACATCATCGAGCGAGGCGCCGACTGGTTCAAGTCGATGGGCACGCCCAAGAGCTACGGGCCGAAGCTCTACTGCGTCTCGGGTCATGTGAACAAGCAGGTCTGCGTGGAGCTGCCGCTCGGGGTGACGACCAACGAGCTGATCCGCGAGCATGCCGGCGGGATCTGGAAGAACCGCAAGGGGAAGATGGCGGTGCCCGGAGGGATCAGCATGGGGCTGCTCTCGGCCGAGGAATTCGACGTGAAGCTCGACTTCGAGGACATCCGCAAGACCGGCTGCCTGGGCCTGGGCACGGCCGCCGTCACGGTCATGGACGAGACGACGAGCATCGTCGATTACCTCTACAACACCTGCCGGTTCTTCGCCCACGAGAGCTGCGGCCAGTGCACCCCCTGCCGGGAGGGGACGGGCTGGCTCTACAAGATGATGAAGCGGATCAAGGGCGGGGGCGGCCGGCTCGAGGACCTCGACCTGATGGACAACCTCGCCAAGAACATGGGCATCATGCCCGGCACGACCATCTGCGGCCTGGCCGACGGGGCCGGCTGGCCGATCCGCAACGCGGTGGCCAAATTCCGGGGCGAGCTCGAGGACTTCATCAGGACCAACCGGTCTCCGGCAAGGGCCGTAACCCCGCTCCAGGAAGCGATCGCCCACGGCCAGAGGGCCGACCTGATGGGGACCCCGTTGCCCGAGCCCACCCGCGGCCTGCCCGGCCCCGACCTGTCCACCCGGGCCACGGCCCACGCCTGACATTCCCCGCGGATACCGTCTCCTCCTCCGAGGTCCCGATGGCGACGATCCTCATCAACGGAACCGAATACACCCTCCCCGAGGGGGAGAAGCTGAACGCCATCCAGGCGGCCCAGCGGTTCGGCCACGACATCCCCTACTACTGCTGGCACCCGGCGCTCTCGGTCGTCGCCAACTGCCGGATGTGCGAGATCGAGGTCGGCAGCAAGGACCCCAAGACCGGCGAGGTCAAGATGGTCCCCAAGATGGTCCCGGGCTGCCAGACCCCGGCCAAGGACGGGACCGTCCTCGTCACCGACAGCCCCAAGGTCAAGGAACATCAGCGGATGATCATGGAGTACCTCCTGATCAACCACCCGCTCGATTGCCCCGTCTGCGACCAGGCCGGCCAGTGCGGCCTGCAAGACTACAGCTATGAATATGGGCAGGCGGCCCACCGCTTCGTCGAGGAACGGACCGTCAACCCCCGCAAGGACGTCTCCGACGCGATCCAGCTCAATCAAGACCGCTGCATCATGTGCACCCGGTGCGTCCGGTTCACCCGGGAGATCACCGGGACGGCCGAGCTCCAGGTCATGAGGCGGGGCAACCACGCCGAGATCGACGTCTTCCCCGGCCACCCGATCGACAACCCGCTCGCCGGCAACGTCGTCGATCTCTGCCCGGTCGGCGCCCTCCTGGACAAGGACTTCCTCCACAAGCAGCGATTCTGGTTCCTCTCCAAGCACGACGCCATCTGCACCCGCTGCTCCACGGGCTGCAACATCGCCTCCGAGGAGAATCGCGGCCAGCTCTGGCGGTTCCGGGCCCGGTTCAACCCCGAGGTGAACGACTACTGGATCTGCGACGAGGGCCGGGCCAGCTACAAGGCGGCGAACAACCCCGGCTTGCTCTCGGCGATGTACGCCCGGCCCGCGGCCGGGGTCGAGCTCCGGCCGACGCCCATCGATCAAGCCGTGAGCCTCGCTCGCGACGGCCTGAAGCGCGCGGCCGACGAGGGCGGGGCGATCTGCGGGGTGCTCTCGCCGTTCCTCACGGTCGAGGAGGCGTTCGCCCTCGGCTCCTACCTCAAGACGCTCGGCCCGAGCGTGACCCTGGCCCTCGGCCCCGTGCCGGTCTTCGGCGACGACGTGACCTTCACGCCCGACCAGCACCGAGGACGGACCGGCGACACCAGCTTCGTCGTCCCCCGACCGTTCACGATCCACGCGGAGAAGTGCCCGAACCGCAAGGGGGTCGAGGCCGTCCTCCAGGGCCTCCAGGGCGAGGTGATCGGGTTCGCCGCCATCCTCTCCCGGGCCGATCGCGGCGAGTTCCGGGCCGTGGTCGTGGCCTCCGACGCGATTGATCCCGCCTTCGGCGACCCCGAGGCCACGACCTTCCGCAAGGCGGCGTTCCTGCTCGTGATCGACACGATGGTGACGCCCCTGGCCCAGGCCGCCGACGTGGTCCTGGCCGGGGCGACGTTCGCCGAGAAGGCCGGCTCGTATGTCAACGCGAACGGGCGTTTGCAATACGCGGAGGCGGCCCTGCCTCCCCGAGACGGCAGCCTGCCCGACCTGGACCTGATCGCGATCCTCTCGGGCAAGGGGCAGGGGCCGGTCAGCTCGCGGGCGGTCCTGGCCGAGCTGGCCGCGGCGATCCCGGCGTTCGGCGTCGCCGAAGGGGGCAAGGTGCCCGAGTTCGGCGTGCCGATCGCGGCGGACGCCTCCCGCAACGGCCACGCGCCGTTCCCGTATTCCGACCCCTGGCTGACCCCCCGAGGGGACAAGGGGGACCGACCCGGCGAGGCCAGCCCGAAGGGGGCCGTCAACGCCTGATCGGACGTCAAACCGGGCAAAGTTCGATTCTTAGCGAGCGAGGTGGATAGCCGTCATGGGGGATGCGATCGGAATCCTGCTCAAGATCTTCATCGTCGTCGGGATCACCCAGGGGACCGTCGCGTACCTGATCCTCGTCGAGCGCAAGATCGCCGCCTGGGCCCAGGACCGCATCGGGCCGAACCGCGCCGGCCCGTTCGGGTTGTTGCAGCCATTGGCCGACGGCGCCAAGATGCTCCTGAAGGAAGACGTGGTCCCGTCTTACGTCTCCAAACCCCTGTACATCCTGGCGCCGTGCATCGCGATCATCGCCGCGACGATCGGCTTCGCCGTGGTCCCCTTCGGGCCGGTGGGCCAGACGGGCGTGGGCCTCGGCACCGGCGACATCCAGTTCCAGATCGCCCCGGGGATCGACATCGGCATCCTCTACATCTTCGCGATCGGCAGCCTCGCGGTGTACGGCGTGATCCTGGCGGGGTGGTCGTCCAACAACAAATACTCGTTCCTCGGCGGCTTGCGGTCGAGCGCCCAGTTGATCAGTTACGAGGTCCCCCTGGGGATGTCGATCCTCGGGATGGTCCTGATCTCCCGCTCGCTGGACCTCAACTCGATCATCAACTGGCAGGACACGCACGTCTGGGGGATCGTCGTCCAGCCGGTGGGCTTCCTCCTGTTCCTCATCAGCGCCTTCGCCGAGACCAACCGCCTGCCGTTCGACCTCCCCGAATCGGAGCAGGAGCTCGTGGGCGGGTTCCACACCGAATACTCCGCGATGAAGTTCGGCATGTTCTTCCTCGGCGAATACATGCACGTGATCACCGTCAGCTTCCTGGTCGTGATCCTGTTCCTCGGCGGCTGGGACATCCCTTTCCTGACGAGATATGACCAGGTCGGCTGGTTCTGGTCCCTGTTGAAGCTGGCGGTGATGCTGGGCAAGGTCGGTTTCATGATCGTGGTCATCATGTGGGTCCGGTGGACGCTCCCCCGGTTCCGCTACGACACGCTGATGGACCTGGCGTGGAAGCGGCTGATCCCGCTGTCGATCCTCAACCTGATCGCCACCGCCGCGATCGTCCAGGCCATCCGCGGCTGAGCTCAGCCCCGTTTTTTTCGGAGAGCGCCTCCCGTGAAAGCCGACGACCCCAGCCTGAGGCGAGTCCAGCCCCCTCGGCTGAACTTCTTCGAGAAGACGTATTTGCCGCAGATCGCCGGCGGGCTGTTCGTGACCGGCCGCCACATCCTCTCGGCGGCCCTGGGCAGCGGCGCGATCACCCAGCAGTATCCCGAGGAGCAGCACATCCCCCCGGCGAACTACCGCGGAGTCCACCGGCTGAACAAGCAGGAGGACGGCAAGGTCAAGTGCGTGGCCTGCATGCTCTGCGCCACCGCCTGCCCGGCCCACTGCATCGACATCGTCGGCGCCACCGCGCCGGACTCCTGGGACGACCGCGAGAAGTATCCCGAGAGCTTCGTGATCGACGAGCTCCGCTGCATCTATTGCGGGATGTGCGAGGAAGCCTGCCCCGTCGATGCCATCGAGCTGACCGGCCTCTACGACCTGACGGGCCTCTCGCGAGAACAGATGATCTTCGACAAGACCAAGCTCCTGTCGGTCTACGACCTGACGAAGGACGCCGAGCCGATGAAGACGCAGAAACCGGCCTACCCGGCGGGGCAGACCGGCCCCTCGAAGGAACTCCCGTCGAAGGTCACCGACGGCCCTCTGAAGGGGCGAACCTCATGAATTCCGGGCTGATCTTGCCGACCCTGGTCGTCCTGCTCGGCGGAGTGGGGACGTGGCTCCTGCTGCCCCACCGGCACGGGCGATTGAAGCCCAGGAACACCCAGATTGCGGGCGGCGGCCTGGCCGCGCTGGCCGTCCTGCTGACCGTGTTCCTCTACAAGAAGCCGGACGCCTTCCTGATGGCGGTCTTCTTCTATGGATTCGCCCTCTGGGCGGTGGCCGGGGCGATCCTGACGATCACCAGCCGCAACCCCGTGTACAGCGCCCTGTGGTTCGCGTCGGTGATCCTCGCGTCGTCGGGGCTGTTCCTGCTGGCCGGGGCGCAGTTCCTCGCGGCGGGGACCGTGATCGTCTACGCCGGGGCGATCATCGTCACGTTCCTGTTCGTGATCATGCTCGCGCAGGCCGAGGGGCGGGCCGTGTACGACCGGATGGCCCGCGCCCCGGGCGCGGCCACGCTCAGCGGCTTCGGCCTGATGTGGGCCCTGTTCTATGCCCTGGTCCTCGTGAGGTCGGGCGACTTCGCCACCGAGACCGCGGCGACCGCCCGGGATCGCCAGCCGATCGCCGCCTCAAGACTGGTTTCCGGGCCCGGCCCCGACGGCAAGACGGTCAGACGCAGGGTGATGGCCGACTCCGGCCCCGCCCTGGTCCTGGCCCGAGCCAATCGCGAGACCTCCCTCCTCCACGAGGCGGAGGCCGACGCCGCCAGCCTGCCGCCGGGGGCGCCACCACCCCACGTCGCCGGCCTCGGCGGCACCCTGTTCACCGATCACCTGCTCTCGGTCGAGCTGGCCGGCGGCATCCTGTTCATCGCCCTGGTCGGCGCGATCGCCATCGCCACGCCCCGGCCCCTGATCCGCCGGATCGCCGACCCCCTGGCCGACGCCGCCGGCGACCCCCGGCAGGGCCGGAACCTCGAAAATATCCCGACGTGACTCGATGTCCGAGGGGCGGGGTGACCCGCCGTCCCGTCCCGAGAGGACGACCCGAAGGCCGCCCATGTTCACTTATGACCTCCTGACGAATTATCTGACGATCGGCGCCGCCCTGATGGCGCTGGGGATGATCGGCTTCCTCGCCCGGAGGAACCTGATCGTGATGTTCCTCTCGGCCGAGATGATGCTCCAGGGCGTGGCCCTGACCCTCGTGGGGTTCTCCCGGTTCCACGGCAACTGGACCGGCCAGGTCTTCACGATCATCATCCTGACCGTGGCGGCGAGCGAGGCGGCGATCTCGCTCGCCCTGGTCCTCGTCCTGTTCAAGAGGCGGAGCTCGCTCGACGTGACCCTCTGGAACGAGCTCCGCGAGCCCGGCCTGCCGCTCGCCGAGGAGCCGATCGACGACGCCGAGCCGGCCGATCCGGCGCCCGGCCCCGAGTCCTACCCGCACCTGACCCCCGCCGGCGTCGAGCCGCCCCACCCGCTGAACGCCTGGGAGCGCCGTCGTGATTAACCTCGCCATCCTGGTCCCGCTCTTCCCCCTCCTCGGCGCGGCCGTGGTCGCCTTCGGCGGGAATCGGCTCAAGGGCCTCTCGCACTGGCCGATCGTGGCGGGCATCGCCGCGGCGTTCGTCGTCTCGTTCATGCTCTACGTGGCCGTGGACGCGGGCACTCACGATGGCCACGTCCTGGCGTACCACTGGATCGACGCGGGCGACCTCCACGTCCCGGTGGAGTTCCGCGTGGATGGCCTGACGACGATGATGCTGACGATGGTGACCTTCGTCGCCACTCTCGTGGCCATCTTCGCCGCCGGGTACATGGCCGGAGACCCGGGATATCCGCGATTCTTCGCCCTGGTCGGCCTGTTCGTGTTCTCGATGACCGGGCTGGTCCTCTCGAACAATTACGTGCTGACCTATGCCTTCTGGGAAGGCGTGGGCGTGTGCTCCTACATGCTGATCGGCTTCTGGCACGCGAAGCCGTCCGCCGCCGCCGCGGCGAAGAAGGCGTTCCTGGTCAATCGCGTGGGCGACTTCGGGTTCGCCGTGGCGATCTTCTGGATGTACTCGGCCGTGACGGGGCTGGACCTCTCGGCCTACCCCGAGCTGGCCGAGGCCGCGAAGCGATCGGGCGTCCTCTCGTATGACGTCCTGTTGAACCCCACGACCCTGGGGCTGATTCCTCACGGGACGAAGCTGGGGATCGCCCTCCTCCTTTTCTGGGCGGCCACGGCGAAGAGTGCCCAGGTGCCGCTCTATGTGTGGCTGCCCGACGCGATGGAAGGCCCCACGCCCGTCTCGGCCCTGATCCACGCCGCCACCATGGTCACGGCCGGCGTCTACCTGATCGCCCGGTCGAGCCTCCTGATCGTCCAGGTGCCGTCCGTCCAGGTGACGATCTGCTGCATCGGGTGCATCACCGCCCTGCTCGCCGCGTTGATCGCCCTCACGCAGACGGACCTCAAGCGGGTGATGGCGTACTCGACCGTCAGCCAGCTCGGCTACATGTTCATGGGCCTGGGCGCGGGGATCGGCGGGGCGGCGAGGCTGGCGGTCACGGCGGCGATGTTTCACCTGTTCACCCACGCGTTCTTCAAGGCCCTCCTGTTCCTCGCCTCCGGCAGCGTGATGCACGCGATGGGCGGGGTGATCGACATGAGGCGGTTCCGGGGGCTTCGGCATCGCTTGCCCTACACGTTCAAGACGTTCGCCGTCGGCGGGTTGTCGCTGGCGGGCATCTTCCCCCTGGCCGGGTTCTGGTCGAAGGACGAGATCCTCGCAGCGTTGCAGATGGCGTCGCATGAGGCCGAGGGGACGGACCTCCCGGGCTCCCTCTATTCGCTGATCTACTGGACCGCGGTGATCACCGCGGGGATGACCGCGTTCTACACGGGGCGGGCGTTCTTCCTCACCTTCTTCGGCCCCGAGAAGCTGCCGAGCCCCGACGACCCCGAGGCCGAGCCCGAGGAAGCCGCCCATGGCCACTCCCACGGCCACGCGCCGGTGAGCGTGCCGACCCTCGGCTCGGCCGATGCGGAGGCGGTCCACGGCGAGACGAACGAGCCGGTCCCGGCCGGCTCGGGCCACGACCACGGCGCCCCCCACCACGGGGGCCACGACGGCCATTTCGGCCACGAGTCGCCGCCGATCATGTGGGTGCCCCTGATGGTCCTGGCCGCCTGCACCGTGCTGGTTGGCATCCTGTTCGGGCCGACTCATATCTTCGAGCGTCACCTGATGCGGACGCCCGGCTTCGAGGATACGCTGCCCCACGTCGAGCACGTCGCCGGCTGGGGCCCCATCCTCGCCGGGACGCTCGCGGCCGTGATCGGCCTGGGGATCAGCTGGCTGATGTACGCCTCGCCCAGCCCGATCCCGGGCCGGTTGGCGAAGGCGATGGGGGCGGCCTATCGGGCCTCGCTCGCCAAGTTCTATGTGGATGAATTCTACGAGGTCACGGTGGTCCGCCCGGTCCGTGTCCTGGCCATCATCTGCAAGTTCGTCGATGTGTACATCGTCGATGGGCTGGTGCGTCTGGTGGCGTGGATACCGCGATTCGTCGGGCGGGACCTCCTCGGGCCGTTCCAGAACGGCCTCACGCAGTCGTACGCGGCGGCCACGGCGCTGGGCGTGGTGGGCCTGCTGATCCTCCTGTTGCTGACGATCCCGGGCTGAGGACCTCGCGATGTCGATCCTGTTGACCATCACGGTCTTCCTGCCCCTGGCCGGGGCGCTGGCGCTCCTGGCCTCGCCCCGGATGTCGCACGTCGCGGCGAGGCAGGTGGCGCTGGGGACCGTCCTGGCGTCCCTGGCCTTCAGCCTGATCCTGCTCCTCGGCTTCCGGTCGGGCGAGGCGGCCCCGCAGTTCCTCGTGGACGTCCCGTGGCTGCCGGTCGGCCGGTCGTCGATCCGGTTCGCCCTGGGCCTGGACGGCGTGAGCCTCTGGCTCTTCGTGCTCTCGACCTTGCTGATGGTCCCGGCCGTCTTCGCGTCGTGGGAGTCCGTGAAGGAACGGGCGCCGATGCATTATGCGTTGATGCTCGCCCTGGAGACCGGCCTGCTCGGGCTGTTCGCCAGCCTCGACGTGGTCCTGTTCTACGTCTTCTTCGAGTTCACCCTGATCCCGCTGTTCTTCCTGATCGGCCTGTACGGCGGCCCGGAGCGGCGGAGGGCGTCGATCACGTTCTTCCTCTACACGCTCGCCGGGAGCCTGCTGACGCTCCTGGGCGTGGTGTCGCTGGTGGCCATCCATCAGCAGTGGACGCCGGGTCACGTCCTCACATTCTCGATCCCCGAGCTGACGGCGGGCCTGTCCCGGCTCGAATGGGCCGACTGGAACACGCCGCATACCTGGGGCGAGTGGGGCCGGTCGGGGGTGCTGTCGTCCGCCTACTGGCATTCGCTGGCGGACTTCTGGTTCTCGCCTCAGGTCCTCGTCTTCACGCTCCTGTTCGCCGGCTTCGCGATCAAGGTCCCGCTGTTCCCGTTCCACACGTGGCTGCCCCTGGCCCACGTGGAGGCGCCCACGGCCGGCTCGATTTTGCTGGCGGGCGTCCTGTTGAAAGTGGGCGGTTACGGGTTCCTCCGGTTCAACATGGCGATGGTCCCCCAGGGGGCCGAGGCCCTGTTCCCGGTCCTGGCGCTCCTGTGCGTGATCGGCATCCTCTACGGGGCGCTCGCGGCCCTGGCCCAGACCGACGTGAAACGCCTGGTCGCGTACAGCTCCGTGAGCCACATGGGCTTCATCGCCCTGGGCATCTTCTCGATGACGAAGACCGGCACCGACGGGGCGGTGATCCAGATGATCAATCACGGGATCACCACCGGGGCCCTGTTCGCCTGCGTGGGCGTGCTTTATGAACGCTATCACACCCGGGAGATGGACCAGATCGGCGGGATGTGGGAGAAGATGCCGCTCTTCGCCTTCTTCCTGATCCTCGCGTCGCTCGGGTCGGCCGCCGTGCCCGGCCTGAACGGGTTCGTCGGCGAATTCCCGATCCTGCTGGGGACGTTCACCCGGAATGCCTGGGTCGGGGTGTTCGCGGCCGTCGGGATGGTCCTCGGCGCGTATTATCTCCTGCTGATGCTCCAGAAGGTCGTCTTCGGGCCCCTGAAGGAGCCCGGCCACGACGGCCACGGCCCGAGCGAACACGGCCATGGGCCGATCCGGCCGATCGGCTGGCACGAGATCGCGGGGCTGGCCCCCCTGATGGTCCTGATCGTCCTCCTCGGCCTGTATCCCGGGCCGATCTTTCGGAGGATTCGGCCGACGGTCGACGCGATCGCCTCGCGCTACCCGAGCGTGCCCGGAGCGAAGGCCGCTCCGATGCTGACGAAGACCGATGGGAAGGCCGCCGGCCCGGCGGCCCCGAGCCTCGCCACCCTGCCCCAGGATCGCGCCCGATGACCCCGCCCGACGCCCTTTTCGTCGCCAAGCAGACCTTGCTGGTGCTCCTGCCCGAGCTCCTCCTCCTGCTCGCCGCCACGGCGATCATGACGGCCGGGCCGTTCGTGAAGGCACCGAGGCGGCTCTGGGGGCTAATCGCCGCCGGGGCGATCGGCGCGGCCCTCATCGCCTTGATCGCGCTACGGCACACGACCACCGACCCCTATTCGGCCGTCGCCCTGAACGACGCCTTCGCCGGCTACGCACGGCTCGGGTTCCTGCTGACCGGCCTGGTCATCCTGGCCCTGGCGCACGACCAGGTGGACGACGCCCGCGCCCCGAGTTCTTCGGCGCCCTGCTCTTCATCCATGCCGGGGCGATGCTCGTCGCCTCGGCCAATGAACTGGTGTTCCTGTTCGTCGGCCTGGAACTGGTGAGCGTGCCGACGTACTTGCTCCTGTACCTGTCGAGGCGGAACGCCAGCACGCAGGAAGCGGCGACGAAGTATTTCTTCCTGAGCATCTTCTCCTCGGCGCTCCTCCTGTTCGGCCTGGCGTATCTCTATGGCCTCACGGGCGTGAGCAACTTGAAGGCGCTGTCGTACCTGATCCACTGGAACCACAACGAGCTGCCGTATCCCACGCCCAAGCTCGCCCTGATCGCGATCGTCTTCGTGATGGCGGGCCTGGGTTTCCGCGTGGCGGCCGTCCCCTTCCACTGGTACGCGCCGGACGTCTACGAGGGTTCGCCGACCTTCATGGCCGCTCTCCTGGCGTGGATCCCCAAGGGCGTGGGCTTCCTGGCGATCCTGCGAGTCCTGAGCGTCGTCTTCGCCTACGACCCGGGCCCCGGGGGCGACCTGACGCTCTCGTCGCTGAAGACCGCCTCGGACAACGGGGCGTTCCTCTCGGCTCTGATCGCCGTGGCGACGATGACCCTGGGCAACACCGTGGCCCTCCGCCAGAACAACCTCAAGAGGCTGCTCGCGTATTCGTCGATCGCCCACGCCGGCTACCTGATGGTGGGCGTGGCCGCGGCGTTCCGCAACGCCGGCGGCTCGGCCGATCCCCCGGCGTATCTCGGCGTGGAAGGTGTTTACCTGTATCTGGCGACTTACGCCTTGATGACGCTCGGCGCCTTCGGGGTGATCATGGCCCTGAGCACCCCGGAACGGCCGGTCGAACGGGTCGATGACCTCGCCGGCCTGGCGTGGACGCATCCCGCGGCAGCCCTGGCGATGGGCCTCTGCCTGTTCAGCCTGGCGGGAGTGCCGCCCATGGCGGGGTTCTACGGCAAGCTCTGGGTCTTCGGCGCGGCGATCTCCGCGGGCCGAGGTCCGGACGCCCGGTCCTTCCAGACGCTCGCCATCATCGGCGTCCTGAACGCGGCGATCGGCGCGTATTACTATCTGCGAATCCTGATGAGGATGACCCTCTCGCCCGCGCCCGAGCACCCGTTGACCCCTCGGCCCTCGTGGCCGGCGGTGGTGGCGGTCGGCGCCTGCGCGTCGCTCTCCCTGGTCTTCGGCCTCGTGACGGCACCGTTAATCCACGCCTCGCGAGAGGCCGCGGAGGCGGCCGTCTCCCTGCCCGAGGTCAAGCCCACCGAGCAGGCGGTGGGGCTTCGTTGACAGGTCGCGGGGCGGAGGGCGCCGGTCTCCTGGCGAGGATCGGCGCCCTTCGTCCTTCGCATTCCTCCCGGATCAGGCGAAGATCTCCCTCGCCACCGAGCCGGCGACGTCGGTCAGGCGGAAGTCCCGGCCGGCGTAGCGGTACGTCAGCTTCTCGTGGTCCAGGCCCATCAGCGCGAGCAGGGTGGCGTGGAGGTCGTTCGTGTGCATCCGACCTTCGACGGCGTGGATGCCGTATTCGTCGGTCGCTCCGAAGGAGAAGCCGGGCTTCACCCCCGCGCCGGCCAGCCACATCGGGTAGCCGGTGATGTTGTGGTCGCGGCCGTCGGGGCCCTGAGCGGTGGGCTGGCGGCCGAACTCGCTGCCGAAGAGGACGAGGGTCTCATCCAGGAGTCCTCGCCGCTCCAGGTCGGCCAGGAGGGCGGCGACGGGCCGATCGGTCGCGGCCGTGTTGCGGATCAGTCCCTGGTGGAGGTTAGTGTGCTGGTCCCACCCGGGATGGCAGACCTCGACGAACCTCACACCGGCTTCGCTCAGCCGCCGGGCCATGAGGCACTGGCGGGCGAAGCCCCCGGCGGGACCGTCCTTCACGCCATACTCCTCCAGGGTCCTCGGCGACTCCTTCGAGAGGTCCAGGACTTCGGGCACCTTCCCCTGCATGGTGAAGGCCAGCTCATACGAGGCGATCACACCCTCCAGCCCCTCGGGCGACTCAGGGGCCGAGCCCAGGTCGCGGTTCATCGCCTGGATCAGGTCGATCTGCTTCCGCTGGAGCGGCGCGGGCGTCCGCGCCTTGAGGTTGGCGATCCGCCCGGTGTCGCTCACGCGGGTCCCCTGGAAGTGGGCGGGGAGGAAGGCGCTGCCGAAGTTCGTGGCCCCTCCGAAATTGGGAGGCGGGTTGATGGTGATGTAGCCGGGGAGGTCCTGGTTCTCGGTCCCGAGGCCGTAGAGGAGCCAGGACCCCATCGACGGCCGGGTCTGCTGGGCCAGCGCCGCCCCGGTGTGAACCTGGATCACCGCCTCGGGATGGGCCGGGGTGTCGGTGAACAGGCCTCGGAGATAGCACAACTTGTCAACGTGTTTTGCCGTGTTCGGGTAGAGATCCGAGACCCATGTGCCGGTCTGCCCGTGCTGGGCGAACCGGAACCTGGAGCCGACGAGCGTCCCCCCCCGGGGCCGACCTTGCCGTCGTCTTTCTGGAGTTGCGGCTTGTACTCCCAGGTGTCCATCGGCGAGATCGCCCCCTGCATGAACAGGAAGATGATCCGCTTGGCCTTCGCCGGGAAATGCGGTACTTTCGGGGCGAGGGGGCCGGCCTGGCGCTCGGTGGCGCGGGCCTTTTCCTGCGAGAGGAGCCCGGCCAGGGCGAGGTAACCGAACCCGGCGGAGGCTGCCTTCAGGGCCTGGCGGCGGGTGGAGAGCGGCGACGTCTTCATCGTGGGCCTCGGGAGGTTGGGGATCGGCCGGCATCCGGCCTTCCGGCTCGCGATTCGGGGCGGGGGGCGGTGGACGTTGGGGGTTCGGGTTGGGTTCGGCCCGGAGTATCCCGACCTGGGTCCCGCGGCGGCCGAGGGACCCAGGTCGGCCGGGATTCGGTCATTTCAAATAGCGGAACTCGGCGCCGCCGAAGAGGGCCTGAGCGAATCCCGCCCAGGCGGCGGTCCGGGCATCGGTCGGCCGGATCGTCTCTTCGTTCGGGACGATCTCCGGGGCCACGACCTCATCCGGGTTCACCGGGGGCATCGGTTTCTTCTCGCCGGGCTTCGGGGCGTCATCGGCGGGGGCCACGGCGACGGGCTCGGGGGGCTTCTCCTCGGATTCGGCCGGGGTCTCGCGGGCGGCCGATTCGTATTCGGCGAGGAAGGCCGAGGCGCGGCGGAGCTCCTCGGCCGAAGGCGGACGGCCCAGGGCCAGGCGATACGCCCTCTGGATCCTCTCGGAGTCGGTCGTCTCCACCCCGGCCAGGAGCGATTCGGCCAGGGAGAGCGCCGCCTTCCTCACGAATGGGTCGTTCAGGAGGTACAGGGCCTGGGGGGCGACCGTGGTGGCGTCGCGACGGCCGGTAACCATGCCCTGCTCGGCGAAGTCGAAGACTTCCAGGGACGTCGGGACCATCCCCCGGAGCAGCGGGAGGTAGACGCTGCGATGCCGGCTGTCGCGGGCGTCCTCGGCGAACCTCGCGGCCTCGGGGCCATTGTTCCGCAGCTCGATGACTTTCAGGCCCTTCGTGGGCGAGCCGTGGGGCCGCGAGCGATCGAGGAGGCCCGAGGCGGCGAGCATGGCGTCGCGGATCTCCTCGGCCTCCAGCCTCCTCGGCGCGTGCCTCCAGACCAGCCGGTCCTCCGGGTCGATCGCGAGCCCGGCCTCGCTCGCCTCGGCGCCCAGTCCATAGGCCCGGGAGAGCACGATCGTGCGGATCAGCCGCTTCGTGGACCAGCCGTCGCGGACGAATCGCGAGACCAGGTGGTCGAGGAGCTCGGGATGCGAGGGGACGTCGCCTGTGGTCCCGAAGTTGTCCACCGAGCGGACGATCCCCTTGCCGAACAGGTGGGCCCACACGCGGTTGACGTAGACCCGAGGGGTCAGCGGATTGTCCTCCGACGCGATCCAATCGGCGAGCTCCCTCCGGCCGCTCGCGGAGCGATCGACGCCCCGGGCCCCGGGCACGTCGAGGACCGAGAGGAACCCTCGGGGGACGATCGGCCCGTGCTTCTCGGCCTCGCCCCGGAGCCGGATCGGCGTGTCGGTGGGGGCCTTCGCGTCGCGGACGCCCATCGCGGTGGGCTCGCCCCGGGAGGCGGGGTCCCGGAGCAGGAGGAGCTCGTTCTGGGCCCGGTTCATCTTCTGGCGGGCCACGGCCCTCTTGGGGCGGCCGTCGGGGGCCTTCTCGTCCCCTTCGGGATTGTCGCGGAGCTTCTCGAAGGCCGCTTTCGCCTCGGCCAGCGCCTTCTCGGCCCCGGCGATCTTCTCGGCGGCGTCGGCCGAGGTCTTCGTCTCGCCGAGGGCGATCAGAAGGGCCGGGTCGTAGTAGTCCAGCCCGCCTCCGCCCATCTTGTTGCGGAGGCCCGAGCAGAGGTCGGTGCTGGTGAAGATCCCGGCCAGGGCGTAGTAATCCGCCTGGGGGATCGGGTCGAACTTGTGGTCGTGGCACCGGGCGCAGCTCGCCGTGAGGGCCAGGGTCGCCCGGCTCACGGCGTCGATCTGCTCGTCCACGTTGTCCATCACGAAGCGGACCTTGAACCGCTGGTTCACGTCCTTCTGGCCGATCGCCAGGAACCCGGTGGCGACCCGGTTCGCGTCCGCCTCGGCCGGATTCGACGCCGGCAAGAGGTCCCCGGCGATCTGCTCGCGGAGGAAGCGATCGAACGGCTTGTCCTGGCGGAAGGCGTCGATCACGTAATCGCGGTATCGCCAGGCGTGGGGGTAGGGGAGGTTCCGGCTCGACCCGGTCGACTCGCCGAACCGGGCGACGTCGAGCCAGTGGCGGCCCCAGCGCTCCCCGAAGTCGGGCGAGGCGAGGAGGCGGTCGACCACGGCCTCGAAGGCCGTCGGCGATCCGTCGTTGAGGAAGGCGTCGATCTCCGCGATCGAGGGCGGGAGGCCGGTGAGGTCGAAGGTCACTCGGCGGATCAAGGCGAGGCGATCGGCGTCCTTCGCGGGAGCGAGGCCCTTCGCCTCCAGCTTCGCGAGGAGGAAGCGGTCGAGGTCGGCCCGGGGCCAGCCGACGTTGCGGACCTCGGGCAAGGGCGAGTCCTTCCGCGGCTGCCAGGCCCAGTGCTCCTTGCGGAGCCTCGCGTATTTCTCGGAAGTCTTGGAGGGAGGGGTGGGCTCGACCTTCCCGGCCGAGGGCCAGGTCGCGCCGTCCTCGATCCACTTCGTCAGGGCGGCGATCTCGTCCGCGCCCAGCCTCTTCTTCGGGGGCATCTTCGGGGCGCCTTCCTCCTGTTTCACCGCCTGGAGGAGGAGGCTCTCGTCGGGCTGGCCCGGGACGACGGCCGGGCCGGTATTGCCTCCGGCGATCAGGCCGTTGCGGTCGTCCACTCGGAGGCCGCCCTTGGCGTTGGTCTCGGCCGAGTGGCAGGTCGCGCAGTTGGCGACCAGGAGGGGCCGGATCGTCTTCTCGAAGAACTCGACCTTCGCGGGGTCTTCGGCCGGGGGCGGCGCGGGTGGGTCGGCCGGGGCGAACGCCAGGCCGACCAGGAGCCAGGGAGAGATCATGGGTTTCCAGGTCCTCGAAATGGGTCGGGAATCCGGGCCGGGACGGGCCTCGGGATGATTCGCAATTGCATCGGCTCTCGAGAGGCTTCGTCCGAGAGGCGGACGGGGACGCCCCCGGGAGACCGCTCTAGAAGGCGTCGCCCGGGACGATCTCGCCCTGACGGATCGATCCGAGCGACCAGACCGTCGGGGCGGTGATCGAGTCCTTGAGGAATTTCACCGAGCCGTCGAGCAGGAGGACGTTCGCCCCGCCCGGGTGGTGGCTGCTCAGGCCGAAGACGCCGGGGCTCATGATCGTGCCGGTACCGTCGGTGTTGCAATTGGGCGTCTTGGGGTTCGGCGGGGTCAGGACGTTCCCGAGGGTGTAGCCGGTCAGGCCCAGGGCCCAGGACTCGCCGAGTGTGGGGGTCTTCCCCTGGCGCCCTCCGCCGCCCTGCCAGGTCTGGCCGCACTGGTTCAGCCAGGCCGGGAAGTTCTGGACCAGGAGCGGGTGGGGCATGTTCAGCGTGCCGTTGTTCCGCGCCGTCCCCGCCGGGTACGAGCCCACGAACACCACGTCCTGCACGGCCTGGACGTTCGGGGAGCCGGTGCCCGCCTTCCACTCGCCGAAGGCGATCGAGTTGCTCAGGCCGTCGGTGATGTCGGCCAGGCGGGCGACCTGGCCTCGCGTCCCCACGTAGTAGAACGGCCCGTTGGGCGGCCCGCCGGTCTGCTGGGCGGCGAACTCCAGGGTCGCTCCGAGCGAGGCGAAGTAGTTGTTGCCCACCGCCTTCCGGCCATTCAGAACGGCGTCCGTGCCCTCGATGGCCCACCCAGGCGGCGAGGAGGACGGGCAGAGGAACGTGGAGATGACCGAGGTCGTGACCGTGCTGTTGATCTGGTCGCCGACCGGGTCATTGAAGATGCTCACGTCGAAGTTCAGGGCATTGAACAGGGGCGCCTGTTCGAGGAAGTTGAGCATCCTCGCCACGGCGCTCGGGCCGTGGTTGTTGTAGATCGTGGTGGAGTTGATGTTCCCGTTGGGGAAGTAGGCCAGGGCCCCCGGCGGCAGCGACCCATTGGCGCCCTCGTAGTTGTGGATCGCCAGGCCGATCTGCTTCAGGTTGTTCGTGCACTGCATCCGCCGGGCCGCCTCCCTCGCCGCCTGGACGGCCGGGAGCAGGAGGGCGATCAGGACGCCGATGATCGCGATGACGACCAGCAGCTCGATCAAGGTGAAGGCGCGACGGCCGGGCCTTCCGACGACGTTCCGGGGCGACTCCATGCGCGACTCCTTCGTGAGAGCCCGCGAGCGCCTCCGGACGACCGGTCAGCCCTGCGAATGTTCCGTGATTGTCAGAAACGCCTCTCGAGGACGAGTCGGCGGGTGGGGCCGTTCCGGCACCGCGTGGCCGGGAAAGGACGGAGGGGCTTCAGCGGAGCCTCTGCTTCTCGACTCGCTCGATCTGGACGATGACCCCGTCCTGGACGATCACGCGCACCTCGCCGAATCGCAGCCCCTCGACGGCCGCCCGGATCGGCTCCAGGTCGAGCTCACGGGCGCGGGCCTCCCCGGGAGCCCCGGCCTCGCCCCTCCTCGAAATCGCACCGTTCGCCATGACGACCTCGCTCGATCTCGAACTCCGAACCACCCCGGTCCCGGAGCGGTGCGGGCATTATTCCCCGCCTCCGCCGGCCGGTCAAGAGCATTATCGACAATCCCGATCAATCTTGTTGAGATAATCTCCGAAGGCCGGCGATCGGGCCGATCGACGGGACTTCCCGGCTCACGCGAGGAGGGGGACCACCTCGTCCTGGGGGGGCCCCCGGTCACGTGAACCTGGCCGGCGGCGTCGATGAATACGTTGACTTCACTCCTGGCCCCGAACTCCCCTTCGAGGTAGATGCCCGGCTCGATCGAGAAGCAGGTTCGCCTCATCACGAGGCGATCCTCGCGCGTTTCGAGGTTGTCCATGTTCGCGCCGTTGCCGTGGGTCTCCTGGCCGATGTTGTGCCCGGTCCTGTGGCAGAAGAATCGGCCGAAACCGGAGGCCTCGATCACGCTCCGGGCGGCGTCGTCGACTTCCCCGCCCCGGAGTTCCCGGCCTGCGGCGAAGGCGTCGCGAACGAGGGCGATGGCGGCGTCTCGGGCCCGGGCGACGATCGAGAAGACCTCCTGATAGCGGGCGGGAACGGTCGGGCCCACGAACGCCACGCGGGTCAGGTCGCTGTAAACGGATCGTTCCTTCTTCATCTTCGCCCAGAGGTCCAGGAGGAGGTAATCGCCTGCCCGGATCGGGGTGTCATGCTCCTTCGACGTCTCGAAATGAGGGTCGGCGGAATGCGGCCCGACGCCGACGATCGGCGGGCTGTAGGTCGTCATCTCGTTTCGTTCGAAGTGATCCATGACCAGCTGCTGGACCTCGAACTCGGAGGTCTGGCCGCCCGATCGCACGCGGTCGGCGATGAAGTTCCAGGCCAGGTCGTAGGCCGACCGCGTGTGCCTGTCGGCTTCGAGGTGCATGGACCATTGCTCGTCGTCCCAGGTCGCCTCGAACCGCTGGATCAGGTCTCCGGAAGAGACGACCTCGACGCCGCTCGACCTCACGAGCTCGACCGTCCCGGCGTCGCTCTTGCTCACGTAGGGGTTGCCGTTGCGGGGCGAGTATTCCATCGCGATCCGCCGGTGGCCCGAGACGAGGCCGGCGAGCTCGGATTCCAGCTCCTGCCAGCGCAGGTAAACATGCTTCGTGCCGGGCAGGTGATCGAGGGCGCCCGTTTCGATCGCGTGGACCAGGCGGGTCGGCTCCCCCTCGGCGGGGAGGAAGTAGAACCAGCGTCGGGAGGTCGTCTTCTTGCCGTCGAGGTCGAGGACCCGGCGCGCCGGGACGTTGCTGCCCCGGAAATCGCCGAGTAGCCAGCCGTCGATGCCGAACTCGCGGAGGGCGGCCTGGTATTCGGGGAGACTAAACATCGGAAATCCTCGAATCGATCAGGAGGGGAGGGGGGGCCGGTCGCGCCTCGGCCGGTGACCACCTCGCGACCCATTCGGACCAGGAGATGGGCCGGACCGGGACGAGGACCGGGCTGGCGCCGTCCCGGGATCGCGAGAACTCGGCGCCGGCGAGGGCCGAGAAACCGTCGAGCGCGGCGATCCAGGTGGCTCGGTCGTCCTCGGGGAGGCCGGAGAGCCAGCCATCGGCCTCGCGGTCGAAGATCAATCGGCCGCCTTCGAGGGAGAATGCCACGACGAGGTCCGATCCCTCGGATTCGGCCGACTTCAGGGAAAAGCGGACGCGGTTCGTGGCGAGATGGACCTCGGAGATCTCCACCGGAGGCATGCCCGGCCCTCTCGCGTCCTCGACCAGCGCGATCAATTCCCGCTCTCCGAAATGACGCAGGGGCTCTTCGACGTGATGCAGCGCCTCGCGGGCGGCTCGCCACGGGCGGGCGTCGCCGGTTTGGTAGGTCTTGCGGCTCGCCTTGCGGAGCCGGGCGAAGACGCGGGGGATCGTCCCCGAGTGGAATCCGGGCCGGAGGAGACGGCCGAGCGTCTCGCCGTGGTGGCCGATCGGCACGGGCCGCAGCGTCTTCGGCCGATTCGCCTCGAAGAGCCTCCAGTTTTCCTTCAGCTCCCAGACGATGAACCCCGCCGCACCCGGCAGGAAGAACACGGTGAACGCCGCGAACCCGTAGGAGAGGTAAGTCCCGAGGAACGCGAGCGGGGCCGCGATCGTCTTCACCAGGGGCTTCAGGATCGGGATGATCATCTTCGCAGCGACGGTGACCGTCGGGAAGTGCTTCACGGGGTTGATCTGCGGCTCGATGAGCAGATTGACATAAATCCGAACAAGATACGTCACCAGGAACCAGAAGACGCCCAGGACGGCCTTCGCCCAGAAGGTCAGGCGCCCCTGGCCGGAGCGGAACCTCAGCCATTCATCGACGGTGTACAGGACGCGATCGACGCCGTCGAGGAAGACGCCGAAGACGTCGTTGATGAACCGGAGGACGCCCGGGAGGAAGTCGGAGCGAAACCGCCTCCAGCCCCGGACGACCGCATCGGCGGTCCGTTCCTCGGCCTCCAGCCCGGCCCGGGTGTTGAGGATTGCGGCGACCACGAAATAGGCCACCAGGGCCAGGCCGAAGACGATCCGCAGGTCGGTCTCGAAGCAGCGAACGATGATCGCCGTCCCTGCGGCGAAGGCGACCGGCTCCAAAGCCATGCGGCGGAAGAGGTCGAAGGTGTCGCTGTGGAGGACTCGCCTCATGGCCGGGCGGTCGAGCAACCAGGCGGGCCCGTCGATCAGGAGCCAGCGAAGGACGCGACCGAAGCTCCGGAGGCCGGCGAGCACCGCCGACCGGAAGCCTCGGACGTAGAACACCCCGAGCAGGAACGTCCCCAGGATCAGGACGTTGGGGACGTCCACGAGATGGACGTGCAACCGGACGAGCGAAAGCAGCTCATGGATCGTGACGAGCGTGCCGAACGCGACGCCGAAGGGCAGGGCCACGAATCGCGTGATCCATCGGCCGACCCGGGTCCCGAACGCCACGAGGCTCATCCTCTGGAGGGCCCGCAAGTAAACCTCGCCCGGTCGATAGATCCCGTCGAGAGAGACCCTCAGCCGCCGGTTGGCCCGGAGGACGCGGTCCCCCTGGAACAAATGGCCGAGGCTCGAGAGGTCCGGGTCGCGGAGGGCGCTCCGGGAGATCGCGTCGCGGACGTCCCCCATCGTCAGGAACCCCCGAGACACGATCAGGTCCTCGATCTCGCCGGTCATCTTCTGCAGCGAGACCCGTTCGGGGAGGTTCGCGGGCCGGAGTCCGGCGCGATCCAGGGCGCGGGCGATCAGGGGCCCGATGCGCCGGCGGAGGCCCGTTTCGGTCGCCTGTGAGGCCGCGTCCAGCATCGCGCCGAGCGCGGTCCGATCGTCTCGACCGAGCCGGGCCTTCATCAGGCGGGCCGTCGCCGCGCGGAGGTGCCGGGCGGTGCGGATCAGCTTCTGATTCGGCAAGGGCCGACGAATCGCCCTCTTGCCCAATGACACGAGCCAGCCGAGGAGGTCCACGGCCGAGACCTCTCGCTCGTGGTCGATGCAGACCTTTTGCAGGTCGAACAGGAGCTTGGCCTCGACCGGCCAGATGCCCAGGTCGGCCCACGACCGCAGGTCCGACAGGGCGGGCCTCCACGCGCGGATCTCGCCGACGTCCGGCCCGAGGGCGGCCTTGAGCCGACCGGCCAGGCGGTCGAGGTCGTCTTCGGCGGCCCCCCTCGCCTGGCCGGCTCGCGACGGCGAGACGAGCCGGGCCGCCCTCGTCCTCAGGATGGCCGAGCGGACGAGATTGCCGCGAGACCTCGCCCGGTCGGCCCTCGCCAGGAGCCGGCGATACCTCCGCTCGGAACGGCCGATGGATTCCTCGACGCTCGCCGAGGAATCCTCGAGCGATGGCAGCTCGGCCAACTCGGGCGCGGGGCCGGGATCGGCGGCCCCCTCGGGCCGGGTCGCCAGGAAGAGGGCGTTGCCGTCGATGTCCTGGGCGATCGTGCGATCCACGGCCTCCAAGTCGTCGATGGCCGGGAAGACCGTCGGCAGGAGGATCTCGGCGAAGGACTTCGTGGCGAGGTAGACGGCGACGAACTCCTCGTAAACGACGGCTTCCTCCTTCGGGGCGAGGAGCCAGCCCTCCCCCTCCAGGACGGCGGCGGCCTCCTCGAACGGGACGGTCCCGATCGCCGCGATTCGTTGGGAGGCGACCCCGGGCACGGGCCCTCGGTCGAGGAATTCGCCGTGGATCCGGGCATGAAACAACATCCGCCAGGCCCAGCGGAGGGCCTCCGGACGGCGAAGTCCGGCGAGATCGTCGGCGTCCGGCTCCTCGATCAGGAAGAGGACGTCGGGAACCTCCTGCCCCCCCGGGAAGCCCAGCTCCTCGGCCGTCGCGGCCGCCAGGGCGCGGGCCGATCGAATGGTGAGCGACCTTCGATGGGCGAGGTGCAGCCCGTGGAACGCGAGCCTCTGCTCCCGGCGGATGATCCGGCGGAGCAGCCGTGACGGCAGGAGCCTCGCCCGGGGATCAACCCGCCGTAATGCCTCCTGGAGGTCCTCGATCGTGGGGGCCGCGAGCGGTTCGGTCGTCATGGGCCTCGCGAGCGCTTTCTTCGGGTCGCGGTCGGGACATCTTCGATACTGTAACCGATGGAGAGGCCGAGTTCAGCCGTCCGGTTCCCCCTCGTCGCGAGGAGGCTCGCAGGGGCCTTCCTTCTCCGGGCCGGATCGGTCAAGATCGGACGCGAGGCCCGCCCTCCCCGTCCGTCCCTCATCCCGGGTTGCGCCATCATGCGAACATTTTTCGTCCTGATCTGCCTCGCCCTGCCGACGCCCCTCCTCGCCCAGGAAGGCGCGTTGCCCACCGACCCGAAGAGCGGGAAGCCTCTGAACCTGGATTTCGAGGCCGGCTCGCTCCGCGACTGGAAGGCCGAAGGGGAGGCGTTCGCCCGGTCGCTCGTCGAGGGGGACGCCGTCGCCCGCCGTCGGGGCGACATGAAGAGCGAGCATCAGGGCAAGTTCTGGGTCGGCTCGTATGAGGCGGACGGAGACGACCCGCATGGCACCCTGACCTCGGCCCCGTTCGTCGTGACGAAGCCCTGGGCCTCGTTCCTGGTGGGCGGGGGGAGCCACAAGGGGACCCGGGTCGAACTCGTCCGAAGCGACGACGGCCAGGTGATCTTCGAGGCCCGGGGCGACGAGACGGAGAACCTCAAGCCGGTGGCCGCCGACCTGTCCAAGAATCGGGGCCAGACGATCTTCGTCCGCCTGGTCGATCAGGACTCCTCGGGCTGGGGCCACGTCAATTTCGACAACTTCCGGCTCCACGACGCACGGCCGAACGTTCCGGAACGGGCGAAATACGTCGCGGCCGACGTCCACGCGAACAACGGCCTCTCGCCCCTCGACGCCGCGAAGGCCATGACCGTGCCGGCTGGCTTCCGGGTCGAGCTGTTCGCCGGAGAGCCCGACGTGGTCCAGCCGATCGCCTTCGCCATCGACGATCGCGGCCGTCTCTGGGTCGCCGAGGCGTATTCCTACCCGCATCGCGTGGCACCCGACCAGGCCCGGGACCGCATCCTGATCTTCGAGGACACCGACGGCGACGGCCGCTTCGACGAGCGGAAGGTCTTCGCCGACAAGTTGAATTTGGTGAGCGGGCTGGAGGTCGGTTTCGGCGGGGTCTGGGTCGGCGCGGCCCCCGAATTCCTGTTCATTCCCGACAAGGACGGCGACGACAGGCCCGACGGCCCCCCTCAGGTGATCCTCGACGGCTGGGGCCAGCACGACACCCACGAGACGCTCAATTCGTTCGCCTGGGGACCCGACGGCTGGCTCTACGGCTGCCACGGCGTGTTCACCCACTCGCTCGTCGGCAAGCCCGGCACTCCCGAGGCGAACCGGGTCGGCATCAACGCCGGGATCTGGCGGTACCACCCGACGAAGGACAAGTTCGAGGTCTTCGCCCACGGCACGAGCAACCCCTGGGGCATCGACTGGGATGAAAATGGAGATGCATTCATCACCTCCTGCGTGATCCCCCACCTCTACGAGATGATCCCGGGGGGGCGCTACGAACGGCAGGCCGGCCCGCACTTCAATCCGTTTACCTATGACGACATCAAGACCATCGCCGATCACCGCCATTACGTCGGCGGCAACCCCCATGCGGGCAACGGCCGGTCCGACTCGATGGGCGGCGGCCACGCCCACTCCGGCGCGATGATCTACCTCGGCGGGGCGTGGCCGAAGGAATATCGCGGCTCGCTCTTCATGAACAACATCCACGGGGCCAGGCTCAACCGCGACATCCTCGCCCCCAAGGGTTCGGGGTTCGTCGGCTCGCACGCCCCGGATTTCCTCTTCGCCAACGATAGCTGGTCGCAGATCGTCAGCCTGAAGTACGGGCCGGACGGCAATGCGTACATGATCGACTGGTACGACAAGAACCAGTGCCACCGGGTCGAGGACGGCGCCCACGACCGCACCAACGGGCGGATCTTCAAGGTCGTTTACGGAGACGCGAAGGTCAGGCCGGTGGATCTGAGAAAAATGAGCACGGCCGAACTCGTGACGCTCCAGAAATCCGACAACGAGTGGAAGGCCCGGCACGCCCGGAGGATTCTCCAGGAGCGTGGGAACGATCCCGAGGCCCGAGCCCTGCTCAAGACGCTCTCCTCCGAAGCGGCCGAAGATGCGCAGGTCCAGATCCGTGCTCTCCTGACGGCCCGAGCCGTCGGCGGCATGCGTGAGGACTCCGAGATCGCGACGGCCCTGGCGAATCCGGAGCCGCACTACCGATCGTGGGCCGTGAGGCTGGCGGTCGAGGACGGCGAGCCGTCGGCCGCGATCCTCGCGAGGTTCGTCGAGATGGCGAAGGCGGATGCGTCGCCGGTGGTCCGGCTCTCGCTGGCCTCGGCCCTCCAGAGGCTGCCCCTGGGGAAGCGATGGGACGTGCTCGCCGGCCTCCTCGGTCACGCCGAGGATGCGAACGACCCGAATCTGCCCCTGATGACCTGGTACGCGGCCGAGCCGCTCGCCGCGGCGGACGCGTCCCGGGCGATGGCGCTCGCCCTTTCGAGCAAGCTGCCCAACACGTTGCCGTTCATGACGCGACGAGTGGCGTCTCTCGGGACCGACGAGGCCATCGCGCTCCTCGTCGACGTGCTCGGCAAGGCGACGAGCGGAGATCAGAAGGCGGCCCTCCTGGGCGGGATCGACGAGGCGCTGAAGGGGCGCCGCCAGGCCGCGATGCCGAAGGGATGGCCGGCGGTGTCTCGGGCACTCGCGAAGGAATCGGACGAGGGCCTGCGCTCGCGAGCCGTTCTGCTCGGGGTCACGTTCGGCGACCCGTCGGCGCTGGCCCAGGTCCGCAAGTCGCTCGAAGACGGCCGGGCCGAGACCTCGCGACGCCTGGCGGCCTTGACGACCCTGCTCAAGGTCCACGATCCGGAGCTTTCGGCGACCTTGAGGGACCTGGTCGCCAAGGCCGAAACGGACCCGGCCTTGCGAGGCCCGGCCATCCGAGGACTCGCCGCCTACGACGACGCCGAGACGCCCGCACTCCTCCTGAAAGCCTATCCCGACCTCACGACGGCCGACAAGCGTGACGCCCTGAACACCCTGGCGGCGCGTCCTCGCTCGGCCCGGGCCATGCTGGATGCCGTGGCCGTCAAGACGATCGCCCCCTCGGAGCTCTCGGCCGACCTGATCCGCCAGCTCCGCAACCTCAAGGACGACTCCGTGAACTCGCGGATCGCCGAGGTCTGGGGCGCGGTCCGCGACACCGATCCGGACAAGTCCAGGCTGATCACGAAGTACCGGGGGATCGTCCGGGCGGGTTACACCGGCGCGCCCGACGTCATGCTCGGCCGTGCGATGTACGCGAAGACCTGTTCGCAATGTCATACGTTGTTCGGGACGGGCGGGAAGGTCGGGCCGGAGCTCACCGGCTCGAATCGGGCGGACCTCGAATACGTCCTCTCGAACGTCCTGGACCCGAACGCCCTGATCGGCAAGGACTATCTCGCCCACGTGATCGCCACCAAGGACGGCCGGACCCTGACCGGGATCGTCCGGGCCGAGGACAAGGACGCGATCACTCTCGTGACCGCCAATGAGACCGTGATCGTCCCCAAAGGGGAGATCGACGAGCGGAAGTTGAGCGACAAGTCGATGATGCCCGATGACCTCTGGACGCCCCTCACCGATTTCGAGGTCCGGTCGCTCGTGGCCTATCTCGCCAGCCCCAATCAGGTGCCGCTCCTCGCCACGCCCGAGACGGCGAAGGCGTTCTTCAACGGCAAGGACCTCTCCGGGTGGCAAGGCGACCCGAAGCTTTGGAGCGTCGAGGACGGCGAGATCGTGGGCCGAACGACCGGCCTGAAGCGGAACGAGTTCCTCCGCTCCGAGCTGGCCGCCGAGGACTTCCGCCTCTCGTTCGAGGTCAAGCTCGTCAAGAATGAGGGGAACAGCGGCCTCCAGTTCCGCAGCCAGAGCCTCGCCGACGGCGAGATGAAGGGGGATCAGGCCGACATCGGCGCCGGCTGGTGGGGCAAGCTCTACGAGGAGAACGGCCGCGGCCTCCTGTGGGACAAGTCGGGCGAGGCGTTCGTCAAGCCCGGCGACTGGAACACGTATGAGGTCGTCGCGATCGGACCGAAGATCGTGACCAGGATCAACGGGAAGACGTGCGTCGATCTCAACGATCCCGCCGGGGCGAGGCGAGGCATCTTCGGCTTCCAGCTCCACTCGGGGGGGCCGACCGAGGTCCGGTTCCGCAAGATCCAGCTCGATCTGGAGAGCAAGTCGGCCACGAAATGAGTTTCGGGTAGGATCGCCGGGTCCTTCGTCGGGTCCGTCTCGGCGAAGGGCTCGAATCCCGCCGGAACCAGGGCTCTCTTCCGATCGAGGCGATGTCCCCGAGAGGCATTCATGCAAATTGACGTTGGAACCGTGTCGCCCGTGGATGTGTACCACCTGCTCGTCGGGATCGTCACGCCGAGGCCGATCGCCTGGGTCACGACGCTCGACGAATCCGGCCGGGTGAACCTCGCCCCGTACAGCTTCTTCAATGTGTTCGGGTCGAACCCGCCCGTGGTCGTGTTCTCGCCCACCGTCCGCCGCGATGGCGGTCGGAAAGATACGCTCCTGAACGTCGAGGCGGGCAGCGAGTTCGTCCTGAACGCCGTGGCGGAGTCGGTCGCCGAAGCCATGAATTTGTCGTCGGCCGAACTTCCCCGGGGCGAGAGCGAGGCCGACCTGGCCGGCTTGACGCTGGTGCCCTCGTTCAAGGTCAAGCCGCCCCGGGTGGCCGAGTCGCCGGCCCACATGGAATGCCGGGTCCTGCAAATCGTCTCGATCGGCGACGGTCCCATGGCGGCGAACCTCGTCATCGGAGAAGTCCTCGCGATTCACGTCGAGGACGCGCTCTTCGACGAGAACGGCCGGATCGACCCGAGGAAGCTGCGGACGATCGGCCGTCTCGGGGGGGATTTCTATTGCCGGACCTCCGACCTCTTCGATCTCCGCCGGCCCTCTTGACGAGGACGAGCGATGGACGCCCCGTTTGCCTGGACGCCTCCCCCCGAAATGGTTGAAGGCTGCAACGTCTCGCGGTTCGCCCGCCGGCTCGGCCTGGCGACGGTGGACGAGTTGCGGCTCCGGTCGGTTGAAGACATCGAATGGTTCTGGGATGCCGTGGTCAAGGAACTGCCGATCGACTTCTTCGAGCCCTATGAGCGCGTGCTCGACGCATCGGACGGCCCGGAATGGGCCCGATGGTTCGTCGGGGGGCGGTTGAACGTCGCTCACAACTGCCTCGATCGCCATGCCGACTCGCCCGGAGGCGACCGGTCGGCCCTGATCTGGGAAGGCGAGGACGGCCCGGTTCGCACGTTCTCCTATCGAGAACTCCGGGCCGAGACATGCCGGGTCGCCTCGGTATTGAAGTCTCTCGGAGTCGGCCGGGGGGACCGCGTGGCCTTGATGCTGCCCATGATCCCCGAGGTCGTCACCGCCTTCCTCGCCGTCTCCCGGATCGGCGCCATCGCGTTGCCGATCTTCTCGGGATTCGGTCACGAGGCCGTGGCCGAGAGGCTCCGCGACTCGGGCAGTTGCGTGCTCGTCACGGCCGATGGATTCTTCCGCAAGGGCGCGATCATTCGTTTGAAGGACGTGGCGGACCTCGCCGCCGATTCCAGCCCGACGGTCCGCCATGTCCTGGTCGTCCGCCGTGCGAACGTCCCGGTTTCCATGCGCTCGGGCCGGGATTCCTGGCTCGAAGAACTCGCGGAGGCCGCCCCGGACGACGCGCCGAACGAATCGATGAGTTCGGAAGATCCATTCTTGATCGCGTACACCTCCGGGACCACCGGACGGCCGAAGGGCGCCGTCCACGTCCACGGCGGGTTCCTCGCGAAGATCGCCCAGGAGGTCGCCCACCAGGTCGATCTGACGCCGGAGGACCGACTTTTCTGGTTCACGGACATGGGCTGGATCATGGGCCCGTGGGAGGTCGTCGGCGGGCTCGCGATGGGCGGGACGATCGTCTTGTATGAAGGCGTGCCGGATTTCCCGGACGTCGATCGGTTGTGGTCGATCGTCGCCAGGCATCGCGTGACGATCCTGGGCGTCTCTCCCACTCTGGTCCGATCCCTGATGAAGCACGGGGACGGGCCGGTCCTCTCGCACGACCTCGCCTCCCTGCGAATCCTCGGCTCGACGGGCGAGACGTGGAACCCGGGCCCGTGGCGTTGGTACTTCGAGACGGTCGGCCGACGCCGATGCCCGGTGATGAATTTCTCCGGGGGCACCGAGGTCGGGGCATGCTTCCTGTCGCCGTTCCCGACCGATCGCCTGGAGCCCGGCTCGCTCGGCGGCCCGAGCCTGGGGATGGCCGTGGACGTGGTCGATCCCGAAGGGAAATCGGTCCGAGGGCAGGTCGGGGAGCTGGTGTGTCGGAAGCCCTGGCCGGGGATGACCCGGGGGTTCTGGAACGCGCCGAGCGGTATCGCGCCGCGTACTGGTCGCGATGGCCGGGCGTCTGGGCGCACGGCGACTGGGCCTCGGTGGACGAGTTCGGCCAGTGGTTCCTCCACGGCCGGAGCGACGACACGATCAAGGTCTCGGGCAAGAGGGTCGGCCCGGCGGAGATCGAATCGGCCCTGACCGGCCATCCCTGGGTGGCCGAGGCCGCCGCCGTGGGCGTGCCCGACGCGATCAAGGGGGAGGCCGTCTGGGCGTTCGTCGTGGTGAAGGTCCCGATGTTCGAAGCGAGCCGGCTCATGGAGGAGCTGAGAGGCGTCGTCGCCGAGGCCCTCGGCAAGTCGTTCGCGCCGTCTCGCGTGGTCTTCCTCGACGAATTGCCGAAGACTCGGAGCGGCAAGGTGGTGAGGAGGGCGATCCGGGCTTCCGCACTGGGCGAGCCGGCCGGCGACCTCACGGGGCTGGAGGACCCGAGGGCCCTCGAAGCGATCCGCAAGGCGATGGGGATTGGAAGAATGCACTCGACATGAGGATGCGGGCCATGCATCCAACGGCGGTCGCTTTACATCGGCCTCCGCGACGGATAGCCTGGGAAGGGTCGTGCCCCATCGCGAGCCCAGGCCGGTCGGAGGGACCTCCCATGCCCCAGGCCAATGTCGATCCGGAGGAGCTCCGCCGGTTCGCCAACAACCTCAAGCAGTTCAACATGGAGCTTTCCGAGAGCCTCACGGCGCTCCACGGCCAGCTCATGAACCTCTCGCAGAGCTGGCGGGACCGCGAGCACGAGAAGTTCACCGAGGAATTCGAGCAGACCATGCAGGTGATCACGCGATTCATCGAGGTCACCGATGAGCACATCCCGTTCCTCGTCCGGAAGGCCGACCGTGCCGAGGAATACCTCAGGCAACGCTAGCTAGCCCAGGGGAGGCCCGATCCCGATGGCACTGCCCGTCGATGTCTCGTCGGTCGACGTCCTGGAGGCCGTCCGAGAGTCGCTCGCCCTCTTCGGCGACGACGCCAAGCATGCGCTCGGCGCGATGGAGATGGAGATCCGCCGGTGCATCGACTGGCTGACCCACGACCAGCGCATCCACTGGCAGACCGAGATCAAGAGGAGGAAGGAAGACCTCTCCAACGCCAAGGCCGAGCTCTTCCGCAAGCAGTTGGGCGCGAAGGACGGCTCGAACGCCCACGACTCCGAGCAGCGCGAGGCGGTCCGCAAGGCGAAGGTCCACCTGGAGGAGGCCGAGGAGAAGCTGGAGACCGTCCGCCGCTGGATTCCCCAGCTGGAACAGGCCGTGGGCGAGTACGACGGCCGGGCCCGGCCCCTGGCGGACATGCTGGAATACGAACTCCAGCAATCGATCGCGATGGTCGATCGGATGATCGTGGCCATCGAAGAATACTCGCGGATCGCCCCGCCCGAGACCCAGCCGGCCCGGCCCGCGGTCGGCGCGTCGTCCGCCCCGGCGGCCGTCTCGACGACGGGAACGATCGCGGCCCCTCCGGCGTCCAAGGCCGAGGCCGAACCCGCGACGCAACAGGCCGAGGAGGCCGGGCCCGCTCCGGTCGAGGAGGGACGCTGAGATGTATGTCGGCTCCGGCACCGCCCAGCTTCGCAACGCGACCAAGACCCTGCTGGCCCGCTGGGACGAGACCGGCGACGGCTGGCGGGACGTGGTCCGCCAGGACTTCGAGGAGAGGCGGATCATTCCGATGGAATCCCAGGCCACGGCCACCCTCCGGGCGATGCAGGCGCTCTGCGACGTCCTCTCACGGATCTACCGGGAATGCTCCTGACCCATGGCCGCTCCTGAACTCGCCCACGCCGGGGCCACGCCCCGGACGGAACCCCATCACGGGGAAGGCCACCCCGCCGGCCCGTCCATCCACGCCCGATGGTCGAAGATCCCCGGCGAGCTCGCCCGGCTGACCTCCGCCCGGGCCGAGGCCGAGACCAAAACGGCGGCCGTCTTCGAGGCCCGAATCCGCCGGGCCGAGGAGGCCCGATCCGCCGCGATCCAGGCCGCCGACGCCCGACGGGACGCCGAGACCGCCGAGTTCCGGGCCCTGGTCGCCAAGATCCGGTCGGGCGCCAACTCGCAGTTCCAGGCCAGGACCGCAACCGTCGAGGCCGAGCATCAGAAGAGCCGGAAGACGGCCCTCGCCCGCCATCGCCGGGACGTCGAGGGGGCCGAATCGCGGTTCGAGTCCGCCCGATGGGAGGCGTCGGCCGTCTTCGAGACCGCCGAGAAAGGCGCCCAGGAGTGGCGGGCCGAGCACCTAAAGCTCCTGGCCGCCGAGCGCGAGACGCTCAAGGTCCTCCAGGACGCCACCGGGATCATCCTGGGCCTCTACAAGGGGTATCGCGTCCCGCAGGCGGCCGAAATTACCCCGATCACGATCGACCCGGCCGAGGACCCCTTTCCGCCCCTCCATGCGGCCATCGTGGCGGCCGACGCGGCCCTTTTGAAGCTCGAAGGGCTGTCGGTCGCCCAGTCGTTCCGGGGGCCGAGGATCGCCTGGGCGTTCGTGCTGCCCGCCCTCCTGCTGATCGCCCCGGCCGTCTTCTTCCTCGGCCCGATCGTCGGCTCGATCCTGGGCGTGATCGTCTCCGGGGCCATCGGCTGGGGGGTACGGACCCTGATCGTCCGAGGCGCCAGGACCGGCATCGCCCGGGAGCGGCTCCCCTTGCTCCAGGCCCTCGCCGACGCCGAGGCGCTGGCGACCGCCGCCAAACCCTTCATCGCCGAGGTCCACGACCGACGGGTCGCCGAGGCCACGGCCCGCCGCGTCGCCGAGATGGACAAGGCCACCGCCGATCGCGACCGAATCCGCGAAAACGCCGATCGGACGAAGCTGGAGAAGGTCCGCGAGGCGGACGAAAAGGCCACGGGCCAGAGGGCCGAGATCGTCGAGGCCCGGGATAAGCTCCTCCGCCAGGCCGCCGAGACCGAGACGCGCCGATCCGCCGAGATCGCCGCCGAACACACCTCGGCCACCGAGAAGGCCCTCGCCGATTACCGCTCCGCGATCGCCGAGGCGGAGGCCCGTCGCAAGGCGGATTGGGACGCGCTGGCCAACGTCTGGAAGGCCGGCATCGACGCCCTCTCGGCCGAGATCGCCCGGGTGCGATCGGCCGTCGATCCCCGGTTCCCGGACTGGGCCCGGGCCAACGGGACGCCGTGGAAGCCCGTGCCCGGCCTGCCTCCGGCGCTGAGGATCGGCGAGGTCCTCCTGAAGCTGGAGAGCTTCCCCGGAGGCCCCTCGAAGGACGATCGGCTCCGCGCGATGGCCCCCGACGAGTTCCTCCTGCCCGCCCTTCTCGACTTCCCCGACACCTCGTCGGTGATCGTCGAGTTCTCCGGCGACGAGGGCCGCAAGAAGGCCATCGACGCGATGCAGGCCGTGATGCTCCGGTTCCTGACCGGGCTGCCGCCGGGCAAGGTCCGCTTCACGATCATCGACCCGGTCGGCCTCGGCCGTTCGTTCGCCGCCTTCATGCACCTGGCCGATTATTCCGAGGCGCTGGTCAACGGCCACATCTGGACCGACCCTCAGGACATCGACGCCCGGCTCGCCGAGATCAACAGCCACATCGAGACCGTGATCCAGCGGTACCTCCGCAACGAGTTCGCCACGATCGAGCAGTACAACACCCAGGCCGGCGAGGTCGCCGAGCCGTACCGGGTCCTCGTGATCGCCGACTTCCCCACCGGGTTCGCCGAATCGTCGTCCAAGAGGCTGGCGGCGATCGCCAAGAGCGGCCCCCGGTGCGGCGTCTACCTCGTCCTGGGGATCGACACGGCCCAGCCCTTCCCGGTGAATACCGATCGCCGCGACCTGGAGATGCACTCCGCGAAGCTCGTCTGGCACAACGGCAAGTTCGTCCTCCGCGACCCGAATTATCAGGCCTTTCCGCTCTCGCTGGACTCGCCTCCGCCGGGAGACGGATTCACGAAGCTCCTCCACGCCGTCGGCACCGCGGCGAGGGAGGCCAACCGCGTCGAGGTGCCGTTCGAGGTCATCGCGCCGAAGCGAGAAGACTACTGGAAGGGAGACAGCCGATCGCTGGTGAGCGTCCCCCTCGGCCGCGCCGGCGCCACCAAGTTGCAGCCGATGGAGCTGGGCAAGGGGACCTCGCAGCACGTCCTGATCGCCGGCCGGACCGGTTCCGGTAAATCGACGCTGATGCACGCCCTGATCACCAACGCGGCCCTGATCTACAGCCCGGACGACATCGAGCTGTACCTCCTCGACTTCAAGAAGGGCGTCGAGTTCAAGACCTACGCCACCCACCGCCTGCCCCACGCCCGGGTGATCGCCGTCGAGAGCGAGCGCGAGTTCGGCCTCAGCGTGTTGCAGAGGCTGGACGTCGAGCTGAAGACCCGGGGCGACATCTACCGGGACCTCGGCGTCCAGGACGTGGCCGGATATCGCCAGGCCACCGGCAAGCCGATGCCTCGCATCCTGTTCATCGTGGACGAGTTCCAGGAATTTTTCGTCGAGGACGACAAGCTCGCCCAGGAATCCAGCCTGCTCCTTGACCGCCTGGTCCGGCAAGGCCGGGCCTTCGGCGTCCACGTGATCCTCGGTTCACAGACCCTCAGCGGGGCCTATTCGCTCGCGAGGAGCACGCTCGGGCAGATGGCCATCCGGGTGGCCCTCCAGTGCTCGGAAGCCGACGCCCAGCTGATCCTGAACGAGGACAACGCCGCCGCGAGGAACCTGTCGAGGCCCGGCGAGGCGATCTACAACGACTCCAACGGATCGAGCGAGGGCAACCACATCTTCCAGGTCGTCTGGCTGCCCGACGCCCGCCGCGAGGCCTACCTCAAGACGCTCGCCGAGATGGCCCGCCAGCAAGGCTTCGACCGCAAGGACCAGATCGTCTTCGAAGGCAATAAGCCGTCGGACCTCGCCCGCCATCCGGCCTTCCTCGCGACGAGGGGCGAGCTCGCCACGGCCGGAGGGCGTGTCGCCCACGCCTGGCTCGGCGAGGCCGTGGCGATCAAGGACCCCACCGCCGCCACGTTCCGGGCCCAGGGGGCGCGAACCTCCTGATCATCGGCCAGAACGACGAGATGGCCATCGGCCTGATGTTCGCCGCCATCCTCGGCCTGGGGGCGCAGGTGCCGCTCGCCTCGAAGTTCTACATCCTTGATGGGACGCCCGAAGATTCGCCGTTCTTCGGCACCCTGGCGAAGCTCGCCGAGGTCCTCCCGCACTCGGTCTCCGTCGGCGGGATCCGCGACGCGGCCCGAATCCTCACCGAAGCCTCGGCCGAGGTGGCCGATCGCCAGGGAGGAGGCGCCGAATCGGCCCCGAGCTTCGTCCTGATCCACGACATGCCGAGGTTCCGCGACCTGAGGAAGTCGGACGACGACTTCAGCTTCTCCCGGAGGGGCGAGGACAAGCCGGCGAACCCCGGCAAGCTCCTCGGCACCCTCCTCCGAGACGGCCCGCCGGTCGGCGTCCACGTCCTGATCTGGTGCGACTCGCTGAACAACGCCAATCGCGCCTTCGACCGCCAGGCCCTCCGCGAGTTCGAGCTCCGCGTTCTCTTCCAGATCGAGCCCCGGCGACTCCAGCAACCTGATCGACTCCCCCCTGGCCAGCAAGCTCGGGCCAGCCGCGCCCTGTTCGCCAGCGAGGAGCAGGCCCGGATGGAGAAGTTCCGCCCCTACGGCCTGCCCTCCTCCGAGTGGCTGGCAGGCCTTCGCGAGCGATGGGCGACTCCCGGCTGAGGCGGTTTCCCTCGGGGTCACGCGCCGATCGCGACCCCGAGGGCGACGGGCCGAGCTACCGCACCCGGATCGTGAAGGTGTGGAAGACCTCCTGCCCTCCGGCGTCCTTGACCAGGACGACCGGGGTGGCCTCGTCCTCGGCGAAGTCCCCGGGGACGTTCCAGGAGAGCTTGCCTTCCGGGGAGATCGCCATGCCGTCCGGGCCGCTGTTCAGCTCGTACTTCACCCCGCCCTTCCGCGACTGGACCTTCAGGGCGTACTCATAGGCCTTGCCGCGCTCGGCCTCGGCGATCGGGACCGACTGGACGAAGAGGTAGTCGATCCGGGAGGCGCGGAGGAGGTCCAGGGGCCTCGCCCGGCGGAGGACGATCAGGTTCTGGCCCCTGGGGATCGTCACCAGGAGGTCGGCCGCGACGATGAAGACGACCCTCTTGTCGGCGATCGGGTCGGCGTTCTGGTGGCCGTACTGTTGCGGCGGCGACCCCGCGGGTTCGAGCTCGGCGAGGTCCCCGATCGCGACCAGAGGGGAGGTGTTCCCGGGCAGGAAGAGCGAGGCCTTCTTGCCCTGGAGCCCGACGAAGAATCCGGGCGAGGTGGACGGGACCAGGGCCCCCATCTTCGGCGAGTCGCCGCGGGCCGGCTTCAGGTCCAGGCCGAAGAGGCCGTTCCGGGTGAACAGGGTCCGGGCGTCGGGGCCCGGCACGAGGTACCCCACCCCGGAATGCTCGTAGCCGGTCTCCAGCGTCTTCCTGTCCTTCCAGATGAAGTCGAGCATCCCCTCGGGCGAGTGGGTCATCGACCACGCCGCGAACACCTCACCGCCGGGCGACGCGCGGAGCTGGACCCGCTCGTTCGGCTGGGAGAAGTGGGGCGACGTGAGCCTCCCGGCCTGCTGGGCCTCGCCCTGGACGTTCTGACGATTGCCCATCCAGACGTTGAGCTGGGTGAAGCCCCGGATCGGCCTCAGGCCCTCCAGGTCGAGGAACCCGAACCAGGCGGCCCCGAAGCCGTTCCGGCCCTCGGCCGTGGCGAAGTACATGACCGGCCCGTTCGACGCCGATCCCATCGCCAGGGCCCAGACCGAGCCCTCGATGGGGATCGGAGAGACCCGCTCCCGCTCCAGGGTCGCGAGGTCCCAGCGCTGGATGATCCCCTGGGACGTGGAGAGGACCAGGAACTTCCTCGACCCGGCGACCACCAGGGCGTCGTCCGCCGGCAGGCCGAGGAGGCGGACGACCTTGCCGGCGTTCACGTCGAAGACGGCGAGCTTCTTCAGGTCCCTCATGACCAGGAGGAGGAGGCGGCCCCCGGCGGCCTGGACGACGTCGGTGACGGCCCCGGGCAGCTTGATCTCGACCCGGTCGGAGTCGAGCGCCGGCGACTTGATCGCGGCGAGAGGGCCGGACTCGCCCGGGGCGCCCGTCGAGCCGCCCGCCTCGGTCAGCTCGAAGCCCCGTTCGAGGGTCGCCACCGGCGTCCCCCCCTTGCGGACGGTCACGGTACACCGCAACGAGGCCGACGCCGCCCTCGGCCTCTCCAGCTCGACCCGGGACGCCTTCGCCAGGTCCACCGTCACGGAGGGCCCGCCCAGGTCGATCGTCGAGGCCCCGATCCCGGCCGGTCCGGCGGGGACCTCGGCCCCTTCGTGGAGGACCAGGGTCGGGGGCGGCCCGGTCCGGATCGTGGCGACCTCGGAGAGGCGGAGGGTGCGGCCCCCGGCCGTCACGGCGCGGTCGGCGATCCGTCCCTCGACCTGCCCGGCCGGGAACTCGGCCCGGATCGCCAGGGTCGCCGCCGCGGGGGCGCCGCCCGGCACCGGGGCGACCCGGGCCACGAACGTGCCGTCGCCTCGCCCCGAGGGCTTCGCCTCCACCGTCCGGGCCTCCCCGCCATCGACCGACAGGGCGATCCCCACCGTCGCCCCCTCGGCCCTGGCCTTGGGGATCACGCGGACGGTCCAGTCCGCCGGCGCTTGCCTCGTGGCGAAGCTCAGGCCCGGGGCCTCCAGGAGGACCACGGGGGATTCGAGCATCTCGGCCAGCCTCCCGACCGGGACGGCGAAATTCACCCCCGAGCCCCGGATGCCCCCCTGGACCACCCCGATCACCTTCCCCGCCCGGTCCAGGACCGGCCCGCCCGAGTTCCCCGGGTTGAGCACCACGTCGAGCTGGATCGCCGAGAGCTTCCCGCCGGGCGACGGCAGCGAGGTGATCCGCCCCGTGTTCACGCTCACGCTCGGGACGTCCTCCCCCTTCAGCCTGCCCTTGGCCTTGCCGAACGGGTAGCCGAAGGCGACCACGTCCATGGTCTCGATCAGCTCGTCGTCCCGGCCCAGCTCCAGGGGCCGGAACGGCCCGGCCCCCTCGGCCTGGAGCAGGGCGAGGTCCGATTTCTTGTCGGACCGGACGACCCGGGCCTTCACCGTGACCTGCGTGGGCCGCCCCGCATGGAGGATCAGGCGGAACCGGGAGCCGGCCTCGGCCGCGTGGGCGCTGGTCACGAAGAGGCCCCCGGGATCGATGCAGAACGCCGAGGCCGCGACCCCTTCCTCGTCCTCCGACTCGACCAACGCCGTGGCGTCCTTGCCCGCCCTCAGGGCCTCGGGGTTGATCTGGGCATACGCAACCCGCGGCGATAAGACACCCGAACCCCACGCGACCGCCAGGGCGACCGCGAGGGCCATCGAACGCACATTTCGGTTCATCATCGAATTCCTGGAGAGCCTGACCTCGGCACGGGTTACGTCGCCCCTCGAAGGGCCTCCGCATTCTCGGGCCGCCGACGCGCGATTGCAAAAGAATTCCCCCCCGACCATCGACCGGCCCAGGACTCGCTTCCCGAAGGCTCCAGCGAATGTTAAACTTCGACGGTGATCCGAGGAATCGGGAGGGGGAGGCGACGATGAGCCAGGGCACCGAGGGCCGGACCTTCTGCGACGGGGTGACCCGCCGGTCGTTCCTCCGCCTGGGCGGATTGGCCCTCGGCGGCCTGGCGTTGCCGGATTTGCTCCGGGCCGAGGCGGCCTCGGGCGGGTCGTCGGGCAAGTCGGTCATCATGGTCTACCTATCGGGCGGGATTTCGCATCAGGATACGTTTGATTTGAAGCCGGATTCGCCCAAGGAGGTCCGCGGCGAGTTCAAGCCGATCGCCAGCCGCGTCCCGGGCTTACAGGTCTGCGAGCTCCTGCCGATGACGGCCCTGGCGATGGACAAGATCGCCGTGATTCGCTCGGTCGTCGGCCAGAGGGACGAGCATTCGAGCTTCCAGAGCCTCACCGGCTTCAACCAATCGATCAGCCAGCGCGAGGGGAAGCCGCATTTCGGCTCGGTCGTGTCGCGGGTGCAAGGGCCGAGAGACCCGGTCGTCCCGCCGTTCATCGACCTGTTCCCCACGATGCAGCACAAGCCCTACAACGCCCCCGGCCCCGGCTTCCTCGGCCCCACGGCCGCCGGAGCGAGGATGGACGGCGAGGACCAGCGCCTGATGGAGCAAACCGCCGTCTCGGCCGAGCGCTTCTCGGGCCGCAAGGGCCTCCTCGAACGGTTCGACTCGCTAAGGCGGCGGATCGACTCGCAGAGCCTCGAAGCGATGGACGGCACGTACCGCCGCGCCTTCGACGTTCTGGCCTCGGACAAGGTCGCGAAGGCGCTGGACGTCGAGCGAGAAGACCCCAGGTTGCGGGACCGCTATGGGCGAGGCTCCGCGAAGCACCTGGGCGACGGCGCCCCGATGTGGAATGACCAGCTGCTGGCGGCGAGGCGACTCGTCGAGGCCGGGGCCCGGGTCGTGACGGTGGCCTATGGGTTCTGGGACACCCACGGCGACAACTTCAACCACCTCCGCCGCCATCTGCCGCTGTTCGATCAGGGCGTCTCGGCCCTCGTCGAGGACATCCACGCCCGGGGGCTCGACCGGGACGTCACGGTCCTCGTCTGGGGCGAGTTCGGCCGGACTCCGAAGATCAACAAGCAAGCCGGCCGGGACCACTGGGCCCCGGTCAACAGCGCGATCCTCGCCGGAGGGGGCATGAACGTCGGCCAGTACATCGGCTCGACCGACCGCCTCGGCGCCTACGCCGCGTCGAGGCCTGTCCACTATCACGACGTCCTCGCGACGGTCTACCACAACCTCGGCATCGACCCTCACGGCTTCGTCAGCGACCCGACGGGACGCCCCGTGACGATCCTGCCGGGGACGGCCTCGCCGGTGCACGAACTCATCCGCTCATAGGCCGAGCTGGTTTCGCGATCCCTAATCGATCCAGCTCAACGGGTAAGCAGGATCATCCATCGGCAGGGCGGCTCGGGCGATCCGCAGCGGTCGAGACGTGTCGACCATCACCGCGAGCTCGTCGGTCCGGGTCATGTCGCGGCTGGCGACGATCGTCCCGGGATGAGGGCCGTGCGGGATGCCTCGGGGATGGAGCGTGATCGACGCCTCCTCGACCCCTCGACGACTGCCGAATCGGCCCCGGACGTAATACAGGACCTCATCGGCCTGGACGTTCGAATGGGCATACGGCACCTTGATCGCCTCGGGATGGGTGTCCAGCATCCTGGGCGCGAACGTGCAGACGACGAACCCGGGGGCTTCGAAGGTCTGCTGGATGGGCGGGGGCTGGTGGACCGTGCCCGTGATCGGCTCGAAGTCGTCGGCGTTGAAGGTGAAGGGGTACGCCATGCCGTCCCAGCCGACGACATCGAAGGGATGGCTCGCCATCACGTAACGGGTCAGGCGGAGGCCGTCCTTGATGACGACGGGCGTCTCTCGCTCCTCGTCGATCGGCTCGGGGCGGCCTGGGCCGTGCAAATCCCGTTCGGAATAGGGGCCCCCAGCTTGATCTGGCCGTCCGGGTTCAGATATCGCGGCGGGACGGCGACCGTCCCCGTCGATTCGAGGATCAGCAAGTCCGGGCGGCTTTCCGCGGCGAATTCGAGGCGATACGTGGTGCATTGCGGGATCACCACATAATCGAACGGTCGGAACGGCAGGGGGCCGAACTGGGTGTGGAGCGTCCCTCGGCCGGACTGGACGAAGATCACCTCGTCGGCCCCGGCGTTGCGGAAGAGTTCGGCCTGGGGGCGGTCAGGGCGGCACCGAAACATGCACACATCGTCATTTCCAAGGATCGGAATGCGGCCGGAGACGGGGTCGCCGCCGGGTTCGAGCCGGCCCGTCTTGAAGTGGTGGTGGCGGAGGGCGGTTTCCTCGGAGAATTCGAGGGGGACCGTCCCGGCGGGCTCGATCCTCACGACGCGGGTCGGCGGCCGGAGGTGATAGACGATGCTATAAGCCCGTCCGAACCCTCCAATCGTGATAACTTCCTCATAATAGATCCCCTCGCCCCGATACCCCGGCGAGGCCGGGTGGGCGATGTGGCGCTTCCGGGGGATCGATCCGAGCCGGAGATACGGGGGCATGGGAGGGGCCCTCGTCAGGAGGCCGTTCGGGGGTTTGAGACGATTCGGTTGCGGAGAGTCCCGAGCCGTTCGACGGTCAATTCCACCACGTCGCCCGGCTTGAGCCAACCCCCGACCGCCTCCGGGGTCAGCTCCAGGATGCAGCCGGTGCCGACGGTCCCCGAGCCGATCGCGTCGCCGGGGCGGAGGTCCACGTCACGGCTGGCGTGCGCCAGGACCTGCGGCCAGGTCCAGTGCATCGTGCCGGAGTCGCCTCGGGAGAGGATTCGGCCGTTGACCGAGGCCGTCATCGCCAGGTGGAGCCGGCCGTCTCGGTAGGCGACGGCCAGCTCGTCGAAGGAGACCAGCTCGGGGCCGAGCGAGGTGGCGAAATCCTTCCCCTTGCTCGGGCCGAGGCCGACCTTCATCTCGATCGCCTGGAGGTCCCGGGCGCTCCAGTCATTCATGATCGTAAACCCGGCGACGCAGTCGAGCGCGCGATCATCTTCGGGCAGATCGCGTGCCGGAGAGCCGATCACGCAGGCGATTTCCAGCTCGAAGTCCAGCGCGTTCGAGCCGATCGGGGCGAAGACCGGGGCGTCGTGTCCGAGGATGCCGGCGGGGTTGCCGAAGTAGAACGCCGGGATTCGATACCATTCGGGGACCATGTCGAGTCCGCGATGGCCCCGGCACGTCTTGACGTGCTGCTCGAAGGCGTAGAAGTCGCGGAGGGAACGGATTTCCGGGAGTGGACCGCGCATAGGTAGGGTGCATGAAATGCACCATCCCGAAATGGGTGCTTTTCCGGATGCTACAGGGTCCCGCGTTTCTCTTGCTCACGCTCGATCGACTCGAAGAGGGCCTTGAAGTTGCCCTTGCCGAAGCTGCGGGCGCCCCGTCGTTCGATGATTTCGAAGAAGACGGTGGGGCGGTCGGAAACGGGCTTGGTGAAGATTTGGAGGAGGTAACCTTCGTCGTCGCGATCGACGAGGATGCCGAGCTCGGCGAGGTCCGAGATCGCCTCCTGGATCTCGCCGACGCGGTCGGGCAGCATCTCGTAGTAGGCGGCCGGGACCCGGAGGAACGAGACGTCGTTGGCCTGCATGGCGCGGACGGTCTCGACGATGTCCTCCGTGGCCATCGCGATGTGCTGGACGCCCGGCCCGTTGTGGAACTTGAGGTATTCCTCGATCTGGGACCGACGGCGGCCCTTCGCCGGCTCGTTGATCGGGAACTTGATCCGGCCCTGGCCGTCGGAGACGACCTTGGACATCAGCGCCGAGTACTCGGTGCTGATGTCGGTGTCGTCGAACGACGCGAGCAGGGAGAAGCCCATGACCTTGGCGTAGAAGTGGACCCACTCGTCCATCTTCCCCTCCTCGACGTTCGCCACGACGTGGTCGATCGCGTGGAGGCCGCAGGCGCGGAAGCTCCGGGGGCTGTATCGGTCGGGGTCGATGGGCTTGTACCCGGGCGCGAAGACGCCGCCATATCGGGATCGGTCGATGAAGGCATGGCGGGTGTCGCCGTAGGCGGCGATCTCGGCGACGACCAGGACGCCGTGATCGTCTTCCAGGAGCTTCGGAGGGGTCAGGCCGACCGCGCCCCGCGAAACGGCGGCCTCGTAGGCCGCCGGCACGTCCTCGACCTCCAGGGCGATCGATTCCACGCCGTCGCCGTGAGACATCAACCGGTCATTGTCGGGGTTATCCGGGCTGAGCGGCGAGGAGAGGACGAACGTGATCTCTCCCTGTCGCAAAACGTAGCTGGCCCGGTCGCGCACCCCGGTCTCGAGCCCGGAATAGGCGACGACGTCGAACCCGAACGCATTCCGATAAAAATAGGCCGATTGCCGGGCGTTGCCGACGACGAACCGGACGTGGTCGATCCGCTTCAGGGGGAAGTCGCTCGGGGGCATCGGTAGGTTCCCGGGAGCTGGGCGAAACGATGGGCCAACTCGAAATGTCTCTCTGACCATGTTATCACGGCCTCGCCCGCGGGAGAACGGCCCGTCGCTTGCTCCGGAGCCAGGCCGATGGGTCGTCGGGGAACGTTCCCTCGGCGGGTTCGACGTGAAGGGCCCCGGACGGAGTTCCCGATGCGAGTCCCGTTCCTGATGGCGATCCTCGCCGGGCTTGGGTCTTTCGCCCCGGCTCGCGGGGACGAGATCGACGAGAGGATGGACGCCCTCCTGCGCCGGATGACCCTCGAGGAGAGGGTCGGCCAGCTCGAACAGGTGAGCGGCAAGGGAGAGACCGGCGCCTCGATGGAGGGGCAGCTCGACCTTGTCCGCCGGGGGAAAATCGGGTCATTCCTCAACGTCCGGGGGGTCGAACACGCCAATCGGGCACAGAAGGTGGCCGTCGAGGAGTCGCCGTCGCGAGTGCCGCTCTTGTTTGGATTCGACGTGACCCACGGCTATCGGACGATTTTCCCGGTCCCGCTCGAGATGGCCTCATCCTGGGACCCGGCGAGCCTCGAGACGGCGTCGCGGATCGCCGCCGAGGAGGCCTCGTCGCGAGGCGTTCGCTAGACGTTCGCGCCGATGGTCGGGATCGGTCGCGACCCGCGATGGGAAGACCTGGGCCGGCCCGATCGCGTGGTTGCCTGCGCCAAGCACTGGGTCGGTCGTGTCGAAGGCGGGTCGACGGTCGGTCCGCGATCGGCTCATGGCTCTCTTCCCGGAATTGGAGGAGTTCTGGGGTCGCCTCAGGGAGACCATCCGACGGTCCCCTGGGCCTTGCCATCGATCAGGATCTCGCCGGGGGGGATGGTCGCGCCGGCAGGGACCTCCGAATCGAGCACGAGAGCCCTCGGCCCGATCGTCGCTCCCGAGCCGAGGGAGGAGCCCTCGACGACCGCCCCGGCCCCGATCGTCACCGAGTCGCCCAGGGTCACGCTCCACGAACGCGAGGCGGTGGCCGAGGGATCACCGCCGAGCAGGACCGATCCGTCGCCCGCCTGAAATCCCTTGCCGATGGAGATCTTGCCGGACCCTGCGGAAGATCCATTCCCTTCGATCGCCGCCGGGGAACGGATCGTCACCCCTCGCCCGAGTTGAGGCGCCGAGGCGAACTGGATCGGCTGGCCGTCGTCGGCCCGGATCGAGTCCGAGCCGCCCTGTCCCTTCGCGACCTTGCGGGCCGCGACCTTGAAGGTCGCCTTGCCCGTAGCCCGGCCGGGAAACGCGGCGAAGAGTCCCTGGACGGCCTGGCCCGCGCGGTCGGGGAAGGTCGGGCCGGTCGGTTTGGACGGCTCGAACGTGACGCCGTTGGTCGATCCCGGTTCGGGACTGGTCCCCTCGACGGTCGTGAGGTCGCCGCTATCCACCCCGCTGACACCCGATCTCGCGCCGGGCGACGAGCCCGTCGAGGAATTGCCCCGGTAGAGCTTCGCATAGCCCAGGGCCAGGGCGTTGTCGTGCGCCAGGTTCAGGCCGAGGTCGGAGAGATCCGCGGCGGTGGCCTTGCGGACCTGGCCGAGGGCCGGGTCGGTCGCCTGGGCTTCGGTGGTCACGTCCGCGCCCGGGAGGACGACCATCCCGGAGGGGACCGTCACGCCGGGACCGACCCTCGCCAGACTCGACACGATCGCGCCGGGCTGGATCGTGGCGCCATCGACCAGGGCATTGGAACCGATCCCGACCGGCGAGACCGCCTGGTCCCCGTTCTGGGACGCGAACGCGCCCAGGACCGACCCGCCCCGGATCGTGGCCCCGGAACCGACCTCGACCGAGTCCCCGACGTTGATCCGGCCGGAGGGGACGCCGTCGCCGGGGCCGGTCAGGAGGTGGGCATTGTCGAGGACGGCCGAATAGCTGCCGATCCCGACCACGCCCCGACGGCCATCCAGCACGGCGAAGGGAGCGACCAGCGAATCCCGGCCGATCACCACGCGATTCCCATTGGCGACGTTCGCGGACGGGTCGATGAAGCTGGCGCCATCGGACGATGCCGAATACGGGGCCACCGGCACGTTGGGCCTCTCCACATGGGTCAGACCCGCGGGGAGGGGCCCCGAGCTGGGGAGCCGTCGCCCCTCGACGGCCTCGGCGAACGGCCGAGCCGGCGGCGCCCCCCTCGATTGCGACCGACCCATCGGACCTCCTCCCCGCGAAGTGGGACGGTTCCGGCCCGATCCCTGGACCCGGGCCTAGAAGTAAAGCTGGAGCCTCAGCCAGAACAGGTCGCTGGTCTTCTGGAGGGCCGGACCAGGACGGTAATAGACCGGCTGGTCGAACATCACGTGTTCCCAGTCGAAGTAGAGTTTCACGAACCGGTTCAGATACCAGTTCATGCCGACATCGACCATCGACGCCTGGTTGGTCCAGAGGTTCGGGTCGGCCAGTCCCTGGGTGAAAACCTACTTGCCGAGCGAGAGCTCGCTGAACCGGGCCGTCGCCTCGAACGCCCCGAGGCCGAACTTGCCGGGTCGAAGGTCGAAGGGGTGGAGCGGGTCGATCATGGTCCGTTCATTGATCGTCTCGCCGGTGAGGATGTAGCCGGCCTGCACATAATAGCCGCCGACCGGCAGGTGGACGGGACTCCGGCCGGTCCCCGAGACGGCATAATCGGCGAACCCGCCATCCCACGATCCCAGGAGGCTCAGGCCCTTGTAATAATAGACCGCGTGGAGGTCCCAGAGCGCACGATCCCCCCTCTCGCGGACCCCCTGGTTGAACGCCAGGATGGGCACTCCCGCGTTGGCGCTCGACGCATTGCCGGACGACTCCTGGACCGAGGTCCGCAGGACGGCCGGGTTCGTCGGGTTGTTCTCGTTGCCGAAATCGACCGAGCCGCCGACGTTCAGGTTCTCGAGGAACGACCCCGACCCGTCGAACGGCCGAAAGTTCAGGAACGCGATCACATCGGGCGAGTTGTTCGTGTCCGCGTACGACTTTCGGGGGCCGTCGAACGCCCCGACCGCGTACTCCAATTTCTTGTTGAAGACCTGGCCGTGGGCCATCAGGCCGACCTGGCGATTCCCCTGGAAATTCACGTTGAAGAGCGAGCGTTCCGGGGCCAGGAGGTTGTAGACATTGATTTTATAGTATTCGTAAGTATACGGAGTCTTGAAACGGCCGGCGCGGAGCTGGAATCGTTCGTCGTACTTGAAATCGAGATAGGCATTCAGGACGTCCAGGCTGGTGTAGCCCCTCTGGATCGAGAGCTGATACTCGATGGGCTTGGTGATCCGGCCATCGAAATAGAACCGGGTCCGAGGAAGGAAGAAGCCGCCGTTGACGGGGTCCTGATTCGCCTGCTGATAGATCCGGGCATCGGCCTGGACCATGCCTCGGAAGCGGAGACGCAACTCGTCGTCCTCGGTGGCGAATTCGTATCCGGTGCGGTCGTAGTCGTAATACGATTTCAGCTTGGCCTTGCCGAGGTGACGGTTGCCGACGTCCTGGGCCTCTCGCTTCTTGGCCCCGCCCGATCCGCTCGACGACCCTCCGCCGGAGCCGCCGCTCCCGCCCGAGCCCCCTTCGGACTTCTCTTTCTCCTCTTTGTCGTCTTTCTCCTTGTCCTTGCCGTCCTTGGCCTGCTTGTCTTTCTCGGCCTTCTCCTTGTCCTTTTTTTCCTCGTCGGAGAGCTTTTTCGACAGGTCCTGGACCTTCTTGGAGAGGGCCTCGTTCTGCGAAGAGACCTTCTCGAACTGGTCGAGGAGCTTGCGGTTGACCTCTTCGAGCCGACGGAGTCGTTCTTCCAGAGCAGGCGCCTGCGCGGGGACGTCCGGCGGCGGCGTCTGAGTCCCGTTCTCGTCGTCCGATCGGGCTGTTCCGGCCGAAGCCCCAAGGATCAAGCCCGAGGCGATCCACGATCCCGCGACCCGTTTCCATAAAACATGAGCATACATTCAAGCCATCCGCTCGCCCTGGGCACCGATCCAGGAACCTCGCCGACCGCCCCCCGCGAGCAGGGGCCTGGCTGATCGACGAATGGAGATCGAGGGGGGGAGAGTCTCCAGGCATACTTATCGGCACGGGTAACCGCTGGCTTGTCCAATTTGACGGGCGGACCGATCCTGACGATCGAAGGGGCGTCAAGCCTCATGGATCGCAAACGAACTCCCCGTCCAACGGGATGGCAAAAAAAGCCGAGGCCCCGCCCCGCCGGTGGGGCGGTGCGGGGCCTCGGGAGGGGTTGTCGCGGACGATTCGCCCGGATCAGCGGCCCTTGCGGGCCCGATGGGCGACCGACAGCTTGTGGACGCTCGGCGAGACCGACGCCTGCTTGACGACCCGGGCCGCCTTGGCCGTGGGGCCCTTCTTAGCGCTCGCCGCCGTCACCGGCCCGGACGGGACGGCCGTGGGCGTCTTGCCGATGGTGTAGCCGATGTTCGGCGCCTTGCCGGCCGAGGCCGAGAAGATGGGCACGAACTGACCGCTATTCGTCGCGTTGACGATGTCGTGGCCGTTGTTGAGGAACTCGGACTGGAAGTTCCCGCCCGGGACGCCGTCGCCCGAGGGGAAGCCGTTGACGAACTCGCCGTCGAGCGGGTTGCCCGCCACGTCGGTCACGCCGCCGGAGACGATCCCGAAGAGGTAGCGACCGTGCTTCAGGCCCTTGCCCTTGAACACGTTGACCACCACGGTCTGCGGGGCCGTCGGCGATCCGATGTTGTTGTTGAGGCCCGTCACGCTGCTGACGGCGAAGGCGCGGGGGGCGTGGGTGTAGAGCTTATCGAAGGCGTAGTTGGCGACGTCGGTGATCGACGCCTGGCCCATGCCCGCCCCACCCTGGTCGATGTAGACGACGTAGACCTGGCCGGTCTTCGGGTCGAGTTGGACGCCCTGGACCCGCGGGGCCACGGTGTCGATCAGGAGGTCTCCGCCGCTGATCGCCACGCCGGTCTGGAGTCCGTCGGGCCGGAACACGTTCACGGAGAACGCATACTGGCCGTCGGGCAGGGCGCTCGAGGTCACCCGGTAGTTGCCGAAGGCGTCGGCCGTGGTCGTCCCGACGAGCATCGGGGCGGAGGACGAGCCGAGCGGCTGGGCGTAGAGCTTGACGGTCAGGTCGGGACGGGTCGTCCCGTAGAACGTCGGGGTGGTGTCGTTGGTGATCCGGTCGGTGTTCGAGACCCCGGTGTCGCTGGCCGGGTCGAGCATGACCGTGGTCACGGGGATCATCGCCACGTTGATCGTGACGGTGGTCACCGGGCTGTAGAGCTGGCCGTCGAACGCCCGGTAGGTGAACGTATCGACTCCGGTAAACTCGGGGTTGGGCACGTAGACGAATGAGCCGTCGGCCTTGAGAGACAGCGTCCCGTGCTGGGTCGTGTTGACGAGGACCGCCGTGATGTCCGGCCCTTCCACGTCGGAATCGTTGCCGAGGACCCCGGGGGCCGGGATCGTCAGCGTCTGGTTTTCCTCGGTGTTGTAGGTGTCCGGGTTCGCCACCGGGGCATCGTTGACGGGCAGGACGGTGATCGTCACCGTGGCCGTCGAGGCGCTGGGCAGCGAGGTGTTCACGGCGAGGTACGTGAACGTGTCCGTCCCGTTGTAGTTCGGGTCGGGGGTGTAGGTGAACGTCCCGTCGGTGTTCAGGACCACGCTGCCGTGGACCGGCCCGTTGATGAGCTGGGCGTGGAGCGTGTCCTTGTCGACGTTGATGTCGTTGGCCAGGACGCCCGAGTCGTTGACGACCAGCGGGACGTCCTCGTTGGTCTGATAGGCATCATTGATGGCCACCGGGGCGTCGGGCACCGGGAGGATCGTCAGGGTGACCGTCGCCGTGCCGCTGGTGAGCCCGGAGGCCGCGTTGGTCAGGTGGTAGGTGAAGCTGTCGGTGCCGAAATAGTTCGGCATCGGGACGTAGGTGACCTTGCCGTCGGTGCCGACGTTCAGGCCGCCGTGGAGCGTCCCGTTATCGATGCTGATGGTCGGCAGCCCGCCGTCCACGTTCGTGTCGTTCAGGAGGATGCCCGGCGCGGGCACGGTCAGGGTCGTGTCCTCCAGCAGCGAGTAGCTGTCGTTGGCCGCCGTGGGGGCGTCGGGGACGGCCACCACGTCGATCGTGACGGTCGCCGGGGTGGCGCTGGAGAGGGACGTGTTCACCGCGTAATAGGTGAACGAGTCCGACCCGTTGTAGTTCAGCGACGGCGTGTAGGTGAACGTCCCGTCGCTGTTCAGGACCACGCTGCCGTGCAGCGGCCCCTTGGCCAGCTTGGCGTGGAGCGTGTCCTTGTCCACGTTGGTGTCGTTGGCCAGGACCCCGGAGTCGTTGACCGCCAGCGGGGTGTCTTCCAGGGTCTGGAAGGAGTCGTCCATGGCCACCGGGGCGTCGGCCACGGCGATCACCGTCAGGGAGACCGTGACCGACGGGCTGGTCTGGCCCGCGGCGTTGGTCAGGTGATAGGTGAAGCTGTCCGGGCCGAAGTAGTTGGCCGCCGGGGTGTAGGTGAACGTGCCGTTGGCGTTGACGATCCCGCCGGTCAGCGTCCCGTGCTGGGGGAGGTTGTCCACCGTGATCGTCGGCGCACCGTCGGGGAACGTGTCGTTGACCAGGACGCCCGGCGCGGCCGGCGTCAGCGCCGTGTCCTCCAGGGTCGAGTAGCTGTCGCCGACGGCCGTCGGCGTCGTCGGCACCGCGACCACCGAGAGGTTCACCAGCGTCGGCATCCCCGCCAGCGAGGTGTTGACCGGGACGTAGGTGAAGCTGTCCGGCCCGTTGTAGTACGGGGCGGGCGTGTAGGTGAACGTCCCGTCGCTGTTGAGGACCACGCTGCCGTGCGCCGGCCCGGTGACGAGCTGGGCGTGGAGCGCGTCGCCGTCGACGTTGATGTCGTTGGCCAGGACGCCGCCGTCGTTGACGACCAGCGGCACGTTCTCGAGGGTCGTGTACGCCGACCCCGCCGGCCCGATCGGGTCGGGCACCCCCACCGGGGCGTCGGGGACCGAGATCACCGTCAGGGAGACCGTGACCGACGCGCTCGTCTCTCCCGAGGCGTTGGTCAGGTGATAGGTGAAGCTGTCCGGCCCGTGATAGTTGGCCGCCGGGGTGTAGGTGAACGTGCCGTTGGCGTTGATGATCCCGCCGGTCAGCGTCCCGTGCTGAGGGAGGTTGTCCACCGTGATCGTCGGCGCACCGTCGGGGAACGTGTCGTTGACCAGGACGCCCGGCGCGGCCGGCGTCAGCGCCGTGTCCTCCAGGGTCGAGTAGCTGTCGCCGACGGCCGTCGGCGTCGTCGGCACCGCGACCACCGAGAGGTTCACCAGCGTCGGCATCCCCGCCAGCGAGGTGTTGACCGGGACGTAGGTGAAGCTGTCCGGCCCGTTGTAGTACGGGGCGGGCGTGTAGGTGAACGTCCCGTCGCTGTTGAGGACCACGCTGCCGTGCGCCGGCCCGGTGACGAGCTGGGCGTGGAGCGCGTCGCCGTCGACGTTGATGTCGTTGGCCAGGACGCCGCCGTCGTTGACGACCAGCGGCACGTTCTCGAGGGTCGTGTACGCCGACCCCGCCGGCCCGATCGGGTCGGGCACCCCCACCGGGGCGTCGGGGGTGGCCAGGAGAGTCAGCGTGACGGTCACCGGATCGCTGGTCAGGCCCGAGGTCGGGTTGAGCAGGTGGTAGGTGAAGCTGTCGGTGCCGTTGTAGTTCGGATTCGGGATGTAGGTGAACGAGCCGTTGGCGTTGATCGCCCCGCCCAGGAACGCCCCGTGCTGCGGGCCGTTGTCGAGGACGATCGTCGGGGTCCCGCCGTCCACGTTGGTCGAGCCCAGAAGGATACCCGGGGCCGGGACGACCAGGTTCGTGTCCTCGATCCCGGTATAGCTGCTTGGCACGGCCGTCGGAGCGTCGGCGACGGGGTTGACGGTCAGGTCGACCCGAACCACCCCGCTGAGGAGCTGGCCGTCGGAGACCTGATAGGTGAAGAAGTCGGTGTTCTTGCCGTCGTTGTTGTAGTTCGGGTCCGGGGTGTAGGTGAACGAACCGTCGGCCGCCAGGGCGATCGTGCCGTGCTCCGGGCCCTGGATCAGGATCGCGCTGAGGGTCTGCGCGGTCGGGTCGGCCGGGGTGTTATCCGGGTCCGAATCGTTGCCGAGGACGCCCGGGGCCGCGACGACCAGGGGGACGTCCTCGTTCGTGATGAAGGCGTCGGCGACGGCCACCGGGGCGTGGTTCACGGAGCTGATGAAGAGGTTGACCGTGGCCGGATCGCTGTACAGGGTCCCGTCGAAGGCCCGGTACGTGAACGAGTCCGTGCCGCTGAAGGAGGTATCGGTCGGCGTGTAGACGAACGAGCCGTTGGCGGCGAGGGCCAGGGTCCCGTGCAGAGGCTGGCTGAGGATCACGGCGGTCAGGGTCTGAGGGGCCGTGTTGGTCGAGGTGTTGTCCGGGTCGGTGTCGTTGGCCAGGACGCCCACGGCGACTCCCTTGCCGTCGGTGACGGGGACGGTCAGCGTGGCTCCCTCGGCCGAGGCATAGGCGTCGTCCCGGGCGATCGGGGCGTGATCGACCGCGTTGACGGTGATCGTGACGGTCGCCGGGTCGCTGAAGAGCAGGCCGTCGGAGACCTCGTACATGAAGCTGTCCTTCACCCCGCCGTTGGCGGCGGAGCTGTTGAACAGCGGGTCCGGCGTGTAGGAGAACGAGCCGTCGTTGAACAGGGTCAGCATGCCGTGCGTCGGCCCCTGGAGCAGGACCGCTCGGAGGGTCTGCGCGGTCGGGTCGGCCGGCGTGTTGTCGGGGTCGGTGTCGTTGGCCAGCACGCCCGGCGCGTCCACGAAGAGCGTGGATTCCTCGTTCGTCGAGTAGAAATCGTTGTTGGCCACCGGCTTCTGGTCCACCTGGAGCACGTCGATGCTCACGGTGGTGATGGGGCTGGCGTAGCCGTTGCTGTCCACGGCGCGATAGGTGAAGGTGTCGGTGCCGTGGAAGGCCGGGTCCGGGGTGTAGGTGAAGGTCTTGCCGTCGCCGTTGAGGGTCGCGGTCCCGTGGGTCGCGCCGGCCACGAGCTCGGCCGTCAGGGCAAGGCCGTCGGGGCTGAAATCGTTGCCCAGGACGTTGATCGACGTCAGGGCCGTATTCTGCAGGGTGGTGACGAAGTCGTCGCTCGCCACCGGGTTCTCGGACGTCGCGTTGACGAACAGATGGACCACTCCGTAAGCCGAGGCCGCACCGGCCGGGGAGCTCGGATCGGTCGCGCTGTAGACGCCGTCGGACGCGAAGTAGACGAAGCTGTCCTCGCCGACGTAATTCGCCGCGGGGATGTAGGTGAACGAGCCGTCGCCGTTCAGGACCAGCGTGCCGTGCTTCGGACCGACGAACGGCAAGTCCGTGGCCGGCGGAGCGGCCGGATTCGAGCCCGGGGGCTGATAAGGCGGCGAAACCAGCTGGGCCTGGAGGCCGAGGTGGTTCGTGTCGACATCGTTGGCCAGGACACCCGCGAACGCAGGGACGGTGAACACCGGCGGGGAGCTCGGCGAGTTGCCGGGCTGGCCCGCGTTCTCCGGCAGAGCGTAGGAGTCGTCCACCGCCACCGGGGGCGCCACGACCATGAGCGTCAGGTCGTTCCCGGTCCCTCCGGCGTAGTTCAGGATGAACTGCGTGCCCCGGAGGATCGTCGGATCGGCCGACGGATTGAGCAGGTACCGGTTCGCGTCGATCTGCTTGAACGGCACGTCCACGGACACGTTGCTCGTGTTCGTCGTCTTGACGAGGAAGGTCCCGTCGATCGGGTCGGTCCCGAGGTTATCGATCAGGGTGAAGACCTGGCCGAGCGCCGGATCGAAGTTCAGGGCGATGTCCAGGACGGGCGGGTCGAGGATGACCGTCCCTTTGACGATGATCTCGTCATTGCCGCCCGCGTTGATATCGACGTGGTAGGTGTCCGTCGAATCGAGGTGGAGGTTGTTGACCGTGAGGGTCCCGTTGCTCCCGGGAGTCGTGCCGGGATCGATGATCGTCGGGGTCGCGAACGTGACGTTGCCGACGGTCCCGGTCCCCGCGAGCGTCCCTCCGTCGAGCAGGACGTTCGAGGTGATCGAGCCATCGACCTCCAGGACGCCGCCCGTCACGCTCGTGCCGTCGGGCCTGGTCACGTCGGAGTAGGTGCTCGCCCCGGTGAGGACCAACCGGCCTGTGCCGGCCTTGATGAGCGAGGAAAACGGAGGCGTGCCGTCGGAAATCGGGCTGCTGATGATCAGGTCGCCCGTGCTCGTCGCCGCGCCGGGCAAGACGGTGAAGGTGGTCGAGGGCGAGGCGAGGACGACCGAGGCGGCGCTGATCGTCGAGGGGCCGTACGTGCCGTCGGACGTGACGTTCTCGGCGAGGAGCAGGGCGCCCGTCCCGCCGATCGTCCCGCCGTTGACGGTCAGGAGGGAACCGGGGGTCAGGGCCAGCGAGGTCCCGTTGATCGTGATCGTCCCGGCCGTGACCGTGGTCGCTCCCAGCGACTCCGAACCATTCTTCAGCCGGAACGTGGCGCCACTGTTGACCGTCAGAGGCTCCCCCACGGCGATCTGGCCGCCGCTGGAGGTGGCCAGGGCCGACGTCGTCGTCGTGGGATCGCCCACGACCAGGGGGCCGAGGATCGACGTCCCGGTCGGATTGGCCAGGCTCAGGGTCCCGGTCAGGACCTCGGTCGTGCCGGTGTAGGTGTTGGCCCCGGAGAGGACCAGCTTACCCCCGCCGCTCTGGAGGATGCCCGAGGGGGAGGTGGATCCGTCGGAAATCACGCCGGACGCGTTCAATGTGGCGCCGGTCGCGATAGAAAAGAGGCGAGCCGGGTCGTTCAGTTGGACCAGCGAGGAGATCGCCGCGGTGCCCCCGGTGACGGTCAGATCGCCGAGGAGGCTGAGGGTGCCCGACCCGATCACCTTCGCTCCGCCGTTGAGCATCAGCCCCGTGGCGCCGATCGAGGCCGTGGGATCGGTCCCGGTATCCAGGGTGCCCGTCACCGAAATCGGCGTGGCGTCCTCGGTCGCCGCTCCCAGGAGCCGGAACGTGCCCCCGGTGTTGACCGTCAGCGGCTGCCCGCTGCTCAGTTGGCCCCCGGTCGCAGTGACCAGGCCCGAGGCACCGCCGACGACCAGCGGTCCCAGGAGCGACGGGAAGCCGCCGGCCTGGGCCAGGGCGAGCGTGCTCGCGCTATCGTTGGCCGTGCCGGTGAAGGTATTCGCCCCGGTCAGCGTGAGCGTCCCGCCCCCGGTCAGGGCGAAGCCGCTCGGGGTGACCGTCCCATCGGAGATCACCCCGGAGATCGTCAGGCTCGCGCCGGTGCTGACGACGATCGATCGGGCCGCGTTGTTCAATTCGACGTCGGCGGAGATCGTCGTCGCGCCGGTCAGGGCCGAGACCTTGCCGTTCAGGCTGAGAACACCGCCGGAGCTGCTGATCTGGGAGGTCGTCGCCGAGGAGCTGAGGGTCCCGAGACTCAGGCCGGAAGTCTTGCTGGCATTGCCGAGGTTCACCGACGCCTGGCCGTCCTCGGTCAGGCTGGCCAGCGTCTCCGACGAGGCGGAATCGATCTCCAGATGGCCGTCGGTGTGGATCGTCGCGACCAGGCCCGAGCCGAACTGGGTCGTCGTCGCCGTCGAGGGCACCACGAGCTGGGCCGTGGAAACACCATTGGAGCCCGACCCGATCACCAGAGGACTGGCACCGGGGATCGCGGCGCCCGCCACGGTCCGATCGACCTGGAGGATCCCGTTGAGGATCGCCGTGTTGCCGGCGTAGGTGTTCACCGCCGAGCCGTCGAAGGACAGCGTCCCCGTCCCGTTCTTGGCCAGGCCGAACGTCCCGCCCGACTGGCTGATGGCCCCGGTCAGGCTGAGGGTGTGCCCGGTCGTCGAGACGGTGATCGTCGGATTGGCCTCGAGCTGGAGCGGGGTCGCCAGGGTGTTGAGCGGCGTCGTGGTGCTCATATCCTTCAGCGACGCCGAGGTCGCCAGGACGATCTCGTTGCCGTTGATCGTGAAGCCGGACCCCGTGAAGTGCAGGACATACGGCGTGTCCGCCGCGGTGTCATTGACGATCGGCCCCTTGTACTGGGCCGCGTCGGGGAAGACCAGGGTGTCGCCGCTCACGGGGAAGGTGTTGGTGTCCCAGTTCGTGCTCACGTTGTTCGTGCCGGAGTCGAACATGTTCATCGCGCCGTTGCCGGCGGCAAGAGTACCGGTCCAGGTCAGCGTCGCAAGGAGCCGCCTGGCTTCCAGGTCTTCGATCTTCGGCGACAGCCCGAAGGCCAGCCGCTTCGCCGGCGATGCCCGACGCGTCGTCGTCCGCCCCCGGCTCGAACGAGTGAAGAGACCGCTCTTGGAATCGCGAGACATTGGTAGCACCTCAATGTAGAGAGATCAGCGACTTCGCCCCGGCCTGGTCAAACAGCCCTGGCAGCGCGCGCAAGCGACCCAAGCGCGACACCCGCGCCTGATTCCGGCTGGCTCGACCGACGGCCTACACCCCGACCCCGACGATCGCGAGGGATGCCCATCCAGGGGCCACCATGCCCCGCCGCCCCACCGATCTTCCCCGATCGGTTTCGAACACTTCGTTCCGCTCTTGTGAATTCATCACAAGATGGCTGTAACGTATAATCCGCCTAATCCTCTCAGTCAAGACTTTTCCCCATGGTTCAATAAAATATCCCAGAATTTCCAAAACACCTAATTTGACACCCAATCATCCCTCACGGTGCGCCCGATTCGCGGTCACGAATCCCTTGACAATGTCTGGATCGCGGTAGGCGCGCCGGTTCGCCCCGGGTTCCCCGTCCGCCTGAGAGACGGTCGGGTCCGGGGGCCGGCGCAAACCTTCCCGTGCCGATCGCGGAGCACGCCCGAGGCGCCTCGATGCGTCAGGTGGCAGCCGACGACCACGTCGAGATCTCGACGTGGGGCATCGAGTTATGACGATCGCGGGCTTCCCGCCGAGAAACCGATTCCATCCGCGAAAGGGCCCGGGAAAAGCCCTGCTCCGTCACGGCAAGCGCCGAGGCCGAGAGTCATCGGCCGTCGCAATCCCGTCGCCCAGGCGTGGACGGGACGGGGGGCCCGGCGAAATCCGGGGTCCGCCTCTTCCCGGCCGAGTCGCCCCGAGGTCCCGACCGGCGAGATTCGTCCGGGGTCCGATCAGGGCCGGCCGAGGAGCCCGAGATTTTTCGCGGCGACGGCCGAGTACTCGGGAATGACGAGGAGCTGACGCAACAGGGCCTCGGCGTCGTCGGGACGGCCGAGCCGGGCATAGCAGGAGGCCAGGTTCAACGCCGCCTGACCGCCGACGATGGCCGGGTTGAACGGCCGAGATCGGTCGTACGCCCCGGTGGCCCCGAGTTCGACGAGACGTTCGAGGGGGCCACCCGCCTCGCGATACTCCCCCCGACGGTAGTGCCAACCGGCGAGCGTCCAGAGCGGTCCCGGGCTATTCGGGAACCATCGAACGACCATCCGAATCGCCTGTTCCCGGGTCATCGGACCTCGGACGAGGCCCGGCGGCGCCTCGATGAGGTATTCCAGGAGCATCTGGACCTTGGACGAGGGCGGTTGAGGGTCGGCCGACCTCAAGGCCACCTGCTCGGCGGCCTCGCCGAAGACCAGGTGGCCGTTCGGGTCGTTCAGCAAGAGCAAGGCCCGGCCATATTCGATCAAGTAAGGCAGACGGCCGGGTCGGTCGCGGAGTTCCCTGCTCAGGAGGCGAGTCGTCCATCGCAGCTTTTCTTCGGAAGTCTCCAGAGCGGGCGACCACGATCGGATCGTGAGGCCCGGCTCGCCGGGGGAAACCGTCTGGCTCGCTCGCCGGACCGTCTCCACAACCTCCTCGGCCAGCCTGGGATACAATCGGCCCTCGAAACGGAGGTCTGGCCGGTTGCGGAAGAGACGAAGATCCAAAGTCTCGCTGAACTGATCCGGCGATCGCGACTCGAAGACGTTGCGGATCGTCGCGAGCCGACCGAAGACCGACGGATCGGCCGTCTGGCGATCCAGGGTCGGCCGGTCCGGCGCGAGCCACTCCTCATCCGGGTTCAGCCACAGAATCCAGTCCCCGCGGGCCCGGGCGATGGCGCGATTCCGACCCTCGGAGAAGTCGTCGTCCCAGGGGATTTCGACGAAATCGGCCCCTCCGCGGGCGGCCTCGGCCGAAGTCCGGTCGGTCGAGCCGGTATCGGCCACCACGACCTGATCGGCCACTCCGAGGACCGATTCCACGGCCCGGCCCAGCGTGGCCTCGTCGTTTCGAGTCAGGATGCAGACGGTCAGCGTCATCGAGGGCCCATCGAAGGAGGAATCGGCCACCTCGGGAGCGAGGCCAGCCTAAATGCTGTGGATGATCTTCGAAACCACGGCTCGAAACCGCCACGAGGCGGGACCCTTCCGGGGTTCATCACCGCCCGACAGGCCAGCAATCTGGGTCAGTGCGTCTTGAATCGCCCTCGGCGGGCCGTTATGCTGCATGGACCCTCGTTGGGGCGGTAGCTCAATTGGGAGAGCGCAGCGTTCGCAATGCTGAGGTTGAGGGTTCGATCCCCTTCCGCTCCACTGACTTGCGTCCATCGAAGCTGACTTTGGAATGGGATTCGGTACACGATCCGGTTGCTCCGATTAGGGAGCCGATGCGGCTCACGTCAAGGGGCGTCTCCTAGCCGATGCTCGCGGCCAGGAGCGAGACGAGCGCGTCGAAATCGACCGGCTTGACCAGGTGGTGATTGAAGCCGGCGGCCTCCGATCGCCGACGGTCCTCATCCCGGCCATAGCCCGAGACTCCGATGATGATGGCGTCCTTCGAGCCGGGGTCGCGTCGAAGCGTCTCGGCCACCTCGTATCCATTCATCCCGGGTAGGCCGATATCGAGAAGGATGAACGCGGGGCCGAACCCTCGGGCCAACTCGACGGCCGAGGGGCCGTCGTGGGCCACCGCGACCTCGTGCCCGAGGAGCTTGAGGAGGCGGACCATGCCCCGGGCCGTGTCGATGCTGTCATCGACGACCAGGATCCGCGAACACCGACCCGATCGGTTCGGCGGGCTCGGGGCCTCCGAACTCTCCGATTCCGCCTCCCGGGCGATCGGCAGCCGGACGGTAAACTCGCTTCCCTCGCCCGGTCCTCGGCTCGTCGCCGAGACGCTCCCCCCGTGCATTTCGGCGAGCATCTGCACGACCGTCAGGCCGATCCCGAGCCCCTCCCTCCGAGCGAGCGATGGAGCGCTCCCCCTGCGCGAAAAGCTGGAACATTTCGGGGAGCTTTTCCGGAGGGATGCCGATGCCCGTGTCGCGGACGGTGATGGCCACGTGCTCGCCTTCTCGTCCGGCGATCAGCCAGATTCGCCCTCCGGAATCGGTGTATTTCGCCGCATTGGTCAGCAGGTTGACGACGATCTGTTCGAGCCTGGCCGAATCGACCCAGAGCGGGAGCGCCCCCTCTCGATCGAGATCAGCAGCGAGTGCATCCGTTCCTCCATCAGGGGACGGACGGTCTCCACGGCCTGATCGAGGATCGACGAGGCATCGACGAAACCCCGGCGGAGGCGGATCTTGCCCCGAGTGATCCGCGACACGTCCAGCAAGTCGTCGATCAATCGGGTGAGATGCCGAACCTGCCGGGCGATGACCTCGCTCGCCCAGGCGCGGCCCTCGGTGTCGCCGGGGCTCCGGAGGACGGAGACCGCGTTGCTCACCGCGGCCAGAGGATTTCGGAGCTCGTGGGCCAGCATCGCGAGGAACTCGTCCTTGCGGCGATCATGGTCCTTCAGCTCCTCGTAAAGCTCCGACGTCCCGATCGCGGCGGCCGAGATGTTCGAGAGCGCCGTGGCCACCCGGACTTCAACCTCCGTGAAGCGATGAGGCGTTCGGTAATAGAACACCAGGGTCCCGCTGTTCCGGTCCCGGACCCTCAAGGGGACGGCGAGCAGGGAACAGATCCCCTCCTTGCGGTACGCGTGCTCCCGAGCCCCGAGCAGGGGAACATCCATGACGTCATCGGCGACGATCGGGACTTCGGGCATCCTGGCCACGTCCCGGAGCCTGCGGATCGTCGATTCGCGATACTCCTCGGAAAGGCCCGAGCTGTGGCCGATCCCCCAGGAGCCCGTCGCGGTATCCTGTCGCCAGATCGCGTGGGCGTCCGAGTCGATCAGCCTCCGCGACAGGGCGAGGACCGCGGAGAGGACCGAGGGCGGGTCGAGCGAGGCGCTCAGGCTGCCCGAGGCCTCGACGAGCACGGTCAATTGCTCCTCCACGCTCCGGTGGAGGGACAGGGCTTCCTCCCGCTTCCGTGCCGCTTGCTCACGTTCCGAGAAAAGCCGGGCGTTCTCGATGGCCAGGCCGATCCGGGACGCCAGGTCCAGGGCGACCCGCAGGTCTTCCTTCTCGAATGGTCGGGAAGGGCGGTTGTTGAGGAGCGTCATGGCCCCAATCGTCCGGCCCCGGGCGTTTATGGGGAGGATCAGGACGGAACCTCCGGCGGGCGCGATCCTCGGCCTCGACTGGCCCGGGGCCAACTCGGAAGAATCCGCGAGCAAGACCGGCTCGCCGCCCAGGAGGACTTGCCGCAAGCCCAGGTCGTCGGCCTCGGCCGGGGGAGCCTGCCAGGAGAGATCGCGGCACGACTTCGGCTCGTGGGAATCGCCTGGAGTGTCGGCCAGGTGACGGAGGGCACCTCGCTCGTCCTGGATCGTCAGGGCGCAGCGGTCCGCGAAGGTCGCGACGACGAGATCGTGCACGCTCCGCAGGATCGTCTCTTCTTCCAGGGAGGAGCCCAGGAGACGCCCGGCCTCGGCCAGGAGGGCGACTCGCCGTTCGGCCTGCTTCTGCTCCGCCACGTCGCGGAAGACGAGGACGGCGCCCGAGATGTCGGTCGAGGCGCCTCGGATCGGCGCCGCCCGATCGGCGACCGGATGTTCCGATCCGTCCCGGCCGATCAGGAGGGCATGGTTGCCGAGGCCCACGATCGCGCCGTCGCGGAGGACGCGCCCGACCGGGTCCTCGACGGGTTCCTTGGTGTCCTCGGACAGGAGTCGGAAGACCTCGGGCAGAGGGCGGCCGGACGCCTCCTCCGGGTCCCAGCCGGTCAGGGCCTGGGCGACCGGGTTCATGAAGACGACGGCCCCTCGGCGATCGGTGGCGATCACGGCGTCGCCGATGCTGGTCAGGACCGCCGAGAGCCACCTTCGGTTCGCCTCGGACCGCCTCTGGGCCGCATGGAGGGACTCGAAAATCACCGAGATCAGCCCGCCCAGGGCCACGAAGATGCCGAAGGACCAGATCTGCCAGGTCGGGATCGTCACGCCGGCCGCACGGAAGAACGCGACGAGGATCGCCGGGACCAGGAGGCTGGCCCAGATCCCCGGGCCCAGCCCACCGTACCAGGCGGCGATCAGGACGCCGAACAGCAAGACACCCCCCATACCCTGCCCGAGACCCGGCAGGAACAACGGGCCGATCGCCAGCGCCACGGCAAGAGTGGCGACCGCATAGCGCATCGGCCTGGGATTCCCGATCATCTGCAGCGGCCTCCCCGAGTCGGTTTCCCGACGACACGACACGGCCCGAGCGGACGGCGGCAGGACTCCGCAGTGCCCGGCCGAGCCGACGGATCTCGTCCGGGGGGTTATCCGTGAACCCTTCGCGGCCGGGCGAGCCTCGGCCCTTCTCTCCACGACTGTATCAGGATCGGCCCGATTCTGCATGACCCGGCCCGCTCGTTCTCCGGGGACTGTTCCTTTTCTCGTCGGGCGGAGCCACTCATGGAAGGGAGGCCGGCGCCGGGAAAGCCCCCCACGGCCCATCCCCGGTTTGCGGCGAGTCGAGCGGGGATCGGCACTGTACCCTCCGCGGGAATCGGGTCCGCCGCCCTCTTGCATTCATGTTGCTGCGGGACGATAATTTGCCCTACTTGCATGGGACATCGAAGCCGATTCCCTACCCCCCTGGGGCGGTTCGTCCTGAACAAGGTTCTCGCTGAGTCGATCACCCCGGGCCGATCGCCCCACGCCCTACTTGACATCCCCAGACGCTCCGCCTCAAGGTCAGGATCTCTCCTCGCGACGAACGAGGGCTGACCCGGAGACGGACCGTCCCTCTTGGATGAGGGAAGACGCCGATGATGAAGGTCTCCTTGATGCTTGCCGTCGCGACCTTCGCGATCGGCGACGACCTGATCGCCCAGGAAACCAGGCCCGCCCCCTCGACCCCGGCATCGAAGCCCGCGGCCGAGGACCGGAGCGAGGACGCGAAGGCCATCCACGCCCTTCGCGACGAGTTCACGCGAGCCTTCAACGCGGGAGACGCCGCCGCCGCCGCCGCGACCTACACGGAAACCGCGATCGTCGTTGGCGAAGAGGGTGAACGGATCGAAGGCCGCGCCGCGATCCAGGAGCAATACGCCGCGAGCTTCGCCGAGAATCCCGGCCACAAGATCGAGCTCCGGGTCGAATCCTTCCGTTTCCTCGGCCCGGAGACGGCCCTGGAAGAGGGCCGAGCCACGATCAAGCCCGAGGAAGGCAAGGGTGCCCCCGAGATCACTCGATTCACGGCCATCTACGTGAAAATTCGGGGACATTGGCTCCAATCCGCAGTCCGCGACGAGACCTCCAAGGAACTCACCGCCCACGACCGGCTCAAGGCGTTGGAATGGATGGTCGGCGACTGGATCAACGAGAGTCAGGACGCGCTGGTGCAGACCACGTGCAAGTGGACCGCCGACGGAAACTTCCTGGTCCGTGAGTTCACGATGAAGACCAAGGGCGAGGCGGTCCTCTCGGGAACGCAGAGGATCGGCTGGGACCCGGTCCGCAGCCAGTTCAAGATGTGGATCTTCGACTCCGAGGGCGGGTTCGGCGAGGGATACTGGACCCGGGACGGCGACCGCTGGGTGATCAAGGCGGAGGGGGTCCGGCAGGACGGCCTTCACGCCTCGGCCACCAACATCATCACGAAGCTGGGCAAGGATCGCGCGAGCTGGCAGTCGCTGGATCGGACCCTGGGAGGTGCCGCGATCCCGGGGATCGACGAGTTCACGATCGTCCGCAAGGCGCCCGAGGCCGGGAAGTAACTCCCGGCCGAGTCATTCCCCAACGAACTTCCCTCATCGAGGATTCGCATCATGAATCGCAATCTGTGGAGATCGGCCCTGGTCCTCGCCGCAACGCTGGCGGCCTACCCCGGAGACGTCCTGGCGGGTCGCGGTGGCGGTCGCGGCGGATACAGCGGAGGAGGCGGCGAGCGAGGCGGCGGCGGAGGCGAGCGCGGGGGCTACGGCGGGGGACAGATGGGAGGCTCGTCGATGGGACACTCGCCGTCGTTCAGCCAGCCCCGCCCGCCGTCGGCGGGCGGCTCCTCGGGCCAGAGGCAGTACCCGTCCGGCGGGAGCGGAGGCAGCCGCAACGGCTCCAGCTATCCCAACGCAGGGGCGGCGGCCGCCGGCGCGGGGGCATCCAACAAGAACAACAAATCGACCCTCCCCAATAATGGGGCCGCCGCAGCCGGCGCCGGCTACGAGAACAAGAACAACAAATCGACCCTCCCCAATAATGGGGCCGCCGCCGCCGGCGCCGGCTATGAAAACCGGAATAGCTCCACTTTGCCCAACAACGGGGCAGCCGCCGCGGGCGCCGGGTACGCCAACCGCAACAACTCGACGCTCCCGAACAACGGCGCCGCCGCCGCGGGCGCGGGCTACGCCAACCGCAACAATTCGACCCTGCCGAACAACGGCGCCGGGGCCGTCGGAGCGGCGGCGGGCGCGGGCTACTCAAATCGCAACAACGGCTACCTTCCGAACAACGGCGCCGGGGCCGTTGGGGCCGCCGCCGGGGCGAATTACGCGAATCGCAACAACAACTATTCGAACCTCGGAGCCGCGGCCCTCGGCGCCTCCGTGGGCGCCAACTCCTGGAACAACAACTCCGGTGCGTGGGGGATGGGCGGTTACCCGATGGGTTACGGCGGGGTCGGGGCCTGGGGCACCGGCTCTCCTCAATACGGCTGGGGCTACTCGAACTACAGCAACCCCTATTCGGGCGGATATCCTGGCGGCGGCGGCGGCGGTGGCGGTGGCGGCAACGCCCAGGTCAATGCGAACGCTCCCCAGCAAGGCGACGCGCCGGCCCAGGCCTCGAATTACTCGCAGCCGATCAGCACCACGGCGCCTCCCCCCGAACCGGCCGCGGCCGATTCCGCCGCTTCCGCCTTCGACGGGGCCCGCCAGGCGTTCATGGCGGGCAACTACGACCAGGCCCTCACGCTCGATCAGCAGGCCCTGGCCCAGTCTCCCAACGATCCGACCGCCCATCAGTTCCTCGCGCTGACCCTCTTCGCCCAGGGCAAGTATGAGCAGGCCGCCGCCCCGCTCTACGCGGTCCTGTCGGTCGGGCCCGGCTGGGACTGGACGACCCTCAGCGGCATGTACCCCGACGTGGCCACGTTCACCACCCAGCTCCGCCAGCTGGAGGCCTATGTCGGCGCCAATCGCAACTCCGCGCCGGCCCGGTTCGTCCTCGGTTACATCTACCTGTGCGAGGGCCAGGACGAGAACGCCGTCCGCCAGTTCCGCGAGATCACGAAGCTCCAGCCCGGAGACACCCTCTCGGCCCAGCTCGTCGCGCAGTACCACCCGGCCGGATCGCCCGAGCCCGCCTCCGCGCCGGCTTCGGCCGCCGCTCCGGGCCCCGAGGGCAAGCTGGCGGGGACCTGGACCGCCCAGCCGGTCCCGGGAGCCAAGATCACCCTGGTGATTGGCGATGACGGCGGCTTCACCTGGACCGCGGCCGGGCCGGGCAAGCCGGCCTCGACCATCGCCGGCTCGTCGTCGCTCACCGACGGCGTCCTCTCCCTCGCCGCCAAGACCGGGCAGGACGGCGCACTCGCCGGCAACCTCGCCTGGAAGGACGCGGACCACTTCAACTTCCGCCTCGTCAGCTCTCCCGCGCAAGATCCGGGCCTGAACTTCGCCCGCTAGGCCGGGGCGTCCCTCCGCCAGATCGCTCTTTCCCGGGGCCCCTCGGCGCCGCATCGGCTGCCGAGGGGCCCCGCGTCGTTGGAGCAATCGCCGCCCTCTCCTCGGTCGGCCGACCCCCTCACGCACGCCCCGAACCGATCGATTATCATGAGGCTCGGTCCGTCGGATTCCCGCTCTTCCAAGGAACACCGATCCCCATGACTTCATCGGACCGGTCGCGTCGCTCGTTTCTTCGGGCCTCCACCGCGCTGGCGGCGACGGCCCCGCTGGTCGATCCCGGGCTCCCCGCCGGAGCGGACGAGAACGGTCCGCCGTGGGTCGCCTACGTCGGAACCTTCAGCTCGCCTCTCCGAGACGTTCCCCGGACCCAGGTGGACCTGCCCCCCGGCAACGGACGCGGCATCCATCTCTTTCGGGTCGATCGTTCAACCGGGGCGATGACGGCCTCCGGCGTCCTCGAGATGGGCACCAGCCCAAGCTGCCTCGCCCTGAATCCCGAGGGGACGCGCCTCTATTCGGCCAATGAGACCGATCGGGTTGGCGACGATGCGGAGGGCACGGTCGGAGCCTTCGCCATCGATCGGGTGAATGGCCGCTTGACGCCGCTCAACTCGGTTCGCTCCGGGGGCGCCGGCCCAACTTACGTGTCCGTCCACTCCTCGGGTCGGTTCGTCCTCGTGGCGAACTATTTCGGCGGCTCCGTCGCCGTTTTGCCCGTCCGGCCCGACGGCCGCCTGGGCGATCCCACCGACGTCAAGCACGATGTCGGCGAGATCGGCCCCGCGCGAGCGTCGGGGGCCCCGCCGGGCAGCTTCGCGTTCAGCGGCCACGACCGAACGCACGCTCACATGATCCAGGCCGACCCCTCCGGCCGTTTCGCGATCCATGCGGACCTGGGGCTCGACCGTCTCTTCGTCTGGAGGTTCGACGAGCGAGCCGGCCTCCTGAAACCGGCGGGAACGCCCCAGGTGACCCTCCCTCCCGGCGACGGGCCCAGACATTTTCACTTTCACCCCAACGGCCGTTGGTTCTATTCGATCCAGGAGGAAGCCTCGACCATCGCCCTCTTCGATTTCGAGGCCGCGACGGGGCGCCTCACGCATCGGCGGACGATCTCCAGCCTCCCCCCGGGCTTCCAGGGCAGTAACTTCTGCTCGGAGGTCCTGGTCTCCCCCGACGGACGATTCGTGTACGCGGGGAATCGGCTCCATGACAGCATTTCCTTCTTCTCCATCGGCCCCGACGGCGAGTTGACATTCGCCGGCGAGGAATGGACCCGGGGCGATTATCCGCGGAGCTTCTCGTTCGATCCGTCCGGACGATTCCTCTTCTGCTGCAATCAGAGAGGAGACAACATCACGAGTTTTCTCGTGGATCGCACAACCGGCCACCTGAAATTCACCGGGAGCTATACACCGGTCGGAAATCCTTCCTCGATCGTCTTTCTCGACCTGACGCGAGGCGGGTGATCGATGCAACCCCACCAAACCGATCTCATTTCTCCCGAGACTCGAACGCCCCAGGCTCGTCGGGCCGGGCGCGGGGCCGATCCGCACGATCTGGTAATCCGCTCGGGCGAGGATCGCCGGGAGGCGACGGATCGCGTTGCGGTCGATCTCCTTCACGGGCTCGGTGATGCGGGGATCGTCCCAGGGGAGCAGGTTGGGGTGGAGCTTCTTTCGGTTGTCGCGAATTTCGCCGTAGGTCCAGCCCCGGCTCCTCCGCTCCTGGCACCAGCGATCGTGCTCATCTCGAGCGAGGCGTTCGATCTCGTCCTCCCGAAACTGATGGAGGGGGAAAAAACCCTCGGGAGACGTGACGGCGCGGAGACCGATCAGGCCGAGCTTCCGGGCGATGTCGCGCGCCTGGGCTCGACTGGCTTCGCGATAGTCCTCGTCGAGGTCTTCCCAGAAGCGAACGGCCGGTTTCTCAGCTCCCGGAGGGGCTCGACGGGCCGCCCTGGTGGCGGTGGTACTCGTGGTGGACGGCTTGCGCGAGAAGTTCCTGGACCGGCCGGAGCGACGCGGCGAGATGAAACGCGCGGTCCTTGGAGCCGACGGCGATCAGCCCCTCGGCGCCTCGTTCCCGGATCAGGGCGCCGAGGCCGGCATCCCTCTCGATCGTCCGGACGATGACCGGGACGAGTTTGGGCAGGGCATCGCGGAGCCGGTCCGCGGCAATCAGGGCGGCGCCCTCGTCGTCCAGGCCAACGAACGCCGCGACGAGGAGCGGGCCCCGTGGATTCGATCCAACGTCTCGACGAATGAGAGCGGCTCCGGGGCCACGTCGTGGGGTCGGAGCTCGCAGGCGAGGTCCAGAGGCGGGTACGAGGTCCGCATCCTCTCCGTCTCGACGGTCGCCCCGGGGCTCAGGACGTCGATCTGCAGCTTCGGCCCGTCGGGATTCTCCAGGTGCCAGTCCTTGGCGGCCCTGAGGATCAGCCTCTCGCCCATCCTGGCTCCCGGACCGATGCCGACGACCAGGATCCGCCCGGGACTTGCGCCCGGCCGCCGACCAGGGCCTCGCGGAGCATGGCCTGGGCGCAGGCATCGTCGATGCGGAACGGCTGGAGGTCGAAGCCGTCGCCCCCTTCGGTCGCCATCGGGTGCTTGCGGACCACCGTGGTGAGGTCCGGGTCGGAGACCTGGAGGACGCACGTCAGCGTTCCATGGCGAGGGCTCCGGCAGATCGCATGGGCGAGAATCGCCGTCTCGACGTTCAGCCGGTCGTCTCCCGGGACGATCGCCATCAGCACGTCGGCCCGATGGACCCTCGCCTTCTTGAGACGCCAGGAGTCGGTCGGGTTGCCGGTCAGGACGACGGCCCCAAGGGCCCGGCATCTCGACAGGTCTTCGTGAGTCGCGTCCGGCTCGATGACCACGACGAAATGCCGGTCCTTCCTGAGGACCTGGACGAGCTCGGCCCCCTTCTCGCCCAGGCCGCAGAGGACCACGTGATGCCTCCCCAGGACCCAGAGCCGGGCGGCCTGGACCCTGGCCTCGAAGATCGTCCCCAGGACGCCCAGGACCGCCGAGAACGAGACGAACGCCGCGAGGAACCGGGCCACGTCCAGGGCCAGCGGGTATTCGGTCTCCGTCTCGGGCATTTCCAGGGCGAAGAGTTGCAAGGACCGGTAGAGCGTGATCGTGGCCGAGGGCACCTTCCGGTTCTGAACGGCGAATTCGTGGTAGCCCCAGCAGCCCAGGGCCAGCGCGAGGATCGCCAGGGCGACGAGCGACGGGAACCACGCCCCGCCCAGCCTTCGGAGGAGGTTCGCGAAGTGGTAATCGATCGCGTGGGGCCACCTCCGGGGCCCGGGGCCGCCGTCGTCTCGGTCATCGATCAATCCTCCAGCCTCGGGACGATCGCATAGCCCAGGACGAGCACCGCCTTGAGCGTCTCGATCGCCGTCTGACGGTCATACTGCTTCTCGGACTCGGGCAGATCGGCGTACGGGACCAGGCACGGATGGGTCTTCGAGGCGTCGTCGCGACGAGGACCGAGCGACCAGCCCTCGGACAGTCGATGCGCGGCCCAGACGTCGTGCGTGTTCTCCGCCAGCCGCTCCGTCAGGGCGACGAGCGAATCGGGCAGCTCGGTCTTCGAGGTATCGATGGGCTGAGGACGATACGACATGAGCAGATCCTGTATCCCAGAGGATTCACGAGGAGGCCAACGGGTCCAGACCGGCCTCGGCCCCGAATAACGTCCCGGGGTCGTCGAACGGGGGCGCCGGCGGGACGTTCAGGTTGCGGAAGCAGCTTAGGATTCGCTCGACCTGGCGATGCATGGTCGCCCGCGAGTGCGGATTCAGCGCATCCTGGTCCAGGACATGGCGATAGAGGACTGCCGCCTCGGCCCATTCCCGGCGGAGCAGGTGGGCCTCCGCCTCGGTCGCGGGGAACCAGATCGCCTCATCGGCCGGGAGCTCGGCCCGCCAGGAACCGCGACTCGTGAGGATCTTCTCCGCCAGCTTTGCCGATTCGAGGCACTCCGAAGGCTCGGATGCCCCGGGCGATAACGGCCGGAGCGACCCGACGATCAGGAGGAGCGTCGCCTTGTTGATCGCCGGGTAATGGCCGTCGCGGATCCGATAGGCTCGATCGTACTTTTCCAGGGACTTCCGGTAGTATCGTTCCGCCTGGTCCGGCTGGAGCGTCCGGGCCAGGCCATCGCCCTTCTCCTTGAAGAGGCGGCCCCAGCGGCACAGGGTCTCCTCATCGAGGTTGGCGAATTCCCGTTCGAGCCGGTGGAGGATCAGCTCGACGTCCTCGTTCGCCTCCATCATCACGAAGACGAGCTCCTGGCGGATCGCCAGGGCATAGGGATATCGCTCGGCGAGCGCCTTCAAGAGCGTGATGGCCTGGGCGCGGGAGTCGGCCCGGCCCGATCGGCCGAGCTCGCCGGCCAGCGCCATCGGGGCGCGGTAGCTGGGGAAGGGGGCCCGGAGGACGGCATCGATCCAGGGCGGGTTATTCGCATTCATCACCAGGACTCCTCGGGTCCGACGGGCCGCCGTGGCCCTTCGCGGTTTTCGACGGCCTCATTCGGGGTCGGTCGGCGGCGGGAGCTTGAGTTCGGCCAGCTCGACGGCCCGGGGCCAGCTCAATCGGGCCGCCGCCACCCCGGCCGAGATCAGGGCCCCGATCCGTTCGCGATGCTGGAGGTTCTCGAACCTCGCGGTGATCACCCCGTAGCAGACCAGGAGGAAATAGTACTCTTCCAGCCAGTCGTTCGGGCGCCCGTGGATCATCCCCAGGTGCTGCGAGGCCATCCGGCGGATCGCGAGGAGGATCGACCTTAATCGATCGGCGGCCAGGGTCGGGTCATCCGGCTCGGGCCACGAGCGGGTCAGGTGGCATGTCTCGGTCCGGGCGTCCAGGTCGGCCTCGAACTCGCGGATCGCCTGGGCGAACGGGATCGGCTCCTTGCCCCGGAAGACGTCGGGATAGGCCCGGACCTTCATCTCGGTCTCCAACTTCACGAAGTCCCAGCCGATCAGGTTCCGCGGCCCCATGTCTTCGTAGTCGAACACCGTCGGCCACATCGCCTGGTCGCGGACGATCCCCACCAGGATATTCCGGCCGTGGAGGTCGCCATGAGCGCAACCGCGAAGCATCCTCGGCACGACATCGACGACCCTCGGGACCGGGAACGGGGCCGGTAAATCGCCCGGCTTCGGGGCATCGGGCTGGCGCGGGGGACGACGTTTCCCCGGCCGTCGCGATGGGCCGAATACTTCTGCACGTAGCGGAGGTAATCGACCGGGTCGAGATAGGGAACTTTTCCCTGGACCACGCTCGCGTCTCGGCGGGCGGCCTGGCAGGCCGGATCGACCTCCCACGCCTTCAGCCCGTCGTCGAGCCGGGGGACATCCAGAACGTAGTCGGCGTGGGCGGGGTTGTCGATGAAGGCTTGACCATAGAGCAAGTGGCCGATCCGGTCGTAAAGCTCGCCGATCACGACATGGATCGACAGCAGCTTGGGCACGCCGTCGCGGACGCATTCGAGCATCACGTCTTCGAACGGGCGGGTCTCGGCCACCCCGAGGAACTGCTGGGCGTCGCCGTACACGAGGCACATCCACGACCGGCCTTCATGATCGACGGGTTCCCTCGGTTCGAGCGTGAGCAGAACCAGGTCATGCCGCAATCCGGGGGGCCGGCAGCAGTCCCAGCCCCGGACCTCTTCGCGAATCTCGTCCTCGGGGCCGATCTTGACGACGAACGAGCCGAGGGGCGCGGCGGTTTTGGGGTCGAAAACGTCCACCATCAGGGTGAATCGATCCTTCTTGCGGCGATAGCCGATCACCTGGTCCTTGACCACGACGGTCGCCTGGCCGAACGCCTCGGCCAGCATGGCATTGAGGTGCCTCATCCGCCCCTCCAGGACCCCAGGGCAACTCCCTCCCACCTCACCCGCCGAGGAAACCGGCCTCGCCGGGGCAAATTCGCGCCCCAGCTCCTCGGCCAACGCCTGCCGCAAGTGCCGCTGAGCCCGGATCGTCCAGAAGACCGGCATGGTCGGAACTCCCCGGAGAACATAACGCATCAACCGTCCAAAATCGGCCGGGACTCAGCCATTTCCCGCCAAGCAGTCCCCGGCCTGCCGTCGTCGCAAGGCCAGGCAGGCCAGGGCCTGCCCGACTGAGATGCCATCCCACCAGGAAACGACGGGACCGCTCCGTCCTACCCCCTCCGGGCACGCTCAGAACGATCCCTCACCGGCCAAATCCGAAGCGATCCTCCAAGCCCTGTCGATAAGCCTCATCCCCGGGCGAGATGTGCATCCCCCGCCGTTTCATGTCGGTCAACGTCTCCCAAACCCGCCGCCACCAGGCCAGCGCCCCGGCCGAATCCCCGGCATTCTCGGCAAGAAGGGCCATCTTGCTGTAGGAAACCCACAGGTCGCGGGCGTACTCGGCGCTCTCGGGCGCGCCGTCAGACAGCCGCCGCGCGATCGCCAGGTCGTCCTCGTAGTACCGCCGCGCCCCGGCCGCGTCGCCCGACGAACGCGCCAGGTCGCCCAGCCTGTTGTAGCTGACCGACAGGTCGCGGGCGTAGTCGGCGCTCTCGGGCGCGCCGTCGGACAGCCGCCGCCGGATCGCCAGGCCGTCCTCGTAGTACCGCCGCGCCCCGGCCGCGTCGCCCGACGAACGCGCCAGGTCGCCCAGCTTGTTGTAGCTGATCGACAGGTCGCGGGCGTAGTCGGCGCTCTCGGGAGCGCCCTCCGACAGACGCCGAGCGATCGCCAGGCCGTCCTCGTAGTACCGCCGCGCCCCGGCCGCGTCGCCCGACGAACGCGCCAGGTCGCCCAGCTTGCTGTAGCTGATCGACAGGTCGCGGGCGTAGTCGGCGCTCTCGGGAGCGCCCTCCGACAGACGCCGCCGGATCGCCAGGCCGTCCTCGTAGTACCGCCGCGCCCCGGCCGCGTCGCCCGACGAACGCGCCAGGTCGCCCAGCCGATCGTAGCTGACCGACAGGTCGCGGGCGTAGTCGGCGCTCTCGGGCGCGCCGTCGGACAGCCGCCGCCGGATCGCCAGGCCGTCCTCGTAGTACCGCCGCGCCCCGGCCGCGTCGCCCGACGAACGCGCCAGGTCGCCCAGCCGATCGTAGCTGACCGACAGGTCGCGGGCGTAGTCGGCGCTCTCGGGCGCGCCGTCGGACAGCCGCCGCGCGATCGCCAGGTCGTCCTCGTAGTACCGCCGCGCCCCGGCCGCGTCGCCCGACGAACGCGCCAGGTCGCCCAGCCTGTTGTAGCTGACCGACAGGTCGCGGGCGTAGTCGGCGCTCTCGGGCGCGCCGTCGGACAGCCGCCGCCGGATCGCCAGGCCGTCCTCGTAGTACCGCCGCGCCCCGGCCGCGTCGCCCGACGAACGCGCCAGGTCGCCCAGCCGATCGTAGCTGATCGACAGGTCGCGGGCGTAGTCGGCGCTCTCGGGCGCGCCCTCCGACAGACGCCGCCGGATCGCCAGGCCGTCCTCGTAGTACCGACGCGCCCCGGCCGCGTCGCCCGACGACACCGCCAGGTCGCCCAGCTTGTTGTAGCTGACCGACAGGTCGCGGGCGTAGTCGGCGCTCTCGGGCGCGCCGTCGGACAGCCGCCGCCGGATCGCCAGGCCGTCCTCGTAGTACCGACGCGCCCCGGCCGCGTCGCCCGACGAACGCGCCAGGTCGCCCAGCTTGTTGTAGGTCACTGACAGTTCACGGGAGTAAAAATTGCTTTCGGGTTCTGCATCAAGAAGCTTTTTCAGGGCCTCCGAAGATCGACGACAGAGCGAGATGGCCTCGAACATCCTTCCGCTGTGGAGTAATGCCGTTGAGATGCAATCTCCCATGTAAACGCCGCGATACTCGACTCGGTCGATCAGACCGAGGGTCACCTCACGCAAAGGCGGCACTTCCCAGCCCAGGCCAGCCTTGCCCCAGTTCGCCTTGATCCATTCGGCCCGGCCGTAGGCGAACTTGTGGACCACCTCTTCCCGCGCCGTTTCCTCAACCCTCCCCAGTTGTCGGCGGATCACGTCGCCGACGAGCCGGTGCATCCGGGCAATTCGGGTTTGGGTGGGGGCGGTGGAGGGTTGGGGTTGGTCCTGGCGATCTCGGCCGGTGGCGACGATCAGGCGGAGGCGTTCGAGCTTCTGGAAGAGGCGGGCGATCGGGTCGCCGATCCGGCTCTGGGCGAGCGTGGGGAAGTCCTTGAGGAGCAGTTCGCGGAGCCAGGGGAGCGGCACGTTGTCGGGCGGCAGCATCGCGGCGTATTCGACGGCCCTCCTCTCCTCGTCCGAGAGCGAATTCCAGGTCGGTTCGAGCAGCTTGCCGATGCAGGTTTCGCGGTGCCAGGTGAGCTTGCCCCTCGCCTCGGGCCGAGGTCTTCCTCCAGGAGCGAGATGCCGTTTTCTTCCAGAGACCGGGCCATCTCGCGATAGGACACCTCGGGATGCTCGCGGAGCGAGACCGCCACCACCTCCAGGGCCAGAGCGTGGCCGTCGAGGCGGCGGACGATCTCCAGGGCGGCCTTCCATTCGTCGTCCTGGGGCGAGTCGGCGATCGGGCGGAACTCGTTCAGGAGGCTCAGGGCGTCCTGCGGTTCGAGGGAGTCGAGCGGCAGGCAATGGATGCGAGGCAGGTTTTCCGGTGATACGCGAGTCGTCACCAGGACGTGGATATGATCCCCCCGGGGCAACGCCCGCTCCCGCGCCTGGACGTCCAGCAAGGCCGGATCGTCCACGTTGTCGATCACGATCAGCGCCGCCGGGCCTTCCTCGAACGCCTTCTTGACCCGATCGAGAGCCAAATCGGGACTTCGCAGCTCGGCCTCGGAGAGCGTCACGCCCTTCCGCTCGGCCAGGGCGATCACGCCCGAGGCGAGGTCTCCCAGGTTCGCCGCCTGGATCAGGAACCGGCCCCCGGGATACTCGTAGCCGTAGCCCCACGCATACGCGAACGCCAGCATGCTCTTGCCAATGCCCGCGATGCCGTGGAGGGCCGTGATCGCGCCGATTTGACGGCGGATCAGGTCGTGCCGAAGCGTCTGCATCTCGTCGCGACGGCCGACGAAATGCTCGCTCGGCAGGGGGACGGTGTGAGGGCTTTCTTGACGGATCTTCGACCGTTTCAACCGCTCGGCGATCTGGCCGGGAAGGTGGTCCAGCCTCCGGCGGACGTCCTCCCGCTCCAGGGCCCTGTAGCCGTGGGGCCAGAAGTCCTTCCAGTCGATGTACTGCCGCTTCCGAAGGTCGTGGACCCAGCGGCGGAGCGTTTCCTCGACCGGATCGGCATCGAAGCTCGGGTGAGTCAGAATATAAATCGGCGCGATCCCATCGCCGGGTAAGGCATGGGCCAGCTCGGTCTCGACGTAGTATTCCCATTCCTTCCGGCAATAGGCGCTGGCGAAATAGGAGGGCGAAAGGATCGCCACCATCATCTTGGAGTGCCGCAAGCCCGTCAAGATCCGGCCTTCCCAGTCGTCCATCGCCCGGATCTCGTCGCGATCGAAAAACACGCGCAACGGCGAGCCGGCGAAGCGTCGGTAATCGGCCTCGATGGCGGAGACGAGGGCCGAGACGTGGCCGGCGTTCTCGCCCTGGTCGTCGATGTGGGCGTAACTCACGAAGAGGTCGTGGAGGATCGGCGGTCGGTCGTCGTCGAACATCGTCGCGGGCTCCTCGTCAGGGGGCCGTCTCGGTCCATTTGGCCTTGGCGATCAGGAGTCCCATCGTCGGGCTGACGGGCAGGCCATCGACGCATCGGCCTCGGTCCATTGTCTCACGATCGAGCCAGCGAGTCATCGTCCGACTCGCGATCGCCCGGCCGTCGGGCTCGCGGAGATCGACGGGGAACATCTCGATCCGATAGCGGGTCTCGGCCTGGGCCCGGCGCGACCAGCCGACGTAATCGAACCGAACCGGCGGCGCGGTCCCGACCGTGAAATCGGCCCCCTCGCTCAGCCCGAGTTCCTCGAACAGCTCGCGGGTCAGGCAGTCGCGGAACGATTCGCCGTCGAGGCGGTGGCCGCCGACGAAGTGGAACGCGCCCCACGCCTCGTTCCAGCGGGCCAGCCACAAGGTTTCGCCGCCCGGCCGGTTTCGGATCGCGGCCAGGGCGGCTTCGGACGTTCTCATGACGTGTCACCCGATGTCCCGGAGAGGTGGATTCGACGCTCAGACCTCGCCCCGGAGCACCGCGGCCCCTCGGATCGCCTCGGCGAGCCGGATCGCCGTGGGCGAGACCGGCCGAGACTCCCTCATCGCGTCGAGCGACAGCCAGGCGAAGATCGCCCCGGGCGCGACCGAGGGCCGGGTATCGGCCGCCAACCGGAGCCGGAAGACCTCGAAGCGGTAGCTCTTCCAGGCCCCGTCGCGGTTGGACTGGTGGTACGGTTCGAGCTCCATCAGTTCCAGCCTCTCCAGCCGGTCGTCGGGCCCGAGGGGCCGGCCCAGGGCCTCGGCCGAGGCGCGGATGGCGGCGTCGCCGGCTTCCTCGTGCCGCTCCGACCCCGGCACCTGCGGGTCGCTCCAGGTCCGCCTCTTGCTCATCGGCAAGGTGAACCCGCCCCACCGGCCGTTGAAGGTCGTCAGGAACTCGTCGCCTCGGGTGATCGCCACCGCCGCCACGCGGACTTCGGGGAACGTGGGCATCGTCATCTCAGGAACCCTCCCCAGGAACGGGCCAGTCGGGCGATGGCTCCGGGCCTCACCCTTGCCTGATCCCTCTCTACTCCTTAAGCTATACGCGATGAACGGCCAGATATTGGAAAAAAAAGAATGAATTCCGCGGATGGCGGGGGGCTTAACGCCATGCCACGATCGCCGAGTCTGAGCTTCGAGCTGCTGGAAACGTTCGTCACGCTGATCGAGGAGGGCGGGGACGCCTCGAAGGCGGCGGCTCGGCTGGGGATCAATCAGCCGAGCATGTCCAAGAGGATGTCGCAGTTGCAGGGGCCGGGTCCGTCCGTGGCTTCGCCCTGGCTGGAACGAGACGGCAAGACGTGGGGGATGACCGAGGAGGGGCGGCGGATGTTCCCCTCGGTCCACGAGCTGGTTCGGCGCTACCGGGCCCTGGGGCGATTCTCCGCTGGGACTCGCGGCGAGGCCGAGTTCGCGTTCGCCTGCGGTCAGGAGGGCGCGGCGACCTACGCCCTGGAGGCCCTGCGACGCCTCCGTCGCGAGAAGCCGGAGGTCCAGGCGAGGATTTCCACGACGAGGGGGCGATCACGGATCGAGGGGGTGGCCAGCGGGCTGCTCGACCTGGCCACCGTGACCCACGACGAGGCCGAGATTCGCGCCATCGCCCGCCGATCCTTGCACGTCGATCATCTCCGCGATGATCCGCTCGTCCTCGTCGCCAGCCTCAAAGCGGGTGAAGACTGGGCTGACGCGCTTCGCGCCCTCCCCGAAGGGCCCGTGCCGGCCGAGGCCCTCCGGACTATCCCCCTGGTCCTCCCCGAGCCGGATTCCGCCGTCCGGGGGCAGATTGACCGCGACCTGGACGCGGCCGGGGTGACCGATGGGCTGAAGATCGCGATCGAGGTGGGCGGCTGGTCGGCCATCCTGGCGTTCGTGGCCGAGGGGCTGGGGGTCGGGGTCGTCCCGAGATCGGCCGGCGAGCGGTTCGGACCCGGCCTGTGGTCCCGTCCGCTCCGGGCCGAGCAATTTCGGCCGATCCGGCTCCATTTAATCTGCCGACGGGCCATCGGCCGGGAGGGGCGAGACCTTTCGCCGTCCGGCGAGCGCTTCCGCGAACTCCTGATCGAATGCACGTCCGGGCGCGATCCCCACGGACCCTGAACCCCTCAACCGACGCTTCCGGATCACTTTTCGAAGAGCCTGAGATCGACGGATTCCGCCATGATCCTGTAACCTTCCGGGCCCGGGTGCAGGTGGTCGCCGCCGTCCGCCTGGGGCGAGAGGCTCGCGGGCTTGCGGGGATCGCGGGTCGCGGCGTCGAAGTCGATCACGGCGTCGAAGCGGCCGGAGTCGCGAATCCAGGCGTTGACCTCCCGGCGGGCCGCCTCCAGCTCGGGCGAGAAGTAGGACGAACCCTCGCACGGTGGGATCGTCGCCCCGTACACCCGGATGCCCCGGTCGTGCGATCGCACGAGGATCTGATCATAGGCGGCGATCAGGTCGCGTGCGGTCGCCGAGCGAGTGCCAAGATCGTTGATCCCCTCCAGGACGATCAGCCAGCGGACCCCGGGCTGGGCCAGGACGTCGCGGTCCAGCCTCGCCAAAACGTTGGGCCCGAGGCCGTCATTCAACACCCGATTGCCGCCCAGACCCTGGTTCAAGACCCCGACGCCGGCCCCTCCGCGGTCGTGGAGACGACGAGCGAGGTGGTCCGTCCATCGGCCGTTGCCGTCGGTCGGCGAGCCCCGACCGTCGGTGAGCGAGTCTCCGATCACGACCACGGCGGAGGCGTCCCCGGCTTCCACATCGACGCCGGAGAGGTAGTACCAGTGCGGGGTCCGGGCCGCGTCGGGCATGGTGGGATCGGTGACCCGGTCTCCGCGAACCAGATAGGACGTGCACCGGGCCCCGGGGTGTCCGGTGATCGTCCGGGTCGGGTCCTGGACCCGGATCGTGACCACGAGGTCGGAGAGGGGGGCGAGGTCGAAGTCGATCGGGTCGGAGACCGTCGGCGCCCCGATCGGGATGGTGACCGCGGCCTTCCCGGCGAACGTCAGGGGCTTGCCGCCGTCCGGAACGATCGCGCCGCTTCCGGCGGACCTGGACGCCAGGGCCGAGAGGATCGTCAACGGCTTGGTGCCGAAAGCATTGGAGAATCGGACGCGGAGCCGCTTGCCCCCCAGGGAGACGCGGACGACCTGGCGGAGGGTGGAATCGGCGAGCCCGGGATCGGGGGGCAGGTTGGCGGGCTCGGTCAACTGAGGGGCCGCCGTCCAGGTGCCGACCCAGCGGCCCTCCTCGCTCCGGGCCCCGGCCATGGTCAGGACGACGAGGGCCGGGGCCAGGAGGCCCGCCCGGCGGCGGCGATCGAGGCCAATCATCGCGGGCCCTCTCCCTGGATCATCGCCCGGAGGCGCCGGAGGCGTTCTTGACCTTGAGGTAACGGTCGGCGAAGGCGAGGAACGTCGGCCAGTTGGGTCCGGTGGTATGGCCGCCCTTGTGCTGGCGGAAGGCGAGGTCGCCATCGGTGATCCCGGTCTCGACCTCGGGGAATTCCGCGGTGCCGAGGTCCTTCTTGCCCAGGAGCTTGAACACCGGGCCCGCCGCCACGGCCGCCTGGAAACTGCCTCGTTGATCCACCCATTGCCCCTCGGCACCCGGGCCCGACGAGGCCCCATAACTGATGAACGTGGGCCTCGGCGCGCACAGGGCGATCAATTCGTGAGCATCCACCGGAAGATCATTCGGCGTGAGCGGGCCGCCGTACTTGAGGAAGTTGCCGGCCATCCAGTGATACTCGCCCGACCCGGTCAGGTTCTCGACGAGTTCGCCGAAGTTGCGCCGGTGGAGCTTGGCCCCACCTTCTCCGGAAGAGCCGATGAAGCCGATGGCGAAGCGCGGGTCATAGGCCATCGCCACAAGCGCCGCCTTTCCGTAGCGGGATAGGCCCTCGATACCGACCTGCTTCGGATCGACGGCCGGATCGGTCTCGAAGTAGTCGAGGGCGCGACTGGCGCCCCAGGCCCAGGCTCGCAAAGCACCCCAATCCTCGGGCTTACGAGCCTGCCCCTTGTTGCACAGGCCGATGATCCCCTTGGTGAGGCCCGCGCCGTTGTCGGCCTGGATGCTGTTGGGGACGAGGATCGCGTATCCCCAGCCCTTGGCCAGGAGTTGCTGCTGCCAGGAAGGCCCGCCCCCTCCGAAGCCGCCCGGGGGCATGGCCTTGGGCGCGGCCCTGGTCTGCGGCGAGTCGCCGGCCTTCGCGGCCGCCTTGCCCGGAGCGCCGCCCGGCCGGGGGCCGAACGCGAAGCCGAACTCCATGATCACCGGGACCGGGCCCTTGGCCTCGGCCGGGGTCGTCAGCGTGAGCTGGATGTCGACCTTGATCTCCGGGCACCTGGCGTTATCAACGTGGCCGACCAGCCTCTTGCTGACGGCCGGGATCTCGCCGACCTTCTCCTCCTTCGTCTCGAGGAGCTCCCAGGTCACCTTTGGCGCGTCCTTCGGGACGCGGCCGTAGACCTCACGGTCGAAGTCCTCGACGATCTCCGGCCGGCGCTTGCTCCACCAGAGCTCCGGCGTGGCGACCTTCGTCCCGTCCTTGCACACGAGCGGGTCGGGCAGGGTGAAGGTGTTGACCTTCGACTCATCGTAGTTGGCGGCGTTGGGCGCATCGCGGTTCGAGCCGTTGGCGCCCGGGCGGAGGCTGTCGATCTTCAGCGCCTCCATCATCCGCTTGTGGTCCTCCTTGGCGGTCAGGTTCAGGGGCGCGGGGTCGGCCGGCTTCGCGTCCTGAGCGAAGGCGGTCGCGGCGAGCGAGGGAACCAGGATGGCGGCGAGCAAGACCTTCGGCATGGGAGAGGCCCTCGGTCCCGGGATCAGTGGGTCAGGGAGGATGGATCGTACACGAACCGAGCGTCAATCGCCCGCCCCGATCGCTCGTGGAAGATCCGTCAGGCGAGGATCGCCTGGTGGACCTTGCCCTTGATGTCGGTCAGCCTCATGTCGCGTCCGGCGTAGCGATAGGTCAGCCGCTCGTGGTCGAGCCCGAGCAGGTGGAGGATGGTGGCGTGGAGGTCGTGGACGTGCATGGCGTCCTCGACGGCCTCGTAGCCGAGCTCGTCGGTCCGGCCGTGGGCGATCCCTGGCCGGACGCCCCCTCCGGCGAGCCAGACGGTGAACCCCTTGTTGTTGTGGTCGCGGCCATCGGCGTTCTGGCCGTGGGGGGTCCGGCCGAACTCGCCTCCCCAGATCACCAGCGTGTCTTCGAGGAGCCCGCGAGAGCGGAGGTCCGTCAGCAGGCCGGCGATGGGCCGATCGACGGCCCGGGCGTTCCGGGCGTGACCGGCCTTGAGGCCGCGGTGCTGGTCCCAGTCCCCGTGGGTCAGCTCGACGAAGCGGACGCCGGCCTCGACGAATCGCCGGGCCAGCAGGCACTGGCGGCCGAAATCGGCGGTCGTCGGGTCGTCGAGGCCGTACAGCGCCTTGGTGGCGGCCGTTTCCCCCGCGAGGTCCATCACGCCGGGGAGCTTGCCCTGCATGCGGAACGCCAGCTCGTAGGACTCGATGACACCCTCGACCCCCGGGTTTACCCGCTCGCGATCGAGCACTTCGCGATTCATCGCCTGGACGAGATCGAGCTGGAGCCTCTGGGAGGCGGGGTCGAGCCGGGGGTTCTTGATGTTGCCGACCCTGGCCTCCGCGATCGGCTGGCCCTCGTTGCCGATCCGGGTCCCCTGGCACGCGGCGGGCAGGAACGCGCTGCCATAGTTCTGCGAGCCCCCGTTTCGCCCGGTCGGCTTGATGGAGAGGAACCCGGGCAGGTCGTCGCTTTCGGTCCCGAGGCCGTAGAGCGTCCACGCGCCGAGCGACGGCCGGATGAACTGCGAGCTCCCGGTGTGGAGCATCAGGTACGCCTCCGGGTGCGCCGGGAGGTCCGTCTGCATGCTTCGGATCACGCAGAGCTCGTCGGCGTGCTCGGCGACCTCCGGGAAGAGATCCGAGGCCCAGAGGCCGCTCTGGCCGTGCTGTCGGAACTTCCAGGGCGAACCCATGAGCTTCGCCCCCGGGATGCGGCCGGGGCGGTTCGACACCTTGCCGTCGGCCGTCGCGAGCTCGGGCTTGTAATCGAACGTATCCACATGAGACGGCGCGCCGCTCATGCAGAGGAAGATGACCCGGCGGGCCCGGGCGGGGAAATGGGGCGGCTTCGGCGAGAGCGGCGATCCCTTCGGGCCGCCCTCGGCGGCCATCGACGACAGCCCGGCGAAGGCGAGATAGCCGAACCCGGAGGAGACGGCCTTCAGCACGTCGCGACGCGAGAGACCTCGTGGATTCATCGGAGTGATCCTCTCGCCCGGGGGCGGCCCGCGATCGATCAGTCGAGGTATCGGAACTCGGCGCCGGCGAAGATCGCCTGGCAGAACAGCGACCAGGCCTCACGGGCCGGGTCGGCCGCCTTCGCCCGGGCGGAGGCGGCACGAAGGAAGCCGAGGGCGCGGTCCCGTTCCGAGGCCGTGGCCGGGCGGGCCAGGGCGAGCCGATAGGCCAGGTCAATCCGGCGGACGTCGTCCCGTTCCGCGGCGAGGAGCCGATCGGCGAGGGCCTCGGACTGGCGGATCACCAACGGCCCGTTCAGGAAGAACAGCGCCTGGGCCGGGCCGGTCGTCGCCGCCCGTTCGCCCGTCACGAGGCTCGGGTCGGCGAAGTCGAACAGCGCCAGCGATTCGAGCACCTGGTCCCGAACCACCGGCAGATAGACCGATCGATGCGTGTCGGAGGCATCCAGGCCGGCCACGCGGACGAAGAAGGCCAGGCCCTCTCCCGTTCGCGCCACCGCCGAACCGACCGGGGGCTCGGTCGCGAGCCGGCCTCCCACGAACAGCAGGGCATCCCGGATCGCCTCGCCCTCCAGCCGCCTCTTGCTCATCCGCCAGACCAGCGCGTCGTCGGGGTCGGCCTCGAAGTGGCCCGGATCGTGCGTGGAATCCAACCCATAGGCCCGGCTCAGCACGATCCGGCGAATCAGGCGCTTGATCGACCAGCCGTCCGCCATGAAATCGACGGCCAGGGAGTCGAGGAGCTCGGGATGGCTCGGCCTCTGGCCGGCGGCGCCGAAGTTGTCGGGCGTCGGGACGAGCCCTCGACCGAACAGGTGCAGCCAGACGCGATTGACCATCACCCGGGCCGTCAGCGGGTTGGAGGGGGCCGTCAGCCACTCGGCCAGCTCGCGACGGCCGCTCCCCGAGGCGATGTTCGCGGACGATTCCTCGCAGAGGACGCGGACGAACCCGCGAGGGACGGTCTCGCCGGGCTGGTCCAGCTCGCCCCTCGCATACAGGGGGCTATCGACGGCCTCGTCTCGCTCGCGGACCCCCATCGCGAAGGCCCGGGGCGAGCCGCCCCGCCGGTCGATCTTCAGGCGATAGCGGAGCGTCGAAAGCATCGAGTTGGCGCGGCGGAGCCGGTCTCGATTCGCCTCGCCCGGAGGGATCGAGTCGCGCTCCAGGACCAGGGCCGTGAGCCGTTCCTCCATCGCGGCCCGTTGTTCGGCCGGCAGCGAGGGCGTCGCCGACGGGACGCCCGCCCCGTCGGGAAGCTCGATCAGGGGCGATGCGTTGAAGTTCGGGAAGACGCCCGCAAGCGTGCCCGAGCAGGTCTGAGAGCTGCGGAACACGCCCGACAGCGCGTAATAATCGCGCTGGGGGATCGGGTCCATCTTGTGGTCGTGGCAGCGGGCGCACGCGACGGTCAGGCCGAGGAAGGCGCGCGTCGTCGCCTCGATCTGCTCGTCGATCACGTCCAGGATGAACTGCCCGCGATTCTCGGCGTCGTGGGCCTTGCTCCCCAGGGCGAGGAACCCGGTGGCGATGAGCTGATCGGCCCTCTTGCGGTCGTCCGAGGCCGGGAGCAGATCCCCGGCGATTTGCTCGCGGACGAACTGGTCGTACGGCTTGTCGGCGTTGAACGAGGCGATGGCCCAGTCGCGATATCGCCAGGCGTGGGAATAGGCGAAGTTGGTCTTGCCGCTCGATTCGGCGAACCGGGCCACGTCCAGCCAGTGTCGGCCCCACCGTTCGCCGAACCGGGGCGACGCGAGCAGGCGATCGACGACCTTCGCCAGGGCGTCCGGCGAGGCGTCGCCGACGAAGGCGTCGAACTCCTCGGGCGACGGCGGCAGCCCGATCAGGTCGAACGTGACCCGGCGGAGCAGTCGGGGCCGTGCGGCGTCGCCGACCGGCGAGAGCCCCCGAGATTCGAGAGCAGCGAGGAGGAAACGGTCGAGCTCATCGCGGGGCCAATCCTGCCTCTTCACGGCCGGAGGGGCCGACTTCTTCGGCGGGCGGAACGACCAGAACTCCCGCCCCTTCACGAGATCGACCGACGGCCGAGCCGCGCCGCCCGCCGGCCCATTCCGAGGGTCCGGCGCGCCCATTTTGACCCACGCCTCGAAGTCGGCGATCACCGAGTCGGTCAGCTTCGCCTTCGGGGGCATCCGAAGGTCGTCGTCCCGGTAGCGGATCGCGCGAATTAGGAGGCTCTCGTCGAGATTGCCGGGCACGATCGCCGGGCCGGAATCGCCTCCGAGTCGGGCGCCTTCGCGGCTGTCGAGCCGGAGGCCGCCCCGGAGCTTCTCGGCCGTACTCGCGTGGCACTTGCCGCAATTCGTCGCAAGGATCGGTCGGATCTTCGCCTCGAAGAATGCCTCCTGCTCGGGGGTGATCGGGGCCTCCGCCTCGATGGGCCCCGCCGGCTTCTCGTTCGGCGTCCCAGGTTGGGCGGGAGCGACTCCGGGCCTGGCGGGGAAGGACTTGCGATATTCCGCGAGCGAGAGGAACCCGTCGCCATCCACGTCGAGACGGCGGAACATGGGTTCGATCGTCGCGCCCGCGTCTTTCATCCGAGGAGACGACCGGAGGAAGTCCCGGTATTCGTCGAGGGACAGACGGCCGTCGAGGTCGGCGTCGCCCAGGACGAAGATCCGCTCCGGGTCGAAGGCGGGAAATCGCTGGGCCTGGGCGGAGGCCCGGCCCGCCACGAGCAGACCGAGCACCAGGGCCAGGCGAGCCGAGAATCCGGCCATGACGATGCGTCCTTTCCTCGGGGCACCCGGGAGGCTCACTGGGTCAGGGAACGGAGGTAGGCGATGAGGTCCGCGAGTTGCTCCGGGGTCATCGCCGAGGCGATCCCCTCGGGCATCGCCGACGGCTCCTGCCTCTTGCGTTCCTCGATCTCGGATTTCTTGAGCTCGCGGAGGGCGCCCGACGATTCGCGGACCTGGACGACCGCCGCGCCTTCGCGGACGACGAAGCCCGAGACGACTCGTCCGTCGGCCATCGCGAAGCTGTACGCTTCATAGCCCTGGGCGATCTTGGCGCTCGGCTTGAGGATCGATTCCACGAGCTCGGCGGGCGGATAACGCTTGCCGATATCGACCAGGTGAGGCCCCTTGGGCGTCTGGCCGTCGGCGTCGGTGTGGCAGGCCCGGCAGGATTGCGAGGCGAAGAGGGCCTTGCCGCGACCGGCATCCCCCTTCGCCTGGAGGGCCCGGCTGGAGGCAACCTCGAACGGCATGTTGCCGATCTGGTCCGGGTTCTTCGGATCGACCCTGGCGATCGTGACGAGGAGGGCGTCCTCCGGCCGGGCGTTTCCCGCCAGGGACTCGGCCGTCATCCCCCCGATGCGGACTCGATTCTTGACGAGCTCCTTCCGAAGCCAGGCCGCGGTTTCGGCGTCCGCGTCGAGCAGGGCGGCCTTGAGGACCGAGGCGATCCGGGCACTGCATTCCCAGTCGGTCGGGTCGTAATAGGGGCCGGTCGAGTCGGGCCGGATTCCCCACCAGCTCCCGTCGTACTCCGCCTCGCGCTGCTGGAGCCTCGCCAGGGTCGCGAGGAGATCGCGGCGAACTTCGGGAGAGCGCGCCGAGGCGAGCTTCTGAATCAGCCCTTCGACGACCCTGGGCTCGTGCATCCATCGCAGGGCGTGGAGCGCGCCGTCGCGGTACGGGCCGTCGATCGCCGCCAGGCACGCATCCACGGCCCGGAGCGAGATCAGGGTTCGGACGGCCAGGTGAGGCACCACGCGGTCGGGATCGGGCTGGAAGTGGATCGGCCGGGTCGTCGGCATGGGCGCCCCTCGGGCCGGGCGGTCAGCGGTAGGATGTTCTCGGCCGAGGAGGCGTCTCCCAGCCGCCCGAGGGCGATCAGGGCCTGCGCCTGGACCCGGGGAGGGGCGTCCGTCAGTGCCTCGACGAACACCCGCGCATCGGTCCGATCGATCTCGCCCTTGCGGTCGGCCAGGGCGCGAATCGCGAACTCGCGGACGGCTGGGACCGCCGCGAGCTTCGTCAAGATCGCATGCGAATCCGCGCCGTCGATCTGCTTGATCGCGAACAGGGCTGCGACCCTCGCCGACAGCGGTTTCGCGGGGTCGGAGGCGAGATCGGCGAGCGCCCGGGTCGTCTCGGGCGACCGGCCTCGTCGGATGATCTCGCGCTGGCAACCGAAGCAGGTCGCCGCGTCCCCGGCGGTCAAGCCCGCAATTAATTTCGAAAAGTCGGCCTCGCGAGGGTCCGTGACCTTCGCGACCTCCAGGCCCGGCGGGGTGATGCTCGCCACGAAGCCGACCTGCGGGCCGACGAAGACGCTGGCCTCGCCGCCTCGCCAGCTCGCGACATACAGCCGACCGTCGGGGCCGACGTCCATCCCGGTCGGCCGGGGGATGGCCAGCATGACTTCCTGGGAGGTGCGGAACGACGCGGCCGAAGGCTTGAGGGCGTGTCGATAGACCTCGCTCCGGCCCCAGTCGCCCGTGAGGAGCGCCCCGCGATACGCCTCGGGCCATCGGCCGTCGTTCAACGCGAGCGCCCCGGTGCCTCCGCCTTGCCCATACGTGCCCAGGGCGGGCATGGTCTCGTCGGGGAAGTTGGCGAACGTCCGGGTGTAGCCGTATTCGGCAGACGGGAACAGGTGGCTCACCCGGACGTCCCAGCCGGCCCCGTCGTTGGTGTTGTCTCGGGTGAAGAGGTTCAGGAACGGATCGATCGCGACGGCGAACGGGTTGCGCAGGCCGGTGGCGACGACCTCCAGCTCGGTGCCGTCGGGCCTCACCCGGAGGATGCCGCCGCCTCGTTGAGAGAGCGTCGTCCCATCCTTGCCCTTCGCGCCGAGGAACCCGTAATCGCCCACGGCGATGTAGATCCAGCCATCGATCCCCATGCGAATGCCGTTGCTCGTGTGATCGCCGCCCCGCTCGTCGATCTGGCTGGTGGTCAGGCCGGTAACGAGGCGGTCCTGTTGATCGGAGACCCCGTCGCCGTCGTCGTCGCGGAAGACGCTCAGGAAGGGCGGGTGCAGGACCCAGACCTTGCCGTCCTGGGCGACCACGCCTCGCGGGTGCTCCATCCTGGCGAAGGTGGTGATGCGATCGGCCTTGCCGTCGGCATCGTCGTCCACGCATCGCATGACCCGGCCGCCTCCGGGCGTCCGGCCGAGCGAGCCTTGCTCATCCACGGCGACGTAAACCGCCCCGTCGGGAGCGACCGCGAGCGTGACCGGATAATTCACCTTCGGCGGGGCCGCGAAGAGGTTGACGCGGAACCCGGGCGGGGCCTTCACGACCTCGCCGATCGTCTTGTCGTCGATCGGCTTCGGCGGGGCGTTGCCTCCCGGCGGGCCGAAATTGAACTGGGGGCGGTAGCCGTCCTTCTTGCCCGCGAGCTGATCGGCGATCGAGGCGGTCCGCCGCTCGGCGAAGGTGCGAAGGTCGGGCGCCGCCGGCCCTCCCGGGGCCCCGAACCCGACCGGAGGCTCGGCCCTGGCCGCCTTCGCCCCGGCCTCGCGTTCCACGATGGCCTTCGTCGCGGCCTCGATCGCCGCCACGTCGGCCGTCAGGCGCTCCTTGCGGAAGACGGTCGAGGCGAGGTCCCGGGCGATCTTCTCCCGCGTTTCCTGGACCTCGGGGATGGCGAGCAGGCGATCGGCCAGCCGGTTCTGGCCCGCGTAGGGATGGGCAAGGCTCATGTCCATGAGCTGATCGGCGGAGCCCATCATCGCGAAGTTCGCGAACGAGAGTTCCTGATCGCCCGGGATGAACACGAAGCGATTCGTGGTCGGGTCGAGATAGATCGAGTAGTTGTAGCCGAGCGTGAAGAAGCCGTCGGCGTTGGCGAGCATCGCCTGTACGGTCATGAATTTCAGGAATTCGTCGATGTCCAGATAGGAGCCGATCTCCTTGCGGAATCGCTCGTCATCGGCCTGCTGGACGAGGCGGAGGAACTCGATCAGCCGCTTCGCCTGGTCGGGCGAGGGCTCGGATAAGGGGCGATACGGCCCTCGGTACTTCTCCCAGTCGTCGCCGAGGAAGTCGAGCCCCCGCAGACCCTGGGGCCGGACGAGCAGGCCCGTATCGGCGTGGAATCGGCCCTTCAGGAAGGCGAGGTCCACGGGTTCGACCAGGGTATAGAGGCCGAGCAAGGCCCGGTCGTACTTGCCCGGGACGGACAGGGTGACCTCGGCGAAGGCGGTCCGGGGCGCGGGCACTCCGGCTTCGCGGAAGAGGGCGAAGGCCAGGGCCTCGCGCGCCCTGGTCGGGTCGAGCGCCCCGCTTTGAAGGATCAGGCCGTGCAAGCCGAGACCGTCCCCGTGGTCGGATCGGTCCAGGTCGATCAGGAGGGAGCGTTTCAGCCCCCCGGCGGACGCCATGTACGACGCGTTCCCCGAGTAGCGGAGGCCCACGCCCCGGCTCGTCCGGCCGTCGGCTGTCAAAGTCCCGGTCGCCCACGGGAACTCGATGCCGAAAAGGTTCCGCTCGCTCGCCCTCTCGCCGGGCTGCTTCGGCTTCGCGGGGGGAGGGGGGCGCCGAAGCCGGCGGCCGGGGCCGGGGGCTGCATGGCCTGGTACTCGTCGGCCGACATCTCGACGTGAACGCCGACGACCCTGGTGAGGCCGAACGGCCCGGCCGCGGCGGCCTTCTCCTTCGCGTCTCCGTCCTCGACGGGCCCCGAGCGCACGACGGCGGGACCGGCGAGCAGGAGGACGCCGCAGACCATCCCGGCGAGGCATCGTCGATGCATGGAGGGACCTCACGAGTAGAGGGATCAGGGGCCGTCACGACGAGGCCGAGAGGGGGGGATCGGCCCGAGGACGGCGCCCCTCTGAGGGAAGAGATGCGATCCGGCGCCCGATGTCGCGCGTGGTCCGAGGTTTTTTCGACGATCCCGCGACCCGGAAGGTCAATCCGGGTTCAGCGGGAGGCTCGCCTCGGGTCTCGCCGAGATCCGAACGGCATGGGGAAGGCGTTCAACGGGCCCCGGATCGGTTCGCCGGCCATCTCCTTCCAGAGTCTCCTCTGATCGTCCGTGAGGACGGCCACGATCCGTTCCATCGCCGCCTTGCCGGCCTCCTCGGCGCCTTCCCCTCTTGCAGGTCGCGGATCGAGCCGAAGAAGGACTCCTCCTCGATCGCGCGGACGCGTTCTCGCTGCCCGGGGGTCAGTCCGAGCCTCTCGACGACCTCGGGTTCTCGGAAGGCGGCCGGTCCCTCGGACTGGAGGGCGATCTGGCGGAGCCGGACTCTCTGGGAGGGCCACAGGATGGCCTCGACCTCCGCCTCGTTGGACCGAGCCTGCTCCAGGGCGATCCGCACTCGCTCCGCCGGGGGAGGCCGATGGGCCGGGTCGCCGAACGCGTCCATCCATCGCTTCCCCGCGCGGTCGGAGAGGTCCGCCACTTTCCTCCTCTGGACCGGGTCGAGCCGGAGGTCCTCCAGCGCCGAGGGCTGCGCGAGCAAGAAGAGTTCCCCGGCGGCCCGGAGGACCGCCAGGTCTGCCAGGATCGTCTCGATCCGTCGGGTGGTGTCTCGCAACTCGGCCTGGGCGTTCGGGTCGCTCCGCCTCTGTTCGACGAACTCCCGATAATACGCCAGGGCCGACGCCAGGAGCCGTTTGCGGAGGCCCTCCATCCCGGGTCGATGGGCCAGCTCCTCCTCGCTGACCCGGATCAGCTCATCGACCGATCGGCGGGCCAGGCGGAAGCGTGCCTCGGCTTCTTCCGCCCTCTGCCGGGCCCTCAGGTAGGCGGATTCCGCGTTCTTCTGTTCGGCCAGGGTCCGGGCCTGCTCCCGGCGGACCAGGGCCGTGCTGACCATCGACCCGGCCGAGACCAGGATCAAGGCCCCGGCGCCGGCCCACACGATCGACGGATGCCGGCGAGACCAGGCCCGAAGCCTCTCGGCGGGCGTCGGTCGTCGGGCCCGGATCGGCCGGCCGTCGAGATAGCGTTGCAGGTCGTCGGCCAGGTCCTGGGCCGTCCCGTAGCGCTCGGCGGGTTCCTTGCGCAGGGCCTTGAGGACGATCGTTTCCAGCTCGGGCGGGATGGACCGGTCCAGGTCGCGGGGCTGGGTGGGCTGTTCCTCGGCGATCCGCCGGATCAGGGCGTTTCGGTCCCGATCCTCGAACGGAGGTCGCAGGGTCAGGAGCTCGTAGAGGGTCGCGCCGAGCGAGTAAAGGTCGCTGCGATGATCGACGATCCCCCGGCGGGCGAGGACCTGCTCGGGGCTGGCGTATCGGAGCGTTCCCAGGAGCTCTCCGGTGATCGTGAGCCCGGGATCGCCGGTGACCTGGGCCAGTCCGAAGTCGGTCACCCAGAGCTGCCCCCGGAGGTCCAGGAGCAGGTTGCCCGGCTTCACGTCGCGATGGACGATCCCGGCCTGGTGGGCGTGCTCCAGGGCCAGGGCCGCTTGCCGCCCCAGGCCCGCCGCCCGGTCGAAGTAGCGGCGACGATCCGACGACCGTTCTCGGGAGATGGTCGTCGCGGCGAGCGAGGTCTCGCTCCCCGTTCTCGACTCGGCTGGATCGGCGACGATCGCTCCTTCCTCCGGATTCGATCCACCCCGCGAGGTGAGGGGGGCGTGCTTCTCGCGGAGTCGGCGGAGCTCGGCGATCAACGCGGCGAGGCTCTGCCCCTCGATGAATTGCATGGCGTAATAGTGCACGCCCCTCTCGGAGCCGACGGCGTGAACCGGCACGATCTTCTCGTGCTGGACGAGGGCGGCGGTCAACGCCTCGGTCTTGAACCTCTGGAGCCGGCGAGGGTCGATGGCCGAGGCGAACGGCAGGACCTTCAGCGCGACCCTCCGCCGGAGAGAGATCTGCTCGGCCTCGTAGACGACCCCCATCCCTCCCCGGCCCACCTCGCGGATCAGGCGGAAGTCGCCGATCTCGCCGATCCCCGGGGATGACACGCCCGGTCCCTCGCGGGCCGGGCCGCCCGGAGGTCTCGTCGCGCCGATCCCCGAGGCTCGCAGGGGCACCGTGATCCGAGCGATCTCGTCATGGCCGGCGAGGAACGCCTCCAGATCGGGCCGGAGGTCCGGGTGGGCGGCCAGGAGCTGGCCGCGGTCGGGTTCGCGGCCCTCCTCCATGGCCTCCAGATAGTCCAGGAGCAGTTGATTGCGGCGTCCTTCCCGGTCGGGCTCGGCGATGAGATCAGGGCTCATGGCTCGCCTCCTCGGGGTCTCGGAGGATTTCTCGGAGCCGCTTCAATCCCCGAAAAATCAGGCCGACGGCCGCCGGCCGAGTCCGGCCGATCTGCTCGGCCACGTCGGCCACGGCCAGGCCGTTCAAGTAGTGAAGCTCCACGACTCGCCTCTGGTCTTCCGGCAGTCGGGCGAGGGCGAGGGCGAGCCTCCGCAACTCCTCGCCGCGGACGGCCCCCTCGCTCGGCGAGGTCTGGTCGGCGGCGAGCAGGCCCTCCAGCCTCGACGACGAACGATCGAGCCTCGGCCTCCAGAGAACGCTCTCGCCGAGGGTCGCGCGCCTGGGTGTCGAGCCGTCGGAGCTCGGCCGCCAGGGCGTTGGCGAGGATGGCGCGGAGCCAGCCCAGCCACTCCCCCTCGGTCTCGCCCCGGAACTGGGCCCGCCGCTCATGGGCCTGGAGGATCGCCTGCTGGACCACGTCCGAGGCATCCAACCGGGCCCGAGGACGCGTGCCCAACTGGAGGCGGACCAGCAACAGCAGGTATTCGCGGTAGTCCTCGAGCACCGCGATGTCCTCGCGAGTCGTTCTTCGCATGGCCCGGCGCTCTCGCAATGCCTCGATTCGGCGGCGATCCTTCGCAATCCCTGTCCCCAGGGTACGGGTTCAGCCGCCCAAGGGCGAGAGGACGGCCGCGGGCAGACGCCCGGGAAGGAATCCCGCCTTCCTTTCGGGAGGGGCCGCGCACCGCCGCCATCGGCTTCTCATGGGCGGCCGGGCCCGGTAGGCTCTCCGAGTGCTGTCGGCCTCTCCCCGGGACGATCACCGCCCGGGTGTCGTCCACCTCGCTGTCAGGAGTCCCTTCGATGAAGATCCGCCGGAGTTCCCTCATTTTGGCCCTCGCCGTGGGACTCGCCCTGCCGGCCCTCGCCGACGAGCCGGCCCGGCCCGTGAGGATGGGCGACGGGGCGATGACGTTCGACACCGTCCCGGGCTGGGGCCTGGGGACCGACGGCAAGTCGCAGATCGGCCCGTGCCACGGCGGGGTGGCCGTCGGCAAGGACGGCCTGGTCTACACCAGCGCCCACGCCGGGGTCTTCGTCTTCGCGCCCGACGGCCGGGTCGTCCGCAGCTTCCTCGGCGACAAGTACTCCGACATCCACGACCTGAAGATTCGCGACGAGGGCGGCACCGAGTTCCTCTACGGGGCCAGGAACAACGCCGCCGAGGGGATCAAGTTCCATTCCGGGACCGGCGAGATCGTCCTGAGGCTCGGTTTCCCGGAGGAGGCCGGGCCGAAGCCGGCGAAGTTCAACCCCACGGCCATCGCCGTCGCCCCCAACGACGACATCTTCCTGGCCGACGGCTATGCCAGCGATCGCATCTTCAAGTTCGACAAGGCCGGCAAGTACCTCAAGCACTTCGGGACCAAGGGCAACGGCCTCCGCGAGTTCAACACGGCCCACGGGATGACGATCGACCCGAGGTACGACCCGCCCCGCCTCCTGATCTGCGACCGCAACCACGAACCCAAGGGCCGCTTGCTCCACTACAGCCTGGACGGCGAGTTCCTCGACGAGGTCGTCACCGGCCTGGGGATGCCCACCTCGGCGTCGGTCCAGGGGGATTTCGTGTCGGTGCCCGACCTGCACGGTCGGCTCGTCATCCTCAACCGGAACAACACGATCATCGCCGTCCTGGGCAACAACCCCGACGCAGGCAAGGGCCGGGACTACAACATCCCCCAGGAGCAATGGGTCGAGGGGATCTTCAGCGGCACCCACGGCTCGGCCTGGGACGCGGGCGGGAACCTCTACGTCCAGGACTGGAACGTCTCGGGCCGCATCATGAAGCTGCAACGCGTCAAGTAGCCAAATGGCCCGCGATGGTCGTGGCGGGTCCGCCGCGAGACCGAGACGGGGTTCGTGTTTCGCGCGTCGAATCGCGGTTTTTGTAGGGTCCGCTCTTGCGGACCTCTTCGAATTCGCTTCGTCGACAAGAGATCCGCAAGAGCGGACCCTACAAAACTGAAATCGAAGAGGTCCGCAACAGCGGACCCTACCCAAGTCGGCAGGCCGAGCGAACTCAGTCTTCGTCGGGCTTGGGAGGCGGCTCGGGCTTGGGCTCGGGTTCCGGCTCCGGTTCCGGCGGCGGCTCGGGGGTCGGTTCGGGCGGAGGCGCGGCTCGGGCGCGATCATGATCACCAGCTCGCCGGAGCCGACCTTCTCGGCCTGGGCTTCGAGCGTCTCGCGATCCAGGCGATCGAGCGCGGCCAGGTCGATCTCCGAGAGCTCGTAGTCCTGCAAGGCTCGGGGGCGGTCGTCGAAGAGCAGGTCGCGATAGTCGCTATCGACGAGCGCCCTCCCGATGAGTTCTTTCAGGCCGTCGGACGCGGTGGCTGGACTCATTTCGCGGAACTCCCTAGGATTGAGGAACCTTGCCCCAACTTGCGACGCTCCGGAGGGCGGACCTGGCGTCCTCCGCCTTCACGTCGCCGATCTCGGCGAGGCCGAGACCACGGATTCGCCCGGATCGTTCGGGCCCGAGGGCCGTCGCGATCACCTCGTCGAGCCTCTCCGGCGTCCGATCGGCGAAGAAGACCTGGCGGGCCCGCCTCAAGACGCGGGCCGAGGTCAAGGCGTCGATCAGCTCGGCCTCTTCGAGGCGACCGAGCCAGCGGCGGACGTTCACCAGAGGGACGGTCAGGGCGTGGAGGCCGAACGGACAGAAGCGGAGGGCCACCTCGTCATCCCCCACGATCCGCCCCTCTCGATAGGCGGAGAAGACCCAGCCCAGCCCGGTCATCCCGACCTCGGCCAGCTCCGCCGCGCGGATCGCCCCCATGCTCGCCGCCCCCACCACCGTCGTCCCGAGGTCGAGGAGGCGGAGGATCTCCTTGGGCGAGACGGCGAAGCTCTGGTCGAACTCGCCGTCGAGGATCACCACGACGCGGCGTGGGTCCAGGGCCGCGAGGTCTCCCCGGCGGATCGGGGGGCGGAACTCGGCATCGATCAACGATCGAGCCTGATCCCGGGGGAGGCTCGGGCCGAGGAACACGCAGGGCCGATCGTCGGGGGCCTCCGAGCTCATCCGTTCCTCTCCCGGACCAGCGACGGCCCGCGAACCCCGAGGAGCGGGTCGCACCCGGCCCCTCGTCGGCGACGGCTCCGGCGGAAGAAGCTGATCGCCAGCCCGACCCCGAGCCGCCCGCTGGAGTCCGTCTCGGCGTCGAACAGCGAGCGTTCGACCTCGGGCGCGTCCTCGTCGAGGAGCCGGGCCGTCTCCGGGTCGAACAGGGTGGCGCCGATCGTCCGATCCAGGGTCCGCTTGATCTTGCCCATCAGCCGGCGCTTCTCGGCCTCGTCAGGGGTCGGCAGGGTGAAGAAGCCCGGATAGACGTCCGGGGCGGCGCGGACGAGTCGGCCGATCTCCTCGGCCCGGGGTTCCAGCAGGACGGCCGGGAGCAGGAGCCAGGGCCGGTCCTGCGGATCGGGCTCGAGCAGAGGGCTGGGATATTCCCGATAGATCGGCGAGTTCGGCAACGGGCTGAGCCGGTGGAGCTGGACGTTCACCCGGGGCGCCCATCGAGATACCCTCGCGGCCAGGTCCAGCGTCATCCGGAAATCGTCGAGGTCCTCGAATGGGTAGCCCCAGATGAACGACGCCTCGACGAAATCGAAGACCTCCGCCGAGTACTCGATCACGGGCTCGACGCTCTCGGCGCGGACCATCTTGTGAGTCCTCGCCAGGACGGCCGGCGACCCCGAATCGATCCCGTAGAGGACCGATCGGCACCCCGCCTCGGCCATCGTCTCGGCCAGGTCGCGGGACATCAGGTTGATCCGGGAGAAGCACGACCAGGCGATCCCGCTCCGTCGCTCCAAAAGCCGTTCGCAGAAGGCCCGCACCCGCTTGCGATCCTGGACGAAGGTGTCATCGACGATGGTGATCACGCTCTTGCCGTGGACGTCCCGGAGGAACTCCATCTCGTCGATCACCGCGTCCACGTCCCGGTAGACGCTCCGGTTGCCCCAGAGCGCGGTCACGTCGCAGAACGAACAGCGATAGGCGCAGCCGCGGGTGGTGATGATCCGGGCGTATCCGTAGGCGTCCCACTCGGCGAGGTGGTAGGCGGGCCGCGCGAGCGATTCGAGATCGAGGAGCCGGGTCCGGGCCTCGCCGACCACGATCTGGCTTCCTCGCCGGTCGCTCATGCCCGCGATCGGTTCCAGGTCGTGCCGACCGGCCCGCCTTCGGAGCCACCATTCGGAGATGGTCTCTTCCCCCTCGCCCCGGACCACGGCGTCGATCCAGGGATAGAGCTCCAGGATCCGGTCGGCCGAGGCGCTGGGTCCGGGGCCTCCCAGGACGATGGTGGTCTCGGGGTTCGCCTCCCGGAGCCTCCGGGTCGCGTCGATCACCACCGGGAGCATGTCCACGAAGCACGAGACGGCGACGATCTCGGCATGATCCCCCAGGAATTCGGCGAGATGCCGGCTGGAGAAGCCGTCGGCCCCGGGGGCGAGCTGATAGTCGCGGAAATCGACCTCGACGCCCAGGGACTCCAGGGCCCCGGCGATGTAGAGCGGGCCGAGGGGCGGTTCCCGCTTGCCGTCCTCGCCCAGGGTGGCGCTGCAAAGGGTCACGCGCTCATTCATGGTCGTGGATGCCCCGGGTGAGTCGGTGGATCGCTCTCGGGCCGAGCGTCCCTCGGCGGGAATGGAGATGGAACGCGGCCCAGGTCTCCGCCCGGGGGACGACGACCCGGACGACCGGCACGCCCAGGTCGGCCCGGGTCAGCTCGACCACGACCGCCTGCCGGAACCCGGCCGCCTCGAGCCGGCCGATCAGCCAGGACACATCGTCGGCGACCCGGGGATGCTCGACGGACCGAACGTCCCGGAAGGCCCGTCGCTCGCCCTGCCCGAAGACCTCGTCGGGGTCGATCCGGGGAGGCGGCCCCCCGGCGAAGTCCGGCAGGTCTTCGCGCCCTCCCTGGATGCACCCGGAGCGGCTCTGGGCCGCCTCGGTCAGCGCGCGGACGACCGCCACCCGGGCGTCGGGATGGCAGCCGTATCCGCCGTGGATCGCGAATCGCCCGCCCCCGCGAGGCTCGGCCAGGGCGCAATGGATCGTCGCCACGCCGACATCCGAGGTGATGTCGCGGAGGTAGATCGCCAGCCCCGCCCCTCGGAGACGCCTCCCGAGCCGGGCGGCTCGCGGAGGGAGGGTGGCGAAGTCGATCCGAGGCGGAATCGGCCGATCTGAGGGCGGGCCCCCGACGCCGAGTCCCTCCAGGACCGCCTCGATGCCTCCGCGAAGCCGGCCGCTCGCGAGCTGGACGGCCATCGCGTCGCGCTCGATGACCTCGCAGAGGGCCTGGCAGAGCGCCTCGTCCCGGGTGTTGCCCGAGGCCAGCCCGTTGGTGCTCGAATCCCAGAGCGCCACGGCCCCCGGGGAGGGATCATACGGCGAAACGACGGCGTTCCGAGGGACGTATCGGGGGTATCCCGCGATCACGTCCTGGCCGAGCACCCATTCGAGCTCGACCTCTCCCGGAGGGCCGCTCCGGGCCCTCGGGGCGAGCAGCTCCTCCGGGTCGATGGCGTCCGCCTCGCGGCGGAGCCGCCGGAACGACGATCGGATCACGGGGAGAGCACACGTCTCGGCGCTAACGCGTTCGACCGCCTCCATCATGGCGCTGGCCTTCGCCTGGGTCCGGGTCGCCCCCTTGCCGTTGTAATAGGAGATGCCTCGGCCGGCCTCGCGGGGCCTCACGGCGACGAAGTTCGGCAGGCCGTTGCGGTCGAGATGGGTGACCTCGCCGACCCGGGTCACGCCGATCCGTGCGAGCAGGGGCGCGACGCGACGGATCGTCTCGGCCGGAGGGATGGTCCGTTCGACGCCGATCGTCGAGTACTTCCGCGAGTCGCACCGATCCCCGAAGGGCCCGGGCGCGGCAAGCGACCTCGGCGTGGTCTCGATCCGCGGGCCAGGCGACCTTCGGCCAGCCGGGGCGGTCTCCATCACGGGGGCGGGCCTCACTCGGCGGGGCTTTCACGGTCGAAATGGAGAAAACGCCTCCCTCATCAGGAGGTTATGAAATAGACCTGCTCAATCGGGAGAAAGCCAGAGAAAAATCGAGATCGCGGAGACGATCGCGTCTCCGGCCACGCATGCCCCCGGCTCAGGGCAGGGTCCGGGCGGGCCGGAAGCCGAAATAGGGGTATCGGAAGGACGGCTTCAGGCCGAACGAGCGATAGCCCGAGCGGAGCGACGCCGAGGCCAGCGGATAGGCCCCTCCTCGGATCACCCGGACCAAATCCTCGGGACAGTTCAGGTTCCTCAGGATGTCCAGGACCGGCTTGCCCGCGGGATCGAGCGGGTAGGGCTCGTGGGGGTCATTGACCCATTCATAGGCGTTGCCCAGTATGTCGAACAGGCCGAGGTCATTGGGCTCGAGCTGGGCCACTCGCTTCATGGTCATGCCCGACTGCTTCTCGAACCAGGCATAGTTCGGGAGCCAGGAGACGGCCTGGCCGAACGGGTACGCGGAGGTCGTGCCCGCCCGGCACGCGAATTCCCATTCGGCCTCGGTCGGCAGCCGATAGCCGGTCCGATCCAGGAAGTCCGCGGGGAGGGACGAGCCGGGCCCGAACTCCCTGGGGTAGCACCACTGGTCTTCGGGCAGCCCTTCCTGGGCGCTCAACCAGTTGCAGTAACGCGTGGCCTCGAACCAGGTCATCGCGGCGGCGGCGCAGTCGGGGGCGAGCGATTTGTAGAGGGGATCGGAGCGATTGTCCGTGACCCCGGGAGGCCGGGTGTCGAGGAACCGGCCGAACTCTCGCATCGTCACTTCGCGATTGGCGATGGCGAACGACCGGGGGAGCCGTCGGGGATGGTCCGGCTCCGACGGCTGGAGGTCGGGGACGGCCAGGGGCGTCGAACCCATCCGAAACGTCAGGGGCCCCCGGACGATCGCATAGGTCTGGCCCTGGCCGTTCACGAACCATTCGCGGTCGGCCGGGATCTGCGACGACTGGAGCTCGTGGTCGGCCGTCTCCACGTCCGTCGCGAGTCCCCAACGGGTTCGGAGCAGCCAGCCGATCGCCGAGTGGACCCCGGGATCGGAGTCGGCCCGATATCGCTTGAGAAGGTCGGCCGCCCAGTCCCGACGGGCCGGCGCGGCGATCCGGTCGGGGGCGAATCCGCCGAGGCTGAGCAGCAGGGCCCTCCGCGCCGAGGCGTCGGGCTCGGTCCTCAGCCGCCCCATGACCTTCGAGACATCCACGCCATAGGGGGCGAGGTTGTGGACCAGCTCCGTCCGGACGCTCGGATCGTCCCTCTGGGCGAAGAGGGGCCAGACCCTCCCGGCCTCGCCCAGCAGGAACAGGGCGGTGGCGATCCTCCCCTGGCGGGCCGCCTTCGGGGCGTCGAACCGGGCCACGTCGTCGAGCAGGGGGGCCAGGGCGGCGACGGCACGGGCCCGTTCGAGGGGGCTGCCGAGCCGTCGGATCACGAGATGGGCCCGGTCGGGATCGGCGTCGATCAGCAGGGACGCGAGGTCCTCGGGGTGGCTCGCGTTTTCCGGCCGGTCGATGAACTCCAGGAGGAGCCGAAAAGCCCGGTCGCGCGATTCGGGTCGGCTCGTCTCGGCGAACAGCATCCGCAAGGGCTCGATCAGGCCGCGGCTGACCGGCTGGAACACCTGGGACCAGGTCCCCAGGAGCAGCGGATTCTCGGTCACGAGCTTCCGAGCCAGGGGGCCGGCCAGCGCGTCCCGGGCGGCCTCCGAGGGGTCCAGGCCCGCGAGCACGCCCGCCGCGCGGAGCTGGACGTCGTCGAGCTCCCCGGGATCGGCTGCCAGGGCCTTGCGGAACGGCTCGGCCGAGCCCTCGGGCCCGAATTCGGCCAGGGCCTCGCGGATCACCAGGACCTCGGCGGGACCGGGCTCGGGACTCAGGAGGAACCGGGTGAGGAAATCCGCCTGGGACGGGTCCTCGACCAGCAGGGCGAGCGCCGCCGGCAGCCGACGCCGGCCGTCCCGGTCCGAGCCGTCCCCGGCCGCCATCCGTTTCAGGCGATCGCGGACCAGAGCGATGTCCGGGCCGAGCTGGCGGACGATCACGGGCAGGGCCAGGGTCTGGGCGGTCTCCAGCGCCTCGACCCTGGCCAGGGCCCCGGTCAGCCTCCGGCCCTCGCGGAGCCGCTCCTCATAGCCGAGATAGCCCAGGACGGACAGGACCAGGACCGCCGCGACGGCCGAGGAGGTCACCAGCGTCTGCCTCTGCCTCGCCCAGCGACTCAGGCGCCTGGACCTCGGCTCCTTCCACGCCGAGACCGGCTCGTCGGCCATCCACTTCTTGATGTCCTCGGCCAGGGCCCGGGGCGATCCGTAACGATCCTCGGGCCGGACCGCCATCGCCTTCAGGCAGACCGCGTCCAGGGCCCGATCCACCCAGGGCCAGACCCTCCGAGGCGGGTCGAACTCGCCCCGTTCGACCCGGCGAAGCATGCTGGGCACGTCCGAATCCTGGAACGCCGGCCGGCCGGCCAGGATCGTGTAGAGCGTGGCTCCCAGGCTGTACACGTCGCTCCGCGGGCCGATCTCGTCGAGCCGTCCGGCGGCCTGCTCCGGGGGCATGTAGGCGGGGGTCCCGATCCTCTGGCCCGGCAGGGTCGCCTCGAGCTGCGAGCCCGATTCCGGCGTCAGGGTCGCCTCGGCGAAGAGGGTCGGGTCTTCGATCCGGCCGATCATCTTGGCCAGGCCCCAATCGACGACCAGTGTCTCGCCGAACGGGCCGAGCATGATGTTCCTCGGCTTGATGTCCCGGTGGATCACGCCTCGGCTGTGCGCGTAGGCGATCGCGTCGCAGACGTCGAGGAACCGGTCCAGGAGCGTCCGAAGCTCCAGGGATCGCCGACCCGGGTCGCTCCCGGAGGCCGCCGAGGCGTGAAACTTCGAGATCGCCTCCCGAAGGCTGACCCCTCGGATGAATCGCATCGCGTAGAACGGGCGGCCATCCTCCTGGATGCCGATCCCGTAGACCGGGACGATCCCGGGATGCTCCAGGCCCCCGGTGATCTCCGCCTCCAGGAGGAACCGGGAGCGCCCCGGAGGGTCGTCGGCATGATCCGGGCGGATCTGCTTGAGCGCGACCTCGCGACCCACCTCGTCGTCCCTCGCCACGAAGACCTCGCCCAGCCCGCCCCGGTCGTGAAATCGGAGCAGCCGGAACCGGCCGAAGGGCCGTTGGTCGATCACCGACCGGTAGCTCTGCGTCGCCCCGTCTTCCGGCTCGGTCTCGGCCCGGCTCCGCCCGAGCCGGCCGATCGAGGCCGCGACCTCGGCATCACCGAGGCTCGCCAGGGCTTGGACCACGGTCTCCGAGGCGCCCATCGCGGCCAGGGACTGCTCGGGGTCGTCGTCGTGGCTGCGGAGGTACTCCGAGACCAGGGTTTCCATCATCGACAGCCGGGAATCGACCAGGACGCCCTGCTCCCTCATGATCTGGCCCAGCGACTTCGCCTTGTCGAGCACCCAGAGGTTCATGGCCGAAACCAGTTGGTCGCGGCTCACGAACTCCATCTGGAGCGCCAGGACGCCGAAGAGCAAGTTCAGGTCGGAGTGGACGGAGCTCATGCCGGTGGAAACCCAGGGTCACGCCGAGGCGGGTCGTCCCCGCCCAGGAATGCGAGGAGATGGAATCGGAGGGGGGGAATCCTGAACCGAAACTGAGGCGGGTGTTCGTCGCGAAGGCATTCACGGGGACTTCGCGCGCTTTTCGCGGCCTGTTCGCTCGGATCGCACGTTTCGGCCCGGCCGAAGCCCGGATCTTCACCGGCTCACCGAGCGAGCCAGGGATCGGTTCCTCGAAATGGAATCTTGAGATCCGATCGGCACTTCGAAGCGTGCTTCGCCGACCTAAGGCGCTTGCGGCAACCCACGTTACACGAGCCGAGTCGATGTCGCAAGGCGATCCCCGCCCCCGCGAGAAGGCTCGGCCAGGCCACGCCGACGCAGCCCGGGGCGGCCTCTCCGCGAAGGCACGGCGCAACGGAGGCCGATCGGGAGATCCTGGACCCAACGGGCCACTCGCCGCTCACCGAGTCCCACGGTCGCCCCTGCCGAGGCGAACGAGGTCCGGCGGCTTGCCCGGGCCCCGACGCGAGCGGTGCGACCCGCGGGCAATCACCCCGTCCCCGGTCGCCCCTACCCGGTAAATAGAGCGATTCTCGATTAGATTGCGTCCCCGTAGGGCAGGCCTCGGCCTGCCGTCTGCGCGGGTCTCGGCAGGCCGAGGCCTGCCCTACGAAAACCGTCGTTCGCAATGCGACCGAGAACCGCCCTAGCGGGATTGCGAGCGGTTCTGGAACGCTCCGCCCGACGCGGGCAGGTATCCTAAGTCCAGGATCTGGCGGGTTTTAGAGAAATCCAGGACGACAAGACGGCTCTTGTTGTCGCTGGCACTCGCATCCGGGGATCATGGCCGTGGCGGCAACTCGAAAACAGCCAATCGACCTGAATGGTCCCTGGCGGCGATCACTGTACCAAACGGAGGGTTCGAGCAATTCTTCCAGAACCGTCGAGGTGGATCACCCGATTGGCGGCGAGGCCGAGCGCACTGGGCCGGCGGGAGAAAGTGATCAAGTAGGGACGTATGTCAGCCTGACCGCATCCTCGCCGACGGGTTCCGCGGCGATCAGACGGAGAGGCGGCCTGGCACCGGCGAAATACGGCTTGCCTCGGCCGAGCACAAACGGGCGGAAGTAGAGCCGATACTCGTCGATCAGACCGAGGTCGGTGAGGCACCCCGCGAGTTCGGGCCCGGCGACGTCGATTTCGCCCTCGATTTCCGCCTTCAGCCGGCGCACGAACGCCTCGAGGTCGCCGGCCACGAGCGTCGCATTCGGGCCAACCGACTTCAGCGATCGGGAAACGACCCATTTCGGCAGTGCCCGCCACAACGCCGCGAAGTCGTGTTCGTCCGCGTCCCAGTCCGGCTGATCCTCGTCCCAGTAACGCATCACATCGTACATACGACGACCGCTCAAACTGCCGGCCAGCCCACGGACGTGATCGTTGAAATGACGATGGAGCAAAACACCGGGCGGCGGCAATTCCAGGCCGCTCGCGAGGCCAGCGACGTAGCCGTCCGATCCAGGCCCGCCCGCGACGCCGGCGACGTAGCCGTCGAGGGACTGCATCATTCCGAAGACGAGCTTTCCCATTCCCCGAGACCTCCGCAGAGGTTTCCCGCACGGTGGCTCATGATGCCGCCTTCACCAACCAAACACCGCGGCATGACTTCACCCGCAACGGTCTTCGGGCGGGCCGAGCTCCCAGCGTTCACTATCGAGTCGAACGGCCGGGCCGAAATTCGACAAACCGTCCAGAAAAAATTCCGGCCCGGTTCGCCTGACCGAAGCGGGCGACAGGGTTTGAATTCTTCAACTTATTACGGCGAAAGACCTTGTGACGAGTTGGGCTATCATACCAAGAATTCAACTTTGCGATTTAGGATCGTCGATTTGGTAACTTCCCGAGCTCATGCCCCGCTCGGGACGGCCCTGTAATTCCACTTCGGCAGGATCTCGTCGAACTCGATCTTCATGTTCTGCTTGAATCCCTCCGCATACTTCCGCCCCGTCTGGTAGATCTTGTCCAGGATGTCCACCGTCACCCGCAACCCCGTGCTCGTACTCGCCTTCTCCATCAACTCCTTCACCAACTCCACGCTCTCGAAGATCACACCCTGGCACGCTCGGCTCAGGTGCGGGAACAGTCGATGCTCGATCGGGTTGTACTTCGAGCAGTAGGGCGGGTAGTGGGCCACTCGGATCTCGATCCCCAGGCGATCCACCAGCTTCTGCAGGTCCTCCTTGAAGAGGTATTGGCTGGCGCTGTTGCTGCCGCCGCCGTCGCACAGCAGGAGGATCGAGGTCGCACCAGGGTAGAGGGCCTGACCCTTCCCCCGCCACCATCGCTCGATGCTCTCGCAGGCGAACTCGCCGGTGTCGTGGCTGGTCCCCAGGTTCACATGACCGTCGTTGTGTTTCACGTCGTACAACCCGTGCGGGATGACCACGCCCGCGGCGAAGCTGGGGAAGTCATGGTCGAACACCTTGATGATCTCCCGTGTCAGGAGGTGCCCGGCACGGTAGAAGTCGCCGATCAGCTCCTTCTTCTTGGTGTCCATGCTCACGACGGGATTGCCCGACCCGAGATATTCCCGCTTCAGCCGGGCGATGTTCTCGAACTGCTGGTTGCGATCGGGGTGCCCGCCCATCGCCTTGGCTTTCTGGGCCTTGCGGGTCACGTAGCCGTGCTTCTTGAGCAGTTGCTTGACCACCGGCACGCTGACCGGCGTGCCGGCCTCGGCCAAGTGGCCGGCGATTTGTTCATAGGTCAAGTCGGTCCACCGGACTTCCCGCCGCATGGGGTCGCCCGCCGTGTGATCCTGGAGTACCCGGAGGAAGTTCTCCTCCAGCAGCGGGATGTTGCCTATGCACGGCTTCGGCCCGCCCCTTTTTTACGGATCCGGTCGTCGAGCCCGTCGGGGAGTCGAGCCAGGTCTTCTTTGCCCTGGCGGATCGTCTTTGGGTCGCAGCCCAAGAGGTTGGAAATATACTCCGTTCCCCCATGCCCAAGCTTGGCGGCCTCGATCGCCGCATATCGCCTGCGATCCTTCTCCGAGAGTGAGGTATGGAACATCCGCATGGAATGCTCGATCTCGGGGCTGTAGGTCATAGCCGGGCGTCCGGTGCGAGGTCATGATTGTCCTGGCTACGGTTATACGATGCGGACGGCGAATCGGGAAGTTATCAAATTGGCGATCCTTAAGCAGGTAAGACCCAAAACGAGCCACAAAACAAGGATGTGAGAGAAATAGTCGGAGCGAGAGAATTTGAACCTCCGACTTCACGGACCCGAAGCGTGCCAGCACCGCCCGACGAGATGCCTGGATGTCCTTGGGCACTCGGACTTTATCACGAACGGGCCGGCGCTCCAATACCTCTCATCCGCGATCGTCCCCTCTCGGTCTTTTTCGTTACCGCGGGCCGATCGATAGTACCCGCGTAGTACCCCCGCGTTGGCCCGGGTCGCGGACGGGCGACCGGCCGGAGAGTCCGTGATGATCGGGCCCCGAGGGGGGCGTCGGATCTGTCCGGGCCGTCCCCAGTGTGCGAAGCATCCCCCGATCCGAACGCCGCCCCTCGCGCCGTCGACGGGGGACCCGGGGGCGCGACGCCCTTCCGGCGGCTCGGGCCCGGGATCGATCATGCTTGCACTCGCCGATCTGAAGCCGGGCCAGTCGGTCGTCAGGCTGGAACCCGACGTGGTCGCCACGCTCGTCGCCGTCCTGCCGATCGGCCCCGAGGCCGTCCGGGTCATCTACTCGACGCCCGACGTGCCCGTGAAGGGCCGCATGCTCGTCCCGGCCGACGAGGCCTCGCTCGCCCTGGCGACCGAGGGGCGCCCGTGGTCTTTCGACGGCGACGGCGCCGCGTTCCAGCTCACGTGCGAGGCCAGGCGGATCGACCTGGCCTTCCTCTTCGACCCGATGATGGCCGTCCATACCTCGAACGTCGAGCCGCTGCCCTACCAGATCACGGCCGTCTACGAGTCCATGCTCCCCCGCCAGCCCCTCCGCTACGTCCTGGCCGACGACCCCGGCGCCGGCAAGACGATCATGGTCGGGCGCTACATCCGCGAGCTCGTCCTGCGGGCCGACGCCCGACGCGTCCTGATCGTGGCCCCGGGCGGCCTGGTCGAGCAGTGGCGGGACGAGCTGTTCGAGAAGTTCGGGCTGGAGTTCCGCGGCTATTCCCCGGGCCCGGAGCAGGCCTCCCCAGGCGGCAACCCGTTCGAGGACCACCGCCAGCTCATCGTCCGGCTCGACCACATGGCCCGCAACGAGGACCTCCAGGCGAAGCTCTGCGCCGCCGGGTGGGACCTCGTCGTCTTCGACGAGGCCCACAAGCTCGCGGCCCACTTCTACGGCTTGAAGCTGGAGACGACCGGCCGGTATCGCTTCGCCGAGCGGCTCGGCCGGGACACCCGCCACCTCCTTCTGATGACCGCCACGCCCACCACGGCAAGGAGGAGGACTTCCGGCTCTTCCTCTCGCTCCTGGACTCCGACCGCTTCTTCGGCAAGTTCCGCGACGGCGTCCACAAGGTCGACGCCTCCGACCTCATGCGGCGGATGGTGAAGGAGGAGCTGGTCAAGTTCGACGGCACCCCGCTTTTCCCCGAGCGCCGCGCCTACACCGTCAACTACGTCCTCTCGGACGCCGAGGCCGCTCTTTACGAGGCGGTGACGAACTACGTCCGGACCGAGATGGGCAAGGCCGACGCGCTCGACGGCCGGCGCCGCGGTTGGGTCGGCTTCGCCCTGACCACGCTCCAGCGTCGGCTGGCCTCCACATCTACCAGTCGCTCCGCCGCCGCCGCGAGCGGCTCTCGCACAGGCTCCGCGAGGAGAGGCTCGGCGACCGGGGGGCCGGGCCCTGGCCGAGGTCCTCGACGACGTCCCCGAGGACGACGACGACCTGAACGCGGGCGAGCAGGAGGCCCTGGAAGAGGGCCTGGTGGACCGGGCCACGGCGGCACGGACGATCTCCGAGCTGGAGTCCGAGATCGGCCTCCTCCAGGGGCTGGAGCAGCAGGCCCGGCTCGTCGTCGCCTCGGGCCAGGACCGCAAGTGGGAGGAGCTGTCCAGGCTCCTCCAGGACGACCCGGAGAGGCGCGACGAGGCCGGCCTCCGCCGGAAGCTCATCCTCTTCACCGAGCACCGCGATACGCTCAACTACCTCCGGGCCAAGATCCCCGGCGTCCTCGGCTCCGAGGAGGCCATCGTCGCCATCCACGGCGGCACCCAGGCCGACGAGCGAAAGCGGGCCCAGGCGCTGTTCCGCTCCGACCCGGGCGTCAAGGTCCTCGTCGCCACCGACGCCGCCGGCGAGGGCGTGAACCTCCAGTGTGCCCACCTGATGGTCAACTACGACCTCCCCAGGAACCCCAACCGGCTGGAGCAGCCATTCGGGCGGATCCACCGGATCGGCCAGACCGAGGTCTGACACCTCTGGAATCTCGTGGCCAAGGAGACCCGCGGGGGCGAGGTCTTCCACCGCCTCCTGGAGAAGATCCAGGTCGAGTGCGAGGCCTTCAAGGGCCGCGTCTTCAACGTCCTGGGCGACGTCTTCGAGAGCCGGAGCCTCAAGGAGATACGCCTGGAGGCGATCCGCTACGGCGACCGCCCCGAGGTCCGCGCCCGCCTGACGACCCGGATCGACCATGCCTTCGACCACGACCACCTGCGGGCCCTGCTGAACCGCAACGCCCTGGCCCAGGAGACGATGAGCGGCGACCGCCTGTTCCGCGTGAAGGAGGAGATGGAGCGGGCCGAGGCCCGCCGCTTGCAGCCCTACTTCGTCCGCTCGTTCTTCCTCAGGGCGTTCGAAAGCCTCGGCGGCTCGGCACAGCGGCGCGAGGCCGAGCGGTACGAGGTCACCCACGTCCCGGCGGCGATCCGCGAACGCGACCGCCGACTCACCGGCCGCAACCGCCGCGAGCAAGAGCCGGTCCTCCGGCGATACGAGCGGGTCGCCTTCACCAAGGACGCCCTCCAGCCGCCCGACCGCCCTGGGGCGGCCCGCGCCGTGCTCATCCACCCCGGCCATCCCCTGATGATGGCCGTGACCGACACGATTCTGGAGGCCAACGCCAACCTCCTCCGCCGGGGCGCGGTCCTCGTCGACCCGGCCGACGACTCGGGCCGCCCCTGGCTCCTTCTCCTGCTCACCCACGAGGTCCGGTCCGGCGACGACACCGTTTTGTCCCGGCGGATGCAGTTCGTCCGCGTGGAGCCCGACGGCTCGACCTCGTTCGCCGGCCGGGCGCCCCACCTCGACCTGGAGCCGCTCCCGGCCGCCGGCCGGCCCCTGGTGGCCGACCTGCTCGACGCCCCGTGGATCGGCGCCGACCTGGAGCGGGAGGCGGTCGCCCTGGCCGCCGCGAAGCTCGTCCCGGACCACTTCCGGGAGGTCTCCGGGCGCCGGGTCGAGCACGTCGAGAAGACGCTCGCCGCCGTCCACGACCGGCTGACCAAGGAGATCAACTTCTGGTCCGACCGCTGGGTCCGGCTCGGCGAGGACACGAAGGCCGGCAAGGACGTGCAGCTGAACCTCGACAACGCCGGTCGCACGCTCAACGACCTCCAGGCCCGGCTCGACGCCCGCAGGAAGGAGCTGGGGGCGATGAGGCACGTCCAGAACGGCACGCCGGCGGTGGTCGGCGGGGCGCTGGTGGTGCCGGCCGGGCGGCTCCGCGAGCTCCGCGGGGAGGGACCCGCCCTGTCGGCCGCCGACGCCGAGGCCCGCAAGCGGATCGAGGCCCTCGTCATGCGGGCCGTCGTCCGGGCCGAGCAGGCCAGGGGGCACCGCGTCGTCGACGTCTCGGCCGACAAATGCGGTTGGGACCTCTCGTCGTACCCGCCGGCCGCCGGAGGGGTCCAGCCGGACGCCCGGCACATCGAGGTCAAGGGCCGGGTGAGGGGAGCGACCACGGTCACGGTCACCCGCAACGAGAGCCTCTACGCGGTCATCAACCAGGGGGACAAGTTCGTCCTCGCCGTCGTCTTCGTGGGGCCCGACGACTCGACCGACGGCCCGCACTACCTTCGGAACCCGTTCGGGCGCGAGCCCGACTCGGGCGCGGCCAGCGTGAACTACTCGATCGCCGACCTGCGCCAGCGGGCGGGGGACACAGCATGACCGACGGCGTGATCTCCCCCAAGAAGCTCATCGAGGTCGCCCTGCCCCTCGACTCCATAAACGAAGAATGCGCTCGCAGGAAGCGAAAAGCACCAGGAGGATATCCGACCTCTTTTCATAAATGGTGGGCGCAACCTCCGGTGGCTACGGCTAGGGCTGTCATCTTCGCCCAACTCGTCCACGATCCCGAGGATCTGTGGCGCTGTCAGAACTCCGGCGTCGAGCCCAACATTCATGCGAAGGGTCACTGGACCAAGAATCTCGCCCGGCTGTTCAAAATCATCGAAGACCTCGTGAAGTGGGAAAACACCACTAACTGAGGCTGTGCTAGAAAAGGCCGGTTCCGAGATTCGCAAGGCGTGGCGGGAGTCGTGCGAACTTAGAAATTATCTCAGAACCGTCATGCAGCCTTGAGTCTGTGAAGCCTGCGATACCAGAGCAGGCCACAGGCCAACTGGAGCAGGCCCAGGTAGTTCTCCGCATGCTTGTCGTAGCGGACCAACAACGCCCGGCACCTCGACAGCCAGGACAGCGTCCGCTCGACGACCCAGCGGCGGGCCTTGCGACGACCCCGCCTCCTCTTCGGCCGCCGGTCCTCGTACACCGGGCGGATGTGGCCGACGTAGCCATGCTTCTCGACCGCCGCACGCCCACTCGGGTTGTCGTACCCGGCGTCCAGGCAGAGGTTCTGCTCGACCTTTTCGGGATCGGGCCGATCGACCACCACGGCCTCGATCGTCTCATCCAGCAGCTTGCAATCGGGGACGTTGGCCCCGGCGATCGTCGCCCCCAGCGGGCCGCCGTCCTGATCGACCAGCACGCTCTTCTTGGTCCCCTTCTTGCCCCGATCGGTGGGGTTCTTGCCCGTCTTTTCCCCCCCCGAACCGGGCCTTGCCCAGCATCCCGTCGGCCGCCTGCCACTTCCACTGGACCGCCCCGAGCTCCTCACACTCCCCGACCAGCACGGCCCACACCTTCTCGAAGACGCCGTTCCTGCACCACCGCTGGAACCATCGGTGCACCGAGCTGTCGTCGCCGAACTCTTTGGGCAACCGGTTCCACTGGCATCCGCTGCGGAGGCGGAAGATGATCCCGTTGAAGGCGGCCCGGAAGTCGATGCGGGGCCGGCCGCCGTGCTCCTTGGGCGGCGGAGGGGCGTCCTCCAGGAGGATCGGCTCGATCCTCCGCCAGAGGCGGTCGGGGACCTCCCAGATGGTCTCCAGAGGCTTGATCTGACGCTTCGTCCGTCCCACGGCTGCTTCTCCTGAGGTGACCTCTACACCTCAAGTTACGAAGCCGAATGGCCTTGGGTTCTGAGATAGTTTCTTAGGTGACCGCCTGGTGATGGCGCCAGCCCTTCGAGAACCGAGAGGCCCTCCGGCCTTACGCGTCGCGGTGCCGGGCCGTCCCGTCCTCCCGCTCCACGACCGCCGCGACGACCGCCCGGCTCACCATCGACACCCCCAAGGCCAGGAGCACCGCCGCCACGGTCCCGAAGACCTCCGGCGTGCCGGCCTCGACCACCTGGCCCTTCTCACGCCGCTCGGCCACCGTCGCGTAACGTCAGGCCCGACGGCACGGCCTGGTACGGGGCCTTGGGCCACACCGGCCCCCGGTTCGGGGCGGCGTGACCGTCTCGCTGTCGGCGCGGAGGGCCGCCGTCTTTTGGGCGGATGGTCGTCGCTGGTCATCGGGCCCCTGACCCGGCCCCCGGTCCGGTGGCGGAAGTCGGCGACGAGGTCCTCGACGGCCCTCGCCCCCGGCACGACGGCGACGACCAGCTTGTGCTCCGTGCCCGAGCCGACGTGGTCCCAGTTATCTCCCTTGTGGTCGTCGGCCGGGTCGGTGCGGTCGCAGTCAGCCTCCTTCTTCTTGGCGACTAGGGTTCGCTCCTCATCGGAGTGGACCTCGGTCGTCGGGGGGAGGCGCCGCGAGTTCGTCAAGGGTGGCTCGGGCGTGCCCGCCTGCGATCCGGCCGTACCTGTTGACGATATTAAGGGCGAGCCGGTGGAGCCGGCCGGTCTGGCGGATGCCGCGGCCCTCGGCGACGTGCTCCGAAACCGCTCCGACCTCCTCGGACGGGAGCCGGGCATCGGACTGGGCGGGGCCCTGGCGACGGCCCGGCGGCTCGATCCTTGGGGGGACGCCCGGTTACGTCACTCCCGGGAGATTCACGATCGGATCAAGATCATGTAATGCTTGCAAGCATAGTTAAAATTTTATTTCATATTAAATTTATGAAAATCGATGCAGTTGGACGGTCCCCTCGGGCGCCTGAGATCCGCCAGCACGGCGCGGCCTCCGGCCGTCCTCCATCCCCCTTTCCCGGCCCGGACCGGTCGGGACGGGGAGGAGGACGGGGGCGGTGGCGGTCGGCCGCACCGCGTTGGTTGGGTCTCGTGAACCGGAGGGGCTGTAAAACCCGATCCCGCCCGGCCCCAGGCCGCACGCCGCCAACAGGAAAGGGCTCGCGTCCCCAGGGGACGCGGGCCCTTGAAATCCTTCGGAGGAACCCCAGGCGGAGAACGGGGTCTCATGATTTCCGGGGGCGTCCCTCTTCTCGGCCGGGGACACCCCGCACCGAACCGGCCCGGGGGGACCTCCTTGGCTTCAGACAGGCCGCCGCCGGCGGATCGGGGCACGGGCGAGTAGGCCTGCGGCGCCCAGGCCGATCAGAGTGAGGGACGCCGGCTCGGGCACGGCCTGGACCGGCGCCACGTCCTTCAGGGTGTTGCCCAGGAGGGCATAGAAGGCGTCGTTGTTCCCGGCCGGGTCGGTGCCGGGGAACAGGTTCAGCCCGATCACCCGGCCGCTGGCGCTCCGGGCGAGTAGGTTCACGCCGGAACCGTCGGTCGCGAGGAGGGTCGCCCCGGCGTCGAGCGCGGGCATGCCGAACGAGGCGTCGTGGTAGTACGTCAGCCCCGCCAGATCGACCCCGGCGAAGACCGGGTCGCCCGGGACCAGGGCCGTCAGGGCGCCGTCGAGGTCCGAGAGGTCCCCCGAGACGACCAGAGGGGAGTAGCCGGGCGTCGTGATCCGGCCCGCGAACCCGGTGGACCCGAACGGGACCGAGGCGTCCCCCAGGCCGTAGGCCGCCAGGACGACCCCCCGGCCCCCATCGGCGTAATCGGCCAGGACGTCGCCCAGCGCCGTCGGGTCGTCGAGCGGGTAGTTCGTGTAGGAGAGGACCGAGGCGTAGTGATTCAGGGTCGCGAGCGAGGGCGTGCTGCCCGGGTCGCTGACCGAGATCAGGTCGACATTGCCGAAGAGGCCGGTGGCCAGGAGTTTCGCCTGGAGGCCCTCCACCGAGTTATTCCCCGCGGGGAAGTCGACGTCCGCGTAGAGCACCGCCACGTCGATCGTGTCGGCCCTCGCCGCCCCGCCGAGGGTCGCTGCGATGGCGAGGAGGGCGAGGCGCACGGGCCGTCGGTCGATTGCCAGAGGCATGAGATTTCCCTTCCTGGATGGGCGAGGAGCCGGGTCTGGGCACGGGGGACGCTGCTCGTCCCGGATGCCGTCGGGCCAACCCGACGGCATCCGGGGGATGTTCATTTCTTCTTCGGGTAGACCACCGACGTGATGTTCGCCACCCCGCCGGCGACGCCGGTCGCCGTCCCGGCCGCCAGGTCGACCTCGACCGGGGTCGTGTACAGGGAATAGTCCAGGGCGTTGGTGCCGGCCCCGCCGTCGATCGAGCCGTCCAGCGTCGCCCCGTCGTCGAAGGCGAAGACGTCGTCGAGCCGGCCGCCCTTCAGGCTCCCGATCGAGCCGAAGGAGAAGGCGTTCGGGCCGGCGACCACACCGCCATCGACCCCGATGATCCTCCAGGCGTTGTTCGAGTCGGGCCCCTGGATCGTGTTCGAGCCCGGACCGCCCAGGAGGACCGGAGAGGGCACCGTCGCATCGGTCGAGCCGATGGCTCCGACCCGGAACAGGTCGTCGCCATCGCCGCCGTCGATCGTGGTCGCCGTCTCGGGGTCGATCGCCGTCAGGTCAATCGTATCATCGCCCTTTCCCAGCAGGATATCCAGGGCCTCGATATTCAGATAAGTGATCGGGTTGAAGCCGTAGCCCGGCCCGCCCCGATCGGGGAGGCGTCCGCCGGTCAGCCCGGCGACCGTCCGGCCGTCGATCGAGACCTGTCTGCCCTGGCGGTCGCCGTCGGCCTCCAGGACCAGGCGATCGTGTCCGCCCGCGGCCCACGTGGCGGGCCCGGCGTCGACCGTCAGCGACCCGAGGATGCTCTGGAGGTCGCCGCCGTTCTTCACGGACACCGGACGGCCCGGGGCGTCGGGCGTGGCCGTGGCCATCGACCCGACGAAGATCGAGTCGTCCCCCTCGCCGGTCGCGATCGTCGCGGAGAGGCCGGCCGCGAGCTTCCGGAGGGCCACGGAATCGCCGTCCGCCCCCCCGAAGACCAGGAGCGTGGCGCCGGCGATGTCGCCGTCGATCTCCATGATCGAGCCGACTCCGGGGTCGGCATCGCCGACGTCGCCCCGGATGGTCACGTCGCCCAGCGCCTGGATCGAGTCGCCGTCGGCGAGGAAGAAATCATCCCCGGCGTCGAGGACGACGTTCCCGTGGGGGGCGGAGATCCGGCCCAGGCTCGTGGCCAGCGTGATGTCGTCGCCCGGCTCCGGGGTGTCGGTGCTCGTCAGCTCGACGTCCCCGGCGCGGGGGGCCTGGATGTCGCCGACCCGGATCGGCCCGCCGATCGATCGGGCGAAGAACCCGCCTCGGTCCCCCGCGAGGCCGTCGAGGACCCCGGAGGGCGCCGGGCCGCCGGTCGGGTCGGTCGCGGGAGGGGTCATGTCGATCAGGATCGGCGACTCGTGGGTCCCGATGGCCGACCCGTCCAGGGCGATCCCGAGGGCGCCGATCACCTGGCCGGGACCCGACGACGTGATCTCGCCGTTCGCCGTCTGGACCGTCACATGGCCCAGGGGGGCCCGGATCGCTCCTTCCAGGATCACGTCGTTCTCCAGGCTCCGGTCCTGGCCGAATCGGAGCGTGACGTCGGACGTGCCGGAGTCGATCGCTCCGACATGCCACCTCGCATCCGTCGGGGTGAGAGCGGTGCCGGCCTCGCCGTCGCCGATCGCCACGTCCACCGGACCCGAGGCCGAGTGGATGTCGCCGATCGAGAAGTCCGCCGGACCGGCGACCGCGCCGAACGTCGTGTTGAGGAAAGCCCCGCGATCCGCGGAGACGTGGCCGAAGCCCGAGGTGCCGCTCGCGTCGGCGGCGAACTCGACGCCCAGGCGACGGGTGGCGTCGCCGATCGCCCCGGACGGGACGTCGATCGAGAGCGACCTGGCCAGGATCGTCGGGTCCGGCGCGCCCGAGGTCGCGGGCGGGGAGACGACGAGGTCCCCGTGGCCCACCGAGATCGAGACGTCGGCCGTCGGGGCCACGATCGGCCCGGCGAGGATGATGTTCCCCGGGTCGAAGCTGTCGATGGTCACCGTGGTGGGTGCGGGCCGGGAGACGAGGTCGTAAGTCCAATCCAGCATCGAGGGGTCGCCCTCGTGGACGATGTCGGTCGGCGTGTTATCGAAGGTGTCCAGGCCGGTGATGGTCATCGGGAAGAAGGTGCCGTTGAGCAGCTCCAGGCTGCCGAACGGGTTGTAGTGGATCGTCGAATGCCCCATCGTCTGGCCGTCGGTGGCGTGGACCTTCAGCGTCCCGCCGGACTTCTTGCTCTTCTGCGTGTGGACGGTGAACGGGCCGGTGAGCGTGTCCCCGATGGACTTCAGGCCGTCCCCGTCCTCGATCAGGAGGCCGGTGGAGTCGGCGATCAGGCCCTGCGACCCGAGCAGGAGGGTGTGGGACGAGGCGGGGTCGAAGAAGAGGTCGGCGTTCAGGTCCACGCAGGCGAAATTCGTCTGCGAGCCCGGCCCGGTCGTCCCGTCGCTCTTCACGCCATCGACGTTCGTGTGGGTCCCCTTGGAATAGCCGTCATCCGGGCCGAGCGGCGGGCTGGCCCCGGCGTTGATGTCGAGCGTCGGGGTGGTGATCGTGGCCGAGGCATCGACGATCACGCAGTCCGTGCTGTGCTTCTCGCTCGTGGCCTCCGCCGAGGCCACGGGGATCGGGATGCCGACCACGTCGGCCTCGGCATACGCGCTGGTGAAGGTGTTGTTGGGTCCCGAGGCGTCGAGGATCACGCCGGACGTGGCGTCGATCGTCACCCCGGCCGCGATGTGGACGGTGGACGAGGTGTAGGCATTGGCCGTCGCGTACGCATGGCTGAACCCGGCGGCCGCGACCGGGACGTCGGAGATCGCATAGGCGATCACGTCCACGTCCGCCTGCCGGGCCTGGGCGAAGAGCGACTGGACGTCCGCCTCCACGTCCCGGCCGATCTCGACGAGCAGGGCCTCGCCGAGGACCTCGGCGTCGGAGGAGGCCTCCTGGGTCGAGATCCCTCCCGCGCCGTGCTGGTCGGTGTGGGCGTAGGGGGTGAGGTCGTCGGAGGCCGTCATGGTCAGGTCGCCCAGGGTGACGAGGTGGGCCTCGTCCCCGACCCGGGCCGTGACCGTCGGCGAGTGGATCAGGAACTCGCCCTGCGCCCCGCCGCCCGACCCGAGGAGCCCGCCGTTGCCGCCGACGGTGTCGGCGATCCCGTCGCTCTTGCCGTGGGCCGTGATCGCGATCCCGAAGGTGCCCTGAAGGAAGGTCGGGTCGGCCTTCGTCGCGTCGCCCACGTCGGCCACCGTGGTGTCGTAGAGGTCGGCGAATGTCTTCTGCGATCCCGCCCCGACGAGCCCGCCGGCCTGGCCGTCGGCGAACCCGTTCGCGTCGTTGGTCGAGTCCGCCGCCACGCCGATCTCCAGGGCGTGGACGAAGCTTCCCTTGCCGAGGTTGGCGCGGACGTCGATCGTCCCGATCAGGGCGACGTGGGTCGCGTCGACGCCGACGGACCCGCCCGCGCTGGTGTTGGCGGTGCCGTCCGCCTCGTTCGCGCCGGTCGCGTCGACGAGGAGGACGCCGGGGGTGTCGATCGAGGTGTCGTCATCGAGCGAGGCTAGGACGGTCGTGTTCGCGATCGAGGTGGCGGCGGACGTCCCGACCGCGCCGAGGCCGCCAACGGCCACTCCGTCGGCCAGAGTCATGGCCCTGTCGTCGGCCGACGCATCGATGCCCACCGAGTCGGCGAGGACCAGGAACGCCCCGAGGACGGCCCCGACCTGGCGGTTGGTGGTGGCGGAGGCGGAGGCCCCCGAGGCGCCGACGAATAGCCCGCCGCCGAGGGCCGTCGCATGGCTGTTCGCGGACCCGGCGTCATTCGCCCGGACCTCCAGGGGGCCCGCGGCGAGCAGCTCGGCCAGTCCGTCGGCGCTCGCCTTCGTCGATCCGCCCAGGGTCGTCGTGGCGCCCGAGCCGCCGACGGCCAGGAAGAGCGAGCCGGCCAGCTCGCCGGACCTGGCGGAGGCGTCCTCCTTCGAGTCCGCCAGGAACGTGACGGCCCCTCCCGCGTTCACCGTCGCCCCGGGACCGCCGTGGGCCGTCACGACCGGGGCGACCGTCGCCTCGGCGGCCGTGCTGATCGCGCTGATCCCCCCGCTGAGCGTCGTCCCGTCGGCCGAAGCGGTCGACCCGCCGGCCCCGTCGTCGAAGGTCGCGGAGACGACGACGTCGCCCCCCGTGGTCTTCAAGGTCGTCCCCGAGCCGAGCCCGGCGTCGATCGTCGGGGTCACGTCCGCATGGGTCGAGACCAGGCCCACGGCCGCAAACCCGCCCAGCGAGGAGCTGCCGCCCTTCGCGTCGGCGGAGGCCGTCTCGTGGGCCGTCACGGAGGCGGGACCGTTCAGAATGGCCGTCGAGGACCCGTCGTCGGCGCCCAGGGTCGCCGTCGAGGACGGGTTCACGATCGCCTTCGCCGCCGCCCCGTCGAGCGAGAGCAGGAACCCGCCGGTCGTGGCCTGGGCGGTCGAGGAGGAGACGTCCCGTCCCGCCGAGGAGACGAGCAGGGACCCGCCATCCACGGTCTTCCCCAGCGCGGAGGCCGAGGTCTGGGCGCTCGATTCGGCGGAGGCCACGGCCGCCCCGATCGCGGCGAGGCCGAACGAGACGGCGTCGGTGGAGGCGTCGCTGAGCGTCCTCGACCTCCCGATCACGCTGACCTCCGACCCCGCGGTCAGGGTCGAGAGCGTGTCGGCCAGGGCGTACACGTGCGGCTTTGCCTCGGCATCGGCCAGGGCGCCGTCGCCTGAGACCAGGCCGGCGCCGGGCGACTGGGCGGAGGCCCCTGCGGTCTCGCCGACGTGGGGGAGATCCAGGTCCGCGACGATGGTGATCGAGCCGAGGGTGCCGATCGAGGAGCCATCGCCGAGGACCGCGCCCACCTCGGGCGAGGCCGTCGCGGTGGCCGAGGCCAGCCCGAACCCGAGCGCCCCGCCGGCCTCGGCGTGGGCCGTCGCCTTCGAGGTGTCGAGCGCAGTCGCCCGGACCAGGACGTCCTTCTCGGCGACGATCGCCCCCGACGCGGAGGAATCGCCCACACGGGCGACCGTCGTCGGTAGGAGGGTCGCGTCGACCAGGACGCCCGAGAGCCCGGCGAGCACCCCGAACGAAGCCGAGGCGCCGTCGGCGACGACGGCATCGGTGGCCTCGGCGCCGATCGTGACGTCCTGCGCATCGGTGATCAGGCCGTCCATGATCGTCCGGGTCGTCCCGTTGGAGGTGGCGTGGACGATCGAGGCGCCGAAGGCCACACCGAACGCGCCCGAGAGGGCGTCGGCCGTGGACGAGGCGCCCCCGGTGGCGACCGAGTCGATCGTGACGTCCCGCCCGGCCGAGAGCTTCGAGCGATGGGCCACGAGGGAGCGGGTGGTCGCCGTGCTGGTCGCCGTCGGGACCGCCCCGTTCGCCGAGGCCGCCCCGCTGAACCCGGGGGCCTGCGCCGTGGCCACGGCCCCGGGGCGATCGTCGATGTTGTGATGGGCGAAGACGTCGATCGAGCCTCGCATCGCGTCGATGGAGGAGAACGCCCCGACGGAGGACGTGGTCGTGGGCGTGGTCGTCGCGGTCGACAGGACCACGCCGATCCCGATCGCCAGGGCGCCGGTCACGGCCACCCCGTGGCTCTCGGCGGTCGCGATCGACGAGGCCCCGAGGGTCACGTCGACCAGGACGGAGACATGGGACGGGGCCGAGTCGTCGCCGATCCTCGCGAGGTTCACGGGGGCCGCCGTCGCGGTGCTGATCGCCCCGTTGCCCGCGACGAGCCCGCCGCCGACGGCCTCGGCGTTCGTCCCCGCGACGTTCGTCCCCGAGGCGAGGACGGCCAGGTCCAGGCCCCCGGTCACGTCGCCGTCGAGGAGGGCCGAGGTCTGCCCGTCCGCCGTGGCGGTGGCCACCGACGTGCCGAACGAGGAGACGATCCCGATGGTGAACGACGAGGCCACGGTGGTCGCCTCGTTATTTGAAGTGGCGGTGATCGCGACGTCCCCGCCGGCGTCCAGGGTCGCCCCCTCGGCCACGCTCGCCGTGACGATCGCCGAGGCGTCGGCCGTGGGGGAGGCCCCGTTGAAGCCCGCCAGGCCGCCCCCCGGGGCGGACGCCCTGGCCAGGGCCCCGGGCCCGAGTCGTGCGACGCCGAGACGTCGATCGAGCCGCCCGGCGTGGTGATCGTGGATCCCCCGCCGACCGTGGCGGAGACCTTCGGATCGACCTTCGCGTCGCTGGCGACCAGGCCCAGCGAGAACAGGCCGCCGATGGCGACGGAATGCCCGACCGCCGAGGCGTGGGACGCGGACGCGGACGAGACCTGGACGTCCCCTCCCGCGTGGACGATCGATCCGCCGGGCCCGCCGCCGATCCTCGCCAGGAGGACGGGCGAGGCGTCGGCGGAGGCGGACGCCCCCTCGGCCGACATCACCCCGGAGGCCCCCACGGCGGTGGCCTCGGCGTCCGCGTGGTTCGACCCGAGCGACACGACCCGGACGTCGCCCGCCTGGAGGACGTCGCCATCGAGCCGGGCGGTCGAGGAGCCGTCGGCCTCGGCGGTGGCGAGGCTCACGCCCACGCCCAGGGCCCCGAGCGACGCCGAATCGCTCTGGGCGTCGGCATTGTTCGAGAGCGAGGACGTCACCGAGACCCGATCGCCGGCCTTGAGGGCCGTCCCGTCGGCGACCGAGGCGACGACCGTGGCGTCGGCGATCGCCTGGGGGGCGACGCCTGTGCCGGTGATCCCGCCGCCGCCCGGGGCCTGGCTCATCGCGTGGGCCCCGAGGGACGTCAGCGCCCCGTTCGGGCCGAAGTCGTGCGAGCCGGCCACGTCGATCGAGCCGCCGGCCTGGAGCAGGGTGGCCGGGCCGACCGCCGCCACGACCGTCGGCGAGACCGTGACGTCGGACGTCATCACGGTCACGGCGATCACGCCGATGGTCGCGTTGAACAGGTGGGCCGATGCGTCCCCGGACGAGACCGCGTCGACGAGGATCGAGCCGCCGACTTCGATGTCGACCCCGCTCCCGACGGTCGCCGAGACGCTCGGCGTGATGCCCTCCGAGACGTGCTGCCCGGCCCCGCTGATCGCCCCGGCCGTCACGGCGAAGGCGTCGTCCTTCGCGGTGTTGATCCCGACGGCCAGGACCGAGACGTCCCCCACCGGACTCCGCCCGTTCGCGCCGCCGATGTGGACGCCGTCGCCGATCGAGGCGGCCGTCGAGCCCGTCAAAGAGATGTCCACGTAGGTCACGCCGACGGCCAGGCCGCCGATCTTGGCGTCGAGCGTCGTGCCATCGACGTCCCGGTTCGCGGCGGCGTCGACCAGGACGCTCGCGGCGTCGATGATCGTCGAGTCCTCGCCGATCGAGGCGTCCTGGGTGCTGTCGTCGTGGACCAGGACCACCTGCGCCCCGAGGGCCGCCACGCCTACGGAGCCGGCGAGGATCGTGAAGCCGACGTGGTCCTTCACGAGAAGGCCGGTGACCGAGACGTCCCCCTGCGCGTCGATCTCCACGTCCTTCCCGATCGTCGCCTCGACATGGCTGTGGATGTTCACGATCGCGACCGAGGCGCCCACGGCGACGAAGCCGCCGGAGATGTTGCCGACGTTCGCCGTGACGACCAGGTGGTCAATCGCGTGGACGCCGACGTCCCCCCCGGCCTTCAGGAACGCGCCGTCGCGGACCTGGGCCGACGTGCCCGCGGTGAAGAGGGTCGCCCCGATCGCCTCGCCCGCCTCGTCCCCCCCGGAGTTGCTCGCGATCGACGAGTTGCTCATCGAATGGGCCGTGCCCACTCCCTTCGCCGGGGCCAGCGCGGGGTTGTTCGCCGGGTCCAGGAATGAGTCGGTCGCCGACGTGAACTTGCCGGTCATCGCCATGCTCTGCGACGTCGTGTTCTTCAGGTTCGACGACGTCTGGCCCGGGCTCTGATTGCTGGAGTCGAGGCCGTCGGCCGACTGCCCATCGTCGGAGTAGCTCGACTGGAAGGCCGAGCCGATCGACCAGACCGAGACCGACCCCGAGACCGCGCCCAGGCCGCCCGCCCCGCTGATGGCGAAGGTGGTGATGTCCTCGCTGGAGAGGCCGTAGACGTGGATGTCCCCGTTCGCGTGCACGTCCGTCCCGGCGTCGATGAATCCCGACGTGTTGTTGCGGAGGACGCCGACATCCACGCCCCCGCCAATCCCAACGACACCGACCCCGATCCCGCCGCCGAGCGAGAAATCCTTCACGCGGTTCGCCGCCGCCACGTTCACGGACTGGCCCTGCGAGGCCCCCGAGGTGCCCGGGTTGATGTGGGCGTCCCGGCCGATGTAGGCGTTCGTGTTGGAATTGAACAGCTCGATCGTGACGCCCCCGCCCAGTCCCAGGTAGAAGCCGGCGGCGGCCTCGGCGCCGACCTGGAGGACGGTCTCGCTGGATGTCGCCTGGACGGCCAGCCCCCGGAAGCCCGGGAGGGCCTCGAAGGTGCCGTCGTCCTTGATCGTGCCGTCGACGACGCCGTCGATCGGCGAGGAGCTCGCCGAGGCGTTGACCGTCGCATGGTCGCCGACGAACGCGCGGGTGTCCTTGTTGAAGATCGTGACGGCGACGGCCGCGCCGACGCCGGCGTCGCCGCCGACGGAGACCCCTCCGGCGACGGTCAGGGAGTCGGTGTCGTCGGAGGCGGCGACCACGACGTTCCCCCCGGCGTCGGCGGTGGCGCCGGCCGGGTCGGTCGTCGCCTTGTCGCCGAGGGAGGCGCGGGTCACGTCGTTCAGGACCACGACGGAGACCGCCCCGCCCACGCTGGCGGTCCCGGAGACGGCGAGCGTGGCGGCGACGGTCAGGAGCTCCTCGGAGGCGTGGGCCTCGACGTTGATGTCGCCCTTCGCCCAGAGGTGGGCGCCGTCGGCGACGGTGGCCAGGGTGGTCTCGTTCGCGATCAGGACCGTGGCGGCGGCCGTCACGGCGACCGATCCCGAGGCGGCCAGGCCCGCCGCCGCGGCCATCTGCGAGAAGGCGTCCCCCGCGGCGACCCTCACCGACTGGTCGGCCGCCGCGCCCGGGTTGTTCGAGTTGATCGTCGCCCCGGCATCGACGTGGGCGGTCGTCACGTTCGTGAGGATGTTCACTACCCCGGTCACGTTCACCGCGACCGACCCGGAGGCCCCGGCGTTCACCCCGATCGTGTCGATCTTGTCCTTGTTGGTGGCGGTCACGGCGACCCCCCGCATCGCCTGCGTGAGCGGGACGGAGTCGGCGCTGTGGTTCACCGCCCCGTTTTGCGGGAGCATCGTCTTGTTGTGATTCGAGTCCTCGTAGATCGGCCGACCGCTCTGGCTGCTCGGCCCGGTGGCGCCGAAGACCGGGCTGTATGCCCCGAGGACCTGGCCGAACTCGCCGGTGTCGGCATCGATCGTCCCGCCCAGGCCGAGGCCCACGACCGTCGACCCCTCGCCGATGAACGCCTCGGTCGTCTTGTTGATGATCGGGACCCCGGCGCCGACCCCCACGGCGGCGCTCGGCGCGGCAGTGATGCTGCCGGCGAGCATGACCAGGCCGAGCGACTCGCGGGCCGCGACCATCACGTTCCCCCGGGCCTCGACCAGGTGCGGGCCGTCGTTGCCGGCCGAGCCGATGAAGGCCCGCGTCCTGTCGTTCACCACGTAGACCCCGGCCGCCCCGCCGATCGCCGCCTCGCCGGCCGCGGCGAGGGTGGCGCTCACGGACGTGAAGTCCTCCGACGAGTTCGCCCGGACGATCACGTTCGAGTCGGCACCGACGCCGAGGGCGTCGATCGAGGCCTCCGTTTGCTTCGCGATCACCCCCACGTCCACGCCGATGCCTACGCCCTCGCTGTCGCCGCCGGCCAGGGCCCCGCCGGCGCTCACCTGGACCAGCGTGTCCGACGCCAGGACGACGACCGAGGGGCCGGTCCCGGGCTTGTTGTCGGCCGCCAGGACGGTCGCGCCGTGGTCGATGTGGGCGAGCGTCGTGTCCTGATCGACGTTCACGGCCGCCGACCCGCTGATGGCCGCGCCGCTTCCGCTGATGGCCCCGCCGATCGCGAAGGTCTGGACGTGATGGCGAGTCGTCGCCGTGACGGCCACGCCGTCGACCGGCTCGGTGATGGCCTGGCCGTTCGCGTCCTCCGCCCCGGTGGGGACGTCAATCGCGGGGGTCCGGCCGTGCGAGACCACCGAGGCGTCGTGGCCGATCGAGGCGTCCGTCTGATCGATCAGGACGATCGTCGCGACCTCCGCGCCGAAGCTCGCCGATCCCCCGCCGACGGCCAGCGTCCCGCCCACGAGGAAGGCGGTGAAGTCGTGATCGGCTCCGACGATCACGTTGCCTCCTGCGGTCACGTGGTCGGACGCGCCGAGGCCGGCCTGGGTGGTGATCAGGGGGACGAAGACCGCGACGGTCACCGCGACCGCGTCGCCGTCGCCGATCGCGCCGGCCACCGCAATTTCGAGCAAGTCCTCGGCCTCGGAGGCCCGGACGACGACGTCGCCGCCGGCCTTCACCGTCACGCCGTCGTCGATCTTCGCGGCCGTGTCGGCGGTCAGGACCGAGACGAGCAGGCCCGCGCCGACGCCGTCGCCGCCGGTGCTGATGCCGAGCCCTCCGGCCGCGTCGTGGAGCGTCACGGCGTCGGTCGCCGTGACGATCACCGACTGGTCGAGCAGCCCGGCGGCGGTCCCGTTCACGAGGGACCCGGCGCCGATCTCGGCATGGGTCGTCTCGAAAACGACGTCCACGAGGATCGAGCCGCCAACGGCGGTGTCCTGGGACCCGGCGGCGCCGATGGCGGCGCTGGTCAGGTCGCCCGGCAGGGCGCCGGCGACCGGGGTCAGCGATGCGGAGGCCGCGACCGTCAGCGCCCCGACAGCATCAATGGTCGAGCCGTCACCGATCGTCGCCGAGGTCGTGTGATGGCTCACGATGTTCACCGCGATGGCGAGGCCCACGCCCTTGCCCTTGCCCAGGGCCGCACCGCCCGCGCCGTCCTCGAGGCGGACCGGGCTCTGGGCCAGGACGTCGATCGTCCCGGTCGAATTGAGGGCCGCGCCGGTCCCGACGCTCGCCGTCGTGACGAGGTCGAGCACGTTCAGGCTCGCCGACCCCGCCCCGGAGTCTCCCGTCCCGCCCGCGCCGGAGAGGGCCATCGCTCGGTAGTCGTCGGTCGTCGAGGGGGTGGCGGTCCGGGCGGCCACGGTGATCCCGTGCCCCTGGATCGCGTCCCCCGCGCCGACGCTCGCCGTGTCGTCGAGGAGCACCACGTCCACGGCCACGGCCGCCGCCACGGTCGTGTCCTTCGACTCCTGCGCCGAGAGCTGCAGGGCCACCCCCAGGGCGGAGGCCGACCCATCCACGTCGGAATTCGTGGCGATGGTCACGGGGCCGGCGGCGGTGACGGTCAGGCCGTCGGCCACCGAGGCGGCCATGTGGACGAGTTCGACGTTCACCGCGATCGTCGCCGCCACGCCGACCTGGTCCTTGCTCTGCATGCCCGTCTGGCCCGTGGACTGGCCGTTGGCCGAGTCCTCCTGGTCCTTCACCGAGGGCGAATTCCCCGATTCGTTCTGATTCGAGAGCAGGTCGACGAAGCTGAACTGGTCCTTCGACTGTTCGTCGGAATTCTCCGTGCCGGTGGACATCCCGGTGGCGCTGGCCGTCGAGGTCACGTCGCTGCTGGTGGCGTCGTCGGTCGTCAGGCTGAACTGGCCCCCGGCCGAGAGGTTGCGGTTCAGCGAGGCGTCGGCCGAAGTGCGGACGATCCCCACGGCGATCGACAGGCCGACGGCCGTCTCGTCCCCGGCCGCGGCCGAGTCGGTGGTGGTCAGGGCGTGGTCCTGGATGTTCGCGTGGATGATCGCGTCGCCCGAGGCGTCCAGGGCCGGGCCGGTGCCGACCCTCGCGACCGTGTCGTTCTTGATATATGTCACCCCCGCGCTGATGCCGACGGCCGTGCTCCCCTGCGCCCCGTTCTTCGCGAACGTGATGAGCCCGTCGCCCGACTCCGCATCCAGCAGAAACGTCCCGGCGTGGATCAGAGAGGCGCCGTCCTGGACCTCGGCGCGGACGTCTTTCAAGACGACGTTCACGGCGACCGAGGCGCCGATGCCGGTGTTCGCCGGGACCATCCCGCCGTCGGCGGCGGTCGCGCTGGCGATGTCCAGGGTGGCCGCGCCCGCCACGATCGCGACCGGTCCGCCCCCCGCATCGATCTTCGCCCCGCCGTCGATTCGGGCGTCGTGGGACTCGGTGAGGACCAGGTTCAGCGCCACGGCGCCGGCGATCCCGGTATTCTTCGCCCCCGCCCCGGAGACGGCCGAGGCCGAGATCGTTTCCAGGTGAGGCCCGAGGCCCTGCGTGGCCTCGACGACCAGGCCTTTCGACGCGATGGTGTCGTCGCCGATCTCGGCCAGCGCCGAGGTGTCCACGAAGTTGATGGCGACGGCCGCGCCGATGCCCGTCTTGTTGCTCTTGCCGGCCTCGGTCCCGTCGGCCGAGGCGGTGCTGCCGGCGTCGTCGCAGGCGCTTACGGTCAGGGGCCCGCCGTCTGCGTGGACGGTCAGGCCGTCGGGGATCGTCGCGGTCGAGTGGACGTGGGCGATCTCGATGGCGACGGCCGCCGCGACGCTGATCCCCCCGCCGGAGGTCTTCGCCGAGGTATTGTCGTTCGTGCTGGCGCCCTGGCCGCCGTTGTCGGTGATCTGGCCGTTGACGTAGCTCCTCTGGGAGGCCGCCTGCTGGTCCACGCCGTTCGGGGGCGTGTTCTGGTCGCTCCCCTGGGCGCCCGAGGCCGCCGCCTTCGCGCCCGAAACGCCGGCGGATTGGGTGTGGGCGTCGATCGAGAATGAGAGGCCGGCCGTCATGTTCCGGTGGAAGTCGGCGGTGGTGCTGATGTCCTCATAATTCACGGCGAGGGAGGCGCCGACGACCGTGTCGGCCCCCTTGGCGTCGGAGTCCACGGTCGCCGAGGAGTCGCCGGAGTGGCCGGCCCCGATCAGGACGTCGCCTGCGACGGTGAGGTCCGCCCCGGTCCCGACCCGGGCCGTCGTGTCGGCCAGGACGACCGTGAACGATCCCCCGCCCGCCCCGGCGTTCCCGCCCGGGGCCGAGGCCCCGGCCTCGGACGTCGTCGAGGCGTCGTCGTGGGACGCGGCGATCACGAAGAGGCCGCCCGCGTCCGTGATCGTCGTGGTGTCGGGGACCCGGGCCGAGGTCGTGTCCTCCACCCCTTCGATGGCGATCGAGACGCCCACGCCGGTGGTCTTGCCGCCGACCCCCTTCTTCGCCGGGATGGCCGAGGCCGACGCGACGGTGTTGCTCGTGGCGAGGATCGAGACGGGGCCGCCCATCGCGTCGACCTGCGAGCCCTGGCCCGGGGTCGCCTCGACGTCCTCGAAGAAGAGGCTGAGGCCCAACGCCCCCGCGCCGGCCTTGTCCGAGGCCGAGGCGCCCGAGGAAGCGTCGGCCCCGACCCGGTTCGTCGAGTCGTTCGCCCCGGACATCCCGGCCGCGATCGTGATCCCCTTCGCGTGGACCTTGGAGTCCGCGCCGAGGGCGGCTGTCGTCAAGACCGTCGGGGCGATACTCAGGGCGATCCCCACGCCGACGCCCTTGGTGGCGTCGCCGGTCGTGCTGCCCACAGCCCCGGCATGGGCGTCGGTGTCGTTGCCCGCGGCCAGCGTCAACGACCCCCCGGCGACGATCGTCAGGCCGTCGGCCGTGGTGGCGAGCGCCTTGGAGGCCCCGACGATCTCGACGGAGAGGGCCCCGGCCACGGCAACGCTCCCGCTGGAGGTGCTGGCCTTCGGGTTCGACGTCGGGCCCGTGGCCTTGCCGCCGCTGCCGGTCGCGTACGAATCGCCGAGGTCCCTCTGCTTGATCGCGGCCTGGTCGGGCGAATCGACGGGCTGGTTCCCCCCTCCCGCCTTGCCCCCGGCGGTGCTGGCCCTCGAAATGGTGTCGCTGGCCGTCGCGTTCTGGGCGCCGATCAGGACGTCGTTCTCGGCCGTGAGGCCCTCGCCCACGGTCGCCGTGGTCTCGGAATCGACGTAGGTGAAGCCGATGGCGATCCCGATCGCCGTCCCGCCGGACTGGCCGAAGCCGTCGCCGGTCGTCACGTTCGTGTCGGCATGATCGGCGACCACGGAGACGTCGTGGCCCGCGATCAGGGCGCCGCCCGGGGCGATGCTGGCGTCGGTCGTCGCGAGCAGGATGCTGATGGCGGCCTCCGCGCCGATCCCCTCGCCGTCGTCCGACGGGTTCGGGACCGAGGCGCCGGCCGTCGCCGTCGTCTTCAAATCGTCCTTCGAATCGGCCTTCAGGGAGACGTCATGGGCCCCGGCGAGGGCCGGATTCTGGGCGTTCACGACGTGCACGGCGGGGAGGAGTTCGGCGCGGGTGTCGGTCTCGACGATGTTCAGCGCCACGGCGATCCCCACGCCCAGGACCGTGCGGGCCTCGGGCTGGCCGGGGAGGCCCTTGGAGATCGCGGGCAGGGCGTTGACCGTGCTCCTCGTCGCCTCGTCGGCCGACAGGGCGAGGTTTCCGGCCCCGGCGTCGATCGCCGTCCCCAGGCCGACCGTCGCGGTGGTCCCGGCGAGGAAGATGTCCAGCGCGAACGCGCCGGAGCCGGCCTTGTCCGTGGCCGAGGCCCCGGAGGTGGCGTCGGCGCCGATCACGTTCGTCTGGTCGTTGTCGCTCGCCATCCCCGCGGTCAGCGCGACCCCGGCGCGTGGATCGTCGCATTCTTGCCGATGGTGGCGGTGGTGGTCACGCTCGGCAGGATCGTCAGGGCCACGGCCACGCCGACCCCGGTGCTCGCCTGTCCCACGGCCGTGCCATCGGCGCTGGTGTGGGCGTCGACGTCTCCCAGGGCGGCGAGCTCCAGCGGGCCCCCGGCCGAGATCGACCGGCCATCGGGGATCGTGGCCTCGACGTCGACGGAGACGGGGAGGTCGATCGCCAGGGCCCCGGCGACCGCCACGCTCTTGCCGTCGCCGTTCCTGGCGTCGGGGATCGTGGCGTTCGCGCCCACGCCCTTCGCCTTGGGCGACGCGGCCTTGGCGTTCAGGTCCAGGGTGTTCTTGGAGGCGTCCGCCTCGTCCTTCGCACCGGTGGACGATCCGCCCGGCGCCTTGTCCTGGCCGCCGACCCCGCTGGCCCGGGAGGTCACGTCGCTCGCCGTCACGCCCTGCGCGTTGAAGGTCACCGCTCCGCTGGCGTCGAGGTCGCGATCGGTCGTGGCCCGGGTCGATTCGGTCTCGATGTTCAGGCCGATCGACACGCCCACGGCGGTCCCGGTGCCGGTGCTCATCGCGCCGACGTCGGCGGTGATCGCATCCTTGTGGGTCGCGCCGACCGAGACGGCACCGGTGGTCTTCAGCGGGGTCCCGGCGCCGATCCGGGCCCGGGTGTCGGCGTTCAGCTCGCTGGCAGCGACCGAGGCGGCGATGCCGGTCCCTCCGCCGTCGGAACCTCCCTCGGCCGCCGCCCCGGCCGAGGCGACCGTCGTCAGCGAATCGGTCGACGAGGCGGAGATCGAGGCGTCCTTCACGCTGTTCGGTTCGACGGTCACGCCGTCGCCGAGCTCGGCGAGGGTCGTGGGCTCGACGATGTTGAACGCAAACGAAAGGCCTACGCCGAGCGACGTGCCCTGGACGGGCCCGGGGGCCGGCACGGCAGAGGCCGTGCTCTTCGTGGCCTCGGCCGCGGAGAGGGTCAGGTTCCCGCCCCCGGCGTCCAGGGGCTTCCCGGCGGCGATCGTGGCCGTCGTCTGGGGGAGGAATACGACCAGCCCCAGGGCGCCCGCCCCGGCCTTCTCGGAGGCCGAGGCGCCCGAGATCGCGTCGGCCCCGACGACGTTCGTGCCGTCGTTCTGGCCGGACATCCCGGCCGAGACGGTCACGCCGTCGGCGGTGATCGAGGCGTCCTTGCCGATCGTCGCCGAGGTCAGGACGTCGGGGGCGATGGTCAAGGCCACGGCCACGCCGACTCCCGTCGCCGCGTCTCCCTTGGCGGCGCCGTCGGCCTTCGAATACGCATCCGTGTCGCCCTGGGCGTCGATCGTCAGCCCGCCCCCGGCCTGGATCTTCCGGCCGTCGGGCACGGAGGCGGAGGCGTGCGACCCGTAGACCAGGTCCAGGGCCAGGGCCCCCGCCACGGCGATCGACTGGCCGTTGGAGGTCTTCGGGTCGGGCACGGCCGCCCCGGCGGCGGTCCCCTGCACGTTCGAGTCGGCCGCCTTCTGGTCGAGGGCGGCCTTCTCCGCCATGCCCTGCTGGGTGGCGCCGTTGTCGGCCCCCCCGGCCGCCTTGTCCATCGCTCCGGTCTCGCTGGCGGTCGCCCGGGTGTCGCTGGCCGAGGCGTTGTGCGCCGCGATCGTCACGGCCCCGGTCGGGGCGAAGACGTCGCGATCGGTGGTCGCGGTGGTGTTATCGTTCACATAGGTCAACCCGACCGAGACGCCGATGGCCTTCGTGGCCCCCTTGCCGGTGCCCCCGGCGGCGTCGGTGGCCGTGTCGACGTGGTCGGCCCGGATCGACACGTCCCCGGAGGCCGGTAGCCCGGGCCCGGAGCCGAGGCGGGCCGTCGTCGTCGCATTCAGGGCCGCCACGGCGACGGAGGCGGCCACGGCCGTCCCCCCGGTCGATTCGCGCCGGTCTCGGCCGTGGTCTCCAGGTCGTCGCGCGAGCCGGCCGCGATCGCGACCCCCTTCGCGCCGGTGAGGTTCGCGGTGTCGACGACCTCGCCCCGGGTGTCGTCCTCGACGATGTTGAACGCCGCGGAGACGCCGATCCCCTTGTCCTTGCCCGTGCCGAGGTCCTTGCTCGACCCGGCGCTCACGGGGGCCGAGGTCTTCGAGGAGGCCGAGATCGAGGCGTTGCCGCCGGTGAGCGCGACCTGGGCCCCGGAATCGACGACGGCCTCGGTCGTCGTCCTCGCCACGTTGATCGCGAGCGACCCGGCCACGCCGACCTGCTTCGCCCCGCCCCCGGAGGAGCTGTCGGCCCCGAGCGTGTTCGTGCCGTCCCCCGAGTTGCCCATCCCCGCGGAGACAGTCAGCCCCTTGGCAATGACCTTCGCCCCCGCGCCGATCAGGGCGCGGTCGAGGTCGTCGGTGTCCGCGTTGATTGCGATCCCGACGCCGACCCCGGTGGCGTTCGTCGTGGTCGTGCTGCCGTCGGCCCGGGCGTGGCCGTCCGTGTCGTTCGCGGAGGCGACCGTCAGGGCGCCGCCTACGGTGACGGCCCGGCCGGAGGGGACGCTCGCCAGGGACTCCGAATGGGCGATCAGGTTCAGGGCGACGGCCGCGGCGACGGTCATCCCGCCGGAGTCGGTGCTGGCCTTCGGGGCGGTGGCGCCGCTGGTCGAGCCCGGGGACTGGGCGTCGGCGGCGGCGATCTGGGAGGCCGCCTCCTTGTCGACGGCATTGGCCGGGGTGTTCGCCGACTGGGCCCGCCCCCCTCGGGCCGAGGCCTGCGCCTGGGCGTCGCTCCCGAGGGTCGCGTGGGTGGTGAAGCTGGCGTCCCCGCCGACATTCAGGTCGCGGTCGGTCGTCGCGGTGGTCCGGGCCGAGAGGATGTCCAGGGCCAGGGCGGCCCCGAGCACCCCGGCCCCGGCGATCGCCCCGCCGACGGCGTCGACGGCTTCGGCCGCGTGGGTGGCGTCGGCCGACAGGCTCCCGCCGAGCTGGAGGGGGGCGTTCCCGGCCGGCGACGCGCCGATCCGGGCCTTCGTGCTGGCGTTCAGGACGGAGATCCCGGCCGCGGCCGAGAAGCCCCCGAACGAGGTGCCAGCGGCGGTCGGGTCCCCGCCCGCGGTCGCCGCGGTCCTCAGGGCCTCATGGGCGTTCGAGGCGAGCGTCAGGTTGTTCGCCCCCTTGAGGATCGCACCGTCCTCGACCTCGGCCCGGGTCAGGTCCGAGACGATGTTCACCGCGAGCGAGGCGCCGATCCCCTTGGCGATCCCGCCGGGGTTCGCGCCCGGGGCCGGGATGGCCGAAACGTTGCTCCCCAGGTCGCCGCCGGCCTTGATCTGGACGTCTCCCGCGTTGGCGTTCACGGCGGAGCCGTTGGCGAGGAACGCCTCGTCGGCGAGCGACCCGATGTTGAAGGCGGCGGCGCCTTCGAGCGTGGAATCCTTCTTGCTGAGGCCCGAGGTGGCCTCGGCGTCGAGGAGGTTCTGGGACCCGGCGGGCGTCGTGGCGCTCACGCTCAGGCCCTGGGCCGCGACCTGGCCGGTCCCCCCGATCGAGGCCCGATTCTGGGAGCCCGCATGGTTCACCGCGACGGCCACGCCCTCGCCCGAGGGCTTGCCCGTCGGTGCCGCGGAGCCGGCGTCGGCCCTGGCGGTGGAGGAGGCGACGGCCGACGACCGGACCTGGAGGTCGCCGGCGGACGTCACCGGGGCCGAGGTCGCGAGGTAGGCGAGCGTCTTGTCGTTGAAGGTCGTCACGCCGAGCGAGGCGGCGAGGTTGATCGCCCCCGCACTGGACTTCGCCCCGTCCTGGGCCAGCATCCCCTGGGTCGCCGCGGTATTCTGGGTCACGGCGGCCGCGGTGGCCCTGGCCGTCGTCACGGCCACGGCCTTGGAGTCGGCCGTGACGGCGACGTGAGAGGCCGAGAGGCCGGCCGATCCATCGGCGAACGCCTCGGTGTCGGCGGTCACCGAGGCGATGGCCACGCTCGCCCCGCCGGCCTTCACGCCCGACAGCGACCCGTCGGCAGTCGTCGCGGCGTTCGTGTCGTTCGTGGCCGAGACGGTCAGCGCCCCTCCCGCCGAGACCACGGACGTCCCGGCCACGTGGGCGATCGCCGTGCTCACGACGTTCGTCTTCGCCACCGCCGCGTCGGCCGTGGTGTCGGTGCTCGCCGACATCGCGAGCGCCGACGCGGTCGTCGCGGCCGTGGAAAGGGCGGAGATCGTGACCGATCCCGAGCCGGTCACCTCGGTCGCGCCGGCGACCTGGACCGTCGCGGTCGAGGAGACGTCCAGGTTCGCGAGGTTCGCCTTGGCGGTGTCGAGCGGCTTCGAGGCCGTGGCGATCAGGGCCGACGTGGCATCGAGGGCGATGTCTCCGCCCCGGAGGATCGCCCCCTTCACGCCGATCGAAGCGCTAGCCTTCACGTTCTCGCCGGTCTGCGAGTCGGACGTCTTGAGCCGGAGCTGGCCCGCCAGGAATCCGCCGTCCGCGTTCGCCAGTAGCTTGCTCCCCGGGGTGACGTCGATCAGGGTCCCGGCCAGGAGGAGATTGCCCGAATTCCCGATCGACGGGGCGAGGGCGGGGTCGCCTCCGGGGGCAACGGCCCGGGTCGAGAGCAGGCCGCCGTTGATGTGGATCTCGGCCGATTTCAGGGTGATCGTCGGGGACTGGTACGAGCCGTCGATCGCGGTGCTGCTCAACCCCGAGACGAGCAGGGGCAGCGAGAGGACCATCGAGGAATGGAGCGCCGCCGTCTGGTTCGTCGCGCCGATCCCGTGGATCGTCAGGCCCGCCACGGGCGAGACCGGGAACGAGGCGTGGGAGCTCCCGTCGAAGACGTCGACGGTGTTACTGGCGACCGAGACCGAAACCGAGTCCCCGGCCGCACCCAGCGCGATGTCGAGAAGTCCGTTGCTGAGCTGCGAGGTGACGGCCAGGAGCGTCCGGCTCTCCAGGGCCTCGATGCCGAGGCCGGCGAATCGACGGCTCTTCGGGGCGGCAATCCGGCGACGATTCTTCTCTGCCCGGCGGGGATCGGAATCCTTGTGGCGGCTCATCGGGGTGGTCCCATCTCGTCCAGGGTGGTGGAATCGCGCCGGGGCGCGGCCCCCTCGGGCCCGGAGGCGCCGAGGGGCCTCGCCGCGGCTCGGGGAGTCGCGAGGGTCCGGCAATCAATCGACGGGTCCCCGGGCCGCGCGGGGTCCGCGGCCCTCCGGGAGAGGATGTCGAGTCTGTTGGCGGGCGGTCGGGGGGAACGGACGCGGCGGTCGGCGAGCGTCTCGACACTCGGGCCGAGGGGCGATCTCGGACGGAGGGTCGGGCCGGTGCTGGACCGACCCGACCCACCCGATCGGCCGCCCCCTGGCCCGGGTGGCCCTCCGCACGGAGGGCGTCTGAACCCCTAAGCACGGAAACCCGGCCGGCGCGTCGTGGCGGCCTCGGGATTCCCGGAAATCGCCGGCGACGGGCGATCAGGGGGCGGGCGGTATGCTCATCAGGGCCTCGGCCTCGGCGCGGAACCGGCGGAGCTCGGCGTCGGTGGGAGGATGATTCGGGAGGGGTGCCCGCGAGGCTCGGTCGTACAGGTCGCGGGCCGGTCCCGGCTCGCCCATCTTCCAGCGGATCATCGCGAGGAAGTACCAGTCATAGGCGCCCCCGCCCCCCTTGAGCGCCATCGCCTTCTCCAGGGACGTGCGGGCCTCGGCGAGCGCCCCGTCGCGGTAGAGGGCGACGCCCAGCGTGTTCCAGTAGTTCCCCGACCCGGGCTCCGTGCGCACGGCCGCGCGCGCGAGGGCCACCGCCCGGGGCGGATCGAGGACGGTCGGGTCCGGCGAGGTCACGAGGAACCAGGCGGCCGTGTTCTGGGGGTAGGGTTCGTCCGGCGCCTCCTTGAGCGCCCGGTCGTGGGCGGCCAGCGCCTCCTTGGCGAGCCCGGCCCTGGTCAGCTCCTCGGCCGAATCGGACCATCGGCGGCCGATCTCCCGGTGGAGACGGGCGGGGTCGGTGGCGACCGGAGCCAGGGCGGCCCGGGTCTCGGCGCTGCTGCGGAACGCGTCGGCCGCCTCCCGGTATCGTCCCAGGTCGTCCAGGAGAGAGGCGAGGTCCGCCCAGGCATCGGCCAGGAGCTCGCGGACGGCCCGGTAATCGGGGCTCTCGGCGAGGACCGATCGGAGGATCCCGATCACCTCTCGGAGGCTCGCCTCGCCCGCGTCCCTCTGGCCGTTCCCCCTCTGGATCACCGAGAGGCGGACCAGGCTCCTCGCCAGGAAAAAGCTGTGGGAGGCGTACTGGGGCCTCTTCTTGAGCAGTTCCCGGCGGATGCCCAGGGCCCGCCGACAGGCCACCTCCGCCTCCGCTCGGCGCCCGTCCTCCCAGAGCAGGAACCCGTAATCGTCCGTGCTCAGGGCCAGCTCGGACCACCAGGAGAGGGCGCCCGGCGCCCGGGGCTCGCGTCCGGGACCCGGATCGCCTCGTTCTGGATCTCGATCGCGGCGAGATAATCCTGCTCCGCCTCCTTTCTCATCCCGAGGATCTTCCGGGACAGGGCCCGATTGACCAGGAGGTTCGCCATCCGGAACGCGACCCCCGGGGGCGCCGGAGGGGCGCCGATCAGGCGGCGGGCGTAGGCGATCCCCTCGTCGTAGTCCCTCAGCGCCTCGCGATGGAGGTCGTGGCCGCGGTAGTAGCCGCTGAGGTGCCAGAAGTAGGTGACCCGGACGTCGAGGTACTCGGCCCGGTCGGGGTCCTCGGCCTCGAGGCTCGCGAGCAGGCCGTCGGCGCGTTGGATCGCCTCCTTGCCCTGGTCCCATCGCCCCAGCCACGCGTAGATCTCGGCAAGACGGAGGCAGTTCCACGCCGCGTCGAGCCGGACCCCGGGGTCGTCGCTCTTCTCGACCAGGAATTCCTGGTAGAACTGTGAGACCTCCTCGAGGAGGGATCGGCGGGTCTTCTCCATTCGGGGCTGATAGCGCATCTCGTCGGAGAGGCTGGTCAGCCGATCGACGACCAGGCGGGCCTTGCGGAAGTGGCTCTCCGCGCGGGTCCTCTGGAACTCGGCGGCATCCCTCTGGGCCCGGGCGAGGACCGTCTGCCCCTGGGCCCTCCTCCATTGCCAGGAGACCCCGGCGAATCCCGCGACCGTGGCCAGGACGACCAGGGCCAGCAGGCTCGCGACCTTCGGCTCGCGGCGGGACCATCGCCAGGCGCGCTCGAGGAGGCCCGTCGGCCTCGCCGCGATCGGCCGACCGTCGAGGTAGCGGGCGAGGTCCTCGGCGAGCCCGGCGGCCGTCGAGTAGCGGCGCCTCGGGTCCTTCTCCAGGCACTTCAGGCAGATCGTCTCCAGGGTCCGGGAGAGCCTCGGGCGGAGCCGTCGGGGCGGGACCGGCTCGTCGCGGAGGACTTGCTGGAGCGTCTCTAGCGAGGACTCGGAGACGAACGGGGCCCGGCCCGTCAGGAGCTCGTACAGGATCGTCCCCAGGCCGTAGACGTCCGTCGCCGGGCCGATCGCCCCGACCCGGCCGTCGGCCTGCTCCGGGGTCATGTAGGCCGGGGTCCCGAAGATCATCCCGGATTTCGTCAGGTTGGTCGCCCCGGCCTCGACGGCCGTCCCCGCCCCCTCCGCCCGGAACACGCTGGCCAGGCCGAAGTCGGTCAGCCGGGGGGAATCGGCCACCTCGCCTCCCGGCGACGGCGAGGCGTCCCCGTCGGGGGGGACCATCAACACGTTGCTCGGCTTCAGGTCGCGGTGGAGGACCCCCCGCGAATGCGCGTGGCGGATCGCGCCGGCCAGGCTCAGGACGATCTCCGCCGCCTGCCGGGCCGGGATCGGGCCGGCCCGAGAGCTCGCCCAGACCGAGAGGTTCGGCCCCGGGCAGAAGGCCGAGGTGATGTAGGGGACCGGGCCGACCTCTCCGCACTCGAAGACCGCGATGATGTTCGGATGGTCCAGGGCCGCCGCGGCCTGCGCCTTGCGCTGGAACCGTCGGCGGAGCGAGTCGCTGGTGAACGCCTCCGGGTTCGGGACCTTCAGCGCGACCTCGCGGCGAAGGCTGGGGTCGTTCGCCAGGAACACGACCCCGCAGCCCCCACGGCCGAGCTCGCGGAGGATCGAGAACCGGCCGAACGTCCGCGGTGCCGGGCCGGGCCCCGGGGCCGGCCCCCGGGCGTCCGCGCGGAGCGAGTGGAGCCGCCTCAGCGAGGCCATCCTCCCGGCCAGGCGGGACAGGAGCTCGGGGTCGGCGCCGGGCCCGAGCAGTCCGGCTTCCGGCGTCTCGGCCCCGGCGACCAGGGCCTCATCGAATTCGGCCATCAGGTCGAACAGGCGATCCCCATCGGCCGAGGGATCGGTCGGGTCGCTCATCGCGGCCCGTCCAGGACGCCCTGGAGGCTCTCGACGGCCCTCCCCCAGAGCTTCCTCGCCGCGTTCGGGGTCCGCCCCATCGCCGCGGCGATCTCCTCGAACGAGCGGCCCTCGATGTAGCGGAGGAGGAGGATCCGCCCCTGGTCGGCGGGCAGGGCGTCGATCGCCCGCCTCAGCTCATCGTTCGTCTCCTCTTCCATCAGGACCTGGCTGGGGCTCGGGCGCCGTCGGCCACCCGGGCCGCCAGGCCCCCGGCCGAGGCGTCGCCCCCGGGCTGGACCTCCCTGGCGGACCTCCGCTTCGCCGTACCCCGGTAGTGGCGGAGGAAGTTCGCCATGTTGTTCTTCAGGAGCCGCCTGAGCCAGATCAGGAGCTCGTCCGGGGTCTTACCGCCGAACTGAGCGAAGTCACGCTGGGCTTCCAGGAAGGTCTCCTGGACCAGGTCCGACGCCCCCCCCTTGGCGCGGAGGTCCAGGTCGAGGTCGCGCTCCGCCACGGCCAGGAGATAGAACCGGCAACCCTCCAGGGTCTCGCCCAGAGCATCGAGCGAGCCGGCCAGGGCCGCGTCGAGGGATCGTGCCGCATCCTCGGGGCACCCCGCCATCGGAACGCTCCTTTCAGGATCCCTGGGGCCGAGCCAGAGCCATCCGAGGTCGCATTCTCGTTCTTCTTTCATCACCTTGTCAAGGATCTATGGAACTGATCCCCGGGCCGTCGCAGTCTCTCTTCGGTACGTTCCTGGGGCCAGGGCCTGGAGCGGGTGGACCATGAAGTGCCGCAACGCGGCCGCCTCCAGGCCTACCGCCGGGCCGCGGCGCGGCTGGACTGCACGCTGATGACGCGGTGGGAGCCGGGGCACGAGGGGCCGTGGCTGGTCCTGACCGACCTGGCGCCCGGGGCCGCCGACGCGGCGTGGTACGGCTGGCGGGCGTGGGTCGATCAGTCGTTCAAGGTGCTCAAGGGCGGCGGCTGGCAGTGGCAGCGGTCGCGGATGGAGGACCCGGGCCGGGCGGCGCGGATGTGGGCGGCGCCGGCGCTGGCGACGCCGTGGCTGCTGGAGGTCGACCTCCCGGGGCCGGATCGCCGCGACCTCGCCGGGCCGGGCCCTGGTCAGGAGCTGGAGCCGGACCATCGCCACCACCGGCGCCGTCAGCCCCGGCAGCGTGGCCTCGACGACCGCCGGGTCCACCGGGCCGACCGGCGGCCGCTCCCTGGCGTCGGACCGGCCCCGGGCCAATGCCTGGACCGCCCGGAGGGCCTGGTACGCCCCGCCGGGGTAGAGTTCCTCCTCGGCCGCCCAGCGGAACAGGGCGCGGACCCGGTTGACGTCCTTGTTGACGAGGGTCCAGCAGCGGCCGGCGCAGACCATCTCGGCCCGCACGAGCTTCAGGGCCTGGGGGCCAAACTCGCGGGCCGGGGCCGGGCCGTGGAGCCGCCGCAGGAGGCGGAGGGCCTGGCGGATGTTGTCGCGCTCGGGGGTGGGGCGGCCGTCGTTGACGTAGTACGGGACGACGTGGCGGTCCCAGCAGGCCACGAGCAGCTAGTCGACGGTCCGGCCGGAGGGGTCGGCCGCCGGGGCGTCGGGGGTCGCCAGGGACGGGGCGACCAGCCGCCGGTAATTCTCGCGGCTGGCGTCGGAGCCGTACTTGCCCAGGGAGTGGTCGCGGCCGGCGATGCGGACGACGGCCAGGTCCTTGGGCTTGTCATGGCGGTACTTGGGGATGCGGATGGTGGCGGGGGGCATGGGCAGAGCACCTATCCCGGGCCCGAAGTAGTACCGGTACTACTCCTCACGGACCTCCAGGCCGCTCTGCCGACCGTCGGCAGGTATACCTAACTCGTGTTTGGCGGGTGACTTGCGAAAAGTCGGGGCGAGAGGATTTGAACCTCCGACCTCACGGACCCGAACCGTGCGCTCTAGCCAAGCTGAGCTACGCCCCGATCAGCCTTCGTCTTTCGCATCATACCGAAGCCAGGCCCGCTGTCAATCCCGATGCGGCGGGGGAAGCCGGGTGGCGAGGGGGTCGTCTAGCGCCTGGAGGGCTTGCTTCCATCGGGCCTCCAGGGCGTCGAGCCCCTCCGTCGAAATCGTCGAGGAGGGCGTTTCTGGCCCGTTCCTGGGGCGTTTGGCCGCGGGTGGACCCCGGGTTCCGGAGGTGGTCGAGCAGGGCGACGAAGGTTTGCGGCGCCTGCGATCGGAGGACGTAGACGAGCGACCAGGCCCTCGCGTAGGCGTCCTGGCGGTAGCCTCGGTTCAGGCCGTCGTCGCTGAGGATCGGGGCGAGCCGGGGCTCCGGTTGGATGACCCGGAAGTCGCGGAGCCGAAAGCCGCAGGGGGCCTCGGGACCGGCCCACGTCCCTCCTCGGAACGACTCGAATTGCATCGCCAGGCCCTCGTTCAGCCAGGTGGGGAAGGCGTCGGCCCGGGGCGAGAGGCCGGAGCGGGCCACGAGCTGGTGGACGGTCTCGTGGGCCGCCACCGCCCCGTCGATCTCTCGGGCCTCAATCGCCATGAAGAGCGATTGGCGGTCGAGCCGGCGGAGCATCGCGTCGAGGTCTCGCCTGGCCTCGTCTCGGCCAAGCGGCCGGGGAGGCTGGCCGTTGAGCCCGAGCCGGATTCGGCCTCCCCTGGGCATCGCCTGGATCTGGGCGGCGAGCCGGTCCAGCTCGGCCCGATTCCGGCGGAGGACGTCCTGGGCCTCGATCCGTTTCGGGTCGCTCCGGCAGTCGTAAGCCAGGACCAGGCCGCGGGTTGGGCTGTGAAAGCCCCGAGTCGTGAGGAACGCCGTCGCCCCCTGCTCGTTCAGGGCCGCCAGGTAGTCGTCTTTCCGCGCGAACCAGATCGAGGGCAGGCGGTCGCGGGGCGGTTCCAGGTCGATCCCCAGCTCAGCAAACGCGTAAAAGAAGCTTTTGTAGACTTTTTCGAGCAAATCCACCCGCCCCTGCGCCTCACGGTCCGAATGCTGGTGGAAGAGCAGGACGTGGGGGCCTCGGGCGATCCGGACGTCGGCCGGGAACCCTCGGCGGATCGGGGCGAGGTCCGGGTCGGGGCTGTCGGCTTCGAGGCGATCGACGAGAGATCCGAGCCGATTCGCCGTGGGATTGGTTGGGTCGGCCTCGCGGGCCGCCCGGTACATCGATTCGGCCTCGGCGACCAGGCCGTGGCCAATCGCCCAGGACGCGGCCTCCAGACGGACCTGAACCTTACCCTTGAGCGCCTCGGACTTCTTTTCGAGCCATTCCCGCTCGGGGCAGAACCCGGGGACGTGCTTGAGGAGGTCGGATCGGGGGTAGTCTCGCGGGCCTTCGGGCGTCTCGATCCGGATGCGGTCGGCCGTCAGCGAGGCCGGCATCTGCCCCTTCGTGCCCTCGACGAAGAAGACCAGGTCGGCGCGGACCGGGCCGGCCACCAGCGTGGCTCCGAGAATCGCCGCGACTCGAAACCGAACGGATCGGAGCGGCATCGGCGGGCCTCCTGGACATCCCCGACCTCACACGGGCCGCGACGGGACGCGTGTGAATGCCTTCTTGAGTCGAAGAAACGGCCGTTCCACGACATAATAGGAAGCTGATGCCAGGAGGACGGTGAGGACGAACGCGGCGATCGGCCCCAGGTGCTCCTGGTTCGGGAACCAGCCGATCGCCTCGAAGCTTCGTTTCTGGAGCCTGAGCGCGACCTCGTGGAGCATGTACAGGCCATAACTGATCGTGCCGAGCCACACAAGGCGAGAGTAGCGGAGGACGCCCGCCATCGGGCCCCGGCCGGTCGCCGCCGAGGCCACGATCGCCGCCGAGGCCAGGGCGATCCCGCAATAGTCGGCCGAGAGATGGAACAACGAGCCCCTCGCCAGCCCCGGCGTAGCCAGAATTGCCAGGAATGCCGAGATTGCCAGGACTTGGAGGACGATCGCCGATCGCCGCCCGTTCCTCGGCCTTCGAGGCCACACCAGCGCGAGCATCACGCCCGCCAGGAGCGTGTCAAGATGGGTAATCGTGCTGAACTGGAAGAGCAGGGGGGTGATTTTCCCGGCGACCAGCGCGCGGGCCTCGAACCAACGACCCAGAATGCCCAGTCCCATCAAAACCCCGACAACACCCATCCGAAACCGGGGGGCGACCCAGGTCACGAGCAGGGGACAGAACAAATAGAACTGTTCCTCGACGCAAACGCTCCAAAGCACCGTAATCTCGTCCCGGGGCGGCGGTCCGAGGAGACCCATCGACCAGTTGCCGGCGAACAGGAGGAACGGGAGGACCTGTCGACGGTCGAGACTCCCGAACGTCCCCTCGATCGCCGGGAGGACGAAGAAGGTCAGGCCCACGGTCAGGTAATAGAGGGGCCAGATCCTCAGGATTCGCCGGGCCCAGAAGGCTTTGAGCGAGATCCGGCCATATCGGTCCTCCTCGCGGAGCAACAGGGTGGTGATGAGGAAGCCGGACAGGACGAAAAAAAACTGGACACCGATCCAGCCGTTGGCGACGACGGTCCGGCCGATCGTGGGGCCGGGCGAGGGCAGGCCGCGCCCTCGGATCAGCCCCGCGGCCGAGTCGATCGCCGGGGCAAGCTGGGGGATTCCCCCGTGGAACACGAAAACCAGGAGGAATGCGACGAATCGGAGGCCGTCGAGCTCGGGATAATACACCCGGGGACGATCGTCGGGGGGTTCGATCATCGGGCCGCCGCCCAGGCCAGGGCCCGATCGACGAGGCCCTCGGCGGGATGAGGATCGGGGCCCAGGGTCTCGACCGGATGGCCGGGGCGGACGAGGTGGATCGTGTGCCGGCCGTCGCGGACGGTGCGGAAATCATTCGCGACGGTCAGGTCGGCCCGGTTTTCGCGGCCCGACGCCTCGGCCCGTTCGATCAGGTCCTCCGTCGAGCTTCCCGAGAGCAGCTTGAAGCCGACGAGGAACAGCGACGGGGCCCAGTCGCGGACCGATCGGATGATCTTGGGGGTCGGTCGGAGCCGGAGGACCCGGTCCTCGGAGTCGGATCGGATCTTGCCGGCGATCGGCTCCGGCTCGAAGTCGGAGACGGCCATCGCGAGGAAGGCGACGTCGATCGGGGCCTCCCGGAAGACGGCGAGCAGGGTCCGGGCGTAGTCGGCGACGGTCCCTTCGGCCAGGGGGACGAGGTGGAGGCGGCCCCGGGAGGCGGCGAAACGGTCGCGGAGGGCGTGAATTCGTTCGGCCTCGTTCGCCGGATCGGCGTTCAGGTCGACCCGGGCCGACCGATCGAAGGGGAGGAGGGCGGTGGGGGCGTGGACGTGCCAGACCGTGGCCCCCCGGTCGAGGCAGGCCTCGGTGATCTCGGCGGAGAACCGGCCGGTCGAGGCGTTGGTGATCCGTCGCACGTCGTCGATCGGGGCGATCGTCCCTCCTCCGGTCACGACGATGTTCATCGGCCGGGGCCCTCCGGGTCGCGGCCGGGCGGGGCTCCGCGGCCCTTGCGAGTTGGCGGGAGGGCCGCTAGGGTGGCTCGCGAGTGATCCCCTCGCCGGACCGATTCGGACCGCGTCATGGCCATGACCTCGACTCATCCCGCCTCGGACCCTCGGGCCGCCGCCCTCGTCGCCGAGATGGCGAGGTGGCCGATCTTCGACCCCCACTCCCACATCGACCCGTTGCGCCCGGCGTCTCGCGGCCTCGATGAGGTCCTCGGCTACCACTACTATACCGAGCTCGCCCACTCGGCGGGGATGCCCGCCGCCCTGGTCGGCCCCGACGTGGCGCCCGAGGTGAAGGTCCGCCACCTGGCCGAGTATCTCGACCGGATCGACAACACGGCCCAGTATGCCTGGCTTCTCGAAATCGCCCAGACCTTCCACGGCTTCCCCCACGACGCGATCACCCCTCGGACCATCGACGACCTCCTCCGCCGGGCCGACCGCTCGGCCGACCCCTCGGCGTGGGACCGCAAGGTCTGGGAGGAGACGAACCTCGAAGCGGTCTTCCTGACCAATGAGTTCGATGACCCGTTGGAAGGCTGGGACCGCTCGAAATACGTCCCCTGCTTGCGGACCGATGACCTCGTCCTGAAGCTCCACGATCCGAGGACCGTCCAGAGGCTTCGGGAGGCCACGAACGTGGACGTCCAGGACCTGGCGAGCCTCCGCCTGGCCCTGGGGGCGATCGTCGAGTTCTTCGTGAAGAACGGGGCCCGGGCCTGCGCGGTCAGCCTGCCCCCCGACTTCGTCCCCCTGGCCGGGGCGCCGAAGCGGGCCGTCACGCCCGTCCGCCGGGCGATTCATGGGATGGACGCCCGACCCGACGAGGTCGAGGAGGTCCGCCGATTCGTCTTCTGGACGATCGCCGAGCTTTGCGACGACCATCACCTCCCGTTCGATCTCATGATCGGCCCGATCCGCAATCTCTATCCGCCCGGGGTGGCCGGGGGGCGGGATCTGTTCGACCGCCGGGTCAGCCTGAAGGATTATGCCGCGCTGTTTACCCACTTTTCGGGCGTGACGTTCCCGGTCTCGACGCTCTCGCCGGATGCCTCGGCCGAGCTCGTGGCCTATTCCTGGATCTTCCCGAATGTGGTGCCGATGGGGCACTGGTGGTATTCGAACGTCCCGGAGTACATCGCGGGGGACGTCCGAGCCAGGCTCCAGGCGCTGCCCAAGACCAAGCCGATCGGCTATTACTCGGACGCCTACAAGCTCGAATTCGTCCGGCCCAAGTACGCGATGTACCGCAAGGTGCTCGCCTCGGCCCTGGCGAGGAGGATGGCCGAGGACGGTTGGTCCGAGGACAAGGCGCTGGACGTGGCCCGGTTCATCCTCCTGGAGAACCCCCGTCGGGTGTTCTCGCGACCGGAGGCTTGAGGGCTTTCCCCCTCGTAAGGGACGTGTTTTGCGCCTCGAATCGGGGTTTTTGGAGGGTCCGCACTTGCGGACCTCTTCGCGACGAAGGGAAATCGAAGAGGTCCGCGAGAGCGGACCCTACAAAAACCGCCTTCTGACCCCCGAAACATGTACCTCAGCAGACGGTTTCTCGGCTCTTGAGACCCGCCATTTGGGACCGAGAATCCCGTCCCGGGAGGGATGCCGTGCCACGAGTTCGGGTCTCGATTGCGTCTCTGCTCGGATTCGTGGCGTTTGTTGCCGTCAACCTGTTCGCGTTCCGGTGGGCCTACTCCCGGATTGCTGCCTCATCGGAGTCCATGGAGGCGTATTTCGAGGGGAATATCACCGCGGGCCTTCTGCCGATTGGGAACTCCGCGATCCTCGCCCTCTGCTGGGCCGCACGACGGGGCCCGGTCGGCGTGACGAGGGCCCGGGGAGCGGTCGCCTTCGCCCTGAGTGCGATCTCCGGGTTGGTCCTGGTCTTGGCTCTCTGGACCATTTCCCCGAGTTCCCTGCTCGCCTATTTCCGCGTGGTAAGCCGTCCCTCCCTGTGGCTCCTGAAATGGTCGGGCCTCGTCCGAGTCCCGGCCGATGCAGAGAAACCCCTGGTTCGTTTCGTCATTGATCCCATATTCATGGCCGTCGTCCTGTCGGGGCCCCTGATGCTCGTCTCCGCGGTCGTGGGTTGGATCGCGCGGAAATCGGGGCCGGTGACCGGGCCCGTCCCGGAAGCCGGCGCCGAGGCGATCGTTCCCCGCCCCGACGGGGGGGCCTCGGCCTTGATTGACGCCGCGGGCGCCTTGTCCGTCGAGGCCCGGGTGGGCTAGAGTGATTGGAGAGAAGGGCGGGATTGGCCCGGTCGGACCGGCCCTGGCGCGTCCCGCCCCTTCGCCATCATGGATCGAGAGCCTCGGCCCTGGGAGGGCGTCCATGCCTCGCCGCAACCTGATCGCGGTCCTGTCCGTCGCGGTGATCTCCCTGATCTGCTGGAAGAACACCCAGGGGGCCAAGCCCCGCGACGAGATGATGGAGCTCTACGGCACGTTCGTCGATGCCGTCGAGCAGGTCGAAGCCAGCTACGTCCGGCCCGTCTCCCGCAAGGAACTCCTGGAGAACGCCCTCCGGGGGATGCTCCAGAACCTCGACGAGCACTCGATCTACTTCAACGAGAACGAGTGGAAGCAGTTCCAGAAGGACATCGGCGAGAGCTTCAGCGGGATCGGCGTCTCGGTGGTGATCGACCCGGAGAGCAACCGCCTGAAGATCCTCGCCCCCCTCGTCGGCGGGCCCGCCTACGCGGCCGGCGCGATGGCCGGAGACGTCGTCCTGGAAGTCGATGGCCAGTCCACCGAGGGCTGGAACCGCGATAAGGCCGTCGAGGCGCTCCAGGGCCGCCCGGGGACCAACGTGAAGCTGACCGTCCTCCATCCCGGGGGCGAGAAGACCGAGACCCTCGCCATCCAGAGGCAGTTGATCGAGATCCCCAGCATCCTGGCCGACTCCCGCAAGCCCGACGACTCCTGGGATTACCTGTTCGACAAGGACAAGAAGATCGGCTACGTCCGCATCAACGGGTTCTATCAGGACACGCCCGAGGACCTCCGCAAGGCGCTGGACGAACTCAAGGCCCAGGGGATGAAGGGGCTGGTCCTGGACCTCCGCAACAATCCCGGAGGGCTGCTGAGCGCCGCGGTCGAGATCTCCGACATGTTCCTGGAATCGGGCAAGATCGTCAGCACCAAGGGCCGGAACTCGGGCGAGAAGATGTACGACGCCGAGAAGGGCGGGATCTACGACGCCGAGGACGGCAAGGGGGACGACGTGTTGCCGATGGCCGTTTTGGTCAATCAGAACTCGGCCAGCGCCTCGGAGATCCTCGCCTCCGCGTTGCAGGACCACAAGAGGGCCACGATCGTCGGCCGGAGGAGCTACGGGAAGGGGTCGGTCCAGCACATCGTCCACCTCGGCGACGGCGACAGCGTGATGAAGCTCACGGTGGCCACCTACTGGCGCCCTCGGGCAAGAATATCCACAAGTTCCGCAGTTCCAAGGATTCCGACGACTGGGGCGTGAAGCCCGACCCCGGCTTCGAGGTCAAGTTGACCGTCGACGAGCAGGACGACCTGTACGAGGCCCGGCGCAACCGCGACATGATCTCCAGCCGGAACCCGCCGAAGGTCAAGGACGGCAAGCCCGAGAAGCCCCTGCTCGACAAGCAACTGGACAAGGCGATGGACCTCGTCCGGTCGAAGATCAAGCCCGACGGTAAGTAACATCGAGGCGTCGAGGCCCCGCGATCGCCCCGCGCCCCGCGATTCGGTTCGCGAGGCTCGGGGCGATCGTCCCTCGTCCATCGTCCCGGGCGGTCCCGATGCTCCTGCTTGCCCTGGAAACGACGTGCGACGAGACCGGGGCGGCCGTCCTCGACGGCGGAGACGGCGTGCCGAGGGTCCTCAGCAGCGTGGTGGCCTCGCAGATCGCCCTCCATCGGCGGTTCGGCGGGGTCGTCCCCGAGATCGCCGCCCGGGCCCACGTCCAGAACCTCCTGCCGACCATCGACGAGGCCCTGAAGCAGGCCGGGATCGGCCTGGGGGACCTCGGGGCGGTCGCCGTGGCGACCCGTCCGGGGCTGGTCGGCGCCCTGGTCGTCGGCCTGACCGCCGCCAAGACCCTCGCCCTGGCCCTGGACGTCCCGCTCGTGGCCGTCGATCACCTGGAAGGGCATCTTTATGCCTGCCAGCTCGCCTATCCCGAGCGGGAGGTCTATCCGTGCGTCGGCCTGGTGGTCTCGGGGGGCCATACCAGCCTGTTTCGATGTCTCGGGCCGATCCGGGCCGAGCTTCTGGGCGGGACGATCGACGACGCGGCCGGGGAGGCGTTCGACAAGGTGGCCAGCCTCCTGGGCCTGGGCTATCCCGGAGGCCCGTTCATCGAGGCCACCGCCAAGAACGGCAACCCGAAGGCGTTCGCGTTCCCCCGGGCTTTCCTCCGTGACGACCGCCTTGCCTTCAGCTTCTCGGGACTGAAAACCGCCGTGTTGTACGCGCTGCGAGGCCAGGACGGCCGAGGGAACATCGATCCGCCGTCGCCCTGTCTCGTCGCGGACCTGGCGGCGAGCTTCCAGGAGGCGGTCGTGGATGTCCTGGTGGGCAAGGCCCGGCAGGCGATCCGCTCGACGGGCCTCGCTCGGCTCGGGATCGGCGGAGGAGTCGCGGCCAACGGGCGATTCCGCCAGGCGATTTCGGCGATGGCGGCCGAGGAACGAGTCGAGCTGTTCATCCCGCCCCTGAGCCTCTGCACCGACAACGCCGCGATGGCCGGGGTGGCGTTCGTCAAGCTCCAGGCCGGCCAGGTCGCCGGGCTCGACGAGGACGTCGGCGCCGGCCTGGTCCGGCCGGGTCGCTCGGGTTCGCCCTAGACGTCATGCCTGCCCGGGTGGCATGCTCACGTCTTCGTAAGCATGTCTTCGGTCAGTCTCGAACCGAAGACATGCTTACGAAGACGTGAGCATGCCACCCGGCCCCTAATTCCCGGGTGGTTTCGTCGGCGGAGGCGCGGGCTTCTGGGTCTGGTGGAGCTTCTGCTGGGCGTCCAGGGAGTGGCGACGGTCCAGGGCGCGGCTCAGGGCGGCGGCGGTCGGTCCGGACGGTCGGGGCGACGGTGGCTGCGGGCGGTTGGGGGACATCGGATGGTTCTCCGGATCGGGAGTCGAGAATCGGCCCGGTCTCGGGCCAGGGACTCCTTCCCGAAGGGAACCCTAGGCCCACAATGAGCCGAGGGGTTCCCGCCTCGCGCCGTTTTCCTCGGGACGCCGTCCGCGACCGACGCTTCTGATCCAAACTATCGGGGCGACCATGGCCGACGATCCGCGATTCGCCGATATTGGGGGGATCGTCCTCGACGCCGTGGGGACGTTAATCGATCCGCGGCCCTCGGTGGCCGTCGCCTACGCCGGGGCCGCCTCCCGACAGGGTATCGACCTCGACCCCGCCGTGATCCGAAGACGATTCCGCACCAGCTTCGGCACCGACGAGATCGACGAGGCCCGGGGCCCCCTGTTCACCGACGAACCGACCGAGCGCCGCCGCTGGCAGCGGATCGTCCGCGACTGCCTGCCCGAACTGCCCGATCCCGGGCGGGCCTTCGCCGAACTCTGGGACCATTTCGGCGACCCCGCCTCCTGGATCACCTTCCCCGACGTCGAGCCCGCCCTCCTCGCGTTCCAGCAAGCCGGGCTGCGGATCGCCATCGCCTCGAATTTCGACGGCCGGTTGCGAAACGTCCTGAATGGGTTGTCCGCGTTCGCCTCGCTGGACGTTCCGATCGTGATTTCCTCGGAAGTCGGCCGACGGAAGCCGCATCCCGACTTCTACCGGGCCGCGAGCGATCGCCTGAACCTCCCCCCGGAAAAGGTCCTCTGCGCAGGCGACGACCTCGAGAACGATCGGAACGGCCCGATCCGCGCTGGCCTCCGAGCCGTCCTGATCGACCGAGACCGCCGGGCCGACCCCGATCTCCAGGCCCTCCCGGACCTCCACGAATTGGCCAAGCGACTGTCCAGTGCCTGAAACGCAGGGGCAGCCCATGCTCTAGCGAAGAAGTCTGGAATCCATCGGAAACGCAGATTACGCAGATTACGCAGATTAATACAAACAGTTTCTTTTCAATCTGCGTAATCTGCGTTTCGGGTTTCTTCCCCAGCATATCGCGGAGAGCGTAGATTTCGGCCGGGAATGAGCGAATCGAAGATGGTGCATTTCATGCACCCTACGGAAAGGGTGATCGAAAGCCGATAGAAGCCGGATAGTGGAAGAGACGGCGACTCGCCTTGCCCGCCCCGAGGCTTCGGAGTACCATCCGCCGCCGATCCCCCTCCGGGTCCGGGGGCGGCGAGCCCTCGGCCTGATAGGGCGGAGGGCCCGCGATCCCGCACTCGACCGGTCGGTCTCCGGATCGCTCCTTTCAGGGAAGAAAGGGGAGACACGTGACAGCCACGGTGGAACAGCTCGCGGCCCTCGTCCACGGCCGGCTCGTCGGCGACGGGACGGTGTCGATCCGCTCGGCCCGGCCGGTGGCCGAGGCGGGACCGGGGGACATCACGTTCATCGACGATGAACGCTACGCCAAGATGCTCCGGACCTCTCCGGCCTCGGCGGCGATCGTCGGCCCTCACTTCAAGAGGTTCACGGCCGACCGCGAGAAGGAACTCCCGGTGATCGAGGTGGACGACCCCCGGTCCGCCTTCGTCGCGGTCCGGACCATGCTCAAGGGGGGGGACAAGCCGCGATGGACCGGCGTCCATCCCCAGGCGTTCGTGGCGCCGACCGCCCGGATCGGCCCGGGCGTGGCGGTTTATCCGTTCGCCTACGTGGGGGACGAGGCCGAAATCGGCGAGGGGTCCACGCTGAAGCCCGGGGTGGTGGTCGGCGATCGCTGCAAGATCGGCCGGGGCGTGACCTTGCATCCGAACGTCGTCCTCTATGACGGCGTGGTCCTGGGCGATCGCGTCGAGGTCCATTCCGGCACCGTCCTGGGCGCCGACGGCTTCGGCTATCGCCTGGCCGACGGCCGCCACGAGAAGATCCCCCAGACCGGCAACGTCGAGGTCGGCGACGACGTGGAGATCGGCTCGAATTGCTCGATCGACCGGGGCACGTTCGAGGCCACGGTGATCGGCGAGGGCACCAAGATCGATAACCTCGTGATGATCGGCCACAACAACCGGATCGGCAAGCACAACCTCCTCTGCGGGCAGGTCGGCATCGCCGGGAGCTGCAAGACGGGGGATTACGTGGTGATGGCCGGACAGGCCGGGATCAAGGACCATACCGAGATCGGCGACAAGGTGATCGTCGGGGCCCAGGCCGGGGTCCATCGCAGCGTCCCCTCGGGTCAGCAGCTCCTGGGCTCGCCGGCCATCCCGATCCGCGAACAACGCCGCATCTTCCAGATGATCGCGAGATTGCCCGAATTCAATCGCCAATTGCGCGAGCTCGCCGCCCAGGTCGCCTTACTGACCGCCCACCCCCACGATCCCCCGGCGGATTTCGAGTAATCCGAAGGCGGTGCGCCCGGGTGGATGGACGGATCATTCCCCGAAGGATTTCCGATGATGAGTACGGTGGCCCGGGTTGCGCGATCGGCCTCGAACCGCTCGAACTCTCGCTCGCCGATCGGCCTCCTCGCCGGGAGCGGCCGGTTCCCGATCCTCTTCGCCGAGGCGGCGAGGCGGCAGGGCCTGCCGGTGGCGTGCGTGGGGGTCAAGTATGAGGCGAGCGAGCAGCTCCGCTCGCTCTGCGATTCGTTCGAAACCGTGGGCGTCTCGAAACTTGGGAAGATGATCCGCACGTTCCGCCGGATGGGCGCCGAGCGGGTCGTGATGGCCGGCAAGGTGACCAAGAGCGTGATGTACACCCCCTGGCGGGCCGTCCAGCTCATGCCCGATTTCCGCATGGCTCGCATGTGGTATCTCAGCCTGAGCGATAAGAGGGACGACTCGATCCTCCTGGGGGTGATCGCCGAGTTCGAGAGGGACGGAATCACGTTCGGTTCGGCCCTGGATTATTGCCCGGAGCTGCTCGTGACCCGAGGAATCCTGACCAGGCGCCGCCCCTCGGCGGCCGAGATGAAGGACGTCGAGTTCGGCTGGACCCTGGCCAAGGAGATGGGCCGGCTCGACGTCGGGCAAAGCGTGGCGGTCAAGGAGAGCGCCGCCCTGGCCGTCGAGGCCATCGAAGGGACCGACCGCTGCATCGAACGGGCCGGAGGGCTCTGCCGGAGCGGCGGCTGGACCCTCGTCAAGGTCGCGAAACCCCAGCAGGACATGAGGTTCGACGTCCCCACCATCGGCACCACCACCATCGAGAACCTCCACAAGGCCGGGGCCCGGGTCCTCGCCATCGAGGCGAGGAAGACCATCGTGATCGACCAGGCCGACGTCGTCGCCCTGGCCGACCGCTACGGGATGACCATCGTGGCCGTCGATCCGTCCGAGGTCCCGGCCTGAGCCAATCCCGAAGAACCATCGGCGTCGGCAGAATACGCAGATTTTCGGGGATCAGGGATTCTGGAACTCTGCGCAATCTGCGGAGGCCGAAAACGCCTCTTTCTTCGGCCGACCCATCTCGACGGTCCTCAGGATCAGCTCGGTGGCGATCGACAGCCCCAGCGCGTGGCTGTCGAGGACCAGGTCGTACTGGTGGATGTCGTTCACATCGGCCCGGTGGAGGGTGCGGATGAACCGGGCCGAGCGGCGGTCGAGGTCGATCGCCGCTCGCTTCGCCGTGCGGACCGAGACGCCCATTCGTTCCGAAAGTTTGCGGGCCCGCTCCTTCAAGGGCGCCACGATCCTCACCGAGAGGATTTCCGGCGCGGGAGCAGGTACGCCGCGCCCCGGCCGACCAGGATCGACTCGCCCGCCTTGCCGATCGACTCGACGAGCTTGGCGAGGTGGTCAAGATAGGCTTCCTGGGGGGCATAATGCTCCTCGCGGAGGGGCAACAGCCAGTCCTGGACGAGGCTGGGGGCGAGCTCATCGTAGAGCCTCGCCTCCTCGGCCGGGATTTGCATCCCGTGGGCGATGGCCTCCAGCAACTCGTGGTCGTAAACCTTCCAGCCCAGTCGAGTTCCGACGAGGCGGGCGATCGTCCCGCCGCCCGCTCCGGCTTCCCGGCTGATGCAGACGTTGCGGAACCGGGGCAGGGGGGTGGAGTCCGCCCGGGGTCGCGAGGTCTCGCCGCCACGGCCGAAGATCCAGCGGGCCACGGTGGAAGGCAGGCCCCAGAGGCCGCCCCCGCCGTCTCGCGATCCGGTCGCCGTCGCCGTTTCGGCCATCCGTCCGCCCTCGCGCGCATCGCTCCGGTCCTCGCTCCAGTCTATGATCGGCGGCCGGGGAAAGGAAGGACCGCAAACCTGGAAGACTTGTGGGCTGTAAGCCTTACAAGCCGAGCGGGGCGGGCCGGGAGTTCGGTTTTTTTCGATTTTGCCTCAAGTCGCGACGACGTGGGGCTTTGGGCCGTGAATTCCCCGCCTCTTGACCCGACCGGCACGCCCCTTGCTTCCCTCATATTCCGCGTCACGAGCACACCCGTCTTGCCCAATGGAATGGGGATCGACCGGATGAGGAATCGACAGACCACCCTCCTCTGGATGAAGGACCTGATCGAGCACATGAGCCGGTGCCACGAGCAGCTCCAGTGGGCACCCGAAGGCCCGAGCCAGTCCTTTTTGACCGATGCCCTGATGGTCGACCTGACCGAATGCCGCCGCCTCTGCGAACACCTCCAGACCCGCCCCCGAGACGCCGCGATGGCCCGATCGGCCTGATGCGATCGAGTGATGGGGGGTGGCAGGCTCTCGAAGTCGTGAGCATGCCACCCGGAGAGGCCGCTTGACTCGCCCGGTCCGGGCGATCATCCTCGGGGCCTATGGACGAGCCGATCTCGCGGTTTTCGGTCGATTCCCTGAGCGTCTCGGTGTTCGAGACGCGGGCCGCCCTCGGCCGGGCGGCGGCCCGGGACGTGGCCCGGGAGATTTCGGAGTTCCAGGCCCGATCCGGCGAGGCCCGAGTGGTCTTCGCCGCCGCGCCGAGCCAGGATGAGTTCCTCGCCGAACTCGTTCAGGACGGCCGGGTGGACTGGTCGCGGATCGTGGCCCTCCACATGGACGAATACCTCGGCCTCCCGCCCGATCATCCCGCCTCGTTCCGCAACTACTTGCAGCGAAACCTCTTCGACCCGGCCGGGATCGAGCAAAGACGCCTCCGCCCGATCGCCGCCGACCGGCCCGAGAAGGCGGCGAGCGTGGCGTTTGCTTATGAAATGACCGTCCGGGGGGCGAGGCCGGACCTGGTCTGCGCCGGGATCGGCGAGAACGGGCACCTCGCCTTCAACGACCCGCCGGTCGCCGATTTCGCCGATCCCTTGTGGGTCAAGGCCGTCAAGCTCGACCAGGCTTGCCGGCTCCAGCAGGTCCACGACGGCTGTTTCGGCCGGATCGAGGACGTGCCCACGCATGCGTTGACGCTCACCATCCCGGCGCTGCTCTCGGCGCCGGTCGTCTCGGTCGTCGTCCCCGGCCCGAGGAAGGCCGAGGCCATCGAGCGGACGCTGAGAGGCCCGATGAACGAGCAGTGCCCGGCCTCCGCCCTCCGCACCCACCCCGGCGCGAGGCTGTACCTGGACCGCGAATCGGCCTCAAGGGTGCTCTGAGCCGGCCTGGTCCAGATTCGGTGAAGGCGCGGGGCGGCCATCGGTCGAGGAGTCCGAAACGAGGATCGAGGACGCCCCCAGCCATCGCCGAGGGCCACGTCGATCATCATCGCGACCGGGAGCCGTTTCGATCGCTCGTTTTTTTTCGGGCGACATCCCCGTGTCACAAACCGCGCCGCAGTGTCATGCCAACGTCATGACATTCGGGCCGTCTCGGCCCGGCGCGCAACCGTCGCGAAACGCTCCCGGATGCCGCTTCTGGGCCTCGGGCATCTCTCGTCGAAACTTGTTGCCAAGCCAGGTTTTCCGGCAGATTCACAACCACTCTCCAGTAGTACACAAACGCACAATGGCGCAGGTGATCCACGAGGAAACCGCTTGTTTTCCAGGGAATCCGCAATTTTTTCGCGAAAAGTGTTGTCAATTTCGCGAAAAGTGTTGTCAACTTCCCGAATTCAAATAATGCGAATTCGACAAATACTTGAAGTACGCACACCTGCTCATTTCATCAATTTTCAAGATTCCCGATTCAAGACAAATTAAGCAACTTTCGGACGATCCGCAATTGGGGAACGGCCTTCGGCGTCCGCAGATAACGCAGAGGACGCAGATAAAAGACATGACTCAAACTCACCAATCTGCGTCCTCTGCGTCCTCTGCGGACGCCGAAGGCCCTCGGCTTCACTTCGACGGCATGTCGCGGATGAAGAGAGGAATTCGGCGGAATTGCGATCCAATCGCGACGGTCCGGCAACCTGGGGGCTTCGGCCCCTTTTGGTTTGACGGGATCGGGACGATCGCTTAGATTCATGGACGTCGATCCGATGCGGGGTTCCCGGTCCTCGAAGTGGGAGGGTCTCATGGGGCGACGTTGGGCGTGGCGGGCGGGGGTTGGGGTCGCGGGCGCGGCGGCCCTGGTCGCGATCGGGGCGACGCTCGCGCCGATGGCCCGGGGGACGCCCCCTCAGGCGACGGTCTCGGCGTCGGAGGACGGGAAATCGACGATCCAGATCACCACCGACCCGAAGGGCGGGGCGGTCACGATCAAGATCGAGGGCGGCAAGCCCTCGGAATCGCCCCAACCGAGCGATAAGGCCGAATCGTCCGCCTCGCCGACGTCGGGCCGTCCCGCCGGTGCCTTCTCGCCCCCGGTACGAGAGCTTTTGAAAGAACAGGAGAATCCCGAGAACGGCCAGCCGGACGAGGTCGCCTTCGATCCCGGTCCTCGGATCACGGCGTGGCTGCCGACCCTGGAATCGATCCGGCCCCTGCCGGCGCCGGACGTCCCCGACGACCCGCCGCCCCACGAAGGGGCGATGTTCGACATCCCCCAGGTCGTCAACCCGCCCGACCTGATCTACGTCGAGGTGCTCGAAGCCTTGCCCGGACGAGCGATCACCGGAGAGCACCTGGTCCGGCCGGACGGCACGATCACCCTCGGGTTTTATGGAGATATTCCCGTCCGAGGTCTGAGCCCGGAACAAATCAAGATTAAAGTGATTCTGCACTTGCGGAAATTCTTGACGGACGAGGCGCTCGGGCTGATCGCCACCCAGGTGGTCGACGAGGCCCCGTCGCCGGCTCCCGCCCCGGCCCCAGTACCTGCTCCGGCTCCGGCTCCCGCTCCGGCCCCGGCAGAACTGCCCGGACTCCCCAAGGATGAAGACTTGCTCGAACCTCCGACCCGTCCCCGAGGGGCGGCCGAGCCGAAGGGCGCCTCGACGACGACTCCGGCGGAGCGCACCGGCCGGGTCCGCCTGGCGGCCGGGCCGGGGAACGAGGTCCGGCGGGCCCGGGCCTTCCGGGGCGCCACCGGGACGCCGAAGACCGTGAAGGCCCCGGCCGTCCGGGTCCGCGACCCGGCCTTCTCGGGATCGGCGCTTCTCGCACGAACCGAGGCGCCGAACGAGGACGCGGGTCGGGGCCCCAAGTCGCGGGAATTGGGTCGGATCGGCCCCGAAATCCTCATTTCGGTCCCGCCGGAAGAATCCGACCGGGTCTTCGTCGATGTCGCGGCCTACAACAGCCGGACCTACCTCGTCCTCGGCGAGTTCCAGACCCCGGGACGCCTGCCGTTCACCGGGATGGAGACAGTCCTGGATGCGATCCAGTACGCCGGCGGCTTCTCGGCCGACACCGACCCGAAGACGCTCCGCCTGGTCCCTCCGCCGTGGGGCAAGAAGTCGGCAAAAGTTTATCCGATCGACCTGGAGGCGATCCGCGATCGTGGGGACGTGACGAAGAACCTCCAGATCCTGCCGGGGGATCGGCTGATCGTCGATCGTCGGTCATCCGCCACCGTCGCGGACGAGCTGAACCGGACGATTCGTCCCTCCTCGACGCTCCTTTCTCACCTTTATACCTATGCGAACGCGATGCGTGCCATCGCCAATCTCGACGAGTCGTATCATGCCGATGCGAACCCGTTCGAGATCAAGGTCGGATTCGGCAAGGACGGGCTGAGGATCTCGGGGAGCCGCCGGGCCAGGGAGCTTGATCCGGCCCGTCGTCGCGAGGCGATCGCGCGGTGGGCCGAGATGATCGGCCGGGGCGCCTCCGCCGACCCCGCCGAGGTGAAGCGGCTCCGCGAGGAGGTCTTGAAGGCCCTCCCGGGCGATCGGTGAGCTTGGGAGGAGGAGATTGAACCGCCAAGACGCCAGGAGCGCCAAGGAGGGAGGAGAGAGAAGTGAAGAGAAGAGAAGTGAAGAGAAGAGAAGAGAAGAGAATTCATTTAAAAAGATCTCGTGTTTTCTCTCCACTCTCCTCTCCCCTTGGCGCTCTTAGCGTCTTGGCGGTTCAATCTCCCCTCATTCCGGCAACGGCTTGCCCCGGGTCTCGGGGGCGAACGGCAGGGCGCACAGGCCGATCAGGAAGACGCTGCACATCGTGACCCCGGCGTATCTCAGCGGCTGCGAGTAGCCCTGATACACCACGCTTTCCAGCTTCCCGAGCGCCAGCGGGCCGACCGCCGCCACCAGCCGGCCGACGTTGTAGCAGAACGACGTGCCCGTGCTCCTCAGCCTCGTCGGGAAGAGCTCGGGGAAGTAGATCGCATAGCCGCCGAAGAGCGTCATCTGGCAGAACCCCATGATCGGGATCATCCAGAAAATATCCGAGAATTTGCTCAGATACCAGAACGTGAATGCCGTGGAACCCATCGCCAGGACGAACGAGACGGCGAACGCGGGCTTGCGGCCGGTCCTCTGGGTGATCCGGCTGAAGGTGTACGCGCCCCAGAAGGCGCCGAAATTCTGGATCAGCGAGGTGATTCCGGTCCACAGGGTCTTGCGGCCCTTGATGTATTCGGCCAGGGCGGAGCCGTCGAGGCCGAGGCGGAGGCCCTCGTCCCTGAACGTCTGGTCGAACACGGTGCGGATCAATCTCGGGGCGAAGAAGCCGATCCCCCAGAGGCCGACGACCCCCGAGAACGCCAGGAGCATCCCCACGATCGTGTTCCGGCGCCATCGGGGGTCGCCGAACAGCTCGGAGATCGAGCCGAGCTTGCGCTCGTCGCCGGTCGCGGCGGTCTTTTCCCACCGTTCGGGCTCCTTCAGCCTCCTGCGGATGAAGATCACCAGCAGGGCGGGGAGCATCCCGACGACGAACATGCCTCGCCACGCGCCGCCGACGTTCTTCGAGCTGAGGAACAGGCCGAAGCCGATGCCGATGCCCCCGGCGATCATGTTGCCCAGCGCGGAGCTGGCCTGGACCCATCCCAGGGCGCGGGGCCGGGCGCGATCGGGCATGACCTCGGCCACGAGCGAGACGCCGACGGCGAACTCGCCGCCGACGCCCAGGCCGGTCAGGAAGCGATAGGCGACGAAGTCGAGGAAGCCCTGCGACAGGGCGCTCAGGCCGGTGAACACGGAGTAGATCAGGATGGTCAGGAGCATGGTCCGGGCCCGGCCGACGCGGTCGCCCATGATCCCGAAGACGATCCCCCCGGAGGCCCAGCCGATCATGAAGATCATGGTCGCCAGGCCCTCGTAGTCGCCGAGCTTCGGGTCGCTCTCGGCCTTCTTCAAGAGCTCGGCGAGCGCGGGGGTGCGCGCCAGGGTGAACAATTGCTGGTCCATCGTGTCGAACAGCCAGCCCAGGGCGGCGACGATCAGGACGAAGTAATGGTAGCGCGTGAGGCCCCGATACCACGGGCCTCCGCCATCGTCGGCGGACGCGGGGGCGGGCGGTTCGATGTGCATCGCGAGGCCCTCGACAACGGTTCGGCGGTCCGAGCCGATCAGACCATCCCCGACGGCCGTTCGCAACCGGGAAGTGGACCGAGCAGTGGGCAGTGGACCGAGCAGTGGGCAGTGGACCGAGCAGTGGGCAGTGGACCGAGCAGTGGGCAGTGGACCGAGCAGTGGGCAGTGGGCAGTGGGCAGTGGGCAGTGGGTGGAAAGCAGTGGGCGGTGAGAACTGCCTTTCGGGCGGTCCTGGCGGTAGGATGGTCGGCCATGAACCGACGATGCTTGGGGGTGCTGATTCTGGGGGCGGTGGCCTCGGCGGCGGTCTTGGCCATGCTGCGGTGGGGTGGGCTGCCGGCGGGGGTGCCGGGCGAATGGGTCTGGTCGCGGCCCTCGGGCGATCCTGCGCCGATGGTGGGCGTTTTGCTGGCTTTTGTGGGCTTGGTCGCGTATTGCGGATTCGTGGCGATGGGCTGGGGGATGATGGGCGAAGGCCCGTCGCGAGGCCGCGAAATTGGAATGGTGGGCGGGCTGGTCGCGGCGGGGGTGTTCGTTCAGGTGGCGATCCCGTGGGCCGCTCCGACGGGCCAGGGCCTCACGCGATGGGTCACGCTGGGGATGCACGGGTCGAGCGGGTATCACGAGGTCGCCCGCCGCGAGATGGCCGATCCCTGGCGGTTCTGGGCGGACTATCCGTCGTGGATCCGGACGCAAGATGCCCTCCACATCGGCACGCATCCGCCGGGGCTGTTCCTGGTGTCGAAGGGGCTGCTCTCGGCGATGGAGGCGAACCCCGGCGCGGCGAAACTGGTGGACGAGTCCATCCCGGACGAGGTGGCCCGGGGGTTCCGCGTGTTCCTCGGCCCCCAGCCCCGGGCCGAGCGCGCGGCCCTGGCGCTCCAGGGGCGCTCAGCCTTCTGCTCTGCTCGGCCGTGGTCGCGCCGCTGTATGCCCTGGCGAGGAGCGGCCTGCCGGCCCGGTCGGCGTGGGCGTCGGCCGCGATCTGGCCGGTCGTCCCCTCGGCGATCCTGTTCCATCCGACGGCCGACACCGTGTTCCCCTTGATTTCGACGCTCGCCCTGGCGCTGGCGGCGCGAGGCCGGCCGATCCCGGCGTTCCTGGCGGGGGTCGCGCTGGGGCTCGGGATGCAGATGACCCTGGCGTTCCTGGCGGTGGGGCTGGCCGTCGGGATCGTGATCGCCGGACGAGCCGGGCCGATCCGTTCGCGGGTCGTCGGCTTGCTGGCGACGGGCCTCGGGTTCCTCGGGATCACCCTGGCCGTCTGGGCGATCTCCCGGGCCAATCCGTTTGAAATCTGGTGGTGGAACGCGAGGAACCACGGGCGGTTCTACGTCGAGCACCCGAGGAGCTATTTCCCGTGGCTGGCGGCGAACGTTTTGGAGCTGGCGGTGGCGATGGGCTTGCCCGCGTTCGCCTGGGCGGTCGTGGGGCTGGCGGGGACGGGCCGGCCGAGAGGGGCGGTGGCGGTCGCGGCAGTCGTCCTGATCCTGGAGGTCAGCGGGAAGAACCGGAGCGAGGTGGCCCGGCTCTGGCTCCCGTTCCTGCCGGGGTTGCTGGCCGCGAGCGGGGCCGGGATCGGGCGGCTCGGGGGGGGGAAAGTGGCTCTCGGGTTGACCGTCTTGCTCGTAGGGCTGGGGACGATGGCACTTCAGGCGACGTTGCAGGTGGTCTATCCCGTGTAGGGTGCATGAAATGCACCGATTTCAACGCCTCCGCGCCGACACACAAAGGATCAATGCAGATTGGTGCATTTCATGCACCCTACTTGATGGCGGCCAGCGCCTCGAAGATCTGATTGGGCGTGTAGGGCTTGGGGATGAACTCGTCGGCGCCGACCTGGAGGGACTTGGCTCGGTTCTCCTCGGCGAGGCGGGCGGTGACCATCACGACCGGGACCTTGGAGGTCTCGGGTCGGGACTTGATGGTCCGGCAGACCTCGAAGCCGTTGGTATCGGGGAGCATGAGGTCGAGGAAGACGACGTCCGGCGGGTCCTCGTCCACCAGGGCCAGGGCCTCGCTGCCGGTGAAGGCGGAGCGGGTCGTGAACCCCTTGAGCTGGACGATCATCGCCAGGAGGCGGTTGGCGTCGGGCTCGTCCTCGACGATCAGGGCGGTCGGCATCAGCGATCTCTCACGAGGGAGCGGGCGGGGTCGCGTCGGGGGCGAGACGGGGACGACCCTCCTCCCGCAATTGTACGGCATCCGGCGCGCCTTGATGCGGAGATCGCGGCAGAAGGGCGAGAATCCGGGTCCCCCGGTCCGGTTCGCTCTCGGCCCGGACGGTGCCGCCGTGCATCTCGATGAACCGCTTGACCAGGCTCAAGCCCAGGCCCAGGCCGCGTTTGCGGAACCCGAAGTCGCCCGTCGAATGCGTGGCCGGATCGAATTCTGTAAAGAATGGCTCGAACAGTCGCGCCAGGGCCCGGGCTCCAGGCCGATCCCCTGGTCCGAGACCTCGATCTCGGCCAGGTCCGGCCCGACCAGGCGGGCGGACAGGGCCACGAGGCCGCCGTCGGGCGTGAACTTGATCGCGTTGGACACCAGGTTCACCACGGCGTCGCGGACCTTGTCGCGGTCGATCGTGAACGGCCCGAGCGACTCGCCGACATCGACCACGAACTCCAGATGCCGGGCCGCCACGAACGGGCCGGCCGAGGCCGCCACCTCCCGCAACAGGGCGGCGAGGTCCGTCGTCTCCAGCCGCAACGGATTGCGGAAGTCGCCGGCGCGGAGGAGCTTGAGCATGGTCCCCACGAGCCGGGCGAGCTGGCCGGCGGAGTCGGCGATCTGCTCGACGATCTGCCGCTCGGCCTCGTCCCGGTCGGGGTTCACCAGCTTCAGGAGCTCGCTGAGGCCCTGGACGACCGTGATCGGCGTGTTGAATTCGTGGCTGGCGACTTCCAGGAACGCGGTCTTGAGCTGGTCGTTCTCGGCCAGGACGCGGTTGGCCTCGATCAACCGGGCGTTGGCGCCCTGGAGCTCGCCGACGAGCCTCCGCCGCTCGGCCAACAGCTCGAATTGCTCGGCCGCCTGGGCCACCACGGACTGGATCTCGTCGGCGTCCCAGGGCTTGTGGAGGTAGCGGAAGATCCCGCCCTGGTTCACGGCGCTGATCACCGTCTGGATCTCGGCGTAGCCGGTGAACAGGAGGCGGACGATGTCCGGATGGCTCTGGCGGACCCGGCCGAGGAAGACGTCGCCGGGCATCCCGGGCATCCTCTGGTCGGACAGGATGACGTGGACGTCCTCGCGATCGACGAGCTTCAACGCGTCGGCGCCGTTGTCGGCCGTGAAGACGCGATAGCGGCGGTGGAACAGGTGGCGGAGGCTCTCCAGGACGTCGCGCTCGTCGTCCACGATCAGGAGGCCGTGGCGGCGCGTCGGGGCGAGGGCCGGCGAGGGGGGGACGATCGTCGCGGTCATTCGGGCAAAAGGCCGCCGAGGCGACGGACCTCCCCCTCCAGGGCCGAGACCCTCAGCTTCAGGCCGCCGACCTCCTCGCGGAGCCGGTCGGCCTCCTCGGCCTCGGCCACCATCCGGTCGTATTCGATGGCGGCGGTCCTCACCGCCAGGAGCAGCTCCTCCGGCTGCCAGGGCTTCTTCAGGAACTGGTAGATATGCCCCTGGTTGATCGCCGCGACGATCGATTCCAGGTCCGCGTAGCCGGTGAACAGCAGGCGGACGGCCATCGGGTTGCGGGTCTTGATCGATTCGAGGAGCTCGACGCCGGTGATCTGCGGCATCCTCTGGTCGGTCATGATGATATGCACCTCCTCCTCCTGCATCAGGCGGAATCCCTCCTTCGCCCCGTGGGCCTTCAGGACGCGGAATTCCCGGCGGAGGAGGTCGTGCACCGAATCGCAGACGTCGGGCTCGTCGTCCACGACGAGGAGGCAATGCTTGTGGCGTCCGCTCATGAGTTTCATCTCATCGGGTGCATGGGATGCACCGGTTCCACGCGTAGACTTGATGGGAGAAGATAGGCTCTTTCTTCCGAGCCAACCGGCGTCCGCTCCGCCTCGCTCGCGAAAAGAGAAGAGGGTTCCGGATTAGAAAACCCCTTCAAAGCAGTCGATCGAGTCCGTCCGACTTCAGTCGGGCCTACCGAATGAGAGATTTCCGCAGGCCCGACTGAAGTCGGACCTACTGGATGTCTCATCCCCACCAGGGTTTTCAACGGAACAGAAGAAGATCCATTTCATGCACCCGAAGCCCCGGACGGCCGCCGATCGGGCAACAAGACCCGGAATGTCGCGCCCTGTCCAGGCCGATTTTCGACCTCGATCCGCCCCCCGTGGCCCTGGATGATCCCGTGGGAGATGGAGAGGCCGAGCCCGGTCCCCTCGCCGACGGGCTTGGTGGTGAAGAACGGGTCGAACAGGCGGGGGACGGCCTCGGGGTCGATCCCTCCGCCGGTGTCGCGGATCTCGACCGCTCGGAACCCGCCGGATCGCCGGATGGTGAGGTCGATGCGATCCCCCTCGACCGGCCCTTTCGCCTCGATCGCCTGGACCGCGTTGACGATCAGGTTCAGGAGGACCTGGCTGATCTGGGTGGGGACGCAGAGGATTTTTTCCTCCGCCTCCGGTCCCGAAGGCACGGTCAGGGCGATCCCCAATCGGCGGGCCCGGCCCTGGATCAGCTCCAGGGCGCCGGCGAGGATCGAGCCGAGGGAGGCCGGCTCCAGCTTCGGGGGGGCCGTCCGGGCGAGCCCTCGGAGGGTCTGGACGATCGACGCCACCCGCGAGACCCCTTCGCGGGTCCGCCCCAGCATCCGGCCGAGGTTGGTCCGGACGTAGTCCCAATCGAGCTCCTCGCGGGCCTCCCGGACCTTGCGGAGCGCCTCGGGCGCGGCCGTTTCCAGGGCCCCGTCGGCCTCTTCATACGCCGCGACGATCTCCAGGACGCCCGAGAGGTCGCGCTCCAGGACCGCCAGGTTGTTGGCGATGAAGGCCAGGGGGTTATTGATCTCGTGGGCCACCCCCGCGCTCAGGAGGCCGATCGAGGCGAGGCGGTCGGACTGGGTCACCAGGTCTCGCATCCTCTGCCGCTCGGTCTGGTCGCGGATCGAGCCGACGAACTGGAGGCCCTCGGCCGTCTCGACCGAGCTCAGCGAGATCTCCAGGGGGAAGACCTCGCCGTTCTTCCGCCGTCCGAGGAGCTCGAACGTCCGGCCGACGACCTCCGGGGCATTGGTCCGCAGGGCTCCTTCCAGGTCCGGCGCCGAGTCGCCGCGATCGGCCACCGGCAGCAGGACGGCCAGCGGGCGGCCCAGGACCTCCGCGGGCTCGAACCCGAAGGCCCGTTCGGCGGCCGGGTTGTAGAGGGTGACCGTCGAGTCGGGATCGGCGACGACCACGGCGTCGAGCAGCCCCTCGGTCAGCTTGCGGTATCGTTCCTCGGACTGGGCCAGCGCCGCGGACTGCTCTTCCATGTCGCGGGCGTGGGCCTCCCTCGCCTCGGCGAAGGCGATCCGGGCCTGCTCCAGGGCCTTGCGCTCGGTGATGTCGCGGATCACGGCCACGACGACGCGCCGGTCTTCCAGCTGGATCGTCGAGGTGTTGATGTCCACGGGGAAGACCCGGCCGTCCTTGGTCCGGTGGCGGCCCTCGCAGTGGAGGTGGCCGCAGGAGAGCTGGGAGTGGAGCCGGTCCTCGAACCCCTGGGCGAACTCCGGGGCGTCGATGTCCCGCGTGTTGAGCTTGAGGAACTCTTCCCGGGTGTAGCCCAGCCGGCGGCTGGCGGCGGGGTTGGCGTCGAGGATCTTGCCGTCCAGGTCGTGGACGAAGACCGAGTCCTCGATCCCCTCGAACAGGGCCCGGGCCCGCTTCTCCGAGGCGATCAGCGCGGCACGCGTCTCGACCTCGTCGCAGGAGCGATGGTCCTCGGTGAGTCGTTCCATCCGAGAGAACCCCCCAGGCGGGGCCGATCCGGCCCCTCCTCCCGACCTTGACCGGGCGACCCCGAACCCGCACGATACCGTATTGTACGAGGGAAGTCGCCGGGGGAGTGGGAACGTTCCGGGGCCATTTCCTTCTCGTCCGGCCGAGGAAACGGCGACGGGCCCCGGCCGACCGGAAAGGAGAACCGACCCCGGGGGACGGAACGCCCGGCCAATCCCGAGCCACCCTCCGACGAATGAATCCCTCGCGAATCGGAGGCCGAATGTGACCCCAACCCTGCTCGCCACCATCGCCGAGGTCCGTCGGGCCGTCCGGTCGGCCCGGGCCCGGGGCCTGAGCGTCGGATTCGTCCCGACGATGGGCGCGCTTCATGACGGGCACGTCCGCCTGATCGAGCGGGCCCGGGCCGAGTCCGGCTTCGTCGTGGCCTCGATCTTCGTGAACCCCTCGCAGTTCGGCCCGCACGAGGACTTCGGCCGCTACCCCCGGACGCTCGACGCCGACCTCCTCCTTTGCGGAGAGGGCGGCGCGGACATCGTCTTCGCGCCTTCGGTCGAGGAGATGTATCCCCACGGCCCGCTCTCGACTTACGTCGAGGTCTCCGGCCTGACGACGACCCTCGAAGGGGCGAGCCGGCCGGGGCATTTCCGGGGCGTGGCCACGGTCGTCTTGAAGCTGTTCGGGATCGTCGGCCCCGATCTCGCGTTCTTCGGCGAGAAGGACTATCAGCAGCTCCAGGTGATCCGCAAGATGGTCGCCGACCTGGACGTCCCGGTGACGATCCGCCCGGTGCCGACGGTCCGGGAGGCCGACGGCCTGGCCATGAGCAGCCGCAATCGCTACTTGAATGAGGTGCATCGCCGGGCGGCCGGCGTGTTGAGCGCGGCGTTGCGCGAGGCGGCCGAGGCGGTCCGGAATGGCGAGCGATCGGCCGACCGGGTTCGACAGATTTTGGGCTCCCGGATAGAATCCCAGGAGGACGCCCGGATCGATTACGCCGAGGTCGCCGACGCCGAGACCCTGGAGCGTCTGGACCGCCTGGAACCGGGGCGGAGGGCCGTGGCCCTCCTGGCCGTCCGGTTCGGGACGACTCGATTGATCGATAACGCCCAGTTGCCGGACCCGACCTGAATGCAAGTCAAGATCCTCAAGAGCAAGCTCCACCTGGCCTCGGTCTCGGGGAGCGACCTGAATTACCACGGCAGCCTCACGATCGACCCGATCCTGATGGACGCCGTGGGCATCCTGCCGTATGAGGCGATTCTGGTGAGCAACGTCGCCACCGGGGGGCGGGCCGAGACGTATGCCCTGCCCGGAATCCGCGGCGAGGGGCAGATCGAGCTCAACGGCGCGATGGCCCGGATCGGCGCCGTCGGCGACCGCGTGATCGTCATGGCCTTCGCGATGATGGACCCCAGCGAGGTCGAGGGGCACCAGCCCCGGGTCGTCGCGCTCGACAGCCGCAACCGGATCGTCGAAACCCTCGATTACGTCCCGGTCGGGCAGGCGGCTTCCGCCCGGTCCGGTGCGTGATTGGTCCGCGGGTCCCGCCCGCGCCCCCAAACGGCCTTCCGAGACCCGCCCATGAGGTCCGTCCTGTTCACGATCCCCGGGACCTCGGTGCAGGTCTTCAGCTTCGGGGCGATGATGGTTTTGGCCCTGTGGTCCGCCCTGGCGATCGCCACGAGGCAGGCCCGGCGCAGCGGGGTGGACCCGGAGACGGTCGGGGACCTGGCCTTCTGGCTGATCCTCGGCGGCCTGGTCGGCGCCCGCGCGTTCTTCGTGATCGAATACTGGGGCGACGAGCACATGAGGACGCTCGGCGACATCATCGCCTTCTGGAAAGGCGGGATCGTCCTGTATGGGAGCATCCTCGGGGGCGCCGCCGGCTTCCTCTTCTACCGATTCATGAGGCCGTTCCCGTTCCTGCCGATGGTGGACGTCGTGGCGCCCGCGCTGGCCGTGGGGGTGGCGTTCGGACGCCTCGGCTGCTTCTTCAACGGCTGCTGCTTCGGGGGCAAGTGCGCGTATCCCTGGGCCGTCAGGTTCCCCTTCAAATCGATCCCCTGGGGCGACCAGTTCGACCGGGGCTGGATCTCCGCGACCGCCACCAAATCGCTGCCGATCCACCCCACGCAGCTCTATTCCTCGTTCGACGGCTTCCTGCTGCTCGCCCTGTTACTGGCCTTCTACCCGTTCCGAAGGAAGGACGGGGAGGTCATGGCCCTCTTGATGGTCACCTACCCGATCACCCGGTTCCTGATCGAGATCCTCCGGGACGACGAAGGCTCGTTCTTCGCCGGGATGACGATCTCGCAAACCATCAGCGTCGGCATCTTCGCCGGGGGCCTGGCCTTCTGGGCCTACCTGAGAAGCCGCCCAGCCGGCCGGTTCATCGACACCCTCGCCCCGGCCGAAGCGGCGACCTCGGCCGTTGCTTGACGCAAGGGCCGCGAGTCCCGGATCACCGTGGTCGTGTGGCATGCTTACGTCCGCGTAAGCATGTTTTTAGACGTCGGAACCAAGCCGAAGACATGCTGACGCGGACGTCAGCATGCCACCCGGCCACTTTTCCGCTCACGGCACCCGCAGCGTGTCCAGAATCTCGCGGATCAGGCTGTCGGGCGAGCGGTTTTCGGCCTCGGCTTCGAAGCTGGCGACGATCCGGTGGCGGAGGACGTCGGGGGCGATGCTCTTGACGTCGTGAGGGGTGACGAAATCCCGGCCGGAGAGCAGCGCGTGGCCCTGCGAGGATCGCATCAACGCCAGGGTGGCCCGGGGGCTGGCCCCTAATTCGATCAGGGGGGCGAGGCCGAGTCCCAAAGCCTCCGGGTCTCGGGTGGCCCGGACGAGATCGACGAGGTATTCCTTGATCGGTGGGGCGACTCGAACGGCCGCGGCGAGCGCCGCAATTCCCTCACGTCCTGGGCGTTGAGGATCGGCGAAACCTCCTCGGACGAGGAGCGTTCGGCCGTGTCGGGCAGGTCGAGCATGGCGAGCTCGGCGGCGCGGTCGGGGTAGCCGACGGTCAATTTCATGAGGAAGCGGTCGAGCTGGGCCTCGGGCAGCGGATAGGTCCCCTCGTGCTCGATCGGGTTCTGGGTCGCGAGGACCCAGAACGGGTCGGGCAGGGGGATCGAGCGGTCGCCGATGGTGACCTGCCCCTCCTGCATCGCTTCGAGGAGGGCGCTCTGGACCTTCGCCGGGGCGCGGTTGATCTCGTCGGCGAGCAGCACGCTGGTGACGATCGGGCCGGTCCTCGCCTCGAACGTGCCGGAGGCGGGCAGGTAGACCTGCGTCCCGGTGAGGTCGGCGGGCAGGAGGTCGGGCGTGAACTGGACCCGGCGATAGGGGAGGTCCAGGGCGTGGGCCAGGCGCGGACGGCCCGGGTCTTGGCCAGTCCGGGGACGCCCTCGATCAGGACGTGCCCCCCGGCCAGGAGGGCCACGACGAGGCGTTCCAGGAGCGGCCTCTGGCCGACGATGGCCGTCTCGAGCCGCTCCAAAAGGCGGGCGATGGTCGCTTCGGGGGCGGTCGTCATCGAGAGGGCGGGCCCCCGGCGATCGTCTCGGTCATCGTCGAGAAATCAAGCAAGGCCCGGATCGGATCGGATCGGATCGGCTCGGTCAGGAGCGACCGGCCCTCCGGCGTTCGAGCATCTTGCGGAGGATGTCGTTGGCGGCGTCGCTGGTGTCCTTGTACGACTGCTTGCTGGCCTGCTCGGTCTCCTTGGCGGAGGCGGCCTTCTTGGCGACGTAGAACGGGTTGGACTCGTCGAGGAACTCGGCGTCGGCGTAGCTCGATCCGCCGGAGTCGGAATCGGTCGGGTCGTCGGTGTCGTCGCCCAGGCCGTCGGCCTCGGCGGCGGCATCGCCGGCCCCTTCTTCGAGCCGTTCGAATTCCATCTCCTCGAAGATGGGGGCGACCGGCTGGGTCGGGGCCGAGCCCGGCTTGGCGGCGGCCGGCTGGGCCGCGGACGACGGCGGTTTGGCCACCGGCTGGGAGGCCGACGACGGGGCCTTCGAGGCCGGTTGCGCCGTGGACGACGGCGGCTTGGCGGCGGCGGGCTGGGCGGCGGACGACGGCGGCTTCGCCTTGTTCGTGCTGGAGGTCGGCACGGTCCCGCCGGCCCCGGTGTAGGCGTCGATGGTCAGGGTGTCGCCGTCGTACACGCCGGAGGGGCGATCGGGGGTCGGCCGGGTGTGGTCGGCGACGAGCCAGGTGCCGATCTGGTCGGGCGGGACGACGTCGCTCGACGGCGACTTGCCGGGTGTCGCCGGGCGGGCCGGGACGGCCGGCGTCGGGATCCCCTGGATCGACACCGCGAAGGTCAGCGGGCCGATCTTCAGCAGCTCGCCGCTGGTCAGCTTGTGGACGCCGACGATCGGCTTGCCGCTGATGAGCGTGCCGTTGCGGCTGCCGAGGTCGCGGATCGTCACCTCGGTCTCGCCGATGGCGATCTCCGAGTGCTGCCGGCTGACCTCAACGCTGTTGGGTTTCAGGTGGCAGGTCTCATCCCGCCCGATCCGAAACACCGGGCCGACCAGGGGGATCTCCTTGCCCTCCGGCTTGCCCGAGACCACGATCAGAGTCACTTTCAGCATGAGGGCCGCCCCGATATGGAAGACCTACTGCAGAAAGGGCGCAGGAGTACGCCCGGGGGAGGATCGACATCGATCTCAGGCTGGCGGACGCGACGCGAGGCGGAGAGGGGGGGCCGCTTAATCGAGGTCACGGTGCCCGGCGTCGCTGTGGCTACTATATCCAACGGACCCGCTGAACAACAGGGTCCGGGCCGACTTTTCCATTTTTCCCGGTTCAAACGGGCCGGAAGACGCCCGGGAAATCCTCCCCCCGTTTCTTTTCGGCCCGAGGAGGCCCGGAAATCTCGTTTGATCCCGCGCCCTCCACGGATCTTCCCGATTCCGGACCGAATTCAGGGCCGGGGCCAGGCCCCCTCGGTGGTCGACGGCCCCGGCGCCCGGGTCCGGGCCGGAATCCTCAGCGACGATCGGTCCACGACGGATTGCGGTAGGCCGCCCGTTCGATCTCCGAGGCGAGCCGAAGCTCCTCGTCGGTGATCGCCGAGGGTTCGGGGGTCAGGCCCAGGGCGTCCGGCAGGGCCGTCTCCATCACCTCCGCCAGCGTCTTAGGATCGAGGGCCTCCGCCGAGATCTCGGCGATCCCGGGCAGTTCGGGCGTCCTGGCGGAGGCCCCGAGGAGGATCGCCCCGTGCTGGAGGACGGCCGCCGCCCTCCTCCTCTGGGCGCTCCCCACCACCTTCCGGCCTTCGATCAACACGTCTTCCTCGTCCCGATCGAGGAAGCACAGGAACGGCCCGGACGAGGTCGCGCGAGGGCCGACGGGACCTCGGCGGACGGCCCGGAGGCCCAGCTCGCCCAGGATCGCCGCGATCGCCGAGTGGACGGCCCGATAGAGGGCCGACGGCCGGCCCGCCAGGGGGTGGCTCCTGGGCACGACCAGCCCATACGTGAGCTCGCGATCATGCCAGAGGGCCCCCCCGCCGCTGGGGCGGCGGACGATCGGCACGCCGTCCCATCGCGGGTCGTCCCGGGCGTCGGCGACCTTCTGGAAATAGCCGAGGCTGAGCGTCGGCTCGCTCCAGAGATACGTCCGCAACACGGCCGACGACGGGTCGGCGTCGATCCGGTCCAGGAGGGCCTGGTCCCGGGCCATGTTCGCCGGGCCGTCGGCCGTCGTCGTCGGCAGGATTCGGCAGATCACGAGTGGGCTCAGTACGTCGGGGCGACCAGGGTCCGGCCGTCGGACCTCGGCGCGGCCTCGGCGGCCCTGGTTTGCGGGCCCGATCCCGGCGACCATCGCAGGATCGGCGATTTGGCCGCCGCGACCTCGTCGGGCCGGCTGATCGGCGTGGTGGTCGGGGCGTCGTGGAGGACCTGCGGGTCCTCGGCGGCGATCGCCTTGAGGACGTCGGCGAAATGCTCGATCGTCTCGCGGCTCTCGGTCTCCGTGGGCTCGATCATCATCGCCTCGGGGACGATCAGGGGGAAATAGACCGTCGGCGCGTGGATGTTGTGATCGAGCAATCGCTTGGCGATGTCCATCGCGCGGACGCCCCGCTCCCGGGCCAGCGGCCGGGCCGACGCCACGAACTCGTGCATGCACCGCTCGCCCAGGGGGACCGAGAACGTCCCCTTGATCAGGCTCATCAGGTAATTCGCATTCAAGACGGCGTTCTGGGCCACGGCCTTCAGCCCGTCCGGGCCTTGGCACCGGATGTAGCAGTAGGCGCGGACGAGCACGCCGACGTTGCCGAAGTACGCGCAGGACCCGGCCGATCGACTTCGGCCGATCGGTGTCGAGCCGGTACGAGCCGTCGGCGTCCTTCGCGATCATCGGGGCCGGCAGGTACGGGGCGAGGAAGTCGCGGACGGCGATCGGCCCGGCGCCGGGGCCTCCCCCGCCGTGGGGGCCGGAGAACGTCTTGTGGGGGTTGTAGTGCATCAGGTCGGCGCCCATGTCGCCGGGCCGGACCTCCCCCAAAATCGCGTTCATGTTCGCGCCGTCGAGGTAGAGCAGCGCGCCCTTCTCGTGGAGCATCCGGGCGATCTCGCCGACCTGCGGGTCGAAGAGGCCGACGGTGTTGGGGTTGGTGATCATGAAGACGGCCGTCTGGTCGTCGAGCTTGGCGCGGAGGTCGTCCAGGTCGACGAACCCGCGGAGGTCGCTCTTGATCGTGACGGCGTCGTACCCGGCGAGGTGGGCCGAGGCGGGGTTGGTCCCGTGGGCGCTGTCGGGGATCAGGACCTTGGTGCGATGTTCGCCGCGGTCCTTGAAATAGGCCGAGGCGACGAGCAACGCGGTTTGCTCCCCCTGAGCTCCGGCGGCCGGCTGGAGGCTCACGGCATGCAGCCCGGCGATCTCGGCGAGGTACTCCTGGATCGAGTGCAGCAGCTCCAGGATGCCCTGGAGGGTCGCCGGATCTTGATAGGGATGGAGTCCCGAAACGCCCGGCAACGCCGCGAGCCGCTCGTTCCTCTTGGGGTTGTACTTCATCGTGCAGGAGCCGAGCGGGTAGAAGTTCGAATCAATCGACATATTGGACGTCGAAAGATTCGTGTAGTGCCGGACCACGTCCAGCTCGCCGAGCTCGGGCAGGGGCGGGGGAGTGGTCGAGCGATGGGCCCGCGGGATCAAATCATCCAGGGGCAACTCGGGAACGTCGCAGGGCGGCAAGATCGCCGTGGATCGTCCCGGGCGGCTGGTCTCGAACAGGAGGGCGGGCGGGTCGAGCTTGTACATGGGTTCATGGGTTCCCAAAAGGGGGCGGCGGGCGGCTCCGTCCTGGAGTCCTCAGGATCGGGTCCGGCCGAGCTCCGTCGGCGACTCGATCGTGTCGGCCTCGGAGATCGCGATCTCCTCGGGGGGGATGATTTTCACCCGATCGTGGACCCAGTCCCAAACGGCGATCGAGACACCTTCATTCTTGTGAACGCGGAGGGCGTCGCCGATCGCTCGGGTCATGGCGTCGGCCACCTCGTCGTCGGAGGAGTCCCAGTCCTCGAGGACGCCTTGTGTCGGGTCATTCATGTCCAATCCCTCCCCTCATGCGGTCCCGGAGAGCTGGGTTCCGAACACGATCGACGGTCGAGAGTCTCCCGGGCGCGATCACATGGGGCCGGCTCTCCCTGGTCGTATCGTACACCGTCCATCGGTCGGCCAGGAATTGGTAGAGTTCGAAGAAGTTGCGAATTCCGGCGGCATGACGTCTTCGGATCGTCTCCTCGGGGATGTGGTGGCCGCCGAGTCTCACCCGTCGAGCAACCCGCTCGATCGCGAGTTCGGGATCGGGGAGATAGACGAAGACGAGACGAACTCGATACCCGAGGGACCGGAGTCGGGCCAGCCTTGGAGCCATCGAGCGTGTCGCAAGCGTCGTCTCCACGGCGAACGACTCGCCAGATTCGTCCAGGGCCTCCATCTGCTCCAGAACGAGCCGACCGGCCTGGAGATCCACGGCCCGAGAGGGATATCCCGCCAATTTCTTGGCGACCTCATCCGCATTCACGAAAACGATCCCAGGACGAAGCAACCTGGCCGCGGCGGTGGACTTCCCCGCGCCATTGGGCCCGGCCAGGACGATCACGATCGGACGGCCTTCCTCGAACATTCGGCCCTTTCATTCGAACAGGTCGCCGACCCGACACCGAAATCCGGCGACGACCTCCGCCCCGTCCAGGGAATCCTCGGCCGAGAGGACGGTCGGCGGCGAGCCGGGTCGATGGACGGCGGCCGTTTGGGTCCGGGGGTCGAGGTTCCAGACGATCCTCGTCCCGGCCGCGAGCCATCGGGCGGTCTTCTCGGCGATCTCCGAGGGGCGGTCGCTCGGCGAGGCCACCTCGACGGCCAGGTCCGGCGCGAATGGGATGTAGTTCGGCCGATCGACGATCAAGGCGAGGCGTTCGGTTCGCACGAACGAGACGTCGGGGCCGTCCAGGGTATCCGGGTCGCGTTCGACGAAGAAACCGGTCCCGCCCGCGTAAACCCTGCCGAGACCATTCGCCTTCACGTGGTTGTACAGGAGCGAACCGAAGGCCATCGCCACGTCACCGTGTTCTTCTCCGGGCAGCGACCTCGTGCGGACTTCCCCTCGAACCGACTCTAGCCGGATGCCGTCGATTCTTGGCAGGACGAGGAACTCGTCGGCGGTCATGAGTCGTGTGGTCGTGCTCATGATGCGATGTCTCCCCTCGGTTCAGAGCGACATGGCCTGGCGGTAGGCGTCGGCGAGGCCGTCGATCTCGCTCTTGCTCCGCTTTTCGGTCACGGCCACGAGGATCAGGTCGGCCATCGTGGGGTCGAACTGGCCCAGGGCGATTCCTCCGTGGTAGCCGAGCCGGCCGACCTCCTTGAGCACGGCGACCGGGTCCTTCTTCGAGCGGAGGGCGAACTCCTTGAAGAACGGGACGTCGAACGCGAGCGACAGGCCGGGGACCTCGGCGAGCTTCTGGGCCGCGTAGTGGGCCTTCCTCGTCGAGAGCTCGGCGGCTTGCCGGAGGCCCTTCGGACCCATCACCGCGAGATAGATGCTGGCCCGGAGCGCCAGCAATCCCTGATTGGTGCAGATGTTCGAGGTGGCCTTCTCGCGGCGGATGTGCTGCTCGCGGGTCTGGAGGGTCAGGACCCAGCAGCGCTTGCCGTGGCGGTCGGTGGTCTGGCCGACGATCCGGCCCGGCATCTTGCGGACGAACGCCTGCCGGCAGGCCATGATGCCGAGGTACGGGCCTCCATAGGCGAGGTAGTTGCCCAGCCCCTGGCCTTCGGCCACCACGATATCCGCGCCATAATCGCCCGGACGGCGGAGCAGGCCCAGGCTGATCGGATCGACGCTGACGATCGCCAGGGCGCCCTTGTCCTGGGCCGCCTTCACGAGCGCCTCGACGTCTTCCAGGCCGCCGAAGAAGTTCGGATACTGGACGACCACGGCGCAGGTGTCGTCCGTGACGGCGGAGGCCAGGTCGTCGGCCGAGACCGAGCCGTTGCGGGCGGGGACGGTCACGACCTCGGGTTCGAGGTTCGCGAGGATCGTCCGGACGATCCGGTGATATTCGGGGTGGACCGTCCCGGCGATCACCACGCGGCCGGTCCGGCCCGAGGCGCTCATGGCCATCAAGACGGCCTCGGCCACGGCCGATCCGCCGTCATAAAGACTGGCGTTGGAGACGTCCATCCCGGTGAGCTCGGCCACGAGCGTCTGATACTCGAACGTGGCCTGCAACGTCCCCTGGCTGGCCTCGGCCTGGTAGGGGGTGTAGGCGGTGAAGAACTCGCCCCGACCGGCCAGGGCGTCGACGACGGCCGGGACGAAGTGATCGTAGGCCCCCCCGCCGAGGAAGCAGGGGCGGAGGTCCGTGCCGACGTTCTTCGAGGCGAGCGCCCCGAGGTGGCCGGTCAGCTCCATCTCGGAGAGCGCCGGCGGGATGTCCAGCGGCCGTTTGAGCCGGAATTCGGGGGGGATCAGGTCGAACAGGGCGTCGAGCGAGTCCAGGCCCACCGCGGCGAGCATCGCGCGCACGTCGTCGGGCGTGTTGAGGATGTAGGCCATCGGGGGTCCCGTGCCAAAGAGCGATCGGCCCGGGTCCGAGGCGGACCGAGGGCCGGGGGCCCGTCGCGGGCGGGCGAGGGCCTCCGTCGCAGAGAAGTTTACGCGCCGACCCCCGCGATCGGCTAGGTCAGTTGCTCGGGTGAGCGACTTCGGCATCCCGCACGATGGCCAGGATCAACGCGAGGATGCGGCCGACGTCGTCGAGGTAATACCGCCGGGTGTCCAGGAGCGCGGCCCGATCCAGGAGGCGGACGGCCTGCCAGGTCTCGCCCGTGGTCACGCATCCATAGACCGGCCCCGGGGGACGCCCGGCCTGCTCGTTGAACCAGCGAGCGGCCTCGGCCTGCGCGATGCACGGGCCGAGGCCGGCTTCGACGTCGTTCTGCTTCGCCTCGAGGATGGTCGCGATCGGGGCGCGGAGAGGAGGGACCGAAGGGCCCAGGGCCAGGAGGAAATCGCACTCGCCGACCAGCCCCCGAGACGGGTCGGCGTCGAGCGTCTGCCCCGAGAAGATGGCCAGCCGATCGCCCGACAACTCGCGGGCGGCCAGGAGGATCGGCGCCACGAGGAACTCGCTCCGGGATTTCTCACTGAGCAAAGCCAGGCGAGTCCCGCGCGCGGCTGGGCCATCAGCCACGCCGGGATCGGCGAGGGCCCGAGCTCGGGGAAGGGGTCGGCTTCGCCGATCGCGATCCCGAGGGCGTTTTCTACGGATTCCAGGGTGAAATCGCGGAACTCCATGAGGGACTCGTCGGCTCAATGCCCCGAGTCGGCCACCTTCTGCTGATAGTCGTCGTGATCGAGCAGGCCGGAGAGGTCCGGCGAGCTGACCTTGAGCTTCACCAGCCACCCTTTGGTGTAGGGATCTTCGTTGAGGACCTGGAGATCGGCGAGGACGGCCGGGTTGACCTCGATGACCTCGCCGCCGACCGGCGCGTACAGGTCGTTGGCCGACTTCACGCTCTCGATCTCGCCGAAGCTCTTGCCCGGCGTGAGCTTGGCCCCGACCTTCGGCAGGTCGATGTGGATCAGGTCGGTGAGCTGGTCCACGGCGAACCGGGAGAGGCCCACGGTGGCGGTGTCGCCGTCGAGGTGGACCCATTCGTGGGAGGGCGTGAACTTGAGGGTCTTGGGGTCGATCATGGTCGCGATCCTCGGGGCGTTCTTGATCAGTGTCCGGCTCGCCGGTAGAAGGGCAGGGGGACGACTCGGGCGGGTTCCTCGTGGCCGCGAACGTCCAGGGTCAGGCGCAGCCCGTCCCGGGCGGCCGTCGGCTCGACGAGGGCCATCGCCAGGGGCTTGCCCAGGGTCGGGGAGAACGTCCCGGACGTGACCCGGCCGACGTCCTTGCCGTCGAGGAGGACGGGGCAGCCCTGGCGGGCGGCCCGCTTGCCCTCCAGGGCCAGGCCGATCCTCACGCGTCCGGGCGCCTTCTTCCACGCCTTCAGCGCGTCCCGGCCGGCGAAGTCGCCCTTGTTCAGCTTCACGGCCCAGCCGAGCCCGGCGGCATAGGGGTTGACGGCCTCGTCCATCTCGTGGCCGTACAGCGGCATGGCCGCCTCGAACCGCAGGGTGTCGCGGGCGCCGAGGCCGCACGGGAGGATGCCGAGGTCCGCGTTGGAGGCGAGGAGCTCGATCCAGAGCTTCTCGGCGTCGTCGCCCGCGACGATCACCTCGAAGCCGTCCTCGCCGGTGTAGCCCGTCCGGCTGACCGAGACCGAGTGGCCGGCGTACTCGCCCCCGTCGTGGTGGTAATACGCCAGGGCGGGGAACTCGCCGCGGACCACCCGCGAGACCGCCTCCAGCGCCTTCGGGCCCTGGACGGCGATCATCCCGGTCTGAAGCGTCATGTCGTCGAGGAAGGCGTCGTGGCCGCCCTTCAGGGCCTCGAACCGGGCGACGACCTTCTCGCGGTTCGAGGCGTTGCAGACGACCCCATACGTCTCGGGCTCGACCAGGCGATAGACGAGGATGTCGTCGAGGACCCCGCCGGAGTCGTCCACGAGCAGGCTGTACTGGATCTGTCCGGGCGTCAGCCTGGCGACGTGATTGGTGGTGGCGAATTCCAGCCAATCCAGGGCGCCCGGGCCCTCGAACCGAAGCCGGCCCATGTGGCCGATGTCGAACAGCCCCACGCGCCCTCGGACGGCCTGATGCTCCTCGGTGATCGTCGAATACTGGACGGGCATGGACCACCCGCCGAACTCGACGAGGCGGCCCCCGTGGCGGGAATGCCAGTCATGAAGCGACGTGCGGAGCAGGGCCGATTCAGGCATCGGGGTCCTCGGGGCGAGGCGGCTTCGGGCGAGGATTTGGACCGGGATTCTAGACGATCCGGCCCGTCCTCGGCAACCGTCGGGTGTCTGAGCTGTCGCCCTCGACTCCGGGCCCGCCCCGCATCGGCCGGGGTGGCGGGGCCGAGCCGGGCCGCGCCTTGACTTCCGCCTGGCGCGGATTTTCAGTTCGAGCGTGAGGCCCGCCCGGCCGCCTCGGGGGCACCCTCGCGGCTCGACCGCCGAAAGCTCCCCCGTGCGAAATCGCGGCCGAGCGGATACAATGATCGGCCGCATCGTTCGGGCCGTGGGGCCTCCCGGGCGTCTTGCCCCCGAGGCCGACCGGCCTCCACCGCGCCGAGCCGCTCCTGCCATGGGCCTTGTGCCGTTCTTCGTGATCGCCGGGTTGGTGTTCGTCAACGGATTCTTCGTCGCCGCCGAGTTCGCCCTGGTCAAGGTGCGGATCGCCCAGATCGACCAGCTCGCCGAGGAAGGCCACTGGGCGGCGAAGGTCACCCAGAAAGTCCTCGGCCAGCTCGACGCCTACCTCTCGGCGTCGCAGCTGGGGATCACCGTCGCCAGCCTCGCCCTGGGCAAGGCGATCGATTCGACGCTCGACCCGGCGATCCACGGGATCCTCCATCGCTGGGGCTTCCCCGACCTGCGATGGCCCGTCGCGGGCGTGACGATCACGTTGGTCCCCGTGCTCTCGCTGTCCCTGGTCACGTTCCTCCACATGGCCCTGGGCGAGCAGGCCCCGAAGAGCCTGGCGATCCGCTCCGCCAAGCCGATCGCGCTGTGGACGGCCCCGGTCCTCGTGGGGTTTTGCTGGCTGTTCTGGCCGTTGATCTACCTGCTCAACAGCGCGAGCCACCTGACTCTGCGGCTGATCGGCCTGGGCGCGACGGATCACGTCGAGCTGGCCCACACCGAAGAGGAATTGCGGCACATCGTCGCCGAGAGCGTGGCCGGCGGCCACCTGTCCCGGACCGAGCGGGTCATGATCGAGAACGTGCTGAACCTGGAGGAGAAGACCGCCCGACGGATCATGGTCCCCCGGCCCGACATCGTCTATTTGAGCCTCTCCCGGCCCCTGGAAGACAACCTGAGGATCGCCCGGACCGCCGGCCACACGCGATTTCCCCTCTGCGAGGACGACCTGACCACGGTGGTGGGGATGATCCACGTCAAGGACCTCTTCCGCGCCGGAGGCGCCAACGGCGGGAGGCCCGACCTCCGCAAGGTCGCGAGGAAAGTGCCGTTCCTGCCCGAGACGCTCCACCTCGACGCCCTCCTGATCGAGTTCCAGAGGAACCGCGTCCATCTCGCCATGCTCCTGGACGAGTATGGGAGCGTGGTGGGCATGGTCAGCCTCGAAAACGTCCTGGAGGAGCTGGTCGGGCCGATCCAGGACGAATTCGACCGCGAGACGCCGCCGATCGAGCCCCTGGGCGACGGCGCGTTCGTGGTGGACGCGTCGTGCCCGCTGGACGTGATGGCCGACGCCGTGGGCGTGGAGCTCCCCGAGACCGACGCCGAGACGGCCGGCGGGCTCGTCCTGGACCTCCTCGGCCGGCTCGCCCGCGAGGGGGACAGCGTGGAAGTGGACGGCCATCGCCTGGTCGTCACCCAGGCCGACCCGACGAGGGTCCGCCGCCTCCGGGTCGAGCCGATGGCCCCGGCCCCCCCGGCCTGATCGCCGGCCGATCGCCGCCTACAACATCCCTCGGCATCGGACGACCGATCGACTCGACTCGACCCGAATCGGAGAGGCCCGCCATGGCGTCGTACTACCAGACCGAGGACCTGCCGAAGCTCGCCGACCTCTCGCTCGGCGCCCCGGGGTTGTGGGAGAAGTTCCAGGCCTATTACGCCGAGGTGTTCGAGGACGGCGCGCTCTCGCCTCGCGAGAAGGCCCTGATCGCCCTGGCGGTCTCTCACGCCTTGCAGTGCCCGTATTGCATCGATGTCTACACGCGAACCAGCCTGGAACGCGGCTCGGACCTGGAGCAGATGACCGAGGCCGTCCACGTGGCCTCGGCCATCCGCGCCGGGGCGACCCTGGCGCATGGGGTCCAGATGAAGGCGATCGTCGATCGCCTGTCCATGTGATTTTCGACCGGGCTGAGACGGGATCAGCGGCGGGCGGTGCCGGTCCCGTGGAACTGGGCCTGGGGGCCGTCCTCCTCCTGGGCCTCGTGGATCAGGAGGTGGATGTGTCCGCTCCGACCGTCGATCAGGACGAGGCGATACCGCGCACCGTCCTCGAACCTCGGGCGGATCTCGGCGGGGAAGACGAAGTGGCCGGTCCACTCGCCGTTGGGGCTGTTCGGCTTGGCCTTGGTCTTGAGATGGCCCTCGACGTGATCCATGAGCACTTCATCGCCGGCCCAGAGCCGGCCGCGGAAATGTTCCATGCGGTCCATGGTCCCCTCCGTCTCACCAGAGAATGCCCCGGGATGGGGCATGTCAGCTCTCGGACTCGGAAGAGGGCGGCGATGCCCTGCTGCGGCGGGAGGGCGGCGATCGCGTGGGTCGCCGCCGATGCCAAGCATATCCAGGGACCCGTGAACGTCAAGTCCAAACCCACGTCAGAGATCAGGATGTGGCCCCAGGACCACGCGAGGACGCGCCGATGACTCGAAGCCTCGCCGGCCGGGGGCATCCCCTGGCCATCGTCGAGACCCAGACGCGGATGATCGAGTCCCGGGGCAAGGGGGCCGCCTTCGCCGAGACCCTGGCCCGCCACGGACTTGCGCCGCTTCGCGCCGATCGCATCGACGTCCTTCAAATGAATCTGGGCAAGATGTGCAATCAGACGTGCAAGCACTGTCACGTTGATGCGGGCCCGGATCGCGTCGAGGTCATGACTCGCGAGACGATGGAGCGATGCCTGGATGCGGTCGAGGCCCTCGGGGTCCCGACGGTCGACCTGACGGGCGGGGCCCCGGAGATGAACCCCGAGTTCCGGTGGCTGGTGGCGCGGCTCTCGGCGATGGGCCGGAGGGTCCTCGATCGCTGCAACCTGACGATCCTGACCGTCGGCCGGTTCGCCGACCTGCCCGAGTTCCTCGCCGCCCACCGGGTCGAGGTCGTGGCGTCCCTGCCGTCCTACCTCGCCCGGCCGACCGACTCGCAACGAGGAGACGGCGTGTTCGAGGCCTCGGTGGAGGCGATCCGCCGCCTGAATCAGCTCGGCTACGGCCGGGAGGGGTCGGGTCTGGTTTTGAACCTCGTGGACAACCCCGTGGGCGCGTTCCTCGCGCCCGATCAGGCGGCGATCGAGCCGGAATTCCGCCGCGAGCTGGCGCGTCGCCACGAATTGGTGTTCAATCGCCTGTTCGTCCTGGCGAACATGCCGATCAACCGATTCCTGGAGTTCCTGGCGAGGACCGGTCAGGTCGAGGAGTACATGGAGCGGCTCGTCGGCGCGTTCAACCCGAGGGCCGTCGAGGGGCTGATGTGCCGGTCGATGCTCTCCGTCGGCTGGGACGGCCGGATCTTCGACTGCGACTTCAACGCGATGCTGGAGCTGCCCCCGACCGGGGACGCCCCGAGGCACGTCGCCGACCTCACGTCAGGGACGCCGATCGGCCGGGAGATCGCCACGGGTCGGCATTGCTTCGGCTGCACGGCCGGGAAAGGCTCCAGTTGCGGAGGGGCGACCGTCTCGGGGCCGTGAAAGACACCATGTCGGGTGCATGAAATGCACCGTCCGCACTTATTTGATGTCCTGAGGGATGGAACGAGGAAGGGTGATGGCGGGTGGGCTTCGCCCGCCTCGTGGTTGGTGCATTTCATGCACCCTACACGACGGTGCATTTCATGCACCCTACACGACGGTGCATTTCATGCACCCTACAGGTGTGCATTCAAGCCCTGGGGAGCATCTCATCGAGGAGTAGATTCAGATGGGCCTCGAGGGCCTCGGCGGTCCGTCGGTAGGTTTCGCGGTCGGCGCCGTAGGGATCGACCACGTCGTCGCCCCTCGGGTGGAGGAGGCGGACCCGGGGCTCGGCCTCGGGGAAGGCGTCGAGGATGGCGTCTCGGTGGTCGGCGGTCATCACGAGGATGGCGTCGGCCTGGGCGATCAGGGCGGGGGAGACCTGGCGGCTGGAATGGGCCCGGAGCGAGCCGCCTCGGCCCTGGACGACCAGCGCCGCCTCGGGCGTGGCCCGCGAGCCCCGGGCCGCCGCCAGCCCGGCCGAGGCGACGACGAACCCTCGCGACTCGACCTCGCCCAGCCCGCACCCCAGCCTCTCGGCCAGCAAGACCCGGCAGAGCGCCTCGGCCATCGGGCTCCGACAGGTGTTGCCCGTGCAGACGAACAGGAGCATCGTCCCGGTCATCCGGGCGATCGCCTCGGCCGGGACGACCCCGGGGGCCGCCACCTCCCAGCGGTCGCCGTCGAGCCGGACCACCGTGACCGACCCGGCAACCCGCGAGGGGCCGTCGTCCAGGACCATCGACGGCCCGGCCCCCGCCAGCAGGCCGTCGGCGGTCAGGACGTCCGACGGCTGGTAGATCAGCAAGGGGCCCGAGACCAGCTCCAAAACCTCGCGGACGACCTCATGGCCCGGGGCCCGGAGCCGGACCGACCCCCCGGAGAGGACCTCGCCGCGGTTCTCGTGAGGGAGCCTCGCGGCCAGGCCCCGCTCGATGTCGCCGGAGACGACCAGCTCGACGGGCCCGGGCCACGCCCTCCTCGCCAGCTTGCGACCGATCGGGCCTAGCGCCGGGGCCCAGTCGGCGATCTCTTCCGGGTCGCGGAGGGCGATCGCCAGGAGGGCCTGGGGCGAGGCGGAGATCGGCCAGCCCTCTCGAAGAGAGGCCGCCGCGCCCGGGCGGAGGGCCGAGGCCGCCAGGGCGTAGGAGGTTTCCGTCGGCAGGCCGACGACCCCGCCCTGGGCCAGGCACGCCACCGCCCGATGGATCACGTCGCGGGGGTCGTCGGCCCCGAGCAGGTCGATCCGCTCAGGACCGGGCCGGGAGGCACTCATGGAGGGGGGTCGCCGGAGGGAAGGGCCGCGCGTCTCCGTCCGACGCCGGTCGGCCCGAATCAGAACAGCATCTGGAGGCCATCGACCGTCCGCAGACGCGCATAGATCGCCCGGACTTGCTCGGCCGTCTGCACGGTCAGATCGAGCGTGACCGAGACGTGACGCCCCGCCGGGGTGGTCCTCACGGTCGATTCGACCTCGCTCGGCCCGGCCAGCTCCTCCAGGACCGCGGAGACGACCCGGCCGGGGAAGTCCCCTTCGGCCGAGCCAATCGCCTTGATCTGGTAGATCCCCGGGAACGGGTGGGTCGATTCGAGCAGGTCCAGGGACGGGCGCGTATCCACGATCGGCGGCCTCCGGGGCGGGACGATGGGAGGAGCGTCCCATTGTAGGCCCCGGGGCCCCGCCGAACAATTCGAGACGATCCGACTACTTCTTGCGATGGCGAATGCGGCTGCGCATCCGGCGCTTCTTGCGACCGACCTTGCGGCGACCTTTCCCTCGGCGGCGGCTGGCCATACGGACTCCTGGCGAATGAATTCGACGACGGGACAAGACGGTTCGGACCCGCCCGTTCGCTTGGCGGGAAAGCATGGGATCTTAACGCAACCCGGACGATTGCACAAGGGGCACGCCCGGCCTTGGGCCGTTTCGGCCGGGCCGTTGCCTTCTCGGTGGACGATTCTTCCCAAGGGTTTTGGGTGGCATGGGTTCCGTCCCCGGGACCCGTGGGACGACCCTCACGGGTCCCGGGGACGGAACCGATGCCACCCAAAAATGCGTCCGGCCGAAACCCCTCGAAACCGGAAAACGCGGCTTCGGAAGCGTTCCGGGCGTCTAATCCCGGGTCCCGGCCTCGGTTCGGAGGAACGTGACGAGGTCCGTGACGTTCAGGGGCTTGAGGAAGAGGTGGTCGATGCCCCAGGCTTCGCGGTCGGGCATGTCCCGGCCGAAATCCCAGCCGGTGATCATCACCACGACGGGCTGGGGGACCAGGTCGTGGGCCGCCCGGGCGATCTCCCGGCCGTCGATATCGGGCAGGAAGAGGTCGGTGACGACGATCTCCGGCGGGGGCACGTCCTGGAGGGCGGCCAGCGCCGAGGTGCCGTCGGCGGCGGCCGTCACCTCGAAGTCGTGGAGTTCCAGGAGGCGGGCCAGGGCGCGGCGGCCCTCGGCGTTGTCGTCCACGAGCAGGACGCGGCGGCGGTCCGGCGAGGACCGGGGCGAGGGGGGTCCGATGGCGGGTTCGGGCATCGTGGGCCGGCCCCCGGCGGCTCGATCGAACGGGATCCAGGCGAGGTGACTCATGATTTGGGGGCCGTCCCCGGCCACTCCTCTCCGGAGAGTTGGGCCAGGGCGAGCATCAACGCGTGGGTCCCGTCCCGCCCGTGACCCTGGGCTTCCACGGCCCGGTACAGCGTTTCCGCAAGGGCCAGGCCCGGCAGCGCAATACGCAAACGCCGGGCCTCAGACAAGGCAATCCCCATGTCTTTGAGGAAATGCTCGACGAAGAAACCCGGCTCGAACCGCCCGGCGATGATCCGAGGCCCCAGGTTGTTCAGGCTCCACGAGCCCGCCGCCCCGCTGCCCACGGACTGCAACACCGACGTCGGGTCCAGCCCCGCTCTGGAAGCGTAGAGCAGGGCCTCGCAAACGCCCACCATGTTCGAGGCGATGAGGATTTGATTCACCATCTTCGTGTGCTGGCCCGCGCCGGGGGGCCCTGGTGGACGATCGTCTTGCCCATCAGCTGGAACAGCGGCATCAGGGCGGCCACCGTCTCGTCGTCGCCGCCGACCATGATCGACAGCCGGGCTTCCTTCGCGCCCACGTCCCCGCCGGAGACCGGCGCATCGACCGAGGCCACGCCGACCTCGGCCGCCTTCGCGTGGATCTCCACGGCCAAGGCCGGCTCGCTGGTGGTCATGTCCACCACGACCATCCCGGGCCGCGAGCCGGCGAGGATCCCGTCGGGGCCCAGCGTGACCTCGCGGACGTCCCTGGGGAAGCCGACGATGGTGAAGACCACGTCCGACGCCTCGGCCACGGCCCGGGGCGACGGGGCGAGCTTCGCCCCGCGATCCACCAGCCCCCTGGCCTTCTCCGGCGAGCGGTTGAACACGGTGGCGCGATACCCGGCGGCCATCAGGTGGCCGCACATCGACGCCCCCATGACTCCCGTGCCGATCCAGCCGATCCGGGCGGTCCCCGGTCCCAGGTCGAGGCTCATCGTGGCCCCCCTCCCTTCTCCATGATTCCAAATCCAGGTCACCTGGACCTGCATCTTGTCCGATCCAGCCGCCGCGGGGAAGGGCAACCCGCCCGACTCGCCGGGGGTGCGCACCCTGGGCGCAGACCGTCGCGTCGGTGCGTGGCGGATCGAATCCATCGGGATAGTACGTCTCTCGGGAGCGATTGTGACGCGACGACCGGCCCGAAATCCCGGAAAAATCTCGCCAACGCTCCAAAACCCTGTCGGCCTCGGGCCGATCGCCCGATAAAGTCGGGTTTCGATCGGTTTCTCGGGGTCGGATGAGAGCCAAAGGGGACGAAATGGAGAATCCGCAACGACTGACGGTCTTCGACCTCCGCGGGCGGCTCGGGGAGGGTTCCCCGCTGACCTTGCTGGACGTCCGTGAGCCGGAGGAGCGGGCGATGGCCGCGATCGCCGTCCCGGAGGGCGTGGGCAACGTCCACGTCCCCCTCGGGGAGATCCCGGCCCGCCTGGACGAGGTCCGGGCCCTGGGCGGTCTCCTGGTCGTCTACTGCCATCACGGGGTCCGCTCGATGGCCGCCGCCCGATGGCTGGCCGCTCAGGGGGTCGGCCCGGTGGCCAACCTGGACGGAGGCATCGACGCCTGGTCCCTCGGCGTCGATCCGACGGTCCGGCGGTACTGATCGGCCCCTCGGAATCGCGGGGTGACGGCTTGTGACGGGCCGATGGCTCTGTTAGGAACGCGAGAAGACGCCGCGATCGCCCCCTCATCTCGGAGCCCGAGCCATCATGACCCATCCCTCGCGTCGCCAGTTCCTCGCCGCCGCCTCGGCCGTCGCGGCCTCTTCGATGATGGCCCGGGGGGACGAGCCGAAGAAGGCCGGGCCCAATGAGACGATCTCCCTGGGGTTCATCGGCGTGGGGGGGATGGGCAGCGGCCTCCTGGACATCTTCAAGGGGATGCCCGACGTCCGCGTGGCCGCCGTGTGCGACGTCTACGAACCGCACCTGCTCCGGGCGAAGTCCGAGGCCGACGGCAAGCCCGAGGCGTTCGGCGACTTCCGCCGCGTGCTCGACCGCAAGGATATCGACGCCGTCGTGATCGCCACGCCCGACCACTGGCACGCCATCCCCACGCTCCTGGCCTGCCAGGCCGGCAAGGACGTCTATTGCGAGAAGCCGCTGGCCTACCGGATCGCCGAGGGCCGCGCCGTGGCCGACGCCTCCGCGAAGTTCAAGCGGGTCACCCAGATGGGCAACCTGATCCACGCCACCGAGAACTACCATCGCGTGGCGGAGATCGTGCAATCGGGCGTCCTGGGCAAGATCACCAAGTGCCGGACGTGGATGGCCTCGATGGCGGGGAACCTGGGCAAGCCGGCCGACGAGGCGGCCCCTCCGGGCCTGGATTACGACTTCTGGCTCGGCCCCGCGCCGAAACGGGCCTTCAACCGCAACCGCTTCACCTTCAACTGGCGGTGGTTCTGGGACTATGCCGGCGGCCAGCTCATGGATTTCTGCTGCCACATCATCGACCCGATCCTCTGGGGGATGAAGGTCGAGAGCCCCGAGACGATCACCGCCACCGGAGGGCGGTACGCGATCGATGACAACGCCGAGACGCCCGACACCCTGGAAGTCCTGTACCACTTCGCCCCGGGGTTCGACCTCGTGTGGAGCCACACGCAGGCCAGCTCCCTGGGGATCGAGCGGAAGGGCCTCGGAATCATGTTCCAGGGCACCGAAGGCTCGCTCGTGGCCGATTACGGCTCGTTCGAGGTCATCCCCGAGAAGGGCCGCGAGATCAAGCTCCCGGAGCCGACGCTGGCCAGGTCGCCCGGCCACCATCGCGAGTGGCTGAACGCGATCAAGACCCGGGACCTCTGCTCCTGCAACTTCGAGTACGGCCACAAGCTCACCACGATGGGCCACCTCGGCAACATCGCCCTGTGGACCGGCGAGAAGCTCAAGTGGGACGGCAAGGCCGAGCGATTCACCAACAGCGAAGCCGCGAATCAGCACCTCGCCCGGACCGAATACCGGGCGCCGTGGGCGTTGCCGAAGGTCTGACGAGAACTCGCATGCTCTCCGGGTGGCATGCTCACGTCCCCGTGAGCATGTCTTCGGATTTCTGCCCATCGTGACCGAAGATATGCTCACGTCCCCGTGAGCATGCCACCCGGAGAGGCATCCTTCGATCCCGAGGACCCTGGATGATCGAGCTTCTCGCCCTCCCGTCGCACGATGCGCCCCCGATCGGGCTGGACGCCTGGGCCTTGGCGTTCCTGGAGCTCGGCCACCCGGCGACGATCGTCCCCGAGGGTTCCGGAGTGGCCTGGATCGAGGTCGGGCCGCTCCGGCTTCGTGGTTACGTCGTGCTCAGCGGCGCAACAGTCGAGGCGATCAACTTCGAGGTCCACGACGCCTCCGAATCCGAGTCCCGGACGCTGGTCGAGACGGCCGCCCGCCGCCTCGGCTGGGAGGTGGATGAGGACGAGGATGAGCAGGAAGACGATCTGGAGGAGTAGCGTCGCCCCGACGCCCTGGGAGGCGTCCGGGCGACCTGACTTGCCGGAATCCTTCGGTCACCGCGTATTGTTCGTCCCGGAGGTCGCTCCGCTGCGCCTCCCTTCCTTTTCCTCGGCGGTGAGCGCCCCGGGCGACGGCGGGACGGACTGATCGAGCATGATCGGCAGGCCGTTGCGGGTGTTGCCGATGACGATGATCTTGGCGTTGGGGCTGCCGCGAGCATCTCGGTGGCCTCGATGCTCTTCCAGGTGAGGTAATCGGGCGTGATCCCCTTGGCGATGATCGCCTGGGAGTCCTGGATTCCCTTCGCCTCGACCACCTTGCGCTCGGCTTCCTTGCGATCGCGCTCGATCTGGAACTCCATCCTCTCGCTTTCTTGCTTCATCACGAGTTTGCGGTTGATCCCCTCGACGACCGTCGGCGGCAGGGCGATGTTGCGGACCAGGACGTTGGACACGCTAAAAACCTTCTCCGGGGCGTCGGCGTAGTCGCCCCGGATGGTCCTCTGGAGCGAGCTGGTCAGGCGGGCGAGCATGCCGTCGGCCAGTTGCTCGCGCCTCACTCCGTAGACCTCCTCGTCGGAGAACTTGGACACGGCCTCGCGGATCGCCGTGCCGATCCCGGGGCGGATCAGGCGGTCCTCGTACTCCTCGCCCAGGTTGCGATAGACCCAGGGCGCGGCGGCCGGGAGGAGACGATAGGTCACGGTCACGTCCAGCTTCATCTCCATCCCGTTGGAGGTCAGCACGGCGATCGAGTCGTCGCCGGCCTTGGACCCTTCGTCGTGGACGTGGCTCATGGTGTAGGACTGCGTCCGGGCGTTGAGGATCTCGAGGTTGTACCAGGGGGGCAAGAAGTGGATGCCGTTCCCCAAAGGCTCGTTCACCACCTTGCCGAACACCACGGCCACGCCCACGTTGCCCGGGGGCACCACCACCACGCACCGGTAGACGGCCAGGAGCGCCATGAGCCCGAGGCACGCGGCCGATCCCAGGAGATAGGGCGATCGGGCGCGGCGGAAGTCCTCTCCCGTTTTCCGTCCCCCCCGGAGACCGACCCAGCCCGAGAACAGCCCCGCGCCCAGGAGGCAGACCAGCAGGATCACGGAACCCATCGACGAACTCCTTCGAGAGACGACCCGGCGGGACCCGACCGGGAAACCTCCCGGAACGCACCGTCGCGATCGGCCCGTGGGATGATATTCGCCCGGGCCGGCGAAATATGCGAGCCTCGTCCCGGCGGCTCGCGAACCGGAACTCCGGAGGGACGATCCCCATGAGCGATCCCGGCCCGCACTCCACACCGATCCGCCGACGACGACGCCTCGGGCGATTGTTGGGGCTGCTGGCGGTGTTGTCGGCCCTGGTGATCGTTTTCCAACTCTCGAAACGCCGGCCCCTGGCGAGGCGGCCCGAGCCGGTCTTCGTGCCCGAGCCGGACCCCCGAATCGGCCTCCATCGCCGGATTCAGACGGCGAGCCCCGGGGCGGTCCTCAAGTTCCTTCGAGGACAACTGGTCGTCCGGGAGGACTCGGCGCTCCATCGTTCTCCCCTGGTCCTTCGGAGCGAGGAGGGTCTCCTCGCTCCGGGTCCGCTTCCTCGATGAGCAAGGCGTCGGCCTGCGTTTCCTCGACCATGGCGACAGCGGCTGGTTCGACGAGAAGGCGGGCTTGCGGATCGACCCGGATGCCGCCCCGGACGGGAAGTCGCCTCGATGGACTCGCTTCGGCGGCGTCGCGACGCTGATCCGATGAAGACGCCCCTTGGTCGGCGCCTCGGGGTCGGTTACTCTGCCTTCTGCATCGGACCTCTTCCCGCCGACCGAGGAATACCCGCCATGAACCGCCCTCTTGCCGCGATCGCCCTCGCGGCCTTGACGTCCTCCGCCCTGGCCGCGGCTCCGGAGGTCCGCTGGAAGAAGCATGACATCAACCCCAGGAGCGTCTTCGAGGCCGCCGGGGCGTTCGACGTCGATGGCGATGGCAAGCTGGACGTCGTCTCCGGGACGACCTGGTACAAGGGGCCGGACTTCAAGGAGTCGTTCCCCGTCCGCGAGGTCCAGAAGGTCGGCACGTACTACAACTGCTTCTCGACGATCCCGATGGACGTCAACGCCGACGGCAAGATGGACTTCGTGTCCTGCTCGTACTTCGGCAAGAACATCGGCTGGGTCGAGAACCCGGGCTCGCCCGGCAAGACCTGGACCTATCACGAGATCGACCTCCCCGGGCCGAGCGAGGCCGCCGTGGCCGTCGATCTCACCGGAGACGGCAAGCCGGAGATCCTGCCGAACACGGTGAACGTGGTCGTCTTCTACGAGCTGGAGAAGGCCGGCCCGGAGCCGAAGTGGAAGAAGTATGACCTGGGCACCGCCGCCGCCAGCCACGGCGTGGGCACCGGGGACGTCAACGGCGACGGCAAGCTCGACCTGATCACGCCCAAGGGCTGGTTCGAGGCGACCGAAGACCACTCCCCGGCCGGCTGGAAGTGGCACCCCGAGTTCAACCTCGGCGCCACGGGCATCCAGATCCTCGGCAAGGACGTCGATGGCGACGGCCTGGCCGACCTCGTCTACGGGATGGGCCACGCCCGCAACCTGATGTGGGTCAAGCAGGAGAAAGGCTCGGGAGGCGAGCGGACGTGGTCCAAGCCGATGGTGATCGACGACACCCAGTCCTCGGTCCACACCCTGCTCTGGGCGGACCTCGACGGCGACGGCAAGAAGGACGAGCTCGTCACCGGCAAGCGCGTGTACGCCCACGAGGTCGAGCCCGGAGACGTCGAGGCGCCCCAGGTGACCTATTACACCTTCGACAAGGAGTCGAAGTCCTGGAAGAAGCACCCGATCTTCACCGGGGAGGCCGCCAAGGACGCCCCGAAGGAAGGCGGCAAGCGCGACGCCCAGAAGGACTTCCCCCCCGGGACCGCCGGCACCGGCCTCGAGATGACCGCCATCGACATCGACGGCGACGGCGACATCGACCTGCTCTGCCCCGGCAAGAGCGGGCTTTACCTGTTCGAGAACCTGTCGAAGTAAGGACCCGGCCGCGTCCCGGGTTGCCGGCCATCCCGGGAGCGGCCCGATTCGGGTTACAGGCTGGTCTTGGCCGCGAGGTAGTATTTCATGACCTCGGCCGCGATCGTCGCGTGAGAGGCGTCGATCGTGGTCGAGGAATTGAAGTTGAAGACGTGAGCCGAGCTGGTCTGCGGGGCCGACGGCGTGGTCAACGCCAGTAACTGGCCCTGGAGGCTGCCGCTGCCCGTCCCGAGGATCGAGGATTGCACCTGGGCGAGCAGGCTGCTATTGGCGGGCAGGTTCGAGAAGGCGTCGGCGACCTCGGTATTCAGGGTCGCCAGGTCGTGCATCACCTGGACGTCGAACGACGGCCGGTTGATCGTCGTGTTCACCTTCAGGTCCGTGCCCCGGGTGTACAGGATGTTCTTGGTGTCGTAGGTGTAGTTCAACTGGAAGCGGTTGTAGGCGGTCTTGACCGCCTTGAGGTCCTGGATCACGTCGGCCAGGCTGACCGAGGCCGCCGGATGCGTGGTCCCCGAGCCCGAGTTGTCGGAGCGGACCTGCCGGACGATCGCGTTCTGGGTGATGGCGATCGACCCGGCGGACTCGGAGTTGAACACCTTGTTGGTCCGGTTGAACACGCCCGAAGGGGTCGGCACGGCCTTGAGCTGGGTCTGGAGCGAATCGACGCCCGAGCCCAGGATTTCCCCCGAGAACGTGGAGGCCAGCGTCGGGCCGTCGGCCAGGTTCGCCACCGATCGGGCGATCGAGGCGTTCAGGGTCGCCAGGTCGGCGCCGACCTGGGCGTCGAACGCCGGCCGGTTGGTCGTCGGGTTGATCGAGCCGTCGGCCGCGGCGCCATAGAGGATCGTCCGGTAATCCTGGCTGTACGCCGAGCGGAAGGCCGAGAAGGCGGCCTGGACCTGCTGGGCGTCCTGATAGGCGGTCGAATTGGCCCCGAGCCCGGAGAACAACCCCCCGCTGAGGACCACTCGCCCCTCCAACCCCTCCACGACCATCGTCCGTCGCCTGCGATCCGTCTTCATGGTCTCTCTCCCTGATCCGTCGCCCACCCCAACGGCGAACCTCGGCCGCGATCACCATCTTATGCAATCATGCACGCACCCGCAAGGGGGATGGCGGCCGTCGGCCGATACTCTAGCGAGAACCGGCGGATCTGGCTTGGCCAATCCGGGCCGATTCCGCGTCTCTCCGCGGGGCCGGGACCGGGGCGAGCCCGTCTCCGATCTCGGCCGATGGTGCCGGGCGACCGAATCTGGCCCGGCCGGTGGCTCGCGGTGAGGGCGGAGATCGGTTAGGATCGGAGGTGAGACGGCGGCGGGGGTCGTCGCCGGAGGGGCTTCGGCCCCGTCGCGAGAGCCTTCGGAGCCACGCCATGGCCACCGTCACCAAGTCCCATCTGGCCGAACTCCAGGCGTTGGGCCAGAGTGTGTGGCTGGACAACATCAGCCGAGAGATCCTCAATTCCGGCGAGCTCCATCGCCTGATCGACGAGGACGGCCTCCAGGGGGTCACGTCCAACCCGACGATTTTCGAGAAGGCCATCGGCCACAGCGCCGACTACGACGAGGCCATCAAGAGGGCCGTGACCAAGGGCGGGGACGCCGACGCGATCTATCAGGAGCTGACGGTCGCGGACATCCAGGACGCCCTGGACCTCTTCCGCCCCCTGTATGACCAGACCCAGGGCGAGCACGGTTTCGTCAGCCTGGAAGTCTCGCCGTACCTGGCGCACGACACCCAGGGGACGATCGCCGAGGCCAAGATCCTCTGGGACAAGCTGGACCGGCCCAACGCGATGATCAAGATCCCGGGGACGCCCGAGGGGCTCGCCGCGATCGAGGAGACGCTGGCCTCGGGGATCAACGTCAACGTCACGCTCCTGTTCAGCATCGAGGCGTACGTGAAGGTCGCCCACGCCTACGTCCGGGCCCTGAAGAAGCGGGACGACGCCGGCCTGCCCGTCGATCGGATCTCCTCGGTCGCCAGCTTCTTCGTCTCCCGGATCGATACCGAGGTGGACAAGAGGATCGAGGCGAAGCTCCAGGGCGAGACCGACCCGACGGTCAAGGCCCAGCTCGAAGGGCTCGAAGGCAAGATCGCCATCGCCAACGCCAAGAACGCCTACGCCGAGTTCCAGAAGATCTTCACCTCCGACGACTTCCTCGCGCTGAAGGCCAAGGGCGCGAAGGTCCAGAGGGTCCTGTGGGCCTCCGTCGGCACGAAGAACCCGAAGTACCCGGACACGCTGTACATCGACGAACTCATCGGGCCCGACACCGTCAGCACGATGCCCCCGCAGACCCTCGAAGCCGCCCGGGACCACGCCCGGGTCCGCCCCAGCCTGACCGAGGACATGGACGGCGCGAAGAAGCAGGTCCAGCTCCTCGGCGAGCTCGGCATCAGCCTCCACGAGGTGACCGACCTGCTCCTCCGCGAGGGCGTGGCCAGCTTCTCGAAGTCGTTCGACTCGCTGATGGCCACGATCAAGGCCAAGCGCGAGAAATTGCTCGCCCAGGGCAAGGGTTGATCGCGACATCCGGGGAGCGAAACGGGGACGGGCACCGGGCGAGTCGACCCGGAGCCCATCCCCGTTTCGCTCCCCGCCGTCACGCCGGCTGTTCCCGGCTCAGGCAGTGGATCGTGCCGAGCCCCCAGACCAGATCGACCGCGTGGACGCCCACGACCTCGCGATCCGGGAACAGTCGGGCCAGGATTTCCAGGGCCTGGCGGTCGGCCGGGTCGTGGAACGTCGGGACCAGCACCGCGCGATTCCCGATCAGGAAGTTGGCGTAACTGGCCGGGAGCCTCTGGCCGTCGAAAATCACCGGCCGGGGCATCGGCAGGGGGACGACTTCCAGGGGGCGGCCGTCCTGATCGGTGGCCTTGTGGAGCCGTTCGAGGTTCTCCCGGAGGATCGCGTGGTTGGGGTCGGATGGGTCGTCCTCGACCACGGCCGCCACGGTCCTCGGGCCGACGAACCGGGCGATGTCGTCCACGTGGCCGTGGGTGTCGTCGCCGACGATCCCGCGATCGAGCCAGATCGTGTGACGGGCACCCAGGTACTCGGCGAACGCCCGTTCGAGGGCCTCGCGATCGAGCCCGGGATTGCGAGCCTGGACGTCGCTCAGGAGGCATTCCTCGGTGGTCAGGAGGGTGCCGAGGCCGTTGACGTCGATGGCCCCGCCTTCCAGGACGATCCGGATCGGCTCGCCGCCCTCGACGCTCGCGGTCGGCTTCCACCGGGGGATGTCCAGGGATCGGGCGATGGTCCGGGCCACGCGGTCATCGCGGTGGAAGTCGTCGTATTTCGCCCAGGCGTTGAACCGCCAGTCGATGGCGGCCAGGCGATCGCCGTCGTCGGAGGACGAGGCGTCTCGGACGACGAAGCTCGGGCCGGTATCTCTCATCCAGACGCGATCGGTCTTGACCCGGTGGAACCGGATGCGTTCGAGGTCGGCGCCGGCTTTCTCCAGGATCGTCCGGGCGCGGCCCTCGGCCTTCCGGCCCGGGACGATCAGGTCCACCGGCTCGGATCGGGCGATCAGGCGGACGATCTCGGCGAAGGCCCAGGGGATCGGGCCGAACTTGCCGGGCCAGTCGCCCCGGTTGTGGGGCCAGGCGATCCAGGTCGAGGCGTGAGCTTCCCACTCGGCGGGCATCCGGTAGCCGAGGTCGGCGGGCATGGCGGGCATTTCGGGAGGCTCGGAACTTCGGGGACGAGGCGATGGTAAGAGCGGGCGGCACAGTTTACCATAGACGTCGGAGGGTATCGCCCCTTCCGCCTCGTCGAGGAACGCTCTGGCGTGTCGTCGCGTCGATCCGTTATGATAATCCCTCGCTCGCCCGAGGGATGGGACGAGCGGCGACGGCCCGATGATCCTCGCTCGGATCGGCGCAGGGTTCCCGGCCTCCGGGGCCGGGTCGAGGCAGATCGTCCCTCCCAACCCTCCGAGGCCGCCCGTGGACCATCCCTCGCTGATCCTGCCGTCTCGCCGCCGGTTCCTCGGCGGCCTGGCCCTGGGCGCCGCCGCCCTGAACGTCCCCGGCGCGTTCGCCGACGAGCTGACCCGGACCCCCCGGCAGACCGAGGGGCCGTTCTACCCCAACAAGCTCCCGCTCGACACGGACAATGACCTCCTGATCCTCAACGACGCGCTGACCCCGGCCGTGGGCGAGGTCACCCACCTCGGCGGGACGATCCTCGACCCCCAGGGGCAGCCGGTCCGCAACGCCCTGGTCGAGATCTGGCAGGTCGATCACGAAGGCGCCTACATCCACACCGCCGACCCCAACCACGCCAAGCACGACAAGAACTTCCAGGGCTTCGGCCGGTTCCTGACCGGCTCGACCGGCGAATACTACTTCCGGACGATCAAGCCGGTGCCCTATCCCGGCCGCTGCCCGCACATCCACGTGAAGATCCGCAAGGGGGGCAAGGAGCTCCCTGACGACCCAGTGCTACGTCAAGGGAGAGGCCTCGAACGCCAGGGACGGGGTCTATCGGGGCATCCGCGACCCGAAGGCCCGGGAGTCCGTAACGGTGGACTTCGCGCCCCTGCCCGGCTCGTCGCTGGGCGAGCTGGCCGCGAAGTTCGACGTGGTGCTCGGGACCACACCCCAGGGCTGACCCCCCCGTCGGCCGACCCGAGCCGACGATCTCGCGAATCCCCCCGGTCATCGCGTTCGAGGCGCTTGAAGCAAACGAGGCGGGGTCGCGAGGCGGCGACGGCAGGAGTCCGGCGATCATGGGCGAGAGGCGGGGAACCCGAGTTGTTCGCTATGGCGGGGCCATCTTGGGGGTCGTCCTGGCCACGCTGGTTCGGATGTCTCTGACCAGGTGGTTGGGGGACACCCAGCCCCTGGCGTTCTTCTACCTGGCCACGACGGTCGTCGCGCTCCTGAGCGGCCCGGGACCGGGCATGGTGTCGCTGATCCTGGGCGGCCTCAGCGCGACGTTCTTCTTCATGGCGCCGGCCTACACCTTCGCCCTTTCGTCGCGGAAGCATCAGTTTTCCCTGGGCTCCTATCTGGTCGTGGCCGGGACGTCCGCCTTGCTGGGCGGGGCGCTCCACGACGCGAGGAAACGGGCGATCCGGGGGCAGGACGACCTCCGCCGGGAGGTCGCCGAGCGTCAGAGGATCGAGGCCGACCTCCGCGCCAGCGAGGCGAGGTTCCGGGCCTTCATGGACCACTCCCCGGCCATCGCCTTCATCAAGGACACCTCGGGACGCTACCTCTGGGGCAACCCGGCCTGGGCCCAGCAGTTCGAGGCCCCGGCCGAGTCCCTGATCGGCCGCGATGACCTGACGCTCTGGCCCGAGCCGGCGGCCCGGACGTTCCTCGCCAGCGACCGCCGATCGCTCGAGTCCGACGGCACGGTCGAGGTCCTGGAGAGCTTCGAGGATCGCCACTGGATGACCCTGAAGTTCCCCCTGGACCTGGTCGAAGGCCGGTTCGTCGGCGGGATCTCCCTGGACGTCTCCGACCGGGTGAGCGCCGAGCAGGCCCTCCGCCGCAGCGAGCACCTCCTGAGGGCCCTGGCCGACTCCATGCCCCAGATCGTCTGGGCCGCCGGGCCCGACGGCGAGATCGATTACTACAACCGCCGGTGGTTCGAGTACACCGGGATCGCCCCCGAGCACGGCGGGACGGTCGAGGACTGGGGCCGCCTGCTCCACCCCGACGACGCCCGGCCCTCGCTCGAGTCCTGGGGCGATTCGGTGAGGACCGGCGAGCCGTACCAGGCGCAGTACCGCCTGCTGGACCGGCACCGGGGCGGCTACCGATGGCACCTGGCCCGGGCCCTGCCGGTCCGCGACGAGGCCGGGGCGATCGTCCGCTGGTACGGCACCTGCACCGACATCGACGACCAGAAGCGCGCGGAGGAGGCCGCCGAGGCCGCCAGCCTCGCCAAGGACCGCTTCCTCGCCGTCCTCAGCCACGAGCTGAGGACCCCGCTGACCCCGGTCCTCCTGGCCGTCTCCGAATGGCTGGACGAGCCCGGCCCCCCCGGAGACGTCCGGCCCGTCCTCGAGATGGTCCGCCGCAACGTCGCCCTGGAGGCGCGATTGATCGAGGACCTGCTCGACCTGACCCGCGTGGCCACCGGCAAGATGTCCTTCCAGCTCGAGCCGGTGGACGCCCACGAACTGGTCGGCCGCGCCCTGGAGATCTGCCGGGGCGACGTGGAGAAGTCCGGCCTCTCGGCGGTCCTGGAGCTTCACGCGCGCTCCCGGTTCGTCTCGGCCGACCCGGCGAGGCTCCAGCAAGTGCTCTGGAACCTCATCAAGAACGCGGTGAAGTTCACCCCTCGCGGCGGGACGATCACCCTTCGCTCGTGGGACGGCCCCGAGGACCGGATCGTGATCGAGGTCGCCGACACCGGCATCGGCATCGCGCCCGACTTCCTGCCCCGGATCTTCGACGCCTTCGAGCAGGAGGAGACCTCGTCGCGGACGAGGAAGTACGGCGGCCTGGGCCTGGGCCTGGCGATCAGCCGATCGGTCGTGGTCGGGCATCAGGGGACGCTCTCGGCCCGGAGCGACGGCCCGGGCCTCGGCGCCACGTTCCGCCTGGAGCTGCCGACCGTCCCCGCCCCCGAGCCGGCCGCCCTGCCCGCGCCGATCGAGCCCCGGCCGGCCGTGATCGGCCCCGGGGCGCCCCTCCGGATCCTCCTGGTCGAGGACGACCCGGCCACCCTGAGCGTCCTGACCCGCCTCCTCCGCCGCCTGGGCCACGAGGTCATCCCGGCCGACGGCGTGGACGCCGCCCTGGCCGCCGCCGACGCCTCTCCCGCACCTCTGGACCTGCTCATCAGCGACATCGGATTGCCCGACGGCGACGGCCTCGGCCTGATCCGCGCCCTCCGAGACCGGACCGCGATCCCGGCCATCGCCCTGACCGGATTCGGCCAGGATGACGACGTGGTCAAATGCCGGGAAGCCGGCTTCAACGCCCACCTGACCAAGCCGATCGAGTTCCGCACCCTGAACGTCATGATCCGTCAGGTCGTCGGCGCCAACGGCGCGGCCCACGAGGAGGACGTCGCGTCCAGCCCCGCCCTGGGTCGTTAAGGCCCGCATTCCTCCCTCCTTCGCCCAGGACCGCCCGTGCCTCTCCACCTGACCTGGAATGCCGCGACCGCCCTCCCGATCGAGGCCGATCGGCTTCGGCCCCAGGATTGGCTCGGCCGCTCCGCCCGGGACGTGGCGAGGCTCTCCCTGCCCGTCGGCAACGGCCTGGCGGAAATCGGCGAGCTGTTCCGGGTCGAGGGCGATCCCTCGGACGGCCGCCTCGTCCTCGAAGGCGACCTCCGCGGCCTCTCCCGGGTCGGCCTCGGGATGACCTCCGGCGAGGTCGCGATCCTCGGAGACGTCGGCCCCGAGCTCGGCCGGGGGATGGCCGGAGGGGCGATCGTCGTCCGGGGATCGGCCGGATCGGGGGTCGGGATGGGCCTCCGGGCCGGCCTGATCCGAGTCTCGGGCGACGTCGGCGACCGCCTCGGAGCCTCGGAGCCCGGCGAGCGACTCGGGATGCGCGACGGGATGATCCTGGTCGAGGGGCTCGGCCGGGAACGACGTCGGCCTGGCCATGAGGCGCGGCCTGATCGCCGTCCTCGGCGATTGCGGGACCGGGCTCGGCCGGGGGATGGTCGCCGGGTCGATCTTCGCCTTCGGGACCATCGGCCGGGGGGCCGGATCGGCGATGAAACGGGGGACGTTGGCCGTCTTCGGCGGCCTCGATCGCCCGCACATCTTGCCCACGTTCGCGCCGAGCGGTCGCGACCGCCCGCCGGTGGTCACCCTCGCGTTGAAGGCCCTCCGCGATCGGGGATATCCGGTCCCCCAGGACGCTTTCTCCGGAAGCTTCTCCCGGTACAATGGCGACCGGGCGGGCGACGGGCAGGGCGAACTGCTCGTGCTCGACCCCTCGGGCTGAGGGAGAGGACTCGTGGCGGATTCCGATCGGGCCGATGCTGCCCTGAGCCTGAACGCCCGAGGTCGGGCCCGGGCCGATCGGCTCGCGGCCCTCGCCTCCGAGCGGAGAATCCTCGTCCGAACGATCGAGGGGGGCGGGACGCTGATCGACTGTGGGGCCGAGGCTCGCGGAGGACTGCTCGCCGGCCTGGACATGGCCCGGGTCTGCCTCGCCGACCTGGCCGAGGTCCGCATCCGGGCCGGGGAGGTCGCCGGCCGGCCCTGCCCGTTCGTCGAGGTCGTCACCGATCACCCGGCCCTCGCCTGCCTCGCCAGCCAGTACGCCGGCTGGCAGCTCGCCGAGGGGAAATTCTTCGCGATGGGCTCGGGCCCGATGCGATCGGCGTTCGCCCATGAGCCGATCTTCGCGAAGCTCGGCCATCGCGAGACGGCGAGCGAGGGCGTGGTCGGCGTCCTCGAAGGCCGGAAGCCGCCTCCTCCGGCGATCGTGGCCAAAATCGCCGAATCGTGCGGCGTCTCGCCCGACCGCGTGACCTTGCTGCTCGCGCCCACGGCCAGCCTCGCCGGGGGGGTCCAGGTCGTGGCCCGATCGGTCGAAACCGCCCTCCACAAGCTCGCCGAACTCGATTTCGACCTCGATCGGATCGTCTCCGCGGTGGGCGAGGCCCCGTTGCCCCCGGTGGCCAAGGACGACCTGGCCGCCATCGGCCGGACCAACGACGCGATCCTGTACGGGGCCCGCGTCGTCCTCTACGTGACCGGCGACGATTCCTCCCTGGCCGACGTCGGCACCCGGGTCCCGGCCTCCTCCTCGCGCGACTTCGGCGAGCCGTTCGCCGCGATCTTCGCCCGGTACGGCCACGACTTCTACAAGGTCGATCCCCACCTGTTCAGCCCGGCGGAGGTCGCGTTCCAGAACGTGGAGACCGGGCGGGTCCAGGTGTTCGGCGAGGTCGTGCCCGACGTCCTCCATCGCTCGTTCCACGCGGCCCCCTGATGCGTCACCTCGTCGGCCTCGTCTCGGGGTTCGGCTGGCACGTCCAGGACCTGATTCGGGCCTCGGCGAAGGTCGGGGTGCGGTTCTCCGCCATCCCGTTCCCGAAAATCTCGGCCACGCTCGGCGGCGGCCCTCCCGGATTGGCCGCGGGAGGAATCCCGCTCTTGCAAGTCGATGGCGTGCTCGTGAGGATGATGCCGCCGGGGTCCCTGGAGCAGGTCGTCTACCGGATGGACGCCCTCCACCGGGTCTCGGCGGCGGGAATCCCGGTCCTGAACCCCCCGGGCGCCGTCGAGGCGTCGGTGGACAAGTATGTCACCTCGGCGAGGGTCGAAGCCGCAGGATTGCCGGTGCCCAAGACCTGGGCGGGCGAATCCGCGGCCGAGGCCATCGCGGCCTTCGAAACCCTGGGCCGGGACGTGGTCGTCAAGCCGTTGTTCGGCTCCGAAGGTCGAGGGCTGGTCCGCGTGACCGATTTCGAGGTCGCCCGACGGGTCTTCGTCGCCCTGGAACGGATCGGCGCCGTGCTTTACTTGCAAGAATTCATCCCGAATTCGGGGTTCGACCTGCGGCTCTTCGTCCTCGGGAATTGCGTCCTCGGGACGATCCGCCGGACCGCCCCGCCCGGCGAGTGGCGGGCCAACGTGGCCGTCGGCGGGACCGCCGAGGCGATCCCGGCCGATCCCCGGTGGGGATCGCTGGCGCTCCGGGCCGCGGGCGCCGTCGGCGCGAGGATGGCGGGCGTGGACCTCCTGTTCGACCGCGACGGCCGCCCGTTCGTCCTGGAGGTCAACGCCGTCCCGGGCTGGAAGGCGCTGGGCCAGGCCACCGGGGTGGACGTGGCGGCCGAGATCCTGGCCGATTTGAGGGACGCGACGCGATGAGCCTCTCCGCCGGACGGCTCGCGGAAGTGGCCTGCCTCCTGGAAGTCTCGGCGAGGAAGCCGGGGAACGTCCACCGTTTCCGCGACTTCGACGACCTGACCTATCTCGACTTCGCCCTGAGCGCCGGGGCCATCGCCGGGCCGATGGACCGCGCCCGCGACCGGGGAGTCGGCCGGACGATCCTCGAGGCGGTCGAGGCCACTCGCGAGGTCGCCGCCTCGAACACGAACCTGGGGATGGTCCTGCTCCTGGCCCCCCTGGCCGCGGCGTTCGGGGTTCCCGGGCCGCTCCGGGACGGGGTCCGCCACGTCCTGGACGGGTTGACCGTCGAGGATGCCGAATTCGCCTATCGGGCGATCCGCCTGGCCTCGCCCGGCGGCCTCGGATCGGTCGAATCGGAGGACGTCGCCGCCTCCCCGAGCGTCACTCTGCTCCAGGCCATGACCCTGGCGGCCGACCGCGACGACGTGGCCCGCCAGTACGCCCGGGGATACGTCGATGTGTTCGACGTGACCCTCCCCGCGCTCCGGGCGGCGATCGCCGAGGGCCAACCGCTGGAAGACGCGATCATCCGGGCCTTTCTCGCCACGCTCGCCGCCCGGCCGGACACCCTGATTCGTCGCAAGAGGGGGGAGGGGATCGCGGCCGAGGCGTCTCGACGAGCGGGCCAGGCCCTCTCGACCGGCGACCTCGACGCGCTCGACGCCTGGCTCCGCGACGACGGCCACTCGCGAAACCCCGGGACCACGGCGGACCTCACCGCCGCTTCCCTGTTCGTCGCCCTGGCCGATGGCACGATCCGCCTCCCTCTCCGCGGTCGATTTGCGGGGAGATCGGGTCAGATCAGGTTGCCCGGGAGGCCCGAGATTCCCGAGAATCGTCCGCAGTGATCCGGGACGAGACCCCAAGCGAGCCAGTCCATCATGCCCCAATCCCGATTCCACGTCCGGGTGACGAAGGACACGCTCGTCTTCTCGGCCGGGCATTTCATCACGTTCAACGGCGACCATTGCGAACGGATCCACGGCCACAACTACCGGGTCGCCGTCGAGGTCTCGGGACCCCTGGACGAGAATTCGTACGTGTTCGATTTCCTCGCCCTCCGCGATCAGACCCGATCGCTCGTGGACGAGCTCGACCACCGGATGCTCCTGCCGACGAGGAACCCGCTGATCTCGGTGGAGTCCGACGGCGAGAACTGGACGGCCCGGTACAAGGAGCGTCGCTGGAGCTTCCCGAAGGAGGAATGCGTGCTCTTGCCGGTGGCGAACACGACGGCCGAGCTCCTGGCCGATTACCTGGCCCGGCGGCTCCTCTCGGGATGGGAGGCCTCGGGCGTGGCCCCGCCGGAGACGATTCGTGTCGAGGTCGAGGAATGCTTCGGCCAGTGGGGCGCCGTCGAGATGCGTTGACCCTCGCCGACGTCCCCGGCCTGCCAGATCGGCCCTGCGGCGGCCCGCTCTCGGAAGGCGAGCGACGGTCCATCGTAGGGCAGGCCTTGGCCTGCCGGCTCCGCGAGTCTCGGCGGGCCAAGGCCTGCCCTACGTGGCCACGGCCCCGGCGGATCGGCCCTAACTCATCGGGCCTTCGCACGTTCGGACGACCGACCCTTGCCCGGTTCGTCGTCGGTCGCTAGACTGACGCTCAGTAACCCTCGATCGGCGGAGTTCGCGACCCGATGTCAGGACAGCCCGAACCCTGGTACGGCGACGGACTTCGGTTCGAATGCACCCGATGCGGCGCCTGCTGCACCGGCAGCCCCGGGTACGTGTGGATGGACGCGGCCGAGATCGCCAGGCTGGCCGATCGGCTCGGCCTGGGGCTCGACGAGTTCGGCGCCCGCTTTCTCCGACGGGTGGGGAACCGGCTGAGCCTGGTCGAAAAGCCCAACCACGACTGCATCTTCTGGGACCGCTCCGGCGGCTGCACCGTGTACGACGATCGGCCCAACCAGTGCCGGACCTGGCCGTTCTGGCCGGAGAACGTCGAATCGCCCTCGGACTGGCGGAGGACCGGCCGGGGCTGCCCGGGCGCCGGCCAGGGACGGCTGTTCACGGTGGAGGAGATCGTGGACGCCCTCGGGCGGTCCCCAAGCTAACATGGAGCCATCCACCGAAGATCCGTCGTCGGGCCTCGACACGATCCGCCGGGAGTTGGCGGTCGTCTACGCCGACCTGGCCGGGGAGGTGGCCCGCGCCGGGCCGGTCTGCGCCCTGAGCGGCCGGTGCTGCCGGTTCACCGAGTACGACCACACGCTGTTCCTGAGCGAGATCGAGGCCCGGCTGCTCCTGGCCGACGCCCCGGAACCGAGCCGCCCCCTGGACGACGGCTCGACCTGCCCGTGGCAGGATTCGAGAGGCCGGTGCACGGCCCGGGAGGCCCGGCCCCTGGGGTGCCGGGTCTATTTCTGCGACGAGCCGTACCAGGAGACAGCCCACGCCTTGAGCGAGCGGTTCCTCGGCCGCCTGAAGGCCCTGACCGAGGCCCTGGGGCTCCCCTGGGCCTATGCACCCCTGCATCATCACTTGCGGACGGCCCAGGCCCGGGGACGATTCCCGGGCGGGCGGGCCATCGAGGGGCCAAACATCGCTCCTTGAGCGAAACCCGGGGTGCGGGCGAGGCGTCGGAACCCCGCGATTCGAGTTTACCCCTTGACACTACTCCATACCGTTCCTACAGTTGAGCCGATCTCGCTCGGCCCGGGCCGGCCCGACCCCTGGAGACCGTCGCCGTGACCAAGAAAGAAATCGTCAAGCAAATCTCCGAGGAGATCGGCCTGACCCAGTTGAAGACCAAGGACATCGTGCAGAGGACGCTCAACGCAATCATCCAGACGCTGGTCAGCGAGGGACGGATCGAGCTGCGGAACTTCGGCGTGTTCGAGGTCAAGCGTCGGCAGCCGAGGAAGGCCCGCAACCCCCGGACCGGCGACAAGGTGAGCGTCCCGGCGAAGAACGTGGTGACCTTCAAGCCGGGCAAAGAAATGGAAGAACTCGTCCGACAGATGAATCCGGAAAATCTTCCGCTATTGGAAGACGCCACGGATGCCGATGGAGAAGGTAACGGACCGATCGCCCCGAGTCCCGACGCCGGACGCGCCCCCGCCAAGGCGTCGGCGGACAAGGGGGATTGAGGCCCGCCCCTCCGCCGGATCGGGCCGAGGGCGCGCCTCCCGGTCCCCGGCGAGCCCGGCCCGGAGGGCCGCTCGCCCCTCGGGTCGGAACCGCGCGACGGATCGCGCGGCGGGACCGACCCGGGCGATCTCGGACCGTCTCGGGAGGATCCCCGGAATGCGTAAGTCCTTGGCGGCCCTGATTCTCGTGGTGGCCGGCCTGGCCGTGGGCGAGGGATGTGCCCCGGTCCCCCTGCCTCACTATGCGGCCTATCCGCCCCGACGCGCGGAAGAACTCCTCGTCGATTCCGAGAACCTCCGCCAGGCCGGCGACGAGTGGGAGCGGATCTGGTTCCTCGACCAGCCCTCGCACATGACCCCGTTCCGGACCCACGGCGGCCTCGGGCCCTGATCCGGTTCGCCTCGGGCCTCGCCTCCAAGATCAACACCATCGCCGATGGGGACGGGCACCTCCCAGACGAGGCGCCTGTCCCCATCGGCGTTTCGGTTTTCCAGAAGCTTCCGAGCCTGGGGGCAGGGTCCGGGCAAGTCCCCCCGGGGCCGTTCGCATCGCGAAGGACGCTTCCGACCAGGGGTCCCAGAGCACAAAAGGCCCTGGGTCGGACTCCGGAATCCGGACCTCTGGGGTGCCCCCGGTTCGAGAACCGGGGGCACCCGAAAGACTCCAGGATCGAAAGCGACGGCCGCGACCGCCTCGGAAACTGGCTCCGGTGGACTCGGCCTTGCCCTGGGGCGTAAGATGGCCGAAGGCCCGGACGATTCGTTCATTGGTCCCGGCCGTCTCCGCCTCGTCTCTGGAAGAGAAGCAGGACCACCCATGCCCAGCCGCCGCCCTCCCCGCCCGGGGGGCCCGTCCGGATCTCGCCCCCCCGGGCCACCGAAGCGATTTCGGAAGCCCGGCCCCTCCGGCCCCGGTTCGAATTCCGGCCCCGGCCGCCCGTCCTCGGGCCCGCCTCGGGACCGCGACCGTCGCCCGTTCCAGAAGCCCGCGCCGCCGAGAGGCGCCGCCGCTCGTCCTTCGCCGAACGTCTCCCCCGGGGACTCGGCCCCCGAACGGATCCAGAAGCTGCTCGCGCATGCCGGCCTCGGCTCCCGCCGCGCCTGCGAGGAATTCATCCTCCAGGGCCGGGTGACGGTCAACGGCCAGGTCGTCCGCGAGCTCGGCGTCAAGATCGTCCCCGGCCGCGACAGGCTGGCCGTCGATGGCGAGCCGATCCACGAGGAACGGCCCGCCTACATCGCCGTGAACAAGCCCAAGGGCTACGTCTCCACCAATAGCGACCCCTCCGGCCGCCCTCGGGTCGTGGACATCATCCCGGACATCCCCCAGAGGGTCTACACCGTCGGCCGCCTGGACGAGATGAGCGTCGGCCTGATGCTGCTGACCAACGACGGCGACCTGGCCAACCGCCTGGCCCATCCCAAGTTCGGCGTGGAGAAGGTCTATCGCGCCGTCGTCGCCGGCTCGCCGACGCCCGAGGTGCTGACGAAGCTGACCGAAGGGGTCTGGCTGGCCGAGGGCAAGGTCCGGGCCAAGCGGGTCCGCCCCGTGGGCAAGCAGGGGGACGCCACGATCCTCGAGCTCGTCCTGGCCGAGGGGAAGAACCGCGAGGTCCGGCGGATGCTCGCGAAGTTCGGCCACAAGGTCATGAGCCTCGTCCGGGTGGCCGTCGGGCCGATCACGATCAAGGGCCTCAAGCCCGGTGGCTGGCGGTTCCTCACGAGCCGGGAGGTGGACCTGCTCCGCAAGGTCGCCGACGGCCAGCCCGTGCCCTCGGGCTGGTTCGACGAGGACCGCTCGAGAGGCCCGCGGCCGATCTCCCGAGGCCCCCGATCGGTCGCCCGGCAACCCACCGGCCGACCGACCGGCCCCAGGCCCTCGGGCCCTCCGATCGGGAACGCCAATCGCCGCCCGCCGAGGTTCGTCCCCGGGTCGGGCCGTCCGCCTCGACCGGAGGACCACGAGGCCGCCTCCGAAGGGCGTCCCCGGCCGTTCTCGGGCCGGCCTCCCCGGCCTGCTCACGGTCCCGGAGGCCATCCCGGAGGGGACCAGCGGCCCCGGAACTTCGCCGGAGGGGACCAGCGGCCCCGGAACTTCGCCGGAGGGGACCAGCGGCCCCGGAACTTCGCCGGAGGTCCGCCCCAGGGCGAGGACCGCCGCCCTCGGCCGTTCGTGCCGGGAGGCCGTCCGCCCCGGCCTGAAGGCGGGCCCGGAGACCGCCCGAGGCCGTTCGCCGGAGGTCCGCGAGCGGCTCAGGGGCAGGGCCAGGGCCACGGCCCGGGACGTCCGCCCGGTCCGCAGGGAGGCCGCCCCCCTCGGGATCGCGGGCCGTTCGTCCCGGAAGGCGGGATGGGGCCTCATCCGTCCGGCGGACCCGGCGATCGTCGCTCCGGTCCGCCCCGGCCGGGTCGCCCCTCGCCGTTCCGGCCCGGAACTTCGGGTCAAGGGCAACGGCCGGGTCCGGGAATGGGTCCAGGGCGGGGACCGGGTCAAGGACAGGGACAGGGTCCGAGTCAGGGACAGGGACAGGGAGCCGGGCCTCGGCCACCTCGCCCGATGCCGCCGAGGGACGCCCCGCCGACCCGACGGATCATCGGCCTGGTCGTCCCTCCCGACGACGGCCCGCCGAGCCGCCGGCCGCCGGCCCTCCGCAAGAGGACCGGCCCTCCTCGACCCCGCCCCCTTCCTCCGAGGCGGCGACGCCCGGAATCCGACGGCGAGGCCTCGGAATAACGCGAGCTTCGTTCGAAGGGGGCCCCGGCTTCTTGCCGGCGAGGCCCCCGACGAATTCCTCTTCAATTCGCCCGGGGGCGACGCTTCGCCCCACGCTTCGCGGCGTCGAGGGCCTCTCTCAGGAGCTTGCTCCGGGCCTTCGCGCTGCGGGTCTGCCGGATCACTTCCGCGGCGACGTCCGGGGGCATCTCGGCGAGCTGACCGGCCGTCGGCCGGGCGATCTCGGCATCGGGCGGGAGCTCGCCGAAGCACTCCGGGCACTTCAGCTTGTGGGGCCGGCCCGCCAGGGCCGCCGCCGAGGCCGGGCTATGCCAGATCGCCCGTCCGCAATCGGCGCAGGCCTTCCGCATCGAGCCGGGCACGGGCGCCAGCATCGCCAGCCCCACCGGCAGGCAGAGGACCAGGGCGTCCTCCTCCTCCTCGGATTTCGCCTCGTCGTCGCTCGACGAATCGTCGGTTTTCATGGGACGAGCCCTCCCCGAAATCGCCGGATGGCCGGAATTTCCAGGGTAACCGGCCGGGACGCGCGATGTCGAGGGAGGATGGTGGGGGGAAGAGGGCCGTTTCCTTCTCGGTGGAAGATTCTTCCCAGGTGCTCTGGAGAAGACCCCGTCGAGAATGAGGTATCGAGTCGGCCCGACTTCAGTCGGGCCTCCAAGAATCCTTTTTTCGCAGGCCCGACTGAAGTCGGACCTACTCGTTTCCTCATTCTCGACGGGGATTTCTCCAGAGCACTTCCGAAAGGTTTTGGCTGGCACGGGTTCCGCGGACGTAACCCTTGCCGCCCCAAATGCTTCCGGCCGAAAACTCTTGGAGAAGGAAACGGCCCTGCTGCGGGTAATGGGGACCGAAAACCGGTGCCCGATCGGTTCGCTAGGAAACCCCGTTGAGAATGAGGAATCGAGTCGGCCCGACTCGATCGACCACTTCGATCGGGGTCGTCCACGGATCATGCCCGATCAATTTTTAGGTGCAACCGTTGATCGGTCCCCGTTTTCCCCGCCGAACCAGCGTTGGAACAGCCCTCGACGTTTCGCCGGGGGCCTGGGCGTCACGGTCTCGGGGCCCTGGAGGCGGACCGTGGGCGGTTGGTCCCGGGCCCTGCTGATGTGCGCCACGAGCCCGGGGACCGGGTCTTCCAGGGACGCGGCGAGCCTCTTCGACAGGGGGGAGACGTCCCCTCCGTGCCGGAGGTCGTTCAGATAGGCGAGCAGGGCCGTCTTCCCTTCGGGCGAGCCGTTCAGGAGGAAGTGGACCCAGGCCCACGACTCTCGGTAGTCGCGAGGGCCCATCCGCCGGACGTCCTTCATGGCTTCGAGCCGGGGCAGGGCCGGCACCCAGCCGGAGGCCAGGTCGTCGGGCAGCCGGGCGATGTGCTCGGCGTTCAGGCCCGCCTTGCCTTCCTCGACCTCGAAGTACTCGGCCAGGCCCTCGTCGAGCCACAGGGGCAGGTCGGCCGCCGCGGCGTGGAGGAGGGCGTGGGTGGCCTCGTGCCGGAGGTCCTCTTCGAGCCGGCCGCCCTGATACGTGTAGACGACCCGTCGATTCCCCTGGGCGAGGAAGAACGCGCGCCGGGTGGGGAGCTCGGGGAAATAGAACATCAGGAAGTGGCGGAATTCTTCGGGTCCGTCGAGGACGTAGACCTCGATCGGCGCCTCGCCCTCCGGGACGCGGAGGCCCAGGGTCGTCTCGACCTGCTTCTCCAGGCTCGCCAGGTGTTTCAGGGCGGGGGCGTCGCTCGGGATGGGCTCGGAGGTGAACACCACATACGGGCCCACCCTGGTCTGGCTCTGGGTCGGCAACAGCGGCTTCTCGGCCGGGGCGCGGACCGTGGCGCAGCCGGCCAGGAGGACCAGGCCCAGGCCGAGGCCGAGGATCGGAAGCGTTCGCGAAGGTGCAAGGTCCATGAATCGGCGTCCCTCTCGGGTTCGGCCGGGCGTGTCGGGTCGAGTCGAGTCGCAGGGGGTCGGGCGCGAGGTCCGATCAGGAGAGGGCGCGGCCCCTCCGGCGGTTCTGTTCCTCCTTCTCCTGGCAGGCCCGGGCGATGTCTCGCCACAGCGCCTTCCATTCGGGTTTGCCGGTGTGGACCCAGGGCAGGTACGACCGGAGGAACCGAAGGCCGTCGGTCCGGGTCCGGCCCGGGACGCCCGCCAGGCTGATCTGGAGCCTGGCCAGGTTCTGGACCTGGCGATGGTGGGAGATCGGGTGCTCCAGGTCGGCCCCGACCAGGTCGATCAGGCTCAGGGACGGCGAATCGGCCGCCGGGTCCCCCTCGATCAGGATGTTCGCCGCCTTGAGGTCGCGATGCGACAACGACCGCTCGTGGAGGGTGCGGATCAGGCGGGCCAGCGCCGGGATCAGCCTCCGGATTCGCTCGCGACGGAGCTCGCGAGACAGCCCCGGGAGCGCCTTCAGCCCGTAATCCCCCAGGGTGATCGACGGCTCGGCCTTCACCGTGACGAGGTACGTGTCGTGCGACCAGAATTGATGGGGCAAGATCCGAATATGTCTCGACCCTCGGCCGATCACGACCAGGTTCCTCGGCGTGGGGACGGCCCGGCTGGCCAGGTGCTGGCCGTTCTGCCAGGCCCTCCACGCGCGGCTCGGGCGGAACAGGGTGTAGATCGGGTCGAGGAACTTCTTGCGGTTGAATCGCTTGTAGATGACCCGGGTCATCGTCCCGGCCACCGGCAGGTCGACCTCGGCGACGGTGGTGGTCCGCGAATCCTTGAGGATCACGGCGTCCTCGCGGGCGAACGGGGCGTCGGGGTCGGCCAGGAGGAGCCTCATCGTGTCCTTGGCCACGTCGCGGACGGCCACCGCCCAGCAGTGCGACCCGCGATGCTTGCGGAAATACTTGTTCGTGCCCAGGCACCGCCGGCCCCACCGCCTCCAGAGCTTCTCGGCCCATTTCCGGGTCGAGGTCTCGATCCCCCGGGCGAAGTCGGCGAGGTCCGGGGGCTTGCCGGTCCGCCTCAGGAGGTAGGCTTCGAGGAACCTCAGGCGGTCGGTCCGGCCGCACCGCAGCCAGAAATAATGGTTCAGGAGCGCCAGGTTCGCCTGCGCCTCCTTCCACGTGAGCTCGCGGCGGGTGCGGAGGGCGTCCAGGTCGATCATCGAGAGCCGGGGGCGGTCCTCCTCGTCCAGCCGGACGAGCAGGTTGCCGGGATGGAAGTCCTGGTGGACGAATTTGGCCTCGTGGAGGGTCGCGGTGATCTCGGCCAGGGCCACGGCCAGCGCCTGGCGGATCGTCGCCTGACGGACGGGCTCGAATCGCGGCAGGACCGTCTCGACGAACTCGTTCAGGGGGACCGTGGCCTCGATCGCCGGGGTGATCAGGTAGTTCTCGAGGAGGAATTTCCGCTTGCGCTGCTCGCCCAGGGCGATCGGCGTGATGGTGGGGATGCCGATCCCGGCCAGGCGGAGGGCGCGCCGGCCCTCGTTGCGGCCCTTGCCTCGGCGGAACCACTGGCGGAGCTTTTCCTTCCAGCCCGGCACGAGGAAATGCTTGACGAAGACCGTGCCCTCGGGCAGATCGGCGCGATACACGACGCGATGGGGCCCGGTCTTGATCGTGGCGAGCCGGCCCTCGGCCAGCCACTGGTCGAGCTTCAGGCCGTCGGGCCCGATCAGGGCGTCTCGCCACTCGGGGCGGACCCACCAGCCGACTTCCCCGGCGCGGGTCCAGTCCCATCCGGGAGGCTTGAACAGGGGCTCGCGAGGGCGTCCGCTCCGGCGACGTCGGGAGAGCAGGGGGGTCATCGCAGGTCCGCCTTCCTGGCGAGCGGGGGGGAGAGCGGCGCGGGGCCCGGCAGGCCCCCGGCGATCGCGGCCACGAACGCGCCGGACCACGACGCGACCGAGTAATCGGCCTCGACCTTCGCCCGGGCGGCCTGGCCCATCCGTCGGCGGCGGTCGGCGTCCTCGGCCAGGAGCCGGACCGCCGCGATCCACGCCTCATCGGTGGCGGGCAGGAAGCCGGTCCGCCCCGGCTCGATCATCTTCGGGTGGACGCCCACCGGGTTGGCGATCGTCGGCAAGCCCGCCGCGCCGTACTGGAGCGTCTTCAGGCCGCACTTCCCCCGGCTCCAGAGGTCGTCGGGGATCAGGGACACGCCCACGTCGGCCCCCGAGATCGCCCGGGCCTCGGTCGCCTCGCTCCAGGGGACGGCCTCGATTTTCAGAGGATCGAACGAGGGGAACCGATCGGCCACGACCCGCAGAGTCAGCCCCGGGACGGCCGATCCCAGCCGACGGAACAAATCGGCCCGTTCCTCCAGCCCGCGAAGGGTGCTCGACGAGCCGACCCACACCAGCCGCAATGGGCCCTCGTCGCGATGCTCGGCGACGGGATAACGCCCCGGGTCGACGCACGTGGGGACCACGCGGACCCTCGCCGCCTTCGCGCCCGAGGACACGGCGCAATCGGCCAGGAACTCGTTGCCGGCGAGGACGAAATCGGCCGCGCTCACGGTCTTCGAGAACCGCGAGGCCCTCCGCCGGGAGAACGGGCCTCGATCGGCGAAGGAGTCGCGGTAGAGGATCGCGTCGTCGAAATCGAACACGAGCCGGGGCGCGGCGGAGCGGAGGATCGCCAGTTGCCAGCCCGGCAAGAGCTTCCTCTGGAGCAGCACGCAATCGAAATCGCGGGCCGAACGGAGCTGCGCCAGTCGCCTCCGCAGGCCCGAAGCGATCCCCTCGACCCGGAGCGACCATCCGCAGTCGTCCAGCGCCGAGGCGAAGGCCGAGACGCGATATCGGCCGCACACGTGGTCCGGGGCTTCCAGGAAAGCCAGGGCCTTCATCCCGTCCCGTCCTCCCTGACGGCGACCCGATCCATCCCGGCCCCTCGCAACGAAGGGCCGGCGGATCGAACGTCGGAGGATACCGGGCCGGGCCATCCCTGCCAAGGCGGATTCCGACCGGCGTCGAACCCTTCGATCGATCGAAGGGTTCGACGATCTCAGGGCCCCGGGGCCCGAGGCTCGACGGATCGACGACGGCGAGCCCCGGGACGACTATTCGTACAGCTCCTCGCTCCCGAACGCCGAATGGGGCAGGGCCGTCCCGCAATCGGTCGCAATCGAGACCAGGAGGCGTTCCCAGGCGTCGCGGGGGTCCATCGGCGAATCGGCGGGGAAGAGGCCTTCCCTCAAGAGGTCCAGGGCCAGGGCCTCCGGCGACGTCCCCCGACGACGTCCCCCGACGACGGGCCCGCTCCACCAGGGCCGTCTCCAACTCCGGCCCGACCTGGATCACCATGAGTTCCCCCCTTCGCGAAGTCTCCCCGTTCCTACCGACCACCCCATCGCCCGGCAAGTCGGGCGGCACGCCTTATCGACCCGGGACCGGCCCGCCTCCCGGTTCTCAGCGATCCCACGAAAGGGGCGCGAGCGAAAGCCCCCCCTGGCCGATCCCGCATGAGCTGACGAACCACGAATCGCCGTCGAGGACCACCTCCGCCGCGTGGGCCGGCAGGTGCGCCAGCTTGTCGGCGATCGTCCACGACCGCCAGTCCCGGCTCGCGAAGACGTCCGTGCCGACGTATCCCCGATGGCGGAAGTTGGGACGATCCGGCGTCGGCCGATCATACGGTCGGGGCCCGAGGAAGAGGTAAAAGGTCCCGTCTCGCTCCACCACGAACGGCGATTCCGTGGGGCCGAAGTCCGTCCCTTCCTGGTCGTCGGCGAAGGCGATCCTCCGATCGCTCCAGTGGTCCAGGTCCGGGCTCGTCCGATACGCGACGACGTGACGGCCGCCGTCGGGCCTCTCGGTGGCCGTGTAGACCATCACCCATTCGCGACCGTTCGACGGCCGGAAGACCATCGGGTCCCTCGCCTGGAAGCCGTCTCGGAACAGGGGGCCTTCGGGCCGTCTCGTCCAGGAGACGAGGTCGCGAGACGTGGCCCGGGTGATCCCCCACCGGGTCAGGTCCGGCCCTCCGGTGGCGACGAACAGGTGATACGTCCCGCGATCGAGGACGACGTGAGGCGCCCACATCACCGTCTCCCCGAGCTTCGGATCGAGCTCCAGGACCGGATCGCGACGGTCCCAGCCGTCCTGGAGCAGGGTCCGGGCCGTCGCGTGTTCGAGGAACCCGCGAGCCGGGGCCGGCGAGACGCCCGGATCGGGCCAGGCGATCCCGAAGAGGTGCCAGAGGCCGTCAGGCCCACGGATGAAGGCATGATCGTTCATGTGCCAGGGGCCTCCCGGGCGGCCCCGACCCGGATCGTACACCTTGCGGAACGCGCCGGCCCGAGGGATCGGGGCCGGCCGGTCCTCGGCGGAGCGGGCGGCGAGCATCCCGAGCGAGGCGACGAATTCCCGGCGATTCCAGCCCCTCATGGCGGCCCCTCCGGCGCGCAGGATCGATCCCCGATCATCGCCCCGATCGCCCCGGGCCGCCAGCCCCGAGGCCGGACCGCGTCCGCCGAGCAAGATCGCCCCCGAGCCGCGCCGCCGAGGCGTCCGGCCCTCGGTCTTAAGGGCGGCGGAACGATCGCGATCCCGTCGAGGCCGACTCAAAGATCGCGGCGAACCCGGCGAGCTCGCCACCGACCCGGTGGGTCCGATCGTCGTCCGTCCCATCCTTTCGAACCTTCACCTCTTGATTCCGGAGATGAGACGATGCCGATTCGACGAGGCTCCCTGTTCAACCTGATCCTCGGCCGGTCGCAGGACGCCCGGCCCTCGGCCCGTCGGCCCCGGCCGGCGAGCCTGTCGTGCGAGGGCCTGGAGACCCGGGTCGTCCCGGCCCACGGCCACTTCGCCCATCACGCGCTGGCCCACCTCCACGCCGCCACCGCCTCGACCACCGGCACCAGCACCACCACCTCGTCGTCGTCGAGCACCTCGGGCACGACCACGTCGAGCACCTCGGGCACGACCGGCACCACGAATTCGGCCCTGACGACGGCCCTCCAGACGCTCCACGGCGAGGAGCAGACGATCGAGCTGGCCTCGGGCACCACGATCGGCCAGTTGACCGCCATCACCTCGGCGTTCCAGACGCTCTCGGCCGACGGCCTGACGCCCAGCAGCCAGTCGGCGCTGTCCAGCTTCGAGGACAGCCTCGTGACCGCGAACGCCTCGGGCACCACGCTCGCCGGCAACGCCACGCTATTGGCCCAGTTCGAGGCGCTCTACACGAGCACCCCGACGACCCAGCAAACCACCGACCTGACCACGGCGTACAACGCCCTGGCCGCCGCGGTGACCGCCTCGAACATCACCTCGGCCGACATCACCGCCATCAACACCGACTACGCGGCCGTCCTCGCCGCCGAGGGCAGCACCAGCACCGCCACCTACCCCTATTTCGGCCTGGTGACCGGCCACAACGCCGGCGGCCACGGGATGGGCGGCATGTGCTGAGGTTAATGGTCGGATCTCGGCCGGGTTGCGCACGACGGGCTTCGTAGGGCAGGCCTCGGCCTGCCGGCCTGGCGGATCTCGGCAGGTCATGGCCCACCCATCGGGTGCGCGATCCGGTCGCGAACCGCTCTGGAGAGAGGCCGAGCGAGCCTCAGGCGAGGGACCGCCTCCGACGCCGTCTCAGGCCCAGGGCGCCCAGCCCTCCCACGGCGAGCAAGGCCAGGGAGCACGGCTCGGGCACGGCGCTGACGCCGGCGATCATCGTGCCCGAACCGCCTCCGATGGGATAATCGCCCCTGGAGTCGATGCCGAAGTCGGGGCCGCTGATCTGCCAGGTGGTATGCCTCGTCGTATGATCATAATAGTCGCTTGCCGTGAACCCCGCGGCCGGTTGCCCGCTCAGGGTGACCGTCCCCGATCCGTTGCTGCTGACGTCCCCTGAATAGGGCCCGGTGCCGGCCGTGTAGGTCATGTGGTAATCGATGGTGACCCCGAGGACCGACACGTTGAAGAGGATCGACGCCAGGGGATCGCCCGTGATCGTCTCCGAGCCGATCCCGACCCAGGAGTCGGCCCCCACGGTCGCCGAGGTGGTCCACGCCCAGGACGAGCTGCTCGTGTCGTAGCTGCCGGTCACTCCCAGCGAGACGGCGGCGCCTCCGTAGGTCGTCCCCGAGACGGTCGAGACGCTGAAGGTCTTCGCCGTGGAGTCCAGGGCGGTGGTGAACGACAGCGAGTTGTCGTAGATGCCGTAGGCCGACACCAGCGTCAAGACCGCGGTCTTCTCCGACTCCATCATGACCTCGGTGGTCTCGGCCACCGGGTCCAGGTCGGCCCGGACTTCCGCCGAGCCGACGGCGATGAATGCGACGACGGCCGCGAGCCTCGCGACCCATCCCGGGCCGACGCGGGCCTTGGGCCCTCCTCGGAGGGTCCGGGGATCGGTCGTCATCGACCTGTTCGGATTTCTCACGGGTGCATTCTCCAGACAGAGATGAAGGTGCCTCGTTCCTCGGGCTCGTTCCGCAAGCCCCGGTCGGGTCGTCGCGTCTTCCTCGGAAATTGCTTGCGCCCGATCGGCCCTGGCATCATGGTTTCACGCGGTCGGTGATTCTGAGTCGAGGGATACGTCTCGGCAATGAAAAACCGTAACATGCCACGAATTGACTTTTCCGTGGTGACAATTCGCATCAGGAGGACCGCGGAATTCGGGCCGATTTGCCCGCGTCCAACGATTTGTGCCGACGACCCTGGACACGACCACCGGGAGGGCGAGGGGGCCGGACGAGACGATCGGCCCGGGGGCCGAGACGGCGTCCCCTTGTCCGGGTCGTCCCGCGATGAGTAAGGTGGAGGCCGCCCCGGGGCGAGTCGCCAAAACGATCGGCGCCGCCGATCGGGTCGATCGGGAAGGGGGACGCCGATGTCCATGAGTCCGCCGTCGGTGCCGGGCCGGCTGAACGATTCCGGGGTGCTCAACCCCTGCTCGATCGACGCCGTGGGGAACAACGTCAACTTCCTGGCCTACGACCTCGCGAGGCGGATCGTCGAGATCGACGCCCAGCTCGACGCGATCCGTTCGCTGGCGGCGGCCGTCGCGCACAACACCCAGGCCCCGGCGGGCCAGGCGCTCGGCCCCTCGGTCGCGCCGCCCTCGGGCCTCCGCTATCTGGGCACGTCGGGCTTCCTGAATCCGATCGACATGAATACCTTATTCAACATGGTCACGGGCGGCTATTCCGAGGTGGCGTGGCGGCTCTCCGAGCTCTCCGATCACCTGAACGCCCTGGGCGCGGCGATTTCGGGGATCAACGCCGTCACGAATCCGGCGTTCAAGCTGATCCAGGCCAGCCACGCCCTGTCGAAGTTCCCGATCCGCTGAGCGCCGAGCGCCCCGGGGCGAACCCGGGGCCGCCCCGCGACGAAGGATGGGTGCGGTCCCGAAGTTGCTCGGATGGGGTGAGATCGGCGGCCCGGACGCCCCGATCGGCCTCCGCCGGCCCGCGTTTCCTTTTTGGCCAGGAGCCAACCCGGATGATCGCCGACGACGCGCCCAGGCCCCGAGGCCGCCGAAGGTTGTGGCGAAGGCTGCTGGTCGGGGCGGTCCTCGCCCTCGGCTTGCTCGTCGCCGCCCTGCCGACGCTTCTGGGCACCGCCCCGGCCCGGCGATGGCTGCTTTCCCGGGCCAACGCGGCGCTGGCCCCGAGCAAGCTGGAAGTCGCCCGGTTCCATTTCTCCTGGTTCGGTCCGACGGTCCTGGAAGGGTTCGCCCTGATCGACGCCCGGGGGGAGCCGGTCGTCTCCGCGCCTCGGGCGGAGTGGGACCGCAACCTCGGCCGGATCCTCTTCGACCGCCCCCGGCTCGGCACGTTCCGGCTCCGAGGCGCGACCCTGGACGTGGAACGCCTGCCCGACGGCTCGATCGACCTGTACGAGACGCTCAAGCCGGTCCTGAACGGCCCTCCGGAGACCGATTTCGCCGTCGAGGTCGCCGATGGGTCGCTGAGGATCCGAGGGGCCGGCATCCCCCGGCCCATCGAGGCCCCGCGATTCGACCTGGACGTCCGCCGCCCCCCCCGGCCCGGCAAGGTCTCCTGGACGGCCCATCTCGCCCGGAAGGCCGACGAGACGGTGGCCCTCGACGGCACGTTCGACCGCTGGAAGGAGGGGGACGTCGCCCTCGTCGTCTCGGCCCGGCGATGGCCCATCGAGCGAAGCTCGGGCGGGATCGACGTCCGAGGGCGCTGGTCCGGGACGATCGACGCCCGCCGATCGGCGGGATTCTGGGCGATTTCGGGGGAGGACGCGAACTCCTCGATCGTCGTCGGAGGGCCGTCTCTGGCGGGCGACCTCCTGCCGATCGAGCCCGATCGGCTGTCGTGGGAGGTTCGGCAAGGCAACAAGGGCTGGTCGCTCGAAAGGCTCGACCTGAAGTCGCCCCTGGGGTCGCTCGCGGCGACCGGCCCGATCCCGTCGCGATCGGGCGGCCCGAGCCGGGTCGTCGGCGCTCGACCTCGCCGCGATCGCGGCCCGGCTCCCTCGTTCGCTGGCCCTCCGCAAGGGAATGGCCCTGGATCGCGGCCGGGCCGAGGTCGCGATCACCGAAGACGCCGGCCGGTGGGCGGCCTCGGCGAAGATCACCGAGCTTTCCGGGACGATCGACGGCCGAACCGTCGCGCTGGACGGGCCGGCCGAGCTTTCCTCCCACCTCCGCGAGGACCACGGCCGCCTGGTGGTCGAGGCCGTTCACGCGAAGACCGGATTTCTCGACGCCGAAGGCCGAGGGACGCTCGAGGACGGGATTCGCCTGGCGGGGACGCTGGACCTCTCCGGAATGAAGCGGCAATTCGGCCCGTTCTTCGACCTGGGAGACGCCGAGATCGCCGGCCGGGGCACGTTCTCGGCCGAGCTTCGCCGCCGGGATGCGTCGCTGTCGGCCACGGTGTCGTCGGCCTTCGAATCGATCGCGATCGGCCCGGAATCGGACGCCTTGCGGGCGTCTTCGGTCTCGATCGAAGGCTCAATCTCGGCCGGGTCGTGGCGGGGGACGCTCTCGCTCCAGTCCGCCGAGAAAGCGGGCCTGAGGCTCGGCCCGGCGAAGGTTGCCGCCTCGGGAAAGGGCGGGGCGATCGCGTTCGAGCCGATCGAGACGACGCTCAACGGCGGCGCCCTGAAATTCACGCCCGAGGTCGTCGACGGACCCAGCGGCCGGGTGCTGAAGGTCCGCCCGGGCGCGTCCCTGACCGACGCCGAGGTGAACGAGGAGTCGGCCCATCGCGTCCTGGCGTTCGTCAGCCCGGTCCTGGACCGGGCCACGGAGGTCAGCGGGCGGGTCTCGGCCCGGCTCGATCGCGGCGAGTTCCCCCTCGGTCCCGACGCGGCGAAGACGGCGGTCGTCGAGGGCCGCGTGGTGTTCCAGGACGTGGTATTCTCCCCGGGCCCGCTGGGGGCCGAGGTCCTCGGGCTGATGGGTCGGGAGGAGGGGACGTTGCGGCTCGATCAGCCCGTCGTCCTGGCGATCGCCGACGGCAAGGTCACGCATCGGGGGCTGTACCTGCCCGTCGGGAAGGTGGCGAAGGTCGAGTTCGACGGCTCGGTGGGGCTGGATCGCAGCCTGGACCTCCGCGCGTCGGTGCCCCTGACGCCCGAGATGTTTCCCGGGGGCGGGATCGTGGGCGACGTGATGGCGGGGACCCGGCTGACGGTGCCGATCGGGGGGACCCTGGACCGGCCGAAGCTCGACCGCGAGGCGTTCCGCAAGGGCCTGGCGGAGGCGGGCAAGGGCGTCCTGGAACGCGGGGCGGTCCGAGGGGCCGCCGAACTCCTCTTCCGCCTGACCCGCCCGAAAGACCCCAACGCGCCGCCGCCCCCGTCGGCCGAGGAACGGCGGGCCCAGCGGCTCGAACGCCGGAGGATGCGGCGAGAAGGGCCGGGCTGACCCGACCCCTCCACCCTCAAGGCGCCGTCGCTCCGCTCACTGCTCGTTCAGGATCTTCTGGGTGATCTCCCGCTCGCAGACCTTGCACCACTTCCACCGACCCGCGCCGACCTGGGCGTCGAGGTACGTCTTCGCCGCGCCGATCGTCCGGAACCAGACCTTGCTCTCCGTGTCGCCGATCTTCTCGAGCTTGGCGCAGCGGGCGAAGTGCAGGGTATTAGTCGCCGTCCGGGCCGGACGCTTGGCGTCGGGCTGGGGCAAATGCCCGTGGAAGAGGAACCCGAGCGCCTCCAGCCGGGTCTCGGCCAGGTCGTCGTCGCTCTCGATCACGCGGACCGCTTTGGCGGGGTCCTGGATGAGCATGGCTTCACCCCAAGGGAGATCGGGACGGCTGCCGCGCAACGCCTTGACGCTGCGGATATTGCGAGTCCAAAGTCTAAGCGATCCGCCCGGCCCCGGCAAGACGAATCGCACCCGGGCCTCATTTCTTCTCGCTGAATTCCAGATATGTGTCTTTGAGAAAGATCCGATTCGACGGCGACGCCGAGATCGGCCCGTTGATCCCGAAGACCGCCAGCGAGTAGGCCTTGCCGGGCTTCGCGTCCCTCAGCTCCACGCGGTTGGGCACGTTGAATCCGGCCACCACCGCGCCCCCGCTGGTGCCCACCTTGTAGTCGAGCTTCCCGTCGACCCAGACCTCCCCGTAGTCGTCCACCGTGGTCACGAAATGGACCGCCTTGCCCTCGCTCTCCGGCGGGAGCGTGACCCGGATCCGATACCAGTTGAAGCACAGGCGCCCCCCCGCCCGGTGCCGGCCCAGGGTCGTCGGGTCGAGGACCTCCCAGTCCTTGTCGTCGAAGTCGGCGGCGCCGGCCTTCGGCTCGATCGAGTACGTCCGCAGCTTCTCCCGTTCCGGAGGCTGGCTGATCTCCTCGATCTCCACGATCTTCACGTCATGATATCGCCACTGGCCCTGCACCCGCTCCACGCCCGCCTTGGTCCGAAGGTCCACCTTCTCCTGCCCGAGCGCCGACGCCCCGAGGCCCATCCCCATCCACGAGGCGGCCAGGATCGCCGCTCGAACGCTCGCCCTGGTCGTCATCCCGCGCCCTCCGTCCCGGACCGGCGAATGGGTCGGCCGAGGGCGATCGCGGCCCGGCGCCCTTTCGCCCGATCGGGACGGATCTTAAGGGGGACAGGCGCGACGATCAAGCCATGGCCACGTTGATCGATCGGGGACCGTTCGCTAGACTGGCACCGAACGGGTCGGTCTCCTCGCCATCCCCCCGACGAGCGGTCCATGACGATCCCCGTGGCATGCCTCTCCTGCGGACGGACCGGCAAGGTCCCCGCCCAGGCCCTGGGCAAGTTCATCAATTGCCCGGCCTGCCGGGCCCGCTATCGGCTGCTCTCGCCCTCGCTCGACGAGCCGAGCCACCCGCTCCCGATGGCCGCCGCCCCGCCGATCGCCCTGTTCGACGACGACCTCGACGAGCCCTTCGAGCTCGAACCGGCGACGACCCTTCCCGCTCCGCCCGTCGGCCCCCCCGCCGATCGGCCCGACCCCTTGCCCCGGTCGAGACCCTGGAAAGACGCCCAGGCCGAGACCTCGCCCCGAGACGGACCGGCACCCTCGCCCTCGTCGATCCGGCCCTCCGCCCCGGAACGGCCGGGCCTGAGGCCGCCGAGGCCCCGGAAACCCGCGCCCCGAGGCCCCTCGCCCGAGGCCGTCCGCCAGCTCGTCCGGGGCGGGATCGCCGTGGTCCTCGCCGGGCTCGCCCTGTTCGCGGCCTATTCCAGCTACCAGACCTTCAGCGGCCCGACCGATCCGACCCTGGCCGAGGCCCAGCGAGACGCTGACGACCCGGTCATGAGCCGCGAATCCACCCTCAAGGACGGCATCCGCACCGAGAAGAAAGTGAGGAAGTCGGGCAAGGTCGAGATCACGGAGGAGAAGGTCGACATGCCCGCCATGCCCCTGCCTCCCGGGATGCCCGGCCCCCCTCCGAAGGCCGGCGAGCCCCGCCCCTCCCGGTTCGCGATGGGCCGCGCGAAGGCCAATGACGCCTCGGGAGGCGGCGGATCGGCCGCGATCCTGGCCAGGGCGTCCCGTTCGGTGGCGATCGTCCGGGGGCCGACCGACGCCGGATCGGGCTTCCTGGTCCGGCCCAACCTCCTGCTCGCCACCGCCCACACCTTCGATTTCGACTTCCCCGACGACGTCCGGGCCACCTTCCCCGGGGGCGCAGCCCTGCCGGTCCAGCTCATCCGCTACGATCGCAAGCGCGATCACGCGTTGCTGATCGTCGCGACCGACTCCCCCCCGTTCGAGGTCTCCCCCGAGTCCCGGGCCACCCGCAAGCCGGGCGAGACGCTCCACGCCCTGGGCTGGCCGTCGGCCGAGCAGGGCGTCCGGGGCGGCGACGCCCGGATCGACGGCCTCTTCGCCTCGCCGTTCGCGACCGACTTCTACCGGCTCGACGGCCCCCTCCAGCCGCCGATGGCCGGAGGGCCCGTGCTCGACGACGCGGGCCGGCTCGTCGGCGTCCTCCAGGTCGGCCGGAACGCCCGAGGCCCGTCGTTCTATGTCGATACGCTCGTCGGCCTCCCCGGCGCGATCGACACCCTGGAAACCACGCCCTTGCTCGCCCAGAATACCCCGTCCTGGCAGCGCGCCTGCGCCGTCTTCCGGCGGGCGGCGATGGCCGGCGCGACCTATTCGCTCGCCCTGGAGGTCCGCCGCAAGGCGATCCAGGACGACGGACGGATCGACCTGACCTTCCGCGGCCAGCCCGAGGACCTCGGCTCCTTCGAGGAACGCCTCCGCCAGTTCGACCGCGTGATGGCGGGCCCGGTCCCGGCCCACGCCGCGAAGGTCAACAGCGACCGCCTCGTCGGCGAGGTCCGCACCGAGGTCTTCGCGTTCATGCAAAACTATCAGAAAATGAAACAACTCTTCGAGCATCCGCCCGCCGACGCCGACACCCTGGTCCGCAACGCCCGGGCCCTCTGCGCCGAACACCGCCGATTGATCGGCAAGATCAACAACGAATTGAAGGTCGACATCCCCGGCTTCGTCCTCGACGCCCTCGAGGACGACCCCCGAGGCGAGGCCTCGTCGATGCTCGGCGGCTCATAATCACGCATCGTTCCCGGTCCGATCCACGACGGCCAGGAACATGATGCAAGGCTTGACGCTAGAAGCCCTCGATCCCGGGGGCCTTCAAACCGTTGACAAGCCCACACTTGAATGCTCATGACGCCAAATCTTCCCCGCATGGCATGCTTACGCCCTCGTCGGCCTGGCTCCCGGGGCCTGACCGAAGCCATTCTGACGAGGGCGTAAGCATGCCTTCCAGGGTAGACGCAAACATTCGTCGATCCCAGGAAACTTGACAATACTTGACTACACTTTCGCGCCGAAAATCGCGAAATCGGCGGAAATCCTCGGGGATTCCGGCGCAACGAAACCGCGCAAACGCCCGGAAGGCTCGCGTGCAGGGCCCTGGATGCCACGTCGCAACTCGTGCGAAATTCAAGACTTAGGGTGCAGAATTCCGACCGCGATCCGCCTCGAAATCCGTCCGGAAAATGCGCCACTGCGCCCCGGCCCGTGACATCCGATTTCCTCGCCAGCGGAATGTCACAGGAGGCGTCGTTCCCATCAACAGATTCGGAAAAAGGACATTCGGCAACCGCGGATTGAAACCTCCCCAATCTGCGTAATCCGCATCATCTGCGGCTGTCGAAAAAAACACGATCGCCGGGAGTCCCGATCGCGATGATCAGGGATGGGCCGGGGCGATGTCCGCTCTCGGCGATCGTCCCCTCTCGGGCTCCCGGCGATGATGGTCCGTCAGCGTTTCGGCCGCGCCGTCTTCGATTCGGCCTGTCCCGAGGCCCCGGAGGGCAGGGGGATGGTCCGGTCCTTCGCCTCGGCGCCGTTGACCCTGGCCGAGGCGACGCGGATGGACATCGGCCCTCGCCCCTCGCCCCGATTCCCCGCCTCGGAGATCACCAGCTCGCCCGGGTCGATCGCCCCGGACACGCCGAAATTGATCGCCGGAGGGCGGGCCGCGTCGGCCCGTTTCAGCCCGGCGAGGAAGGCGTCGGAATGCCGGGCCACGTTGTCCCGGACCGTCACCGACGCATACACCCGCCCCCGATTCGTCTTCACCCCGGCCGAATGCTCGACGCCGATCGTCGCCCCCCGGGGGGAGTCCTCGATCGTGTTCTTCTCGATCAGGGCGCCGAAGAGAGGGGCGTGCGACCAGCCCCAGTGGACGGGCGACTCCGTCGGCGCCGACGTAATTCGGAACCCCTCGCCGGCGCCGAGGAAGTGGTTGCCCACCACCTTCAGCCCGAAGTGGTTGCCGCACAGGTACATATTCACCGCACCCGAGCCGCCCCGGCTGTCGATCCGGTTGTCGCGGAAGGTCTCGCGGAGGAACCCCGAGGCGATCGAAACCGGGACGTCGGCCGACCCGGCGGGCAGGGGCGTCTCCATCAGGAACGTCGTCGGGCCCATCGCCTGGGCCACCTTCCGCCACTCCCCGGCGTGAGGCCCGCCGAGGATCGCCACCGCGTCCCCGCTGCGGACCGGGTCGCCCTGGCGACTGGGGATCGCCAGGACCCGCCCATCGGCCGACACCGCCGCCGGCTTCCCCTCGAAATGGACGCTGTACGACTCGGTCAGCAGGATCTCCGGCGCGTTGTCCGAAATCGTATCACCGTCGCGGGGTCCAAGCCCCTCCATCGTATTCTTCTCGATCACGTCGTCCGAGCCCTTGCCGGTCAGGACCAGGAACCGCCAGGTCTTGCCCGACGGGCCGGAATCCCTGGCCGTGTTGTGGCTGACGACGACGTCATGGGGCCCGTGGATCGAGAACACCGCATAGGAGAACGTCCCCGGGATCGTCCCCTCATGCCGGTTCCCCGAAATCCGCCAGGGGCCGCCTTCCAGCTCGACCGATCCGCCCCGGAGCCGATTGTCCTCGATCCGTCCGCAAACCGAATGACCCAAACGGATTAAGCGGGCGGCTTCTTCCCACTTCCCGGCCGGGGGCGGCGATTCCAGGTCGAGCTTGCGGAAGACCAGGTCGGCCTTGAGGTCGTGGGGGCCGCCGTCGGTGTTATCGGTCGCGCCGATGACCGCCGGACCGCCATCCACGCCGCTTTTCCAGCGGATCGGCCCCGAAAATCGGACCGCGAACCCCTCCAGCCAGGTATGCCCCGAGTGGACCTTGATCGCGGCCGACCATTCCGGGTCGCCGCCCTTCTGCCGGAACTCCAGGACCGCGCCCGCCTCCCCCACGATCCGAACCGGCCGATCCAGGACCAGAGGCCCGGGCATCGGATAGACCCCCCGAGCCAGCCGGACGGTCCCAAACCGGGCGGCCAGGGCGTTCAGGTCGTCTCCAGGCCGGGCGGAAGCCGTGGTGCCATCAGGACTTGACGAGGCCCGGAGGCCCGGGTCGGCCTTGCCGCCGGGGAATTGGGCCACCACGGTCCGGCCGTCCCCCAGGAGCGCCCGAAGGGTCATCGTCCCGCCGGTTTCGTCGCGAAATGGCGGGAAATGCAACGAAATCACCGCCGGATCATCCCCCCGGAGCACGGCCATCGGGATCGCGTCCGGGCCCGGGTCGAACGGGGCGTCCCCCTCCTTGACCGACCAGAGCCCCCGGGACGAATCGCTCAACGCGGCGGCCAGGATCGGCACCCGGGGCAGGCCGTCCAGGATCACGTGAACGTCTCCCGGACCCACCTTGTCATCCCCATCTTGCCCAAGCCATCGGGACGCCACCCGGATCGGCACGACGGTCGGGGCCACCACCTTCGGCGCCTTCCGCTTCGGGTCCACCTTACCGGCGGCGACCCGGGCGGCGTCGCTCTTGCCGTTCGCATAATGGACCACGACCTTCAGGGCCGAGCCGGCCGGGTCGCGCTCGAACTCGAGGAACAGGTCGGCTTTCGACGGATCATCGCCCCGCCGAACCAGTTCGGCCGACGCCTTCCCCTTCGGATTGGCCCCCGAATGCCACTCCGAGCCGCCGGGGCCCAGCACCTCCACCCCCACGATCTCGACGCCCTTCGAAAGCCGATTCAGGCCAATTTGTGCGTCAATCAGGCCATCGGGGCCGACGGAGGGGCCGGTCCCGACCCGATCCACGTCCTTCTGGCCGACCCAGCTTGCCTCCATGGCCGCGCCCGGCATTCGCAAGTTCGGGTCGGCGGCTCCCCCCTCGACCCCAAACTCGGCCTTCTGGCCGTCGTCGAACTGGAGGGTGAGCAGGAACGGCCGTCCGGTCTCTTCCTGATACGGTTCCAGGTAGAGGTCCGCGGAGGGCGAACCCGGCTCACGCTCGATCAGGGCGCACGCCGGCCCGGCAGGCCCGTGGAACAGCCACTCGCCGCCGCCAAGCGGGGCAATCCGGGCAAACGTGATGGTCCGGTCGCGAGGAAGGCCGCCCAGGAGGATGTGGATGTCCTGGACATCGCTCGGCCCCGGCACCGAAGTCGGCCCCACCCGGTCCTGGCCATCCTGTCCGACCCAAACTCCGGCAGGGACAGCCGATACAAATCGGGGCCGAGCCGAGCCCGAAGCCGCCGGCCGCTTCCCGGCCTTCTTTCCCGACTGACCGACCGCAAGGCCCGGTCGCAGGACCGAAACGATCAGGAAGCAGAATGCCCACCGAGGTAGAAATCGTGGCATAGGAACCTCCATGCCCAACCGGCCCGACTCCAAGCCGTCCCTGACGCGCTCGCGACGCAACCATCCTACCACACCGCAAGCGGCGTTGATCCTTCCAGGCCAGGAACAAAAAAAGGGCTTGCGTCCGGCGGACGCAAGCCCTGATGCCCTTTCGGGATACCCCCACGGGGACTCGAACCCCGGTCCCTAGGCTGAGAACCTAGTATCCTAGGCCACTAGACGATGGGGGCCGATTCGCTGACGAGTTCCATTCTTTCCTCGGGACTCGTTCCTGTCAAGGGGATGGGCGGTTTTCCCTCGGGAAACGGGAACCAGTGGCCTTCCTCGGTCGCTGGCTCCGATCGCTTCTCCGAAATCCTTCGGCATGGGCACTTGACTCGACAGTCGTCCTACGCAACAATCCGTACTGAACCATCCGTGAGCTTGCCGGGGAGGGATCGAACGATGGCTGGGCGGAAGACGATCGCGATCACCGATCGCCAGTTCGCGGTTTTGCGGGTTTTGTGGGAACGGGGGCCTTTGACGATCCGGGAACTCCTGGAACGGCTCCCGGGCGGCGAATCCCAGCCGTATACGACGGTCCTGGGCCTCCTCCAGGGGATGGAAAAGGCCGGGCTGGTCGCCCACGACAAGGAAAACCAGGCGCATCGGTATCGGCCCTTGCTCTCCGAACGCGAGGCGACCGGCGACCTGCTTTCGGACTTCGTCCGCCGGTTCTTCCTCGGGTCGGCCGAACGGCTGGTCCTCGGGCTGGTCGATTCGGAACAAATCGCCCCCGAGACGCTCAAGACGCTCGACGAGGTGCTCGCCCGGAAGGAATCGGAGGACGGGGAAGGGGGGCCGCCACGATGATGGACTTGCTGGATGGGTTCGTCGCCGGGTTGGTCGGCCTCCTGGCGGACTGGTCGGTCCGCTGGGGCGTCCTGATCGCCGTCCTCGCCGGGTGGTTCGCCTGGTCGCCCCCGAAAACCGCCGCGAGCCGCCACTGGCTGGGGCGGGCCTCGCTGGCCCTCGGGGTGTTGATCCCGGTGTTCCCTCGGGTCGAGGCCCGCTGGACGGTCCCGGCGAGGCCGGAGCCGGCCCGGGTCGAGACATCGCCGCCGCCCCGGGTCTCGACCGAGCCGGTGCCGACCTCGATGCCCCGGCTTCCGCCGCCGAGTGGGCCGGGGGTCGTCGTGATGGCCCCGAGAAGGGCGCCGAATCCGCGGCCCGGTCCTCCCGGGCCGAAGGTCTCGCCGGTCGACATGAAACTGTCGGCCCTTCGAGCCCTGGCCTTCTCCTGGCTCGCCGGAATGAGCGTCGGGTTGATCCGCCTCGCCGTCGCGATCCGGTCGTTAGCCCGACTTCGACGGACCTCGGAGGACCCGGGCGGCGTGGCCCTTGGGGTGTTCGCCTCGTGCCTGTCCGAGATCGGGACGAATCGAATGATCGTCCTGCGGATTCATCGCGAGGTCCTGTCGCCGATCGCGGTGGGCGGTTGGAGGCCGATGGTCCTGGTCCCAGGGGACTGGCCGGAGCTTCCCGAGTCGGCCCAGAGGGCCTGCCTCCTCCACGAGCTCGACCACCTGGCCCGGAGGGACGATCGCGGGAAGCTCCTGGGCGAGCTGGTCCGCTCGGCGTTCTTCTTCCATCCCGGAGTGGCGTGGCTCCTGGCGAGGATCGACCGCGAGGCCGAGCTCCTCAGCGACGAGGCGGCCGTCCGGCGGGGGATCGACCCGAGAGACTTCGCCCGGACGCTCCTGGAGTTCGCCCGAAAGCCCGGCCGGCTGAGGACGCCGGCCCTCCCCCTGTTCAGCCGAGGCTCGATCGGAGATCGCATCCGCCGTCTTTTGGAGGACGACATGCCCCGGACCCTCGCCCCCGCCTCCCCAGGCCGAATCCTCGGCCCTTCGCTGATCCTGATCGCCCTGGCCGTGCCGATCGGAGGGCTGAGGGTCCGGGCCGTCGAGCCCGGGGACCCTCCTCGGGTCGAGGATGTGAACCGCCAAGACGCGGAGAACGCCAAGGAGGAGAAGAGGAAGGCGGTTGTGGTCGGGAGGGTCGATGATTCCGACGGCCACCCGATCGAGGGGGCCGATGTCCTCGTGGTCGTCGATGGGAAGGAGGTCCGAAAAATCTCGGGGAGGACGGACGGGAACGGCGATTTCCGGGTCGAGGCGCCGGAGGGCTTGAGCCAGTATGCCGTCTTCGTCCACAAGGCCGGGTATGCGGTCTCGACCCGGACCAACTTCGTCGGCCGGGAGCGTTCCAACGCGTTCCGACTTGCTCGGCCCTCGCCGTTCGTCGCCCGGTTCGTGAATCGTGAGGGGAACCCGCTGGTTGGCGCGACGGTCCGGGTCGAGATCACGAGTTATTCGACCACCTCGGGCGACCACACGATGACCTCTTTCGCCTACTACCGCCCGAGACACCTCGAGGGGACCGCCTTCGCCGGCCTCCTGGAGGCGAAGACGGACACTTCGGGGCTTGCGAAAGTGCCGAACCTTCAGGAGGGGGTCGCGGCGCGTCTGGAAATCGTCGCCGCCGATGGGGCGCGGATGAGGGTCGAGAAGAAGCCGGGACGAGGCGCGCCGTCCTCTCGGCTGGGATGCGTGGAGAGTTCGGCCGATTCCCCCTCGACGTTCACCGCCATCCCGGCGGCGAGGCTGGTCGGGCGGATCGAGACGAAGGTGCCGGGCGTGGACGTTGGCGGACGGGCCGTCGGCGTGAAGAGCGTCCGCTCGGCCTCGGACTTCGACGATTCCAATGCGGCCGAGACGTTCGCGGACGCCGAGGGCCGTTTCGAGTTCGACGGGCTCTTCCCCGGCCGGGTGGCCGTGACGGTGGGAATGGGCGACGATACCTCGAAATGGATCGCTCGTCCCCCGATCGTCGAGGTCGGATCGGGAAACACCGCGGAGACGACCGTGACGTTGAGCCCCGGCGTGATGGCCGAAGGGCGGGTCCATTCGACCCTCGGCAAGCCGATCCCGGGCGTCCCGATGCGGGCCGTCGACCCGGAGACCGGGCATTCCGGGCCGACGGTCGCGACGGATGCCGACGGGCGATATCGCTTGCGGATGCCTCCCGGGACGAGCCGAATCTCTCCGGGTGGCTCGGTGAAGGGCTTCCTCGCCAGCGACGAGGATCGGTCGGGACGGCTCGTCACGATCCCCGAAAACGCCGGGACGTTCGCCCTCCCCACGTTCACGATGGTCCCGGCGGCGGGCATTTCGGGCACGATTGTGGATGCGAAGGGCCGCCCCTTGCCCGGGGCGAGCATCGTCGGCGTCTGCGACCAGTTCCGCTGCATGCCCATGAATCAGCCGAGCGGGATAGCCGACGCTCAGGGCCGGTTCCGCCTGGATGAGAGGCCCGGGGCCGAGTTCTCTCTGAACCAGGCCGCGAGCTTCCAGGTTGAGTTGGCCGATGGGCGGACCGAGGAGGTCCGCGCCGTCCCGGACGCCTCGGGCGAGGTCGTCATCAAGGTCCCGGCGTTGCCGAAGGGGGACGTGCGAGGGCCTCAAAAGGTCGCCCGGGACGAGTTCGCCGGCCGCGTGGTCGATTCCGGCGGCAAGCCGATCGAGGGGGCCGAGGTCGCCGTGTTTCACTGGATGCCCAACTATCACACGAAGACCGACGCCGATGGCTTCTTCAAATACAAGGACTTCATCCCGGGCAACAAGATCGAGGTTCGCGTGAGCAAGCCGGGATATGAGACGCAGTTTCATCTCGACAAGGTCGTCGGCGAGCCGGGGTGGGTCGTGGTCCTGGGCAACTCGACCTATTTCGAGGGGAAGGTGATCGCCCCCGACGGCTCGCCCGTGGCCGATGCCCCGATCCGGGCCGACAGCGGGCCTCGCCGGGCCGCCGGGTTCATGCTCTCCGAATGCACGACCGAGACGAGATCCGGCAAGGACGGCCGCTATCGGCTGTACGTCGAGCCGGCGGGCTACGATATCCAGGTCCGCGTGCCCGGCAAGGGCGTGGCGAGGATGCAGGGCCAGAGCATCGCGGCCGACCAGGTCCGACCGCTCGACATCACCCTGAACGAGGGCGTGACCTTCGTGGCGAAGGCCGTGGATAGCCTGACCGGCACCCCGATCCGCGGCGCGACGCTCTCGGTCTGGCAGAACCCGGGCGTCTCGGGCATCTCGGACGCCGAGGGCACGATCCGCATCCCGTTCGTCATGCCGGGTCGGATCAACTTCGATCAGGTCGAGGCCAAGGGATATGTGCGCTGGTGGTCGGATTCGTGCGTGAGCGAGTGGTCACGATTCCAGAAGGAAGGATTTCACGGCCGGAGCTTCCAGAGGAACTTCGACGGCCTGGACTTCGACATGACGCCCGGGATGGCGCCCGTCAAGGTCGTGTTCGAGATGGCCGTGACGATCCGGGGGAAGGTCGTCGATCCCGACGGCAAGCCCGTGGCCGGGGCCACGGTGGCGCCGGCGCTCACGGGGTCGGGCAACTCGTTGACCGGCGACACCCGGTTCAGCGTCGAGACCGACGGGGACGGCCGGTTCGTCGCGCTCCTGCCGGCGAGCGGGGACTCGGAATACAACCTCGTGGCCCATGACGGCAAATATGAACAATGGCGGAACTGGGCCAACGGCGTGGCCCCGCCGATGAAGACCACGCCCGGGCAGTTGATCGAGGACGTGACCATCCTCTTGAACCGCCCCGGGACCGTCACCGGGCGGGTCGTGGACGCCCGGGGCAAGCCGGTGGCCGAGCGTGAGGTCCGGGCCGAGCCGACCGACAAATCCGAGAACCGCTATTACGACCCGACCACGAAGACGAAGGCCGACGGCACCTTCGAGCTCAGGTTCGTGAGGCCCGGAGAGCAGTTCGTCCAGGTCGCCCCGTTCTGGCTGGACGCCGAGCAGGCCCCCAAGGGGACCACTCGCGTCGTGACCGTCGAGCCCGGCAAGACCACGGCCGGCGTGGAGCTGATCGCGGCCCCGGAGCGTTGAGCGAGGGGCGGTCGCGGGGCGGGGGAATGAAAAGGGTGTCGGATCAATGTTCGTGAAGAAAATGGATCCGACATCCTCTGCAGCAGGCCCCGCTGGGAGTCAGCGATCGAGTAGGCCCGACTTCAGTCGGGCCTACATAACAAAACCTTTTGGAGGCCCGACTGAAGTCGGACCTACTCGTTTCCTCATTCTCGACGGGGTTTTCTGCAGAGTAGCTCCGACACGATTTTTTCCATCCGTACCCAACAGGCATCACTCGGCCGACAGGAAGGCGAGCGGGACGTCTCGGAACAGGTCGCCGACGGCGAGCGAGGGCGGGGCGCCGGCCGATTCGTCGATCTCGTGGATTCGATCGGTCAGGAGGTCTCGCCAGAGCCTGGGGATGGGGCCTTCGGGGAGTGTCAATCGGGTGTCATTCCAGACCTCCCGGCCCAGGGGCATGGCCAGGGCGTCGTCGCCCATCAGGGGGGCGACGAGCCGGGGCGAGGCCACGATCACGGCCTTGCCCTCGCGGTGGCGGCCGAAGGCGACGACCCTCGTTCGGTGCTCTCCCTCGACGTCGAGGGGCCGGTAATTGCCGAGCAGATACAGGGCCTGGTTGTCGTGGCGGTGACGCAGGGCCGTCGCGACGACCAGGAGCTTGATCGCGCCGTCCTCGGGGGCCGCGAAGAGTGCTCGGGCGATTTCGGCGCGTGGCTTCCCGGCTCGGATCGCGTCGTCGAGGCCCTCCAGGAGCCGCCTCCGGCCCTCGAAATCCACGGGCCGGCGGTTGTCGGGATCGACGAAGCTGAAGTCCCAGAGTTCGCATCCCTGATACACGTCCGGCACGCCGGGCGAGGCGATCTTCAGGAGCGTTTGCGCGAGCGAATGAACCATCCCGACTCGCCCGACCGCCCTCTGGAACGAGAGGAAGTCGCGGATGAAGACCGAGGCGTCGGGTCCGTCGAGGATCGCCTTGACGAAGGCGTCGAGGGCCTGGACGTAGTCGGGCTCGGGGTCCGACCAGCTCGTGTTGAGCTTGGCCTCGCGGACGGCCTTCAGGAAGAAGCCGCTCACGCGATCGCTGAAGCCCTCCGGCGAGGCGTCGTCGGGGCCGCCGATCGGCCAGCCGCCGACCAGGGCCTGGTAGAGCAGGTATTCCTCGCGAGCGTCGGGCGCCGGGGCCCCGCGGACCTCGACCTTCTTCCTCGCGTTGATCCGTTGCCATCGGGCGAGGTGGGCCTTCCATCGCTCGGGGAACTCGGAGAGGGCGTCGATCCGGATCCTCGCGTCCTCGCCTCGCTTGGTGTCGTGGGTGGCGGTAGTCCCGAGCGACCCCGGCCAGTGGGCCAGGCGGTCGGCGTTCATCGCGTGGAAGGCCGAGGGCGAGATCCCGAACCGCGACGGGTCGGCGCCGACCTCGTTGATCGAGACCAGGGGGTACTGGCGATAGAACGCGGTGTCTTCCAGCCCCTTGGCCTGCATCGGGCCGGTGGTCTGCTGGAACCGCTTCACGAACGTCTCGGCGAGCGACCGCCCCTCGATCGACGCGCCCCCTCCGCCTTCGAGCAAAAGGACCGAGCGGAGGAAGTCGAACAACGAGCCGTCCACCCCCGGGTTCCTCTTCCGGGCCCGGGCCACGGCCTGCTCGATGTAGCCCCGATCGCGGTCCGACGGCGGCTGCCCGGGCTGGAGGTACGTCCGATAGACGGGAAAGCAAGCGATCACTTCGCGGATCCCGACGCGCAGGTCGTTCAGGGTGAAGTCCCGGCTCCGGCGGTCGAACTCGCTCACGCGGTTGAGCTGGCGGGCGAGCATGTTGACCTCGCTGACCAGGGAATCCCTGGCGATCCGCTCCTTGGCGTGGTACAGGACCTCGGCGAACGGCTCGCGGTCGCCGGTGAACTCGGCGTAGGTCGCGCCGAGGGTCGCCTCGGCCGCGGGATCGATGAACAGGCCATTGATCACGTTGAGATATTCGTATCCAACCGTGCCATCGATCGGCCAGCCGTCGGGGAGGGCCTCGCCCCGGCTCAGGATCTTTTCGGCCACGATCGGCGAGGGCCGGGCCAGGGGCGAATTCGGCTCGCGGGCGGCCTCGCGGAACCGTCTCCGAAGCCCCCGGGCGATCTCGACCCAGTCGGCCGGGTCGCCGTGCCCGGCATCGAACCGGGCCCGGCAGCGGATGAGGAACGCGGCCTCCTGGAGCCTCTGGAAATAGCCCAGTGGGTCGGCGAGGCCGTCGGGGTGGTCGATCCGGAGCCCGGTGACGCCCCCCTCGGCCATCCATCGGAAGATCAGCGCGTGGACCGCTTCGAAGACGCGGGGGTCTTCGGTCCTCAGGCCGGCGAGGTCGTTGATATCGAAAAATCGTCGATAATTGATTTCCTGGGCGGCCACCCGCCAGAAGGCCAGGCGGTAGGCCTGCTCCTCCAGGAGCCGGTGCAGCGGGTCGAACGTGGAGGGCTCGCCCGGGACGCCCGCGAAGCCGGCCACGCCGGCGTCGATCAACGAGCAGATCTCGGGCGCCTCCTCGCAGAGGCGGCGGATTCGCCGGTGGAGCACCCGGCGCTCCCGGTGGCGGTGGGCGACGTCTTCGGGTCGGGTCGCGTCCCGATCCGGCATGTTCTCGGCCGAGGCCCAGACGCTCAGGAATTCCAGGACGTGGGGATCGTCCGGGTCGAACCGCGAGATGATCTCTCGCGACGCCCGGCCGAGGATCGAGGAATAGGACTTGGGCGCCAGGGGGAGCGTCCGCTCGTGGTACTGGAGGACGAACTCGCCGCCCCGGCGCTCCAGGACGAGCTTGCCGTCTTCGAGGACCTTGCCGTACTGGTCCTCCAGGATCGGCAGGAGGACCCGTCCATCCAGCTCGTCCTTCACGGGGTGCCAGTCGATGTCGAAGAACGGGGCGAACTCGGACGACGGCCCCATCTCCAGGACGTCCAGCCAGTAGCGATTCGGCCCGTTGATGCCCATGTGATTGGGGACCACGTCCAGGACGCGGCCCATGCCGACGAGGGCGAGATCGGCCACGAGCCGGGCGTGGTCCTCGTCGGTGCCCACCTCGGGATTGATCCGCGAGTGGTCGAAGACGTCGTAGCCGTGGGTCGAGCCGGGTCGGGCGTCGAGGTAGGGCGACAGGTACAGGTCGGTCACGCCGAGGTCGCGGAGGTAGGGCACGATGGCGCGGGCATCTTCGAGCCGGAAGCCCTTGTGGAGCTGGAGGCGGTACGTCGAGCCCGGGCGGCGGGGCGGGGACTCGGCCAGCGAGCGGGCTTCGGCGTCGAAGAGGGCTTCCATCGAGGACGGATCGGACACTTCGGCGACTCCTGGGGGAAAGGAGGCATTCTCGGCGTAGGGTGGATGAAATGCACCGAGGATTCAACCGACGACGGCCCCGGGATTTCCCACGACCTGGATCGGTCTCGAAACGGCCCGGCGAGCGGTGTTGCTCGATCGCCCGCGAGGTGGAAGCTGGCGTAGTTCATGCACCCTACACGACGACTTCCGGCGCGCCCTCGAGCTGGAACCAGAAGAAGTCGTAGCCGCCGAGGCTGAGGAAATAGGGGGCCCGGCCGATCGGAGGGAACTTCTGGTCGCCGCCCATCTCGACGGGCACGCAGCCGAGGTAGGCCGAGAGGTCCAGCGCCACGGGCTGGGCGTGCTGCGAGAGGTTGTTCACGCAGAGGACCGTCTGGCTCTCGGTCTTCCTGACGAACGCCAGGACGGAACGGTTCTCGCTCGCGACGAACTCGGTCGTCCCTCGGCCCAGGCGGGGTATTTCTTCCGGGTGGCGATCAGCGATTTCATCCAGTTCAGGAGCGAGGAATTCTGCCTCTCCTGGCTCTCGACGTTCACGGCGAGGTAGCCGTAGATCGGGTCCTGGATCGCGGGGGACGTGAGCGCGGCCGGGTCGCACCGGGAGAACCCGCCGTTGCGGTCGATGCTCCACTGCATGGGGGTCCGGACGCCGTCGCGATCGCCCAGGTAGATGTTATCGCCCATGCCGATCTCGTCGCCGTAATACAGGATCGGGCTGCCGGGCAGGCTCATCAGCAGGCCGTTCATCAGCTCGATCCGCCTCCTGCGGTTGTCCATCAGGGGCGCGAGCCGCCGACGGATGCCGAGGTTGATGCGCATCTTCCGGTCTTTGGCGTATTCGTGATACATGTAGTCGCGTTCTTCGTCGGTGACCATCTCCAACGTCAATTCGTCGTGATTGCGGAGGAAGATGCCCCACTGGCAGGAGTCGGGGATGGCGGGGGTCCGGGCGAGGATCTCGACGATCGGCGAGCGGTCTTCCTTGCGCAAGGCCATGAACAAGCGGGGCATCAAGGGGAAGTGGAACGCCATGTGGAACTCGTCGCCGTCGCCGAAGTAGGCCCTCACGTCGCTGGGCCACTGGTTGGCCTCGGCCAGGAGGACCCGGCCGGAGTACTCGCGATCGATCACGGCGCGGAGTTCCTTGAGATAGAGGTGGGTCTCCGGCAGGTTCTCGCAGTTGGTGCCCTCGCGTTCGAAGAGGTAGGGGACGGCGTCGCAGCGGAAGCCGTCCAGGCCCTTGTCCAGCCAGAAGCGGAAGTTGTCGAGCATCGCCTCGCGGACCTGGGGATTGTCGTAGTTCAGGTCCGGCTGCTGGGAGTAGAAGCGGTGCCAGTAATACGCCTGGGCGACGGGGTGCCAGGACCAGTTGGACCTCTCGGTGTCGAGGAAGATGATCCGGGCGTCCTTGTACCTCTGGTCGGTGTCGCTCCAGACGTAATAGTCGCGCTCGATCGACCCCGGGGGCGACTCGACGGCCCGCTTGAACCAGGGGTGCTGGTCGCTGGTGTGATTCATCGACGAGGTCCGCGATCACGCGGAGCCCCCGGGCGTGGGCGGCGTCGAGGAACTCCTGGAAGTCGTCCATGGTCCCGTAATTGGGGTGGATCTTCCGGTAGTCGGCGATGTCGTACCCGTCATCGCGCAGGGGCGACTCGAAGAAGGGCAGGAGCCAGATGCAATCGACGCCCAGGTCTCGGAGGTAATCCAGGCGGCTGGTCAGCCCGCGGAAGTCGCCGATGCCGTCGCCGTTGCCGTCCTGGAACGAGCGGACGTGGAGCTCGTAGAACACGGCATCCTTGAACCAGAGACCATCTTCGGCCATGGCGAGCGAAGCCCCCCCTGGAATCGACTCGGCGGCGACCCGGGGCGCGATCGTTCGCCCGCGGTCGGTCGGCCCGGATCTTGCAGTGCTCGCAAATCGCGAGCCGAGGGAGCCTGCCGGGTTCGATCGCCCGTCCCCCGACTCGGGGCGGGACGAGAAGGAGAGGACCCGGCCCGATCCCCCCAGGGAACCTGACAACCTCGGGAAAGTATGATAAAGAAAGGCTGGACGATTCTCGCCGGTATACACTGGACGAGAATGAGGCCGCGAAACCCGATTCGCAACCCCGGACGGAGCGGTTCGCACCGATTCCCCTCGATGCCGACGATCACCAACATCCTTCCAGGCGACGCCGAGCCGCTCGGACCTTCGGTCCGGGCCGACGGGATCAACTTCGCCGTCCATTCCGCGGGCGCGACTCGCGTCGAGCTGCTCCTGTTCGACAACGTGACCGACCGCCAGCCGTCTCAGGTCATCCCGCTCGATCCCAAGGCCCATCGCACGGGCGAGTCTGGCACATCTTCGTCGACGGGCTGCCCAATCGGACCCTCTACAACTATCGGGTCGATGGCCCGTACGAGCCGGCGAAGGACGGCACGCGGTTCAATCGCCAACAAGACGCCTGCTCGACCCCTACGCGCCGGCCGTCACCGGGCGACTTCAACTGGCTCGACGGGCGACGCGCTCGGCTACGACAACGCCAAGCCCGACGACCCCGACCGCCACCTCGGTCCGCGCCGACGTGGACAACACCGGAGGGGCCGCCGCGCTGCATCGCCTACAAGAGCGACTTCGACTGGGAAGGGGACCGCCACCCGGACATCCCGATCGAGGAGTCGATCATCTACGAGGTGAACGTCCGAGGGTTCACCCGCCACCACTCCTCCGAGAGCGACTTCGGCGGCACCTATCGCGGGTTCATCGAGAAGATCCCCTACCTGAAGGACCTGGGCGATCACGGCGGTCGAGCTCCTGCCGATCTTCGAGTTCGACCAGTTCGACGGCCCGTTCCGCGACCCCTTCACCGGCGAGCGGCTGTCCAACGCCTGGGGATATAACACCGTCGCCTTCTTCGCCCCGGAGAGCGCACTACAGCTATTACGGCAAGCTCGGCGTCCAGGTCGACGAGTTCAAGATGATGGTCCGCGAGCTGCACAAGAACAACATCGAGGTCATCCTCGACGTGGTCTTCAACCACACGCGGGAGGGGAACCACTTCGGCCCGACGATGAGCTTCCGGGGCCTGGATAACAACATCTATTACATCCTCGTCCCCGGCCAGCCGCAGTTCTACAACGACTTCACCGGCTGCGGCAACACGCTGAACTGCAATCACCCGGTCGTCCGCAAGTTCATCCTCGACTGCCTCCGCTACTGGGTCACGGAGATGCACGTCGACGGCTTCCGGTTCGACCTCGCGGCGGTCTTCGCCGTCGACGTGGACGGCCAGGAGAAGGGCAAGACGCCGATCATCCACGAGATCGAGTCCGACCCTGTCCTCTCCCGGATCAAGCTGATCGCCGAGCCGTGGTCGATCCGCCAGTATCTGCTCGGCTCGTTCTCCGACCGCCGGTGGGCCGAGTGGAACGGCAAGTTCCGCGACACGGTCCGCAAGTGGGTCAAGGGCGACGCCGGCGTCGCCGGCGACCTGGCCACCCGGGTCGCCGGCTCGTTCGACCTCTTCGCCCCGGACCAGGATGCCGAGCGCTCGCCCTACCACTCCATCAACTTCGTCGCCTGCCACGACGGCTTCACGCTGAACGACCTCGTCTCCTACAACGACAAGCACAACGAGCGGAACGGCGAGAACAACCACGACGGCTCCAACGACAACGAGAGCTGGAACTGCGGCCACGAAGGCTTCACCGACGCGCACACGCCCCCGACTCACCGACGAGCAACGGACCGAGATCGAGTCGCTCCGAGACCGCCAGATCAAGAACTTCCTACTCGATCCTCTTCCTCTGCGCAGGGGACGCCCATGCTCCTCTACGGCGACGAGATGAGGAGGACCGCCGAGGGGGACAACAACACGGTCTTCCAGGACAATTCGCTGAACTGGATCAACTGGGAGAACCTCAGTCGCCACGCGGGCATCCTACCGATTCACTCGGATGATCATCGCCTTTCGCAAGAGGCACACGATCTCAGAGGGACTGGCGGTACATGACGGCCGAACAGTCCGAGGTGCCGCATCTCCGCAACATCACCTGGCACGGCGTGACGCCCAATCAAGCCGACTTCGGGGCGGTCGCGATTCCTCGCCTGGGTCCTCGAGCCGTTCCAGAGCGAGGTGCGGGGCGACCTGCCGATCTACGTCGGCTCCAACACCTTCTGGGAGCCGCTGGAAGTCGAGCTCCCGCCGGTCGAGGGCAAGCGGTGGTATCGCGTGGTCGATACCTCGCTGCCCGACGGCCAGGACATCGTCGGCGACGAGGAGGCCGTGTTCCTCACCGAGGTGAAGTATCTCGTCGGGCCGAGGACCACGATCGTCCTGATCGCCCGCTGAGGCGGGCTAGTCCGGGGTCCCGGGGCGTTTCGAGTCGGCCCCGGACCCCGGATCGCGAGGTGCCTTGAGGATCCTGGCGAGCGCCTCGCCGATCGCCTGGGAGACGATCCGGGCGGCGGATTCGTCCATGTGGACCTCGTCGGGGAAGTGGTCGTCGGTCACCCCCGGGAGCTGGCCGAGGTCGATGTATCGGCCCCCGTCGGCCTCGACGAGGCGGGTCAGCCAGGCCCGGAACTCCCGGCATTCCGGCCTCTGGGTGACCTGGTTCCGGTCCTCCTGGATGACCGGGAGCTCGACCAGATAGAGGGGGATTTCCCGGGCTTTCAGCTCGCGACGAAGCTCGTCGAACCAGGGGTTGAGCCTCCATCCGTCGCCCGTCCGTCGCTGCACGAGGAGGGCCTGGGACTCGGCCCGGCTCTGCCTCTGCAACTCGATCATGTCCTCGAGGTAGCCGAACCGCTCGGCGTTCGTGCGGGCCCTCGGCGGGTTGGCCAGGGCGTTCAGGCGGTTGCTCACGCCCTGGGCGAGGTTCGATCGATAGCGAACCATCGCCAGGCAGCGGCCGAGGCCATATTTGAGCGACCAGATCGGGTGGCGGATCAGGCCTCCTGGCATGAACTCGTCCAGCTCCCCGGGGCCGATCACGTCGACCAGGACGCTGTCGAACCCCGTCCACTGGCCGGGGTCGGGATCGGGATGGTCCTCGAGCATCCGATTGATGCCGAAGCACAGGACCACGCCCCGCGTCCTGGGCCATCGGCGGGCCTGCTCGCGGGCGATCAGCGAATGCCAGGCGATCCGGGTGGAGTTGAGCGAGAGGTTCACCACGTCGTCCGGGGCGCCCTGGGCCCGCAGGGCCCTCCGCAGCTCCGGGAGGTCCAGGGCGGCCTGGGCCCGCGAATCCCCCACGAACACCAGGGCATCTTCGGCTCGCGATCCGGCCTCCACGATCTTGCGGAGGTGGAGGTTCGTCCGCGAGGCGTGCCAGGCCAGCGCGCGGTCATATCCCGCGAGGGTCAGGGCGGCGATGAGGATCTGCAGGACGACGGGCTTCATGACGCATTCTCTTAAAAGTCGATGTACACGAATTTCGAATTGCCTCGGCTGAACAGGAGGACCAGGACGAGCAACGTCGCCCACCACCACCCCCAGAATGCCCGGACCGCGAGGCTCGAGGCCATACGATCGGTCCACGGACGCGACCCCGAGAGGACTTCCAGGGTCGTCCCGATCCGCGTGATGAGAGAGGTCATCGTCCCAGGATCCTCCGGGCCGCGATCAGCACTCGCGGCATGTCCATCGCGAATAGTCCCCAGCCCAGGTTCACCGTCACGAACGTGAGGGTCAGCCCGAGGGCCGCCGGCAGCCTCCAGCCCAACCGGTCGGCGAGGCGCGACCACGTCCGGTAGATCACCATCAAGATCCCGTGCCAGAGGCCCCAGGCGATGAAGTTGTACGCCGCCCCGTGCCACAGGCCCGAGACCCCGAACGCCACCAGGAGGTTGAACGCCGTGCGGCCCTCGCCTCGCCTGGAGCCGCCCAGGGGCTTGTAGACGTAATCAAAAATCCATCGGCCGAGCGAGATGTGCCAGCGCCTCCAGAACTCGGCGATGTTCCGGCTCGCGTACGGCCAGCGGAAGTTCTCCGGCACGGGGATGCCGAAGAGGTAGCCACAGCCGATCGCGATGTCCGAGTAGCCCGAGAAGTCGAAGTAGATCTTCATCCCGTAGGCCAGGATCCAGCCCAGGACCGTCGGGGGGCTGGCGGTGACCAGAGCCGAGGTGTTGAGCTTGTCCGACCAGAGCGTGAAGGTGTCTGCCAGGACGGATTTCTTCGCCAGCCCCACGAGGATTCGCGTGATCCCCCGGGAGACCAGGTCCGGGTCGAGCCGGGCGGAGGCCAGCTTGGGGACGAACTCCTGATACCTCTTGATCGGGCCGGCCACCATCGTCGGGAAGAAGAAGATGAACGCCGAATACTCGGCCAGGGTCGCCTCCTCGATGTCACCCCGATACCGGTCCACGGCGAAGTGGATGAACTCGAACGTGAAGAAGCTGATCCCCAGCGGGAGGATCAAACGAGGGACCGGTCCCAGGTTCGCCAGCATCGCCAGGCCCGTCACGTCGGTCCAAAGCCCGCCCAGGAACGTCCCGTATTTGAAGACCGACAGGATGAGCACCGCCTGGACCACGCCGACCAGGCACCATCGCGATCCCTTGCGATACAGCCGAGAAACCAGCAACTCCCAGACGAAGATCAGAACACACGCGGCGCCCCACACCCCGCCGAATGCGTAATAACCGTAATAGACAAAAAACCCCACCCCGAACGACGTGATGACCCAGGGCCGGACCCGCGGCCCCGTGGCATGAAACAGCACGACGCACGGGAGCAGGAATAGTACGTAGAACGCTATTTCATTATAGATCATACAGGACGACCGATAGAGCCACGAAGGTCTATCTATGAAAGTGCCTCAGCACCGTGGCACGCTTCATGAAGACCTTAAACAACGCCAGTGAAGCCGTCAAGCGCTTCGGACGGGTCTCCGCGGCCTGTTTACTTTTCTCACCGAAGGCCGATCGGGCGGGCCGGAGGACGGGCGGACGTTCGCCATCGGGGCCCTGCCGGGGACGGCCTCGTCATGCTACCCTGGAGGCCCAACACGGCCCCTCCCTGGAGCGTCACTCGTGAGTCGAACGATCCTTCCGGCCTTTCTTGTCGTCCTGTTTTTGACACCACCAACATCGGCTGACCTGACCCCCGAGCGAGCCTCCGGCTTCGCCCGGCTCGCCCTGAAGGGCCTGAGCCAGGAATATCCCAACAAGCTCGACCACGTGATGAACGGACCCGGCGACGTGAAGGCCCCGAAGGCGCTTCACCCCTCGTTCTTCGGCTCCTACGACTGGCATTCCTCGGTCCACGGCCACTGGATGCTCGTCCGCATCCTGAAGACCTTCCCCGATCTCCCCGAGGCGAAAGAGATCCGCGCGGTCCTGAACGATCACCTCTCGACCGCCAACCTCAAGGCCGAGGCCGAGTACTTCTCCCGGAAGGAAAGCAAGCCGTTCGAGCGTCCCTACGGCTGGGCCTGGTTCCTGAAGCTCGCCGAGGAGCTCGACGGCTGGGACGACCCCGATGCCCGCTCTTGGCGAGAGCACCTCCGGCCCGTCGAAGACATCCTCGTGGCCCGATATCTCGAATTCTTCCCCAAGCAGACCTATCCGATCCGAACGGGTGTTCACCCCAACACGGCCTTCGGCCTGCTCCTTGCCCACGAGTACGCGAAGAAAGTCGGCAACGCCCCGCTCCGGGCCCTGGTCGAGTCCCGGGCGCGGTCGTACTTCCTCGAAGACACCGACGCGCCGGCGAAATGGGAGCCCTCGGGCTCGGACTTCTTCTCGCCGTCGCTGATGGAGGCGGACCTGATGCGTCGGGTCCTCCCCGAGAACGAATTCCGGGCCTGGTTCGAGAGGTTCCTCCCCGGGGCCTCGAAATCCGAGCCGAAATCGCTCTTCGAACCCGCCATCGTGACCGACCGGTCCGACCCCCAGCTCGTCCACCTCGACGGCCTGAACCTCAGCCGGGCCTGGGCCATGAAGGGGATCGCCAATGCCCTTCCCGCCGATCACCCCGCGCGAGCCTCCCTGACGAAATCGGCCGAGAAGCACGCCCAGGCGGGCCTGGAGCACGTCGCCAGCGGAGACTACGCCGGGGAGCACTGGCTGGCCTCGTTCGCGGTCTACCTGCTCGCGACGGGCACCGCGCCTTGACGCGTTCCGCCGGGCCAAACAAGAACGCCCGAGCCTCCCGGTTTGCGGCTTCCGGGAGCCTCGGGCGTCGATGTCTGCGGGGCCGAATCGATCAAAGGCCGTTGAGATCGACCCGATCGATGGTCGCGGTGGCGGCCGGGATCGGGACGAAGGCGTGCCTCATGGGGCCGATCCCGAGGGCCTCGGTCCGGACGGTGTCCTCGGCCTTGCCGGCCTTGAGGGTCACGGTGGCGATCGTCATCGGCAGGCGGTTGGTGATCTTCATCGTGGTCATCCCGGCGGAGCGTCTCGCGGGGACGACCGTCACGAACGCCCTGGAGACGGCCCGATCGAGCTCGGCCGCGAAATCCTCGGGGGTCATCTTCGAGAGGTCCGAGGCGGACTGAAGGCCGGCGGAGCCGAGGTTGTCCCAGCCTCCCAGGGCCGATGCGTGCCGCAGGGTGACCTTCGCGGCGGCCTGGCCGGGCTTCGACGGCACGAGATTCACCGTCAAGAGGATCGTGCCGGCCTTCTCGAAGCCCTCGGTGCCGTCCTGGGCCATGTGGGCCGGCAGGCCGAGCACCTTCACGCCCTCCAGCTCGCTGCCGAATCGCCTCGCGTCCTTCGTCAACGGGCCCTCGCCGAGGACTCGAACGAGGATTCGGTTGTTCCGAAAGTAAGCCGGGTCCACGATTTCCGACGAGCTGGAGCCGTCCACCGCCTCGACGAACCGTGCGGCCTGGGCGAGCTCGAAGGCGTTGACCGGCTTGACCGTGTTGCGGGCGAGCTGCTCCCAGGTCATCCCGTTGGCGACGTGCCACATCGTCGCCTGGGCCACCATGTGGCTGGTGCCCAGGGTGGCGAGGCTCCGCAGGGCCTTGCGGATGCGGACATCGGGCGTGTATTCCTCAACATCCATCAGCGTGAACGTATTGCGAGGGGTCGGGGTGTTCACGCCGTAATTCAGGCAGACCGAGTGGAGGACGAACTCCTCGGTCTGGCCCGGCGAGACGGCGATCCCCACCGGCTCGGGGACGGCCGGGGGGACGGAGCGGAAGCCGTCGCCCCCCTGGCCCGGGTTGCGGAAGGCGCCGAAGCGGCCGGGCTGGTTGGTGGGCGTGCCCAGGCCCATGCTCTGGAAACCGCCCTGGCCCGGGGTGGCCGAGGCGACCAGGCCGGGCGGGATCACCACGTTCAGCCGGGCTTTGGACGTATTCTTGATCGTGAACTTGACCCGGTCGTCCCCCTGGCCGCGGACCGTGACCTTCAGCGAGCCGTCTTTCTGGGCCTGGAGGACCGAGACGGTCCGGGTTTCGGCGGGGGCATCGGCGAGGGCCGACAGGCCGGGCGCAAGGGCCGCGAGCCCGATCCAGGCCGCCGGGGCGAGGAGGCGGCCGAGGTGTCGCATCAACATCGCGATGAGCCTTTCTGGGCGAGGGGCCCGGACCGACCGATCCGGTCCGGGCGGACCGAGACGCGGGACGACCCGAGGGGACCGGACGACTCTGAGGTTTCGGAACGTTGGCCAGGGGGCGACCTTCGGGCGAGACGACCTCACCCTCGCGGCCGCGCGTCAATCGTCTTTTTCGGCCGACGGACCGGCGATCTTCGCCCGATTCGTCGATTCGGCGCGGACTGCGCCCGCGGTCATCGTCGCGACCGCCACGACCCTCACCGACGAGTCCGATCCATCCCGGACCCGGCCCGCCAGCTCCACTTCCAGGATCGTTTCGTGGGTCGGGATCGTGGTCCGGCCCAGCACCCGGACTCCCGGAGGGGGCGTGATCTCGACCCGAACCGGCCCGTCGAAACCCGGCTCCCGAGTGATCGCGACCACCAGCCGGGACGTCGCATCGGGGGCGAGTACCAGCAACTCGTCGCGGACCCGGACCGAGACCGGAGGCCGGACGATCACCGACGCCTGCCACTCGATCGGAGGACGGCCGCGAGGGGAAACCGTTACCGTCACGGTCCTTACGCCCGGATCGGCATTGGGCGAGGCCGACAGCCGGACCTTCGCGGCGGGCCCGTCTGCCGAGGGCGGCTCGTCCCACAAGGGCAGTGCGGAAACGCCCGATCCGGAGACCCGGGCCAGGAGGGGCGAGCGCCGGTCGGCCGAGGACGCCACGAGGTCCAAATCGAGGTCCATCCTCGCCCCCTGGAAGAGCACCCCAGGAACCCGGATCTCCTTCAATTGCAGGGAGGGATGGATCGAGGCCGGCGTCGTCTCGGCCGAGGCGATCGGCGCGCTTTTCGCCTCGCCGATCACCCGGATGGGGATGCTCGAGATGGTCCGGAGGACGGGTCGGGAGCCGGCGTTGCCGGGCAGGGGGGTGTCGATGGCAATGGCGGCCGAGGCCACTCGGGAGAGGGGCCGGCCGCCGTCGGGAGGCTGGGTCGTGGCCACGATCCGAAGCGTCCCCGAGACCGGCTGGGCGTCGGGGGCCACGCTCAGGACCAGGCTCCCGCCCGAGGCCGACGGCGGACGGCCCGGCATCCCGTTCCGGCCGACCGGGGGGACCGGCGGATTGACCTTCTGGACCGTCGCGGTCACCCCGTCGGGCAGCCCCTCGGCGCGAACCTCGATCGGCCCGGTGCGACCGTCGATCGTCAGGAGGAAATTGATGGGGATCTTGACGCCCGGCCGGAGGTTCAGAACGCCCGTCGATCCCGGACCCGCAGGTCTCGGAGGCGTGTTGACTCCCGCCATGACCCCTCGACGGGCCGCGTTCGGGTCGCTGAAGAGGAGGCTGATCGCGAAGTCCGGTCGGTTCGGGCCGACCTCCATCCGATAGGCGAACGCCGGCCCGCCGTCGCCGTAACGGTCCGCCAGTTCGATCGTCAACTCGCCGTCTTCCTTGGGTTCGAACACCAGTCGGCTATCGGGCGGGGGCGTCGCCTGGTTGACTGCAAACGGGTTCCGCTGGGGAGCAGAGTCGCCCGGATCGTCGTTCTCGGCCACGACGGCTCCGGAGGCATCGCGGACCGTGACCACCGAATCGAGCCATGAACCCATGTCCGAGGCCCGGACCCTCACGGCCACCGCCCGCCCCTTCTTGCCGACGAGGCGGAAACGATCGACCTCGCCCGGCTGGCCGAGCCGGCCGTTCACGATCACGCCCGAGCCGTCCAGCGGCGAATCGTTCGACGACTCCAGGACTTCGGGCAAGCCATCACCCACCACCAACGTCATCGGAGCGAGGATCGGGCCGCCCGGGCCGTCGAACGTGCCGGGATCGACCAGGACGCCCGGCGTGTCGGGCAGGGTGATCGTCTTGGATCTCGGCTCCGAAAGGCTGCCGCCCGACGTGGTTACGGTGATCGTCGCGCCCCGAGGGCCGCCCAGGGGGAACAGGCCGACGGCGAACGGGGCCTCCTCGACCCGGAGGCGATACGAGGCCGAATCCCCGCCCCGGTAGAGGTCGTCACGGACCTCGACCCGATACTCGCCGTCGGCCGGCACGGCGAAGGCAAACCGGGCGTCATGATCGGTTCCTCGGGTCTCGCGGGCCCGCCCCAGAGGCACGCCCGATGCATTCAGGATCGTCACGACCGGCACGAGGGGCGTCCCGATCCGCTGGGATTCGAGATCAATCGTCAGTTTCTGTCCTGCTCGGCCCCGAAATCGGTAGAAATCGAGGTCCTGTGGCTTGAGGATGCCCCAGGCGGACTGGCCGACGTGGATTTCGTTGGCCAGGCCGGGCGAATCGTTGGGCTCGACCTCGGCGACCCCGTCCAGACGGTCGATTCGGACGACGGCGAGGTTCGACAGACCGGCCGGACCCACGGCCCGGACCTCGCGATAGCCGGGCTCGGCCGTGGGATCGACCTTGACCTTGAGCTTCGCCGCATCGCCCGACCCGGCCGGGGCTTCGAGGACTTCGACGCCGGTTCCCGAGACGGTCCACCGCTCCACTCGGTCGAGGTTTCGGCCGGACACGGTCCATTCGACGGTCCGGCCGATCGTGGCCGAAGGCGGGGCGAGGAAGACGATGGCCGGGGTTGGATCGGTCGGGGCCGCCGCGGTCTTCGCGACCTGGGCCCCGGCCTGAAGCGGGAAAACCAGGACGAGGGCGGCCAGGAGGACGGCCGGAAGACGGGTTGATATCCTCATCGAAAGGCCCCCAGGGGATCGGTCGGGCCAGAGGGGTTTCTGTCTCCTAAAATACCCGGTCTCGGGCCGGTCGCAACGAAAAAACCGGCGAGAACGCCCGGGAATCCACCGTTCCCGCCCAGCCCGGCAGTCCGAGGGCGGAGACGGGCGATCTCGCCACGGCTTGGCGATGGCCCGGGTCCGGCCCATAATGGCCCCATCGAAGTCCGGAGGAGGCCGACGATGACGACGCCCGATCGAGTCGCGATGGTCACCGGAGGGGGCCGGGGCCTGGGACGGGCGATTGCCGCGAGGCTGGCCGCCGAGGGGTTCGCGGTGGCCGTCGTGGCGAGGTCGCTCGAGCAGGTCGAGGCGTCGGCCGCCGCGATCCGGGATCTTGGGGGACATGCGCGAGGGTTTTCGGCCGACGTGACCGACCCGGGATCGCTCGATCGGGCGATCGCCCGGATCGGGGAGTGGGCCGGTCGGCTCGATGCGGTCGTAGGCGCCGCCGGGCGACTTCGGGCGATCGGGCCGGTCGGCGCCGTCGATCCCTCGGAGTGGTGGCAGGACGTGGAAACCGCGTTGCGAGGGACGTTTGCGACCGTCCGCGCGACCTTGCCGCTCGTCCGAAAGTCGGCGACTGGTTCGTTTTGCGTGCTCGTGGGCCCGGGTCACAATGGCGACCTCGCCCACGCCTCGGGCTACGCGGCGGCGCAGGCAGGGCTGGTCCGATTGGTCGAGACCTGGGCCGAGGAGTGGAGGCGCGACGGCCTGCCGATCTTCGCGGTGAATCCCGGCCTCGTCCCCACCGAAGTCATGAATCACCTGCTCCACAGCCCCGAAGGCCGACGGTTCCTCCCGCAGTTCACCGAGGCCTTCGCCGAGGGGAAGGAAGTCGGCCCGGAGGTCGTCGCTGAGATGGTGGCCTGGCTCGCCACGAATCGGCCCATGGGCCTGTCGGGCCGGGTCGTGCCGGCGCCGATGACCCCGGCGATCCTCGAGACCCGACTCGACCGCATCGTCGAGGGGGATTGGAACCGGCTCCGACTGCGATAATCGAGGGAGATCGTGCGATCGGCCGAGGACGCCGACGCCCGCGGATAAGAATCAAGGGATTCTTATCCGCGGGCGTCGGCGTCCTCGGCCGATCGTCTCGTCGATCAGAAGAGTTCCTTGATCGGCGCCCCGCCGTCGACGACCTTGATCGGCCGGCCTCGGGGGGTGGTGTACTCGGTGGCGATGTCGATTCCCATGCCCTTGGCCATGGTGCCGATGATGTCCATCACGCCGACCTCTCGGTCGATGACCTCGACGCCGTCCTTGTCGGTGGCCCCGACGAGCTGGCCTCCCTTGAGGCCACCACCGCCCATGACGACCGACCAGGAGCGCGGCCAGTGGTCGCGACCGCCGTTCTGGTTGATCCGGGGGGTCCGGCCGAACTCGCCCATCCAGACGACCATCGTGTTTTCGAGGAGTCCGCGCTGGGCGAGATCTTCCACCAGGGTGCCCATGCCCTTGTCGAGCTGGGGAAGCTGGTTCTTGGAGAGGGAGTCGAAGATGTTGGCGTGCATGTCCCAGCCGCCCATGGAGACCTCGACGAACGAGACGCCGGCCTCGACCAGACGGCGGGCCATCAGGCAGCCCTGGCCGAAGTTGTTGCGTCCGTACTTGTCGCGGACCTCGGCCGGCTCGTCGTCGAGCTTGAAGACCTTGGTGTACGGCCCCTGCATCATCTTGACGGTCTTGGCGTAGACCGCCTTGTGGTCGGCCGCGCCCTGACCGCGCTTCTGGGAGCCGAACGAGTTCTCGGCGAGGCTCAGCATCGTCAGGCGGCGGTGCATCCGGGCGTCGTCCACTCCGGCCGGGGGCAGGAGGTTGGCGATCGGGGCCGTGGGGTTCTGGACCATGAAGGGGGAATGGGTCATCCCGAGGAAGCCGGGGCCTTCGCCGGGGCCGTTGATCGAGATGGCGTGGGGCAGGGCGAAGTCGGGCCCGAGATGCTCGCCCAACTCGTAGGAGATCACCGAGCCGAACGACGGATGGACGACCGTCGGGTTCGGGGAATATCCCGTGTGCATCATGTACGTGCCGCGGTCGTGGTTGCCTTCCTTGGAGTTCAGCGACCGGACGATGTTCAGGTGCTTGAACTGCTTGGCGACGGTCGGCAGGTGCTCGGAGATCCGAACTCCGGGGCGCGAGTCTCGATCGGCCGGAATTCGCCGCCGTTCTTCTCGCTCTCGGGCTTGAGGTCCCAGGTGTCCATGTGGCTGGGCCCGCCGCCCATCCACAGCAGGATCAGGCTCTTGTTGTTCTTGCGGAGGGTCTCGGCCTGGGCGTTCATGGCCGAGACGAAATGCATGGCGGGGAGGGCCATGGCCGTGGTCGCCATGTGCCCGAGGAAGTGGCGGCGGGTCATTCCGCTGGGCGTGATCAGGCGGTCGAACATCGGTCCAGAACCCCCAAGAAAAGCGGCCGAGGGTGAGACGAGGGAGGCGGGTGGCGAGGGCGGGCGACGAGCCCGCCCCGGTCGGGGCGGTCGAGCGGGGCGGGCGCGGTCAGTGATTCAGGACGAACTCGTTGGAGTTCAGCAGGGACCAGAACAGGTCCTCGACCACCTGGATCGAGTCCGGGTTGGCGTTGAGGAAGGCGGCCGCGTTGGTGAGTTCGGGGTTCGTCGGATGACGGCTGAGGGCGGCCAGGTACAGTCGATCGACCACGAACCGCGGCGGGTTGCGGGTCGCTTGCGACTTCTCCACGACGTCGGCCAGGAAGCTGCCCTTGCCTCCGCCGGTGGCCTTGGCCATGAGCTCGCCGTTCATCATCATCAGGGCCTGGGGGATCGTGCCCTGGAAGTTCGAGTTCTCCCCCTCTTCGTCATTGGCGAACGTGACGGTGAACTGGCCGAGCCACTGGTTGCGGAGCTTGTCCGAGCCTTCGCCGGCGGTCCGGTGCGCGGAGGTCGCCGTGATCAGGGAGTCGAAGAGTTGCTCGGGCGTGAGCGGCTTCAGCGCCATGTGACTGAAGAGGGTCTCGTCCTTCTCATTCTCCTTGGTGGTCGCGCTGGAGACGTTGTAGGCCTCGCTGGCCATGATCGTGCGGATCAGGCCCTTGATGTTGAATTTCGAGGCGATGAAGTCGTCGGCCAGGCGTTCGAGGAGTTCCGGATGGCTCGGCTTGTTGTGGTCGCCGAAGTCGTCCACCGGCTGGACGAACCCTCGTCCCATGAAATGGCCCCAGGTCCGGTTGACGAAGGCCCGAGCGAGTTGCTTCTTGTCCTTCTCGGTGATGAGCTTGCCGAGGCTTTCGCGGAGGTTCACGTCGGCGGTGGGGTTGGTCTTGGTCCCTCCGGCCTGGGCGAGCCGTACGTTGGCTTCCAGGAGGCGGCGACCGGGATCGTCGTCCTCGGCGGCGCCGGCGGTCGCCAGGCCCAGCTTGGTGCCGTCCAGATAGGTGGGATAGGCGACCCCGACGACCGCATTCCGCCTCTCGAACCGGGAGTGCGCGTCGGCCACCGGGTCGTCGCGGACCTCGGTGTGGTCGTAGACCTCGGCGCCGGCGGCGTCGGTCTTCATGACCCGTTCGGACCTCAGCCCCTTGAAGAAGGCGTTGATGCCCCAGAAATCCGACTGCTTCCAGTTGTTCGACGGGTGGTCGTGGCACTGGGTGCACTGGATCTGCTGGCCGAGGAAGACGCGGGTGGTGAAGGAGGTCAGGTTGATGGCGCCGTCTTCCATGTGGCTCATGGGGTAGTTGACGGCGCCGTTCTCCTTGTTATTGCCCTTGGCGGTGATCAGCTCGTAGGCCATCTCGTTCCAGGGGCGTTCGGCGACGATCTCCTTGCGGAGCCAGGAGGCCAGGGCCCCGGAATCCACGTCGCGGCCCTGGGGCTTGCGTCCGACCAGGACGATCCGCCATTCGTTGGCGAAGTTCTTCGCGAAGTCCGGGTGGGCGAGCAGGTAATCGACGAGCTTGATCCGCTTCCCCTTGTCCTTGTTCTCCAGGAAGGCCGTCGCCTCCTGGACGTTGGGGATCCGGCCGAGGAGGTCGAGGTAGGCGCGGCGGAGGAACTCCTCGTCGGTGGCCGCTCGCGACGACTTGACCTTGGCCGCCTTCCAGCCATCCTGGAGCATGTCATCGACGGCCGAAGACCGGGACGCCGAGGCGTCCTTCCCCTTGGCCGTCTTCGTCTTGGAGCCGTCGGGCCCGGCCGCCATCGCGACGACCGACAGCCCCAGGATCGCCGCGAGGCCCACCAGGCCGCCTCGCCAGGTCCGACTCGTCCTCTTCATCGCGCTGCTCCCCTGACCTTCGCGGAGAACGCCTCGTCGCCGGAACGACAACATTTCTCCCAGATTACGATGCGATCCGGGTGCTCGTCCAGAGAAAAGTGCCATCGTTCACGATTTTGTGAGTGAATGCATGCATGATGGAAATCATTCAACGGTGCGTGCCTGGTTTCTGGGATCGACATCCGGCCCTCGCCAGCCGAAGACTTTTGGCCGGGCCGGGGATCTTCGCCTGGAAGGGGGCCGCGCACGACGATTCTTCGTAGGGCAGGCCCTGGCCTGCCGATCCGCGAAGACGGCAGGCCAGGGCCTGCCCTACCCGCGCACGGTCCGAGGGTGATCCGGTGTAGGGGATTCGCCTATTATTCAGATCATAAGTAAAACATGTTGTTTTTTCGTTTTCCCAATCTGCGAAGACTGCCTGATGTGCGTTTACCGGAAGCCCTTCCTGATTCCGTTGTCGTGATCGAAGTGCTGAACTCCCATCGCATTTGTCGGGCGGGGCTGGCCCGCGACTCCGAGTGGTTCTGGCTGCCGGGCCGCCAACCTCGGTGACCGGATCCCTCGGCGAGGTGGTGCCGGCGGGGTGTCGACGGGCCGGGTTCCGGTCGCTATACTCTTGGGGCCGAAGGCGGGGCTTTCGCCCGGCCTCTCCCTGCGTTGCCGCATCCTCCCGCCGATCCTGGGTCGTCCTCGCCTTATGAAAGTCCTCGCGATCATCGGTGATCGGCCCAATCCTCCGGTCACTGGGACCCGGGTGCGGAATCACCATCTTTGGCCCGCGGTCGGACGGTTGTCGGGGGTCGATCTGCGGCTCCTCGGCCTGGACCTGGCCTCGGAGTCCGAGGAACCGGCGGCCGTCCCGGGGGTCTCGGCGGAGTTTCTCCCTCCGGGGCGTCAACCGCGGCCGGTCCGAATGGCGTTCGGGGCGATGCGCTCCTTCCATCAGAACCAGAGGAGCCAGGCGCTGGTCCGTCGGGTCGATGAAGTCGTGGCCGAGTGGCGGCCCGACGTGATCCACGCCGAGGAGCTTCGGATGGCCTACTACCTGCCGGGGGTCCGGGGCCAGCGGTCGGGAGCGAAGGAATCGGTCACGTTTCACAACGTGGAGAGCGACCTGTATTCCGCGATCGGGTCGTCCCCGGTCCCGCTTGCCCGGGAGTTCTTCAAGGCGATCCAGGTGCAGGCCCTCCGCCACTTCGAGAGGCGGGCCGCGACGATCGCGGACATCGCCTTCGCGTACTCGGAGAGGGATCGCCAGCGGTATTCGGCGATGATCCCGGCGGCCCGATGGACGACCACCCGGAATGGAGCGGATGTCCGAGGGATCGCCCCGACACCCGTCCCGAGCGTGCCGAAGTTGCTGCTCGTGGGGAACCTGTCCTATCATCCGAACGTGATGGGCCTGCTGTGGTTCCTGGACGAGGTGGCTCCTCGGCTTCCTCCCGGCGTTTCCATCACCGTGGCCGGGTCCGGGGCGGGCGAGCCGCTTCGAGCGAGGTTGGCCCGGGAGGGGATCCGGTTCGAGGATTCGCCCCGGGACCTCCGGCCCCTGTACGAGGAGCATGCCGTGGCGCTGGTGCCCGTGCTGGATGGCAGCGGGACCCGGGGCAAGATCCTCGAGGCCCTGGCGTATCAGAGGCTGGTCGTCACGACCCCCAAGGGCCCCGAAGGGCTGGAGCTGGCCGAGGGCGAGGGGATCGTGATCGCCGAAGGGGCGAAGGACTTCGCCTCCGCCGTGGAGCGGGTCCTCGGCTCGGCCGAGGAGCGAGCCGAGATCGCCCGGAAGGGGCGGCAGGCCGTCCTGGAGCGGTATGATTGGACGATCGTCGCAGCCGAGATGAATGAGGCGTGGTCCCGATGAGAGTCGCCCTGATCAAGACCGGTGCCCTGGGGGACGTGGTCCGAACCACGGCGATCCTGCCCGGCCTTTTCCGGCTCGATCCGGAGATGGAATTGACCTGGATCACCGCCCCGGGCGCCCTGGAGCTGGTCCACGGCCTTCGCGGAGTGGCCGAAGCCGTCCGCCTGGACGACCCGGCCGACGCCCCATGGCGCTCCCGGGCGTATGACTGGGTGATCTCTCTGGACGACGGGCGGGACGAGTGCGAGCTGGCGAGCTCCCTGGAGTCTCCGAAGATCAGCGGCGGATTCCTCGGCCCGGATGGCAATCGTCTGTACACCGAGGATGTGGAACCCTGGTTCGGGATGGGGATCCTCCGCCCGGCATCTCGCGGGGGCCTTGAGGCGGCCAACGCCCTGAAAAAAGTCAACACGAAGACCGTCGCGGCCTTGCTCTATCAGTGCCTGGGCCTGCCTGGGCCGGTCGGTCGGACGAGCCTTCCGGTCGGCGAGGCTCACCGAGAGGTCGCGTCGTCCTGGGCGGCGAGCCGGGGTTGGGATGCCGAAACGCCCCTGGTGGGGATGAATACCGGGGCCGGCGGCCGGTGGCGGTTCAAGAGCTGGGGGCAGGATCAGACGGCACTGCTGGCCCGGCGTCTCCACGACGAACGCGGGGTCCGGGTGGTGATCCTGGGCGGGGAGGCCGAGGCGGACCGGAATTCCTCGATCGTGACCGAGGCCGATCGCCCCGGGGCGATCGTGGCCGGACCTTCGGGACTCTCGATCCTGGAATTCGCCGCCCTGATCGAGCGGTGCTCGCTCCTGGTCACGAGCGACTCGCTGGCCCTCCACCTGGCCGTGGCCGTGGATCGGCCGACGATTTCCTTCTATGGCCCGACCTCAGCCGACGAGATCGAGACCTACGGGAAGGGCGAGAAGGTGGTGACCCCCCTGGGATGCCGTTGCTGTTACCTGAAGGACTGCGAGGTCCGCCCCCACTGCATGCAATCGATCGACGTGGAGACCCTGGCGACCGCCGTCGCCGGCTGGCTCCCTCCGGTCGCGATCGCCTGAACACTCGCCCCAGACGCCCCGATCCGCCCAGAGGAGCGCTTCGATGCACATCGTCACCGGGGCCGCCGGATTCATCGGCAGCAACCTGGTCCGCCGGCTCAACGAGGACGGGATCGACGACATCCTGGCCGTCGACGACCTGACCCTGGGAGACAAGTTCCTCAACCTCCGCGACTCCTCCATCGCCGACTTCCTGGATAGCCGCGACTTCCGCGAACGGCTCCAACGCGGGGGAGCCGGCCTGCCGATCCCCTCGGCCGTGTATCACCAGGGGGCCTGCGCCGATACGACCGAGGCCGACGGCCGGTTCATGATGGACAACAATTACACGTTCTCCAAGGAGCTGCTCCACTGGAGCCTGGGGAACGGATCGCCGTTCGTCTATGCGTCCAGCGGCTCGGTCTACGGGGCCACGACCGAGTGCGTGGAGGAGCCTCGGTGCGAGGCCCCCTTGAATGTCTACGCGTATTCGAAGCTCCAGTTTGACCGCTACGTCCGCCGCCTCGGGGATTCGCTGAAGAGTACGGTCGCGGGCCTGAGATACTTCAACGTCTACGGGCCGAACGAGACGTATAAGGGGAAGATGTCGTCGATGGTCCACCAGCTCACCAACCAGATCCTCTCGACCGGCAAGGCCCGCCTGTTCGAGGGGACCGACGGCTATGGACCCGGCGAGCAGAGGCGGGATTTCGTCTTCGTGGGGGACATCGTGGCGGTCAATCGATTCTTCGCCTCGGGCCCGCCGAAGGTGGCGATCGTCAACGTGGGGACCGGGATCGATCGGTCGTTCAACGACATCGCCCGGACCCTGATCGCCCAGCTCGGCAAGGGCACCCTCGAATACGTCCCGTTCCCGGAGAACCTCCGGGGCAAGTACCAGAGCTTTACCCGGTCGAACATCGGCCGGCTCCGAGGGCTCGGCTACTCGGCCCCGTTCGCGACCCTGGAAGAGGGGATCGCCCGGTTCCTGAAGGCCGAGGGGAGGGCCTGACCGTGTCCGCCATCGCTCCTCCTGGACTCGAGGCACTGATCCCCCGGCTCCGCGCCGTGACCGTGGCCGTGATCGGCGACGTGATGCTCGACCGCTATGAACGAGGCCGGGCGGGCCGGCTCAGCCCCGAGGCGCCCATCCAGGTCCTGGAAGTCCAGGACGAGGCGAGCATGCTCGGCGGGGCGGCGAACGTGGCCCACAAGGTCGTGGGCCTGGGTTCCCGGGTCGCCCTGGTCGGCCTGGTCGGGGACGACGCCGACGCCGCCGACTTCCGCGACCTGGTCGCCCGGTCCCAGGCGATCTCGCCTCATTTCGTCGCCGACCCGACCCGACGGACGACGGTCAAGACCCGGTTCATCGCCCAGAATCAGCAGTTGTTGCGTGTGGATCGCGAAGACCGGGGTCGGCCTCATCCGACGGCCCTGAAGCTCCTGGCCGAGGCCGCGTTCTCCGCCGCGAGCACCGCCGATGCCGTGATCCTGGAAGATTACGGCAAGGGGGTCCTCGCCCCCGAGGTGATCGAGGCCGCCCTGGCCGGGGCGAGGCGGCGAGGCATCCCGGTCGTCGTCGATCCCAACGGCCGGGATTATTCGCGATATGCCGGGGTGACCGTCCTGACCCCCAACGTGAAGGAGGCCGAGGTCGCCGCGGAGAGGCCGATCACCGACGACGCTTCGCTCGCCGACGCGGCGGCCCGGCTGATCGAACAGACCCGGGGGGCCGCCCTGGCGATCACCCGCGACGCCAAGGGGATCTCCCTGTTCCGCCAGACCGCCGAAGGGCTGGACCACGCCCACATCCCGACGATTCCCGTGCAGGTCTACGACGTGACCGGGGCCGGCGACGCCGTGGCGGCCACCCTGGCCATCGCCCTGGCCTCCGGCCTGGACCTGGAGGCGTCGTGCGCGCTGGCGAACCTCGCCGGGCGAGCGGTCGTCCGCCAGTACGGCGTGGGGACGATCTCGATCGGGCACCTCCGCGACGAGGTCGCCGCCTCCTCCGGCCGGTCGAACAAGGTCGTGGACCTCCCTCGGGCCATCGAGAGGGCCGAGGACGTCCGCCGCGAGGGGGGCAAGGTCGTCTTCACCAATGGATGCTTCGACATCCTCCACTACGGCCACGCCTACCTGCTCCAGTACGCCCGATCGCAGGGGGATTTCCTCGTCCTCGGCCTGAACACCGACGCCTCCGTGAGCCGAGGGAAGGGCCCGAACCGGCCGCTCGTCCCCGAGGACGAACGGTCGTACATGCTCTCGCTCTACCCGTTCATCGATCTGGTCGTCCTTTTCGACGACGACACGCCGATGGCCCTGATCGAGGCGCTGAAGCCCGACGTGCTGGTCAAGGGCGGCGACTACACGCCCGAGACGGTCGTGGGCCGCGACTTCGTCGAGTCGTACGGCGGTCGCGTGGCCATCTGCCCGAGGCTCGACGGCCTGAGCACCACGAACATCGTCAAGAAGATCCTCGAAGGGGTGGCCTGATCCGGAGGGCGGGCGCCGATCAATCGGCCGAGGCCGTGGGATTGCTCCTCAAGGCGCAGATCTGTCCAAACGTGAGGGCATTCTTCCCGTTCCGCTTCGAACCCTCGGCCATCAGGTTGTCCTCGTCCGAGGAATGGTCGCCATTGTCGATCAGCGCATGGACGAGCTCGTGGACGAGGGTCGAGGGGTAGGTCGTCCCGCTCTTCATGGTCCGGTTGATCGCGACGAAGGGACGCTGCGGCTTGACCTTGACGTCCTTGGTGGACGGGCGGGTCGTCACGCCCTGGACATCGTCCTGGTCGAACTCGGGGACGTAGACGACCTCGACCGAATTCTTGAAGAGGGCGGGGGTGGCGTTGAAGTACCTGGCCAGGTTCGCCCGCCCGAGGTCGCCGAAGAGGCCCTTCTTGAAGTAGCCCGGGAGGCTGGACGCGTTGAGGAACGAATTGTCGGCCGTATCTCCATCCTCCTTCTTGATACAACTGATCACCTCCGCCCGAGGCGTGCCTCGGAGGATCGTCAGCGACGCCCCGTTCTGATTGAACACGGCATTCGCCTGCTCGACGTGCTCGTCGATCAAATCGTCCAAATCGGGGATCGGTCCCGCCTCGGCGCCGACTACGCACAGCGCGTAGGTCTTGAGCACGACCTTCATCGGGGGCAGCTCACCGGGGCTGCCCTTGAGCGCCTCCGACATGGCGTTATACGGGATGGACGTGCCTTCGAGCTTCTGCTGGAGTTCGACCCCAGCCTCCTGCGCCAGGTCATTGACCGGCGCATAGGTGTTCTGGGCGTGGTCTGCGGCGGTGTAGCCGGCCGTCTTTGCGATGATCTCGCCGAGGGCGGAAATCCGGTCCTGGAAGTTGTTCGCCCTCTCGTAACGCCCGACCGGTTCGTCCAAGGCTTTGAGGTCCAGGTCCGGCCGGCCCCGATAGCGAGGATTGAAGGGCCCTATCTTCACGTGATCAACACGTCTCTCCGACTTCCACCTGGCTAGGGTCCACATGTCTGTCGCCTCCTCGCGCCCGGGTCGCGTCTCGGACCTAGGTACGTCCTAGGCGCGACGATGCGGGCGACAAGTGGACCGGCCGCGAAATTCAGGCGCTCTCCCTCTGGAAATGGATCTCGTGGAGCTTGCGGTAGAGCGGCGAGGTTCGTCGCAATTCGGCGTCGGTCCCCACGGCCTCGACCCTGCCGGCGTTCATCAGGACGATCCGGTCGGCGAATTGCAGAGAGCCGAGGCTGTGGGTGATCAGGAACGTGGTCCGCCCCCGGGAGAACTCCTCGATCGCCTTGCGGATCAGGGCCTCGTCCTGGATATCGACGGCACTGGTAGCCTCGTCGAGGATCAGGATGGCCGGGTCGCGGAGCATGGCACGGGCCAGGGCGATCCTCTGCCTCTGGCCTCCCGAGAGGCTCATCCCGCGCTCGCCGATCACGCTGTCGTAGCCTCCGGGCAGCGCGGTGATGAACGAGTGGGCATACGACCGCCGGGCCGCGGCCTCGATCTGCTCGCGGGTGGCGTGTCGGGTCCCGTAGGCGATGTTCTCGGCGATCGTCCCTTCGAAGAGGATCGTCTCCTGGGTCACGTAGGCGATTTGGCCCCGGAGACTGCGGATCTGGACGTCGCGAACGTCGTGGCCGTCGATCCGGATCGCGCCGCTCTGGACGTCCCAGAACCGCGGGAGCAGATTCATCAGGGTGCTCTTGCCGCACCCGTTGGGGCCGACGAGGGCGACCGTCTCGCCCAGGCGAACCGACAGGTCGAGCCCTCGCAGGACCGGCTCTCGGCCGTTGTAGGCGAAACCGACCTGGTCGAACTCGATCAGGGCCGGACGGATCGCCGGAGGCTCGCCGGCTTCGGACCCCGCGGGCGGGAAAACGGCCGTCGGGCGGATCTTCAGGCGGGCGAGCCTCGGCGCACCGGGGCGGTCCCTGACCTCGGGGGATCGATCCATCAGGGCGCAGATGCGGTCGGCGGCGGCGGCGGCCCTCTGGATCTTCGAGTGGACGTTGGCGAGCTTGCGGATGGGGTCGGAAATCCCCGCGAGCATCGCGTAAAGCGTCAACAGGTCCTCGATCTCCATCGGCTTGGAAGCGAGCTGGAGCTTGAACAGGCCGAGGTTGAGGAACGTCGTCTTCTCCAGGACGAGGTAGGACCCCGCGAGCAGGGCGATCGTCACCGTCGTCAGCGCGAGGATCTCCAGGACCGGGTCGGAAAGCGCGTCGATCTTGGCGACCCGGAGGCTCTTCTTGTAGAGGCTCTTGGTCTCCAGGAAGAAGCGTCGGCGCTCGTAGCGTTCCATCGTGAACGCCTTGACGACCTTGATCCCCTGGAAGCTCTCCTGGAGGATCTTGTAGATGTTGGACATGCTTTCGAGGGACCGGCGCATGGCCTTCTTGAGGATCTTGCCGGCCCTCATCGTCGTGTAGGCCGAAACCGGCACCAGGACGAGCGCCAGGCAGGTCAGCCGCCAGTTGAACCATAGCGCGCCGCCCAGGCAGGTCACGATCCGCAGGGGCTCGCGGACGACCTTGCTCATGACGGTGTTGAAGCCCTGGGCGATCGAGTCCATGTCGCTGGTGAACCGCGACATCAGCTCGGCCGAGCCCTGGTCGGAGAACGCGGCGAGGTCCAGCGCCATGGTCCGTCGGAAGAACAGGTTGCGGATGTCGAAGAGGCTGAGCTGGGTGATGTCCGCGACCAGGACTTCCTGCATGAACTGGAACAGCCCCTTGACCGCCACGCCCGTCATCACCAGGCCGATCAGGAGCAGGAGGGTGCGGAAGCCGTTGTCGGGCAGGTAGCGATTGATCCGCGGCATCAGCCAGCGATAGCGATCGACCCAGGTATGGTCGTTCGCCTGGTCGCGTTCGAGAGAGGCGCGCCGATGGCGGAAGGCGGCGGTGTCCCGGGCGTTGATCAGGAGGCCGGCCGATCGCGAGAGCTCGTCGAGCCGGGCCTCGGCCAGGTTCTTGGCTCGCGTCAGGCGGGCGACGTCGGGGTCGGGCTCGCGGCCGGGCTTGCCCAGGGGCTTCTCGTCCAGGACGTTCTGCTTGGCCTTCCGCTCGTCTAGGGCGTGGGACGCCTCGGCGATCTGTCGGCCGGCGATCTCGCCGAGCCTGCGGATCTCGGACCGGCCGGCCTCGCCTCGCGGCGCCGCCGACTCGACCTCGTCCATCGCGTCGAGCCGGGCTTCCCTCGTCTCGATCGTTCGCTGGTAGGCGTCGATCTGCTCGGCGCACCAGATCTGACAGTTCTGGCTATAAAACAGGATCTTCAGCAGCGGATAGACCGCGCTGATGTTCGTGAACCAGAGGGCCGCGACCATCACGGCGCAGCCCAGAGACAGGGCGAACCGGACCCGATAGGGCCAGGTGAATCGCGCAAGGCGGAGGAAGTGTTTCATCGGGTCGGGCGCCGGCCGGGCTGAAGGGAGGGGCGATCCCGGGCCTCCCTGCCGCTCCCGGGACGAGCTCACGCTCGCCCCGAGGGGATCGGTCCGGAGGGGCTTCTACCAGGAACCCCGGAATCGAGCAAGGGCGATGTCGCACCCGCGGAGTCGCCCGAATCTCGCGGGGCATGCGTTCGTCTTCGTCAGTCACGGCGAGAGTCCCGGCTGGGACTCGAAGCGATCGCGCGGCCGCGTTCACCCCTTCCTGGCCGCGTGCTTCTTCGTCGGGGGGGCCTTGTCCTTCTTCACCGCCGTCTCGATCACCTTGTACCAGACTTTCGAGAAATCGCCGAACTTGCTCAGCTTCCCGGGATGGAACGTCAGGGAGAACGGCACGCCCTTCGTCTTGAGCTGGTCGCCCATCGCCTTCAGCTTGCTCGCGGTCGAAGGGATGCCCTGATACAGCCGGAGATCCACCAGCCCGGTCCCGGCGGCGTGCTGGAACTCGCCCGTGCCCCCCAGCACCGTGTACTGGAGGTGGACCGGCTGCGCGAACGGGTTCGCGCCGAGCGTCCCCGGGCTGATCCGGACGGTCACGTCCCCTTTCGGCCCGGAAACTACCACGTCGGCATGAAGGAGCCAGGGCGTCGCCAGCAACGGCTTCTGGCTCTCGCTGTCGATCGCGCTGCTGATCGTGATCTGCCCCAACTTGGCAAGATGGCCATGACCGCTGATGTGAGCGATGTTCTTCTTGTTGGCGATGACCAGGTTCGTCGTCCGTCCGATCAGGGCGACGAAATGCTTGCGGACGTGAGGGCCCTTCGGCGCCGCGACCGGGGCGGATTCGAGCGGCTTCGGCGGTGCCGCCTTGAGTACGGACGCCGAGAAATCGCCCCCCGGGACGCCATCGTTATTGCCGTCCAGAGCGTGGCCCGCCGGATCGGCCACGCCCGGGTTGGAGGCGTGAACCGTCACCTGATAATGGCCGATCGCCGCGAGCGGATGCCTGGGGGTCAGCGTGACGGTCAGGTTCGAAGGATCATAGACGGCGGAGGCGATCGCAACCGCCGTGGGCGAGCCGCGACCCGCACGATCCAGCCCATAATTCGCGAGGTCGTCCGCCCGGGCCGGGTCGAGCGGGGCGTCGAACGTCAAGACGACCGAACCCGACGATCGGCGCCCCCCGAGTCGTGAGACCCCGACGACATGAGGAGGCACCTCGGGAACGATCGGGGTCGGCGACGGCGTTGCGGTGCCCGGCGAGGAAACGACCGTCGCGGTCGGCGAGGCAGGCGTCGGCTCGTCCGCAGGGGACGTCACCCGAACGGCATTCGAAAATTCCGACGTGTTATTATTCGGATCAATGGCCGTCGAGGCGATGACCTGCCCTGACGGGACGAGCATCGGCGAGGTGAAGCGGATCGGCCCGTAGCCCTTCGCGTCGGTCGTGACCGAGGCGGAGCCGAGATACGTCTGACCCTCACCGTAACCGGTGGGATCGGGGGACGGGCTGGTGAAGAATTCGAGCCGATACGCCGTGTTCGGAGCACCGTCCACCGTCCCGAGGACCGTCGTCACGCCGCCGGAGGTCGAGGCGGACGCCAGATCGGGATAGTTCAGCAGGTTGTTCGGCCCCTCGCCCGAGGTCCGAAAATGGACGTTGGGCAGGACGCCGAGGTCCAGGCTGCCCAGGAGGCCGGCGATCGCGGCCGGGAGGTCGGCCGACGAGGTGCTCAGCAGGGGCAACACGGCCGACGATGAGACGTTGAGCAGGCCGATCCCGAGGTTCCGGTTCGCGAACATCGAATTGCCGCTGATGAGGTCGCCGGTGCTGCTCAGGCTGATCGGCGAGCCTCCGCCGGCCTGAAGGGCGGCGACGACCACGCCGGCTCCGGCCTGGCCGTTGAAGGCGATCACGTTCGGCAGGTTGGCCGCCGTCCCCCCCACGCTGTTGCCCGAGCCGATGACCGCGACTCCAGCCACCGTGTTGCCGGCGTTGGCCGAGCCCGAGGCGTCCGTACCGATCAAATTGTTCGCGATCAGGCCGCCCGGCGCCGAGGCCAGCAGGGACGACCCTCCGAGCGAGAGGCTCGCGATCCCCACGCCCACCGCATTGCCCGAAATCACGTTGCGGGCGGCCAGGTCCGGCCCGCCGATCACGCCGCTGCCGCCGAAGACGCCCACGCCCAGGCCGTTGGGGTTCGCGACGTGGCCCGTCGGGTCGATCCCGACGAAACTGCCCTCCAGATGATCATTCGAACCCACGAAGACGACTCCGGCGGCGCGGAATCCGCCGATCGCCAGCCCCCGGACCGTCGAATCATCGGCCTCGATCTCCAGCCCGATCCCCGCGGTGGGATCGGTCAGCCCCGAGCCGTCGATGGCGACGGCGAGGACGGCATCCTCCCCGGTCTGGGCCGTGTTCGGGCTCGAACCGGGCTGCGAAAAGCCGTCGATCACGATCGGCGTCTTGATCGTGGGCAGGGGGGTGATCGGCCGGATGACCTGGACGCCCGTGCCGGGGATGTTGAAGACGATGGTGTTGGAGCCGCCCGCGGCATTGGCCTCGACGATCGCCCGGCGGAGCGAGCCGTCACCGGAGCTGTTCGCGTTGGTGACGGCGAACGTGGAAAGCAGGAGGCGCGACTCGACCGCCTCGCACGATGGCCGGAACCGCGTCCTGGCTGCCCCGCCCTCGGCCCTGAGTCTCCCGAACATCCTGGAGGACGGGCACCCCGGGGACGAGGACCCCTCCCCATTCGGTCAGGGTCCGCCGATCGTCCGCGCATTGTCTCCTCCTTGGGCGAACGGTCGCAGAGTGCCCCGGCGCGACTCCGTCGCGAGGATTGGGGCGGTCTTGCATCGGTCGTCGAAGTCGCTGAGCGAAGGGCGCGAACGCCCCGCCCTCCCCGATCTCGGCCGAGATCGGGGTGGACGGGTCGGTTCGTTCGGTCGATCGGTCTCCGGGACGGTCACTGCACCGTCGCGACACCCTTCTGGATCTTGATCACCAGGTTGCCACCCGGGATGCCGTCGTGGTTGCCGTCGATCGGTTGGCCGGACGCGTCGAGGATTCCCGAGGCGTTGACGGTCAACTGGGCGGTCATCTTCGCCGGGATCTTCTTGCCCGGGATCACCGCGACGGTGTCGGCCGTGCTGTCGTACTGGACGCTCTTGATGGTGACCGGCTTGTTGTTGGTGACGATCTTGCCGCGAACCCGCTTGGTCGTCAGCAGGGCGAGGTGGTAGTTCGAGGGCGTAGCCGCCCCGGTCACCGGCGCCCCGAACGAGATCACGACCTGCTTCAACGCGCCCTTGCTGATGGGCGCGGCCACCGGGGCGGTGATTTGCAGAGGCTTGGGGATGACCACAGCCTGGAACGCGGCCGAGCCGGCCGACCCACCGCTGTCGGTCACGGAGACCAGCACCTTGAACGTCCCCGACGTGGAGTAGGTGTGGTTCAGGGTGAACGTCTTGTCGGCGTTCAGGGCTAGGGGCACCGTCCCGGAATTGTCTCCGTAGTTGACGGTGGCCGAGAAGGTCTGAATCCCGGGGTCGGTGAACGAGCCGGTCCTCGAAAGCATCCCGCCGGCTTGCAGGGAGGCGTCGGCCCCGGCCGAGACCGTCGGCGCCACGTCGAGGACGTGGATCGTGAACGTCTTCGACGCCGAGAGCGTGGGGTTGGTCGAGTCGGTCACGGTAATCGTCACCGGCGTCAGGGCAGGCCCGGCCGGGGCGGTGTACGTGAAGGCCCCGGTGGTCGGGTTGATCGTCCCGACACTCGCCGAATAGACGAGCTTCGCCGTCGGGTCGGCGTCGGCGCCGAGGGCCGTCAGCGAGACCGTTCCGCCCTCGGGGATGGTCTGATCGGGGATGGCCACCAGGGCCGGGGGCACCGGACTGACGACGCTCACGGCGTTGGAGAACTGCGAGGTGTTGCCGGCCGGGTCGATCGCCACGGCCGAGATCGACAGGCCCTTGGCCAGGGCGGCCGTCGGCGAGAAGCTCAGGGACGCCGTGCCGTCGGCGCCGGTCGTCACCGAGGCCTGGCCCAGCAGGGTCTGGCCCTGGCCGAAGCCGTTGGAGCCGGCCATCGGGCTGGAGAAGTACTGGATCGTGTAGGCGGTCTTCGGCGCTTCGTCCAGGGTGCCGAGGATCGTCGTCACGCCCGCGGAGGTGGTCGCGGAGGTCAGCGACGGGTAGTTCAAGAGGTTATTCGGGCCGCCTGCCGGCCGGAGGTGGACGTTCGGCGAGACGCCGAGGTTAAGATGGCTCAGGAGGCCGGTGATCACCGCCGGATAGTTCACTCCCGACGCATTGTTCAGGACCGGCTCGAGCGTCGAGGTCGGCACATTCACGAAGCCGATGCCCTGTCCCTGATTCGCATAGATGGAATTACCGCTGATGAGGTCGCCCGTGCTGGCCAGGCTGACCGACGACTTGGCGTCGGGCGAGAGCGCGACCACAGCCACGCCCGCCCCGAGGTTCAGGGCCGCGCCCGCCTTGCCGTTGAAGTCGATCACGTTCGACTGGTTGGCCGCGGTGCCCCCGATGATGTTGTTCGACCCGCCGACGAGGACGCCCGCGAAACCGTTGCCCAGGTCGCCGGAGCCGGTCGAGTCGGTGCCGATCAGGTTGTTCTGGACGAGGTCGCCCGGCGTGGCGGTCAGCATCGACGTGCTGCTGTCGATGGCCAGGCTGGCGACGCCAACGCCGACGAGGTTGCCCGAGATCACGTTGCGGGCCGCCGGAGTGGCGCCGCCGACGACCCCCGAGCCGCCGAAGATCCCCACGCCCAGGCCGTTGGGCGCGGCGATCTTGCCGGTCGGATCGACCCCGACGAAGCTGCCTTCCAGGTGATCGTTCGTCCCGACGAAGCCCACGCCATAGGTGGCGAAATTGTCGATCACCAGGCCGCGGATCGTCGTGTTGTCGGCCTGGACATCCAACCCGCTGGCCATGGTGGGGTTGCTGAGACCCGAGCCGTCGATCACGATCAAGGGAGTCGCATTATCTCCCTGGGCCGCCGTGTTCGGGACCGATCCCGGCTGGGAATAGCCGTCGATGGTCACCGGCTGGGTGATCTTCGGCAGGGGGAACGTGGGCTTGATCGTCTGGACACCCGAACCCGGCAGGGCAAAGTCGATCACGTTCGGGCCGGCGGTGTCGAAGTTCGAAGCCTCGATCGCGTCGTAGAGCGACATCGTCGTCGAGCCGTCGCCGAACTGATCGAGCGTGTTCACCGTGAAGACCGTGAGCAGCATCCGGGCCTCGACGGCCTCGCACAGCGGCTGATGACGCCTTCGGACTCGACGGCTGCCGGACGACGTAGAGTGCTTCGGGACTCGATCCTTCATCTTTCGACTCCATAATCCTTAAGGGCGGACCCGGACCGAGCCCGCAAGGCGGCCTCGCCCGTCCTGACCGATCGCTTGCCGGCTGTCGCGACCCTCGCCGCGGCCATCGCCGACGCGGCCCTCCGCGCCCGGGAACTCCCTGCTAGGGCGGCCGGAGCGGATCTTCCGATGCTTGTATCGGACTTATCGACAATCCGCTTGATCGGGCCCGGGAATCCGTGCCGCCTGAGTATCTGTTCCAGATCGTCACGCCATCCGCCGGTCTCGCCCCCCCGCGGTCTCCTCGCTCGCCGCGAGTTCCAAGCCGTCGAGCGGACCCCGGACCTCCTGGCCCCGTGAGACGCTTCCAGGCTGGCTCGGGTTTCCGGTCGGAAGATGAGCTACTTTGATCGCAGGGATCGCTTGCACCGGCCCCCCAAATGGAGGTGAATCGTGCGTTCGTGCATCCGTTGTCAGGTGATCCCAAGCCCTCCATCCCGGTCGGGCGTTCTCTACATAATGCCCCCGCTGGCCCACACCCAGGCGACACTGGCCCGGTTCCTGGACGACCGGGGGCTGGGGTTCGAGGAAGTCGGGCCCGGCGTGCTCGCCACGTCCCTGGGGCCGGAGGGAGTCCGGGCCCTGGAGGGCCTGGACGAGGCTCTGTCCCCGACCGAGCTCCGCGAGACGAGGGCGATGATCCGCCCCGAGGGAGGGGGCCTGGCCGTCGCCGACCTGGCCGACGTCGTCTCGCTCAAGACCCTCCTGGCCCTCTTCCGAAGCGACTGGCTGCTGGAGGCCCTCCGCGAGGACCGCCTGACCACTCACTTCCAGCCGATCGTCTTCGCCGACGACCCGGGGCGCGTCTTGGCCCACGAGTGCCTCCTTCGAGGCGTGTCGGCCGACGGCTCGTTGATCCCCCCCGGGGACCTGTACGCCGCCGCTCGCGATGCCGACCTCCTGTTCCAGCTCGACCGCGCGGCCCGACTCACGGCCATCCGCGAGGCGAAGGGCCTGGGACTGGGCGAAGATTCGGCCCTGTTCATCAACTTCAACCCGACGTCGGTGTACGACCCGGCCTATTGCTTGCGGAGCACCTTCGCCGCCGCTTCCGCCGTGGGTCTCTGCCCCCAACAGATCGTCTTCGAGATCGTCGAGAGCGATCACATCGCCGACATCCCTCACCTTGTCCGGATCGCCGAGACCTACCGCCGGTCCGGCTTCCGCGTCGCCCTGGACGACCTGGGATCGGGGTACGGGTCGCTCAATCTCCTGCACCAGATCCGCCCGGATTTCATCAAGCTGGACATGGCGATGGTCCGGGGCGTCGGGAACGACTCCTTCAAAGGCATCCTCGTCGCCAAGCTCCTGGAGATGGCCCGCGAAATGGGCGTTCAGACGATCGCCGAGGGGGTCGAGACGGAATCGGAATACGAGTGGCTCCGCCGCCACGGCGCGGATTTCCTCCAGGGGTATCTGATCGCCCGGCCGGCGAGCCCGCCCCGACGACCCCGGGACGCGGGCATCGTCCGGGACGACTCGGCCTCGTGATCGGAGCGGGCGGCCCGCGAGATCCCGCGAGGATTACGCCTCCTCTTCCTCGCGGAGCCGGGCCAGGACGCTCAGGTCTTCCAGCGTCGAGGTATCGCCCGAGCTTTCGCGGCCGGCGGCGATGTCGCGCAGGAGCCGCCTCATGATCTTTCCGCTTCGGGTCTTCGGCAGGGAGTCGGTGAACCGGATGTCATCGGGCCGGGCCAGGGCACCGATTTCCTTGACGACGTGGGCCATCAACTCCTTCTTGAGCGATTCCTCGGGGGGGGTGCCGGTTTCCAGGGTCACGAACGCGGCGATCGCCTGGCCCTTCAGGTCGTCCGGCTTGCCCACCACGGCCGCTTCGGCCACCTTCGGATGGCTCACCAGGGCGCTTTCGACCTCCATCGTCGAGAGCCGATGGCCCGAGACGTTCAGGACGTCATCGACCCGCCCCATCACCCAGTAATTGCCGTCGGCGTCCTTCCTCGCGCCGTCGCCGGTGAAGTAGGCGCCGGGCACCTCGCTCCAGTATTGCTGCTTGTACCGGGCGTCGTCCCCCCAGAGCGTCCTGAGCATCGACGGCCACGGCTTCTTCAGGATCAGGAAACCGCCGGAGCCGGCCGGGACGGGCTGGCCGTGCTTGTCCACCACTTCCGGGACCACTCCGGGCAGCGGCCTGGTCGCCGAGCCGGGCCGGGTCGGCGTGGCCCCGGGAAGCGGGGCAATCATGATCGCGCCGGTCTCGGTCTGCCACCAGGTGTCGACGATCGGGCAACGGCCACCGCCGATCACGGTCTGATACCAGATCCACGCCTCGGGGTTGATCGGCTCGCCGACACTCCCCAGCAAGCGAAGACTCGTCAAATCGTGACGCCTGGGGAACTGTTCGCCCCACTTCATGAACGCGCGGATTGCGGTGGGGGCCGTGTAGAGGATCGTGACCTTGTGGTCCTCGACGATCTTCCAGAACCTCGCCTCGTCGGGCCAGTTCGGCGCCCCCTCGTACATCACCACCGAGGCCCCGTTGGCCAAAGGGCCGTAGACGAGGTAGGAGTGCCCGGTGATCCAGCCCACATCGGCCGTACAGAAGTAGATATCATCTTCCTTGAGATCGAAGACCAGTTTGGCGGTATAGGCCGCCCCCAGGAGGTATCCGCCGGTCGTGTGGAGGATGCCCTTGGGCTTGCCCGTCGATCCCGAGGTGTAGAGCACGAACAGGGGATGCTCGCTGTCCAGGGGGACGGGCGGGCAATCGTCCGATGCCGAGGCGGCGAGGTCGTGCCACCAGAGATCACGCCCGTCTTTCATGACGACCTCTTGCCCGGTCCTCTTCAGGACAATGACCTTTTCGATCGTCGGGCACTCGTCGGCGGCGCCGTCGGCGTTCTCCTTCAGCGGGACGGTCTTGCCGCGACGATAGCCGCCGTCGGCCGTCACGAGGATCTTCGCCCCGCAATCCTGGATGCGGCCGGCGAGCGCCTCGGCGCTGAACCCGCCGAAGACGACCGTGTGAGGGGCGCCGATCCGGGCACACGCCAGGGTCGCCACCGCGAGCTCGGGGACCATCGGCATGTAGATCGCCACGACGTCTCCGGCCTTCACGCCCAGGCCCTTCAGGACGTTGGCGAACCGCGCGACCTCGGACCGCAACTCCGCATAGGTCAGGGTCCGGCGGTCGCCGGGCTCGCCTTCCCAGATCAGGGCCGGCTTGTCCTTGCGGGGGCCGTCGGCGTGGCGATCGACGCAGTTGGCCGAGGCGTTGAGCGTCGCCCCGACGAACCATCTCGCGAACGGCGGGTTCGACCAGTCGAGCACCTGCGACCACGGCGAGGACCAATCGAGCAAGCCGGCCTGCTCGGCCCAGAATCCCTCGGGGTCGCGTTCGGCGCGGTTCCAGAGCGCGTGATAGTCGTCCAGGCTCTTGACGTGAGCATGGGCCGCGAAGTCAGGAGGGGGCGGGAAGACGCGGTGCTCGACCAGGACACTCGTGATCGATCCGCCGCCGGGTTCGGCCGTCATTCGGGAGACTCCGCGAGGTCCACGCAAGGCGATCAGCAGGGAGAGGAGGCGAGCCGTTCGGGTGGGCCCGATCTTAGGCGGAGGGCCAGGGCGCGTCAATCATCGGCGCATCGTCCCAGGGCCGATAGCCGGGTTCGGCCCCATCCGCTAGAATCGAGAATGAATCTTCCTTTTCGGAGGGGCTCGGCGATGGTGCGAATCGACTGGCAAGAGGCGCAAGCCGATCCGGCGCGATTCCTCGAACGGGTGGCCGCCGGAGAATCGATCCTCCTGGTCCGAGAGCATCGGCCGTTGGCCGAAATCCGTCCGTCCGAAGCGACCTCCACGGACCTGACACCCCGACCTCTGGGACTGGCCAAGGGAACTTTTGAGGTTCCGGCGAGCTTCTTCGATCCCCTTCCGGACGACCTCCTGGCCCTCTTCAACGGAGAGGGGCCGTGAGATTCCTTCTCGATACGTGCACCTTTCTTTGGATGTCGGTTGATGCGTCCGAATTGTCTTCCGAGGCTCGTCGCATCCTCTCCGATCCTCTTTCGGCCCTCTTCCTCAGTCCCGTCTCCGCCTGGGAAATCAGTGTGAAGTACGGTTCAGGGCGCCTCCCGCTTCCCATGGCGCCGGGGGCGTTCATCCCGTATTATCGGTCGAGCCATCGAATCCAGACGTTGCCGTTCGACGAGGCTTCCTGTCTGTACGAGGGGGCACCGCCCCGGATCCACAAGGACCCCTTCGATAGGAGGTTGATCTCCCGGGCCATCGCCCACGGGTTCACGATCCTCACGCCTGATCCGCTGATCTGACAGTATCCCGGGGTGGCGACGGTGTGGTGAATAGTCCCGTCGCCCGGCTTCCCCAGCGGTCTTCGAACACCAGGGGGGCCAGGTCGATCCGGTCGAGCCAGCCGGCATTTTGGAGCTCGGGCTCGGGGCCGAACTCGGGGACTCGACCGAGGCAGAGGTAGGCTACCGGCACGATGGATTCGGGGATCGCGAAGATCGAGCGCAGGTCCGCGGGTTCGACGATACTCACCCAGCCGACTCCCACCCCCTCGGCCCTGGCCGCGAGCCAGAGGTTCTGGACGGCGCAGACCGTGCTATACAGGTCCATCTCGGGCTGGATCGTCCGTCCGAGGACGACCGGGCCGCTCCGGGAACGGTCGCACGTCACGAGCAGGTTGATCGGGGACTCGACGATCCCCTCCAGCTTGAGCGATCGATAAAGATCGCCGCGATCGCCCGGGAAGTGCTCGGCGGAGGCTCGATTGGCGAGGTCGAAGGCCGCCTTGACCGCCTCCTTGATCGCGATCGACCGCACCACGATGAAATTCCACGGCTGCATGAAGCCGACCGAGGGGGCATGGTGAGCCGCCATGAGCAACCGGGCGAGCAAGGCGTCGGGAATCGGGTCGCGCAGGAACCTTCGGCAGTCCCTCCGCGAGACGATCGCCCGGTAGACCGCGGCCCGATCTTCGGGCGAGAAGGCAAAATCGTCCACGATGGCCAATGGGTCTGGAGATCGGTGGGGTCCGTTCGAGCGATCAGGCGACGGCCTTCCTTGCGGCCTCGGCCGACGCGGCGAGCGCGGAGTCGGCGGCGAGTCGAGCGGCCCGGACCGTGTCCGGGATGCCCACGCCGTCCATCGCATTGCCCGCGAGGAACAGTCCGGGGTGTCTCCCCACCAGCTCGCGGATTCTCGCCACCCGGTCGAGGTGGCCCAGCGTGTATTGAGGCATGGACCGCGGATGGCGGCCGATCTCGATCAGCAGGGGATCGCCCGAGACGCCGAGCAACTCGCCGAGCTCGCGACGGACGAGCGCCTCGATGGCCTCATCGTCCAGGTCGAAGAGGTCCGGTTGGGTCGCCCCACCGACGAACACGCGGAGGAGGGCCGTCCCGCCCGGGGCCCGACTCGGGAATTTCACGCTGGTGAAGGAGATCGCCAGGATCGACCGCCCCTCGGTCGCCGGGACGACCGCGCCGAAGCCGTCCAGAGGGTGGGCGATGGCGTCCCGTCGGTAGGCGATGTTCACCACGATCGAGGAGGCGTAGGGGATCGATCGGAGCTGGAGGGCCAGCTCGGGGTCGAGGCCATCGACCAGTCGGGCGGCGGCGTGGGCCTCGGTCGCCAGGATCACGGCCGAGGCCTCGATGGCCGGGCCGTCCAGGGGCTCAACCCGCCAGCCGCCGGAGGCCGAGTCTCGCGAGATCCGGCGGATCGGGAACGCGGTTCGGATGGCCCCGGGGGGCAGAGACGCGGCCAGGGCTTCGGTCATCGCGCCCATCCCGGATTCGGGCGCAACAAAGAGGCCGTAGCGGGCCCCAGAGGCGTCCTTCTCGGCCCGGAGCGACCGTCGCGCGCGCACGGATCAGCCCGCCGTGGGCCTTCTCCATCGCGGGGTACTGGGGGAGGGTCGCCTTGAGGCTCAGCTCGTTCGGGTCGGCCGTGTAGATGCCACCCACCAGGGGCTGCACGAGCCGATCGAGGGCCTCTCGGCCGAGCCTTCGCTTGACGAACGCGGCCAGGCTCTCGTCGGTATCGTCCCTCTTGCGGGGGATCACCAGGTCCATCAGCATCCGCAGCTTGCCCCGGACCGAGAGGATCGGCGAGGTCAGCAGAGGGGCAAGCCGGGAGGGGGCCATCAGGACGAACCCCTCGGGCACCGGCAGGAGCCGGCCGTCCCGGACGACGAACGATCGCCTCCGTCCGGAGTCGGTGCCGATCAGGCCATCGGCCAGGCCGAGCTCCCGGCAAAGTTCCAGCGCCCAGGGCTTGTTCGTGATGAAGGAATCGGCCCCACCTTCCAGGACGAAGCCGTCTCGGCGATCGGTCCAGATGGCGCCCCCGAGTCGAGGTCGAGCCTCGATCAGAAGCGGAACCAAGGATTTTCGCGCCGCCGAGGCGATCCGATGCGCGGCGGTCAGGCCGGAGAGACCTCCGCCGATGATGACGACCTTGTCGGAGGAGAGGCGCTCGGCCACCATCGATCCACCTTCCTGGGGTCGTCCGGGGGACTTCGCGGTGCGTTCAGCTGGGACGACGACCGCCGAGGACCATTCTAGTCCGGAGGGAGCGGGATCGCGAGGGGGACCGGACAGGGGCCTGGGCCGCTCAAGAACTGAGACGGGCAACCCGCCGAATCGCCTCGGCGAGGTTGCCCGCGATCGAGCGAGCGAGGGTGGCGACGGCGATCAATCGACCCCGGAGGCGCCGGGCTTCGAAACGGCCTTCCCGCCCTTTTCCTTCTTGGTCGTGTCCTTCAACGGGTCGATGACGTCGGCCTTGCCCGGAGCGACATTGACCGGGGCTTTGGGGGCATCGGCGTCGGAGCACCCCGAGAGGGCGAGGACGACTGGCAGGGCGAAGCACGAGGCGAGCAGACGGACCTTCATCGCGGAATCTCCAATCGTCGTTGTTCAGGGGTTTCGCCCGGCGGCCCGTTTGGCAGGGGCCCAGGCTCGACCGGGGGCTTTGGCATGCGACGCGGGGGACGAGGATCGCTCCTCATCCCCCGCGACAAACCAGGAGTACGTCTCGGCCACGACGCCGAGAGTCAACCTTAGTTATTGATGGCGTCGCCCGGGGTGATCTCGCCGCCGGCCTTGGTGCCGAGGCCCTGATACACCAGGATGTTGATGCCCGACTTGACGAACTTGACCGTGCCGTCGCCGACGAGGAAGTTGGCCCCGCCCGGGTGGAAGCTGCGGAAGCCGAACTCGCCGTCGAGCTGCGACCGGGGGTCGGCGAACCAGGTGAACGGGTTGGTCATGTCCACGCCGGAGGGGTCGAACCCGGTGGCCGAGGCGTTGATCTTCGGGACGGTGTAGGCGAAGCACATCGGCTTGACGTCGCTGCCGATGTCGCCGATGAACGTGGCGCAACGGTTCCAGAAGTTGAAGGGCTGGACCGGCTCGTTGAGGAACCGCGAGGTCTCGCCGACCATCAGGGTGTTGCTCGTGCCGTCGCGGATGTCGGCGATCCGGGTGATGTAGTTGCGGCCGAAGATGCCGTTGGGCTCGATGGCCTCGCAGTACGGCTGGACCGACCCGTAATACCCGTAGTAGTTGCACTCGATCGTGCCGGCCACGCCCGCGTAGGAGGTGGTCGAGTACGGGTTCTGCGGGGTGGTCAGGACGCTCTGGACGGTCCGGTGGTCGGTCCGGTCCTGGTCGCTCGGGCAGACGAAGGAGGCGACGCGGGTGGTGTAGCCGGTGGCCTGCACCGAGCCCCAGTTGCCGCTGACCCCGCCGGTGGTCGTTCCGCCGTTATAGGTGGGAACCAGGAAGTTGATCGAGTTGAACACGTTCCCCAGCTCCATGTAGGGCAGGATGAACGAGAACAAGCCGGTCTGATTGGTGTAGGAGCAGGGGGCCGGCGTGTTGAAGTAGGTGTAGCCGATACCGCCCATCGGGAAGCAGCCGTTCGAGCTCTCGTAGTTGTGCATCCCGAGGCCGATCTGCTTCAGGTTGTTGATGCACTGGGCCCGGCGGGCGGCCTCGCGGGCGGCCTGGACGGCCGGCAGCAGCAGGGCGATCAGCACGCCGATGATCGCGATGACCACCAGCAGCTCGATCAGCGTAAAGCCGCGACGCGTCTTTCGAGGGTGGGACATGAGCAGACTCTCCGAATAAGGCAGGAGGGACCAAACCGAACCGAGACGAAATGAAGATGCGGGGGTGGCCAGCGGAGAGAGGAGAGAACCCGGCGAATTCGGGAACTCTGACCACGAGCCAACGGAGTAACGGGGCCGCCCGGAGAGGATGGAACGAAGGAATCGTGATAACTTCGGGGGAGAGTCGCGTTATCTGGGGTCCGGGCGGTGAGCGTCGAGGAAGGGGCCGTGAGAGATCGGTTCGGCCGGAGTGAAGTCTTCCTCGAAAGTGAACTCTCAAGAGAATAATGACCGCGCAACCCGCTTTGCAACACCACAACCCCAGGATTCCGAGATTTTTCGCACCTTTTTTCGGGCCCATTCCGTGACTATCGACTTCACGTCACTTTTCTGCCATAAAACCTAGCATCCGTGCACGAAATCGACCAATCTACGGACCGAATCCACCGGAGTGGTCGGCAGAATCCCGTGTCCCAGGTTGAAAATGTGTCCGGGCCGGCCCCCGGCCCGCCCCAGGATTGCTGCGGCCTGCTGCCGGAGCCCGTCCGGGGCGCGAACAGGGCTACGGGGTCCAGGTTGCCCTGAACGGCCACCTCGGGCCCGAGACGGTCCCAGGCCCGGTCCAGTTCGACCCGCCAATCCAGTCCGATCACGTCCCCGCCCGCCTCCTTCTGCAGTTCCAGGAGCGAGCCGGTGTCGGTCCCGAAGTGGATCGTCGGGACCCCGGGACGCAGCGAGGCGAAGAGGCGTTTCATGTGGGGCTGGACGAACCGGCGGTAATCGTCGGGCGAGAGGTTGCCGACCCAGCTATCGAACAATTGCAGGACCTGCGCGCCCGCGTCGGCCTGGGCATTGAGGTAGGCGGCCGTGGCGTCCACCAAACGGGCCATCAGGGCATCCCAGGCACCGAGATCGGTATACATGAATGTCTTGGCGCGATCGTAGTGACGCGAGCCTCCCCCCTCGATGGCGTAACAGGCCAGGGTGAATGGAGCCCCGGCGAAACCGATCAGGGGGACGTCAGCCCGGAGACCCCGGCGAATCAGGCGAACGGCGTCAAACACGTAATCCAGGGGAGCAAGGTCGTCCAAGAGGCGGACTCGATCGACGTCCGCCGCCGCCCGGATGGGGTCATGGATGACCGGGCCGTCCCCCTTGCTGAATTCCAGATGGAAGCCGAGGGGTTCGAGGATCAAGAGGATATCGGCGAAGAGGATCGCGGCATCGACTCCCAGGGAATGGGCCGCCATGATCGTGACCTCGGCGGCAAGCTCCGGCGTCTTGCAGAGTTCCAGGAAACCGACCCGGGCGCGGATCGCCCGGTATTCCGGCTGATAGCGACCCGCTTGCCTCATCAGCCAGATGGGCGTCACTCCGCTCGGCTCGCGACGGCAGGCGCGGAGGAATGGGCTGTCCTGGAGGGGGTCGCGTGCCGGGGACCCGGCCGAATCGATGGGTTCGATGGTCGTCGAGGCGCCACCCCGAAATCGTTCTGCCAGGGCGGCGACGAGATGCCCCATCTTGGGATGTTCGGGCTGGACCCCGGGCCGGATGCCGTGAAGGGCGAGGGCCTCGGTCGTCGTCGGGCCGATCGAGCCGACGACCACCCGTTCCCGGAGAGCCTGGCGGACCGCCTCGCCGTGTCCATCCTCGTCGGCGACGGCGAGGAGATGCTCGACCTGCTGGGCCGAAGTGAACAAGACCGCGTCGATCGATCCCAGGGCGATCTGGGCCACGGCGCTTCGCAACGGGCCGGCGTCTTCCGGGAGTTCCCAGCGGTAGACGGGGACGACCGTCACGGCTGCCCCCCGGGCTTCGAGGGCCTTGACCAGCTCCGGGTTGGGCTTGCCGTATTCCTGAACGGCGACGCGGAGCCCGGCCACCGGGAATTGAGCGTCGAGCGTCGTCAGGAGATCCCGCCAGGTATTGGGTTCGGGAACCTGCACATCCACGCCGACCTTCCATTCGCGAAGGACGGCCAGGGGCTTCGGCCCGCGAACGACGATTCTCGGCCCGCCGAGGGCCTGGAGAAACGGCTCCCGGCCGACGACGGGCTCGACCTCGGCCAGCAAGTAGCGGGCTCCCACTCCCGTCAAGAAGATCACCACATCGAATCGATGGGCGATCAGGTCGAGGGCGAAGGTGGCGGCGAGGGGGTTGCGACCGAGGGGGACCTCTCGCAGGGCCGGCGCCTCGACGGGTTCCCCGCCGTGCTTGCGGATCAGGTCGGCCATCGGTCCCGACAACCGGCTTTCGAAGGCCGCCACGCGGAGGCCGGACAGGGGGAAGTTGGCAAGCGGCATGGACGGGCTCGGGCGGACAGGGGCGGCGGAGGTCGCAAGGCGAATATCCTAGGCGATTGCGGCCCGGGTGGGAATCCTCGGCCCGGCGCGCGGCCGACCGCCCTAGGCTCGGGGATCGGCGTTGGCGTACAATGAGGGGGTCCGAGGCCCGGGATCGTCGGCGACCGTCGGTCTCTCCCCCCGATCCGGGCCGTTTCGAGCGGATTGTTCCATCATGTCCGAAGACCCTGCCACACCGTCCCCCGATTCTCCCACGCTTCCTCCAGGCAACGGCCATCCGTCGTCCGCCTCGAAGCGGATCGCCTCGCCCAGGCCCGCCCCCCGGCCCGGCAAGAGGACGGCCGACGAAGGGCTGCTCAACCGGCCCGTCCCGCCGACACCCCGGGCCGGGCCCCGGAGCTGGCCTCGTTCATCCACACGGACCCCTGGCGCGTCCTTCGAATCCAGGGGGAGTTCGTCCACGGCTTCAACGCCCTGGCCGAGATCGGCGCGGCCGTCTCGGTCTTCGGCTCGGCGAGGGCGCCCGAATCCAGCCCGTATTATGCCGAGGCGCGAGCCCTGGGCCAGAAGCTCGTGGAGGCCGGGTTCGCCGTGATCACCGGAGGAGGCCCCGGGATCATGGAGGCCGCCAATCGCGGGGCGTCCGACGCCAAGGGACTGTCCGTCGGCTGCAATATCGAGCTCCCGTTCGAGCAGGCCGGGAACTCGTTCGCGAACCTCAAGATCAACTTCCGTTACTTTTTCGTTCGGAAGACGATGTTCGTGAAGTATTCCGAGGGGTTCGTGATCTTCCCGGGCGGCTTCGGCACCCTGGATGAGCTGTTCGAGGCGCTCACCCTGGTGCAGACCCGGAAGATCAAGAAGTTCCCGATCGTCCTGTTCGGCTCGGCGTACTGGGGCGGCCTGATCGACTGGATCAAGGCGAAGCAACTGGCCGAAGGCATGATCTCCGCGAATGACATGGACCTGCTCATCCTCACCGATTCGATCGACGAGGCTCGCGATATCCTGGTGGATTGCTACAACGAGCGATGCTGGTCCACCTGGCAGAAGTCCGAGGGGGCGAAGGCCGACTCCGATCCGCCCGGGTCGTCGAGCTCGGCGCCCGACCCGAGGAAATCGGACGCCCAGTAATCCATTCGAACCGATCGCACGGAACCGACCGGAGAGCCTCGACGATGAGCGATCGCGACGCCCTGTTGGACGATCTGGATCGGGTCCTGAAGGAAGACGGCCCCACGGCGGTCGTTGATCGGTTGGTCTCGGCGATGGACGCGGAGGACGACCCGCGAGGTCTCCTCGACGCCCTCTTGCTCAAGGCCCGGCACGACCTGGGCTTGCCCGCCGTGCCCCCAGCCTCGCTCTCCGATCTGCCCGAGCCGGCGAGGTCGCAGTATGAAGACCGCTACGTCGAGGCGATCCGCACCGTCGGCGCCAAGCTCCTGGATCGCGGCGACCTGGCCGCCGCCTGGCCCTATTTTCGGGCGATCGGCGAAAAAGAGCCGATCGTCAGGGCGCTCGAGGCCTTCACCCCGAGTGATCCGGAGGAGTCCGTCGGCCCGATCGTGGACGTGGCGTTCAACCAGGGGGCGCATCCCCGCCGGGGTTTCGAGCTCATCCTGGACCATTACGGGATTTGCTCGGCGATCACCGCATTCGAGGGCCTCCCGCCGGAGGAATCGCTCCGAGTGGCGTGCGCCGAGAGGCTGATCGATCGGCTCCACGAACATCTCGTCCACAGCCTGAGGTCCGAGATCGCCCGCCGAGGGCAGCCGATGCCTCCCGAGGGCGCGAGCGTTCCTCAACTCCTCGAAGGGCGGGATTGGCTCTTCTTCGACGACGCCTATCACCTGGACGTCTCGCACCTCGGGGCCGTCGTCCGGCTCTCGACGATGGCCGAGGACCGGGACGTCCTGGCGAGGGCCGTCGAGCTGACCGAATACGGACAAAGGCTTTCGGACCGCCACCAGTACGAGGGCGATTCGCCGTTCGACCGGACCTATGAGGACCACGGGATTTATCTGAAAGGCGTGCTCGGCCGGGACGAGGGTGCGGCGATCGCCCATTTTCGGGGCAAGCTGCCGCCGATCGACCCCGACGGCGACGGCGACACGATGCCGGCCCAGGTCCTGGTTCGGCTGCTGGTCCGGCTCGCAAGGCTGGAAGAGGCGATTGAAGTCTCGGCCGAGCACCTGCGGAACGTGCCCGAGCCGTCGTTGAGCGTCCCGGGGATCTCGCAGCTGTGCGACCGGGCCGGGAGGCTGGATCGGCTAGCGGAAGTGGCGAGGTCGGCCGGCGACCCGGTCCGCTACGCGGCGGCGATCCTGCCGAGGAGCCGAGGGTGAGGAGCCGCGTCATGGACGCCCCGAATCGCGAGCCCGACAGCCGCGAAGTCGCCCGGATCGAGGCGCTGGCCACCGTCATGGGAGGCGACGCCGAGACCGACGCCTTCCTTGATCGTTGCGTTCCGGGCTCGACCTGGACGGCCCATGTAAGGACGGCCGAGGTCACCGGAACGGTCCTCTCGCGGACCCCGCTCGGGACCTTCTCCGAGCGGATCTGCACGTGCCTGCGAATCCGCCTCGATCGCGCCGTGCCGGTCGAGCCGGGTCTCCGGTTCACCCTGACCGCGCCGGGCCTGGAAGCCCGATGCGTCGTCCGGCCGTGGACCTAATCGGTGTGAAGTCCGCCGGACTTGGTGCATCCGACCCGTTCGAGCTCCTCTTCGGAGAGATCCTGGAGCTTCGAGAGCAAAAAATCGCGGCCCCAGTCTTCGTTCTCGATGGCGTCGAGCGGCGGCAAATCGACGAGGCCGAGGCGTTGCGAGAGGATCTCGAACGCCTCGGCGACTCCGAGTTCCACGATCGGCGTCAGAGCCACGGCCTGGGCTCCCGGCCCGCCGGGATCGGCACGACGACCGGCGAGAGTCTCCAGAAGCCGTTGCCCAGGCTGACCCAGCGGTATCCCGGAGGGGCCGTCCAGACGCCGCTCCGGCCGTGGGTCTTTTCCCACTCGTCTCGACGGGCCTGGGCCAGCTCGGCCCCGGCGGCGAAGTAGACGAACGCGGCCAGGAGGAGATGCATCGGGCTGAACATCCCGAAGGCGATCGTCAGCAACGGCAGGGCCACCGCCAGGCAGCGACCGAGTCCCGCCGCGATCTCCGTGGCCCGGTATCGGCCCAACGGCATCGACAGCAAGGCCCGGAAGATCCGTCCCCCATCCATCGGGAATGCTGGGATCAGGTTGAATACGCCCAGGACGAGGTTCACCTGCATCAGGATCACGGCGAAATCCGCCAGGCGCGAACCGCCCGAGACCGGATCCAGCGCGCCATCGACCATCAACGCCAGGGCCAGGACGGCCGCGATGGCGAAATTCACGGCAGGGCCCGCCAGGGTAATCAGCAGCTCGGCCCCCGGGGCCTTCGGCATCCGTTCGAGGCGCGCCACGCCTCCGATCGGATACAACGTGATGTCTCGCGTCGCGATCCCGAAGCCTCGGGCCGTCAGGGCGTGGCCGAGCTCGTGAAGGACCACGCAGCCGAAGACCGCCGAGACGAGCAAGACGGCGTCCAGGCCGCCTTGAAAGGCGCCCCAGGCGAGCAGGAGCAAGAACGTCGGGTGCAGGAACAGGTCGATCCCCGCCACCCGTCCAAGTTTCCAGGAGATGCGCATGAGATTCGGTCTTCCTTTCCGAAGGGCGGACCCTCCTCCCTGGTATTCGCCGTCGGGGGTCGGAATGTTCAGCGCATTTCGCCGCGATCAGCGCTCCAGGATTCCCGGCCGGGAGATCGCGAAGCCCTTGACGACGACTTCCATCTTGGGCCAGACCTGGGCCTCGGTCACGACCTCATAACCTCGAGAATCGATCACCACCGTATCCTCGGACCTCGCCGGGCCGACGCTCGGGCTCCAGCATAATGCCGTGTTCGGGGTGATCGTCAGCAGGCTCTCGGGCAGCAGGGTGACCTCGTTGGGCGAATAGGCGATGATGGCGCCCTGATCGTCGAGCGTCCATTCGTCGGCGTGGTCGAATTTCTCGTAAATCCGCCGGGCCCGGCGGAATGCGCCGCCGATGGTCTCTCCCGGCCGGGAGAAATAGATGCAGGTCGCGTCGACCATCGCGGCGAGTCCGTGGGCGTCCCTCACGGCCTTGGGGACCGGCCCGAAGGAGACGATCCGCGTCACCGAGGCGCACAGGCCGTGCCTTCGGCCGACGGCCGAGATCGTCGCTCGCCGTTCAATCTCGACGTTCTTGAACGTCGGGCGGCGGTAGCGGGCCAGGCGGTCGTCGGCGGCCACCCGGAGGTCGACCGGCACGACGCCTTCCCTCAGGAGGCGATGGGCGAGGTGGCCGGCCAGGTCCGCCTCGGTCTCCCCGGGCCGGAAGTTGCGGCAGGTGGCCTCCACCGCGAGGGTGAGCGTCCGGCCCAGCTCGCGCATCCTCTGGCGTTCGAGCCTGGTCAGGCTGTACCGAAGCGGCCGGAGGCGAGCCAGCTCGTCCGTCCCGAGGGGCAGGGGGGCGTCGGTGGCGAGCTTCTTGTTGCGGGCCAGGTCCGAGAGGGTCCGCATGGCGTCTTCGTGCCAGGCCCTCTCCTTGAGCTGGAAGCCCAGCCCCGCGAGTTCCTCTTCGAAGACCCGGGCGCTTTCGACGTTGTCGCACAGGACCGCGCGGCAGTGGCGATTGATAAACAGGGCCACGCTGGCGGGGTCTCCGCCGAGGCTGGTGCGGCCGAGTTCCCCGCCGGAAGTGAACCAGGCCGCCGAATCGGCCCGAGACAGGACCAGGGCGTCATAGCCGCAGCGGTCGAGGAAGGCGATGACCCGGTGATGCTTTTCCTCGACGTCGGCCCGGCGTGCGGCGAGCGCGGGGTCGAGGTGATCGGCGGCGGGATCGGACAGGACCGGGAGGGTGTCCGTATTGGGGCGGTCCCCCGCCGTGTGGAGCACGCGATCGTCGAAATCGGTCAGGTCGAGCCCGTGGGGCAAGGGGAGGATCAGGCCCGCCAGGTGGATCTCGGTGGACACGGCCTAACCTCCGCCGGGGCCCCGGGCCATCGCCGCCGTCTCTCGGGGCGCCGAAGGAACGCCCAGCCCGCCGATGGGCCCGGCGATCGGGACCGCCCCGGCGAGAGGGGACTGGGACCGGACAGGGACGACGCGATCGGATTCGTACAGGAGGACGGGACCGGGCCACGAGAGAGGAGGTCAGCCCGTGCCCTTATGGTTCCACGGACCCTCGGAAAAAGCAAGCATCTTCTCGGCCGGTTCGACCTCCCTCCGCGCCCTTCCAACGCCTTCGCGCCCGCCTTCGCCCCGTTTCCACCGTCGGCTCGCGGCGTTCGGCCCGAGATTTGCAGCCACTAAGAAGTTAGAAGCTCGAATCCGCAGGTGAGTGATGAGTCCGTGTGGTGAGGGCGGGCCACTGGCCCGAAAGCTTAATGGGTGCGCCGTCGGGTCCGACCGCACTTGCGCATTCCGGGGTCAGACTCCGGGAGTGGGGGGAGCGTACCGTGGGCGATCTTGTCGGGAATTCCATGCGAGTGCTCCTGGTCGAGGACGCGCCGTTCCTCCGCTACGCTTTCGGGCGGCTCCTGAGGATGTACGGGTTCGACGTCCAGGAAGCGACCGACGGCCGGGAGGCGCTGGACTGCCTCGCCGCGTTCCGCCCTCATCTCGTATTGACCGACCTGATGATGCCGGTGATGGACGGCGTGGAATTGATCCGCCGTCTTCGGGCCGACCCGACCACCGCCCATCTGCCGATCGTCGCCATCACGGCCGACGCCACCGAGCAGGCCGAGCGCCAGGCCCGGGAGGCCGGCGCCATCGACGTCATCACCAAGCCGATCGACCTGCCCGCCCTCCTCGAACGCCTCCGAGAGCTGGAAATCTTCGATGACGACGACCTCGCCACCAAGATTCCCACCCCCCAGGTTTAGGCTCCCGGATGCCCTGTAGAAAACCCGGTTCGCAGAGGTCCAACAAGTAGGTCCGACTTCAGTCGGGCCTACAAAACAAGACCTTGTTGTCGGCCCGACTGAAGTCGGACCTACTCGATTCCGCCCCCTCACCCTGGTTTTCTACAGCGCAACTCCCGGACAAAAAAAGACTGGTACCTCGCGGACGAGGAGCCAGTCCCATTTCGTCCGGGATTCTTCGGATCAGGCCACGCCCGATCGTTCTTGCCTTGAGGCCGGATGACCGCCAGATGCCGGAGCGATGGGGCACGGGTCAGGTGCCTCAGAAATAGCTCAACACATCTTTGAACACGATCACGACGAACAGAATCAGGACGAACGCCAGGCCGACCAGGGTAGGGTAGAGCACGGCGTTCTCCGGCAGCTTCCGTCCCCGGATCTTCTCGGCGATCAGGAAGGTCATCTGGCCGCCATCCAGCGGGGGGATCGGCAGGAAATTGATGACCGCGAGGTTGATGCTGATCATCCCGAGGAATGGGATGAACTTGGAGAGGCCGCCGTGCTTGGCCGTCTGGAAGGCCAGGTCGGCGAGCTTCGGCGGTCCCGCGAACATCCCCGCGCCGATCCGGCCCTGAAAGAGGCTGCGGATCGACGTGAAGAGGGACAGGGCCATGTCCACCGTGTCCTCGCCGCCTCGGCGAAGGGCCGCGCCGAGCGGCTGGGGCGGCAACATCCGAATCAACGCGGCGAACTTCAGCCCGTGGAGAGGATCGAACCAGCCGTCCAGGGCTTCAGGTTTGACCTCGACTGTTCGTCCGCCGACCAGGGCGAGCTTGATCGGCTGGTCGGGCCCAAGCTCCTGCATCTGCTCGAAGACCCACGGCCACGTCGTTTCGCCGTCCAGAGCGTTCGGCTCCCGCCACTCGATCTTGCCGGTCTTCTTCTCGGCGGTCGCCTTGGGAAAGCTTACCGAGGCCAGGACGTCTCCCGGCTTGATCCCCGCCTTCTCGGCCGGCGATCCAGGTTCGACGGCGGCGACCTTGGGCGAGACCGTCACGGCCAGGCCCAATCCGGCGATGTCCAGGGGCTCGGCCATGTCGTGCGACTCGATCCAGGGGAGCGAAGCGTCGGGCGAGGCGGTCAGGGTGATCCTCTCCTCCTTGCCCGCGTCCTTCCCGACCAGGGGACGGCGGACCTCGAAGGTCATCGGCTGGCCCCGGCGGTCGTACACCAGGTCGGGCAGTCTCATCGGGTCGAGGTCCACCCGGCCGTGGGCCGAGACGATCACGTCGCCGACCCGAAAGCCCGCCTTCGCCCCGGGCGAATCGGTCCGGATCGCCGCGACCGGACCGAGCCCCATTCGCAGACCCAGGCCGACGAACGCCCGGGGAGGCACGGTGGCCGAGACGTCGGCCGGCTGCGGCTTGATCGTCCCCGAGGGCGAGGAGTCGGCGACCGGCTCGGCGACGATCCGGACGGGCGACGAACGCTCCTGCATGAGGATTCCCGCCAGGTCGAGGAAACCGGAGACCGATCGAGCCGTGCCGTCGGGCCCGGAGACCGTCTTGACCCGGTCGATCCTCGGCTGGACCTCGTCGTTCTTGGGGTTTTCAAGCCAGGGCGCGAGGCGGAAGATCTCCGGGGCGTAGGAGGGGGTGATGCCGATGGTCGGCGCCTGGGCCTTGGCGGCCCTCCTGGGCTCGATGTCCGCCCCGACCAGCGCCTCCTGGCCGGGTCGCTTCAGCTCCAGGTGGATCCTCTGGCCCTTGCCGCTCAGCAGGACCCGATTGATCAGGTCGCGGAACGTGACGTCGGTGCGGCCGTCGATCGCGACGATCTCGTCGCCGGGCCGAAGCCCGGCCTCGTAGGCGGGCTGCCCGGCCACCACGGCGCCGATCACGGCGGGGGTCTCGGGCGTGCCCGACAGATAAACCCAGGTATTGCAACAGAGTCCAAAAATCATGTTCATGATGACGCCGGCCGAGATGATCGCCATCCGCGCCGACGGTCTTGTTGGGGTAGGCGCGAGGGTCGCTCGAGACCTCGGTCTCGCCGGCGTCCCCCTCGCCCAGCATCTTGACGAAGCCGCCCAGGGGCAGGGCCCGGAGCGAGTATTCGGTCTCGCTGACGCCGGCGATCGCCGAGGGGTCGCCGGCCTCGGCCGCCACCATCCTCGCGGCGTAGTCGCGAGAGGTCGAGCCCATCCGCAGCCCCACGCCCTTGCGATAGGCCACGAGGACCGGCCCGAAGCCGATCGCGAAGGCGTCGACCCTCACGCCGGCCCACTTGGCCAGGAGGAAGTGCCCGAGCTCGTGGATGAAGATCACGAACCCGATGCCCAGGGCCACCAGGACCCCGGCGTACAGGTTATTGACTAAGGCCGCCAACGCGCCACCTCCTGCCGGGCCCTCGCGTCGACCTTCCGCAGGTCGGTCAGCGACGGGTTCGGGTCGAACGAATGGTGATCCAGGGCTGCCCGGCAGGCCCGGGGGATGTCGAGGAAGCCGATCGAGCCATCGAGGAACCGGCCGACGGCCGCCTCGTTGGCGGCGTTCAGGGCCGCTCCGGCGGTCCCCCCGCGAGCCATGACCTCGAAGCCCAGGTCAAGACAGGGGAACGTCTCGCGGTCGGGAGGCTCGAAATGGAGGGCCGAGGCGCGGGTCAGGTCCAGCAAGGGGCACGGGCCCGGCACCCGGTCGGGATATGTCAGCGCGTACTGGATCGGCAACCTCATGTCCGGCGGAGAGAGCTGCGCCAGGGTGCTGCCGTCGACGAACTCGACCATCGAATGGACGACGCTCTCGGGATGAACCACCACCTCGATCTGCTCGGGCCGCAGGTCGAACAGCCAGCGGGCCTCGATGACCTCCAGGGCCTTGTTCATCAGGGTCGCCGAGTCGATCGAGATCTTCGGGCCCATCTTCCACGTCGGATGATCCAGCGCCTGCTCGCGGGTCACGTCGCGAAGCTGGCTCCTCGTCCGTCCTCGGAACGGGCCCCCGGAGGACGTGAGGATCACCCGGCGGACCTCCTTCGCCCGCCCGCCCTTCATCGCCTGGAAGACGGCCGAATGCTCGCTATCGACCGGCAGGAGGGTGGCCCCGGTCTGCCGGGCTCGCTCGGTCACGAGGCCCCCGGCGACGACCAGCGCCTCCTTGTTCGCCAGGGCGACGGTCTTGCCCGAATCGACGGCCGCCCATGTCCCTTCCAGACCGGCGACGCCGACGATGGCCGTGAGGACGCGGTCGACCTCGGGATGGCGGACCATCGCTTCGATGCCCTCGGGGCCGACGAGCAGTTCGGTTCCGGTCCCGCGCAATTGTCCATCCACGGATGCGGCGGCGGCGGGATCGGCCAGGGCGAGGAATCGGGGGCGGACGCTTCGGGCCTGGGCGAGCAGGCGATTGACGTCTCGATGGGCCGCCAGGCCGAACGCCACGAGCCGCCGGCCCCCGTCGTGCTCCAGGACGCTCAACGCCCCCCGGCCCACCGAGCCGGTCGAGCCCAGGACCACGACGTTCGTCGGTCGGGCGCATCATCAGAGGAGCCTTGGCCTTCGGACATCGGGAGAGGGGCCGGATCGAGGACTGGAGGGCGGGGCCATCGTCGCGCCGCTGATTATAAAGGCCCCGCGGGCTCCCCGACAAGCCGGACGGAACCGGCCATCCCGGACGCCGACCTCCGCCGACGGCCGCTCACTCGCTCAGGCGGCTTTCCAGCTCGTGAAGGAGCTCCTTCAGGACCACCGGCTTGGCGAGGAAGGCATCGCAACCGGCGTTCCGGGCGGCGATCTCGCCGGAATGGGTGATGTCGGCGGTCATCATGACGACCGGGATTCCGGCGGTCTCCACGTCGGCCTTGAGCCGGCGGGTCGTCTCGAGCCCGTCGAGGACGGGCATCATCACGTCCATCAGGATCGCCGAAGGATGAAACTCCGAGGCCATCACCAGCCCTTCGGAGCCGTCGGAGGCAGTCCGGCAGTCGTATCCAGCCCGGGTCAGGAGGGCCTTGAGGACCCACCGAGTATTGGGGTCATCTTCGATAATCAGGATCCTCTCCCGAGGGACGGGTCGAGGGCTGAACAGACGGGGGGAAGTGGCCAACATGTTCCTCGGCTCCCGCATCGCCGGCCTCCATCCCGGCCCGGCACTTGCATGAAGACTCTCTCGTGCAAGTGCAATACCAAACGCCGGGCGAATCGGACCCACTTCGAGGGGCGGCCCGGATCAGCCTTCGGGGGCCATTCGCCATGAACCGCCGAATCTTCTCCGCGAAACGTCTGGTGGGCGTCGTCCTCGCCTCGGCCCCCCTGGTCCTCGCCGCCGGGTCCCCGGTCCTCGCCCAGAATCGCGGGGCGGGCGCCCATCCTGGCGGAGCGACCGCCATGAATCCGTTTCAGAGGAATCCCGGCAACAACCCGGCGAACCTCGGCTCCAACCCGCTGACCTACAACCTCGCGTCCTTCCAGCCTCCGGGGCGTCCGAACAATTACCTGACCAACCCGCTGATGGGTAACCCCGCCGGCAACCTGGCGTTCTCCAACAACATCGGCGGGATGGGATACGGAGGCTACCCCGCGTTCAACTTCGCCAACGAGTATGTGGGGCCCGGCTACGGGTACACGAACGTCGGCGGCTACGGGGGCTATGGTGGCTACAGCTCGGGTTTCCTCTCTCCGGGCGCGAATTTCATGAACCCCTATCCGTTCTCATACAACATGCCGTTCGGCTTCGGCAACGGCTCCTACGGCAATCCCACGGGCTTGACCGGCGGGTACTACAGCACCCCCTTCGGCACGACCCCCGGCTATTACAATAGCCCCGTCCCGGGCAATGCGCTGGCCGGGGCATTGAACTACCAGGGATTGCTCGGCGGAGTCTCGCCCTTCGGATACGGCAACGGGTACGGGTTCGGAGGATACGGCGGACTCGGCGGCTACGGATTCGGAGGATTCGGCGGCTACGGCGGCTATCTCGGCGGGATCTCTCCTTACAACGAGGTCGCCGCGATCACCGAGAATTACGCCCTGGCCAACAGCCGTTACAACCTGAACACGGCCGAGGCCGTCCAGGCGTATGCCGCGGCGAACTTCTACAACACGATGGCCCGGACCACCGCCGCCAACAACTACCCGATGACCGCGCCCGCCCAGTCCAAGTTCCCAATCCGCTGGACCACGAACAACGCCCAGCCGAATCGCGCGGCCCGGCACAACTATCTGCCGATCGCGAAGGTGGTGGACGACAAGGGACAAATCCAGTGGCCGTCCGGGGCGCCGACCTCGCCGGGGGACGTCGCCGCGGCCCGAAGCGACGCCGACAAGGCGGTGCAGGACGTGGCTTCGGCCTACAAGAAGGACGGCCGGGCCCCGGTCTCCGAGGTCGTGGACGCCGAGAACAAGGTCGAGGCCTACGGACGCAAGGCCATCGAAACCCTCGGTGCAGACCGCCAGGCCGACGCCCAGGGCCTCGGCCTGTTCCTCGGGAGCCTCGAACACGCCCTGAACGTCATGGGCAACGGCGTTCAAAGCATCGGCGGAGCGCACATCAAGCCCGACAACGCCCCGAAGACCGCCGGAGAAGTGCTCAAGTCGTCCGTGATCGACGAAAAGGCCAAGCCCAAGGAATCGGACAACCCGGCCCCGCAGCCCGGCGCCCGAACGGCGCCGGCGAGGTCCTCAAGGACTCGCTGAAATCACCCAAGTAAGGTGCATGCAATGCACCAATGCCAGCGGCGGGAATCGCCCGCCATCCTTTTCCCTCGATCTCCGGCCGAGGAGACGTGAGGAATGGGGATGGCGAGCGATTCCCGCCGCATGCCTTGATGCATTTCATGCACCTTACTTGTGCTTCAGCAGCTCGGTGAACTGGAAGGCGTGATAGGGCTGGGACGAGGCCGGTTGGCCGTCCTTCGAGGCGTTTGCGATCCAGAGCCTCGTCGATTTAGTCTCGAACAGGACGCTGTGGAGATTCGACTTCATCGCCACCGGCCGGCTCATGAGCTCCCGGGCCGAATCGGCGTCGAACCGGCCGATCCCCGCCTGGACCCGCCTGGCCAGCTCCTCGTAACGGTCTCCGGCGGAGAGCAATACGGTGTCCTTGACCCCATGAGGGAGGCGAGGGTGCGACTCGCCCATCTTGATGAGGTTGAAGCGGTCCCAGCAGGCTTCCATCCCCACGGCCTGGCCGGTGTCGCCGTCGGCGATCACGTAATAATATTCGCACGTCCGGGGATGATCGCGAAAGACGGCGATGGCCTCGTCGAGGTCATGGGCCTCTTCCAGGGCCATCCTCACGAGGAACGCCATCGGGATGCCCGCCCAGTGGCCGAGTCCCCGGCCCCCCATCTCGCCGATCGAGACCTTCTCGGCGTTCATCCCCGTGACGCTGCCGATGAAGCCGGCATAGGTCACGTTGCAGAACGGGATCTTGCCGTCGGGCTCGGCGATCGTCAAAACGGCGTGGTCCTGGAGCCTCCAATCGCATCCGTAATCCAGGATTCGGCCGTGATAGAGCGTGCCGTCCTTCGTGGCCGATCCCGAGAGGGCGAATCCCGAGCAGTGGAACATCTCGGGGATGAAGTTCGCCACGGTGACCTCCTCGACGGTCATCCCCGCGCCGTCGGCGACGCCCCGAAGCTCCTCGAAGAATCGCTCCGGCACATACTTCTTCTGCCCCTGGGCGATCGAGGCGATCAGGGTCTTGGGGTCGGGCCGGAGCTTCAGACCGGCGACGTCGATCTTGAGCTCCTTCGCCTTCTCGTCGAACAGGAAGCGGACGAGCTCGCGGATATCGTCCTTGAGCAGCGTCCCCTGCTGGAAGCCCATGTCGTAGGGAGACCCCTTCACATGGAGGACGCGATAGCCGTCCACCTCCTCCAGGAAGCCAGCCCCGCACCGGGCGACGGTCCGGGTGTCGGCGGAGACGACCGGGGCGGAGGCCAGGATCAGGACGACCCCGGCCGCGAGGGCGAGAGGACGGAGCATGGGACCATTCCTCCGAAGGGGCGGACGACGCGCCAGGGCCTCACCGGGGCAGGAATCTCGCCGATCCCGAGGGCCGACGCGCCAGCCTATCACATCCCGAGGGGCCGGTCAGCCTCGGGATACTCTTCGCGGACGAGTAGGCGAAACCGCTCGGGGCCGAACCTCGTCGAGCCGATCCTCGGGCCGACCCCCGACCCGGGATTCTTTGAAGGTGGACGTGCTCGAGGCGGCTCCCCCATCGCCGGAAGATGGCCTGCATCGACGGTGAGTCCTCGCCCTCGCAGACGAGGTCGTCATCGTTGCCGAAGAGGAACGAAGGGCCGCCATTGTCGCCCGACACGGTAATGTTCGTCCAGCCGAGCTGGAACGTCCCGGCCTCCTCATGACGCAGCAGGTAGGACGGCAGCTCCTCCACCGGGATCGACACGTTCCGGGCGAAGAGGGGGTGATCGACGTCGACCCCGAAGGCACAGCAGACGGTGAGGACCCGGGAGCCGGCTTCCCGAAGGAACTCCCCGACGAACCGCGCCTCTTCATGGAGATCGGCTTGGGGATCGGGCCGGTCGAGATTCGGATCGTCGCTCCGGCCATGAGGTCCGCTTCCGTTTGACGATGGCGAGTGAATTCCTCAATCCTTCGACCTTCCCGCTTCGACCAGTCCTCGCCCCGGCTGTGATGGTTCCAGAGCGCGATGACGACGACATCCTCGCCGCGGACCCGATAGATCAGGGACCAGGGGAAACGGTCGACGGTGATTCGGCGATGCTCCCTCTTCCGAGTGGACTTGCCGACCCGAGGAAACGCCCTGGGGTGGTCCCGAAGGAAGGTGAGTGCACTCGCCAGGCCGTCCTGGAAGCGTTGGGCGACTCGCTCGCCCTCCGCCTCTAGGAGTCAACAACGCGCTCGAGCTCGTCGGCCGCGGTCTCCGTGAACCTGACGCTCATCCGACGGACGGCCCGGACTTGTCGGACTCCTCCGACCGTCGATGCGAGGGCCGGCGGATGCGTGCCCAGAGCCTCCTCTTCCGAGATCGTTTCCCCTCGATCTGCCTCGTCGCAACGCCGTTCGAGTTCCTCTTCCCAGTCGCCGGGCCAGCCGGGGTACGGGGGAGTCCCCGGATCGCTCAAACTTTCGTACAGGAGGCGCGCCAGGGCCTGCCTCGGCCCGGGGCTTAGGTCGAGCACGGCATCGATGAGGTCCGGCGGCACGGACTGGAGGGAATCCATATCGAGCGGGGTCATGGGCGACCTCCTCCCACACCATCGGCACGAGGCTTCAAATCGATCTCAGAATCGCCGATCCGCGACGCCCGTTCATCGGGAAGGTGCTACTCCCACTCGATCGTCCCGGGGGGCTTGCTCGTGATGTCGTAGACGACCCGGTTGATCCCCTTCACGCTGTTGATGATCCTCGTCGAGGCGCGGGCGAGGACGTCGTGGGGGATTCGCGACCAGTCGGCCGTCATGAAATCGTCGGTCTCGACGGCGCGAAGTGCCACGGCGTTTTCATAGGTTCGCCCGTCGCCCATGACGCCCACCGACTGCACCGGCAGGAGCACCGCGAACGCCTGGCCGATCCGCCGTTCGAGCCCTTCGGAGCGCAGTTCTTCGAGGAAGATCGTATCGGCCTGGCGGAGGACGTCCAGCTTCTCTCGGGTCACTTCTCCCAGGCAGCGGACGGCCAGCCCCGGCCCGGGGAAGGGGTGGCGATATACGAGGTCCTCGGGCAGGCCGAGTTCGAGGCCGAGCCGACGGACCTCATCCTTGAACAGATCGCGCAGGGCTCGATCAGCTCGAAGCCCAGCTCGGCGGGGAGGCCGCCGACGTTGTGGTGATGCTTGATCGTCGCCGCGGGGCCGTCGGCGGTGCCCCCGCTCTCGATCACGTCGGGATAAAGCGTCCCCTGGGCGAGGAACCGGGCGTTGGGGATCGACTTCGCTTCCTCTCGGAAGACATCAATGAACGTGTGGCCGATCTTGACTCGCTTCTCCTGAGGGTCGGTCACGCCCTTCAGGGCCGAGAGGAACCGTTCGGAAGCGTCGATCACGCGAAGGTCGGCGTCGGAATGGCGGCCGAACGCCTCCTCGACGGCGAGCCTCTCGCCAGCCCGGAGCAATCCGTTATCGACGAAGATGCAGACGACGCGATTTCCCAGGGCCCGGGCGAGCAAGGCCGCGACCACGGCCGAATCGACCCCTCCGGAGACCCCGCAGACGACCCGTTCGTCGTCGCCGACCTTCGCGAGAACGTCCTCCACCGCGCGATCGAGGAACCGCTCCATCGTCCAGGAGCCGGGACTCCGGCAGGCGAATTCGAGGAAGTTGCCGAGGATCGTCGGGCCGGAAGGGGTATGGGCCACTTCGGGATGGAACTGCAGGCCGAAGACGGGTCGGTCGCGGTGCCTCACGGCGGCGATCGGGCAGGTGGCCGTGGCGGCCAGGCCGAGGAACTCGGGGCCGGCGTCGTGGACCTGGTCGCCGTGGCTCATCCAGACGATCGTGGACTCGGGGACGCCCTGCATCAGGTCCGAACCGGCGTCCAGGACCCGGCACTCCGCCCGGCCGAACTCGCGGGCCGGCGCCGGCTCGACTTTTCCCCCGATCGCCTGGCAGACCAGTTGCATCCCGTAGCAGATGCCCAGGATCGGCACGCCGAGGTCGTAGATTCCCGGATCGGGCTTCGGCGCGCCGGGGTCATAGACGCTCGAAGGCCCCCCCGAGAGGATGATTCCCAGGGGGTCGAGCTCGCGGATGCGGCCGATCGGAAGGTCGTGGCGGACGATCGCCGCGAACGCCCCTTTTTCGCGGACCCTCCGGGCGATGAGCTGGACGTACTGGCCGCCGAAATCGAAGACGAGGACGGGGCGATCGGGCGTCACGGGCGAAAATCCTCAAGAAAACGGGGTTCAGGCCCAGCGGGGGACTTCCAGCGGCCTGGCGGTCTCGACGTCGTGGAACGTCACGGTCATCGTCGTCGTGTCGAGCAGGGCGAAGGTCCGCGAGGTCCGGACGACGGGTAACGAGAGCGTCGAACCCGGATTGACGACGATCCCGCGATCGCCGCGATGGACCATCGGCGCGTGGGTGTGGCCGACGACGAGGACGTCGGCCCCGATCTCGGCGAGGAGGGCGTCGAGGACCTCGGCCCGTGGGTCGCCCTCAGGACGTATTCCATGTCGCTCCGAGGGGAGCCGTGGACCACCACGACGATCTTTCCTTCGGCGTCGATCACCCGATTGGCCGGCAGGGAGCGGAGGTATTCGATGGTCGCGCTCGAAGGACGGCCTCCGCCGAACTCGTCTCCCGCGTCCGGCCCGCGCTCGATGGCCCAGCGGTCGTGGTTGCCCCGGACCGCCGCGATCTTCCGGCCGACGAGGAATTTCGCGACCGGGTCGGGATGAGGGCCATAACCCACGGCGTCGCCGGCGCAGAGGATCTGGTCCGCCCCGAGGACCTTCAGGTGGGACCAGGCCAGTTCCAGGGAGAGGGGATCGCCGTGGATGTCGGAAATCAGCCCGATTTTCATGGGTCGATCGCGTCCGCCTTCCTCGGTCGTCAATTCCAGGTGGTCCGCGAGGCGATCTCGGCGAGCTCGGCCGACCGTTTCGCCGCGGCGTCCACGGCGTCGATCACGGAGGCCCGAAATCCGCCGCGTTCCAGGGCGTGAATCCCGGCGATCGTCGTCCCTCCGGGACTCGTGACCTGATCCTTCAGGACGCCCGGATGGAGGCCCGTCTCCAGGACCATCTTGGCGGCGCCCAGGACGGTCTGGGCCGCCAGGGCGGTGGCCACGTCGCGAGCCAGCCCGGCGCGGACCCCGCCATCGGACATCGCCTCGATCATCACGTAAACAAACGCCGGGCCGCTGCCCGAAAGGCCCGTGACGGCGTCCAGGAGCGACTCGGGGACGCGAAAGGCCCGGCCCACGGCGGTCAGGCACGAGCGGACCAGCGCCTCGTCCTCCGCCGAGGCATTCGCCCCCAGGCAGAACCCCGCGGCCCCCTCGCCCACCAGCGCCGGAGTGTTCGGCATGACCCGGGCCAACCTCGGCTCCGGGCCGAGCCCGGCCGAGAGCGTCGCCAACGGCACCCCGGCCGCCACCGAGATCACCAGATGATCCGTCGAGACCGCCGGCTGGAGCTCCGCCAGGACGCCCGGCATCGCCTGAGGCTTCACGGCCAGGACCAGCACATCGGCCCCCTCGGCGACCTCGCGATTCGACGACACGACCCGCACCCCGGCCGCCCGAGCCGCCTCGACGGCCATCGGAACGGGATCGAACGCCAGGATCGAGCCGGAAGGGGCGATGCCCGAGCGGATCATCCCCTGGATCAAGGCCATCGCCATCTTGCCGGCCCCGACGAATCCCCACCTCGAGCCGCTCTCGGCATCCATCGATTCGCTCGCCATGAGACCGGAACCCTTCACCCACGAGGATCGCGGCGATCGTCGCCGACGGTCGATAGGAAGAGATTGTAACCGATCCCTCGGCCGGGAGTCGCCGCCGACCTTGCCGCAAGTCGGTTCGGATCGGAGAATCCGAAGGACGCCCCATGCCCGAAGGACCGCCCACCATGCCAAGGCCCCCATCGCCGGCCCCCGCCCGATCCAAAACGCCGGCCCCTGTCCCCTCGCCACCGACGACCGTGGCCGACCTGCTCAGATCGCTCGGAGGAATCCCCGCGTCTCGGGTCCGCCTCTCCCCCCCGCCGGGGACCGCCACCGAGGCGGACGTCCTGAGCGTCCTGGACCGCGAGAACCGATCCTGTGAGATCATCGACGGGGTCCTGGTGGAGAAGGCAATGGGCTACGAGGAGGCCGTCCTGACCGCCGAATTGATCCGGATCCTCGGGAACTTCCTGAAGACGAACAAGCTCGGGCTCGTCGCCGGCCCCGATGGAACGCTGCGATTGATCACCGGCCTCCTCCGCATCCCCGACGTCTCGTTCGTCTCCTGGGCGCGGCTGCCATCGGCGAATGCTCCCCAGGAATCCGTCCCTTTGCTCACTCCCGATCTCGCCATCGAGGTCCTCAGCCGGAGCAACACTCCGGCCGAGATCCGCCGCAAGCTCCGGGAGTATTTCGATGCCGGGACTCGCCTGGTCTGGACGATCGACCGCCGGAAGAAAAAAGCTCGGGCCTACACCTCCCCGTCGCGGTTCGTGGAGATTGGAGAAGCTGGCACCCTGGACGGCGGCGACGTCCTCCCGGGCTTCACGCTTCCCCTTCGCGACCTGTTCGCCGTCCTGGAGCGTGGGCCGGATGCGTGATCGGCGAGGACTGGCCTTGCGGGACCGGGCCGGACGTCGCTAAGCTAAGACCTTTTCGACGTCAGCCTCCAGGTCCGGCGAGTCGCGGGAGCGTGTGTCGTGGGTGTACCGAAACGGCGGAAGTCTCCTTCTCGGCAGGGAATGCGTCGGAGCCACGACTTTCTGGTCGCGCCCGCATTGAACACCTGCCCGCAATGCAAGATCGCCATCCCTCCGCACAAGGTCTGCGACCTGGTCGAGGAATGCGGCAACGTCCAGAGGTCCAAGCCGCACAACCCGCTGGCCGGGGCCGAGAAGCCGAAGAAGTGACGTGATCCGGCCGGCTCGGTCCGGCCGATCGCCTTCAAACCGCAAGTCAGGCCGACAGACAGAGGGAAGGGACGGTCCGCGATGGGCAAGAAGTGCGAAGTCAGCGGCAAGAAAACGTCGTTCGGCAATCACATCACGACCCGAGGTAAGGCCAAGTACCTCGGAGGCGTCGGCAAGAAGACCACCGGCATCAGCCGCCGAACCTTCGAGCCAAACCTCCAGAGGATTCACGTGTGGTTGCCCAACGGCACCACCCGGTACGTCCGCGTGGCGACCTCCGTGATCCGCTCGGGCATCCTCAAGCTCGAAGTCGATGGCACGATGAAAACTTTCCCGCTCATCAAGGCGTCCAAGGGCAGCGCCAAGGCCCGCGCCGAGCTGAAGAACCTGTATCCCATCTGATTGAGCTCGGAGCGGTCCATCCTCGGCGGTCCGCAGAGCGCGAGCGGATGGCTGACCGCGGATCGCGAGAGGTCAAAGGCCGACCTCGGAGCGGGCTGGTCCCCGACGGCAGGAGGCGGCGTTGGGGACCAAGGGGCGTCTCGGCCTGATGATGGCCCTGGGCTATGCTGTCCAGGGTGCATGGTGGCCGATCCTGGCCGTCCATCTCGATGACCTGGGGATCTCCGGTCGAGGCCGGGGCGGGATCTTCGCGACCCTGGCCGTCGCCGCGCTCGTCACTCCGCCCTGGGCCGGCCAGGTCGCCGACCGAAAAGTCTCCGCCCAGAAGCTCCTGGCGCTGATCTACGGAGTCGGCACCGGATTGCTCGCGGTCGCCGGATCGGGGATGGTGAAGTCGTTCGCGACCCTCTTCCCGCTGTTCCTCGCCTACTGGCTGATCGTGGCCCCGTACCTGGGGCTGTGCAACACCGTGGCGATGAGGAACTTATCGCGACCGGCCGAGGAGTTCGGCGCGGTCCGGCTCTGGGGCACCGTCGGTTGGATGGCCGCGGGATGGCTGGTCTCGGCCACCCTGGCGGCGACCGGCCCAGGAGAGGCGTCCCGGGGCATTCCCGAGGCGTTCTGGATCGCCTCGGCCCTCTCGCTGATGATGGCCCTGACCAGCCTCCGCCTGCCCGACACCCCGCCGCTCGCGATGGGCCAGAGGATCGGTCTGGCCGAGGCCCGCGCCCTCCTTCGCCGACCGGGCGTGGCCGTCGCCTTCGCGGCGGCGTTCGGCGTGAGCATGACGACCCCATTCGTCTATCAAGCGGTCCCCGCCTACCTCCGGTCGATCAAGCTGCCTCCGGGACAAATCGCCTGGGCGATGACCCTGGGTCAACTGCCCGAAATCGTGGCACTGATTGCCTTGCCCCGCGTCCTCAAGCGATTCGGAGGCCGCTGCACGATGGCGGCTGGCATCGCTTCGTGGGCCCTCTATCACGCCCTGTTCGCGACGAGGCCGGGGCTGGTCGTGGCCTTGCTGACCATCCCGATCAACGGCCTTGCCATCGCGTTCTTCCACGTGGCGGCGCCGATGTTCGTCGATGCGCAGGCCCCTCCGGACCATCGCGCCGGGCGCAAAGTCTCTGGGTCATGACGACTTCGGGCCTGGGGCCCTGATCGGCGGTCTCCTCGCCGGAGAGGTCATGAACGACCTGAACGGCTCGTGGGGCTGGATCTTCCTGGTCCCCTCGTCGATCGCGGGGATGACCCTGGCCCTGTTTCTCGCGATATTCCGCCCCATCCCCGTCGCGGAGGCCCCACCCAAGGTTCTGGCTCCTGAGCCATCCGCGACGAAGGTCACCTCGGTCAGCAGTCGGCCAGCGGGATCGCCTGGTCGATCAGGCCCCTGAGGATCTGACCGACGCTCTGCCGGGTCTGTCGCGAGAGGGTGAGGAGGGCCTCGACCCGGTGGGCCGGGAGGAGGAGACCGATTTCGACCACATCATCCGTGAGCCTCGCCGTCGTGCGGGCTTTCTCGGCGTCATTGCCTACGAGAGGGGCCATTCGTCTAGCATCCATCGGGTCTTCGCCCTGAAATGGCGTCGTTTCCGGGCATGCCCCCTCCTTGTGCAAAGATCGGGCCAAGCCTCATCTCATGAGAGCCGAGGCGAGCACGATGACCAGCGCCCCGATCAGGCAGACGACCACGATGAACGGCAACAGCCACGACGAATCCTCGGACCGGCCCCCTCCGGCGACCGGCGGATCGGGCGGCGGGGCGGACGGCCCCGGGATCAGGACGGCCGGCTTCGCCGCCGGGGGCAGGGACCGTCGCGGCGGCCCCCCGGGTTCGGCCTCTCCCAGGTCGCGAAGCGCAGACCCGCGTCCCGAGACGGGTTCGGGTCGGGGAGGAGCCGTAAGTCATCCTCGGCGAGTTCGGGAGGCGGAGGCCGGAACGATCGGGAGAAATCGGCCTCGGCTCCCAGCGAGGAATCCACGAGCCTCGGGTCGGCCCATCGGGCCAGGTCCGCCTGGAGCTCCGCGCCGGTCTGGTAGCGATCGTTCGGTTCCTTCGCCATCAATTTCTTGACGATCGCGGCGAATGCCGCCGGCACCCCTCGGGTAATTCTTTCCAAAGGGGGAGGATCTTCCATCCTCTGCTTGTAAATCTTGTTGACGACGTCGCCTCCCTCGAACGGGGGGCGGCCCGAGAGCGTGAAGTACAGGGTACATCCCAGGCTATAGAGGTCGCTCCGGCGGTCGGCCGAGGAGGCGTTGGAGAGCTGCTCGGGGCTGGCGTAGTCGAGGGTGCCGATCACGGTATTGGGCCGGGTCAGCGGGGTATCCTCGTCGGAGGTCGAGGACCGGGCCAGGCCGAGGTCCAGGATTTTTGGCTCGCCCTCGGGCGTGACCATCAGGTTGGAGGGTTTGATGTCGCGGTGGATCAGCCCGGCATCGTGGGCGGCGTTCAGGCCGTCGAGCGCCTTGAGGAAGTACCGCGCGGCGTCGGGGACGCTCCACGGGCCGCCTTTGTCTCCCTTGATGAGGTTGTAGAGGCTATCGCCGGGGACGTACTCCATGATCATGAAGTAGACGCCCTTCTCCTCGCCAACCTCGATGGTCCGGGCGATGTTGGGGTGCCGGACCCTCTGTGAGAGGACCATCTCGCGGCGGAACCTCTTGAGCGTTTGCGTCCCCTCGCCCGACTTGTTCGGCGGGAGGACCTTGATGGCGACCTTGAAGCCCTGGGGGTCCTGGGCGAGGTAAACCTTGCCCATCCCACCCTGTCCCAACCGGCGGAGGATGCGGTATTCGCCGAGGAAGAAGCCCTTGGTGACCCCGGCGAGGACCTTGCGGGCCTGGTAGGACGTCAAGGCCCCCTGGGCGATCAGGAGCTGGGCGAGCCTGTTGGGGGCTTCCTCGGGCGGGACGTCGCCGAGCCGGAGCCGGGCCTCGTCCAGCTTCGGCCGAGGGACCAGGCCGCTGCGGGCGACGTCGGCCACGAAGTCGTCAAGCCCGGCCATGCCCGACCCCGATCCGGGCCCCTGGCCCGCCCCCTCGATCCCCCGAGGCTCGATCAGCAGACCTGGATCACCACGGCGGTGATGTTATCTTTCGACCGCAACTCCAGGGCCCGGTTGACCAGGGCCTGGGCGGCGTTCTGCGGGTCCTCGTGCTCTTCCAGGATGGCCGCGATCATCTCGTCGCGGACCACGCCCATCAACCCATCGGACGCCAGGAGGAAGTGATCGCCCGGCTTCACGTCCACCACCCGGACGTCCTCTGGGCCGTCGCGGGCGTCCTTGCTTCCGAGGTACAAGTACAGGACATGCTTGAACTTGTGAGTTTCGACCTCCTCGGGCCGGATCGTCCCGGCCTCGCCCAGGGCGTTGGCCAGCGAGTGGTCCCGGGTCAACTGATCGAGCTTGCCACCCCGGAGCCGATAGGCCCGGCTATCGCCGATCCCGGCGACGAAGGCGCGATCCTCCAGGAACTGCGCGAGGACGACGGTCGTCCCCATGTTGGCGAACTCGGTGCCGAGGTGCGAGAGGGCGAGGATTTCCTCATTGGCCTTGGCCACGGCGTCCCTCAGGGCCCGCTGGATGGCCTTGTCGTCCGCCTCCTTGGGGAGCCGACGGGCGACCTCCAGCGGGATGACCTCGACGGCGAGCTGGCTGGCTTTCTCCCCGGCGAGCTGGCCGCCCATGCCGTCGGCCACGATGAAGAGGTTTTCCGGGGCGCCGTTGGGCATCGCGGAGAAATCGGCGGTGGCCGGGCCACTGAACTCGGCCGTCCGGGCGGAGGAGAAGCTGTCGTCCTTCCGACCGGTTCCTCCGGTGGTCACGATCGGGGTGTTGTTGAGCGAGGCCCGACCGGGGACGTAGAAGTTGTCCTCGTTATGCTCGCGGACGTTGCCGGTCGTCGAGACCACGCCGACGCGGAGCCGGGGGCGTCCGTTGCCCTCCCCCTCAGTGGCGGTCGCCGTCATCGACGGGGGGGACGGCGGCATGCCCGACGGGAGGAAGTCCTGGGTCGAGTCGGGATCGACCCTCCGCGGGGACTCTCTCGGGGCCGGGGGCCGAGGTCGCAACAGGTTGCGGAGCCAGGATTGCCAAGTCACCTCGTTCGCCTTTTCTTCATCGAGGGCCGGGGCCGGTCCGGGCCGTCGCCTCGCCGGGAGGGCCAGGCCGCCATTTCCGCGTCGAAAGGGGCCAGGGTCATCGTCGGGGGCGATCCGGGCGCCCGGGGGGCGGCCTCTCGTCTCCCATGAAGTCTATCGGGGCCGATCGGTCAAGGGAATCATCTCCCCGGAGGTTTCCTCAAACTCTCGAAAATCCCCAACCCGTCACGCCGGCCCTCACGGCCGAGAGTGCCGCGGGCTGGCCCAGTGCATCAGGTCTTCGACGCCCACCGAGCGATACGTCAGGAACAATTCGCCCGCCTCGAAGCCGGCCGTCAGCCCGTGGTAGCGATTCATGGACTCCACGGCCGAGAACACCCGGGACTTGGCCTCCGGGAATTGGGTCCGGTAGGCCCGGATCGCCTCCAATTTCGCTCCCAGGGTCGCGCCGATGTCCGCTACGAGATAACCGGACGACTCGGGCAAGTCGAGCCCGTGGAGGCCGATCGGGAAGCTCAATTGATTGACGACGGTATGGACCGGAAGGCCGTCGAAATGCTCGTCCCACTTCGTCAAACGGCTGTAGAAGACGGCGGCGTCGGTGATCAGCATGGCCTGATAATGGTCGGGCGACGCCATCACGGTCTTGCCGCCGAAGCCCACGACGACCTTCGGCCGATGCTTCCGGAAGACTTTTGCCAGGGCCACGCGGGCCTCGAACGAATCGAACAGGCGACGGTTCGGGAGGTTCAGGTTGATCCGAACGTGGACGCCGAGGATCTCGGCGGCGAGCCGGGCCTCTTCCATCCTCACGTCGGGTCCGGGGGAAAGCGGGGTCGGCTCGCCGTCGGTCAGATCGACGATGCCGACCTTGTACCCTTTCCGCGAAAGGCTGGCGAGCGTCCCGCCGCACGCGATCTCGACGTCATCGGGGTGGGCCCCACGGCGACGAAGTCCAGCTCGGTTTCGATCGCCTCGGCCATGCCCGCTCCCGACCCAGGCCCTCTCGACCCGCCCCGGGCCGATCGAACGGACTATAAGGCATTCGGCCCTTCGGTCAAAGACCTTGTGGGAAATCTTCCCCACCGACCCTCGCGAGATCGCATTGACACGCAAGAAGGAGTCTGCGATCGTCCCGCCTCAAGGGGCCAACCGCCCCGGAGCCGGACGGCACCACGATCGACCCCAGGAGGGTCCGGCATGACGCCCCATCTCCGAACCCGGCCGCGCCTCGCCCTTGCCGCGGCCATGCTTCTCCTCCTCGGGAATCGCTCGGCGAGGGCCGATGCCTCGTATCGGATTACGAACCTGGGAGGAGGTTCGAACAGCGTCCCGGACGCCGATTATGTCGGACTGAACAACGCGGGCCAGCTGGTCGGCCAGACGAGCCTCCTCCAACCGGGTTTCGCGCTCTATAGCGGTTACGGGCCGGATCCTGGAGTGAGGACACTCGCCGAGAACCAGGTCTTTGACCCCTCCTCAATCGATGATGCGGGCCAGGTCGCCGGAGGAGTGGACCAGCCCAACGGTTCCGGTTCGGCAGCCATCTTCTCCCATGGGCAGGTGACCGATCTCGGCACGTTGCCCGGAGATCATTGGGCGTTCGCCACCGCGATCAACGCGAGTGGGGCCGTCGCGGGCATTTCCGTCGGCCCTTTCGACTCCAGCTCGATCCCGAACTTCCCCGAGCATGCCTTCCTTTGGAGCGGAGGCTCACTCCAACCGCTCGGGACTCTCCCCGGATTTCAGGAAAGCACGGCCAACGGGCTGAATGACTACGGCCAGGTCGTCGGCACCGCCTATCAGGCGACGGTCCCAAACGGACCGGTTGGCCGTTCCCTTGGGTTCGTGTACGACCACGGGACGCTCCGAGCCCTGGGAACCCTCGGCGGCGATTCCAGCTCCGCCTCTCAGATCAACGACGCCGGCCAGATCGTCGGCACGGCGGCCCTGGCCGACGGGACGTCTCACGCCTTCTTGATGACGGGCGGGGCGATGAAGGACCTCGGCACCCTCGGAGGAGGGAACAGCACCGGGGCCGGGATCAACGCGGCCGGGGAGGTCGTCGGCTGGTCCCAGACCGCCTCGGGCGTCCAGCACGGCTTCCTCTTCCGCGACGGGACGATGATCGACCTCAACGACCTGCTCCCGCCGAATTCCGGATGGACGATCTTCTCGGCCCTCCGGATCAACGCGGAGGGCCAGATCCTGGGGAGCGGCTTCGACCGCGACGGCGACTACGCCACTCTCCTTCTGACGCCCAACAACCTCCCCGAACCGGCCCCGGTGCCCGAGCCGACGACCCTCGCCGTGATCGGGTCCGCCGCGCTCGGCCTGGCAAGCCGGAAATGGCTCAGGCGATCGTCGGCCAATCCCTCGCGTCGATGAACCGGCCGAGATGCCCGGGGTTCGTCGTGGCGACCACCGCCGAATCCCCCGGGCCGCTCAGCAGTTGAGCCTGGGCGGCGAGGATCACGTCGGCGTCGAGGGCGTGGGGGTCGGAGGTGGGCTTGCCGGCCCGGCGGGCCTGGGCCCAGAGTCGGGCGGCCAGCCGCATGGCCTCGGTCGTGATCGGACGGTAGATCAGGGCCTCTTGGAGCCGGTTGAGCCGCTCGATCCCCGCGGTTGCGCCGAGTCGGGGCAATTCTCGACGGACTTCGTTATCGGCGATCTCCGGGATCACGACGCGTCGGCCAGCGTCGGTCAGTCGGCGAATCCAGGCTCGGCATCGGTCCGCGTCCGCCTTGCCGGCCGGCTTGCTCGCGGAGCCCGGGGACCTGAGTCCAGGACCACAAAATCCGCCATCCTTCACACCTTCCGCTCGAAGCGCGTCCTCATCCCAAGGCTTCGCCTTTCGTCGTCGATTTGCTTTTCGAAATTGGCCCACAACTCGTCCGAATCCGTCGCATCGGCGATGCGATCGATCTGGTCGAGCGCCCGATGGACCTCGGCGACGCGTGCCGCCCAATCCCCTTCCATCGGAGACGGGACGGCCTCCGGGGCACCCGTCCACGCCGGGGCTGCATCGGATTTCGTTCGTCCAACCGTGCTCATGGCGGGCCTCCTTCCTCTCGCGTCCCATCCTAGCCGAAACCCGGGGGTCCGGAGTAGACTGGTCGCTTCTCGCTTGATTTCGAGGGGGCCGGGATACAATAGGGGCGTTCTCGGGACCGGACGCCCGGATCGACGCCGATTCGCGACAGCCCCAGGAGTGCCAGACGGGCATGCCGATCATCGAGGCCGAGGGACTCTCCAAGACGTACCGGGTCTTCCAGAAGAAGGAAGGACTCCTCGGCGCGCTGCGAGGGCTCTACAAGCGCGATTACAAAACCGTGAAGGCCGTCGATGGCGTCACGTTCTCGATCGAGCCCGGGGAGATGGTCGCGTTCCTCGGCCCCAATGGCGCGGGGAAGACGACCACGCTCAAGATGCTCTCCGGCCTGATCTATCCGACCTCCGGCTCGGCCCAGGTGCTCGGATTCGTCCCGTGGGAGCGTCGCGACGCCTTCCGCCGCCAGTTCGCCCTGGTGATGGGCCAGAAGAACCAGTTGTGGTGGGACCTTCCCGCCGCCGACAGCTTCCAGCTCCACCGGGAGATCTATTCGCTCCCCGCCGCCGACTTCAACAGGACGCTCACCGAGCTCACCGAGCTCCTCGGCGTCGAGAAGCTGACGAAGCAGGCCGTCCGCGAGCTCTCGCTCGGCGAGCGGATGAAGATGGAGCTGATCGCGGCCCTCCTCCACCAGCCGAGCCTGTTGCTCCTGGACGAACCGACGATCGGCCTCGATGTCGTCGCCCAGGTGGCCATCCAGAAGTGCCTGAAGGAGTACCACGCCCGCCGGGGCGTCACGATGCTCCTGACGAGCCACTACATGAGGGACGTGGAGGCCCTGTGCCAGCGAGTCCTGGTGATCACCCACGGCAAGCTCGTGTATGACGGCGAGCTCTCCGGCCTGACCGAGCGGTTCGGGGACGCGAAGCTCGTGAAACTGGAGTTCGCCGACGGCGTGCCGGAGGGCCTCGAACGGTTCGGCGAGGTCACCCGCCAGGACGGCTTCACGGCCGACCTGAAGGTCGATCGCGACCGGATCGCCGAGGCCCTGGGCGCCATCCTCGACGCCCATTCCGTGACCGATGTCTCGGTGCAGGACCCCCCGCTCGAAGGGGTGATCGCCCGGGTTTTCCAGGAGGGGAAGGACGCCCACGATGCCGCCTGAAGCCGTCCTCACCCCCGAAACCGTCGCGCCGGCGTTCCGGCCCTCGACCGCGACGATCGTCCGCAAGTACGCCAAGATCCTCCGCGCGTCGCTCGTCGAGCGGATGACCTATCGCGCCGACTTCCTCTTCAGCACGTTCCTCCGGTTCCTTCCCATCCTCACGACCATCCTGCTCTGGCAGGCGATCTACGCCTCCTCCCGGGCCGATTCGGTCTCGGCCTCGGGCCAGAAGAGGCTCTCGGGCTTCACCTTCGACGAGATGATCGCCTACCTCCTGCTGGTGAACATCAGCCGGATGTTCTCCAGCATGCCGGGCCTCGCCGGAGGGATCGCCCGGGACATCCGCGAGGGGCTCGATCAAGAAATATCTGCTCCAGCCGGTGGACATGGTCGCCTATCTCGTGTCGTACCGGATCGCCCACAAGATCACGTATATCATCTCGTCGTTCGTGCCGTACGCGGTTTTGTTCCTCATCTGCCGAAGATACTTCGTCGGCCACGTGCCGACCGACGTGACGACCTGGCTGGCGTTCTCGGCGTCCTTGCTGATGGCGTTCGTCGTCGGGTTCTTCTTCGAGGCGAGCGTCGGCATGGTGGGCTTCTGGTTTTTGGAAGTCACGTCGATCCTGTACATCGTCATGACGGTGAATTTCTTCGTGTCGGGGCACATGTTCCCGCTGGACCTCCTGCCTCGGCCGTGGTCCACGATCCTCCGATGGTTGCCGTTCCAGTACATGGCGTACTTCCCGGCGGCCGTGTTCCTGGGGAAGATCCGGGGGGCGGCCCTGGTCGAGGAGCTGCTCAAGGAGGCCGCCTGGGCGGTGTTCTTCGTGGTCCTGGCCCGGTGGCTGTACCGCCGGGGCCTGAAGCAATATAGCGCCTTCGGGGGCTGAGGGCCGATCGAGATGAGTGCGACGATCCGCTACGTCCGGCTCCTCGGGGCGATGGGCCGATACACCCTGGCCCGCGAGCTCGCCTTCCGGGGGAACTTCCTCGCCAAGGTCTCGGTGGAGGTCATCTGGCTCGGGATCTTGCTGGCGTTCTACCGGACCGTCTTCGGGCGGACCTCGACGATCGCCGGCTGGGACGAGCCGCAATACCTGTTCTTCGTCGGCTGCTACTTCGCCCTGAACGGGATAATCGAGACGCTCTTCCTGGAGAATTGCGACGGCTTCGCCGAGCTGATCCGCACCGGGGACCTCGATTTCCTCCTCCTCCGGCCGATCGACGAGCAATTCCTGATCTCGATGAGGCGGATCGATTGGTCCACGGCGCCGAACGTCTTGATGGGTGCCGTCGTGATGGTCCTGGCGCTCACGCAGATGCCCTGGCACTTCGACCCGGTCCGAATCGCGGCGTTCTTCGCGATGTTCACCTGCGGGGTCCTGATCGCGTACAGCTTCATGTTGATGCTGACGTCGCTGTCGGTCTGGATGGTCCGCAACCAGGGGCTGATGGAGATGTGGTGGCTGTTCTCCAGCCTGGCGAGGTATCCCAAGGAGATCTTCACGGGGACGTGGGCCGAGCCGGCGGGCCGGTTCTTCACCTACGTCGTGCCGATCCTCCTGGTGGCGAACGTCCCGGCGCAGGTGATGGTCAAGGCCCTGGACTGGCGGATGGTCGCGTTCACCCTGGCGGCAACGGCCGTGATGACCTGGTGCGGCCGGAAGTTCTTCCAGAGGGCGCTGAGGTCGTATCGCAGCGCGAGCAGTTGATGAGCGGAGCCTTCCTCGGGGCTCCGTTCACTCGCACCAGACCCGCCAGAAGCAAAGGCCCTGGAAATCCGGCAGCCGGGTCGATCGGCAGAGGCGGCGGGCGTCGGCCTCGCTTCTCCGGAGGATTTCCGGGCGGCCTTCGAGGCGACGCACCTCGGCGGCCCTCAGCCGGGCTTCGCGCCACGAGCCTTCCCGGAGGGCCCGACGCAGTTGGGCCTTCTCCTGAGCCACCCTCCCCGCCATGTCGCCGACCCAGGCGCGACGCAGGCGGCATCCGGGGTCGTGGCAGGGGCTGAGGAACGCGAGGGCGAAAAGGAGCACCACCCCGAACGCGAGGACGTCGCAACTTCCCCAGAACGTCGACCGCCGGCGAACCGTGATCATGATCGGTCGGGCTCCTCCTGCCGGATCTGATGCCAGACTATCATAAACCGACGCGCCGGGGGTGATCGCCGGAGGCCCCCGCCGTATACTGGCCGTTCCCTTCCAGACCTCTCCACCCGGGGCGAGACGACCGTGGGCGATCGGGCGAAATTGGTGATCGTGGGGATCGGCGATGATGGGCTGAACGGCCTGACCGAGGCGGCCCGGAGGATCGTCCGCGAGGCGGACTTGGTCCTCGGCGCCGAAGCCTCGTTGCGGCTCCTGGACGACGTACCCGCGCGGAAAGTCGCGCTCGAACCGGACATGACCGCCGCCCTCAAGCAGGTCCGCGAGGCCCTCGAATCCAGTCGCCGGCCGGTCCTGGTTAATTACGGCGACCCGTTGTTTTATGGCGTGGCCCGCTACCTGGGCGATCGGCTGGGCAAGGACCATTTCGAAGTCGTCCCCCACGTCTCCAGCATGCAGCTCGCCTTCGCCCGCGTGAAGGAGAGCTGGGAAGACGCGTATCTGACCAGCCTCGCCGGCCGCCCGATCGAGGCCGTGATCGACCGGATCCGCACGGCCGAAAAAGTCGGCCTGTTTTCGAGCGACGACCAGCCGCCGAGCCGTCTGGCAAGGGCCCTGCTGGGGCAGGGGATCGACTATTTCCGGGCTTACGTCTGCGAGCACCTCGGCCAGCCCGACGAACGGGTCACGCAGGCCGAGCTCGCCGACCTCGCCGAGATGGAATTCGACCCGCTGAACGTCCTGATCCTCGTCCGCAAGCCGAACCGGCCGGACCGCGCGGCCGTCAAGAGCCGTTATCGCCTGTTCGGCAACCCGGATGAAGTCTTCGCCCAGAGCCAGCCGAAACGCGAGCTCATCACCCAGGCCGAGGTGCGCTGCATCGCCCTGGCGCAACTGGATGTGAGGCCCACCAGCATCGTCTGGGACATCGGCGCCGGCTGCGGCTCGGTCTCGATCGAGGCGGCGCAGCTGGCCAGCCAGGGGACGGTCTATGCGATCGAACCCGACCCGGGCGACCTCGCCCTGATCGCCGCCAACACCGAATCGTTCGGCGTGCCGAACGTGAAGGCCGTCCCGGGCCGCGCCCCCGAGGCCCTCGCCGACCTGCCCGAGCCCGACGCCGTGTTCGTCGGCGGGACCGGGCGTCAGGTCGAGCCCGTCCTGATCGCCGCGTATCACCGGCTCGCGCCCGGAGGCCGATTGGCCGTGAACGTCACGGCGATCGACAGCCTCGCCTCGGCCCACAAGACCTTGAAGGAACTCGCGGGCGAGGTCGCGCTGTGGAATATCGCCGTCTGCCGGGGGATCGAGCAGATGGAACGGGTCCGGTTCCAGGCCGTCAACCCCACGTTCCTCCTGGCCGTGACCAAGAGGGCCGAACCCGGAGATTGAACCGCCAAGACGCCAAGTTCGCCAAGGAAGACGCGGGGAAGAGAAGAGAGGAGAGGAGAAGAGAGGCGAGGAGAAGAGGAGAGAAAAGGAGAAAAATCAAAAATTTGTAAATTTATGAATTTATTAATTCATGATCTTTTCTTCTCTGCGTCTTCCTTGGCGGACTTGGCGTCTTGGCGGTTCAATCTCCGATCCGCGAAGCCGCCGAATCGAACGGGCGAGCGATCGGAGCCACGAGCGTGTTGTCGTGGACCAGCACGCCGGACTTCCCGACGAAGAAGTCGGAATTGCCGGCGACTTCCAGGTTGAAGACGGGCTGGACGTCGTCCGGGACGACGTCCGCCACTCGGCCTCGGCCGTCGATCAGGCGGATCGGGTCGCCGGGTTTCAGGTCCCGGGCCATCGTCCAGCCCTGACCGGCCTTCCAGACGCGATGAACGCCGGTGGTGGTGATCGATTCGCCGTCCAGGACCAGGCGGAGGGTACTCGTCGGCGGGTTGTGGAAGGTCACGACGATCGGTCGGAAGGCGACCTCGCCGGTCGTGGTATTCTGGCTGAGCACCTCGTCGCCGATCTTCAAGTCCTCGATCGGCCGAGCTCCGTTGCGGGTGTGGACGGGCGTTCCGGCGGCGAAACAGCTCCGGTGGCGGGCGATCGGCGAGGGGGGCATCATGGCGACCATCGGCACGGGGCGTGCGGCCACCGCCTGGACCGTGGTCACGATCGTCGGCCTGGGCTGGAGCTGGGGCGATTCATAAGAATATCCCAGGTCGTTCGACCACGACCTCGCCCACGTCTCCCGATCGGGCCCGAGGTCGCGGCCGGTCGCCTGGGCCAGGACGCGGACGACCCTCCGATTCGACTCGACGATCTCGGCGTTCCGGGCTTCGAGATCGGCCAGGTCGCGGGCGATCTTCTGGCGGGCGGCGAGCCGGTCTTCCCTCTTCTGGCGGAGGAGGGCGTCCTGGTCGACCTGGAGCCGACCGCCCGCCGAGGCCGCGCCGTACATGGGCCGAAGGGGGGGTGGGATTTCGTAATCCCGTTCGACGATCGCCGTTCGGGTCTCGATCACGAGGCTGACCAGGCCGTCCGGGCCTCGCGGGGGGCCGGTCTGGACGCGGATCGGGTCGCGGAGCCGGTTGATCAGGAGGCCGACGAACTCGCGGGGGTCGCGGCCGTCGAGCCGGACGAGGGCCGAGTCCCGGACCCGCTCGCTCCGGCTTTCCACGGCGAGGGCCGCGAGCTCCTGGGAGGCCGCCGGGGCCTTGACGTGCCCGAACAGGCGGACGGCCCACGCCTGCTCCCACGAAGCCCCCTGGCCGAAGACCCGGCGGATCGACGGGACGGCTCGGGGGTCGTCCACCGGGTCGAGCGCCCGGGTGGCTTCCTTCGTGGCGCCTCCCCGGGAGAGCCAGCGGTCCCACTGGACCAGCCAGGGGTTCCATCGCCGGTCGGCGGCGGCCTGGGTGGTCTTCTCGGCCTTCTCGGCGGCGATCTGATCCTCGTTCATCCACCGGCCGCGGACCTTCCGGCACCCGAGCCGTCTCCACGCGCCGGCATGCTCCGGGTCGAGCCGGGTGACCACCGTGAAGTGGGCGAGCGCCTCGGCGGGCAATCCGTTCGCCTCGCACCAGAGCGCCAGCCGCCACTGGTCGGCCACGGTGCCCCGGGCGCCGTCGCGGAAGGTGTTGTAATCCGCCAGGGCCTTCGCCAGAGACGAGTCGGATCGGAGTTTCTCGCCCGCCTCGTCCCGGGAGACCCAGCGGTCGCCGTCGCGGACGAACCCCAGGAGCCCCCGGGCGGCCCGGTCGTCGGGGTCGATGGCCAGGGCCTTTTCCAACTGCTCGCGACGTCCGGCGGGCAGCCCGTGCTCCTCGCACCAGAGGGCCAGGATCACGCGGTCTCCGGCCGAGGCGCCGGCGTGGAGGTCGGCCGCGCGATATTCGTCCAGGATGGCCGAGGGAGTGGGTGCATCCGAAAGCAACACGGCGAGGATCAGCCCGAACATCGCCGATCTCCAGGAGTCCATGATAGGGCGATGGCATCCATCATCGGCGGTCCCGGCTCCCCGGTCAATCGTCCGGGCCGATCACCACGAGTTGTAGACCGGCGACCGGCCCGAGACCATCCCGCGGGCCATCGAGTGGGCGTGGTAGTGCTGGGCCATGTGGATCACGTAGAGGAGGACGACCCCGGGGTTCTGCCTCTTCTTGAGGAGCCTCCAGAGCCTCTTGCGGTACTCGCGACGGAGCGACGCCTCCGGGACCATCGTCATCAGGCGGTAGAACAGCCCGATGGCCTGGCCGAGCCACATGCCTTCGGTCTTGACCTGCGCCCATCGGTGGCTCTTCCACCACCGGGCCCGCCCTCGGCCGACGAGGAGGTTGCCGTCGAGGAACAGGTCTTCGAGCCGTTCGAAGAAGGCGTCGGGCTCGTAGAGGCTATTCATCACGTCGATATATCCCTCGCGAAGCTCCTCCCGGCCGATCTTCAAGGGGATCACGTTCGTGCCGAACTCGGGGACGTCGGCGAAGTCCAGCCGCCCTTCCTCGGCGAGCCGGGCGTGAAGAGGCGTCTTGGGGATCGCGTAGAGCATGCCGGTCATGGACAGCGCGATCCGCGAATCCCTCAGGAATTGCTTCTGGGCCTCGAAGATCGAGCCGTCGTCGTTGTCGAAGCCGATGATCATCCCGCACCAGACTTCCATCCCGGCGTCCTGGATCCGGCGGACCTTCTCGACGAGCGTGCCGCCCTGGCGGACGTTCTGGAACTTCTTCGTCTCCCGGAGCGATTCCTCGTTGGGGCTCTCGATCCCGATGAAGACGCCCACGATGTTCGCATCGACCATCAAATCCATCAGCTCGGGGTCGTCGGCCAGGTCGATCGACGCCTCGGTGAACAGGGTGAGCCGGTATCCCGTGGATTGCTGCCAGGCGATCACGTCCTTCAGGACTTCCTTGATCGCCCTCTTGTTGCCGATCAGGTTGTCATCGACCACGAATGCGATCTTCATCTTTTGCGCCAGGATCGCGTCCAGCTCCTTGAGGATCTGGGCCGAGGTCTTGATCCGGGGCTTCCGGCCGAACGTGACGATGATGTCGCAGAACTCGCACTGGAACGGGCAGCCCCGGGAGAACTGGAGCGACCCGAAGGCGTAGTGCCTCATCTTCAGGAGGTCGAACCGCGGGGTGGGGACGAGGGACATGTCCGTCTTGTCGACTTGCTCATACCGATACTGATGCAACCCCTGGGACCATTCCCCGAGGAAGCGGGGCCAGGTCTCCTCCGCCTCGCCGATGAAGATGACGTCGGCCAGGCCCTCGAAGTAGTCTTCCTGGACCGTCACCAGGGGGCCGCCGACGACGGTGAAGACCCCGCGTTCCTTCAGCTCGGCGAGGATCTCGCGCATCCGGAACCTCTGGACGCTCATCCCGGTCACGCCGACGAGGTCCGCCCGGCGCAGCGCTCGAAGTCGATCGCCTCGACGTTCTCATCGATCAACGTGACGGTATGTCCCTCGGGCGTGAGGGCGGCGAGCAAGGGGAGGCACGCGACGGGCAGGTTGGCCCGCTTGCCCATCAAGGGCAGGGCGTTCTCCATCCCCCAGTACGAGACCTCGAACCGGGGATTGATCAGCACGATATCGGCCATGAGCCGACGGCTCCTTCCTGGATGACGGCAACTCGGGTGCGGCCGGGATCGTCCAGGATAGCAGGTTTTGGGCCGCTGCCCAGAGAGGGGCGGAAATTGGCGAACCGGAGGGGTCGGCCGTGGCGGACCGCCCTTCATCGCCCCCCGAGCCAGGCAAGGAACGCAGAGAACAGCGGCAGCAACAGGAAGACGAGGATCAGTCCTCGCATGATCGCCCGGCGCCTCGCCCCGGGCTCGGGGGCGAGGTCCTCGAAGGCGTCGTCGAGGTCGTCGGGATCGTCGTCGATCGGGGCCCAGCTCTGGGCCAGGAGGATTCGGGCTTCGGCGGCGAGGTCTCGGGGGACCTGGAGGCGGACGCCCCCGGTGGCGAGTTGATACAGGCCGTGCTCGCCCATCCTCGCCCCTTCGACGAACGTGGGGATGCCCTCGGCCTCCAGGCGAATCCTCGCGCCCTCGGCGGCCATCGGGTGCGGGTACGCGGCCACCGAGGCCCAGTCGGTGAAGTCTCCTTCGAGACGTTCCGCCAGCGACGGGGGCGGGCCGTCGTCCAGCGAGACCTCATGCTTCGGGCAGGCGTCGCCGATCCGCAGGTTCCAGAACCGATCGCAGACCCCGCAGAACCCCCGATCGACGAGCGCCTCGCCGCACTCGGCGCAGAGGATCGAACCATCGGGCCGGGCCCGGACGCACCGGGGGCAGAATCGCGGCGAGGAGTCGAGAGCGGCCATGCCGAACGACCGATCGTGAGGTGCGGAGGGCGTCGGATCGCGGACCCGAGCCTAACCGACCCGACCGGCCGACGACAACACCGCCCGGATCATCGCGACGGCGCCCCCTTCGTTCGGATCGCCACGAGGTGGACCGATCCCGAGCGCGTGGCCACGGCCAGCAAGCCGCGATCGGGCGAGCCGGCGATCCCCATCGGCCGGACTTCCCCGAGGTTGGCCGTCCCTCGGAGCGGCAATCGGCCGAGTTTTGTTCCGCTGGCGACCTCGACCACGTCCAGGCCCGAATCGTCGGGCAACGTGGAGACGACGAGGCCGCGGACCGGATCGAACGGCCCGTCCGTGCCCGGTGACGGCATCAGGACCGCCTCGCGATCGTTCGCCACCGGCATCATCAGCCAGTCTGGCCCGTCGATCGAGGGATACGGCACCTCGCGAGCCGAGAGCGGGGTCCGCCCGATCAGGCGAGGGGCCCGAGGGTCGCTCAGATCGACGGCCGCGACCACGTCGGAACCCCGAAGCGTGACCGCCGCGGCCTGCCCGGTCGTCGAGAGCGAGACCCGCCACGGATCATCCTTCGAACCGCCGAACTCGACGCTCGCCACGACCCGCCCTTCGGCCAGATCGACCGTCGCGAACGACGGGAGCGGCCGGTCCGGCTCCCCTTCGGCCCGTCCCGAGCAGATCGCGAAGGCGAACCGGCCGTCGGGGCCGATCGCCAGGTCATCGGGATAGAATCCGACCTCGATGGGAGCCGCCAGGGGCCGCCCGTCGAAGCCGATCGAGCGAATCGAACCCTTCTGGACGTGGCGGAGGTCGCCGGTGGGCCGGGTCAGCACGAGGAACCGATCGCGGGCCGCGCAAACCGCCACGGGCTGGCCGCCGAGCTCGACGTCGCGGGCCGGCTCCAGGGCCGGCGACTCGGTCACTCGATAGATCATCAGCCGGTCGTAGCGGGGGCACGTCACGGCGAGGAGCCGGCCGGAGTCGGCGAACGCCACGCGGTCGGCCCTCTGATGGCTCGTCTTCACCCGGCCGAGATCCACCAGCGAGAACGACCCGCAATCGAGCGTCGCGGCCCTCGCGATCCGAAGGACCATCAGGGCGCCGAGCCCCCCGCGACGATTGCGGCCACGACGAGGATCGCCGCCTTGCCCGACGGCGCCGATCGCCTCGTCCTCGACACCTTCGGCTCGGTCCCATCGCGAATCCTCGCCCAGTTCGCGCGGTGACGGAAGAGGAGCATCGCGAGAAGGACCAGCGAGAGGCCGCTCAACGCGGCGTGGGCGCGGTCGAACGGGTTCTTCCTCTCGACGACGAGCACCCAGCCGAGATGCGCGACCACGAACGCCAGGGCGCCGACCATCGACGACAGCGAGACGTATCGGCTGGCGCGGAGGGTCACGCCGAAGGCCAGGGTCGCCACCAGGCTGGCCGCCCAGTCCAGGCCGAAGACGGCCCCGAGGCTCGTCGCCACGCCTTTTCCTCCTCGAAAGCCGAGATAGATCGGGAAATTGTGGCCGAGGATCGTCGCCAGGGCGATCAGGACGCCCAGGTCCGCCACCGGCCGACCCGTCCCCCACGTCACGAGGAGCGGGAGGGCGACCGTCGGCACCAGCCCCTTGGAGAAGTCGAGGAGGAAGACCAGGACGAACCCCCGACGCCCCAGGACGCGGCCCGCGTTGGTCGCGCCCACGTTCCCCGAGCCGACCGTCCGCACGTCGATCCCCTTCGCCGCCTTCACCACCACGTAGGCGAACGGGATCGAGCCGACGAGGTAGGCGATCACCAGGGAGAGGCTGGCTGCGGCGGTTGGGGTCATGGCTCGGGAATCCGCGAAGGGACGGGCATTCGAGGCGCCGAAAAACGGGGATCAGGCTCGCTCTGCAGAAAACCCCGTCGAAGTATCGAGAGGGGTAGGTCCGACTTCGGTCGGGCCTGCAGGAATCCCTTTTTCGTAGGCCCGACTGAAGTCGGACCTATTCGTTTCCTCATTCTCTATGGGTTTTTTTGCAGAGCAGATCATGCTGCATTCATCCGGTTTTCGGTCCCCGGGCGGCATGCATACGTCCTCGACAGCATGCCTTCGGCCGGACTCGAATCGGAGACATTCCTACGAGGACGTCAGCATGCCGCCCGGGGACCGTCAGCGCCGTCATTCTAACCGATCTTCAGCCGGGGGCGCTCGACGTCGCCGAGGAAGGCGTTGCGGCGGGCCTGGAAGATCTCGTTGGCGGCGGCGTAATCGTCGTGGCGGCCGATGTCCAGCCACTCGCAATCCTGGCGGAAGGCGTGGACCGGCTTGCCCTCGCCCCGGATCGCCTCGAGGAGGTCGGGCATCGGCATAGGCTCGCCCGGCGAGAGATAATCCCAGGCCGACGGGTCGAGGATGTAGACGCCCATGCTCACTTCGAAAGAAAACTCCGGCTTCTCGCGATAGCCCGACAGGACATGGGGCGCCCCGGCGAAGTCCAGGACGCCGAAATCGATCCGGACCGTCCGGGGGAACGCCGCGATCGTCGCCGACGCGCCGCTGGTCCGGTGGAAGTCGTACATGGCGCCGAAGTCGAGCGTGGTCAGGATGTCGCCGTTGATCACCAGCGCCGGCGCCTTCGGCCGATCGACGAGGGTGAGCCCGCCCGCGGTGCCGAGCGGCGTGACCTCGCGACGATAGCCGATCCTCGTGCCGAACCGGCGGCCGTCCTTGCAGAAGGTTTCGATATATTCGGTCAGGTAGCCGGTGATGATGGTCACGTCGTCGAAGCCGAACCGGGCGAGCTGCCGGAGGACGACTTCGAGGATCGGCATGGGGTTGTCGTCCCCCAGGGGCATCAGCGGCTTGGGGAAGACGTGGGTGAACGGCCGGAGCCTCGTGCCCTTGCCCCCCGCCAGGACGATCGCTTGCATCTCGCCTCCTTGCTCGCCGAGAGTCGCGTCGGGGTGGCCCGCCCCGTCTCCGAGACAATCCGGGGAACCTCTCCAACGGCCGGTTGAATGAGTAGGTCCGACTTCAGTCGGGCCCACTCCCGAAATCCTGGGTTAGGCCCGATTGAAGTCGGACCTACTGACCGCCTCGCCGCCGCGAAAATCGCCGTTCCGGACAGACCTTCAGACTCCCGTCCTCTCGAACGTCCTCCGGCCGATCCGGGGGCCGGGTCGGTTCGTCCTCTTCCATTCGGCCACGTCCCGGCAATACGTCAGCAGACGCGCCACGTGAAGGTCGAACGACTGCGCCCGCCCGAGCTCCTCGGCGGCCTCGGACATCGCCCGACGCGCCGGGTCGTCGGTCATTCGCTCCAGGGCGGCGATCATCGCGGGGTGGTCGTCGGGCTCGGGGATCACGAACCCCTCGCGGCCCTCGGTGATGATTTCTCCGGCGCCGTTCCGCCGGGTCGTGATCACCGGGAGGCCGCACGCCAGCGCCTCGAAGACGACGAGCGAGCAGGGGTCGTAATAGCTCGGCAACACGAAGAAATCGGCGGCGTGGAAGTAGTCGCGGACCTCCGGCGCGAAGCCCACGAGGTGGACCGTGGCGCCCAGGCCGAGCCGATCGACGAGCCTCCGCATCGGCTCGACCTTCCCCCCTCCGCAGACCAGCAAATGGACCGGCCTCGCCGAGGGATTCGCGGCCGACCTCCGCGCCAGGGCCTCCAGGAGCGCGGGCAGGCCCTTGAGCCGGAAGTTGTGGGCCACGAACAGGGCGGCGAGGTCCGTCTCCTCCAGGCCCAGGCGGGCGCGGACCGCCGCCCTCGCCGCCGAGGGATCGGCCACCGCGAGCCTCCCGGCGTCGATCGCGTTGGGGATCACCCGGACGCGGTCCGGGGCGACCCCGTGGAACCGTTCGAGATGCTCGCGGACCATCCGGCTCACGGCCACGATGCGAGTCCCCCGGGCCGGGTCGTACTGCCTGGCCTCGATCGGCCGATAGAGGCCCCAGAGCTTGGGATTGGCCCGTTTCGCGGCGACGTAGAGCGCCCTCCGCCACCCGGGAGGGAACCGCCTGGCGTTCGCCTGCAGGCTCCCCTGGTGGACGCCCCCCTGAGGGATCAAAATGTCCTGGTGCCAGGTGTTGATGAAGCCGATCGTGCAATCATAATTCGACGCCTTCAGGACGCGCTCGGACTCGCGGGCGAAACCCAGGATGCGGCCCCATCGGGTCCGCCCCCGGGCCTCGGCGCGGACGGTCTCCACCTCGGCGGGCAGGGCGCCGGCGGCCCATCGGTCGGCCACGAGCGAGACGCGATGCCCCGAGGCGACGAGCCTCCGGGCGAGGTCGGCCACGTACGTCTCGGCCCCGCCCTTCGACGGATCGACCCTCTGGAACGTCAACGCCAGCCTCATGCGTGCCTCCTCAGCCGCCGGAGTTGTGCCGTCGATAGCGGTCGGCCTTCGCCGCGACCCGCCTCGCCTGCCATCGGGAGCATCGCAGGCCCGCGAGCCTTCGATAATGGGACCAGAATCGGAGGCGGTCGCGATCGTCGATCCCCGAGACGCCGAACGTCGAGTAGAGCAACTGCCCCAGGTCCTTCCATCGCCAGCGGAAGCCCGTGACTCGGTGCTCGGCCAATCGGTGGAGGTCGATCAGGGTGAGCCGACGGCCGCTCGGGGCGTCGGGCGACGCATCGAGGAAGAAGTGGCAGAGGTAGAGGTCCTTGTGGAAGACGCTCGCCCGGTGGAGCCTCGCGGCGACCTCGGCCATCTCCCGGGCCAGCTCGCGCTTGAGCCGGGCGAAGTCCCGCGGCGGCATCGTCTCGGCCAGGCCCGGCAAGACCTCGTTCAGCTCGCGACGGCCGACGAGCTCGGCGACCATCAGGAAGCTGGTGAGCCGTCCCCAAGGGCCGATCGCCTCGCCCGCCGCCACGGCGTCCGGCACGCTCACGCCGAGATTTCGGCGCGATCCAGGTGCGCCAGCTCGCTGGCCGCCGGCGTGTGCTTCCCCGAGGGATTCAGCCACGCCGCCAGGCGGTTCCAGGCGGGCAGGCGATAATGACGCTTCAGATACACGCTCAGGGGGCCGCCGGGCGAGTCGAACCGCACCCGGGCCGTCGATCGCCCCTGCTTGGCGTGGAGGCGGTCGGTGGCGGGGAGGTCCATGACGGTCCGATCGAGGTCCTCGGGCAAGGCGTGCGCGAACGTCGGATTCCGCCAGACCCAGCGGACCCCTCGCCTCGCCCTCCCCAGGATCGTCCCGAGATCTCGGGTCATCGCACGGCCTCCGATCCGCTCGGTCGGATCGCCAACGAGGGGACGGTCCTCCGCCCGATGGGCATCCCCCGCCAGTCGGTCGGCCGATGGAACCGATACACCCGGACCGCCGCCGATCGTCCGCCCTTCCGGCCCGGGAATTCGGCCACGGGTTCGGCGGCATAATCGAGGATCGCGGCGAGCGTCTCGGCCCGGCGGCTTGAAGCCTCAAGCTCGTCCTGACCCACGACGAAAAACGCCAGGGACGGGTCGGCCAACGCCTGGCGGACGTGCCAGTAATCCAGCCCTCGAACGCCGGAAACGAACGTCGCCCAGCCCCGGGTATCGAGCACCGATTGTTCCACCGTCGCATGATCGCCCAGCCACCGGCCCGCCTCCGAGTGGCCCCATCGACTCGGGTGGGACTCGTGGTGGAACTGGACGCCGACCGCCAAGGCGATCATCGCCAGGATCGCGGCTCCTCGACGGACCCAGAGCCCGTTCGCCGCCTCCTCGACGCCCAGCCGTCGGCGGACCGCCCCTGCGAGGTCGAGAATCCCGGCCGAGGCGAACGGCAACGTCGCCACGACCAGCGACAGCGTGTGACGAGGGGACAGGTAGCCGAACGTCATGGCATGGCGGACGGCCACCGCCGCGAAGATCGCGACGTAGATCCCGATCAACCGCCGGCCCGGGCCCGAGCGAACGCGGACGGCCCCCCAAATCGCCATCGGCAGGAGCGCGAAGCCCATCGCCTCGGCCCATCCGCCCGCGAACCGGAGCGAGGCGGCCGGCACGCTCATCCGGCCCGGGTCGTCCGACTCCTCCTTCGCCGAAAAATCGAGCCGGGGGTCATCCAGGCCCGGAGGGAGCGGCCGGGCCACGGCCGGGGCATCGTGCTTCGAAGGAATCGCCGCGACCCGCCTCAGCGCGAGCTTCTCGGAGACTTCCCCCTTCACGATCGCGTAAGAACCCACCACCGTCAGGAACGCGAGGGCCGGGACGCCCACTCGCCACGATCCCGGCCGGGCCGCCCGGCCTTCGAATCGTCGGGCCGTGGCCTCGACCACCAGGGCCATCGGCAGGACGGCGACCTCGGGCCTCGCCAGGTAGCCCAGCCCCGCCGCCAGACCGCAACCGATCGCCACCGGGAGCCGCCCCGAGTCCATCGCCTTGATCCCGAGCCAAAGGGCGAAGGCGAACCCAAGCAAGGCCGACGAATCGGCCAGCACGTCGCGACCCACGGCCGCGGGGATCGGCAGGAGGACGAACAGCAAGGCCGCCAGCGCGGCGGCCGGGGCGTCGAACAGGGATCGGCTCAGGCCGAAAAGCGGGATCAGGATCAGCAGCGAGGCGAGGGCGGAGACGAGCTGGCCGGCGACCCGCCAGGAGTCGGGGCCGTCGCCCAGGATCGAGCGAATCGCCGGCTGGGCGATCGCCACGGCCGCCGGATAGAGCGGGTGCCGGTCGCTGGAGCGGACCACCTCGGCCCACGGCCGAGACTGGAAGTCGCGAGCAGTCCTCAAGAATTTGAGCCCATCCTGCGCCGGGAGGCTCGACCTGGCCACGCCGACGGCATGGAGGATCGCGCCGAGCAGGACGACCGGGATCAAGACGCGGCGATCCATCGCCCGGGGCCTCCTCGGGGCGCACCACCGGCCCGATCCTCGGGCCAGGGGCCGCATTCTAGCCGGACGAGTCCGGCCGACAAGGGCAAAGTCGGGTGCAAGAGATGCACGGTTCTGTAGGGTGCATGAAATGCACCAACCACGCGGCGGCCGACCGACCGGCCGCCCCCTCATGGATTGACGGCCGCTCCTGGATCCGACATCATGCGACCCGCCGAGTCCCCACAAGCCGCCTCGCCTCATCCCAGAGGTCGGCCAGGCTCGTTTCGAACGGGACTTCGGGCCGCCATCCGACCGCTTCGACGATCCTCGCGATCTCGGCCCGGGAGTCGGCCGGCCCTCGCCCCGCTCCGATCCGTTCCACCCGGACGTCACGCCCGCTGAGGCCGATCAGGCGGTCCAGCCCGTCGCCGATCGCCCGGGATCGACCCGTCCCGACGTGATAGATCGCTCCCGGGTCGCCCCGTTCGGCCAGGAGGATCAGCGCGGAGGCGGCGTCTCGGACGTCCACGAAGTCGCGTCGGGCGTCCAGGTCGCCGACGTTCAGCACCAGGGGATCGGGGCCCGGGGCGAGCAAGTCGCGGGCGAACCGGCCGAATGCTTGCGAGGTCGGCATCCCGGGGCCGATCATGTTGAAGATCCTCGCCGAGACCGCCTCGACCGGCGGGCCCGCCGCCAGGGCGATCCGACAGGCCGCCCACTTGCTCAGGCCATAGGCATCCAGGGGGCGGCAGGGGAAGGACTCGGACGCGGGCAGGCGATCGGCGGGCACCGGCCCGAGCTCGGCCGCCGATCCGGCCAGGACCAGCCTCGTCGGCCGTCCGAGCCTTCGAAGCGCCTCGATCAGGTTCGCCACGCATCGCGTGTTCGCCCGGTAGAGCAGGGGGGCGGGCGCCGGAGGCGTCTTGCCCGCGGCGTGAATCGTCACGTCCGGCCGGATCGCCTGGAGGGCGCGTTCCAGGGCGATCGGGTCCTCCAGGTCGGCCCGGAGGAAGTCCTCCATCGGCCATCCCCCGGGATGATGACGCCCCAGGGCCACGACCCGACGGCCCGACTCGGGCTCGGCCAGGGCCGCCAGGACGTGACGACCGAGGAACCCCGACCCTCCGGTGACCATCCAGGTCGTCATGACTCCCCCCTTGAATTGCCGAGGCCGCCGAAGGAGCCGCCCGGACCGCGCCCTTCCCTCCGTCTTGACGGCTCCCCGATAATCTTAGGGTTACCGCCCCGAGGCCGAGCGAGAGAGGCGCCGATGCGACGTCCGCGAGTCTCGATCCGGGGCCTCATGGCCCTGGTCCTGCTGGTCGCCCTGGCCCTCGCCGCGATGAGGAACCCGTCGCCCGCCCTGGCCAGCCTGGTCACGTCGGCCACGTTCCTGATCCTTTGCGGGGCGACGCTCGGGGCCCTCGTCCGCCGGGGAGACCGCCGGCCAAACTGGCTCGGGTTCTCGCTGTTCGGCTGGGCCTATCTTTACGTCTATACGAACCACTGGTCCACCACGTCCAGTTTCCCCTCGCCCAATCTCTTCCCCTGCATCGTGTTCGTCTACTTCCAGCCGATGCTCAGCCCCAACTTGCAGAACATGCCCACGCCGATCTCGTGGGAGCCGTCGCCCGACTACTCCAATTATCGGTGGATCGCCCAGGGCTTCGTCACGCTCCTCGTCGGAGTCGGCGGGTCGATCCTCGGCCGATCCCTGGCCGACGGAGGATCGACGGACGCCCCGCCCCTGCCGCCGCCGCCGTCCAGCAGTCGCATCGACGCCGAGAAGACCGGATCGGGCGACAACCCGTTCATGCATTCGTGATGCTTGAGAGGGCATTCGCCCCGCTGGCAAGGCCCGCACGGCACGTCTTTCTGGACGTGGAGCGCGTTGGGCAGGAAGGTGCGGGTCCAGGCGATGTGAGTCGGCCCGAAGATCGTGACGACCGGCACGCCGAACGCCCCGGCGAAGTGCCGGGGGCCGCTGTCGGTCGTGACCATCAGGTCCGAGCGGCGGACGCACGCCTTGGTCAGGCCGATCGAAAGGGGCTCGTCGGCCAGGCTGACCACTCGAGGGTGATCGCTCTGGGCCACGATCGCCCTCGCCGAGTCCCTCTCCGACGGGCCGCAGACCACCAGGATCGACGCCCCCGCCTCGTGGACGAGACGTCTCGCCAGGCCCCCGAAATGGCGGGCCGGCCAGCTCTTGGCCGGGCCGAACGCGCCTCCGGTGTTGAAGACGATCAACGGCCGTTTTCCGAGCAAGCCGAGCCGCTCGAAGGCCCGATCGGCGGCGATTTCGTCGTCGGGGGTCGTGAACAGCTCGATCCGGGTCGAACTGGCCTCGAACCCGAGCCGGTGCGCCAGGGCGAGGTAATCGGGGAGGATCGGCGTCGGCACGAACCGGCCGTTGCGGTCGCGAAGCGGCCTCAACCGATCGGTCAGCAACATCCCCCGGCCCCCTCGGGCGTAGCCGACTCGCCTCGGGATGCCCGCCATCCTCGCCATCAGGGCCGATCGGAACGAGTTGGGCAGGAGGACCGCCGCGTCATAGCGATTCGCCCGAAGACGGCGGACCACGGCGAGCGTCCGCCTCTTCGGATCGTCACTTTTCGGCGAATAGGGGATCACGCGATCGAACCAGGGAGACCCGTCGAGCGTGGGCGCCACATGCGGCCGGATCACCACGTCCAGATCGGCCCCGCCATCGCGGAGGGCCCGGAACGTGGGGGTGGCCATCACCGTGTCGCCGATCAGGTTCGGCGCGAAAACGACGATTTTCATGAGAAATCGGGCCGAATCCTTCCGGCGAGGAGTCGCGACAGGGCCTCTTCCAGGACGTCCCGGCCCTCGGTCACCTCCAGGCCGATCTTGAGGGCCCGCAAGGGGACCGTTCCCAGGGAATCGGCGCGAAGCTTCACGAAATCCTTCTGGGTGGTCAAGAGCAGATCGCTCCCCACGCCATTGGCCCACCCCGCCAGGTCGGCCACGTCGCCCGCCGAATAGGGATGATGGTCGGGGAAGACGCGGAATCCCAGAGGTTCGACGCCCAGGCCGGCCAGGGTCCGCCGGAACCCCTCCGGATTGCCGATCCCGCAGAACGCGGCGACCTTCCGTGTCGCCAACGATCCCAGCCCCTCGACGTTCCCCGCCGCATCGAGGAGCCCGATCGGCGAATGCCGAGCCTCGGCCCACCGCAACGGCCCGGCCTTCCGCTCGGCCTCGGCCCGAATCGCCTTCCGGGCCGACGGGTCCACGAGGTCGGCCCGCGAAAGGACGACCACCCCGGCCCGTTTCAGCGACGAGACCGGCTCCCGCAACAATCCGCGAGGGAAAAGCCGTCCCAGGCCGAACGGATCGAGGGCATCGAGCAGGACGAGATCCAGGTCGCGGCCCAATCGGCGATGCTGGAACCCATCGTCGAGGACGATCGCCTCACTTTCCAACTCCTCGACGGCGATCCTCGCCAGAGACGCCCGGTCCCGCCCCTGAAGGTGGGGGACATCCGGCAAGTTTTCCTCCAGGACTCGCCCCTCATCATTCATCCCCTCGGCCTGGCCATACCCCCGGCTGAGGATCGCCACCCGCAAGCCGTGGTTGCGGAACCACCGGGCCGTCCACTCGACCATCGGCGTCTTGCCGGTGCCGCCGAGGGTGAGGTTGCCGATCGACACAACCGGGATCGGGACGCGATGGATCGTCTTCCCGCCACGATCGAACCGCCGATTGCGGCCTGCGACCCCGACGCTGTAAACCCCGGAGGCCAGGCCCAACGCCATCCGACCGAGCGAGGCCGAAAAGCCCCGAGAGTCCCCGCGGACGAGGCGGAGGAAGCGGTCGGGATCGATCATGGAAGGCGCCGAACAAGGCGACGGACGGAACACGGGCCGGGCGTCGAGTTCATCCCGGAGTCCCCAGAATCCGCAAGACTTCATGGCGGGAGAACGGACCCGACGTCCGTCCCTCCTGGATGGCCCTGGAGAGGGCGTGATCTTCCAGGACTGCGGCAAAAAATTCGAGGAAAGTCTCGCGATGCTGCTGGAGGTCCTCGACGAAGGCGTCCTTGAGGAAATCCCCGTCCTGAGGCGAGTCGACCATCTCCGAAGAGACTCCTTGAAAATTCGGCCGCGCTCAGGCGGTCCCATCCGAATCGACGCGGACGAGCTCCAGGCCCAGGCAGGCAAACTCCACGTCCATGATCGCCGAGGTCAGGGCGAGGCGGAAGGACGGGGCCTCTCGGGCGAAGTCGAGGAACAGTCGGCCGCCCTGGATTCCCAGGAGGGCGTCGTCGCAACCGGCTTCCAGGAGGGCGTTCTCGATCTCGTCGGTCAGCTCGGTCGGGCCGGAGTAGATGAGGCTGAATCGGAAGACCGGCCGCTTCGGCTCCCTCGGCCGTTGATTTGGCGATCGTTTCGGCCGGGTGCTGGTCGTCTTCATTCGTCGGCCTCGCCCGCGTGGGGACAGCGGTCTACTCGACGGCAGATGGATTCGGCGAACTCTGAGGGGCGCCTCGGGGTGGACCACACGGAGAAGTGGCAGCCTTCCCGAGTCCCTTCAGGGCAATAGAGACGACCCCAGGCGTGGCTGGCCGGGGTCGTGCAGATCCACCCCTGTCCTTCAGCATAGCGAACGGCGGCCTCGATGTCCTTGTTCGGATGTCGGGGCCGCCCCCGCTTCGCCCGGGCCATCAGGCGCCCATCGCGCGGATGATCGCCTCGGCCATTTGCTTGGTGCCGACGGCCGAGGGGTCGTCTCGGTGGGGCTTCATGTCGTAGGTCACGTCCTTGCCTTCCACGATCACCTTGGCCACTGCGGCTTCCAGCCTCTTCGCGGCGTCCTTCTCGCCGAGGTGCTCCAGCATGAGGACCCCGGAGAGGATCAGCGCGACCGGGTTCATCTTCCACTGGCCCTTGTACTTCGGGGCCGAGCCGTGGGTGGCCTCGAAGACCGCGCCCTTCTCGCCGATGTTCGCCCCGGGGGCCACCCCGAGGCCGCCGACCAGGCCGGCGCCGAGGTCCGAGAGGATGTCTCCGTAGAGGTTGGGCAAGACGAGGACGTCGTACAGCTCGGGCTTCTGGACGAGCTGCATGCACATGTTGTCCACGATCCGGTCTTCGAACTCGATGTCCGGGTAGCCCTTGGCCACCTCTCGGGCGACTTCGAGGAACAGGCCGTCGGAGAACTTCAGGATGTTGGCCTTGTGGACGGCCGTGACCTTCTTCCGGCCGTGCTCGCGGGCGTAGTCGAACGCGTACTTGACGATCCGCTCGCTGCCGGTGATCGAGATCGGCTTGATCGAGATGCCCGAATCCGGCCGGATCGTCTTGCCGTTGAGCCGCTTGATGGTGCCGATCAATTCGGCGGTCTCGGGCTTGCCCTGCTCGAACTCGCAGCCGAGGTAGAGGTCCTCGGTGTTCTCGCGGACGATGACGATGTCCACCTTCGTGTTGGAGAAGAAGGTGCGGACGCCGGGATACTGCTTGCACGGGCGGACGCAGGCGTAGAGGTCCAGCGCCTGCCTCAAGTAGACATTGACGGAGCGGAATCCGGTGCCGACGGGCGTGGTGATCGGGGCCTTCAGGGCGCATCCGGTGCGTCGGCAGGATTCGAGGACGGAGTCGGGGACGGGCGTCCCGGCGGTCTCCATGATGTCCACGCCGGCGTGCTGGATGTCCCAGTCGATGGCCACGCCGGTGGCGTCGATGCACATCCTCGTCGCTTCGGCCAGCTCGGGCCCGACGCCGTCGCCGGGGATCAGGGTCACGGGGTGGGCCATGAGTCGGTTGCTCTCCGGGAAAGGCGTTGCGGCGCGAGTCGCGGATGGGGTATCGTCAAAAGCCGAAAAACCGGCCGATGACCCGGAACGTAACCGAGACCGCGATCCGCCGTCAAGCGACGGCCCTTGCCCCGGGATCGCGGGCCGAGCCAGGACCGCACCGCATGATGCTCTGCCCCCCATTGACCCCGGCCCCGGTTGTCCAGGACTGGCTGGAGAGGCATCGGAGGCCCGTCACGTTCGCCCTCCACATGGTGGGCATCCCGATGACTCTGATGGGCGTCCTGACCGTGCCGATCTACGTGGCCCTGATGTCGGTCCCCCTGTTCGTCTTCTCCGCGACGCTGTTCGTCGTCGGCTATCTGATCCAGTTCCTCGGGCATGCGCTGGAGGGCAGCGAGCCGGGGGAGGTCGCCTACCTGCGGAAGAAGCTGACGAGGTCGCTCAAGAAGAGGATCAAGAAGGCCGTGGCGGCGACCTCTCCGGCCGGGCAGAACCCCGGCCCGGTGGCGTGATGAACGTCGCCAAGGCCCGCCATTATCTCGGCTGGTTCCTCACCTCGGCCCTGGGTCTGCTGTTCGTCGCGAGCGCGGTGGCGAAGCTGATGAGGGCCGCGCCGGTGGTCAAGTCGTTCGGCGAGTGGGGGCTTGCCGACCGGATCGCCCTGATCGGCATCGGCGAGCTGGTCAGCGCCGTGTTGTTCATGGCGCCGAGGGTCCACCCGCTGGGCGTGCTGCTGTTGTCGTCGTACATGGGCGGGGCGATCGTCACGCATATGGAGCACGGCGAGCCGTTCGGGGTCCAGTCGGTGATCCTGGTGCTGATCTGGGTGGCGGCGTTCGTGAGACGGCCGGCGGTGCTGATCGACCCGCCGTCGAAGCTGCGCCCCTGGATTTCTGATCGCGGGCGGGAAGGGTGGGGTCCGGGGCGTCCCATTGTCTCGGGGGCGGACCCGAAGCGGGCGCCCTCGTTGCGCCATGGGTCGTTTTGCCCTGGCGTCGGGCGGCGAAAACCGTAGAATCCGCCGGACCCGCTCAAGAGCCAAGTTCGGCACAACCGATACCCCTTAACAGGTCGAATCGACGCACCGGGACCGAGGCCACGCGCCTGGGCCGGGGTTGTCGCCCCCGGAAAACGGACGGATTGCGCGGCCGGTCGGGACGGGACGAACGGACGAACGCCGCGCCTGCTCGGAGTCGTTGCCTTGCCTTTGGACCGACGAGGGCTGTGCCGCAGGGACGCGGCCAGCCACCGACCGAGGCGCGGGTCTCCGCCGTTGGCGAGCCGCGGGCCGGTCGTGCGCGGGGAGCCCCGCGCCCACTCGACCCCCCTCGTCTCATGGCGCTCTAAGTCAAGGACGGTCAGGCCATGCGATTGACCTCTCTCGGGAACCGGCTGGCGTTGGCGGCGGCCCTGGCCGGGGCACTCGGCCCGGGCTTCGGCTGCCGGCGGGCCCCCTACATCGACCAGGCGAGGGCCGTCCCCCACGAGACGGCCGCCATGGCCGCGGAGGAGGACTCCAACGTCAAGCAGGCGGCCTTCATGCAGGAGGGGCTCAACGTCCCCTTGCCCCAGGTCTCCGACCCACGGACCACCTCCAATCCCGAGGCCGAGCAGTACTGGGAGCTCAAGCTCCAGGACGCCATCAAGATCGGCCTGGAGAATTCCGAGGTCGTCCGCGTGATCGCCCTGGGTGCCCAGGGCATCCCGGTCGGCGGCTTCGAGCCCACCCCGCTGAACACCGGGGCCGGTGGCGCCCTCGGCACCGGCACGTTGACCACCGTGTATGACCCGGCGATCCAGGAAACCCAGATCGCCCAGGCCCTCTCGGTCTTCGACGCCAGCCTCTCGGCCACGATCTTCTGGAACAAGAACGTCGCCCCGTTCAACAACGCCATCTCCGCCGGGACGTTCATCGCCGGGGCCAAGTTCCCGGTCGTGTTCACCCAGGAAACGGCCAACGCCGCCCTGACCTTGCAGAAGCGAGGGGCGACCGGCACCACGTATTCCGTGGCCCACAACGTCGTCTACAACTACTCCAATAGCCCGACCAACGTCTACCCGTCGGCCTATACCACGAACACGCAGATGCGGTTCAGCCAGCCGTTGCTCGGCTCGGCCCCCAACGCCTTCAACCCCAACCCGAACCCCGCCGGCCTGGAGGCCAACCGCGCCCCGGTGGTCGTCCAGCGAATCCAGGCCGACGTCTCCGTCTGGCGGTTCAAGGCCGAGGTCATGGCCGAGGTCCGGTCCATCGAGCAGCAATACTGGGCACTCTCCCAGGCCCAGGTGCAATACTGGGCGAGCGAGACCGCCGTGGACCTGGGCGACCAGATCCTCCGCCGCGAGGAGGCCAAGTACCTCGTCGGCAACGGGGCGCTGCCCAACGTCGCCGAGGCCGCCGAGCAGCTCGAACGGTTCCGCCTGGACTTCGTGGACAAGACGGCCAACCTGATCACCACCGAGAGGCAGCTCCGCAACATCCTCGGCCTCCCGCCCACCGACAACCGCCGGATCATCCCGGTCACCGCCCCGACCGAGGCCCGGGTGGAGCCCAACTGGGAGGCCAGCCTCGCCCAGATGGTCACCTTCCAGCCCGACATCGTCCAGAATCAGCTCCTTGTGCGAGTGGCCGAGCTTCAGCTCCTGGTCGCCCGCAACCAGCTCCTGCCGGTGTTGAACCTGGATGCCCTCTACCAGTTCAACGGCCTGGGCCACCACCTCGACCAGGCCGAATCGGTGATGAGCGGCCGGACGATCTCGGCCATCAACCCGATGCTCCAGAACATGCAGAGGCTCGCCGGGTTGAACCCGCAGCCCTCCCGGCTCAGCGACTTCCAGACCTGGCAGGTCGGCCTGACGTTCCAGATGCCCCTGGGCTATCGCGGCCCCCTGGCCAACACGAAGTCGGCCCAGTACACCCTGCTGAGGCAGAGGGCGTTCCTCCAGCAGGTCGTCCACCAGACGACCCACTCCCTCGCCCGGTTCTTCCTGGAAGTCGATGCCAACTACAAGCTGTTCAAGACCGCCGGGAGGCTGAAGGCGGCGGCCAAGCAGAGGCTCGACGCCCAGGCGGCCTTCTACGAGAACGGGACGATCACCATCGACCGCTACCTCGACGCCGTGAACCGCTGGGCCACGGCCGTCGCCCAGGAGGCGGACTTCCGCACCCGGTACAACACGGCGATCGCCGCCCTGGAAGAGGCCAAGGGGACGCTCCTGGCCTACGACAACATCGCCCTGGCCGAAGGCCCGTGGCCGGCGAAGGCGTACATCCAGGCCCGAGACCAGCAGGCCGGCCACTTCCGCCACCCGACCGGCCAGGACGGCCCGTACAAGCCCCGCCCGGTCAGCCCGCCGATGCAGCTCGACCCGGTGACCCCGCAGCCCCCTCCGGGAATCCAGGAGCGAGGCCGACCGGACCTGCCCGCCCCCGCCGGACCGCTCGGGCCGCCCCCGACCCCCTCCGCCCCGACCATCCCGGCCGGAGAGCCGAAGATCTACTCGCGGAATGACCCGGCCGTCCCCCTCCGGGAACTCCAGGTCAAGGGCGCCTCGGCCAGCGACGCCGAAGCCTCCACGAAGCCCGCGAAGGCCATCGCCGAGCCGCCCCCGGCGAAGACCGACGACGAACTCCCGGCCCTCCCGCCGAAGTGACGTCAGGATCGGCGAAACGACCGCAAATCGCCCCGGGCCGGCCCCTCCGAGTGAGCGGTCGGCCCGGGGCGTTACCCGTTCATCCGTCGCCTCCAGTATCCTGGCCGTCTCTTCCCGTGGGCCAGGGCGACGACCTGGATTGAGGATTCCCTCACGCGATCGATCAGCCGAAAAGGGAATCGACGGAGGCGAACGGCCCGAGTTCCCAGGAGATGCAGGGGAGGACGATTCGGGGCACTCCGAACCCGCTCGATGACCCGTTCCAGCTCGGCAAGGAAGCGGTCAGCCACCGAGGCGTCTCGTCGGAGATACCACCGCCGTGCCTCGCGGGCCTCTTCGATAGCCCGGGGATGGAACTCAATGGCCATCATCGGCGATCATCCGGCGGGCCTCGTCCCAGGGGATCGGCCTGACCTCGCCCCGATCGAGCCTCCCCGAGCCGATCGGCGATCTCGGAGGCCCAGGCGGTTTCCACGTCCGCGTCATCCTCGGTGTCGGGGTCGAGGCTCTCCAGCAGACGGGTCGCCAGGTCGGCCCTCTCGGAATCCGTGAGCGTCAGGGCGACCTGATAGAGATCCTCGGCTCGCTGGGTCATGTCCACCTCCACGGGATTGAGTCACGCCATTGTCGTGCGACACGAACGGGGAAGGAAGAGGGGCTCGGGCAAGACGGGATTCGGCGGATCGACCGTCGTGGCCGTTCAAAACTTTGTTGACCACGCCCTCCGGCCCGATCAGAATGAGGCGCGACGACCGAAAACTCCGGGGCTTCGAGGATCGACCGATGAGCAGCACTCCGTGCGGCGGTGGCGGCGGCGGGAACCGGCGGCAGTTCCTCAAGACGACGGCCGTGGCCGCCGGGGCGTCGGCGGCGGTGGCTGGGTCGCCCGGGTCGCTCCTGGCCTCCGCCCCCGAGGAGGCCGTGCCCACCGTCGTCCTGGGCAAGACCGGCCAGAAGGTCACCCGCCTGGGCATGGGCACGAGCTGGACCGTCCAGCCCAGCTTCGTCCAGCTCGCCATCGCCCGAGGGGTCACCTTCATCGACACCGCCGAGGGCTACGAGCAGGGGAACTCCGAGAAGACCATCGGCGAGGTCCTCGAACGCACCGGCAAGCGCAAGGACGTCTTCCTCGTCACCAAGAACTCGGGCTACCGCAACGCCCTGGGCGCCAACGCCGCGAAGATCTTCGGGGAGAGGCTGGACAAGTCCCTGGCCCGGCTCAAGACCGACTACGCCGACGCCTATTACCTCCACGGCCTGAAGGGCGAGCAGATCAACCTGCTCCGCGACCCGGGCGTGAAGAAGGCGTTCGAGGACCTCAAGAAGGCCGGCAAGATCAAGTTCGCCGGCCTCTCCTGCCACGACGGCAAGCTGCCCGAGGTCGTCGAGGCCGCCGCGGAGGTCGGCTGGCTCGACCAGATCATGATCCAGTTCAACTACCGGACCATGGACATCGACGCCGTGAGGCGCGCCGTGGACAAGGCGGCCAAGGCGAACCTCGGCCTGATCGCCATGAAGACCCAAGGCGGGGCCGGCGACTTCCAGGAGGCCCTGGCGTCGCCGAAGTTCCAGGGTTTCGTCGAGAAGGGGTTCAAGAAGGAGCAGGCCGCGATCCAGACGGTCTTCGCCGACGGCCGGTTCCAGGTCGTCGTCTCCGAGATGACCAACCGCGACATGCTCCGCGACAACATGGCCGCCGCCGTCTCGCCGATCGACCCGAAGCAGGCCCGGCTGCTGGAGGAGCACAAGGCGAAGACCGCGAACCTCTACTGCCACGGCTGCGGCCACCTCTGCGAGACCTCCGCCAAGGGCGTCCCCGTCGCGACCGTCCTCCGCTACCTCCGGTACTACTCGGTCTACGGCAAGCGAGGCGAGGCGAGGGCCCTCTATCAGGCCCTGCCGGCCGAGGCCCGCGACCTCGCCGCCGCCGACCTCCAGGCCGCCGAGGCCGCTTGCCCCTACGGCCTGCCCGTGGTCGAGCTCATCGGCCGGGCGGATCGGTTGATGGGATGACCGTCCCCGAAGGTGCACCGCGCCCGCAGGGTCGGCTTCGCCCGCCCTACGGGCCTTCCTCCTCATCCTCGTCCGGATCGCCTTCGGCCTTCGAGTCCGTCCCGGCCGGGATGGCGTAATCGCCGTCGATCCACCGGCCCAGGTCGATCATCCGGCAGCGTTCGGAGCAGAACGGGAAGCTCGGCCACCGGTCGAGCGACTCGGTCTCGAACGGTTTGTCGCAGATCGGGCACTTGCCTCGGATCATTTGTCGGTCGAGGGCTTGGGGGCGGGGGCGGGCGTGGAGGACGACGACGAGGATTCGGCCGGCTTGCTCGGCTCGGCCGGCTTGTCCGCCTTCGCGGCGGACTTGTACGAGTCGCTCCGGTAATCGGTCTGGTAGAAGCCGGACCCCTTGAAGAGGATGGCGGCTCCGGCGCCGATCTTCCGGCGGAGCTTATCGACGCCGCACGAGGGGCAGGTCTTCTGGGGGTCGGCCTTGATCGATTCGAACGACTCGAACTCGTGGCCGCAGGCGTCGCAGATGTAATCGTAGGTGGGCATCGAGGGCCTCGGGAAGATTTATTCGGGCTTGACGGAGACGGCGACCTTCGACGGCCGGAGGACCCGGTCCTTCAATCGGTAGCCTCGGCCGAGCTCGGCCACGACCGTGCCGGCCGGGTGGTCCCCGGAGGGCTGCTGGGCGAGGGCCTCGTGCTGGTTCGGGTCGAACGGCTGGCCGACGGCCGAGATCGGCTCGATCCCGTGCTTGGCCAGCGCGCCCAGGAGCTGGCGGTGGACGAGTTCCAGCCCATCGACGATCGCCGAGGCGCCCGTCCCCCGGGCGGCGTCCAGGGCCCTCTCGAAGTTGTCCAGGACGCCGAGGAGGTCTCCGGCGAGGCCCGAGACGGCGTAATTCAGGTTCTTCTCGGCCTGTTCCTTCGATCGCCTCTGGTAGTTGACGAATTCGGCCTTGGTCCGTTGAAGCTGTTCGAGGTACTCGTCTCTCTGGCGGAGGACCTCGGCCGGGTCATCGGGGCGGGTCGATCCGGTTCCGTCGGCGGTCTTCTCGTCGGGCGGGGTGGTTTCGCTGCTCATCATGTCCGTCCTCGGTCCCGGGCCCGGTGAAGCGGGGCCCGGCTCGCGATGGGAGAGGGAGGGGTCGGCGGCCGGTCCGATCGCCCGGTTACGGATGCTCGGGGCCGTCGTCGTCGGGTTCGGTGAAGAAGTCCTTGAGTTTTTCGAGGAACCCCTTGCGCTTCGGGGAGACCTCCTCATGGTCGAGTTCGGCCAGCTCCCGGAGGAGCTCCTCCTGGCGGGCCGTGAGGCGTGAGGGGGTCTCGACGACGACCTCGACGAGCTCGTCGCCCCGCCCCCGGCCGTTGACGTCGGGCATCCCCCGGCCCTTGAGCTTCAGGACTTCTCCGCTCTGGGTGCCTCGGGGGACCGTCAGCCGGTCCGGGCCGTCGAGCGTCGGCACGTCCACCTCGGCCCCGAGCGCCGCCTGGGGGAAGCCGATCGGGACCCGGCACAGGAGGTCATTGCCGGCGCGTTCGAAGAACGGATGTTTCCGCACCTGGATCTGGATCCGCAGGTTGCCGCGAGGAGCCCCCACGTCTCCCGGCTCCCCCTGGTTGCGGAGCTGGAGCCACATCCCGGTGTCCACCCCGGGAGGGACGTTCACCGGGATCGACACCTTCTGCGGCACCTTGCCGGCCCCTCGGCACGAGGAGCACGGATCGGTGATCCGCGACCCTTCGCCCCCGCAGGCCGGGCAGGTCGTGGCGACCTGGAAGAACCCCCGGGACTGGACGACCTGGCCCGACCCCCGGCAGTATTCGCACGTGGTGGCGACGGTCCCGGCCTTGGCGCCGGTCCCCTTGCAGTCGATGCAGGTCTCCTGCCGGGTGATCTCGACGGTCTTGGTGGTCCCCCGGGCGGCCTCCAGGAGGTCGATCTCCAGCTTCATCAAGAGGTCCTGGCCGGGCCGGGGGCCTCGCCTCCTCTGGTTGAACATGTCGCCGAAGAGGCCGCCGCCGAAAATGTCGGAGAAGGCCGACATGATGTCTTCGGCGTTGCGGAAGTTGTGGGTGGCCGCGCCATCGACACCGGCATGGCCGTAGCGGTCATACCTCTGCCTCTTGTCGGGGTCGGAGAGGACCTCGTACGCCTCGGCGCATTCCTTGAACTTCGCCTCGGCGACGTCGTCCCCCGGGTTCTTGTCCGGGTGGTACTTCAGGGCCATCTGGCGGTAGCTCTTCTTGATCTCCTCGACCGTCGCCTCGCGCTTCACCGCGAGGATCTCGTAATAGTCGCGCTTCGTGGTCGCCATCGGCACGGGATCTCGATCGGTGACGTCTGCCCGGCGGTCGTTCCGGTCCAGGATAGCATAATCGCCCACCCCGGAGGAACCGGACCGCCCGGCTCGCCTCCCGCCTCCTTCAGCCCTCGGTGCGGTCGAAAGGCCCCGGACTCGTCCCCGAGTCGAGGCGACAATTTATCTTATCGAGGAAGGCGAGCCCCTTCGATCGCCCGTCTCGGCGGAATTCTTCAGGCGACCGGCCCCGGGGCGTCGAATGGAAGGACGTCAAACGTCCCGATACGAACGGGTCGAGCGAACGATCCAGGGAAAAGAAAACGCCGATTCCGCGGATCGGAATGAGGAACGCGTCCTCGCCGCGCAACCGGCCACCCCTTTTCCCTGGCCCCCCACTCACGATGGCGTTGAGGCCTCTCCGCAATGTCCTCGAAGCCCCCCGGTCCTCGATTCGACGATCCTCGGCTGGTCCGCGAGTTGAACCGGCTGAGGAGGCCGGACAACGTCACGAACCTCGGCTATCTCGCCCTGGACTGGTTCTGCCTGGCGGTCACGATCGCCGGGGCGGTCCTGTTCGCGGAAAATCGGGCGATTTGGGGGGTCTCGTGGGGCTGGAACGTGCCGGTTTTCGCCCTCGCGATCGCGGTGATCGGCGGCCTCCAGCATCGCCTGGCCGGGCTCGGCCATGAAGCGAGCCATTTCAGCCTGATGAGGGACCGGATCGCGAACGACCTGGTCGGCGATCTCCTCTGCATGTACCCCATCTTCTCCACGACGCATTTTTACCGCATCTTCCACCTCGCCCATCATCAGTTCACGAATGACAGCCACCGCGACCCGGATATCCTCAACCTCGGGCCCGGCAAGAGGTTGCAGGATTTCCCGATGCCCCGGCTGAGGACCGTCCTGACGGTCTATTTCCGGGTCCTGCTCCGGCCGATCTCGTTCCTCCGATACCAGGCCGAATACCTGTCGGTGAACACGTTCGGCAAGGGAGGCAACGTCTACATGAGGCAGACGCCCGGCGGGGACGCCGATTCCCGGCTGCCCCGGGTCGGGACGTTCCTGGCGATCGGGTATTTGCTCGCCCTGAACGCCGTGTTCTGGCGGCTCTTCGCGGCGGGCCGGACCGACGGGATCCTGCCCTGGGCGGGCATCGGCCTGGGTGTGGCCCTGGCCGGGGCGTTCGGGCTGCCGGAGCGATGGGTTTTCGTCTCGCCGTTCCGCCATCCGTACTCGCCCCGGTTCGCGGCGGCCCTGAGGCTCTCGTTCTATACGGTTCTGCTCGTGGCACTTGCGTACCTCCGAGCGGCCACCGACGGCCGATCGGTCGCCTACTTCTGGCTGCTGTGGATCGCCCCGATCGGCTCCTCGTTCATGTTTTTCATGCTGCTGAGGGACATTTATCAGCACACCAACGCCGACGAGGGCCGGCTGACGAACTCTCGCGTCTTTTTTTGCGACCCGGTGACGCGATGGGCGGTGTTCGTCCACGGCCAGGGGATGCACGTCCCGCATCACCTCTTCCCGGCGATCCCGCACTATCGGCTCCGGGAGCTCCACCGACTCCTCAAGGGGAGCCACGACGAGTACGCCGAGCGGGTGGTCGAATGCCACGGGACATTCGCCAACCGGACCGCGCGCCGACGATCCTCGACGTGCTCACCGTCACCGCCGATCCTGGAACGGACGGACCTCGGCCCCATCGACCGAGGCCCAGAACCTCGTCCGGACCGGCCGCCCGTCGATCGAGTCCTCAACCCTGATCAGTCGCGTTTTCGCCGGCCGAAATGGGGCTTGTTCACGGTGCCCAGGGCGCGGGCCACGCCGAGCTCGGCGATGATTTGCAGGGCCTTGACCGCCTCGGCCTTGTTGATCTTCGACAGGCCGGCCCGGCGGTTCTCGAACAGGATCGGCGTCTCCCCGAACGAGCAGCCGACTTGCCTGCACCAGAAGAGGATCTCCTCCATGAAGGAGTACCCCCGGGACCGCACCCGCTCGGGGTCGATCTGGGCGAGCTTGGCGACCCGGTAGCAGCGGAACGAGCCGCTGTTGTCCTTGGTCTTGAGGCCGAGGAACATCCGGGCGTAGAGATTGATCCCGGTGCTCATGAATTTCCGCTTGAGGTTGAACTCCCCCTCGACGCCCCCTCCGGGGACGTACCGCGAGCCGATCATCACGTCGCGATCGCGCATCCCCTCCAGCAAGGCGGGGATGAATCGTGGCGGATGGCTGCCGTCGGCATCCATGTTGAGGAGGTAGTCGTACCCGTGGTCGATGGCGAACCGGATCGCCGCGAGCAGGGCGGTGCCCAGCCCGAGCTTGCCGGGCCGGTGGATCACGTGGATCGCCGGGTTCTCGGCCCTCATCGCGTCGGCGATCTCCCCGGTTCCGTCCGGCGAGTTGTCGTCGATCACGAGGATCGAGGCGTGAGGGGCGAACTGGAGGATTTCCGTCGCCAGCCCGCGAAGGTTCTCGGCCTCGTTGAAGGTGGCGAGGGAGACCAGGAGGCGGGGGGTGGCGGGTGGGGCGAGGGCCACTTTGGGCGAGGCGAAGGTTTGAGTAGCCACGAGGTGCGCACTCTCGGCCAGGCACGACTCGTCGCGGTTCGTCCAATCGCCGCGACGGCCTTCCTTGTAACCCACCGGCCGATTCGCGCCAAGATGAAGACGTGGCCAGGGGGCGCGGAGAGAGGAATCACAAGAGAGGAGGGAGGAGCAGGTGCCGCCCCTTTCGGGGGCGCCGGCCCGCGATCCCCGAGGGGAAGGCGAGTCGAGGGCCACCGCCGTCTTCGGCCCTTCCCGGGAAAGAAGGGACTCTGGGAGCACCAGAACGGAACGCGGCGGCACCTGCCCATCGTCGGCAACGGCGGCGACCCCCGGGCATCCCGTGAGGGATCACCGCGGGCCACTACCTTCCTCATTCGGCTCCCCCGATCGGCTCTCCGCAATGTATTTTTCGCGGATTCCGGGGGATTTGACGGCGCGATCCAGGCAAGCGACGGATTTTCCCAGCCATGACAGGCGCCGGCCCCGACCCGGGATCGCTCGTCGGGCGAGGGTCGGCCTTTCGGTCGATGTCCCAGGTAAATATTGGCGCAAGTCAAGCACCCTGCTGGGAATCCTTCGACTCGCGGAGCCGGGCGAAGAGCTGGCCGTAGGGGGCGAACCGATGTTCGCCTTCGGACCAGACCTCTCGGGTCGGATCGGCGTCGGCCTCGGGCGCCTCCTCGTCCGGGTCGGCCCAGTCCGGCTCGGACGCCGGGGCGATGGCCTCGGGGATTCGCCCCTGGTTCCTCGCCCATTCCTCCCACGCCTGGAGGGCCGCGTAATGGTCCTCGATCGGCTCCGGGCCCGGTTCGTCGGCGATCGCCAGGGCCGGGGCTTCGACCTGACGAGTCCGGGGCGGGGGCGGCGCGGGCTCGTCCTCGGCCCCGGAATCCCAGCCGACCTCGATCAGGCCATCCTCGACGCGCAAGGGCGGCTTCGTCGGGACCATCGCCGGGCGGCGGTCCTCGAGGTCCTCGACCGGGGTCGGGGTCGGGGTCGAGGCCGGCAACGCCGAGACCGGCCCGCGAACTGGCCCGGAGGCGGAATCGGCCCGGAGGAGCAGCCCTCGGGCGTTGCCCCGGCTGGCCATCTGGAGCGAATCGGCCTCGGCTCGCGACCAGTCCCGGCCGGGCCGGGCCGTCGCCAGGAGATCGCGGGCCTCGTCGGCATCGAGCGGCCGGAGATGGAGCCTCGCCGCGATCCGGGAGCCGAGAGGGGCGAGCGCCCGCGACTCGATCCGCGTGGCCAGGCCGGTCTGGCCGAGGACCAGGATCGCCGCGAAGCCGTCGGGCCGTCCCAGGCCATTGGACAGGAGCCGGACCTCCTCCAGCATCTCGGCCGGGGCGAGGTGGGCCTCATCCAGGATCAGGACGACCCCCGGGCCGTCGGCCGAACGTTCGGCCAGGGCCGAACCGAGGATCCTCCGGGCCGCCACGGCCGACCTCGGGAGCTCGTCCAGGCCGATCCCCAGGCCCAGCAACAGGGCGGCGAGGAATTCCTCCGAGCCCATCCCCGGGGCGGCGTCGATCGCCAGGGGGTCCCACGGCCCGGACTCGGCCAGGGCCCGGGCGATCCGCGTCTTGCCCGAGCCCGGGCGCCGGTCAGCAGGACCGGGCCGTTCGGCAGGGCCGTCCGGCAGAGGTCCAGGGCCCGGCTCCGGCTGGGCAACAAGGCGTCTTCGGACCCGGTCCGGGGGGGCAAACGGTCCATCGCGATCCCTTTCTCGTCCCGAAGGCCCTCGACTCGACGGCGTCCGGCCGCTGGGCCGGGTCGCTCGGGGGTCTCGTCTCCCGTCTTATCGGAGGCGCTCGCGACCCGCCTTGAGACCCGGAACCGTCCGGCGCCTCGGACCGCCCGCCTCTCCCGGTCTCGCCTGCTCTGCCCTACAATGACCGTCCCTTGCAACCGATCCAATCCCCCCGGAACCCGCCCTCATGGCCGATTCGCTATTCGCCCCCAAGACCAGCGACCTGGCCATCCGCGTGGCCGACCTCTTCAAGCAATACCCCGGCCGAGACGCCCCCGTCCTGGCCGTCAACGGCCTCTCCCTCTCGATCCCCCGAGGGGAATGCTTCGGACTCCTCGGTCCCAACGGCGCCGGGAAGACCACCACCGTCGAGATCCTCGAAGGGCTCGACCAAGCCCACCTCCGGCACCGTCGAAGTCCTCGGCCTCCGCTGGGAGGAGCATGAAAACCAGATCCGCGAACGGATCGGCGTGACCCTCCAGGAGACCCGGTTCCCCGAGAAATCCACCGTCTTCGAGATGACCCGCCTGTTTCGCAGCTTCTACCTCGAGGGCCTCTCGCCCGACGAGGTTTTGGAGCGCGTGGCCCTGGAATCCAAGCGGAATTCGTTCGTCGAGACCCTCTCCGGAGGCCAGAGGCAGAGGCTCGCCGTGGCCATCGCCCTGGTGGGCGACCCGGAATTGCTCTTCCTGGACGAGCCGACGACCGGCCTCGACCCCCAGTCGCGCCGCCAGCTCTGGGACGTGATCCGGGACCTCCGCGACCGGGGCCGGACGACCCTCCTGACCACCCACTACATGGACGAGGCCGAGAAGCTCTGCGACCGGGTGGCAATCATCGACGAGGGCCGGGTGATCGCCGAGGGGTCGCCGGCCGAGCTGATCGCCCGGATCGGCGGCGAGCACATGGTCGAATTCGCCCTCGGCGGCGAGGGTCCCGAGCCCGGCCCCGAGGCGTTCGCCGACCTCGCCACCGTCCGGGCCGCCCGGACCGAGGCCGACGGCTTCGCCCTGACCGTGGGCGAGCCCCACACCGCGATCCCCGCCCTCCTCGATCGCCTGGCGGAGACCGGCCGACCCCTGATCCGCCTGACGACCCGGCAGGTCAGCCTCGAAGACGTCTTCGTGAGCCTGACCGGCCGCCACCTCCGCGACGACGAGGCCCAGGCCGACGCCGACGTCAAGCCCGGCCGCCGGGGCCGGCGCAAGCGATCGGCGTGAGACGCCCCGGGCCTCGGGCCGGGCGGGGAAAGGCGGGGCGTTTCGGGCATCAACGACGCTCATGATCATGGGTCCACGGCCAGGGGCCTCGCACTCGATCGATCCGGGAAAACCGCGAGGGGCCGGGCCGAGCCCCCGAGGAGGCTCCGACGCCCAGCCCTGTTCCGGGATCATCGCGACCGAGGCCCCCGACGATCACCCAATCCGTCGGCCGCGACGGTCCCATGATCCGAATCCTCAAAAATTCACGCAATCGATTGTGAAATCGTGGATGAATCTTCGGCGCCCGAAGTGTCCGGGGATTTTGGCCCGATCGCCCCCAAAAGGGGCGCAGGACGACTCGCCGCATCCCCTGAGCAGGAGGGGTGTTGCAATTTTCAATCAAAACATTGCCGACGTGAGGACTCCTGCTCGCGCACGAGTGACTGCGCACGCGAATCCAGCCTGATTACCGGCCTTTTCGCGCAAATCGGACAAAAAGTGTAGTCAACTTCCCTCCGATTGACGATTGCAGGCATTTGATTTTTCCAAGACCTGCCGATTTGCATGAAAATGCATTTCTCAGTTCCGAACCCGAAAATCGACGCAGATCGCCCATTGTTCCCGGTCGTCCAGCGAGCATGACCGGGGCCGGGTCGCGGCCGGAGATTCCTTCGGAAGCGTCCCGCGAGGCACGGGGTCCGGCGTCGGAAGCCCCGAGGGACCGCCCAAGGGTTTCGACGTCGGAACCCGTGCCTCGCGGGACGGTTCCGGCCGAGCCCCGGAGGGGGAAACGGCCCTGGCCCCACGGCCCACCGCTTGCGGTCGGAAGGGCCCGTCGGTTAGCCTTGGCGCCTTCCCGACCGCGGGGCCGGCGATCGTGCTCCGGCCGCGGCTTCGGTCCGGAACGGGGTCTGGGGAGGATTTTCGATGCTGTCTTGCTTCGTGTCGCTTTGTTTGGCGACGGCCATGGGGCAGGCGCCCGCCTCGGCGGAGGCCGCCTGGCTGAAGTCGGTCCCGGCGGATGTCCAGGTGGTCGTCCATGCCAAGGCGCTGGAGACCGTCCGGGACGACCTGCTCGGCATGCTCCAGAAGATGAGCGGCAACGCGGCGGCGATGGCCGGGCCGCAGATGGAAGCGGGCCTGAACGCCCTGACGACCAATCACGGCAAGGAGATCGTTTCCAACCCGGTCCTCGCCGTGATGAAGCTGCCGAAGCCCGGCGAGGCGCCGGCCTTCGCGGTCCTGATCCGATCGACCGACTATCTCGGCCTGCTCAAGGGGATCGCGCAGAAGCCGGACCTCAAGCCGAAGTCGCTGGGCGGGTACGATTCGTTCGACGGCCCCGGCGGCCAGCCGTTCTACTCGCTGAAGGGCAGCGGGTTCGTCGCCGTCGGCATGGACGAGGGGATCATCAAGGCGATGATCAAGCCGTCGGCCTCGCTCGACGAGAAGCTCTCGACCGAGATCAAGGCGAAGCTGTTCTCCGGCGACCTGGGCGTGTACGTGAGCATCGCGGCCGTCCAGGACCAGTACGGCGACCAGATCGCCGCGATGAAGGAGCAGTTCCTCGCCGCGATGGACCAGGTCGGGCGCAGATGGGCGGCGGGATGATGGACGCGATCAAGGGCCTGTACGGCAAGATGTTCGACGCGATCAAGGAAGGGGACTCGCTGGCCCTGAGCTTCGAGTTCGCCCCCGGGGCCCTGACCGTCTCGGGCGGGGCGACCGTCAAGCCCGGCTCGGCCACGGCCAAGAGGCTGGCCTCGGCCCGGACCGGCACCGGCGAGCTCCTGGAAAAGCTCCCGGCCGACGGCACGACCTACGCCTACATGGACCTCTCGCCCGAGGCCCTGGCCGGCTTCCAGAAGCTCGGGATGTCGATCGTGGCCGGAGGCAAGCCCTCGGCCGAGCTGGAGAAGGCGATGGCCGCCGCCCGCGAGGCCGGCGGCGATGAGATGTACACCGTCTCCACCGGCCAGACCTCCAACCTGACCCTGACCGTCCCCAAGGACCCGCAGAAGGCCCTGGCCGCCGGGATCGACGCGCTGAAGTCCATGAAGGCCGGCGGAGGGTTCATCAAGGACGTTTCCGTCGAGCCCAAGGCCGAGACCTACAAGGGATTCAGCTTCGCCCGGGCCAAGATGACCTTCGACCTGGAGAAGATGGTGACCCCGGCCATGCCCGGCGGCGTGGACGCCATGAAGAAGATGCTCGGCGGCGACAGCGTGACCAGCTTCGTCGGCACCGACGGCAAGACGCTGATCACCGTGACGGCGAAGGACTTCGACGCCGCCAAGGCCCAGATCGACGCCGTGCTCTCGGGCACCAACGCCATCGGCGCCTCGGCCGGGTTCCAGGCCCTGCGCAAGAGCCTGCCCAAGAAGGCCTCGGCGATTTTCCTCGTCAGCGCCCAGGGGCTGGTCAAGCAGGTCGGCACCCAGGTCGGCGCCATGACCGGCTCGCCGGCCACGCTCCCGGCCGACATGCCCAAGGCCCCGGCCCTCTTCGGAGGCGCCCTGGTCGCCTCGCCGAAGGGCTACGACTTCACCTTCATCATCCCCAGCCCCGTCGGCCCGGTGATCGAGAAGGGCCTCGTCCCGATGCTCCAGGGCATGCAGGGCAAGATCGGCCAGTGACCGATCCCGTTTGATCCGCCGAGGCCCGTGCCTCGTGAAATCGGGTGGCATGCTCACGTCTTCGTGAGCATGTCTTCCGATCCGTCGTGTCCGAGCCGGAAGACATGCTCACGAGGACGTGAGCATGCCACCCGGGTCTGAGGGACTTCTACCTCGTCCGCGACGAACCCGGCCCCGGTCGGCCGGCGAGCGTCCCGGGAGCGGCCTCGACCTTCACCGTCGCCACCCGGAGGCTGAACGGCCGGGCGTCCTCCTTCGAGGCGTTCTCTTCCGGCCTCCTCGGGCGGGCCTCGGCGTCGCTTTCGAGGAACAGGTCGGTGAGCCCTTCGGGGAGGTTCAGAGGGGGCGTCACCAGCCGCTTCATCCGGCGGCCCGGCGCGACGGTCCACCTTGCGAGCTCCCGACCTCCGTCGAGGAGCCGCACCTCGCGGGGCCTCCCGTTGGGCGCCGCCGAGGCATCGAGCGCGATCTCGACGGGCTTCGTCGCGTCGGGGTTGTACACGACGATCCGCCCCGATCGCCCCACGGCCCGGATCGGCCCGTCGGCCCACGCCGGACGCCAGCCGTCGGCCGTGATCGCCGCCGCGCGCCCGGGCCTGGGCAGCTTCTCGCGATCGAAGACGAGCGTCGCCGAATCCTCGAAGACCTTCCCCGGCGCGAGCCTCGCGGCGATCCGGTCGAGCAGCGCCCTGGGCGTGTTCGACGACCCTTCCCATCGATGCAGGATCACGTAGCGATAATCGTTGGCGGCGAGGTAGAGATACGTATATTCGAGGTCCGTCACGTCCTCGACGATCCCGATCCGCGTTCGCCCGGACGCCGAGTCCGGGTCGCGCAGGACCTCGTCGCGGAACGGGGTGTCGCCGATCGCGCGATCGTCATATTTCAGGTTCACGCTCCCGCTATAGCCGGCGCTGGTGCGGGCCCGATGGATCGACTGCCAGTAGCCGGCCACGGAGGAGAGATAATCGCCTCCATGGCCGTATTGCGGCAGCTCGAGGAACGTGGCGTGCGGGTCCCTGCGGAGGATCTCGCCGTAGCAGACGGGCATGGCGGGGATCGGGGCGCCGTCGAACTTGCCGGTGTGGAGGTCGGCCATCGCCGCGAGGGCCAGCGAGGCGAACGCGACGCCCCGAAGCCCCCGGCCGGGGATTCGTCCCAGCAATCGCTTCAATCCGGCCGCCGCGATCACCGCTGCCACCACCGCCACGAACAGGTTGAACCGCGAGGGGACGCGGATCATCGAGAACAGCGGGAAATATCGTTTCATGATCCCGGCGGGCATCAGGATCTCCGCGTCGCCGACGCGGAACACGCCGCCCCAGGCCAGGATCACCATCACGGCCAACGTGGCCCACAGGAAGCCCGACCTGCGGAACGTCGCCCGGGTCCTCGCCGCGTAGATCGCCAGGGCGATCGTGACGATCCCGAGATAAGACGCCCGCTCGCCCACGGTCTGCGAGTAACCGGCCGCGTGGTAGAGGTCGGCCGGCAGGAGCGACGAGACCCGATGCGCCGAGGTCGGCGTGAAGAACGTCCACGGAGGGGCGCTGTAGGCGTCGAACTCGGCGATCGACCGCGACGAGGAGAAGCCCCGGGCGATCGACCAGATTTGCGTCCAGAACAACCCGACCATCACCGGCACGACGACCCCGGCGAACGCCGCCAGCCACTTCATCCGCGAGGCCAACCCCCGCCACAGCCCGCGTTCGTCCTCCCGCGACTTCCAGACGACGTACAGGCTCGCCGGGATCGCCGCGAACACGGCGTAATACGCCGCGCAGAGGGTGGCGAGCAGATAGAGCCCGATCGCCGAGGCCAATCGGCCGCGAGACGGGCGGTCCACGAACCGCATCCAGCCCGCCAGGAACAGCGGGAAACACCCGAGATGGATCAATTCGAGGTGGGCCCGGCCGTGGAGCATCATCGGCGCCGAGAGCATCGCGAGCATCCCGGCGAACACCGAGCACGCCCGGTCGCGGACCGCGCCGAACGCCAGGACCATCGTCCCCAGGCCGGTCGTGACCATCCCGAACAGCCAGATCGTGTTGAACAGGGTGACGTCATCGCGGATGACCGTCGAAAGCGCCAGGAACAGCATCGCCTGGAAATGCAACGGCGAGAAGTTGCCGATCGGGGCGCCGATCGGGTACTGGAGCTCCCGGCAGATCAGCGGGGACCGGCCCTCCAGCAAGCACGACCGATACCATTTCATGATCCAGAGGTGCTGAAGCGGGTCGAATAACGACCCGGCCAGCGCCGAGCGGAAGTTGGCGACGACCGGGAACGTCGCCACGGCGACGCACGCCGAGTAGAACAGCGTCGCGACGACGACCGTTTTCCACCCCAGCCGAGCCGGCTCGTTCTCGATCGCGACGGCCATCCTCGGCCCTCCGATGTTATTTCCGGGCGAGCTTCGCGGCCCCGCCCTCGGGGACGATCGCAAACGTGTTCACATGCATGCTGTACGGCTCGCGGTCCCACTGCGTGGCGGCCTCGATGCGGTTGCTCGGCCGGTCCTCGCCGTCGGCTTCGAGGCGGAGCCGGACCAGGCCCGCCGGCAGGATCAGGGGCGGCGATTCCTGGGACGAGAAGGCGCCGGGCCGGACCGTCCACCGCGCGATTTCCCGAGGACCGTCCATCAACCGGATGTTTCGATCGCGACGGAGCGCCATCGCCTCAATTCGGACGCGGACCGGTCCGGTCCCCTCGGGGACGAACGCCACGAGCCCGGCCGACCGCCTCATCACGCGGTCGAACCGGCCTCGCCACGACAACCGCCAGCCGTCCTCGGCCATCGCGACCGGCCGTTTCGGCGCCGGGATCTTCTCTCGTGAATAAACCGACGCGAGCCCGTCATCGACCACGAGCGCCGGCGAGAGCCTCGCCCGGATCCGGTCGAGGACGACCTCGGGCACCATCGGAGACGACCCTCCGCCCCGGTGGACGATCGCGTAATCGAGCTGGCGGGCCGTCAGGAACAGCCAGGCGACGTCGAGGAAATCCGCGTCGTCGGCCAGGTCGATCGTCGATCTCGGGGCCTGGAGATAGAGCGGATCCACGATCGTGGGGAATCCGAACGGCGAGGCGTAGACGACCTGCGAATCGAATTCGATGTTGGGATGGGCCGAAGAGCCGCTCGTGGTCTTGCCGCCGTGGATCGATTGCCAGTAGCCCCTCACGGCGCAGGCGTTCGAGCCCGAGGGGAAGCTGGGGATCTCGACGAACGAGGCGTTGGGATGATCGCGGAGGATCGTCCCGTAAACCGTCGGCATCGGCGGCAGAGGGGCGCTCGGGAAGCCGGAGATCGAGAGGTCCAGGACGCCCAGGGCGAGCACTCCCGCGAGCAGCAACGGCCGCAACGCCCGCCGATCGACCCTCGCCAGGGCTTCCCGCAAACCGACCGCCGCCGGCCCGGCCGCGACGACCGCCACGAACAGGTTGAACCTCGCGGGAACTCTCAGCAGTCGGAACGGCGGGAACACCTTCCAGAGCCATCCCGACGGCAGCTCCACCCGCTTCGGGCCGATCCAGCCGAACGACCCGAGCGAGAGGACCGCCAGCATCGCCAGGGCCGCCCACCAGAAGCCCTGGCGCGACTTCACGGCCTTCGGCGCGAGCATCGCGGCCAGGAAGAGCAAGCCGAGGGTGACGATCCCGAGATACGAGGCGCGCTCCACCTGAGTCGGCTGGACGCCGGTCGCCGCGTACAGGTCGAACGGCCACAACGGCGAGAGCCGATGCCAGTTCGTCGGGAAGAAATAGCTCCACGGAGGCGCGCACCCAGGCGTCGAACTCCGATCGGGCCCGGACCATCCCGCCCGACCTCGCCGCCCAGGCCTGCGGCAAGAACAGGATCGCCATCGCCGGCACGACCAGCCCGCAAAACGCCGAGAACGGACCCAGCCGCGACCTCAGCCATCCGCCGATTCCCGCCCGGCCCGCCCCGATCGCTCGCCACACGACGTATAACACCGCCGGAAACGCCGCCAGCACTCCGAAATACGGTGCGCTCATCGCCGAGAGCAGGTACGTCCCGACCGCCGCCGCCAGCCTCTTGCGATCGGGCGCATCGACGAACCGCGTCCACGCCACGAGGAACAGGGCCACGAACCCGAGCAAGGTTTGTTCGAGCTGGCCGAACGCATGGAGGACGATCGGCCCCGAGAGCATGGCCAACGTCCCGGTCACGACCGACGCCGCCCGATGCCGGGAGACGTGGAACGCCAGGACCGTCGAACCCAGGCCGGTGATCAGCAACGATCCGAACCAGATCAAATTATAAATCAGGACGTCATTGGCGAGGAACGAGGACAGGCCGAGGTACGCGATCGTCTGGAGGTGCATCGGCGGGACGTGCCCGAGGCTCACGCCGAACGGGTACTGCACGCCGGGGCTGAGCATCGGCGATCGGCCCGAGACGAGGCATTGCCTGTACCATCGCATCGTCCAGAGATGGATCGTCGGGTCGCCGAGCGAGGGGAGGCGCGTGGCGAGGGTCTCGGCATAGGGCCAGGTCGCCGCGACCAGGGCCGCCGCCTGGATCAGGACGGCCGCGATCATCGCTCGCCCGCCGAGCCGTCCCTCGCGTCCCGACGGTGAGTCGTCCATCTCAGCGAGTCTCCCCGGGACGGACGGCCGCGACCTTCTCGGGGCGGCGGAAGATCAGCACCTTGGACTGTCCGGGCCGGGGGTCGGCGGGATACGAGGCCACCGGCGGGGCGTCGCCGACGAGCTCCTTGAGCGTCCGGCAATACCACCACGGGCCCTTGAGGTGGCTCTCGCGGGCGACGACCCATTGCAGGACGGGATCGCCCGGGGCCTGGTCGAGGTTGGCGAAGGTGTAGCCGGGCCTCTCGCCGTAGAACAGGGTCAGCCCGGTCACATCGACGACCTTCGCACCGGGCGGGACGTTCCCCTTGATCCACTGGCCGGCGTCGCGATACCCCGCCTTGCCCAGGTTGATCGGCTCCATCAGGGCCGAGGCGTTCAGGGCGACGAAGCCGGCCATCAGGGCGATCCAGACCGCCGGGCCCGCCTTGAATCGGGCGTCGCCCAGGCCGAACCAGCGGCCGGGGATCGTCAATCGAGTCAGGATCGCGTCGAGCCCGGCCCCGGCGGCGGGGATCAGGATCATGGCGAGGACCATCGTGTGACGCGGGCTGCAATAGCCGCCCGTGGCGTGGAGCCTCATCAACGCCAGGAGCGCGGCCGTCCCCATGATCCCGAGGAACAGCCAGGCGCGGCCCCGGCCGTTGGGCCTCCGGCACGCGACCACCAGGCCGACGACGCTCAGGGGCAGCAGAGGGATCGTGACCGAGTCGCGGATCGCCTCGAAGACCGCCTTGCCCGCCAGCGCCACGGTCTTCGCCGTCGATTGGTTCGGGTCGAGCGGCCGGGCGCGTTCGACGGCGTCGGGCGCGGAGGCCGGCGCGGTCCCCAGGAGGCGCTGGACGGCCGGCTTCGTGCCGAGCCCGCCCTTCGCCGCGACGTACGGGCCCACCAGCAATCCCGGGCCGACGATCAGGAGCGCCACGGCCGCCCACCATCGCGGCCAGTTCATCCGGGTCGCCCGGAGGATCGGCATCACGAGCAACGTCGCGACCATCGCCGCCGGCAGCAAGATCCCCTCGGGCCGGCTCAGGTACGCCATCGCCGACAGCGCGATCATGGGCGGGAGCCACGCGAACCGGCCGTCTCTCAGGAACCTCAGGGCGGTATACAGCCCCCACATCCAGAAGAGAAGGAAGGTCCCTTCGCTCAAAACATCGGCCAGGACGTGGCCGGTCAGCGGCACGGCGAACGTGAGGACGACGCCGAGCCAGGCCCGTTTCGGGCCGAACAGCTCGTTGGCGACGAGGTACAGCGGCACGACCAGGAGCATGCCGATCAGGCACGACGCGGCCTGGGCCGCGCTCTGCCACGACTCGGGAGAATCCCCGCCGGCGCCCCGATGGGCCAGAGCGATGGCGACCGGATACGCCGGGTGATCGACGGCTCGGAGGAGGCCCGCGACGAGGGAGCCGGCCTCCAGCCTCTGGGCCTGGGAGATGTAGCGGAGGCCATCATCGAAGAAGATGGCCGTGTGGGTCGAGAGCCAGCCGAGCAGCCCGGCGGCCAGGACCATCAGCAGGCCGATGCGGACCCCATGCCCAGTCGTCGTCACGCCGGTCCCTCCCTGGACACGCCCCGGGCCGTCCCTGGCCCGGGCCCGCCGACAGATCGTCGGCAGGGTGTCGCGATACCTTCCAATAAGACGCGATTCGAGGCAAGCCCAGTCGCGGAGACCGACCGGGCCGTTTCCTCGACGCAGAGGGCTTCGCCCTCGCTAGGTATCGGCCGAGACCCCGTCCCGCCTTTTCTCCAGATCGGGCAATCGTTGCAGATGGTGCGACGGGATCGCCGTCGGGGTGGCCGTCGAGGCGGAGGCCAGGTCCCGGACGTCCGTCCCGAACAGGGGCTCGCCTCGTCGGAAGCCCGCCGCGATCGCCCCGATCGCCTTCCACGCCCCTCGCGACTCCCGATCGCCCCGGAGTCGCGAGATCGCCCCCCGGATCGCCGCCTCGGCCCGGATGATCGCGCACAACGCCCGGAATTCCCATCGCGGGCGGAACTCCCGGAAAAACAGCAACTTGCCGTGGCGGGTGAAGACCCGGATTCGCGGAGAGATGGCGCGATCCTGCAACGGCTTGAGGTGCCGGACGGTCACGCTCGGGTCGAACTCGACCGATCGGCCCCGCGTGCGGGCCATCACGCACAGCGCCACTTCCTCGTAGTAGAGGAAGAACCGCTCGTCCATCCCGCCGAGTTCGGCCATCAGCCGGGAATCGACGAGGAGGCAGGCGCCGGTGACCCACGAGACGGGTCCGGGGCGGGTCCGCCACTCGGGCTGGTATTTCCGGCGGGATCGGGGTATGAACTGCCCCCAGAGGCTCCGGACGAGCCTCGGCTCGGCCCCGACGGACGGTTGGGGCGAGCCGTCGGCGTTCCTCAGGCCGAATCCGACGACCCCCGGCGGCCCCTCGGGCCTGGCCTCGAAGGCGTCGATCCGGCCGAGGACCCGGCCGATCCGCCCGGCGTCGATCGCCACGTCGGGGTTCATCAGCAAGACCCAGGGGGCCCGGCTCGTTCGCCACCCCGCGTTCACCCCGGCGGAGAACCCGCCATTGTCGGCCCGGAGGACCAGGCGGACTCCGCGAGGAGGCGGGTCGAGATCGGCCGGGATCGGCCCGACCGAGGCGTTGTCCACGACGATCACCTCGGCCCGGCCGGAACCGACCTCGGGCTCGGCGGCCAGCGAGGCAACCAGGCTCGCCACGTCGGGCCAGCCGTTGTAATTGACGATCACCACGGCCAGCCTCGGGGGCTCGGCCGAGATCGCGGAGGCCGGCGGGTCTTGGGAGGGGAGGATCACGCGGCGGACCTTACTCGGGACGATTTCCGGCCTCAAGGCCGACTCCGGCGGATTCATTGGAATCAAGCGTCGGGCCGGCCGATGGATGACCTTGAGGGATTCCTTCCCCATCGAGGGGGCGAGCACGGATCGCCCGGCCCCCTCTCCGCTCGCCTCGCCACGGACGGCGAGGCCGTCGTGTCTTTTCCCCGGAACGGACCGGACGCGAGACGAGGCCCGATCGGGGGCCGGACCGGGCTGGGGCCCGGATCCTCCCCCGATCCCCCACCGATGGATCGGTGCCGACCATGACCGAAACGACCCCCGCCGGATCGAGCGACCCCCCTCGTCCGGGATTGCCCCGAGGAGATCGGGGCCGATTGCTCCTCGTCGGGGCCCGAAGACGGGTCCGCGTCCTCGCCCGGTGCCTGGAGCGAGGCCCGTTCTCCGGCGTCCCGGTCGTCGGCTTCGTGGACCTCTCCGGCCGAGGCCGGCAACTGGTCGTCCACCCCAAGAGCGACCCCGTGCCGATCCTCGGCAGCGTCGAGAACCTGGCCGAGCTCGTCGATCGCTCCCGGGCCACCGACGTCGTCGTCGCCCTCTCCGGCCTGCCGGCCCGCAGGCTGAAGCCGGCGATCACCGACCTCGGCGCCCCTCCGGGGGACGTCCGCGTCCACTGGGTCGAGGACGTCCTCGCGCCGGAGAGGAGGGCCTGGAACCCCCGGCCGATCCCCTGTGGACCGTCCATCGCCGGTCGCTGTCGGTCCGCGCCGCCCTGGCCGCCAAGCGGGCCCTGGACGTCTTCGGCGCGGTGGTCGGCCTGGCGATGCTGGCCCCTCTGTTCCTGGTCGTCGCCCTGATGATCCTGATCACCACGGGTCGGCCGATCTTCTACACCCAGGAGCGGGTCGGGCAGGGGGGCCGGCGGTTCCGGATCGTCAAGTTCCGCAGCATGACGACCGACGCCGAGACCCAGACCGGGCCGATCTGGGCCGAGGACCACGACCGCCGATGCACCCGGATCGGCGACTGGCTCCGCCATACGAACATCGACGAATTGCCCCAGCTCTTCAACGTGTTGATGGGCCACATGAGCCTCGTCGGCCCGAGGCCGGAGCGGCCGATGTTCGTCGAGAAGTTCCGCCAGGACGTGCCGGACTACGAGTTCCGCCACGCCGTCCCGGTGGGGATGACCGGCTGGGCCCAGGTCCACGGCTGGCGAGGCCGGACCTCGCTGCGAAAGCGGGTGCAGTACGACCTGGATTACATCGGCCGGTGGTCGTTCGTGCTCGACCTGACCATCCTCGTGATGACCGTCCAGCACGTCGTCGCGGGCAAGACGAGCTGGACGGCGACCCCTCGGAGACGAGACGGATGAGCGACCGGCCCCGGCTCTCGGTCGTGATCCCGACCTACAACGGCCGGCACCTCCTGGAGACCTGCCTGGCCAGCATCGCCCGATTCCGGCCGGGACGCGGGGTCGAGGTCGTCGTCGCCGACGACGCCTCGACGGACGGAACGTCCGAGTGGCTCCTGGACGCTCATCCTTACGTTCAAGTCGTGCGGATGGGACGTAACGGCGGCTTCTGCGCCGCCGCCAACGCGGGGATCGCCGCCTCTCGGGGCGAATTCGTCCAGCTCCTGAACAACGACACCGAGGTCTCCGAAGGTTGGGTCGAGGCCGGCTTGAGGCCCTTCGACGACCCCTCGGTCGGCTCGGTCGCCCCTCTGGTCCTGGTCCGATCGGACCCGACCCGGGTCGATTCGGCCGGCGATCAGTACGCGCTGATCGGTTGGCCGAGCAAACGAGGGCACGGCGAGCCGGCGGACCTCTGGGCGGATCGGCCCCCCGACCGGGTTTTCGGCGCGAGCGGCTCCAGCGCCTTCTATCGGGCCGAGGCCCTGAGCAAGGTCGGCCCGTTCGACCCGGCGTTCGGCTCGTATTATGAAGACGTGGACCTGGCGTTCCGGCTCCGCTGGGCCGGCTATTCCTGCGCCTTCGCCCCCGATTGCCGGATCTTGCACGACGTCTCGGCCAGCTACGACCACTCCCGGCCCGATCTCCAGCGCCGGATGAGCCGGAACGCCGAGATCCTCTTCTGGACGAGCCTGCCGGCCCCGTGGCTGATGGCGGCGATCGTCCCTCACCTGGGATTCACGACGATTCAAGCCATCTGGAGGCTCGCCCGGGGCCGATTCCGGCCCTTCGCGCTCGGCAAGATCGACGCGATCCGGGCCCTCCCCACCTTTCGATCCCGCCGGGCCGAGCGCCTGAAGCTCGCAAAATCGCCGATCGCCCCGCCGCACTTCCCGATGAACCTCGGGCCGTTGCGAGACCTGAGGAACCACCTGAGGAGGCCGAAGGAGGCGTCGGCGGGTCGATCGTAGACCAAGAAGGGCCGTCGTGGACCCGGCCCGATCGCGGCGGAGACAATCGGGGAGATCGACCACTCCAGGAGATCGGGGCGAGATCATGGCCATCGCGGGACCGGCTCGGGCAACGGTCGATGACCTGCTCCGCGTCCGGGGAAAAGCGGAGTTGATCGGCGGGCGCATCGTCGAATTTCCTCCCGGAGGTTTTGCGACGATCCGCGCCGCCGGGAGAATCTCCAGGGCCATGGAGGAATGGGCCGAACGGAGAGGTGGGGGCTTCGCCTTCGCCGGGATGATGGGCTTCATGGTCCCCGAGCTCTCGTCCGGCCGCGAATCGTTCTGCCCCGACGCCGCGTTTTTCGACGGCCCGATGCCCGCCCGGCCGATGCGGTTCCTCGACGCCCCCCCGACGTTCGCCGTCGAGGTCCGCTCCGAGGGGGATCATGGACCGGCCGCCGATCGCGAGATCGCCGACAAACGGGCCGATTACTTCGAGGCCGGCACGCTCGTCGTCTGGGACGTGGACCCGGTGGCGAAGGAGATCCGGTCGTACCGGAGCGACGCCCCGGATTCGCCGACCATCTCCCGCCCCGGGGACTCGGCCGACGCCGAGCCGGCGGTCCCGGGCTGGCGGGTCGCCGTCGATCGGGTCTTCTCCTGAAAGATGGCCTTACGCCTTCTCCTCGGCGTCGTCCTTCGGCAAGGCGGGCAGGGGCTTGAGGCCGATGGCCTTCTCGACCTCTTCGGCCGCGAGCGTGAGCCGGCCGAGGACGCGATAGTAGAGGGCAATCGTCTTGTCCACGGCCTGGCCCGTGGCGTTGAGCAGGCCGTTGATGTCGTCGGGGTTGGGCACGCGGGGCAGGGCGTACTGGCCGAGCGAGACCTGGCCGTCTCCGTGTTCGAACGGGTAGGCCACCGAGTTGCCCAGCTTCCAGCCGAGCTCCTGCAAGACGTCGCGGAGCCTCTTGCCGCCTCGTCGGACGGCGTTGAAGATCCGTTCGTTCTGCTCGTTCCCCTGGATCTTTCCGCAGACCGCGATGAGCGCCTGCTGCGACTGCAAGGCGGCCCGGAGCGCGGGCATCGAGTGGCGGCCGATGTGCCCGGCGACCGGATAGAGCACCCTCGCCTCTTCGCGGAGGTCCCGGCCCGAGGGGACGACCTCGGCCACCGTGTCGATCTCCAGGAGCGACAGGGCGGCGTGAATCCTTCGGATGGCGGCGCTCTCGCGGATGCTCAGGGCCTCGTCGAGGGCGTCCAGGTCGGCCTTGGCCTCGGCGTCGGCCTCGGAGGCGGCCTCGACGGTGGCGCGCCGGAGACCGAACTCGCCGGCCCGGAACTTGAAGTCGGCCTTGGCCAGGAAGACCGCCGCCTCGGCCTTCATCGCCCGGGCGTTGATCTCGTCGAACTCGGGGAGGCGGTCGCGATAGGCCTCGGCGGTCTCGGCCATCCGGTCTCGGGCCTTGATCAGGTTGGCCCGGCCGAGCTTCGGGTCGGCCGGCGGCTTCGGGGGCTCGGGCGGGAAGTTCAGGGGCCGGAAGGGATGGAAGACGCCCTGGAAGACCCGGGCCATCGCCTTGTTCCCCTCGAACGAGGCCTCGGTGGTGCGGACGACCTCCGCCACCGGCTGGAGCTGCTCCTTGGAGACGCCGTTGCGGCCGAAGATCGCCTTGTAGGTGTCGAACGTGGAGGCCCGGCAGAGGCCGTCGAAGTCGCGGAAGACGTCGCTGGCCTTGCCTTCGAGGCGGAACACGCCGTCGGCGTCCTCGGCGTGGGCGCGGAGGATGCGTTCCCGGTCGCAGGGGTGGGTGTCGAACAGGCCGGTCTTGCCCTGGGTCACGGCGTCGTCGATCTTGTCGAGCGCCTCCTGGGGAATCTGCCGGACGTTGGCCATGATCAGCTTCGGCAGGTTGTCCGCCAGCCGGTTTTCTCGCCAGGACTCCGAGAGGTCGATGAAGGCGCCATTGTTCGCCACGTTCAGGACGTGGAGCCTCCGGGCGGTGGACTCGAACACCTCTCCGCCGACGGTCCGGGCCTCGTAGCGGTCGGCGTCGAACTCCATCTGGCGGAGGAGGAAGCCGCTGATCACGTGGCCGAGCATCATCAGGAGCCACAGGACCCGTCGCGAGAGCCAGACGACCCCCCGGATCGACCAGCCGATCACGGCGAGCCTGGGATCGGACCGGCACATCTGCGCCAGGCCGTCGTCCCAGGAGTCGCGCTCGTAGACGACCCGGGCGAACCACATGTTGATGGATCGGATGAGGAACGAGACCCTCATCCCGGTCCCCTGGGAGAAGTGGCCGAACTCGTGGGCGAGCACCCCGGCGAACTGCTTGATGTCCAGGCCCGCCGCCAGCGGGAGGCCGATCGTCAGGACGAGCCTCCGGTTGAGGATCGACACGGGCCCGCCCTCGAACCCGGCCGAGGCGTTGACCCGGCAATCCACGTCGATCCTCGTGGGTGTCGGCGCGCCGACGGTGGAGCACACGCCGTCCACGAACGCGAAGAGGAGCGGTTCCTTGGACGGGTCGAGCGACCGCGTCTTGTCGGCCCCGCCGGACTTCGCGAAGAGGGGCTTGGTCAGGAACGCGATCATGGCGAACCCGGCCACGATCGGCACCACGTAGACGAAGAACGCCCCCTTGCCGGCATTGGCCCCCTGGACGTGGTTGAAGATCGTGTAGTTGGTGGACGCGTGCCAGAACACCGCGTAGGCGATCAGCCCGATCAGGCTCAGATAGATCAAGGGGAGCACGACCATCGCCGCGGCCACCAGGGCGACCATCGCGCGATAGGCGGCCGTCGGCTTGACCGGCTCGATGTACTCCTGGAACGCGGAGAGGATCTGGGCGCGGGTCAGGGTCGCCTCGGTCACGGCATCGGCGTCGGTCAGGACAAGAGGCCCCGAGGACTTCGCGCCGACGACCCCCGACGGCGACGACGACGCGACCCGGGGCCGTCCGGTCGTCCCGGCGAGCTCGTAGGGCGAGTCGTCCTCGTCGGCCAGGGCGGCGAGCCGGGCGTCGGGCCGGGGGATCGTCACCGGAGACTTGCACCGGGGGCACTTGCCCCGCTTGCCGGCGGCCTCGTCGGCGACCTGGAACCCGGCCTGGCACGACGAGCAAACCACGCGGATCGGCATGGTGGGCCTTCACAATCCATTCGGGGGCCTGGGGGGCGGGGAGAGCCCGGGATCGCGGCATCGCAAGCCCCAGACTAACCGCGCGAGTGTCCGACCTCAACGTGGTCATCCCCGGCCTTCCCCGTTTCCGGGAGACCGGATTCCGCCGGGATACGGACCTGCGTTACGGCCCGTCGCCGGTGAGCAAGGTCGATCCGTCCTTCCGTCGGAGCGGCGCTTACCCTCCGCTCCGGGGTCGGGGGAGAGGGCGTCCGATCCTCCAGCTGGAACCCCAGATCGATCTTGCGTCGGTGAGGTCCCGGCTTGACAGGGCCGGCCGGGTCGTCTTAAGTTAATTTGCGGATCGGAACGACCGATCACCGCCCTTGGATCCCGAGTGATTGCCCGTGGTCGAGGCCCGTCGCCGCGTCCGAGCCTGGCTGACCCTGGCCTACGTCGTCGCGGCGATGTGGGCGCAGGGGCGCATCGGCACGTCCACGAGGCCCAGGTCGATCCGGCGTGCGTGGCGTCGTGCGATGACGTCCGCGAGCACCTTTCCGGCCACCCGGCGCCGGACCTCGGTCGAGACCGGGACGATTGCCCGGCCTGCCAGCTCCGATCGAACCTGATCGCCTGCCCGAGCGAGCCGCCCACGCTCGACGCCCCCCGCGTCGCGCCCCTGCCGGGCCGGGCCACCGCCCGCCTCCTCTCGTTCGCCGCCCTGAGGCCCTCGTCCCGGGGCCCCCGTCCGTCTGATGTGCTTCGATCGAAGCCCCGATGAGAGGCGACCCTGGCGCGCGTCGCGCCTCGGCCGTCCCCGGTCCTTCCCGTCGATCTCGCATCCATTCGGACCTATCCACGCGCCGGCCGTCTCGAGCGAGCCTCGCTCGGCCCGGCGCGCCCCGGGAGCCTTCCATGCCTCGACTCCGCACCCTCCGGGCCCGTCGGCCCGGCTTCACCCTGATTGAGCTGCTGGTGGTGATCGCCATCATCGGCGTTTTGATCGCCCTGCTCTTGCCGGCGGTCCAGGCCGCGAGAGAGGCCGCCCGGCGGTCTCAATGCATCAACAACCTGAAGCAGATCGGCGTGGCCCTGCACAATTACCTCGACTCCCACGGCGTCTTCCCGCCCGGCTACGTCTCGGCCATCGACCGGACCGTGACCGACCCGTGCGACCAGGACAGCGAGAACTCCAAGAGCATCGATCTCGGCACCGGCTGGGCCTGGGGCAGCATGATCCTCCCCCAGATCGAGCAGGGCCCGCTGTTCAATTCGATCAACTTCAACCTCTCGGTGGCCTTCGCGGCGAACAACACGTCGAGCACGACGCTCGTGAGCTCCTACCTCTGCCCGTCGGACTCCGGGCCCGACACCATCCCCGTCTTCGCCGACCCGCCCGACCCGGCCAATCCCGGCTCGTACAGCGGCTCGAACGTCCTGGACCGCGTGGCCCGGGGCAATTACGTGGGGATGTGGGGCGTCGGAGAGATCTGCGGCGGCTCCGGGCCCACCGACTCGCCCAACGTCGGCTCGATCGGCTCGCCGGTCGGGATCTTCTCCCGGAATAGCCGGACACGGATCGCCGACATCGTCGACGGCACGAGCCAGACCATCGCCATCGGCGAACGCAGCCACAACCTCAGCTACGTGACCTGGACGGCCCGGACGCCCAACGGATGGCTCGGCGTGACGTCCCTGATCGAGGGCGGGACCGACCAGTTCAACCCCTCGCCCGAGGAGACCTGGACCCAGGTCCTCGGCCCCGCCGGCCTGGAAGACGGCACGAGGACCCCCAACGACAAGATGGCCCACGTCGAGGACTACTGGAGCCGCCACCCCGGAGGCGTGAACTTCCTGTTCGCCGATGGCTCGGTCCACTTCGTCAAGGAGAGCATCACCCCGCCGGTCTGGAGGAGCCTCGCCACCCGGGCCGGCAGCGAGATCGTCTCGGCCGATCAGCTCTAGACGTCTGTGTCTTATGCATGGTCGTTTGACATGCTCACGTCTCCGTGAGCATGCCTTCGGCCATGCTCTCACCGAAGACATGCTCACGGAGACGTGAGCATGCCACCCAGGCCCGGCAACCAAAGGATGATCTCGATGCGATGGCTCGGTCTGGCCCTGCTCTGCTCGCCCTCGGTCGTCCTGGGAGGCCCTCCGGGGCCGGTCCCGGTGGTGCTCTCGACGGACTGCGGGGCGGAGGTCGATGACCAGTGGGCCCTGGCCCATCTGGCGCTCTCGCCCGCGATCGACCTTCGAGGAGTGGTCACGACCCACGCCCCCGGCCTGACCCCGGAAGCCGCCGCGACGGCCGTTCGGGGCGTCCTGGAGAAGGTGGGCCGGTCCGGGAAATTCCCGGTGATCGCCGGCTCTCCCCGGGCGATCTCCGGCGACGTCCCTCCCGAAAACCAGGCCGGGGCCCGGTTCCTGATCGACCAGGCGAAGGGGTTCTCGGCCGATCGTCGCCTGACGGTCGTCATGATCGGCGCGGCCACCGACGTGGCGATGGCCCTCCGGCTCGATCCGTCGTGGGCCGACCGCGTGCGGGTCGTCTCGATGGCCTTCGACGCCTGGCCCGACGGCGGCGACCCGTGGAACGTCAAGAACGACGTGGCGGCCTGGCGGGTCGTCCTGGAATCCCCGGTCCCCCTGGTCGTCGGCGACTCGGCCGTGACCCGCCGCCACCTGGCCATGACCCCCGAAACCGCCCGCAAGGCGCTGGGGCCCGGCGGCGAATTCCTCGTCACCCTGCTCGATCGATGGCTGACGAAGAACCCGAAGATGGCCCAGGAGGTCTCCGGACGGCCCGGGACCTGGCCGATCTGGGACGAGGTCACGACGGCCTATCTCCTCGGCCTGACGAAGTCCGAAACCCATCCCCGGCCCACCGTCCGCGACGATCGGACCTTCGACCACGCCCACCCCCGCGGCACCCTCACCTGGATCACCGCCATCGACGCCGATCGGCTCTGGGCCGACCTGGCGAAGCGGCTGGAAGGCACTCGGTAAAGGGCAGGGACGGGGAAACAAACGGCGTCCGGGCAAGGTCCGTCCGGGAATTGGTGTCGGATCGTGCTTCGAGCAATCCGAAATATGATCTGACATGCCTTGTAAAAAATCCTTCGAATCATCGATACAAGTAGGTCCGACTTCAGTCGGGCCTAAAATCCCTTTTTTCGTAGGCCCGACTGAAGTCGGACCTACTCGTTACCTCATCCTCAGTCGGGTTTTCTTCGAAGCACGATCTGACACCAATTCCCGGACGGACCTTGCCCGGGGTCGGGTCCTCCGGTTAGGCTCGGCTCTCGTTTGCGAGGTCACCAGGAGCCGATTTGCCATGCCTACCGTGACGGTTGAAGGGGAGAAGTCGTTCGAGGTCACCCAGGGGACCAAGCTCGTCCTGGCGATCGAGGATGCGGGGATCGACATCCTCCATCGCTGCGGGGGGAACGCCAAGTGTACGACCTGCCGCGTCCAGCTGGTTTCCGGCGAGCTGGAGCCGATGGGCGAGCTGGAGCGCGAGAGGCTCGCCCGGGAAGCCAGCCTGGGGCCGGATATTCGGCTGTCGTGCCAGGTCCGAGTCGAGACGGATTTGACGGTCCGCGTCCTCGGCCGGGCGGCGGCCTCGGGCGTGACCCCCGGGCCTCGGCCGACGGACTGATCGGGGCGGCCCCGCGGGGTTTCGTGGCGACCGGTCGAGGCTTTTCCGGGACGGCCCGGGGCGCCGGCGATCGGCCCCGTATCTGAGGAGGGGCGGCCTCGAACGGCCGCCGTCTGCACCGAGGCGCGCCCTCGGCGATCCGCCGATCGATCGGGGAGACCATGTCGCGACTACCGATCTTCCTCTCGCGGGTCGGGGCGAGCCTCGGGAGCTCGACCTCGACGATCGCCAGCAAGACCATCCACAGCCCGGGGATCTACTGGAAGGCCCTGGAGATCCTGGATCGCGACGGCCTGCCGGCCTCGGCCCGGATCGACGTCCCCGCCGGGACGATGATGGTCCGGGGCATCCCCAGGATCCATGGATCGACGGCCCTGGGCGCCATCACCCCGCGGCCCGACTCGACCAGGCTCGATTCCAACCGCGCCAGCGGGATGAAGGCCGACGGCACCCCCGGCAATACCTCGATCTACCTCGCCCGGAAGACCGGCCAGCTCGCCGAGAACTACTACTACACGATGAAGGGGGACTTCCAAAGGCGGATCAAGGCGATGATGGACGGCGTCACGCCCGACCAACGCGCCGCCCTGGAAGCGGAGCCGTTCTCCCCGAGCAAGGTCTTCAGCCTCGTGCCCTACGGCGTCGATGCCCGCGATTATTCGCTCCTGACGATCGACCGCATCCACACCGTCGTGACCCGGGATTTCTCCCTGATCGACATGGACTCGCCCGAGCTCCTGGCGATGCTCAAGGAGAAGGACCCGGCGATCCGGCAATTCCTCGAGTCGGGCCAATCGCGGGACGATTACAGCCTGCATCGGGCCATCGCCCTGGCCGCCAGCACGGCCGACGACATCCGGGGCACCACCTTCACCAGCCGGAGGCGCGACGCGACCGACCCGGTCGTGGACTCGGGGAATTTCGCGGTCAACGGCGAGGAAAAGGTGCCCCTGACGGACATCCTCCGGCCGACCCACACCGAGAGGTTCCACATCGACCCGGACGGCGGCGAGGTCGTCTCCGAGGTCACGACGCTCGGGGCCTCGGGGACGACAACGACCGTCACGACCCTCGGAAAGGCCGAATCCTAGGCGTCGGCCTCGCCCTCGGCGTCGGAGGCGATCCGATCGCGGCTCGGCTCAGGACGTCTTCTCCGAGCACTTCTTGCAACGCGCGATGTGGCGGCGAATCCGGCCCCCGCACCTCTTGCAGATGCCGAACTTCTGCTTGTGGGAACTCTTCTTCCGCGGGCGGTACGACACAGGGCACCTCGGGAGGCTCGGGAGACGAGGCCGCGGAACAGGGGATCGTCCGGGGCGAAGGGTCCCAGTCTACCGGATCACGGACTCTGGGGCAATGGCCCGTCACAACGAAGGGCCGATCGGGTGTAGCTCCCGAATCTGGAGTTTTTTCGGGTGCCCCCGGTTCAAGAACCGGGGGCACCCTTTGGACGATCCAGATTCCAGAGCTACACCCGGGCCGATCCGTTCTTCCCATGAAAGCCGAGCTTACCCTCTCCCCCGAGGGCCGGGGAGAGGGAGTGAAGCCCTCCCTCTTCAACGACTGATTGGCCCTTTCACAACGGGCGCCACTGCTGTCGCCCCGGATTCCGGGAATTCGGGTCCGAGCGAGAGCTCGGTTCTCCCGGTTCGGATGGCGAACTCGCGCGGAGGGAGGAGGCCGAAACGCCGGAGCCTGCGCCCGAACGACGGGCCCTTGCGTCTCCGCCTCGCCGGCTCGAAAACCGGGGCACCCCGAACCGCGACCCTCGGAATCCATGGCGACCTCGTCGCCGTCGTCGCCCGTCTGAGATCAATTTGCCCAGACGGGCTCATCAAAAAGCAGCCCGTACTTCTTCATTTTCTTGTAGAGGGTGGTGCGGTTGATGTCCAGGACCCGAGCCGTCTCCTGGCGGTTCCACTCGAGGGCTTCGAGGGCCTGGAGGATCAGGTGTTTCTCGGGGACTTCCAGGGCTTCCTTCAGGGGGAGGATGCCGAGGCTGGCCTGGGACTTGCGCCCCCGGGCGGGGGGCCGGGAGGCCGGGGCTTCGCGGGCGACCAGCGGCAGGTGATTGGCCTCGATCCGGGTGCCCCGGGCGACGACCACGGCCCTCTCGATCGCCTGCTCCAGCTCCTGGATGTTTCCCGGCCAGAGGTGGGCCCGAAGCCGGTCCAGGGCCTCCGGGGCGAAGCCCGAGATGTCCTTCCGAAGCGAGAAGGCGAACCGCTCCCGGAACGCCTCGGCGAGCGTCTCGATGTCTCCGCCGCGGAGCCTCAACGGGGGGAGCTTCAGCGCGACGACGGCCATCTGCGAGTAGAGGTCCGCCCGGAACCGGCCTTCGGCCAGAGGGCCCGAGAGGTCTTCCCGGGTCGTCAGGACGATTCGGACGGCCGCCTTCTCGGGCGAGGCCGAGCCGATCGGCTCGAATTCGCCGTCGCGGAGGAGCCGGAGCAGCCGGCCCTGGAGCGGCAGGGAGAGGGCGGAAACCTCGTCCAGGACGAGCGTCCCGCCTCGGGCTCGCTCGATCAGGCCGGGGCGGTCGGGGTCGTCCGGGCCGGTCCCGATCCGGCCGAACAGCTCGACTTCCAGGACCGAGTCCCGGGCCGGTCCGCACGAGACCTCGACGATCGGCGCGTCGGCGGGGCGTCCCCGACGGTGAATCCAGTGGGCGAGCCGGGTCTTGCCGGTGCCTCGTTCGCCGCAAAGCAGGATGGGTGCGGCCGTCGAGGCGATGGCTCCGGCCAGCTCGACCGCCTGGCGGAACGCCGGGTCCTTGCCCATCGGCTCCTCGGGCCGGGCCGAATCCGGCGCGGGAGGCGACGACTCGAAGGGCGGCGGGGCCACCTCGACCCGGGGCGGCGGGGGGACTCGCGAGGCCTCGTGGAGGGCGTGGCCGTTGGTCCTCGATGCCCCGTTGCCCGGCGAGGCCGGCGGCTTCACGGCCGACAGCTCGGGCTGGCCCAGCGCCTGGGCGACCGCGGCCCTCAACGAATTGGCCGGCAAGGGGTAGCGGAGGATCGCCGTCGCCCCTCGGGCCATCGCCTCCCGGGTCCTCTCCGAGTGGGAGTCCGGGAACAGGAGGATCACGGGCACCGCCGGATGCTTCCGCCTCACATAGGTGAGGAACTCCAGGGCTTCCGGGTCCCGGGGGTCGGCCGCCGCCAGGACCAGGTCGATCGTCGAGAGCTCCAGCCTCCGCACCGCCGCCCGGTCGTTCGGCGCCTCCTCGATCTTGTGCCCGAGCGTTTGGAGCATGGACGTCATCAGCGACGCGACCGACGGATCGGGATGAACGATCAGGATGCGGGTGTGGCTCATGAGGATCGCTCTCTCGCAGGGGCGCCCGGGGCCATCGAGGCTACGGGACCGGTCGGTCATCCCTGAATCTGGGAGGTCGCCTGCATTGCCCGCGGCTCGGCCGGGACGGAGGCGGGAAGCGGGGCGATTCGTCGGCCCGCCGGGCCGGTTGACCTGGGGCGCGGTGGGCCCAGCAGGCCGCCGCGGGTGGAGATGTTGTTGGGGTTATACATCACGCCGAGTCCGCCGTCAAAACCCCACTTCGCCGGAAGGGACCACCCGGGACGATTCGGCCAGATTGTCCCAAAGTCGGCATGATCTGGCGGTTACGGCCGGGCTAGGCTCGCGGATGCGCGTCGTCATAGGAGTCTCTCATGCGTTCCTGACTCACGTGAGTATAAATCTGGGTCGTCGTCAGCCGCCGATGTCCCAGCAATTCCTGGACGCTGCGGAGGTCGGCCCCCCGGTCCAGCAGGTGGGTGGCGAAGCTGTGGCGGAGCGTGTGGGGGCTGCTGGCCGACGGGTCCAGGCCTCGGGCCTTCAAATAGGAGTCGAAAAGTCGGCCGACGCTCCGCCCCGAAAGTCTTGTGCCATAACGGTTCAGGAATACCGCGGATTCGTCGGCACTTGCCGGGGACCGAACCGCCAGCCACCGCCGGAGCCACGCCACGGCCTCTTCCCCGATCGGGGCCAGTCGCTCTCGGCGGCCCTTGCCCCGGACCCGGATCAATCCCTGATCCAAATCCAGGTCCTGGCGATCCAGGCCCACCGCCTCCGCCACCCGCAGTCCGCCTCCGTAAAGGACCTCGAACAGGGCCCGGTCGCGGACCCCCAGGGGCTCGGCCGTCGGGATCTCGTCGAGCAGGCGAAGGATGTCCTCGACCCTCAGCGGGTTGGGCAACCTCTTGGCCTGCTTCGGGTTGCGGAGCGAGGCCGAGGGGTCCGAGGCCAGCGTCCCCCGGCGGCGATGGAACTTGAAGAACGACCGGACGCAGGCCAGCCGGCGGGCGATCGTGCTCGGGGCATACCCCTCGGAGCCGAGCCAGGCGGCGAACGAGCGGAGCCTCCGGGTCTGGACCGAGATCGGGTCCACGTCTTCGCCTTCCGCCTCGGCCAGGTAGCGGGCGAAGGCCGAAAGGTCTTCCCGGTATGACTTGACCGTCAACGCCGAGGCGCCCTTCTCCCCCGCGAGGTGCTCCAGGAACGCCACAATCGACGAGTGCATGGCGGACGTCCTCGTCTTCGGGTCGGTGGAGAGTCCCGGGAGGCGGGATCTCCCGGTCGGGGGCTGGGGGGGAAGCTCGGTCCCGGGAGGACCGGTCTGGGAGCCTGGAGCGGAGGAAGCGGGGCGATCGCGCCGGAGGCGAACCGTCGGGCGAATCGAGGCGGCATCGGATGCGCATCGGTCCGCTAGCGAATCCCGGGCCCTGGGTCGTCTCGATGGGGACGGAAGGGTCCAGGAAGCCGGTCCCGGCCGCACCACGACCAGGCTCGCCGCGTCGCGAATCCTTCCACTCACGGTCCTAATACGGCAAGGATCGGCGGACGGGACACGAAAAATCGGAAACCCTGGCGATTCTCCCATTCGACCATGCACGCGATTTGATCGTGGCGAGAAGCCCGCGAGAAGTTCCTTCCGATTCTGACCGAAAAAGGAGTGACGCACCGCGTTCACGACCCAGGATTGCGAAACCGGCTTCGACACCCCCGATCACGCCGATCGGGCGGAGGGGGAAATCCCTGAGGAGGAATCCGCGCAATCCGAGGGTGCGGAATGGTGGTGCTTCTCTCCACCGCGACGCTCGGACGACGATGGCATGGATGGGTCTCGACCCCTGCGATGGCCTCTTCGGACCCGGGGACGGGTCGCCGGGAACTTCACGAATGTCGGAAGAAACCGTAACGCATCGACTCATTTTGCCACGCGATGCCAATCATCATGGCACATTGTATGCCGGAATGCTGCTTTCCCTGGCACTGGAGGCGGGGTACGCCGCCGCCTATCAGGCCGTCGGGCCGTCGGCAAACCTCGTCCTGAAACGGGTCCTGGACGTCCGATGCCGAGAGCCCGTGCCGATCGGCCGGGTGGTGGCGATCCGGGGCAAGGAAGTGCTCCGGGCCCGGGCCATGGTCGTCGTCGGCCTGGTCGGCGACCCTCTGCCCGGGCGGAAACGACCCTGGATGGACGGCCTCATGCAATTCGTCCAGGTCGGCGAGTCCGGCCGCCCCGAGCCGCTGCCCGAGGAGCCCCCGGCCGAGGAGCCGCCCCTGGTCGGCCCGTGGGACCGGCTCCGAGACCGGGCCCGAGAACTCCTGGCGATCCGCTGATCCCTTCCAACAAGGCGGGATCTGGCCGAATCAGGCCATCGTGGCCATGCCGTCGGTCCCTCCCAGGTCGACCGAGGCCTTCTTCGCGGGCAGTTCGAGGATAAACTTCGCGCCCTGGCCGACCCGGCTGGTCACGACGATCCGCCCGCCGTGCTCGCGGACGATCTTTTGCGAGACGGGCAGGCCCAGGCCGGTCCCCCGGGCCCCCTTGGTCGAGGCGAACACGGCGAAGATCGAGTCGAGGTTCTCCTCGGGGATGCCCACGCCGTTGTCGGCGATGGTGACCCGGGCGAGCGAGGCGGTCTCGTCCCAGGAGGTGGCCACGACGACCTTGGCCCCGGGCGCCTCCTCCGAGGCGTCGATCGCGTTGGTCACGATGTTCAAGACGGCCCGGTGGATGCCCTCGGGGTCGAGGTTGACCTCGGGGAGGCCCTCGGCCGGGGCCCAGGAGAGCGTCACTCCGAGCTCGGCGGCCCTCGACTGCATGAGCTCGACCACGTCGCCCACCACGGCGTTCAGGTCCGTCGGCTCCAGGGCCGGCTCGCGGTCCTTGGAGAACGAGAGCATGTCCAGGACCAGGTGATAGATCTTCGCCTGGTTCTTCTCGACGATCGTCCACCCTCGGCGGACGATCCCCTCGTCCTTGTCCTTCAGGCCCATGTCGATCAGGTAGGAGCCGCCGCGGATGCCCTGAAGGATGTTCTTGATGTGATGCGAGAGGGTGGCGATGGTCTGGCCCACGGCGGCCAGCCGCTCGGCCTGGAGCTTCGCCTGGTAGAACGCGGTGTTCTCGATCGCCAGGCCCGACTGGTGGCCGATCGCCACGGCCAGGGTGAGGTGCTCCTGGGTGAACCGCTCTCGGGGCCTCGGGCCGTCTTCCTCGGCGAATTCGTTCGACGCCTGGACGTCGGCATAGAGCACGCCCAACGTGGTGTGCCGGCCCTGGATCGGCACGCAGATGGCCTCACGGATCGCGTAATCGACGATCGATTGCGACGGCCCGAACCGCTTGTCGCCCGAGGCGTCCGAGGTGATCACGCCCTGGCCCTGCTCGCGGACGTGATCGACGATCGTCCGCGAGATGGTCATCCGCTCGTCGGGGTCGGCCTGCCCCCGGAACCGGACGGCCTTGGGGACGAGGTCGCCGCCCTCCTCTTCGCTCAGGAGGATCGCCCCGCGATCGGCCCCGAGCGAGTCGAACACGAGCTGGAGGATCTGCGGCAGGAGGGCATCCACGTCCGTGATGTGACTGATGGCCTGGGTGGCCTGATACATCACGGCGAGGTTGGCCAGGCGGACCTTCAGCCAGTCCCCGGCCGAGCCCGGGGCTTCCAGGACTCGGGAGCCGTCCCCGGCGGGGATGCTCTTGACGATCGCCGAGCGGTCCTCGGGGCTGGCCTTGCTCAGGAGATCGACGCGGGCGGTCAGGTCGCGCTCGGGGGGCGGCCCCCCTTCGCTGAACAGCATGACCGTCTGGCCGACGCGGACCTGGTCGCCGGGCCTCAGCGCCGCCCCCTCGACCTGCCGGCCGTTCACGAACGTCCCATTGGCCGAGCCCAGATCCACGAGGCGGAAGCCGTCGCCGGAATCGGCCGGGCGGACCTCGGCATGACGGCGGGAGACCTCGTTGTCATGGAGCCGGATCGGGTTGGAGCCATCGCGACCGAGGGCCATCGGCCGGCCCTTCAGCTCGAACCGCTTCCCCTGGTCGGCCCCCTGGATCACGAACAACGAAGCCACGTCGCTCCCTCTCCCCACGAGCCGGGGACGATCCGCCCAATCGGCGCCCGAAGTCCCGACCGAGACTAACCCGACCGAGGAGGGGCGTCAACTCGTTGCGGGTCCCGCGGAGTGATCGGTCGGGGCTGGAAGTCGAGTCACGTGGGGTGGAGGAAATGCACCAGCCCCTTCTTCTTCATGAATGAGGGTGCCTTTCATGTACCTTACAATTGCCCCGAGGCATCGGACCTGATCGCAACTTCCAGGTCCATGTCGGATGGATGCGGGAGGACATGGAGACGGCCGCGGGGCGGCCGGATGCGGCGAGGCAGTCCGTCATGACGAGGTCGGCGGGCCGATCGATCGCGGGGCCCGTCGGTCCGGGGTCATGCCCCGAAGACGGCCCCGCCGATCGGTCCGTCGGGCCGTTCCCATTCCTGGCGGACCCGGTGGAGGCCGAAGGCGCAGAGCTCGAATTCGTCGGAGAGCCGTCTCAAGACCCGCGCCTCCTCTCCGCTGAGGGTGCTGGCGACGTAGTAGGAGCGCTTGCCCTGCTCCCGGAAGTCGATCAGGGCGTCGGCCGTGCCGGCCCGGAGTTTGGGCAGGGCCTCGGGATAGACGCCCGACCAGAACAGCGTGAAATCGCCGACGTGGCGGTGGCATTCGAGCCGGCGGTCGGAGTCGGGGGCCGATTCGGCCTCGGCGATCATGGCCGAGACCTGGTGGACCCGGCGCCCTTCGGCGTCCCGGAGGTTCCACGACGCCTCGGCCGGGACGAACCGGGCGAGCAGCCTCGCCACGTAGCCCACCAGGCCGGGGTCGCCGATGCCCAGCTCGGCGAGGAACGTCGATTCGGTCAGCCCCCGGAAGAGGCGGTGGAGGGGATGGGATTCGGGGATCTCTCGCGTCATCACGGGTGCTCCTCACCCAGTTCGGACACGACGGCGGAACGACATCCAGAGGTGGGGGCGAGCCGGTCCCCTCGCGGGGACGACCGATCGGGCGGAGAGGGGAGGGCCCGCGGCCGACGACTCGCTCCGGGCAATTCTTACGCCGATCCCCGATTCGATCAAGCCGGGAAATCGGTCGAGGCGTTCGACCCTGGAGGGTCGGCCGGCGATGTGCTACCCTGTCCGGGCGATTGGGGGATCAGGAGGAGGATTGCCCGTGTCGGCCGCTGAGAATGCCTCGGTTGTCCGTCTGGACCCGCTCCGCCGGTTCGTTTCGGCCTTGCTGGGCGCGGCGGGTTTGGACGCGCGTCGGGCCTCGGAGATGGCCGGCCATCTCCTGTGGTTCGACTCGGCCGGGGCGGCGGCCTTCGGGGTGGCGACCCTGGCCGACTGGCTCGATCGGCTGGTCTCCGGCTCGGTCGATCCGAAAGCGGCGGTCAAGGTCGGCCCGGAGAGGAGCGGGACGGCCGTCCTGGATGGCCGCAACGGTCCGGGCCCGCTCGTCCTGCTCCGAGCGGCCGAGATCGCCTCGGAGAAAGCCCGGGACGTGGGCGTCGGGATCGTCCGGGTCAAGGGGATCGGGCCCTCGGGGCCGGCCACGCCCGCCGTGGCGGAGGCGGCCGTCGGTCCGATGATCGTCTCGGCCCTGGGGCCCGGAGGGTCCTGGACGATCGCCGTGCCGTCTGCCGGAGGGCCGCCGTTCCTGGCCGATTCCGCCTTCGGAGGCGGCTCGCCGGCCGCTCTCCCGCCGCTCCTGGCCTGCCTGGAGCCGGGGGAATGGCTGGTTCAGGCGGTGGCCGTGGCGGCCCTGGAGCCGCTGTCGAGCCTCCACGAACGGGTTGCCGAGAGGGCCTCGACCGCCGACGGGCCCTCGATCCTCCGGCCCGATCGGCTCGACGAGCACCGCCGAATCGCCCGGGAACGAGGCGTCCCGGTCGATCCCGCCGCAAGGGCCGCGATCGCAGCCTGGGCCGGGCGGCTGGGCGTCGAGGGCGAAATCTCGGGCGTTTGAGGCCGCGATCCGATCGGTTCGGATCGGAGCGCGTGCATCGACATGCACTTCACGGGTCGGGAGCCCTTGATGGTCCTTCCCCTCGGCGACCTCCAGCGGACCCAGATCACCCCGATCGTGACGTATGTCCTGATTGCGCTCAACGTGGTGATGTATCTCGTCCAGCTCGGCCGAGGAGACGAATTCACCACGGCCCTGGCGGCCACCCCGTTCGAAATCGCCCGCAACATCGACCTCGCCGGCCCGATCCCCGACCGGATCACCGAGAAGGGGGCGCAGGCGATCCTCGAGGCCAGGGCCCTGGCGGCCCGCCAGGCCCCGGCGCCGATCCCGGTCCGGCTGACGCTGCTCTCCTCCCTGTTCCTCCACGGGAGCCTGATCCATCTGGTGGGAAACATGCTGTTCCTGTGGATCTTCGGGGACAACGTGGAGGAGGTCCTCGGCCCGTTCCGCTACCTGATCGCCTACCTCGGCTTCGGCCTGGTCGGCACCCTGGCGCAGGTTGCGGCGTCGCCGGATTCCCTGGTCCCGACGCTCGGGGCCTCGGGGGCGATCGCGGGAGTGATGGGGGCGTACGTGGTCTGGTTCCCGTACAACCGGGTGCGCGTCCTGGTCGTGCGGATCGTCGTCGAGGTGCCGGCGATCGTGGTGATCGGCGGGTGGATGGCGTTCCAGGTCTGGAGGGGAGCGGGGGCGCGGGCCCCCGGGCAGGGCCGGCAGCGTGGCGTATCTCGCCCACGTGGGAGGGGCCGCGGCGGGGATCGTCACGGCCCTCGTGTTCCTCCGAGACGCCCGGGCCCTGAAGCGAGGCCCGACGTTTTTCGACCGGGTCGGGCCGTGAGAACGGGTCGGCCGGACCTGGTCACTTCGCCGACGGAGGGAGGATCGTCAGGCCCTTCACGCCCAGGTCCAGGCGGAACAGGGCCCCGGGCGTCCCTCCGGTCACGTAGAGCTGGTCCATCTTCGGCCCGGCGAAGCAGACGTTCGACGTGGTGAGGTTCCCGCCCGGGTAGCGGCGGATCACCTTCCCCTTGGGGCTGACGACCTGGACCTGGCCCATCCCGTAATGGGCAACATAAAGGTTCCCCTCGGCGTCCAGGGCCATGCCGTCGGGCTCGTTGGCGATCTGCCCCTCGCCCTTCTTCGGCAGATCGACGAGCACCCGGGGCTCGCCGAGCGTCCCGGGGGCCGTCACGGGGAATGCGAGGATGCGATTCTTCTGGCTCTCGCCGACGAGCAGCTCCTTGCCATCGGGCCTCAGGACGATCCCGTTGGGGAATGCCAATCCGGTGGCGACGGTGCGGGTCTCATGGTCCTGGTTGACGAAATGGACCGTGCCGATGGGGTTCTGCAAGCTCGAATCGCCGGGGTCGGTGAAGTAGAACCCGCCGCTCTTCGGGTCCAGGGTCAGGTCATTCGGCCCCCGGAGCGGCTTGCCGTCGGAGCCGGTGGACTCGGCGGCCATCTGCCGGGAGAGGGCGTCCAGGTGCAGCACGGCATGGCGGCTGGCGTCGCAAATCAGGTGCGTGCCGTCGGCCAGGATCTTGTGGCCGTTGGGCGCGCCGGTCTCGGCCCAGGTCTCAACCTTCGTGGTCCCGGCATAGAGCTTGGTGACGATCTTCTGATGGGAGAAGTACAGGTTCCCCTCGCGATCGACCACCACGCCCTCGGAGTAATCGCCCGTGCGGACGACCTCCACGGGCTTCACGGCCGACTCGGGGGGGAGGTCGGCGGGGACGAAGGCGAGCAGGACGGCGGCGAGGTGCATCATCATCTCCGGGGATAGGCCCAGATTTCCTTCACGTAATACGCGTCGGGGACGGGGCCGGCGATCTTCTGGATCGGGGAATGGGGACGGTCCGGGTAGGAGTCCATGTGTCGGGCCACGGCCCTGGCGACGTACATCCGATTCTCGAATAGGACCGTCGCCTCGGCCAACCGGCGGATCGCGAGGGCCTGGAAGTCTCTCCGATTCACGAGCCATCGTCTCCGAACTCGAAGCCTTCGACAAGGCCCGGCCGCGCCCGTCCCCGCGGCGCGGCCGGGCGAACCCTCAAGGCTTCTCGACCGTCATCCCCAGCGACTTGACCAGGAACGCCCAGCGGTCGGCGGCGTCCTCGATCACCTTGGCCGTGGGCTTGCCGGCGCCGTGGCCGGCCTTGGTCTCGATCCGGATCAAGACGGGGTTGTCGCACGACTGGGCCGCCTGGAGGGCCGCCGCGAACTTGAAGCTGTGGGCCGGGACCACCCGGTCGTCGTGGTCGGCCGTCGAGATCATCGTCGGCGGGTAGCACGTGCCCGGCTTGATGTTGTGGAGGGGCGAGTACTTGAACAGGGCCCGGAACTGTTCGGGGTCGTCGGACGAGCCGTAGTCATCGATCCACGCCCACCCGATCGTGAACTTGTGGAACCGGAGCATGTCGAGCACCCCGACCTCCGGCAGCGTGGCGCCGAACAGGTCGGGCCTCTGCGTGAGGCAGGCGCCGACGAGCAATCCGCCGTTGGATCGGCCGTGGATCGCCAGCTTCGGCGTGCTCGTGACCTTCTCCGCGATCAGGTACTCGGCCGCGGCGAGGAAGTCGTCGAACACGTTCTGCTTCGCGAGCTTCGTGCCGGCCTTGTGCCAGTCCTCGCCGTATTCGCCGCCGCCTCGGAGGTTGGGCACGGCGTAAATCCCGCCCATTTCCATCCACACCAGGACCGCCGGGCTGAACGTGGGGGTCAAGGGGATGTTGAACCCGCCGTACCCATACAGGAGCGTCGGAGCGGTGCCGTCGAGCTTCACGCCCTTCTTGTGGGACAGGAACATCGGGACCTTCGTCCCGTCCTTGCTCTTGATGAAGACCTGCCTCGTCTCGTAATCCGCCGGGTCGAAATCCACCTTCGGCTTCTTGAAGACCGTGCTCTCGCCCGAGGCCACGTCGTACTTGTAGATCGTCGGCGGGGTGGTGAACGAGGTGAACGAGTAGAACGTCTCCTTCTCGTCCTTCTTGCCGCCGAAGCCCGAGGCGGTGCCGATCCCGGGGAACTTCACGTCGCGGACGAACTTGCCCGTCAAATCATGAACGCGCACCTCGGTTTTTGCATCTTTCAGGTACGAGGCGAAGAAACGGCCCCCCACGAGGCTGGCGCCCTGCAAGGTCTCGTCCCTCTGCGGGATGACCTCGCGGACCTCCTTCGGGTGGTTCACGTCGATGGCGACGACCCGCCCTCGGGGCGCGTTCAGGTCGGTCTTGAAGAACAGGGTCGGCCCGTCGTTGTCGATGAAGCTGTATTCGCTGTCGAAATCATCGATGAGCTCGACCGGCTTCGACCCCTTTTCTCCGAGATTTTGATAGAGGATGCGGTACTTGTGGTTCGTCCCCTTGCTCACGGTGATGATCAGGTACTTGCCGTCGTCGGTCACGTCGCCGTGGAACTGCCATTCCTTCTGGTCGGGCCTCTCGTAGACCAGCACGTCCTCGGATTGGGGCGTGCCGAGCTTGTGGAAGTAGAGCTTCTGATAATAGTTCGCCCCCTTGAGGTCCTGGCCCGGCTTCGGCTCGGGGAATCGGCCGTAGTAGAAGCCCGAACCGTCCTTGGTCCACGAGGCGGAGGAGAACTTGATCCACTTGAGATGGTCGTCGCGGTCGGCGCCACTCTTCACGTCGCGGACCTTCCACTCCTGCCAGTCCGACCCGGCGGCGGCCAATCCATAAGCGAACAGGGAGCCGTCCTGGCTGAACCTCGCCCCGGACAGCGCCACCGTTCCATCCTTCGACAGCGAGTTCGGGTCGATCAGGACCCTCGGTTCGGCTTCGAGCGTCTCCGTCGTGTAAATCACGCTCTGGTTCTGCAATCCGCTGTTGCGGTTGAAGCTGTAAACCGCACCTTCCTTGCTCGGGATGCCGAACTTCTCGTAGTTCCAGAGTTCGGTGAGCCGGGTCTTGATCGACTCTCGGGCGGGGATCTTCTCCAAAATGCCGTAGGTCACCTTGTTCTCGGCCTCGACCCAGGCGCGGGTGGCGGAGGAATCCGGGTCTTCGAGGGGGCGATAGGGATCGGGGACCTTCGTCCCGTGGTAGGTCTCGACGGTTTCATCCTTCGGGGCCGGCGGGTAGGAGAGGCCGCCGGGCTTCTCCCCCTCGGCCAGGGCCCGCGGATTGCCGGGGATACTCATGATCAGGAATGCTCCGACGAGGCCGAAAGCGGCCAGCAAACCGAAACGCGAGACGCTCATGGGTCGATGTCCTCTCGGCCGGGGGCGGTCCGAACGCCGAAGCCACCCAGTCTACGAACCGGCCCGAACCCCCGCCAGGGGCGCCGGGTTCCTGGAAGTCCAGACAGGGGCGGCCAAGTGAGAGGCCATCCGCGGCCAATCTCAGATTGCGCAGGTGATCAACGCGATTTCTTGGGGCTTCCCTCTGCGTAATCTGCGTGATCTGGGTTTCCTTCCCCCAATTCTCTGGAGCCTTGCGACTCAGGCTCTCATCTCCCAGAATAACGAGCCTGCCCAAACGCTTCTCCCGCTCGATCGCGAGAGCCTCCGCCATGCCCATCGCCCGGATTGTCGCCCTGGTTTTCCTGGCTTGCCCGGTTCTCGCGGACGAGCCTCTGCCGCCGGTTTCCGAGAAGGCCAAGGCGGTCCATCACGCCGGCCTCCTCCTGGACGGCCACAATGACCTGCCCTGGAGGCTCCGCAAGGATGGCGACGTTTCCTTCACCAAACTGGACATCCGCAACCGGCTCGATTCGGGCCAGACCGACATCCCGCGATTGCGCGAAGGTGGGGTCAAGGCGCAATTCTGGTCGGTTTACATCCCCAGCGAGCACAAGGACCCGGCCCGGACCGTCACCGAGCAGATCGACCTGGTCCATCGGATGATCGAAAAGTATCCCGACGTATTCGAACTCGCCCTCTCGGCCGATGACGTCGAGAGGATCGCCAAATCGGGCAAAATCGCCAGCCTGATCGGCATCGAGGGCGGGGTGGCGATCGAGGACGACCTGGCCCAGCTTCGCGGGTTCGCCCGCCAGGGGGCCCGGTACATGACCCTGACTCACAATACCACGCTCGATTGGGCCGACGCCGCCACCGATTCGCCAAAAAATGACGGTCTCTCCCCGTTCGGTGAGCGGGTCGTGAAGGAGATGAACCGGCTCGGGGTGCTGGTGGACCTGTCGCACGTCTCGCCCGCGACGATGAGCGATGCCCTTCGGATCTCGAAGGCCCCCATCATCTTCAGTCATTCGAGCGCCTTCGCCCTCTGCCCGCATCCGAGGAACGTCCCGGACGACATCCTCAAGCGAGTCCCCGAGAACGGCGGGGTCGTCATGGTCAACTTCTACTCCGGTTTCATTGTTCCCGAGGCGGCCAAACAGGTCATGGCCGCTCGAAAGGAGCTGAAAGCGAAGTATCCCGACCCGGCCGAGTTCGGCAAGGCCCTCGAAGCCTGGTACAAGACCTACAAGATGCCCCGGGGGACGATCGCCGACGTGGCCGATCACATCGACCACATCCGCAAGGTCGCCGGGATCGACCACGTCGGCCTCGGGGGCGACTTCGACGGCGTCACGAGCGTTCCGGTGGGCCTCGAAGACGTCTCCTGCTACCCTCGATTGACCGAGGAGCTCCTGAAACGAGGCTACACCGAGTCCGACATCCACAAGATCCTCGGCGGCAACGTCTTGCGGGCCTTCCGCAAGGCCGGCGAGGTGGCCGAATCGCTGAAGAAGACGACCGGGCCGGAGGTCGATCCGCCGCCGTCGGAGAAGGACTGAGAACGCAGTCCGAAGGAACCGCCTCACAGTTCGAAGTCGGAGGGCTTCGTGGAAATCGTCGATAACCGAACCGCCACCCTTCGCTCGCTGGGGAAGAACGAACTCTGGCTCCAGAAATGGCTTACGGAAGACCCGGCCCGGCTCGGACTCGGCACCGTCGCGATCCAGAGCCAGGAGTTGCAGCAAGTCGGGTCGACGGGTGGGCGGCTTGATGTGCTCGCCTATCGGGCCGATCTCGATACTTACTATGAAGTCGAGATCATGCTCGGGGAATGCGACGCGGATCACGGGTTCCGCGTCCTCGATTACTGGGCGAGGGAGAGGCTCCGCAATCCGGACTCACGGCATGTCGCCGTCCTCGTGGCCGAGGACCTGAGCGGCCGGTACAAGACCGTGATCGAGACCCTGCCGCAGTTCCTCCCGTTCATCGGGATCGAGATTCGTACCCTGCTCCTGAAACACGAACCGGAGGTGCCGACGATCTATGCGGCGATCGTCGCCCAGCCCGACGACCTCCTGATCCAGCCCGCCGACGAGCCCCCCGGCGGCCGAGCGGGCGTATCGCCTCGCGACGAGGATTGGTGGCGGAGCAATTCGAACGATGTTTTCATGAAAGCCGTTCGCGACCTGGGCCGTGTCTGCAACGATCGCATCGGCGAATCCCGGATCGATTTCTCCGCCCAGAGCTACGTTTCCCTGAAGAAAGGGCGACGCTGCTGGTTGCCCATGTGGCCGAGGCGCGACGGGGTGTTCGTCTACCTGCCGGGAGGGCCGGGAGGTCAGGACGACGGCCCCTCGGACTTCTTCACCCGGGTCGCCGACAGGCTGAAGCCCCTCTCCATCGAACCGTCCTGGTCGTATAAATATAACGGAGGGGCCAATCCGATCGCGTTCGGCATCCCCGCGGCCCTGGTCGGGAACTCCGTCCTGATCGACATCCTCTCCGAAGCCTATCAACTTGCGTAAAAAGTACAATTATGATTCAAAATTGGATGTCCGACGAACTCATCGAGAAGATCGCGAGCAGCGGTTTGGGCTCGGCCGACGTTCTGGCATTCCGACCCCCGGAATCCGCGGGGGCCCGGCTGGCGGAGCTCCTGGGTCGCGAGAAGCAGGGCAAGATCTCGCCCGAAGAGGCCGCCGAACTCGATCATTTCGAGAGGCTGGAGCATGTGATGAGGCTGGCCAAGGCCCGGGCCCGTCGGCAGGTGTGAACGTCGGCCAACATGTCGGGTGTGTGAATTGCCCCAACTCTTTCCTCTTCCAGTAGATGGTGCATTTCATGCACCCTACGGGATGGCCCCTCGGGTGTTCACAGCGTTTTCAGGTACTCGATCACGGCCCACCGCTCTTCGTCCGACAGTTTGTCCCCGAACGTGTGCCCCTTGTTGGAGAGGCCCCATCGGGCACTATCGAAGATCCTCCTGGGATCGATCCCCGAAACCTTGGGGTCGCCTTCGGGGGCGGACTCGGCCTTCCAGCCGACCTTTGCGGTGTCGTAGTGGTCGAACGCGGTGGAGGGGGGGCGGAGGAATTTTGCGGGTCGTTCCGAGGATTTGATCAGGGCGAACAGCGTCGGCACGGAGCCGTTGTGGAGATAGGGGGCCGTGGCCCAGATGCCGTCGAGCGGGGGAGCCTGGTAACCCGTGAGGGTCTCGTCCACCTTGTACTCGCCCGCGAACCAGGTGGCGTTGTAGTGAGCGACCAGACGGTCGGAGATCCCCTTGGCCCTCGCCGGGTCGGTGCCGATCACGTCGAGGGCGACGATCTCGTTGGGGTAAACCCCGTCGGGGCCGTAGGTTCCGTGACACCTGGTGCAGGTCTTCACGAAGACTTGCCGCCCTCGCTCGGCCCTGTCTCGGTCGATCGCGAATGGGTAAGCCGGGGGCTTCAGGCTCTTGAGATAAGCCTGGATGTCCCGGAAGTCATTTTCGAGGGCCTGGAACTCGTCGAGGCTCTTTTCTCCGAGCATGAATTGCATGTTGGCGCGGGCGTCCCGGGCGTCGGTCCGGCCGTCGTAGTACTGGGTCTGCTTCTTGCCCAGGAGCCACCAGGCGGGTGTGTCGATCTCCGGGAGGTTGGTCCCGTGGAGGAAGGGGACCTTGCGGAAGGTGAGGTCGGTATTGCGGAAACCCAGGAGGAACGCGGACATCTGGCCGGCGTTGACCGTCCCCCGGGCCGTGTTCAGGGTGAACGGGCTGAGCGGGGGGAGCCGGCCGTCGGCCCGATTGAGCTCGCGATAGACCGCCTCGCAATCGAGCTGAGTATTGCCCAGGCCGACGTAGCTGGTCCCTCCGAGGGAACCTCCGTGGCACATCATGCAATCGACCTGGATCCCGGTCTTCTTGCCGTCCCGGCTGGTGGCCTTGCGGAGGCCCATCGGCAGGCCGTCGTTGGGATAGGGCGCCGGGTGGAGGCCGATCTTGCCCATGAAGGCGGAGGCGTAGGCGTCGGGGGCCTTGTCGGGGTCGGGGGCGTCCGGTCCCCAGGATTTTCCGGCGTCCTTGAAGGCCGATTCGGTCCAGGATGGGCCGATGAAGCTCCTGCCGGTCAGCAGGGCCTTGCCCCGTTCGGCCGACGGCACGAACTCCCCCGCGAGGGCGGCCGAGCCGAGGAGGGCGAGGGCCGACCCGATCCACAACGTCCGTCGCATCGTCGAAGGCTCCCTTCCGGCCCGTCACCCCGTCTCCTTCCGTTATACGCGCCGGGGGACGGGTCGGGAATGGAGCGATCCTCGGGCGTTGGTTACTTCGAGGAGTCGGAGCCGGTCAACTCCCGGATGCGGATGTTGCGGAACTGCACCAGGCTGGGCGGGCCGAGGTACTTGCCGTCCTTGAAGCCGCCGTGGTGCTGCAACGCGATCGGCCCTTTTGCCGGAATCTCGGGCAGCTTCGCCTCTTCGATCACGGGCACCCCGTTGAGGACGACCTTCAACCGGTCGCCTTTCAGGGTGATCTCGAACTCGTTCCACTCGCCGACGGGCTTGTCGGCCTGATGCTTCGGAGTGACCCCGGCGCGGACCTCGGGCGGCTGGGTCGCGTCGGTCCGATAGCCGTAGACCTCGCCCGAACCGATGGGCCAGCACCAGATATTCACCTGGCTCTTGCCGCTCATGTCGCGGAGGTACACGCCCGAATCGCTGTCGGGCAGGGCGAGTTTCAGCTCCTTGCCGTCCACGCCCCGGGCGTGGGTGCCGTCGGGAAGGATGTAAGGGATATTCGGGTTGATATACGGCGTTTCCTTGATCCGCCATTCCAGCTTCAGGACGAAATCGCCGTATTCCCCCTTGCTGACGAGGTTTTTGTTCCCCGGGGCCTCGCTCCGGGCGTCGTAATCGATCACGCCGTCGAGGATCTTCCAGTGGCCGTTGTCCCCGGGAGGGATGGTCCACAGGTCGAGGTTCTTGCCGTCGAACAGGGGGACGAATCCCGGTTCGCCGGCCGAGGCCGAGGCGCCCAGGACCAGGACGACGAGGGCGGCGAGGGTTCGGGACGATCGCATCATGACTCGGGCCTCGGGAAAGGGGAGGGTTCGCGCGACCCTTACGCTAACCCGAAGGATCGGGCAGGGTCAATGAATCAGGACGACCCGGACCCGGGCCCCAGACCTCGCCACCAGACGAGTCCACCCAAACCATCGAGACCGCGGGGCCCGGCGATCACTCAATCGATGAAAAAGGCCTCAGTAAGCGGCGAATCGGACCTTCGGCCTCGGCGACTTGCTGTATTTGGACAGAATGGGGAACCTGGAGTCAAACGCAAATTACGCAGATTACGCAGATTATTGAAATGGGATAAGGGTGAATGTCTGTTGCACCTCATCGAGTCGAAGATCTACCCGACACCATGGTTCGGAACGAAACCGTCACTTCCCGCCCCATGGAAATCGAAATAACCAATCATGATAAAAGCGCTCGCTCGTTCAACAAGATGAGAAACCGTCGTTCTCGCCGGCCCGCGAAGAGTGCCAGGAATGAGGCGCGTGAAGGCCCCGGCGGTCGATCCGGCCAACCAACGGAACTCGTAAGCGGGTCGGATTTTGCGGATTTTTGAGGAACAATGGAAAGTATGTTGTGAAACACGTGCGCACGACCGACTGCGCACGCGCATTCGGCTTGTTTTCCAGGGTATTCCGACGATTGCGCGGGAAAAGTGTTGTCCACTTCGATCGTTCGAGGGTTGATTCATCTTTTTGACATCAATCGGCGTACCATGCGACCGCGGCCGCGGCCCGATCCGCCGGGTCGCGGCGACGAGGGGCCGGGATCGGATCGGTTGTCCCGGTTGTACGGACGAACCGGACGTGAAATGCGGACACTTTGTACGGGAGTCCATCGACTCGGCCCGAGTTAGGCGTTAAGATTCGGCCAAAGGGGATCGGGGCCGGCGTCATGACGCGACCGGACGACCCCGACGCCCGCTCGCCCGCTCGTCCGCCCGAGGGAGACCCGCCGATGGGACCCGCCGAGATCGTCGCCAGCCTGAAGGAGCTCTGCGCCGAGGAAGGCCCACGGTTCAGCACCGACCGCATCGTCAAGTGGATCGAATGGCACGGCGGCTTCGAGACCGACGCCGAGCTCATCGCCTTCGCCAAGAAGATGAAGGCGCGCCAATATGCCCGCCAGCTCATGTACGACGACGAGGAATCCGGCCTGAGGGTCAAGAGGCTCTGGAGCTTCGTCGATCGCGAGACCGGCGAGAGGCACTACCACGACATCGCCCAGCTCTCGCCCGAGCGCCGCAAGAAGCTGATCGAGCAATACGCCCGGTTCGTCGAGCAATTGCGATCGGTCCGCAAGGCGATGGCCGATTACTTCGCCGGCCAGGAATTTTTCCACTTCTACACGGGAGAATCGAGAGAGGTGGCCGAAGGGGTGGGGAGCGGGGCCTGATCGGCCCCGACCGCGTCGGCGCGAGGAGCGGGCTGGCCGGCCCCGGCGGCCCGATCTAGAATCGAATTCGGCTCTCGAACGATTCTTCGTCCGGGGTGGCCATGATCGACTTGATTCGCGACATCCAATCGCTGACCGATTTCAAGAAGAACACGCCGGACTTCGTCCAGCAGTTGAAGGAGACGGGCGAGCCGATCGTCTTGACGATCAACGGCAAGGCCGAGCTCGTGGTCCAGGACGCCGCGTCTTATTAGCGATTGCTGGCCATGACTCAGCGATTGCTGGCCATGACCGAGGAGCTTCGGATGCTCGAAGGCATCCGCCGCGGCCTGGAAGACCGGGCGGCGGGCCGCGTTCAGCCGACCGCCGAGGCGCTCGCCGACCTGCGTCGCGACCTGCAATCTCCGCCCGGGGCATGAGATACCGAGTCGAGATCGCGGCGACCGCGAAGGCCGACATCCGCCGATCCGCACTCTGGCTCCGCGAGAACACCTCGGCGGCCGTGGCCGATTCGACCCGGCGTCGCCGGCCCTTGACCCGAACGCCTCTCGCCCCGGACAATGGCCGTGTCGTGCCGCCGCCCTTTGGGATCGAGGATTGCTCGCGATCATGCCCCCGACGACTTCCGGCCCCTCGCTGGCCTCGCTCCCCGATGCCCTCGGCCGCTTCGGGGCCTTCGGCGGACGCTTCGTCCCCGAGACCCTGATGGACGCCCTGAACGTCCTGGCCGACGCGTATGAGGAGGCGAAGGCCGACCTTTCGTTCCAGGTCAAGCTGGCCGATTATTACGCCAATTACGTCGGCCGACCGTCGCCTCTCTACTTCGCCGAGCGGCTTTCGGCGCACCTGGGCGGGGCGTCCATCTATCTGAAGCGCGAGGACTTGAATCATACGGGCGCTCACAAGATCAACAATGCGATCGGTCAGGTGTTGATCGCGCAGAGGATGGGCAAGACCCGGGTGATCGCCGAGACCGGCGCCGGCCAGCACGGCGTGGCCACGGCGACCGCGTGCGCCCTGACCGGCCTGGAATGCACCGTGTACATGGGCGAGGAGGACATCCGCCGCCAGAAGCTCAACGTCTTCAACATGAGGACGATGGGGGCGACGGTCGTCCCGGTGACGACCGGCTCGCGGACCCTCCGCGACGCCACCAACGAGGCGATGCGCGACTGGATGGGTTCGTCGAAGACGACGCACTACACGATCGGCAGCGTCGTCGGCCCTCACCCGTTCCCGATGATCGTCCGCGATTTCCAGTCGATCATCGGCCGGGAGACCCGCTCGCAGTGCCTGGACCGCCTCGGCCGATTGCCCGACGCGGTGGTGGCGTGCGTCGGCGGGGGGTCGAACGCGGCGGGGATGTTCTATCCGTTCGTCGAGGATGAGGCCGTCGCCCTGATCGGCGCCGAGGCGGGCGGCCGGGGCATCGCGTCGGGCGATCATGCGTCGAGCCTGACGATGGGCCGCCCCGGGGTGCTCCACGGCAGCTTCAGCTACGTGTTGCAGGACGAGGACGGCCAGACCGACGACGTCCATTCGATCTCCGCCGGGCTGGATTACCCCGGGGTCGGCCCGGAGCATTCGTTCTGGAAGGACGCCGGGCGGGTCCGGTACGAGAGCATCACCGACGCCGAGGCGCTCGACGCCTATTCGGCCCTGGCGCGCCGCGAAGGCATCCTGCCGGCCCTCGAATCGAGCCACGCCGTCGCCCAGGCGATGAAGGAGGCGCCGGGGCTGGGCGAGGGGAAGGTGCTGGTCGTCTGCCTCTCGGGCCGGGGCGACAAGGATGCCTATGAAATCGCGAGGATTCGCGGCGAGCCGATGGAGTGATCGGAGCGATTTCCCCGCGTATTCCCCGTCCCACGGCGACCCTCGGGCCTCTCATGAATCGCATCGACTCCTTGTTCCATCGCCTCCGCGCCGAGCGCCGCAAGGCGCTCATGCCCTTCATCACGGCCGGAGACCCGGACCTCGCCACCACGGCGGCCCTGATCGCCGAGATGGTGGCCCGGGGCGCCCAGATGGTCGAGATCGGGATCCCCTATTCCGACCCGATCGCCGACGGCCCCGTGATCGCGGCGAGCTACACCCGGGCCCTGAAGGGCGGGGTGAAGCTCGGCGAGATCTTCCAGACGTTGCGGACCCTTCGCGCCGAGACCTCGGGAGGGCCGCTCACGGCGGCTCCGATCGTGACGATGGTCTCGTTCGCGATCGTCCATCGCCAGGGGACGACGACCTATCTCGACCGGGCCCGCGATTCGGGCGTCGATGGCCTGATCGTCCCGGATTTGCCGGTGGAAGAGGCCGGCGAGCTGGTCGAGCAGGCCGCCGATCGCGGCCTGAGCCTGATCCAGCTCGTCACCCCGACCACGCCCCGCGATCGGGCGATCCGGATCGCCGAATCCACGACCGGTTTCCTGTACTACGTGTCGGTGGCGGGCCTGACCGGAGAGAGGCGCGAGATCCCCCCGGAGCTGGCCGGTAACGTCGAGTGGCTCCGGGGGCGAACCTCCCTGCCGATCTGCATCGGCTTCGGCATCAGCGGGCCGGAGCAGATCCGCGCCCTGGCGCCGATCGCCGACGGCCTGATCGTGGGCAGCGCGCTGGTCCGTCGTTTGGCCGAGATCGGCCATCGCCCCAAGAGGGAAGTGGTCCAGGACATCGGCCGATTCGTAGGGGAAATGGCCGAGGCCCTGCGCGTCTGATCCGGGCGTCGGCGAGCGATCGAACCCAACCGCCTCGGACCGATCCACGCTTCACGTCGAACGCCCCGGCCGTCGCCTCCGGATCCGGAGGACGAGGGCGCCGATCCCCGCAGACGCCCATCCCAGGAGGAGGCTTGCGAGCAGATAACAGGCGTCCAGGTAGACTTTGAGGGATTCGTCCGTGATGGCATAGAATGCGCCGGTACCCGTCCGAGTCATGATGTCAAGTTTCGGGTTGAGGCTCGTTTCGAAGTCCCACGCGAGCATCTCGGGACCCGAGGGCCCGCCTCGGGTTCCGAGGATCGTGACGTCGGCGACGATCCGGCGACGGGTGTCGTCGATTCGGATCTCGGCCCGATGGGCCGGGCCGACGTAGCTTCGGAGGAAGAGGAAGCCGAAGGTCGCCGGCTGAATGTCGGCCCGATAGGGAGCCATGAGCGCGGCGGCGTTCGGCAGGGCCCCTCGTTTCGAGGCATCGGACCAGGGCCCGAAACCGATCGCCAGGCCGAGGGTGGAAGAGACGACGAAGATCAGGGCCGGGGTCCGATGGCCTCGCCCCGGCGGGGCGACAAGCGTTCCGGTCGCCTCGAAGATCCAGGCCGCGAGCAGAGTGACCAGGGACCCGAGCCAGAAATCCGACTGGCTTCGCAGGGTGACGATCCCGACTCCGACGGTGAGAACGGCGAATATCCACCGAGCGATCGAGGAATCCAGACTTCTCATCCGGGCATCCATGCGATGAAGGGATGTTCGATGTCAAACAGACGACTCGCAGTCCCGCAACCCGGACTCTCGACGATCACCGAGGGCGGCGGGCTCGGCTCACGGATCTCTGAAGTCGGGGCTCACCCTCGGCGCCCTCCTGCCAGGCCAGACACAGCCGAGTCAACGTCCAGACCTGTTCGATCCTCTCGCCCATGGTCGAAGGGTTGTCGGGGATGGAGCCGGTGATCTTGCCTCCGGGCCGGATGATCCTCGACGCGATGACCCGGCGCCCTCCGCTCGACTCGGCCATCGTTTTCCCCCCGAAGATCGCCTCTCAGACCTCGTACGACGCCAGCCTCTCGGGGATCACGACCTCGGTCTCGACGAACGGTTGCAGGGCCGGCTGGATGGCGGCCATGCTCTCGGGCTCTCCGTGGACGAGGAAGGCGTTCTTGATGCCTCCCCCGGTCTTCTCGTACCACCAGGCCAGGTCGGACTTGTCGGCGTGGCCGGAGAAGCCATCCAGGACGTACACGGCGGCGTTCAGGTCGAGCCACTGGTCGAGGATCTGGATCCGCTCGACCCCCTCGGCGATCTTGCGGCCGAGGGTCCCCTCGGCCTGGTAGCTGACGATCACGATCGCGTTGTTCGGGTCCTCGACGGCGTGCTTCAGGTGGTGCTTGATCCGCCCGGCCTCGCACATCCCGCTGGAGGCGATGATCACCATCGGCCCGGAGAGGTGATTCAGCCGCCGCGAATCGTCCCAGGAGGCGCAGAAATGGACCTCGGGACCGGAGAAATAGCGGGCGTCACGGTCCATCAGGCGGCGGGCGGTGGGGGTGTAGGCGTCGGGGTATTCGCGGTGGACGTCCGTCAGGCGGAGGGCCAGCGGGCTGTCGACGAAGACCGGGATCGGCCGGACCTTGTGCAGCGCGAAGAGTTCCTGGAAGCAGTAGACCATCCTCTGGGTCCGCCCCAGGCTGAAGGCGGGGATGATGATCTTGGACTGGAGCCGGGTGGCCCTGGCCACGATCGCGTGGAGCTGCTTGATCAGCTTCTCGTAGGGGTCCAGTTCCTTGGCACCGTACGTGCTTTCGGAGACGAGGATGTCGATGTCCTGGACGATCGTGGGGTTGGGCAGGAGGCCCATGTTGCGGCGCCCGAGGTCTCCGGTGAAGACGAACCGGCGGTCCCGGCCGTCCTCGCGGAAGTCGAGCTGGACGATGGCCGAGCCGAGGATGTGGCCGGCGTCCCGGTACGTGAGCGTCACGCCCTCGCAGATCTCCGTGGGCTCGTCGTACCGGAGCCGTCGCAGGTGATCGACGACCCATTCGACGTCCTGGAGCTCGAACAGGGGATCGACCGGGCCGTGACCGTTGGAGGACTGCCTCGCGTCTTCCCTCTGAATCCTCGCGCTGTCGCGGAGCATGATGTTGAGGATGTCGCCGGTGGCGCCGGTCGTGAAGATCGGGCCGTTGTAGCCGGCGCGGGTCAGGCACGGCAGCCGGCCGATGTGGTCGTTGTGCGCATGGGAGACGATGACCGCGTCCAGCGAATGCGGATCGAACGTGAACTGGCGGTTCGGGCTGTCGGGGCTCACCCGATCGGAGTCGAACAGGCCGCAATCCAGGAGGATGCGGTGACGGCCGATCTCCAGAAGGTGGGCGCTGCCCGTGACCTGCCGAGCGGCCCCGTGGAACGTGATGCGCAACCCACCAACCTCCCGCCGCGAGACGGCAGCAACCCCTCGCCCTGCCGGCCGGCGGTCTCGACTTCGCCCCGTGATCGGGGATTCTCGGATTCTTCGCTCATTCCTATTGTGGCCCGATCGCCGGTTTGGTTCAAGGGGGACCTCGCGACCCGAGCTGCGGGAGACCTGGTGTCGGATCGATTTTTCGGCGCGAAAATTCGTGGGGATGCCGCTCTGTAGAAAACCGGTGATGGAGAGGAATCGAGTAGGTCCGACTTCAGTCGGGCCTGCGAAAAGATATTTGTTTCGCAGGCCCGACTGAAGTCGGACCTACTCGTTTTCCTCATCCCCAATGGGGTTTTCTACAGAGCATTGGAATCCCATCTTCCCGCCGCTCAGGTCTGCGGGGTGAACACCAGGATCTCGACCCGCCGGGGAGGTTGGTCCGGGAGGGCCGGGCTGGCGTCGATCATCCGGGGGGAGCCGGTGCCGAAGCCGACGGCCGCGACTTTTCGCGAGCGGAACCAGCCGAGCGAGTCGATCCCGTGGCGGTCGATCAGGTAGCGGCGGACGGCCTCGGCCTGTTCCTGGGTCAGCGCCTGGGCGAGTTCCTCGTCGTCCTTCGGGGTGTCGGTGAAGGCGGCGACGACGATCTCGGCGGTCCTGGGCCTCTTGAGCTTGAGGAACCAGGAGGCCACGTCGTCCAGGAGGTGCCGCCCCCCCGCGGTCAGGACGGCCCGGCCGGGCTCGAACAGGTCGTCTCCGGCGATCGTCCGGGCTTCGCGCTCGGAGCCGGGGTGGAACAGCACGCGGTCGCGGTCGTCGAACCCCCGGCCCCGGAAGTATCGCGAGATCGGCCAGACATTCTTCATCGCCGAGAGGTTTTCATCGAGGTCCGTGAGCGCCTTCTCGCCCCGGCCGGAGAGGGCGAGCAGGCGATGGTAGGCCTCGTCGTCGCGGACGAGCTTCCCGAGCGTCCCCCGCCCCTGGCGGACCTCCGAGGCGATGGCCGTGATCTCCGAGAGGCCCTTCTCGGCGGCCTCGGCCACGGCATCGACCCGGCGGAGCGCGGCCGAGGCGTCTCGGAGGAGGTCGGCGAGCTCGACGGTGGGTTCGGCGCGGATCGTCGCGCCGTCGGGCAGGGCAGGGGCGTCGGGCTGGCCCGGGACGATCTCCACGGCCTTCCCGCCCACGATCCCCACCGACTCGATCCGCGCCGAGGCGTCGGACCTCACCAGCCCTCGGAGCGTCTGATCGACCCGCAAGCGCAGGACGACCGGCCGGCCCGGCGCCGAGGGCGCGACGATCGCCTCGACGGTCCCGGCGTCCATCCCCTGGATTCGCACCTTCGCCCCGGGCTCCAGGCCGCCGACCCGGGCGAACTCGACGCGGACCGCGAACGTCTTCTGCCATCGCCACTGCCGGGCCGCCACCAGGGACGCCCCGTAGCCGGCCATCGCGATCACGGCCAGGGCGAGCCCGGCGTTCAAGATCGCTCGGAGTGGGTGGATCTCTCGGGACATGGCGGGCCTGGATCCGGGGTCGGTGCGGGACGCGGCAAAAACTCGGGTTAAGGGCAAAAATCAGGATTGGTTGCTCTGTAGAAAACCCCGGTGCGAGTCAGGAATCGACTCGGCCCGACTTCAGTCGGGCCTACAAAATAAGAGATTTTTGTAGGCCCGACTGAAGTCGGGCCGACTCGTGAAACCTCTGCGAACCGGGTTTTCTACAGAGCAAGGATTGGTGCATTTCATGCACCCTACAGGGTCCATCCGCTCCAGTCCACCAGGGCCTGGAGGATCGGGACGAGGACGAGGTTCGCGGCGAACACGGCGAGCATGGCGCGGACCACGCCCCGGGTGGCGGCCCGGCCGACGTCCTCGGTCGATCGCTCGGCGTTCAGGCCGGTCCAGCAGCCGATCAGGCCGATCAAGAGGCCGAAGACGGCGGTTTTCAGGGTCGAGGGGAGGATATCGCGGAGCCGGAGGAAGTCGAGCGACCGGGCCTGGTAGACCCGGGCCGACACCGACCCGGCCGCCATCTCGGCCGCCATCCCGCCGAACAGGGCGGAGGCATCCAGGAGGACCGTCAACAATGGGACGGCCACCGCGCAGGCGATCGCTCGGGGGGCCACGAGCGACGAGATCGGCGGAGAGCCGAGCACTTCCCGGGCGTCGATCTCCTCGGTCAGGGTCATCGAGCCGAGCTCGGCCGCCAGCCCCGCGCCGAGCCTCCCGGCGACGAGCAACGAGGCCAGGACCGGCCCGGTCTCGACCAGGACGGCCGCCGCCAGGACGCTCGGCAACGTGTCCTCGACCCCGTAGGAGACGAGCAATCGCCTCATCTGGAGCCACGTGACCAGGCCCACGCTCACCCCGGCCGCCGAGGCGATCGGCAGGCTGCCCCACGCCACCCGTTCGAACTGGCGGACGCACTCGCCGGTCCGAGTGATCAGGGCGCGCGGGATCGCCGCCACGGTCCGAACCGCGAAATCCACGAACCGGCCGGCGGCGATCAGAACTTCGAGCATCGGGCGAGACGCCCCGGGCGCCAGGGACCTCCGATCGATCGTAATCCACCGGGAGGGGATTCGTCGATCGTCGAGTTTCCTTGGTCCTGAGATGACAAGCCCGCGAAGGTTGAATTCTCGTAGGGTCCGCTCTTGCGGACCTCTTCGAACCGACGCGAAATCGAAAGGGTCCGCAATTGCGGACCCTACGAGCACTCCCGCGATCGTGGGCACGCCGCCCGGATGCCGGTTCAGATCTGATCGACCTTGACGCTCCGTCGGTCGCGTTCGGCACGGGCGTGGTGCCAGCAGAGGTCCATCACGTATTTCGGGTCATCCACCCCGGCGAGGTAGAGCATCGGCAGGTGGGCATCGTCCGACGTGATGATCACCGTGCCGATCGACAACCACCTCTGGGCCAGGGTCTGCTTGGTATAGACGTCCTGGACGCGGAGAAGCTCCATCTGGTCCCGGCGTCGGCTGAACAGGCCGGTCGAGACGAACACGCGGCGGTTGGTGAGGCGGTAGTAGTGGCCGTACTGGGCCTGGAGGATCCGCCATCCCAGCCCGATCCAGGCGATCCCCAGGGCGATCCCGCCGACGATCGCCAGGAAGCTCAGGGTCTGGTGGCCGTAGCCCCAGGTATAGATGCCCAGGGCGATCCAGAAGATCGTCAAGAACGTCCACAAGGTGACCCGGCCGAGGAAGTTCTTGAGCGAATACCTCGCCTCCCAGACGGTCACTTCCCCCTCGACGCCGACGCCCATCTCCTCCTGCTGGGTTTCGTGGGGGATGTCGGGATCGGGGGCGTTGTCCACCGGAGCGGGCGAGCCCGCGGAGGCCGGCTCCTGGATCGGCTGGGTCGGCAACGGCACCGTCGAGCCATCGAGGGCCGCGCCGGGACTCGCGCTGATCTCGGTCGTCGCCCGAGGGTCGGTCGCGTGATTCATGGTCGCCATGAGAGGGTCTCCCGGAGATCGGCGCGATCGAGACCAACCGGCCCCGATCGGCCCCACGCCCGGCACGAGGTCGCAAATCGCGGGCCGGCGACGGTATGATGGCCGCTTCGGCCCGAATTCCCCGGAGGTCGCGATGAGGATCGAGCTCGGAGCCGGCAAGAGCATCGAGCTGACGCTCGGCGACATCACGAAGGAGACGACCGACGCCATCGTCAACGCGGCGAACTCCTCGCTGATGGGCGGAGGAGGCGTGGACGGCGCGATCCACCGGGCCGGGGGGCCGGCGATCCTCGACGAATGCCGGGCGATCGTCGCCCGCCGGGGCCGCTTGCCCGCAGGCCAGGCCGTGGCGACGACGGGCGGGAAGCTCCCGGCCCGCCACGTGGTTCACACCGTCGGGCCGATGTTCCAGGACGGCCAGAACGGCGAGCCCAAGGCCCTGGCGAGCTGCTACCGCGAATCGATCCGCCTGGCCGACTCGATGGGCCTGGCCTCGGTGGCCTTTCCGTCGATCTCGACCGGGATTTTCGGCTATCCCGTCGCCCAGGCCGCGCCGATCGCCCTGGGGGCAGCAGCCGAGGCGATCGAGGCCGCCCGCTCGGTCGTCCTTGTGAAATTCGTCCTGTTCGACGACGCCACGATGGCCGCCTACCGATCGGCGGCCGAGGCGAGGACGGGTCCGGGGCCGGGAGCGAGGCCGCCGAGGTCGCTGCTCTCGCCGTGGTGGATCGGCCTGGTGGGAGCGATGATGGTCCTGGCCACGGCCGCGGCGGCCCTCCCCCGGCCGAAACCGAAGGTCTGGGCCCCGAGGAACTGAAGGCCATCGAAAAGGCGGGCGCGCTCCTGAATCAGTTCCGACCCGGGGTCGTCCTCGGCGACTTCGACGTGGAGGTTCAGGCCCTGGGCGCGGGCCGGAGGAACGTGGTGTTCCACCGAAAACCGTCGCTCCTCGGCGTCCAGTCGGGCGAGACCGCCGTGATCGAGGTCCGCGACGACAACGCGCCGACCCCCCAGGCCCGGCGTTTGGGGAGGTAGTTCGCGGGGCCTCGAGAACCCGGACCGGGAGTCTTCTCCCAACTTCCGGGCGGGATCAGGATCGAACAGCCGGTTCGTGGTCCCCGGGCCCCGCGACCGTCCCGCCGGCCGAGAGCCTCGCGGTCAGGGCGCGGAAGGCGGCGATCGTCTCCGCCGGGACTTCGGGGAACTTGTCCCAGAGGAACGCCTTGAAGCCGGCGTCTCCGTTCCGGTCGAAGAACTGGAAGGAGTGGGTGGCGAAGGTGGAGTCGTGGCCGGTCTTCTCGACGGCGAAGATGGCGGCGATCTCGTCGTAAAGGATGTGCATATCCAGGGTGTCGGTCTGGACGTTGAAGAACGGGCCGGTCTCGGAGAAGCCGCCGAAGGTGCCGACGGACTCGATCACGGCCGCCCGGCTGCGGACGAACACGCGCATCACGCCGAGGGCGGGCAAGGCTTCGATCAGCTCGCGGAAGGCGCCGTCGCGGAGCCGGGTCACGGGCATCTGGCCGACGATCGCCTCCACGACGACCTGCTCGGGCACGCCGAACTTGCGGGCGGCCATCATCGTCATCCGCGAGCCGTCTTCGCGGAAATACTCGCGGATCGATTGCCGGGTGGGGGCGTCGGCGCGAGGAGGCGTGGTCGAGGCGCTCATGGAGGGTCGATCCGTCGGGGAGGCGGGACGCGGAACAGCGTGATGATACCAGCGCGGGCCGCCCGAGGCGCCTACCCGCGATCGGGTCGCGCGGCTATCATGGGTCGGCCCCGGACCGTCGGCCGGAAGGATGGACCATGCCCGCGAGCTTCGTGATCGACATGGACGGGGTGATCTACCACGGTCACCGGCTGATCCCCGGGGTGCCCGAGTTCCTCGATCGCCTCCGCCAGGGGGGCCATCGGTTCCTGTTCCTCACCAATAACAGCCAGTGGACGCCTCGCGACCTCCGCCACCGCCTGGAGGGGCTGGGGATCTCGGTCGAGGAGACGGCCTTCCACACCTCGGCCCTCGCCACGGCCGAATTCCTGAAGCAGCAAAGGCCCGGCGGGACGGCCTACGTGATCGGCGGCGCGGGCCTCACGAACGCCCTGTACGAGGCCGGGTACACCCTCACGGAGCGCGACCCGGATTACGTGGTCGTCGGGGACACGCGCAGCTACGATTTCGAGAAGATCGAGCGCGCCATCCGCCTGATCGCCGCCGGGGCGCGGTTCATCGCGACCAATCTGGACCTGACCGGGCCCTCGGAAGAAGGGATTCAGCCGGCGTGCGGGGCCCTGGTCGCGCCGATCGAGCTGGCCACCGGGAAGAAGCCGTATTTCGTGGGCAAGCCGAACCCGTTGATGATGCGGACGGCCCTGAAGAAGATGGGCGCGCACGCCTCCGAGTCGTTCATGATCGGCGACCGGATGGACACCGACGTGATCGCCGGGACCGAGGCCGGGATGAGGACGATCCTGGTGCTCTCCGGGGTGAGCACCCGGGAGACGATCGAGAGCTACGCCTACCGGCCCACCCATGTCTTCGAGAGCGTCGGCGAGATCCCGGTCGCGACCCTGGCGGGAACGGTCGGCCCGTGAAATGGCCATCCCGTCCCCCGGGTGGCATGCCCACGGCTTCGTGGGCTTGTCTTCAACTCCTCGGTAAGACATGCCCACGAAGAGGTGGGCATGCTACCCGGGGCCGTCGGGCGTTACTTCTCGATCTCGACGAGTTCGATCTCGAAGATCAGGACCGAGTTGGGCGGGATGCTCGTGCGGCCTCGCTCTCCGTAGGCGAGGTTGGAGGGGATGAAGAGCTCCCACTTGGAGCCGACCTTCATCTTCAGGAGCGCCTCGGTCCAGCCGGGGATGACCTCGGCGACCGGGAAGCTGGTCGGCTCGCCCCTCTTGTACGAGCTGTCGAACTCGGTGCCGTCGAGGAGCTGGCCCTTGTAGTTGGCCTTGACCGTGTCGGTCTTCTTGGGGATCGGTCCGGCGCCTTCCTTCAGGACCTTGTACTGGAGGCCGGTGGAGGTGGTGACGATGCCGGGCTTGGCCTTGTTGGCGGCGAGGTAGGCGTCTCCTTCCTTCTTGTTCTTCTCGGCGGCCTTCTTGAGGTTCGCCTCGCGGCGGGCGAGCATCTCGCGCTGGAAGGTCTCCATGCACTTCTCGGCCTCTTCCTCGGAGAGCTTCGGCTTGGCGCCCTCCAGGACGTCCTTGATCCCCTGGGCGATCACGGCCGGGTCGAGGTCGATGTCCTGGGCCTTCAGGTTCTTGCCGATATTCTGGCCGATGGCATAGCTGGCCTGGGAGCGGAGGTCCTTCAGGTCGCCCGCGGGAGGGGCGGGCTTCGCGGTCTTGGTGTCCTGGGCGAGCGCCGAGCCGAAGATCAGCCCGAGCGCGACGAGGCCGGCGGTCACGAACGTCTTCATCCGATCTCCCTGGCGATGCAATCCGAGGCGAGCGAGGAGCGATTCGCGGGCCTCCGGGCCCGCGACAAGGCACCCATTGTAGCGGCCCGGGCGCTCCGGCGAATAGACCCGGCGGTTCGAGGCCCGCGAACGGGACGGCCGAGACCCCAGGCGGCGCGAACCCGCGATTTGGTATCCTTGTCCAGACGGATCGGGGGCCGGATCGAGGCGACGGGGAGGGACGGTTCGTGCCGAGTTTCACGGAAGAGCGGGCCGAGAGGCGATCGGCGTCGATCCGCGCAATCCTCCGGGGCCTGGCCTCGGAGGCCCGGCCGATGCTCGCGCTGGCATTGCCGGTCGTGGTGTCCGAGCTCGGCTGGATGGGCATGGGCGTGGCCGACACGATCATGGTCGGCCGCCTCGGCGCCGAGGCCATCGGCGCCGTCGGGATCGGCAACGTCGTGTTCTTCAGCGTGGCGATCTTCGGGATCGGCGCCCTGCTCGGGCTCGACGCGATCGTCTCGCAGGCCTTCGGCGCGGGAGACCTCCGCCGGTGCCACCGGGCGATGTTCCAGGGGGTCTATCTCGGCCTGGCGATCAGCCCGATTTTGATGGGGGTGATCGCCCTGGGGAACGTCTGGTTGAAGCTCAGCGGGGTGGACCCGGGCGTCCTCGCGCCGACGGGCCGCTACATCAGCATCATGCTCTGGGGCCTGCCCCCCTTGATGGTGTTCTTCGCCATCCGCCGCTATCTCCAGGGGATGAACCTGGTGGCCCCGGTGATGGTCGCGCTGGTCCTCGCCAATCTCGCGAACCTCGCGGGGAACTGGGTGTTCGTGTATGGCCGGCTCGGCTTCCCGGCGATGGGCGTGGCGGGCTCGGCGTGGTCCACGGTCGCCTCGCGGTTCGTCATGCTGGCGATCGTCGCCGGATATGCCCTCTGGCACGGAGTCCGCAAGAGGACCGGCCTGTTGACGACGCCCCTGGGCATCGATGGGCCTCTGCTGAAGGAGTTGATCGTCCTGGGGTTCCCGTCGGCGGTCCATTTGACGCTGGAGGTGGCCGTGTTCGGCGCGGCGGCGCTGCTGGCCGGTCGGCTCGGCTCGAATGCCCTGGCGGCCCATGAAGTTGTCCTCCAGATCGCCGGGACGACGTTCATGGTGCCCCTGGGCGTGTCTTCGGCCGGGGCGGTGAGGGTCGGCCAGGCCCTGGGTCGAGACGACCCGGCCGGCGCCGCACGCTCGGGATGGACCGCCATCCTGATCGGCGCCGGCTTCATGGCGATCTCGGGAACGACGATGACGCTCCTGCCCGGCCCGTTGCTGGGGATCTTCACGACAGATCCGGGCATCCTCGCCGTGGCCCGGACGTTGCTCATCGCGGCGGCGGTGTTCCAGGTGTTCGACGGCATCCAGGTCGTCGGCACGGGCGTGTTGCGAGGGGCCGGCGAGACCCGGCTGCCGATGTTCGCCAACCTCGCCGCGTACTGGGCCGTGGGACTGCCGATGGGCTATGTCCTGGGGTTCGTCGCCGGTTGGGGCGTCCTGGGGATCTGGATCGGGCTGACCTCGGGGCTGATCCTCACCGGGATCATCATCTTGATGGCCTGGACCCGGGCCGTCGGGCGGCTCGGGGGGAGCCTGAAGGTCTCGGCCGTCGATTGATCGCATGGAGAGGAGGCAACGCGCGTGGACCCGGACAAGAGGCAGCGTCGCGAGGACAAGCGAGAGATCAAGAAGGCCGGGAACAAGCACCGACGCCAGATGCTCAAGAGGGCCCTGAGCGAGAATCCCGAGGAGGCCGCCTCGATCGAGCCGGACCTCGGCCGCCATCGGTCCGATCGGCTCAACGGCCTGGATTCCGATTCAACCCGGAGGGGATGAGTGGCGATCCCCTCCCTCTCCTCCCGGAATCAGGGAATCTCGGGCGATCGGTGGGCCATCGCGACCGATCCGCCCTTGAGGCCGGAGGCGGCGAACGTGGTCTCCGGCTCCAGGCGGTCCTCGGCCCTCCTCGTGACCCGGCCGAACCGGGCGTAGAGCGACGGGAGCAGGAACAGGTTGAGCAGGGTCGAGGTGACCAGCCCGCCGAGGATCACCACGGCCATCGGGTGCTCGATCTCGTGCCCCGGCTTGTTGCCCGAGACCGCCAGCGGCACCAGCGCCAGGCCGGTGGCGAGGACGGTCATGAGGATCGGCGCGAGCCTCTCCTCCGAGCCTCGCAACACGAGCGATTCGCCGAACGGCTCGCCTTCCTGTTCCTCCAGGTGGCGGTAGTGGCTGACCAGCATGATCCCGTTGCGGGCCGCGATCCCCAGGACCGTCACGAACCCGACCAGCGACCCCAGCGACAGCACGCCCCCGCCGATCATCGCGCCCATCACCCCGCCGATCAGGGCGAACGGCAAGGTGAGGAACACCAGGGCCGTGAGCCGGACCGACTGGAAATCCAGGTGGATGATCAGGATGATCCCCAGCAGGGACAACGCCGACAGGGCGAACAACCGGCGGCTGGATTCCTGGAGGGCGGCGTATTCGCCGAGGAACTCGGGGTTGGTCTCGAGGTCGAACTTGACCTCCTCGCGGACCGCCTTCTCGATGTCCGCCGCCACGGCGCCCAGGTCCCTCCCGGCGACGTTGCAGGTGATGTCGATCCGTCGCGACGCCCGTTCGCGCTTGATCTCGTTCGGCGCCGGGACGATCGCCACTTCCGCCACGTCTCCCAGGGGGACGCTCCCGGCGCTCCCGGGCAGCTCGATCGGCAGCTTGCGGAGCGAGGTCACGTCGTCGCGGACCTTCGGGGCGCCCCAGACGACGACGTCGAAGATCTTTTGCTCGTCGTAGAGCTCGCCCACCTTCACGCCCTTCACCAACGTGGTGGCGGCCCGGCGGACGTCGCCCGGAGTCAGGCCGAACCGCGCGGCGGCCTCGGGCCGGAGCCGGACTTCGAGCTGGGGGACGAGGATCTGCGGCTCGACCTTCGCCGTGGTCACGCCCGGCACCTTGCCCATGACCTTGTACACGTCCTGCGCCTTGCGCGCAGGGTCGGCAAGTCGGGGCCGTAGAGCCGGACGACGATCGTGGCGCCGGCGCCGGTGAGGACCTCCTTGATCCGTTCCTTCAGGTACGTCAGCACGTCGCGATAGAGGCCGGGATACCCCTGGACGACCTTCTCGATCCGCGCCAACGTCTTTTCGTGGTCATATTTGGGATCGACCGAGATCCACAGCTCGGTGAAATTCGGGCCCACGACCTCGTCGGCGACCTCGGCGCGGCCGATGTGCGAGCCGAAATTCTTGACGCCCTCGACGCCTCGGAGCTCGGTGCTGACTCGCTGGGTGATCCGCCTCATCGCCTCGAGCGACGTGCCCGGCTTCTCGACCCAGTGCATCAGGAAGTCGTTCTCCTGGAAATTCGGCAGGAACTCCCGGCCGAGCCCGCCGACGGCCCAGGCGCTCCAGCCGAACGCGACGGCGAGGACGCCGATCGCCAGGTACGGCCGGCGGATGAACCACGGCAACACCGCCCGATACGCCGCCCGGAGGATTCGGACCAGCGGCGATTCGCGGTGCCGGTCGGTCGAGCCCGGCAGGAGCATCAGCGAGAGCGCCGGAGTCACGGTCAAGGCCACGAGCAACGAGGCGCCGATCGCCAGCACGTACGACATCGCCAACGGCCGGAAGAACGACCCGGCCAGCCCTTCGAGGAAGAAGACCGGGATGAACACCAGGATCACGATCAGGCTGGCGAACACCACGGCCGATCGCACTTCCAGGGACGCCTTGTACACGACCATGTACGCCGATTCGGGCGACCCGGCGGCGCGGTTCAGGCGCAATCGCCGGACGATGTTCTCGACGTCGATGATCGCGTCGTCCACGACCTCGCCCATCGCGATCACCAGGCCGGCGAGGACCATCGTGTTGATCGTCGCCCCGGAGTACTGGATCACCAGGGTGGCGGCGATCAGGGAAAGGGGGATCGCCACGAGGCTGATGATCGCCGTCCGCCAGTCGAACAGGAACGCCACGAGGATCACCACGACGAGGATGCAGCCGACCCACATGGCCTCGGAGAGGTTCTCCAGCGATTTCTCGATGAACGTGGCGGGCCGGAAGATCGTGGGATCGACCTCCACGCCCTTGTTGTTCAGGTCGAGCAATTTCAGGGCTTTTTCGACGTTTCGGGTGACGTCCAGCGTGTTGCCCTGCGGCTGCTTCTCGACGATCAGGAGCAGGCCCTCGCCGTCATTGATCACGGCGTCGCCGATCGGCGGAGGGAAGCCGATGCGGACCTCGGCGAGGTCCCCGATCCTCAGGGGGGCGCGTTGGGCCGGGTGATCACGGCGTCCTTGAGGTCGTCGACGCGTTCGACGGGCGAACGGTGGCGGACGGCGACCCGCTGGTTCGCGGTGTCGAGGAAGCCGCCGGCGGCCACGGCCGAGGCGTCCGTGACGGCCTGGGTCACCTGGGCGAGCGAGACCTTGTGGTCGCGGAGGCGGTCGGGATCGACGAGCACCTGATATTGCTTGTCGCGCTGGCCCCAGATCGCCACGTTCGCCACGCCGGGGATCGCCATCAGCCTCGGGCGGATGGTCCACTTGGCCAGGACGGTCAGGTCCATCTGCGTGAGCGGCTTGTACTGGATTCCGAGCAGATCCAGGCCCGGCACCGGCTTCGCGGACACGCCGATCTTCATCACGCGGCTGGTGGACGACAACGGCGAGAGGATCACGGGCCCGAGCGACGCCGGAGGCCGCGCCACGGCGGGCAATCGGCTCATCTCGGTGGCCAGGCGCTCCTGGACGAGCTGCCGGGCCTTCATCAGGTCGGTGCCTTCCTGGAAGATCAGGACCACCGACGACAGCCCGAGGACCGACTTGGACCTCAGCGTCTTCAGATACGGCGTGCCGTTCAACGCGTTCTCGAGGGGGACGCTGACGAGGCTCTCGACCTCGTCGGTGGAGAGGCCCGGCGCCTCGGTCTGGATCTCCACGAGAGGAGGGGCGAACTCGGGGAAGACGTCCAGGGGGGCCTTCAGGGCCGACCTCACGCCGACGATCATCAGGACGATCGACAGCGCGACGACCAGCAGGCGGAGCCGGAGAGACGTCGAGACGATCCAGTTCATGGCCGGTCCTTCACCTGCCCCGTCTCACGGCCGGGCAGGATCATTTGGCGAATCCGAACTCAGTCCCATAGATCTCGGCGACGGCGGCGGTGACGACCTTGGCCCCGATCTTCAGGCCGCGGGTCAGGATGGCCTCGCCGCCGGAGACCTGCTCGATCTCGACCCGGCGGCGGACGAAGGTATGGTCCTTGATTTGTTCATAAACCCAGGTGCCGCCGCCGATGTCATAGTAGACGGCCGAGGCGGGGATGACGAGACCCTCGGCCGAGCCGGAGAGCGGGACGCTCACGCCGAGCCTCTGGCCGGGCCTCAGGGCGGCGGACGGATTGGCGACCTCGTAGAACAGGTCCACCGTGGCGGCCAGGGGGTCGCCCGAGGGCGGCGCGGAGACGGGTTTGGCGGACGTCCCGGTATCGGTCGGCTTGCTGGAGAGGCCCCCCACGCGGGCCTCCTTCGCCGGGTCCACCGATTTCAGGTCGCCGACGTAGATCGGCACGCGGACCCAGACCGGGTCGAGCTTCTCGACGGCGAACAGGACCGCGCCGGGGCCGACCTGCTGGCCCGGGGCGGCCGAGAGGCTGCTGAGGATGCCGTCCTCGGGGCTGGTCAGCGGCAAGGGCGTGAGCGAGCCGGCGCCGGCCTCCTGGATCGTCTTGGCGAGGATGTCCCGGCGGTCCTGGGCGTTCTTCAGCGCGGTCTCGGCGATCCCATACTGGGCCTTGGCGTCCTCGACGGTGGCCGATCCGACGGCCACGCGGTTCTTGCGGAGGTCCTCGACGCGATCGAGCGCGACCTTGGCCACGTCCAGTTGCTTCCGGGCCGAATCGACCTGCCCCTCGGCCTCGATCCGCAACGTGGCCAGCTGCGCCTTGGCCTCGGCCGAGAGCAACGGCAGCAAGGCCACGACCGGCTGGTCCTTCTTCAGGGGCATGCCGGGGGCGATGGCGTCCCCGGCCGCGACGACGGTGGCCGCGAACGGCGAGGCGACGGTGATCATCCGCCCGGGAGGGACGATCACGTCTCCGGCATAGGACCGCGAGCGAGCCACGGGCTTGACCTCGGCGACGGCAATGGTCACGCCCAGCCGGGTTTCGGCCTCGGGCGTGAGCACCACGGTGGCCAGGTCGTCCTCCTTCGCCGGCTTCGCCACGGTCGCCGGGGACGCCGGCTTCTCCGCCGAAACGACCTTCGGAGGGCCGCAGCCCGCCACGCCCAGCCCGAGAACCGCCAGGGCCGAGGCCGCACCGATCGCCCGGATCGTCGTCACGCTTCCGATCTCCTGCTCTCGTCTCGTCTTTGACGCTCGGACGTGACGGAGAGTCTATCACGCGGACGATCGCCGGGAAATCCCCGGACCGTCGGCGGTCGGCGATCGGAATTCTTAATTGTTTAGGAAGATTTCCGTTGGCGGACGATCGGCGAGGTGGTTAGCATGAGCGGCGTCGGTCCGATCACATCCCGACTTCGCGACGAACGACCTGGGAGGGGTGACGATGGGTGCATCGGAAGCTTCACGGACGGCGATGTGCGCCGGCCTGGCGCGGACCTGGGTGTCCGCTCTGATTGTCCTGGGCGGTGCCGGCCTGGCCGCGGCGGCCGACGGCCCGAAGTGCGAGTGCGAGTGCGACGATGAGGCGACGGCCAAGGACCGGGCGGCCCTGGTCGCCCAGGGCCGGGAGCTGTTCCTCCGCGAGTGGACCCCGAACGACTCGCGGAGCCACGGCGGCGACGGCCTCGGCCCGGTGTTCAACGATTCGTCGTGCGTGGCCTGCCACAATGCCGGAGGGGCCGGGGGCGCCGGCCCGTCGAGCAAGAACGTGGACATCCTCTCGGCCTTCTCCAACGGACAGGGGCAGGTCATCCAGGGGCCGCTGGTCCCTTCCGATGGGTTCTTCGCCCGAGCCGGCGAGGCCCTCCTGGGGATCGACCGGCCGAAGGTCAACCAGGCCCGGTTCGTCCCGAGGAAGCCCGACACCAAGCCGCTGGTCGCCGCCCACGCCGGCTTCCGGACGGCCCGGAGCGTCGTCCTCCACCGCTTCGGCGTCGAGCCGGGGTACGAGGGCTGGCGGAACAACATGATGGGGATGGACAACTTCCTCGGCCCGGCGATGCCCGAGAACTCCCCCGCCGGCAGCCGTGCCCTGGCGGATCTCAACCGGGCGAAGACCCTGGTCCAGTTCCGCGGCAACGCCTCGAACTTCCAGGGCTCGGCCGGCGAGTTCAGCCTGTTGCGGTCGCAGAGGAACCCCACCAGCCTCTTCGGCGCCGGCAAGCTCGACGCGATCCCCGAATCGGTCCTGATCGCCAGGGCGGAGGCCGAGGCGAAGGCCGACCCCGCCACCGCCGGCCGCGTGGCGAAGCAAAAGGACGGGCGGATCGGCCGCTTCGGCTGGAAGGCCCAGACCCCCAGCCTCAATGACTTCGTCCTGACGGCCTGCGCCGTCGAGCTCGGGCTGGAAGTCCCCGGGCACTCGCAGGGCGGCCTGCCCCAGAAGCCCGACGCCAAGGCCAAGGGCCTGGACATGGACGCCCGCGAATGCGACGCCCTGGTCGCCTACGTCAAGGGCCTCGCCGCTCCGGTGGAGATCTCGAAGGACGACGCCGACGTGAAGGCCGGCCGGGCGATCTTCGCCACCGTCGGCTGCGCCAAGTGCCACTCGCCGAACCTCGGAGACGTCGAGGGCGTGTACAGCGACCTGCTGGTTCACGACCTCGGCCCGGACCTGGGCGACACCGGCCAGTACGGCGTGTTCACCCCGAACTCGTCCGACCCGGACTTCCAGGACGACCCCTCGCCGGCCCAGCCCGAAGGGCCGATCGCCGAGGCCGGCAACGAGGTCCAGGCCCAGCAAGCGATGGCGTTCGAGACCGGGTTCGTCCCAGCCCCGAACCGGCTCCTCGGCCGCCTGGCGATGCGGATGATGATGGGACGGCAGGCGGTCGTCTTCCAGGAACCGGTGCTCGTCTCGCCGCTGGACGTCACTCCGCCCCCCCCGCCGGTCGTGACCGAGACCGTCCAGGTCGAGGTCGCCGCGCCGGTCCAGCTCGCCGCGCCGGTCCAGCTCGCCGCGCCGGTCCTGGTCGCCCCGGGGGCGCCCCAGGCCCCGATGATGAAGAAGCCGACCGGCCCGGCCGGTCGCCAGGAGTGGCGGACCCCGCCCCTCTGGGGCTTCCGCGACTCCGGCCCGTACCTCCACGACGGCCGCGCCGACACGCTCGACCAGGCCGTCGCCCTCCACGGAGGCCAGGGCGAGACGTCGGCCACGGCGTTCTTCGCCCTCTCGGCGAAGGAAAAGCGCCAGCTCGAAACGTTCCTCAAGTCGCTCGTGGCGCCGATCGACGGCGTGACGGCGGCGTCGAAGTAACCGATTCGAGGTGACCCGGTTGGCAGGCTTACGGGGGCGTAAGCCTGCCATCCCCGTTGCGGTCCTTCGCGGTCGAGGGTCCGGAGGAAACCCGATGCGCAAGCCGATCCTGAACGCGGCGGACGCCCCCTCGGCCGGCTCGGGAGGGGCCGGGGCGAGCACGGAGGCCCTGCTCGACTTCTTCATCAAGAGGGAGCAGGTCTACAACGATTTCGTCCGGGCCCTGGGCCAGTACAAGCTCAACGTGGCGCAGGCCGAGCTCGCCGAGGCCCAGGCCGCCGGGCAGATCGAACGCGCGATGATCCTCGACACCGTCCGCATGCAGCTCTACAGCGACCTCCAGAGGCTCGACGCCGAGTCCCAGGTCGCCGAGAGGCGGATTCACGACCTCCAGGTCAAGGCCCGCTACGCGCTGAAGCTCCTCGAAGGGCGGACGGTGGCCGGCTCGTTCGGCTCGGTCCGCGACTGCTACAAGTACTTCGAGACGCGCGCGATGATCGAGGCGGACGAGGCGCTCTTCAAGCCACTCTCGGCCTCCGGAGAGGGCGTGACCGGCGCGGACTTCCTCGACAACCACTCCCCCGATCGGCCGTGCCTCGACCCGAAGGCCGCCGACCTCCGCAACGTCCTGACGCTGATCAACTGGACGTTCCCGATGCAGTACCTCGCCCGGCCCGGCACCCCGGCCATGTTCCTGTTCGTCCAGCTCTTCCGGGCGATCGGTTCGGTCGCGGGCGAGACGGTCGGCCAACTGAACCAGTACATCGATCAAATCCGCAAGAACACGTACGACACCTGGAAGCCCGTGATGCTCGCCGGGCTGGACGCCAGCGCCGCGGCCAAGGCGATCCTGGAGAGCACCGGGGGGAACAAGATGGCCTGATCCGGTCCCCCCTCGGGCCGGGCCCGGCCGGTCAGTCGTTCATCATCGCCCAGAGGGTCGGCTCGATCGCCTCGGCCCAGGCGCGATAGCCGGCGTCGGTCAGGTGGAGGAAGTCGTTCATGAGATCCCGGGGGATCTCGCCGTTGGCGTCCAGGAAGGACTTGCCGATGTCGAGATATTTGACGGCCTTCCCGTCGTCGAGCTTGGCGATCAGGGCGTTGATCTGGCCGGGCTGAGGGGCCTGCGAGGCGGCGGTGAGGGTCTTGGCATTCTCTCGCGTCACGTTGCCCCCCCGTGGGAACACGCCGAGGAGCAGGACCTTCGTGTTCGGCAGCTTCTCGCGGAGCATCTTGACGATCTTCTCGACCCCGGCGGCGATCTCCTCCGGCGTGTTCGAGCCGATGTTGTTGGTGCCGATCATCAGGACGGCCACCTTGGGCGCGATCCCGTCGATCTCGCCGTTGTCGAGCCGCCAGATCACGTGCTGGGTGCGGTCGCCGCCGATCCCGAAGTTCGCGGCGTTCCTCGGGGCGTAGTAGCGCTGCCAGGTCGGGTTCTCGCCCCAGCCCTGGGTGATCGAGTCGCCGAGGAAGAGGAGGTCGATGTCCTTCTTCTTGGCGCGATCGACGAACTTCTGATGCATGTTGATCCACCAGCTCGCGTCGGTGCGGGCCTCGGGCACGACGGCCCGGCCGCCCTTGTCCTGACCGCAGGCCAGGGGCGAGGCCACGGCGAGCATCAGCGAGGCGAGCAGGAAGCGGCGGAGCGTCTTGGAGGCGATCATCGCGCGTCTCTCGGGGAGGGTTCCTGGGGCGAAGCTCGGCGGGCGCGTCATCCTAACGGCTCCGAATCGGCCGATCCAGGGCCCCTCGGCTGGCCGAAATGCTCGTCGAAGACGACGCGATCGAGCGGAAGCCGGCCCGGAAACGGGGTTTCCTCGGCGGCGAAGCCCAGGGCGATCAGGCCCCAGACGACGTGATCATCCGGAATTCCGAATTCCCGACGGAGAGGCTCCTCGGCGAACCCCTCCATCGGCGCCGAGGCCACCCCGAGCCCCTCCGCGGCGATCATCAGCGTCGAGGCGGCCAGCGAGGCCGACCGCATGGCCCAGAGCCTCGGGTCGGCCCGCCGTTCCATCGCCGAGGACGCCCGGCCTCGCCAGCCGGCCCCCTCCTCCACGGACAGCGCCGAGCCGGACGGCCTCGGCCACGACCTCCTCCAGGTCCGAGCGATGCGGGTCGATCGCCCCGAGGACGATCACGACCGCCGGCGCCTCGGCGATCTTGGCCTGACCGAAGGCGCACGCCCGGAGCCTCTCGCGGTTCTTCGTCGAGCGGACGACCACGAACCGCCACGGCTGGAGGTTGAAGCCCGACGGGGCCATCGAGGCCAGTCCGAGGATTTCGTCCAGGAGCCGCTCGTCGAGAGGCCGGGTCGGGTCGAACCGACGGGCCGCTCGGCGACGACGGATGACCTGGCTGACGGTCGGTTCGACGGGCTTCATCGGCCGATACTCCCGCCCGGGATGGGCGCGATGACGGCCTCTCTCCCGACGCCGCCGGGAGGGCGGATTCCTGAGAGGCCCGTCGTCGAGGCTGGCACGAATCGAGGTCGGGTCACCGGCCCGAGGTCTGGCATCGGCCTGTTCCTTCCCTTATAGTTCGCGGAGCACGACGGCCCCGATCGAGACCGGGCCTCGCCTCTCGACCGTTCGCATGACGAGAAGGGACGACCACCGATGACTCGCCTCCGATTCGCCCTGACCCTGGCCCTGGTCGCGCCGATGGCCGCGATCGCCCCCTCGGGCAGCCGGGCCGACGACAAGGACTGGACCCCGATCTTCAACGGCAAGGACCTGGACGGCTGGGAAGCCTACGACGGCAAGGGGAAGCAGGCGGACTTCAGCAAGAACTGGGTCGTCGAGGACGGCGTGATCCACGGCAAGGGCCCGGTCTCCCACCTCTTCAGCCCCAAGGGAAATTACAAGAACTTCAAGTATCGCGCCGAGGTCAAGATCGCCGACAAGGCCAATTCCGGGATGTACTTCCGCACGGCCAAGGGGCCCGGCTTCCCCAAGGGATACGAGGCGCAGGTCAACAGCACCCACGGCGACCCCGTCCGCACGGGCTCGTTGTACAATCACGTGAAGGTCTTCGATCAGCTCGTCCCGCCGGACACCTGGTTCACCCAGGAGATCGAGGCCGTGGGCGACCACATCATCATCCGCGTCAACGGCAAGACCACCGTCGATTACATCGACAAGAACAACTCGTTCACCGAGGGCTACTTCGCCTTCCAGCAGCACGACCCGGGCAGCCAGGTCTGGATTCGCAAGGTCGAGGTGATCGAGCTGCCGTGAGTGGTAGGGATGAGTGGTCTGGGATCGATGTTCCGTCACCCTCTCCCCGAGGCGGGGGAGAGGGTGCAAGCCCCGCGAATGCCAAGGAACGATCGGCCCGGAATTCGCCTCCGATTCCCCTTCGCGCCGCCTCGGACCGGGGATAGACTCCCGAGTCGGGCCGGGACCGGGTCGGAGGACGACCCGGGTGGGTCGCCGATCGGGAAGGACCCCATTCCATGCGACGGATCGCCGTGTTGAACCAGAAGGGGGGCGTGGGCAAGACCACGACCACCGTCAATCTCGCCGCGGCGCTCGCCCAGGAGGGGCACCGCACGCTCGTCCTGGACCTCGACCCCCAGGCTCACGCCACTCTCCACCTCGGCCTCTTGCCGGGCCGCTCCGGGCCGTCCCTCTACGACGTGCTGACCCAGGGCCTCCCCCTGGCCGACTGCCGCAAGCCCGTGGCCGACAACCTCTGGATCTGCGGGAGCCACATCGACCTGGCCGCCGCCGAGGTCGAGCTCATCGGCACCGTGGGACGCGAGGTCATCCTCCGCGACCAGCTCGAGGCCGACGACGAAACGTTCGATTACGTCCTGATGGACTGCCCGCCCTCGCTCGGCATCCTCACCCTGAACGCCCTTTGCGCCGCCCGAGAGGTCTTCATCCCTCTCCAGGCCCATTTCCTGGCCCTTCACGGGCTTTCGAAGCTCCTGGAGACGATCCAACTCGTCTCCAAGCGGGTGAACCGGGATTTGAAGGTCGGCGGGGTGGTCTTGTGCCTCTACGATGCCGGGACCCGGCTCGGGGCGGAGGTCATCGAGGACCTCGACCGCTACTTCGACGGCCGCAAGACGGCCGCCGGGCCGTGGAGCGACGCCCGGGTCTTCAAGACCCGCATCCGCCGCAATATCCGCCTGGCGGAGTGCCCGAGCTTCGGCCAGTCGATCTTCCAGTACGCCCCGACGAGCCGAGGGGCCGAGGATTACGCCTCGCTCGCCTCGGAAGTCCAGGGCAAGGCGCCGTCGGCCACGTGGGCCGTGGATGATCCGGCCCCCTCGCCGTCGGCCGACCGGCTCGCCGGCTGATCCGGCCGTCCCTTGCTCGGAGCGGCGGCCCGGATGAAGTGGGTCGGCATCGACGAGGCCGGCTACGGCCCGAACCTGGGACCCCTGGTCTTCGCCTCGGTGACCGCCCAGGGGGATCAGCCCGACCTCTGGGCGGACCTCGCCGGATCGGTCGATCGCGCCGGGGGCCGGCCCGATCGGCTCTGGATCGACGACTCCAAGGCGATCTACCGGGGCGGCAAGGGACGAGAACGGTTGGAAGAAGCGACGGTCGCCGCCCTCGTCGCGACCGGCGCCTCGCCGCCTTCGACGCTCTCCGGCCTGCTCGCGGCGCTGGGCTCCGGGTCGTTCGAGGACGTCGAGCTTGCTCCGTGGCTGGAGCCGGGGCACGACCCGCCGTTTCCCTCGCCCGAGGCCCTCGATCGCCTGGCCATCACGCTCCCGCTCCGCCCCCTGAACGCCTCGTCGTGGCGGATCGTGGCCGTCCGCGCCGAGGTCGTCGGCCCGGGCCGGTTCAACGAGGCCCTCGATCGGCTCGAATCCAAGGCGGAAGCCCATTTCGAGGCGTTCGCGCGGTTGCTCTCGCCGACCTGGGCCGAGGCGACCGAGGAGACCCGGGCCCGGGGCGACAAGCACGGAGGCCGGCACTTCTACCTCGGCCCACTCGCCTCCTCGTTTCCCGACGCCCGGATCGACCGGGGCGCCGAGGGCCCGTCCCGGAGCGTCTACACCCTCAGAGACGGCCGCCGACGGCTCGAGCTGGAGCTGACGCCGCGGGCCGACTCGGGGGATGGACTCGTCGCCCTGGCGTCGATCGTGGCCAAGACGGTCCGCGAGGCGTGGATGGCCGCCTTCAACGCCTTCTGGACCGCCCGAATCCCCGGCCTCCGCCCGTCGGCCGGTTATCCCGTCGACGCCCGTCGGTTCCGCGCGTCGATCGAAACCGAGGCGGCCGCCCTCGGGCTGGCCCCTGGGATCTGGTGGCGATCTCGTTGAGGCGATCGGTCCGAACCCAGGTCTCCGATCCGCTCGGCATCCCGAGAGGGGCGAGTCCGCCCTGGATTTCGTTTCGGATTTGCAACGCCCGCGGCGAGGCACGGAGGGCAAGGATAGGCCATTCGCGACCGGCACACTCCTCGTCTCGGCCGCGTCGGCTCTCGCGGAAGACGGGTCGAGGCGAGAGGCATGGGCCGCCTCAAGCAATCACGGAAGGCGTTTTTGCGGAATACATCACCCGAATGGCTAGAATAGACAAATATTTTTTCCGTATATGTCGCGCTTATTCAGGCAGACGAGCGAGTTAGGTCATTTACGAAAAAACCCCTGCGAGATCCAGAGGCCTTGTCTCTTGGTTCGGCGAAGCATCTAATGAGCCGACCGGGGTGGTGCGACGACCGAGGAGCGGTTTCGATCCTCGGCCTCTCCCGATCGGTAATCCCCTGGCATCACGAGTCCTCGGCGGCGGGGCGTTCCGTCGGCCCGTCCCCGGCTCGTGCGACCTGCCTCGGTTTTCCTCCGAATCCTTGTGTCGAAGGTGCAAGACTGCAGCTAACAATAGGGTTTTTCTTGAGAGACCTGACCCGGATTTGATGGGGACAGGAGTCGGCATGTCGCCGGCACCTTCGGGCGGGGATGCCCATGCGACAGCGGAGGTGAGAGGTCGGACGAAGTCGTCCGACGATCGGCCTCCGCGCCTTCACCTGCGAGGACTCTAGCTTTGATTCGCGCGAATGGCAAATTCTTCGGGTCCTGGATCGCGTGGGCCGCCCTCGACTTACTCGGCCCGGCCGAATTCGGGAATGACGTCGAATCCGCCACGGAAACCTGATTGGCGACCTGCCTGGCGTCCCGAGGCGCTCGAGCCCGGATCATCGCTCCCCCCGGCGATGGCGGGCTCCCTCGATCGAACGGGCCCGAGGTTGTCGCACTCGAATCCCCCTGGCATCAGGCCGGCGCACTGATGTTTTGTCCCGTGAGTGGGATCGTGCCCATCGGCCTAACCCCGATCGGCACACCCCATCGCCTTGTCGATTCTCATCTTGAGGAGACGTACCTTGAAGAGTCTGAGCCGCATCCTGGGACGAGCGTTACGCCTCATCCCCGCCCTCGCCATCGTTGCCGTCCTGACGACGCCGTCGTCGAAGGCCGACTACACCCCCTACTACAGCGACAGCGTCGCGGTCACCAAGACCAACTGGAACACCTCGGTCACGTTGGCCCAGTTCGACCCGAGCCTGGGCACGCTCATCGGGATCGAGTTCCGACTGACCGGTGAGGTCACCGGCAGCATGTCGGTCTCGAACCTCTCGGACAGCTCCTCGAACACGATCACCTCGGACCTCGCGGCGAGCATCACGCTGAGCAGGCCCGACAGCACCATCCTCACGACGGTCCTCCCGGACGTCGAAAGGATCGGGACCTTCGACGCGAACCCGAGCGGCAACCCGATCTTCACCTCCCCCTATGGGGCGGCGTACACGGGCCTGGACGGCTTCGCTACGAACAGCGTCTCGTACATCCCCCCGTCGCCGTCGGACATCCTCCTGTTCACCGGGCCGGGATCGATCATCCTGCCGATCTTCTCGGTGGCGCAGTCGAGCGCGACCGACACGGCCGGCAACTCGGCCACGATCTTCCGCACCAACGCCGGTGCAGTGGCGGAGGTTCGCTATCAATACATCCCCAACGCGGTGCCCGAGCCCGCCAGCCTGGTCCTGGCCAGCCTGGGCGGCCTGGGTCTCCTCGGCGCCCGCCGCCGTCGTCGTCGCTCGGCCCCCCGGTCCTGAGCGCCCGTCGTTCGAGTTCTACGCTGGCCTCCCGGCCCGGCCGCTCGTCCCGAGGGACGGGGCGGCCGGGCGCCCCCCCGGCGTGACCTCGATCGTGGGCGTCTCCCTCGGGCATGGCACCTGAGAGCGTCCCGACATCCGGTCTCATGAACCCCCGATGCCGCCAGCCGACGCCCCGGGTCGGCACGGAGGACGCTCCGGCCCGCCCGATCGGGCCGTCGCGGCCGGAGGATTGACCTGGAGCGTCACACGCTCGTTTGTCCCATAATTTGAATAAGTTCAGCCCGATCCATCCTCGGCGCGGCGTCGGTCGTGCGCGCCCAGGTGAGCGGTTCGCGCCGTCCTCCGGCCAGCGTCCGGCAGAAGACGGCGAATTCCCCCCTGTCCCGCACATTCCTCCCGCGTCGAACCGACGCGGATCTCGATCAGAGCCACGCATTTCAGGAGATGACCCCCGATGAGTCGCCGAGGCTTCCTCCGCTCGCCCCTGATCTCCCGCCCGACCCGTAGACGCCGCAAGTCTGGGGGGGTGACCTCAGCCATCGAGTCGCTCGAGCCTCGCGTCGTGCTCAGCCTGGCGGGCGGGATCAGCGGCTATGTCTACAGCGACGCCAATGACAACGGCGTGTTCGACGCGGGGGAGACGCCCCTGGCGAACGTGTCGGTCAGCCTCTACGACTCGAACGGGAGCGTGGTCGACACCACGGTCTCGAAGCCCGATGGGTCCTACCTCTTCGACCACGACCCGAGGATCTCGACCGCCCCGGTCACGATCACCCAGAACGCCTCGATCGCGCCGACCTCGACGAACTTCTCGAAGACGATGAGCTTCCAGCAGTTCGACGGCTCGCTGGGGGCGCTGACCTCGGTCCAGATCATGGACGGCGGGAGCATTACGAGCACCTTCGGGATCGAGAACGTCGATCCGACGCCGACGGCGGTCACCTCGACCGTGGCCGGGAGCCTGGGACTGACCGGCCCCGGGCTGAACCTCAACACCGTCCTGCCGTCGGTGTCGCGGACCGATCAACTGACGGCCTTCGACAACGTCGAGGACTACGGCGGGACCAGCGGCATCACCTTCCAGCTCACCACGAGCGGATCGAACTCGACCACTCTGACCAATCCGGCCACCCTGGCCCTCTACTCGGGGCAAGGCACCGTCAAGCCGATCCAGATCGCCCTGGCGAACTCGACGGACACCGGGCCCGGGAACTTCGACGAATATATCCTGACCAAGGCCAGCGCCCAGGTCCAGGTGATCTATCAATACACGCCGTCCGACGCCCTGAAGCCCGGCGCCTACACCGTCGTCGAGGCCCAGCCGCCGGGCTACCTCGACGGCCTGGAGACCAGCGGCAACGTCGCCCCGATCCCGGGCACCGTCGGCACGGACACCATCCCCATCACGCTCGGCTCGAACGGCTCGTCGAACAACAACTTCGGCGAGGTCGCGCCCGCGAGCGTTTCGGGCTACGTCTACGCCGACGCCAACAATGATGGGACGTTCCAGGGGACCGAGTCGCCGATCCCGGGCACCCTGGTCACGCTCTCGGGCTCGAACGACCTGGGGCCGATCGCGCCGATCACCGTCGCCGCGGACTCCAACGGGTTCTACCAGTTCCCCGGCCTGCGGCCCGGCTCGTATTCGATCGTCGAGACCCAGCCGTCGGCCTACCTCGACGGCAAGGACACCGCGGGCAGCGGGGCGACCTCGGGTTCGGTCTCGGGGAACGACGCCTTCGCCGTGAGCCTGTCGGCGGGCAACGTCGGGACCCAGTTCAATTTCGGGGAACTCGTGCCGGCGTCGATCGAGGGCTCGGTCTACTTCGACGCGAACAAGAGCGGGACGCTCGACGCGGGCGACTCGCCGATCTCCAACGTGCAGGTGAGCCTGGCCGGCACCGACGACCTGGGCAACCCGGTGACGGCCTCCGGATCGACCGACAGCCTGGGGAATTTCGCCTTCGCCGGACTCCGACCGGGCACGTACACCGTCACCGAGACCCAGCCGGCCGGGTACAACGAGGGGACCGACGCCGCGGGCACCGCCGGCGGCAGCACGGCGGTCATCGACGTGACCTCGGGAATCTCCCTGGCCGCCGGCCAGGACGCCCCGGGCTACCTCTTCGGCGAGCTCGGCTCCAGCATCTCGGGCACCGTCTTCTACGACGCCAACAAGAGCGCCACGCTCGACGCCGGCGACAGCGGGCTGGGCGGGCTCACCGTCACCCTCCTCGACTCCAAGGGCCAGACCGTCGCCACGACCACGACCGCCGGCGACGGCTCGTACTCCTTCCCCAACCTGCCCCCGGGCTCCTACAGCGTCGTCGAGACGGTCAAGAGCGGCTACGGCACGGATACGCCAATCACCCTGCCGGTGAGCCTCGGCGCCAGTCCGGTCACCGGCGTCAACTTCGGCGAGACCCTCGGCTCCCTCTCCGGCGTGGTCTACTTCGACAAGGACGCCAGCGGGACGCTGAACACGGGCGACGTCGATCTCGGCGGCGTCACCGTGACCCTCTACAACAGCTCCTATCAAGTCGTCGCGACCACCACCACGGCCAATGACGGGTCCTACTCGTTCTCGGGCCTGACCGCCGGGATGTACGGGATCGTCGAGACTCAGCCCGCCGGCTACAACCAGGGGACCGACACCCTCGGATCGGTCGCCGGCAGCTCCCTGATGATGCAGGACGTCTTCGTGGTCCCGCTCGGCGCGGGCGCCTCGGGCGTCAACTACAACTTCGGCGAGCTCGGCTCCTCCATCAGCGGGACCGTGTTCTACGACGCCAACAAGAGCGCCACGCTCGACGCCGGCGACAGCGGGCTGGGCGGGCTCACCGTCACCCTCCTCGACTCCAAGGGCCAGACCGTCGCCACGACCACGACGGCCGCCGACGGCTCGTACAACTTCCCCAACCTGCCCCCGGGCTCCTACAGCGTCGTCGAGACCGTCAAGAGCGGCTACGGCACCGACACGCCGACCACCCTGCCGGTCAGCCTCGGCACCTCCCCGGTCACCGGCGTCAACTTCGGCGAGACCCTCGGCTCGCTCTCCGGCGTGGTCTACTTCGACAAGGACGCCAGCGGGACGCTGAACACGGGCGACGTCGATCTCGGCGGCGTCACCGTGACCCTCTACAACGGCTCCTCCCAGGTCGTCGCGACGACCACCACGGCCAATGACGGCTCCTACTCGTTCTCGGGCCTGACCGCCGGGACCTATCGCGTCGTCGAGACCCAGCCGGCCGGGTACAACGAGGGGACCGACGCCGCGGGCACCGCCGGCGGCAGCACGGCGGTCATCGACGTGACCTCGGGCATCTCCCTGGCCGCCGGCCAGGACGCCCCGGGCTACCTCTTCGGCGAGCTCGGCTCCAGCATCTCGGGCACCGTCTTCTACGACGCCAACAAGAGCACGACGCTCGACGCCGGCGACAGCGGGCTGGGCGGGCTCACCGTCACCCTCCTCGACTCCAAGGGCCAGACCGTCGCCACGACCACGACGGCCGCCGACGGCTCGTACAACTTCCCCAACCTGCCCCCGGGCTCCTACAGCGTCGTCGAGACCGTCAAGAGCGGCTACGGCACGGATACGCCAATCACCCTGCCGGTGAGCCTCGGCACCTCCCCGGTCACCGGCGTCAACTTCGGCGAGACCCTCGGCTCGCTCTCCGGCGTGGTCTACTTCGATGCCAACGGCGACGGCGTCCAGGATAACGGCGAAACCGGGATCTCCGGCGTGACGGTGACCCTCGACGACTCGAAGGGGAACGTCCTCACCACGACCTTGACCAACTCCTCCGGCGGATACTCGTTCGGGGGGCTCACGGCCGGGACTTACTCGGTCGTCGAGACCCAGCCGTCGGGGTACTTCGATGGCCTGGAGTCGATCAACTCGACCGTTCAGGCCGGGACGATCGGGACCGACACCCTGGGGGGCATCGCGGTGCCGGCCGGGACCTCGGTCGCCTCGTACAACTTCGGCGAGATCGCCCCGGGGAGCCTGTCGGGCGTCGTCTACTTCGACGCCAACAACAACGGGTCGAAGGACTCGGGCGAGACGGGGATCTCGGGGGTCACAGTCACCTTGACCGGGACCAGCCCGTATGGCACCGTCGCGACCCAGACCACGACGACGGCCGCCGACGGCTCGTACAGCTTCACCAACCTGCGGCCCGGCACCTACACCGTGACCGAGAGCCAGCCGTCGGGCTACCTCGACGGCCTCGACGCCAAGAACGGCGCCGTGATCGCCGGCAGCTACGCCACCGACGTCGTCTCGGGGATCGGGGTGGTCCAGAACGCCAACTCCCCCAACAACAACTTCGGCGAACTGAAGCCCGGGGCGCTCAGCGGGTACGTCTACGTCGATGCCAATGACAACGGCGTCAAGGACTCGGGCGAGACGCCGATCCAGGGCGTGTCGGTGACCCTGACCGGCACCAACGACCTCGGCGCCATCACCTCGGCCACGACCACGACGGCCGCCGACGGCTCGTACAGCTTCACCAACCTGCGGCCCGGCACGTACACGGTGACCGAGACCCAGCCGTCGGGCTACCTCGACGGGCTGGACGCGAAGAACGGCGCGGTGATCGCCGGCAGCTACGCCACCGACGTCGTCTCGGGGATCGGGGTGGTCCAGAACTCCACCGCACCCAACAACAACTTCGGCGAGGTGTTGCCGGCCACGGTCAGCGGCTCGGTCTACGTCGACGCCAATAACAACGGCACGAAGGACTCCGGCGAGACCCCGATCCAGGGCGTCACCGTCACCCTCTCCGGCACCAACGACCTGGGGGCCCTCACCTCGGTCACCACCACCACCGACGCCAGCGGCAACTACAGCTTCACCGGCCTGAGGCCCGGCACCTACACCGTCACCGAGACCCAGCCCATCGGCTATCTCGACGGACTCGATGCCAAGAACGGCGTCCCGATCGCCGGCAGCAACACCAGCGACGTCATCAGCAGCCTCACCGTCGCCTCGGGCGGCACCTCCGCCAACAACAACTTCGGCGAGCTGAAGCCCGGGGCGCTCAGCGGGTACGTCTACGTCGATGCCAATGACAACGGCGTCAAGGACTCGGGCGAGACGCCGATCCAGGGCGTGTCGGTGACCCTGACCGGCACCAACGACCTCGGCGCCATCACCTCGGCCACGACCACGACGGCCGCCGACGGCTCCTACAGCTTCACCGGCCTGCGGCCCGGCACGTACACCGTGACCGAGACCCAGCCCTCGGGCTACCTCGACGGGCTGGACGCGAAGAACGGCGCGGTGATCGCCGGCAGCTACGCCACCGACGTCGTCTCGGGGATCGGGGTGGTGCAGAACGCCACGTCCCCCAACAACAACTTCGGCGAGCTCGCGCCGGCGAGCCTCTCGGGCTACGTCTACTTCGACGCCAACAACAACGGTGTCAAGGACTCGGGCGAGACGCCGATCTCCGGGGCGAAGGTCACTCTCACCGGGACCGACGACCGCGGCCAGAGCGTCTCCCTGCCGGCGGCGACGACCGACGCCAACGGCTTCTACAGCTTCCCGAACCTCCGGCCCGGCACCTACGTCCTGACCGAGACCCAGCCGGCCGGCTACGCCGACGGCAAGGACGCGATCGGCTCCGAGGGCGGGACCACCGGCAATGACGTCCTGACCGCCAGCCCGATCGCCGCCGGGACGTCCGGGATCAACAACAACTTCGGCGAGCTCCTGCCGATCACCATCAGCGGGACGACCTATCTCGACACCACGGGCAACGGCCTGACCTCCGACGACAAGGCGTTCGGCGGCCTGACCGTCACGCTCTACTCCGACAACAACCACGACGGCCAGATCGACGCGGGCGACACCGTGGTCAAGACGGCCACCAGCGACGCCACCACCGGCTACTACAGCTTCACCAACGTCTCGCCGGGGTCCTACCTCGTCCAGGAGACGGTGCCGAATAACTACCTCCTGACCGCCCCGACCAATTCGCCCTTCTACTCGGTGGCGGCCACCACGCTCGGGGCCACCTACGGCAATAACGACTTCGACCAGTACATGGTCTGCCCGTGCGCCGGCTCGGTCACCAGCCTGTCGTTCGTGATCAGCGGGCCCGAGGGGACGCAGACGGTCACGGACCTCCGCGGCCACGTGACCCAGGGCGACACCGTCACGGCCTACTTCAAGATCACCGGCACCTACACCACGCAGCTTTCGCTGGTCAGCTACGTGGCGCCGGGCTCGTCGTTCGACGCCAACACGGCGAGCCAGCAGACGATCTACGCCGACTCGACCGGCTCCTTCGCCCCGGGGCCCAACAGCGGGACGTACTCGCTGACGGTCCACGTGCCCAGCAGCTATTTCCAGGTCGATTTCGTCTGCGGCCAGGCCATCGACCAGCTCGGCCCGGCCGGCAGCAACATCTTCTACACGCCCCAGGGCCGGCTGATCAGCGCCGACAACGGCGGGAGCCAGGCCGCCGGCATCCTCTCCGGCTATGTCTACGTCGATGCGAACGACTCGGGGGTCAGGAACGCCACCGAGACGGGGATCTCGGGCGTGACCGTGACCCTCCAGACCGCCTCCGGTACGCCGATCGCCACGACGACCACCGCGAGCGACGGCTCGTACTCGTTCTCGGGCCTGCCCTCGGGGACGTACACGCTGGTCGAGACCCAGCCGTCGAGCTACCTCGAAGGCAAGAACACCGCCGGGACCGCCGGGGGCACGGCCGGGGCCGTCGGCGTGGACACGATCTCCGCGATCACCCTGAACCTGGCCGGCGGGGCGGTGGACGGCTTCGAATACGACTTCGGCGAACTCCGCCCGGCCGCCGTCTCGGGCTTCGCCTTCCTCGACTCCAACTCCGACGGCAACCGCGACACCGGCGAATCGGGCCTGAACAACGTCACGATCAAGCTGACCGGCACCGATGACCTCGGCCACGCCGTCTCGGCTTCGACGGCCACGGCGAGCGACGGCTCCTACAGCTTCGGCGGCCTCCGGCCCGGCACCTACACCGTCACCGAGACCGAGCCGGCCGGCTACACCAAGACCGGCAACAACGTCGGCACCGTCAACGGCTCGACCGACGGCAAGCTCAGCGGCTCGTTGGCGATCAACTCGATCGCCCTGGGATCGGGCAACTCGGGCGTCGAATATGATTTCGGCGAGATCAAGTTCTCGTCGTGCACCCAGGCCAAGCCGCTGTCCTGCGGCGACACCGCCACGATCGGATACTGGGCGAACAACAACGGCCAGGCCCTGATCAAGTCGCTCAACGGAGGCACAAGCGCCACGAACCTGGCGACCTGGCTCACCAGTAGCTATCCGAATCTGTTCCCGGCCTCGCTGAACCTGAAGACCAATACCGACGTCGCCGCCTACTTCGTCAAGCTCAAGAACGCCAGCGGAGACAAGGTGGAGGCCCAGGTCATGGCCGTCGCCCTGGCCACCTACGTGACCGATAGCGACCTCGCCGGGACGGCCGCCTCGTCCTACAAATTCACCGTCAACTCCACCGGTGCCGGCGGAAAGACCTACAACACCGGCTCCAACGGCTCGGCCTTCGGCCTGAGCAACAACACCAACTACACCGTCCTGACCTTCCTGCAAGCGGCCAACGCCTCGGCCTCCAACGGGATCGTCAGCGGGAGCACCAGTTCTTCCGCAAGGACGGCCCAGGGGACCATCTTCAACGGCATCAACACCGCGGGAGACATCCCGGGCGGTTGATCTCGCCGTCGCAACAGACGTGGTCAGTTGTCAGAGGTGAACGACCTGCTCTTCCCTCTGACAACTGACACGAACCGCGGAAGGACGCGTTCCCTACGGCTTCACCTTCTTCAACACTTCCAGGACGAACCCGCTGCCCGGCTTGGCGGCGAACTCCTTGGGCCTCTCGGCCTTCCCGCCGACGGCCATGCAGACCTTGTAGGTCTCGTCGTCGAGTTCGTAGATCCCTTTGGCGGTGGTCCCGGCTTCGGGGCCGGTGGTGAAGTGGACGTCGATCGTCTTGGGGGTCTTCGAGGCATCCACCTCGTAGGTGCCGCCGTAATCCCCCTGATCGCTCTTGAGGACGAACTCCTTCCCCTTGAGGATCAGGCGGGAGCTGGCCAGGGCCTTGAGCGGAAGGGCCTGCCCTTCGGCCTCGATCGACTCGAACTTCCATTCGCCGTTGAACTTCGCCCGCTCCTTCTTCGTCGCCTCGGGCTCCTCGACGGCGGGGGTCTCGCGGCGGAAGGCCCGGATCGTCTGGCCCGTCCCGGCGGCGGCCGAGAACTCCTTCGGCCGTTCGCCCCCGGGCGAGCCGACGCAGGACGTGAGCGAGTCGCCTTCGAGCTTGTAGATCCCCCGGATCAACGTGACCTCGCCGTCGGGGCCGGGCAGGGTGTCCGTGACCTCCTTGGGGGACTTCGTCGGGTCGATCTCGAACTTGATGTTCTTGACGACCTGTTGATCGCCGGCGAACACGGAGAACGTGGCCTCGGCGATCACGACCTTGATCGGCCGGCCCGGGTCGGACTCGACGTCCTTGCCGTCGGTTTTCGCCGAGACGAGCGTCCAGGTCCCCTGGAGCTTCGCCATCTCCGCCTTGACCGCCTCGGTCGGCGGGCCTTCCATGCCGATTGATCCGACCGCGACCGCGATCCCGATCCATCCGAGAATCATGACCAGCCTCCTCGCCAGCTTGGGGGTCCGCCATTCCGCAGAGCGGGAAATGTCCCATTGTCCGGGATCGGGTCAAGCCGAGAATCCGCCGAACCGGGGCCGCCCCCGGTTTTTCGGCGAATTTCCCCCAAGAATCGGGCGTCTCGGACGTAGACACAGGCAGATCGGACAATAGGGAACCCGGGAGGGCCGCCGCGATGGGCACGATCGACCAGGTTCACGACCTCCAGATCGCCTCGCCCTGCAAGGCGTCCTGGAACGCGATGGCCGGCGACGACCGGGCCCGGTTTTGTTCGCTTTGCGAGAAACACGTGTACAACATCTCGGCGCTCACATCGGCCGAGGTCTCCGACCTGATCCGCGAGACCCAGGGCGAGCCCTGCATGAGGCTCTACCGCCGGCGAGACGGAACGGTCCTCACGGCCGATTGCCCGGTCGGCCAGAAGGCGTTCTCCTCGGGTCGATTGCACCGATCGATGACGTACGCGGTCCTCGGGATCGGCTTCGTCCTCGCCCTGTGCACCTTCCGGGCGGGCGCGATGGGTGAGTGGAGCCCTCCGCCGAGCGGGCCGGGTGCGACCTTCGCCGACTGGAGAGACTGGGCGATGTCGGTCCTGGGCTTCCGCAACGACAACGAACTGACGATGGGCAAAAGGGTGCTTGGGCCATTCACCCCACGATCCGGGGTTTTCGGCCAGGGCGTGCCGATCCCTCCCAACCAGACTCCGACCTGGAAGGACTGAGTCGCCCTAACGACAGGCACTCACTCGGTTCCCACCTCGGCGCCGACCTGCCCCGCCTCGGCCAAAAACGAGGCGAGGCCGGCGGTCAAGGTGCCGGAGCCGTCCATCCGGGGTACTTTATTCTGGCCGCCGAGCTTCCCCCGCGACTTCATCCAGGCCGCGAATCCTCCGGGGCTGGCCACGATCAGGGCCGGGCGGGGCAGCCCTACGCCGTCGGCCCGGTGGGCCCGGTAATCCTCGTTCCGGCGGCGGAGCGATTCGTCGAGGACGTCGCGGAACGCCGACGGGTCGGCCGGGTCGCGGTCGAACTCGACCACGAACAGGTGATGCCCCAGAGCCCCGGCGAACACCGGGCCGGCGTGCCAGTCGCGGACGCTCGCCGACGTCGCCCCGGCCGCCTCGGCGATCGCCGCCTCGATCTCCTCGTTGATCAGGTGCTCGCCGAACGCCGAGAGCGAGTATTTCGTCCGGCCGGTGAAGACCAGTCGCGGCGGCCTCGTCGATTCGAACCGGACCGTGTCGCCGATGACGTGCCCCCACATCCCGGCGCACGTGGAGACGACGATCGCATACTCAACCCCGGTCTGGACATCCGCCAGCCAGTGCCTCGTCGGTCGATCGGAGCCAAGCTCCGTCGTCGGGACGAATTCGAAGAAGATCCCGTGATCGAAGACCAGCCGGAGGGCCTCGCCCCGAGGGTCGCTGAAGCCGATGAACCCCTCGGAACAGGCATACGCATCGACCAGGCCGATCCTCGGCGATCCCAGCACCTCGGCGAACGCCCGGCGGTAGGGGTCGAACTTGACCCCTCCGTGGACGACCAGCTCCAGTTTCGGCCAGATTTCGCCGATCGTCGCCTTGCCGCTGAGGTTGCGGAGCTTTTCAAAGAGCAGGAGGAGCCAGCTCGGCACGCCGCCGACCAGGGTGATCGGTTCTCGCAAACTCCGTTCGGCCAGCAGGTTGAGCTTGCGGTCCCAGTCCGATTCGAGGGCCAGGTCGAGCGGAGGAAAGGTGTAAGGGCGGGTCGTCGAGGGGACCTCCCGGGCCACGATCCCGCTTAAATCCCCCTGGTGGACGCCCGGCGCCACCTCTTCGAGGGCCGTCGAGCCTCCGAGGAAGAACATCTTGCCCTGGAACAGGCGAGAGGCGACCCCATCGGCCACATGCGCCGCGAGCATCGTCTTGGAGGCCAGCAAGTTCGACCGCAACATGGCCCGGGACACCGGGATGTATTTCGTCGCCCCCTGAGTCGTCCCGCTGGTCAGGGCGAGATAGGGGATTCGCCCCGGCCAGGCGAGGTCTTCGTAGACCGGATGGTCCTTCTGGAGATAGGCGGCCCAGAATTCCTCGTAAGTCCTTAAAGGGACGGCCTTTTGAAAGTCCTCGACGGTTCGGATTCGGGAGAAGCCGTGATCGCGGCCAAAAGCGGTCGAGGAAGCGGTCTTCACCAGGTCGAGGAGGGTCCGTCGCTGGACGGCGACGGGGTCGGCCCGCGCGATCGAGGCGATCCTCTGGCGGCTCCACGAGGCGAACGCGGCGTTGACGACGGCCCGGGTCAACCGGGCCCCGGCGATCAGGTGGAACACGGTGGGGACACCCCGGGGAGAGTCGGGAGGTCGAATAACCGATCTCAGAGGACCGGCTTGCGTAGCACTCTCTTCAGCCTAACGAACGTCATCGCAAAGGGTTCGGTTCTCCAGGGAACTCGGGAAGGCGTGCCCGAGCGTTCGCTCAAGCCGCGGCCCAGGTCCGGTCAGCCCGCTCGACATAGAATCGGACCACCGTCCCGCACGAGGAGCAGAGATCGACTCGCAACGGCTCCCAGTCCTGCCACCCGATGCCCGTCCATCGCCCCTTCTCCTCGCAGACAATTCCGACCGCCTCGGCCTGGCCCTTCAAGCCGATCCTCAGCCCTCCCACGATCTGCCCGCCCCCGCAGGAAGGACAAAGGGCCCGGGGCGTCATTGCCGTTTCCGAGTCATCCTTGGATCGGTCGGGGATCTCGTTCATGAGGCTACCACGGAGAGCGGGCGTCCCTCGGAATCACGACACCGGCTTGATCTTACGGCAGTGGTACGCGCCCGAGGGAGGGAAATTCCTCGGCTCGAAGACGAATTTCACGTCCTCGAAGAACCGGCGATAGAGGCCCTGATAGACCCAGGCGAGCTCGGTGATCTGCCGGAACGAGCCGTTGGGGTCGAGGCACCGCTCGACCACCCGGAAGAGGTCCCGTCGCGAATCCTCCGGGAACGACGGGACGGGCAGGCCGGAGACGACGTGATCGACCCGGTCCAGGCCGCGATCGGCGAGGATGGCCCCGAGGTCCCGGGAGTCGGCCTGGAGGATCTCGACCCCCTCGCGGCCGTCGAAGCGGTCGCGGAGGAGCCGGGCGAAGTCCGGGTCTCGTTCCAGGGCGAGCAATCGGCAGCCCGGGGCCATCCTGTCGGCGATGGCCCGGGTGATCGGTCCCGTACCGGCGCCGAGTTCGACGACGGCCTTCGCCGAAGTCCAGTCGATCCCCCGGATCGTGGTCTGGGCGAGCCACCGGCTGCTGGGGGCGAGGCTGGCGATCTTCGTCCCGTGGCGGAGGAACTTGCCGAAGAACAGGGTGAGGTCGCTCATCGGGCCACCGCCGCCCGGGTCGGGAGCTTGGCCAGGCCCTTCTCGCGGAGGAACCGGGCCGGATCGAGGTTCGGATGGACCGCACCAAGCTTGCCCCGGAGGAACCGCTCGACCAGGGCGTTGACGAGCCGGGCCCTCTCGATCTGGGGGGCATGGCCGCATCGGGGGATCACGACCTGGCGGGACGTCGGCATCCGCGAGACGGCCCGGATCGCCCCGGGGACGTCGGCGATCACCCGGTCGTCGGCCCCCCAGACGAACAGGCAGGGGACGCGGACCCCGTCCAGGAGAGGCGCCACCGTATTCTCGACGGTGCCTCGGAGCGTCCGGAGGACGCCCGTCTTCCACCGGCGATCGGCGAACTTCCGGGCCAGGGCCTCCACCAGCTCGTCCGTCGCGAACTTGCGATGATGGAAGACCGAGCCCACCAGCGAGTCATATTGCGACCGGCGGACCCCTTCCATCACCGGCAAATGCTCCTCGCCGTGGATGCCCGAGGGGCAGATCAGGACCATCCGGCCGACCTTCTCGGGGTGGCGCGACGCATAGGTCAGGAGGACCTGGCCGCCCAGGCTGGAGCCGACGAAGTGATAGGGCGGGTGCTGGACGAACTCATCCAGATACGTCGCCAGGCGATCGGCCAGGTAGGAGACCGTCACCTCGCCCCCCGAGGCGATGTGGCGGTGGAGGACGTCTCCGTCGTAGACCAGGAGCTCGGGCATCTTCACGTCGAACCGCCGAGACCAGGACGCCCGGTTGGCAAACCAGCTCTCCGCCTGCTCGGCCAGCCCGTTGACCAGGACCAGAGGATCGGCCCGGCGAAAGGAACGGATCTGGTGGAGAAGACGAAAGAGGGGCTGGGCCCCGGGTGGGTGCGTCATGGCGGTCGGCTCCTGGGTGGGGAGGGGTCGTGAAGACCGTAGCAGCTTCCGAAGAGGATTTCGTCAGGACTCCGTAATGATGGCGAGAAATCACAAAATCGTCACCGACCCACTTCGAGGCGTGGCGCTCCTCCCGGGCCCCGTTCTCGCGTTTCGCGGAGCGCCTATCTGGCGAGCTCGGCGTCGCGGACGACGGTGAACCGCACCGATTGCGTCCCCTCGACGACCCAGGGCGTCTCGGTCTCCGCGATCAGGTCTTCGCGGACCGGGGCCTGGGGCGTCTTCTTCGAGCCTCCGAAGGCCGCCCGGACGCTCCCGGGCAGGCTGGGCAGGGCCTCGCCCTCGACGGCCAGCCCTCGGTCGGGCTTCGGGACGTGGAGGTAGAGCGAGGTCCGTTTGGGGGATGTGTTCAGGCGGACGACCCGCAGCACGCCGTCCAGGTCGCGAGGCTCCAGCAGGTGGGGCTCGTTGCGGAACCGGCGGCGGAGGCTGTTCGAGGCGTCGCAGAGGGCCGCCTCATACGTCCCCTCGGGCAGGTCGGGCGGGAGCCCCAATTCCAGGGTCACCGTCTCCCGCTCCCCCTTGAACGGCTTGATCGTGACCTCGGCCTTCAGCGATTGGCCCGGTTCGAGGCGGTCCGAATGCAGCCGGATGGCCTCGACCTCCGCGAGCTTCCGGCCGGCCGTGACGTCCACCTCGCATTCGATCCGCTCGATCCGGATCGCCGCCATCGGGTTGCGGACGAGGATGTTGACCAGGTTCGCCACCGGGCTGAACAGCATCGACGGGCCCATCGCCCCGGAGTACCTCGGGCCGCTCAGGGTGTCCCGGACCTCGATCGGCGGATGGTCCTTCAGGTAGATCGTGGCCGAGAACCGCGCCGTCGAGCTCGTCGGGCAGGTTCCCCTCGGTGTCGATGGCGTTGGTCAGGACGCTCATGACCATCATCGGCAGGAGGTTCGGCTCCCGGACGATCTTCACGTTGTACGTGCGAGGGTCGGAGTAGCGGCCGACCTTGGCCTTGACGGTCATGGGGAGCATGTCGGGCTTCGGGCCGACTCGACCGGCCACGGCCGTGCTGACGTCGGTGTCCAGCACGCCGACGGTCTTGAGCGGCGACCCCATCTTCATGCTGACCGAGGCCCGGGGGTAGACCGTGTGGATGTATCCGGTCATCATCGGCAGCTCGCACGAGCCCAGGCCCATCATCGGGTGGCCGAAGCCGTAGACGCGGTTGCCCTCGACGTGGGTGACGGTCCCGATGCCGGAGAGGTCGAAATCGCCGGTGACCATCGCCACGCTCAGCGGCGAGCCGGGCCCGAGGGGGCGGTCCCCCTCCTTCTGGATCACGTCCTCCTGGGCCGCTCCTCCGGCCATCGGGGCCATCCCGAGCGGGCCGAGCTTCTCGGCCAGCAGCGCCAGGCTCCGGGGGGAGAAACCCGAAGCGGCCAGAGGCGTTGCGATCGGCCTCATCCCGGCCAGGCCGCCGCCGGACACCGCTCCGGGAGCGAATCCCGAGGACGACCCGACCGACGGAATCCGGTCCAGTTCCCACGGCTCCTCCAGCTTGACCGGCTCGGCCGAGGCCACGGCGGGGGCACCCTCGCGGGCCTCGGCGGCGAGCTTCTTGTCATTGGAGCGGACGTACTGGACCATCTGCGAGAACGGCGTGATCCCGGCGATCGGGTCCTTGGCGAACTCCCAGCCGTAAGCCACGGCGCCGAGGAGTTTTCCATCGATATAGACCGGGCTGCCGCTCATCCCCTGGATGATCCCGGAGTGCTCCAGGTTGCAGCCGCTGAGCCGGGCCAGGACCATGTCTCGGCCGGGGCTCACGTCCTTCATCACCCCGAGGATCTCGACGCGGAACTCCTCCAGCTTCGTGCCGACCATCACCGTCTGCCCCACGCCCTTCATCCCGGGCCGGACGTCCTTGACGTCCCAGTACGTCTTCGGGTCGGGCTCGCCACCTGGAGAGGCGGCCGCGAATCCAAGGAGGCCAAGCGCCAGGGCCACGCGCAGGGCGGGGCGGCCCCCGCCGATCCGCCCGAATGGGGACGTCGAGAGACTCATGGCCGAGGGCCTCCGGGGAGGACGTGACGAGCGATGTCCGACGAAAGGAGGGAGAGAGAGGAGGCAAGCGGCGGGGCGAAATCCAGACAACGGCCGGGGCTGGCCTCGGAGATCCCTCCTGGAATTCTCCATTCCCATACTATCGGTGGGTCACCATGGCGTCAATCAATACTTCATCCGGGATTCATCGGCTGAACATCATGGAGAACGGGGGGAATGGTGTCGGATCATCCTTTGGCGCCCCGAAGGATGATCCGACACCATTCCCCCCCGTCTTGTCCCAGCATCGGAACCAGAATCGATCAACGATAGTGGTGGCGATAAGGTCCGTTGCCGTAGCCGCCTCGATACGGCCCATACGCCGGGCGATAGCCGCCTCGGTAGTAGGGTCTGGGGACGACGATCGGCCGGGGCACGATCACCGGGGCGGGGGCGACGACGACGGGGGCGGCGTAGGGATAGCCGCCGTAATACGGGGCGCCATAGCCGTAACCGTAGCCCCCGTAGGCGCCTCGGCCGACACCGATCGAGAGGCCGGGGGTGTTGATCCCCAGGCCGAAGCCCTGGGCCTTCGCCGGAGAGGCCCCGAAGGCCAGGGTGCCGGCCACGACCGCGCCGGCCAGGGCCATCGTCTTGACGATCGTCTTCATGGCGGATGCTCCTTCGCTCGCTCGGTGTCCTGGGGCCGGGCCCTCCCGGATTGGGGAGGCCGTCTCGCGGCCCGTCGTCGGACACGTCTCTCCTTCAAAGCACGGCCCATGCCGGGCCCCGCTCCGCGAGGGGGCTTCCGGGCCGTCCTCGGCCGGAAGTCCTACGGGATTCGGCGATTATCGTCAAGATCGGAATGCGACCGGCCGGGAGGCGTCGCAAACCGGGCCGGAGGTGAAGCCAGGACCCTCGCGAGCCGGCGAGGAAAGCGGCGGGGCCGCGGATTCCTCCCGGGCGGCATGCTCACGCGTTCGTGAGCACGCCCACCGGACGGGTCAGGACCTGGCCGGCGCCGTTTCCGTCTCCGAAGACGCGGCCTGCGGGGCCTTCTCCGCCAGGATCTTGCGGGTCTTGTCGCGGAGGGCCTGGAACCGGCGGCGGCGGGCGACTTTCCTCGGGTTCGTGCGGGGCATCGGCGGGGGCTCCGGGGCTTCGGAAACGAAAGCGACCAGGATACCCCGGCGCGGCCCCCGCCCGCTAGCTCATCCGACCCGGGCCATCACCAGGCTGGCGTTCTGGCCGCCGAACCCGAAGCTGTTGGAGAGGGCCGTCCGCAACGGCTTTTCCCTCGCCGTGTTCGGGACGTAATCGAGGTCGCAGGCCGGGTCGCGGACGTCCTGATTGATCGTCGGAGGGATCACCCCTCGTTCGAGCGAAAGGGCGGTCGCGGCGGCTTCCAGGGCCCCGGAGGCGCCGATCAGGTGCCCGACCATCGACTTCTGCGACGACATCGGGATCTTCGGGGCCCGGTGGCCGAAGACCCGCTTCACGGCCACGGTCTCCATGATGTCGTTCAGGCGGGTGCTGGTGCCGTGCGCGTTGATGTAATCGACGTCCGCCGGGTCGAGCCTCGCCTCCTTCAGCGCCGATCTCATCGACAGGGCCGCGCCCTTGCCGTCGGGCTCGGGCCGGGTCAGGCCGTAGGCGTCGAACGAGGAACCATAGCCGGTGACCTCGGCGTAGATCGTCGCCTTGCGGCGGCGGGCCCTCTGGTAGCTCTCCAGAATCAAGACGGCGGCCCCCTCGCCCAGGACGAACCCGGTCCTCTCGCCGTCGAATGGGCGGGAGACCTCGCTGGGCTCTCGGGTCGAGCGGCTCAGGGCGCTCATGGCCTGATAGGCCACGATCATCAACGGGTCGATCCGGCTGTCGCAGCCCCCGGCGAGCATCACGTCGGCGTCGCCCCGGCCGATCAGGCGGAACGCCTCGCCGACGGCCTGGGTCCCGGCGGCGCAGGCCGTCACGATCGTGTTGTTCGGCCCCATCGCGCCGTGGAGGATCGAGAGGTGCGAGGCGGCCATGTTCGGCAGGTGCTTCAGGAGCCAGAGAGGGTCCATGCTCTCGGACCGGGCCGAGGCGAACCGGCCGAGGTCGAGCGTCCCGTCACCCCCGAGGCCCCGGGCGATCGGCCCGGCCAGCTCGTTCACGTCCATCGGCGTGATCCCCGTGCCCATGCACACGCCGAACCGGGAGGGGTCGAGCTTCGCGCGGTCCAAACCGGAATCCTCGACCGCCAGGGCCGCCGCCCCCACGGCGAAGCCCACCGCCCGGCTCATGGCCCGGGCGTTCTTCTTGTGCTCGCCGAGGTACGGGGTCACGTCGTACCCCTTGACCTCCCCGGCGATCTTCACGTTGAGGCCCCGGGCGTCGAAGCTCTCGATCGGGCCGACCCCGGACCGCCCCTCGACAATCGCCTCGGAGAAGGCCCGCCGGCCCACGCCATTGGGGGAGACAACTCCGATCCCGGTGATCACCACGCGACGCATCGGTCTCTCCCGGCCCTCGCGTCCCTGCCCCATCGGCCGTCTAACGCCCAGTTGCTCATCTCGGTCCCACGTCTCGGAGGTCCTACCCAATGTAAACGACGAAACGCCCGTAGACAAGAAAGAATGGCGAATTTGGGGGTTCTGAGCAGTTCGGCTGGGTAGGGCTTGGTTTGTGGGCCAGGGCCGCAAGTCCCGGGCCGGCGAACCGATGACGGAGGCGGGGTGTCCGTGGTATCCTGGGAGACTTCCCGAGGTCTATTATCGGCCGCCTCGATGCGTCGGGAGTTGGGCCTTTCATCGTTTCATGGGTCGATCATGAGCTTGATGCTGGCCGAGAGGTCGAGACTGATTGCGCCGTCGGCGACGCTCGCGATGGCCGCGGAGGCGCGGAGGCTCAAGGCGAGCGGGGTGGCCGTCCTGGATTTCGCCCTGGGCGAGCCGGATTTCCCCACGCCCGAGAACATCCAGGACGCCGCCTTCCGCGCGATCCGCGAGGGAAAGACCCACTACACGCCGCCGGCCGGCATCCCGGAACTCCGCCAGGCTTTGGCGGACCACTACACGAACCATCACGGCCTGCCGACGAAGAGCGAGCAGGTGATCGTCTCCAACGGGGCCAAGCAGTCGATCCACAACGCCCTGATGGCCCTGTGCGGGCCCGGGGACGAAGTGATCATCCCGGCGCCGTACTGGGTCAGCTACGCGGACCTCGTGAAGCTCGCCGGCGCCGAGCCGATCGTGATCGAGACGACCGAATCGGACGGATTCAAGCTCTCGCCCGAGCGGTTCCTGGCCGCCGTGACCCCCCGGACGAAGCTCGTGATGCTCAATAGCCCGTCCAACCCGACGGGCGTGGTCTACTCGCGGGCCGAGCTGGAGGGGCTTGCCGACGCGATCCTGACGACCGGCGCGGGCGTCCTTTCCGACGAGATCTATGAGCAGCTCTGCTACGGAGACGCCCGGCCGACGTGCTTCGCCACGCTCCGGCCCGGCCTGGCCGACCGCACGGTCACGATCTCGGGCGTGAGCAAGACCTACGCGATGACCGGCTGGCGGATCGGCTGGGCCGTCGCCCCTCTGCCCGTGGCGAAGTTCATGGGGGACCTGCAAAGCCAGGAGACGAGCAACCCCGGGAGCGTCAGCCAGTGGGCGGCCCTCGAAGCGATCACCGGGCCCCAGGACTCGGTCAAGCTCATGCACGCCGAGTTCGCCAGGCGGCGTGCTTATGTGCTGGAGAGGGTCGAGACGCTGCCCGGCGTGACGTGCCTGCCTCCCGGCGGGGCGTTCTATGCGTTCCTGAACATTCGATCGGTCTTCGGCAAGACCCTCGGCGGGAAGTTGATCGAGGACTCCACCGATTTCTGCCTGACCGCCCTGGCCGAGGCCCACGTGGCGCTGGTCATGGGTTCGGCCTTCGGCGCCGAGGGGTACGCGAGGATGTCGTTCGCCACCGACCTGGAAACGCTGCGCCGGGGGTTCGATGCTCTGGAGACGTTCCTCGGCTAGTCGCGGGTGACCCCATGTTCCTCGCCCTGGACCTGGAGACCACCGGCCTCTCGCCGATCGAGGATCGGATCGTCGAGGTCGGCGCGGTGAAATTCGATGCGTTGGGTCGGGAGCTCGGGCGGTTCGAGAGCCTGGTCGATCCGAGGCGGCCGATGCCGCCCCGGGCCCGGGCGGTTCATGGGATCTCCGACGCGGACCTGGCCGTGCGCCGGGGGCGGAGATCGTCTTGCCCGAATTCCTGGCCTGGATCGGAGATCCGTCGGACGTCCGCTTGATGGCCCATCACGCCGGCTTCGATGCCGGGTTCCTCGGCCGGGAGCTTGCCAGGCTGGGACTCGGGCCGATCGGCCTGGAATTGCTCGACACGCTCGCGCTGGCCCGGAAGCTCCGCCCGGACCTGCCCAGCCACCGGCTCGACGCCCTCGCCGGCCACTTCCGCCTCGCCCTGGACGCGCCCCATCGGGCCCTGGGCGACAGCCTCCGCGTCCGGGGCCTGTTCCTCGCGCTGACCGGCGGGATCGACCCCGGCCCGTCGGCGATCGTCTATCCGATCCACGATCCGCGGAGGGGAGGGCCGGTCCCGTCGGGCTGGGACGACCTGGCCCGGGCGATGGCCGATCGGCGGAGGGTGCGAATCGTCTACGCCGGGGGTTCGCGGGGCGAGGCGCCCCGGGAGATCACCCCTCGGCGATTCGCCCATCTCGGAGGGGTGGCCTACGTGGTCGCCCTCTGCCACCTGTCGGCCGTCGAGAAGACGTTCCGGCTGGATCGGGTCATCCGGCTGGAAGAGCCGCCCCCGCCGTGAGTCTGGCCGGGTGATTGTCGCGGACGGCTCTGGTAGAATCCCGTCGTTTCGGACCGTCGCCGCCTCTCCAGGACCCCCGAGATGCCCGCCGCCTCTCCCTCCGCCGACATTGGCTTGATCGGCCTCGCCGTGATGGGCGAGAACCTCGTGTTGAACATGGAGTCCCACGGGTTCACCGTGGCCGTCTTCAACCGGACGACCTCGAAGGTCGATGACTTCGTGAAGGGCCGCGCCCTGGGCAAGAAGATCGTCGGGGCCCACACGGTCCAGGACCTCGTGGCGGCGCTGAAGAGGCCGAGGAAGGTCATGATCATGGTCAAGGCGGGCTCGGCCGTCGATGCCGTGATCGACGAGGTGGCCCCTCTCCTCGAACCGGGCGATATCCTGATCGACGGCGGCAACAGCTACTTCCCCGACACCACCCGACGGACCAAGGCCCTGAAGGAAAAGGGCCTCCTGTTCGTCGGGACGGGCGTTTCGGGAGGCGAGGAAGGGGCCTTGAAAGGCCCCTCGATCATGCCCGGGGGGGACGCCGAGGCGTGGCCGGCCGTGAAGCCGATCTTCCAGAGCATCGCCGCGAAGGTCGGCGACGGCACCCCCTGCTGCGACTGGGTCGGACCCGAGGGCGCGGGCCATTACGTCAAGATGGTCCACAATGGCATCGAGTACGGCGACATCCAGCTCATCTGCGAGTCGTACGACCTGATGAAGTCCCTCCTCAAGATGGACGCCAAGGCCCTCCACGACGTGTTCGCCCGATGGAACACGGGCCCCCTCGACAGCTACCTGATCGAGATCACCCGAGACATCTTCGGCTTCACCGACCCCGAGACGGGCAAGCCGATGGTCGACCTGATCCTGGACAAGGCCGGCCAGAAGGGCACCGGCAAGTGGACCGTGACCTCGGCCCTGGACCTGGGCGTCCCGCTGACCCTGATCGGCGAGGCCGTGTTCGCCCGGTGCCTGTCGGCCCAGAAGGAGGAACGGGTGGAAGCGTCGAAGGTCCTGGCCGGGCCATCCGAGAAATTCGCCGGCAATCCCCAGGCGTTCGTGGACGACATCGAGAACGCCCTGTACGCGAGCAAGATCATCTCGTATGCCCAGGGCTACGCGCTCATGAACGCGATGGCGAAGGACTCGGGCTGGGAGATCAACAACGGGGGCGTCGCCCTGATGTGGCGAGGGGGCTGCATCATCCGAAGCGCCTTCCTCGGCAAGATCAAGGACGCCTTCGACCGCGATCCGGGCTTGCCGAACCTCCTGCTCGACCCGTTCTTCAAGACGGAGATCGAACGGGCCGCGCCCGGGTGGCGGAGGGTCTGCGCCTCGGCCGTGACCTACGGAATCCCCCTGCCGGCGATCACCTCGGCGCTGGCCTATTACGACGGCTACCGCCGGGCCGACCTGCCGGCGAACCTCCTCCAGGCCCAGCGCGACTTCTTCGGCGCCCACACCTACGAGCGGATCGACCGCCCCAGGGGCCAGTTCTTCCACACCAACTGGACCGGCCGAGGGGGAACCACGTCCTCCACGACCTATAACGCGTGATCCGAAGGCCAATTCGTGGCATGGGAGATGCACTCGCTCAGGACGGACGAGGGGCCGAGCCGGTCCCTCCCGTTTCTCCAGCCAAGGGGGCTCTCCCATGTCCGACGCCGCCGAGAAAATCAAAGACGGGATCAAGGAAGCCGGCCAGGGTGTGAAGGACGCCGCGCACAAGGCGGGCGACAAGGCGAAGGAGGTCGCCAATTCGGCCGCCGAGCACGCCAAGGATGCCGCCCACACCGCCGGGGAGAAGGCCAGCCAGGTCGGCCACGCCGTCGGCGAGAAGGTCGAGGAGGCCGGCGAGTCGATCAAGAGCCACAGCAAGTAATCGCGCGAATTCCCATCCCCGGGTGGGACGCCCCCCTCTTCGAGGGCGTCCCACCCGGGGATGGATCAACGCTCGGCCGGCTTGGGCGAGAGCGTCCTCAGGTTGTTCGGGTAGCGGCCCAGGTCGTTCCTCGGCTTCCAGCGGAGGAGCTGCGCGAGCCGATCGAGGATCGCGTCTCGGCGGTCGAGCGAGTAGGGATGCGACCGGGCGATCATGAGGAACGGCGGGTCGGGCCGATCTCGGTTCCGTTCGTGGATCCGTTCGAGGAACCCGGCGAGGGCGGCCGGGTCGTAGCCTTCCTGGTAGAGCCAGGTCGCGGCCATGCAATCGGCCTCGTGCTCGTGCTCGGGCCGGAACGGGTTCATCATGAGGCTCCCCAGGGCCATCCCCCGGCTCATGAACTGGTCGGGCCGGGGCATACCCATCCCCGGCTCCGGCTGGAAGGCGGTCTGCGTGAGCTTTTCGCGACGGGCATACTCGTTGAGGTGCCCCCGGTCGAGATGCCCGAGCTCGTGGGCGACCACCCCCGCCACGCTCGCCTCGTCCGGCTCGTCGAACAGGCCGGTCGTGAAGACGAGGAATCCACCGGGGAACGACTGGCCGTCGGCCACGTCGGCGCGGACGAGCGTGACGTCGATCTCGGGATAGCGCGCCCGGTTCTTCATCCGAACGGCAAGCCGGGCGACCAGCTCGCGGAGATACCTGATCCTCGCCGGGTCGTCCACGACCGGCATCCCCTTGGCGGAGGCCCGGCGGAGGAATTCTCGCCGGGCGTCTCGACCGATCCGCCGTTCCTCGGCCGGCGTGAGCGAGATTTCGCTCAGGGCGGTGGCCTCCTGCTCGCGGAGGACGTCCGCGAACCCTCCGGCCGGGTTCCTCGTCATGCTGTCCATCATCCTCTGGAACGATTCTTCCATCGTCTGGGGAGGGGCAGGGCGGGGGGCCGCCGCTCGGGCCAGGTGGACGCACGGCGGAGGCTCGTCGGCGTCCGCTTTCCTCGCGGTCTTGGTGCGCGCCTTCGACTTGGCCTTCGCTTTCGCTTTCGCCTTGGCCGGGGCGGGCGGGTCGTCGGCCCGGGCCTCGGCGACCGGCAGGGCCAGGAACGCGACGGCGAGGGCGAGTTTCCCGAAGCGTGACATTCTGGTTCCTCCGAGGCCAGGCCGAACGATTTCCCCCGCCGGCGGGCGTCGTCCGCCCGTCTCGTCGCCCCACGCTCCGCCCATCCCCGAGAACTTACTCGTGATGCCGCAAGGGGTTCCATCCATGATCGTGCGATTCCATGCGGTGTGGCGCCCAGTTTGCATGCATGAACCATCGGAGGAGACGGGGCGAACCCGGAGAGGGGCGGCGATCTCCTCGGATCGCGGGAGCTTGGCCTCGACTTCCTGGGAAGCCGGGCCATAATTCCCGAAAGTCTAGACGCCGGGCGAGGCTGGGGGATTCGATGGGACCGGCGGATGGGTCGGTGAGGGCGAGGCAGATGCCCGTCCGGGCGGCGGCGATACGTCCGTGCCCCTTGTGCGACGAGCCGGCCCGCGTGGGCGAGCCCCTCGGCCGCGTGCCCGTTCCACGGAGAGACCGGCTGCCCGATGGTCCCCGGCGCCTCGGCCGACGACCCTCTCGGCGAGACCATCGCCTATGGGGGGCCGACCCCCGGGCTCGATTCCGACGGCTTCCCGGAGCTCGACGACCTGGTCGGCACCGAGCTCGGCCAGTACCGGATCGCCGAGGTCCTGGGCAAGGGGGCAATGGGCCGGGTCTACCGAGCCGAGCACGCCGGGCTCGGCCGCCCCTGCGCCGTGAAGGTGCTCAGCCCCGGCCTCGTGGCCCGCCAGCCCCGGACCGTCGAGCGGTTCTGGGCCGAGGCGAGGGCGGTCGCCGGCCTCGTGCATCCCCACGTCGTCACGGTCCACAACCTGGGCAGCGACCGGGGCTATCACTACATCGAGATGGAGCACGTCGCCGGGGGGGTCAGCCTCCGGGAGACCCTGATCCGCAATGGGCCTCTCGAACCGCTTCGCGCCTCGCTCCTGATCCGCCAGGTCGCCCTGGCGCTTTCGGCCGCCCACCGATCGGGGCTGGTCCATCGGGACGTGAAGCCCGCGAACGTCCTCCTGACGGCCGAAGGCTCGGCCAAGCTCGCCGATTTCGGGCTGGTCCGCCGGCTGCGCGACCGGGATTCGGGCTCGAACCTCGCCGGGACCCCCACCTTCATGGCCCCGGAGCTGTTCCACGGGTCGCCCGCCGGGCCTCAGACCGATCTTTATGCCGTCGGCGTGTCCTTCTTCTATCTCCTGACGGCCCGCCTGCCGTTCGCCTCGGACGACCTCGCCAGCCTGATCCGGCTCCATCGATCGGCCCCGGTGCCGGACGTCCGCCGCCTGGTTTCGGCGATCCCCGACGAGCTCCCGCCGATCCTCGCCCGCTTGCTGGACAAGGACCCGGCCCGCCGCCACGCCTCGGCCGACGAGCTGGCCGAGGAGCTCAAGGTCGTCCTGGGCCACCTGCGAGACACCGAGGGCCTGGTCCGCGAGAGCCTCGAAGGCGTGGATTGCCTGATCCAGGGCGCCCGGGACCGCTTCCGGGTGATCGTGCCCGTGCCGGGCGACCGCATCCAGGAGGTCTATGTCGAGGTGGCCGAGGGCCGGAAGAACGAGAGGCTCCTCCAGATCTTCTCCGTGTGCGCCCCGGCCGACCCCCGCCATTACGAGTTCGCGCTGAAGCTCAACGCCGAGTTGACGATCGGCGGCCTGTCCGTGCGGGACGTCAACGGCCAGCCCATGTTCGTGATGACCCGGACCTATCCCCGAGGCCACGTGACCCCGGCCGACATCCGCTCGGCCGTCGTCGAGATCGCCCGCCGAGGGGACTGGGTCGAGCAGCAGTTGACCACCACCGACGTCTTTTGATCAAGGCTTTCGGCAGCTCGCCCGGCTCATGAGAACGCCCCGGCGTGTTCCCGGGCGAATTGCGCGAACGAGATCGGCGGTCGGCCGAGGACCTCGGCGATCGTCCCGGTCGTCCTCGAGGCGTCTCCCGCGGCGAACATGGTGTACAGGTCGATCAGGGCGCGGGCGTTCCACTCGGGCGTCCCGGCCTTCTTCATCGAGTCCAGGGCGGCCTCGGGCGGGACGGGCACGTACCTCACGGGCTTGCCAATCGCGTCCGCAATACCTTTCGCGACTTCATGATACGTCAGGGATTCCGGGCCGGTAAGCTCGTAAATCTTGCCCTGATGACCGGGCTTTGTCAGGGCCTCGAAGGCGACGGAAGTGATGTCGCGGACATCCACCAGGCTTTGGGCCGCATCGCCGATGGGCAGGTAGAAGGCGCCGTGGTCGCGGATCGTTCCGGCCGACCACAACAGATTCTGATGGAAGGAGTTCGGTCGGAGGATCGTGGACGGGAGGCCCGAGGCGATCAGGGCCGAATCGGTCTCTCCGTGCTGGCGGAGGATCTCCACGGACGACGCTTCCGCCGCCCCCATCGCCGAGAACTTCACGATCGAGGGGCGGCCGGCGCGCCGAGCGGCGCCGAGGAAGTTGGTGAACCAGCCGACGAACCGCGGATCGAACGTGGCGAGGAAGAAGGCGCGATCGACCTGATCGAAGGCGGAGACGATTGAGGCGGGGTCGTCGAGGTCTCCGGCCACAAGCTCGACGTTCTCGGGCAACAGGCGGGCGGCTTTCGCCGGGTCGCGGACCAAGGCCCGGACCGGATGGCCTCCGGCCGCCAGCCGGGCGACGAGTTCCTTGCCGTTGGTTCCAGTCGCTCCGAGGACGAGAATCATGACGTGTCTCCCTCCGTGAAAAAAACGAGCAAACGGCCGTCTGGCCCCCAGGGCGGGCGGATTGTAGGCTGGGACGCCGAGGCCCTCAAGAACGCACGAGGAGGTTCGATACGAACCTGGGAGTCAGCATGGCCAGTGTCGGCCCGACGGCGAAACGGAGGAAGTCGCCGGCCTGCCCGGTCGAGGCGACCCTGGGTGTGATCGGCGGCAAGTGGAAGGTCCTGATCCTGTTCTGGCTGAAGGAGGGCACTCTTCGGTTCAGCGAGCTTCGCAAGAAGCTTTCCGGGATCAGCGAGCGCGTCCTGGCCCAGCAGCTCCGCGAGCTTGAGGCCGATGGGATCGTCGGCCGGGCGGTTTTCGCCGAAGTCCCGCCCCGGGTCGAATACTCGCTGACCCCTTACGGCCAGACCCTCCGCCCGATCACCGAGTTGATGTGTCGATGGGGCCTCGCCCACCAGCGACGGGGCGATTCCGAGCCCGCCGGCGCCTGTCCGGTTCCTTCTTCCTCGGAGACCCCGTGATGGCCGGCTCGCGGACCGGCCTGACCGAGGGAAGGGTGATCGCCTCGGCGGTCCTCCTGATCGCCGCGACCTTCGCCTATCGCCAGTGGGCCGAACGGGCAAGGCGATCGGTCGAACTCTCCGAGGCCGATCGGGCCCATTTCGCCCGGAAGGACCGCAGGCGGTTGCTGGGCTCGTTCCTGATGGGTCTGGTCTCTCTCGGGATGTTCGTCGGGCTGTCGCTGATGCCGACGAAGCCCGTCGATCGGGCCTCGGGCAAGCTGTTCGCCTGGGTCTGGATCGGCGTGATCGGCCTGGTCTTCGTCCTCCTGACCCTCGCCCTGATCGACTGGCTCGCCAATCGCGCCTACGCCCTCCGCCACCGCCGGGCCCTGATCGAGGAACGCCGGGCCGTCCTGGAAGCCGAGGTCCGCCGCCGCCGCGCCGGCTCCAGCAACGGCCAATCCGCTCCCGGAGACCCGATCGGCCCCTAGTCCTGCAGGGTCCGCAAGAGCGGACCCTACACGATTCGGACAACGACCCATCCATCAACGATGGGCAGACTCCTGGGATTCATGGTGGCCGATCACGAGCCGATCGGCTTGCCGCCGACGAACCAGGCGCCGAGGCCGCTTCGGAGGGCTGGGGTCGCGGAGCCGGAGGAAGAGGCCGAGGGCCGGGCCGAGAGGACCGAGAGCAGGTCCTCGATCAGCGTTTTCAGGTCGGCCGGGGCGAGGTCCGGCGAGTGGAGGACGGCGTTGAGGTCCTGAGAGGAGCGGTGGACCAGCCCCGGGGCGACTCCGGAGGACTTCAGGACGGCCGAGAAGTCCTGCGAGACCTTCGTCTTGAGGTTCGACGACAGCCGGCCGACGGCGGCGGCCTGGGCGAGGTCGGCCCGGAGGCTGGCGACGGCCTGGGCGTCGGGCTGATGGCCGACGGCCGAGATCGCCGCGAAGTCGTTGCGGACGGCGTTGGCCTGGGCCGGCGAGAGCCCCTCGCGACTTGCCCAGGATCGTCTTCAGGTCATCCAAAAGCCGGGAATAGGCGCCCGGGGCCGGGGAGGGCGTGAGCGTCCCGGCAGGGCTCAGGGGCGATGAGGTCGTCGCGGCCTCTCCGCCGCTCTGGCCTCTGGGGACCTGGGAGGTGGCGGTCCCCACGGCGTTGATGTCGGTCAGGACCTGGTTGAGCTCCGTCGGCGGGAGGCCCGCGACCCGGTTCGCCGTGACCGGCCCGCCGATGCTGGACGTGATCGCCGCCAGGGTCAGGCCCGGGACGCCGAGCACCCCGGCGAGGTCGCCGTTGAGCAGGGTGGCCTGTTGCTGGTTGAACGTCCCGCCCTCGACGATCGAGTTGACGTCGTTGGACAGGACGCCCACGGCCCTCGCCCCCGGGGCCCCGGCCGCGAGGGTGATCGCGGCGAGGTCCGATTGCAGGGTGGCCCCGGCCTGGGCCAGCTTGCCCGAGTTGGCGAACCCGTCGAAGTCGTTGATGAACTGATTGACCGCCTGGAGCAGCGCGGGGCTGATCGACGGTCCTCCCGGATTGATCAGGACGAGGGCCGGCGAGGTGCTCGCCACCGGGGAGGCGGCCATCAGGGTCCGGCCTTCCAGGGGCTCGCAATGAGGACTCGCTTCCAGGGCGGACCGCCTCCGGCCCGCCTCCGCTCGACTCGGTCGCTCGAACATCGTCGGATCTCTCCCAGGTCGCCCGCGGACCGATCCCGAGGCCCTCTCGACGAGTCGGGCCCAACCCTCCCACGAAGGCCCCGGCCTGCTCCGGCCGGTGCATGCAATCACGTCCTAGTATGACGACCGAACGCCCCGATGCAAGTGGTTAGTCCCGGATTTTCGGAGCGGTCCCCGGCGGCATCCGCCAGCGTTCATCAAAAAACCCCGAGGTCTCGGCCGATTCGGTCCGGCTGCCGATCCGCAGGGCCGCCCAGTCTCCCAGACGGGGGAACAACAGGGCATTGGTCCCCTGGAATTCCTTCGCGCCGAAGGTCGGCCCGCTGTTCAGGACCACGTATTTCAGCCGATTCAGCGGGTTCGGGGCGATCAGGGCGGGGACGTGGTCGGCCGACGGGAACTTGCCCCCGAGCGACAGTTCGGTCTTCGTCCACGACAGCGGCAAGCTGCCGATCACCCGGGCCATCACGGCGTTGGAGCCGGGGTCGCCGAAGAGGATCAGGTGTTTGGTCTCGATGTCCTCGGGGGAGACCTGCGAATCGTCCTTGATCGGAAGCTCGGCGCGGGCGAATTCGGCCCATTCGGCGACGAATCGGTCGATCCGGGCCTTGGACCATTCCCCCACGTTCGGGTTCCAGGGCGTCCCGGTCGGCCTCACCACGAGGAACGCGGAGGTAAACGCGTCGTCGATCGGCCCCTGGAGATTGTGCCTCTTGCCCCCGGCGGTGTTCTCCTGGAACGCGCGGGACTGGTCGTAATCGAGCGTCTCCCAGCCGGCTTCGATCTTGCGGAAATAGACGTTCGGCAGGAGCCCGCGGACGGCCGTCCGCAACGGCAACACCTGGCCATCCAGCTTGATCGTCTCGGCCGCCTGCCTCTCGACGCCGAGGACCGCCACGTTCTCGGCCGTCACCGTGGCCACGTCCCCCTCGATCGTCGCCTCGATCGTCGCCGGCTTGTAATGCTCGAACAGGCCCTGGGCCGACAGCCATTCGGCGTCGTTGTACTTGAGGGTATACGTGACGAACCGGACGTGCTTCGGGAACAGGTCCAGGCCCTTCGCCGCGTGGTCGTCGCGGAACGCCTTGAGGACCTTCGCGCTCTCGGGGTCGACCCGGTGCCCGGTCTTCGCGCCGACGACCCGGAGGAAGTCGATCCCCTCGGCCTTCGTCACGAGTCCCTCGGTCTTCATCGTCACGCCGAGGGCCTTCAACGCCTCCTCGATATTCTCCGAAGCCTTCTTCTGAGGGTCGTCCTCGCCCCCGTATCCGGCGATCGGGACGATCCAGGCATTTCGGGCGTAGTCCACGGCGTCGTAGATGTGCAGGGCCTTTTCCTGGTAGTCCGGCAGTTCCTTGAGCTTCGCGTACGCCTTCGTCTCGGAGAACCCCGCGCCGGCCTCGACGGCGCACCAGTCCGAGGGGTGATGCAGGCCGAGATGCCAGGCGCCGGCGCCTCCCATCGAGAACCCCCGGAGGACGACCCGCAAGTCATCGACGAGGTAGTTCCGTTTCACGGCCTCGATGGCCTCGAAGACGTCGGTCTCGCCGACCCAGCGATAGGCGTTGTTCCCCCGGCCGAAGACGTGGAGGACCAGGCCCGATTCCCCCTCGGGCATGGGCTTCCCCTGATGGGCCAGGAGGAACTTGACCTCGGTCAAGCTCGCGTCCCGGCCGTGGAGGACCACGTCGAGCCGGACCTTCTTCGAGCCGTCATAAGCCTCGGGGACGTAAACCGCATACGGCTGGATCGAGCCATCCACCTTCGAGACATAGCCCCGGGCGACGCCGCCCCTGGCCGACGCCCACGGATGCTTCCCCTCGGCAAGGTCCCGGGCCCGCGATTCGCCCAGTTTGAGGGCCTCGACGGTCCTCGCCGCAGAGTCTTCCTGGAAGAACTCGCCAAGCCGGACGATCCGGCGTCCCGCGTGGAGGAACACGGCGGCATCTGCGAGGGCGTCGGGGCCACGTACGGCGTCATCCCCGAGGAATTTCGCCTTCGCCTCGTTCAAGAGCGTCTCAAGCTGGTCCATCTTCGAGGCCAGGTTGGCCAGGTCGGCATCCGAAGGGGTGAACCGCTTCGCCGGAGCGGGCGCCTGGGCCATCGCGACCGAACACGAAAGGCCAGCAAGGAGGGCGAAGGCGACAACACGCACGCTCATGGCGAAGGTCCACCGGGTCCAGGTTCCAGCGAGAACCGTCCCAGTCTAGCCGGACCAGCCGCTCGACGCATCGGCCCGCCCGTGAACAACGGGTCTAGGGGTGTACCTCTTGATCCTGGAGGTCAAGCGGCCGAGCGTGACAAGGGGTCAGGAGCGAATGGCACTAAAGGAAGGCGCAAAACCTTAACTCGATTAAGTTTCCAACTCATGCCCGGCTATTGTTCCTGAATATAATGCAGACGTGAAATGTATCAAATATACAGCAATATACCAGACATCATGAATTGATCGGTTCGTGCGCATGCGAGCATTCATTCTCGGAAACATGCCGGGAATCTGCTCTAACTGCTGATGCACCAGAGGTTTTCGCTTCGCTTTGTGCCATTCGCTCCTGACCTCCTTTTGCTTACGGATCTGACCTCCTTTTGCTTCCTTTTCCGAGTCCTGGAGAATGCGCTAGCATTCATCTACGATCTGTGGACAATTTCGGCGATCGACGACGAGGTCCCGCTCCGACGCCGACCCGTCCCGTGATCCGACCCTCCCCTTCACGCCCGATCGATCGCGCCGGAACTCCAGGCGGAGACCCTCATGAGCACCTTGATCTTTGTGGGCCTCTACTCCCTCGGTCATAAAATGCGAGAGAAGAGCATCGATGATCGATTGAAGTGCCTCGGAAATGCACTGTGGAAGTTCGAAGAATCGATCCAGGAGAATATGCTCTTCGCCGCAAAGACCAACCCGTCCCTCAACACAATCAAGGGCATCTTCGTCGCACCGGAATACATGGTGAGCAAGCAGATCAATCTCGGGGGGAACAAGACCTCAGACTATCCGATCGAGGAGAACTACAAGGACGAGATCCTGATCAGGCTCCAGGCGATGAGCCGATCCGCGAAGGGGATCCTTTTCGTTCCGGGGACGGTCGCGTTCCGCAAGTCCATGGAACGGGCCGAGAACCGCAATCCCTCCAGGGTGAAGTCCGCCGCGACCATTCGGAATGAGGTGGAGCTCGACTCCGACGGAATCCCGCTGGGCGAGAAGTTCAAGGGCGCACGAACGGAGAAGCTCCCGGCGAAGTTCAAGCAATTCAAGACCCAGATCGGCACGCAGAACGCCGACTCGGAGGCCGATTTCAAGAAGCAATACAAGCTCGCCAAACACGTGGCCCGGGAGTCGGACCTCTTTCTTGTCGGATCTTATATTTATAAAAATCAAGCGTATGTATTCCTCAACGGGGACCTGGAACACAAGTACGTCAAGAAGGCGGGATACAAGGAGTTGCATGGCGTCCAGAAAGACGATTCTGAGTTTCATATCTCGCCTCCGGGGTGCAAGACGGGGAGGAAGCAGATAGGGGGCATCCACTTCGGGTTCGAGATCTGTTTCGACCACAATCGAGGAGTCCTGGAGAAGGAAGTGCTGGGCGACCCCTTGAGCGACAGGCCCGAGATCCAGATCGTCTGCTCGGCGTGGGTCCGTAACGTGGATTGGCAGTCGCTGGCCGACGGGGGCTACCTCCTCCACGCCTCGACGGAGCGGAGCCAGCAGATGATCCGGACCAAGACGGCGACGGGTTACCAGGACACGACCTGGCAGAACATGAAGACGTCCGCGACGGGCTGCTCCTTCGTGGGAACGGTCACGCCCGGCGGTGGCGACCTCGACCTGTTCAAGATCGTTATGAAGTGAACCGCCCGCCTTCGCCCCGGCATCAGGCCCGGTCCGACCTGGCGGGAGGAGGTCGTGAGTGAGAAAGGGGACGAGGACGGCGAAAGGGGACGGAGGACGGCGAAAGGGGACGAGGACGGCGAAAGGGGACGGAGGACGGCGAAAGGGGACGAGGACGGCGAAAGGGGACGGAGAGGAATGCCATGAAGTTAATGGTTAGTCGTTGCCATTTCGGGTGCTGCCCCGGGGACGCCGAATCCCTTCGAGCATCCGGTCGGCGTCCGCAACTTGGCCGAACCGCGAATTCCCGAGGCCATAGTTCAGCAAGCCCCTAGAGTCCACAAGCGACAACCTCTAAGGAATTCGACGCCCCCGGGCGCAGCCCCCGAAATGGCAACGACTAACCCTTAACTTCATGGCATTCGGGACGTTCATGGCATTCGGGACGGAGAGAAATATGCTTTGGAAAGTTGAATGTGGACTTGCCTGACATCCCGTTTTCCCGCATCTTGAGGAACGAAACGCCGAGAATTTCCTCCGTCCCCTTTTCCCATCCCCGTCCCCTTTTCCCATCCCAATCGCTGTACCAAATCGTGCGGGCGAGAGGTGTGGGGCGACGCGGCACCCCGATTGGTACAGCTATGCCGCCATCGGGAAGTTGAGCCTCGCGAACTCGCCTGCCCGGTGTCTTCCCTTTCCGCCACCCCTGTTGTTCCGTATACTCAAGGCGAAACCCACCACGCAAGCCGAGTGCATGCATATGGTCGCTCCTCCCTTCGAAATCGAGACCGCCGATTACGAGCAGGAGCGGCACATCTTTGAAATGTGGCGGTGGATCAACGCGCAATTCAACGCGATGGAAGCCACCCCGGATTTCGACTCGATCTACTTCAACCAGAGCGGAAGGAACGTCAAAAAGCTCATCGAGGAGGTAATTCCGGTCGGCTACCTTGGCCTGCGGTTCGTCGCGCCGATGCAGGACGTCTTCATCCGGTGCCTGACGGGCGGCCAGCCGTACGATGCCACGCTGCGCGTAGCCGGGTTCAGGCCTCTCGAAATCAGGGTGGAGGTCACCACCACCGAAACCGAGGAAACCGTGTTCGCCCGCCAGCAGTTGGCCGAGAACGGCACGGTCCATCGGCCCGCCCTGTCGCAGACGGTCGGGAAGAAGAAAATGCTACGCCCATTGCGCATGGCGGATATGGCGGAGCAGTACGACGGCTGGATCGCAGTCGCATTGGAGAGGGCGGAAAGGAAAGTGCTGTCGGGCCGGTACGACCCGCTCACCGCGATCCTCGTCAGGGTGGACACCTGGAGCCACCTTCCGAGGCGGTGGCGATCCGAACTCATCAACCAGACCCGCGCCCGCCTCGATGGACAATTGGCGAGCGTGTACGGGGTTTACTATCTGCACGGCTGCGAGATCGACGCCGTGCGGTCGAAGCGCGATTGAGGGAATCACCACCCGATCCGCATCACGCCCAAATCCTTCCGGGCCTGAAGCGGGGGCAGCCACGTCGGCTTGTCAGGCGCGTAGACGAATCGGGTGGCCTGACTCACGATCCGCTTATTGATCTCGCGGATGACCTTCTGCTTGGCCTCCACGTACGAGTAATTATTCGTTGGCTGGTGGCTGCCGTGGAGGCAGAGTTTCGGGGAAAGCGGCATCACGATCTCGGTTTCCAATCCCGCACGAGTGGAAAAGGGGACGACGAGTGGAAAAGGGGACGGAGGAGTGGAAAAGGGGACGAGGAGTGGAAAAGGGGACGGGAGTGGAAAAGGGGACGGAGGGAATTCTTGACTCCACCTCCTCTTCCGCTCCAACGCTCCGTTCCCTTTTGATAATTTCCCCCGTCGCCTTTTCCGCCCCCCCGTACCCTTTTCCGCCCTGAGGTTCGGTCGGGACAAGGTGGACGAGGACCGAAGGGGCGGACGACGAGTTTGCAGCGGAAGCTGCCCTCTGGGTAAGATGAGGGCGTGTTCCCTAGGGCCGTCGAGGCTCGCCAATGGATGTTCGTTACCACTTCGACCCGGATTCCGGCCTGCCGCACATCTACGGGCATGGGGTCACTGAGGACGAGGTGGAGTACGTGTTGCGGCATCCCGGCGAGGATCGCTCGGGCCGAGACGCTTCCCGCCATGTGTTGGGGCAGACGTGTTCCGGGCGATACCTGCACGTCATCTTTGTTCCCGACCAAGAAGGCGATGGCGTCTTCGTGGTTACGGCCTACGAGATCCGGGGTAAAGCACTCCAGGCGTATCGACGGAGGAAGAGGCGATGAGTGAGTCGAGATTCCCGGCCGGCTGGGACGCGGATCGTGTCAAGAAATTGATCGATTACTACGAGAGCATGACCGAGGACGAGCAGGTGGCCGATGACGAGGCGGCGATGACCGAGCAGGTCGGGCAGACCGTCATCACGATCCCCGAGGAACTTCTTCCGGCCGTCCGCCAACTCATGGCCGCGCATAAGACCTCCTCCTCGTGAACCGATTTGGCTCTTGTCAGCGTTTTCGTGCGGGGACCGAAAACGACCCGGAAAAGGGGACGGAGGAAATTATTTCCAGCTGAAATTTCCTCCGTCCCCTTTTCCGGGTCGTCGTCCCCTTTTCCGGGTCTTCCCCTTTTCCGGATCTTCCCCTTTTCCGGGTCTTCCGCGTTAACGAGGGACAGGAGCGGCCGAAGCCGGGACGCTGGCGAGCTCCTCGCGAGCGCTTTGATAGGCGGCGAGGCGGTCGCGATACGCGGAGGCCTCGGGGCAGAGCTTCACCGCGTCGGCCTGATGTCGGAGGGCGAGTTCGTAGGCCGCCTCCGCCTCTTTCGCCTTCTTCCTGGCGACCAGCAAGAGCGCCAGGTCGTGGGCCGCCTCGGCGGCACGGCCGTGATATTCGTGATAGGTCGGGAATCGACGCGCCAGGTCGGCGGCCCTCTCGGTCGCGTCGCGGAGCGCCGCCTCGGCCGGGTCGTCGGGTTGAATGGCGGCGAGGAGGGCACCATGCTGGGCATGGGCCGAGGCCCGGCGTGCGGCGATCCGGCGCAGATGGGGGAATTTTTCCGCCAGGGTATCGAGGTCCTTCATCACGCGTTCGAGGTCGTCGAGCGCGTCCCGGGGGCGATCGAGCTTGCGCAGGCTCTCGGCGAGCAGGATTCTCGTCTCGTCCCATTGGGACCGGATGGCCGGGAAGTCCGGCTGGCGATCGACCGCGAGGCCGAAGGTGGCCACAGCCCGTCGCGACGCGGCCTCCGCCTCGTCGGGATGATTTCTTGCGAGCGCCACGCGGGCCCGATCGACCTGAAGCTGACCCAACAATTCGAGATATTCGGGGATGCCGGGGCTACTGCCGAGAAGCGATTTCGCACGATCTTCGCCCTGACGGACCAGCTCGGCGGCCTCGTCAAGACGGCCGAGGTCCCGGAGCACCGCCGATTCGCTGGTTCGGCTCCAGAGGAGGCCGGAGACGAGGTCCGGATTCTCAGGCTCGCGCGCGAGGAGTCTCTCGCGAATCCGGATCGCCTCCTTCAGGGAGTCCAGGGACTTCGAGAGTTGTCCGCAATCGTGGAGGGTCGATCCGAGCACGGAATGGGCCGATCCCAGGAAGTTCTCGTAGAGGGGGAAATCCGGGCGAATCTTCAAGGCCCCGCTCCGCAGCTCGACGACCCTTCGGAAGGCCGCGAGCGCGGCGTCGGAATCCCCGAGGTCGCCCGCGGCGAGGCCGAGGTTCGTCGTGCTGGACGTGATATTGGTGAGTACCCCCGGGTCGGACGGTTTGAACTTCCTCTCGGCCTCGTGGGCCGTGATGGCGAGCCGCCAGGACTCCTCGGCCCCCTTCAGGTCGCCGAGGTCGCGGCGGGCCAGGCCGAGCTCGATGTAGGAGTTGCCGAGCCCGTCGAGCGTGACGGGGCTCGTGCCATTTTCCTTCTCCAGGTCGAGATAGCGCGCGATTGCGTCGCCCAGGGCACCCATCCCGCCCTTGACGTCCCCCATCTGTCGGCGGAGCTGGCCCACGCGATAGAGGCTGTTCGCGCCCTGGGCCTTCGCATAAAACGATCCCGCGGGATCTTCCTTCGCGAGCGTCTCGAAGTGGGCGGCGGCGGCGGCCAGCATCTTCATGCGGAGCGGCTGGGTGCCCGGGATGCGGGCCAGGTCGTAGCTGACGTTCGTGAGGAACTTGTCGATGACACGACCGGCCTCGAAGAGTCGGTCCCTGGCCTCGGCGTGGGCGGCGACCTCACCCTTGAGTGACCGGTCGAGGGCGAGCCGGGCCGTGTGCTCGGAGCGTCGGGCGGAGTCGCTGATCAGGGCGACGGCCGCCGCGGAGACGCCCGCGAGCGCCGCGGCGAGCACGCCGACCGCGACCCCCACCTGATGGCGACGGACCCAGCGCCGGCCCCGAGCCGTCCAGGGCTCGACCCGGGCGGAGACCGGCTCGTCGGCCAGCCAGTGATCGACGTCGTCGGCCGGGGCGCGGGCCGACGCATAGCGATCCTCGGGACGGAGCGCCATCGCCTTCATGCAGATCGCCTCGAGTGACGCCGGGACGTCGGCCTTGACCTGCCGAGGGGGCCGGAAATCGCCGACGCGGACCCTCCGCAACACCTCCGCCACCTCCCCTTCGAACGGCGGCTTGCCGGTCAGGACGTAAAAGAGCGTCGCGCCGAGGCTGTAGACGTCGCTCGCCGGCCCAAGGCGGTCGAGCTCCCCGGCGGCCTGCTCGGGGCTCATGTAGGCCGGAGTCCCCATCGCTGAGCCGTCGACGGTCTCCGCCGCCCCGCTGGCCGAAGGATGCAAGGACGCCTCGGCCGAACGAGGCGCATCGCGGGCGCCGCCTCGCCCGACGACCTTGGCCAGCCCCCAGTCCACGACGAGCGTCTCGCCATACGGCCCGAGGAGGAGATTCGCCGGCTTCACGTCGCGGTGGATGACGCCCCGGCTGTGCGCATAGGCGATCGTGTTGCACACGTCCACGAACCGCCTCAGAAGCTGGCGGAGGGCCAGCGACCGTTCGCCCTCCTCGCGAGGAGGCGCCTTCGGGTCGTGGAACCGGTCGCTTGCCTCCTTCAGGCTCTCCCCCTTGATGAACCGCATCGCATAAAACGGGTGACCGTCGGGGTTCCGGCCCAGGGAGTAGATGGGGACGACCCCGGGATGTTCGAGAGAGCCGGTGATCTCCGCCTCGAGCAGGAAGCGGGCCTGGCACATCGGGTCGCTCGCGAACTTGCCGCGGATCTCCTTGAGCGCGACGTGGCGATTGAGCTCGGCGTCGAGCGCTACGGAGACGTCCCCCAGGCCGCCGCTGGCGTGAGGCCGGACGACCCGGAATCGCCCCGAGACGGCGGGGGACGCCACATAAGACATCGTGTTCTCGGAGGGGCCCCGGACCGTGACTCGCGCCAGGGTCGCTTCGACGTCCGGGGCCTCGACGGTCCCGATCTCCTGACGAACGGCCGCCGGGATCACGACGGCCGCCAGGCTTTTCTCCGTGTCGTGATCGTGGCGGGCGATATGCTTGGCAACCAGGGCCTCGATCAGACCGACGTCGCTGTCGTCGAGCGCCCCCTGCTCGCGAAGGCTCTCCGCCATCGGCCGGGCGGCGTCGCGGCTCCAGGCGTGGAACGCCGCGACCAGTTGCGAGGGCGCGATCAGGTCATTCTGAAGCGCGAGCAACCCGAACAGGAGGCTGCGTTCATTCGCAATCTTCGACATCAAACCGGCCCGTGTCGGAGAGGGTGTGTTGACCATGAGCCCCGCAGCAATCGTCCGAGTTTACTCCACCTGATCTGGCCGGGGTATACCCCCCGGAAATCTGAAGAGACCATTAGCCAGTAGTTTCCCTGAAAATCGAGCAACCGATCTGAAGTTCCGTATATCTTGAGCGGGGCATCTCCCCAGCGGACCTTGATGGGTGCTTACCCTCCCATCAACTCCGCAAACGGAGATGCCCCGATGCGGCAGGCTACAGTCGTCTGGTCCCTCTGGCAACTACTCCTCAAACCCTTCGCCTCCGCATTCACTCGACCCGGCTACCGCCGCTTCGTCGAGTGGGTCACCGCTCTATCCCTCAACGTCGAGGAGCACACCATCACCCAGTCGGTCGTCGCCATCGAGCGACTGGCCGACTGGAAGGCCCTGGAATCCTTCGCCGAGTACGCCGTCTGGAAGCCCGAGATCCTCACCAGCAACCTCTCCGGACTCATCGACGAGGCTCCCGGCCGGATCTGGCACGGCTATCGGATCTCGGCCGTCGATGACACCAAGGTCCATCGCTCGGGCGAGCACGTCTGGGGCACATGCACCTTCCACGAATACACCGCTCGCTGTCCCAACCGGGCCACCACCGTCCGGGCTCACAACTGGGTCTGCCTCGGGGCCTTGCTCAAGAACGATGGCCAGCCCGCCTGGTATCTGCCGATCTCCGGGCGGCTCTACTTCCGCAAGTCGCAACTCCCCTTCCGCTGTGGCGTCGCCGGCCCCAAGCAGGTCTTCCGGACCAAGTGCGAACTGGCCGTCGAACTGCTGCGGGAACAGGCCCGGATCAACGCCGGGCCTCACCTGGGCGTCTTCGACGGCGGCTACGCCCTGAAGAATGTCGTTCGGCCACTGGTCATGGCCGAAGAGGGCTTGCCTCGCATCGACTTCCTGACCCGGTTGCGGCACGACGCCCGACTCCACGCCCTGCCGCCGGCCAAGCGACCCAAGGGGAAACGAGGCCGGACTCCCGTGTGGGGCAAGAAGCTGTCCCCGCCTCGCCAGGGGGGACGCTGGCCCGGGGATTGGAAGAAGGGCGAGGCCTTTATCTACGGCCGGGTGCGAAAGGTCCGTTGGAAGGAGATCGCCTGCCTCTGGCGGGTGCTCGGACATGACGTGACGGTCAAGGCGGTGGTGGCCGAGGTCGAGGGTTACCAGAAGCGATTCACGGTGGTGAGTTCGGCGTTGGGTCTGAGCGGGTTGGAGATGGTCGAGTTGTTCGCCGCGAGGTTCCGCCAGGAGGACGGGTTCCGGGACCTGAAGCAGAGGCTGGGATGGGAGGAGTGTCGAGCCTGGACGAAGTCGCCGATCGAGCGGACGACGCAGGTGCAATGGATCACTATGAGCCTGCTGCGGCTGTTGCAATTCGCGTTGGATGAGCGAGGATGCACGGATTGGTGGTCGCCGCCGCCGTGGAACAAGAAGAAGGACCGAGCGAGCGTGCTGGACGTGGAGCGGTTGCTGAGGCGTCATCGGCCGGAAATCCAGCGTCTCCTCTCGAACTGGCTGAAACACGAGGAGAAAGTGGCCTGAGTGTAGGCCGCGATGAAGTATCGCAGATGGATCCGACGCACTCAAGGTGTCGGACGCCTGGTTTTCAGGGCCTCGGGAGCCGCTCGGCGGCGTCGAGGGGACGGAGATGCTACGCGACGTCGCGACGAGAGTGTCGATTTCCAGGGAAACTACTGATTAGGGGAAAAAATGGATTCCATACTGGCGCAGCGCAGGTTCAAGTATAATCACATTATTTGGTAGGGGTTTGGAAGGAAGAGCTGGAGGTGCGGGCGAAGGTTTGGGTTGGGGCGTCGTCTGGGCAGGCTCTTGTTTGCCATCCTCCTGGTTTTTCGTATTAGGGGACTGGTCATTAATCTGGTAATACGAAAACTCATATAGATTATTATAAAGTGATGAATTTTGCATATTAGTAATTCCTGTAAAATTATAAGGGCGGAAAAGGGGACGGAGGAAATTATTGACGCCGCGATTCGTGGTTCCTAGACTCCCGACATGCCACGCACCGCTCGCGCCTCCGTCGCCGGACTCCCCTACCACGCCCTCAACCGCGGGAACCGCCGCGCATCCGTCTTCCACAAGCCCGCCGACTACGACGCCTTCGTCGAGGCCATCGCCGACTCCTGCCGCCGTTTGCCGATGGACCTCCTCGGCTACTGCCTGATGCCCAATCACTTCCACCTCGTCCTCCGACCCCACGCCGACGGCGACCTCGGCCGGTGGATGCGTCGGCTCCTGACCACCCACGCCCTCCGCTATCACCGACACTACGGCACCACCGGCCACGTCTGGCAGGGCCGCTACAAGGCCTTCCCCGTCCAGGACGACGACCACCTTGCCGCCGTCCTCCGCTACGTCGAGCGCAACCCCCTGAGGGCCGAGCTGGTCGCAAGGGCCGAGCACTGGAAGTGGTCGAGCCTGCCCGGATGGCTCGCGGGAGATGCCCTCCTCTGGCGAGGCGAGCCCGACCCGCGGGGGCCGGGATGGGTCGAGCGGGTCAACGAGCCGCTGTCGGCCGGCGACCTCCGGCGGCTCCGCGTGTCCGTGGAACGCGAGCGGCCCTTCGGCTCCGACGAATGGACCCTCCGCACCGCCGAGCGGCTCGGCCTGGGATCGACCCTCCGGGGCCGGGGGCGGCCGAGGAAGGCGTCGTGAAGTCGGGACCAGGCCCGAACCCATCTCCTTCGCCGATCCACGGATTGAAAATCCGTGTTCTTGTAAAACATCAAGGGATTTTCAAGACGGCGTGCTTCTCGGTTTCCCGAACATCCATTTCACCTCGTCCCGCGCCAACCGAGGCCGACAACGACGGCCCCCGCGGCGATCCCGGCAACCAGGGGCCCTCCTCCGAGGATCGTCGCGGTGGCCGAGGCCGCCGCCGTGAGGATCGCCGCGGAGATTCGCGACCTTCGGCCGCCTATTAGGCCGACCAGCACGAGCCCGGCCAGGATCGGCAGCAACGGCGGGAGCCATCGGGCGGCGGGCGGGCGGGGAACTGGGGTCGAGCGGGGCGTCCGGGAGACTTTGATGGGCCTTCCGGGCTCGGCCTGGATTCCCTGGAACGTCCTCGACTTGCCCAGGCGGCGGAGGTTGTTGGGCTCGGGCGAGAGGGGCGGCGTGGCGAGGCTGGGCATGGGGTCGGTGATCGCCTCGCCGACACGGCTCCGGGCCGATTGGCCGAATTCCTCCAGGCCCGAACCCGAGAGCGCCTCGGCCACCGCCTGCCTCGCGGCCGAGACCCTCGGCTCGGGCAACGCGGCGGCCCCTCGTCGGGCGAACCTCGCCTGCCGATCGACTTGCCGGGCCGTCGCCTCGAACCGGATCAGGGCGCCGAGGAGCGCCGAGCGGTCGCGGGTCGAGCCGCGGTCGATCCGCGAGATCCGATCGGCGATCGACCGGGCGAGCTGCTCCAGCCGCGAGGCGCCGAGGGCGTCGGGAGGGCTGGCCGGGAGGCTCGACCGGAGGAGGTCGGCCTCCGGGGCCGCCACGTCCAGGAGGGTCGGCACGCCCCTGGTCATCAGCGCCGGGACGGGGAGGTCCGGGCCCGCCGGGGCCTTCCACAACAGGATGACCCGCGACGCCCCGCCGTCGGGCAAGGGGATCAGCAGGCGATCGGGGCCGTCGCGTCTGGGCGAGACGGCCGAGCCGTCCACGGTCGCCGAGAGCGCCTCGATCCCGTTCGGAACGATCAGGGGGAGGAAGGCCGAGGAGGGATCGTCGAGGTGGTACGAGGCCCGGCCGAGGCTGGAGCCGTCGGGCGCCACCACGCAGAGGAGGTCGGCGAGGGTCACCGTCGGCACGGACAGGCCGTCGATTTCCCCCGCGGGCTCGGACCGGGGGATCAGCCGGAGGGACCAGCCCTCGCTGAGGACTCGATAGACGCCGCGGGTCCCCGCCGGCAGGGGGAACCCGCCGTCGCCCCAGCGCGACGCCTCGACCGGCTGGAGGCCCGCGGAGCCTTCGGGGACGAGGCCCAGGCCCGAGGCGTCGGCCACGGCGAGGTACGAATCGACCCGGTCGGCGGCGGCCCGGCCCAGGGGGACGAGGTCCGGGAACGCCAGGGGGGCCTTGGGCGGCCGGGGGCGAGACGCCCGGATCGCCACCTGGAGAGACCCCCACGCCGGAGGCTCGGGCCGGAACGTCCAGACGGTCGAATCGCCCTGGACCAGGGCCTCGGGCACGACGGGGCGGCCGAGGATCTCGACCCTCGCCGCCTCGGCCCACTCCGTCGGCAACCGGAGTCGGACCGGAGGGCAGGGGCCCCAGGGAATCCGGTAGCGGACCACGGCCGCCCATTCGGAGGAGTCGGGATGGACCCGCAACAGGCTGCGGACCAGGACGTTCACCCCCGAGGGTTCCGCGGCCCAGGCCAATCGGCCGGGCACCTCGCCCGGAGGCACGCGATAGGTCGAGCGGATCGGCCCTCCGGGGGCGGAGGGGATCGCCTCGGCCGCCCCGACGAGCTCGAACCGGACGTTCGCCGGGGCGGCCACGGCGAGAGTCCCGGGCTGGAGGTCGGCGTCCAGGGGGACGGGCCAGGGGACGTCCGCCTGGTTCCGGGCGGTCCCGGGGTCCATCGGGTCGCCGTCGATCGGCACCCAGCCATCGATGCGGATGGTCCTCGACGGGCTGGGCGGGCCGTCGAACCGGAACCGCAGGCGGTCCTCGGCCGACCGGCCCCAGTCGGTCAATCCGGGGGCCTCGACCCGGACCACGCGGAGGTCTCTGGGCACCCGGACGCGGACCTCCCGGGTCCGGCCGGCGAGGTCGGCCCAGGCGGCCTCGAAATGGAGGTCGAGCCGTCCCGGGCCGATCTCCAGGAGCACGGCCGGCTGGACGACCGATCGCGGGGCTTCGGGGCCGGTGGGGAAGTCCAGCTCGGGCGAGCCGGCGAACCGGAAGGCCCCGGCGAGCGTCCCTCCTCCGGCCGGCAACGGCCCCCAGGCCCGGTCGAACACGTCGTCGGCGACCGCCTCGCGTCCCGGGGCCGGCCCGAGCCTCCCGGTCCACTCGCCCGGCCTCCGGACCCCGAGCAGGCCCGTGACCTTCTCGAATTCGGAGAGCTCGAATCGAGGCAACCGTCTGGGCGAGGGCGTCGCGGACGGGGCGGAAATCGGCGGGGCGGCCTTCCAGAGTTCCAGGGCGATCGACTCGCCGGGTTTCCGGGGCGGGTCGAGCCGGGCCGACCAGGTCGAACCCTTCTCGTCCTGGACAAGGCGGCCGGGGAGGCTCGACGACCGGACCAGCACCCCCGGCCCCAGCTTCACCACCGCGCGGGACAGCCCCTCGGCCGAGGCCGGGGACAGCCGGAGCCTCACGTGGTCTCCGGCCGGCTCCACGTCCCAGAGGGCCAGGACGTCCACCTCCCCGCGGGGTCGGCTCCGGCCCGCCGCCTCCCGGGGGGTCCACCGGACTTCCACCGAGCCGACCGGCCCGAGAGGCCCGGCCACCCCGCCGCCCATTTCCGCCAGGCGCCCCCGGGCGTTGGGCACGTCCACGGCCTCTCCCGGAGCCGTCGCCTCGACCGCGACCCGTGCCGTCGCCACCGGGGGGACGCTCAGGCGGAGCCCGGTGCCGCCCTCCTGCTTCGTCCGGGCCATCCTCCGATCGACGGTCAGCTTGTGGACGCCCTCGCCCGCGAGCGAAATCGTCCCCGACTTGCCCCCCGAGGTGATCCGGACCGGGATGTCCTTGCCGTCGAGCCGGGCCGACACGTCCCGGGCCCCCTCGATCGGAAACGACCATTCCGAGCCGTCGGTCGGCCCGAGCACAAGGTCGAACTCGCTGGTGATCCGGGCCTCCGACGGGCCGTCGGCCGCGATCCGGTGCGAGGCGCCGAAGACCCCGGCGGACGTCGAGGGCCGGTCCTCGGCGGCGGTCGCCCGTTTTCGGAGGCGGGCGTCATCCTCCAGCCGCAACAGGACGTCCTTCCCCGGCCGCTCGGGGTCGAGCGGCGGATCGTAGGGGATCAACGCCAGGATCGGCGGCTCGCCCGCCGGGTCGTCGGCCCTCGGGGCGCCGACGACCCAGGACGTCGCGACGAGGACGGCCAGGGTCGAGCCCGATCGCATCGAGGGCCGCCGAGAGGCCCGGGAGCGCGGGTCCCGGCCCGGTCCCGGCCGATCGGAACGGATGGACCGTCCGAGCCAGATCGCCGGGACTGCCACGGCGCCCCAGAGGACGGCCGACGCGGCCTCGCGAAGCGCGGCCGGGCCGATCGCCAGGATTCCAGCCGCTGAGAGCGTCCCCAGCGCCCAGATCCCGGCCCGGATTCGCATCCGCCGACGCCCCGAGGCCGCGCCCAGGCCCACGACGGCCGCGAAGAGGAGGACGGCCCGGGTCCGCCTCGCCGATCGGTCGTCCAGGGTCACGGTCGCCCCGCGATCGGGCCACCCGGCCGCTTCCAGGGCCACGATCCGGCCGGAATCCGGCGGGTCGTCGGCCGGGGGAGGAGGCGCGGCCTCGCGAGCCCATCGCTCGACGGCCTGGAACCGATCGGCCGGGTCGGAGCCCTCGACGATCGCGGCCCGAACCGTGGCGGCCCAGGCCGACCGGCCCTCGGGATCGGCCTCGGCCGTCGGCGGCGGGCGGTCGGAGAGCATCACCACACCTTCCAGGGGCCACGCCCCAAGTCCCAGGGCACCGAGGACCTCCGTCCCGGCCGCCGGACCCCGGGGAAGCGACGATTTCGGCCCCAGACCCAGGCCCTCCATCGCCCGGCGATCGATCACCAAAGGAAATCGGCTCGAATCCAGGCGGGTCAGCCAGTCTCCCAGCGACAGCCCGGACGAGGCGATTCGCCGGGCCCGGGCGTCCAGGTCGGAGAGGATCGCCGGATTCGTCGCCTCGGGAGGGGCGTTCGACCATGCCGAGCCGGGGAGGATCCTGGGCGACTCGGGAGGGCCGGCACGGGGGGTCGAGTCGATCAACCCCGGCCCGACCTGCTCCAGGTCGAGCGATCCGCGGACGTCCAGCGACCAGCCAAAAGCCAGGCAGGGCACGGACATCGAGGGCAACGCGGGATCGCCCGCGGCCGTCTCGTAGTCCAGGACGAGGTCATGGGTCCGGCCATCGGTCGAGGCCGGGGGCAGGGGGATTCGCAAGGCCCCCTTCGTCTCGGACGGGACGATCGGATGCCCGTCGAGCCGGGCCCGTTCCAGGCGGGCGCCGTCGGGCAGGGTGATTTTCAGGGCCGGCTCGGTCCCGGGGACGATCCGCAGGGTCAGCCGGGCCCGCGACGGCCCCGCGCCTCCGGGCCCCGTCTCCAGCTCGGCCCTCTCGACCAGGCCACTCCGCCCCTCGGCGGGCAGGGTGGACGTCTCCAGCCGGAGCGAGCCTTCCCGGCCGTCGGGGGCGAAGGCGTGGGCGACTCGGCCCGGACTGGCCCCCGGCGCCGTCGCCGATTCCCCGCTTCCCGATGGCCGGATCGACCGGCGGAACTCGGCCGACGCCGCCGAGGGGTCCAGCGCCCGGAGGCCCTCCGCGCGAACGACCGAGCGCATCCCCCGGGCGACCGCCACGAGCGTTCCGCCCCGAACGAAATCGGCGCCGGGCATCGCCAGGATCGGCAGACGGCCCTGGCCGGTCCATTTGCGATCGGATCGGCCGTGGAGGACCGGGCGGCCCGCCCCGGCGTTGGGGACGCGGAGCCTCCAGGCCGATCCTCCGGCGGGCAGGCCCAGCGCCGCCCTCTCGGCCTCCGGGATCGCCGCCGATTCGACCGCACGTCCATCCTGAGTTTCCCAGACTGGCGGAGGGTCCAGGGGCGAGTCGGTCCCGAGGAGGACGGTCGTGGCCTCGTCGCCGGATTCGGGGACGGAGGCGAAGAGGTCCAGGCGGAGGCGGTCGGCGTCGAGAGAGGCCCGGACCCAGGCCGAGGCCGTGCGGATCTCGGCGGCCTTCCTCCGTTCCAGGACGCCCCGGCCGTCGGCGGCCGTCCACCGCCAGGCCAGGATCGGCGGAGGGGACGCGACCGGGGGCGACGGGCCGGCGGGATCGGCCGCGATCGAGGCCGGGTCCATCCACGCCAGCCCCCGGGCCCGGATCGGCGCCACGGCCACCGCCGAATCGGCCCGGAGCGTCCAGACCTCGTCGCCGGCCCTCACCCCCACCGGCGAGACCCGGGGCAAATCCAGGGGCCCGAACCGAGCGGACGACGGGGCGTCGGCCGAGAGGTCCAGGACGATCGGCTCCGCCGGGTCGGCCGCCGCGGGGGGGCGGACCACCAGCCGGGCGCCTCCTCCGGGGCGGGCCTCGACGTGCCAGGCGGTCTCCGCCGTCTCGCCCCGGAGCCGGACGCCCTGGAGGACCCAGCCCGGGGGCAGGTCCAGGGCCATCGGGAAGACCCGCCCTCGGTCCACCCGCCACGTCACGGCGGCCTCGATCCGGGGAGGGCCGAGCTTCAAGGTCCCGCGGACCTCGGCCGAGACGTCCGTCGGCGGGCGGCGGATCACCAGATCGGCCACCGGGCCCGGCGCCTCGCCTTCGAAGGCGAGGATCGTCCCGCCCCGGGCGGTCTCGGCCTCGTCGGCCCGGGGCGAGACCTGGCGGCCGGACCTCTCCCGGCAGGACGCCACGACCTGGGCCGCCCCGAGCCGGACGACCGTTCGGCCCCCGGTCCAGGTCGCGTCCCTGGGGATCGCCGCCGGGACCGTCCACGGGCCGTCTTCGGGCCCCTTCGCCACCGCCCGGACGATCACCGACGACGGCCCTCCCTCGCTCAGGCGGACCGTCACCACCGTCCCCGACGGCCCCGAAGGCTCGGCCCGGCTCGTCGCCACCGCCGGGCCCGCCGCGTCGATCCACTCCAGGGACGGCGGCAGCTCGAACGAGAACGAGCGAGGCCCCGCGCTCCCCGGATCGACGGTCCACTCGGCCTGCCATCGCGGGGGGGATTCGCCCAGGTCGATCCGGGTCGTCCCGGAGACCCAGGACGGCCCGGCCGGCGCGCCGGGACCGTCGGCGCCCCGGAGCGTCAAGGCCCAGGCCCCGCCCGGCCCGTCCAGCCGCCACGACCGCCGATCGGCCGACGACCCCGGCGCGGGCCCTTGCCGGAGCGTGCCCGGGGCCTCGGGCAGCCAGCCGGCGGGCAGGTCGATCGTCAGGCTCGTGGCGGCGAGGTCCGGCAACGCCAGGTCGAACGCCCGGCCTTCGGTCCCCGGCCGGGCCCGTTGCTCCCAATCCAGGGTGACCGTCGAGGGCCCCGGGGCCGCGACCTTCCGCCCGAGCCGGCCGTCGGGCCCCGATCGCACCGAGTCGCCCGAAGGTGCCAGGGCCGGCGACCAGGGATCCAGGCTCGCCAGGCCGGGGCCGCCTCCGACGGCCCCTTCCACCAGCACTTCGGATCGTCCGACCAGGGCCCCGGCCTCCCACCGGGCCGAATGGCGGGCGCGGAGGGCCCGGGCGCGGTCTCGACGGCCCGAGAGCCTCGCCGGCTCGCCTCCTTCACCAGTGCCTCGAACTCGTCGCGGGGCAGCGACCGGATCTCTGTTCCCGGAGGAAACACGTCCTTGACCCGGCCCGCCGGCACGCTGACCCGGACGACCTCGGGACCGGCCCCCATCATGCCGGGGACGATCGCCAGGAAGAGCGGGAAAAGGAGGCGCAAAGGCCGATGGAGACGGGACATCGGGCGGACCTCTCGGGCCGGAATCGCGGGCCGACTCAGGGAGGCCCATCGGGCCGGGACGCCGCCGGAGCCGGCAGGTGGTCGGCGGTCGTCCCGGCCCGGGGGCGGACGATCGTCGAACCTTCCGAACCGACCTCCGCCGGCCCCACGCCTCCGGCCGCGACGAGCAGGCCGCTGGGGTCCGAAAACGCCGGGCGGGTCGGCCGCCTTCGATCCACGGCGGCCTGGGTCGCCGCCGCCACGATCGCCAGGACCGCCCCGATCGCCGCCGACTGCCCCGCCACGATCAGCAGGTTCGCCGGGACCAACACCCCGGCCGCCAGGATCGCCACCGGGGCCGTCTTGAAGGCGAACGAGCCCAGAGGACGGACGAGCAGGCCGGCGAGGGCCAGGGCCAGGGCCGCCCCGGAGCACGCCCCCACCAGCATCGCCCGCGAAACGATGGTCGGGCGAATCGAAGGCGCATCGCCGCCTCGGGCGAAGAGGTACGGATGGGTGCTCGCCCGGGCTTCGGGCAGGGCCGTCCCGGCCCCCGAGGCCCCCACCCACGCCCGCAGCCCCTCGGCCGGGACCGCCGGGCGCCTCATCAGGGCGTAGCCGGCCCAGTACCACTCGTTGGAGTCGGACCAGCCCTCGGGCACCCCGAGCACGGCCGAGGACCACGGCACGCGGACCTCCCAGAGGGTCTCCTGGACCACCCCGCCCTCCAGCAACCGGGGCGCCGACCACACGTCGCCGCCTCGGGGCAGGGCGAAGTCGAGAGACACGGTCGCCGGGCCGGTCGTCCCGGCCAGCAAGGGCACGCGGTAGCTCCCCGGCCGGTCCCCCAGCCGCTCGACCTCGGCCGCCTCCTCCCCCACGCGGACCCGGGAGAGGATCGCCCCCTCGGGCAAGCTCAGCGAGAGGCCCCCTTCGTGGACTTCGAGCCGGTAGTGGGCCGAGGTGCGGAGCGAACCGTCCGGCTCGGCCGAAGTCCTCAGCAGACAACGCGATGCGACGATCGTCGGCAGGTCGGCCGTCGCCAGGGCCGACGCCCGGACCCGGGCCGGAGGCCCCGAGGCCGGCACCCCGGAGCGGACCAGGCGGACGGGAGGGCCGCCGTCCCGGGCCGCCCCCGAGTCCTCGGCCAACGGCGGGGCCCAGCCGGGGCCCTCCGGGCTGAGGTCCAGGCCCTCGTCGGCCGAGACGACGACCCGGGGCGGCTCGGCCGAAGTCCCCAGGATCGCGATCCGGGGCAGATCCACCGGCGCCGAGCGGTCCGGCGCGAGCCCGGGGTCGATCGGCACGACCGATCGGAACCTCAGGCGGACCGAATCGACCACCTCATGGGCCAGGGTCAGCCGGTGGCGGGGGGCGCCGTCGGGGCCGGGGCCGAGGGGTTCGCGACGGGCCACCTCCGTCCCCTCGGCCTCCCACCGCCCCTCCAGCTCGGCCGGGACGGCCACATCGACGCGGGTCAGGGCGGCGGCCTCGACCCTCAGCCACGAATCCTGCCGCAAATCCAGCCTTCGCCGGGAGATCCTCGCCTCCACGGTCGTCTCCTCGCGAATCGACCGGACTCGGGGCGTGACCTTGATCGGCAACGAGCTGGCCGCCTCGTCATGACGGAGCCACAGGGCCGGAGGCAACGGGGCGCCCCCGCGATCGGCGGGCCAGTCCCAGCCGGCCGGAGGCTCCAGGCCCGCCGGGACGAACGCCGAGGACGCCGTCGCCGGCAGGTCCACGCCCAGGTCTCTCGGCGCCAGGACCGCCACCCGCCCGCCCCGCGACTGCACCCCCATCGGGCGGAACAAGCCGACCTCCACCGGCGCCGGGCCGGCCGTCTCGATCGCCTGGGAGCCCGTCAAATGGACGCGGAACGCCCGGTCCTCGGACGCCCGGGCCGAGAGCCGGGCCACCAGGGCCGGGCCCGCCTCGTCGTCGGTCCGTTCGAACCCGGAGATCGTCCCTTCGGGGCCGATCGTCTCGGCGATCATCCCCGGAGGCACCGCGATCTTGACCTCGAAGACCCGCCCCCGAGACACCGCGAACTCCAGCCACGAATCCACCCGGGCCCGGCCGGGCTCGACGATCACCGTCGTCCGGGACTCCGCCCGGACCCACGGAGGGCTGGGATCCACCTGCAACCCCAGCTCGAACGGCTGCTCATTGAAGCTATAGGCCAGGACGATCGACGGTTGATTGCGGAGCCCGGAGGTCAATTCGCCCTTGGGATCGACCCGGCGAAGCCCCCGACCGGCCGATCCGCTGACCCACGGGTCGCCGCCGGTCTCCGAGACGGCGATCACCCCTCTCTGGGACGCCACCCCGACCAGCGGCACCCCGCGATAGGTCATCCGGGAGGCCGAGCCCGGGGCCAGCGCCCGTCGGGTCGTCACCACCAGGCGGGTCGTGCTCTGGGGCCGGAGAGGCTCCGGCAAGGGGACGACCACCGTGCCCGAGGCCGGGTCCACCGGCCCTTCGCCCGAGACCGGGCGGCCGTCGCACTCCAGGGCCACGAGCTCGTCGGCCGGGTCGATCCGCAGTTCCAGGCGGCGGGCCGTCCCCCTCTGCGACTGCACGTCCCAGGACGACCGGGCCCGGACCGATCCTCGCTCCACGGTCAACGCGATCTCGCCCACCGCCGTGAGCAGAGGAGGCCCCACCGGCCCCGGGTCCGGCGCGGCCCTCCAGGTGAGTTCCAGGCGCCTCCGGGGCGTCAAGCTCGCCGCGATCCGCCCCCGTTGTCCCGCCTCGATCGGCTCGACCGCCAGGGGCTCGCGACCCGACGCCCCACCGATCGCGAACGCCTCCGAGGCCCCCGCCGGCAGCGACAGCTCCACGCGAGTCGACGCCGCCTCGGGGATCGCCCACTCGACCCGGCGGAGGTCCGGCAGGCCGCGGACCGTCAGCACCGGAGACACCGCGTCCACCCGGACCTTGTGCGTCCCCTCGCCCCGGACCTCGACCTGCCACGAGCCCTCCACCGTCCTCAACGGCAGGGCGCGGTCCCCCTCGCGGGCCTCGCGGACCGTCGGGCCGTCCAGCCGGATCGGCACCCACGACGGCTCGGGACCGACGAGCGAGACCCGGAGGTCGATCGTCAGGTGGGCCAGGTCATCGACGACCTCGCCCGAGGCCGAGACCGCCTCCACCACCGCCCTCGGCGGGTCGGGCGTCGGCGGCTTCGCCTCCAGGGCCCGGAGCCGATCGTACTGCCCGCCCTTGAGGATCACGAAATCCGGCCGCCCCAGCTTCTTCAGCAGGGAATCCAGGTCCGTCGGCGCGTCCACGATCACGTAGATCGGCGGAGGGTCGCTCGGCCCGCGAGAGGGCGGGTCGTCGGCCCGGGACGAGGCCCCAAGGCCGAGGAGCAAGGCGAACGCCAGGCGGTTCGAGGCGAGGAGGCGCAAGGGGGCAAGCCTTCGCTCGACGGGCCCGGAGGCGGCCCGAGACCGATCGCGCCGACGGCCGGAGACGGACTTCCCGGCGGGTCGCGGCGACATGACCACGCCCGGATTTTACCATCCCGCGGACCCCTCCGCCACGATCCAGCCCCCGCGACCGGCCCGGTCCAGGTCCGGTCGCGACGATCCGGGCGCCTCGCCCTACGAGCGGTCCTGGTCCAGGTTCTTCACCCCCGCCGCCCTCGGGAAGATCAAGCCCTCGGCGCTCCCCTTCTCGAACAGCCTCTCCAGGGCCGCCACGGCCTCCTCCAGCCGATGATGGTCCTCCTCATAAAGGTCGCCCACCTCCATCGGCATCCGCCTCGCGGCGTCAAAGATCTGGTCCCGGGCGCCGAGCATCTGCGCAAATAACTTCCGCGCCGGCTCCGAAGGCGAGGCATTCGACGCGATCGCCGCCTCGATCCGGTCCGACCACGTCTTCAGGACTTCCTGCCAGTGGGCCCGCTCGCGGATGTGGACCCTCTGGGGATAGGTCGGGCTGCGCAAGGGGTTCTGCATTGTCGGAAGGATCGGCGTCTGGGCCACGGAGGCGACTCCTGTCCCGGTCTCGGGTCAAATCATCCGAGCCAGGAGTCTACCGCGCCGAGCCTCCGGCCTCCAGACTCCCCGCGTTGAGCCCTCCGCCCCCGGCCGTTACAATCCCAGGCCCCGCCTCAGCCTCGGATCTTCGGACCGAACGACGAAGGGATTCGCCCATGAGCCGGACCGCCCCGATCCTGGCCCTGTTGCTCGTTTCCGTCGCGTCGGTCCCGGCGGCCGACCCCCTGCCTCGCGTCCCTCCGTCCTGGAAGATCGAACTCGTCGCCCAGGCCCCCGAGATCCTCTATCCCACCGCGATCGCCATTTCCCGCGATGGGACGGTCTATCTCGGCCAGGACCCCATGGACATGCCCGGCCCGCCGACCCGGCCGATCGATTCCGTGGTCGCCCTGAAGGACGGCAAGGCCCGGGTTTTCGCCGACGGCCTCTGGAGCGTGATGGGCCTGGAATGGGTCGGCGACTCCTTGATCGTCGTCCACGCCCCGTTCCTCTCGGCGTTCCGCGACGCCGACGGCGACGGCCGGGCCGACCAGCGGATCGACCTCATGACGGGCCTCGGCCCGCCCGTCCCCGGCTTCAGCGGGATCAACGACCACGTCCCCTCGGGCGTCCGGCTCGGACTCGACGGCTTTCTCTACATCTCGTTTGGAGACAAGGGGATACCGAAAGGCGTCGGCAAGGACGGCACCACGATCCGCGTCGAGGGCGGAGGCGTGATCCGCATCCGGCCCGACGGGACCGGCCTCCAGGTCGTCTCCACCGGCGAGCGAAATCCGCTCTCGGTCGCCCTCGATGCGTTCGACGAGGTCTTCACCTACGGCAACGACGACGACAGCAAGAAATGGCCCAATAGCCTGACCCATCACATCGTCGGCGGTCATTATGGGTATCCCTATCAGTTCTTGAGCCATCCCAGGCTTTGTTTGCCTATTTTGGCTGGCCAGATCGGCGGCTCCGGCACGCAGGGCGTCTGCTACCTCGAAGACGGCCTGCCTGACGAGTACCGCGGCGACCTCTTCTTCTGCGATTGGGGGCTGCAGGAGGTCTCTCGCTACAAGGTCGAGAAGGCGGGAGGGACCTTCAAATTGAAGGAAAAGACCCTTTTCGTCTCCAAGGGGGACGTAAGCGACTTCCGCCCCTTCTCGCTGGGGGTGGCGCCTCACGGCGATGGGTTCTACCTCGTCGATTGGGCCTTCTCGGGCTGGCTGGCCCAGGGACCGAAGACGGGACGGCTTTATAAGATCACCTACGAGGGGGCCGATCGGCCCCGGCCGAGCGAGCCGCCCGCCCGGGGCTTCGGTCTCGACGACCTCGGCCACCCGTCGCGAACGGTCCGGCTCGACCTCCAGCGGGCCCGGAAAGGGGACAATGGAGACGCGAAGGATCTCGTCGATTTCGTCGCAACCCATGGCCCGATCCTCGCACGGACCAATGCCTTGTGGATCCTCAGCGAACAACAGGCGCCCGCCTCGGCCGAGGCGATTCGCAAGGCCCTGAACGATCGCGACCCGGAGATCCGCCGCCAGGCCGCGAAGACCCGCGGAATCCGAAAGGACCGCGCCGCGGTCCCCGCCCTGGTGAAGCTCCTGAAGGACCCCGATCCCGCCGTTCGCCGAGAATCCGCCATTGCCCTGGGCGAGATCGGCGACCCGGCCGCAGTCTCGGGCCTTTATGACGCCCTCGGCGACGCCGACCGCTTCGCCGGATGGTCGATTGCCCATGCGATTCGGTCCATGAAAGCCTGGGACACGCCCAAAATAACCGCCGCGCTCGTCGATCCCAGGCGACGAGACGCCGCGCTCGCCTTGACCGAGGACGCCTGGTCGGTCGCCGTGGTCGATGCCCTCGCCGCGGCCCTGGAACCGACGACCGACGCCGCCGTTCGCGAACGAATCGTGACGAATCTGGCCGGTCTTTACCACAAATACCCGGAATGGTCCGGCGCCTGGTTCGGGACGAACCCCCTGGCGGGCGACCAACCGAGGAAAACGAAGCCGTGGAGCACCGAGGGGATGATCCAGGTGGTCTCGGCGCTCGGCAAGGCGGCGAACGACCCCGACCCCCGGGTCCGCAAGGCGGCCCTGGTCGGCCTCGCCCCGGCCGGGCCGGCGGCCATCCCGCCTTTTCTGGCTCGATTGGCGGCGGAGACGGACCCCGCGAATCAGGCGATCCTGGCCGAGGCGCTGGGGAGGCTCCACGCGACCGACGCCGCTCCGACCCTGTCGGACTGGTTGGCCGACCCGAATCGGCCAAAATCGGTCCGCGAGGCGGCCCTGGATGCCCTCGCGCAACTTCCGGGGCGGAAGCCGGCGATGGCCCGGCTCGGGCTGCTTTACGATCGGGCCGCCGATCCCGATCTCATGGCCCGGGCGCTCGTTACGCTCGCACCCACCGGGGTCGTCCCGGCGAATGACCTGCTCGGCTTCCTCGACCATCCCTCGCCGGCCGTCCGAATCGCCGCGATTTCCTCGGCCACCGCCTTGCAGCCCCCTCCGCCCGAAGCCCGCCAGGCGGTCGCCCTCAAGCTCGACGATCCGGCCTCCGAAGTCCGCAAGGCCGCGATCGCCGCCTGCGCCGCGATGAAGGCCCGGGAGGCCATCCCTCGATTGATCGCCCTCGCCGACCAGGACGCTACCCGAACCGAGGCCACCCTCGCCCTCGCAATCTTGCCCGACCCCCGCGCCTTGCCCATCTACCTCAAAGCCCTCTCCGACCGCAATCCCGACCTTCGAAATGCCGGGGAAACCGCCTTGCTGGCGATCCGCGACCTCGTGGCCGGCACGCTCGAAGTCCAGGCCCGCTCGGGGGTTCTGTCTCCGACCGCAGCCGAGGCCGTCGAGCGAATCCTGACCCGGTTCACCCCCATTCTCGACTGGAAAGTCATCGGCCCGTTCCCTCGGACGACGGCCCAGATCTATCTGAACGAGCCTTCAATCGACTTCTCCCGTCCCCAAACCGGCCTCGAGGGCCGAACCATTTCCTGGACCCCCCGAAAGGCTCAGACCGAAACCGGACGGGTCCTCCTGGACGATTTCAAGGCGGGGCACGGCGATAAGGGCGGGTTTGGCTACGACACCAACGGCTCGCCCGACATCGCCGCGTTCGCCTTCGCCGAGATTCGTTCCGATCAGGACCGCCAGGCGCTCCTCCTGATCGGCTCCAGCGGGTCGCTAATCGTCCAGCTCAATCAAAAACCGGTCTTTAATGGCAGCAACTCCATCGGTCGAGCCTACCGGCCGGATTCCGACCGGGTCCGAGTGACCCTGAAGAAGGGGACAAACCATCTCCTGCTACGGACCCGGCAGGGGATTGGCTCCTGGTCATTCAGCGTCCAGGTCTCGGACCCGTCCGAGACGTTGTTCGCCACGAAGGCCGGAAAAGTCTCGCTCGATGACCTCCGGAGCTTCGCGGCCAATCACCCCGGGGACGCGGCCCGGGGGCGCGCGATCTTCATCGACCCGAAGGGCGTGGGTTGCGTGAAGTGCCACTCCGCCATCGGGTTAGGATCGGCGGCCGTCGGCCCCGACCTCACCGGCTTGGCCCTGAAATATGACCGCGCCGAGATCATCCGCTCGGTCCTCGAACCGTCGGCCCGGATCGCGACCGGCTATCAGCCGGTTCTCATCGCGAAGACCGATGGCAAGGTCCTCACCGGCCTACTTAAGTCCGAAACCGAGACCGACCTGGAGCTGATCGACGCGGACGCCCGGGTCACGCGGGTCCGCAAGACGGAAATCGACGAGCGACGGCTCGGCGACGTCTCGTTCATGCCGACCGGACTGGTGGATACGCTTTCGAAAGAGGAATTCGCCGATCTGATCGCGTTCCTCGCCAGCCTCAGGACGACTCCCACGATGTCACCAAAGCCGTAACCCGAGGCGATATCGTCGTTTCGGAAGGGAAGTCAGGTCGGCAATCGGGAAGTCCAGCGACCCGGGAGAAACGGGTCGGCTTACCGCCGGACGACCCCCGATGGACCCTCAACCACCCGGGCGAGGACGTGATCCAGGCGCTTGAGGGTGGTCTCCTGGCTGTTATCCGCCCTCCAACGAATCTGGCCGGTCCGATCGACGAGGATCATGGTCGGGTATCTCTGGATGTGCAGGGCCGCCTGGAGAGGGCAGGGTTTGCCGTCGGCCCCGCTCAGCACCAGGGGGTAGTCGATGCCCAGTTTCCGGGCCAGGTCATCGACCGTTCTGGCCTGATCGTCGCGACTCCCCTCCCGTTCGGAGGCCACGCCGACGATCGTTAACCCCTTCTCCCCATACTGTTTCTGGAGATCAACAAGGTGAGGGATCGACTCGCGGCAGGGACCACACCAGGTTCCCCAGAAGTCCAGGAGGACGAAGTCCGAGTCCAGATCGCGGAACCGGATCGGCTTGCCGTTGAGGTCAGGCAGGACGAAGTCCACGATCCTCTGCTTGCGTGAATCGAACTGACAGGAGGCCGCAACCAGGCCCGGCTCCGACTCCGCTCGGCCCCGCGAAGCGAATAATCCAGAACGTTTCGCGACGGTTCCGGGTTCCTCAACGGCCGACGGGGATGCCGCCGACCGCCGAACCGACCGGGGAAAGGAGGAGGCCAGCCGAACCGGGGCGGTCTCGCGGTCGGTCACTTCCTGCCAGGTGGTCTTCTTCTTGGGGGCGGCCTCGGCATTCAAGGCCGTCGATGGGACCGTGCCCGAATTGCCTGCCGACGGATCGGGCGAGGCCGACGGGGTCGGTGCGGCGGGCTTCGGTTCGGGCGGGGGCGAGGCGGGCAGATCGCCGGGGAAGGGCGAAGGCGGTAGCTCGCTCGCCGGGGCCTCCGCCGGAGCTGGGGACGGATGTTCCGAAGTCGTTGCCGAGGGAGGATTTGCGGACTCCGTGGCCGGCGCGGGCCGCGGCGAGGCCGCCGGGCCCGGCTCGGGGGTCGGGGCGGGGGACGACGGAGGCTCCTTGGCGGGAGGCAGCGGGTTCGCCTCCTCCTCGGCCGGGGCAGTTGCCGGGGATCGGGGTGATGCGGATGGGCCGGAAGTTGAGTCTCGAAGAGAACTTCGGTCGGCCGATGCCAGGGCCGAACCCGCCGCCCCCACGCGCTTCCAGATCGGCCGGCCGGGTGCGGAGGCGGTCGATGAGGTCAGCGCCTCGGCCTCCTCGGCCGGGGGAAGGTCCTCCTCATTCACCCGAGATCGTCGCCGAGGGGTCGGCTCCTGGGTCTCGTCGGTCGCGGCGCGACCCGAGGCCCGTTGAACCCGCGACGCCGGCTCCTCCGAGGCCGTCGCCGCGCGGGCTTCCGTCGAGCCGGGGTCGTCACGGACCAGGCGAATCTTGACCTGACCGTTGGGCGCCTTGGCCGAGGCCCGGCCGACCGCCCCCTCCTGACCGTCTTCCTCGGCCACGAGCTGATACGATGCCCCGGGTCGTAAACCCTTGAGGGTAAAGGCGCCCGAGTCGTCGGTCACGTCTTTCAGGTCGCGACCGCCTCGCGAGCCACCGTCGGCCAGGCGGACCTCAATCCCGGCCACGGGCTCGCCGCGTTCATCGACGACGCGGCCGGAAATCCTTCCGTCGGCCGGGGTTCGGGGCTCTAGGCCGGCCAGTTCCGAGCCGGTGGCGGACGACGGGGAACCGGCGTCGGCCAGCAAGGGCCTCTCGCCCGACGAGGCGAAGGTCCGGAGCCGCGAGGTCATCCCGGGGGGACGGCCCGCCATCGAGGAGCAACCAGCCAGGCCGAGGGCGAGGAGGCACGCGGCTCGGGAGGGGAGATCGGGGGTGCGCATCGGGCCTCCTGCAAGTCGAGGGGGGACAGCCGGAGGGACGTTCCCCCGGGCCACCGTCGGCGCTCCGGCCGACGTCCCGAGAGGCTGGCCCCGGGCGAACCGCCCTCGACCCGGGCCGAGCCAGCCAGTCGAGAGCAGTCCATATGATCTCATCGGCGGGGAGGGCCGTGCCTCTCCACACAAATTTCCCGAAAAGAAGCGAACGCCCAATTTGGCGTCAATTCCACCCCGCCAACTGACGCCGCGCGGCGCGGACCAGCGAGGCGACAACGTCCGCGTCATCGGCCTCGGGCCGGGCTTCCAGATAGGCGGGCAAGTGGTCCAGGGCCTCCCCCGGTCGGTCGGCCTTCAGGCAGGCCACGCCCAGGTCTCTCCTCTCGATCGGGTCTTCCCGAGACAGGGCGACCAGGCGCCGTAGAACCGGCAGCGCCGACGCAAAGTCTTGCGATCTCAGGTAAACCGCCTTGAGATTGCGAAGCATCCTCGCCGCGATTTCGCCGACTCCGCTGGGGGCGAACGCCGAGTCGGGCAAGGCGACATCCTGACCCGTGACCTCGGCGACCCGCGCCTCGCACCCCGAGCGATCGAGGATCGCCCCGCCGTGGAAGGGATCGACGAAGAGAGTGGAAGTCCCCCGGCCCGTCCTCACCACGAAATGGGCGGGCAAGTTCACACCCGCCATCTCCAGGCCGATCCTCTCGGCAACCGCCATGTAAAGCACGGACAGACTGATCGGGATGCCGAACTTTCGGTCGACAACCTGATTTAAATAGCTATTCCGGGGGTCGTAATAATCTTCCGAGTTCCCCTGATACTTTTCCTCGACGAAGAGGACCCAGTTGATCTGGCCGACGATGTGGCGAGGCCGGGCGCCGTCGGGGCACCGGTCGCGAACGCGAGCGGCCAGCGCGTCGATCCGGCGGAGGGTGTCGGCCGGGTCGAGCGAGGGGTAGGCGTCCCTGGCGATCTCGAGGGCCAGGCGGGTGAGGTCGGGTTCGCCGTCGCCCCGGAGAAGACGGAGAAACTCGGGGCTTTCGGCAAAAGGGAACGACGGCACGGAGATGCCTCCTCGGCGGGCCCCACGGGAGGACGCTCCGAATCGGGCCCCGGACCCATCCTAACGGACCACCCCGGCGGAGTCACCGTCGGGGCCGGTCCGGAATCGGCGATGGGGCGGCGGAGGGAGGCGGACCGCTAGTTTCGGCCGGCCGAATCCGCCAGGATGCCCCGAGTCGAAACCCGGCATTCCAGGTTGGTCAGCCAGGCCGAAAGCGAGCTATCAGGCCGGTCGGTCAGGTCGTCTCGGAGGCGGGAGGCCAGGCGCGCGAAATCGCGGGCATCCCTCGGGTCGGGGTGGGGGCCATGAAGGCGGTGGGCAAGCAAGGCCAGGCGGCGAACCGTCGCGGCCAGCGCGGCGGCCTCGCCCGGGGCGGGGGCTGCGGAAATCATCAACCATTCTCTCAGGGGCCTGGAAACCGGACCCAGGTTCCTTCCCCGGTCGGCTCCCAGAATCATCGACACCACCAGCATACGCAATCGGGCCGCGAAAGGTCGAATCCATTTCGATTTTGCATCACTTGGACACCGTTCGTTCGTGTTCCAAGGTTTTATTAAAGCGGAACGATGTCGAGAGTGGGCGGCAAAATGGGGAGACAAGCGCCTGGCGATCGTCACTCGTCCTGGGTGAATTTTGGCTTGAGCGGTCCAAAAGCACGGATCTTCGATAACCACAAATGACGCGTTTACCACAGATTGCGCAGATCATTCAAGCAGTGCAATCTGCTTACTTTGGGTTCAGCGATTGATATTCCCGAGGCCGTGGCGGCGAACAAGGGTGCCTCAGTCCGGCCTTGTTTCCTCCGGTCCATGTCTTCCCGGGATCGACTGCAATGCCCGACACTTTGTTACGATCCGGTACAGCCGAAACTTGCGATTGCTTAGGACGAGGAAACCGCCCCTCGACTTGACCCATTCGATCGAGCGATCAACGTCCGACTGTCTTTCCTCGATGACCAGGATTTCCCGATTCTCCCATTCCGCCAGGAAACGACCATGATGGAACAGGGCCTCAATCTCGGCCCGGCGGTCTGGGTAGCCTGGGGTCTCGAGGTGATGACCGACCCACGAGCGAGCGGGAGTCTCGGCGATGATCCAGTAACTCAACCGATCGTCCTGGCAGAGAACCAGGACGTTACGGTTCTCGGGCCGATCCATTGTTCTCAGTACTTCCCATTCGTCCTGCCGAAATCGAACGCCATTCCGCCCCGGGGATTTCCGATCCCGGACGAATCCGGAGAACCAGAGCGTATTATCCGAGACAAAGGCCAGGACGAGGAGGGCCGTCGCGATTCCTCGCCACGGGCGGCGCAGTGTGCCCAAACGCTCAATCAGGCCAATCAGCGGCGAGGCGGCGAGGAAGAAGAGGGCGGTCCAGGCATAACCACGGGTAAAATGGAGAGGTTGACGAGGCTGGATCAACCAATCGTGTTCCGACAGGGCGAACGCGGCCATCGCCCAGCTCATCAAGAGCCGACCTCGGGGAGATGCATACGCCCGGGAGGAAAGGACCCCTAGTGTCGCCAGAGGAATCACGAACGCCCCGCCGAGCACGGCACTTTCCAGAGGCAGGTGCCAGTCGAGCGACATCTGTTCCCGAATTTGGCGATGTTCGGAATAATTCTCTAGCAGGAAAGTATAATAAGACAAGAATCCGCCAATTAATGCGAAAAGTACCAATAAATTGGCTAATTTGGGGCGGCTCTCTCTTGCCGTGATGATCTCCCAGACGTTCCAGACCCCCAGGATCGCCAGGATTTCGGCCCCGGCGAATGGAGAACAGGTGGCGGTCAGCGCCGCGAGGAGCCACCCGAGTGCGTTCCGGCCGCGAAGCATCTGGAGGAGGGTGCCGAAAATCAGGGCGTGATAGAGCGACTCGGTGGGATACACGAGGTTTCGGCCAAAATTGAGGAACCACCACCCCTCGAAGGGGTCGAGCGCGAACAGATCGTCCCATGCGACGTGACCCGTCCTGAACAGGGCCACGACGGCTCCCGCGAGGCACAAAAGCCCTCCCCCCCAGAAAAAAAGCCCCAGGGCCACCCGTTTCGCCCGGGTTTCCGTGCCCACGATTTCGTTGTAGAGTGCCAGGGCCACCCGGGCGCACGTCCATGCGGTGACGAGCCAGAAGGCGGGGAAGAGGAGGATGGGACGGACCCCTCCGAATCGATGGATCGCTCCGAGGGCCAGGGTCCAGGGCTGGAAATAGAGGCGGGGTCCGTCGAAGGAACCTCCGCAGGGATTTGCGTAAACGGGGAAAAACCGACCGGAATCGAAGTATTCGCGGGCCTTGGCCATGTAAATCGGCATGTCGGGCTGGATATAGCCGGAGGGTCGCGAATACGGCCGGTTTTCCAGGAAATGGGTGAGATAGGGGATCGAGGCCGGGGCCATCAGCAAGAGGGCCACGGCCCAGGCACGCCATCCTCGGGTCCAGGGCCGATTCATCGGCTCCCCCTCCTGGGGATCGATCGGGATCGCCTCAAGGCAGGGCCGTGGCCTCGGGATGGCCGGTCATGAGGTTGAAGTTCTGAATGGCCACTCCCGCCGCCCCCTTGAGCAGGTTGTCGAGGCACGAGAGGACGAGCACCTTCCCGCGGACGACCTTCACGGTGATATCGCAGAAGTTTGAATAGGCCGAATCCTTGGTCGCCGGCGGCCGATCGACGACCCTCACGAACGGGGATCTCCGGTAGAACTCGCGGAAGAGGTCCATCAGGTCATGCTCGACGACCGGCCCGGGCGTGGGGTCGGCGTACATGGTCGCCAGGATTCCCCGGTCCATCGGGACGAGATGGGGGGTGAAGAGGACTTCGACGCCTTGTCCGGCCACCTGGGTGAGAATCTGGTCAATTTCGGGGGTATGGCGATGTCGGCCAATCCCGTAGGCGGACAAACTTTCGTTGCACTCGGGGAACAGGGTCGAAAGCTTCGGGCCCGACCCGCTCCGGAGACCCCGCTCTTGGCGTCGATGATGATCCGGGTCGGTTCGATCTTCGATTCGGCCAAAAGAGGCGCGAGTCCCAGGATCGAGGCCGAGGTATAACATCCCGGGTTCGCGATCAGGCCTGCGGCGGGGATCGCCTCGCGGAAAAGCTCCGGAAGGCCGTAGACGGCCTCCGCCAGGCCCGCGGGATCGGTGTGTTCGTGGTCGTACCAGTCAGCATAAATAAGCGGATCTTTGAGGCGATAGTCGGCGGAAAGGTCGATCACGCGGACCCCTCGCCGTCGCAATTCGGGGGCGGAAGCCAGGCTCGCGGCGTGCGGCAGGGCAAGGAAAGCAAATGGACAGGTCTGGGCAATCTGGGCTGGATCAAATGTCGAGCAGCTCAGGTCGATCCGGCCGGTCAGGCTGGGATGGATGGCGTCGAGCCGCGGGGCCTCGTCGGCGCGGGACGTGGCGACGGCGACCCTCGCTCCGGGATGACGGAGGAGGATTCGAATCAGCTCAAGGGCGGCGTAACCGCTGGCCCCTACAATAGCTACGTCGATCATCCGACCTTCGTCCTCTTGCTCGGCCAGGCGATCACGGCAATCGCGAGGAGCCAGCCCCCGGCCGACATGATCATCCTAATCCGGGCGGGTCGACTGGCATAGGTCAGCTGAAGGGTCCATCTTCCCGGCCCGGGAGCCTGGACCGCCTGCCAGGCCCCCCCGCGACGTGTTCCGAATGCGGGATGGACCCAGGCGGGCTGCGTTTTTTGGCCGGATGTCCAGCGAGCCGACCACCCCGGGTCGTCGAGCTGGCTGACGATCACCCAGCCTGCCTGGTCGGTTGCCAGGTCCACGATCATCTCGCGGCGGTCGAGGTCGAATCGCCACTCCAGGGGCCGGGCCTCGGCCAGCACCCGGAGGACTTCCTCCGGGTTTGCTTCGTTGGAAACCCCGTCTCCCGAGACAAACCAGGCGCGGGTTGGGTTCGCGACCGGACGCCAGAGGCGGAAGCCCCTCGCACGCCTCCCCTCGGCCGATTCCGACCAGGCTCGGCCGTAGATCCAGGCGGAAAGCTCGGGGTCATGGACGGTTACGGCCGATTCGGGGCTTACTTCCAGGGGTTCGAACACGCGGAGGGTCGCGCCGACCGCCCTTATCGCAGATAGGGTCGTTGGACTTGATGGGGGACCCAGGGCAAGCTGGGCAAGCCCAGGGACCGCGGGACGGTCGAGTGTTCGATAGGCGGCCACCGGCGCCATTCCGGCCACCATCGGCAGGTTCCTCAACCCATCCACGGTCCTGGCCCCGTATGGCTCGGCCGCCATCCGGGCGAGGACCGTGCTTTGTTTGGTCAAGGGGCGGATGGGGGCCGTTTCCATCCCCCGGTGGCGGGCGAGGACGGTCAAATCGACCAGGGTGCAGAGGAGCAGAAGGGCCTTGCCGACTCGTCGATGCCGGGCGACCGTGGGCGTGAACGCGAGGATGATGACGAGGAAAAGGCCAGTCTCGATCAATTCTTCACCGTAGATTTCAAAACGTTTCCGATCGAACCTCAAGCGATCGAGATCAGCAAGCCGGGCCCCCTCGCGGATCAGGCCGAGGCGGGCGATCGGGTCGGTGGGCGGCGTCCGGGCGGCCCTCATCGCCTTCGAGAAGGCCCCAACTTCCGAGTCTGGGATGAGTCGAAAGGCCCGATCGAACAGGCCGGAGGCCCCGCCCGCCTCGGGTCTCTCGCCCGAGGCGAGGGCGGCCTCGACGGTCAGGACCGCAAGGCCAATCCCGATCCCCGCCAAAACGCTAAACAAGGCCAGAGCCCTACCGGGTCGGCGGAGGTCGCCCAGCAGGTCCAGTCCCTTGCCCGCCAGGATCGCCAGGGCCAGGAGCAGCGAGGTATCCCAGCGGGCCGGGGCGCGGAAGAAGGAGAAACCAGGACATTGGACGAGGATGGCGAATCCCGGGGCATAGGGTCCGAAGCTGAGGACGAGGCCGGAGAGGCAGAGCACCATCAGGAGTCGTGTGGGGGGATCGCCACGCAGGCGTTTCAAGGACACCAGGGCCAGAAATAAAGGAATCAGCCCGAGATAGGGCAAGTGCTCCTCGGGCATGGCCCGAAACGGGTCCCAGGCGACGGACCTCCAGAGCGAGGAGCGATGGAACAGCTCTGGGGCGATCAGGTTGATGAAGTGAGTTGGGGGAGATGCGAAGGCCCCGAGGTATTCGGGTGTTCGGCTCGATTCGGTGAGCCGGGCGAGGTCCCAGGTGGGGCCAATTTGCACCCAGGCGAGGAGGAGTGAGGCCAGGAGGGCCGCGGCGACGGCGGCCGAGCGTCGAACCGCCAAAAAAAACGATCCGCGGTGATCGATCAGGGTCCAGGCGGCGATGATTCCGACGCACAGCCCGGTTTGAAAGCCGAGCTGGAAGTGGCCGAGGAGGGCCTGGAGGGCCAGGGCCGAGGCCAGGAGGGCGGCCGATCGTCGTCCTCCCCCTCCCTGGGCCACTTTCCAGGCGAGGCCCCAGGCCCAGGGCATCCAGCTCGCGGTGGGGTAGGCCCAGTGGTGGCTCAGGTGGATCTGAAAGAAGCCGGAGCAGGTCCAGGCGAAACCGGCGAGGGCGGACCCGACGGGTCCGACTCCGAACCGGCGGGCGGCCCAGAAAGTCCCGGCGGCGGCGAAGAGGGCGTGGAGGACGAGGCTGGCGGTGAAGGCGGCCTCGGTCGTCAGAAGTCCATACAGGATAAGGTGAAGCGGATAAAACACGCCCATCTGGCTCTCGGCCAGGGCGGGGAACCCATAGCCCCAGAGGTCATTCCAGAGGGGGAGCCGGCCCGCCTTGAGGGACCGGGAGAGGACGGCCATGGGGCCGATCGAGAACGCCGTGACGTCTCCGCCGATCGGCATCCGCCCGCCCAGGCCGATCGGCCAGAGGTTGCCGAGGACGGCGGCGATCATGGCGAGGAAGGCGAGCGTCCCCCGTCCCGGACGGGGTTTCCCGGGCTCGGCTTCCATGAGGGTCCTCCGGTCGGCTCTGGAAAAAGTTACAAGGGGAACAATTTACAAAATGGACTCAAGATCCGCGGTCGTCCCGCCGATGGGACGAGGCCTGAAGAAACTCGGAAAAATCCCAAATGGATTGTTGAAGATGACTTGCGAAGGGTTTCTCGGTGTTTCGGGGTCGTCGGCCGCGCGGCCGGCACGGCGGATGCGTGGAGGGTTTCCCGGATCGGCAACAACGTGGTCTGCCGGTTGTCCCTCACGGACGAGACACATCGGAGGAGAGAGCCATGTTGGTCCTGAGCAGGAAGCTCGGTCAACGGTTCCAGGTCGGCCCGGACGTGCGGATCACGATCGTGAAGATCGACCGGAACTCGGTGAGGATCGGGATCGAGGCCCCGGGCGACGTGACGGTATACCGGGAGGAGATCGTCCCCCTGGATACGGATGCGGTCCGCCCGCCGACGATCGGGGCCCACGCGGCCTGATCGGGCCGAGGGGAGCCCTTCGGTCCCGGGGCGAGTCGAGTCGAGTCGAGACGAACGGGTCCGGTCCGGGGACTGCCGGCGGTGGGAGTCGAACCCACACGGGGGTTTCCCCCCAGAGGATTTTAAGTCCCCAGCGTCTGCCATTCCGCCACGCCGGCCCCCGTCGCCGCGGGCGGGGGGCGAGCCGCCGGGGAGAGCCTGGCCCGGACGCCTCCTCGTCCCATTATGCCGGGTTGCGTCGCGTCCGTCGATCGGGCGTCGTCGCGGAAATCGGGAAAAGGCGACAGACGCCCGGCCGGGGCCCCAGTCAGGAGGGCGAGGCCGGCGAGGCGTCCGTGGCGATCGGCCCGGGATCAGACGAAGTCTTTCAGGCCCTTCAGCGGGGTGGCCTTGACGACGTTGCGGGCCGGCTTGGCCTTGATCGTCATCGGCTCCTTGGTGAACGGGTTGATCGACTGCTTGGCCTTCGTCGCCGGCTTGCGGACGACCTTGAGCTTGACCAGGCCGGGGATCACGAAGAGTCCGGGGCCCTTCTTGCCCAGCTCCTTGGAGATCAGCTCGCTCATGGCGGAGAAGACCGTGGCGATGTCCTTCTTGCTGAGATTCGTCTTCTCGGCAAGCTGGGTGTAGACCTCGGCCTTGGTGGCCGACTTGGCCCGGGAGGACTTGTCGCCACCCTCGGCCGGCTTCGGGGTGGGGGCGGGCGCCGCCTTCGGTTCGGCGGCCTTCGGCGCGGCTTTCTTGGCCATGGGTCGTTCGGTCCTCCTCGTCCTCGGTCCTCGACGGTCCTCCCGGCCGGGCCCTCCCCTTGAGGGCCAGACCGGCGGCTCCTGCCGGAACGTGATCGACGAGAATGCGCTAAAGATACAGGAAAAATCGCCGTTTTCCACCGAGAAGGCGCGATTTTCCCGAGTTTTTCGGGGGTCGATCGCCGATTTTCCCGGAAAACTCGCCGTCTGGGGGGGCTTTGACGCCACATCCGCCGGATTCGTGGCACCGAGTTTGACACGCCAAGTCATGTCACGCATCGTCAATCCCCCCGATCTCTCGGGCCAATCACGCCCCGAGGACCCGCGCCGGCCCCTCGGTTCTTCGCCCGACGAGGGATAGGATCGCGTCCGGCCGGGCCGGCGATCATGCGATTTCTTCGCGAGGCGATCCGCGGACGCCCCGCTCTTCGACGGCCCGCGATCGATCCCCCTCGGCCCGGTCCGAGGCGGCCGAAGCGTGCGGGCCTCCGGACACTTTTTCGGCCCCCGGGGACCGATCGCGGCAAATTTCGACCGCGGCGGAAGTCCCGCGCCAGCATAACGATGGGCTGCAGATTTAGACAGATTAAATTATGATGTTTTTTCCTGTGGCACGAGTCGTTGCGCGCCGGAAATGGCGGTTTTTCCTGGGTCCGGCGCGTTTTTCGGGGAAAAGTGTAGTCAACTTCTTGGAAATTCTCGATTATTTGAATTAGGATTCGAACAATATAAAAATAATATCATATCATTTCATGACTCCGCCGACGTTGAATTTTCCGGACCCGGGACTCCACCGCCACGTCTCCGGCCGGCGAGGAGCGTATCCGCCCTGCGTGCGGATCGCGCCCCGGGTCGGATGCCGTCGTCCCAGAGCGTAGAATCGCCTCATCTTCTCCGCTCGCCGCAACCGATAGATTCGACACGATCGTTTCGGTCGGCACGAACGACGTCCGGGGGGATGGGCCTCCCATCGCCCCGATCCGGCGGCCTGCCGGTCCCGGCCCTCGGGGAACTCGTTCATCGTCCCGAGCCAGCCCGCGTCGAGGACCACCGAGGTGCGACCCGCCATGCGACGAAGGAAAGCGGTCGGTCTTGCGGGCAGGTTCGGGATGCTCGTTTGCCTGCGGTTGGCGATCGCGGCCCCTCTGTTCGCGCAGGAGCCTGGGGACGCCGGGCCGGGCCCGGTCGGGGCGGCCCAAGGATCGTCACCGTCGAGGACGGATTCCGCGCCTCGGCCGTCGTCGCAGTCGAACGTCCCCCGGACCCGCCCGGGAAATGATCGTGGTCGATCCGAGGAGATCGGGGGCTCGACCGGCGACGGGGGAGCCGCCTCGTCGGCCGTTCCCGGAGGGGAGGGCGGCCGGTCCTCGATCGCACCGCCGGGCCTCGGGCCGGGCGGGGCCGTCTCGGACGGTGCATTGGGCGCCGATCCGTTCGGCGGGGCAGGCGCGGTGGCCTCGCCGTCGTCGGGCCTCGGGGGTGTCGTGAGCGGGGGCGGGGGCGGCTACTTCCCCATGATCGGGGACATGGGGCCGTTCTCGATCCATCAACTGGCGACGGTCCCGGGCGGGCCCGTGCTCCCCCAGCCGTTCCCGCCCAATTCCCCGCCCCGGCTGCCGAATCCGAACTCCCGATCGCTCCTGAACCCGACGGTCCGCGGGTTCAAGATCGCCGACAACCAATCGCCTTTCCCCCAGGATCGCATCTATTATTCGTTCAACTATTTCAGCGACGTGAACGAGCATTTGAACCGGGTGTTCGAGACGCCCTACGATCACCTCCGCGTGGATCGGAGCGTCTTCGGGGTCGAGAAGACGTTCGCCCAGGGGAACGGGTCGATCGGCCTCCGGCTCCCCCTGAACACGGCCTCGGCGGAGGCTCGGGCCGGTCAGCTCCGGAGCCAGGGCGGGACCTCGACGGCCCTGGGAGACCTCACTCCGTACCTGAAGTACGTGATCGCCTACGACCCCCGGCGGAACAACCTCGCCTCGGTCGGGCTCGCCGTGACTCCGCCGACCGGCCCGGCCACGTTCGCCGGGGCCCCGTTCCTCCGGCAGACGCCGCGGGCCTACCACACCACGACCGTCCAGCCGTTCTTCGGCTACTACCTGACCTTCGGGAAGCTGTTCCTCCAGGGGTTCGAGGCGATCGACGTCCCCCAGAACTACAACCTGCCGACGATCATCTACAGCGATGCCGCGCTCGGCTACTTCCTCTACCAGGACCGTTCGCCGGGCCGGTGGCTGACCGCCGTGGTCCCCACGTTCGAGGTCCACGTGACGACCCCGATCAACCACCGCGACGCCTACAGCCTCTTCGACAAGGGCGCCACGCCCGACGTGGTGAACCTGACGTCGGGCGTGAACTTCGAGATCCGGTCGCGGGGCGTCTTGACCTTCGGGGTGGCCGCGCCGGTCACCGACCCCCGGCCGTTCGGCGTCGAGGCGATCGCCCTCCTGAACTTCCGGTTCGGGGCGCCGAGGCGGTCGCAGACGGCCACGCCGTTCCTCGGCGGTTGAGGCGGTTGAGCCTCAGAGGCCCCGTCGCAGGGGGCCGCCGGGGACGGGCGAGCCGACCTCGACGGCGGCCGACGCCCGGCGATGGCGGGCCGGTCGCGACGCCTTCGACCCCGGGGCGGCTCGATGGGCCCGCCCCCTGCGGATGGGCTGGCTCGGCGGAGCCGCGGAGGGGTCGGTCCGGGGGGTCGTCGGCCCGGTGTATTCGCGGAAATCGGCCAGGGTGTTGCCTCGGACCGTATTGCCCTTCGCGCTCGCGTCGTCGGAGTTCCCCGCCGAGTTGAACAGCAGGATGCCATAGGACGTGTTGTCGAGGATGCGGTTGCCGACGACGGAGTTGCCCGCCGCCCCTCCGAACAGGTACACGCCCGCGGCGTTGTGGGCGATCAGGTTGCCGGCGCCGGCGGCCTTCCCGCCGATGGTGTTGCCCAGGACAGTGGGCCTCGCCTGGGGGTTCGTCGGATCGACGAAGCCGAAGGGGCGGGCGCCCTCGATGTACACGCCCGAGCCGTTGGGCAGGGACCCGGACCCGGCCGCGTCGGTGCCGATCGAGTTCCCCTCCACCAGGTTCCCGGCGGCGAGGTTGCCGAAGAGTTCGATGCCCGCCGCCGAGTTCCCCGAGATCACGTTGCCCTCGCCGTGAGCGGTCCCGCCGATCAGGTTGAACGTCGATCCGTCGATGTAGACGCCGAACCGGTTGCCGACGGAGGTCCCGGCCGCTCCCGAGGCCCCCGGGCCGATGAAGTTCCCCTGGACGATCGTCCCGAGGGCTCCGGCGGGCTGGCCCGGGGCGAAGGGGTTCAGGCTTTCCAGGACCACCCCCACGCGGTTCCCCGAGATCACGTTCCGGGCCGACGGCGACGGCCCTCCGAGGACCGTGCCCGGGGAGGAATCGACGACGACCCCGGCCTGCTGCCGGGCCGAGTCCGCGACGACGGGCCGGCCATCGGGGCCGACCAAAAGGGATTCGCCCGACGCGCCGAGCCCGAGGACGTTTCCCTCGACGATCGTCTCCGCGGCTCCCGCCTGGATCGAGATCCCGGCCGCCGAGTTCCCCGAGATCACGTTGCCCGACCCCGCCGAGAGGCCGCCGATCGTGGTCCCGGCCGCGCCCACGACCGCCACCCCGGTGAGGTTGCCCACGGCGAGCGATCCCGCCGGGTCGGTCCCGATCCGGTTGCCCACGACCAGGTTCGAGAGGGAATCGCCGCCCTCGACCCGGACCCCTTCGGCGAGATTGCCCGAGATCACGTTCCCGGCCCCGGCCTGGGCCGATCCGATGGTGTTGCCGCTCGAATGCAGGAGGTAGACGCCGATGGGATTGCCCAGCGCCGCGGTCCCCGAGGCGTCCGTCCCGAGGAAGTTGCCGAGGACCAGGTCGCCCGTCGAGAGGTCGCCCTCGAGGACGATCCCGGCCCCGAGGTTCGCCGAGATCACGTTGCCGAGCGATGGCGTGGTGTTCGTCGTCGGATTGATCCCTCCGATGACGTTGTCTGACGAGTTATTGATGAACACCCCGGCCGCGCCATTGCCGAGGGGGGCCGTCCCGAGGAAGTCCGTCCCGATCCGGTTGTGGAGGATCGTGTGGGACGCATCGGGGGCGCCGAGAGGCCCGGAGAGGACGTCCACGCCGTTCTGGCGGTTGGCCGAGACGAGGTTGTCGGCGACCTCGACCGACCCGGAGTTGTCGAGGAAGATGCCATCGACGCCGTTGGGGACGGGAGAGGTGCCCGAGGCGTCCAGGCCGACGTCGTTGCCCTGGATGACGACCCTCCGGCTCTGGTCGCCCCCGGGGACCGAGTTCCGGACGTGGATTCCGTTCTGGGCGTTCCCGGAGATCACGTTGCCCAGGGGGGAGCGGCTCTGGCCGAGGTCTCCGCCCCCGGGGCCTCCGATCAGGTCGCCCAGGGCGTTGTCGATCAGGATGCCGTCGAGCCCGTTGGGGACGGCCGCGGGGACGGCGAGGCCGGAGACCGTCGCCGGCCCCCCGAAGGCGGTGGTCCCGAGGAAGTTCCCCTGGACCTCGTTGAAACCCTGGAGCAGGGGGGACGTCCCGGGGATCGTGTTGTCCGTGATCCGAACGCCATTACCGAGGTTCCCGGAGATCACGTTCCCGAGCGTCCCGGAGCCGATCTGGTTGAACCCCGACCCGTTGACGAACACGCCGTCGCCCAGGTTCCCCAGAGGCGCGATCCCCAGGGCGTCCAGGCCGATCCAGTTGCCCGACAGGACGTTGGCCTCGGAGAGGCCCAGGATCGCCACGCCGTCGGCGAGGTTGTCGTCGATCAGGTTCCGCGAGTCGGCCGAGGGGCCTCCGATGAGGTTCCCGCCGGCGGACGTCAGGAGGATGCCGTCGAGGCCGTTGCCCATCGACCGGCCGAGGTCGTCGATGCCGGCCTCGCCCGTCTCGTCGGTCCCGATGAAGTTCCCGGCCAGGACGTTTCGGGTCGAGTCCGGGCCCGAGAGTCGGATCCCGCCCTCGCGGTTGCCCGAGATCACGTTGCGGAGCCCGGCCGAGGCCCCGCCGACGGTATTGCCCGGAGAATCGACGATCTGGACGCCGTCCAGGCCGTTGCCGAGGGGGCGGGCCCCGAGGCGTCGGTCCCGAGGAAATTGCCGGCGATCAGGTTGCCGGGCCCGTCCTTGGGCGACCCGGAGGTCAGGACGCCGGCCCCGCGGTTGCCCGAGATCACGTTCCGCGACCCCGCCGACGACCCCCCGATCGTGTTCCCGCCCGAATCGTCGATCTCGACGCCGGTCTGCCGGTTCGGGACCGCGATCGCCCCGGAGCTGTCCAGCCCGAGGAAGTTCGTCGCGACGAGGTTGGCCGAGGCGCCGGACATCAGGTGGACGCCCGACGACCCGTTGCCCGAGATCAGGTTGCCCGAGGGCGATCCCGTCGCCGGGGACGTCCCGCCGATCGTGTTGCCCGACGTCCCGACGACCTTCACGCCGTCGCCGCCGTTGGCGTCCTGCCGGTCGTCGAGATCGATGCCGATCCGATCGCCCTGGACGAGGTTTCTCGCCGAGAAGCCGACGATCTCCACGCCGTTGGCCCCGTTGGCGACGATCACGTTGCCGGACGAGACGGCGATCCCGGCGGAGTCGATGATGTTGACGCCATCGACGTGGTTCCCGAGGTCCCGGGTCCCGAGGAAGTTGCCGGCGACGAGGTCGTCGTCGGCCCCCTGGATCAGGACCCCCGAGCCGACGTTCGCCACGATCACGTTGCCGGCCCCCGGGGCGTCGCCGCCGAGGGTGTTGTCGTCCGACCCGAGCGAGAGGATCACGCCGTCGTCGTGGTTGCCGAGGTCCAGGGCCCCGGCCGGGTCGGTCCCGATGAAGTTGCCCTGGATCCGGTTCCCGGAGGAGCCGACCAGGGCGACCCCGGCCAGGAGGTTCGCCGAGAGCACGTTGGCGTCCCCGGCGGCCGTCCCGCCGAGAGTCACGGCCGAGGACTCGTCGAGGATCACCCCGTAGCCCGCGTTCTGGAGGGGGACGGTCCCGCTCGAGTCGGTCCCGACCCGGTCGCCCAGGAACAGGACGCCGGACGAATCCGAGACGAAGACGCCGTCGCCGTTGTTGCCCGAGATCACGTCCTGGAAGACCTGGACCGAGGGGGCCGAGGCATCGCCCTGGAGGTTCGCGATGTAGACGCCGCCCAGGGCATTCGGCAAGCGATTCGCGGAAAGGACGTCCACGCCGATGAGGTTCCCCTGGATCACCGCCCCGGAGGCGTCCGAGGTGGGCGGCCGGTCGGAGGGGTCGCCGATCAGGACGCCGGCGCCTCCGTTGCCCGAGATCACGTCGGCCGCGCCGGAGCCCGGGCCGCCGATGGTCGTGCCCGGGGCGTCGACGATCCAGACCCCCTCGTTGCCGTTGCCGAGGTTGCCGGTGGCCCTCGCCGAGAACTCGCCGGAGGGATCGGTGCCGATCCGGTCGCCGAGGATCACGTTCCCGGAGGACGTCGAATCGACGACCTGGACGCCATTGAAGGCGTTGCCCGAGATCGCGTCGCCCGCCCCGACGTGGGTGCCGCCGATCGTGTTGCCCGAGGCGCCCGAGCTGATCAGGACCCCGTCTTGACGGTTGGCGACGGCCTCGATCCCCCCGACGTCCAGGCCGATGAAGTTGCCGACGACGAGGTTCCCGGCCGCGCCGAGCGCCAGGTGGACGCCCGCCGAGGCATAGCCGAACGGCCCGGTCGAGAGGATCGCGGAGACCGGCTGGTCGTTCCCCGAGATCACGTCGCGGTCCGCCTCCGTGATTCCGCCGACGGTATTGCCCGAGGCCCCGAGCTCGATCAGGACGCCGTCCTGCTTGTTCCCCAGGGCGTCGATGCCGGCGAAGTCCGTCCCGATGAGGTCCCCGGCGATCAGGTTCCCGGTCGCCCCGGCGCCCAGGACGTGGACCCCGGCCGTCTGGCCGACGGTCGCCAACCCGTTGGCCGAGATCACGTCCCCCCGGACCGTGACGCTCCCCGCCCCTTCGATCCGGACGCCGTCGCCGAGGTTCCCGGCGTCGAGCCGGCCGTCGGCCGTGGTGCCGATCCGGTCGCTCTGGATCCGGGTGCCCGAGGAGCCGGCGCCGGAGACCAGGACGCCCGAGGCCGACATCGGGTCGGAGGCGGAGTTGAGGTAGATCAGCCCGTTGCCGGAGATCACGTCCCCGCTCGCCCCGGACGGCCCGCCGACGATCGTCCCCGGCGCGTCGAGGATCGCCACGCCCGAGAAGCCGTTGCTGATCGGGGCCGTCCCCCCCGCGTTCAGCCCGATCAGGGCCCCCGAGATCACGTTGCTCGCCGCCGAGGCCCCGGCGATCCGGACCCCGTCGTTCAGGTTGCCCGAGATCACCGTCTCGCCCGGGGTCGCCACGCCCGGGGTGGCGCCCTGGACCGGCAGGACGCCCGAGATCGTGTTGCCGCCGGCCCCGTCCAGGAACACCCCGCTGCTGAAATTGCCGTCGTAGTTCGCCCCGGTCGGATCGACCCCGATGAAGTCGCCGCCGATCCAATTCCCCGAGCTCAGCGGGCCGACGAGGTGGACGCCGTCCCCCCGGTTGCCCGAGATCACGTCGGTCAACGTCCCCCCGGCCCCTCCGATCGTGTTCCCGGCCGATCCGACGACCAGGAGCCCCTCGCGGTTCCCCACGGACCCGGAGAACTCGGGGTCCTGCCCGATCCGGTCCCCCTGGATGAGGTCCTGGCCCCCGGCGTCGAGCTCGATGCCCGCCCCGTCGAAACCGTCGATCGAGATCCCCAGGACGGCGCTCCCACCCGATCGGACCTGGAGCCCGTCGGCCCCCGACCCGGCGGCGTCTCCCCGGATCTCGATCGAGGGCGATCCCGAGAAACCCGGCTGGGTCCGGGCGTCCAGGAGGACCGGATCCACGATCACCGGCAATGGGGATGACGGCCGGATGGTCTGCGGGCCGGTCCCGATCGCGAAGGCGATCCGATCGAGCCCGGGGTTGCCGTCGGCGTCGAGGATCGCCTGGCGGAGCGAGCCGGGCCCGGAATCGGCCGTCGTGGTGACGGTGAACGTCGTCCCGGGGGCACCGCCGTCGGGCCCGCTGAGCAAGAGCCTCTCTTCCAAAGCCTCGCCCAGGGGCACGGACGCCCCGGCCAGGCCGGGGCCCATCGGGTCGGAGGAAGAGGCGGCCAGGGACCGGCCGAGGTCGGCTCGCCGTCGTCCTCTCCTTGCGTGCCGCATGCCCGATGGGCTCCGTTGGGGAGGAGGACAATCCGTCTTCGGCAGGCCGGCGCCGGAAGACGGACGGGCCGAGGAGGTCCGGGGACGAACCGCACGGCCACCCGACGCCGGGCCGCCCTTCCGCGACGAAGGGGTTCGGAGTCCGCGCCTTCCCACGGATCGCGCGTCAAATATAACGTTCTTTTTTCATTTTTCAAATAAGCCAACCATTCGGTCCGACAAGAGGCTCGATTCGAGCCATCTGCGGACCGTAAAACGACTTCGTAGAACGACGGAGGCACTCCGAAGGGTTACGGTTTGGCCCCTCGGCGCAAAAAGAAACCCCCGGTCTCCCAGGGGTTTGCGTCGCAGTATGCCCGACAGGACTTGAACCTGTAACCTTCAGCTTCGGAGGCGACCCACGGGGCCGGGGGAAAGCCGATAGAAGTCCCAGCCCGGCCTCATTTTACGCCCGGGACGATTTCTTGCAAGCCCTCGCCTACCGGCTCAAGAAAACGCGGGGAATCGCGGTATCCGGCCGGCTGATCCGGTAGTCATCCGGTAGACGTGGACGCCGCGTCCACGCCGTGGATGGATGTCCCGGTACTTCTGTACGCGGTCGGCCTCGGGCCCGCCGGCCGAGAGGGTCGGCCAGGGACCTCCTGGGCTCGGCGTTCGTCGAGTAGAGGGACGACCCCGAGGCTCCTCGTCAGGAGGACCCGGTCGGGATGGGTGGCCGCGGCGGCCACCCCGCCGCGTCCCCGGCCTCGGTCGGTTCGCGGCGAGGAGCCGATCGGCGCCCCCTCTTTCGCCGGCTCGGGGCTGACCCGGCCGTGCGGCTCGTCGAGCTGGACCGCCTCGGGGGCCGCTTCCAGTCGGTCGAGCTGGAGCCTGTGGAAGTCCTCGGCGCGGCGGCCGGCCTGCTCGAGGATGCGGCCGACGGTGCAGGGGTCGACGTCGCAGATGTCGGCGGTCGCCTCGACCGAGCAGCCGTGCCCCAGGCACTTGACGATGCGGACGACGGCCTCCTCGGGGAGCTTCGAGTACCGCAGGAGCGTCCCCTGCCGCTCGCTGAACCGGCGCTTGCAGGCCGAGCAGTACAGGCGGCGGATGTCCTTGTGCTTGCCTGTGTACTCGACGACCGAGAGGTTGCCGGCGTCGAAGCGGTTGAACAGCGGGCAGTCGGGGTCGGGGCAGGCGAATGCCGCCAGCGATCCGGCCGGCCCGCGACCGTTGCGTGCGTGGGTCGGAGATTTGGGCCCCATGGCCGGGTCCTGCACTTTCCGAGGGACCATGCATGTCATGCAGCCAGGCTGAGCAGCCTCTCAGCTGTGGCCTGAATTTCCGCCTCGGTCGCCCCCGGGCGTAGAGTCGCACCAATCTCCTCGCCCAGCAATTCGCGACGCCAGCCCCGCCGCTGGCCGCCCCGCTTGGCCAGGTCGATGACGCCCTCGCCGTACTTCCGAGGGCGGCCGCGACGCCCCGGCGGTCGCGGGCCGGGCACCGTCCGCAACGCGGCGTCCTTGCGGAGCCGGCTGACGACCGTCATCCCCAGGCCGATCGCCGGCTTGAGGAAGCTCGCCTTGGCATAGGCCCCGTCGGCGACCACCCAGAATGGCTTGCCGAGCGGCCCGAGCCACGCCCTCGCCCATCGCGGCAGCTCGACGGCCAGCTCCAACTTGGTCCGGAACGCGGGCCGGTGCCTCGGGTCGATGCCGGCGAGGTCCACCTTGCGGACATGCATCCGGGCCAGCAGTGGCAGGGCGATCGCGCCCCAGGCCGGGTGGGCGACGAGGAGCCCCAGGACGACGAAGACATGGCCGTAGAGGTACGGCGACCCAGCCGGCCCGGGGGTGGGGTTGTGGTGGACGCCGGCCCCCGGACGTGCGGCCCGTGGCGCGGGGTCGGGGTGTCGTCCAGGGCGAGGGTCAGCCGCGAGGCATCGGCGACCAGCGGCCCGACGACCGCGAGGGCCAGGCGAGCGGCGACGGCGTCGGCCTTCTTGCCGGCCGCCGCGACGGCCGTGTAGCAGGGGCGGAACTGGGGGCCGAGCCTCGCCGCCCTGATCCAGCTGGTGACGGTCCGCCGCCCCCGGGCCAGGACGGCGCCGAGGAACAGGAGGGCGAGCCGGGGCGCGGATCGGCGATCGAGGGCCCCGGCCAATCGCGCGAACCACTGGCACGGGGCGGCGAGCGGATGCGAGGATATCATCGGGGGCCGGCTCCGCCTGGGATGATCGGCTGGCGTGGTAACCGCCATCGTCCCGGTCGGGCCGGCCCTCGTCTGCGTGCCGCTTCTCAGCGGCTCAGATGCTTGAAGTCGCGGAAAGTGCGGACCTTGTCGAGGGCCTGCTCAAAGCCCGAAGGCTTCGTCGTCGGGGTCACCAGGCGGCGCAGCGGGTTCCCGGGGAGGGTCGTGAGCTGCTCAAAGCCCGAAGGCTTCGTCGTCGGGGTCACAATTCCGGCGGGTGGTGCCCATCTCGACACACCCCGACTGCTCAAAGCCCGAAGGCTTCGTCGTCGGGGTCACACGAGACGAGGGTCCGGCGCGGGGCTCCTGTCCGTTCTGCTCAAAGCCCGAAGGCTTCGTCGTCGGGGTCACGTCGCCACGTCCCCGGCGAAGGGGATGTGTTCGACTCTGCTCAAAGCCCGAAGGCTTCGTCGTCGGGGTCACCCTCCGGCTCCAGCGGGAGCCAGGTGGCCCAGAGCTGCTCAAGGCCCGAAGGCTTCGTCGTCGGGGTCACGGTCGCTCGGCGCGATGGTCGCGCTGGTCAAGGACTGCTCAAAGCCCGAAGGCTTCGTCGTCGGGGTCACCCGCCGACATGCGCATCGTGGAGGTGTCCTGACGTGCTGCTCAAAGCCCGAAGGCTTCGTCGTCGGGGTCACGGGCGTCTCCGTCGGCGCTATGGAGGTCGGCGACTCCTGCTCAAAGCCCGAAGGCTTCGTCGTCGGGGTCACTCTCCGCCGCTTCCCCTGGCTTGCCGGCCATGAACACTGCTCAAAGCCCGAAGGCTTCGTCGTCGGGGTCACCGAACGTATCCGTCGCCATCACGCAGGGCTGAGGGCTGCTCAAAGCCCGAAGGCTTCGTCGTCGGGGTCACTCGATCGCCGGGCCGTTCGTGCCGGTGCGGAAGACTGCTCAAAGCCCGAAGGCTTCGTCGTCGGGGTCACCCCCGGCGGAGAACCCCTCCCCAAACGCCTGAAGCTGCTCAAAGCCCGAAGGCTTCGTCGTCGGGGTCACTGCTGCTATAACGGTTCCACAGCCCGTCATGCGTCTGCTCAAAGCCCGAAGGCTTCGTCGTCGGGGTCACTCGATCACCCGCCGCGTCTCCTTCCAGGTCTCCACTGCTCAAAGCCCGAAGGCTTCGTCGTCGGGGTCACGGACCCGGCGGCGCCGTTCCCGTCGGGCAAGGTCAACTGCTCAAAGCCCGAAGGCTTCGTCGTCGGGGTCACTCCTCCAGTGGTGCAAGGACGAGTACGGCTACGGCTGCTCAAAGCCCGAAGGCTTCGTCGTCGGGGTCACGCCAGCCGCCGCCCCGGCCCCGCGTCCCCCAGGAGTTCTGCTCAAAGCCCGAAGGCTTCGTCGTCGGGGTCACAGGCCGAGGAAGGCGGCGGCCTCGGCCCGCTCGGCTGCTCAAAGCCCGAAGGCTTCGTCGTCGGGGTCACACACGCCTCCCGGGCCGCTGCCCCTGTTCGCCTCAGCTGCTCAAAGCCCGAAGGCTTCGTCGTCGGGGTCACAAGGGCATGGCCGACTCCTGCGACTCCAGCAATTACTGCTCAAAGCCCGAAGGCTTCGTCGTCGGGGTCACTCCCCCGAGGTGCCCCATGGCCCGCAACACGTTCACCTGCTCAAAGCCCGAAGGCTTCGTCGTCGGGGTCACATCGCGCGTGCCTCATCGCCCGGAGGTTCCGCGCGGCTGCTCAAAGCCCGAAGGCTTCGTCGTCGGGGTCACCCGCCTGCCCGACCGAGAACCCGTGGGCGGCCGAGGTCTGCTCAAAGCCCGAAGGCTTCGTCGTCGGGGTCACATTTACACGCATCTTGAGATCGCTCGCCTTCGATGCTGCTCAAAGCCCGAAGGCTTCGTCGTCGGGGTCACCCGGTCAAGAGGGTGACCTGTCGATCCTCCTGGGCTGCTCAAAGCCCGAAGGCTTCGTCGTCGGGGTCACGGCGAGCTTGCGCCTCAGCCACTCCGCGGCCTTCCGCTGCTCAAAGCCCGAAGGCTTCGTCGTCGGGGTCACACCAGCTTGCGTTCCTCCTTGCCATTGCCCTTAAACTGCTCAAAGCCCGAAGGCTTCGTCGTCGGGGTCACCGCCCGGTCGCTCGGGTTCGGGGGCCCGATGGTCTGCTGCTCAAAGCCCGAAGGCTTCGTCGTCGGGGTCACGACAGCACAGGTCGCGCACCGTCTCGTAGATCAGGCCTGCTCAAAGCCCGAAGGCTTCGTCGTCGGGGTCACGCCGCTTACGCACCCACGGCATGGAGCCTCCCTTCGCGGTCTGCTCAAAGCCCGAAGGCTTCGTCGTCGGGGTCACGCGGACCTCGCGGCGATCCCCGACTCGGATTACCACTGCTCAAAGCCCGAAGGCTTCGTCGTCGGGGTCACAAAGCCGATCCGGCGCGGGGTGGCCTCGTAGGTGGCTGCTCAAAGCCCGAAGGCTTCGTCGTCGGGGTCACATTGCGAGAGGCCCAACGCCCGAGCGGCTTCGTGCTGCTGCTCAAAGCCCGAAGGCTTCGTCGTCGGGGTCACGGGACGATGCCGTTGGCTCCCGTCGCCATGAACGAGGCTGCTCAAAGCCCGAAGGCTTCGTCGTCGGGGTCACACGAGCGATCGCTTCACTTCACTTCCCCCCGCGCAGCTGCTCAAAGCCCGAAGGCTTCGTCGTCGGGGTCACGCCTGGAGCGGGCGGGGCTCGCCGGTCTCCTACGACTGCTCAAAGCCCGAAGGCTTCGTCGTCGGGGTCACTCCAGCCGGATGCCGAGCGTGTTGGTGGATTCATCTGCTCAAAGCCCGAAGGCTTCGTCGTCGGGGTCACAGGGCACCTTCGGCCAGACCGTGAACGTGAACATCCCCTGCTCAAAGCCCGAAGGCTTCGTCGTCGGGGTCACGAACAGGGCCGCGGCGTCGATGACTTGCGCCATCACTGCTCAAAGCCCGAAGGCTTCGTCGTCGGGGTCACTCTGCTCGCCGGTCCGGTCCTTTTCCTTGAAGATGTCCTGCTCAAAGCCCGAAGGCTTCGTCGTCGGGGTCACGACCCGGCGGATCATCGCGACTTATGGCTCCTCGACTGCTCAAAGCCCGAAGGCTTCGTCGTCGGGGTCACTCATTCGAGACGCCGGAGTCGCGCTGGTTCATGATCTGCTCAAAGCCCGAAGGCTTCGTCGTCGGGGTCACGACGACGTGGCCCCCGGACTCGTAGCCCGTGAGGTCTGCTCAAAGCCCGAAGGCTTCGTCGTCGGGGTCACGCACGGCCCGAGCCTTCGCCGGTTCCCGACGAGGATCTGCTCAAAGCCCGAAGGCTTCGTCGTCGGGGTCACGAAGGGCGTCCCGAGGGTCGTCCATCGGCCGAACGGCTGCTCAAAGCCCGAAGGCTTCGTCGTCGGGGTCACGGCCCGGCCGCGACGATCTCCGAGCCGTCCGTGCCGACTGCTCAAAGCCCGAAGGCTTCGTCGTCGGGGTCACGCCTGCAGCGCCTCGGGGATCGCGTCGTACCCGGCTGCTCAAAGCCCGAAGGCTTCGTCGTCGGGGTCACTTCCTGATCGGGGCCGTCACGTCCACCACCTTCAGCTGCTCAAAGCCCGAAGGCTTCGTCGTCGGGGTCACCCTCGGGGGATCGAGGTCGAGGCGATCCTCCCAGACTGCTCAAAGCCCGAAGGCTTCGTCGTCGGGGTCACACCCGCGACGTCACGGCCCTCGTCCTGATCGTGGCCTGCTCAAAGCCCGAAGGCTTCGTCGTCGGGGTCACGAGGTGCCCGGGGCCGGGGCCACGCCGACCCAGACGGCTGCTCAAAGCCCGAAGGCTTCGTCGTCGGGGTCACTGGCGAACGCCGTGGCGCCCGAGCCGTCGCCGAGGATCTGCTCAAAGCCCGAAGGCTTCGTCGTCGGGGTCACGTCGCCAGGGTCAGCCGGTTGGGACGTCCGAGATCTGCTCAAAGCCCGAAGGCTTCGTCGTCGGGGTCACTCTCCTGAACAGCGGGCGGGACACCGGGCCGGATGCTGCTCAAAGCCCGAAGGCTTCGTCGTCGGGGTCACCCCGGTGGACGAGGCGGTCCCGACCGAGCGATCCATCTGCTCAAAGCCCGAAGGCTTCGTCGTCGGGGTCACCCAGAGGTTCTGGAGGACGAGGCCCTGCTCGTACACTGCTCAAAGCCCGAAGGCTTCGTCGTCGGGGTCACCGTCGGTGCCCAGCGACGCGCCGACGATCCGGGCATTCTGCTCAAAGCCCGAAGGCTTCGTCGTCGGGGTCACACCCGAGGGCCCCGTCGGCCACACCGCCCGGCTGATCTGCTCAAAGCCCGAAGGCTTCGTCGTCGGGGTCACTCGGGCGATCGCCGCCTGCCTGGCCGTCCTTCGTCGCTGCTCAAAGCCCGAAGGCTTCGTCGTCGGGGTCACGAGGCGGGACGAGGCGCTCTTCCTCCGGCGCGAGGACTGCTCAAAGCCCGAAGGCTTCGTCGTCGGGGTCACGCCGGCGGCCGAGAGCTGGGCGACGGCCCGCTGGTTCTGCTCAAAGCCCGAAGGCTTCGTCGTCGGGGTCACGGTCGCTCCAGGCGCTGGAGGACGAGGGCGAGATCTGCTCAAAGCCCGAAGGCTTCGTCGTCGGGGTCACCCGAGCGTGGTCCTCATCACGCACAACGGCAACTCTGCTCAAAGCCCGAAGGCTTCGTCGTCGGGGTCACCGGACGGCCGGAGGAAGATCAGCGCGTAGGGGGCGACTGCTCAAAGCCCGAAGGCTTCGTCGTCGGGGTCACCAGGGTCTCATTGAGATCGCTCCCGGCCTTAAGGACTGCTCAAAGCCCGAAGGCTTCGTCGTCGGGGTCACGCCGGAGCTGGAGGCGAGAGGTCGGCGGCCAGGGCTGCTCAAAGCCCGAAGGCTTCGTCGTCGGGGTCACCAGGTCTCCAGCGGGCTGCCCCCCAATTCGCTGGGCTGCTCAAAGCCCGAAGGCTTCGTCGTCGGGGTCACCCGGGCCTCCTTCGCCTCGGCCGTCGCGTAGGCTTCTGCTCAAAGCCCGAAGGCTTCGTCGTCGGGGTCACGAAGGCGTCGGCGGCCGGGCAGACCTCGGACTCGATCTGCTCAAAGCCCGAAGGCTTCGTCGTCGGGGTCACGACCCCCAGCGCCGGACGGGCCGCGTCAGGGCTTCCGCTGCTCAAAGCCCGAAGGCTTCGTCGTCGGGGTCACGGTGGGATACCCGCAGCGCGATGGCCTCCAGGATGGCTGCTCAAAGCCCGAAGGCTTCGTCGTCGGGGTCACAGCTCCCAGGCCGCGCGGGCGAGCACCAGGGCGGCGGCTGCTCAAAGCCCGAAGGCTTCGTCGTCGGGGTCACGGTCGCCGCTGAGCACGGAAGTCCCGGTTTGCGTGTCTGCTCAAAGCCCGAAGGCTTCGTCGTCGGGGTCACTCGCCGGCGAGGCCGGCCCTCAGCTTCTGCATGGCTGCTCAAAGCCCGAAGGCTTCGTCGTCGGGGTCACACCATCGCGCCCGGGACATCCAGAGTAGCGAGAGCTGCTCAAAGCCCGAAGGCTTCGTCGTCGGGGTCACCCGCCCAGGAGCCGACCGGCCTGGCCTACAAGATCTGCTCAAAGCCCGAAGGCTTCGTCGTCGGGGTCACGGCGGCAAGCCGATCACGCTGCCGGTGGGCAAGCTCTGCTCAAAGCCCGAAGGCTTCGTCGTCGGGGTCACGCGCCGGGGCGCCGCGTCGAGCGCGGCCAGGTCGGCTGCTCAAAGCCCGAAGGCTTCGTCGTCGGGGTCACGGCGGGATCGTAATTGGAGCTGTCGGTGGACTTCGCTGCTCAAAGCCCGAAGGCTTCGTCGTCGGGGTCACGCGCTGGTCCCGAGCAGCTCGGCGACGGTCGGGACTGCTCAAAGCCCGAAGGCTTCGTCGTCGGGGTCACCGGCAACGCCGCCGCCGAGACCGATTCGAACGGATGCTGCTCAAAGCCCGAAGGCTTCGTCGTCGGGGTCACAGGTCGGTCGTCAGCGCGGCCCCCTGCCAGAGGATGTCTGCTCAAAGCCCGAAGGCTTCGTCGTCGGGGTCACTCGAGTCCCAGAGCCGGGCCGACAGCGGGTCGATCTGCTCAAAGCCCGAAGGCTTCGTCGTCGGGGTCACCTTCGCGACGTCGGCCGCGAACTGGTCGGTCAGGGCTGCTCAAAGCCCGAAGGCTTCGTCGTCGGGGTCACGGCCCGCTCGTAACTCCTTGCGATTATGGGGGAACGGTCCTTGCCTTTCAAGCATCTCCCCGAGGGTGACGCTCGGGTCGGGAGGATCGCTCGCCCGGGCGCTCGGCTGGACGCAAGCGGTGGCTGCCCTTGCTCTTCCGATCGTTCATCCATCGTCCTCATTGAGAATGAGCCGCAAGTGCCGGGTCTGCCGTAGCTTACCGGGCCGGGGGCCGGGTCGCCACCGGCGCGCCCACCGGTACGTGATCGGCCCGGACGGCCCTCAGACGATCCGGTAGCCCTCCGGGGCCTCGGGCCAGTCGGGGGCGTTCTTCGCCGAGTGCGTCGTCTCCATCCCGGCCACGCACCTCGGGCACAGCGGGATGATCAGGACCTCGTCCTCGGGTTCCAGGACCCCCGTCAACTCCCACCTCAGCCGGTGCATCTGCGCCGGGGTCATCCAGCAGCGGAAGACCGAGTGCTGCATCCTCTGGCCCGAGCCCTCCAGCACCCCGGCGCATCGCTTCAGGCGGCCCGGGTCGTGGACGTCGTAGGACACGAGCCACCATTTCGCGTCGTTCATCTCGGCGGCCTCCCTCGGCCCCTCAGCGGAGCCGCATCCGGGCGAACAGGCCCGGCTCTCCGCTCCACTCCTTCTCCAGGAGCCTCGCCTCCAGCTCGATCGCCCTCGCGTACGACAGCGAGTAGCCGACGACCGGGTGCTTCCACGACTCGTCGAGCCTCGCCTCGAACAGGCCGATGGCCTTCTTCCGGCCGGCGTCGGAGAGCCAGACCTTGGCCTTCGTGGCGACGAAGTCGGCGTCGGGGTCCCACTGCCCCCGGTTCAGCGAGCCGACCTGGACCATGTCCCAGAGGGGCACGCGGAACAGCTCCATGAGGTCGAGCACCAGCGGGTAGGCGGCGCTCCGGGGCGTGTGGAAGAACCCGAGCGACGGCTCAAGTCCCGACGCGAGGATGGCCCTCATCACGGCCGTGTGCAGAAGGCCATAGCCGAACCCCAGGAGTGCATTGAAGCGGTCCAGAGGGGGGCGGCGGGTCCGGGTCGAGTAGCGGAGGTCCTCCGGGACCGAGGGGGCCAGGAGCCGGGCGAGGCCGCGGAAGTAGCCGACGGCGGCCGAGCCTTCCAGCCCCCGGAGGGAGTCGCGGTCGGCGGCCCCGGCGATCGAGGCCAGGGCGTTTCGGATCGGGACGAGGTCCGGGGCCATCGCCTCGCGGAGGGCCTCGTCGCCCCGGGAGGCGCGGAGGAGGTAGCGGTGCTGGCCCTCGACCTTGCCGAGCGCCAGGGCCCTGGCCAGGCGGAGGCAGGTCGCCTCGTCGGCCAGGGCGCGGTACTGGCGGAGCCGCCGCTGGACCTGCCCGGCCGACGCCGTGAGGCTGGCCGAGTGGTGGCCCGAGGCCGAGACCCAGTGGACCGGCACGCCCCTCTCGGCGCAGAGCTGCAGCGCCTGGGTCGTGGCCTGGGCGAAGCCGTGGAGCAGGAGTGAGTCGACCTCGCGGATGGCGTGCTTCGTGGGCGGGTCGCCGTCGGGGGGAGTCACGACGAGGGTATCGCCCGAGCGGCCGACCTTCGCGCCGGGCGTGACGACGTGGAGGCTGGCGCCGTCGCGGTCGGGCGGGTAGAGGCGGACGGGCTGGTGGTCGGGCCTCTCGGCCTGGCGGACCTCCTCGGGCAGGCAGACCGGGGCGAGCGAGCAGCGGACGCACAGGCGTTCGTTCTCGGCGACCGGGGGCCGCTCGGTGGACTCGCGGAGGCGTCGGGCGGTGGCGATCGCCCCGGCCAGGTCGGCACGGGCGGCCTCGTCGACGGGGACGCGGACGGTCACGCCGTCGGCATGGTAGCGGACGCGGCCCTCGGGGACGGCCTGGCCGGTGGCCGACTCGATCAGGGCGGCGTAGGCGACGACCTGGAGGCGGTCCGACGGCCACGCCTCGGGGGTCCGGTCGTCGGCCCGCCGGGCCTTGCCGCGCTTGTGCTCATACGGAACGAGCGAGCCATCACGGCGGCGGACGGCATCGACCTTGCCGACGAGGCCCAGGGCAGGATCGGCCAGCTCGAACTGGGTCCGCTCGCCGTCCTCGTCGGCCGCGAGCGAGGCGTGGAGCTCCCTCCCAGCGTATATGGCGGCGTTGGGGGCCTGGAGTCCCTCGACCTCGGCCAGGTAGAACAGCCGATGGCAATAACCCAGGTCGTGGAGCGATATGACCCGCAGGGGCGGGTCTTGTGCCGTCGCGATCATGGCGGATCTCACCCTTTCTTGCGGGCCTTCGGCTCGGGGGTCGCCGGATCGGCGGGGGGGTCGATCGACGCCCAGGCCGATTCGGGCACGGCGGCGGTCGCGTCGGGCGCCGGGGCGTAGACGTCGGACCGGGTCCTCGACATGTCGCGACGGTCGATCCACGTCGTCAGTCGCGTGGAACCCTCGACGGCCCCGGCGTCGGCGTCGGGGCGGCAGTACCAGCGGGCCGGGGTCGTCTCGTCGACGATCGCGATCCGGTCGATCAGGAACGCGTTGTCGCCGAGGAAGGGCAGGCCGTACCGCGTCCCCGAGCGAGGAGGTCCCCGCGCAGCCCTTCGAGGACGCGGGCCTCGATCTCCTCGGGGTCGTCGAGGAAGTCGAGGGCGACGACGGCGCGGACGTCGGAGAGGAACTCGCGGCGGACGGGGGTGATGTTGTACTTGTTCCCCTTCGCGTCCTCCTTCCTCTCCTTGCCCGAGGCCCCGACGGGGTAGTTGTGGAGCTGCTGGAAGACCGTCTGCACCGCCGGCAGGGGCCGGGCCGGGTCGGCCCCGACGGCGACCCGGGCCCGGGGCAGGCCGAACCGGGTGACGGTCATGTCCGAGACCCCGTCGTCGCGCCGGGTCTCGACCCCGGCGAGGTTCATCGCCAGGCCGTAGGCGGCCGAGTGGGCCAGGAAGGCCGCCGTCGGCCGATACCAGCCCGCGGCAAACGGCCGGAAGGCGGCGAAGGGGGCCTCCACGCGGAGCCGGATCATGGCCTCTTCCCCTTCGCCGGGAAGGCCCGGTCGCCGACGGCCTGGAGCAGGAGGCGCGGGTCGCGTTCGAGCGTGACGCCCTTGTCTGCGAGCCTCGCCCGCCTGTCCTCCGCCATCCCCTTGACGATCTTGCCGGCGATGAAGAACTCGGCGGCCCGGGTAGTCGGGCTGATCGCGGAGGATGCCCTCGATCACCTCGGGGAAGTCCCCCTCCGCGTCGAATCCGTAGGTGTCGTAGCCGGCGACCAGTTGGTTCGTCAGGCGGACGACGAGGCTCGCCGGGGCCATCTCGAAGTAGCTGCGGGCGTGGTTGCCGGCGACGTCGTTCAGCTCGCCGACGGCCTTCAGCAGGGCCTTCGTCCAGTCGGGATGGCCGGCTTGCAGTCGTCGAGGTTCAGCGCCAGCGGGTACTGGAAGGCGGTGAGGGCCGTCTCGCGGTGGAGGAGGGCCGACGAGGTGGAGTTCTGCCAGTCCGGCCCGTCCTTGGAAGTCTTCGTCAGGGGCGACTGGGTGAAGACGACGCTGTTCCGGTAGGGCTCGAGGCCCCTGGCCAGGTTCATCCGGAGGATCGAGTCGCGCTTGTACTGGAACTTCGAGATGTCTCGGCCCGCCTTCTTCATCGCCTCGCCGACCTTCTTGCGGTCGGCGACGAGGTAGCCGAAGAAGAAGTCGTCGACGATACCGGGACGGGTCGGGGTAGTCGGCGAACCGGACGGCGAGTTGGTCCTCGTCGCGGAGCCGCTCGCGGTTGCTGGGGAGGCCGTAGCGCGCTCAGGGTCTCGCGGAGGGCGTTGCGCATGGCCTCGGGCGAGATGATCGGGTACTCGAACCGGCCGTAGGTGATCTTCTGGATCACCGAGCGGTTCTCCTCGCTCTCGCCGCGGTAGTTGGCCGAGGGGGCGGGGTAGGTCAGGACGGTGGCGAAGAGGTTCACTGGGCGTTGTCTCCGTTCCTGGGGTCGCGCTTGCGGACGTTGGACGAATGGGCGGAGAGGGCGAGCATCGCGAGGGTCCGGATGTCGTCCCGGCTCAGGGGGGCGTTGCCGACGGGGTCGCGGGCCGGGGGCGTCATCAGGATCGGGATGAGGAACGGGAGGTCCCCGGCCTTCGCGTCGAAGTAGTGGGGGACCGAGAGGATCGAGTCGGTGAAGAAGTCGCGGAAGGCCTCGTCGTGGCGGGACCGGATCTGGAGGAAGGCGTCGTCGCAGACGAGCCTCTGTTTCTCGCGGAACTTCTCGGGGTCGGGCGCGACCTTCCGCTTCCGGCCGTCGACCACCTCGACCCTGAAGTCGTCGTAGTCGAGGCCGAGCTTCTTCGCCGCCTTGCGGTTGACGTAGCTGACCATCATGTTGCGGATGATGGTGCCGAGCCGCTTGAGCCGCTCGTCGCTGTCCATCTCGGCCGGCTTCACGTCGCGGATCTCCTTCTCATAGGCCCCGAAGAGTCGGCCGACGTCGCGGCCGAAGCCGGGCAGGTACTTCGGCGTCTCGTCCCCTTCGAGGAAGAACGGGTGCGGGTACTCGGCGAACAGCTCGGACATCCCCCAATGCCAGGGGCGATCCTCGATCAGGGCCCGGCAGCGGGCGGCCCGGAACAGCGGGTTCTTGAAGTTCTCGACGATGCCCTCGTACTTATCGACGAGGCCCGCGCGATCGGCGACCCGAGCGAACGCGAGGAGCTTCACGTTGTTCCCGAGCTTGAGCATGTGATACGTCTCGACGGCGCGGACGCTCTGGGTCCAGAGGCCGACGGCCCCTTCGGAGAGAAGCCGCCGCGCCGCCTTCCGACCGGGCGAAGGCCCCGCGTGTCGGCCGGCGAGGCGCCGCGCCTCGTGCAGGTCGGCCGAGGCGATGGCCGCCGACTCCACCGCCTCGGGAGTCCCGCCCGGCACTCCGGCCCTGGCGGCGGCCATCGCCCGGCGTCGGGCCATTCGGAGGACCTCCAGGCCCGCTTGCTGAGGGAGGTCGAGCCGGGCCTTCGACGGCGTGTGGCCGGGGGTGTCCGCGGCGAGCGACTGGAGGATCTCGGGGAATTCGGCGCGGAATTCCAGGAGGTCGGCCACGTCGGGGATGGCCAGCGAGTAGCCGGCCCGCTCGACCGTGCCGTCTTTCTTGCTGACGACCTGGGGGACGAACGTATGGACGACCACCTGCCAGAAGTGGAGCAGGAGGTTCTGATCGACCCGTCCCGCGAAGGGGACCCCTTCGGCGTTGACCGCCTGGGCCCCGAGCATCAGGGCGCCGGAGATCGGCTCGATGCGAGGCGACGCCGGGTCGGATTTCCGGAGCGATTCCCACGTCGCCGCCCCTTCGCCGCACGTCCCTCGCTCGGCGAACTCCAGGAACGGGGCCCGCGACCGGACGTTGTTGCCGCCCCGGGGGATCGCCCAGATCATCTGCCTCCACAGGTCGAGCCACCCCTCGCGGCCGTCGCCGAGGTGGGCCGCCAGCGCCGGGGCCTGGGGCTGGACGACGTCGTAGATGAAGACCTTGTGCTTCTCCATCTTCCCCGTCTTCGGGTTCGGTTTCTCGACGATCTTCTCCTCCTTCAGAACGGCGTCTCCCGGCCACTTCGTCGCCGACTTCGCCTCGACGGTCTTCGCCGCGTACAGCTCGTCGAAGACGCCACTCATCGACTCGGGCGTGAATGTGATGGTCGCCGAGGTCGCGGTGACCGGCCCGAGCTTCGGCGTCCTCGCCCCGGGCCGTTTCGACGCAACCATCGCATCGACCTGGAAGATCAGGCCCGCCAGGCCCGCGCGGTGCTGGGCGGTGGGGAGGTCGTGGAGGTCGAAGGTCAGGGAGATCGACTCGACGGCCGGTGCCTTGCCCTTGGCCTTGCTCATGCGTCACCCCCGCCGCCCGGGGCGATCTTCCGTTCGTCGAAGCCGATCGCCTCGTCGTAGGCCGACATCCTCGCCACGGAGAGCCAGCGAGGGAACCAGGTTGCCTCGGGCTTCGGCTCGGTCGCGAATCGCCTCGGGACCGGCACGACGAAGCCGTCGATGATCCGCTCGGCCGGGTCATGGGCCTGGAGGATGGGGATGACCTTGTGCTTCAGGTCGTCGTCCAGGAGGCACGGGACGGTATGCGCCTCGATGTCGCGGAACGACGCCTCCTTCGCGGCGGCGTAGGGTCCGGAGTCGAGGAAGGGGCTCAGCAACTCGGGTTCCTCCTGGCTGGGATCGAATTTGCGGTAGAGGTCCTCCAACTTCTGCTGCGAAATCGCCTGTTCGGGACCCCGCAGGCCGACGATCGCGTCCACGAACCGCTCGGCCGCCTCCAGCTCCTCTTTTTCGTAAGGGAGTTCCTTCCCGGGCTCGGGCCGGATCACGTAGACCCGGCCGATGAGCCCCTCCGATTTCATCCTCTTAGAATCACGATTACACCTTCCCATTCGTTGAATCAGGGAGGCGATCGGGGCGAGAGACGTGATCAGGACTTGGGCATCCAAATCCAAGGACATCTCGCAAACCTGCGTCGTCGAGCCGAAGACTCCCGGCCCTTCCGCCGTTCCCCGGGCCGAGTCCTGGAACGCTTCGACCAGCTCGCGATGACGGTCCTTGCGGTCCTTGAGCCTGTAGCGGCTGTGGTAGCAGAATCGCCGGATCGAATCCGAATCGGAATGGACCTCGTCGGGGTCGCGGGCGGCCTCGTAGGCGTCCTGGCAGTCGGCCACGCGGTTGGAGACCCAGAGGACGCGGCGGCCGGCGGCGAGCTCGTCGCGGGCGAGGGGTCCCGCCCCCTCGCGGTCGATCCACTCGACGCGATAGCGGGGGTGGGTGGCGTCCTCTTCGAGGTCGATCGGCATCTCCCTGGGGTAGGCGGTCAGGCCGCCGATGGCCGGGTCGAGGAGCTCGCCCCTCCGGATCTTCGAGAGCGTGGCCGTCATGCAGAGGACCGGGACGGCGGGGAACTCGCGGAGGAACCGCCTGAGGGTGGAGAACATCGAGCGGTCGAACGAGTGGACCTCGTCGACGACGACGATCGACTCGGCCAGCAGCGGCAGGAGGCAGAGCGGCCCGTATTCGAACTGGAGGAACGGGAAGAACTGGTCGGCCGTCGCCGAGAAGATCCGCTTCTTCCAGTGGCCGAGGGCGAAGAGCCGCGACTCCGATTGGTAGTTCCGGCCGCGCCGGGGGTCTTTCGAGGCGGAGTCGTCGGGCGTGCCGAAGATGTCCTTCAGTTCGTAGGCGGCGGTCCCGCTGAGGAGGCCGGCGTCGTCCTCGGGCGCCCACGAGACGTAGTCGCGGAAGCCCTCGGTGGCCGTGGCCCGCGTCGGGTAGAGGAAGAGGACGCGAGACGTGCGAATCCCTTCTCTCGCGCCTCTCCAACTGCTCGACAATCCAGACCCAGGCCGCCAGCGTCTTGCCCGAGCCGCAGGCCGCCGTCATCAGGACGCGAGGGCCCTGGACCGCGATCCCCGCCTGGAACTTGTGGAACCCGGCGAGGCGGCGGACCCGCTCGCCCTTCGAGTCGTCCCACCGCCGGTTCGCCCTGAGGCTCCCTACCCGCTCAACGACGACCTTGCCCCAGACCTCCTCGGCGGTCAGGGCCTTCGCGAAGCACTCGCCGACGAACCGGCCGATCCTCCGGCCCGGGTCCTTCTCGTGGTCCTCCATGCGGACGGACGCCGAGCCGACCGAATCGGCCGCGATCAGGCCGGCGCGGACGGCCGCGACCCAGCGCATGGCCTGGGGATTCTCTCGGAGGCGCTTCTGCTCGGCCCCGAGCGTCGCGTGGAGCCTCTTGAACCGCTCGAAGGCGGGCGCCTGCTTCAGGCGTCCCGGGAACGTCGGGCCCGCCGGCGCCGAAGTCCCCACCTCGTCCTGGATCAGCCGCCAGATCGCGTCGAAGTCGGTGTGATCGGAGCGGACCCGGAACGAGTCGGCGATGCCGGACCACTGGCCGACCTCGTGGTCGCGCCCCGCCTTCGCCGCCTTCGCGTGGTGCCCGAGGACCGCCGCGAGGACGATCCGGCCATCGATCCCGGCGCCCTCCAGCCAGGCGGAGACGCCGGGGTCGGCGAGCAGGTCGGCCAGGAGGTAGCCGCTCAGGTGCTCGTGGCGGACGGACTGCTGCCCTTCCTTGCGGATCATCGCGCCAAAGCCGTCGTTCGCCTTCCCCCAATCATGGGCCGCGGCGGAGACCCGGAGGTGGCGGCGGAATCGATCGAATTGGTCCTCGGCGATCCCGAAGAAGCGGAGCCAGGACCGGGCCAGCGGCGTCGGACGGCCCCTCTCGCCGAAGATCGCATCGACGGCGTGGAGGACGCATTCCGTATGGCCGATCAGGGTGATCTCGTGGGGGGGCGGGCCGCCGCCCTTCGGGGGGGACTTGGCGAGCAGGGGGCCTTCGGTCGTCATCGCTCACTCCTCGGAGGGGGTCGGGGGAAGGGCCCCGGTCGCTAATCGCGACGGGGTCGGGACGAATAAGCCGCAGCCCATCCTCCTCCTCGATCCAAGCCCATTTTCCTGAACAAGAATGGACTCTTGAGCCGTCAGCCCCGAGATCCGGATCGGGAAGCCGACGATCTTCCGCCCCTTGATCCGGACGACTCGCCTCTCGGGCCCGCCCCGTCCCTTCGGGTCGGTCGAGGGGAGGAAGCTCGGCTCGGCGGTGACGCCCAGGGAGGCCAGTTGCCGTCTCAGGCCCTCCTCGAACGGCCCCGGCTCGCGGTAGTGGCCGATCGTGACCAGCCGGGAGGACAGGTCCGCCGAGGGCCGGAGCGGCTCGACCCGGATGGCCTCCACCGGGGCCCCACGCTCTCCCCCCGGGCCGCGGACGGCCCCCGGGAGCCCGATCCATAACCTGGAGCCGTCCAGGTCGATCTCGGCCCCGACCAGGGCCAGGTAGGTCGGGATCTCCTCCGACGGCATCCTCAGCCGCAATCGCGACTGGCGCACGAGCGTCAGCCGCTGGGGCGAGTGCCGGATGCCCCGGACTCCGTGGACGCCGATCCTGCGGTCCCCGTGGATCTGGGGGACGATCCTCGCCAGGGCCGAGAGGAGGGGATACCCATAGTCCAGGGGGATCGTATCCCCCCGGAGGGCCAATGAAAGATCGATCGTCGGCATGGTCTTTCCCTCCGCCTCATCGCGGCGTCGCCTGGGGGCGCGGATCGAGGCAATAACTCTCGGCGAAGTGTTGGAGGTCCGAGAGGCCCTTCTCGGCCTGCTTGTACACGCTCTGGCGGGTCTTGCCCTGCATCTGGGCCAGTTCCGAGGGCTCGGGGCCCCCGGATACCCCAGGCGGGATCGGACGGCCTCGGCCCTGGCGGGGGGCATCCCAGAGATCCGGGCCTCGATCAGGCGACGTCCTTCGCGGGCGATCACCTCCTCGACGGGCGCCCGATGGCCCGAGGCGACCTGCAAAGCCTCAGGGGCCTCCAACGAGGAGAAGGCAAGTTGACGGGGCGGCCTGACTCCGCGACTTCGGAAGTGATTGATGACCCCTCGCGCCACGACCGTCCGAAGGAGGCCGCTACACGGATCCACGAACCCCTGCCCGTCGAAGGCCCGCCGTATCCCCAGCCACACGTCGGAGAGCGCCTCCCATGGATCGTCCGGCCCCCATCGGCTCGAGAAACGAGCCGTGAGGCCCTGGAGCAGCCGCATGAAGGGCGACCCCGGCGTCCAGTCGATCGGAATTGGTCCCGACATCTCTAGTCTCCCAACGAAAAGCGAGGTAGGCTCGAACCTCCGCCATTACTATCGGCTGAGGAGGCTCGACTGACAACCAGCCCTCTGGCAAAATCCGTATCCGGCCGTCCTGGGCCGACTCCCGACTCGACAGAAGACGCCGTATCGGCGTTGAGCAGAAAAGCGAGGTCGTCGCAAGGCCCGCTCTTTCACCTGACCACGACGCCTCCGGGCGTTCGCCCCCTTCAGTCGGGAGGCCCAGGACGATGGCCCAACCAGGGACGAGCCTGGTCAGCGTTGGTGCCGGTCGCCGACCGGAGATGCGGCTCTTCGCGTTGCGCTGCTGCATTCGGGGCCCCTGTAGGCCGAAAGGGTCTCCTCCAGTTCCTGCTGGATTTCTCTCCTCAGGGCGTCTGGCTCGACGACGACGGCCTTGGCGCCGAAGCCGAGGACCCAGCGCTTGATCGCCTCGGTCCCGGAGACGGTGAACTCGGCCAGGACCCCGCCGTCGGGCAGGTCCGTCAGGGCCTGGCTCTCGTGCCAGCGGGCCTCGCGGACGTACCGCGCCGCCGCCGGCCCGAAGCGGACCTTCACCGCCGTCGGCTCCCCGTTCCGATAGACGCCGAAGGCCGCGGCCATGTGTTCGGCCAGGTCGAAGCCCTCGGGCCGCTCGAACCTCCGGCCCAGGGCCTCGGCCTCCTCGACCCGGTCGATCTTGTAGTGCTTGATCCGCCCCTGGGCCGCGTCCTCGGCGACCAGGTACAGCGCCCCGCGGTGGTACACCACGCCGAAGGGCCGGACCTCACGCGGCGACGCCCCGGCCTCGCCCTCGGAGCGGTAGACGATCCGGGCCTCGCGCGAGTCCTCGGCGGCGACGACCAGGGCGTCGATCAGCTCGGCCTTGGCCCTGTAGTCGCCGAGGCCGACGCCGGCCTGGTAGAAGGTGCCCGCGAAGCGATCGACGTAGCGGAGGGCCTCGGTGCCCAGGGCGGCGCGGATCTTCCGGAACGCGTTAAGGGAGGCGTCCCCGAAGAAGGTGCCGGCCAGGGGCTCCAGCAGCCTGCGGCCGAGGTGCAGCGCGACCGCCTCGTCGAAGGTGAACGCCAGCGGGGGGCCGACGCCCGGCCGGACCCTCCAGGCCTTGCGGCCGAAGTCGCCGACCTGCTCCTCCAGGGGGAATCCGACGTCGCGGAAGACGTCGAGGTCGCGGCGGATCGTCCGCTCGGTCACGCCGAGCTCGGCGGCCATCTCGCGGAGGGTCAGGCCGGTCCTTGCGGCCGACAGGGCGCGGAGCAGCGCCCACTGGCGGCGCAGGCAGGTCTCGTCTCGCGGCATCGTCGCGGGGCCCCGGCGGGTCGTCGGTTCGGGCCGGCCCAGCATGACAAGTCCTCATCCGCCGATCCAGTGGAGGGCGGTGATCGCCGCCCGATTCGTCGCCCCGGGCCAATCCTAGCGTCGAGGCCGGACACGTTGTGTCAGGCCCCCCGGGGGGCGCATCGGCGGCCCTGCGCGGACTGCGGACCCGTGCCCACGGGATGAGCGGGCGACCTCGGCCCCTCGGCATTGGTCTCTACTCAAGTCCGGCGGTGGTGGTAAAAGAGATCGCATGATCTCCTTCCGACCCGCCTGGAGGTCCGGCTCCAGCGGTCTTACGCCGTCCTGGTCAAGGGGTTCGGCAAGGCCGGCTGCGCGACCGCGCCGGGGTCGGGGGCCTCGGTCGCCGGCATGCGACCGGCCTCCTTCGCCCAGAAACCGTACCGGTTCTGCGATGACCGGTGGTGGCCGAGGTCCGCGACCTCGAGGGCCGCGTGCTGGCCCGCTGGCTGCTGCTGAGCAACGCGCCGGCCGAGCTTGGCGACGCCGCGGCCGTCGCCCGGTGGTCCGACTTCCGGTGGCGGATCGAGGGCCTGCACAAGCTGCTCAAGTCGGCCGGCTGGCAATTGGAGGGCCGGCTGCAGCGCGACGGCGGGCGGGTCCTGAAGAAGAAGCTGATCGCGCTGGCCGCCTGCGCGTCGATCTGGCGCTGGGGCGGCGGCGCGACGCGGAGTCGGAGGGGTTCAAGGCGCTGCTGATGCGGCTGAGCGGCCGGCAGACCAAGAGGGGTGTGCCGGTCACGACCGGCGGGATGCTGGCGGGGCTGTGGGTGCTCCAGGGCGCCCTGGGTCCGCTCGCACGCCACGGCCCCGAGGAGCTCAACATCATGCTGGAAGAGCATTTGCTCCTCTTCGCGATAAAGAAATAACCACTAACTTCATGGCATTCTACAACGTCCCCTTTTCCGACTCTCGCCCGAGCCCGGAGGGCCGCCGACTCCGTCGGGTGGGCTGGACCCGCGACACCGCCCCCGATAATCTGATCCGTCCATCGGATGGTTCACGACGACGTGATCTCAAGGACGCCGGGGAGGCCGCCCTCATGCCCGACAGCAACCCGTGGCCCGAGACCTTCGTTCCCTCACCGACGACCCGCGGACTCTGGACACCGTCGCGCCCTCCGGGGTGGAGCCTCCGAGCGTCCACCTCGGGGAGAACGGCTCCGAACCCGGAGCCGAAGGGCCCGACCCCACCGCCTCCGCCGGCCGATACCAGATCCTCGGCGAGATCGCTCGCGGCGGGATGGGCGCGGCCCTGAAGGGCCGGGACCTGGAGCTGAATCGGGACCTGGCCTTCAAGGTCCTCCTGGAGAGGCACCGCGACCGCCCCGACATCCTCCGCCGGTTCTTCGAGGAGGCTCAAATTGGCGGCCAGTTGCAGCACCCGGGGATCGTCCCGATCCACGACATCGGCGTCTTCCCCGACGACCGCCCGTTCTTCGCCATGAAGCTCGTGAAGGGCCGGACCCTCACGGCCCTCCTGAAGGAGCGGCCCTCGCCGGCCGACGACTTCCCCCGGTTCGTGGGGATCTTCCACCAGATCGCGCAGACGGTCGCCTATGCCCACTCGAAGCGGGTGATCCACCGCGACCTGAAGCCGCCGAACATCATGGTTGGCGCCTTCGGCGAGGTCCAGGTGATGGACTGGGGCCTCGCCAAGGTCTTCACCACCGGCGGGACGACCGAGCCGGCGCCTCACATCGACACGGAATCGCTCGTCAGCGTGATCGATTCCGGCCGCGACGGCTCCGACGCCGCCGAGACCTCCGCCGGCTCGCGGATGGGCACGCCGTCGTTCATGCCGCCGGAGCAGGCCCGCGGCGAGGTCGAGCGGATGGGCAAGCCCTCCGACGTCTTCAGCCTCGGAGCCATCCTCTGCGAGATCCTGACCGGCAAGCCCGCCTACGTCGGCCGAAACCACGCCGAGACCTTCCGCAAGGCCGAGTTCGCCGACCTCGACGACGCCCGAGACCGGCTCGACCGGAGCGGGGCCGACCCCGACCTGATCGCCCTGGCCAATCGTTGCCTCTCCCGGGAGCCGATCGACCGCCCCACCGACGCCTCCGAGGTCGCCGAAGCGATCGCCTCGCACCTGGCGGCCGTCCAGGCCCGGCTCCGCGCCGCCGAGATCGCCCGGGTCGAGGCCGACGCCCGGGCCGAGGTCGAGCGGACCAAAGCCGAGGCCGAACGTACCAAGGCCCGGGCCGACCGCGCCCGCCTGCGAATGACGATCGGCGCCGCGGCCTCGCTCATGGTGGCGACCGTCGTCGGCGGCGGGGCCTTCCTGATCGACCAGTAGGGCCGCGAGGCCATCCGCCTCGACGCCAAGAACGCCACTGCGCATGTCTGCCTCGGGGCCAAGCTCCGCGCCCGGGGCAGCTTGGAGGAGGCGGAGGTGGAGTATCGCGAGGCCATCCGGCTCGACCCCAAGCACGCCATGGCGCACTACAACCTCGGGAACGCCCTCCTCCCCCAGGGCCGCGCGTCGCAGGCGGAGGCGGCCTACCGCGACGCCATCCGCATCGACCCCAAGTACGCCGACGCGCACGGCAACCTGGGGCATCTCCTTCGAAGTCGCGGCGAATACATCGAGTCGCTCGCCGAGCTCCGACTCGGCCACGAGCTCGGCTCGAAGCAGAAGGGATGGTCCTACCCGTCGGATCAGTGGGTCCGCGACGCCGAGCGGCTGGTGGCGCTGGCGGGCCAGCTTCGGGGCGTCCTGGCCGGGACGGATCGGCCGAAGGATGCCGCCGAGGGGCTGGTCCTGGCCCAGATGGCCTACGATCAGGGCCGGCATGCCGGGGCCACACGGCTCCGGAGCGAGGCGCTATCCGCTGACCCGAAGACTCGGCGACGACCGCCAGGGCGGGCATCGCTACAACACCGCCTGCGCCGCGTCGCTGGCCGGGTGCGGCGAGGGCAAGGACGAGCCGAAGCCCGACGAGGCCGCCCGCGCGGCCCTGCGGGCGAAGGCCCTGGGCTGGCTCCGCGAGGACCTGGCGGCGTGGTCGCGGTCCCTGGAGGCCGATCCCGGGAAGAATCGGGCCGTCATCTTGCAGAAACTCGGCCGGTGGAAGAAGGACGCCGACCTCTCCGGCGTCCGCGACGAGGCCGGCCTCTCCAGGCTGCCGGACGCCGAGCGAGCGGAGTGGAAGGCGTTGTGGAGTGATGTGGATAAGCTGCCGGCGAAGGCGAATCCCTGAGGCAAGGGATGGGCCTCGCGTCTGAGGAAGCCATGAGCCGGGCCGAGGACATCACCGAGGCCGGCCCGGCCGGCTACATCATCACCCTCGGCGAGGGCCCCGACGAGGACGACGCCACGCCCCCGGCCGGGTACCACCCACTGGAGAGCGACGCCGAGATCGATGACGTGTAGCCTCCCCGGGCGTGGACGCCGCGTCCACCCCGATCCCGGCACGGCCCCTCCGGTACGCAGGGCGGAGGCGGTCGGCTCGCCGATCCTCGGCGCCCCCGCGGAGGTCGCCGTCCGGCAGGAAGAGAGGCTACGCGTCCGGCTTGCCGTCCCGGGGCCGCGGTCCCGAAGAATGGGGTCGTCCCCGCGTCGCGAGGGGGGGCGAGGAGGCGCACGCCCATGGCGGACGAGGCGGCGGGCCGCGAGGCGTTCGAGCGGTCCCGATCGGCGTACGAGGTCGGCGACCGGAGGCTCCGGCCGGCGGCCCCGGGCCGCGGCGGCCGGCCCCAGTACGAGGGCACCTGCCCGGCGCACGCCGACCGTCGCCCCTCGCTCGCCGTGACCCACGACCACCGCGGCGTGACCTGCCGTTGCCGCGCCGGCTGCCCGCGAGAGGACGTCGCCGCGGCGATCGGCCTGCCTCTGCCGCGATGGGCCGACGCCCGGCCTTCGACGCGCCCGGGGCCGCACGGGCGGGGTAGGCGGCTGAACGCGACCCTGGAGGACGCCCTCGCCTACGTCCTGCGGACCCGCCCCTGGGACCACGTCGCGACGTACCCCTACCGCCGCCGCGACGGCACGCCGCACTTCGCCGTGCTCCGGTTCCGCCCCCGCGACGGTGGCCCCAAGCAGTTCCGGACCGCCGTCCGCCGCCCCGACGGCCGATGGGCCCTCGAGCAGCCCAACGGGGCGCGCCTCCCGCTCTACGGCCTGCCCGAGGTCCTGGCCGCCGACGAGGTCTGGGTCTGCGAGGGCGAGCAGTGCGCCGACCGACTCCGGGCGATCGGCCTGGTCGCGACGACGCCCGCCTTCGGGGCCGACGCCGTCGGCCGGACCACCCTGCAGCCCCTGGCCGGCAGGCGGGTCGTCGTGGTGCCCGACCACGACAGGGCCGGGCGGCGGTGGGCCGCGGCGGTCGTCGCCAAGGCCCGCCGACCGAACCCCCGGCCTGCCGCGGTGACCATCGTCGACCTCGACGCCATGGCGGGCATCGACCCGGCATTCCCTCCCCCGGCGGAGAAGGCCGACGTCGCCGACTGGCTCGACGGCCTGCCCCCCGGCCTCGGCCCCGGCCGGCCCCGGGCGCTGCTCGAGGCGATGGCGGCCCGGGCCGCCGCGGCGGGCCCGCCCCGATGGCTCGAGGAGCACTCGCCCCGAAATCTCAAGGCCCTGTCGATGGGCAAGGCCCGCGTGACGATCGACCCGGAGAGGTACCTGGCGCGGGGGCGCCGCCCAGGCCGCCGAAGACCGCGGCGGCGGGGGACTGGATCCTCGGCGTGCTGGCCCGCCGCCCCCTGCCGAGCCGGGAGGTCCAGGACCGCGCCGGGGCGGCCGGCCACCGGCCCAAGACCCTCCGCGACGCCCGGGACCGCCTCCGCGAGGGCGGCCTGCTGGAGTTCCGCCGCGAGGGCGGGGAGACGACCTGGTCGCTGACGCCCGCCGGCCAGGCGGTGGCCGCCGCGGTGGCCGCCCGCCTCCTCAGGGGTCGCCGCGAGAAGCCCTCCCAAGAGACCCCGAAACGTTCATTGGGAGGACAGATTCCCTCCGATTCGGAGGATGATCCCCTCCATGGTGAGCGTTAGTCGATCCTCAGGGACAGACGGATCGTTCGCCACCGACCTGGGGACCCACCGCCTCGCCGCCGCCCGACCTCCCACTCGGGCGTGCCTCGGGACCGACCCCGCCCGGGCGGGCCTCGCCGCTCGGCGGCCGGTTCGGTCGTCGCTGTCGACCCGAGGCGGGGGGCTTCGACGATCCCGGCCCCGCCGCGTCTCGGCACGGCCCCCGGGCCGCGGACGACCTCCGACCCGCCCCGCCCGGCCGGGCGGGGGGGTGACGTCCCCCGGCCCCGGCCCCGGCCCCGGCCCGTCTCGTCGGCCCCGGCCCCGGCCTCGCCCGCCGGCCGGCCGTCCCGCCGGCGTGCCCGGGGGGCGTGGCTTGGCCCCTACGGCCGGGGCCCCACGCCGAGACCGACCGCCCACCTCCGACCGTCGCGGCCCCGGTCCCCGGAAGCGGCTTCCGCCCCGCGGGGCCTCGGGGGGCGTCCCGGCCGCCCCATCCGCCGGCCGTCCACTGCCGCGCATCGTCCCGATCGGCGAGCATGCGTCCGGTCGCGAGGGCCCCGACCACGGCGTACTGGACCGTCACCACGGCGGGCCGGCCTCGGGGGTCCTCCGAACCGGGAGAGCAGGCGATGCGACGAGGTGTCGCGACCAAAGACGGAGGTCCGGTGTTCGAGGGCGAGGCGGTCCCGGGAGGGGGCGTGGAGGCGGCGGACCCCGACGCCCCGCCGGACTTCGGGCCGGGTCAGGACCGGGAGGTGGCCCTCGGCAGGCTGGTCCTCGACCCGGGGATGTCGGCCCGGGCCGAGGTGGACGACGGGCTGGTGGAGAACTACGCCGAGGCCATGCGGCAAGGCGACGCCTTCCCCCCGGTCGCCGCTTTCTTCGACGCCGACGGCCGGGCCTGGCTGGCCGACGGCTTCCACCGGGTCGCCGCGGCCCGGAGGCTGGGCCGGCCATCGATCGCGGCGACGCTCCGGCCGGGGGGAAGGCGGGAGGCCCTGCTCTTCGGCCTCGCGGCCAACGCCGCCCACGACCGGTCGGGCCGGCGGCGGACCTCCGCCGACCTCCGCAAGGCGGTCCTGACCCTGCTCGCCGACCCGGAGTGGGCGGGGTGGTCGAATCGGCGGATCGCCCGCCACCTCGGGGTCGGGCACACGCTGGTGAACCAGGTCCGCCAGCAGCTCGAGGGGGCGGGCGGCCGCCCCGAGGCGGCGCTGAGGCCCCCGCCCCGCCGGGCCCCGGGGCTTGCGGCCGGGTCGCGGGAGCCGCGGCCCGAGGCCTCGATCGACCCGTCGGGCCCGACCCCCGAGGAGGTCGGAGCGGCGTCCCCTCCGGCCGCCCCCGTGGTGGTCCGGGACGACGAGAAGTCCGACGAGCAATACCTGGCCGAGCTGCCCCTGCTCCCGAAGCTCAGGGGCCAGGCCCGGGAGAATTATCAAATGGCCGCCCTGCTGTACCGGCGGGCCCGTGCCCTGCCGACCATGGCCCAGACCCTCAAGGACCTGTCCGCCCTGGTCAAGAAGGGGCAGTCGGGCTGGGACACGCCCGAGGCCGTCGCGATCCGGTCGTTCGTCGAGCGGCCCGGGCCGATGCAGTGGAAGCTGTGCCTGGGCTGCGACGGGACCACGCTCAAGGACGGGAAGCCCTGCGGACACTGCCGCGGCAACGGCTATCACCGGACCCGTTGACGCGTAGGGCACGCCACGGCCCGTCCGGCCGGGGGGCGGGCGGCGTCGGGCGAGCGAGGGACTCGCCGCGTCCGGCGGCCCGGGGCCCCGCCCGCACGGGCCGTCGACGCTCGTCCGCACGACGGCGGCCGTCGGCGAGGAGGCCGATCCGGCGCCGCCGGCCCGAGATGCGGCCACGCCCGAGGCCGGCCACGCGGCCCGATCGGCGGGCCGGCGAGGCTCACGGTCCTCCCCTCGAGGAGGCAGGAGCGGCCGGCCCCCGGGCCGCCTCGGGGGCCGGGGCCGGCTCGTCGCGGGACCGGCAGTCCTCGCACGCCGGCGGCAAGCGGACCTTCGCCCCGTCGGAGAGGGGCACGCGGGTCTGCCGGTGCATGGTCACCCGGCGGCACTCCCGGCCGTATCGTCGGCTCAGCATCGGCCATCCCTCCGAGTATCGCGTGTGGCGGCCCCGGCTCCACGCAGGAGCGATCCCCGGCCCACACCGGCCGTCCGGTCTCGAAGCCTCGGGAAGCCCCCGGAGGGCCTCCTGCCTCGCCGCGGGAACAGCGCCCGGGACCGGTTCGGTCGCGGCCTCGGGCCCTTCGATGCCCCGCCGAGGGTCGACGCCGTGGCCCGATCACCCTCGCGATCCCGGGGAGGCGGGCCCGGGCGCACGGCAGCTTGAGGACCGAGCCCTGGTTAATGTACTACAGTGCACGTAAAATGGCGAGATTGGGCCGCCGAGCGGAGGCCGGGCCACCGTCGCCGAAAACGCGAATCCACAGGACGATGACGGAGCGACTTGGGGCCGGTGCCACGACCCCGCCCGGCCTCCTCGGTCGCCTCGCCGCCGGCAGGGTGACCTTCGAGTCCGGGCTTCGCTCGACGAGGGCATCGCGATGAAGCCGAGCACGAATGCACCTCAGGGATCCGATCAGAAGCAGGTGCGGGGGCCCCGCGGCATGTCGTCTGGCCGACGGCCTGGTACAGGGCCGTCCCGTGGTCGGCCATCGAGGACGCCACGGCGCACGGCCCGAGCGTCTTCCCCGTCGAGGGCAAGACGCCGCTCATGCCGGGGTGGCAACGAGACGCCAGGCGGACGATAGCCGGCTTCCGCGGCAAGTGGGGGCGGCGGTGGGGGCGCCGCCCGGCGTTCTGCACCGGCTATGGCATCCGCACGGGCGTCGCCCTGCCCGACCGGTCCTACCTCTACGTCGTCGACATCGATCCTCGGTCCGGGGGTCGGGAGAGCCTGGAGCGGCTCCTGGTCCTCCACGGGATCGACCGCGACGAGTTCCTGCGGACCGCGACCGCCCGGAGCGGGGGCCATCGCGACGGACGGCCCCTCTTCTTCCGGTCGGAGCTCCTCCTCAAGTCCGCCGGGGGCGGCAAGAAGGGCGGCCCCTGGAAGGCTTCCCGGGCCTGGACCTCAAGGGCGTCGGGGGCTATGTCGTCGGTGCCGGCTCGCTCCACCCCGAGATCGGCGAGCCCTACGAGTGGCTCCGCCACCCCCGCGAGGGCATCGCGACACTGCTCGGGGCGCTCGAGGCGATCATGCGGCCGGCCCGGGGCGGGGCCTCCTCGGCTCATCGCCGGGTCCCGCCCCAGGCCGGCCACCAGGGCATGCCGTCGTCGCCTTTTACCTGGGCGACGCCGCCAGGTGCCGGCCCGCGAGGCATCGCCCCGACCCCAGGATCGTGAGCCTCTGGGGTTGATCAAGTCGGGAAAATATGATATGTGGACTATTTATTTCGGCCGATCCTGTTCCTCGGGGCAGTCGGCCCTGGCGCGTGGACGCCGCGTCCAGGGCCCCGGTCAGACCCCGAGCCGGTCGAGCTCGCGATCGACGGCCGCCAGCGCCGGGCCCGGGCCGACGGCGTCCTCGACGGCGGGGCCGGGGCGTCGCCGGCCCGGGCCGCCTTGGCCGCCTTGAGCTCATCGAAGAAGCGGTACAGGCCGGCCAGCGTCACGCACCTGGTACCGCCGACCTGGACGTAGTCCAGCTTCACGCCCCGCGAGCCACCCATCCAGCGGTAGATCGTGGCGACGTGGGGCGGCCGGCCGCCGCGACGCCGGGGCAGGTGCCTGCACGCCTGGGCCGGGGTCATCAGGTCGTGCGGCCCCGGCTCGGGGCGGCCGGCTCGGGGGAGGTCGGCGGGCTGGTCGATGCTCATCGTGCGAGTCCCTCATCGGGCCGGGGTCGCGAGCGGGGTCCGATCGCCCCCGATCCCCGGCCTCGGCCCCCATCTTCGGGCCTCGCGGGCGTCGTCGGGCAGAGGACGCGATTGGCCGCGTACCGTCGTGCCGAGGCCCGCCGCCCCGGCCTCGCGGACGTCGAGGCCGACGTCCCGCCGCGAGGTCCCGCGGGCGGGAACCCATCGGACCGCGACGCGGCCTCGGTCCCAGCCCGGCATGCCCCTCGAACCCGGGCACGCCCGACGGACGGACGCCGCGTCCACCCCGCGACCCGGCGTGCTCGTCGCGGGCCACAGACCGGCCCCGGCTGCGGTGAGGGCGGTGCGGAAGCGGCCCCATCGACGCCGGGGGCCAGGCCGCTTGACCCCGGGCTCGACGCGGGAAGGGGACCGGCCCTCGCGGAGCCGTGCCTCCGGGTGCCTCATCACCGGGACCCCTCGGGTGCCGGGCGGGACCGCCGGAACAGCGCGACCCCGCGGCACCGCTCCCGGGCCTCTCCCTCGTGCCGGTCGGACGGCAGCGGCTCGGCCAGGTGCTCCTCGTCGAACCTCGGCGGGTCCGTCACAACCGCCGGCCCGGGGGTGGAAGCCGCTTCCAGGCGCGGTCCCTCAGGGCCGACCGCGCCACCCGGGTCGGGCTCGACCGGGGCCTCGTCGATCTCGGCGCGGGCCGACAGCCTCGGGTCGAGGACGACCCGCCCGAGGGGCACCTCCTCGCCCCGCCCGGGACCGAAGTCCGGCGGGGCTAGGAGGCCGGCCGGCGGGGCCTCGTCGCGGTTCACTCCGGTCCCCCGGACCTCGCGTGACGACGCATCCTCGCCGGGCCTTCAGCGGACGCCTGGCCGACCCTGCCCGAGGCGATCCGGGCCGGGATCATGGGGATGGTCCGGGCGTCGCGATCGTGAGGCGTGGCGTCGCCCGGCCATTCCACGGATCGAACCGCACCCTGAAGGACGCTCGATGCGGCCCTCGGCACCGGGCACTCTCCCGATCCCCGACGACCAGGACCGTGCGAGGGACCCTCGGCGATCCCCCCGGGCCGGGGCGATCAGGGGCGGACCTTGGCCCGAAGGGTCTCGACATCGGCCCAGAGCGCCTCCCATGCCTTCCGCTCGGCCTCCGGGAGCTTCGCCAGGGCGTCGCGGTCGCGGACCGAGGCGAGGTCGGCGTCCCCCTTCCAGTGGGCGAGCGTTTGAGCCACGACCTCCCGGTTCCCCTTCTCGGCCGAGAGGGCGAACGCCTCTAACGCCTTCAAATCCTCGCGGAGCCAGCCCAGGGCCCGGCCCCTCAGGGCGTCCCGCGCCGCCTGATCGGGCTTCGGGTCATCGACCCCCGCCCCCGAGGCCGCCAGCGCCGCCGAGCACGCCCCGTTGTAGCGGACCAGGGTTCGTCGGTCGTCGCCGAGCCTGGGATCATGGTCGAGCGCCTCGCCCCAAAACCGCACCGAGGCGGCAAATCGCCTGGTGTCGTATCCGAGTTGGCCGAGCTTCAGCCGTTCGGCATCATCCTTCGGGGAATCCTGGCCCCGGAGCAAGGCCGGGAGCCGGTCCTCCAGGGCCACCATCGCAGCGCACTCCTTGACCCACGGATCCGAAGGATACCGCCAGTCCGGCCGGGCCGAGCCCAGCTCATCGCCGCGCTTCAGCTCTTCGAGGGCCTCGCGGAGGCGACCCTGACCGCGCAGGGCGATCCCGAGGTTGCAGTGAGCCTCGGCGAGCTTCGGGTCGAGTGCGATGGCCTCGCGAAACTCCTCCTCCGCCTCGGCCCGGCGGCCCGAACCGGCCAGCAGGCCGCCGAGGTTGGAATGCGGCATGGCGAGCTTCGGGTCGAGTGCGATGGCCTCGCGGTACGCCTTCTCCGCCTCCGCCAAACGGCCCGAACCGGACAGGAGGGATCCGAGGTTGGCGTGCGCCGGGGCGAGCTTCGGGTCGAGGCGGATCGCCCCGCGAAACTCCTCCTCCGCCTCGGCCCGGCGGCCCGAACCGGACAGGAGGAGGCCGAGGTTGGAATGCGGCATGGCGAGCTTCGGGTCGAGTGCGATGGCCTCGCGGAACTCCTTCTCCGCCTCCGCCTTGCGGCCCGAACCGGACAGGAGGACGCCGAGGCCGACGTGCACCCTGGCGTCCTTCGGGTCGAGTGCGATGGCCTCGCGGAACTCCTTCTCCGCCTCCGCCAGACGGCCCGAACCGGACAGGAGGATGCCGAGGCCGTCGTGCACCCTGGCGTACTTCGGGTCGAGTGCGATGGCCTCGCGGTACTCCTTCTCCGCTTCCGACTTGCGGCCCGAACCGGACAGGGCGCTACCGAGGTTCAGGTGGACGCCGGGGCTCTCCGGTCGCAACGCCGCGGCGGCCGTCAGGAAACGGGACGCCTCCTCCGGCCGCGAGGGAGACTCTTCGAGAAGGGCCATCCCGAGATCCTGGTTCAGCCAGAAGTCGCCGGGCCGTCGCACCCGAGCGGCGGAGAGCACGCCGATCGCCTCGTCATGCATCCCCAGGGCGATCAGGGCCTTGGCGACGACCATGGCCGCGGCCGGCGAGAGGCGGCGGGCCGCGTCGTCGGTCGTCAGCCTCGCGAGCGTCATCCGGTCCTTCGAGCGGATCGCCCGCCGGATCGGGTTGTTCGCCGGGTCGATCCCCTCGGCCACCGCGATCAGATCGGTCTTGATCGGCGCGGCCGTCTTGTTTCGGCTCCAGTCGTCCAGGGCCCCGGCGATCCGCGGGGCCTCGGCCGAGCCGGACAGCCGGGCGACGATCTCCGCCGCCGGACGATCCCCCGGAGACAGGCTCGCCTCGCGGAACGCCTCGGCGTAGGCGGCGATCTTGGCGTCGCCATCGTAGCCTCCGTTCTTGACGGCGGCGCCGCGGAGGCGGGCCTCGTCCAGGCGATCGGCCAGGCGGCGGTCGGCCTCGGCCCTTTGGGCGTCGGCCAGGGTCGCGGCGACCCGGGAGGCCAGATCGGCCCGCACCGGTCGGCCGGTCATGGCCTCGTGGGCGCCCTCGGCGGCCCTCAGGGCCCGGGGCCAGGCGTTGGTGTCCTCGGGACCCGACCGGCGGGCCTCGTCCCTCGCGGATTCGGCCCGGGCCAGGGCGTCGCCGATGATCCGGTCGGCCTCGGCGAGCTTCGCCTGACGGTCGAGCCGGAAGGCCAGGAACGAGCCCCCGCCGACCGCCCCGGCCAGGATGACGGCCGCCGCCAGGGCCGCCGTCAGCTTCCGCTTCGCTCGCTCCGCCACGGCCCTCGCGGCGGCTTCGGCCCGGGCGATCTCGGCCTTGCGGAGGCGGTCCTGGACGCCCGCCAGGTGATCCGCCACCGCCAGGGCCACGCCCGAGGCGTCCCGGGGCCGGTCCTCGGGTTCCCGGGCCAGGCATTTTTTGGCGAGGGCGACGAGCTCCGGGTCGGCCCCGCAGGCGCCGAGCCGGGCCAGGGCGTCGGAGATGTCGGCGAACTCGGCCTTGCGCATCACCTCGGCCCCGTTCCGGCCGGTGTAGGCGGGCGAGCCGGTCAGGACCTCGCAGAGGATCGCGCCGAGGCCGAAGACGTCGGCCCGCTCGTCGGTCCGATCGACCTCGCCCCGGGCCTGCTCCGGGGCCATGTAGGCGGGCGTCCCCATCTTCGAACCGGCCGAGGTGGCGTCGCTTTCCGAGCCGGTCCGGGCCGTCTCGATCAGGCTCGGGGCCGCCTCGGTCTCGGCCGGGGCGACGTCCGAGGAATCTCCGCCCCCGAGCACCTTGGCGAGGCCCCAGTCCATCACCTGGACCTCGCCGAAGGCGCCCACCATCACGTTCGGCGGCTTCAAATCGCGGTGGATCACCCGCTTCGAGTGGGCGTAGGCGACCGTCTGCGCGATCTGGTGGAAGACCCCCACGAACCGGGGGAGGTCGTCGGCCGGCGAGGACCGCTCCTTGAGCAGCGCCGAGAGCGTCCGCCCCTTCACCAGCTTCATGGCGAAGAACGGGCGGTCGTCGGGAAACACGCCGAGGTCGTAGATCGGGACGATCCCGGGGTGCTGCAACTGGCCGCCGATCTGGGCCTCCTCGAAGAAGCGGCGGAGGACCTCGGGATTGTCGCGGAACCGCTCCAAAAGGACCTTGATGGCCAGCTCGCGATTGAGTTCGGGGTCGCGGCCGCGGAGGACGGCGCCCATGCCGCCCCGGGCGATCTCGTCGAGGATCTCGTAGCGGCCCGCCGAGGCGGTCGGGCCGGGAGGACCGGCGGCGGCCTCCGGCGAGTCGTCGGGGAGGCGGACGGCGGGGGCGGTCGTCCCGGAGGGGGCGACGACGGCCCAGGTGCTCGGCGCCGTCCCGGGGGGCGTGGTCTCGTCCAGGTTGGGCGTGAGGTCGCTCATCGAAGATCGTTCCCGGGGACCGCGAATCGCACCGTCGCGAGGCTCCGCCTCCATCAAATCAGATTCGACCGGCCAGCGGTAGCAGCGATCCTCGGGCGCCAGGGCCGATCAGTGTTTCAAGATGCACAAGCTCGCGAGCAGGTCTCGGACGCGGGCGGCGTTCCGCCGCAGGCCGGCGGCGATGTTCGTCACCCCGTCGAGCCGCAGCTTACTGACGGCCAGGTTCCGCAGCGCCGCCAGCGCCTGCGGCCCCGACCCGCTCCGGGTCCGGTTGGCGTCCTCCCCCATCGTCACGTCCCGGACGTAGTGCAGCCGGTTCTCGATCCCCCAGTGGCCCCGCACCCACCCCAGGAGCGCCGCCGCCTCGGCGCTGACGCGCGGCACGCTGGTGATCAGGTACTGGACCTCCACGGTCACCCCACCCCCGGCCGCGACCGTCCGCTCCAGGAGCCCGACCTGCGCCACCCCCGGCCAGTCCAGGTAGCCGTTGAGCGCCGTGGTCGTCCGCAGCACCCGCCGCTCGACCCGCCCGCCGTGCTTGTCCAGGGCCGTCGCCACGTCGGCCTGCTCGGCCGCCTTCCGCCGGCCGTAGGGGGGAAAAGGCCGGCCCGAAGGCGGCCGCGATGTCCGCCTTCAGGGTCGGCTGGTTGTCGTCGACCTTGACCAGGTAGTGGCCGCCGGCGTCGACCACCTGGCGGCACAGATCGCGCTGGCAGAACGCCGCGTCGCCGGTGATCACGCGGCCCTCCAGCACCATCCCCTCCAGGAGCCGCAGCGCCGCCTTGTGCTCGTTGGTCTCGGCCGGGACGCGGGCCTGGGCCAGCACGCACCCGGTCTGCTGGTCCAGGGCCGCCAGCAGGTGGACCGCGGGGGCGGCGGCCGTGCCGCTGCCGCGGGAGGACTTGCCGTCGAGCGCCACGGCCCGCAGGCCCGGGCCGGCCCGCGGCCCCAGCAGGTGCTCGGCCCAGCGGGCCACGGCGGCCTCCAGGGCGTCGGCCGGGAGGCGGGCGAAGAGGGCCTGGAAGGCGCCGAAGGAGGCGGGCCGGCGGCGGTAGCCGAGGCGGTGCATGAGCTCGATCGGCTGGTCCCGGCCCCACTGGGCGATGGCGGCATAGCCGCGGCACCCGCAGAGGATGGCGCAGCAGGCGTGGGCCAGCATCGCGACCATCGGATGCCTCCGGCCGTGCCGGGACCGCGGGTCGGGGACCTCGGCGAGGAATGCGAGCAGGCTGCCGGGGGGTGCGTAGGTCATCGGTGTCATACACTCCCAGAGAGGAACCGGGAGTCTACTACAGATTAAATAACCGATCGACCCTGCCTCGGGCGCCGAGGGCCATCCGGGCGCCCCACCGCTAATGTCGGGCGGACCGCCCCTCATGCCCCCACGGGGAACGATTGAAGCCTGCGGGTGGAGCACGGGGATCGATGGGCCGGGCCTCCTACGACCCGACCGAGGCCCGGGACGCGGCGGGGTGGACGCGGCGTCCACCCATCCCGACCGAGTCCTCCTGAGGCGGGTGAGGCGGGGCCGCAAGGGATTTTCCTTGAATCGACGGACGCCGAGCCCCGGATGTACCCGGCCGACCCGCTCGGCCGGAGGGCCTGAGATCGACCGCGGGCCGGATGACCAGGGACGTCCATCCGCGTCGTGGACGTCACCTCCGCGACTACCGGAAGACTACCGGGTCGGACGGCGGGATGCCGCGATTCCTCGCGATTTTCCGCTCCGGTAGGAGGACGCTTGCGAATCCGGCCCGGCCTGGTAAGAGATTTTGGGCAAGGGTTTACGAGGCTTTCCCCCGTCGCCCTCGGCCGCAAGTCACGTCGCGGTGGTCGTGGGTCACGGCGAGCGACGGTCGGCGTGCGCCGGGCAGAGGCCCTCGTGCTGGGGCCGGCCGCCGCGGCCCGGGGCCACCCGCCCGAGCCTCCGTTCGCCGACCTCATACGCCGATCGGGACCGCTCGGGCGCCTCGCGGCCCGCCGCCTCGTCCGCCATGGGCGTGCGCCTCCTCGGCCACCCTCGCGACGCGGGGACGACCCCATTATTCGGGACCGCGGCCACGGATGGCAAGCCGGCCGCGGGGCCCGGTCCTGCCGGGCGGCCCGACGGCCTCCGCCCCGCGTCCCGGAGGAGCAGCCGCGGTGCCGGATGTGGAAGCCGCTTCCACCCCGCGCCGGTCGCCTTGAGCCGGCCCCTCCGGGCGTCTCGACCCAGGGCGGCTCGGTCGCCTAGGATCGTGCGCTGCGGCTCGCGAGGGTGTGCCACTGTCGTGGGAGCCGGCGACCGCCTAAAATTCGAGAAGCCCCGGGGGTGCGGATCCCCGGGGCCTCATCGTGTTTCCTCGGTCGTCGCTGGCGTGACGCCCGGAGGAGCGCCAACTACGCTTCGTCAGAGCGTCTTCGTGACACCAAATAGTATTCGGCATTCTGATGAAGCTCAAGGGGGCGGCAAACCTCGGTCCCGGGGTTGGGCCGTCGATCCGGCCCTGTGGGCGGAGATGGGATGCCTGGCAGGGCACGGCCTACCCGTACTGCCCGCCACGGATAAGAAGCGGCCGATGGCCCCGGGCTGGCAGGAGTCCGCCTCCACCTCCATGCCGGTCGTCCGGGGCCGGTGGGAGCGAGACTGCCACGGCCGCCCCTTCCGCAGCTACCTGGTGTGCACTGGCGGCCCGCTGCCCGACGGCCGCTACCTGGTTGTCCTCGACGTCGATCCGAAATCAGGGGGCATCGAGAGCCTGGGCCGCCTCATGGCCTCCTGCGGGCTGGCCCCCGACGTGCTGACGTCGACCGCGACGGTCCGAAGCGGGGGGCACCCGGAAGGCCGCCACTATTACTTCGGCTCGCAGGACCAGCTCCGCTGCGCGTACGGGCATGCGACGAAGCAAGGGCCTCTGAGCGGCTCCCGCGGCCTGGATCTGAAGGGTCTAGGGGGCTACGTCATCGGCCCCGGCTCACTCCACAAGAGCGGCAACACCTACTGCGTGATCCGGGGATTCGACCTTGGCATCGCGGACCTGCCCGACTCCCTGGCGAGGATGCAGAGGAAGGCCGATGAGGAGCCGGGCCGGCGCGACCCGCCCCGGGGCCGCCGGGCAACTATCGTGGTGCCCCACGGCGTCCCACACGGGGCCTCCGTCCGGCACGAGGCGGCCCCCCAGCCCGGCCGGCCGTCCCGGGCCAGGCTCGTGTGCACCCGGCGGATCGACCCGGAGAGGCTGGCCGACAGACTGCAGCCGAGATACGGGATCGTCGAGCACGCGACCCGCCACAACTGCCTACTGGGTGCGACCGGGTCCGCGTTCCGCCTCCGATACCACCCCGAGGACGTCGCGCAAGCCGCCGCGATCCTCGAAGCCCGCGGCCGTGACCGGGGCGTGGTCGCTTCCACCCCCGAGGAGGCCGCCGCCGACCTGGAGCGGATCATCAGCGACACGCTCAACAACCCCGCCTTCGACTACAGCCGCATTGGGCCGGCCGAGTCGGCCAGATCGAAGGAAGCCCACCGCTAGGCCGTCGTCCGAATCAAAGTCCCGCAGGAGACTTTTCAATCCATCCAATCAGACCTCGCCCGAGGCGGCCGAAGCCGCGAGGGGGAGAATCGTAATCTAAGCACAGGGGTCCGCGACCGGAAGCTCTTGGCCTTTTGCGTCGCCTTGGTCGCGGTCCTGGTGTACAAGCGGCGCCTCGGCGTCTGGCGGCCCGGCCTGCCCCTCGAAACGACCGACCGGGAGATCGCCTGGATTGGTTCGCGGCTGGTCCGGGGCGTCTCCTGGTATAGCAACGGCAGCGACATGCTGCAGGTCAAGAAGGATCTGGTCGATCGCCTGAAATCCAGCCCCGCCCGGAGGTTGTCGCTGCTCCGCGAGGAATATCGAGGCCGGCGTGAGCACGGCGAGACCGTCGGGGTGCCGTCGCGCTACGAGGTGACCGGGCTGTTGAGGTTCATCGGATACTACGACCGGGACGCGGGGCCGGCCGGCCCGCTCCTGTGCCGGCTGGCCCGCTATGTGCCCCGCCCCCGGAAGCGACCTCCGGGTCGCCGGGTCGCCCTGCCCCGCCTCCGTCGCACCATCGGCCGCCCCACGGCCTGCCCCACGGGCCGCCCGAGGCATCGGGGGCGGGCCTGGCCGCCTCCGATGGCCGCCCGAACCGTCCCACGTCCCCGGGATCGAGCCGGCCGGTCCCCGCCGGGGGTCGCCAGCGTCGAGGGTGCGCGCTGGAAGCCGCTTCCACCCCTCGGACCGGCCGCGGCGGGGGCGTTCGTCGAGCCGGCGCCGCCGCCCTGCCCGTCCCCCGACTGGCCTCGGGAAGTTCGGGCGGCCCTCGGGTCCCGCCGTAAGTCCCGACGAGGCCTCCGAAATCCGCCGGTTGATCGGGACGGGCGGCCGGCACAAAAACCTCGAAATCGCTCCCTGACCCTGCCCTCGCCGTGCCCAGTCAAAGCACGGGACTTCGCGCTTCGGCGGGCGGACAATCGCCTGGCGGCGCCGGTCGGCGGCGTTAGGATTGGCCGGGCGACGGGAACACGTTCTCGACGGCGGGGCCTCCCGGATCGTCGTGAGGCGGCACTCCCGGCCCCGTGACCGAACCCCAGGACCCGAGGCGATGCCGCCTCGGCGGGGACCGAGCGATGAGGTTCAACCGACGCCCGCTCAACCAGTGCCGAGGCTGTTCCTACACCTGGTATCCCCGAGGCCGGGACCTCTCGATGAGCTGCCCGCGGTGCGGGAGCGGCTCGACGGACCTCGCCTCGGCCATCGCGATCCAGCAGCTCGTCCTGGGGATCGGCGCCGTCCTCAAGGCGCTGGCCCTGGCCGTCGCGTTCCTGGGCTGGCTCGCCTGGACGATCGCCGTCCGGCTCGGCCGGCTGATCGGCCTGGCGGCGCCGCCGGCCGGGGCCACGCTGGAGAAGGCCGTGTCCCTGCGTTGGCTCGACCGGTTCCCGGAGTGGTTCCAGCCGATCGTGTGGGGTCTGGTCGCCAGCGGGGCCCTGGGCTTCCCGTTCGCCTGGTGGGCCGGGCCGCGCCATCCGGCGTTCGCCGTGGCGATGGTCCTCTTCGCGGCCGGGTCCTGGTGGGCGTTCTTCGGCCTGCTGTTCGACGCCTTCGCGGCTTGGCCCGAGGCGACGGAGGAGGGCGACGCCGAGGAGGACCCGCCTCACCGCGCCGACCCCGTCGAGGCCCGCGGGCCCGCCCGCGACCCCGGCGACGTCGAGCGGTTCGCCTCGGTGCTGGCCGAGGCGCTGCGAACCCGCCCCGCGTCCCATTTCCGCCTGGACCGGATCGCGGCCGAGCACGGCGTCGGCGACGGCGTCTGCATCCGGGCCGCGGAGCGCCTGTACCGCCGGTTCGCGGGCGTGATCGTGGCCGACGGGGTGATCACCGAGGACGAGCGGAGGCGGATCGACCGCCTGTCCTCGCTCCTCGGCGTCCTGCCGGTCCGGGCCTCGGCGATCGAGTCCGAGGCGAAGGCGGAGCGGTATCGGGCGGCGGTCGCCGACGTCCTGGCCGACGGCGTGGTCACCGACGATGAGGCCGAGATGCTCCGGGGCCTCCGCGATACCCTCGGGGTGCCCGAGGAAGAGGTCCGCAAGGCCGAGGAGCGGATGACCGGGACGGGCAGCCCTGCCGTCCGGTGGAGGCGCTCGTGATGAGCGAGATGCGATGGACCCGCAAGGGGTTCCAGACGATCGGTGCCGTGCTGGGCCTGCTGCTGGCGGGCGTCTCGCTGGCCGCGTGGCCCGCGAGGATGCCCGCCTCCTCGGCCCCGACCCCCACCCCGACGGCCGTCGCCGACGCCCCTGCACCGGCCTCCTGGGAGGCGGCCCCGGAGGCAGCACCCGAGGGTGTCCGGCCCGTGGCGCTGCCGCCCCGCCTCGCGCTGGCGAGGGCGGCCTCTCGGGCCGCCGCCCCGCGCCTGGCCCACCTGGCCGGGTTGGCCTCCGCGCGGCCCACGTCGGGGATCTGGTGTCGGGCCTGGCACGGGATGGCGGACGCGATCCGGCCGGACCGGGCGCTGCGCCGGCCGTCGCGGCGGCCCCCGCACCGTCCGGCGGCGGGTATTCCGGGCCGACGGCTTCGGGCGATGGCCGATCGTCCGCCCCGGCCCCGCGGACGTATTCGCCGCCCTCGTCCTCGCCATCGAGCGGGGGGACGGTCTCCGTGCGCGGCTACTACCGCAAGGACGGGACCTACGTCCGCCCGCACACGCGGAGTGCCCCCCGGCGGAAATAAGACGATGCCAGACAACATCGCCGGGAGTTCGAGGAGCGTGAGCGGATGGTCCGTGAGCTGGAGCGGAGGGGCGGCCGATTCGTCAGGGTCGGTCGTGGGGAATGAACCAAAAGGGGCGGCGCGATGAGACAGTACCTCGATCTGCTGCGTCAAGTATTCGAGAACGGGGAGATGAAAGAGTCCCGGGCCGTTCTCAGGGACGGGACTAAGGGCGCGGGCAAGAATAAAGTCGTCAACTTGTGCGTAGGAACTCCGGGGATCGAAGCCATGACCCGAGAGGAAGTTGACGACTTTATTCTTGCCCGCGCCCTAAGAGCCTATCCCAGTAGGCGGTAACCGTAGGATTTCCTGGAGCTCGTGATCGCCCCAGGAGTCCCTCCCATGGCCAAGGCTCGGCCCGCCTCGAAGCCGCGCCCGTCCCCGACGATCAGTGGCGCATCCCGGACCCGCTCTGGCGGAGGATCGAGGCGCTGCCGCCGCCGCGCCCGGACCATCCGCTCGGATGCCACAACCCCAGGATCCCGGATCGCAGGGCCATGGACAGCATCTTCTTCGTCCTCCGCACCGGCTGCCAGTGGAACGCCCTGAACGCCACCGGCATCTGCTCCAGCAGCTCGGCCCATCGACGGTTCCAGGAGTGGGCCGCCGCCGGGGTCTTCGTCACCCTCTGGGCCGAAGGGCTCCGCGAGTACGACGGGCTGAAGGGGCTGGACTGGTCCTGGTTGGCGATGGACGGAGCCATGACCAAGGCCCCGCTGGGCGGCGAGCGGGTCGGCAAGAACCCGACGGACCGGGGGAAGCTGGGGGCGAAGCGAAGCCTGCTGACGGAGGCCGGCGGGATACCGGTGGGCCTGACGGTCGAGGGGGCCAATCGCCACGACATGAGGCTGGTGGAGGCGACGCTGGAGAGCATCCCGGTGGAGCGGCCCGAGCCGACGCCGGAGCGGCCGCAGGGGATGTGCATGGACAAGGGGTACGACTACGACGACACGAGAGGCTTGGTGGAAGAGTTCGGCTTCACGGCGCATGTGCGGGCCCGAGGTGAGGAGGCCGAGGAGTTGAAGAGGGAGGCGGGCCGCAAGGCGCGGCGTCGGGTGGTGGAGCGGACGCACAGCTGGATGAACCGGTTCCGGAGGATCCTGATCCGCTGGGAGAAGAAGGTGGAGAATTACTTCGGCATGTTGCACTTCGTCTGTGCCTGGATCACCTATCGGGCTATGGGCCTACTGGGATAGGCTCTAGAGACAACCCTGGACCGCGCGTCGGCATGGCGGTCCGAAGTCACTTTGGTACGGGCGGCCGAGGCGGGTTCGGCGTGTATCGGACCGTAGCTTGCAAACCACTGGCGGACCGACCGCATCGGCTTGCTCCCTTGCTTCTTGTGCTGTGCTCGGCCTCGGCATGGCGTGAGACATTGTCGAACTCCTGGAAATCGTCTCTCATCCGCAGCGATCGTCTACGCGTGAGTCGGCCCGTCTCAAACGACTACTTCTTCTGTTGATTCAGCGGAGCGGCGTATGGGTATTTTGCACGTTCGGCTTGCCATTTCTTGACTTCATCCGGCTTGTCCGTGGCGATGTAGAAATCGATGAGTCGGTCGAGGGCCTCGGGGATACGGGTTGCGGCTTGCGGGGGCATCGTCGTCTCCCGCTGTTTCATTCCTTCGTAGCCTTTCCGCAAGAATGGTTCGGCCTCGGTGTATTTCTTCTGGGCCAGCAAGGCGCCGCCGAGCACCGATTGCGTGTTGAACGTGGACCACATATCGGACTGTGCTTTTTCTCTGATCGCCAGGCACTCGCGGAGGAGCGGTTCGGCCTCGCTCCATTTCTTCTGCTGGAGGAAGTTCAGGCCGAGTTGGGCGAGCAGACCGGCTAGTTGGGGGCTGTCGTTCGGTAACGCTTTGCGAGCCTCTGCCAGCCGTTCCCGGGCCAAGTCGGCGAACTCGGCGGTCTTACCCGCCTTGCCGAAGGCGTCGAGCAATTCCCCGCTCACCCATTGAAACTCGGCATGTTTCTTCGCGGCCTGATGGGCTTCCTCGAGGAGTGGGATTGCATCCGTGAAACGGCCGGCGTCCCTGTAATTCACGCCGAGGTTCGCCAAGGCCAACAAAGTTTCCGGGTGGTCTCGCCCGTGCTTCGCCTCCTGCAGTTTCGAGAGCTCTTCGAACAGTGGGACCGATTTGTCGAATTGGCGCAATCGCCAGCAGATCACGCCGAGTTGCTTCATGGTTTCGAGCGTGTTGGCATGGTCTGGTCCAAGTCTAGCCTTCCTGCCCGCCAAAACTTCGACGAGGAGCGGCAAAGCGAGTTCGGGCTTTCCGGCTCTCAGATGCAGTTCAGCTTCCTTCGACTTGGCCGCGAGCAAATCGACGTCGTTGTCGTTCGGTGCCTTCTCCGGCATTGCCGCTGTGGCGTTCGCCGCGGCCTTTTCGGGCGACGCCGCTTGGGATTTTTCTGCGCTTTTCGACACCGCCTCCACGTCCGCCCATAGCTGGGTAAACGCGTTCCGCTCGTCCGCCATGAGCGTGGCCAAAACCGCGGGGTCGCGGACGGAGGCAAGGTTTGGCTCTTGCTTCCAATGGTTCATTTTCTCCGTGACGGTTTGGCGCGACGCCGGCGGCCCAGATTCGAGGAGTTTGGTCCAGAGCGCAAGGTCGGCGCGAAGCCAGTCGAGGCCCTGATGACGGAGGCGTGCGCCGTTCCTCGTCATTGAGCTCGGCGGCATCTTCGCCTTTGCCGGCGGCGGCCATGACCGTGCTGCAGATCGCGCTGAAACGATGCCCAACCTCGAGATCGGCGGCCAGCTTCGAGTCGGCGGCGAAGGCGCGGGCGAACAGGTCCGCCGCGGCAAGGTGGAGTTTCTTCGTCGCGCAAACCTCGGCCAACGCGATGCGTTCCTGGTTGTCGCGAGGCTGGAACCGGCCGTTGAGAAACTCGGGCAGCTTCGCTTCCATCGCGGCGCACGCCTCGGCTCGACCAATCCAATCGGCCGAGCCAGAGCGCCGGTTGGGTTGGTTCGACCCCAGCTCGTGGCCTCGCTTGAGGGGCGCCAGGGACTCGGCGATCCGGCCCTGATTGACCAATCCTGCGCCTAGAGCTAGATGGGCATCCGCGTGGTTCGGGTCGAGTGCGATGGCCTGCCTGAAACAGTCGATGGCCGAGTCCAACTGGCCTTTGTTTCCGAAGGCAACGCCCTGATTGAAGAGGGATACAACGTCCTTCGGGTCGAGCTCAAGGGCGTGGCGGAAGCACGCGATGGCCGCATCGTAATCCTGCTTGCGATTACAAAGCGCAGCGCCCAGGCTCCGGTAGGCATTGGCGAGCTTCGGGTCGAGTGCAATCGCCTTCTTGTAGCAGGCGATGGCCTCGTCAATCTGGCCCCTTGCCGATAGCAATTGCCCCAGGTTGGTGTGAGCCTCCGCGTTCTTCGGATTGAGTTCGACAGCTTTCCGGTATGAGGCGATGGCCTCGTCGGGCTGGCCCTTCTGGGACAGCGCGAGGCCGAGGTTGTAGTGCGCCAGGGCGTCGTTCGGATCGAGCTCGAGGGCTTCCCTGAGGCTGGCGATGGCCTCGTCCAACCGTCCCTTCTTTGTCAGCGCAAAGGCCAGTTTGTCGGAGACCGCGACCAACTTCGGGTCAAGCTCGCGGGCCTTCTTGTACTGGGCGATGGCCTCGTCCCACATACCTTTGTGTTTCAGCGCCTCGCCCAGGTTGCTGTGGGCCTCGGCGAGGTTGGGATCGAGTTCGATGGCCTTGCGAAAGCAGGCGATGGCCCCATCGTAATCGCGTTTGACGTCGCCGAGGACGGCGCCCAATGCGATGTGGGCCAAGGCGAGCCTCGGGTCAAGCTCGATGGCCTGTTTCAAGCATTCGATGGCCTCGTCTAACTGGCCCTTGCGGCCCTGCAGATTGCCGAGGTTTACCCAGACGGCATAGTTCTCGGGCCGCAAGGCGCGGGCCGCCTCGAAGGGACCGATCCCCTGTCCGTCGGTGGACGCGAAGTGCTGCTGGCCGAGGAGGAAAGCCAGTTCGAAATCGGCCGGGTATTTGGCGCGAGCTGCGGTCAGCCGCGGTATCGGATCCAATCCCTGGCGCTTCATCGAGCGCCGCGAGCACACCCAGCGATGCCGATGAAGTGCGGGTCAGGTCGGCGTCTGTTTCCAGTTTCTTGACGGCATTCCTGTCGCTCCACAGGGCAGGGTCGCGAAGGCGATCTGTCCATGAACCGGAGTCGGCCCGACGCGCGACGTCCAGCAACCGATCCCGCAAGCCTCGCTCCGGTTCGCACAGGGCCCAGTCGTCCACCGCGGCGACCAATTCGGCCTTCACCGCGGATGCCGCGATTCGCCGGGCCGCCGAGTCCGGGTCGAGGGTCGTCAGGTTCAGATCGCGCTCCGCGAACGCCTGGCGGTAGGCAGGCGGGGCGATCTTCTCATTGAAGTGGCCCTTCCCGCCTACTTCCGTGATCCAGAGCCACTTGCGGTAGCGAATGGCGTCCAATCGCTCGACGAACTCGAGGTCCTGGATCGCCTGCGCAACCTCAGCGAGCCGGCCCGGCGCCGCCCCCTTGGCCAGAACCGCGGCCTGCTCCAGCGTCTTCTTCGCCGCCTCGAACTTGAACTGCTTACGCAGGTCCGGGAAGAGTTTCAGGGCGGCGTCTACGCCCTGGTTGGCCTGTTGTTCTCTGTTCCGCGTTTCCGCACTCCGCTCGGTCGTTTGTCGGTCCTGCCACCAAGCGAACGCTCCGCCGCCCAGCAGGAGCAACACAATCGTTCCCGCCAGCGCCAACTGGAGCGGGTTGCGGCGGACGAATTTCTTGAGCCGATAGGCGCGACTCGGAGGGCGGGCTTCGACGACCTCCTCGGCCAAGTAGCGCTGGATGTCGCGGGCGAGGCCGTTGGCCGTGTCGTAGCGGCGATTCCGATCTTTCTCGAGCGCCTTCATGACCACCCAGTCGAGCTCGCCCCGCATCAGCTTCGCGAGGCGGCCCGGCTCGATACTCCGGTTGGCGGCGATGTTCGGCAGGGCGTCGGCCGTGCTCAACCTCGTGCTCGGACGCGGCGGATCGACTTCCCGCACCATCCGCAGCATCTCCAGGATCGCTCCCCGCCGGAACTCCCTGGCATCGATCGGTGGCGTCCCCGTCAGCAGTTCATAAAGCATCACGCCGAGCGCGTAAACATCGGTACGTGTATCGATATCCATCGACGAGGGGTCGGCCTGCTCGGGCGACATATACGTCGGCGTGCCGACGATCGCGCCGGTATCCGAGAAGCTCATGTCGGTCAGGTTCACCTCGGTCGCTTTGGCCACGCCGAAGTCGATGACTTTGGGCGTGGCGCGCCCATCCACCTCAGTTACCAGCACATTTCCCGGCTTGAGATCACGATGGATGATTCCCTTCTGGTGGGCGTGCTGCACCGCCTGGCACACCGCGACGAACAACTCCAGTCGGGCCTTGACCGTGAGCCGCCGCTGGTCGCAATACTGGGTGAGCGGCAGCCCCTTGACCAGTTCCATAATGAAGAACGGCTGCCTGGCCGCAGTGACGCCGCCGTCGTAGATCCGCGCGATGTTCGGATGGTCCATCAGGGCGAGGGCCTGCCGCTCAGCGTCGAACCGGGCCAGCACGTCCCGCGAATCCATGCCCGTCTTGATGAGCTTGAGCGCCACCTGACGCTTGACCGGCTCGGTCTGGCTCGCCAGATAGACGGACCCCATGCCACCTTCGCCGATCACTTCCACGAGCGTGTACCGCCCGGCGATGACGGTGCCGATGCCTTCGCCTGTCGGCGCCTCGGCCGCGAGGGGGGCTGGGGATGCCGATTCCCGTGCCGTCGTGGCATCCGGATCGGGTGAGGCAAACATTCCGGTGGCCCCATACGGGCCGTGGTCGTCGTCCGCCGGGTCCTTCTGGCTCGACGCGTCCGAGGTGCCTTCGTCGGATCGGGGCATTCCACTCGGGTGTACGACGGTCGCGGAATGGCTGCGCACGAACGCAGCGGTGGCGGCCGCAGGAGTGATGGATTCAAGAGCGATCTCAGGGGCCGCGTTTGCGGCCAGCAGTCGATCCACCTCTGCCCTGAGCTCGGCATCGCCGCCGCAGGTATCGGTCAGGTAGGTGGACCGCTCTTCGGGTGAGACCTCGACGGCTGCGCGGAAGACGTCGCGCACGCGAATTCTGTCGGCGGCCATGAGCACACTCCGAGGGGCACGGCGGCGTCCCAGCGGGTCGACCTGCTACGGTGTCGAAATTCACGCGGAGATCAGTGCCGCGGCGGGCGTATTGTCGCACGATCTCTGGTGAGTAGTACACCAGCCAGTTCCCCAACGGCCCCGGCCCGTGTGGGCTCCTGGTGCACGGCGTGCACGTCACAGAACGCTTCGGTATGGTCGACTGTCGCACCTTCGGAAGCATGCACGCGGCTCTTCGCTATTCTGGACGCTTGTCACCCTCGAATCGTGAAAGGGTCCCGTACCGCGGCCCGAATCGTGAAAGGGTCCCGTACGGCGTGGTCCGCCTCGGTCTTCTCCGTGCGCGACCCGAAGAACAGTTGCCGCAGGCGACAAATCGATGAATTCTTATCTTTGATCAGGTCGGATACGTAGGTGTACGACTCGAAGAGCCTGCGAATCAGGTGGCTGTCCTCCTCGTCGAGCGATTGCTCGGCGCGGCGGAGGACGTCCTCCAGTTGCTTGTTGTCTACCTCAAGCAACTCCGGCGCGGTTCGCATCCCGCAGCCACCGATTGACCCGGAAGCGGCGTCTCCGGCCATACGGCCAGTTCCCAAAGCGCCGGCGGAATCCGGGTACGCGCCTTCCGCGTTACCCGCCACGACTGAAACCGGCTCCGCCCCCGCGCAGATCTCGCGGCAATTGCTCATGCTTGCTCGTACCCATCACGGTCCTCCCAGACAAGGACCGCCAGCCTAACGGATCAGGCAAACGGATTCAGGCAGGCTTGCCGAAAGGACACGCTCGAACGCCTCATGGCCCGCCGCCTCGTCCGCCATGCGCTTGCGCCTCCTCGCCCCTGCGGTCGCGACGCGGAGACGCCCCGATCTTCGGGCCCGCGGCCACGGATGGCAAGCCGGACGCGGGACCCGGCCCTGCCGGGCGTCGATCGCCGGTGCCTCGGAGAAGCATCGGCCCGACGGCCTCCGCCCCGCGTCCCGGAGCAGCGGCGCCGGGATCGGGTGGAAGCGGCCCCCACTCCGCGGCCGGTCGACGCCCCGGTGAGCCCCTCGTCGGAGGTGGTCGTGGGAATTCCGACCCGGGCGTGGGCAGGCCGAACCGCGCCCGAGATCAAGCATGAGGCCCCGACATTCGGCCGCGACGGGGTGGAAGCGGCTTCCACCCCGTCCCTCGGCCGACGGCCGTCCCCACCGGGGGGCCGGCCCGGCCTCAGCCGAATTCGGCCATGACCGCGACGGCCCGGGCGAGGTCCCGCTCGGCGTAGACCTGGGTCACGTCCGCCTTGGCGTGGCCCAGGACCAGCTGGGCGGCCTCCAGCCCGAACCGCGAGCGGATCGCCGTCGCGGCGTTGTGCCGGAGCCGGTTCGGGTGCCACCTCGGCACCCCGGCCCATTTGCACCCGTAGGCGATCGCCCGGCGGTACGAGTCCGCCGTGTAGGCGTCCCCGGGGGCCTTCCGCGGGGAGCGACGCCGGGCCCGGGCCCGCTGCGAGGGCGTCAGCGGGGCCTTGCGGAGCCGCCGCTTCTCCGCGTTCCGCTCCGCCACCGCCTCGGCCGGGCTGAAGAGGGGTCCCTCCGGGGCCGGCCGAAGCCACGGCCGCAGCACGGCCTGGGCCTTCGGGCCGAGGCAGATGACCCGCTCGCGGCCGTGGTGCTCGGTCTTGTGCGAGCCGGGCCGATACGTCCAGACCCGGCCCGAGGTGTCGAGGTCGCGGCCCCGCACCAGGACGACCTCGCCGGGCCTCATCCCGGTCAGCCGCTGGAGCTCGACCATCGCCCAGACCTGGCGGGCGACGTGGGAGCGGATCGCGTCGACGAACGCCTCGGGGACCGGGCGGACCGGCTCGGACTCGCGGACGTCGGCCCGGCCCCGCCTCAGCCCCGAGACGGCCTGGAGGCCGTGGTGGACGCTGGGGGGGACCAGCTCCTCGCCGACGGCCCACTTGAAGGCGCGGACGACCTTGCCGACCCGCTTATTGACCTCGTTGCGGCACAGGCCCGAGTCGATCATGTCCTGGCGGACCGCCTTGAGGGCCAGCGGGCCGAAGTCGCGGGCCGGCGTGTGCCCGTACAGCCGGCGGACCGGCCGCAGGGCCAGCTGGATGTTGGTCGTCTCGCGAGTCGCCTTCCCGTTCTTGACGTAGTACGACTCGGCATGTCGAAGGTAGGCGAGCAGCACTTCGCCGACGGTCGGGCCGGCGGACGCGGGGTCGGGGCCGGACGGCCGCAGCCGCCGGCCCGAGGCCAGCCACTCGGCGACCAGGCGTTGTACTCCGCACGGCCCTCGGGCGAGCCGTGCCGGCCGAGGTAGAAATCGTGGCCGTCCAAGGTGACGACGGCCTGGCCGCTGGGCTTGTGGAGGCGGTAATTCGGGGTCCGCAGGCGGAGAGTGGGCACGGATCGACCTCCAAACCGGTAGACCACCGGCTTTCTGGGGGTTTTCCGGGCCGCTCCGTCCGTCCAGACGGGTGAGCTAAGTGGAGCACTCGGCCGATTTTACGTCCAGTATGCCCGACAGGACTTGAACCTGTAACCTTCAGCTTCGGAGGCTGACGCTCTATCCAATTGAGCTACGGGCACATCCTTGAAAGGACATTGAACTCCGAGCGGGTTCGCCTGTCAAGCCGTCAGGACGCTCCGTGGCCAGGCCCTTCGGGAGTCGGGGCATCATGCTCGGCGCGGGGATCACGCCCGGGACGAGGCCCATCCCGGGTTTTCCGCGAGGCGAGGGCGGCTCGCGAGGCCGGGCTTCGTCTGGTCGGCTTGCCGGCGAAAATTGAACTGACACCCTTTTCGTCGCGACCGGGCTTGGAGCTCGGCCCGGGATGGACTAGGATGTTCGCCGTCTCGTCCACCCGAGTCTCCGCCCGGACAGGAGCGTTCGCTTGCGAGAGGCGGCCCCCCCTAGCCATCTGGTCGTGTTCGGTCGGCCCGGAAGCGGCAAGAGCAGCCTGGCGGAGCGGCTCGGGTCCGAGTTCGGGTACACGCTGGTCCGCACCGGCGAGCTCCTCCGGGCCGCGATTCGCCGGAACGACTTCCTGGGCCAGAGGGTGGCCATCCACCTGGCCAGCGGCAACCTCGTGCCCGACCCGCTGATCTTCGAGCTCCTGGAGCAGAGCCTCAAGGCCCCGGGGACCGAGAAGCTCCTCTTCGACGGCTTCCCCCGGACGATGGGCCAGGTGCCCCTCCTGGAGGGGTTCGAGGAGCGCCTGGGGTTCCGGATCGGCGCGTATCTCGAGATCGCCGTGACGCGGGAGGACGCCGAGGCGAGGATGACCGGCCGGCGGGTCTGTCCCGTCTGCGGGGCGACGTACCACGTCCTGGCCAAGCCGCCGAAGGTCGCCGAGACCTGCGACCTCGACGGCGCGAAACTTGAACGTCGCAAGGACGACGCCCTGGACGTCGTCGCCGTCCGTCAGCAGATCTACGACGAATACGCCCTGCCGATCCTCGACTACTATCGCACCCACGCCCCCGACCGCTTCTTCCGGGTCGATGGCTCCGGGTCGGTCGATCAGGTGTACGAGGAAGCGTGCCGGGCCCTGGGGCTGGAGCGACCGCCTCACGATCGGGCCTGAGTCTTCAGGGCCCACCTTCAACCCGAGGTCGGCAGGTCGCGGCGGACGAAGATCAGGAACGCCACCACCAGCCCGGTCATCGCGACTCCGAGGAAGACCCAGGTGTCGGTGACCGCCTCCTTCGCCCCGACCAGGGCCGCCACCGGGTCGAAGTAGTGGAAGATCGAGACGTAGCGGAGGTTCCGGTAGCGATCCACCTTCTGGATCTGCGCGAGCAATTGCCCCACTCCCGAGGCGATCCCCCCGCCGATCGTCACCAGGAGGCCGAACAGGACCGGTCGCCACCAGGTCCGGTCGGCGGCGGAGAACGCGAGGGTATAGCCGTAGATGGCGAATCCGAGGAGGCAGACGATCCCGGCGGCCTTGCTCAGCGCGACGAGCCCCGGAGGGGCCTCGATGGGGTAGGCCCGGGTCGCCGCGAGGTTCCCCGCGACCAGGGCCCCGCCGAGGATCACGAGCCCGAGGATGGCCACCGTCACGTGGGCCCCGAGATAGCCGGACCGGCTGATCGGCCGCGAGAGGACCAGGTCCAGCCGGCCTCGATCGAGCTCGCCGGCCACCGGCGACGAGCCCCGGGCCAGGGCCCAGGCCATCACCAGGGGGTAGACGAACAAAGGATGGCACCAGAGGGCAACTTCCATCGCGCCCGAGGAGTTATCGACCGAATCGCCGCCGACGGCCCGGGCGAACATGCGGAACCCGTTGCCCCTCATGGCCGCCTCGGGCGAGTCCTGGAGGGCCCGTTGATTGGCCTCGAAACGCGACTCGATGTAGACCGTCAGCCAGCTGATCCCGAACAGGGCCAGTGCCGACAGCCCCAGGAGCCATCGCGACTCCACCATCTGCTTGGCCACGATGGCCCGGGTCGCGCTCATCGGGCGGGGCCCTCCTGGTCCTTCACGGTCGGGCCGTGGTACTGGTCGTAGAGGGTCTTGAGGTCCTCGGTGCCGATGGCCAGGTCGGCCACGTCGCGGCCCGCCAGCCAGGAGAGCAGGGGAGGGGCGGCGCCTCGGTGCTCCAGGAGGAGGGTCTCGCCGTTCTTCTCCCGGAGGGTGAGCTCCAGCTCCTCGGGGAACGCCTCGGGCACTTCTCCGGCGAACTTCACGAGCAGGAGGCGGACGCTGGTCCTCCGGGCGTGCATGTCCTCGACGTGCATCAGCCGGCCCTTGCGCATGATCGCCACCCGGTCGGCGACCTGCTCGACCTCCGGCAGGACGTGCCCGGAGAACACCACCGTCTGCCCCGACTTCTTCGCCTCGACGATCAGCCCGAGGATGTCCTGGCGGGCCGAGGGGTCCAGGGCCGAGGTCGGCTCGTCGAGGATCAGGACGTCCACCGGGTCGGCGAACGCCTGGGCCAGCGCCAGCTTCTGCTTCATCCCGGTCGAGTAGTTGCGGACCTTCCGGCCGAGGTCCAGGTTCATGATCGTCTCGGCGATCGCCTCGGCCCGGTCGAAGCCGACGCCGTCCCTCAGCGAGCTGAGGAACTTCAGCATCCCCCGGCCGGTCATGTGGCCGAAGAGCCGGAGCTCGCCCGGGAGGTACGACACGAATCGGCGGACCTCGACGCTGCTGGTCCAGGATTCCAGGCCCGCGACGTGGGCATGCCCGGAGGTCGGGCGGATCAGCCCCAGGAGCAGGCGGATCGTCGTCGTCTTGCCCGAGCCGTTGGGGCCGAGGAGGCCGAAGACTTCCCCCCGGCGGACGTCCATCGTCAGGTCCTTCAGGGCCGTGACGGGGCCGTAGAGCTTCGTCAGCCCGGCCGTGACGATGATCCGAGGGTCGTCGGCGCCCAGGGGGGATTTCTTCATGAGTCCGACCCTATCGCGACGGCCCCGCCTCCGCAACCGCCCGGTGGCCCATCGGCCGCGATCACTCGCGGCTCGGCCCCGAGGAGTCCCCGAGAAGCCCGTTGCGCCGGTGGGCCTCCGAGGGGACCGCCAGCAGCCGGTCCATCGCCGCCTCGTACCCCAATCGCCGGACGATCGCCAGGATCGCCGCCTCGTCGATCGACACCGGGGCCCAGTGCGTCCCCGGCGGCTCGTGCGCCGCGTCGTCCATCAGGTAATCCAGCGTAACCCCAAGCGCCCGGGCCAGTTCGTACGCCAGGCGAACCTTCGGCTCCTGCACCCCGCCGAGGATCCGCGAGATCGACGACTTCGACAACCCGAGCCGCTCGGCCAGGGCCGCCTGATCTATCCCTTTCAACGCACAAAGTCTTTGCAGTTTCTCCGCGTATCCCATAGCCCCCAAGATATCCACACAGGGATAGCAATCTCAAGGGTGTCTCGCGATTTCGTTTTATAAAAACCAGGAAGGGGGGATTGTAAGTCATAAAAGGGGAGGGTACGATCCAGTCCTTGCAAGTTTGTTGCGATTCTTGACGTTCTGTTTGCAAGAAATGAAACGAACGGTTCGTGATCGCGACGTTTGCATCGCTTCAGGAATGGTGAGGTCACCCGAAGTGGGGACTGGCCCCTCGGGGCGGATCGGCCGTCTCGGTACGGTTGGGCGGCGGGTGGGTCTTTCGCGGGAGGGTCCGACGATGATTCTCAACGGCGGCTTTCGGCCTCGATCTGGGTCGCAATCGACGTCGGAGCTCTCGGCGTTCGACCCTTCGGGGCCGGAGCGGAACGTCGCTTACTGGAAGATTAATGGCTTCCCCGCCCGGATCGTGGTCTGGACGATCGCGGAGTGGGAGCGGCTTGAGGAGAGGCCGACCGACGCCCAGTATTTCCCGTGCGGGATCTGGTGCGCCCTGAGGGTCTCCTGACGACCCGATCAGGCCCTCGGGATCGGATCGGAGGAACGGCCCGGTCGGCCGAACCTGCGGAGGATCGTCGAGGGCCGGTCCGTGAAGAGGCCCGCGGCCCCGGCCTCGGCGAGATGGACGGCCAGGCGGTCGTCGTTGACGGTATAGACCAGGGAGGGCACGTCGGCGACGTCCGCCCGCCTCAGATGCCGGGCCCGGGGGTCCTGCAGGTAATCCGCCGACGACGCTCCGACCGCCTCGGCCGACGGGTGGTAGAAGTCGGCCCCGACGATGTCACGGACGTAATCCCCGGGCCGACACAGGGGCGCCGTCGTCAGGACCCCGCAGGCGATCCCGAGCCCGCTCCGGGCCGCCTCGAACACCTGAGAATGATCGAACGAGGAGATCAGGACGCGGTCGGCGACCCCGGAGGCCGCGACCAGTTCCAGGGCGGCCCGGACGAGCCGGGGGTCCGCCTCGGGGAAGCCCTTGAGCTCGACGTTGACGAGCCAGCCCAGCTCCCGGGTTAGCTCCAAAGCCTCGGCCAGGGTCGGAACCTGGACCGATCCCGAGCCGAACCGCTCGCGAGAGGATGGGGGCAGCCGCTCGAGCGTCCCGAAGGCACGGGCCGACCGAGGGCCCCCGGCTTCGCGAGTGAACCAGGAGCCGGCATCGAGCGCGCGGACCTCGGCCAGGTCGAAGTCGGCCACGAGCAGGCCGGACGAGGCCCGGGGGTCGCTGGCGAATCGGAGGGCGGCATCCGTGGTCCGGGCCAGTCCCGCGTCGTGGATCACCACGGGGACGCCGTCTCGGGTCAGTTGAACGTCGAGTTCCCAGGCATCGGCGCCGGCCCGATGGCCGAGGAGGCCGGCTTCGAGGGTGTTCTCCGGGGCGTGGGCCGAATCCCCCCGATGGGCCACGACCAGGGGCCGGGGCCTCGCGGGGTCCAGCCACCGCGATCTCACCGGCCTCGCCGAGACCCGGTGGTCCGGCGGATCGTGGTCGAGAGCGGCCCCAGCATGTTGGCCGTCTGAGGCGCCGGGCCGTAGAAACCCGGGGCGTAGTACGGAGCTGGACTCACGGGCACGCCGAAGGGCACCGAACCGTAACCCATCGACCCACCGCCGCCGAATCCCGGAGCCGGCGTCACGGGGCCCAGGCTCTGATATCCGACCCGGGGCGACCATCCTCCGGGGACGACGCCCTGGGCCCGAGTCGAGGCCGAGACCCCGGCAACCAGCCCGACCACGACGAGCATCGTTCTGGCACGAACCATCGGCGGGCCTCCCTCGGGACGACGGCCTCCCTCTCCCCAACCCCAAGTATGCACGAGCCCGGCGAGGAAGGGAAGACGCCGCGCCCCTCGAATTCGCCGGACGGCCCGGACGAGCCCGCCTCGGCCCCGGCAGGGCCGTTTCCTTCCGGGTGGAAGATTCTTCCGAAGGGCTTTGGTTGGCACGGTTTCCGTCCCAAGGAGTCGTGGGCTGGCCCTCACGGGTCCCGAAGACGGAACCCGTGCCAGACAAAATGCTTCCGGCCGAAATCCCCGGGAGGAGGAAACGGCCCTGTCGGCCCGGCATTCCGCCTTGCGGTCGGTCGGCCGTCCGGTCTACGATGGTCGGGTTGATCCCCGATCGGGCGGGGGTCGCGACTCTCCAGCGTCTCCTCGGCAAGGAGCCCATGCAGTACAACCCCGCCAACCCGCTCATCGTGCAGGGGGACCGCACGGTGCTGCTGGAGGTCGAGAATCCGCTCTATCCCGAGGCCCGCGACGCCCTCGCCCCGTTCGCCGAGCTGGAAAAAAGCCCCGAGCATATCCATACCTATCGGCTCACGCCGCTCTCGCTCTGGAACGCCGCCGCCGCCGGGATGACCGCCGAGGCGATGGTCCAGGTCCTGGAGACCTTCAGCAAGTTCCCCCTGCCCCCGAATCTGCCCGTCGATCTCCGCGAGCTCGTCGGCCGGTACGGCCGGGTCCGCCTCGTCCGCCAGGGGGAAAACCTCGTCCTGATGACGAAGGACCGCCCCCTGATCGAGGAGCTCGCCCGCCAGAAGGCCCTCAAGAACTACCTGTACGACCGGATCGACGACACGAGCTATCGGATCGACGACGGCGACCGGGGACTCGTCAAGCAAGCCCTGATCGCCGTCGGCTACCCGGCCGAGGACCTCGCCGGCTACACCGACGGCTCCCCCCTCCAGCTCGACCTGGTCGAGATCGCTCGATCGGGCCATCCGTTCCGGGTCCGCGACTATCAGAAGATGTCGGTCGATGCGTTCCACGCCGGGGGGGACGTCCGCGGAGGCTCGGGCGTGATCGTCCTGCCCTGCGGGGCCGGCAAGACGATCGTCGGCATCGCCGCGATGGCCGCCCTGAAGCGCCATACCCTGATCCTGACCACCAGCACCACCGCCGTGGAGCAGTGGAAGCGCGAGGTCCTGGACAAGACCGACCTGAGCGACGACCAGGTGGCCACGTACACCGGCGACTCGAAGGAGATCGCCCCGGTCACGATCGCCACCTATCAAATCGTCACCTTCCGGCCCAAGAAGGACGGCGACTTCCCCCATTTCAAGCTGTTCAACGAGCGCGATTGGGGCCTGATCGTCTACGACGAGGTCCACCTGTTGCCCGCGCCGGTCTTCCGGGTCACGGCCGACATCCAGGCCCGTCGGCGCCTCGGGCTCACGGCGACGCTCGTCCGCGAGGACGGCCGCGAGGAGGACGTCTTCAGCCTGATCGGCCCGAAGAAGTTCGACGTGCCCTGGCGGGTCCTCGAACAAAAAGGCTGGATCGCGCAGGCCCTCTGCCGGGAGGTCCGCCTGGCGTTGCCTCACGACGCCCGGATGGAATACGCCGTGGCCGAGTGGCGCGACAAGTTCCGGCTGGCCAGCGAGAACCCCGCCAAGGAAGACCTGATCGACACGCTATTGGCCAGGCACGACGGCCCCGATGATCGCGTGTTGATCATCGGCCAGTATTTGAAGCAACTGCGACGGATCGCCGAGCGTTACGAGCTTCCGCTGATCACCGGCCAGACCTCGAACCCCGAGCGCGAGGATTTGTACGGGAAGTTCCGCAGGGGCGAGATCCGCCGGTTGGTGCTGTCGAAGGTCGGCAATTTCGCCATCGACCTGCCCGACGCGAACGTCATGATTCAGGTCTCGGGCACCTTCGGCAGCCGTCAGGAAGAGGCCCAGCGGCTCGGGCGAATCCTGAGGCCGAAGGACGGCGCCGAGCCGGCGCATTTTTACACGCTCGTGACCCGCGACACGAGGGAGATGGACTTCGCCCACCACCGCCAGTTGTTCCTCACCGAGCAGGGCTACAGCTACGAGATCGTGGACGAGGCGGACGTGTCGGCAGCCGAGGCGCCGGCAGGCTCGCCCGGGGCGTGCGCGTCGTGACGGGGCGGCGAGGGCGCATCACGATTGGCGGGCTGATGATCGTCATCGCCGTAACAGCGGTGATGATGTGGCCGGCTCTTGCGACAAGCGAACCGCTGAGACGGTTAACCGCGTTGGGAGTTATTGTCATACTCCTGTTCGCAACGTTCGCGGCTCGATTTGGAAAGACTAGTCGCCGGGCGTTCTGGTTCGGATTTGCAGCGTTCGGCTGGGCATACCATATGTGCATTGTGGAGAACATGACTGATCGACCGAATGTCCTCCTCCCGAGTATTGCAATCTCCGAAGATGTCATGGACCGGCTACAGGATGAGGCGAAAAAAAGCGGACTAACGCCGCCCGAGCTGTACACTTTTTGGAACAGAAACGAGCGCATCAGGTCCTTGTTCCTCATGTCTAGCACGTTGCCTGCTGGGGTCATGGGTGGCTTGCTGGGGCTGTGGACCTCGCGACGGGAGCGAGCACTCGGGTCTTCGGACCGGGATTCGGAAGCTTCGGCGGGTTCCACCCGCCCTACATGATGGTGCATTTCATGCACCCTACGGGGAACTGTCGATGGCTGGACCGCTTGCCCGGATTCCCGTGAAGCTTCATCGCCAGGTCAGCCTGATCCGCACCTCCGAGCCGATCTTGGCCGAGGAATTACTCGCGAGGAAGACCCTGGCGAGGTTGATTGCCGGGCGGTTGTCGGAGACGGTGTTGCTCGTCCGGCCCGAGGAGGAAGATGCCGTGCTCGATGAGCTGAGGCGGATGGGCCATACCCCCCGGATCGTCCGATGACCGACCCCGAGACCATGACCACGATCGACGTCGAGGGGATGCCCCCTCGCCAGGAGGCCCCGAGCGAGGCGTACCGCGAGGCGCTCTCCCGCCAGCCGGCCGCCTATCGGACCGACGTCCTGCGGACGCTCGGCCCGTACGATCGCTCCCTGAAGCCCACGGAGCTGGCGCCGGCGATCGTCGATCGGCTGGGCGAGACGCGGTTCGTCGAAGGGCTCTGGGAGCGTCTGGGACGCGGGTCTCGGATCGCCCTGGGCCTGATGGCCTTGACCGAGAACTCGATCTGGCCCGCCTCGGGACTCGCCTTCGCCCTGGCCTCGCTGGGCGAGCCGTTCGTCCCGGTCGCGAGCGAATTGCTGCCCCTGGGATTGCTCGTGCCCCGACGTTTGGGGGACGGCCCCCCGCCGAGCGACCCGGAACGCCTGCTCGACCCTCCGGGCTGCGACCTCGTCGCCCCCCCGGCGATCCTCAGCGTGGGCCGGACGGTCTTGCCCGAGGCCGAGGGGCCGCCTGCGAGCGGCCCGACCCGCCAGGTCCGCGAGACCGACGGCCTGGAATTCATCCTCCGCCTCGCCGCCCTCTGGCAGATCGTCGACGAGGCGCCGTTGCGGAGGACGCAAACCGGCTCGCTCTACAAACGAGACCGCGAGCGGATCGAGGATGACCCGGTCCTCGTCGGGCCGATCGCCGACGCCCTCGAACCGCTGCCCGACATGGCCGGCCTGTGGCTCTCCCTGGCCCGGGGCGTGGGCCTGGTGATCGACGACTCGCAATCCGATCGGACCTCCGCCGCCCCGGCCGATTTCTGGTCCGAGAACGCGGTGCATCTGCCGCAAATGGCCGCCGCGCGATGGCTCGGGATGAGGTCGTGGAGCGAGCAGGGCGGATCCAGGAGCGAGGATTCGCCGGTGGGCCTCGCCGGGCCGTTCCTCCGGCCCGCCGTGTTCCTCTGGCTCGCGAGGAAACCGGCCGGCGAGTGGGTGGCGCTCGACGATCTTGCCGCCTTGCTCGACGAGACGTTCCCCGGATGGTCGGCGCCGATCCTGGGTGGGGCGGAGCCGTCGGGCCGAGGCCATTTCGCTCGCAAGCGGGGCGGCGAGGCCGATTCGCCCGGCCCCCTGGGCGGGATGGACCTCCTCGAAGCGATCTTGCTCGGACCGGCGTATCAGATCGGCCTGGTCCGGGCCGCCGAGGAAGACCCGAGCGGCCGGAGGGTCGTGCAGTTGACCGAGCTCGGCCGCTATTCGCTCGCGCTCGGCCCGCCGCCGCCGCCCCGGACGACGTTCCCGCACTTCCTGTTCGTCCAGCCGAACTTCGAGGTCATCGCCTATCGCCAGGGCCTCAATCCGGGGCTGATCGGCCAGTTGAGCCGGTTCATGAGGTGGTCGCAGGCCGGGGCGGCCCTGGAGATGAAGCTCACGCCCGAGTCGGTCTATCGAGGGCTCGAAGGCGGGATGTCCCCCGACGCGATGCTCGACCGCCTGGCGAAGCACTCGGCCCGGCCGTTGCCGGCGGGCGTGGCCGAGGCGGTGAAGACCTGGTCGAACCGGCGGGACCGGATCACCTATCACGGGGCGGCCACCCTGGTCGAGTTCGCCTCGCCCGAAGTGATGGCCGAGGCGCTCGCGCTCTGGCCCGAAGGAAGCCGGCCGGTCCCCCTGTCCGATCGGCTCCTGCTGGTCGAGGACGAATCGACGATCCCGTTCGCGAGGTTCCGCCTGGCGGGGTCCCGCGACTATCGCCGACCGCCCGAGGCGTGCGTGGAGGTCGATCCCGACGGCGTGACCCTGTCGCTGGACCTCGGCCGCTCCGACCTGTTCATCGACGCCGAAATCGCCAGGATCGCCGACGAGCTGGGCGACGATCGCGACTCGCCGAGCCCGGCCGGTCGGAGGCGGTTCCGGATCACCACGCGATCGCTCCGCCGGGCGGCCGAGGATGGAGTCTCGGCGGCGAGCCTGACCAAATGGTTCGCGCAGAGGGTCGGCGGCGAGGTCCCACCGGCGGTCCGGCTGCTGTGGCACGCGGTCGGGCCGGGGTCGTCTCCCTTGACGGTGACCCGGCCGATCGTCCTGAACCTCCCCGCGGCCGACCTGCTCGACGGCCTCCTCCAGCACCCGGCCACCAGGGACAAGCTGGGAGACCGCCTGGGACCGACCGCCGTGGTCGTCCCCGATGGCCAGATCGAGCCGCTCCGAGAAGCCCTGCGCGGTTTCGGGATGGAAATCCTGTAGGGTGCATGCAATGCACCAAACCCGCAGCGGCCGGAGGCCGCTTACCGCCTCGTTTCCCGTCCGATGGACACGTCACGAGGAGCGATCGGGGGGCGGCCTTCGGCCGCCGCCTTGTTGGTGCATTTCATGCACCCTACTTGGCTTTCCAGACCTTCGGGCTGCGCGGGGTCCCGGGGGCGGTGGGCTTCGTGGCGGCTTCGGGCTTCTCGACGACGGCCGGCGCGGCTTCGGGGAGGGCGGAGATGGCCTCGGTGTCGATCGAGGGGAGCATGGTCATGTCGGTGGCCATCGGCCGGTCGTCCTCGTCGTCGGCTTCCCTCGGGATGGCGACCTGCTTGACCCGGGCGTTCGTCGCCGCGACCGCCGTCCCTCCGGCCGACCACGGCGAGGGCCTCCGGGGAGAGCGCGCCATTCGGTCCGTATCGCTCAGGGGGGGGACGTTGAGTTGCTCGGGGCTGGGGATCGTCAACTTCTTGGGCTTCGGCGTCATGTCCGGGCCGGACTGCGCCCGGAGCTTCGTCGCCGATCCGCGACTCTGTTGGGCCACCAGGGTCCCGGACCCCGACCCTTCCCTCGGCCGGGCCGAGTCGGGCGCGTAGCAGACCGTCAGCTTGTTGCGGTCGAGCAGTTTATGGATGGTCCGGGGCGAGGCGTACAGGCCGTGTCCGCCGGTCGGCTCGGCGAAGTCGCAGACCCCGGCGACCATGCCGTCGATCGTGTAGAGGCCGCCTCCCGAGCGTCCCGGGATCGGGGCATAGGCGCACTCGGTGGCTTCGTAGTTGGGGTATTCGACGAGGCCGGAGACTCGCGTTTTGGTGATCCAGGTCGTCCAGGCGGTGGCGTCGCGACCGGCCGAGGAACCCACGGTCGTCATCCTCGTCTTCTCGCGGGGGACCCAGTCCGCGGGCACGACGGGCGAGACCTTCAGCCTCTTGCCGGGCCGGATGCGGATCAGCCCCACGTCGCCGACGAAGTCGTAATCGATCGCCTGGCCGCGGTACGACTCGCCCTTGTAGTGGACCCTCGCCGGCTCGGTGCCGTGGAGGATGCCGTCGAAGAGCTGGACCTCGATCGGCAGGTTGAACTTGTCGGGACGGGGCTGCGCCGAGCCCTTGCCGACCCGGAAGATGTGGGCGCAGGTGAGGATGATCGTCTCTTCCGGGGAGCTGTAAATCACGGTCCCCGAGCCGAACTCGACGGAGGCCGGGCGGCTGTACGGGTTATCGATCTTGATGCGGACCGTGGTTTCCCACGGATAAGGCCGGCGGCCGGAGGAATCCTCTTCCGAAGGGGTCTCGGCGCGGACCGGGGCGGCTCCGGGCGGGGTGGCGGCGTCGGGGTCGACGTCGTCGTCGCCTCCGTCGTCCTTCGCCGCGGCCCTGACCCGGGCGTTGGCGGAGCGGTAGAGGTCGGCGATGTCCTTCGCCGGGCGGAAGCCGTCGAGCCGGCCGAGCTCCCGGCCGTCGGCATCGACGACGACGAAGGTGGGGACGCCGGTGATCCGGTATTTCTGGACGAGGGCCTTCGACGAGTCGTAATCGACGGCCCGGACGGGGTATCCGTTCTTCTTCAGGAGCTCGACGGCCGGCTTCATCTGCTGGCAGGGGCCGCACCAGCTCGCGGTGAAGTCCAGGATCACCGGGGCCTCGGGCGCGTTGGCGGCCGGCGAGGCGATCAGGGCGAGGAAGAGCGTGGCGGTCGTCATGCCGGGAGGACTCCTTTCCCCGAGGGCGAGCCGACGTCCCCCGGTCGAGGCCGAGGGAAGGCGGGCGGCGTCGAGGGACGCCGGGGGGCCGTTCGAGCCGAGGAGGTCTTCCGGGAAGCCCCGCCCCAGGCGGGCGAGACCGCGGACCGGACCGCTCCCGAGCGAGTCGGGGGCGGGGTCAGGCGAAAGGAGGAGGCGGGTGCGAGGAGAGCATCTCGCCGGGGGCAAGACGCCCCGGCCCTTCCCTGGACCGGCCTCGGATCGAGGGCCGAACATCCCTTCATCATGAAAGGATGCCGCCCGCCCGAGGCGAACGCACCGTCATGGCACGTCCCCCGATCGGGCGGACCCGCAAGTTCGGACGCCTCCTGAGTCCTCGACCACCCGGCCCTCTTGGCCAGGACGACTCGAACGTCGAAAGGCATCACGTCCACTCGCGGTGGGCCTCTTTTAACCGGAGTCGGCGGATCGCACCAGATCAATCATCGGCACCCTCAGGGGTCCGACTTCAACCGATTTCCGGACCGGTCGCGGACCCGATGCATCGGCCTCCTCGCCCACCCATCGGAGGCATTCGCACCCTCGCGACCCGCCGCCGATTGTCGCCCGGCTTCGGCGGCGATACCCTCGCCAACGGGCCGACCTCACGCCCGGCCGATCCGGTCGTTCGACGAAGGGGGACAGATGGACTCGCTCTTCACCGTCCTGTTCGACGTCCTTTTCGGCGGAGCGGCCCGGAGATGGCGGGTCGTCCTGCTCGGCGGGGTCGTTGTGGCGACCGGGTTGCTCCTGGCGGCGGGAGGCCCCGGAGGCTCGCGGACCGCCGGGGCCCTGATGGCCGCGGCCGGGTTCGCCCTGATCGTTTTGGGCATCGCCTTCCGTCGCCTCGACAACTCGTCGAAGGGCCCGACTCCGGCCCCACCCCCCGACTCGTGGCGGCCCCCGGATTCCGAGGAGGTCGGCAAGATCCTGGGAGGACGGAAGGATTGATCCGTGGTCTCGGGAGGCCGGCCTCCGAATTTCGCGGCGCATGTCTTGCATACGTCTGTTAAGCTACGTAGGAGAGGAAGGAGAAAGCCGAGCGTCCGCCCGCTCCGTCCCGGTCGCGAGGAACGACAACCCGACGCCGCTCCCCCGGCAAATCCCCGAGACGATCCGGGAGCGATCGAAGGTGCCCCGCCCCCTTTGAGCCGGGAGAAGAACCCATGATGGCGCTCTGGACAATGGCCTCGATGGCTGCCCTGGGACTGGGCATCTCGCCCGTTCCGGAGGCAGCCAACCCCGCCTCGGGCACCCTGATCATCCAGGGAGGCGGCAAATCGTCGCTGGCCCTGAGGACCCGGGCCCTGGAACTCGCCGGAGGGGATCGGGCCCGCATCCTGGTCCTCCCCCAGGCGTCCAACCTGGCCGATGCCGGCGAGGTCGGCGCCCGGAGATGGCGAGAGATCGGCGCGGAGAACGTCGAGGTCCTGGACCTGGCCGACGTGGCCGCCGCGACCGAGGCCATCCGCCGGGCCGACCTGATCTGGATGGGCGGAGGCGATCAGGTCCGCCTGGTCAACCGCCTGACCGCCGCGGGGCTGGACCAGGAGATCGTCCGCCGCTATCACGCCGGAGGGGTCGTCGGCGGCACCAGCGCGGGCGCCTCCGCGATGTCGCGAGTGATGATCGCCCGGGGCGGGGACGACCCGGGCCGCGACCTCGCCAATTATCCGATCCTGGGCCAGGGTTTCGGTTTGTGGCCCGAGGTGATCGTCGATCAGCACTTCCTGAAGCTCCGGCGGACCCCTCGCCTGGCGCACGCGGTGGCCGATCACCCGGACCTGATCGGCGTGGGGATCGACGAGACGATGGCCGTGATCGTCTCGGGCCGGAAGTTCGAGGTCTTCGGCCCCGGCCAGGTCGTGGTGATCGACGCCCGGGCGCCGGCCGGGACCGCCCTGAAAGTCGCCGAGGCCGGCGGAGGCGACGGCCCTCCTCCCGAGACCGGGCCGGCGGCCCCTCGCGTCTCGACCCTCGATGGGGGCATGACGTTCGACCTCGATCGCGGTATGATCCCGGAGCAGGTTGCCCGAACACGGTGACCGTCTCGGAGATGGGGTCGTGCCCGTCGAGTCGTGCTGTTGGTCGAGGAGTTTCGGACCGTGCCTCATCGCGTGCTGGTGACGGATAAGCTCTCCGAAGAGGGCCTGGAGCTGCTCCGGGCCGAGCCGTCGATCGAAGTGGTCGTCAACCCGAAGCTCGCCGGGGACATCCCGGCCCTCCGCGCCGCCCTGGCCGAGGCCGATGGGATCGTGATCCGCTCGGGGACCACCCTGACGCCCGAGATCCTCGACGGCCAGACGCGCCTGAAGGCGATCGTCCGCGCCGGGGTGGGCGTGGACAACATCGACGTCCCCTCGGCGACCCGCCAGGGGATCGTGGTCATGAATACGCCCGGGGGCAACACGGTCTCCACGGCCGAGCACACCGTGGGGATGATCCTGGCCCTCTCGCGGAACATCCCCAGGGCCAATGACAGCCTGAAGGCCGGCAAGTGGGAGCGGTCGAAGTTCACCGGGACGCAGCTCGAAGGCAAGACGCTGGGGATCATCGGGCTGGGACGGGTCGGCCTGGCCGTGGCGCAGAGGCCCGGGGGTTCGAGATGAAGGTCGTCGGCTTCGACCCCTTCCTCTCGGCCGAGAGGGCGCAGGAGCTCGGCATCGAGAGCGTCCCGGGCGTCGATGACCTCTGGCCCCGTTGCGATTATTTCACCCTGCACACACCGCTTTCGGCCGAGACGCGGAACCTGATCGACGCGGCGGCCCTGGCGAAGATGAAGCCCGGGGTGCGGATCATCAACTGCGCCCGAGGCGGGCTGATCGACGAGGCCGCCCTGCTCGACGCCCTGAACGCCGGGAAGGTCGCCGGCGCCGCCATCGACGTGTTCGACCCCGAGCCGCCTCCGGCCGACCATCCTCTGATCAAGCACCCCGGAGTGATCGTCACGCCTCACCTCGGCGCCTCGACCGAGGAGGCCCAGGTGGCGGTGGCCGTCGAGGCCGCTCGCCTCCTGATCGACTTCCTCGGCCGGGGGCAGGTCCGGTTCGCCGTGAACATGCCGTCGCTCAGCGGGGCCGAGCTCGAGGACCTGAAGCTCTACCTCGACCTGGGCCGTCGGCTCGGGATGCTCCACGCCCAGATGGACCGCGGGACCGTCCGCCAGGCCACCTTGCGGTATCGGGGCGAAGTGGCCGGGAAGAATACCCGGCTGATCACCGCGAGCTTCGCCGCCGGCTGGATGGAGGCGGCCCTGGAAGGGCAGGTCAACCTCGTCAATGCCGAATCCCTGCTGAAGGATCGCGGGATCGCCCTGGTCGAGGAGAAATCGACCGACACCGGCGACTTCGGCACGATGATCCAGTCCGAGGTCGTGACCGAGAAGAAGGCGTACCTGGCCTCGGGCACGCTGTTCGGCAAGCAGTTCGTGAGGCTCGTGCAGATCGGCCCGTACCGGCTGGACGCCCACATGGACGGGCCGATCCTGGTCTTCACCCACTACGACCGCCCCGGCCTGATCGGGTTCATCGGCACCACGTTCGGCCGCCACGGGGTGAACATCGCCCAGATGAACGTGGGTCGGAAGCAGCCGGGGGGCGAGGCGATCGGCGTGGTGAACCTCGACGTGGTCCCGTCCGACGAGGCCCTCGCCGAGGTCCAGGCCCACCCCGACATCCTCAGCGTCAGCCTGATCAAGCTGCCCGAGGCCGGCGAGATGCCGGGCTGGCTCGGCTCCTGAGGAATTCGGCCCCCGGTGGAGGATCGAATCGGCGTTCGTCCTCGTACCGGCAAGCCTCTCACGTCTCCTCATGGGTGGCATGCTTACGTCCGCGTCAGCATGTCTTCGGTCGGGCGCGAATCGAAGTCATGCTGACGCGGACGTAAGCATGCCACCCGAAGGGCCCGGGGGTCGCGGCCGGGAGTCGATTCCGCCGCCCGGCGGTCCCTCTCGCCTCACCTCACCTCGCCTCTTCGATGGCGAAGTACATCTTGAGCTGAGGGGGATTGGATCGGTCGTACATGAGGCCGAGCCAGAGGCCCGGGGCGACCATCCGGAGCTCGTCCCGATATCTCGCGTAGACGCGAGACGTCTGGCTGTAGTCCAGGATCGTCGCCGGGGCGCCGTCTCGCCAGCTCGGGCCCGGGGCGACCCGGGCGCGGATCATCTTGAGGCCGAAGAAGCGGTTGATCGAGGTGCCATCCCCCTCGAACACCTTGCCCTGCCACGCCACGCCCGCCCCTCGGGAGATCGCCGGGCCCAGCCGCGTCCCGGGTCGGAGCAAGGCCCTTCCCTTGACGCGGCCGGTCGGCACCGGGCCGGCAATCGCGTTCCCATAAAGGGCGTCGAGCTGCGCGGGTGTCATTCGGGTGAGCGCGTCGAGTGACATCGCGGGGCCCTGTCCCCTCGCCTCGTCCGCGACGCCCAGGGCCGCCGCGATCGCCATCAGGCCTAGGGTCCGAGACGGCGATTTCCCCAGGATCTTGGCTGGAATCATCGAGGAAATCCTCTTCGCGAATGCGGCGGCTTACCCGGCTTACATCGTCCCCCAGAAAACCCGGCGTTAATGTATTTCCCCTATCTTCTCAAGAACAAAATAGGAAAAAGGCTACTTCTCGGGGTTCTAGGCACGGGGATTGAATCTTCCCGGGCGTTCGCGTTACATAGGGGACGCGAGATTGGGGAAGTGCGAGACTTGGAGGGCCCGCGGCGACCGCGTGGTTCGCGATCGCCTGCGCGCTCTCGGAAATCCACGGGGGTTGCATCATGAGAATCGGGATGAAGAGGAGCATGTGGCTGGCGTCGCCCTTGGCCTTGCTGGCCCTGAGTGGCGAGGCGCTGGCGTGTCACAAGTGCGGCAAGGGGATGAGCCTCTGCGCCGGGACCGGGCCGGCCGTCGCCTATGCCTCGGCGTGCGGGTCTGTCGGTTCCTACTGCGGGTCGATGGTCACGATGGTCCCGCAGTACCAGACGACCTATCAGACGGTCACCGAGGCGGTCGTCGAGCAGGTCCCGGTCACTCAGATGCAGACCCGCTACCGGACCGAATATCGCACCGAGCAGGTGCCGGTGACTCGCACCGTGGTCGAGCAGGTGCCGACGACCCAGACCCAGACCCGCTATCGGACCGAGTTCCGCACCGAGCAGGTGCCGGTGACGAGGACGGTCGTCGAGAACGTACCGACGACCCAGACCCAGACCCGCTATCGGACCGAGTTCCGCACCGAGCAGGTGCCGGTGACTCGCACCGTGGTCGAGCAGGTGCCGACGACCCAGACCCAGACCCGCTACCGGACCGAGTTCCGCAGCGAGAACTACGTCGTCAATCGGCCGGTTTACGAGACGGTCCAGGTCCCTCAGACGACCACGGTGATGGTGCCGGTCCCCGAGACGACCTATCAGCAGAGGGCCTACACGGTCTGCCGGCAGGTCCCGCAGACGTCGTACGTGAACGAGACGTACATGGTCAATCAGCCGGTCTCGGTGACCCGTCAGGTTGCCGAGTGGGTGAACTCGGCGGCCGGGACCACCGCGAGCGGCCAGGCGGCGGCCAGCGCCCAGTCGGCCCCGACGCCTCAGCAGGTGGTCCGCAACGTGACCGAGACCCAGTACGTCCCGACGATGCAGACCCGTCAGGTCCCGGTCCAGACGATGGTGAACGTCCCCCAGCAGATGGTCGAGAACGTCCCGGTGACCACGATGAAGATGGTCCCCCAGCAGCAGACGCACATGGTCGCGACCGTCCAGACCCGGATGGTCGCCGAGACCCTGACCCGCCAGGTGCCGGTCACCGTCCCCGAGCAGTTCCAGGTCACGGTGATGGTCCCCCAGGCCCGCCAGGTCAACGAGACCTACACCCGCCAGGTGCCGGTCACCGTCCCCGAGCAGTTCCAGGTCACGGTGATGGTCCCCCAGGCCCGCCAGGTCAACGAGACCTACACCCGCCAGGTGCCGGTCACCGTCCCCGAGCAGTTCCAGGTCACGGTGATGGTCCCCCAGGCCCGCCAGGTCAACGAGACCTACACCCGCCAGGTGCCGGTCACCGTCCCCGAGCAGGTGCCGGTGACGGTCATGACGTGCCAGACCCGCTACGTGAGCAAGCAGGTCCCGGTCACGACCTGCATGATGGTGCCGGTGGTCTATTCGGCCCAGACGGCGGCCTCGGCCCAGGCCACGCCTCAGGCCACGACGGAGGCCCCGGCCGCCTCGGCCTCGCCCCAGAAGTGAGCGATTGAGCCGTCGGGCCGTCCCGATCTGGGGCGGCCCGACGGCACGTCCCGGCTTCCCGGCGGCCTCGTCGGCCGCTAGAATCGGGCCTCCCTCGCCGACGATGAGGAGGCCTCGCCCTTGCCCGCGACTGTGGACCCCGACTGCTCCGTGCTCGTCCCCCTGGGCGAGCGTTCGTACGACGTTCGGATCGTCCGAGGAGCGCCCGAGCGATTCGGCCCGTTCGCCCGGTCGGCCCTGGATGGGACGTGGGCCGGTCGTTCGTGCCGGAGGGGCCTGATCGTCACCGATCAGAACGTCGCCCCGCTGGTCAAGCCGTTCGCCGACGCCCTCCGAGGCAGCGGAGTGGCCACGACGGTCGAGGCCATCCCGCCCGGCGAGGCGTCGAAGACCCTGGAGCGGGCGTCGAGGATCTACGACCGATTGATCGAGCTCCGGGCCGACCGCCATTTCGCGATCGTGGCCATCGGAGGAGGGGTCGTCGGCGACCTCGCGGGGTTCGTCGCGGCGACGTTCGCCCGGGGCCTGCCCCTGCTGATGGTCCCCACCACCCTGCTGGCCCAGGTCGATAGCTCCGTCGGCGGCAAGGTCGGCGTGAATCACCCGAAGGCCAAGAACCTCATCGGCGCGTTCCATCAGCCGATGGGCGTCTGGATCGACGTCGAGACCCTCCAAACGCTCCCGGTTCGCGAATTGCGCTGCGGGCTGGCCGAAGTGGTGAAATATGGAGTGATCCTGGATGCCGCGTTCTTCGAAACGCTGGAATCGCGGGCCGAGTCGATCGTCGGCGACGAACCTTCGGAGGCCGTCCGCCTGATCGCCCGGAGCTGCGAGCTGAAGGCCGAGGTGGTGGCGAAGGACGAGAGGGAGGAGACGGGCCTCCGGGCGGTCTTGAACTTCGGCCATACGATCGGGCATGCGATCGAGGCCGTGGCCGGCTACGACGGCGGGTTCCAGCATGGCGAGGCCGTGGCCGTGGGGATGGTGGCCGAGTGCCGGCTGGCCCAGCACCTCGGCTGGATCGGGCCGGAGGTCACGTCACGAGTCCGGGCCCTCCTGGAGCGCTTCGGGCTGCCGACCTCGGCCCCCAGGCTCGACCCCGACGCCCTCCTCGACGCCATGACCCGCGACAAGAAGAACCAGGGGGGGCGGATCCGGTTCGTCCTGCCCCGGGAGATCGGCCGGGTCGAGCCGGCGGAGGCCCCGGCCGAGGCGATCCGCGGCGTGCTCGATTCCATGGGGGCCTCGCGTGATGGATGACCTGGATTCGGAGGACCTCCACGACCTGATCCTCCTGACGATGGTCCCGGGCGTCGGCCCGATCACGGCCCGGTCGTTGATCGCCCATTTCGGCTCGCCGGGCCGGGTGTTCGGCGCGTCGATCGCGGCGTTGCGAGAGGTCTCCGGGGTCGGCCCGAAGCTCGCCGGGAAGATCGCGACGGCCCGGAAGGACTTCAACCCCGCCTCCGAGATCGCCGAGTGCCGCCAGCATGGCGTCCGCCCCATTCCCTGCGACCATCCCGAGTTCCCTCCCCGGCTCCTGGACATCCCCGACCCGCCGATGCTCCTCTACGTGAAGGGGGAGATCCGGCCGGAGGACGGCCTGGCCGTGGCGCTGGTGGGCTCGAGGAAATCGACTCCGTATGGCGTTCGCGTGGCCGAGAGGCTCGCCGGATCGCTGGCGAGGGTGGGCCTGACGGTCGTCTCCGGGCTGGCCCGGGGGATCGACGCGGCGGCCCACCGAGGCGCCCTGAAGGCCGGGGGCCGGACCATCGCCGTCACGGCCGGCGGCCTCTCGGAGATCTACCCGCCCGAGCACGAAGGGCTGGCCGAGGAGATCGCCGCGGCCGGCGCCGTGGTCTCGGAGATGCCGATGCGCCAGGGGCCCCTGGCCGAGCTCTTCCCCCGCCGCAACCGGATCATCAGCGGATTGTGCCTCGGCGTGGTGATCGTCGAGGCCAGCCCCAAGAGCGGGTCCCTGGTCACGGCCCGGCACGCGACCGAGCAGAATCGCGAGGTCTTCGCCGTCCCGGGGCCGATCGACAGCCTGGCGAGCCGCGGCTGCCACGCGCTGATCCGCGACGGGGCCCGCCTGGTCGAATCGGTGGACGACATCCTCGAAGAGCTCGGCCCGCTCGTCCGCGAGGTCAAGCCGACCGACGGGGCGCCTCCGGTCCGCCACCCGGCCGAGCTCGTCCTCTCGGACCTCGAACGCAACCTCCTCGGCCTGCTCGACGACCTCCCTCGGGCCGCCGACGAGGTCATCTCCCGGACCGGCTTGACCGCCTCGCAAGTGATGGCGACGCTGAGCGTCCTGGAGATGCGCCGATTGATCCGCCGGGTCCCCGGCAACCAGTTCGTCCGCCTGTAGGGTGCATGAAATGCACCATCTTCGATCCCGAACCTTTCGGTCCACAAATCGAAGCACAAATCGAAGATGGTGCATTTCATGCACCCTACGAGAGGTTCGTCACCCGCTCCGTCGCCGGTTGTAGGGTGCATGAAATGCACCATCTTCGATCCCGAACCTTTCGGTCCACAAATCGAAGCACAAATCGAAGATGGTGCATTTCATGCACCCTACGAGAGGTTCGTCACCCGCTCCGTCGCCGGGTCCAGGTGGTGGGCCAGCCAGGCGGTGATCTCCTCGACGACCGCCTCGCGGCCGAGGTCGTTGAGCGGCTCGTGGACCATGTCGGGGTAGAGGCGGAGCGTCTTGTCGGTGCTGCCCATCCGGTCGAAGAAGCCGCGGGTCACGGCCGGTTCGACCACGGGATCGGCCCCGCCGAGGATCAGGAGGGTCGGGATGGTGATCTTCTCGGCTTCGGCCAGGAGCTTCCGGCCCCCTTCGACCATCCCGAAGAACAGCTCGGCGCCGATCCGGGAATGGTGGAGCGGGTCGGCCTTGCGGAGGGCGAGCATCTCGGGGTCGCGGGTCAGGTACTCGTCGATCAGGGTCGATGCCAGGGTGACCTTGGGGGCGAACCGGCGGAGGAACAGGCCGGCGAGGTACTTGTGGAGGGGGACCGGGGCCGAGACCTTCAACGAGGGGTTGGACAGGATCAGCCCGGCGAGGTCCGCCGGCCAGCGGAGGGCCGCGTGGAGGGCGACCTGGCCGCCATTGGAGTGCCCCAGGACGTATCGCGGCTGGCCCGGTCGAGCCTCCTCGACCCAGTCCAGGGCGGCCCGGAGGTCGTTGACCAGGTCGAGGTAGCGGTCGATGAAGCCCCGGAGCCCGGGCTCAGGCCGTGGCCCCGGTAGTCGAAGGTGAGGACGTCCACCAGTCCCAGGAGGCTCGACAGCCGCTCGGCCAGGGGGGCGTAAGCCCCTCCATATTCGCCCAGGCCGTGGGAGACGATCAGGACGCCGCGGGGGTCGCGGCCGGGGTGGAAGGCGCCTCGGAGCTCGGTCCCGTCCCCGGATCGGATCGTGAGCGTCTCGGCCATCCGTCGAGTTCTCCTCAGCCCGCGGCCGGTCGCGTCCAGGCCCAGGTCCAGTGGCGATCGGACGTCATCACGACCCCCTCGCCCGGCAGGCCCAGCCCTTCGACGATCCCAGAGACCTCGGCGACCGTCAAGGCCGCGCGGAGCGAGTCGGCGAACAGGGCGCGGGCCCGGTCGGCCTCGTCCGAGGCATAAGTCTCGACCAGGAAGGCCAGCTCGGCCTCGGTCTCGGGCCGGGACAGGTCGCGAACGAACAGCGTCCCGCCCGGGGCGAGCAGGCGGACCATCTCCGCCAGGGCTTCGGCCGGCTCGGGGATGTGGTGGACGATCGAGTTGGAGATCACCGCCTCGAATTCGCCGTCGGGGAACGGCAGGCCCTTCGCATCCACCTTCTCGGCCACGACGCGATCGCCCAGGCCCGCCCTCGCGATGTTCTCCCGGGCGAGCTCGAGCATCGAGTCGGCCAGGTCGATGGCCAGGATCACGGCGTTCGGGTCGGTCCGGGCCAGCTCGATCGGGATCAGGGCCGTCCCGGTGCCGATGTCGAGGATCGTCCCCCCCCGGCACGGGCCGTGGGCCAGGAGGAAGTCGGCCACGAACCGGAGGTTCACGGCCGAGTGGTCCATCGCGTCGTAGTCGCGGGCTTCCTCGGCGGTGTCCATCGCCTCGGGTTCCAGGACTCTCGCGATCATGCCGCCCCTCCCGTCGTCTCGACCCCGGCCGCCCTCGGCGACGGGGCCGGCCGACCCGCCCGGCGGGCCCGCGTCTTCTTCCAGAACAGCCACGCGACCCCCAGGACGACCGCCCAGACCGGCAGCCAGGGGATCACCGAAATCGCCTCGATCGCCAGCCCTTCGCCGAAGGACCGCAACGCCCGGACCGAAGCCGAGAACCGCCGCGAGACCTTCGCGCCGAACCCGGGGGCCGTCGCCGGCTGGTACGGCCCGCGCTCGGTCAGGGCGACCGTCACCGTGGTCATCTCCGAGAGGTTCCCGAGGAGCTGGAGCCTCCCCTGCTGCCTCTCGATCTCCTCGCGGACCCGGGACAGCTCCTTCTCGACTTCGAGGATCTCGGAGAGCTTGCCGGTCGAGTCCTGGAGGTGCTTCAGGAGCCTCGTCTCCTCGACCTTCTTGTTCTTCAGGCGGGCTTCGAGGTCGTAGAACTCATCGGTCACGTCCCGGGAATTCGTGGAGCGGTGCTGGAGCTCGCCGAGGCGGGCGACGGCTTCGAGGAACGCCTCGTACCGCTCGACCGGGACGCGGGCCGTCCAGCGGCCGGAGCGGTCCAGCCCGGGGGTGCCGGAGACATAGGAGCCGGAGAGATACCCGCCGAACTGGCGGACCAGCCGCTCGACCTCCGCCTCGGCCTTCGCGAAATCGCCGACGGTCAGGGAGATGTCGCACGTATAGACGATCTTCCGGGGGACGGCGGGGGCCGGGCCGGCGACCCTTGCCGCATCTCCGCCGGCGGGGTCTGCCGACTTCGTCTCATACAGGGTCGACTTCGCACCCGTCGGGGACGACATCGTCGACTTGACGCTCGTACTCGCCTCCTCGGAGCATCCGGCGGCCAGGGGGAGCAGGAGGACCGCCCACGCCCATCGCCCGGTCATCGTCATGGAAGGCCCCTCTCGATCGTGAAGGCCGGCGGAACGGCCCGCGTCCGAAGCCTCTTCCCTGAATACGGCGATCTCGGCCGACTCGGCGAATCCTCCCGGCGATTTGCCCGAATCCGGAGGAGAGGCCCCGGAGGGCGGCCTCGCCCACCCTCCGGGGGATCTCCCTCGGCCATCCCGGGCGACGGGCCGGCCCGTCAGAGCGACGCCGCCGCCTTCTTCTCGGCGGCCAGGCACGCGCGGATGTCGTCCATCGGCATCGCCTCGCTCTCCTCGTATTCGAGCGCCAGGGTGTAGGAATACTTCCTCTTGGCGAGGGCCTTGAGGAGGTCGGACAGGCGGAGGTCGCCCTGGCCGAGGATGGTGAAGGTCGTCGCGTCCTTCACGTCCTTGAGGTGGACGCCGTAGACCCGGCGGTCGAAGACCTCGACGGCCCTCACGGGGTCTTCCTTGGAGCGGAGGAAGTGGCCGGTGTCGACGCAGCAGCCGATCTTCGGGCTGTGGTCCTTGATCGCGGCCATGATGTCGTCGATCTTCGCCCAGCGATGGCCGGGGCCGTGGTTGTGGATGCCCACGGGGATGCCGTATTCCTCCGTGAGCTTGTCGAGGTTGTCGAAGGCGTCGGGCGTCGGGTCGCACGACATGTACGAGAGGCCGATCGCCTTGCCGAACTCGAAGAACTTGCGGTTGGCGTCCGCGTCCTTGCCCAGTCCGACGACGCCGTAGCCGTTGATCTTCACGCCGTACTTCTCGGCCAGGGCGGCGAACTCCCTGGCGCGGGCCGGGTCGGTGGGGACGTGGGCGGGGTAGGATTCCCAGTGGTGGAGGCCCAGCTCCTTGGTCTTCTCCAGGGCCTCCTCGACCTTGAAGTGGCGGAGCGAGTAGCTCTGGAGGCCCATCCGGAACGGGCCGAACGGGGAGGCATCGGGCGTGTCGGCGGCGAGGAGGGCCCGGCCCAGGCTCAGCGAGCCGGCGAGGGCCAGCCCGGCGGTCAGGGCCTCTCGGCGAGACGGTCGGTCGGGGGTGCGCGCGTCCATCGTCGGTCTCCGGCTCCTCGGGATCGGTCGGGGAAGGGAACGCCGAGGCTATCCGAACCGTCGGGCGCTTGCCAGGGGATGGCCCCGTCCGCCAGGGTCGATCCGTTCTTCCCCTGGGAGCGGAGCCAACCCTCGTCGCCCGCGTCGGGAATAAGGGCAGGGAGGGAGGTCCGGCCAGGTCGAAGCCCATGTGCGGCCTGGACTTCCGGCCATACGGCCCGCTCGCCCCAACCCTGTCCCCGCGGCGGGGGACGCGGGCGTCCGATCCCCCACTTGAACTACCGTTCGACCCGGAACGGGTGGCCGGGCCGCTTGATCGACCTTCACAGGACCGTTAAAATGCATCCTTGATCGGGCGAATTCCCCCTGACGTCTCGGTCCCGTCGCGAGGGCCTGACCATGATGAGTCCGCGGAGGAGCCTGGGCGTGATGCGCCCCCTGGGAGGCGGCGACCCCATCCCTCTGAAGAAGGACGAGTTGATCCTCGGACGACGGCCGACCTGCGATATCCGCCTGGATTTCGATAATATCTCGGGCAAGCACTGCACCCTGAAATATATCCGGGGGACGTGGCACGTCCGCGACCTGGGCAGCACCAACGGGACGACCGTCAACGGCCAGAGGATCTCCAGCGAGCACGGCCTGATGCCCGACGACGAACTAGGCATCGCCGGGCATTTCTACATGCTCGATTACAGCCCCGAGGCGCCGACGTCGCTGCTCGACGCCAACCAGATTCTCGAAGAAGAGATGGCGGAGTCGCCGAGAAATCGATCCCTCCTGGAGCTCGCCGGGCTGGAGAACCCCGACGCGCCGACCCGTCGCAACCCCCGGCCTCAGCGGCCTCCCGAGACGATGGCCCGCCCCAAGGCCGACGAGGAGGTCCTCCAGGACGAGATCCCCGACCACGTCGTCGCGCCCAAGCCCATCGCCGCGACCGACGATGACTTCTTCGACCTGATCAAGGGGGACGTGGACGACGGCGGGACGAAGCCCAAGCGAAGACGCTGAGGTCACCGCTCGTCGGCGAGAATCAACGGTCGGTTCAGCTCGGTCCGCCATCCCGAGGGGTCGGGCCCCGACTCCGGCCCCTCGAAGTAGACTTCCCAGAGGTCCGGGCCGGGCAAATGCCCCTGGGCGGCGATCCAGGCCATGAACTCGCCCCAGGCGGGCCCGAGGCCCTCGTATGGACCCTGGTAGATCGTCCGGGCGACCGTCGCCGCCGGCCATCCGCCGGGCTCGACTCGGCCCGAGGGCTTCACCGCCGACTCGACCGGCACGCCGATCTCGAAATCGAAGACCTCCGGGTCCATCCGGTGATGACGGGTGAACCAGGGCCCGGCGGCTTCGATGCCCTGAGAGGCCAGGGCCGCCCGGATCTCTTGGAGGCCCGGTCCCATCACCGTCCGGATCTCGGACCTCGGGATGCACAGGCGGATCACCGCGGCCGACCTGGCCGGACTCGTCACGATCTGAGGGGGGGCGAGCATGGGGGCCTCCTGCCCGGGAACGGGGTCGTCTCAACCTGAATGCCTGCTCAGGCCGACGGCGGCAGGATAGCGATCGACGGCCCGTGATGCAACCCGACCTGGCGGCCTCCCTCACTCCCGCCCGTTCGGCTCGACCAGCTTCCCGTAGAACGCCGGTCGGCGGTCGGCGATGCGGTCGATCTCGTGGAGGCCGGGCCTCCGGATCAGCTTCTTCTGGCGGGCGCGCTTCGGGTCGAGCTCGGCGAAGAGGATCTCCTCGCGGTCGGCCGAGGCCATCGCCAGCCGGGTCCCCGAGGTATCGACGATCGAGCTCCGGCCGATGAACCGGAAGCCTCGCTCCTCGCCCACCCGGTTCACGGCCATCGCGTAGACGACGTTCTCCATCGCCCGGCACGGCATCATGTGCTCGGCCGCCGATTCGGAGTGCGTGGGCCAGTTGGTGGGCAAGATCAGGAGGTCGGCGCCGAGGAGGGCCAGCGCCCGGCCGACCTCGGGGAACGCGCCGTCGTAGCAGATGTGCAGGCCGACTCGCAGGCCGGCGGCGTCCAGGACGGCGAAGGGCCGGTCGCCCGGGTCGGCGAACCGATCGACGCCGAGGAACGGCAGGTGAACCTTGCGGTAGGAGCCGACCAGGCCCTCGGGGCCGACCAGGGCGCAGGCGTTGAACAGGCGGTCGCCGTCGCGCTCCAGGAGGCCGAAGGCGCACCACACGCCGAGTTCCCGGCAGGTCGAGGCGACCTGGAGGACGCTCGGGCCGTCGATCGGCTCGGCGAACCCCATCGCTTCCTCCCGGGAGGCGAAGCCGTAGCCCGTCAGGGCGCATTCGGGGAAGACGACGAGCCTCGCCCCCTCGGCGGCGGCCTCCCGGAGCCGGTCGCCGATGGCGGCGAGGTTCGCCTCGACCCGGCCGAACGCCGGCTCCATCTGCACGCCCGCCACCCGGACGAATTCGCTGCTCATGACGCATCGCTCCTCGACGGATCGGGCCCCGAGTCCCCGAGCCACCGCCCCAGGGCCACGGCCCTCCGGGTTTCGTCGGGGAACGAAACGACCAGGGATCGGCCCTTCGGCCCGTCGGTCCGGATTCGGAGGGCCGGGCGGCTCGCGGTCCCGAAGTAGATCCGGCCCGCCTCGACATTCTGGGCGCCCGGGGCGGCGATGGCCAGCGACCACTCCTCCCTCGGGCCTCGGGGCCGCTCCCCCGTCGCCCTCGACGCCGCCCGGGCGCTCGCCTCGATCACGAGCTGGCCGTCGCGAACCGCCAGCCTGGCCGGGAGCTCGACGAAATGCCGGGCCCGGCCGTCGGATCGGCCCAGGACGCCCGAGAATCGCGCCTCCGGGTCGCCGGCGTCCCCTTCCATCGGCTCGATCGCGACCGGATCGGCCCGGAACACCGTGTTTCGGCGGAGGTTCGAGGCCAGGAACAGGCTTAACAGGCCGATCGTGACGATCGAGAGCGCGACCGCCGAACCCACCGACCACGGCCGATCGCCGGGCAGGAGCACGAAGCGGGATTCGACGGGGACTCCGAGGATCTGCCCGCCCATCTCGTCGAGCTTGGCGGCCAGGCGACGCGACGGGGCCCGGAGCATCCCGGTCAGGGTCGCGGTGAATGCGTCGTCGGTCTTGCGATCGACCTTCACGAGCAAGAATCGCCGCTCGTCGGCGGTCATCACCGCGAACGCCGGCCCTGCTTCTTCCGAGGAGACGATCGCCAGTCGCGGCTGGACCTCGCCGCGGACCGTCACGAGGCGATCGATCAGCGAATCGCCCGCGACGAAGACCTGATCCAGCGTCAATGCGCGAGGGCCGCCCCGATTCCTCCAGGAGTCGCCCGCGAGGACGACCGACACGATCGAGACGATCCCGAGGACCGCCAGCAAGAGCCAGCTCAACGGCACGAGCATGGCCCTCTTGCGGCCCAGCGCCTCGTTGATCCGGGCGGCCAGGCCCGAGGCGCGGTCGATCGGGGCCGTCAGGAACCTAGGCATGATCGGGGATCGGCACGGGCGACGGCGGGGCGTCGAACAGGAGGGAGACGCGGCGGGCGTCGGGCGGCGTAGTCACGAGGCTCACCGCGATCCCGGCGGAGAACGAGGCGAGGAGGCCCCAGATGCACGGGTCGAGGCCGCCGAGATAGAACGGCCGGAACGACGCCGGAACGCCGATCGGCGGGTTCTCCCCGACCAGCCAGGCCACGCCGAGCCGCTCCGGGCCGATCGACCCGAGGACATACAGGCCGACGACCGTGGCGCTCCCGCAGAGCATCGCCGCGATGGCGCCGGGGGCCGTCGCCCTCCTCCAGAACGCGGTGAAGACCGCCGGGGCCAGGAACGCCGAGGCCGTCCCCGCGCTGGCGAACACCACGATCAACTGAAGGAACTTCGGCGGGTTCAGCGAGAGGACCGTGACGACCAGGCCGACGAGGACCGTGGCCCCGTAGCTCGCCCAGATCAGCTCCCGCTCGCCGGCCCCGGGGCGGACGAACCGCTGGTAGAGGTCGCGGACCAGCCCCGACGACACGATGAGCAGGAACCCGCTCACGGTGCTCATCACGGCCCCATAAGGCGCCGCCAGGATGAACCCGGCGACGAACGGGTTGGCCAGGTGGACGACCAATCGCGGCATGACCTCGTCGGGCGCCGACAGGCCCGGCAGCAGGCCCCGGGCGGCGACGAAGATGAAGATCAGGGGGACGTAGATCAGGGCGTTGTAGAACGTCTGATAGAGGATCGAATAGCGGAGGGTCCGGGAGTCGCGGAACGCCATCAGGCGGACGAGCGTCGAGGGCTGGCCCATCCCGACGATCGCCCACATCACGAAGAACGAGAACGCCAGGCCGATCGGGTGGAAATCCCGGTTGGCGCCCGGCCCGAAGGCGAACCCCGGGCCGGCCTGCGCCATCCCGTTCATCGTCCCGGCGTTCAGCCCCCAGGATTTCGCCATCGCCAGGGGGAAGAGGATCAGGACCCCGGCGGCCATCACGAGGCTCTGGAACACGTCGGTCCAGATCGCCGCGAGGAACCCCCCGTAGGCCGTGTAGGCGATCACCGTAGTCGCGAAGATCGCCAGGCCGACGTAATAGCCGGTGTCACCGGTTCCGCCGCCCGAATCGACGGCGAACCAGCCGACCGTCTGCCTCGGCAGGACGATCTTCATGATCACCGCGCCGCCCTTGAACTGCGCCACGAGAAATGCCGTGAGGAAGACCATCACGAGGAGGCTCGTCAGCAGCCCGAGCCCGGGGCTGTCGAACCGCTCGCGGAACAGGTCGGGCAGGGTGATGGCGCCGGTCTTCCTGGAGACCTGGCCGATCCTCTTGCCGAGGATGCCGAGGATGGTCATCGGCGCGATCATGTAGGAGCAGATCCAGAGGCCGACGACCCATCCGAACGAGTAAACCAGCGACGGAAAACCGAGGAAGGACCCGCCGCTCATCACGGCGGCGGTCAGGGCCACGGCGATCGCGCCCATCGAGCGGTTGCCGAGGAAGTATTTCTCCAGGAACCCGGCTTTTTTCGCGGTCACGCGGTTGGCCAGGACGCCCAGGCCGAGCGAGGCGAGGGTGAACAGGAGCAACGCGAGGAACGGCCCCCAGTGGCCTTTCAGAGGGTCGTCACTCATCGTCGCCCCCGCCCCGGATGGCCGATTCCAGGTCCCCGGCGTGGTCCTCGCCGAGGTCGTCCTCCACCATTTTCGTCCCCACGAACCACGCCGTGAACAGGCCGCAGGCCAGCCACGGGGCCAGGACTCCCCAGAAGAACCACGACGGCACGCCCCAGATCGGCTGGATGTCCTCGACGCCGAGGGGCCGTCCCTCGCGGATGTAGCCGTACCGATAACAATACAGGCAGCAATACGCCGTGGCCGCCGCCCACGCGGAGATGATCCAGAGCGCCTCCCGCCGGGCGTTGCGGAGGACCGGGTCGTCTTCGCGAGGGGGATGGGGAGTCGGCGTCATCGCTCGGTGAGCCTCCGGAAGAACTCGGCCGTCTTCTCCGCGACGTATTTCCGCTCGGGGACCTTGCGCGAGGAGTGCCGCTCGTTGGGGATCGGCAGGATCGCGAACGGGCGATCGGCCGCGACCAGGGCGCTGGTCAACCTCGCCGAGTGGCGGAAATGCACGTTCTCGTCGAGCATCCCGTGGATCACCAGCAGGTCGCCCCGGAGCTTCCCGGCATGGGTCAGGGCCGACGATTCGCGGTAGCCCTCCGGGTTGTTCTCCGGGGTGCCCATGTAGCGCTCGGTATAGCCGGTGTCGTAGCCGTCCCAGTCCGTCACCGGGGCGACCGACACGCCGACGTGGAAGGTTTCGGGGGCGAGCAGGAGACACCGAAGCGTCATGTAGCCGCCGTAGCTCCCTCCGGTGATGCCGACCCGCGAGGGATCGGCGTCGGGCTGGCTCGCCGCCACGAACTTCACGCCGTCTTGCTGGTCGCGGACCTCCACCTCGCCCATCCGGCGATTCAGGGCCGACTCGAACGCCAGCCCGCGACGGCTCGAACCTCGGTTGTCGGCCTTCCAGACCGCGAATCCCTGGGACGCGAGGAACTGCGCGGAGAGATCGGCCGAGAGGGCCCAGGAATCGGTCACGGTCTGGACGTGAGGGCCTCCGTAGACCATGACCACGAGCGGGGCTTTCTTGCCGGCCGGGGCCCCGATCGGGGCATAGTAGGCCCCGAAAAGCGTCTCGCCATCGCGGTTCTTGAATTCGGTCAGGCGGGGCGGCGACAGTCGGAATTCGCGGAGCCGGGGGTCGGCCGAGGCGTCGTCCAGGGTCGCCAGGACCTTGCCGGCCCGGTCTCGGAGGGTCGTGACCGGCGGCTTTTCGAGGTTGGAGAACGTATCGACGAAGAATTCGCCGTCGGGCGAGACGACCGCCTTGTGAGTCCCGGGCTCGTCCGTGACCTTGACGATCGGGCCGCCGTCGAGCGACACCCGGTAGACATCGGCCCGCAACGGGCTTTCTCGGCCCGCCGCGAACCAGACCTCCCGCCGCGTCTTCGAGGCCCCGAGCACCGCGTCCACGGGCCACTCGCCGGAGGTCAGGGTGCGGAGGAGCTCGCCGTCCTCCCCTCGCAACTCCAGGTGGCGGAATCCGGTCCGTTCCGACGACCACAGGATCTCTCCCGTGTCGGGCAAGACGCGTAAATCGTTGTGCAAGTTGACGAACGAGGCCGATCGCTCCTCCAGGAGGGTCGTCCGCTCTCCCGAGGCGACGTCGATCCTCAGCAATCGCAGCGATTTCTGGTCCCTCGGCAGGACCTGGACGAGCAGGTTTCCGGCGTCTTCCCAATCGACCCGGGCGAGGTAGAAATCCTCGTTCGGCTCGGCCAGGGAGAGCCAGGTCGTCGCCCCTCCGGTCACCGAGACCACCCCGAGGCGGACCGAGGCGTTGTCCTTGCCGGCGAACGGGTAGCGGTGCGTCTCGGTCGAGAACTCGGGCCCGCCCTGATGGGCGATCGTGAAGAGGGGGACGTGCCGCTCGTCGGTCTGCTGATAGGCGATCGACGAGCCGTCGGGCGACCACCAGAAGCCGGAGAAGCGGCCGAGCTCCTCCTGGGCGATGAACTCGGCCAGGCCGTGGGTCACGCCGTCGGCGGCCCCCCGGGAAAGCTGGGTCTCGCGGCCCGTCGCCACGTCCACGACGAACAGCTCCCCGCCCCGGACGTAGGCGACCTTCGAGCCGTCGCGACTGGGCTTCGGGTCGATCTCCGGGGCCTCGGTCGAGGTCAACCGCTTGAGTTCTCCACCATCTTTCTGCAAATAAACATCGCCGCCGAGCGGGATCACGACGACGTCGGCCCCTTCGGCGCGGACGACCTGGGTGATCCCGGTGTCCCGGAGCCTCTGGCGCTCCCGGCGGAGCTGTTCTTCCTTCGAGACGTTCGCGTCGGTGTCGCCGCCTCCGGGGGGCCGGGCGATCACCCGGGGTTTGGCGTCCTTGCCGACCTCGGCCCTCCAGAGGACCCGGTTCAGCGAGTTGTCCTCGGATTTCAGGAACGAGACGGTCTTGCCGTCGGGCCCGAAGCCGATCGCCCCGGGGACGACGGTGCCCGGGAACGGCAGCCGGGCCACGGCGTCGGCCGAGATCCGGCCGGGCGAGGGGGCCTCCTCGCCGGGAGAGGGCATCGCGAGGGCTCCGACCAGGAGGAGGACCGGGGCGAGCGGAGGACGGATCATGACGGGCTCGGCGGGCCGGATCGACGGATCGGCGACGGGCCCGCGACGGGACCGCCTCCGCGACGACCGACGAGCGTACCCCGACGGCCCCGGGGCTTCAATGGCCCGGGGCGGCGGCCGGTGTTCGCTCGACCCGTCTTGTCTCCCCGGGGCGGGAGGACCTATCCTGGACCGGACCGGCGCATCCCCCTTTTCCCGACTTCTCGGCCCGAGCGCGACCGGGAATCGCCCATGGCTCTCCAGATCGACCCGAACTCGCTCCCGGGCCGGGCCCGGCTCGTCTACAAGACGCTCTCGGTCCTGTATTTCGTCTGCTTCATCCCGATGTTCCTCGTCCTCCTGACCGTCGAACGCTGGGCGAGCCCGGTCGCGGACCGCGACCATTCCATGCCATTCCACCTCAAGGGGGGGCCGACCTATTTCGTCCGCCCGTGGCAGGGTGGCCTTTTTTTCGGATTGTTCGCGGCCTGCATCCTTCTGGTGCTGACGATGATCCTGATGGCCAGGTGGTTCGGCGGGACGGAGGCGAAGGCGAAGCCGTCGCGGCGGGCGGACGACCTCGCCGAGTGACCGGGGGCCGATCGGACGAATTCGCGAGCCGATCGAGCGAGTCCTCCCGCTGCTCGGGCGCTTGGCGGGCCCGGGTCCGATCGTCTATCCTGGGACGGGTGGGGCGACCGGAGGCCTCGGGGAGATCGCGGGATGACGTCCGTTTGCCTGATCCTTCTGAGCCTGGCCGCCGCCCCTCCGGCCGACGTGCCCGACGTCGCGGACCTCGTGGCGAAGCTCACGTCGCCGAGGACCTCGGAGAGGGCCGCCGCCGAGGCCAGGCTCGCGGCCCTGGGCGAGGTCGCGATGCCCGCCCTGCGAGAGGCCCGCGAATCCCCCGACCTGGAACGGCGGATGAGGGCCGCCGCCCTGATGGACGCCATCGACGGGGGCGCGCTGGTTCGCCCCAGCGTGGTCCGCCTGGACTTCCGCGAACGGACCATCGCCGAGGTCGTCGAGGCCCTGGCCGAGAGGACCGGCCGTCAACTCGCCCTGGAGCCGGAGAATGACCCGCGATGGAAGGCTCGGCGGATCACCCTCGTGGCCGACGAGCCGGTGACGTTCTGGAAGGCCATCGACGCCCTGAGCAAGGCCGCCGGGCTCCGGCCCGGTTCGGCCGTCGAGACCTGGAACGCCCGGAGGCGATTCAACGGGATGGGGCAGGCCCGGAGGCGCGCCCTGACCGGCCAGGAGCTGCTCCTGAGGCCCGACGACCCCTCGCCGGCCGCCCCGACGTTCGACTCGGGCGCCTTCCGGTTCTCGCTGACGGCCCTGAGGCTCGACCGGTTCCGCGACTTCGTCCAGGCGGCCCGGGGGGTAGGAGGGCCGGCCGATTCGGCGCGATTTTCCGTGCAGTTCTCGGTCCAGCCCGAGCCCGGGGTCCAGCTCGCCCGGGTCGGCGAGGTCCGGGTGATCGAGGCCGTCGATGATCGCGGCAATTCGCTCCAGGAGGCCGGCCCCGCCCCCCCGCCGAGCGGTCCCCCGGGGCCGGGGATGGTCTGGCAGAATGGCAACGTCAACGGCAACGCCCCGAGCGGCGTGATGAGCGTCCCGCTGACCTACCCCGACGGGACCGCGAAGAGCCTGGCCCGCCTCCGGGGGACCGTCCGCCTGACCGTCGTGGGGCGGAGGCGAGACTCGCTGGTCATCCCCTTGCCCGCGAAGGACAGGGGCCCCGAGGCCGTCGGCCGATCGGGCGAGGTCTCGCTGACGATCCATTCGGTGAAGACCGGCCCCAACGGTCGAGGGACGACCGTGGACCTGACCCTCACGTCTCCCGACGAGGTCGGCCAGAATTTCGGCTACGACCCCCGGGCCATCCTCCGGCCGCCGCCGACGGCCCGAGGGCAGATCACCTTCGTCGACGCCCGGGGCCGGACCTGCCTGGTCGTGGACCTCAACGGCAACGCCGCCGGCCAGGGCCAGCGCTCGCAATTCTGGATCGACGCGCCCGAGGGGACCGGCCCCCCCGAGGAGGCGAGGTATTCCGGAGCCACCTGGGCGACGATCGACGTCCCGTTCTCGTTCGCGAATGTGCCGATGCCCTGACCGAGACCGCACGAACGAGGCCCCCGCATGCCCTTCGCCCCCGTCCTGCTCGCCCTGGCGATCGCCGCCGGAGGGCCGGCGCCCGATCCGACCCGGCCGGCCCTGGTGGTCCTGGACTTCAAGGACAAGCTCGCCGCCGAGGTCGCCCAGGCGATCAGCCAGCGAAGCGGCAACACCCTGCAAGTCCAGATCCCGATCCAGCCCGAGGTGCCCGGCGGCCCCCCCTCGCGGATCACCCTGGAAAGCGCCGAACCCGTGCCGTTCTGGGACGCCCTGGACCGGCTCTGCGAGGCCGCGAAGGTCCAGCGCAACGTCCTGGACGGCGGGGCGACGGGCAACCCGCGGCCCTACATCGCGCTCTGGGGGGGCGGCTTCGGCCCGGTCGGCTCGGCCTCGATCGGCCCGGCGCAGTATCGCGGGCCCTTCCGCATCGGCGCCCTGAAGCTCCACGCCAATTACGACACCGAGTTCGTCAAGACCTCGCCCCTGGCCTTCCGCGCCGATCGCCCGGCCGGGCCGTTCTTCGCCGAGTTCCCGGTCCAGCCCGAGCCGCGAATCCTGGCCGTCCGCACCGGCCCGCTCTCGGCCGTGGAGGCCCGCGACGACCTCGGCCAATCCCTGATCGACACCGAGACGCCCGATCCCCAGGCGATCTCGGGCGTCCCGATCAGCGAGCCGATCCGAGGGAGCACGATCCTCCGGGTCCGCCTGAGGAAGCCGGAGGCGCCCGGCAAGACGCTGGCCGTGCTCCGGGGGACGATCCCGGCGGAAGTCGGCATCTCCCCGACCGAGCCGTCCCTAACGTTCCCGCTGCTCTCCGGGCTGACCCGGTCCTACCGATCCGGGAGGATGATGGTCCACGTCGATCAGTTCGAGTTCCTGGCCAACGGCGGCCTGACGATCGGGATCTCGGCCCGGGAGATCGACCCCTCGAAACCGGCCGGAGCCCGCGGCCAGCCCTTGAGGAACGATCGGGCCCAGGTCCTCCTCTCCCAGATCGAGATCGCCGACGCCGAGGGGCGTCCGGTCCAGACCGGGAGCGGGCGCTGGTCCTCGGGCCCGAGCTGCGGGCGACGTTCTCCTATGCCCCCGGCCTCTCCTCGTCGCCGGTGCAGATCCGGCTTCGCGCCCCGGACTGGAAACGCTTTGACATCCCCTTCGAATTCACGAATCTGCCGCTTCCCTATTGATTGATCGAAGGCCCTCGGGCCCCGCCGGAGTCCCCGTCGCGATGAACCTCCTCCCCCTGGTCCTGCTCGCCCTGTTCGCCTCGCCCGAGGACCCGGACACCTCGGCCTGGGCGGCCCGACTCTCCGCCCCGGCCGCGGCCGATCGGGACGCGGCGGCCGACGAGCTGGAGGCCCGCGGCCTGGGTGCCCTGCCGCTCCTTCGGGCGCTTGCCCGCACCGGCTCGCCCGAGGTCCGCTCGATCGCCGCCGACCTGATCGAGAGGATCGGCACCCTCCGGCTCCTCCGCCCCACCCCGGTCTCCCTCGACTTCGACGACCGCCCGGTGAGCGACGCCGTGGCCGATCTCTCGGCCCGGACCGGCCTCGGCCTGGTGCTCGACGACGCGAAGGATGCCCCGTGGAAGGGGCGGCGAGTGAGCCTCAAGCCCGGCTCGCCCATCGGCTTCTGGGAGGCCGTGGACCGGCTGGGGGAACTCGGCGGGTTCCGCGTGGAGGTCACGCCGGTTTACGCGTATCCGCCCCTGAAGACGCAATCCGCCCGCCTCGTCCCCCGGGAAGGCCCCCCGCCGCCGATCTCGCGGGCGGGCCCGTTCCACCTGACCCTCGCCTCGCTGAACCGCCATCGCGAGGTCGAGCAGGTCAGGCCGCCGCTCGAACCCAGGGTCCGCGAGAGCTTCACGGCCCGCCTGGACGTCGTGGCCGAGCCCGGGATCTGCCTCCAGATCAACGGATCGGCCCGGATCGTCGAGGCGACCGACGATCGGGGCCGCGACCTCCGCCCGACCAGCACGGCCGACCCGACCACGAACCACTACAACTTCTCGTTCCGCCAGTGGGACCGGCCCGACGGCCAAGCCTTCACCTACCGGCTCCCCCTGAGCCTGCCCGAGGACCGAGGCCGGACGATCGCCCGGTTCCGAGGGGACGTGCCCGTCCTGGCCTTCGTCCGGCTCGACGAGGTCTTCGCCTGCCCCCTGGACGCGGCCCAGGGTCGCACCGCGACGCTCGACGGCATCTCGCTGACGATCCAGAAGGTCGAGCCCGAGGTGCGGCCGACGTCGTTGGAGATCGTCGCGAAGGGCGTCCCGCCGATGGACGCCGGCGCCTTCGCCCCGGGCCCCGGCAGAAGACCCTGGCGGTCCTCCACGTCCCGTTCAACCTCGACGATCACCTCAAGATCGAGGACGCCGACGGCCGACCCATCGGCCACTCCACCAACATCACCGCCATGGCCGCCCCCGGGACCGAGTCGTCCGCCACGTACCGGGTGCAGATCTTCCCCAGCGCCCCGAACTCCCGGCCGACGACGATCCGCCTCTACGGAGTCGCCGCCGTCGCGACCGAGATCCCCTTCGATTTCCGGGATTTGCCGATCCCATAGGGCGTGCCGAGGCCTCGGGCCGTCGGGCCAGCCGGGTTGTCATCGAGGGCGGCGGCGGGCCCGGGCCAGGGCGCCGGCGGCGCCGAGGGCCAGGAGAGTCAAGCTTCCGGGCTCGGGGACCGAGCGGAAGTGGGCCGTCCAGGCGAGGTCGCCGTAATCGGTCGGGCTGTCCCAGGGGTCGCCGTCGAGCTGGGCCGAGGTCGCATTGTTGAAGAAATTGAAGCCGCCGTCACCGCCTCCGGGGGCGTGGCCGGGGCCGACGAGGCCGAACTCGTAGACGTCCAATGACGCGTCATTCGACGCGATCGAGCTGGGGTCGGACGTCGTCAAGAGGGCCACGTAGGAGCCGGACGGGTCGAGCGAGACGCCGTCGGGCCCCGTGGTGATCGTGACGGCCTGGAAGCCGCCGTCATCGAGGAAGGTGATCGGCGAGGAGGTGAACAGGGCGGGCCCGAGCGACCCCTGGGGCCCATTCCCGGCCGTGAGCGCGCCGTACCAGCTATAGATGGACGCGGTGAACGTGACGGACGAGCCGGGGTTGAAGTCGCTCACGAAGAACGTGAAGTCGGTCAGGGCGCTCGGGTCGGCCGGGGCGAGGAACGTCTGGCCGAAGGTGGGGGTGTCGCCCGCCTGGACGGCCCCCCAGCCGATCACGGCGCTGGAGCCGTCCCAGGAGGGCGTGGTGTCGTACACGGAGTCGGCCCGCGCCGCCTCACCGAAGATCGGGGAGGCCAGCGCGGCGAGGGCGGCGAGAACCCATCGAACTCTCATCGGTGCAATCCTCCGGCCGCTTGGGGCGGCGGTCGTGGGTGGGTCAGTTGACGTACACTCGGCCGGTGCCGGTGATGGCCGCGTTCTTGTTGTCGGTGGCCGTGATCATGGCCAGGCGGCTCCGGGTCACGAGCTTCACGCCGTCGAACGTCTTGGAGCCGAGGTCGCCGGGGGCGAAGATCGTGGCCCCGGGCAGGACGACCCCCGCACCGGCGTCGGTCGTGGAGAACGTGATCGTCCCCGCGTAATTCGGCGTGAGCAGGCCGTTGGCGTCCAGGGCCGAGACGATCAGGGAGAAGGCCTGATTGTTCACGACGGCCGAGACATTCGCGATGGTGCTCGGGGCCCGGCCGAGGATATCGACCCTCAGCGTCGCGGCGGCGGTCGGGGCGAGGGCCGTGACGTTGCCGGTGGCCGTCAGCCCTCCGGGGACGATGTCGGTGGCGACGATCGTCCGGGCCCCGGCCGTGCCAAGAACGATGCCCGAAGAGCCGAAGAAGGTGTGGACCCCGCCGTCCAGGGCGGTGAACGTGTAGTTGCCCGGCAGGGTCGCCTTGGCGTCGTTGCTGGTGATCGCGATGGTCTTGCGGTAGCCGGAGGCGATGTTGCCGAAATTGTCCCGGGCCGTCACCGTGAAGGCGACCGGGACCCCGAGGAGGACCAGGGGCGCCGAGGGGGTCACGGTCAAGGTGGTCGCGTCGGCCGGGTTGACCACGACGTTCGCGACCCCCCGGATCGCCGCCGCGCCGGTATCGACCACGTTGATCCGTTGCGGGCCGGCGGTGATCAGCATCACCCCGGCGAAGGTGTGGACGCCGTTGTCCCCGGCCAGGAACTTGTAGTCCGGGGGCAGGACGACGGCCGCCTTGCCGTCGGTCGAGGTGAAATGGACCGTCCCGAGATAGCCCGTGATCGTGTTGCCGGTGGCGTCCTGGGCGGTCACCGTGATCATGAAGGCCATCCCGGCGGTCACCGGATTGATCGAGGTCGTCACCCGGAGCCCGGCCAGGACCGGGGCGGCGACGGTCACGTTGGCCGTCCCGGTGATGGCGCCGACCTTGGTGTCGGTGGCCGTGACGGTCCGGGCGCCGGCGGTCACCAGGGTCACGCCGTTGGGGAAGGTGTGCGAGCCGTTGTCGGCGGGCAGGAACGTGTAGTCGGCCGGGACGACCACCCCGGCGGCGGCCGGGTCATTGTTCGTGAAGTGGACCGTCCCGAGATACCCGGGCGTGACGTTGCCGAGGGCGTCGGTGGCCTGGACCGTCACGCCGAAGGGCGCGTTGGCCACCACGTTCGCGGCCGGGGCGCCGAAGTTCCCGGCCGGGACGACCGCGAGTCGGGAGGTGTTGCCGGGGGTGACGAGGATGTCCTGGGTGGCGTCGAGGTTGGCGTTGACCGTGTCCTGGGCCTCGACCTCCCGGAATCCCCCGGCGGTGGCCAGGGTCACCCCGTTGGCGAAGGTGTGGGTGCCGTTGTCCCCGGCCAGGAACTTGTAGTCCGGCGGCAGGACGACGGCCGCCTTGCCGTCGTCCGAGGAGAACGTGACGGTGCCGAGATAGCCCGTGGCGACCCCTCCGGTCGGGCTCACGGCCTGGACGGTGATCGAGAACGGCTGGCCGGCCGTCGCCGTCACCGGGGTGATCAGCTTCAGGGCCACGGCGGTGGTCGGATCGACCACGCGGACCCGCCTCGTCCCGTTGATCGCCGCCACGGCCGTGTCGGTGGCCGTGAGGGTCTGGTCGCCGATCGTGTTGAACGTGACGGCGAGGAAGACGTGGACCCCGGCGTCCTGGGCGGTGAACGCGGCGTTGGCCGGCAGGACCGCCTTGGCATCGCCGCTGGTGATCCGCACCGTCCCTCGATAGTTCGGCGTGACGTTGCCGAAGCGGTCCACGGCCGAGACCTGGATCAAGGTCGGAGTCCCGGTCGCGACCCGGCCGTAGGTCGTCGGGGCCACCAGGGGGATTGCCGGCAGGTTCGTGCCGGGGCTCGCCTGGCTCCTCGGCCGGGGGACCAGGCCCACCGTGGCCGCCGCGTTGACCGTCGTGTTGCCGAATCCGGTGATCGTCGGGGTGACCGTGTCGGTGGCCCGGATGCTCTGGACGCCCGCCGTGACCAGGGTCGTCTCGGTCCCGGCCACGGGGAAGGTGTGGCGGCCGTTGTCCCCGGCCGCGAACGTGTAATTCGCCGGGAGGTCCACGTCCACGAGGTCGGGGTCCGAGGTCGAGAACTGGATCGTCCCGGTATAGCCGGGGATGGCCATCCCGTAGGCGTTCACCGCCGTGACCGTCAGGGCGAACGCGGTCCCGGCCGTCACCATCGCGGGCAGGTCGACCTGGAACCGGTTGGCGTTGATCACGCCGTTGATCCAGCTGGCGAAGTACGAGACGCGGGTATCGACCTCGATCTCGCCGAACGTCTCGTTGTTCCCCGCGAGGATGTCGGGCGGGTCGTTGGGGAAGCCGAAGCCGTAGGAGACGACCGAGGCGATCGCCCCGCCGAGGAAGTTCGGGCCGCCGGAATCGCCGTGGGCGGCGAACGACTCGTTGGGGACGCCCGTGTTGTTCAGGCCGTAGTAATACCCCAGGGCGTCGTGGTTGGCCGTGCCGTCGTCGAAGTCCGAGACCAGGCCGGAGCCCGCCGGGAACTTCGCCGAGGGGATCGGCGTCCCGGTCGGCAGCGGGCGGATCGGGGCGGCGGTGAGCGCCTGGTCGGTCCCGTCGTAGAGGTTGTTGCCGTAATTGAGGGTCCCGAACGTGGCGAAGAAGCCCGGGGCGGTGCTCCCGGTCGCCCCGACGCCGATCTGGCCGAAGGCGTCGAGGGTGAAGGTCTGGCCCATCTCGTTGTTGGCGGTGAACAGCGGATACCTCGCCGCCGAGGCCGGCGCCTGGGTGGGCAGGGCGATGATCGCCAGGTCGCTGCCGTCGGACGCGTTGCCGTCCCAGTTCGGGTTGACCGTCACGGCCGACGCCGGGACCGTGATGAAGGTGGCCTGGGGCGTCGGGAACACGATCTGGAACGGGCCGGGGAGCAGGGCCCCGCCGTTGCCGGTCACGACGTGGGCGGCCGTCAGGATGTCGCGGCCGGTGGCGAGCAGGGCCCCGCTGCCGGAGCCTCCCGGCCCCAGGACCTGGACGATCCCGCTGGAGTTCGTCCCCGAGGCCATCAGCGGGTCGCTCGACCCGATCACCACCGGGATGGGCCGGCCCAACGCGCCGATCACCGGGGCCAGGCGATCCTCCAGGACCTCCAGGGCCGTCCTCAGGCGCTTGTCCCGTCGCGGGTCTCGCGACGACCGTGCGCGGCGGGGCACGGCCTCGTCCGAATGAGGCATCCTCATCGTCTCCTCCGTCTCGGGTATCCGGGCAAACCGTTCGACGTCGGCGTGCCCCGGGGAAACCCTTCCCCAGGCCGCCGCGATCGACTCGTGGCGCGATCCGCCGATTCATTTCCGGCGAATGCCGGGGCCTGCCGCCCCGGAGTCTCTTCGACGAGATGGGCCCTGCACCGACGAGGTCTCGCCCGGGCCCGACGGAATCGAAAGATCCACGGACTTCCGCTCCGCCGAGAGTAAGCATGTCCGGACGAAAAGCAAGAATCGATCCGAGTTTGCCCCCGTTTTCCCGCCCGGAACGTCGGAAAAAAACCCCAGAGAAGGCCCGGCCTCCCGCCCCAGACGCCCCAGGTTGGGCCTTCGGGGCCGAGCTCCGATTCCGTGAGGACGAGCACCTCATCGTGCGTGATGGCGCGATCCGATCCCGGCCCGCCCTACGATCTCGCCAGGCGAATCCCCGAGAACTGCCAGCGGGCCCCGGGGGGGAAGAAGTTGCGGTACGTCGGCCGGACGTGGCTGGCCGGGGTCGCGCAGGAGCCGCCCCTCAGGACCATCTGGTTGCACATGAACTTCCCGTTGTATTCGCCCAGGGCGCCCGAGGCCGGTCGGTAGCGCGGATAGGCGACATACGGGCTGGCGGTCCATTCCCAGACGTCGCCGAACAGGCCCGACGGACGCCCCGCCGGGGCCGAGGACGGGGCCGACGGGTGCAAGCGGCCCGATTCGAGGAAGTTCCCCTCGATCGGCACGTCCCGGGCGGCGAGCTCCCATTCGGCCTCGGTCGGCAGCCTCGCCCCGGCCCATCGAGCGAAGGCGTCGGCCTCGTAGAAGCTCACGTGGACGACCGGCTCGGACTCGTCCACCGGCTTCATCCCGCCGAGGGTGAACGTCGAGTGATGGCCGTCGCCCCCCTTCCAGTACAGAGGCGCCTTCCAGCCCCCGGCCGTCCTCGCCGCCCAGCCGTCGGACAGCCAGAATTCGGGCCGGTCGTAACCGCCGTCGTCGAGGAAGGCGAGGTATTCGCCGTTGGTCACGGGATGCGAGAGGATCTCGTGCTCCTCGACGAACACGCGGTGGCGAGGCCCCTCGTTGTCGAACGCGAAGCCCTCCCCGGCGTGGCCGATCTCGCGGACGCCCTCCCCGGCGCCGATCCAGGACGGGCCGCCGACCGCCCTCGTCGGGGCCTCGGCCAAGGGGCGGAACGTCGGGTGGAGCGGGTTCAGGCCGAGGGCGTGCTTCAGGTCGGTCAGGAGCAATTCCTGGTGCTGCTGCTCGTGGTTCAGGCCGAGGCTCGACCACCTCCGCGAACGATCCCGACGCCCGGCCGGCGAGGAATTCCCCCATCCGGTCGTCCACGGCCCTCCGATAGCGAAAGACCTCGGCGATCGTCGGCCGGGTGAGCATCCCCCGACGGTCCCGGGCGATCCTCTCGCCGACGGCGTTGTAATAGGAGTTGAACAGGTAATTCGCATCGGGTAGCGCGTGGCGATATCCGGGGATTCCCCGGGCCAGCACGAACGTCTCGAAAAACCAGGTGGTATGGGCCAGGTGCCACTTGGCCGGGCTGGCGTCGGGCATCGACTGGACGACGAAATCCTCCGGTTCGAGCGTCTCGCAGAGCGAGACGGTCATCCTTCGGACCCCCTCGAACCGCGAGGCAAGTCCGGGATTCAGCCGATCGGCCGGCTCGGTCGTGGGCGGATGCATGGTCGTCGGTCCCGGCGAATCGGGGGGGCGAAAGGGACTCTCGGGCCGGACGGCCTCTCGACCTGTTTTAGCCCCGGTCCGGCTTCCCGACAACCCTCCGGGGTGGAACCGCCGTCGCCGAACCTTTATCTTGAGGGGAATCCCTCGCCGGTCGCCCCGCCCGCCGACGTAACGCCCTCATGCCGCCTTCGCGGAGGATCGATGCGACTCCCCCTCTCCCTCGCCCTCGCCGCCGTGGTGTCCCTGACTTCGTCCTTCGGAGTCGCCCAGGAACCGGCCGACCTCGTGGCGCCGACCGGGCCCCGCGACCCCGCCTCCGAGAAGGCCGGGTTCCACGTCCCTCCCGGGTTCGAGGTCCAGCTCGTCGCCAGCGACCCGGACATCCACAAACCCATGAACATTGCCTTCGACGACCGGGGGCGGCTCTGGGTCACCGAGACCATCGAGTACCCGTTCCCCGCGAAGGAGGGCACGAAGCCCCGGGACGCCGTGAAGGTCCTCGAAGACTTCGGCCCCGACGGCAAGGCCCGCAAGATCACCACGTTCGCCGACGGCCTGAACATCCCGATCGGCCTGATGCCCCTGCCCGGAGGCCGAGAGGCCCTCGTCCACTCGATCCCCAGCGTCGATCGCTTCGTCGATCGCGACGGCGACGGCAAGGCGGACTCTCGCGAGGTCGCCTACGCGACGTTCGGCTCCCGGGACACCCACGGGATGACCAACGCCTTCACCTGGGGCTTCGACGGCTGGCTCTACGCCTGCCACGGGTTCAACAACTCGTCCGAAGTGCGCGGGAAGGACAATCAGGTCGTCGCCATGCAGTCGGGCAATACCTATCGCTTCCGCCCCGACGGCTCCCACGCCGAGCAGTTCACCCACGGCCAGGTCAACCCGTTCGGCCTCTGCTTCGACCCGCTGGGGAACCTCTATTCGGCCGATTGCCACAGCAAGCCGGTTTACATGCTCTTGAAAGGGGCCTATTATCCCAGCTTCGGCAAGCTGAGCGACGGGCTGGGGTTCGGCCCGGAGATGGTCTCGCACCTCCACGGATCGACGGCGATCTCCGGGGTCGTCGACTACCAGGCCGACCTGTTCCCGAAGGAGTGGCGGGGGACGATCTTCATCGGCAACGTCGTGACCAACAGGATCAACCACGACACGGTGACCTGGCACGGCTCGACCCCCCGGGGCAACCTCACGCCCGACTTCCTGTCGAGCGACGACCGCTGGTTCCGCCCGGTCGACCTGAAGCTCGGGCCCGACGGGGCCCTGTATGTGGCCGACTTCTACAACAAGATCATCGGCCATTATGAGGTCCCGCTGACCCATCCCGGCCGGGACCGCGAACGAGGGCGGATCTGGCGGATCGTCTACACGGGGGAGGACGGCAAGGCGCCCATTCCTCCCCTGCCGAACTTCGCCGAGGCCACGATTCCGCAACTGATCGCCGCGCTGGGTTCCCCCAACCTCACCGTCCGCACCCTGGCGACGAACCAACTCGTCGCCCGAGGGGGTTCCCACGCGATCGACCGTCTCAAAGGGCTCGTCGTCCCGGGAGCCGTGGCCCCGAGCCGGGTCCATGCCCTCTGGGCCCTGGAACGCCTCGGCGCCCTGGACGACTCGGCCTTGAAGGACGCGACCAAGGCCGAGGATCGAACGGTCCGGATCCATTCGATGCGGATCATCGCGGAAAAGCCGAGGATTTCGGAGGAATTCGCCGGTCTCGTCCGCGATCGTCTCAAGGATGACGATGCGTTCGTCCGCCGAGCGGCAACCCAGGCCCTGGGACGCCATCGGTCGGCCGCGAACGTCCGGGTGCTGCTCGATGCCCGCCATGCGGCCCCGGCCGAGGACGCCCAGCTCGTCCATGCGGTTCGGATGGCGCTCCGCGATCAGTTCCTCTCGGCCGCGAAGTGGCCGGGGATCGGCGATCCCGCCTATTCCGAGGCCGATTTCCGCGACCTGGCCGACGTCGCGCTGGGCGATCCGGGCGCCGACTCCGGGCGATTCGTCCTGGAGTTCGTCGGCAAGTATCCCGAGGGGCGAGACCCGCTGATCGAGCACCTCCTCCACGCGGCCCGGCGAGTCGAATTGTCGCTCGTGCCCGAGGTCGTGGCGTTCGCCCGGCAGAAGGATCCGGCGGACCTCGGCTTGCAGGCGGCGCTGCTCAAGGCCGTCCACCAGGGCTTGCAGGACCGGGGGGCGGGCCTCTCGGGACCGGCCCGCGAGTGGGCCGGGGAGGTCACCGCGAAGCTCTTGAGCGGGGCCGATCCGGGCGGAGTCGGGCTCGGGGCCGAGCTCGTCGGCTCGATGGGCCTGAACGAGAGGCGCGAGGCGCTGGTCGAGGTCGCGAGATCGGCGAAGGCGGCCGAAGGGTCGAGGATCGCCGTCATGAACGCGCTTTCGGCCATTGATCCGAGGGGCACCGCCGACGTCCTCGGGCCGATCCTCGTCGATCCCTCCGCGCCGATGGGCGTCCGCGAGGCGGGCGCGGCGGCCCTGGCCAAGACCAACCAGGACTCGGGCCGGGCGAAGCTCGTCGAGGCCCTCCCGCTCGTGCCCGGGCGCCTGCAAACGGGGATCGCGGCGGCCCTGGCCGCCGGACGGCCCGGGGCCGAGGCGTTATTGAAGGCCGTGGGCGAGGGCAAGGCGTCGGCCCGGCTCCTCCAGGAACGGTCCGTCCGCGTGTTCCTCGATCAATCGGGCGTCCCCGACGTGAACAAGAAGGTCGAGGCCCTGACGGCCGGCCTGGTGCCGGCCGACGCGAAGATCGCCGAGCTGATCGACAGGCGGCGGGCCTCGTTCGCCGCGACGCCGAGCGATCCAGCCCGAGGCGCCGAGGTCTTCACCAAGAATTGCGCCGCGTGCCATCAGATCGGGGGGCAAGGGGCGAAGGTCGGCCCTCAGCTCGACGGGATCGGCGTCCGGGGGCCGGATCGGCTGATGGAGGACGTCCTCGACCCGAACCGCAACATCGACCAGGCGTTCCGAATGACCACGCTCGCCCTGACCGACGGCCGGACCCTCTCCGGCCTCCTGCTCCGGGAGGACGGAGACGTCCTCGTCCTGGCCGACTCGCAGGGCAAGGAGCAGCGGATCGCCAGGGCGGACGTCGAGCAGAAGAAGGTCTCGCCAATCTCCCCCATGCCGGCCGACTTCGCCGACAAGATCGCCGAGAAGGACTTCCTGGACCTCGTCGCGTACCTGATCTCGCGGAAGTAGGGTGCATGGGATGCACCGAGGGAAATGGCGGGCATCCGAAAAAAGTGTCGGATCATGTTACGCTACGGAAAACATGATCCGACACTGCTTTGTAGAAAACCCCGGTGATGGAAAGGAATCCAGTAGGTCCGACTTCAGTCGGGCCTACGAAAAAAGGGATTGGCTCATGATCCCGCGTTGGTGCTTGCTCAACGACTCGTTCCCACGCGGCGCGTGGGTACGTGTTTAGCGCCTCGAATCGCGGTTTTTGTAGGGTCCGCGATTGCGGACCTCTTCGCGACGAAGGGAAATCGAAGAGGTCCGCAATCGCGGACCCTACAAATACCGCCTTCTCAGCCGTTAAACACGAACGCGCGTGGGAACGAGGGAAATCCGACGTGACCACCAATCCGGACTCATGAGCCAAGGGATTCTTTTAGGCCCGACTGAAGTCGGACCTACTGGATTCCTCTCCATCACCGGGGTTTCCTGCAGAGCAATCCGACGCCATGGTTCGGATGCCCGCCATCTCCCCCATCCCGACCGGCTCAGACGTAGACCCGTCGGTTGTAGATATACCACTCCAGCAAGACGACGCCGAGCATGGCGGCGGCGACGTAGATCCACAGGTCGCGGAGGCCGGTGGAGGTGGCTCGGGTGCCGGCGACCGGGGTGAAGCCGATCTTGATCTTCGCGGCCTCGACCTCCTCGGCGGTCGAGCCCTCGGGGGCCAGCCCCCGGGTCGAGAGGTCGCTCTCCCTCGCGTCGAAGAGGTTCACGCTGAAGCTGGAGCCGGAGTCCTTGCCCCACTTCACGTGGTAGATCCCCGTGGACTTGGCCTTGTTGAACAGGAAGGCGCCCTGGGGGGTCCGCTTGATCCGATCGAGGAGCTTGCCGTCGGGCCCGGAGACGTCGAGGAATTCGGCCGTGGAGTCGGCCCGGAGGACCACCGGCATGTTGGGCAGGTGGGCGTCTCCCCCTCCGGCGACGTCCCGGGCGTTGCCCAGGTAGCGGAGGGCGTTGTAGAGGAACAGGGGGAAGCTGATGCGGACGGGCCAGTTGGTGTTGAATTCCGCGCCGTCGATCAGGCCGAAGGCCACCACGGCGTCGGCGAAGCCGTTGCGAGGGGCGATGAAGGCCAGGGGGCCGCCGTCCCCCTCGATCAGGACCGTCGATCCCGGGGGCGGCTCGCACGTGACGGCCTTGCGGATCGCCACCGTGCCGAGGTCGCGGATGTACTGCATCAAGGGGTGCGACACGTCCCAGTCCATGATGACGGGTTCGGCCAGGGCCTTGGACTTCTCATAGGCCGGGCCGGGCGGCAGGACGCCGAAGTACAGGGCGTTGGCCTCGGGAGGGGCGTCGGGCCTCACGCCGTCGTAGATGATCAGGTCGTAACGGCCCGATCCGATCTCCCGGAGGCTCTCGGGCGCCTTCGCCTCCTCGGGCGTCCGCCGGACGACGTCGGCCATCTCGGCGGCCGCAGGGGTCATCAGGGTGTCGGTCAGGTAGCGGTCCTGGCCGACCACCAGGAGGACCTGCGCCTTCCTCGGGTTGCCGAAGACGGTGAAGGCGCGATTGTCCAGGTCGAGCGAGTCCTTCAGGTCGATGCGGACCTCCAGCTCGTCCAGGCCGTTTTCCTGGAGGTTGAAGCTGAAGGACTGCTCGGACTGGCCGTCGATCGACAGGGCGACGGCATCGACCAGGGCGCCGGCGTCGCCGGGGGTCTTGGGGTCGTGGCGGATCAGGCGGGCCTCGGTCTTCACGGCCTCGGCCCGGTAGTTCTTCACCCGGCCGAAGACCTGGAACTGGTCGGGCTTCTCCTCGTTGCGGGCCGAGGAGAGCGCGAGGATCGCGACGTTGTCGGAGGGGGCCGGCGGCGGCTTCTGGCCCGGCTTGAGGGGCACGTCCGGGCGGGGCGGGGCGGGGCCGACGATGACGATCTCGGGCTCGATGGTGCCGATGGAGAAGCCCTCGACGTCGGGGAAGCCGCCGTCGGTGAAGATCGTCAGGTGGGGCGGGACCATCGCCTCGGTGGCCACCACGCCCTCGCGGGCGGCCCGGTCGGAGGAGGGATTGGCCAGGCCGGCGACGACCTGGAGCGCCTCGCGGAGGTTCGTCGTGCTCTCGGTCGGGACGATCTCCTGGACCCTCCGGCGGAGGAGGTCGCGGTTGCTCGAATAGTTGGAGACGACCCGGGCGCGGTCGGAGAAGGCGACGATCATGGCGAGGTCCTCGCCGCTCATCCCGTCGATCAGCTTCAGGGCCTGGGCCTTGGCGTCCCCCAGGCGGGAGGGCCTCACGTCGGTCGCCCCCATGCTCGCCGATTCGTCGATGGCCACGACCAGCCGCCTGCCGGCGGTGGTCAACCCCTTGAACTTCAGGCCCGACAGCGCGAACATCGCCAGGAACACCGCCAGGAGCTGGAGGAACAGCAGGAGGTTCTTCCTCAGCCTCTGGAACAGGCTGTTGACGTGGAGGTCCTCCAGGCTCCGCCTCCAGAGCAGGGTGCTGGCGACCTGCACGGGCCTCCGGCGGAGCTTGAGGAAGTACAGCGCGACGATGCCGACCGGGATTCCGGCGAGGACGGCCCAGGCCGCCGCCCCGAGGGGGCTGGCCAGGGTCAATTCGGGGCCCAGGGCGAGGACGGGTCCGATCGTCGGCGGCATGGGGGCCTTTCTCAGATCTCGGGCTCGCGGTCGAAGCCGGGGCGCTCGCCCCGTCTCTTGCGGACGATCATGTACACCAGGTACGCCACCACCAGCGTCGCCGCGGCGAAGAAGACCACGGGGCTCGTGACCGTGAATCGGCTCAGGTCCAGCTTCATTTGACCAGCCCGCGCTCTCGGAGGTAGTTGAGGATCAGCTTGTCGAACGGGTTGTGATTCGTCGTGAAAATATAAGTGATCCCACGCTGAGTGCACCACTGCTTCAGGCCGCCGACGAAGGCGTTGAGGTTGTCCTTGTACCGCTTCAACAGCGGGGCGCTGACGGTGATCTCGGCGATGTCGCCGTCTTCGGAGTCCACGAGCTTCAGGTCCCCGGCGAGCTCGGGCTCGACCTCCTCCCGGCTCAGGACGTGGACGACGTAGATGTCCAGGTTGCGGGCCAGGAGGTAGCGGAGGGCTTCCTGGTAGCCCCTCTTGTCCAGGAAGTCCGAGACGACGACGACGATCCCCTTGCCCGAGTGCTTGATCGCGAACCCCTTGGCCGCCGCCGTGAGGTTCGACTGGCCGGAGGCCTGCAACGCGTCGAGATAGCCCACCACCCGCCACATCTGCGACCGGCCCCGGACGCTGGGCATCCCGCGATCCAGGGCCGTGCTGAAGGTGTCCATCATCACCCGGTCGTGGTTGACCAGGCCGATGAACGACAGCGCCGCCGCCACCTGCTTGCCGTAGTGGAGCTTCGTCGGCTCGCCGAAATCCATCGACAGGCTGGTGTCCAGGAGCGTGTAGAAGTGCAGGTCTTCTTCTTCGAGGAAGAGCTTGAGGAAGAGCTTGTCCAGCCGCCCGTAGACGTTCCAGTCGATGTGGCGGAGGTCGTCGCCGGTGGTGTAGTTGCGGTGGTCGGCGAACTCGACGGACGACCCCCGGCGCTTGCTCTTGCGCTCGCCCTTCATCCGGCCGACGAAGATCTTGCGGCTGACGAGTTCGAGCTGCTCCAGCTTGTGGAGGAACTCGGGGTCGAGCAATGGGGCGGCGGCGGCGGTGGGCATGGGGGCCTCGGGGTGAGGTCGGTCTGGGATCGGCGCGGTCTCAGGGCTTCCGCCAGACCGTCGTCTCGGTCACCACGTTGCGCCCCTGATGGGCGACGGGCCAGTCGGCGGGGACGCCCCATTCGGGCAGGGGCATCCGGTCGGTGTTGTCCACGACGAGGAGGCCGCCGGGCTTGATCTTGGGGATCGCGGCGAGGATGCAGGCCGTCCGGTAGTGGCCATCGACGACGACGAGGTCGAGCGAGTCGTCGGCGAACTCCTCGGCGACCCGGACGTAGGCCGGGGTCTCGGGGTAGACGGCCGGGGTCGGCGCCGAGCGGGGGTGGTCCAGGGGGACGTATCGGCATTCGGCCGAGGTCAGCCCCTGCTCGCGGAGGGTCGCCGAGACGCGGGCCTGCCAGCCCTGGTCGTATTCGATGCTCAGGAGCGACCGGAGCCGGCGGGCGAACCAGGTGGTGCTCCGGCCGCTGCCCCACTCCAGGCCCTGGCCGTCGCGGTTCAGGGCCTCGTCGCAGAACTTCACGGCGCTGGGGGCGATCCAGGGCTCCTCGGGATGCAGGCGCAGGTGGATCTTGTACGCAATCAGTCGCGAGAGGAAGAGCGGGCGGGTGAGGTAATCGATCGATTTCGAGAGCGTCATGACTGTCTCGGGGTAGGGGAGGGGGCCGGCGATCGGGCGGCGCTCGAGGCCGCTCGCACTTAGCGGGCCCGGTCCGACGCCAGGAACAGGGCGAGGATCAGGGCGGCGGCGAAGCCCAGCTCCAGGATCCAGGGCACCAGGGCGGCCAGGAAGATCATCCCTCGACGGCCGGGCCGCGACGATTCGCCCGAGTGGCGGCGGAGGTACGTCAGCGCGGAGAACCAGCTCTCCAGGACCACGACGAGCCCTCCCCCGGCGACCCACGGCCAGATCGTCGGCTCGACGGCCGAGATCCAGACCGCCGCGAACGTGACCACCGCGGCGATCGCCGCGAGCCACGCCACGTCCCCCCGGCGGATTCGCAACGGCTCGTGGGCCGGCGGGGGCATGGACAGGGCGGCCGGGGGCGGGTCGTAGATGTCTCTCATCGGTGGGGTTCCGCAAGGGGCCGTCCCGGGATCAGCCGGCCTTGGCCATCGCCTTGGCCTCGGCCTTCTCCGGGACGCTGTCCAGGACCTTCAGCAGGACGTCGTCGCCTTCGATCCCCTCGGCCTGGGCCTCGAAGTTCAGGAGGACCCGGTGCCGGAGCGCGGGCAGGAAGACGCGGCGGAGGTCCTCGAAGCTCACATTATAGCGGCCGTCCAGCAGGGCCCGCACCTTCGCCGCCAGGACCAGCGTCTGCGCCCCTCGCGGGCTGGACCCCCAGCGGATGTACTGGTTGGTGATGTCCGTCGCGTACGGGCCCCGGGGGTGCGTCGCCAGGGCGAGGCGGATCCCGTAGTCCTGGACGTGGTCGGCGATGATCACCTCGCGGACCAGCGCCTGCATCCTCAGCAGGGTCTCGCCGTCGATCACCTTGTTCGCCTGGGGCTTCTCGCCGCGGGTGGTCCGGTTCAGGACGATCGTGAGCTCCTCCCGGGTCGAGTAGCCGACCACGAGCTTGAACAGGAAGCGGTCGAGCTGGGCCTCGGGCAGCGGGTAGGTGCCTTCCTGCTCGATCGGGTTCTGCGTGGCCATCACGAAGAACGGCTCCTTGAGCTTGTGGATCGTCCCGCCGATCGTGACGGACTTCTCCTGCATGGCCTCCAGCAGGGCCGATTGGGTCTTGGGCGTGGCCCGGTTGATCTCGTCGGCCAGGACGATCTGCGAGAAGATCGGCCCCTTCTGGAACTCGAAGTGGCGGTGGCCGTCGGAGCCTTCCATCACGATGTTGGTGCCGAGGATGTCCGCCGGCATGAGGTCCGGGGTGAACTGGATGCGGTTGAAGTCCAGGGACACGGCGTCGGCCAGCGTGCGGATCAAGAGCGTCTTGCCCAGCCCCGGGACGCCTTCCAGCAGGGCGTGGCCGCCGATGAACAGGCAGGTCAGGACGCCGTGGACGATCTCGTCATGGCCGACGATCACCTTGCCGATCTCGTTCTTGACCTTGGCATAGGCGTCGCGAAATTCGACGCACTGGGCTTCCATCGTTCCGGGATCGACGGTGGACATCGTCGGGGGTCCTGGGTGATTTCGATTTCGGAGGTTGCGGACGGTTTTCTCTTCTCGATCGATGCAGGGGGCTTCGGAGTCGCTAACGGCCCGGCGGAGAGGGCGGCAGGAGGTCATCGACGGGGATCGGCGGGATGGCGACGCCATCGAGCGTCAGCGGGATCGATTGTCCCCGTCGGTAGGCGATCTCCGTCCGGTCCTTCGCCTCGGAATCCGACGGATCGGCGAAGGTGCGGACCTCGGAGTGGATGAGATCGATGACCCAGTACGCCGGGATGCCGGCCCTCGCGTAGCCCTGGAGCTTCGAGCCGATGTCGGTCCTCAGGCTGGTTTGCGCCACCTCCACGATCAGGCCGACGTCGGAGGCTTGGGGGTGGCGGTCCCAGTAGTCCTTCAGTCGGCCCCGGAGGATGGTCAGGTCGGGCAGGGGGACCGCCTTCGGGCCGATCACCAGGGGGTTCTCGGGCCAGACGCACCAGCCCGGCGGGAGGACCCGGAAGAACGCCTCGACCGCCAGCCCGTAGGACATGGCATGCGGCAAGCTCTTGGCCATCTTCCGAACGACCTGCCCTTCCCAGAGTTCGACCAGTTCCTCGTCGGCGAAGAGGCCCACCTCGATCATGACGAGGAACTGGTCGGCGCGGAACGCATACGGCCCGGCGAGCCTCCGAGGTCATCTCCGGGATCGTCAATGTCTCGATTGCCGTGGCCATCGCGGTTCCTCGGATTCTCGACGCCGTGGGCAGGTCGGTGAGGCCCCAGGGAAGAGGGTGGGCCGCCTCCGGTTCACGGCTTGTCTTTGTCCTTCTCCCGATCTTCCCAGACCTTCTGCTTGGCCTTCAACAGGCGATTGGTGTAGCTCTCCGGGGCCGGCTCCTTCTTCTCGGGGGCCATCCCGGGTTTCGGCGAAGTCCGGCCGGGCGAGGGCTTCGCGGCCTCGGGGGCGGCGGGGCCTCCGAGGAGCGGCTCGTCGACCGGCTCGAAGTTCTCCGGGATGATCGTCGAGGTCGGCGGGGCCTCGAACCTCGTGGCGGAGCGGCCCCGGTCGATCTGCTCGGCGACCTCGGCCTTGCGGCCCTTGAGCTTCTCCATGTAGTCGGTGGCCGGGGCGACTTCTCGGCCCCGGAGCGTCTTCCAGGCGTCGCCCAGGTTCTTTCGCATCCTCTCGAAGTCGGGCGAGACCCGCCGGACGGCCACGTCGCCCAGGAACAGGCACGCGGCCAGCCAGAGCAACGGCGGCCAGAGGTCCGTGAAGCTGCTCGGAGGGACCATGCTCGGGTCCCGGCGGAAGACGTCGGCGGTGCGGACGGTGGCGTCCAGGTCCAGCCGGCCGTCCTTCCGGTACATCCACCGGAGCTCCTTGCCGTCGGTCATGCCGGCGAGCTCGGCGAGCTTCTCCGGGTTCGACTTGAGCTCGCGGTACTCGTCCGAATAGGGGACCGAGACGCCTCCGCTGATGAAGATCTGCTTGCCGTCGGGCCCTCGGGCCCCCAGGTTCACGAAGTAGTTGCCGCGGGCCTCGGCCTTGTCGATCGTCGCCTCGTACCGGCCCGGGGCGGTCTGCGAGAGCTGGAGCGACTCGGTCTTGACGTCCGGGTTGAGCACGTTCCCCTGGATCTGGAGGTAGTTGAGGAACTGGTCCTGCTTGTCCAGGGCGTCGATCACGACCTTGATCCGGCCGTCTTCCCGGCGGAGGCTCATCGTCAGGTTGCCGCTGTCGGTGGGCCGGAGCGACCAGCGGATCACCTGGGACCAGAACGCGGCGTAGCTGTCCCAGCTCGGCCAGGCGGTGGTCCACTTCCTCCCGGCGTCGGAGGTGAACGCGACGGCCCGGCCCAGGCCATACGTCCAGTGGGCGAGCAGCGGATTGACCTGCCCGGCCGGCAACGGAGACACCAAAGGCATCTCCACCAGCTCGCTCTCCTTGAGCTCGGTGAGGACCAGGCCGTTGATGCCCGGGAGCTTGTCCGGCAGGCCCAAAATCGGCTCGGAGAACATGCGGACCTGGGGCGCCCAGGCCTTCGGCTGCTCGAAGATCAGGGGGCGGGAGATCAGCCGGGCTTCTTTCTGGTAGATCCTCGGCAGGGCCTTGGGGTTGGTGACGTTGTAGAACCGGCCCTTGGTCTTGTTGGCGAGGTTCTGCATCGCCGAGACGCCCACGAAGTCGCCGCCGTGGGCCGCCACCAGCACGGCCGTGACCGTGATCTTGTTCGCCACGAGCTGGTTGACGACCTGGGTGGTCGGCGGGGTCGGGTCGCCGTCGCTGATCACGATGAAGTGCTTGGTCATCGCGTCGGTCTTGGACTTGAGCGCCTTGATCCCCATCTGGAGCGACGGGTCGAAGTCGGGCATGTCGCCGGGGGTCATCCGGTCGATGGCCCGGAGCATCATCCCCTTCCTCTCGCCGATCGGCTGGAGTGTGAAGAGCCACGCCTCCTCGTTCTCCCAGTGGAGCATCCCGGCGTAGTCGTAGGGGGAGAGCGTCTTCAGGGCCTCCTGCGAGACGACCTTCTGCCAGTAGTTGCCCTCGGGGATCTCGCTGGCGTGCATGACCATGACCAGGGCGCTCTTGCCCATGACCTTCATGGCCTTGATCTGCATGTCGACGGGCAGGGCCTTCTCGATCTCGGTATTCATCCAGCCGCCGGCGCCGAAGCTGTTCGGCCCGCCGATCATGACGAGGCCGCCGCCCATGTCGTGGCAGTTCGAGGCCAGGAGCTTGATCTGCTCCTCGGTGAACGCCTCCTTGGGGACGTTGCCCAGGACCACCGCGTCATACGGCTGGAGCTGCGCGATGTCCGTCGGCAACTGGTCGCCGCCGACGATCCCCGAGGCCTCGATCTTCGGCGCGACCTTCACGTCGACCCGCAGGCCCTTGGTCCTCAGGGCCGAGACGAGCTCCTCGTGCTCGCCGCGCGTCCCCTCGATCAAGAGGACGTTGGCGATCCCCCGGGCGTGGACGAAGGTTTGCGCGACGTTGTTGGTCCGGCGGCGGTCGCCGCTGTCGGCGTCGGGGATGAACTCGGCGGTATAGGTGTAGAACGCCGGGTCCTCGATCGTCTGCTTGATCGTCTTGACGTTGATCCCGCGCTGGAGATCGACCACGACCGGCTGGTCGGTCAGGGGGATCGAGTGGTTGTCGGTCTTGCGGAAGATCTGCAGCTTGCCCTTCGCCGGGGACGCCGCCCGGATCACCACGTTGATGTTGACGGTCTCCCCCTGCTTCACGTCGGGCGGCGTGGAGACCTTCTCGACGAGGACCTCGTCGTCATACCGATAATCAATAGGTAGGACGTCGATCTGGACCTTCAGCCCCTCGGCGGCGATGGCCTGCTCGATCGCGTTGCCGCGGTTCTCGTTGCCGTCGGAGAGGATCACGAGCCGCCGGGCGGTGTCCTCGGGGAACGAGGCCAGGGCGAGCTTGATCGCGGAGGCCAGGTCGGTGAACTCGGCGTCGGGGACGTTCTCGATCCCGTTGAGCGTGGGCGGGTGGCTCGACGGCGGGACCTCGACCTTCGGCTCCTTGCCGAAGACGACCACGCCGGCCAGGTCGTCGGTCCGTTTCTGGGACTTGATCGCCGCGTTCACGTAAGCGAGCGCCTGATCGCCCCAGTTCGGGGCGTTCGGGATGCTCTCGGAGCGATCGACGAGGAAGATCGTCGTGAGCTTGTCGTTGCGGCGGACGGCCTGGACCTGCGCCAACGCCAGGATGATCAGGGTCACCACCAGGGTGCGGAACAGGATGGCGATGGCCTGCCGGGCCCGGCCCAGGCCGGAGAGGCTCTTGACGCTCATCAGGATCAGGGGCGGGACCACCACCGGCAGGGCGATCAGCCACCACCAGTTGCCGACCGTGATCGAGAGGTTGCCCATCATCGGAACGCTCTCCTGACGGCCCGATCAGAGCCGAAACCGCTGGACCCGGTGGTTGTTCGAGTCGATCACCGACACCGCCCCCCGGCTATCGACGGCGAGGGCCCACGGGTTGTTCATCCGGCCCGGGTCGCGCCCGTGGCCGCCCCAGACCCCCAGGGACCGGCCGTCGGCCGAGAACTTCTGGACCCGGCTGTTGCCGTATTCGACCGCGAAGATCGAGCCGTCGCGGCCCAGGGCCACGTCATACGGGAACGCCATCTCGCCCATCTTCACGCCGCGAGTCCCGCCGATGATCTGGAGGACCTTCCCGTTCGTGTCGAAGATCTGGATGCGATGGTTGCAGCTATCGGCGACGTAGAGCCGGTCCTTCGCGTCGATCGCGATCGCCCGGGGGCGGAGGAACTCGCCCGGCTCGTAGCCGTGGCCGCCCCACTCGCGGAGGAATTTCCCCTCGGGGCTGAACACGAGGATCCGGTCCGTGTTGCCGTAGTCGCTCACGAGGAAATTCCCCCGGGAGTCGATCACGGCGTCGGTCGGATAGGTGAACCGGCCCGGCTCCTCGCCCTGGATCCCGTCGCCGACCTGGAACATCAGGCTCCCGTAGCGGTCGTAGACCAGGACCCGGTAGAAATGGGTGTCGGCCACGAGGACCCGGTTGAACCGATCGACGGTCAGGCCGTTCGGGCCGTCGATGTTGAGCGACGGCGTCCGCCAGGCCCGGAGGAACTTCCCGTCCCGGTCGAAGACCTGGATGCGGTCCGTGAGGTCGGCGATGTAGAGTTGGTCCTGGGAGTCGAACGCGGCGACCCGGGGCTTGTGGAGCCAGCCGTCCCTGGTCCCATGGATGCCCCAGACCAGGTCCGGCGTCGACGACCCGCCCGCCCCGCATCCCGAGACCGGGAGGGCGGCCAGAGAACCGAAGGCGGCCAGGGCGCGGCGGCGATTCATCATCGCGAGGGGTTGCATCCCAGGGGGTCGGCCGACGGGCACTCGGCGCGTTTGTAATTTACCCAACCGCCGCCACGAGATGCAAGTCCGAATTTCTTCGTTCCCCGAGATTCCTCGGAGATCCTCAGCGATGGCGGAATTCACCCCGGCCTGCCGGGCGGACGAGGTGGCCGAGGGCCGGGGCCGTGCGGTCGAGATCGACGGCCTCCGCCTGGCGATCTTCAACGACCGCGGCGAGTTCTTCGCCCTCCTGGGCCGATGCCCCCACGCCAACGGGCCGATGGGCAGCGGATGGATCGACGACGGCGAGGCGGTCTGCCCGTTGCATCAATGGAGGTTCAAGCTCTCCACGGGCCGATGCACGACGGTCCGGGGGGAGTCGCTCCATCGGTTCGCCTGCGAGGTCCGCGAGGACGGTCAGGTCTGGGTGGCGGTCTGACCGGGCCTCGCCCCGGATCGGCCGATCAGGCCGCCGATCAGCCCCGAGAAGAGGGCGAGCAAGGCGTGGGCGACCCGGCGGAACTGGTGGGCATCGACGATCGGCGTCGTCGCGTTCGCGGGGAGGCCCGCTCTCGACGACGGCTTGAAAAAGAGCTGTCCCTGCGTACCGTCTCCCCGACTGCCGTTGATGATCCGGTGAGCGCCGGACTGGAACGTCAGCCGGGGGGGTTCGAGGCTCTCGCCCGGGAGGTTCCCCTCGTAAACATCACGCTCCGGGGTGTCGTAGATCCGCAATTCGGCGGAATCGACCAGCGGTTTCGTGATCAACGGCGGCGGGGCGGTGCCGTGGCGGTGGGACAGGACCCCGAAGACGATCGCGAGATAGCCGCCGGCAAACACGACCAGCCCCAGCCAGAACCCCCGGCTTCGGCCGGTCCTCACGACCGCCAGGACGATCCCCGAGGCCACAAGGGCCAGGTCGAGCGAGAACAGGGCACTCGCCCACATGGCCGAGGCATTCCGAAGCGCCGCCGAGGCGACCGCCACGCCGGCCACGCCGGCCATCAGCCCCGCGATCGAGAGGTTCCTGGCCTTCATCGTCGATCCTCCGCGTCTCCGTCCCAGCTCGGATGGCGCACGACGGTTCTTCGTAGGGCAGGCCTCGGCCTGCCGATCCGGCCAATCCCGGCAGGCCGAGGCCTGCCCTACACGAAGGGCGCGATCTGCCGTAAGACGAATCCTGAAGCCAACTTCAGCCCCCCTCGCCCAGCGTCCTCTTCTTGCGGAGCATGTGGTGATAGTGCTGGGCGAACCGGTGGGACTCGTCCCGGACGTACTGGAGGAGCCGGAGCGCGAACGACCGGCGGCTCAAAACGATCGGATCGGAACGACCCGGAACATAAATTTCCTCCTCCTGCTTCGCCAGGGAGATCAGGGTCGGCGGCTGGACCTTCAGCGCCTCGAAGGCCGAGAGCGCGGCGTTGAGCTGGCCTTTCCCTCCGTCGATCATCCAGATGTCCGGGAACGGCTCGTCGCGCTCCTGGAGCCCCTGGATTCGCCGGCTCACGACCTCGCGGATCGACGCGTAATCATCCACGCCGGCCACGCTCTTGATCTTGTACTTGCGATAGCCCGGCTTGAACGGCAGGCCGTCGATGAACGTGACGAGGGAGCCGACGGTCTCGGTCCCGCCGAGGTGGGCGATATCGACGCCGTGGATCGTCCGGGGCATCGATTCGAGCTTGAGCACCTTTTGCAGCCCCCGGAGGCCGCGCTTCGGGTCCTGGTAGAAGACCTCGGGCTGGGCATGGTCGGCGAGATTGCCGCGCAAGTTCAGGTTTTTCAAGGACTTCAGCTCGTCGCGGAGCCTCGCCGCCTTCTCGAACTGGAGGTTCCGGCTCGCCTCCTTCATCTCCTCTTCCATCTCGGAGAGGACGGCCTCCTTCTTGCCGTCGAGGAACAGCCTCAACCGGCGGATGTCCTTCCGGTACGCCTCGCGATCGATCCTCAGGTTGCATGGGGCCGTGCATTGGTCGATGGAGGCGAGCAGGCAGGGCCGGAACCATCGCCATCGGGGGTCGTCGGCGTCGATGTCGAGCGAGCAGGTGCGGAATTTGAAGATTTTTTGAAGGACCTGGATCGCCCCCCGGAGGCTCTTGGCCCGGGGGAACGGCCCATAGAGCTTCACGCCTCGGTCCAGAGGTTCGCGGGTGAAGTTCACTCGCGGAAAGTCTTCGCCCGTCGTGATTTGGAGATACGGGAAGCTCTTGTCGTCCTTGAGGTCGGCGTTGTGCTTGGGCTGGATGTCCTTGATCAGCCGGGCTTCCATCAACAGGGCATCGACCTCGCTGTCGGCCGGGAGGAAGTCGATGTCGACGACCTCGCCGATCCAGTCCTTGATCCGGGGGTCCGCCTCGGCGGTCTTCTGGAAGTAGGAGCCGGCGCGGCTTCGGAGGTTCTTGGCCTTGCCGATGTAGACGACCCGGCCCTGGGCGTCCTTCATCAGGTACACGCCGGGCGAGGTGGGGAAGCTGCGGACTTTTTCGGAGGGGCCGAGGGTGGCCTGGGCCGGGTCGTCGGTGCTGGCCATGACGCAGGTTCAATCCGTTGGACGGGCGGTCGATCTCCTCGATCTTCTCTTCAATTCTGGGGCCCGGGGCCGTGCCCGGTCAAGCGAGGACGGGTTCGGCGAGGGCCTGTCCCCGACACCGGCGGACCACGAAGTTCAATGCGGACGCGACGCGCTCGACCTCGGCCGAGGGGAACGGCCGGGGGTCCTGGGTGAAGCGGTCGCCCGAGATCTGGCCGAATTCCCAGGCCCGGCCGCTGGCCGTCGCCCCGAAGAATGTCCCGTCGCGAAGGCCGCTGAGCTTCTGGGCGGCCCTCATCGCGGCCAGGCACTGGCCCCAGCCCCGGACGACGTCGTCCCTCTTGGCCTCGACCACCGGGAAGAACGGCTGATCGGGGACGAACGGCCCGAGCGGCGACCGCCTCGACACGACGTAATCCGGAACCCCGCTCAGGTCCGCGTCCAGGACCAGGGGCTCCTGGCTCCAGAGGGTCAACGCATCCCGATGCGGCTTCCAGACTTCCCGGTGCATCGGATAGACCAGGTTCTCGCAGACCGACGCCTCGGACCGCTCGAACGGGATTTCATGAAGCGAAAAATCCCATTCGGATCGGAAATGTTCGCCCAGAGCGAATGGGACCGGCTCGATGAACTCGGTCCGCCGCCACTGGATGCCGTGGGCCCGGGCCACGTCGGCCGCCGAGGCGTAGGAGGCGAAAAGGCATCGTGGCCTCCGGGGCCTTGCAGGGATGAAGGGGACCCTCAGGCCGGGCCGCCGACGGCCGAGCGGATGAAGGCTTCCAGGTCGGCCGCGATCCGGTCGATCGTGGCCTCGGTCTTCGCCTTCAGGGCGGGCAGGGTTTCGCGGGTTGCCCCGGCGGTGTCGGTCCGGGCGAAGAGGTAGAACTTGATCTTGGGCTCGGTGCCCGAAGGTCTTGCCGCGAAACGGGTCCCGGATTCGGCCAGGTGGAAGATGAGCAGGTCGCCCGAGGGCGCGGCAGGGGCTTCTTGGAGCCGTCGGCCGCCCGGATCTCGTGGGTCCCGTAGTCGTAAACGTCGGCCACGGCCAGGCCCGCGACCTCCTTGGGAGGGTTGTCGCGGAACGCGGCCATGAGCTTCTTGATCTGCGCCGCCCCTTCGCGGCCTTCCATGGTCTTGTTGATCAGGCGTTCGCCATAGTGGCCGAATTCGAGGTAGAGGTCATCGAGGTACTGGAGGACCGTCAGGCCGTCTTTCTTGGCCGAGGCGGCGAGCTCGGCGAAAATCATCGCGGCGACGGCGGCATCCTTGTCGCGGACGTGAGTGCCCTTGAGATACCCGTGCGACTCCTCGAACCCGAACAGGAAATCGCTCGGGCCGGTCTCGTCGATCCGTTCGGCGATCCACTTGAAGCCGACGAGCAGGTCGTCCTCGACCTGGATCCCTTCCTTCTCGGCGATCGCCCGGGTCATCCGGGTGGAGACGAGGGTGGTGACGAAATAGTCGCTCGGGCGCAACTTGCCGGCGGCTTTGGTCTTGCGGAGGATGAACGCGGCCATCGCCACGCCGATCTGGTTGCCGTCGAGCGTGGTCCAGTCCCCCTTGGGGTCGCCCGTGACCGGCAGGCCGACGCCGATCCGGTCGGCGTCCGGGTCGCTGGCCAGGACGAGCTCGGCGCCCGTCGCCTTCGCCTCGGCGATCGAGGCATCCAGCGTCTTGGGGATCTCGGGGTTGGAGACGTGGCCGGGGACGTTGGGGAAATCGCCGTCCGGATGGCGTTGGCTCGCCAAAATGTTCAGCTTCGTGAACCCGTCGGCCAGGAGGGCGGCGGCCACCGAGGTCTCGCCCACGCCGTGCATCGGGGTGTAGACGATCGACAGGTCGCGGTCGGCCGAGACGCTCTGCGCGACCACGGCCGCGACGTAGGCGTCATCGACTTCCTTGCCCACCAGGACGATCTGGCCGTCGCGGACCGCCCGATCGTAGTCGGCCTCGGGGATCTCGCCGTCGGAGGCGGTCTTCACGCAGGCGATGATGCCGGTGTCGTCGGGCGGGATCACCTGGCCGCCGGCCGCGTTGTAGCACTTGAACCCATTGTCCGACGGCGCGTTGTGCGAGGCCGTGATCATGATCCCGCAATCGCACTTCAGGTAGCGGACGGCGAAGGAGAGCAGGGGGGTGGAGCGGTATTCGGGGAAGAGATAGACCTTGAACCCGGCCGCGGCGAGGACCCGGGCGCAGATCCGGGCGAATTCGGGGGAGTTGTGGCGGGTGTCGCGGGCGATGGCGCACGACTTCTCGGCGTCCGGGCCCTTCTTCGAGGCGACGTAATCGGCCAGCCCCCGAGCGCTTTCGCCCATGGTCCGGGCGTTCAGGACGTTGGTGCCGACCGGGTACATCTTGCCCCGGCGGCCGCCGGTGCCGAATTCCAGGACGGCGTAGAAGGCGTCGTCGAGCGCCTTCCACCGGCCGTTGTGGATGTCCTCGACGAGGCGATCGCGGTAGGAGGCGAACGGCGGCTCGGTCAGCCACCGGCGGATGCCCGCCGCGGCCGAGGCCGAGAGCTCTCCGGATTTCTCCGCTGCCGCCACCCGATCCGCCGCGTCGTCGGCCGTCGCCATGATGAACGTCTCCCAGATCGATCCCCGACCGCCCGACCCCCGGGCCTTCAGGCTATCGGGTCGGCCCCGAGGCCGCAAGACAGAGCGGAGCGAGACGACAGCCTCGCGAGCCAGGGCCGCGCCAACCCGTCCCCTCGATACATCGCGACCGCGACGCCCGGCGATCGCGGAATCCCCGGGCCGTGGGTTACCCGAGATCCGAAACATCATGCGACTTCGTGAACGGACGAATGATCGTGGATTGGTCTCGGTGCGCCGAAATGCGCGCGCCGGGAGCGCATTTCGGAGCGATCGGGTCGCGGGGCCGCGTTCGGTATCCCGTTGAGGGGGAAGGGCTTGCGCGGCAAATACCAAAACGTGCTTGACGTGTCCAATCGTGCTCGCGCAACGGTGACTGGCGCGGGAATCGGCTGGTTTTTCCGCCCTTTTCGCACTTTTTGCGCGAAATGTGTCGTCAACTTCGGGGCGGACCAGGAATGCCGATCTCTTTGACTCATAACATTTGACTTTCATAGCGTATCTACGTGCGTTGGCGTCCAAAGTGAAAATTGCCCCAGGCTTCCCGAGCCGAGAAATCGGGAGATTCCCCCCAAACCCTCAAGGGGGACGGGGGAAGTCACGAAGAAATCCAGGGAGGCTCATGAGTCCGGATTGGTGATAAGGTCGGATATCCCTCGTTCCCACGCTCGGCGTGGGAATGCCGTCTTGCACGCTCCGCGTGCCTGCGGACGCCGACGAACCAAGGGGACGCGGAGCGTCGAAGACGGCATTCCCACGCCGAGCGTGGGAACGAGTCGTTGAGCAAGCACCAATCCGGGATCATGAGCCATCCAGGGATTACGGGACTCAATATATTTATATACATGGACTTTTCAAATACTTAAATTCCTATTATATCGGGCTCGAATCCAGGACATGCTTACGAAGACGTAAGCATGCCACCCCGCGAGGGTTCCCTGGGTGTTTCCCTCGGTGCCCTTCGTGGGCCTGTGGCGAGCGTCGGGCCGCCGTTGTAATTTCGGCCCCCTTGTAAAATCGCCCAGGGATTGGCCTTGACGACCTTGCGAATTCTACCGTCGGCGACGGCGTTCGGCCGATCGTCGTGGTGGGGATCAACGAAAATTCTAGAGGGGGCGGCGCATCGACTTGCGCCTCGTGGGCAGATCATTTCGCGGAGAGGGGAAATCGCGGCACGCCCGTTGCTTTTTCCTCGGCCCGTCACGCCGAACGAACCTGCTGCACGACGCTCCACCGCCCCTCGGCATGCCGCCCCTACCCAAGATGGCGCCCCGGCCGAAGCCGGCCGGTCGCCTCGACCCCACTCGAACCGAGCCGATCGCCATGCTCCCCCCGGCGATCGTCGCGATACACAGGGAGGTTCCTATGGCCCGGCGGCCAACCCTGCGGACGAACCTGAGGATTGAACGACTCGAATCCCGCGAGGTGATGACGGCCGGGCCTTCCGGCGCGGTGACCGAACTCTGGGCCTGGACCAACCTCGCCCGGACCAACCCGGCCAAGGCGGCCCAGATCATCACCTCCGACACCGACCCGGTCCTGGCCAAGACCCTCCAGAATGACAGCATGGATCGCACCGCGGCCGGCGATCGCGTCTCGAACGAGCCGGCCGTGGCCCCGTTGAGCTTCAGCTCGGACCTCTCCAACGCCGCGGCGTGGCAGGGCAATTACCTCTCCAGCATCGGCCAGCAGACCCACGACGGCCCGAGCACGCCCGACGCCAGCGGCAAGATGCACCAGACCCTCGACCAGAGGGTCGCCAGCGAGTCCCCGGGCTTCACCCACCCGACCAAGACTCGTGAAAACATCTTCGCCTACGCCACCGGCGTGAAGAACGCGATGGAGGCGTTCCTCTACGACTGGGGCCAGCCCGACCCGAACACCCACGGGCACCTGGACAACATCTATGACCCGGCCTTCCACGACCTGGGCCTCTCGATCACCCCGACCAACACCAAGCCGCTCGGCCCCGAGATCGTCACCCAGGTCTTCGGCTCCAGCACCGACGACAAGCCGATGCTGGTGGGCGTGGTCTTCAACGACAACGCCGGGGACGGCCTCTATCACGACGGCGAAGGGGTCGGCAACCTGACCCTGCGGATCACCGACGACTCCGGCAAGGTCCAGGACGTGCGGACCTGGGACGCCGGGGGCTACCAGGTCGCCCTGGCCCCGGGCCATTACACGGTCGCCATCCTGCAGAACGGCCGGCTGTACAACCCGCAGAGCGTCACGATCGGCGGCCAGAACGTCGAGGCCGACTTCGTCCTGACCGGCCCGCTCGACCCCAACGGCGGGACGCCCGTGGCCCCGCCGGCCTCGACCCCGGTCGTGGTCACCCCGATGCCGACCCCGACCCCCGCCCCGGTCGTGGTCACCCCGCCGCCGGCCCCGGTTGCCGCGGCCGTGGCGACCCCGCCGCCGGTCCCGGTCGTGGTCACTCCGCCGACGCCGACCCCGGCCCCGGTCGTGGTCGTGGTCACTCCGCCGACGCCCCCGCCGGCCCCGGTCGTGGTGACTCCTCCGCCGCCCGCCCCGGTGATGGTCGCTCCGCCCACGCCGGCCCCGGTGGTCGTCACCCCGCCCGACCCGACGCCGACGCCGACGCCCAATCCGACCCCTCCGACCCCGGCCGATCCTCCCGCCGCCACCGTGGTCACGGAGACCTCGGACGCGATCGCCACCACGGCCTCGGCGATGGGAGATAACTCCTCGGGGGGAGCCAGGACCGAGGATCAGGACGCCTCGAAGGTCGGCTCTCTCCAGGGGACTCTCTTGACCGCTTCCAATCCCAGCTCGCTGTCGGCCTCACCAACGCTCGACCCGGCCAACCCTCTGGACGCCGTGGACGGCTTCCAGTGGGAGACCTGGGACTCCGCCGCCACCGCCTGAACCTGAGCCTGAACCTGAACCACCCCGGTCGATGACCCGCTCGTCATCGTCCCTCATCGCGACGCCGACCGCCCGCGACCCTCCCCAGGGTCGCGGGCGTCGGCGTTTCTTGCGACGACTTACGAGGAACGCTTGTTCCACGACGGGATCGGCGGGTCGTCGGGGTCCGGGTCCAGGGGGTGCCGGGCCGGGGCCTCGGGGACGGCTGTTGCATGGGCCGGTCCGGTCGTGGCGGGGTCCGATCCGGGCGATCTCCTCGCCGACCGGGCCGCCGACCGGCTGGAGAACACCAGGGCGATCAGGCAAACGACCGCCACGAAGCCCGGGTAGGGAGGTTGCCCGTAGGCGAGGAACACGATCCGGGCGTAGAACGCCGCCCCCGAGGGTTCCACGAACCTTCCCGGCTGACCAAAATACGTGACGTAGCCACCGGACATCTCGGCGAATAGCAAGACGACGTGGCATGCCAGCGCATGGAACAAGGCCATGTACAGAAGGAGCCGCAAGTACCCGCGCTCCGACCTAGGCAGCCACCAGGCCCGGCCGTCGCTGGTAATCCGCGTCACGTCGCCGATCCTCTTGAACGTGGGGAAATGATCCGACATCGACCGGCTCCGGGAGGCGTCCCTGGGAATTCGCGACCCGGGTAGGATGGGTCGGCATGGCGGTCGGCGCCCCGAGCCCCCGGATCGTCCTCCAGACTACTTGTCCCGAGGCGTCATGTCATCAAAATCCGATCGCCGATCGAGCCCCCGGATCGTGACCGCCTACAAGCACGGCTGGCCGCGGGTGGCCGTCCACCGGATGATCGTCGGCAAGCTCCGGGGCGGGTTCTTCCGCGTCCGGGCCCAGGGGCTCGAACGGCTGAGGGCGGCCCTGGACGCCGAAGCCGGGGGCGTCCTGTTCCTGGCCAACCATTCCTGCTGGTGGGACCTGTTCCTGGCCCATTTCCTGAACGAGACGGTGCCCGTCGATGGCTACGGGATGATGGAGCACTTCAACATGCTCCGATTCGGCTTCTTCCGCCGGATCGGCGCCTTCTCGGTGGACCGGACCGACCCGGCGGCGGTCCGGCAATCTCTGGACTACGCCTCGGAGCTGCTCTCGGCGCCGAGGTCCGGCGTCTGGATCTTCCCCCAGGGCCGGATGGTGGGCAACGACGTCCGCCCCCTGGGATTCCAGCCCGGCCTCCGGGCGTTGCTGAAGAGGGCCGGGCGGCTCCGGATCGTCACCGCCGCCCTCCGCTTCGAATTCTGGCAGGACGAGCGGCCCGAGGCGTTCGTCCGGTTCGGCGAGCCGACGTGGGTCGAGAAATCCGAGGCCCGAACCGTCATCCCGACGTGGGAAGCCCACCTCACCGCCGAGCTCGACGCCCTGAAGCTCGACGTCACCGCCCAGGCCGCCGACCGTTTCACCACGATCCTCCAGGGCCCCGGCTCCATGAGCGACCGCTACGCCCGCTTCCGGGCCAAATTCCGAGGCCAACCGCCCGGGGCCCCGCAATGACAAGGACCGAAACGCAGATTACGCAGATTACGCAGATTAAATAAATAAAATCATATCAATGATTCTTGATTTCATCTGCGTAATCTGCGTTTCGGTCCTTGTCGTAATCTGCGTTTCGGTGTTTCTTGCTGTGGGAATCGAGAGGCTCGTTGACCGAAGCCGCAGCCCCGGGCGATAATCCGCCGCGATCGAGCGTCCCGGAGGATCGCGGACGGATGCCTTCTGAGCGATGGATCGGCGCCCTGGTGTTCGTCGGCGTCTTCGCGATCGGGGCGAGGTGGCCCGATCAGCCGATCGTTGACGGTTACGTCGGCCGGCAGGTCCCGACGGCGATGGTGGCCCGGAACCTCGAACGGGGCTCGGGGTTTCTCCGTCCCCGGCTCGACACCGGGCCGTTCCCGAACCTGTTCCTCGTCGAGCCGCCGATCGATGCCGCGGGGATCGCGTCGATTCGGAGCCGGACCGGCTGGCCGATCGGCCGATGCGGGCGGCTGCTCTCGGCGGCTTCGATCGCCCTGGCCGCCTGGGGACTGTTCGGCCTGGCGCGTCGTCGAGGATCTCCGGGGTTCGCGATCGTCGCCGTCGCCGTGTTCGCCCTGCTGCCGGTGACCCTGAAATACGGCCGATCCTGCCAGCCCGACCCGCTGATGATGGGCCTCGTGGTGGCGGGATTGCGAGTGTGGGACGATCACGAGGCCGAAGGCGGACGATGGCGGCTCGCGCTGGCCTGGTCGCTCCTGGCCCTGGGGCTGGCGGTGAAGGTGGTGGCGGCCTTCGTGCTCGTGCCTCTCCTCGCGGCGATCGTGCGATCGAAACGGCCGGGGAAGCTTGCGATCGTCCTTGCGACGTTGATTCCGGCGCTGCTCTGGTACGGATTCGCCGCGATCGAGCTTCGTTCGGGGAAAGGCTCGCGGGCCTCGGCCGACAACGCGGGCCTCTGGGCCTCGGCCGTCTCGCCGATGGCGTGGCTGAGGCCGGGAACCCTGGCGACGGTCGCGAAAATCGCGTTCTGGCGGGCCTTCACGCCCCTGGGCCTGATCCTGGCGGTCGGCAACCTGTTCGGGCGGTCGAGGGGCGATCGGCTCTGGCGATGGTGGCTGATCTCGGGGGCCGGGGCGTTCTTGCTGATGCCGGGGAAGATCCATCACGAGTATTACTGGTTGATGCTGGCTCCTCCGATCGCGGCGGGGGTGGCCTCGGGTTGGGCAATCGGTCGTGCCGCCCCACTTTCCCACGCTCGTACCCGTTTCGCGTGGTCGAGGGCGGTCTTTGTAGGGTCCGCTATTGCGGACCTCTTCCATTTCCTTCGTCGCGAAGAGGTCCGCAATAGCGGACCCTACCAGAACCTCGATTCGACCACGCCAAACACGAACCCCGCTTCGGTGGCGAGGGTTCCAGGAGCCTCGCCTCGCTCCTTGACGAAGGCCCTCCCGCTCGTCGCGCTCGTCGCGCTGGCCCTCGTCCAGTCTCGCGACTCGCTTCGAGGTCAGACGCCCCCCCAATGGTCCGCCGGCCCGAGGGCCGCGGCCTTCCTCGACCGGTTGACCGGCCCGGACGACCTCGTCGTCGCCCCCGAGGCCCTGCTGTTCCTGGCCGATCGTCGCGGATGCCGGCTGGAGGTTGGCGAGCGTTCCGAGGCCCGCGCGGCGGGCGAGTGGGGCGGGACGATCGACGCGGCCGATCCCCTCGCCCTGGTCGAGTATTACCGCGATCGCGGCGCCCGGACGTTCGCCGATCTCTGGCCGATGGGCGACGACCCGCGTCGGCGTCTCTTGCACGAGGCGATCCGGGGGCGATACAACGTGAAGATCGACCGCGAGGGCGTGATCCTCGCCGATCTGGACGAGCCGACCGCCGCCCGACGAGCGACCTCATGGCGAAACGCCCCCCGCCGGTGACCCTGCCCGACTTCGCCCGATGGAAGTCCGAGGGCCGGAAGATCGGCGTCCTCACCGCCTACGACTTCCCGACCGCCCGCCTCCTGGACGACTCCGGGATCGACGCCCTCCTCGTCGGCGACACCCTCGGCATGGTCGTCCAGGGGCACGAGACGACCTTGCCCGTCACGCTCGATCAGATGATCTATCACGCCGAGATGGTCGCCCGAGCGGCCCGGCGGGCGTTCGTGATCGGCGATCTGCCGTTCCTGTCGTATCAGGTGTCGATCGAGGACGCGATCCGGTCGGCGGGCCGGATGATGAAGGAGACGCGGTGCGGCGCCGTGAAGTTGGAAGGCGGGCGGACGATGGCCGCGACGATCCGGGCCATGGTCGAGGCGGGAATCCCCGTGATGGGGCACGTCGGCCTGAAGCCGCAGTCGGTCAAGGCCCTGGGCGGCTTCAAGATCCAGAGGGACGGCGACGCGATCCTCGCCGACGCCCTGGCCGTGGCCGAGGCCGGCGCCTTCTCGATCGTCCTGGAGGCGATGCCGGCGGACGTGGCCCAGAGGGTCACCAAGGAGCTCGCCATCCCCACGATCGGCATCGGCGCCGGGCCGGGATGCGACGGCCAGGTGCTCGTCACGCCCGATCTGCTCGGCCTGTTCGAGGAATTCCGCCCGAGGTTCGTCCGCAAGTACGCCGACCTCGCCTCGGAGATCCGCAAGGCCGCCTCGGAGTACGCCGCCGACGTCCAGGCCGGGCGGTTCCCGGGAGAGGCCGAGAGCTTCCGCTGAGCCGAGGGGAGGAGACCGCGGTGAGATGGCCCCGCCCCCGGTTCTCGGCCGGTCCCTGGCTCATGGCGGCGGTGCTGACCGCCGTGAACCTCGGGACGCTCTGGCCCGCCGTGATGGCCCGGCCGCAGTGGATCGGGTCGATGGGGAAGGACGGCCAGGAATTCCTCTTCTATTCGGACGGGAGCGTCTGGGCGAAGCCCCTGGGACGAACGACCTCGCCGGTCCGGGTCCGGCCGCCCTCGGCCGACGATTTCCGCAAGCGCTGGGTCCCGGTGGGGTTGAGCGTCGGGTTGACCGTCCTGGCGCTCCTCGTCGGGACGATCCTTCACGGCCCAGGGAGGACGAAGGGCCGTCGCGCCCCCGACCCGGGCGGACCGCCGGAGACCGGAGCATCGGGTCACGCTCGGTAGGGCAGGCCTCGGCCTGCCGAGTCAGCCCCACCCCGGCAGGCCGAGGCCTGCCCTACGAATACGAATCTCTTCGGCTCAAGGCGCCGAGCCGTCGACGACGGCCGCCGGTTCCTCCGTCGATGGCTCGGTCGCGGCGTTTCGGCTGGTGACCACGCTCTCGATGATGAACAGGGGGCGGCCCTTGACCTGTTCATACATCCGGCCGAGGTATTCGCCGATGATCCCCAGGACGAGGAGCTGGACGCTCCCCAGCAGCGCCATGACCGACATCAGGCTCGTCCAGCCCCTCACGGCCGACGGGCCGAACAGGCCGATCCAGGAGCCGAGCGAGTAGATCAGCAGCCCCAGGGCGAACAGGCCCGAGAGCAGCCCGACGTAGCTGGCCAGCGCGAGCGGCTTGACCGAGAACGCCGTGATCGCGTCCAGGGCGAACCGGATCATCTTGCTCAGCGGGTACTTGGTGACCCCGGCGAACCGGGCGTGGCGGTCGTAGACGATCGGCTCCTGGCGGAAGCCGATCCAGGAGACCATCCCCCGGATGAAGCGATGCCGTTCGGGCATGGCGAGCAAGACGTTCAGGGCCCGGCGGCTCATCAGGCGGAAATCGCCGGTGTCCTCGGGGATCGGCACGTCGGTCAGCCGGGCGATCAGGCGGTAGAACAGGGCGGCGGTGAGCTTCTTCGTGGCGGTCTCGCCCTCGCGCTGGCGGCGGCGGCCGTACACGACGTCGGCCCCGGCGTCCATCGCGGCCATCATGCTGGGGAGGAGCTCGGGAGGGTCCTGCAAGTCGGCGTCGATGATCAGGACGCGGGCCCCTCGGCAGACCGTCAGCCCGGCCGTCAGGGCGAGCTGGTGGCCGTGATTCCTCGACAGGTTCACGGCGACGACGTGGGGATCGGTCGCCGCGAGCTCGGCCATCAGAGGCCAGGTCCGGTCCTTCGAGCCGTCGTTGACCAGGACGATCTCGTAGGAGGCGCCGAGGTCCCGGCAGGCCGCGGAGAGCCGGCGGTGGAGCTCGGCCAGGACCTCCTCCTCGTTGAAGCAGGGGACAACGACCGAGAGCGAGGGTCCATCCATCAGGCGCGTCCCTTCTTCGGGAACGAGGGGCCGGGCGGCGCCGGCCTCGGGAGAGTTGATCCTAGCGAGGGGCCGAGCGGAGGAATTCCAGGGCGGCGGCCATGTCCTCGGGCAACGGGGCGACGAGCTCCAGCCTCCGGCCGGTCAAGGGGTGGTCGAAGTCGAGCCGGTGGGCGTGCAACGCCTGGCGCTCCAGGAGGGCCCGGTCGGCGTCCGGGGCGTCGTGGCCGAGGACGTCTCCGACGGTCCAGCGCGATCGGCCCGAGTACATCTTGTCGGCGAGGATCGGGTGGCCGGCGTGGGTCAGGTGGATGCGGATCTGGTGGGTCCGCCCGGTCTTCGGCAGACATCTCACCAGCGCGTGGCCGCGCTTGCGTTCGAGCACTTCGTAATAGGTGCTCGCGGGCTTGCCCCCGTCCTCGGGCAGGCGGATGGCCATCTTCTCGCGGTCGGTGGGGTGGAAGCCGATCGGTTTTTCGACGTAATCGCTGTCTCGCGACGGCTCGCCCCGGACCATCGCCAGGTACTCCTTGCGGATCGTCCGCCCCTCGAACTGGGCGGCGAGCCCCTTGTGGGCCCGGTCGTCCTTGGCCACGATCAGGAGGCCCGAGGTGTCGCGGTCGAGCCGGTGGACGATCCCCGGGCGATTCTCGCCGGCCTCGGTGGAGAGCCGGTCGAAGTGGAACTGGAGGGCGTTGACCAGGGTGCCCGACCAGTTCCCCTTGGCCGGGTGGGTGACCATCCCCGGGGGCTTGTTCACGACGACGAACGAATCGTCCTCGAAGATCACGGGGATCGGGATGTCCTCGGGGACCGGCGCGTCGTCGGCGAGCTCCGGGAGCCAGACCGTCACGAGGTCGTCGGCGCGGACTCGGTAGGACGCCTTGATCGGGCCCCCGTTGATGCGGACGGCGCCGGCGTCGATGACCTTCTGGACGACGCTCCGCGAATAGTCGGGGTAGCGGCCGGCGAGGTACGCGTCGATCCGCTTGCCGACCATCCGGCCCTTGACGCGGAACTCGACCGGGGTGCTGGAGAGTTCGGGGGGCATCGGCGAGGCCGGGTCGAGCGCGAGGAGCTCGCTCCAGGTCACGGCTTGGGGGCCTTGGCCGGCTCGTCCTTCGTCTCCCTGGGGAAGACGTCGGGGATGTCCGGGTCGCGGAGAGGGGGTCCGGGCGGAACGGCCTCGCTCCCGGGCTTCGGGGTCGGGGCCTGGAAGACGTCCTTCGGCAGCTCGCCCGGCTTGATCTCCTCGGCCTTGGTCGGGATCGGGCCGAGCTTCAGGCTGTCCAGCGCCGGGTGGCCCAGCGGGAGGTCGAACCGCGAGGTCCCGCGAGGGGGCAAGGTCGGGGTGGTCGGCGGCTTGTAGGCGGCGAACTTCTCGTAGAAGGCGACGGTCTCGGGATCGCGGAGGAGCTTGGCCCGCTCGGTGGCGGCCTTGGCGTCGTCGGTGCCGGGCCAGTCCTTGGCGACCTTCTCATACTGGGCGATGGCGTCGGCCAGCTCGTTGCGGGCCTCGTAGGTCCGGGCGATGCCCAGCTCGGCCAGGCGCTTGAGGACGGGGTCGTCGTGGGCCTTCTCGCCGGCCTCCCGGTAGGTGTCCAGGGCCTGGCTGAGCAGGGGGGCGGCGGCCTCTCGGTCGGCCGGCAGGCGGGTCAGGGCTTCCTGATAGCTCTCGGAGGCGGCCGACAGCAGCGCCCAGCCGGCGGCCTCGGAGGTCTCGTAGGTCGAGGCGACGCGCCGGAAGTCCTCCGGCGAGTTGGCGAGCATGAGCTCGCCCCAGGCCTTGGAAGTCTCGCTCTCGCCCGAGACCAGGCCGGCCACGAGGTAGCCGACGACCGCGACGACCGCCACGGTCCCCACGACCATCGTCCAGAACGCCGAACCCTTGTCCATGGCCTTGAACAGCCATCGGGCGAGGAGGGTGGGCTCCTCCTCGTGGTGGATCACCACCGGAGGGGCTTCGTCGTCGCCATGGGTCCGGGGGGCGGGCTCGTGTTTCATCGATCCACTCGCATGATCCAGGCCCGTCGACAGGCCGGACCGATCCATCGGGAAGTCCCGCCCTGCGTTGCCGAGGCGTCTGGGAATCATAACGGCCCGGGACCGGGGTGGTCAAGCCGCCGGCCGCCAACCTCCGGGCCCCGACGGGCCGAGGGAGGGTGGGCTCCGACCCGATCACCTCGACTTCCTCGACGGGCGCCGGACCGCTGGTAAAGCCGGAGCCGGTCGCACGACCAGGCCAGCCGGTGGCCTCTCAGGGCCCGGGAGAACTCCGGCCACTCGTCGAACCACGCGCCGCCGGGCTCGGCCCTCGCGACCACGACCATCTCGGCCGCCTCCACCTGGGCGGCCTTCCTCGCCAGTTCCCCGGGCCGATCGTGGCCCCGGACCAGGAACGACACCTCGGGACGGGCGAACTCCGGGTCGATCACCGCCAGGCCGTCGGTCGTGGCCAGGAGGACCGGCCGAGAGCCCCGGGTCAGCCGGCGGACCGTCCGCCATTCCTCGACGACCTCGGGCGACGCCCAGAGGCCGAAGGTCTCCGCCGGGGCCGACCGCCCGGACCAGGCCTCCCACGGCCCCTTCAGCGCCGAGACGGCCGCCGGGAGGGCCAGGAGGGTCAGCCCCGCCACGATCGCCCGGCCCGCCCGGCTTCGCCCCTCCACCGTCGCCACGCCCAGGACCAGCACGAAGCCGTAATAGAACCACGACCACCGATTGCCGAAGAAGAACAGCACGAACGCGCCGTGCATCACCGCGCAGGCCGCCAGGACATCGACCCCGGCGGGCGCCGCCCCTCGACGCTCGGCGGCCTCGCGACGCTTCCTGGACATCGAGGCCACGGCCGCCGCGATCAGGACCAGGGTCGCCGAGAGCCAGACCCCGACGAGCGTCCCGAAATAGTCGCCCCATCTCGGCCGTCGCGACAGCCAGAACGCCCGGCCAGTCCCGAAGAAGAACCCAAATCGGTTGGCCCGATACACCGCCCGCCCCGCCATCGGCAGGACGGTTCGGAGCAGGGGTTCGACCCCGAACATCCCCGCCAGGGCGAGCGAAAGCACCGAGCCGACCGCCGCCGCCGGGGCCATCCTCGCCAGCCAGTCTCGCCACGTCCCGGGCCGGTCGCGGAAGGCGATCGCGCCCAGGACCACGGCCCCGCAGACGTAGCCCATCGACGGCTTCACGAAGACGCAGGCCGTCGCCAGGGCCAGGGCCCGCCTCCGCCGTCCCCCGGCCAGGTCGGCCAGGGCCTGGGCGAGCAGGGCCGGCTCGATCGCATGGGCCAGCGAGGGATAGGCCGGCTGGACCAGGTCCAGGGGCATCATCGCCACGACCCACGCCACGCCGACCGGGCCGACCCGAAGCGCCTCCAGCGCCCGGCCGATCCCCCAGGCCGTGACCATCCCGAAACTCACGCACAGGGCCACGAACACGACCGGCCTCAGCCCCGCCAGCCCATAGGCGAGCTCCCCCACGGCCAGGGGCAACAGGCCATAGAGGTAGCCGAAATCGATCGTCGGCCGGAGCCCCCGGGCCATCAGGGCATGTTCGGCGAGGTCGGCCCCGGGGTCGAAGAAGGCGAACCAGTCGAACCGGACCGCCTCGGCCCATCGATAAAGGTCCAGCGCGAGGGCCTCGGCCATGAGCAAAAGGGCCACCCCTCGCGTCGGCCGGTTCCGGGGCGGGTCGCTCACGATCGGGCTCCAATCGGATCAGGGCCGCCGATGATCGCATCTTCCGAGCCAGCCGGGAGCCCCCGGGACCGCCGCCAGTCCCCGACGACCAACCCGGCCGACTCCGCCCATCGGCTCATCTTCGTGTCTTCCTCCGTGCTCTTTGTGGCGTTGTGGTGAATCCAGCCCCACGAGCAAGCCCCTTGATCGGACGACTGTCCGAGGTCAGACTGGAGAGACCGACGCCTCCCCCATCCATCCCCGGGCCCTTCCCGCCATGAGCACGGAATCTCCGCCCCGACGGCCCTCGCGACGGCTCCTCCCTCGGTTTCGGACCGTGGCCCTCGGGGCCGTCGTCGCCCTGATCGCCCTGGCGGCCGGCGGCTGGTTCTTCCTCGAATTCCGGGAGGGGAGGAAGCTGGCCGAGGCGATCGCCGAGGCCGACCGGACCGACCCGAAATGGCGGCTGGCCGACCTGGAGGCGGCCCGGGAGTTGATCCCCGACGACCAGAACGCGGCGATCGTGGCGGCGAACGTCCGGGGGCTCATGACCGGGCCGTTCCCTCCGCCCGTGGGCGGGACTCCCGGGCCGTTCGGCAAGCCGATCCCGGATGACATGACCGTCCGGCTCCTCGCCCCGACGCCCGACGAGCGGCTGACCGAGCCTTTGGCCGCCGAGCTCCGGGACGTTCTGGCGAAGGAATCGGCCGCCCTGGCCCTGGCCGCGCGGCTCCGCGACCTCCCTCGGGGCCGCTTCCCCCTGGTCATCGCGCCCAACCCGATCATGACGGTCCTGGGACACATCGAGGCCGACCGGCACGTCTCCCGACTCCTCCAGGCCGAGGCGTTCCGCCGGGCCCAGGACGGCGACCCCGACGGCGCCCTCGACGCCTGCCGGGACATCCTCGGCACCGCCCGGGGGATCGGCGACGAGCCGTTCCTGATCTCCCAGCTCGTCCGGATGACTCTCGACGAGGTGGCGATGGCGACCGTCCAGAGGGTCCTGGCCCAGGGGCGCCCCTCGGACGCCGCCCTGGCCCGGCTCCAAGAGGCGCTCCTGGACGAGTCCCGCAATTCCTGGCTCCTGGCGGGCCTCCGCGGGGAACGGGCGACCATGAACGTCCTCATGGAGAAGATCGGCGCCGGGGAGATCACCCTCGGCCAGATCAACGCCATGAACGGCGGGGGGCCTCCCGAGTTCCTCGCCTACGGCCCGGCATTTTATGTTCATAATCACGCATTAATGTTGAGCCTCTTGAATCGATCGATCGCGATCGCCCGGTCTTCGGCCGTCGATCAGCTCCGGCTGTGGAAGGAGTTCGAGGCCGAGCTCAGGCCGTCCGATTCGGGCCTGGAGAAGCTTTCCGGGTCGCTCGCGTACTCGCTCTACCCGGCGTTCGGGGCCGTGCTCTCGATGCAGCCGAGGGTCAGCAGCAACCTCCGGGCCTCGGCGGCGATCGTCGCGGCGGAGCGGCACCGGATCGCCCATGGCGCGATGCCCCGATCGCTCGCCGAGATCGACCCTCGACTCCTCGACGCGATCCCGATCGACCCGTTCGACGGCCTCGCGATGAAATCGCGATGGAAGGACGGATCGCTGAGCGTGTACACCGTCGGCCCCGACGGCCTCGACGACGGCGGCAAGTTCGACCCGAGGATGAGGATGAGGGCCGGGACGGACCTGGGCTGGACGCTCTGGGACGTCCCCTTCCGAGCCAGGACGCCTCGCGAAGAACTGCCCGAGGACGTGTTCGCGAGGTGACGGACTGCCCATCCTCTCTTCTTGGGTGGCATGCCTACGTCTGCGTCAGCATGCCTGCGGTCAAGCTCCACTCGAAGACATGCTGACGAAGACGTAGGCATGCCACCCGACTCTCTCGCGATGACGGACCGGTCGAGACGCTTGATCCCCGGCGAACGTCCGGCGAGACTGAGGGTTCGCCTCATCCCGCACCCGGGACCGGACCCCTTCGTCATGACCGCGACCCCTCCACCGCCGAAACGCCGGTTCCGTCGCCGCACGATCGTCCTGATGATCGCCCTGGTCGTCTCTGGCGTGGCCGGGGTGACGTGGTGGGCCTCGCTGAGGAGCCTCGATCGCGCCGTGGTCCGGGCCGTGAGCGAGGCGGATCGGCTCGACCCGGGATGGCGGCTGCCCGACCTCCTCAAGAGCCGGAAGACCGTCCCTCCCGGGAACAATTCGGCCGAGATCGTGGCAAAAGCCCGATCCCTCCTTCCGTCGAACTGGTCGAACCCGGGACTGGAGGAGATCTTCGATCGCCGGGGGACTCGCCCGCCGAACCAGAGGCTGACCGATCCTCAGGCCGCGACCGTCCGGTCAGTCCTGAAAGAGCAGGCCGGGGCCCTCCGCAACGCCCGCCGTCTGGCCGATGCTCCTCTCGGGCGGTTTCCCCTGAAAGAAGGCGTGACGTTCGCCACAAGCTCTCTGGAGCATCTCCAGGACGCCCGCCAGGTCGCCGCCCTGCTGAGCCTCGACGTCAAGCTCCGGGCCCACGACGGCGACCTCGACGGCGCCCTGGAATCCTGCCGGGCCCTGCTCAACACCGCCCGGGCGATCGGCGATGAGCCGCTGATGATCTCGCAGTTGGTGCGGATCGCGATCGACGGCACGGCATTGGAGGCCGTCCAGACGGTGTTGGCCCAGGGCGAGCCTTCGGAATCCGCCCTCGCCTCGATCCAGGCGGCCCTGGAAGACGAGGCCGACGAGCCTCGGCTCCTCTGGGGCCTCCGGGGCGAGCGGGCCAACGCCCACGACGTTTGCTCGCGGTGGACCTCGGGCGAGATGACCGTCTCGCAGTCCTCCGGCCAGGCGAATTCGGACGGCCCCTTCTGGTTCGCCCCGGCCCGGCCGTTCTACTTCCGGGCGACGCACGCCCTGATGCTCTCGATGCTCAACCAGGCCGTCGAGATCGCCAGGCGGCCCCCTCCGGAGCAGCCCTCGGGCTGGGCCGAGTGGACGAAGTCCGTCGAGCCCCCGAAGGATGCCGGGAGCCCTTCGCTCGGCTTCATCGCCCATGCGACGATGGCCTCGATCGTCCCCGCCGGCCGCGCCACGTTCCGGATCACGGGGCAGTTGAGGAGCGGCGTCGTCCTCGTGGCCGCGGAGAGGCATCGCCAGGCCCACGGCGATTTGCCCGGGACGATCGAGGCCATCGACCCGAAATTCCTCCCCCGACGGCCGATCGACCCGTTCGACGGCCGGCCGATCAAGCTCCGAGCGTTCGAGGACGGGGTCTCGGTCTACTCGGTCGGTCGCGACGGCATCGACGACGGCGGCACCTTCGGCCGGCTCTCCGAACGCGACCCCGGGTACGACATCGGCTCTCGGCTCTGGAAGGTAGAGCAGCGCCGCCAGCCCCCGCCCTTGCCCGAGCTCCCCGACGACGTGTTCCAGCAGATCCCCGACGAGGAGGGCGAACGCCCATGAGCCGCCCCACCCGGACGTTCATCGCCCTGACGATCCCCGAGGAGAAGGCCGAGAAGCTCGCCCGGCTCCAGGGCCTGATCGCGCCGAGCCTCCCCGGATGCCGCTGGACCGCCCCGAGAGACTTTCACGTGACCCTGGCGTTCCTCGGCGATATCCCGGTGGGCGACCTGAACGCGCTGTGCCTCGCCGTGGCCGAGGCCGCGAGTCCGTTCCCTCCCCTCCCTCTGATCGCGGCGGGCCTGGGCGTGTTCCCGAACGCGGAACGGCCCCGGGTCGTCTGGGTCGGCCTGAGCGGCCCGGGTTCGGAGGCGTTGAAGGCGCTTCGCGACGCCGTGGCCGGGGCCGCCGCGTCGGTCGGCTATCCGCCCGAGGACGACCGCTTCTCCCCTCACGTGACCCTCGGCCGGATGAAGCCCGGTCGCGGCCCGTCGCCCGATGTCGGGGCCTTGCTCCGCCACTACGAGCGCTGGTCGGCCGGGGCCTTCTCGGCCGGGGAGGTCGTCACGTTCGCCTCCGCGCCAACCCCCGAGGGCTCCGCCTATCTCGCCCTGAATCGCTGCCCGCTCCGGGATCGAAAATCCCTGGACAGCAAGGATTTGTGACGGACCGACGACCGACCTCGAATTACGGCTCATCTCCGATTGACTCGATGCCGATCCCGTGGTTAGAATAGTGAGCTAACGTACAGGAACGAGACCCTTCCGAGGGAGGCGCGATCGTGGCCCGGAAGCAGAGCGCGGAGACGGCCAAGCCGGCATCGCAGACGGCCGAGGAGAAGGCGTTGAACAACGCCATCGGCCAGATCGAGAAGCAATTCGGCGCCGGGGCGATCATGAAGCTGGGCGAGGGGAGCCACATGGAGGTGGAGGGGATCTCCACCGGCGCCCTGTCGCTCGACCTGGCCCTGGGCGGCAAGGGCCTGCCCCGCGGCCGGATCATCGAGCTGTTCGGCCCCGAATCCAGCGGCAAGACCACGATCGCGCTCCATGCCGTGGCGAATGCCCAGCGCGAGGGGGGCGTGGCCGCGTTCATCGACGCCGAGCACGCGCTCGATCCCTCCTGGTGCAAGAAGCTCGGCGTGAACATCGAGACCCTCCTGGTCAGCCAGCCCAGCTCGGCCGAGGAAGCGTTGCAGATCGCCGAGATGCTCGTCACCTCCAACGCGGTGGACATCATCGTCATCGACTCGGTCGCGGCCCTGGTGCCGAGGGCCGAGATCGAGGGGGAGATCGGCGATTCGCACGTCGGCCTCCAGGCCCGGCTGATGAGCCAGGCGCTGCGGAAGCTGACTGGAGGGGTGTCCAAGTCCAAGGGCGTCCTGATCTTCATCAACCAGATCCGCGAGAAGATCGGCGTGATGTTCGGCAGCCCGGAGACCACGCCGGGAGGCCGGGCCCTGAAGTTCTACAGCTCGTGCCGGATCGACGTCCGCCGGATCGGCCCGGTGAAGGAAGGGGAGGACGTGGTCGGCTCCCGGGTGAAGGTCAAGGTGGTCAAGAACAAGGTCGCCCCGCCGTTCCGCGTCTGCGAGTTCGACATGATGTACAACGGCGGGATCAGCCGCGAAGGCGACCTGATGGACCTGGCCCTGGCCGACAAGCTGATCGAGAAGTCCGGCTCCTGGTTCAACTACGGCGACATGAGGCTCGGCCAGGGCCGCGAGAACGCCAAGCAGTTCCTCCGGGACAACCGCGAGGTGGCCGAGGAACTGACCCGAAAGGTCATGTCCACCCGAGGCGAGCACGTCCCCGGCAGCAACGGCGTGCCCCAGGGCGAGGACGACGACGCGGAGGAATGAGAAACCGAGTCCAGCCGCACGGCGGAGGGGGCGTCGGCCTCCCGCCAGGGAAACGGGGACGGGCTCCGGTGTCGTCGCCGGTGCCCGTCCCCCTCGCCCCCACCCACGTGCCACGGCGAGGCGAGGAGGAAACGTCCCGGATCGTCTCCTCGCCTCAGCCCACCTGGACGAATCCGCCCCTGGCGTTGACGGCCGGGACGGCGCGATGCCGGGCGGTCAACTGCCATCGCTTGCGGTCCGGCCCTCCCATCGTCAGGGCGATCAGGACGAGGCTCGCCGCGATCGGGACGACGAAATCGGTCGGCACGCCGAGGCGGTCGAGGATCGGAGGCCCGACGGTGCCGGTCAGGAATGCCACGAGAGGGGCCGCGAAGACCTGGTCATAACTCGGCACGAGCGGGCGGAGCCGGACGATTCGCGCCACCAGGCTGATGGGAGACGAATAGCCGGTGGTGAAGATCCCAAGCCGGGCGAGTGCGCCGCCGAAGCTGCCGTAGCCCAGGAGCATTCGGAGGACGATCCAGCGGTTCTGGGGAGTGGGGATCAGATATTGCCCGGCGTAGATCCACCAGCCAATCACCAGGCTGGTCAGCAGCGGGTCGATCGGTTTCCTCCCCGGTCGGGGCGGCTCCACGCGCGGCCCGAGGCGATCGAAGGGCCAACCCAGGGCGTTCTCGGGGGTCGCGGGGGTGCCGGTCTGGGCCAGCTTCTGGAGGTCCGGGACGGGCAGGCCCGACCACGGCCAGGACCGGAGCGATCGCGACAGCCCGATCATCCCCACGAGGTATCCGACGAGGATCGCCCCGGAGTAGTCGATCGGCGAGACCTCGCGGAGCCTCAGCGCCAGCGCCACGGCGACCTGGACGAGATAGCCGAATCCCCAGGCCCCGGTGGCCCCGAACGTGAAGCTCAGGAGGAACAGGTACGAGCCGAGGACCAGGCTCATCGTCGCCAGCGGCGAGATGCCGCCATGCAACCAGACGGGCAGGCCCCCCGCCGAGACGATCACCGCGTCCTCCCAGACCAGGCGGACCGGGCCGGCGGGCAGGGGGAGCCGCCAGGTCCAGGGCGTCGTCTCCAGCCAGGCCCGATAGCTCGCCCGATAGAACGGGTGGAACCCCGCGCAGCGGTAGGCCCCGTAGGCCAGCGCGGCCAGGACGTGGACCATCAACGCCGGATAGAGCAATTCCGGCGGAGGGACCCAGAACGGCCTGCGAACGAAGGCCAGCATCGGGAGCTCGGCGAGGATCATGGACGCGGCGAACGCCACGAGGGCCGAGGCCGGCGGCAGGAGGGACCGGAATCGGCCCATCATGAGGTGTAGTCCTCGAAGTAATGCTCCAGGTTCCTCGTGGTCTCGGGGAAGATCAGCCGTTCGAGGACCTGGCCGAGATTGCCCCGGGTGCCGGTGGCTCGCTGGAGGCCGTCGAGCGAGTCGAAGGCGAGCACCTGGCCTTCCTGGAGGATCAGGATGCGGTCGGCGATCTCCTCGACGAGCTCCGGGACCGGGCTGGAGAGCACCACGGTCACGCCCCGTTTCTCGACGAGGTGCCGCAATACCCGCTTCAGGGCGAGCAGGCCGGAGGGGTCGAGCCCGCCGGAGAACGGCTCGTCCAGGATCATCACGGGCGTCTCGGCCACCAGCGCCGAGCACAACGCGGTCTTCTTCTGCTGGCCGGCGGAATACCCCCGGATCGGCGAATCGGCCTTCGCGGCAAGCTCGAAGAGTTCGAGGAGCCGGGGGACGTGCTCGATCAACCGGGCGTCCGGGATCTCGTAGAGCCGGCCCACGCCGAGCAGGAATTCCCGGCCGGTGCGATTGCCCGGGAGCCACGGGCGATCGGGCAGGTACACGGCCATCCGGCGGATCTTGAGCTCGTCATCCACCGAGCCCCGGCGGACGATCCCGCCGATCGAGACGGTGCCCTGCTCGGGCGCGAGCACGCCCCCCATCGCGCCGAGGAGGGTGCTCTTGCCCATCCCGTTGGGTCCGAGGACGACGACGAGCTCCCCCTTGCGGACCTGGAGATCGATCGTTCGGAGGACGGGGCGGACCCCGTAATGCTGGGTCACGCCGGAAAGCTCGATCATCGGGCCCGGTCTCGCTCGAATGTCCCTGGAAGGTACGTGAACGGCGCGATCTGTAGGGTGCATGAAATGCACCAGACACGCGGCGGCCGAAGGCCGCCCACCCTACCCGCCCTGAATCCGCTTCGAATCCTCACGGAGTAAGGAGCAAGCCGAGGTGGGCGGGCGTCGCCCGCCTCGGATTGGTGCATTTCATGCACCCTACGAATTTTGGGCCTTCAGGAACAGGACCGCCAGCGGGGGCAGGGTCAATTCGAGGTGGAACGGCCGGCCGGAGTGGGCCTCGGGCCGCGCCCAGGTCCCCCCGGAGTTCCCGGCGTTGGAGCCCCCGTAGCAATGCGAGTCCGTGTTCATCAGCTCGCGATAGAACCCGCCGGAGGGGACGCCGATCCGATAGCCGTACCTCACCACGGGCGTGAAGTTGCAGACGACCACGATCTCCTCGCCGGGCATCCGGCCGCGTCGGAGGAACGCCAGGACGCTGTTCTCCCAGTCGTGGAGCTCCAGCCACTCGAACCCGGTCCACTCGAAATCGACCTGGTGGAGCGCCGGCTCGTTCCGGTAGAGGGCGTTGAGGTCGCCGACGAGCCGCCTTGAGCCCCTGGTGGTCGGGCCATTGCAGGAGGTGCCAGTCCAGGCTCTCGTCGTGCTTCCACTCGCGCCACTGGCCGATCTCGCAGCCCATGAACAAAAGCTTCTTGCCCGGGTGGCCCCACATGTAGCCGTACAGGAGCCGCAAATTCGCGAACTTCTGCCAGACGTCCCCCGGCATCTTGTCCAGGAGCGACCCCTTGCCGTGGACGACCTCGTCGTGGGACAGCGGCAGCAGGAAGTTCTCGGTGAAGGCGTAGATCAGGCTGAACGTGAGCGCCCCGTGCTCGTACTTGCGATACACGGGGTCCTTGGACATGTAGACGAGCGTATCGTTCATCCAGCCCATGTTCCACTTCAGGCTGAAGCCGAGGCCGCCGAGGTACGTGGGCCGCGACACGCCCGACCAGCTCGTCGATTCCTCGGCGGCCGTGATGATGCCGGGGTGGCGGGCGTGGCAGACCTCGTTGAGCCTCTTGAGGAAGTCGATGGCGTCGAGGTTCTCGTTGCCGCCGAACTGGTTCGGGACCCACTCGCCGGGCTTCCGCGAATAGTCGAGGTAGAGCATCGACGCCACGGCATCCACGCGGAGGCCGTCGATGTGGTAGCGCTCCAGCCAGAAAAGCGCGTTGCCGAACAGGAAGTTGCGGACCTCGGCGCGGCCGTAGTTGAAGATCTTGGTGCCCCAGTCGCGATGCTCGCCCAGCCGGGGGTCCTCGTGCTCGTAGAGGTGCGTGCCGTCGAAGTAGCCCAGGCCGTGGACGTCCCGGGGGAAGTGGGCAGGCACCCAGTCGAGGATCACGCCGAGGTCGTGGCGGTGCAAGGTGTCGACGAAGTACGCGAAGTCATCGGGCGTGCCGAACCGGGCGGTCGGGGCGAAGTAGCCGACGGGCTGATAGCCCCAACTGCCGTCGAACGGGTGCTCGTTGATCGGCAGGAGCTCGACGTGGGTGTAGTTCAGCCCCTTCAGATAGACGACCAGCTCGTCGGCCAGCTCGCGATAGGTCAGGAACCGGTTCCCCTCCTCGACCTTGCGTTTCCAGGAGCCGAGGTGGCATTCGTAGATCGAGATCGGCGCGTCCAGGCCCTGCCGGCCGGCGCGCTGCTCCATCCATCGGGAGTCATTCCAGGCGAACCGGGTGATGTCCCAGACGATCGAGGCGGTCTTGGGCCGGTGCTCGGCGAAGAAGCCGTAGGGGTCGGCCTTGGCGACGAGGTAGCCGTGGTGCCGGCTCTTGATCTCGAACTTGTAGACCTCGCCCTGGCCGAGCCCGGGGATGAAGACTTCCCAGAGGCCGCCGGTGCCGCAATTGCGCAGCGGGTGGCGGCGGCCGTCCCAGTGGTTGAAGTCGCCGACGACGCTGACCCTCTGCGCGTTCGGGGCCCAGACGGCGAAATGGACCCCTCGGACGCCCTGATGCTCGCGGACGTGGGCGCCGAGCTTCTCGTAGCTGTCGTAGTGGGTGCCTTCGGCGAGGAGGTGGAGGTCGAAGTCCGTGAGGACGGGCCCGAACTGGTAAGGATCGACGAATTCCCAGGCGTGGCCCTCGTGGTTCTCGACGGCCAGGCGGTAGGGCATCCCGGGGGACTTGCCGGGGAACGTGGCGACGAGGAAGCCGTCGGGATGGAGCCTCTGCATCTCGACCTTCCGACCCGGCTCTCCCGAGGAGAGGTCCACGACCCAGGCGCGGGCGGCCTCGGGGATGAACGCGCGGATGACCAGGCCCTTCGCGCCATCGGTGCCCATCTCGTGAGGGCCGAGGATCGAGAAGGCGTCCCAGTGGGCGGAGTGGATGATCAGGTCCAGGTCCTGGGGCGAGACGAGGGGAGGAGACGCCTCGGGGGCGGTTCGGGTGGGCATGATCGTCTCGTTTCCATCATCAGGGGGCCGGGCGAGCCGTCGCTGGGGCGTCGGTGTCCGTTTCGTGGCCACTATAGCAGACCGGCCGTGCAAGGGGTGTGCCTCGGAGGGCGCGCCTTGTCGGGTGCAGGAAAGGCACCATCTTCCGGAGACCATCGAAGATGGTGCCTTTCATGCACCCTACGGTCGAGGAGGCCCCATCTCATCGAGTCAAGACCACTTCGGCGATCATCGAGCGGTGGTCCGAGCCGAACGAGGGGCCGACCCGGCAGGAGACGAACCGGAACTCCGGGCCGGCGAGGATGCGGTCGATCCCGATCCAGGGGACGGTGGCGGGCCGGGTGTAGCCGTAGCCCCAGCCGACGGCCTCGAAGCCCGAGGCGTAGTCACGCCGGAGGGCCTTCATCATCGGGCTGTCCGGCGGCATGTTGAAGTCGCCCGACAGGAGGACGGGCAAGCCCGGGGACTGGCGGAGGACCCCCTTGAGCTCCTCCACCTGCCGGCTCCGCCAGTCCCGGTAGCGGCGGAACGCGGAGAACTGGCCGCGAAGCAGGTAGGGGAACCCCTGGCTCATCGTCGGCATGTGGGCGCTGGCCACCAGGATCACCCGGCCGGAGGGGGCCTTCACCGCCATCCTCGTGACCCGCACGCCCCACTCGCCGTAGGTCTCGAAATCGACGTCGACCGGGGCCAGCGACTGGACCATCGGCAATCGGCTGAAGACCTTGCCGGCCGGATCGCTCGCCCAGGAGGAGAGGAAGTCGTCGAGCAAGGCATCGCGCCGGCCCTCCTGGAAGCAGATCACGTCGATCTCCTGGTCGACCAGGAACGCGACGAGGCGGGCGGAGTCCAGGGGTTCCCCGCCCCGGTTGAGGGTCAGGACGCGGATCGAATCCCCCTTCGGCGCCCGGGCGAACAGGGAGGCGACCGGCAGGCGAAGGCCCATCAGGGGCCCGGCGACGACGGCCGCCGCGACCATCGGGACGACCGCCAGCCGCCACCGCTTCCGCCGGACCGCCGGGACGACCAGGATCGGCCACGGGGCGAGCCCGATCCACCGAGGGGCGAACATCAAGACCGTCGCCGGCCACCAGCGGTCACCCAGCCCTTTCTCCAGGGCCAGGACGATCAGAGAGGCGGCCAGATACGCCCACGAGGCGACCGCCAGGAGGGGCCGAGGCGGCTTCGTCGGCGGCGGTTCGGGCTTCGGCGCGAACGCGGCCCGTGCGTCCTCGGGAGGACGGGGCTCTCCGCACGCCATGCAGACCCGGATGTACGAGGCCCAGGGGTTGGGCGTCCGGCATCGGGGACATTCCCAGAGTGAATCGCTCAAGCCGATCCTCGCCACGGGGCCGGGTTCGGGACGCTCGCCGCCGGTCGGTCAATGCACCTCCAGCATCCGCTCCAGGGCCACCCGGGCCCAGGTCGCCGTCTCCTCGGGCACCTTCACCACGTTCACCGGGGTGCCCCGGGACAGGTTCTCCAGGGCCCACGCCAGGTGGGGCGGGTCGATCCGGTACATCGTGGCGCACATGCAGACCATCGGCGACAGGAACATCACCTTCTTGTCCGGATGCTCCTGGGCCAGCCGATTGACCAGGTGGAGCTCCGTGCCCACGGCCCAGGTCGATCCGGCGGGCGCCTCGGCCACCGTCTTGAGGATGAACTCGGTCGAGCCGACGAGGTCCGCCTTGTCCACCACCGCCATCTGGCATTCGGGGTGGACCAGGATCGTGATGTCCGGGTACTTGCGGCGGAAGTCGTCCACGTGGGACGGGCGGAACATCTGGTGGACCGAGCAATGGCCTCGCCAGAGGATCACCCGGCTGTCGCGGATCGCGGCCTCGGCGTTCCCTCCCATCGGCTGATGGGGGGCCCAGGACGGCATCTGCTCCAGGGGGATGCCCATCGTCCGGGCCGTGTTGCGGCCGAGGTGCTGGTCGGGGAAGAACAGGACGCGCCTCCTCCGGGCGAACGACCATTCCAAAACGGCCCGGGCGTTGGAGCTCGTGCAGACGATCCCCCCGTGCCGCCCGCAGAACGCCTTGAGGTCGGCGGCCGAGTTGATGTAGGTGACGGGCATCACGTCGCCCACGTCGAGGACCTCGGCCATGTCGGACCAGGCGGCCTCCACCGCGTCGAGGTCGGCCATGTCGGCCATGCTGCACCCGGCGGCCAGGTCCGGGAGGATCACGTCCACCCCCGGCCCGGTCAGGACGTCGGCGGTCTCGGCCATGAAGTGGACGCCGCAAAAGGCGATCCAGCGGCAGGATGTGCTGTCGGCGGCCATCCGTGCGAGCTTGTAGCTGTCGCCGCGGAGGTCGGCGAACCGGATGACCTCGTCCTGCTGGTAGTGGTGGCCGAGGATCAGGAGTTGATCGCCCATCTCGGCCTTCACGGCGAGGATGCGATCGGCCAGCTCGTCCGGCGGGAGGTCCCGGAACGGAGCGAAGGGCAGGGGGGCGAGTCCCGGGGGCGCGGAGGGAGCCGAGGGCATGATCGTGTCCCATTGGGGCGGCGGGGGCGCGGATCTTCGGCCCGCCGGTCTATTCCGTCCGCCCACGTCGCTCTTATTATAGAGAAGACCGCCGGAGGGCGGGAACGGGCCCGTCCCAGACGCGGAGCCGCGACCGGGGAGGCCGTCGCAGGAGGGACCCGAATGAGCGCCGTCCTGATCGTCGATGATAGCCCGCACGACCGCGCCATGCTCCGCGCCATCCTCGGCCGGGCCGGGTTCGCCGTCCATGAGTCGGCCTACGGCCGGGATGCCCTGGTCCAGGCCCGCGAGGTCCTGCCCCATATCATCGTCCTCGACGTGAACCTGCCCGACACCGACGGCCACTCCGTCTGCCGGGCGTTCCGCGACGACCCGCAGTTCGCCGGGGTGCCGATCCTGATGCTGACGGTCCAGGACCGCGAGTCCGACGTGATCGCCGGCCTGGAGGCCGGGGCCGACGACTACGTGGCCAAGGACGCCCCCCCCGAGATCCTCCTGGCCCGGGTCCGCCGCCTGGTCCGCTATCGTCAGATGTCCACCGTGACCGCCCTGAACGAGGGGATGGCTCAGGTCGGCCGGCTCCTGGCCGGGATCGTCCACGAGATCCGCGGCCCTCTGTCGGTGATCCGGGGGAACGCCGAGATCCTCAAGATCCAGATGGCCGAGCACCCCGAGGCGGGCATCCGGATCGATCCGATCGTCCGCGGCTGCCAGCTCTTGCAGCTTCGACTGGAGCACCTGATGGCGGCCGTCCGGGGCGGCCCGGCGACCCTGATGGCCCAGGACCTCTCCCCCCTGGTCCGCGAGGCCGCCGACCTGTTCCTCAAGGGCACCGACCCGAGGGGAAGGCGCGTCTCCGTGGTCACCCAGAACGCCGCCAACCTGCCCCCGGTCCGCGCCGACGCCGGCCGGGTGATCCAGGTCTTGCTGAACCTCCTGGGCAACGCCCACGAGGCGATCACCTCGGAGCAGCGCGAGGGGACGATCGAGGTGCGGACCGAGTTCGACCACGACGACGGCGGGGACTGGGTGACCGTGGAGGTCGCCGACGACGGCCCCGGCATCCCCGAGGCGCACCTGCCCCGGATCTTCGAGCCGTTCTACACCACCAAGCCCACCGGCAGCGGCTACGGCCTGTACCTCGCCAGCGAGATCCTCCGCGAGCACGGCGGGAAGCTCACCGCCCGCAACGGCGACGACGGAGGCGCCCGGTTCACCCTCTGGCTGCCGGCCGCCGCCGTGCCGGTGCCGGGTTGAGTTGAGGCGGACGGGTTTTGACGCCTCGACCGTCGCGTTGCACCCCATTCCTTCCCCCGAATGCCCCCCCGCCCGTTCCGTAGACGAGAGACGATGAGGACGACCCCTTCCGCCCGCCGAGACCTCGGCACCGCCACGATGTTCCTGCTCGGCACCGCGACGGCCTCGGCCTGGGTCGCCTCGGACGAGGGCCTCGGCCCGGGGACCATCGCCGTCGCCCTGCTCGGGCTGGCGGCCTCGGCCGTCGCCCTGCTCGGGGCGCTCCGCACGGCCCAGCCGATCTGGGCCGTCTTCGCCATGAGGGAAGACGCCGAGGCGCTGGCCGACGGGCCCCTCGGATGCACCGACCCGGCCCTGGCCCTGGCCGCCGAGGGACTGGTCTCGGCCGCCTCCAGGCTCCGCGACCGCTTCGCGCCGTCCCGGGCCGAGGATTCGGCCTTGCTCGACTCGCAAGGCCCCTCGCGATCCCGGCCCCTGACCGTCCCGGCGCTCACGCGAAGCGCCCTGTTCGACCCGGTGAGCAAGGGGGATGACCCGTCGGACCCGATGGCCTCCCGCGAGTTCTCCTCCGTCCTGGACGTCTTCGCCAAGCTCGACATGATCGCCCGGCTCGAGCCCGAGACGCTCCGCTGGATCGACTCCAGCCCGGCCGAGCAGGCGTTCCTCGGCCGGTCGCTGAACCAGCTCCGGCGGATGTCGTACCTGGACGTCGTCCACCCCGACGACCGCGAGCTCGCCGGCGAGGAATTGCGCGCGTCGGTCCCCCGGGGCGAGGCCCACGGCCTGATCTACCGGGTCCGCACCGCCTCGGGAGAGACCAAGGCCGTCGAGATCAACGTCGGCGTCCGCTACGCCCAGGACGCGACCGTCGATCACCTCCGATGCCACATCACCGACGTGACCGGACGCCTCCGCGCCGACCGCGACCTCCGGCGCCGGACCAAGGCCCTCCTCGTCGCCAATCGCGCGCTGATGAAGGCCAACCGCGAGCTCCAGGAGATGAAGGACCTCTACGGGGACCTCTACCAGAACGCCCCGGCCATGTACTTCAGCCTGGACCCGACCGGCGCGATCGTCGAGGTCAACAACACCCTGTTGAAGGCCCTGGGCTACCCCCGCGAGCGGCTGATCGGCCGCCCCTACCTCGAGATCCTCCCCGAGTGGCGGCGCGCGGCGTTCGTGCCGAACTTCGAGAAATTCCTCCAGACCGGGACGATCGCCGTGGAGAGCCGATGGGTCAAGGCCGACGGCGAGATGATCGACGTCTTCGTGACCGGGACGGCCATCCGCGACGCCAACGGCGCGATCCTCCGGTCCCGGAGCGTCGCGCAGGACGTGACGGCGAGGAAGGCCCTGGAGGCGCAGCTCCAGGACCGCAACGCCAGCCTCGCCCGGGCCAACGAGGTCCTGGAGCGGAAGAACCAGGAGCTCGACGAGTTCTCCCACGTCGTCTCCCACGACCTGTTCGAGCCGTTGAGGACGATGGGCTTCTTCTCCGGCCAGCTCCAGAAGGACCAGGGGGACCGCCTCGGCGCCGAGGGCCTGGAGAGCGTGGCCCGCATCGTCGATGCCGCCGATCGGATGAGGGGCCTGATCCGCGACCTCCTGGAACTCTCCCGGGCGGGGCGGGCGACCCGCGAATTCGCGCCGGTGAACCTCGACGAGGTCGCCGCCCGCGTCCGCGCCGACCTCGCCGCCCTGATCGCGGCGAAGGGGGGCGATCTGGTCGTCCGCCAGCCGTTGCCGACGGCCTGGGGCGATCGCGGGCGGATCGCCCAGCTCCTCACCAACCTCGTCTCCAACGGCCTGAAATATCACGGGGGCCAGGGCCGGCCGACGGTCGAGCTCGCCGCCTGGGCCGAGGAGGGCGGGGCGGTCACGATCTCGGTCCGCGACAACGGCATCGGCATCGACCCGAAGCATCACGAGCGGATCTTCCAGATCTTCCGGCGGCTCCACGCCCAGGGCGAATACGAAGGCAACGGGGCCGGCCTGGCCATCTGCCAGAAGATCGCCCGGGCCCACGGAGGGACGATCCGAGTCGAGAGCACCCTCGGCCAGGGCGCCACGTTCTTCGTCCACCTGCCGGGCCCGGGGGACTCGTAGTCCCACCCCGCGAAAACGGCGTGTTTCGTAGGGTCCGCCCTTGCGGACCATCCTTCCGCCCGTGATTGGGTGGCATGCTTACGAAGACGTAAGCATGGCTTCGGTTCGAGACTGACCGAAGCCATGCTTACGAAGACGTAAGCATGCCACCCCACCGCGAAGACGGAAGGCCGAGGTCTGCCAGGTCGAACTCCACTGGTATGATATGAGGCGAACGGGATCGGGCGGGTCGAGTTCAAGATCAAGACCTTTCTGGATGATTAACATGTCACAGATCAGCCAATCTCGGCAGTTCGTCCTGTGCATCCACAACGACGAATACCCGGCCTCCCTGGAGGTCCGGAAGGTCTATCGAGTCCTGCCGGACGCCTCGGCAGAAACGCGCGGTTTCGTCCGCGTCGTCGATGAATCCGGGGAGGATTACCTCTATCCCGAGGAGTGCTTCGTCCCGGTCGACCTGCCGGAGGCCGCCGCCGAGGCGTTCGCGACGGCCCATGGAGGCCGGACTCGACTCGAGCGGTTTTCGATCGGATGTGGCGGTTGACTCTCGGGTGCCACTGGTCGTACTCGACCAGTTTCCTCGGGATGGCCCGGCGATTGCGGGCCATCCTTCCGCCCGTGATTGGGTGGCATGCTTACGTCTTTGTAAGCATGCCACCCAACCGATGAGATGCGATCTCTCATTCCTCCGCCTCGATCGACACCGCCGCCTCGCCCGACTTCGGCCTCCGGGGCGACCGCCATTTGGCCGGGACTTCCCCGTTCCAGCGGTCGTACACGGCCGTGATGTCGGCCAGGCGGTCCCGGGCCGCCTGGGGGAACTCGTCCGGGCCGTAACGCCACGCCCAGTTGCCGGTGGCCCGGCCCGGCAGGTTCATCCGGGCCTCGTGCCCGAGGCCCAAAACGTCCTGCATCGGGAAGACCACCGTGTCGGCCACCGAGGACGACGCCACCCGGATCAAATCCCAGTGGATCTCCGAGCCGTCGGTCCCCACGAACCTCAGGACGAACGCCCTCTCCGCCGCGATCAGCGCCGCCGATTGCGTCGTGTTCGTCTCGGTCGTCGTGAACCAGCCCCTGGTCGTGTCATTGTCGTGGGTGCCGGTGTAGACGATGCAATGCGGGATGTGCCGGTACGGGAGATAAATATCGGCCAGCGGGTCATCGCCGAAGGCGAACTGCAAGACCCTCATCCCGGGCAGGTGGAAGTCGTCTCGGAGGGCCACGACGTCCGGAGTGATCAAGCCGAGATCCTCGGCGATCAGCGGGAGACCGCCGAAGGCGTCCCGGACCGCTTCCAGAAGCGCATGGCCCGGGGACGGCCGCCACTCGCCCGAGGCGGCCGTCGGCGCATCGCCCGGGACCGCCCAGAACGCCGCGAACCCCCGGAAATGGTCGAGCCGGAGGATGTCCACGCGGTCGGTCGTCCCCCGAAGCCGGGCGATCCACCAGGCGAATCCGTCCGCTTCGTGGGCCTCCCAGCGATAGACCGGGTTGCCCCAGAGCTGCCCGGTCTCGCTGAAGAAGTCGGGAGGCACGCCCGCCACGGCCGTCGGCCGTCCGTGGTCGTCCAGCTCGAAGAGGTCGGGCCGGGCCCAGACGTCCGCGCTGTCCCCGCTCACGAAGATGGGCAAATCGCCGATGATCTTGATCCCCTTGGACCGGCAGGCCGCCCGGAGCTCCTCCCATTGCTGATGGAAGACGAACTGGATGAGCTTCTGATGGTGGACCTCCTTCGCCAGCCGATCCCTCCAGAGAGCCATCGCCTCGGGTTTCCGGGCGGCGATGTCGGGCTCCCACTCGTTCCAGGGCTTGCCGTCGTGGGCGTCCTTCAGCGCGACGAACAGGGCGAAGTCGTCGAGCCAGTCCTTCGCCGATTCGAGGAACGCGCGGAACTCGGGGGGTCCGTCGGGTCCGGCCCGTTCGTGGGCCTTGTGAAACAGGGCCGTCTTGGCCAGGCGGACCGCGTCGAAATCGACGTGCCCGGCGGGCAACTCGGGATAATCGGCCAGGTCGGCCTCGTCGAGCCAGCCGTCGCGGACCATCGCCTCGGGGCTGATCAACAGGGGGTTGCCGGCGAACGACGACGGCGATTGATACGGCGAGTTGCCGAACCCCGTGGGACCCAGGGGGAGCATCTGCCACCAGGTCTGGCCCGCCTCGACCAGGTCGGCCACGAACCGATGCGCCTCGGGGCCGAGGTCGCCGATCCCGAACCGGCCGGGCAGGGACGTGGGATGGAGCAAGACGCCGCTGCCGCGAGGATGCCTCATGGACGGGGACTCTCCCAGGAGGTCGGGGGACGTTCGCAACCGCAGTCTCCGTGCCAATCCGTGCCTCACCGGGCGGGATGGGCGTTCAGCCAGTAGGAGTCGCCGTGGCGGCGGATGGCGTCCAGGCCGACGAGATCGACCTCGCGACGCCGTCCGGTCCGGGGATCGGCGCGGCGGATCTGGCGGAGGAGGACCGGCCCGATCCCTTCATATCGCGAGGCCACCACTTCGGCCACCCCGTTCAGGGCGCGACCCTGGGGATAAAGCGGGACGCCTCGCTCGGTCAGGCTCCACCTCGCCAGGTCGAGCCATCGACGAGTGCCCCACTCCGTCGGAGGGCCAAGATAGGCGGCGATCTCCGAGAACGGCGGGGCGCCCTCCAGGGCCTCGGGCACGTCCACGTAAACGCTCGCCCGTTCGTTGTGGCTCGCATACAGCCCGAACGACGGCCAGGTGTCCCACAGACCGAACCGCTCGAACGACGGCAGGAGCACCGCCAGGGCCACCACCAGCCCCGCGAGCCGAGACGGCCGATCGCCCGGAGGTAGGAACACCGGCGAGCGGAACAGCACGACGACCTCGGCGATCATGGCCGCGTTCCACACCAGGACGATCGTGCTATGACGCAGCCCCCACGGGCCGAGGATCGCGATCAACGCCAGATGCTGAAGGACCGCGCCGACCAGGGCGAGCCTCCGGGTCGTTCGGAAGACCAGGCCGACCGCCACCGAGATCTCCCAGGCCGGCATCAGCCGGACCGCCGGGGAAACGATCGAACCGGACCATCTCCGGAGGTCTCCGCCGAGCAGAGACACCGCCGATCCCAGGAATTGCCTCCCGGATTCCTCCTCGAACGAACGATCCAGCTTCGACAGCCCCGAATGGAAGTAAAGGGCGACGATCACGACCCGGCACAGGCCCAAGGCCCGCTCCGAAGGGGCGTTCGCCAGGACGAACCCCATCAACAGGAACTGGTAGACCCACGGCTGGAGCCGGAACTGGTCTTCCGCGACGCTCCACGCCAACATCGTCAACGCCACGCCAAGGGACCACCGAGTCCGGTAGCCGACCGAGGCCGAAATCAGAGCCAACAGGGTTGCCGAGAACCTCGCAAACGTCAGCCACGAAGGCGCCATCGGCATCCGGGCGACGAACGGGACTCTCGGGAACGTCGAGCCCGGCAGGTCGATCCAGAGGGGGTACGAGAGCCCGATCATGAGGGCCGTCGAGAGCCCGAGGACGGCTCGGAATCGCCCCTCGTCGGTCGCGATCATGCCCCCGGCACCAGCGAATAGGTGCCGGCCATCTCTCGTTTGAGCTTCCCTTGCTTGACCAGGTCCTCCCAGACCTCGGCGGGATGGCCGCCCGGCGGGGTGATCCCGGCGATCGTCGATTTCTTGCCGCCCCCTCGGCTGAGCCCGGATTCCTCGTCGAGCTTCGCGAGCTTCAGCCGCTTCTTGAAGGCTTTGAGGGCTTTCTTGAGGTCCTCTTCGGTGGCCATGACCGCTCCTTGCGCAGGCGCTCCAAATCGAGGGCGAAGATGGTGCATTTCCTGCACCCTACACGGAATCCACGAACGCCGCCACGGCCTCGCGGAAGGCCCGGCCGTCTTCGACGTGGGGCAGGTGCCCGAGGCCGGGCAGGACCGCCATCCGGGCATCGGGGATCAGCTCGGCCAGCTCCTTCGCGACCCTCGGAGGGTTCACCGCGTCGAGCTCCCCCACGAGCACCAGAGACGGCACCCGCAGGGCCGCGAGCCGATCGCGCGTCTCGTGGGCGATCGCCGCTCTCGCCTGGCGCTCGAACGCTTCGGGAGGCTGGGGGAATTCGTTGTTCTCGGCGAACCGGATCAGGCCCTCGATGCTGGTGCTCTGGCGATAGAACGGCGCCCCGACGAGCCAGGGCAGGGTCAGCCGGGTGAACTCTCCCGGAGAGAACCGATGCCTCATCACGATCCACGATTCGAGGATCGCCCGGCGCCACGGGTCGGCCCCGGCGTGGGTCGAGGCCAGGACGAGCGAGCGGACCATCTCGGGATGACGCAAGGCCAGCTCCTGGGCGATCAGGCCGCCGAGCGAATGCCCGACGACGTGCGCGGGAGAGGCGTGGACCGTCCCCAGGAGCGAGGCGAGGTCCTCGGCCATGTCGGCCGTCGAATAGGGGGCCGTCGCCCGATCGGAGCGGCCCACGTCGCGATTGTCGAACGCCAGGGCCCGCGATCTCGCGCCGAAATGCCGCAACGCGATGCTGAACGCCCGGCCATCGCCGCCCAGGCCCGACACGAACACGATCGGGTCGCCCGAGCCGATCTCCTCATAATAAAATGACCGGCCATCGACCCGGACAGTTGGCATGGGATCATCCCGAAAGGTCCGTTCCGCAGCGGTGCGGCCCAAACTACCGGAACCGGGCGGCATTCCGCCAGGGCGGTCGGCGATCGGCGGTCACCCGCCGTTCCCTTCGCCGATCGGGGACGATAGAATACCCCCCAGGCCCGTCGATCGCCTTGCGCGATCCCCTCGCGGCCACGCATGCATGCCAGCCCCCGGAGATCCTCGGCGATGGCCGATCCCCAGGCCGTCCCGTCTCGGTCGAAGAAGCTGTACATCGAGACGGTCGGCTGCCAGATGAACGTCCTGGATAGCGAGCTCGTGGTGGCGAAGCTGCGCGACGAGGGATACGTCCTGACCGACGACATCGGCCAGGCCGACACCATCCTGTACAACACCTGCTCGGTCCGCCAGCACGCCGAGGACAAGATCTATTCGGCCCTGGGCCGGATCAAACGGATCAAGGAAACCCGGCCGGACGTGGCGATCGGCGTCCTCGGCTGCATGGCGCAGAAGGACCAGGGGCAGGTCCTCCGCCGGGCGCCTCACGTCGATGTGGTGATCGGCCCCGGCCAGCTCGGCCGCGTCCCCGAGCTCCTGGCCAAGGCGAAGGCCGAGAAGGCGCCGCAGATGGCCGTGAGCCTCGCGCGGTCGGCCGGCTCGAAATCGCTGGTGACCGAGAGCTTCGCCGAGTATGACCCCCTCCGCGAGCCCGCGATGAGGCCCTCGCCCCATCAGGCGTTCCTGCGGATCATGATGGGGTGCGACAAGTTCTGCACCTACTGCGTGGTCCCGGCCGTCCGCGGGCCGGAGCAGTCCCGGCCTCCCGAGGCGATCCTGGAGGAGGCCCGCCAGCTCGCCGACCAGGGCGTGAAGGAAATCACCCTGATCGGCCAGACCGTCAACAGCTACAAGTATGCCTCGCCCGACGGCCGGACCACCCGCCTCTCGGACCTCCTCGCCCGCCTCCACGACGTCGCCGGCCCGGTCCGCCTGAAATTCATCACCAATTTCCCCAACGACATGACCGACGACCTGTTGCAGGCCGTCCGCGACCTGCCCAAGGTCTCGCGATACCTCCACGTCCCGGCCCAGAGCGGCTGCGACGACGTGCTGAGGCGGATGAAGCGGCTCTACACCGTCGCGCTCTACGACGAGATGATGCACCGAATCCACGAGACCGTCCCCGAGGCCAGCGTCTCCAGCGACTTCATCGTCGGCTTCTGCGGGGAGACCGAGGCGTCGTTCGAGAAGTCCGTCCGCCTGGTCGAGCGCTCGCGGTTCAAGAACAGCTTCATCTTCAAATACAGCCCTCGCGAGGGCACCAAGGCGTTCTCCCTGTTCGCCGACGACGTGCCCGAGGACGTCAAGAAACGTCGCAACAACGACCTTCTGGCGGTCCAGACGGCCATCTGCGGCGAGGACAACCGGGCGTTCGTCGGCCGGACGGTGGAAGTGCTGGTCGAGGGGCCGAGCAAGGCGGCGGCCCGCGAGGAGGGCGACCTCTCCGGGCCGATCCAGATGACCGGCCGGACGGCCTGCGATCGGATCGTGGTGTTCGAGGGGAACGCGAGGCAGGCGGGCCGGCTCCTGCCGGTGGCGATCTCCGAATGCTCGCCGATGACGCTCTTCGGCGAGGTGGTGACGATGGACCTCGTGGGGATCAGCGGATGATCCACGGCCCGATTGGCGAGGGATTGCGGGAACGGGCGGCGCTCTGGGCCGCGGCGTCCGGGGTCCGGCTCCCGGACGCGATCCAGGCCCCCGGCTGGCCCGGCTCGTTCGCCGACGCCGAGGGCCCGGACCCGTGCCGACCGCCCGCCTCGGCCCGGCAGGTCCGGGACTGGGAGCGGAGGTACGGCTTCGACCTGCCCCACTCGCTCCGCAGCTGGCTCCGGCTCTCCGACGGCCTGTACAAGGACGGCCCCCTGATCCACCCGCTCACGGCCATCGGGCCGATGATCCCGTTCGCCCGGGTCCCCGAGATGCTCGTCCAGCCCGAGAGCTGGTTCGAGCTCGGCAACCCGGGCCGGGAGACGATCTGCATCGACCTGGGATACCGCTGGCCCGGCGGCGATTGCCCGATCTTCACCTCCGGCGACGACCAGAGCGGCAGCCCCTCCCGACTGATCGCGCCGAGCTTCTCCGCCTGGTTCGTCCGCTTGCTGGCCGAAGGGGGCCGCGAGTTCTGGTTCGACCCCGACTTCGCGCCGATGGGCGACCCCTGGGTCGAGCATCGCCGACGGGTCCCCACGCCCGCCCTGCCCGACCGCCTGAGGCCGCTGGCCCCGACGGTCAAGCCGCTGATGACCGGAGGGGCCGACGACCGCTCGATCGCCTCCTCGCTGGGGATCACCCGGGGCGACGTCGAGGCGATCTTCCGCCACCTCCAGCACGCGATGGGCCCCTGATCCGGTCCGACCCGATCCGACCCGATCCGATCCGATTCGTCCGACGGAAGGAGGTGGCGTCATGGCGACCGTCGAGAGGCCCCGGGCCTCGGTGGACGACCTCTCCCGGCTCCAGGACAAGGCCGAGCTGATCGACGGGAGGATCGTCCCCCTGATGCCCACCGGCCGACGCCCCAACCGGATCGCCGGCAATATTTATGTGAGCCTCCGCCGTCACGAGCCGAGGCTGGGCGCCGGCGAGGCATACACCGACAACGTCGGCTTCGTCGTCCCGGAACTCCCGTCGGGCCGCGAATCGTTCTCGCCCGACGCCTCGTACTTCCTCGGTCCCTTCCCGGACCGCCCGATGCGCTTCCTGCAAGGCCCGCCGACGTTCGCGGTGGAGGTCCGCCGCGAAGGCCACTCCGGCCCGGCCGCCGAGCGGGAGATGGCGGCCAGGCGCGCCGATTATCTCGAGGCGGGGACGCTCGTGGTCTGGGACGTGGACCCCGATTCGCGGGTGATCCGCTGCCACCGGCCCGGATCGGCCGAGGTCTTCGGGCCGGGCGCCATCGCCGATGCCGAGCCGGCCGTCCCCGGCTGGCGGGTCGCCGTCGATGAGGTGTTCGCTTGAGCCGAGCGATGGAGCCGGGCGAACCGCGAGGCGGCGGTCGGCCGCCGTCCGGGCTGCTGACCGACTCGACGGCGCTGGCCTTGTGGCTCGCCGGTCTGGGGGTTCGCGACACGTCTCGGGGGATTCGCGACCTCCGCGACCTGGCCGCCTCCGGGCTCCGGGCCGAGGCGTTCTCCGCGCTCCTGGACCAGCTCGACGTCTTGCTCCCGCAGTGCCCCGAGCCGGGGATGGCCCTGACGAACCTGGAGCGGTTCGCGGCCTCCTCCCCGGCCGGCAGCGCGGCGCTGGCGGGGCTCGGGGCGAACCCGAGGACGACCGATATCCTGATCCAGCTCTTCAGCACGAGCCAGTATTTCAGCGAGCTGCTGATCCGGGACCCCGGGGTCCTGGACTGGCTCCGCGCCGGGGCCGAGAGGCGCGACCGCGACGCCCTCGTCGAGTTCCTGTGGGACCAGCTCCGATCGGCCGAGGACGACCAGGCCCAGCGGCTGGCGATCCGCCGCCTCCGCCATCGCGAGACCCTGCGGATCGGCTACAACGACATCGTCCGGGGGCTCCCGCTGGAGCTCACCACGCTGGACCTCTCCGGCCTGGCCGATGCGTGCGTCGAGGGGGCGTATCGGCTCGCCCGGGGCCACGCCGTCGCCCGCCTCGGCGAGCCGATCGGCGAAGACGGGCGGCCCTCCCGGTTCGTCGTCCTGGCCCTGGGGAAGCTCGGCGGCGAGGAGTTGAATTATTCTTCGGACATTGATTTGATCTTCCTTTACGACTCCGAAGGCCAGACCAGCGGCACGCGGAGCGTCTCGAACGCCGAGTTCTTCGCGAGGATGGGGGCGGAGATCGTCCGCCTCCTCTCCGACCACTCGGCGATGGGCCAGGCGTACCGGGTCGACATGAGGCTCCGGCCCGAGGGGGATCAGGGGCCGCTGGCCCGGTCCTTGCGGGCGACCCTGGGCTATTACGAGACGACCGGCCGGACCTGGGAGCGGCAAGCCCTGATCAAGTGCCGGGCCATCGCCGGGGACCTCTCCCTGGGGCGCGACTTCCTCGCCGCCATCGCGCCGTTTGTTTATCGGAAATACCTCGGGGCGGCGGAGATCGGCGAGATCAAGGCCATGAAGCGGCGGATCGAGGCCCGCACCCGCGCCTCCGGGGCCGACGCCAGCGAGGTCAAGACCGGCCGAGGCGGGATCCGCGACGTGGAATTCGTCGTCCAGTTCCTCCAGCTCCTCCACGGAGGGGGGGAGCCGACCGTCCGCCACCCCAACACGCTGATGGCCCTCTCGCGACTGGAGGCCATCGGCTGCCTCTCGCCCGAGGAACGGGGGATCATGGAAGACACGTATCGATTTTTGAGGCGGGTCGAGCACCGCCTGCAGACGATGTTCGACCGCCAGACGCATCAGATGCCCGTCGATCCCGAGGGGCTGCGGACCCTGGCGATCCGCATGGGCTATCCGCCGGCCTCGGCGTGGGAAGACCGCGTCGGCCCCGCCCAGCGGTTCAACGCGGACTATCGCGCCAAGACCGACCTGAACCGGAAGATCCTCAACCACCTCCTCCACGACGCCTTCACCGACGACTCCAAGGCCGACCCCGTGGTGGACCTCGTGCTCGACCCGGAACCCTCGCCCGAGATGATCGCCTCGGCCCTCGGCCGGTTCGCCTTCCGCGACGTGACCGGGGCGTACCGCAACCTGATGGCGCTCTCGAGAGAGGACATCCCGTTCCTCTCCGAGGCGCGCTGCCGCCACTTCCTCGCGGCGATCGCGCCCAGGCTCCTGGAGAGCGTGGCCCGGGCGCCCGACCCCGACATGGCCCTGACGAACCTCGAGAAGGTCTCGGCGTCGCTCGGGGCCAAGGCGGTCCTCTGGGAGCTCTTCAGCTTCAATCCCCCGAGCCTGAAACTGTACGTCGATTTATGCGCGACGAGCCAGTTCCTCTCGGAAGTGCTCATCAACAATCCCGGGATGATTGATGACCTGATCGATTCGCTGGTGGTCGATCGGCCGCAGGGGGCCACGGCGATCAAGGGGGAGCTGGCGGAGCTCTGCCGGGGGGCGGAGGACCTCGGGCCGATCCTGCTGAGCTTCCGCAACAAGGAATGGGTGCGGATCGGCGTGAGGGACATCCTCGGCCGGGACCCGATCCGCGACGTGACCCGCGAGCTCGCCGACGTGGCCGAGGCGATCGTCGGCCAGGTGGCGAGGGACCGCTGGGCGAAGGCCGTCGAGAAGTTCGGCGCCCCGAGGCGGTCGTCCGACGGCCGACGGGCGAGGTGGGCGATCCTCGGCCTCGGCAAGCTCGGCGGCCGGGAGATGAACTATCACAGCGACCTCGACCTCGTCTTCCTCTTCGACGAGGACGGCCAGACCCAGGGCGGCCCCGCGACCCTCTCCAACGCCGAGTTCTTCGCCGACCTGGCGCAGAAGGTGATCCGCGACCTCGGCGGCTCGGGGCCGTCCGGGGCGCTGTACAAGGTCGATACCCGCCTGAGGCCGCATGGCGGCTCGGGCCCCCTGGCCGTGTCGCTCGACGCCTTCCTCGCCTACTTCCTCGGCCACGCCGCGACGTGGGAGCGGATGGCCCTGACCCGCGCCCGCCCCCTGTTCTCGACCGGCACCTTCAACCGGGACGTGACGGCCGCCGTCCGCCGGGTCCTGACCGCCTCGAACGACTGCGAACGCCTCGCCGCCGAGGCCCTGGCGATGAGGCGGAGGCTGGGCGCCTCGCGAGGCCCGAACGACCTGAAGCGCGGGGTCGGCGGGCTCGTGGACATCGAGTTCCTCGTGCAATACCTGATGCTCAAGCACGCCTGCGACGAGCCCGACGTCCTCCGGGCGAACGTCTGGGAGGCGCTCGACGCCCTCCGCCGCCACGGCCCGCTCTCCCCGGCCGATCATGCGGCCTTGCGCGATTCCTACGACTTCTTGAGGACCGTCGAGGGCCGCCTGCGGATCGTCCACAACCGGACCGACGTGGGCCTGCCCGACGACCCGGCCGAGCTTGCGAGACTCGCCCGCCGGCTCGGCTACGAGGACGACGGCGACGGCGTCGCCGAGGCCCTGTTCCGCTCGGACATCGCGAGGATGACGGCCCGGACCCGCTCGCTGTTCGTCCAGGTCGTCGGCGACCCGTGCGGGGCCCTCCGCGATGACCCCGAAGGCCCGCAAGAAGGCCCTCGGCCTGGCCCTCCGCGCCGCGATCGGCCTCGGGCTGCTCGGCCTGGTCCTCCGCATGAATCGGGACCAGATCCGCGACGTCCTCGACCGCCGGCCGGACGTCTCGGCCCTGGTCCTGGGCGGCGCGAGCTACCTCGCCGGCCTCATGCTCTCGTATTTCCGCTGGTTTTTGCTGGTCCGGGCCGTGGGCCTGCCGATCCGCTATCGCGACGCCGTCCGCCTCGGGTTCATCGCCGCGTTCTTCAACTTCGTGATCCCGGGCGCGATTTTTGGCAACGTGGTGAAGGCCGCGTTCCTGGCCCGGGAGCACCCCGAGCGCAGGCCGACGGCGATCGCCTCGGTGGTCGTCGATTTCTTCTGCGGGCTGCTCGGCCTGTTCCTGATCGCCTCGGCGGCCGGGTCGATCGCGGCCACGCGGCTGAACCCGAAGCTCTGGACGCTCGGCGCGTTCGCCGGCCTCGCCTCGATCGCCACGGCGGCGGCCCTGATCGCCTCGTTCCGGGGGCGGAGGCGGAAGAAAGTGGACCTCTCCGCGTATCGAGGGCACGCCGGCCTGGTCCTCGGCGCGGTGGTCCTGGGGATGGGCACGCACTCGCTGAACGTCCTGGCCTTCCGCGACGCCGGCCTGGCCGTCCTGGGGAGCGGAGTGCCCGACCTCGTCGACCACTTCCTGATCGTCCCCCTGGTCCTCTTCACCACGGCCGTCCCGATCCCCTTCGGAGCGATCGGCATCTCCGAGCAGGCCAGCTCCGGCCTCTTCGGGCTCCTGAACTACCGGGGAGGCGCCATCGCCATGCTCGCCTTCCGCCTCTTCACCATCGTCGGCGCCACGATCGGCGCGATTTTTTACCTCTTAAACGCCAGGCAGGTGAAAGAGTTGACAAACACGCCGGATTCATCAATCACAACGTAGGGTGCATGAAATGCACCGTCATGTCCGGTGCATGAAATGCACCAATCGCAAGCCGGGCGAAGCCCGCAACAAACTCCTCGTCATCGAAGCCCCTTGGCGTCGAGCTTATGGACGAAGCTGGACTTCCGCCTGTGCCGGAGGCGGATCTCCTGGATCTTCGCGAGCGCCTCGGCCTGCCGGCCCGACCTGGCGGCGAGGTCTCGGAGGTCCACCAGCAACTCGACGGCCTCGTCATACTGCGTTTGCTGCGTCGAGGCGATCTTCCGCTCCACGTCCCGCCACGCTTCGGCCTCCCGGCGAGAGAGGGCGTCGAGGCGCCTCGCACGCTCCTCGGCCTTCGTCCGATCGCGCTCGGCCCGTTCCTTCGCGGCCTTCGCCTCGGCCTTTTTCGTCTTCTCCGCGATCCGGGCCTCGAACGCGGCACGGAGCTCGGCGACCGTCCGGCGATGGGGTTCCGGGGCGGCCTTCTTGCCCTTCGGCGCGGTCGCGGCGCGGAACTTCCGGGACATCTCGGCGCGAACGGCCAGGTCGGCCTCATCGGCGAGGAAGCGGACGAGATAGCCGTCCTTCTCGGCGGCCGGAAGCCCCGCGATCCACCGGGCCAGGTCGGCCCGTGACGGCTCCGGCGGAGGCCCCGCCGGGTTCCCCTCCGCCGCGACCGCGATCCATTCGTCATCGATCCGCAGGAACTCCGCCAGCGCCTTCAACGCGGCCGACGGCTTCGCCAGCCCCGGGGGCACCGGCGGTTCGAGCGATTCGCCGTCCTCCTCCCCGTCCCGGATCGGCACCGAGGCCAGCCACCCGAGGTAGAGCGCCCGCAGGTCGCCCCGGATCAACTCGGCTCGGAGCGAGATCAGCGAGGGCATCCACTCGTCGCCCTCGATCCAGCCCTCGCCTTCCTCGTCTTCCGACACGAATTCGAGGACGACGTGCGTCGCCTCGGCCCGGACCGTCAGGAATTCGTCCTCGCAAAACGCCTCCGCCGCCCGGACGTCCAGCAGCCCTCGGGGGACGCGGAACATCAGCCGGTGCGTCCCCCAGTTGGCGACGTACACGAAGGCGTCGAAGTAGCGATCCATCAGGTCGTCGGGATCGCCCTTGAAGTTCCCCCAGGAGTATTCATTCGTGAGGCCCGTCGGCGTGATCTCGGCCCGGGACGAGATCTCGCGAAGCTCGTCCATCTGCCCCGAGGTCAGCGGGCGATCGACGGTGCGGAACTCGTAGTATTGATACTCGCTCATGGGAGGTCTTGCGAGGAGGGCAGGCTCATCGGGGACGCCGCGCGGATTGCCGGATCTGCTCCCAGGTCAGGACGTTCGCCGGGTCCGCGTCGAGGGCCGCGAGGCGCCGATCGAGGAGGGCCTTGACGTCGTCGGTGAGTTCCGGGTCGCGATCTTCGTCGGAAAGGCCGTCCCAGACCTCCTCGATCAGGCGGAGGCGATCCTCGGCTGGCCAGGAGTGGACGGCGTCCAGGACGGTTTTCATGTCCATGAGAGGCTCGCTCGGAAGGGGACCGAACCCGATGGCCGTTCGGCGGGCTTCGGCCCCGAGCTTACCAGAATCCCGAGGCTCCGAGAGGCCCGATCCGTCCGATCACGCCTCCGTCAATCGGCCCGGGACGGCCCGGCCGGCGCCTTCGGTCTCCTCCTCGTGGTACTCGGCGTCGGTGTTGACCTTCCAGGTGTCGAACTGGCCGAGGCCGAGGATGTTCCTGGCCGCGAGGACGGCCGTCATCATCGAGTGGTCTTGATTGTTGTACTTGTGCATCCCGTTGCGGCCGGCGAGCTCCAGGTTGGAGAACCGGGCCAGCCACTCGCGGATCACGGCGAGGTGGTCGCGGTACGAGTCGTCGTAGACCGGGTACGCCTTGGGCATGCGGACCACGCAGCCGTCGATCACGCGATCGGCCTTCACCAGGCCGATGGCGTCGATCTCGCGACGGCCCAGGGCGATCAGCTCGGCGTCGGGCAGGGCCCAGAGCGCGTCCCCCTCGAAGCAGAAGTATTCGAGGCCGAGGCTGGTCTTGGACGGGTCGGGCACGAGGCTCGGCGACCAGTTCTTGAAGTTTTGCACGCGCCCGAGCTTCACGTCGGGCTCGTGGATGTAGATCCACGTATCCGGGAACGTCTCGGCCCCTTCGACGATCAAAACGACGGTGAGGAAGTCGCGGTAATTCAGCGAATTCGCCGCCTTCAGGACGCTTTCCGGGGCCGCCGGGCTCATGGCCCGGATCAGGTTGCGGATCGGCAGCGTGGAGAGGAAATTCCGGCCGAGGTAGCGGGTCTCCTGGCCCGAGGCGTCCCTCGCCACGAACGCCGAGACCGCCGAGCCGTCGTGCTCGATCCGCTCCACGCGGCGGTCCATGTGGACGGCCCCCCCGCCGCGATTCACCAGGTCCCGCGCCGCTTCCCACATCTGGCCGGGCCCGAGCCGCGGGTACTGGAAGCGGTCGATCAGCGTCTTGATGACCTCGCCCTTCCCCTTGCCCTTGCCCGGCATCAGCGCGTTGACGACCGCGCCGACGAGGCTGCAGCCCCTTGATCCTCTGCGCGGCCCAGTCGGCCGAGATCTCCGAGCAGGGCATCCCCCACACCTTCTCCGTGTACGTCTTGAAGAAGATCTCGAACAGGAGCCGGCCGAAGCGGTTGACCACCCAGTCCTCCAGGCTCCTCTCCGGCTGGATCGGCCGGAGCCGGGCCTTCACGTAGCTCAGAACCACGCGCGACGACGTGAGCAATCCCAGGTTCGCCAGCGCGTTGGCGGGCTTCAGCGGGTAGTGGAAGAACTTGCGGTCGTAGTAGATCCGGCTCAGCCGGTCCCGGGTGATGAACTCGTCGCCGAGGATCTCCTTCCAGATCCGGTTGACCTCCTCGCTCTTGGAGAAGAACCGGTGGCCGCCGATGTCGAAGCGGTAGCCCTTGTACTGGTCGGTCCGGCTGATCCCGCCGACGAGCTGCGCGTCGGCTTCCAGGACCACGCAGGGATGGCCATGACGGGTCAACTCATAAGCGGCCGTGAGCCCGGCGGGACCGGCCCCGGCGATCACCGTCTCGTACGAGGCGACGACCCGAGGCTCGCCGGGGGATTCGACCCGCTCCCATCGGTGGGGCAGGAGGCCGGCGCGGAGGGCGTCCGTCCTCGACGATTCGGTGCCCATGCGGGACTCCTCATCCGTGCGGAGCTGGCGGGGCGAGCCTCAACCGCGATCGCGACTCGACTCGCGAAGAGGCCGACCGCCCTTCCCTGGGCGGCTTCCCCCCAAAGGGGACCGACGTTATGGCCGAATCCCAGGGGACGGTCAAGGCGACTCGACCGGAGCGTCGCTCCTCCGAAGCCCCTCGGCCGGGTGGCATGCTGACGTCTTCGTAAGCATGGCTTCGGTTCATGCCTGGCCGAAGCCATGCTTACGAAGACGTCAGCATGCCGCCCAATGCCGAAAACCACGACCGCGTCGTGCGACGGCTACGAGGCCGGTTAGCCTGTCTCCGGTCAGGCGCGATCCGAATCCCTGCCGACGTGGACGACAGCATTCTAGAGCGGTACTCGGTCGGATGGCGCACCCGTAGGGCAGGCCTCGGCCTGCCGAGACCCGCGAAGCCGGCAGGCCGAGGCCTGCCCTACGATGACCGGTCGTGCGCCATCCGGTCGTGAACCGTTCTACCCGATCGGGCAGGATGGGCGGCCTGCGTTGATTTTGAGCTTGGGAGCTGACGCACTCTCGTGTCGGAGTCTCGTCAAATCTTGGATTGATCAAAGGTCGGCACTTTTAAATTTCCAAGAAGTTGACAGCGCTTTCCGTCGGAAAATCGCGAAAAGGCCGGAAATCAGGCTGGATTCGCGTGCGCAACGGGTTGTGCGCACGGGGTTTCTCTTGCGCCGGCATGTTTTGTCATTAAAATCGCAAGCCGATCTCCCCCAGAGAGATGCATCGAGTCGCCGCGAGGCCCGATCGGCCCGGATGGCCCCCAATTCCCGGACACTTCGGGGCGGCCGCGAGTCATCCAGAATTTCACCCGATATCACATGATCCTGTGCGGAATTCGCCATTAAGAGATCCGCGAGCCACGGATTCGGCGATCGCCGGGGGCCTTGGTCGCGATGATCCGGAATAACCGTCCGGCGCCGTGCCGGATTTGGGATCGGACATCGGGCCGGCTTGCCCGTTATCCTGGGGGAGCGTGTCGAACCATCCGAGACGAGGGCCGATCCCGATGGAACACCCGGACACCGCGCACGCCCCGAGGCGGCGATCCCGATTGCGGCTGAGCCTCCGCGTGTGGATGGCGATCGTCGCCGTCGTCGGGGTGGTCCTCGGCTTCCAGTACCGGCGGACCGCGATCACGCCCCGGACCCTGGCCGGGCTCAAGACGGTGGCCCGGCTGGAGAAGGACGACGTCTGGGAGATCGCCTGGAGCCCCGATCGCGACCGGATGGCCGTGATCGGCTGGGAGAAGCCGGTCGAGGTCCGCGACGCCGTGAGCCTCCGCCTGATCGAGACCATCGGCGAGGGCAAGAAGATCATCCACTTCGCCTTCGGCCCCACGTCGGATGTCGTCGCCTACACCGAGAACTTCAAGCCGCCGGTGATCCTCGACCGCAAGACCGGCCGAACGATCGAGCTCGACACGAAGGATTCGCAGGCGAAGCCGGTCTTCACCCCCGACGGTTCCCTTGTCGCCACCGGGGGTTACGGCACGACCGTCCCCCTCTTCCGGGTGTCGGACGGCCGCCTCATCCGCACGTTCGATGCCGGGCCGGTCGAAGGGGGGATGACCCCGACCTTCAGCCCCGATGGCCGGACCTTGGCCGTCGGCAACCGCAACGGGACCACGATCCTCTTCGACGTAACCTCCGGTGCCCGAAGGTTCGAGCTGCCGAAAACGTCCTCCCAGGAGCTGGAATTCGACCCCAAAGGTCGTTTGCTGGCCGTGGTTTACGTCGATGGCTCGGTGGCGATCTGGGACGCCACGGACGGCCGTCTCCTCCTCGAAAGCAAGACGAACGCCGAGGAACTCTATGCCCTCGACTGGTCGCCCGACGGCTCCCTGCTCGCCACCTCGGGCAGCAAGGCGAAGATCACGCTCTGGGACCCTCGCGACCTGAAAATCCTCCGAGAGATCGACGGCCCCGAATCGGTGATCCGCGTGAAGTTCAGCCCCGACGGCCTGGCCCTCCACTGGGCCGGAGGCGTGGGCACCATCGGCGGAAAGCGGTCCCTGGAAATCCTGGGTATCGAGGGCAAAATCTTCTCCCTGATCCACCGGCCTCGATAGGTTCGGAACGGTGCCGTTCGAGGCCGACCAGGGAATCGAAGAGGGCCTTCGGCATCCGCAGATTACGCAAATTACGCAGATAAAAAGGATGAAATTCATCTCCTTGAATTTTAATCTGCGTGATCTGCGTAACCTGCGGATGCCGAAGGCCCTCTTCGAATCCGTGTCGAATCAGAAAGAGGGTCGCTCCCATCGAACAAGCGGCCGTCGTGAAGCGCCGATCCGACGAGGGCGGCCGATGCGCCGGCTGATTCGAGCCTTGCCAGGTCGTCCCGGCCCGCAATTCCTCCGCCGGCCACGATTTCGAGCGCCGGATGACTCGTTCGAAGCCCGGCGATCAGTGGTTCGGTGCCCGTCCCGGCGCCGGTGCCCACCCGGGCGAGGTCGAGCACGATCATCCGACGGATTCCGGCCTCGATGGCGATCTCGGCAAGCTGGAGAGGATCGGCGGTGCCCCAGGCGGATTCGGTCGGAACCAGCGGGCGGCCGTCGCGGAGGTCCAGGCTGAAGGCGATCCGATCCGGGCCGTGTGTTTCCACGATTTCGGCCAGAACCGCCGGCCCTCTCAGCGTTTCCAGCCCGAGGACCACGACCGCAGCCCCGGCCTGGAGAATGGGAGCCACGTCGGCCGAAACCCGAATCCCGGGATCGACCCAGACGCGAATGGGCAATTTGGAGAATTCGCCGAGCAAGGGCAACGCAGGCGGTTTGCCGAGGATGGCGTCCAGGTCGGCCAGGTAGAGCTCGGTTGATCCGAGGCGATCACGAAGGGCACGGGCCAGGCCGAGGGGGTCGGAACCCTCGTGCAAGACCGAGCGGACCGGCCGATAATGGGCGCGGTCGCCCCGGACGGCCCGGACGGCCCGTCCTTCCATCACGTCGATCACGGGGATGATCCTCATGGGGGGTCGCGTCCGCCCTTTCTCGGTATTGATCCACGAATTCGTGACCGGGGGAGGATTCGCCGGCTCGCCCCTGCCGAAATCGCTCGCCGCCGAGGGTTCGGCCATGAGGCGAGCGCTGGTTGAGGAGTTCGCGAGCCTCCCGGGGGCGTCGGTCCAAATGACGCTGGATGAACGGCTTGCGTCCGAACCCGGACCGTGGCAAACCGTCCGAATCGGTTCCGGAGGCGAGCCCGAGGCGTTCGCCCGGCTGGCCCGCGAGCTGGATTTTACCCTCTGCATCGCCCCCGAGACCGGAGGCGTCCTCCGCGATCGGGCCGAGACGATCGAATCGGTCGGCGGGTGGTCGCTCGGGTCGACCGTCGAGGCCATCGCCCTGACCGGCCACAAGCTTCGGCTCTGTGAGCATTTCCGATCGCGAGGGATTGCGACCCCTCCGAGTTTGCGGGTCGTCCCGGCCCTCGGTTTGCCCGCCGATGCGGCCTATCCGGCGGTCCTGAAGCCGATCGACGGCGCCGGATCGATCGATACGTTCTTCCTCGAAGGCCCCGACGACCTGCCTCCCGAAGCCCTGGCCCTCCCCGAAGCCCTGTTTCAGCCGTTCGAGGCCGGCGAGCCTCGCGGGTCGGCGTGGATCGTCGGGGCGGATGGCCCGACGCCGATCGGCCAGACCCGCCAGAGGATCGCCTGCACCGAGGGCCGATTCTCCTATCTCGGCGGCGAGGAAGTGGTTGGGCCCGAAGATGGTTCGCTCGACGAGCCTCGGCGGGCGATCCTGGCAGTCCCCGGCCTCCTGGGACTTGTCGGAGTGGATGCGATCTGGAATCCTCGGACCGGCCGATCCACGGTCCTGGAGATCAACCCGAGGCCGACGACCTCGTTCGTGGGTTTGAGGCGTCGATTTCCTCCGGGAACGCTCGGTGCTCTCTGGCTGGCCTCGATCGACCCGGACGGTCCGATCGGATCGGCCTTTCCAACTCGGGCGAAGGACGAGTCGGGCGAACTTCGCCGCTTGCCCGGCCCTCCGATCGCCTTCCTCGCCGACGGCTCTCTCCCGGCCTCGTGATGCGATGAGGTTCCCCCCATGATCGAGACTTCTCCAGGTCCCCTGATCGCCCTGGACATCGGCGGCGCGAACCTCAAGGCGGCCCACGCCTCGGGAGCCGCCCGGAGCGTCCCGTTCGCGCTCTGGAAGCGACCCGAGGACCTCGCCGACGTCCTCGGGAGGCTCGTGGCGACGTTGCCTCCGGCCGATCGGGTCGCGCTGACGACCACGGCCGAGCTTTGCGACTGCTTCGAGACCAAGGCCGAAGGGGTCCGCCACGTCCTCCGGGCCGCCAGGGAGGTTTTCGCCGAGATTCCGGTCCGGGTCTGGGGAACGGATGGGCGATTTCATTCGGTCGAGGACGTCCTCGAAGTCCCCTGGATCGCGGCGGCGGCGAACTGGCTGGCCCTGGCCCACGCGGCGGGACGGCTGGTCCCCGAGGGACCGGCCCTTTTGATCGACGTGGGATCGACGACGACCGATTTGATCCCCCTGCGAGACGGATTGCCCATCCCCCGAGGCCGGACCGACACCGAGCGGCTCCGATCCGGCGAGCTGGTGTACGTGGGGTCAAGGCGGACGCCGGTCTGCTCGCTGGCGACCGAGCTCCGGTGGCGAGGGGGACCGATCGGCCTGGCCGCCGAGCTGTTCGCGACCACCCTGGACGTCTACCTGACCCTGGGCGACCTGCCCGAGGACCCGGCCGACGTCGCTACGGCCGACGGCCGACCCGCGACGATCGAGGCATCGCGGGACCGCCTGGCCCGGATGGTCGGGGCCGACCGTCAGGGGTTCTCGGCCGACGACGCCCAGGACTTCGCCACCGAGGCGGACCTCGCGATCGTCAATCGTTTGGTCGCCTCGGCCCGGAGGGCCTGCGAAGGCTCGGAACTTGGGCAACCTCGCTCGGTCATACTCGCCGGTGCCGGGGAATTCCTCGGTCGGAGGGTGGCGGAGCGGGTCATGGCCCTCGACGGGGAGATTCTGAGCCTTGCCGACGACTGGGGGCCGGTGGCCTCGGCCGCCGGATGCGCCTGGGCGTTGCTGTTGCTGGCCTCGGAGGATCAAGGCGAGCCATGATCGTCGTGAAAGTCGGCGGCAGCCTTTTTGACTGGCCCGAATTCCCTGCGAGGCTTCGGGCTTACGTCGAATCCCGCCGCCAGGAACGGCCGGTTTTGATCGTCGGGGGAGGCCCGGCGGCGGACTGGATTCGCCAGCTCGACCGGACCTTCGGCCTGGGGGCCGTGAAGGCCCACGCGTTGGCGGTCCGGTCGCTCGACCTGACGGCCCGGGTCGTGGCGGAGATGGTCCCGGGGCTGGAGGTCGCCGAGCGGTTCGAGGATCTCGAGCCGCTCTTCACGAACGGGCGCATCCCCGTTCTGGCGCCTCGACTTCCGCTGGACGACGACGACCGCGATTCGGATCGGCCGCTCGCGAAATCCTGGGACGTGACGACCGACAGCATCGCCGCGAGGCTGGCCGTCCGCCTCGGGGCCGGGGAGCTTGTGCTGCTCAAGAGCGTGGATGCCCCGCCAGACGCCTCGCGAGACGAGTTGGCCCGGCTCCGGCTGGTCGATCCGGCGTTCCCGGAGGAATCGCGGAGCCTGGCGAGGGTCGTGGTGGTGAACCTCCGCGTCGGGTCCGTGCCGGTCGTTCTGTAGCGCGTCCCTGGTCGAAGACCCGGAAAGGGCTGACCCGGATTCACCACGGAGGCACGAAGGGCACGGAGGAAGACACAAAGAAGCTCAGGAAGGAAGGCCGGACCTCTTTGTGTCTTCCTCCGTGCCCTTCGTGCCTCCGTGATGAAGCTCTCGATCCTTACTTGAGGAACCTCTGGACGATCGGGCCGTAGGCGTCGATCCGGCGGTCCCGGAGGAACGGCCAGTGGCGGCGCGTCTCCTCGCTGAGTTTTGGGTCGCACTCGACGATCAGGACGGTCTCCTCGTCGGGCCCGGCCTCGGCCAGGATCCGGCCGAAGGGGTCGGCGACGAACGAGCCTCCCCAGAATTCCAGCCCCCCGTCTTCGGGGCCCTCGTGGCCGATCCGGTTGACGGCCGCCACGAACACGCCGTTGGCGATGGCGTGGGCCCGTTGCATGGTCCTCCAGGCGTCGTGCTGGGCCGGGCCGTACTCGGCTTTTTCCTTCGGGTGCCAGCCGATGGCGGTCGGATAAAAGATCACCTCGGCCCCCCGGAGGGCCGTGAGCCGGGCGGCCTCGGGATACCACTGGTCCCAGCAAACCAGCGTCCCCACGGTCGCCGCCGAGGTCTCGATGGCCTGGAAGCCGAGGTCGCCGGGGGTGAAGTAGTATTTCTCGTAGTAGAGCGGGTCGTCCGGGATGTGCATTTTCCGATACATGCCCGAGGTCGAGCCGTCCGCGTCGAAGACCACGAGCGTGTTGTGGTAGACGCCCGCCGCCCTCCTCTCGAACAACGAGCCGAGGACGACCATCCCCGTCTCCCTCGCCACGGCCGCCAGCGCCCGGGACGACGGCCCGGGGATCGGCTCGGCGAGGTCGAACGTCCTGGGGTCCTCGGTCTGGCAGAAGTACTGGGTGCGGAAGAGCTCGGGAAGGCAAGCCACGGTCGCCCCCTCGGATTTCGCCCGGCGGAGCAGGTCACAGGCTTTCGCCAGGTTCGCGGCGGGGTCGGTCGAGCATCGCATCTGGACGAGGCCGAGCGTGAACGGGCGGTCGCGGCGGGTCATGGCGGGTCGGCCTCGGCGGGCTCGCGGCGAATCGGGGGAAATCGCGATCATCGTAGGAGGGATCGGGGCGAACCGGCAAGGGCGGCGCCTGGGACCTCGGCGATGAGGGGGCCACCCGGAATTCGGACCCCTCGATTCGCGACCCAGGCCAATCCGAATCCGTTTCGCCTCGATGGACCTCTCTGAAAGAATAAGGACCGACCGGCTTGCCCGCGATCCCGGGACGTGGCATCCTCGCGAGTGGCCCATTCTGGCCGTTGCCCCCGCGCCCCGATCCCCGAGACGCGAGCCTCTCCATGAAGCCGATCTCCCTGTTCGTCCTCGCCCCGATCGTCCTGGCCGGGTGCATCGAATCGCTCCCCTCGCCGGCCCCCACCGCGATGACGAAGGGCGCGACGCCGCCCCGGCCCTCGTCGTGGGCGCCGGACCCGGGCGAGCCGACTTTGGCCCAGGCCCGCCAGGGATTTCAGACCCGGCTGACCCGGCAATCGACCCCGGGCCAGCCCGTCGCCCCGCCGCCGGGGGGCGTGTTGGAGGTCGTCCAGTACACCTCGCCCGCCGGGCCGATGGCCGCGTATCTTTCGACCCGCCCTAACGACTTCGCGAAGCATCCGGCGATCGTCTGGGTCTTCGGCGGCTTCGGCAACGACATCGGCGACACCGCCTGGACCCCCGGAGAGCCGGGGGACGACCAATCCGCGACCGCCTTCCGCGCCCGGGGGATCATCACGATGTACCCCTCGTTCCGCGGAGGGAATCGGAACCCCGGGGTCCAGGAGGGGTTCCTGGGCGAGGTCGATGACCTGCTCGCCGCCGCCGACTTCCTCGCCGCTCAGCCCTATGTCGATCCGTCCAGGATCTACCTCGGCGGGCACAGCACCGGGGGGACGCTCGCCCTGCTCGCCTCCGAGATGAGCGGCCGGTTCCGCGCCGTGTTCGCGTTCGGGCCGGCGGACAACGTCGCCGGTTACGGCGATGAGAACCTGCCGTTCGACTTCGCCAACCCCAAGGAGATGGAGCTCCGCTCCCCGGGCCTGTGGCTGTCGTCGATCCATCGCCCGACGTTCCTCTTCGAGGGGACCGAGCAGCCGGGCAACCTGCTGGCGCTCCAGGCGATGGGCCAGAGGACCAAGAACCCGATGATCCATGCCCTGCCGGTCCGGGGCGGGAACCACTTCAGCATCCTCGGGCCGATGACCCGCGTGGTGGCCGAGAAGATCGTGAAGGACGACGGCCCGACGTGTACCATCCAATTCGATCCGGCCGATCTGAACGTCACCGGCGTCCGATGAACGTCTCGTGAAGCCCCCCGGGCCGGTATCGGAATTGCCGCGTTGGGGGATCGTGCCGCGAGAGCCGGTCTCGCGGCCGGGTGCCCCGAGCACCCCTCCCAATCCCGCAGCCCGAGGAGGTTCCGATGAGGATTCGGATCGCGTCCGCGTCCGTCCTGGTCCTGGCGATGGCATTCGTTCCCGGGGCCCGTGCCGGGGACGACAAGACCTCGTCCGACAAGGCCGATAAGACGCAGGGCAAGCAGACGATCCGGGGGATCGTCTCCGGGGTGACCGTCGAAGGCGAGACGATCATCGACAACCAGACCCACAAGGCCGTGACCGCCGAGGCCGCCTACCTGACCGTCGTCGGCCACCCCGAGTGGGCCGGCTCGGACGGGAAGGACAACGACAAGGACAGGAAGGACGCTTCCTCGACCGACTCGCCTCGGCGCCGCCACAACGTCTATCTCGTCTGGCTCTCCCCCAAGACGAAGGTCTGCGAGTGCTGCGACGAATCGGGCAAGTCCTCCGAGGCGAAGGAATGCTCGTGGGATAAGCTGGAGATCGGCGACCGGGTCGAGGTCGTCATGACCACTCGCGACAAGTCGGGGTCGAACTCGAACGACAAGGCCGCGATGAAGCACGGCCGGCACCGCACCTTCATGGGCGACGCCAACGAGATCCGCATCCTCCCCAATGAGGACCAGGGCTCGAAGGATCGCGACAAGGACAAGGATAAGAACAAGGATGGCGATAAGGCGAAGAAGTAACCCTCCCGAGGGCGGCCCGGAGCGTTCGATCGCCTCCCGGGCCGACCCTCTCGCGGTTTCGTCATCCCGAGGCTTGATTGACGACCGTCTCCCGAAGAGAATCGGTGCATGAAGACCTTCGCTCGCGTCGCCTGGATGACCTCCGTGGCCCTCGGCCTGACCCTCCTCGCGCGCTTCGAGGAGCCCGCCTCCGCTCGCGATGACCCGCCCAAGGCCAGGGCCCGGCCCAAGGGCAAGGCGAAGTCGAAATTCGACCTGACGACCCTGATCGCCCTCCACAACAAGGAACGGGCCAAGGAGAAGCTCCCGCCCCTGAAGGCCAACGCCGAGCTCGAGGCCGCCGCGAAGGCCCACGCCCAGGACATGGCCAACCACCACCAGATGCAGCACGAAGGCTTCGACGGCTCGACGCCCGCCCAGAGGGTCCAGAAGGCCGGCTATCACTTCCAACGGGCCGGCGAGAACGTGGCCGAGGGCCAGGAGAGTTCCGCCGAGGTCATGAAGGACTGGATGAACAGCCCCCCTCACAAGGCGAACATCCTCGGCGACTTCACCGAGATCGGCGCCTCGATGGTCCGGGATGACGACGGCATCCCATTCTGGTGCGTCGAGTTCGGCCGGCCCTGGCCCCAGCTCGACCCCAAGAAGGCCGGCGACGCCCTGATCGCCCTCCTGAACAAGGCCAGGGCCGACGCCGACGACACGCCCCCTCTCAAAGCCAACGAGGTCCTGACCGCCTCCGCCCAGACCCACGCCGACTCGGTGGCGAAGGCCGGCAAGTTCGTCCAGAAGGACGACGACGGCCTGACCCTCCACGATCGCGCCAGGAAGGCCGGCTACAGCGCCCGGGCGCAACTGGGCGAGAGCGACGCGATGGGCCAGACCTCGCCCGAGGAGGTCGCCAAGTCCTGGCTCGATTCCGAACAGAGCCGAAAAGTCCTGCTCAAGAAGGGATTTCGCGACGTCGGCGTGGGAGTCGCCAGGACCAAGGACGGCATCCCCTGCTGGGTCGTCCTCCTGGGCGAGCCGGCGGAGAAGGAGTGAGCGGAGGTTCGGAGGAATCGCGATGATCCCGGGCGCCTCGGACCTCGGCCCTCGGGTCGATCGCGACCGAGACACCATCCTGGACTTCTCGGCCGACGGCCGGCTCCGGGTCACGGCCCCTGGCGAGTGCCTGGACGGCCGATGGGAAATGCCCGAACCGGGTCGGTTGCTCCTGGTCGTTTCCGACCGTCGCTTCGGGCCTTTCGCGATCGCGGTCGAGAGGGAGCGGCTCCCTCTCGGAGAATTCACCGTCCTGAAGTCCGAAGCCGGCCTGTTGCCGTTCGATCGGCGTCATTTCACCCGAGAAGGCGAAGTCTAAGCCTCCGGCCTCGTTCTCTTCGTCCCTCGGAGGGCGGGCCTCGGCCTGCCGGGTCGGGCCCGGGGACGGCAGGCGGAGGCCTGCCCTACGAGACATGTAAAAACACAACAATCCACCGATCACTCCCGGACGAGTTGCGGGTTGGGGCCGATCCGCGATACTCTGGGGGGATGACTCCCCCGAATCGCACCGAAAGGCCCTCGCCGTGACGACCGCCATTCTGTTGATCGTCCTGGGGACGCTTGCCCGCCTGGCGCCTCACGAGCCGGGCGGCGTGGCGATGGGGGCGCTGGCCCTTTATGCCGGGGCGAGGCTTCCCCGGCGATGGGCGCTGCTCGTCCCCCTGGCCGCGATGCTGGTTTCCGACGTCTGGATCGACTGGGGCAGCGGGCGGCCGGTCTTCGGCCTGGTCCGCGTGACGATCTATGCCACGTTCGCCGGAGTCGTCCTTGCCGGCCGATTCCTCCGCGAGTCCTCCGACCCGTGGCGACGCGGCGGCCTGGCCCTGGGGGCGTCGTTGGTGTTCTTCCTGACGACCAACCTGGCCGTCTGGGCGTCTCCTCAGGTCGCTTCGGTCGGCCACCCGCTCTATCCGCCCTCGGCCCAGGGCCTGGCCCTCTGCTATTTCGAGGGCTTGCCGTTCCTCAAGAATTCGGCGATTGCCGACCTGATCGGGATCACCGTGCTCTTCACCCTCGACTTCCTCGGCCGACGGGTGATCGGTTGGGTGAACCGGCGACGGGTCGTCGCGGCCCCCTCGGCCGAGTAGGGGGCGCCCGGGATGGCGGGGCTCCTGGTGAGCGTCCGGTCGGCCGAGGAAGCCGAGGCGGCCGTCGAGGGCGGGGCGGCGGTCATCGACGTGAAGGAGCCAGCTCGGGGGCCTCTCGGACGGGCCGACGAGGCGACGTGGCGGGCCGTCCGCCGGGCCGTGCCCTCGGAAATCCCGGTGAGCGTGGCTTTGGGCGAGCTGGTCGAGTGGCGAGGCCGGAGGGCCCCGCCACCGGAGGCGTTCGCGGGGATCGCCTTCCGCAAGGTCGGCCTGGCGGGCGCCGGTCCGGGCTGGGCCTCCGAGTGGAAGACGCTCCGGGACGCCTGGGGCGGCCCGTCCGGCTGGGTCGCGGTCGTCTATGCCGACTGGCGGGCCGCCGGGTCGCCCGAGCCGGCGGCCATCATCGCCGAGGCCGAGGAAGCGGGCTGCGCGGGCGTCCTCGTCGATACCTGGAATAAACAGGTGCCGGCGAATTGGGGCGATTGTTCCTGGCTTGACCTCCTCCGAGGAGTGAACGCCTTCGGCGGCCTCGTCGCCCTGGCCGGGGGGCTGGACGAGGCGACGATCGAGCGCCTCCGCCGGCTCGGGCCCGACCTGTTCGCCGTCCGGGGGGCGGCCTGCCTCGGCGGCGATCGCGGGGCGAGGGTCGATGCCGGCCGCGTCCGCCGATTGGCCCTCTCGTGCGTGAAATGATGCGACTTTGTAGGGTGCATGAAATGCACCATCTTCGGCCGCCTTCGCCTCGATAGACGAGAGATGCAAAGATGGTGCATTTCATGCACCCTACGAGGCGGTGATCGCGGGGCGAGGGTCGATGCCGGCCGCGTCCGCCGATTGGTCCTCTCGTGCGTGAGATGATGAGATTTTGTAGGGTGCATGAAATGCACCATCTTCGGCCGCCTTCGCCTCGATAGACGAGAGATGCAAAGATGGTGCATTTCATGCACCCTACGAGGCGGCGATCGCGGGGCGAGGGTCGATGCCGGCCGCGTCCGCCGATTGGCCCTCTCCTGCGTGAGATGATGCGACTTTGTAGGGTGCATGAAATGCACCAACTTCCCTTCGTCTCGATCCACGAGCGATGCCGGGATGGTGCATTTCATGCACCCTACGAAGATCGATCCACGTGCGATGCCGGGATGGTGCATTTCATGCACCCTACGAAGATCGATCCACGAGCGATGCCGGGATGGTGCATTTCATGCACCCTACGAAGATCGATCCACGTGCGATGCCGGGATGGTGCATTTCATGCACCCTACGAAGATCGATCCACGAGCGATGCCGGGATGGTGCATTTCATGCACCCCAGGAAATCAATTTGGCGTTTTGATGTAAATATTTCGAAATTCGAGGGGGTTGCCGTGGTGCTGGAGCTCGATCGTCCCGGACGAGGGCAGGGGGTCCTTGTAGTCGGGCCAGTTCTCCAGGGGGACGTCGTCCACCACGCGCTTGCCGTTGAGGTCGACGGTGACCTTGTCCCCTTTCATGACGATGTGGAACGTGTTCCACTCGCCGACGGGCTTGTCGGCGACGACCAGGGGCTTGCTCGGGCCTTGCTTGTTATTGTAGAGGCCGCCGGAGCCGACCGGGTCGTCCCAGATCTGGACCTGGGGCTTGCCTCGGAGATAGATGCCGGAGTCCCCCTTCGGGCCGATCTTCCAATCGACGAACATCTCGAAGTCGCCGTAGTCCTTCGCGGTGACCAGGCTGTCCCCCTTGCCGTCGTAGTGGAGGACGCCTTCCTTGGTGACGGTCCAGTGGCCCTTGCCGTCGTCCTTCCAGCCGGAGAGGTCCTTGCCGTTGAACAGGGCGGTGAAACCGGGGGGCGGGGTGTTGTTGGGCCGGTCGTCGGCCCCGATCGCCAGGGCGGCGACGCAGGCGAGCAAAGCGGTCATTCGCGGAGGCTCCTGGTCTCGGTCCGAGGGGCGGCGGAGGGGTCGAACTCCGGCGCATCCGCCCAATAGACCGCAACGGACCGCGCGAGTCACCCCTCAGCCGCCGAAGATTCGCCGGATCGCCGCGAGGAGACCCGGTGCCCGGAGCCGCACGACCATCTCGACGTAGAGGAGGCCGAAGATCACGGCCCACGTCAGGGCCAGCCAGCCGGCCGGGTCGAGCCGACGTTTCCCGGGTGGCATGCTTACGTCTTCGTAAGCATGGCTTCGGCGTGAGCTTGAATCCAGGACGTGCTTACGAAGACGTAAGCATGCCACCCGGTCGTGGTTCGTCCGATCCCGTTTTGTAGGGCAGGCCTTGGCCTGCCGTCCCTGGCCCTGACTCGGCAGGCCAAGGCCTGCCCTACGAAGTAAGCATGCCACCCGGTCATGTGCACTTATACCGAATCCATGCTTACATCTTCGTAAGCATGCCACCCGGGATGGGTCCGAATCAGATCGGCGCATGGGGGGCTTCCTCGCGGTGGAGCCTTGCCCACCATCGGCGGGCGGCGCGATGGACCCTCTCGGGCGAGAGGCCGGTCATGCACGGGTGATCGGCCAGCGGGCACGTCTTGTGATGGCATGGGCGGCAGGGGACGTCGTGCTTCAGGACCAGCGCCCGGCGCGACCACGGCCGCCATTGCCTCGCGCGGTTCGTCCCGCTGAAGAGGATCACCGAGGGCACGCCCGAGCACGCCGCCAGGTGGGCCGGGCCGGAATCGGCGCCGACGAACAGGTCGGCCCGCTCCAGCAAGGCGGCCGTCTCGGTCACCTCCAGGCGGCCCGACCAGTCGCGGAACCCGGGCCGAGGGGTCAAGCCCGCGGCGATTTCCGAGTCGTCCGGGCCGCCGACGGCCACCACCCGCCAGCCGTCGTCGAGGAACCGGCCGAGGAGGTCGTCCCAGTGCCGGGCGGGCCACCGTTTCGCCGCGGTCCCGGCCCCGAGGTGGACGGCCAGGAGGGGCGCCTCCTCGCCGAACCGGCCGGCGTGGAGCCGCTCCGGGTCGTCGCGGACCGGGCGCGCCTCGGGTCGTTCCGTCGCGGTCGCGGTCGCGACCCTTGCCGCCGAGCGGACCGAGACCTTGCGTCGCCCCCGGGATCGCACGGGCCATTCCTTGCGGAGCATCGCGCCGACCCGGGCGCGGTCGGCGTCCGTGGTCCCGACGGCGACCCTCGGCGGCTCGTCGTCGGCCAGTCCGAGGGCGTCCAGCAGGGCCATCCGCGACTGGACCTCGTGCCGCCCCGGCTCCCACCGCCCTTGATCGGTCAGGAGGAACCCGCCTCCGCCCATCGCCCAGCCCAGGCGTCGAGGGATGCCCGCCAGGGCCAGGACGAACACGGTCAGCACGTCGCCCCGGACGTCGATCCCCAGGTCATACCGCTCTTTTCGCAGCGATCGCCCGAGGGCGACGACGGCCGAGCCCAGGGCCCTCATCGGCGGCCGTCTCTCGAACCAGTTCCGCTCGGCCAGGAGGACGCGATCGACGTTCGGGTCGGCCTCGAACACGGCGCGGTTGCTGGGCGAGGCCAGGACGTCGAGCCTTGCCTCGGGGTACGCGGCCCGGAGCCTCGGCAGGATCGGGCTGGTCAGGACGGCGTCTCCCAGGTGGTCGAGCTGGACGACCAGGATGCGCCGGGGGTCGCTCACGACGGGCTTCGGCCGGCGCTTCCGCCAGAGGGCCATCGCCACGAGGCCCACGGCGTCGAGGGCGTGGACCAGCACCCGCCACCGCAGCTTGCTGTAGCGGTAGCGGCGGACCGGGACGGGCCTGGGTTCAGCCGGCGACCGTGTCATACGCCTCCACCGTGGCCTCGGCCGCATGGGACCACAGGAACCGCCGCCGGATCGTCTCGGCCAGGCCGGCGCGACGGCCTTCGTTCCAGGCCGTTTTCAACGATCGGGCGATCTCCCTCGGGCGATCGGGCCGGGCGTAATCGACGAGGTCGCCGAAGTATTCGCGGGTCGAGCCGAACGGGGTGATCACGACCGCCGACCCGGCCAGGGCCGCCTCCAGAGCCGCCAGCCCCGGCGTCTCGAAGAAGCTCGGCAGGGCGAACACGCGGGCCGCCGAGAACGCCGAGGCGAGCCGGGGATCGTCGGGGACGAGCCGGCCGAGCCATCTCGCCGAGGGGCCGGCCTCGCCTCGGCAGAGGCTGGCATACGCTTCGTGACCGGGGACCGTCTCGCCGACGACCACCAGGGGCAACCCCGCCCTCTTCGCACCCCGAACCAGCCCCAGGACGCCCTTTCGCGGCTCGATCCGGCCGGCATACAGGACGAATTCGCCGAGGTCGGGGAACGCCTCGCGGAACGGGGCCGGGCCGATCGCGGCGATTTCGGGATCGACGCCGTTGGGCACGACGCGAATCCTCGCCGGATCGGCCCCGAACAGGCGGACGAGCTGCCGCCCTTCGGCAATCGAGTTCGGCAGGATCGCATCGCTCAAGAGGAGCAGCTCACGACGCCAGCCCGGGAGCGTCGGGACGGCCCGCCTCGCCGCCCATTTAGCGACGTCGAACGAGGCGCGGAGGTGGGTCGGGGCCAGCCTTGCGAGCGATCGCGGGTCGTACCAGCAAATCGAGGACAGGACCACCGGGACGCCCCGAGACCTCGCCACCCGGGCCAGCGCGAGCCCCTCGGGCGACATCCCGAACAGGTGCAGGAGCCTCGCGTTCTCGATCCGATCGACCCACGGGACGAACGGCCGGACGCGGACGCCCCACGATTCGAGGCCCCGGGCGGTGCGGAGCATCTGGACCTCGCCGCCGCCCGGCGCCTGATGGGCGAAGCTCGGCGAATGGACCAGGACGGCCCCCTCGGGCATCGGACCTTCGATCCGAGAGGCGAGCCAGTCGTCTTCCCTGGCCGGGTGGCATGCCCACGTCTTCGTGGGCATGTCTTCGGTTGGTGCGTGACCGAAGCCATGCTTACGAAGACGTAAGCATGCCACCCGACCTCGACTCGTCACCACGTTCGTCGAAGCCCGTGTCATCGCGATCCCCCCTCCGCCGCCCGGATTCGCCTCAGGCGCTTCTTCAGGCGGTCGCGGAACGTGGCGTCGGGCAGGTCGTCCAGGGGGGTGACCGTCTCCCAGTCGAGGGCGGAGCGGATCGCCCGGCGGAGGCTGGGGCCGGGCCGGATGGGACGAGCCTCGGGGGCGTCTCGCCGGACCTCTCGACGCTCATACGCGAGCGCATCGAGCCGGAGTTTCTGCGACGGGCCGTTCACCGCCAGAGTCGCCACGTGCTCGCCCCGGGCGATCTCCATCGACAGCGGATACCGCGAGTCCCAGTCCTCGAACTGGACGGAGAACCCGCCGTCGGCCCTCGGGGCGAGCGACCATCGCCGCTTCGACCGCCACCGCCACCACCGGGCGAACTCCGAGAGCGAGACCCGCCACGTGAGACTCAGCCCCGCCACCGCCTCGGCCAGTCGCGAGACGACCTCGGGGAACCGCCCGAGCCTTCGCTCCGGATGGCCGTAGACGAACGCCGGCTCGCCCGCGGCGACCTTGCGGAGGACCGTGGCGATCAGGTGATCGGCCACCCGACGCGCCGGCTCGGAGGCCCCGGCGTCGAGGAACAGCCCCTCGCAGATCGGATGCACGGGCACCTGCAAGACCTTCGAGAACCGCCCGTCTCGCCAGGGGAAGAACGGCCGGTCGTCCCAGCCGATGCCGAAATCCGAGGCGTATTCATATCCGAGGCGTTCCAGGACGCGATCCAGGCCGGGCGACCATCGCCCCTCCGGCGCCGCGAACCCGACCGGCTCGATCCCGGCCGAGGCGAGGATCTCGCCGGCGCGTTCGATGTTCCGCCGATTGTCCTCGTCTCGCCGATAGACGACGTGATGATGTCCATGAGACTGCGCGTCGATCCGGCGGACGTCCGCGAGGACGGCGGGCAGGTCGCCATAGGCGGCCGTGCTGACGAACGCCGTCGAGCAATCGTCCAGGGGCGCCTCGCGGAGGCGAACCGGGCGTAATCCTCGGGATACGGCTCGTCCAGGTCGGCCCGGAAGTGGAACGCCGATCGGTAGGGGTGAGGGTACGCGCCGAGCCTCGCCCAGACGCCCCCGGCTCGGGTCATCGCGGTCCGAATCCTCGCCAGGATTCGCGACCGGATCGCGGCTCGATCGACCCTGGCGACCCTCTCCGACACCTCGATGCCGTCGAGGGTCCAGGAGGTGCGGCCCGCGCGGTCGTCCAGGAGGTCGGCGAACGGGTCTCGGCCGGCCTCGCGACGGAGGACGTCCACGTCCATCGCCACGTGATCGGCCGAGAGCGTCTCCCGAACCGTCTTCGGGGCCACCTTCCGGCCGTCGAACAGGACGAACCGACCGGCCCGGAAGGCCAGGGGGTGGGGGTCGTCCACCCGGAGGAACGGCACGCCCTCCTGCTCCAGGATCATCTCCAATCCCGCGGGGGCCGACCACAGGAGCAAGGGCAGGGCGGGGAGGTCGAGCGGGGGCGTCCTAAGCATGATCCCCCCTTCCGCCCGGGACGCGGGCCGTCCAGAGGGTCATCAGCCGGAATCGGGGCACGTTTCGGAACACCGCCCGCCTCGCCTCGTCGGGCGAGAGGAGACCTTCGACGGTCACGCGATCGAAGTCCCGGGACAGCCGCCGGGCCAGCCCTCCCGGGGTGAACCACCGCTCGCGGACCGGCCCGCCTCGCGAGTACATCCACCGTCCCCTCGCCTCGTCGATCCTCTTGACGACCACCTTCGGCAGCCACGGGCGGGCCGAGTCCAGCGCCCTGACGTTCTTGTCGATCACGGCGAGCGTCCCCCCGGGTCGGAGGACGCGGCGGGCCTCGGCGATCGCGCGATCGACGCCGATCGGCGAGAGATGCTCGAAGACCTCGACGGCGATCGCGGCGTCGAACGTCCCGGGGGCGAAGGGCAGGCGACAGGCCGAGCCTCGCACGCGATCCAGCCCGCCGGCGCCCGCCAGCATCCCGCTCGACAGGTCCAGGCCCACCACCTTCGCACCCAGATCGACCAGGCGGCGCGCGAACCGGCCCTTGCCCGCGCCGACGTCCAGGACCGTCCGGCCGGCGAGCGGCCCCAGGGTCTTCACGATCGCGGAGAGGCGGAAATCCTCGGCCGCCACTGACGACTTGAACCGCCCTTCCAGGGCATCGAACCGCCCGGCGACGTGCCCTTCGTGGAGAGCGATCATGCCGCCCCCTCTCGGAGCATCTCGCGGTGCTTCCAGTGCCGGACCGCCACGGAGACCCCCGACAGGGCGCAGAACATCAGCCCCTCGGGGCCGTCGCGGAACCCTTGCTTTCCCAGGTAGAGCTTCAGGAACGTCCAGGCCGGGCGGATCGCCAGGTCGGTCGGCCTCGGGGTCTTCCCCTCCCGGACGAACCGCCGTGCTTCCAGGGTCGTGTATCGATCGATCTTGGCCAGGAACGTCTTCATGTCGGGGATCGTGCGATGCCGGAGGGGCTCGCTCAGGGTGCCGGCCGTTCCGTGGAGGTCCACCGTCTCGTGGACCTCGCCGACCCACCGGCCCGAGTCGCGGCGGAACAGGCGCAACGGCAGGTCATGCTGCGTCCCCGAGAACCGGAACGCCCGGCCGAGGACCACGCTCCGGATCGGCACGCGATATCCCGGGTGATCGCCCGAGCCGATCGCCCGGCGGACGGCCTCGGGGAGCCCCGGGGCGGGCCGTTCGTCGGCATCGACGGCAAGGATCCAGTCGCCGGTGGCGGCGTCGAGGCCGGCGTTGCGCTGACCGGCGAAATCGTCGAACGGCCGGACGACCACGAGGTCGGCCAGCCTCCGGGCGATGGCCTCGCTCCGGTCCCGGCTCGCCGGATCGACCACGACGACCCGTTCGTCGGCCCAGTCCAGCGCGGCGAGGCAACCGGGGAGGTTCTCGGCCTCGTCGCGGGCCAGCACCAGCGCGGAAAGGCGGGGCTCAGTCATGACGAAGCCCCCTCCGGGCCATGAGCGCCAGCGTCCTGGCCGGGAAATAGGCCGAATACGCGATCAATGCGAGGTCCAGCCGCCCGATCGCGGCCAGGACGATCCACAGGTGCCAGCGGACGTCCGCATGACCGGCCAGGCGGACGACGGCGGCGAGAGGCGACGCCCGAACGGCCCCGGACGGCTTCGCCCTCGACGCTTCGGAAGGGTCGGAGGCCGTCGCCTGGGCGATCACGAACAGGTATTTGCTCGAAACATACAGGAGCGCCGCGAGGAGCCATCCCGGGCCGCCCCCCCTCGCGAACATCGCCCACGCCACGGCGATATGAAGGGCGAAATCCGCCGCCTCGTCGAGCACGGCATCCAACAGGCGGCCGAACGAAGAGGCGGTGCCCTGGAGCCTCGCCAGGTGGCCGTCGGCCGTGTCCAGGACGAGGGCCAGGGCGAGCATCGCGGCGGTGGCGAGCCGACATCCGATCGTCAAGGGCCCGAAGGCGACGGCCGCCGAGGCCCCGATCATCAGCGAACCGGCGGCCAACGTCACCGCGTTGGGCCGGATTCGGGTCGGGACGAGCGTTCTCGCCAGGGCCCGGGCCGGTCCCAGGGCCCAGAACCGGCCGATCGGCTGATAGGTCCGCCTGCGGACGAGTTCGGCGTCGGCCGAGGCGAGGCCCGAGGGGCGATCGAGCCTCCAGGCCACGGCCGTTTCGGGGTCGCGACCCCTCTTGACGGCCCGTCGCAACCGCCGGGCGTCGTACAGCCGGTCGGTCCTCAGGATCGCGGCGTCTTCCGGAGGAGGCCCGGTGGCCAGGGCCACGCTCGACGGGTCGGCCAGGAGCGAGAGGAACCCCTCGTGCTCGTCCAGCCTCGCATGGACCGCGACCGGCCCCGGGCCGACCTCCCGGGCGAGCTCGACCAGATGGGCCAGGACCGGACGACCGAGGACGCGCTCGCCGGCCATCGGGCCGCGAGGCCCCCGAGGGCGGGCATCGATCACGACGGTCGGCGACGACGGGCCGGGCATCGGCATCGGGCGCCTCCGTGCGCCGGGGGACGAGGATCGCACCATCACCAACTGAATCGGCGGAAGAACGCTTCCTGCCGGGCCGTCCAGCCGCCTCGGCCCACGGCCTGCGAGCGCCGGCCTGACAGGGCCGAGCCAACCCTCGCCATCGCCCCGGCGAACGCCTTGAGGAACACCCCTCGGCCGATCGCCGCCGAGTGCGCGAGCCTGAGCGGCAGCCAGGCGAGATGCGAGAGAAGCCGTCGGCCCGCCAGGTTCTTCCACGAGAACAGCAGGGTGTTCCTCGCCGCCAGGAGGTCGCACCCCGCCTTCCCGAACGCCGGGCCGAACGACCCGAACCCGACGTGGTGCGCGACCGACTCCGGGACGTAATACCCGCGATAGCCGGCCATCCAGCCGCGGAAGCCCAGGTCGAGGTCCTCGATCCGTCCGGGGAAGTACATGGGATCGTAGCCGCCCAGGTCGAGGAACTTCCGCCGATCGACGGCCAGAACCGGCCCGGCGGCGGCCGTCAGGTCGGGTTGATCGATCCGGGATTCATGCCCGGGGACCCGGCTCATCCCCTGGACCAGCCCGAACCGCGAGCGGACCCGGGTGCGCATCCCCTCGTACTGCGCTTCGTCCCGGCCCCAGCACTTCGGCGCGGCGAACAGGGCATCCTCGTTCCTCGCGATCGCCTCGATTAATGGAGGGACCGCGCCGGGATCGAGGGTCACGTCATTGTTGAGGAGCAAGGCCACCGGCTCATCGCGTCGGGCGAGCACGTGATTGAAGGAGACGAGCCCTCGGTTCGGCTCGCGGATGACCTCGACGCCCGGCCATCGTGCCGAGAGGAATTCGAGGGAGCCGTCGGTCGAGCCGTTATCGACGACCGCGACGGCGCAGGGCCGCGGGGACGCCTCGGCCGCCGCGACCACCGACGGCAGGCACGCCTCCAGCAAGGCGAGGCCGTTGTAGTTGAGCACCAGGATGCATGACCGATCGACGATCCCCACGGGCTCCGTCCCTCAGGGGCCTGCCTGTTCGAGCGTCGCGTACCTTACGGGCCCCCGCCGGATCGGTCAAGCCGATTCGGGGCGACGAGGCCCCACGCCAGCCTCGCCGCGAGCCGGGGGTCGGAGGCGATCCGGCCGGCGATCCCGGGGCTCAGCCCAAGGGCCCGGCCCAGGCAGAGGCGGACCAGGGCCGGGTCGTGCCCCCGGGCCGCGTCGTGGGCCCGGTTCAGGTACGCCCGAGCCAGGCGACGGTCGGCCTTCTTGCGGAGCACCCGGCGGTCGGGCCAGTCGGCGGCCTCTTGGGAGAAAATCCGGTCGAGGAGCCTCGTCGTCTCGTCCAGGTCGGCCGTCCCGCCTCGAAACCGATGGGTCTCGCTCGCCGGGTGCCAGCGGATGCTCACCGACGGCTCGGCGAGCCACGCCACGGGCCACGACCGGCCCATCCGCAGCCAGAAGTCCCAATCGACGACGTAACGGAACGTAAAATCGAACAATCCCGCGGACAGCGCGGCGTCTTTACGCAAGCTTACGCCCGAACAGCGGAAAGGATTCGAAGTCGCCAGGTCGCGGACGACCTCCCCGGCCGCGTACATCCGGTCGGCCGGGCCGAGCCCGCCCCTCCCGACGATGGTTTCGGGCACGTCGCGGCCGTCCGAGTCGATCACCAGGGCGGCCGAGGCGACCATCCCGGGCCTCTCGGGGGCGGCGAAGGCCCGGCGGTGGCGGGCGAGGAAGCCGGGATGCATCACGTCGTCCTGATGGAAGACCGCCACGAGCGGCGTTCTCGCGCCCTCGATGCAGCGATTCCAGTTCCCGGCCAGCCCGAGCCTCTCGGGGTTCACCTCGACCCGCGCGGTCCCCGGCGACCTCTCGGGCGAGATCGGGGGTGCCGTCGTCGGAGCGGTCGTCGTGGATCACCAGATCGAAATCGCCGTCGTCCTGCGCGAGGATGCTCCGCAGGGCCTCCGGGAGGTGGCGGGTGCCGTTGAAGGTCGGGACGGCGACGGTGATCGGCTCAAGGGTCACGATCGGGCCCTCCCGCGACTGCAAATCGCGGCGGGAGATGCTGGCGGGGCGGCTGGCGATCCATTAAGCTTTTCGGCGCCCCTCCACATTTCGGCCTCGTCTCACGTCCCGACGGAATCCGGTCCCGACCCGTCTCTCGCGATGGAGGAACGATCCGATGAAGCGTTTGAAGCTGCGCCTTTCGGTGGTCCTGGCGACCGCGGCGGTGGCGGGGGTGTCGGCCCTGGCCTGGGTCCGGCCGTCCCTGGTGGCGGCGCCGCCCCCGGGCGCGTTCGGGGGGGGAGGCCAGGAAGTGGCCCCGTCGCCCGCGCCCCGGCTGTATTTCCAGTCTCCGGTCACGGCGGAGGCGGCGAAGGTCTGGATCAAGCTCCAGCAGAAGGTGCCGATGAAGTTCGCCAACGAGACCCCGCTGGCCGATGTCCTCAAGTCGATCCAGGTCGCCACGAAGGACAAGGACATGCCCGAGGGGCTGACGATCTACGTCGATCCGGTCGGCCTCCAGGAGGCCGAGAAGACGATCGCCTCGCCGATCGTCCTCGACCTGGAGGGCATCCCCCTGAAGAAGACGCTCACGCTGATCCTGGGTCAGCTCGGGCTGGTTTACAGCGTCGATGCCGACGGGTTGTTGACGATCACATCGGCGTCGGACGAGGCCCACGAGAAGCTCGACCCGACGGCGGCCATCCTGGACCGGCTCAAGGTCCTGGAGCTCGAGATCCAGAGGCTCCACGTCGACCTGTCGGCTCGACGAGGAGTGGGCGGCCCGGTGGCCGGATCGGTCGCGTCGGGGACGAGGTGATCGGCCCCGGTTCACGCCTCCGGCCTCTCCTCGCCGAGCTTGCGGAGGCTCTCCCAGGTGAAGAGGCCGGAGGAATGGCCGTCGTTCCAGGACAGGCGGACGGCGTAGCTCCCCACGGCCTCCATCCCTTCGAGCTTCAGGTCGGGGCGGATCGAGGCCGGGTCCAGGATGCGCTCGCCGGTCCATTCGTCCCGGCACGAGGCGCACGGGCACATCCCTCGCAAGAAGCGGTAGGGGAGGCGGTCGGCCCGGCCGTCGGTCCAGGCCAGTTCGAGGACCTGGTCGGCCTGGTGGGCCCGGATGTTCGTCGGCGGGTCGCTCATTCGATGGGTCCCCTCGGGAAGCGGGCATCATTGTAGCAGGTCGATCGGCGAGGGGGCACCAAGCTGGGCGGCGGATCGCCCCGCCGTCGCGGATCTCCCTGGCTGGGGCGGGGCCGAGTGATGATCGAGCGATTCTTCGTGAAGGCCGGGAGCGTGAACGCGGTGAAGAGGGCCCTGGGCCGCGCCCCGGGCGGCGTGAAGGTGGTGGGGCGGTTCGATCGCGACACGATCGAGTGTTCTCACACGATGGACGAGCACAGCTTCGGCCGGACCTGGCGGGTGATCCTCAGCCGGCTGGGGAAGGCCGGGCTCTCCGTGGTCGAGAGGCCGAGGCCGGCGGGCTGATCGGGGGATCGGACGTCACCCTCGGGTCAGGGGCCGATCGATCCAGCCCCCGCCCAGGACCAGATCCTCGCGATAGATCGTGACGACCTGCCCCGGGGTCACGGCGGGCTGCGGGTCGTCGAACCAGACGTCGGCCGAGTCCGGCCCGGTCGGCTCGATCGTGGCCTCGACGGCCCGGTGCCTCGCGCGGATCTGGGCGAGGCCCCGGATCGGCCCGGAGGGCGGGTCGATCTGCCAGAGGAAGCGAGAGGCGGCCAGGCCGGGGGCGTCGAGCGCCTGGCGAGGCCCGAGCGTCACCGTCCTCGTCACCGGCTCGATCTGGACGACGTATCGCGGCGAGCCCACGGCGACTCCGAGCCCCCGCCTCTGGCCGATCGTGAACCCTTCGATCCCGGAGTGCCGCCCGAGCTCGGTGCCGTCGAGATCGACGAGGGGCCCGGCGGTTTCGAGGTCGGGCCTTCGCTCGCGGACGAATCGGAGGTAATCGTCGTCGGGGATGAAGCAGATTTCCTGGCTGTCGGGCTTGTCGTGGACGGGCAGATCCAGGTCCCGGGCCATCCGGCGGACCTCGGCCTTGGGGTAGTCGCCCACCGGCAGGAGGACGTGGGGCAGGACCTCGCGACCCAGCCCGAAAAGGACGTAGGATTGGTCCTTCGACGGATCGACACCCCGGGCGATCCGGGGATTCCCGTCCTCGTCGCGGACGATCCGGGCATAGTGGCCGGTGGCGACGAAATCGGCGCCGACTTGCTTGCCATAGGCCCAGAGCTTGCCGAACTTCAGCCAGATGTTGCAGAGGACGCAGGGATTCGGGGTCCGGCCGACGGCGTACTCGTCGGCGAAGCCGTCCATGATCCGGGCGAAATCGGCCTCGAAGTCGAGCGCGAAGAACGGGATGTCCAGGCGATCGGCGACGGCCTGGGCATCGAGGGCGTCGGTGGCCGAGCAGCAGGTCCTGGCGCGGCGATCCAGTCCGTCGCCGTGGGCGCCGGTCCTCATGAAGAGGCCGATGACCTCGTGCCCCTGCTCCTTCAACAAGTGGGCGGCGACGGAGCTATCCACGCCCCCGCTCATCGCCAGGACGACTCGGCCGGGCATCGCTCGCCAATCTCTCGGAGGGAACGGGACGACTGGTTTCGTCCCCCCACTCTAGCGGCTGCTTCGAGTCGCTGGCAAGGCGAAGTGGGCGAAGGCAGGAGGGGCAACGATCGGCCCGGGACGCCGATCGTTGCCCCGGGATCGTGTCAGATCCGCCGATTGGCGCCGAGGTCTCCGCCGTTCTGGCGGAGGGCCAGGAGGTCGTCCCGGCACATGGCTTCGAGGTCGCTGAGGCGGCGCTCGGTCTCGACGAGGTCGGGGATGGGGTCGAGGCCGTTTCGGGAGCGTTGGGCGAGGGCCTCGGCCCGGAGGGCGACTCCGTCCCGGTTGTGGAGGCCGTCGAGGAGCCTGGCCGGGATGGCCGATTCGCCGTAGTGGGCGCCGGCCAGGGCGCCGAGGATGGCGCCGGCGGTGTCGGCGTCTCCGCCGAGGTTGACGACTTCCAGGACGGCGTCCTCGAACGAGTCGGTGGTCAGGAGGACGTACAGGCAGGTGGGCAGGCAGGCGGGGGGGAAGCCCATCGTGGGGCGTCGGCAGGCGGGTTCGGCGCCGTGGCGGTTGGCTTCCTCGATGATGGCGGCCAGGGCGCGGTCTCGGGGGCCGTCCAGGACGCTCTCGGCGTGGGCCAGGGCGGAGGAGACGGCGTGGGGGTGGGCGTCGGCGGAGGCCACGACGTCGCCGAATTCGGCGAGGATGCGATCCTCGGCCGCCTTGACGTCGCCGGCCACCCGGAGGAGCAGGCCGGGGGTCCTCTCGGCGCCGTCCAGGAGCCGGCCAACGGCCGACGTCACCGCGAAGGCGCCGGCGAGGCTTCGGACGTCCCGATGGGTCATCAGGCTGGCGGCCATCACGGTGTCGAACAGGGCGTCGGGCTCGTCGGGTCCGAAGAACAGGGCGGCCGGGGCGATCCTCATCGCGGCGCCGACGCCCGCCGAGGACTGGCCCGTCAGCCGGGGATCCACGCCTCGCTCCAGGTCGCCCAGGACCAGGCGGAAGCTCTTGCCCACGCCCCGGTGGGCCCCGAGATAGGCCCCCTTGGGCGAGGCCAGGGCCAGGTACAGCGCGGCGAGCTGCGAGGCATCGGCCGATCCGCGGTCCAGCAGGACGTCGGCCAGGGCCAGGGCCTGCTGGGTGTCGTCGGTGTAGAGGCCCGGCATCCTCCAGCGGTAGGGCTTCTTCTTCCAGGCGAGGACCCCATCGACGTAGCCCGTCACGAGACCGTAGTGGGTCCGGACTTGCTGGGCGCTGAGGCCCTCCAGGGGGCCCCCCAGCGCATCGCCGACGGCCAGGCCGAGCAAGCAACCCCGGGACCGGCGGATGCGGGTCGATTGAGGCATCGTGGCAAGGCTCCTTCGGGACTCGTTCCGGGCCAGAGGGGCCCGGTCGGCAGGATGGAACGAACTTACCGACGCGGCCCCATCACGCAAGGATTTTTTCCCGGCGACCGGCCCTCCAAGGGCGGTTGCGTCGCCGAGATGGCATCGGCGGCGCGAGGCCGGTTCACCACTTAAGTCCTTCCGGCCGGCTTCCCGGAATTTTCGCGCCCGGCGCCCTTTTTCCCTCGCCCACCCCCCCCGAGGCCGGGGACGCCCGGGAGGCCCGGCGAAGGTCCGACGCGCGCATGAACAGACCCGGCCCGGCCAGGACGGCCCGCGCCCCGATTCCTCGGGCCGCCCTCTCGCGGTCGTCCGTCGATCTATCGGCTCCCCCGGATCGGCCGGACCATCTCCGGACCGCCGGATTCCGGGCGATCCCTCGGCGCAATCGCGAGAGGCGTCGCGTCCCGGATCGGCCGGACCCGAGGGTTGATTTCCCCGGACCGACGGGCCAGGATAGGCCCCTCGCCCGAGATCCCCGCGAACCGATTTCTCCCCTCCCCGGAGACGCCCCGATGAGCGCCCGATTCCTCGCTCCGGCCGCCCTGGCCCTGGCCTTCGCCTTCGCCTCCGTCTCGTTCGCGACCCCGAGGGATCAGGACGGCTTTTATGGGGACATCACCGGCCTGAAGCTGGCGAAGCCCGAGGACGGCAAGGACGTCGCGACCGTGCCCCCGCCGGCCGGGGCCGTCGTCCTGTTCGACGGCAAGAACACCGACCAGTGGCTCTCCGTCGACGGCAAGCCCTGCCCCTGGAAGCTCGTGGACGGCGGGGCGATGCAGGTCCAGGGGAGCGGGATCAAGACGAAGAAGGCGTTCGACGGCCACTTCAAGCTTCATGTCGAGTTCCGGGTGCCTTACATGCCCACATCCACAGGGCAGGGGCGGGGCAACTCCGGCGTGTACCTCCAGGGCCGCTACGAGGTCCAGGTCCTCGACAGCTACGGCCTGGACAGCCAGGACAACGACTGCGGAGGCATCTACAAGGTCGCCAAGCCCCTGGTGAACGCCTGCAAGGCGCCGACCGTCTGGCAATCCTACGACATCGACTTCACCGCCCCGACCTGCCAGGACGGCAAGAAGACGAAGAACGCCCGGATCACGGTCGTCCAGAACGGCCAGACGATCCACAAGGACGTGGAGATCCCGATCGACAACACGGTCGCCGGCCTCGGAGGAGACCCCTGCACCCCCGGGCCGATCCACCTCCAGGACCACGGCAACCCCGTCCAGTACCGGAATATCTGGCTGGTCGAGGAGAAGTGAGAGGGGACCATGAGCATGATCGACTGGTCCGCGATCGGGTCGATCGGGACGGCAGTGGCCGTCCTCGTGGCCGCCTGGCAGCTCCGCCAGTCAGCCCAGCAATCCCGGACCGATTTCGAGGATGAACTCTCCCGGGAATATCGTGACCTGATGCGTGCCCTGCCGGTCGAGGCGCTCTTGAACGGGGCCCTCGCCGAGGACCAGGAGAAGGAGACGACCTCGATCATCTTTCGCTATCTGGACCTCTCGAACGAACAGGCCTTCTTGAGGATGGCCGGGCGCGTCTCCCGAACGACCTGGCGGAACTGGTGCCAGGGGATGCGGTCGAACTTCAAGAAGCCGGCGTTCGCGATGGCCTGGGGAAAGTTGAAAGGCCCGCTCGGGGAGAGCTTCGCCGAGCTCCGCCGTTTGGAGAAGTCGGGGTTCCGCGACGATCCGCGAGATTGGGTTCCGCGCTGGAGACGATGGCTCCGGCGAGTCGAGCCTTTATAGCCGGATTGTTCGGAGCGCGACCCCGCCCCGCTCGCGTCAGGCCGGGGCCAACCTCGCGATTCGGAGGGTCCGATCGACGGGGGCGGCGGTCTTGAGGACCTCTCCGAAGGCGTCGGCGAGGATCAGGTTCCAGTGGGGGGCCATCGCGGCGTCGCTCCTCGGGGCGGCGTCGGGGCCGAAGGAGGGGACGACCCCTCGGTTGAAGAGCCGGGCGCCTCGCCGTTGGATCTGTTCGAGGGTCGGAATCGTCCCCTGCCCCAGGCCGGAGCCGGGGAAGACCAGGTAGATCAGGCGATCGGGGGCTTCCCTGGTGCCGAGGGCCTCGGCGATGAACGGAGAGGGCTGGATGCTCGGCAGGTCGGAGGAGTCGCCGACGACGGCCAGGCAGAGACGGCCGGTCCGGGGGGCGAGGACCACGGCGTAATCGCCGAGGGTCACGCCGGTCCGGCGGAACGTCCGGCGGGTGGAGAGGGTCAGGAACGGCATGTCGGCCGGGTCCATGTAGCGGTCGGGGTCCGATTCCCGCTTCGAGCGGTCGAACAGGGCGGTCCGGCAGACCGACAGGGCCGAATCGTCTTCCTCGTCTTCCTCTTCGGGTTCGTCCTCGGCCTGGAGGTACTGGGCGAGGAGCGCGGCCAGGGGGTCGGGCCGGTTGCGGAGCAGGCGGGCGGCCGTGGAGTCGGGGTGGAGGCCGAACGGCGAGGCCTCGGGGGCCGGGGACCTGGCGGTCTCGGCGCCCGGAGGGGGCTCTCTCGAAGGAAGAACGGCGAGCGGTCCGGGGCGCCCCGGAGTTGCCAGGTTGGCGGGGCCCCGGGGGCCCGTAATAGCTGATATCGATCGGCTCGGCGGCGATCGCTCGGGTCGAGCATCGCGTCCCTCCGGGGTAGAATCGCCAGTCGCGACGGATGGTGGACAGGGCCGGACGCCACGATCGGCGCCCCGACGCGATCTCCCGGGGAGACGCCGGGGGAGGCGCTTCCGAAGGAGTGTCCGATATGTCTTCAGCGTCCCCTACGCCCGGTCGGTCCGGCCGTGACTCCCTTCTACGGGACGCCCCGGCGATGAGGCCCATCCGCAACGCGCCGAGCCGGGAGGTGGTCGGCCTGGGCCTCCTCTTCGGCGCGATCTACTTCGTCCAGGGCGTGGGCGAGCCGACCGAAGGGCTGGTGGCCCAGCCGGTGCGGTCTCTGCTGAAGTCCTGGGGCCGCTCCGACGCGCAGGTCACGGACTTCGCGGCGATCGTGGCCATCCCGTGGTCGCTGAAGCCGCTGTTCGGGCTCCTGACCGACGCCGTCCCGTTGTTCGGGTCGCGGAGGCGCTCCTACCTGATCCTCACCTCCGCCGCATCGGCGATCGGACTCCTCGCGGCGGGGGTCCTGCCGATCGGCCGGGGGGGCGAGGCGGCCTTGTTGTGCTGCCTGGTGGTGCCGACGGCGGCGATCGCGTTTGCCGACGTGGTGGCCGACGCCCTGATGATCGAGGCGGGCCGCCCTCGGGGGATCACCGGGACTCTCCAGAGCGTCCAGTGGGGCTGCCTTTGGGCGGCGACGATGGCCGTGGGGATCGTCGGCGGGTGGCTCTCGGAGAACAAGGTCGAGCGCCTCGGGTTCGCGATCTGCGGGGGACTGTCGCTCCTCACGCTCGTCCTGGCCGTGGCGTTCGTGAGGGAGGAGCCGTCGTCGCCCCGGACCGGCCGGGCGGCCTGGAGGACGCTGGTGGGGGCCGCGAGGACCCCGGGCCTCCAGCGGGTGGCCGCGTTCCTGTTCCTGTGGAACTTCAACCCGTTTTCTCAGGGGGTGCTGCACCTCCACATGACCGGGGCCCTGGGCCTGTCCCAGTCGTTCTACGGGCAGACCGTCACGATCCTCGCCGCGGCGTGCGTGGCGGCGAGCATCGCTTACGGTTTTCTGGCTCGGTCGGTGCCGATGGCGAGGATGGTCCGGTTTTCGATCGTGCTCGGGGTCGTCTCGACGGCCTGTTACGCGCTCCTGACCGAGAACCGGGCCTCGGCGATCGCCATCACGATCGCCGTCGGCCTGACGTACATGACCGCCACGTTGATCCAGCTCGACCTGGCGGCGCGGAGCTGCCCGCCCGAAGCGGCCGGGACGGCCTTCGCCCTGTTGATGTCGATCGAGAACCTCGCCACGACCGGCTCGGGCTGGCTGGGCGGTCGGTTCTACGGCTGGGCGTCGGACCAGTGGGGACAACGGCCGGCATTCTCGGCGCTGGTGGCCCTCGGCGCGGCGACGACGGCGGCCTGCTGGCTGATCGTGCCGAAGGTCGAGGGCGGCGGGATCGGCGATTCCCCAACGTAGGGCGGAATTCGCCCACCCTACGTTGAGGCGATTGGTGATCCCGGCCTCACCCCGCGGCGACTCGGGGGGCTTCGCCTTCCAGCCGGGACTCGAACGGCTTCTCGTAGCCGAGGTCCAGGAGGACTTCGAGGACCTCGCTCCACGTGGGGAACATCCGGCCGCTGCTGGCCTTGTAGTCCTGCATGGCCTGCATGAACTCCATCTCGGCGGCCGAGTAGTCGCGCTCGCACGTGGCCGGATCGACGAACCGGCGACGGCCGCTGGCGTGGCGGGCCTGGGCGGCCCGGAGGGCCTGGGCCGAGGCGCGACGATCCGACCAATCTCGAGAGGCGGGGTCGATGGGGGCCATCGCGGCGGGGGCGGGGGCGGCGGTATTCAGGCTCATGGGGCGTCTCCTCATTGAGAACCGGGGGTGGCGCGGGTCCCGAAGCGTCTCGGCCGAGGGCCCGGCCGCCAGTCCCGGCGCGGTCCGGCCCATCGGGGCGGTTGCCCGGCGATCTGCGGGTGGTCCGATCTCTTCGGTGGCTCTTCCCAACCAGTGCCGACCGGCTGGTCTCCGGTCGGACCGCCGGGACGGGGCCGGGCGGGCTCCATCGCCTAGCCCCCGGCCCCGTATCCCGGCGATCCGAGGGGACCCTATGCCCTACCAGTGACAACGTCCTGGCAGACCCTCGCGGATTGGGAAAAAAGAGGGCTCTGGGGTCGGTGGCCCGGGGCCCCTTGACGATCGGCGTTCGCCGCCTAAGTCGTCTCCATTGGGGAATCCCGCCGACGTCCCACCCGGGGCCCGTCCCCGGGGCTTGAGGAGACCCTCCGATGCCGCGGTCCCGCCTTCGGTCTCTCGCCGTGATGGTGGTTCTGATGGGGATGGCCGCTCCGGCCCGGGCCGATGAGCCCAAGCCGCCGGCCGGTCCCGCGAAGGTCGAGCCCAAGCCGGCCGACGGCGATGCCCCGCTCGCGAAGGACTTCCCCGCCGCGACCAAACCGGGCGAGATCGAGGTCAAGACCTATCCCGCCTATCGAGGCGCCGTGGCGAAGGTCGAAAAGGCCACGATGGGCTCCGGCGACATGCTGTTCTGGCCCCTGTTCAATCACATCGAGAAGAACCATGTGGAGATGACCGCCCCGGTCATCAGCACGTTCCCGACCCCGGCCGTGATCGAGACCCCGGGGGCGAAGGGGGAAGTCTCGATGGAGTTCGTCTACCGAGAGCCCTCGATCGGCAAGGCGGGCAAGGACGGGGCGATGGTCGAGGTCGTCGATCACCCCGAGCAAAAATTCGTCTGCCTGGGCGTCCAGGGCGGGATGAACGACCGGGAGATGCGCGACGGCCTCGCCACCCTCCGCAAGTGGCTGGAGGCGCACAAGGCGGAGTGGGTCGCCGACGGCGCCCCTCGGCGGATCGGCTACCACGGCCCCATGACCCCGGTGGCCCGGCGGCTCTGGGAAGTGCAAGTCCCGGTCAAGGCCGCCGCGAAATCCGAGAAATGACGCGGGTTCGGGCTTGAAACCGGGCCGGGGGTCCGCGAGGATTCTCCTCCGCGTCGCCAGACCTGCCCGGAATCCCCCGAGGATCGCGGACACCGGCCATGACATTGACATTACGGATGATGATCCCCCTCGCCCTGATCCTGATCGGATTGACGACCGCCCCGGCCTCGTTCGGGGGCGAGGTCCGGGAGACGAACGAGACGTTCGAGAGCCACGGCAAGAAGATCGCCGTGGAGGTCTTCGCGCCGAAGGGCGAGGAGGGGAAGCATCCGGCGGTGCTCGTCCTCCACGGGTCTGGAGGGATGGAGCTGATCGGCGGGGGCCTGGCCTTCCGAGTGACCGCCCGAGAGCTGGCGAAGCAGGGATACGTCGCCCTCGTCCCCCACTACTTCGACCGCACCGATCGCAAGACGGCCGACCCGAAGGCCATGAAGGACGAGTTCGTGCCCTGGATGGAGACGATCAATGACACGGTCGATTTCGCCTCGAAGCGGCCCGACGTGAACCCGGAGAAGATCGGCTTCGTCGGCTTCTCGCTCGGGGCGTACCTGGCGCTGTCCAACGCCACGATCGACCCGAGGATCAAGGTCGTCGTCGAATACTTCGGCGGCCTGCCCGAGAGCCTCGTCGAGAAGGCCGGCAAGCTCCCGCCGACCCTGGTCCTCCACGGAGACGCCGACGTGGTCGTCCCGGTGAAGGAGGCGGAGAAGCTCAAGGCCCTCCTGGAAAAGCACAAGATCGACCACGAGGTCAAGATCTACGAAGGCAAGGGGCACGGCCCCCTCGGCGAGGACTCCGGCAAGCGGGCGCTGGCATTCCTGGATAAATATCTCAAGTAGGGTGCATGAAATGCACCAATCCCCCGACGCGGGCGAGGCCCGCAACCGTCCTCTCTTCCGTCGGTCATCGATGGGAAGAGGAGAAGGTTGCGGGCCTCGCCCGCATCGGGGGATTGGTGCATTTCATGCACCCTACACGGTCATTCATCCACCCGAGGTTTGCCTGCGATGGGCCGCGACCTCGACCGGGTCGTTCACCGGGTTGATCGGCGGACGGCCCTGGAGGACCCCGACGACGTCCTCGGCGACTTCCCTTGCCATGTTGGTGAGGCTTTCGATCGTCTGGGCGGCGCTGTGAGGGGTGAGCATCACGTCGGGGCGGCCGATCAGGGGGTGATCGGGCGGCGGGGGCTCGATGTCGAACACGTCGGCGCCATACCCCCAGAGCTTCTTCGCGTCGAGGGCCGCGGCGACCGCCGTTTCGTCCACGACCGGCCCCCGGCAGGTGTTGATCAGGATCGCGTCGGGCCTCATCGTCGCCAGGGCCCTGGCGTCGATCATCCTCCGGGTTGAGTCGTCCAGGGGGACGTGGAGCGTCACGTATTCCGACTCTCGGAGCAATTCCTCCAGAGGGACCCGGCGGGCCCCGGCCTTCGCCTCGATTTCGCCCGGGGCGGCGAGGATGTCGGTGTACAGCACCTTCATCCCGAACGCCCGGAACGCGACCTCGCCGACCCTCCGGCCGATCCGGCCGAAGCCGACGATGCCGAGGGTCCGGCCGGTGAGGTCCCGGCCCACGTGCTTCGTCCGCTCGTTGTACTTGCCCGCCGGGAGCTTGGCCATCTGCTGGGGGAAGTGCTTCGAGAGGCCGATCAGGAAGGCGATCGCGTGCTGGCAGACGGCCTCGGTGTTCGCCCCCGGCGTGTACACGACCTGAATCCCCCGAGCCGTCGCGGCGGGGACGTCCACCTGGTCGTAACCGACCCCGTGACGGCCGATCACCCGGAGCCTCGGCGCATGGTCCATCAAGGCGCCATCGATCGTCCCGGCGGTGCGGATGACCAGGGCGTCGGCGTCGGCGATCTCGCGATACAGCACCTCCGGCTCCAGGGACGAGGCCATCCGAAGCTCCCCCGCCTCGCGGAGCTTCGCCAGGCCGATTTCCTGCATGGCCGTCAACGAAAGGATGATCGGTCGCTCAGTCATGGATCGCCTCATTCGGTGCACGAACCGCACCCACCGCCCGCGTCCTTCGCCGGGCCCTCGCAAGGCCCGTCAGCCTAACACGATCTCGGCTCGCGCGGTAGAATCGGGAGGTTCACGAACCGGCCCGATCGGAGGAGGCGGACGGATGGCGACGGTGACCGAAACGCCGATCCCGGCGACGCTCGACGAGGAGGAAGCCCCGCCGGCCGGGGACGTCCTCTATGAGGTCGTCGATGGCCAGATCGTGGAGGTCCCGGGGATGGGCGCGGATGAATCAGCGATTGGAACGTTCCTGTGTATCCGAATGGGTAGCTTCGCCCTCGATCATGGGATTGGTCTCGTTTACAGCGAGGCCCTGTTCACGCTCGACCCGGTCCGCAAGCTGCGGAGGCGCCCGGACCTCGCGTTCGTCTCGGCCGAGAAATGGCCGATCGGCCCCCGGGGGCCCAGGCGGGCCGCGTTCCCGTTCGCTCCCGATCTGGCGATCGAGGTCATCAGCGAGGGGAACTCGGCGGAAGACGTCCTGGCCAAGGTCCGCGAGTACCTGGTCGCGGGGGCCCGCCTCGTCTGGGCGATCTTCCCGGTCGCCGAGCAGGTTTACGTGTATTCGTCGCCGACCTCGGTCCGCGTCCTGACCCGGGCCGACTCGCTCGATGGCGGCGACGTGGTCCCCGGATTCGCCCTGGCTTTAGCCGAGCTCTTCGGCGAGCCGGTCGGCGACGACGAGGCGGGCGAGGCGGAATGAACCCCTGGCGAGGCGAGGAGGCGACTCATGGCGACGGTGACCGAAGCGCCGATCCCGGCGACGCTCGACGAGGAGGAAGCCCCGCCGGCCGGGGACGTCCTCTACGAGGTCGTCGATGGCCAGATCGTGGAGGTCCCGGAGATGGGCGCGGACGAGACCGACCTGGCGAACGAGCTGGCTCATGCGATGGTGGCCGTGGCCCGCCCCGGACGGCTCGGCAAGGTCGAGGTCGAGATGCTCTTCCTCCTGGATGCCGCCTCGGGGCTCCGCCGTCGCCCGGACGTCGCCTTCGTGACGGCGGCGAGGTGGCCCGTGACGCGCCGGCTCCCGAAGAACCGGGCGGCCTGGGCCGTCGTCCCCGACCTGGCCGTCGAGGTCATCAGCGAGACCAACCGCACGAGGGACGACCTGGCCAAGGTCCGGGAATATTTCGCCGCGGGCGTCCGACTCGTCTGGTTGGTCGTGCCCGGGCTCGAGCTGGTCTATGCCTATTCTTCACCGACTTCGGTCCATGTCCTGACCCGAGAGGACATCCTGGACGCCGGTGACATCCTCCCCGGCTTCGCCCTACCGCTGGCCGATTTCTTCGGCGAGCCGGTCGGCGACGACGAGGCGGGCGAGGCGGAATGAACCCCTGGCGAGGCGAGGAGGCGACTCATGGCGACGGTGACCGAAGCGCCGATCCCGGCGACGCTCGACGAGGAGGAAGCCCCGCCGGCCGGGGACGTCCTCTACGAGGTCGTCGATGGCAAGATCGTGGAGATCCCGGGGATGGGCGCGGATGAGGTGTGTCTTGCGTCGTTCTTGCTGGAAATCCTCGGATCGTTCACCCGGGGGCATCGGCTCGGAATCGTCGTCTCCGAGGCCCTGTTCACGCTCGACCCGGTCCGCAAGCTGCGGAGGCGCCCGGACCTCGCGTTCGTCTCGGCCGAGAAATGGCCGATCGGCCCCCGGGGGCCCAGGCGGGCCGCGTTCCCGTTCGCTGCCGATCTGGCGATCGAGGTCATCAGCGAGGGGAACTCGGCGGAAGACGTCCTGGCCAAGGTCCGCGAGTACCTGGTCGCGGGGGCCCGCCTCGTCTGGGCGATCTTCCCGGTCGCCGAGCAGGTTTACGTGTATTCGTCGCCGACCTCGGTCCGCGTCCTGACCCGGGCCGACTCGCTCGATGGCGGCGACGTGGTCCTCGGATTCGCCCTTCCCCTGGCCGATTTCTTCGGCGAGACTGCCCCCGAACCTGTCTCCTGATTCGAGGCCCCGAGCGCATGAGACTGGTTGCCACGATCCCCGACGAGGCGCTGGCGAAGGCCCTGGCCGACTACCTCCTGACCCGCGACATCGCCACCAAGATGATCCCGGGCCCGCAGGGGGTCGCGGTCTGGGTCCACCGCGAGGAGAAGGTGCCCGAGGCCCAGGCCGAGACCTCCGCGTTCCTCGCCGACCCCGACGACCCCAGGTACCAGGGGGCGGCCCGGACTGCCGAGGCCCTCCGCAAGGAAGCCGCGAAGCGAGAGCGCGAGCACCGCCGCAAGACGATCAACCTCAGCGGGCGATTGAACGTGCCGTCGGCCGTCCGATGCCCGGTCACCTATGGGCTGATCTTCGTCTCGATCGCCGCCGCGGTGCTCACCGGGTTCGGGTCCGACGACCGCGCCTGCCGCCCCTTCCTCTTCGCCGACTATCACCTGGAACTCGCCGAGGGCCCGACCGTCCCGGTGGAGATCGATGGCGCCGTCGTGGAGAGGGTCGTGCCGAGGCCGGTCTGGACGTCTTCCGGCCTGGACGCGATCCGCCGTGGGCAGCTCTGGCGGCTGGTCTCGCCGATCTTCCTCCATTTCGGCATCCCCCACCTGGTCTTCAACATGATCATGCTCTACCGGCTCGGGAGCCTGATCGAGCTGAGGAAGGGGCGATGGGCCATGCTCGCGATCGTCCTGATCTCGGCCGTCGCGTCGAACTTCGGCGAGTTCCTCTGGGAAACCCGGGGCCGGGACGAGTGGCGGATCGTGGCTTTCGGCGGGATGTCGGGCGTGGTTTATGCCCTCTTCGGCTACGTGTGGATGAAGAGCGACTACGACCCCGAAGCCGACATGAAATTGCCGAGCAATACGATCCTCTACATGGTCGCCTGGTTGTTCTTCTGCATGACCGGGGCGATCGGGCCGATCGCCAACGCGGCGCACGTCGTCGGCCTGGGCTCGGGGATCGTCCTGGGGCTGATCCCGCATCTCTGGGCCGAGCTCCGGGGGTCCGGGCGGTGACTGCCCATCGCCTGAGGATGGCGACGGCGGCCGTCCTCCTGATCGCCTTCGCGCTGAGGCTCGCGGTGATCCTGCCCCGAATCGGCCGCCCGGCCGACGACCCCGACAATTACCTCCCCCTGGCGAAGACGCTCGCCGACGGCCGGGGCTTCGAGATCCTGGGGAAGCCGACGGCCTATCGACCTCCGCTCTATCCCCTGATCCTGCCGGGAAACGCGGGCGGGACGTTCACCTCGGGAATCGCGGTCCTCCACCTGTGTTTCGGGGTGGGGACCGTCGCGGCCTCGGGCCTGGCGGGGCGGGCGTGGGGGCTCTCGGATCGTCGGGTGCTCCTTTGCATGATGCTCGTGGCGGTCGATCCGGTCCTCGTGGTCCAGTCGCGATCGGTCATGACGGAGACCTTCGCGGCGTTCCTCCTGGCCGTCGCCCTGGCCGGTTCGGCGAGGCCGGGATGGACCGGCGGCGTCCTCGGGGGCGTCGGGTTCGGCCTGGCCGGGCTGTGTCGGCCGAGCACCCTGGCCGGCGCGGCCTTGGCGATCGTCTTCTCGGCCTCGACGGGTCGCCAGCCGGTTCGCGACCGTCTCGCGAGATCGGCCGCGATGGCCGCGACGATCGCCGCGGTCCTCGCGCCGTGGGCGATCCGCAACTGGTTCGTCTTGGGCGAGCCGATCGCCACCACGACCCACGGCGGCTACACGCTGGCTCTGGCCAACAATGAATATTATTATCGGGACGTGTTGAATGGACCTCCGGGAGCGGTCTGGTCGGGCCCGGGGCAGAGGGCCTGGGAGCTGGAAATCAGCCGACGGACCCGCGGCCTTCCCGAGCCCGAGGCCGACCGGATCCTCCGGTCCGAAGGGCTGCGGATGCTCCGGGAGAGGCCGAAGGACTTCCTCCGGGCCTCGCTCGCCCGACTGGGCCGATTCTGGGGCCTGGCGCCGTCGGGGAAAGTGTACGGCGAGGCGACGAGGGCGGCCTCCGCGGCGTGGACCTTGCCGTTCTGGGCCCTGGTGGCGACGGGCCTTTCTCGACGCGAGACGTGGCGATGGCCGAGGGCCTCGGCGGCGGCGGTCGTGGTGGCGTTGAGCCTGGTCCACTCGGTCTTCTGGACCGATTTGCGGATGAGGGCGCCGGTCGTCCCGGCCCTGGCCTTGATCGCCGCGACGGCCCGAAACCCGGTCAAATCGAGGTCGGAAAAAAATTCGGAAAAATGAAAATTTCGACGAAGTTCCGCTGTTCAAACCGGCGGGAAACGGTAGGCTAATGTCTGCCGCTCTGGGCGGGTTCCCATTAGCCGTCAGGACGCTAGCCTCGCCAGAACGCCCATTTCGCACGCAGAGGGATTCGCAGTGGCCAAGAAGCTGTATGTCGGTAACCTGACCTACGACACGACCGAAGACAACCTGGTGGAGCTGTTCAGCGAGTTCGGCGAGGTCCTTTCGGCGCAGATCATCATCGACCGCGACACGAACCGGTCCAAGGGATTCGGTTTCGTGGAGATGGCCGACGGTCAGGCGGCCGACGAGGCGGCGAACCAGCTCAACGGTCAGGATTTCCGGGGACGGAACCTGACGGTCAACGAGGCCCGCCCCCGTGAGGATCGCGGCGGTGGCGGCGGAGGCGGCCGGGGCGGCCGGGGCGGCGGCTACGGCGGCGGCGGCGGTGGCTACGGCGGCGGTGGCGGCGGCTACGGTGGTGGCGGCGGCTACGGCGGCGGTGGCGGCGGCCGGGGCGGCTACGGCGGCGGCGGCGGGAGCCGCGGCGGCGGTGGCGGCTACGGCGGCGGTCGCTATTGAGCGAGCGATCCCCTCGCGACAACGAACCCTTCGAGGCCGGCCCCGATCCGATCGGGTCCGGCCTCGTTCCTTTCCGGTCCCCGGACCCGGTCGAGCATTTCCCGGGGCCGATCGGCTCCCGGTTGGTTTCCTCGGGCCGCTGGCGTAAGGTGGACGGCCGAGCCCGGGAGCCGATCGCTCCGGCCCGAGGGATGACCCCGAATGCTGCCAGGACCGGTCTTCAACGTCGAGCTGCTGACGACGTCGCGGCGGCCTCGCTACTATGCCTTCCGCGTCGTCTACGGCCTGGCCCTCCTGATCCTCGTGTGGATCAACTATAGCGGATGGGATCGCGGCCGCGGCGTGGAGATGAGCCCGGAGATGCTCCGGGCCTTCGCCTGGACCACGTTCGGCTCGCTCGTGGCCCTGCAAGGCGGCCTGATCGTCTTCATGACGCCCGCCCTGGTCGCCGGGGTGATCGCCAACGAGAAGCAGAGGAAGACGCTCCACTACCTCCTGGCCAGCCGGCTCAGCAGCTCGGAGATCGTCCTGGGGAAGCTCCTGGCCCGGATGCTCCATGCCGGGGTGTTCCTGGCCGTGGGGCTGCCGATCCTCAGCATCCTGAGCCTCTTCGGCGGGGTCGATCCCAAATATGTGCTCCTGTCGGCGGCCGGGACGATGTCCTGCGCCTTCTTCCTCGCCTCGCTGTCGGTCCTGTGCTCGACGGTCAGCAAGAGGGTCCGCGAGGCGATCTCGGCGACCTACGCCCTGGAGATCGTCTGGCTGCTCCTGCCTCCGCTGATCCTCGGCACCATGCCGATGACGTATCCGACGCTCTACGAATTCGTCCAGCCCGTGAACGACTGGCTGATGGCCAGCACCCCCTGGGGACCGATGACCGCCCTTAGCGGATCGATCCTGGTCTCGGGGGTCGAGCCGGTCGTCCGGGCGACGTTCTGGATGGTCGTCCTCCAGGTCGCCGCCGGCGTGGTCCTCCTGGGCCTGGCGGTCTGGAGGCTCCGGCCGGTGTTCCAGGCCCAGGAAGGGTCCAAGGGGTTCCGGCTCCTGGGGTTCACGTTCGGCGGGGGCACGAAATCCCGGCTCCGCCTGTTCGCCCGCCGGCCCGTGGGGGACGAGGCGATGATCTGGAAGGAGCTCCACACGTCGCGGACCAGCGGGACGGCCCAGGTGATCGGCATGATCGTCTCGCTCGTGGTCGTCTCGGCGGTGGCCTACTGGACCTTCTTCTACGCCCGAGACAGCTTCAATGAGCTGGCGTCGATGCGGTACGACGTCCTGGGCTCGGATCGCGCCAACTTCAACGCCTTCCTCCGCTTCCTGACCACCGCCATCGGCACCGTCTGCCTCCTGGCGGTGGGCGTCGGAGGCGCCAACTCGATGACCTCCGAGCGCGAGGACGACACCTGGATCAGCCTGGTCTCGACCCCTCTGGAAGCCTCGGATATCGTCCTCCCGAAATTTTTCGGGGTGTTGTGGAAGGTCCGCCACGCGCTGATCCTCGCCGCGGTCCTGTGGCTGATCGGGATGGTCTGCGGGGCCGTCCACCCGTTGGGCGTGCTGTTCGAGGCGGTCGAGCTCGCGGCGTTCCTGGGGTTCGGCGCGGCGATGGGGACGTACTTCTCGATCCGGGCGAAATCGACGTGGCGGTCGCAGGTCACGACGATCGGCGTCCTGCTCGTCCTCAACGGCGGCTACCTGATGTGCTGCTGCCCGGTGTTCTTCTCCAACCGGCCGACGATCGCCATCTTCGCCGGGGTCACGCCGTTCATCGAGGCGGTCTCGCTGATCGAGCCCGTGGGAGGTGGCCAGCGTGTTCGGGACGTCAGACGCGGCCCTGAACAGCCCCAGTCGCGACCTGGGCGAGCTGGTCCTGGCGTGCATCCTCGGCACGCTGGGCTACGGGATCGCCGCCTTCTTCCTGGTCGCCGGGGCGATCACCCAGTTCGACGTCGCCGCCGACCGCCCCCGCCGCGATTGGAACCCGCCGGCTCCCCGACCCCCGGCCAAGCCCCTGCCGCCCGAGAGCAAGACCCCCGACCTGGATTGACCCCTCGCCGGATCGAGGGCCTCCCTTTTTTCCTCCGAATTCGTTAATATCTCCTCGCCTCGGGCGAATCGTCGAGCAGGGACTTCGCCCGATCACACCGAGACGAGTCGAGGACGCGCCATGTTTCCCGGCCCGGTGTTCGCCGCCGAGATGCTGACGACCGCCCGACGCGCCCGCTATTACGCGCTCCGGGTCGTCTACGGGATGGCGCTGTTGTTCGTCGTCTGGACGAGCTACGAATCGATGAGGTCCGTGTTCGGGCCCAATTCGACGGTGTTCACGCCGGGCGAGATGGCGATGTTCACGCGTCGTCTGTTCGCCTGGTTCGCGATCGTCCAGGTGCTGGCCGTCCTGGTGCTGACCCCGGCGATGGTCGCCGGGACGATCGCCAGCGAGAAGCAGAGGAAGACGCTCCATTACCTGCTGGCCAGCCAGGTCACGTCGTGGGAGATCGTCGTCGGCAAGCTCCTGGCCAGGCTCTTGCTGCTCCTGACGTTCCTGACCGCCGGCGTGCCGATCCTGTTCTTGCTCCGGATGTTCGGCGGTGTGGATTTCGTGCTGATCCTCGGCTCCTACGCCGTGGCGCTGTCCGTCGCGTTCTTCGTGGCGAGCCTGTCGATCCTCGCCTCCACGCTGGCCCGGAGGGCCCGGACGGCGATCATCGCGACCTACTTCGTCCTGGTCGCCATCGGCCTGGCGCCGGCCCTGGCCCAGATGTTCGTCGGCCTCTTCCCGATCCTGGAACCGCTGGCCCCGTTCGTGGAATGGCTGAATCCGACCCCCAGCAACCGGGACCTGATGATCCTGGACCGCTCCGGGTTCGGCTCGATGTGGCCCCTGGTTCGTCCCCTGGCGATCCAGTGGGTCTGCGGGCTCGCCTGCCTGCTCTGGGCCACGTGGAAGCTCCGCCCCCTGGCGGCGAAGTCCGAGCATCGCCCCAAGCAGATGCTGAGGATCGACAAGAACGGACAGTGGCGATGGCGGGCCATCGCCCGGCCCGAGTGCGGCGACGACGCCATGCTGTGGAAGGAGCGGCACACCTCGCGAGCCGGCGGCGTCATGAAGGTCGTGGGCCTGTTGCACAACATGTTCTGGGCGGTCCTGGTGGGCTGCCTGGTCTTCGAGTGGGGCCGATCGGCCCTGTGGGAGCTCTGGCAAAACGGCTACACCCTGGAACTCAACCCCGAGAGCTCTCCTTGGGGAATCAGCGTGCCCGCCATCCCGCCGACTCACCCCAACCGGATGATGTTCCACAGCCTGATCCAGACGATGACCGCCTGGATCGGCGGGTTCTGGATCCTCGGGACCACCGCGACGGCCGCCGGCTCGATCTCCGGCGAGCGCGAGGACGACACGTGGATCACCCTCCTTTCGACGACCGTGGAGGGCAAGGAGATCCTCCGGGCCAAGATGCTCGGCGCGATCCTCCGGTTCCGCTGGCTGGGGCTGACCCTGTTGATCGTCTGGGTCTGCGGGGTGATCGCCGGATCGATCCACCCGATGGGCCTGGCCTCGGCCATTCTGGAGCTGGCGATTTTCCTCTGGTTCGCCTCGGCCCTGGGGATGCGGAGTTCGCTGAATTCCGGATCGACCAGCAAGTCGTTGACCGTCGCCGTGGGGATCTTGATGTTCGTCAACGTGGGCTATCAGGTCGTGCTCGCCCTGATCTTTCAGGGCCGGGCCCCGACGATTTTCCACGTCGGGCTCATGCCGTTCGACCTGTACCATTCGCTGTTGTCGGACATCGATTTCCGCCGGTTCGACCTGTTCCAGGCCGGGACCACGGCGAATGACCCCAAGATCTGGCTCGATCAGCCGATCCCCACGGTGGTCCTCGGCGGGATCCTCTACGCGATCCTCGCGGCGATCCTCACCATGGGCACCTTCGCCCGATTCGCCCGGATCGCCGAGCGCCCGAGCTTCGACCGGGACGACGAGGAGCCGCCCGTCCCCGCGAAAGCCGCCGTGGAAGAGATCGCCGTGCGCCCTCTGCCGGCGATGTCGCCCCTCAACGCGGATTGACGCGCGGTCCCAAGGAGCCGACCTCCGGCGTCACTCGGCCGTCGCTCGGACCTGCGGGAAGAATGGCATGGGCGGTCGGGGCCGACCCGGCGAGGGCGGGCCGAGCAGGACCCGGGCGAGCCGGCCGTCGGGCAAATCCGACTTCAACAGGGGCTCGGGTCGGCCGAGGTCGGCGAGGACGCCCTCGGCCGCGAGGTAGCCCGATCGTACCGCCCCTTCCATCGTCGCGGGCCAGCCGGTGGACGTCCAGTCTCCCGCCAGAAACAGGCCCTCCACCGGCGTCCTCTGCGACGGCCGGAGCGCCTCGACGCCGGGACGCACGGCGAACGTCGCCCCATGCTCGGTGACGACCCACCATCGCAACAGCGTCGCCTCGCGGGCCGCCGGCCAGAGCGACGCGAGATCGGCCAGGGCGATCTCCAGGATCGCCGCCTTGTCCTTCGCCACGAGGTCATACGCCGCGCTCACGACGAGTTGAAGGTACTGGCCGCCGCCTTCCGGCGCCCGGCGGCCCTGGAGCGCCGAGTGGTTGAAGACCCACTGGACCGTCTTGCCCACCGTGACGGCATGCTCCAGAGGGCAGACCTCGCGATCGAACCAGAGGTGGACGCCGGTGATCGGCGACGCGGCCATCCTCTCCAGGGGCTCCAGGGACGGCAGCAATTCGCGGTGATCCTCGGGGATCATCCCGCGGACGCGATCGAAGGGGACGGCCAGCACGACGAAATCCGCGTCCAGGACCTCGCCCGATCGCATCGTCACGCCGACCACCGCACCCTCGTCGTCGATCGCCACCGAGCGGACGCCCGAGGTCAGCCGGACCTCGACGTCCCTGGACGCCAGCCACGTCTCCAGCCTCGTCCCGTAAAGCTCGCCCAGGGGGACGAGCGGCACTTCCATCGTGAACCCCTCGCGGTTGCGGAGGAACCCGTCGAGGAAGACCTTGCGGGCATGGCCCAGGTCCATCCGGTCGAGCCGTTCGTTCAGGGCCGAGATCAGGACGGTCCCCCAGTAGCGATCGACGGTCCGAGGCGTCTGGCCGTGGCGGAGGAGCCAGCGTTCGAACGGCTCGGGGTCGTTCGGATCGGGCCGGGCGAACCGCAAGCACGCCAGGCCGAAGGCGACTCTCAGCCTCTCGGCGAAGGTGAGATACTTCGCGCCGAGGAAGCTGCCGGCGAGGTGGAACGGGGCGGGCAGGGGGCCGGCCTTCAGGGTCGAGGCCCGGCCGTCCTCGCCCAGGAAGACGACCTCCGGGACGGCCCGGAACAGCTCGCGAGTGCCGACTCGCTCGCAGAAATCGGCGAGGTTCGTGCAGCAGGTCATGCTCACGTGCTGGCAATTATCGACCAGCTCGCCGGTGGCCGGGTCGGTGAACGAGCCGGCCCGGCCGCCCAATCGGGGGCGGCTCTCGATCAGGGTGATCCGCAGCCCGCGATCGACCAGGCTCGCGGCGGTCGCCAGGCCGGCGAGACCCCCGCCGACGATCACCACATGAGGTTTGGGCGGGGCCTTGCGGGTCGGTGCGGCCACGGCCTCGGCGTCGCTCATGGGTCGGTCCGTCGAAGGGGCGCCGGAGAGGACTCCTCGGGATCGGGACCAGTATAGGAATTCGCGCGATCGGGGGACAGGGCCGATCCGCCCTGGCCGGTCGGCTTCGCCCGGAACCGGAAGTCGCAGAACGGGGCGCCTTCCATGATCGTCTGAGTCCTCGTCAGCTCGACGTCGGGGTTGAACCCCTCGATCAGTGCGAAATCCCTCTGGCACGACAGACTTCCGCCGAGGTCGGCCAGGCCCAGGGCGCGGTACATCTCGGCGTATCGGCAGCGGGTGACGTTGAAGTCGAGCCGTTCGGGGGCCTGGGCCAGGGTCTCGATTTCCAGGGCCCCGCCTTCCTTCCAGCGGTCGAGCCCGGCGGCGAAGGCGACGAGCGAGGCGTCCGCGAACTCGCGGGCCATCGCCGCCCCGGACTCCCTCGCCAGGTCGGAAATGACCCTCCGAAGCAGCTCCAGGGCGCGATCCCGGCCGATCTCCTCGATCGTCGCCCGGACCAGGGGGGCGACGATTTTCGCCTCGATCTCCCTCCTCTGGAGGAGCGTCAGGCGGGGCGATTGGTCGGTCATGGCGGGGCCTCGCCGTTTTTCTGGGTCGAAGATCGCGTGTTCTGCGGTATCTATGGTAGGGTCGGAGGCGACCGGCGGCGAGCCGGGGGGCCTCGGATCGGCAATCGGGCGAGGGGATCGGATCATGCTATCGCTGGCGATCGTTTGCGTGAGCTTGACCGCGGCCGGGCCGTCGGCCGACGATTTGGCATCCTATCGGAAGGCCCGCGCCGAGGCCGGACGCGACGCCGTCAGCCAGACGAAGCTGGCCCTCTGGTGCGAGGGCCACGGGCTGACCGCCGAGAAGGCCGAACACCTCGCCCTGGCGGCGATGGCCGACCCCTCCAGCGCGGCGATCCGGGGTCTGATGGGCCTGGTCCCCGACGGCCGGGCCTGGCGGAGCCCCGAGGATCTCGCCGAGAAGGTCCAGGCCGACGCCAGGCTCTCCGCCGCCCTCGCCTCCTATCAGGAGAAGAGGGCCAGGACCCCCGAGACGGCCGAGGCCCAGTGGAAGCTGGGGATCTGGTGCGAGGAGAACGGGCTGGACGCCGAGGCCCGCGCCCACTTCACCGGCTGCGTCCGGCTCGACCCGTCGCGAGAGGCGGCCTGGAAGCGGCTCGGCTACAAGAAAGTCGGCGGACGATGGGCCACCGACGCCCAGGTCGCCGCCGAGAAGGCCGAATCCGAGGCCCAGAAGAAGGCCGACCGGGACTGGCGGAACCGCCTCGAAAAAATGAGGGCCGAGCTGAACGACCCGAGGAAGAAGGACCGGGCCCAGACCGCCCTGGCCGGCGTCTCCGACCCCCGGGCCCTGCCCGGCGTCCTCCGCGTGTTCGGCAACGGGGACGCCTCGCGGTTGGTCCAGATTCTGGGCCAGATCGCCTCGCCGGATTCGTCCCGGGCCCTGGCGGTCCTGGCGATTTACGGGCCGACCGCCGGCTCGCGGGCCGCCGCCGTCGAGACCCTCCGCCGCCGCGACCCCCGGGAGTTCGCCAGCCTCTGGATCGACCTGATCCGCAAGCCCTTGAAGTACGAGGTCCGGCCCGTGGGCGGCCCCGGATCGCCGGGCGCCCTGTTCGTCGAGGGGGAGCAGTTCAACCGGCAGAGGATCTACGCCCCGCCGTCGCTGAACCTCGCGATCCGCCCCGGAGACACGTTCGGGACGGGCGCCGACGGCCTCCCGACGATCTTCCGAACGGTCATGAACTCGGAGACGGAGATCACCTGGCAGCAGGCCCGGGCCGACCTCTCGGCAAACAACCAGACCTCCGGCCCGACCCTCCCGGTTTCCTCGGGTAATCTCTACACCTCGGACGCCGCCACGGCCGAGCGGACCGTCGTGAGGAACGCCAGGCAGTTCGGCGGCTCGCCTCTGATCTTCCAGGACCAGTCGGTGATCGAGGCGATCCCCGTCGGCCGGATGGCCCTGGAGACCCAGAAGGCGGCGGCCGTCGCCGAGGGCCAGCTCGAGGCCGACGTGGCGGCGATCCAGGCCGGGAATGAGAGCATCCGCGCCTCGAACGATCGGGTCGTGGGCGCCCTCCGCGACGCCACCGGCCAGGACATCGACGCCGACGCCGAGGCGTGGCGGTCCTGGTTCGCCGACCGTCGCGGCTACGCCTACACCCCGCCGACCCAGATGCCCCTGCCGACGATCGTCGAGAACGTCCCGCTCGCGTACCAACCCCAGCCGATCGCCCCCAGCTTCTCCGCCGGGCCGACGAGCTATGCCGTCGAGAGGCATAGCTGCTTCGCCGCCGGGACCGTGGTGACGACCCGGGTCGGCCCGAAGCCGATCGAACGCGTGACCGTCGGCGACGTGGTCCTGACCCGCGACACCTCGACCGGCTCCCTGAGCTTCCAGCCCGTCCTGGCGGCCTACCACAATCCGCCGGCCTCGACGTTCCGCGTGGACCTGGGGGACGACGCGATCGTCGCCACCGGGATTCACCGCTTCTGGAAGGCCGGCTCCGGCTGGACGATGGCCCGAGACCTCAAGACCGGCGACCTCGTCCGAACGGTCTCCGGCGTCCTCCGGGTCCAGGAGGTCCGGCCCGAGCGGATTCAGCCGGTCTTCAACCTGGAAGTGGCCGGAGGGCACGATTTCTTCGTGGGGAAGGCCGGGGCGATGGTCCACGACAATAGCCTCGTCCGTCCCGTGGCCTCGCCGTTCGACTCGGCCGAGCTCGCGAAGCTCGACGCGAAGGCCCGGCCATGACGGGCCTCCGCGAACGGGTCGAAGACCCCTCGAGAACGGCCGAGTGGATCGACCTGGCCGGTCGCCTCGAACGGGGCGAGCCGGCCGGCCCGGCGGACCCGCTCGACACCCTCGCGGCGATCGTCTTCGCGGCGATGGATGATGGCGGTCCGCCCCTCCTGCGTTCCAGGCCGAACAGGCCGGGGCTGATCCCGTTCGCCACGGAACCGGCCCTGGCGCCCCTCTTTCCGAGGCTTGGCCGATCGTCGAGGCTGGCGATCTCGGCCGGGCTATTGCAGATGCTCGACGCCTGGGAGCCCAGCCACGAGGCGGCCCAGGAGGCCGACGACCTCGGGGAATCGTCGAGTTCGGCCTTCTGGCACGCGATCGCCCACCGTCGCGAACCCGACCCGGGCAACGCCGCCTACTGGTTCCGACGAGTCGGCCGTCACCCGGTCCTCGCCGCGTTGACCGAGACGGCCGGCCCGATCCTGGACGGGTTCGGAGACGAGTCCCTCGCCCAACGCCTGGTGAAGGGCGGGGCCTGGGACCCGATCGCCTTCGTCGGCTTCTGCGGGGAGGCCGCCCGACGCCCCGGATCGGCCGAGGAGGCGCTGGCCCGGGCGATCCAGAGGGCGGAGATGATGTTGCTGCTATCGAGCGGGTGAACGGGGCCAAGGATGGCGGGCTTCGCCCGCGCGGGGTTGGTGCATTTCATGCACCCTACGGTTTGGATTTCCCGGGTTTTCGCGTCCAGGCATGGCCGACGACGGTGATGGCGTGCTTGGCCTTGGCCCGAACGAGCGGCTTCTTGGCCTTGGCCTTCTTGACCTTGGCCTTGGCCTTTTGCTTGGCGGTCGGGGACGAGGCCACGGCCGCCGCCGGGGACCCGGTCGGGGCCGGGGCGACCTGCGGCATCGTCTTCGAGGGGTCGGCGGCGCCTCCGGCGACCCAGAACTTCACCGAGACGCCGTCGTCATACACGAGAGCCACGACGAACGGTCGGCCCGTCTCGACCTGGCCGGGCTGGAAGTACAGATCGGCCGACGACGAGCCCGAGGACCGGACCAGGGCCGCCCGCCACGGGCCCCAGCCCCCTCCGTACTGCCACTGGCCGCCGCCGAGTCCCTCGATATCAACGAACGTGATCGCATGATCGGCCCGGAGCCCGGCCAGGGCGATGTGGACGTCCTGGATGCCGTCGGGCCCGGCCACCGGCGAGGGGCCGACGAGGTCGTGGCCGTCCTGACCCAGCCACTGGCCCGTCGGCAACGGGTCCGAGGGCGCCGTCGGCGACGGGGTGGGGGTTGGCGTCGGCGACGGGGTTGGTGTCGGTGTCGGCGACGGGGTGGGATCGGGGGCCACGGTGATGGTGATCCACGACTCGGGGCCGACGTTCCCGGCGGCGTCGGTCGCGATCACTCCCACGCGGTTCGCCCCGGTCGTCAGGCCCGAGGGCACGAACGACGTGGCCGGACCGATCGCCACCAGGGCGGCGGTCCCGACCTGCTCCGAGTTCGAGGCCCCGGCCTCCGCCGCCGAGAACGTCACGCCCGAGGCCGTCCCGGCGAGGTTCGCGACCGCCGGAGGCGGCGTGGTGTCCAGGGTGAACGTCAGGATCGCGTCGGCCCCTCGGCGTCCCTCGGCGTCGATCGCCCGGATCGCGATCGTGTTGACGCCCTCGACCAGCCCCGTCGGCAGGAACCCCGAGGGCGGCCCGCTGGCCAGATACGTGGTCGATCCATTCACGCGGAACTCGTAGCCCGAGGCCGCCGGGACCGCGTTGAACCGGATTCGCCCGTCGTTGGTCAGGCCGTCGCTCGCCGAATTTCCCGAGTCATTCATGAGCGCCAGGCCCGTCGGCGCCGGAGGGGCCAGGGCCGCGAGCGAGAAGGTCCGGTTCGTCATCGCCTGGCCGTCGAGCGTCCCGGAAATGACCTGGAGCGTGGGGTTGTAGCCAGCCGGGGCGTCGGAGTCGTTCCCCCCGGTCGTCAGGGCGATCTCCCCGGGGCTGCTGCCGCCGGGGTCGCCGACGATCAGGCCCGGGGCCGTCGCCCCGTGGCCCTGAGCGAACGCGGAGGACCAGGTCACGGTGTTGTCGGTGAGCGTCCCCGAGAAGTAGACCCGGCCGCCGTCCCCGGAGATCGCCGGGGAGTGCTCCACGCCGATCGTCGCGCCGTTCAGGGCGTCGGTGATCGTGTTGCCGTCGATCGTGGCGCCGAGGAACGGGTCGTGCGACCAGCCCCACTGCACCGGGTCCTCCGTCGGCGAGGAAGAAATCTTGAACCCCTGGGAGCCGCCCATCAGGAGGTTGTTCGCGACGACCGTCCCGTAATGGTTGCCGGTCAGGACGAGGTCTCCGGCGGCCGACGACCCCCGGCAGTCGATCGTGTTGTTCACGAACTTCTCGCCGACGAACCCCGAGGCGATCGAGATCGCATACGAACCGGCCGGCAACGGCTGGTCCATCAGATACACCTGGGGGCCGAGCGCCTGGCTGATCCGGCGAAACTGCCCGGCGAACGGCCCGGAGAGGATCGCCACCTCATCTCCGGTGCGGGCCGCGCCCCCCTGGGGCGAGGGGATCCGCAAGATCCGGCCGTCGGCCGAGATCGATTCGGAGACCCCCTCGAAGTCCAGGCTGTACGACTCGGTCAGGATGACCTCGGCCGCGTTCACATCGACGGTATCGGTGTCTCTCGGCCCGATCCCGATCACCGTGTTATTGGCGATCGAATCGCCCGAGCCGGTCCCGGTGAGGACCAGGAACCGCCAGGTCTTGCCCGATCCGCCCTGGGGCTGGGCGATGTTGCCCGAGAGGGTCACGTCATGAGTCGAATGGCCGGCGAACGCGGCCCAGGTGAAGGTGTTCGGGACCGTCCCGACGTAGGTATTCCCCACGATCGACCACGGGCCGCCGAGGAACGTCGTCGTCCCTCCGTTGAGCTTGTTGTTCGCGATCGTCCCGCCCAGGCCCGAGGCCAGCCGGATCATCCCCGGCGCCTCGACGTTCGCCCCGGCCGGAACCGGCGGCGATTGGAGGTCGAGGTGGGTGATCGTCAGGCCCACGACCAGCCCGGAGGGGCCGGTATCGGTACTGTCGGTCGTCCCGATCACCGCCGGGCCGTAACTCACGGACTGGTCCCAGTTCACCGGCCCGGAGAACCTCACGGCGAAGCCGTCGAGCGTCACGTGGGAGGCGCGGACCTTGATCGCCGCCGACCACGACGGGGCGTTCGCCGCCTGGGTGAACATCAGCGCGACGCCCGGATCGGCGAGGATCGAGACGGGTTGCGTCAACGTCAACGGGGCGTTCATCGGATACGTCCCGGCCGAGAGCCGGACCGTCCCGTACCGGCTGGCCAGTGCGTTGAGGTCATCGCCCGGCTTCGCGACGACCGAGGAGCTCGACGGCATCGGCCCCCGGAGGCCCGGGTCGGTCGCCCCGGCGAGGACCGTGGTGACGGCCTGGGAGCCGTCATCCAGGAGGACGCGGAGGGTCAGCGTCGCACCGATCTCGTTGCGAGCGGGAGGGAACGAGACGTCGGCCTGGCCGGGGCCATTGGCCCGGACGGCCAACACATCGGTCCAGGGATCGGTGTAGAATGGGACGCCCGCATTGGACTTGAACGACCACTCGCCGTTGGCCGGATCGCTCAGGGCGGCGGCCACGATGGTCCGTCCGCTCGGGATCCCCGAGAGGGCGATCCGTGCCGCCCCGGGGCCGACGAGGTTTTGCCCGTCCTGGCCGATCCAGGTCGCCGAGATCGCCGAGGAGAACACGGGCGCCGCCGGGGCCGTCGGGGTCTCGGCGAGCCCGGGGTTCGCGGGCCCGGCGACGACCGAGGCCGAGTCGCTCTTGCCGTTGGCGTACTGGATCGAGGCGGTGAACGTCTGGCCGGACGGGTCGCCCTGGGCGGCCACGTAAAGGTCGGCCTTCGAGGGATCGGACGACGATCGCTGGACGTCGATCCTCGCCGCTCCGAGGGGATTCGCCCCGAACTGCCAGGTGGCCCCCCCCGAGGAGGTGATCGTCAGGGCGGAAATCGCCACGTCGGCCGAGAGGTTCGCGAGGGTCAGGTGGACGTCCTGGACGCCGTCGGGCCCGGCCGAGGCGTTCGGGCCGACCGAGTCGTGGCCGTCCTGGCCGATCCACCCGAGCTGGGCCTTGGCCGAGGGCATCCTCAGGTTCGGGTCGGCCGCCCCGCCCTGGACCCAGAACCCCGAGGTCGAGCCGTCGTCGTACCGGATCGTGAACTGGAACGGCCGCCCGGTCTCGACCTGGTACGGATCGACGAACAGGTCGGCCGTCGTCGATCCCGAAGCCCGTTGGACGGCGATGGCGGCGACTCCGTAAGGCCCGTTGTATTCGGACTCGCCTCCGCCAAGGCCCTGCATGTCGATCCAGGCGATCGACCGATCGGCCGGCAGGCCGGTGAGGCCGATGTGGATGTCCTGGACGCCGTCGGGGGCGATGGTGGACGACGTTCCGACGTAATCGTGGCCGTCCTGGCCGATCCACGTGCCCGAGGGCGTCGCCCCGGAGGGCATCACGCGAGGATCGAGCGGAAGGACCGAGGGACGAACGGCTCGGCGACGACGGGGGCGGCTCATGGGGAGGTCTCTCGGGCCGCCACCTCCCTGGGCGATCGGGAACGATCCGTCCTGTCCTGATGAAAGAAGGGTTAGCTCACGTCTGGTCGCGGCGTCGGGCCTCGACGGCCCTCGGAGGGTGCCGAATCCGGCGCGCGGAAGCTCCGGGGACCGCCTCCTGGGGGCGATTTCCGGCGGGGACAGGCCCGCTGGGCCGTCCGAAGTCTGGGTCTCTCTTGATATCCGAACTCTTTGGTGCAAAACCCGTTGCGTCGTTCGACGACGGACCGGGAGAAGGGCGGCGCCGCCAGCTCGCCGGGGGGGGCGGCGAGGTCGTGCTAATTTATCACGACGCGCCTGGAATCCAAAAGATTTCCTCAAGATTCATGTCGATCTTTCCGAACGTCCGCAAACTCGGCCCGATCGGAAGACTCGGCGAATCCGGGATATCCGGCCAAACCGTCACAATCCCGACGGGACCTCTCCTCCGGCCCGAGTGCTCAGGGCCTTCCACGAGGCCGGGTCGATCGCGTCGCGGGCGAACGTGACGTGGCCGTCGGCGAACAGGACGTTCACGCCTCCGCGATGGTAGCTTCGCGCGGCCCTCCAGCCCGGGTTGTGGTAGGTCACGCAGTCGGGGACGCCCGAGTTCGGCGTCCTGTAGTGATTGTAGAGCGTGTTCAGATAGTTGCCGTCCCACCAGGACGAGCCTTTATTCAGGAGCCAGCCGCTCGGGGCCGACGCGCACCCCGAATCGGTCAACGGCCCGGCGGCGACCCGGGCAAACGCGCGTTGCCAGGGCATCGGGACGGGCAACGGGGTGGTCTGGGTATAGGGACCGGCGATCCCCAGGACGGACTCCGAGGCGGCGGCCGTGGTCGAGGTGCCGTCCAGGACGTCCCGGATCGAGTGGACCTCGCCCAGGGCGAACAGGCCGTCGGCGTTGGTGGCGTCTCCGCCGTTGGAGCCGCTGCCGGTGCTCACGGCGTAATTGGTCGGCCCCGAGTCATCGGCCGGGGGGCGGGCCCCGTCGCTCGGGCAGAGGAACGTCGAAACGGTCGTGGCCATCGCGGTGGCGTTCTGCGGATAGAACGGCCAGAACGCCGAGGCCGGGCCGCTGGGCTTGTGCGCCAGGGGGAGGCCGAAGTTCAGGGCGGCGAAGAGGTTCGACTGCTCCAGGAACGGCGAGAGCTGCGCCAGGGCCGACCACCGATACTGCTGGGCCGAGGTCTCCGCCGGGATCGGCCCCGAGGGGACGAGGAACCCTACCGGGAATGCGTCCCACGATGCATGATAGTTGTGCATCGCCAGGCCGATCTGCTTCAAGTTGTTCGAGCATTGCCCCCGGCGGGCGGCCTCTCGGGCCGCCTGGACGGCCGGCAGCAACAGGCCGATCAACACGCCGATGATGGCGATGACCACCAGGAGTTCAATCAGGGTGAAGCCGGCTCGGAGGGGCGGCCGGGCGGGGCGGGCGATCATGGCGGGAGGCTCCGGGCGGCGGAGGGCGGTCGGGGGGGCCTCTCGATTGTCGCCGAGAGGGGCCGCGCGAGGGAATCCCCGGGCTGCCCTGCCGTCGGCGACTCGCCACCAGGGCAGGAACCCATTTGTGTCTGCCCTCCGCCCTTCGGTGGCCAGATGGCGAGTCCCCACGCTCCTTCCCGTTTTCCGGGAAGTCGAAGGAGCGCCGATCGCCCCGAAATTCGCTCGCCCCTCTCGTCACAACCCGTGCCTCGGAAACGACTACCGAAGAACGCGCGAAAACTTCGAGTTTTTTCCCGGGCGGACGGAAGAAAACCGCAAGTTTCAACGCTCTAGAAGACGGCCGGGTCGCCCCGACCCACCCGTCGGCCTCCCCCGCCCCTTGCGGACCGGGGAAGCCACGGCTAGCCTGAGACGGATCGAAGGCTGGGGCGAGCTGGGCGAGATCGAGAAGGCGAGCGAAGGACGAGTGGCCGATCTCCGCGGGAAAAACCTCGTCAAACGGCTGGTCAAGGCGGCCGTCGGCCTCGCGGTGCTGGTCGCCGTCGGCCTCCACGTCCGCCGGACCTGGAACGACCTGGGCTCGCGAGGCGGCCTGCCTCGGGTCGATCCGTCCTGGGCGATCCTGGCCGTGGCCCTGTACCTGGTGGGCCTGGTCTGGTACGGCCTGGCGTTCGTCGCGGTGATGAGGAGCGGTCCGGGGCCGGTCCGGCGGGCCGACGGCCTCCGCGCCTACTTCGTCAGCCATCTCGGCAAGTACGTCCCGGGCAAGGCGCTGGTCGTGGTGATGAGGGTCGGCCTGATGGCCCCGGGCGGGGCCCGGGCGGCGACCACGGCATTCGCCTCGGTGTATGAAACCCTGGCGATGATGGCGGCCGGCGGGTTCGTGGCGGCGATCGGCTTCGCGGCGGTCCGCTCGGGCCCGATCCGGCTGTCCCTGGGCCGGTTCGGCTCGTTCGAGGTCGCCCTGGGCTGGATGGGCCTGGCGGCCGGCGTGGGGTTCCTGGTGCTGGTGAGCCCTCGGGGGTTCTCCTGGGTCTCGGCGAGGCTGGGAAAGCGGTTCCCCGGGGTCTCGGCGGAGAGCCTGCCGAAACTGTCCAACGGGTTGCTGGGCAAGGTTTTGCTCCTGGACGTCCTGGGGTGGCTCTGCCTCGGGTTCAGCCAGGTGGCGGTGATTCGATCGATGGTCCCCGGAGGTCTCCCAGGATGGGCATGGCCGGCGGCGGTGGGGAGCGTGGCCCTGGCGACGGTCGCCGGGTTCGTGGTGGCGGTCGCCCCGGGAGGGCTGGGCGTCCGCGAGTGGGTCCTCTGGACGGCCCTGGGCGCGGTCCTCGATCAGGACCTCGCCGTGGTCGCCTCCCTGGGGCTCCGCCTGGCGTGGGTCGTGGGGGAGGTCGTCGCGGCGGCGGCCTTCCTGAGCTTCAGCCCCACGAAGGCCCCGGTCGAGGTGTCGGCGCCATGATCTCGGTCGTGATCCCCCTGTTCAACGAGGCCGAGAGCCTTCCCGAACTCCTCGGCCAGCTCGGCCGGGCCGTCGCGGCGCTCGGCATACCCGCCGAGTTCGTCTTCGTGGACGACGGCAGCCGGGACGGCTCCTGGGACGTCCTCCGCTCCCTGGCCGAGAACGATCCCCGGGTCCGGGCGATCCGCCTCCGCCGCAACTTCGGCAAGGCGGCGGCGCTCTCGGCCGGGTTCGGGACGAGCCGGGGCGAGGTCGTCCTCACGCTCGACGCCGACCTCCAGGACGACCCGGCCGAGATCCCCCGGTTCCTCGACGCCCTGAACGGCGGCCTCGACGTCGTTTCCGGCTGGAAGAAGACCCGGCACGACCCCTGGCACAAGGTCTTGCCCAGCCGCCTGTTCAACTGGGCCGTGAGCGCCTCGACCGGGACGAGACTCCACGACCACAACTGCGGCTTCAAGGCGTACCGCCGCGAGGTCCTGGACGAGGTGACGATCTACGGGGAGCTCCATCGGTTCGTGCCGGTCCTGGCCGGGGCCCGGGGGTTCCGCGTCGGCGAGATCGTCGTGAACCATCGGCCTCGGCGGTTCGGGCACTCGAAGTACGGCATTGGCCGACTCATCAAGGGGTTCCTGGACCTCATGACGGTCCGGTTCCTGACGAGGTTTCGTCAGAGCCCGATGCACGTCCTCGGCTCGTTCGGGCTGGGGCTGATGGCCGTCGGCCTCCTCGGCCTGATCGCCCTGCTGATCACGTGGATCTGGGGCGGGCGAGGGGCCTTGCCCCTGGTCGTCGGCTCGTCGGCCGCGATGGTCCTCGGGGCCCAGAGCCTCCTGGTGGGGCTGCTGGCCGAGCTCGTCACGCATTCCACCATGACTCCGGACAAAACGTTCACCGTGGCCGAGACGATCGACGCCAGGGATGACTCGATCGCCTCGGACGCCATCTCGCGAGGGGCCCTCCACCGATGAAGACCCTGGACGACTCCCACGACCTCTCGGGACGAGCCGGACGCTCCTCCAGCCGCCAGGTCGTCGCGCTCCTGGTGATCGGGACGGCCACGGCCCAGGCGCTGGGCATCGCGCTGAAGTCCCCCACCCAGCTCGAAGCCAATGACATCTCGCGATGGTGCACCGTCTGGTCGCTCCTGGAGCGGGGCACCTACGCCATCGACGATTGCCCGTGGCAGGCCAAGACCCAGGACAAGGTCAGGAAGCCCGACAAGCTGGAGGCCCCGTCGGCCACGACCGGCTCTCTCGCCCGGTTCGAATACGCCATCGCCCCGAGGAAATGGAAGGAAGGGGAGCCGACCGAGCACTTCTATTCGAGCAAGCCGCCCCTCCTGCCCACGATCATCGCCGGGATGCTCTACCCGGTCCGCAAGGCCACGGCCATCCCCCTGGACTTCGAAAGGCTCGAACCCCGCCACGAGAGGAACGTCTCGAAGCCCGACCCCGAACACCCCGGCCAGACCATCAACGTCCTCGAGACGCCCAAGGAGCCGATCAAGTGGCCGGCGTATGTGTACTACCTCAAGCCGGTGGTCGTCCTGTTCAACATCGTGCCGATGCTCGCGTTCCTGATCCTCTTCGCCCGATTGCTCGACCGCGTGGCGGCCAATGACTGGGCCTGGATGGGCAGCCTGTTCGCCGCGGCGTTCGGCACGTATTTGCTCTCGTTCGACCAGACGTTGAACAACCACACCGTCGCGGCCTATTCGGCCTTCTTCGCGCTCTATCCGGCGATGAAGATCTGGGACGACCCCGAAGGCGCGGGGCGGGGGAATTACCTGGCCTCGGGGTTCTTCGGCGCCTTCTGCGCCTGCAACGAGCTCCCGGCCGCCGTGTTCGGGATCTTGCTGTTCCTGCTGCTGCTGTTCCGGTCGCCGAAACGGACGCTCGCCTGGTTCGTCCCGGTGGCGATCGTGCCGTGCCTGGCGTTTTTGCTCACCCAGTTCGCCGCGATGGGCCAGTTCAAGCCGGTGTATGAGGAATTCGGCACGAAGACCTATGAATACGCCGGCAGCTACTGGGCCACCCCCCTGGAATTCGACTACTTCAACAAGGAACCCGAGCCGAAGTGGCTCTATCTCGTCCACATGACGGTGGGGCACCACGGCGTGTTCTCGCTCTCGCCGATCTTCGCCTTTTCGATGATCGGGGCCTTGCGAGCCCTGTTCAGCCGGTCGCCGGGGATGGTCCGCGCGGGCGGTCTCACGCTGCTCCTGACCATCGCCATGCTCGCGTTCTACGACTGGAACCCGAAGGCGAGGAACTACGGGGGATCGACCCAGGGCCTCCGGTGGCTGTTCTGGCTGATCCCGTTCTGGCTGGTCGTCCTGCCGGCGGGGCTGGAGCCGGGGGAACCCGGCCGTGGTATCGCGGGCTGAGCCTGATCGCCCTGGCGGTCTCGGCCTTCTCCGTCGGCTACGCGCTGAGACACCCCTGGAGCCACCCCTGGATCGTGGACCTGATGGAGCACATGCGGTGGTATTCTCTCCGGAGGTAGGGGATGCAGAATCGAAAAATGATGTCAGATCAATTTTCGCCGCGAAAATTGATCTGACATCATTTTTCGATTCTGCATCCCCTACCGACGTCACGCCGCGACGGCGTCGGCCTCGTCGTCGTGGTGCTGGAGGAGCGAGAGGCTGACCCGGTGGAACTCTTCCTGGGTGATCTCGAACGGGCTTCCGGCGAGGTCCCAGAGCTCGACGATCAGCTCGTCCATGTCGCGGTCGGGCTCGTCCCAGGAGACGTGGAATTGCCCCTCGCCCTGGACGAACACGTCCAGGCCGAGGTCGGCGAGGTGGGCCTCGATGCTCGGTCGGCGCCGGGGATCGACGGAGAAGGTCCAGCGGATCATGTCGATCGTCGGGGGATCGTGGGGGACGGCCATGGCGAGGGGCCTCCGTGCGGCCTCGGTCGGGGGGAACGGTCCAGCGGGCGGGCCGGCTCCCCGAGGGGCCCGGCCCGCCCTTCTTCTTCATTCGGAGCCGGCCCTCCGGGACTTCACTCTTCCGCCGGCGCCTCACTTCGGGGTCTTCAGCTCGTAGACCACGTACACCGACACCGCCAGCTCCTGCTCTCCGGGCGAGACCGGGACGTTGGGCGTCATCGCGGCGGCCCGGAAGCCGACCATCATCGGCTTGCTCGCCGTCGGCGTCCCCTCTTCGCGGATCGTGATCGGATGGCCGACGACCATCCCGGCCTCTCCGGCCAGGAGCTCGGCCTTGGCTCGGGCGTCGGCCATGGCGCGCTTCCTCGCGTCGTTCAGGAGCGACTCGGCCCCCTCGATCCGGAAGCTGATGCCGTGCATCTGGTTGGCCCCGGCGTCCACCACGGAATCCAGCAAGGGCCCGAGCTTCGCCAGGTCCCTCCCGGTGATCTCGACCGTGTTGCTGACCTGGTAGCCGATGATCTTCGGCGTGAACTCCCGGGGAGGCGCCCGGGCTGGTACGCCGGAGGCTGGGTGTATTGGGGGGTGATATTCAACTGCGTGGTCTCGATGTCCTTGGCGGCGACCCCTCGCTCCTTCAGGGCATTGTGAAGGGCCGTCATCTTCTCGTTGTTGGCCGACAGGGCCTCGCGGGCCGTGGTCCCGTGGGTGACGACGCCGGCGTGGACCTCCGCCACGTTCGGAGCCGCCGAGACCCTGGCCGTCCCGGTCACGCTGATCGTCCGGGCCTCGGGCTTGTCCTGTGCGTTCACGGGGAGACTCCCGAGCGAGAGGAAGAGGCTGCCGAGCAGGGCGAATCGAGGCGTTCTCACGGCGATGGCTCCCGGGACCGGACGGAACTAGGTTTCGAAACGGGCGGTCAGGCCCGACGGCGTCTGCGGAGGCCGTCCAGGGCCACGGCCGCGACGATGATGGCCCCGATCATGACGTCCTGGCTCGCGTTGGAGATCCCGGCCTGGGTGCATCCGCTGTTCAGGACGCTCATGATCAGGCAGCCGATCAGGGTGCCGAGCACCGTGCCCTCGCCCCCCGAGAGGCTCCCCCCGCCGATCACCACGGCGGCGATCACCTGGAGCTCCAGGCCGTCGGCCGCCACGGGGTCCCCTTCGCCGTTCATGAACAGGAACTGCATGACGCCCGCCAAACCCGTGGCCAGTCCCGCCAGGCCGTACACCGCGAGCTTCACGCCCGGCACGTCGATCCCGCACAGCCGGGCCGTCGGCTCGCTCGAACCGACCGCATAGAGATAACGGCCCAGGACGCTGTATTTGAGGGTCAAGGCGAGCAAAACGCTCAAACCGAGCAAGACCCAGACCCCCGGGGCGACGACCAGCCACCGGGGATCGGGCTGGGCGGCGAGTACGCCCTCCATCCATCGCGGCTTCACGGCCTCGGGCACATACACTTGCGTGCTCCCCGACAGCCATTTCGCCATCCCGCGGAAGACCTTCAGGCTACCCAGAGTGATGATGAACGGCACCACCCCCAACCGGGTGATCAGCCCGCCGTTCATCAACCCGCAAAGCCCGCCGGCCATCACCCCCACGAGCATCGCCAGCACCACCGGGATCGCCGGAACATGGACCGGCGCCGAGCGAAACGGCAACATCAGGTCGAAGCCCGAGGCGGCCGAGGCCACGATCACCGTGACCAGCGCCACGACCGAACCGACCGACAGATCGATCCCCCCGGAGATCATCACGGCCGTCATCCCCAGCGCGGCGATCCCCACGACGACCGTCTGAACGGCGATCGTCCGCCAGGTATACGCGGTGAGGAACGTCCCGGAGTCGCGGGTCAGCCCGATGAAGAGGCCGGAGATCAGGACCAGGCCCAGGAACGGACCAAAAGCGGTCCAGACCCAGCCCAGGGTCCCTCGCCACCGAGGACGACCCACCGCCCCCGAACCGCTCGCCTCGACGCTCATGGGAACCCCAATTTAGGGTGCATGAAATGCACCAACAAGAGGCGGGAGAAACCCGCCCACCGTCTCCGTCTCCCTCTCCGAATCCGCACTCCGCGCTCCGCACTCCGAGGACGCCCTCAACCCGTCGCCGGACCATTGGCCGGGACTCGCTCGGGCGAGGGCGCGAGCGGGGAGATCGGGACCGCCGGCGCCCCTCCGATCGACTCGGGCCGGAGCATCTCGGCCATCCGGACGGCCAGGGCCCGGAAGTCTCGCGGATTGGTCGGCGCGTACTCGAGGCGGACGTTCTCGTCGGCGACCGGGGCCATCGGGTTGGGCGGCATGCTGACCTGGTGATTGTGGAGGTTGAAGACGCCGTGGAGGACCTCGATCTCCCACTTCGCCGCCCTCTCGACTTCCTGCCGGAGGTCGAAGGCCGCCTGGGCCGCATTCACGGCCACGCCGACATCGATCAGGACATCGCGGTAACCTGGAACCTCTCGCGCCTCGGCCCCCAGGCGTCCTCGATCCCGTTGGCCGCCTCGCGGACGGCGACGAAGATCTTCTCCTGGATGTTCCGGAGCATCGGCGTGGTGGACTTGGACCAGAACTTCAGGGGCATCAGGTACGAATCGACGGCCGCGGTGACGGCCCCGCATCCGCTGTGGCCGAGCATCACCACGACCTTCACGCTCTCGCTCAGGGCGTTCAGGGCGAAGTCGATCGATCCCTGGCAGACGTCGCCCATCACGTTGCCGGCCACCCGGATCACGAACAGGTCATTGAACCCCTGGCCAAAGAGCATCTCGGTGGGGACCCGGGCATCGGAGCATCCGACCACCACGGCGAACGGCGACTGCTTGGGGACCGATCCATGAGTGCGGTTCATGCCGACTTCCAGGCCGTTGCACTGGACCACGTACCTCGGCTCGCCCTGGGAGAAGGTGCCGGTCCGGCACGACTCCATCCACCGGGAGAACATCCGGTTGCCCGCCTCCAGGGTCTTGCGGGCCGCCTCGGCATCGGGGGGCGGCGGCTTCATGCTCGGGTTCTTGGGATCGAATCGATAGATGTAATCGATCGTGTTCATTTCGGAATCGTCCTGGACGTTCGCCCGGGAGTCGGCGAGAGGGCCCGTTCGGGGGCCCTGGCCATCCTACCCGGGCGATCCGGGCCTCGCTACCCGCCCGACAAAACGGCCCGGGGCGGCCTTCCCCGGTCTGGGAAAGGCCGCCCCGGAAGGCCGGCTCGGATCGGATCACCGAGGCCGGGGGCCTCAGTGCTTCTTGTGGAACTTGCTGATCAGGCCGAGGGGTCCGCTGGGCTTCTTCTTGGCGACCTTGTGCTTGACCACCTTGGCCTTCTTCTTGCCCACCTTGGGGGTTGTCGTGGTGGGCGAGGTCGTCGTGGTCGGCCCTCGTCCCCCGGCCGTGGTGGTCCCGCCCGAGCTGGTCGTCCCGCCGGAGGTCGTGCCCGCGCCGCTGGTCGTCCCGGTCCCGCCCGAGCTGGTCGTCCCGCCGGACGAGGACGAGCCGGACGAGGCCGACTGGTTGGGCACGCCCGGAGGGCCGATCACCCGGACCGAGCTGGCATTGAAGGCCGTCCCGGAGCCGACGCCGTAGGTGCCGAGGTACTCGAACGCCCCGATGTCCGCCGGGCCGGTGCCCGTGCGGCCGTGGCCCGGGATGGCGATCCGGCCTCGATAGCGGAAGTCCACGATCGGTGCGTCCGCGTTCAGGGCCTCGTCGATGGCCGCCGAGGAGGCGGTCAGGTCGTAGTTGGCGGCGAGGAAGAAGTTGCCGGGGCCGTCGCCGTCGGGCCTGGGGTCCACGGGCAGGGCGAAGGCCGGGGCCCCGGTGATGTTGCCGAAGGCGTCGGGCGTGGTGCCCAGCACCGTCGGGTCGAACCCGCCGCCCACGTTCACCGTGTCGTCGGCCGGGCTGGAATCGCTCGGGCCGTTGCCGGAGAACAGGTTGTACTGGACCGTCATCCGGCCCGGGACGTTGGTGAGGATCGCCGTGCCGTTGCGGAATCCCGAGCGGTCGGCGTTCTGCCAGAAGATGTTGTTGACGACGTCGGCCAGGATCGGCCCGGTCGTCGCCGTGGTGATCTGGAAGTAGCCGTACGTGTTGAACGCGAAGTCGTTGTTGGCGATCTCCACGTCCTGGTTGTTGCGGAACGACGTGGTGGCCCCGGCGTTGACGACCAGGCCCGTGATGTTGCCGATGAACCCGTCGCTCTCGAAGCGAGGGGCCGCGGCGTTGGCCCCGTTGAAGCCCACGCCCGCGCCGATGTAGCTGTCGACGAAGTAGTTCTTGTCCACCAGGACGTCGGAGTTGCTCAGGAGCAGGCCGACCGAGCCGTCGAGGATCGGGCCGTGGGCGGTGTCGCCGTTGAGCGGGCTGGCGATGGTGAAGCCGGCGATCTCGGTCGAGAGGGCCGGGATGCTGTAGAGGTTCGTCCCGGTCACCGTCGTGGTCGGCGCCCCGTTGTTGGCCGGGGCGCGGATGACGGTCTGCAGGGCCAGGCCGGGGACGAAATGGGAGTCGGTGCTGGAGTTGTCGGCCGAGAGCAGGCGGACGAGCGACTTCAGGGTCACGTTCTCGGTGTACACGCCGGGCAGGACGGCCACGATGTCGCCGGGGTTGGCGGCGTTCATGCCGGCGGTGATCGTCGGGTACGGGTTGGCGCGGGTGCCCGGGGTGGCCGTCGGCGTGGTCGCGGTCTGGCCGACGAAGATCAGGTGGGTGCTGGCCGGGTTGTAGACGATGAACGTGAGGTTGAAGTCCCCGCCCGGCGTGCCGTTGCCGCTGGGGAACGTCCCGCCGAACTCGCCGTCGAGGTCGTTGCCGGCGATGTCCTGGACCGCGGAGGTGCCGGTGCCCAGGAGGGTGACCTGGTAGAGGTCGCTGGCCGTGGCCCCGATGATGTTGAAGTGGAGGATCTCCGAGCCGCTGGTCGAGTGCAGGTTCTCGATCGAGAAGCTCGCCGGATCGACGGCCACCGAGACGTCGTCGGCCGTGCCGAGGACCCCGTCGGGCCCGGAGCGGGTCACCTTGACCGACTGCGCCGTGAAGGTCGCCGGGTTGATGTTCTCGCTGACGACCAGGGCCACCGGGATCGTCCCGGCGGTCACCGGCGGCTGGGAGTTCGGCAGGGGAGAGCTGCCGGTGACCCTCGGGCCGGTCGTATCGACGACGAACGACAGCAGGGCGTTGGCGTCGCTGAGGCTGGAGACGTTGCCGCTCTGGTCCACGATGCGGACCCGGGCCACGGAGTACCCCGAGTCGTCGGCCGTGCCGAGGATGCCGTCGGGCCCGACGCTATAGGCCGAGTCGGGCAGGGGGGCCTGGCCCGGCACGTAGGTGGCGATGAAGTTGCCGAGGGCGTCGGTCTTGCCCACGGCCACGCCGAGGCGGTCGAAGACGCCGTTCCCCTTGGTCGAGACGTCGATATACACCGTCTCGTTCAGCAGGGGGTTGACCGGCGGGGCGACGTCGGTGATCCGGCCGACGAAGTTCGGGCGGTTCTGGTCGGTGATCCGGTCGCCGCCGATGCCGGTATCGCTGGACGGGGCGAGGTTGAACGTCCCCCCGACGATCGCCGGGGGATGATTGTCCACCGTGAAGGTCAGGAAGAAGTTGCCGCCGGGGAAGCCGTCGCCGGAGGGCAGCGGCAGGGTCGGCTGGTTCGGCTGGTCGCCGACGGTGTTCTCGCCGTCCAGGGCGAGGCCCTGGGGATTGCGGATCACGTTGGAGCCCGAGCCGTAGACGATCAGGCGATAGGTGTCGTTGGCCAGGGTCAGGTTGCTGCTGGCCAGGTTGATGGTGATCGTCTTGGCCACCGGGTCGTAGACCAGCTTGCCCGAGAGCGAGATGAACTTGTCGTTGCCGTTGTCGAAGATCCCGTCGCCGCCGGAGGCCTGGAGCAGGATCGTCATGTTGTTGACGGTCGTCGGGTCCAGCCTCTGGTCGAAGAAGAGCACGAGCTGGTCGGGCGTCTGGTTCGTGCCGAGGACCTGGCCGGCGGTGTAGATCAGGGTGTCGGCCTCGCCGCCCGGGACGGCCGGGTTGGGCAGGGTGGCGATCACGTTGGTGATGTGGGGCGGGTTGAGCTGGACGTATTCATACGCCCCGATGTCGAAGAACGGCCGGCTGCCGAACCCGACGTTGGCCACGTTCGGGTCGTCGACGCGGAGGTAGCCGGCCTGGTCGCGCTCGCCGGTGATCGGGGTGTAGCTGAACACGCCGCCGGCGTTGGTCGTCGGCCCGGGGATGGCGCCGGGCGTCCCGGCGATGGCCGGGACCCACTGGTCGTAGAAGTTGCCGGCCCCGTCGTTGAAGTGGAGCGGATAGCCGGGCAGGGTGACGATGTCGCCGGGCTTGGAGACGTCGCGGAGGCCGCCGGAGAAGTTCGTCCGGCCGGTGGCGTTGCGGACGCCCCCGGTGGAGTTGAGCTGCTGGTCGGCGATCGGCAGGAGCGACAGGCCGAGGTTCGTCGGCCCGAGCTCCGACCTCGAGGCGTCGATCGCGTCGGAGTTGGGCAGGAGCTGGAAGTTGCCGTTGGCCGCGTCGAGGAACGCGGGGTTGCCGGTGACCGGCTCGTTGTTGGAGAAGCCGGAGTCGCTGGTCAGCGAGACGTCGGTGGTGTCCCCGCTGAAGAAGTTGTACTGGCCCTGGCTGCCGTAGTCCTGGCCGACGATCTGGATCGCCGCGGTCGAGGAGTTGGCGAAGATGTTGTCCATGAACAGGACGTTGTTATGCGAGAAGTTGTTCAGCCCGGTGGCGATCGGCGCGTCGAGGTGGACGGACACCGGGTCGTTGTAGAACGTGTTGTTGAGGAAGACGGCCTCGGAGGGCGTCTGGCCGTTGAGGTCCGCGCCGCCGTCGGCGTTGATCCTCACGCCCACCGGCATGTTCGAGAACGTGTCGTTGACGAAGTAGGTGAGCGTCGGCTGGCCGTGGAGGATCGTATCCCGGGCCGGGAGCTGGAAGGTGCCCACCGGCGCGGCCAGCAGGTCGATCTGGGTGGCGCCGGAGGGGTGGGCGATGAACCCGACCTGGCTGAAGTTCGAGAAGTTCGAGTCGGAGATCGTCATCGCCTTGGCCGTGTTGAACTGAGTGGCGGGCGTGTTGCCGATCTTGTCGACCCGGTTGTTCCCCGTGTTGGTGTAGACCCAGCCGCCGCCCTGCTGCTCGACCCGGGTGATGTACTTGATGTCGGCGTTGTCGATCAGGCTGCCGTCCCGGGGGTCGAGCAGGTTGTAGTCCGACAGCGAGTTGGCGCCGAACTCGATCACGCCGCCGTCGCCCGCGGCCGGGGCGGTGGAGTTGCCGAACATGGCGGCGTACTGGTCCACGCCCCGGACGGTCCTCCCCACGGTGTTGTCGTGGAGCGAGGTGATGATCACCGGCACCCTCTGCTGGCCGGTCGTCGCGTTGCCGCCGATGCCGAGGATGCGGATCTGGCTGAAGAAGCCGGGGTCGGTCAAGGGGTCGGCCGGCGGGTCGACCGTGTCGTCCACGCCGACGAGGAACCCGGCCCCGCCCTGCTCGTCGGAGGTGATCCCCTGGCCGCCGTTGACGCCGTCGCCCACCGGCGCCGTGGTGTTCAGGAGCTTGACGATGTTCGACTCGCCGGGCAGGCCGATGGTCTGGCCGTTGGCCAGGAGCGTCCCGGGCAGGCTGGACTCGATCGTCAGGGTGATCGCCGGCTTCAGCTCGTCGGTGAACTGGGTGGAGTCCGGCGTGGGGTACATGTTGCGGATTTCGGCGCCCGCCAGGCTGATCGTGCCGCGGAGGATGTAGGTCAGGTCGGTGTCGTCCCAGACCGAGTCCACCCGCAGATTGGGGTTGTAGCCGGTCACGCCCTGGAACCTCGGCAGGACCTCCAGGCCGTTGAGGTCGTTGCGGAGGAAGACGTTGCCGCGGAAGAACGGGTTGCCCGACTTGAGCGGGCGGAGCGGGTCGGCGGCGAGCAGGCCGTTGGGGTCGATCGACATCGGCGCCTGGGCGTTGTCCTCGAACGTGTTGTTCGTGGTGTAGGCCGTGGTGCCCAGGGCCTTGATGATCTGCTGGCCGAAGAGCGTGAGGCCGATTTGCCCGCCCGCCCCGGTCCCGGTGAGCTGGCCTCCTCCGGGTTGCTCGAAGTCCAGGACGTCGCGCTGGGGGATCGTCCCGTTGGCCGAGTTGACCGAGCCGCCCCCGTAGCGGAAGTCCGCCTCGTCGATCACGGAGATCGCCCCGGAGATGATCGCGATGCCGCCCCAGCGGGCCAGGGCCGGCACGTTGCCGGGCGTCGGCAGGTTCACCGCCCCGCCGTTGTCCGTGTCGATCGGCGCCACGATCGTCGAGGCCACGCCGGTGTTCGGGTCGGTATACGAGGTCGTGGCGTTGTCGTCGAACAGGGAGGTGAAGACCACCTGGGCGTCGCCGACGGTCGGGGCCTTGAAGCCGGCGTCGGTCGGCGCGAGGTTGGGGTTGGCGTCGAACTCGTTGATGTACGTCCGGTCGCCGATGTTGAGGCTGGCGCCCGGGTTGTTGACGTCGATCCCCGCGCCCCTCTGGAACTTGAAGACCGTGCCGGGCTGGAAATAGTAGCGGTCGGTGTTCGCGACGGTCTTGCCGTTGGTGTCTTGCTGGAGCGTCTCGCCGAGGACGAGGCGGGCCACCAGGACGTAGGGGACCGGGGCGAAGAACGAGTAGTTCTGCTGGCCGCCCAGGGTGATCGGGTTATCCGGGTAGGTCATCGCGTCGGTCGGCTCGGCCACTCCGGTCAGCTCGGCCCGGACGTAGATGCCGTTGAGGCTGTTGTTGATCAGGGTGGCTCGGCGGACCAGGATGCCCCGGGCGAGGTTGTCCTCGCGGAACGAGTCCACGTCGCCGGAGATCGCGCCCTGGGGCGAGTTCGTCCCGCCGGTCTGCGAGATGACGATGTTCGAGATCGCCGGCCGCGAGTTGAAGTTGGTGATCGCGTCGAACCGGAACCCGATCGTCTGCGGGACCGCCCCTCCGGCGTACTTGACCTGCGCGAAGTTGAAGTACGACAGCGCGTCGTCCTCGCCCGAGACGCCCAGGTGATTCCTCAGGGGATCGACGGGGCCCGGGGCCTCGGGGATCGGACGGCCTCCGTTGGAGGTGTCGTCGAAGTTCCTCAGGACGATCCCGCCCCAGTCGCCGCCCAGGGGCGAGCTGTCGGCGCCGTCTCCGTTGGTGTCGCCGCCGACCGAATCGTCGGCGTACGAGGTGAAGACGACCTGATCGGCCGGGTTCGGCCCGCCGATCACCTGGATCGAGCTGCCCTGGTTCTGGACGAACAGGGCCGCGTTGCTCAGCTTCAGCACCGACCCCGGGGCGAACACCAGGTCGGTGTTGAACGGGACGGTCGCCGAGCCGTCGTTGGCCACCGGGTTGCTGCCCGAGGGGGCCTGGAGGACGAACGTCTTGCTCTTGTCGTTCAGCGCCGGGAGGGCGACGACCACCACGGGGCCCTTGGCCGAGAGCACGTCGGCCGCGTACAGGGCCGAGCGGTCGAAGTGGCCGTTGCCCGAGCGGTCGTACACCGAGTTGAACCCGGTCCCGAAGTTCGCCACGCTGTTCAGGTCGCCGCCGTTGGCCGCGTTGGCCACGGCCTCCGGCGCCAGGACGGGGTAGGGGTGGGCGAGGCTGCCGTCGGGGTCGTCGGAGGTCAGGAACGGGTCGTCCACGTAGTCCGGCCGGGCATAGATGATGTTGCCGTTGGGCACGACGATGAAGCCCGTCTCGAACGAGCCGCCCGGCGTCCCGTCGCCCGAGAGGTCGTCGGGCCGGTACTGCCCGGTCGGCAGCAGGTCCTCATACGTCCCGTTGCCCGAGATGCTGGGCGTCCCGAGGAACTCGCCGTCGAGCTGGTTGCCGAACTGGTCGAAGATCCTCGTGTCCTGACCGTTGGACAGGACCGCATTGGGGATGAAGAACCGATAGTGGTCGGCCGGGAGGCTCGTCCCCGGCGCGATCGAGACGACCAGCCGGTTCTTGTACCCGGGCGTCCCGAAGGTGGCGCCCAGGATCGAGTTGACGAGGGTGACCGTGACGCCCGGGACGCGGGTGTAGCCCACTCCGCTGGTGTAGGTCGGGTCGGTCCCGAAGTCGCCGTCGGAGGCGGCCGTGGGGGAGTTGGCCGAGCGGATCAGCTCGACGTCGTTGGTGTAGTCCGCCGCCGTGTTCAACGGGCTGGAGAAGTCGATGTAGAACTGGTTCGGCGGGGCGACGGCCCGGGGCGTGTTGCCGGGCACCGGGATCTCGTAGTACGACTTGGGGCCGGTCAGCGTCGGCGCCCCGCCCAGGCTGTCGGGCGTCACCGCGTAGAAGCCGGTGATGTAGGCGGGCGTTGGGTTCACGTCCACGACGAGGACGAAGTCCTGGGCGCCCGGGGTGTTCAGGTCGGCGTCGATCTGGTTGCCGGCCGCGTCGGTGATCCCCTGGTAGCCCGGCTGAGGACGGTGGGCGATCACCAGGTAGCGCCCCGCGGGCAGGCCCGGGGCGAACGTCAGGTTGATCTGGCCCAGGAACGGGTCGTTCGTCGCGGTCCTCTGCCCGGTCGTCACGAAGTTCGCCGACGTGATGTAGCTCGAATAGTCCTTGTCGGCGGTGTCGGACGTGGTCCCGCCGATCGCGTTATCCGAGCCGAGGTTCACCAGCGAGTAGTTGCTGATGTTGTCCGCCGTGGCCGGGTCCAGCGCGGGCACGGAGAACTGCGTGGGCACCGCCAGGGGGTTGCCCAGGTCCGAGGGGAGGACCGGGTCGAGCACGTCGAGCGTCACGTTGGTCAGCGTCGGGACCTTCTGGCCCTGCTGGATCGACGAGCCGTCGGTCGTGATCAGGGGGCTGTTCGTGACGATCCGGAACGAGTTCTCCAGGAGCGAGGAGAGGCCGGGCAGGGGGGGCGAATCGCTGGCGCCGACGACCACCACCCGGACGGTCTGGAAGCCGTTGGGCAGGGCCGTCGGGGCGACGAAGGCGAACCGGCCCTGGGCGTCGGTCGTCACCTGGACGTCGAAGTTGCCGGTGAACCCCCGGCCGCCGGCCCCCTGGGCCAGGTCGAAGGTCCCCTGGTGGAGCGCGTTGAACTCGGCCACGACGGTCAGGCCGCCGGCCGTCCCGGGGAAGTTCGCCTGGACCTGGCCGACGAACGCCGGGAGCTGGTTGTTGGTGTTCTGGTCCCCCTTGATCCCGCTGTCGTACGCCGGGGCGAGCTGGAGGCTGAGGATCTGGGGGGGAGTCAGCGTGCGGACGCCCAGGTCATCGACGAAGTTCCCGCCCTCCACGCCGTTGCCCGAGGGGAACAGGCCGGAGAACTCGCCGTCGAGCCGGTTGCCCACCACGTCGGTCGTCGCGTCGGTGACGATCAGGGCGTAATGGTCCGTCGGCAGCTCGGACTGGTCGAGCTGGCTGAGGTCCAGGACCGCGGTGTTCGTGGCCGCGTTGTAGGCGACGATCGCCCGGGGGTCGAGGTTCAGGTTCACGTTCGTCGGGCTGCCGAAGACGCCCGAGGAACCGGTCCTCTCCAGGTAGATGTCGGTCTTGTTGATCGTCGCCGGGTTCATCGCCTCGCTGAACTGGATGTTGATGTACCGGCCGTTGATCGTGACGTTGGTGACCTTCGGCGCGATCGTGTCGGCGATCCCGAAGGCCCCGCTATACAGGGCGACGGACTTGTTCGCGGCCGAGGTGATCGACTTGGCGTTGAGCTGGTAGTAGTAGCCGCCGTTGGCCTTGGCGCCGGCGGCGATGTTGTAGGTCAGGGGGAAGTGGACGACGTTGTTGTTGGCCGGGTCGAGGTAGGGCTGGCCGACCGTGACGGTCACCCCGGCCGGGGTGCCGAGGAAGGTCAGGTCGCCCGGCTGGAGCGTCCCGGGGTCCACGGCGCCGTTGAAGGCGAAGACGATCTGGCTGGGGGCCGAGGTCTCGGCGTAGAGGTTCGGCGGGTCGGTCGCCGTGACGTGGAAGGTGTCCAAAGCGGCGATCGCCCGGGTCGCCTGGACCAGCCCGTAGCCGGACTGCGCCCCCCACGACCCGGCCGGGGTGCCGTCCAGGGGGATCGTCGTGGACTTCAGGGCCGAGGAGATGTCCGCGTTGGTCGTGGAGGGCGAGAACTGCCTCATCAGGGCCACGACCCCCGCGACGTTGGGCGTCGCGGCGGAGGTGCCGAAGAAGTTCGGCAGCGCGTTGCCGTCCAGCTCCGTCGTCGTGGCCTGCTCGCCGGTGACCGTCGCCGGCTCCCCGGGGTACGGAGGCGCCGAGGACTGCGGGAACGGCGGATTCAGCGTCGAGAGCGTGTTCTGGGCCGCCGGGACCGGGAAGAAGCTGGTGTCGATCCCGTCGGGGCCGGAGACGTCGGGCTTCTGCCGGACCTGGGTCGTCCCCAGGGGCGCCCCGGTCGGGCTGAAGACGATCTCGGAAGGACCGAACGAGCTGAACGGCTCGTTGGAGTAGCTCGGCAGGGTGTCGAACGGGGGCGCGTTGAACCAGGGGACCGCCCCGATCCCCAGGGCCCCGTTCGCCGTCGGGTGGCCGTTGGTCGTCGGGTAGTTCGTCCCCCCGGCGAAGCCGTACTGGTGGTCCACCGAGAACCCGCCGTCCCCCGGCTCGTAGAAGGCCACGCGGCCGACGTCCGGGCTGCCCGCGTTGACCTTGATCGCCACCTTGTACAGGCCCGGCTGCACCGGCTGGAGGATCTCGAAGGGGGTCTGCGTGGCGATGTTATTGGTCGTCCCCGACGCCACCACGTTGTTGTTCGCGTCCAGGACGTAGATGTCCAGGTCCGAGGTCACCCCGTTGGTGGTGTAGAACGGGTTGTCGTACATGAACGTGATCTGGCTGGGCCGGTAGACGTTGATCCCGATGGTCAACGCCGTCCCGCCGTTGGGATCGAAGTTCATGAACCGGCCCGAGCCGACGCCGGTGACCGTGCCGTTGGCCCCCCGGAACACCGACTGGTAGCCGCTGTCGGCCGTGTTGCCCGCGGCGCTCAGGTAGGTGATGTTCTGCGCGGCCACCTGGTCCACGGCCTGGGAGACCACGCCGTCCTGGAAGAACGGCTCGGTGGGATAGCCGATGTCGTCGGCGATGATCGTCGAGCCGGCCGAGGCCAGCGAGCGGATGCCGTTGGCGAAGGCGACCTCGCCGCCGTCGGCCGTGGTGAACTGGAGCTTGGCCCCCGGGGCGATGTCGTGGACCTCCTCCAGCATCGCCCGGCCTTCGTCGGTCGAGCCGGCCGGGCCGTCCTGGAGGACCGTCACGCCCGCCGGCAGGTCGCCGGTCTTCACCGAGTCGGCGATCCCTCCGCCGACCTGGCTGACCGAGTCCGACAGGACGCCGACGGTCTGGCCCGTGCCGTCGACCCCGTAGGTCGTCTTGGCCGTGTTGGCCTGCATGACCGCCTCGCCCTGGTCGGTCGCCGAGCCGACGGAGTGCGTGAACGGCATGTAGATCGGCGCCACGCCGACGGTCCCGGCCACGTTCACCAGGGCCGGCAGCTGCGCGATCGGGACGACGCCCTCGACGATCCCGGTCGCCGTGTCGATGGCGCCGATCTTCATCCCCAGGCGGGCCGCCGCCAGGGCGTAGGCGTTCAGGTCGCCGTAGACGTTCACGTCCACGCCGACGTTGGTGCCCTGGATCTCCAGGCGCCCGGCCTGCTTGGAGTGGAACTGACCGGCCACGCCGTCGTTGGCCAGGTAGGTCTGATACTCCTGATACAGCGAGATCAGGTCCTGCCCGGCCTTGGCCAGGGGCCCGTTCTTGACGTCGGCGATGTTGGTGGTGGTGGGCACCCACGTCGGCGGACCGTAGCCCGGAGCCGCCAGCAACCGGCGGTTCTCGAGCGGCTCGAGGATGGGGAGGGCCTGCCGCCGTCGATCGCGATCGTTCGGGCCTCGTCGCCGAGGCGAGCGGCGGTCCCGTCCCTTGTCATTGAAGCTGCCCATCGACAGGCTCCCCGGTTAGCCCCGCCCCGAGGCCCGCCCCGGCGGGGGCCGGGGCCATCTCAGAAGGACGAGGGTGATCTCTTCTCTCTCGAAAAATCAAGCCATCCCGAATCGGCGCCTCATCGTGCTCGACCTGACCTCGACAGACCTCCGCCGAGAGGCCGCCCCGACCCCGGGGCATCGCGATCGTCGGCCATCGACCTCCGGCCCAGGCCCGGACTGGCCCCTCGACGCCCCTCCCTCTCAGGGACGAGTACGACGACGGGAACGGCCCGGGAATGGATACCAAGGATGATTGGCTCCATGCATGCACTCAATCATTACGGGCGGTCAGGTCGCAGTCAAGCGGAATCCGAAGGGAAATTCGAGACGGAGCGGGAAGGGCAGCGAGGTGGGTCGGCGAATTCCCTTTCGGCGCGGGGCGCGATCCGTGCATCGAGTCCAATTTCGCCCCTGGGGCGGCGATGTCAACCGGCCTGCCCGGGAAAACCTCGGTGGACCCTCCGGTTGCGCGATCCCTGCCGCCTGGGACGAACCCATCGGGCGGGCCGGCCGGCCCCCGACCACGATCTCACGGACGGACCGACCCCGGCAAGCCCCGGGAATCTTGGCACGCCGATTGCCTTATGCTCTCGCATCTAACGATGTTCGCGCCCTTGAGGGATTGTGTCCCCGGCGCGGGACCTCGCCCGAGGAAACTTCTCGGCCTCACCGTCCTGTTCTGCGACAAGGAGTGGCCCGATGACTCGCCTCCACCGCACCGATCGTCAGCTCCGCCCCGGCCTCGAAGGACTCGATGAGCGCGTGATGCCGTCGGCCGCCGCGGTGGCGGCCCATCATGAGGCGGTCGTCGAGGCCCATCAGCAGGCCGTCGAACGCGCCCACGAAAAGGCCCTGGCTCAGCGCGAGCATCGCCTGGAGGCCACCCAGGCCCGCCACGCTCACCAGCTCGCCCTGACGGCGGCCCGCCAGCAGGCCCACGCCGCCCACTTCGCCGCCCTGAGGCCGACCGCCGCCTCGACCCCGACCACCAGCCCGAGCACGACCCCGACCACGACCCCGACCACCAGCCCGACCACGACCGCCGCCACGACCACTTCCACCACCCCGGCCGCCACCACCGTCTTGACCTCCTCGACCACCGCCTCCTCGCTCGATTCGGCCTCCTCCTCCACTCCCGCAGGGTCATCCTTCGTGCCGACTTCCAGCGACCTGACCGACCTCAAGAACGGGCCGCTCGCCAAGGCCGGGCAGGATCTCGCCAGCCTGTACCTCCAGTCCACCGGCTCCTCGTCGATCGCCTCGGCCAGCAGCCGCCTGGAAGTGGTCGGAAGCTCCGTGGGCGTGGACCTCCGGTCCTCGGGCGACCCGAACGCCTTCGCCGCCCAGCTCGAGGCGCTGGGGATGCAGGTCCAGAACATCGACGCGACGACCGGGACGGTCGAAGGACTCCTCCCGATCAATCAAATCCTCGCGGTCGCGCAGACGAGCAACGTCGTGAGCATGTCCGGCGTCTACCAGCCGATCCTCCGCTGAGCCTGAGCCGGGCGCGAAGCGTCCCGCGAAATCATCGCGACTCCGACGGCCCGGGCGACCCCTCCGGTCGCCCCGGCCTTAAGAATCCTGGGCACAATTGGGGGACCGGCTCCTCTCGACCGCGAGAGGAGCCGGTGCCCCGAAGTGCCCAGGATTGCTCGGTAGAAAACCCCATTGAAAATGACGAAACGAGTAGGTCCGACTTCAGTCGGGCCTACAAAAAAGGGGATTCTTGGAGGCCCGACTGAAGTCGGACCTACTCGTTTCGATGCTCCGAAGGGATTGGCTACCGAGCCGCCCAGGATTCTTGGTGGTCGTCCGGCAATTCGACGCCGAGTGCCAGGAGATCCGCCCGCAACGACGGCAGGTCGCGATAGTGGACCGCTCCCAGGCCCGCGGCGCGGGCCCCTTCCACGTTTTCCTCCATGTCGTCGATGAAGACGCAATCCCCGTGAGGAACCTCGGCAGCCTCGGCGCAGGCGAGGTAGAACTCCCTCGCGGGCTTGACGTGGCCGACCTCGAACGAAACCACCAGGCGATCGAACGGCGACAGGGCCTCGGCGAACTTCTCCCGGAAGAACGTGAAGTGGAGGTCATTGGTGTTCGACCCGAGCACCAACGGGTACCCCTTCGCCTTCAACCCCCGGATCAAGCGGGCCACCGGCTCGTTCAACGAGAAGATATCCACCCAGGCGGCAACAAACTGCTCGTGAGAAAGGTCCAGCCCGGCCATATCCAGGACCGCGCGACTGAAGACCTCCCCCGTGATCTGGCCGCTCTCCAACTTTCGGAGGACTTGAGCAAGTCCCAGCGCACGAACATGCTCAATGAACGCCGATCCCGCCATGCCCAGAGGCTCGCCCAGTCGGGCCCCGGCGATCGAGAAATCGAAATGGGCAATCACATTCCCAAAATCAAAGATCAACGCCGGTCGTCGTCCCATCCCCGCCTCCAGGGAACCAATCGAGGGTGCATGAAACGCACCAACCACGCTCAGCACTCCGAGGCACTCCCCGCCCTCGGGCCGGAGCGGCTACGATCGTAGGCCGAGCCCAATCCCCCTGTCCACCCCGTTGTCTCCCTGCGAAAGGAACCGCTGATGATCGCCTTCGCGATGACCCTGGCCCTGCTCTCGGCCGACGCCCCCGCGCAGGTCGAACCCTTGAAGTTCGACCCCGCCGCCCTCGCGAAGATCGAGAAGAAAGTCGAGATCAAGGTCCAGGAGCGAGACGGCGAGGCCTCGTATCGAGGAGTCCCGCTCCGCACGCTCCTGGAGGACCAGTGGAAGGGGCCGAAGCCCGCCATGAGCGACCTCCGCGCCCTGTCCGACGCCGTCCTGATCATCCGGGGGACCGACGGCTACCAGGCCGCCGTCTCGGCCGCCTCCGTGGCGATGGACGACTCGGGGGAGCGGTACGTTCTCGCCCTCGAACGCAACGGCAAGCCTCTGGACAAGGACCAGGGGCCGGTCAAGCTCCTGATCCCGGGCGACCCGATGCGCGTCCGCTGGGTCCGCAACATCGAGGCCGTGGAACTCGTCCGGATGCCGAAGCCGGCCGCGGTCAAGGCGAAGCCTTGAGCCTTCCGGAGTCGTCGATCGCGCCAAACTTCCGCCAGACCCCGGGATCGACGGTCGGCGAGAACGCCCGGACCGACCCGCCGAGCATCAGGACGTGGATCGTCCCTTCGTGCTCGCTGGAGGCCCCGATCCGGGCGGTCTTGCCGTCCCTGGCCACGCACGAAGGGGAGCCGTTGGGCCGGAGCGTGTGATTGTACACGGACCACGCCCAGCCGACCCGCGCCCAGGAGGACCCGGCGTCCAGGCCCCAGGCGGAATCCGAATCGTCGGGGCAGCCGTCGTCGCCCACCGGGCCTCGGGCGAGCCGGTAATCGCGAATCGGGTCGGGCTCGCCCGATTCGGAGCCGACGAGCCGTTCGGCGAACCCGGCGGTGAAGTCCTGGCCGTCGGCCGCTTCGACCTGCTTCAGGCTCACGACCTTCCCCGGAGCAAACGGCCCGTCCACCCCGCCCGCGTCCGCTCCGGCGTTCGCCCGATAGCTGACCGGCGCGGGGAACCGGCCCCGGGTGGCGCTGCGGTCGCTCGGGCAGGTGAAGGCCGAGATGTAATGTTCGGGAGGGGCCTCGGACGGGCGCCCGAACCCCTTCCGCTTCGGGTCGTTCAACGGCCCGAAGTCGCCCAGTCCCAGCAAGCCCAGCATCGCCGGCAACGGGGCCTCGCCCGCCTGGCCGATTGCGGGAACGGTCGGCAAATGCCCCTGGGCACCGTCGTAATAGGCGACGGCCTGGCCGATCTCCATCAGGTTCTTCTTGCAGCCCACCAACCGTGCCGTCTCGCGGCCTCGGGGAAGGACCATGGCCACGAGCAGGAGAAGGACCAGCACGACTCCCATCACCACGGCCACCTCGACCAGGGTGATGCCTCGGGATGCGGCGGCCGGTCGCGAGGGTCTCATGATCGGTGGTCCTCGGCGAAGAAGGGCAGGGGGGGCCATCGCGGGAACCTTGACCGACGTCCCGCCCCCAGCCCCCTTCGATCGAGTACGTCCGAGGCGACCCGGTGGTTCGATCGCTCGACCACCGACAAGCCCTTCAAGACCCTCAAGCGGATTGCGGCGTTCGGCCCTTCGACGTCAGCTCAACCCTCGAATCGTCCCCGAGTCATCGACCGAGATCCGTTCGGCGGCCGGTCGCTCGGGGAGCCCGGGCATCCGCACGATCTCTCCGGTCAACGCCACGAGGAATCCGGCCCCGGCGGCGATCTCCACGTCGCGGACCGTGAGCGTGAAGCCCCTGGGCCGGCCCCGGAGCTTGGGGTTGTCCGACAGCGAGTCCTGGGTCTTGGCCATGCAGATCGGCAAGCCGCCCAGGCCGATCTTCCTCGCCTTGCGGAGCTTCGTCTGGGCCGTCGGGAGGATCGCCACCCCGTCGGCCCCGTACATCCCCTTCGCGATCGCCTCGATCTTCTTCTCGGCCGTCAGATCGAGCGAGTAGAGCGGGCGGAAGGGCGAAATCGGGCCTTCGGTGGCCTCGACGACCTTCTCGGCGAGCTCGATCGCCCCCGCGCCTCCTTGCCCGTAAACATCGGCCGTGGCCGAGGGGACGTTTCGGGCCTGGCAGAAGGCGTGGATCGCGGCGAGCTCGGCGTCGGTGTCCTCGCCTCGACGGTTGATCGCCACCAGCGTGGGCTTGTCGAAGTGCTTGGCGGCGTCGAGATGCGCGGCCAGGTTCTCCAGCCCCTTTTCCACGGCCGACGCATCCGGCGTCGTCAGGTCTTCCAGGGCCGTCCCGCCGTGCATCTTCAAGGCCCGAACCGTCGCCACGATCACGATGGCGGCCGGGTTCAGGTTCGCGCCTCGGCACTTGATGTCAAAGAACTTCTCGGCGCCGAGGTCGAAGGCGAAGCCGGCCTCCGTGACGGCATAATCGGCGTGGGCCAGGGCCATCCTCGTGGCGAGGACCGAGTTGCAGCCGTGGGCGATGTTCGCGAACGGCCCCCCGTGGACGAATGCGGGCGTCCCCTCGCGAGACTGCACCAGGTTCGGCAAGATCGCCTCGTTCAAAATCGCCGCCATCGAGCCCGAGACCTTCATCTCCTCGGCCAGGACGGGCCGGCCGTCCTTCGCGTAGCCGACCACGATCCGGTCGATCCTCGCCCGGAGGTCGCCCGGCGACTCGCTGAGTCCATGAATGGCCATGATCTCGCTGGCGGCCGTGATGTCGAAGCCCGACTCCCGAGGCACGCCCTGGCCCGGCCCCCCCAGGCCGATCACGATCTTTCTCAAGGCGCGATCGTTCATGTCCAGGGCGCGCTTCCAGACGACGTGCCGGGGGTCGAGCTCGGTATCGCCGAAGTGGAGGCGGTTGTCGATCGCCGCGGCCAGGAGGTTATGCGCGGCGGTGATCGCGTGGAAATCGCCCGTGAACTGGAGGTTGATCGTGTCGGACGGCTCCAGACGGCTCGCCCCTCCGCCGGTCGCCCCGCCCTTCCGGCCGAAGACCGGACCCATCGACGGCTGCCTCAAGGCAAGGCACGCCGATTTGCCGATCCGTTGGAGGCCCTGGGCCAGGCCGATCGACGTCGTGGTCTTCCCCTCGCCGGCCGGTGTGGGCGTCACGGCCGACACGAGGATCAGCTTGCCGCCCTCTCGGCGACCGGAGGCGGCGGCGATCGCCTCCAGGCGGACCTTGGCCTTGTCCCGGCCGAACGGTTCGAGGTGATCGGGGGCGATCCCGAGGTCTCGGGCCACGTCGGCGATCGGTCGGAGTCCGGGGGGCGTGTTCATCATCGAAGGGGCGCCGGTCGTTCGTGGAGGGAGGGGGCGGTCCTGCATCCGATGCGTGGAGACTTTATCCCAGGCGGCTCCGTTGGCAAGCCTCGCGATACGCCGATTCGAGGTCCACCGGGACGATCGGCCCTCGTCGGAGAGCCAACGGGACGATCGGCAGGGCCTCGCCGAGCGCCAGGGGGTACGTCCAGACCTCGTGATGATCGGTGTCGGGCCGACGAACGGGCCGATAGGCGGTCGCATAAAGGTTCGAACCCTTGGGCAGAGGGCACGAGCCGCCCAGCGCGTTCGAAAGCTCTTCGTGGAGGTTCGCCAGCCGGCTGGTGACGATATCGACGATCACCACGCCCACGCCCTGCTGGAGATAGCTCGCGCATTTGGCCACGAACGCCTCGCGGGTCGCGGCTCGGTCCTTGTTGCCGGGGCTGACCATCTCGATCGCCCCGGCGAGGATGGCCCCGCCCTCGTCGGCGTAGATCAGCCCTTCGAGGCTGTCCGGGAAGACGGCCGGGAGGGTGCCCACCGGCGGAGGCGCCAACCAGACCCGGGGCTCGACGGCCACGGCCGTCCCTCCGCCGGTCGGAAGCTCCAGAGATTCCTGCGTCGTCTCCTCGAACGACCCGACATCCACTTCGAACCGACTGCCCACGTGGACCTGGGCCTCGGCGAAGTAGTTCGGCGGCAGGATGCCCTGGTTGAGCCGGGCCATGATCGACGTCAACCAAACGGCGTGGAGCGACTCCCAGTGGCGAACCGGGTAGATCGGCGGGTGGAAGTGGTCGAGCAGCGGCATCGGTCGCCTCAGGGCAATCGGGTGTCGCCCGTGGTCGGGCCTTCGCCGTCGTCCGAGTCGATCACCTGGTCGAAGTGGAGCCAGAGGACCCGCGAATAACGATACACGATCGGCACCAGCGGCAGGAAGATCACCCACGCCGCCAGGACGAGTTGCCAGAGCTTCGACGAGCGGAAAACCAGGTACAAAATCCCCGCGAACGCCCCGATCAGGACGACGCCGATCCCGTAGCTGAAGTACATCGCCCCGAGGAAATAGCCCGGCTCCCCCCGGCCGAAGACGTGCCCGCAATGGGGGCATCGCTCGTTCATCGCCCAGGTGCCGCGGAAGACCGGGCCCTCGCCGCAGACGGGGCATCGGAGCCGCCAGATCGCCGCCGTCCGCTTCCCTTTGGGGATCACTTCAGGTACTTCGCGAGCCAGCCGTGGACCTCGTCCCACCAGACCTTGCGGTTGGCCGGCTTGAGGATCCAGTGCCCCTCGTCCGGGAAGTAGACGTAGCGGCTGGGCACGCCGAGCCGTTGCAACGCCGTGAACATGCCGAGACCCTGGCCGTCCGGCACGCGGAAATCCAGGGCCCCGTGGATCACCAGGGTCGGTGTCTTGAAGTTCTTCGCGAAGGTGCTCGGCGACTGCTTGAGGTGACGCTCGGGCGTCTCCCACGGCATCCCGCCGAACTCCCATTGCGAGAACCAGAGTTCCTCCGTGGTCACGTTCATGCTCGTCAGGTCGAAGATCCCGGCGTGGGAGACGAGCGCCTTGAAGCGGTCGGTCTGGCCGGCGATCCAGTTGACCATGTACCCGCCGAACGATCCTCCCGCCGCCGCCATCTTCGTTTTGTCGAGGAACGGGTAGGTCGTCAGGGCGAAGTCGAGGCCCGTCATCAGGTCTTCATAGACCTTGCCGTTCCAGTCGGTGGAGATCTCGTCGGTGAACTTCTGGCCGTAGCCGGTCGATCCTCGCGGGTTGATCGCCACCACGACATATCCCGGCGCGGCGAACAGTCCATAATTCCATCGGGCATGCCATTCGTCGTGCCAGGCGCCTTGCGGGCCTCCGTGGATCAGGAAGAGGACGGGATATTTCTTCGACGGGTCGAACCCCGGCGGCTTCACCAACCAGCCCGCGACCTCGTCGCCTCCCGATCCCTTGAAGGCGAAGCCCTCGGCCCGGTTCACGTCGAGTTTCGCGAGGAGATCGTCATTGTGGTGGGTCAGTGGCGAGAGTTTCGCTCGATCTCGACTGATCGTATAGACCTCGTTGGGGTGGGCCGAGTCGCCGTGAAGGAAGACGGGGCGGTCGCCGTCGGCCCGGCCGGCGTAGGCGGTGTTCACGCCTCCGGCCGCGAGCCGATGGAGGCCCGGACCGTGGGCCGTCTTGAGCGAGTCTCCGTCCTTCACGACCGTGAACCCCGAGGACGCGATCGTCATCCCTCCCGTGTCGTCGATCACGGCCGTGAGAAGGGGCGGCCGAGCGCCCTCGATCCGGAAGGACTGGACGGGCCGGTCCCACGTCGCGGTCAAGGCCGCGGGCTTCGGGCCCTTTCGATCGTCCAGGTCGGCGACCTTCACGACCCAGGAATCGGCCTCGAAGCCGGCCCTCTCCTGGCTCACGAACGCGAGGTGGCGGCCGTCGAACAGGTACTGAGGCTGCGCGTCCGCCCCCTTGTTGGCCTCGGTCACGTTCTTCCTCGGCCCTCCCGAGGCCGGGACCGTGTAAATATCGGTATTCGTGGACCACGCGTGGTTTTCGAGGGGCTCCGCCGTGAAGGCGATCTCGGTCCCGTCGGGCGACCAGGCGTACTCCTCCGACCCGCCGAACGGACCCGGGGGCGTATTCACCTTCAGGTCGGGCATCAGGTCCGTCGCCTCGCCCGTCTTCGCGTCGCAGACGAAGATGTGCGACTTCTTCCCCTCGTCCCAGCTCGTCCAGTGGCGGATCATCAGCGAGTCGAACACCCGGGCCTTGCTCTTCGACTCGGACTTCTCCTTGTCGATCTTCGCGGTCTCCTCGGGGGACTTGCCGGGGAAGACCTCGGCGGCGAAGGCGATCTTGTCCCCCTTGGGCGACCAGATCGGCCCCGAGGCGTCGATCGGCAGCTTCGTGAGGGGCCGGGCCTCGCCGCCGTCGAGCGGCAACAGCCAGATTTGCGTCGAGCCGGAGCGGTCGGAGTTGAAGGCGATCGTCTTGCCGTCGGGGCTCCACCGGGGATGGTTGTCGGCCCCCGGAGAGGTCGTCAGGCGCTTCGGCTCGCCGCCTTCGACCGGCACGAGCCAGAGGTCGGAATTCGATTTATTCTTCTCGACGTCCACGGCCGAGACGACGTAGGCGACGAGCTTGCCGTCGGGCGAGAGCTGGGGGTCGGACACGCTCTTGACGGCGAGGAGGTCGTCCACGGTCATCGGCCGTCCGGCGGCCATCGCGGCGGAGGCGGTCATGAGTGCAATTGTGATCCCGAGGGCGATTCGCATGGTTCGTCCGGCGCCCTTTCAGGCGGCCGTGCTCCGGGGGCCGACGAGTTTGAGGATCAGCAGGAGGACATACAACACGGCCGCCGCCGCGATCGACGACCCCACCAGGATCAGGAAGAGCTGGCTCGGCGGATAGACCTTCCAGTACTGGCCGATCACGTGGACGAGCTTGTTGCCGATCGCCGTGGCCGTGAACCAGAACCCCATCCACAACGCCTTGTACTTCGGCGGCGCCAGCTTGGACGTCAGCGACAGGCCGATCGGGCTGACCAGCAGCTCGGCCACGGTCAAGATCACGTAAGTCCCCGTGAGCCACGCGGCGGAGACCTTGCCCGTGTCGCCGCCGGCCCGGCTGGCGCCATACATCACCACGTAGGCGAGGCCCGTGACGAGCATCCCGAGCATGATCTTCGTCGTCATCGACGGCTCGGCCTTCTTCTTCTCCAGCCAGGACCAGAGCATGACCATCAACGGGCTGAACAGGACGATGCAGATCGGGTTGATCGCCTGGAACGTCTCGGCGTCCCACGACGTGGCGGTGTTGTCCCGGGCGAAGAAGGTGAGCGTCACCGAGTTCTGATGGAAGGCCATCCAGAACAGGGCCACGACCACGAAGACCGCCTTGAGCTTCGCCGCGTTGGCCGAGACCGTATCCCCTCCGGTGAGGAAGATCACGATGGTGATCGCCTCGATCGCCAGCCAGATGTAGGCGAAGTGGACGACGTTCGTGGGCCAGAGCGCGGCCGTCTTGATCGCCTCGGGCCAGGGGACGAGGGGGCCGACGAACAGCCAGGCCAGGGCCGCGACCACCGCCGCCATGTTGAACCACTGGCCGATGAAGATCGCGCGATCTCCCTCGGGCGTGGAGGTCGTGGCCAGGCCGTGCTTATCGTCGGTCGGCGCCTCGTTCAACCGGGCGGCGCTGTCGCGGAACCGGCCCTTCACGAACCAGAAGATCAGGACGCTCACGAGCATCCCCACCCCGGCCGATCCGAACGCGAGGTGCCAGCCGATCTCCGGAGACGCCGAGAACCCGAGCGCCTTCGCCAGGTCCACCCCCTTGCGACGGAGGAGGTTCGCCGACAAGGGCGCGATGAACGCGCCGATGTTGATTCCCATGTAGAAGATCGTGTAACCCTGGTCGCGCCTCGGGTCGTTCTGCGAGTACAGAGAGCCGACCAGCGTCGAGATATTCGGCTTGAACAGGCCGTTTCCGGCGATCAGCAACGCCAGGGCCCCGAACAGGCAGAGATGGGTCGGGTCGCTCGCCCGGTCGAACCCCAGGAGCAGGTGCCCGGCCATCATCAGGACGCCGCCGATGAGGATCGCCCGGGTGTAGCCGATCACCCGGTCGGCGATCAGGCCGCCCAGGAACGGCGTGAAGTACACCAGGGAGTTGTACCAGGTCGTCACGTTCGACGCCTCGCCCTCGGAGTACCCGTGGTACTCGTTCAGGTAGAGCGAGAGCAGGGCAATCATCGTGTAGAAGCTGAACCGCTCCCACATCTCCGTGAAGAAGAGCGGATAGAGGCCCGGGGGATGATCGAGGAACGATCGCAGGCCGGAGGATCGCCCGGGGGCGACCTCGGGGGCATCAGAGATGGACGACATGGGGACGGACGCTCCGAGGAAGATGGGGGATGCGCGTCGTGGCCGGCCGGTCCGTTCCCGGACCCGGAAAGAGTACCCGATCCCGGCCCCGCCCCCAAGTCCCTTCCCGCTCCTCCCGGAGCGGCCCGTGACGGAGCCGTTGCCGCCCGGCTCACGACCGGCTTACCTCGCCTTGAGCCTCCGCAGAACGAACGGCTCGCACGCCACCGGGCCGGGATCGGGGTAGAGCAGGGGGCCCCTCACCGAGCTCGACGTGATCCACCGGCAACGTCTCGTGGTCGGTCACGCCGTCGAGCCTCGTCGAGGCGACCGCCACGCAGCCGTCGCCGGTCCCTTCGGTCATCTCGTCGAGACCGGCGGCGACCGTCCCGGCCGCGACCTTCGAGATCCCTCCGAGTAGCCCACCGGCCTTCGTCGCGAGAGCCACCCTCGCCTCGACCCGTCCCCTCGCCGCCCTGGTGAGGAAGCCCCCGCTCCCGGCGAGGATGTGATACGGGACCCCCGCCCGTCGCGGCCTCGCGTTCAGCTTCGCCAGGAATGCGCTATCGGGCAGGAGGTCGCGCGAGGCTTCCCCTTCCGGGGCGTCCAGGTCCGCCACCGCCGCCTCGACCCGCCCTCCGCCCTCCACGGCCCGGGCCAGGCGGATCAGCGGTTGGACCTTGGCCGTCATCGCCCCGTGGTTCGTCGGGCCGATCAGGAGGAGGTGCGAAACGTCTCCTCCGTACGCGTCGCCCTCGACGTACCGACGGGCGAGCAGGGCACCCATCGAGTGGGTGAGGACCGCCCATTTCGCCGTCTCGCCCCGGTCGCGGCGGAACTCGGCCCAGTCCTTCGCGAACGCCTTCGACGACGCCTCCAGCCCCCGATCGGTCGGATATTCATACAGGACAATCCCGAAACCCGCCTTCTCCAGAGACGGGACGAGGTGGGCGAAGACGTGGGCCGTCGAGTTGATCCCGTGGACCAGGCAGATCGTCGGCCGGTCCGGGTCGTTGGGCCGATACGACGGCCGGGCGGTCATCCCCAGTCGCCCCTCGGGAATCTCGTCGCGGACCCGATCGGCCAGGGCGCGGACCTGCTCGGCGGTCGGCCGCTTCGGCATCGTCACCACGAGGTCGGTCAGGCCGACGGAGACGCTCGCCGTTTCGTCCAGCGACCGCAAGATCAGGCCGCGGGCATAGGCGCCGGGAATCCCCCGGACCTTCAACAGGCAGGGCCCGGGCCGCTCGACCCGCCCGGCAACCCCCTCGGCCAGCCGCTGGACGACCTCCGCGAGATCGACCCGCCCGGCCCGATCGATCGGCACGCGGACCTCCTCGGACTCCGATCCGGGGCCGAGGATCAGGATCAAGGCCACCATCCATCGCATCATGTTTCCTTTATGTGCTGGCGGGCTCGCACAGGTGACGTTACTTATAGAGGTTCGCGGACCTGCTCGGACCTCGTTCCCGCCCAGGATACCTGCCGTGGACGTCCCTCGATTCACCCCCCCCGCCGATTCCGTCGATCGTCTGGCCCGATCGATCCGTCGCCTCCGCCTCGGCCTGGCGGCGGCGACGATCGCCCTGGCCGCCTCGTGGATCGGCCCGGCCCTCCGCGTCTCCGCCAACGCAAAGCCCGGACCGACCCCGACGGCCCAGGCCGAGGAGATCAACGCCCAGGTCCAGACCCAGTTGAGGCTCGCGAAGAAAGCCCTGGCGCTGCTCGCCAATTCCCGGCAGATCGGCGCACCGGTCGCGGCCTCCAGCCGGGAGCAGTACTCCTGGTCGCGCCGGCAGCTGGAATGCGAGGTTTTTCTCACGTTCCGAGCCGACGAGCCCCGGACGCAGGACGTCGAGGTCTACCTGAACCGGGCGAAAGGCCCCTCCGACCCGGCCCGCCGGGCCGCCCTCGAAGGCCACGTGGCCCGGATGAAGGACCTGGAAGCCCGCTACCGCCGGCTCTACGAGACCCAGCAATTCTCCGCGTTCGACTTCGCCCAGGTCGAATACTCCCGGATGGAAGCCGAGGTCTGGCTCGCAAGAGAAAAGGCCCTGGGAGAGCCCGACGCCAAGCCCCCGCGATGACCGCGACGGCGGGAAGAGAGCAATCCAGGGCGACGGCCAGGGCCGGATCGAAGAAATCGTAGGCCGCCAGCCGCGTCGGCCGCCTCTCCGGAGTGCAGGTAATCTCGGTCCGTTGGGTCCGATAATGGGCGTTATGTTTCTTTCGAGGGGGTGTGACCTCGGAATGATGTGGCCACCGGCACGACCGGTCTCCGTGATCATGCCGCCAACGGGAACCCCTCGCGGTCGATCCGGCCCCAGAACTGTGACCATCGCCCCGTCGTGTACGTCAGGCAGCGCACCGACAGCACCGCCGCCGCGCCGGCGTCCTTCCACCGCATCCCCGACCCGCACAGCCTCTGCTTGACCAGCACCTTGCACGCCGCCTCCGTCACACCCGATCCGATCGGGATCTTCCGCTCGGCCAGCCCGGCGTAGTCCAGCCGGCCCCCGGCCGCCTGGTTCTTCAGGTACGTCAGCGCCCGCCCCACCGCCTCGGGCGGCCGCGGCTTACCGAGGGCCGCGGCCCGCGCCTCCAGGTCCGCGATCAGCGCCGCGGCCGCACCCGGCTCGTGTCGCAGCCGGTGCCGCCAGCCGTCGGACCAGGCCACCATCTCGCCCCCGTGCCCCCCGAACAGCGCCTCGGCCGCCGGCCAGAGGTACTGCGTCACGTGGTAGAAGTCCACGACCTGCACCTCGGTCACCAGCTCCAGGTACGTCCAGTTGTCCTTCGCCCCGTCGGCCAGCCCGACGTACCGCGCCCCCGGGCACGCCGCCTTGGCCCGGCCCAGCTCGCGGTCGAACCGCTCGGCGAAGGTCAGCTTGCCGTACTCGGGCGTCGCCGCCGTGTAGACGGTGTGCAGCCTCTCGCCCTCCGCGTTGTAGAAGCCGAGGGTCCCGACCATCGCCTCGCGCCAGGAGTCCTTGCCCATCAGCAAGCACGTCCCGTCGAGCCCGACGGTCACCGTGGCCACCGGCTCCCGGAACTCCGGCAGGTCGTACTCCCAGTCGACTTCCCGCGCCAGCGCCACGGCCGCGACCGCGTCGGCGACGTTCTGGACGAACGACCGGGCGACGGCGCGGCCGTGGTTCTCCTGCAGGTCGGTGGCGACCCGGGCGGAGCCGAACTCGGCGTACTTGTGCGCCACCTGCTTGGCGAAGCGGGGCGTGGAGCTGACGACGATGCGGGCCGCGTCGTCCAGCGGGCAGAAGGTCCTGCCGCCGCGAGATGGCTGGTAGACGTGGCGGCCGACGGTGGCGACGCCGTAGGGGGTCTGATAGTCCTTGGGCAGCCGCCCCTTGCTGGTGAGCTTGACGCCGTCGATGGTGATCGGCTTGCCGTCGGCGTCGAAGCGGCCGAGGGCCTCGGCGGTGGCGACGACGCCGGCCTCGTTCAGGGCGTCCTGGATGGCGTCCTCGGCGTCGAGCATCGAGTCCTTGAAGGGGATGACGACCTGGACGGTGAAGCCGGTCTCGGTGCGGGCGACGATCTGTGCGTTCATGACGCGGGCTCCCGGGGTGGAGGTGAGCCCGCACAATAACCGTCACGACCGGTAGATCCTACATCATTCCGAGGTCGCACCCTTTCGAGGGGGTGCGGCCGCGGATTCATGTTGTAACCGTCGCGATCGTCACGCCGCGATCGGGAATCCCGAGCGGTCGATCCGCGACCAGAACTGGTCCCACCTCCCCGCCGTGTACGTCAGGCAACGCAGCGACAGCACCGCCGCCGCCGCCGCGACGCCGTAGGGGGTCTGGTACTCCTTGCGGACCTTTCCCATGGAGGTCAGCTTCATCGGCCCGAGGCGGATCGGGCGGCCGTCGGCGTCGAACCGCCGGAGGGCCTCCTCGGTGGCCGCGACCCCCGCCTCGTTCAGGGCGTCGAGGATGGCGTCCTCGGCCTCGAGCATCGAGTCGCGGTAGTGGACCTCGACCTGGACGACGAACGAGGTGTCGGTGCGTCGGACGACGGCGGCGGGCATGGCGCGGGCTCCCGGGTGGCGGCGGGCGAGCGCGCATGATAACCGGCGGAACCGGCAAACTCTACATGATTCCGCGGCCACACCCTTTCGACCGCCGGGAGGGATGGTGGAGACGATCCGTTGGGAGGTTTTTGACGGGACGCTCGGCGGCCTGGTTTGCCGCGATCGGGTTCGGGTCGCTACAATCGTCCCGGGCGGGCGCCGATGTTCGATCGGGCCTCTCGGGCTTCGCGACGGGGACTCGACCGATCATGACCGAGGATTCCGGGCCGACGGACCGTCGAGGGCCCTTGCTGGACCTCCTGGACATGCGGCCCGAGGTCGTGGGGCCGGGCCATGTCCGCGTGGCCTATGTCGTCGGCCCGGACCATCTTCGGTCCCGGGGGGTCGTTCATGGCGGGGTGCTGGCCACCTTGCTCGACACGGCGTTGGGCCTGGCGGCGAGCACCCGGGCCCCGGCGGGCCTGGATGTGGTCACGGCCCAGCTCAACGCGAATTTCGTCCGCCCGGCCCGCCACGGCGAGCGGCTCCTGGCCGAGGCCCGCGTGAAGCACTCGGGCCGGAAGACCGCCGTGGCCGTGGCCGAGGTCTTCACCGAAGGCGGAGAGCTGGTCGCCACCGGGTCGGCCACCCTGGTCTTCCTCCCCGCGTCGGACCTCGACCGATGAAAGACTCCCTCGACCCCACCCTCGCCGCCCTCCTCCACGAGTTCCCCGTCGTGATCGAAGTGCCGATCTGGTGGGGAGATCAGGACGCCTTCGGCCACGTCAACAACGCCGTGCCGCTCAAGTGGTTCGAGTCGTCGAGGATCGCCTACGCCGGCAAGATCGGCCTCTGGGAGAGCCTGGAGACCCAGAAAATCGGGCCCATCCTGGCGTCGATCCGCTGCGATTACCGGCTCCAACTGCGGTTCCCCGACTCCGTCCTGGTCGGCGCCCGGATTGTTCGAATCGGCCGGACGAGCCTGACCATGGATCATCGGGTCGTCAGCCGGGAGCTCCGCGACGTCGCTTTGGACGGGACGTCCACGCTGGTCGTCTTCGACTATTCGGCCCAAAGCCCCCGGCCGGTCCCGGACCCGATCCGCCGGAAGATTGCCGAGCTCGAGGGCCGCCAAATCGATGTCTCCTCCCCCGCCCCTCCGCCCTGATTCGAAAAACGTCGCCGAATTCCCGGGTCACACTGCCCCTTGAGCTTCGTATGAAGTATAGGGGTAGCTCGCCCCTCGAATTCCCCTCCCCGTTCGCCTGCGACCATGCATGGAAGTTGGCGGACCGGACGGGTACGATGAAGGACGCGAGAGAGAGACGGGCGGTCGGCGTCGGAATCGGGGGTGCAATCCATGTTCGGTCTCTTCGGTCCGAAGGCGAAGAAATCCGGCTCGACGGAGTTCGAGGCGGCGGGCCCGGCCCCCCTGCCGACCAAGAACCGTAAAGTGAATATCGAGAAGAGGTTCAGCATCGTCGCGGAGACCGGCCAGGGGAGCATGTCCAAGGTCTACCGGGCGGTGGACAACCAGTCGGGCCGGTCGGTCTGCCTGAAGGTCCAGGACCTGGCCAAGGCCCAGGCCGCCAACGCCCGGGCCTCCCGCGAGGGGCGGCTCAGCGAGGGCGACGTCGGCCTGAGGATCACCCACCCCAACGTGGTCCGCACCTTCGAGCACGGCGACACGACCCACGGTGCCCATTACATCGTGATGGAGTACATCGACGGCCAGAGCCTGAACTTCGCCAGGCAATCGCGGATGCTGACCGTGGCCCAGAAGATCGACTTCCTCGCCCAGGCCGCCGAAGGGCTCGCCGCGGTCCACGCCGCCGGGTTCATCCACCACGACTTCGGGCCCAAGAACGTCCTGGTCGATCGCGAGGACCGGGTCAAGATCATCGATTTCGGCCTGGCCGTGCCCAACACCCCCCTGTTCCGCCGCCCCGGCAACCGCACCGGCACCATCCAGTACATGGCCCCGGAGGTCATCCGTCGCGAGCCGACCGACGAGAAGCTCGACATCTTCGGCTTCGGCGTCACGGCCTTCGAGTTCCTCACCAACAAACTGCCGTACGACGCCGTCGAACCGATGGCGATGATGAGGCAGCGAATCAACTCCGAGCCGCTCGACATCAACCACTACGCGCCCAAACTCCCCGAAGGTCTGAAGGCCCTGATCCGTAAGACGCTCACGAAGTCCCCCAAGGACCGCTGGCCCTCGATGAGCACCCTGGCCCAGGCCCTCCGCGACCTGCCCGAAGCGGGTTGAGGCCGGTTCCAACGGGTCTGGCTTCCGGCCGAAACACGGCGGGCTCGGGCCTTCGTCGACCAGATCCTGGAGGACTCGCCGTGCCGCGATCGCTCGTGACGCTGGTTGACCGGGATGGTGGCCCCGTGGCCACGGCGGACCTGGAATTGCGGATGACGGCGAAGACTCGTGACGAGGCCTCCCCTCACCGCCTCTGCCCTTCCATGAACCGGGCCAGCCGGGCCTGCGCGGCCTCCCATCGGCCGGATTCGGCCTCCTGGATGATCGCTTCCAGGCTTCGATACGCCGGGGAGGGGAGCCGTTCCGATTCGTTCAATCTCTTGAGGGTCGCCGCCGATCGGGCGAGGGGGGCCGCCTCTCGGAGGGAGACGGCCGTGTAGAGGGCATCGACGGCCCGGAACGCCTCGCGGTCGGGGCCGATCTGGGCCGGGCCGCAACCGGCGATCAGGATCGCGAGTGAGAGGGCAATCGGTCCGCCGCAAACCTTTCGCAAATCACCAGTTGCCATCGATGACCTCCCCGCCGTTCCGGGTCGAGAGGCCGACCCAGGCCCAGGGATAGATCGACTCCTTGATGAACTTCACCGAGCCGTCGCCCAGGAGGACGTGGCCGCCTCCGGCGTGGTCGGAATACATCTCGTCCGTGTGCCCAAACGGGTTATTGGGCGCGTGGATGATGACCTGCGGGTGATCGTGGATGTCGGGCCCGCTGTGGCAACCGACGAGGTCCCCTCCGCTGTTGGGGTCGGACGGCCAGCCCGGCTTCGGCCAGACGCTGGCGAACGGGACCACTCCCACCCACGTCGCATCGGCGAGTCGGGAGGTCCTCTCGCCGAGGAAGACGGTCTGGGAGAGGCCGTCGGTCACGTCGGCGATTCTCGTGTGAGAATTCCGATAGAACGGCCCGTTGATGATCGAGGGCCTCGGGGCGCCCGGGATCGGCTCGGCCACGTCGAAGTCGATCGAGTAGGCGGGAGGCCGGCCCCAGGGCTGGTCGGTCCCGGCGTTCGTGATGTAATGGCTATGCGCCAGGCGGATTTCGGGCGAAAACGGCCCGGCGTCGTCGGGCGCGGTCGCGTCGCCATTGCCGTAACGATGGACCGCGAAGCCGTCGGACGGCCCGGCCGACGACGGGCAGAGGAAGACGGCCACCTTCGTCGTGGCGCCGGTCGTATTCTGAGGGGCCCAGCACGGCAGGTCGAAATTGAGGCTCGCCGCCAGAGGGGCCTGCTCCAGGAACGGCAGGATCAGCGACCCCCAGGCGAACCCGGAAAGCGTGTTCATGTTTCCATCGGGGTACGAGACCCCGAACATGGACCCCGAAACCCTCGGGTCGCCGACATAGGCCGGCGGAAACGTCCCGACGGCCGCCTCGTAACTGGCCAGGGCCAGGCCCATCTGCTTGAGGTTGTTGATGCATTGCGCCCGCCGGGCCGCCTCCCTCGCCGACTGGACCGCCGGCAACACGAGGCCCACCAGCAGCCCGATGATCGCGATCACGACCAGCAATTCGATCAGTGTGAAACCGGTTTTCGGGTTCCGGCGTCGGCCGGAGCCTCTCCCCTGCTTTCGGTCCATCGCTCGCCTCCTTCCGAGGACTCGAAAATCGTCTCGTTGGGGAGCATAACCGAAATCCGGAAGCTGTCCAATAGAATTTTTTGGGCAACCAAAATCCAATTTCTGGGCGATCGCTCGCCGGATGGCCCGCGAACGTCCGGGCGATCAGGCGAGGCGGACGGCCCGGACGACCCGGGGGTGGTTGGCGGCGTCGCGGACGGTGGGCGCGAGGGCGAATTCCGGCCGAGCGGCGATCAGGTCGCGGACCGGCCCTTCCTGGGCCGAGCCGATTTCCAGGATCAAGGACCCTCCCGGCCGGAGGAGGCCCGGGGCCTCGGCGATCAGCCGGGCGACGACGCGGAGGCCGTCGGGGCCGCCGTCCAGGGCGAGCCGAGGCTCGAAGTCCCGGACCCCAGGTTCCAGGCTCGGGAGGATTTCCGAGGGGATATACGGCGGGTTGGACACGATGAGGTCGAACGGGCCGTCGACCGAAACGGGGGCGAGCAGGTCGCCTTCCCGAAACTCCACGCGGTCGGCCAGGCCGAGCGTCTCGGCGTTGGTCCGGGCGACGGCGAGGGCCTCGGGGCTGAGATCCAGGGCGAACACCCGGGCCGTCTTGTGGTTCTTCGCGATCGCCAGGGCGATGCAGCCCGATCCGGTGCCGACATCGACGACCGCCGGCGCCTCGCGGCCCTTGAGCTGTTCCAGGGCCTCGACCACGGCGGTCTCGGTGTCAGGCCGGGGGATCAGCACGGCCGGGCCGACGGCCAGGGGGATCGAGAAGAATTCCTTCCGACCCACGAGATAGGCGACAGGCGCCCCCTCGGACCTCTTGCGGACGAGCTCTCGGAACGCCGATCGGGGCCGCTCGCCGATCTCGTCCTCGAAGTGCGTGTAAAGCGCAACCCGTGGCCAGTCCAGGACATGGGCGAGCAAGACCTCGGCATCGAGCCGGGCGCTCTCGGCCCCTTTCTTCTTGAGAAAGTCGGCCGTCCAGGTCAGCAGGCGGCCCACCGTCCAGGGCCCGTCCACGTCTCGCCGCATCTCGCAGGGTCCCGGCCCGTCAATTCGCAGGAAAGCCGGCCATCGGAGCGGCCGAAGGGGCGATTATAAGGGGCGCGGGGAGACCTGAGAAGCCGCCCGACCCCCTCGGCTCGGCCGTTTCGTGGCCAGCAGACCCCGATCCTTCCGGCTGGCACGGGCACCATCGTCGGAACTCGTCCCCATCAGAATACTTCCGACGAACGCTCCGGCAAGAAGGACACGGCCCGGTTCGCCCGGTCGGGCCGGTTCGGGCTCGTGTTGCCGGAGAACCGGCGACGGTCTTCGCCCCCCATCGTTCGAAGGAGACGGCCCCTGCGGCGGATCGCTCGGCGGCTTGACGCTCCCGAGCCGCCCGGGATAAGGTAAATCCTCGCGCCCGAACGACGTATCGCGATCCTGACCCCCGGCCGATCGGCCCCGAGACCTTTCATGCTGAAGCGGACCCACACCTGCGGCGAGCTGGGCGCCGACCATGCCGGAACTCCCGTGGTCCTCAACGGTTGGGTAGACACCCGCCGCGATCACGGCGGCCTCGTCTTCATCAATTTGAGGGATCGCTACGGCGTGACCCAGGTCGTCTTCGACCCCGATGCCGGCGCCGATCTGATGGAGGCCGCCCACGACCTCCGCTCCGAATATGTGATCGGCGTGAAGGGCACGGTCTCCAAACGCCTCTCCGGCAAGGAGAATCCGAAGCTTCAGACCGGCGCCATCGAGGTCAAGGCCGATTCGCTCGAAGTCTTCACCCGCACTCAGACGCCCCCCTTCGAGATCGCCGGAGGCGGCGAGCCGAACGAGGAACTGCGGCTCACCTATCGCTACCTGGACCTCCGCCGGCCGGAGATGCAGCGCATCTTGCTGATGCGTCACAAGATGGCCCAGGTGATGCGCAACACCATGAGCGGCCTGGGGTTCGTCGAGGTCGAGACCCCCATGCTCGGCCGCTCCACGCCCGAAGGCGCCCGCGATTTCCTCGTCCCCAGCCGCCTCCATCCCGGCCATTTCTACGCTCTCCCGCAGTCTCCGCAGCTTTACAAGCAGATCTTGATGGTCGCCGGCTACGACCGCTATTTCCAGATCGCCCGATGCTTCCGCGATGAAGACCTCCGCGCCAATCGCCAGCCCGAATTCACCCAGCTCGACGTGGAGATGTCGTTCGTCGAGTTCGAGGACGTGATCGGGACGATGGAACACGTCGTCGCCGCCATCGCCGAAGCCATGACGGGCGAAACGGTTGCGCTCCCCCTGCCCCGCGTCGAATATCACGACGCGATGGAACGGTTCGGCGTCGATCGGCCCGACTATCGGTTCGGGATGGAGGCTCCTGGACCTGGCCGAGATCGCCCGGAAGACCGACTTCAAGGTCTTCACCCAGGCGCTGGAAAGCGGAGGGCGGGTCCGCGGCCTGTGTGCCCCCGGAGGCGGCGAGAAGTACACCCGCCGCGAGCTCGACGAGATGACCGAGTCGATCAAGACCTTCGGCGCCAAGGGATTGGTCTGGCTCAAGGTCGAGGCCGAGACGTTCACCGGCCCGACGGCGAAGTTCTTCCCTCCCGAGCTGCAAGCCGAGGTCCGTCAAAAGTTTGCGGCGAAGGCCGGCGACCTGATCCTGATCGTGGCCGACTCCCAGAGCGTGACGAGCCAGGCCCTCTCCGCGCTGCGAATCCGCCTGGGGGCCGAGCTCAAGCAGTATGATCCGAAATCGTTCCATTACTCGTGGATCGTCAAGTTTCCCCTCCTGGCGCACGACCCCGAGGAAGGCCGGTTCGTGGCCGAGCACCACCCCTTCACGATGCCGCTGCCCGAAGACCTCCACCTGCTCGACACCGAGCCGGCCAAGGTCCGGGCCCAGGCATATGACCTCGTGATCAACGGCGAGGAAGCCGGCGGCGGGACGATCCGCGTCCACGACCCGGTCATCCAGTCGAAAATCTTCGCCCTGTTGGGACTTACGCCCGAAGAAGCGGACGAGAAGTTCGGCTTCCTCCTGAACGCCCTGAAGTTCGGGGCGCCGCCTCACGGCGGGATCGCGCTGGGGATGGACCGGCTGGTCATGCTCTATGCCGGCCTGACGAACATCCGCGACTGCATCGCCTTCCCCAAGACGGCCAAGGGGGCCGACCTCATGACGGGCGCCCCCGGCACCGTCGATCCCCGCCAGCTTCGCGACCTTCGGATTCGTACGGTCGAATAAGATGGGGATCGAAACGCAAATTACGCAGATTAGAAGTTCAGATTTTTTAATCTGCGTAATCTGTGCGATCTGCGTTTCGACTTCGCTTTCCGTCTGTCTCGGCGCACGCTTTGCCCAGCCCCTCCCCAGATTCGCAGGCGCTTTCCCGGGAGAACGACGATGTCTTATGGGTACGGTCCGGCCGAGGAGGAACAGGGGCCGGCGATTCGGATCAATCCGCGGTTGATTATCGCGGCGTTGATCGCGTTGTTCGGGGTCGCGACGTATTTCTTCCGGGTCCAGGTGAACCCCGTCACGGGCGAGCGCCAGCATATCGCCATGTCGGTGGACGAGGAGAAGCAACTGGGCCTCCAGGCCGCCCCGGAGATGGCCCAGCAGATGGGAGGGGCGATCGACCCCAGGCGCGACCCGAGGGCGGCGATGGTCCAGGAAGTCGGCCGGCGGCTCGTCTCGCAAACCGAGGCGGGCAAAAGCCCTTACGCCGACAACTTCCACTTCCGCCTGCTGAACGACCCGAAGACGATCAACGCCTTCGCCCTGCCCGGCGGCCAGGTCTTCATCACCGAGGCCCTCTATGACAAGCTCGCCGACGAGGCGGAGCTCGCCGGGGTCCTCGGCCACGAGATCGGCCACGTGATCCACCGCCACAGCGCCCAGCAGATGGCCAAGGGGCAGCTCGGGCAGCTCCTCACGGTGGCCGTGGGCGTCGGCGCCAGCGACGGCCGGGACAACCGGGGCCAGCAGGCCGCGATGGCCGCCGCGATGGCCAACCAGATGCTCCAGCTCCACTACGGGCGATCCGACGAGTCCCAGGCCGACGAGTACGGCCTCCGGCTGATGACCCAGGCCGGCTACGACCCCCGCGCCATGCTCGACGTCATGAACATCCTCAAGGACGCCAGCAAGGGAGACCGCCAGCCCGAATGGGTCTCCACCCACCCCCTGCCCGAGACCCGGATCGAGCGAATCCAGCAGGAATTGAAGGCCGATTACTCGAACCTGCCGCCCGGATCGGTCTCGCGAGGGCGGAAGCTCGGCCGGTCCTGGCAGTGATACCACCTCAGGTTCACCACGAAGCCACGAAGAGCACGGAGGAAGACACAAAGAAGACCGGGAATGGACCGTCTTCTTTGTGTCTTCCTCCGTGCTCTTGGTGGCTTCGTGGTGAGGTTTTCGACGGAGGAGGACGGGCTCCATTCCACCGCGAGGCGCCCCGCCCTCCCGAGGTCCTCAGGTCACTTGGTCTCGGCCAGGGCCTTCTCGACGGCGGCGATCACGGCCTCGGATTCCGGCTTGGTCGTCGGCTCGAACCGGGCGATGACCTCCCCCTTGCGGTTCACCAGGAACTTGGTGAAATTCCACTTGATGTCGCCGGCGAACTTCGGGTCGGTCCCCTTCTCGGTGAGGTACTGGTAGACCGGGTCCATGCCGTCGCCCTTGACGACGATCTTGGAGAAGACCGGGAACGTGACGTTATACTTGGTCTCGCAGAACGTCTTGATCTCGGCGTTGCTGCCCGGCTCCTGGCCGCCGAACTCGTTGGCGGGGAAGGCGAGGACCTTGAAGCCCTTGTCCTTGTACTTCTCGTAGAGGGCTTCCAGGCCCTTGTACTGCGGGGTCAGGCCGCACTGGCTGGCCGTGTTGACGACGAGGAGGACGTCCCCCTTGTACTTCGCGAGGTCCACGTCCTTGCCGTCGATGTCCTTGACCTTGTACTCCAGGACGGAGGTCTTCTTGTCGTCGGCCTGAGAGGTCATGGCGAGTCCGATCAGCAAGGCGGGCGCGGACAGGGCGATCAGGCGGCGGATCATCGGGGAAGGCTCCAGAGGGTGGGGGACGGGGCGGGTTCGCAGCCGGGGCTCTCCGCCTATCCTGTCGGTTCGAGCCGAAAAATCAAGGGCCCGCCGCCTCGGCCCCGGGCCGATCGCGCGACGCTTGCCCCGGGCCGATCGGCGAAGCTATCATGGGCGGCATGCCCGGCGGCCCCGGCCCCGGCCCGACCGCAGACGCAGTGGAGTCCCGCCCGATGCCCGCCCCGAACAAGACGATCCTGCTCGTCGATGACGACACCGACATCATCGAATCCATGAGGACCGTCCTGGAAGGCCGGGGCTATCGAGTCCTCGTCGCCCGGGACGGCAACGCCGGCCTGACCGTCGCCGAACGCGAGAACCCGGACCTGATCGTCCTGGACATGATGATGCCCAAGAAGAGCGGCTTCCTCGTCCTGGAGAAGCTCAAGGGCCGACCCCACGGCCTGATCCCCACCATCATGATCACCGGCAACGAGGGCAGCCGCCACCGCGCCTACGCCGAGTTCCTCGGGGTGAAGGATTATATCCGCAAGCCCTTCGCCCTGGAGAAGCTCGTCAAGTCGATCGAGACGGTCCTGGGCGTCGAGGCCGACGAGGCGGATTGATCCCCGCCCCTCCCGAAGGATCAAACCATCCTCGCCGAGACGGCTTCCAAAGCGGCCAGGGCCCCGAGCAGCAGGCCAAGATGACCGGACGGCACCTCCGGCTCCCCCGGGTTGATCCGGATCAGGGTCGCCCCGGGGAGTTCGCCCAGGGCCTCGCACGTCCGGCGGACCGTCGGGATCGCCGAACCGGCCCCGATCTCGACGATCACCAGCCTCGCCGATCCGATCGAGCGAAGCCAGCGCCGGAATCGGGCCTCCTGCTGCTGAGTCCGCGAGGCGTCCCATCCGAAGTCCCCGAACATCAAGATGTTCGGGCGAGCGAGCGAGCCGCACGCGGGGCATCTGGGCAGCGGCTCGCCGGCCCTCATGGTCGATTCGTCCACGATCACGGCCTCCTCGCCCGCCGGGACGATCCCGGCCCCGCAGTCATCCAGGCATTGGAGGAAGTCGATGGCTCCGTGGACCTCGACGATCCGCGACGAGTCGAAGCCGGCCTTCGAGAAGTGGCCGTCCACGTTCGAGGTGAACACGAACCCGCCGAGCGGTGCCCTCTCCATCCACCCTCGGAGGAGGTCGAACCCTCGGTGGGGCGGAGTCCGGCGGTAAAGGTTCCGCCGATGGCCATAAAATCCCCAACCGAGGCCCGGGTCGGCCGCGAAATGGCGGGGATTGGCCATTTCGACGAAGCTGAGGCCGAGCGCGCGGTACGGCGGATAGGCGTTCCAGAACCCCTCCGCCCCCCGGAAGGTCGGAAGCCCCGAATCATCCCCCATCCCCGCCCCCGCCCCGATCACCAGGGCCTCGGCCGAGGCGATGGCCTCCGAGGCGAGGTCCAGGATCTCGTCACTCATGGTTGCCCCTCCCCCCGACGTGCGCCATCGCCTCGTCATACGCTTTCTTCAACCGGACAAACTCCGCCGACGACCCGCCGAGGTCCGGGTGGGCGGCCTTGGAGCGTTCTCGATACGCCTCTCGGATCGCGGAGACCCGGAACGGAGGGGCCAGGCCGAGCACCTCGGCCCATGAGGTCCCGAGCGGATCTCCTTCAAAGAACTCGAGATAGAGCCGCCGGACCGTCTCTCGGAAGACGCCATCGGGCAAGACCAGCCATCGGGCCACCCGCCGAGGCTCGTCGCCATCGTCGTCGAGGACCTCGCGGGTCAGTTCCGATCGCCGGAACTCCTGGTTCAGGCGGAGGTTGAGGAGATCGGTCAGGACGCCCAGCGGCGAGCCGTCCCAGAACAGGAAGCGGCTCGCCTCGTCCAGCCGGAGGGCCGCCGAATCGGCCGAGTCGGCGGTCTCGGCGGCCTGGAGCCTCCAGAAGCCGACGACGGTGATCTCGAAAAACGTCCGAAGGGCTTCGGGCGACGGAGGATGGCGAAATTCGCGGTCGCCCTCGGCCCGATCCAGCCCGAGCCGTCTCCGAACCCTCTCGGAGAGGTCGCGGATCGCCTCGGGGGACGGCCTCTTGCCCCCCGGAGGCTCCTCGGGAGGCTCGGACCTTCGACCAATCGCCTCGGCGGCCAGGTGATGGGCGTAGCCGGCGAGCCAGGCCGTCTCATAAAGGCCGAGGTGGACCTCGATCCCCTTCCGACGGATCGCGGCGCGGAAGGCCCGCCCGCCTCGGGGGCGGTCCAGGGCCGAGACCCCTCGGGGAAGCCGCCTTTTCATCGTCAGCGCTCGATTTTGAGCTTCGGCAACGCCTCCTGGAGCCCCTTCACCCCGGCGTCATCCACCTTCGTCCCATGAACGAAGACGAGCTCGAGCTTGCCCAGCCCCTTCAAATGTTCCAGGCCCGCATTCGTGACGCCGGTGCCGACGAGGCTCAGCACCTTCAGCTCCTTGAGCTCCTTGAGCTTCTCCAGGCCGGCGTCGTCGATCTTGGTATCGACGAGGTAGAGCTTTTCGAGCGTTTTGAGGTCTTTCAGGTGGTCCAGGCCGGCGTCGGTGATCTTCGTACCGTTGAGAGTGACCTTCTTGAGCTTGGAAAACCCCTTCAGATGGCTCAGATCGTCATCGGTGGCGGCGGTCACGCCGAGGTTCACGAGGACCACGGGCTTCTCCGGAGCCGCGTCGTCGCGCTCGACCTTGCCGCCGACCTTGCGGATCGCGGCGACTTCGGGGTCATCCGGGACCTTGTCCTTGTCCTGGGCGAACGAAGGAGAAACCAGGGCCATCAGGCCGAGGGCGGCGAGGGAGAGCGGGAGAGGGAGAGGGAATCGCACGGGCGGACCTCCGAAGGCCGAGACAGAAGGCCCGATCGCGGGCCATGCCGCCGGTTATAACCCATCGGGACGGGCGGGCCAAGGTGCCGACATCGAGGACCGGGCGGCTACCCGATCTGGACCTGAGAGCCGTGGATCGTGGCGACGAAGTCCCCGCCGGGCTGGCCGTCGTGGTCGCCGTCCAGGGGTCGGCCCAAGGCGTCGGTCAGGGAGGACGACGCGATTCGGAGTTGGACGGGGGTTTTGGACGTGAGCGGCTTGGAGGTGAACAGGGTAATCGTCATCGAGCTAGAGTCGTAGGAAACTTTCGTCAGGATCAAGGCTTGCGCCTTGCCATGCCTGCCCTTGGGGAGACTGGCGAGATGATAGGCGTAGGGGTTCCCGACGGTCGAGGCATTGGCGGCGGTGTTGAGCGTCAGGACGATCTCGCTGCCGGCCTTCGCCTTGCGCTGGCCCGGCAGGGCCGGGGCCGGTCGCACCGAGACACTCTCGACCCTCATCGCGGCGGAGCCTTGCGGCTGAGAAATGCCCGGCGGCGAAAAGAGGGGCTCGGGCACCACGACCCCGCCCGCGGCGTCGGACCAGAGCCCCGTGACCTGATAGCCATCGACCGAGCCCAGGCCGTGGACGGGATCGGTGGCCGCAAGGTCGGCGATCTCGCCTTGCAGGCTCGCCGCCATCGCCGCGTCGTCGAACCAGCCGCCGCCGCTCGGGTCGGTGAATGACTCGGCCAGCTCGTGCGAGGACAGGACGGTGTTTTCGGTCCCGTACTGCGCCGAGAGGGAGCAGAAGATCCGGTCCTGGGGCTGGAAGCTCCCGGGCGAGAGCTCGATCCGATCGGTGTGATAGCCCACGCCGAGGCTATCGGCGAACGTCACGGCGGGCGGGAAATCGACCTGAAAAACGGTGCTCGACCCCCAGGCCGGGAGCCGCCCGGCGTCGACCTCGGCCTGGAGCGCGGCGGTGATCTGATCGACGCTCACGGCGCCGGAGGTCGGCGCGGCGGTCAGGACGTCCGAGCCGAGAAACGTCCCGTGCCCCACGCCGTACTGCGCCATCTCGTCCTGGAACGGGCTGGCGATCAGGTCCTTCGTGAACGTATCCATATACGCGACCGAGGATTGCAGCTTCGTCGGGTCGGCGAAATCGGCACCCCAGTACACGTTTTCAACCAGCGGATGGGCGATCGCGGGGATGCCGTGGAACGTCACCGCGGGCACGGCCCGGCCTTCGAGACATTCCACGAGGGCCCGGAATCGGCGAGGACGGCGCCCCGGCCCGGGCGTCCCGCCAGGCCCCGGACGACCCACGACGCATCCCGACATGTTCCGGCCCTCTTGTCTCGATGCGACGCCCGGCTTCGAAGCCCGGCCAATCCCCGATCGCTCGTCGCCATCCGTCGGAGACGGCAGGACCGAAGATAGACTCGCGTCGGAGCGATTTCAAGGATACCGCCCGAAAACATGGTGTCAGATCAAATTTCGAACATCGAAAATTGATCTGACACCATTTTTTTCGGGCGGTCAGATCCGGACGACCCGGGCCGGGCACCAGTTCGTGACGATCTCTCCCGGCCAGAGCGAGCGGACGCCCGGGGCCGACCAGCCGAGCTCGGCGTCGGGGATCAGGCGGACGCGGATCATGAGGTCTCCGGGGCCGTCCAGGGCGTCAAACGGGGCGATCTCGGCAAGCAGGGGGAAGGTTAACGGCGGATCGGCCTCGCCTCCTCGCGCGATGGTCACGACGTCTCCGGCCGGGAGCCGAGCTTCGATCCCCTCGACCTCGATCTCGGCCCGGTGGGCCAGGTCATTCGGCAACGGCGGACGGATGACCAGGTCGGCCGGGTCGCGGATCGCCAGCGAGGCGTTGAGCGGGCGGAAGATCGACCGATCGTCTTTCTTCGCCGGGGGTTCGAGCCGAACCGCCCGGTCGAACTCGGGGGCCCGCGAGTCGTCCGGCGCGGCGAAGAGAGAGTCGAGCGCGAGGATCGGATCAAATTCAAACGAGAACGGCACTTGCGGCAAATCCATCTCCCACGGCGACGTCAACCCTCGGGTGCGGACCCGGGCGTGGAGCACCAGCCGATGCGGGCCGTTGGTCCGCCAGTCGCCGGGCAGGAGTTCGAACTCGGCCCGGGGCGGCCCCGGGGCCCATTCCGAGAACGTCTCCAGAGACATCCTCTCCGTCCCGAGGACCCGCCACGACCATTCCAGGTCGGTTGGGCCGACGGCTTCGGGATTTTCGACCAGGAAAGGCAGGCCAAATCGGACAACCAGGGGGATCGGGCGAGTCAGGGCGCGAGGGTAACGGCGGCGGGCGTCCCAATCGACCACGAACCCCCGGCTGACGATCGCCTTTTCCTCCTCGACGATCAGTTCATCGGCCTTCCAGAGCACCGCCAGGGCCTGGCCGGCGGCCCGGCGGACCTCGGCCGATGGGGAGGTCCCCAGAAGGCGGAACAGGCTGATCACGGCGGCCCGCCGGTGGCGGGGAGCCTCGGCGATGGCGTCGAGAGGGGGTTCTGGGTGGTCCAGGCGATCGACGAGCTTGCGGGCCCGGACCGCCTGGAGCCATTTCCGGCCTCCTCCGATCACCAGGGCCGCGGCGACGACGACCAAAACGGCGTTTCGCGAGTCGGTCAGCCAGCCGCCGAGGCCGGGGTTCCCCTTGGGGACCGTCGGCCGTCGGGCCGCGGCCTGCCCGATCGCCGCGACCACGGCGGCGAGGGGTCCGGTCACGATCCGGGCCTCGATCGAGCGGCCGGGTCGTCCTCGGGCGGCCGGGACTTCGGGTTTTCCTTGGCTTTTTCGCCCGGCATCTCCTCGATGATCGTCGGCTTGCGGATCACGGCCCCTCCCGGCTCCTCGATCGGGGCGAGTTCCTGGGCGAGCTCGTCCACGAAGTCGCGAAGTTCGTGGATTTCGCGATGGAGGGTGCGAAGCTCGGCGAGGATCTTGTTCGAGGGGTCGTCGGCCCCCTCGGCGTCGGTCAAGATCAGTAAGTTGTCTTCCGGAACGATCTTCCACGTCAGCCCGACCTGATCGAGCAGGAGCTTCAGGCCCGTCTTGAGCCTCACGCCGTCGAGTTCCAGCCGGACCGTGACCTCGGGCGTGAGGTCTCGCCGCTTCAGCGCGGCCAGGTCGAGCACCACGGCCGCTCCGAGCGTCGTTTTCAGATGGTGGACCGCCTCATCGAGTGTCGTTTCCTTGGCGAACGGCCAGGTGAAGGGCCGGAGCATCGCCTCTTCCAGGTCGATCCGCCCCCGGCCGACGGCTCGGGCCGGCTCGGCGGAAGCTGGGCGCCTCGGTTCCTCGTCCTGGGCGCGGAGGACCAGCCCGGCGGCCCCGACGACCACGCCGGCCAGCCCGATCCCGGCCATCGCCTTCGGCAATCCCCTCATCGTGGCTCCTCCCCTGCCCCGCCCTCGATCGCGGAGCGGATCGGCCCATTGTAGCGGGTCGGGCGGGCCGGGGAACGGGGCGGCGGCCGGGATAGGAAAACCGTCCTGTGGCCGTCAGAGCACCCGACCGACCTTCAGGGCCTCGTCGATTTCCTCGGTCGTCGGGAACCCAAAGTCTTCGCGGTCCAGGACTAACGCCGCGGAGGCCGACGCCCGGAGCGCCGCCGCTTGGACCAAAGCCGGGTCGGTCGGCCCCGGCGTCCATCCCCGGTCGAGCAAGGTCGTCACCAGGGCCGAGGCGAACGCCTCGCCCGCCCGGTTGGTGTCGCGAGGGGGGCGATCTCGGGGAAAGACGGGGATGGCGAGAGATGCGGGGTTTGAAGGTGATCGGTGGAAATGAATGGTCGCGCCGTCCGGGCCGTCGGTGATGGCCACCAGGGGCGTCTCGCGGAGCACCGTTTCCGGATTTCTCAGGCTTGCCCATTCCCCCCGGTTGCAGCTCAGGATATGGAACCGGCCGGCGAGCCGGTCCAGGGGCATTTCTTCGTCCTTCATGTTTCGGAGCGCGGGCGCGAGGAACTTCACGGGCGCCTCGACGTGTCGCAACGCCTGATCCAGCAAACGGTTGGGCCACCCGGCCACGACACAGAGGTCGCATCGATCGGCCAAAGCCTCGGCCGGGAACCGCTCGACGGCCGCGTGACAGCCCCGGAACCCTACGGCGAGCTTGTCGCCGAACGGACCGCTCGAAACGATCAGGGTCCAGTCAGTCGCCTTCCCCGGGACGATGACCGGGCGGCCCTTCACCCCGAGCCTTGCCAGCCGTTCGAGGATGACCCGGCCGAGACGATCCGGCTCACTGCCCCCATTTTCCCCAGTTCCCACGGCCGAGACCAGCTCGCCGTCCAGGGCCGAGGCGAACCCAGCCCCCATCCCGCCGAGGTCGATTGCCTCCTCGACCGCCTCAACGGTCCGAGCCCCGGTCATCGGGCGCCTCCCAGGAGGCCCAGGAGGAGAATCGTGCCGGATGGGTCGTCGAAACACCCGCCCGGCCGGTCGATCGCCAACTTGTTGCCGGCCCAATCGACCAGGACCAGCGTCCCGCCGTCTCCCAGGGCCCGGCCATCCATGCTGCCATCCAGCCGCCCGGATTCGAGCAACGGGCGATCGACGCGGATCACGCGATCGACATACGCCGGGCCGAAGACGACGGTCCGCCTCATCCCAGGGCTCCGCATCGGAACCCGTCCGGGGGCCGAGACGCCGGCCCGATCCGGTCGGGCCTTCGAAGATAGCCGGATCGTCGGGCCGAGGGGAGCCGAGACCCCTCGACTTTTCGGGTTGCGTCGGCGCGGGGAGTTCGTCAAAGTGGGTCACCCCGGGCGGGGAAGAGAACGAGAGGGGCTGGCCTCGCCGCGGCCCCGACTCGGGCCGATGATCCGCCCGGCTTCCCGCCTGCCTGCCTTCGAGATGCTCCGACGTCCGCCCTCCCTCCAGCTCCAGAATGACGACGATCCCGGCCGCCCGGCCCTCGATGATCCCTCTCGAAGGGGCGTCGCTTGCCGGTCGCGCGATGGGAGGGAAACGGATGTCCCCGCCGCCGGTTTGGCCGCGGCCCCATCGCTCGACCAAGAGGGACACCCTTTGACGATTCGACCCTTCCCCCGACGCCGGGGCGCCTCGCGCCGCGCCGCCCCTCTGACGATCGGCCTGATTGGGGCCGTCGCCGTGGCCCTGGCTTCCAGCCCGGCCGCCCTGGGGGACGCCGCGGCCGGGACCGCCGATCGCCGGTCCGCCTCGATCCTCCTCAACCTGTGGTTCCGTAACCACATGGAGCTTTTGGTCGTGGTCGCCCAGGTCGTCGGCCTGCTGACCTTGAGCCTCGCCCGGCTCGCCCCGACCGGCCCCTGGACCGACCCCGGCCGCCGCCTGTTCGTCGTCGCGATGATCGCCCTGGGGGCCTCGGGCGCCCTGTGCGCCTGGTACGGGTCGGAGTTCGCCCTGTTCGCCGGCGCGGCCCTCGCCGTCCTCTTCATCCTCGGCATCTCCGGACCCGGACTCGGCCACCACGCCGCCCCCGCCCGCCGCTAAGGATCTGCGGGAACCGAATGGGATCGAAACGCAGATTGCGCAGATCACGCAGATCAGAACAAGCCAAAGAATCCAATCTGCGTAATCTGCGTAATTTGCGTTTCGATCCACATCGTGCGTCGTTTCGAGAACGGCGGGCTCGCGGTTGGTGTCCGTGGTGAGGTCCGACTATGATGGCGGGGAGATCGCGAGGCCGGTTGGGAAGGGGCGTGGGCGTTGGAAGAGTCGGTCGAGTCGCTGGATCATCCCGTGGACAATGCGCCGGTGAGGTCGCTGACCCACAAGGGCCTGACGGTTGAGGGGTATTCGCGGGCGGCCGTGCAGACGTACTGGCGGATTCCCGAAATGAAGCTGGGGTTTGACCTTGGGGGTCAGCCCTGGTCGTTCATGAGCACCCCCACGTGGTTCGTCAGCCATGCCCACCTGGACCATCTGGCCGCGTTGCCCGTCTACGTGGCCCGTCGGCGGATGATGAAGATGGAGCCGCCGACCATCTATCTGCCCGCCGACGCCGTCGAGCCCGTCGCCAACCTCCTGAGGGCGTTCCAACGGCTCGACCGCGGCCGGATGCCCGCCGAGCTCGTCGGGATCGAGCCGGGCCAGGAAATCGAGCTCTCCCGGGAACTCGTCGTCTCGATCTTCCCGACCAAGCACACGCTGCCCTCGGTCGGATTCCTGGTCTGGGAGCGTCGCCGGAAGCTCAAGGACGCCTACCACGGGCTTTCCGGCGAGGAGATCCGCGATTTGAGGCTCTCCGGCGTGGAGGTCGCCGCCGAGGTCCGCATCCCCAAGGTTGCCTATCTAGGCGACACCGCCCCCGCCGGCCTCGATGCCTTCCCCGACGTCTATCGGGCCGAGATCCTGATCATGGAGATGACCTTCGTGGCCCCGAACGAGCGGCCCGACCGCATCCATAAATATGGTCATACGCATCTGGACGACTTCATCGCCAGGGCGGATCGGTTCGAGAACGAACTCATCATCGCCTCGCACTTCAGCACCCGGCTCCCGCCCGACGCCATCCAGAGGATCGTGGAGCGACGGCTCCCCGATCGCCTGAAATCGCGGTTGAAGGTCTGGTTGTGAGGGACCTGACGCGGACAGCGAAGCCGGCAGGCCAGGGCCTGCCCGACGATGGGGCGACTCCCGGCTTGACCCCTTGTTCGGGCCGAGGCGTTTCGCCCTAATCCTCGTAGGGATAAGCAATTTGGGCGGTGACCCCTTTCGACCGGGCCTCCTCGAACTCGGGCAGGGGGACGACGGCGTTGCCTTCGAGCCGGAAGAACCGTTCCCCTTCGGGCAACCTCGCAAGCTCATCGAGAAGGGACGCGACACGTTGGGAGGCGGACTTCTCGTCGCCCCCGATGGCCTCCTGGACCCGGGGGGCGACCTCGTCGATCTCGAACGGTCCGGGCGAGGCGGAGGCGTGCTCCCAGAGGATGCCGAACGTCGTCTGAGATCGAGACATCGGACGATTCTCCACGAGCCGCGGTGCGGTCGGACGTTGGGGAGTCGAGCAAGTATGGGACCAGAGGCCCGCGCGGGGGGCCTTTGAGGGACATCATCGCCCCGCCCGACCCCGGCGATCACCGAAAATCGAGGTTGGCGGCCGTCGCAGTCGGATCGAGGCGCCGTGGTCCCGTCCCGGGAGGGTCGTCGAGGCCCCTCGGACGCGCGGCCGATCGGGCGCGTTTTCCGGCCCTCCGGGGAGGACCGGGCGAACGGACCGCCCGTCACAAGTCTCGAAGGAATAAGGATTTCGACGATTTTTCTCGATGATTGCTCACTTTTGATCGGTCTCGGTGCGCACGAGCGAGTGGCACGCGCGAAATGGCTTGTTTTCCAGCCGATCCATGCGGTTTGCGGTGCAAAGTGTAGTCAACTTCCTGGACATCCAGGATGATTCACGTGATTGACATCCAGACACAAGGCATGATTTTTTCGGGTCGAGGGCGTTGACGGCCTTGACGGATCTTTGTCAGGAATATTTGTTCAAAATGGCCCGCAGGACCCGGCCGGTGGGCGAATCGCCCTGGGCGACGTCCTCGGGCGTCCCCTGGGCGACGATCCGGCCCCCCTCGGCCCCCGCCCCGGGCCCGAGGTCCACGAGCCAGTCGGCGGCGACGAGGATTTCGGGGTTGTGCTCGACCAGGAGGACGGAGTGGCCCTGGTCGGCCAGGGAATTCAGGCATTCCAGGAGCTTTCGGACGTCGGCGGGGTGCAGGCCGGTCGTCGGTTCGTCGAGGAGGAAGAGGGTCTTGCCCTTCGAGGCGGCCCGGGTGATCGCCGCCGGGGTGGAGTCGAGCCGGGAGGCCAGCTTCAGGCGCTGGGCCTCGCCCCCGGAGAGCGTGGGCGCCGGCTGGCCGAGCCGGAGGTATTCGAGGCCGACGTCGAGCAAAGGGCGCAACCGGCTTTGCACCTTCGGCTTGTGGCGGAAGAACCCGAACGCCTCGCGGGCCGTGAGGTCGAGGACCTCGGCGATGTTCTTGCCTCGATAGGCGATTTCCAGGGTCTCGGGCCGGTAGCGGGTGCCGTGGCACTCGGGGCAACGGATGGTCACGTCGGCGAGGAATTGCATGTCGATGGTGAGTTCGCCGTCCCCCTCGCAGCGGTCGCACCGGCCCCCCTCGACGTTGAAGCTGAACCGCCCGGCGCCGTAATTCCGGGCCCTGGCCTCGTGCTGCTCGGCGAACGTCTTGCGGATCTCGTCGAACGCCTTCAGATAGGTGACGGGATTGGATCGGCCCGATCGGCCGATGGGCGATTGGTCCATCAGGACGACGTCGGCCAGCCCCTCGGCGCCCCGGATCTCGCGGAACGGGGCGGCGGGCAACGGCTCGTCGCGGAGCAGCCGGGCGAGGGCCGGGTGGAGGGTGTCCTCGATCAACGTGCTCTTGCCCGACCCGCTCACGCCCGAGATCGCGCAGATCAGGCCCAGAGGAAAGCTCGCGTTCACGTCCTTGAGATTATGGCCCGAGGCGCCGACCAGCTCGATCCGGCCCCTGTCCGGCGGGCGGCGGACCGCGGGGATCGCCACCCGGCGGCGGCCGGAGAGGAAGTCGCCGGTGGGGGAACCCTCGACGGCCTCGATGCCCTCGGGCGTCCCCTCGAAGACGACCGAGCCGCCCGACTCGCCGGCCCCGGGGCCGATCTCGACGAGCCGGTCGGCGGCTCTCATGATCGCCTCGTCATGTTCGACGACGACCACCGCGTTGCCCGAGTCGCGGAGCCGGAACATCGCGGCGATCAGGCGATCGACGTCGATCGGGTGGAGGCCGATCGAGGGTTCATCCAGGACGTATAACGTATTGACGAGGCCCGATCCCAGGGCCGCCGTGAGGGCCACTCGGCGGGCCTCTCCGCCCGAGAGCGTCCGCGCCGGGCGGTCGAGTTCGAGGTAGCCCAGGCCGATCCGTTCGAGGTAGCCGAGCCGGGACAGGACGCCGTCCAGGATGCGGCGGACGGCGGGATCGGCCGGCAGTGCGGCCAGCTCGCGGAGGGCCTCCGAGACGCCCAGGGCCGAGAGTTCGGCGATGTCCCGCCCGCCGACCTGGACCGCCAGGGCCTCCGGCCTCAGCCTCTTCCCCCCGCACGCCGGGCACGGCGAATAGCCCCGCCATCGGCTTAAATAAACCCGAACATGCATCTTGTACGACTTGCGTTCCAGGGTCCGGAAGAACCCCCGGAGCCGGGGAACGGGCCCCGGCCCTCGACGATCGCGGCGACCTGTTCGGGCGAGAGGCTGGCGAACGGCACGTCGAGCGGCACGCCGAGCGATGGGGCCGAGTCGATCAACGTCTGATTCCAGGTCAGATATTTGGGGGTGGTCCACGGGAGGATGGCCCCCTCGCGGATCGTCCGGTTCGGGTCGCCGACGATCTTCGCGAGGTCCAGGTCGATCACCCGGCCGAACCCCTCGCAGGCCGGGCAGGCGCCCAGGGGGCTGTTGAAGCGGAACAATCGCGGCTCGGGGGGGGTGGCGACGGCCCCGCAGCGGGCGCATCGCCAGCCTCGGGTGAAGGTGCGCTCGTCCGAGTCGGTCAAAATTCGACAGCGGCCGAGCCCTCGGGCGATCGCGGTCTCGATCGAGTCGCGCCGCCGGCCCTCGGCCTCCGAGCCCCTCACCAGGCGATCGACGACGACGTCGATCCCGCCCGATTGGGGGGCGGGCAACGGCCCGGAGTCGATCGATTCGATTCGCCCGTTCACGCGAACGCGCGTGAATCCCTCGGCGCGGAGGCCGTCGGCCAGGGCGGCGAGGTCGGATTCGGGGCCGAGGTCCAGCGGGAAGGCGACCTGGTAGCGCGTCCCTGGCGGGAGGGTGTCGAGGTACGCGACGACCGATTCCGGGTCGGCCGGCCGGACCTCGGCGCCGCAATTCCGGCAGTGGACGACGCCGACCCGGGCGAACAGCAGGCCCAGGGCGTCGTGGATCTCGGTGACCGTGGCGACGGTGCTCCGGGCCGATCGGCGGGCGACTTTCTGGCCCACGGCGATGGCCGGGGGGAGGCCGTCGATCCGGTCGGCGTCGGGCTTGTCCAGCCGTTCGAGGAACTGGCGGGTGTAGGCGGAAAAGGTCTCGATGTAGCGGCGCTGGCCCTCGGCATAAAGGGTGTCGAAGGCCAGGGAGCTCTTGCCCGATCCGCTGAGGCCGGTGATGACGACGAGGCGGTCGCGGGGGAGGTCGAGGTCGATCCCCTTCAGGTTGTGGACGCGGACGCCCCGGAGGCGGATCGGAGGGGTCGGGTCGGCGAGCATCGAGGGCGTCCGAGGGTCGGGCAAGGAAGCGGGCTCAAGCTCCCGACTGTAGCGATTTTTTCCCGGGAGAGGAATTGTCCGGCCGAGGCGGGGGCTCCCCGGGTTATCGCTCTGGAATCTGGAACTTCTAGGGTGCCCCCGGTTCGAGAACCAGCGGCACCCGAAATAACTCCAGATTCGGCAGCTACACCCGGCTGCCCGGGTGATGGATGTCGCCGTTCCGACTGGGTGGCACGGGTTCCGTCCCCGGAACCCGTGGGGCAACCCTCATGGGTTCCGGGGACGGAACCCGTGCCACCCCAGACCCTTCGGGAGAATCGTCCGCCGAGACGGGAACGGCCCGGGGGGTCGGTCCGGAACGCTTGCTCAACCTCCCGACAGTCGCTATTTTGCGTGCAAGAGAGGAATCGTCCGGCCGAGGGAGGCCGGTTCGGGGGTCGGAATGTCGGGACGGAACGCCTCGCGAGGGCGCGGGTTGCCGCGATCCGGCGGATTCCCTCTTGATATTTTCGCCGGGACTGCCATGATGGATGCATTGGCCCTCCCGGGGGCCGGCGGCGGGACGTTGCCGATGGCGGACGAGGGCGAGGACATGGATACGGTCACGAGCGTCAGGGGCTTCCTGGTCGATTCCTGGGTCGAGCCCTCGGGCCCGATCCGGGACGCCCGCCGGCTGGTCCTCCAGGTCGCGCCCGAGGACGCCCCGGCGACCTGCTGATCGTCGAGGCGGATTCCTCGCTCGTCCCGGATTCGGGCTGGCTGGAAGACCTAGGCGCGAACCTCTGCCACGGGAGCCCGGTGGCGGCCGTGGGGCGGATGAACCTCCGGGGCCAGTTCCGGGCCACCCAGATCGAGCTGGACCGCTGATCGGGCGGCATGCTCACGTCCTCGTGAGCATGGGTTCGGTTGCGCCCGGCCTCCGGGAAGACATGCTCACGAGGACGTGAGCACGCCACCCGAAGCGGGAGCCGCTCGGGCCGGCGATCTCGCGAACCGGGGCCGCTGCCCCCTTGACCCCCCCGCCCGTCGGCTCTACAAGAAACGTGTCGCGGGGGCCTCCAGACCGAGAGGACGGGCCGATTCGCCGTCGGGCGGATGCGGCCGACGTCCCGCCCCGCCCCGAACCCGCCCACGAGACGCCGACTTTCATGGCACCTTCGCCCCGCTCGCCGAGGGCCTACCGCCCCGGCCTCTTCGCCCGCCTGGCCGACGGCCTCCGCTACGGGGGAGGCATCGGCCAGTGGTCGTGGTTGATCCATCGACTGACCGGCCTGGGCATCCTCTTCTTCCTGTTCTTCCACGTCCTGGACACGTTCTTCGTCGTCGTCGTGCCCGAGTGGTACGACCACACCGTGGCGCTCTACGGCGGGATCTGGTTCGACGGCAAATATTACGTCGCCCTCCGCTGGGGGTTCCGCGTGGCCGAGCTCGGGTTGATCGCCTCGGTGGTCTTCCACGCGGTCAACGGCACCGGGGTGATCTTGTACGACTTCTGGAACCGGGGGACGCTCTACCGCAAGGAGATCCTCCGAGGGGTCCAGTGGGTCTTCGTCCTGATCATGGTGCCGACGACCCTGTTCGTGCTGTACCCGTTGACGCAGCCCCCCGGTCACATGCAGGACATCCAGACCGACATCCGGCCGAACGCCGCCGCCGAGGCGCCCGCGACCCCGCCCGCCCCGGTGGCGCAGGCCGATCGGCCCGCCGGATCGCCTTTGAGGGCGCCGAGGACCGTCGCCCTGATGCTGGCGATGGCCGGCGTCGGGTTCGTCTGGATCAGCGTGATCGGGCTGGTGCCGCCGGCCGGGACGCGGGTCCGGCCGTCGTCCGGCTTCGAGCTCCGCGCCTGGTACCTGATGCGGATCTCGGGCTTGCTCCTGATCTTCCTGGCGGTCGGCCACCTGTTCATCATGCATATCTTGAACAATGTGGAGACGATCAACTACGCCTTCGTGGCCAGCCGCTGGGCGGCGCCCGGGACCGGGGCCCTGTGGCGGATCTGGGACTTCTCGCTGATCGTCCTGGCGCTGGGGCACGGGTTCAACGGGCTCCGCCAGGTCCTCTACGAATACATCGCCCGGCCGTCCCGGCGGGTGATCGCCTCGACGCTGATCTGGCTCGGGATGATCGGCCTGACGGGCGTGGGGTCGTACGCGATCTTCATGTTCCAGAAGGACGACGCCTACATCGCCAAGCATCCGTTGAAGAACCAGTCGCCGGCCGAGCCTAACCCCGGCCCCCCGCCGAAGCCGCAGCCGGTCCGCGGGGCGAACCCCCTGCCGGCGCCCGGGAAGTGACGTGACCTGTCCGCCCCGGGTCCGCCCGTCTCGGGGCCGTCCGCGTGTGTGAAAATCCCAACATGAACTATCATCGCTTCGATTGCATCATCGTCGGTTCGGGCGGGGCGGGGCTGATGGCGGCCCTGGAGGCCAGCAAGAAGGCCGGCACCGCCGTCGTCAGCAAGCTGTACCCGACGAGGTCGCACACCGGGGCCGCCCAGGGCGGGATCGCCGCCGCCCTGTCCAACCTGGAGAGCGACTCGTGGGAGAACCACGCCTACGACACCATCAAGGGCGGCGACTTCCTCGTCGATCAGACCCCGGCGGAGATCCTCTGCCGAGAGGCCATCGAATGCATCTATGACCTCGAGCACATGGGCCTGCCGTTCGACCGCACGGCCGACGGCCGGATCTCCCAGAGGCGGTTCGGCGGCCACACCAAGCCCAACCCCGATTACGACCCCTCGGCCAAGCCCGGCACGCCCAACGCCCGACCCAGAATCCCGGTGATGAGGGCCTGCCACGCCGCCGACCGCACCGGCCACATGATCTTGCAGACGCTGTATCAGCAGTGCATCAAGCAGGGCGTCACGTTCTTCGACGAATTCCACATGCTCGACCTGATCATGGTCGACGGGGAGTGCCGGGGGGTCGTCGCGATCGAGATCGCCACCGGCGAATTGCACGTGTTCCACGCCAAGAGCGTGTTGATCGCCACCGGCGGGTTCGGCCGGATGTTCAAGGTCAGCTCCAACGCCTACGCCCTGACGGGCGACGGCCCGGCGATCGCCTATCGCCACGGATTGCCGCTGGAAGACCTGGAGTTCTACCAGTTCCACCCCACGGGCATCTATCGGCTGGGCATCTTGCTCTCCGAGGCCTGCCGGGGGGACGGCGGGATCATGTTCAACGACAAGGGCGAGCGCTTCATGGAGCGCTACGCCCCGAACCTCAAGGACCTGGCCTCCCGGGACGTCTGCTCGCGGTCGATCTACCAGGAAGTCCGCGCCGGCCGGGGCATCGGCGGCAAGGACTACGTCTACCTGGACATCCGCGCCGAGACGATCAACAAGTACGGCACCAGCCCCACCGGGCAGACCGTCGATAGCCTCTGGGTCGAGAAACGGCTGCCGGACATCATCGAGTTCGCCCGGACGTACCTCGGCGTGGACCCGATCAAGGAGCCGATGCCGATCCAGCCGACGGCCCACTACGGGATGGGCGGCATCCCGACGGACGTCCACGGCCGGGTGATCCGCGACGCCAGCCATTCGATCGTCCCCGGGCTGTACTCGGCCGGCGAATCGGCCTGCGTGAGCGTCCACGGCGCGAACCGGCTGGGGACGAACAGCCTGGTGGACCTGATCGTCTACGGCCGCCGCTCGGGCCGGGACATGGCGAGATACGCCCTCGACAAGCCGTTCGAGCCGATCCCGCCGAAGCCCGAGGCGCCGACCGAGGCGGCGATCAAGGCGCTGCTCGCCCGCCCCCGGAGCTTCCCCTGGGTCAAGCTCCGCGACGAGATGCAGAGGACCATGATGGACGACTGCGGGGTCTACCGGACCGAGGAGACCCTGACCCGGGCCCGCGACGACATCGCCATGCTCAAGAGGCAGTACCAGACGGTGGGCGTCCAGGACAAGGGGAGCGTGTTCAACACGGGCCTCCTGGAAGTCCTCGAGCTCGGCTGCCTGCTCGACGTCGCCGAGGCGACGGTGGCCTCGGCCCTGGCGAGGAAGGAGTCCCGAGGCGCCCACTCGCGAGAAGACTTCCCCGACCGCAACGACCGCGACTTCTTCAAGCACTCGCTGGTCTACAAGGAAGGCGAAGGCGGGACCCGCGTCGAGTATAAAGACGTGGACGTGATCACCGTGGAGAAAAACGGGGAGGTCACGACGAAGTATCCGCTGGAGATCCGGAAGTATTGATGGAACCTGTCGCGACCCACTTTCGGTCGAACCTGGACCGCGTCCGGAACCTCATCCTCCTGAGCCTGCCGGTCGGGGTCGTGCCGGGCGAGCACGCTCGGGTGTTAGCGGCTGATCTCCTCCGGCTATCGGTAGTACTTCTCCACTCGACCCTCGAACACCTCCTGAGGAGCCTGGCGGGGCTGAAACTGCCGAACGCCAGGCGAGACGTCCTGGCCGGGATCGATCCGTTCACTCCCGAGCGATCCAAATTCACGCTCGCCGTCCTCCGCGACCATAGCGATCTTTCCATAGCCGACTTCATTAATAAGTCGGTCGCCGCCTCCCTTGAAGGAGCGACGTACAATAACGTAGGCCAGGTCGCGACGCTCCTGGATAAGATGGGGGTTCGCATGGACGAGATCGCGGACCATGAACTCAGGGGGCAGCTCGCGTCGATGATCCAGAGACGGCACTTGATCGCTCATCGCGCCGACCGTGACGAGGCTCCCGCGACCGACGATGGCCTTCGACCCATCGATTCGCAGACCGTTCTCGACTGGTTCTCGGCCGCGAAGCAATTTGGCGAGTCCCTGATCTCGCAAGTCTCCGGCGGGCCGCCAGGCCCGGAAGGAGGTGCCCGATGACATCGAACGACCCGTTCGAGACGCGATTCCGGGAGAGCCTCCGGGGCCTGGGCCTCGACGCGCCCGAGATCCGGGTCTACCCCGCCGACTTCGGCGGTTACAAGTACTTCGGCCGGGTCATCTCCCGGAGCTTCGAGGGGCAATACGAGGGGCAGAGGCAGGCCCGAGTCTGGGGCCACCTGCTCGACGCGATGAGCCCCGACGATCAGTCCCGCGTCGAGTTCGTCTACACCGACACGCCCGCCGAATGGTCCGAGAGAACGCGTTGATTTTCCCGCCCGATCGCCCTTTCGGGGTCCGCGACCTATCATGGCCACTGCCGCAACCACCGAATCCCACGTCCGCAAGCTGACCGTCAAGGTCAAGCGCTACAACCCCGAGGCGGACGACGCCCCGAGGTGGGAGCAGTATGACGTCGAGGCCGACCCCCTGGACCGCGTCCTGGACGTCGTCCAGAAGGTCAAGTGGTATCATGACGAGTCGCTGGCGCTGCGGCGCTCCTGCGCCACGGCGTCTGCGGCTCCGACGCCATGAGGATCAACGGGGTGAACGCCCTGGCGTGCAAGGTCCTGGTCAAGAGCCTGAAGTCCGACACCCTGACCCTGGAGCCGATCCTCGGCCTGCCGGTGATCAAGGATTTGATCGTCGACATGAAGCCGTTCTTCGACCATTACAAGTCGGTCATGCCGTTCCTCGTCAACGACGACCCGGCGCCGACGACCGAGAGGCTCCAGTCGCCGGCCGACCGGGCGCGGTTCGACGACACGACCAAGTGCATCCTGTGCGCCTGCTGCACCACGGCGTGCCCGCCGTTCTGGGGGGACCGGAAGTACGTGGGGCCGGCGGCGATCGTCAACGCCCATCGGTTCATCTTCGATTCGAGGGACCGGGCGGCGGCCGAGCGCCTGGAGATCCTCAACGACGCCGAGGGCGTCTGGCGGTGCCGGACCGTCTTCAACTGCACCAGCGCCTGCCCCCGGGACATCAAGGTCACCCAGGCGATCCAGGAGGTCAAGCGGGCGTTGCTGACCGGGGACGTCTCGTCCGAGGACGCCCCGGCCGTCGAGGCGCCGTCCCACTGAGGACCGGCCCGGCCCCCGGCCGCGTCTCTCCGGCATCTCGGCGATTCCCGGCAACGTCGGTGGCGATGCCGGGGCCTCTTTCGGTATCCTCGGAAGCGGCCGTTTCCCGGGCCCGCAGCCCGGCGGTCGTTCGGAGAGGCTGCGCGGAGGTAAGTCGATGGCGCTTCGGGCGAGGGTCCGGAACTGGCTGAGGAGCCGTCGGCACTGGATGACGTTCCAGGAATGGAACCGCGAGGGCTGGAGGGCCGCGCATCGCCGGTGGGCCGTCCAGAAGCAGATCCTGCCGACCCCTCCGATGCGCACCTCGCGATCCGGGCCGACCGAGATCCGCGTCCTGACCTGGAGGCGCGACTGGGTCAACCTGATCTGGGCGTTGAAGAGCTTCTACCACTTCTCGGGGGTCGATTACCCGCTGTTCATCCACGACGGCGGGCTCGCGCCGGGCCAGGCCGAGAAGCTCCAGCACCACTTCCCCGACGCCACGATCCTGACCCGGGAGGAAACCGGGTCGCGGACCGAGGCCGAGGCTCGCGAGGAGGGGGCTGGCGAAGTGCCTGGAGTACCGCCTCCTCAACCCGACGACCCTCAAGCTGTTCGATTTCTACGCCCTGTCCTCGGCCGATCACATCCTCACGATCGACTCGGACATCGTCTTCTTCCGACGGCCCGACGAGCTCGTGGATTTCTCGCCGACGACCAGCCCGAACCTGTACAACCTCGACTCGATCGACGCCTACAGCATGACGCCCGAGGAGCTGGAGGCCGCCTTCGGCGTCCGCCCTCCGCCTCGGATCAACAGCGGGCTGGCCCTGATCCGCCGGACGACGATCGACTTCGAGGCGATCGATGGCTGGCTCCACCACCCGACCCTCTTCGGCAACCGCTGGGTGACCGAGCAGACGCTCCACGCGATGTGCTCGGCGATCGACGGGGTGGCGCTCCTGCCGCCGACCTATCGGGTGAGCATCCATCCGGGCCTGGACGGCGACCTCGTCTGCAAGCACTATCCCGGCTTCTTCCGCCCGTTGCTCTACTCCGAGGGGATGAACCGGCTGATCGCCGACGGGTTCCTCCAGGCCCTGCGGGCCCCGGCGGCCCGGCAGCTCGTCGCCGGGGGCTGAGTGAGGCTCATCGGCGACGGACCGAGGGGCCTCCTCCCGCGTCCTCGATCGCCTTCTCGACCCGGGCGATCTCGGCGCGGAGGATCTCGGCGTCGGGCGAGCCGGCGAGCTCCCGCCTCGCCCTGTCGAGCCGGTCCTTCCACGGCCGGAGCGACCCGAGCGCCTCGGCGAGCCGGGCCGTCCGGGCGGTGACTTCGGATTTCACGTCCCGGGGCGAGTCGGAGCGGATCAGGGCGTCCCACGACGAGCAGGCCCCGGGCCAGTCCTTGCGGAGGAGGGCCGCCTGGAGGTCTCCCACCCGGAACGTCTCGATCGCCAGGCTCACGGCCTGCGACCGCTCGGCGGGAGGGATGGCGACGAGCAGGCCGAGGGCCTCGGCGCGGGCGGAGCGGACCCGGGGAACCAGGTCGATCCGCATCCCGTCCAGGGCCGCGCGGAACCCCGGCGGGAGCTCCTCTCGGCGGACGGCCAGGATCGTCTCGACGACGACCGGATCGGGCGGGCGGTCCCCCTTCGAGGCGTCGATCAGGGTGGCCTTCAAGGCCCAGGCGACCTTCGCCGCCGGGTTCGAGCCCCGGGCCGGGGCCGCCCTCGGCCCGTCCTCGACGTAGGGCGGCCAGTGAGGCGTGACGGGCGACGACGCGAGCCGGCGGTCGGCCCCCGCCTCGGGAGAGATCCGATACAGAGGGTCGCCCAGCAGGTGGAGCCGCCACGGAGTGCCGAATTCCCGGCTCTCGTCGGGCGTGATCCGCACCGCCGCCGACACCGGCAAGCCCTCGAACAGGATCGACGCCACCAGGGACGGCGGCCGGAACCCGACGATGTACGGCTCGTTCATCGACCCGAAGAAATAGAACGCGCCGTTCTCCAGCCACCGGCCGGCGAGCGTCCGGGGGTCTCCGGGCGAGGCGGCGGAGAAGCTGTGATTCATCAGGACGATGGTCGGGACGCTCTCGGGGACGTCGGCGGCCGTCGCGGGGCGGCCTCCGGGCAGGTTGAACGTCGAGGGCGGCCCGCTGGTGTTGACGTAAACCAGGCCGAAGCGGTTCAGGGGGTCGAGCGCCCGGTGCCAGGCGTCGAGGTCCGAGGTCGGATGGGGCACGGCCGTGACCGCCAGCCGCTTCGGCATGCGTTCCGGGACGTTCTTCATCAGGTGGTGGGCGAAGCCCGGGTCTTTCGGGTCGTAGCCGTCGAAGAGCAAAGCCGAATCCGGCTGGAGGAACAGCGAGCACATCGCGCGATAGACGCTGGCGACCGGGTCGCCGACGATCCGCCCGGTATAGGCCCATCGGCGGCCGGTGTCGCGGTCCCGGCCGATCAGGTCGTCCAGGGCGGCGGGCCCGGCCTTGCTCCCGGCGGCGATGGTGTAGCGGTCGGGATAGGGGCCGACCACGGTGAGGAAGTCGCAGGAGTCGGCCAGCCCGGCGTAACGCGGGGCGACCGAGGACACCGCCGTCTCGATACTCAGGCCGAAGGCCAGGGCCTCTTCCTGGCTCATCACCCCGGCCTTCCCGGGCGGATCGAGCCGGACCAGGGGCTGGATGTGGCCGGCGGCCAGGGCGGCGGCGGCGGCCAGGCCCGGGGCGTCCGGCGAGGAGAGGACCACCCCGGGAGGCGTCCGGCCCAGTTCTTCCGGCACCCTCGCCGGCCTCCGAGACGCCGGAAACCGGCCTCCCGCCCCGAAATCCTCGTCGATCACGGGGCTGGGGATCGCCTCCAGGGGCGGGCCCACCGGCTCGGCCGCCCAGGACTTCTCGACCGCCTTGACCGTCGCCGCCCAGAGCCTGCCGGGCTCGATCGGGCCCGGCTTGTAGGGAAGCCTGACGATCTTCGCCGGCCGAAAGGCCCGGAGGAACTTCGGCGCGTAGATCGCGTCGTCCAGGAGGATCGGGAAGATGTGGTCGCCGTCCCACGCCGAGAGGGCCTCGAGGAACGAGGGGAGGTCCGCGACCAGGCAGACCTGATCCACCACCCGGCGCTTCGGTCCCAGGTGGAAATCCCAGAAGACCGAGGCGCGGCGGAGCTCGTCGAGCCTCGGGTCATACAGGCTGGCCGGGGGCCGGGCGTTCCCCTGGGGAGGCGTCGCCGGGGGGATCGGTCCCGCGCAGGCCGGGGGGGCGAGGGCCAGGATCGCCATCGCGAGGAACCGGGGGGAAGGTCGCATCGAAGCCTCATCGCGGGGAATGCCGGACTCGGCGGGCCCGCCGGTCCCGCCCGGACGGCCCTCCCCAGCATAACCCGGGCCGGTCCGATCGCGGAACCACCCGCCAATCCGCGCCCGGATGTCGCTCTCGAACCTGGATCTTCCCACGAGCGTGCCCCCGGTTCTTGAACCGGGGGCACCCAAGAACTCCAGGTTCCAGAGCGACACCCGCCGAGCCCCGACGATCGCCCGTCGGTCCGTCCGGGGATAGAGCCTCGGGGCCTTCGGCGGTATACTGGGTCGATCCGGGTCCGAGAGGGCCGACCGGCCCGCATCGGGGCCTCGGGACGTCGCGCCCAGGCCCCGGGCCCGGAACCCGCGAGCGAGTCCCGGCGAGAGAGGGTGTCATGAAAAAAGGTGGAATTCTCAACCCGGCGATCTGCTCCCTGCTGGCCGAGCTCGGCCAGCAAGACGAGCTCCTGATCGTCGATGCCGGCTACCCGCTCCCGCCCGACGGCCACGTGATCGACCTGACCCTGATCCCCGGAATCCCCCGGTTCCTCGACGTCCTCCGCGCCGTGGCCGAGGAGCTGGTCATCGAGTCCATCACCGTGGCCTCGGAGATGTCCGAATACAGTACCAAGCTGTACCAGGAAGTGCTGAGGATCGTCGGCGATGTGGACGTGGACGAGGTCCCCCACCACGAGTTCCGCGAGCAGTCCGAGGGCGTCAAGGGCATCATCCGATCGGCCGAGTTCACCCCGTATGCCAACGTGAGGATCACCTGCGGCTCGGCGTTCTGACCGGCCGGGAGGCGAAGCGCCACGAAAGTCCGAATCCGAACGATCCTGAGGATGATCATCGGGTTCGGCCTCCTCTTCGGGGCGGCCCGCTGGGCCATCCTGACGCTGAGGCCGGATCTTTTCGTTCACGACGTTTCGTTTCGTGCGCGTCCGTCCCCGTTCGCCTGGCCCCTCTTCGGCGCGGTCGTGGCGCTCGGGCTGGCGGTCCTCACGGTTCGGGATCGATCTCGCCGAAGGGTCAAGGAGCAACGACATGGCCAGCCGGACGACGATCGAGACCCTCGGCAACCACCGGGTCCTCCGCCTGATCGATGACGACTCGGGGGCGTCGGCGGCGATCCTGCCAGGCTATGGGTTCAACCTCTTCGACCTCCAATTGCCGATCTCGGGCGAGGTCCGGCCGGTCGTCGCGGCCGACCCGACGTTCGCCGAGTCGCCGAGCAAGCCGGCCCGGAGCGGGTTCCCGCTCCTCTTCCCGTTCCCGAACCGCATCCGCGACGCCCGGTTCGACTTCGAGGGCAGGACGTATGAACTCGTGCCGAACAAGCCCCCTCACGCCATCCACGGGTTCGCGCTCGATGCCGCCTGGGACGTGATCGAACACGGCGGAGGGCCGTCCGGCGCGAGCGTCCTCGGCCGGTTCGAGATCGCGAAGAATGCGCCGGATTCGCTCGCCCGATGGCCGGCGAACGGGGTTTTGGAGGTCCGGTACACGCTCTCGGGGCGGTCGTTGACTCTGGAGGCGACCGTTTCGAACCCCTCCGACGCCCCCCTGCCCTTCGGCTTCGGCGTCCACTCGTATTTTCACCTGCCGTTCGACCCCGACGGCGACCGGGCCCGGGCCAAGGTGATCATCCCGGCGAACGAGGAATGGGTGACCGAGGGCGGAATCCCGACCGGAGAGCGCCGGGCCGTCTCGGGCCGGACCGACTTCCGCCAGGGCCGGGCGATGGCCGGTCTGGAGGCCGACGACGTGCTCACGGCCCTCGACCATGGGGCCGACGGCCTGGGGATGTGCCGATTGGTGGAGGAATCGCTCGGCGCCGAGCTTCGCCTGACGTTCGACCGGGCGTTCCGCGAGATCGTCGTCTTCACCCCGCCCGGTCCCGGCGGCGTGGTCGCGGTCGAGCCGTACACGCAGACGACCGACGCGGTCCACCTGGAGCCTCGGGGGATCGACGCCGGCCTCCGCGTCCTGCCCCCCGGCGGATCGTCGTCGATGCGCCTGGCGGTGACGACCTTCGGATAGGCGCGATCGGCGTTACTTCTTGACGTGACTGGCGATCGGGTGAGGCTTGGGGTGGTGGACCTTCGCCTTCACGTGGACCTTCGCATGAGCGATCGTCGTCGCTTTGACCGTCTTCGACGCCGAGGGGTGCGCGACGGTGGTTCCGCCGGAGGCGGTCCCGGTGGTCGTCGCAGTCGGGGTCGTGGTGGCGGTCGGGGCCGTCGGCGAGGTGGTGCCGGTCCCGGACCCGGAATTGTCGCGGAAGTGGATCGTGACCGGCGCGGCGTCGCTCGACTCGGCCGCGACGACGAACGGGCCGGACGGGTTCGCGGGCTTGGCCTCGTCGAACGAGCCGTCCCAGGTGGCGGTCTGGGTGATCGATTGGTGGGGGGCGATCGTCTGGAGCATCGCGATCATGGGCTGGGGCCCGGCGTTCGATCGCCAGACCTCGCTGCCCGCCTGGGAGACGGTGAAGCCGTTGAGGCTCGGCCCCTGGGTGATCGACACGGGCTGGTCGGTCGTGTTCGTCTCGGTCAGGGTGATCTGCACGGACTGGCCGGGCGAATACACCGCCTGATCGGTCGAGAGCGTCGCCACCAGGCCCGCCGTGAGCAGGGTCCGGGCGTCCAGGATTTCGGCCTCGCCCCGGAAGGGTCGTCGTCTCATGGCTCCTGCCTCCGATTCGCTCCTCTGCGATCCGATCCGCTCGCCGGGTCTTGACGAACGTTCCTTGCAGCAATCATCGTACCGAGATCCACGATCGCCGCAACCTCAACTCGTCCGGGAAGACAGGGCCGTTTCCTCCTCGTCACGCCTCGGGAACGGGGACTGGCTCCGGGGGTTTTCCTGGGACAAAACGACGGCTCGATCGTGGACGAATCGGCCGGGAACGTTTTCCGGATGGTCGAGGAGGGTCCGTCATGCAGGCGATGATGCGAGTGGTCGGAGGCGCGATCCTGGCGGTCGCGTCCCTGGGTACGGTGGCGCTGGGGAGCGGCTCGGAGGGGTTCGGCAACGACCCTTTGCCGTCCCGGGCGATGGTCCCGGAGGCGCTCCAGCCGCTGGCCGAGCGGAATTCTCGGGTCTACTGGCGGGAAGTCAACGGCGATGTTCACCTGTTCTTCCGGGGTGACGTCGCCTCGCAGAATGCGGCGATCGCCGCCTTCGCGACGGCCGAACCGGCGGGTGAGCTCGTGGTCCGCCCGGGTCCGGGCCGGACCGAGTCGTTCGAGGGGAAGGCCGTCCCCCACGACGTGGCCCTCCACGTCCCCGGAGGGATCGGATTCCGAATGCTCGCCTCGGCGAAGACGCCCGAAGGCACCCCGGTCTTCGACGCCCGACCGACGTTGACGGTGTTCGTCGCCGACGCGGACGCCCCGGCCAAGCTGGTGATCCCGAAGGGCCTGCACCTCGTCGAGCTGTCCGACCTCCGCCAGAGGTTCGAGGCGGGATTGAAAACCCTCGGCGAGCCCCGGACCGCGACGGTCACGGCCCGGGCGCAATCCGCGGTGGCGCTCGGCGAGCTCGACGCCATCGCCGGAGAGGTCGTCCCTGCCCTGCGGGCGGCCCTGAAGGATGGCGAGCTCTACGTTCGCCTCTGCGCGATCTCGGCCCTCGGCCGGCTCGGGACGCCGGCGAAAGCGGCGATCCCCGACCTGGAGGCCGCCCGGACCGCCTCGAAGGAGGATCGCGAGAAGGACGCGATCACCCAGGCGATCGACGCCCTGAGCAAGACCACGAGCGGCCCCGACGACCGCACCCGGAGCGTCCTGGCCGCGATCCATCGGGTCCGCCTGGGCCGATGAGCCACGAATTCGGGGTGGCATGCTTCGGACACGGCCGATCGGAAGACATGCTCACGAAGACGTGAGCATGCCACCCGGATGGGAAGTCCGTCGGGTCGGACTTGGCCGATGAAGAATGGATTCCCGGGTGGCATGCTCACGAAGGCGTGAGCATGCCACCCGGATGGGAAGTCCCTGGCGATTCTCAGGCCTTGACGGTCTGCTTCGCGTCGGCCTGGGACTTCTTGACGACCTCTTCCTGGAGGGCCGTCGGCAGCTTCTGGTACTTCAGGAACTCCATCGAGAACGACCCCTTGCCCTGGGTCATGCTGCGGAGATCATTCGAGTAGCCGAACATCTCGGAGAGGGGGATCTCGGCGTCGATCACGGCGAATCCGCCGCGATCCTCGGTGCCGAGGACCACGCCTCGCTTCTTGGAGACGGTGCCGGTGACCGGCCCCTGGAACTCCGTCGGGGTCTCGATCTCGACCTTCATGATCGGCTCAAGGAGGACGGGGTCGGCCCGGCGGAACGTCTCGCGGAAGCAGTCGCGGGCGCAGATCTGGAAGGCCATGTCCGACGAATCGACGTCGTGATACGAGCCGTCCTGGAGGACCATCTTGACGCCGAGCACCTCGTAACCGGCCACGGGGCCCTTGTGGAGGGAGTCGCGGAAGCCCTTCTCGACCGAGGGGATGTACTCCCGGGGGATGCGGCCTCCGGTGACCTCGTCCTCGAAGACGAACGGCTCGGGCGAGTCCTCGGCCAGGGGCTCCATCTGGCCGACGATGTGGGCGTACTGGCCGGAGCCGCCGGTCTGCTTCTTGTGCTTGTAGTTGAACGGGGTGACCTTGGTGGGGGCCTCTCGGTACGAGACCTTGGGCATCCCGACGGTGCACTCGACCTTGTACTCGCGGCGGATCCGCTCGACGTAGATCTCCAGGTGGAGCTCGCCCATCCCGGAGATGATCGTCTCGCTCGTCTCCTTGTCCACGTGGACGCGGAAGGTGGGGTCCTCACGCATGAAGCGGTTCAGGGCCTTGGACATCTTGTCCTGGTCGGCCCTCTTGTTCGGGCTGATGGCCAGGTCGATCACGGGCTCGGCGGCGTAGATCGATTCGAGCGAGTAATTGGTGCCCTCGTCGCAGTAGGTGTCGCCGGTGGCGCACTCGACGCCCATCACGGCCACGATGTCGCCGGCGCCGGCCGAGTCGATGTCTTCCTTCTCGTCGGCGTGGACGCGGAGGATCCGGCTGATCCGCTCCTTCCGCTTCTTCCGGCTGTTGAAGTAGAAGGTGCCCTTCTTGAGCGTGCCCTGGTAGATCCGCATGTAGGTGACCTGGCCGAACTGCTCCTCGACCAGCTTGAAGGCCATCGCCACCATCGGGCCGTCGGGGTCGGCGGCGAGGGGGACCTCGGCCATCCCGTTGTCGTTGTCCTTGGCGAAGATGGCGCGGTCCAGGGGGCTGGGCAGGTAGCGGTTCACGGCGTCCAAAAGGCACTGGACGCCCTTGTTCTTGTACGCCGAGCCGACCAGGACCGGGCAGACGGTCTGGGCGATGGTGCCCTCGCGGATCGTCGAGTGGATCAGCTCCTCGGGGACGTCCTGCTCCTCCAGGAGCAGGCCCATGATCTCGTCGGAGACCATCGAGAGGGCCTCGAGCATGTCGTGGCGGGCCTTCTCGGCCTTGTCCACGAGCTCGGCGGGGATCGGCCCCCGGCGGACGTCCTCGCCCTTCTCGCCGTCGAAGTAGACGGCCTCGCGGGTGATCAGGTCGATCACGCCGCCGAAGTTGATCTCGCCGCCGATGGGCATGTTGATCGGCACGGCGGCCAGGCCGAGCTTGCTCTTGAGCTGGGCGATCACGTTGTCCGGGTTGGCGCCGGTGCGGTCCATCTTGTTGATGAACGCGAGCCGGGGCACCTGATACCGCTTCATCTGGCGGTCCACGGTGATCGACTGCGACTGGACGCCGGCCACGGCGCAGAGGACCAGCACGGCGCCGTCCAGGACGCGCAGGGAGCGCTCGACCTCGACGGTGAAATCGACGTGTCCGGGCGTGTCGATGATGTTGATTTTCTTGTCGAGCCACTGGACGGTGGTGGCGGCGGACGTGATCGTGATCCCCCGCTCCTTCTCCAGCTCCATGTGGTCCATCTTGGCGCCTTCGCCCTTGACTTCCTTGATCACATGGCTCTTGCCCGAATAGAACAGGACGCGCTCGGTCAGCGTCGTCTTGCCCGAGTCGATGTGGGCCGAGATCCCGATGTTGCGGACGTTGCGAAGGTTTTCCATAGGATGGGGAGCTTGCGGTTGGGGAGGGAACGCAGTCGGTTCCCGGCCCGGAGGATCGACCGATCGCGCCGTCGATCGAGGTCTTGGGTGACTATCCCGAACCCACCATGAGACGAGGCGGGCTGGCGCGGTCCGTTCGGGCTAGGCTTCGGGGGAGCGGGCCCACCGGCTCCTCGGGCGAGGGCGGTGTGCGGGTTTGATGAAGGACATCGGGAGGGCCCGGGCGAGGCTATAGGCGGACCATTCTACCCGCACCGTCGCTTCGGTCAAGGTCAAGCCGAGACGGCCCTCGCCGCCCGCCGCCGACACCACGGGCCCCACCGGCCCCGCCGGCTCCCCTCGAACCTATCTTACGAGATCGTCAAGCGCCCGGTTCGGCTCGAATCGTCCGGATTCCCCAAAATATCCCCCGGGACGACGCGAATCTCCCCGGTCGGCCCGCTCGTCCCGGAACGCGCCTCGGGCGTCGGGCGTCCAAGGGGTCGCACGTCGCCGACCCAGGCCCCGCGACCCTCCGCCTCGGCCGACCGGCCGGATCACCGCGGCCTCCTCGAAAAAAACGAAAATCTTGACGAATCGAGACACGTCGTTGACAGGCTTCGCCCGGCCCGGTACTCTCTAGGACAACTGTCACAGACACCGGCGAAGTCCGCCCCGGGGCCCTGGGCCCTTCCTTTCTTCGGGCGAGACGGGCCGGCCCGAATGACCCCCGAACAGCGGAGTGGGGATCGATGGCCTCATCACCTCGGCGGGTTCCGGTCGCGAGCGAGGCGAGGGGGCCGGGGCGCCGGCCGGCGGGCCTTCGGGTGCTGGTCCCGGGCTATCCGCAGTGGGGTTGGCGACAGCCGGAGCGGGCGGCGGTCTTCTTCGGCACGTTCGCCGGGTCGCTGACCGTGGGCCTGTTCGCCTGGGGGAGCCGGGCGGGTCTGGCGATGCTGGCCCTGGCCTTCGTCGCCCACGTGGCCTCGGCGGCCGACACGATCCGCCAGGCGGCCTTCCCGGGGTTCGGCCGCTGGGTCCCCACGGTCTCGGCCTCGTGCGGGCTGGGCCTGGGCTGTTACGTCCCGGCCCTGGCCCTGGCCTCGGGGCTGGCCTGGCCGGACCGCCGCGACGGCCTCCCCCACGAGGGGTATCTGATCAACCGCTGGGCCTATCGGGCCACCGCCCCATCGCCCGGAGATTGGGTCTGGTATCGCCTGCCCGGCGGCGGGTTCGGCCTGGGCCGGCTGGTGGCCGGGGCGGGCGGGTCGGTCGAATGGACCGACGACGAGGTCCGGGTGGACGGCCGGGCCCTGGGCTGGTCGCCGATCACCCCCGACGGGCCTCCGGTCGAGCTGAGCCTGACCGTCCCGGAGGGCCGCGTCCTGATCGCCCCGGCCGGCGGCACGCCCGGGCCGACGAACTCCTCCGGGCTGGCCTTGCTCCCGAGAGACGCCCTGATCGGCCGGGCCTGGGCCCGTTCCTACCCGATCTGGCGGAGGAACTGGCTCTGACCGAGCCGGGCCCGGCCCGGTCAGCCGAGGAACCGATTGACCGACTTCAGCGCCAGGGAGATCGGCAGGCCGGCGTTGCCCAGCTTCTTCCGGGAATAGAGATAGACGAAATCGGCCGGCTCGATCGGGCTGAACATCCGCCGGGGCAACGGCTCCCGGCTCGCGACGAAGATGTCGCAGGACATCACCCGGATCGTGACCACGTGGATGCCCTCGGGGAAGTCCCGGGCGGTGAACGTGCAGCGATGCCTCTCGAACTCGTTGTCGCAGAGCGCCTCCTGGGGGTAGAACTCGCGAGGCGTGGAGATCACCACGATCGGCGAGCGGGCGAAGCACTCGGCGACCAGCGACTTCGCCTCGGCCAGCTCCAGGTGTTCGATCACGTCGGCGATCAGGACCGCATCGAACTGGCCGAGGGTCGGCAGGACCTCCTGAGCCGGCTTGTAATGGACGGCGTTGTAGGCGTAATCGTGGATCGGATTGCGGTACGCCTCGAACGCCTCGATCCCCTCGATGTGGCTGGTCCAGGAGTCCCGAGGGATCCGTTGGTCCCAGATGTCGGTATATTCGCGGTAGAGCATGCCGTACTTGCCGAAGCCGCAGCCGACGTCGAGGAGCCGGCCCGGTCGGAGCCTCACCAGGATCGTGACCAGGGGCGTGAGGTTGTAAGGATCGGAGGTCGGCATGGTGAATCCCTGGGAATCGTCCGCGAGACCGTCGCGAACCCCCCTGACGATACACAGCCGGGCCGCGCCCCGCAACGGAGTAAAAGGCGCCGGCCACGGTCGATCCCCCGGTCCCGGCGGGGGTTCGAATTCGGAGGGATCGGCGCCTCGGCCCGTCCCGTCGCGAGGAATTCCAGACCCGGCGTTTGCTCGGGGCGGTCCCGAGCGGTTATGATCGAAGGACGATCCGGGCGAGCGGGATTGCGCCCGTCGCCGGATTCCCTTCTCCCGAGCCGATTCGGCCGAGGTTTCCGTCGTCATGGATCGGATCTGGGCCCCCTGGCGCTCGCAATACATCCAGGACTCGTCGTCCGCCCCGGCGACGACCGGGCCGGCGTGCTTCCTCTGCCACGGCCTGGCCGAGGGGGACGACCGGGCCAACCTCCTGGCCTGGCGCGGCCGGAATTCGGCGGTTTTCTTGAACAAATACCCGTACAATAATGGCCACCTCCTGGTCTGCCCCCTGCAACATCGGGGGACCCTGGGCGAACTCTCGGGGGCGGCGTTGACCGAACCGATCGAGACGGTCCGGCTCGTCGTGGCGGTCCTGGAGCGGATGCTCCGCCCTCAGGGGTACAACATCGGGCTGAATCAGGGGAAGTCGGCCGGGGCGGGCCTGCCGGGGCACCTCCACTGGCACGTCGTCCCCCGATGGGACGGCGATACCAACTTCATGCCGGTCCTGGGCGGGACGAAGGTGATCGTCGAGAGCCTCGAAGCCTTTTATGACCGCTTCGTCGCCGAGATGGCCGCGACCCTCCCGGCTTGACCGACTGGCCTGGGGATGCCTCCGACGACGACCCGGGCCTGGGGACCGATCCGATGCTCCTGAACCTGATCCGTGCCGTCTTCGTCCTGGTCTGCGCCGGCCTGGCGGTCCGCCTGGCCCGCGTCTTCGGCGGGACCGTCTCCTGGAGCCTGCTCTTTCCCGGGGTCATCGTCCTGGCGGTCCTCGTCCTGACCGTGGACGTCCTGACCCCTCGCAAGCGGGTCCAGACGATCTCCGCCGTTTATATCGGCCTGATCGTCGGCCTGATCCTCAGCAACTATTTCCAGATCGCCATCGAGCCCACGCTCTCGATGTTCTACTCGCGGTCGGCCATTCCGCCCGACCTGCCTGCGGTCGTCTCGGGCGTCCTCACGGCGATCATCTGCTACATCTGCGTGAGCACCCTGATCCAGACCAAGGACGACTTCCGGTTCATCATCCCCTACCTCGAATTCTCCAAGGAAGTCCGGGGGCCCGGCCGCTCGTCCTGGACACCTCGGTGATCATCGACGGCCGGATCGCCGACGTGGCCGAGGCCCGGATCCTCGACCAGCCGCTGGTCGTCCCCCGGTTCGTCCTCCAGGAGCTCCAGGGGATCGCCGACAGCTCGGACAAGCTCCGCCGCAACCGGGGCCGGCGCGGCCTGGACATCCTCAACAAGCTCCAGAAGGCCGAGGGGATCGACGTCCAGGTCCACGACGGCGAGATCCCCGAGCTCGCCGGCATCCGCGAGGTCGATCAGAAGCTCGTCGTCCTGGCCAAGCACCTCGGCGGCAAGGTCGTGACCAACGACTACAACCTCAACAAGATCGCCAAGCTCCAGGGCGTGGAGGTCATCAACCTCAACGACCTGGCCAACGCCATGAAGCCGATCGTCCTGCCGGGCGAGGGGCTGACGGTTAAGCTGATCAAACGAGGCGAGGAGCCGGGCCAGGGGGTCGGCTACCTCGACGACGGCACGATGGTCGTCACCGAGCACGGCGTCCACCACCTCGGCGAGGTCGTCCGCCTGACCGTCACCAGCGTCCTGCAAACCAGCGCCGGACGGATGATTTTCGGCCGGCTCGATCCCCCCACCGGCCCCGGCCCCGCCGTCCGGGACCGCGATCGCGACCGGGACCGGGACCGCGATCGCGAACGAGACCACGGGCCCGGCCCGACCCGGACCCCCGGCCCGACCCAGCCCGAACCGTTCGGCAAGCCCGGGGTCTGAGCCGATCCCCGGGCGGCATGCTCACGAAGACGTGAGCATGCCGCCCGGAAGATCCCTACGGGCCGGGAAACGCTCACTTCCCGGCGGGCCCGGCGGCTCGGATCTCCGAGGCGGCCGAGCGGAGGTCGCGCCTCAGGTCGTTCCATCGGAGGTCGGCCCGGCGGTCCTCGGCCTCCTTCCAGGCCGTGCGGGCCTCGGCCAGCTTCGCTCGGGCGGGTTCGACCCGGCCCTCGTCGAAGAGGCCGAGGGCGTCGGCCAGGGCCAGGATCGCCCGGGAGTCCGCCTCGGCCGAGGACTCGCCGGACAGCCGCCGCGCGGCCCGATTCGCGTCCAACCGGATCTCCACGGCCTCGGTCCTCATTCTCGACAGGTCGGCCTTCCCCTTCTTGATCTCGTTGGTCAGGGTCTCGGTCGTTTTGATCGCCGAATAGTTTTCCAGGACCTTTCTCTTGGTCCGGGCGTTGGTCAGGGTGACCTCGGCCTTCTGCCTGGTCAGTTGCTCGATGGCCAGCGCCGAGTCGGGGATGGCGCCGTTGGCGTGCTGCTTCGTCGCCTCGTTCAGACGGTCGGAGGCCCGGGCCAGCTCGGCGGTCGCGAACTGGATTTCGCCCTCGATCATCTGCCTTTGAGCGGGGAGGGTGCCGATTTGGTACTCCTGGAGGGCGATCTCGGCGAGTTCCAGGGTGTGCTGAGCTTCGTCCCTGTCCGCCTCGACCCACGACGCCTCGCGACTGAGCCGGCGGGCCTTCGCCTTGATCTCCCATTCCGAGTCGAGCCTCTGGAGGATCGCCGAGGCCAGCGCCTCACAGGCCCGGCGGTCCTCGGCCGCGATCGCCGGGGGTTTCGCGGGTTCCTGACCCCGAGCGGACAGGTCCCGACCGCCCATCAAGGCCAGGATGGAGGCGATCACCAGCGAGGGACGAAGCATTCTCATCGGTGTTGCTCCTCAAGGGCCGACGCTCTCGCGATGGGCGAGGCCTTCCCTCCTCCAAGGAGGCGTTCCGGGCGGTAGGGCCGGTCCCGGAAAAGCCGAAGGCCGGCATTCCCGCCGCGTCGGACCCCCGTCGGTCCGGGCCTCCCTGCCCGGGGAAACGCGTCTAATCCGCCTGGTCCTCCTCGTCCACCACGCCATCGTAAGGGAATTTGCAGTACCGGCAGACGAGGATCTTGCCGCAGGCCGGGCAGACGATGGGGACTTCGGGTCGGGAGAGGGCGAGGTATTGTTCGAGGCCCTCGGGGTTGTACGGGCGGGCGCAGGCGTCGCAATCCAGGGGTCGTTCGCAGGAGGCGCAGTTCATGGAGGGGATTCTCCGGGGCAAGACGGCGCAAAGGGAGGTCGGCCGGGGAATTTCCCAACCCTGGGGCGGTCCCGCGTCGATACAAAAGCCTGCCACCGCGACGTCGGGCCGTCAATCGCACGACGCCACCAGGGACGATCACACCTCGCGCCCGGGCCACCGCGCGGATCGCCATAGAACGGCGACGGGCCAGCCCCACCCGAACCGAGAGGTCCGGGAGGGCTGGCCCGCGTCGCGATCGCGGCGGTCGGCACTCGTCCTGCGTCGCCTGCCCTCGTCGTCGCGGGCCTGACCGCGCTCCCGGTCGATCCCACGAGGACGTGGGCATGCGACCCGGGATCGCCCGCCCTCCTGGCTTACTTACTTCTTCACGCCGGCGCCCGCCTTGAGCTTGGCGTCGATGGCCTGCTGGATCTCGGGCGACGCCGGGGGGACCGGCACGCGCTTGGAATTCTTCTCGACGGCCTGCTGGCTCATCAGCTCGACCTTGCCATCGACCCGGTGGTCGGGGTCGCTGGACTCGTGGGCCATCTTGACCTTGCCGGTCAGCTTGTTCTCGATGGCGGCGGCGTCGGCCAGCTCGGTGAAGACGTCATTCATGGCCTCCTTCAGCTTGGCCTCGAAGATGACTTCCTTGTGCTTGGCCCTCATGATCGGGTCTTTCGGGTCGTGGGCCACGGCCGGGATCACGCCCTCGCGCTTGAGGATCAGCCAGGCGTGCTCCTCGACCTGGATCGGCCCGGTGATGTCGCCGTCCTTCGGCTTGTTGTTGGCGTCGCGGTCGGCCGGGTCGCCATCGACGAGCTGCTTGAACGCGGCGTCGGTGACGTTCGAGGGGAAGGCGTGGCGGGTGATCGGCTCGCCCAGGAGGCCGCCATACGGCTTGGTGGCCTGGTCGAGCGACCGCGGGTCGTCCTGGGCGATCCGGGCGAACGAGCCCGGGGTTTCCTTGAGCTTCTGCCAGATCTCCATCGCCACCCGCTGATCCCGGACCATGATCAGGCGGCAGCGGAGCTTGTCGCCGAAGGTCGCGTCATACGCTTCCTTCATGTCCTTCTCGGTCACCTGGACCCGGGGCGCCGCCAGCTTCCGCAGCGCGATCCCGGGATAGATGATGTCGTTGGCATACTGCTGGGGGCTGATCTTCCGCTCCTTCTGCAAGGTCAGGAGCCACTGATCCACCGTCACGCCCCCGCCGATGGTCTGGGCCATCCGCTCGATCTCGGCGTCGATCTCCTGGGGGGTGATCGCCAGGCCCTTCTTGCGGATCGCCTGGTCGAGGACCTTCCGCGAGATCATCGCGTCGAGGATCTCCTCCCCCTTGCGGGCGATGGCCTCGTCGGCGAGGTTCTGGCGGGTGATCGGCTCGCCGTTGACCACCGCCACGGCGTCTCCCGGCTTGACCGGGACGCGGATCAGCTTGCCCTCCATCGCCTCGTCGTCCTTCGGCGCGGCCGGGGCGGCGCCCGCCGCCGGGGCGGCGCCCGCCGCCGGCCTCGTGGGCCGACCGGCCGGGGCCGTCGCCGCCGAGCCTCGACCCGGCGCCTGGCCCTGGGCCATCGCCGCCGTCCCCATCATCATCAGGCCCGCCGCCGTCGCGGCCATCACGCCGGCCCACGACTGCACTCCCTGACCCATCCGCCGATCCCTGGCGCCCATCCGCGATCCTCCCGACCTTGGGTTCGAGGAAACCGGGCCGATCGACCAAACATCCCTCAAGTCCCGGCCCGAATCGGCCGAGACCTTAGATTTTCCTGTCGGATCGGTCAACGCCAATCGCCCTCGCCCCGCGATTGTGATCCAATGGCCGGAAGACGACCAACCGCCAAGACGCCAAGTTCGCCAAGGAGGAGAAGAGGAGGAGAGGAGGAGAGAGGAGAATGCGCGGAGATGAGAGGAGAATGCTTGGAAATGAGGAAGTCCTTGCTTTGTGGAAAGCCAGAAATCGAGTAGGTCCGACTTCAGTCGGGCCTACAAAAGAGTCTTGTTTTGTAGGCCCGACTGAAGTCGGACCTACTCGATCGACCTCTTCGATCGGGGTCTTGGACAGAGCATAGAATTCATGTTTTCCTCTGCGGTCCTCTGCGTCCTCTGCGGATGTCGAAGGCCCTTCCCGAACTCGTGGTCCGGTTGGCAGTGCGTAACTCCCATGCATAATGCTTGAAAACAATCTCCTCCTCTCTCCTCCTCTCCTCTCCTCTCCTCCTTGGCGAACTTGGCGTCTTGGCGGTTCGTCCTTCCATCCCCGGAGATCCCCCATGCCCCGCCTCCCGATCGCCGCCCTGATCGTCCTCGCCGCCACCTCCACCCTCGCGGCCCAGGAATTCCGCCGCCACGTGGTGGTTTGTCAGGAAGGGAACGCGGCGGACGCCGGGCGCGATGCGTTGAGGAAGGGCGGCAATGCGGTCGATGCGGCCGTGGCCACCGCCCTGGCCCTCGCCGTGACCCATCCCGCGGCCGGGAACCTCGGCGGAGGGGGATTCCTCGTCGCCTATGACCCGGGCCGTCGCGAGGCGTTCTCCTTCGACTTCCGCGAGGCCGCCCCCGCCCGATCCACCGAGACCATGTACCTCGGACCCGACCGCAAGCCCCGGCCCGGCCATCGCGCCGGGGCCCGGGCCGCCGGAGTCCCCGGGACCGTCCGCGGCCTGGGCCTGGCCCATCGGAAACTCGGCAAGCTCGCCTGGAACGAGCTGGTGAAGCCCGCCGAGAGGCTGGCCCGGGACGGCTTCCCCGTCTCCGAGACGCTCGCCCGGTCGCTCAACGCCCAGCTCTTCGCCCAGGCCGGCAAGGCCGGGATCGACGAGGACCTCGGGCCCCAGGGCGACCGGCTCGCCGACTTCCCCGAGAGCGTCTCCGCGTTCCGCAAGGCCGACGGCTCCCGATGGGTCGCCGGAGATCGCCTGGTCCAGCCCGACCTGGCCGAGACCCTCGCCCGGATCGCCCGGGACGGGCCCGACGAGTTCTACCTGGGCGAGACCGCCCGCCGGATCGCCTCGTACAACGCCGACCACGACGGCCTGATGACCCTCGAAGACCTCGCCGCCTACCGCGCGAAGGAACGGCCGCCGGTCCGGGGCACGTATCGAGGGTTCGACATCATCGGCATGGGACCGCCCGCCTCGGGAGGCATCCTGATCGTTCAGATGCTCAACGTCCTCGAACCCTTCGACCTCAAGGCCGACGGCCCGAGATCGCCCCGGACCGTCCACCGGGTCGCCGAGGCCATGCGTCGCGCGTTCTATACCCGGGCCGTCGAGATCGCCGACCCCGACTTCGTCGCCGTCCCCGTCGCGAAGCTCATCTCCAAGGACTACGCCCGCGATCTCGCCCGGACGATCTCCGAGGAGAAGGCCACGCCCAGCGCCTCGCTCGCCCCGTTCCCGATCGAGGGGGCCGAGCCCTCGCACACGACCCACCTCTCCACGATCGACTCGAACGGGATGGCGGTCGCCCTCACGTACACGCTGGAAGAGGGCTACGGCTCGAAGGCGGTCGTCCAGGGCTGCGGCTTCCTGCTCAATAACGAGATGGGGGACTTCAACCTCGTCCCCGGCCCGACCGACGCCCGGGGGCGGGTCGGCACCGCGCCGAACCGGATCGCCCCCCACAAACGCATGCTCAGCTCCCAATCTCCCACCATCGTCCTGAAGGACGGCAAGGTCCGGCTGGTGACGGGCTCACCCGGAGGCCGGACGATCCCGAACACCACCCTCTGGGTGATCCTGAACGTCCTGGAATTCGGGCTCTCGCCGCGAGACGCGGTGGACGCGCCCCGGACCCACCACCAGTGGTTCCCCGACCGCTTGAACCTCGAAGGCCCCGCCTGGCCCCCCGCCACGATCGCCGCCCTCAAGGCGCTCGGCCACGACGTCCGGACCCAGACCACGCAAGGGGACGCTCACACGATCGCCATCGACGCGCAAGGCCATCTCCTCGGAGTCCCCGACCGTCGGCGAGAGACCTCCCGGGCCTCCGGGGACTAGCCTGCCCAGGTCCCCCGAGGCCCGTCCGCCCGGCCTAGAGTTCGTCGAGCGGGCGTTTCTTGTCGGGGCGAACCGCGGATTCGCCGTTTCGCCGAATGAGCATCTGCCACAGCACCGCGTTGGCCGCCTCGGAAGTCTCGCGAGCCGCCCCTCGGCGCGATGGTGGGCGCTCCAGGTCGCGATCGAGGGGATCTCCGTAGGTGCGGACGTAGCCGGGCTGGCGACGGAAGAACTCCAGGAGGTCGGACAGGACCTCTTCCATCGGAGGGCCGGGCCGGATCTCGACCTCGACGACGAACACGTCGGGGCTTTCCGGGTGGGGCTGCCCCCGGGCCGGGAGGATCAGGGGGTGGTCCTCCCCTCGCGACCACCGGCCGATTCGGGCGAGGGGCCCGGGGCCGTAGCGCCTCTGCAACGCCGTCCAGAGCCGTTTCGCCGTCGGTTGTCCGTCGTTCACGCCCTCGAACTGGAGCGTGATCCGTCGCCGGTCGGCATCGCTGACGACCGCCACGCTGTCCCGGGCGAAGTCGATCGTGTGACGTTCGGCCATCGGAGTCCGGGGCCGGAGGCCCTCCTCGGGGATTCGGGTCCTGGGTCAGGATCGTGGGGATCGAGGAGACACGCTCACTTCTTCACCACCACCTTCTGCCCGGCGATCGGCCCGCCCTGGGTGGTGATGGTGACCTCCTGGCCGTCCTTGTGGGAGACGGCCCGGGCGAATTCGGCGGGGGTGGCGACGGCCTGGCCATCGACCTCGGTGAGGATCATGTCCTTCTTCAGCCCGGCCTGCTCGGCGGGGCTGCCGGGCTCGACCTCGATCACGCCGATGCCCCCCCGGGACATCGCGCCCATGATGTCGGCGTTGAACCCGCCGGCGCCGAGGGTGCTGGTGAAATCGATCCGCAGGCCCCGCCACGGGCGAGGCCGATTGGTGACGATCCCCCGGGGGCTCACCGGGTACTTCGACACCATGATGGCCTTCTCCAGGGTCTTGCCGGAGCGGAGCACCTTGAGCGCCACCGATTGGCCGACCGGGACGTTGGCCAGGGCCATCGTCAGGGCGTCGTCCTCGTCCAGAGGGTGGTCGCCGACGGCCAGGATCAGGTCGCCCTCGACCAGGTCGGCGCGATCGGCGGGCGTCCCGGGGCGGACCTGGGCGACCTGATTGGGCGTGTTGGGCTCGAGGCTGATCCCGAGGAAGCCGTACTCGACCTCCTTGCCCTGGCGGAGGGTCTCGGCGATCCTCCGGCCCAGGTCGTCCATCGGGATGGCGTAGCCGGCCTGGAGGTCATACGCCACGGCGCTGGCGGCGGCCGTGGTCAGGCCGACCAGCTCGCCTTTGAGGTTGATGACGGCCCCCCCGCTCATCCCCAGGTTCAGCTTGGCGTCGAGCTGGAGGAGCGTCGGTTGGAAGCGGAAGAACTTGCCGCGATCGCCGACCGTGTCGTCGTCGGAGGCGTGGACCTTCCTCGCGGTGTTGGCCAGGATGCCCATCGAGGCCGACGCCTTGCCGTCCCTCGCGGCGTTGTACGAGTTGCCCAGCGCGACGAGGAACGCGCCGGGGCGGAGCCGGGTGGCGTTGCCCATGCGGATCGTCGCGAGCCGGGGGCCGACCTCGCCCGGGTCTCTCGGGGCGATCACGGCCAGGTCGCTCCTCGGGTCGGCGCCGAGGATCTCGGCCTCGAACTCCTGGCGGTCGGCGCCGCGGACCCAGATCGCCTCGGCCCCCTTCAGGGTGTGGAACGTGGTGAGGATCTCCCCGCCGTCGCCGATCACCACGCCGGCGCTGAAGTCGCCCGGGGCGGTGCGGAAGTCCCCGGGAGAGCCGGCGCGAAGCTCGCCGTTGGGGGCGACCTTGGGGTTCCGGGCGGGCCGGTCGCCGTTCTGCCCGCGGATGGCCGAGGTCTTCTCCGGGTCGTCGCCGCGGACCCGGGTGATCGCCACGACCGAGGGCCTGGCCTTGGCGATCGCCTCGATCGTGGCGGTCTCCATCGCCGAGGCGACGTCGATCGGCGAGGGGGGATCGGCCAGGCTCAGGAGCGAGAGGGCCAGGGTCGTCAGGACGGGCATGGCGAGGGCCTCGGGCGGAGACGGAGGGCGGAGGCCGACGGATCGGCGGGCGACGCCGACCCGATCCGGCCGATCCTTCCATCTTTCCCGGAAGGCGACGGGTCGGCAACCCCTCGTCCGGCCCGGGACCGGCCGGTTTCCTTCCCGTCACGCCGAGGAAACGCGGACTGGCTCCGGTATGCTCGACGGTGACTGGCCCCGTTACCTCGGCGCCAGACCTCCGGCCAGCGGGCCAGGCACCGGGCGAGCCCTCCCGGAGCCGGTCCCCGTTGCTCCGTCCAAAGGGTCCGCCAGAGCGGACCCTACGCCTCGTCGCCGAAGTCTTCCAGACGAGGCAAATTCTTCGCCGCCGGACGAGCTTTCGCCGGCGACGGCGCCTCGGGCCCTCGGGCGAGCTGCGGGATCAGCTCGGCGATGGGGACGTCCCACTTCATTTGATTGATCGCGACCTGGGCGATGCCCTTCCTCGGGTCGAGCTTCACCACGCGGCCGGGACGGTCGTAGCCGAACCGGGGGACGACCACGCGGTCTCCGGGCTGGAGGCGGGCCCGGGCCTCGTCGATCTTGGCGTCGTTCTCGGTCTGTTTCTGGAGGTCGGCGAGCCTCTGGCCGAGCGCCTCGCGGGTCTTCTCGGCCTCGCTCTGGGCGTCGAGGGCGGCTTTTTTCGCGTCCTCGGCCTCCTTGCGGAGCTTCTGCAAGATGGCCCACTCGGGCGATTCCTCGCCCCTCGATTGTTGCAGATAATTCGCCGCCCGAGCCACGAGATGCTCGGGCAGGTTCAGCCTCCGGGCGATCTGCAAGGCGTTCGACTGGCCGATGTCGCCGATGATCAGCCGGTATTTCGGCCGCAGGGTCTCCAGGTCGAACTCGACGGCCGCGTTCTCGGCCCGGGGGTTGGTGAAGGCGTAGGTCTTCAGGTCGCCGATGTGGGTGGTGACGATCGCCCGGCAGCCGACCGAATCGAGCTCGTCGAGGATCGCCCGGCCCAGGGCCGCCCCCTCGTTCGGGTCGGTCCCGGCCCCCATCTCGTCCATCAGCACCAGGGATTTCTCGGTCGCCTTGGAGAAGATCTCGGAGACTCGCTTGACGTGCGAGGAGAACGTCGAGAGCGACTGTTCCAGGCTCTGCTCGTCGCCGATGTCCGCGAGGACGTCGTCGAGGACCGGCATCTTCGACCCCTCGCCGGCCGGGACGTGGAGTCCGGACTGGGCCATCACGGCCAGCAGTCCCACCGTCTTCAAGGCCACGGTCTTCCCCCCGGTGTTCGGGCCGGTCACGACGAGGATTCGCGACCGGAACCCGAGGTGGACGTCGATCGGGACGACGGTCCGCGGCTCCCGCTTCGGAGGAGGCTCCTCGCCCTCGGCGACGGGGGCCGCCGGCGCCTTCATCTCTTCACGAAAGAGGCTTTCGAGGATCGGGTGGCGGGCGCCCCGCAGGAGGAGCTGGCCTTCCTCGTTGAAATCCGGCGGACTCATCCGGAAATCGAGGCTGTATCGTCCCCGGGCGTGGATCAGGTCCAGCTCGGCGAGGATCTCGAGGGTGGCGAGCAGGGATTCGGCGACCTGCCCCACCTGGGCGCTCAGCCATCGCAAGATCCGGCGGATTTCCTTCTGTTCCTTCACGCGAAGATACGAGAGCTGCGCCGATTGTTCGGCGATCGCCTGGGGCTCGACGAAGACGGTCTCGTTGCTGGCGCTGGTGCGATGGACCGAGCCCTGGATCTCGCCGCGATGCTCCTTGGCGATCGGCAGGACGTAGTGATGGCCGACCATCGTGAAATTCGGGTAGCGGAGGATGCGCTTGATGGCCTCGGACCGGAGCATCCGGCGCAGGGTTTCCTGGATGCGTCCCTCGGCCGCGCCGACCTCCCGGCGAAGGGCCGAGAGCTTGCGGCTGGCGGTGTCCAGGACGTTGCCGCGATCGTCGAGGCAGCCCTCGATCGCGTTGGCCACGCCCGAGAACTCGCCCACGCCCGCCTTCATCGCGCCGAGGCGGGGGAACTCGTCGCCGACCCGGGCGAGCCATCGGTCGAGGTTCGCGATCGCCTTGAGGACCTCGACGACCTCGGCGAGCTCTTCGGCCAGGAGCATGGCGCCGGTGGCGGCCCGGCGGACGTCGTTGCGGATGTCGTGGAGGCCGCCGAAGGGCGGGGTCAGGCCGGAGGAGAGCGCCTCGGCCATCTCGGTCGTCAGGGCCTGGCGGGCGCGGATGGCGCCGATCTCCGTGAGCGGCTCCATCGCCCGGGCGCCGTCCTTGCCGAGCGAGCAGGCCGCATATCCGGCGACCAGGCCGCGGATCTTGTCGAAATCGAGCAATTCGAGCGTGTGCGTATCCATGACCCCTCACGAGGCGGGCGGGCCGGGCCCTCCGTGCCGGCTCTCGACACGACGGACTCAGCCCGGGTTCGCGACGACCCGACCATTGTATCCTCACGGCGACGGCCGCATTTCAGGCGCCCGACGGTTTCGCCACCGATTGCATCAGGGCCGCCATCCCCTCGAACAGGGCGGCGAGGTCGGAGGCGGCCTCGGGCGGGGCCTCGATCACGACCCGGCCGTCGGCTTCCCGCTTCACCCGGAGCCGCGAGAACAGGCCGCGGACCCCGTCGCCCGGCTGCTGCGATGCGGGCGGCCCGAGGTTCCCCGGCTCGACGACCGGCGGCGCGACGACCGGCGGCGCGACGGCCTCCGCCTCGCGCCCGGGCGAGGGCGAGGGCAGCGCCGGGCGCCGTCTCGCGAGGCGTCGGCCTCTTCCAGGATCTCCTCGAACGGGTCGGCCACGTCGTCCAGGAGGTCGTCCTCGTCGATCGTCGCGAGCTCCTCGTCCGGGTCCGTCTCGCCGAGGGCCTGGAGCGTCGAGGGGTCGTAGATCTTCTCGACCCGCGAGAGGAACGACCCGGATTGCTCGAACTGGACGCTCTCGGAGTCGCCGTCGAACAGGCCCTTGAAGAATGCCTGCTTCGACCCCACGAGGTCGGCGATCCGCGACTCGATCCCCTCCTCGCAGACGAGGTTGAAGACGTCGATCGGCTGGGACTGGCCCAATCGGTAGATCCGGCCGATCCGCTGTTCCAGGACGGCCGGGTTCCACGGCAATTCCAGGTTGACCACGCAGTTCGCGGCGTGCTGGAGGTTCAGGCCGACCCCTCCGGCGTCGCTGGCGAGGAGGACGCGGAAGCTCGGGTCGTCGTGGAACTCGACGATGTTCTGGGTCCGCCGCTTCTGCCCCTCCGCCCCGGTGAAGAAGCCGGCGCGGAGGCCGTTCTCGGCCAGGAGGTCGCCGATCGCCCAGTGGGCCAGCGTGAGCATCCGCCGCCACTGGCTGAAGATCACGACCTTCCGGCCCTGTTCGAGGACCACGTTGCGGACGAGTTGACGCAGCTCCCCCAGCTTCGGCGAGCAGAGGCCGAGCAGCACGTTCTCGTCCGGCCTCAGCGTGCGGATCGACGGCCAGACCTCATCGAACCGGAGCTGCGCCAGGCCGTTGGAGATGATCCTCTGCGCCGTCAGCAGGCTCATCAATCGCAGGAACTCGACCTGGGTGAGCGGGCGCGCCTTGGACCTCTGGACGAGCGAGGCAATCGGCTGGATCAGGGCGTCGTGCTCCTCCCTCTGCGGGGGCGTGAGCTCGACGGGCACGCGGATGTCGGTCCTCGGCGGGAGCTGATCGAGGACGTCCTGCCGGACCCGACGGAGCATGCAGCCCTTGAGGCGGTCGCGGAGGGTGTCCAGGTGGCGGACCCCGGTGATCTCCGCCCGGCCGTCCGATCGCACCGAGTGGAACGGCCCGAGCCGCCATTTCGGCTCCAGCGCCATGTCATCGACCCACTCGACCACGGACGCCAATTCTTCGATCCGGTTCTCCATCGGCGTCCCGGTCAGGACGAGGCGATACGGCGGCGAGAGGCCCTTGACCGACAGGGCCGTCTTCGTCGCCCAGTTCTTGATCCTCTGCGCCTCGTCCAAAACGACGAGATCGGGGGCCCATCGGCGGATGGCGTCGAGGTCTCGAAGGAGCTGCTCATAATTGATGATGAACAGGCCGGCCTTGCGCGTCTGGTAGACGGCCTGCCGCTCGGCGGGCGTGCCCTCGACGACCAGGACGGGCAGGTCCGAGACCGTCATCCACTCGCGTTCCCACTGCGGCTTGAGGCTCGCCGGAGCGATGATCAGGCCGCGACGGACCCGGCGGCTCCGCCACAAGAGGTCGCAGCACGCGACGGCCTGGGTCGTCTTGCCCAGGCCCATGTCGTCGGCCAGCAAGAGGCGTCCCGTGGCCAGGAACCGGCCCACGCCTTCCTTCTGATAGGGGTACAGCGGCCTCTTGAGGCCCTTGAGCAGGGGGCGGAGCTCCGAGGCCGAGAGCGACGCCTTCGACCGCCATCGCAGGAGGTCGCGCTCGGTCGCGAGCAGGGCGCAGAGCGCGGGGTCGGCGTCGTCGCCTTCGAGGCTCGACGGCCTTCAGCAGGTCCTCGACCAGCGCGAGGCGTTTGGCGTCCTGGCCCGGGAAGGCGTTGCGGAGGACGAACTCCTCGGGGCCTCCGCGGAACCAGCCGAGCAAGCGGACCTCGCGCGCCGATCGCGGCCGTCCGGCGTCTTCGGGCCGGATCAGGAACACGCGGATCAGCCAATCGCCGGGCCCGGTCAACGGGCGGATCGGCCCCCAGTGCAATCCGGGGCGAGGCGGTCGGTCGGCCGCCTCCCTCGTCGCCCTCCGGAGGAGCTGGGGCTTCGCCCAGAGGTGTTCCAGGACGGCGAACCCGTGCTTGCAGACGCCCAGCGAGCTCTTGAGGAAGTCGGGGCAGTCGCACGAGCAGACGATCGGGTCGAGGCCGTCGATCCGGGTCCGATACGGGCGAGTGCCGGCCCTGGCGCGTCGGGTCGTGTAGAGGCCGAGGGTCGTTTTCCCGGGTCGGGCGTCGAGCCGGAGGCCGTCCTTCTTCACGCCGTCGAGCCGGCGGAGCAGGGCTTCCATCGCCTCCAGCCGCACCGGCCATTCCTCGGGAGGGGCGAGCCTCAGGACGTGGCGGGCGAGCAGATCGGCCGGGATTTTCGGGCTCTTGCGGCCCACTCGGGCCAGGAGCGCCTGGTACGCCTCGGCCGAATCGATCTGGGGGGCGGTGGTCGCGAGTGTCACGGGAGGGATCGCTTCGGGCCTCGCGGGTTCGAGTCGCGAAGCATTATCGCGGTGCGATCGGCCCGAAGGAAGCGGGCTCAGCGTTTGGTCGATTCGGCCTTGGCGGCGATCTTGGCGCGGGCCTCGACCAGCTTCTTCCACTCGGCCGGGTCGCGGCCCATGTCCTGCCCGGTGGTGGCGCGGAGGGCTTCGAGCGAGGCGAGGCGGATGGCGGCGTCCTTGTCCTCCATCCCGTCGAGCAAGACCGAGTCGATCCGCGGGTCGGGCGACTTGATCTCGCCGAGCGCCTCGATGGCGGCGATCTGGGTATCGCGGACCGGGTCGGCGGCCATGATCCGGGCGAGGATCAGGGCGTCCTCGGCGTGGCCGATCCGCCCGAGAGCATGGCAGGCCGAGGCGCGGACGATCGGCTCGGCATCGCTGGAGGCGCAGGAGGAGGGCCTCTCGCCCTTCGGGCCGTCGCAGCTCGCCCAGGGTCTGGCAGATCACCGCGCGGCTGGCCACCGGCTCCTGGCCGCCCGCCAGGCGATCGGCCAGGACCTTCGCGGCTTCGGCCTTCTGCTCCTCGGTGTCATACGCCCGGGGCGAGGCCAGCTTCGCGTAGGCGAGGTGGCGGATGTTCGGGTCGTTCGTGTCGTGGATCTTCTTGAGCATGCTCGTCGAGGTCGTCCCGACCGGGCTCGAGCAGCCGAGCAATGCCCCCGCCAGGACGACCCGGGCCCTCTGCCGAATCCTCGTGTTTCCGCCTCTCATGAGCGTACCGCCCCGCGCCGCGATCGGCGGCCGATAGAGAAGTGACGACAAACCGAACGGTTCGCGAGGAGGTGCGAGGACAAGAGGCGCGGCACTCTACTCGCTCGACCCAGGATTGCCAAGGCCAGCCTGGGGCCGAAAGCAGTGGGCAGTGAGCAGTGGGCAGAAGGGACGAACGGCGGGCCGTCGGCTTCCTCTTCACCGCTCACTGCTCACTGCCCACTGCCCACTGCTTTCTGCCCACGGTATCTTCGAGCACCGTCCGAGCCCAACCTCCGCCCCGAGACCCGAAGGCCCTCGCCCGATGCTGGACCCCTTGAATCGTCGCGACTTCCTGAGCCTCTCCGCCGCGAGTCTCGCCTCGACGGCCCTGGGGGCCGCCCCGCAGAAGGATGTGGGCGCCAAGCGCCCCGTGGCCGTGTCCAGCGCCAACGGCCTGGCCGCCGTGACCAAGGCGATGGAGCTCCTCAAGGCCGGCGCCGACCCCACCGACGCCGCCGTCGCGGGCGTCGCCATCGTCGAGGCCGACCCGAGCGATCACACCGTCGGCTACGGCGGCATCCCCAACGAAGACGGCGTCGTCGAGCTCGACTCCGCCGTGATGCACGGGCCGACCCACGGAGGGGGCGCCGTGGCCTCGCTCCGCAACATCATGCACCCCGCCGCCGTGGCCAGGCTCGTGATGAAGAGGACCGACCATTGCCTCCTCGTCGGCGAGGGCGCCCTGAAGTTCGCCAGGATGCACGGCTTCCCCGAGATCGACCTGCTGACCGACGAGGCCCGCAAGATCTGGCTCTACTGGAAGGAGACCAACAGCAAGGACGACGATCGCATCCCGCCCCCGGCCGACGAGCTCGACCCCGCGGTCCGGAAATTCTTCGGGGAGAAGTACGTCCGAGAGCACGGGACGATCCATCTCTCGGCGCTCGATACCCACGGCGACCTCGGCTGCGTGACCACCACGAGCGGCCTCTATTACAAGATCCCCGGCCGGGTGGGCGATTCGCCGATCCTGGGCGCCGGGCTGTTCCTGGACAACACCGTCGGCTCCGCCGGATCGACCGGCCGGGGCGAGGCGAACTTGCTGAACCTGTCGAGCCACACGATCGTCGAGGCGCTGAGGCGAGGGATGTCGCCGAAGGACGCGACGATCGAGGCGTGCCGGCGGATCGTCGCCACGAACAAGACGCCGAGGCTCCAGGACGCCAAGGGGCGGCCGAACTTCGACGTGAAGTTCTACTGCGTGGCGAAGGACGGCCGGTTCGCCGGGGCCAGCCTCTGGGCCGGCGCCAAGATGGCCGTCCACGACGGCGACTCGGCCCGCCTGGTCGAGTGCGCGTCGCTGTATGACGAGGCGCTGGTCGAGTGATCGGAGCCGGGCCGAGCCAACGGACCCGCCCCGCCCGGGATTGGCCCCGGGCGGGGCGGCGAGGGTTGGAGGAAGGATCGATCGGTCGGATGAGGAGGGAAGATCGCGCCCGACGGCGGGCGAGCGAGCGACCGGCTCAGGCGCCGGTGGTGGTCGAGCCGGCGCCGCCCTCGGGCGTGCCGGAGGTGGTGAGGTGCTTCTCGCCGGCCTTGGTGAGCATGTAGTGGTGCTTGCCGGTCTCCTTGTTCTTCGGGCCCTTCTTCAGGAGCTTGCGATCCTGAAGCGCCTCGATCGTGCGCTGCTCGACCTTCTGACCGATCGAGTAGCCGGCCTCGCCCGAGTCCTTGATCTTCTTGAGGAACTCGAGCTGCCGGTCGTTGAGCTTGACGGGCGCCTTCTTCGCCGCCGCCGCCTTCTTGGGGGCCGGCGCCGCGGCCGGCGCCGCGGCCTTGGCGGCGGGCTTCTTGGCCGCCTTCGGCGTGCCCGACTTCGTGGCGGTCTCGGCCTTGGCCTTCGTCGCCTTCTTCACGGGCGTCTTCTTCACCCCGGCCTTCTTGGTGCCGGCCTTGGTTGTCGTCGCCGCGTCCTTGGTGCTCTCGCTCGCCTTCTTCGCCGCCATCGCTTCAGGCCCTCAATCCAGGAGACACTCCAGCCGATCGACACCAAGTTGTCGATCTCGCCAGGAGTTCTTAGCGAAATATATCACCGTAGGGAAGATCAAGACGGGTCGGAATCCCCCGATTTTTTCGGTTTTCATGCGGAAAATGGCCTCTCTCATCGGTCAATTCCGAATCTGATCGCACCAAGGAATCCTTCGAATTCCCACGTCATTTCATACAATTTTACTAATCGAAGCGCGACGAACAGCGAAAAACAGTGGGAATGCGCCGCGTCGAAGCGCGCACGTCGCGCCCTGCCGTCGCGCTTTCGCGCGCGATCTCGCGAGCGCCTCATCACGATCTCGGGCGCGAGAAAAAAACTCGCGCACACGAAGTTTTTTTCGAAGACACGAGGCCTCGCGCGGAGGCTCGCGCCGTCAAAGCTCGCCCCATCGCGAGGGCGGATGGCCCCGAAGGAAAACAGACTGCCCGACGAGCCCCGTGGCTTCCGCGCATCGAGGTCCGCGAGGACGTCCGCGCCGTCGTCGCAAGCTTCGTCGCGTCGAGCGAAGGCGAGTCGATCATCGGGGACGAGACGAGCGCCCTCGGTCGTCGTCGTCAACGGCTGGGGCTCGATCTTCGTCGCACGTTGCTACGTGATGAGTTCGCCATCGAGCCGTCCCGGAGTCATGCTCGAAGTCTTGCCGAAGCCCGCCTCCCGTTCCGGCGAGGCCAGCCCAACGGCGAGCCCCGTTCGGGTCGATCTCGAACGGCGGGTCGAATCCGCCGGGGAATGCGGAGGCTTTCGGCGAGGCTTCGTCGACGATACGGCGAGGGGCCATCGCACCGGCTCACGGCCCTCGATCCGGCGCCCCCTTCGGAGGGCCCTCGGCCATTCCGAAACCACTTGGGATGGCCCTTCCGCTCGATCGCGTCATAATCCACGGAGGTCGCGAACCCCCCTTGCCACGAGGCGGAACTCCTGGCACAATTGATGAACAAAACACCAGTCGAGCCCGATCGACCCGGACGGAGCGCACGAGGGTGATCTCACAAGTTCGCGGGGTATTGCGGAGCGTGGGCGAGGAGGAGTTGATCCTGGCCGTCGATCCGTTCGACGTCGAGGTGCTGATCCCCGAGCAGGCGAGGCGGCACCTGCAAGGCAAGCTCGGCGAGATGATCGTGCTCCACACGGTCTTCTACATCGACGGGAACCAGATGGGCGGGCGGATGACGCCGAGGCTGGTGGGCTTCCTCTCGCCGATCGACCGCGAGTTCTTCGAGGTGTTCTGCTCGGTGGATGGCGTGGGGGTCCGCAAGGCGCTGCGCGCGATGGTCCGGCCGGTCCGCGAGCTGGCGAGGACGGTCCAGGACCAGGACGTCACCACGCTGGCCACGTATCCCGGGATCGGCGAGGCCACGGCCGAACGGATCGTGGCGAAGCTGAGGAGGAAGGTCGGCAAATTCGCCCTGATCGTCGGGGCCGACGGCGAGCGCCACCCCGTCGCGACCAACGGCGAGCCCGAGAACGCCGAGCCCGACGTGATCCGCGACACGTTCGCCGCGTTGCTCTCGGTCGGTCACAACGAGAGCCAGGCGAGGCAGGCCATCGACCGCGCCCTGACCGGCAAGAAGAAGTACAAGAGCGTGGCCGACCTGATCGATGCAATCTACAAGACTCGGGATGAGGGTTGAGTGCCTCGGAGTGCGGAGTGCGGAGGAGAGGATGAGGTGGGCGGGCGAGGCCCGCCGCTGGTTGGTGCATTTCATGCACCCTACATGATGGTGCATTTCATGCACCCTACGGGGGCCGCGATCATGGCTAGGGAAGCGATCATCGGCGGGGGGATGGACGAGGGCAAGCGGCGACGGGACGAGGCGAAGCCCGTCGATCCGGTCGAGGAGAAGCTGCGGCCCCAACGGCTCGACGAGGTCATCGGCCAGCGAGGCGTGGCCGAACGGCTCATGATCGCGCTGACCGCCGCGAAGAAGAGGAAGGAGCCCCTGCCCCACATCCTCTTCGACGGGCCTCCGGGGCTGGGCAAGACCACGTTCGCCACCGTCCTTCACAACGAGCTGGGCGTCGAGCTGAACATGACCAGCGGCCCGGCCCTGGCCAAGAATGCGGACGTGATGCCGTACCTGACCAACGCCGCCGAGGGCTCGATCCTCTTCATCGACGAGATCCACCGCCTCCCCGCCACGGTCGAGGAGTTCATCTATCCCGTGATGGAGGACTTCCGCGTGGACATCGTCCTGGGCGAGGGCATGAACGCCCGGACGATCAACCTGCCCCTGAAGAAGTTCACCATGATCGGCGCCACGACGCGGAGCGGGATGCTCTCGGGCCCGTTGCGCGATCGGTTCCACATGCACGAGCATCTGGAATTCTACGACGAGGAAGACCTCGCCCGGATCGTCCAGGTCAACGCCGGGAAGCTCAAGACCACGGTCACGCCCGAAGCCGCCTGGGAGCTCGCCCGGAGGAGCCGAGGCACGCCCAGGCTGGCCAACGCGAGGCTCCGCTGGGTCCGCGACTTCGCCACCGCCCGGGCCGACGGCCACATCACCCTGACCATCGCCCAGGACGCCCTGGCCATGCAGGAGGTCGATACCGAGGGACTCGACAAGCAGGACCGCCGCTACCTCGAGACGCTCTTGCAGGTCTTCCACGGAGGCCCGACCGGAGCCGAGGCGATGGCCGCGACCATGAGCGTGGCCGTGGACACCCTCACCGACGAGGTCGAGCCGTATCTCCTCCGCAAGCACTTCATCGTCCGCACGCCCCGGGGCCGCAAGGCCACCGCGAAGGCGTATCGCCACCTCGGCCTGCGCGAGCCGATGATCGAGCTGGACCTCGAAGAGCAGCCCAGGCTCTTCGAGTAGGGTGCATGAAATGCACCAACCCGCGGCGGCCCTCGGCCGCCCTCCTTCCCCGCTCTCCCAGGTCAAATCGAGGCCGAACCGGGATCGGAGGGCGGGCCTCGCCCGCCGCTTTTTGGTGCATTTCATGCACCCGACATGACGGTGCATTTCATGCACCCGACCGTCTCATGCACCCGAAGGGCGATCGCGGGCCGTCGCCCTTCGGAGACGGTCGCGGACCGCCCGCCATTCGGGCCGGTCCGGTGGCGCCACGATCACGATGAGGTCGATCCCCAGGCCGTCGAGGACGTGGAGCCTCTGGTACAGCAGGGCCGCGGCCCCCTCGGGATCGGGCAGAGAAAGACTGAAGGCGTATTCCCGACGTTCGGGAAAGTCCTGGCCGTCGAACCGGAGAATCGCGGTCATCTCGGGAGGCTCGAACGCCTCGACCTCCTCGGGTTCGAGCCACACCGCGGGCGTCCTCGGCGCGTAGTGGACCGGCAGTTGCCCGGGACTCGTCGGGCGGTCCGAGGCGGTCCCCTCGACGGCCGAGACGACCTCCGCGCCCCCGATCGCCGCCGAGAGCGACTCTGCCGTGATCGGGCCCGGCCGAAGCACGCGGAACGGACGGCTCGTCACGTCAAAAATCGTGGATTCGAGGCCGATGGTCGTGGGTCCGCTGTCGAGGATCAGATCGACCCGCCCATCCAGGTCCCTCGAAACGTGCTCGGCGAGCGTGGGCGACAGCGCGTTCGATCGATTGGCGCTGGGCGCGGCGATCGGCACGCCGGCCCGGGCGATCAGGCCGCGAGCGACCGCCGGAACGGGCACTCTCACGCCCACCGTCGGCAGGTTCGCGGTCGCGAGATCGGCCACCCGATCGGATCGGGGGAGGACCAGCGAAAGAGGGCCGGGCCAGAACCGATCGGCCAGCGTCTCGGCCTCGTCGGGCCACGCCGCAACGCACGACCGGGCCATCTCGGCGTCGCTCGCGTGGACGATCAACGGGTTCCGCGACGGCCGACCCTTGGCGGCGAAGATCCTCGCCACGGCAACGGGGTTCGTGGCATCGGCACCCAGGCCATAGACCGTCTCCGTGGCGAACGCGACGAGCCCGCCGGCCCGGATCACCCGGGCGGCCTCTTCGAGAAGCCCGGGATCGGGACGGTCGGGATCGACCTTCAGGATCGCGGTGGGCCGGTCCATGAAACGATCCGATCTAGCGATCGCGGTCCATCGTGTCGGGATGTTTGGGAGGGGCCTGGTGAGAGTGCCGGCCCTGCGACTGCCGGGACGCCATCCCGGTCCGCACGTCGGCGGATTGGGCCTCGACGTAGGCGGCGCAGAGCGCCTCGTAATCGGCGTCGCGACGGTCGTACAACCGCTTCAGCGGCCGGGCCCCGACCCTCGCGAGCGAATAGGCCGTGAGCAAAGGCAGGGCGATGGTCGAGTCGGTGTAGCAGGTCACGGAGTCGGGCAGCTTGTCGGGATCGACCTTGCCCCAGGTCATCGCCTCGGTGGCCGTGGCCCCGGAGAGCCCGCCGGTGTCGGGCCTCGCATCGGTGATCTGCAAAAAGTAATCGTGGCCCGATTCGGCCAGGCCGAGCACTTCCTGGATTTGAGGCTCGGTCTGCAGGATGAAGTTCTTCGGGCTGCCGCCGCCGAGGATCAACACGCCCGACGTGCCCCCGCCCTGCTTCGCCTTCCAGACGATCGCCGCCGTCTCGTTCACGTCGCGGAGCGTGTCGATTTGCAACGCCCCGCCGCCCAGAGCGCTCGCCGCCAGGTTCATCCCGATCGAGCTGTCCCCGGGGCTGGACGTGAACACGGGGACTCCGCATTCATACGCCACGGCGAGGAGGCTGTTGGATTCCTTGCCCAGCGCCGAGGCCCGGCCGTGGAGATACCGGCCGACGAGGTGGTGGAACTCGGCCGTGCCCATCGACCGGGCGAACACGTCGTCGCGGATCAGCTCGCGATAGAAGGCGTCGGTATCCAGGAGGGTCGAGTAGTCGAACACGATGTCATAGATGCGGATGACGTTGTTCTCGCGGAGGGCGAAGTCATCCAGGTTCGGCCGGCTCTGATGGAGGGGCAAATCGAGGGCGTAATGGGTGTCGTGATAGAGGTTCGCGCCGGTCGAGACGATCCAATCGACGAAGCCGGCGCGGATCAGGGGGATCAGGCAGCTCATGCCGAGCCCGGCGGGCGTCAGGGCGCCGGAGAGCGTCAGGCCGACCGTGCAATCGGGCCGGAGCATCTTCTTCGTGAACACGCCGCAGACCTCGCGGAGCCTCCCGGCGTTGTAGCTGAGGAAGGCGCCGTCGATCAGGTCCGCGGCCGAGACCGCGCCCGTGACGGCCGGGGGGGCGATCCGGTGCTGGCTGATCGTGCTGAGGAAGTCGGGGCTACCGCCGTCGGCCATCGTCGTCCCCTCGGCCTTCGGAGGGCCTCTTCACGAGCAAATATTCGGTCTTTTCGACGTCGAAGAGGGGCATCAATCGCTCTCGGCCATACTTCGGGACGAGCAGCTCGGTCACCCTGGCCGAGGTGAAATTCGCGAACGGCAGGAGGTCCTCGCGTTCGAGGAGGCCGAGGACGGGCCCGGGCCTGGGCGAGAGCTTGAACCGGGCCATCTTCCGGGCCGAGCCGAAGGGGGAGTTGGCGAAGGCCACGCCGTCGCGGTGCATGGCCTCCTGGATCTTCGCCTTCAGCTCGTCCTTCCTCGCCTCGATCTCGGCGGAGCGATCGAGGAGGGCGGCGTACTCGCGGATCAACTCGGGGAGCGCGTCCATCGAACGACCGCCTCCGACGGGTCGAGGTCCCGGACTCAGGCCAGGAGCACGGCGGCGGCGATCACGGTGGTCCAGAGGCCGTCCTTGTTGCCGATGGCCGTCTGGGTGATCTCCTTGGTCTTGTAGATCACGTCGGCGATCTTCCAGATCTCGCGCTTCTCGTCCCAGGAGCTCTGCGGGTCGAACTCGACTCCGAGGACCGTCGCGAGCATCTCGGCGGCGAGGTCCTCGGCGTAGTCCGCCGCGAGCTTGGCGGTCTGGCCGTAGGCGTGGTGCTCGGACAGGTAGCCGAACGTCGATCGGTCGCGGGGGATCGCCACGCCGACGCTGGCGGCGATCAGCCGGTTGGGCTCGGCCGTGGCGCATTCGCTCATGACCACGTGGACGATCTGCCCCGGTTCCAGCTTCGTCAATCCCGTCTTGATCGACACTTCTTCGCAGTTCGGCGGAAAAATGCTCGAGACCCGGACGAGGTTGTAGCAGGCGATCTTGGCGTCTCTCAGGGCCAGCTCGAAGCTGGAGAGCTTCTCGCGGTGGACCCCGACGCCCTTGGTGAAGAACAACTGCTTGGGTACGTACATCGTGTCTTCCGTCGCCTCCCGGGTCGGCCGTCGCGATCCGCGACCGCCGCCCTCGCCCTTCGTCGAGGAGAACCCACCGCCCCCGCCTTCGTGCGCCATCGACGCATGGCCGGTCAAGGTAAGGTATTCTAGCCGACGCTTCAAGGTCCGTCGCCTCGGGCTCCGGGGCCGTTTCGTCCTCGGAGGACGATTCTTCGGACGAGTTCCCGGGCGGCACGGGTCCCGTCCTCGGGACCCGTGGGCCGGCCCTCACGGGTTGCGAGGACGGAACCCGTGCCGCCCGAAACGCTTCCGGCCGATGGACCCCGGGAGACGGAGACGGCCCCGCCCCGGGCTTCATCAAGCCTTCACGGCGAGGGGCAACGCGTCGATCTTGGCGGCGAGGATGAAGTCATTCTCCGAGAGCCCGCCGATGGCGTGTGTCCAGATCTCGATGGCCACGTTGCGATAGCCTTCCAGGTGCAGGTCGGGGTGGTGCCCCTCGGCCTCGGCGACCTCGGCGACCTTGTTGAAGAAGGCCATCGCGGCCAGGAAGTTCTTGACCCGCCACTCCTTGCGAATCCTCTGGCCGTCGCGGACGAGCGACCAGCCCGGGACGTTCTCCAGGAACGCGGCGGCCTCCTCGGGGGCCAGCTTCGGCACGCCCCCCTCGCACGGGACGCACTGCTTCTTCGTCAGTTGCTCGGCGGTGAGGATCTCCATCGGCTCTCCTTCTCGGCGTGGCCTCGCGAGACGCTCAGGGCGTTTCGGAGGAATCCCTCCGACCCGACCGCCATTGTAGCCGCGGTCGGGCCGAGAGGGGGCAAGCCAGGACGAGTTCGTGAGAGTCTCGCTCTCGGATCGCGCCCACGAAAGGTAAGGCAGGCCCTGGGCTGCCGTCCCCCCGAGATCGGCAGGCCAGGGCTTGCCCTCCGAAGGACCGTCGGGCGCGATCCGAGAGTGATCCGTGGTCAACGGCGATCCCGGGCCGGGCTCACTCGTCGATCGGGTCGAGGTCCTTGATGTCGAGGAACTCGCCGCCGTTCCGGGTGAAGGCGGCCCGGATCAGGGCCTCCTTGGCCTTCTTCGAAACGAACTGGACCTGGCCCGAGCCCATCACGGCGAGGAACCCGCCGGGCAGGGGGCCGGCGATTTTTGGCAGGGGCTTTCCGGGGAGGTATTCGATGTCCTCGGGCTTCGTCCAGGGGACGGGCGTGCCTCCCTGGACGACCATGATCGTGTTGGTCGTGCCGTCGGTGATCTTCTCGATGGCCGTGCCGTCGGGGCCGTCGAACATCGTCCCGGCGCCGGTGATCGCCTGATAGATCGTGGATGTGGCGTCCTTCGGCTTGCCCCTCTGGGCGAAGACCGGCGGCATCTTGGCGAGGAGGGCCTTGTTGTGGGGGCTGTCCCAGGGCTCGTCCTGGCGGAACTGGTCGTAGAGCTCCTGCTCGGCGATGTAGGGGAGGATCGCGACCCGCCAGCTCAGCAAAGGCTTGCCGTCGGCCGAGTGGGTGGCGGCGGGCGGGAAGTGGTCGTTGGTGCTGTGGTAGGTGTGCATGGCCAGGGCGATCATCCGCAAGTTGCGGTTGGCCTCGGCGCGGGCGATGGTGACTTCCTCGGCCTTCTCGGCGGCGGGATCGGGCTTCGGGGCCTTGTCCTGGGGCGTCAGGGTCAGGACGATCAGGCCGGCCGGCGGGTCGGGCTTGGTCTCGAAGTCCGTCGGCACCTGGTCGCCGCCGTTCTCGAACCAGGCGAGGCGGAGCGAGCCGTCCTTCATCTCATAGATGCCGTTCATGTTCCGACCTTTCGCCGGCTTCGCGGACTCGAAGCGGAGGGACGGCGGCGTCTTCGAGGGGTCGAACGTGGCGGTGTATTCCATTTCCAGGCCCCCCTTCATCTTCATCACCAGGACGTCGGCGGCGAAGCTCATCACGGAGCCCTTGACCTCCTGGACGATCGGCTCCTCGGCGCCGTTGATCGTCACCTTCGTGACGACCCAGGCCCCTCTTGGCCGATCGGCCCTGGGCTTCGGGTCGTCGATCGGGGCCGAGGCGCCGGGCGATCGTTTCGCCTCGGCCTTGATCGCGAAGAGGGCGATCCCTCCGAGGCTCACGGCCGCGATCAGGGCGGCCGGCAGCGCGTATCGAGTCATGGTCATCCCCCTCAACACCCGCCGGGCCAGGAGGGCCGACGAGGTGGCGAGCCTGGAGGTCGATCCCGCATCCGCGAACAGGGTCGCGGAGCGGGCCGCCTCGTCGATCATCGCGGCCGGGACGTTCCCGGCCGTCGCGAGGGATGCGACCAGCCCCCCGCCCAGGGCGAGCCCTCGGCGGGTCAGGCGAGATCGGAGGAGCGAGCGGGCCCGGGTCAATCGAGTGCCGACGGTCCCCCTCGGCAGGCCGAGGGACGCCGCCGCCTCGTCGATCGACGAGCCTTCCAGGTCGCACAGGAGGACCGGGGCGCGGTACTTCTCGGGCAGACGGGCGAGCTCCTCGTCGATCACCGGGCGGAGGTCGTCGGTCGAGGGTCCGGGAGACGGCACCCGGAGCGTCGCCGCCCCGGCCTCCGCCTCCTTTTCCCTCCGACGCGCCGCCCCGGCCCGGGCCTTCTTCGCGGTCCTCAGCGCGACGCCGTGAAGCCACGAGCCCAGCCCTTCGGGAGACGCGATCGAGCCGGCCTTCCTCGCCAGGACGAGGAAGGTGGCCTGGAAGGCGTCCTCGGCGGCATGCTCGTCGCCGAGCACCCGCCGACAGACCCCCAGGACCCTCGGCCCATGACGCCGGACCAGCGCCGCGAACGCCGCCTCGTCCCGCCTCGAGGCGAACCGGGCCAGCAATTCCGCCTCGCCCAGCCCCGCCACGGTCCCCGCATCCCAGAGGGCCTGGAACGCCGGGACCGCCCCGCCTCGCCTCGCCGCCATCGTCATCGCTGAGTCCTCCGACGGTCGCAATCCGCCGGGTACTGCCCCGAGGCGGCGGTCTGTCTTCAACTTCGCAGGAATTCGGAGAAGATTCCGGCGGGGGATCGATCCCCTCTTCGTAGGGTCCGCTATTGCGGACCATCTTCACGCAAGCCGAAACAAATCCGGTCCGCAATAGCGGACCCTACGGAATACGGAGATCGCCCCGCCTCATCGGTGGGCGGGGACGTCCTACGGGGCCACGACCGCCGGGGGGAAGAGGTCGGCGACCCGGCAGGAGAAGCCGGGGAGGATGTCCTCGCCGGTCAGGGTGTCCGTTTCGAGGAGCCAGGCCGAGGAGCCATCGGAGCGGTGGACGCGGACGACCCCGGCCTCGGGATTCACGATCCAGACCAGGGGCACGAGTGCGGATCGATACTCCTTGACCTTCTCATCCACCTCGTAGGCAAGGTCATTCTTCGAGACCACCTCCACGACGAGATCGGGGCGAATCCGACAAACCCCGTCGCTCGGCTGGATCTGGCCGAATCGTTGCCGACGGATGAACGAGACGTCGGGTTTCCTGAGCTTGTCGGGATCATCCGGGAAGCATCGATAATCAAGGTCGGCGCCGAAGACCCAGCCCAGGTCATTCGCAGCGCAGTGATTGTCCAGGGTTCGAGCCACGATCGCTCCGACCCGGCTCGACAGGATGCTCACGTGAAGCTCCACAAGCTGCCCGTCGACGAGCTCGAAGTGGGGGTGGTCGGGCCGGGCGAGGAACTCCTCGGGGGAGAGCCGTTCCAGGTCGGTCGAGACGCTCATCCGGGGGCCTCCGGTGGGTTTCGGGGTCGAGGACGAGTCTACCGGAGCCGGACTCGGCCTCACAGGTCGGTTGACCGATCGGCCTCGTCGCGGCGAGAATACCGGCTCACCCCCCCGAGACGACTCGAACCGAAACCGACCGAGGCCGCCCGCTTGCCATGCACGAGCACGACTTGATCCGCCAGCTTCGCGAGGACAACAAGACCAAGATCGTGATGCTCGTGGCCGACGGCCTCGGCGGCCTGCCGATCGAGCCGGGCGGGCCCACCGAGCTCGAGGCGGCGAAGACGCCGAACCTCGATCGCCTGGCGGTCGAGGGCACGGTCGGCCTGAGCATCCCCGTGGCCCACGGGATCGCCCCCGGCTCCGGCCCCGGACACCTCGGCCTGTTCGGCTACGACCCGCTCGCCCACCAGATCGGCCGAGGTGTGCTGGAGGCGCTGGGGATCGGCGTCGAGGTCGGCCCGAACGACGTGGCGATCCGCGGCAACTTCTGCACGATCGACGGCGAAGGCATCGTCACCGACCGCCGGGCCGGCCGCATCCCCACCGAGACCTGCGTGAAGCTCGTCGAGAAGCTCCGCGCGATCCGGATCGAGGGCGTGGAAACCCTGGTCGAGCCGGTCCGCGAGTATCGCCTGGTCGTCCGCTTCCGGGGCGAAGGTCTGGGCGACGAGGTGGCGGATACCGACCCCCTCTCCACCGGCCTCCACACCCTCGAACCGAAGGCCGGGAGCGCCGGGAGCGAGAAGACCGCCAAGGTCGCCGCCGAGTTCCTCCGCCACGCGAAGGCCATCCTCAAGGACGAAAAACCCGCCAACTTCCTGATGATGCGAGGCTTCGCGAAGTTCCCGGACATCGCCACGATGGAGGACGTCTACGGGCTGAAGTCGGCGGCCATCGCGGTCTATCCGATGTATCGCGGCCTGGCCAAGCTCGTGGGGATGGACGTGATCGAGCCGGGCAAGACCCTGGCCGATCAGATGGACGCCCTCAAGGCGAACTGGGATCAATACGACTTCTTCTTCCTCCATTACAAGTACACGGACAGCACCGGCGAAGACGGGAACTTCGCCAAGAAGGTCGAGATGATCGAGGCCCTCGACGCCGAGATGCCGAAGCTCTCGGCGCTGAAGCCGGACGTCCTGATCGTCACGGGCGACCACTCGACGCCCAGCCGGATGAAGTCGCACAGCTTCCACCCGGTCCCCCTGCTGATCTGGGCCCCGGCGACGGTCCGGCCCGACTTCGTGACCACGTTCGGCGAGAGGCCGTGCCTCCAGGGAGGGCTCGGGCAGATCCTCGCCAAGAGCATCATGCCCCTGGCCATGGCCCACGCCGGCCGCCTCCAGAAGTTCGGCGCCTGAACCGTCCCGGAGGACGCTCCCGGATCGGGATCTGATCGAGGTTTCCCGCCGGGAGGCGATCCCGAGCTATCCCCGGGTCCACCGACCCGGGGCCGTCGGCCCGTCCAGCGCCTCGCGGAGCCTGGCGAGGAACTCCGATCGCGGGACCCCGTGGGCCCGAGGCTCCGGAGGTGCTCGCTGCGGACCTGGCAATCGATCAGGACGATCCCCCGCGCCTTCGCCTCCTCGACCAGGGACGCCAGCGCGACCTTGGACGCGTCGGTCCGCGTCGAAAACATCGACTCGCCGAAGAACGCCCGGCCCAGCCCGACCCCGTACAGGCCGCCGACGAGCTCGCCGTCGGCGTAACTCTCGATCGAGTGGGCGAAGCCCAGGTCATGCAGGGCCGAGTAGGCGCGTTCGATGTCCCCGCTGATCCACGTCCCATCCTCGTTCTTCCTCGGAATGGCGGCGCACGAGTGGATCACCTCGCGAAACGCCGAGTCGAACCGGACCTCAAAAATCCCCTTGCGGATCGTCGCGCGGAGGCTCCGAGACGCGACGAATCGCCCCGGTTCGAGCACCCATCGCGGGTCCGGCGACCACCACAAGATCTCTTCCCCCGGCTCGTACCAGGGGAAGATGCCGAGGCGATAGGCTTCGAGCAGCCTCGGGACCGATAAGTCCCCGCCCATGGCCAGCAACCCGTCGGGCTCGGCCAGCTCGGGAGGCGGGAACAGGGGCCGGCGGTCGAGCCGAAAGACGGGCATGAGGGCCGATCACCATTCCAGGGGGCCGAAATTCTCTCGATAGCGGTCGGCGAACTCCTCGATGGTGAAGGTATGTTCCTGAGGGCCCACGTTCTCGACGGCGTAGACCGAAGCGACGGCGCCGAGGCGTCCGCAGACGTCCCACGGCAGCCCCCGGCTCATCCCGGCGATCAGACCGGAGCGGTACGAGTCGCCGGCTCCGGTGGGATTGACCACGGCCCGGGGCTTCGCGGCCGGGATCTTGTACTCGGTGCCGTCGGCGAAGATCGACGACCCGTCGGCCCCCTTCGTCACCACGGCGATCGGCACCTGGGCCCGCAACCCGGCCTCGTCCACGCCGAGCTTCTCGGCCATCATGCCGAACTCGTAGTCATTGCCGATCAGGATCTTCGCGCCGCTGAAGCCTTCGCGGAGGTCTTCGGGCGTGAGCCGAGGGGCCTGCATCGACGGATCGTACAGGTACCCGATGCCCATCTGCCGGCACTGCCGGGCATATTCGGCCATCGCCCGGGGGTCATTGGGCGCGATCAAAACGATGTCGTCCTCGGTCAATCCCAGGTGATCGAGCCGGAGGGTGTGGGCATGCCCCATCGCCCCGGAGTAGAACGCGGTGATCTGGTTGCTCTTGAGGTCGGTATTGATGAAGCACGACGACGTGAACTCGCCCGGGACGACCATCATGCCCGACGTGTCCACGCCGTCGCGGTCCAGCTTCCGGCGGTAGTCCTCAAAGTCCTCGCCCACGGCGGCGACGACCTCGGGCCTCATCCCCAGAAGCGCCAGCGTGTACGCGATGTTCGGCGCCGTCCCGCCATGCTGCTTCTTCAGCGAATCCACGAGGAACGAGACGCTCAGGCTCTGCGTCTTCTCGGGGACGATGTGATCCGGAAAATGCCCGGGGAAGACCATCAAGTAATCGTAGGCGACCGACCCGGTGACGACGACTCTCATGAACTTGGATCTCTCGGAAGGAAGAAGGGGGTCCGGCGACGCCGCCGGGTCAGGGGATCTGGGCCGTCCCGCCCGATTGCAGGAATCGGACGCATCGGATCGCTCATGGAGAAGTATTGTAGGGCAGGCCTCGGCCTGCCGTCTTCGCGGATCGGCAGGCCGAGGCCTGCCCTACGCGGATGCCATCCGCGAGGGAACCGCCGCGATCATTCCGACGGCAGGTAGGCCCAAGCCTCATCCTCCTCGGGGCGATCCCGATCCCGGGCCATGGCCGTCTCGCCGAGGAGGGCCAGGGCATCGCCATGGACCGGAGGCCCCTCATCCAGGATGGTGACCAGGGCCATCCGGGGCCCCGCGATCTCCACCGGCTCCAGGAGCCGGACGACCCCCTGAGAATCGATCTCGGCTCTCACGGTCCTGAGCATCGCGAACTCCCGAAAGCCACCGAATCCACCGCCCCATCCTCCCCCGAATCGCCGTCCGATTCAAGCTCTCGAACGACCGGATCAGGGCGATTCCGAAGGTCGTCGGGTATCGCTGTGGAATCCGGAACTTCTGGGGTGCCCCCGGTTCTCGAACCGGGGCGGCGCCGCCGCAAGAGGCCGATGCAAAATGGCCCGCGGCGCCTCTTGCGGCGGCGCCGCCCCGGTTCGAGAACCGGGGGCACCCGAAATCCTCCACATTCGGGCGCTATACCCCCGATCCCGGGTCGGTCATGATGGGAGGGGGTCGGAGTCGATCGCACCCGGGGAGGTGTCGGACCATGAGACGCGCCCTGATGATCCTGATCCTCGTCGGCGGCCTGCCGCTGACCGTGCTCGCCTGCCTGTGGGACCGCGACACGCCGGCCGAGGAGGCGGAGGGGATGCCCGAGGTCGTCGCCGTGATCACCGGCCGGTTCCCGAGGAACCCGCCGCTGTTCTACGAGATGAGGCTCGCCCGGGTCGCCCAGCATCTCCGGAGCGAACCCGAAGACCTCGCCGCCTACGACGACGCCGGCGTCGCCTGCGACCGCCTGGGCCGGGGGGACGAGGCGATCGAATGGATGAAGCGAAAACGCGAGCAACTCGAATCGCTCCCGGCCTCCGATCCGGCCGTGAAGGAACAATGGTATCGCTATCACGCGAATCTCGGCACGTTTCTGGTCCACCGATGGGCGCGTCAAGGCTCGGACCGGGCCAAGATCGCCGAGGTGGAACAGGCCCGCGACGAGATCGCCGAGGCACTCAAGATCAACCCCGAAGCCCACTTCGGCCGCGAAAAGTACCAGTTGAAGGCGCTGGAGTGGATCATCGCCCCGCCGGAGTTGGGTCCGTATGGGCTGCCGACCCTCGTGGGATGGCCGACCGACACGTTTTCTTATCGGATCGAGCCCCAGGTGGCCCACGACGCCGTGAAGGGGTTGGCCGGGCTGATCGTCCTGGGCAATGCCTGGGAAAGCATCGATGTGTTCCATGCGCTCGACCTGGCCCTCCAGCACGACACGCTGGGGTTCTCCGCCGACCGCGACGGCGGGCGGAACTCGCTGGCCTATCTCGCCCGCCTTCGATGCTTCGAGCTGATCGACGACGGCAAGTGTTCAATCCTGCCCGGAGCGCCGACGGGGGAGAACCTGAAACGCCACCTCCTCGGGCCCACCTTCATCGAAACCTCGCATCTCGATCAGGCTTATCCGAGACTTCGGGCCGAGGCCGAAGCCTGGCAGAGGAGCCGGACCGAATTCATGCTCGAACGACTCAAGGCGGGCCGCCACCCCGACACCGACCCGAACTTCTGGGCAGGCTACCGAGAGGCCCCGGCCCCCGCACTCCCCTCGGTCAGGGTCCCGGACACATACACGCGCAAGTTGGTCTTTCGACAGCGCATGGGAATCGGATTGCTCATCGGCATCCTCCTGTCCCTGGGCGCGATCGCCCTTTTCTTCGCACGAAGACATCACAAGCAACAAAAACACCAGGAGGAAATCCGGTTCCTGTAAGGTCCACTTCGCCGCAACCTATTTTGCCGTTCGCCAAAACGTACGCCCACGGAATGAGCGGGCATGTTGAGTTTTATAATAAAATGACGATCCGTTCTTGCGCACCGCTTTGACATCAACATCTCTCGTTCCCACGCGGAACGTGGGAACGAAAGGAATCGACGTTTTCATGAGAACACTTACAAGAGAGGATGACCTGCCGGGACGATCGCGGTCGGGGGCACGGTCGCCGACGACCCGGACTCGGGTGCGAGGATTGCATTTTCATCAGATCCCCGCGATCGTTGATCCCGCGGAAGTTGACGACACTTTCTGTCGAAAAACTCACCGAAGGGCGGTTTTTCCAGGGGAAACCCGCGCACAGTCACTCGTGCCAGAGCACAATGGATCGAGTTTTCATTCGTGGATCCAAAAATCCCAAACCCCGGCCCGCCAACAACTCGCGGCGATCGGTCATCGGGACGCGATGCGCCGAAAAACGCCCGGAAGTGGCACGGTTTCGGGGCCTGGGGAGGGCCGATTTTGACATCGTGGTGTCGCGGCTTCGGACGGGCCCGGGGATCGGATTTTCGGATTGGGTGATCGGCCGGGGGGTGGGGTCTCGATGGTCCTGGGCAGGGGGATTTGCGTCGGGGGCCGGGCGTGCCGGTCCCGAGGGGTCGTGTCCGAGGGTCGTTGCCGTGATCCGTCCCGATTTCCGCCACGACTCGGCCCCCGAGGCTTCACGGCTCCTCGTCCAGGATCGTCGTTGGCCAGGGCCTCCGGCCGGGCCAGCCTCCGCCGCGGAGGTCCAGGAACCATCGGCGGCCGTCGAAGGCCTCGGTCCAGTATCCGTCGATCCGGACGCCCGTCCGGCCGTCCTTCAGGGGGACGTCCGTCAGTCGGAGGTCCGCGGATTTCCCCAGAGTGGCGAAGAGCCCCATCCCGACGGGGCGGGCTTCATCGCGACCGGGCCGCCCCTTCAAGTCGAACTCGATCAGGAGGTCACTGCCTTCGGGGTTCCGCTTCGAGAACCGGACCCGGGCCGTCTCGCCCGGCGCCAGGCGGGGCACCTCGATCGTCGTGCCCTGGTCTTCGAGCACGAACCGGAGGTTTTCCAGCGTCCGCGAGCTTCGGTTCTCCAGGGTCAGGCGAAATCCTCGGTCCAGATAGACATGGGACGCGAATGCGAGGGCCAGGAGGGCGAACAGGGTCGTCAGGAGCAGGAGCCGACGGGTCTTCGTCCTCATGCGTCCGGTCCCTCGGCGCTCATGGAGCCTGTTCGAGCATCTCCCGGGTCTTCGCGATCCGCGATCGGCACGATTCTCGGCCCAGCAAAAACAGGCAGTCGTACAGCCCGGGGCCGACGCCTTGCCCCGTCGTGGCGACCCTCAGCGGGTTGACCACGTCCCCCATCTTGATCCCTCGGGTCTCGGCGAAGTCGTGGACCGCCTTTTCCAGGGTGGGGACGTCGTACGGCTCGACCGTGGCCAGGAGGTCGCTGAGCTCGCCGAGCATGGCCGGGACGCCCTCCTTGCGGAGCCTCTTCTTGACCGCGTCGGGGTCGTGGGCGATCTCCTCGGTGAAGAAGTAGCGGCCGAGCTTGAGGATGTCGGAAAACACCTTCAGGCGGTCGCCCAGGGCGAGGATCACGCTCTCGATCTTGCTCCGAAGCTCGGCCGAGACCGGCGGGGAGATCAGCCCGTCCTTTTCGAGGAACGGCAGGACCCCTTCGACCTTCTTTTCGATCGGCAGCTCCTTCATCCACTCGCCCTGGAGCCAGAATAGCTTGTCGGGGTCGTGGCTGGCGGGGGAGCTGTTCACGCGATCGAGCGAGAATTTCTCGATCAGATCGGCCTTCGAGAAGATTTCGGACGAGGCGTCGAGCGACCAGCCCAGCCGGGACAGGTAATTCATCATCGCCTCGGGCAAGTAGCCCAGGCCGATGAAATGGTCGAGCCCGACCGCCCCGAACCGCTTCGAGAGCTTCTTCTTGGACCCCGGCTCGGCCACATACGGGACGTGGGCGAACTGGGGGAGCGGATAGCCCAGGGCCTCGAACACCAGCAATTGCGGGAAGGTGTTGGCCAGGTGCTCCTCGGCGCGGACGACGTGGGTGATCTCCATCTCGGCGTCGTCCACCACGCTCGCGAAGTTGTAGAGCGGGGAGCCGTCGGGCCTCACGATCACGAAATCGCCGATCTCGTTGGTCCTCTGCTCGACCTTCCCCTTGATCAGGTCGTCGAGCACGAGGGTCCGGCCCAGAGGGACCTGGAATCTCAGGGCATACGGGCGGGCCTCGGCGTCAAACTGGGCGATCTGCTCGGGGGTTGGCGGCGTCCCTCGGTAGCGATAGGCGACCTTGGCCTTCTCGGCGGCGAACTTTTCGGCGGCGCGTTCGGACTCGGTCGAGTAGTCGCGGTAGACGTGCCCCGAGGCGACGAGGCGGTCGGCGGCGGCCTTGTACTTGTCGCCTCTTTGGCCCTGGAAATAGGGGGCGTGGGGGCCTCCGACCTCGGGGCCCTCGTCCCAGTCCATCCCCATCCAGCGGAAGCCGTCGAGGATCAGGCGGACGGCGTCCTCGACGTGGCGTTCCTTGTCGGTGTCGTCGATTCGGAGGAGGAACTGGCCCCCCGAATGGCGGGCGAGCAGCCAGTTGAACAGGGCGGTCCGCACCCCTCCAATATGGAGGAATCCGGTGGGGCTGGGGGCGAACCGGGTTCGGACGGTCATGGCGAGGGGTTCAGTTCGGGTTGAAGGAAACGAGAGCGGTTCACGATCGGATGGCGCACCCGTAGGGCAGGCCTCGGCCTGCCGAGATCCGCGAAGACGGCAGGCCGAGGCCTGCCCTACGAAGACCGGCGTGCGCAAGTCGGCCGTGAACGGCTCCGGCTATCCGGGCGAAACTCGTCCACAATAGGAGGAGAGGATCGGGATTGTCAACGATGATGAACGTGTCTGTCGGGGTCGGAAACGCGTTTTCGTTGGTCCTCGAAGTTCGGGTGCCCCGGTTCGAGACCGGGGGCGCCCCGATGGCGACGACACCGTTGGGATTCTGGGTGCCCCCGGTTTTCGAACCTGGGTCGCGAAGCGACGAGAGGCGAGCGGGGTCAGGCTCCGAACGCGTCCCCGGCCTCTTGCGGCAGCGCCGCCCCGGTTCGGGAACCGGGGGCACCCGCGGAAGAGATCGGCCGACGCTTCGCGATTGCGATCCGTCAAGGAGGCCCTTGCCCATCGGAGGTTCCGGCCGGGGATCGTGACGATCGGGGCCGGATCGTCTATGCTCTCCCGGTCCCTGGTTCGTTTCTGGCCCCGTGAAGAGAGGATTTCGCCTCGATGACGTCCACGCTCAAGGCCGTCCTGATCGTCCTCGGCTCGGTCACGGCGATTGCGATCGCCGGTCAGCTCGTCCTGGGCCAGTTGATCCTGGGAGGGCGGGCCGACCTGGTGAAGGCCCATCAGCATTCGGGCTATACCGCCGTGGTTCTGGCCCTGGCGTATGTGGCGGTGTCGCTCCGGGCGATCCTGGCCGTGCCGACCCGACGGGCCGACTCGTCGGCTCAGGGGTAAATCTCGTTGAGGATCATGGCCAGGCGGACTCCGGCCTGGGCCATCCTCTGGCGGACGATGGGCAGGGCCATGTCCTCGTAGTCCTGGCCGAGCTTGTCGCCGGACTTGATCTTGCCGTCGAGATACGCCGTTTTGGCATAGCCGAGGCTCTCGGTCGCCCAGTCTTCCACGGTCCCCTGGGACCATTTCGCGGCCGATTCGGGGGTGACCAGGGCGTTCACGTCGCGGAGCCAGGCGGCCTCGTCGTCGCTGAACTGCTCGATGATGCCCGAGTCCCAGACCCGGTGGAGGTTGCTCCCGGAATCGAACCAGCGGACCTGCGTGAGGTTGCCGCCCTTGTCGTCGCGGTGGCCGACGTGGAGGGGCTGGTGCATGTCCTGGACGAAGTGGGCGAGGAACCGCAGGGCCTCGCGCTTCTGGACCTTCGAGGCGCTCGAATCCTTCAAGGTGGCCTTCATCCGGCCGATGGCCTCGACGACGCATCCCTCCTTGGGGCAATATTTTGCGTCGTACTTCGCCTCGGTGAAGGGGACGTTGACGTAATGCCAGGGGGCGGTTTCCTTGCGGTCGGGCCGGACGATGTCGGCCCAGAGCGAGGCTTCGGCCAGGGTCTCGCCGGGCTCCAGGAGGTCGGCGACGGCGGCCCTGGCGGCCGGGGAGAGCCGGGCGTCGGCCACTTTGGCCGAGACCCGGTGGCCGATCCGGCCCCAGGCCAGGGCCGAGGGGGTCAGGGTCGAGACGGCCAGGGCCGCCAGGGTCAGGGCCGCCGCGAAGCGTCGCAAGGAGGGGGATCGCATGCCGGTCTCTCGGGGGAGGGAGGGCGGTCGTCCGCCCCATCGGCGCCATCCCGCGGCTCGCGGAATTGGCGCGGGGCTTGCCGCTCTGCTACTTTGACTTCTTCCGCCTCGGGCGGCAACCTCCCTCTGCGCGAAGGAAGCCTGCGATGGCCGTCATCGAACCTTATGCCCCCTGTCCGTGCGGCAGCGGCGAGAAATACAAGTGGTGCTGCCATAAGGTCGAGGCGACGGCCGAGAAAGCCCACAGGCTGACCGACTCCGGGCAACTGGAAGCGGCGCTGGTCGTCCTGGACGACGCCCTCCGCAAGGACCCGGCCCAGCCCTGGCTGTCGATCCGCAAGGCGATCATCCTGGGCCGGACGGGCAAGCTGAAGGAGGCCGCCGAGGCCGTCCGGGCGATCCTGACGAAGAAGCCGGACCACGTCGGGGCGCGCAACTTCCTCGCCCGCTTGACCCTGGAGCTCGAAGGGGCCACCGCCGGGGTCGCCGCGCTCCAGGACGCCCTCTCCGCCGTGAAGCCCGACCGCCGCGAGGCCCTGGGCCTGACGGCGCAGGTCCTCGGCGTCCTCCTGGTCGAGCAGGAGCACGCCCCGGCCGCCCTGGCCCACCTCCACCTGGCCGAGTTCCTCTCCGGCGAGACCGAGGAAGGGCTGATCGAGCAATCGGTCCGGATGATCGAGAGGAACCCGAGCCTGCCGGCCTGGACCCGCAACCCCTACGAGCTCGCCCCCCCGCCCGAGGGGGCCGACCCGGCCGTCTTCCGGCGGTTCCAGGAGGCCCTGGACTGGGCCGGCGAGGGCCTCTGGGCCTCGGCCGCCTCCGCGTTCGAGACCCTGTCGGCCGACCGCATCCCCGGGGCCGACAAGAACCTCGGGCTGCTCCGCCTCTGGCTGACCGAGGACGGGCCCGCCGCCGAGGCCCTCCGCCGCCACATCGCCGAGGCCGGCGAGACCGAGGACGCCGTCGACCTGGAAGCCCTCTGCCAGACCATCGCCCCTCCGGCCCGGGGCGATCGCGTCGAGAGGGTCCAGCTCACCTGGCCGATCCGCGACCGCGCCGCCCTCCTCAAGAAACTCGAAGCCGACCCGACGATCGACTCCGAGGGCAAGGGCCCCTCCAACCCGGAGAACCCCGAGTCGCCCGAGGCCGAATTCTTCGCGATGCTCGACCGGCCGAAGGTCTCGGACGTGGCCGGCAAGTCGCCCCAGGAGCTCCCCCAGGTCGTCGCGCGGGTGATCGTCCACGCCGACACGGTCGCCCTGGACCTCCTGGACGCCGAGGATCGCCGCCTCGACCGGCTCAGCGCCCGTTTCGTGGACCTCGCCGCCCCCGCCATCCCCCCGGCCCACCCGAAGACCAAGGTCATCGAGCGGCTCCAGAGGTCGAGCGAGGCCATGAGGTCGGAGATGTGGCTCCCGGCCGGGGTCTCTCGCGAGGAGTCCAACCGCCTGACCAAGGCCGAGCACACCCGGATCATCCGCGAAGTCTGGCCCAGGACCCGACTCCCGTACCTCGACGGCAAGACCCCGAAGGACGTCAACGGGGATCGGGCCTATCAGGTCCCCCTCCGCGCCGCCCTCTGCCAGTTCGAATTCGGCCAGGAGTTCTGGCGAGGGGCGATCGACTTCGCGGCCTTCCGCCGGGAGATGGGCATCGATCCCGAACCCGAGATCGACCCGGAAACCGTCGACATCGACCGCCTCCACATCGGCCGGTTGCACCGAGTCCCGGCCGATCGGCTCGACGACCAGAAATTGATCATCCTGTTCCTCCGGTCGCACAGCTACGTGCTGCCCCTGGCGATGGAGAGGGCGGGGCGGGCCCTGGCCGATCGCCCCCACCTGCTCGGGGGCAGCGAGATCGACCGGGTCCTGGTCTTTGGCGACCTGGCCAACCTCGCCCTGAGCCGCCAGGCCCGCGACGAGGCGTTCGAGTGGGTCCGCAAGGGCCGGAGCGGCGACACGGACCCGAACAACCTGCTCCGCTGGGAATTCGTCGAGCTCCGGCTCCGCTCGCGGACCGAATCGCCCGAGTCGTGGGTCCCGGCGCTGGCCGTCCTCCTGGAGCGGTTCAGCGACTCGCAGACCATGCCCTCGCCGGTCTTCTCCAACTTGCTGGACATGGGGCTGATCCAGATGCGCCCCAACCCCGACAACCCCGACCAGATGCTCCTGGACACCCGGCCTCTCCAATCGGTCCTGGCCAAGTATGGCCCCAAGATCACCACGGCCTCGGGCCGCCTCGGCGTCTCGGCCACCCAGGGCAGCGGCATCTGGACGCCCGGAGGCGAGACCTCGGGCGCCCCCGGAGGCGGGATCTGGACGCCCGGCGCGGGGCCGCCGCCGGCCGCGGGCGGAGAGAAATCGAAACTGATCATCCCGGGGCGTTAAGCGGCGCAACCCCCGATCTCGCGGCGAAGCCGACCGAATCTTGAAGGCCCATCCATGCCCGAGACGGCCGATGCCCTGTCCCTGGTCCACCGAGGCTGGGAGCACCTCCAGCTCCAGAGGCCCCTCGCCGCGTGGGCGTCGTGGCAGAAGGCCCTGCGGAAGGCCCCGGGGGACCAGGCCGCCAGGGAAGCCCTGGACGTCCTCGCCTCGGCCCCCGACCTCCCCCTGGCCGCCCGGGCCCCGTACCGCTTCCGCTCGCCGACCGACGAGGCAACCCGCGACCGCTGGGCCGAATCGTTCGAAGGCAAGGACCTGCAAGACCTTGACCGCGCCGCAGACGCCTTCGCCGACCTCGTCATGGAGGACGAAACCGACGGCGCGGCCCTGTTCAACCTCGCCCTCTGCCTGGCCTGGGCGGGCCGGAACCCGGAGGCGGTCGGGGCGCTGGACCTCGCCGTCTCGGCCGAGGCCGTCGCCCTCCCCGAAGCGGCCGTGACCTCCTGGACCCTGGCCGAGGTCCTCCGCCAGGGGGCCGGGGCCGAAGACCTCGCCGACGACCTGAACTATTCCCTGTCCCTCCCCTGGACGCCGGATCGGGGCGAGCCGATCGCCTGGCTTTCCCGGTTCGCCCCGGTCCGCGAGATCGCCCCGCCCGCCGATCCCAACACCGGCCGACCGGCGGTGACCGAGGCCCGGGTCGGCGAGTGGCTCGACCGCCCCCTCTTGCTCGATGGCCCGACGGCCCGAGTCGTGGCGTCGATCATCGCAACTCCAAAGCTTCTGAGGCTTTCCAGCCCCGACCGCCGATCCCTGGAAGAGGTGGAAGCCGTCCTGACCCACCACGGGACCGGCGAATTCCAGAAGCGTTCCTCCCCCCTGCCCTTGCCCCTGCTCGACGCCTCCGTCTTCCTCTTCCGCCTGCCCGAAGGCGCCGAGCCGTCGGAAGGCCGCGAGCGGCAGGCGATCGAGACGTATTACGAGGACCGCTGGATCACGATCCCCAGGCGAGGCCTCGACGGGCTGTCTCCGGCCGGGGCGGCCCGGACTTCGGCCGAGGACCCGGTCCTCCGGGCGAAGCTGACGGCCGTCGTGAACCTCCGCGAGGGGCTGGCCGAGCGGCCGAGGATGGTCGCGCTTTACCAGGGCTACCCATTCGACCGGCTCCGAAGGCGGCTCGGCCTGGCCGTCCGGGACGAGTCCACGATCGACCCCGAGGACATCGCCGGGATGGGCCTGGCGGACCTGGCGAAGCTCGACCCCGAGACGCTCCCCGAACCCGACCTGTCGGCGGCCGAATGGTCATCGCGAGTCCTCAGCGACGAGGAAATGGCCTCGAAATTCGCCGCCGAAATCGCCCGAAGGCGAGGGGTGGGGCCATGATCGGGCGATCCCTGGGCGTCTCGACGTCGCATCGCCGCCCCTCCCTCCAGCCCGGCCCAGGAAATCGACGCGATGACCGATCCCGCCTTCCTCGATGCTTTGAAATGGACTGCGGACGGACTGATCCCGGCGATCGTCCAGGACTCCCGTTCGGGCGAAGTCCTGATGATGGCGTGGATGGATCGTCCGGCCGTGTTGAAGACGGTCGAGACGGCCCAGACCCACTTTTATTCCCGGTCTCGGCGATCGTCGTGGCACAAGGGAGGGACTTCGGGGCACGTCCAGCACGTTGAGGAGATCCGGGTGGACTGTGACGGCGATGTCCTGCTGATCCGGGCCCATCAGGTCGGCGGGGCGTGTCACGAGGGGTATCGGTCGTGCTTCTTCCGGCGGGTCGATAGCTCCGGCGGGCTGGAAGTCCAGGGAGAGCCGGTGTTTCGGCCCGAGGACGTGTACCGGAAGGGCTGAGCGTCGGTCCCTCGTCGAGGAATCGCCGGAGACGGCCGGACGCCGAGTCCCCTCCCCGAATCACAACTTGGGGATTAGACTATGGGTTCGACTCACCAGCGGGTCACGAATGGGTCGCACATGGATTGTAGGGCAGGCCTCGGCCTGCCGACCCGCGGAGACGGCAGGCCAGGGCCTGCCCTACGGAAACCAGAGTGTTCCCTCGGGCTGTGATCTGCTGCAAGGATGGGCCCGACTTACGATCGGAGATTGCCTGCGATGAAGAAGCCTCGCCTGATGACCCCGGGGCCTGCCCCGGTCCCCGAGGACGTCCTGCTGGAGCTGGCCCGGCCGGTCATCCACCACCGATCGGCCGAGGCGAAGCAGGTGATCGTCGATTCGATCGCCGGGCTCAAGACGGTCTTCCAGACGAAGAACGACGTGTTGATCCTCACCGCCTCCGGCACCGGCGCGATGGAGGCCGCCGCGGTCAACGCCGTGCCGAAGGGGGGCAAGGCGCTGGTCCTGAACGCCGGGTGGTTCGCCCTGAGGTGGTCCAAGATCTGCGCCGCGTATGGCATCCACGCCGAGATGGTCGATTTCGAGTGGGGCCAACCCGTCGATCCCGAGCGGGTGGCCAACGCCCTGAAGGCCCACCCCGACACGACTTGCGTGATGGGCACGCTCAGCGAGACCTCCACCGGGACCGGCCACCCCGTCGAGGCGATCGGCAAGATCGTCGCCGAGACCGACGCGGTGTTCGCCGTCGATGGGATCTCGGGCGTCGGCGCGATGGAGTGCCGGACCGACGAATGGGGGATCGACCTGCTGTGCGTCGGGTCGCAGAAGGCCCTGATGCTCCCGCCGGGGCTGGCGTTCGTCGCCGTGAGTCCGAAGGCATGGAAGAAGATCGACGCGTTCGACGCCCCGGCGTTCTACTTCAACCTGAAGTCCGCCCGCAAGAAGATGGCCGAGTTCGACACGCCGTACACCCCGGCCCACACCCTGATCCTCGCCCTGCGCGCCTCGCTCAAGAGGATCAACGAGGAAGGGATCGAGAACGTCTGGAAGCGGCACAAGATCATGTCCGAAGCGTGCCAGGCGGGCATCCAGGCCCTGGGGCTGGAGCTTTTCAGCGCCCGGCCGGCCGAGGGGCTCACGGCGTTCCGCGTGCCCGAGGGGCTGAAGGACTCGGAGATCCGCGGCAAGCTGTTCGACCGCTTCGGGATCACCACCGTCGGCGGCCAGGACAAGCTGAAGGGCAAGATCGTGAGGGTGGGCCACATGGGCTACATGGATGAGCTGGACGTGATTTCCGGCCTCGCCGCCCTGGAGATGATCCTCGCCGACCTCGGCTTCGACGTCGAGCCCGGCCGGGCACTCGTGGCCGCTCAAGCCGTCCTGATCGGCCAGAAGGCGACGGCCGGCGCGGTTTAGAGGGGGATCGGATCGCGGCCGGGTGGCATGCTTACGTCCGCGTAAGGATGGCACCCGGCCGCATTCTCGGGGTCACCGGGCCGATTTCGGACATTCGTCGCAGGGGCGTTTCCCCCGCCGGGTCGGGGCGGATATAATCGAGACGTCATTGAGTGGATGGCTCGCCGGCCAGCCAGGGAGTCCGCGCCATGGCCTTGGGCACCAGACCGCAAGGGAAGCTGCTCGATTATGAGCAGTTCATCGACCACCAGATCGGGCTGACCCGGGCCAAGATCAAGATGACCGACGTCCTGACGGCCAGCGTCTTGCTGCTGGCCTCGGCCATCGGCATCCTGTTCCTGGAAGTGGTCCTGGACCACGTCTTCGGGCTCCCGCTGTTCGTCCGGCAGGTCGTCCTGCTGTTCGGGGCGGCCACGGCGGTCACCTTCTCGACGCTCCGGATCGCCCTGCCCATGCTCCGCAAGGTCAACGGGCTGTACGCGGCGAGGACCATCGAGGAAGCCGACCCGGCGTTCAAGAACAGCCTGATCAACTACCTCGAACTGCGGAGGCATCGCGACGAGATGCCCCGGACGTTCATGGCGGCCGTCGAGGCGAAGGCCGTCGACGACCTGGCCAAGGTCGAGGTCGATACGGTCGTCAACCAGAAGAGGCTGGCGCAGACGTTCTACGCCCTGTCGGGCATCGTCGTGGCGTTCTGCCTCTATTCGCTGTTCACGCCCCGGCCGATCCTCGACTCGGTGAAGCGCGCGTTCCTCTCCGACGTGGCCCGGCCGACGAACACGCGGTTGGTGAACATCAAGCCCGGCGACGACCCGAAGCTCGCCAAGGTCGTGGCCGGGGCCAAGGTCACGTTCTCGGCGGAGGTCCAGGGGGCCCGGCCCAACGAGGTCGCGCTCCACTATTCGGCCGACGGCGGCCAGACCTACCTGACCAAGCCCCTGGAGCGCGGCCGGAACGATTACGACCCGTGGTCGATCAAGCTGCCCGACGTCCAGCAGACCTGGGACTACTACCTGACGGCCGGGGACGCCGTCTCGAAGACCTATCGGCTCACGGTCCTCCCCGCGCCGATGGTCACCTCGGTCCAGCATGACCTGGACTTCCCCCCGTATACCGAGACGCCCCGTCGCCCGGGGATCGAGGGGGGGAACGTCGAGGCGCTGGAAGGGACGATCGTCACGGTCCGCGCCCGGACCAACGAGCCGGCCGACTCCGCCTGGCTGATCCTGACCGCCGCGACCACCAAGGACGGCAAGCCCGACTGGGACAAGGCGGCGAAGGTGGAGATGGACGTCGATCCCGACGCCCACGGCCTGGTCGGCAAGTTCGCCGTGACCGTCGGCGGCCAGTACAAGATCAAGTTCCTCACCACCGGCGGCCAGGAGAACCCCAACCCGGTCCTCCACGACGTCAAGGCGCTGAAGGACCACCCGCCGACGGCGTCGTTCGTCCGGCCCGACCGGCCCGAGATCAAGGTGCCGAGCAACGGCAAGGTCGCCCTCAAGATCAAGGCGGCCGACGACTTCGGCGTGAAGGAGGCCATGCTCCACGTCCGCGAGGGCAAGGAAGTCCTCCGCCCGGCCAAGGACTACCTCGAAGGCAAGCCGCCGGCCCGCGAGCTCTCCGCCGACGACGTCCTGGACCTCGCCGCGATCAAGGCCCGGCCCGGGACGAAGATCGAGTACTGGCTGTCCGTCCGGGACACCAAGCAGCCGCAATCCAACCGGATCGAGGTCCGCCAGATCATCGAGGTGACCGCCCCGGCCTCGCCGAAAGAGCTCGAAAAGATCGAGGAGCAGAACAAGGCCCAGGAACCCCCGCCGTCGGAGGCCGACCAGGAGAACAAGCCCAACCCCGGCGAGGCCAACCCGGACGACCCGGCCGACCAGGCCCCCAGGCCCGGCAAGGAAGGCGGCGAGGACCAGCCGAAGGACACCGACAAGAACGGTGACGCCAAGAACAACCCCGGCGACAAGGACGACCCCAACGCCGCCCCCCAGAACGGCAACCAGCCCGAGCGAGACCTCACCCCCGAGGAGATGAAGAAGCTCGCTCAGTTGGAAAAGGCCATCCAGAAGAGGAACCCGCCGCCCCAGGACGGCAACCCGGGCAATTCGGGCAACACCCCGCCCAATGCCCAGCCCAAGGGTTCCCCCGCCGCCGACCAGAACGCCCGGCAGAACGCGAAGAACAACGCGAATCAGGGGAACTCGCCCCAGAACAACCCGGGCGAGAATTCCAAGACGGCGCAGGGGCAGAAGGAAGGCAACTCGCCGAACGCCAGCCCCGACGCCTCCGAAAGCAACGGGAACTCGAACCCGCAAGTCGCCCGGGGCGACCGGACCCAACCCCAACCGCCCGGCGGCAAGCCCGACGAGCAAAACCCCCAGGCCGGCAAGCCCCAGAACGGCGGCCAGCCGCCGCAAGCCGGCAAGCCCGGCGACCCCGCGCCGCCATCGGGTCCGCAGAACGGCGGCCAGCCGCCGCAAGCCGGCAAGCCGCAAGACGGCGGCAAGCCCCAGAATGGCGAACAAAGCCCTCAGTCGGCGAAGCCTCAGGGTGGACAGCCGACCCCGGAAGCCGGCAAGCCCCAGAACGGCGATCAGAAGCCGCAGTCGGACCAGCCCCAGAACGCGGAACAGACCCCCCAGGGCGGGAAGCCGGGCGAATCGGGGAAAACCGGGGCCGGGGCCGGGGCCGACCCGAAGCAGGCCGGCAAGCCCGAGATGAAGGACCAGGCCCCCGCCGGCAAGCCGAACGAGCCGAAGAACGCCGCCGGCAAGCCGGAAGGCGGGGCCCCGAACGCCGGGAAGTCTCAGGCCGGCAAGGACCAATCCGGCGCCAGGGCCGGCGAACCCAACGCCCAGGGCGGCAAGCCCGGCGACCAGAAGCCCCAGGCCGGCAAATCGGCCGACCGCCCGAACGCCAAGGGGACCGAGAACCAGCCGCAGGCCGGCAAGCCCAACGCCGGGGAGCCGAACCCGCAGGCCGGCAAGCCCGGGATGGACAACCAGCCCCAGGCCGGAAAGCCCAACGCCGGTCAGCCCAACGCCGGTCAGCCCAACGCCGGCAAGCCCGGCGAACCCAACGCCGAGAAGGGCAACGGCCAGCCGCAAGCCGGCAAGCCCGGCGATCAGAACCCCCAGGCCGGCAAGCCCGGAGACCCCAACGCCGGCAAGCCCCAAACCAACCCCGAGAAGGGCAACGGCCAGCCCGGCGATCCCGGCGGCGCGAACAAGCCCGAGCTGAATGACAAGACTCAGGGCCACGATCCCGCCGACGGCCAGCCTCAGGGCGGCAAGCCCAACGACCCCAACGCCGCGAAGCCCCAGGATCGCAAGCCCGGCCAGCCTCAGGAGGGCGACCCCACCGCCCGGGGCGGCAAGCCCAAGAACGCCGGCCAGCCCGGCGACCAGCAATCCAAGGCCGGCAAGGCGAACGACCCGAATTCGCAGCCCGGCGGGCCGGTCAAGCAGCAAGATAACGCGGGAAATCAGCTCGAAGACGCCAAGAACGGCGACGAGACCCAGCAAGGCGGCAAGGAAAACGGCCAGAAGCCCGGCACCCAGCCCGGCGATCAGGCCCATTCGGGCAAGCCTTCCATGGACAATCAACCCCAGGGCGGCAAGTCCGGCGAGCCGAAAAACGCCGCCGGTCAGCCTCAGCCCGGCAAGGACGGCGACGGCCAGACCCAGGCCGGCAAGCCCGGAGACCAGACCCAGGCCGGCAAGACTCAGGACAAGGAAGGCAAGCCCGGCGAACCCAACGCCCAGGGCGGCAAGCCCGGCGAACCCCAGCCCGCCAAGGGGTCCGACGGCCAGCCGCAGGCCGGCAAGCCCAACGCCGGGGAGCCGAACCCGCAGGCCGGCAAGCCCGGGATGGACAACCAGCCCCAGGCCGGAAAGCCCAACGCCGGTCAGCCCAACGCCGGCAAGCCGGGCGAACCCAACCCCGAGAAGGGCAACGGCCAGCCGCAAGCCGGAAAGCCCGGCGACCAGAACCCCCAGGCCGGCAAGCCCAACGACAACAAGCCTCAAGGGCCCGGCAATCCCCAGGCCGGGAAGCCCGGCGACCAGGCCCCCAACGGCGGCAAGCCGTCGGACGCGAACCCGAAATCCGGCGGCGATCAGGCCCCGCAGGCCGGCAAGCCCGGCGAGCCCCAGCCGCAAGCCGGCAAGCCCAACGCCGGACAGCCCCAGGGTGGCAAACCCCAGAACGGCGACAGCAACGACCCGTCCGGCAAGCCCTCGGACGCCCCGCAAGGTGGGAAGCCGACCGATCAGGCTCCCAACTCGAAGGAAGGCCAGCCCCAGGGCGGAAAGCCGGCCGATCAACCGCCCCAGGGCGGGAAGATGACCGACCAGGCTCAGGGAGGCAAGCAGGCCGAGCCGGGCCAGCCCCAGGGCGGGAAGCCTCAAGGCAACGACCAGGCTCAGGGCGGAAAGCCGTCCGACGCCAAGCCCCAGGGAGGCCAGGGCGAACCCCAAGCGGGCAAACCCGGCGAGCAAGGCGCCCAGGGCGGAAAGCCCCAGTCCGACGACAGCATGGGCTCCAAGCAAGGAGGCCAGGGTCAGGCCGGCAAGGGCGCCAACGAGTCCCAGGGCGGAAAGCCCGGCGAGCAAGGTGCTCAAGGCGGAAAACAGGGCGAGCAGGGTGCGCAGGGTGGAAAGCCCGGCGAGCAAGGCGGCAAGCCCGGCGAGCAGGGTGGAAAGCCCGGCGAACAGGGCGGTAAGCCTGGCGCCCAGGGCGGTAAGCAAGGCGAACAAGGCGCCCAGGGCGGTAAGCAAGGTGAGCAAGGCGCCCAGGGCGGCAAGCCTGGCGAACAGGGCGGCCAGGGAGGCAAGCCAGGTGAGCAGGGTGCTCAGGGCGGAAAACAAGGTGAACAGGGCGCTCAGGGCGGCAAGCAGGGAGAGCAAGGAGGCCAGGGCGGCAAGCAAGGTGAGCAAGGAGGCCAGGGCGGCAAGTCCGGCGAACAGGGATCTCAGGGCGGACAGCCCTCGGGCAAGCCGGGCGAGGGCAACCCGTCGATGAGCGGGGGCCAGAAATCGGGCGAGTCGGGCGGCCAGAAGTCCGGCGGCCAGAAGTCCGGCGGCCAATCCGGTGGGCAGAAGTCGGGCCAGGGCGAGGGCAGCCCGAACGGCCCTCCCGGCGAGGGGCAGGAACCCGGAGGCCCCGGCGACCGCGCCTCCAACGGCGGAGGGGGCCGACAGGGCGGCACCGGCGAGGACCTCACCAAGCCCGAGACCCCCACCGACGAACGCAAGCCCCAGGGACCCGAGCCGAAGGATTCCGGCGATTCCCCCGCCCCCAAGGGCGCTCCTCAGACCGACCTGGTCCTCCGCCGCCTCCAGGACCTCCTCAAGAGCGACAAGGATACCAAGGCCCTGGAGGCCGAGACCGGCATGTCTCGCCAGGAGATGGAGCAGTTCATCAGGAAGTTCGAAAAGCCCGCCCAGCCCCCCGTCGGCCAGGGCCGAGAGCTGGAGGGCCAGCTCGGCAAGTCCAAGGCGATGGACCCGAACCGCAAGATCGCCGACCCGATCCGTCAAAACACCGTCCGGGGACGCGCCGAGAGAGGCCCCGGCTCCTCCGCCCAGGACAACCTGGCCGGAGACGCCGAGGGCAACCGCTCGGTCGCCCCTGCCGAGTACCGCTCGCGGTTCGAGGCGTTCAAGAAGAGCCTCGCGACCTCGAAGACCACCGCCCCGGCCCGGAACCCCTGAGCCGCCAGCCGGGACAGCAGGCCGGGCGCCGCGTTCCATCGCCCTCTCCCCCGTCGTCCCTGTTTGGCGTGGTCGAGGGCGGTTCTTGTCGGGTCCGCGATTGCGGACCTCTTCGAGATGATGCGAAATCGAAGAGGTCCGCAATCGCGGACCCGACAAGAACCGCGATTCGACGCGCGAAACACGGAGCCCCGGCCTCGCAAGACCTTCGGTCCTCGCATCCGCCCGAGATCCAGGCCCCATCATGGACCACCCGCTTCGCCTGCCTCGTCGCTACCTCGCCCCGTTCGATCCGCGCGACCTGCCGCACCACTTCACCGACGTCCTGATCGTCGGCGGGGGGCTCGCCGGCCTCCGCGCCGCCCTGGGCGTCCCGGAGCCGTTGCGGGCCCTGGTCGTCACGAAGGATGAGGTCCGCGAGAGCAACTCCGCCTATGCCCAGGGCGGGATCGCCGGGGTCCTCGACCCCGAGGACCACTTCGAGGACCACATCGCCGACACCCTGGCCGCCGGCAAGGGCCTGTGCGACCCCGAGGTCGTCGAGATGGTCGTCCGCGAGGCCCCGTCGCGGATCGCCGAGCTGATCGACTGGGGCACCCGGTTCGACCAGGGCCAGAACGGCTCCGTCGCCCTGGGCCTCGAAGGCGGGCACTCGCACGCCCGGATCGTCCACGCCCTGGGAGACGCCACCGGCCGGGAAGTCATGAGGGCCGTGATCGCCCGCGCCCGGGACGCCTCGAACGTGCGGATCTGGCAAAATAGCTTCACGATTGATCTTCTCACTCATGAAGACCGCTGCCGAGGGGCGATCGTCTGGGACAAGCGCCGAGGGCCCTCGCTCGTCTGGAGCCGCGCCACGATCCTGGCCACCGGGGGGGCCGGGCAGCTCTATCGGGAATCGACCAATCCCTCGATCGCCACGGCCGACGGCCACGCCCTGGCCTACCGGGCCGGAGCCGAGGTCCGCGACATGGAATTCATGCAGTTCCATCCGACGGTCCTCTACATCGCCGGGTCCTCCCGCCATTTGATCACCGAGGCGTTGCGGGGCGAAGGGGCGCACCTCCGCGACCGCAACGGCCATCGGTTCATGCCCGAGTATCACCCCCTGGCCGAGCTCGCCCCCCGCGACGACGTCTCCCGGGCGATCACGGCGCAGATGGCGAAGACGCAGCATCCGTGCGTCTATCTCGACCTGACCCACCTCGACGCCGACCGCCTCCGCAGCCGATTCCCCGGGATCGTGGCCCTCTGCCGGGGGTTCGACCTGGACATCACCCGCGACCTGATCCCGGTCCGCCCCGGCGCCCACTACTACATGGGGGGCGCGACCGTCGATCCCGACGGCCGGACCACCGTGCCCGGCCTCTGGGCGGCCGGCGAGGTCACCAGCAGCGGCCTCCACGGGGCCAACCGCCTGGCCTCGAACAGCCTCCTCGAAGGGCTGGTCTTCGGCGCGAGGGTGGCCGAGGACATCGCCCGGACCCTCGGCGAATCCGGGCCGATGCGGCTGGAAGTCCCTCCCGTCGTCTCGGCCGAACGCCCCTCCAGCCGGGAGCCCCTGGACCTGACCGACATCCGCGACTCGCTCCGCGCCCTGATGTGGCGGAAAGTCGGGATCATCCGCGATGCCTCGGGCCTGTCCGAGGCGGCCGAGCAGGTCGATTTCTGGTGTCGCTACGTGCTGGCGCAAGAATTCGACGGCCCCGCCGGCTGGACGCTCCAGAACATGCTCACCGTCGCCCGGCTGATGATCGCGGCGGCGAAGGCGAGGGAGGAATCGCGGGGCGTCCACACCCGCAAGGACTTCCCCGCCGCCGACCCGGCCTGGGCCCGTCACATCCCGTTCGTCCGGGCCGAAACCCTCGCCGAATCCCCGCCCCGGCACGAGGTCGCGCCGGCGTTGTCCGTCCTGGCGTGAATCCGAACGGGCCGATCGTCGCGGGGGGCCGGGCGCCCCGGGTCATCGCCTCGGCTTCGGCCGATGGGTCAACGCAAATCCATACCAGCGCAGGTAGTGCGGCAGCCACTTCCGCAGCTGGAATCGCGATTGCCCGGCGGAGCGGTCCCGCCACGTCGAGGGGACTTCCGTGACCTTCCGCCCGGCGGCGATGGCCTTGGCGGTGATCTCCAGGGAGTAGGCGAACCCCCCTTCCCCCTCGATCGGATGGTCCAGGAGGACCGATCGCCGATAGGCGCGGAAGGCGTTGGTGGCGTCGTGGGTGGGCCAGCCGGCGAGCCAGTGGAGGCTGACCCCGGCGGCCCGGGACATCATCCCCTTGAGCCACGGCCCGCCGATCTGCCGCCCGCCCTTCATGTACCGCGAGGCGCAGACGATGTCGTCGCCGTCCTCGACGATCCGGCGGACCATCTCGGGGACGATCTTCACGTCGTCGGAGAGGTCGGCCATCGTCACGATGACGACCTCGGCCGAACTCGCCGCGATGCCGGCCCGGACGGCGTTGATGACGCCCCGGCCGATCGTGTTCTTGACGAGCTCGACGCCGGGATACTCGGGCATCAGGGCCCGGACGGCCGGGACGGTATTATCTTCGTCGAAGTCATGGACGACCAGGACGCGCTTGGGCAGGGGGACGTGGGCGAAGAGCTCGGCCAGGGCCCGGCCGATGTTCTCGCCCTCGTTGTACACGGGCATCACGAAATCGACGGCGGCCGGCTCGGCGTTCATGGGCGGGTCGGCTCGATCGTTCACAGGGGGCGGCGGGCGACCACGAGCATCTGCTTGCCGAGCACCCATCGCGCCGGCGGGCACGCGAGGTACAGCCGGACGAGCCAGGGGGCCTGGGGCAGGCGGCTCTTGGTCGTGTAGGGCAGGAACCGGGCCCGGATCTCCTCGATCTCGAAGCCGACGACGCGGAGGGCCTCGGCCATCCCCTTCTCGGACAGCGGCAAGGTGTGGTCGAAGAAGTCGTAGAACGCGCCCCCGAGCACCCGGACGTTGGGCTGCATCACGATCAATCGTCCGCCCGGCTTGAGCGCCCGGAGGATCGCCGAGGTGACTTCCAGGAGGGCGTCGGGGCCCCGGAGGTGCTCGAAGACGTTGCTGGCGAAGGCCACGTCGATCGTCCCGGGCTCGATGGCGTCGCCCAGGGTCTCCAGGGGGAGCGAGTGGACCTCGACCCCCTCGGCGGCGTGCCTCGGGGTGTCGGGATTCAGGTCCACGGCGACCTTCCGCCTTGCCCTCACGCTATTGATGAAGTCGCAGTAGCCGGCCCCGACGTCCAGGACGGCGCCGTCTCCGGGGATGTACCGGTCGAAGAAGGCGTCGCAGAGGGTCCGCCAGAGCTCGGCCTTGGCCCGGCGTTCGGCCTCGGGGAATCGGTTCGCATACAGGCGTTCCAGCTCGCCTTCCAGCTTCATCCGTGGGCCTCCGCCCGGATCGGGAACGAATCGAAGAGGGGTGCAGGGTCCGCGCCCGACGAGCTAGATCCCTCCGACGGCGATCTGCCCGTCGATCCACGGGATGATCTCGTCCAGGGCCTCCGACAGGCTGGTCGTCGCCTCGAACCCCAGGAGCGTCCGGGCCTTCTCGACCGAGGGAATCCGCCTCCGGACATCATACGAATACGGCGAGTCCGAGACGACCCGAAGCGGCTCGCCCGGCCCCTTGATCTTGGCCCAGATCAGCTCGGCGAGCTCGCGGACGGTCGTCGCCACCGGCGTGGAGAGGTTGAAATCCTCGTTCAGAGCGGCCGGGGACTCGATCGCCAGCCGGATGCCCCGGGCGAGGTCGCCTCCGTAGGTGTAGCAGCGGACCTGGCCCCCGTCTCCCAGGATTCGCAGCGGGTCCTGGCCCTTCAGCACCTTCTGGACCAGGTCCGGGACGACGTGGCTCATCGCCAGCTTCACGTTGCCCGACATGACCTCCTTGTCGGACAGGGCCCGCTTCTCGCCGATCCCCACGCAGTTGAACGGCCGGACGATGGTGAACGGCAGGCCGTATTGCTCCCGGGCGCCCTGGGCGAAGTACTCCGTGGCGAGCTTCTGGAAGCCGTAGGTCGATTGCGGAGGAGGGGACCGCCGTTGCTCCCCCTCGGGCGTGGGATAAATCGAGGTGCTTTCATAGACCATCGACGACGAGACCACCGTGATCTTCTGCAATCGTCCGGCCCGATAGGCCCGGATGGCGGCGTCGAAGGCCGAGGCGGTGATCCGTTCGTTCTCGGCGATCAGGTCGTAGGCGAGCTCGTGGAACAGGGAGATCCCGCCGATGATCGCGGCCCCGGCGACGAAGCCGTCGCAATCGGCCAGGAGGTCGCCCAGGAGGCCGACGTCCTTGGCGTCGCCGACGACCCCTCGATAGCGGGGATGGGAGTCATACCCCCGTTCCAATGGGCCGTACTTGGTGAAGTTGTCGAGGCCGACGACCTCGTGGCCCGCCGCCAGGAGGTCTTCCACGAGATAGCCGGCGATGAACCCGGCCGAGCCGGTCACGAGGATTTTCACGAGAGGCCCGCCCCCTTGCCATAGATGTTCCAGACGTCGATCACCGGCTGCCCCTCGCGGAACGTCAACGAGCGATACTCCGAGTGCGGGGTGGCGATCAGGATGAGGTCCGACCGCCGGAGGACGTCCTCCAGGGGGAGGAATCGCGGGTCGTCGATGAACGGGTCGGTGCAGAGGCAGGCGGCGGCCTCGTATTCGAGGACCTTTCGCAGCTTGTACGAGAGGCTCTCCCTCGGGTCGTCGCTGTCGGCCTTGAACGCCATCCCCAGGAGGCCGACGGTCATCGTCTCCAGGGGGTATCGCTCCTTGGCGTGGCGGACGACGAAGTTCGGCAGCCCCTCGTTGATGAGCATCGCCGCGTGGCCGAGCGAGAAATGGTTGTTGTCGGCCGCCGAGAGCTGCATGGTGTCCTTGAACAGGCACGGCCCGGCGGCGAACCCGGGCCGGGGGAGCCCCGCCATCCTCGGATAGTCGCGGGTCAGGGCGTCGTAGATCGTGAAGAAGTCCAGGCCCTGCTCGGTGGCGATCATGAAGAACTGGTTCGCCGTGGCGAACTGGATGTATCGCCAGACGTTGGCGAAGATCTTGGTCAATTCGGCCTCCCTCGGCGAGAGGCGGAGGGTATAGCGGGCGACCCGTCCGAAGAGGTCTTCGGCCATCGTCACGGCGCGGTCGTCGCAGCCCGAGACGATCTGGGGGAGCGAGGCGAGCTCGGCGATCGCGTGCCCCTCGGCCACGCGTTCCGGGCAGAACGCGACCGAGACCCGCTTGCCCGAGTTCGCCACGAGCTCGTGGACCCTCTCGGTCGTCCCCGGGAAGACCGTGCTCCGGAGGATCAGGCACTGGCCATCGACCAGGTGGGGGAGGATCGTCGAGAAGAACCGCCTCATCGAGTGGAACGTCGGGTTCAGGTGCTCATCGACGGGCGTGCCGATCACGACCACCACGTGTCTCGCCCTCGAGACCAGGGTGGCGTCATTGGCCACGTGGAGGGTCCGGCCGATGACCTCCTTCAACAGGGGTTCCGCGTCCCGTTCCAGGAACGGCATCCGGCCCTGGTTGACGGTGGCCACGGCGGCGTCGTTGATGTCGAAGACCGAGACCGTCATCCCGCGATGGGCGAAGGTGATCGCCAGGGGGAGGCCGACGTGGCCGCAGCCGCCCACCACGCAGACGTCGAACGGAAAGCTCATGAAACGTCCTCGGGCCCGGCCCCCCCGCAGTCCCTGCCCCGGGGAGCGGACCGGATTGTAATGCCACCGGCCGGGGTCTGACCAGCCATCCCGGACGGGGCGGGTCGGGGCATCCCGGCGGCGACAACTCGCCAATCGCCCGCAAAATCCGCGGAATGTCGCCTAGACTCCCCGTAATTGGAACCGAGAAGGGCGGCGAAGACGCCACTCCGGGCGAGAGAATCCCCCGAAGGCCCCGCAATCAGCCCAGATTCCCGACCGATTCGGGCGAACCCGGCGGAGGGTTCGGCTGTCCATCACTCCTGACCCCTCGGGGCCGCCGGCACGGGGAGTGACGACGAAGGAATTCGTCCTAATAACCGCCCGGACGATGCGAAAACCCTTCGACGGACAGACAAAATCGCGAAGACGGGAATTTTTTCGCCGGAATTGATGCTCCTTGGACGTCTGTTAGAAGAGGGGCGAACCCGAGGGCTGCCCGATCCGAGGACGCCGGACCGGGGGCCAGGGACCGAAGGGAGGAGGCAGGCCATGAAGAGGATGAGCGACGACGGCGCGGGGGCGCGACCCTAGCCCTGAACGTGAGGCACCTGGCCCACGAGGCCCACCGCCTGCTCTCGGGCCCGGGGACCCGCGAGGACGACGCCCGCGAGATCCTCCAACGGATCGACGACCTCCGCGAGGAACTGGGCGAGGGGGTGTCGGAGGCCGTCCGCCGGTGGCTGGAGAACCTCCGCCGGGAGGTCGAGGGGGCCTGAGCCGGGCCCCCTCGGTCAGCCCAGGACCTCGAACCGCACCCCCTGGGCCAGCGGCAGGGCGGTCGAGCCGTTGATCGTGCAGGTCTGCCGGCGCATGTAGAGCTTCCACGAGTCGGAGCCGGCCTCGCGCCCCCCGCCCGTGGCCTTCTCTCCGCCGAACGCCCCGCCGATCTCCGCGCCGGAGGTGCCGAGGTTCACGTTCGCGATCCCGCAGTCGGAACCCTCGGCCGACAGGAACCGCTCGGCCTCGCTCACCCGGTCGGTGAAGATCGCCGACGACAGCCCCTGGGGCACGCCGTTCTGGATCGCGATCGCCTCCTCCAGGTCGCGGTAGGTCGTGACATAGAGGATCGGCGCGAACGTCTCCTCGGCCGCGATCGGCAGGTCGGGGCGGCTCCGGACGATCGCCGGTTCGACGAAGAATCCCGGCCGGTCGAGCCGACGACCGCCGCAGAGCACCTCGCCGCCCTGCCCCCTGGCCAGGTCCAGGGCCCGAATCATCGCCTCGACGGCCCCCTCGCCGATCAGGGGGCCGACGAGCGTCCCCTCGGCCCACGGGTCGCCGATCGGCAGCGACCCATACGCCCTGACGAGCCGATCGACCAGACGGTCGGCGATCGATTCGTGGACGATCAGGCGTCGGAGGGTCGTGCATCGCTGGCCGGCGGTGCCGACGGCCGCGAACAGGATCGCGCGAATCGCCAGCTCCAGGTCGGCCGACGGCGAGACGATCGCCGCGTTGTTCCCGCCGAGCTCCAGCAACGACCGTCCGAGCCTCCGGCCCACGACCTCCGCCACCCTCCGGCCCATCCGGCAACTGCCGGTGGCCGAGATCAGCGGGAACCTCGGGTCGGCGATCATCGCCTCGCCCACGGGGTCGGCGTCTCCGGCGCAGAGGTTGAAGACCCCCTCGAAGCCGTGGGACTCGGCCACGCGATCGACGAGGTTCCGGACAGCCACGGCCGACAAGGGGGCCTCGGGCGACGGCTTCCAGACCACCGGGTCGCCGCAGACCGCCGCGATCATCGCGTTCCACGCCCAGACCGCCACCGGGAAGTTGAACGCCGTGATGATCCCCACCGGGCCCAGCGGCAGCCATTGCTCGATCATCCGATGGCCGGGCCGCTCGCTGGCGATCGTCAGGCCGTGGAGCTGACGGGACAGGCCGACGGCGAAATCGGCCATGTCGATCATCTCCTGGACCTCGCCCCGCCCTTCGGCCAGGATCTTGCCGGTCTCCAGGGTCACGAGCAGGCCCAGGTCGTCCTTCGCCTCCCGAAGCGCCTCGCCGATCTCGCGGACCACGGCCCCCCGGGCCGGCGGGGGGACCACGCGCCACCGGGCGAACGCCTCGACCGCATCGCCGGCGACCCGATCGTAATCCTCGGCCGAGCCGAACGTGACCGATCCGATCGCCGAGCCGGTCGCCGGATTGATCGACTCGACGACCCGGCCCGAGGGATTCGCGACCCGGGACTTCCCCCGGACCCCGGAATTCGACGCCTCGATCCCGAGCCTTCGCAAGACATCCTGGAACATGGCCCGCCTCGCCCCGATCCCCTCTCGATCCCTGGGTCATTGTCCCCGATCGGAGGGTCCGGCGGCCAGGGCGCCGGGCCCTCGGTCAGCGTTGATAGGCGGGCAGGTAGTGGGTGTAGATCTCCAGGACGAGGCAGGCCATCGCGGTCCAGTAGACCTTGTTCGGGCCGACGGTCCCCTCGTTCTCGGTCGTGCCGGGGGGGACGTCCCAGCTCCCGTCGGAATTCTGCTTGGCGAGCAGCATCTCGCGGACCTTCGGGTGCCAGGAATCCCACGACTTCCCGCCGGCGTGATAGTAGGCCTGGATGGCGTAATAGTGATAATAATAAAAATATTGAAGCCCGCTATTCTCCCACGTCGCCGGGTAGCTCGCCATGAGCGCAAGGCCCTTGGCGACCGAGGGGTCGTCCCCCTTGCCCAGGAGCTGGAGGCAGAGGACGCCGGCGGCCGTGGTCTGCGGTCCGGGCCCGCTGCCGGGCTGGTAGGAGTAGCCGCCGTTGGGATTGGCGCACGACCGGACGTAGGCGATGGCCCGGTCGATCGTCGCGGCCGGCACCGGGATCTCGGCGTTATTGGCGGCCCGGAGCGCCACGACCTGCATCACGGTGACGCTCAGGTCGTGATCGTTCGGCGTGGGCTGATAGCGCCAGCCGCCGTTGGGGGCCTGGCTGCGGACGATCAGGTCCACGGCCTTGCGGAGGACCTCGCGGAGCTTCGGGTCGGGGTCCATCCCGTACATCTCGGCCAGGGCGAGCGTGGCCAGGCCGTGCTCGTACATCTTGTCGAACGCGAGGTAGCCGTCGGCCCGGGCCGACGCCAGGATGAACGCCTTGCCGCGATCGACCACCTCGCGATACGGCCCCCGGCCCGGCACGTGGCCCCGGCCCAGGAACGCGAGCAAGGCGAGGCCGTTGACCGCGTTGTTCGTGTGCCACGAGCCGTCCGGCTTCTGCTTCGACGCGAGATATTCGAGAGCGCGGTCGATCGACCCCGTGACCCGAGCGACCACCTGGGCCTCGGTCAAGGGGGCCGCGTCATCGGCGAGTCCCGGAGTCGAGAGGGACCAGAGCAGGGAGAAAACGGTCAGGCCAACCACGGTGGGTCTGGTGGATTTCCTGCACCGTCCGAGATGGCGAGATTCACCCACCCTGGACACGCTTCCCATTCGCCCCTCCCTCATGACAGGCCGGCGAGCCGTCTCAGGCCCACGTCGATCGAGTAGAGACCCATCAGCAGGGCCAGGACGATCCAGTTGTCCCACACGGTCGCCTCGCGGTGGATCTCGGTGACGGTCGCCTCGCCCTTGAGCAGCGGCCGGACCGAGGCGATCTCGTCGGGCCCGAGCACCTTGCCCCCGGTGGCGCCGGCCAGGGCCGCGAGGGCCTGGGCGTCGGGGTCGGGGTGGCGGAGTTCCTCGACCGATTCCAGGACGCGGAACCTCGCCTCGATGGGCTCGGAACCGGAGCCGGGGTCGAAGCTCGCGCGATAGTCGCCGGGCGATTCGGGGGCGACCGTGGCGGTGAATCGGCCCCGGATCGCCGGGTCGGCCACGAGCTCGACGGCCACGGGCGCCCCTCCGGCGCTCAGGACGCTCGCCGGGAGCCTCGATTCGGCCCGGGGCGAGCCGTCCTCGGCGAACGCCATGACCTCGATCCGCACCGGCTCGCCCGGCTGGGCCCGGACCGGCCTCGCCTCGATCCTCGTCTTCTTCGCGTCGTCGGGAGACTTCGCCGCGAACCGGACCGCCTGGCCCCAGAACTTGTAGAAGAAGCGGTCGCCGACGTTCTGCCGCCAGAGCCAGGTCGAATCGGTCCCTACGAACACGACGCGCCCCTTGCCCGCGACATGGTGGGCGATCAGCGGCAGCTTGCCGAACCGCGAGCGGATCGCCGGGTTCCACGCCAGGACCGTGGCCCCCGGCGCCGGCCGATCGGCCGAGGCGCACCAGAAGAACGCCGGCATCCCGGCCCAGACCTCGGCGCTCCGGCCGGGGTCGTCGAACAGCCTCATGGCCTCGTGGACGCCCCCCTCGGCCGAGACTTCCAGCCGGAACGGCGAATAGACCGGCGCCTCGACCCCGGACGATCGCGTGCCGACCTTCACCGGCAGGAGGTCGCGGAACGCCGCGTCGAACTCGTGGGGCATGTGCCGGGGGCCGGCCTCGACGATCAGCCCCAGCCCCTTCTCTCGCACCGCCTTGCCCAGCGATTCCAGGAACTTCGGCCCGAGCTCGCCCGGGGCCGCGTCCCCCAGGACCACCACGTCATAGCCGGCCAGGTCCTCGGGCGACGACGGCACGGTCGCGCCCCCGGCCATCTCGGAGAGGACGCGGACGTCCGGCTCGGCCGACCCCTTCGCGCCGCCGAGGCCGTGGTCTCGCCTCATCGCGTTCTTCAGGAACCGGAAATCCCAGCGGGGCGAGCCGTCGATCAGGAGCACCTTGATTTTTTCGTCGGTGACCTTCACGAACGCCACGTCCGAGTTGTTGGAGCGCAGGACCTCGGCCTCCTCGGGCTGCGGGGGGACCTCGACGGTCAGGGCGAACGAGCCGGGCTTCGTCGCGGCGAACGTCAGCTCGACGACCTGCTGCTCGGCCCCCCGGAGGACGATCTCCTTCGAGTCGATGACCGAATCGGTCTTCAGATCCACCTTCGTGGCCCGGCCGTCGAAGCCGCTGGACTCGATCGTCACGGCGACCTTCACCGTGTCGCCCACCGAGACGATGTTCGGGGCGAACACATCCACGATCGCCACGTCTTTCATCCGCACCGACCCGCCGAGGGTCACGGGGAAGACCGGGGCGGAGTCGTTCGAGGCGAGGCGGGCGGCCTCGGCGGGCGAGGCCCCGGCCGTGTTCCGGCCGTCGCTCAGCAGGAGGATGCCGGCGATCGGCCGGTCGCCCGCATCGTCGATCACCCGGGCGATCGCGTCGCCGATCCGGGTCGAGGACGAGGCGGGCCCGTCGGCCTCGGGGACTTCGGGTTTCGCGGGGTCGGCGCCGATCGTCGAGACGTCGCGGTCGAAGGCGACGAACCGGAGGTCGTGCGTCTTCGCCAGCGGTTCGAGGAGGGTCTTGGCCTCCTTGCGGAGCAAGGAGCGGGCGAGCCCCCGCGAGTCATCGCCTCGACGGCCTTCTTCGACTCGGCCGCCCCCGGGCCCGGCGACAGCGAGAGGCCCGACGCCGAGGCGAACCGCGAGGCCTCCGCGTCGGTCGCGAACGGCCCGACCGGCAAGGTCATGCTCCTCGACCGATCGACGAGCACCGCCACGATCGGCTTCTTCTCCACCGTCAGATCCAGCCGCAGATACGGACCGGAAAGGCAGCCGACCATCAAGGCGAGGATGGCCACGCGGATCAGGCTGAGGGCGACCCGCAGGGCCTTCGGCGCCCCGACGAGGCTCCTCATCTGCCTCCGATGGATGAACACGGCCAGGGGCAATAACAGGGCCAATCCGACCCAGAGGACCATCGGCCTCTGGGCCGCCAGGCGGACCCGGTCGAGGTGCCCGAGGAAGTCGTCCCCGAGGCCGATTGCTTGGAGGAGCCACGAGATCATAAAAACTCTCTGTAGGGTGCATGCAATGCACCAACACGCGGCGGGCCACGCCCGCCATCCTCATCCCGGGTTCAAATCAGGTCTTGCAAAGAGAACGTGAAGCAGAACGCGGATGGCGGGCGTCGCCCGCCGCGTGTTGGTGCATTGCATGCACCCTACTTTTTGACTTCGGTCAACCTCTGGAAGTAGTCCTGGATGAACTTCGAGTAGCCCTCGGGGGCCTGTTCGCGCATCCCCTGGAGGATCTCTTCGCGGACCCTCGGGGGCATCTTGAGGAGGACGGTCCGGGTGTTGAGGTCGAGCTTGTTCAGGACGCTCTCGGAGGCGATTCCGGGGGGCGATCCCTGGAGATTAGGCGTCGAGGAGGCGCCGGGAGGATGCGGGGCGTGGGCCTGATCGCGGCCCGGTTCCGAGCGGTTCCGGCCGCTCTTCATGGCCTTCATCCTCGCGGCCATCGCCAGGGCTTGCTGGACCTCGGCCGAGTTCGTCGCGGCCGAGGGATCGGCCTGGCCGTCGTGAGGCTGGCCGTCGTGAGGCTCGCCGCCGGGGTCGGCCGCCGCCTGCTTCAGTTGTTCGAGCAGCCGGCCCAGGGCCGCCTCGTCGGCCGCCAGCCCGCCCTCGGCTTCGTTCAATTCGCCGAGGGTGCGCTCGCCCCGTTCGCGGAGGGCGTCCCGGCCGTCGGGCTCGCCGCCAGCCCTGGACTTGGACTTGCCGGACTTCCCCTTCTCGCCGGCCCCGTCGGGCATGGCGTCCTTCGGCGCCCCCTCGCCGCCCTTGGGCTGGCCGTCGCCCTCGCCCTTGGGCTGGCCTTCCCCCTCGCCCTCGCCCTCGCCCTTCGGCTCGCCTTCGCCGTTGGGCATGTCGCCGCCCTGGGCGTCTTCTCCTCCGGCGGGTGCGGCGGCCTCGCCCGGGTCGGCCCCGGCCGCGTCGGCATGGTCTTCGGCCTTCTTCGAGGCGAGGCCCTTCTCGCGGACCTCGCGGGCCTTCTCGATCTCGGCGCCGGCCTTCTTCTCGAGGTCGCCCTGCTTCGCCTTCACGTCGGGCAGGAGGATGTCGGGCGCCGTCCTGGTGGCTTCGAGCAGTTGTTGCTGGTCCCCTTCCAGCGCCTTCATCTGCTCGCGCATCTTTTCGAGGAATTCTTTCAGGTCGGCAAGTTCCTTGGCGGAAAGAACCGCCTCCAGCCGGGCTTTCTCGCGCTGGAGTTCGGCCACGGCCTTGCCGGCGTCGTCCTTCATCGCGTCCTCGGCTCGGGCGAGGGCGTCGAGCCGGGCCCTGGTGGCCTCCAGGGCGTCCTGGACCTGCCCGGCGGCGGCCTCCATCGCGGGGACGTCGGGCGCGGCGTGGTTCGCGTCGGCGCCGGCCTTCATCGCGTCGGTGAGGCCCTTCAAGGGCTCGGCGGCGGCCTTCTGGAACGTAGTCTGGACGTCGCGGAGCGCCTCCGCGACCTGCGGGGGCAGCATCGCCTGCCCCTCGGCGTTCTCGGCGGCGGCCTTCAGGTCATTGGCGACCTGCCCGGCGAGGTTCGCGTTCTGCTCCTCCTGGCCGGCGATCCGGGCCATCTCCTGGCGGACCTCCGCCAGGCCCTTCGCCGTCTCGGCGTCCAGGTTCGCGGGCGGCTTGTCGGCCGGAGGCGGGGCGTCGGGCGAGGGCTTCGGATCGGCGGCCCGGGCGGACTCCGCGATCTTCTCCTTCAGCGGGGCCGCCTTCGTCGCCAGGGCCTTGACCTGTTCGCGGACCTTCGCCTGGTCGTCGATCAGCTTCGCGAGCTTCTGCTCGACGGCCTCCCGGGTCTTCTCGAAGTTCGCGAGCTGCCTGTCGGCCGAGTTGCCGTCGTTGGCGATCCGGATCACGTACTCCTTGGTCTGCGCCGATTGACCCTTGCGATCGCGCGCCTCGACCCGATACCGGAGGAAGTCGCCCGGCTTGAGGCCCATCGAGGGGAGGTCCAGGCTGGCCACGGCGATGTCGTTGCGGACCGGCGCGTCGTAGGTCTTGATCGGCCGCCCCACGAACCCGCCCGAGTCCCCCTTCTGCACCGCGACGAACACCCCGGCGAGGCCGAAATCGTCGAAGGCGGAGACCACCAGGGGCACCTTGATCGGCTCGCTGAGGACGAGGTCGGCGCCCGGCTTCTCCAGGACGACCTGCGGAGGATTGTCCGGGATCGCCACCACCTTCGCTTCCTTCATCGGCCGGTTGGCGGCGCCGATCTCGTTCTTCAGCTCGACCCGGTACGCCCCGGACTTCTCCAGGGGGAACCGGCCCGACCATCGGCCGTCGCTCGTCGGCTCCATCGGGAACGATCGGGCGACGACGAACCCGGCCTTCTCGACATGGGCCGCCGGCACGGTGCCCGCTCGGTGCCAGATCGGCTCCCCTCCCACGGCGTCGAAGCCGATCCCCCGGAGGTCCTTGCCCTCCATGTCCACCAGCTTCGCGGGGACTTCCAGCCGGACCCAGCCGCCGCTTTCGGGCAAGGGGCCGAGCCTTCGCCGCCCGGCCGAGCCCGGCGTGCCGAACGGGATCTTGTCCTCGCCCCAGAACGCCCGATGGTCCCAGGACTGGCCGTCGTGGAACTGGAGCATCAGCGTGTCGGGCTTCTTGTCGGGCGGGATGAATACGTAGGCGAACAACGATTCCCCGGGCAGGACGCGGAAGCCCGCCGGCAGGTTCGAGAGGTGATGGCCGTGGAGCCCGCCCTGGGCCGGGTCGAAATGGCTGGGCCGGGCCCGGAGCTTGAAGTCCCATCGCCAGGTCCCTTCGGCGGAGACGTTGTCGGGGATGAACTCCAGGCCTTGCCAGAGCCTCTCCGCCCGGTCGGCGACGGCGACTCTCGTCGTCGTCGGGTCGAGCCACTGGATCGCCCCCTCGCTGACGTCGCCGCTCGCCTCGACGACCACCTCCACCGCCGATCCTTCGGGCCCGGTCACGTCGGCCACCTGGGGGGGGCCGACCTTCGGCTCGCCCATCCCGAGATACGGCGCGTAGTGGAGGACCGTGTGGAGCTCGACGATCGCCGGCCGCTCCAGGATGTTCACGTGATAGAGGCGGCTCCACGTCCCTCCGCCGTGGACTCGGTACGAGAAGGAGCCCTCGAACCCCGCCAGGCGGAGGGACCAGGCCCTCGGCCCGGCCCGTCGGAGGTCGTACCAGAGGGTGCCGCCCTGGCCGTCGTCGCGGCGGAGCTCCAGGCGGAGGTCGTCGGGCTCGCCCTTCGTCACGACGACTTCGAAGGGGATCTCGTCACCCCGGAGCACCCTGGCATCGCCGGGCTTCACGGAGAATTCGACGCCGGTGGCCGGCGGGATGTCGGCGAACGGGCGGAAGATCCGGGCCATCGCCGTGGGGAGGCGGTCGGAGAACAGGCCGAACGCCGCCGAGAACGCGGCGACGCTGGCCGCGGCGAACAGGAGCGACCGCCGGAGCCTCGGCCAATCGACGATCGACAGCGGACGGAACGCCGAGACGCGCTCGCGGGCCTCGCGGACGAGCCTCGCATAGAACGCGGAGGACCGCTCGCGCCGCCTCTCGGGCCGGGAGAGGTCGATGCAGCTCACCAATCGGTTATGAATCCCCGGCAGTCGCGCCTCGATCCGCCGGGCCACGGCGATGGCTCCGAGGCGGCGAACCAGCGGGATCAGCACCTTCCAGACGAGGAGGACCGCCGTCGGCACGGCGATGGCGAGCAGGCCGACGAGCCGCAACGACGGCCACAACGGGGCCATCAGGTCCGTCAAGGTCACGGCGCAGAGCGTGCCGAGGCCCAGCCCGACGACCAGCCCCAGGCCGGTGGCGACCCAGCTCGACCGCAAGACGGCGCGGGTCCGCCGCACGGCCCGGAAGATCGGGGACGCGTCCGGCGGCGATTCGGGCTTCGCATCGGTGAGCATGGCCATCCTCCGTAGGGTGCATGAGATGCACCGATCCGACTCGCTTCGAATGATCCGGGAAGGAGACGACAAAGGATGGCGGGCCTCGCCCTCCGCTCATCGGTGCACTTCATGCACCCGAGGGAGACGGTGACGCCTTACCCCCGAGCGTGGCGAGCAGGAATTCCACGCCGATGATCCCGAACAGGAGCAGGATGAGCCCCCGCCAGACCTCCTTGCGTTCGCCGATCTTCCCCTCGGCCCTCTGCGCCTCGGCCGAGGCGTCCACGAACGACACGTCGGCCCGGGGCAGGGCCTGGCGGATTTGCGCCTCGGTGATCGCGGCGAACCGCGACTCCTCGGGCGCGAGGTTCACGGCGAAGGCCGCCGATCCCGCCTTCGGCGCCTCGACTTTCCCGCCCTTCACCTCCACCGAATAGTACCCGCGATGCTCCGTCCGATCATAGGGCGCGATCCATCGGCCGTTCGAGCGCTCGAACGCCAGGGGCGAGGGCTTGCCGCCGGGGTCGGTCACGGTCCCGGTCGCGGGCGACCAGGCCGAGGCCACCCCGATCTCGGCCCGACCGTCGGGGGGCACGGTCGCCGGGACGTCCAGCTCGGGCCTCCCTTGCACATATCCGGCGAGCCTCAGGACCAACGGCACGAACTCGGGCTTGAGCGGCAGGTTCGACCACTTCGCGTTCGCCGGGAACGCCGACACGAGCACGATCCCCGAGCCGAACCGGCTCTCGACCAGCGCCGGGCGGCCCGACGCGAATACGGCCAGGGGCCACGCGCCGACGGGCTTGCCGTCGGGGAAATTCAGGGGAAATCGCCGGCCGAAGTGGGCCGAGCGGAGGTATCGGGCGTCCGGGGAGTCGAAGACCGAGAGCGCGGGGTGCGCGAAATCGACCGTCGAGAGCCGCTCGAACGTCTCCGCCTTCTCCGGGTCGCCCTCGGGAGGGCCGAGCGTCACGCCGGTGATCTTCTCCTTGCTCGGGCCGGGCGCGGCGAAGAACTGCGTGTTGTACACGTCGGGATTCACCCGGTCTCCGGGCAGGATCAGCAGGCCGCCCCCCGCGTTCACGAATTCGCGGAGCCAGGCGAAATGCTGGGCGTTCAGCCCCCCGCAATTCGCCAGGATCACGACCGCCGCATCGCGCAGGGAGTCGGGATTCAGGCCGCCTTCGGGCGTCTCGCGGACGTCCAGCGACTTCAGGGGGGCCGCCAGCGGGCCGGAACCCTCGCCCGATCGCGCCGAGAGCGCGGTCCGCAGGTAGAGCGCCTCGTCCTCGAACGGATCGGCGGATGGATTCCCGTTGACGATCAACACCTTGACCGCCGGATCGACCGTGAGCGTGAACAGGTACGAATCATCGTCGGGGAAGCCGTCCGGGGCCTTGCCCGAGACCTCGAACCGGCCCCGCAACGTCCCGGATGCCTCGGGCACGTACACCACTTTCTTGACGATCGCCTCGCCCGGCTTGAGGATCACGGGCAGGCGGGCGACCTCCTTGTCGTCGAGCGAGACGCTCAGGGTCGCCGAGGCCTCGTCCCCCTTCGCGTCGCCGATGACCCGAGGGCGGAGCGTCACCGGCAGGCCGACGACCGCCCGGGCCTTGCCGGGCGGGTCGCCGATCACGGCGCGATTCGCGGGCGGGTTCGGCTCGCCCACGTTCACGACGACGATCTTCGCCCCCTCGGGCACGAGCCGAGACGCCGAGGGGTCGCGAAGCTCTCGCCACGAGCCGGATTGGCCATCGGACAGGACGTAGACGGTGGGCCGGCTCGATCGCCCGGCGGTCGAGCCGTAGACCTCGGCCATCGCTGCGAACAGGTTCGCGCGGCTCGGCCCCGGAGAAAGGCCGTCGATCGCCTCGACCACCGCCTTGCCGTCGCCGACGAACCTGCGGGCCACTTCCTCGGGCCGATCGGCCACCTTCACCACGGCCACGCGGTCCTCGGCGGAGAGGGTTGCGACCACCGATCGCGCCACGTCCTTGGCCCGGTCGAGCGCGGAAAGCCCCTTCGCCTTCGCGTTCATGCTGGCCGAGCCATCGACGAGCAGGACGACCTCGCGTCCCGAGCCGCCCGGGAACAATCCCGCCCAGGTCTTCGCCGCCGGACGGGCGAACGCCGCGACCAGCCCGAGCAGGAACAGCGTCCGTAGGAGGGCCAGCAACGCTTCGAGGAACTGCATCTTCCGGCGCTGCTGGACGTAGCTGTCGAACAGGAACCGATACGTCGGCAGCTCGACGGTCCTCAGGCGATGGAGGGTCAGCAGATGCAGGAGGATCGGCAGCCCCGCCAGCGGGAGGAAGCCGAGCAGGGCGTAGTGGAGGAAATCCATCTCTGGCCCTCGGGGGTCCGGGATCGCGGGCCTCACCCCAGCCTCGACCTCTTCTCCAGGTACGAGGCCAGGAAGTGATCGTAGGGTTCTTTGGTGTTCGCGAGGTGATAGCTGATGTTGCGTTCGAAGCAATCGGTCTTGGCGCGATCGAGGAACGCCTTCATCCGGTCGAGGTATCGGGCCCGCAGGCCCTTGGGATTGACCACCACGCGGCCCGCGCCTTCGGCGTCCTTGAACCGGGTGAGGCCCTCGAACGGCAGGGTCAATTCGGCGTCGTCCAGGACGTGGAAGACGATCACTTCGTGGCCGTCGTGGCGGAAGTGCTGGAGGCCCGAGGCGACCCGCTCGGCGTCGTCGATCAGGTCGCTGATGACGATCAGGAGGCCGCGACGATGGACCCGCTCGGCGGCCTCGTGGAGGATCGTCCCGAGGTCCGTCTCGCCTCCGGGTCGGGCGTCTTCGAGGAGGTCGAGGACTCGCCGAAACTGCGTGGGCCGGGCCTTGGGGCCCAGGGCATGGCGGACCTGGGTATCGAACATGATGAGGCCCACGGCGTCGTTCTGCCGGAGCATCAGATGGGTCAGGGCCGCCGCCAGGTAGCTGCCCCACTGGAGCTTCGTCATGCCCCCCGGGGTCCCGGCGAAGTCCATCGACTTCGAGCAATCCAGGAGGATCGTCGCGCGGAGGTTCGTCTCGTCGTGGAAGAGCTTGATGTAATATTTGTTCGTTTTCGCCAGGATCTTCCAGTCGAGGGCGCGGATCTCGTCCCCCGGGGTGTAGGCGCGATGGTCGAGGTACTCGGCGGAGAAGCCGTGGAACGGGCTGCGATGGCGGCCGGTGAGGAATCCCTCGACGACCTGCCTCGCGACCAGCTCCATGTTGCCGACGCGGGCCAGTCCCTCGGGGTCGAGATAGCGGTTGGCCACGGGCGGGGCTCCGGGGGCGAAGAGGTCCGCGAGGGCGGGCCCGACGGGTGACTCAATCCTCGCTCGGCTCCGGGATCACCTCGAAAAGCTTCTCGACGATGTGGTCGGCCGTGACGCCGTCGCTCTCGGCCCGGAAGCTGGTGGCCAGGCGGTGACGCAGGACGGGCAGGGCCATCGAGCGGATGTCCTCGCACGAGACGTGGACGCGGCCGTCCAGGAGGGCATTGGCCTTCGCCCCGAGGATCATCGCCTGGCAGGCCCGGGGGCCGGCGCCCCAGGTCAGGTAGCTCTTGACGAAGTCGGGCGCCTCGCTCGACGCCGGCCTCGTGGCCCTCGCCAGCTTCACCGCGTAGGCCGTGACCGACCGGCCCGCGAGCACCTTGCGGACCGTGGCCTGGAGCTTGAGGATCGCGTCCTTGTTCAGGAGGGGTTCCAGCAGGGGCGGCTCTCCGCTGGTGGTGCTCTCGGTGATCGTCAATTCCTCTTCATACGAGGGATAATCGATCAGGATCTTGAACATGAAGCGGTCGAGCTGGGCCTCGGGCAGCGGGTACGTGCCTTCCTGCTCGATCGGGTTCTGCGTGCCGAGGACGAGGAACGGCTTTTCGAGGGGATAGTCGGTCCCGGCGATGGTCACCCGGTATTCCTGCATCGCCTGCAACAGGGCGGCCTGGGTCTTGGGCGGGGTCCGGTTGATCTCGTCGCCGAGGATCAGGTTGCCGAAGATCGGACCCTTGACGAATTTCATCCGGCGGCGGCCGGTGCCCTCCTCTTCTTCGAGGATCTCGTTGCCGACGATGTCGCTGGGCATCAGGTCGGGCGTGAACTGGATTCGCTTGAAGTTCAGCGAGAGCAGCTGGGCGATGCTCGAAATCATCAAGGTCTTGGCCAGGCCGGGGACGCCTTCCAGGATGCAATGGCCCTGGCAGAACAGGGCGATCATGACCTGCTTGAGCACGTCCGCCTGGCCGACGATCACCCGGGAGAGGCCCTGGGTCATCAGCGAATACGACTCGGCGAGCCGCTCGGCGGCCCGGAGGTCGGCGTCCTCGGGCTGAGGGGCCCGGCCTCGCGACGTCCCCAACGGATTCATGTGAGGGAGCCTCGACGACGAGGAGTCGGATCGAAAAAAGTTTGACCGTTGCGTGAGACTAGACGGCCCGATCGTGCCAGTCAATCACCCACTCACGGAATTCGCGGGGCCTCGTCGCCACCCGGGGCCGCCGGCAATCGCAGGTCGAACCGGCTCCCCTGCCCCGGACGGCTCTGGGCCGAGAGCGACCCTCCCAGGGCCTCGGCGATCCTTCGGGCCACCGACAGCCCGAGGCCGACCCCGGGGTCATTCCTGCGGTTCGGGGCGGCGCGGAAGAAGGGGTCAAAAATCCTCGGGAGGTCCTCGGGACGGATGCCGCGGCCCCGGTCCTCCACGCTCAGGACGACCCGAGAATCCCGCCTCTCCAGCCCGACGAGGATCGGCGAACCCGGGTCGCTGTACTTCTCGGCGTTCTCGACGAGATTGCCGATCACCTGGGACAGCAAGGCCGGCGGGGCCGAGACGATCGCCGGGCCCGACCCCAGATCGACGAACCGGACGTCGGCCGATCGGGGCCGGTCGGTGCGGCCTTCCAGCCGTCGGGGCACCCACGAGGCGAGGTCCAGGGTTTCGCGGCCCGGGAGGTCCCCTTCGGCGTCGGCCCTGGCGAGGAACAGGAGGGCCTCGACGATCCTGCGGAGGCTCGCGGCCTGCTCGCCGACCGTGGCGAGGACTCGGCGGTATTCCTCGGGCGGCCTCTCGCGGCGGAGGGCCACCTCGACCTGCCCGATCAGCGCCGCCAGCGGCGTGCGGATCTGGTGGGAGGCGTCGCCGGTGAACCGCTTCTGGCGGTCGAGCGCCTCGCGGAGGCGATCGAGCAGGTCATTGAACGCCGATCCGAGTCCGGAGAGCTCGTCGCCGCCGTCGGGCACCGGCAGGCGGGGGCCGGAGCCGTCGATGTCGGCCCGCCTCGCGGCTTCGGCCATCCTCGTCAGCGGCGAGAGGGCCCGACGACAGAACCATCGACCCAGGACGGCCGCCACGCCCCACGTCGAGCCGGCCAGGACCGCCAGCGCCAGGGCCAGTTGCCGCAAGGTCGCCTCGCTCGGGTCCATCGGCAGGAACGCCTCGATCACCAGGGCCCGCCGGAACGGAGCGGAGGGTTCGAAGCCGACCTCGGGGCCCGGAGCTCGACCGACCTCGTCCGCCAGCCCCGGCCGTCGGTCCCGACGATCCGCGACGCCTCGGGACTCGACGGCGAATCGGGCGGCAATCGCCTGGAATTCCAGTTCGGGGAGCGATCGACGACCGCGCCCGAGGGCCGCGGACGACCCAGCGGACGGCCTCGGGCCCCGAATCGGTCCCCAGGGCGAGCAACCGCTCCTGGGGCTCCCATTCGACGCCCTTCTCGGAGATCTCGGCCGCCGCCGAGAGCGTGGCGAGCGCCGCGCCGAGCCGTTCGTCGGCCTGCTGGCGGATCGCCATCGCGGCCAGCGCGTAGACCCCTCCCGAGAACCCCACGAGCACCGCGCCCAACGCCCCGAGGAAGAACGCCGAGACCCGTCCGGTGAGCGTCATGGGTCGCCCCCGCCCGGGGGCTCGCCGAAGAGGTAGCCGCGGCCTCGGACCGTGTGGATCAGCCTCGGGCCGAGCGCCTCCAGCTTCTTGCGAAGCTCCATCACGTGAACTTCCAGGGTATTCGACAAGCCGTCATACCGCTCATCCCAAACATTCTCATAAATCCGAGTTCGGGAGAGCACCTGTCCCGGGTGGCGGACGAAGAAGACGAGCAGCGACTGCTCCTTCGCGGTCAGGTCCAGGGGCTTCCCCGCCCTCTCGGCCCTGGCCGTGGCCAGGTCGATCTTGACGTCTCCCCGCGCGATCGTGGTGCTCGCGGAGCCGGTCCGTCGGCGGGTCAAGGACCGCACCCGGGCGAGCAATTCGTCGAAGGCGAACGGCTTGCACAAATAATCATCGGCGCCGGAGTCCAGACCCTTCACGCGATCGCTGACGGCGTCGCGAGCGGTGAGGAACAGGACCGGCGTCTCACGTCCCAGGGCGCGGAAGCGGCGGAGGACGTCCAGGCCGTCGGGACCGGGGAGCCACCAGTCGAGGACGACGAGGTCCCACTCGCCCGATCGCAACGCGGCGAGGGCCTCGTCGCCGTCGCAGGCCCGTTCGACGGTGAACCCTTCCTCGCGAAGCCCTCGGACGAGGAAATCGGCGATCGCGTCCTCGTCTTCCACGATCAGGAGGCGGATGCCCATCGCGGTCGGGCCTCCTCGGGTTCGAGCCAGTCCTCCGAGCTGGAGGCTTCGGGGCCCCCCTCACCGGCGGAGGGAGGGGGAGCCGCTCACCTCGCGAACCTCGACTGTCAATCCTCGTCCTCTTCCTCGTCCGACAGGATCTTACCCTCCTTGTCGAGTGCGATCTCACGCATCTTCTTCTTGCCCGGGACGCTGACCATGACTTCGAACGTGGTCTTCGCGCCGGCGGTGACCTCCTCGGCCTCCTTCAGGGTGCCGGTCGGGTACTTCTCCTTCACGGCCTTGAGGACGGCGGCGGGGAGGTCCGCGGGCTCGATTTCCTTCTCGATCTCGGTGATCGTGCCGTCTTCCTTCAGGGAGACGCTGTATTCGGCCCCCTCGCTCTTGAGCTCGACCTCGAAGGTGGTCTTGCCGTCCTCGACCTCCTTCGAGCCGGAGGTGATCTCGGCCCTGGGAAACCTGGCCTTGACGGCCTTCGTGATGGCCGCCGGCAGCTTCTCGGGCGGGATTTTCTGGTCGTCGGCCCGAGCGAGGGTCACCGAGGCGACCAGGGCGATCAGGGCGGCCCCGGCGATCGGTCCTGCGAATTTGCTCATGAGAGTTCTCCCATTCCTTCCTGAAGATCCGAACTCGCCCGGACGGTTTGTCCGCCGGGGCTTGCCTCAGAGTACCGGTCGCCGGTGAATCCCCGGTGAAGCGATCCTAAGATCCCGCTTATCTACCGGGCGATCGCCAGGACGGCCCCGCTCGGCGAGGGCTCCCCCTGAGGCTTCGGCCTCGGCTTCGACCTCGCGCCGACGACCCCCGCCACCACCTGCTGGACCAGGTTGTACACGATGATCGGCAGCAAGACGCCCGGCCGACCGGCCAGGGCCATCGAGGCCAGGACCAGGCCCGTCCCGTTGTTGTTCATCCCCAGGCCGTACATCAAGGACGCCCGTCCCGGCGCCTCCAGCCCGAGCAGCCTGCCCAGGAGCCAGCCGGTGCCGAACGCCAGGCCGCAGAGACCCACCGTGATGATCAGGATGGCGCCGAGGAAGTCCCAGTCCGGCCGGGAGATCGCCTGAGGGAGCGCCGCCGAGGCGTTCGAGAAGCACAGGACCAGCAAGTTCAGCGAGCCGGCCAGCTTCAGGGGAGGGCGGATCCGAGCGGCCCTCGCCTCGCCCAGAACGGCCCGGAGCACCATCCCCGCCAGGGCCGGGAGCAGGACGAACGCCGCGAGGAATCCGCCGGTCCCCCGAGCCGCCAGGCCATGGATCTCCTCGGCAGGTCCGCCGGAGGTCAGGAACCCGACGGCATGGAGCGCCAGAGGCGTGGCGATCGGGCTCAGGCACGTCGAGGCGACCACCAGGCCGAGGCTCAACGCCACGTCGCCGTCGGAGTTCTGCGCCCAGGCCGTGGAGGAACCGGCGATCGGCATCGAGATCACCAGGGCCAGCCCGAGGAGGATGACCCGCACCTCCTCCGGGTTATGCCAGAGGCCCATCACGCGGGAAACCCCCGCGATGAAGACGATCGGCACGGCCAGGTTCGCGGCCAATCCCGCGAGCAACGGCCCCGGACGCCGGGCCAGCCCCCGGAGTCTCCGATCCCCGGACCCCGAGCCCGGCATTGAACAGGAGGAACCCCAGCATCAAGGCGGGGGAGGAGACTCGCGTCGAACCCCACGAAATCCCCCAATCTCGGATCGCCAGGCCGGGTCCGGGGAAGAACGCGGCGACCGCGTAAGACGCGAGGAGCAAGCGGAAGAAATGGTCATGGAGGATTCGCGACAGCGAGGCAAGCGGAGAAGACGAGGTAGGGGCGTTCACGGATCGACTCCATCCCGGGGATTGGCCTCGGACCCCTCGCCGGAGGCCCGTCCCGGCGGGCGAACCCCGCCAGGCGCCCCGAATCCTACCCCCCGGACCTGAGCCGACGATGAGGCCCGGATAAGATCGAATTCATGAACGGATCGGAGACCGATGAGGCCCCGGGCCTTCGTGGACCAATCCATGCGATGACGCACGATCGGATCCCGATGTCGCAAGAACGAAACATTCCCGACCGGAACGTAAGTCGCGCTGAAGTGCGGTTTTCGTTCGAGCGTGGCGGTTGACAGTTCGTAGGGCAGGCCCTGGCCTACCGAGACCGACGGCAGGCCAGCCACCACCATCCCGGCCTCATGAGCCAAGGATTGCCGATCGATTCGACTGCCTCCAGCGTTTCCTCTCATGAAGGTTCTCGAATCTTTATCCCAGGCATGATCGGCCGCGGGGGCCGGGGGCGGTCCTCGGCCCCGGACCCGCCGGGCGGGTGGAAGGAACTCGATGATCCGGCCGGCGCACGACGACGCGCGGGCCGAGGCGAAGCTCCTCGCGACGAACCCGGTCCCGGCCGCAACGGGCAATCCGTGAAGGATTAGCGCCCGGCAGATCCATCCCCATGCGTCGAGCCGGGCCCGACCGTCCGGCCGCCTGCCCCCCCGTCGGGAGGGACGAGGCGATGGTCGGCCTCCGACCGGGGTCGTCGCTCAGCGAGCCGACCGATTCAGGAGGTCGACGAGCTCGGCTTTCCAGACCGCCGCCAGGGTGTGGGTCCCGTGCCCGCGGGTCCGGTCGCTCCGGGGGACGATCATCGCCTTGCCTCCGGGCACGCGGCGGATTTCCCGCTCGAGGACGCCGAGCTCGGGCGGGTTGATCAGGTCATCCTCGAAGTTGATCGCCACCAGGGGGGCCGCGATCCGCTCCAGGGCCGGGCCGGGGTCGTAGTCCGTCGAGGCGTCCACGGCATAGAGGGTGTCGTTGGCGTCGATCGTCCGCATCGACCGCGCCACGAAGGCGTCGAGAACGCGGTCGGCCGCCTCGCGGGTCGGGGCCTCCTTCTGCCGCTCGACCGGGTTATTCGACATGAGGAAGAGCATCTCGGCCGCCGTCCGCGACGCCTGGGGCTGGCTCTTGTACTCGCCGCCTTCCCAGCCCGGGTCGTTGCGAATCGCGTCGATGATGATCCGCCTCCAGGCCCGGTTCCTCCCGGAGATCTGCGTCGGCAGGGAGGCCAGGGGCATCAGGGCGTCCATGAAGTCCGGGTAGGTCCCGCCCCAGAGCCACGTATGCATCCCCCCCATGGATGTTCCCATGACCAGGCGCAGATGATCGACCTTCAACCCTTCCGTGACCAGCCGATGCTGGGCCGTCACCATGTCGCGATAGCCGTAGTGCGGGAACTTCGCGTGGAGGCCGTCGCTCGGCTTGCTCGAATCGCCGTGGCCGATCCCATCGGGCAGGATCAGGAAGAACTTCGTCGCGTCCAGGGCGCCCCCGGGCCGAACAGCTCGCCCGAGAACTCGGGCCGGACGAAATTCCCGCCGTGGCCCGTGGTCCCGTGGAGGATCAGGACGGCGTTCTTGACGTGGCCGTCCGCACCCCTCTCGGCCGTCCCGAACGTCCGGTAATGGAGCCGAAGCTCGGGCAGGACCTCGCCCGAGGCGAACCGAAAATCGCGGATCGTGAAGTCGCCCGAGGTCGGCCTCGGCGGCCCATCCTGAGCGTTCGCCGTCGCGGCCAGGATCACCAGGAGAAGGCTCGTCCTCATCGCGATCATGGCCCGTCGCCTCCGACTCGCCGCGAAAGGTCCCAGGACGCACCGTTCTAACCGAACTGAACCGGACGGGCCAGCGATCGGCCCAGGAAAGGGGACGGGGATGGGAAACGCCGATGCGCTTCCCATCCCCGTCTCGAACGATGGATCTCGGGCCCGGAGGCTCAGGCGCGGGAGGACAGGGCGAGGATTCGGCCCGAGGGCTCGCGGAGGAAGACCTCGCGGGTGCCGAGGAACGTCTCACGGACCGGGACGACGACTTCCACCCCGTCGAGCCGGGGCAGGATCTCGTCCAGGTCGTCCACTTCGAGGCAGATCACGACCCAGGGGGCGTGCTGATCACCATCGACGAGGCCCGGGGTGTCGAGGTGGAGGCTGTCCAGCGTCCGGTACATCACTTCGGCGTCCCCTCGGCCGAGGGCGACGAACTCCAGCCCGTCCTCGCCCTGGACCTGGAGCCGCATCTCGAAACCGAGGCGGTCGACCCAGAAATCCAAGCAGGGCTCGATGCGATCGACCAACAGGACGGACGCCATTCGGCGGAACTGGGTCTTCAGACGCGGGTAAGACGCGAGCGCAGTCATCAATTCGGTCCTCGAAAATGTGAAAAAAAGGGGGGAAAAGCCGCGTGGGGAGGGCGTTCCGTCGTCGCGACGGACGTGCGGCGGGTCGGTCCAGGGGAGTGGGGCAGGTTGACCGGCGGGGCCCAGGTTCCTTGGCCGTCAAACTCCTTCGTTTCAACGAGAGACATCATAGCAACGAATGAGCCAGATACCAGAAGAAAACTCCATGAAGTGCCGCAAATCCCACCATAGTCACGATTTAAAGAATCCCAGATCGCCGTAAGTCGGGAACCCGTCCATGAGGGGATGCACGAAACCGGGACGGATGTGCCCAAGGATTCAGCGTCCCGGGGGGCATTCCGGGGGATTTGCGGGCAATGGGTAAAAAGTTCGTTGGAGGCGGAGGCTCGCCGCGATGCTCGTTCCCGCCCGGATCGTGCGGTTCAGGACCGGCGGGGCGTCTGCTGCTGCTGGCTCTGCTGCTGACGATATCCGCTCGCCAGGATCCCTCCGCCCCGTCTCCTCTGCGACTGCGACTGCGATTGAGAAAGTGTGGCGCCATAGGGAGACCAGGGCCCCTGGATCGGCCATTCCCCCCAGTCCGGCGGCATCCGGTCGAGGGCATCCACCTGGACGGCCACCGAGATCGTCTCTTCAGCACGTCCTTTCCAGACCCCCCGGTTCGGCGGGACGTCCAGGAAGTCGCGGCCCACGGCGATGACGACGTGGCCATCACCGACCCAGCTACCACGGGTCGGGTCCAGATCCACCCAGCCGGTCGGACCGGCCCAGACCTGGCACCACGCATGGGTGGCCAGCTCGCCAAGGCCGTGGACATACCCGCTGACATAGCGGGCCGGCAGGCCCATCCCCCGGGCCAAGCCGAGGAACAGGTGGGCGAAGTCCTGGCAGACCCCCCGCTCCAGCGCCAGCGCCTCGCCCACGGGGGTCCTCGCCGTCGTGACCTTCTTCTCGTATTTCAAACGGCCGCGGACCGCCTCGATCAGGGAATCGACGCCCTCCCGGAACCCGCCCGAGGGCCGAGGGACCGAGGAGACGAACTGCTCCAGGAGGGGCGAATGGTTGACCAGACGGCTGGGCGTCAGGAATTCCAGGGCATCCAGCGGCACCGCCGAATCCACGTCCGGGAACGGAGAATTCGCCAGCCGGGCCGAGGCATCCCGCCGATGGGTCCGGACGATCGAGGTCGCCCGGACCGTCAACTCCTGGTACGGGGTCAGGATGTTGAACAGATCGACGCGATTCCCCACCCCGTCGCGATACGACGTGACGGGCGCATTCGGCGTGATCCTCAGGCGATAGCCGAGGTTCGTCTGGTCCTCGTCCGACGGCGGGGCCATCCGGATCTCCAGGACCGTCTCGCTGACCGGCTCGGAGTACGTCAGCTTCGTCTCATGATGGACGCGAAGAAGCATCGAAAGGCCCCATAAGGGTGGGAAGGCCACCGATGAGCAGGGCGGGTGCAACCCGCCGACCACGCTTCCCGATCGCGAACCCGGCTCAACCCACGAAATACGCCCGATGGAACTCCTGCCCCACCCGAGAGCACGTCTCCTGGACGCTCGCCAGGAAGCGGGGGAGGCCGCGATCGAAGATCTCGGCCACGTCGATATAGCGAAGCTCGCCTTCCAGGCGGCCCAACAACCGCTCGGCCTCGGACCCGTACCCGTCCTCGTCCCCGCCGGAGACCTCGTGGAGGGCCTCGCGGCACCTCGCCACGCAGAACCTCAAGGCCCGGGGGAAATCGGCGTCGAGGACGAGGTAGCGGACCACCCCCTTGGGATCGACCCGCTCGCGGAACGTCCGCAGGTACGAGTCATACGCCGAGCAGCTCCTCAGGAGGCTCGACCACTGGATCGGCCTCATCGGCCCGGTCGTGGCCGTCTCGTGCTCGATCAACGTATGACTCTTGGCCCGCAAGATCCGCCCCACCTGATCGGCCCGCTCGAGGTATCGGCCGGCGTGAAGAAATTGGTAAATTTCGTCCCGGGCCAGAGTTCCGTCAACCAGGCCCGCCCAGAGGACGCACGAGCGCTTGATCCCCCCGTAGAACTCGAACGGGCTCTCGGCGAATCGCCGTTGGGCCTTGGCGCCCGAGAGGAAGAGGAACATCCGGTTCAGCTCGCTCCAGACCTCCGCCGGGATGGCCTCCTGGGTTCCTCGGGCGTTTTCCCGGGCTCGGGCGACCATGCTCAGGATCGATTGCGAGTTCTTGCGATCGAACGTGAGGAACCGGAGGACCGCGTCCCGGTCGCCGGCCGACGCGGTCGCCTCGAACGCGGTCCGGCAGCCGAGGATCGACAGCACGCCCTCGACCGGCCCCGACCCGTCGTCGTCCAGGGCGAGGCCCGCGGCGTCGAGTTCGAGGAAGAATGCCGAGTCCAGGAGCCTCGCGACGGTCTCCGCCCTTTCGACGTATCGCCCAGTCCAGTAGAGATTTTCGGCAACCCGGCTGAGCATCTCAGGCCCCCCCTCGCGGGACGGCCGAGGGCGACGGGGGCACCGGCGCCCCTCGGAGGACCCAGGTATCCTTCGTCCCGCCCCCCTGCGAGCTGTTCACCACCAGCGAGCCGCGAGGCAAGGCCACCCGGGTCAACCCTCCGGGAAGGACCTTGATCTCGTCCCCATAAAGGATGAACGGCCGGAGATCGACGTGCCGGCCCTCGATCCCGTCGTCGATGAACGTCGGGTGCTGGCTCAGGCGGATCGTGGGCTGGGCGATGTAGTTCCTGGGACTGTCCTCGATCTTTCGGCGGAACTCGTCCCGCTGCTCGGCGGTCGAGGCCGGTCCGATCAGCATTCCGTACCCGCCCGATCCGTCCACCGACTTCACCACCAGCTTTTCCAGATTCTCCAAAATGTGCTGCTTGTGCGACGGGATCAGGGGACGGAAGGTTTCCACGTTCGCCAGGATCGGGTCTTCATTCAGGTAATATTTGATGATCGCCGGGACGAACGGATAGATCCCCTTGTCATCGGCCACGCCCGTGCCCACGCCGTTGGCCAGGCCCAGGTTGCCGGCCCGATACGCCCCCATCAGCCCGGCCACGCCCAGGGCGCTCTCGCGGCGGAACGCGAGGGGATCGAGGAAGTCGTCATCGACCCGGCGATAGAGGACGTCCACCCTCTGGAGGCCCCGAGTGGTCCTCATGAAGATCTGACCGCGATCGAGGACGAGGTCTCGCCCCTCGACCAGCTCCACGCCCATCTTTCTCGCCAGGAATGAATGCTCATAATAGGCCGAATTGTACAGCCCCGGGGTGAGGACGGCCACGGTCGGGTCATCACACTCCGGCGGGGCGATGTTTCGGAGGACCGCGAGCAGATCCGAAGTATAGTCGTCAATGGGCCTGACGTCGTAAGGCTGAAACAGGAATGGGAAGACCTGCTTCATGACCTGCCGGTTCTTCAGGACGTAGCTCACGCCCGAGGGGGTCCGGCAATTGTCTTCGAGGACCAGGTAGGAGCCGTCGGCGTCGCGGATCAGGTCGATCCCCGAGACGTGAATGTAAATATCCTTGGGAACCTGGAGGCCCAGGACCTCGCGGCGATACCCCGAGGCGCCGACGACCAGCTCGGGCGGAACCACGCGGTCCTTGAGGATCAGCCGATCGTGGTAAATATCGCGCAAGAAAAGGTTTAAGGCGCGAACACGCTGCTTCAGCCCGCGTTCGATGCGGTCCCATTCGTCGGCCGAGACCAGCCGGGGGATCGGGTCGAAGGGGATGATCCGCTCGACCCCTTGATCGCGTCCGTAAACGGTGAAGGTGATCCCCTGGTGCCTCATCGAAAGGTCTGCGACCTTTCGCCTGTGCTCGATCTCCTCGGGGTCGAGCGAGCCGAGCCTCTCGAAGAGCTTCGCGTAATGCGCCCGGGGCAGGCCGGGCTCGGCGAACATCTCGTCGAACCCGGAGACGCGGTAGGGGCGAAACAGCGAGGGCAGGGAGGCCGGTGCGGTCGTGGTCATGACGCTGCCGGTTCCGAGGCCAGGAAAAAGCGGAGAGGACAGCGGAGTACCCCAGGGCGGTCCCCGCCGGACAGATCGAACGCCGACGTTCCCGATGAGGAGAGAGCCCCTCAACCCCGGCTCTCCATCGAATTCCTCAACGCAACCTCCGCACCGCGGAGGTTCCTCGGGAGCAAATCAGCCCAAGAGACGATGTCGATTCATCTTACGCGACTCGAGGCCCGACCGCAATCGGCCACATCTTGCCTCGGATCGGGCATTCATCGTGAATGATGCTTGGAAACCGGGCAGGCGACCGATTCTCAGACTCCCAATCGGGGGATGCCCGCCCCGGGGGTAGAGATCGGCGGTAGGCCGTGGCCGAGGGGTTCCCGAACGGCTACCCTGGGCGGTCTCTCCCGAGGCCCCGTCGTTCCGGAGTCACTCCGATGCTCGTCTTGCCCATGATCCTGGCTTGCCTGTCCGGGACACCGGTCCGGCTCGACGTGACCCGCGATACCTGGTTCTCCAGCGTCGGCGCCGAGGAAGACGGCAACAACGGCGGGGCGCCTCGCCTCAAACTCAAGTCCCACCAGGAGATGTCACTCGTCGATTTCGACGTCGCACCGCTCCGAGGGCGGATCGTGAAGGCCGCCACCCTCCACGTCCGCTCGACGGGCGAGCCGAGGTTGCTACGCGTGACGACGGGTGGGTTTACGTCGGATTGGTTCGAGGGAACCGGGACCAACTATGAGAAGCAGAACGGAAGCTCCACGTTTCGCCGCCGGAAGCATCCCGATGAACCCTGGAAGGCCGGCTCTGCCGACCTCTGCTCGGTCATGTTTGGCGAAGGCGGCCACCTCTGGGGGATGGCCGACGCCTCGTCCCCCGATGCCCAGGGCTTTCAAACGATCTCCGTCGATCCTAGAGTCGTCGCCGCCCGGATCGCCGGGATCAGCCAGGGCTTTCTGCTCTTCGATGACACCGGGACCGAGTGGGCCCGTTCCGGCGAAAAATGGGACCGCCGCCTCTTTCCCAACCGATTTCTTTACAGTCGCGAACAAAATCGCGCATCCGCCCCATTCCTGACCGTCGAACTCGGCGACGAGGACCGGCAATCCCCGGAGGCTCCGAAGGCCGTTCAATCCTCGGCCGAGGGGATGCTGAGCGGGACCGCGGAGGTTTCCTGGGAAACACCTCCGGATCGGGGCGGCTCGGGGACGATCGGCTTCCGGGTCGAAGTCGATGGCCGGCCGATCGCGGCGTCGGAAGTCGCTCCGGCCTCAAGAGTCGGGGAGCGGATCGGCCTGACGATCGCCGGCATCCCGGGCTCGGGGACGGCCGAAGTGACGATCCGAGCTGTCGACGGAGCCGGAAACGCCGGCGAAGCCGTTCGAATCGTGGCGAAACTGTCCAAAATCGTCCCGCCGCCGCTGCCCGGACGTCCTCCGGCGGTTCCGAAGACCTCCGCCCCGCTGCCCCGGCTTGGATCGGCCGAGATGGCCGTGATGGACGAACTGGACAAGCTCTCGCCCGACTCCGGGGCAACGATCCCGGCCCGTCCCGCCTCGTATCTCGCCTCAAATCACGTATGGGACGCAACTTCCAAGGAAATCCGCCTGTTCGCCGCCCGCAACGAGTTCTCGGCGTTCCAGGTGGTCGTCAAGGGGCCGGTGGCCGGGCTGAATCCGGCGCTGGAGTTCGATGACCCGAACATTCGCGGTCGAATTTCGTCGTTCGCGAACGTCGGATCGAAGAAAGGGCCGATGCCCGATCCGGTCGTGCCGACCGACTGGCCGGCGGACGTCCCCGAAAAAGGTCGAAAATCGGCGAGTTTGCATGCGGAAGTCTATGTTCCGCATGAACTGAAGCCGGGCCTCCATCGAGGAACCCTCAAGCTCCGGTCAAGGGACGGGGCGAGTCTGGAATTGCCGGTCTCGCTGACGGTCTGGGACTTCACGCTCCCCGATTCACTCAGCTTCCTGCCCGAGATGAACGCGTATGGCCTGCCCGAGAATGAGCGCGATTATTATCGGTTGGCCCATGAGCATCGGACGGTGCTCAATCGCCTCGGCTATTCGCACAACGGCAAGGTCCACGAGGGATTTGCGCCGAGAAAGGTCGGAAAGACGCTGGACTGGACCGAGTGGGACCGCCGGTTCGGCCCTCTCTTCGACGGCTCCGCGTTCGCCGACCTGCCGAGGAAGGGTGTCCCGATCGAATGCTTCTACCTGCCCCTGTTCGAAAACTGGCCGGCGGCGATCGAGTCCCATTACAACGGGAGTTACTGGGCCGACCAGGCGTTCAAGCCGGGGTATCGCGAGGAGTTCACGGACGTAGCCCGGCAGATGGCGAAGCACTTCCACGACAAGGACTGGGGCGGGACGTTCTTTCAGTGTTACTTCAATGGCAAGAACGACTTCAAGGCGAACGGCTGGTCGCGATCGACGAGCCCCTGGCTCCTCGACGAGCCGGCGAGTTTCCAGGACTTCTGGGCATTGCGGTACTTTGGGCAAGCCTTTCACGACGGGGTGAACGCCGCGGGCGGCGGCCCGGCGAAGGTGGTGTTTCGGTGCGACATCTCGCGTCCCCAGTGGCAACGGGATTCGCTCGACGGCCTCCTCGATTACAACGTCGTCGGTGGAGCGTTCCACTCGTATCGACGGATGGTCCTGGAGCGCAAACGCCGAACGGGTCAGGTGGTCGTGGAATACGGGAGCTCGAACCCGATCGAGGAATCGAACGTCCAGCCGGCGGCCTGGTGTCTGGACATCTGGACGCTCGGGGCCGATGGCGTGCTGCCGTGGCAGACCATCGGCTCGGCCGAGTCCTGGGACCAGGCCGACGAGCTTTCGCTGTTCTACCCATCGAAGAGCGGGGGGCCGCCCGTGCCGAGCGTCCGCCTGAAGAGCTACCGGAGGGGGCAACAGGACGTGGAATACCTGACGCTCTGGGCCAGGGTCTCCGGACTGCCGAGGGAGGCGATCGCCGAGACGGTTCGCCTGGCCCTGGGCCTGGCCGGCGAGCGGAAGGGGACGGAGGGGTTCCTCGGAGGCGAGGACGCCGGGCGGATGGCGTACGATCGCCTCTCGCCCGAAGCCCTTTGGGACGTCCGGGTCCGGGTGGGCGCGGCGATCTCGGCGACCCATCCGAAGCCCGAGCGCCGGGTGGTCGAGCTTCGGACGCCAACGCGTCCTTCGGGTCCGAAATAATTCGTGTTTGCGGACGAATTCCGGTCGGGTTAGGATACGCGGCCCCTTCTGCCTGCTGCACCCCTCGGATAAGGAGCGCTCCATGAGGAAGCTGCATCGCCTGGTCGCGGTCGCGGCCCTGGGCGGGTTGATCGTCGCCGCCCCGAGCCGGGGCCAGGAGCCGAAGGCGGGGAAGTCCGCCCCGCTGGCCCGCTATTTCCCCGCCGAAGACCTGGTGGCCTACGGCGAGTTCGACGGCCTCGACGCGCATTCCGAGGCGTGGAAGAAGAGCTCGACCTATCGCCTGCTGAACGAGACATCCACCGGGGCCTTGCTGGAAGCGACCCTCACAGAACTTCTGGAAAAGCTCCTCGACTCGGTCCCTCCGGACGAGAAGAAACCGACGACCGCCGAGATCACGGCCGTGGTGGACCACCTGATGAGGTCCGGCTTCGCCTTCGGGATCAACCGCAAGGCCGGCGAGGCGAAGCCTTACCTCGTGGGTCTGGTCCTCCGAGGCGCCGCGAAGGGGGAGGCCCGCGCGCCGATCGCCCGGTTGATCGACGCGGCCAACTTCGCGCCGATGAAGGCCGAATCGGCGACCAAGCCGGGCGACCGCAAGGTGATCGTGGTGTCCGACCCGAGCGGCTCGGGGTTCTCGTGGTGGTCCGAGGGGGATGACCTGGCCTTCAGCATCGTCATGCCCAAAGGGGCCGACGCCATGATCGACGCCCTGGACGGCCGGCGGCCCAACGCCCTGGAGAACCCAGGGCGTCGCGAGCTGGCCGGGAGGGTCGACGGCTTCGAGCCGATCGGGCTTGGCTATTTCGACATGGCCGCCCTGCCGCAACTGCCTCCCCAGGCCGCTTCGCTCGGCCTGGACAAGATCAAGAGGCTGGACTACCGCTGGGGCTTCCAGGGCGAGGCCCTCGTGACCGTCACCCGATTGGTGGCGCCGTCGCCCAGGGTAGGAATCATGGCGATGTTTGACGGCCCCACGTTCTCGACCAAAGATCTGCCGCCGATGCCGGCGGGCGTCCAGGGGTTCACCGCGTTCTCGTTCGACGCCGACGCCTTCCTCGCCAAGGCGCTGGCCCTGGCCACGGCCGCCGAGCCGAAGGCCCGCGAAGGCTTCGATCAGGCGATGCAGATGTTCCGCCAGGGGACCGGAAAGAGGTTGCGCGAGGACGTCCTCCAGCAGCTCGGCCCGAGGGCCATCTCCTTCACCGTCCCGACCCGGGGCAACTTGCCGACCAACCCGTTGATCGGCTTCGCCCAGGGGGTCGTTCAGGTGCCCAAGACGACCTTCATGGTCGAGGTCCGCGACCCGAAAGCCTTCGGCGAGACTCTCGACAGCCTGATCGTCAAGGCCAATTCGGCAATCGGCCAGGCCCTGGCCGGGGCGAATGGCGGAGAAGCCCCCAAGGGCGTGGGGTTCGTCCCCCTGAAGGGAGCGACGAAGGGGTATTCGATCCAGATGCCGATGGGAATCCTGCCTTTGCCGGCCGGGATGAGGCCGACCCTGATCCTGGGCAAGAAGTACCTGATCCTCGGCACCACGCCCGACGTGGCGAAGAGGGCGCTCGCCCTGGAGAACGCCCCTCCGGGCCCGATCGCCGGTCCGATGGGCGAGGCCCTGGCCAGAGCCCCGGGAAGATGACGTTCCTGACCATCAGCGACACCCGCGAATCGCTCCTCCCCGAAGTCCTGGCGAACCTCCCGGGGATCATCAGCATGATCTCGGCCGGCGCGACCGGAGGACCCTCCGCGATGATGCCCCGGGTCGTCGGGATGCCCAACGTCCGAGCCGGACGGCCCGGCGCCGCCCCCTTGCTGACGATCGACCCGGAGCTCGTCCCCTCCCCCGACGACCTCCGGCCCTTCCTGTTCCCGTCGTGGTACGCGATGAGCGTCGATGACCAGGGGCTTTCGTTCGTCACGAGGGAGTCGTTCCCCAGCATCAACCCGGTCGCCGCCCTGCCCATCGTCGCCGCCCTGGGCCTCCCGGCCGTGGCCGCGTCCCGGTCGGCCGCCCAGAGGGCGCAGTCGGTGAACAATCTCAAGATCATCGGCCTGGCGATCCACAACACGGTGAGCTCCACCAACACGATCCCCGGGCCGATCCGCGACAAGGACGGCAAGCCGTTGCTCAGCTGGCGGGTCGCGATCCTGCCGTTCGTGGAACAGCAGGGCCTCTTCAACGAGTTCCACCTGGATGAGCCGTGGGACAGCCCCCACAACAAGGCCCTGATCGAACGGATGCCGACGGTCTACACCGTCCCCGGCACCGCGGCCGAGCCTGGGATGACCTTCTATCGAGGCTTCGACGGCAAGGGGGCCGTCTTCCAGGTCGCCAACAAGAAGGGCCTGGGCATCGCCGACATCACCGACGGCACCTCGAACACGATCGCCGTGGTCGAGGCCAAGGAGGCCGTCCCCTGGACCAAACCCGATTCCGACCTGCCGTTCAATCCGGACATGACGCCCGAGGACGTCCGCAGGACGATCCTCGACGCCCTCGGCGGCCACAGCCCCGGCGGGTTCAACGCCCTGATCCTCGATGGGTCGGTGCGGTTCATCAAGCAGTCGGTCAACCCCGTGGTCCTGAAGGCGCTCATCACCTTCAACGGCGGGGAAGTCATCTCACTCGACGCATTCTGACGTGCTTCGTAGGGTCCGCGAGAGCGGACCCTACGAGACGCCTTCCGCCCTATTTCGAGGGTTTCACCGGGACCAGCTCGACCTTGCGGAAGAAGACCTCCGCCCCCTCGGACTGGAGGAGGATTCGTCCCCGAGTCACGCTGGCCCGGGTCCCCCGGTTCACGATCTTGCCGTTGACGATGTTGGTGATCGTGTCCCCATCGCAGATCACCTCGATCGTGTTCCACTGGCCGACGGGTTTCTCGGCGTCGTCGGTCTTCTGGCGAAAGCTCTTTTCGAGCTTGCCATCGACCTCGATCGTGGTCCCCGAGACCAGCCAGAAATCGCCGCAATCCCCTTCCTGGACCTGGCATTCGATCGACTTCGTCCAGATCTTGTCCGGCCCGGTGCAGTGGACGAGGATGCCCGAGTCGCGCTTGGCGTTCTCCCGGGGCGGGTAGCGCCTCTCGCCCCATCGGAACTCGACGGTCAGACGATAGTTTTCGAATTCGTCGGCCGTGGTCAGGGCGCCGAACTCCTCGCCCGAGACGTGGATCACGCCGTCCTCGACGCGGAAGACGCCCTTGGGGTCGGTCTTCGGGTCGGATTTGTCCTTGTGCGGGATGAACACGGTCCAGCCCGAGAGGTCCTTGCCATTGAAGAGGCGGACCGGCTCGACGTCGCCCATCGAGGGCGAGGCGGACGCGGCGATCACGGCCGCAAGGATCGGGAAGAGTCGCATGGACAGGGCCTCGCGCAACGGGGATGGCCGGGCGCGGACCCCCGCCGGCCCCGGCGGCTCGATCGCGAGGGATCGTAACCCCGCCGGGGAGGCGACTCAAGCGGGAGGACCGAGGACCGGATGAGGGGGGAAGGCGAATTCAGGCCGATCGGTCAGCCGGCCGAGCCGAGCCTGCGGGCCTGGGCGTGGCGGAGGGCGGCGAGCAACTCAAGCGTGGGCGTCATGTAGGGCGCGAGCGAAGGCTGGCCGGCGGCCCAGGTCTCGGCGTCCGGCGTCGCCTCGTAGACCATCCGCCCCCGCCAGTTCTTGCGGAGCACCGCGCCCCGGTCGGTCAGGAACAGCAGGACGGCCACCCTCCGGGACAGCGAGGCCACGCTCCAGTACGGGGAATCGGCCAGGTCGTCTTCCAGGTGGAAGCCGGCGAAGCGGGCGGCCTCCTCGATCAGCGCCTCCCGATGCTCGTCGTTCTGATGGAGGCGGTACGAGGCGAGGCGGCCATTCCAGTGGCGGGCGAGCGCGGGCCGAACGGGCGGGGAGAGCGGACATCAAGAGGGTCTCGGGTGGAGGCGCCCCTCTTCGGGCGCAATCAGGTGGGAACCGACGTCGCCAGGATTCTAGGAGGGGCGGCAAGCCCAGGCCGCATTTCCCGATCGCCGGCTCACGGCCGCTTCGGGTCCAGGGCTCGCTCTAAGACGTCCAGGGACATGGCTTTCAGCTCGCCGCCGAGCAGGGCGCTCGAGCTGCAAACCCACCAGGGCCTCACTCGGGCTGTTATGCTGATGGATCAGGTCCAGGAACGGCTCGGCGCCGATCAGGACGGCGCGAGGCTTGCCGTGCACCGTGAGCACGTAACGGACGTCCGGCCTCTCCAGCTCGCGGAGGATGCCGGGCAAGTTCTGGTGAAGCTCCCGGCTGCCGATGATCCTCACCGGCGAATCGGCCGATTTCTCCGCCATGGGATGGTCGGTCCCCGAGAGGTGACGGACAGCCGCCCGGGCCGATGATCGGGCCGAATGGAGAGGGCGGACGGAAGTGATCGGGACGATCGAAGAAAGGCGAACGATCAAGAATTCAATTCGTCGACTCATGAGGCGGTCAAGAACAACCGCCCGACGCGAGTGGAGGATAGGGGACTTGAACCCCTGACCTCTTGCATGCCATGCAAGCGCTCTCCCAGCTGAGCTAATCCCCCGTCTGGTGAATGGAAGTGTAACGGCCCCGGGGTGGGTTGTCAACCCTCGGGACGGGCCGCGGCAGGCCGCCTAAGATGGAACGGAGCCGAGATTGCGGTTCGGCCCAAATCCCTTGCCCCGAGGCCGCATGAGACGCCTGATCCTCACCAACGACGACGGTTTCGACGCTCCTGGCCTCGCCGCCCTGGAATCGGCAACGAGCGGCCTGGGCGAGGCCACGATCGTGGCGCCGAGCGGGCCGCAATCCGGCTGCGGCCACGCGGTGACCACGGGGCGCCCGTTCGCTTCCCGGACCCTGCCCTCGGGGGGCTTCGCCGTCGAGGGGACGCCCGCCGATTGCGTCCGCCTGGCCCTGCATCATCTGGTCGAGCGGGCGGACTGGGTACTCTCGGGGATCAACGCGGGTGGGAACCTCGGGGCCGATGTCTTCCACTCCGGGACGGTCGCCGCGGTCCGCGAGGCGGTCCTCCACGGCGTCCCGGGGATCGCCATCTCGCACTACATCGCCCGAGGCCGGCCGATCGACTGGGGCATGGCGGCGATCCGGGCCGCGAACGTCCTGAAGCTCCTCCTGGATCGCCCCTGGACCCCCGGGACGTTCTGGAACGTCAACCTCCCCCATCCCGAGCCGGGCGGCCCGGAGCCGCGGATCGTCGATTGCCCGCTGGACCCCTCCCCCCTGCCCTTGAAATACAAACTCGAAGGCAACCAGGCCCACTATTCCGGAGACTATCAGGGCCGGGCCCGCCGCCCGGGGTCCGACGTGGACGTCTGCTTCGGCGGAAACATCGCCATCACGCTTCTCACGCTCATGTAGGTTTGTTGCCATGAACTTTTTCCGGCAACACACGAAAGTTCACCAACACAGGGGTGGTCCCGCTCGCCCGACGGAAGTCGCCAGCGGGCTTCGCGCACCCTCCGGGAAGTGCTCTCGCCGTCGGCGTCTTCGATTTCGCATAATGAGGGCGTCCGGATTCCGTCTTCATCCATCGTGCCGAGGCGATCATGCGATTCCGAACCGGTGTCTTGTTCGCGGCGGGCCTGACCCTCTGGGGTTGCGGGCCGCCGGAGATCGTCCCCATGACGCCCCCGGGCGTCTCGGCCCCCCGGGTCGTCAACGAGGACGAGGAGGCCCAGGCCATCGGCGAGCGGAAGGCCCAGGGCGCGATCGCTCCGCCCACGCCCCCTCCGGCCTCGAAATCCGACACCGCGAAGCCGCAATAGCCCAGCCGGTCGGCCTCGCCCGGCGAGCGATGCCCGGTCCGAACGCTCGACCGGGCCTTCTCGTTGCCTTCTCCATCGCACGAATCGACCCATGCCGACCGAAACCGCCCTCGCCGACCGCCTCAAGGCCAACCTGGACGTCGTCCGCGCCCGGATGGCCGACGCCGCCCTCCGCTCCGGCCGTCTCCCCGGCGAAATCACCCTGGTCGCGGTCACGAAACGGAACCCTCCCGAACTGATCCGATCCCTCATTGATCTCGGCGCCGAAGATCTCGGGGAGAATTATCCCCAGGAGTTGTGGGAAAAAGTCGAGGCCCTCGCCGATCGCCCCGCCCGGTGGCACCTGATCGGCCATTTGCAGGGGAACAAGCTCCGGCGGACGTTCCCACTCGTCCGCCTGATCCATGGGGTCGATTCCCCGAAGCTCCTGAAATCCCTGGATGCCTGCGCGGCGGAGACGCCCGACCCTCCCGGCGTCCTGATCCAGATCAACGCCTCGGGCGAGGCGTCCAAGCACGGCTGGTCGGCCGAATCAGTCCTGGCCGACTCGGACCTCCTCGCCTCCTGCCGGTCGATCCCGATCCTCGGCCTGATGACGATGGCCGGCTACGGGACGACCGACGAGGAGGCCCGGCCGACGTTCGCCCTGCTCCGGTCGGTCCGCGATCGGCTCCGCGAGGCCACGGGGCTGGCCTTGCCCGAGCTCTCGATGGGGATGTCCGGCGACTTCGAGGCGGCCATCGAGGAGGGCGCGACGCTCGTCCGCATCGGCTCGGCGCTGTTCCAGGGGGTCTCCCCGTGATCGCAATCACCGGCCACGACCGGGGTTGTGTCCTGACGGTCAAGGCCCAGCCCGGAGCCAGGCAGTCGGGCGTCCTGGGGGAGCGGAACGGGGCCTTGCGGGTCGCCGTGACGGCCGCCCCGGAGCGGGGCAAGGCGAACGAGGCGATCGTCGGGGTCCTGGCTGGCGCCCTGGGGTGCAAGCGGTCGCAAATCTCGCTATTGTCGGGGGAAACGTCGCGAGACAAGCGATTCCTGATCGAGGGGATGACGCCCGAGGACGTCCTCTCGACCCTTTCCTGAACCCGCGATCACGGGATGCCCATGCCCGACTATCCGCCCGAGCTCGAAATCCGCCCCTTGACCAATCCGCCGACGGCCCGGGTCCGGCCTCCGGGATCGAAGTCGATCACCAATCGCGCCCTGGTCCTGGCCGCGATGGCCAATGGCCCGAGCAGCCTCTCGGGGGCCCTGGACAGCGACGACACCCGCGTGATGGTCGATTCCCTCGGCAAACTCGGCCTGGAGGTGGCCCACGACCCCGGTTCGGCGGCGATCCGCGTCGAGGGTCGGGGCGGGAAGTTCCCCAACCGAGAGGCCGACCTGTTCGTGGCCAACTCCGGGACGAGCCTGCGATTCCTGACCGCGATGGTCGCCATCGGACGGGGGACGTATCGCCTCGATGGCTCCCCTCGGATGCGGCAACGCCCCGTGGCCGACCTGCTGCAGGCCCTCAACGGCCTCGGATCCGACGCCAGGAGCGACCTGGGCACCGGATGCCCGCCGGTGACGGTTCGCGCCGACCACCTCGACGGCGGGTTCGCGATCGTCCGGGGCGACGTCTCCAGCCAGTTCCTCAGCGGCCTGCTGATGGCCCTGCCGCTGGCCAAGGAAAGCACGACGATCGAGGTCGAGGGGACGCTCGTCTCGAAGCCATACATCGACATGACATTGACCGTCATGGAAGCCTTCGGCGTTCAGATCGCCAATCACAGGTATCGCCGGTTCAACGTCGAGCCGACCCCGTATTCGAGGCGCGATTTCGCGATCGAACCCGACGCCTCGGCCGCCAGCTACTTCTTCGCGGCGGCGGCGATCACCGGGGGGACGGTCACGGTCGAGGGGCTCGGCTCCCGGAGCATCCAGGGGGACCTCGGGTTCGTCGACGTCCTGGAATTCATGGGCTGCACGGTCGAAAGAGGCAAGGATTCCACCACCGTGACCGGCCCGGATCGGCTCCGAGGCGTGGACGTGGACATGAACGCAATCAGCGACACCGTCATGACGCTCGCCACGACGGCCCTGTTCGCCGACGGGATCACCCGAATCCGCAACGTCGGCCACATCCGCCACAAGGAGACCGACCGGATCGCCGCCCTCACCACCGAGCTGAGGAAGCTCGGCGCCGAGGTGGACGAGCAACCCGACGGCCTCATCGTCTTCCCGCCGCCGAAGCTGAATCCCGCTCGAATCGCCACCTACGACGACCACCGGATGGCCATGTCGTTCGCCCTGGCGGGACTGAGAGTCCCCGGGGTCACGATCCTCGATCCGGGATGCGTGGCGAAGACCTATCCGGGTTTCTGGAATGACCTGGCCAGACTTTCCGCCGAGTCCCCGGCCTGAGGATCGATTCACGAGCCCGACGTGCCGCATCGGACGGCCCCGCGGAAACTCCCGCCGACCCGTCGCCAGTCGGCCTTCGAATGCCCGAGGCTGGGGCGTCGCCGCTCGCGTTCCGATCTGCTAGGATGCCGCATCCGCTTCGGCCCGGGATCGTCCCGGCCCCTGACGTGCCCTCTCGCACTCGTTTTTTCGGGCGACTTCGCCGATGCCCCAAGACCCGCTCTGCCTGATCATTGTAGAACCGTATTTCCCTGGCCGGCTTGGATTTGTGGCCGATTGGCTGGTCCGTCGCCGGGGCTATCGTATCCATTTCTACTGCCATCAGACCGACGACCCGGCCCTCTGGCCCGAGGCCGTCAACCGAGGGATCGAGCTGGTCCAGTTCAACGTCGGCGGGGTCGCCCGCGAGCCGTCCGTCGCCTGGACGAAAGGGGCTCGAACGGGGACTCTGCTACGCCTACGGAGGCTGGGAAGTTTATGACGCCCGACGGCCCCGGCCCGTCGATGTGATCCTCGGCCGGTCTGCCGGGCTGGGCTCGAATTTATTCGCCTCGGTTTCGTATCCGGGGATTCCTCGGGTCAATTATTTCGACTATTTTTATCGGGCCCACAAGTACGACCTGGCCGGGGAGGCGGGCGTCGAGATGCCCGCCGAGTATTTCCTGTGGAGGAGGGCCGCCAACGCGATGGACCTCCTCGACCTGGAGAACGACTCGACGGCCTGGGTCCCCACGCCCTGGCAGCACTCGCTCTATCCCGACGAGTATCGAGACGAGTTCACGGTCCTTTATGACGGCGTGGACGCCCGCCGATTCGTCCGCCCGAAGGAGAGGCCCCGCCAGCTCTTCGGGCGGACGATCCCGCCCGAGACGAAGGTCGTGACGTTCGCCAGCAACGCCCCCGACTGGCTTCGAGGCTTCGAGCGCTTCCTCGCCCTGGCCAACCGGCTGGCGAAGACCCGCGAGGACGTCCTGTGCATCGCGGCGGGGGCGGGCTCGGTCTCGCGGATGCTCGACGTCCGCCATCATGGTCGCAATTATATGGCCGAATGCCTGGCGAACGACCCGCCGCCGGACCCGGAGCGGTTCTGGGCCCCGGGGTTGCTTGCGCCGGCACTGATGACCGAGTTGATGGGCATTAGCGATCTGCATGTTTATCCAAGTCGGCCGTACGTGGTGGCGAAGTCGATGGTGGAGGCGATGTCGGCAGGATCGGTCCTCCTGGCATGGGACTCGGAGCCGGTCCGCGACTTCGTCGAACCCGACGCGACGGGCCTCCTCGTCGCGCCGGACGACCCCGACGCGGCGTTCGAGGCGGCCATGAGGGTCCTGGACGACCCGGCCGCCTATCGGCCCGTCGGCGAGGCCGCCGCGAGGGCCGTGCGCGAGCGATTCTCGCAGGACGCCTGCCTCCCCAAGCTCGCGGACATGCTCTTCGAACTCGCCTCCTCGACCGTCGTCTGAACCGCCCTGGAATCCACTCGACCGAGATCGAAAATATGCATGTCTTGTTCATTCACCAGGCGTTCCCGGCCCAGTTCGGCCGGCTGGCGTTGGAGTTGGCGAAGGTCCACGGGTGGCGGTGCAGCTTCCTGATCGAGGACCTCTCGACCTGCCCGACGCCCACCCGCGAGATGCTCGAACGGCTGGAGATCCACAAGCTGGTGATCCCGGCCGACGACCGCGACAACCGCCCCACGCCCTGGCCGCAGATCTACGGCAAGTTCCTCGCGCTGTGCCGGTCGGTGTTCGAGGGCATCCGCTCGCGCCCGGGCCTGCGGCCCGACCTGGTCGTCGCCCACGGCGGCCGGGGGGCGCCGACGCCGTTCCTGCCCGAGGTCGTGGACTGCCCGATCATTAATTACTGCGAATATTACTTCGCCAAGAGGCGTTCGGACATCTCCTTCCGGGTGGACCTGCCCCCGGCGGCCGAGGTGGCCCCGTTCTTCCCGAAGTGCATCAACGCGCCGGTCCTCATGGGGCTGGTGAACGCCGATGCCGGTTACTCGGCCACCGAGTTCCAGAGGAACACGTTCCCCGAGCGGTTCCGCTCGAAGATCGAGGTGCATTTCGACGGGATCGACACCCACCTGTATCGACCTCGGAAGAAGGTGCCGAGGGTCATCGGCGGGCGGACGATCCCCCCGGACACGAAGGTGGTCACGTTCGTGGCCCGGGGGCTGGAGTCGGTCCGCGGGTTCGACATCTTCCTGAAGGTCGCTCGACGGATCGCCCGGGCCCGGCCCGACGTGGTGTTCGCCATCGCGGGGACCGAACATATCTATTACGGCTGGGACGCGCTCCACACCGGACAGGCCAGCTTCAAGGCCTGGGCCGAGTCGCGGATCGACAACGACCCATCGCGGTTCCTCTACCTCGGCCACATCGAGCCCGAGAACCTCGCCGAGCTTTTGTGCCTGAGTGACTTGCATCTCTATTTGACCGTGCCGTTCGTCCTGTCGTGGTCGCTGATCAACGCGATGAGCTGCGGATGCGTGGTCCTGGGCTCGGACACGCCGCCGGTCCGCGAGGTGATCGAACCGGGAAAGACCGGGCTGGTCGAGCCGTTGTTCGACGCCGACCGCCTGGCCGAGACGGCGCTGAAGGTCCTGGACGACCCGGCCGAATACCGCCCTCTGGGCAAGGCGGCCCGGGCCGTGATCCAGGAGAAATACAGCCTGGAGACGTGCGTGCCGAAGTTGAAGGACTATTTCGAGAGGGTCGCCTCGGCCGGGACGACGCGGAGGGATTAGTCGGGTCATGAGCATGCCTTCCGGTCGATCACGAATCCGCTGGGCCGTCCGGTCTCTGCCGAGGCTGGCTTTGGCGGCCGTCGGGATCGCGGCGATCGCCTGGACTCCGGGGTTCCTCAAGCCGGGGGTCGTCTCCGACGTCCTCCTGCTGGGGAGCGTCGTCGGCGTGATGGCGGTCGGGCAGGCATTCGTCCTGATCGGGGGCGGTTTCGACCTGTCTCAAGGGCGGATCGTGACCCTCTCGGCGGCCGTGGCGGCGTGGCTTGCGGCGACGAAGGGCGTGTCGCCGTGGGCCGCGGGGCCGGCGGCCCTCGCGGTGGGGTTCGTCCTGGGCTCGATCAACGGATTCTTTGTCGCCGCCGTGAACACGAATCCGTTCGTGACGACATTGAGCACGCAGCTCATCTACCGAGGGGCGGCGTTCGCGGTCCTCGGCGGGCTGCCGATCGAGCGCGTGTTCGGGTTCGTGGGGCTCAATGCGGGGGCGGAAGTCGGCGGGCTTCGCGTGACCTTCCTCGGAGCGTTGTTCCTCGCGGTGGCGGCGGCGGCGTGGGTCGTCCTGCGCTTCTCCGTGTTCGGCCGGCACCTTTATGCGGTGGGCGGGAACGTCCGGGCGGCGAGGCTCTCGGGCCTGCCGACGATCCGGCTCCGCGTCGTCGCCTTCGGCCTGTCGGGGATGGCCGCGGGGCTGGCGGCGGTCATGTACCTCGCCTATTACCGCGTGGCCAAGCCGGATGTCGGACAAAATTATGAGCTGGATTCGATCGCCGCATGCGTCGTCGGCGGGGTATCGCTTCAAGGAGGCTCGGGCAGTGTGATCGGCGCGGCGCTGGGCTGCCTCCTCTTGCAGGCCCTGGGGCTTTACCTGACGATCAGCGGGTTCCCCGACGAGTACCGGAGCCTGGCCGTAGGCGCCGTGATCCTCACGTTCGCGGCGGCCGACGCCCTGGCCCGGCGTTCGTAGCGAGTCCTCTCCCAAAACGTCCTCACAGGTCGAGCCGAACCATGCCCCGCACCCTGCCCCGCCGGATCGCCCTGAGTTTGCTGATGGTCGCGGCCCTCGGCTGCTCGGGAGGGACCGTGCCGAAGGGACCGAAGCCGAAGAAGATCGGCGCGGTCCTGCCGATGTTCTCTCATCCGTTTTTCGTCTCGCAACGCGACGGCCTGAAGGCCGAGGCCCAGCGATTGGGCCTGGCGATCGACGTCCGCGACGGCCAGGACGACGACCAGAAGCAACTGGTGCAGGTCAAGGCCCTGTTGAATGCGGGGATTGATGTGCTGATCCTTTGCCCTCGCGACGAGAACGCGCTGGTGGTGGCCGTCGAGGAAGCGAACCGGGCGAAGGTGCCGGTCATCACCCTGAACCGTCGGGTGAACGGCGGCGAAGTCGTCGCCTACGTCGGGGCCGACGACGCCCTCGGCGGCAAGGAGCAGGGCGAGGAACTCCTCAGGGTCCTCGGGCCTTCGGGCGGCAAGATTGTGTACCTCCAGGGCACGCCCGGTTCGAGCCCGCAGGTCAGCCGGAGCAAGGGCCTGCATGAGGCGATCGATTCGCATCCCGAAATCCAGATCGCGGCGGATCAGTACACGAACTTCCAGGAAGACAAGGCCAAAGAAACGATGACGGGCCTGGTCCGCCGGTTCTCGCCGGGGGCGATCCGGGCGATCGTGGCTCAGGCCGACGAACTCGCGCTCCCTGCCGCCGAGGTCGCCCGCGAGGCCGGTTGGAAGGACGTGGCCGTCTTCGGGTTCAATGGGACGAAGGGCGCGTTCGAGGCCATCCGGGGCGGCACGATGACGGCCACGATCTTGCAAGACGCCGACGAACAGGGCCGTTTGGCCGTCAAAGCCGCCGCCGACCTCCTCGCGGCGAAGCCTCCAACCAAAGATGTGATTACCCCGTTGCCTGTGATTTCCAAGAAAAACGTGGATCAGTACAAGCCATCGTACTGAACGGGCAGATCTCGGGGGTCCCTGTTCGGCATGGACGACTCGTTTCGACGCTCCGCGCGAGAATACCGTCTCGCACGCACCGCGAGCCGGACGAAACCTTGACGCCGACACCCGATGAGCTCCTCGCAACGCCCGGCCGATGATGACGCGGAGCGTCGAAGACGGCGTTCCTACTCGCAGGGTCGAAGCGACCCTTCGTCGCCGACCACGGGCCTCAGACAACTCCCCAACTGACAACTCCTTCGAGCCAGGAGCGCCATCATGAGCAAGTCCGCCACGCTGAATTGGGGCATCCTGGGCTGTGCCCGGATCACCCGCCGGGGGTTGGTTCCGGGGATCGCCGGTTCGTCGGGGAGCCGGCTGGTCGCCCTGGGGAGCCGGAACGCGGAGACGGCCCGCGAGTGGGCCAGAGAGTTCGACGTGCCGAACGCTCATGGTTCCTATGAGGCCGTGGTCGCCGATCCCGACGTCCAGGCCGTGTACATCCCCCTGCCGAACGAGATGCACCGGGAGTGGGTCTTCCGCGCGGCGGACGCCGGCAAGCACGTCCTGTGCGAGAAGCCGCTGGCCCTTCATTCCGCCGATGCCCTGGCGATGGTCGAGCATTGCCGGTCCCGCGGCGTCCTCCTGATGGAGGCGTTCATGTGGCGACACCAGCCCCGGACCCTGGACGTCCTCAAGATGGTCCAGGAGGGGACGATCGGCGACCTCCGGCTCGTCCGGTCGTCATTCTCGTTCCCGATTGACATGAACGACTGGCGGCTCGATCGGAGCCGGGGGGGCGGCGCCCTCTGGGACGTGGGCTGCTACGGCGTGAATACGGCGAGGCTGTTCGCGGGGTCCGAGCCGGATCGGGTCCGCGCGACGGCGCACGTCGGGCCTTCGGGCGTGGACCTCTCGATGGCGATCGCTTTCCGGTTCCCGGGGGACGTGGTCGCATCGATTGATTGCAGCTTTGAACAGCCGTTCCGATGCGTGTATGAGCTGGTCGGCACCAAGGGATCGATCGTTGTCCCCGATGCGTACCTGCCTCCCGACCGGCCCGCGGCGATCCTTTCGCGAGACATCAACGCGGCCCCCGAGAGCCTCTCCCAGGGCGCCGAGCCGAAAGGGCCCGAGACGATCATTTTCGACGGCCGGAACCAGTACGCGGCGATGGTGGATGCCTTTGCCCGGAGTGTCGCCGACGGCAAGCTCGTCGAGCCGGCCGAGGATGGCCTGGCCCAGATGCGCGTCCTGGATGCGATCCTGGCGGCGATTTGAGGGATCGACCGAGGGAATGGGACCGCCAGGGCGAACCTGGCGCCCTGGCGGTCCCATTCCCTCAACCGCTTACCGGCGAGGGGCCGGGATGGGGACGGCGGGGATCGGGGCGACCTGGTCGGGGGTGGCCCCGGTGCGGAGCAGGTTGCGGGCGGAGTTAGGGGCGTCGGGCATCATCAGGTTGCGGAGTTGCGAGGCGACGATCTGGCGCGCTTGCTGGGCTTCCTGTTCGGTGATCTGGCCGTCTCCGTTGGCGTCGAGGACGGCGAAGACCATGTTGGCCGGCTCGATGATCGCCTTGTCGAACTCCTCGCGGCTGAGCTGGCCGTTGTGGTCGGCGTCGGCCTGCTGGAAGGCGGCCTGGGCGGCGGTCCGCGCCATGCCGACCATGGCGGCGTTGATCTCGGTGGGGCTGAGCTGGCCGTCTCGGTTGGTGTCGGCCGTGGCGAACACGCCCTGGACGGTCGTCTGGACGGCCTGGCGGAGCTCGGTCGCCTGAATCTGCTTGTCGTTGTTGGTATCGAGCAGGCTCATGATGGCCTGGCCGGGGTTGGTCGCGTTGGCGTTGGCGCCCGAGGCGGTCGCGGCGGCCTTGCCCTTGTTCAGCACGTAACGGAGCAGCGGTTGCTGGGCGAAGAGGGCCTCTCGGGCCTGCTTCGCCTCCTCGGGGCTGAGGGTGCCGTCGCCGTTCTGGTCGGCTCGGAAGAAGAAGCCGCCGACGAGCAGGTTGCCCGCATCGACGGCCTCTTTCTGCGAGACCAGGCCGTCGTTGTTCGTGTCGGCGAGCTTGAAGAGCATCTTGCCGGTGTCTTGCAAATCCTGGAGGTTGTCAATCGGTCCGGGCAGGTCGCCCGGCCTGAGCTCGACGGCGGGCCGGGCGGCCACGGGGGCCGTCGCCGGCTGAACCGCCACCTGGGCCGTCGCCAGCCCGGCGGTCGCCAGGACGATTCCGGCCGCCAGGGAAGTTCGATTCCAATTTCTCATGATCATTTCCTCCATTGCTTGCGATCGACTCCCGATCCGGGCCGATCCATGACCGGCGGCGAGACAATCCGCATCGCCTCGACCGCCGGTGAAGTCGGCCCCGATCACTGCAATGTCGATGCCGGATCCGGCTTCACCCGTCCCGAGGAGCCGAGATCGTCGTCGATCCGCCGCCCGGTCTTCCCAGCTTACGCATTGTCAGAATTCAAACGGCCAGGCTTGCAGCTCGATGCGCACGGGACGTCCCGGATCGGCAGAGCTCTTCCGTTGGTCGGGGCCGTTATCGGAACATCTGGTAGCGACCGACGGCCTCGAAGGCATTTTCTTCATGCTCGACGGTCGGAGAGGAGCGGTCGTCGGGCCAGACGATGGCGACGATGTCGAATCGGGCCCGGACCTCCATCGCGAAATGTTTGCGGAGGAAGTGGAGGGCGGTCAGGGAGATGCGCCGCTGCTTCTCCGGGGTCACGGCCTCGGCCGGGACGCCTCGACGCCGGGTCTTGACCTCGACGAAGACGAGCGTGTCGCGGTCCCGGGCCACCAGGTCAATCTCGCCGACCGGCGAGCGGACCCCCCGGGCGAGGATTCGCATCCCCTTGCGCCGGAGGTAGCGAGCCGCCTCTCGCTCGCCGCGATCTCCGAGCAAGCGGGACATCCAGGCGCGGAGCTGGGTCGGCCGGGGAGGAGGAGTGTCGGACCCGTTCATCGTTCGGAGGCCGTGGGCTCGAAGGGAGATGCGTCTCGGATTACTCTCCGATAAATACCCGGGCTGGCGAGGCATCGCCAGGGTCCTGCGGCGCGAAAGCTGCTGGCCCAGACGAGTCGGGGCTGCCGAGTCGCCGCGACGCTGGGCCGTTGCGTCATCCCTTCGAAATGACGGGACGGGCCTTCAAACCCCCCGGGAGGGGACTCTTCGCGATGCGATTGTGGCTAGAGAGCAAGTGGGACGCCCTGAGGACGAGCTTTTGGTTCCTCCCGTCGCTGATGGTCGCCTCGGCTGCGGTGCTGTCCCTGGCGATGATTCACCTGGACAGGGCCACGCCTGAGATCAACTGGGTCGCCACCCTGGGATGGACCTTCACCCGGGGGCCGGAGGGGTCGCGGGCGCTGCTCTCCACGGTCGCCGGCTCGATGATGACGATCGCCAGCGTGACGTTCTCGATCACGGTCGTGGCATTGCAACTCGCCTCGTCGCAGTTCGGCCCGAGACTCCTCCGCAACTTCATGAGGGACAGCGTCAACCAGATCGCCATCGGCACGTTCATCTCCACCTTCACCTATTGCCTGCTCGTCCTGAGGACGGTCAACGGGACGGAGGGGGAGCAATTCGTCCCTCATATCTCGGTGACGGTGGGGCTCTTGCTGGCGATGGTCAGTCTTGGCGTGCTGATTTTTTTCTTCCATCATGCGGCCGAGTCGATCCAGGCCGAAAACGTGATCGCGTCGGTCAGCCGGGATTTGCACCGGGCGATTGATCGGCTCTACCCGGAATGCCTTGGCCAGGGGCCTCCGGTCGAGAAGCCGGTCGAGCCGAGGCTCCCGGTGCGGTTCGAGGACGACTCGGCGCCGATCTCAGCCCCGGTCAGCGACTACCTCCAGGCCATCGACCTCGACCGCCTGCTCGCCCTGGCGAAGGAACATGACCTGGTCCTCCGGGTCAGCCGGAGGCCCGGGAAGTTCTTCTTCCGGGGCGACGAGCTCGCCCGCGCCTGGCCGGGCGAACACGTCGATGACGAGATGGTGCATGCGGTCCGGGGCGCGTTCTACTTCGGCCCGAGGAGGTCTCTGGCCCAGGACGTGGAATTCGCCATCGATCAGCTCGTGGAAGTGGCCGTCCGGGCGCTCTCGCCCGGGGTGAACGACCCGTTCACGGCGATCGCGTGCGTGGACCGGCTCGGGGCATCCCTGTGCGCCCTGGCCCAGAGAGCCGTGCCGTCTCCCTATCGATTCGACGAGGAAGGGCGGCTCCGTATCGTCGTCGAGGCCTCGACGATCCCCGGGATCGTCGGCGCGGCGTTCCATCAGGTCCGCCAGGCCGCCCGGGGAGACGTGGCGGTCACCCTCCGCCTCTTGGAGACGATCGCCGCCGTGGCGCGCACACCAGCGACCCGAATTTTCGCGAGGCCCTCCGCCGCCAGGTCGAGGCGATCGAACGAGGCGGCCGGGACGCTCTGGACGCCCCCCTGGACCGCCTGGATGCCGAGGGCCGCTTGAGCGAGGCCATCCACCGGCTCGACGGCGAGGCCGACGCCCCCGGGCCGAGGGAGGCTCACGGATGACGGCCGTCCTCGTCTTCGCTCTGACCCTCCAGGCCGCCGTCCTGATCTCGGACCTCGCCGATCGGACGGTCCTCTCCACGGCCGTCCTGTTCCTGGGGGCCGGCGTCCTCTCGGGCGAATGCTGGCTCGGCGTGGTCTCGCCGAGGCCCGATGACCCGATGGTCGCGGGACTGGCCGAGCTTGCCCTGTTCAGCGTGCTCTTCACCGATGGGATGAAGGTCGGGTTGAAGGACCTGACCTCCGCCTGGAATCTGCCGGGCCGCGCCTTGTTGTTCGGGCTACCGCTCACGCTGCTCGGCACGGCGTTGCTGGCCCGGTGGGTCGTCGGCCTGCCGTGGGCCGAGTCGTTCCTGATCGGGGCTGTGCTGAGCCCGACCGACCCGGTCTTCGCCTCGGCCATCGTCGGCCGGAAGGAAGTCCCATCGAGGCTCCGCCACCTGCTGAACGTCGAGAGCGGCCTCAATGACGGGCTGGCGCTCCCGATCGTCCTGGCGATGCTCGCGGTGGTCGGATCGGGCCGGTTCTCGCTCGGGACGATCCTGGGCGAGATCGCGTTGGGCATCGGGATCGGCGTGACCATCCCCTGGGCGGCGATCCGCCTGGGCCAGAGCCGGTTCTTCTCGGCCCACGCAACATATCAACCATTGAATGCGTTTTCGATCGGGCTTCTCGTGCTGGCGACCTCGAAGATCGCCCACGGCAATGAATTCCTCGCCGGGTTCGCCGGAGGAATCACGGTGGCAACGGTCGGGCCCGAGGTCCGGGAGTCATTCCACCGGTTCGGCGAGCTCGTGGCCGAGCTCCTGAAGCTCGCCGCCTTGCTCGTCTTCGGCGCGTTGATCTCGCCGAGATTCCTCGGCGAAATCCCGCTCTCGGGGTACGTCTTCGCATTGCTCGTGCTGGCGGCGGTGCGTCCGGTGGCGCTGTGGATCTCCCTGGTGAGGAGCCCTCTGGACTGGCGGGAACGCGCCACGGCCGCATGGTTCGGACCCAAGGGGTTCGCCTCGGTGGTCTTCGGCCTGTTGATCCTGAACGATGCGAAGGCAGAGAAGATCGCCTGGTCCGAGGCGGACCGACTGTTCCACCTGGTCGCGCTGTGCATCGCCGGGTCGATCCTGGCGCATTCTTCGACCGACGTGGTCGTGGCGCAGTGGCTCGCCCGGAGGAGGCGAGACTCCGGCCCGGCCCACGGTTCGGGCCTGGACGCCAGTGAGTCCGCCGATCCCGCGATCGTCGAGGAGGGTCTCCGCTGATGGGTCATATGTTCCGGCTCGTCGGGCCGAACCGGGCCGTCGAGGTCTTCGGCGTGAAGCTCGTCGGCGTGACGGCCGACAACGGGCTGAAGCTCCTGTTGACCCTCGGCTTCATCGGCCTGGTCCTGCTCCTGAACCTGGCCGTCCAGGCGATGGTCCGGCTGTTGCTGAGGGGCCGCGAGGACGTCCGCATCCAGTTCTGGACCCGTCAGGGAGTCCGGCTCGCCCTGGCCGTGGTGATGTTCCTGGGGATGGTCTCGATCTGGTTCGACGACCCGACGCGACTGACCACCGCTCTGGGGCTGGTCTCGGCCGGCCTGGCGTTCGCCTTGCAACGGGTCGTCACGGCGATCGCCGGTTACTTCGTGATCCTCCGGGGGCAGACGTTCAACGTCGGCGACCGGATCACGATGGGAGGGGTCCGCGGCGACGTGATCGCCCTGGGCTTCCTCCAGACGACCATCATGGAGATGGGCCAGCCGCCGGCGGTCCAGAAGGCCGACCCGGCCATGTGGGTCCAGGGCCGGCAATACTCCGGCCGGATCGTCACCGTCTCCAATTCCAAGATTTTTGATGAACCCGTGTACAATTACACGAGGGATTTCCCCTACATCTGGGAAGAGCTCGTCCTGCCGATCCCCTATTCGGCCGACCGTCAGAAGGCCGAGGCGATCCTCCAGGGGGCGGCCGAGCACCACACCGTCCGCATCGAGGAACTCAGCGAGGAATCACTCCATGAGATGCAAAGGCGCTACTTCCTCAAGACCGCCGAGATGAGGCCCAGGGTCTACTATCGCCTCACGGACAACTGGCTGGAGCTGACCGTTCGGTTCATCGCCGAGGACCGGGGTATCCGCGAGTTGAAGGACGCCATGAGTCGCGAGATCCTCCGAAGCCTGGACGGCGCCGGGATCGGCATCGCCTCGGCGACGTACGACATCGTCGGCCTGCCGCCGATCCGCCTCGAAAAAGACGGCCGGGGGTGAGACCGGGCGTTCGGACTTGGGGACTCGCTCCGACGGGGTCGCCCGATGCCCGTCCCCAGATCCGAAGGGCCCCTTGCCGAAAGCCCGGCTACCAGGTCGGTTTGACCTCCCGGTTCATGAGGCCCTTCTCGACCTCGGCGGCGTCGGAACTCCAGGCGGCCCTCTGGGGCTTCTCGACGGCCTGGGTCCCTTCGATCTTGCCTTCGACGGGGCCGGAATCCGCCATCACGGGCGGCTCCTTCTGCCCTCGGAGGCCGCACCGCCCCCCCAGGCACTCGCATCCGGCGAACGTCAGGATCGACGAGCTCAACAAGACGGCGGCCATCAGCGGGCGACGACCGTTCATCGCGTTTTCCTTGCGGGCCAGGCGCCCCGCGATCGGGTCGGACGGGGATTCCGGTTGCGGACGGACGGGCGAACGCCCCCGAGACGAGATGAGGCGCGGATTATGCCAGGGTCGCCCCGTCTCGTCTACCCCAGATCGCTCGCGAGCCCGCGGCCTTCGGGTCGATCCCGACCCCACCCCGCCGCCAGCGCGACCATGCCAATAATCGGCAGCAGGCCCACAATCGCGAAGCTCACTCCGAGACCGCCGGTCACGTCTTTGAGATGCCCGGCGATCGGCTGGAACCCAGCCGCGAACAGGTTGCCCAGAGACCCGAGATATCCGACGACCAGCCCCGTCCTCGCCGCGTCCACTTCCTGGCAAAGCGCGAAGTAATTCGCCATGAACGACGCCGCCCCCAGGGCCATGACCATCAACAACGCCACGATCGCCGCGTCCCGATGCAACAAACCGACGCCCGACCCCGAGGCGATCAGCGCCGCCCCCCCGCCCATCACTAGGAACCGCGCCGCCATCGGGCTTCGGCTCCCGTTCGTCAGCCTCCGCGAGAGGCCGCCGCCCAGGAGGTTCCCCGCGTCGGCCGCCAGGAACGGCAAGGCGCTGACAGCCCCTCCCCGGAGGAGGCCCAGGCTCCTCTCTTCCTGAAAAAAGTTGCCGATCCAGTTCGCCAGGAAATGCCAGCAGACATTGATCGAGATCGAGACCACGGCCAGGGTCCAGAACCGCCGAAGCCGGACGATCCGTCCGAGAGAGGCAAGCCAGCCCGGCCCCTTCGGCGACTCGGGAAGCCCCCGGGCGATCACGAGGGGCCCGATCACCAGCATTGCCACCGCCCACCACAATGCCGGAAGACCCACTTTCAGCCCGGTCAAGGCCGTCGCCGAGGCGATCGCGACCAGAACAAGCGCCGAGATCGCGGACCGGCGAGGCATCGGCGACGAGCCGCCCGACGGCACCTCCGGCGCGAACGTCTCCCGGGCCATCCTCCGGGTGATCGCCAGCCAAACCAGAGTCCACACGAACCCGGACGACCCGACGACGACGAATGCTGCTCGCCAGCCCCAGCGAGCCGCCAAAACCGGAACGATCAACGGCGTGAGGACCGCCCCAACGGCCGCCCCCGAGTTGAAAATCCCGTTGCCCAGTCCCCGGTCGGCCGGAGGCAAAATGCGGCCGGTCACCCTCAAGGCGCAAGGCCAGTTGAACCCTTCCCCCACGCCCAGCATCGCCCGGAGGCCGAGCAAGACGCCCAGGCTCGGCGAGAACGCCGCGGCGATCCCGGCCATCGACCACCCCGCCACGGCCAGGGCATAGGTCCCGCGGACGTCCCGAGAGTCGGCCAGGAACCCCGCGGGAACCTGGAACAACGCGTAGGCCATCCCGAACGCGGCCACGACCCAGCCATAGCCTCGATCATCCAGCCGGAATTCCGCCTTGATATCGACGCTGACCAGGGCCACGGCCTGGCGATCCATGTAACACAGAGCCGTCGAGGCGAACAGGAGCCAGCAAAGCCCCCACGCCGCCCGTCTCGGGACCACGCTCGCCTCCACAGCGCTCAACGGGACGGCCATCGACACCCTCTCCTCGCCCGAACCCATGCCAGGGCCGCCAGGGTGCCACAACCCATTCGCCGAAGCAATCCCCCGGGGGGTGCATGAATTGCACCAAACATGCTCCGGATTCGGTCCCACGATCCCACCGCTTGTGGCCGCCACAGCCGCCGCCGTACAATCCCCCACAGGCTCTCGAATCACCTTCAACTCACCCTAGGAGGCCGCTTCCGTGACGAAGACCCTCGCATCCCGTCTGGCCATCGTCCTGATCGCCGCTTCGCCCGCCCTGGCCCGGGCCCAGGAATTGAAAATCGGCGACCCCGCCCCAAAGATCGAGGTCAAGGAATTCGTCAAGGGCGAACCCGTCAAGGCGTTCGAGAAGGGGAAGGTCTACGTCGTGGAATTCTGGGCCACCTGGTGCGGCCCGTGCAAGACCTCGATCCCCCACCTCACCGAGCTCCAGAAGAAGTACAAGGACATCAAGTTCATCGGCGTGAGCGTCTCCGAGCAGGACCAGGACGCCGTCAAGCCGTTCGTCAAGGAGATGGGCGACAAGATGGATTACGCCGTCGCGCTGGACGACGTTTCCGGCGGCGGTGAGGGCAAGATGTCCAAGAACTGGATGGCCGCCGCCGAGCAGAATGGCATCCCCGCCGCGTTCATCGTCAACGGCGAGGGCAAGATCGTCTGGATCGGCCACCCGATGAACATGGATAAGGTCCTGGCCAAGGTCGCCGACGGCTCGTTCGACATCAAGGCGGCCATCGCCGAGGCCAAGGAAGAGAAGGCCCGCGAGCAGAAGATGATGCTCCTCCAGCAGAGGCTGATCGCCGCCCAGCAGCGAGGCCCCGACGCCCTGCTCAAGGCCATGGACGAGATCATGGCCGACGAGCCAAGCCTCGCTCCCATGCTCGGACTCCAGAAGTACATGCTCCTGGTCCGCAAGGGTACCGACATCGACAAGATCGTCGAGACTGGCAAGAAGCTCGTCGAGGACACCTTCAAGGACAACGCCGACGCCCTGAACAACGTCGCCTGGCTGATCGTCGATCCCGCCGCTGGCAAGCGCGACCCCAAGCTCGTTGAGTCTCGCTCTGAAAGCTGCCAAGCGCGCTGACGATCTCTCCGAAGGCAAGAACGGCGCGATCGCCGACACTCTCGCCAAGGCATACTACGACTCGGGCGACGCCAAGAAGGCCCTCGAAGCCCAAGAACGGGCCGTCAAGCTCTCCGGCGAGAACGCCGACCCCGACATGAAGGACCGCCTCGAGACCTACAAGAAGGCCGCCCAAAAAGACGGCGACAAGTAAGGTTCAAGAGCGAGCCGCGACTGTAGGCGTATGGTAAAGCACCTCCGGAAAATGTCGCGACCGATGGACACGTTGGTGCCGGGGACCGCCCTGCACGGTCCCCGGGCCACTCCGAACGAGTAGGGCCGGGACGCATTCCCAGCCCTCCCCCGGTCCCGGCCGGTCCAACAGCAATCCGCCCAGTCACCGACGTCCGCCCGATCCCCAACCCCTGCGTGATCTCCGGCGAGGCGGACCCGCTCGGCCTTCAGGCGAAGAACCTCCGCAATCACCCATCCTCCGGCGTCATCGCTCGAGGCGCGTAGAGACGCCCGCCCCGGAGACGGGTCTCGTCTCCGGGGCGGGCGTGTTGGGGGATCCCGGCGATCACCGACTTTCGCGCCTTGGGCACTATCATGGGCCCGGCGGGCTTAACGGCCGTGTTCGGGATGGGAACGGGTGTGGCCCCGCCGGTCTGGTCGCCGGGAACGCGGCCCGGGGGCGGTCGGGCCCCGCGGGTCGCGGCAATCTCGCGTCGGTGACGAGGCGTCGATTCGATTCGGCATGGGTCGTGGCAGGACGGCGTCATCTCGCCGGATGCGGCGATCGTTACCATCTTTGCTCGGGGACCTGGGCCACCGGATCGGCCCGGCGCGTCGCATGCCCTTTGGGGGGGCGTGCGGCGGCGGGTCGGGGTGGTCAAGCCGCTCGGCTGTTAGGACCGGTCGGCTGCGATCCTCGCGGACCGTGCACGCCCGGCCTATCGACCTGGTCGTCTCCCAGGAGCCTTCTGTACTGCGTACATGGAAGCCTGGTCTTGGAGGGGGCTTCGCGCTTAGATGCCTTCAGCGCTTATCCGGTCCCGACCTGGCTACCCGGCGATGCCCCGAGCGGGACAGCCGGCACACCAGCGGTCGGTCCTCCCCAATCCTCTCGTACTAGGGGAGACGCTCCTCAAGCTTCCTCCGCCCACGGCAGATAGGGACCGACCTGTCTCACGACGGTCTGAACCCAGCTCGCGTACCGCTTTCATTGGCGAACAGCCAAACCCTTGGGACCTTCTCCAGCCCCAGGATGCGATGAGCCGACATCGAGGTGCCAAACCTCCCCGCCGCTAGGGACGCTCGGGGGAGATCAGCCTGTTATCCCCGGAGTACCTTTTATCCGTTGAGCTACGGCCCTTCCATGAGGAGCCGCAGGATCACTAACGCCGACTTTCGTCCCTGCTCGTCCGATCGGACTCGCAGTCAGGCGCCCTTGTACGTTTGCGCTCGCGTTGCCCGATTGCCGACCGGGCCGAGGGCACCGTTGCACTCCTCCGTTACCATTTGGGAGGAGACCGCCCCAGTCAAACTGCCCGATGAGCACGGTCCCGAGAGGGGATACCTCCCGGTGAGGCACGACGTCCATTCAGGCTGGTATTTCACCGATGGCTCCCCCCGGGCTGGCGCCCGGGGATCGCGGCCTCCCAGCTATGCTACACAGAATGCACGTCGGGCCAGTGCCAACCTGCAGTAAAGGTTCACGGGGTCTTTCCGTCTGACCGCGGGTACGTGGCATCTTCACCACGGCTACAGTTTCACCGGGTCCCTCGTGGAGACAGCGCTCCAGTCGTTACGCCATTCATGCAGGTCGGAACTTACCCGACAAGGAACTTCGCTACCTTAGGACCGTCATAGTTACGGCCGCCGTTTATCGGGGCTTCGGTCGCCAGCTTCGCTCGCGCTCACCGGCTCCCTTAACCTACCGACACCGAGCAGGCGTCAGACTCTATACGTCCTCTTGCGAGTTGGCAGAGTCCTGTGTTTTTGATAAACAGTCGCTAGAGCCGATTCCTGCGGCTCACGCCTCGCGGCGTGAGCACCCCTTATACCGAAGGTACGGGGTCATTTTGCCGAGTTCCTTCACGAGGGTTCTCCCGAACGCCTTCGGATGCTCGCCTAGCACACCTGTGTCGGATTGCGGTACGGGCCGAGATGTCGTCCGGCAGCGGCTTTTCGTGGCCGAGATGTCGACGGACTTCCGGATCGAAGTGCCGTCGCCCTTGCGGGACGGGGATGTCTAGCGCCCCGATCCGTCTCGTCTCGGCGTCCTGCTGCCATCAACCTCCACCTCGGGTCGCGGAATATTAACCGCGTGCCCATCGGCTACGCCCTTGGGCCTCGCCTTAGGTCCCGACTGACCCTGGGCGGATTGACCTTCCCCAGGAAACCTTGTGCTTTCGGCGGATGGGCTTCCCACCCATCTTGTCGTTACTCGTTCCGGCATACGCACTTGCTGGCGCTCCACCGCTCCTCGCCGGTGCGGCTTCGACGCCCCAGCAACGCTCTCCTACCATTCTTGCGAATCCGCGACTGCGGCGCGACGCTTAGTCCCCGTCATTTTCGGCGCGGGATGGCTCGACCGGTAAGCTGTTACGCACTTTTGAAATGGTGGCTGCTTCTAAGCCAACATCCCGGCTGTCACGGCGATCCCACTTCCTTTGCCACTGAGCGTCGTCTTGGGGGCCTTGGTCGGCGGTCTGGGTTCTTTCCCTCTGGAGCGCGAAGCTTCTCCCCCGCGCTCTGACTGCCGGGATACGGGCCGCGGTATTCGGAGTTGGGTTTCGAAGGGTAGGCGGGAAGCCCCCCTGTCGAATTCCGTCGCTCTACCCCCGCGGACTATCACCCGACGCTGGCCCTAAAGCCATTTCGGAGAGAACGAGCTATCTCGAGGTTTGATGAGACTTTGACTCCTCCCCACGGGTCCTCCCCCAGTTTTTCAACACTGGTGGGTTCGGCCCTCCACCACCCGTTACGATGGCTTCAGCCTGCCCATGGGTAGGTCACCTCGTTTCGCGTCTATCGCGCCCGACCAACTCGCCCTGTTCAGACTCGGTTTCCCTGCGGCTCCCCCCCTGAAGGGGTTAACCCGCCGGGCGCGATAACTCGCCGGATCATTATGCAAAAGGCACGCGGTCACACGGGCGTAAAGCCACTGTGCTCCCACCGCTCGTAGGCACGGGGTTTCAGGTTCAGTGTCCTCCCCTGATCGGGGTTCTTCCCACCGTTCGGTCGCCCTACTGGGTTCGCTATCGGTCGTCATCGAGTGCTTAGCCTTTGGGGAGGGTCCCCCACGATTCAGGCCGGGTTTCTCGTGCCCGACCCTACTCGGGTATCCGCTAGGGCCACGAAGGTCGTCGCCTACGGGACTCTCACCCGCTGCGGTGCCTCTTTCCAGAGGGCTTCGGCTGACCGTTGTGGATCCCATGACGCGGACCCCACGACCCCGGGTGGTGACCCACCCGGTTTAGGCTGGTCCCCGTTCGCTCGCCGCTACTAGGGGAGTCGCGGTTGCTTTCTGTTCCTCCGGGTACTGAGATGTTTCAGTTCCCCGGGTCTTGCTGGGCATCGCGGGATCGACGCTCGTTGGGCAGCTCCCCCGGCATTTCGCAGCCTTCCACGCCCAGATTCCTGATGACGCCTAGGCATCCCCCCCGTGCCCTTGGGGGCTTGACCACGCCGACCCGACGCCGTCTCCGGCGCCTGCCGACGAATGGTCGCATGTCCCCGCCCCGCCGCGCGTCTCGCGACGCTCCACGGGGCGCTGAGTAACGATCCCCGCGCGGCCTCGCGGCCGGGCGGGTCGCATCCAAGGAGATGAAACCTATCCTGTCCTAGACCCTGTCCCGCCCCAGAATTCCTCGGCCGAGGCCGATCGATCCCGGGGCGGACGAATCTTCGTCTCGTCTCGTCACCGACGCCAAATTGTCAAAAAGCCGGGCCGAGGATTCCTCCTCGGCACGCCTGGCCGCCGGCCAGGGGCCGGGGCACGCCCCCGCTCGGGGAGGGATGCCGCGGCCCGCGCCCGGAGGGGCAGACGGGGTCGCAATGCGGCCGATCGCAAGATCTCTCTGTCCGTTCCGCGTGGACCCGCGGGGGGAGCCGGCGTAGGCCTCGCCCTCACCGCAGGAGGAGGGGCGGGCCGATGCGGTCACCGAGATCCGAGGATCCCGGGCCGAGGTCGATCGTCCTTAGAAAGGAGGTGATCCAACCGCAGGTTCCCCTACGGTTACCTTGTTACGACTTAGTCCCCATCACGGGTTTCATCTTCGGCGCCTGTCTCGCGACTCCGGCGACTTCGGATGCCCCCCGCTTTGGTGGCTTGACGGGCGGTGTGTACAAGGCTCAGGAACCCATTCACCGCGGCATGCTGATCCGCGATTACTAGCGATTCCGGCTTCATGCGGGCGGGTTGCAGCCCGCAATCCGAACTGGGGGCCGGTTTTTGCGATTAGCTTGCACTTGCGCGCTGGCGACGCTCTGTCCGGCCCATTGTAGTACGTGTGCAGCCCCGGGCATAAGGGCCATGAGGACTTGACGTCATCCCCGCCTTCCTCCGGCTTAACGCCGGCGGTCCCCCTAGAGTTCCCACCATGACGTGCTGGCAACTAGGGGCAGGGGTTTCGCTCGTTACGGGACTTAACCCAACACCTCACGGCACGAGCTGACGACAGCCATGCAGCACCTGTGCACGTTGTACCTTGCGGCCTCACCGACGTTTCCGCCGGCTAATCCGTGCATGTCAAGCCCGGGATAAGGTTCTGCGCGTAGCCTCGAATTAAGCCACATACTCCACCGCTTGTGTGAGCCCCCGTCAATTCCTTTGAGTTTCAGCCTTGCGACCATACTCCCCAGGCGGAGCACTTCACGCTTTCGCTGCGGCAGGGAGCCCATCGGCGAGCCCCCTACCCAGTGCTCATGGTTTACGGCCAGGACTACCGGGGTATCTAATCCCGTTCGCTCCCCTGGCTTTCGCGTCTCAGCGTCAGGTGGGGTCCAGAACCGCGCTTTCGCCGCGGGCGTTCCTTCCGATCTCAACGCATTTCACCGCTCCACCGGAAGTTCCCGATTCCCCTACCCCCCTCCAGCCCGGTCGTATCATGGCCCGTTCCCCGGTTGAGCCGGGGGATTTCAGCCGATGACGTGCCGGGCCGCCTACACGCGCTTTAAGCCCAGTGATTCCGAATAACGTTCGCACGGTTCGTCTTACCGCGGCTGCTGGCACGAACTTAGCCCGTGCTTCCTCCAGGGATCACTCAAGCGACGCTCTTCGCGCCACCTTGTTCCCCCTCGACAGGAGTTTACAACCCGAAGGCCTTCGTCCTCCACGCGGCGTCGCTCGGTCAGGCTGGCGCCCATTGCCGAAGATTCTCGACTGCAGCCTCCCGTAGGAGTCTGGGCAGTGTCTCAGTCCCAGTGTGCCGGGCCACGCTCGCACGCCCGGTAGGCGTCCCAGCCTTGGTGGGCCGTTACCCCGCCAACAAGCTGATACCACGACAGCCCGTCCCCCGACGGAATCGCACCTTTGGTCCGAGGGGGATGTCCCCTTCGGACGTCGCTGGGAATTACCCGCAGTTTCCCGCGGCTATGCCCAATCGGGGGGTTGGTTACCGTCGCCTTACTCACCCTTGCGCCTCGCCCCTTGCGGGGCGACCGACTTGCATGCCTAATCCACGCCGCCAACGTTCATTCTGAGCCAGGATCAAACCCTTCGAAATGTGCTCCGGGGTAGCCCCCTCCCTCTCGCGAAGGAGGAGTCGCCCCGTCGCTCCTCGATGGGTCGAGGATGTGCTGATGGTCGCTCCGGACTCTCTCTCGAGAGGCCGGGGCGTGCTGACCGCCCCCCGGTACGCCCGGATCGCCCCCGAAGAGGTGATTCCAAACGCCCCCGGCGGATGCGCGGCCCACGCCGGCTTCCCTCACGGGTCCACAAGCTCTTCGAGCTTGTCATTCGATCTCGCGATCGGCCGAATTGTCAAAGAGACCGGACGCCAGTGGCCGGGTTGACTCGCCCTTGTGAGAGGCTCGTCACCCCGGCCTGTGAAGTACGTCGCCAGAACCGATCCGGTTCGAAACCCGGGTGATCGTCGCGTCGTGCTTGCCGTCGTCGAAGCGTTCGTTTCGTCGTCGGCGAGAGTCATGATACCCGGAGAATCGGCCAGGTCAAGCGGCTGGCTCGGAAAAAGTGGAGATTGGGTGAGGGGTTCATGGGGGATGGGTGTCGGAGCAGCTCGTTGACGGGCCCGAGTCCGCATCTCTACGATGAGGCCCCTTCCCTGACTTTACGATCCCAACTTTGCCGGACTGGAGGGCGAACGTGCGTCGTCCCTGGGTTTGGTGTCTCGTCGTGCTAGCCGGATGTGGAGGTTCGACGTCGGCTCCGGAGCCGGCCCCTCGGGCGGTGAAGTTCGTTGGGTTCGATGCGAGTCCTCCACTGATCGAGGCCCTTCGCCAGGGTCAGCTCCAGGGGATCGTGGTGCAGAACCCTTACAAGATGGGGCAAGTGGCGGTCACGACGCTCGTCCATGCCCTGGAAAAGAAGGCCGTCGAGTCGAAGATCTCGACGGGAGAGCTGCTGGTCACGTCCGAGAACATGACCTCGGCGGAGATCGCGCCGCTCCTGAACCCGCCGAAGGTCCCACATTCGGCCGATTCGTCGCTTTCCGGCAGCAAGGCGAAGAAGTGGCGAGTGATGGTGATCCCCAAGGGGACGACCCACGAGCACTGGAAGACGATCCACGCCGGGGCCCTGAAGGCGGCCGAGGGGCTGGGTAACGTCGAGATCGTCTGGCAGGGTCCGCAGAAGGAGGACGACCGGACGGAGCAGATCAAGCTCGTGCAAAACGCCGTGGCAGCTCAGGTGGATGGGATCGTTCTGGCGCCTCTGGACGCGACGGCCCTTGTGGCTCCGGTGGAGAAGGCGATCGAGGCGGGCATCCCGGCGGTCATCATCGATTCGGGGCTGAACTCGTCGAAGATCGTCAGCTACGTGGCCACCGATAACTATCGCGGAGGCAGCCTGGCCGCCGAGAGGCTCGCGAAGCTCCTGGACGGCCAAGGGAAGATCATCATGATGCGATATGCCGTCGGCTCGGAGAGCACCGAGCAGCGGGAGAAGGGGTTCGAGGACACGATCGCGAAGTATCCGGGGATCACCTATCTCTCGAACAATCAATACGCGGGGGCGACCTCCGATTCGGCCCAGAAGACGGCTCAGAGCCTGGTAAACCGGTATCGGGGGCAGATCGACGGCGTATTCTGCTCGAACGAGTCGGCGACGTCGGGGATGCTCCGGGCGCTCAGGGAGGCCGGGATCCTGGCGAAGCGATGAATGGGCCTCGGCTGGTGATGAAAGGGGTCCGCAAGAGCTTCGGCGTGGGCCGGGCCCTGGATGGGGTCGATCTGGACCTTTTCGCGGGGGAAGTCCATGCGCTGATCGGCGAGAACGGGGCAGGCAAGAGCACGTTGATGAAGGTGCTCAGCGGGGCCCATCGGCCGGATTCGGGAACGATGACCCTGGAGGGCGCCGCGTATGCCCCGAGCGGCCCGAGAGAGGCCCGGCGGCTCGGCGTGGCCATGATTTACCAGGAATTGACCGTCGCCCCTCATCTGACGGTCGAGGCCAACGTGATGCTCGGCCGCGAGCGATCGCGGTTCGGCGTCATCGACCGGAGGGAGCATCGGCGGAGGGTGACCGAGGCGCTCGACCTCCTCGAACATCCCGACATCCGGCCGGACATGAAGGCCGGAGAGCTCAGCGTGGGGGCGCAGCAACTCGTCGAGGTGGCGAGGTCGCTGGTTTCCGACGCTCGGGTGATCGTCTTTGACGAACCCACCAGCTCGTTGACCGAAAAGGATGCGCTTCGGCTGTTCGAGGTCATCGATCGTCTTCGTTCTCGGGGCCTGGCGATCGTTTACATCAGCCACTTCTTGGAAGAGGTTGGGCGTTTATCGCAGAGGTTCACGGTCCTCCGCGATGGCCGATCGGTGGCGAGCGGGCCGATGGCGAGGACGTCTCTGGCTTCCATCATCACGGCGATGGTGGGTCGCGAGCTCACGGAGTTGTTTCCGAAATCGCCGAGAACGCCGGGCGAGCCGATCCTGGAGCTCGGCGGGCTGGCCGGCTCCCCTTTGCCTCGTCGGGCCGACCTGACCCTGAGACGGGGGGAAGTGCTCGGGATCGCCGGGCTGGTCGGCGCGGGCCGGACGGAGATGTTGCGGGCGGTTTTCGGTCTCGACCCGGTTCGGGCGGGACAAGTCATGGTCCGAGGGATGACGTCGGGGAGCGGGACACCCCGAGGGCGGATCGGCCAGGGTTTGGGGCTGCTCAGCGAGGACCGTAAGGGAGAAGGGCTGGCGCTGGCCAGGTCGATCGAGGACAACCTCACCTATTCGCGACTCGCCCCGTATTCGTCTTGGGGCTGGCTGGACCTTCGAACAAGGCGCAGGGAGGCCTCAAGATGGATGGCGGCGTTGCGAGTCCAGGCCAGAGGCGTCTCCCAGGCCGTTGGGGAACTCTCGGGAGGGAACCAGCAGAAGGTGGCGATTGCCCGGTTGCTTCATCAGGAGGCCGATGTCCTCCTTCTGGACGAGCCGACCCGCGGGATCGACGTGGGCTCGAAGGCGGAGGTCTATCGGATGATCGGCGAGTTGGCGGGCCGAGGGAAGGCGGTCCTGATGGTCAGCTCGTACCTGCCGGAGCTCCTGGGCGTCTGCGACCGGATCGCGGTGATGAGTCGGGGAGTCCTCAGCCCGGCTAGGCCCGTCTCGGAGTGGACCGAGGAGGCGATCATGGAAGTAGCCACGGCCGGGACCACCGGGGACTGACCGAGCCGTCTTAATTCGGGACGAGAGCGGCGGATTCGGGACGTTCGCCCGGGTCGTCTCATGTCGTCCGGGGGCGGCTCGGCCTTCGGGAGCGGACCCGGCCGAGGCAGCGGTCGAACGTCGTCAGGGTCGCGAACAGGAAGAGGATCGAGGCAGCGAGGTGGGCCACGATCCAGAAGACGGCGGCTTCCGGCGCCACGCCCTCGCCGACCCGGTAGGTCCTCGGCTCCGGGCCCGGCCAGTCGAAGCTGTTCCATCGCCCTCGGACGCCGCCCCGCCCATCGGGTCGTCTCGGCAATCCCATGGTACGGGCCGGCGAGCAGGAGCCAGTCGACGTCCGGGGGGCCGTCCTGCCGCCGCCCGGCCGGGCTCCACACGACGGTGCCGCCCGAGAATCGGCCTCTGCCCGCCTGGACGCGGACCACGCTCGACGGGCCGGAAATCTGCCAGACGGCCTGGGAGGTGAAATTCGACGAGCGGGTCGCCTGGCTCGAATAGAGGCCATGGATGAAGATCAGCCCGATCGACCCCAGGACATAGAGGAGGACCCCGAGGAGGATCGCCCGAGAGAGCCTCGGGACCCAGGTCGCGAGAAGGAGGCCCAGGCTCACGACGGAGGCCGAACAGGCGAGGATCATTCCGACCATCAGGAGGAAGGCGCCGAGATCGCCGGTGACCATCGCCAGCGCGGCACCGACCCAGATCGGCAGGATTGCCATCCGGGGGACCATGGCGAATGTGCCCCACCACTTGCCCCAGAGGATCGTCCTCGAAGGCAAGGGCGTGGTCAGGACGACGTCGAGGCTGCCGCGATCGCGCTCCTCGGCCAGGGCGGTCGTGGCCGAGATCATCAGAAGGAGAAGGCCGATCGCCACGTTCAAGCCGTTGATAGCCCCGGCCAGAGTGTCCGGGCCAATGCCGGAGGGATTGTCGAAGTAGGCGAAGATGGCCGTGCCGCTGGCCAGCAGGGCCAAGACGGCATAGACGGTCCACGCCCGGCCGACCCACAGTGTTCGGCGCTTCCGGTGCCACTCCCGCCAGAGGATGGGATTGCTGTCCAGCGGAGGGGCCGGTAGGAGCATCACGAGCTTGCCTGGGGCCCCGATCTTCTTCGGCCTGGCCCGGCGATCGGCTTGACGGATCACCACCTTGCGAAGCGAACAGACGACCCATCCCACGATGGCGGCGGACAGCCCCGATAGGCCTAGCATCAGGGCCAGGGGGGCAAGCAAGCTCACGCGTCCGGGCTGATCGAGCAAGGCCCGAGGGGCGAGGAAGGGGTTTGTCAGCCTCAGGAACCGGAGAACCTCGGGCGACACGGAACCGGGGGACGATCGGTCGAAATCGATGTAAGCCGGCGCCACGAGCGTCCACAGGCCGAGGACGAGGTACGCCGCGATCAGGGCCCGGCTCGGCTTTCGGGCCCAGGCCGAGAACAGCAGGCCCAGGGAGCATCCCAGGGCCGCGACCCCCAGCGAGACGAGGAAGAGGGCCACGATCGCCTCATACGGGATCCCTCCCAGCAGCCCGCCGATCGACAGCACCGGGGCCGAACACGCGATCAGCGAGATGATCGAAAGGAGCCGAGGGCCGAGCTTCCCCAGGACGATTTCGCGGTCGGTCAGGTCGGTCGTGAAGACGTGGAACAGCGTCCCCCGGACCTTGTCCACGCAGATCGCCCCGACCGTCGCCGCCGGGGCCGTCAGGAGGACCACCGCCATCTGGACGTACAGCAGCGACCGGAAGAATTCCTGCCCGATCTCCGCCAACTGTTGAAGGCCAACCTGCTCGTCAAGACGGTCCAAAGGCCACCACAGAAGCGACATCACCACGAGCAGGGCGGAGATGAACAGGGCCCGCCCCGCGAAGAGCTGCCAGCGCCTGGGGATGGTCAGGCTCTCGAAAGCGAACACCGGGCCGAACAAGGAACGCCCCGCCATGGTCGTGCCTCCCGGGCCGGTGCGACCCTTCGCGTCTAGTTAGACGACCTTGAATGCGTCGAAACCGCTTGCGATCAAGCGATTGGCTTCGCGGAGAACGATTCGTCCTCGATTCCCGGTTTTCGGACGTGCTCGACAAGGCCGAATTGCGTGGTTTTCTGCTTCGGAGAGCTATTCCAGAATACATCGGTGGACGCCGTATGGTGCCACCCTAAACGATTTCCTTCGTGGATGCCAAGGCCACGTCCGAAAATTTTAGGACCTAGCCCTCATCGCGGGCGCGCCGAGCGATCTGGCACCGCTAACGGAAGCCCCCTAGAGTGACATCGCGGGGAATGTCAATTGGGGGAGAACTTGACAGGCTGGGCCCGTCGTCAGTAGGGTGGCAGGACAGAACGGACAGGGAAGATGTGCGACCTGCATGCGAGTTTGCGGGCGCACCCGCGGAGCAACGACCCCTCGAACTCATTCCGCCTCGAAGGAATCGGGCCCGGACCGGCTCACGGACGACTTGTCGGCGTCTCGCCGCGAGGAGATCCAGACGGAGTGGCCAGGTTTCTCCTGCCTGCCCTGCACTTGCCTGCCCAACTATAGAGTAGATACAGACCTTTCGGGCGAGGGCACGGCGGTGCGAGGCCGTCGCTTGGTTCCGAACGGTCTCAAGGAGTCGGACCGGAACTTGCTTGCCGGTCGCTGGCTCCGCGCCGGGATCTTCCGCCAGCCTGCTCCTCCGCCCGAGGATGCCTCCCCGATTGTGAAGGTGACGGTCAATGAGCCGAGAAACTGTCGAGGGCGCCCGGGTCCTGAAAGTCGTCGTCAACGGCGAGGGGCAATACGCGCTCTGGCCCTCCGAGGCGGATGAACCGCCCGGCTGGACTGGGGCGGGTCGGAGCGGGACCCGCGAAGAGTGCCTGGCGTTTGTGGAGGAGACGTGGACCGACATGAGGCCGCTCTCGCTCCGGGACCGCGGGGGCGACTCGGCCTGAGATGAGCACGGACCCCACCGACGACCCGAGCGACGGGCCGAGAGAGTTCGTCGCGATCCTGCGAAGATGGGCCGATCGCGACCCGGACCGCCCCGTCCTGGCCTTCCGGGCCGAGACCGACGGCGACCGGCCCGAGGCCCTGACCTTCGGCGGACTCGACCGACGGGCCCGGGCCCTGGCGGCCGTCCTTCGCGATCGAGGGATGGCCGGCGAGCGTGCGTTGCTCGTCTTCCCGCCGGGTCTGGAGTTCGTATCGGCGTTCTTCGGCGGCTTGTATGCGGGCGTCGTGGTCGTCCCGGCGGTGCCTCCGAGGCCGAATCGGCCATCCCCCCGGCTCCGGGCGATCATCGAGGCCGTGGCTCCGCGGGTCGTGCTCACGACCTCCGCCCTCCTCGCCGAGCCGATACCCGAGATCGCCGAGATCCCCCGAATCGCCACCGACGCCCTCGATCTCGCGAAGGCCGATTCGTGGATCGCCCCGGCCCTCTCGCCCGACGACCTGGCCTTCCTTCAGTTCACCTCGGGCTCGACCAGCGAACCCAGGGGCGTGATGGTCTCTCACGGGAACCTCGTCCACAACTCGAAGACGATCCAGGGGCGGTTCCGCTCCCATCGCGAGAGCCGGGGGGTCTTCTGGCTGCCTCTCCATCACGACATGGGCCTGATCGGCGGCGTGTTGCAGACGATCTATTGTGGGGGAACGAGCACCCTGATCGCCCCGGCGGCGTTCCTTCAACGGCCGTTGAGATGGCTCCAGGCGATCTCCCGCGATCGCGCCACCATCAGCGGGGGCCCGAACTTCGCCTATGACCTCTGCGCCGAAAGATCCCCGAGGCGCAGAGGGCCGAGCTCGACCTTTCCTCCTGGGAAGTCGCCTTCAACGGCGCCGAGCCGATCCGGGCCGACACGCTCGATCGATTCGCCGCCGCGTTCGCGCCCCGCGGGTTCCGTCGCGACGCGTTCCTGGCCTGCTACGGACTGGCCGAGGCCACGTTGATGGTCTCCGGCGGAGCGCCAACGGTCATCGAACGGGCCGGACGGCCGATCGCCTCAAGCGGGCCGGCCGCCCCGGGGTTTTCGCTCCAGATCGTGGATCCCGAGACGCTCCGGCCGCGATCGGAGGCCGACGAAGGCGAAATCTGGGTCTCGGGCCCGAGCGTGGCGAAGGGCTACTGGGGTCAAGCCGAGGGATTCGAGGCGAGGATCGTCGGCGGAGGCGAGGAAACCTACCTCCGAACCGGAGACCTCGGGTTCCTCCGCGAGGGGGAGCTGTTCGTGACCGGCCGGCGGAAGGACCTCATCATCGTCCGGGGCCGGAACGTTTATCCCCAAGACCTCGAACGAACGGCCTCCGACAGCAGTCCCGCCCTGAATCCGGACGGGGCGGCGGCGTTCGCGCTCGACGAGGCTGGCGAGCAGGTCGTGATCGTCGCCGAGGTCGAGCGGTCCCGGCGCGGCGAGGATGCTCCGGGGGTTCTGCGAGCGCTCCGCCAGTCCGTGGCCGAGGAGCATGACATCGATCTCTCGGCCGTCGTCCTGATCCGGCCGATGAGCTTGCCGAGGACATCGAGCGGCAAGGTCCGCCGGCTCGCCTGCCGAGCCGCGTTCGTGGCCGGGACATTGGACGAAGCGGCCCGCTGGACCCGCCCGGAGGGATCGGTTCTTGAAGCGTCGAAGAACGGTTCCCATGGGCATCAGATCCCGCGGACGACGGCCGGCGAGATCGCGGGCTGGCTGGCAGGGAAGCTCGCGGGGCCCCTGGGGATCGATCCGGCCGACATCGACGTCCGGGCGCCGTTCTCTCGGTTCGGCCTTGGGTCGCTACGGGCGGTCGAGCTGGCCGGGGAGCTGGAAACGCGGCTTGGCCGATCGCTCTCGCCGACGCTCATCTATGAATATCCCACCATCGAGGCCCTCTCGCGGTTCCTCTCTGGAGAGGACGCGGAGCCGTTGCGGGAAATCCCGGCCCCAACCACCGAGCCCATTGCCATTCTGGGAATCGGCTGCCGGTTCCCCGGCGCGAGCGGCCCGGAGGCGTTCTGGGATCTCCTGATCGAGGGTCGAGACACCTCCAGCGAGCGGAATTCCCGCGATTCGGACCCTGCGACCCCTCGCCGGGGCGGTTTTCTCGACCGCGTGGACGAGTTCGACGCCGCGTTCTTCGGCATCGCCCCTCGCGAGGCCGAGCGGATGGACCCCCAGCAACGAATCCTCCTCGAAGTGGCCTGGGAGGCGCTCGAAGACGCCGGACAGGCTCCCGAGAGGCTCGCCGGTTCGGCCGTGGGTGTCTTCGTCGGCCTCTCGACGAACGATTACGGCGCCTTGATCCGCGATGCGCCCGGAACGGCCGACGCCCACGCGCTGACAGGCAATGCGGCGAGCATCGCGTCGAACCGGATCTCCTTCGCGTTCGACTTCCGAGGGCCGAGCCTGGCCGTCGATTCGGCCTGCTCGTCGTCCTTGGTGGCCGTCCACCTCGCCTGCGAGAGCCTCAGGCGGGGCGAGAGCTCGATGTGCCTAGCCGGAGGGGCGAACCTCATACTCTCGGCCGAACTCACCGCGCAGTTCTCGCGAGCCGGCTTCCTCTCGCCCGACGGCCGGTGCAAGGCATTCGACGCCTCGGCCGACGGCTACTCCCGGGGCGAAGGGGCGGGGATCGTCGTCCTGAAACGGCACTCCGACGCCCTCCGGGACGGCGACCCGATCGTCGCCACGATCCTCGGCTCGGCCGTGAACCAGGACGGCCGATCCAACGGCCTGACCGCCCCCAACGGCAAGGCTCAGGAAGCCGCGATCGGCGAGGCCCTGAGGCGATCCGGCCTCGAACCCGACGCGATCGGCTACGTCGAGGCCCACGGGACCGGCACCCTCCTGGGCGACCCGATCGAGGCCCTCGCCCTGGGAAACGCCCTGGGGCTGGGCCGGAACTCCCCCTGCCCCATCGGCTCGGTGAAGACGAATTTCGGCCACCTCGAAGCCGCCGCCGGAGTGGCCGGACTCATCAAAACCGCTTTGTCCGTGAATCGCGGGATGATCCCGCCGAGCCTCCACCTGGAGACCCCGAACCCCCTCATCCCATTCGACCGCTTGCCGATCCGAGTGGCTCGTGAGGCCGAATCCTGGCCCGATCCCGGACGCCCCCGGACCGCCGGGGTCAGTGCGTTCGGATTCGGCGGGACGAATGCCCACATGATCGTCCAATCCTCACCCGATCGCACGGCGACCGACACGCCGGCCGACGGACGGGCCGTCCTCCTGCCGATCTCGGCCCGAGACCCGGACTCCTTACTCTCTCTGGCCCGTTCCTATCGGGATTTATTGACTTCGGCGACCGAGAATGGATCGCTCGCCGCGATCGCCGCCACGGCCGGCGCGAGACGAGGGCATCACGATCACCGATTGGCGATCGTCGTCGACGACCGGACGAAGGCGATCGCGGCACTCTCCGCGTTCCTGGATGGGACGGGCCCGAAGGTGGAGAAGGCGAGGCCGTCGGGCCCGCCTCGATTGGCCATCGTCTTCTCGGGCCAGGGCGCCCTGTGGGCCGGGGCCGGCCGCGACCTCCTGGTTGAGCCCGTGTTCCGCGCCACGATCGAACGATGCGACGCGGTCTTCCGGGCCGACGACGGCCCGTCGGTCCTCGACGCCATCGCCGACGAAGACGCCGACCTGTCCGATTCGTCGATCGCCCAGCCGGTCCATTTCGCGATCCAGGTCGGCCTGGCCTCCCTGTGGAAATCGTGGGGGATCGTGCCCGATTCGGTCACGGGGCATAGCCTGGGAGAGGTCTCGGCGGCGCACGTCTCGGGAGCGATCGGGCTGGAAGACGCCTGCCGGATCGTCCGTCTTCGCGGGGCTCTGCTGGCCAGGGTCGCCGGGCGGGGGCGGACGGCGGCCGTCGATCTGGACGAGGCCGGGGTCGACGAGGTCCTGCGGGGTCGCGAGGATCGCCTGTTCGTCGCGGCGAGGAATGGCCCTCGGTCGTTCACGCTCTCGGGCGATTCGTCGGCCGTGGGCGAGGTGGTCGCAGCCCTGGGCGAGCGCCAGGTATTCGCCCGGATGCTCGACGTCGATTTCGCCTTCCACAGCCCGCGGATGGACCCGGTCGCCAAGGTGCTGGCCGAGGCCCTGGGCGCGATCTCCGCCCGCGAGACGTCCATCCCGATGATCTCGACCGTCACCGGCCGCGAGATCGACGGCCGGACTCTCGACGCGACGTACTGGGCCCGAAACCTCCGCGAACCGGTGCGGTTCTCGGACGCGGTGGAAGCGCTGGCGGGATCCGATCACCGCGTCTTCCTCGAAATCGGCCCGAGGCCGGTCCTGGTCGGATCGATCGAGCAGACGTTGCGGAAGCTCGGACGAGAAGGCGAGGCCCTCGGCTCGATCCGTCGCGGAAAGGACGGCCGCGCCGCCCTCCTCGACTCGCTCGGCGCCCTCTACCGGAAGGGATTCCGGCCCGAATGGGCGAGGGTGAACCCGTCGGACCGATTCGTCCGGCTGCCGCGCTACCCGTGGAAGCATGAGCGGTTCTGGATCGAGACGCCGCCGACCCGGAAGCTCGTCCCAGAAGCCGTCGCCCCCGCGCCGGACGTTTCTTCCCTCGTCTATGAACTCACCTGGACCTCCAAAGAACGGGCCAGCCGCAACGGAACCTCCCTCCTCGAAGGCCGATGGGTGATCTCGGCCGGAGTGAGTGGAGAGGCCCTCGAATCGCTGGCCCGAGGGCTTCGCGCCCGAGGGGCCTCGTGCGAGGCATTCATCGGCGAGGATCGGCCCTCGGAGATGGACCTCGCAGGCTGCCGGGCCGTGATCCTCCTGGCCGACCCTGCCGGGGAGGTTGAGGATTTCGAGGCGTCTTATCATCGCCAGGGCAACCGCCTGCTCGACCTGATCCGGCGCCTGGCGTCGACCGATCGCCCCTCTCCCCCAAGGCTCTGGATCGTGACTCACGGCGCACAGCCGATCGGATCGGAATCGCCGACGATCGCCGGCGTGCCCCTCTGGGGCCTGGGTCGATCGATCGCGTTGGAATTCCCTCAAGTGTGGGGCGGTTTGATCGACGCGGACCCGGATTCGCTGGATTCCGCCGCGATCCTTGAAGAGATCACTCATCCCGACGGGGAAGACCAGATTGCCTTCCGAGACGGCCGGAGGTCGGTGGCCCGGCTCATGCGGACCTCGACCGGCGATGCGGTCCCCGCGCTCCGGCCCGACGGGACGTATCTGATCACCGGCGGTCTCGGTGCCCTGGGATTGAAGGTCGCCCGGAGGCTGGCCGATCGCGGGGCCAAGCGGTTGGTGCTGGTCGGCCGTCGCGGGCTGCCCGATCGGTCGCTCTGGGATGCGATGGCCGATCATCCGGCCGTCGCCAGGGTCCGCGAGCTGGAAGCCATCGGCGTGACGGTCATGATCGCCCCGGCCGACTGCGCCGACCGCGACGCGATGGGTCGCCTCTTCTCCGAACTCGCAAGGACCCTTCCGCCGATTCGGGGGATCGTTCATGCGGCGGGCCTCGTCCGGCCGGGGCCGACCGTCGCCCTTTCGGCCGAGGATCTCCTCGAAATCGCCCGGCCCAAGGCGGTCGGCGCGATCCTGCTCGATGAGCTTTCGCGATCCTTGCCCATCGACTTCTTCGTCGCGTTCTCCTCGATCACCGCCACGATCGGCGCCGCGAGGTCCGCGGCCTATTCGGCGGCGAACGCGGCCCTCGACGCGGTCGTTCATCGCCGACGCTCGTTCGGCCTCCCGGGCCTCTCCATCGGCTGGGGCCCGTGGAGCGGATCGGGCATGGCGGCCGAGGAGACGCGAACGCTGGGATTGCTCGGACTCCGCTCGCTCGACGGACCCCGCGCCCTGGCCGCCTTCGACGCGTTACTCGCCTCGGGATCGGCCGGGGCGATCGTCGCGGACGTCGATTGGCCGACCCTCAAGACGCTTCATGGGACGACCGGCCTCCGCCCCTTGTTCGACTCGATCGACGAGGCTAGGCCGATCGACCGGCGGCCCTCGAAAGCGGCTCTCGACCTGACCACCGTCCCGCCGGCCCAGCTCCGCGACCGAATCCTCGGCGAGGTCCGCGAGACCCTGGCGGACGTCCTGAAACTCGCCCCGGAGCGGATCGACACCGACCGGCCTCTCCTGTCTCTCGGGCTCGATTCGCTGATGGCGATGGAGTTCCGCGCGGGCGTGGAAGAGAGGCTCGGGCTGGGGATCCCCCTGGCGAGCCTCATGAAGGGCCCGAGCCTGGCCGAGATCGCCGATGAATTGCTCCCGAAGGTGGGCGGGCCCGCGGCCGAGGCCATCGAGGCCACCGGCGACGTTCCCGGCGATCATCCGCTCGCGCCGGGCCAGCAGGCCCTGTGGTTTCTCCAGCACGTGAATCCCGAGGGCGCCGCGCACACGATCGCCGGCGCGGCCCGGATTCGCTCGCGGATCGACGTCCCGGCCCTTCGCGACGCCCTCCGCCGCCTCGTCGTCCGCCACCCCGCCTTGAGGACGAGCTTCCCCATTGAGAACGGCTTGCCCGTCCAGCGGGTCGTTCCGGATCGCGATCTCGGATTCTCGATCGAAGACGTGTCCGCGCTCTCGGATCGGGCAATCCGCGAGAATCTCGACCAACAATCCAATCGCCCATTCGACCTCGCTGCCGACCCGTTGCTTCGTGTCGCTCTGTTCACGCGATCGGATGAGGAATCGTATCTCTTGCTGGCGCTCCACCACATCGTGGGCGACTTCTGGTCGGTCGCGGTGATGCTGGACGAGCTGGGTCGGCTGTACCGCGAGATCGTCTCGGGCGAGCCGGCGAGGCTCGGGCCGTTGCCGGTCTCGTATACCGACTTCGCCCGATGGCAGAGGCGATTGGTGGAAGGAGCCGAGGGAGATCGGCTCTGGTCGTTCTGGAAGGAGCGGCTCGGCGACCCGTTGCCCGTCCTCGAACTGCCGACCGACCGACCGCGTCCGGCCGTCCTGGGCGAGCGCGGCGGGACTCGCACGATCTCGCTGGATTCCACGCTCACACGAGCGATCGTGGCCCTCGCCGAATCGAGCGGGGCGAGCCTCTACTCGACGCTGCTCTCGGCGTTCTCGGCCCTGTTGGCGCGGCTTTCCGGCCAGACCGACGTGATCGTGGGCTCGCCCGTGGCGGGGCGAGGTCGGCCGGGGTTGGAGGGCCTCGTCGGATACTGCGTCAACCTGGTGCCGATGCGGGCGGACCTCGCCGACGACCCGACCTTCGCCCGATGGCTCGAACGGATGAAAGAGGTCGTCCGCGACGCCCTGGAACATGCCGAGTTCCCGTTCCCCGAGGTCGTCCGCCGCCTGGCCCCGACGCCCGATCCGAGCCGATCGGCCATCTTCCAGGCAATGTTTATCTATCAAAAAGCCCACCGGCTCGATTCCGAAGGGCTGACGCCGTTCTCCACCCTCGGCGAAGGGGCGAGGATGACTCTCGGCGGCCTCGCTCTGGAGGCCATCCCTCTGGCCCGAGACGGTGCTCTCTTTGACCTGACTCTTTCGGCCGCGCTCGACGGCGACCGCCTTGCCCTGGCCCTCGAATACAACTCCGACCTTTACGATCCGGCCACCGCCGATCGCCTGCTAGGGAGCTATCAGGCCCTCCTGCGGGGAATCGCGACGAACCCGAATTGCCGCGTCTCGTCATTGCCAATCCTACCGGATTCCGAGCGTAACTTACTCCTCGATACGTGGAGCAGGCGGTCTCAACAGGCGGCCGATCGCCGGCTGGTTCACGAGCTGGTCGAGGCCCACGCCCTGGCGACCCCCGATGCCGAGGCGCTGGTCTTCGGCGATCTCCGAATCTCGTTCGGCGAGCTTAATTCCCGGGCGAACCGACTGGCCAACCACCTGAAGACCCTCGGCGTCGAGCCGGAAAAGCTCGTGGCCGTCGAGGCGGGAAGAACGCCGGGAGCTCTGGTGGCGATCCTGGCCGTTTTGAAGGCCGGAGGAGCGTATGTGCCGCTCGACCCGGAGCATCCGCCGACGCGCTGGGCGGACGTCCTCGACCAGAGCCGGCCCGTCGCGGCGATCGTGGAGAGGGCGTCGAGTGACCGACTCGGAGGCTTCCTCGGCCGGGTCGTCCACCTGGAAGCCGACCGCCTCGCGATCGAGTCGCAACCCTGCGAACCTCCTGCCGGGAGCGCCGAGCCGAGGCATCTCGCTTACGTGATCTTCACCTCGGGCTCGTCGGGCCGGCCCAAGGGCGTGATGGTGGAGCATGAGAGCCTCGCCCACGCCTTCCGGGCCTGGGAAGAGGCGTACCGCCTCGCCGACGGCCCGAGGCGCCATCTCCAGATGGCCGGAGGCGCCTTCGACGTCTTCACCGGCGATTGGGTCCGCGCCCTGGCCTCGGGCGGGTGCCTCGTCTCTTGCCCGAGGGACGTCCTGCTCGACCCCGAGGCACTCGCCGATCTGATCGTTCGCGAGCGGATCGAATTCGCCGAATTCGTCCCGGCCGTGGCCGAGCCGCTGGTCGATTTCCTCGAACGAACCGGCCGACGACTGGGGCCGCTGAAGCTCGTCGCGGTCGGTTCGGACCTCTGGCGATGCGGTGCGCACGAAAGGTTCCGACAAGTCCTCGGCGGAACGGCTCGGGTCGTGAACTCGTATGGATTGACCGAAGCGACGATCGATAGCACGTTTTTCGAAGGCTCTTTGGACAACAGACCGGCCGGTTCCGTGGCGCCGATCGGCCGGCCGTTGCCGGGAACTCGCGTTTACGTGCTCGACGCGAGGCGTGAGCCGGTGCCGATCGGGGCCTTGGGCGAGCTTTTCGTCGGCGGCCCCGGAGTGGCGAGAGGGTACTGGAACCAGCCCGAGCTGACGGCCGAGCGGTTCATCCGCGACCCGTTCTCGGCCGAGCCCGGGCGCGACTCTTCCGCACCGGCGATCGGGCGAGGTGGCTGGCCTCGGGCGACATCGAGTTCCTCGGCCGAAGCGACGATCAGGTGAAGGTCCGGGGCTACCGGATCGAGCTGGCGGAGGTCGAGGCGGCCTTGCGGTCGCATCCCGGGATCTCGGCGGCGATGGCGACGGTCCGCGACGACGGCCGGCTCGCCGGGTACGTCGTCCCGATCGTCGGAGAGTCGATCGACCTCGACGCCCTCCGTCGGGAACTCCGCGATCGCCTCCCCGAGCCGATGGTCCCCTCGTCGTTGATGGTCCTGGATTCGCTGCCGATCTCGGCCAATGGCAAGGTCGATCGTCGTCTCCTCCCGGCGCCCAGCGTTGTTTCGGGAAGCCGATCGCGCCGGTTGGGTCTCGGCCCTCGCGACCCGGCCGAGGCGGTCCTGGCGGCCATCGTGGCCGAGGTGCTCGGCGTGGCGGATGTCGACGTCGAGGACGACCTGTTCGGCCTCGGGATGGACTCGATCCGCGGCATCCAGATCGTCTCTCGGGCGAGGTCCGCCGGGCTGGACCTGAAGCCTTCTCAGCTGTATCGCTTTCCGACCGTGGCCGGGCTCGCCGCCTCGGCCTCCCGGATCGATCGGCCGGGCGGGCCCTTGGAATTCCCCCATCCCGACCCCCACTTGAGGGATCGGCTCCTCGCCGAAGATCCGGCGCTCGAAGACGCCTATCCGCTCTCGCCGGTCCAGGAAGGCATGCTCTTCCACTCGATCCACGACGACCGGCCAGGCGTCTACATCGACCAGTTCACCTGCCTCCTGCCCCGGACGATCGACGAGGAGGCCCTCGTTGACGCCTGGAAAACGGTCGTCTCTCGTCACCCCGCGCTGCGGACCGCGATCCGATGGGCCGAGACCGATCGGCCGGTCCAGGTCGTCTTTCGAGAGGCCGAGCTGCCCGTCGATCGGCTCGACTGGGACCTCGTCCCGGACGCCGAGAGGGCCGATCGGCTCGAAGCGTTCCTCGCCCGGGACCGCTCCATCGGATTCGTCCCCACGCTCGCGCCGTTGCTCCGCCTGACGCTCATCCGCTCGGGCGAGGAGGGTATCCGGCTGGTGTGGAGCTTTCATCACATGATCGTCGATGGCTGGTGCCTGCCGATCCTGCTCGGCGAGGTCCTGGCCATCGCCGAGAGGCGCCGCTCGGCCGAATTGCCGCGGGCCCGGCCGTTCCGGGATTTCCTCGCCTGGCTCGGGACTCGGGATTCTTCGGCCTCGGAAGCCTTCTGGAGACGTACCCTCTCGGGGTTCGTGGAGCCAACTCCGCTGGGGATCGAGGGTCCGTCGGCCCCGGCCGAGGCGATCGGCCTCCCCGAGGAGGCGTCGGTGCTGGATCCCGAGACGACGAAGGTCCTCGAAAGCCTCGCCCGAGCCGAGCGGATCACCCTCAGCACGATCGCGCAGGGGGCCTGGGCCATCGTCCTGGGCCGCTATTCCGGCCGGGGGGACGTGGTCTTTGGCGCGGCGGTTGCAGGACGACCGGCGGACCTCCCCGGCGTCGAAACGATGGTGGGCATGTTCATCAATACGATCCCCTTGCGCGTTAGGATCGACGAGGACGCGCCGGCCGTCGAGTGGCTCCGGGCCTTGCAACGGGCGCAGGTCGAGCGCCTGCCCCACGAATTCAGCCCGCCGGTGAGTGTTCAAACGTGGAGTGATGTCCACCGTGGCCGCCCTCTCTATCGGAGCGTCGTCGTCTTCGAGAACTTCCCGATCGACGAGGCCCTGAAGGCGAACGCGGGAGGACTGGGGGTCCGGGACGCCCGGGTGCTGGAGATGACGCATTATCCGTTGACCCTGACGGTCGTCCCCGGCGACGGGCTCGGCCTGCGACTCGGGTTCGACCCGCGGGAAGCCGACGCCGAGGGGGTCGGGCGGATGCTCGGCCACCTCAAGATCCTGCTGGAATCCCTCGCCGCCGACCCGCACCGCCGGGTCGGCGACCTCTCCATGATGACCGAGGCGGAGCGCGAGCAACTGGGGCGTTGGAGCGCCCCCGGCACGGCGGATGCCGACGCCACGGCCCGGCTTTCGGCCGGAGCTCGATGCCTTGATCGAACGCCTCCTCGAATCGGGGACCGAGACGTGAGTCAGATCACCAAGCCGACCTCCGAGATGACGCCGGACGAGAAGCGTGCCCTCGTCGCCCGGCTGCTCAGGGAGAAAAAAGCCTCCGGGACCGCCGAGGCGCTGGTCCATCGCGCGATCGAAGCCCAGGCGGCAAGATCGCCCGACGCTCCGGCCGTCTCCGACGGCCAGGCCTCGCTGAGCTATCGCGAGCTGAACGAGCGGTCGAATCGACTCGCCCGGCTCCTCCGTCAGCGAGGCGTCGGCCCGGAGACGCTCGTCGGGCTGTTCGTCGGCCGGTCGGCGTCGATGATGGTGGGGTTGCTCGGGATTCTCAAGGCGGGAGGCGCGTACGTCCCGCTCGACCCGATCTACCCGCCGGACCGCCTGGCCTTCATGCTCGACGACTCCGAGGCCAAGATCCTCGTGACCGAGACCGCCCTCCTCGAATCGCTGCCAATCGAGGGCCGGGACGTCGTCAGGCTCGACTCGGACTGGGACGGCCTGGGCGAATTCTCCGTCGAAAATCTGCCCGGAGGGGCGAAGGCGAACAACCTTGCTTATGTGATCTACACCTCGGGCTCGACGGGCAAGCCGAAGGGCGTGATGGTCGAGCACGGGTCTCTGAGGGACTTCCTGAAGGGGATGCGGGAGATCCTGACTCCTTCGGCCGCCGACACGCTACTCGCGGTGACCACGCTCTCGTTCGACATCGCGGCCCTGGAGATGTATTTGCCTCTCACCGTCGGCGCGAAGGTGGAGATCGCCTCTCGCGAGGAGGCGGCCGACGCCCCCCGCCTGATCGCCCGGCTCGAACGCGACCGGATCGGAATGATGCAGGCCACCCCAGCGACCTGGCGGCTCTTGCTTGAAGGCGGGTGGACCGGCCGTCCCGAGCTATCCATCCTCTGCGGAGGAGAGGCGCTGCCGAGAGACCTCGCCGATCGACTGTTGCCGAAGGGACGGGCCCTGTGGAACCTGTACGGACCGACGGAGACGACCATCTGGTCGTCGGCGGCGAAGGTTGAGCCGGGCGAGGGGCCGGTCACGATCGGTCGACCGATCCCGAAGACGCAAATGTACGTCCTCGACGGCCGGTTCCGCCCGGTGCCGATGGGCGTGGCCGGCGAGCTGTTCATCGGAGGCGCCGGCCTGGCTCGCGGCTACCTGAACCGGCCGGGATTCACGGCCGAGCGGTTCGGGCCCGACCCGTTCGCCGCGACGCCGGGAGGCCGGCTCTACCGCACCGGCGACATGGCCCGGTGGCGGCCCGATGGCTCGCTCGAATGCCTCGGCCGGTCGGATCATCAGGTCAAGATCCGGGGATTCCGGGTCGAGCTCGGGGAGATCGAGGCCGCGCTGGCCGGTCGCGACGGCGTGGCCCAGGCCGTGGTCTCCGCCCGAGACGACGCGATGGGAGAGAAACGGCTGGTCGCCTACCTCGTCCCTCGACCCGACGCCGCGCCGAACTTCGCCGAGATCCGCTCGGTACTGGCGGAGTCGCTCCCGGAATACATGGTCCCCTCGGCGTTCGTGATCCTCGATGCGTTGCCCCTGACGCCCAACGGCAAGGTCGATCGCAATGCCCTGCCCGACCCGTCGGCATCCCGGGGGCCGACGGCCGCCGCCTATGTGCCGCCCCGGGGGCCGATCGAGGCGGCGCTGGTCGGGATGTGGGCCGAGCTCCTGGGCGTCGATCGCGTGGGCATCTTCGACAACTTCTTCGAGCTCGGCGGCCATTCGCTGTTCGCAACGCAGCTTCTGGCGAGGCTCCGCGACGTGTTCGCGGTGGAGCCGTCGCTCAAGGATTTCCTCGACAACGCCACGGTCGCCAGCCTCGGCCGCCTGATCGAGAAGGAGTTGACCGCCGGGACCGGCCTGAACGCCCCGGCGATCGCCCGGGTGTCGCGAGACGGTCCTCTGCCTTCCTCGTTCGCTCAGCAACGATTGTGGTTCCTCGACCAGTTGGAGCCGGGCCGCGCGACGTACAACATCCCCACGGCCGTCCGGCTCTCCGGCGATCTCGACGTTTCGGCGCTGGAGACGGCCCTGGGCGAAATCGTCCGCCGTCATGAGGTCCTCCGCACCACGTTCGAGGCCCGGGGCGGCGTGCCGTTCCAGGTCATCGTCCAGGCCGGCGATTTCCCCCTGCCGATTGACGACCTCTCGGCCGTGCCGGAGGCGGATCGAGACGGGGAGGTCCTCCGAAGGCTGGCGGACGAGGCCCGCCGGCCATTCGACCTGTCGAAGGGACCGATGCTCCGCGCCCGGCTCTTGAAGCTGGCCGATCGCGAGAACGTGGCTCTGGTGACGATGCACCACATCGCCTCCGACGGCTGGTCGATCGGCGTCCTGATCCGCGAGGTGGCCGCCCTCTATGATGCCTTCCGACGAGGGGAGCCGTCGCCCCTGCCCGACTCGCCCCTTCAATATGCCGACTTCGCCGCGTGGCAACGCGACTGGCTCCGGGGAGACGTCCTCCGGAAGCAACTCGACTACTGGACCGGCCGGCTCTCCGGCGTCCCGGCCCTGGAGGTTCCGACCGATCGGCCGAGGCCGGCGATCCTCTCTCAGCGGGGCGGAATCCGCGCGTCGGCCCTGTCGAAGGAGTTGATGGACGGCGTCCGATCGCTGTCGAGGAGCGAGGGCGCCACGCCGTTCATGACGCTGTTGGCCGCCTTCCAGGTCTTGCTCCATCGCTATAGCGGCCAGGACGATTTCGCCGTCGGTTCGCCGATCGCCGGGCGGAACCGCTCGGAGACGGAAAACCTGATCGGCTTCTTCGTCAACACCCTGGTGCTTCGGGCGAACGTCACCGGCGAGCCGAGCTTCCGCGAGCTCCTGGCGAGGGTCCGTCGCGAGGCGCTGGGCGCCTACGCCCATCAAGACCTCCCGTTCGATGGCCTCGTCGGCGTCTTGCACCCGGCCCGGGACCCGAGCCGGACGCCGCTGTTCCAGGTCATGTTCGTCCTCCAGAACGCCCCGATGCCGCCGCTGGAATCGCCCGAGTTGACGCTCTCGCCGATGGACATCGATAGCGGTACGGCGAAGTTCGACCTCACGCTGTCGGTCTCCGAGGACGAGCGCGGGCCCGTGGCGAGGATGGAGTACGCCTCCGATCTGTTCGACCCGGCGACCATCGACCGGATGCTCGGCCACTTCCGGAGGCTCCTGGAATCGATCGTGGCCCAGCCCGACGGCGCGATCGGAGAACTGACGATGCTGAGCGAGGAGGAGACGCGGAGGATGCTCGGCTCGTGGGGCGAGGAGGAGTCCCCGGCCGTCCTCGACGGGCTGACCGACGAGGAGCTCGACGAGATGCTCTCGACCCTATCTCCCGAGGACCTCCCGATCGATGACTAGCACCGCCCGCCGGGCCCCCGACCGGCCGAACGACGACGCCCCCTCGCTCCTCGAACGTCGCCTCAAGGATGGCTCGAGGAGAGCCAGGCCCGAGTGCCTCCACCGCTCGTTCGAGACCCAGGTTACGCGCCGGCCCGACGCCCCGGCGCTCACGTTCGGCGGCGCCTCGATCTCCTACGCCGAGCTCGACGCCCGGGCCAACTCCGTGGCCCATCGCCTGGTCGAGCTCGGCATCGGTCCCGGCTCGCTCGTCGGCCTCTTCGCCGAGAGGTCGGCGAGGATGGTCGTCGGCATCCTCGGCATCCTCAAGGCCGGGGGCGCCTATGTGCCACTCGACCCGATCTATCCGTCGGAACGGGTCGGCATGGTCCTGGAAGACTCGGCCGTGCCGGTCCTCCTCGCCGACCCATCGCTGAAAGACCGGATGCCCCAGCACGAGGCGAAGGTGGTCTGGCTGGACGACGCACCGAGCATGGCATCGCCCCCGGTGATCGCGTCTCGACCCGAAGACCTCGCGTATGTGATCTACACCTCGGGATCGACCGGGCGTCCCAAAGGCGTCCCGGTCACCCATGCGAACGTCTCCCGGCTGTTCACGGCCACGAAGCCGTGGTTCGGATTCGGGCCGGACGACGTCTGGACCCTGTTCCACTCGTTCGCCTTCGACTTCTCGGTCTGGGAGATCTGGGGCGCCCTCCGCCACGGAGGCCGGCTCGTGGTCGTCCCGCTCGACATCGGCCGGTCGGCCGAGGCGTTCCACAAGCTGCTCCGCGACGAGGGCGTGACGGTCCTGAACCAGACCCCTTCGGCCTTCCGCCAATTGATCCGGACCGACCTCGAATCCGGCGGCTCGCCGGCCGACCTGGCCCTCCGGTTCGTCATCTTCGGCGGCGAGGCCCTGGAGCTGCAGTCGCTCCGGCCCTGGATCGAACGCCACGGCGACGCCTCGCCACAGATCATCAACATGTATGGGATCACCGAAACCACGGTCCACGTCACCTATCGGCCGATCTCGCGAGGCGACCTCGACGCCTTCGCCGGCTCCAGCCCGATCGGCCGGCCGATCCCCGATTTGCGCCTGTATCTGCTCGATCGGTGGCTCAAGCCGGTCCCTCCCGGGGTGACCGGCGAGATCTTCGTCGGGGGCGCCGGGGTGGCGCGAGGATATCTGAATCGCCCGGGGCTGACGGCCGAGCGGTTCCTCCCCGATCCGTTCGCTCGCCAGCCCGGCGCGAGGATGTATCGTTCGGGCGACCTGGCCCGCCGCCGCCCAGACGGCGAGGTCGAATATCTCGGACGAGCCGATGAACAGGTGAAAATCCGCGGGTTCCGCGTCGAGCTCGGCGAGATCGAATCGGCGTTGGCGAAGCATCCGGGGGTGGCCGAGGCGGTGGTCGTTCCGAGGGAAGTCTCCCCCGATGAGACGCGCTTGACGGCCTACCTCGTCCCGGCGATCGAGCCGGCGCCGGGCGGGTCCGAGCTGCGGGCATGGCTCAAGATGAGCTTGCCCGATTACATGGTCCCCTCGACCTTCCTCGCGCTCACGACGATCCCTCTGACGGCCCACGGCAAGGTGGATCGCCGGGCCTTGCCCGAGCCCGACGACGTCCGCGAGGTCGTCTTCGTCCCGCCCCGCACCGAAGCGGAAGAGGCCGTGGCGAGGGCGTGGTCGGAGGTCCTTGGGCGGGATCGCATCGGGGCCCTCGACGACTTCTTCGCGCTCGGCGGCCATTCGTTGCTGGCCACTCGGGTCGTCTCGCGGCTCCGCGAACTCAGGGGGATCGAACTCCCCGTGCGGGCCCTGTTCGAGGCCACGACCGTCGCCGCGCTGGCCGAACGGCTGGAGCGAGGCTCTCGGGCCGGCGACGGACCGGCGATCGAGCGGGTCGATCGAGGCCGGAGGGTCCCGGCCTCGTTTGCCCAGAGGGCCTTGTGGTTCCTCGATCGCCTCGCCCCGGGCGAGCCGACGTTCCACGTCACGGCCGCCGTGACGGTCCGCGGCCCCCTGGACGTCGAGGCCCTCCGACGCGCCTTCGCCGAGATCGTCCGCCGCCACGAGTCGTTGAGGACCACGTTCGCCCTCGACGACGGCCGGCCCGTCCAGGTCCTGGGCGATCCCGGCGAATTCCCCTTGCCGACGATCGACCTCGCGGACGTCCCGGCCGCCGATCGCGAGGCGGAGACGGCGCGGGTCGCCTCGCGAGAGCTGCACCGACCGTTCGACCTCGAGGCCGGCCCTCTCGTCCGGGCGGCTCTCGTGAGGCTCTCCGGCGAGGAACACGCCGTCCTCCTGACGATGCATCACATCATCACCGACGGATGGTCGATGGGCGTCGCGGCCGGGGAGCTTTCCTCCCTCTATCAAGCCTTCTCGCGAGGACGCCCCTCGCCCCTGCCCGATTTGCCCGTCCAGTACGCGGACTTCGCCGACTGGCAACGCCGGTGGCTCTCGGGAGACGTCCGCCAACGGCTCCTGGACTACTGGATGAAGCGGCTCGATGGCCTCGAGCCGCTCGACCTGCCCACCGACCGCCCCCGGCCCATCGAACGGTCCTCGCAGGGGGCGTCGGTCTTCTTCACCCTGCCGAAGGAGCTGAACGCGAAGGTCGAGGCGCTCTCCCGACGCGAGGGCGTGACGCCGTACATGACGCTCCTCGCCGCGTTCCAGACGCTCCTGCATCGCTCCAGCGGCCAGGTCGACATCGCCGTCGGCTCCCCCATCGCCGGGAGGAACCGGGCGGAGTTCGAGGGGATCATCGGCTATTTTGTCAACATGTTGGTCCTGCGATGTGATCTCTCCGGCGACCCGACGTTCCGCGACCTCCTCTCCCTCGTGAAGGAAACGGCCCTGGGGGCCTATGAGCATCAGGATCTCCCCTTCGATCAGCTCGTCGAGGCCCTGAAGCCGCCGAGAGACCCGAGCCGCTCGCCTCTGTTCCAGGTCATGTTCGTCCTCCAGAACAACCGGATGCCCGTCGCCTCGAAGGGCGGACTGTCGCTCGACTCGCTCCGGGTGGACGAGGGGCCGGGGACCGCCAAGTTCGACCTCTCGCTCGCCCTGGAAGAGAGCGACGGCGCGCTCGTCGGTTCGTTCGAGTACCGAACCGACCTGTTCGACCAGCCGACCATCTCCGCGATGGTCGATCGGCTCGCGTGCCTCCTGAAAGCGGCCGTCGACGAGCCCGAGACGAGGATCTCACGGCTCCCGCTCGGGCCGACCCCGCCGCCGATGGCCGGGCCGGTCGTGCCGATCGCGGACCTCGGGGTCCACGAGCTTTTCGAGAAGCAGGCCCTCGCCACTCCCGACGGCCTCGCCTTGGCCTGGGACGGCGGCACGCTTTCCTATGCCGAATTGAACGTCCGAGCGAACCGGCTCGCCAACCGCCTGCGGGCCCGGGGCGTGGTCCGAGGATCGTTCGTCGGCGTGGCCCTGGAGCGCCGCCCCGAGCTGGCCGTGGCCCTGCTCGCCGTCCTCAAGGCCGGAGGGGCGTTCGTCCCGCTCGACACCGGGTTCCCTCGCGAGCGTCTCGCGAGGACGCTCGAAGACGCCCGCGCGAAGCTGGCGATCACCCGGGGCGACCTCCTCGAAACGGCGACCGCCCTGCTCCACCTGGATGCCGACGCCGAGGCGATCGAGCGTCAGCCCGGCGGCGACCTCTCGCCCATCGCCACCCTGGACGATCCGGCCTATGTCCTTTACACCTCGGGCTCGACCGGGACGCCCAAGGGGGCGATCGTCTCGCATCGAGGGCTGGTCAATCACAACCTCGCCGCCATCGACCTGTTCGGCCTGGCGCCCGGCGACCGCGTGGGCCAGGTGGCCTCGGTGAGCTTCGACATCGCCTTGGAGGAGATGTTCCCCGCGTGGGTCTGCGGGGCGACGGTCGTGCAACGACCCGATGACGCCGTGCTCGACCCGGTCCGCTTCCTCCGGTGGGTGGCCGACGAGCGAATCACCGTCCTCGACCTGCCGACTTCCTACTGGCACGTCTGGGTCGAGGCCCTCGACCGCCTCGGCCTCGAATTACCCGAGACGCTTCGGCTCGTGGTCGTCGGCGGCGAGGCGGCCCTTCCTGCGGCCTATGCCACGTGGAAGGTGCTGGCCGGCGATCGCGTACGCTGGATCAACACGTATGGCCCCACGGAAACCTCGATCATCGCCACGGCGTTCGAGCCTCGAGACACCGAGACCCCGGACGCTCTGCCGATCGGCCGACCGATCGCGAACGTCCGGGCGATGGTCCTCGACGAGGATCTCCGCCCGGTGGCTCAGGGCCTTCCCGGTGAGCTGTTCCTCGCGGGCGAGTGCGTCGGCGGGGGTTATGTCGGCCGTCGCGCGATGACCGCCGAACGGTTCTTGCCCGATCCGTCCTCGCCACGCCCCGGGGCCCGCATGTTCCGCACCGGCGACCGCGTTCGCGTCCGGCGGGACGGGCAGATTGAGTTCCTCGGACGGGTCGATCGCCAGGTGAAGGTTCGCGGATTCCGCGTCGAGCCGGGAGACGTCGAGACCGCCCTGATGAGCCATCCCGAAATCTCCGCGGCCATCGTCGTCGCGAGGAAGGACGACCTCGGGGAGAACCGGCTCGATGCTTACTTCGTGGCTCGAAACGAGGCTTCGGCCGCCGAGCTCCGCGCGTTCCTCGGGAAGAAGCTGCCGAGACACCTGATCCCCTCGACGATCACCCCGCTCGAAGCCTTGCCGATGACGCTCACCGGCAAGATCGACCGCCGGGCGTTGCCGCCTCCCCAGGAACAGGCCGGCTCGTCGGGCGATTCGGTCGCCCCTCGGGATGAGGTCGAACGGCGGCTCGCGGCGATCTGGGGTGAGGTGCTGGATGTCGCCTCGGTCGGCGTGACCGAGAGCTTTTTTGACCTCGGAGGCCACTCGCTCGCGGCGGTCCGCCTGACGGCCCGGATCGCCGAGGCGTTCGGGCGTGAGCTGCCTTTGGCCTCGCTGTTCCTCGGCGCCACGATCGCCGACCAGGCCGCCCGGCTCCGCGAGGTCCCGACCGGGGATGAGCCGTGGTCTCCCCTGGTGCCGATCCAGCCCGAGGGCCAGGAGCCGCCGTTCTTCTGCGTCCATCCGGCGGGCGGGATCGTCTACTGCTTCCGAGAGCTGGCGATGCGGCTCGCCCCGGACCGCCCGTTCTTCGGCCTCCAGGCCGCCGGGCTGGACGGTACGTCGCCGCCGTTGAACCGCCTCGAAGACATGGCGGCGAGCTACGTCGAGGCGATCCGTCGCCATCGACCCGAAGGCCCGTACCATCTCGGCGGCTGGTCGCTCGGAGGGCTCGTGGCGTTCGAGATGGCCCGGCAACTGGCCTCGGCCGGCGAGACGGTCGCTTCGCTCGCGCTGATCGACATCCAGGCGCCGACCGTGGGCGACGGCCGCGACGCCTCCGCCCGAGGCCTCACCGGGATGGACGCGGACTTCGCCTCGCTCGGCCTGTTCGGCTCGGGCGACGCGATCGACCCTGGCCTCCTCGCCGAGTTCCTCGCCGACCTCGGCGTCGGCTCGGCCCGGGAGGCGCGAAGGCTCGTCGCGAAACTCAAGGCGATGGATGCCGACAGCCGCCGGGGACGCGTGTTGAGCCTCTTCGGGCTCGATCAGGTCTACCAACTCGACGCCGGACCCGAGCGGGCCGGTCGGCTCTGGGATGTCCTCCGCGCCAACTACCTGGCCGGCAAGCGGTACTCACCGGGCCTCTATGCGGGTCGCGCGACGGTCTTCCGCGCCTCGAAGAGGCCGGGCGCCCTGGTCGATCCAACGCTCGGCTGGTCGTCTCTCGTTGAGGGTGGCGTGAACGTCGTGACCGTGCCGGGGGACCATGCGTCCATCCTCCGATCTCCCGGCGTGGAACGCCTGGCCGAGTCGCTTCGGATGATGCTCGGAGGGGCCTCATGAACCCGCTGAGCGGCCTCCTTCGCGAGTCTCGGCCGGTGCTGACGATGGCGCTCCTGGCGGGCGCCGGCGGCGGGCTGGCGGGCGTGGCCCTGATCGCGATGATCCATCTCGAGCTCGCCCGCGATCGGCCCTCGGGCCCGGCGATGGCCGGCCTGTTCGCCGGGCTCGTCGTCGTCGCGTCGCTCTCGCGATTCGCGGCGAGATCGGCGACGGTCCGCCTCGGTCAGGGGACCATCGCCCGGCTCACCGCGAGGATCGCCCGGACGATCTTGGCCCTGCCCCTGGAAGCGTTCGAGGCGACCGACGCTTCCGCCCTGCTGACCGTCCTCACGGAGGACACGGGCACGCTCGCCGCCGCGCTCGTGGGCCTGCCGATGCTCGCGATCAACGGGCCGATCGTCCTGGCGGGCCTGGCGTATATCGGCTGGATGTCGCCGGCCGTGCTCGTGCTCGGCCTGATCTTCGCAGCCGGAGCGGTGGTGATCGACAGGGCCCTGATGTTTCGAGGGATGGGGCATCTCCGAGCGGCGAGAGCCGGCCAGGAGGTGCTGGTCGGGCACGTTCGGGGCCTGCTCGACGGCTTCCGCGAGTTGAAGGGGCATCGCGGCCGTCGCGAGGCGTTCCTCACCGACGGATTGGAACCGGCGGCCGAGGCCGTCCGCGACCGGGCGACGACCGGGCTCACGATCTTCGCCGCCGCCGAGTCGTGGAGCCAGGCCGCGTTCTTCGGCCTCCTGGGAACCCTCCTCTTCGTCGGACCCGGGTGGGCCTCGCTCGACCGCGCCACCCTCGTCGGGTGCGTCCTGGTGATTCTTTATGTGATGACCCCTCTCGACGTGATCCTGACGTGGGTGCCGGCCCTGGGGCGTGCCCGGGCCTCGCTCCTGAAGATCGAGGCGGTCGTCGGCCTCCTCGAAGCGACCGGACGGGACGGCTCCGCCGAGCCTCGTCCGCCTCGCCTGGCACCCCTTCGTGACGCGATCCGACTCGACGGCGTGACCTACGAATATCGTGACGCCGACGGCGCCGGCTTCCGCCTCGGGCCGATCGACCTGGCCCTCCGACCCGGCGAGATCGTGATCCTGGCCGGGGGCAATGGCAGCGGCAAGACGACGCTGGTGAAGCTCGTCGCCGGCCTGTACTCGCCGAGGACGGGCTCGATCTCGGTCGATGGCCGGGAGGTCTCCGAGGCGGACCGCGAGTCGTACCGCCAGAGGGTCTCCACCGTCTTCGCCGACGGCCACCTCTTCCCCCGGCTCCACGGCCTCGACCGCCCCGGGCTCGACGCCGAGGCTTCCGCCCTCCTCGACCGACTCGGCCTGGGCCGCAAGACCCGGGTGAACGGCGGGGCGTTCTCGACGGTCGAGCTCTCGCAGGGGCAGAGGCGACGGCTCGCCCTGCTGACCGCCCTCCTCGAAGATCGCGAGGTCATCATCCTCGACGAATGGGCCGCCAATCAGGATCGTCGGTTCAAGGCGGAATATTACGATCAGATCCTGCCCGAGCTCCGAGCTTCGGGCAAGGCGGTCCTGGTCGTCAGCCACGACGAGGATGCGTTCGACGCCGCCGACCGCGTGCTGACCCTGCGGGACGGCCGTCTCGTCGAGGAAAATGCCGCCGACATCGCCCGGGAGCCCGCGCCGCTATGAAAAAGCTCTTATTCTTGATCGCCGTCCTCTGGGTCGGCGGGGCCGCCGGCATCTGGTACTGGCTCGACGCGAGGTCTTCCCGAGTGGCGTTCCGCACGGCGACGGTCCGTCGCGGTGACCTCAAATCCACGATCCAGGCCACCGGGACGATCGAGCCCGAGGAAGTCGTGGACGTCGGCGCGCAGATCGCCGGAGAGATCCTGGAATTCGGCAAGGACCCGCGCGACCCGGCCCGACCCATCAGCTACGGCTCGCCCGTCGAGGAAGGCACGGTCCTCGCCCGGCTCGACGACGCGGTGTTGAAGGCCCGGGTGGACCAGTCGAGGGCGAGCCTCGCGAAAGCCGAGGCCGACGTCGAGCTCTCGCAGGCGAAGCTGAAGCAGGCCGAGCGCGAGCGAGACCGCGTCCGGCGCCTCCAGACGAAGAATGCCGGGTTCGCCAGCGAAAAAGAGCGCGACCTGGCCGAGTCCGACTTCGAGACCGCCCGCGCTAGCCTGACCGTCGCCCAGGGGGCCGTGGCCGTGGCCCGAGCGAACCTGGAGGAAGCGGGCGTGAACCTCCGCTACACCACGATCCGCTCGCCGGTCAAGGGCGTGATCCTGGATCGTCGCGTGAACATCGGCCAGACCGTCGTCGCGAGCCTGAACGCGCCGAGCCTCTTCCTGATCGCCAAGGACCTGTCACGGATGCAGATCTGGGCGTCAGTCAACGAGACGGACGTCGGCTCGATCCACGCCGGGCAGGGCGTGAGCTTCTCCGTCGGTGCGTTCCCGGACGAGATTTTCCGCGGCAAGGTCGCCCAAATCCGCCTGAACGCGAGCATGGTGCAGAGCGTCGTGACGTATACGGTGGTCGTCGAGATCGACAATCCCGGGGGCAAGCTCCTGCCGTATCTCACGGCGAGGTTGCAGTTCGAGGTGGCGGAGGCGAAGGGCGTCCTGCACGTCCCCAACGCCGCCTTGCGGTGGAAGCCCCGGCCCTCGCTGATCGCCCCCGACGCCCGGACCGGCTCGACCCGCGAGACGCTCGCGGCCGTCTGGGTCCGTCGGGGAGAATTCGTCCGGCCGATCGCGGTGACCGTCGGCCTGAGCGACGGCCGAGAGACGGAGATCTCCGGCGACGGCCTGAAGGATGGCCTGGAGGTCGTCGTCGGCGTGACCCGTCGCGACGAGGTGGATGAAGCCATGTCCATCCTGCCTCATGCCAACAAGAAGTAGGGTGCATGAAATGCACCAGGATTTGCCTTCTCGATCAGGACCACCCCCGTGCCCTCGCTTCACCTGGAAGACATCTACAAAGATTATCCGCGAGGCAAGCTCACGGTCCCCGTCCTCAAGGGCGTCACGATCGCGATCGAGCCGGGCGAGATGGTCGCGCTGATGGGGGCGTCGGGGTCGGGCAAGACGACGCTGATCAACATCCTCGGCGCGCTCGACCGGCCGACCTCGGGGCATTATCTCTTCGATCGCGACGACGTCTCGCGGTTCTCCGAAGAAGATCGCGCCGCCTTGCGGAGCCGGTCGGTGGGCTTCGTGTTCCAGAACTTCAACCTGTTGCCTCGGCTGTCGGCCCTCGAAAACGTGATGATGCCGCTGGCCTATGCCGACCGCGAGGCCCGCAAGGAAGGCCGCGCCCGCGCCGTCTCGCTCCTCGCCCGAGTGGGGCTGGCCGATCGGCTCGACCATGAGCCGTCGCGGCTCTCCGGCGGCGAACAGCAGAGGGTGGCGATCGCGCGATCGCTGATCAATCGTCCGGTGGTCCTGATCGCCGACGAGCCGACGGGCAACCTCGATTCGAAGACCGGCGAGGAGATCCTCGCCCTCTTCCGCCAGTTGAACGTCGAGGATGGCCTGACGATCCTCCTCGTGACCCACGATCCCGGGGTGGCCGCCCACGCGAACCGGACGATCCGCATCAAGGACGGCCTCGTCTCCGACGACCCCGGTGCCACGGGCGTGGCCCGATCGTCTTCGGACCACCCGCCCCGACCGGAGAGCCCGAACCGCCCGGACCGCTCGGGCTATCTCCTCGGAACGGCGGCCCTCGCGACGCGTTCGCTCCGCCGCAATGCCCTGCGATCGGCGCTGACGACTCTCGGGATCATCATCGGCGTGGCCTCGCTGATCGCCATCGCCGAGATCGGCCAGGGGGCGTGGGCGGCCATCCGGGAACTCCTCACCAAGACCGGCGTGGAGAACATCCTGGTCCAGGCCGGCGCCGCCAGCGCCAATGGCGTGAGCCTGGGCAGCGGGAGCATCAAGACCTTGACCCCCGACGACGCCGAGGCGATCGGCCGCGAGTGCCCCTCGGTCGAGACGTTCGCGCCGATCGTCTATGCGCGGGCCCAGGTCGTCCGGGGCAACAAGAACTGGGTGCCCGCGAGCTTCCTCGGCACCACCGCGAGCTTCCTCCGAGTCCGCCAGTGGGAGACCCTGGCCGAAGGCGATGCGTTCTCCGAGGAGGACGTCCGCGAGGCCGCGATGGTCTGCCTCCTCGGTCGCACGTTGGCCGATTCCCTGTTCGGCGACGAATCGCCGATCGGCCAGGAGGTCGTGGTCAACGACGTCCCGTTGCGGGTCCAGGGCGTCTTCGAGCCCGAAGGGCGCGGACATCGTCGGCGAGGACCAGGACGATATCCTGCTCGCCCCCTGGACGACCGTCCGGTTCCGGATCAGCTCCGGGCCGGGAGGGGCGAAATCCGAGGCGCCGCCCGAATCCGAAGGGCCCGGGAATTTCCTCTCCCGGCGCTATCCCCGATCGCGGACCGGCCTCTATCCGTCGGCGTCGGCAACCCAGGCGCTGGACTCGCCGAGGCTCGAACGGTTCTCGAACGTCGACGCGATCCTCGTCCGCGCCTCCTCGGCCGAGGAAATCCCCGAGGCGATGGGGGAGATCAATGGATTGCTCCGGCAGAGGCACCGGATCGGCCCCGATCGCCCTCAGGATTTCTCGGTCAGGGACTTCACCGAGGTCGTCGAGGCCGTCAAGGGGACGGTCGGCCTCGTCGCCGGGCTGCTGATGGTCGTGGCGCTGATCTCCCTGGTCGTCGGCGGCGTGGGGATCATGAACATCATGCTGGTGAGCGTCACGGAACGATATCGCGAGATCGGTTTGAGGATGGCCGTCGGCGCGAGGCCTCGCGACATCCTCCGCCAGTTCCTCGTCGAGGCCGTCGTGCTCTGCCTGATGGGCGGGGCGGTCGGCATCGTCGTCGGCAGGGCCGCATCGATGCTCGTCCGGCTCCTGGCCGGATGGCCGACGGCCCCCTCCCCCCTGGCGATCGCCGGCGCGGTCTCGGTCTCGCTCACCATCGGGGTGATTTTTGGCTATTACCCGGCGTGGAAAGCGTCTCGATTGAACCCGATCGAGGCCCTTCGGTTCGAATGAGGTTACGAACGACGGCGAGGGCTTCGGCAGGGTCCGCGATGACCCCACCGATCGCTCGGAAACCGATCAGATCTCCCGATCCTCGAGCCGCCAGCCCGAGCCTTCCACCGCGATGGCGCCGACATATCCCGGCGCAGGCAGGAATTCGCGCATGACCCAGCGATCGACCTCTCCGGGCCGGCCGTCCACCTTGACCAGCCTCGCCGGCTCGCCCGGCTTGAGGGTGACCTCGAAGCGGTCTAAAGGCATGGCCAGGCCGTCGCCGATGGCCTTCAAATACGCTTCCTTGCGGGTCCAGCCGGCGAAGAAGGCGTCGAGCTTCCGGTCTTCGGGCACCTCGGCGAGCTGGGCGGCCTCGGCCTCGGTGAAGAACCTCGCCGCGATCGCCGAGGCGTCTCGCATCGGGCGGAACTTCTCCAGATCCACCCCGAGTTCCCGACCCCAGGCGACCGCCAGGACGGCGAGGTCTCCCGAATGCGCGAGATTGAACCGCAACGGCGAACCCGACGCCAGGGACGGCTTGCCCCACGTCCCGTATCGGAACTCGACGCGGTCGGGCTCAATCCCCTCGTATCGTCCGAGAACGGTCCGCAGCATCCCGCGGCCGACGGCGAATCGGTGCCGGTCGTCGGGCACCACGAAGCGGTCGGCCCGCCTGAGTTCGTCCGGGTCGAGCAGGGCGCGGAGCCCGTCGTGGGCCTCGGGATCGCGGCGAAGAGGGATTCGCCAGACGTGGACTTCGTCCGGGGCCATGGACGGTCCCTAGAAGATGGGGGGAGTGGGCCGTTGCTCCGACACCATCCTACTTTCTATCCTTGTTAAAGTCTCGCTATCTTCTTCCGAAACGGAGACAGAGATGAACGCCAGGACCAAACGACGCGCGATCGGCTTCGAGGCGATGGAATCGCGGTCCCTGCTCTCGGCCGGGCTGGCCGGGCCCGCGGCCGTCCACGTCGAGAAGATCCGGGCCAGCGCGAAGGCCGCTCAGGGCCTCTCCGGGACGATCAAGGGACAGTACACGATCTCGTCGCTGAGCGCGGCCGGGATCGGGTCGGCCCAGCTCTCGGGGGCCGGGACGGTCAAGCCTCTGGGCCACGTCCATGCGACCGGCACGCCCCTGGGGGTGAATAACGGCGAGGCTCAGATCGAGCTGGTGCTGACCAATGCGAAGGGGACGGTGAACGTCGGGCTGTCGGCCCCCGTCCCGGGCGGTCCGGTCAAGAAGATCAAGGCGACGGCGATGCTGGAGGGCGGGACCGGCGCTTATGCCAGCGCCACGGGTTCCGGCCTGGCCACGATCACCGTCGGCAAGATGGCCTCGGGCGGGCTCTCCGGCGCGTTCACGCTGACCTTGAAGACGAAGGGGGGACCGATCTGACGGCCCCCGATCCCTCCAGGGCGGCCCGAGCCGTCCGCGACGGCCGCCCGGACGGGTTGACCCACACGGGGCCGGCCGGGGCCTCGCCGGCCATCAGGACGAGCGTCGCCGGTTCCGCCCCGAGCGCCGTCCAGATCACCATCGGCGGCCCCGAGTCGTCCAGGGGATAGGCCGAGACCACGTCCCCCAAGCCGTCGGCGATCGCCACGGCGTTCCGGGCGGCGCGATTGGCCATCGGCCCTTCGGCCCACCCCCCGGGCTGAAGGGCCATCGGGTTCCACGCGCCGACCGAGCCCGAGTCGCCGTTGGCGTGCCGTTCGAGGAAGTCGCGAACGTCCAGGAACCCCTCGCTCGCCAGGGCCGCTCGCGCCCGGGCGCTGACGATCACCCAGCCGGTGCGGAATCGCTGGCCCTGGACCTCCGCCTCGGTCCTGGAGCGACGGGCAAGCCGGGAAACGGTGGCATGAAATGGCCAGAGACGCTCCGGGTCGAGCCGTCTCGCCTCGGTCGCGTTTCGTGACATCCTCATGGCGAAGCCTCGAGGTTCCCTGCCCGCAACGTCCGGTCGTCAAAGTCGATACGGACCCCCTCGCCGAAGCCGCGATGCGACTTCCGAGAGCGGAGAAGGAATAGTGCAAGAGGCGTGCCGGATTTCGTCCGCCGAGCTGATTCCCCCATCGGGGATATAGGCCGCGTCCGGCGGGATGGGACGGCCACCCGTCCGGATTTTCGTCGGAGATCGCCTGACGTGGCGTCAGGGAGACGAACCGGCTCGGGCCTGATTCAGCAGAACCTGATAGTAATTCGCCCGGCCCGGGTCGTTCCGATCCTCGTAGTACTTGATGAGCCGCTCCAGGGTCGGGCGATGGCCGGGGATGTCGTGGAGGATCAGCTTGGTGAAGTCGAGGCCCTCGTCGTCGTGGCCGTGCTCCAGCAACCAATCGGCGATCTTCAACCGGAGTTCCGGGTCCTTCGGCCTCTTGACCAGGAGGGCCCGCCATTCGGCGAGCTGGTTGTGCTCGGCCCGGAGTGCCCGGGCCCGAGCATCTTCGGCGACCTGCCCGGGGATGTCCCCGAGCCTCTGAAGCGCCCGAGCGAGGTTGTAATGCGTGTCCGAATCGTACGGATCGACCGCGACCGCGCGGAGGAGCAGCTCCTTGGCCCTGGGATAGCGGCCGAGCTTCAATTCGATCGCCCCTCGTTCCTTCAAGGCGGTGGGCTCGCGAGGGTCCAGCTCCAGGGCGCGGTCAAAATGCTTCGCGGCGTCGTCGAACCGGCCGCGCTCCAGGTCCGTTCGGCCGGCTCCGAGGTGCCCGTCGGGGTCGTTGGGCTTCCTCCGGATATATTCGGCGAACTCGTCGGCCGCCTCGTCCAGGCGGTGGGCCTGGCGGAGGCGGTCGGCCAGGCCGAGCCTCGCCTCGTCGAGGTTCGGGTCTCGGGCCAGCGCCTCCCGATAGTTGCCGATCAGGACCGAGGCATCGGTGTCCCGGCGGCGGTCGATCTCGTTGCGCCAGAGATACGGACGCGGGTCTTCGGGGGCATCTCGCATCCATCGAGCGATCGGCCCGGCGGCCTTTTCGAGCTGGAACGTCGAGAGATAGATCCGAGCCAGCGCGGCGGCGACTTCGGGCTGGGGCGCGTCGGACTCCGCCAGCGCCCCGCGGAGGACCGGCTCGGCCTCGTCGAACTGGTCGGCCTGCGCCTGCATCACGGCCCGGAGAATGAACAAGGGGGCCGGGTCATGGCCCAGGTCCAGGGCCTTCGACACCGCGTCCATCGCCTCCTGAGGCCGCTGCTGAGCCAGGCGGACCCTCGCCAGGGCGTATTGCGCCTCGCCCGACCTCGGCTCGCGGGCGACCCAGCGATCGACGGCCCCGGCGGCGGCATCCCACTTCCTCGCCGCGATCGCCCCGAGCGCCTCGTTTCGAAGGGCACTGGTCTTCATCCTCGCCGTCACCACGACGCCGATCCCGACGCTCACGGCCACGACCGCCAGCCCCGCCAGCGCCCATCGCCGGGCGTTCGCACCCTTCCACGTCCTCGACGCCTCCTGGACCTTCATCGCCGGCCCTCCGGGTGGACCCGGATTTGGTGGTCCGTGAACGACGTGTGAGAGACGACCTCCTCCACCTTCGGCATGTGGCACCTCAGGCAGTCCCGAGACGGCTCCACGGGGCACGCGACCCGCTCGGGCGACTTGCCGGCGGCGTGGCATTCAAGACACTTTTTCTCATAAACACTTGCCGCCGTCTCCAGTTTCTTGTGGGGATCGTGGCACGTCACGCAATCGAGCTTCCCGCCGCTGGCCGTGAAGCACTTGCTCATCGGCAACGTGGTGGACTGGAACCGGATGAACTGCGGGTCGGTGGGCGGGAACGTGCCGTCGGAGCTGTGGCACGCCGCGCACGAGGCCGAGCGGTCCGGCCCGTTCGCGCCTTTGGGACGGCCGATCGCGGGGTCGCCGAAGCCTCGTTCCATCGCCAGGACGTGGTTTCCGCCCGGCCCGTGGCAGCGTTCGCAGCCGATCCCGCGATCGGCGGCCTCGGGGCCTGTCCGCCCCTTCGTCGTGCGGAACCTCGTGGCGTGGCAGTGGATGCAGTCGCGGAAGCCGGACTCGGACATCCCCTTGCCCAGGAACTCGCGGGGGTCCGACGGATGCTCGGAGAACCCGCTGGTGATGTCCCAGACCGATCCATTCTCCGAGTAGTGCGAGATCCTCAGCTCGCGGAACGTCCCGTGATCGTCCTTGCCGATCATCGTGACCCCGCGATGCCCGGAGCCGAGTGCATAATCGAGCAGGGCCCGATAGGTCTCCCCGTTCGCGGTCGTCTCGACGCGGACCTTCTCGCCGTCTCGGCTGAAGCGATGAGTCACGGAGGGATCGGCCGGGTCGGTCACGACGCCTTCGGGCAGGGGGACGCTCGCCATCTCGGGACCGAGCCGGAGCGTGGTCGCGTGGCGGCTCGATTGCTCCTGGTCGTAAATCGTCGAGTGACACGATCGGCAGGCGCGGGCGCCGACGAACGCGGCGGGCTCGGCCTCGTGGGCATGGGCCGCGCCGAACCCCTTCGACGCGGCGAGGGCCGAGGCCGCGCGGTCGTCGTCCCCCTCCTGGAGAGACGCCCGGCTCAGGAGCCAGGACGCCTCGGGATCGGTTCCATCCTTCAAAATCGCCAGGAGACGCTCGCGGGCCTGGGCCGGTCGGCCCGCTTCGAGGAGGACCCGGGCGAGGAACCGGCTGACGGCCCGGGGATCGGCCCGTTTCGCCAGGAACGCTCGGTCGCGGATGGCCACGCCGTCGAAGACCGGATCGTCGCTCGAATCCGTCTGCGACTCGAGGGCCAGGCCGAGGACGAGTTCCCCGAGGGGCGGGCCTCCGGGGACGGCCGCCAGGCGATCGGCCACCCGGACGATCTCGCCCTGCCCTCCAAGGCGGCTGCGGAGGCTCGTCCGGGCGTCGCGGACCGCCGGATCGGCCGGGTCGAGGCGGTTCGCGGCTTCGAGGGCGGCCCAGCCCAGGACGTCTCGCCCTTGCCCGAGCAGGATCTCGCCGATGGCGAGGAAATCGGCGGCCTTGCGATGTTCCGGACCGATCGACTGGTAAAGCCGAAGGGCCTCGGCCGGACGGCCCAACCGGGCCGAGGCCCGCGCCGCGAGCCGCTGGGCCTCGAGGTCGTCGGGCGCGAGCTTTCGCCTCTCGGCCGTCGCCGAGGCCACGGTCTTCCAGTCGCCTCGGGCCTCGGCCGATCGGGCCCGGGCCATCGGGCCGGCCGGGCGGAGGGCGACGGCCGCCGACAGCCCGAGGGCCGCGATGGCCACCGCTCCCATCCCCAGGGCCATCCCGATCCGAGGCGTCACGGCCGCTCCTTTGGCATCGACGGAGAAGACTTCATTCCTCGGCCGCCAGGCGGGTCCAGGCGTCGGCCTCTCGGGTCCAACCCAGGTTCCGGCTCATGTCCGAGAGGCGGAGGGCCGCCTTTTTCACGTCCTCGGGCTTGCGGGGTCGGGCTTCTTCCGCATCGAGGAAGGCGTTGAAGGCGTCGGAGAACTTCACCGCGAGGCCTTCCAGGAACGCGTGACGAGCCCGGTGGGCCGTGGCGGCCTGGACGTGGCCGAGCGCCTGCTCGGAAAGCGCGAGTTGATAGTGGGCCGACGGCTGATTCGGCAACAGGGCGACGGCCCGACGGTAGGCCTCGACGGCGCCCACGAGGTCACGGGCCTGGCGATGGAGCTTGCCGCGGACCATCCAGATTTCGCCCTCGGAATCGGCCTCGGGCGGGGCTCCGGCGGAGGCTTTTTCGAGCGCGGGGAGGTCGCCCCGGGCTTCCAGGATCGCCAGCCGGTCCCTCCAGACCCTCGGGTCATTCGGCCGGGCGGCGAGGCATGCCTCGATGGCGGAGTCGGCCTCGGCGGCCTCGCCGATCTTGTCGGCGGCTCGGGCGAGCGCCCGGCGGGCCTCCCAGTCCTGGGGGTCGGCCGCGACGTATCGCCGGAGCGTCCGGATCGCCACGGCGGGGTTGGAGCGTTCCAGGTGGGTCCGCGCCGCGTGGATCGTCCACAACTGACGGCCCGAGGGCCCCGAGGAGGCGTCGTACGCCCGCCAGATCAGATCGCGGGCGTCGTCCCAGCGATCCTCCAGCGCGTACAGGTTCAGGAGCGTCTCTTCGACCTTCCCCCGGTTCGGCCGGGGGTAGGGATGGTTCGGGTCGTCGTCGAGGTAGTCCAGAGCGGCCTGTTCGGAGAGCCGCGCGCGATCGGCTTCCAGCCACGAGAGCATCTCGGCATACAGCGCCTCGGCCTTGCGGGGCGACCAGAACGGCACCCGATGCAGGACCTCGGCGCACGAGGCCGTTTGACCTCGGGTCGCCAGGGCCCGAGCCAGGAGCAGCAGCGCGTCGGCGTCGTGAGGCGACTTGCGGACGATCCGGCGAAGCTCCGATTCGGCCTCCGCGCTCTGAGGACCGCCGACCTGCCGTCCCAGGGTCTTCAGGTCCAGGGTCGGCCGGTCTCGCCAGAACAACCAGGCATTCCCCACGATCAGGGCGATCAGGATCGCCCAAGAACCAACCCGCGCAATCCCGCCGCGGACCCGGCGAGAGGCCCGAGCGGACGGGGCAACGGCGGTTGTGGCCGGCATTGTGGACATGGGCAGAAAACAGTGGGCAGTGGGCAGTGGGCAGTGGGCAGTGGGTGATGAGAGCTTCCCTACGGCCCGTTCTTAAGAAGCGGGAGCCAGCCGGGCGACGGCCGCCTTGCTTTCTGGGTCTTCGGGTAATTCCTGGAGGATGAGCCGATGCCAGGCGAGGGCCTCGTCGGGGTGGCCCATTCGCTCGCGGACGTTGGCGAACTTCCGGTAGAGATCCAGATCGGGGACCAGGCCGAGCCGGGGGTTGTTCATCGCGGTCGAGAACAGACCGGCGACGGACTGGGCCGATTCCTGGTTCGTGGCGGTGATCCCCCGGAGGGCCTTGCGGGCGTCCTCGAAATCGGCCTCGCGCGCCTTGACCGTTTCGGCCTCGGCGAGCTGGCCGGAGAGCTTCAGGGCGTCTCCCAAACGATGGAGCGAGGCGATGTCCGAAGGTCGTGCGGCCACGGCCTTGCGGAGGTCGGCGACGGCCCCGGCGAACTCGCCGCGATCCATCGCCAGGCGGCCTCGGTGGCGGGCGATCCGCGGGTCCTCGGCGAGGGATTTCGGGACTTTCGCGAGTTCCCGGCCCATCGGGTCGAGGTGACCGGTGTTCCCGAGGGCGGTGAAGAGCGCGTCCCAGGCGTCCAGGTCGTCGGGGCGTCGCGCGACCAGGTCGCGGAGGCCGGCAATCGCCGCGTCCACGTCCTTGCCCTCGGAGGCCATCGCGCGGAAGTAGGCGAGGGCCGAATGCGGTTCCTCCGGCGAGGCGAGATGGGCGGGTCCCAGGTCGCGGAGGACTCCGGCCGCGGCCCGAGGCTCGGCGTCGTACCGGGCCGCTTCCAGGATCAGCCGGACTCGGTCGCGAGGGTCGGGCTCGATCGTCGAGAGCCTCAGGCCGAGCCGGCGGGCCTCGTCTTCCCGGCCCTCGCCGTAGTAAAGCTGGAGGAGGAGCCAACCGGCCTCGCTGACCAGCGGGTCGGCCCTCAGCGCGGCGTTCCAGGATTCCTCGGCCGGGCCAAGCTGCCCCATCGCCTCGAACGCCCGGCCTCGCAGGAGCAGGCTATGGGCGATCTGGAGCCGGCCCGCCGGCCGGATCGCCGCGAGCCTCGCCAGCGCCTCGCGAGACCTCCGGGCGATGTCCTCCGGGGTCGGCTCGGCCAGTTCCAGGGCCGGCAAAGCCAGCAGCGTCTCGGCCATCGCCAGCCCGGCCGGCACGTTGGAGGGGTCGTAGGCGAGGTAACGCTCCAGCTCCGGCCGGGCTTCGAGATACTTCCCCTCGGCGACCAGCCGCAAGCCGGGAGCGAGCGGGGGAGCCGGCCCGAGCGCCCTCAGGATCGGACGGACGAGCAATCCTCCCGCGGCGAGAGCCAGGATTGCGACGACGATCGACAACCAGCGACGGCGGCCCGGGGACGGTGCCGTTTCCGTCGAGGGCGTGGGCGACGGTGACATGGACGAGGTGTTCGGATCGGTCATCGATGCTCCCCCTGCGGGTCCGCCAGGGGCTCGACGACCCGATGCGTCTTGCCGACCTCGGGAGCCGTCAACACGGTCTTTCGCCCGCCGGGCCAGGTGATCTCCGCCGAATCGATCCGGTCGATCGCGCCAATCCCGATCAGCGCCCGCCGGTCGTTCACCGAGAGATAGCTGTCCCCGCCGCGGATCAACCTCTGGAACCGCCGGCCACCGGCCCGAACGTCCACCGAGGCGCCGATGGCGTCGCGATTGGACGTGGTGCCTTGCAGGGCGAACCGGACCCACCGGCCGGGATTGGCCGACTCGTTGCTCAGGATCACGGGCTTGCCGTCCATCACACCGATCACGGCGTCCAGGTCGCCATCGTCGTCCAGGTCGCCGAAGGCGGCGGCCCGGGCCGGGTAATTCTTCGCGAAGGCCGGGCCCGGGTCGGCGACCCTCGCGAACTTGCCTTCTCCGAGGTTCCGCCAGGCCATCGCCGGCTGCTCGTAGTCGATTTCCTGGCCGAACTCGCGAAGGTTATTATCCACTTCTCCGCTGACGACGAACAGGTCGGGCCAGCCGTCGTTGTCGAAGTCGGCCAGGGCGCAGCCCCATTTCACATACGGCAGGCAATCCTTGACGACCCCGGCCCGGGCGCTGATGTCCTGGAAGTTCCGGCCGTCGATATTCTGATAGAGCGTGTCGTACTGGCCGCGAAAGTTCGTCACGAACAGCTCGGGGCGGCCGTCGCCGTCCACGTCCTGGATGTCCGCCCCCATGCTCCCCTGGACCGACCCCGAGGCGTCGAGCGCCGCGCCCGAGCTTTCGGTCATGTCCTCGAACGTGCCGTCGCCTCGGTTGCGGAAGAAGAAATTCGGGCATCCGTCGTTGGCGACGTAGAGATCCGTCTTGCCGTCGCCGTCGATGTCCGCGGAGATCACGGCGAGCCCCTCGGCCGTCGCGGCGGAGGATTCCGGCGGTCTCCGTCGTCTCCTCGAACGAGCCGTCGCCGCGCCCCCGGAAGAGGAAATGCCGCTGAGGACGGATCGAGAACGGCGAGCAGGTGATCCGGATGTTCCGCTTCACGTCCCCGCAGAACTCGTGAGGGCCCGCCTCGGTCCACTGGCCGTAACACGAGACGTAGAGGTCGAGCCGGCCGTCGCCGTCGTAGTCGAGGAACGCCGCGCCGAGGCTCCAGAGGTTGACCAGGGCGCCGCAAATCGCCGAGGCGTCGCGGAACGTGCCGTCGCCGTTGTTGAGGTACAGGACGTTGGGGCCGAGGTTCGTCAGGTAGAGGTCGGGCTTGCCGTCATTGTTGACGTCGCCCACGGCCACGCCGTCGCAGAAGCCGCGGAAGCCCACGCCCGCCCGTTCGGTCACGTCCTCGAATCGGAAGTTGCCGAGGTTGCGATAGAGCCGGTTGCCCATCGTCGTGTTGGGCGAGGTCAGCGGCAGGGGGCGGGCGCAGGCGAAATACAGGTCTTGCCGGCCGTCGCCGTCGTAGTCGAACACGGCGATCCCGCTCCCGAAGGAGGTCGGGAAATGCTTCATGGCGTCGAAGCCGCTGGAGTGGACGAACGCGATCCCGGAACCCTCGGCCACGTCGCGGAAGCGGAGGCTCGGCGGCTCGCCCGGCGGGGCCGGCGCGGCGGCCGATGCGGTCGAACCCTTCGGCGAGGCCGGGACGGGCGACCCGCACCCGGCCATCGGGCCGAGCAGGACGGCGAGGAGGAGGGCCAGGGCCCGAGGTCCGATCATCCTCATGGTGATGCGCCCATCCCTCCGCTCGGCTCGGGCTCGGCGCCTCGGAGCCCTTCGGCTCGGGCGGCCAGGAGCTTCGCGTCCTCCTTCCGGCCGAGACCGTGGTAGGCCCTCGCCAGATTATAGACGATCTCGTACCGGTTCGGCTCCAGCCGGTCGGCCTTTTCCAGGGCGTCGGAGGCGTCGGCGAATTGCCTGCGGCCCAGGGCGAGCCTCCCCAGCTGAAACCAGGGGTTCGGGCGGCCGGGGTCGCCCAGGGCCGACCGCCTCCAGAGCGCCTCGGCCTCGTCGATCCGCCCGAGCGTCTTCTCGACGGCGGCCAGGGCGTCCAGCAGGACCGGCTCCGGGTCGCGATCGACGGCCGGGGCGAGGATTTCCCGGGCCCGGTCGGCCCGGCCGATGGCGACGAGGTCCTCGGAGAACCCCTGGTAGAAGACCGCGATCGGATACTTCACCGTCTCCAGCTTCGGGTCGATCGCCAGGAGTTTTTCGAAGGCGGCGGCGGCTTCCTTGCGGTGCTTGGCCTCGTGCTGGATATCGCCAAGGAGGGCGAGGCCGACCCTCTGGCCCTCGGCGGTCCGGGACAGACGTTCGGCGGCGGAGGCCGCCTCGTCGAACCGGCCCTGCGTCCACCGGACGGTGGACATCAGGCGGAGCGCCGTGGGGTCCTCGCCGAAGCGGTCGAGGATCTCCCGGCATGCGGCGACGGCGGCATCGCGGCGGTTGGAGAGGACCAGACCCTCGGCCCGGTCCCGGAGGGCCTGCAGGCCCAGGGGGCCCCCGCGAGCCGCCCGTTGATAGTACGGCTCGGCCTCGTCGGCGAAGACGAGCAAGCTCAGCGACCGGGCGGCGAGCCCGGCGGATTCGGCGGACCGAGGATGGCCGTCGAGATCGTCCAAAGCCCGGCGAAGGGCCGTGGCGTAGTCCTTCCGGGCGAAGGCGGCGCGGGCCTCGTCCCGGGCGGGGCGGCGCAGGGCCTGCCAGGCCGCCAGGGCGACGAGGCCGAGGATCGCGACGAGCCGGGCGATCGCGGCCAGTCGCGAGAGGGCCGAGACGGCCGGGCTCGGGGCGGTCGGTGCGAGGGGGTCCACGGGCGGGTCCCGAGGCGGAGGGGTCCGGGGCGGAGACGAATTCGGCCGGGCCCGCCCCGGCTCATCGCCGGAGAAGGCCCAGCCGAAGCGACCGGCCGCGGCCGGTCGGAGGACGACGGGCGCGACGATCAATTGAAGGCGTCGCCGGGGATGACCTCACCCCAGTTGATCGTGCCCAGCGACTGCCAGGTGTTGAGGTTGATGCCGTTCTTGACGAACTTCACCGAGCCGTCCATCAGCAGCATGTTCACGCCGCCGGGGTGGTTGCTGCTGGCGCCCACGATCGTGTCGTCGTCGCAGCAGTTGCAGCTCTTGCGGTTGGGCGCCTGGATCTGGTAGTAGCCTCCGCCGCGGCCGGAGTGCTGGATGGTCCAGACTTCGCCCTTGTAGTCCCAGGACGCGGCGTTGGTGGCCTGGCAGAGGTTGGCGAGCTGGTAGTCGGCGCCGGCGGTGCCCTGGGCGAAGGTCGTCACGCCGTTGGGGATCGACCAGACCATGTTCAGGCCGTAGCGGATCATCTGGCCCTGGCCCTTGACCCACTCGCTGAAGGCGGCCGTGCTGGAGAGGCCGTCGGTGATCGTGGCGAAGGTGCGGGTCTGGGCCCGGGCGCGTCGTGCCCCTGGTAGTAGGCCATCCCCGAGTACACCCAGTTGGAGTTGTACCGGTTCAGGCCGCGGCACTCGCCGTAGCTGGTCGGCGGCGACTGCGGGTCATTGCCGCTGCCCGGGTCGTTGGTGTCCGACGGGCAGACGTACGAGTTGACCTTGGTGTGACGGATCGTGTAGTTGATGTTGTAGCCGTCGATGGCCACCTGATTGTTGCCGCCCGGGCCGGACCAGATCGCCGTGACGTTGAAGTTCACGGAGTTGTAGGCGTTGGTCCCTTCCAGGTACGGCAGGATCCGCACTTTCATCGAGAAGTTCTGCGCCCGGCGGCCCAGCCCAGGGCCGGGTACTCGTTGCTGAACGCCTCGCCGGCCGGCGGCAGGGAGTCGTTGGCCGACACATAGTTGTGCAGGGCCAGGCCGATCTGCTTCATGTTGTTCGTGCACTGGGCACGACGGGCCGCCTCGCGCGCGGCCTGGACGGCCGGCAAGAGCAGGGCGATCAAGACGCCGATGATCGCGATGACCACCAGCAGCTCGATCAAGGTAAAACCTCGACGACGCTGCACCATGGGACCCCCCACCGAGGAAGAAGAGAATGGAGAGAGAGAAATGGACCGAGTTCCGACCCCCGCGGAGGTCGGGGGCACGGCGTGAGGGAGAGGGCACGCCGGGCCCCGGACGTCCGAAAGTGCAAGGCGAGCGGCCCGAGGGGCCGCCCGAAGAGGCCGACCGTCAGCCGGACCGGGCCCCGTCCGTCCCCCCGGGGAGGGCGCGGCGGGCCCGGACGCGGGCGATTACTGCTGCCGGTACGTCTTCGCGTTCTTTTCCATCAGGCTGTTCTTGCCGCTGAACTTCTCGTACGCCTCCTTCGACGACTTCGGGGCGTCCGGCGGGGTGACGCCCTCCTTGGCCGCGGGCGCGCCGGCCACGCCCTTCTTCATCTCCTTCTCGTTGTCCTCGGCGCAGCCAGCCAGGCCGACGGCCACTCCCAGGCCGACGGCGCAGAGGGTCGCGAGCTTGGTCATCGTCTTCATGTGAGGCCCCTGGATCGGAAGATGAATACTCATCGACGATGGCCACCGGAAATCGATCGATCGCCGACGACGCACCTCGACCGGATCACCGGCACGACCCGGTGATATCGGCAATGCATGTGCTCAAGACTGTTTCGCATCACGCCGGGATGCCCCGGGGATGCGACCTTCCCGCCTCTCGCCCGCACGACCGGGCGTGGGACACCAGCCCCGAATCTCGGGCCGTTCCCCTGGAATTCTCTGCGTTCGGACGGACAAGGCGAGGCGAAGAAATCGCCGAAGACGCTAATCCCGCACTATAGAGGTCTGTTCTCCGCCTGTCCAGGGGTTCCCACCGGAAAAATTCACGATCGCGAGGAACGGCCCGGACGGCGAGCGGATGGAAACCGCGTGAGGGACTTCGCAGAGCCAAACCTACCCCATCGGGCCGTGCCGTTCCACGAAAAAACCTCGGCAATCGGGACCGATTTTTCCGGAATTTTCGGCCGTTCGGGCCGGGACTGTCCCGCAAATCCGACGGACCGGCGATCCGGCGACTCTTCTCCCCGGGAATTGGATGTCTAGGATTATTTTCAGACGACCGACGATCCGGCCCCAGGAGGAACGCGAGAACGGCATGGATGTGACACGGACGAAGCTCAGGGCCCGGCTCGCGGTGGCCTCCGCCCTGACCCTGGCGGTCCTCGGGGCCTTGCTCGCCACGGCCCCGGACTACGCGATCACCTGGGACGAGGGGCATACCGTCCGCCGCGAGCGAGAGCTCGCCTCCTGGTTCGTCCGGGCCTTCGACTCGAGCCAGCCCGGCGGCAGGGCCGATGCATTTTCACCACGTGCCCTGGCCCGGGGATGGCCCTTCAGCCGGGAGGAACCGGACGGACACCCGTCGTTCTATGCCCTCCTGGGACTGGCCGGATGGGCGGCCTCCCGTCACGTCCTCGCCCCCCTGACGGCCTATCGCTTCGGGCCGATGCTCCTGACGGCGCTGACCGTGGCGGTCGTGTTCGACCACCTGGCCGTCCGCCGGGGCAAGCTCGCCGGCCTGGTCGGGTCCCTGGCGATCCTGGCGATCCCCCAGGCGTTCTCCCTGGCGCATTATGCTCATTACGACATGCCGATGTCCTGCCTCTGGCTCCTCGCCCAGATCGCCTTCCTCAAGGCGGTGGAGGACCCGAGGTGGGCCCTGCCGTTGGGCGTCCTGCTCGGACTGGCCGCCGGGACGAAGTTCACCGGCCTCTTCGCCCCGGCCGCTCCCCTGCTCTGGGTCGCCCTGTTCGAGTGGGCCCCGAGGATTCGGATCCTGCCCGGGGCCGCCCGAGCGACCGGCCCCACGCCGGGAACCTTCGCCCTGGCCGTCGGGGCGGCCGTCGCGTTGCTGACGCTCTACGCGATCCATCCCCCGTGGTGGGGCGCGCCGATCGAGGGCCCGCGCCGCTTCCTCGCCTCGAACCTGACCCGAGACCTGACCAAACCGATCCCGACCCTCTATCTCGGCCGGGTCTATCCGTTCTCGCTCCCCTGGCATAACACGATCGTCTTGACGGCCATCTCCGTCCCCCTCGGAATCCTCGGGCTGGGCCTCTTCGGCATCGGGACGAGCGTCGCGAGGAGGCCGATCGACCGCGAGGGGACGCTCTGGGCGTTCAGTTGGTTGACGCTGATGGTCGTCCGCGCCCTGCCCAACGCCCCCGGGCATGACGGCCTGCGGATGTTCCTCCCCAGCGTCCTGAGCCTCGCCGTCCTGGCCGGCATCGGTGCCGGGAGGCTGGCCGAGAGGCTCGCCGGGACCCGATTCCGGGTGATCGCGGCCGTCGTGGGCGGGGCCGCCTTGCTGGAGGGCCTGGTCGGCATCGTCCAGCTTTATCCCTACACGCTTTCCTACTACAATGCGTCCATCGGCGGCTTGAAGGGGGCGGAGCGGCACGGCTTCGAGATCACGTATTACTGGGACACCATGGGCCCGGAGTTCCTCGAGTGGGTCCGCCGCGAGAACGCCCGTCGCCACCTGGAATTGCGGTTCCCGAGCGATCTCATCAACGTCCGCTTCCTCCGCGAATGGGGCGAGCTCCCCACCTCGGTCAAGGTCCTCGGCCCCGACCTCGACGCCTTCGAGGAGGATTACGTCCTCCAGAGGAGGCGGGGCCTCTACTACCCCTACGACTGGTGGCTCGAAGCCCACGGCCGCCCCTCGTTCGTGATCCGCCGCCAGGGGGTGGACCTGCTCCGCGTCTACCCGTTCGAGGAATCCGTCCGCGCCTACCGCGAGACGGTCGATGTCGAGGTGCCGATCTACCTGAGGAATTGACCCACGGCCCCGCCCCCCCGGAGCCGCCTCGCCGGGATGCCCGCCACCGTCGTCGCGTCGGGCACGTCGCGGACGACCACCGCCCCGGCCCCGACCGTCGCCCACGCGCCGACCTTCCTCCCCGGCAACACCGCCGCCCCGATCCCGATCAGGGCCCCTTCTCCCACGCGGACTCCCCCGCCCAGCCTCGCGCCGGGGGCGACGTGGGCGAAGTCGCCGACCGTCGCGTCGTGATCCACGCTCGCCGAGGTGTTCACGATCGCAAATCGTCCGATCCTCGCCCCGGGCTGGACGATCCCGCCGACGACCACCAGCGAACCCTCGCCGATCGCCGCCGATTCGCCGACATAGGCCCTCGGGTGGACGATCTCCGGCCAACCCACCGAATCGCCGAGCCTCCGGGCCAGCTCGGCCCTCGTCCGGTTGTCGCCGACCGCGAGGAACACGCGAGCCACGCGATGGCGAGCGATCGCCTCGGCCGCGATCGCGCCGAAAACCGATGCGCCGAGGACTTCGGAGCCGATGCGAGCCGGATCGTCGTCGAGCAGGCCGCCGACCCGCCAGCGACGGGCCCGGCGGATCGCGTCGAGGACGACCTTCGCGTGCCCCCCCGCGCCGGCGATCCAGATGGGCCTCATCCGACCCTCGCCCCGGTCCCCCGGAACCTCGCCATCGTCGCCGATCCGGCCGCCGAGATCCCCTCGCGACGAATGACCTTGGCGATGGTCTTCCCGAGGATCCGCAGGTCCAGGCCGAGCGACCGGTGATCGACGTACCACACGTCCAGCCTCAAGCGGTCGGCCCACTCGACGGCGTTCCGGCCGTGGACCTGCGCCCAGCCGGTGATCCCCGGCCGGACGTGGTGCCGCCTGGCCTGCTCCGGAGAGTAAAGTTCGAGATATTCCATCAGCAACGGCCGGGGGCCCACCAGGCTCATCTCCCCCTTCAGGACGTTCCAGAGTTGCGGGAAGCTCATCCAGGCTCGTCGATCGGAGGAACCGGCCGAGCCGGGTCATTCGCTCGCGGTCGTCGCCCGATCCGGGCCTCATCGTCCGGAATTTCACGAGGAAAAACGGCCGGGCCCGCCAGCCGGGCGCTCTTGCCGGAACAGGACAGGTCGGCCCATCGCCACCAGGATGGCCGCCGCCACCCCGGCCATCACCGGGGCCAGGACGACCAGCCCCAGGGCCGCCACCGTGATGTCGATCGTCCGTTTCATCGCGTCCCCCCCGCGACCGCCCGACCCGACGGCCGCCACGTCTTCCGCCCGACGCGGTGGACCTCCGCCGTCGCCGATCGAGGCACTCGGAATGACGGGTCGAGCGCCCGTTCATAAATCTCGCGATGGGATTCGAGGATGGGGCCGAGGTCGTGGTGCTCGACCATGCCCCTCCGGCCTCGTTCGCCCAGCGCCCTGGCTTCCCCCGGGAAGTCGGCCAGGTAGGCCATCGCCCGGACGATCGCCGTCTCGTCGCCGACCGGCACGAGCAAGCCGCCGCCGAGGCCGAGCAAGTCGCGAGTCCCCCGGACCTCCGTGCCGATCACCGGGACGCCCAGGCTCTGCGCCTCCATCACGCTCCTCGGCAGCCCCTCGCGATCCGAGACGAGGACCACGGCCCGGGACGCCCGGATCCACGCCGGGATCTCGCGGCGGAACCCGAGGAAGTGGACGCGATCGGCCACGCCCAGGAGGCTCGCCAAACCCTTCATCGAGCCCAGAAGGGGACCATCCCCGGCCAGGGCGAGCCTCGCCCTCGGGTTCGGGAACGCGGCGAACGCGCGGATCAAATCCGCATGCCTCTTCCTCGCGATGAACTCGGCCACGCAGAGGAACAACGGGTCGCCGTCGGCCAGCCCCAGCTCGGATCGGACCGCCGAGACCTCTTCCGGCGAGACCGAGTCGGGACGGAGCGCCTTCGTGTCCACGCCGATGCCCGGGACCAGGTGCAAGCGGCCCTCGGGGACGATCTTGAGCCGCCGGGCCGCCTCGAAATCCTCGTCGTTCAGGACGATCAACCCATCGGTCCACCGCCCGGCCATCCGTTCGAGACACCGATACGCCAGGTTCGTCATCGGGTGGCCTCCCCGATGGAAATGGAACCCGTGGGCCGAATAGACGACCTTCGGCCGGCCCAGGTCTCGCAGGTGGCGGAGCGCCATCCTCGTCACGAACCCGGCGACCGGCGTATGAACATGAACCAGGTCATACTCCCCCGCCTCCACAACTCGCCGGACCCGGTCGATCGCGGCCGAGAGGTTGCGGGGATCGAGCGGATTGCGGCTCCAATCCACGTCGTGGACCGTCCCGAAATGCCTCCGGCACTCCTCGGACGACGACGCCCCCCGCGCCATCGCGTCCACGGTCCACCCGAGCCGAGTGAAGTGGTCCGCGAAGGGCAGGAGGAACGCCCTCAGGGTCTCGGGAACGGTCGTGGCCATGAGCATGCGGTTCATCGGACGTCCCCCGTCGAAAGGCCAGCGGCGACGGGCCGGACCATGCCGAGCCACCGATCGGTGGCCCCTCGGAGGTCGCGGAGGAACGCCGCCTGCCGCTCCAACAGTAGGTCACGACGGAACGCGCCGGCCCGACTCCGATTTCGGGCCGACATCGCCGCCAATCGGCCGGGATCGACCGCGATTTCGCCGATCTTCCTCGCCAGGGCGTCGGCATCTCCGGGAGGGACGAGGTCTCCCGCTTCCAGAAGCTCGGGGATGCCGCCGACCGTCGATCCCACGCAGGGCAGGGCCCGGGCCATCGCCTCGACCATCGCCCGGGGCAGGCCTTCCTGGCGCGACGGCAGGACGAACAGATCGGCGCGGTCGAGCTCGGCGATCACGGCCCCTCCCGCCGGCACGTGCCCGAGGAACTCGACGCGGTCGGCCAGGCCGAGGGCCTCCGATCGCCTCCGGAGCTCGGCTCGATGCGCCCCGTCGCCCATCACGGTCAGGCGAAGGTCCAGGCCTCGCCTCACCCCAAGGCCCACGGCCTCGATCAGGACGTCCGGCGCCTTGTACAGCCTCGCCAGGGTCCCCACGAACACCAGCGACCGGCGATTGCCGTCCGGAAACGTCCTCGGCCGATCGACGAACGCCGAATCCGGCAATTCGATGTCCGAAACCCCTGAAGGCTCGACCCCCGGAGCCGGCGGATACCGCTCCTGGAGGGCCGATTCGGTCACGTAAGCCGCCGCCGACGCCCCCGCGCACTGCCTCCTCACCTGATCGGTGAACCGCCGACGAAAGACCTCGCGAAACGGCAGGCGGATCGAACCCGGCGCGAAGGCGTCGAACGGGTCGGCCACGACCCAGACCCCATAGGGCCGCCCCGATCGCCGGAAGATCGCATCCGCATGCATCGAAAGCGGCGAACAGACCCGCAATAAGACCGCATCGCGAGGCCCGATCGCCCCGAGGACCGCCCTTCGGATCGCCCCGAATCGCCGAAGATGCCCGATCGGCCCGCGGTAATCGGGCACCGGCCTGAACGTCACTCCGGGGCCGTCGGAGCGTCGCGAACCGCCTCGGGGCTCGCCCACATCGACGACCCTCGCCACGACCTTCACGCCGTCGAACTCGCCGAGATGATCGGCCCAGAAGCGATACGGGAAGGCCGACTGGGTCCAGATCGCGCCGTCCGGCGTCCGGTCGAACCGCTGCTCCAGGAGGACGGCCAGGTCCATCACGGTGCCTCCGGATTCGAGGGCGATCGCCTCGATCCCAGCGTCACGACCGCCGCCGGGATCGCGCCATCCTTCACCAGGAAGAACAGCAAGTTATCGGAGTCGCTCACCAGCACCACGAACGCGAAATTGACGAGGAACGGCAGCATCCATCGCCTCGAATCGCCCGGGCCCCAGGCCTTTCCCAGCCGGACGACCCCCGCGACGACGATCCCCAGGACCGCATACGACGGAGGCACCGCGACCGGGCCGAAATTGAGCATCGCCTCGCCCGCCAGGCCGTAGACCTGCGACGCCCTCATCGTCCCGAGCGCCGCCGTGGTCGTCCCGTAGAGGGCCTCGGTCCCGCTTCGGACCTTCCCTTCGGGCCGGTCGGGCCAGATCGATCGGGGAATGAACAGGCAGAAGGTCGCGAGATACGTCCCGCCTCTCGCATAGAGACAATCGCCGCCGCTCGACGGGTCGGCCACCCGATGAAGGACGAACGCCTGGACGTCCGCCCGGCCGAGGTCCGCGAGGACGGCCGTGGCCATCGAGCGATTCGACGTCTCGGCCATCGCCGATCGCACCTCGTCGCCGTCGAGGGCCTCGATCGCCGCCGTCCCGAAATTCTTGTAAAATCCATAGGCGTACAGGAATCCCAACAGGAAGAGGATGCCGACGCCGATCATTCGCCGGGGGATCGGCCGGACCGAGAAATGCACCACGCCGGCCGCCCAGAACAGGGCCCAGACCGTGCTGCTCCGGCTCCCTCGAAGTCCGCCGAAGACCATCTTGAGGGCGAGAAAACCCGCCAGCCCCAGGACGACCAGCATCCACGACGGCCGCCTCCCGCGGAGCATCACCACGGCGCCGAACGCCGCGAGGATCGGGAAGGCTTCGGAGACGAGGAACACCGGCCCCATCCCGCCGAACGCCCGTTCCTGGTCGGCCTCGTACTCGCTCACGAAGCCGCCGATCCCTCCGTACGACGCATAGACCCAGACCTGGGCCATCGCGGTGACCATCAGCGCGATTCCCAGGACGATCGGGAACCGCGACGGGTCGAGCCGCCAGGCGGATCGGCCCAGGATCGCCGGGAGCGAGAGCATCCGGGCCAGCGTGATCCGATACACGATCAAGCCCAGGACATTCAGGCACCCCATCGCGCCGAGCCAGTCGCGCCAGTCGGCCGGGGCCTGGACGTAGGGCATCCAGTAGCCCCACGCCACGTGAAGCATCGGCGCGAGGAAGAAGAAATGCCAGCCGAGGAGGCCGACGATCCCCCGGGGATCGAACGGGTCGAGCCGTCCGCGCAGCCATTTCACGGCGTCGATCCCCACGATCGCCCCGCAGGCCGCCGCCGGGATCACGAACGGGTGGCGGGTCGGCTCGGACGCGACGAAGAAGCCGAGGAGCGTCGCGGCCGTTACGCATGCAGACACCCACACGTCTTTTAGAGGATCGCTCAAGCCCGGGACGGTGCGCACGACGCGACTCCCCGGCCCAGGGCCGCTTCATAGAACTCGACCAGCGCCGAGGCCGACCGCTCCCGGCCGAACCCGGCGGCCTCGGCCAATCGGCCCGTTTCGACCCGGTCTTCGCGGACCCTCAACACCGCCTCCGCCCACTCGCCGGCCGGGCGATCGAGGGGCAGGAGCGTGACGCTTCCCGGGGAGAGGATCGCCTCCTCGGGCACCTCGGCGCTCGCCACGCAGGGCAATCCGGCCGCCTGCGCCTCGACGAGCACCAGCCCCAATCCCTCGAATCGCGAGGGAAGCACAAACGCATCCATCGCGCCTTTCATGACCCTCGGGACGTCGGGCCGCGAGGCCGAGATCGTGGCTCGCGAGGCCCATCCCCCGGCCTTCAATCGCGCCTCGATCGCCGCGCGGCATTCGCCGTCCCCCACGAGCAGGAGCCAGGCCCTCGGCTCCCGTCGAAGGACCTCTCCGAACACATCCACCAAAAACTCGTGATTCTTCTGCATGACGAATCGACCGACATGGCCCACCACGAACGCATCCCTCGGGATACCCAGCGAATCGCGGACGGCCCCGCGATCCACGGCCTCGCCGAACGGCCCCAGGTCGATCCCGTAGAGCAGGACTCGCCATCGCGGGTCCGACGCCCATCGCTCGCCGAACAGCGACGCGGCGGCCCTCCGGCTCGCCGCCAGCCCGGCCGTCGCGTGGCGGTCGATCAGCCGCCTCATCGCCGCGAGATAGGCCCGGCGCAGCGGATTCAGAGTCCGATCGAGGCATCTCGTGTCGTTATGGCTGTGGGCCACGCGGGCCGCCACGCCCGCCCTCGCGGCCATCGCCAGGACATATCCACTGTAATAGTGAACATGACTATGGACGACGTCATAAGGCCCCCGTCCCGCGACGATCCGCCGAAAATTCCGGCCGTAGAGCCCCGGGCGCCGGGGCGTCTCGCACGCGAAGATCCCGGCCCCGAGCCGCCTCGCCTCGGCGTCGTACGCCCCCGGTCTCGGCGAATGAACGAGGAAATCCATCGCCGCCCGCGAGCGATCAACCGATCGGAGAACGTGCATGAGCCACGTCTCCACCCCGCCCCGGTCCAGGCTGCCGACGACGTGGAGGACGCGCGTCATGCCGGCTCCAATCCCGGGCACTCCCGGGCGATGGCGAGGTAATTCCTCGCATGTTCGCACGAATCCGGCACGATCCGATCGACGCGCCTCGGCCCTCGTTGCGAGAGATGAAAGAAGCGGTAGCCGAGGGGGATCAGGAGCGATTCGACCGCCGAGAACGGGCCGTCCGGGTTGCACTCGACGACCAGGTGAGGCCGCGATTCCTCCAGGATTCGCCGCATCCCCCGGAGGGCGCGGTCCTCGAACCCCTCGACGTCAATCTTCGCCAGGCCGACGCGAGTCCCCGGCGGGATGGCGTCGTCCAGGGCCTCGACGACGACGCGGATCGACTCGCCGGCCATCCCTCGGAACCCACTGGGATCGAGGCTCGCCGACGTGGGATAATCTTCAAACGGAACATGAAATTCCGCAATCCCGGGGGCGTCCGACGCGGCCGACGACCTGGCTTCGCACCGATCCGACCATCCGTTCAGGGCCACTTGTTCGAGCAAGAGCCGATGCGTCCTCGGCACCGGCTCGAAGGCGACGACCCGGCAATCCGGCCCCGAGGCGAGGGCGAGCAGGGTGAACAACCCGGTGTTGGCACCGACGTCCAGGACCGTCCCCGCCCCCCTCGCCAGCCGGGCGAACAGGGCGGTCGTCTCGGGTTCCCAGCTCGCGCCGCCTCGCCAGAACAGGCCGCGCCCCACCGCGTCGTTCGGGCCCGCTCGATAGAGGAACGGCGAGGCCCCGGCGACCCGGACGAGGCACGTCCCGCCCGCCGGGAGCCGCCTCCACACCGCCCTGGGCAGCAGCCCCGAGCGGCCGAGCGCCCGCAACGGGGCCGAGACGATCGGCATCGCGGAGGCCGAGTGGACCCAGGGGCGGAGCGAGCCTCGGAGCGTCGTCATCGGCGGAACTCCCGGGCGGATCGTCGAAGCGCGAACGCGAGGCAGGCGGTCGTCGCGACCATCCCGAACGCCGAGGCGATCGCCAGCGACCAGGCCGCCCCTGCCGGCCCGAACCTCGGCACGAGCGTCCCGCACGACATCGCCATCACCGCCGCCGACGCCCCGAACAGCCACGGTTGGACCCGGAACGACCGCGCCGCCGTCAATCCATAGCCCATCAGCGAGCCGACATACTCGAACGCCGCCGCCATCATCACGATGGGGAGGATGGATGCATAGGCGGCGAACTCGGGACGATACAACGCGGAGAGGATCGGCCCGCCGAGGCCGATCGAACCGGCCAGGCCCGCCAATCCCACGGCGATGCCCAGCGAGAGGTCGCGCCTCATCGATCGTCGGAATCCTCGAAGATCGCCCGAGGCGAACGATCGAGCCAGGCCCGGCGTGGCCGCCTGACCGAGCGCGGAAATCGCCGTGGTCCCGGCCGTCGCGAGGTACGCCAGCGCCGCGAACGCCCCGAGGTCGGCGCCCCCTCGGCTTCGTTCGAGAAAATAGCGCGGAAGATTCGCATTCAAGGAACTCAACATGGTCGCAACCCCCAGGGGCAAGGCGAGCCAGGCGAGCGATCGCAAGACCTCGGCCCGGAATCGCGGGATCGGGGCGTCCAGGGACGCGACCATCGGCAGGTCGTGGACGATCAGGACCAGCGCCCCGGCCACCGCGATCCCGATCGCCGCGATCTCCACCCGCCCCGTCGCCGCCAGGGCGGCAGCGACGAACCCCGCCGAGAGAACGCCTCGCGAGACCTGCGACCGGGCCACGAGGTCCAGCCTCTCGCCCCGCTGGAACCGGCCGAGGACGACGTCGGAGACCGCCTCGAACGCCTTCGCCACGCCCAGGGCCAGCGCCGAGGCCAGCGTCCCGCGATCGGGCGAGGCCGCCATCGCCAGGCCGAGGATCGCGGCGAGCGCCAGCGTCGTCGAGATCAGCCGGAGTCCGAGATAGTCGCCGAACGCGAACCGGCCGAGCGCGTCGCCGGCCTGGATCGGCCTCAGCGCGAGGTTGGCGAACGTGATGACCGGGGCCGAGATCGCCAGGCCGAACGCGAACCGGCCGACGGCCGGGGCCCTCCCGATTTCGCGATCAGGGCCAGCATCCCCCACTGGCTCGCCGCCGCCGCGACGTTGCCGAGCAGGGCATGAACCACGTTTGCCCCCGGACCGAGGGAGACGCTCGCCCCACCCCGGGCGAGCCTCGAAGCCAGGGCGATCATCGGATCGCCCCGACGCTCGCTCGCGATCGCGCCCGCCTCGCGGCGATACGATTGCAAACGTGATCGACTTGAAGTTCGGTCATCTCCGTAAAGAATGGGAGGGCGAGCGTGGTCCGGGCCACGGCCTCCGTGACCGGGAATTCCCCCTCGCGATGACCGAACCGCTCGCGATAGAGCGGCTGGAGGTGGATCGGCACGAAATACGGCCGCGACGGGATGCCGTCGCGGGCGAGTTCGGCCATCAGCCCGGGGCGATCGATCTCCGGGTCGAGCCGGACGACGAACACGAACGGGCTCCATCGCGTCGTCCTCGGGTCGATCCACGGGGCCTCCACTCCGTCGATCCCTTCGAGGCGCTCGACATACCACGACGCCACCCTCGCCCGCCTCGCGAGGATGTCGTCGATCCTCGCGAGCTGCGATCGGCCGAGGGCCGCGCTCATCTCGTCCATCCGGGCGTTGAAGCCGAGGCGGACGTGGTTCATCCACGTCCCCTGGTCGTCGCGGCCCTGGTTCGCGAGGCTGCGGACCACATCCAGGAATTCGAGGTCGTCCGAGACGACGATCCCGCCCTCGCCGGTGGTCATCTGCTTGTTCGGGTAGAAGGCGAAGACGGAGGCGGTCCCCTCCCGGCCGATCCGCTCCCCGTCGCGCTCGGCCCCGATCGCCTCGCACGCGTCGCGGACGATCGCCAGATCATGGCGTGCCGCGATCGGCAACAATTCATCCATCGCGACGGGCTGGCCGAACACATCGACGGGGACCATCGCACGGGTGCGAGGCCCGACGCGATCAGCAACCGCGTCGGGATCGATCGTCAGGGACCTCGGGTCGATATCGGCGAACACGGGACGGGCGCCGACATAGAGGGCACAATTCGCGGAGGCGATGAAGCTGAACGGCGAGGTGATGACCTCGTCGCCGGCCCCCACGTCCGAGGCGATCAACCCGAGATGGAGGCCGGCGGTCCCGCTGCTCACGGCCACGGCGCCAAGCGTCCCGCAATACCGGGCCATCTCCCGCTCGAAGGCCGAGAGCCTCGGGCCCAGGCTCAGGCTGGGGGACCGCAGGACCTCGACGACGGCCGAGACGTCGGCCTCGGTGATCCACGGTCGAGACAGGGGGATCTCCATCGCGGTTTTCCTCGTCCGGGAGGCCGGTGACGCACGCACTCGCCCTCAGGATAGAACCGGTTCGGGAGTCTCGGCGGCGGAAAACGATCGTCGGGCGGGGAATCTTGACGGGGAATCAATACCGTTGTTTTCATATTAAATTCACATAAATGAATTTTATTTGTTGCTTTTCGGGCTCTCGGGGTCCGTCGGGCTGTGAGCCTCCGCCAGGATCTCCATTCGCGCCTCGAGCCCGGCGCGGAGGAGGCCGTCTCGGTTCTCGACTTCCGCGACCACCCGGCAGGTTTGGGTCTCGGGGTTGACCTCGGGATCGACGAGCAGAATTGTCCCGACGAAGGTCTCGGCCTCGATCGGCAGGTCCGCGCCTCGGACCTCGGCCGAGACCTTCACGGGCCGTCCGGCTCGGACCTTCCAGGCGAGCGAGACGTCGAGGAGGCCGGTGACTCGGACACGATCGACGCTGACGACCTTCAGGATCGGCTCGGTCGGCGCCACGGGCTCGCCTCGGGCCTTGAACACGGCGACGACCAGGCCGTCGTGAGGCGCGACGATCCGGCGACCGAGGAGTGCCTGCTCGGCCTGCCTGAGGCCGATCTCGGCGAGCCGGCGGCGGTGCTTCGCCTCCTCGACGGCCCCGACGGCGGCGTCGGCCTCGACCTTGAGCGCGGCCGTCTCGTCGGCGCTCACGAGGTTCCTCCGCCCGAGCGCCTCGGCCGTGCGGAGCCTGGCGGCGACCTGCGCCCGTTTCGCCTCGGCCAGCCGCAAATCGCCGTCATAGGCGGCCTCGGCGGCCCGGCGGTCGCGCTCGGCCAGGGCGTCCGCGTCGTTCAATCGAGCGAGGGTCCGCCCCGCCTCCACGCGGTCGCCGACCTTCACCTCCAGCGACTCCAGCAGGCCACCCGAGGCCACCCCAAGCGTCGAGGCGCTCGCAAACTCGGTCGTACACCGACGGAGGACGATCGCCGTCGGCTCGTCGCCAGGGACGCCGGGCGGGACGCCCGCCAGGCCGATCACGGCGAGGACGAGCCCTCGCCAGCCCGGGCAAGCCGCGAATTCATGCGTGAACACCGTTGGCCTCCTGGGACGTCGTCGCATGAACGGGCGACGCGGGGCGCCCCGCGATCGGGTCGGGCGGGACGGGACGGTCTTCGGAGTCATATCCATAAGCGTAGGTATGTTCGCGCCACTTCAGCCCATTGACGATGGCGCCGAGGATCGGCGTGCCCAGGCCTCGCAGGATGCCGACGGCCCGGCGGGCGTCGTCGAGTCGGGTCCGGCCGAGGCGGACGACCAGGAGGAGGGCGTCGGCCCGCCCGGCGAGGATGGCCGGGTCGGTCACGGCGAGGAGGGGCGACGAATCGATGATGACCAGGTCATACAGGTCTCTCGCCTCGTCGAGGACGGCCGAGAGCCGGGCGGACATCAGCCGCTCGGAGGGGTCGTCGGGCGTGTGGCCGGCGGTCAGGAGGTCGAGCCCGGGAGGCTCGGCGGCCCGGACGCACTGGCGGAAGCTCGGCGGGTCGTCGGTCGCGAGGAGATCGGCGAGCCCGGGGCCGCGCCCGCGCCATGAAGGCGGCCCTGGGTCGGCCGGCGGAGGTCGGCGTCGATCAGCAAGACGCGCCGGCCGGCCTGCGCGGTGGCGATGGCCAGGTTGCTCGCCAGGGTGCTCTTGCCCTCCTCGGGCCGGGGGCTGGTCACGAGTATGATCCGTGCATTTTTCGCGATCCGGCATGCCTCGACGTGAGTCCTCGCCGCCTTGAACGCCTCGGACGGGACCGACCTGGGCATGGCCAGGGTGACCCGGCCCATCGGCAGGGCCGTTTCGTCCGGGATCAGGCCGAGGACCGACAGGCCGAGCGCCTCTTGCATGAGGTCGGGCGAACGGAGGCCGGGGTCGAGGCGGTCGGCCACCACGGAGGCGAGCGAGCCGAGGACGAGGCCGGCGACGAGCGAGAGGCCGAGCGTCATCGGGACCTTCGGCCGGATCGGCGATCGAGGCGAGGTGGCCGGTTCGATCACCCGGGCGGAGATCGGCGGCCGGTCCCCGGCGATCTCGGCCGCCTTGATCTGCTCGACCACCGCCGAAAACAGGGCGCGGGAGCGGTCGAGGTCGGCGCGGAGGAGGTCGGCGTCGGACGCGGCCCCCTCGGCGGCGCCGGCCCCGGCGAGGGCCCGGTCTCGCCTCCGGGAATACTCGTCGCGGAGCGTCTCGGCCGCCCGGAGCGCCCCGGCCACCGCGTCGAGGAGGTCGGCCGGTCGGGCCGAGAGCCTCTGAAGCTGCTCTTGAAGCTCGCGGGCCTTGGTGGACCCGGGGCCGAGGGCCTCGGTTTGCTTGCGCAACTCATCCTTGATCCTGCGCAAGTAATCGGACGCCTCGCCCGACGACTCGTCCCCAAGTCGGCCGATCGCGCCCCCGCCCGGCTCGTCGATCAGGCCGAGGGCCAGGGCGATCGAACGGGCGTCCTTCCCCTCGACGCTCAGGGACCGGCCGAGATCGAGCTGGGCCCGGAGCCGGACGGCGCGGACGGTCGCCTCGGCCGAGGCACGCTCCCACGGCTCGACGGCCCGGAGCGCCAGGGCGCGGGCCGAGTCGCCGGTCGGGGCCTCGGGATGCCTGGCGCGGTGGTCGCGGAGCCTTTGTTCCTGGGCCTCGATCTCGGCCCGGAGCTCGTCGCGGGCCCGGCCCAGGAGGGCCACGACCCCCGATCCCGCTCGCCGGCCGTTCTCGTCCAGGAACCGCCGATGGCTGTCGGCGATCGCCTCCGCCAGCCGGACCGCCTCCTCGCGAGAGCCCGCCGAGACGTCGAGCTGAAGGACCTTCGCGGTCCGGTCGGGCCGGGTCACGGAGGTCCGGGAGATCGCCTCGCGGACCGGGTCGGCCACGCCGAACAGGCTGGGCAGGCCCCTGGGGCCAAGCTCCTCGACGGCCCGGCCGACGACCGAGGTGCTTCTCAAGATCATGGCCTGCGTGGGGATCGGGTCGTCGAGCGGGTCGGGCGCGCGGGCCGCTTCGAACCCGCCCAGACCCAGGGGAGACGCGGCATTGGCCGAGATCAGCAGGCGGAGCGTGGCCTGATACGCCCTGGGCGTGGCCGCGACCCAGAGGATGCCGACCGTCAGGCAACCGGCCGAGACCGCCGCCACGATTCGCCAGCCCCGGCGGACCGCGTCCCATGAAGCTTTCAGCGCGTCTGTCGGATCGCGATAGGCATCGCCCGAGGGATTCATGGCCGCGCCTCCCGGTCTCGATCGTCGCGGACGGACCGGGCTCGTTCGAGGGCCCGGCGCTCCAGGTCGGCCCGGCCCGACTGGCGGGCCACCTCGGCGACCCGTTCGAGCCAGGCCCCATCGGGCGAGGCCCTGGCCAGGGTCCGGCCGAGATGATCCCCGGACGAGTCCGGCCCGATCAGGAGAAAATCCACCGTCGCCAGCCCCAGATGGGGCCAGGCCATCGCCGGAGAACACCGCCGGGCTTCGAGGAACGACCGGGCCGCCGGGACGAGGTGATCCCGGACCGGGTCCGCCGCCATCATCTCCGGCGAGCCCGCCAGGACCGCCCGCCGCAGGGCCAACGGATCACCCAGGTCCTCGGTCGAGGGCCCCTCGGCGCCATCCTCCGCGATCCATTCGAGGACGGTCCGGCGATAGAGGGCCGTCGCGGTCAGGGCGAGCCGGAGATGCCCCTCCGCCCAGTCCGGCCGATGGGCCAGGGCCCGGATCAGGGCATGCCGCCGCGTTTCCAGGACCGATCGAGGCGAGTCGTCCGGCCCCGCCGAAGGCATGGCCGACCCCGGAAGGGGCAACCCGCCCCTCGCCAGCTCGACCTCCGCCATTGCATCGCACGCTTTCGACCTCAGGATCAAGACCGCCAGGCCCGCGACCGCCACGAACGCCCCAAAGTGGAAAACCCCAAGAAACTCGCCACGAAGCCACGAAGAGCACGAAGGTAGACACAAAGACGACGGGAATTCACCCATCTCTTTGTGTCTACCTTCGTGCTCTTCGTGGCTTCGTGGTGAATCGGGGTCAGCCCCGGAGTGGTCCTCCATGGAGCATCCCGACCTCCCTTTCTGGCCCCCGCCCCACGCCACCCCCGCCAGGACGGCCGCCGGGATCGCCACTCCGGGCACATGCAGGGGCGAATCGCCCAACGCATGGATCGCCAGGGCCACCAGGCCAAACGCGGCCGCCGCAACGTCCCAGGACTTCCCGGTTTGCCGGATCGCACGGGTCAGCGAGGCCAGTCCCGCCAGGGCGATCCCGACGCCCACCAGGCCGCCCTCGGTCAGGAGATCGAGCCACTCGTTCTCGGCCCTCGCGACGAACCGGCCGTCGTCGCTCGTCAAGTAAGGCGCGGCAACGGTCGAAAACGTCCCGAATCCGGAGCCGAAGACCGGCCGATCGGCCCAGGCCCGCACCGCCGCCCGGGCGATCTCCAGCCTCGGGGCCAGGGAGCCATTGTCGGCCAGCGAAGTGAGGCGAAGTAAGCTTGAAGTCGATCCATCCACACAGGTTACAACAATCACCAGCAGGCCGAAGCCGATCACCCCGGCCGCGATCCACCGGCCGCGGACCCCCATCTCTGCCGCCACGACCACCGAGGCCCCGACGGCGGCGAGCACTCCGGTCCTGGAATGCGAACCGATCAAACCGGCACCGATCGCAAACGCCAGATAGGCCCAGACGGCCCGGCCGGGCCCGGGCCGTCTCCCGGCCCGCAGCCCGGCCAGGGCGAATCCCAGGCCCAGGCAGAGATAAGCCGCCAGCGGCCCGTGGCCGACGAACGGGCCGCCGGTGTCGCGACCGTCCTCCATCGGCGACGGGCGGGCCCAGAAGATCCGGCCGTCCCACGACAGGGCCTGGACCCTCGCGAAGACGGCGAGGACGGCGCAGTTCAGGGCGAGGAGAAGCCCGAGGCGGGCCAGGTCCCGGCGACCCGTCGGCACGCTCGACGCCCAGAACGCCAGGGCCGCCACCGCCAGGGAAACGGCGGCCTTCCTCGACGATTCCGGTTCGAGGCTCACGCTCATCGACGGCGGAGAAACGCCCGAACCTTCAGCTCCAACAACGCCTTGCGGCGATCGCGGCGCCATCGAACGGATCAGGGACGCCGAACCCGGGGCCAGCCGAGACACGACCGCCTCGCCCATCGGCAGGGCCTGGACGACGCCGAGCAGGGCCAGCCCCGCCAGGGCCAGAGCCGGGCCTCCGGGCTTCCTCCGCCCACCCGCGAACACGCTCAATCCCGCCAGGACGACCACCAAACCCGCCAGGATCAGCCCGGCCCAGGCCTCCACCGAGCCAAACGCCCACGGAGGCAGCACGACCAGGGCGCCTCGGAGGACGCCTCGGGTCCGGGCGAATCGCGGGGGCCGGTCCGGGTCCATGGAAAATGCCTCGTCCGAGCCGCCTAGCGTCCGAAAACCGCCTGAACGACGTTCACCGCCGCCGAAGGGGCCGTCGGCGTGGCCGCCTGGCGGTCGATCGTCCGGATCGTGGTCTGAATGGATTGGTTCTCGGTCGTCAATCGTGCCGACATCGGCCCGACGAACCCCGCCAGCCCGGGATTCGCGGAGACCGCCGCCGAGTCCCGGTCCAGCGACTGCTGGACCCGGTTGGATGTCGCCTGGAGCAAGGCCGATCTCGCCGGGGCCGACGACGCCGACCCAGGCGCCGAGGCAAGCTGGTCAAACTGGCCGAGATCGTGGTTCAGGGTCTTGCCGAGGGCCGCCAGCTTTTTCGAGGACGCCCCCGCGCCGAGGGCCGCGTCGATCCGGTCGAGGTCTCGGGAGACGGCCTGACCGCCCTTCGCAAGTTGTTTCAGGGCCGCCTGATCGGACTTCGCCCGCAATTCGTGGACGAACTGCGATCGAGGCTTCGGGGCGCCCGCCGACGCAGTCCCCGCGAGCGCCAGCCCGATCGAGACCGCCTCCAGGATGCACAAAGAACGGATCATGGTTGACTCCCGAAGGCCCGGAGGCGAATCGAGGCTCCTCCTCGTCCGTCCCAGAGCTTCTGCTCTGCCGGGCAACCTAGGTCACCGTCACCCGCCCGTCAAATCGCGAGGCGGTTTTGCCACGGGGCCAGACAGAGCCTAGGGTTGCGGCGGATCGGATCGGATCGGGTCGGCCTCGGGTCGGCCTGCCTTCACCTGGAGGAGAGAGTATTATGCGACCCTTCGCCCTGGACCTCGGCCCCGCGACGAGCGCAGCGGACTTTCCCGATCCAAAGGATCGCGAACTCTCACCGAGGCCTTCCGTGGCCTCCGAGGCCCGGGGCGCCCTGGTCCTGGCGGTCCTTGCCGCCGGCTTCGGCCTGGTCTTCCTCGCCGCGTGCCTTGGACGGTTCGATGGGGCGGTGCCGACCACGGTCTGGGCCTCGGCCCTGGCCTTCCTGCCCGCCGTCGTCGGCCTGAAGCTGCTCGCGGTCCTGGCCAATCGGTCGCATCGGGGCTGGTGGCGGCTCGCCTCTCTCGCCGACTTCGCCTCTCTGGCCGAGTCTGCCTCCGCCGGCTCGCTCGCGGCCTTCGCGACGGCCCAGGCGTTGGGCCACCCCCTGCCCCGCTCGATCTTTCTCCTGGACTGGGTCGCGACGGTCCTCGGCCTGGTCGCCTCGCGAGCCGCCGTCCGGGCCGTCCGCGACGTGATCGTGACCCGTCCCTCCGCCGCGAGTCCCTCACCCATCACCCCCAGGCTTCCCATCCCCCAGGAAATCGACCCGGCCCGGCTCCTCAACCGCGAGCCCGTCCGGCTCGACCGCCCGGCCATCGGCGAGTTCCTCCGGGGCAAGGTGGTGCTGGTCACGGGGGCGTCGGGGAGCATCGGCTCGGAAATCTGCCGCCAGGCCCTCGGGTTCTCCCCGGCGAAGCTCGTCCTGGTGGACGTGAACGAGAACGGTCTCTTCTACCTCGAACGCGAGCTGGCCGACTGCGCCGGCGAGTGCGAGCTGGTCCCGAACCTGATCAGCATCCAGGACTTCCGCGGCCTGCGGACGCTCTTCGAGGCCCACCGGCCGGAGGTGGTCCTCCACGCCGCGGCCCACAAGCACGTGCCGATGATGGAGCGGAACCCGGGCGCCGCCGTCAAGAACAACGTCCTGGGAACCCGCACTCTCGCCGCCGAGAGCCTCCGCGCCGGCGTCGAGGCGTTCGTGATGATCTCGACGGATAAGGCGGTGAACCCCTCCAGCGTGATGGGGGCGTCCAAGAGGCTCGCGGAGATGACCGTCCAGTCGCTCGACGGCCTGACCCGGACGAGGATGGTGACCGTCCGGTTCGGCAACGTCCTGGGCTCCACCGGCAGCGTCGTGCCGATCTTCTCGGAGCAGATCCGCCGAGGGGGCCCGATCACGGTGACCGATCCCGAGATGACCCGCTACTTCATGACGATCCCCGAGGCCGCCGGCCTGGTCCTTCAGGCGGGCGCCCTGGGTGAAGGAGGGGAGATCTTCGTCCTCGACATGGGCCGTCCCGTCCGCATTCTCGACCTCGCCCGCTCGATGATCCGCCTGGCCGGGCTCCGGGAAGGCCAGGACATCGCCATCCAGATCACCGGCCGAAGGCCCGGAGAGAAGCTCCACGAAGAGCTTTACGACGACACCGAGCACCGCCTCCCCACGTCCCATCCCCGGATCTTCCGGGCCCGGCACCGCCCGATCGAATCCGGCCCCTTCTGGTCCGGACTCGCCCGACTCGCCGCGATCGCCGACGGCCCCGAGACGGCGATCCGGGCCGCCCTCGCCGAACTCCTCCCCGAGTACCAACCCCACCAGGCCGGATCGGATTCCCCGGAAGCCTCGCGATCCGAGGCCCCGCAATCGGTCCCGGCCCGGTCGCGAGCGCGGAACCGGCGGGCCCTCTCCCAGGCCTGAACGCCTCCCCGAACGGGGTCCGGACGCCGCCCTCGGGAGGTCCCGATCGGGAGACGGCGCCCGGCCGACCTCCGTCCCTCCGATCGCCTCCGATCAGGCCCCGGCCTGGGGCGAGTCCTCGGCGGGCGGATGGGTTTCGAGGTAGCCTCGGAGGTAGTTGAGGAAGGTGGGCAGGCCGGCGGCGCCCCAGGCGGCCTCGATGGCCTCCTTGATCCGCGAGTTCTCGGCCTGGAGCTCGCGGAAGGCGTTGGCGTCGGCGGCGGAGGGGTCGAGCCCGAGCACCTGGTCGTGGGTATTGACCGACAGGAGGAACCCGGCGGGGTTGGGCCAGGGCTGGATCTGGAGCTTCATGTGGGGATAGCGCGTGTTGCCCAGGCGGAGCGCGTGGATCGGGGGCGCGCCGGGCTTGCTCGCCCTCTCGAAGGGCGGTTTCGCCACGATCGAGCCGGCGTCTTCCCCGTCGGGCCAGGCCAATCGGCGGCGGACCGCCTCGGGCGGGTCTCCCGACGGGTAGGCCACCGCGAGGTACAGGGCCACCGCCTTGCGAAGGTCGTCCAGGTTCAGGTCACGAAGGTCGGGCTGCGGTTCGGGCACCGCCTGGCTCCCGGGGTGGGCGAGGGTCGGGATCGAGGGCAGGTCATCCCGACCCGGATCATCATAATCCCAATGCCCTCCCGCCGCCATCGCCCGCCTCGGCGAATCCGTCCTCGGCGGATCGCCCCGGCTCAGGAACCCGGGCCCAGCGGCCTCGCCCTCCAGACGATCTGGAGCCGATTGCCCTGCGGGTCGTCGAAGAAGCCGGTCCGGATCGTGTCGGTCAAGACCTCGGTCTCGGTCTCGAAGGCGGCCCCTCGGGCGATCAGCGCGGCCCTGGCCGCCGAATAATCCTCGACCCAGAAGGCGACGTGGCAGGCGAACCGGGTGTTGGGGCGAGGCGTGCCCGGGGGGCGGGCGATGATCTCGACGACCCCCTCGCCGTCGTCGGCGAGGAAGTAGCCGGCCACCGGCGCCCGGCTGTTGTCGAGGATCACGCGGAGGCCCATCGCCTCGGTGTAGAACGCCCGGAGGCCCTCCAGGTCGTCGGCGAACAGGGCGAAATGCTCGATCCGGGACATGGCGGCCTCATCCGTCGAGAGTGGGGGAAGACGTCACTTCGCCAGGTCCAAAATCGCGGCCCATTCCTCGGGCCGGACCGGCTGGATCGACAACCGGCTCCCCTTGCGGAGCAGCTCCATCCCGGCCAGGGCGGGAATCGTCCGCAATTGGGGGAGCGTCAGGGGCGGGTCGAGCGCCCGGACGCCCCGGATTCGGACCTGGAACCAGGTGGGGGCCTCCCGGACGCTCCTGGGGTCGAAATGCTCGTCGGAAGGGTCGAACGCGGAGGGGTCGGCATGCCCCTCCTCGATCACCTCGGCGATCCCCGCCACGCTCGGAGGGTCGCCATTGGAGTGATAGAACAACACGCCGTCGCCGAGCTTCACCGAGTCCCGGAGGAAGTTCCGGGCCTGGTGATTGCGGACCCCGTCCCACCCGGTCGATCGACCGGGGCAGGCCATCAGGTCCGCGAACGAGAAGCAGCCGGGTTCGGTCTTGAACAGCCAGAACGCCATCGTCGGAGGGGCTCTCCCGGAGCGGTCCGGATCACTTCTTCAGGACGAGCGTGCCGCAGAGGAGGTCGTGAAGCGCCTGCTTCTTCCCGGTGAAGAGGACCATGAAGAAGCCGATGAAGATCGTGAACACGCTCAGGAGCCAGGCGAACTGGCGGGCCACGGCCCTGCCGAACCCGATCCGATGCCCCTCGGTGTCGGTCACGATGATCCCCATCGCGTTCTTGCCCAGGGTCCCCTGGCGTTCGGAGGCGTTCATCCCGGCGAAGTACAGGACCCACAGGACGAGTTCGAGGATCAAGAAGTAGGGGGCGAAGCCGGCGAGGTCCTCCGGGGTCACGCTCCGGTGAAGGCTCGCGCTGTAGTAGACACCGATCATGATCCCGAGGCCGAAGCCGATCCCGTAGGAGAGCAACCGGAAGATGATGTTGTCCACGATCAGGGCGCAGAGCCTCTTCCAGAAGCCCGCGTACTCCATCCGCTTCCCCTTCTTCCCCTTGCCGGGGCGTCCGGGTCGGCCGACGGAGTCATCGGCCTCGTCGTAGGCGGGCCTGGTGGCGCGAGGGGGGGCATACACCTCGTCCACGCCGTAGGGGTCGGTGGCGGCGTCCTCGACGATCTCCAGGTCCTCGTCGAGCTCCGGCTCGTCCTCGATTTCCAGGGCCTCGGCGTCGTAGACCTGTTCCTCGACCGGCGGCCTCGGGGCGGGACGGGGCGAGGGCCGCGACGGGATCGGGGTGGGCTTCGGGGTCGGCGTCGGCGGGGCGGAGCTGAAGCTCTGGAGGGGCGGCCGGGCGGCCGGCCTGGGCTTCGCCGGCGCCTCGGTGTCGAAGCTCTGCAACGGGGGACGGGCCGAGGCCGTCGGCCCTCGCATCGCCGGGGACTCCGACGGGGCCATCGCCGGCGCCGCCGAGGGGATCTTGAGCGGGGTTTCGCACTTCTGGCAGCGGATCGCCCGGCCGGCCAGGCCGTCGGCGACCTTGTACCTCTGCCCGCATCCGGAGCAGGAAAATTCAATCGCCATCGCCGGCCCCCTCACCGAGATCTCGATCGCCTCGCCTTCATCGAGACACCGGCGATTTTTTACCCGATCGGCCCGCCCCCTGGCAACATGGCGGCGACGAATTCCTACGGGACGGCGGTTCCGCCTTGTCGATCGTGGCCCCCGGCGATCATAATCCGCCCCGACGACGACCTCGATCGGTCCGACCCGGCAAGGACGCCCCGCGATGCACCCGCCCCGAGCTGACCGTCCCGCCCCGCTCGCCTACCTCGTCGCCGGGCTGGTCTCCGCACTGGCCCTGGTCGCCACCCTCCGCCTCGATCGCGCCGACCTCCGCGTCCCGCTGTACTATTCGGTTCGCGGCGACACGTTCGAGCACGCCATGTGGCTCAAGACCACGCTCGACCAGGGCTGGTACGTCCACGACCCCCGGCTCGGCGCCCCCGGGGAGATGGACCTCCACGATTATCCGCTGACCGACTCGGCCCACTTCGGCCTGGTCCGGCTGATCGGCCGGTTCTCGACCGATTACGGGACCGTGGTGAACCTGTTCTACCTGATCGGCTACCCCCTGGCCGCCTGGACGGCCCTCTGGGCGTTCCGCAGCTTCGGGATCGGGGCCCCGGCGGCGACCGTCGCGGCGGTCCTTTATGCGTTCCTGCCCTATCACTACCTGAGGGGCCAGAGCCACATCCTGCTCTCGGGCTATTACGCCGTCCCGTGGATGAGCGTGGTCGTCCTGCGACTGTGGAGGCGCGAGCCCCTGTTCCGCAGGCCCGGGGCGGCGTTCTTCACGGTCCTGACGTGCCTGCTGATGCCGGCCTCGGGCGTCTATTACGCCTTCTTCGGCGCGTTCCTGACGGCCGTGGCCACGGTCGCCGCGCTGGGCCGGGGCGGCGGGAGGCGGACGGTCCTGGCCTCGGCCACGGTCCTGGGCCTGATCGCCGCGTCCCTGGCCGCCCACCTCGCGCCGAGCCTGATCTACTTCTCCCGTCATGGCCGATCGCCCGAGGTGGCGAAGAGGACCGCCTGGGAGGCCGAGCATTTCGGCCTGAAGATCCACCAACTGCTGATGCCGGCCCTCGGCCACCGCTGGCCCCTGCTCCAGAAGTTCGGGATTCATGGCGTGATCGGCCCCGGGGAGACCCGGCGCGTCTCGATGAACGACGTGAACGAGAACGAGACGAGCTCGCTGGGGATCGTCGGCGTCTGCGGGTTCCTCGCCCTGATCGTCTCGCTGTTCCTGCCGACGAAGGACGACGACTTGACCGTCCCCCTGGGCCGATTGACGGTCGCGTCGATCCTCCTGGGGACCGTCGGCGGCTTCGGGGTGGTCTTCTCGCGACTGGTCTCGACCCAGATCCGCGCGTACAACCGGATCAGCGTTTACGTCGCCTTTTACGCTCTATTCGCGGCCGCGATGGGGCTGGACGCGGCCTGGACGCGGCTTGGCACGTCTCCTTTACGTCGCTTTACGTTCCTGGCGGGGCTGTCCGTCCTCCTGGCCGTCGGGATCTGGGACCAGTCCCCGGCGGCGACCGTCCCCGACCACGACCGCGAACGCCTCGAATTCGCCGAGGACGCCCGGTTCGTCCGCGAGATCGAGGCGGCGATCGCCGACCGCCCGAGCGTCTTCATGCTCCCGTACGTGGCCTTCCCCGAGAGCCTGCCGATGGGCCGGATGCGCGATTACGACCATTTGTGGGGCTATTTCCACTCCCGGACGCTCAAATGGAGCTACGGCGCGATCAAGGGACGGGAGACCGACCTCTGGCAGAAGGCCGCGGCGGCGAAATCGGTCCCGGGGATGGTCGCCGAACTCAAGGCGAAGGGGTTCGGCGGGGTGACCGTCGATCGCCTGGGCTTCGCCGACGGCGGCCGGGCGATCGAGGCCGAGCTGGAGGAGGCCACCGGCTCGAAGCCCTCCGAGGGCCCCGGGGGGCGGATCGCCTTCTTCCGGCTGCCGTGAGCCGAGGCGTCGTCCGGGCGTCGCGGATCTCCTATAATGCGGGGATCGCGGGCGGATCGCCCCGCGCTCGCCGAGCCCCAGCGGACCCCGTCGATGATCCTGATCTCCGCCTCCGACCTCGGCCGCCAGTATGCCGGCGACCCGATCTTCACCGGCCTCCGGTTCGAGGTCCGCGCCGGGGAGAGGATCGGCCTGGTCGGGCCCAACGGCGCGGGCAAGACCACGTTGATGAAGCTCCTGGCCCGCGAGGACCAGCCGGAATATGGGCATCTGCACGTCCGTCCGGGAGTCCGCGTGAGCCTCCTGAGGCAGCAGCCGGACTTCTCGCCCGACGAGACGCTGATCGACGTGGCCCGGTCCGGCCTGGCCTCGCTCCTGGACCTCCAGCGCGAGATGGAGGAGGCCGCCCGGGAGATCGCCGAGGCCGACGACGCCCCCGATCGCGACCGCGCCACCCGCCGCTACGAGGAGATCCGCGACCGGATCGAGCACCAGGACGCCTATTCGATCGACCACCGCGTCGAGGAGATCCTCGGGGGCTCGGCTTCTCCCCCGAGGACTTCACCCGGCCCGCCCGGACGTTCTCCGGCGGCCAGCAGTCGCGGCTCATGCTCGCGAAATTGCTCCTGGAAAGCCCCGACGTGATGCTCCTGGACGAACCCTCCAACCACCTGGACATCGCCACCACCGAATGGCTCGAAAGCTACCTGACTCGCCAGCCGGTGGCGATGGTCGTCGTCAGCCACGACCGCTACTTCCTCGACAAGGTCGTGACCAGGATCTGGGAGCTCCACGAGGGGAAGATCGAGGTCTACCCCGGCAATTATTCGCACTACTGGAGGCTCCGCCAGGAGAAGGCAAAGAACCTCCAGAAGCAATCCGAGAAGCAGCAGGAGCAGATCGCCGACCTCGAAGCCTACATCCGCAAGTACGGGGCGGGCCAGCGGGCGACCCAGGCCAAGGACCGCGAGAAGAAGCTGGCGAGGATCGAGCGGGTCGAGACGATGCGAGACATCGTCGGCCCGGTCATGGGGTTCGGCGAGGTCGAGCGCTCGGGCGACATCGTGGTGGAGGCCCGGGAGGTCTCCAAGGCGTTCGACAAGCCCCTGTTCGCGAAGTACAACGTCTCGGTCCTCCGGGGCCAGTGCGTGGGCGTGATGGGCCCCAACGGGGCCGGCAAATCGACCCTCCTGAAGATCCTGATCGGCCGGGAGAAGGCCGATTCCGGCGACGTGAAGCTCGGCCACAAGGTCCAGGTGGGATATTACGACCAGGGCCTCGAAGCCCTCCCCCCCCAGACCTCGGTGGTCCGCGCCGTCTGGCCGGAGGACGATCCGGACTGGGTCGAGGGGGACGTCCGCGACCTCCTCGCCCGGTTCGGCCTCAGCGGAGAGATCGTCTTCCAGACCGTCGGGCAGCTCTCCGGCGGCGAGAAGGGCAAGGCGGCCCTCGCCCGGCTCGCGGCGACGGGGGCGAACCTCCTGGTGATGGACGAGCCGACGAACCACCTGGACATCTGGGCGTGCGAGGCCCTGGAACGCTCGATCCGGGAGTTCGAGGGGACCGTGCTGGTGGTCAGCCACGACCGCTACTTCCTCAACGCCGTGGCCGATCGGCTGATCGTGGTCTCATCCGGCCGGGCGAAGACGATCGAGGGGGATTACGAGACGTACCAACGGCTCGCCCAGCAAGAAGCCGCCTCGGCCCCGGCGAAGGCCGAGGCCTCGTCGTCCTCATCGGCGAAATCCTCCGACCCCGGCCGTCCCGAGAAGAAGAAGAAGAAATTCCCCTACCGCAAGGCGAGCGACCTGGAGGCCGAGATCGGCGAAATGGAGGCCGAGGTCGCCGATCTCGAAGCCGCGCTGGGCCAGCCCGAGACCTGGAAGGACGCCGAGACCGCCCGGACCGTCCAGGCCCGGTACGACGACCTGAAAGCGAAGCTGGCCACCCTCTACGCCCACTGGGAAGAAGCCCTGGAGTTCAACACGTAACGGCTCGGAGGATGAAGCCCGTTCCCGGATCGGCCCAGGTAGCAACCTCGGTCCGGTCGGGGTAGGATGAAAGGGATCACGCCCGGGACGGGCCCGCCGGCCGGGTCGCGCACACAAAGGACGACGAGATGGCAGGGAAACCGCAGAATCGCCTGGAGCTTCGCCGCCAGTACGAGGCCGCCGAGCCTCTGGACCCCATGGAGGACGAGTCCGACGACGTCGCCGAGGACTCGGGCGACGACGACGAGGCCGAACGCAAGCCGAAAAAGAAGGCCAAGGCCCCCGCCAAGGCCAAGGCCAAGGCCGTCAAGGTCCCCAAGCCGGCCGCGCGGATGAGGATCGTCTGGGCCGTGGTCAACGACGCCTTCAAGACCGTCAACACGTTCGAATACGCCCAGAAGGACGCCGCCCAGGCCCGCGCCGACGAGCTCACGGCCAAGGGCAAGGGCACCCACTTCGTCCAGAAGGTCAAGGAGCCGATGCCCGACAACGCCCCGGGCCTCGGCGCCGCCATCCCCCGGCCCGAGGTCGCCCCGGCCGCCGCGCCGGTGGCCGCGGTCAAGGCGAAGCCCGAGGCCGAGGAGGAGGAGATGGACGACGAGGACGACGTCGATCCCGAGGCCGAACCCGACGAGGACGACGAGGACGAATGAGGCCCCACCCGGCGAGCGTCGCCGGCCGGGTCGGCCCACCAACGCCAAACCCCTTGCGAAGTGCCCCGTAGGGGGCCAATTCGCGAGGGGTTTGGCTCGTCTCGATCGTTCGCCCCCCTCCAACGCAACGGAGGGCGAATTTTTAGTGGGCGCACGAAGATTCGAACTTCGGACCTCACCCTTATCAGGGGTGCGCTCTAGCCAACTGAGCTATGCGCCCGCTCAAACTCGGCTCCGCCATTGTAAGGAGAGATGGCCCCGAGTCAACTCCCCTCCGCCCTCGACCCGGCGTTTCGGCCCGAGGACGACGATTGCGCGACTCCGAGACGATTAAGGAGGACGGGCAAGCCAGGCACAAGGGTCTATACAGGTCCCGATGTGTCGGCTAGAGTCGGTTCGTCCGCCTTCGGGCTTCTCACTCGGAACGGGAGGCCACGGATCGCGGACATTCCGATCTTTTCGGAACCGGAGGAGAGGCAACCATGGCAATTCCCACCGCCCGGGGGGCTGTTCGCTCTGCGCGCACGCAGCCGGCCGACGGCCCGAGTCCGTGGCAGACCTCGGGCCACTACGAGTTTCGCTTCGGAGTCCACGAGCTGCGGCTCACCGGGCTTCGCCTGGACGACCTGGTCGGGGAGGAGGCCGAATTCTCCCTGGTCGAGGAAGGCCCCCTGCTCCTGCTGGCCTACCGATTCGGCCAGATGGTCCCCTGGTCCTGCGCGGCGTTCGAGGGCCGCTCTCGGGACGGCTGCCCGCCGCCGGTGGGCGGGCCGTTCGAGGAACGCGCCCTGCTCAGCGTGATCCTGACGGGCCGGGACGCCCCGGCCAGGATCAACTACACCCTCTCGCTCGACTTCACCCGGGCCCTCCACCAGGCGATCCGCGAGCGGCTCCGATCCTCGTTCGACCCGGCCGGGGCCGCCCTGGCCCTGGACCGCCTCTGCCACCGATGGCCCTCGGTCCACGCCCTCGTCTCGAAGTCCCGCCTGAGGACCGTCGGCCGACCGTGATCGACTGACCAACCGATCGCCCGGGGAGGTTCGGCTCACTCAATCCCCGGACACCACATACAGCCGCAACGCCTGGATCAGCCACTTGTCGCCGACCTTCACGCGTTCCTGGACGAACGTGTATTTTCCGTCCTTCGACGTGTCGGGCGCGAATTCGCCATGGATCACCATCAGGTCGGGGGCGACGTAGCGGGCGAACTCGACGGTGTTTCTTGAGGTGGTCTTCTCCCTGGAATCCTTGAAGAAATCGCGGTAGAACCGCTCGATCTCCGGGCGACCTTCCTTCACGAGCGTCTTGTACTTGCCGGTGTCCCTGTCGCGCTCGACCCAGAAAAGCCGGCCGTCCTCGGTCCAGGTGTCGGCGAGGATCGCGGAGTCCCTCGCGTCGAACAGGGCGGCGCCCTTGTTCAGGACGTCCTGCGCGACGGCCTTGGCGTCGGCGTCCCCGGCCGGCAGGTGCGTGGGGAGCAGGCAAACCAGCGGAATCCAGAGGAAGGCATGCATGAGAATATTCCCGGAGAGGAAGGATTCGGAGAGGCCGATCCGTCGGCCATCCTAACCCGGACCTCGGCCCCGGGGAAGCGAGGATCGATCCCGGGCCCGGGGGATCGGCGGCCCCGGGCCTCTTGGAAGATGGTTGTTGAACAACCGTCGAATCGGCGATAGGGTACTCCGGAGACGTGGCGTTCTCTCTCGATCGCGGCGAGCCGGCGATGATCCGCATTCTCGGCGGCCCCAAACGGCTCTGCGACGGCCTGACCCGCCGCGACCTCCTCCAGGTCGGGGCCCTGGGCCTGCTCGGACTGGGGACTCGGGCGGCCTCGGCGTCCCCGGCCGAGCGTCCGCCCTCGTTCGGCCGGGCGAAGTCGTGCATCTTGCTGTATTTGTACGGCGCGCCGAGCCAGATCGAGACGTTCGACCCCAAGCCCAAAGCGCCGGTCGAGGTCCGCGGCGAGTTCGGGACGATCCGCTCGGTCGTCCCCGGCCTGGACCTCTGCGAGGGGCTGCCTCGCCTCGCTCGGGTGATGGACCGGGCCGCCGTGGTCCGTTCGGTCACCCATCCGTATCCGATTCATGGCGTCGCCTTTGCGCTCACGGGGATTCCCCGGATCGAGCTGGCGATGGAGTTGAACCCGAGGGACGCCGGGCACTGGCCGTTCGTCGGGTCGGTGGTGGACCACCTCGACGACCGTAAGGCCGGAGGCGCGATCCCCGAGGTGCCCCGGAACCTCGCGCTGCCCTGGGCGTTCAGCACGAAGAGGGTGGGCGAGGTCGCCCGGGCCGGGCCGTATGGCGGGTTCCTCGGCCCGGGTCGCGACCCGGTCTGGACCGAATTCGTCGGCCGGGGCACGAAGACCGCGAGGAAGACCCTCCAGGAACAGGTCTGGGACGGCCCCGAGCCGTATCGCGGGATCGGGCGGGAAGATCGGTTCCGCCTCTCCAGCGTGACCGAGCCGCCTCCGGGCCTCTCGCTCGACCGCCTGGACCGCCGCCGCTCTCTCCTGGAGCAGATCGAGCGATCGCGGGGCGAGATCGGGGCCGAGATCGAACGCGGAGGGACCGATCGCCATCGCGCGATGGCCTATTCGCTCCTCGGCTCGCGGAAGCTCCGCGAGGCGTTCGACCTGGGAAGGGAACCGGCCGAGACCCGCGACCTCTACGGGATCAGCCTGTTCGGCCAGGCCGCGCTCACGGCCCGGCGGCTGGTCGAGGCCGGAGGCCGGTTCGTGAGCGTCTTCTGGGACGAATTCGGCCTCGCCGGCACCGGCTGGGATACCCACTGGGACCACTATCCCAGGATGAGGGACGAGCTCCTGCCCGGCCTCGACCGCACGCTCTCGGGCCTCCTGATCGACCTGGACCGCCGGGGGCTGCTCGACGAAACGCTCGTCCTGGTCCTCTCCGAGCACGGCCGGACCCCTCGAATCACGACCGGACAGGGAGGAGGCCGCGACCACTGGTCGCGCTGCTACTCCGCCGTCCTGGCCGGAGGAGGCGTGCGAGGAGGGACCGTCCTCGGCCGGTCCGACTCGATCGCCTCCGACCCCGCCGATCGACCCGTCTCGCCCAAGGACCTCCTGGCCACCGCCTACCACCTCCTGGGCATCGACCCAGCCGAGGAGCTCGCCGATCGCCAGGGCCGACCCCTGGGGCTGGTCCCCGGGGGCGAAGTCCTGGCGGAACTCCTGTGAATTCGCGTGGTCGAGGGCGGACCCTACAAGGACCGCCTTCTCAACCCTCACGTTTCACGACACCCGGCAGATCAGGCATTTCAGGTAGTCGGTCTCCAGGCACGAGGCCGAAACCGGGTGGTCGGGCGCCTGCCCTCGGCTTTCGAGGATCTGGATCGATCGGCCGGAGAGCTCGGCGACCTGGCCGAGCATCGCGGTGAACGCGGGGCGATCCACGAGGCCCGAGCAGGAGCACGTCACGAGGATTCCGCCGGGGCTCACCACGTCGGCGGCGGCGCGATTGAGCCGGAGATAGCCCTTCATCGCGTCGTCCAGCCCGCGAGGCCCCTTGGCGAATTTCGGCGGGTCGCAGACGACCATCTCGAACCGTTCGGACCGCTCTCGGAGCCGATCGAGGGCGTCGAACACGTCCGCCGCCTCGAACCGGGCCGCGCCCTGGCCGTTGATCACGGCGTTCCGCCTCGCCTGGTCGATCGCCGGGGCCGAGGAGTCGATCCCCAGGGCGTGGCGGGCGCCTCCATTCTTCAACGCATGGAGAGAAAAGCCGCCGGTGTAGCAAAACAGGTCCAGGACGCGGCCATCCCGGGCGTACCGAGAGGCGGCGGCGCGGTTGTCCCTCTGATCGAGGAAGAAGCCGGTCTTCTGGCCGGTCCGGAGGCGGACCTCGAACTGCAAACCGTGCTCCTCGATCGTGATGGCGTCGGGCGGCTCGCCGCCGAGATCGGTTGAATCGACCGGGGGGAGGCCTTCGGGCTCGGCCAGGGCGCGGTCGGTCCGGACCACGATCCCCGAGGCGCCGGTCCGCTCGGCGAGGAGGCGGACGAGGAGTTCTCGCCGTCCCAGGAGGGCCAGGCTGGTGATCTGGGCGACGAGCCAGGGGCCGTAGCGATCGACCGTGAGGCCGGAGAGGCCGTCGCTCTCGCTGAAGACCAGGCGAGCGGCTGAGTTCGGGCCGACCAGGCCGAGCGTGATCTCGCGGAGGGTCACGGCGGAGTCGATCCGGGCCGTCCAGAAGGCGTCATCGAGGGGGGCGTCGTCCCATCGATAGAGGCGGACGCGGATCGCGCTTCGGGGATTCCACAGCCCTCGGGCGACGAACTGGCCCTCGTGGCTGAACACCGAGACCTCGGCCCCGGGTTCGGCCGGTCCTTCGACCCGGCCGATCGAGCCGGCGAAGACCCAGGGATGGCGGGCGAAGAAGGGTCGGGCCCGTCGAGGGAGCAAGACGACGCGGGTCATCGGCACGGGGGTCGCGGCGGGTGGGCGCACCCGAGGAACGGCCGGCCCCCGAGGAGACGGGAGGCCGGCGCGGGATGGGGTCGCGAGGGGAGATCGCCTGGGATCAGGCGGCCTTCGGGGTCTCGGGCTTCGGCTCTTCCTTCGGGGCCTCGGGGGCGGGCTTGGCCTCCTCCTTCGGAGCCTCGGGAGCGGGCTTGGCCTCCTCCTTCGGGGCCTCGGGGGCGGGCTTGGCCTCCTCCTTCGGAGCCTCGGGAGCGGGCTTGATCTCTTCCTTGGTGGCCTCGGGGGCGGGCTTGGTTTCGGTCGGGGTCGGGGCCGGCGGGGTGGTGACCGGCGCACCGCTGCCGGTCATCGGGGGGGTCTCTTCGGCCGGCTCGCCGCATCCGGCCAGGGTCACGACCAGGCCGAAGCTCGCCGCCATCGCCAGACTCTTCAGGGGGAATTTCACCGAGGATCTCCTGTTGAGAATGCACCACGCGGCCCGCGCCAGGGTCTTCACGAAGATGGACAAGAGTCCGATGGCGGGCGCGTCCCCGAGGACGGCCCGCCCTGGCGCCCGATCGCCGCGAGTGACGGGGTTGCACTATATCTACGCAAACCGGGACTCGCAACGCAAATGCCAGTTTCCGTTCAAGTCTTCGGGGCCGGCCGCCGAGGGCCCCGGCCGGGCTCGACCCGTCCGATGTCGGTTTTTCCCGGAACTTTGTAACAACCGCCCGGGTCGGAAGAATTTCCCACGATCCGGGGCGATCCGGGCGATGCCTCCGCGACGGGCGAGACCATCGTAAATCCTTACTCGACTCCAAGTAACGACGAAAGTTCTCGGTTCTTTCACATTCCGCCCCGCTTGTGGCACCGACTTTGCTTTTTCTCAGAGCCGTAAACCGAAACCCGCCCGCCTCATTCCGCCTGAAATCGAAGCCGATCGGCCGAATCGCCCGGGGAAGCCCGGCGGACGGTCGTGGGCTGGGGCCGAGGAGCGAGGGATTCGGTGGGTCCGTCAGGACGGCGGACCGGGACCGGCAACGAACAGGAGGTTCGTGATGGCCGCGGCGAAGAGCTTCGTTGTGGGCGTCCTGATCGTCGCGACCGGGGCCCTGGCGGCCCGAGCGAACGACTCGGCTCCTGTTTTCGGCCTCTCGGGCGGGACGATCGTCGCCGCGGGCTATCCCTCGGCCAACGGCGGATCGACCACGGGCCCCTCCGGCGCCGGCCTGTTCTCCGGCTATGCCCCGACGGCCGTGATCTCCTCGGCCCCTGCGGCGACGACCACCATCCCCGCCGCCGCGATCGCCCCGGCCCCGGCCTCCTACACGCCCCCGGCCTCCTACACGCCCCCGGCGGCCTACACCGCCCCGACGATCACCCCGGCCACCACGCCCGACGCCTTCGTGAACCTCGGAGCCGGACCCTATCCCGAGGACGGGATGTTGACCACCGGCTCCGCCCAGGCCTGGTACAACAGCCCGTCGGCCGAGAAGGCGTTCGGCCACGTCCCGACGGCCCAGGACATCAACGACTTCTCCAAGGCGGTGCTGGCCGACGTCGCCCACACCTTCTCCGCCAGCAACATCCCGATCACCCTGACCACCGACCCCAACGCCGGCGCCGCCCACACGGTCAGCGTGGTCTCGCACACCTCCTACGCCGGCAACCCCGACGCCATCGGCATCACCGACGTCGGCCACAACGGCTTCAGCTTCATCGACAAGCTCGGCTACGCCGACAATCCCACCGACCTGGAATGGGCCGTCGCCCACAACATCTCCCACGAGCTCATGCACAGCTTCGGCGGCGAGCACCACGACACCACCGGCCAGTACCTCGACTCCGCCTCCTCCCCCTGGAGCGTCCTGATCAACCCCAACACCGTGTTCTCCAAGGCGTCGGTGGACGAGATGACCAAGTTCCTCCGGGGCGGAGGGGCGGCCTCGGCCAGCCTCGGGGCCGAGGCGATCGACCCGGACATGGGGGCCGAGATGATGACCGGGACGCCCGTCCCCGAGCCGACCACGATCGCCCTCTGGGCCTCGGTCGCCGGGATCGCCGGGGCCGTCCGCCGCAGGACCGCCCGCAAGGCCGCCTGAGCCGTTCCGGTCCCCTTCCTCCACGACTCACCAGAGCGGACGGCCCCCGGGCCGCCCGCTCTTCGCGTTCCCGGGGGCCGAGCCAGCCGATTGACCCCGCCTCCGGCGCCGGGCACAATCGCCCCGCGAGGCCGAGACCGCGCCTCGACCCCTCCCGGAGAACGACCTCATGATTCGGATCGCCTCGCGACTGGCCGCCCTCGCCCTGATCGCCGCGCCCCTGGCCGCCCGAGCGGCCGACGACGGCTTCACCCCCCTGTTCAACGGCAAGGACCTCTCCGGATGGGTCCAGCCCGACGACAAGGGGATCTTCTCCGTCAAGGACGGCGAGATCGTCGGCAAGACCGGCGCCGGCCAGCTCAAGAAGAACGAGTTCCTCGTCACCGAGAAGTCCTACGGCGACTTCATCCTGAAGGCGAAGGTCAAGGTCCTCAGCGGCAACTCGGGCATCCAGTTCCGCAGCGAGCGCGAGCCCAACGGCAAGGTCAACGGCCCCCAGGCCGACGCCGCCGAAGGATACTGGGGCCTCTTCTACGAGGAGAACCGCCGAGGCATCCTCGAGCGCTACGACGAGGCCAAGGCCAAGGCCCTGGCCCGCTCGGGAGACTGGAACGACTTCGTGATCACCGCCAAGGGGGACCACGTGACCATCGAGATCAACGGCACGAAGGTCATCGACCGGACCGACCCGAAGTTCGACAAGACGGGCATCATCGCCCTCCAGACCCACGCCGGACCGCCGATGGAAGTCCACTTCAAGGACATCAGCATCAAGCCGCTCGACTGAGCCGCCGGTCGCGGCTCTTGTGGGGTCCGCAAATAATAGCGGACCCCACAAGGGCCGCGATTCGACGCGCTCAACCGATCATCGGCAGGAGCCAGAGGTAACGCGGGCATCTCATGATGGGCCTCCTGCCGCCTGGCACACAGGCTCCGCGGCCCCGGCCGCCGATCACCGGCGGACATCGTACCACAAGCCGATGCCTCGCTCGCCCCTGAACGCACGGGCCGAGTCCGACCATTGGCACCCAGAAATGCTCAATTGCACAACAAAGATCGCTCTGGACCGAATCGCCCGGCCCCGACACGGCGGACGCATCGTCGAATCTTCAGAAAACCGGCGAAATCACAATTCAATAATTAAAGCCTTTGGACCATGATCCCGGATTGGTGCTTGCTCAACGACTCGTTCCCACGCTCCGCGTGGGAATGCCGTCCTCGACGCTCCGCGTCGTCTTCGCTTGTCGGCGTCCGCAGGCACGCGGAGCGTGCAAGACGGCATTCCCACGCCGAGCGTGGGAACGAGGGAAATCCGACCTGACCACCAATCCGGACTCATGAGCCATTTTTTTATGCCGAGATTTTGAGTTTTACATCTGAAAATATTCTGCTTACATTATATATGTTTTGAACACTTACTATACAATTCAAATGATTTGTTAACTCCACGAACATCATGATGCAGATCGGGCGGACTGCGCGATCCGTAACGGCCCGGGAGGGCGGGCAAGCCTGGTCGAGATGGCGTGCGGGTCCGCTCGACTTTGGATATCTATCATGGAAATTTTTTTGAAAATATCGCGAATTACAATGAGTGTTCAAACATTTAAGTTGACAACACTTTCGGGTTAGTTGACTACACTCTTCCTCCAAAAACGCGCCAAAGGGCCGTTTCTCGGCCATTTGCGAGCGCGCACCGCGCGCGCCAGCCCCCCAAATTCAGATCCGAACATTCGACGGATTTTGCCGCCTAAATTCCAGCCTGACAACGCCTTGCATGGAACTCGCGACGGGGCCTCGACCCGGGTTTTCCGCCCCGAGAGTCGGACATTTTGGGGTCGGGAGCGATGGCCTGTTTGCGGTCCCCGCCTGGTGGGTCCCGGTCGGGCCCGGGGAGTCGATTCCGGATTGGGTGATCGCCGGGGGTGCCGGCCTCGATGGTTTCGCTGGAAGTAACCCGCGTCGGGGGTCGGGGGTTCCGACCTGGCGCGGGCCGTTTTCGAGGCCGTGGCCATGGTCCGTCTCCTGCGTTGCGCCCCGCTTGCCGGGGATGACCGCGAAGAGCTTTTCCATCTCACTTTTCACGATTTCTTGATAAGTCGACTCTCGTGGTGGCGCGTATCCAGGGCTGCGGTCATCCGTTCGTGGGGCCGAGGTCGAGCGATCCTCCTTCGGCTCATCTCGCATGATCGGTCGTTTCGTCGTCCCGAGGGCCGGGGCGAGGGAAACGGGCACCGGGCGAGCCCCTCCCCGGGGCCGGTCCGCGGTTCCATGGAGTGGCGAGGCGGAAACGCTCCCGGGAGATTTTGGATTCCTCGTTGACAACCTCCCGAAGGTGACACAGGTTTCCCTCGGCGGACGACGACGGGACCGGCCGAGATGCGACGCGATGCGAGGGGACGGGGCCGAGACCGGGGATCGCCCGAAGAGCAGACGGCCGCGAGGACGGGCCTCGGAGGTCGGATCGGTTCGGATCGCGGGGATGGCGTTTCATCCCCATTCACAGGAGCGACAGCCATGACGAAGTTCTTCAAGTCCCTGATGGTCGAGGAAGACGGCGCGACGATGGTGGAGTACGCCCTGATGGTCGCTCTGATCGCCGCGGCCCTGGTCACCACGGTCAAGGCCCTCTCGACGACGATCTCGGGGCAGTTCGGGGCCCTGTCGACCAGCCTGGGCGGCTGAGGAGCGAGTCGCAGTGGCCGTCGGTCCCGCCCTCGCCGAGGTCTTCGCGGCGGGGGCGAGTCCGCAGGGTCCGTGGGAACGTTCGGGAACGCCCGGATTCGCGCCCGGCCCGGGGAAACGGCCGGGCGAGGGTCCGGGCGTCTTCGCGTCCTGTCCATCCTTCGTCGGAGGCTTCGGAGATGCTCCCCTTGATGGCCCTCGCGGCGGCGTTCGCGATCGTGGCGAGCCGGGCCCTGGAGCTCGACCCGGCCACGTCGGTCGTGGCTCCTCTGGGTCTGGCCGCGCTGCTGTGGACGACGTTCGCCTGGGGGTGCCGCTCGTCGTCGGACCCGGTCTCCTCGGCCCACCATTGACTCGACCCCACCGAATCGATCGGAGGACCCGTGGCTCTCACGCATTGCCCGCCCTGGACGCTCGTGGCGGTGGCGGTCGTCACCCTGATCGCGGCGGCGACGGACCTCCGCCGCTTCAAGGTGTATAACGCCCTGACGTTTCCGGCCTTCTTCGCGGGCTTGATCGCGGCGACGATCACCGGAGGCTGGGCGGGCCTGGGGGGATCGCTGGCCGGGGCGGCCCTGGGCTTCGGCGGTCTGTTGCTGTTCCACGCGCTGGGCGGGGTCGGCGCGGGAGACGTGAAGCTGTTCGCGGCGATGGGGGCGTGGCTCGGGCCGGGAGCGACCGCGGAAGTCTTCGCGGCCTCGGCCCTGGCGGCCGCGGCGTATGCCCTGGGGCTCACCCTGTTCTTCGGCGGGATCGCCCGGGTCTACGGGGAATTCACCGATCTCACCGCCAGGCTGGTCTCGCCCCGATCGTGGTCGAGGCCGACCCGGCGGGTGGAGGTCGAGGTTCAGAGGTCCGACCGCCGCCGGAGGCTCGTGCCGTTCGCCGCGATGACCTGCGTGGGCTTCTTCGCGGCGGCGTGGATCTCCCGGGAGGTCCCGGCTTCGAAGCGGGCCGTCCCGGTCGCGACGATCGGGCTTGATCGAGGGAGGGACCGATGAGCGCGCGCCACCCTGATCGTGATCGCCGTGGCGCTGGTCTGCGGGCTGGGCGCGGCCGTCGGGATGCAGAGGATGACCGCCCGGCCCGGGGCGGCGAAGGTGGCGACCCGGGGCGTGCTCTACGCGTCGGCCGACGTCCAGAGGGGCGAGACGCTCCGGGAAGCGTCGGTGGAAGTCCGGCAGGTGCCCGTCGATCAGGTCCCGCCCGGCTCCCTGGAAAAGGCGGCCGACGCGATCGAGCGAGTGGCCCACTTCCCCATGCTCAAGGGAGACGTGATCTCCGATGCCAAGCTGGCGCCCAAGGGGGCGGGGTCGGGCATGGCCGCATTAATCCGTCCGGGGATGCGGGCGTTCACGATCCTGGCGCAGAGCGTCTCGTCCTCGCTCGCGGGGTTCCTCCTGCCGGGCAACCGGGTGGACGTCCTCCTGACCCGGACCAACGGCGGGGGGATGGACTCGGAGTCCGGCGGGGCCTCGACGATCCTCTTGCTCCAGAATGCCGAGATCCTGGCCGTCCACACCAACGTGGACAGCCCGGCGAACAACAAGATCGACCCGAACGAGGTGAGGTCGGTCACGCTCCAGGTCTCCCCCGACGACGCGGCGAAGCTGGACCTCGGGCAGAACTCCGGGACGCTCCACCTCTCGCTGCGCAACCCGACGGACTCGGGCGACTCCCAGGTCAAGCCGGCCCTTCTGGCCGACCTGGCCGGAGGCGCGGGGAAGGTCGCGAAGCCCTCGCCGGCGCCGGTCGTCGCCGCGCCTCCACCCCCTCCGGCGCCTCCGGTCCCGCCTCCTCCGGCGTTCGACGAGGTCGTCTTGCCGGTCCGGACGCTCCGGGGCACGGCGATGGGCACCGATCGCGTGACGATCCGGGTGCCGTCGCGACGGGTCGCGTCTCGGGGCCAGGCGGCCCCGGCTGAATCGAGGCCGGAAGACTTGCCCTGGTAGGCACGCATCGGACTCCAGGCTCAGGTTCGAAACAGGGCCTAGAGTCGAAGCAGAGGGCCCCGGACTTTCGCATCCGCCGCCGGGGACCGAGTCGGAAGAGGGGAACGAATCCCCGAGGGACCGAACGCGATGCCGGCTTTCATCGTCTGCGACCACGAATCGACGGGTTCCCGAATCCGGGACGTCCTGGGGTTCGGGGGCCGACCGTCGCCCCGTTCCCTGGCGTTGAGCGAGGCGGTGCCCCGGCTCAGCGGCGAGACGGACGTGGACCTCGTCGTCCTGGCCCTCTCCGGCGACCCGGAGCGGGGCCTCTCGACGGCCCCCCATCTGGCGAAGACGGCCCGGGGACGGCTCCTGGTCGTCGGGCCGACCGGCGATAGCAAGCTGGTCCTCCGGGCGCTGCGGTCGGGCGCGGCGGACTTCGTCGATGAGGCCGACCTGGAAGTCGAGCTGGAGGCCGCCCTCCGCCGGATGGCCGACGGCGCCGCCGAACCGCCCGAGCCGGGCCGGCTCCTGACCGTCCTGGCGCCCAACGGAGGCGCCGGGTCGAGCACCCTGGCCGCCAACCTCTCGGCCTCGCTGGCCAAGGAGCACAAGAGGGTGGGGCTGCTCGACTTGAAGATCGCCTCCGGCGATCTCGCCGCCCTGTTCGACCTCCGGCCGACGTTCACCCTGGCCGACCTCTGCCGGAACGCGGCGAGGCTGGACCGGGTCATGTTCGAACGGTCGATGGTCTCTCACGAGGCGGGCGTGCACCTGCTGGCGCCCCCGGTGGCGATCCAGGAGATCGCTCATGTGAGGGCCGAAGGGGTCGGCCTGGCCGTCTCGCTGGCCCGCGCGAGCTTCCCCGTCGTCGTGGTCGACCTCGACCACTCGTTCGGCGAGGAGCAGATGCTCGTCCTGGGCCAGTCCGACGCGATCCTGATCGTCTTTCGCCTGGATTTCACCTCGCTGAGGAACGTCCGGCGGACCCTGGAGCATCTCGAAGGGCACGGCATCCCCCGGGAGAAGTTCCGCCTGGTGGTGAACCGCCTGGGTCAGCCTCAGGAGGTCCCCCGGGCGAAGGCCGAGGAAGCCCTGGGGATGAAGATCTTCCACGCCATCCCCGACGATGCCAAGACGATCAACCGGGCGAACAACCAGGGGACGCCGGCGGTGCTGTCGGCGCCGTCGGCGAAGGTCTCGCGATCGTTCGCGGCCCTGGCGAAGCATCTGAACCCGTCGTGATCGAGGCCCGAAGGCGTCCTAGACTGTCCCCGGGCCCTCGTCGGGGGCCATTTCCGTGGGAGACCTCGCCATGTCCCGCCTCGCCCCGCCGTTGCCCGGAATCTCGGCCGAGGAACGGCTCCTGAGGATCAAGAAAGAGCTGCACCAGAAGCTGATCTCGGACATGGACCTCTCGGCCATCGGCTCGATGAACGAGCAGGAGCTCCGCGAGGAGGTCCGCCGGGGGGCCGAGCAGCTCTGCCGACAGAGCGACGACCTCCTGAGCTTCGCCGAACGCGAACGGCTGATCGGCGAGGTCCTCGACGAGACCTTCGGCATCGGCCCCCTCGAGCCCCTGATGCGCGACCCGACCGTCTCGGATATCCTCGTCAACGGCCCGAAGTGCGTGTACGTCGAGCGCCGAGGACGACTGACCCGCTCCGACGTCGTGTTCAACGACGAGAAGCACCTGATCGAGATCGTCCGCCGGATCGTCGGGCGGGTGGGCCGGCGGATCGACGAGACCTCCCCTCTTTGCGACGCCCGCACCGCCGACGGCTCGCGAATCAACGCCGTGATCCCCCCCCTGGCGCTGGACGGCACCCTGCTCTCGATCCGGCGCTCGAGCAAGACGCCCCTCCAGTTCGCCGACCTCGTGGAGAAGAAGGCGGTCACGCCGGAGATGGTCGATTTCCTGTCGGCCTGCACCCGGGCGAGGATCAACATGATCGTCTCCGGGGGCACCGGCTCGGGCAAGACGACGCTCATGAATGCCCTCTCCGCGTTCATCCCCGACGACGAGCGGGTGGCGACGATCGAGGACGCCGCCGAGCTCCGCCTCCAGCAGTCGCACGTCGTCCGGATGGAGACCCGGCCGGCGAACCTGGAAGGCAATGGCGCGATCCTCACGCGAGACCTCGTCAAGAACGCCCTGCGGATGAGGCCCGACCGGATCATCGTCGGCGAGTGCCGAGGCGGCGAGACCCTGGACATGCTCCAGGCGATGAACACCGGCCACGACGGCAGCATGACGACCATCCACGCCAACGACACCCGGGACGCCATCGGCCGGATCGAGATGATGGTCGGCATGGCCGGGTTCGACCTGCCGATCTGGATCATCCGCCGCCAGATCGTCTCGGCCGTGCAGATCATCGTCCAGGCGGCGAGGCTCTCCGGCGGGGCCCGGAAACTGATCAAGATCTCCGAGATCGTGGGGATGGAGGAGGACACCGTCAGCATGCAGGACATCTTCGTCTTCAAGCAGACGGGCATCGACGAGGACCGCGTGGCCCAGGGGTACTTCTACTGCACGGGCATCCGCCCGAAGTGCCTGGAGCACCTGGAGGCGGCGGGGATCAAGCTGCCGACGGAGATGTTCGAGAGGCGAATCCTGACCGGCTCCAGCCGGGGGCAGGTGCCGCGATGAACCCGGGGCTGGTCACGTCCCTGGCCGGGGCGACGGCCGTTCTGGGGGTGATCGCGGCCTACCAGATCGCCTCCGACCTGTTCCTCCGCGACCGCTCGCGGGTCAACGAGCGGGTGGACGAGGAGTTCCTCCGCAAGAGGAGGGACCGGGCCCGGCGGTCCCCCCTGTTCAAGAACCTCGGGCAGATGGCCGCGGACCTCAGCGCCGGCGACGAACGGCCTCCGACCTTCCCGCAGAAGATCGCGGCGATGGTCGAGCAGTCGGGCCTGGACCTCACGGCCTCCCGGCTGGCGGGGATCTCGGGGGTCGTGGCGGCGACGGGCGGGGTCCTCGGGTTCCTGGTCCGGGGCGTGCCGGCGGCGCTGGTCGCGGCGGCCGTGGGCGGGGTGATCCCGCTCTGGTACGTCCGCAAGAAGCGCGACGCCCGGATGGACAAGCTCCGATCGCAACTGCCCGACGCGTTCGACCTGATGGCCCGGGTCGTCCGCGCCGGGCAGACCCTCGGCCAGGCCCTCCTGGCCGTCGCCGACGAGTTCCCGCAACCGATCGCCGGCGAGTTCTCCATCTGCTACGAGCAGCAGAACCTGGGCCTCACGCCCGAGGTCACGTTCCGCGACATGACCCGGAGGAGCGGGGTCATCGAGCTGAAGATCTTCGTCCTGGCCGTCCTGGTCCAGCAGCAGACCGGCGGCAACCTGGCCGAGCTGCTCACGAAGCTCGCCGGGGTGGTCCGCGAGCGCTACCAGATCCGCGGCCAGATTCGCACCCTCACGGCCGAAGGACGGATGCAGGGCTGGATCCTGGGCGCGTTGCCCCCTCTGATGTTCCTCCTGCTCTTCGCCCTCAACCCCAAATACGCCGGGGTGCTCCTGGAGCACCCGAACCTGATCGCCGGGACGATCGGGCTGGAATTCCTCGGGGCCTTGTGGATTCGCAAGATCGTCAATTTCGACTTCTAAGATGGCGGGCCTCGCGGGCCCGCCATCGCGGGCGCCGCAACAGAGGCCCACAACGATCGACGGAAGGGCGCCTCCGATGGTCCCCGAATCGCTGATGCTCCTGCTGATCCCGGCGGCCGTGATCGGCCTGATCCTGGCCGTGGGGCTCGCCTTGACGAAGAAGACCGAGAAGCTGGACGCCCGGCTCGACGCGCTCTCGGGCAAGGCGGCGGCGGACGAGAAGCGGGCCGAGAGCGTCGCGGCGATCGCCAGGACCGCCCTGCCGAAGATGGGCAAGGCGATCATCCCGGACGACGCGGCCGAACGGACGAAGCTCCAGGCGAGGCTGGTCCACGCCGGGTTCTACGGCCGTCAGGCGATGCACGCGTTCCTCGGCGTGAAGCTGGCGATGCTGATCCTGGCCACGCTCGTCGGGGTGGGCCTCACGCTGGCCGGCATCCTGGGGCCGACGCAGTCCCTGCCGATCGCCATGGTCCTGTTCCTGATGGGGATGGTCGGCCCCAGCTTCTGGCTGGACAAGCGGAAGAAGGCCCGCCAGATGGCCATCCGCCGGGCCTTGCCCGATGCCCTGGACGTCCTGATCATCTGCCTCGAAGGCGGCCTGAGCCTCCAGGCGGCGATCAAGAAGGTCGCCGAGGAGCTGAGGTCCGCCCACCCGACCCTGGGCGGCGAGCTGCGGATCGTCGATCGCGAGATCGGCCTGGGCCGACCCCCGGGCGAGGCCCTGAACAACTTCGCCCGGCGGACCGACATGGAGGAAGTGCTCAGCCTCGCCTCGGTGATCGGCCAGTCGGAGAAGTTCGGCGCGAGCCTGGTCAAGAGCCTCCGCAGCCACTCCGAGGGCCTCCGCCACAGGCGCAAGCAGATCGCCGAGGAAAAGGCCGCGAAGGCCGCCACGAAGATCATGATCCCGACCGTCCTGCTCATCTTCCCGGCCGTCTTCGTCGTCCTCCTGGGGCCGGCCGCGTTCCAGGTCATGGAGACGTTCGGCGAGGGCGCCCAGCCCAAGGTCAAGAAGTGACCCGAGGGCCGGCCGGCGGGCCCGACGAGGCCCTCTCGGGTGGCATGTTCACGAAGACGTGAGCATGCCGCCCGATCGCGTGCGTCGATTTCGCGGCGAGGTTCGGCTCACTCGACGATCTGGAACGTCGCGGTCCCGGCCGCCGCCGGGGCGGTGGAGGGCGTGGTGACGTTGATGTTCACGCCGTTGGAGAGGTTCAGCGACTTGACGATGAGCTGCGTCCCGTAGCTTGCCCCGGAGGCCCCCCCGGCGATCGCCAGGGCGGCGTTGGGGGCGTAGATCGTGCCGGTCATGTTCACCGTCGAGCCGTTGGCGATGTTGTTGAGGCTCGACGTGTTGGCGCGGTCCTGGTAGTAGACCACCCCCTTGTAGGGCCCCGAGGTCATCGAGCTGAGGGTGACCGTGGTCCCTCCCTGGTAGCTCAGCGAGCCTCCGCTGGAGTCGAGATAGATCAGCACGCCCGCCCCGTTGTCGGTCAGCGAGGTGCCGTTGGAGACGAGGAAGCCGCCGCCCTGCATGTAATAGATGCCGTTGGTCATCGTGTACTTCACGCCGCCGGAGTCCAGCTTCAGGCCGCCGTTGTAGATCCCGGGCGAGAGCGTGTATTTCCCCCCGGGCGGATACGGCGCCGAGCTCTGGCTGCTCGGGATCTTGGACTTGTCGATCGTGTTGAGCGTCGAGGTGCTCGGCGGCGAGAGCGAGGCCAGCGGGTCGGTCGCGGTCGAGGCGCCGGTGGTCGGGGCGTTCTTGAAGAACGTGGTGGGGGTGGCGTAGCTCGGGATGTTCAGGTTCCCCACGACCTTCACGCCGCCGGTGTCGGTCACGTAGGCCCCGTTGGAGGCGTTGACCGCCCCCTTGCTCGGGTTGGAGGAGGAGTACATCGAATCGGAATTGACCTGGATCACGGCGTTGGTCGTCAGGCGGGCGCTCCCGGTCAGGTACAGGGCGCCGTCCATGTGAGGGTCGGTCAGGATGACCGAGGCGGGGGAACCGGCCGTGGACGTCCCCTGGCCGACGGCCCGGGCGCTGACGGTCACCTTCGACGAGCTCCAGATCGCGCTGAAGAACCGCCGCTGTTTGTACGTGACGATCGCCTCGACATAGCCGGTCTTGCCGGCGTTGGCGCCGGAGCCGGGCGGGATGTTCAGGGTGACCGTCGAGGTCGTCCCGTCGTTGGCATAGCCGTTGATCGAGGCGATCGAGAGGCCGGCCGTCCGGGCCGAGGAGGAGTCGGCCGTGGCGAGCTTGTATGCGGCGGCATAGGCCACGGAGTCGGCCACGGCCTGCGCCTGCCGCCTCGTCCCCATCAGGATCCCGCCGTCCAGCACCAGCGCCAGGATGCCGACCAGGGGGAGCAGGCCGATGGCGACGAGGACGGCCACGGTCCCCCGCCTCCCTCCGCGCCAGTGGCACCGGAATCGTCGTCTCATGATCGCGCCTCGTCTCTTGCGGATGCTCGGTCCAGGGCCGTTTCCTTCTCGGTGGAGGCTTCCTCCGAAGGGTCCTGGGTGGCTCGGATTCCGGCCGTATGTGTTGAGCGGCCGCGTGCTCAGTACAGGATGACTTGACTCGACGTGCTCGAGAACGTGTAGGTCGTCGATTTCCCGGTGACGAAGGTCTTGGGGACCCAGCGGTAATCCAGCCGGAACGTCACCGTTTTGGGCGTCGCCGAGGTGTTCCAGGTCAGCGTGGCCGTGAGCTTGGTCTGGTCGACCAGGAGCTTCTTCGGCGACGTGTTGAGGTAGGTCAGGACGTCGGCGGAAGACGGCGCCGAGGCGTGCGCGTTGGCCTGGTAGCTCGGCCCGTGGACGGCCGCCCAGCGGGCCCCTTCGTTGGCCAGCCACGCGACCTGGGCCGAGCGGAACACCCCGAGGCCGACGATCATCGTCCCCAGCAGCAACAGGATGGCCACCGAGTAGACGACCCCGGCCTCGGCCAAGACCACCCCTCGGGCCCTCCGAAGTCGCTTCACGGTCACGGCGGCCCTCCTTCGTCTTCCGAAGCGCGGATCAAATCAATAGGTGCGGATCATCGCCACCTTGCGGCTCAGGGTGACGGTCCTGGGGATGCCCGGCCACGAGGTCAGGGTCTGGAACGGGTAGGAGACCGTCACCTGGACGTAGGGATAGCCGTGCGAATCGGTGGAGGAGGCCGTCGTCACGGTCATCGACGACGACTTCAGGTTGCTCGCCGACTGGACGACGTTCGAGACCGTCGAGGAGTTGGCGGAGGAGTTGGAGGCGTAGTAATACGACCCGACCCGGGCGCAATCGCTCAGGGCGGCGAGGGTCGTGAACAATCGGCCGTAGTCCACGGCCATCACGCAAATCAGCCCGAGGACCGGCAGGGTCAAGGCCAGCTCGGCCGCGGCGGCGGCTCGTCGATGGGATCGGAGTCGGCGGCGGATCATGGGATGGGGCTCCTCGCGGGGCTTCGCCCGAGAGAGCCTAGGTCACGGACGGGCGTTCGTCTCCGGGTTCGTCGTCGAGGCCCGGCGGACGTTCGAATCGGGGCCGGGCTTCACCGCGACCTTCGCGGCGCCGGGGTTCGCGCCGGCCTGGTCCACCCGGGCCAGGGCCTTCAGCCCTTCCCTCGCGGCCGGGGAATCGGGCCGGGCGGCCAGGGCCTGGGCGTAGGAGGCGCGGGCCTCGGCGTACCGGCCCTCCATCGCCAGGACCAGCCCGAGATTGGCGTGCGAGTCGGCCGGGTCCAGGCCGGCTCGGGCGAACTCCTCCAGGGCGAGGGCCGTTTCTCCCTTCCTCGCCAGGACCAGCGCGAGGTTTTCGTGGGTCCTCGCGTGGTTCGGCTGGATCGTCAGGGCCCGGCGATAGGCGGCCTCGGCGTCGGGCCATTTCCTCTGGATGGCCAGCGAATAGCCCTGATCGCAGAGGATCTCGGCGTTCCCCGGGTCGCGGCGGACGGCCTCGGCAAACTGCTGGGAGGCCTCGGCGAACTCGCCTCTCTGGGCGAGCAAGACGGCGAGCCGGGCGTGGGCCTCGGGCCGTTTCGGCGCCTCGTGGATCGCCCGGCGATAGGCGGCCTCGGCCTCGGCCAGCGAGCCCGCCTCCTCGAAGGACCGGCCGAGGGCGAACTGGACGTCGGCCGCCCCCCGGGCGGAGACCTTGCGCGACGGCCCGACGTCCAGGGGGTCGGCCACGGCCACGGTCTTCGGCGATCGCGGGCCCTGGGCGCAGCCGGAGGCGAAGATCAGGGCGACGAGCAACGTCGATCGGAGCGTCATTGGCCCGAGCCTCCGCCGCCGGTCACGCCCGACGGGCTATTCACGCCATTGCTCAGGATCGGGATGGTGGGCCCATAGCCCCGGGCGCGGTCGATCGCGTTGGCGCCGAGGATCTGCGCGTCGATCCCGGCCATCCCGTGGGCCCGGGCCTCGCCCACGAGGACGCGGTCCGGCGGGACCGGCCCGACGTTCGCCTCCAACGCCGCCAGGACGGCGAGCCGCCGGGCCTCGGCCAGGGCGGGGTCTCCCGGCGTCCTCTCGACGATCAGGGGATACGGGCTGGCGGCGAACTGAGGGGCGAGCCGGGCCAGTTGGTCGAGGCCGGCCGGGCTCAGGGTCTCGGTCCCCGGGACGAAGTCGTAGCGATAGAGGGTGAGCCGGGCCGCCTCGCCGTTGGCGACCATGGTTCGGGCGGTGTCGTAGACGGACGCCCCGAGGGGGCGAGGGCGGAAGTCCTCGGGATAGCCCAGGACCTTCCCCTGGTCGCGCCTCCAGAGCCACGACCGCGACTTCGCCCGGACGAACTTCGGCGGATGCGCGTTCTGGACCGAGATCGGGTCGAGGGCCGGGGGCCTCCACGACGGCGACGGGCCGCCCGGCGGCACCGCCGAGACCACCCGGGCCGGCAGGACCAGGGGAGGCGTGGGCACGACGACCGGCGGGGCCGTCGTCGTCATCGAGGGCGGCAAGGGCGGCAGGGGGTCGGGCACGTCCTGCGCGTCCGACCGGATCGCCTGGCCCAACCCGAGGATCAGGCCCGCGGCCGTCCCTCCGCGACGCAATCGGAGCATTCTTGCCTCCCGGGGGGCATGGCCCCGTCGCTTCACTTCACTTCGAGAATCCCGAGGGGCCGATCAGGTGCGACCTCTCCAGGATCGAATGGCGGATCAGGTGAAACGGGTCGTCATACGACGTGGTGGATCGCGCATCGATCCCGGTCCGTCCCTCGATCCGGTTGAGAAAGAAGAATTCCAGGTCGTTGGGCTGGTTCACCTCGTCCCCCGGCCCCGGCGGGACCTGGCCCGGCGCCATCGGCTCGACGAGGTAGGGCGTGACCAGGACGATCAGCTCCTTTTCGATCCGGTTGCTCGTCGTGTTGCTGAAGAACTCGCCGATGTAGGGCAGGTCGCCCAGGCCGGGGATTCGTTGCGTGTTGCCCTCGAGCTGGAGCTGCATCAATCCGGCGATGGCCAGGGTCTCCCCCTGCTTGAGCTCCACCGTGGTGTGGGCGTTCCGGGTGATCAGGCCGGGGACGGGCGAGCCGCCGGGGACGAGCGTGGTGGCGGTCGTGAAATCGACCTGGCTGACCTCGGGCTCGACCATCAGGCGGATGGTCTCGCCGTCGAGGATGATCGGCAGGAACGAGACGCTCACGCCGTACTTCTTGAACTGGGTGCTCGACGACGCGCCCCCGCCGGTGGACGACCCGCCCCCGATCCCCGAGAACGACGGCACGGGGAACTCCCCTCCGGCCAGGAAGTTGGCCTGGTAGCCGTTCATCGCCACGAGGTTCGGCTCGGCGAGGATTTTCAGGAGGCTGTTGGCGCGCAAAACGGTCAAAAAGGTGTTGAATTGGCCGTTGGAGAAGGTGCCGTAGACGCCCGGGGTCGGCGGCGAGGCGGCGAAGGAGATGTCTCGGGGGTTGCCGAACGTGCTGCTGCCCAGGGCGCCGGTGAACCCGGTCTTGCCGGTGATCTGCGTGCCGAAGAGGCTGCGGAACTGGGGGATCGAGGCCAGGACGTCCGCCCCGATCTGGCGGAGGCCGGTGCGGTTGAGCTCGGCCACGCGGACCTTCAGCAGGACTTGCTGGGTGGTCGGGACGCGCAGGAGGTTCAGCACCTGGGTCTGGTTGGTGACCGTCTGCCCCACGACGAACAGGCCGGGCTGCGTGGTGCTGACCGAGGTGGCGCCGCCTCCGGGCCCGAGCCCGCCGACGCCCCCGAGGACGCCGCTGCCCCCGGTCCCTCCCGAGGCGTCCGATCCCGGTTCCATCCCGGCCGGCAAGGGCGGCAGGGGGACGCCGACGACCTCGGGCGCCTGGGCCTTCTCGACCCGGTCCGCCACCCGACCGGCGATCGAGACCCGCTGGACCGAGCGGATGTACCCTTCGATCGCCTGGACGATCCGGGAGACCTGGTTGGCGTCGCGCGCCTGGCCCTCGACCACGATCTTCTCGCGGAGCTGCGCCAGCTCCAGGACCGCGTCGGGGAAGCTCTGGCGGAGGCGGGCCCGGAGCTCGTCCAGGTCGGCCGTCACCTGCACCTCGTACTCATAGGTCCTCAGCGCGTCCCCCGACCCCACGCTGAACGTCAGGTCGGTCATCCCCAGCTTCTTGCCGATCAGCCGGAGGTGCCGGGAATCGATCTGGTAGAAGTCCAGGACGTCGGGATCGCCCACGGCGAGGAACGGCGCGTTCTTCTGGCCCACGGCGTTGAGGTCCACCGGCAAGGTGAGGATCTTCCCCTGACCGACCTTGACCTGGACGGCCGAGGCGGACGCCTTCAATCCCGGGATGAACGGGGCCGGGGCCGGGCGCCCCGCCGGGGCCACCGCGGGAACCGGGGCCAAAGCCGGCTCCTGGGCGCCGGCCGAGCCGAGCCCCAGGAGCAGGGCGGCCGTCGCCGACGCGACGCCCCGTCGTCGGCCCGTCCCTGGATCTGGATCTGCCCCGCGCCCCGGTCCGATCATGGCCATCCCTCGCCGGGGCGATCGGTCGAACCGTCATGACCCCAACTTAGGTATCGGCCTGGCCGAGGGATTTCTAAAGCCACCAACCCGACCGCCACGTCGGCCTAGAATTGCGAACACCCCGGGCGGGGCTCATCGCCCGTCGAGGTAGCGCCTTTGCCGCTCCTCCAGGTCGAGCCTCATCGCCGAAAGCGCGGCGATCCTCTGCGCGAGCGCGGCCTTTTCGACCTGGATCAGGCGTCGGTGAGGCCCGACGACGTCCGGCGAGGCGCCGAGCGTTCCCGGAGGCGTGGCGATCCCCAGGGCGCGGGCGTCCAGTCCGCCTCCGGACTTCATCAGGGCGAGCAGATGGTCTCGCCTCGCCTCGATGTCCAGCTCCAGCAAGGCCAGCTCGGTCCGCGATCGGACCAGCCCGGCCCGCTCCCGGGACCGTTCGACCCGGCTCGGCGACGGGGGGACCAGCAGCGACAACCCCCCGGCCATCGCCGACAGGATCACCGCCGCTCCCAGGATGGCCGCGATCCCTCGCCAGCGGACCATCGCCAGGGGCCGCTCGGTCGCCCGTTGCGGGCGTTCCGAGGGAGGATTCAAGGGCGGAGGGGAGGGCCGGCGCGTCGGCCGGACCGGGTCTCGAAGCTCGGGGTCCGACGCCGCCCCGCGGGTCACGCGACCGAGGCCGCTCATGCTCGTCTCCGAAGGAACCAACCCACGGCCCGGACGCCCGGGCGCGGACGAGCCATCCGAAACGGCTCCGTCCCGACGAGTGAAGCAATCTGCGCGATCTGGAGCCCAGATGCAAGATAAAATTCCGAATCGCACGAATCCGTTACCGAATCATCACAAACCAGGCCACTACCCGGCATCAAGAAGCGGACGGGGCTAGCGGCCCGCCCCGGCCTTCATCGCCTTCCCATACTCCTCGAGCAAACCGTACTTCTTCTCCCAGGTCGTGTACATGAACCCGATGATGCCGGGGATGCCCCGGGCCCTGGCGTCCCAGTCGGTGAACCCGCTGAGGTCGTCCACGTCGTAATAGCCGGCGAGGATCTGCTTGTGCCCGCGATCGGCGAAGAACCGGGCGCTCTGGGCGAGCTTCCCGCCGTTCCAGTTCATGATCGTGATCGAAGGGTCCAGCCCTTCCCACGAACCCTTCAGCGAGCCGTTGACGAGGTAATAGCCGTCGATCGCGTTGTGGTTCGGGTCGAACATGTCCGACCACACGAGCACCTCCGCGCCGGGCATCTCCTCGGCGAGGATCTCGCGGCACTTCCGGGCGTTGTCGGCCAGGATCCGACCCGGCGAGAGGTCCCGCGATCGGCACGCCCGGCACCAGTTCATCACGCGGATCTCGTCGTGCGACATGAAGACCTTTTTGGGCTTCAGGAGCTTCTGGACCCGCCGGGCCTGGTCGCGGAGGAGCTCGTAGGTCTTCGGCTCGCTCGGGCAGCACATCACCTGGGCCTGGAGGGTCGGGACCGGGTGGTAATAGCTGACCCGGAGCGTCTGACCCTCGCGGATCGTCGAGCCCTTGCGGACCCGGATCGGCGGCCCTTCGTGGAAGAATTCGTACTCGCCGGCGTACGGAATCCTCCCCAGCTTCGGGTCGGCCACGGGTTCGAAGTCCTTGCCTTCCACGAAGGTCGTCTTGCCGTCGTCGGACGTCACGGAGAACGGGCAGCCGGGGCGGCGGAGGACGTTGGTCAGGCCCATCTCTTCCAGGCTCACGTCATCGATCCACATCGTCCCCGACCCGCCCCCGTAGACTCCCGCGTACAGGTTCACGGCCGGGAAATCGAGCGAGTTGAAGACGCAATCGATCCGGGTCCAGTCCTGGGTCGGCGAGATCCCGCCTTCCTGGAACGAGAGCTGACGGCCGCCGTCGCCCGAGCCGATGGCCATCAGCCGGAAGTTGCCGGGCCGGGTCCAGTCCTTCGTCTTGACCCACGCCGAGAGCCGATACGCCGAGTGCGGCCTGACCTTCGCCTGGCCGATCAGGCGGCAATTCGCCGGGGGGTCCGAGATCCTCAGGGAGGCCGAGCCGCCGTGATGGACGTCCCGATCGGCGAAGCTGAACTTGCCGGGTTCGTCCTGGTAGCCCCAGCCGACGAGGGTGTCGCCCCGGGCGGCCTCCATGTCGCCGCCCTTGACCTTCACGTCGGGATCGGCCTTCAACCGGGCCTCGCGCCCGTTGACGACGAACGGCGCCCCCTCGACCGGCATCCCTTCGGCGAGGTTCACGTCGTGCATCAGGAGGCCGTTGGAGTAGCCGATCGGGAACACGGTCGGGATGATCTCCACGCCCGCCTTGTCGGCCGCCGCGACGACCCTCGCGACGTTCGGGAAGTAGTTCGGCTGGACCTGGTCGAGCAGGTTGAGCTTGTAATCGGCCAGGACCAGCCCGTTATAGCCGCTTTTCGAGGCCCTCTCGATCAGGGCGACCACGCGATCGGCCTCCGAATTGACCATCAGGTTGGACATCACCCAGACCCACCGGCGATCGTACCGGGGCGGATCGGCCGCGACGCCGGAACTCGGCGGGAACAGGGCGGCCATCGCGACGACGAGCAACGGGGCGGATCGGCGGACCATCGGCGGAGGCTCCGGGAGAGGTTCGAAACGGCCGGCGGCCATTGTGGAGCCCGGATTGGCCGCTGTCGATGGATCAGGCCCCCGAGGCGGCCCGATCGGTCCTCTCGGCGGAGAAAGAACGGGGAAAGCCGCGCCGATCCCGTGAAAACAGATCGGCCCGGCGGACAAGAAACGTCGCTCTTGTGGGAGGCATCCGACGGGCCCGATAATGCGTGATCCCAACGGGTCCGGCCTTTCGAATCCATGTCCTCCTTGCCGGGACGAGCGGTCGTCGGGTTGCACCCTCCGCGTTCCGGGGCATGGCCTGCACCTTCCAGGAGCATTCCCGTGCCGATCGTCCTGGCCGCCCTGGCTCTGATCGCGGTGGCCCCCTCCGCCGACGTCACCGAACCGCCCCCCTATGCCGAGTTCCTGGTGATCCCCCTGAGGATCCACGTCCTCTCGGCCGACGACCTGCCCGACGTGAATTGCGGTCTGACCGACCAGGACATCCGGCGGATCATCGACAAGGTCAACCGCGTGTGGCATCCGGCGGGCGTCCACTGGGGATTGGAGCCGATCCGCCGGGAGACCGCGGCGCGCCTGGACCGCTTCAAGGACGCCCGGGGCACCGGCCCGGCCCGGCTCGATTCGTTCCGCCTCCTCGCGCCGGGGAGTCGCGATCGAGCGAGGGGGTGGACGTTTATTACATCCACAAATTCACGGTCAACGGCGTGTACCTGGGGGACCGGATGGCGTTCGTCCAGGAGACCGCGGCGCTCCGGGCGGTCCCCGGCGGGCTCGACGAGCCCTTGCCCCGGGTCACTTCGCACGAGCTGGGCCACGCCCTGGGGCTCCCCCACCGCCAGGACCGGACGAACTTGCTGGCGTCCGGCACCACAGGCACCTTGTTGAACCAGGCCGAGGTGGCGAAGGCCCGCGCCACCGCCCAGAAGCTCCCCGGGACCTTCGCCGTGGCGAAGCTCCAGGAGAAGGCCGAGGCCGAGACCGACGCCGACCGCGCCCGGCTCCTCTGGACCTGGCTGGCCGAGATCCCCGGCGACGGCGCCGACTCCGCGAAGAAGAAGCTCGACGCCCTCAAGCCGGCCGACCCCGGTCCCTGATCCGATCGGACCGGGCGGCCGGGCCCGAGGGCCGTTTCCGGGCGCCGTTGAGATGGGCTTCGGACCTGCTACAATAGACGATGTGGCCGGTTCCGGCCGCGACCTCGCTCCGGCGCCCCTCCGCGACCGTCTTCGATAGTCAGGACCGCCCCACGATGGCCGATTTCGACGCCGAAACGCTCGCCGACCAGGCCGTGATGATCGGTCTGCTGACCCGAGAGCAGGTCCGCCGGGCCCAGAACGAGGCCGAGGATGGAAGCCTGGATTCCCTCCTCCGCGCCCTGATGCGCAAGGGCCACCTCACCAGCTGGCAACGCGACAAGCTGCTCAAAGGCGACCTCAACGGCTTCATGTTCGGCGATTGCCGGGTGATGTTCCACCTGGCCGAGGGGACGTTCGCGCGGGTCTATCGCGGCCAGAGGGTCAACGGCGAGCAATCCGTCGCCATCAAGGTCCTCCGCCGCCGATTCACCACCGACCAGGCCGCCGTCAACCGCTTCCTCCAGGAAGCCGAGAGCGGCCTCAAGCTGATCCACCCGAACATCGTTCGCATCCTGGACTTCGGCGAGGCGGACAAGAACCATTACATGGTCATGGAGTATGTCGAAGGCTCCAACCTCCGCGACTTCCTGAAGATCCGCAAGACCCTCTCGGCCACCGAGGCCCTCCCGCTGATGATCGGCCTGGCCCAGGGGCTGAAGTACTCCTTCGACAGCGGCGTGACCCACCGCGACATCAAGGCCACGAACATCCTGATCGCCTCCAAGGGGGAGGCGAAGCTCGTGGACTTCGGGCTCGCCACCATCGACCTCGGCGACTTCTCCTCATCGAGCAACGAGACCGCCCGCACCGTCGATTATTCGGCCCTGGAACGCAGCTGCGGCAGCTTCAAGGGGGACCCGAGGTCCGACATCTACTTCCTCGGCTGCGTCTATTACCAGATGCTCACCGGCACCCCGGCGATGGCCGAGACCGAGACCAGCGACCCCCTGGCCAAGATGCTCAAGAGGAGCTTCGGCGCGATCAAGCCGTTGTCGGAACACCGCAACGCCCCGCCGGCGGAGCTCTGCCGGATCATCGAGAAGATGATGAAGATCGACCTGAAATCGCGTTATCAGAACATGGACGACGTGGTCAACGACCTGATCGCCTACCGGGACTCGGGGGCGGCCAGGGACGACAAGGCGCCCCGCCCATCCTCCGGGACGATCAAGATCCGGACCCGCGAGCCCGAGAGGAAGGGGAACCTCACCGGCGACGACCTGTTCGCCGCCGCGTTCGGCCACCTGCCCGACGCGGAGGACGCTGGGCCCGAGGCCGAGGCCGAGGCCGAGGCGACGGCGGGGGTGGAGGCGGAAGCCGGGCCGAGGCCGAACCACTGCCCAAGACCCTGTTGTGCATCGAGGTCCAGGACTCGATTCGCGAGGCCTTCCGCAAGGTCTTCACCAAGATGGGCTTCGGCGTGAGGATGGCGGTCGATCCCGCCTCGGGAGTCGAACAGTTCCAGGACGAGCCGGCGGACCTCGTGGTCTTCGACGCCGACGGCCTGGGCCCGGACGCCCTGAACGCCTTCCTCGAGATCCACCAGAGGGCCCAGGACAAGGGCCGAGACCTCGCCGCGCTGGTCCTCCTCGGGCCCCGCCAGGGGAGCCTCGCCCGCAAGCTCCCGTCCGACGACCGGGTCGTCGTCCTGGACAAGCCGATCAAGATGAAGGAAGTCACCGACGCGGTTTCGCAGCTCGTCCCGGTCGGCTAGGAATGGCCCGCCGGACCCTCCCCCGATGGAGGCCCCACCCGTGGCCACCCCTCGCGAAGAGGTCCTCGCCGAGACGTCCCGGAAGCTGGCCGACGGCGCCGCCATCCTGGCCGGGTCCGAGGCCGTCGTCGGCCTCGACGGGTTCGTCGACGAGATCATCGCCGTCGTCGATAAACGCTTCGCCGACGGCCGATACGACCCGGTCCGGACCATCGCCGCCTTCGGCGACAAGGTCCGCGCCGCCGCGGGCGAATCGAGCAATTACGAGCTCGTCGTGAAGCAGGCGAAGCTCGGCGGCAACGGCCCGATCATGGCCAACGCCCTGGCCCGCCTCGGCTTCGGCGTCACCTACGTCGGCAACCTCGGCTATCCCGAGGTCCACCCGGTCTTCCGCGACTTCGCCGCCGGCTCCCGGGTCCTCAGCATCGCCGAGCCCGGCCACACCGACGCCCTGGAGTTCGACGACGGCAAGATCATGCTCGGCAAGCTCGAACCGCTCGAACAGGTGAACTGGGAGAACCTGATGGAACGGGTCGGCCGGGACCGCCTGGGCCGGATGCTCCGGGGCGCAACGCTGATCGGCATGGTGAACTGGACGATGCTCCCGGGGATGACGCGGATCTGGGAACGGCTCCTCGAAGACGTCCTGCCCGGCATCGCCCGACTGCCCGGCCGCCTCTTCATCGACCTGGCCGACCCGGAGAAACGGACCCCCGAAGACCTCAAGGCCGCCCTCGGCCTCCTGTCGCGGTTCCAGCAGCACCTGGACGTGATCCTCGGCCTGAACCTCAAGGAATCGATGCAGGTCGAGGCCGTCCTGAACCTCCCCAGCCGGGCCGAACCCGAGGCCACGGTGGACCGCGCCGCCTCGGCCATCCGCGAACGGCTCGGGATCGACTGCGTGGTGATCCACCCGAAGGCGCGCCGCGGCGGCGGCCACGGCCGCGGAGGTCGCGATCTTCCCCGGCCCGTTCGTCAAGCAGCCGAAGATCAGCACCGGGGCCGGCGACCACTTCAACGCCGGCTTCTGCCTCGGCCGAATCCTCGGATTGACCCTGGAAGAAAGCCTCTGCGCCGGGGTCGCCACCAGCGGCTTCTACGTGAGGTCGGCCGAGAGCCCGACCCTCGCGGACCTCGCCCAGTTCGCCGCCGAATTGCCCTCGCCGGAGGGGTGAGCGAGGAGTGCCCTCGTGCGACTGGCCTAGGATTCGTCGAAGCCCTCGGACGGCTTCTTTCCCGTTCCAAGCCGCCGGAGCCTGCCGAACCCCGAGGCCAGCCCGGCCCCGACCAGGGCGCCGAAGGCCGGGACGGCGGCATAACTGCCGTCGCACGGATTCAACTCGACGAAGGCGATCGGCAAGACCGCACCGATCGCCGCGCCGGCCACGGCCCGAGGCAGCACCCGGACGCCCAGACCCAGGACTCCTCCGGCGATCGCTCCTCGGATCAGGAGCTCTTCGACCGAGAACATTTTCACGGCCGAGGGGCCGATCGACCGGCCGCAGATGGTCAAGACGGCGGCGCCGAGGGCCGCTCCGACCAGGAGGGATGCGAGACGACGCCCCACGGCCGGCCCCCTCTCTAGGATTTCCGCTCCGGCGGCTTGATCCCCATCCGCTTCATCAGCATTTGCAGGTCGTCCCACGTCTCTTTCTTGGACGCCGGGTTCCTGAGCAGGTAGGCCGGGTGCCAGGTGACGATCGCCGGGATTCCTCGGTACGAGTGCCACTTGCCCCGGAGCCTCCCCAGGGGCATGGCGGTTTCGAGGAGGGCTTGCGACGCCGGTTTGCCCAGGATGCAGAGGAATTCGGGGCGGAGGATCGCGATCTGGCGTTCGAGGAACGGCAGGCAGTTGCGGGTCTCCTCGGGCAGAGGGTCGCGGTTGCCCGGGGGGCGGGACTTCAGGATGTTGGCGATGTAGACGTCTTCGCGCTTCAGCCCCATCCCCTTGGTGATCATGTCGGTCAACAACAGGCCCGCCTTGCCGACGAACGGGCGGCCGGTCTCGTCCTCGGTCTGGCCCGGGGCCTCGCCGATGAACATCAAGCGGGGGGTCGGGCTGCCTTCGCCGAAGACGGTTTGGGTCCGGGTCGGGGCGAGCAAGGGGCATTTTTCGCACGCCGCGACCTCGGCCGCCAGGGCCGCGAGCAGGGCCGGACGATCGGAGGCGTCCACCTTCGGGCCGGCGAGCTCGGGTTCTCCGAACAGCGAGGAGGCCAGGATCGGAGGCGACGCGGCCGATCGCGGCGGGGATGCGGCGGCGATCGTCGGCCGGGGGCGTTCGGCGATCGGCTCGGGTTCTCGAACCGGCGGGGCGACGAGGGGCGAGGGGGCGAACACGGGAGGGCGCGGCATGCGGTCCAGCCCGGCCCGGCGGAGCGAGTCGAGCCTCTGGAGGACCTGGCGGATCAGGGCATCGCGATCGGTCATGAGGGGCGTCCGGTCGAGGCGGAGACGGGGGCGATCGGGTCGGGCGGCGTCGGCGAGGCCGGCGGGAGAGGGTCGGCCGTGAGGCCCTCGACCAATCGGCCCCGGACTCGTCCCGTGATCAATCGGGCGCCCCGGTCATACGTGAAATACGCCCAGGCCCACTGGATCATCACCAGCACCCGGTTGCGGAAACCGATCAGGAAGAAGATGTGGATGAACAGCCAGAGGAGCCACGCCGGATAGCCCGAGACCTTCCACCCGCCCAGGTCGGCCACGGCCGCCCCACGGCCGATCGTCGCGAGCATCCCCTTGTCCCGGTAGCGGAACGGCCGACCGGGCTGCCCCTTGAGCCTCCTCCTCAGTTCATCGGCCACGAAGCCGCCCATCTGCATGGCCGCCGGGGCGACGCCGGGGACCGGCTTGCCGTCGGAATCGATCCTGGCGAGGTCGCCGATCACGAAAATCTCGGGATGGCCCGGGACGGTCAGGTCCGGCCGGACGATCACGCGACCGGCGCGGTCCAGGGGGACTCCGAGCGACCGGGCCAGGGGACTCGCCGCCACTCCTGCGCCCCAAACGACCGTTTTCGCCTCGATCCGTTCGCCGTCTCCCACGGTCACGCCGTCGTCGTCGATGCCGGTCACGCGGGTTCCGGTGCGAACCTCGACGCCGAGCTTCTCCAGTTGCTTCCGGGCGCTCTCGGAGAGCGGCTCGACGTAGGCCGGGAGGACGCGGTCGGTCCCTTCCAGGAGGACGACCCGGGCCGCGGCCGGGTCGATCCGGCGGAAGTCGCGGGCGAGGGTGTAGCGGGCGACCTCGACGAGCGTCCCGGCGAGCTCGGTGCCGGTCGGGCCGGCGCCGACGACGACGAACGTGAGCCACTTCCGCTTCTCGGCCTCGTCCGCCTCGCGCTCGGCGACCTCGAAGGCCGAGAGCACCCGTCGGCGGATCTCCAGGGCGTCCTGGAGGCTCTTGAGGCCCGGGGCGAACTCCTCCCAGTCGTCCCGGCCGAAATACGAGTGGGTCGCGCCGGTGGCGAGGATCAGGAAATCGTACGGGACGCGGCCATCGGCCATCACCACGGCCCGGGCCTCGACATCGATCCCCGAGACCTCGCCCAGGAGCACCTCGGCGTTCGCCTGGTCGCGAAGAATCCGCCGGATCGGCGCGGCGATGTCCGACGGATTGAGGGCGGCCGTGGCCACCTGGTACAGCAAGGGCTGGAACAGGTGGTGATTCGATCGATCGATCACCGTGATGTCGACCGGCGCGCGCTTCAGCCCTCGGATCGCGGCCAGGCCGGCGAAACCGGCTCCGATCGCGACGACCTGGGGACGCCCGGGCGATCCATCGGGGCGGGGAGTGACCATCCCGGCATTCTAATCGCCCGGACCGCCCGGCGGAACCATTGGGGGGAGATCATTCTCTCGAGCCTTCGATGGCGGAGGAGGGGGAGATGAACCGGCAAGACGCCAAGATCGCCAAGGGCAGAGGAGAGGAAGAGAGGGGAGAGAGCGAATAGGAGAGGAAGCGGGAGTTCAAACGCAGATGACGCAGATTTGAAAGCGAATTGCATTTAGAAATCTGCGTCATCTGCGTTTCGATCCTCTTCCTCTCGATTTCTTCCTCCTCTTCCTCTCTTCTGCCCTTGGCGATCTTGGCGTCTTGGCGGTTCATTTCCCCCTCCTCCGCCATCGATCTTCAAGACCTCAGGCGAAGAGTTCTTTCACCACGGCCCCGCCGTCGACGACCTTGATCGGCCGTCCGAGCGAGCTCATGTTCTCCTTGCGAGGGTCGATCTTCATCGACTCGCAGAAGGAGACGAGCAGGTCATTGACGGTCACGGGGCGTTCCTTGACCTCGGTGCCGTCGGCCGAGGAGGCGCCGATGACCTGGCCTCCCTTGATGCCTCCGCCGGCCAGGGCGACGTTGAAGACCCTGGGGAAGTGGTCCCGGCCGGCGTTGGGGTTGACCTTCGGGGTCCGGCCGAACTCGCCCATCCAGATCACCAGGGTCCGGTCGAGCATCCCCCGGGTCTTCAGGTCGGTCACGAGCGTGGCGAACCCGGGATCGACGTTCCCGGCGTTCTTCTCCATGTTCTCATGAACCTTCTGGTGCATGTCCCAGCCGTTGGAACGGACCTCGACGAACGTGACGCCGGCCTCGACGAGCCTCCGGGCCAGCAGGCAGCCCTGGCCGAACGGGTTGCGGCCGTAGGCGTCGCGGACCGGCGAGGCCTCGCTCTCCAGGTCGAACGCCTTCATCCGGGGGGAGAGGACCATGTTCTTGGTCTGCTTGTAGACGGCGTGATGCTCCTTCACGCGGTCGATCCCGCCGGTCCGGGAGAACCCCTCGCGCTCCAGGTCGGCCATCAGGTCGAGGCGGCGGGAGAACCGCTCGCGACCGACCGGCGGGTTCACGTTGGTGGGCGGCTTGGTCGCGTCGCCGATGTTGAAGGGCTCGTACGCCACGCCCAGGAGGCCCGCTCCCACGGGCGAGCCGCCGATGCTGACGATGTGGGGCAGGTCGAACTTCGGGTCGCCGAGCTCGGCGGCCACGTTGCAGCCGAAGCTCGGGTGCTTCACCGTGCCGGTCGGGGCGTAGCCGGTGTGGAGCTGGTACGTGGCCCTCTGGTGGTTGCCTTCCTTGTTGGTCATCGAGCGGACCAGGGCGATGTCCTTCATCGCGGCGGCGGTCTTCTCCCAGCCCCTGGCGATGCGGATGCCGGGCACGGCGGTTTCGATCGTGGCGGTCTCGCCGCCGTTCTTGTGGTCGGGCTTGGGGTCGAACGTCTCGAACTGGCTGGGCCCGCCGCCCATCCAGAGGAGGATGCAGGCCATCTGCCTCTTGCGGATCTCGTCGGCGTGGACGGCCATGAGGTCGGTGAAGCTCAGGCCCATCAGCCCGGCCGCGCCCAGGCCGATCCCCTTCAGGAATCCGCGACGACCCAGGACCCCCTGGCCGTTCATCGCGACCTTCACGATCGTCTTCTGGTCGAGCATGAGAGTCTCCCTGGGGTGGAGGGTCCTCCACCGATGTGTCGGTCGGGCCCGATCGCCGGCGTGTCTTGTGAACCCGGATGGTGCAGTTCATGCACCCTACTTGCGGCTGAGGAACTCGGTCGAGTTGACCAGGGCCCAGAGGATGTCCTCGAACGCCTCGCGGCGGTTGCCGACCTTCTGGAGGTACTGGCCGCAGGTGCGGACCTCGTCGGCGGTCGGGGATCGGGCGAGGACTCGGAGGTACACCGCTTCGAGCGCGACCCTCTCGTTCGGGCTATTCGCGAGGATCTCGGCGAGGACCGAGTTCTTGCCCCGGATCGCGTTCTCGATCACCGGGCTGTTCATGAGGAACAGGGCCTGGGGGATCGTGCCCAGGACGTCCTCGTTGGGGATCGACGGATCGACGCCGAAGGTCTGGTTGAACCCGGCGCGGGGCCCCTCGGAACCGGGCCATCACGGCGGCGAGCTTCTGCTGGGGGGTCTGAGGCTCCGGCGTCTTCTCGGCCTTGGCCCCCTTGGTCACGGTCCCCTTCTTGTTGACGATCCCGGCGGGGTCGAAGTTGATGGCCAGGGCCTGGCCCAGGGCGTCCATGATCTGGTCGGCCCGGAGCCGGCTCGGGCAATTGGCGGCGAACGGGGTGCGGCCGGCCGACGTGGTGATCGAGCGGAACTCGCGCTGGTACGCCTTGGTGTTGAGGATCGTGCGGAACAGCCAGCGGACGTCGTACCCCGAGGCGGAGAATTCGCCGGCGATCTTGTCGAGGACCTCCGGGGCCCGGCTTTCGCGGGTCGGGCCGAGGTCATCCACCGGGCTGTAGAACCCTTCGCCGACCAGGGCGTACCAGACCCGATTGACGAACGCCCTGGCGAACCAGGGATTGTCCTGGCCGGTCACGTAGGAGGCGGCGAGCTTCCGCCGCTGGGCGGCCGAGAGGTTCGCCGGCAGGGGGCCCGAGGAGCTGGCCAGGAAGAATTTCGGCTCGACGGGGATCTGCTTGTTCGGGTCCTTCAGGTCCGGCATCTTGTAGCCGACGTTCCCCTTGCGGTCGAGGACGTCCAGGCTCGGGCCGTTCTCGACGCTGGGGTTGCGGCGGGCCTGGAGGCCGGAGAAGAACGCGGCGAACTCGTGGAATTGCTCGCGCTTCCACGGGTCGCTCGGGTGGTCGTGGCACTGGGCGCACTGGATCTGCACGCCGAGGAAGACCCGGGAGACCTCGCCGGCGATCTCGACGGCCTGGCCCATGTGGGCGGCGGGGAAGACCGTCGCGCCGTCCTGGCCGGTGTTGCCGACGGCCGTGATCATCTCGGCGGCGATCTCGTCCCACGGCCGGTTCCTGGCGAACTGTTCGGCCAGCCAGTCTTCCAGCTTCGCGAACCGGACCAGCGCGGGGTTGCCGGTGGTGGCGTGGTACTGGACGACGTCCTTGAAGTAGCGGGCCCAGTTCGTCGCGTAGTCCGGGCTGGCGAGGAGGGCGTCGATCAGCTCGGCCCGCTTGTTCTTGTCGCGGCTCTGGCGGAAGGCGAGGACGGCGGCGGGCGGGGGGAGTTTGCCGGTCACGTCGAGCGAGACGCGGCGGATGAACTCCTCGTCGCCCGTGATCTTGGCGGGGACGACCTTCGCGGCCTCGTACGTCTTCTCCAGGAGGGCGTCGATCTCGGCCGGCTCCAGCGAGGTCTTGCGGACGGTCCGGGCCGGTCGGGCGGCCTTCTGGAGGAGCTCGGCGTCGGTGAGCTCCTTGGGGGCGGCCTTTCCGCCCTTGCCTTTCTCCTTGTCGAGCGCGGCGGAGAGTTCGAGGAAGTCGCGGAGGACGGCGCGGGCCTCCTGGATCTGGGCCTTGGTCGGCGTCGGAGTGACGGTCGGCGCGGCCGTCTTGGCGTCTTCCGGGGCGGCCCCGAGGGCGAGGGCCGCGGCCAGGGCGCCCACAGGGCCCTGCGGGAATCCAGGAGTCGGGTCATCGCCGGATCGTCCTTTCGCGAGGGGGGATCGGGCCGAGCCCGGCCCGGTCGGCGCCCTGGCCCCTCGTCTTCCGAGCGGCCATACATCCCAAGAAACCCCGGACGGCGACCGGAGTTCCGCGCGTTTTTTTCGGACGGGTCGCCGGGGCTCGGACCGGCTCAGGCGGTGGGGATCAGGGCGAGGGCCATCAGGACGAGTATGAGGCCGCTCGCCCCGAGCAGGAGGCCCGAGGGCATGAACTTCCCGGTCTTCTTCAAGCGGATCGCGAAGACGGCGAGCATCGCCAGGGAAAGGACCGCGCCCAGGATCAGCCCGGGGCCGATCATCGAGGGGCCGACGAACGTCAAGCCCAGGGCCCCGGCCGCCACCAGTCCGCTGACCACCCCGGCGATCAACGAGGGCCGACTCCCCGCCTTCCGGAATCCGATCGCGCCGCCGACCCCGAGCAGGCCCGCATACACGCCCAGGGCGATCCGGGCGGCCATCACGAGGCTCGGTGTCATCGTTTCTCCCGGCGAAGGTCGTTCGTTCAAAGGGCGCCCGTGACCCACAGATAGCTCAGGACGCACAGGGCGGGGAAGCCCACGAAGACCAGGCCATACGCCAGGAGGACCGTCAGCAAGCGATCGGGCCAGCGGAACATGGCAAGTCATGCATCGAGAACGGGTTCGAGCGGATCAGGCCCTAGTTTAGGCGGGCGGCGAGGGACCGTCAATCGGGTCAAGGCGCAGGGCGGTCACCAGTTCCGGACGCCGCAAGGGTCTTGAGTGGTGCGGGTTAGAGCTTCGGACCCGGTGCCGAGCAAATCGCTTCCGAGGAATCCTCGTCCGTGACGCCAACGGCCCGGCCGCCGGGCCCCGGCCGATCGGCCGTCTTTTCGCGGCATCCCCTGGCGGTCTCCCAACGATTTCGTTAGAAGAAATCGGAGCCAGGGACGAATCTCCGTCGTGGGATGGTCTCGACTCGGCCGGGAAGGCGAGGGGGTTCCGTCATGCGCATTGGGCTCGGGCCGGTCTTCGCGTTCGAGTGGCTGACGACCTCCCGGAAGAAACAGGTCTACGCCTTGCGGTCGGCCTTCGGGCTGGGGCTGCTGGCGATCCTGGCGATGGTCGCCTATTCGAACAGCCGTCAGCAGTATTACTACGGGGCCGCGCCTCCCAGCTCGATCCGCCAGCAGGCCGAGGCGGGCCGGGCGTTCTCCGCGGCGATCATCGCCACCCAGTTGAGCCTGATCTTGCTGGCCGCCCCGGCGGCGACGGCCGGGGCGATCTGCCTGGACAAGCAACGCGGGACGCTCACCCATCTGTTGATGACCGACCTCACGGACGCGGAGATCGTCCTGGGGAAGCTGGCGGCGAGGCTGATCCCGGCGATCGGCCTGGTCCTCAGCACGCTGGGGATCACCTCGCTCTCGACGCTGATGGGCGGCGTGGACCCGATGGCCCTCGGCGGCGCGTTCCTCGTGACCCTGGGCGTGGCGATCCTGGCCGGGACGCTCGCGCTGTGCTTCTCGGTCTGGGCGGGGAAGACGCACGAGGTCATCATGGCGACCTACCTCGTCCTGCTCGTGTGGATCGGCTTCTCCCCGGGCTGGTGGATGGTCCACATGATGATCCCGGGTCACGTCAGCGAGCCGCCTGGCTTCCTCTTGAAGCTCAATCCCTACGGGATCATCGTCTCCGCACCACCCGGGGCGGTGCCGATCCATGAGCACCTCCTGTTCTTCCTCGGCTGCCTGGTCGTGTCGGCCGGGCTGGCGGCGCTGGCGACGAGGAAGGTCCGGCGGGTGGCGACTCACCAGGGGGACGGGCCGAGGAAGAAGCGGGTCCGCAAGCGTCGGCGGCTCCATCTGCCGTTCTACGGCCCGACGCTCGACGGCAACCCGGTGGCCTGGAGGGAGTGGCACCGGCGGAGGCCGTCGATCTGGACCCGCGTGATCTGGATGGTCTACGTGTCGTCGGCCGTGGTGGCGCTGGGCTTCGGGCTGTTCCTGATCTGGCAGAACAGCCGGAATTCCGAGGAAGGGGCGATGATCTTCGTCAACGGCTTCGGCGTGTCGCTGGGGCTGCTGCTGATGAGCGTCTCCTCCGCCACGGCGCTGGCCGAGGAGCGGGTCCGGGGGAGCCTGGACGTCCTGCTCGCCACGCCGTTGAATACCCGGAGCATCGTCTGGGGCAAATGGTGGGGGACGTTCCGGGGCGTGCCCTGGCTGGCGCTCCTGCCGGCGACGATGTGCGCCGCGGCCGTCCTGAACAACGCCTGGCATGGCAAGTCCGTCATGGATGACGGGATGCGCTGGATCTCGCCGTTCCTGATGTTCGGGCTGACGCTCTCCTACGGGGCCACGCTGACCAGCCTGGGCCTGGCGCTGGCCACCTGGATGAAGCGCCTGGGCCGAGCCGTGGGGACGACGGTCACCCTGTACGTCTTGATGACCGTCGGGTGGCTCTTCACGGCGATGCTGGTGATCCGGCCCGGCGGCGGACCCGGCCAGGAGTTCGTGGGGCTGGGCCTGGCCTCGGCCAGCCCGTGGATGGGCCTGGCCTACACCAGCTCGATGATCCTGGGGGACAACGATCACCAGATCCGGGCGTGGAAGCATCAGCTCCCCTGGGCCACGTTCTGGATGCTCGCCTATTTCAGCGTCGCGGCGATCCTGTACCTGCTCACGCTGGCCACGTTCAACCGATGCCTCGGGCGGATGCCGGCCGAGGACTCCGAGGACGACGCCGGACCCGCCACGAAGCCCGAGACGGCCCAGGAAGGGGTCGGGCTGGCCTCGTCCGTCGCCTAGAACGTGTCACAGGCTCGGGTTGGAGAACTCCTTCAGGGGCAGGCCCACCGGCTGCTGGTGCCGGGAGCTCCTGGCCACGGCCTCGGTGAATTGCATGTAGCGGGCCGCGGTGAGGAAGTCGGTGTGGACCACCGGGTTCTCCCCCCGGATCGCCCCGATGAACTCCGCCTCGACGTTCCAACCCCCTCGCCGGGCCTCGGGAATCGCCATCGGTTGAAGTTCGGCCTGGTCTTTCTTCGCCCCGAAGAGCTCGTCGCGGATGAGGTCGTATCGCAAGGACCCGGCCGATCCGAAGAGCTCGACGGTCATCTCCTCGCCGTGGAGGACCACCCCGCTGAGCCGGTACACCCCGACCGAGCCGTCTTCCTGGCCCGTGAGGACGCCCACATGGTCGGCCGTCCCCACCCGAGCGGCCTTGCCCGTCTCGGGGTCCAGCCGCTTGGGGATCAGCTTCGAGGCGTGGGCCAGGACGCGGTCGGCCGGCGGCACCCAGCGGAGGACCGACTCGTACAGGATGCCCAGGTTCAGCATGTTGAACCCGGAGTATTTCGTGATCTGCCGCCACGAAAGCGGCGACTTGGGGTCGGCCAGCGCCGAGGATCGGCCCGTGACGTGGACCTCTCGCAGGTGGCCGAGGAACCCGTCGTCGATCAACGACCGAACGAACTCCTCACCCACGAGGCCATAGGGGCTGGGGACGACCATCGTCGTCTGGGCGGGGCATTCCCGGGAGCGGTCCAGCATCCTCTGGGCCTCGCGGGCGTTCATCGCCATCCTCGCCTGGGTGAGGACGTGCTTGCCGGCATCCAGGGCCGCCAGGGTGATCGGGCAATGCAAGTAGGGCCACGTCCCGATCACCACGGCGTCGATGTCCGCATCTTCGACGAGGTGCTCCCAGCTCCCGAAGATCTTGGGGATGTCGTACTCCCGGGCCACCCGGTTGGACGACTCCCGACGCGAGTTGCAAACCCCCATCACGCGGACGCCCGGGATCGCGCGGAAGCCCGGCAGGTGCCGTTTCCTCGCGATCGACCCGGCGCCGACGATCCCGATCCGAACCTCTCCCCGAGCCATCGCGTGCCCCCTCACGGTCCAGGACGCGACGATTCTAGCCTCCGGGACTCTCGGGGCGAAAGGCAAAGATCCGGGCGCCGGGCGGAGCAGAGGCCCGGACGAAACCATCCTGGGTGGCATGCTCACGTCTTCGTGAGCATGCCTACGTCCCGAAGTCCTGGCCGAACACATGCTCACGAAGACGTGAGCATGCCACCCGGCCTCACTTCTTGGCCGACGGATCGGCCCGGGGCTGGGCCTCGAAGAGGGCGAGCAGGTCGGCGATGTCCTGGAACGACAGCGAGTTGAGCAGCCCTTCGGGCATGACCGAGACCGTCGATTCCTTCTGGGCCTCGATGTCCTTCCGGGGGATCGTGACCCTGGAGCCGTCGGCCCGCAGGAGGATCAGGGACGTTCCGTCGCCTCCGGCGGCCAGGCCGTCGAAGACCTTGCCGTCGGTGGTCGCCACGACGGTGGATCGGTACTGGTCGGAGATGACCTTCGAGGGCTCGACGATCGCTTCGAGGACCTCGTTCGGTCGGAACCGGCTGGAGACGGTGGAGAGGTCCGGCCCGATCGCGGCGCCGGAGTCCCCCAGCTTGTGGCAATCGAGGCACCGGGCGCGGGCGATCACGGCCTTTCCCCTCTCGGCGGAGGCGTTTTTCCTCGCGGGCGACTGCATCACGCCGGTCAGGAGCTGGGCGAGCGTGTAGGCGTTCTGGCCGCCGTTGTCGGCGTCGAGCGCGGGGGCGTCGGGGAACTGTTCGCGGTAGAGCCGCTCCCAATGGGCCATCGTCTCGGCGAAGCTCGATTCCAGGGGGGCCGAGCAGCCGAGCCACTTCGAGGCGATCGCGTTCAAGGGGCCCCGCATCGCCGGCCCGGTCCGCCGGGCCAGTCGCAGGAGGTTTCGCGGGCCTTCGGGGCCGGTCGGCCTCGCGTCGAGCGTCATCAACGCGGAGAGCACTCCGCTGGTGGTGTTCGGGTCGCGCGATTCCAGGGCCGAGACGAGGAACGGCAGGTCGTCGGGGTTCGGATGGTTGCTCAGGGCCCGGGCGATCAGGTCTCGGCGGGCGGGGTCGGACCTCGCCAGGTCGCGGAGGGCGGCGTGGGCCTCGGCCGTGCCGCTCTGGCCGAGCTTTTCGAGGATCAGGACGCGGAGGTCATTGGCCGCCGATCGGTTCGGCGAGCCCTCCAGGGCCGAGTACAGCGCGGGGATCGACCGGATCCGCCCGGGCTCGGCCTGGAGGTCGAGGTCTCGGAACAGGAGGCGGGCGGGGAAGGGATGGGTCGCGGCGGAGGCGAGGAATTCGGCCTTCTCGGCCGGGGGGATCACGGGGAGGAAGTCGGCGATCATCGCGTCGAGGTAGCCCAGGACGCTGAACCCGCCGTCCCACCGGCTGGCGGTCTCGAACCAGGCCCAGAATTGCTTGCGGGTCTCGGGGGTCCAGCCCTCCTTGAGGTTGCGGAGGCAATAGGCATAGTGGATCTGCCCGGCGTGGTCGGTCTCGTCGGCCTGCGCCTTGAGGATCAGGGGGACGGCCTCGGGGCCGCCGAGGAAGGCGAGCATCCGGGCCGTTTCTCGGCGGATCGGGGCATGTTTCGCGCGGAGCTTCGGTCCCTGGTCCTTCGGGAGGATCAGCCGGCCGGTCGCCGTGTCCATCAGGGTGAAGAGCTCCTCGAACCGGCGGGCCAGGGCCTGGCGGAACCCCTCGGTCGCCGGGACGTCCCTCGGCCGGATCCCGCCCCGGGCGTAGGCCAGGCCGATCAGCCGGAGGGTCTCGACGAATCCCTCGGAGCCCGGCGACGGCCTCGACGCCTCCAGCTCCAACTGGCGGATCAGGGCCTCGCTCGCCTGGGCGTCCATCGGCGAGGCCCGGACCATCCCGAGCAGTGCGAGGCGACGCCCTCGGGCGGTCTGCGTCGGTTCGCCCCGGGGGCCGAGCGTGGTCGTGTCCAACCCCTTGGCCGGGTCCCCATGCTCCAGGGCGATCCTCGCGGCATAACGGACGTGGCGATCGTCGTCCTCCAGCAAGGGGACCAGTGGCGCCGCCGGGATCGGCCCGCCGGATCGCACCAGGGCATCGCACGCCCGACGGCGGACGAACGGATCGTCATCCTTGAGGGCCCCGGCGATCGCCCGGCGAGCCTCGTCGGACGTCCGCATCCCGAGCTGGGCCAGGGCCTCGGCGCGGACCTCGGGGGCGCGGTCCCGGGCGAGGATCACCAGGACCTCCTCCGACGGCTTCGGGCCGAACTCATGGAGGACCTGCAACGCCCGGCGGCGGAAGCCCGAGGCCATGCCCGGGATGCCCGCCATCGTCGTGAGGTCACGCTCCCAGAACTTCGGGTTCTCCGCCTTCATCCGGGCGATCCGGGCCCGGGAGAACGCCGAGGATGGCGAGGCGATCCCCACGGCCTCCATCACGAACGGGCCCTTCAGCATGCTCGGCCCTTTCTTGCCCGCCCATTCCAGCTTGTAAAGGCCGCCGAGCGTCGAGCGGCCCCCGGTGGCGAAGTAGACCGCGCCGTCGGGCCCGACCTCGAGGTCGGTGCAGTTCAACGGCTGTCCCGAGACCAGCTCACGAGGCTCCCCGGCCCGGAACGAGGCCCCGTCCCTCGTCATCGAGACCGCCAGGATTCGCCCTTGCGACCAGTCGCAGAGCAGGAGGTTGTCGACATATTCCGGCGGGAACGCCTGCCCCTGGTAGAACGTCACGCCGGTGGGGCTGCCCCGGCCGAGGTCCAGCGTGCTCGGCAGGCCGTCGAAGAAGTACGACGGCCAGACCGCCGAGCCGTTCCGGGAGCCGAACTCGCCGCCGGGGACCGCGTGGAGGACCCGGACCGGCCGATACCAGGGCAGGCCGACGTCCCATTCCATGTCGCTGTCGAAGGTGAAGCACTCGCCGTCTCGGTTGAACGCGAAGTCATACGCGTTGCGATACCCGGCGGAGACCCGCGACCAGGTCTTCCCCTGGTCGTCGCTCCGGAGGATCTCGCCGCACGGGGCGAGGATGCCGGCGGCGTGGCCTCGGGGGTCGTTGTAGTGCGGGAGCAGCTCCCCTTCATAGGCCACATTGGCCGGGCTCTTCGGGTCGATCGGGCCGTTCAGATGGGCGTGGTTGCCGTTGTTGACGTACAGGGAGCCGTCCGGCCCGAGGACCACGGCATGGGGGCCGTGCTCCTGCATCCCGGCCGTGGTCCCGCGGAGCAGCGCCGCCGATTCGAACCGGCCGTCGCCGTCGGGGTCGTCCAGGCGATAGATCCCCGGGCCCTCGGGGCCGTTCCCCACGGCGAAGAGATGGCCGAGGCCGAAGGTCAGGCCCTGGCAGTTGCTCATCTGAGCGGCGATCACGACTTTCGATTCGAACCGGCCGTCGCCGTCGGGATCGACCAATCGGGAGATCGGCCCGCGTTCCGAGCTCACGCAGGGCCGACCCTCGGGGTCGAAGGCCAGGGCGAGGACCGAGCCGGTCAGCTCGGGGCTCGCCACGAGCGACACGCGGAACCCTTCGGGCGTCCGGAACCGCCCTTCGCCCGAGGCGAACACCACGCCCTTCCACGGAGGCGTCTCCAGGGGGCCGAGATCGACGGCCTGGCCCCAGGCGGAATCGTCGAATTCGACCTTTCGCCAGCCCTCTCCCCGAGGGACCGAGCCCGCGGCCTTCCACGACGAATCGGTATGGACCGGCGCGACCTGTCCCAGGGGATGGAGCGCCCCCCGGAGCAGGAACCCCGCGGCCCCGGGCGCGTCGTTGGTGACCTCCGCCGCGAGGACGTGAGGGCCGGCGTTCAACGTCGCCTCGACGGCCTTCGCCACCCTCCAATCGCTGGATCGGGCCACGGGCTTGCCGTCGAGATAGAGGGCGACGGCGTTATCGGCCGTGACGTCCAGGGCGAGCTTCGAGCCGTGTTCCTTGACCTCGAACCGCTTGCGAAAGCAGGCGGTGCCGGCCGGGTGGGTCGCGCCCGGCTCGGTCCAGATCCAGCGGGCCGGCGCGGCCCCTTCCAGGGGGATCTGGGCCCGGAGCGCCGAGGGGCAGACGAGCGATCCGACGGCAACGGCCGCGAGGGCAAGGCCTCGACGCGCGCGGGGGTGGCGAATCGTCACGGCGGTCTCTCCTTGCGGGCGAAGGGGGGTCCGGAGGGAACCCCCGGCCTCGGCAGCCGGCCGGGAGCATGACCCGTCGGCCATCCTAAGCGAGCCCAACCGCCGAAAGAAGGGGCAGGCCCGCGCGATCGAGGCCGACCCGATGACCGCGGATGAACCGCTTGATTCGCCCGGATCGCGGCCGTAAAGTCGCTCCGCCGCCTCGCTTCGTCAACCTTCGGAATGGGACTCCTCGCGATGCGCCTCGTCACGATCGCCCTCATGCTGAGCCTCCCGGGCCTCGACGGGGCCGCCCGGGCCCAGGACGCCCCTCCGCTGGCGGAAGGCGTCCGGGGCCTGGTCACCCGCGCCTCCGGCGGGGTCAAGCTCGACGGCTCGCTCGACGAGTGGGCGACCGCCTATTGCACCCCGGTCCACTACAATCACGCGGACCTCGCCGAGAGGGCCGCGCAATTCTTCTATCAGTGGGATGACGAGGCCCTGTACATCGGCCTGCGATCCCTGGACACCCACCGGGCCGATCCCGGCGCCCAGGGCGCGATCTACGACGGCGACGCCGTGGAGTTCTACCTCGATACCCGCCCCAGGAACGCCCTTCGAGGCAAGGACTGGACCGAGGGGGCCGTCCACCTGTTTTATTCGCCGTTCGAGGGCCAGGCGCTCAAGCCCCGATGGGTGATCCGTTCGGGGATCGCCACGAGCGGCACGAAGCTCAGCGGAGTGGCCGTCGCCGCGACGGTCCATCCCTGGGGGGATGAGGTCGAGTTCAAGCTGCCCTGGGCGAATTTCCCCAAATTCCGGCCCGAAATCGGCGCCCTGATCGCCCTGGACGCCGAATTGTGCAGCGGAGACGGCGGAGGCCGGACCGACCGGACGTTCGCCTTCGGGTCGCCGCTGTCGGTCCAGCAGCCGGCGTCCCTCGGGCTGATGCAACTGGTCAGGAACTTCGACCCCGACTACCTGCCCGCCGCCGGCCCGGCCTCGTTCCCGATGTGGGTCGAGACGCCCTGGACCCAGCCGAAGAGGGCCGAGGTCCAGGCCGTCGTGGCGATCCCTCCGGAGTTCGTCGAGGTCGTCGGCACGGTCGAGATCCGGCTCCTCGACGCCGACGGCAAGGTCCTGAAGACCCTGCCCGCCCCGATCCAACCCTTCGGCCCCGAAGGCAAGGATTTCGCCCGGGCCGTCGCCCGCTGGTCGATCGACGACTTCGCCCCGAACACCTATTTCGCCACGGCGAAGGTCCATTCCCGGACGGGCAAGACGCTCGTGACCGTCACCCCGAGGATGGTCCACGAGGCGATCCTCTCGGGGCGGTGATCTCGGCGGAGCGACCCGAGCCTATCGATCGCCCAGGAGCCGGTCCAGGCAACGATGGATCGGCCCGCCCGATTCCTCGCGAGGGCGATCGTCGTCGCGGTCCCTGGCCTTTCTTGGCGAGTCGTTCACGAAGTTCAGGTGGGCGAAGACCGTGAACTGGTCGACCGATTCGAACCGATAGTAGCCGCCGCCGACCTGGAAGAAGGCGTGCCCGCCGGGCTTGTAGGTCAGGAACGGGAAGCTCAGGTATTCGCCGGCCTTGCCTGGGTGGATGAACAGGTCGTTCTCGATGCCGAGGGTGACCTTCTCGGTGATCTGGTAGAAGAGGTTGACGTTGACGGTCGGCCGCCACGCGCCGAAGGTCGGCTCGTCGTCGGGGCGGCGGAGGGTCGCGAGGCCCGACGCGACCGGCCCCCGGACTCCGGGAGGGGCGAACCCGCCGATCAGGGCCCGGTTGGCGCCGAGGAACGTCAGGGTGCTGAACTTCGAATCCTCCCGGGGCTTCCAGCCGAGCATGTAGACCGCCGATCCGCCGAGGAAATGACTGCGGAGGTAGATGTCGGGCGAGAGCTGGACGCCGTGGACCCAGTTGCGGTCCCGGCCCACGCCCAGCGTCCTCTGGTAGAACGGCGTGAGGAGCTGGAGGTTGCCGTTGAAATAGGAGAGGTCCAGCTCGACGGCGTTCCAGTCCGAGAGCACGTATTCGTATTCGAGGACCTGGAGGGTCGGGGAGTTCCTGGTCGAGGCATTGAGCAGGTAGTTGAACTCGTTGGCATATTTCCGGTCGCCCAGGGGCCGGACGTTGTCGAAGAAGACCGGCTCGCCGATCTCGGGGGCCTCGGGCCGATCGGAGCGATCGCCGGTGTCGAACCCGAGGATGCGGTCCAGGGCCCTCTGGACGCGAGCCGGGTCGATCGCGCGGAAGAACCGATCGAGCGGCACCGGCCGATCGCGATCCTCGGCGCCCGGGTCGGCGGGCCGCCCCGAAGCGTCCCGGTCGGGTGGGCCCGTCTCGGCCGAGTCCTGGCCGATCGCCGAGGCCGTCGGCATCGCCAGGACGAGCGCCAGCGCCAGGCGAGGGCCGAGGGACATGGGGACTCCGGGGATCGCGTCCGGGAGGCCCTCGCGAGCCGAGGGCGGACGGGGCTTGTATCGGCCCGAGGATTCTCCGGGAATGAGCCGCCCTTCCCCGTCGCCCCCGGGGTCGTCGCCTCGCCAGGGAGTCGCCGGGGCCTCCCAGGGACCGGGCCGGGGGACGATCGTTCCTCGCCGGCGAGGCGTTTGAGGGCGATCTTGCCCGGACTTTTCGGAGGGGATATCGGCAGGGCGGCCGCGATTTTCCGACTCGCGTCGAAGTTTGAGAGAATTAGTTTGCAAGACCACCAGCCGACCGAGTATGACTGTTGTCACTCCGCGAGCCGACGGCCCGACAAATCCGATCGGGAGGGCGGCGGGGGCGGGGTGGTTGTGACCTTCCATCCATCGGGGGCCATGCCGTCGTGATTCGCCTAGCGATCCTGGCCATCCTGCTCTCGGCGCCGGCCGCCGCGGCTCGGGCCGATGAGGACGAGGATTCCCAGAAGGTCTCGAACGATCGGCCGGACCGCCCCTTGCAGATGCCCCCGGCATCGAGCGAGACCAAGGAGGCGTTCGACGACTTCGAGAGGTTCGCCCGCCGAGGGGCCTGGGAGCGCGCGACCAAGGCCCTCTACACGATCCCCGAGGCCCAGGCCGCCCGGTTCGTCGACGGCCGGGACGGCTTCATCATCTCCGTGGCGCGGAAACGGCGGGAGGTCCTCGCCGGGTTGTCGCCCGAGGGCCAGGCCGCCTATCGCCTGTTCTACGACTCCGAGGCGAAAAAAATCCTCGACGGCGCCGAAGGGCCCGGCGAGCAAGCCGCCCTGGAACGGCTCTACTCGTCCTATTTCCTCACCTCCGTCGGCGACGACGCGGCCGACCGCCTGGGCGACCTGTATTTCGAGCAGGGGGACTTCGACCGCGCCGCCGATTGCTGGCTGGCCATCCTCCGCGAACGGCCCGACTCGGAAATCCCCCCCGCCGTGCTGACGGTCAAGGCCGCCCTCGCCCTGAGCCGCGCCGGCCGGAGGTCCGAGCTCGAGTCGCTTCGCTCCGAGACGGCCGACCGGCTGGGCGAGGAGGTCGTCTCGATCGGAGGGAAGAAGGCGAAGGTCGCCGAGCACCTGAAGGGCCTGCCGGGCAGCTTCGGGCCGGCGGAGGCCACCGATCCCGGCTCGGCCTCGGCCGAGGGGCCCCCGCCGGCGCTCTCCGGGACCGTCTCCACGGCCTGGCAGGTCCGATTCGGCGACTCGGTCACGGCCGGGATGACCCCGATCGAACTGACCCAGTGGGACGCCTCCGCCCTGAGCGGGGCCGTGCCCTCGGTGGCCATCCAGGGGACGACCCTGTTCGTCAACTACCTCGGCCACGTCTTCGCCGTGGACCAGGACACCGGCAAGATGCTCTGGAGGTCGGCCTCGTTCCACAACCTGGAACTGGCCGGCATGCAGGGCAACATGCAGATGATCGACCCGAAGAAGTTCGCGATCCTCGCCGCCCCCGGCTTCGTCTGGAGCCTGGGCCGGGACGTGAAGGACCCGAACTCCATGATGGCGGGCCCGAAGCTCGTCTGCCGGAGGGCCGAGAACGGCGAGGTCGTCTGGGAATCGACCGAGTTGCCCGAATACTCCGGGATCGACCTGATGGGCGACCCGCTGATGGCGCGGGGGACCCTGTTCGTCGCCGGCAAGACCTCGAACAACAACGGCCAGGACAACACCCCCCGGCAGGTCCTCCTGGCCATCCGCCCCCACGATGGCAAGGTCCTGTGGAAGGCGGACGTCGGGATGTTCCGCGAGGGCCAGCGCTACTACTACTACGGGATGAGCGACAATTCCCCGACGCCGAGGCTGGCGTATCGCGCCGGCTCGGTGTTCGTGGACACGCAGAATGGCATCCTCGCCCGGGTCGATGCCGAATCGGGCGTCCTGGACTGGGGTTATGGCTACCCGACCGAGCCCGTCCAGGGCCAGATGGGCCGGTTCATCATCATCAACGGGTTCCTGACTCAGCAGTCCTCCTCCTCGACGCAGAGCGCCCCCTGCTGATCGGCGACGCCTTGCTGGTCAAGGGGGCGAAGTCCGATCGGATCTGCGCGATCGACCCGGACCGGATGAAGATCCTCTGGGAACGGCCGATCGCCAAGTCGGCCCGGCTCCTCGGGGCCGACTCCGAGCGGATCTACCTCGGGGGCCCCGAGCTCGCGGCCCTGGACCTCAAGGGCCGCAGCCTCCTGTGGGCCACGCCCCTGCCGGCCGGGAGCGAGGATGGCGCGGTCCTGGCGCGTCCCGAGGGGATCTGGCAGCTCACGCCTCGGGGGATCTTCGAGGTCGATCCGAAGTCCGGACACGTCCGGCGGATCTTCCGAGGAGACGACGCCGGGGCGGCGGGCGGCGATCTTCTCCTGACCGATCGCCTCCTGCTCGCGATCAGCAACCGGACCATCTCGGCCTACCCTCGGGGGTCGGCCGGCGGCGAGAAGGCGGCCCGCGCCGCGGCGGCACCAAAGACGGGGGGTTCGGATGACTAGGTGGACGATTCGAGTCGGCGCCCTGGCCCTGGCCTTGTTCGCCCTGGACGGGCCCGCGAAGGCCCAGACGGCCGGTTCGGGCACCGGGCCGAACCTCGAAGGGCTCACGGTCATGGGCAAGGGCGTCGTCGGCGCCCGCCCGAACCGCCTGGAGATCGACCTGGAAGTCTCCGCCGCCTCGGAGATCTCCTCCGACGTGATCGTCAAGTATCGAGACGCCAAGAAACGGCTCCAGGAAGCCTTCTCCGCGTTGAAGATGCCGAACGTGACCGTCGAGGAGAAGGCCCTGGGCGTCGATCAAAAAGGGCAGGCGTACAACCCCTACTACATGGACACGCCGCCGGCCCGCAAGGGGAAGGTCGAGGTCCAGCTCAAGAGGAAGCTCGTCGTGGCCTGCTCGGGCATCCGGGACCTCGACGAGGAGGCGCTCCTCCAGCTCGTCGCCAAGCTCCTGGACGTCGCCCAGGACGCCGGCGGCAAGCTCGGCGGCGGCGACAACATGATGCCCTATTACTACTATCGCGGCGGAGGAGGCAGCAACGGCCTCGTCCGCTTCATCCTCGACGACTTCGACGCCCTCCAGGACAAGGCGTATGAGGCCGCCATCGCCGACGCCAGGAAACGCGCCGAGAGGATCGCCCGGCTCAGCGGAGTGACGCTCGGGCCGGTGGCGGGCGTCCGCGAGGCCCTCGTCCCCGGCGAGAAGACGCAGGGTTCGGGCGTCACGATCTACGAGTTCAACATGAATCAGGGGGACGAGGAGATGCCCCGCAAGCGGCTGGAAGCCGCCAAGTTCCAGGAGATCCCCGTGAGGGTGGAGATCCAGGTCCGCTTCGACCTGGCCGGCGCCGCCAAGGCCGATCGGCAAGGCGGTGGCAAATGAGTCGCTCGAATCGCCGCGGGTTCCTGACGCGGTGCGGCCTCGGGGTCGCCGGGGCGGGGCTGTTCGGGTCGCCCGGGTCCCGTCCGGCTTGGGCTCAGGACAGCAAGGAAGTCCTCCCGAAGCACGTCACGCCCGAGGCCCAGCGCTCCGTCCTCAAGGGTCTCGACTACCTCGCCACCGCGCAATCGGACGACGGCTCCTGGATCGCCGGCGGGGGGCAAGCCTACCCCGTGGCGATGGCCGGCCTGGGCGGGACGGCGTTCCTGGCCCATGGGAACTCGCCCACGCGGGGCAAGTATTCGAAGAACGTCCAGGGGGTGGTGGAATTCCTCGTCCGCTGCACCACGCCGACGGGCCTGATCACCGGGCCCGGTCAGGACAGCGGGATGCCGATGCACGGCCACGGCTTCGCCCTGATGTTCCTGGCCTCGGTCTACGGGATGGTCACCAAGGCCAGCCTGAGGAAGCAGGTGGGGGACGCCGTCCGCAAGGCCGTGACCCTCACCAGCCAGGGCCAGAGCAGCGACGGCGGCTGGACGTATACCCCCGGCACCGGCGACGAAGGATCGGTCACGGTCACGCAGGTCCAGGCGCTCCGGGCCTGCCAGAACGCCGGGTTCCTCGTCCCCCGGGCCACCATCGACTCCGCCGCCGGCTACCTGGACAAGTGCCGGACGGCCGAGGGCGGGATCATGTACTCGCTCGGCTCCGGAGGCGGCCCGAGGCTGCCGATCTCCGCCGCCGCCGTGGCCACGCTGTACAACGCCGGCCAGTTCGACAGCCCGATCGCCACCGATTGCCTCAAGTACGTCTGGGACCAGTTCCGCGCCAGCGACGGCTGGAGCAAGGGGGGCGGGCACGACTATTACACCCACCTCTACGCCTCCCAGGGCTTCTACATGGCCGGGGACACCTACTGGGATGCCTACTTCCCCAAGACCCGCGACCAACTGATCGCCCTGCAAGGCCCCGACGGCTCGTGGTCCGGCGACGGCATCGGCCAGGTCTACGGGACGGCCATCGCCGCGATCATCCTCCAGCTGCCGTACAAGTATCTCCCCGTGTTCCAGCGCTGATTCTTTTCCGCATCTCCAGGCCCGAGACGAGGACGCGACGTTGAGCCTCACGATGACGAAGGCCGCCGAGCCCGACGTGGCCGAGCTGGACGAGCTCCGCTCGGTCCACGCCCAGATCCGCGAGCAGATCGCCCGGCAGATCATCGGCCAGGATGAGGTCGTCGATCAGCTCCTGATCGCCGTCTTCGCCCGAGGGCACTGCATCCTCGAAGGGGTGCCCGGGCTGGCCAAGACGCTGATGGTCCACTCCCTGGCGCAGTCGCTCTCCCTGGACTTCAACCGCATCCAGTTCACGCCCGACCTGATGCCCTCGGACATCACCGGCACGGAGGTCCTGTACGAGGACCGCGCCTCCGGGGCCCGCGAGCTCCGGTTCGTCCCCGGCCCGTTGTTCGCCAACCTCGTCCTGGCCGACGAGATCAACCGGACCCCGCCGAAGACCCAGGCCGCCCTCCTCGAAGCCATGCAGGAGAGGCAGGTGACCGCCGGCGGCCACCGCCACAAGCTCCCGGACCCGTTCTTCGTCCTCGCCACCCAGAACCCGATCGAGCAGGAAGGGACGTATCCCCTGCCCGAGGCCCAGCTCGACCGCTTCCTCTTCAAGATCTTCATCCGCTACCCGACCAAGGATGAAGAGCGGAAGATCTATCGGCTGACCACCGGCGCCGACCAGCAGGAGATCACCCCGTTGATCACCGGCGAGCGGATCGCGGCCCTCCAGAAGATGATCCGCCGGGTGCCGGTGTCGGACTACTGCATCGACTACGCGATGGACCTCGTCCGCTCGACCCGGGGCGAGGACGACGACACGCCGAAGTACATCCGCGACTGGGTCTCCTGGGGCGCCGGCCCCCGCGCCGGCCAATCGTTGATCCTCGCCGCCAAGGCCAAGGCCGCGCTGGCCGGTCGGCCGAGCGTCTCGGTGGACGACATCCAGAAGGTCGCCCGGCCGGTCCTCCGCCATCGCGTGGTCCTGAACTACAACGCCCAGGCCGCCGGCGAGTCGAGCGACTCGATCATCGGCCGGCTCCTGGACGACATCCCGGTCAGGAAGGGGGCCGCCGATGCCGACCTCGCGGGCGTATTCCGATCCTGACGCCATCGCCCGGATCGCCGACCTCACGCTGAGGTCCCGGCGGCTGGCCGAGGGCGGGATCAGCGGGCAGCACAGGAGCCCGTTCCACGGCTTCAACGTCGAGTTCGCCGCCTTCCGCGAATACGCACCGGGCGACGACCTCCGCCGGCTGGACTGGCGCGTCTTCGCCCGGACCGATCGCCACTACATCAAGCAATATGAAGAAGAAAGCAACGTCCGCGTGAGTTTCGTCCTCGACGCCAGCGCGTCGATGAACTACAAGGGCTCGCGGGCCGTGCTCACCAAGTTCGATTACGCGTCCACGCTGGTCGTCACGCTCGCCATGCTCCTGGCCCGGCAGCAGGACCCCGTCGGCCTGGTCCTGTTCGACGAGGAGGCCGGGACGGTCCTGCCTCCCAGCGCGAAGCAGGCGCAGGTCACGGTCATGACCGGCCTCCTGGAGAACTGCACGCCGGCCCGCAAGACCGAGCTCGGCGGCCTCCTGAGCACTCTCACGGACCGCATCCGCCGCCGGGGGTTCCTCGTGATCGTCTCGGACCTGTTCACCGACATGGAGCCGGTGTACGACGGCCTGAACCGCCTCCGGTTCCTCGGCCACGAGGTGCTGGTCTTGCAGGTGCTCGACCGCGACGAGCTCGACCTGCCGTTCGACGGCCCGACGGTCTTCAAGGACATCGAGGGGGACGAGGAGCTGTTCGCCGAGCCCGGGGGGTTCCGCCGGGCCTATCAGGACGCGATCCGCGACTACCTCGACGGCATCCAGAAGGAATGCGGAGGCCGAGGCTACGACCACGTCCGCCTGTTCACCGACGAGCCCCTCGGGGCCTCGCTCGCCCGGTTCCTCCGGGCCCGCGAGGACTCGGCCCACCACGCCGGGGGGCGGGCCTGAACCATGATCAGCCTCCTCAGCCCGCTCCTGCTCTGGGGCACCTTGCTCGGGTCGATCCCCATCGTGATCCACCTGCTGAACCGCCGGAGGTTCCGCCGGGTGGAATGGGCGCCGATGCGCCTGCTGAAGCTCACGATCCGCAAGAATCGCCGACGCATCCAGATCGAGCAGTTCTTGCTGCTCTTGCTCCGGATCGCCCTGCCCGTCCTCCTCTTCTTCTTCCTCGCCCGGCCGATCTTGAACCCCACGGGGCTGGAGAAGTGGCTCGTCGGCGGCGGGAGGTCGAGCCAGGTCGTCCTGATCGATGATTCGCTGAGCATGGGCTACACCGCCGGAGGCCCCCCCGCCTTCCACCGGGCCCGCGAGGTCGCCGGCGCGGTCCTCTCGGCGGCGAAGCCGCAGGACCGCTGCACGCTCGTGGCCACCTCCGCGCCCCGGACGCCGATCTTCCACGAGGTCGAGGGCACCCGCCGCGAGGAGCTCGCCAGCGACGCCCTGGCCGTGCCGATGACCGACACCCATGCGTCGTGGCCGACCGTCCTGGCCGGGATCGATGAGGTTCTGCAGACCTGCACCTATCCCACCAAGAGCCTGACCATCGTGACCGACCTCCGCAAGAGCGGCTGGGACCCCAGCGTCTCGGCCGTCGCCCGGAGGCTCGAAGAGCGCGGGGTCCGGGTGCGGATCGTCGACGTGGGCGCGGACGAATCGGCCAATATTGCGCTCGAATCGCTCGTGCCGCTCGATCGGACGATCCTCGCCGGTGCCGAGACGAAGTGGGAGGCGACGATCCGCAACGACTCGCCTCGCGTCCTCAACCGCGCGAAGGCGATCCTCCGCATCGACGACCGTCCGACCGAAATCCCCCTGCCCGAGATCGCGCCTCGACAGGTCGCCCGAGTGCCGCTGAGCGTGCGGTTCCCCTCGTCCGGGATGCATGACCTGTCTCTCCAATTGCCCGACGACGAGCTCGCCGGCGACAACCAGCTGTGGGTGGCCGTCCCGGTCAAGGATTCCCTGCTGATCCGCCTGGTCGACGGCGAGCCGTCGTCCGAGCCGTTCGGCTCGGAGGTCGATTACCTCGCGGCCCCGCTGTCGATCGGCGTGGGGGACGCCGAGGCGTGGCGGGTCGAGGTCGTCCAGGAAGAGGACTTCCTCAACCCCCGCCTGGAGCCGGCCGACGTCCTGATTTTGGCCAACGTCGCCTCGCCGACGTTCGAGCAGAGCCGGAAGCTCGCCGAGCTCGTCCGAGGAGGGACCGGCCTCATGATCTTCACCGGAGGACGGCTCGACCCGGGCCTCTACAACGAACGCCTCCTGAGGACGGGCGAGCCGCTCCTGCCCGTCGCCCTGAAGAGCCAGGCCGAGGAGACGTTCCACGGCCTGATCGTCGAGCCCGTCCGGCCGTCGCCGATCGAGAAACTGCTCGAACTCAAGACGACCGCGCTGGAGCGCGTGCCGGTCCGGCAGATCATGACCGTCGAGGAGCCTCCGGCGAACTCCGACGCGGTCCGCGTCCTGGCCCGCTGGAACGACCCGGCGCGGTCTCCGGCCGTGGTCGAGCGGGTCGTCGGCGAGGGCCGCGTCTTGCTCTGGACCACCACGGCCGACCGCGCCGGCAATGACTGGCCGGTCGAGCCGAGCTTCGTCCTGGCGATCCGCGAGGCCGTCCGGGGCACGTCTCGGCCGACCTCGTTCGCGCAGACCGTCACGGCCGGCGATCGCCCGAGACGAATCATCCATTCCAGCCACCAGCCGAGCAACGTCAAGCTGACCCTGCCCGGCGGCGGCGAGCCCAAGTCCCTGGCGGCGGCCTCGATCGAGGAGAAGGCGGCGGGCGACCCCCTGCCCGCCTGGGCCATCGACGTGGCCGACACCCGCAAGGCCGGCCTGTACCACCTCTCGTGGGACGAAGGGCCCCTGGGCACCCAGCAAGATCTTTTTGCCTCCGATCCCGACTCTCGCGAGAGCAACCTGGCCCGCATCCCCTCGGCCGAGCTCAAGGGGCTGCTCGCCCCGCTCAAGGTCGAGGTGGCTGCCGCCCGAGGCGACGGCACCGACGCCTTCGCCCCGACCGGCCGCGAGTTCTGGCACGAGCTGGCGTGGGTCCTCCTGATCCTCATCCTGTTCGAACCGATCCTGGCGTCGTGGGTCGGCCGCTCGCGATGACCCCCGTTTCGTCCCGTTCCCCTGGCGGATGCTCATGAACCGGATCTGGCACGCTTTGCTCGGGATCGAAGATCGGCCGCCCGGCTCCGGGTCGGGCGGGACCACGCACCTGGAGTTCACCGCCGTCCCGGGAGGAGGCACCGCCCTGGCCTTCGCCGCGCTCGCGGTGGCCGCGCTGGTCCTGCTCTGGTATCTCCCCCGCCGCGAGAAGGCCGACCTTTCCCGGCCGAGGCGGGCGTTGCTCGTCGCCTTCCGATCGGTCGTCCTCCTGGCCGTGGCGATCATGCTGGTCGAGCCGGTGCTGGTCTCCTCTCACAAGGAGACGCTCCATTCGCACCTGCCGATCATCATCGACGACTCCGAGAGCATGCGGTTCGCCGACCCGTTCACCGACGAGACCCGCGCCGCCGAGTTCGCCAGCCTCCTGAAGCTCAAGAGCCAGGGCGGGAAGTCGCCGGTGGACCGGCTCCGGGAATCGCCCCGGATGGACCTCGTCAAGGAGGCCCTGGGCCCGCAGATGGAGGCGCTCGGTCGGGGCCGCGACGTGTTCGTCTACGACCTCGAATCGTCCGCGAGGACCGGCACCGCCGGGCCGGCGAAGACGCGCAAGCTCGGCGACATCCAGCCGAAGAGGACCGTCTCGGCCCTCGGCGATTCCCTGCGAGGCGCCCTGGCCGCTCACCGAGGCCGGCCCGTCGCCGGGATCGTCCTGGTCTCCGACGGCCGGGCCAACGCCGGGGAAGACCCGTTGCGCGTCGCCGAGGCCGCAGCCCGGCTCAACATCCCGATCTTCGCCATCGCCTCCGGCGCCGAGGAGGGGCCGAGGAATGTCCGGGTGGCCGAGGTCGAGGCCAGCCCCGTCGTCTTCGCCAAGGACCCGATGACCCTGTCCGTCGTGGTCGAGGCCCGCGGCCTGAAGGACGCCGAGGCCGACCTCCTGCTCGACGAACGGGTCAACGGCGGCGAATGGCAGCAGATCGCCACCCAGCGCATCCCCCTGGGCGAGGACGGCCTGTTGAAGCGGACGCCGTTCCGCATCGTCCCCAAGGTCATCGGCCAGTACGAGTACCGGGCCCGGATCGAGGACGCCGGCCCCGAGCTCACGAAGGACGACAACTCGGCGACGGCCGCCGTGAAGGTCGTCCGCCAGCAGATCCGCGTCCTCATGATTGCCGGCTCGCCTTCGCCGGAGGTCCAGTTCCTCCGCAACGCCTTGCAGCGCGACCAGCACGTCGAGTTCGCCGCCTGGCTCCAGCACGCCGACCCCGGCTATCGCCAGGCCGGCGACAAGCCGATCTCCCGGCTGCCGAACGACGCCAACGAGCTGGGCAAGTACGATGCCCTGGTCCTGATCGACCCCGACATGCAGGCCCTCGGCCCCCAGTGGGCGGAGATGATCGCCGACTTCGTGGGCAAGGAGGGCGGGGGCCTGATCTTCATCCCGGGCGAGCTGTATTCGCAGCAGATCTTCGAGGGGGAATCGCCCGATGCGTCCGCCGGGCGGTGGACCAAGATCCTTCCCGTGGTCCGCGAGCCGGGGCTGTTCCGCACCGAGGCCGAGGTCCGCCTGACCACGCAATCGACCTACGCCCTGGACCTGACCCCCGAGGGCCGAGGCGACCCGATCTTCGAGTTCCACCCCGACCCGATCCGCAACCGCGCCATCCTCGCCAGCCTCCCCGGGATGTACTGGAGCTTCCCCGTCACGAGGGCCCGGCCCGGCGCCACGGTCCTCGCCCGCCACGGCGACCCGAGGATGCAGAACCAGTACGGCCGGCACGTCCTGATGGCGTCTCAGCTTTACGGGCCGGGCCGGACGGTCTTCATCGGGTTCGACAGCACGTATCGCTGGCGGTATCTCGCCGAGGACTATTTCGATGGCTTCTGGGCCCGCCTGATCGACCGCGTGGGCCGGAACAAGGCCCTGGGCGGGCGGTTCCCGTTCCAGGTGAACCTGGGGAAGACCGCCTATCGCGTGGGGGACCGCGTCCAGATCGGCGTGAGGTTCACCGAGGCCGCCGCCGTGGCCGAAGCGTCGGGCCTGGCGGCGGAGCTGGAAGTCCAGGGCCAGCCGCCCGAGCCCCTGGTGTTCGAACGGGCGCCCGACGATCCGGCGGTCCTCACCGCCGCGTTCCCGGCCGAGAAGGCCGGCGCCTACACGCTGAGGATCACCCCCGCCACCGGGGCCGACGCCGGGGCCGCCACCAAGGTCTCGACCACCACGTTCCGGGTCGATCCGCCGAGGAAGGAGGTCGATGAGCCGTCCCTGAACCGGACGCTCCTGTACGACCTCGCCCGGACCACCGGCGGGCGAGTCCTGGACGTCCCCGACCTCGCCAAGCTCGACGAGGCGATCCCGATGCGCGAGGTCACCCGGACGATCGAGAACCGCGACGAGCTCTGGGACGCCCCCCTGCTCTCGGCGATGATCGTCCTGGGCCTCACGGCCGAGTGGATCGCCCGCAAGATCTTCCGGATGGTCTAAAAACCCAGGTGTACCTCATGGTTCCCCCTGAGACGAGAGCAAATTGAGTGGGTGTGACTTCAGTCGGGCCTACGAGTCATTTTCTCATGAGTCGCAGGCCCGACTGAAGTCGGACCTACTCCCAAGGTGAGCCGACACCGTTCGAAGCGAAAACGCCCAGGCCGGATCGAACGAACCCGAGAGACCGCCCGTGAGCACCGCCACCGCCCCCGAACTCGCCGCCATCGGATCGCTCCAGGAGGAACAGCACCTCCTCCGGGCCCGCCTGGCCCAACTGCGAGGGTCGCTCCGCAGGCAGATGGCCCTGGAGTTCGCGCTGGACCTCGGCGCCCTGACCGTCGCCGTCGGCGCCGTCCTCGTGGCGCTCGATGCCTGGTTCCGCCTCGGCTTGACGGCCAGGGAGATCCTCCTGGCCGTGGGCGCGATCGGGATCGTCGGGACCGTGGCGATCCGCTCGATCCCGAGGGTCCGCGCCGCCCGGCTTGACGACCTCCCGTTCGCCATGACGCTGGACCGCGTCCGCCCCGGGACCGGCCAGCAAGTCGCCGACGTCCTCCAGCTTCCCGGGCAACTGGTCGAGGCTCGATCCACCGCCTCGCCCGCCCTGGTCAGGCTGGCCGTCCGTCGCGCCAGCGAGGCGCTGGCGAGCGTCGATTGGGACGGCCACTGGAACTGGGACCGCACCGCCGGGTCGGCCCTGGCCTTGATGGGGGCCGCGCTCGTCCCGATCGCTTTCGCCCTGATCGCCCCCGAGGCCGCCCGCCTGAGCGCCGCCCGGTGGTTCCTGGGCTCGAACGAGCGATGGCCTCAAAAAACGTATTTGACCGTGACCGGCCTGGGGGATGACAATACGTTGCTCGCCCCCCGAGACGAGCCGTTCGCCCTGGAGGTCCGCGCCGATCTGCCCACGATCCAGGAGAAAACCCCGGGCTGGCTCCTGACCGGCCGAGGGGAGCCGTTCTCGATCCGCGAGAAGCCGAAAGTCCCGAAAGTCCCGGCCACGGTCCGGCTCCGCGAGAGGACCGCCGAGGGCGCGGTCCGCGACTCGGTCATGACGGCCGTCGGCCCCGGCCGGTTCCGCCATGAATTGCCACCGTCGTCCTCGTCTTCGACGTTCGAGATCGTCGGCGGGGATGACTGGCTCGGGCCGATCCAGGTCGAACGGGTCGATCGGCCGTCGCTTCAGGCGATGAAACTGCGGGTCGGCGAGCCCGGCGCGGCCAAGGGCACATTCCGGGACGTCGGAGACATCGGCGGGCCGCTCGTCTTCCTGCCCGATACGCGGGTCGAGCTCACCCTTGTCGCGACCGAGCCGCTCGCGCCGGCCCCCCGGATCGACGTCCATCCCGGCGCCCCGCCTAGCCTGCACATGGACGACGTGAAGACCTACACCGCCTCCTGGACCCTCCGCGAGGCCATGACTCTGGAAATCAGCCTGACCTCCGAACGCACCGGCCTGAACTCGAAACCCAGCTTCCTCTCGCTCGGGCTGATGAAGGATCGCGAGCCCCGGGTCACGCTCAAGGCCCAGGGCGTCGGGGCCCACGTCACGCCCGTGGCCACGATCCCCTTGACCCTCGCCGCCACCGATGACCTCGGGCTGGCCGCCGTCCGGCTCCAGTTCGAGCGCACCGTCCACACCGACGGGAAGTCCGAGCCGGATTCCTCGAAGAAAGCCATCCCGATGCCCCTGGCGACCGAGGGCGGCCGCGCGGTCCTCGACCATCAGGCCCAGCACCAGGTCGATCTCCAGTCCGACCGACCGCCGATCGGCGCCATCCTGCGGTTCCAGGCCGAGGCCGACGACAAGTGCGCCCGGGGGACCCAAACGGGCCGATCGGGGATCGTCCACTTGCAGGTCGTCTCAGCGGATGAGCTGTTCTATGAGATCCTGATCCGCCAGAGGGCCGAGCGGGCGAAGTTCCTGGCCGCCCTCGACGCCGCCGAAAAGGGCGCGGCCACGCTCAACGGCAACCCCTCGCCCGAGGATTACCTGACCGTCGCCCGGAGCTTGCACACCGGCACCCGGCAGCTTGACCAGATCGCCTCCCGGATCGCCGATACTCTCCAGGAGATGAAGCTGAACCAGGTCGGCTCGCCGAAGTCGCACCGGCTGCTCCAGGAAGGCGTGATCGACCCGATTCGAAGCCTCAATTCCGGCCCCGTGAGCGAGCTTCGGACCACCCTCCAGGCCCTCGGCGCCGGCTCGAAGGCCAAGGCCGAGATCGAGAAGGCCAAGAAGCTCGACGGCGAGGTCGTGGCGAGGATGAAGGCGATCCTGGACCAGATGTCGCAGTGGGAAAGCTTCGTGGACGTCGTCAATCAGGTGGCCGAAGTCATCAAGATCCAGCAAAAGGTCCTCAAGGCGACCCAGGACGCCCGGGAGTCGCGCACTCAGGAGGTCTTCGATGAGAAGAAGCCCTAGGCCGGAATTCCGACCGCTCGCGGTCGGCCTCGTCGTGACGATCCTGGCGATGACGCCCTGCTTCCGGGGGCCGTCCGCCCTCGCGCAGGACGAAAAGGCCGCCAAGAAGGACGAGAAGAAAGAGGACAAGAAGGACGACAAGGCCGCCGGCGTCTTCGACGACGAAACGCCCGCGACGAAGGAGAAAGAGAAGGAGAAGCCCAAGGACGAAGCCAAGGACAAGGAAAAGCCGAAGGAAGACGCCAAGCCCAAGGCCGACGCGAAGGCCGAGCCTGCCAAGGACAAGGCCGCGGACCCGAAGAAGGACGCCCCGTCCAGGCCCGCCGACCCGAACAAGCCCGCTCCGGGAGGCGCCGTCGATCGCGACACGATCGGCTTCACCCAGGAGAACGCCGCCAGCCAGATGACCGAGCTGGAAGAGCGGATGTTCCGGCTCTCCGAGGCCCTCCGCGGCCTGGAGCCCGAGAATGCCTCCCGGCTCCGCCTGGCCCTGAAGTTCTCCCGCGAGGAGCTCATCCTGGAGCAGATGCGCGAGACGAACAAGATGCTCAAGGAGGCCCAGCTCTCCAAGGCCGAGACCGAGGTCAAGGAACTCCTGGCGAAGCTGGAGCACCTCCGAGACGTCCTGATCGCCGAGGACCTCGACTTCCAGCTCAAGCTCGCCCGGCTCCGGCAAATCCGCGAGACGATGAGCCAGCTCGACCGCATCGTCAAGGACGAACGGCGAGAGCTCGGCTGGTCGCGGTTCGCCATCGACCAGAGGAAGGCCCGCGAGAAGCTCGCCGCGCGGAGGCCCGATTTGGAGAACCTCCTCCGCGACCAGAAGGCCCTGATCGCCGACACGAAGGCCCTGGCCGACAAGGGCAAGTCCGACGACCGCAAGCCCGCCCGCGAGGCGCTCCGCGACCGCCAGGCCGGCCTGGGCAAGGCCGCCGCCGCGATGGCCACGAACCCGCTGTTCGCCGAGTTCCAGGCGTCGCAGTTGCGGAAGGCCGAGCCGCTGATGAACGACGCCCGGGACGACCTCGGCCGAGACGGCGACGACCTCGCCCCGGCCCTCGCCTCCGAGGAGAAGGCGGCGGCGGTCCTCGAAGAGGAGCTCAAGGGCCTCGACGCCCGGATCGCCGGCGCCGAGCGCGACGTGGCCGAGGCCGAGTTCCGCCGCCACGAGGCCGGTCAGCAGAAGACCCGGCGGGCCTCCGAGAGCCTCGGCGCCGCCTCCGCCCGCCTGGGCGACTCCGGCGTGAGCCTCCAGAAAGACCTGATCCGCGCCGGGGGGGCCATGCAGTCGGCCGAGAAGAGCCTCTCGCAGACCTCGCCCGACCCCGCCGCCTCGGACCAGAGCGCCGCCCTGGACATCCTCACCAAGACCTCGGAAGACCTCGCCAAGGCGGCCGAGAAGCTCCTCGTCCAGCTTCGGACCGAGCTCCAGCAGCGCCTGATCGGCGAGCTCACCGAGATGCACGAGATGCAGGCGGCCATCCGCGAGACGACCGAGGCCCAGGCCCCGCGCCTGGCCCAGAAATCGCGAGCGGCGGCCATCGCCGTGGCGGCCCTCTCGCAAAAAGAGGCCGAGCTCGCCGGCCGGACCGAACAGCTCCTCGCCCTCGTCGAGGAGACGGAGTTCGGGATCGCCCTGCCCACGGCCCTCCGCCTCCTCTCGAAGGAGATGAGGGACGTGGAAGGCTGGCTGAAGGACGGCGACGCCTCGGCGAAGACCATCGCGATGGAGCTCCGGATCGAGGAGGACATCCTCGGGCTCCTCCAGGCGATCCGCCGCCTGCCGCCGACCACCCCGCCCCGCCCCGGCGATCCGGCCCCGTCGGAAGGCCGCGAGCAGGAACGCGAATTGAATCGGCTGATCGCCGAATTGAAGATGATCCGGCTCCTCCAGGTCCGCCTGAACGACGACACGACGGGCGTGGACAAGACGCGGCCCGCCCCCTCGAACCTGCCCCCGGCCCTCCGCCGGGAGATCGAGGCCCTCGAATCGACCCAGGAAGACCTCCGCGAATCGCTCTCCAAGATCGCCGAGCGGATCGAACAGCAGCAGCCCTGAACCTTTCGGAATTCCCCGGATCGGAGGTGACCATGACTCGGAACCGGATGATCGCGCTGGCTGGCGTCGCGTCGCTGTCGGCCCTGATCGCGGCGCCCTCGGCGAACGCCCAGCAGCCCCCCGCCGCCGACGAGATCGCCTCGAAGATGGGCGGGGTCGTCGATTCCCTCGGCAAGAAGCAGACCGGCTCCCCCGTCCAGGGGGAGCAGAAGGTCATCGTCCACGACCTCGACGAGCTCATCGCCTCCCTGGAAAAACGGCTCGAACAGACCCGCGCCGGGATCAAGAGGAACCGCCCGACTCGCGGGATGAACGACTCGATGATCAGCCAGGGCAACGGCGAGATCGGCGACCTGGTCAACCCGGACGAGTCGGGCAAGGACTGGGCCAAGCTCTCCGATCGCGAGCGCGACCGCATCCTCCAGTCCATGACCGAAGGGTTCCCGCCCGAATACCGCACCGTCCTGGAGCGGTACTATCGCCGGCTGGCCGAGGAGAAATCGGCCAAGAGCGGCGGAGACGGGGCCAAGGCGAAGGAGAAGGCCGAGGCCGACGCGGCGAAGGCCGAGACGCCGAAGCCCAGGCCCGCCGCCCCGCCCGCCAAGCGCTGATCCGACCCGACCCCGGACCGGCCTCGGGGCCGGTCCCGACGAATCACCTCGGGGACTTCCGATGCTCGGTGCCGCGATCCTGTGGGCTGGCCTGGCGACCGTCGGGGCGGGGGACTACGTGCGGCCCTTCGCCGAGAAGGCGTTCGACCAGGCCGCCCTCGACGCCGAATCGTTCGGCGACAAGAAGGGGCTCGTCCGGGAGGCCGACGGCCTCCGCGTGACGGTCAAGCCGGGCGAGCCCGAGGCCGGCTGGAAGTCCCCGCAAGGCCCCCGGTTCGGCGGCGATTTTTCGATCGTCGCCGCGATCGAAATCAAGACGCTCCCCAAGCCGGCCCAGGAAGACGGGGCCGCCATCGGCCTGGCCATCGCGACCCAGAACCTCGACCAGCCCGACGCGACGTTCCTCCGCGAGGTCGAGCCCGACGGCAAGGAGGTCTATCGCCCCCTCCACCGCGAAGGAGGGCCGATGGGCGGCGGCCCCCAGCCGATGATGATGGGCCGGCGAATTCGGGTCTTCAACCCATTCGGGGGCGGCATGCCCCAGGCCGCCGCCAAGCCCGAGCGCCACACCTTCCCCGCCAGGGGCCGATCGATCCGCCTGGAACTCGTCCGCAAGGGGCCGAAGCTCCATTATCAGGTCTTCGACGAGATGGCCGCCCAGGCCCGAGAGGTCGGTCAGTTCGAGATCGGCCCCGGCGACATCGCGGGCGTGAAGCTGTTCGTCTCCAACCGCAACGGGGCGTCGCCGGTGGACGTCCTGTTCCGCGACGTCACGATCCACGCCGACCGGATCAGCGGCGAGGGCACGGCGGTGCGGACCGTCTTCGGCACGGTCGTCCACGGCGACCCGACGGCCCTGGAAGGGGGCACGCTCGTCGTCGGCGGGCCCCCGCCGGCCGCGCCCGCCCCCAACCCGGCGAATCCGGCGGCCCCGCAGCCGGGTCCGACCCCGGCGCCCGTCCCGCCGGGGGCCATGGTCGCCGTTCCGGTCCCGGCCGCTCCGGGTGCCGTGGTCGCCGTCGCCGCCCCGGCGCCGGCCGCCGCTCCGGCTCCTGCACCGGCCACCGCGAAAGCGGAGGTGAAGAAGGCCGACGCGGAGAAGCCGAACGCCCCGGATTCGAAGGCCGCCGAGGCAAAGAACGCCGAGGCCAAGCCCGCGACCCCGCCCGAGCCGCCCAAGCCCAAGGCCAAGATCCCCCTGGATGAGGTCGAGAGCATCACCTTCGAACGCGCCGCCACGCCCTCCGGCCGCTTCCTCGGCCAGCCGAACGTCGATACCACGGGGCCCGTCGGCGATCCGGCGAAGGAGGCCAAGGACTCGAAGGACGCCAAGGACTCGAAGGACGCCAAGGACTCGAAAGAGCCCAAGGACGAGAAGAAAGGCGTCGGCGACGATCTTTCCGTCCCCCCTCCCGGCACCGTCGCCCCGCCCAAGGCCGTGAAGATCGAGCCCAAGCCCAACGGCATCCGAGACCTCCACCTCGCGCTCTCCGGCCTCCGGGACCAGCCGATCCGCCAGGTCATGATCCAGTGCCCCACCGACAAGGGCCAGGCCTCCTGGCAACTCGACACCACCGGCAACCCCCAGGCCTGGCCGCTGACCATCCGCCGCTCCGGCAACGACTCCTGGGCCGACCTCTTCCTCGAACCGCCCGCCGAAGGGGACGTCAACGACAAGCAGTTCATGGTCAACCTGATGTACGCGGACAACCAGAACGCGAACATCCAGATCAAGGCCACCGGCCACTCCGACCCCAAGCTGGCCTTCGACGCCTCCGCGCCCGCCCCGGCGCTCGACGCCCGCGTCTTCCTCGCCGACGACGAGCAGCTCTACGGCCAGCTCGAAGCGATCACCGAGGACGCCCTGACCCTCAGCACCCCCTGGGGCGACCGCCTCGACGTCCCGATGGCCCGAGTCCTCGGCGTCTTCATGGGGATGGCCGACCACAAGGAATCGCCCGAAGCGTTCGCCAAACGGCTGAAATCCCGGGGGGCCGAAGACCTGCTGCTGGCTCGCGCGAAGGATGGCGAGGTCGTCGCCATCGCCGGGGTCGTCGAGGGATCGAAGGAAAATAAGCTCACCTTCCAGTACCAGGGCAAGAGCCGGTCCCTCCCGCTCAAGGGCGTCGAGGGGTTCATCCTCGCCAAACGGCCGACGCCGAAGCCCCCGGCCGACGTCCTGGCCACGTTCCGCCTCGCCGGGGGGATCGCGGTCTCCGGCAAGTGGAAGAAGATCGACGCGACCACCTGGGAAGTCGAGGCCCCCTGGGGCCAGACGATCAAGCTCCCGGCCAACGACGTCCAGACCGTCCGCTTCCGGGGCGGCCAGATGGCCTACCTGTCCGACCTGACCCCGTCTCTGGTCGAGGAGACCCCCTACTTCGGCCGCAAGGTCCCCCATCGCCGCGACGTGAACCTCGAAGGCGGACCCCTGAAGCTCGACGGCCGCGCCCTCGACAAGGGCCTGGCCGTCCACTCGCGGACCGCCCTGACCTACGACCTCGACCGCAAGTTCGCCACGTTCGAGGCCGAGGTCGGGTTCGACGAGGCGTCGAAGAAGCGGGGCCGGGTCGAGTGTCGCGTCTTCGCCGACGGCAAGGAAATCTACGGCAACCCCGACCTCCGCGCCGACGGCCCTCCGGTCAAGCTCTCCCTGCCCGTGGCCGGGGCCGAGCAACTGAAGCTCCTCGTCGATTTCGGGGCCGACGAAGACATCGGCGACCGAGTGATCTGGGCCGACGCCCGCCTCTACCGCAAGGCCCCGGCGAAGACCTCTCCGCCCCCGACGCCGCCCCCGACGACGACCCCGACACCCCCTGCCGCGAGCGGAAAATGAGCCGATCCCCCCGTCCGAAGCTCGCCCGAATCCTCGCGCCGGTGCCGGCGGCCGTCCTGGTCTTCGCCTCCGCCCTCCTCGGCGGCGAGGACCGCCCCCAGCCCCCGGTCGAGGTCTACGAGTGGTCGGTCTGGGTCGGCAGCCCCGCGCAGGCCTCGCTCAATGCCTCGCGGGTCTACCGCAACGCCATGCCCGGGCCCGTGGGCACGATCCGGCCGAAGGTCGAAGGCCCCGAGCTCGACCGCAAGTTCGCCGTCGCCCCGATCACCGTCGTCCAGGCGTTCGGCGAGCCGACGAAAGATATCGACATCGACCTGCGGACCAAGAAGGCCATCCTCCAATCCCACTGGCCCCAGGCCACCGAGAGGAGCGACGGCCTCCGCTGGTTCAAGACCGACCTCCTCGCCTCCGCCCCGGCGGGGATCACCCCCGGCTTCCTGCCCGAGGACCACTGGCTGACGAAGCTCCGCAAGACCGACTCGGCCCTCCACTTCAAGCACGAGACCCGCACCGAGCGCTTCCTCGCCTACGACGCCGAGGTCAACGTCCCGATCCCGGTGAAGATCCGCGGAGGCCCCGAGGAATACACGCTCCAGAACCTCACGAACCACAAGCTCCTCGACGTCGCCGTGATCGTCCCGGTCGAGGGCGGGGCCTTCCGCGTCGGCTGGCTCGACGCCCTCCCCCCGGGAATTCCCGGCGAAACGCCCGAGGAAGTCGCCGCCAAGGACAAGGAAAAGAAGCAGAAGGAGCAGGACAAGGACAAGCCCGAGACCAAGGCCAAGGCCGCCGAGGCCGTCTTCGAGGCCGCCGAGGCCGACCTCAAGAGCAAGGACAAGGACAAGGACAAGGCGAAGGAAAAGCCCAAGGCCAAGCCCCTCCCGGCCGAAGGCGACGCCAACATCCGCGCCCGGGTCGATCAGGCCCTCAACCGCGCCGTGAACGTGGACGCCGACAAGGTGCCCCGGAGCGAGGTCCTCGCCCTGATCGCCGCCCAGGCCCGATTCCGGTACGAGACCGACGACCCCACCCTGAAGGAAGCCAACATCGACCTCGGCCAGCCGATGACCCTGAAGGCCCCCGGGGGCATCGCCGCCCGCGACGCCCTGGCCGAGACGATCGGCACCATCGGCCTGAGCTACCGGATCGCCGACGACGGCAGCCTCTTCATCACCACGGCCGCCCGCCTCGCCGCCGAGACCAACAAGAAAGCGGTGATCGAAGGCCCGCCGGTCAAGCTCTCGCTCTCCCAGCCGCTCAAGCCCTCCGACCCCTCCTACCGAGAGATCACCCGGGACACCTACGCCCGACGCCTCGCCGCCCAGGGCCTCCGACCCGAGGTCACCCAGACCTACCTCGACCAGTACGCCCCCTCGCTGTTCGAGCCCAAGGGGCTGATCGTCCTCACGCACCTCTCCCGGGAGGCGATCGACGAGATCCTCCTGCTCGACGTCTTCCCCACGCCCAAGAAGTTCGTGAGGACCGCCCTGGTCGTCTCCCACGGAGTCGATCCCCGCCTCCAGGACCGGGCAAGAGAGCTCGTGAAGAAGCTAGGAGACACCGCCCCCAAATCCCGAGAAGACGCCGAAACCCAGCTCTTCGAAATGGGTCCGGTCGCCGTCCCCGTCCTGGAGGACGCGCTCAGGGAGAAAGACATCGAGATCGTCTTCCGCGCCGAACGGGTCCTGCTGAAGCTGAATCGGCAGGTGCCTTAAGATTCTCAAGAAATGCAAATATAACTCGAACCGGACCAGGTCCGCGCGCTCGTCGGCAGCCTCTCCGCCAAACATAAGACCGCCGTATACCGGTCGTCGATTCATTCCATGGTGAGTTGCCCCGCCCGGAAGTCGATGGTCAGCACGCCGTTGCGGAGGAAATCCAGGCCAAGTAGCCCGTCGATGGCGGTGCTTGGGGGAAGCGCGTGCGCGATCACGGGGAAGCCGAATCGGTGCTGAGCGAGGGCGCTGAGCCGCGTCAGGACGATGACGGGGACGTCTTCGACCTGGCTGCCCGTCGTCATGCGAACTCGTTGTGGCGAGTTGTCGGGGACGAACCCCAGGTAAAGAACGGCTGCGAGGTTGAGGAGGCTCGTGGTCGCCCCGGTGGCTAGCGAAAGTCGGAGGTTGGCCTTCCCGGTCGGCCCGACCGCCTCGACCTCGACCAGGATCGGGCCGGATTATGCGTGGAAAACGTGGGCGCTCACAGGACCAAGGCCATGTCGTCGGGCCAGGTTCCCAGGAACCGCACGGCGATCTCGTGGAGGTGCAGTTCCCTGGCCTTGCGATCGATCTCGTCGCGATCCGGGCTGTGATCGAGGACCCGGCCTCCCAGGAGCCTTTGCTCGGCGCCGGTCCGGGGGTCGCCGATCAGGACCCATTCCGGGGCAAAGCGGGACGCGATCTCCTCGGCGGTGAGCATCTCTCCCAGAGCGTTCTGTCCGAGTGGCTCCGAGTTCATCGTCCCGTCCTTTCCCGGCCGCGTCAACGGGGCCTGACCGATCGAAATCGGCGCTGGTTCCTCATTCTCGCCTCGGAATGAGGAACCAGCGCCGATTTCGGATGAAAACATCCCTTAAGCGCCGCGATCCCTACGGCTTCGGCGGGTCCGCCTTGTCCTTGGTGGCCGCGTCGGCCTCGGCGGGGCCGATCAGGCCGTCGTGGTCGGTGTCGAGGCGGGCGAATTGCTCTCGGGTCCCGAGGAATTCTCGTCGGGAGACGTCGCCGTCTCGGTTGCGGTCCATCTTGCGGAACCAGGTGGGGCCGGCGGCCGGTCGGGTGGGCCTGGGCGTGGGCAGCGTTCGGGCGTTGTTGGCCGCGACGACTCCGTTGGGCAAGGGGGCCATGAGGAGGGCCGAGAGGTCGCCTCGGGTGAGCGTCAGGGCGATGTGGTGGGGGATTTCCTCGGGGGTGACCCGGCCGTTGGTGTCCCGGTCGCAGGCCGAGAGCCGGGCGAAGGTTTCGAGGACCTCGCGGGCCCCGAGACGGCGGTCCCGGTCCAGGTCGAGCATCCCGAACAGGGCCCGGCCCTCGTTCGAGGCCGTCATGATGACCCGGCCTCGGGCCGCGGCGGCCTGCTGGGCGAGGAAATCGTCGATCTCGTTGTGATAGACCTTGTTGTCGTCGTCTCGATCCAGCGACTTGAACAGCCCGGCGAACGGCGAGGGCAGTCCGTTGTCTCCGACCCCCACCTCGTCCGGTTCGAGGTAGCCGTTGGCGTCGGAATCGGCGGCCTTGAAGCGTTCCTGAAAGCCCTTTCGGGCCGCTTCGAGGGCCCCGGCGCCGTCGTCGGCGATGAGGTCGAGCCGGATCGTGCCGAGGTCGATCTCCACGGCCTCCTCGCCCAGTTGCCGGACCGTCATCCCGGCCGGAGGAGGCCCGCCGTCGCCTCCGCGAACCCGGGCCGAGGCGTGGCCCGAGGCGTCGGGCGAGAGGCTCACGTCGATGATGGCGTCTCTCGGGGCCTTCTCCAGGTAGGTCCGGAGCTCGTCGGCCGTCAGGAGGCCGTCCTTGTTGGCGTCGGCGGAGGCGAACGCCGATTCGCCGATGGCGAACTCCTCGGCCGAGAGCTTGGAGTCTCGCCGACCGGGCCCTCGGCTTGACCCAACGTCATATTTCTTGATGAGAACCCGAGTGAGCCTCGCGGGCGACTCCTCGGGGCCGAGTTCGAGGACGGCGGGGACTCCGGGATCGCTCGACGGCCGGCCGGCCATCGAGGCGGCCGGCGGGGCGACGATCTCGATCTCCCCGGCGTCGATCAGTTCGTCGGCGTTGCGGTCGAGCCGGTGGAGGGAGCCGATGATCGCCTCCATCTCGGGGCGGGAGAGCTCGCCGTCCTTGTCGCGGTCGAGGTGGTCGAACAGGGCGTCGGTCCGGCGGTCGGTCAGGCCCTCGACCGCGAGGCGGAACGGGCCGCTCGCGGCGGCCCGGAGGGCCTCGGCCAGCTCGTCCTCGGAGATCGCGCCGTCCTTGTTCGCGTCGAGGCCGGCGACGGGCTTGGCCTGGCCGTTGGCGGGGGCCGGGCCGAGAGACGCGGCGAGCCCGCCCTTCTCGGCCTCGTCGATCGTGACCTTGCCGTCCTTGTCGCGGTCGAGGCCGAGGAGGAGGCCGCGGGTGGCCTCCTTCCAGGCGTCGCCGAACGGGCGGTCGCCGATCTTCACGCGGATTCGGAGGAGGATCGGCCGGGTCTCGCCCAGGATCATGAGGTCGCGGGCGGCCCCATCGGCCGGGTCTTCGGGCGCGACGAGGCCGAGGATCAGGATCGCGGCGAGGGGGGTCATGCGAGGGCCTCGAGGATCGTCTTGGCCTTGGGGTCCACCAGCCGGATCGGCCGGCCGTTCTCGGCGATGTTCTGGGCCATCGGGTCGAGCCCGAGCGCCTTGACCACGGTGGCGAGCAGGTCGGGCACGGCGATCGGGCGATCCTTGACGGTCTCGCCGTCGGCCCCGGTGTCGCCGATCGCCTGGCCGCCCTTGATCCCCCCGCCCGCCAGGACGGTGGACCAGGCGTTGGGGAAGTGGTCGCGGCCGGCGTTCTCGTTGATCTTCGGGGTCCGGCCGAACTCGCCCATCCAGACGATCAGGGTATCCTCGAGCAATCCCCGGGCGCGGAGGTCATTCATGAGGGTCGCCCAGCCGGAGTCGAGGACCCCGCAGAGGGCCTTCACGGCGTCGAAGTTCTGGGCGTGGGTGTCCCAGCCCAGGCCGTTGCGGCCGTCGACGCTGGAGAGCGTGACCTCGACGAACGGGACGCCGCGCTCCACCAGCCGCCGTGCCAGCAAGCAGCCCTGGCCGAACGGGTTGCGGCCGTAGGCGTCGCGGACGGCGTCGGATTCCTCGTCGAGCTCGAAGGCCCGGGCGGCCGGCGATCTCATCATCTTCACGGCGCGCTGATAGGCGTCCTCGTGGCTCGCGGGGGAGACCCCGGGGCGGGTGCTTCGGAACTCCTTCGCGAACGACTCCATGAGTTCGAGGCGGTCGTCGGAGCGTTCGCGATCGACGCCCGAGGGGAGCTCCAGGTCCTCGACTCGGAACGCGCGGGGGCCGCTCCGGCCTCCCCCTCCGGCGCGTTCGCCGACGATCAGGGGGGCGTATCGCGGGCCGAGGAAGCCGGGCCCGTACGCGGCCGGGCTGAAGGCGCGGCTCGGGGCGATGCTGACGAACCCGGGCAGCTCGGCCGACTCGTCCTCCAGCTCCTTGGCCACGATCGAACCCAGCGCCGGGTAGCGGATCGGCCCCTGAGGGAGATATCCCGTGCGGAGGTTATACGTGGCCCGGCCGTGGTCGCCTTCCTTCGTGCTCATCCCCCGGAGGATGGCGAGGTCCTTGACGTCCTTGGCCAGTTTCGGCAGGTGCTCCCCGAGGAGGAGGCCCGGGACGCTCGTCTGGATCGGCTTGAACGGGCCGCCGTTCTTGTGGTCGGGCTTGGGGTCGAACGTGTCGATCTGGCTCGGCCCGCCGGACATCCACAGCAGGATGCACGACTTGCGCCGCTTCGGGTCGCCCGCGGCGACCGCGGCGAGGTTGCCGAGCCAGCCGGAGACCGACGCGCCCACCGCGCCGACGGAGGCCAGGCGGAGCATCTGCCGGCGACTCAGGCCCGGCCTCGACGACGAACGGTCCATCACGGCGCCCTCCCTTGGGAATGACGATGCAGCCCGGCGACGCGGAACGCCCGCCCGCCCCGATGGGATTCGCTTCGCTCAATGATTCGTGCGGAATTCCGGGCCGTTGAGCAGGGCCCAGAAGAGGTCCGACAGGGCCCGGGCCCGGCCGTCCTCGGTGGCCTTGCGGTCGATGAACCGGACGGCCCGGTCCCTCTCGTCGGTCGTCGGCCGGCGGGTCAGGGCGGCGAGGAAGGCGAGCTCGACCCTCCCGGCGGTGTCGAGGTACGGCGCCCCGGCGATCGCGCCGATCACGTCGCCGGTCTCGGCCTTCGTGGCCCCGTCGATGAACTTGCCGTTCATCAGGGTCAGGGCCTGGAGGATCGTCGTCTGCGACTCGATCAGCGGGACGTCTCGCTCGGCGAACAGCTCGACGAACCGGGCTCGCGAATCGGCGAGATCGACGCCCGTGGCCTGCGCCAGGCTATCGACGAACTGGTCGGGAGAGAGGCCGCGGACCGGCATCCGGGAGAACGGCGCGGGGCTGGCCGACTGGCCCGGATCGGCGGCGCTGGAGAGGTTATAGGCCCTCGTCGCCATCAGGGCGCGGAGGAGGTACTTGCGGTTGTAGCCGTGATCGCGGAAGTCGCGGGCGATCTCGTCGAGGATCGCGACGAGGGCGGGATCTCCGCTGGCGTCGAGGTCGTCCACCGGGTCGATCAGCCCCTGGCCGAAGAGGCGGGCCCAGGTCCGGTTGACCTCGGCCCGGGCGAAGTAGGGATTGTCGGGCGCCGTGACCCAGTCGGCCAGGACGTCCCGGGTGCCGACCCGGGGGCGCCAGACGGGCGAGGAATGATCGAGGTGCGTGGCCTTGACGACCTTCGTCGTGCCGGGGATCGTCAGCTCGCGGAGGTCCGGGTCGGTCCGGCCGTTCCTCCGGGCGGCGACGTCGTCCGCCTGGCGGGGGACCCCGGCGAAGAAGGCGGCGAAGCCCCAGAACTCCTCGCGCTTCCACTTGGCGAAGGGGTGGTCGTGGCACTGGGCGCACTCGACTCGGATGCCGAGGAAGGTGCGGGCGGCGTCCCCGGCGAGCTCCTCGGGCTTGCCGGCCCGGGCCGCGAAGAAGGCGGCCGGGGAGGGCTCGGAGGCGGCCACGGCCATGTCGTTGACGTCGCCGCCGAGCTTCGTCGCCAGGACTTCGCGGACGATCCGGTCATAGCCGGCGTCCTCGGCGACCTTCTTCCTCAGCCATGCGTCCAGGCCGCCGGAGGCCACCTGCCCCTGGTCGTCGGCCTCGGGCAGGAGGAGCTGCTTCCACAGCAGGGCGGACCTCGCCGCGAACGCCGGGCTTTCGAGCAGGCGATCGACGAGGGCCAGGCGCTTGTCGGGGCCGGGGTCGTCGAGGAAGTTCCTGGCTTCGGCCGGGGTGGGGATCGTGCCGACGAGGTCCAGGCTGGCCCGGCGGAGGAATTCGGCGTCGTCGGCCCGGGCCGAAGGTCGAGAATGGGCGTCGGCCCATCGGGCGTCCAGGAGGGCGTCGATCCGGGCGGTCAGGCGCCGCGGTCCCGGAGGAGGCTCGGGCAATCGGGGCGATCCGACGTCCCCGGCCCTCGCTCCGAGGCTGGCCAGCAGGGCGAGGCAGACGGCTCCGAGGACGCGCATGGCCGCTCCTTTCCGCAAGACGTCGGGGATCGCGGGCCTCTTCCGAAATCGATTCGAGCCCGATGCTAATCGGTCCCGGGGCGTCTCTTCAACTCCGAATTGATAAAGAGACGAAAAATGTCCCCCGGACGGCCCGAAAACCCGGAAAAATCACGCCCCGACCGCCGACGAGGGGCCGCCGCGCTCGCCCGGCGGTCCGAAAACCATCAGGGCCAGGAGGCCCAGGACGAGGAGGTTCCTCGCGGTGAACGCCAGGATGAGGACGAGGTGGGTCCGCGACAGGGCCGAGAAGGCCGACGGCGCCAGGAGGCTCATCGCGCAGATCGCCAGGAACAGGAGCCGAGACCGGCGGGCGACAGGGCCTTCCAGAACCGCGAGGAATGGGATCGGCCAGATCAGGTATTGCGGCGAGAACACCTTGCCCGAGGCGATGAACGCCAGGACGGCCGCCCCCGAGTACCGGATCATCTCGTTCGAGCCTCTCCGGGCGAAGATCCCGGCGACCAGGAACAGGAAGGCCCCCTGGATCGGGAAGGCCAGCCTCAAGACCGGCCCGGTCCAGGGGGTGATCGTCGAGAACGAGGCGTGATCTCGGGAGATCACGATCTCGTGACCCAGGACCTTCGCCGCCAGCATCAAGAATCCCGAATAAAGACTTCCATACTCGAAGCCTCGACCCATGTGATAGCGGGCCGTGGCCAGGACGCCGGGGATTCCGCCGACGACGAGCCAGAGGCCCGCGCCCATCGCCGAGGCGACCGCGAACGCGGCGATCCCGCGGACGTTTCGCGCCTTCCGAAAATCGCGGACCGCCCCCACGATCGCGATCGTCGCCGGGTAGACCTTCATCAGCGCCCCGAGAGACGCCAGGCTCCCGCCGGAGACGCTTCGATTCGCGTCCCAGGCGAGGGCCGCGAGGAACCCGACGAGCATCGGCGCGGCGTCGTAACGGGTCACGATCAATCGAGAGAAGATCAGGACGACGGCCGAGTACCAGGCGAGCCGTGGCGCCACCCGGGCCGGTCCTTCGCGATGGGCCACCCGTCGGGCGACCAGGACCACGCAAACCGCGTTGATCAACAGCATCTCGACGGCGAAGAGGATCTTGAACGTGCCGACATCCCTCGCCAGGGCCGCCGGCGCGAGGAACAGGGGCAGGGCGAGCGGAGGGTATTCGACGGCGAAATCGCGGTAGGGAAGCGTCCCGTTCCCCATCGACGACGCATAGCGGAAATAGAGGTCGGTGTCCTCGATCCCGGCCCGGAGCTTGCCCCAGGAGATCCGAAGGACCAGGGCCGCCTGGATCGCGCCGAAGAGAATGCCCAGGGCCCACGGGCCTCGCCATCGGGGGCGGAGCGAAGGAATCGGCAAGGGACGGCCCTCCAGGGACGGGACGGCGAGCCCCTTCGACGGTACCACGTTGCGGCTTCCGGGAGGGTGATGCTTGCTTCGCAGAAAGGCACGTTCGAGGAAGGAAGTCGAGCGGGTGCGACCGAAGTCGGGTCCAGGTTTCGCCAGGTCGAGGGCGGACCCGACAAGGACCGACTCGCAACCGGGTGTTCTCCACGGTCGTCGAGGCCCGAGTTCGGGAACCGATCAAGGCCCTGCGCCGGGAGTCGATCGCGAATCGCCGCGATCGCCCGGCCGGCCGGCCATCTCGGCCGATCGTCGCCGGACGGTCCGCCGGATTCGCGGCCTTCGTGGGTCGATCAGGGGACGAGTCAGGAGCACGAGGCCGACGGCCGCGGCGCCGATCGAGAGGTCCGGTCGGCCCTCGGCCTCGGGCCGATCGGTGAGGCCGGCGGGGGCGTCGATCGTCGGAGCATCCTCGGGTCGCGAGTCCTCGACGGCGTCCGGGCTCGGGGGTCGCTCGGCCTCGGGCTCGGTCGGTGCTCCGCGATCGGCCGCGAACGGCCAGGCCGAGAACAGGGCCGAGAGCGCCTGGATCGCCGCCCTCGGCAAGCGATCGGCCGCGCGGGCCTCGGCCCCGGCCTGGCGGAGATCCTCTTCCAGCCCCGCCAGGAACCAGACGAACGGGTCGGGCGGGGCGGGCCCCTGGGCGGGGGTCTCGGGCGAGCCGTCGTCTTCGCCCTGACCCTCGCCATCGTCGGGGCCGTCCGGGCCGCCGTTCCCGGGGCGGCCCTGGTTGGGCAGCGCCGCCTGGCCGCTCGTCGCCTCGATCGCGGCGCCTTCGGCGGCCGTCTCCAGGGCGATCGACTCTCCTTCCGACGGCTCGACCGTCCCGACGAACAGCGTGGCGACCAGGGCCAGGGACGAGCCGGCCAGGGGTTGCAGGAGCGACGACTGGACGTCGGCCGTCTCGGGCTCGGGAGCATTCGCCGCCGCCTCCACCGAGCCGATCTCGATCGGCCCGGCGGTCGTCCCCACCGTCTCGCCGCCGGATTCGCCGGTGGTTTCTCCGGTCGTGGTCCCCTCGGAGGCGAGATCGAGGCCCAGGGCGATCGGGATCGCCGCGTCCACCCCTTCGGTCCCTCCGAACACGTCGCCGAGGGAGTCGGACGTCAGCGACGTGGGATGAGGCAATGAGGCGTCCTCGAACGTCGAGACGAACTCCAGGCCGGCGTCTCCTCCGACGAAGAACGACAGCCGCCCATCGCCGTTGTTCGCGACGAGCAACCCGGTCGTGCCCCCGGCGAACGTCTCCTCCACCGCCGCGATCGGGTCGAGCCCGCCCGAGGGGAGGCCCTGGCCCTGGGTGTTGCCGCCATTGATGTCGGGGATGAACGTGAGGTCATTCGAGCCGGCGTTGACCGTCACCAGGTCGAGCTGCGCGCTCCCGTTCGAGAAGTGCCCGACGAAGACCGGGCCGGGCGAGGTGCCGGTGGCGAAAACCTGTTCGTGCTGGTCGTCGAAGAAGCCGTGGCCCCGGCCCAACAGGAGCCGGACGTCGTTGGACTCGCTGTCGGAGACGAGCAGGTCGGGGAAACCGTCGCCGTTGACGTCGGCCACGGCGATCGCGGCCGGCCCGTAGCCGACGTGGACGCGAATCCCGGGCATCAGGGTCCAGCTCGCCCCCTGCCCCTGGCCCAGGAGGGTGGCCACGTCGTTGGAGCCCTGGTCGGCCACGGCGAGGTCGGGGATGCCGTCGCCGGAGAGGTCCGCCACGGTCACGCTGACCGGGGAGGTCCCGGCCGGGAAGGTCTGGCCCGCCATGTACTCGCCCGATCCCAGGCCGAGATAGACGACGATCGTATTGGCCCCGCTGTCGGCCACGATCAGGTCGGGCTTGCCGTCGCCGTTGAGGTCGGCGGCCGTGACGGCGCCCGGGGCCATCAGGCCCTGCGACGAGTCGGCCAGGGTCTGCGCCGAGGCCGTCGGGCTGGCCTGGACGGCCACGAGGTCCCCGCCCTTGTCGGCGATGGCGAACTGCGGGGAGCCATTCGCCGCCATCCCCGTGACGGCCACGGAGATCTGCTGGTCGGCCGCCTGGTACGGCGCGAACGTCCCCGCGCCGTTGCCCAGGAGGGTCAAAACGTCGCCGAAGGCGTCGCCGACGAGCAGGTCGAGGTGGCCGTCGCCGTTGACGTCGGCCAGGGTCAGGCCGTTGGGCATCGGCCCGGCGGGCAAGAGTTCCGGGGGCAGGAAGCCGCCCCGGCGATCGGAGAGAGACACCAGCAGCCCTTCGGTGGTGAGGACGGCCAGGTCCTCGACGTGGTCGCCGTCGAAATCGCCCGCGCGGACGACGACTCCCGGCGAGCTCGTCGGCATCGGCCGGGGGTTCGCCAGCCTTCCGCCGCCCAGCCCGGTCAAGACGGCCAGCGAGTTGGTCCCCGGGTCGATCGCCGCGAGGTCCAGGTTCCCGCCCTCGGCGAAGGTGCCCGAGGCGACCCCCGCCGTGCCCTCGTCGGAGGTCACCACGGTGTCTCCGTCGTCGTTGACGCCCAGACCGTACGGCCCGGCCCCGGCCGGATAGGGCGAGGGATCGCCGAACTCGCCGTCGGCCATCCCGGCGAAGATCCGCACCTGACCGCCCCCCCGATCGGCGACGATCAGGCTTGCGGGCGAGCCGGGATCGAGCCGGGCCAGCGCGATGTCGGCGGCCGTCACGCCGATGGAAACGGCCTCCAACTGGCCGAACGAGCCGTCGCCGAAGCCGAGGAACACCGTCGCGGTGCCGTCCCCGGCGTTCCTTACAATCAGATCTTCATTTCCGTCGTCGTTCACGTCGCCGACGATCACCTGGGCCGGCACCAGCCCGGTTCGGATCGAGCGGACGCGGACGAACCGGCCTCCGCGATCGGCGAAGACGGTCAGGGCGTTGTCGTCCAGGTCCACGCTCACCAGGAACAGCCCGGCGGCGGTGCTCACCACGGCCAGGTCGCGCGAGGGGACGCCCGGGTTGATGATCTGGGGAGGGTCGAACGAGCCGGGGGACGACGGCCGGCCCTTCCGCCACTGGATATTGCCGGCGTCGTCGATCACCAGGACGTCATCGACCCCGTCCCCCGAGAAATCGGCGGCCACCGGGTCCTCGCGGACGGTCGCGGCGAGGTCCGAGGCGTTCACGAACTCGCCGTCCCCCAGGCCGAAGGCGATCGAGGGGACCAGGTCGATCGATCCGGCGCCGAAGTCGGCCCGGCCGTCCCGGTTGAAGTCGGCCACGGCGGTCGTCCCGATCGGGATCGACGTCTCGGAGACGGTCGGCGCCCCGAACGAGCCGTCGCCCCGGCCCAGGAACGCGCCGAACTCGGCGGTCCCGGCCTGGAAGTCCTCGCCGAGGTCGATCAGGAGGTCGGGATGGCCGTCGCCGTCGAGGTCCGCCACGACCAGCGACGAGGGCTGATCGCCGGTCAGGTCGGTGAAGATCGGCGGATCGAACGAGCCGTCGGATCGGCCGAGGAAGACCTCGAACCCGGCGATGGGGTCGTCAACCAGGGCCACCAGATCGACCGATCCATCGCCGTTGACGTCGGCCGGGACGATCGAGGCGATCTCCCGGGCCGTCCCGAAGTCGAAGACGCGAGGAGCGGCGAACCCGCCGTCGGCCCGGCCGTCGAAGGTCTCGACGAAGTTTTCCTCCACGGCGCCGACCCCCGGTTCCAGGTCCAGGCCGGCGACGAGGTCCGCCCGGCGATCGCCGTTGACGTCGGCGACGGAGAGGGAGATGACATCAGTCCGAAAGGCCGAGGCGACCGAGGCCGCCGGCAGGGCCGCATCGGGATCGAGAGTGGTCGGCGCGCCGAACGTCCCCCCGCCGAGCCCTTCCAGCACGTCGATCGTCCCTCCGGACGAGGGATCAAGCTCCGGATGGGCGAAGACGAACGCCAGGTCGGCCCGGCCGTCGCCGTTGAAGTCGCCGGAGGCCAGCGAGAAAGGCAGGCCCGGCCCCAGGTCGTGGACCTCGGCGCCGCCGAACGTCCCGTCGCCCCGCCCCCGGAACGTCTCGATCTCGGCGGAAGAACTCGTGCCGTCGGCCGAGATGAACGCCCCGGCCACCACGAGATCGAGATGGCCATCGCCGTCCACGTCGGCCGAGATCAGCGAAGTGATCGCCAGGGTCCCCACGCTGATCACCGACGGGGCGTTGAACGTCCCGTCGCCCTTGCCGAGGTAGACGTCGATCTCGCTGGTGGGGTTCGCCGGCGACGAGCCGGGAGAGTAGCCATCGATGGCCAGGTCCATCCGGCCGTCGCCGTTGAAGTCGCCGGCCAGCTCGTCGCCGATGTTGGTGCCGTAGTTCGGGAAGTCGCTGACGGTGGAGGCGTCGCGGAAGGTGTCGTCGCCCCGGCTGATGGCGACATCCACCGATCCCAGGGTCGAGGCCGTCCCCGAGAACGCGGTGCCGAATGTCTGGCCGCCGTCGGAGACGATCAGGTCGTCCTTGCCGTCTCCGTTCACGTCGGCCGAGACGAGGCCATCTCCCGAGAAGGAGGAGGCGATCGGGCTCTCCACGGAAAAGGCCGGGCCCGCCGACGAGGACGTGTCGGCCAGGAGTCGAAGGGCGTAGCCGCCGCCGGAGGTCACGCTCACGAAGCCCAGGGCGGCCACGTCGATCCGGCCCGTGCCCGTGAAATCGCCCGCGGCGAGCGAGTCGGGCACGAAATCCCCGAGATTCACCCGGCCCGGCGCGGCGAATTGACCGCCTCCCTGGTTGAGGAAGACGTCCACCTCGCCCGAGCCCGCCAGGGGGTCGCCGGCCGGGACCGTCAGGCCCGCCACGGCCAGATCCGGCTTGCCATCGCCGTTGAAATCCGCCGCAATCACGGACCCGGCGCCGGGGTTCGCCGGCCGATTGTCGGCGTTGAGGTCGTGACCGAGAAGGACCGGGCCCAGGTCCAGGCTCGCCTCCCGGGAGAACGAGCCGTCGGGCCTCGTCGAGACGACGGCCACCCGGCTCGATTGGGCCGTCTCATCGACCAGGCCGACGGCCAGTTCGTCCCGGCCGTCGCCCAGGAAGTTCCCGACGGCGATCGAAACCGGATCGACCGGCCCGAGGTCCAGCGACCGCGAGGCCCCGAACCCTCCGCCGGCCAGGCCGGGAAGGACGTCGAGGAAGCCATCGGTCCCGTCGGTCGCGAGCTGGGCATCGACCGAGGTGAAGGCCAGGTCGGGCCGGCCATCCCCGTTGAAGTCGCCCTCGACCAGGGTCTCGGCCGGGCCCGGGGCGGCGACATCGAACGACGATCCCGCCTCGAACGTGCCGTCCCCGTGGCCGATCAGGAGGTGGATCGTCACGGTCCCTGGCGACGGCCGGAACGTGGTGTAGACCAAATCCTCTCGGCCGTCGATCCTCGCCGCGATCATCGGCCCGAGGCCCGCGAGCTGATCGGTCGGGATCGGCAGAGGGGTGGTCGGCAGGCCGAACGTGCCGTCCCCGAGGGCGAGGTGGATGCCGTCGATCGCCGCGAGGTCGGGCAGGCCGTCGCCGTTGAAGTCGGCCACGGCCGTCGGGGGCTTCGTGTCCCCGGACGTCTCGGCCGTCCCGTCGGCGAGGCCCCCCGGACTCGGGTCGATCGGGATCGTCTGGTACGGAGGCGAGGCGGGCGTGGCCAGGGTCGTCAGCGAGAACGCGACGGGACGGCCCAGCGACTGGACTTCCAGGTACGCCGAGCCGGCCGGCAAGTGCTGATCGATCCGAGGGTCGGGGCCGGCCAGGCCCAGGCCGTCGCTCTGGGCCAGAGGCTGGCCCGTGGCGTCGAGGACGGAGAGGCGGATCGGCTCGCTCGGGATCGCGTGGGCCGTCGCGACCAGGCGAACCTCGGTGGCGTCGCGGATGGCGAAGAACGCCGGGACGGCGGGCGCGGCGAAGCCCGAGGTCACGTCGGCCGGGACGCTCAGGGGGGAGGCACTCGCGAGGTCCGGCGAGGGGAGCGTCGAGAGCAGGGTGCGGGCTTCGAGCCTCTCGGCCGTCCCCACACGGCGGCGACGGGGCCGGCGGTCGGGGCCCTTCCGGGCCTGGGGCGAGGCGGTCATCGTCGGTCCTCCCTTGCCGAGGGATTCGCGAGGCCCGGGGCGGCGGGCGAGACGCGGAGGTCGCGGAGGAGGCCGGGATCGCGGCGGATCAAGCGGGAGAGGCCGGCGTCGGGCGCGATCAGGTCGCGGAAGAACGTCGGCCGCTTCTCGGTCGGGGTCCGGTCCCGCGCGTCCTTCAGGAGGGACGCGGCGCGGGCCTCGAACGCCGAGGAGTCGCGGAGGAGGTCGAGCCGGCCCTTGGCGCGGCCTCCGAGGCGGTGGAGGCGGCGGCCCCGGCATAGATCCTCGCCGCGGCGTAGAAGGTCCGGGCCGTCGGCTCGGCGGCCTTCAAAGCGAATTCGGAGTCGGAGATCGCCTCGCGAATCCGGCCCAGAAGGAGGTTCGCCGACGCCCGACCGGAGAACCCCTCGGCCGATCGCGGCTCGGCGGCGATCGCCTCGTTAAAATCCCTCCACGAAAGCTCCGAGGCGCCCGAGAAGAGGTACGCCCAGCCGCGATTGCGGAGCGCCGGGGCCCAGCCGGGCTGGAGCGCCAGGGCCCGGGAGGCGTCCTCGATGGCCCCCGCGAAGTCCTTCCGGGCGAGCTTCGCCACCGCGCGGAGCCGCAAGAGGTCCGGGCTCGGCGCCTCCTCCTTCGCCATCGCGTCGCACGCCGCCAGGACGTCCGAGAACCGTTCGAGGTCCAGCAACGCATAGAGCCGGACGAGCCTCGCATAGGGATGATCGGGCGCGGCCTTCAGCGCCGACTCGGACGCGGCCAGGGCCTGTTCGGGCCGATCGAGCTTCAGCAGGAGCCGGGCCCGGAAGGCCTGGTCGGTCGCGGCGTTGCGGGCCGATCCTTCCAGGCTCGCCGAGGTCTCCAGGTCCGCGATCGCCTCCTCGGCCGCCTCGGTCGAGACGTCCGTGCGGTCCAGGCGAGCCAGGGCCCGGCCTCGATACAGGGCCGCGAGCCTGGGCTCCAGCGCGAGGGCCCGCCCGAGTTCCTCGACCGCCTCGTCGGGCTTGCCCAGCTTCCGGTACGTCATCGCCAGGGACGCGTGAGGGTTGTACCGGCCTCCGGACAAAGGGATCGCGGCGAGGAAATCGGCGAGGGCGTCGTCGAGCCGCCCTCTCTGGAAGCGGAGGGCGCCTCGGTTCATCCTCAGGACGTATTCGAGGTCGCGATCCAGGCCCAGCTCGGAGGCCCTCCGGAAATCGTCCTCGGCCTCGGCGAACCGGCCGGCGGCCTCGGCCTTCAGGCGACTCGAATCGGCCGGGCGGGCCACCCTCGCCGACGCCGCCAGGACCGAGCCGAGCTGGCCGTCGGCGGCCCCTCGGATCAGGTACAGCCAGGCGAAATCGGGGTGATCGTCCAGGGCGATCGACAGCTCGGCGCGGGCCTCGACGGGCCTGGGCGGCGAGGCGTTCAGGAAGGCCACGGCCAGGAGGCACCGGGCCCAGAACAGGTTGCTCCGCAGCTTCAGGGCGGCCTCGAACTGCGATCTCGCGCCGTCCCAGTCGCCCCTCCGGCTCCGTTCCTGACCCAGCAGGAAGTGATCGACGGCGTCATTCGGGGCGGACGCCTCGGCCAGCGCCGTTTCCCGGTCGGATTCGCCGGCCTCGCCGGCCCTCCTCAGGCAAGCCGCCCTCCTCAGGTGATAGGCCGGGCCTCGCCGCGACTGCTCCGCGACCCGATCGAGCACCGCGATCGCCGCTCTCGCCTGCGCCTTCGGATCCTCGCCGGGCAACGGCCGGGCGACGGCCTCCGAGAGCGCCAGGGCGACCATCAGCCGGCCCGAGCGAAGCTCCTCGGCCTGGTCGTCGGAGAGCTCGGCCGACGGCCCCGAGGCCAGGATCGCGAGGGCCTCGCCGGCCGTGGTCCGGGCCTCGCGGGTCCGGGCCTCTCGGCGGGTCGGAGGCCGGCGGTCGCCGGGCAGGAGGCTCGCGGGGAACCGGCGGTCCTCGTCGTCGGCCAGGGCGCGGGGGACGGTCGGGCCGTCGTCCTCGAACAGCGAATCGGGCAGGAGCGACGCCTCGCCGTCGAGCAGGATCGCCCGGTCCCGGAGCGTTCGGAACCGCTCGAAGTCCCGGGCGACCCGGGCCCGGGCCTCGTCGCGAGCGATCGTCCGATCGACGTCCCGGAGTTCCTCCTCGGCCCTCCCGCGGACCTCGGCGAACCGGGGCTCGGCCCGGTCGAGCCGGCGGAGGAGCGCCCCGAGCGTGTCGCGGGCCGAGGCGGGCGGCTGCTTCCGGCTGGTGTCGAGCGCCGTCAGGGCGTTGTTCAATTCGCGGACGACCTGATCGTTCTTCAACTGCCCCAGGGCCTCCCGGGCCGATCGGGACTGCTCCACCGCGCCGATCACCACGGCGACGGCCGCCACCGAGGCGATCGCCAGCCCGGAGGCGATCGGCCGGCGTTTGGCCCACTTCGCGGCCTTTTCCCACGAGGGCGCCGGCCGGGCCAGGATCGATCGGCCGTCGAGGAAGCGGGCGAGGTCGTCGGCCAGGGCCTCGGCCGATCCATAGCGCCGGGCCGGGTCTTTCGCCAGGCATTTCAGGCAGATCGTCTCCAGGTCGCGGGGCAATCGGGGCTGGAGCCTGGTCGGAGAGACCGGATCGGCCGTGATCACGAGGAGGACGGTCTCCGAGGCCGAGGCCCCCCGGAACGGCGGTCGGCCGGTGATCGCCTCGTAGAGGATCGCGCCCAGGGCATAGATGTCGGCGGCCGGCCCGACCCCGCGGTTTTCGCCCCGGGCCTGCTCCGGGGCCATGTAGCTGGGCGTCCCCATGACCTGGCCGGTGTGGGTCTGGCCGTCGTCGGCCTCCAGCCGCTTGGCCAGGCCGAAGTCGGCGACCTTCGGCGTGCCGTCGGCGTCGAAGAGGACGTTGGACGGCTTCAAATCGCGGTGGACGATCCCCGCCTGGTGCGCCGCCTGGACCCCCCGGGCCAGGGAGGCGAGGACTCGGGCCGCCTCGGTCGGGGTCATCGGGGCCTGCCGGAGGCGGGCGGCGAGCGTGCCTCCGGTCAGCAGCTCCAGCGAGAAATAGGGGAGGCCGCCCGCCTCGCCGATCTCGAAAATCTGCACCACGTTGGGGTGGCGGAGCCGGGCGACGGCCTCGGCCTCGATGCGGAACCTCTCGAACTGGTCCTTCTGGAACCGGGCATCCCCCCGGATCGTCTTGAGGGCGACCTGGCGATTCAGGCCGATCTGGACGGCCCGGTAGACGACGCCCATGCCCCCCTGGCCCAGCAGGTCGAGCATCTGATAGCCGGGGATGGCGGCGATCTCACCGCCCTCGGGCCGGGTCGCGGTCGTCCTCGTGGCCCAGGAGGCGTCGGTGGTCCCGACGGCGGCGGCCGTCGAGGGCCAGGCCTCGGCCGGGACGTGGTCGCGCGTCGAGTCCCCAGGCAGTCCGGCGCCGAGGAGGCAGGCCGGGCAGAGCCCTTGAGGTGCATCGACGGGCACGGGTCGTCCGCAGGCCGGGCACATGGTTCATCCCTCTCCGCCATCTCGACTGGCGGGCTCCATCACCCAGGAAGAGACGGATCGGTCTGATAAGCTTACATCACCACCGGCCCCCTCGGCGATCCTGCGAGGGCCGCAAACTCGACCGATGGTTTCCCGGGTGGCATGCCCCGTCTGCTTCCCGGGCATGCCGCCCGGATTCGGGCCCGGATCGGCCCCGGGACCGATCGCTCGGCCCCGGGTCCCTTCCCTCTCATGACTCTTCCCGGACCCTCAGGACGCGGCCGGCGAATTTGCCGGGTCCTGGGGGTCTCGGATGTCGGCCCGGATGGCGAAGGCGTCGCAATCCGAGCCGAAGTGGTTTTCGATCAGGAGGCAGTCGCCCCCCAGGCCCCACTTCGGGCCCCAGCTATTGCGGACGCGGATCGCCCAGGAGCCGTCCTTGAGCTTCTTGGTGCCGTAGCCGCACATGCAGTGGCCGCCCAGGACGCCCCAGCCGATCCCGGCCACGCCCTCGGAGTTCAGGTTGTTGAACGCCCCGTGCAGGGTGATCCCGAAGCTGACCGGGAACCCGAGCTGGAGCGCCGAGCCGATCTCGTCGAACGTCGAGCAGTGATAGGCGTCGGCCACGCGGAACCGCTGGCGGGTGGCGTTGGCCGAGGCCGGGATCCGGCTGGAGTAGATGATCGACTCCGGGCATTCGGCCATCGTGCAGACGCCCTTCTGCAGGAGCGCGTCCATCGCGTCGGAGACGATCGCCCCCTGGTCGCGCCCGCCGTTGACCAGGGCGTACAGGCTGGTGGGGCTGAACCCGGAGTCGGGCACGGTCCCGCCGCCCATCCGGAACGCGATCTCGAAGGCTTTCGTGCTCCCGTGCCCGACGCAGGAGCCGTGCTGGCCCTGGTCCCAGACGCTCCCGGCCAGGGGGGAGAGGTCCACGTCCTGCCACTGGTCGCGGGGCAGGACGGCGTTGGAGGCGGCGAACTTCGGCAGGCCGCCGAAGTCGGGCTTCGGGGGCAGGCAGCCGAGCAGGCGGACCTGGCCGTCGGGCCCGGCGATGGCGTTGAGGAGGTCAAACCCGGTCATCTCAGAGACCTCCCCTCTGCCGCTTCACCGCGGCGATCAGGTCGGCCTCGGTGGCCGGGGCCGGCACCGCCGACAGCACGGCCCCGGTCTTGTCCTGGATCACCAGGCAGGGGGCGCCGCCGGCCTTCGTCACATACGGGCCGAGCCGGATGGCCGAGAACTCGGCCGTCCCCAGGCCCACGGTCCGGTACTGGGCATTCATCCCGGAAAGGGCCGGGCGGACCGACACGCCTTCGCGGAGGGTCGCGACGGCCTGGGTCATCGCGTCCAGGTCCACCACCAGGGTGACGAACAGGTGGCCGCCGGCGGCCGGGGTCGGCGTCGGGGTCGGCGCCGGGGGGGGAGTCGGCGACGGGGTCGGCGTCGGGGCCGGGGTGGGGGGAGGAGTCGGGGCGGGCGCCTCGACCGAGACGGTCCACATGGCGGCGTCGGCGTCCACCTCGACCTCGCCCTGGGGGATCCCCTTGGCGATCAGGGTGAACTTGTAGACGCCCGGCTGGGCCGAGGGCACCAGCGCGACGACGCCCTTGTGGCCGTCCTGGTCCAGGACCAGGAACGGCACGTCGGGGCCGTCCAGCTTCCACTTCAGGGGACGATCCGCCACGCTGGCCCGGGCGTCCAGGACGATCGTGGCGCCGGCGGAGACGGTCGAGGGGCCTCGGACCGTCGCCTTGGGGGCGTCGGCCCGCGCCGGGGCGGACGACCCGATCAGGGCCGCCGCCATCAGGGCGAGGAGAACTCGCTTCATGGTATGGTCCGTCGCTCGCTCGGATCAGGCCTTGGGGGTCACGTGGAACAACGCGAGGACGGCCTTGTAGACGCTGGGGCCGTACTTCACGACGAGCTGAACGATCGTCTCGACGTCGGCCGGGTTGAGTTCCTCCATCATCGCATCCTGGCGCACCTGGGCCTCGATGGCGGGGGCGGCGGCGGCGTGGAACTGGAGCTCGTCGGCGATGGGCGCGGGCATGTCGTCTCACCTCGCAAGGGCGCAAAACCGCTCGATCCCGGCCGGGGTGCTTGCCCCATGCGACCGGAATCCAATGAGGACTATCGAGACGGGACGCTCGCGCGATCGCGCCTCTTGAATCGCCCCGGCCCGTCGCCTCAGCCCGAAGGCGAGCCGGCCCGATCCACGGCCCGGCGGACCGCCTCCTCGAGCTCGGCCGAGTCCTCGGGCGAACCGAAGTCGCGGGTGCTCAGGGACCTCAGCGGCTCGCCCATCGGCACGGTCCGGCCCGGCGGCAGGTCGTCCATCGCGATCTTCCACGACACCGCCAGCCGCCCCACCACCCGACCCGCCTTCACGTGCAACCCGCAGCGGAACACCAGGTTCGGCGGCAGGAGCCGGATCGTCTCCGGCGGCTCGCCCCGCGAGGGCGGGTCCGGGATCGGCCAGCACACCGTCGTCAGCCGGCCCGAGCGGCGATCGACCAACAGGGCATAACGCAGGAGGATCGATCGGTGAATCCCGGAGGGGTCGGCGAACTCCACCGGCGTCTCGTAGAGCGCGAACGTCGGCGTCCTCGCCGCCAATCGGCCCCGGGTCAGGGCGGCCTCGGCCCGGCCCAGGACCAGGCCGTCCAGGGCCGACAGCGAGACGCCCTGCGACTTCAAAGTCGCCCGAGAGATGACCGTGTCCCTTCCCTCGATCGTCAGGCAAAGCCCCGCGCCCACCCGGCTCAGGTGGAACGAGCCGGGCTCGCCCGGGACGGGTCGGACGTCGGCCAGGACGGCCGTGCGGAACTTCGTCGCCGTCTCCCGGGCCGACTCGGGCAGGGTGTCCAGGTCGCCCGAGGCCAGGTAGAGGACCGACTTGATCACCAGGTCCGACCATCCCGGAGGCGGCTCGGCCTCGACCCGGGTGCCCGGGTCGAGGAAGACCAGGACCGGCCGAAGGTCGCCCCGAGGGCGGGACGCCTCGACCTCCGCCTCGGTCTCGTGGACGATCACCGGCCCGGCCCCGTAACGCAGCCAGAGCGCCAGGGAGACCCCGATCGCCAGGATCGTCAGGACAAGGGCCGCCGCCAGGGCCGTCACGATCTTCCGGACCCGAACCATCCGCCCCACGCTCCCGTCACGTCCGGCCGAACGACCCATCGGCCTCGATTCGGGGCGGCGTCCCGCCGATCCTTCCCGGAGGGCCCGAACCCCGGACCTCTCGCCCCATCCGGGATAGCACGGAAGCCCCGGGGGGGACAAGGGCCCGGACCTCCCGGCGACCGGCCCTCGTCGGATCGCGGCTCGCAAGTCGAAGGCCATCCCGACCGTCCGCCCCGGAAATCCCGCCCGAGGGAGCGACCGCCACCGGAGAACCGCGATCGAGGACCCGGCGATGAGCCTTCCCAGCCCGAGCCTGGCCGACCCTCGGAGGGCCGAAGCCCCCGTCGCCGATCGGCTCGACCGCGCCCTCGTGGCGGTGGACGACGGGCTGAAAGCGGTCCGGGCGGCGCTCCGAAGCGTCGGCCCCGCCCTGGACGACGCGCCCCTGCCGCCCTCGACCGGCCGGCTCGCCCCGGGAGGCGTGGTGATCCTGACCGACGACGGCCGAGGGGTCGCCCGAGCCGTGGCCGCCGACCTCCGCGCGATGGGCCTCGTGCCCGTCCGGGTGCGTCACGGAGTCGGCTCGGGCGAGGTCGAGGGCGTGAACCTGAACTCCTCGGCCGCCGTGGCCGCCCTGGTCGAACGCGCCCGGGATCGCGGGGCGATCGCCGCGATCGTCCACCTCCTGCCGATCCGGGTCCGCCCCTCGATCGACCCGGCCGACAGCCCGGCCAACGCCCCCGAGGCCCGAGGGCTCGCCCTCCTGGCCCACGGGGCGGCCGAGGACCTCGTCCTCTCCGCCCGGTCGGGAGGCTCGGCCGTGATCGCCGCCACCGGGACCGGCGGGCTCGCGCTGGACGACCCCGACGGACTCGCCGGACTCGTCCCGGCCCTCGCCCCCGGCCTGCCCGGCGTCCGCCTCAGGAGGGTCGATCTGGCCCCCGAGGGGGACGTCGAGGTCAATGCCGCCGGGGTCGTCCGCGAAGTCCTCGCCGACGACCCGTCACCCAGCGTCGGCTACCTCGACGGCCGCCGGGTCGCCCCGAAAGCCGCCATCGACGAGCCGCCCCGGGCCGAGCCGTTCCTCCTCGCCGCGCCCGACCGCCCCTCCTGGATCGCCCTGGCCCGCGCCCTGCTCGACTGGCTCCGCCACCGTCCCGACACCCGGCCGATCGACCTCGCCTATACGCTGCTGCTCGGCCAGCCCGAGTATCCGGTCCGGGTCGGACTCGTGGCGAGGTCGTGCCCCGAGCTCGGCGGCCTCCTCCGCGACGCGATCGCCCGGATGGCCCGGCCCGAGGGCGCCGCGGCGAGGGCCTGGAGCGTCGCCGGACCGAGCGACTGGCTCGCGGTCGAGGCCGCCCGGCGGTTCCAGGACGGGGACTCGGTGAGCGTCGAGGCCCTGTTCGCCGGCCGGGGCCCTCGCCTCCTCCATCTCGGCCCCGACGGACGGGCCGAGCCGACACCCACCGAGCCGACCGGCGAGGGCACCGCCTCGCCGCTGGTCCGTCGCCTGGCCGAGCTCCACGAGGCCTGCTCGCGGCTGATGGGCCTGGCCATCACGGCCGATGGGTGATCGCTCGGGTCATTTCTCGTCGATGGGCTTGCCCTTGACCGCGTCCAGGAACGCCTCGATCCCGGCCTTCGCCACCTCGGCATCCTGCTCGCCGGTCCCTCCGCCGACGCCCACGGCGCCGATCACCTGGCCATCCACCACGATCGGCACCCCGCCCAGGAGCGACGAATACTTCGCCCCCGAGGCCGCCATCGCATTCTGAAGGCTCAGGCTGGTGAGCAAATCCGGAGGCGAGCCGGGGCCTCCGGGGGCGATCGGGCCGGTCGGCGCCCGATAGATCGCCGCCGACGTGGCCTTGGTCTGGGCCGAGGCCGCGCTGGCGGGCCTCGCCCCGTCCATCCTCGCGAACGCCAGCAAGTGGCCGCCGTCATCGACCACCGCGATGTTCGATTTCTGGCCCATCCGGGCCGCCTGCGCCTCGGCCCCGGCCAGGACGGTCCTCGCCCCGGCCAGGGTCAGCTTGATCTGGTTCCTCGCGACCAGCGGCGAATCCGCCGCCGAGGGGGTCGTCGTCACCGTCGGGGCCGGGGCCGCCGCCGTCGCGGTCGCGGTCGCGCGGACGCTTTCGGCCAGGATGGCCGCCCCTCGCCTCAGCCCGTCGTCGAACTTGCCGGCCTGGAAATCCTCGGCCATCGCGGCGTGGACCTTCTCGCGGGCCTCCTTCGGCAGGCGGTGCTCGAACTGCCGGCGGACCAACGGTCGCGAGATCTTGTGCTCCTTCTTCGCGATCAGGAGGAACACCCCCTGCCCGCCCGACCGCCTCGCCGCGTCGAGGGCCGCCTCCTCGATCGTCGATCCGTCGATCGAATCGACCGTCTCGATCGTCACCGGGACGGCCGAGGCGCGCTCCAGGTCATCGAGGATCTTCTTCGCGTCCTGGACCGCCTCCGGGCTGAATATCCGGGCCGAGTCCAGCACCTGGGAACGCAACGGCAACGCATCCGTCTGCGCGACGGCCGCCGACGCCATCACCAACACCGCCGAAAGGGCTCGGGCCGAGAATCGCATCATCGTCTCCTTGTAGAGTCGCCGCTCGATCCGGGAGGGAGGATGAACCGCCAAGCCGCCGAGGACGCCAAGGAAAGGCCGGAGAGGAGAGGCAGAATTCTCAAGAAATGGAATTCTCTCGTCCTCTCTGCATTCTCTTCTTCTCTTCTCTGGCCTTTCCTTGGCGTCCTCGGCGGCTTGGCGGTTCGATGTCCCCTCATTTCCCGGCCTGGGAGAGCATCCAGCGGATCACCCGGGGGTCGGAATACGCGCGGTCCCAGCTATTGTGGCCGATGCCTCGGAACTCGGTCCATTTCGGCGATCCGCCGGCCTCCTTCACGGCCTGGACGAGCGACCGGGTGCCCCCGAGGATTCGCGCGCTGTCGTCGTCGCCGACGAGCGTCCAGATCGGCGTGTTCTTGAGCGATTCGGCGATTTTGGGGTCGCCGAAGCCGCAGACCGGGACGACCGCCGCGAACTTCCCGGGGTTCGCCGCCGCGTTGGCCCACGTCCCGTGGCCTCCCATCGAGAGGCCCGTGAGATAAACACGCCCCGGCTCCGTCCTGTACCGACTCATCGCGTCGTCGAGCGCCGCCATCGCGAATTTGGCGTCGTCCGAGCCGGCCTCCCACGTCCGCTTCGCCTGGGGGAATACGGCGATGATCGGGAATTGCTCCGGGGTCTTCGCGATGATCGCGCCGAGGCCCACCTGCGCCGCCCGGACCGGGTCGTCACCCCGCTCGCCGGCCCCGTGGAGGAACAGGACGATCGGGTACGCTTTCGACTTGTCGAAGCCCTGGGGCAGATAGACGACGTACTTCCGCTCGCCGTCCTTCGGCTTGCGGAGGTGGAAGTCCGGCACGTCCTCGGCCGAGTCGTCGGCGATCGGCAAAGGCTGAATATACATGTCCTTGAATTCGATCGTCATCGGCCCCCCGGCGTGGATCTGCACCGCGATCTTGCCCGTCCGGGCGATGTCGGCGTCCTTCTCGACGTAATCGACCGACGGGACGCCGTTGAGCGTCATCGTGATGTGATTGCCCATGCAGCGGATCACGTATTCATTCCACTTCCCGGGGCGGACGGCCGCCTTCGCGCGGTCGCTGGCCTGGACGAGCACCTTGTTCCTTCGGGATTCGTCGTACAGGCAGCCCCAGTAGCCCTGGCCGATGTCGGCCTGGTAGCCGCTCATCTCGTGGTTCGGGACGCGGACGCTGCGGAACTGCACCCCGCTGTTGGCGCTCTCGCCGCCGGTCATCCGGAAGGTGAACTTGAGGATGAAGTCCTCGTAATCCTTCGTGGTGGCGAGGAAGTCGTTGTGCTTCAGGCCCGGGGACGTGCCCACGAGCACGCCGTCCTTCGCCGACCAGAGCGAGGTATCCCCCTCCCAGCCGTCCAGGCTCTTGCCGTCGAACAACGGCACGAACCCGGCGGTCTCGACCACCGCCGGCTCGCCCGACATCAGCCGGACCCAGCGCTCGACCGTCGTGCAGAAGTACGTCCCGCCGCCGTCCGAGCCGCCGGGCTTCGACGCATACCCGCCGTCCTCCCGGCGATGGCCCGCCAGGTAGGATCGCAGGCGGTCGAGGTCCGGCGCCTCCTTCATCATGAACAGGGCCCGGGCGATCCGGTAGGTCGTCTCCAGGTCCGAGGCGGTCCCGTCGCGAGACCAGCCGCCGTCGGGCCTCTGCGCGGCCTTGAGCGTCGAGACGACGGCGTCTTTCTTGTCGAGATCGACGCCCATCCTCAGGAGCGCCGCCGCCGCCGAGCCGGTCGCGCGGGCCTGGCCTCCGGCCGATCCCCAGGTGCCGTCCGAATTGCGGTCGGAGTTGACCTGCTCGATCCACCGGGGGAAGTCCGGCGACGGCTTCTTCACCGCCTCCAGGCCGGCGACCGCAATGCGGATTTCTTCAAACGTCTTCACTTCCTTGCCGAAGTAGCCGATGCACGCGTTCACGATCTCATCGGTGGCGATCTTCAGCTCGCCCAGGGCCATCAGTCCGGAGGCGGTCGTGTGGACGTCGGGCGGCCCGCCGGGCGACGGGGCGAAGCCGCCGGCCTTCGGGTCGAAGCAGCCCTTGAGGTAGGCCATGCACGAGGAGATGTCCGGGACCGAGCCGCCCACGCTCTTGAGCTGGCGGACGGCCGACGACGTGGCCCCAAGCGAGGACCTGTCCCCGGGCTTGCCGCCGAACCCGCCGTCGGGGTTCTGCATCGCTTCGAGGTACGCGGCCGTCCGGGCCATCTCGGCCGGGGTCTGCGCCGCCGAGGGCCTCGGGACGACCAGCAGGAACGCGACCAAACCGACGATCCAACGCGTCATGGCGGGCCCTCGCGAGGGAGAGAGGAGGGTGCGAATCCATCACCACCGATCGCGGCCATCCTGCCACGATCCGGCCGCCGGGGCAACGGGCCGGGGCGGCGAGTCCCCTCGGTCCCGGGTGGCATGCTGACGTCCTCGTAAGCATGGATTCGTCCGAGCCTGACCGGAGCCATGCTTACGAAGACGTCAGCATGGCTCCCCGGAATCCGGATCATCGACCGGCCCCGAGCGGACTCCTTGCAAACCCGGATTCGCGCGGCTACCTTCAACCGGGCGGCTACCACCCTTCCCGGCCGCCTCGAACGCCCGAACAGCCCGATCGTCCCTCACCCGGCTTCGGCCCGGAGCCCTGCCATGCGCCCGAGACCGTCCCGCTCGGCCGCCTGGGTCGCGATCATGGGCCTGGCCCTCGTCCTCGGCGGATGCGGAGGGGGCCGCGAATCCGGGTCGCCCCCGATCGCCTCCACCGATCCGCCCGCCGCTCGCCCCGCCCCGCCCCGGTTCCGCGCCCAGGACTTGCCCTTCCGGTATGAGACGGGCCTGTCCGGCCTCGCGCTGCCCGTCGAGACCACCGGCGGGGGCGTGGCGATGCTCGACTACGACGGCGATGGCGACCTCGACCTCTTCTTCCCCCAGGGCGTCTCCTTGAAGCCGGGGGCGACCGCCGCCCCGCCGTCGGACGTCCTCCTCCGCAACGACGGCCCCGGCACGTTCACCGACGTCTCCGCCCGGGTCGGCCTGACGCCCACCGGCTCCCACGGCCAGGGCGTGACCGTCGCCGATTACGACGGCGACGGCGACCCCGACATTTATGTGACCCGTTACGGACCCAACACCCTCTGGCGCAACGACGGCGGCATCTTTCGCGACGTGACCGCCGAGAGCGGGGTCGGCTGCCCCCTCTGGAGCCTCGGCGCCGCCTTCCTCGACTACGACAACGACGGCGACCTCGACCTCTTCGTCGTCAACTACTTCTCCTTCGACCCGGCGAAGGCCCCGTTCGAACGCGACGAGCAGGGCCGGCCGCAATACGGCGTCCCCTCCACCTGGAACGGGGATCCGGACGTCCTCTACCGCAACGACGGCGACGGCACGTTCACCGACGTGACCGCCGCCGCCGGGGTGGCCGGCAAGGGCCGGGGCATGGGCGTCCTCGCCGCCGACTTCGACGCCGACGGCCGGATCGACGTCCTCGTGGCCAACGACGCCGAGCCCAACGACCTCTGGCGCAACAAGGGAGACGGCACGTTCGAAAACGTGGCGATGGCCTCGGGCATCGCCGTCAACGGCGACGGCCGACCCGAGGCGAACATGGGGATCGTCCGCGGGGACACCGACGGCGACGGCGAGCCCGACGTCTTCATCACCCATTTCTTCGACGAGCACGACACCCTCTGGTGCGCCCTGCCCGCCTCATCGCCCGGGACGATCCTCTTCGACGACCGCACCAAGCTCGCCGGCCTGGGCACCGCCAGCCGCCCGATGACCGGCTGGGGCGTCGCGTTCGCCGACCTCGACGCCGACGGCCTCCTGGACATCGCCATCACCAACGGCCACATCCGACCCGAGCCCCATCAGACCTACCGATGGGAATGCCCCCCCCTGCTCTGGAGAGGCGCGCCGAAGGGCCGATTCGAGGACGTCTCCGCGACCGCCGGGCCCTATTTTTCCGGCCTCCACATGGGCCGGGGACTCGCCTCGGGCGACCTCGACAACGACGGCGACCTCGACCTGGTGATCGTCCATTACGAGGCCCCGAGCGTCGTCCTCTGGAACGATTCGCCGGCCCTCGGCGGTTCCGTCTTCCTCGACCTGATCGGCCGGGGGAAGAACCGCGACGCCATCGGCGCGAGGCTCACCGCGAAGGTCGGCGAGCGGACGCTCGTCCGGGCGATCGAGGGCGGGGGCGGCTACCTCTCCACCAACGACCACCGAATCCACCTCGGGATCGGCCCGGCGAAACAGATCGACCGGATCGAGGTCCGCTGGCCGTCCGGGACGATCGAGGCCCGGGAGAACGTCCCGGCCGGGTCGCGATTGCGATGGGCCGAAGGGGAACGGGTGAAGAATTCGCGGTGAGCCGCGATTCGGGCCCGATCCGCCTTGCACGCCCCCTCGGTCGCGGGCTAAGAACGACCCTTCGACGCGTTTCGGCGGACCCCGTCCGTCCGCCGCTCCGGCCGTCGGCCGCCGTTCCGGTGGTGTCGTCGCCAAATCTTGAGATTGACCCTGATGCCATCTCGCGCCGCGCCGGATCGACGGCGAGGGACCGGGGACGGTCCGGGCCCGATCCTCCTCGAAACCCGACGGAATCCTCCCCCATGATCCGCTTCCTGACGCTCGCCCTCGCCCTGATCGCCGCGGGATCGGCCGGGGCCCAGGACATCCGCGTGGTCACGTACAACACGGCCAACGACGTCAGCGGCCACAACAACGTGGACTACCTCCCCAGGACCGGCGCCAGCGACGTCCTCAAGGCCATCGGCTTCGAGAGCGTGACCCCCAACGCCCCGGCCCGGCCGGTCGATATCCTGGCCCTCCAGGAATCGGTGTATTACAGCGGGACCGGGATCAACCCCACCGCGCAGGGGTACGTCAACGTCCTCAACGGGCTTTACGGGACCGCCGCCAACCCCTCGCCGTACGCCGCGGCCACGCTCAACGGCAAGACCGACGGCAACCTGACCGGCAACGGCCCCCAGACCCTGATCTACAACACCACGACCGTCCAGTTGATCGGCCAGTGGGCCCTGGGCACGCCCTCGGGCAGCGGCGTGGCCCGGCAGGTCATGGAATACGAGTTCCAGCCGGTCGGTTACTCGTCGGCGTCGGATTTCTACCTGTTCAACGACCACTTCAAGTCGGGATCGACGGCCAGCGACCTCTCGCGACGGGGCGTCGAGGGGAACCTCGTCGCCTCGGCGGCCAATGCCCTGCCGGCCGGCTCGTCGATCCTCTACGCCGGGGACTACAACCCGACGAGCAACGCCAACGACCCGGGCTACCTCGCCGTGACCGCCGCCGGCTCCCACGGCAACCAGGGCGTCGACCCGCTCTCGGGCAACTTCACGAGCCTCCAGGTCCAGACCGCCTCGCCCGCGACGACGGCCTCCTTCACCGGCCAATCGACGACCGGGATGCGCTATCGCGACGACCTCCTGCTGAATTCCCCGGCGGTCGCCGACGGGACGGGCGCCCTGGGCCTGATCGACGGCTCGGTGGTCGCCTTCGGCAACACCGGGACGCACACCAACCACCAGGCCATCACCACCGGCAGCGCCTCGGCCCTGGCCAACGAGCTGACCGCCGGCCGCTACTCGCCCAGCCAGGCCGCGACGATCCTCTCCGACCTGACGAAGGTCTCCGATCACCTGCCCCTGGTCGCCGACTACCGGATCAACGCGGTCCCCGAGCCCTCGTCGATCCTCCTGCTCCTCGCCGGGGCGACCGGAGGACTCGGGTTCTTCCGTCGGAGGACGAGGCGACCCCGCATGTCCTGATGGATCGATCGGGTCCCGGCGTGATTCGCAGGTTTCGTCCTCGCACTCGTGGATCGGTCCGCGACCATCGACGTTGGTCCGGGATTCGGATTCGTGCATTTCTTCGAAACGGCGAACTTGACTACACTTTTCGCGCCCAATCGTCGTTTCGAGAGGTCAATCCCGGGGTTTCGTCGATGGCAGCGACTCGTACCATCGCCGGGATTCGCACGTGCGAACTGATATGGTTCGATCGTCGGAAATCCCTGGGGATTGCGGCGTTCGGGAGCGGGGCCGGCGCGCGACCGGCCGGGCCGGACGGCGGTTTTCGCGCCTCGAATCGCGGGCGCTCGCCCGGGGCCGGGAGGCGGTCCGTTCACGGCCCCGCCGGCGCCTCGGATCGGATTGGGTGATCGCCCGACGGGTCGGCCCGCGATGATGTCCCTTCAGCGGGCCCGAGGTGGATCGGGCCTTCCGGCCCTGCGCCCGTCGTCCCGGTGATCGACCATGAACCTCCCCGCCCGCCCCGCCCGTCGGCCCGCCGCCCCTCCGCTCACGGCTTGCCGAGGGTCGGTCCTTCGAGGTCTTCCCCGGCGAGTCCGGGGTCTCCGATCACCGGGTTGGCCCGGGCCTTCACGCCTCCCGGGAGGCGGACCTTGTAGCCGGAGAACTCCTTGCGAGGCTCGGGGTAATCCGTGCTGACGAACTGGGCCCCGCTGCCCAGGGCCTGGTCCCGTCGCGAGGGGTCGTCGCGCCTCGCCTCGCCCGAATCGACGTCGGCGCGGGTCCGGACGAGGAATCCCCGGCGGACCAGGTCGCGAATCCGGTCGAAATCCTTCGGGGCGTCGTTGACCTTCATCCAGGCCGCCGCGGGGTGGTCGGGATTCACGCTGACGAAGAGGAGACGGCCCTTCAACGCGGGGTAGCCTTCGAGGTAGCGATCCCGGATCGATCCTTCATTGTCCAGGGCGAACATGACCTTGCCGCGAACGTCGTCGAGCCTCGGCCAGCCCCGGGTCTTCAGGGCTTCGGGAAGGGTCGCGAAGTCGCCCCGAACGTCGTCGGGCGTCAGGATTTCGGCCTTCTTGAAGACCGTGAGGATCTCGGCGTCCACCGAGTCGAGCTCGGCCTTGCCGAAGGGCTGGGGGCGGGTCGGCAGGGCGGGGATGGCGTCGTCCTTCAGCTCGATCAGGACGAGGATCGGCACGTGCCTCGGATTCTCCTTCGACCAGCCCCGGATGGCCTTCAGGGCGTCGAGGAACGTCGGCGTGGTCGTCCGGTAATCGATGTCCTGGACGTGCAAGACCTTCAGGCCGGGGCGGTCGAGCGAGCCGCCGTCGTCGGGGTCGGGCCCGGGGTCCTTTCCGGCCGCCTTGAGGATCGCGCGGGCGGCCGGTCGGGCGAATTTGCCGCCGTCGGGGTCGGCGAAGACGTCGAGCTCGACCTGGCGGATGCCCAGCTCGGTCAACTGTTCGGCCAGGGGGCGATGGGCGTAGTCCAGGGCTTCGGCCCCCTTGCGGTTCGTCGCGGCGATCAGGGCCAGGACGTTCGGATGCGGGGCGAGATGGTACGAATTGTGAGTGCCGATGACCTGGATCTGGTTCAGGCGGACCTCGCCCTCGGCCCCCGCCGGGGGGACCGCGAGCAGGCCGAGGATCAAGGCGAAGGGCTTGGGCATGACCTCTCCTCCGAATCGCGGGACCGAAACCGGGTCCGCCGCCGATCCTACTTGAGATCGATCGGCTTGAGGACATTCTCGCCGGGCTTGATCTCGACCTTCAGGCCGGACTTGTCGGCATAGAGATAGCGGTTGCCGAGGACGTCCCTGGCCGGTTTGGGGGTCTCCTTCTTCATCAGGTCGCGATTCTCGGTCGGGGCGGGCGGCAGGGAGACCGAGACGAGGTACTCGCCGGCCGGGGCGCCGTCGTCGGTGTAATAGGTCTGGAGCCGGAACTGGCCGTCGGCGTCGGATCGGGCGGTGGGGCGCGGCGGGGCGTTGGCGTCCTGGTCCTTTTCGGAAGGCTTGACCGGCTGGAGGACGATCAGGGCCTCGGCCAGGGGCTTGCCCTGGTAGAGGACCTGGCCGCGGGCCGGATGGACCGTGACGTGGCCGGAATCGGGGTCGGCGCACGACGACAGGGCGAGGACGGCAAGGACCGGCCAGAGGGGCCGGGCCCGGGGAGGCGAGGATTCGGTCATCTCGGTTCGGGCCTCGTCGTCGGAGGGGAGAAGGTCGGCCGTCGAGGGGATGGAGGGCCTCGACGGCCGAGAGGGTGCCGATCAGAAGGAGTCGCCCGAGACGATCTCGGCGCCCCCGAAGGTGATCAAGGAGACGAAGACCTTGGCGTTGATGCTCGCCTTGATGAAGTGGACCGATCCATCGGCGAAGACGTGGTTGGCGCCCCCGGGGTGGAACGAATAGACCTCGTTGTTGCTGCTGAAGTTGGTGTGCTCGCGGGAGCCGTCGCCGTCGGTGTAGAACTCGCTGCCGTAGTCGGCCCAGCCGGCGCCAGAGCCCTGGTTGGACTGGGTCGGGGGGGTCCCGCCGTTGTACCACGGGTAGCTCGTCCCGAACTGGAGCTGGGAGCCCCGGACGTAGAGGTTGGGCCGCCCGGCGTCCTCGGAGACCATGATGGTGTTGGAGAGGCCGTCGGAGACCTCGGCGGCGGTCCGGCAATAGTTGCCCTTGAGCATCCCGTAGGCGATCTGGCCCGGGGGGTGGGGGACGTTGTTGGCGTCCATCCAGCCGATGTCCACGCCGTCATCGACGGCGTAGTCGCCCGGGGCGAGCTGGAACGTCTGGCCGGTCAAGGGGTTGGTGAACGGCTCCATCCGGTTGTTGCCGGCGGTGGACGGGCAGAGCATGAAGTTCAACGTGGTGCCGACGGCCGTGGAATTCTCGGGCGAGGGGAAGGCGATCCCCAGGTTCATCGAGTTGTAGAGCGGCACCTGCTCGGTGAACGGCATGATGAAGGGGACCCACGCCTGGATCGAATAGGGGTGGCTGCAAACCTCGGCAAGCTGGGGGGGGCAGTGGGGGATGTAGTTCGGGTTGGTCAGCGGGAGGCCCGGGGCGCCGGCGAGGAACTCGTCGCGGATCGCCCAGGTCGGGGCGAAGAAGCCTCGGGACTGCTCGAAGTTGTGGAACGCCAGGCCGATCTGCTTGAGGTTGTTGGTGCACTGGGCCCGGCGGGCGGCCTCTCGGGCGGCCTGGACGGCCGGCAGGAGCAGGGCGATCAGCACGCCGATGATCGCGATCACCACCAGCAGCTCGATCAGGGTGAAGCCCGATCGTCGGACGGGTCGATGGGTCATCTCGTGGCCTTTCCGGGGGTCGATCTGGGCGGAGGATGGCCCGTCCGATCGGGGGTCGCTCCGATCGGGGCCTCCTACGATCCGCCCGGGCCGTGAAGAGCGGGTATGGCCGATCCCGAAGATTCGATTAAGACTTCCCGGACCTCGCCGCCGTCCGCGATTTCCTCGACCGGCGCCTCGACAACCGCCGAACGTCGATTATCCTGTCAAGAATCATGGATGCTTGCGGAGTCCTCCCCCGGGGCTTTCCGATGCCGATCCTGTTCCCCTGCTCTTGCGGTCAGGACTTGAGGGCGGCCGACGACCTGGCGGGCAAGAGGACGAAATGCCCCCATTGCGGGGCCGTCCTGACGATCCCGTCCCCCTCGTTCCTGGACGAGGACGGCCTGCCCCTGGGCCTGGGCGACCCGGGCGAGCCGGAAAAGGAAAAGCCCGCGTCGCCGGCCCGATCGTCGCTCTTCGAAGACGGGCCGCCGGCCTCCTCGACGTTCCACTCGATCTCGGCCCCTCGATTCTCGCCCGAGCCGCCGTCGCCGTTCGCCCGGCCGACGCCTCCGCCCCGCCCGGCGATGGACGCGGCGGCCTCGTCGTCCTCGATTCGCGAGTATTCCTATCTTCTCCTGCTCCTCGCGATGATCCCCCTGATCGTCTCGCTCCTGGGGACCCGGGACGAGACGGACCTGGAGGAGCGGATCGCGGCCACCCTGGAGGGCGCCTCCCCGGCGGAGGTCGATCGGGCCCTGGCGGCCATGAATCGGCCGGGAGGGGTCACCAAGGAACAACTCCTGGCCGCGATGCCGGGCGGGCGCCTGGCCGGGGCGCACCTGGCCCACGACTCCATGATGCACTGGGCATATGCGGCGATCGCCGCGGTGGCGTTCCTGCTGCTGACCCTGCTCTTCTTCTCGGTGGAGAGGGCCCGATCGTTCCATCTCCTGGGCGTGGGGGCGTTCACCGGGACCGCCGGCATCCTGTTCCTGATGGCGGTGCAGTGGTGCTCCCAGATCCGCTTCGACCAGATTCGAGGGCGGGGGTGGGGCATCCTGATCATGGCGATCCTGGCGTTCATCGGCTGGTCGTACCGATCGGCCCTGGACCCGGACAGCAACCTCCTGCTCAGCGCGATCGGATTCACGTGCGGGGTCGGCCTCTGCGAGGAGTTGGCCAAGGCGATCCCGCTCCTCCTCTATTTCAAGAGGGATGACAGCCGGATGGGGTGGCGAGGGGCGTGCCTCTGGGGATTCGCCTCGGGCGTGGGCTTCGGGGTCTCCGAGGGGATCATGTACTCGGCCGACTCGTACAACGGCCTGAGCGGGGCCGAGATCTACGTGGTGAGGTTCGTCTCCTGCGTGGCGCTTCATGCGATGTGGTCGGCCGCGGTGGGGATCGCCATCGCCCGGCGGATCGACTGGTACGAGACGGTCCAGGAATGGCCGGATTACATCGTGTTCATCCTGCGAGTCCTGGCCGTGCCGATGCTCCTCCACGGGCTCTACGACACGCTGTTGAAGAAGGACATGAACGTCTGGGCGCTGGTCGTCGCGCTGGCGTCGTTCGGCTGGCTCGCCTTCCAGATCGAGATGGCCCGGGGGGCCGAGCCCGACGCCGGACGGTCCGGGACGAAGGCGAGGCGGCCGAGGTCGGCGTGACGGGCGACGCCTTCATCCCGCCCGGCCGGACGGCCCGCCGGGGTCCGGTTGCGGTCGCCTTCGTGTCCTACAATGCTGAGAGCAAGGAGGGCGAGGGGCGCCGAGGCCCCGGCGGGGTTGGCTTTTGCGCCGCGATCCGCCATACTATCGCCCGATTGGGCGGCCGGCCGGCCGAGGCGGGCCGGGCCGCCCGTCTTCGAAGTCCGATCCCTGAGGGGGCCGTCGCATGGTGGGTCAGGCACAGATCGTCGATCGGCTCCGGGAGCTGGCCCGGAACATGTGGTGGACGTGGCAGCCCAACGTCATCAACCTGTTCCGCGACCTCGACCCGGTCCTCTGGCGGACCACCGACCACAACCCCGTCGAGTTCCTCAAGAAGATCTCCACCGAGCAGCTCGAGCGGCGGACGGCCGAGATGGCCCTCCACTCGCGGATCGACAACGCCTTCCGCCGGCTCCACGACTACCTCAAGAACGACGATAGCTGGGGCGCCACGTATGCCGCGGCGTTGAAGTCCCGGCCGGTGGCGTACTTCTCGATGGAGTTCGGCCTCCACGAGAGCCTGCCGATCTACTCCGGCGGCCTGGGCGTCCTGGCGGGCGACCACCTCAAGAGCGCCAGCGACCTGGGCATCCCCCTGGTGGCCATCGGCATCCTTTATGACCAGGGATACTTCCGCCAGAGCCTCAACGCCGACGGCTGGCAGGAGGAGACCTACCTCCACGCCAACCCCGAGCTCCTGCCGATCGAGCTGGTCCGCCTGGCCGACGGCACCCCCCTGGCCATCGCCATCGACACCAACGCCGGGACCTTGCGGGCGCAGGTCTGGCGGGTCGAGGTCGGCCGGACGACCCTGTACCTGCTCGATTCCAACGTCCCGGAGAACTCCGAGAGCGACCGGGCCCTGACCTCCCGCCTCTACGGGGGAGACGCCCGGGTCCGCATCCGCCAGGAGCTGCTCCTGGGCGTCGGCGGCATCCGCGCCTTGCAGGCCCTGGGCATCTATCCGTCCGTGATCCACATGAACGAGGGCCATAGCGCGTTCGCGGGCCTGGAGATGATCCGGTCGGAGATGGAGTCCGAGGCGATCCCGTTCGCCGAGGCCGTCCGCGACGTGGCGTCGATGAGCGTCTTCACCACGCATACGCCCGTGGCCGCCGGGCACGACCGCTTCCCCGCGAACCTCGTCGAGGAGCACCTGGGCAAGCTCCGCGAGGCGCTCCACCTCTCGTTCGAGGACTTCCTCGGCCTGGGCCGCGTCTATCCGTCGGACCCGAACGAGCCGTTCTGCATGACCGTGCTCGCCCTGAAGCTCTCGCGACACGCCAACGGCGTGAGCGCCCTCCACGGGGCCGTCTCCCGGAGGATGTGGCACCCCCTGTATCCGAATCGGGCCGAGGAAGAGGTGCCGATCGGTCATATCACCAACGGCGTTCACGTGCTCACGTGGCTCGCCCCCCAGATGCGCGAGCTGTACGACCGCCACATGGGGCCGGACTGGCCGACGAAGCAGCGCGACCCCCAGACCTGGAAGGGGATCGAGAACGTCGATGACGCCGAGCTCTGGGAGACCCAGCAGGTCCTCAAGGCCCGCCTGATCGACTTCGTCCGCCGGAGGCTGGCCGCCCAGTCCGCCCGCCGAGGCGACGGCGACGAGGCCAGGTCCCGCGCCGACTCCGTCCTCGACCTCAACGTGCTCACCATCGGCTTCGCCCGCCGGTTCGCCACCTACAAGCGGGCGAACCTCGTCATGAGGGACGCCGAGCGGCTGGCCGAGATGGTCAACTCCTCCGACCACCCGATCCAGTTCGTCTTCGCCGGCAAGGCCCACCCCGAGGACCACTTCGGCAAGGAGCTGATCCAGAACATCATCAAGATGTCCCGGGACTCCCGGTTCAGCCACCGGATCGTGTTCGTCGAGGATTACGACATGAACGTGGCCCGCCACCTCGTCCAGGGCGTGGACGTCTGGCTGAACAACCCGAGGAGGCCGCAGGAGGCCAGCGGCACGTCGGGCGAAAAGGTCCTGCTCAACGGCGGGCTGAACTTCTCGATCCTCGACGGCTGGTGGGCCGAGGCGTACGACGGCACCAACGGATTCGCCATCGGCCACGGCCAGACCCACTCCGCGCCGGCCGTCCAGGACGACCGCGATTACGCCATGCTCCTGGAGACCCTCCGGGACAAGGTCGTCCCGCTCTACTACGACCGAGACGCCTCCGGCCTGCCGAGGAAGTGGATCGCCTTCCAGAAGGCCGGGATGAGGACGCTGGGCTGGCGGTTCAACGCCGACCGGATGGTCATGGATTACGTCATGAATGGCTACCTGCCGGCGGCCGGCGGGCTGTCCTGCCTGATGGCCCGCTGAGCGAGGGAACGATCCCGCCCCGCCGGGGCCTCCGGCGGGGCGGGCCGATCCTCTCGGCGAGGGTCAGGAGTTCTTGTGGCTCTGGCGGCCGGCCCGGGCGTGCTGCTCGGACGATCCGCCCCGGGTCCGTCGGCCTCCGCCGACGCCGGACTCGTCCTCGTCGTCCTCATCCTCCTCGTCAAGGCCCCGGCCGCCGTGGGAGGCCTCGCCGCCCTTGCGGGCGACCTCGCGCTGCTCCTCCGGGTCCATCGCGGCGAACCCGCGGCGGCTGTGCTCGTGGGCGCTCTGGCTGTGTCCGTGGGCGGTCCGGGCGTGGCGCTCGGCCTCCTCGGCGTCGCCGGACTCGTGGTGGCGGGCGGCCTGGCGGTGGTGGTGGGCGGCCGACTCGTGGTAGAAGGCTGCATTGCGGTGGTGCGAGGCGTGGCCGCCCTTGCGGCCGATCTCGGCCATGTGCTCGCGGTCGCGGCTGACGGCCTCTCCGCCTCGGCGGCCGGCCTCGGCGGCTTCCTCCGAGTCGAACTCGTGGGCCGTCCCCCGCCGATGGGCCTCGCGGCCCCCCTCGCTGGCGATCTCGCGCTGCTCCTCCGGGTCCATCGCGGCGAAGCCCCGTCGGGATCCGCCGTTGCCGCCCCGCCGGTTCTCGCCCCGGTCGTCCTCCTCCCTTTCGTCCTCGCGGTCCCGGCCGCCTTGGGAAGCCTTGCCGCCCTTGCGGGCGATCTCCCTCTGCTCCTCGGGGTCCATCGCGGCGAAGCCGCGTCGTGCCTTCTCGACCATGGTCGCTCCCCTTTGTTCCTGGGTGTCGTCGGCTCCCGGCCCCGCGACCCGCCCGGTTCGATCCCCGGGCCCCGGCCCCCATCTCGCGACGAGGGGCCGGGGCCGAGGGGATCGGCGGCCTCGGGAAAGGGCAGGATATGCCAACATGGGCACGCCTTGGCAAAAGACGTGCCGAAGCGCGACCGTCCGGGACGGGCCGACGCCGCGCGACCTAAGGCCAGGCGAGGGGCGACTTGCGACGTCTCGGGCGGCCCCGGCCCCGGCGGACCGCCCTCTCGACCGTCGCTCGCGGGCAAGTCCATGCCCGGGACCGCGATCCGCCGTTCCATCGCGACCGTCCCTCGCCCCGGCCGTCGGATCGTGCTATCCTGGCGGCCCGACCGGACGACGATCGTCCTCAGGCGGATCCCCGCGACGAACCGGAGGCATCGACCTTGGACCGGACCGAGGGACGCTCGCTCCTCCTGGCGATCAACGCCGGATCGTCCAGCCTGAAGTTCGCCGTGTTCGACGCGGACGACCCGTCCGCCCGGCGCCTCTCGGGCCGGGTCGAGCGGGTCGGCGCGGCCGACATCCGGTCGGCCCTGGGGGCCGTGATCGACCGACTCGGGCCGCTCGGCGGGCTGGCCGCCGTGGCCCGCGTGGGGCATCGGGTGGTCCACGGCGGAGGGATCTTCACGACGCCCGAGTTGGTGACCGACTCGCTCCTGGCCGAATTGAAGCGACTCGCCCCGCTCGACCCCGAGCACCTGCCGGCCGAGGTCTCGTTGATCGAGGCGGTCCGCGAGCTCGACCCGTCGCTCGTCCAGGTCGCCTGCTTCGACACCGCGTTCCATCGCGACCTGCCCCGGGTCGCCCGGATCGTGCCGGTCCCCCGGCGGTATGAGGCGATGGGCGTCCGCCGCTACGGGTTCCACGGGCTGTCTTATGAATACTTGCTCGAAGAACTCGCGCGCGAGGCCGGCGTCGAGGCCGCGCGGGGCCGGGTGATCCTGGCCCATCTGGGATCGGGTTCGAGCCTGGCGGCGGTCCTCGACGGCCGGTCTCTCGAGACCACGATGGGCTTCACCCCGGCCTCGGGCGTGGTCATGGGGACTCGCTCCGGAGACCTCGACCCCGCGCTCGGCCCATTCCTGGCGAGGGTCGAGGGGATGTCTCCCCAACGGTTCGCCCGGCTGTCGGCCCACGAATCGGGCTTGCTGGGCGTCTCGGAGACCTCGGCCGACGTCCGCGACCTCCTGGCCCGAGAAGCCGACGACCCGAGGGCCGCCGAGGCGCTGGCCCTGTTCTGTTACCGGATCAAGAAGGAGATCGGCGCCCTGGCCGCGGCCCTCGGGGGGCTGGACACGCTGGTCTTCGCCGGGGGGATCGGCGAGAATTCGCCCGAGGTCCGCCGGAGGGTCTGCGAAGGGCTGGGCCATCTCGGGATCGCCCTGGACCCGGCCCGCAATGCCTCGGGCGAGCCGGTCCTCTCGGCCTCCCGCGTCTCGGTCCGCCTGATCCGCACCGATGAAGAGATCATGATCGCTCGGGCCGTCGCCCGCCTGTCGATCCCCCAGGACCATCCGCCCGGACCCCGGAGCCGCCCGATGGATGCGACCGCCTCCGCCTCCGCCTCGACCGACCTCCTCCGCAAGATGGACGCCTACTGGCGGGCCGCCAATTACCTGTCCGTCGGCCAGATCTACCTGCTCGACAACCCGCTCCTCCGCGAGCCGTTGGCCCTGGAGCACGTCAAGCCCCGGCTCCTCGGCCACTGGGGGACGACGCCGGGCCAGAACTTCGTGTACGTCCATCTGAACCGGATCATCAAAAAGCTCGACGTGGACATGATCTACATCTCCGGCCCCGGGCATGGCGGCCCCGCCCTGGTGGCGAACACCTATCTCGAAGGGACGTACAGCGAGCTGTATTCGAACATCACCGAGGACGAGCCGGGCCTGAAAAGCCTGTTCAAGCAGTTCTCCTTCCCCGGGGGCATCCCGAGCCACGTCGCCCCCGAGACGCCCGGTTCGATCCACGAGGGCGGCGAGCTCGGATACAGCCTCAGCCACGCCTTCGGCGCCGCGTTCGACAACCCGGATCTCGTGGTCGCCTGCGTGGTCGGCGACGGCGAGGCCGAGACCGGCCCCCTGGCCACCGGATGGCACGGCAACAAGTTCCTGAACCCGGCGACCGATGGCGCCGTCCTGCCGATCCTCCACCTCAACGGATACAAGATCGCCAACCCGACGATCCTCGCCCGGATCGGCCGGGAAGAGCTGACGATGCTGCTGAAAGGCTACGGCTACGCCCCGCGGTTCGTCTCGGGCGACGACCCCGAGACGATGCACAGGCTGATGGCCGAAGCCCTGGACGAGGTTTTCGTCGAGATCCGCAGGATCCAGTCCGAGGCGCGATCCGGGGCGTCCTCGGGCAAGCGTCCGACCTGGCCGATGATCGTCCTGGAGACCCCGAAGGGCTGGACCGGGCCCAAGTTCGTCGATGGGCTGCCGGTCGAGGGGACGTATCGGGCCCACCAGGTCCCCCTGTCCGAGCCGTCGGGGCATCCCGAGCACCTCAAGCTCCTGGAACAGTGGCTCCGGGGCTATCGGCCCGAGGAATTGTTCGACGAATCGGGCCGGCTGCTCGCCGAATTGCGAGACCTCGCCCCGAAAGGGCTCCGACGGATGGGCGCGAACCCCCACGCCAACGGCGGAATCCTCCTGAGGGACCTCCGCCTCCCGGATTTCCGCGATTACGCCATCGACGTCCCCTCACCGGGCGCGATCATGAACGAGGACGCCCGGACCCTGGGCAAGTTCCTCCGCGACGTGATCGTGAAGAACGACGACGCCAGGAACTTCCGCATCTTCGGCCCCGACGAGACCGCCTCGAACCGCCTGACCGCCGTCTTCGAGGCCACGAACAAGCAGTGGGAGGCCGAGGTCATCGCCACCGACGACCACCTCGCCCCGACCGGCCGGGTGGTCGAGGTCCTCAGCGAGCACCAGTGCGAGGGGTGGCTCGAAGGCTACCTGCTCACCGGCCGCCACGGCCTGTTCAATTGCTACGAGGCGTTCATCCACATCATCGACTCGATGTTCAACCAGCACGCCAAGTGGCTGAAGGTCACCCGGCACATCCCGTGGCGGAGGCCGATCGCGTCCTTGAACATCCTCCTGGCCTCTCACGTGTGGAGGCAGGACCACAACGGGTTCACCCACCAGGACCCGGGGTTCATCGACCACGTCTGCAACAAGAAGGCGGAAATCGTCCGCGTTTATCTGCCCCCCGACACCAACACGCTGCTCTCGGTGGTGGACCATTGCCTGAAGAGCCGGCACTACGTCAACGTGGTGGTGGCGAGCAAGCATCCGTCCCCGCAGTGGCTCTCGATGGACGAGGCCGTGAAGCACTGCACGGCCGGGATCGGCATCTGGGAATGGGCGAGCAACGACAGGGGGGCCGAGCCCGACGTCGTGATGGGCTGCGCCGGGGACGTCCCCACGTTGGAGACGCTCGCCGCGGTCCAGATCCTCCGAGAGCTCGCCCCCGACCTCAAGATCCGGGTGGTCAACGTGGTGGACCTGATGAGGCTCCAGCCCGAGACCGAGCACCCCCACGGCCTGAGCGACCACGACTTCGACACCCTGTTCACCACGGACAAGCCGGTGATCTTCGCCTACCACGGCTACCCCTGGCTGATCCACCGGCTGACCTATCGCCGGACCAACCACCACAACATCCACGTCCGGGGCTACAAGGAGGAGGGCACGATCTCCACCCCGTTCGACATGGCCGTCATGAATGACCTGGACCGCTTCCACCTCGTCGGGGACGCCGTGGACCGCTTGCCCCAGCTCGGCGGGCTGGCGGCCTATGCCAAGCAGCACGTCCGCGACAAGCTGATCGACCACAACCAGTACATCCGCAAGCACGGCCAGGACATGCCCGAGATCCTCGACTGGCGATGGAAGGCGGTCCCGGCGTCGTCCTGACCGGCCGGCGAGCCGACCCTCTCATTTGCCGAAGAGATTGATCTTCGTCTGGTGGGCGATGTCGTAATGGGCCGGCGCCGCGGGTGCCGGGGCCGGTGCGGGGGCCGGCTTCGGCGTCGGCGTTCCCGGGAGGGGGAACCGGGAGATGATCGTCGAATTCGCCTTGAGGAGGTCCAGCTGCGTCGGCTGGCTCGGGGTGGAGTCGGCGTCGGGGTTGCCGGTGCGGATGTTGCACTTCACGTAGCGGAACAGGTCGATGAAGTTCAGATTCGGATTGGTCTTGTAGAAGTAATAGTCGTTGGTGGCGACCTCGGTGGCCCCGTGCGAGTACCAGTCCTCGACGATGTGCGCCTGCTGCTCGGCCTGGTAGGTGTTCCACTCGGCGCCGGCGCCGCTCGGATAGTCGTAGGCGCCGAGGCCGCAGAAGAGCTGGTTCTTGACCGAGTTGATCACGTAGTTCCAGGCGAATCCGTCGTGCCGGCCCTGCCAGACGTGGGTGAGCTCGTGGGCCAGGTTCTGGCCGGGCTTCTTGCCCTTGGAGACGCCCGACATGAAGCCGTCGGCATACCCCTCGGCCCCGAGGTTGACCAGGTATTTCGACAGCAGGGTGGGCGCCGTGAGCCAGCCGAAGGCGAGGCTGGGGAAGACCGATCCCAGGACCGGCATCAGCGAGCCGGGGATCGTGAACGGCCGGCTCGAGGCGCCGATGATGTCGGTGATCACGATGTCGCTGAGGGAGCCGAGCGAGCCCTGGAAGACCTGCTGGGCCAGGGCCTGTTCGGCGCCGGTGAGGTGTCGCCAGTGGAAGAACTGGGAGATCCCCGCCCCGGCCGCCCCCAGGACGGCGCCCCGAGCCCGCCGGCCGTGGCCCCGGCGGCGGCCCCGGCCTCCGCACCGGCCGCGGCGGCGGCGGCCCCCCCTCCGCCCAGGGCCCCGGCCACCCCCCCGATCACGGCCCCGGCCACCCCGCCCGCGACGACTCCCGTGACGATCCCCTCGCCGATGCCTTCGAGAGTGTCCCAGAAGCTCATGGTCGATCCCCCCGTCGTCGGGAAAATTTCTCACGCCGGCGCATGCCGAACACTTTAACGCCTCAAACGCCACCCGTTCCCGAGATTCCGCGCCGATTCTCGCGAATCCCCACGCCCTCAAGAGCCAATGGATGAGGGGCCCGGACCCGAGGCAGTCGGCTTTGGAAACTCCGGTTCGGCTGCGCCCGGAATCGAGGAGGCTCCTCGACGCCGGACGCTTAACCCGGATCATCGGGGGCGCGGGCCCCGACGATCACCGAATCCGTCGGCCGGGATTTCCCATGGCCTGATTCATGACAAGAACACGCGATGGCCTGAAACTTCGTGGATGACTCGCGGCCCCTCGGAGTGTCCCGGGATCGTGGCGCGATCCGGGCCGATCGGCTCGCCGGGCGCCTTTTCGCATCTCCGAAAGAGGGCTGGATTTGTGGATTTTGAACTTAAATCTGCCGACGTGAGCGATCGTGCTCGCGCACGGGTCGTTGCGCGCGCGAATCCCCGGGGATTTCCGCCCTTTTCGCGATTTTGGCGGGAAAAGTGGAGTCAACTTTTCGGCGATGGACGATTGAAGAACTTTGCCGACTCCATGATTTGAGGTTTCTTCCATATTTCCTCTCGTGCCCCCCCAGGGTCAAACTTGACCCCAATTACCCATTCCTCCTGGTCGATGGACGACGACGGCCGAGGCGGGTCGAGGATCGGGAGGGCCCCGCCTCTCCCGGTTTTTCCCGATTCCTAGATGCGTTCGGGGCGTCCGCTGGGTTATCCTGGCTCGCCGGAGTTCACGTCCCCTCTCAACCCCCGTCGATTGCCAACGATGATCGGTCAGCGTCTCGGGTCGTTCCTGATCGAGGAGAAGATCGGCGCCGGCGCGATGGGGGTGGTCTTCCGGGCCCTCTACGAGAGGCCGGACCGACCGCCGATGCACGCCGCCGTGAAAATCATCACGGGAGAGGCCGGGTCCAAGGCCCGGATCCCCAAGCGGTTCGAGCGCGAGGCCAAGATCCTCGAGAAGTTCCGCCACCCTCACATCGTCCGGTTCCTCGCCCGGGGGCGGTATCAGGGCGTCGATTACGTGGCGATGGAGTACCTGACCGGAGGGACCCTGGAGGACTTGCTGGACCGGCGGGGGTCGCTCTCGTGGCTGGAGGTGGCGAAGTACGCGGTGCAGATCTGCGACGCCCTCCACTACGCTCACGACCGGCAGATCATCCACCGGGACCTCAAGCCGTCGAATCTGCTGTTCTCGGACTCCGGCCAGATCAAGCTCACGGACTTCGGGATCGCCAAGGATGACAATCCCGAGGCCGAGGCCCTGACGGCCACCGGGCGGACCCTGGGCACCGCGGCCTACATGGCCCCGGAGCAGATCCGGGGCAACCCGCCGGTCAGCCACAAGACCGACCTGTACGCCCTGGGCTGCCTGCTCTTCCAGCTCCTGACCGGCCAGACGCCGTTCCGGGGGAACTCGGCGGTGGTCCTGATGCACATGCACCTGGCCGAGCCCCCGCCCCGGGTCAGCAGCAAGAACCCGGAGGTCCCCCGGGCCCTGGACGACCTGATCCTGATGCTCATGGACAAGGACATGAGCAAACGGCCGTTCGACGCCGAGAAGGTCCGCGCCGACCTGGCCGAGCTCGTGGAAAAGGCCGAGCGGGGCGACAAGATCCCGATGGTCTTCGCCGGAGGCCCGCCGGCGAGGCTCGGCGGGCCGATGGACGGCACGGCCACCGTCTCGGCCAACTCGCCGACGATCAGCACGACGACGGCCCCGGTGAAGAAGCCGAAGAAAGCCGGCCTGGCGACGTTCGCCGACTGGGAAGTGCCCCGAGGGCGCGACCTGGGGACGATCGGCCTGGCCCTGGCCCTGGCCGGCGGGCTCACGTTCACGGCGTTCATGCTCTGGCCGCTCTCGGCCGAGGAGCTCCACCGCCGGGCCGCCGAGAGGATGGCCCGCGACGCCCCCTCCGCCTGGCACGAGGCCGAGCGCGATTACATCTCCGAGCTCGACCGCCGGTTCCCGGAACAGTTCGTCGAGGAGAAGCGCGCCTGGCGAGACAAGATCGCCCTGGAGAGGATCCGCCGCCGCGCCGCGATCCTCGAACACCCCAGCCTCGTCCTGGCCAGCCAGCCCAAGGGGCCGGCCGAGGAGCGGTTCGTGCTCGCCTCCAACGAGGCCATCGGCGCGAAGAAGGACGGCCGGGACGAGGACGCCCTGGCCTCCTGGCGACGGATGGCCGACGAGCTCGACTGCGCAGGACCCCGACGAACGGCCCTGGGTCCTCCTGGCCTCCGAGAGGGCCGAGGCCCTGACCCGGGACATCCGCGACCGCCGCGCGGCCCTGGTCAAGGCCCTGGACGACGCCGACCACCTGGAGGAGCGGGGCAAGGCCGCCGAGGCCCAGCAGATCCGCCAGGACGCCCTCCACCGCTACGGCGCCCATCGCGAGCTCCGCGACCTCCTCAAGAAGAGGGCCGGACTCCGCCCCGAGCCGCCCCCCGGCGACGGCGCCGAGGCCAAACCCCCGGGAAAGCCCGGTTCGTGACGATCCCGAGAATTCCGTCGCCGGCCACCGCGTTCCGCGAGAATGGATGGTTGACCTCCGGGCCGGAGGCGGTTACCCTGGGTACGTCACCTCCGCCTTCCCGTCGGCGACCCCTCACGTTTCTCGTCGCCGAGAGTTCCCATCGCATCCGGCACCGACCGGCCAGGGGATGGTCATGGCCCATCAGCGCGTCCGCTTCATCGGCAGCCGCGAGCTCCACCGCGATCTCCCGAAGGTCCTGGAGGGCCTGGAAGATCCGTCGGCCCGGTGCGTCCTGACAATCCACAGCAAGCCCAAGGCCGTGATCCTCGGGGCCGATGCCTTCCTCGCCCTGTTGCGAGGCCACACCCCGGCCGACCGCCTGTTGGCCCTGCAGCTCGGGGCGCTGGTCCAGGGCCTCGAAGCCGCCTCGGCCGACGAAGACGCCGAGGAACTCGTCGAGGTCGGCGCCTTGTAAGGTGCATGAAATGCACCCACTCGCTCGCGGCGGCCGAAGGACGCCCCCCGTCTCCTCTTCCTCCTCGTCCCTGGAATCGGAGGGGAGGAGGGAGGCGTCCTTCGGCCGCCGCGTCCTCGTGCATTTCATGCACCCTGCAGGACGACCTGCCCTCCGACCGATCTTCCCCGGAGAAACACCGGGGCTGGTCAGGCGAGGCGCCGTCGGGTAGACTGGCCTTGCTGTCCAGTCGTACAGCCGACCGAGGATCGCTCCATGAGTGCCAGGCCCTTCGTCCACCTCCATTGCCATAGCCACTACAGCCTCCTGGACGGGGCGAGCAAGGTGCCGGCCCTGGTGAAGCGGGCCAAGGTGCTGGGCATGCCCGCCCTGGCGATCACCGACCACGGCAACCTCCACGGCGCCGCGGAGTTCCTCCGCGAGGGGAAGGCCCAGGACTTCAAGCCGATCGTCGGGATCGAAGCCTATGTGGCCCCGAAGCACCGGACCGACCGCACCACCGGCGGCGTGTCGGGCCAGGAGCATAGCTTCCACCTGACGCTATTGGCCCGCACGGGCGAGGGGGTCCGCAACCTGTTGCGGCTCAGCTCCAAGTCGTTCCTCGAAGGCTTTTACTACAAGCCCCGGATCGACAAGGAGATCCTCCGCCAGCACTCCGAGGGGCTGATCTGCCTGTCGGGCTGCGTGTCGTCGGAGTTCTCCGACTTCCTCCTCCACGGCAAGATCGCCGAGGCGAAGAAGCTGGCGGCGTGGTATCAGGAGGTCTTCGGCGAGGACGGCTTCTTCGTCGAGATCCAGGACAACGGCCTGTCGATCCAGAAGGAGCAGGCGGCGGCCGCCGTGGATGTGGCCAACGCGATGGGCTTGCCGCTGGTCGCCACCAGCGACGCCCATTACCTCCACCGGGAGGACGCCGAGGCCCACGACGTCTTGCTCTGCGTGAACATGGGCAAGACGCTCGACGACCCCAAGCGGATGAAGTTCGAGACCAAGGAGTTCTTCGTCCGCTCGCCCGACGAGATGTACGCCGCGATGCCCGGCCGAGAGGAGGCTCTGAAGCAATCGGCCCGGATCGCCGAGTCGGTGGAGGAGCATTACAAGAGCCTGGGGTTCGGCAAGAGGCAATTCCCCTCGTTCAAGCCCCCCGAGGAAAAAACGCCCGAGGCGTTCCTCCGCGAGCTCTGCGAGGCCGGGATGAAGGTCCGGTACGGCTCCCCCGAGCCTCCGGAGGCCCGCGCCCGCCTGGAGCACGAGCTCGGCATCATCAACCGGATGGGCTTCGCGTCGTACTTCCTGATCGTCTGGGACTTCGTCCGGTTCGCCCGGGAGAACGGGATCGCCAGCAGCGCCAGAGGGTCGGCCTGCGGGGCGATCGTCAGCTATTTGCTCTATTTGAGCCACGTCTGCCCGATCCACTATGACCTCCTCTTCGAGCGGTTCCTCGACCCGAACCGCTCGGAGGCGCCGGATATTGATATCGACATCGAACAGGACCGGCGGTACGAGGTCATCGAGTACGTCCGCAAGAAGTACGGGGCGGCGAACGTGGCCCAGATCGGCACGTTTTTGACCCTGGGCGCCAAGGCGGCCGTGAAGGACGTCGGGCGGGCGATGAACCTCCCCCTGCCCCGCGTCGATGGCGTGACGAAGCTGATCCCCAGCATCCCGCTTCACATCACCATCGAGCAGGCGCTGATCCAGGAACCGGCGCTGAAGAGGCTCCGCGACGAGGACCCGGAGATCGCCCGCCTCCTCGACTACGCGATGAAGCTCGAAGGGCTCGCCCGGAACGTCTCGACCCACGCCGCCGGCGTGGTGATCGCCGATCGCCCCCTGGAGGAGCTCGTCCCGCTCCAGAAGCTGCCGAACAAGGACAAGGACAAGGAAGTCGTCTCGACCCAGTGGCCGATGGGGGACGTCGAGAAGGCCGGGCTGCTCAAGATGGACTTCCTCGGGCTGAGGAACCTCTCCAGCCTGGAGGCCATCGTCCGCCTCGTGAACGCGAGGCACCCCGAGGCGCCGATCGACCTCAACGCGCTGCCCCTGGACGACCCCGAGACCTTCGCCCTCCTTCAACGGGGCGAGACCAAGGGCGTCTTCCAGTTCGAATCGGCGGGCATCCGCGACCTCCTCGTGAAGATGAAGCCCGACCGCTTCGCCGACATCATCGCCACCAGCGCCCTGTACCGGCCCGGCCCCCTGAACGGCGGGATGGTGGACGAATACGTCAACGTGAAGAACAAGAGGAAGGACGCCGAGTACCCCCACGCGGTCCTCAAGGAAGTCCTGGAAGAGACCTACGGGGTGATGGTCTACCAGGAGCAGGTCATGCGCATCCTCAACCGCCTGGGAGGCATCGAGCTGTCCCAGGCGTATGGATGCATCAAGGCGATCTCGAAGAAGAAGACGGAGATCATCGCCCAGGGGCGCAACCAGTTCCTCGAAGGGGCCGTCTCCCGGGGGCTGGAGAAGGACCGGGCCTCGAAGATCTTCGCCCTGATCGAGGAGTTCGGCGGCTACGGGTTCAACAAGTCGCACTCGACGGCCTACGCCCTCGTCACGTTCCAGACCGCCTACTTGAAGGCCCACTTCCCGACCGAATTCATGGCGGCGATCCTCTCTTCGGAGATGGACGGCGCCGAGCGCGACAAGTTCTTCTACGAGCACATCGACGATTGCAAGAGGATGGGGATCGAGGTCCTGCCGCCGGACGTGAACCGCTCGGGCCTGGAGTTCCGGGTGGCCCGGGAAGGCCAGATCCTGTTCGGCCTGGGGGCGATCAAGGGGGTCGGGACCAAGGCGGTGGAGACCCTGATCCGCGCCCGGGAGGCCGGCGGGCCGTTCCTCGGGCTGGATGACCTGTTCGAGCGCGTCCCGGCGTCGGTCGTGGGCCAGGGCTGCGTCGAGACGCTGATCAAGGCCGGGGCGTTCGACCTCATGGGCACCCGCCCGGCGAAGATCCGGGGCCAGCTCCTGGCGATCCTGCCCCGGGCCGTCCAGTCCGGCCAGGCCAGGCAGGAGGACCGCAAGAGGGGCCAGCGCGGCCTGTTCGACGACGCCGAGGGGTCCGCCCCCGAGGCCGCCGCGCTCAGCCTGCCCGACGTCCCCGACCTGCCCGACGCCGAGATGCTCGCCGAGGAGAAGAAGGCCCTGGGATTCTACATGTCCAGCCATCCCCTGGCCCGGCACGCCCCCACCCTCGCCGCCTTCCGGTCCCACCAGGTCGCCGACCTCGCCGAGCTGAACGACCGCGCCGAGGTCCTCCTCGGGGGGATGGTCGCCGGCTTCACCGTGAGGACCGTCAAGCCCAACCGCTCCGGCCTGACCCGGATGGCCAAGCTGGCGATCGAGGACCTCTCGGGCTCGACGCCGGCCATGCTCTGGCCCGAGGAGCTCGCCAAGAACGAGCCTCTGCTCAAGGACGACGCGATCGTCTTCGTGAAGGGGACCATCAGCCGCCAGCGCGACCCGGCCGAGGTCATCATCCAGCGGGTGATCCCGCTCGAAGCCGCGGCGGCCGAGCTGGCCAAGGGGGTGATCGTGACCCTCCGCAAGGGGGCGATGGGCCGGGACGACCTGGAGAGGCTCAGCCGCCACGTCCGCAACCATTCGCCCGGCGGCCTCGACGTCTTCCTCGAGCTGATCGGGTTGGAGGACGTCCGCCGGGCGGTTTACAAGGCGGGTTCGTCGCTCAAGGTCCGCTACGACGACAAGCTCATGGCCGACCTGGAGAGCGTGGTGGGCTCGGGCAACGTCCGGCTCCGGGGCCAGAACGGCTCGGCGCCCCGCCCGCAAGCCCGGCCCCCGGCCGAGCCGGTCTCGATCCCGGCCTTCGGCGAGGAGGCCGTCGAGCCCGAGGAGGATTGATCGGGCGTCCGACCGCCCATCCAATCAATCATCACGGATTTCATCGGCAAATCTCCGTCTCGACATCAAACCTTCACGATTCCCGCCTATGATTCGTCCGCGCGACTCGTCCAGGAGTCGTGCTCGAAAGGGAATCCCCCCTCCGATCGATCCGCGCGATTTTCGTCCTGAATCGGCCCGCCGTCTCGACGGTGAGACCCGGTAGGCCGGTCCGGCCCCTCTCTCCTGAGTAGAGTGGGTACCCACAGCTTCGAGCGACACCTCCCGATGCCACGAACCGCGACCCGAACCGCAACCCCGCCCGGGAGGCCCACCGTCCCGGCATCCCGCCCGACTCTCGGGGCGATCGCCTCCTTGCTGATCGCGGCCTCCTTCGTCGGTTGCGGCCCCGGCGAGACGCCGATCCCCCAGGCGCAGAAGGCCCCGGTCTATCCCGTCAAGGGCAAGGTCCTCCTGGCCGATGGCAAGCCCCTGACCGAGGGGACCGTGACGGCCATCGCCGTGACTCCGCCGGACAAGCCCGGCTGGACCGGCACCGGCAAGATCGAGTCCGACGGCTCCTTCGCGATGCAGGTTCCTGCCCTGGGCGACGGCCTGCCCGAGGGCGAGTACAAGATCCGCATCGAGTCCGGCGCCCAGGTGCCGGGCGCCCGGCCCGGGATGACCAAGTCGGCCGTCCCCCCCGAATACTCCGACGAAGACGGGTCGCATCTGAAGATCACCGTCAAGTCGGGCACCAACGACCTGCCCCCGTTCAAGCTCGCGCCGATCCCGAAGAACGCCAATTCCGGCGGTCGTCGGGATTGATCGTTTACCCCCCCGCCTTGGTCCGGAATTCGCCACCTTCGCCCCAGCCATCGAGAAAGGTTCGACGCCGATGCCCAAGTCCGTCGCCGCGACGCGCAGTCGCCGCACCCCGCGCGGGGTTCACTCTGATTCGAGCTCCTGGTCGTCATTGCCATCATCGGGGTGCTGATCGCGCTCCTCCTGCCGGCCGTCCAGGCGGCCCGCGAGGCCGCCCGCCGGGCCCAGTGCACCAACAACATGAAGCAGATGGGCCTGGCGCTCCACAACTACGAGAGCTCCAACGGCTGCTTCCCGCCCTCCGGCGAGTCGACCAACTTCAACAACAGCCCGGCGACGACCCAGTTCGTCGACGGCGTGGCCGTCTTCCCCCGCCTCCTCCAGTACATCGAGGGCGGGAACATCTACAACTCGATCAACTTCTCGCTCGAGTACAACAGCCTGGGCGGCTCCAACATCACCGCCTATAGCTCGATCATCAGCAGCTTCATCTGCCCCAGCTCCATCCGCTCGCCCAACGGCGGGCGCGACACGACCGGCGGCGACCCGAACGCCCAGGGGTTCGAGGCGATCGGCTACGGCGTCCAGGACTACGGCCCGACCTGCTACACCGACATCGACCCCCTGGGCAACGGCGGCGGGACCGGCTCCAGCATCATCACCCCGTATCGCAACAAGCTCTCCCGGGCCGACGGCCTCCTCAAGCAGAGGATGACCCGCCTGGCCGAGTGCGTCGACGGCCTCTCCAACACCATCGCCATCGCCGAGGACGCCGGCCGAGACGCCCGCTACCTCAGCCCCTACACCGAGGCCTACTACGACGGCACGAACACCCGCCCGACCTTCGACCCGTACGGCTATCCCCAGGGCCAGCGCCGCTACTGGCGATGGGGCGAGGCCGATAGCTCGTTCGGCGTCTCCGGGTCGATCAACAACAAGTATCGCCCGATGTACTGCCCGAACGCCTACACCGCCTGCACCGACCAGAACGGCCTGAACGTCGCCGGCAACAACGCCGGGGGCAACGACGAGATCTTCTCCTACCACCCGGCCGGGGCCAACATCCTGCGAGGCGACGGCTCGGTGGCCTTCCTCAAGGACAGCACCAACGTCGTCGTCCTCCGCAAGCTCGTGACCCTCGCCGGCTCCGAGGTCATCTCCAGCGGCGACTATTGATCCCGCCGGGCCGCCCCTGCGGCGGCCCTCCTGTGCGACCCTCGACGCCCCCGGCGGCGGCCCTCACGGACCGTCGCCGGGGGCGTCTCGCATCCCTGCCCCTCCCGGGCGCACCGAAACCATCGCAAGTTTCTCGACCAATTCGATCAAGTCTCATCTTGACTCTTCCGATCAAGTTTAACAAGATGCGAGTGCTCCGGGCGGTCGAGATCGCCGGGGTCGTCATCTCCAAGGCCGATCGGACCAGGTTGGGCCGGGCCAGGGAACGCGAGTCGAAGGAGTCGGACGATGGACGGTTCGAGGCGTCGGGCGAAGCAATCGCGCGGGTTCACCCTGATTGAGCTCCTGGTGGTGATCGCGATCATCGGGGTGCTGATCGGCCTGCTCCTGCCGGCCGTGCAAGCGGCGAGGGAGGCGGCCCGGCGGGCCCAGTGCACGAACAACCTCAAGCAGATGGGCCTGGCGCTGCACAACTACGAGAGCTCCAACGGCTGCTTCCCCCCGGCCTCCAAGGCGATCAACCTGGCGACGTCGCCGCCGTCGGTCACGTTCTTCGACACCGGCTTCAGCGCCCAGGCCCGCCTCCTGGGCTACCTGGAGGGGGGCAACCTGTTCAACGCGATGAACTTCCACTACGAGTACAACGACGCCTCGGGCGGCAACTACACCGCGACCTCGGCCGTGGTCAGCATCTTCCTCTGCCCCTCGTCGCGACACGCCTCGGGCGACCAGGACACGGCGGCGGCCGACCCGAACGCCTCGGCCTATGAGATCGCCGTCGGCGCCCGCTACGGCTACACGGACTACGCGCCGTCGGTCTACACGGACATCAACGTGGTCAACGGCGCCCCGGCCACCGGCGGGCTCGGCTCGACGGTGATCGTCCCCTATCGCAACAAGAACCTGGCGGCCCAGGGCCTCTTGAAGAACGGCATGACGCGGATCAGCGAGGTCGTCGATGGCCTGAGCAACACCGTGGCCATCATCGAGTGCGGAGGCCGGGACGAGCGGTTCGTCAGCCAGTATTTCGAGGGGCAATACCCGTTCGTCCGAGGCGCCGGGCCGGCGGGGGGCCCGAATGCCCGGCACCGCTACTGGCGATGGGCCGACCCGGGCAACGCCTTCGGCACCTCCGGGCGGCCGAACAACCAGGGCCTGCCGACGAATGAGGGGACGCCCTGGCCCTCGACCACCGCGACCGCCGGCAACCAGGCCGGGCCCAACGAGGAGCCGTTCTCGTACCACCCGGGCGGGGTCAATGCTCTGCTGGGTGACGGCTCGGTCCGGTTCGTGAAGGAGTCCATCAACCTCGGGACCTTTCGCGGCATCCTGACGATCTCCGGCGGCGAGGTCGTCGGCGAATTCTGACGCCGATCCCCCGCCGCAGTCGCCCCGGACGGCCCGGAGGTCCTCGCGACCCCGGGCCGTCCCCGTTTGGAGTGTCGAACAAAAGGACACCGGCACCCCGGAAGGCCTCGGAGCCTGTCCCCGTTTTGTCCGCGGTTCTCAGGGACGCCGTGCATCGCGAGGGCCGACCAATTATGATGGAAGCCGTCGGGCGGGCGGCCACGGACCTCGGGCTTGAGGGAGGCGGACCTCATGAGGGGACTCTTCGTCGCGGCATGGATCTCGGCGGCCCTGGCGTCCCCGGCCCCGGCCGATTCCCCTTCGCCGGAGACTCACTGGGCGTTCGTCCCGCCGAGGCACGTCGATCCCCCCGCCCCGGCCCGAGCCGGCTGGGCCCGCAACCCGATCGACCTGTTCCTGCTCCGCGACCTGATCGCCTCGGAGATCGAACCGGCGCCCGAGGCCGACCGGACGACCCTGATCCGTCGCCTCCGGTTCGACCTGACCGGCCTCCCGCCCCGCCCGGAGGAAGTCGACGCCTTCCTCGCCGACACGTCGCCCCAGGCGTATGAGAAGCTCGTCGATCGCCTGCTGGCCTCGCCCGAGTACGGCGAGAGGTGGGCCCGGCCCTGGCTCGACCTGGCGAGGTTCTCCGAGAGCGACGGGTTCAAGTCCGACCTGACCCGGCCCAACGCCTGGCGGTATCGCGACTGGGTCGTCGAGGCCCTGAACGCCGACATGCCCTATGACCGGTTCGTCCGCCTCCAGATCGCCGGGGACGAACTCGCCCCGGCCGACCCCTCGGCCTTCATCGCCACCGGGTTCAACCGCAACTGGCCGTTCGAGGACAACAACAAGATCCCCGGCCAGAACCGCCAGCTCATGCTGGAGGACATGACCGACACCACGGCCGGCGTGTTCCTGGGCCTGACCGTCGGCTGCGCCCGCTGCCACGACCACAAGTTCGACCCGATCTCGCAAAAGGACTACTACCGCTTCCAGGCCGTGTTCGCCGCCAGCGCCCCGGAGGACGCCAGGCCGCTCTCCGAACCGTTCGAGGCGGCCGTCCATCGGTTCGTGGAGGAGACGCACACCGAGGCCGTCGATCGCGCGAAACGGTCCGTCGAGGCCGTCGAGAGGCCGTTCCTGCCCGGTTTGCTGAAGGACCGGCTGGCCAAGCTCCCGCCCGAGGTCCGCAAGGCGTTCGAGACCGCCCCCGAAGAGCGCTCGGCATTCCAGGAAGAGCTCCTGGCCAGGAACGCGAAGCTGATGGCCGTCGATCCCAAGGCCATGAAGGCGGCCTTGCCCCCGGGCGAGCGGAAGGCGTGGGAATCGCGGGTCGAGGCGATGAAACGCCTGGTCGCCTCCGCGCCCTCCCCCCTGCCCCAGGCCAGCGGGATGACCGACACCGGCCCCAACGCCCCGCCGGTGTTCCTCCTCCGCAAGGGGAACATGAACCAGCCCGGGGAGGAAGTCTCGCCCGGCGTCCCCTCGATCTTCTCCTCTTCCACCTCCGCACTCCGCACTCCGCACTCCGCGCTTTCCGAGAGGACGACCGGCCGCCGGGCCGCCCTGGCCGACTGGCTGACCCGCCCCGAGAACCCGTTGACGGCCCGGGTGATGGTCAACCGGCTCTGGCAGGGGCATTTCGGCCGGGGGATCGTGGCCACGCCCAGCGACTTCGGCACCCAGGGCGCCCGGCCCTCGAACCCCGAATTGCTCGACTGGCTCGCCTCCGAGTTCCTCGCCCGAGGCTGGAGCCTCAAGGCGATGCATCGGCTGATGGTCACGTCGTCGGCCTACCGGCAATCGTGCCGAGGGTCGGCGAAGGCCCTCGAAGACGACCCCGACAACCTCCTCTTCGGCCGGATGGCCCGAAAAAGGCTGGAAGGCGAGGCGGTCCGGGACGCGATGCTCCTCGTGGCCGGTCGCCTGAACCCCGAGCGAGGAGGCCCCGGCGTCTTCCCCGACCTGCCGCCGGGCGTCCAGACCCGAGGCGGCTGGACCCGATCGGAGAAGGCCGGCGACCGCAACCGCCGGAGCCTCTACGTCTTCGCCCGCCGGAACCTCAAATACCCCTTGTTCGACGCCTTCGACGCCCCCGACCCCAACGTGACCTGCCCCGAGAGGAACGTCTCGGTCAACGCCCCCCAGGCGCTCATGCTCCTGAATTCCGACCTCGTCCTCGACGCCGCCAGGGGGCTGGCCGACCGAATCCGCCAGGACATCGGCCACGACGACCCGCCCGCCCGGGTCGAACGGGCCTTCCGCCTCGCGCTGGGCCGACCGCCCGACCAGAAGGAAAAAGACCGCGCCGTCCTGTTCCTCGTCGCCAACCGATCCGACAACCCCGAGGCCCTGACCGACTTCTGCCATGCGCTGATCAATCTGAATGAATTTGTGTTTGTGGATTGATCGGGAGATTGTCACGTCGGGTCCGTTCTCGTAAAATCTGGGGTTGCGACTGGTGACGTCATTTCTCGCCCAGCACTACGGGAACATCGAGAGTGTCGTCGGGCTGATCATCGCGATCGTCGGCTTTCGGCTCACGATCCGCGACGTGAGACGGGCAGAGCGGGCGGCCGAGGAGGCGAGGGAAGCGGCGAGGCAGGCGGTCGCCGAGGCGCGGGCCCGCATGACCACCGACGACATCATGACCGTCCTCCAGGTTCTCCGCGAGCTCGAATCCGACGGCTCCGCCCGGCGTTGGTCGAGGGTTCGATACCGGGCGAGCGATGCCAAACACCGGCTGCTCGCCCTGCTCGGGGGCGCCGGACCCTCGGACTCGGAGCGATCGGAGATCGGGGACCTCTCCGAGATCCTCTCCAAGGTCGGTGACCTCCCCGAGGGCCAGGAACCGACCCGGCAGCTCGGTCGATTGATGAAGCGAGTGGCCGATTTCCAGCAGAATCCGGCGCAGATCCGAGGTCGAATCCTCTCCCGATCCATGGAGCCATGACCTTGGAAATCGATCCCAAATTCCTTCGTCTCCTCCAGGAAGTCCGGGATGCCTCGGAGAGGAACGAGCTCCGGTGGGAAGCTACTCTTCTCGATGACTCCTACCGGGTGAGCAAGCCTTATGGTTCGGTCTGGATCTCGAAGGAGATTCCTTCCTACCCCCAGGGGGGCTTCGTCTACGCAGCCATGCTGACCGACGAGACGGGACGGTCGATCGAGATCGCGAGGGCCGTCGAGGCGCCTCGCGGGGCGGGCGTCCCCGACACCCCCCACGTCTCGCTCCTGAAGTCCCTGTTCGAGGCCGCGGAACGCTCGGCCAGGCGGCCGACGGATGTCCTGGACCGGATGCTCGCGGAATTCTCCGGGAAGGGCCGGTGACGACGCTCAGGGTCCGGTGACGGGCCGTCAGGATCGAGAGGAACGAGCGACATGAGCATCCCCCACCGGCTCCCGACCCGCTCCCGCCGCGAATTCTTCCTCCGCGCCGGCCTGGGATTCGGCTCGCTCGCCCTGGCGTCCTTGATCGCCGACGAGGCGAGGGCCGACGTCCCCGAGATCGACCCGCTGCGTCCCCTGGCGCCTCGGCCCCCTCACTTCGGGGCGAGGGCGAAGTGCGTGCATCTTCCTGTTCATGGAGGGAGGGCCGAGCCACATCGACCTGTTCGACCCCAAGCCCGAGCTGACGAAGCATGCCGGCCAGCCCCTGCCGCCGAGCTTCGGCAAGGTCTTCACGCCGATGGGCGTGGGCGGCAACACGCTGCTGGCCACTCGGCGGAAGTTCGCCCAGCATGGCGAATCGGGCCTCTGGGTCTCGGACTGGTATCCGCACGTCGCGAAGGTGGCCGACGAGATCGCCCTCGTCCGCTCGTGCTGGGCCGACGGCGTGAACCACGTCGGCAGCGTCTGCCAGATGAACACCGGCAGCATCCTCGCCGGTCGGCCGAGCCTGGGGGCGTGGGTGACTTATGGCCTGGGGACCGAGAACCAGGACTTGCCGGCGTTCGTCGTGATGAGCGACGCCGCCGAGCCGATCGGCGGGCCGAGGAACTGGGGCAACGCCTGGCTCCCGGCCACGTTCCAGGGCACCCCGTTCCGCAAGGACGGACCGCCGATCCTCCACCTCGCCCCGCCGAAGTCCGTCTCCGAAACCCAGCAACGGACCAAGCTCGACCTGATCGCCGACCTCGACCGCCCATCACGCCCAATCCCGGGCCGACGACACCAGACTGGCCGCGCGGATCGCCGCCTATGAGCTGGCCTACCGGATGCAATCGACGGCGCCCGAGGCGGTCGACCTCTCCGCCGAGACGGCCGAGACCAAGGCGCTCTACGGCCTGGACGACCCCAGATGCAAGGACTTCGGCGCCATGTGCCTCCGGGCCCGCCGACTGGTCGAGCGGGGCGTTCGGTTCGTCCAGCTCTATTGCGGCTCGGGCAGCCAGTGGGACGCCCACCGGGACATCGAAGGCAACCACGGCAAGCTCTGCGCCCGGAGCGACAAGCCCGTCGCCGCCCTGATCGCCGACCTGAAGCGTCGCGGGATGCTCGACCAGACCCTGGTCGATCTGGGGCGGCGAGTTCGGCCGGACCCCGATGAACGAGGGGACCGACGGCCGCGACCACAACCCCTACGGATTCAGCATGTTCCTGGGCGGAGGGGGCGTGAAGGGCGGGATCACCCACGGATCGACCGACGAATTCGGCCTCCGGGCCGTCGACGACCCGGTCCACGTCCACGACCTCCACGCCACGATCCTCCACCTGATGGGGCTCGACCACAAGCGTCTTACCTTCCCGAGAGACGGCCGGGACGAGCGGCTGACGGTCAACGGCGGGAAGGTGGTCAAGGCGCTGCTCGCGTGAGAGGATCATCGAGATATATAGAAAATCATATTTTCGACTCCGAGGAGGGCGATCATGAGGGAGCCGAGGAGGCGGCCCGACCGATCGATCCAGGACGAGTCGGGCCGCCACCTCCTCGTGGCGGCCAGGACGATCCAGGTCGCGGCGACGGCGATGCCGCCCGCGTTTCCCAGGCGGTACGGCAACCATAGGAGCATGGGTATTTGACCGCTCCTGAGGCGGAAGGCCGAATGCAGCCCACAGGCGATACCGAACATGCCCCCCTGGATCGTGGCGACGCCGATCCAGGCGATGCAGGCCAGCGAACCCGGCTCGGAACGGAGCCGAGCGAAGGTCGTTCGAGGCCGCTTGAATCGACAGATCATCAGCCCAACGGCGACGGCCAGCAGAGGGGGATAAGCCGCGGGCAAAGTCCAGATGGCCCAGTCGATCCACGACATGACGGGCACGAAGACCGGTCGCCCCGAATGGATGAAGACGAGAAAGGCTCGCGATGCGGCCCCCCCGATCGCAATTGCCGCGATCAGGATCATGGCATCGGCCAGGGTGAATCGTCGGGTGGGAAGTCGGCCCAAGGATGACCTCCAGAGCGAGGACGTGGCCGACGCATCAGCCCGGTGGGGCCTCATGGGCCTCCGTCGTCCCGGAGCATTGGATGCTTCGTGTATTCGACGGTCAACGCCTGGATCGGATCTTCCAGCTTCACATCAGCCCGGCGACGCCCCACCATGCGCACATATCCGAGGAATTGCCCGGCGTCGGCCCGGACCGCCTCGATCTCGTCGCGGTTGTCGGGGAACGCGGTGGTATGCCATTGGAGCCAGGGCTTCCAGCCGTCGGGGAGGGCGTCGGCGATCTCGACGTCCACGATTTCCGTCTTCTCCCAGTGCCGGCGCCACCAGGACGCCGAATGGAGGCACCACAGGCCCGGTTCCCACCAGGCGCGGAGCGCGTCGGGGACTTCGCCATCGATCTCCCGGATGAGCCCGGCCCCGGCGATGCCGATCTGGCCTCCCGGCTTCACGAGCCGGGCGAGATAGCCGAGATAGAGGTCGTCCGTCCCGTAGTAGAGATAGGAATCGATCGAGAGGATCGCGTCGAAGAAGCCGGGGGCGAACGGCAAGGAGCGGGCGTCGGCGTGGATCGGGAACACGCCGTCCTGGACCCCGGCGTCTCGAATCCTCGCGAGCCTCTCGGCGGGCGGGAACCAGAGGTCGACCGACCAGACCTCCACGCCGTACTCGCGGCGGAGGAAGATCGAGGAGAGCCCCCGGCCGCAGCCGAGGTCCAGGACCCTCATCCCGGGGCGGAGGTCCAGCCCCTCGGCCAGCCATTCGGTCAGCCAGAGCGGATTCGCCCCTCCGCTGGCCCCGGCGATGATCCAGTCGGGCGAGTAGAGCGAGGCGCGGGGGAATCGCTCGGAGAGGAGCCGACGATCGGCCGACATGGGGCGGTTTCCGTCGCGAACGAAGGTGGCCGGCGCCCCTCTCCAACGTCGGGGAGGGGCGCCGGCCATGATCGTCGGCGGACGGCCCGGGAGGCAAGCCTTACCCCGGGAAATTCAGCGGCGTTCCTTGATCTTGGCGTCGTCTCGCGAGGCGACCGACGTGGCGGGCAGGCGGCACTGGAGCGATTTGGTGGGGGTCTTCTCGCCGGGCCTGGCGGCGGTCAACTGGAGACCTCGGAGGAAGGTCTTGGGCTTCTGGCCCGGCTCGGTCAGGGTGATTTCGAACGTGCAATCGCGATCGACGCCCGTGCTCCTGGCGTCGATGGCGATGGGCGGGAGCTTGACGATCTCGGCGCGGCCCTTGGGGATGGATTTGGTGACGGTCGGGAACTGGCAGCCCGGGTGGGCCGGCTTGATCTCGATCCTGCGCCCTGGGCGCCGAGGCCGGCGATCATGAGCTCGAGGCGGACCGTGTTCTCGACGACCGGCGGCGGGTCGTCGCCGGCCTGGGCCGATCCGAGGGACGCCGCCAGGCCGAGGCCGACGATCCCGGCGATCAGGGCCCGGGGGGCGATCCGCGAAGTGCTCCGCATCGTGTCCCACTCCTTTGAGACGAGGCGAGCGAGGAGGCCGTCGGTCGGGCCACGAGGCCGCGAGACGGACGGGGCCCGAGAGGATCGCCTTCCCTGGCGACTCGCATCGGGCCCGGCGAAGTCCTCGGCGGGGACCGATTCATGAGATGGGCCGACCGCCCCCGGCCATGAGTCGCCGGGGCGAGGTGGCGGGACCATAACCGCTCCGGCCGATCCGGGCAAGATCAGTCACAGGGGTTCCCAGACCACGTCGCCCGAGAAACGGGGACAGGTCGGGTGGCATGCTTACGGGGACGTAAGCATGCCACCCCTCGAAGGCAGGATGGACAGGCCACTACCGAGGAGCCGGGGCGTCGGCCCGGGTGATCTTGGGGGCCTCGGGCGGTGGGGAGGAGCGGACGGTCTGGGCGGCGACGACCTGGCGGACCATGTCGTCCACCGACGGCCCCATCCAGTCCAGGAGCATCCCGGGGAACACGCCGAGGAGGACGGTGAAGATCACCAGAGGCGCCGCGATGACCATCTCCCGGAGGCTGAGGTCGGGCAGGCCGTTGTAGTGATCGTTCCGGCCGAGGAAGACGCGCTGGAGGGTCCAGAGGATGTAGCCGGCCGTCAGGATCACCGCCGCCGCGGCGAGGATCGCCAGGGGGATGTTGTAGTTGAACGACGCCAGGACCACGAAGACCTCGGCCACGAACCCGCAGAGGCCGGGCAGGCCCATCGACCCGAAGAAGATCAGGAACGAGACGGCCCCGTAGATCGGCATCACATTGAACAGGCCGCCGAGCTTCTTCAGGTCGCGAGTGTGAGCCCGTTCATAAATCACCCCGACCAGGAAGAACATGCCCGTGGACGTGATCCCGTGGGCGATCATCATGAACATGGCGCCGTTGACCCCGTAGGCGTAGTACCTCGGGTCGCCGGTGAGGGTCATCACGGCCATCCCCAGGGTCACATACCCCATGTGGCTCACGGAACTGTAGGCCACCAGCTTCTTGAAGTCCGTTTGAGCCATCGCCGCCAGGGCGCCATAGATGATGCTGAAGGCACCCAGGGCGGCGACGAAGTAGGACAGCGAATACGCGCCGGCCGGCGCAAGTGGCCAGGCCAGCCGGATCATCCCGTAGCCGCCGATCTTCAGGAGGACGCCGGCCAGGATCATGCTGATCGGCGTCGGCGCCTGGACGTGGGCATCGGGCAGCCAGGTGTGGAACGGGAACGAGGGGAGCTTGACGAGGAACCCGACGAGGAACAGGCCGAAGATCCACTGCTGGATGACCGAGCCGTAATATCCGGTCGCCGCCACCTGCGTGAGCAAGACGGTGTCGAAGGAGTGGGCCGTGAAGCCGGCCTTGCCCATCGAGGCCGTCGCCAAAGCGTCGATGCCGGCTCGGACCTGGGGACCGGCCGGGAGTACCGAGCTATCCCCGCCCCAGAAGTAGAGCAGCAGGATGGCCACCAGGATGAAGACCGAGCCGAACAGCGTGTAGAGCAGGAACTTGATCGCCGCGTACTCCCGGTTCTCGCCGCCCCAGATGGCGATCAGGAAGTACATCGGCAGGAGCATGACCTCGAAGAACACGTAGAACAGGAACAGATCGAGCGCGAGGAACACGCCGACCATGCTGGCGTTGAGCAGGAGAAACAACGAGAAGTAGCCCTTGACGTGCTTCTCGATGTTCCACGACGCCAGGCACGCCAGGACGCTCACCAGCCCGGTGAGCAGGACCAGGCTCAGGCTGATCCCGTCGAGGCCGAGGTAGTACTGGATGTTGAAGTACGGGATCCAGGTGTGGCGGACGACCAGGTCTCCCGGGGCGTCGGTGTGGCCGGTGACGACTCCCGAGCCGTCGAAGGTGATCGCGTTCTTCTCGGCCTTCAGGCGGAGCGGGGCGGAGGCGACGTCCTTCGTGCCCGAGCCGGTATACTCGGCGAAGGCGACGAGCGAGAGGGCCAGCATCACCAGGGTGACGGCCAGCGAGGTGACCTTGATGGCCCCCTCGGCCTTCTTCGGGATCAGCAGGACCAGGAGCGACCCGCCCAGGGGGACGGCCCAGAGGAGGCTGAGCAGCCAGTCGTCTTTGAGGAGCGCGTCGGTCATGGTGAGTCTCTCGGCTCTCTGGCTCTCTGGTTCCGTGCGAATCAAGGTGGCGGATCGAAGCCGAGTCAGGCCTGAATCCAGTAGAAGACGCCCGCGAACAGGCCGACGACGGCCAGGGCGAGCAGGGCCAGGTAATTCCTCAGCCGACCGGTCTGGATCGATCGGCCGTAGTCCCCCAGGACGTACACGAGCCGAGACACCAGGGTGACCAGGCCGTCCACGGCGAAGCGGTCGAAGAAGCCCTCGAACTTGCTCAGGCCGACGGTCAGGCCGGCGGCGGCATTGACGATCCCATCGACGAACGCCTTGTCGAACGCCGCCACGCCACGGGCCAGCGCGAGCGTGGGCTTGACGAGCAGGGCGTCGTAAATCTCGTCGAAATACCACTTGTGGATGAACAGGTCATAGGCCCAGGAGTAGCGGCGGGCGCTGGTGGCCGGGTTGAGCAGCTTGCGGGGCGAATAATAGAGCGCCGCCGCGGCGATGCCGACCAGGGCGATCAGGATCGACCCGCCCATCGCCAGCCACTTGGCCGAGCCCAGCTCCACCGCCCCGATCGGCTCGACGGCGGCGAGCATCGCTTCGAGGACCGGCTCCTGGATCGGGATCACGGTCAGGGGATAGCCGATGATGACCGCCGGGATCGCCAGGGCGATCAGCGGCCAGGCCATGATCGGCGGGCTCTCGTGGGCGTGATCGGCCGGGCTGCCGTGGCCGTGGTCGTCGTGCCCATGTCCGTGCCCGGGGGCCGCGTGGCCGTGATCGTGGCCGTGGGCCTCCGCCTTCCGGGGCTCGCCCGAGAAGAGCAGGAACCACATGCGGAACATGTAGAATGCCGTGAGCAGCGCCCCGACCGCCGGCAGGATGAACAGGGCCATGTGCTCGGGCCTCTGCCGGACCAGGAACAGCGCGTTGCCGAGGATCGCGTCCTTCGAGTAGAACCCGCTGAAGAACGGCACGCCCGAGATCGCCAGGGTGCCGGCGAGCATCGTGTAGGCGGTGATCGGCATCTTCTTCCGCAGGCCGCCGAGCACCGGCATCTCGTAGGTGTGGACGGCGTGATAGACGCTGCCGGCGCCGAGGAACAGGAGGGCCTTGAAGAAGGCGTGCGTCAGCAGGTGGAACAGCCCGGCCGCCCAGCCGCCGACGCCCAGGCCGAGCATCATGAAGCCGAGCTGGCTGACCGTCGAGTACGCCAGGACCTTCTTGTAGTCGGTCTGCACGACGGCGATCGTCGCGGCGATCAGCAGGGTGATCCCGCCGGTGTAGGCGATGTAGAGGAGGACGCCGTCGGTGAATAGCGGGTAGAACCGGCCGACGAGATACACGCCCGCCGCCACCATCGTGGCCGCGTGGATCAGCGCCGAGACCGGCGTGGGACCGGCCATCGCGTCGGGCAGCCAGACGTGCAGGGGGAACTGGGCGCTCTTGCCCACGCAGCCGGCGAAGATCCCGAGCCCGGCCAGGACGAGCAGCCAGTACGGGATCTTGTGGGGCACGAGCGTCGTCTGGCCGTCGACGGTCTCGGGCAGCTTGACCGTGACCGACTCGCCCCCGGCCGAGCTCTGCGTGATCCGGCCGAACTCGTCGCGGAGGTCGTGGGCCGACAGGCCGTATTCGACGGCTTTCCCCTGGATCGCCACCGGCGCCTTGCCGTTCAGGGTGGCGATGTCGAACGTGCCGAAGTAGGCCCAGATGATCCCCAGGCCGACGAGCATCCCGACGTCCCCCATGCGGTTGGCGATGAACGCCTTGTTGGCCGCGTCGGAGTTCTTCTTCTCCTCGTACCAGAACCCGATCAGGAGGTACGAGCAGACGCCCACCAGCTCCCAGCACATGAACACCATCAGGACGTTCGCCGAGGCGAGCAGGCCGAGCATCGAGAAGCAGAACAGCGACAGGTAGGCGAAGAACAGCGGGTATCGCTTGTCGCCGTGCATGTAGCCGATCGAGTAGAGATGCACCAGCGAGGCCACGAACGTGACCATGGTGAACATGATCATCGAGAGGCCGTCGATCCGGACGCGGATCGGGATGATCAGGGGGGGGCGGGCCGTCGCGGGTTTCTCGGCGATCACGTCGGAGGGCTGGACGATCCCGCCGCCGAGGGCGACCCAGTCGAAGCCGACCTCCCAGACCGGCGGGCCGGCGTGTTCGGCGGAGGCGTGTTCCTCGACATGCCCCTTCGCGTCGATCGGCCCCTCGCCCTTGATCTTGTCCTCGCCGGCCCGGGCTTCCTGCTTCTCGTGAGAGAGGAGGCTGGGCAGGGCCGTCGAGAGGCCGACCACGCTCAGGACGAACGACGAGAGGATGGCGGCGGTCGCGAGATAGGCGTTGAGCTTGCCGAGGAGTCGGAGGAGCAGGAGCTCGACGACGAAGGCCCCCAGGGGGATCAGCACCGCGGCCACGTAGAGCCAAACTTGCCACGGAGGGGTCGTCATCGCCGATGTCTCGCCGGGGATCGCTCGGGCCGACCGCAGCCGTTCTCGCCAGGCCCGGTCGGAGGCTCGTGAACTATGGCACGAGGGCCAAACGATTGCAAGACCCTGGCGAGGCGACCCTCACCAGGTCGAAACCCGGGCCGTCGGCGACGGGTATCGAAGCCGGACTTGGGCGATCCGGCGAGATTTGCGAGAATGACGGCCGGCGGGGCCGAAGCGCTTCGGGACGAGGGCGGCGATGCGGCGGAGGGCCTGGCGACGTGGCGAGCGAACCGACGGAGGGTCGATCGGTGGCGGCGGGGCCGATCCTGGCCGGATGGATCGCGCTGACCGTGCTGATGCAGGCGTCTCTCTGGGTCGCCGGGGCGAGGGGGACCGAGGTTTCCTCGGCCGTCGAGGAGGGCGCGGGCCGGGCGGAGTCGCGAGGCGTCGGCGAGCAGCCCGACGACGTGGTTCGCAAGGCGATCGGCCTCCAGAGGGACTCGCGCGTCTTCTGGTCGGCCCTGGAAATCCTCGGCGACCTGGGGTTCGAGCCCCTCGGGCTGATCCTCCGGGCGAGCCTGGCGGCCGTGGCGTTCGCCGGGATCGCCGCGATGACGGGCCGGCCGATCGGGTTTTCTCGGGGCCTGGCGGCGTGCTCGGCCGCCCAGGGGTTCTGGGTGCTCGGGCTGGCCGTGAGGCTCGGGCTGACCCTCTTCCTGAAGCGGCCGGAGATCGAGACCTCGGCGGCCCTCCTGCTCGGGCCGGGCGAGCATCAGGCCGCCGAGGTCGTCGTGATGCGCCAGCTCGACGCCTTCGCCCTGATGGGCTGGCTGGCGATCGCCTGGGGGGGCGTCCGCCGGAGGCAGGTCGGGCCGGTCTCGGCCTTCCTGATCTGCGGGACGCTGTGGATGAGTGAGTCGGTGATGCGGATGATGGCGGCGTTGGTGGTCGGCGCGGGGATGCGGCTGTCGCTCTTGCCCGAGGTCTGATCGTTTGCAATCAGAAAGGCGACCGATGCGACGTTCGCTCCTGGCCGCGATGGCCGTTGTGGTGGTGGTGGGGGTCGTCGCCGCGGCCAACCTCGGGCGCGACCCGAGGGCCATGACGATCGACTGGCAGCTCGTCAAGCCGCCCCCTCGCGAGGTGGCCGTCGAGTCGGCCGTCCGCGGGCCGATCGTCCAGACGGTGATCGCCCCCGGCGTGGTCGAGCCGGTCGACGAGGCGGAGATCGCCTCGCAGATCGTCGGCCGGGTCGTGCAGGTCCGCGTGAAGGACGGCGACACGGTCAAGAAGGGCGACCTGCTCGTGAAGCTCGAGGAGACCGAGGCCCGGGCCCGGCTGGACTCGATGCTGGCGAGGATCGAGAGGCTGAGATCCGCGATCGCCCAGGCCGAATCCGACCGCGACAAGGCGTCTCGCGACGTGGACCGATCGGCCAAGCTCTCGCTCCGGGGCGTGGCCACGCCCACCGAGCTGGCCGACGCCCGATCGGCGATGACCCGATCCGAGGCCGCCGTGAACGTCTGCCGCAACGAGCTCCGCGAGAGCGAGGCCATGAGGCGGACGAGCCAGCAAGACCTCGACCGCACCGAGATCCGCGCCCCGATCGACGGCGTGGTCTCGGGCTGCGAGGTCGAGGTCGGCGAGGTCGTGATCGCCGGGACGACGAACCTGCCGGGGACGGTCCTGATGACGGTGGCCGACCTGTCGCGGATGCAGGTCCGGGCCGAGGTGGACGAGACCGACGTCCCCCTCGTCCGCCGGGGGCAGGTCAGCCGCGTCTATCTCCAGGCCGACCCCGCCCGGCCGATCCCCGGGACCGTCGATCGCGTGGCGCCGAAGGGGAAGAAGACCGACGAGGTGGTGTATTTCGAGACCCTGGTGACGGTCGGCTCGTCCCACGGCGACGCGGTCCGGCCGGAGATGACGGCGACGGTGGAGATCGAGGTCAAGAGGGCCGACGACGTCCTCGGAATCCCGGTCCAGGCCGTCGTCCACCGCCGCCGCAAAGACCTGCCGGACAGCCCGGCCGTCCGCGAATGGGCGGCGAAAAACCTCGCGGGCTTCCGCGAGAAGGCGCGAGATGCCGAGGCGCGGTACGTCACGATCGTCTTCGTCGTCGAGAACGGAGCGGCCCGGGCGCGGCCGGTCGAGACCGGGATCAGCGACGAGAACCGCGTCGAGATCCTCTCGGGCCTGGCGCCGACGGACCGCGTGATCGTCGGCCCCTTCCGCGCCCTGGACGAGCTCAAGGACGGCCACCCCGTGACCCCGGCGAAGGTCGGCACCGAGCCGGAGGGACGGCCGTCTTGATCCTCGAGAGCTCACTCGCCCTCGTGCCGGAACCGGGCCATCAGCCTGGGCCGGGCCTGGCCCTGGCGGTAGTTGGCCGACCACGGGGGCGAGAACGACCAGTCGCGATTGTTCGGGAATTTCGGCCGGCCGTTGAGGCTCGACCAGATCGGGTCGTAGTAGGCCGACGGCCCCTGGTTGTCGGTCGGGTAGTACAGGCCGGTATAGTAGCCCACGCCCCTCGGCGTGTTCACGCTGTAGCCCTTGCCATTGGAGATCCCGTATCGGCCGAACCCGGCCGCGTCCCCGGGCATGAGATACTGGGCCCGGGCGCCCGACCCGCCCGCCGCCCAGAGACCGACCGCCACCGCCACCGTCCCGAGGATTCGCCGCATGGGATTCCCCTCCGTTGAGTTTCCGAGCGGAACCCTCAACGCTAGCACGGAGAGGCCGCCCGGCGCGGGATTCCGACGAGGACCGACCTCGCCCGACCGTCACGCCTCGCATCCGAGGAACCGACCGCCCGGCCGTCGCGATCGTCGCGGCCGGTGTCTTCCCTTCGGAGGATGTTCCCGGGCGGCATGCTCACGTCTTCGGAGACATGCCACCCGGGAACGACCCCACTCGGCTTAAGGGAGAGTTTTCCGCCGTGGAACCCGCAAGCTCCTCGTCAAACCGGACCCGCGACCACCTGGCCAATGAGCGGACGTTCCTGGCCTGGGTCCGGACGTCCCTGGGGCTGATCGGCCTGGGGTTCGTCCTGGCGAGGATGGGCCTGTTCCTCCGCCAGATCGCGGCGGCCGGAGTGGCGATGGGCGCCCAGACGGTCCGGTTCCGTTCGGGGCATGAGTTCCTGGTCAGCGGGGTCGTGTTCTTGCTGATCGGCACGGCGTTCTGCGGGTGGTCGGCCTGGCGGTACGATCGGGGCCGGAAGGCGATCGACTCGGGCCACTACGAGCCGGCGTTCGCGTCGATCGTGGTGCTGACGGCGGTGGTGGTCGTCGGGAGCCTCGTCCTGGTCGGCCTGGTCGTCTGGCGGACCCTCGGGCCGGAGGGATCATCGAGCGCGGACCTCGACGAGAAGCCCGGAGCCGGAGACGGCGGCGGCGCGATCATCCGCCTGGAAGGGATCGCCAAGGAATACCGGATGGCGGCCGAGACGGTCCATGCGCTTCGCGGCGTCGACCTGGCGATCGGCGACAACGAGCTGGTGGCGATCATGGGGCCGTCGGGGTCGGGCAAATCGACCTTGATGAATATCCTCGGGCTCCTGGATGTGCCGACGTCCGGCAAGTACTGGCTCGACGGCCGGGACGTGGCCCGGCTCCCGCAATCGGAGCTCGCCCGGGTCCGGGGGCGGCAGATCGGCTTCGTCTTCCAGACCTTCGAGCTCCTGCCGAGGCAGACGGCCCTGAGGAACGTCGAGTTGCCGCTCACGTACACCAGGGTCCCCGAGCCCCGAAAGCGGGCGATCGAGGCGTTGCGGCGGGTCGGCCTGGCCGACCGGATGGACCATCGCCCCAACCAGATGAGCGGCGGGCAGAGGCAGAGAGTGGCGATCGCCCGGGCCCTGGTCCAGAGGCCGTCCCTGATCCTCGCCGACGAACCGACGGGCAATTTGGACACCCAGACCGGCGACGAGATCCTCGCCCTGTTCGCCGAGCTCCATCGCGAGGGGCAGACCATCGTGGTCGTCACCCACGAGCCCGACGTGGCGGCGAAGTGCCGGCGGATCGTGCGGATTCGGGATGGGCGGGTGGAATCGGATGTGGCCGTCGAGCCCGTGCTGGCGGGGGAGGCGGCCTCATGAGCCCCCGGACTCCGTCGCCGATCCGGCGGCGGTTCTCGATCTCCGACGGGATGATCCTGGTGGCGGCGTCGGCCGTGGCGGCGTGGTTGGTCAACGCCTACTGGCCGGGGTTCGTCCGGGCGATGGCGTTCGCCCAGCAGCAGATGAGAGGCGAGCGCGGCCTCTGGGTCATCCGGCTGTTCTCGTGGCTCTATGGGCCGATCTCGTGCGTGGCGGTGCCGATGATGGCGGCCCTGGTGGCCTTGAGGTTCGAACCCCCGAGGCCCTCGATCCGCCGATTGGCCCGGGGTCCGGGGTTCGCGGCCGGGATGGCGGGGATCGCCTCGCTCCTTCCCGGGCTGGCGTGGTTCGCGGCGGTCCGCCACCGGCCGGGGTTCCGGAGGCCCGACGCCTTCGAGCAGGTCTGGCTCCTGATCACCTCGTGGACGGCCGCCTCGGTCGCCGGGGCGTGGCTCGCCTTGATCCTGATGCGTCGATGGCGGGCCGAGCCCCACTGGATCGACCGCCTGGGCCGGCTCCTCGGGGCGTACTGGCTGGTGGTCCTGATCGGTCCGTTCCTCCTGCCGTGGCTCCAGAAGCTCGTGTCGTGGATGTCTTGAGGGATCGCCCGTGGCCGACCGTCTCCGCCGGATCGCCGTGCTCCTGGACCTGTCTTGCGTGATCGCGGCCCTGGTCGCGGGCGGGTTCGCGGCCGCCTGGGCGGACGCCCAGTTCCTTCGGATGGAGCCGAAGCCGGCGGGGCCGGTCCCGGCGGCGGGCTGGGCCTCGGCCGGGGAGTGGCCGTTCCGGCGGTTCTGGCACGATTCGGCCTTCGTCCTCGGCCCGATCACCCTGGGCGCGGCGGCCCCGACCCTCCGAGCCGCGATCGCCAGCCGGGGGCGGTCTCTGAGGCGTCCCGGGGCGCTCGCCGTGACGGTCGCGGTGATCGTGGGAGGGATCTCGGCCCTCCTCCAGTGCCTGAGCGGGAGGCCGACCTTCGCGGGCCCTCCTGCCCTGTCTTATGACCTCCGCAACGCCCTGGAATTCCGCGTGCCCGGCGCGTCCTGGGCGCCTGGGTGCTCCTCGCCCTGATCGGGCGGTTCCGAATCCGCCGGCCGGACGCCTTCGGCCTGGTCCTCGGCGGGCTCTGGCTGGCGAATATCGCGCTCTTGATCGCCTATCCTTTGATCTTTGGCTGAGGCGCCTCCATGCTGATCCTCGCGAACGTCCGGACGGCGCTGGAACAACTGGTCTCGAACAAGATGCGCTCGGCGCTGACGGTCCTGGGGATCGTGATCGCCGTGGCCTCGACGATCACGGTGGTGAGCGTCGTCCGGGGGTTCACGACGTATGTGGCCGACTTCCTCCAGGGTCTCGGCACCAACGCCATGTGGGTCTGGCCGTATCGGCCTCCGGGGGACGCGGGCAAGACGCTGGGCCGGGTCGAGCTGACCGTGGACGACATCGAGGCCGTGACCCGGCAGTGCTCGGCCCTGAAGGAGATTTCGCCGTTGATCCGCCGCCCGGCGGTCCGGCTGAGCCTGGGACGGCAGGAGATCGACGTGCCGCTGGAAGGCGTGGCGGCGTCGTACCACGCGATCCGCAACTTCCCGGTCCAGGAGGGGCGGCCGTTCTCGGTGGTGGACGTGGAACGCGCCCACCACGTCTGCCTCCTCGGCCGGGAGGTGCTCCGAAAGCTGGAGGCCGAGGACGACGTCCTGGGCCAGACCCTCCTGATCCAGGGCCAGAGGTTCCGCGTGGTGGGCATCCTGGCCGAGAAAGGGTCGCTCGTCGGCGACAGCCAGGACAACATCGTTTTAATCCCCTATACGATCGCCCTGAAGATGTACCCGACCTCCCGGAGGAAGCTGGCGTTCACGGCCCAGGCGACCTCCGAGCCCGAAGTGCCCGAGGCGAGGGCGCAGATCATCAACCTGTTGCGCCGTCGCCACGGATTGTCGGCCTATCAGCCCAATGACTTCCAGATCCGCACCCAGGATGAGATCCTCGCGGCGTTCAACAGCATGAGCCTGATCGCCACGGTCGTCCTGGCGGGGATCGTGGGGATTTCCTTGCTCGTCGGCGGGATCGGGATCATGAACGTGATGCTGGTCAGCGTGACCGAGCGCACCCGGGAAATCGGCCTGAGGAAGGCCGTGGGGGCGAGGCGGCGGGACATCCTCTTGCAGTTCTTGACCGAGGCGGTCGTGCTGAGCCTCCTGGGCGGAGGGGTCGGGATCGGCCTGGGCTATGGCGTGAGCACCCTGGCGAGCCTCCACCCGAGGATGGTGGACATCATCGTCCCGACGTGGGCCGTGATCCTCGGCTTCGGGATCTCGGCCGGGACGGGCGTCGCGTTCGGGCTGCTGCCGGCGGTCAAGGCCGCCCTGCTCAACCCGATCGACGCCCTCCGGCACGAGTAGCCCATACCCTCCGCCGAGGATCGGCTGCGGTCACTTGGCGGCGACCTTGCGGTAAAAGTCGAGCCACGCCTTGCCCTGGGCGTCGGTCAGGCCGGCGAAGGCGGCGTCGATCTCGGGCTTGGGCGGGCTGCCGGCCTTCTCGGCCTGGACGCCCTGGGTGGCGAGCTCGACGGCCTCTCCCTTCCAGTTGTTGGTGGCGAAGCCGCTGGCCAGCGCGGCGAAATCGAGGGCCCGGGCGTCCTTCGGGTCCTTCTTCAGGGCGGTCAGGGCGTCGGCGAACTTGTTCTGCTTGAACAGGGCGACGCCCTCGGTCAGCGATTCGGACATGGCCGGAGGAGCGGGCTTGGCGGCCTCGGCCGGATTCGCGGCGGGGGAGGTCGTCGGGGCCGGCATGGCCTTCATCTTGTCGTCGAGGGCGGCGACCTGGGCCTTGAGCGCCTCGTTCTCGGCCTTGACCGCGGCGAGCTCCTTCTCCATCGTCGGGAGCATGCCGACGATCTCCTCGACCTTCTTCGGGGCGTCGCCCGAGGACTCGACGGCCTTGCTGAGCGTGTCGAGCTTGTCCTGGATCGGCTTGAGGTCCGGGGCGGGCTCGGGCTTGGGCATGGCGTCGAGCTTCTTGGTCAGCTCCTCGACCCGGGCCTGGAGGGCCTTGACGTCGTCTCCCCCCGGGGGCGTCGCCGACTCGGTCTTCGGGGGCGTCGAGGTCGAGGCCTCGGAGGCCGTCGTCGTCTGAGCCGCCTGGGCCGGCGGGGCGGGCATGCGTTCCATGACCACCGAGCCGACGATCGCCCCGAGGAACAGGACGCCGAGGACGGCCGGGAAGATCGATCGGCCCGCCGCTTCCTCGACGGGCGGCGCGACGGGGGCCCGGACCGCGGTCACGGCCGGAGCCGGCGGGCGGGGCGGGACGGCCGGAGGGGGGTCGTGGGGAGGGTCGATGGGGAGCGGATCGTCGAATCCTTCGGACATGGGGCGGTCTCCACGGACGGGAACGCGAGGGGAAGTCGCGACGGGGAGAGGCTCGGGCGGCGGCGCGGGCCCAGCGTCGCGACCGAGGCGCCGCGAGGGGAAAAGCCCAGACTACCCGGTCGGTCGCCCCGGGGCCACAGGGCAGCGGCTCGGCCTGGGCCTCGGGTCCGCCGGGGCCCGGCCCCATCGCGGCCGGGCCCCGGCCACCCGAGCCGAGGTCATCCGGGCCCGGCCGCGGGGCGAGGGTTCAGCGGACGTCCTCGGGGCGGTCGCGGTGACCCATCCGGTTCGGGCGGCGACCCGGGCGCTCGGGCGACGTCCGGGGCGACTCCCGTTCGCCGAACCGCGTGACCATGTACGTCCCGCTCTTGGGGTTCCGCTCGATATCGACCAGGCCCGCGTTGTCCGCGTCTTCCAGGAGGTGCGTGAAGCTGCGATAGCCGTAATAGCTCTCGTCGAACGACGGCTTTTTGCGCTTCATCGTGTCCTTGATCATCGAGGCGTACAGCACTTCATGATTCTCGCGACGCAGCGCGTTGCACGCCTCGACCAGCAGGGTATAGACCTCGCGCTTCCTCTCGGGCAAGGACGAATCGATCTGGGTGACGATCTCCTGGTCGTCCTGCTCCTGGCGTTCGAGGTCCTCGTAATAGATGAACTCGTCGCAGTTGTCGCGGAGCAGCTCGGAGGTGGATCCCTTCATCCCCAGGCCGATCACGTGCTTGCCGTTCTCCTTGAGCTTGGAGACCAGCGGGGAGAAGTCGCTGTCGCCGGAGACGATCACGAAGGTATCGACGTGGGACTTGCTCCAGGCCAGGTCCATGGCATCGACGACGAGCCGGATGTCGGCGGAGTTCTTGCCGGTCAGGCTGCGCTTGGGGATCTCGATCAGCTCGATGGCCGCCTCGTGGAACGGGGCGGTATAGGCCTGGTAGCGGCTCCAATCGGCGTAGGCTTTCTTGACGATGAGCTTGCCCTTCTCGACGAGCCGCTCCAGGACCTTCTGGATCTCGAATTTCGCCTTGCGCTGGTTCTGGAACCCCATGGCGAGGTTCTCCAGATCCACGAAGACGGCCAGGTTGCGTTCGCGTTCACGATCCCGATCGGAAGTGGCCATGATCCGCGCGGCCTCGCGAGGGGGCTAGAGGAAGGCCCAGGGCCCGAGAAGTGATGGGGGGAGCGAGGTCGGGAGAAGCCCCCTCCCCCGAGTCGATCGAGGGAGAGGGTCGGAGATCGTCGCCTCGAAGGGGCCCGAAGGCCGGGCGACGCCGGGACTTCGGCCGCGCGAGCAGCGGGCCCGGCTCCGGGCCCGGCTCGGGCGGAAACCGGCCGCGAGGCGCCGAGATCAGCGGCCCGAGCCGAACCAGCCGCCGGCGTACTGGTCGCGGACGGTCCGGCGGGGTCGGGATTCGTTGACCGTCAGCGGTCGCCCTCGGTGATCGGCGTTGTTCAAGGCGGCGATGGCGGCGTCGGCCTGGACGTCGTTGGGCATCTCCACCAGGCCGAAGCCCCGGGACTGGCCGGTCCGGCTCTTGACCTGGACCTCGGCCGAGGCGACCTCGCCGAACGGCTCGAACAGGGCCCGCAGGTCGTCCGAAGTCATCGAATAATCAAGGTTACCGACGTAGATCCTCATGGCGGGCGATCGCTCCTTCCGCGTGGCTCGCGACAAGACGGGACAAAGGCGGGACGTCACTCGATCGATCGAATCGGACGATGCCGCCCCACCGGGAGAGACGGGCCTCGGGCCGTCCGCCCGAGAGCCTCGGGCCGGCACGGGCCGGTCCTCGTCGGGACCGGGGCGGTTCGGGAGGGACGGGGGGGCCGAGGGCGATCGTCCACCCTGGGGGTCCGTCGGGGGGTTCGCCCTCGGTTCGATGCCCCGCGAATCGCGGGCCCGACGGCCTCTTCCCGCCCAATCTAACCCGTCTCGAGCGAGATGGCCAGAGCATACCGGCCGACCCGGCGGGCGATCGGCGCGGGCGACGAAAAAAGCCCCGCCCGAAATCCGGGCGGGGCTTGGTCATGGATCGTTCTTCCGCCGCCATCCGCTGGGCGAGTCCGATTACTTAACTTGGACCTGGGACTCCGGCAGGGTCTTGGCCGGGGTCATCGGCATGGTCTTGGTCGGGGCCTGGGCCGCCGGCATCGTCTTGGCGGGGGCGATGGCGGCCGGCATGGTCTTGGTCGGGGCCTGGGCCGCCGGCATCGTCTTGGTCGGGGCGACGGCGGCCGGCATCGTCTTGGTCGGGGCCTGGGCGACCGGCATCGCCTTCGTGGGGGCGACGGCGGCCGGCATGGTCTTGGTCGGGGCCTGGGCGACCGGCATCGCCTTGGTCGGGGCGACGGCGGCCGGCATGGTCTTGGTCGGGGCCTGGGCCTCGGGCATCGTCTTGCCCGGGGTCTGGGCGGTCTGCGCCTGAGCCGAGCCCAGGCCGAGGGCGAACGTGGCGGCCACGGCGCCCAAAACGCGACGGCTGATCATCGGGGTCACTCCTGGTGATTGCGGACAAACTCTGCCCAACGGACCCGCATCGGACCCATGTAACCGACGCCGACCGGGGTTCCCTCAAAGATACGGCATCGCCGCTTGGGGGCTTTGGGAATTTTGCAGAATCTCTGGAAACTGGATGACCTGACCGGAGATTACCGCACGATCCGCCCCCTCGCAAGGGATTTTCCGAAATTTGGGCAATCTCCGCGCCGTGGGAAAGGAATCCCGGTCAAGAATCGCCGGTGGGCCGGGGGATCAAGCGAGTTTAGCCGATAGATTCCGATGAGGGGCCAAATTCCGGAGGCCCGAGGATCGGAATTGAGGGCGGGCCGACCCCCTCGGTAGGTATATAGGATGGCGACGGAGGGGTCGGATCGACCCGTCGCGGTCGGATCGCCCCACCTCGCCGCAGTCCCGGGAGACGGACCCATGCCGATCGGCCAGCCCTTGCGAGTCCGGGACGTTGTCCTCGGGTTCGGCGCCTTCCTCCTGCTCGGTCCGGGGATCGCGGGGACCCTCCGGGCGGATGACCCGGCGGCCCCCGAGTCCCTGGAATTCGCCAACCGGCTGCTGAGGGACCGTCGGTATGACCTGGCGGCCGAGGAATTCGCCCGGCTCCTGAAGGCGGCGCTCCCGCCTCGAGAGGCGGCCGAGGCCCACTTCGGCCTCGGACGGGCGTTCCTGTTCCAGCAGAAGTTTGCCGGGGCGAGGACCGAGTTCGAGGAGTTCCTCCGCCTCGCCCCGGACCATCCCGGCGCCCGACCGCCCTGTTCCGGCTGGGCGAGTCCGCGTATCTGATGAAGGACTACCCCGCCGCGCGGAAGGCCCTCTCGGCCTACACCGAGAAATACCCCGACGGGGCCCATCGAGACACCGCCTGGCCCGAGCTGGGGGACTCCTGCCTCGGCCTGAATGACCCGGCCTCGGCGAAGGCCGCCTACGAGACGGCCCTGGCCAAAGACCCCAACGGACGGCTGGCCAACTGGTCCCGGCTCCACCTGGCCCAGGCCCTGGCCGACCTGGGGGACGGCGCCTCGGCGAGCCAGACCCTGGCGGAACTCGCCCGCGGCGGCGACCCGGAATACTCGGCCCGGGCCCGATTCCAGATGGGCCAGGGCCTCGCCGCTCAGGGAAAGATGGTCGAGGCGATCGCCGCGTATGACGCCGTGGACGCGCCCAACGCCCCGCCCTCGGTCGTCGCCGAGGCCCGGTTGAGGAAGGCCGAGGCCCTGATCCGCCTGGGCCGTCGCGACGAGGCCCAGGCGATCCTCGCCCCGCTGGCCGAGACGGGCAATCGGGGGATCGCGCCGCCCTCGGCCCTGGCCCTGGCCGGGTCGCTCCGGGACGCGAAGAAGCCGGCCGAGTCCCTGGCGGTCTGCGACCAGGCGATCCGCCGCCATCCCGATTCCCCCTGGGCCCCCCGCCTCCAGTACCGATCGGCCGAGGCGCTCCAGGCCCTCGGCAAGCTCGACGACGCCCGGACGCGGTTCCTCCAGGTCGCCCGGGGCGAGGATTCCTGGGCGGCCTCGGCGATGGTCCGGGCCATGAGGGCCGCGCTGGAACTCCGCGATTTCGCCGCCGTGCCCGCCCTCGACGAGGAGTTCGGCCGGCGGTTCCCCGGCAGCCCCCTGCGGGCCGACGCTCATCTGATCCTGGGCCAGGCGGCCAGGACCTCGGGTCATCCTCGCGAGGCGATCGCGATTTTCCGGGCCCTCCTGGCCGAAGACCGGCCGGGGCCGGAGGTGGCGTACTCGGCGAATTTCGCGCTCGGCCTGGCCTACAAGGCCGACGGCCAGGCGGAGAAAGCGGCGGAGGTCATGGCGTCGCTGGCCAAAGATCCGGGCTCTTCCTCGGCGGCCGACGCCCGGTTCGCCCTGGCCCTGAATCGGTTCGAGGCGAAGAAGTACGCCGAGGCGGCCGAGAGTTTCGACGGCTTCCTCGCCTCCCGGCCCAAGGGGGACGAAGCCGCCCAGGCGCTGGCGTATCTCGCCCTGGCTCGTCATGAGCTCGGCCAGGACGACGCCTCAAGGGCCGCCCTCGATCGGCTCGCCGAAGGCTGGCCGAAGAGTGAATCGCTGGCCCGGACCCGCCTGATCCTCGCCGAAAAGGCGCTGGACGCCGAGAAGTTCGACGATGCCGCCGCCCTGTTCGGCCCGGTCGTCGAGGCGAAGGAGGCGAAATGGTCGGCCCGGGCCCTGTCCGGCCTCGGCTGGAGCCAGTTGCGAGGCGGCCATCCCGATGCCGCCGCCGGGACGTTCGCCGCCCTGCTGGAGGCCGCGCCCGACGACCCGCTCGCCCCCGACGCCGCATTGGCCCGGGCCCGGGCGTTGGAGGCGTCCGGCAAGGCCGACGAGGCGCTCGCCGCCCTGGGGATCGTCCGCGAGAAGTATCCCAAATCGCCGCAGGCCGATCCCGCCGGGCTGGCCGGGGCCCGTCTCCTGGCGAAACTCAACAAGCCCGCCGAGGCGGCCTCCGCGTTCGCCCGGTATCTGGAGGCCCACCCGAAGGCCGAGCCCGGAACGACGGCCCTCGACGAGATCCTCGTCGAATACGGCTGGGCCCTGCACGACTCGGGCAAGCCGGCGGAGGCCGACTCGGCGTTCCGTCGCGTCCTCGACGAGTTCGGCGACGGCCCCCGAGGCGCCGACGCCCGCGTGTTCCTGGGCGAGTCGCTCGCGGCTTCGGGCAAGCCCGAGGAGGCCGCGGCCCTGCTCGAACCGGTGGTCGCCGAGGGGTCGAAGGCCGATCTCGAGCTCGTCCAGGCCGCCCTGCTCCGCCTCGCCCGGATCGAGCTGGCCCGGGGGGACGCCCCGGCGGCGGCCCGGCGGTTCGATCGGCTCGCGAAGGACTTCCCCCAAGGCCCCCACGCCGCCGAGGCCCGGTTCGGCCAGGCCGAGGCCGCCCTGAAGGCCGGAGACCCCGCGACGGCCGAGGCCAAATTCGCGGCCATCGCCGCCGAGACCGGCCCCGAATCGGCGAAATGGGCCCCCCTGGCCCGCCTGAGACGGGTCGAATGCCTGATCGCCGCCGAACGCTGGGACGATGCGCTCTCGGAGGCCGACGCGCTCAAGAAAGACCAGCCCCGGCTCGCCCAGATGGCCGAGCTCGACTATGCCCGGGGCCGGTGCCTCCAGATGAGGGCCCGGTTCGACGAGGCCCGGCTCGCCTTCAACGCCGCGATCGCCGCCGCCCCCCGCTCGGACCTCGCCGCCCGCTCCCAGTGGATGAGGGGCGAGACGTACTTGCATCAAAAGAACTACAACGAGGCCCTCCGCGAGTTCCACAAGACGGACCTCTCCTATCGCTCCCCCGAGTGGCGGGCCCTGGCCCTCCTGGAAGCGGGCAAGGTCTACGGACTCCTCGGCCGGTGGACCGACGCCGTGGACGTCTTCGAGAAGTCCGCGAAGGAGTTCCCCAAGGACGAGCACGCCGCCGAGGTCCTCCGAAGGCTTGACGAGGCCCGAAAGAAGCTCGCCGAACCCTCGGGCGGTGATTGAACGCCCCCCGAGGGTTCCCTTCTGGGTGGCATGCCCACGTCTTCGTGGGCATGTCTTCGGTTCAAACCTGACCGAAGACATGCCCACGAAGACGTGGGCATGCCACCCGGCGTGGGTCCGAGCCCTCAGAAAGAACCGTCGCTGAGGAGCTGGCCGTCCTTGCGGTTCGCCAGCTTGCCGAGGATGTTCGAATTCGTCGTATTCTTGAGGAAGCGCACGGAGCCATCGCAGAACGCGAAGTTGGACCCTCCGGCGTGGTAGCTGGAGAAGCCGCCGACGGGGTCCGTGTTGGCCTTGGAGACCAGCGGAGGCAGGCCGTTGACCCCCGTTCCGGTGTTGCGGAGCGTGGCCCTCGTGCCCGAGGCCCAGCCCAGCGTTCCCGACTCGGTCTTGGCTTCGCCGAAGAGCAGCGTCTGGGAGGCGCCGTCCTCGATGTCCTCGGTGCGAACCCGGCTGTTGAGGTACAGGACGCCATCGTTCGTGTCGGCGATCGGGGCCTCGACGGAGTGGTGGCAGCCGACGAAGCTGGATCGGGCCAGCCCTTCGGCCGAGGGCGTCCGGGCCTCGGGGTCGGCCGGGCAGAGATACGAGGCGATCAGGACCGAGCGGACGCTGGTGTTCTCCGGCGCATAAACGCCCATCGCGAAGTTCGTGTGGTTGAACGCCGGCTTCTGGTCCAGGAAGGGCAGGACCTGGACCATCCAACCCATGTGATAGCCGGACTTGGTGTTGGAGATCGGGCTCGAGGCGTTGACGACTCCGGGCGGCAGGCTCTCGAAGCTGCTCTCGTAGTTCTCCAGGGCGATGGCCGCCTGCATCATGTTGCTCACGCAGTTCATCCTCCGGGCCGCCGACCGGCACGCCTGGACCGCCGGCAGCAACAGGGCGATCAGGACGCCGATGATGGCGATCACCACCAGGAGCTCGATCAAGGTGAATGCCCGGGACGGGCGAGGAGTCGGTCGGGCGGTCATCGCGGGCCTCCGGGAGGTGAAGAATCCACATGAAACGTCGCGGACCGGCTTTGCCGGGCCCGGCGGGTGGCGTCGAGGGGAAAATCGGCTCGGGCGGTCACGAGGCGGTTCGAGGGCTGGCCGGGGACGGCTTGAACGGCGATGACCACCCGGCCGGCGTCCCGACCGCCGATCTCCTCGGCCGGGACGTCCCAGGTCTCGCCGGGGTAGTCGGCCGCGAGCCTCAAGCGGGCCCAGGCCCGGTCCAGGGCGGACTCGGCGAGCCATCCGGCCATCAGGCGGTCTTCCTCGGCCCTGGCTTGCCTCTTGCCGGCCGACCCCTGCCTCATCAGCGTGAAAAAGACCATGGCGAGGAGGGTCAGGCACGCCAGGACGGCGACCATCGCCACGCCTCTTCGGCGTCGGTCGGGCCTCATCGCGACCCCTCCCCGCCCGGGGCGAACCGGAGGTCGGCCCCGAGGGCCGCCTCGACCCGCAACGGCCGGGCGATCGACTCTCGCTCCCCTTTCCTCGCCCTCCGGTCGAACACCAGCGACCAGAGGGGCTTCCCCGAGGATTCGAACCGTTCGAATCGAGGGGCCGACCGCTTCGACAGCGCGAATTTCTCCCGGCGGACGAGGGTCTTGCCGGCGAATTCCTGGCGGAGGACCGCATCGGTCTCGATCGTGTATTCCACCGAGCGATTCGCGGGGTCGCCCAGCAAGGAAAACGTCGTCCCGGCGAGCTCGGCCCGGGGGAACGCGCGGACGTCCTTGCGGAACGCCCCGGAGACCCTCGAGATCACCCCCTCGGCGCCGATCGCCTGCCGGCCCGAAGTCTCGACCTTCAGCAAGGTCTCGATCAACAGGGCCACCATCGCCATGACGATCAGGAGGACGGCCATCATCGCCATGACCTCGACGAGCGTGGCGCCTCGGCGGCGGTTGGAATGTCGGGCGATCATCGGCCCTCCCCCCGCCGGGCGACCCAGGCGGCCAGCCTCACGGGCGATTCCTCGCGGCCCGAGGGGCCCCGGTAGACGATCGCCAGGTTGATTCGTTTCAAGACGGCCCCCTCGGCGATCTTCGCCTCGGAAACCTTGACCTCGACCCGCCCTCCGGGAAGGACCGACGCGGCCGGCGGCGAGAGCGAGGCCAGGGCTCGGGCCGAGTCGGTCGAGAGCGTGTCGAACGGGACGGCCGAGAGCCGTTCCATCAGGTTGGCGGCCTCCTCGCGGGCCCAGCCCCGGCGTTCGAGGTCCCGGCGGACGGCCAGGGTCAACGAGAGCAACTGGAGGGTGATCGCCATCGCGGCGGCGACGGCCACCCCGGCGGCGATCGTCTCGGTCAGGAAGACGCCCCGTCGGCGGGGCTTCCGGGTCGTCATAGCTGAGGCCCCGCGAGGGATTCGAGGACCGTGACCAGGGGTCGGAAATAGGCCAGGCCGAAGAACAGGACGATCGCCCCCAACGCGGCGATCATCAGGGGCTGGACGACCTGGGCGAAGGCCTGGAGGCGGTAGGTCGTCCGCCTCTCGGCCGAGGAGGCGACCTGGCGGAGCGCCCACGCCAGGTTCCCGGCGCGGGCGGCGGCCTGGAGCAACGCGGCGTCCCCTCGGCGGATCAGGGAGGTCCGGCGGAGGGAGTCGGCCCAGTCCTCGCCCTGGCGGACCCGCCCCACGGCTCGCTTGAGCCGGGCCCGGACCCACCGCTTGGGATAGTCCTCGGCCACCCGGTCCAGGAGGTCCGGCAAGGGCTGGCCCTGCTCGATCCCGGCGGCCAGGGCGCGGAGGATCACGGCCGAATGCCTCGATCGCACGAGCCAGCCGCGGACCGTCCGGGGGCCGTCCACGGTCAGGAGCCAGGCCAGGACGATCCCGGCCACGACCAGCCGGATCGACGAGCGGAGCCACGCGGGGACCATGCCCGATCCGGCGTTCCGGGTGAACTCGGAGAGCGATCGCGCCGGCTCGGGCAATTCCACCCCGTAATCCTTGAAGATCCCCTCGAACGCCGGGGTGATGTAGCCGAGGAGGAAGATCGAGGCAGCAACCACCCCGGCCAGGACCACGAACAGATAGGTGATCGACCCGGCCGAGCCGACCCGGGCCAGCCGTCGCTCGGCCCCGCTCTCGACGGCGTCGCCCAGGCTCTGGGCGAGCGTCCCGGAATTCCAGCCCACCCGGGCGGCCAGGGCGGCGTCGGCCGGCAACGCCTGGGGGACGAGGTCCAGCGCCCGGGGCAGCGGGATCCCCCGGTCCAACAGCATGCCCAGCGACTCGACCCCGACGCGATATCCGCCGCGACAGGTCGCCGCGAACGCCTCGATCCCCGGCCCCAGAGGCTGCCGGGCCCGGGCCGAGATCGCCATCACCCGGAGGAGCGAGTTCCTCTCCAGGTCCCGGCGGTTGGCCGCCGCCACGAACCCCGAGACCATCAGCACCGGGGGCCACGCCAGCGCCGCCACGGCCAGCAGGGACGGCCCGAAGTCCTTCACCATCAGGATCAGGAACGCGATCGGGACCATCGCCACCATCAGGTGCCGCAGGCCGAAGCGGAACCCCCGGGGCCGGACGACCATCCGACCGGCCGGCTCGCCCTTGCCTCCTCGCTGCGCCGCCGAGGCCCGGCGCCTCGCCAGTCGCCCGGCGATCGTCCCGCCGAGGATCACCAGGACCGCCACCCCGGCCGTGATCCCGAGCGTGGTGAAGAGCATCGGGGCCAGGAAGTCGAACCATTCGAGCCAAGAATCACCCAGCCAGTCGCGATCGGCGAACAGGACCAGCGCCGAGACGAGCCCCAGCCCCACGGCCGAGCCGAGGAGGGCCAGCCACCCGCCCAGGGCGAAGTACCAGAACCGGGGGCGTCCCAGGGGGGACTTGCGGTGGAGGATCGGCTCGAAGGCCATCGCCACGACCCGTTCGAGCGCGGGCCGGAACAGGATCAGGACCGACGCCGCGGCGATCACCACGCCGACCCAGGAGATCACCGGGAGGACGACCTTGATGATGAACCCGGGCGGCCCCCCGCCGGACAGGGCGTTGAGCAGGCCGAGCATCGGGATGAAGATCGCCACGACCGTCAAGGCGATCCACCAGAGGACGATGACCATCGCCATGACGTTGCAGAGCCGGGCCAGCGCGGCGGCCTGGGCGCGGGCCCGGCCCTCGAACGTCTCGGCCGACATCCTCAAGGCCTCCACGAGGCCGCGGCTGGTCTCGGCCCAGCGGAGGAGGGCGTCGAAGCCGGGGGGGAACGGCGGGCAGTCGCGGACGGCCTCGGCCAGCGATCGGCCGGCCGCCACCCTCGCCGCCGCCTCCTTCGCCGCGCCGGCCATCGCCGAGTCGCGCGACGCCTCACCCGCCATCGCGATCGCCTCATCCAGCGGGACGTCGTTCTCCACCAGGGTCGCCAAAACCGGGCAGAACTGGGCCAGGGCCGTCGAGCGCGCCAGAGGGCCGAGCACGGGCATCCGGTGGATCATCCGCGACCGTTCCGCCGGCGCGAGGAAGAACCTCACCGCCAGCGCCGAGAGCAGCACGCCAAACAGCGGGCCGAGGATCAGCCAGATCCCGACCTGTTTCGCCGAGTCCGCCGCCCTCATCAGGAACAGCGTGACCATCGGCACGTCCAGGCCGAAATCCTTGAAGATGTTCGAGAACCCCGCCGCCGTGACCAGCGCCACGAACAGGAAGACGCCCAGGCTGACGACCACCAGCATCGTCGGGTAGATCAGGGAGAACCACAATTGCCGGCCGAGCGAGTGCTCGAACTCCTGGGCGTCGAGCAGGCGGGCGAACGCCTCGGCCATCCGGCCCGACCTCGCCCCGGCCGTGATCAAGCCCCGCACCGGGGCCGGGATGCTCCGCTCCTGGCTGGCGAGGGCCGATTCCAGGGTCTCGCCGCTCTCCACGTCCTCGGCCAGGGTGAGGAGGGCCGTCGTGAGCCGGCCTCGGGGCAGCTCCTGGGCCACGGCGCGGAGGCCCGCCGGCAAGGGCAGGCCGGAGCGGACGAGCCCGGCGACCTGCCGGGTCATCTCCAACGCCTCGGCGCCCGAGAGCCGACCGCGAGGCCCGCCCGCCTCCGAGTCCGAGGAGTCCGTCTTGACCGTCCCGCTCATCCGATGGTCCCCAGGTTCGGCCCGAGACGGGCCGAGGATCGCCGATCTCTCTATTTCGTCAGCCGGTACAGCAAGCTCGTCCAGGGCCCGAACAACGTCACCACGTAGAGCAGGGTGACCGACGCGCCCAGGACGACCAGCAAGATCGAGGGCAGGACGATTTTCATCGCCGAGGCCCGCCGCAGGGCCCTCCGGCGATACGTCCCGGCCGCATGACGGAGCGAAACCGCGAGCGATCCCTGGGCGTGGCCCGCGACGATCAGCCAGGCCAGCAACGGAGGCAGGCCGCCGGCCTCGCGAACCGTCCTCTCCAGGGGCTCTCCCCGCCGGGCCCCGTCGGCCAGCGACCGCGCCTCCGCCGAGAGCCTCGGATCGCCCGTGGCGTCCCCGGCGAGTTCCAGGGCTTCGGGCAGGGGGACCCCGTGTTCGATCAGCAGGGCCAGCCAGTCGGCGAACTGCGCGGCGACCGCCCCGGAAAGAATCCCGTGGATTCCGGGGACCCAGCCCAGACCCCGCCCCATCCGACCCGGCCTCAATGCCGACGCCCGCCCCGAGGCGACCCAGCCCAGCCCGCCGATCACGACCAGGCCCGGCACGATCGGGCCCCAGAAGACCACCGAATCCCCGAGATGGCCGATCGCCCGGATCATCCCCGGCAAGCGGACGCCCAACCCATCGAACGCCTCCTCCAATCGGGGGATGAACTCGACGACGGCCGCCACGAACAGGCCATAGCCGATCAGGAGCACGATCAGCGGATAGAGCAGGGCCAGCCCGACGGCCCGGCGAAGCTCGACGTAATCTCGGACGAACCCGGCCAGGCCCTCCAGGGCCTCCGGCAATCTCCCCGAGCGGAGCCCGGCCTCAACCACCGCCCGATACATGGGCGGAAGGCCCGAGCCCTCGGCGGAAACCGCCTGCGGCAAGCTCGCCCCGCCGGCCATCCGCTGGCCGACGCTCGTGACGATCGCACCCAGGCGGCCCGGAATGTCCCCGCCGACGCCCAGGAGGCCCCGTTCCAGGGGCATCCCGGCCCGCGAAAGGGCCGCGATCTCATCATTCAGGGCGATCAGGTGCTCCAGCGACACCGAACCGCCGCCAGCCGGGATGGACGCCATCGCAAAATCGTTCCGAGACGTGCCTGGGACATTTGTCGAATACCCAGGAAACCAGAATGAGCCGGGGGCGTCAAGGGGGTTGGTCGAGGGCTTTCGGCGATCCTCGTCCCGAGGGTGAAACGGCCCTTGTGGCGCCTCGTCCCGACGGGTCAAAATGGGTCGTCTCCTCGATCCCCGGGAAAAAATCGCGGAAACCCGTATCCGCCCGACCCCGAGCCGGCCTCTCTCTTGGCGGGATCGGGATGACGGTGGGACGCAACGCTTCGGGAGGTCGGCGACCGATGGCCAGCAGCGGGACGTTCGGCGCGGCGGCCCGGGACGTGGTCCGCCTGTATGAGGCGGGGACGGTCTCGGGGCTGTCCGAGGCCCAGATGCTCGACCGCTTCCTCGTCTCTCGGGACGAGGCGGCGTTCGAGGGCCTGGTGGCGCGTCACGGGCCGATGGTCCTCTCCGTGTGTCGCAAGACGTTGCGGGATGACCATTTGGCCGAGGACGCCTTCCAGGCCACGTTCCTCCTGCTGGCGAAGAAGGCGAGGACCGTCCGCGGCCGCGACACGTTGGGGCCCTGGCTCCATCGGGTGGCGTTCCGGGTGGCGGTCCGATCGGCGAAGGCCGAGACGAAGAGGAAGGCGAAGGAAACGAGCTCGCCCGAGGTCGTCGAGTTCGCCCCCTCGAAATCGGCCGACGACCGGCTCGCCCAGGAAGGCCGACGGCTGCTCCACGAGGAAGTCGCGGGCCTCCCGGAGAAGTATCGGGCCCCGGTGGTCCTGTGCTACCTCCAGGGCCAGACCCACGACGAGGCGGCCAAGGCCCTGAAGTGGCCGATCGGCTCCGTGAAGGGCCGATTGGCCCGGGCCCGCGACCTGTTGAGGGACCGGCTCGCCCGCCGAGGGGCTCGCCATGACCTCCGCAACCATCGCCGCCTGCCTGATCGACGAGGCGTCCGCCGCCGTCCCGACCCCCTTGCGTGACAAAACCATCAAGGCCGCGACCCACATCGCGGCGGGGGGGACGGTCGCCGCCGGCTCAGGCTCGGCAAGCGCGGCCATCCTGGCGGAGGAGGTCTCTCGCGCCATGATCGCACAGAAACTGACCAAGTGGGGCCTCGCCGGCCTGCTCGCCCTGGGAGTTTTGGCCGGTGGAACGGCCGTCGTGAAGGCCCGGACCGGCCCTCAGGACGCGCCAAAGCCAGGCACCGGCCCGGCGGATGAAATCAAGGCCATCGCCGGCCAGGCCGCGACGAAGCCGAAGGAGGAGGAAAAAGATGACCTGGAGCGCCTCGAAGGCTCCTGGACGGGAGTGTTCATCGAGGCCCCGGAACCTGACGCGGCGGAGCGGGCGAAGGGAGGATTCCGCCAGAAGGCCGCGTTCGCAATCCAGGGGGGGATCCTGATGGGTCACAACACAGGAGGACGACTCCCCGACCACTACCAGGCCTTTGTCGATCCCGGGAGGAACCCTTCTGTCCTGGAATTACGAGGGCGCGACAGGGTGAAAAAAACCGACGCACGCTGGCCTCGGATGATCTACAAGATTGAGGGAAATACCCTGACGATCGCCCTGAGGATCGATGACCCAACCACGGTCCCAACCGACTTCACCTTGAGATCCAACCCGCCGACGGTCCTCGGAGTCTTCCAAAAGCAGATTCCACCCACGTTCAACCCAAAAGCCGCCGAGACATCTGCGACGAAGCCGGCCGCCGAGCCACCGATCACGCCCGACGGCCCGGCCCGCGACGACCTGGAACGGCTCCAGGGGACCTGGCTGCCGACCTCGCTCATCAAGGACGGCGAGGAGGCGTCCGACGGCCCGGCCCGCCCGGAGCCTCTCAAGACGTCCCTCACCGTGATGGGCGCCCGGCTGTTCAGCCGATCGGCCAACGGCACGATCGCGGACCTCGGCCGGATTCGCCTCGATGCCTCCAAGTCGCCGAAGGTCATGGAGACGACCGACGGAGAGTTCCGCCCAGGCGTCAGTCGGGCGATTTACAAGATCGACGGGGACACGCTGACCCTCTGCATGGATACCTCCGACCCGTCGCGGGCGCCCTCCGAATTCTCCAGCCTCCCGAACTCGAACCGGGTCCTGATCGTCTGCCGCCGGGCCTCCCCGCCGACCCCGCCGCCGGCCGTCGGCCTCGACGAACTGAAGCTCCTCCAGGGGGATTGGCTGCCGACCTCGATCCTGAAGGAAGGCCGGGACATCACGGAAGTTCCGTCCCAGGAATCCGGCGTGACGAAGGAAGGGATCTTGATCCGGGGGGATCGGTTCATCCGGCGGGCCGAGGGGGCCCCTTGGACGCCGGGAAGGTCGTCCTCGATGTCTCGAAGTCGCCCCGGGTTCTGGACCTGGAGCGAGAACTGGAGGGCGGCGTCAGGGTCCACTACCGGATGGCCTACAAGCTCGAAGGGGATTCGCTGACGATCGCCCGGACCATCGGCGACATCCAGAATGCGCCGGGCGATTTCTCCAGCCGTCCGGGCGACCATAGCGTCGTGATCGCCTACCGTCGCCGCATCCCAAAGGAGGACGCCGCCAGGGCCGAGGAGAAGCCCCAGCGGACCGGCTTGCAACGGGCCGAATCGCTCGCCCTGGAGCGGAGGGAGCTGAGCGACGCCCTGACATCGAGGGCCGCGGACGTCGAGATGCTGGAGGTCGAGGTCGAGGCCCGGAAGGCCGAGGTCCTGAAGCTGACGGACAAGCTGATTTCGATCGACGAGGCCACTCCGCCGGCCCAACCCGAGGCGTCTGGTCGCGCCACGTCCGAATTCTTCGAAGCCCGGAAAAAAGCGGCGATCGACAGGCTGGAGCGCTCCAAGCAGGCCCTGCGCGAGTCCATTCGCAAGCTTCGCTCCCTCAAAGGCGAACTGGAGGACGGGGAACGCGCGATCGCCAAGGTGGCCGACGCGGAAACCCAGGCCCGCAAGAGGCCCGGCAAGCCCGGGGCGGTCCAGCCCGGAGACCGCGTGGTCGTCGAGGTCCTGGAGGCCCTGCCCGGTCGGCCCGTGAGCGGAGAGCGGGTCGTCCGCGACGACGGAACGCTCAGCCTCGGGTTCTATGGCGAAATCCCCGTCGCCGGCCTGACCCCCCGCGAGATCAAGGTCAAGGTCGTCGAGCACATGAAGAATTTCTTGACGGACGAGAGCCTGGGCCTGGTCGAGCAGGATGACGCCGGGAACAAGCGGAACGTCGCACCCGCCGATTCCGACCGAGTGTACGCCGATCTCGTCCCGGCCAACGACCGGGATTCCCGGATCGACGAGCTCGAACGCAAGCTCGAACAGATTCGGACATCCAAGTAGGGTCCATGAAATGCACCCTCTTCGATCATTCCCGTCACGGCAAACCGATCGAAGAGGGTGCATTTCCCAGGCGCGACGGATACTGGAACCCCGCGTAGCTGCCGACCGTCAAATTGCGGGGCGGCAGCGGGGTCGGCTCGGCGAAATTGGGCCGGAGGGCGCGGCGGATCGTCCCCGGAGGCCGGGGATTTCCCGCGCTCTGGCAGCCGGAGGACAATATCGGGGCCGCGACCGCCGCGACGAGGACCAGCCAGCGAGAGGCCGACGCAGGACGGCTCATGGGAGGGGTTCCAGCTCAAGAAGAGGGCACGCGAAGCACGTCACATCACTTCCACTTCGGTCGTCTCACTTCCCATTCTGGACACCATCCGGGCCGAGCTTCCCGCCGGTGCGCCACGATCGGGACGCCCGGCTCAACTCTCCGACCCGGACCCCCCATCCCGCTCAAGGTTCCTGGATTTCCCCAGCATCATGGATTAGGTTGGTAATCGAACCTGGCTCCCCCCGAACGTCGCGACGTCCCGCGGGTCCCAGCCGGGGCGGGGCCCGCTTCCCAACCCTTCGCCCGTTGCGGGATGACCCGATGCCATCGCTCACTCGTCGGAACCGGCGCTATCGGCCCGAGGTCGATCGATTCGAGGCCCGCCTGGTGCTCTCGGCCTCGCCGACCGTCCACGCCCTGGCCGTCCACCATAGCGGAGTCCTGGCCCAGCCCGGACCGCAAAATCACCCTCTGCGGCCCAATACGCCGGTCGTGCCGTTCGGCAGCACGACGAACATCGCGTCGTTCCTCGACCCCACGGTCTTCGTCCTCCACGGCGAGAGGATCAGCATCGCGACGAAGACCTACATCGCCCCCTATGCCAAGCTCGACGCCACCGCCGCGTTCCTGAAGATCGGGTCGAACGCCTACATCCAGGACCACGCCACCCTGGTGGCGAACCCCAACGGCGACCCGACGATCCCCGGCCTGGTCGTCGGCGACCTGGCGGACATCGGCCCCGGGGCGACGATCCTCGGCCCGGCGGTGATCGGCACGATTGGCACCGGGGCGAAGGCCACGGGCATCGGCGCCAACGCCGTGATCGACGGCGCCACGATCGACCCCGGGGCGATCGTCGGGGCCCTGGCCCGGGTCGGGCCCGGCGTGACGGTCCCCTCCGGCATGTACGTCTTGCCCGGCGCGAACGTGACGACCCAGGCCGAGGCCACGACCCCCTCTCTCGGCAAGGTCCGCCCCGTCACGGCCAACGACACCAGCCTGATCACGGCCGACCTCGCCCAGGCCGCCCTGCTCGGTCCGGGCTATGCCTCGGTGTATCACGGCCAGTCGGCCACCGGGGTCTCCGGCTCGGCCGAGTCGCCCACGACGCTGCCGAACCTGTACAATGGCGCCCTCAACACGGTCCTGGGCGCGAGCCAGGAGCCGGATCAACCGTCGCCGCGTTCGAGCCCTCGCGGCGAGGCCCCCAGTTCGCCATCTACCACCGGGGCCATTTCGTCGAGGTCGATGACTTCCGGTTCCCGGACCGGATCATCGGCGGCGTGATCATCAACCAGAAGGCGTTCGGGGTCCGGGCCCGGCTCGGCTCGCATGCGTCGATCCGAGGGGACCAGGGCCAGCCGATTTCCATCGGTTCGATCGTCTCCACCGGGCCGAACCTCGTCATCCACTCGGCCCCGGGAGTGGCCACCGGAGGCTCGACCGGCACCGGGACGACCACCACCACCACCGGGACGACCACGACCACGACCACCGTCAACTCCGCAGGCAAGCTCACCATCGGCGACGACCTGACGACCGGATCGGACGTGGTGATCCTCGGAGGCGCGGGCATCAACGGATCGCTCGGCGATCGCGTGAACATCGGCGATGGCGCGGTGGTCGATCGCTCGATCCTCGGGTCCGACGTGACCATCGGCGCGCGGTCCTACATCTTCAATTCGACGGTCGCCGCCGGGACCACGATCGCCCCGGGGACGATCCTGGTGAACAACAAGGTGATCGGCACCGTCCAGTCGTGATGGCGGCCCGGCTCGGCTCGGCTTCGACTCCTCATTCCTCGACCGGCCGGGGAGGCACTTCGGCGCCTTCCCGGCCTCGTCGTTTGAGGATCAGGAACAGGGCGATCCCCACCGTCGGGATCGCGCAGAAGACGCCCAGGGAGAGCCAGAACCGCCAGTCTCGACGGGTCGTCCGCTCGACCAGGACCAGGGCCGCCCAGCCGGCGGTCAGGAAGAAGTCGAGCATGGCGAGGTCGAAGAAGCGATCATCGCGGAGGAGTTCCCAGAACCTCGGAGCGCCCAGGCCGATCGTCCGATGAAGCTCCCACGCCAGGGGGACTCCCACCACGGCCGCGATCCCCAGCAAGACCCAGCCGGTGATCGGCTCCCGGCTCCACTGGCGAGGTTGACTCATCCGAAGGACCCCGTCGGGTGCAGGAAAGGAACGGTCGTTTCGGCGCTGTGACTCGAGATTCCGGAGATCGAGACGATCGGAGAATCGAGTCGCTTCGGGTGGCCCCAATCCACAGCTCCAGAAATCCGGGGCCCAGCCCTCGCGTGCTGGGTGCATTTCCTGCATCCTACGGAGGAGGCACCCGGATTGCAGGGGTTCCAGTCCAGGTACGCACCGAACCCCCGGAGGATGCGCCGATGCTTGCTCGATTCCACCTGGCCCTGGGCCTGCTCCTGATCGTCCCGGCGATCGGTCGGGGCCAGGCCGTCGCCCCGCCTCCTCCAACCGAGCCGGCCCCGCTCCCGCCCGGGGCCGTCCAGTCGAACGCGCCGGTCGCCGCGGCCGACCTGGACGACCTGACCCACCGCCTGTCCTCCCGGATCCATGACCTCGGCGAAGACATCGCCGCCGACCTCGGCCAGACGCCCAACGGTCAGCATTTGATCCAGGTCACCGAGGAGCTCAGCCAGGCCCTGGACGAGTTCCGCGCGAGCCTGAAGGCGGGCCCCTCGGGCCCTCAGATCCGCCAGAGTTATTCGGGGATCGACGCCTCGTGGCACAACCTCCGGGCCCAGATCGCCCAGACCGGCGACGCGGCCTCGGCCCTGAACCGGGACGCCTCCCGCGGAGACCAGATCGACCGTCAGATTCACCAGGCCATGGGCCTGAATGCCCTGCCGACGGACTACTACACGGCCAACGCCCCGCCCTCCGGGATCGACCAGACGCGACGGCTCGCCCGCTCCCTGGTGGATCGCGCCGAGGCGCTTTCCGGCGCGATCGCCTCGACGATGGCGGCCAACGCCGAGCTCGTCGCCGACTCGGCCGCGCTGGCTCGGGAGGCCGACGGCTGGAACGATGCCCTGGCCGCGAACACCACGATCCCCGCGGCGGCCCGCTCCTTCGGCCCGGTCGATGCGATCGCCGACCGGATCGAGGCGGTCGTGACCTCCAAGGCGGTCCCGGCCCCGGTCCGGGCGGCCTGGGATGCGTTCGCCTCGGTCGAGGTCCTGCTCCACCAGAATCTCGGCCTGAGCTCGCCGCAACCGGCCGTGGCGGTGATCCCGCCCGGGGTCAACGTCACGCCGACGGGCGTGAGCGTGAACGTCCCGGGGGCGAATCTCGTCGTCGGCGATCCGACCCCGGCGGTCGTCGCGGCCCCGGCCCCGGCCCCGACGGTCACCATCGCCGCCCTGGCCGATCAGCTCGTCGAGCAGACCACGGCGTTCGTGAACGTGTTCGGCCCGACGGCCGGGGCCGTCCCCCAGGGGGCGTTCTTCCTGGCCGACGCCCGGAGGCTCCAGGCCGACGCGGTGAACTTCCGCCAGCAGGTCGCCCAGGGGCTCGACGCCAACACCCTGGCCTTCCAGTTCCGCGACGTGGACGCCACCTGGGGCCGCATGGCCCGGCGGATCAACCGGATCGCCCGGGGGCGGACCGGGCCGAACATCCAGCAAGTGAGCAAGATCGGCGCGACCTGCGGGCAGATCCACCAGGCGCTGGGCCTGCCCGGATACGCCCCGGTCGTCGGGCCGTTCTGAACCGGCGGTCGCCGGTCAGCGATCCGCGGTCATCAGCCGAGCGGAGGCGTCGGGCCGCCCGTGGGGCCCGGCCTCCGGGGCCTTCTTGGCGATCGCGGACCCCGCCGCTCGCGGGTCGCCGACCGGAGGAGGCTCCGGGAGGTCCGTCGCCTGATTGCGGAAGACGACCCAGCGAGACATCGAGAAGCTGATCCCGGTGGCCATCACGATCCCGACGACGGCCGCCGCGAGCTTGTGGGCGGCGAAGAATGCGACCTTCCTCGGCAGCCCCAGGCTCACGGCCAGGCTCACCATCACGCCCAGAAGGTTGCTCGCCACGTACACCGCGAACTGGCGGGCGAGCGACCCGCCTCGGGCGTAGCTGAACGTCAGGCGGCGGTTCAGCGAGAAGTTCCAGGCCAGGGCCACGCCGATGGCCGAGGCCCTGGCCAGGGCCAGCGCGAAGCTGACCTTCGTGGGCGGGACGTTGTAGCCGGCCAGGGCCGTCCGGCCGAAAAGCCACTGGAACGCGGCGTAGAACGACAGGTCCACGACCATCCCCGAGGCCCCGACCAGGCAGAACTGGAGGAGCCGGGAGGCGTTGCCGAACCGATGGTCGGCCAATCGCTTGAGGTGCCGGACCTCGTCCATCCCGGGCCACGGCCGGGCCGTGCGGCCCTTGGGGACGACCCGGACATCGACCCGACGCCCCGGGATCTTGGCCAGGAGCCTCCACGCCGAACTTCGCCCCGGCGGCCACGAACGGGCCGAGCGTCGCGTCCCGGGCCGAGCGAGTCAGGCCGATCAGGCCCGAGAGCGGGTCGGTCGATCCCGTGAACGGCCGGACAGCCCGGCCGAGGAGGGCCCCGAGGCCCTTCGCCTCCGGTCCGAACCGGCTGCCGACGACGACCTCCGCCTCGCCCCGGGCCAGGGGTTGGACGATCCGGGGCAGGTCGCTCGGGGAATAGCCCATCCTCGGGTCCAGGACCACGAAGATGTCGCCGTCGGCCGCGTTCATCCCGGCCAGGGCGGCGGCGGCGAGGCCCGGGTCGGGAGAGGTCACGGTCCGCCACGACGGCCCCCGATCCTCGGCGGCCGGCGCGACCCCCGGGCCGGTCGAGACGATGGCCGTCGCGGAATGGCCGGAGTGCTCCAGGGCATCGAGCCAACCGGAGATCGCCCCTTCGGGCCGCGGGTCGCCGGGGACCACGGGCAAAATCAGGCACACGCGGGCCATGGGCGCGACGCTCCGAGGCTGGGGTCAGGTGGGGAGGGGCCGTCGGGGACGACGGCTCGGCCGGGTGCGGGTCGAGACGACCGGCCGGAGAAAGGGCGGGGCATCGGCGCGAGGCCCGAGCCGTCATCCGTGCCGGCGATCGGTCCATTGACTCTAGTCGTCACGGTCGAATTTGACAACGCGAGTCTTTTCGGGCCGATCGACCCCACCCTCACGACGTCGAGGGTCGGCCCATGTCCTCGCTCCGGGGGTAGATCTTGTGCTTCGGGGGGTTGCGCAGGACCTGCTCCCGGCCCCAGGAGGTCACCTGGCGGAACGTCTCCGAGCTGACGAAGTCCACGAACGCCTGCCGGTCGTCCCACTCGCTCAGGACGGCGAACGAGAACGGGTCGTCCACCCTCTGATACAGGTAGGTCGCCTTGTGCCCCGCCATCGTGTCCAGGAGGGCGATGACCTCGCGGAACTTGGTCGTGAACAGCTCGGCCTTGTCGGGGATCACGTCGTAGTACATGCCCACGGTCACCACGAAGCACGCTCCGATCGGTCGGGGAAGGGCGGTCGTCGCTCCTGAAGAGATGATGGGGCCCGAGCCGTCCGCTCGTCAATCCCGGCGAGCGATCGACGACGCTTGACAAGCCCCGGGCCCGGCCCTACCCTGCGCCCGGGCCGGTCGGATTCCGGCCCATCTCCTTCGGGAAGGACCCCGAAATGACCCCTCGGCGCGAACTCGCCGTCTTCTCGGCGCTGCTCACGGCGATCCTCGCCCTCTTCCTGGGCCGATCGCTCGTGGGGGGGATGGTCCTGTCGCCGGGAGACGTGGTGTTCGCCTCGGCGAGCTTCGCGGACGGGCGAGGCGGGTCGTTCGAGCCGTCCAATCGGCTCCTGATGGACCCGGTCCTCCAGTTCGCGCCGTGGGTCGAGTTCAATCGAGCCGAACTCCGGCGAGGCCGGCTCCCCTTGTGGAACCCGAAGAGCGGTTGCGGGGCGCCCCACCTGGCCAACGGCCAGAGCGCGGTCTTCGACCCGTTCCTGATCGTCGCCTCCCTCGGCCGATTGCCGGACGCCTGGGCCTGGGTCGCCTTTTCGAGGCTCTGGGTCGCGGGGATGGGCATGTACCTCCTCGCGCGATCCTGGAAGCTCGGCCGATGGGGCCGGACCTTCGCCGGGCTGGCCTTCCCTGTGAGCGGATTCCTCGTGGCCTGGCTGCTCTACCCGGTGGCCAGCGCCGCCGCGTGGATGCCCTGGCTCTTGCTGGCCACCGACGGCGTCCTCGATCGCCCAGGCTGGCGACGGGTGGGCGGCCTGGCGATCGTCGTCGGCGGCGTCTTGCTGGGCGGACACGTCCAGACCAGCGCCCACGTCCTCCTCTCCGGCGGCCTCTATGCGTTGTGGCGATGGAGCGGGATCAAGCCCTCGGCGCGATGGTCGCTGGGCATCGTCCTCGGGATCGCCCTGGCGTCGATCGAGGTCATTCCCCTGGGATTCTACCTGTCGAGGAGTCCCGTCTGGTCGGACCGCCGGGCCGAGACCCCGCCGGTTTTGGCCGTCGGTCGGCCTCGGCTCCTGGATGCGGTTTGCACCGCCCTGCCCTACGCCTTCGGGAGCCAGAGGCGAGGGCATCCGAACGTGGCCAAGGCCGTCGGCGTGAACAACCTGAACGAATCGGCCGGAGGGTTCGCCGGGCTGGCCTCGCTCGTCTGGCTCGCCCCCCTGGGCTGGCGAAAAAACCGGGCCGATCGCCGGGCGCGATTCCTGGCGTTCCTGACGGTCTTCGGTGCACTCGGGGCGTTTGGGGTCCCGCCGGTGTCGAACCTCCTGAGGATCGTGCCGGTCCTGGACGTGGCGGACAACCGCCGGTTGACCCTGTGGGTCGCCTTCGGCCTGGTCCTCCTGGGCGGGATGGGGCTCGACGCGATCGAGGACCGATCCGGGTCGCGGGCCTGGCGGTGGTGGACACGCTCGTGGGTCGTCGCGGCGGCGGGGCTGGTCGTCGCGGCGGGAGGGCTCGTCGCGCTGGGCCCTCGCCTGAGAGCCGAGGCGATCGGCCACTACGAGGCCGCCGCGTCCCGGACGCCCGGGGCCGATCCCGGCGAATTCCGGGGCCGCGCCCTCCGCCAGGCCCGCGCCGCCTCGACGATCCTGCCGGCGTATTACGCGATCGCGGCGGCCCACCTGATCGGGCTGGCCGGATTGGCCGAGGCGTTGCGACGAGGCCGACTCGCCCCCGATCGGGCGAGGGCCGCGCTACTCGCCCTGACCTTGATCGACCTCTTCGCCTTCGGGTTCGAGCTGAACCCGTCGATCCCCCGCGAGGACGACCGGCCCGATTCCGCCGCGATCGCGTACCTGAAACGAGAGGCCGCGCCCCCGGCGAGGATCGTCTCCGTGGGCGCCGAGATGCCGCCGAACCTCCTGATGAGGTACGGCCTGGCCGATTGCCGGAACTATGATTCGGTGGAATCGGGCCGGAGTCTCGCCTGGTTCGAATCGATGTATGAGCCCGAGCCGGATCGGCCGTCGCACACCAGCCGGCGGACGATCACCTGGAGTGGGATCGTCCGGGCCCGCGAGCGTTTGAGGCTCGCGGGCGTGGTGGCGATCGTGGGCGCGAGCCCGCCGCCCGAAGGGGTTTTCGATCGGGTCGATCGGGTCGGCGCGGTGTGGATCGCCCGCCTCGGCTCGCTCGCCCCGCGGTGGACATCGCGCGAACCGGGTGAGATCCGGGTTGACCTCGGGGACGATCGCGGCGAAGTTAGATGGGTCGCCGAGACCTACGACCCCGGATGGCGAGCGACGATCGACGGCCGACCGGCCGAAGTCCGCCCGTATCTCGGGACGTTCGTCTCCGTCGAGGCCCCGCCCGGGTCCCGGCGGCTGGTGTTCCTCTACGACCCGATCGAGGTCAGAATCGCCTCGGTCGTGTCCCTGACGGCGCTGGCGGCGGTCGCGGGGATGCTCCTGTCCAGGCGGCGAAAACCGGCCCCGCCGTCTTGGATCGCCCCGACGCGACGGGTTAGAATCGACCTTCGAGACCCCCGCTCTCCACCGGCCCTCCCCTCCGCTGAAGGACGCGACGCTGATGGTCCACTTCACGTGTGATCTGTGCGGCAAGGACCTGACCGCCGCCGGCGACCCCCGGTACGTGGTCAAGATCGCGGCCTATGCCGGCTTCGACCCCAACCAGATCGCCGAAGAAGACCTCGACGACGACCACATGGAGGCCATCTCCGAGCTCCTCCGCCGCGAGGAAGCCGAAGGCGCCTCCCCCGACTTAGACGCACCCGCCTTCAAAGGGTTCCGTTTCGATCTCTGCCCCGAATGCCACGGCCGGTTCATCAAGGACCCCCTGAACCGCGGCCTCCACAAGCTCATGAATTTCAGCGAGAATTGAGCCGAGACGAGACGAGACGAGGCACAACGAACTCCCCGGGGCCGAAGCCCTCGCCGACCCGCCCCCACGCGGAGGCCCGGCGGCGGCCTCGGCCCCTCGCATTTCCCGACCCCTCGGAGGAGCGATGGCCGCGATCGAGCCGCCCCGAGTCGCCCGAGACCCCGGGATCGCCGAGCGCCGCGTCCTCCTGGAAGGGATCTCCTGGGCGACCTACGAGGCCCTCTGCTCCGACCTCGGCGATGGACACGCCCGCCTGAGCTACGACCGGGGGATGCTGGAAATCATGAGCCCCGGTCCGCTCCACGAATGGGTAAAGATCTACGCCGGCCAGTTCATTGAGGAAGTGAGCATCGGCCTCGACGACATCGCGGCGTTCGAGGCGTTCGGCGAGACGCGATGGAGGCGCGAGGCTCTCGCTCGTGGCCTCGAAGCCGATCAATGCTACTACTTCGACCCCGAGAAGCTAGCGAGCTTCGCGGGCCGGGGCCCCGACCGCGACGACGACCCGTTGCCCGACCTCGCCGTGGAGGTCGAGATCACGCATGCCCTGCTGAACAAGTTGGCGATCTATGCGGCGCTCCGCGTGCCGGAGGTCTGGAAGGCCGACGAGGAGGGCGTCGAGTTCCTGAGCCTCGGCCCCGACGGCACCCATCGCCCGTCGGACAGGAGCCGATTCCTGCCCGTCCGCCCCGAGGACGTGGCCCTCTGGCTCGGGAAGGTCGGCACGATGGACTTCAAGGCCTGGACGCTCCGGCTCCGCGAATGGGTCCGGGACGAGCTGGGCCCCCGGCCCCGCTGATCCTTGCTTCGAGGAGAATCCGCCGTTGGCCACCGTCACCGAGTCGCCCCGGATCTCGAAGACCGCCCCAACGGGCGAGACGCGCATCCTCCTCCGGGGGATTTCCTGGGACCTGTACCAGCAGCTCTCCAGGGCCGATCCGCGGCGCCGGGTCCTGATGGCTTACGATCGAGGGGACCTGGAACTGATGTCACCCGGACCGATCCACGAAGACGGGAAGGGGCGATTGGATCGGTTGGTCGAGATTCTCACGGAGGAGCTCGGCCTCCCGCTCCTCGGCCTGGGTTCGACCACCTGGGACCGAGAGGAGGCGGGACGAGGGATCGAATCCGATGAGTGCTATTATCTGACGGTGGCCAAGATGGAGACCGCCCGCGACCTGATGGATCGAAAGGTCAACGATGCCGAGGACTATCCGCCGCCGGACCTCTCCATCGAGATTGACCTCAGCCCCAGCGCCCTGGATCGCCCCTCGATCTACGCCGCCCTGGGTGTCGCGGAGGTCTGGAGGTACAACGGCAAGCGGCTCGTGTTCGAAGGGCTGAGGGGCGACGGCCGATATGAAGTTGTGAGCGAAAGCCGATTCCTGCCGGTCCGCCCGGAGGACGTCGTCCCCTGGCTGGAGGATCGAGAGATCGACGACAACGCCCGGGCCCGCCGCGTTCGGGCCTGGGTCCGGGCCGAGCTCCTCCCTCGACTTCGCCCCTGATCGAATCTTCGCGACGATTTGAGATCCTCGAAGACGACCCACGCCATAGTCTGGGGAACGCGGGCTGAGGCTCTCGCTTTGGGATCGAGTCGGCGATGGGCCCGGCCGCTCCGTGGAGTGCAGCGATAAGATTCGTCCGTCCGGCGGCCTGATCGGCGATCGTCGCGGGCATCGCCTGAAGCCTTCGCCCTCGATCACTGCGGGATCGCTTCCCGTCCCCTTCTTGACGCTGTGGAAAAGCCGCTCGAGCCGAGAGGATGAAGCTCGTGGCGGGGCTCCCCTTCGCGTGGCGGACGCATCCTTGACGGAGACGCCGGGCGGTGATAACCTCGGCCGCATTCCAAGGATCGATCAATTCTACACTCTGGCAGAAATCAACATGTCCAGCGCATTCGAGCAAGCGTTGGCGGCCGCGCACAAGGGCACGATCAAAGCCTGTTTGCAGTGCACAGGCGCCGTCCTTGGGATGGACAAACTGACGACCAACTACCCCGAGCTGGCCAAGCACGTCGTCAACGTGCTCGAAACCCGCGCCGCGACGCTGACCCTTGGCGACACGGCTCACTTCGAATCCGAGGCCAACACGATCACGTTGCCCCATACTGGGGAGGCGAAAGACGTCGATGACCTTGTGGATGGTTTCTTATTTGAATCCTACAACGCCGTGAGAAAAGACCGGTTCGATGCCGCCAAGGGGTCCAAGGAACTGCACGACATCGTCGCGCACGGCAGGATGACCGCCCAGATCGAGGCCGAGACGATGACCGATTTCTATGACCTGGCGATCTCCATGGGCAAGGAGGATCTGACCGCGAACATGCAGCGATGCGTCAAACTCGTCGGGGACAATAAGAAATTATCTCAGAACCGTCATGCAGCCTTGAGTCTGTGAAGCCTGCGATACCAGAGCAGGCCACAGGCCAACTGGAGCAGGCCCAGGTAGTTCTCCGCATGCTTGTCGTAGCGGACCAACAACGCCCGGCACCTCGACAGCCAGGACAGCGTCCGCTCGACGACCCAGCGGCGGGCCTTGCGACGACCCCGCCTCCTCTTCGGCCGCCGGTCCTCGTACACCGGGCGGATGTGGCCGACGTAGCCATGCTTCTCGACCGCCGCACGCCCACTCGGGTTGTCGTACCCGGCGTCCAGGCAGAGGTTCTGCTCGACCTTTTCGGGATCGGGCCGATCGACCACCACGGCCTCGATCGTCTCATCCAGCAGCTTGCAATCGGGGACGTTGGCCCCGGCGATCGTCGCCCCCAGCGGGCCGCCGTCCTGATCGACCAGCACGCTCTTCTTGGTCCCCTTCTTGCCCCGATCGGTGGGGTTCTTGCCCGTCTTTTCCCCCCCGAACCGGGCCTTGCCCAGCATCCCGTCGGCCGCCTGCCACTTCCACTGGACCGCCCCGAGCTCCTCACACTCCCCGACCAGCACGGCCCACACCTTCTCGAAGACGCCGTTCCTGCACCACCGCTGGAACCATCGGTGCACCGAGCTGTCGTCGCCGAACTCTTTGGGCAACCGGTTCCACTGGCATCCGCTGCGGAGGCGGAAGATGATCCCGTTGAAGGCGGCCCGGAAGTCGATGCGGGGCCGGCCGCCGTGCTCCTTGGGCGGCGGAGGGGCGTCCTCCAGGAGGATCGGCTCGATCCTCCGCCAGAGGCGGTCGGGGACCTCCCAGATGGTCTCCAGAGGCTTGATCTGACGCTTCGTCCGTCCCACGGCTGCTTCTCCTGAGGTGACCTCTACACCTCAAGTTACGAAGCCGAATGGCCTTGGGTTCTGAGATAGTTTCTAAGGGCGAGGTCCAGATGATCTTCCTCGGCCTCGCTCACGTAACCGACGAGGCGAAGCGCAGCGCCCTGCCCATCAGCGACGAGAGGCGCCTTCCAACCTCGGTGATGTATGTCTATCAGAACATCGTGACGCGAGGGCCTCTCGGCATCAGGCAGACGCTCCTGACCATGTGCGGCGTCAATGTTACCACGACCGTATCCCACCTGAAGACCGTTCCGACGAAGCTCGAGATCATCGGGGACAACCCTAAGGTGGAGGCCGCCCGCGCGCTTGACGGCCTCATCAAGAAAAACTGGCCGCTGGAGAGCAAGAAGGACACCCGGCCCTACTGCCTGCTCCAGATCATCGGCCACGTCCAGAGCGATCCGCCCCTCGCGGCGTTCAAGACCCAGATCACGGATGTGGCCTTCGGGTTTACCGCGGACATGATCACGATGGCCCAGATCAACAACGGGAAATTTGAATGGAAGGATTGAGCCCGGGGATTCGACCTTCCGGCCTCGCTCCCGCGACTCTATCCGAGTCCGGGTCGTGCTCCCTTGAAGCGTCGGGGCGGCTTCCTCCTACTTGATGACCAGGAACAGCACATTCGTCACCACCGAGAGGCCGAGCAGGATCGCCAGGGCGGCGATCAGGTTCGATCGGGAGTTGACGAGCGCGGCCATCTCCATCTTTTCGACCTCGGAGACGTGGCCGCCTCCCCCTCGGCTGGGCTCGGCGGGCTCGTCGAAGTCCCCTTCGGCGAGGTTGGAGAGGGCGTCGGCCTTCTGGTCGGCGATCATCGGCCTCTCGCCCTGGAGGAGGCATTTGAGGTCGAGGATCAGGTCGTCCGGGTTCCGGTAGCGGTTCTCGCGGTTCTTGGCCATCATCGTCTCGACCACCTCGCCCAGCCCGCTGGAAAGCCGGGTGTTGAGGTGGTCCGGCGGCGTGAGCACGCAGTTCTTGTCCACGTGCTTCTTCATGACCTCGTTCGGCGTGTCGCCGGTGTACGGGACCTGGCCGGTGACCATGTGGTACAGGGTGGCGCCGAGGCCGTAGATGTCGGCCCGGATGTCCACGTCCACCTGGCCTCGGACCTGCTCGGGGCTGATGTAATACGGGGTGCCGATGGCCATCCCGGCCTCGCTCATGGCCCATTTCTCGTCGGCCGTGGGGCGGGCGAGCCCGAGGTCGGCGAGCTTGACGTTGCCGTCCTTGGTGAGGATCACGTTCTCGGGCTTCACGTCGCGGTGGATCAACCCGCGTTGGTGGGCGTGCTTCAGGGCCTCGGCGATGGCCAGGACGATCTTCAGCGCGATCTTCTCGTCGAAGATCTTGCCCCTTTCCAGGAGGTCCTTGATCGTCTCGCCCTCGATGTACTCCATCACGAAGAAGAAGTGGCCGGAGACCTCTCCGGCGTCGATGGCGTTGACGATGTTGTTGTGCGAGAGCTTGGCGGCGATCTTGGCCTCGCGGTCGAACCTCTTGATGAACTCCTTGTTCGACGCCAGGGCGTTCAACAAAACCTTCACCGCCACCACGCGATCGACGCTCGTCTGCTTGGCTTTGTACACCAGGCCCATCGAGCCCTTGCCGATCTTCTCCAGGATCTGATATCCGGGGATCTCCAGCTTGCGCTCGCCGTCGCCGCCGACTTCCTGCAAGACGCGGCGGGCCTGGCTGGCGGTCAGGGCCTTGGCGGCGACCATGACCTCCAAGAGGCTGGGGGACTGCTCCTTGTTGGAGGCCGCGAGCTTGGCGCGCTGGGCCTTGCAGTGCTCGACCTCGGCGAGGGTGACCAGTCCGCGACGGATCACGGTGCGTTCGAGGTTGGCCTCGTCGAGCGCGGAGAGGCCCTTGACGTCGCTCTTGGCCTTCACGTCGCTCCTGGCCTTGGGATCGCCCTTGGCGGGAGCGGGCGCGGGGGGCCTGGCGGCGGCCTTCGGGGCCGGGTCGGCGGGCGTCGGCGACGACGCGGGGGCGTCCTTCGCGGGGGGGGTGCTCTCGACGGAGGTGGCCATGAAGCCGTCTCCCGGGTGACGGGCGATCCGAGCGGTCGGGCGAGGAACGGTCGCGGCCGGGATGGTCGCGGGGAGGCGCGGCCCGCAAAGACGTGTGACGGGCCGCGCGGGGTCTCCCCATCTTAGTATTGAGTTTGGATCGCGTTTGTCAACGCCCCAGGCCCCTTTCCTCCTCGGTAGACGATTCTTCGGAAGCGTTTCGGGCGGCAAGGGTTCCGTCTTCAAGACCCGAGACGGACGCCCCGAGGGTCCCGAAGACGGGACCCTCGCCGACCAAAACGCTCCCGGCCGAGGGATCTCCCGAAAAGGAAGCGGCCCCGGTCCACGCCCGAACCGCCCTCCGCGACGCTTGCCGACCGCCGGTTGTCCCTTTACAATCGGCTCTACGCGGCGGTGGGCCGGCGGTGACTCCCAAACCGGGTCGCCGCGGCCCCGAGAAATCGAGGGGGATGCGGACGTGCCGAAAGTTGGGGTCATCGCCGGGGATGGGGTCGGGCCGGAGGTCGTCCGCGAGGGGCTTGCCGCCCTGGAGGTCGTCGCCCGCCGCCACGGCCTGCCGATCGAGCTCGTCCCGTTCGACCTGGGGGCCGAACGGTTCCTCAAGACGGGGGAGGTCCTGCCCGACCCGGTCCTCGACGATCTCAAGCGGTGCGACGCCCTCTATCTCGGCGCCGTGGGCGATCCCCGCGTCCCGCCGGGCGTCCTGGAAAAGGGCCTCCTGCTGAAGATCCGCTTCGAGTTCCATCAATACATCAACCTGCGGCCCGTGAAGCTCTACCCCGGGGTCGAGACGCCCATCAAGGGCAAGGGGCCCGAGCAGATCGACCTGACGGTCGTCCGCGAGAACAACGAGGACCTGTACGTCGGCGCCGGCGGGTTCACTCGCAAGGGGACGCCCGAGGAGGTCGCGATCCAGACCTCCATCAACACCCGGGCCGGGGTCGAGCGGTGCCTCCGGTTCGCCTTCGATCTGGCCCGGAAGCGCGCCGGGTCCCGGACTTTCTCCGGGCTCTCGCCGAGCGACCTGGACTCGGGGAGGCGCGGGCAGGTCACGATGGTGGCCAAGACGAACGTCCTGACGTTCGCCCATGACCTCTGGATGCGGGCCTTCACCGAAGTTTCTCGTGACTATCCCGAGATCAAGCCGGATTATAATCACGTCGATGCCTGCTGCATGAGACTCGTGACCAACCCCGAGCGGTACGACGTGATCGCCACCACGAACATGTTCGGCGACATCCTGACGGACCTCGGGGCGGTGCTCCAGGGGGGGATGGGCCTGGCGGCGTCGGCCAATTTGAACCCGACCCGGGAGTTCCCCAGCATGTTCGAGCCGGTCCACGGCTCGGCGCCCGACATCGCGGGCCGGGGGGTGGCCAACCCGGTGGCGGCCGTGCTCTCGGCGGCGATGATGCTCGATCACCTGCAATGTCCCTCGGCGGCCGAGGACTTACGCCGGGCCGTGGCGAGGACGCTCGCCCCCGGCGGTCCCAGGACGCCGGACCTCGGCGGCTCGGCCGGGACCAGGGACGTCGGCCGGGCCATCCTGGCGGCCCTCGGCGGTTGAGGAGGAGGATGACCGCCGGAGACCGCCGAGGCTGACCCGCCGAGAAGACGTCCCCTAGGCTTTTGCCCCGACTCTTCTCCCGGAGATCGCGACCCTCGGTGTCCTGGCGGTTGACCCTCTCTTCCCGACCGGAGCGAGCCAGCCCATGAGCCTCGGAGCCACCCCGGCCCTGGACGCCAGCGTCCTCGTCCTGAACAAGCTGTACATGGCCGTCCACGTGATCCCGGTCCGCCGGGCGTTCGGCCTCCTCGTCAAGGAACTGGCCGAGGTCATCGTCCTGGACGACGGCCATTATCTCTCCTACGACTTCGCCTCCTGGCGAGAGGTCTCCGAGGCCCGGAGCCGCTTCAAGGAGCCGGACGACGAGTTCGTTCGGACCGTCCATTTCGAGGTCCAGGTGCCCCGGGTCATCCGCCTCTTCGGTTACGACCGACTGCCCCGTCAAAAAGTCAAATTTAACCGCCGAAATATTTTTGCCCGAGACGGCAACCGCTGCCAGTACTGCGGGAGACGATTCGCCACCAGCGAGTTGAGCCTGGACCACGTGATGCCCCGGAGCCGCGGCGGTCAGGCCACGTGGGACAACATCGTCTGCGCCTGCCTGAAGTGCAACGTCCGCAAGGGGGGCCGCACGCCGTGGGAGGCCGGGATGAAGCTCATCAAGGAGCCCGTCCAGCCCAAGACCTCGCCGATCCTCAGCCTCAAGCTCACCCACCGCAAGTACCAGAGCTGGAAGACGTTTCTGGACCACGCCTACTGGTCGGTGGAGCTGAGCTAGACCGGATTGCGCGTGACGGGTTGGGTAGGGCAGGCCTTGGCCTGCCGTCTTCGCCAATCTCGGCAGGCCAAGGCCTGCCCTACGGGCGCGCGATCCGCTCCCGGGCGCTTACCATCGGCCCCTTCGCGTCCTCCTCAAGCGCCCGGAGCATCTCGGCCGCCGCGCCGAAGGCTCGATCGGGCGACCAGATCGGAAAGGTTCGATCGGCCTCAATAACGGGAGGTTCCTCGCCCCGGGCGAGATCGGCGGCGAGCCATTCAAAAAGCGTTCGCTTGTCGTGCCGCGAGAGGGAGCCGATCTCGGGCAAGAGATCAAGAAGTGACATGATGACCTCCGAATGGTCGTCGAGGCACCCGCGCATTCCAGGGTCTCATAGGCCCCGAGATGGAGACAAGGGGTGTTCGCGGTCGGAACCTCTCGACGCGGAATTCGGGATTTCCATACCCGGGAAGCCGATCATCCTATGATTGCATTGAATCGCCCTCTCGGTTAGCCTGGGAGATGGCGGTTCCTCTCTCGTGCCCGGGCCCCTTTCGCGACAGGTGTTCCCATGCGACGGATTGAGACGGGACGACGGCCGTCCAGGGGCGGCTTCACTCTGATCGAATTGTTGGTGGTGATCGCGATCATCGGCGTCTTGATCGCCCTGATCTTGCCGGCCGTCCAGAAGGCCCGAGAGGCGTCCAACCGCGCCAAGTGCCTCAGCCAGCTCCACCAGCTCGCCATCGCGTCCCAGAACTATCACGACTCGTTCGGCTCGTTCCCCGCCGGTTGGTACGCCGACCAGAACGACCCGAACTATTCGATGACGGGCGCCCAGAGCTACATGTGGAACGGCATGGTCGGCCTGTTCCAGAAGATGGAGCAGGACAACCTGTTCAACGAGATCAATTTCTACCTGCCGGTGAACTGGCCCGACAACATGACCTCGGTGACCCGGCAGATCGACATGCTCCAGTGCCCGTCCAAGGGCAAGGCGTCGGGCACCAACGTCGGGACCACGACCACCAACGGCAAGGTGGTGAAGTACGGGACCATCGACTACCGGGCGAACATGGCCGCCGGGACCATCCCCGGGTGCGTCTCCAGCTCGATCACCGACCCGACCTGCCTGTCCTTCGACAGCGGGACGAACTACTGCGACTCCGAGGTCACCATCGCCGACATCCGCGACGGGACCTCGACGACGATCCTCTACGGCGAGGTCTCGTACCTCAAGTCCTACGGCACCTGGCCCGACGCCACGAGCTGCTGCGTCCGGACGACCCTGGACCGGCAGATCAACAAGCCGATCCCGGGCACGAACTACTACAACTACTGGGCGAGCAACCACGACGGCCTGGTCAACTACGCCTTCGCCGACGGCTCGGTCAAGTCGCTGACCTCGACGATCAAGCGGGACGTCCTGGTCAAGCTGATGACCCGGGCCGGGGGCGAGTCGATCTCCGGGTCCGAGATCCGCTGATCGCCGGCCCGGATACGATGGGAACGCCGTAGGGCCGCGATGGCGATCCATCCCTCCGAGAATCGAGGGAGGGATCGCCATCGCGGCCCCTGTCGGATGGTATGGTCACGATCGGGCCGTGATTGGCGTCACGGCCGATCTCGGCCTCGGGGCGGGCGCTCAGTGCTGGGCCTTGTTGCAGGACTCGCCTTCCAGGGCCGACTTCTTCTCGGTGATCACCGGGCACTTGGGCGCCATCTCGGCGTTGAGCTCGGTGAACTCCTTCCAGTCGTCGGGGAGGTTGTCCTCGTGGAAGATCGCCTCGACGGGGCACTCCGGCACGCAGGCCTCGCAGTCGATGCACTCCTCCGGGTGGATGTAGAGGATCTGGTCCCCTTCGTAGAAGCAATCGACCGGGCAGACGACGACGCAGTCCGTGTACTTGCAGTCGAAGCACGGCTCCGCGACCACGTGGGCCATTCCAGAAGCTCCTTCCTTCGTAGACGGTGTTCGGATCGATTCGAAGCGATCGGTCCGCGGCGGCCGGGCGAGGGGGACGGGACGGGACGGGCGTTGGCGTCTCCCGTCGAGGCCCCCCGACGCCCGACCATGATAAGAGGCGGGCGGAGGGGGGTCAAGGCGGCGGGGAGGCCCCGGCGGCCCGATGGCCTCCGCCTTTCTTTCGGCTTCACTTGGCCTTGCGCTTGATCGTCTTGATGACGACCGGCTGCAACGGCACGTCCTGATGCGTCCCGGCCAGGGGCTCGCCGTCGACGAGGCTGGTGAGCTTGCCCACCCCGGTCTCGACCTTGGCGATCTTGTCCACGACGTCCATCCCGCCGATGACCTTGCCGAAGGCCGCGTAGCCGGCCCTCTGGTACTCGTCGAGCTGCTCGTTCTTGTTGCTCAGGTTGATGAAGAACTGCGAGGTCGCCGAGTTCGGGTCGGGCGTCCGGGCCATGGCGATGGTCCCTCGCTGGTTGCTCATCCCCTTCTTGTTGAAGGCCAGGGACTCGTTGGGGATCGGCGGGCGGGTCTTCTTCTCGACGCCCTTCTGGTCGAACCCGCCGCCCTGGATCATGAAGCCGTCGGGGTTGCCCGGCGGGTTCGGGCCGATCACCCGATGGAAGATCGTCCCGTTGTAGTAGCCCTCATCGACATACTTCAGGAAATTCTCGACGGTCTTCGGGGCCTTCTCGGGCTCCAGCTCGATCGTGATGTTGCCCAGGCTGGTCTCCACGACCACGACCGGCTTGTCGGCGGCCGAGGCGGTGGACGACGCCACGGCGATGGTCCCGAGCAGGGCCAGGCAGCCCCGGCGGATGGCGGTCATCAAAAGTCCCTGTCTCATGGCTGGGCGACACCTCGGCTCGGGTCGTCTCGGGCGGCCCCCGGGCGCACGTCGCGCCGTCGGGCCGGGTTGGTGGGGAGCGCTCCGCCGGCCCGGTCCCGGCGGTCGGGCCCGAATCTAGCACACCGTCTCCGAGGCTGTCGAGCGTGCGGCCCCCCTGGGCAAGCCCGGGGGCGAGGCGTTAGAATCCCCTCCCGGACCTGCCCCCCTCGCGAGCCCGCCCATGCCGTTCGCCGACGACCTCGCCCGGTTCGGGCCCGATGGCCCGACGGTCCCCTCCCCGGATCAGGCCCTCGCCTACTGCGCCGGCCTCACGGCCTCGCACTACGAGAACTTCAGCGTCGTGACCTGGCTGACGCCTCGCCCGCTGAGGCCCCACTTCGCCAGCATCTACGCCTTCTGCCGGTGGTCCGACGACCTGGGCGACGAACTCGGCGACCGCCAACGCTCGCGCGAGCTCCTGGCCTGGTGGCGGGGCGAGCTCCGCTCGATGTTCGCCGGGGAGGCCCCCCGCCATCCCGTGATGATCGCCCTGGCCGCGACCGTCGCCGAGTTCGCCATCCCGATCGACCCGTTCGAGGCCCTGATCTCGGCCTTCGAGCAGGACCAGGACGTCCTCGAATACGATTCCTATGAGCAATTGCTCGATTATTGCACGCGATCGGCCAACCCGGTCGGGCATCTGGTCCTCTACCTCGGCCGATGCATGTCCCCGGAGAACGCGGCGCTGTCGGATTGCACCTGCTCGGCCCTCCAGCTCGCGAATTTCTGGCAGGACGTTTCGCGAGACCTGGACATCGGCCGGATCTACCTGCCCCGGGACGACCGCGAGCGGTTCGGCGTGACCGAGCCGGACCTCCGGGCCAGGCGGTTCACGCCCGAGTTCGCGGCCCTCCTGGAATTCGAGGTGGATCGGGCCCGGACGCTCCTCCACCGAGGCTGGCCGCTGGTGGCCCGGATGCCCCGCGATCTCGCCGTGGACGTGGACCTCTTCACCCGGGGCGGCCTGGCGATCCTCGACCGGATCGCGGCGAGGAAATTCGACGTGCTGACCGGGCGCCCGAAGCTCGGGAAGCTCGCCAAGGCCGGCCTGCTGCTCCGGGCCCTCTGGATGAGCAAGGCCCCGGTCGCGACTCGCGCCCGGGTCCGGCCGGCCGCCGACGGGGGGGCCTGAACGATGGACGCGGCCCTCAAGGCGAGCTATCGGTTCTGCGCCGAGGTCTCGCGACGCGAGGCGAAGAACTTCTATTACAGCTTCCTCCTGCTCCCTCCCGGGCGAAGGCGGGCCATGTGCGCCCTCTACGCCTTCCTCCGCCACACCGACGACCTCGCCGACGAGCCCGGCCCCAGCGGGGGGAAGCGCGAGGCCCTGGACCGCTGGCGGACCGACCTCGACCGCGCCCTGGACGGTCATCCGGACGCCTGGCCGGGCCTGCCCGCCCTGGCCGATTCGGTCGCTCGCCACGCGATCCCGGCCCGATATCTCCACGAGGTCATCGACGGCGTGGCGATGGACGTCGAGCCCCGGCCGTTCGCCTCGTTCGACGACCTGTACGCCTATTGCTACCGGGTGGCGTCGGCCGTGGGGCTGTCGTGCATTCACATCTGGGGCTATCGCTCCGAGGGGGGTCGGGCCGAGGCGCTGGCCGAGAAGTGCGGCGTGGCCCTCCAGCTCACGAACATCCTGCGAGACGTCCGCGAGGACGCCCGCCAGGGGCGGATCTACCTGCCGCAGGACGACCTGGAACGATTCGGAGTGACGCCCGAGGACCTCCGCGCCGACGTGCCCAGCGACCGCGTCCGCGCCCTGTTCGAGTTCGAGGGCCGTCGCGCGTATGACTTCTACGCCGAGGCCGCGCCGTTGATCCGACTCGTGGCGCCGGTCGGCCGGCCGGTCCTCCGGGCGATCGTGGGGATCTACCGGGCCTTGCTCGACGAGATCGCCCGGAGGGACTGGAACGTCCTGGCCGGTCGGATCTCCTTGCCCTCGTGGAAGAAGGCGGCGATCACCCTCGGCGCCCTGGCCGGGCTGTCGCGATGACGCGAGACCTTTCGGGAGCCCTCCGATGAGCGATGCGAAGGGGCGTCGGTGGAAGAAGGGACGGGGGAAGCTGGGGGTCCTGGACCCTCTGATCGGGGCCTGGAGGGCGGAAACCGATTCGCCGATGGGGCCCCTGGTCTGCTTCCGGACCTTCGCCCGGGCCCTGAACCGTTCTTACGTCCTGCTGGATGCCCGGTGGGAATTCGCGGAGAAAGCGTACATCGAGCACGCCGTCTTCGGGCCCGGCGAGGGGGGATCGCTCGTCTTCTGGTCGTTCACGTCCGACGGCAAGCGTTCGGAGGGGAAGCTGGCCGACGTGACCGACGTCCACCCCGAGGCCATCGGTTTCGAGGCCCAGATGCCCGCCGGCCTCGCCAGGATGATCTACTGGCCGGGCGACGACGAGGGATTCTCCTGGGCCGTGGAATCGAGGAACAAGGCGGGCTGGAAGCGCTTCGCGGAGCATCGCTACCGGAAGCTCTCGGAGGCGTGACCTCGCGCCTCGGGCCGACTGCTCTGGACCTCCCGGCGGCTTCGGGGTAGACAGGCGAGTCAAGATCGGCCGGGGTTGCGCCGATGATACGGATTGTGTCGCGCGGATCGGCGATGCCGGAATCGCCGGGTCGCCGCGCGTCGGCCCAGGAGGAGGCCCCGATGTCGTCCCGACCCGCCGCCCACCAGACCTCTCGCCTGGCCTATCCCGGCACGCTCGCCATGCTGGGCCTGGCCCTGGCGTTCCCCGTCTCGCTGATGATCTTCAACCCCACGCTCATGTTCGAGCGAGGCTGGGAGCAGTTCGTCGGGACGGGCCTCTACGCCTATGCCGTGGTGGCCCTGGGTTCGGAATTGTTCCGGCTCTGGTCCAATGAGAAGGCGTTCGCCGAGGCCCCGGCCCTCCTCGCCTCGCCGGACTCGATCGCCAAGGACGAGCGCCGGGTCCTCCCGGCCCGGGTCCGGCAGATGGCCTCGTCCTCGTCGTCCTCGTCGCAGAAGATGGAGCTGAACCGCGAGGCGTCGGGGCTGGACCAGGAGCAGGCGGCCGGCCGGTTCACGATCACCAAGTATATCCTGTATCTCCTGCCGGTGATTGGGTTTATCGGGACCGTCGAGGGCATTTCCAAGGCCCTGATGAACATCAGCCGGGTCTTGCCGATGGTCAAGGACCTCGACGGGTTCATGCAGAACCTCACGAGCGTCACGTCGGCCTTGCAGGTCGCCTTCGACAGCACGTTGCTGGCCCTGTTCCTGAGCGCGGCGTTGATGCTGGTCCAGACCCTGGTCCATCGCCGGTCCGAAGACTTCCTGGCCCGGGTCGATCGCTGGATCGTCGATCACGTCCTGGCGGTGACGACCGAGGAAGCGTCCGAATCCGCCCTGGCCGCGAGGCTGGACCGGCTCCACGAGGACTTCGCCGCCCTGGCCGAGCGTCTGGGCGAGGGCCTGGGCGCCAACGTGGCCAGGTTCTCGACGGCCATCGACCGCCTCCCTCCGGCGATGGACGGCCTGAACCGGGGGGCCGAGGCGATCGGACGGCTCGGCGGCGAGCTCTCGGCCGTCGCCGGGGCCGGCGACTCGATCCGCAAGGGCGTGGCCACCCTCGCCCGGATCGAAACCGTCCTGACCGCCGAGAGCGGGACCGACGAGCAGCTCGACGCCATCCGCCGGGGGATCGACCGCCAGTGCGTGGCCGTCGAGAACCTCGCCGCCCAGTGGGCCGCGGCCTTCGAGAAGTCGAGCAAGACCACCCAGGAGCAGCTCGCCCGGACCCTCGGCAGCCTCAAGGACGCCCTGGACATGCTCAACGTCAGCATGGAACAGGGCAACGCCCTGTACCGGAGCATCGTCAAGTCGAAGTTCTCGGTCTATCGCGAAGAGGCGTCGTGACGTCGGGTGCATGAGCGGCAACCATTTTGAATCACCGGGGCCCTTGGTGCATTCGATGCACCGGACATGACGGTGCATTGCATGCACCCAACGGGGGAGGCCATGAGGCGATCGCGACGGGGCGGCTCGGGGATGGAATTCGGCGGCTCGGGCGAGGATTCGTTCGTGGCGGTGGTCGTCACGAAGCTGACCGGGGCCTTGCTGTTCATCCTCCTGCTGACGATGGTGATCATGGCCCTGATCCCGAAGGCGACCGACACGCCCAAACCGAGCGATCCGGGGTCGGAAAAGGAAAAGACGAAGGAGCTTGCGATCTCCACGCCCGAGGCGCTTCCCGAGGCCATCGCCGGCCGGCCCTACACGCTCGCCCTGGCCTCCGAGGGCGGCTCCGGCCCCAAGACCTGGTCGGTCGTCGGCGACCTGCCGGCCGGGCTGGAGCTGGACGCGGGCTCCGGGATGATCCGAGGGACGCCCTCGGCCGGGGCGTCCGGACCGGCGGAACTCACCCTGGTCGTCCGCGACGAGTCGGGCCGGGCCGCGCGGGGGCCCGACTCGTGGTCTTCCGGCCCGATTCGACCCTGGCCTCGGTCTGGCCCTCGCGGGCGAGGCTCGCCGCCCTGCCCCTCCGGTCGTGGATGGAACAGGGGTTCGGCTTCTTGTTGCTCCTGATGGTCCACCTGGTCGGGATGAATGCCGTGGGAGGCCTGGAACGGCTGTCCGCGACCGAGGCTCCCGGAGCGGAACCTCCCCGCCGGGGTCGGTTCCGCCTCTATCGGACGGGCGTCCGGATCGCCACTCTGGGCGCCGGGGTCGTCCTGGCGGCCTGGCTCTGGCGAATCCATGCGTGATGGTCGTGGGGCGCGAGAAAATCCGCGGAGGCGTTTGACTTCGAGAAAACGGGGAAAAGAGTTGGGACACGCCGGCCGGGATTGGCGCTGATGCCTGTGAGAGGGTCGGCCGTCGCTGTCAGCCGGTCCGATCCCGCCACGCCCCGGACCGCCGGAGCGGTTGGCCAATCCCCCCTGCTCGTCGCCTCGCCGTCTCGGAGGATGCCGCCATGATGATGAGGAAGCGTCTGATCCCGCTCGCCGTCGGGGCCGGCATGGCCCTGACCGCATTCCCGGGGCTCAGCCTGGCCCAGACGGGCAAGACCGCCGGCACCACCAAGGCCGCCGCCAGCAAGGCCGCGCGCCCCGCCCGGACCAAGGCGGCCGACGGCGAGGACCCCGCCGCCACCAAGGACCAGGCCAAGGGCAACGCCAACAACCCGATGGCCGCGATGATGGAGGATCCCGAGAACCAACTCCGCATGCTCCGCCAGATGGTCGTCGGCGGCGGCGGAGGGTTCGGGGGGCGTGGTGGACCGGGAGGCCGAGGAGGCCCCGGCGGACAGGGCGGGCCCGGCGGACAGGATACCGCGACCCCCGTCAGCCGGCTGACGGACCTCATCGCCCGCTCGACCGTCCTCCAGGACGAGCTCAAGATGACGGACGATCAGAAGGAAGAGTGGAAGGAACTCAGCGACCTGGTCAACAAGAAGCGCCAGGAACTCTTCAGCCAGATGCGGAATCGACAAGGGGGCGCGAATAACGGTCCCGGCGGCCCGGGCAACGCACCCGGCGGACAGGGTAACGCGCCGGCGGACAGGCCAACGGCCAGAACGGTCGAGGCGGACAGGCCAACGGCCAGAACGCCCGGGGTGGCCAGGCCAATGGCCAGAATGGACCGCAGAACAACGCCCAGGGCGGGCGGGGCAACCGAGGCGGCGGGCCCGATCCCCAGGTCATGGCGCTGATGACCCAACTGACCCAGGAAGCGGAAGCCGCCTACGGCAAGATCCTGAACAAGGGTCAAAAGGCCCGCCTCGCCCAGATCGCCCTGAGGATCGAGGGCGTGACCGCCGTGGCCCGGCCGGAAATCGCCCAGAAGATCAACATGGACGAGGACAAATTGGAACAGGTCCAGCTCGTCCTGACCGAGTCCCAGGAAGCCCAGCGCCAGCTCATGCAGGGAATGTGGGCCGGGATGCGAGGCAATGGCGGTCCGGGTGGCCCCGGCGGCCCGGGTGGGCCTGGCGGACCCGGTGGCCCGGGCGGACCCGGTGGCCCGGGCGGCGCGAATGCTCAGGGTGGGGCTCAGGCTCGTGGCAACGCCCGCGCGAATCCTCCCGCAGAAGATCCGGCCGATGATGCTCAGCCCAACGCCAATGGGAACGGCAACGGCAACGGCAACGGGAATGGCAACGCCGGCAACGGCAACAATCCGGGTGGGCGCGGGAATCGGGGGAATCCGGACCCGGCGGCCATGGCCGCGATGCGGGAACGGATGACCAAGATGACCGAGGAGACCCGGGCCATGGAAAAGGCGACCGAGGCGAAGATCGCCAAGGTCCTGACCAAGGGCCAGAAGGCCAACTTCAACAAGTTGCTCGGCCCGGACATCGACCTCTACGCCCTGGCCAAGGACGTGGCGGGGAACCGGGGTGGTCCCGGCGGTCGGAACGGTCGTGGTAACGGCGGCCCTGGTGGTCCCGGTGGTCCGGGCGGTGGTGGTCCGGGCGGACCGGGTGCTCCTGGCGGTGGTGCTGCGAATGGTGCGGCGACTCGCGGCACCGGCAATGGCGCGAACCGAGGGGGCCAGACGACCAAGGGCGCGCCGATGCCGAGCGAAGATCCGGACAACTGAGTCTTGCCTCGTCCTTTCGAACTCTCGCCATGCCGGGGAGATCCGCCGCAATTCGCGGTCGATCTCCCCGGCCTGTTTGTTGGCCTTCCCAGATCCCGGCCCGGGACGTACAAGAGTCGCCCGAGCGCCCGGCCCCGGATCAGGGCCGGTGCCCGTCGGAAGGAGCCGACCCATGCCCACGATTGCCCGACGACTCCCGGCCGTGGTCCTCGTCCTGACGGCCCTGATCGGGGCCGTCCGGGCCGAAGACCCGCCGTTGCCCGACTTCCGGCTGGGCACCCGAGTCGTACCGATCCTGCTCCTGACGCGCTCGGACGTCCGCGAGGACCTGGGCCTCACGCCGGTCCAGGCCCGATCGGCCGAGGCCACCGTCCGCGAATGCTGGCTGGCGGCCGAGGCCCTCAAGGGCAAGCCCAACGCCGAGGCCCGGCCCGGTCGCGAGGCGATCGACCGGAAGATGTTCGGCTGGATCGAAACCGAGCTGACCGAATCGCAGAGGGAACGGCTCGTGCAGATCGATCTTCAGTGGGAAGGGCCGTCGGCCCTGATCAGCCGCCCGATCGTGGCGTCCACGCTGGGCCTGGCGGAGGAGCAGAAGGCGACGATCCGAGGGGCCGTGAAGGCCCGCGACGCGGCCCGGCAGCGGTCCGGCGGCTTCGACCCGGAGGCGGAGGCCAGGCTTGGCTCGACCGCTCTGGGATGCCTCTCCGCCGAACAACGCAACATCTGGCTGAGCCTGATGGGCCGGGTCTTCCACCCCAAGCCGCTCACCGCAAATCGCCGGAGCGCCGAGACGGCCAGCAAATAAGTCCGGGAGGCTCACCCCAGAGGGGCCTTGCCTTCGACGAGTCGGCCGAACTCGGCGTCGCCCCGGATCGGGTCGAAGTCGGACTCGGCGGCGACTCGGTCGCGGAACTCGGGATCGAGTTCGATCGCCTCGGCCAGGGCGGCAACGGCCTTGCCCGGGTGGCCGGCGAGACTCCAGTAACAGGCGAGATTGTAGTGGAGCAAGGGGACGTCCGCGTGCTCGGGGACGACCCGTTCCAGGGCGTCAATCGCCTGGGCCAGCCGGTGGGTCCTCTTGTAGCACCAGCCCTGGGCCAGGGCCACGGCCATGTCCGAGGGCTTCAGCGCGGCGGCGACTTCCAGGGGCTTCAGCGCCTCGCGAAACCGGCCCAGCGCCGCAGCGCGTCGCCGGTCATGAAGCTCGCCTCGAACTGCATGGTCGCCCAGTCGTCGCGGGACCGGAGGATCTCCAGGGCCTGGTCGGCCAGGCCGAGCATCAGATAGCCCTCGGCCTCGTCCAGCTTGCGGACAATCCGATCCTGGCCGATCCGCCCCATCGCGCACCGCCTCCCCAGCGCCCCGAGTGATCGCCACGTGTCGCGGCAGCCCCACCCTTCCAGTTTATCCTACCATGCAAGCCGCGGGAAGGGCCGGACCGGGCCGTCTCCAGGCCGTTTCCGTCCCGGAACCCCCTCGGCCGAGACGGAACCAGCCCGGCGAGGCCGAGGGGCCGGGTCGTCCCGGGCGGAGGGATCGTTGCGACCGGATCGGCGGGCCGAAGCCGCAATCCGGCGGAAATCGCGGATCGCCCGGTCCGATCGACGCTCGGTGAGCGTACAGGAGGGTAGGCGAGGCGTGGGGGACGGCCTTTCGGACCCCTCCCCACTCGCCCGGCGGCAATCGTCGCGATGCGACGGGGGACCTGCGATGACCCACATTCCTCCCCAGGCGCAGAAGGCGCCGACCGAGCCCAGGACGACCGGCCGGACAACGACGACCGATGGCTCGACGACCTTCCCAACGACCTCGGCCCGATCAGCCTGAGCTCCGATGCCATCTCGGACCTCACCAACGAGCAGATCGGCTGCGTGAGCCTCCAGGAACGGGCCCATCCGGGCCGATCCGGGCATCATCACGACGACATCGGCGCCTGATCGCCCCGGGGCCTTCCGCCGCCCGCCGGTTTGCTCTATCGTGATCGCCCATGAGGGTGACGCTCACGGTGACCGGCGGGCCCCATCGGGCGCGTCCTTCGAGTTCGTCGCGCACGACGCCTTCGTCGTCGGGCGGTCGGCCGCCGCCCAGTTCCGCCTGCCGTTGAAGGACAAGACGCTCTCCCGGGTCCACTTCCTCGTGGAAGTCAATCCGCCGTCGTGCCGCTTGATGGACATGGCCAGCACCAACGGCACGCTGGTCAACGGCAAGCAGGTCACGACGATCGACCTGGCCGACGGCGACACGATCCGCGCCGGTCGGACCGAATTGAAGCTCTGGATCGGCTCGGACGACCCGGACCCGACCGAGACCCGCCTGCCCGGCGACCCGCTCTCGCCGCTTCTCGTGGAGCCGACGGTCAGCGTGACGCCGACCAACGGCCTGCCCGCCCTGCCCCGCCTGCTGCTCGAGACGGAGATCGGCCGGGGCGGGATGGGCGTGGTGTACCGGGCCTCCACGCCCTCGGGCGAGGCCGTGGCCGTCAAGACGATCGCGCCGGCCGCCGTGGGGACCGAAGGCGTGGTCGCCCGGTTCCTCCGCGAGGCGGCCATCCTCCGCCAACTGGATCATCCGGGGATCGTCCGGTTCCGGGAGATCGGCCACGCCGACGGCCTGATCTTCTTCGTGATGGACCTGGTCTCGGGCGACGACGCCGATGCCCTGGTCCGCCGCCACGGCCCCCTGCCCGTCCCCCGCGCCGTGGCGATGGCCCGGACCATGCTGAATGCCCTGGCCTTCGCCCACTCCCGGGGGTTCGTCCATCGCGACGTGAAGCCGAAGAACCTGCTGGTCTCCGAGCCCGGGACGCGCAGGGAGTCGGTGAAGCTCGCCGACTTCGGTTTGGCCAAGCTGTACCTCGACTCGCCGCTGAGCGGCCTGTCGTTCACCGGCCAGGTCGCCGGGACGTATGGCTACATGCCGCCGGAGCAGATCACCCAGTTCCGCGAGGCCCGCCCGCCGGCCGACATCTACGCCGCCGGGGCCACCCTGTATTTCCTCCTGACCGGCAGGAAGGTGTACGACTTCCCCACCAGCATCGAGAAACAATTGTTAATGATCCTCCAGGACCCGCCGATCCCGATCCAGGACCGCCGGGAGGAGATCCCCGACGTCCTGGCCGAGGTCATCCACCGGGCCCTGGAGCGCCAGCCCGACGCCCGCTTCCCCGACGCCCTCTCGATGTGGGCCGAGCTCGCCCCGTTCGCCCCGGCGGGACGTTAGGGCGGTTATCGAACGGGTCCGCCTCTCGCAGGACCGGCTCCGTCGAGTGGCATCGCACTTGACGCGGGGATCGCGGTGCGGGTTCAGACGAAGACGCAGACGTACCAGACCCCTCCCAGCAACGCCACCAGGGCCAGGAGGTAGAGGACGACATTGAGCCAGGCGGGGAGGACGACCAGATCATTCGCGACGAGGACCGGCTCCGTCCTCTCGATCGGTGGCCTCTCGGCGCCCGTGTCGCTCCGCCAGACCCAATGTGTCTCCGCCCCTTGGGATTCGCCGATGAACCAGGTGCCCGAGTCCCCGGGATATCGACAATCCACCCTCAGATAGCCGGGCGAGCCGCCCATCGGGGGGAACGGGGACCGAAGCAGGAACCCGATGATCGAGATGCGATCGACCTCGCCGCCTTCCCTCTCGATGGTCCCGCGGACGAGCTCTCGAAGGGCATCACGCCGCTTCGACCAGGCGAGGGTGTGGAAGATCGCATTCAGAAGCATGGATGGCCTCCCCTCATCACGGGCTATCTCAACGACGGCGGCAGCGGCCAGGGGAGCTTCAGGCGTTCGAACGGCTCGACCGGGCGGGGGATGACCATGCCGTCGGGGAAGAGGGTGAAATCGCGGTCGCCAACGACCTCGGACCGCTTGCGGTCGCGGGCCCGGATGGTGATCGTCCGGGCGGATTCCCCGGGCGCCGGGGTCCAGGAAAGGAGCCCGGAATCCGGGTCGATCCTCAAGCCGACCGCGGCGCCGGCCAGCTCGAAGTCCGACGGGCGGTCGAACTGGAGCTCGCAGACCCAGGCCGTGTCCGAGGTGTCCTGGGTTTCGCCCAGCCCGGGGACCTTCCAGAGCGAGCCGCGAGTGAGCGGCTCGGACGGGTCGGCCGAGTCGCGATCGCCGATCACCAGGCCGATCCTCACGGCCGATCCGGGGCCGGGCCGGGCCTCTCCGGGGCCGTTCCGGGTGTCGATCATGGACAGCGGGACGCGGAATTCGACCACGTAGCCGTCGGCCGTCTGGGCCGAGGCCGACGTCCAGCCCCAGTTGCTGGTCCACGGGCCCGAGCCGGTCCGCTCGCCCCGGACCTCCGCCCGGAGGAAGAACCCCTCGCGGCTTCCCCCCGGGCTCGACGGGCCGAAATCGCCCGGCCGGAGGTCGCCGTCGATCCCCAGGTCGATGCGGTCCCGCACGGCCGGGGCGGCGGCGGCGCCCACGACCACGTCGTCTCGGGCCTTCACCGCGACGAACAGGTCGGTCTCGGTGTAGCAGAACGAGACCTCGGCCGAGAGGTCGTCGGGGCCGACGAGCTTGCCTTCGAGCAGGGCGCCCAGCGGCGAGGCGTCGGCGAAATCGAGGATCGCCGGCGGGCCGTACTCGCCCGGGTCGATCCGGGCGTCGAGGTTCGGGGCCTTCTGCCGATAGGGCGCGTGGAACTCGGCCCCTCCGAAGCGGAGCCGGGCCTTCCACGACGCATCGCCGCCGGCCCAGTGCCAGGCCCCCCTGGCCCCGTCGTGCCACAGCGCCGAGACCGCCCCGAGCTCCTCGGGCGCGTCGCGATCGGTCACCAGGAGCGACCATCCCACGGTCGAGCCGACCTCCGGCCTCTCGAACGCGCGGCCGTCCTTCGTGTCGATCAGGACCATCGGGATGCGGAACTCGGTGACGTAGCCCCGGCCGTCGTCGAACTTGCGGGTGACGGCCGACCACGCCTCATCGGGGAAGTCGTCGCAGAACGTCTTGCGGTGGCCGGCGATGTCGGCGATCACCTCGAACCCCTCGCGGCTGTATCGCGGGTCCTGGGCCCTCTGGAGGAAGTCGCCCGGGGCGAGGTCGCCGTCCAGGAAAATCTGGACCGCGTCGTTGCGCCAGGGGTTCCTGGCGTCGGCGTCGTTGACCACCAGCACGTCGTCGCGGACCCTCACCGCCACGTAAAGCGCCTGGTTGTCGTGGGCCGCGAAGACGTGGTAGCTGAGGTCCTCGGGATTCTGGACCGTCCCGGAGATCAGCCGGCCGGGGTTGGCGTCGCGGGTGAACTCGATATACAGAGGGGAGCCGTACTCGTCCGGGCCGATCTGGCCATCGAGGATGGGCGACCTCGCCTTGAATGGCGCCACGAACCCCGAGCCGGTCAGGTCGTCCGAGGTCCAGGTGCGATTGGGATCGAGGGCCGAGACGGGGAAGACGACGGTGCCGCGATCGACGACCGTGCCGCGATCGACGACCGTGCCCCTGGTCTTCTCGACCTCGGAGGGGCGCGGGGCCGGGGCCGTTTCGGAGGGGCGCGGGGCCGGGGCCGCAGCCCTCTCCTCGGACGGGGAGGCCGGCCCGGGCTCGGGCGGGGGCTCGGGCCGCGAGGCGCCCGGGACAGGACGACGATCAGCGCGAGGACCGCGGCGATCGGCGCCATCGCGCCGAGGACCATCGCCGTCCGGCGTGACCGTTCCGGGCGAGGCGAGGGGCGGACCCTTAGGGACACGGGCTCCTCGATCGTCCAATCCTCCGAGACCACGTCCCGATCCGGCAGGGGCGGCGGAACCCTCGGCGGCGGATTGGGCCGGATCGTCGAGGCCCCGGAGAGCCACCGGCGGAGCACCTCGGCCATCGCCCGACAGCTCTCGAATCGCCCGGCCGGCTCCTTGGCCATCGCCTTCAGGCAGATCGCCTCCAGCTCCGGCGAGACCCCCGGGCGGATCGATCGGGGGGACGGCGGGGGCGAATGGACCGCGTGGAAGATCACGATCGCCGGGGGCCCGGAGAACGGCGGACGGCCGCAGAGCATCTCGTACAGGGTCACGCCCACGGCATACTGATCGCTGGCGGAGTCGGCCTCGGCGCTCCGGCCGGTGGCCTGTTCGGGGGCCATGTAGGCGGGCGTCCCCAGGATCGCGCCGTCCTGGGTGAGCTTGGCCGAGGCGTCCTCCCAGCGGGCGAGGCCGAAATCCATGAGCAGGGCCCGGCCGTCGCGATCGATCATGATGTTATGAGGCTTCACGTCGCGGTGGACGATCCCCCGGTCGTGGGCGGCGTGGAGCGCCTCGGCCGTCTCGGCGGCAATCTCGGCGGCCCGGAGGGGGTCGATCGGCCCCTCGTCGATCAGGGCGGCGAGGGTCCGGCCCTCGATGAAGGCCGAGGCGAGATAATAGGTCGATCCGGCCACGCCCGTCTCGAACACCGGGACGATGTTCGGGTGCCGGAGCCGGGCCGCCGCCTTCGCCTCCCGGAGGAACCGCTCGACGGCCCTGGGCTCGTCCATCGATCCGGGATGGGGGACCTTCAACGCGACCTCGCGGTCGAGGTCCGGGTCCAGGGCCCGATAGACCGAGCCGAACGCCCCGCTGCCCAGGCGGTCCCGGACCACGAACCGGCCGATCCGCTCGGGGACCGTCGAGGACGAGGAGAACGTCGAGCCCGAAGGCCGCTTCGCCGGCTTCGAGGACGGCCCCTCCAGGGTCGAGGCCGAGGCCGAGGCCGAGAGCGAGAACTTCGCCCCGCACTTCCGGCACCGGCCGATGTTGCCGAGCAACCGGTCGTCGATGCTGTAGGAACGGGAGCATTTCGGGCACTGGACCTGGCTGGCCGGCATCGTCGATCACCCCGCGGCGGTCCCGGGCCGGTCACGGCCCTTCTGGGCCGATTATCGGGGCCCGATGGGCGCCGAGGCAACCGGGGACCGAACCGACGACCCCGGAACGCATCATTCGAGAAGCCGGCGACGGCGGGCCGGCCCCGAGACGACCGGGCTTGAGGGAAAATCCTCAATCGCGGCCGGGGTTTCGGCGGAGCCTACAATCCGCGAACCGGGCCCGGAAAGCACGTTCGCCCCGTGCCGGACGGGTCGCTCTGGAAGGCGTCCCCGACGGTGAATCCTGGGCCTCGCCTCCCCGCGAGGCCCGGCCGATCGGGGCCTTCCCTGGCGGCGGAGGCGCGAGCCGCGTCCGACCGTCCCACTCGAAGGATCGAGGAGAACGCAATGATCGGACATCACGATCGGACGACGAGCGGCCGGAGGCCCGGATCGCGGAGGCCTTCGACCCGGGCCGGCCTGGCCTGCGAGGCGCTGGATGCCCGCAGGCTCCTGAGCAACCTGCCCGTCCTCCCCGCGGCCCACCACGGCAGCCCCGGCCCCCGGGACGTCGCCGGGCTCCACGCCAAGCATGACGTGGGAACCCCGCCGACGGACTTCGCCTCGAGCTTCACCCCGACCGTCGGCCAGCTCGCCGGGATCGACTCGCCCGGGATGGACGGCGGCCACGGAGGCCCTCGGGGGAACTTCACCCCTCCGGCCGCCGTCACGGCCGCCCAGACGGCGCTGACCCAGGCCGCCAGCGGCCTGGACCTCACCACCAAGGCCACCTCCAGCCAGCTCTCCACGTTCCAGGCCGACATGCAGGCCGCCCACGACGGCACCCTTTCCCAGACCGACGCCCAGGCCAAGCTCCAGGCCGACCGCGACGCCCTCCTCAAGTCGATCGGCGCCTCCGACGCCCAGGTCACCAGCATCGACGCCGCCGAAACCGCCCTCCAGACCGCCATGCAGGCCAACATGCCCGCCCGGGGCGCCTGGGGCGGCGGAGACTTCGGCGGCGGAGGCCATCACGGCGCCCCGGGCATGCTCGGCTAGCCCTCGGCGGTTCACGGGCGGGGCGCACTCCGATTTTTCGTCGGGCAGGCCGAGGCCGGCCCGACGAAAAACCGGCTCGTGCCTTCCGGGAGGGAATTGCGGAACGTCACGAAAAGTCCCGGATCGTCCGCAACCGATACGAGATCGGTCCGCAACCCGGCGCCACTCGCGGGGTTGAACTTCGAGGCCCCCCCGAACCGCCGGGGACCATCCGGGTGATGATGTCGCCCATGAGAGGAAGCATCCGCGAGACGGAGACGCAACGGCCGCGATGCGCGCCGAGGTCTCGATCGTGGTCTCCAAGGTCCGCCCAGACTGCCCAGATCCCGAGGGTGTGATGCCAGATCCCGTCCGTCGCGAGGGTTGGTTCTTCATCGTGGGGTGCCAGAGGAGCGGCACCACCCTGATGAGGCTGGTCCTGGAGTCCCACCCGGACATCGCCTGCCTCGACGAGACGACCTCCTACGACGTCCTGGCCGACACGATCGAGGCCCCGGTTTCTGCGAAGCTCCGACGAGGGTTCAAGGTCCCCCGATGGACCGAGCAGCTCGGCCGGGACGTGGCCTGGGATTTCGGCCTGCCGGTCGAGGCCCGCCACCTGTACCGAGGCGAGCCGATCGTCTTCCTGATCCGGGACGTCCGCGACACGGTGGCCTCGATGATCTCGCTGGACCTGGGCCGGAGCTCGTGGCTGGACGCCTGGGGACGGCCGATCCTGGAGGACAAGATCGCCCGAGACCCGGGGTTTGCCGACCGCTTCGCCCCCGAGATCGCCCGGCTTCGCGCCTCGGGAGACGACCCGGCGAGCGTCGGGGCCCTCTACTGGCTCTACAAGAACCGCTGCGTCCTCGACTACCGGGCCCGGGGCTGGCCGATCGTCCCGGTCCGGTACGAGGCCCTGGCCGCCGACCCGGAGCCTTCGCTGTCGAGGATCGTCGAGGCCCTGGGCCTCCCCTGGGATTCCGGCCTGCTCGCCCACCCGAGCCGCCCTCATTCGGAGGTCTTCGCCGATGGCCGGACCGTCGGCGGGACCGACCCGAGCCGGCCGATCGACGACGCCTCGGTCGGCCGGTGGCGGTCGGTCCTCTCCGACGCCCAGGAACGGGCCATCCTGGAGATGGTCGGCGACCTCCCGGCCCGGATCGACGAGGGACTCGCCTCGCCGGGCTGAATCCCGGGGTCGGGCGATCCGCCCGAAGGGACCGGGCGGAATGCCCCCACCTCGGCGGGAATCCCCCGCCCGAAACGCCCGAAATTCGGCCGAATCCGCCGGGAAATGGCCCTTCCGGCGCTTCGGTACGACCCGTGCGTTCGGTCTGAAGAAAGGCGGCGCCTCGGGACCACGTCCCGGCCCGAGTCCGGATCGTCCCGCCCGATCCTCGCCTTTCGGAGGAGGCCCCGTTCATGGATTTCTGCGCGTTCGACGTGGTGGCCGTCCCGTGCCTCTGGAACCTGTGCGCCGGGATCGCCTCGGGCATGGCGGCCCACGGGCTGATCCAGGCCATCGACCACCGCCTCCCCAACCCGTCCAGGACCACGCCCCCGCCCGCCGCGCCGGTCGATCCGCCCGCCCCCGAGCCGTCCCGGGGGGCGAACCCATGAGGGCACCGGCCCCCGAAATCACCTTCGCCGTCCCCGGAGACCTCCACCTGACCGAGCCCGGCCGGGAGAGCTTCCGGGACGCCCTCCGGGCGATCGACGAGATCGAGGAGGTCATCCGGCCGGATTTCGTCCAGTTCATCGGCGACAATGTCCAGGACGCCGAGGAGGGCCAGTTCCTCCTGTTCGATGCCCTCCGCCGCAGGCTGACCGTCCCCCATTTCGCCCTGGTCGGCGACCACGACGTCAAGGGGGACCCGTCGGCCGAGGGGTTCCGCCGCCACGTCGGCGAGACCTTCGGCGCGATGAGCCTCGGCGGCTTCCGGTTCCTCCGCCTGAACACCCAGGAGGCCCGCCCCCTGGGGATCTCCGCCCGGCAGGTCGAGTGGTTCCGGGGCGAGGTGGACGCCGCCCTCTCCGGCGGAGAACGGGTGGTCGTGTTCCAGCACAATTACCCATTCCAGATCTGGGAGACCTTCGACGGCCCGGGGATCGCCGAGTGGCGGGAGGTCGTCCAGACCCGGCCGATCGCGGCGATCATCTGCGGCCACACCCATTACTGGCAGGTCGCCAACGACGGCAGGAACGTCGCCATCGCCACCCGGTCGATCGGCGACCCCGAGGGCGGCGCCCCCGGCTTCGCGGTCGGCTGCCTCTCGGGCGAAGACCTCGCCGTCGCCTACCGGGCCGTGGACGAAGAGGGCCCGCTGGCCCTGGTGATCCATCCCCGGGAGGCCCTCCTGGCCACCGGCCCGGCCCACGTCGTCCGGGGGGCCGACGAGATCCGGGTCCGGACCTGGTCGAGGACGCCGGTGGGCCGGGTCCTCGGGCGGATCGACGGCGGCGAGCCGTTCCCCCTGAAATCGGCCGGGGAGGGCCTCTGGACCGCCCGACTCCCGGGCGACCTCCTGGCCAGGGGGGAGCATTCCCTGGACGTCGAGGCGATCGACGGCGACGGCCGGAAGGGCCTCCGCCAGATCCGCTTCCCGGTGGACCCGACCGGCCGGTTCACGGCCGTCCCCTCGGCCCGGCCCGTCGTGGACCGGACGGACTTCTGCTGAGAGATCCGGTCATCGCAGGAGGGCATACTCCGGGGAGTCGGCGATCCCCAGGTTCCGGCGGTGGAAGTCGATCGCCGCCCGGACGTGCCGGTCCCAGAAACCCCAGGTGTGCGACCCGGCGTGCTCCTCGTACTCGTGGGGGAAGTCCAGGCCCTTCAGGTGCCCGCGAAACCCGCGATTCTGGAGGAGGAAGGGGTCTTCATCCCCGCAAACCAGCCGGAGCGCCGGCCTCCTCGACGGCTCGACCGCCGAGGCCAGGGCGAACGGGTCCTCGGGGCCGTCCTTGGGCGACCTGCCGAAGATCCGGGTGAACTCCGGGGCCAGCTTCTTCGACTCGAACGGCCGGCGGAGGAACCCGACCACGCCCGACATGCTGTCCACGCTGGCGAAGAGGCCCGGATGCTTCAAACCGAGCTTCACCGCCCCGAATCCGCCCATCGAAAGGCCGCCGATCGCCCGGCCCGACCTCTCGGCGCGGACCGGGAAGTTCTTCTCGACCATGCCGACCACGTCCTTGAGGAAGTCGTCCTCGTAGGCGTCGCCGTTCTGGGCGTTGGTGAACCAGCCCCGGCCGCCGTCGGGCATGACGACCATCAGGGGATAGCCCAGCGTGTACCGCTCGACGCACGACCGCCGGGACCACGTCGTGTGGTCGTCGGAGAGGCCGTGGAGCAGGTAGTACACGGCCCAAGGGCGCGAGGCGTCCGGCGAGTCCGGGAAGATCACGTTGAAGGCCGACGCCTTGCGGAGCGAGTGGCTGTAATACTGGATCGTCGCAAAGGCCAAGGCCGGGCCTCCTGGGGACGAGAACGGGACGCGTGTCAATCGTCGAGATCGACCCGCGCGGTATCCGGCCAGCGCCGGAAGCCCCTCGATCGTCCGGCGGACGGACCGGCGGTTCCAGATCCGATCGACCCGGGCCCGGACGTACACGTTGCGATCGACCACGCGGACCTCGATGTCCCGGGCCTTGCCGGCCACGGCCTGGCGGACCTTGTCTTCCAGCTTCCGCTTCAGGGTGGCGTCGGCGGCCGGGTCGGTCCGGGGCTCGACCGAGATCGACGACTCGGGGGCCGTCGCGGCGCGATTCCGGGCGGTCGGCGGGTTCAGGAACGGAAAGAGCCCGAACCGTTTCGGCCTCTTCGCGGCCTCGGGCCGGGGCGACGGCTCGATCCGACCCTCCCTGATCGCCTTCTCGCCGGGGAGCGGGTCGAGATCGAGCGGCCCCACCTCGTCGGCAGAACCCGGCTCCAGGGTGAGCGCCGGGGGGCCGCCCGGGATCGTCGATTCCCCCGGAGCGAACGGCGATCGGGCCGTCGGCCGATCGGCGGCCGGCATCTCCGACGGCCCGTCCAGGGGCGGAGGCCCCTCGGGGAGCGACGACGGGCCCGCCGGCTCGAACCGAGGGACCGCCGGGGCCGGCGCCGGCGTTCGGACGACGGTTCGGGGCGGGCTGGGGAAGCCCGACGGCCGACGCGTCGAGAGCGCGGAGGCCGGCGCCGGCGAAGGCCGCGGCTTCGGCGAGGGCGAGGGCGAGGGCGAGGGTGACGGGGCCGGGCTGGCCGCCGGAGGGGCCTCGGCCGGGGCATTCAGCGGTGGGAGGTCCTGCCCGGAGGCGAGCGACGCCCCGGAAATGGCCATTCCCAGCGACCCGGCCCACATTCTGCGACTCATGGCCGTCCCCTTGCTCCGATTCGAGCCGATCGTTCCCGAACCCGGCCGCCCTCTGGACCATCGGACCGCCGGGGCGGCCGGTTGAGGCAAATCCCGAGCCGGCTCAACGCAACGGGTCCTGCCCCACGGCGATCTGCCGGACCTCGGCCACGAAACCGGCCGGGACGCCGATCACCACCGCCGCGGCGGTCTTGCCGACCTTGCTCGCCTGGGTGCTGTCGTAATACTCCTTCGGCCGGGTGAACAGCGGGTGACGGTCCGCCCAGCCCACCTGCCGGGCCTTCGGGGCCTCGACGATCGTCGTCCCGCCCGACGGACCCAGGAGAGGAGGCTCGACCGAGGCGACCCGGCCGGCGCGAGACTGCGCCAGCCCGCCGTCGAAAGGGCCAAGCCCCCCATCACCAACATCAGACCCATGCGGAAGCGCCTCATGGCGGGAACGTCCTTTCCGAGCCGATCGACGCGACGACTCGTCCCTGTCGCGTCCGGACGCAGGCTCGACCCTCAACCCTAAACCACGATCGGCCACCGCGAGGGTGTCCCGGTCCGAGAAGCCGGGGCGGACCTGGCGACTCCGACGGTCGGGAAGACCCTGACGCGCCTCCGAGGTCGAAAACCGGACCCGAACCCCCTCACGAGCCGATCCGAAGGGCCGGACTCGTCCGGGCCCGGCTGGGTGGCATGCTTACGTCTTCGTAAGCATGTCTTCGGTGCGAACCTGTCCGAAGACATGCTTACGAAGACGTAAGCATGCCACCCAGCCCAGAGCGAGGACGACCTCATTTTCGCCGGATCGATCGCGGATACCTGGATGGATTGATCTGAAGCGAGGCTCGCGTGCTCGATCAGGGACCGTTCCAGGCGGCCGAGGTCGCCGAAATGGGCCTGCGCGTCCTGCAGTTGCCGGGAGGAATCGTCCCGTCCGGCGATGGTCGCGAGGTAGGCGCGGAACCTCCGCCCCATCGCCGGCTCGGTCACGAGGTAATGGACCAGGAGCCAGCTCTGGCCATATCTGGCTTGGTAGTCCTCGTCATTTTCCTCCTTCCAGGTCCCATCGAGCAGGAGCTCCGGGAGTTCGACCCAGCCCTTGCGGGTCCGGGCCAGTTCCAGGGCCGGGGCGACTGCGGGACCGTTGCGTTCCAGGAGCGAAGGCCGCCCCCAGGCGTCCCACGACTCGGCCAGGGTCGCCAGCCCCTCGGCCAGCCAGCGAGGCACGTCGGCCCCCCGCCGGAACACTCCGCAATGGAAGCAAAGTTGATGCATCCCTTCGTGGCAAGCCGTCCGGAACATGAATTCGACATCGGTCCGCCCCGAATGCGAATCGATCACGTGACTGCAAATATTAAGATGAAATTCGATAGAATAAATTCCGCTGACCCCTTCGAACGGGGTGTGGTCGGCGAAGGCCCGAGCGGCGGCCACGAAGCCCGGCCGATCCTTGGTGAGGAGGATCAGGAGCCTTTTCGGATCGGGCCGGGCCGGGAAACCCAGCCTGGGCCATTCCGACAGGAAACCGGCCCTCAGCGCCTCCGCCCACCGCAGGGCCCTCTTGCGGTCCTCGACCCGGACATTCCCGAGGCAGGCATAATGGGGGGACGACGACCACGAAAGACGGTCCAGCCCCGCCTTGGTCGCCGTTTCCAGGACGGCCCGCTCCTCCCGGATCTCGTCCGCCTCGGCCGACGGCCCCTCCTCGGCCCAGGCCCGCCCGGCCAGGACGGTCGAGGCCGCCAGGCCGAGCCAGGCCCGACGTTTCAGCCGCCCGGCGCCGTCGTCTTCGGTGGGTCCGTTCACTTCGGGGGGACTCTCGAGCCGGGGCCTCATGTCACGCCCGAAGAACTTTATCCGACGCGCCGGGCCTCGACCACAAGAAACCGAAGATCCGCGAAGGATGGCCCCGGAGCGATCCTCGCGATAGACTGGCCCTCGGAGACGGACCGGACCAGGCCACAGGGGGCGCGGCCCATGCTCAGCCTCGGACGCTTCTCGGGCCGGACGTGCGGCGGGGTCTCCCGGCGGGCGTTCCTCCAGGTCGGCGGGCTGGGCGCCCTGGGCGTCTCGCTGGCCGATCTCCTCGCGAGCCGGGCGCTCGCGGTCGAAGCCCCTCCGGCGAAGGCCGTGATCGTGCTGTGGCTCTGGGGAGGCCCGAGCCATCTCGACACCTTCGACATGAAGCCCGACGCCCCGGTCGAGTACCGAGGGCCGTTCGAGCCGATCGCCACGAACGTCCCGGGCCTGAGGGTCTGCGAGCTCCTCCCGGGGCTGGCGAAGCGGGCCGATCGCTTCGCCCTGCTCCGCGGGATGCATCACGAATCGAACGATCATGGCGTGGCCGGGACGATCGCCTTGACCGGCTCGATCGCCGGGGCCGTCGGCCTCGACGGCAAGACGGCGTCCGGCGCCATGAGGCCGAGCACCGGCGCGATCGTCGGCCGGGTGGCGAAGGACCGGGGAGACGCCTCGGGCGTCCTCCCGCCATATGTCGTCCTCGGCAACCCCTTGCATCAGGGCCTGAAGCGCGTGGTGGGCGAGGGCGGAGGCACCCTCGGAACGCCGTTCGACCCGTTCCGCCTCGATTACGAGCCCGGGGTCGGCCTGAAACTACCCGAGGTCGATCTGCCCGAATCGATCACCGCCCAGAGGCTCGGCGCCCGCTGGGACCTCCTGAAACGGCTCGACCCGCTCGCCCCGGGCCGGACGCTCGCCGCGATGGACCGGCATTACGAGCTCGCCCATTCGCTGATCGCCTCGAGGGAAAGCCTCGCCGCGCTCGACGTCTCGCGAGAATCGCCCGAGGTCCGCGACGCCTACGGCCCGCATCGGTTCGGCCAGTGCTGCCTGATCGCCCGGAGGCTCGTCGAGGCGGGAATCCCGTTCGTCCAGGTGAACTGGAGCACCCACGTCGAGGCCCCCGAGGACGCGGGCGACGGCGGCTGGGACATGCACGACCGCTACTTCCAGATCATGCAGGACCGCCACGGCTGGATGTTCGATCGCGCCCTGTCCGCCCTCCTGGACGACCTCCACGACCGCCGCCTGCTGGACTCCACCCTGATCGTCGCCGTCGGCGAGTTCGGCCGGACCCCCAAGATCAACAACAAGGCGGGCCGCGACCACTGGAACAACTGCTACTCGGCCCTCCTCGCCGGAGGGGGCGTCCGGGGCGGCCACGTCGTCGGCGCCTCCGACCGCAAGGGCGAACACCCCGCCGAACGACCCGCCACCCCCGCCGACCTCGGCGCCACGATCCTCGCCCGGATGGGCATCGGCGCCGCCGAATTGACCGGCATCGGCGTCAATCCTTCGGGTCATGTCCTCTCCGAACTCTTCTGAATCGGGGGGGACCAACCGCCAAGACGCCAGGTCCGCCAAGGAAGAGGAAGAGAAAGAAGAAGAGGAAGAGAAATTCAGTGAGGGTGAAATTGTGAAATTCTTCAAATATGTGAAATTCTTCGTTCTTTTCTCTTTTACTCTTGGCGAACCTGGCGTCTTGGCGGTTGATCCTCCCCTCCCCCGAAGGCTCACGACCGACGGCAAGGACAAGCAGAGGCCCGCGTTCTCGCCCGACGGCAAGCTCGTGACGTTCGCCCGTCACGAATCGGGCGGGATGGCGATCTTCCAGTACGCGATGGACCGGACCGACCCGAATTCGCTCCGCCGAGTGACCGACCGCAAGGCCCCGGAGTTCAACGGCGCGTTCTCGCCCGACGGCAAGCGCATGCTCCTGGCCGTGGTCGAGCTCTCGGGGACCCAGGGGAACCTCGACCTGGCGATGGTGAACCTCGACGGCTCGGGGCTCAAGAAGGTCGTGGGCGACGGCTCGGGCGGCCTCTCGCATCAGGATTGGCCGAGCTGGTCGCCCGACGGCCGGCGGTTCGCCTTCAGCTCGACCCACGACGGCAATCAAGAAATCTACACGGCCAAATCCGACGGATCGGACCTCGTCCGGCTCTCGCAGAGCCCCGGGATCGACGCCCACCCCTGCTGGTCGCCCGACGGCACGATCATCGCCTTCGCCACCGACCGCTGGGGCGGCCTGGAGATCGCCACCATCCACCCCGACGGCACCCACCTCGCCCGCCTGACCAGGAGCCCCGGACTGGACGACTACCCCGCGATCTCCCCCGACGGCCGCCAAATCGCCTTCGTCTCCAATCGAGACGGCCAGTTCGAGGTCTACCTGATGGCCGCCGACGGCTCCAACCCCACGAACCTCACCAGGCATCCCGGCCGAGACACCTTCCCCACCTGGTCGCCCGACGGCCGAAAACTCCTCTTCCTCTCCGACCGCAACGAAGGGTCCGACCTCTACGAGATCGCCACCCCGCCCTCAGGCTGAAACCAACCGGATCGCCCGATTCTCGACCCGACCACTGGGTATTGCTCGAAATCGGCTCCTGGCCCCTTTCCCGCGTTCACGGTGAGGCGGTCGTTCAGCCACCCGCCCCGGTCAAAATCGGCCCCGGCCCTGCTCCATAGAAAACCCCATTGAGAATGAGGAAACGAGTAGGTCCGACTTCAGTCGGGCCTACAAAAACGTCTTATTCTGTAGGCCCGACTGAAGTCGGACCTACTCGTTTCTACGCTATCACCGGGGTTTTCTCCAGAGCACTCCTGACCCCTTTTCCTCACGCAAGGGGGTAGCCGCCTGACGCATCAGCTCGGCGGACCCGCACCGCCGAGGATCCGTCGACTCGAAGGAGAAAGCTCCGCGGCGGCGCGGGGTCCGCCGCGGCGCCAGGTTCGGCGTCACGGGAAGTCCAGCGCCTCGTCGACCACCAGGAAGACTCGGTCCACCTCCTCGGGATGGTCCCTCTCCGCTTCGCTCCACCATCGGGCGGGCTTGAGATAGAAGGAGTGCGTGTCCGCCTGGCGCGTGACCCGGAACAGCCGCATCTCATAGTCGCCCGCCAGGAGGCGGTTGAGGGCGCGGATGGTGATGTAGCGGTCCCGGGGGGTCATCGTCAGGCCGACCGGCGTGGAGCGGCCTCGGCAGGAGAGGATCAGGTCATCGCCCGAGTCGTCCTCCGAGAAGGCCAACCCGGCCTCGGGGATCGCGTCGATGACGTAGCCGATCAGGTCGCCCTCGTCCTCCCGATGGTCGGTGACGAGGCAATTGTCGGGGTCCGACGCGAACTCGAAGATGGCGTCGTCATCGCCCGAGAGCAGCACCGGCTCGATCTCGACAGACATAGCGTCTTTGACTCCGCCGCCTCACGACCAAGCTCCGCGGACCGGCCCCATTCCGGTACGCCCCGCACGATCATACCGCGCCCGCGTGGCCGGGTCCGCCGCAGAGCGAGGTTGGGCGCAGCTTCCGGAGCCGTACGCTCATCGAGGCCGGATCGCGGGCTCGGCCACGACCGCCAATCCATTCGGCAACAGGGCCTCGTAGCTGCCATCCTGGCCTCGCTTCAGGTAGGCGCGGACGACCGCGCCCTCCGCCGGGACGTGATGGCCGGGGCTGTGCGGGGGAACCATTCCCTTACCAACCCAGTGCTGGTTCCAGAACCGGACGAACGTGACCTCACCAACCTTTGGCCCGCCGCCTTTCTCGACCTTCTCGACAACGATCTCGGCGATGCCGCTCGTCCTCACGAAGTCGTCGCCGGTTTTTGCCGAGCGATACACCGTCGTGAGCTTCCCGACGACGACGTGAGTCGCCTGCTGTTTCAACTCATCGACGCCGAGGGGCGGAACGTCAGCCCTCAACCCCGCGCAAGCCAGGGCCACGACGATCGAGCCGCATAGCCAGACGGAACGCGATCGCATACCTGGAACTCCTTCCTGTAAAGCCCGGTCGGATCTCCGCCGCCAAACGATCAAGCTCAGCGGATCCGCACCGCCGAGACATCGGTGATGCTACCACAAGCGCCGCGGCGCCGCGGAACCCGCGGCGGAGCGAGGTTACGCGGCAGACCGGCCGGCACGCTTCCGGCGGCGGTGACCACCCTCTCTGACGGACGGCCCGCCCGAGCCGAGCCACTCGACCCCCTCCCCATCCCGTCGAGAATCGATGGGCGATGCCGAGCCTTCACCGACCGACTTCGACCCTCGCAACATCCTTGAGCCGGACGATCTCCCCCTCGGCATCGGCCTTCAAGACGCAGTTTTCGAGCTGGTCGGCTCGTGGGAGGCGCCTGAAGTACACGACCCCCGCGGGCGGATCGACTCGCTTCTGGGAACCGAGAATGGTGCTCGGTGTCAGCGCTTCCACCACGTCTGCTTTGGAGAGGCCGTACGCGCGCAAACGGTCGCCATCCAGCCGGACTCGGATCGCATCGCCGCGATTCCACGGTCGCCGATCCTCCGGATCTTGGCGAACGATGACCTCCTCGCCACCATCCCAGGTGTCCCGGAATACGAAGAGGCCGACTGCTGCGACGGCCACGCCGATCAGGAGATGGCGGACCCTGGGGCGGAGGTCTGGCCGTCGGATCATGGTTGATTCTCCGCCGCCGAACGCCAAAGCTCAGCGGACCCACACCGCCGAGAGTACGAGGATAACGCGTAAACCGCCGCGGCGGTGCGGGGTCCTCTGCAGCACGAGGTTAGACGGCGGCCTCGTATTCCGCGAGCAGCTCGAAGAAGCGATCGAACGCCTCCTCCTGCGAGGACGAATGTTCGATGAGCAACCAGTACCAATCGACGCTCCAGCCGACTCTATCATAACGCCCCGCAAGCCACTCGCGGAAACCCCGCCAGGGGACGTCATCCGGCAGTTGATCCGGCTCGGTGATGCCATGCTTGCCACAAGCGATCTCGTCGCCGAACAGGAGGCACTTGAGCCCGGTCAGCGACTTCTCACCGAGCCACATGGCTGGTCGCTCACGGACCTCGCCGAGCAGGTCTCGGATCGAGTGGACGAAGTCGAGTTGACCGGGCTTGAAGAGTGCGCCTTCGGACACGTCGCCTCCAAGCCGCCTAACGCCAAAGATCAGATGCGGCGGTGCGGGGTCCGCTGCAGCGCCCGGTTAGGCGGCGTTACGTGATCCGCTGCAGAACGCGGAACCCGAAGGGTTCGGCCCACACCTCGACCCACGGCTCCGAGTCCTCGATCGTCCAGACCAGAAGGCGATGCTCACGCAACTCCTCCCAATCGCCGTCGGGCCAGGGGAAATGCCAGCCGCCGAGCACCGCCGTCGCCTCACTCGCATACAGAGGACAGTTGGATTGCCAGAGGTGAATGTACGTCGCATCGTCCTCTGCGGACAGGGCCTCCGGCGGTGGAAGCGAGGACCTGGGCTGTGCATAAAGAGGATGCCCCTCGCCGACCGCGAGGCTCGCCGCCGGGTCGTGGCCCACGTAACCGGACACGCAGTCCTGTTCGTTGGTGTAGACGCTCAGGACGCCGCCAGGCGGCCCGAGCCCGGCAGGGAGGAAGCGGCAGTCGATGCTGAGCCAGTGCCGGAAAGGCCCGGCCGGGGCGGGCACAACGCCTGCGCCGCCCCACACGCCGGCGAGAGCACCCACGGCGGCGTCGCGCTTGAGCAGGACGCTCGGGCGAGCGAGCCGGTGCGCAATCGCGGCGAGGTCCGATTCCTCCATCGGTGTCTCCAAGCCGCCTAACGATAGAGCTCAGCGGACCTGCACCGCCCAGGAATCCATGATAGCACGGGGAGCACCGAGGCGGTGCGGGGTCCGCTGCAGCGCGAGGTCAGGCGTAAAGCTCGGCCAGTTTGGGGAGCTTGCGTGTGACTTGTTCGTCGTCGTCGAAATCCCAGCGATCCCCCTTCGGCTCGGCAGGCCAAGCAAAATCGACCGTTGGCATCTCGCTACCCGTCGTCTCTTCGTAGATGACTTGGGCGATCCCCCACAGATCCTCGAACTCGTAATCGTCGCGATCGGGATCGACGATGCTCGACAGTGAGTCGGGTTTGCGGAGGGCTGAAGAGTAGACGGATTGACCACATGAGATAAGCCAGGCCCGGAAGTAGGCGAAGCCATCATCAGAACACCCACCGTTGATGAGATAGGCGGCGCCCCAGAGGTCCCAGGTATAGGCTTCGGCCAATTTGCGGTTGAAGATCGCGTGGAACTCGACCAGTTCCTCGGCGCGAGATCGCTCAACCGCTTGCGGACGGCGGAGAGTTGCCGCTCGGGGTCACTGTGGGCTGCTCGCCCGGCCGCATCGATGATCTTCCAAAACCCAGGCTCGTCCACCGTGGGGTCTCCTGCCGCCTAACGATCAAGCTCAGAGGACCTGACCGGCCCGCCGAGTCTGTCCTACGCATCCCCAGCGGGCGCCGCGGCGGGCCGGGTCCGCTGCGGCGCGAGGTCAGGCGGGACGCTCGCAGTCTATGACAAGTATCAATATTTAACATGTATCATTTTGATAAACTTTTCTGCATCAACTAGACAGGCTTCGTTATGGATAGAGCTTTTCGCCATCATTGAGCATTTCAATGAATTGAGCGATCTTCTTCGCCCGTGTCTCGGCCTTCTTGACTTTTTGAATTCGAAACAAGATGGCATACCTATTTTGGCTATTGAGCGTCGCAAAAAACGTTTTGGCTCTTGGGTTTGCATCAAGGGCTTCTTGCAGGTCGTCAGGGACGGTCGAAGTGCTCGCCGATGAGTATGCCGCATCCCATCTTCCGTCCGATTTTGCCCGTTCTATCGCGACCAGACCTGCTGCCCGCATCCGTTGCGATGTGATGAGTGCCTCCGCCTTTTCCTTGTTGATCTTCGACCAGATGCTCTTGGCAGTTCTCGGTGTAAAGCGCTGAAGCCAATAGTGCTGGTTTTCCGATTGCTTTTGGCCATCGATCCACCCGTGGCAAAGAGCGCTTTCTCGCGCTTGTGCATAAGTGACCGTTGGTTGCTCGGCAGACTTCTTCGCCAAGCGAAGCCACACGCCGGGCGAAGTGCTGCCATTGGCTTCAAGCCAGTCTTCCCACTCGGATTGCGTTGCGAATGTAAGTCTCGGTTCGCTCATTGTGCTTTCGCGACACGCCTAACGCCCAAGCTCAGCGGACCCGCGCCGCCGAGAGTGACCTTCATGTTACCAGAAAGCGAGGAGGTGGGCCGGGTCCGCTGCAGCGGCGCGAGGCTGGGCCTATTTATCGCTCCTCACCGAGCAGCACCGACAGCGACCGCTGCGGGTTGCTCAGGAATCCCCGAGTGATCTGGTAGTGCTCGGTGTCCGTGTAAGCAATCTCCCGGATACCCTCGCCGTCCAGCAAATAGATGCGCGATTCGGGGTACGCCATGATGATCGGTGAGTGCGTGGCGATGACGAACTGCCCGCCCCGGCACACGTAGTCGTGGAGCAATGCGAGGAATTGGAGTTGCCGCTTCGGCGACAACGCGGCCTCCGGCTCATCCATCAGGTACAGCCCATGGTCCCGGAACCGGTTCTGGAACAGGGCGAAAAAAGACTCCCCGTGCGACTGCTCGTGGAGCGACTTGCCGCCGTAGGCACCGATGATCGGCCCGCCTCCCGGTCCCTCGTCGAGACGTTCGATCTCCGAAGCCACGTTGTAAAAGCTCTCGGCCCGCAAGAAGTACCAGTCGCCGGGCGAAGCCGGGGCCTTCGCGAGCCGAACGCATTCGTCGAGCGACGAGTGCGAGGCCCGCGTGGCGAAGTGGAAGTTCCGGCTGCCGCCTTCGGGATTCAACCCGCACTCGACGGCGACGGCCTCCAGGAGTGTCGATTTGCCGGACCCGTTCTCCCCGACGAGGAACGTCACCTTGGGATGGAACGGCAGCGTCGTCAGGGCGCGGAAGGCGGGCAGGTTGTACGGGAAGCGGCTGACGTCCGGGATGCGACCGCGGAGGACCTCAAGGTACAACAAGTACGGACCGGGGGTGCTCTTCCGCTTCCGAGCCACGACCCGCCCTCCTTGGGCCTAACGCCAAAGCTCAGCAGACCCACCCGCCCGAGCGACATCGACTATACCGAAAACCGCCGCGGCGGGTGGGGTCGGCTGCAGCGCGAGGTTAACCATCCTGCGGCCTTCGTCCGCTCCCGACGGGGCGTGAACGGGGGTCGGGGACGACTTGCCCGCCGACCCGGCGCGGCGTAGCCTGAGTGTGGCGCGGGCCTCCCGGCCGTCTCCACCTTGGTGCTCCCTGCCCGTAGGTTAGCCTGGCCCGAGAGGTCGTGATCCGGTCATTGGCGACGCCCCGCGAGCCGACTCGCGGGGATGTTCCCGTCGAAGAGACTGCAAGCGTAACCGACTCCCCTCTCGGCCCGCGCCTCGTCCGCCGCTCTTGAATCCGTCGGTTTGCTACCCGGACCTCGCCGCTGCCCGGCCACAAAGCCTGGGGTTGGGGTAGTGTCGCGCGTCGATGGCCGTTCCCAGCCAAAGAGTTCACGAAGAGTCGGCCCCGAACACGGCGCGATTGTACAACGCGGTGGTGGACCACATGATATCGGCGTGCAGGAACAGCACCAGAGCGTAGGGATCGCGGGAGGGAAGGCCGGGCCATGGCAGATGCGTGACCACGAAGCACTCGGCGTGGCCGGCGAAGACCTCGGCGGCGAGGCCCGGCAGCACCGGCATGCTTGAGCAGCAGGCCGCCACGCCCTGCCACACGCCGGGAGGGGCCGCGAACAGGCGGCGGACGAATGCCTCGAACCGCCGCTCGGACAGCAGGTCGGCTGCGACATTGGACAGCTTTTCTTCGAGGGGACACGCCTCCTCCAACGCCTGACCCTCCGAGCCGCCAAACGCCAAAGCTCAGCAGACCCACCCGCCCGAGCGGCCTTCGATCGTAGCAGAACGCGCCGCGGCGGTGCGGGGTCCGACGCCGCGCCAGGTTAGGCGTCGCGGCATTACGTATCGTAGTCGCCGCTGGACCAAGGCGGCCAGAAGCACATGACGTCTCCCGGCATCACGATGACGCTCCAGTCCTCGCCCGGCTCCTCGGGCGGCTGCGGGATGAACCCGAACTCAACCCCGAACCTCTCGATCCGAAACGGGGCGACTTTGATTCGCTGATAGCTGACCTCACCCAGCGAGGCGAGCAACTCGTCTCGGCGGGCCATCCTCGCCCCCAGATCCATCGTCTCGCGAGGCCCCAGGTCGTCGATCGTGGCCGCCTGGAGTTGGCCAGCCTTGTCGAACAGGTAGAGCGCGATGAACTCCCGGCCCGGCTGGTCTCCGACCCCCGGCACGAAGGGCGTCGTGAGGAAGAATTGCGCGCCGTCCTTGGTTCGCCCGACGTATTCGGCGTGGTAATCGTCGTGGTTGACGGCGACCGTCCCCGGCAGTCCCTTCGCCATCGGTCGCGCCTCGCCGCCTAACGCCGAAGCTCCGCGGACCGGCCGCCGGCCTGCGACTTAGAATATTACCAGAAACCAATCGCGGCGGCCGGGTCCGCTCCCGCGCCAGTTTCGGCGCCGCCCTCCGCCAGCGGGAAGGCGTCGAGGCCCCGGCACTCCGGGATGCGGTTTTCCGGCCCAACCGGCATGGGCGCGTGCCGCTTGGCGCTCAACCGGGCGACCACTTCTGCTGGGCCCAGGGGAGCGTTGCCCCGGCGACCCAGTAGTTGTTGAAGAATTGCATCACCTGCGGAGAGTCAAGCGGGTCCAGCCCGGGCGGGGGCAACTCGCGCCGTTCCGCGGGCCGCGAACACCCGAGGACCGACTGCTCGAACCCGGCGGGGGTGTAGTAGTTCAGGCAATGGCACACGTCGGTGCCGGTCACCTTGAATTCGTGGACGACGTTGCGCGGGACGTGGCCCAGGCTGCCGGGCTTCAAGACGATCTCCTGCCCGCCGACGATGACGGTCATCTCCCCGGCCAGGACGTAGAACATCTCGTCCTCGAACGGATGCCCGTGCGGCGGCGGGCCGGACCCGACGGGCATGAACTGCTCGATGACGGAATACTCGCCATTCGTGTCCTCGCCGGAGGCGAGGACGAGCCAGAGGATATCGAGGAGCCACCGCGCGGGCACTTCGTCTCGGTGTCGGGCGAAGGCGAGGCTGGAAACATTCAGCTTCATGTCGCTAACCTCACGATCGGTTTCCGCGCGGCCTGCGTTCCACGCTCCGCGAGTTCGTCACATTCTGGCCGACCGCGACGCCGCCTAACGCCCAAGCTCAGCGGCCTCGCACCGCCCGAGCGACGTTGATCGTAGCAGAAAGTGTAGCGGCAGTGCGGGGTCCGCCGCAGCGCGAGGTTAACCATCCTGCGGCCTTCGTCCGCTCCCGAGGGGGCGTGAACGGGGGCCGGGGCCGACTTGCCCACCGACTCGGCGCGGCGTAGCCCGGTTCGTGGCGCGGGTCGGTGGCCGGATCCACCTCGGTGCTCCATGCCCGTAGGTTAGCCTGGCCCGAGAGGTCGTGATCCGGTCATCGGCGACGCCCCGCGCGGCGACTCGCGGGGATGTCCCCGTCGAAGAGACTCCGAACGTAACCGATTCCCCTCTCGGCCCGCGCCTCGATCGCCGATCCCGAATCCGTCGGATTGCCACCCGGACCTCGTCGCTGCCCGGCCACACGGCCAGGGGTCGGGGGAATGTCGCGCATCGACGGCCGTTCGATGGAGAAGAGTTCACGAAGAGGCGTCCCAGGGATCGGGGCCCAAACGCGACAGGAACTCCTCGAACGATTCTCCCAGCAGCTTGGGTTCCGCCGTCTCGTGGTCCCACAAATAAACCCGGCCTCGATACTCCCCGGCGACCCCGATGCAGAAGAGGTTCCCTCCCGGATCGTCGCCGAAGGAGATGAGGCCGGCCGGCAGCACATCACGGAGCGTGTCGAAGGTCGAGTCCATGCGGCAATACTCCGGTCCGTCGTGCAGCCCGTAAGTGCTGTTCAGGCACGCCAACGAGTCGTCCCGCTCGGCATCGAGGAGGTGATCGAAGGCGGGTCGACCGCCATTATGGTCGAGGAGGAACTGACGGAAGTCTCCCGGGAAACGCGACCCGATCAGGGATTCGAACGCTTCGAGTCGAGCAGGCTCCAGCGGCCCGTAGCGGTTGGATTTCACGACTTCCATGGGATCGGCCTCCCTCCGCCGCCTCACGCCGAAGCTCAGCGGACCCGCACCGCCCGAGCAGCGTTGATTCTACCAGAAGGCGCCGCGGCGGTGCGGGGTCCGCTGCAGCGCGAGGTCAGGCCATGACATAGCGGGTTAGGGCCAAAATCCGCCATGTCCTCGATTCCGGCCGCGGCCCCATCACTCACTTCTCGGGGAGCGGTTCGTCCCCATCCTTCAGGAACCAAGGCTTCTCTTCCAGCAATCTTGGTTCCTTCTCACCGACGAAAGTGTGAGGCATGTTGGAGTAGTAATAAAATAGACGCCGCACCCCCGGATCGTCGAACTTCAGGTCACCCTTCTTCTCCGCTTCCTCGAACAGCAGGCGGCGGGCGTCGAGCGCCTCGATACCGAATTGCTGCCAGATCAAGCGACCGCCGTAGGTCCGGTACAGCTCCCGCTCGACCTTCCAGGAGAGGATGAGCCCGCGACCGAAAGCATCATCATCGTCGTCATTACGCCTGGCGGATTCGCGCTGCGCCGGGAGGCTCTGTTCGAACGTCTCTCGTTCTTTCTCCAGTTCCGCTTTCCTTCCATCCGACAGGTGGGGCGACGCGAGTTCCTCCTTGACCTTCGTCAAACGAGCTTCCGTCTCGCGTAGCATCTGCCCTTTCAATATCAGGTTGACCCTCCTGTACGCGGCCATCTCGTCGGCCGTGGCGTCGAGCTTCCGCTGCGCGACCAACCGCTCCATGACCGGGCTACCGAACGCCACCGCGACCCGCTCCATCTGTTCCCACGCGGGTGTATCTCGTGCATCGAATTTCTTGGTGTTGTCGATCGGCAAGGTCAGGCCAACCTGGTCCGCGGTGACGGCCTTCCCATACACGCTGCCAACAACCCGGCTCGGCGGTTTTTTTCCAGGCGTCTGGGCATAGAGCGGTGCGAACCGAACCGTCAACGACAGTGTAATAACGACAAATCTTAATGAGCGCATGCAACATGCTCCGGCTTGGGTGTCGAGCGCGAGGTTAACCATCCTGCGGCCTTCGTCCGCTCCCGACGGGGCGTGAACGGGGGTCGGGGACGACTTGCCCGCCGACCCGGCGCGGCGTAGCCTGAGTGTGGCGCGGGCCTCCCGGCCGTCTCCACCTTGGTGCTCCCTGCCCGTAGGTTAGCCTGGCCCGAGAGGTCGTGATCCGGTCATTGGCGACGCCCCGCGAGCCGACTCGCGGGGATGTTCCCGCCGAAGAGACTGCAAGCGTAACCGACTCCCCTCTCGGCCCGCGCCTCGTCCGCCGCTCTTGAATCCGTCGGTTTGCTACCCGGACTTCGTCGCTGCCCGGCCACAAAGCCTGGGGTTGGGGTAGTGTCGCGCGTCGATGGCCGTTCCCAGCCAAAGAGTTCACGAAGAGGCGCCCAGGATAGCCCGAAAGATCTCGCTTTCAATGTCCTTGATCTCGGACCTGCTCAAGTGCTCTCCTTGTTCAAGCGCCGCTTCGAAATTCCCAATCAGATTCTCATTGGGACCGTCCCAGCAGGCACAAACAAGGGTGCGGGCAACGACCTGTATCACGCCGCTGCTTGCGGAGAGGTCTCGGCAAGCGGAGTTGGCGGCGTTGAGCGCGTCACGACGCATGCTCTCGTCGGCCGGCGGCCCCAGCGATTGCTCCAGTCTCTTGAGCGCCTTCGCGAGACGCTTGTCTTTGCGGTCGCACCCCAACCGATAGCAGCACGCGATTCCGAAACGTCGGAACTGCATGGTCGAGAGGGTCATGATTCGGTCGGGGTCGAACGTCACGGGTGTCCCGAGGCATCTTCGCCGAGCCGCCTAACGCCAAAGCTCAGCGGACCCGCACCGCCGAGAACGCGATGATAACACAAGAATCGCCGCGGCGGTGCGGGGTCCGCTGCAGCGCGAGGTTAACCATCCTGCGGCCTTCGTCCGCTCCCGACGGGGCGTGAACGGGGGTCGGGGACGACTTGCCCGCCGACCCGGCGCGGCGTAGCCTGAGTGTGGCGCGGGCCTCCCGGCCGTCTCCACCTTGGTGCTCCCTGCCCGTAGGTTAGCCTGGCCCGAGAGGTCGTGATCCGGTCATTGGCGACGCCCCGCGAGCCGACTCGCGGGGATGTTCCCGTCGAAGAGACTGCAAGCGTAACCGACTCCCCTCTCGGCCCGCGCCTCGTCCGCCGCTCTTGAATCCGTCGGTTTGCTACCCGGACCTCGCCGCTGCCCGGCCACAAAGCCTGGGGTTGGGGTAGTGTCGCGCGTCGATGGCCGTTCCCAGCCAAAGAGTTCACGAAGAGGCCGCGTGCTCGCGCCGAGCCGATTGGGAGCCCTCCTCGCCATCGACTAACCCCATCGACGGCACCGGCAACGATCATGATGAGGAGCAGGCAGATCGCAAAACTCCAGGACAGCGTACCCGCGAGCCAATGACCGAGCAACCAGCCGGCGCCGATTGGTAGGCCCTTCGAGAGCACGCCCCGAACGAGGACGTGACGCCAAGGGCCAAGTCGGCGCGAGCGGGCCCACTCATCGAACTCGGGCTGAGACATCTTACGGCTGCTGGTCACGGTAAACGATCAATCCCCCTGACGACAAAACTCAGCGGACCCGCACCGCCGAGGAAATGATGATAGCACAGGAAAGCACCGCGGCGGGCCGGGTCCGCCGCAGCGCGAGGTTAACCATCCTGCGGCCTTCGTCCGCTCCCGAGGGGGCGTGAACGGGGGCCGGGGCCGACTTGCCCACCGACCCGGCGCGGCGTAGCCCGGTTCGTGGCGCGGGTCGGTGGCCGGATCCACCTCGGTGCTCCATGCCCGTAGGTTAGCCTGGCCCGAGAGGTCGTGATCCGGTCATCGGCGACGCCCCGCGAGCCGACTCGCGGGGATGTTCCCGTCGAAGAGACTGCAAGCGTAACCGACTCCCCTCTCGGCCCGCGCCTCGTCCGCCGCTCTTGAATCCGTCGGTTTGCTACCCGGACCTCGCCGCTGCCCGGCCACAAAGCCTGGGGTTGGGGTAGTGTCGCGCGTCGATGGCCGTTCCCAGCCAAAGAGTTCACGAAGAGGCGTCGAGCTGCTTGCTCGGCCACCAACGCCAAGTGAGGGACCAACCGGCCTTCTCGAACGTTTCGCTGGCGAGGTTCAGGAATCGCTCGCCGACTTCACTCGGCGGATACTTGCAAACGACCTCGACGCGGATCAGTCGGCCCGCCGCACCCGCGTAGTTTTCCAGCAGTTCGCCAGACTCGATGAAACCGATGTAGCGGTTGATTTTCTCTTGCAAGATCAGCAGATGCTCGTTGCGGTCGTCCCATTCGAGGTGATCGCTGATGGTGAGCACGGCCTCGCCGGTCGTCCGGTCGGTGCCGATTAGGTCGATGACGTTTGGGTTGTCGATCGCCAACGGGGAATCTCTCCGCCGCCTAACGCAAAAGCTCAGCGGACCCGCACCGCCGAGCGAGCAATGATAAGACAACAGGCGCCGCGGCGGTGCGGGGTCCGCTGCAGCGCCGGGTTAGGCGGCACCCTTGCGGTCATAGGCTAGCCGCTCTTGTTGTAGCGACTCCGAAGCAATGGGAGTACCCGTCATCATCCTTGACGACGAACTCGGCCTGTCCATATTCACGATCCTCAATCTCGGAAGCCGCGTAACCGAGTCGCAGGAGACGCTCCCTAATGGCCTTGATGTTGCCTGGCGTCCAGTAGAGGCGTATGCCCTCGTAATTCTCCGACGCGGTCGGGGGACCGGCTCGTTGATTGAGCCAAAAATACAGCCGCTCGTTATGCACCATACAACCGACGAGGCGACCGTCGTGCCGCATGGCACGATCCATGGACAGACCAAGCCCATCCACCCAGAAGCGCAGGCTCCTCTCCAGATCGGCGCTGGGTATGACCGGAATGCATGAGTCAACGAGCATTGACAGCTCCGAGCCACCTAACGACAAAGCTCAGCGGACACGGCCACGGACCACCGAGCATCGAGAGAAGAGAAAGCGCGGCCCGTGGCCGGGGTCCGCTGCAGCGCGAGGTTAACTCTCCGCGCGGCCTGCGACCGCTCCCCGACGGACGTGAACCGGGGCGCGGTACGATCGGCGTCGCCGCCGCGGGCCTCCCGGCCGTCATCTCCCTGGTGCTCGCCGCCCGCAGGTTAGCTTGGCCCGAGAGGCCGTGGCCCCATCATTGGTGACCCGCGGCGCCGTGTCAACACGGCCCCGCGACGTTCCCGTCGGGGAGACTACCTCGTCCCCGGACCCCCTCTCGGCCCGCGACGGCTTGGCCCCCCACCCGCCGGAGCCCTCGCCATGAGTCGCCGCACGCCCCCCGATCCCGACGCGTCCCTGCCGGTCGTCCACCCCCACGCCGCCGCCGTCGACGTCCACTCCGACAACCACGTCGCCTGCGTCGGGCCCGGACGGGTCCGCACCTTCGGCGCCTGCTCGGCCGACCTCCACGCCCTGGCCGATTGGTTCCGGGCCGAGGGCGTCACCTCGGTGGTCCTGGAGTCCACCGGCGTCTACTGGATCCCCCTGTTCGAGCTGCTCGAATCGCGCGGCTTCGAGGTCTTCCTCATCGAGCCGAGCCAGGCCAGCCACTGCGGCGCCCGGCCCAAGACCGACCGGCTCGACTGCCAGTGGCTCCAGCGCCTCCACTCGTGCGGCCTGCTCCGCCCGTCCTTCCGCCCGCCCGGGGCCGTCCTGGCCCTGCGCGGCTACTGGCGGCAGCGGCAGATGCTCGTGCGGTACGCCTCGCACCACGTCCAGCACATGCAGAAGGCTTTGGAGCAGATGAATGTGAAGCTGACCGAGGTCGTCAGCAGCATCACGGGCGTCACCGGCACGGCGATCATCGCCGCGATCCTCGCCGGCGAGCGGGACGCCACGAAGCTGGCCGCGCTGCGGCACGAGCGGTGCGCCCGGGACGAGGCGGAGATCGCCCGGGCCCTGGAGGGCACCTGGCGGCCCGAGCACCTGTTCGCCCTGAGGCAGGCGTCCGACCTGTACCACTACCTCCACCGCCAGGTCGACGAGTGCGACGCCCGGATCGCCGAGGAGCTGGACCGCCTGCCCGACCGCTCCGAAGGCCGGCCGATCGCGGCGAGGCCCCGCAAGCGCGGCCGCAAGGCCAACGACGTGCGGTTCGACGCCCCGGCCAAGCTGGCCCGGGCGATCGGCGTGGACCTGACGGCCATCGAGGGGATCGACGCGACGACGGCGACGGTGATCCTGGCCGAGCTCGGCGGCGACGTGGGGCGGTTCCCGAGCGAGAAGCACTTCGCCAGCTGGCTGGGCCTCTGCCCGCGGACCGACCGGAGCAACAAGACCGAGCGGCGTCGCACGCCCCGCAAGGGCAAGAACCGGGTGGGTCAGGCGCTGCGGATGGCGGCGCAGGCGGCGGGCCGGACGGCGACGGCGACGGGCCAGTTCTACCGGCGGATCAAGGGCCGGATCGGCGGCCGGGGGGCGATCACGGCGACGGCGCACAAGCTGTCGCGGCTGGTGTACCGGATGCTCAGGCACGGCGAGGAGTACGTGTCGAGGTCGCTGGCGGAGTACGAGGCCGAGGTGCGCGCGAAGCAGGAGCGGTCGCTGCGGCGCAAGGCGAGGTCGCTGGGCTACGAGCTGGTGGCGAAGTCGCCGCCGTCGCCGCCGTCGTGAGGGCGACGGGTCGGAGGCGGGGCGCCCGACCGCAAGCCCCGCCGAGCCGGATCGGGCCGTCCCCGTCGTCGCGGGGGCCGGGGGGGATGCGGGCCGATCGATGATCATGCCCACATAGTATCAACCGATGCCGAACCGCCGGCGCGAAGAGTTCACGGGGAGGCGGCGCATTCGCCCAGGAGGCGCCGCGTATTCGGCCCGAAGCACTCGGGATGATAGCCCAGGCCCGACGTGCAGACAATGACGCCCTGATTAACCCAAGCGGCCTCGCCGGCGCCGTGCAGCTTGCCGGTGAACTCGGGCTGATCCTGGAGGTCGGGGCAGCCATCGGTATCGACGACGACCAACTCTAAGCGGCCGGCGATGTCCTCGGCCGCGAGCACCCGCTTGAGTTCGGCGAAGGCCAGCCGGGCGGGGCCGCTCCAGAAGGCCATGACGAACAGAACGCCGCATCGGATGGTGCCGATGACGGAGCGATCGGTCTCGGGGAGGAACCGCAGGCGTGCCGCGAGCGTCGGGGGCAACTCGCCCAGCGCGGCGATGCGGTCGAAAGGCTCGGCCATTGCGGTTGCCTCCGAGCCGCCTAACGACAAAGCTCAGCGGACCGGCCCGCGCCCGGCGAGATTGAGAGGAGAGTGATCGTCGACCGCGGGCCGGGTCCGCTGCAGCGCCGGGTTAGGCGGCGCCCCGGCGACGCCCCACGCGCCGACACCGACGATCCTGGCACGGACCGACGGCGTTGGCAAGGGGGCGCCGGCCGACGGGCCCGACCTCGGGGGCGCGGCCGGCGAGGGCGACGACGCGCACCACCGCCGAGGCCGACTCCAGGGGCCCGACCGATGGCGTCGTCGAGCCGAGGCGCGACCGGCGAGGCCGACGACGAGCACGACCGAAGGCTTCGACTCCTGAGCCGCCTAACGACCAAGCTCAGCGGACCGGCCGCCGACCAGTGACCTTGATGTTACCAGAAACCGACCGCGGCGGCCGGGTCCGCTGCAGCGCCGGGTTAGGCGGCGTCTCTTGTGCCCGCCGCTACGTCACGAATTCCTCATGGTCGGGCCGCATCTGGTGCCGGGCGAACGCCTCGAAGTCGGCGAACAGTTCGGTTGCCGGCCAGGGTGGCCGCTCGGGAGGGGAGCGAGTCCAGGTCAGGTGCACGGCGGCGACACGCTCCGAGCCGTCGAGCAGCCGAAAGAGCACGTCGTCGGTGCCGTCGCGCTTGCCGACTGCCGCGACCGGGATGCTGTGGAGGGGATGGCCCGGCGCGACCTCGCGTGCCAGAACCCGCTCGAATGTAGCCGCGAAGTCGGGGCCGAGGTCGGCGACATCGCACCACGGTTCGAGCCAATCCATCGCGGGAGTCTCCCGCCGCCTAACGACAAAGCTCAGCGGACCGGCCCGCGCCCGGCGAGATTGAGAGGAGAGTGATCGTCGACCGCGGGCCGGGTCCGCTGCAGCGCCGGGTTAGGCGGCGCCCGGCGACGCCCCACGCGCCGACACCGACGATCCTGGCACGGACCGACGGCGTTGGCAAGGGGGGCGCCGGCCGACGGGCCCGACCTCGGGGGCGCGGCCGGCGAGGGCGACGACGCGCACCACCGCCGAGGCCGACTCCAGGGGCCCGACCGATGGCGTCGTCGAGCCGAGGCGCGACCGGCGAGGCCGACGACGAGCACGACCGAAGGCTTCGACTCCTGAGCCGCCTAACGCCAAAGCTCAGCGGACCCGGCCACGGACCAGTGAGCTTGAGGGAAGAGGGGAGCGCGGCCCGTGGCCGGGGTCCGCTGCAGCGCGAGGTTAACCATCCTGCGGCCTTCGTCCGCTCCCGACGGGGCGTGAACGGGGGTCGGGGACGACTTGCCCGCCGACCCGGCGCGGCGTAGCCTGAGTGTGGCGCGGGCCTCCCGGCCGTCTCCACCTTGGTGCTCCCTGCCCGTAGGTTAGCCTGGCCCGAGAGGTCGTGATCCGGTCATTGGCGACGCCCCGCGAGCCGACTCGCGGGGATGTTCCCGTCGAAGAGACTGCAAGCGTAACCGACTCCCCTCTCGGCCCGCGCCTCGTCCGCCGCTCTTGAATCCGTCGGTTTGCTACCCGGACCTCGCCGCTGCCCGGCCACAAAGCCTGGGGTTGGGGTAGTGTCGCGCGTCGATGGCCGTTCCCAGCCAAAGAGTTCACGAAGAGGCGTCACTGCTCAGCGATGCGCTCGGCCTTGAGCCCGAAGAAGGCCCGTTTATTATCGACTTTCCGGTGATCGACGCTGGCATCAACGGCATATTTACGCCCCCCCTCGTCGAGGATGAAATGGATCGGCGTCGTCCAAGGCTCGCCCGAGACAGCAACCCCCGACTTCTTCACTTCCAAGGAGGAAATGTTGCCTGCCTTCAGCAAGAAGGATTTCGGGGGTACACTACCTCCCTTCTCCGATGAGGCAGGCGTGGGCTCGAAAATCGTCTTGCCATCGAGGTAGGCGAGGATCTCTTGGTCGGATGGCCACGCGTCCGCCTCGCTGCCCGCCGGTCGCTCCGGTCTGCACGAGGTAAAGATCAGCACGGACAGCGATAGCAAACCACTGACATAGCGGACTCTACTGCGCATCCAGAGCCTCCGATCGACCTAATACGCCTAACGACCAAGCTCAGCGGACCGACCCGCGGCCAGCGGGCTGGACACCAGAAAAATCGTCAACCGCGGGACGGGTCCGCTGCAGCGCGAGGTTAACCATCCTGCGGCCTTCGTCCGCTCCCGACGGGGCGTGAACGGGGGTCGGGGACGACTTGCCCGCCGACCCGGCGCGGCGTAGCCTGAGTGTGGCGCGGGCCTCCCGGCCGTCTCCACCTTGGTGCTCCCTGCCCGTAGGTTAGCCTGGCCCGAGAGGTCGTGATCCGGTCATTGGCGACGCCCCGCGAGCCGACTCGCGGGGATGTTCCCGTCGAAGAGACTGCAAGCGTAACCGACTCCCCTCTCGGCCCGCGCCTCGTCCGCCGCTCTTGAATCCGTCGGTTTGCTACCCGGACCTCGCCGCTGCCCGGCCACAAAGCCTGGGGTTGGGGTAGTGTCGCGCGTCGATGGCCGTTCCCAGCCAAAGAGTTCACGAAGAGGCGGCCGACCGCGACGACGATGACCTTTGGAGACGATGACCGAACATCGCGACGGCGAAGCCGGAGCTCAACCCACAGACTTTGACAGCAGGGGCACTCCCAGCGACTTCGACGACGAGCCAAACCAACCGTGTCGAGGGCGCGACGCCTAACGACAAAGCTCAGCGGACCGGCCCGCGCCCGGCGAGATTGAGAGGAGAGTGATCGTCGACCGCGGGCCGGGTCCGCTGCAGCGCCGGGTTAGGCGGCGCCCCGGCGACGCCCCACGCGCCGACACCGACGATCCTGGCACGGACCGACGGCGTTGGCAAGGGGGGCGCCGGCCGACGGGCCCGACCTCGGGGCGCGGCCGGCGAGGGCGACGACGCGCACCACCGCCGAGGCCGACTCCAGGGGCCCGACCGATGGCGTCGTCGAGCCGAGGCGCGACCGGCGAGGCCGACGACGAGCACGACCGAAGGCTTCGACTCCTGAGCCGCCTAACATGAAGTAGACATCGAAAGTGACGCAGAATCTCCGAATTTGCGGGATTATGCATCCGAAACGACGTGATTTATCACGTCGTTTCGGATGCATAATCTCGGGCCGGTTGTTGATTTTGCCGACGGCGAGTTCGCCTTCCAAGGATTTTCTTTGGCCGGGTTGCATGCTTACCAAGAGGTGAGCATGCCTTCCATTCGAAGCCGGCCGAATCCTTGGTTGCAAAGACGTGAGCATGCCACCCGAGTCTCGATCCTTGAGGACTCACTCGACGGTCCCCGGGGCTTGCGATCCTGGGGAGTCTGGGGCTTCCGGGAAATCCGCTCGAGAGAAGCGGGTGGGGTCGGGTTTGCGGGGGTCTGACGAGCGGCAAGTTGCCGATGTTTCGAGATTTATTAATTTGGATTCCATTCATTGGTTGGATTGTTCGAGTTTGGTCATGGGCAGATGTGCGCGATCGACGATTTCGCGGAACTTGACTCCACGTTTTCCCGAAAAACGCGCCGGAGGGCGGTTTTTCCAGGGTTTTCGGGCGCACAGTCACTCGTGCCGAGCCATGTTGCTTGATTTGTGAATTTGTTTGGTTTTTGCGAGCAAATTTTGATGTCCGAACGGTTTGCGTCGATCGGATTTTGGAGCTTCGCCGCCGAATTTTGTCCGGATTGGTGGATCCTTCGGGGAGTGCGCTTGAGGGGTCATTCGGGATGGGTGATGGGGTGGGGGCGAGATTGGGCGATCGGGGGTGGGGGCGGCTCTCGATGGTCTGGATCGAGGGGATGGCGTCGGTGGACGTCGGGCGGGGACTTCGATTCGTGGTTCGGGGGTGGGCCGTGAGCGGTTGGGATGGGTTTGGTCGCGCCGTCGGTTCGGACGGCTTCTGGTCGAAGGTCGGTCGTGGGGCTCGGCTTCCAAGAGCCGGCCCCCCTCACTCCCGCCCCCCGGCTCGGGACGGGGGAGGGCGCGTCCGATCTTCCGGCGTGGAGGACGGATCGGTCCGGCCTGGTCGCCCGGGTGCCGGTGGGATCTCCGCCACCTTGGCGGGGCTGGGGCACGTGCTGGGCACCGGAAGCCGCGGGGCGGCGGGCGCGAAGAAAAACCCCCGGGGTCATCCGGGGGTTTCTCGCGAACGGGGAGGATGGTCTCGAAGTCGTGGCCTCCGGCTTGGCCGGCGACCGGGTGGGACGGGGAAATTCGACGAAAATCCGGACCCGGTTTGACTTTCCATCCCATCAGGAACCAGCTAGTGCAAGTCCTTGCCTTCCGGGGCGAGGAACGAGTGCGATGGGCTGGAATGCGGGTCGGGCGCGATCGACCCGTGGGTCGTCAGGGACTCTGAGAGCGTTTCATCGGTCTCGTCCTTGAGTAGGTAGCGACCGTCGGAGATCTTCGCGAAGACGTAGTAGAGGCCGGGGATGACCAGGACGCCGACCAGGGTGCCCACGAGCATCCCGCCGACCGCGGCGGTGCCGATGGTGCGGTTGCCGATCGCGCCGGGGCCGGTGGCGTAGACCAGCGGGAGCAGGCCGGCGATGAAGGCGAAGGAGGTCATGAGGATCGGCCGGAATCGGAGTTTTCCTCCTTCGATGGCGGCCTCCTTGATGCTCAGGCCCTCGGCCCGCCGCTGCACGGCGAATTCCACGATCAGGATCGCGTTCTTGCCGAGCAGTCCGACGAGCATGATCAGGCCGATCTGGGCGTAGACGTCGTTGGCCAGGCCCATGGCTTTCAGGAGCCAGAACGTCCCGAACAGGCCGATGGGCAGGGAGAAGATGACCGCCAGGGGGAGGAGGAAGCTCTCGTACTGGCCGACGAGCACGAGGTAGACGAAGATGACGACGACCAGGAGGATGTAGACCGCCAGGTTCCCCTTGTTCGCCTCGTCGTAGGAGAGGCCCTCCCAGCCGACGCCGAATCCCGGGGGCAGCGTCTCCTTGGCGACCTCCTCGATCGCCTTGATGGCCTGGCCGGTGCTGTAGCCGGGGGCCGGTGCCCCCTGGATGGCGGCGGAGGCGTAGAGGTTGTAGCGGTTGATCTCGTTGAGGCCCTGCTGCTTGCGGATCGACATGAAGGAGGAGTAGGGGACCATCTCGCCGTGGTCGTTCTTGACGAACATGTTCTGCAGGTCCGCGGGGTAGCGTCGGAACTTCGGCTCGGCCTGGACGAAGACCTTCCAGAACTGGTTGAAGCGGACGAAGCCCTGCTCCCAGGTGCTGCCGACGACGATGGAGAGGTTGTCCATGGCGTCGGCGATGGAGACCCCCTTCTGCATGGCCACGTCGTTGTCGATGACGATCTCATACTGGGGATAGTTGGCGGCGAAGAAGGTGAACAGGCCCTTGATTTCCTTGCGTTTCTTCAGGGCGGCCATGAATTTGTCCGTCACTTCGCCGAGCCGCTTGTAGTCGTTGGTGTTGGTCTTGTCGAGGACGCGGGTGGAGAAGCCTCCGGCCGCGCCGAAGCCGGGGACCGCCGGCGGCTCGAAGAACTCGAGCTTCGCGTTGGAGATCGACTGGCCCTGCTTCTGGAGTTCCTCGATGATCTGCTTCGAGGTCATCTTGCGCTCGGCCCAGGGCTTCAGGTTGATCAGGCAGGTCCCGGCGTTGGAGCCTCGGCCCTCGGTCAGCACCTCGTAACCGGCGAGCGAGGAGACGGACTTGACGCCCTCGATCTTCTTGGCGATCGCCTGGAGCTCGTGGGCCTTGGCGTTGGTGTACTCCAGCGTGGAGCCCGGGGGCGTCTGGAGGACCCCGTAGATCATGCCCTGGTCCTCCAGGGGGACGAAGCCCGAGGGGAGCTTCATGTTGACCAGGAAGATGCCATAGGCGAAGCCGCCGATGATGAGCATCGTGATCAGCCGGAGCGTGACGATCCGGCCCAGGATGCCGGCGTAGCCGTTGGTGACCTTGTTGACCCCGCGATCGAACAGGCGGAGCACGAGGGTCACCGGCAGGAAGATCCCGCTGAGGAGGATCGCCAGCGGCCCCCGCGCCTTGTGGCCGTGGGGCTTGAGGAGCATGGCGCAGAGGACCGGGGTGAGCGTCAGGGCGACGACGCCGGAGAGGACGATCGACGTGGCCATCGTGATGCCGAACTGGCGGTAGAAGACGCCGACCGGCCCGGTCATGAAGGTGACCGGGATGAACACCGCCGTCATCACCATGGTGATCGCGATGATCGCCCCGCTGATCTCGTTCATGACCTCCATCGTCGCGCGATAGGGCGACAGGTGCTTCTCGGCCATCTTGGCGTGCACGGCCTCGACCACGACGATCGCGTCGTCGACGACGACGCCGATGGCCAGCACCAGCGCGAAAAGCGTGATGAGGTTGATCGACAGCCCCATCACTTGCATGAAGAAGAAGGTGCCGATCAGCGAGACCGGGACCGCCAGGGTGGGGATCAGCGTGGATCGCCAGTCGCCGAGGAACAGGAAGACCACCAGCGCCACCAGCACGAAGGCCTCGATCAGGGTGTGGAGCACCTTCTCGATGGAGGCCTCGAGGAACGAGGAGACGTCGTAGGTCACGGCGAAGTCCATCCCCGGCGGGAACTTCTCCTTCTTCATCTCCGTCAGCTTCTCCTTGACCTCCTCGATGACCGTGGAGGCGTTGGAGCCCGGGGTCTGCTTGAGCACGATGGCCGCCGAGGGGAGGCCGTCGATGTCCGAGTAGAGGTTGTAGTACGAGGCGCTCATCTCGACCTTGGCGACGTCCTTGAGCCGGAGGATCTCGCCATCGGGATTCGCCTTCAGGACGATCCGTTCATATTGCTCCGGCTTGTTGTAACGCCCCACCCAGGTCAGCACGTACTCGATCGTCTGCGACGTCTTCCCCGTCGCCTGGCCGAGCCGCCCGGGCGAGCCGATCATGCTCTGCTTGGAGATCGCCTCCATGATGTCGTCGGAGGAGACGTTGTAGGCCCGCATCCGGTCCAGGTCGAGCCAGACCCTCATGGCGTACTGGCGGTTGCCGAGGATCGTGGCCATGCCGACGCCCCGCACCCGCTTGATCTCGGGCAGGATGTTCACGTAGGCGTAATTGTACAGGAAGTTCTGGTCGACGCCCTCCTGGTCGCTGAACACGTTCACGTACATCAGCATGCTCGTCATCATCTGCATGACGACGATGCCCTCCCGCTCCACCAGCGGCGGGAGGCGGTTCTTGACCATCTGGATGCGGTTGTTGACGTTCAGGACCGCCACGTTCGGGTCGGTCCCCGGCTCGAAGACGATCAGGATCGTCGCCTCGCCGGCGCTGGTGGCGGCGGAGGCCATGTAGCGCATGTCCTGCACGCCGTTGATGGACTGCTCCAGGATGACCAGCACCGAGTCCACCAGGACGTTGGCGCTGGCGCCGGGATAGGCCACCGTGACCACGACGCTCGGCGGCGCGACCGCGGGGAACTGGGAGACCGGCAACGTCTTGATCGCCAGCCCCCCCAGGAACAGGATGATCACCGAGATGACGATCGCCAACGCCGGCCTGTAGAGGATTTTCGCGAACATGGTCCCGCCGTGATCTGGTTGGGTTCCGTACCGAAGTGTCCACGTCCCTTGCCGCAACGTCGGTCGGCGGAGCTCACTCCGCCCGGTTCTTCAACTGGGCGACGACCACTTCCGGATGGCGGAACTCGTAGGTCACCTTGTCGCCGTCGCGGAGATCGCGCATCCCCTCCAGGACGATCTTCTCGTCCACGCCGACGCCCTTGCGGAGGACGTAGACGTCGTCCAGCTCGCGGTCGACCTGGATCTCGCGCTGGTGGACCACGCTGTCCTTGTCGACGACGTAGACGTACCGCCGGTCGAGGATCTCGAAGGTCGCCCGCTGGGGGATGACGATGGCGTCGGGCGCGACCCGCCTGAGGTAGACGTTGCCGGTCTGGCCGTGACGCAGCAGCCCCTTGGGGTTGGGGAAGTCGGCGCGGAAGGGGATGTTGCCGGTCACGTTGTTGAACTTGGCCTCGATCGTGGCGATCTTGCCGGGCTGGGGAAACTTCTGGAGGTTCGCCAGCTCGAGCTCGACCATCCGGTCGTCCTTGCCCTGGTGGGGGCCGTCCATGTAGTCGAGGTAGTCGCGCTCGGGGACGTTGAAGTAGACCCACATCAGGCTGTTGTCCGACAGCGTGGTCAGCTCATCCCCTTCGGAGATCAGGCTGCCCACCTGCTCCAGGAGGCGGTCGACGATGCCGTCGAACGGGGCCCGGACGTTGGTGAACTCCAGCTCGGCCCCGGCCAGCTCCGCCTTGGCCTGGGCCTTGGCCAGCTTGGCCTCGAGCAGGAAGACCTCGTTCTGCGAGACGACCTTGGTGTCGAAGAGCCGCTTGGTGTTCTTCAGCTCCAGGGCGGCCAGCCGGGCCTCGGCGTTCTCCGCGTCGAGCCTGGCCTGGTAGAGCGTCGGGACGATCTTGAACATCAGGTCGCCCTTCTTCACCGCCTGGCCTTCCTTCACCAGGATCTGCTTGAGATACCCGCTCTCCAGGGCCCGGATCTTGATGTGGTTCTGGGAGTGGATCTGGCAGACATACTGCTGGGTCAGGACCACGTCCTTCTTCTGGGGGTTGGTGACCACGATCGCCTGCGACTCGTGCTCCCCCTCGCCCCCCTCGTGGTGCGACTCCGCCTCGCCCGACCCGACGAGCCGGTCCCTGGTCTGGTGGGCCCGAGCGACCATGGTATCCAGGTACGCGTACAGCCGGGATGTGTGCAACGACGGGATCTCCACGCGCCCCTTGTAGAGGCCGAAGACCGCGCCGCCGGCCACGGCGACAACCAACATCAACGCACGCAGGGGACGCCGCTTCTTGGGTTCGATCGATTCCATCGCAGGGCTCCTGTTCGACACGTCGCCACTCGACTCTGTCCCGATTCCTTGGGCCAAGGAAAACGGGTGTGGATTGGAGGGATGCGGGCACGGAGAGAAATCCGACCCGGTTCGACACCAGAGGGGAGAGGTGGCGTCGCTAGGTGCGTGGGATGATCACCCGACCGGATCGTTGTTGATCGATCGCGAGGTCCGGCCGACGAGTCTCACCGAACCGACGACCACCAGGGACGTCGGCCTCCGGATCCAGGGCCTCGGCCAGGCGACCTTGCGCCAGGCTTGCAACCCGGTCCGTACGCCATCCCCCAGGCCGAGACCTGGACGAGGCGCCGAGGATCGGCGACACATCAGCCGGGAGTCAGGGAACGATCAGCAACGGAGAGGGAACGGGGAGAGGAGAGGACGGGGAGAGACCAGGCGGAGAGCGGGGATCTTGCGGAAGGAGAGAGGGGGGAGGAACGCGTCACGGGGATCGACCAGGGCATCGGCCAAATCCCGTTCTTGCTCCTCGGTTTCCGAAGATAGGGCACTCCCATTCTCGGAAGAAGGGCCGGTCACCTCCAGGGTCGCGTGGACGGCGATCTCCTCACAGAGACGGGTCGCAGGCTGGCCCGGGGAGATGGCGAAATTGCGGCGCAGGCAACCCGGCCGGTCGGAGACCGTGGCAAAGCCCGACGTCCGCAGCGGGGCGACCAGGACGAGCCCCAGCAGCGTGAGCGAGGTGGTGAGCCAGAGCGTGGTCAGAAGGCACTTTCGGGCGGCCATGAACCCTCGGTTCTCGAACATTGTCTTTCGAGCCTCGCCAGAGGCCGGAGAGATGGATCCCGCCGGGTCACTGAGCGATTTTTGAGGCTGGCGGGGTGAAGCACCTCTGCTTCTAGGATAGACTCTCAAAGTCCGGGTGGCTCCGGAATTCCTGCCAACCGAAACACGACTTCCAAGTCGCAGAATTTATACCGCCGCCCCAAAAGAAAGTCAAGCAGAGGCGGTGGGGCTTCCGGGCCGTTTCACGTTCCGAGGGGTTTCGGCCGAGAGGGACTTGGTTGGCGCGGGCCCCGTCGTCGGGACCCGTGGGACGGCCCTCGCGGGTCCCGTCCTCGGAACCCGTGCCACCCAAACGTCTTCGGAAGAATCGTCCACCGAGAAGGAAACGTCCCTGGGAGGGGCTTCGGGGGCCGGTCGGGGGCCTCCCTCGGAGGATCGGACGCCCTCCAATCGGCCCGCACGTCAAGAACGGATCGGCCCCGGGTGGGTGTTCCAGCGATGACAAACGGTCCAGGGTGGACATTCCTGAGCAATCACGCCCACGTGCTCCTCTGCGTCGCCAAAGAGCCCGCGGTGCGACTCCGGGACGTGGCCGATCGGGTGGGGATCACCGAGAGGGCCGTCCAGCGGATCGTGGCCGACCTCGAGGAGGGGGGATACCTCTCGCGCTCGCGACAGGGTCGGCGCAATCACTACGAGGTGCACCCGGACCGCCCGCTGAGGCATGCCGTCGAGGCGCACCGCGAGGTGGGCGTGCTGCTCGAGCTCATCCTCCGGCCCGACCGGCTCGATCCGGCGGGCCGGGAGGGCTGACCGGTCGCGGACGCCCCATCTTGGCGGGGCCCGGGGGGATGGCCGCCCGGGCCCCGGCCCGGCCGGTCACTTCCCCGTCGTCGCGGGCTTTTGGGGGGCTGCGGGGGCCTGGGCGAGGCCGGTGGTCTGGACGGCGGGGTCTCCCGTCCCCCTCCGCCCGAGCGGGCCGGGCAGGTTCGCCGGAGGCGGCGGGGGGATGACCACCGGCCGGTCGCCGGCCGCGGCCGGAGGCGGAGGGGCGAACGGGCCGGGCAGGTTCGCCGGAGGCGGCGGGACGACCGCCGGCCGGTCGCCGGGCGCCAGCTGGGGGAGCGGCGGCAGGGGATCGGCGACCGGCTCGATCTGGGCCGGGTCGAGCTGGCCGACCGCGGGGATGAGGATCTTGGTGCCCACGGCCAGGCGGTCGAACGCGGGGACGACGTTCCTGTTGGCCGCCCACAGCGCCTTGCAATACCGGCCCGACTTGTAATAGAGCAGCGAGATCGTCCAGAAGTTGTCGCCGGCGCGGACCGTGTGGGCATAGGGGAACTGGCCCTGGAAGTTTTCCGGGGTGGACATCGCGAGCGCACCGCCGCCGAGGGCCTGATAGGTGTTCACGATGGCGGCCAGTTGCTCGGTCTTGGTCTCGATCAGGGCCACCCGGGCGTCCCGGAGGTCGCGCTGGGCGAAGAGCACGTCGATGTATTCGGTCCGGGCGTTGAAGAAGAGGTCGCCGGCGACCTTGACCGCGGCCTCGAGCGATTGCAGCTGCTGCTTCTTGATCTCGATGCTCCGGCTGTAGTTCTCCACCATGTTCACCCGGTTGACCACCTCGGTGAAGGCGTTGAGGATGACTCGCTGGTAGTTGTAGATGGCCTGCAACTGCCTGGCGTTGGCGGTGAGGTACTGGGCCCGGATCAACCGCTTGTTGACCAGAGGCCCGACCAGGCCGGCGGCCAGGTCGCCGATCACGGCCTGGGGCTCGAAGAGATGATTGATCAGGAGCGACTGGATGCCCGTGCCGCCGCTGATCACCAGCTGGGGGAAGAAGTTCACCCGGGCGACCTTCACGTCGAGCCCGGTGGCCGCCAGCTCGCGCTCGGCCTGGCGGATGTCGGGGCGGTTCTGGAGGAGCTGCGAGGGCACCCCGAGGTTCAGCGCGTGGATGCTCAGGTCGTAGAATCCCGCCGACACGCGCTCGACCCGCTGCGGCACGCGATTGACCAGGTAGTTGATGCGGTTCTCGCCCTCGATGATCGACTGGTTGACGATCAGCTTCTCGCTCTGGTTCCTCTGGACCTCGGCCTGGAACCGCAGGACGCCCAGCTCGGTGCCGTGGGCGGCGTCCTTCAGGGCCACGGCGATCTTGAGGCTCTGCTCCTGGAGCGCGATGATCTGGTCGAGGTTCTCCAGGCGCTTGTCCAGCGCCATCAGCCGGTAATAATTCTCGGCGATGTCCGCGACCAGGCGAGTCACGAAGTAGTTCCGCCTCTCGCAGGCGACCACGTAGCGCTCCGCGGCCGCGTCCCGGGCATTGCGCAACTGGCGGTAGATGTCCAACTGCCAGGCGAGGTTGATGCCCGTCCCGAAGTTGCCGTGGGCCAGGGAGAAGAACCTGCCCGGCAGATACGGGTCGCTGAGGATGCCGGCACCCTCGACCGTGAAGCGGCTGGCCCGGTTCAGGCCCGCCCCGGCCCCGACGCTGATGAACGGGAGGTACGCCCCGGACCGCGCGAGGATCTCGTTGCTGGCGATCAGGATGTCCTCGTTGAGGTTCTTCAGCTCCCGATTGTCGAGCAGGGCCTTCTCGATCAAGCACGTCAGCATTCGATCGTCGTAGAACTCCTCGATCCCGAGCTGGGCCGAGTTCTCCGCGCCGGCCGCCCCCGGCGGGTCCGGCGGCAGGAGCGGCCCCGGCTCCGCCCGGCGGAGCGGGGGGATTCCGCACGACGGCAGGACGAGCAACATGAGGCCGCAAGCGATCGCCCTGGCGATCACGCGCCCCATCGATCTCGCATTCGAAATCCTGGCCTGGTGGTTCATCCGCCTCGCCCTTGAGGAGTTTTCGCTCGTCTACGATCCCGCCGGACGAGCAGAAGGCCGTCAACTCCTGGCTCGTGCAGGGCTCACCCTGAGCGTTGCTAGCCGGCGCACCGATCGCCGACGCCAGTGGGGGACGATGAAGGGATCGGCCTGTGACGACAACAGCTTTAGTAGCGAATGGCATGATTGTAAGGGGGCGGGGAGGGTTTTCGCCGGAAACGTTGTCGGCGCCTCCGCTTTCGTGGAGGTCCCCGGCAGAGGCGGCGTCATCCGGGCGTGTGTCGAGATCGTCCGAAACACGGACCGGGGGCCGAGCCGGCACGGCGCCGACGGCTCGGACGGCCTCGCCTCCGGGCTTTCCGACGTCTATGCGCGGATTTCGTCAAGATCATGCGCGTCTCGGGCCGGGGGCCTCGGGGCGGCCCGCCAGTGCCTTGCCCGGACGGCCGGGCTGCTTTATGCTGCGGCTCGCATTGGGGATCGTCCGAAGTCCGTCCGGGCCGGGGCCCTCGGCCCGGGGAGGCCCTCGCTCATGAATCGTCGTCGCTTGCTCCAGGCCGTAGGCGGGGCCGCGTTCGCCTTCCATGTCGTGCCTCGGCACGTCCTGGGCCGCGGGTTCACGCCGCCGAGCGAGAAGCTGAACCTCGCCGGGATCGGCGTCGGCGGCCAGGGGGGCGGCGTGATCCGCGAGATGGCCACCGAGAACATCGTCGCCCTCTGCGACGTGGACTCGAACAAGGCCGCCGGCACGTTCAAGGCGTTCCCCCGGGCCGAGGTCCACCGCGACTATCGCGCCCTCCTGGACAAGCGGCGCGACCTCGACGCCGTGATGATCGCCACGCCCGACCACATGCACGCCCCGATCGCCCTCGCGGCGCTCCGGGCGGGCAAGCACGTGTACGTCGAGAAGCCGATGGCCCATTCGATCGAGGAGGCCCGGGTGATGACCCGGGTCGCCCGGGAGACGGGCCTGGTCACCCAGATGGGCAACAACGGCCACGCCGGGGAGGGCCTCCGCCTGACCCGCGAATGGCTCCAGGCCGGCGCGATCGGGCCGGTCCGCGAGATCCATTGCTGGTCCGACCGGCCGGGCAAGTGGTGGGTTCAGAACCACGACCGACCCACCGAGAGGCCGCCGGTCCCCCCGGGGCTGGACTGGGACCTCTTCCTCGGCGCGGCGCCGGCCCGGCCGTATTCCCGGCTCTACCACCCCCACGACTGGCGAGGCTGGTTCGACTTCGGCACCGGCGCCCTGGGCGACATGGCCATCCACAACATGGACCCGGCCTTCTACGCCCTGGACCTCGGCGCCCCGACCGCCGCCGAGGCGCAGACCTCCGGCCTGAAGGCCGAATCGTACCCCCTCTGGACGATCCTCCGGTACGAGTTCGCCGCCCGGGGGGACCGGCCGGCCGTGACGATCACCTGGTACGACGGCGGGAAGATGCCGCCGAAGCCGAAGGACCTGCCCGCCGACGTGGGCCTCGGCGACAACGGGATCTACTTCGTCGGCGACCGGGGGACGATGGTCTGCGGGGGATGGTCGGGGCCGCCGACGCTCTATCCCCTGCCCCTCCGCGAGGCGTTCCGCACCCCTCCGGCGACGATCCCGCGCTCGATCGGCCATCGCCCCGAGTGGATCCAGGCGTGCAAGGACCACAAGCCGGAAGACGCCAGGGCCGGGTTCGCCTACTCCGGGCCGTTCACCGAGGCGCTGCTCGTCGGCAATCTCGCCCTGAGGCTCCAGAAGAGGATCGAGTGGGACTCCGCGGCGATGGCCGCCCGGAACGCCCCGGAGGCCGAGCCTTTGATCCGCAAAACGTACCGACCGGGGTTCGGCCTCGGGGCCTGATCGGCCCGAGCCCGGCCGTGTCTCGGTTCCGACTCGAACCGGCCGGGCGAATTCTCGATGGCGACGCGAAGCCGCGACGGTCGGAGGAGTGGGATTTGTGTTCTAGAATACCCCGATTGAAGGGGCCGATCGAGTCGGGCCGACTCAACTCCTGACTCCCAACGGGGTATTCTCCAGAGCAAGCATGATACTTTTCTATCGGGACAAGCCTTGACCCAGCTCCCCACCGAGCCACGACCCCGGAGAACGAAGCTTCGTTTATGTCAACATACAGGGTTCTGAAGGGCCGTCGTGGGCCTCATGACCTGGACTTGAGTCGAGCCCGGACGTATCATTGCATTTTTCTCGTTCGGGGAGCGAGGGGCGAGGGCGGGAGTGTCGTTCGACGCGAGGGCCCACGGCCGGCCCGCGGCGGGGCGGGGCGGGGCCTCGGTTCGTCCGAGAGGCGTCCACGGTTCGCGAGAGGCCGGCGCCGCCGGTCAGGATCCGGAACGGCCGCCCCCGTTCGAACGTCGGGACGAGGAAGCGGAAGCGGCCTGGGCATCGCCGCCCTACAATTCCGTCAGGAGTCGGGTTCAAGATGAGCAAGAACGAGAAGGGGCTATCGGAGGTCCTCGCGAGCAACGAGGCGGACCTACTGGCCGAATGGGTCAAGGAGCAGGCGGCCGGGGCACCCCGCCGGGCGGGGTCGATCAAGGACTCGGAACTCCGGGACCAGAGCAAGGAGTTCCTCGCGCTGCTCAGGGCCGCCGTGAAGGACGGGCGCCCCGGGGACACCCAGGGGCCCGGGTGGAGCGGGGTTCGGCAGATGCTGGCCGACCTCTCCCGGTCGCGCAGCCTCCAGGGCTTCACGCCGTCGGAGACGGCATCCTTCGTGTTCTCCCTCAAGAGGCCGTTGTTCTCGCGCCTGGGCCGCGAGTTCGCCCACGACGCCGAGGCCCTCGCCCTAGTCTCCTGGTCGGCCACCGAGATGCTGGACAGCCTCGGCCTGTACACCACCGAGATCAACCAGAAGGCGCGGGAGGAGATCATCGCCAGGCAGCAGCAGGAGATGCTCGAGCTCTCCACGCCGGTGGTGAAGCTGTGGGAGGGCATCCTGGCCCTGCCGATGATCGGCACGCTCGACAGCGCCGGACCCAGGTCGTGATGGAGTCCCTCCTGCAGCGGATCGTCGAGACGGGCTCGAGCATCGCCATCATCGACATCACGGGCGTGCCGACGGTCGATACGCTCACGGCGCAGCACCTCCTGAAGACGGTCACCGCCGCCCGGCTGATGGGGGCCGAGTGCATCATCAGCGGCATCCGGCCCCAGATCGCCCAGACGATCGTCCACCTCGGCGTGGACCTCGGCGACATCACGACCAAGGCCACGCTCGCCGACGCGCTGGCCGTCGCCCTGGAACGGACCGGGCGCGTGGTCCGTCGCGTCCAGGCCGCCTCCTGAGGAGACCGCCCCGATGGAACGCATCCCGATCCTCAAGATGGGCGGATTCCTGATCGTGACGATCCAGGTGGACATGCACGACCGCCTGGTGACCACGCTCCAGGACGACCTCACCACGATGATCTCCGACAGCGGCGCCTACGGCGTCCTGATCGACATCTCCTCGCTGGACATGGTCGATTCCTTCATCGGGCGGATGATCGGCAACATCGCCGCGATGTCCCGCGTCCTCGACGCCGAGACGGTCGTCGTCGGCATGAGGCCGGCCGTCGCCATCACCCTGGTCGAGCTCGGCCTGTCGCTGGCCGGGGTCCGCACGGCGCTGGACGTCGAGAAGGGGATGGTCCTCCTGCGCGTCGCGACGCGAGGGCGGCACGGGGAGGACGCCGATGGTCGTGACGAAGGATGACGTCATGGAGATCCGGGTGTCCGACCACGTGGTGCTGGTCCGCCAGGCCGTGCGCAAGTGGTCCATCGAGCTCGGCTTCAGCCTGGTGGACCAGACCAAGATGATCACGGCCGCCAGCGAGTTGGCACGCAACACGCTGGATTACGGCCGCGGCGGGACCGTGCGACTGGAGGCGCTGCAGGAGGGGATCCGCAAGGGCCTGAAGCTGACCTTCGAGGACCAGGGGCCGGGCATCCCCGACATCGAGAAGGCGCTGACCGACGGCTACACCACCGGGAAGGGGATGGGCATGGGTCTGAGCGGATCGAAGCGGCTGGTCAACGAGTTCGAGCTCGACTCGCGAGTCGGCGAGGGCACCCGCGTCGCGATCACGAGGTGGAAGTGATCATCCCCTCGGGCCGGCCGGTCATCCTGGCGATCGACGACGTGACCGCCGCCGGCGAGGCCCGTCGTGCGGCGACGGCGATGGCCGGGCGGCTCGACTTCGACGAGACGGGGCGCGGCAAGGTGGGCATCGTCGCCACCGAGGCGGCGACCAACCTCTTCAAGCACGCCCGGGGCGGCGTCATCGTCATCCAGGGGCTGGAGCGCGGGGCCAACGCGGGGGTGGACATCCTGGCCCTGGACCCGGGGCCGGGGATGGCGGACGTCGGCCGCTGCCTCGCCGACGGCTATTCCACCGCCGGGTCCGCCGGCACGGGCCTCGGCGCCATGGCCCGCCTCTCGGCGACCTTCGACATCCACTCGCTGCCCGGGGTCGGGACGGCGACGCTGGCCCGGCTCTGGTCGGACCCCGCCGATGCGGAGCGTCTGCGGGCCCCGGGCCGGAGTTCGGGGCCGTGAGCCTCCCCCTGGCCGGGGAGGAGGTCTGCGGCGACCACTGGGCGATCGCGGAGGTCGCGGGCCAGACCCTCCTGCTCGTCGCCGACGGGCTGGGGCACGGGCCCCAGGCGGCCGAGGCGGCCCGCGAGGCCGTCCGCGTCTTCGGGGAGAGGGCGGCGCTCGGACCGGCCGAGATCATCCACGCCGCCCACGCCGCCCTCCGCAGCACGCGAGGGGCCGCCCTGGCGGTCGCCCAGATCGACCCGGATCGGGGCGAGGTCCGATACGCCGGCGTCGGCAACATCGCGGGCGTCGTCCTGGGCGCCGGGGAGGAGCGGAGCGTGAGCATGGTGTCGCACAACGGCACGGTGGGGCACACGATTCGCAAGGTCCAGGAATTCCTCTATCCCTGGGCACCCGGCTCGCTGCTCGTGATGCACTCCGACGGCCTGGCCACCCATTGGCAGCTCGGCCGCTCCGCCGGGCTGGCCTCCCGGCACCCCGGGCTGATCGCCGGGGCGCTGTACCGCGACTTCAAGCGAGGCCGCGACGACGTCACGGTCGTCGCGGTCCGGGAAGGGAGCGCGGGCGGCCGATGAACTTCCCGCTCCTGACGATCGAGGTCCGGGTGGAGCCCGACGTCGTCCTGGCCCGGCAGAGGGCCCGCCAGATCGCCGGCCTGCTGGGCTTCGCCCCGCTCGACCAGACGCGCATCGCCACGGCGGTCTCGGAGATCGCCCGCAACGCGTTCCAGTACGCCGGCGGCGGCCGGGTCGAGTTCCAGGTCGCCTCGGGGCCGCCGACCGGGCTCTTGATCCGCGTCCGGGAGCGGGGCCCGGGGATCAAGGACCTGCAGGCGATCCTCGACGGCCGCTACGAGTCGCCGCACGGCCTGGGCCTGGGGATCGTCGGCGCCAAGCGCCTGATGGACACGTTCGAGGTCGAGACGTCCGAAGGCGGGGCCGCCGTCACGATGGTCAAGGGCCTGCCGAGGCGCGACGTTTCGTTCAACACGCAGGACCTGGCGCGGCTCTCGGCCGAGCTGGCCCAGCAGAAGCCGCAGGGCCTGCTCGACGAGCTCCAGGTGCAGAACCAGGAGCTGCTCCGCACCCTCCAGGAGCTCCGCGACCGCCAGGCCGAGCTCGCCGAGCTCCACAACCGCGAGCTGGACGAGACCAATCGGGGCGTGGTCGCCCTCTATTCCGAGCTCGACGAGAACGCCAAGGACCTGCGGCGCATCTCCGATCTGAAGACCCGCTTCCTGTCGAACATGAGCCACGAATTCCGCTCGCCGCTCAACACGATCCTGAGCATGTCCGGATTCCTCCTGAACGGCAGCAGCGGCGCGCTGTCGGCCGAGCAGGAGAAGGAGGTCGGCTTCATCCGCAAGGCGGCCGAGGGCCTCTCGGCGCTGGTCAACGACCTGCTGGACCTGGCGAAGGTCGAGGCGGGCAAGGCCGTCATCCGCACCGAGTCCTTCGAGGTCGCCGACCTGTTCGAGGGCCTCCGGGGCACGACCCGGCCCCTGGTCGTCCCGGGGGCGGTGGACCTGGTGATCGAGGAGCCGGCCGGGATCCCCACGCTCCACACCGACGAGGGCAAGCTCACGCAGATCCTCCGCAACTTCCTCTCCAACGCCGCGAAATTCACCGAGCGCGGCGAGATCCGGCTCTCGGCGAGGATGGGCCCCGGCGACACGGTCCTCTTCGCGGTGGCCGACACCGGGATCGGGATCGCCCCGGCGGACCAGCGTCGCGTCTTCGAGGAGTTCAGCCAGGTCGACGGGCCGGTCCAGAGGCGGGTGAAGGGGACCGGCCTGGGCCTGCCCCTGTCCCGCAAGCTGGCCGAGCTGCTCGGCGGCGGGGTGTCCGTCCGGAGCGAACCCGGGGTCGGCTCGGCGTTCCTCGCCGCCATCCCCCGGACCTACCCGGCCCCCGAGGATCCGGACCCCACGCCCGACTCGCGCTGGAACCTCGACCCGCTCCGCTCCCCCGTGCTGCTGGTCGAGGACGACCCGGTGGACCTCCTGCTCTGCGAGAGGTCCCTGGCGGGCTCGGCCTTCCAGATCCTCCCGGCCCGGAGCCTCGGCGAGGCCCGGCGGATCCTCCGGCGGGTCCGCCCCACCGCCGTCCTGCTCGACGTCCTCCTCGACGCGGAGAGCGGATGGACCCTGCTCTCCGAGCTGAAGGGCCAGGCGGCCACCCGGGACATCCCGATCCTCGTCCTGACCGTCGTCGACGGCAAGGAGCAGGCGCTGGCCCTCGGCGCCACCGACTTCTGCCTCAAGCCCATCGAGCCCGGGTGGCTGCTGGGCCGCCTCCACGCGATGCAGCAGGGCCGGCCTCACGGCACCGTCCTGCTCATCGACGACGAGGAGGCCGACCGCTTCGCGCTGCGGACCCTGCTCACCGCCCAGGGGCGATTCGCGATCGTCGAGGCGTCCAGCGGCGAGGAGGGCCTGCTCAAGGCCCGCGAGGCGCCGCCCGACGTGATCTTCCTCGACCTGGTCCTGGCCGACATGACCGGCTTCGAGGTCCTGGAGCGGCTGAGGGCCGACGACCGGACCAGGGACGTCCCGGTCATCATCAACACCTCGGCGGACCTGGGCGAAGAGGCCCGGCGTCGGCTCGCCCCCCGGTCGGCCGCGATCCTCTCCAAGTCCCCCGTCCCGGCGGAGGACGCGTTCGCGACGATCCGGGATGCCCTGATCCGGGCCGGATTGAGCCTGTCCCCCACGGGCGCGGAGTCCTGACATGGTCGGCGAGCCGCCCGACACCGTCCTGATCATCGACGACGACGACGCCAAGCGCCACTCCCTCGTCAAGATCCTCCGCAGGGCGGGGTTCGCGATCCGCGAGGGGGATTCCGGCGCCGACGCCCTGCGGCTGGCGGTCGAGAAGCCCTCCCTGATCGTCCTCGATGTCATGCTCCCGGACATGAGCGGGTTCGAGGTCTGCCGGCGGATCAAGCAGGACCCGGCGACCTCGACGATCCCCGTCCTGCACGTCTCCACCACGTTCGTGGACATCGAGGATCGGGTCCAGGGCCTGGAGGGCGGCGCGGACGGCTACCTGACCGACGTCCTGGAACCGCTGGAGCTGGTGGCCACGGTCCGCGCGCTGCTGAGGGCGCGGCGGGCCGAGGAAGCGGCCCAGATCTCGACCCGGCAGTGGCAGGTGACCTTCGACGCCATCAGCGACGGCGTCGTCCTCCTGGACCGCGACGGGCGGACGGTGCAGATCAACGCCGCGATCGAGGGCCTCCTGGGGAAGCCCTGGGACGAGCTCGCCGGGCAGTCGATCCACGACCTCCTGCCCGTCTCCCCCGCCCCCGACGATTCGCCCTTCCTCCGCATGCTCGACAGCGGTCGGCGCGAGGCCGTCGAGCTGACCCTGGCCGACCGGTGGCTCCGCGTCACCGTCGATCCGATCCGCGACGCGTCCGGCAGCGTCAAGGGGGGCCTCTGCATCGCCTCGGACATCACCGACCGCAGGCGCCTCGAGGAGGCGCTCCGGCGGCGGGCCGAGGAGCTGGCGGCCGCCGACCGCCGCAAGGACGAGTTCCTGGCGATGCTGGCCCACGAGCTGCGCAACCCGCTCGCCCCGATCGCCAACGCCATCGAGTCCATCCGCCTGGACCGCGGCGACGCGGCGGCGACCGAGGAGGCGCTCGACATCGCCAAGCGCCAGGTCGACCACATGGCCCGCCTCCTGGACGACCTGCTGGACGTCGCGCGGTTCACTCGGGGCGACGTCCAGCTCCGCAGGACCACCGTGGACCTCAGCACGATCCTGGAGCGGGCCGTCGAGACGTCCCGCCCCCTGATCGAGGCCGGCGGCCACCAGCTCTCGGTCTCGCTCCCGGACGCCCCGGTCTGGCTCGACGGAGATCCCACCCGCCTGGCCCAGATCGTGGCAAACCTCCTGAACAACTCCGCCAAGTACACCGATCCGGGCGGCAGGATCGCCCTGGAGGCCGCCCGAGAGGGGGACGAGGCGGTCATCTGGCTGCGGGACAACGGCATCGGCCTCAGCCCCGAGATGCTGCCGCGCGTCTTCGACCTGTTCGCCCAGGAGGACCGCTCGCTGGACCGCTCGCAGGGGGGGCTGGGGATCGGGCTGACGCTCGTCCGCAGCCTCGTCCAGCACCACGGCGGGAGCATCACCGCCGACAGCCCCGGGCTCGGCCTGGGCAGCGAGTTCACCGTCCGGCTGCCGGTGCTGCCCGTCGGCGCCGCGCCGGGTCCGGAGCCGGAGCCGGAGCCGGGGGCGGCCGCCTCGGCGACGTCCCCGCCCGCGCTGCAACGCATCCTCGTGGTGGACGACAGCCACGACTCGGCGCGGAGCCTCGCCCGGGTCCTGAAGCTCTGGGGACACGAGGTCCGCGTGGCCCACGACGGCCCGGAGGCGATCCGGGCGGCCCTGGCCGAGGTGTTCGACGTCATCCTCCTCGACATCGGCCTTCCCGGGATGGACGGCTTCCAGGTCGCCGAACAGATCCGAGGGCACCACGGGCCCGACGGCCCGAGGCTGATCGCCCTGACGGGGTACGGCCAGGAGGCCGACCTGGCCCGATCCCGGGGCGTCGGCTTCTCCGAGCACCTGGTCAAGCCGGTGAGCCTCGACCAGTTGCAGATCCTGATCGCCGACGCGGGCCCTCCGGCCGGCCGCGGAGCCGGCATGAACACTCAAGCGGCCTCCTCGGCATCCGAGGGCTGAATCGGCCCGACGGCCCACGCCCGGCCGCGCCTCGGCCGTCCCGACGGAGAATCGCTTCGGCCCCGGCTTCTGGGTCGCCCGCTCGACGAGCGAGGCCTTCTCCGGGAAGCCGGACCACGGCTCCTCGATCGGGATCGACTTGCCCTGATCCTGGGCAAGATCCACGAGCCCACCGGTTGCCGAGGCGAGACACCCGCACGCAATTGCGAAAGCGAGACCGCGGAGATCTCGGCAAGCCAGGGCCTGCCCTGCTCGAGCGCAATCCGATCGTGAACCAACCAGGACGGTTCAGGGGGCATGCGAATCCTGGGAAATCTGGGTGCTTTCGGGAAATCCGCCGGGGAAGATCGGGCGTGCGGAGTTTGCGGGCGACCATTGGGTGATGACTTGCGAACGTTCTGGAATTTTGAGTTTTGGATTCCATGGATTCGTTAGAATGCTCATTTTTTGTCAATGTCAGAAATGCTTGAACGATATTTTTTCCAAAGTTGACTACACCTTTCCCCGAAAAACGCGCCAGAGGGCGGTTTTTCCAGGGTTTTCGAGCGCGCAGTCACTCGTGCCAAGGCATGTTTCCTGATTTGTGAATTTGTTTCTTTTTGACGGGCAAACACTGATTCGACAAGGGCTTGCGTCAATCGGATTTTTGGGCTCCACCGTCGTCTCTTGTCAGGAAAGGGGGACACTTTGAGGGGCGCGCATGAGGGGTCGTTTGGGAGCGGCGTTAGGGGACGTGGAGGGATTGGGTGATCGGGGGTGGGGTCGGCTCTCGATGGTCTGGAACGAGGGGACGGCGTCGCTGGACGTCGGGCGGGGACTTCGATTCGTCGTTCGGGGGGTGGGGCGTGATCGGCTTGGATGGCGTCTGGTCGATGGTCGGTCGAATCCCGGGCGGGGCGGAGGCGTCGCATCGTTTCCTTGGGGCAACCGATCGGCCCTGCCCCGTTCGCCCGGGTTTCGGCGGGATTCCTCGGGAAAGCGGGTCCGCGAGAATCGGGGCTCGATCGGTCCCGTGCGTTGCCTCCTCGGCCTCGATCCTCGATCGGCCCGTGATTTTTGCCCGCCTTCCCCCCGTCCTCGAGGTCGCCAACCCGCGAGTCGGGGCCGGGCACCTGCTCGGGAGTGGCCCGTGGGATGAGCGCTCGCCCGGTGCTCGCCATTGGAGGGGCCGGGCCGCCCCGGCCTTCCCCGGGGCTGCACCTGAGTGGCATGACCTCGACGGTATGCGAATTCATCTTCAGGGCCTGTTGGATGGCCTCGTCGAGCTCCGGCATCTTCTCCAGTCGCTCGTGGATCAGGGCCTCTCTCGCCTCGTCCAGCGGGGGCCATTGGGCCCTCATCACGCGGAGGACCTGATTGGAAAAGTATTCATTCTTCGCGGTCACCGCGTCCGCGACCCTCTTGACCTGATCGGCGACCGGGCCGGCCTTCAGCACGGCGGACGCCAGGTTGAGGCCCCGGCCGAGGTCCTCGGCCGAGCCGGTGGCCACCCTCTGGCCCCCGAGCCGAATCTCGTACCGACCCTCGCGGAGCCCGGTCACCTTGAGCGTGTACCGGTTCAGGTCCTCGCGGATCGGCGACCATTTGAGGATGTCTTCCGCCTCCCGGGGGAAGAACGGGAGCGCGTCGTCGAGCTGGTTGAAGGAGACCCCGCCGTCCTTCGCGGCCAGGCCGCTGACCGTGGCGTTCCCGGCGGCGACGAGATTCCCGGCGGCGTCGATCTCGACCGAGGCGACCAGGGTGGGGAAATCCAGCCCCTTGAGGATCGTCGCCGCCATGAACGCCTGGCCCGCCGGGCCGGCGTGGACGGGGTCCATGCCGGAGATCGGCGAGTATTCCGGCCCGGCCCCGCGGGCCCGGTCCAGGAGCGCGAGGTAGGGGTGGAACTGATCGACGAAGTCGCCGCCGTTTTTTGCGCGATCGTCTTGAGGCCCTCGTCGGCAAACCGTTCCAGGGTCCGGTTATAGGGCGCCGCGGCCGTGGCGGAACGGCCGGGCGCGGCGGAATCGACCGCCTGGGTCGTGAGCCAGGCGACGCGGATCTTCGCCTCCCGGGCCTGGTCGGCGATCCCCTGCAGGCCCTTGACGTAATTGTCGAACCGCCACTGGACGAAGTCCTCGTAGCGGCCGTCGTTCATGCCGAAATCGACGGTCATGGCCGTCGGCCGAAACCGTGTCACGTCGCGACGGAAACGTCCGTTGCCCCCGTCGGAGGTGTCCCCGCTGATGCCGAGGTTTCGGAACGTCAATTTCCAGCGGGGAAATCGCGTCGTCGTCCAGAGCTCGACGTAACTGCTATAGAGGTGCGCCTCGGTGATGCTGTCGCCCATCATCACGACGGCGTCACCGTCCCGGAAGAAGAACTTGCCGGCCTTCGCCTGCTCCTCGCCGCGAGCCCCAGGCGACGCCAGGGAAACGAGGACCACGAAGAGCGGGAGCCGCGACCGCGTGACGGATCGAGCATGCATTCGGAATCGCTCCGTTTCCTCGCCGGATCGTCATCCGCGGGAGCACCGGCCGCATCCGATCCGAGCGACCCGCCGGACGGAGGGGACTGGACGGCCCTCGGATCGTCACCTCCGCCTACGTTAGCCGACGCCATGACGGCTCGCAACTCGATCGCGACGACGACGGATCGTAAGGGTCGACTCGGGGCCACCGAATGGAGGGCGGGCCCGGTCCGGGGCTATCCGGCGGACGCATGAAAAAACCCGGATTTCCCGGGGTTTGATCGAAGCGAGGATGACGGGCGTCGAACCCGCCCGGCGCAAAAAACGCGGTAAATTGCGGTATCCCGCCGGACGATCCGGTAGTCATCCGGTAGTCGCGGATGGATGTCCCAGTACTTCTGCACGCGGTCGGCCTCAGGCCCTCCGGCCGAGAAGGTCCGCCAGGGAGGTCCGGGCCTCGGCGCCCGTCGAGTCGAGGAACGTCACCTCGATCCCCCGCCTCAGGGGACTCGGTTCGACCCATCGCAGTCGCTCTGCTCCCTTCGGCCGTCGCGGTGCCGGGCAAACCCCGCGGCCCGCTTCGAGGATCACTTCGCGTACGCCTCGCGCAAGGATCTTCGCCTCCAGGTAATCGCGCAGGGGGATCCTGGGCTCGAAAATCGACGCCGTCGCGGCCTCGCGCTCTCGGTCGGCCAGCCAGGCGTCGGCCCGGTCTCGCCAGCGGCGGGCGTCGGCGTCGTGGCCGAGCCCCTCGATGGACGAGCGCCAGGTCGTACCAGACCGCCCCGGAGGCCGGGTTATTGGGGTTCTGCTGGTTGAACGAGTTCAGGAGACGGAGCGCCTCCTCCTCTCGGCCCCGGGCCCGCAGGCGGACGCCGCCGGCGACGTAGTCGAGCCACGATTGGCTCGGCTCCAGCCGTCGGGCGGTGTCGGCCCAGCCGACGCTGACCTCGGGGGCGATGCCCGAATCGGCCGAGAGGCGCGCGATCCTCGCGGCGATCGACACCTTGTGCCAATCGCCCCTGGGGTTCGTCGGATCCAGCGTCCCCGCGACCCGTTCGCAGAGGCGGCGATAGCCCGCGGCATCCCCTCCCAGGACGAGGACCTCGGCGTACTCGAACCAGTCGATGTCCGGGGTCCGCGAGCCGATGCCCCGGGCGTAGGCCTCGGCCGCGTCTTTCCACCGGCCGCGCCAGGCGAAGTGCCGCCCCCGCGTGATCCAGAGCTGCGGGTCGTCCGGGCGTAGCGCGACGGCCCGGTCGAAGGCAAGATCGTTCTCCGCGAGCAGGCGGTCGACGACCCCCCGCGTCTCGTACGGGTCGCGGCTGTCGGCCCATCGGGACAGGGCATGCACGAGGTCCTCGGCCGCGGCATCGGGGTGCCCCTCGGCCAGCGCCAGGCGGCCCCGCGTGATCCTCGCCAGGCCGTTGGAGGGCTCCAGCCTGATCGCCGCTTCGAGGTCCTCGCGCGCCCGGTCGTTGTCGCCGAGCGCCACCAGGACGTGGGCGCGGGCCGCGAGGACGTTGGCGGCCCTCGCGTCCTCGGGGTCGATCCGGGCCAGGGCGGCGCGGGCGAGGGCGGGCCGGCCGACCTGTGCCTCGCCCCAGGCGTTCATGATCGGGGTCCAGGGCTCGGGCCGCTCCGGGCGGCCGTCGATCTCGGCCGCCGCCTCGGCGATCAGGATGCGGCATTCCGCCCAGCACATGAAGCCGTGGCGAGGGTCGTTCAGGGGCATCACGAGGAACCGGATGCCCAGGTCGTCCAGGATGCGTCGCGACGCGGACAGGGCGCGGCGGGCGTCGTCGTCGCGGCCCCGGCGATGCGCGATCATGGCCTTCACCGAATACGCCAGGGCGGCGACTTCGTCGACCCATTCGACGCCGGCCGGCCTCTCTTCGCGAAATGCTTCGAGCTGCGCCTCGGCGTCGTCGAGCCGACCGGCCCGGAGATCGGCCAGCGCGAGGTAGACCTTCGCCCAGGTCTGCCCCGGCATCTCCAGGCCGCGTGACGCCACGGGGATCAGGGCCTCGCGGTCGAGGCCCGGGTCGGGGCGGATGGACGCGAGCATCGCGCTGTCGACCGCGTCGAAAGGGGAGTCGCTCGCGAGGTATCGCGACCGGGTGCGGTCGCGGAGGCGGCGATAGCCGGCCTCGTCGCCGAGCATCAGGCGGTTGAGCCCGGCCATCAGGTCCGAGGCGGCGTAGGCCGACTTCGCCGGCGCGAGGGCGGCCTCGAGCGTGGCCTCGGCCTCGGCCCACAGGCCATGATTGCTGAATGTCCGGCCCAGCGCCAGCAATGCGTAGCGAGAGGTCGCGGCGGTCGCCGGGCCGCTCGCCGGGTCGGCCGCCACGCCGAGCAGGAGGTCGCGGGCGGCGACCCAGCCGGCGAACGCCTCGGGAAGCCGTCCCTTGCCCCTGGCGATCTCGGCCTGCCCCCGGATGGTCCGGGCGAGGTCGAGTCGATGATCGGGCGACGTCGGGTCCTCGCGCGCGAGCGCCTCATAGTCCCCGCGGACCTTGTCCAGGATCCGGGCGGCCTCGTCGTCCCGGTTGAGGTCGCCCAGGAGGAATCCGACCGAGAGTTCCGCATCCGCCCGTTCCGAGCGATCCCGGATGTCGATCTCGCGCGGGGTGGGCTGGGCCGGCATGGCCTTGGCGGCCTTGGGGCCGGCGGCCCCGGCCGACACGACGGGCTTCCCCTCCTCCAGGCGTCTCGCCAGCGCACGGAAGTCCTCGCGGTCGCGGAGGTTGGGCCAGAGGTCCGGGTTCTTGATCTGGGCCAGGGTCACCTGCCCCGTGCCGGCGGCCGCCGACACCGTCAGGGCCGAGACCGCACGCTCCCCCAGCCTGTCGATCCGGGCCCGCTCGACGGTCGTGGGCGGGGCCGGTCCCTTCGACAGCGAGCCGATCCGGAGGTCGGCGATCGAGGCGAACAAGAACAGGCCGTTCGCATCCACGCCCGAGTTCGGGGCCCCCGCGTTCGGGAACGCCGCCAGGGCTTCGTCCTCCACCTCCTCGTGGGGCTCGCCGCGCTCCTTCCGCCATCCCGCCAGGGTCGCGGCGCAGCGGAAGCGCATGGTCGCGAAGTAGGGGATGTCGGGGTGGATGGCGGCCTGTTCCCGGGCCAGGTCCAGGGCTTCGGTGATCCTGGCGATCGCCTGGTCCCTGATCCCGAAATCCCACTCCTTGCTGGCGACGTTCATGAGGCCGATGAGCAGGTCTTGCCGGTAGAGGATCCGGCCCGGATGTCGCGCGACCAGGCGCCGGTCGTGGCCCAACTGCTTCGTGCTGAGCGACATCGAATCGATGGCCCGTCCGAAGGTCCCGGAGAGAAGGACGCTCAGGTCGGACAGGGTCGCCGCCAACTCCCGCTCGACGTCGGCGTCATCGGGCGTCCGCTTCAGGAGGGCCTGGTTCAACGCCAGGGATCTCCGCGCCGACTCGATGGCGCCGGCCTTATCGCCCTCCCTGTCGCGGTTGAGCGAATGCGATCGGTAGATCTGGGTCAGGGTCTTCGCGATCCTGGAATCCTCCGGATGGGAGGCCAGCGCCGACTCGCCCAACTCGATCGCGCGGTCGAGGTCGCGGCGGGCTTGCAGGGCTTCGATCCACCCGCCGAGGATGGCCGGATCCCCCGGGTAGTCCTTCGCCAGGGCCTCGTAGAGCGACGCCGCCTCCCTCGCGACGTCCCGGCTGGACGGGTCCCCGAGCTGCGAGCGGACCTGCGCCATCCGCAGAGTCACGGCCGCGATCTCCGCGCGGAGCGACGGATCATTGCGGCGGTCGCGGAGGAACCCCCGATAGAAGGTCATCGCCGATTCCAGGAGCTGGCGGCGGAGCGGCTGGAGCCGGGGCGTCTGCCTGAGGATGTCGTCTTCGGTGACCTTGTTCAGGTAGTCGTCCACCGCCGATCGGGCCTTGGCGAATCCGGCGTCGGCCCTCGCGGTCTCGGCCTTCGCCACGGCCTCGCTCGCCTGGGCCGCGATCAAACGCTCGTCGGCGAGCTTGCGGTCGGCCCTCGCCCGGATCAGCGCGGCCGTCACAGCGGCGAACGCGGCGAGGAAGACGACCATCAGCGTCGCGGCCAATCCCGCGACGACCGGGTTGCGGCGGCACCAGCGCCAGGCCTTCTCGGCCGGGCCGCTGCGACGCGCGAAGATCGGCTTGTCGGCCAGGTAGCGCCGCAGGTCATCGGCCATCGCCTCGGCCGAGGTGTACCGGGCCGAGGGCTCGCGCGCCAGGGCCTTCAGGACGATCGTCACCAGGTCGCGGGGGATCTTGCGGTCATGCTTGCGGGGCGAGATCGGCGGGTCGTTGAGGACCCTCTCGATCAGGCGGGCGCGGTTGGATTCCTCGTAGACCGGGCGGAGCGTCAGCAATTCGTAGAGCGTGGCCCCGAGGGCGTAGATGTCGCTCCGCGGGTCGGACCAGCCGTCGAACCGCTCCGGGGCCATGTAGCGCAGGGTGCCGACGATGTCGCCGGTCTGGGTCGGGCCGTCCGCCCCTTCGGACTTCGCCAGCCCGAAGTCCGTCACCCAGACGGTCCCCTTGACGTCGAGCAGGAGGTTCGACGGCTTGATGTCGCGATGGACGATCCCCTGGCCGTGGGCATAGCTCAGCGCCTCGGCCACCTGGAGCCCCACCCGCGCGGCGGCCCGGTAGAAATGCCCCTCCGACCTCGCGGAGGAGAGCTCCGAATGGGCCGGCGGCCCGGCCCGCGACGCGATCGGATCGGCCGCCCGGGCGGCCGCCTCCCCCTCGTCCGGGCCGGCGGCGGTCTGGGTGGTGGCGTCTTCGAAGCGATCGGCGACGAGGCCTCCGGTGATGGCGCGGAGGGCCGGCTCCGCCTCCCCGCGCGGGCGGTCGGCGATCGCCCTCCTCTGGCGGGTCAGCTCGTCGATGACGACGTCCAGCCCCTGGCCCCGGATGAATTGCATGGCATAGTAGTGGACGCCGCCGCTCTCCCCCACGCCGAAGACCGGCACGATGTTCGTGTGGTGCAGCCGCGCCGCGGCGCGGGCCTCCAGGCGGAACCGCTCCAGGTGCGTCACGCCCAGGCCGGTGCCGGGCAGGACCTTCAGGGCGACGTGCCGCCCGAGGCTCTGCTGGGTGGCCTCGTAGACGACCCCCATGCCGCCCCGGCCGACCTCGCGGAGGATCAGGTAATCGCCGAGCTGCTCGGGCGTCGCCGCCGACGTCTTCGGCCCGCCCGAGGCGACCTGGCCGGTCGTCGGGGCGTCGATCGACATGTCCTGTTCGAGGGCGACGAGCGCGGGCAGCAGCTCTCGGATCTCGTCGGCCAGCTCCGGATGCTTCGCCGCGTAGTCCTCGATGCTCGGCCGCTCGCCGCGCCGGTAGCGGGCGAGGAACGAGTCGGCCAGGCGCTCCACCGGGTCGCGGTCGGCGCTGGAATCGGCCATCGCGTCAGCTCCCTTCGAGTCCCCCGGGCAGGGCGGCCAGGATGTCCTTGAGCCGGACCAAAGCCCGGGCGTATCGCTTGCTCGCGGCCGACTTGTCGAGGCCGAGGACCGTCGCCGCCTCGCCGTTGGACATCTGCTCGTAATGCCTCAGGGCCAGGATCTCGCGGTCGATCGGGTCGAGGCTGTTCAGGGCCTCCTGGAGCCGGACCTTGCGCTCGGCCCGGATCGCCGCCTGGCTCGGCGAGGTGTGCTTGCCCAGGAGCTGGGCGGCCAGGGCGGCCGTGGTCGTCTCGGGCATGGCGCGGCGGTAGAGGCTGATGTCGCGGCCGGCGTCGCGGGCCTGGACGCCCAGGTGGTGCCGGTGTTGGTCGGCCAGCCGCTGGCCGACGAGGAACCGGAGCCAGAGGAAGAAGGGCATCGAGGGGTCGCGGGCGTACTCCTCCAGCCGGGCCGCCGCGTCCGCATAGCCTTCCTGGATGATGTCCGAGGCGTCGACGCGGCCCTGGAGCCGCCGGTCGAGCCGCAGGGCGACCATCCGCCGCAGACGCTCGCGATAGCGCCCCATGAGCACGGCCCAGGCCGCGGAGTCCCCGGCCCGGGCCCGCTCGAGCAATGACGGCGTCTCGCTTTCGGGTTCGGCCATTCGCAGCACCATGAGAGGACTAACTGACGATCATGGCGATTCGGGGACAGGAATGCCCCAAAATTCTCGTTCGGTCGGCCAGCCCGCCAGCCCAGCCCAGCCCGCCAGGGGCGGGCGATCCGGGAGCCGCGGTGGCTCCCGCCCGACCCAGGAATCTTCACCCGCCCCCATCATCGACGCCATGACACGCCGCTCGGAGGGCGTCGAGCCGACGGAAGCCGACCCGACCGCCGGACTCGCGAGCGGAGCCGACCTCGGAGACAATCTCGCAGCGGTTACCCACCGGTGCCGGCCCGGACGCGACCGCAAGATTTGCATGTCTCTTGCAATCGCCGGTGCTTTAACTGGATGCTTCGATGTGATCGACCGGATGGGACCGGCCTCGGCCATGTCGGCGAGCGTCGGGCCGGATTGATCAGGCGCGGTTGCCCAGACGGGCTGGGCACGTCGGGCCCGACGGGGCCTTCCTGGCCGCGTCTTGTCGGCCGAGCGTCCCGGATCGACCTCCCCCGGCGGGTCCATCGCCCGTCTCCCGCCCCGGGCGGGGCCGCCGGACATCCCGGCCGATCCGGTGGTCATTCGGTCGTCGTGGACGCGGCGTCCACGACGCGGATGGATGTCCCCGTCATCCAGCCCGCGGTCGGCCTCAGGCCCTCCGCCCGAGCAGGTCGGCCAGGGACATCCGGGGCTCGGCGTCCGTCGAGTCGAGGTACGTCCCCTTGATCCCCCGCGTCAGGAGCACACGGGAGGTGTGGAAGAGGTGCTCGCAGGCCGCCTCGGGGTCCGTCTTCAGCGGCCGGATCGTTGTTGGGCTCGATCTGGAGGGACCTCCGCGGGGCGGCGACCGCCTCGGACGCCTTGCGTTCCCGCGCCCGGACCACCCCCAGCGCCACCCAACCGTTGGCGTTCTCCGGCTCGATCGCGACCAGCCTCGCGAGGTGGGCGCCGGCCCGGTCGAGCCGCCCCAGGTCGCTCAGGGCCATCCGCAGGCTGTCCAGGACGGCCAGGTCGGCGTGGGACGGTTTGAGGCGGATGCGATGGAGCCGCAACGGCCCCCGGGCGAGGTCGGCGACGGCCATCGTGGAGAGGGATGGGTCGCGGACGACAAGGTGACGACCGCCTGTCCCGACGCCCCGTCCGCCCATCCTCGCCAGGAGGCCCGTGGGCCGTAACCCGTTTCCACGAGGTTTCGGGCATTTGTAACCGGCACGAGAATCCGGCGCGCAGGTCCGAAGCGATTCGGCGGGCGCATGAAAAAACCCCGGATTTCCCGGGGTTTGATCGAAGCGAGGATGACGGGGCTCGAACCCGCAACCTCCGGCGTGACAGGCCGGTGCTCTAACCAATTGAGCTACATCCCCAAGCGTGGTGGGGTGATGAGGCAAGGATAGTCCCGGCGGCGGGCGGTGTCAAGGGGGTGGAGCGGGTTGTCGGCCGGCGATCCATCGATTCGGGGTCCTCTCGATGCGGGGGGACGGCGGGGAGCCTGGCGTCGCGGGGTCGAGGTCGGGTAGGATTCGGCGGGGCTGTCGGCGTCCGGGCGACGGGGCCGGGGCGGTTTCCTTCGAGATCGGGGAGCGGGTGGCGTGCAGGTCAAGAAGGCGATCATCACGGCGGCCGGGCGAGGCGCTCGGCAGTATCCGGCCTCGGACACGGTCCAGAAGGCCATGCTCCCCCTGGTCGATCGCGACGGCCTGACCAAGCCGGTCCTCCAGATCATCGCCGAGGAGGCGCTGGAGAGCGGGATCGAGGAAATCTGCGTGGTCGTGGCCCCGGGGGATGAGGCGTATTATCGCCGGCACTTCCGGTCCTATGCCGAGGCGCTGCGATCCGGGTTCAAGGGGGTGGATTGGGCCGAGGAGCAGGCCCGGAGGATCGCCGACCTCGCCACCCGCCTTCGATTCGCCGTCCAGCCCGAGCCGGAAGGCTACGGCCATTCGGTGTGGTGCGCCCGGGAGTATGCCGGGGGCGACCCGGTCCTGCTCCTCCTGGGCGACCATCTGTATATCTCCAAGGAAACCCGCCGGTGCGCCCGGCAGCTCCTGGACCTGGCCGAGGCCGAGGGGTGCGCCGCGTCGGCCGTCCAGGCGACCCGAGAGCACCGGATCGGCCATTACGGGACGATCCAGGGGCGGAGGCGGCACGACCGGCCGGACGTCTATGCGATCGACGAGGTGATCGAGAAGCCCAACCCGACCCTGGCGGAGGTCCGCTTGCAGGTGCCGGGCCTCCGCGCCGGCCATTACCTGTGCTTTTTCGGGATGCATGTGCTGACTCCGTCGGTGTTTACGCTGCTGGACGACCTGGTTTCGCGGGACGTCCGCGAGGGAGGGGGCGTGGGGCTGACCCCGGCCCTGGACGCCCTGGCGCGTCGCGAGAAGTACCTGGCTTTGGAGTCTCGCGGGGCCCGGCACAACCTCGGGGTGAAGTACGGGACGCTCGACGCCCAGATCGCGCTGGCCCTGGCCGGGGTGGACCGCGAGGAGATGCTGGCCGGGCTCCTGGAATCGATCATCCGCCTGGAGCAGGGTTAGGATCCCGGACACGATGGGGGACGGTCGCCTCGTCCTCGAGGCGCCCGTCCGGGATTGCGAGAGGGAGGGGCCGAGTGTCCTCTGCGACGATCGCCGAGCCTTTGATCGAGGCCATCACCTCGGCCGACCCCTCGGCCCGGGACCGCTCGGTCCTGGAGCTGATCTCGGGGCTGAGCACGGCCGAGGTCCTCGCCGCGAGCGAGGCCCTGGAGGGGTTCCGCCGGGGGTCCGAGAACCTGTACGAGCGGGTCCGGGCGTCGATGTTGCTCCATGCGATCTACCGCTACGCCCTCCAGGAGGCGCCCGAGCTGCCGCCCACGGGGATCATCCCGTTCGAGGGGGTGGGCGACCTGATGGCCCGGCGGTTCGAGCAGGCGATCTCCTCGTTCCGCGAGGCCCAGGGCCGCCGGGGCCCGACCGGGCCATCGCCAGCGCCCTGGCCCAGGCGTATGAGCAAGTCGCGTATCAGACCCTGGCCGACCAGGTCCGAAGGTCCGTCCGGGGCTGCCGGGGGAGCCGGTGGATGTTCCGCGTGGGGGCGGCCGACGAGCTCCCCTTGCGACTCCACCCGAGGCTGATCGCGGAGTCCGAAGGCGGGCTGTCGCCGATCCTCGTCGAGAGGACGCCGGTGAGGCTGGACCTGTCGCATTCGGCCTGGTCGGACATCTTCTTCCTCGGGATGGATTATCCCGAGGGGGCCCGCGTCCTGAACATCTCGGTGGACCTGGGCGTCCACGGCCGGGACCCCGAGCCCGGCCCCCGATCGAGACGTATTGCCGGACCATCGCCGAGCCGGTCCTGCGGTTGACCTCGATCGACCTGAACGCGAGCAAGGACGTGGCGACCCTGGAGGAGCTGTTCAACTTCGGCAACGATTACCTCGGGCTGGTCAAGGCCGGGGTGATCGCCTCGGGGCTGATCCCGCCGTCGTTCGAGGGCACGGGCGTGCCGTTGGCGGCGATCCTCGGGCGGATCATCCGTCCGGGCTGGGGGCTGGAGGTCGTCAGCAAGGTCAACGACATCCCCAAGGGTTCGCGGCTGGCGGTCTCGACGAACCTGCTGGCGTCGCTGATCTCGCTGTTGATGAGGGCCAGCGGCCAGGCGAGGAACCTGACCGGCCCGCTCGACCCCGAGGAGGCCCGCGTGGTCGTCTCCCGGGCGATCCTGGGGGAATGGCTGGGCGGCTCGGGCGGAGGCTGGCAGGATTCCGGCGGGGTCTTCCCGGGGGTCAAGCTGATCCGGGGCGTGGCCTGCCGCGACGGGGACCCGGAATGGGGGGTCAGCCGGGGCCGGCTCCTGCCCGAGCATGAGCTGATTTCCTCGGGGAGCGAGGCCCCGGGCTCGTTCGCCCAGGCCCTGGCGTCCTCCCTGGTGCTCGTCCACGGCGGGATGGCCCAGAACGTCGGGCCGATCCTGAACATGGTCACCGAGAAGTACCTGGTCCGCGCCCCGGCCGAGTGGGCCGCCCGGGCCGAGGCCCTGGGGATCTTCGAGGCGATCGTCGAGGCGGTCCGAAGGGCGGACGTCCGGGAGGTCGGCCGGCTGACGACCGCCAACTGGGACGGCCCCCTCAAGACGATCATCCCCTGGGTCTCCAACGCCTTCACCGAGGCGATCATCGCGGGCGCAAGGGCCGCGCTGGGCGAGGACTTCTGGGGCTTCCTGATGCTCGGGGGGATGTCCGGCGGCGGGATGGGCTTCTTCGTCGCCCCCCATCGCCAGGCCGAGTTCCGCCGGGAGATCGCCGCCATCATGAAGAGGGCCAAGGCCGACCTGGACGACGCCCTGCCCTTCGCCATGGAGCCGGTCGTCTACGACTTCCGGATCAACCCCGGAGGGACCGTGGCCGAGCTGGTCGAGGGCCGCGACGCGGTCATGCCGGCTCGCTATTACGCGCTCCAGGTCGGGGCCATGATCGGGGCCGGCCCCCACGCCGTCGAGGCCCGCCGCCGGGCGGACATCGACCACTTCGCCAACACCTCGGCCGACACCGGCGAGCTCCTCCGCGTGTTCCGCACCACGATCAACAACCTCTTCCCCGTGGCGAGGTCCGCCGGCGACCCCACCGCGGCCGACTGGGACCGCCAGGCCGAGCAGATCCGCCGCGAGAACGGCTTCGACCCGGTCCAGCACGCCCAGTTGCGGGACGACCTCCAGCGAGGGCGGATCGGCCTGGCCCGCAACCGCCTGCCGCTCTCGACCGATATTCGCGACGTCGAGGACGATGACCTCGTCTTCGCCCACGGGGCCCTGCCCCGAGAGGCCATCGCCCGGGGCGAGGCGGCCCTGAGCCACGGCGAGGCGGCGGTGGTCACGCTCGCCGCGGGCGTCGGCAGCCGGTGGACGACCGGGGCGGGCGTGGTGAAGGCGGTCAACCCGTTCGTCCGCCTGGAAGGGCGGCATCGGTCCTTCCTGGAGATCCACCTGGCCAAGACCCGCGCCTCGGCCCGGATCGCCGGGTCGCCGATCCCCCACGTGGTCACCACGAGCTACCTGACCCACTCGGCCATCGAGCACCACCTGGCCCGGACCGGCAATTATGGCCACGACGGCCCCGTGGTCCTCTCGCGGGGCCAGTCGATCGGCCAGAGGCTCGTGCCGATGGCCCGCGACCTCACGTTCCTCTGGGAAGAACAGGCCCACGAGACCCTGGACGAGAACAAGCAGAAGGTCCGCGAGGCGTCTCGCCGGGCGATCCTCGAATGGGCGAAGGGCCGGGGCGAGGGCCACGATTATACCGATAACGTGGCGATCCAGAGGTTCAACCCGCCGGGGCACTTCTACGAGGTGCCGACCCTCCTGAAGAACGGCGTCCTCGCCCGGCTCCTGGCGGAGAGGCCCCATCTGAATTGGCTGATGGTCCACAACGTCGATACCCTGGGCGCGAACCTCGATCCGGGCGTCCTGGGGCTGGCGATGGACTCGGGCTCGACCCTGGCGTTCGAGGTCATCCCCCGGAGGATCGACGACCGGGGCGGCGGCCTGGCCCGGGTCGGCGGCCGGCTCCGCCTCCTGGAAGGGCTGGCCTCGCCCAAGGAGGACACCGAGTTCCTCCTGAGGTACTACAATACCCTGACGACCTGGGTGCGGATCGACGGCCTCCTCGACGCCTTCGGCCTGACCCGCGCCGACCTCTCCGGCGACCCGAGCCGGATCGCCGAGGCCGTCCGCAAGATGGCGGCGCGGGTGCCGACGTATGTCACGATCAAGGACGTGAAGAGGCGATGGGGCCACGGCCAGGAAGACGTCTTCCCCGTCGCCCAGTTCGAGAAGCTCTGGGGCGACCTCACCTCGCTGCCCGACCTCGACTGCGCGTTCCTCGCCGTCGATCGCAAGCGAGGCCAGCAGATGAAGGACGCCGCCCAGCTCGACGGCTGGGCCAACGACGGCGGCCTCGACTACGTGAAGCGGCTCTGCCGATGGCCGGACTAGGGCGGCGGGGGGTCGAGGGTCGGCCATGAAAGGCCACCTCCGCCCGGCTCGACCGGATTGATCGTGCCGTCGGGGCCGCCTCCCGCCGCTCCCTGGGCCCGTCGGCGTCCCGAACGTATAGTCTTGATCCAGAGGATCGCGCCGGGATCGCTCGCGGAGATTCGCCGGGTTTCAAGGGTTCCGATCATGATGAAAGCGCTCCGAGCCAGCCGAAACATCCTCGCCGAGGCCTGGAGGGCGTCCCGCCTCTGCGCCGACCCCGGGTCGTTCTTCCGGCTCAGTGGCGACCTGGTGCGTTATCGGGCGTTGCCCGCGATGAAGAAGCCCTTCGACGATCGAGAACGGAAGGTCCGGTTCCGCGGCGGGATCTCGCTGACGTATCGGCTCAACATGGGGGACATCTGGTCCCTCCGCGAGGTCTGGCTCTACGACTTCTACCGCCTGCCCTTCGACCTGTCGCCCAAGGTGCTGGTGGACCTCGGGGGCAACATCGGCCTGACGAGCGTCTGGCTGACGAAGAAGTACGGGATCGAGCGGGTCCTGGTGGTCGAGCCGTCCCCGGCCAACGCCGACCTGGCCCGCCGCAATCTGGCCGACAACGCGATCCCGGCCGAGTTGATCGAGGCGGCCGTCGGGCCGGAGGACGGACTCGGCCGATTCCACGACAACGACCAATCCAACCAGGGCCGGCTCGCCGAGGAGGGCCGCGAGACGCCGATCCTCAGCATGGACTCGCTCCTGAAGCGACTGCCCGAGGGGACGATCGTGGACCTGGTGAAGCTGGACATCGAGGGGGGCGAGCAGGCCCTCCTGACGGCCGGGGATCTCTCCTGGCTCGGCCGCATCCGCGCCATGATCGCCGAGTTCCACCCCTCCCTGGTCGATTACCCCGACCTGGTCTCCCGGGTCAAGCAAGCGGGCTTCCGGTACTATCCGGCCAACACGGTGTTCCCGGACAACATGGACGCCTTCCTCACCCTGGCCGAGGCCCCCGTCGGCGCCTGAATCGCGGCCGATCCCGACCCTCTCGCCATCGGATGACCTCGACGTGAACGATCCCGGACTCGCCGTCGTCACCGGGGGGGCCGGGTTCATCGGCTCCCATCTCGTCGAGGCCCTCCTGGCCGAGGGTCTTCGCGTCCGCGTGGTCGATAACCTCTCGACCGGGCGGCTCGCGAACCTGGGCCATCTCGACGGCCGGTTCGAGTGGATCGCCGGGGACCTGGCCGATTTCGCGGTTTGCGAGCGAGCCGTCGAGGGGGCCGATTTCGTCTTCCATGAGGCGGCGATCCCCAGCGTCCCCCGATCCGTGGCCGAGCCGATCGAGTCGCATCGGAGCGGGCCGACCGCCACCCTGAACATCCTGGAAGCCTCGCGGAGGGCCGGCGTCAAGCGGTTTTTGTTCGCGGCGTCGAGCAGCGCCTATGGCGAGACCGAGGAATTGCCCAAGCGCGAGGACATGTTCCCTCGTCCGTTGAGTCCCTATGCCGCCGGGAAGCTCGCCGGGGAACATTACGTCCGCGTCTATGCCCAGACGATGGGCCTGGATGGGGCGAGCCTCCGCTATTTCAACGTGTTCGGGCCGAGGCAGGACCCTTCGAGTCCCTATAGCGGGGTGATCTCGCGGTTCGCGTCGCAGATGGCCCGGGGCCAGAGGCCGACGGTCCTCGGCGACGGCCTCCAGTCCCGCGATTTCACCTATGTGGCGAACGTCATCCACGCGAACTTGCTGGCGATGCGGTGCGAATCCCCCCTGGGCGGCGAGGCGTTCAACGTGGGGACCGGGGAGCGGATCACCTTGCTCGACCTGGTCGCGACTCTGAACGCCGCGATGGGCACGGACCTCGCGCCCGAGTTCGGGCCCGCCCGGCCCGGCGACGTGATGCACTCCCAGGCGAGCCTGGAAAAGATCGGCCGAGTCCTGGGCTATCGGCCGATCGTCGGCTTTGACGAGGGGTTGCGGCGGACCGTCGGATCGGGTTTGTGAATGCGGATGGCGGGCTTCGCCCGCGCGGGTTGGTGCATTTCATGCACCTTACATGACGGTGCATTGCATGCACCCTACGGGCAGATCCCCGCGAGGTCTCGGATCGCCGCGTTGGCCACGGGCGAGGGGCAGGACCAGACGAGGAAGAAGAGGGCCTGCCTCGCCCATCGCTGCGCGGGCTCGTCGCGGACGAACCCGCTGCCTTTTCGGGCGGTCAGGAACGCCTGAGTGGCCCGGAGGACCAGGGCATTCGCCTCGGCGCGGATCGAGGGCGGGGGCGGGGCGTCGGGTCGGCCCTCGGCGGCGGCGATCAGGCCCTCGGCGATCCTGGACCAGGAGGCCGCCAGGGCCTCGAACGGCTCGATCAGGTCGCCTCGCGCCTCGGCCTGCTCGGCCAGGGCCTTCAGGGCGGCTCGGGCCTGGCCCATCGCCAGCGCCGAGGTCTCGAGGCCGCCGGTCCCGGCCAGGCCGGGAGTGGCCATCACGTCGAGGGCCGGGCCCGCCAGGACGTCCTCGGGCTGGACCTCCGCGGCCTCGCAAATCACCTCGCTCGTGACCGACGCCCCCAGGGCCGCCAGGGGCATCGGCGGATGGATCGTCACGCCGGGGCGGTCGCTCGGCAGGGCGATCAGCATCTGCGAGCCGTCGTCGAGCACCCCGCCGGTCACCAGCAAATCGGCCCTCTCGGCGGCCGTGACCCACGGCATGGCGCCGTCGAGCCGATGGCCCGAATCGGTCGGCGAGGCCGCCATCGCCCTGGGCCCGTGCTTCCGAGACGTGGTCAACTGCGAGATGCCCACGGTGGCGAACGCGGAACCCTCGGCGATCCGCTCGATCCATTGGTCGGCGCGGCGGCGGCCCGGCCCCGAGGCGGCGACGAGCCTTCGAACGGCGGCGTCGTGCTGGGTGAGGATGAAGGCCGCGGTCAGCGACCCTTCGGCGACCCGGGCATAGCGGCGGACCAGGCTCGGGCGGTCCCCTCCGGCGTCGGGGAAGCGGCCGGGCAAGGCCCATCGCGTGGCCTTCGCCCCGACCAGGGCGTTCCAGAGCCGATCGGGCCAGACGCCCTCGGAATCGGCCGGGCCGTCCTCTCGCGAGAGGACTTCGACCAGGCCCCCCAGCCGGTCGGATTCGGCGGGATCGAAGCCGGGCCAGTCGGGGAGTCTTGCGGAGGGACGCGGCATGGTCGGGGCCTTCGGGGACTTCGGCGGGGCCTGCCCGCTCGCCATCCGGCGGGGGCGTCCTTATCATGATGGGCGGTCCTTCGCCCGGAGACCAGACGTCTCGCCCGCCCCCCGGGGAATTCGCGGTGCCTCCGCCCTATTGCTACGACTACCCTCGGCCGTCGGTCACCGTCGATTTGACCGTCTTTGCCCTGACCGCCGAGGGCCTCCGCGCCCTGTTCATCAAGAGGAAGAAAGACCCGTTCGCCGACCACTGGGCGATCCCCGGCGGCTTCCTCGACCTCGACGAGCCGATCGAGGCCGCGGCGCGTCGCGAGTTGAAGGAAGAAACGGGGCTGGAGGCGCCGTCGCTGGTCGAGCCGATCGGCGTCTTCGGCGCCCCGGGTCGCGATCCCCGAGGCAGGACGATCAGCATCGCCCATGCGGCGGTGATCCGCCCTCCCCTGCCCCCGGTCCGAGGCTCGGACGACGCGAGGGAAGCCGCCTGGCTCGATCCCGAGGCCGTCTCGGGCCTGGCGTTCGATCACGACCAGATCCTCGCCCTCGCCCTCGAATGGTTGCGAGTCGGCGTGCTGGACGGGGAGTTCGGCCCGGCGATGCTCCCCCCGGAATTCGGCTCGGACGACGTCCGCCGCCTGCTCTCGGCGGTCTCGGGATCGGGCCGAGGGGCGGGCCGATGGCTCCGCGACCGCGTGGGCCGGGGGACGATCGCGGCGGTCGCCGGGTCGGAGCCGACGCGGTTCGCGGTCCCGGCTAGTTCGAGCCCAGGTCGGCCTCGCTGAGGATCTCGAACCCCTGCTCGTGGAGGATCGCGCTGGCCTGGTCCACGTTGTCGATGTGGAGGGCCACCGCCGCCCGGCCGTGGGGGTGGACGATCAGCGGATAGGCATAGTGGATGTTGAACTCCCCCTGGAGGAGGGCCGTGCAGAGGTCCACCAGCGACTGGGGGCCGGCGGGCAGCTCGGCCGCGAGGAGCTGATTCTCGGCATAGGGCAGCTCGTTGCGTTCGAGGATCTCGCGCCCCTGCTCGGGATGGCTCAGGATCAGCCGGACGATGCAGCAGTCCGCCGAGTCGGAGATCGACAGGCCGACGATCTTGACCCTCGAACCCTGGAACGCCTTGACCACCTCCAGCAACTGGCCCACGCGGTTCTCCAGGAACACGGAGAACTGCGTGACCGTGGGCCAGTTCCGCCCATGCATCGTCTCGAAATCGATCTCGGCCCCGCCCGCTTCGCCCAGACTCATGACGAGCTTCGCCCCTTCCTGACCGCGAAGTCGAATTGGAGAGGAATCCGAAGTCTAGTCGGGCGAACGGCGCCGGTCAATCCTGTGGAGTCGGCGGTCGTCGGTCGGAAGCCGCCCCGCGGCGAGCTTGCGGGCCGACATGGGAGGATCGCCGGCCCGGGAGGATCTCGCGATGAGCCAGGGGATTTGGGCGACGGCTCTCGGCCTCCTCGTGGCGATCGCGGCCCCGAACGGGGACGAACCCAGCCCCGAGGAGACGATCCGGGCCATCCTCCTCGCCCCGAATGACCCCGAAGGATATCTCCGTCGCGGGATGGCCTAAGGTGAGAGGGGAGACTTCGACCGGGCGATGTTCGATTTCGCCGAAGCCCTCCGCCTGGACCCGAAGAACGTGAGGGCCCGGATGTGTCGGGCCGCCTGCTGGGACGAGAAGGAGGACCAGGTCAAGGCGATCGCCGATTACGACCTGGCCATCCGACTCAGCCCGAAGAACGCCTACGCTTAGGAATCCCGCGGGAGGTCCTGGCAGCACAAAGGCGACCTCGTCCGGGCGCAGGCGGACCTGGATCGGGCCGCGAAGCTCAAGAAACGACCCTCGGCCGAGCTTCGGGTCTCGGGGGGACGTGCCGAGATGGAATTTCACCCCGAGACCATGCCTCGCTGAAGCCGGCGCCATGCCCGCTCGGAGGACGAAGCCTCGCGGGGGCAACTCGTGCGGGCCTCTTCGCGATTCGACGGTTCCTCGCAAGGGCGGACCCGACGAAGGCCGGCGACCCGGCCTTTCGATCGCCCCGCTTCCGCCCGCCCGCGACGATCCGGCGGCCTCCCCTGGCCGATCAGGCCGAGGCGGCGGCTGTCGGCGAGGAACCGGCTGACCGGGTCGATTCCGGGAAGCTTTCCGCTCCATCGGCGGCCGGTTCGACGGCGCGCCCGGGTGTTCGCTTTGGCTCGGGGTCCCACCCGATCCTTGAAGAAGTTGGCCGTGACCTCGTATCTTATTCGCATGCAAAGGCTCGGCTCTCGGATTCTGTCGTGGGCCTACTTTGATAGGGCGGTATCGAGGAAAACAACCATGAAGTGGGCAAGGGGCTGGGTCGTCGCGCTCGCGATCGACGGCTGGATCCTGATCTTACTCTCCCAGTCGTGTCTGTATGCCGGTCCCGTGAGGACGTCGCCGGGGGAAGGGGCCGACGATGGGCCGTCGCCCTGGCGGGTCTATCCCCGGGGCCAGGATGGTCGGGCGGCCATCCCTCTGGGTCCTCCGGGCCGCGCCCGCTCGGCGGAGCTGATCGGCCCTGGGGGAGAGCCGGTGGGCGGGGTCACCCTGTCGGAAGGGGTCCTGGAAGGTGTGCCGACGGGCGGCCCGTACACCATCCAGGTTCGATCGGGGCGGGAGGCCGAACCGGAGCGGATCGGGCCGGTGTTCGTGGGGGATCTGTGGGTCCTGGCCGGCCAGTCCAACATGGAGGGCCGCAACGACTTCTCCGGGGCCGCGGCGCCCGATCCTCGCGTCGCCTGCCTCGGCCTGGACGGCCGATGGAGCCAGGCGGTCGATCCTCTCCACAAGATCGAGACGGCCCGGGACGCGGTCCATCGAGGGCCCAAGGCCCCCGATCCGCCGGCCGGCACCCTGTTCCCGACCTGGCTGAAGGGGAGCGGCCCCGGGATCGCCTTCGGGACGAGGATGGCGGAGGCCACCGGCGTCCCGATCGGCCTGATCGCCTGCGCCAAGGGGGCGACGCCGATCCGATTGTGGCTGCCCGACGGCAAGAAGCGCGACGGGAACTCGCTCTACGGGGCCATGCTGGCGCAGGTCGCTCGGGCGGGGGGACACGTCCGAGGCGTCCTCTGGTATCAGGGCGAGGCCGAGGCCTCCGGCAGCGGCATGGGGTGGGACGCCGGCCGCTACGAAGAGCGACTCGACGCCCTGGTCAAGGCCCTTCGGAGCGACCTGGGAGACCCCAGCCTGCCGTTCTACCTGGTCCAGATCGGCCGGGGGTTGAGCCAGGGTGACGACCCCTCGGGCTGGAACATCGTGCGAGAGGTCCAGAGGAAATTCCCCGCGCGAGTCCCGGGCACGGGACTCGTCGCGTCCATCGATCTGGACGTCGTCGACGTGATCCACCTGGAGGCCCGGAGTGCCTCGATCGTCGGCCGACGCCTGGCCGACCGCGTCCTCCACGACCTCCCCGGAGGGGGCGGGGCCACCACCCCGGACCTGGATCGCGTGGACCAGGACGGGAACCGGCTGATCGTGCGCTTCTCCGGGGTCAATCGCGGGACCGACGGGGCGGGCTTGATCGGCTCGGGGCCTCTCACCGGCTTCTCGGTCCGCGGTCCCGACGGGGTCCTCGTGCGGGTGATCCGGCGGGCCGACGTCAACCCGGACGATCCCACTCAGGTCATCTTGAAGCTCGCCCGACCCGTGCCCGAGGGGGCCTTCCTCTGGTACGGCTGGGGGTTCGACCCCTCGTGCGACCTGGTGGACGCCAAGGGGATGGCCGTCCCGGCGTTCGGCCCGATCCCCCTGCCGGGCACCCCCGGCGTCGCCCTGCCGACGAGCCGCTCGTGGCTCCTCCCCGCGGTCGGTTCGATCGGCGGGGTCGTCGCGATCAGCCTCGCCTTCCTGATCCTCCGAAGGAGACGGCGATCGCGGGCCCAGCCTCCCGCGCCCGGCCCGGGGATCGAGCCGGCCTGAGAGCCACCCTCCCTCTCGGGGCCGACGACGAGGCGTCCTACCGCCCGGCTTCGACCAGCGATGAGCCGGCCGCCTTCCTCGCCGCCAGCGATTCGGCGATGGCGAGGATTTCGCGATCGTCCAGGGGGGGGGATTCCGGCGTCGAGCTTGCGGTTGAGGGACTCGACGATCATCCGGGCGAGCATCCCCTGGCCGATCAGGCCGAGGTGGCGGTTGTCGGCGAGGAACAGGCTGTCGAGGTCGTCCCCGGGCGTCCATCGGCGGACCTTGCGGCCGGCGACCGGGATGAAATCCGGCGCGAGCCTGGCCGAGATCTGGGAGATCCGGGCGAAGTCGAAGATGGCGACCCGGCCGTCTCGACCGGCCAGGGAGCGGACCCTGGTGTTGAACGCGGCGATCTCGGCCGCGATCCGGTCGGCCGAGGCGCGGTCGATCCGGGCTTCGCGGATCGGGCCCCGGAGCTCGGGCAGGTCGCGGACGTCGGGCACGGTGGCCACCAGGATCTTCAGCTCCGTGCTCGCCGAGAGGAGCGTCTCCACGACCGTTCCGAGGTTCGTCGCGGCGCGATCGGCCAGGCCGATCGTCGCGGACTCGGGATTCGGGCCGAGGAAGGCCTCGATGAAGTCGTTGCCGCCGAGGAAGACGATCGCGAACCGGACCTCGCCCCGCCTCGCCTGCTCGGCCAGGCCGAGATGCTGGCCGGAGGCGATGGCGTCGGCCGACGTGGCGGCGGACCGGGCCCAGTTGTAGGCGAACCCGGCGTTCCTCGGCTCGCCTCGCGTCTCCGAGGAGAACGGGCCGAAGTCCAGCCCCCGCCTCTCGGCCAGGATCTCGACCCAGTTCCGGGCCGAGGCCCGATGGGGCGAGTAGAACTGGTACTCGTCGGAGTAGCTGTCGCCGATCACCCCGATACCGCCGGGGCCTCCCGCCCTCGCCTCCGAGGTGAATCCCCCGAACGTTCCCAACGCCACGACCAACGCCAAACGAAAGGTGTTCATCGCCGAAATCCCACCGATCCCAGGTGTCGACGGACAAGGCGGGACCGGCCCAGGCGCGAGGATTCCCCCGGCGAAAGGCACGGTCCCATTCGCACGTCTCACCAGAATTCTGTACGACGTCCCCCGGTTTGGCGAGTGGCGGGGGTCAGGAATTCGCGGTCGAATTCCCGTCGATGCCCTCAAAACCCGCATGGCCCACAAGATCGGACCGACCCGCGAAGGCACGGTTTCCCGGGAACGCGGCCCCTCGATCGCAACGGCCGTGCCGATTGAGCCGGAAGGGGCGGCCGGGCCGTGCAATTGGTGAGAATCCGGCTAAACTGGCGCGTCCCGATCGCCGAAGGCCCCGGGTTTCGGGCCGGCGGCGGACGTCCTTTGTCGGAATTCCCTCCATGACCGGCCGCCGTCTCTCGCTCCTCCAGGCGGTCAGCCTGAACATGGCGATGATGGTGGGGGTGGGGCCGTTCCTGACGATCCCGGGGATTGTCCGCTCGGTGGGCGGCGGGTGGGCCCTGGCGATCTGGGCCCTCGGGGCACTCGTGGCGATCGCCGACGGCCTCGTCTGGAGCGAGCTGGCCGCCGCGTTCCCCGGATCGGGCGGGACGTACCATTTCTACGACGCGGTTTACGGCGCCTCGGGCCTCGGGCGGCTGTTGAAGTTCCTGTTCGTCTGGCAATTCCTGTTCAGCGCCCCTCTGGAAGTCGCCAGCGGGGCGGTCGGGTTCGCGCAGTACGCCGGGGCGTTCGCGCCGGGAGTGCCGACCTCGCTGCTCGCGGCCGGCGCGATGATCTCGCTGGTGGTCCTGGCGTATCGACGGATCGGGGTCGCGGGTCGATTGATGGTTGCCCTTTGCGCGGGGATGGTCCTGACGGTCCTCGGGATCATCGTCGTCGGCCTGATCCGGTCCGATCCCCACAACCTGGCCGCGACGTGGCCCGATCTCGCGACCAGGCCGAGGCTTCCGAAGATCGGCCAGGGGCTGGCCCTGGCGATGTACTGCTATCTCGGGTATTACCAGGTCTGCTACCTGGGGGACGAGGTCGAGGACCCGGCGAGGACCGTCCCGAGGTCGATTTTGATCTCCGTGGGCGTCATCGGCGCGGCGTATCTGCTGATGAACCTCGCGCTCCTGGGCGTCCTGGGGCCGTCGGGCGTGGCCGATTCACAGTCGATCGCGACGGATTTCGCGAGGAGGGTCCACGGCCCGGGGGCGGCGGGAGTGGTCCGGGTGTTCATCCTCTGGACGGCCCTGGCCGGCACGTTCGCGGCGCTCCTGGGTTACAGCCGGGTGCCCTATGCGGCGGCGAAGGCCGGGCATTTCTTCCGGGGGCTGGCGGCCGTACATCCCTCGGGCGACTTCCCCCATCGGTCGCTCTTGCTGGTCGGCGGATTGTCGGCCCTGGCCTGCCTGGCCGACCTGGAGACGGTCATCATGGCCCTGCTGACCTCTCGGATCTTGATCCAGTTCGTCGGGCAGATCGTCACGGTCGCCTACCTCCGCCGGACGAAGGCCCGGATGCCGTTCCTGATGCCCCTGTATCCCCTGCCGGCGCTGGTGGCCCTGGTCGGCTGGCTCGCGGTCTTCGGGGCGTCGAGGCCGATCGTCGTGGCCTACGGACTCGGCTCGATGGCCCTGGGCGTGGCGATGTTTTTCGCCTGGGACCGGGGGCGAATCCAACCCAGGATCGACGAATCCCCTTGAGGCACGAACCATGAAGATGCCGATCCGATGCCTCGTCTTCGCTTTGGGATTTTTCCCCCTGATCGTGGAAGCCGCCGAGGTTGGCACGGCGAAGATTGACATCACCCCGGGCTTCCCGATCCGGCTCCACGGCTATTCCTCAAGGTCGCAGGAGGCGACGAAGATTGAGACCCGCCTCTGGGCCAAGGCCGTGGCGATCGGCCCGGCGGTGATCGTCTCGGTCGATAACCTCGGCGTGCCCGATGCGGTGGTCTCGGACGTCCTGGCCCGGGTGAGGGCCGAGGCGCCCGAAGTCACCCGGGAGAGGTTCGCCGTCTGCTCGACCCACACGCATTCGGCGCCCGTGCTCCTCGGCGCGGCGGCGAACATTTTCGGGAAGCCCCTGCCGCCCGATCAGCAGGCGCACATCGAGCGATATACCCGCGAGCTGGCCGATTCGTTGGTGAAGGTCGTCCTGGAGGCCCTGGCCGACCGCAAGCCGGCGACCCTGGCCTGGGGTCAGGGTTCGGTGGGATTCGCGATCAACCGACGAGTGCTCAAGGACGGCAAGTGGACGGGGTTCGGCGAGGTCCCCGACGGCCCGGTGGACCATTCCTTGCCGATCGTCCGGGCCGTGGACGCTCGGGGCAACCTCCGGGCGGTGATCGTCGACTATGCCTGCCACTGCACGACGCTCGACCCCAAGGACAACGCGATCTGCGCCGACTGGGCCGGCTTCGCCCAGGACGCCATCGAGGCCGCCCACCCCGGCGCCGTGGCCCTCACGGTGATCGGCTGCGGGGCCGACGCCAACCCCAGGGGCCGGACCGGGTTGGCCGTGGCCCAGAAGCACGGCAAGAGCCTGGCCGACGAGGTCGAGCGGCTCCTCCGCGATCCTCTGAAACCCCTGGACGGCCCGCCCACCGGCCGGTTCGAACGGATCTCGCTCCCCTTCGACCACGTCCCGACCCGCGACGAGCTCCAAGCGCTCATCAAAGGCAAGGACGGCGCCGCGGCCTACAACGCCAGGACGATGCTCGACCGGCTCGACCGGGGCGAGACGCTCCCCGACGCCCTGCCCTACCCCATCCAGACCTGGGCCTTCGGCGATCGGCTCTGCCTGGTGTTCCTCGGCGGCGAGGTGGTGGTCGATTATGCCTTGAGGCTCAAGACCGAGCTCGACCCGTCGCGATTGATGGTCATTTCCTACGCCAATGACGTCCCCTGCTACATCGCGTCGGAGCGCATCTTGAACGAAGGCGGCTACGAGGCGACGGGCGCGATGTTCTACTACGGCCGGCCGTCCCGGCTGAAGCCGGGCGTGGAAGACCTCATCATCTCCGCGGTCCGCTCGATGACCCCGGCGACGTTCCGGGCGGCGAAGCCGACCGATTGAACCGCTCGCCGAGGAACATCGCGGGGCCGGGCTTCACGTCCGAATCCGGTCCCATCGGGCCACGGCGAACGTCCCGAATCCGATGATGGGCACCCAGGCGGCGAGCTCGGGGGTGATGACCTTGTTGTTGCCGAGGTACTGGACGAGGAACGTGGTCCCGTAGAAGAGGGCCGAGGTGCCCAGGGACATCCCGAGGTTGATGAACATGTTCCGGCCCTCGCCGCCGAGGACCAGGGGGAGGCTGAGGACCAGCAAGACCATCGCCGTGAGAGGGCGGACCACCCGGCCGTGGAGGAAGACGCCGACCTGGACGGCCTCGGTCGGGCTCGCCGGGTCGCCCAGGGCGCGGACGAGGTCGGGCGTGGTGGCGAACTGGTACCAGTCCGCCTTCCTCGTCAGGTTCGTGAACGTGACGCTGGACCGGAGGAAATAGACGTCGCCGGGCGGGGGCGTCCCGCCGCGATATTTGGGGAACTGGGCGACCTGCTCGGGCGGGACGAGGATCAGGAGCTTGCCGTCGGGCTTCGCGTCGGCCGGGGAGAGCTTGCCGCCCCAGAGGAGCCAGCCCCCGCGGAGCGGCGCCCTCGGGGCGTCCTCGGGGACGTATCGGGCCTTCTTGCATTCCAGAGACATCATCGCGCCGAATTTCGTCACGGGCAAGAGCGCGTTGAAATCATACACGGCGCGCTCGCCTCGGTCCCCGCCGGTGGCCTGGATCTGGATGTCGTTGACGTCCCACCGGCTGCCGGCCGGGACGGTGCGGACGCCGTCATCGTCGGGCGTCATCTGGAGCTCGTCGCTGATCTTGGGGAGGATCAATTCCTGGTTCAGGACGGCCACGACGCTGACCAGGGCGGCCGAGACGATCACGGGGATGACCACCCGCCGGGTGCTGATCCCGGCGGCGAGCATGGCGAGGAGCTCGTTGTTCTTCTGCATCCACGTGACGGTGAAGATCGCCGCCATCATGGTGATCACGCCGCAGAGGCGGTCGTAGAAGAAGCTCAGGCGGACGAGGTAGTACCGGCCCATGTGGGCGAAGAGCTCGGCCGTGCTGTCGGAGACCTTCACGAACTCGTCGAGGTTGGTGAAGGCGTCGATGACGATGTACAGCCCCACGAGCGAGACGAAGCTGATCAGGTAGGCCTTGAGGAAGGCCCAGTATCGCTGGCGGTCGAGGATCCTCATCGCCGTCTCCGCCCTCTTCGAATGGGTCGATTCCGTCGCCGGGACGTTTCCGGGTGAACCCGCAATGGCGGGCCCCCCCCGGTTGGTTCAATGCCGCTTCACCCTTCGCCAGACCGGCCCGGCCGCCAGGGCGAGGACTCCGTTGCCGGCGAAGACCACCGACGGATGGAAGATGTCTTCCTTCGCCACGTTCACGGCGCCGAGCGTGAGCGGGTAGTACACGACGATGATCGGCAAGAAGCACGAGATGAACGCGCTGAGGAAGTCCCTCCGGGCGAACAGGATGCCCACCGGAGCGCCCAGGAGGACGAAGAACAGGCTGCCGGCGGCGAGCGAGACGCGGAGGTACTTCTCGGTCTCGAGCTCGGCGTTCTTCCTCTTCCAGTAGCGGAACTCGCGGAAGGCCTCGCCCACGCCGGGCCAGTCCACCCGGTTCATCCGTCCCGAGCCGATCCAGAGGGCCGCCGAGACGGCCTGGAGCTGCCTCTCGGTGCGGATCTTCTCCAGGAGCTCGGCTTGCTGGGCGGTCATCTCGGAGTTGGTGAGCTCCTGGATGCGCTTCTCCAGCTTGTAGCTGCCGTCCTTCGGCAGGGGATATTCGAGCATGTTCTTGCCGTTGACCCAGACGAGGAACGGCCGGCTCTCGCCGCCGTTGGTCTCGGAGTCTTCCAGCTCGACGCGGGCGACCCCCTCGGCCGGGAGGAAGTGGACCCAGGCCCTCTTGGCGAAGACCTGGAGGTCGAAGGTGTTGGGCTGCTCCTTGCTCTTGCGGTGCTTGAAGGTGGCGTCGATCAGGGTCTGGCCCTCGACGTCCTTCACGCTGATGTAGAACGGCCATTGCTTGATGTTGCACTGGCCTTCTTTCTTCAGGATCTTGTAGAACATGTCCTCCACGTCCTGGAACAGGATCTTGCGGAAGGCATGGGTGGATCGCGGGATGGCGTCGGAGCTGAAGTAGAACAGGCCGCCGCTGAGGGCCAGGCCCAGGGCCCAGGTCGGGACCAGGATGGTCGTGGCGCTCAGGCCGGCGGCCTTGACCGCCACGATCTCGTTGTCGCCGGCCATCCGGCCGTAGACCACCGACGCCGAGAACAGCAGGGCCACCGGGATCGTGTACGGCAGGCTGCTCGGGATGATGAACGGGACGATCCGGATGATGTCCCGAGGCGCGAGGCCCTGGCGGGATGCCTCGGCCATCACCATGAAGAGCACGAAGATCGACGTGATGGTCAACAGCGCCAGAAAAAACGAGCGCAAGACCTGATCGATCACGTAGCGATGCAAGATCCCGAGCAAAAGTCCCTCCCGGCATCCTTGCCTGGGTGGAGCGGAACGCGGTCGGTCTTCGGCGTCGGGCCGCGGCGATCGCACCGGGCCGTCTTTCTCGTTTATCGGCCCTGGGGTAGGCCGGCAGTCATCCGACCGGCGAGAACTGAACGTTCGAGGCACGCTGGACCCCGTGGGCGGATCGAGGCAGGGCCCGGGCCAGCCGACGGATGCCCTCGCGGAGCCGGCCCTCGCCCTCGACCCCATAGCTCAGCCGGGCGCAGTTGCGGAGGGCCGGCGTGGGGGAGTCGGGGAAGGCATACTCGCCCGGGACGTACAGGACGCCTTCCTCCAGGCATCTCGCGAAGAACGGCGAGTCCCGCCCGGTGTCGATCTCCTCGGGCAGGCTCAGCCAGACGTAGAGCCCGCCCCGGGGCCGGGTCCAGGAGACGTCGATCCCGAGGGGGCCGAAATGCTCGTCCAGGGCGTCGAGCATCGCGTCGCGTTTGCCCCGATAGGTCTCGGCCAGGCGGGCGATCTGGCGGTCGTAATGGCCCTCGGCGATGGCGCGGTCGATGAGCTGCTGGGCGAAGTGATTCGAGCCGAAGTCGTGGTTGCTCTTGAGGTTCAGGATCGGCGAGACGAGCGATTCGGGCAAGACGCCCCAGCCGGTCTTGAGCCCCGGGCTGAACGTCTTGCTGAAGGTCCGGGCCAGGATCACGGCCTGACCGTCGCGGTCGTGGCTCCAGACGCTCGGCGACTCGGCCCCTTCGAACGTGAGCCCCCGATAGGCGGCGTCCTCGAGGATGAAGATCCGCTGGCGCTTCGAGAACCGCTCGGCCGTGGCCACCAGGGCCTTCCGGCGGTCGGCGGCGAGGCTCAGGCCGGTCGGGTTGCTGTGCTCGCTGATGGTGTAGATCAGCTTCACGCGGTCGAGCTTGCCGTCGGCCTCCAGCCCGGCGAGCGTGGATTCCAACGCGTCGATCCGCATCCCCCCGGAGTCGGTCGGGATGCCGAGGACCGTCGCCCCCATCGATTCGAGGAGGCCCATGAAGACGAAATACGTCGGCGCCTCGACCAAAACGATGTCGCCGGGGTCGAGCAGGGCCTCGGCGACGAGGTAGAGGAGCTGCTGGGAGCCTCCGGTCACGATCGTGCGGTCGATGGCGGACTCGAAGGTCCCCTCGCCGACGTTTTCCTCGCGTTCGAGGTGGGCGATCAGGCGGCGGCGGAGGCGCAGATCGCCCCGGGTCGTCCCGTATTGCAGGGCCCTCTTCCCTTCGACCGGGTCGGCGAGCATCGCGGCCACCGATTCGGCGACGGCCTCGCTCGGCAAGGTCGCATGGTCGACGAACCCGGCGGCCAGCGAGACGATGTCGGGCGAGGCCAGGGCCCGGGCCATCAGGTCGCTGATCGGGGAATCGCCGGTCCGAAGCGAGGCCGAGCTGAGGGGGATCGAAGGGGGCATGAGCGTCCGCCGAGGGTCTGGGGTCGGGGCGAGGGTGAACTCTAGCGATCGGACGAGGACTGTCAAGGTCGGGGGGATCGATCCCCGAAAGGCTTACCGCCTGGGGACACCTCCGGCCGGCTTCGGGTTCGGGCCGGCGAGGCGCCTTCGGATGGTGGCATCATAGGGGTCCTCGGTCCCCTTTGCACAGTCCTTCAAGATCCGCGCCGTCGGGTCGGATTCGTAACGTTCCGGGGCGCGGGGGGCAGGACGCGATTGTACAGAAGCGTGACCGACGCCTTCGGCCGGCAGCCTCGGTGCCGCTCGATCTCCTTCAGGGCCTGGTCCAGAGGCACGCCCTGGTCCAGGAACCGATAGATCCCCATCCACGCCGGGGAACGGTCCATGCATCCGTGGCAGTGGACCAGGATCGGCCAGGCCGAGGGGTCCCGGGCGATGGCCAGGGTCTCATCGAGGAAGGTGTCGGATTCCAGGGCCGTCCCGGGGCTGCCGACGTACTTCAGGCCCCTCTCGCGGACGAACCGCATCTCCTCCGGGAGCCTGGGGCTGCGCTGGGCGGTCTCCTCGGGGAAGAGGTTCACGATCGTCTTGAAATGCAGGCGCTCCTGCTCGATCGCCAGCCCCCGGTACGACGGCATGGCGCTGATGTAAATCTTCCCCGGGACGACCGCGCGGAGCCTCTCCAGAGGGCGATGGAGCCAGAACATCCGAATCCCGCCGAAAATCATCAGGCCGCAGGCCGTCGCGGCGCCCAGGCCGAGCCAGAGGGCCCCTCGGCGAAGACCCGGCAAGAGATGGAGCAACGCGAACCCGAACGCCATGATCCCCCAGGCGAACGACCATCGGGGCCAGTAGCCGGTGAGGTCCGTCCCCGGGATGTCGAAGCTTCGAAGGGTCACCAGGACGACCGCCGCGACCAAGAGGCCGACGGCCCGCCGTCGCCGACCGATCCGGAGCAGCTCCGGCCGCTCGGGCCAGAGCCGAACCATCGACCCGACGACCACGCCGAGCAGCCCCAGGGCCGCACCGACGAGCGTGGCCCGAAGCGCCAGAGGGGCCGACCCGTCGCCGATCGCGCGCCATCCCAGGCCGTGCCAGCCGTCGTAGCAAGGCCCCGGCGTCGCGGCGAACCATCCGGCGGCCAGGCCCAGCGCCATCGCCGCCGGCCAGAGCCTCGCCCGTCGCGACGCGATCCAGCCGAACCCGGCGACCGCGACCACCGCCGCCGAGGCATACAGGCCGATCCGGTCGATCGTATCCCCCGGCTCGGCCAGGCGATACGCGGCCGGAGGATGGGCGTTGAACGTCGGCCGGAGGACCTTCGGGTACTCGCCGTCGAGGTCGTGCTCGAACGTCACGAAATGGGCGAACGCCGGGACCGTCGAGAGCAGCAAGACCGCCCACGGCCAGAGGTTCAGGACGCGACGACCCGACGAAACGACCCGATCCGACATCCCTTCGGCCTCCCTCCCTCGGCCGACCGCCGGGGGGCGTGGTTTACCCCGGATGGGCGGAGCGGGCAAGGCCAGTCCGGGGATTGGTCACGACCCACGTAGGGTGCATGAAATGCACCATCTTGTGTTCAATCAGGAAGATGGTGCATTTCATGCACCTTACGCCGCCCAGCGGTCGGTGTCGGTCCAGAAGAAGTAGTCGAGGCTGTTCTCGGGGTGGAGTTTCACCCGCGTCTCGATCTCGTCGAGGTTCTTCTGGACGAACGGGGCGGCCTCGTCGGGCCGGGTGGCGGTCCTGGGAACGTCGAGCTCGGGGAGGAATTCGAGGTCGTACTTGCCGTCCCGGGTCATCACGCAGAAGGCCGGGACGACCGGCGCCCCGGTCATCGCGGCGAGCGTGACCCAGGTCGTCGTGAACTGGTAATTCCGGCCGAGGAACGTCCCGGGGGCGGTCCTCGCACCTCCCCAGCGGACGTCTCCGGCGAGCTGGACGACCATCCCCGCCTCGATCACCCGGACCGCCCGGCGGACGGCCGTGGAGCCTTCCTTCGGGGAGAGTCTCCGCGAGATGAACAGGCGGCGCTGGCCCAGGGGGCCGTCGTCGCCGAAGTCTCGCGAGAGGAGGTTCGAGACGTGCCGGGGCCTCTCGGTGAACCATCGCAGGGGGTAACCGTGCCGGACGATCCAGTGGGCCGGCATCAGGAAGGCGCCGAAGTGGTTGAACAGGAGGATCACGCCCTTCTTCCGGGCGAACGCGGCTTCGAAATGCTCGGAGCCGGAGACGCGGAGGAACCGGCCGACCTCGTCGTCTCCGAGGCGTTCGATCAGGACGTCTCGGGCCCTCCAGCGGAGCTGGTTGGCGGCGAGCTCTCGGGCGACTCGGTCGGCCTTCCAGTCGGCGCCGAAGTGGGCGGCGCCTCGCTTCACGGCGGCCGAGTAGGTCCAGCGGCGGTGGAGGTTCAGGTCGAATTCCCGGCGGCCGACCTCGGCGACGAGCCGGATCGCGGCCCTCGGCGGGAGGGCCTGGAGCGTGGGCATGAGCCCCTTCATGAGGAACTTCTGGAGGTTCGCGAAACTGATCGCCATCGCGACTCCTCGGCTCACTCCCGACGGGCCGCCGCGCCGCGGTCCCGGCGGAATCGGTCGGTGACGGCCTCGTTGTCGTCCGGGTCGTCCCAGAAGAAATAGTCGTTGGAGTTCTCGGGGTGGAGTTTGACTCGTTCTTCGATGGCGTCAAGGCAGGATTGGACCCACTCGGGCGCCGGATCGCGTCCCGGGGCGGCCGAGGCGACGTGGAATCCGGGCAGGAACTCCAGGTGATGCCGGCCTTCGGGGTCCATCCGGCAGAACACGGGGATGACCGGCGCGCCGGTCAAGGCCGCCAGGGCCACCCACGTGGCGGAGAAGCGATACGAGCTGCCCAGGAACCGCGCCTCGGCCGTGTGAGGCCCCGACCAGCGGACGTCCCCGGCGATCAGGACGAGCATCCCGGCCTTCAACACCCGACCGGCCCGGAGGATCGACCCGGCGGCCTCCGACGGGTCGGCCTTCCTCGAGATGAACAGCTTCTTCTGGCCGAGGGGGCCGTCGGTCTCGAAATGGTCCCGCAAGAACCGCGAGATGTGATGCGGACGCTCCATGAACAGGCGGAGCGGGTACTCCTGGCGGACCAGCCAGTGGGCCGGCATCAGATGGGCCCCGAAGTGGTTGCCCAGGAGGATCACGCCCTTCCCTTCGGACCGGGCGGCGTCCAGGTGATCGCGGCCGGAGACCTCGAACAGCGAGGCGATCGTCTCGGGCGAGAGGCCGTCGAGCAACTGATCGCGGGTCCTCCAGCGGATCTGGTTGCCGGCCAGGGCCCGGCCGACCTCGGGGACCTGCCAGTGGACCCCGAAATACCCGGCCCCCCGCTCGACCGCCTGGTCGAACCTCGTCCGGAGGTTTCGGCCCAGGGCGTACTCCGTCCGGCCGATCCCGGTGACGAAGCCCGAGGCCGTGGCCGGCGGCAGCTTGCGGACCGCCGGGAGGACGATCCTCAGCAGGCCCTTGCGGATGTTGAGCCATCGCCTCTGCATGCCGGACTCCCGGGGGGGAATTGGGGAGTGGGCAGTGGGGCAGTCGTCAGGGGGCGGTGGAGGGGGACGACCCTCCGACACCGCCCGTCCGCCGACCATCGCCGCCGCCATGGACTCCGCGTTCGTCCTTCGTTCTTCACCGCCGCCGACTCGATCAGGCCGCCGACCGCCTCTTCTCGACGTATTCGGCCAGGTCCAGGACCCGGCGCAGGCTCGGGAGGTCCTCGTCGTCGATGGTCACGTCATAGCGGTCCTGGATGTCGAGGAAGACGCCGACGAGGTCGAGCGAGTCGATCCCCAGGTCGTCCACCAGGCGTTTCTCGGGGTCGAGGGGGACGCCCGGGGCGATCTTCCCGGCGATTCGGACGACCTCCATCACTTCGCCGAGCAGACAGGCATCAGGCATCGGACCACCTCCGCAGGACCAGGGCGTTATTGGTGCCGCCGAACCCGAACGAGGCGCTCAGGACCGTCTCGACCCGCGCCTCCCGGCCTTCGCCGGGGACGTAATCGAGGCCCAGGGCCGGGTCGGCTCGGTGGTTGATCGTCGGCGGGATCGTCTGAGAGAGGAGCGCCCGGACGCAGGCCGACGCCTCGATCGCCGAGGCCGCGCCGAGGCTGTGCCCCAGCGCCCCCTTGATCGAGCTGACGGGGAGGGCCTCGGCGTGGAGGCCGAAGACCTCGCGGATCGCCCCGGTCTCGATCCGGTCGTTGACCACGGTGCTCGTCCCGTGGGCGTTGTAATAATCGACCTGGTCGGGCCGGACCCCGGCGCGGTCCAGGGCGAGCTTGAGGCACTTCGCGACCCGTCCCGGCTCGGGCAGGGCCATGTGGTATCCGTCGGAATTCATCGCCCAGCCGAGGAGCTCGGCCTGGGGGCGGAGGTTCAACCGCCTCGCCGCCGACTCGGTCGCCAGGACGACCATCCCGGCCCCTTCGGCCAGGACGAACCCGGCGCGATCGACGCTGAACGGCCGGCTCGCCTGGGACGGGTCCTCGGCCGAGCGGTCCTCGGGCCTCCGGGGGAGCAGGGCCTTCATCGTGGCGAACCCGTTGACGATCGGAGGCGTGAACGCGCTTTCGGACGCCCCGCAGAGGGCCAGGTCCGCCTCGCCCGATCGGAGCATCATCCCGCCCAGGGCGATCGCGTGGCCGCCGGAGGCGCAGGCGTTGGCCGGCGCCAGGCTCGGGCCGAAGAATTTCAGGTGCTGGGCGACCTGCCCGGCCGTCTGGTTGGCGATCAGCCCGGGGATCAGATACGGGCTCGTGGCGAGGTTCTTCCTCGTCGCCGCCTTGGCCGATTCGGCGTCGAGGAGGTCCATCCCGCCCAGGGCGGTGCCGACGATTAGGGCGACGCGGTCCGGGTCCAGGTCCGTCGGCGGATCGAGCCCGGCGTCGGCCACGGCCTGGCGAGCCGCGAGGAGGCCCAGGTGGATGCATCGGGCGCCCAGGCGGGAGACGGCCGGGTCTTCGCCCGGCGATCCGGGGCCGACGCCCTCGACCATCCCGGCGATGTCCTGGAGGAAGGCGTCGGGGCGGAGCGAGGTGTGCCGCCGGAGACCCGACCGGCCGGCGATCAGGGCCTCCCAGGTCGCGTCCATCGAGCGACCCAGGCAGGTCACCGCCGAGTGGCCCACGATCACGATCCGTTCGGGCATCCTTGCCTCGACTCGTCTGGGCCCGATTTGCTCGCCCTCCGCATCCTTCGGAAGGGCTTCCCTAACTCGCCTATCGGTCCGGCCCCGGACCCGACTCCACCCATTTCTCCGATCCGGCCGGTTCTCGCCGGGGTCGCGGCGACCCCGTTCCTCGACCCCGCCGATTGACCCGACCACCGGGCGCAGGGTATCAGAGAGGAGGAGACTCGGGCCGCCGGCCGGGCATTTTTATCAGGAACCGGACGATCTCGCCATGCAGCTTGCCAAGTTCGTCGATCCCGAGGGGGCCGTCCGCGTGGGGACCGTCGGGCCCGGGGTCGTCCGGTCGATCGGGGCCGAGGGCGAGGCCGACGCCAACCTCCTCTCCCGGTTGCTCGCCGCCGAATCGCCCGAGGCGGCCGTGGCCGCCAGCCCGTCCGGGCCCACGTTCGCCCTGGACAGCGTCCGCCTGCTCCCGCCGATCGACGACCAGGAAATCTGGGGCGCCGGGGTGACTTATGAACGGAGCAAGGTCGCCCGCGAAGAGGAATCGGAGACCGGCGGCTCGTTCTATGATCTCGTGTACACGGCCGACCGTCCCGAACTGTTCTTCAAGGCCACGGCCCGGCGCGTGGTCGGGGCCCGGAGGGGCGATCCGCGTCCGGTCCGACTCGCGATGGAGCGTCCCCGAGCCGGAACTCGTGCTGGTGCTCTCGCCGGATCTCCGCATCGTGGGCTACACGGTGGGCAACGACGTGAGCGCCCGAGACATCGAGGGCCGCAACCCGCTGTATCTGCCCCAGGCGAAGGTCTATGACGGCTCCTGCGCCCTCGGCCCCTGGATCACCCTGGCCGGCGCCATGCCCCCGGCGGCCGAGGTCTCCATCCGCCTGACGATCGATCGCGGAGGCGCCCCGGCCTTCGAGGGGACGACCTCCGTGGGCCGGATGGCCCGCTCCTTCGCCGAGCTGATCGACTGGCTCGGCCGGGACAACCTCTTCCCCGACGGCGTCCTCCTCCTGACGGGCACCGGGGTCGTCCCGCCCGACGAGTTCACCCTCGCCTCGGGCGACACCGTGAGCATCGCCATCGACGGCATCGGCACGCTGACCAATACCGTCATGTAGGGTGCATGAAATGCACCAAGCATGCCGAGGCCATCGGCCGCCTGGCATGTCCCGTTTCGAATCTTGAATTCGAAGAGGAAACGGTGGGCGGCCGATGGGCCGCCGCGGGGTTGGTGCATTGCATGCACCCTACATCCGACTGGAGGTCTCGACCTCGGCGAGGTAGGCGAGGGTCCGGTCGAGCTGGTTCTTGAGGTGCCGGACCCTCAGCAGGCTCTTGATCCGGCAGAGCAGTTCGACTTTGTTGACCGGCTTGGTCAGGAAGTCGTCGGTGCCGGCCTGGACGCCTCGTTCGAAGTCGCTGGCCTCGTTCAGGGCGGTGACCATCAGGACGAGGGTTTCCTTGGTGGCCGGGTTGGCCCGGAGCTTCCGGCAGACCTCGAAGCCCGAGAGCCGGGGCATCATCACGTCGAGCAGGACGAGGTCCGGGCGGAACTCCTCGACGGCCCGGAGCGTCTCCTCGCCGTCGGAGGCGGTGCGGATCTCGCATTCGACCTCGCCGAGGTAGGCGTCCAGGAGCTCGACGTTCTGGAGGTTGTCGTCGGCGATCAGGATTCTCGGGAGGCCCTTGGACGGTTGCGGTTCCATGCGAGATCCCCTGCGGATGCGGAGCGGAGGGCCCCTCGGCCGGGCGAGCGGGCGAAAACGGGGCCGGGACGGCCCGGCGGACGGAGAATGGCGACGAGGTGAGGCTGCATTCTAGCGAGAAACGCGCCCCGCAGGAATCGGACTCCGGCCGGGGCGGGCTCGCCCGGCTTTCGATCATTCTCGGGGCCGTCTCCGGCCGATCTCTGGACGAGGGCCGATGGGGTCGCTCGGCGTTCCCGGGCCGGGGCCGCATCAGGCGATGAGGGATCGACCGCCATGAGACGAATCTCGACCAGGAGTCGGGCGGGGACCGTCGCGGCCCTGGCCTTGACGGTATTGCTCTTCGCGGGAGGGGCGGACGGGCGGCCTCCGGCCGTCGAATGGGCCGAGGCCCAGGCGAAGAAGGTCGCCCGCACCGCCCTGGACTGGTATCGCCGGACCCCGGCCGACGAGCGGGCCACCTGGGGCGGCCTGGCGGCCTGCGCCGCCTTCGGGCTGGTCGTGACCCTGGAGAGGCTCGCCCGATCGCGGCGGACGCGGCTGATCCCTCAGGCGTACCTCGACCGGTTCCATACCCGGCTGGTCGAGGGGAAGCTGGACCGGGGCAAGTCGCTGGATTATTGCGAGCTGAACCCGAGCCCGGCGGCCCGGATCGTCCTGGCGGCCGTCCGCCGCTGGGGCCGGCCGGCGGCCGACATGGAGCGAGGCGTGGCCCTGGCCCGTCAGATCGAGGTCGATCGCCTGCGGAGGAATGTCGGCACGCTTCGGAGGATCGCCGCCCTGGCGCCGATGATCGGCCTGCTCGGGTCGCTCCGGCTGATCGGGCGGGCCCTGGCGACGGCCGGCCCGGCGTGGGGCCCGACCGTGGCCTCGGCCCTGGCTCCGTTGACCGCCAGTGTCGCCCTGGCTATCCTCAGCTTGGTGCTGTACGACGGCCTGGTCGGTCGCGTCGAGGGGCTGGCCGGGCGGCTCGATCGCCTGGGGGCCGAGGCCGTGGACGCCATCGCCCTGGCCGCCCCGATCGAGGCCCCGAGGCGGAAGATTCGCAAGGAGCCGGCCGGGCCGACCGGAGGCTCGCCTCACACTTCCCGCGCCGAGATCCCCCTCGAATCGGACTGATCCGATCCGAGAGGGAAGGCCCGGCCCGGCCCCGGACGGATCAGGGGGAACGATGAGCGACGGCCTGGACCTCGAACCGTTCCTCCGGCTGATCCGCGCCGACCTGGGCATCTGGATCAGCCTGGCCGTCGTCGCCCTGATCCTCGGCGTGATGGCCTGGACGAGCTGGGGATCGCGACGGGTCCTCAGGAAGTGCCTCGTCCTGTCGATCCTCGCCCACCTCGGCCTCGTCGTGTACTCCGGGGGGATCGGGGCGGCCGGGCCGGCCGAGGGGCCGGGCGCGGACCGGATTCAATCCATTCGGGTCGTCTCGGTGGATCGCGGAGGCGGCCCCGAACGGCCGACCCCGGGCCATCCGGGCCGATGGGTCGCGGAGTGGGACCGGCTCCGGGATACGCTCCCCGCGTCCGACCTCGACCCGATCGAGGCCCGCCGCGTCACGAGACCCGACGAACCGCCCGCCCCCCCGGACCGGGCCGAGCCGGTGGCGCCCCCCTCGGTCTCGCCGCCGGAGCCCTCGTCGCCGGAAATCGCGAGTCCCGAGGACGGCGCCGGCCCCTCGCCGGCGCCTCCGATCGAAGTGGCCGTCGCGCCGATCCGTCCCGAAGACCTCCCGCCCGAGGCCGCACCCCCTCCGGCCGAGGGGGTTCCGTCGCCGTCGCCGGATGGTCGAATTCGCGTGGCCCGGGCCGCGTCCGCCTCGGAGACGCCCGCGGGCCGCTCGCGGCCCGAATTGGCCCCGGCCGAACCCGCCGAGCCGAAGCTGGCCGACCTTCCCTCGATGAACGGAGGCCGAGAGGACCGGGGCTCGCCGGACGGCCCGCCCGTGCCCCCGGCCCCCGAGCCGCCGATCGCTCGCGAGCCGTCCCGGCCGGCGGAGGTCGCGGGCGACGTGCCTCCGCCCGGCGAGGACCTCCGGGATCAGGTCCGGGGCGTCCGGGGCGCGGCGATCGGCCTTCCGGATCGTCGCTCGACGGCGGGGCTGGCCCCGATCGCGATCGCCCGGACGACGCCTTCGGGCGGGAGCCGGATGCCCTCGCTGCCGGCCCCGTCCTCGGGGCTTCCCCCGGTCGAGGTCCCCGAGTCGCTGGGCATCCGGGTCGCGCCCGATCGGTTCGTCAAGGCCGAGCGCTCGGGCGCCTCGGCGGCGAGCGAGGAGGCCGTGGAGAAGGCCCTGGAATGGCTGGCCCGCCATCAGGACGCCGACGGCCGGTGGAACGCCGGGACGAAGAAATATTCCGACGGCTCGGTCGTCCCGGGCGAGGCCAACTTCACCCAGCACTGCCCTCCCGGCGACGCCTGCTCGGGCGAATGCTACTACTGGGAGGCCGACACCGCCCTGACCGGCCTGGCCCTCCTGGCCTACCTCGGCAACGGCCAGACCCATCGGACTCCGGGGGGCAAATATGCCTCGACGGTGGCCCGAGGGCTGGAATTCCTGAAGCTCTCGCAGAAGGGGGACGGCGACCTCCGGGGGCCGAGCCGGACCGTGGGCATGTACTGCCACGCGATGGCCACGCTCGCCCTCTGCGAGGCCTACGCCCTGACCGCGGATCAGTCGCTCCGAGGGCCGGCGGAGAAGGGCGTGGCGTTCCTGGTTCGGTCGAGGGCGGCCGACGGCCTCTCCTGGCGATACGGCCCGGGAGAGGCGTCCGGGGATACGAGCGTCCTGGGCTGGGCCGTCCTGGTGATCAAATCGGCCCGAGAGGTGGGCATCCCGGTCCCGGACGGCGTCCGCGCCGGGGCAAGGACCTGGCTGAACCTCGTGGCCGAAGGGCCGGAGAAGGGCCTGGCCGTGTACCGGCCCGGCGAAGGGCCGTATGGAGGCGCCAGCAACTACCAGCCGGGCCGGAACCGCACGCCGACCATGACGGCCGAGGCCTGGGCCTGCCGGCAGTTCCTCGGGGTCGGCGGGCCCGGACCGGCCAGCGACGAGGCCGCCCGGTTTCTCCTGGCCAATGCCCCGGACCGCGGCCGGGTCAATTTTTATTACTGGTATTATGGCTCCCTCGCCATGTTCCAGAACGGCGGGGAGTCGTGGGACCGCTGGAACGCCCGGGTCCGCGACGGATTGATCGCCCTCCAGAAGACCTCCGGTCACCAGGCCGGGAGCTGGGACGCCCGGGACAGCAAGAGCGTGTACGACGACCGAGGGGGCCGGATCTACGCGACGGCCCTCGCCGCGATGACCCTGGAGGTCTACTATCGCTACGGGCGACCCGCCGACGCGATGGCCCCCGATCCGGTCCTCCGCCGGGCCGGTCGTCGGTGACGGGGGCTCGCTCCACGAATTTTTTCGTAGATCCTGGCGTCCGACCCGGCCGTTGCATTAAGATCGCGCCCAGGGCCGCTCGGGGACGGCCGATCGGGGGGCTTGCGCCTTGGACATGTCATCGACGATCGCGGGGCTTCTGGCCCAGGTGACCCCGGGGACCGACCCGGACGCGGCCGCCCTCCTGGCGTACAAGCGATGGCTCTGGAGCCTGACGCTCTCCTCGCCCTCGGCGGGCGAGAGCAAGGTCGGGCTGTGGGCGTGGCTGGCCGGGATCTCGGCGGTGCTCCTCCTGGCGATCTTCGCGCAAGGCCCCCGCCGGGCCCTGGGCCAGTTCCTGGACCTGCGGGGCCACGCCCGGCTCTTCTCGGCGGCCCTGGGCCGCTTGCGACGGACCGGCCGGCTCGTGGCCGTCCTCCTGGGGGCGACGGTCATCGCCTGGACCGCCTGGCAGACCCCCCTGCACGCGAAGACCGAGAAGAAGGAAGAGCTCGGCGTCCTCCTGAATCGCAAGGCCCGGGCCGAGGTGGCCATCGAGCAGGGCGAGCTCGCCGGTCTCACCCCCCTGCGAGACGTCCTGGGCCTGGGCGACACCTGGATCCTGCTCCTCGGGGCCACGGCCCTGGTCTTCAAGTTCTCGGCCGACCGCTGGGGCCAGGTCGAGGCGCCGATGAGCGGCTCGGCTGCGGCGTTGACCGGCTGGACGACCGCGTGCTGGGGCGGTTCCGGGCTCTACCTGCTCTACCGGCTCGGGAGCCTCGTGTACGACAGCGACTCGGGCAAGCCCCTGGGCGGGTGCCTGCTGGTCGAGGCCGGGGTGGTGCCGGCGCTGATGGCCCTGTCCGATGCGGTGATCCTGTCGTGGGTGCTCGTCGAGCTCCGAGGGTCGCCCGGCGGGGAAGAGCCCGAGGGGTTCGACGTCGCGGGTGCCCTGGCGATCGCCCCGGCCTCCTTGCTGGCGTGCCTGGTGGGCCTCCCGGCGAGGTACGTGGCCTCGGGGCTGGGCCTGGCGGTCTTCTATCACCTGCCGGCGAACCTGATCCGCTCGGCCTGGGTCTCCACGTTCATGAAGGGCTGGGGCCTGGTGGGCCTGCAGGCCGGGGCCCTGGCCGTCGTGGGCGTGGCCGGGGCGGCGGCCTGGTCGCGAGGCACCTGGGGAAGCGCCTTGCGAGGCTACGGGCGGATGCTCAGGGCCGAAGGGGGTCGGCTCGCCGCGACGCTCGCCCTGGCGGGCCTGGCGGCCGGAGGGCTGGCGGGCGTGGCCTATTACGCCGTCCTGGCGCTGCCGGCCCAGCCGTGGGTCCTCCTGGCGGCCGACGGCTACGCCCACTACGCCACCCTGCCGGTCGGCCTGATCGCCCTGGCGGCCCTGGTCGAACTGGGCTCGGCCCGGGGAGACGCCGGGGACTCTCCCTGGGTCGACGAGGGCCTGGTCGCGGCGGGCGAGAAGGCCCCGGGCCTCTGAACGCCCCCGGCGATCCGCTTGACAGGTTGATGGCCCGGGGTTGTAATCGAAGGTGCTGACCTGGAGCCTCTCGCGGTCGATGACGACCTCGCCCGCGACGGCCTCTCCGCCCGCCCTTTCGGGCCGCCTTCGCCTCTCGATCCGCGGCCCGATCGGCGCGTCTCCGAGCCCGAATTCCCCACACCCGACAGCTTGACAATTCGGCGGGGCCTCGAATCATCGAGGACGACGGGACCGGCGCGGGCCCGCGACGTCCATCGAGGCAAGCCCGGATCAACTCCGCGTCCCGCGGACCCGCGCACCCATTCGACGGATCCACCGCTCAGGAGGGAGACCGCTCATGTCCACAGGATCGGATCTGATCGCGTTGATCGCCGGCCGCCAGGACCTGGCGGATTACCAGAAGAAGCACTGGCACGGCAGCTTCGCCGAGTACCTGGATATCGTCCGCCAGAGCCCCCGCGTCACCCGGACGGCCTACCAGCGGCTCTACGACATGATCCTCGGCTTCGGCACCGAGGAGATCTCCGTCAACAAGGAGAAGGTCCACCGCTACAAGTTCTTCGACGACCCGATCGACGGCGGCCAGGACGCCGTCTTCGGCCTGGACCGGACGTTGATGAACCTGGTCAACGTCCTGAAGAGCGCCGCCCACCGCTACGGGACCGAGCGCCGAGTCCTCCTGCTCCACGGCCCGGTCGGCTCGTCCAAGAGCACCATCGTCCGGCTCCTGAAGAAGGGCCTGGAGCACTACTCCCGGACCGACGAGGGCGCCCTCTACACCTACCAGTGGCGCGAGGAAGGCGTGGACGGCTCCGAGCTCTGGGTCGATTGCCCGATGCATGAGGAGCCCTTGAGGCTGATCCCGATCGAGCACCGCGCCGCCTTCCTCGCCAAATTCGAGGAATCCCTCCCCGCCCACGAATACGAGATGACGATCGACGGCGACCTCTGCCCGTTCTGCCGCCAGACCTTCAACGAACGGATGGAGCGCTACACCGGCGACTGGATGAAGACCCTGGCGGACATCCGCGTCCGCCGCCTGATCCTCTCCGAGCAGGACCGCGTCGGCATCGGCACGTTCCAGCCCAAGGACGAGAAGAACCAGGACGCCACCGAGCTGACCGGCGACATCAACTACCGCAAGATCGCCGAGTACGGCAGCGAGAGCGACCCCCGCGCCTTCAACTTCGACGGCGAGTTCAACATCGCCAACCGCGGCCTGATCGAGTTCATCGAGGTCCTCAAGCTCGACGTCGCCTTCCTCTACGACCTCCTGGGCGCCAGCCAGGAGCACAAGATCAAGCCCAAGAAGTTCGCCCAGACCGACATCGACGAAGTCATCATCGGGCACACCAACGAACCCGAATACAAGAAATTGCAGAGCAACGAGTTCATGGAGGCCCTCCGCGACCGGACCGTCAAGATCGACGTGCCGTACGTGACCAGGCTGGCCGACGAGATCCACATCTACGAGAAGGACTACAACTCGCGGAAGGTCCGGGGCAAGAAGATCGCGCCCCACACCCTGGAAGTCGCCGCGATGTGGGCCGTCCTCACCCGGCTGGAGGAGCCGAAGAACGCCGGGCTGACGCTCATGCAGAAGCTCAAGCTCTACAACGGCAAGACCCTCCCCGGATTCACCGAGGACAACATCAAGGAGCTCCGCGAGGAGGCCGAGCGCGAGGGGATGCACGGGATCAGCCCGAGGTACGTCCAGGACAAGATCTCCAACGCCCTGGTGGCCCACGCCGACGAGCGATCGGTCAACCCGTTCATGGTCCTCAACGAGCTCGAATCGGGCCTCAAGCACCACTCCCTGATCAACAGCGACGACGTGAAGAAGCAGTACAAGAGCCTCCTGAACGTGGTCAAGGAGGAGTACGAGGACATCGTCAAGAACGAGGTCCAGCGCGCCATCGCGGCCGACGAGGACGCCCTCTCCCGGCTCTGCGGCAACTACATCGACAACGTCAAGGCCTACACCCAGCGCGAGAAGGTCAAGAACAAGTACACCGGCCAGACCGAGGAGCCCGACGAGCGGCTCATGCGCTCGATCGAGGAGAAAATCGACATCCCCGACAGCCGCAAGGACGACTTCCGCCGCGAGATCATGAACTACATCGGCGCCCTGTCGCTCGACGGCAAGCGGTTCGACTACAAGACCAACGAGCGGCTCCAGAAGGCCCTGGAGCTCAAGCTGTTCCAGGACCAGAAGGACACGATCAAGCTCACCTCGCTGGTCTCCAGCGTCGTGGACAAGGACACCCAGGAGAAGATCGACATCGTCAAGGGCCGGCTGATCCGCAGCTACGGCTACGACGAGGACTCCGCCACCGACGTCCTGAACTACGTCGCCAGCATCTTCGCCCGGGGCGACGTGAAGCGAGGCAGCCACTGAGCCGACCGGAGCCCCGACCCCTCCCGAGGAGGCCCGCCCGATGACGACCCTCGCGACCCGAACGCCGACCCCCGAGGCCGACGGCGTGCCCGTCGATCGCCTCTTCCGCCTCTCGCCCGAGCAATTCGATCGGGCGAGGGAGGCGGGGGCGCTGCCGGGCGACGTGGACCTCATCGACGGCCTCCTCCGCCGAGGGGGGCCGTCCGGGCCGCTCCACCGGCTGACCTTGGACCAGTTCCACCTCGCGGACCACGCCTCCGACCTCGAACACGTCGAACTCCTGGGAGGCTGGCTCGTCGCCAGGGCACCCATCAAACCGCCGCATCGGTTCACCACGTACCAGACCCGCGAGGAGTTGGCGCGGATCGTCCCCGCCGGTTATTACGTCGATCAGGAGATGCCCTCCTCCCTCCCGAGGACCGACACCGAACCCCTCCCCGACGTCCAGGTGATCCGGGGGACGTCCCGGATGTTCGCCGCTCGCCACCCGGGCCCCGAAGACATCGCCCTGCTGGTGGAGGTCTCGGATTCGACCGTGAGCTTCGATCGTAACTTCAAGAAACGCCTCTACGCCCACGAAGGCGTCCCGATCTACTGGATCGTGAACCTCGTCGCCCGGCAGGTCGAGGTCTACACCGAGCCGTCCGGCCCCTCGGACGCGCCGGGCTATCGTCAGAGGGCCGATTTCGGGGCCGATCGGGAGGTCCCGGTGGTCCTCGACGGCGTCGAGGTCGGCCGGATCGCGGTGAAGGACCTGCTCCCGTGAGCTTGAGGGCCAGGGCGGGTTTGACGGCAACCCAGGCCTCGGAATAGAATTTGCACAGACGGTTCCTGGGTCGTCCCCGGCTTCGGGGTGACGGAGACGTCGGAACCCTCGACCCAGCGCCCTCCTCGCCGATCTTCGGCCTTTTCTCCCCGGTTCTTTGATTTCGCGGCACTGTGGGACCGCCCAGGGGGACGGCATGCGCCGCCTCGATCGCGGGCGGTCCCGTCGGGACGCGCCGCCCCTTCTCTCGGGCCGGCGCTCCCCCAACGGCGAGGGATAGAGGCCGTGGTGCGAAAAATCGAGCGGGACGCCAACCGCTTCAAACAGATCGTCCGCGGGAAGATCAAGAGCGACCTGCGGAAGTACATCACCCACGGCGAGATGATCGGCAAGACCGGCGGCGAGCTGGTCTCGATCCCCTTGCCGCAGATCGAGATCCCCGAGTTCCGCTACGGCTCGAAGAACTCGGGGGGCGTCGGCCAGGGCCCCGGCGACGTCGGCACGCCCATCGGCCGATCGCCCGACGGCGACCAGCCGGGAGGCGCCGGCGACAGCCCGGGTCACCACATCCTCGAAGTCGAGCTGACCCTCGACGAGCTCGCCCAGATCCTCGGCGAGGGGCTGGAGCTGCCGCGAATCCTCCCCAAGGGCCGCGCCAACATCATCGAGGACAAGGACAAGTACACCGGCATCCGCCAGGCCGGGCCCGAGAGCCTCCGCCACTTCAAGCGGACCTACAAGAAGGCCCTCAAGCGGCAGATCGCCTCGAATACGTATGACCCGGCCGACCCGGTGGTCATCCCGGTCCGCGAGGACAAGCAGTACCGATCCTGGAACCCGGTCCCCCTGCCCCACTCCAACGCCGTGATCCTCTACCTGATGGACGTCTCGGGAAGCATGACCGACGACCAGAAGGAGATCGTCCGGATCGAGGCGTTCTGGATCGACACCTGGCTCAAGAGCCAGTACGACGGCGTGACGACCCGCTACATCATCCACGACGCCATCGCCAAGGAGGTGGACCAGCACACCTTCTACCACACCCGCGAGAGCGGCGGCACGCGGATCAGCTCCGCCTACAACCTCGCCAACAAGATCATCGACGCCGACCACCCCCCGGCCGACTGGAACATCTACGTCCTGCACTTCTCCGACGGCGACAACTGGGGCGAGGACAATCGCCAGTGCGTCGCCTTGTTGAGGAATCAATTGCTCCCCAAGTGCAACCTCTTCGGCTACGGGCAGGTCGAGAGCCCGTACGGCTCGGGCGAGTTCTATCGCGAATTGGAAGAAGCCTTCGACGACATGCCGAACCTGGCGCTGTCGGAGATCCGTAACAAGGAAGGGATTTTTGACTCGATCAAGGAGTTCCTGGGCCGGGGGCGATAGCCACGATGAGTTATCTACTATTTATTGATGAGAGTGGCACTGATCAGAAGCAGATGCCCTACGAAGTCCACGGGGGAATCATCGTGCCGATGGCGAAAGCTTGGGACCTTATCCGTTCCATCAAAGACGCCGAACGTCGCCAATTTGGGGCGACTTTGAGCCGTTTCGGCCTGGAGTCGAAGGGAGAACGGTTGCTCCAGAAGCGAGTCTTCCAACATGCCGAGGGCAGGAACAAGAAGAAGCCCGATTCACCCCCGCCGACGTTCGAGAGCGAAGAGGACCGAAGGCAGCACGCCCTCGGCTTCCTCGAGAAAGGCGCATCAAAGACACCCCCGAACGCGCGGGAATTCCGGGCTTACGGATTAGCATGTCTTGATCTAGTCGATGAAATATTCCAGGCGTGCCTTCGGCATGATGTGAAGATCGCGGCGGCGGCCGTCGAGCCTAGAGCGCCTCGTCCACCGGCCGAAGAATGGACGGAGATGCTCCGCAAAGACCTCGTTTACCTTTTCGAACGCCTGTACTATTTCATGGAGTCCCGACCGCTTGGTGAGATGGCGGCGTGCGTCTTCGATCAGAAAGACGACCTCGGGGGCCCTCGATGTCTCGAAGGTCAGAAGCTCAATGAATGCATCGCTCGGTATTTCACGAGGACTCACAACGGAAGGGTTCGAAGTTCACGAATCCTTCCCGAACCACTTTATGCCAGGTCGGACCTGACGACCCTACTCGGGGTGGCGGATCTCGTCATTTACACCATTAACCACGTATTCCGGCCGACCGAAGACTGGACGCAACCTGTACGAAATGAACTCGATCCGCTGATCGATTGGATTTATCGACTCCAATGGTCAGGCCAAAGGGAGAATGGATCGAGGTTGTATAGCATTGTCCACATTGCCGACCTTCGAGGAGCGCAAAAAGAAACCCACGGCGACCTAGGTCGCCGTGGGTTACAATAATGGCGAGGAAGAGCCACGCAAAGAACCCTTTCGAGTCCAGAGCGGGCAGTAGAATCCTATCATGGCCAGCCGGGGTGTCAAGACACCCAGCATGATTTTGTGGACTTGGGCGACGAATTCCAAGTTCAGACGATCACGGAAATAAGTTTCGGATGTCTCGAGAGCTTACCGAATGGCCACGTTCCGAGTCTCCAATCCCTGCGACCCCGACCGCTGCTTCGGCTACGGGCAGGTCGAGAGCCCGTACGGCTCGGGCGAGTTCTATCGCGAATTGGAAGAAGCCTTCGACGACATGCCGAACCTGGCGCTGTCGGAGATCCGTAACAAAGAAGGGATTTTTGACTCGATCAAGGAGTTCCTGGGCCGGGGCCGGTGATCGGGGCGTCGCGGGGATGGAGGGAGGGCCTGTCATGGCGACGGTGACCGACGAGAGGACGACGGGCGATCCGGCCGAGGCCGATCAGGTCGTGCTCCTCCGCGCGATCGGCTGGAGCGGGTATCGCCGGATGCTCCGGCTCCGGGGGGAACGGCCCCGACCCCGGATGACGTATCTCGATGGGGACCTCCTGCTGATGTCGCCCGGCCACCTCCACGAGCGGGACAAGGAGCGTCTCGGGGCCTTCATCCTGCTGATCGGCGAGGAGTGCGACATCCCGATCCGCATCGCCGGATCGACCACATACAAGCGCAGGAAGAAAGAATCCGGGACCGAGCCCGACCAGTCGTACTACCTGGCCAACATCCCCCGGGTCCTCAACAATAAGAAGATCGACCTCCGGGTCGATCCGCCCCCCGACCTGTCGATCGAGGTGGTCTACAGCCACTCGGCCGACGCGGCCCTCGAAGTCTCCCGGCGATTCGGGGTGCCGGAGGTCTGGGTATGCACGGAGAAGGGGCTGACGTTCCGGGTCCTGGGCCCGGGCCGGAAATACGCCGTCTCCGACGTCAGCCCCGCGTTCCCATTCCTGAAGGCCGAAGAGATCGTCGATTGGATCCGCCGGCCCGAGGCGGACCTCCGGGGCGACGTCGGATGGATCAAGGAGCTCCGCCGCTGGGTCCGCGAAGCCGTCGTCCCCCGGGTCCGCGGGGCCTTGCCCTGATCCGAACCCCGTCGAGGTGAACCGGATGCCGACGTCATGCTCTTCGGGTCGAATGAGAAGCAGCTGGAACTGGCCGATCTGGAGAAGTGGTACGAAGGGTTGAAGTAAGGGGGACCGCGATGGCGATGCCGACCGCTCCGACCCGAGACGACCCGAGCGACGAGCCGTGCGTCGTCCTGCGCGGCATCGGCTGGCGAGGATACACGACACTGCTGCGGCTTCGTGGGGAGAAATCCAGCCCCAAGATGATGTATCTCGACGGCGACCTCACCCTCGTGTCGTCCTCTTCCCCGGTCGAGTTCCACAACATCGACTGGCGAGGCTACCTGACGTTGCTCCGGGTCCGGGGTGAGCGATCCGTCCCAAAAATCTTCTATCTCGACGGGAACCTCCAGCTCGTGTCGCCCGCCCAGCCGCATGAGTTGTTGAAGAAGAGGCTCGGCTACTTCGTCGGGGAGGTCCTCACGGGCCTGAGCATCCCGCACGTGGCGACCGGCCAGATGACTCTCTGGCGGCGGGCGAAGCGGGCCGGGGTCGAGGGGGACGAGACGTATTACATCCCCAGCGCCCCTCTCGTGATCGGCAAGATGATCGACCTGAAGACCGACCCGCCGCCCGACCTGGCGATCGAGGTCGTCCACACGAACCCGGCGCGCAGGGCCCTGGGATTCTACCGGCGGCTGCGCGTCCCCGAGGTCTGGGTCGGGCGTGCCTCGGGCGTCAAGATTTTCCGGCTCGGGCCGAACGGCCGTTATGCCGAGAGCGAGAACAGCGGGGTCCTGCCCTCCTTGACGGCCACCGGGATCGGCGACTGGACGCGACGGCCCTTCGGCGACGAGACCGCCTGGATCCTGGAGGTCCGCCGATGGGTCCAGGCGACCCTGGCCCCCCGACACCATCCCTGAATGCGAGGGTGAACTGCATGACCACGTTCCGAGTCCCCTATCCCAGCGACCCCGACCGTCGCCGGGCCCTGTTCGACCGGGCCGTCGACCGGATGGGCCGGCATGGCTCGTTCGAGGGGACGCCCGACTCCGGGTCGTTCCGCGCCTCGACCCCCATCGGCGAGCTCGCCGGGTCGTACCGGAGCGACCCGGGCAGCGACGTGGTCGAGTTCGAGATCCTCAAGAAGCCGTTCCTCGTGCCCCTGGCCATGATCGAGTCCGAGGCCCGGAAGTTCGTCAGCCAGGCGTGATCTTGCCTTCCCTCTCGGGGTGAACCGGTCCCATGACGATCGCCATCAACGACCACAACCTCCCGGCCGACCTCCGCGAGCTCCAGGCCGAGATCGAGGACCACGCCCGCGCCTTCGGGCTGGACTTCTACGACACGATCTTCGAGGTCCTCGACTACGACGAGCTCTCCGAGATCGCCGCGCTCGGCGGCTTCCCCACCCGCTACCCCCACTGGCGGTTCGGGATGGAGTACGAGCAGCTCTCCAAGGGCTACCGCTACGGCCTCCAGAAGATCTACGAGATGGTCATCAACAACGACCCCTGCTACGCCTACCTCCTGAGGTGCAACCAGAGGGTCGACCAGAAGCTCGTGATGGCCCACGTCTACGGACATAACGATTTTTTCAAAAATAACATCTGCTTCAGCCGAACCAACCGTAAGATGATGGATGAGATGGCCAACCACGGCAACCGCATCCGGTCGTACATGGACCGGCACGGCGAGGAGGCCGTCGAGAGCTTCATCGACAGTTGCCTCTCGCTGGAGAACCTGATCGACCCCCACTCGCCGTTCATCAAGAGGCGGGACGAGGTCAGCCGGTACGACTTCCGGCCCGAGGAGGACGACTCCTCGGCCTCCGAGAAGTTCGCCAGCAAGAAGTACATGGACGAGTTCATCAACCCGCCCGCGTTCCTGAAGGAGCAGGCCAAGAAGCGGGAGGCCGACAAGCAGAAGTCCAAGCAGTTCCCCGAGAACCCCGAGCGCGACGTCCTCCTGTTCCTCCTGGAGCACGCCCCGCTCAACGCCTGGCAGCTCGACGTCCTGTCGATCGTCCGGGAGGAGGCGTACTACTTCGCCCCCCAGGGCCAGACGAAGATCATGAATGAGGGCTGGGCGTCGTTCTGGCACTCGACGATCATGACGACCCGGATCCTCGACCACTCGGAGGTCGTCGATTACGCCGACCACCACTCCGGGACGATGGCCACCAGCCCCGGGCGGTTGAACCCGTACAAGCTCGGCATCGAGCTGCTGAGGGACATCGAGGAACGCTGGGACCGCGGCCAGTTCGGCCCGGAGTACGACGAGTGCGACAACTACGAAACCCGCCGGAAATGGGACAAGCAACTGGGGCTTGGCCGCCAGAAGATCTACGAAGTCCGCAAAATCCATTCCGATGTGACCTTCATCGACACGTTCCTGACGGTGGATTTCTGCCGCCGCCACAACATGTTCAGCTTCCGGTACAATGACCAGCACGAGACCTACGAGATCGAGAGTCGCGAGTTCAAGAAGATCAAGGACCGCCTCCTGTTCCAGCTCACGAACTTCGGCCAGCCGATCATCCGGGTCAAGGACGGGAATTACCGGAACCGAGGCGAGCTCTACCTCCAGCAGGAGCACTTCGGGATCGATTTGAAGCTGGACTACGCGCAGGACACCCTGCGGCACCTCAACCGCCTCTGGACCCGCCCGGTCCACCTGGAGACCTCGGTGGACGGGCGGACGACCCTCTTGTCTTTCGACGGGTCGGACCACACGATCCGGCCCCTGGGAGGTACCGGCCATGAGCCTGAGCAGAAAGACCGCCGCCGGAGTGGCTGAACTCGTCGGGGCCCCGGCCCCGGCGACCGTCCACGCCGAGGATGGCTCGCACCGCCTGGAGTTGCCGATCCTCCTGGCGACCCCGATGGGGATCGAATGCGACGGGCTGACCTTCGCCGCCACCGGCCGCGACGGCCTGCCCCTGGACGACCTCAAGGCGTGGGGCCAGCGCCTCTCCGCCCGCCTGACGTACCTGATGGAGCCGCTCGCCCTGATCGAGGCCGACGCCCTCGGCGGCGAGGTCGTCCTCAAGAGCGGCGCCCCCTCGTCGAAGAACGGCCGACGGACCTATTACGAGGTCCGCATCGACCGCTCGGGAATCCTGAAGCTCGCGCGGCTCGCCTTCGATGAATCCGCCCGGAGCCGCCAGGCCGTCCCCTGCCAGTTCACCAGCGAACTCCTGGAGAGGCTGATCGACGACCTGGTCGCCACCTCGGCCTGAGTAGACCGACCGGAACGAGGGCGTCTGGTGTCCTGCCCTCACGTTTGCGGGCAGGACGCCAGACGCCCCTCGAGGACGCGGCCTTGCTGGTCGGGCAGGAACGGTTCGGCGGCAGGTCGAGACTCGTTCTACTTGCTGGCCGCCGACTTCGAGGTGCTCTTCTTCTTGGCCTTCTTCGCGGCGGCCCTGGCGATCGCCTCGTCCCGGGCCTTCTGGACGGCCGCTTCCTGGGCGAGCATCTGGTCGTACATCGGGTCGGTGGCCTGGCCCTTGGCCTTCTTGGCGGCCTGGTCCTTGATCCACTTCTGGTAGGCCTGCTGCTGCTTCACCATCGCCTGGTATTCTTGCTGCATGGCCTTCTGCTGGGCGGCCATCATCTTTTGTTCCATGATCTGTTCATAAATCATGGGATTGCCGCCGGCCTGCTTCCACTCCGCGGGGCTGAATTCCGGGCCGTACGGGGTCATCCCGGGGCTATTGGACCGGCCTCTCCTCTGGGCGAAGGCCGAATCGGGCACGGCCGCCAGGAGAACGCCCAGGAACGCCAGAATGAGGTACCGCTTCACGGTTCGCCTCCGCGAGAAAAGTGGAGAGGGAGGGAATGGCGCCCGGTTGGGGAGACGGGCCCTCCGACCACGTCTCCATTCATGAAACCATCCTCGGGCGGTCCGGTGGCGAAGAAAATCCGACGATCCGGAATTTTTTCGGGCCGGTCGCGGGCTATTCGTCCAGCGCCATCTCGCGGCGGCGGGCCAGATGGGGCTTGAAGTCGGCCTTGTCGATCCGATATCGCCGGAGCTTCTCGCTGATGCTCCGCCGGGACAGCCCGCAGTGCTCGGAGATCCGGTCGATCCGGCCCCGGTATTTCTCGAGGACTCGCAGGAGATACGCCCGCTCGACCCGCTCGGTCAGCTCGGAGGTGATCTCCTGGAGCGGGCGGAGGAGGTCGAAGTCGAGCGAGAACGGCTCCTCCCTCGTGGCCACGAGGTGGGCGGGCAGGTCCTCCGGGGCAATCTGGGCCCTCGGGCTGGTCAGCAGCAATTGTTCGACCAGGTGCTCCAGCTCCCGGACGTTCCCCGGCCATTCGTAGCGGGCCAGCCTCGCGAAGGTCTCCCGGGCGAAGGTCTTCGCCGGATAGCGACGCTCTTCCAGCCTCTTGAGGAAGTGGCTCACGAGGACGGGGATGTCTTCGGGGCGTTCACGGAGCGGAGGGAGGTCGATCGTCACCACGTTCAGGCGATAGAGCAGATCCTCGCGGAACTTGCCCTCGGCCACGGCGGAGGGGAGGTCCACGTTCGTGGCGGCGACGACCCGGGCGTTGGCCTCGATCGACTCCGACCCGCCCACCCTCTCGAACCGACCCTCCTGCAACACGCGGAGCAGCTTGGCCTGCATCCCCAGGGGGATCTCGCCGACCTCGTCCAGGAACAGCGTGCCGCCTCGGGCCAGCTCGAAACGGCCCTTCTTCACGCGGTCGGCGCCGGTGAAGGCCCCTTTCTCGTGGCCGAACAGCTCGCTTTCGAGCAGTTGTTCGGGCAGGGCGGCGCAGTTCACGGCGATCATCGGGCCGGACCGTCGGGCGGGGTCGGCGTCGTGGATCGCCTGGGCCACCAGCTCCTTGCCGGTGCCGGTCTCTCCGGTGATCAGGACCGTGCAGGCCGACGGCGCCACCCGGGCGACCCGGGCGAACACCTCACGCATCCGGGCGCTGCGACCGAAGAGGTTGTGGAAGGAGAATTTGCGGTGGAGGCCCCGGCGGAGGGCCGCCACCTCGTCCTGGAGCGTCCGGTCCTTGAGCGCCTGATCGACGAGGACTTCCAGGCGGACCGGATCGAGCGGCTTGGTCAGGTAGTCGTACGCGCCGAGCTGCATCGCCTCGACGGCCGTGGCGATCGAGGCGTATCCGGTCATCACGATGGCCGGGATCGGCAGGTTCTTGGCCCGGATCTCGCGGATCAGGTCCAGCCCGCCGATCCCGGGGAGTTGCAGGTCGGTCAAGACCAGCGAGAAATTCCCTTCGACGAGCCACTCCAGGGCGGTGGAGCCGTCGTGGACGACCTTGATCCGTCGGTCGTCCCGGGCCAGCAGGTTGGAGATCTGCTGGCAGGTCAGCTCGCTGTCGTCGACCACGAGGATGCGTCGATCCATGATGCACTCGTCCCGGTTGAGCGGAGGCCCCGATCCTGAGGGCCCGGCGAGTCCTTCGGCGGTTGGAGCGGCCTGCCCCAACGCAATAGGCTACGCCGATCGGCCGGGGTGTCAAGGCCAGGTCGTTGCGTTCGCGGCCGTCCATCCCTAAAGTCATGCGCGGGGCCGATTTGGTCGTATCCGAACTCGCCGAGGAATTCCGCCATGAGACGCCAGACACCGGGCCTCTCGCCGAATCCGTCCCGCCGCCTCTTCCTGGAGGGGGCCGCCGCCCTCGGCCTGGGCGCGTTCGGATCCCCCTCGAGGGCCGACGATCATCCCCGGTCGATCCCTCCCCCGCATCCTCCCGGGATTGCCCGGAAGAAGATCGCCGCCGTCGTCACCGCGTATTTCCCCATGAGCCACGCTTACCACATCGTCGGCCGGATGCTCTGGGGTTACCAGTGGAAGGGAAACCATCATCAGCCGGCCTTCGAGGTCGCCTCGCTCTGGTGCGACCAGAAGCCGGCGAACGACGTGGGGCATGACCTCGCCCGCCGGTTCGGCGTCCGCGAGTCGCCGACGGTCGCCGATGCCCTCACGCTCGGGACGGGCAAGCTTTCCGTCGAGGGTGTCCTCCTGATCGGCGAACACGGCGACTACCCGAGCAATGGCAAGGGCCAGAAGCTCTATCCGAGGTTCGAGATGTTCGAGAAGGTGGCCGACGTCGTGGCGAAGTCGGGCCGGGGCGTGCCGATCTTCATCGACAAGCACCTCTCCTACGACCCCGAGAAGGCCCGCACGATGGTCGAGACGGCCGAGCGGCTCCATTGCCCCTTGATGGCCGGTTCGAGCCTGCCGGTCACGTGGAGGAGGCCGGAGTATGACCCTCCGCTCGGCACGACGTATCGCGAAGCGCTCGTCGCAGGCTATGGCCCGGACGAGATTTATGGCTTCCATGCGCTGGAGACGCTCCAGGGCCTCGTCGAGCGCCGTCCCGGCGGCGAGACCGGCGTGAAGGGCGTCACGGCCGTGAGAGGCCAGGCCGTCTGGGAGGCCGGCGACCGGGGCGATTGGTCGTGGGACCTGCTCGAGAACGCCCTGGGTCGGAGCGAGACGCTCAACCCGGGCGACATCCGCGTGAATTGCCCCAATCCCACCGCGTTCGTGGTCGAATATCGCGACGGGCTGAAGGCGGCGGTCCTCCTGCTGAACGGCCACGTCGCCGATTTCACGTTCGCCGGGCGGGTGGAGGGGCGCCCGAAGGCCGAATCCTGCCTGTTCACGCTGCCGGCGCCGCCCGGGGCGAACTTCTTCACGGCGTTGAGCCGGCCCCTCGAAGCCTTCCTGGCGACCGGGACGCCGCCGTATCCGGTCCGGCGGACCTTGCTCACGGGAGGGATCCTCGACTCGGCGATGACCTCCCTGGCCGAGGGGTCGCGGAAGGTCGAGACGCCCGGACTCGCCATCGCCTACGAGGCCCCGCAAGATCCCGCCTTCGCCCGGGGGACGTCGGCAAGCCCGGTGGAGTAGGAGGAAAGGGTTATCCGAGTGGCATGCCCACGTCGGCGTGGGCATGTCTTCGGACAACGCCGGACCGAGGACATGCCCACGTCAGTGTGGGCATGCCACCCGGGAGGCCGTCGAACCGATCTGTGCTCGTCGATGGCATTGCGTCTGCAGACGTTCGGGCCGGGTGGGTCGCCATCGCTTCAGACGGGGGCCGGTCCTGCCGATAATGCAAGGGACCGCGATCGCGACGACGGGGACGGATGCGACGATCCGGCGACGGCTCGTTGCAAGTTTGACCGGGTCGCGAGTCGCTTCTTACAAGACCGACGGAAGGCCCCCCGCGCCGGAGAGGCGGCGGGGATCGCCGGGGCGGAGCCTCGGCGAGGACGATCGCACGCAAGAACAAGGAGACGCCGATGCGGGCTTCGCTTCGGACCTCGGCGGTGATGCTCTCGGCGCTCGGGCTGGTCCCGGCCCTGGCGCTCGCCCAGGAGATCACCCCGGAATTCCTCCTGACCCGGTACAACCCGGTGTTCAAGGGGGTCGAATACGACCTGCCCGCCTCGGCCCTGAAGGGGAACGACCCGGCCGTCAAGGCGGCCGTCGAGGCGTGCAAGGTCGATTCCAGCACCAAGGGGTTCATCCTCAAGGACGGCCAGGGCCGAACCCTCCGCAAGTTCCTCGACACCAACGGCCAGAAGACCCAGCGCGACGGCGAGAAGAAGCCGAGCACCCACCTGGACCAGTGGAGCTACTACCAGGACGGCTTCGAGGTCTATCGCGAGGTCGATTCCGACGAGGACGGCAGCCTCGACGAGGTCCGATGGATGAACTCCAACGGCACCCGCGTCGCCAAGGTCCGCCCCGAGGAGCTCAAGGGGGGCGGCCGGACCTCCCGGATCGTCGGCTGGGGCCGGATCTCGGCCGAGGAAGCCAGCAAGGTGCTCGTCCAGGCGGTCGTGGCCAATGACCCCGACCTGCTCGCCACCGTGATGGCGACGCCCGAGGATCTCCAGGCCATCGGCGCCCCGGCGAAGACGGTCGAGAGGGTCGCCACGGCGGCCGAGGGGCGAGTGAAGGCCCTGGCGGCGCTTCGAGGCAAGCTCGTCGGCTGGACGGCCGCGACGGAGTGGGCGAGGTTCGACGGCGCCATGCCCCACGTGATCCCCGAGGACTCGGCGCCGGGCCTCAAGTCCGAAATCCTCCTGTACGAGAACGCCCTGATCTTCCCCGCCCCGGCCGAGGGGACGACGCCCGAGAAGGCCGCCAAGATGGCCTTCCTGAGCGCCGCCGACGTGATCCGCGTGGGCGAGACCTGGAAGTTCCTGGATCTCCCGCAGGCGATCGACCCGGCCAATCCCGTGGGCGGGGCGCTGGTGAGCCTGAGGACGGACCTCCTCAGCGGAGGCGGAGCGATCGGCGGGGTGACGCCGCCCCACGATCCGAAGTTCGAGGCCGCGGTCAAGGCCCTGACCGAGTTCGACCAGGCCGGGCCTCCGGGCCCCGACGCCGGCAAGAAGGCCGTGGCCGAGTGGAACATCGCCCGGACCCGCTTGCTCTACGCGGTGATCTCGGCCGCGACCGAACCGACCGAGAAGCTCACCTATACCAAGCAGGTCATCGGCAACCTCGCCGAGGCGATCCGCACCGGCCAGCTCCCCGACGGCATGGCCACGATCGACAAGTTCGTCGCCCAGGGCGGCAAGGTCGGCTCGTATGCCGCCTATCGCAAGATCCTCGTCCAGTTCGAGATGGAGATGGACGAGCCGGGCGCGAACTACCTCGAAGCCCAGAAGACGTACCTCAAGAACTTCGAAAAATACCTCCAGGACTTCCCCCAGGCCGACGAGGCGCCGGACGTCCTGATCCAGCTCGCCAGCCTCAGCGAGTTCAACGGCGACGAGGACGCGGCGAAGACGTGGTATCAACGGCTCGCCAAGGACCACCCCACGACCGAGGCCGGCAAGAAGGCCGTCGGCGCGCTGAAGCGGATGGACCTCGACGGCAAGCCCCTGCGAGTGGTCGGCCAGGGGACCGACGGCAAGCCCGCCGGCACCGACGCCCTCCGCGGCAAGACGTTCGTGGTCGTCTACTTCCGGGCCGGCTCATCGGCCGACCAGAAAGAGCTTCAGGAGCTCTCGGCGATCAGGGAGAAGCTCGGGGCCAAGGGGTTCGACGTCCTCGGCGTGAGCCTGGACGACGACAAGGCGACCCTCGACGACTTCCTCAAGGCCGCCTCGGTCCCCTGGAGCACGATCTTCGAGCCGGGAGGCATGGAGAGCCGGCCCGCCCAGGAGATGGGCATCTACTCGACCACGATGATGATCCTGGTGGACGGCCAGGGGAAGGTCGTGAACCGGAAGATCCGCAAGGCCGCCGAGGTGGAGAAGGCCCTGGACCGGGCCCTGGTCCAGCGCAACGGCGGGGCGAACCTCGGTTCGAAGTGATCTCGGGGGAAAACTCCTTGTCGGATGCATGAAATGCACCAACCCGCTGCGGCCGACAACCGCCGCGTGTTTGGTGCATTTCATGCACCCTACAGGGCTTCCGTCCTCTCCAGGTCCTTGCGGTAATCGAAATTGCGGGGTTGTTCGCGGAGGAGGGCTTGCTGGGCCTGTCTTGCGAGCTTGAGGAGGCGTTGGGCCTCTTCGATCCGCCCCGATTTCTTCGCCAGGGCGGCGGTCTCGGCCCGATTGCGGGCGAGGCCGGCCCGGAGCCTGGGGAGGTTCGGGTTCTCGGCGAGGAGCCGTTCGAAGAGGGCCCGGGCGTCGTCGAGCTCGGCCCGGGAGCCTCGCAGGGCGCCGAGATACGTGCGGGTCCAGGCCCGATCGGGGTCGAACCGCGAGAGGCCGGGGTGCTCGGTCGCCAGGGCGTCGAGGATGGCCCCCGCCTTCTCGTGCTCGGCGAGGGCCTCGTCGGTCCGCCCCGCCTCGGTCAGCAGGACCCCGAGATAATTCCTCGTCGCGGCGAGATCGGCGCGGAAGTCGTCGTGGTCGTATTCCGGATCTCGTCCCGAGGCCCGGCCGATCGCTTCGAGCCGGGCCCGCGACGCCCCGGGGCCGATCGCCACCAGCGCTTCCTGGAGGGTCCGGGCCCGGCGGTGATCGGCGATCGCGCGTTCGGGACGGCCGGACTCGCGGTCGAGGATGCCGCTGTTGTTCTCGCTCCGACCGACCTGGAGCATGGCCACCGGGTCGCTCGGATCGGCGGCGAGGACGGCCTCCCGGAGCCGTCGGGCGGTTTCATACGAGGCGCGGGCATCGTCCGGGCGGCCCTCCTCGCGCTCCCAGTCGCCGATGTAGCCATGGCTCCTCGCCAGGTCGGCCAGGGCCCCCCGTTGCGACGGGGAGAGCTCGCGAGGCCCGATCCCTTCGAGGACGGCCCGGCAGTCGGCGTCGTCCTGAACGAGGGCCTCGCGGATCGCCAGGGCCTCGCGATACGACGCGATCGACGCCGACGGCCTCCCCAGGGCCCGTTCGAGGATGCCGATCTCGTGGAAGGTGTCCGCCACGTCGGCGCGGGCCGAGCGGTCTCCCGGCGATCGGCGGGCCAGCCCTCGACGGATCGTCAGGGCATGCTGATAGGCTTCCAGGGCCTTGGCCCTCGCCCCCAGGGCGTTCCGGAGCCGGGCGACCCGGGTGAACGTGGCCGCGAGCTCCTCGGCCAGCGCGGGGTCGTCGCCGCGTTCTCTCAAGAATTGGTCGTAATATTTGAGCGCGATATCGAGCACCTCGGACTTCAGCGCGGGCTGGTCGGCCAGCCTCTTCTCGCCGAACTTCGCCAGGGCATCGACGGCCTCCCTCGCCTGATGGTAGCTGCGGTCCAGGACGGCGTTGGTCCGCCTCGCCTGGACCACGGCGCCGAGGGCCGCGGCGGCGAGCAGGCTGACCGCCACGAGGGCGGCGGCCGTGGGGTGACGCCTCGCCCACTTGCGGCACCGCTCGATCGGCCCGACCGGCCGGGCGAGGATCGGCGTCCCGAGGCGATACCGGGCGAGGTCCTCGGCCAGCGCCAGGGCCGAGGGATAGCGGCCCGCCGGCTCCTTTTCGAGGCATTTCAGGCAGATCGTCTCGAGGTCCCGCGGGCACTTCGGCTCACGGCTCCGAGGGGGCACCGGCTCCTCGTCCAGGACCATCCGATGGACCTCGACCGGGCTCTCGGCGACGAACGGCGGTCGGCCGGTGAGCGTCTCGTAGAGGGTCGCGCCCAGGCTGTACACATCGCTGGCCACGCCGGCGCGAGACGGGTCGCGGACCTGCTCGGGCGACATGTACGGGGGGGTGCCGAGGTTGTCCGTCGTCCGGGTGGCGCCGGGCCCCTGCCCCAGCACCTTCGCCAGGCCGAAGTCGGTCACGAAGGCGCGGTCGGAGGCGTCGATCAGGATGTTCCGGGGCTTCAGATCGCGGTGGAGGACGCCCTGGGTGTGGGCGAAATCGACGGCCCGGGCCACCGCTTCGAGGTAGTTCGCGGCCCGGATGGGGTCGATCGGGCGACGGCCGATGACCTCGGCGAGGCTCTGACCGGCGATGAACCTCATGGCGTAGAAATGCTGGCCGCCGGACTGCCCGGTCTCGTAAACCGGGACGATCCCCTCGTGCTCCAGCCTCGCCGCGAGCTGGGCTTCGAGGCGGAAGCGGTCCACGGCCGAGGAGTCGTCCAGGTAGTTCGCGCGGATCATCTTCAGGGCGACCTCGCGGCCGATCCCGCGATGGCGGGCGTGGTAGACGACGCCCATCCCCCCCTCGCCGATCGGGGCGATCAGGTCGTAATCGCCCACGCGGTCCTCGCCGAACACGCCTCGGACCACGACGCCGTAGCTCGGGAACCTCGCGAGGTATTCCGACGCGCCGGGCTTCTCCCCGCCCGCCTGCCGGAGCTCGCGTTCGAGCTTCAGGAGCTCGCCGAGCAGGGCCGCGCGGCGCGCCGGGGGCACGGCCGGATCGGCGAGGAAGTCCTCGACCCGGGGCGATCGGCCGTCCCTCCAGGCGTCCTCGAAGCGGTCGCACACGTCGTTGACGCGGCACTTCCACTCCCAGGGCACGGTGGCGAGCAGGCGGTCGGAGGCGATGCTCACGGCGAGGGCGCCCCCCAGATGGTGCGGATCAGGTCGAGCTTGCGATTGACCCAGCTCAGGGAGCGGCCGAAGCGGTCGGCGATCTCCTTGTGGGTGTTCAGCCCCATCTTCATCAGGGCGATTTCCCGGAGCGTGTCGTCCCCGAGTCGATCGAGCAAGGTCCGGCATTGCTCGGTCATCATCGCGGCGAATTCGGGCTCGGGCTCGCGGCCCAGGACCTCGGCCAGGGGCGGTTCGTCCCCCTCCTCGCCGAGCCAGTCGGCCTCCCGGACCGTGACGACCCCTCCGCCTCGCTTCAAGGTGCGCTCCCGGCGGCGGAAGTCGATGACCTTCTGGCGGGTCAGCGTCATCAGCTGGACCCAGAGATCGTCGCGGTCGTCCAGGTTCGGGAAATCGCCCCGGCGGGCCCGCCGATGGAAGCTGTTGAACGCCTCCAGCGCGGCGTCTTCCCCCTGGTTCCTCGTCAGCTTCGAGGCCATCGCCACCAGGCGATCGAAATACCGTCGCCAGAGCTCCTCGAAGGCCGACGAGTCGCCCCCGCGGAAGTCCTGGATCAGCCGGGTGACCGATCCTCCCTCGGGCACGGTCATGGAAAGGCTTCCGGGGGGAACGATGCGACAGCCCAGGATATCGATGATACCCGATCCGGCCCCTCTTGCGAGCGGTTGGGCCCGGATTCGTTGGAAGCGGGGGAGGCTAACCGCCAAGACGCCAAGGTCGCCAAGGGCAGAGGAGAGGAGGAGGGAGTTCAAAACGCAGATGACGCAGATCTAAAACGAAATTTCCTTTCAAATCTGCGCCATCTGTGTTTTGAACCTCTTCCTCTTGGTCTCTTCCTCCTCTTCCTCTCCTCTGCCCTTGGCGATCTTGGCGTCTTGGCGGTTCATCTCCCCCCCTCAATAATGCAGGCCCGTCTTGCGGAGGTGGACCATCGGCTCGGAGTCCGTCGCAAGGATCGCGCCGTCGAGGACCCGGCCGAGGATCACGCGATGGTCTCCGCCGTCGATCGCGCCGGCGACCTCGGCCGAGAGGTAGGTCAGCGCATCGGCCAGGACGATCCCGCCCTCGGTCTCGCGGACGTCCAGCCCCTCGAACGCCTCCTGGCCCGGCTCGAAGCCTCGGGCAAAGTGGCGGAGCAGGGCCTTGTCCCCGGCCGCGACCTGATTGAGCGTGAATCGGCCATTCTCCGCCAGCCAATCGACCAGGAAGCGGTCGCGGCGGATGGCCACGCTGACCATCGGCGGCTCGAACCCGGCCTGCTGGACCCAACTGGCGAGCATCCCGGTGCGGAAATCGCCGTTTCGTGAGGTCAGGATGAAGATCCCGCTGGGAATCCGTCCCAGGGGGCGGGCCGGATCGCCCGAGGGGAAGGCGGCGGTCTCGGTCATCGTCGAGGGGTCTCCCGGGTGAGGACGCGGTCCGGTCTGCCCTTCAGCATAGGCGCCCGGGGCGTCGTGCTCGGGTCGATTTCCGCCCCGGGCCGGCCAGGGAGGCCGAACTCATGGGCCGGACTGGGGTTCGGTCGGATGAGGCGACGATCCGGGGCCGCCGGGCCCCGGTCGCGGAACTCGGGGCCCGGGGCGAAGTTCCGGCATCTCGCCCGATCAGGCGGAAAACGGCATGGCGGTCGACGGCCCGAGGATTGATTCGCCGGTCGGGAGGCATTACCCTGGGTTCCATCCATACTCGGGAGCACCCACCGCTCCCGACCGTCGCCAGGAGCCCCGGGGCCCGGACCGGCGTCCCGCCCGGGGGATTGCTCGATCCCTCTACCGTTCCGCGTGACGATCGACGTCGGATCATCCGCGGCTGAGGTCGGTCATGCCAGAGACCACCGCGCCCGTCCTGAAGCTCTCGGACATGCAATATCGGGTCGTCGGCCCGCTCGGTACCGGCGCCGGGAGCACGATCCTCAAGATTAACGACGTTAAAAAAGGCGGCTACTATGCCTTGAAAGTCGTCAAGCGGGCGTCGGCCGAGGATGATATCTATATTGACCAGGCGCTTCAGGAAGCGGAGGTCGCGCAGAGGCTCAATCACAAGAGCATCCTGAAGATCCATGACAGTCGGGTGAAGAAGGCCTGGTTCAAGACCGCGAGCGTGGAATTGCTGATGGAGTTCGTCGACGGCCGGACCCTGGACGAGCTGGAGATGCCCGAGCGCGGCCAGCTCGTGCTGATGTTCATCCACGTGGCGTCCGCGCTCGCCCACATGCACCGGCGGGGGGTGTTCCACGGCGACCTGAAGCCGGGGAACCTCATGCTCTCGAAGAACGGCGAGGTGAAGGTGATCGACTTCGGGACGGCCTGGATCAAGGGCCAGGAGAAGAACCGGGTCCAGGGCACCCCGCAATACATGGCCCCGGAGCAGGCCCGGGACAAGGTGATCAATGAGAAGACGGACCTGTACAACTTCGGCGCGACCATGTACCGGATGTTCACCGGCCATTACGTGAACAATGCCGGCCTCCCGGGGTCGGAGGAGATGGACCTGGGCTATCGGGGCAAGATCCGGCCGCCGATGAAGCTCGCCCCGGAGATTCCCGGGACGCTCAATGAGGCGATCATGGCCTGCCTCCGCCCGAGCCCGGAGGCGAGGCCGGCGGTCTTCGAGGTGCAGAACCAGCTCGTCGCCGTGGCCCGGCACATGGGCCTGAAGCCCGACGACCTGAAGGGGGCCGAGGAGGACGAGGAGTAGCGATCGAAGGCCGAATCACTCCTTCTGGAGACGCTCCTTCGTCTCCTTGAGATGCTGATCGACGGCCTCCTGGACGGCCTCGGCCTGCTCTCGCGATTTCTTCGGCATGCCGGGGATCTCTTCGCGGGACCAGCCCCGGTGCTTCAGGACGCTCTCGTTGACGACCTCGCCGCCGGAGTCCAGCTTCTTCAGGCCGTTCACCTTGGCCCCGGGCTTCAGGTAGGCTTCGAGGTTCTCGGGAGAGGCGGGGAACGTCTCGTGGTGCCAGTGGGAGAAATCCCCCTTGTAGGCCCTCCCGGCGTTCAGGTGGCCGGCGATCTCGGGCGTGGAGTAGGGGTGGCCGGTCAGCGGGTCCAGCGTCTCTCCCAGGGAATGATGGACCCGCCTCGGGGCCACCCCCTCGGCCTGGATCTCGGCCCGGGTCGCGGCCCGTTCCGCCTCATTCCGGAGCTGGATTCCTCCCCGGACGCCCTCTTCTCGCGAAGCGGCGTCGATCGTCCCGTGACGCAGGGCCGTGTTCTCAAGCTTGCGGTCGATCCGGATGGCCTCGTAATAGGTCTTGCCGTCCTCGCCGAGGACTTTTCTCAGGTAGACGTCGCTCGATTCTCCCTTGCCCGCCATCTTGTGGTCGCCCTTCTTCACCAGCTCGAAGCCTTTTTTCTCGGATTTCTCGGTGCGGAGGATCTCTTCGAGGAGGGCCTTCTCGGAGACCGGCCCGTGGTGCTTGGCCAGCTTCCTCGGGTTGCGGATCAGGGGGAGGCCGAGGGCCTTCTCGAACGGCTTCTTGAGTCCCTCCGGGAGCCTCGCCAGGATCTTGGTGATCGGCCCCTCGGCGACCTTAGCCCCCTTGAGGAACCCATCGACTTCCGCCTTGATCTGCGCGATCGTGCCCCGGGCCGCCTCGGGCAGGGCCTTGGGCGGGAGATCGGCCAGCAGGGTCTTGAGCCGGAGGAACAGGGGGCGGAGGTGCTCGGCGAATTTCGCGTCCTCGGAGGCCAGCCGGACGGCCTTGCGGATCGTGTTGAGATACTTCGGCAGCTTGCCCACCTTCGCCAGGTCGCCGATGTACGGGATGATGCTCAGGGCGCTGATGCCCGCGTTCAGCCACTCCTTGCGGCCCAGGGAGATCAGGCCGCTGGAGATGTCGCAGAACGGCGTGGGCTCGAAGATCCCGCCGAGGTCCAGGCCGAACTGGAGGATGTCCACGGCGATCGATCGCTGCTCGGGCGTCCCGGGGAAGCTGATGTCGCCGAAATAGTTCGTGGATATGACCGATCGGCTGAGCAGCCGGTTCCCGGGCTGACCGCCGCGAGGGCCGGTCCCGTGAGGTGTCGCCGACTTGTAGGAGGGCATGGGATCTCCTCGGGGAAGGGGGCCTCAGCCGACCAGGGTCATGGGGTGTCCCAGGATGATCGCCCCTCCGTGGGCCGTCAGGTCGCCCATCCTGGCCGCGGGCATCCCGGCGATCAGGACGGTGAAGCTGCCCAGGGCGATCACGTCGGGCGGCCCCACGCAGACGAGCATGTCGCCGACCCGCGCCGCCGGCAGCCCTCCGATCAGCACCGGCATGCCTCCGGGCGGCAGGATCGGCCCCCCGACGTGGGGGACGATCCCGGTCAGCATCGGGCAGACGTGCATGTCGGTGATCCGCGCGGCGGGCATGCCCATGGTCAGGACTCCTTGAAGAACCCTCGGGGAGGGGCCGGAGCGGGGCGTCGGGACGCCGGCGCGATCTGGGGCGGGGGCGCGATCTTGGGGGCGGCCGGGCGATCGCCCGGGGCGGCCGGGGCGGGCGCCTGGGCTTCTTCCGGCTTCTCGGGATCGGCCCAGCGGTCGGCCCCGTCGGCGACCTCCGAGCCCTTGGCCAGGAACGCGGCGAATTTCTCGGGCGCCTTCGCGGCGTCGGGCGAGACGGCGGCGAGGATCACGGCGCCGACGACCGCCCGGGCCGTCAGCCACGGGCCGGGCGGGATCTCGGGCAGGTTCGCCGGCCCGAGGCTCCCCCCGCTGAAGAACGCGGCGGCGGCCGTGCAGCCGGCCGGGGTGTTCATCCCGAGGACCTCCCCGGCGGCCATCGCGGCGCGCCGGTGGGCGTCGGTCGGGTCGGCGGCCCATCGCTGGATCGCCTCCAACGCCTCGGCCACGCCCGGCTCGGGCGGGTCGCCCGAGGCCATCTTCACGCACCGGCAGGCCCACCAGACGGCCTCTCGCTTCGGCAGCGCATGGGCGAGGACGCGGACGGCGTCGGGGTGGTGACCGGCCTTCGCCAGGCTCGCGAAGAACGAGCGGGGGGTGTCCTCGTCGCGGAGCAGGGCCCGCGACTCGGGCTCCGGGGTGAACGCCCCGCAGACCTCCGCCGCCGTCTTCGCCTCCACGTGTTTCCAGACCGTCTCGGCCATTCGCGTCGAACCTCGTCCCGTTCCCGGAAGTTCCCCATGCCGTAGGGTGCATGAAATGCACCATCTTCGATGAACGCAACCTCCAGGCAGGAAGAAGGTGCCTTTCCGGCACCCGACTCTCAATTGATCATCGTGATCCCGCCCTTGGCCGTCAGCATCGCGTCGCCGTTGATCTGCGTCATGAGGCCCTTGACCGACGTCTGGACCTGCCCCTCGACCGAGATCATCATCCCCTTGATCGTCACGCCCATCTGGTCGATCACGAGGCTACTCTGGCCGACCTTCAGCGTGATCGACTGCATCGCCTCGGTCGTGCTCTGGCCCAGGTTGAGCTTGGTCGTCTGGTTGCCCATCTTGATCAGGAGGGAGTCGTTGCCCATGCCGATCTCGACCGAGCGGTTGCCGGTCTTGATGGTGTGCGAATCGTTGCCGGTGTCCACGTTCACGGTGCGGTTGCCGGTCTTCACGTGGTGGAGGTCGTCCCCCTGGGTGACCTCCACGGTCCGGTTCCCCTCCTTCACGGTGAGGAGCTCGTTGCCGTGGAGGATCGTCGCGGTCCGGTCCTTGTAGATGGTGGAAGCCTGGTTGCCTTCCTTCAGCGAGTCGCCGGGGATGCCGACGGTCAGGGTGTCGTTGTTCTCGACCTCGCGGACGAAGTCCTTCTCGGCGTGGAAGAAGACCTGTTCCGAGCCCTTCTTGTCCTCGAACCGCAGTTCGTTGAAATGGGGGGGGCCGCCCCCCTTGGAGGAACGGGACTGGATCCCGCTCTGGGTCTTGTTCGCCGGGAGGTCGTAGGGCGGCATCATGTCGGCGTTGTAGACGCTGCCGACGATCAACGGGCGGTCGGGGTCCCCTTCCTCGAAGGCGACGACCACTTCCTGGCCGATCCGGGGGATGTGGATCATCCCCCAGTGCTTGCCGGCCCAGGGGGTGGAGACGCGAACCCAGCATGACGCGTCGATATGCTGATGATCCGAGCGGTCCCAGTGGAATTTCACCTTCACGCGAGAATATTTGTCGGGGAAGATCTCCTCGCCCGCCGGGCCGACGACCACGGCCGTCTGCGTCCCGTGGATCACCGGCTTGGGCGAGACCCTCGCCGGCCGGAACGGCAGGCCCGCGGGCAGCGCCCCGAACGAGTTCTGATAGGAGTAGGCCTCGCCCTCGGACCGGTAGTCGCTGGAGACCGCCGCCGAGTGGTGGACGGAGGTCAGCAGGTACGGGCCGTCGGCGTCGAAGTGGCGGGCGAGCTTGAAGCGGACCCCGGGGACGAACGCCGTGACGTTCCCCGCACCCCGGATCGCCAGGGCCTGGGCGGCCTCCTGCTCGGCGCGGATGCCGACGGTCCTCGTGTTGTCCTGGAAGATCTTGTCGATGTCCGAGGCCCGATCCCCGCCCCCGGGGCTCACGCCGTCGAACCTCTGGGCGTATTCGCCGGGATAGTCGTAGATCTCCAGCTTCTCGCCGGGCCCGACCTTGAGCTTGTGCGTGACCTTGCCCACGGTCACCGAGTCCTGGAGCGTCTTCTCCGCGTCCAGGTGCTTGTGGGGGAGCTCGAACGAGTGGTCCCAGAGCGTGAACTTGCCCGAGCGGAGCTCCTGGGCCTTGTCCCAGTCGAAGACGCGCTGGTCGTCGCGCTCGCCGCCCTCGAGCTCCTCGTACACGATCGCGTCGCCGAGCTGGGGGTGGACGTCCGGGCTGTCGGCGATCACCATCACGTGGTTCTTGGCGTCGTGGGTGAAGTAGTAAAAGATCCCTTCTTCTTCCATCAATCGGCTGGCGAAGTTGAAGTCGGTCTCGCGGTACTGGACGCAGTAATCCCGGGACTGGTACTGGCCCTTGAGGCGGAGGTCGACGGAGAAGCCGGCGAAGACCTCGGCGAGGATCTCCTTGACGGTGACCTGCTGGAAGATCCGGCTCCGGGCGGAGCGGGTCAGGAGCCAGGCCTCGGGCACGATCTCCATCTGGTAGCGGGTGAAGTCCTGGTCCCGGCGTCCCTGGGCGATCCGGCTGACGATCCCGTTGAAGAACCGGGGCGGGACGTTGGGCAGCCCGAGCTGCACGGTGGCCTTCTTGCCGAGGACCTGGTCGAACGGGACGGCCTTGCCGTTCTCGCCCATGAGGTCCAGATGGAAGGCGAAGAGGGAGGAGATCGCCTCGTGGCCGTGGAACCCGACCAGGAGGAGGTCATCCTTGGCCAGGGGGGCCGGCGGGGTGAGCATCAAGGCCCGATGGGCCTGGGTATACGTCGCGGGCATCGCCGCCTCCGCTTCGGTCCGCGAGGATCGGTCTCTCGCGGGGAAAATCGTCGCACAGGGATCGCCCGGGTGCAAGGCGGGCGGCCGGGCGGCCCCCTTCGGTTGTGGCGACCGCCGCGCACCTCGTACAATGCGAGCCGGGGCCTTCACGATCATGTACGGCCCGGCCCGGGGGTATTCCCGAGATCCCCCGGGCCTCGCCCATTCCTTCGGTCGGGATCGGAACCGCCCCATGACCGGCGACCCGGAGACAGCCTGGACCGACGGCGCCGCCGATGACGGCGACTCGGACAACACGGCCAAGCTCGGCCGGGACGGCGCCCCCGGGGCCGACGACCCGACGCCTCCGACGGCCGCCGCCGTGCCCGAGGAGTTCGGCGAGACGGCCGTCCAGCCGGGCACCGGGGTCTCCGAGACGACGGCCCCGTTCGGCCACGCCCCGAGGGACCCCGGGCCTCAGCCGACCGTGGAATTCCCCTCGACCCCGGAGACCGCCGGCTGGGACGACTCGTCGCCGCCGACCCGGCCGATGTCCGACGCCGATCGCGCGGCCTCGCCCTCGCCGTCCCCCTCGGGAGAGAAGCCCGTCGGCGGCCCCTCCGGCGCGTTCTGGGACACGCTGGAGGCCACCGGCGAGTTCGAGCCCGGCCAGGTCGTCTTCGGCCGATACCTCGTCCAGAAGAAGCTGGGCCGCGGCGGGATGGGGGCCGTCTGGCTCGTCACCCACCGCGAGCTCAACGTCGATCGCGCCCTGAAGCTGATCATCGCCGGGATCTCCAACGACTCCCACGCCCGAGGCCGCTTCCTCCGCGAGGCCCGGGTGATGGCCCGGTTCAACCACCCCAACGCCGTGACCGTCCACGACGCCCGGTTGACCGAACGCGACGTGGCGTTCATCGACATGGAGTACGTCCGCGGCGACAGCATGGACAAGATCATCCACCGGGGGGAGCCGAAGCCCCTGGACTGGATCGCCCGGATGCTCGACCAGCTCTGCGACGTCCTGCAGGCCGCCCACGAGTTCGGGATCGTCCACCGGGACCTCAAGCCCGCGAACCTGATGCTCCTGGCCGACCGCCCGTTCGGCCGAGAGCAGTTGAAGGTCCTGGACTTCGGGATCGCCAAGGTCCTGGAGGGCACGGGCGTCGAGTCCGACGTCCACACCATGACCGGCATGTTCATGGGGACGCCCCCCTACGCCAGCCCCGAGCAGGTGGACGGCAAGGCCGACGCCCGGAGCGACGTGTATTCCGTCGGCGTGATCCTCTACGAGTTCCTGACCGGGTTCCGCCCGTTCACCGGGCCGGCCTCGCGGATCATCGCCGAGACGATCACGGCGCCCCCTCCGCCGTTCTCGGCGATGAACCCGGCCGTGCAGTACCCGCCGGGCGTCGAAGAGCTCGTGATGAAGTGCCTGGAGAAGAAGCCCGAGGACCGCCCGGCATCGGCCCGGGAGGTGGCCGAGCTCTTCCGCAAGGCCCTGCCGAGGAAGGAGGAACCGCCCCCGCCGCCGCCCCCGCCGGGCGTCCCGACGTGGCTCGTGGTTTCGCTCGTGGCGGTCCCCTTGCTCTTGCTGGCCGTGGCCATGTTCGCGCTGTGGAGGTCGAAGGACGGGGGAACCGGACGGACGCCGGTCCCGGTGGCGTCCGGGCTCCCCTCCGGTTTCGCCGCGGCCAAGGGATCGACGTTCACGAAGGACGGCCGACCCTCGGCGATCGTCCCGAAGGGCGAGTCCTCGGCGATCGGCCTCCGCCTGATCACGATCCCCGGCGGGGAGTTCGTGATGGGCGAGGGCCCCGCCGCCCATCCGGAGACCGTGGGAGATTTCGCCCTGGGAGAGACCGAGGTCACGAACGGCCAGATGCTCGCGTACTACCAGGCGAGGAAGCTCGACCCGCCGGCCTCGTTCCTGGCGCCGATGGACGCGCTCCGCAAGAAGAAAGTCCCGGAGGACGCCATCCTGCTCCACCCGGCCGCTGGAGTGACCCACTCCCAGGCCGAGGACTTCGCCCGCTGGGTCGGCGGCGTCCTCCCGACCGAGGCGGAGTGGGAATACGCGGCGCGTTCGGCGGGCCGATACGACCGGAAATACGTCTGGTCCGACGACTCTCCGCTCGAACCCGAGTCCGGCAAGGCGAACATCGACACCCTGACCGGCGTCCCCACGAAGACGACCAAGGTCAAGAATTATCCCGATGACATGACCAAGCAGGGCCTCTTCGACATGGCCGGGAACGTCCGCGAATGGTGCCGGGACCCGGGCCCGAAGGCCGGCGAGTTCGTGGTCAAGGGCGGATCGTTCCGGTCCCTGGCCGACAAATTCTCGCTGATGGCCCGCGATTTCGTTGCCGGGGACGCCCCGACGTCGGACCCGGAGCAGGATGACCTGGGGTTCCGCGTGGCCGTCGAGCTGCCGAAGACGGGGAAGTGATCGCCGGAGCCGTCGCCGTCGCCCCGGCGGCCTGGGGAGGTCCCCCCGATCGAGCCCCACTCCCCCCAAAGGTGAGATCCATGCACCCCCGCCGGCTCGTCGCGCTCCTGGCCCTCGCCGCCCTCGGCTCATCGCGGCCCTCTCTCGCCGCCGACGCCCCCCAGGCCTGGGCGATCGTCGCGGGGGTGAAGGTCCAGGACGGCCGCCCCGGCGATCCGGCCCTGTTCGCCGGCTCGGACCGCGACCCCCGCGCCTTCCGTCGGCTGCTGATCGAAAAGGCGGGCTGGGACGCCTCGCACATCCTCGCCCTGGAAGACTCGGCGCCCGAGGCCCACGGCGCCCCCCTCGCCCAGACGGCCTCGATCAAGGCGACCCGCGCGAACCTGGATTGGGCCTGCCGGGACTGGCTCCGCGCCCGCCTCCATCCCGGCGATTTCGTGGTGATCTACTACGCCGGCAGGGCCTTCCCGGGCCGGGACGCGGACTCCGGCCGCATCCTCGCCGTCTCGACCGATCGCCAGGGCGACTCCGGCTGGGCCCTCGATTCGGCCCTGGACGCCGTGGCCTCGTCGGGAGAGAACCCGACCCTCGTGGTGCTGGACGTCCCCCATCCCGAGGCGTTCGCCGGGCCCGGCAACGCGGCGTTGCCGCCCCGGTTGGCGATCTCCGATCGGATGCTCGCCACCTTGACCCGCTGGCCCGGCGTCTCGGCGTGGATGTCCGGGAGGCCGGCCGGTCCGACCGGGAAGAACCCGTTTCACGACGCCCTCGCCCGGGGTCTCGGCACGGCCTCGGCGCCGAAGAACGGCCTGGCTTGCCTCGATGCGCTCAACGGCGATCGGGGCCTGAACGCCTCGCGGTTCTCGGTCTCCGGCGGGCTCGGCCCGATCTGGACCCTGTGGCCGAAATCCCTCCGGGACGTCGGCACGCCTCCCGAGATCCTCCTGCAATCGGGGCATTCGGACCGCGTGGCGAACGTGGTTTTCACCCCCGACGGCGCGACGATGGTTTCCTCGGGGATGGACTCGACGATCCGGGTCTGGCGGGTCGCCGATCGGGCCCTGCTGAGGACGCTCTCGGGCCCGACGATGGGGGTCTCGGCCCTGGCGATCAGCCCGGACGGCTCGATCCTGGCCAGCGGAGACGGCGCGGGGCGGGTCGTCGCCTGGCCGATGGACACGTTCGTACCGATCGTCTTCACGGGCAAGAGGCCGCATTCTCGCGGCATTTCCCGGGTCGAATTCCTCCCCGGCGGCTCCGGCTTCGCGGCCCTGGACCTCTCCGGCGGCCTGGTCCTCTGGACGATCGAGAAGGACGCGATCCGGCCTCGACGGCTGGCCGACGGGATCGGGGCGGTGGCGGTGGGCCTGGACGGGATCGCCGCGAGCGGCCTGGTCGTCGGTCAGGGGACCACGATCCGCCGGTTCCGGGCCGACGGCACCGCCCTGGAGCCGATCGCGGGGCCCAAGGGAGTCGTCCGCGAATCGGGCCTGGCCGTCCTGAGCCGCGAAGGCGAGCCCCATCGGCTCGTGGCCGGGGACCGCTCCGGCCGGATGATGGCGTGGAGCCTGCCCAGCGGCGAGCTCCTCCGCGAATGGAGCTTCCCGGGGCCGATCGAGGCCGTGGCGATCACCGATTCCGGGCCCGTGGCGGCCGTCGGCAAGGGGGCCATCGCATGCCGATTCGGCGATGCGACCACGAAGCCCCTGCCGCTCCGAGACCGGGCCTCCGGCCTGGTCGTCGCGCCGGACGGCCACCATCTGGCGGCGCTCTCGGGTCCGGGCGAGATCACCCTCTGGGACCTGGACACGCCGGAGGGCAGCCGGGCCGTGCCCCTGGAGAAACCCGCCAAAGGGCCGCGATCTCTGAGCGTCGCGTTCGCCCCTCACGGCGGGTTGATCGCCTCGGCCGACCAGGACGGCGGCATCCGGGGCTGGTCCTCGGCCGACGGCTCCTCCCGGTTCGCGATCGCCCCGCATCGAGGCCGGATTGACGCCCTCGCGGTCTCGGCCGACGGCCGGTACCTCGTCCCGATCGACCACGACCGGATCGCCTCGGTCTGGGACCTCCGGGACGGCCGGGGGATGAGCCGGATCGAAGGGGCGTGGACGTCCGCGGCGTTCCTCCCCGGCGGATCAACGCTGGCGATGACCCGCCTGGGCGGCGACGTCGTCCTGGTAGACCGCGCCTCGGGCTCGCGGAGGCCCGAGCGGTTCGACCCGCCGGGTTCGCCCTGGGGGTTCGCGGGCGTCGCGGTCAGCCCCGACGGCAAGACGATCGCCGCCGGCAGCCCCGACGGCCCCCTCGTTTGCGCCTGGCCGGCGACCGGAGGCGCCCGTCGAGGACGATCCGGGGGCATCAGGCGCCGATCTCGGTCGTGGGGTTCTCGGCCGACTCGCGATGGCTCCTGACCGGCAGCATCGACGGCTCGGCGAAGGTCTGGGACGTCGCTCGCGATGGCGAACCGCTCTGGGACCTCCACGCCCCGGGCGACGACGACCCCGACGCGAAGCCGGCGGTCTCCGCCGCCGTGATGCTCCCGGGCCGCAAGGTCGTGACCGGCCATCGCGACGGCCGGGTGATCCTCTGGGAGCTGCTCGACGGCGGCAAATCGCGGCCGACCCCGCTCGGAAAGTTCGACGGCGAGATCAGGGCGGTGGCGACCTCGCCCGACGGCGGCCTGCTGCTGGCCTCGTCGGCCGATTCGAGCGTCCGGGCCTGGCCCCTGGCGACCGACGGGGCGCCGAGGAGGCTGGCGCCGGGGCATACCGAGCAGGTCAACGCCATCACCGTCGGCGGGCCGGGGTTGCCGATCGTCTCGGCCGGCGACGACGGCACGATTCGCTTCTGGTCCGACGACGCGAAGACGCCCCTGGGGACGCTCTGGGCCTCGGCGGCGGACGGCCGATGGGTCGCCTTCACGCCCGAAGGCCGGTTCGACAGCTCCCCCGGCGGCGAGACCGCCGTGACCTGGCGAAAAGGAAACGCGGTCCTGCCCCTGGATGCCTTCGCCGACGCCTCCCGGCTGTTCGGCCTGACCGAACCGATCAGCCGGGGCCAGGCCGTCGGCGGAGTGTCGGCGATCCTCGGCCCGACCCCGCCCTCGCTGGCGATCGACCCGCCCCGGCTCGATCCCGACGGGCGGGAGGCGATCGTGACGGTCCACCTGGCCGAGCCCGGCCTGCAAAACCTGCGGCTCTACCGCAACGACTTGCCCGTGGCCGACTCCGAGGACTTCGCCGCCTCGGCCGACCCGAGGGCCCTGACCGCTCGCGTCCGCCTGGCGAAGGGGGAGAATCGCCTCGTGGCGATGGCGTCCCGGCCCGTCGAGGGTTCCGTCCACGGCCGGTCGAACGAGGTCTCGGTGGCCGGCCCCGTCGGCGGCCCGGGCGGCCGGATCCACACGTTGGCGCTGGGAATCAGCGAATATGTCAAGATCCCTCTGAAGTTCGCCGACCGCGACGCCGAGGACTTCGGCGCCTTCCTCGAAACGCACGGGGCCGACGCCGGGGACGGCCTCCACTTCGTGCTGAAGGACGCGGGCGTCCGGCCGAAGGAGGTCGAGCGGGCCCTGGCGGCGATCCGCGACGCCTGCCGGCCCGAGGACACCGTCATCTTCTTCGTCGCCGGGCATACCGACGTCCGTCGCGATCGATTCCGCCTGCTCCTCGCCGATTATCCGTTCCCGCCGAAGGCGATCGAGCCGGGCCAACGAGGGCCGATCACCGTCGAGGCCGGGCCGGACGACTCCGCGTTCATCCTGCCTTATACCACGATCTATCGATCGCTCGCGAGGATGGCCGCGAAGAACCGGCTCGTGGTGATCGACGCCTGCCAGGCCGGCGCGATCTTCGACGACCCGGGCGTGATCCGCATCCGAGAGAAGGTGGACGCCGGGGCCCATCAGGCCCGGACCGCCTATCTCCTGGCGGCGAGGAAGGGCGAGGCGGCCGGAGAGGCGGACGTCCTGGGCCACGGCCTGATGACCTACCTGATCCTCCAGGGCCTCGGCGCCGAGGGGCTGAAGCCCGCGCCGGCCTCCGCCGGAGAGCTCGGATCGGCCGACCTCGACGGCGACGGCCAGATCACCAGCGAGGAGATCCGCCAGTACCTCGACCGCCACCTACCCAAACTCTCGGCCAAGGTCGAGAACCGCGGCCCGAAGGCCGACCCCAACGCCCCGCCCTCGCCCTCCAAGGCCGAAGGGGCCGGCGAGCCGTTCCCCCTGGTCCGGGTCCGGCCTGGCGGGGGATGAGCCGCCAAATTCTTGGGAGGGAGAGGGAGATTAACCGCCAAGACGCCAAGATCGCCAAGGGCCGAGGAGAGGAAGAGGCGGTGGAGAGAAAGAGGATCGAAACGCAGAGGACGCAGATTTGAAAGCGAGTAGCATTTTTTCAAATCTGCGAAATCTGCGAAATCTGCGTTTCATTACTCTCCGTCCGCTCCCTCTCCTCGGCCCTTGGCGATCTTGGCGTCTTGGCGGTTAGTCTCCCTCGCGTCCTGGCGGTTAGCTCCCCACTACTTCGAGCTCAAAGCCTCGGGGCGGTTGGGTTCGAAGAGGGGGACTCGGGGCGAGACGGTCACGGGCAGGTAGCACGCGGCGAACTGCTTGCGCCCGGTGAGTTCGGAGACCCGGCCGAGGACGACGTCCCGGAAGTCGTCGAGGGTCATCGGGCGGTCGGGATCGACCCAGGTCCGGGAGCGTCCTCTCGGGTCGGTGCTGTCCAGGATCGCCTGGGCGAACGCGCCGTGGCCAGAAGTGATCGCGCGACGGCTCGGCCCCTCGTTCGAGGCGACGAAGGCGATCACCCCGCGACGGGTCAGGGCCCGGCCCATTCGGCCACCCCGAGGAGGCAATCTTTCGGCGCGCCCTCGTGGGCGGTGTCCAGGAGGACCATCACCCGGCATCCCTTCTCGGCGATCTTGCCGAGCGAATCGGTGATCTCGGCGACCGTCGGGGCGGCCCCGGGGCCCGCGTCGGCCGTGAGGACCTGCGGGGTCTTGGCCCCGGAGAGCGCGTGGGTTTCGAGGAGGATCAACACCGTGTCGGCCGGGTCGATCACGTCGCGCTCGAGCTTCCGGAAGGCGTCCCGGAGGTTCTTGACGGTCAGGTCGTCGCCGACGATCGGCGGTTTCTCGTCCACCGACTCGAACTTCGAGGCCCCCCCGGGCGCGGCGAGGAACCCGGCCACGTCCTTCGCGTCCTCGTCGGCCAGGGCGATGGTCGGGAACGTCCTGTCCTGGAATGGGGACGACGCCCCGATGGCCAGGATGTGCAGGGTCGGGGCCTTGCCCGGAGGGACCGTCGAGACGACCTCGAACCCGTCGGTCCTCGTCTTCCCGCCGACGTTCACCGCCTCGACCGTCACCTTCTGCATCCCGGAATGCAACGGCACCTCGATCGGCTGATCGGCCAGGGGGCGAGGCGGGTTGAACACCAGGGGAGGGCCGACCGAGCGGCCGTCCACCTTCACCGTGACCGATTGCACGGGAACCCGGTCTTCCGTGGCGACCTGCGCCCGGACGGCGATCGAATTCGCGGGGGTGAGGATCGGCCGACCGGGCGGGCGAGGGGCCGTCGTGGTGATCCGGAGCAGGGGCGGACCCTGCCTCTGGACGATCGCCGGAGGGTCTTCGGCCGGGTTGGCGCGGAGGGCCAACGCCTGGACCGGATCGGCCGTGGCGAACAACCGGGCGAGGATGTCGGGCCTCCGGAATTCCTTCTCGAACGTCTCGGCCGAGAAATGATCCGTGGGGGAGTCGGCGGTGGGGCCGTTGCGGTGCCAGCCGAGATAGGCCCGGTCGCCGGCGGCCGAGGTGTCGTAATACCCCTCCGGCATCCAGATCACCCACTCGCGATCCTCGCCCACGAACAGCGACAGCGCGGGCGAATCGCGGCGGGTCGTGCCGACCTGGACCGCCTCGGCCCCCCGGCGGACCTGGAACTCGATGCGGACGCCCGGCGCCTCGTTATCCAGAGCGGCGAGGTCGCCGATCGGCTCTCGGCGGACGCCGTTCACGGCGAGGATCTCGACCACGTCGCCGACCTTCAATCCCATCGCCTCGGCGAACCCGAGTTTCGCGACCGTCGCGACGACCGACCGGCCGGCGGGGTCTCGGCGGAAGGTCGCCCCGAGAGGGGGTCGCGCGTCGCAGCCGGCCAGGGACCAGAGCCGGGCCGTCTGGTCGGCCGAGCCGGAGAGCAGCCATCGGCCGTCGGGCGAGGGGGCGAGGCTCAGGACGTCCGCCTCGTGGCCGGCGAACGTCCGGGTCCGGAGGAGGTCCGAACGCCGGAACACGGCGATCCCCCCCTGGCACGCCACGGCCAGGGCCGCGCCGTGGTGCCCCGGAAGGGGCCGGAGGAACGTCCAGGCCCACCATCGCCGGTCCCTCTGTTCGTCCAGCTTCAGGGTCCGGGCGTTGCCGTTCGGGTCGATCACGCTCAGGGAGAACGGGTCGATCGGCTGGACCCGCCAGCCGTCGACGGTCGTGGGGATCGGGGCGAGGTCGGCCTTTTCGACGGGCTTCAGGCGGCGGTCGGCCAGGTCGTAGCCGATGAGCTCGCCGCCGATCGTCCGGGAGACGCCGATGGTCCGATTATCGGCGGCGAAGCCGACGGCCTGGAGGCTCCCGCCTTGCCCCTTGAGCCGCAAGAGCGGCCGATCGGGCGCCTTGAGGTCGCGGAGGGTGATCGACTGGTCCTCCCCTCCGGCGAACGCGAAGAGGCCGTCGTCGGCGCGGAACGCCAGGGCATAGACCAGGCCATCGCTGGAGAGGCCCGAAGGCTGAGGGGCGCCGTCGGGATAGGAGCGGAACTGGATCTCGCAGGCCGGGTCGGGCCGGGTGGCGTGCGCGGGCTTCTTGAGGACGCTCGCGGCGAGGAGTCGGCCGTCGTGGCGGAACGCGAGGGCCTCGACCGGGCCTTTCCCCGCGTCCTCGCCGTTGAGGATCGCCGGGCCGTCGAGGCGGTCGCCGTCGAAGCGGACGAGCCGGCCGTTCTCGCGGCCGACGGCGATCGAGCCGCCCAGGGGCGGGGCGAAGGCGAGGGTCAGGACGCTATCCCCGGCGGGGTCGCCCGGCCGGCTCTCGGTCGGCGCCGGGGTCTTCTGGGCGATCAGGGCCCGGCGATCGAGGTCCCAGAGGCGGACTAGCCCGTCCTCGCTCCCGGAGGCCAGGCGTCGGCCGTCGGGCCGGATCGCCAGGGCGTTGACGGCCCGTCCCGGGCCGGAAAGGATCGTCGCCCCCCGGGTCGCGATGTCCCAGAGGATCACCCGGCCGTCGTTGGCCGAGGAGGCGAGGAAGCGGCCGTCGGGCGTGAAGGCCAGGGCGGTCACCGTGTCGGTATGACCGGGCAGATCGGGCCGGGAGGCCACGCCCGAGGGGAGTCCGGGCAGGGTCTCGCCGTTGGGGAAGTCGGGCGAGCCGGGATACCAGAGGAAATGGATCTCCCCGCGATTGTTCGACACGCCGTAACCGCCGACGGCCAGGAGCCGACGGCCCTTGGCGTCGGCCCGGGGCGACAGGGCCATCGCATAGATCGCCCCGCCCATCCCCCGCCACGACGCCGGCCGGAGCGTGCGGACCAACCGGGCCCGGCCCCCTTCGATCGACCACTGATCGATCACCTTGTCGAGCCCGGCCGAGAGCAGGCCGTCCCCCTCGGGCGTGAAGACCAGCGAGCGGACCGGGGCGTTGTGGCCTCCGGGGTGGAGGACGACGAACGGGCGGGTGAAGTCGCGGATCTGGGCCTGTCCCCAGGCGTCGGCCGTCGGGAGGGCGAGCAGCGCCGCCGCGCCGAGGATCGCGGGACGGATCGAGACGCGGAATCGAGCGATCATGGGGGGCCTCGGTGGCAGGATGTGCGGGTCGCGCGGGTCGCCCGGCTCGTTCATCCCATCGTATCGAAATCCGGCGAACGATGGGGCCGATCCTGGCGATAAGTTGGGGTAAGGACGATCGATCCCACCGATCGAGAACCGTTCATTCCCCCGAGGATGGGGGGGAGGAGACCTAGTTCCATGGATGGACGACATCGGTCCGCGCTGGCCGCGGCCCTCGGCCTGGCCACGCTGTCGTGGGCAGCGGCGGCCCCGGCCCAATCCCCCCAGGCGGCGCCGAGGGCGACCCCCCAATCGCAGAGCGGCTCGGGTACGGCCGGAGGATACGGGGCCCCGGGTTCGCCGGCCTTGCCGGGAGGCGGCATGGGCGGCCTCGGAGGCCAGGAAGGCACCGGATCGATCGACGCCGGAGGCGGGGCCGCCGGTGCCGGGGCCGGTGCGGGGACCGGAGCCGGTGCCGGGGCCGGCGGAGCGCCCGACCTGAGCAACTCCGCCGGGGGCGGCGCGGTGCCGGGCCTCTCGACGCCTTCGGCGTCTTCCGGGCTGGGCGGGGCGGTCTCCGGCGGCAACGGCGGCTATTTCCAGATGCTGGGCGACGCGCCGAACCTGTCCAGGCTCCTGGCGATCCCCAACGCGGCGAGGCCGCCGGGCGTCCCCGCGCCCCCGGCCCTGCCCCAGCCGGGCGTCCCGGGCATCCCGCCCCACCTCGCGGGCGCCGCCGGCAAGACCACCGTCGCCGTGATCCCCAGCGTCCGAGGCTTCAAGATCGCCGAGAACCAGAGCCCCCAGCCCCAGGATCGCATCTATTTCTCCTTCAATTATTTCGACAACCTGAATCAGAAGGTCAACCAGCAGCTCAATTCCCCGCTGAACCAGTTCAAGGCGTATCGCTACAGCCTCGGCCTGGAGAAGACGGTCCTGGACGGCCGGGCGTCGGTCGGCCTGCGGATGCCGATCGACAACCTCTCGCTGAACAGCCGGATCGCCGGCCTCGGGGGGACGTCCACCTCGGTCGGCGACCTGGCCGCCATCTTCAAGTACGCCCTGTATTCCGATCGTGACGCCGGGCGGCTGCTCTCCGCCGGCTTGCTGCTGAACATGCCCACGGGCCCGAGGAATTTCGCCGGCGCCCGAGGGCTCCGCTCGCCCCACAACTTCGCGTTCCAGCCGTTCCTCGGCTACTTCTACACGATGGGCTCCGCCTACTTCCAGGGCTTCACGTCGATCGACGTCCCCACGAACCCCAACGACGTGACGATCTTCTATCAGGACCTGGCCATCGGGTATTACGTCTATCGCGCCGAGAACCTCGACCAGTTCATCACGGCCATCGCCCCGACGTTCGAGACGCACATCAACGTCCCCCTGAACCACGCCAACGCCTACAACATCAAGGACCCGGCCGGCTCGTACACGTGGGTGGACCTCACGTTCGGGGCGAATTTCCAGATCCGCCGCCGGAGCCTCTTCTCGATGGCGATCGTCGAGCCCATCACCGGGCCGAGGCCGTTCAACCTGGAGGCCCTCGCGCAATTCAACATCCGGTTCTGAGCGGGGCCGGTCCGGGCCATCGGCTTCGGGAGGCGGTCGGACCGCCTCCCATTGACTTCCGGCCCCCTCGGAACCATGATGGTCGGCGTTCTCCGCGACGTCCCGGTCGTCGGGAAGCCGGTTCGAAGCCGGCGCGGCCCCGCCGCTGTGAGTGGGAACGGCCCCTCCTGAAAGTCTGGCCACTGCCCGATCCCGGGCGGGAAGGCCGAGGAGGCCGACGGCCCACGAGCCAGAAGACCGGGCCGGGACGTTCCGGGGTCGAGGCCGATCACTCGGTCCCGGCCCCGACCCGAGGCGCCTTCGAGGGTAAGGCGACCCGGGGACCGTGCGGACCGCCCCTTCGGCCAACGATCGGATGCGATCGATCGGCCGTCCTCGGCGCGTCCCCATCCCAGTCCCCGGCCGCGACCCTCCCGGGCCCGTTCCCGAAGGTCCGCCGAGGCGCCCGTGATCCGCATCCTCTCGACGGCCGATACCGAGCTCCAGGCCCTCGCCGCCGCCCTCCCCCGCCTGCCCGAGGGCTTCCCTCCCGTCCGCGCCGGCAATCCCAACGACCTTGCGGCCCCGGGCGCCCTGGATCGCTTCCTCGTCGAGGATTTGCCCGGGACGAGCGTCCTGGTCGTCCGCGTCCTGGGCGGCAAGCCGTATTTCGCCGAGGGGTTCGAGAGGCTCGCCCACGGGTGCCGGGAACGGCGGATCGCCTATCTCGCCCTGCCCGGCGAGATGTCCCTCGACCCCGAGCTCACGGCCCTCTGCCGGGCCCCCCTGCCCCTCGTCGGCCAGGTCCTGGACTATTTCGCCCAGGGGGGCGCCGAGAACGCCCGGAACCTCCTGCTTTGCCTCGGCGATTCGCTCCTCGGCACGAGATTCGGCTTCGATCCGCCCGCCCCCCTGCCCCGCGAGGGCATTTATGAGCCCGGCCGGCCCGAGCCGCTCTCCCTGGCCGAGTGGCTCGCCGAGAACCCCGATCGCGGCCGTCCGTGCGCGGGAATCCTGTTCTATCGGTCCCACTGGATGAGCGGGAACGTGGCGCCGATCGATGCCCTGATCGTCCGCCTCGAATCGGCCGGCCACCGCGTCCTGCCCGTCTTCCTCTACAGCCTGAAGGACGGCCCCGGAGGCGTCCCGGCGGTCTTCCGCGACGTCCTGATGGACGAGGACGGGCGATCCCGCGTCGATGTCCTGATCAGCACCCTGAGCTTCACCGCCGCGACCCTCGGCGACGAGACCCACACCGAATCCTCGGGCCCGATCCTCGACCTCTTCGCCCGCCTCGACGTCCCGGTCTTGCAGGCGATCCTGTGCACCTCGACCGAATCGGAATGGCGGGCGTCGAAGTCCGGCCTGACCCCTCGCGACGCCGCGATGAACGTCGTCCTGCCCGAGTTCGACGGCCGGATCGGCACCGTGGCGATCAGCTTCAAGGAGAGCGACGACGGCCCCTCCGCCCTCGGCTCGGCGGTCCGCCGCTACGTCCCGAAGGCCGACCGGATCGACCGCGTCGCCCGCCTGGTCGAGAGCTTCGCCCGCCTCCGCCGCACGGCCAACTCCGAGAAGAAGATCGCCATCCTCTTCGGCAATTATCCGTCGAAGAACGCGAGGATCGGCAACGGCGTGGGCCTGGACACCCCGGCGTCGGTCATGAACGTCCTGAGGGCCCTGAAAAACGCCGGATATCGCGTCGAGGACATCCCGCCCGACGGCGATTCCCTGATGCATCGGCTGATCGACGGTTGCACGTTCGACGACGAGTTCCAGGCCGACGAGGGTTGGCGGTCGGCCGTCGGCCACGTGACCTTGCCGACCTATGACCCCCTGTTCGACGAGCTTCCCCCGTCCACCCGCAAGGCGATGGTCGCCCGCTGGGGCGTCCCCCTGGGGACGGTCGGGCGGATCGACGATCGCCTGGCGATCCCGGGCCTGGTCCTCGGCAATGTCTTCGTCGGGATCCAGCCCCCTCGGGGCTTCGGCGCCGACCCGATGGCGATCTACCACAGCCCCGACCTGCCGCCGACCCACCATTACCTCGCCTATTACCGCTGGATCGCCCGCGAGTTCGGCGCCCATGCGGTGATCCACATGGGCAAGCACGGCAACCTCGAATGGCTCCCGGGGAAGGCCCTGGCGTCGTCGGACGAATGCTTTCCCGAGATCATGATCGGCGATCTGCCCAATTTTTATCCTTACATCATCAACAATCCCGGCGAGGGGACGCAGGCGAAGCGACGCAGCGGCGCCGTGATCCTCGATCACATGATCCCGGCCATGACCCGGGCCGAGACGTACGACGACCTCCTCCGCCTGGAGCACCTGATCGACGAATACTACCGGATGGCGTCGCTCGACCCGACCAAGCTGCCGGCGATCTTCGAGGAAATCTGGGGCCTCTACCTCGAGAACGACCTCCACAAGGACGTGGAATCGCCGTGCGGGCCGGTCGGGATCGTCTACAAGCCCGGGGGGATCTCCCAGGGCGGCCCGACGCACTCGCACCGAAAAACCGGCCCGAGATGCGCCCCTCCCAGGGCGTGCGGCCCCCCGGAACGGCCCGAAGGAGAAAAGATCGATGCGTTCTTGCAGGAAATCGATGGATATCTGTGCGAATTAGGAGACGCCCAGATCCGCGACGGCCTTCATGTGCTCGGCGAGCCGCCGAGGGGCCGGCAACGGGTCGAGACCGTCCGGGCGATGCTCCGATTGCCGAACGGGGACGTGCCGTCCCTGCGAGACGCGATCGCCCGGGCGTGGGGGATCGAGGCCCCCCCGAGCCAGTGGCCGCTCGGGTCGCCGGTCGAGGAGGTCCTCTCGAATCCGATCCTCAGGAGTATCTTCATCACTCGCGGCCCCGATCGGTGGGCGCATGACTGGGGTCAGGTGATGGAGGACCTCCGCGAGGCCCGAAACCCCGAAGCCGCCCGCCCCGCGGCGGGAACGACGACGTGGGGCGATGTCTCGCGGGCCGTGGATCTCCACGCCGCATCGCTCATCGGCTCCGAAGTGGCGACGTCGGAGGCCGGACGCGGCGAGCTGGGCCTGTTCCAGGGCAGCCCCGAGATCACGGCCTGCCTGAGGTTCGTCGCCCGCGACCTCCTGCCCCGGCTCGACCGGACGACCGACGAGGTCGCCAACCTCCTCCGCGGCCTGGAGGGCAAATTCGTCCCCGCCGGGCCCAGCGGCGCCCCGACCCGGGGGATGGCCCGCATCCTGCCCACCGGCCGGAATTTCTACTCGGTCGATGTCCACACGATCCCGAGCCAGGCGGCCTGGAGGGTGGGCGTCCAGGCCGGCGAGCGGCTGATCGAGCGGTTCCGGGAGGAACACGACGGCCGATTCCCCCGGACCGTCGGCATCGTCGTCTGGGGGACGTCCACCATGAGGACCCACGGCGACGACGTCGCCGAAATCCTCCACCTGATGGGCTGCCGGCCGGCCTGGTCGCCCGAGAATCGCCGCGTGTCGGGCGTCGAGCTCGTCCCCCTGGAGGAACTCGGGCCGCCCGAGGATCGACGTGACGGTCAGGATCTCGGGATTCTTCCGCGACGCCTTCCCCAACGTCGTGGCCCTGATCGACCTCGCCGTCGAACTCGTCGCCGAGGCCGACGAGGACGAACGATCCAACTACCTCCGCGCCAACGTCCTCCGAGAACGGGCCTCGGGGACGACCCGCGAGGCGGCGCTCTACCGCGTGTTCGGCTCGAAGCCCGGGGCCTACGGCGCCGGCCTCCTGAACCTGATCGACGAACGCAACTGGCAGACGACCCACGACCTGGCCGACGTGTACATCACCTGGGGTTCCTACGCCTACACCCGTTCCGAGCACGGCACGGCCGCACCCGGCGCCTTCAAGAGGAGGCTCGCGCAGGTCGCGGTGGCCGTCCAGAACCAGGACAACCGCGAGCACGACATCTTCGATTCCGACGACTATTTCCAGTACCACGGGGGGATGATCGCCGCGATCCGCAGCCTCGCCGGCGGCGATCCGGCGACGTATTTCGGCGACACCTCGAACCCGGCCGACGTGCGGGTCCGCGACCTCCGCGAGGAGGCGTACCGGGTGTTCCGCTCCCGGGTCGTGAACCCGAAGTGGATCGCCTCGACGCTCGCCCACGGCTACAAGGGGGCCTCGGAGCTCTCGGCCACCGTCGATTACCTGTTCGGCTACGAGGCGACGGCCGGGGTCATCGACGACTGGATGTTCGAGCACGTGAGCCGATCCTATCTCCTCGATCCCGGAGTCCGGGCCACGATGGAGAAGTCCAACCCGTGGGCCGTCCGGGCGATGGCCGAGAGGCTCCTCGAAGCGGCCGACCGCGGCCTGTGGGAGGCCCCCGACCCGGAGACGCTCGATCGCCTCCGCGAAGTCTACCTGAAGAACGAAGCGGCCCTCGAATCCCGATCCTGAAGCATCCCATCACCAATCGGAGGAATCTCGCATGTCCCTTTTCGCGCATCACGTGGCCGTCGAGCTGTTCGGCCGCGAGTTCTCGCCGACGACCCCGCTCGAACACATCTGCGCCTTCGGATCGGTCGGCCTGGTCCTGGCCCTGGCCGGATTCGGGGCGTGGACCCTGGCCCGGCGGTGGATTCACCGGGGGCACGACGCGTCTCACGAGGGATAGTCTCCCGGGAGGCAGCCCGCGATGGCGGATTCATCGACCTGGTTCGAGAAACTCACGACCTGGCAGGCACGAAGCTGGCAGGATCTCCGCTCGATCTGGGACGCCCTGGGATGGAGGGACGATTCGTCGCCATCGCCGTCCTTCGACGGGCAGGCGCTACGGCCCCAGGAAGCCGGTTTGGTCTTCGAGAGGTTGGTGATCGAGGCATTCCGCCTGGGAGGAGCGGTCGTCCACTATCCGTTTCCCATCATGACCCAGGCGGGGGACATGGTCCGAGGGCAAAACGACGGGCTGATCCTGGACGGGTGGCGGGGGTTCCTGGTCCAATCGAAGTTCGAGAAGGGCCCGATTGACATCGATCCATTCTATCGTCTTCATGTTCTCGTCGAACATCGGCCGGTCGGCACGATCGGCCTGCTCGTCTCGTTCAACGGCTTCACGCCGCCGGCCAACGAGACCGCCAACCTCATCAAACCCATTCGCGTCCTCATGTTCGAGAAGGTCGATCTTGCATGGGGGATGGGGTCCCAGGAACGGATGATGGAGATGGTCCGCCGCAAGATGGCCCTGGCGATGAAGTACGGCAGTCCCCATCAGCCGATCGCGAGATCCGTGGAGGACCCGAATTCGACCGCCGACGAGGACCGAGGCCCGATGGAGATCCCCACCGGGTTCATCCAGGGAGAAGTCGATCATGACGACGAGGAAGTTCCAGCTCCTGGCGGAAAACCTTCCTGAACAACGCTTCTTGCAGGCGATCTTTCGCCAGGAGAGGAAGGCCAGCCTCCCGGAGGTCAGTTCCTACCTCCTCGCCGAGTCGGCGATCGGCGCCGCGCAGCTCTATCTCTTGCAGGACCCCGATCGGCCGGTGGCCCTCGTCCTCAACGAGGCAGACCGAGATCGGGCCGCGGACCGTCGGCGGGAGATCGAGAGCTTCCTCGGGCGACTCGCCCGGCCGGACAACTTCCTCCTCACCTTCGCGATCCCGGACGTCGATGCCTGGATTCGCGCCGATCCGGTCGTGGAAATCGCCCGGCGAACCAACCCGCTCCTGTCCGAGGATCGCCACAAATTCGCCGCGAATCTCGCGCGGGAGCTCGGCGATCACCCGATCGGCCGCGACGCGATCGCCGCGAGATTCCCCGAGTTCCGCGAGCTGCGGGACTTCCTGGAAACGTCCATCCTCGCGATGAGGTCGAGCGTCCCGGCCTGAGCCTTCCGATTTCGAACCGAACCGAACCGAACCGAACCGAACCGATGCGCCCCATCGCCCCGATCCTCTATGCCTGGACGGCCCCTACGACCTGCGTCGGCCTGGTCGCCGGGGCGCTCACGCTCCTGACCGGCGGCCAGGCCCAGGTGCGGCGGGGCGTGATCGAGTTCCACGGCGGATTCTCGCGATGGCTGGGCCTCCGGTGGGGGTTCGCGGCGATGACCCTCGGCCATGTGATCGTCGGGCGCGATCCCCATTGCCTGGACTACTGCCGGGACCATGAACATGTCCACGTCCGCCAGGCGGAGCGATGGGGCCTGTTCTTCATCCCGGCCTACCTGATCGAATCGGCCTGGGCCTGGCGGCGCGGAGGGCATTATTACCTGGACAATCGGTTCGAGCGCGAGGCCCGGCGCGCGTGCGGCGAGGAGATCTGATGGGGGACGCGGCCGTCTATCCGTTCTCGGCGATCGTGGGCCAGGAGGCCATGAAGCGGGCGCTCGTCCTGGCCGCGATCCATCCCGGCCTCGGGGGCGTCCTGGTCCGAGGGTCGAAGGGGGCGGCCAAGAGCACGGCCGCCCGGGGCCTGGCGGCCCTGTTGCCCGACGTCGAGACGTTCGAGGGCGATCCGTTCGGACGCTCCCCCGACGAGGAAATCGCCGGCTGGCCCCTCCCCGACTCGGCCGGCCTGGCCCGGAGGCCCGCGCGGTTCGTGACCCTGCCCGTCGGGGCCTCGGAAGACCGCGTCGTCGGCAGCCTCGACCTGGAGAAGGCGCTCGGCTCCGCCCGTCGAGTGTTCGAGCCGGGCCTGCTCGCCTCGGCCCATCGCGGGGTCCTGTTCATCGACGAGGTCAACCTCCTGGCCGACCACCTCGTCGACCTCTTGCTGGACGTCGCCGCGATGGGCGTGAACCGGGTCGAGCGCGAGGGCGTGGCGTTCGTTCATCCGTCGCGGTTCGTGCTCGTGGGGACGATGAATCCCGAGGAAGGGGACCTCCGCCCTCAGCTCCTCGACCGCTTCGGCCTGGTCGTCGAGGCCGACTCGATGACCGAATCCCGGACCCGCGCCGAGGTCGTCCGCCGGAGGCTCCAGTTCGACCGCGACCCGGCCGGTTTCGCCGCGACCTGGGCGGACTCCGAGCGAGAGGAGCGGCAGAGGATCGCCGACGCCCGCCTCCGGCTGCCCTCGATCGCCGTCCCGGAGGAAGTCCTCGATGCGATCTGCTCTCGGTGCGCCCGGGAAGGGGCCGAGGGGCTCCGGGCCGACCTGACGATCGTCCGGGCGGCCTCGGCCCTCGCCGCGTATGATGGTCGCGAATCGGTGACCTCGGAGGACGTCGAGGCCGTGGCGGAGATGGCCCTGGTCCATCGCCGGACGGCCCCGGCGCCGCCCCCGGGGCCTCGTCGGCCCTCGGTCCTGGACGATTCGCCCGCGGATCGCCCTCCCGACCGGCCGGGCGGGCCTCGTCCGCCGGATTCGGGCGGACGATCGGGCGCTTCGGCGTCCGGGACCGACGGACTCGGCGCGATCGACCCGGAGGCGGGACACCCGGAAGCCGCGCCGGCCGAGGGGCCGACCGTCGTCCGCCTCGAAGGGCCCCGCGGACCTCGTCGAGTCCCGGCCTCGCGATCGGGCCTCGGAGGCGCGGCCTCCCCCTCGGATCGTTCCGGGGCCGTCGTCGGCTCGACCGATCGCCGGGCGTCCGGCCGGGGCCTGGCGCTGGCCGCGACGATCCGCCAGGCGGCCCCGAGGCAGGCCCTCCGCCGGGGCGGATCGGGATCGCGACTCGAAATCCGGCCGATCGACGTGCGATGGAAACTCCGGGAACGGCCGACGGCCCGCCTGGTCCTCTTCTGCGTCGATGCGAGCCGGTCGATGGGCGCGCGGTCGCGGATGGGGCGGACGAAGGCGGCGGTCCTGTCCTTGCTCGTCGATGCCTACCAGAAGAGGGACCGCGTCGGGCTGATCGCCTTCGGCAAGGGCGGCGCGAGGCTCGTCCTGCCGCCGTCGAGGAGCGTCCGGGAGGCGGCGCGAGTCCTCTCCGACCTTCCCATCGGCGGGGCGACCCCGCTCGCGTCGGGGATGACCCTGGCGGGCGTGGTCGCGGACCGCTCGCGGCGGAGAGACCCCGGGGCAATCCCGTTTTTGGTCCTCCTGACCGACGGCCGGGGCAACCTCCCGACCTCGCCCGGGGCCGATCCCCAGGCCCAATCCCTGGCGATCGCCGCGGAACTGGGTCGCCGCCGGCTGGCCGGCCTCGTCATCGACACCGAGGCGGGCCCGGTCCGGCTCGGGATGGCCGAGGGGCTGGCCCGGGCCTGGGGCGTCCCGTGCCGGAGGCTCGACGACCTCCAGGGCGAGCGATTGCCCGACGCGATCCGACGCTCGATCCTGGCCCAGACCGCCTGAGACCCTTCCTTCCCTTCCCGCCCGACGAGGTGCCCCGATGGCCGAACTGAACGACGAGCCGCCCGCCCCGGAGCCCAAGAGGCGGAGGGGCCTGATCCTGGTGAACACCGGCGATGGCAAGGGGAAGACGACCGCCGCGCTCGGGCTGGCGTTCCGCGCCCTGGGCGTCGGCTTCAAGGTCTTCATGGTCCAGTACATCAAGGGGAAGTGGAAGACCGGCGAGAAGAAGATGGCCGATCGGCTCGCGCCCGACATCACGATCTTGCCCATGGGCGACGGCTTCACCTGGGACACCAAGAACCCCGAGCAGGACATCGCCACCACCCTGGCGATCTGGGAGGTCAGCAAGGAGGCGATCGCCTCGGGGAAGTATGACGTGGTGATCCTCGACGAGATCAACGTCGTGATGAAGCTCGGCTACCTCGACCCGAAGCTCGTCGTCGAGTTCCTCCAGGCCCGAGACCCGAGGCAACACGTCGTCCTGACCGGCCGAGGCGCGCCTCCCGAGATCATCGAGGCCGCCGACCTCGTCTCGGAGATCGTCGCGGTGAAACATCCGTACAAATCGGGGGTGAAGGCGCAACTCGGGATCGAATTCTAGAAGAGGCCGGGGATTCCCTCGGGAGGAGTCATCCCCCGGCGAGGTCCCAGGCGAGGATTCGGCCCGTCTTGTCGGCGGAGATGAACCCGGATCCGAGGGCCGAAGGAGTCAAGTGGGTGATCCGGTGCCGGTGGCCGAAGAGGTGGGCCCGGGCCTCGCCCGAGGCCAGATCCAGGACGGAGAGGACTTCGTTCGCCCCGGCCGCGATCACCCATCCGCCCAGGATCAGGACGTGCTCGACCGTGCCCGTCCCCACGTCGATCTCCCAGCGCCCCGCTCCGCCGAGGAGGTCGAGGGCTCGGACTTTTCCCGAGGACGAGCCCGAGACGACCCGCCCGGTCCCGATGGCCACGTCGATCACCAGGGATTGGCACCCGGGCTCGGCCTCGGTCGTCCAGAGGACCTGTCGCGACGACGCATCGAACCGCGTGACCGCGCCATCTTCCCATCCGCAAACGGCCCCTCCGAGGCCCAGAGGGATCACGGCGCGGGTGGCGAGGCCCTCGCGCCCGACGGACCAGGGCTCCCCTGCCGGGAGATCGACCGACCAGACCCCCGGATCGCGACCAAACCCAAAGACGTGATCAGGCCCCGGCGCGAGGGCCAGTTCATCAAGTCTCTTGCGGAACCGGAACGGCGTGCCAAGGGGGGCGAGCCCGGCGTCGAAGACCGCAAGCGTGCCGTCCTCCGAACGAACGGCCGTCCCGGAGGCCGCCCAGGCCCTCTCCCGGGCCGGCGACCCGAGCGAGATGGACGCGATCGGTAAGCCGTCGAGGCCGACCAGCGCCAGCCGCTTCCGATCGGGTTCGAGGACCGTGACGGCCGGTCCCTTGCCGCCCGGCGGGGTGGCGACTCCCAGGACCTCCCCGGCCAGGGAGAGAGCCGGTCGCCACGAGCCGTCCGGGACCCATTCGCTGAGAACGGACCCGGGCCCTCCGCCGATCGGCGAGGCCGCGAGGAAGAGCCGACCGGACGCGGACCAGAACCCGGCCACGAACCGATCGGCGTCGTCGCGGGCGAGGAGACGGGGTGCGTCGTCCGGAGAGCGGACGATCGCCCAGGGCCGATCGCCCGAAGGCCGGGCCTCGGCCGACCCGAGCATCCGGGCCACCTCCTCGGAGGAAGGTTCGGGGATCGCCGGCCCTCCGTCGGCGATCCGCCATCGCGTCGAATCTCCGGTCATCGCGTCACCATTGCCCCCGGCCGATCCCGAGCTGGCGGATCAGGTCGGCGGCGGTCCCCGAGGCCGTCTTGAGCTGGTCGAGGCCGAACATCTGCTTGGCCCTCGCGGCGTTCTCCAGCTGGTTGCCCGCGCCCCTCCGCCCATCTTCACGTCCACGACCCAGCCGACGGGTTTGCTGGGATTGGAACGATCGATCACGATGAAGTCGCCCATCCTCTCGGTCTGGTTCGTCCGATAGACCTCCAGGTTGGGCTTGCGGTTCCTCGCGAGCAAGTTCTTGACGAAATTCAGCTCATCGGGGCTGATCCGGAACTCGTGGCCCGGGGCCTGCCGGCCCGGCTTGACCCGGATGCACTCGTTATGGGCGAGGACGAACGCATCGTCGGGCGATCGCGCCACGAAGTAATTGTGCGTCCCTTCGACCTCGAAGTTGAAGACCGGGACGCCCTCGGGATGATCCCGCCTCTCGGTCGCGGCGACCTCGGCCATCTCGCCGTCGGGCTGGGTCAGGCGGTCTCCGGGAACAAGGTCCCTGGCCGCCGACCAGCCGTGGCCGACGACGAAGAACGGGTGGTCGTCGGTCGTCTCGATCGTCTGCTCGGCGCCGGACCCGGCCCGGACCCGGACCAGCCGGAGGTGGTCCGAGGTGTTGCGGAACAGGCGAACGACCCGCTTCGGGACCACGGCGCCGGTCGCGTCGTCCCGGCTCATCACCAGGTCGCCGACCTTCACCTCTTCGATCGACCTCGAGCGCCGGGCGGGCTCGGCCGTGACGGAGATCGGCCGCCAGACCGGTCCGGCGGGCCTCTCGGGCTTCGGAGGGGAAGCCCCCCTCGTCGCCATGACCCCAAGGACCACGGTCGCCGAGGCCATCGTCCAGAGGGCCCAGAACCGGGCCGATCGCGCGGGCCGGGGATCGTTCGCGGGGTCGTCTCGCGGAATCTCACCGATCATGAAGACCTCCTCCTCGGGCGGAGACACGCCCGAGCGATGGGGGGTGAGGTGGATCGGCCGGGCGGACCGGCCCGCTCAGGACAGGTGCTTGTCGAAGTAGGCCCACGAGCGATCGCGGGTCAAGCCGCGATCGTACAGGGCCTGGGCGTGTCTCAGGGCCTCGGTCCAGGGGACGGGCCGGAGCGACATCCTCGTTTCGCCGGTCCTCGGATCGGTCAGGACGAGGTGGAAATCGTATTCGTGGCCGATCTGACCCTTGACCGAATCGACCACCCGCGCCCCGGGACGGAACGCGATCTCGACCCGATCGACCACCGGCTCTCGGGTCCGTGTCACGGCCTCGTGGCCGAACGGACAGACCGTGTCCTCGGGCCTCTCCGGGGCGTCGAGGTCTCGGTAGAAGGTCCAGTGATGGCCGAAGTCGCAGTCGTACCGCCAGAATGCCTTCACGACCGAACCTCCCCGATCCGGATCGAATCCGGCGGGCCAGGAGCCGAGTGTCGGGCCCCCGGCCTCGCCCGCTTCGCCTCAGTAGAACAGGTGGAAGTTGTGCCCGTCGATCTCCACGTTCACGTGAGGCCCGGCGCCGAACCGGGGATGGCCGAGGAAGTCGTCCCGCCAGAGGATCGAGCCGTCGGCGCTCTTCTGGCCGTGGACCATCTCCGAGTTGGGGTTGAACCCGGGAGGCTTGCCCCGGAAGTCCCTCATGCGGATCGGGACGGGATCGGAGCCGAGGTTGCCGGCGATCTCCGACGCCGCTTGCCGGGCCGCCCTTCGGGTCGGGAAGCTCCAGTTGTCGGTCCCGGGCATCCGTGTTCCGCCGTGACGGGCGGCGGCGGCCTCGGCGCGGGCCACGCAGTCGTTGTGGACGAGGACGAACGGATCGTTGGCCGTCTCGGCCACGAAATAGGTGTGGAACTCGGCGACCTCGAAGTTGAAGACGGCGACGCCCTCCGGATGCGCCTCTCGCGACGTCGAATCGACCTCCGCCTCGCGGCCGTCGGGCTGAAGGACCTTGTTTCCGGGTTCCAGCGACCTGGCCAGGACCCAGCCCCGGCCCACGACGAAGAACGGGTGGTCGTCGGTCGTCTTCAGCTCCTGAACGGTGCCGGAATCGGAGCGGATGCGGACCGTCCTCAGGTGGTCGGCCGTGTTGCGGAAGACCTGGGCGACCCGTCGGGGCGCCACTTCGCCGGTCACGTCGTTGCGGGCCAGGACGCGATCGCCCGGCGCGATGGTTTCGATGGATTTGGTCTTTTTCGAAGGGGTCGGGACGGGCGAGGAGAGCCGGGCGAGGGCCGGGCGGTCGGCCGTCCTGTCGCCGTGTCGCCAGGCGAGGTGGGCGAGGGCCAGGCCGAAGACGGCGGCCCAGGAGAGGGTCCAGGCCGTCCAGAATCGGGGCCCTTTCGGGGCCGTTTCGGTTCGGTTCATGGTCGGTTCCTCGGCGGTTTGGGGGGAGTTCCGGTCCGGGGCCGGGCTCGGCCTCGGGGCGGGCCGACGCCGGGAATTCCGGCGCCGGCCCTTCGAGGTCGGGGGTCTCAGGCGACCTGGAGTTCCGGGACGAACCGCTCGTCCTCGGCCTCCTCGAACGAGAACTCGTCGTCGAGGGAATCCTCGTCGTTCAGAGCGGCGTCGATCGCCCGGAGGCGGCGGCGGCGCTCGGCCTGACGCCGGGCCCGGGACCACCGATAGGCCCCATACGCCAGGGACAGGCCGGCGAGGCTCAGGACGATGACCTCGGGGTCGGTCGCGTCCTCGTCGATCGGGGGCGCGGCGGCGTCTTCGGTCGTCGAGGCGAGCGAGCCGTCGTCCTCGCCCATGAGCACCTGAGTCCCGGCGACGAAGCAGAACTTGAACCGGCCGCCGAAGAGGGCCAGGATGAGGTCGGCCGTGGCCTGGCCGCCCAGGGCCGCCCGCTGGTCGCTGCTGAGGCCCAGGTCCTGTCCGGTGGCGATGTCCCGGCCGGTCGCGGCGGCATACGCCCCGCCGATCCCGGTGTTGTCGGCCACCGAGCCGAAGACCGAGCTCCCGAGGCCCTGGCCGTCGGCGTAGCGCTCCATCGCCCCGGCCACGATGTTGGCGCCGAGGACGACCAGCAGACCGATCCCCGCCACGGCGGCGGCCACCGGCATGTAACAGGCCAGGACGGCCAGGCCGATGACGATCGCCCCGCCGATCAGGAGGCCGCCGGCCAGCCCTCCGAGGTAGCTCATGATCCCCGAGAACCAGCCGCCCCCGCCTCCGGTCGGGGTGATCGAGGCGAAGGCCGAGGGGTCTTGCGCCTCGACCTGGGCCACGTTCAACTCGGCGCCGGCCACGGTGCGCGTGACGGTGATGTTCGCCATGGCGATGTTGAACGTCTTGTCGGCGTTGGCCACCGCCGTGGCGTAGGTGACCTGCGCGGGGGCCACGGTCTGGACGAACGTGACGCCGGCCCCGGCGACGCCCTTCTGATAATCGGCGTAACCGTGGACGACCGAATCGGTCCAGTCGGCGGCGGCGTGGGCCTGGGCGTCGACGTAGGTGGCCCAGCCGGGCCAGACGGTGTCGGACCAGGTCTTGGCGGCGTCGGCGATCGCCTTGGCCCAGTCCTTGGCGGCGGCGGCCCCGGCGGCGACCCACTGCGAGGCGGCGTCGGCCATCGTCCTCTTGAAGGCGGAATCGGCCGACGCCTCGCTCCGGGCCCAGGCGGTATTGGCCGAGGCCAGCGCCGAGACCTGGGCCTTGCCCGCGGAGACCAGGGCCGCGGTGTGGGCGACCTCGGCGGCGGCCACGGCGTTCTTGAGAGCGGCCTGGGCCGAGGCGGCGGCGGCCGTCCAGGCGACCCCGGCGACCCCCTCGGCGGTCGTCTCGGCGGCCCACGCGGCGGCCTCTCCCGAGTCGAACGCCGCTTGCGCCACGGCCTGGGCGGAGTCGAACGCCGCCTCCGCGGCGCTCACGGCCACGGTCTGGGCGAAGTCGGCGGCGGCCTGGGCGTTGTCCAGGGCGCCGTCGGCCGTCGCGTCGGACATCTGCTGGGTCGCCCAGGCGGCATCGACGGCCGTCTCGTAGGTGACCTCGGCGGCGACCTGGGCCGAGACCCCGGCCGCCCAGGCGTGGATCTGAGCGAGCAAGTAGCCCGCGTAATGCGTCCCCTGGGCGCCGGCCCAGGCGGAGGCGGACGCCACCACGGCCGAGGCCTCGGCGTTCTGCTCGGCCGCCCAGGCGTTGGTTTCCGCCGAGGCCGAGGCCACGGCCGCCGCGATCGCCGAGGAGGCGAACGCCGTGTTGGCCGAGACCACCGAGGCCACCCACGCCCGATCGGCCGAGGCCTGGGCGGTGGACCACGCCACTCCCGCCGTGGCCAGGGCCGCGACCTCCGCCGCCCCGGCGTTGGATTGGGCCGTGGTCAGGGCGGCATCGGCGTTGGCCTCGGCCGTGGTCCGGGTCAGGTCGGCCTGGGCCTGGGCGTTCTCCAATGTGGTCGCGGCCGAGGCCTCGGACGCCACCCACGCGGCATCGGCTTGCGCCAGGGCGTTGTCGAGGGCACCGTCGGCGTCGGCCTGGGCGTTGGCCAGGGTCTCGGCCGAGGCGGCGTCGGCGTTGTTCATGGCCTCCATGGCCGAGGCCTCGGACAGGGTCCAGGCCTTGTCGGCGGCCGCGTTGGCGTTGGCCTGGGTCTCGGCGGCGTCGGCCGTCGTGTTGCGGAAGGTCTTCAGGGCCGAGGCGATCGCCTGGGCGAGATCGACCCGCTGGTCGGCCACCTCTTGCGTGAGATCGGCGTTGGCGTGGGCCTGCTGGGCCCGGAAGTCGGCCACGGCCGGGGCCACCGCGTCCACATACGTCTTGTTCGCCTGGGCCCCGGCGATCGCCTGGTCCTTCCCGGCGTTGGCCAGGGCCGTGATCCGGGTGACGGCCGCGCCTTGCTCCGACGTGACGAACGCGACGGCATCGGCGCCGGTGGCCTGGGCCAGGGTGACTTCCGCTTGCGCCTCGGTCACGGCATATTGCTTCTTCGCCGCGTTGAAGGCGTCGGTGGCCGCTTGCATCTGGGCGCTGTAATCGGGCGGGGTGCCTCCGTTGGGATGCGAGTAGTACCACTGCATCTGGGCCATCTCGATGTTGCTCATCGCCTGGTAGAAGGCGTTTTGCGCGTTGTTCAGGGCGTCGTTGGCGCCCTTCATGGTGTTGCTGTACGCCTGGCTGGCGGCGTTGTCGGCATCGGAACGGGTCTGGTTGAAGCCGGCCACGGCGTCGTTATACGCGTTGTTGGCGGCCTGGGAGGCGGAGCTGTAGGTGGCCGCCGCGGCGTTGAGCGAGACCGTCCGGGCGGCATCGGCGGACTGGACCGTTCCATTGAGCGAGTCGAGATAGCCCTGGATCTGGGCGTTGGTGGCGTCGGTGTCGGCCTGGACCGCGGAGTTGTACGCGTCGTCGGCCGATTGAGCGGCCGAGTCGTAGGCGTCGCTCGCGGCCTGGACGGCGGCGTCATAGGTGGACTGGGCGGCCTGGTAGGCGGCGCTCTGGGTGGCGTCGGCCGCCGCGACGGCGGCGTTGTAGGTGGCCTGATGGGCCTGCAAGGCGTTGTTGTAGGCGTCGTTGGCGGCCTGATAGGCGGAGTCGTGGGTGGCCTGGGCCGAGGCGGAGGCGGCGTCGTAGGCGGAATCGGCCTGGGCGACGGCCGCCGTATAGGCGTTCTGGGCGGCCTGAGCCTGGGCCGCGTAGGCCGATTCGGCGGCGACATACTGCGAGTCGTGGGCCGCCTGGGCCGCCTGAGAGGCCGAATTATACGCCGCCTGGGCCGCGTCGGAGGCCGATTGATAGGCGGCCTCGGCGGCGTCGGAGGCGGCCTGATTGGCCGCGTCGGCGGCGGCGGTGGCGGCGTTGTAGACGCTCGATGCGGCGTCGATCGCGGCGTTGTAGGTCGCGTCGGAGGCGGCCACGGCCGCGTTGTAGGCGGCCGCCGCCGCGTTCACGGCGTTCTGATAGCCGGGGTCGGCGTCGAGGTTCAGCGGGGCGGTCTGGCCCTGGTCCTGGGCCCCGGCGGCGTACTGGTTCGCGGCCTGGGCGAGCGCGTCGTTGTAGGTGGCCTCCGCGGCGGCGTTGGCGGAGTCGCGGGCCGTCCCGGCGGCGGTCTGGGCGGCGTCGAAGCCGGCCTGGGCCGTCGCCACCGCCGAATCGTGGGCCGCCTGGGCCGTCGCCATCGTCGCGGAGTGGGCCGAGCCCGCGGCGGCCACCGCCGCGTCTCGCGTGACCCCGAGCGCGGCGATCGCGCCGTCCATCGTCGCCTGGAGGGCCGCGACGGTCGCCTGATAGCTCGCGAACGCGCCGTCGCTCGCGGCCTGGTAGACCGTGTTGGCCGCCGCCACGGCGGCATCGGAGGTCGCCTGGGCCGTGGCCTCGGCCTGGTCTCGCGTGGCGTCGGCCGCCGCCGAGGCCACGGCGAAGGCCGCTTGCGCCGCGGCCGAGGCGTCGTTGTACGTGGAGTCGGCCGAGGCCACCGCCGCGTCGTACGTCGCCTGGGCGTCGGTCTGGGCCTGCTGGTAGTCCGCCTCGGCCGAGGCGTTGGCCGCCGACTGCTTGCCGTCGGCCGCCGAGGCCGCCGCGTTGTAGGCCGTCTGGGCGTTGTTCAGGACGTCCTGATAGGCCGACCACGCCGGATTCACCGCGCTCCAGTAGGTCGAGTCGGCGGCGCTGACGACGCTCTGATACGTGGACCAGGCGTCGGCCTCGCTCGCCGACCACGCGGCGTTGGCCTGCTGGGTCACGCCGTCCAGGGCGGTCTGAGCGGCGGCCACGGCGGCGTTCCGGGCGTCGTTGGCCGCTTGCTCGTCGCTGGCGGCCTGAGTCATCGCCTGGTTGTACGCCTGCTGGGCCGAGGCGAGGTCGCCGTCGAGCATCACCCGGCCTTCGAGCACCTCGAACATGAGCTTCTTCGCGCGACGACGGGCCGCCTCCCGTCGTCGCGGACCCGTCGAGGGGTCGGCCGGGGTCTGGCGGGAGTTCGCTTGCGGGGGGGACATCGCAGTCATGGGGGGCTCCGGGGTCGGAAGACTCGAGGCGCGACGAGGCACGAGCCCCGCCGGGGCCCCGTCTCACGGAGGGCACCCAACGGGGCGCGGACGACGAACGATCCCGGCCGAGGTCCCCCCTCGGCCGGGCCCCAGACGCGGCGCGACCTCGACGACAAGGACGCCCCCTCAACCGAAGAGGGGACCCCTTGACGCAGGCCGATCGGCCAAATTAATCGGGACGCCCTGCGGGATCGGCGCCTTGCACACCGCCGATCGCTCGCGGGCGACGGACGGACCCTCTCACGATCCAGGGGACGTGACGCAACTCGGGCACGACGAAGTTTCTGAGCTTGGGATTCACCGAAAATGGCGAATTCGAACGTGCGGGCTGATCCTACGAGGTGCGATTCGCCGAGGTCAACCCCAAAATGTCATTTTTTTCGGCGTCCCAATCGGCTCGTTTCGGGCCGAAACCACGTTGAGATCTGCAAACCAATCGAATGTTACCTTTCGGGTTTTTTGCCTATTTACATCAACCGAGGGTTCGGTTCGAATCGACTTCCGCTCGAATCCATGATTTCTCCAAAGACTTCAATCTCCATGTGAAGTCCCCTGCGCTCGTCAACGGTCAGCCCCGGCGTCGCCGAATTCTCCTCGGCCCGACTTGCCCCCACGGCCCCGACCCTGAATAATCTCGGAGATCGAGGACCGGGGCGAGACCGAGCGTGGAGGGGACGATGGTGAAGACGCTGCTTGAGGCCGTGATGAGCCTGGTCGGGGCGGCGATCGGGGCGGCGGTGGGCGTGTTCCTCTTCGTCTGGCTGAAGCATCGGGGCTATTACGGGCTGGTCATCCCCGGGGCGATGCTCGGCCTGGGCTGCAATCTGCTCTCTCGGCGGCGCTCGATCGTCCGGGGCGCCGTGGCCGGGGTCGCCGCCTCCCTCGTCGGCCTCCTGAGCGAGTGGAAGTTCTTCCCCCGGAACAACGATTCGCTCGAATACTTCGTGACCCATCCGGCGACGGTCGAGAACGTCACCTGGATCATGGTCGGGTTCGGCACCCTCTTCGCCTTCTGGTGGGGGAAGGATGCGTCGCCCTGGATCGGCGACCGCTCATCCGCACGGAAGCCCCGGAACATCGAGGTGTAGGGTCGAGTTCAGGGTCTCGACGACGGCCTTGCCGTCCTTCTCCACGACCACGACGCTGATCCCGCCGTTGGCCTGGCGGAGCCCCCGGGCCTTCTCGATCGGGACGCCCAGCCACGGGGCCAGGAACGCGCGATTGACGACGTTGTGCCCGACCACGACGATCCGCCCTCCCGGATGCCTCGCCGCCAGGGCGAGGATCGCCGGGGTGACCCGTCCCTGGACGTCCCGGAACGACTCCCCGTCGGGATACGGAACGGTGCCGGGATCGGCCAGGAACCGGGCGACCTGCTCGGGGTCCTTCTCGGCGGCCTGGTCCCACGTGAGCCCTTCCCACCGGCCGACGTCGGCCTCGGTGATCTCGGGGACCGTCTCCGGGTCGAGCGCGAAGCGCCCGGCGATGGCCGAGGCGGTCTGGACGGCCCGGAGCATCGGGCTGGTGAAGACCGCGGCGATCGGCAGCGAGGCCAGGGCGCCGGCGGCGGCCTCGGCCTGGGCGAGCCCGACCTCGTCGAGAGGCCGGTTCGATCCCCGGCCCTGGATGCGATAGGGCGTCTCGCGATTGGCGGCCGTGGCGCCGTGGCGGACGAGGTAGATCCGGGTCATGATCGGGTCAGGGCCTCCGAGCGACGGCCGGCGACGATCCTCGCGGCCACGCGGACCGCCTCGATCAGGCTGGACGTCTCGGCCCGGCCCGAGCCGGCGATGTCGAAGGCCGTGCCGTGGGCCACGCTCGTCCGGACGATCGGCAGCCCGAGGGTCACGTTCACCGCGCGGTCAAATCCCAGGGTCTTCAGGGCCACGTGGCCCTGGTCGTGATACATCGCCACCACCGCGTCGAACTCGCCGCCGACGGCGCGGACGAACAGGGTGTCGGCGGCGATCGGCCCGGCGACGTCGATCCCCATCGCCCGGGCCCTCTCGACGGCCGGGCCGATCACCCGGATCTCCTCGTCGCCGAACAGGCCGTTCTCCCCGGCGTGGGGGTTCAATCCGGCCACGGCGACCCTCGGGCCCGCCCCCCGGTCAGGGGCCTCAGGGCGCGATCGGCCAGGGCGATGGTCTCGGCCACCCGGTCGATGGTCAGGAGCCGGAAGACGTCTCGCAGGGGCACATGGAGCGTCGCGTGGACCACGCCGAGCCCGGCGTCCCCGCCCCCGGTCGGCGGGCCGAGGTAGAGCATCATCGCGAAATCCGACACGCCGCACCGCTCGGCGAGGATCTCCGTGTGCCCGGGATGCCTCACCCCACCGGCCCGGAGCGATTCCTTGTTCAAGGGGAGCGTGACGATCGCGTCCACCCGGCCCTCCAGGGCCAGGTCGATCGCCGAGACCAGGAAATCATGGGCGGCGCGACCGGCCCGAGCGTCCACCTTGCCGAGCGGCAGGCCCGCCAGGGCCTGATCGGTGCCGAGGAGGCAGGGGATCGTCCGGGAGTCGGGCCGGGCGTCCTCCGGGCGGTCGATCACGCGGACCTCGATCGTCCCGCCGACGATCGCGATGCCCTGTTCCAGGCTCGCCGGATGGCCGACGACGAACGGACGGGCGATCGTCCGCAACGACGCCTCGGACCACGCCCGGGCGACGACCTCCGGCCCGATCCCGGCGACGTCCCCGAGCGTGAGGGCCACCAGGGGCCGAGAATCCGTCACCGCGGGCCTCCCCTCGCTGTCCATCCATCAATCAAGAGCGGTCAATGCATCGGGATCTTCGTCGAGGGCGAAGGCGAAGGAGGCGACGGGGCCGGCCCGGCTCCCGAGGGGGCGCCGTCCCGATGGCCGCTCTCCTTGGGCGAGCAGCCGACCAGCCCCATCAACAGAACGATCAGGACGAATCGCCTCATGGGACGACCGAGCCTCGCCGAAGTGTACTCGACCCCCGAGGAAGGATTATGGGCGCGGGAGGGCCGGGTGTCGAGCCTCCCGGCCCGACCCCAGGGCCGATCTACTGCGCCCGGGACGGCCGCCACCTCTGCACGCGGAAGGCCCCGGAGGCGTCGGTCCAGGCGGCCTCCTCGACGAACCCGGCGGTCCGGGCGAGCGAATCGAGCACCTCGACCGTGTATTTCCGCGAGTTCTCCGTGTGGATCGACTCGCCGAGGGCGAAGGGGACCTCGATCCCCAGGGCCTTGACCCGCACGACCTGCGACGTCTGGCTGACGAGGTGCATCTCCACCCTCCCGGGCTCGGCCCGGTAGACCGCCCGGTGGGTGAAGCTCATCGGGTCGAACTCCCCGCCGAGCTCGCGGTTGATCCTCGTCAGGAGGTTGCGGTTGAACGCCGCCGAGACGCCCTGGGCGTCGTCGTAGGCCGGTTCGAGGATTTCTCGACCCTTAGCCAGGTCCGTCCCCAGCAGGAATCGGTCGTCGGGGCCCATCGTCCGGCGGACGTGGGCGAGCAGGTCGGCCGCGTCCTCGTCGGTATAATTGCCGAGGCTGGACCCGAGGAAGACGACCAGCTTCGGCCGCCGGACCCTCGCGGCGACCTCCCCCAGGGCGGACCGATAATCCCCCGCGTAGCCCGTGACCCTCAGCCGGTGATAGTCGCGGACGAGCCCTCGGGCCGAGTCCTCCAGGATCGTCGGCGAGACGTCGATCGGGACGTAATGCACGTCGCCGTAAGCCTCAAGGGCCGCCTCGATCAGGCGCCGGGTCTTCGTCGAGCTGCCGCTGCCGAGCTCGATCAGGGCGGGGCCATCGGGCAGGCCGGCGGTCATCGCGTCGGCGTGATCGCGGAGGATCGCGTCCTCGGTCCGGGTCAGGTAGTATTCGGGGAGGGAGCAAATCTTCTCGAAGAGCTCGGAGCCGGCGGCATCGTACAAGAACTGACAGGGCAAGGTCTTGGGCTCCGCGAGCAGGCCGCTCCTCACGGCCTGGGCGAACGATTGCGAAGGGCTCGCCTCGGGGACCCGGACGATCGAGAGGCGCTTGGGGATGGTCCGGATCGGGGCGTTCATCGACAAGGGGCACCTCGGGCTCGGGACCAGGACATATCTCCGGCCCGCCTCCCGACCGGATCGGGCGGCCTCCGCCGGCTCCGGCGCCCCCCTCTCGCCTTCCCCGGCGAGGGCGACGCCCCGTGTCAAGCTATAGACACGACCCGGGGCCGAGACAAGGGAGGAGCCGGCGACCCCCGAGGCCGGCAATTCGGATGCCAAGATCCGGCCAAGACTTCCGGTCGAGTCGGGAATTCCTCATCGCTCGGCCGCCGGATCGGGCCCTCGATGCTCGTGGCCGCCGTCCGGGGCATGGATCGGCTCCTTGATCATCCGGGCCGGCGCCCCGTAGGTGAACATTCGCGTGCATCCCGGGAGGAAGACCAGGGCGAACAGGGCCGCGGCCCACCCGGCGTGACGACCCAGCCGCCGCCGGATTCGCTCCCGGAACCCGGCCGGGCCGTCGGCGGTCAGGATTCGGCCGTCCTCTCCCCGGCGGACCCGGACGCACGGCAGGCGATCGGCATCCCCGAGGAGCCGGGCGGCCTCGACCGTCGTGATCGCCGACAGGTCAAACACCGGTTTCTCGCAGGCGGAGCAGGTGCGGACCCGATCGCCGCCCGTCATGTCCGACCAGGACGCCGGGCAAGGAACAGGGATCGTGACTTCGTCCAGGATCTCCAGGGCCGATCGCGCGATGGGCATCTCGTCCTCACTGCTTGCGTGGTGGGTTTCGGCCGGAACTCTCCCGGCCCTGGCCTTCCGAAGCCCGGGACATGCCGCAAACGCCGAAGGATGTCGATAGAATCGGTTCTCCCGACCCGACCCACCGTGGAATTCCGACCCTTTCGCAGACGGCCCCGCCCATGACCGACGACCCGCTCCGCCAGGCCCTGTACCTGACCGGCCCCACCGCCTCGGGCAAGACGGCCGTGGGCGTGGCCCTGGCCGAGATCCTGGGGGCGGAGGTCGTGGCGATGGACTCCATGACCCTCTACCGAGGCATGGACATCGGCACGGCCAAGCCGTCGGTCGAGGAGAGGCGAGGGGTCCCCCATCACCTGCTCGACCTCCTCCATCCCTGGGAATCGGCGAGCGTGGCCGACTATCGGGCCTGGGCGCTGTCGGCCGTCGAGGCCATCCAGGCGAGGGGGCGGCGGCCGTTGTTCGTGGGCGGGACGGCCCTTTACCTGAAAACGCTCCTCCGGGGGCTGTTCGACGGGCCCGGCGCCGACCCGGACCTCCGGGCGAGGCTCGAAGCGGACGCCGATCGGCTCGGGGGCGAGGCCCTCCATGCGCGTCTGGTTCAGGGCGACCCGGTCTCCGCGGCCCGGCTCCATCCGGCGGACCGCCGCCGGGTGATTCGCGCCCTGGAAGTCCTGGAACTGACCGGCCGGCCGTTGAGCGACTTCCAGACCTCCCACGATCAGCCGGACCGCGACGCCCGGGTGTTCGCCCTGGAGAGACCTCGCCAGACGCTCCGCGACCGGATCGATCGCCGGGTGGTCTCCATGTTCGAACATGGGCTGCTGGCCGAGGTTCGGGCGCTTCGGTCCGCCTCCAGGCCGCTGAATCCGGTCCCGAGCCAGGGCGTGGGGTATCGCGAGGCGATCGATCACCTCGACGGGCGATCCTCGCTGGCCGAGGCCGTGGCGAAGACCCAGGCCCGGACCCGCCAGTTCGCCAAGCGCCAGGGGACGTGGTTCCGGGGGCTGGCCGAATGCCGACCCCTCCCCGTCCCCGACGACGAACCCCCGGAGGCCACCGCGAGGAGGCTGGCCGAGGCCATCGACCGGCCGATCTGAGCTTTTCGAGATCGCCCGCTTATGCTATTTGGAGCCTTCGGTTGTGAAAGGACGGTCGCGAGTCGTCGGTTGTCCGTACTTCGCGGGTCGGGCAGCATGCTTATGTGTTCGTAAGCATGTCTTTGGGTCCGAGCCCGGCCGAAGCCATGCTTACGAAGACGTAAGCATGCCACCCGATCACGGACCACGGACGCCTCGCCACCGCCCATTTCCCGCGAGGGCCGTTCCCAAGGAGGGGAGCGTTTCCATGACCCGGCTCTTGCTGATCGCGGTCGTGATGACCCTGACCCTTCCTGGGGCGTGGCGGGGCGCTTCGGCTCAGGACGAGCCGCCCGCCCTGAGCGGGCCCGCCCCGGCGCCCCCTCCCGGGCCCGAGGGCGCGGACCCGATCGACGAGCCGGAGGCCCCCCCGGCCCTTTCCGGCGGATCGACGAAGGCCGGAGCGAAGCCCAAGGCCACTCCCCCGGTGGAACCCGGACCCGGCGAGGAGGAGATCCCGAAGCGGGATGACCTCCTGAAGGTCCAGGCCCCTCCGAAAGACCCGGCCGACCCCCTGCCCGCCGCGAAGGAGCCTCCCGGGGGCGCCGCCGCGAGCCCGGCCGGCTCGACCCAGGACGGCAAGATGCCGTGGATCCTGTCGCCGGACCGCCTGCCCCTGGCCCCGAGCTCGGCCGCGGTGACCGTCGAGGTCCAGGCCCCGGCCACGGCGAACGTGAACAAGTCCACCAAGTTCAAGATCGTGGTGAAGAACACCGGCGCCTCGCCCGCCATGAGCGTGGCCGTGTACGACCGGCTCCCGGAGGGCCTCCTGTTCGAGAAGGCCGAACCCGCGCCCATGGACCCGATCGGGGACATGCTGGTCTGGCAGCTCGACAGCCTCCCCGCGGGCGCCGAGAAGGTCATCACCGTGACCGTCAAGCCCACGAGGACCGGCGACTTCGACCACGCGCCGACGGTCCGCCTGCTGACCGGCAGCCGCGCCCGGACCCTGGTGAAAGAGCCGAAATTGAAGGTCGAGATCACCCAGGACGAGAGCGGCAAGGTCCTCAAGGGCAAGTTCGTCACGTTCGCCGTCCACGTCACGAACAACGGCTCGGGCACGGCCCGCAACGTGATCGTCCACGCCAAGCTGAGCCCGGGGCTGAAGCAGGAGTACGGCAGCGAGGTCGAGGTCAAGTTCAAGGAAGACCTCGGCCGGGAGGCGCTGAACTCCGGCGAGAGCGAGACCCTCCCCCTGGAGGTCGAGGCCGGCGCCGGCGGCCTCCAGAAATGCGAGGTCTGGGCCGAGAGCGCCGACGTGACCGACCGGCCCGAGGCCCACGCGGAGGCGGGCGTCGAGGTCGTCGAGCCGAAGCTCGAGCTGAAGCTCAAGGGCTCGCAGACCAAGTACACCGACACCGTCGCCCGATACACCCTGACCATCTCGAACCCCGGCACCGCCACGGCGAAGAACGCCCGGGCCAAGATCTGGCTTCCCCTCGGGGGCAAGCTCGAGGCGGTCCCCCCGGGGGCGAAGTACGGCGCCAGCGACCGCAGCCTCTTCTGGCCCCTGGGCGAGATCGAGCCCAACGCCCCTCCCCGGGAGCTGAGCTTCCTGATGACCGTCGGAGGCGCCGGCCGGTACGACGTGAAGGCCGCCATCCAGGCCGACACCTGCCCCCGCAAGGACGACCGATGCACCACCGAGGTCGTCGGCATGCCCGACATCAAGTGCACCGTCGAGGAGAAGCGGCGCGTCCTGGACGTGGGCGAGGAGACCGTCTACGAGATCCACATGAAGAACGTCGGCTCCCTCGACGCGAAGAAGCTCCTGGTCACGGCCAAGCTCACGGACAACATGGACCTGATCGACACCAGCGGGCCGACCAAGGCCGCCTCCGCCGCCCAGGAGGGCCAGCCCCGCCACGACGCCATGTTCACCCCCTTCGACCTCGCCTCCGGGGCCGACCAGGTGCTGACCCTCCGCGTGAAGGCCACCAAGAAGGGCACCGCCATCTGCACCGTCCACTTCGCCCACGACGAGGACGACGCCCGGACCTACTCCATCACCACCCGGGTGAACGAGCCAAATTAGGCCAGGCCTCCAACTCGTGAATCGGCGATGGATCGCCCCAGAGAACTTGCCATTTTGGGTGGCATGCTTACGTCTTCGTAAGCATGTCTTAGGCCCAGCTCGAACCGAAGCCATGCTGACGAAGATGTCACGCGACACGAAGTTATACCCCCTGAATTGTTCGACAATTTCAAGGGCCTTCGGACGCAACCGACGATCTTTCAAGCGTTTATACGAAGAAACGCCTGAAAATACAATCGCGGCGCGGGGGTATAACTTCGTGTCGCGTGACAAAGACGTAAGCATGCCACCCGATTCTCGACCCTTGGGCCGACCATTCGGCGGCCGAATCGCCCGGATCGGGTGATCGCAACCCGCTCCGTTCGCGATCCTGTTTCCTTGGGAGGCCGTCCCGATCCCGTGGGACGGCCGCTCGGAAGAGCGAGTTTTTCCCATCCTCAGATTTCCGAAACAAATTGTTCGTTTTTGCCGAATCCCTTCTCCGATCAGCACTTGCAACGACAGACGATCAGGAATTCGCCACGAAACCGAGCCCAAGAAACCGCCCTCGAATCCGAGGCGGCCCGACGCCCCGGGCCGTCGAGGAGGTGGGCGCCCTCCCGGTCCCCGGCGTAGAATCGCCCCACCGATCGAACCTCGCCGACCCGGGACCTTCGCCATGAGACGACTGCTGGTTTTCCTCGCGGCGACCGCCTGGCTCTCCCTGACGCTGCCGGCCTCGGCCGACGACCCGAAGCCCAGGACCCAACATCCCCCCAATCACCTGGCCGGCGAGACCAGCCCGTACCTCCTCCAGCACGCCCACAACCCCGTGGACTGGTATCCCTGGGGCCCGAGGCCCTGGAGAAGGCGAAGAAGGAAGGCAAGCCGATCTTCCTCTCCGTCGGCTACTCGTCGTGCTACTGGTGCCACGTGATGGAGCGCGAGACGTTCGAGGACGCCGCGATCGCCAAGGTCCTGAACGCCCGGTTCGTCTGCATCAAGGTCGATCGCGAGGAACGGCCGGACGTGGATGCCGTGTACATGGCGGCCCTCCAGAGCTTCAGCGGCTCGGGCGGCTGGCCGATGAGCCTGTTCCTCTTCCCCGACGGCCGCCCGTTCTTCGCCGCCACGTACCTGCCCCCTCACGACCGCGAAGGCAACCCCGGCTTTGACACCTTGCTGGAGAAGATCCACGAAGCCTGGCGGGACCACCGCGCCGAGCTCGACCGCGACGCCGACACGCTCACCGAGGCCGTCCGCACGTCGTCCCGAGCGGCCGCCGAGAAGGACCGCGTCCCCCTGACCCGGTCCTTGCTCGACGCCGGCCAGGCCGCGTTGGCCGAGGACTTCGACCCCGACTTCGGCGGGTTCGGCTTCGACCCCGACCGCCCCCGGAGGCCGAAGTTCCCCGAGCCGTCGAACCTCGAATTCCTCCTCCGCCGCGCCAGCCTGCCGGCCTCGAAGCGGCTGGGCCTCCTGAAGGGCCCGGACCCGAGGGCGATGGTCCTCGCGACGCTCGACCACATGGCCCGAGGCGGGATTCGCGACCACCTCGGCGGCGGCTATCACCGCTACAGCGTCGATCGCTCGTGGACGGTCCCCCACTTCGAGAAGATGCTCTACGACAACGCCCAGCTCGCCACCGTGTTCCTCGAAACCTTCGAGGCCACGAAGGACGAGCGCTGGAAGGCCGAAGCCCAGGGCATCTTCGCCTTCCTCGACCGCGTGATGACGGCCCCCGAGGGCGGATTCTTCTCGGCCCTCGACGCCGAGACCGAGGGCGAGGAAGGGGCCTATTACGTCTGGAAGAACGAGGAGGTCGCCAGGGCCCTGGGCGACGGCGACGACCTCCGGGCCTTCTCAAAAGTCTACGGCCTGGACCGGCCGGCGAACTTCGAGGGGGACCGGCACGTCCTCCGCGAATCCTTCTCCCGCAAAGACGCGGCCGAGGCCCTGGGGACAACGCCCGAGGCCCTCGAAGCGAGGCTCGCCCCTCTGAGGGCCAAGCTCCTGGCCGTCCGAGAGGCGCGACCCGCCCCGAGGAAGGACGAGAAGGTCCTGACCGCCTGGAACGGCCTGGCGATCGCCGCGTACGCCGACGGCTTCCGCGTCCTGAAAGACCCCCGATGCCGAAAATCGGCCGAAAAGGCCGCCGATTTCGTGCTCAAAGTCCATCGGGACGGGGACGGCCGGCTCCTGCGGACCTCCCGAGACGGCAAGGCAAAGGGCGCGGCCTATCTCGAAGACTATGCCTTCCTCGCCCACGGCCTGATCCGGCTCCACGCCGCCACCGGAGACGCGAACCGGCTCGCCCAGGCCCGGGAGCTGACCGACCGGATGCTCGCCGAGTTCTCCGACAAGGACGGCGGCTTCTTCTTCACGGCCGACGGCCACGAGACCCTCCTGGCCCGGATGAAGGACCCCTTCGACGGCGCCCTGCCCGGGGCCAACAGCGTCGCGATCCGCAACCTCGTGGCGATGGCCGAGCTCACGGGCGAAGCGAAGTACCTGGATGCCGCCGGCAAGGCCCTGGAATCGTTCAGCGCGGTCATGAAGCGGGCGCCGACGGGCGTGCCCTTGATGCTCGTCGGCCTGAATGACTACCTGAACAAGCGAGGGGACGGCCCCGCGAAGGCCCCCGGGAACCTCGCCGAGCCGGGTTCGGTCCTCTCGGCCGAGGCAATCGGGAACGTCGCGAAGGTCGCCCCGGGCGACGAGTTCGACGTGACGATCGCGCTCGAGATCGCCCCGGGCTGGCACATCTCCGCGAACCCGAGCGGCTCGGAGACGCTCAAGCCCACGACGGTCACGATCGCCCCGGGCTCTCCCCTGACGATCGTGAAGGTGACCTATCCCGAGGGCAAGACCTTCCGGGCCCCCGGCACCGACGAATCGGCGAAGGTGTACGAAGGCCGGGCGACGATCCGGGCCAGGGTCCGCCTGGACGACAAGGCGGACGCCGGCCCCCTCGAAGCCGAGATCGTCCTCAAGTACCAGCCGTGCAACGACCGCGCATGCCTGGCCCCGGCGACGTTGAACGTCGCCGTGAACTTCAAAAAAGATTGATATACCGCAGTCTTAGTGAGTCCGAGGAATGATGCCGCCGTCCGAATCGCGCCCGCTGTCCGGCCTCCTGAACCTGAACAAGCCGATCGGAGTGACCTCGCGAGACGTGGTCGATCGCGTGTCCCGGCCGTTGAGGAAGGTCAAGGTCGGCCATGCCGGGACGCTCGACCCGCTGGCCTCGGGCGTCCTGGTCGTCTGCGTGGGGCCGGCGACCCGGTTGATCGAGTACGTCCAGAGGATGCCCAAGACCTATCGCGCGGTCGTCCGCCTCGGGGCCACGAGCGACACCCTGGACGCCGACGGCACGGTGGTCGAGGCCGAGAATCCCCCGGTCCCGACCGAGTGCCAGGTCCGCGAGGCCCTCGCCTCGCAGGTCGGGACGATCGAGCAGCTGCCCCCGCAGTACTCGGCCTTGAGGGTGGGAGGGCGGCGGGCCTACGACCTCGCTCGGGCCGGCCGGGAGGTCGAGCTCGCGCCCCGGCCGGTCGAGGTCCATCGGATCGACCTGCGTTTGTATGAATGGCCCCGGATCGAGGTCGAGGTCCATTGCGGGAGCGGGACGTACATCCGGTCGATCGCCCGGGACGTGGGGGAGGCCCTGGGGTGCGGAGGGCTGATCGAGGTCCTCACCCGGACGGCGATCGGCCCGTTCCTCCTGCCCGACGCCCTGGACCCGGAGGCGCTCACGAGCGAGACCCTCCCCGGCCTCCTGCGCCCTCGGCGGAGGCGGTGGCCGGGTTAAGGCGACAGACCATCGCGGCCGGGGACGTGTCGCGGGTGATCCGGGGGCAGGCGATCGACGCCCCCGGCGTCGATCCGGGCGAGGTCGCCCTGTTCGGCCCGGACGGCTCGCTCGTCGCCGTGGGCGAGGCCGAGGCCGGTCGGATCGCGCCCCGGCGAGTCCTGGCCGGCGGCCCGGGGTAAATCGGGCGGAATTCCTCGAACTCGGCGGCCTCCCGGGGCGAACTAAGAGGAGAGCCCGCGTGTCCGAACCGAAGCCGGGACGAGGCGTTGACGGGGGGCGCGCGGCCCTCCTACAATCGGCCTGATCCGTCGCCTCGTCCGCCTCCTCCCATCTTCTCTTCCCGAAAGAGGGAACCACCCACCTTGACCGATCTCAAGAGCACCCAGCGGCTCGATCGTCGAGAGAAGACCATCCTGGTCGGGGTCCTCCTCCCCGACGGCGACTATAACCCCGATGACCCCCTGGACGAGATCCGAGGGCTGGCCAAGACGGCCGGGCTGGTCGTCGTCGGCAGCCTCCTGCAGAAGAGGCACGACGTCGACATCGCCACCTACATCGGCTCGGGCAAGGTCCAGGAGCTCAAGGAGCTGGTCGAGGCCCACGAGGCGGACCTCGTGGCGTTCGACAACAACCTCGGACCGGCCCAGGTCCGCAACCTGGAGCAGGCCCTCGGGGTCAAGGTCGTCGATCGCACCGAGGTCATCCTGGACATCTTCGCCACCCGGGCGAGGACCCACGAGGCCCACCTCCAGGTCGAGCTCGCCCAGCTCCAGTACGCCCTGCCTCGCCTGAAGCGGATGTGGACCCACCTTTCCCGCTACAAGGGCGGGATCGGCGTCCGAGGCCCCGGCGAGAAGCAGCTCGAAGAGGACCGCCGGATCGTCGCCCACCGGATCCAGGACCTCAAGGCGAAGCTGGACAAGGTCCAGGGCCGGAAGGAGCGCGAGGTCGCGGCGAGGGGCGACGTGCCCACCGTGTCGCTCGTCGGCTACACCAACGCCGGCAAGAGCACGCTCATGAACGCCCTGACCGGGGCCGACGTCCTGGTCGAGGACAAGCTGTTCGCCACCCTCGACACCCGGACCCGCCGCTGGCAGTTCCGCGGAGGAGGCCACGTCCTCCTGTCGGACACCGTCGGCTTCATCCGCAACCTGCCCCACGAGCTGGTCGCCTCGTTCAAGGCCACCCTGGAAGAAGCCCGGCAGGCGGACTTGCTCCTGCATGTGGTCGATGCCTCCAGCCCCGAGGCCGAGAAGCAGATCTCGGCCGTGAAGGCGGTCCTGGAGGAGCTCGGCCTGTCCGAGCAGCCGACCCTGCTCGTCCTGAACAAGGCGGACAGGGTGCCCGACCGCTCGTTCCTGGACGTCCTGAAGGCCCATCACGACGAATCGGTCACCATCAGCGCCGCCTCGGGCGACGGCCTGGACCGGCTGGAACAGGCCGTCCGCGAGGCGCTGCACGAACGGGCCCTGGACGCCGAGGTCGAGACCGGCGTCGAGAACGGCCGGGTCCTGGCCTACCTCGCCCAGCACGCCCAGATCCGAAACCGGGTGTACGACGAGGACCGGGTCCGCCTGGACTGCCGCCTCCCCCGCCGCTGCCTCGACTTCCTCAGCGAGAACGGCGCGAACGTGAGGACCAACGGGCAGAGGCTCTACGCCTGAGGAGGCCCGTCCCGGAGTCGTTGTTCAAGGTCGGCCACGGGCACGAACTGGAATGCCCGGCCGGCCTTTTCCATGCGCATCAATCCCCGATCCATCAGGTCCATCAGGTCGTTGCGAGCCGTCTGGGTCACGACCCCGAACGTCCGGCGATGTGATTCGACCGTGGTGGGCCGGTCGGGATGGCGGACGACCTCCACCATGAGCGCCCTCTGTCGATGGTTGAGGCCCGTCATCCCCCGCAACCCGGCAGAGACCGACCGGACCTCGCCCACCTTCCGGCGGATGTACGCGTACAGCTCGTCGATGGCCCGGTCAATCACCTGGGAATGGTAGATCAAGAAGTACGTGAGATCGTTGTCGTCCGTTTCGGTCTCCAGGAACGCTCTCTGATACTTCATCGGTCCTTTGAGGATGATGTTGGAGATCGAGACAAACTCAAAGAGCCAGTAGCCTCGATGGAGCATGGACCAGTAGAACAAGGCACGGGCTGTCCGGCCGTTCCCGTCGATGAACGGGTAATCGTAGGCCAGCCAGAAATGGAGGATCATGGACCGGATGGCGGGATGGATGAACCCCTCGTCTCCTTCACCATTGGCAAAGGCACACATCCGGTCCATCCTCGCGTCGAGTTCCCCCGCGTCGGGCGGGACATGATAGACGACCTCGGGGTCGATCGCGTCGCCGACGATCCTCACCTCGTCGGAGCGACGGAGTCGGCCGGCGCCGGAGGGGTCGTCGAGCGTGCCGTCGGTCACCATCCGGTGGATCTCGAAGATCACTTCCCTCGTGAGCCTTTCCTCGCGAAGTGACAGGATGTGCTCCATCGTCCGGTAATTGTTCAGGACCATCCGTTCTCCGAGGCTCCGGGGCTTTTGGTCCTTGCGGATCATTTCCTTCGCCCGTTCCCGGGTGGTGGCCGCGCCTTCGAGCTGGCTCGACGTAAACGCCTCCTCGATCAGGGAGCGCACGAGGAATTGCTTCTGGGTCTCCGGGGTCATTACGAGTTCAGGCATCTGGATCGTGCCGCCGGCCCCGAGATCGATCCGGTGCAGACTCTCGGGCAAGGGATCGATCATACAATAGTGAAACGGATGCTGGCCCTTGTCGTGGAGCGGGATGACCTTTCGTCCTCCAAGGCGTCCGACCTTCAGGCCAAACCACCATTCCTTCAAGGACAGGCCGGGGGGCGGCTCGCGATGGCGGAGATTGTCCCAGTGCAGGTATTGGCCCCTGACCGTGGCCGCCCTCACGGTTCCCAGGACTCGCATCAGGTTCGCAGGGTCGGAGAAAAATCCCAGAAACTCCTCAGATGGCGGCGGATTTCGAGGTAACTTCATGGCATTTTACGCGTTCGGGCAACTGCCAACCAAGTGCTACGAATAGCAATTTTAGCAGTTGGCGCAAGGTTCTGCCAGTCGTTTCACGCACTCTCGAATTGCGGGCCGCCCTTTTCCACGGCCTCGCTTCGACGGTCCGGCATCTCGCCTTCCCTGGAGAGGCCCGCTATCATGACCCTCCCGGCTCCGGCCTGCCTCGGGCCCCGGCCGCCCTGGGGTGCCGGTCTCGGTGGGCTTCCGGGCCGGGGAGGGAACCGACCGATGCATGACGATCTGCTGAGCTTTCTGCCGAAGGTCGAGTGGACGAGGCGGGACTTCGTCGTGACGAGCCTGGCCGCCGGGTTCGCCCTGGCGGTCCAGCCGGTCTCGGCCGACACGATCACCACCGATACCAAGGGCCTGGAGGCCGGGGAGGTCAAGATCCCGGTGGCCGATGGCCAGATCCCCGCGTATCGGGCCATGCCCGAGAAGGGCGGGCCGTTCCCCGTGGTCCTGGTGGTCCAGGAAATCTTCGGCGTCCACGAGCACATCAAGGACATCTGCCGACGGTTCGCCAAGCTTGGCTATCTCGCGGTGGCCCCCGAGATGTACGCCCGCCAGGGGGACGTCTCCCAGATGCAGAACATCCAGGACATCGTCTCCAAGGTCGTCTCCAAGGTGCCCGACGCCCAGGTGATGTCCGACCTCGACTCGACGGTGGCCTGGGCCAAGGGCACGGGGAAGGCAGACACCGCCCGGCTCGGCATCACCGGCTTCTGCTGGGGAGGCCGCGTGGTGTGGCTCTACGCCGCCCACAACCCGGACCTCAAGGCCGGCGTCGCCTGGTACGGCCGGCTCAAGGGGATGCCCGACGAGCTTCATCCCAAGAACCCGATCGACCTTGTTGATTCGTTGAAGGCGCCGGTCCTCGGCCTCTACGGAGCGGCCGACACGGGCATCCCCGTGGCGACCGTCGAGGAGATGCGAGACGCCGTGAAGAAGGCCGGCAAGACGGCCGAGATCGTCGTCTATCCCGACACCCCCCACGCCTTCCTCGCCGACTACCGGCCCTCCTACCGCAAGGAGGCGGCCGAGGACGGATGGAAGCGGCTCCTGGCCTGGTTCAAGAAGTACGGGGTGGCCTGATCTCGGGCGATCTTCGTTCGGGTCGCGGAGGTCGCCGACTTCCGCGGCCCTCGCCCGTTTGTCGATCAGGCGGAAAGATCGGTCGAGATCGATCGATCCCGGGTCAGGCGGAAGCAGGCCGCCAGCAGGCGGGGGGCCAGTTCCTTCGAGGTCGAGGCCACGTCGATCAACCCGGGATGGCACAGGACGTGGTGGAAGAGGCGGCAGAGCCCCACCCGGCCGTCGAACCGCCGGTGCCAGGCCCCCTGGATTTGACGTTGCCGGGCCGGGGAGAGCGTCCCTTCGGCGAGGGCCTCCAGGAGCCGTGGGGCGAGGCCTTCGGCGCCGAGGAGGGCCATCGTCATCCCCTGGCCGCCGAGAGGATCGACCGTCCCCTGGCAATCGCCGGCGAAGGCGATCCCCGGGAGCCGAGGGGTGCTGACCTCCACGCGGACCCCGGCGACGGTCTTCCACTCCCCGGCCCGTGTCGAGGCGCCCCAGAGCCGGGCGAGCGCCGGGTTCCGGGCGAACTGGTCGTGGGCGAGACGTTCGAGATCGCCGCGATAGGTTGAGGCCGTCGCTTCGGGCAAGATCCCGCAGACGTTCGTCAGCCCGCCCTCGACCCGACACGTCCCCACGTATCCGCCGGGGACGAGATGGAGGCCGACGGCCCCCTCGGGCTCGGAGGCGCCCGGGGCCTCGATGCGAACGTGGTGCTTCAGGCCGAAGAGAGGGGGGCGAAAGAGGCTCCGTCGTCGAGTCGTGCCGGTCTGCCGGACCAGGGCCGAATGGCGCCCGTTCGCCGCGACGCAGATCCGGGCCCGAAGCTCGATCGGGCCGAGCCGGGCGGATCGGGCCCGAAGACCAACGACCCGCCCCTCCTCCACGATCGCCCCGCCGACCCGGGTCTCCTCGAACACCTCGGCGCCGGCGGTCCGGACCTCGGAGACGAGGAGGTCATCAAGCGAGGACCGGGACAAACCCAGGCCGTCGGGGCCGTCCGGACCGCCGACCCGGGCTTCGAGAGACCGCCCGTTGGGCGTGGTCAGCCGGACCTGGCGGATCGGATGTCCGCCGAGTCGGCCAACCGCCGCTCCAAGCCCGAGACGATCGAGGGCCGCCACCCCCTCGGGGCTCACGTACTCCCCGCAGAGCTTCTCGCGAGGGAATCGGCCCGGATCGATCAGAGCAACCCGCGCCCCGGCCCTGCCGAGGAGGACCGCCAGCAAGCCTCCGGCGAGCCCGGCGCCGGCGACCGCGACATCGAACGCCTCGGTCGAAACATGGGTCATGGAGTCGCGGTGACCTCCGAAGGGCGTGCCGATCAAATACCCCTCGGGTGTCTGTTTAGTCCGCGATCGACCGAAGATCAAGGCCGGAGGGCCGAGTCACTCGCCCTTCTTGGCCTCGCCGACGGACTTGGAAGCGTCCTTTTCCTTGACGGCCGAGCCCTTCGGCTTGGCCTCGGCCCGGAGCGATTCCAGGGTCTTCCTCTGGGCCTCGGTCAGGACCGCCTCGCAGTCGGCCAGCTCCTTGATCTTCAACTCGTCGATCTGGGCTTGAAGCGAGAGAATTCGCTCCTGGTATTTGGCGCGGATGGTGTAGATCTGCTCCTTCTGCTCGGACGTGACGCCGACCTTGTTGAAGTTCGGCGGGACTCGACGGCCGAGGGTCGATTTCTTCTCGGTCGGCCTGGGCTCTCCCGTCGGCTCCTGGGCGGAGATCGTTCCCAGGGCCGCCAGGACCGTCATGACCAACCCCATGGCGACGAAACGAATGCGCGGCGAGTTCATCGCAACCTTCCCCTATCATTAGGATTCCGCGTCGAATCTCCCCAGCAGGCGTCAGAGGATACAATCGAGCAGACACGGACGCCAGCATCCGTTGAGAAAAATCTTCGCTATCCCTGATCTGGTTCGATCCGTCGTCCAATCAGGGCGATTTGGAAGCCTAAATAACGTCGGACCGACCACCGGAAGGCCCTGCAACCGGCGGACGCGGCGAGGAGTTCGCCCGCCGTGAATCCCCGGAGGACGGACAGAGGGCCGTCGAACCGGACCAGGCGGTTCCGTGTGAACAGGCGGCTCCAGGCAACGAAGCCGGCGTAGGCGAACCAGTGGCGGCGGATGTCCAGGACGATCACGCGCCTCCGGGCCACCCGGGCCATCTCGGCGATCAGACGTTGCAGGGCCGGGCCGTCGAAGTGGTGGGCAAACTTGGCCGCGGTGACCAGGTCGATCGAGCGATCGGGGAACGGGAGGCGGAGGGCGTCACCCCGGACGGCCGGCGAGCCGGCCCGGGCGGCCAGGGCGATCGCGACGGGATCGCGATCCAGGGGGATGGCCAGAGCCGGGAGGCCCCGGCGAGCGAGTGACTCGACCGCCGACCGGGGCAGGTCCCCGGATCCCGATCCAACGTCCAGAAGGGTGCAGACGCCGAGTCCGGCGGCTTCCTGGGACCGAAACCGGGCGATCTCGCGGTCCAGGGGCCGACGATTCCCGAAGAACTGGCGATTGACCCGTTCGAGGACTCGATAGGCGTCGGCGACCTCGGCCTCGGGCAGGCCGGGGGCATCCATGAGCTCGGGGTCGTGACGACGCCCAGGGACCAAGGGGGACCGCATCGAGTCACCTCGGCCCGGGAGCTTCGGCCTTCGCGGGAGCCTTGGGTGCCTTGGGCCAACTTCCGGAGGCGACGGCCATCACGCCCAGCGCCGAAACCCAGGCCACGAAGGCCACCAAGGAGACAATGAACCACAACCGCGAACCATCCGTCCGGGCCATCCGTCACTCCTTTCCGGGTCGGCTCAGGCCACGTCGTCCAGGACCAGCACGTAGCCGCGGCGGAATGCCTCGTCGAAGTCGAAGACGCGGTCGAAGTCGGCCCGGGAGTCCGATTCGGTCTTCTCCAGGTCGCCCGAGGCGATCAGGTTGTAGACGATGTTGCCGATGTCGGCCGTGGAGCGGATGCCCCACTGGGCCAGGACGGTCAGGGCCATCAGCCCGTACTGGCGGAGGGCCAGGTCGCGGGCGCCCTCGCACAGCTCCTGTCCGGTCACATGATGGGATCCCTCGGACCCTCGGGCGCGGCGGGCCCTGGCCCGTGCGCGCCTCTTGAGGAGCTTGGCGTGCTCCAGGGTCTCGAACACGAAGGCGTAAGCCTGGACCGGATACCGGCTGTCGCGGGCCAGGACCCGGGCCAATTCGTCGCGGAGGCTCATGACGAAGTCCCTTTCTGTCCGGGGCGTCGAGCGATCACCGATCGACGCGATCGTCGTTCTCCCCCTTGCGAGGCCGTCCCCTGGATTCGACACCGAGGATCTCGTCGGGGCCGACGATGACCCGCCTTCGGTCCTCGAATTCCACGACGACTTTCCGGGCGAGAACTTCCAGGGCGAGGACCCGGCCTGGTCCGAGAGGGGTAACCACCTTCGAGCCGACGGCCGGGAGGTCGCGCTCGAGGGCCTGGTAGGTGTCGAACTCGTAGCGGAGGCAGCACTTGAGCCTACCACAACGCCCGGAAATTTTCGAGGGGTCCAGCGTGGTTTTCTGGAGCTTGGCCATCCTCATCGAGACCGGGGGCATCCGGGAGAGGTGGGTATTGCAGCAGACCGGCTTCCCGCAGTCACCATAATCGGCCAGGAGCTTCGCCTCGTCCCTGACGCCGATCTGCCTCATCTCGATCCGGGTGTGAAAGGTCCGCGCGAGATCCTTGACCAGCTCGCGGAAATCCACCCGCTTCTCGGCCAGGTAGTAGAAGACCATCCGCTCGCCGCCGAGGATCGCCTCAACATCGACGAGATCCATCTGAAGCTTCCGTCGGCCGATGAACTCCTGGCAGGTTGCGAACCCGTCCTTCTGCTTGGCCGAGAGCAGACGCTCGGCCGAGAGGTCCTCGGCCGAGGCCAGGCGGAGGATCTCGCCTCGGGCCGGATTCTCAAGGAACAGGGCCGTCCGGTCGGTGGCCGGGCAGAGGACCTCTCCGATCTCCTGGCCGCGGTCGCTGCGGACAACCACTCGCTGGCCTCGGGGATGGTCCTGGCCGTCCAGGGCCCGGAACTCGCCGAGGAAGCGCATCAGGCCGTGGCGGACAATGTAGGTCTTCACCATCTCGGGAGACGCCTTCCTGGCGAGCAGTCACGCGGACGCGGCGGCTGGCACGTTCGGGCCGACAGGACCGAGTATAACCGGGGCCGATCTTCCATCCTACGGCGTTCCGGCCCGATCGCGAACCCCTCCGCCCCGACGCTGAGGCACGATTTCGAATCAATCACCCGGTGCGTGGCACTCCGAGCCGATCCCCCAGGGTTCTTGGGAAGGCCGCGTTTTCCCAGCAGGCCCTCGACCAGAGGCAGTCCGATGGCGAAAATCGCAGCCTCCGGCAAGGCGCAGCAAAGAGATGATTGTAACATCCACGTCAGACAGGATGAGTGGTCCCGATCGGGTGGATCGGTATCCTCTCCCCTTCCGACCCGCCCCCGACCCCCGTGAGGAACGGCCATGAGAACGCGACCTCCTTTGGATCGTGGCCAGCCCCGACTCGCGCCCTGGTCCGAGCGTCGAGAGCCGTCTCAGGACGGAAAGCGAACCCGGTCGCTCGCGGTGGGCCGGGCTTGGGGTTGCAGAGGTCCGGCAATTCGACCATCGTGAGGGTCCCGGTGAACGCCGGGTAGCGCGACGGGTTTTCCTCAGTGCTCTTCCGTTCCGAGGATCGGGGATCAACGACGATGGTCCAGAAGGATCTACTCGACCTGCTGGTTTGCCCCCTAGGACACGCTCCCCTCCGCCAGGAGGAGGATTCGCTGGTCTGCACCCGCTGCGGGCCTCGGTTCGCCATCGAGGACGAGATCCCGAACATGATTCTGGAGGAGGCAACACTTCCGGAGGGCTGTCCGTCGCTCTCGGCCCTGGAGTGCGTCCGTTCGGGAGACGCGAAGGTCGACCTGGGCTGAGGGTTCCAGCCGAGGTCGACCTCGTTCGCCGACGTGGTTCAGGCGGAGGGAGAAGGAGTCACCGGGACAGGCAGCACCGGCGAGGGGGTCAGGTCTGTCAGGTGCCCGGCAAGCCAGGCCGCCAGGGGAGCCGCCGCGGCGGTCACCTGGATCGAGTGGCCCCGAACGAACTCGACGAGAAACGGCCCAGAGGTCGCGGCGCCAGGGGCCGACATGTCCCGGACGTGGGTGACCAGGTCGAAGTTGACGATGACTTGGCCGAGGCGGACGAGCGTCATGGCATAGGGCTCCCAGGGGCGCCGGCGCGGCCGGCCGGCCGGTCAGGGGGACGTGTCGTGCCCGTTGGCCGAGGCCACCGGGTAACTGAATCCGCCCTGGAGCACCAGACGGAGCTCGGGATGCCCAGGAGCCGGCTGGTACTTGCCGGCCCGAAGCTGTGTCAGGGCGGAGAGGCAATTACCGCCGAGGGTCGAGCCCCTCGACGACGTTTTGAGCGAAGCCGGAGAGGCGATCCAGGATCTCGAAGCGGTCTCGGGCCGATCCGGCTCGGCTGGCCAGGGTCAGGGTGAAGGTCACATGCCGGAGGAGGACTCCCGGGGTGGCGTCGGGAGCCTCGGTCCATTCACCCGGATCGATCACAGCCACCGGACAACGGCCCCCGACGACGGCTTCGGCGTCGATCGGGCCGGGGAAGATCACGTCGGCGAACCGTCCCGAGGCGCGAAGGGCCGCCTGGAGACCGGCGAAGGCGTCGCGGTCCCGGTACGAGGAGGTCGGCCCGGAACCCGTTCCCCCGCCCGAGGGCGGGGGATCGGACGCCCCGTAATACGTCGGCGGAAAGTAGCTGGAAGCCAGGTAGTTCCCCAAAGGCACAGGCGGCCTCCTCTGGTCAGTTCGGCAGGGTCAGGACGACCGCGGTGCGGTCTCCCTGGGCGTCGGTCGCCGCCATGATCCGGGTCGTGGCGGAGTTGCCGCCCTTGATGCTGATCGTGCCGGTCCCTGCCCCGCTGACCACCCCGGCGCAAGCCGCGAGGATCGGCGCAAGGGCCTGGCGGGCGTTGATCCCGGGCTCGACCTGGACCGCGTCGAGGCCGGTCGGCGCGAGAGAGTAGCCGGTCTTGTCGTTGATCTGGCCCACGGTCACCGGCGCGGTGACCGAGGCGACGGGACCTCCGCTGTAAGTCGATCGCGTCGAGACCTTGACGTCAAGCCGGTCGAAGACCGATCCCGACGCCGGGCTGGCAGGGATCGAGGCGTTCAGCGCGGCCAGGGCGTCCGCGGTGATCGCGGCGTGCTCGTCGGGAGACAGCGAGTAGCCGGACCGGCACGAGGACGCGACCATCACGCCGCTGGTCCCGGCCATCGCCACCAGGGAGTTCAGGTTCGCGCGGTCCGTCGCGTTGAAATCGACCGATGCGATGTCCACAACCTCGGTCGTCCCGCCGTACTGTCGAGCCACCCCCCCCTGAAGGACGGTGAAGCTCCAGAGCAATTGCTCCGTCGGATCGGTCGCGTTGAGGGTATAGAGGGTCTGATACTGCCCCGGGGCGACCTTGCTCATCGTCGTCGAGGTGAGGTTGGTGTTGCGGCTGGAGCCGGCCCCGTTGCTCACGGTGACCGTCGGCAGGCTATCGGGCGTGGCCATTTGGCCCTGCTCGTCGTAGGTGTAGAGATAGATGATCCGGGCCGTCGAGCCCGAGGCCGGCTTCTGGACCACGTCGGGGACGAAGATTCGGATGAGCGTGTTGTTGCCGATCGCGGCGACGTCGGAATGGCTGGCCACGGGGCCGCCGACATTGAGGTTGTCGAGGTACGCGGCCCGCGAGGTCGAGAGCCGAGACAGGAGCGTGGTCGTGCCCGGTGTGTCGGTGGAACCGGCCAGCCGGGAGCTGATCGAGGCGTCCAGGAGCGAGCCGAACGAGCCGGGCTGGACGTGGCCCGCCTTGGGCTCGTCCCAGACCCCGGAGACGATCTGAGCCACTGTCGGCGGTGACATCGCCTGGACGTACCAGCTCGGCGCCACGGCCGGGAGCACGACCGCCTGGCCCCTTTGCTGATAGTCTGATGGCGGGGCCGTGTAGCTTGAGGACGCAAGGCGGGTGGAGATCTTCGCGTCGAGGTTCGAGCCGAGGAGATACCCCGCGCTGCCCGGGGTGTACGACCCGGGCAGGGGCTGGGACCACGGGTCGGCCCCGGCCCCGGAGGGGATCACCGTGGCGTCGTCTCCGTTGTGCATGACGGCCGAAAGCTCGGCCACCACCGTGTTGGCCGAGGCCATGTCGTGGATCGTCACGCAGTAATCACCGTCCAGGAACACGGAATTCGACGTGGGCGTCACGTTGAGCCGGTACCGATTGGGAAAGTGGGCCGTGTCCGTGTCGGCCGGCAGGGCACGGATCGGGGTCGTCGGGGAGCCGGTGAAGGTGCCGGCCGTCGATCCGGTCGCAGCGAAGTCGTAGAACAGGCCGTCGGCCAGGCGCTCGATGGAGACGCCGAGCGAGGCGCCAGCCCCGTATTGGAATCGAATGCGCAGTGCCATGAAGCCCCCTTACGAGCGGCAGATCCACAGGGCTCCCGGCGCGAACGCGTTGGCCGGGCCGCCGGCCTTGACCGTCCGGGGAATGGTCAGGTTGGCCGCGGCCAGGACGTTCCCGCCGCTGGAGGAATCCATCAGATAGACGCTCTGGACCGTCCCCCACGAGCCGGTGGGGGCCGGGAATGACAGGCTCACCGCGTTGGTCACAACGGCCGTGTTGCCGACCGGCCCGTAGCTATTGGTGAGGTTGCCGGGGAGGGCCGAGGTCCAGCTCGCCGGGCTCGTGGCGACCCGGGCGTAGCTTCCGCCGAACGGCTCAACCGGGGCGCTCGCGGTGGTAGCTGCGGAGGTGGACAGCGCCAGGTACACCGCCGGCGGAGCCAGGAGCGTCCCTCGGAGCCAGGCGTTGTTCAGCATGTCGTGGACGATGGTGGCGAATCCCCCCTGCGTCGAGGCCACCGCCGGGGCGATGGTGATCGACCCGACCGGGAAGGAGGGTGCCATCCCGGACGTGACGGTCAGGGGGGCGATATCGACAGCGGCGATGGGGTGGCTCGAAGGATCCAGAAGGCAGAGCGACTGGCACCGCGTAAACGTCCCAAAGGTCCAGGGCCCTGAGGCCTGGGGGAACGAAATCGCCTGGACATTGATCATGGTCCCGCCCGAGGACGCCCCCCAGCTCGTCGTCGGCACAGGGACCCGGGCGTACCCACCCCCGGACATCTCGCCGAGGTAGGTGGATCGGGTCGCCTTATAGGCATTGAGGGCCATCGAGAGCGGCGACGGCAGGGTCGTTGCCGAGCCACCGAACAGGGCATTCAGGCCCATCGAGTGGACCGAGTTGGAGAAGGCCCCCTGGGCGCCGACCGGGGCCCCGGAGGACGCCCAGTAGGCGTTGTCCGACACATAGGCCGCCAGGGCCGTCCCGTTCGTATCGATCGGACTCAGCCCGAACCACGACGGGGGCGTCGGGGTCCCGTAGGAGCCGGTGGCGAGGCATCGCCACTCGGTGAACTGGCCGTCGGTGGGGTTCTTGGGGCGGAGGATGTTCGCGTTCCGGTCCCAGGTCCCATCACGGGGCGGCCCCAAGTAATACGGGTGCCTCGCCACCACCGAGCCGACCCCGGCCGTGTTCTCCACCCATCGCGGGCGGAGCCTGGCGTTCTCGGCCTCGAACTCCGCACGCCACCTCGTCCCATTGGTCTGGACCCAGGATCGGAAGACCTGGCCCTCGATGTAGACGTCCCGCATCGAGAACGTGCTGGGAGTGCTGCCCCAGCCGTCCTCGACGCCCAGGTCGTCGAGCATGATCACGACCGCCGAGTCCTGGATGATGCCGCACTCGATGTTGCTCAGGCGCAGAGTGGAGGACATCGTGCGGAACGAGTCGCTGCTGGCGTAGATCATGGCGATCGTCGGGCCCTGGTCGCTGCCCTCGAAGTCGAAGTTCGCACGGTCGAGATCGAGGTCGCTCTTGTTCGCCCAGACGATGTAGTCCGGGGCGCAGTACCCGGCGACGAACAGGCCCTCGACCCGGACCAGGTGGCTCTCGTAGAGCCGGATGACGGCCCGGTAGGAAGGGCTGAGGAACTGGATGTTGCGGATCGTGACGCTCGAGGAGTAGAAGAGGCTAATCCCGGCGTCGCTCCCGTAGAGCGAGCAGTCGGAGATGACGATCGGGTAGTTCGCCCCGAAGTTCAGTGTCCCGATCGCGTGGCTACCGCCCCAGAGGGTGCATCCCCGGACGTTGAGGCTCCCCGTCCAGCCCGTCACGATCGACCGACCGAAGTAGGCGTTCGCGCATCGCACGAACAAGCCCGAGATCGGGCCGGCGTTGATCCCCGCCCAGGGGCTGCCGTGGCCCGCGTTGTCGAGGAAATAGCCGGTGCTGGGGTAGGGGTAATAACCCTGGATCGAGAGGACCCGATCGATGGTCGAGATCGCCGGGTCGTCGGTCAGCGGGAGCAGCCCGATCGTGGACGTCTCGACGGTGAAGTACCTCAGGTTGTCGTTGACCGTCTTGGAGTCGATCCGAGTCTTCGCCGTGCCCACCCCGGCCGCCGTGTACAGCAGCGCACTGCTGACCTTCAGTCCGCAGAAGGTCAGGTCCGAGGGGCCGCCGTAATAATCGGTGACGACGCTAGCCTCGAAGGCGTTGGAGCCGATCCCGAACGGGCTCATCTGATTGGGCAGGAACGTCAAGCCCGCCGACGCAGTGAAGCCCGAGCCCAGGCTGTTGGTCGTGGCGACCTGGACCCCGTTGATCCAGGCGGCGACCTGGGCGTTCGCCAGGTCGATCTGGAAGGCCCCACGGACGAACCCGGGCGTCGAAGGGACGGTGTAGAATTGGAAGAGGCGAAAGACCTTGTCGGACGTCGAGAACATAACCTGGAAGCGGCCGCGAGCGATGTCGAGGAGCCAGGGCATCGGCGTCGGGCCGTCGTTCAGCCCGAAGCCGGAGTATTGATTCGAGCCGTTGGCCGCGCCGGGATTGTTCGTCAGATCGATGGCGAACTCGACAGTCAGGACCTGGAGCCCCTTGTAGTAGGTCCCCATCACCGTGTCGAATGCCCCGCCCTGCTGGGCGATATGGCAGTTTCCCTTGGTCCGCAGAGCCCAGCGCTGGCCCGAGCCGTTGACGGCGCTGGAGTCCAGGTACGAGGCCCCCCCCGGTCCCCCCGTGAAGAGATCGACGAAGTGGTCGGCCGTGAGGGCCACCCCCTGGGGCTGGCGGGCAACGCCATAAACGAACATATCGTGGGCCGTCGTCGCGTAGACGAGACTGGCCGACGGCCCCTCGCCGACGATCGCGACATTGGACAGGTCGCAGAAGACCGGGCGGTCGAGGAACCACTTGCCTCCGGGGACGTAAACAACCCCCCCGTTGGGACTGCTCTTGAAGCTGTCAATGGCCGCCTGGAACGCGGCGCGGGTGGCCTGGACGGCCGCGGTGGGCGGGGTGCCCGTCGGGTACGACACCGCACCGAAGTCGCGGATGTCGGCCCGACCCGACCCGTGGTCGCGGACGGCGGACATCGCCGGGGAGAAGCCGAGAGCAGATCCCATGCGCGAACGCCTCCTATCGGCCGCCGTGACGGCGAGTGAGACCGGGGTACCAACGCCGCCGGACCGGGGCGCCGTCGGGCCGCGTCAGCGCGGCCATGAGCAGGAGAATGAATCCCATGATTATACCTGAACGTATGTCAAGTGCCCCGCCACCCCGCCGGTCCCCCCGGAGAGGTTCACGATCAGAGGGTCTCCGGCGGCCGTCTCGAACAGGCCGATTGGGCAGAACGCGCCCCCAACCCCCGAGTTCGTCCCCAGGGTCATCAGCCCGGTCAGATCCGCCACCGAGGGGGAGCGGAACTTGACCGCCACCGTCCCGTTGGCAAGGATCGTGTATTTCAGGACTCGGATCTTCTTGCCAGCCACGGCCGCGACCACGGTGTTGTCCCCGGAGGCCGAGGCCGAGATCGGCGCGAACTGTGGCGTGAGGGCCGTCACCCCGTTGTAGATCGCCCCGGTTGTCAGCGACGAGATCACCGCTCCGATCAGGCTCGTGCCCGCCGGCAATGGGTTCGTGTTGGCCACCGGGATCGGGTTGCCGGCCGAGACCGCCAGACCGCCGACGATCAGGCTCGAGTTGGTCGCGAGCGTCCCCGAGATGCTGACCGGCTGGGTCACGGCGGAGCCGTCCACCTTCATCGGCGTCATCCCGGCGATCCCCTGGACCGTCAGGACGTCCGAGGACGACGAACCCGCCGAACCGGGCGCCGGCTGCTTCGACGCCGTCGCCGCCCCGAGAGGCAGGGGAAGGCTCGCCGCCGAGACCGCGAACGTCCCCGTCCCCGCGTTCGCCGTCACCGTCCCGGCCACGCCCTGCGTCGCCGGGAAATTCCCCACCGAGAGGGTCCCGCTGACCGGCTGGGTCACGGCGGAGCCGTCCACCTTCATCGGCGTCATCCCGGCGATCCCCTGGACCGTCAGGACGTCCGAGGACGACGAACCCGCCGAACCGGGCGCCGGCTGCTTCGACGCCGTCGCCGCCCCGAGAGGCAGGGGAAGGCTCGCCGCCGAGACCGCGAACGTCCCCGTCCCCGCGTTCGCCGTCACCGTCCCGGCCACGCCCTGCGTCGCCGGGAAATTCCCCACCGAGACCGGCAGGGGATTGCTCGATGTCACCGGGCCGCCATCCACGCCGTGGGCGCCGAGGTAGATCTTCGACACCGCCAGCTTGTACGAGCCCACGTCCTCGGTCTTGATGACGTCCCCGCCGATCCCCGAGCCCAGCTGCGTATTGTCCGCCACGTCTAACCCTCCATCCAAGAGCCGTTGGAAACCGAGTTTGTGCCCGCGTCCTGATGCTGCGCCGGACCCACGTCGGAGAAGCTTGTCGTGAAACCGCCCGGGTATGCGCCCGTCCCAGTCCCCCGCAGCAAGGCCCCGCCACCGGCTGTGCTGTTCAGCGCGAAGTTCAGCCCCGCGCGGTTCACGAACGGGTCGATCGTCAGGACGAATGGCGCGTTGGCCGCCGAGAGGTTCGCCGAGATGTTGCCGCCCGTATTCGCCCCGGCCGCGGAATTGAAGACCTTCACGTCGGGCCGCGCCGTGGTCGCGCAGGCGAAGCCGATCCCCGTGTTGCCGTAGGCGATGCAGGAATCAGCCACGCACAGGGCGTTGTCGAGGTTGAACCCGGCCCCGGTGTTGGCGATCGCCGCGCACCGCGAGGCGATCACCGAGAAGCCGTTGCCGAACCCGTCACCGCCGTTGGAGTACGCGACGCACTCGGTGAAGGTGGCCGTGGTGGCCACCCGGAACCCGTCGCTGGCGTTGGACCGCGACACGCAGCGGCGGAAGCTGGCGCTGAGGTAGAACCCGACGCTGTTGTTGATCGACTCGCAGTAGTGCAGGACGCCCACGCCGGTCGAGCCGAACCCGTAGGAGGTCGTGCAGTTCTTGGCGCGGCAGTTCCAGCCCCGCAAACGCAAGGCACCCGACGCCGTCATGCCGGACACGCCGGATTTGCTGTTGCCGTCGAACTCCAGCCCTTCGACGGCGATGTCGTTGGCCGCCACGGTGAAGATCGCGTAGGAGATGCCCGTGGCCTGGAGGCTCGGCATCGTCCCCCAGAGGGCGACGTCCCCACGGGCCGCGACGTAGCCGATCCAGCTCGACTGGGCGGCCGGGGCGGGCCGGTTGCCGGACGTGTTGGCGGTCCCCGACCCGATCGCGTAGGGGGTCGCGTTGTACTTGATATAAACCACGTTCCCCGCGACGATCCCGGCCCCGGCGGCGGCCCCGGGCGAGGCCAGGGCGCCGCCCATCCGGCCCGCGATGGCCGATCCGGCCCCTCCGGCCGTCGTGAGGTTCGCGGCCCCGGTCAAGGTCCAGGTCGTCGAGGTGTACGCGGTGATCTCGTACCGGCCGGCGTTGACGTTGGTGCCGGCCGTGACGTTGACGACGTTGCCGACGTCGGCGGCGGTGGGGGTGTAGCCCGAGGTGAACGTGAGGACGTTGGAGCTCGCGCCCGGCGTGGTGCAGACGATGGCCGAGTTGTCGATCGTGACCTGCGGGGAATCCTGCTGGGAATAATCGAGCGACCCGGCGACGCCGGTTTTCGCGGAGTTGTAGGCCCCGCCGTTGGCGTCGTTGCCGGTCGCGCGGACCTCCCAGACCTGGGTTGCGGAAAGAGCCATGAAGGTCACCTGCGGAAGGGACCGGAACGCTGGCCGAGCCTCGGCCCGCGTCGCCTGGTGTGAGGAGTCTCCGGGGCGCTCCTGCCCTGGAGGGTCGTCAGCGAGAGATCCGCGAGGAGAACCTCAGGGCTTCCCCGGCCGTCCCGCCTCCCCGGCGGACGGTCGCCCGGGCCATCTTCTCGTCGAGCTCGGCACGGACCGCCTCGGCCTTGGCAGCCAGGGCGTCGGGCTTGCCGCCGGGGTCGCGGCAAACGTCCAGATACTGGCGGACGATAACGGTCAGGACGGTCAAATCGCGGAGTTCCCGGAGTTCTCCCGAAGAGAGAGCCGGTCCTGTCATCGAGGCGCAAGAGCCCAGGCCGAGTTGGCATCCCAGCTCGTCCGAGGCCCGAGCGATCTGGGGAACGAGCGACGTTATCAGGAACTCCACGCCAACCAGACCGGAAACCGGGCTCGGAGGCTGCCCCAAGCCGGCGAGTTGGCCCTTGCGGCGGAGCGTGGCCGAGCCCGGCGCCACCTTGGAGATGACCAGAAGCTCGCCCGGAGGGCGGAATGCCGAGGTCGGGCCGGTGAGCTGGACGACCATCCCCGGCGTCACGCCCAGGGCCGCGAAGTCGGCCGAGGGGGACTGCAATGTCCAGCGATCGGTCGGGTCGAAGTACCCGTCGGTCCCACACGCCAGCTTCTGGTCTCGGGGACAAATCAGGCAGAAATCGGACGACGCGGCGAGGGCCACGTCTTCGTCGGTTGCGAACGAGATGGAGGTCATGGCTTCCTCGATTCGGGGCCCGGGGCCCGGCGTGGGGACTTCGTCTCGCAAGGCGGCGAAGGCCGGCCCGACGACGGGACCGTCCCCCCCGGCTTTGCCGGACGTCGGCCAGCATCAGGTCAGCAGCCCGGAGTGCGGCTTCGAGGCCATCCCGCAGCGCCTCCGCCTCGGCCAGGATGCCCGCGACGTGCCCCGATGGGGCCAGCGAAGCCTGAGCACAGAGGTTCGAGACCGCCGCCAGGGCCGACGACCGCCTCGCCGTCGCTTCCGACACGGGCCGGCCCATTCCCGTCACGGCGGCCTCGAGATACGGGGGATATCCGGGGAACTGGTAGCCGATCACGGTGAGGACACCTCATCGAGGACAGGGGACGGGACTGGAGCGGCCGCCCCGGGCGCCGGCCTCGCCCGGGGCGGTCGGACGATCGAGACGCCCTCGATCAGGTCGCCGAGAACGCCGTGATCCCCTCGACCCAGGCGTGGTGCGACGGGTTGTCCACCTCGACGGCCCCCTCGGCGATCCAGTCCCCTTCCAGGGCGTCGCCGCGGATACCTCGCGGGTTCCAGAACTCGTTCCGCTTCATCCTCATCCTCACCTCCGAGGAGGTCAGGCAGATGGCGGTGAACGGCTTGAGCAGCGGGGCCTCGATCAGCGAAACGCCGCCGAGGAACGGCGCCTCGAAGACGTCGATCGGCGTGCCGAAGACGTTCGTCCCGGCGTTGATCCTCTGGGCGGCGTGGCCCCAGGTGGCCAGGCCGGTCATGAAGTTCGTCGAGACGATCAGCACGTCCGGGTCGCCGCCGCCGATCCGGCATTTCTCGAGCGTGTCGCGGATCAGGTCCGTCGGCTTGTAGGCGCCGGCGTTGGTCGGGGTCGTCGTGAGGTTCGGGGTGACCAGGGTCCGCACGCCCTTCTGCTTCGGTCGGCCCGAGATGCTGGGATCCTCACCCCGGCCGTAGTAGGAGGAATACTCCATGTCGTCCATGAGATTCTGGAGGGCGTCCATCTTGGTCTGCTCGAACGGGGTCCGGGCGCCCTGGGCCGCCTGGTAGCCGAGCGAGGACTGGAGCGACCCGCTGACCTGCACCGGGTGCTGCCAGGTCTGGCAGTACTGGGTCACGCCGGTGGGCCGGAAGGCCACGGCGTTCTGCAGGACCTCGCCTCCAGTCCGGCTGTTGCCGATCAGGCGGATCGTGTCCCCGGCCGAGCCAGCAGCGGGCGTGGTGGCCTCGGCTCCTCGGCGGATCAGCACGGTATTCGTGGCGAGGATCGGGTCGGCGACGACCTCGACCCGCTCGCCCGAGGCCAGCTCCAGGACGTCGCCGTTCATCAGAGGCGCTGGCGTCGGCCAGGGTCAGCTGAGTATCGGTCGCCAGGGCCGGGGCGGCGAGCTGGGCCGTCCGGCTGCGGAACGATCGGCTGACCATCGTGAAGGTCGTCGACCCGCACGGGACGCGGGGCACTCGCGTGACCAGCGGGCAGCGGTTGACGAACCAGTTGATGGCGACCACGCTGATGTCGTTGCGGATCTGGGCCTGGTTGTCGAGCGACCCCTGGATCCCCTGCAAGTACGCATTCGGCATGACGAGACGATCTCCCGGAAAAGCGGACGAATCTCCGCGGTGACGGCTCGCTCCGAGAGGGACGCCGGCGGTTCATCCACCGGACCGTTCATGACTCGACCCGCCCCTAGCGACGGCGGAGGCCGATGGCCTGGGCGGCCCCGGTTGGACCCGAGGCGGCTTCCCGCCAGCGGATCAGTGCGGCCTCGCCCAGGGTCTTCGCGCCGATTGGCTCAGGCCCCGGAGGGCGATTCGCCCCTCGGGCCGCTGCCCCTCCTCGCGACGATGGGGCCCGGAAGTGGGCGAATTCCGGCTCCGCCAGCCGCTCGGCCACCGCCTTCGCCAGCGGCTTGCCCTCGCGAGAGACGGCCCGGAGCGAGCCGTCGGATTCATACACGTCGAAATCCTCGCGCCACAGCTTGATGAGTTGAGCCGCCGCCCCCGGCACCAGGGGCCGTCCGGCTAGCGCCGTGGCCAGCTCGCGATCCAGGACGGCCCCCCGGTACGCCTTCTCCAGCTCGGCGAGACGGCGGTCAGCCTCGGCGGCCTCCTCGGGCCGGCCGGCCGGCGACCCGGCCCGAGCCCTCAGCGCCTCCAGCTCCGAGCGCGAGATCGTGACCATCTCGTCGGCCGAGGGGCCGCTCGGCCCCGGGTCGCCCGGCTCGAAGGTCGTCGGTTCAGTCTGCATCCCCGAGTCTCCCGCCATCATCGGATCGCTCACTTCCGCCGGTCGAACAGGCCCAGGACCGCCGGGGCGATCAGCCCTCGGACGACCGCCGCCGCCGCGACCACCGCGACCATCGCGGCGGCCAGAGAAGAGACTTCCCTCGGAACCATTCGGTCTATCTCCTCGGAGGGTCCCGGGCCGTCGGCCCTGGACCCCCGATCCCCATCAATGAGGTTCAGCTCGTCCATCGCCTGACGTCCTGGTACTGCAACTGACCCTCCCCGGCCGTCGACTTCTGCGTGGACTTCCTCTCGGCCAGAAGCGTCATGACCTCCTCATCGCACCGGGCGTACTGGGCATCGGTCAATCCCGGCAGGCAGAGCCTCATCAATCGCGAGAGCATGAGGCCCTCGGTCTCTGGCAGGCTCCCGGCCCGGGCCACCAGCGCCTGGAAATCCGCCGTGGCTCCGGCAACGTCCCCGGCAGTGAAAAGATCGAAGTCGGCCGGATAATTGATCACCAGTTCCGAGCGGATCGCCGGATCGACCTCGCCGTCGCCCAGGACCAGCAGGGCCATCTCCGCCGCGGCGTGCTCCGCTCGGGAAAGGACCTTTGCGATCTTCGCCAGGCGGTTGTTGCCGTCGCGAAGGTCCACCAGCTTCGACAGTCCCGACTGCGCCGGGCCCGACGCCCCCGCCGGACGGACCAGCGCCGAGTCTCGGTCCACGTCGTCCCGGATGTCGGCCTTGTTCTTGCGGATCGACTCCGCGCCGTCCTTCGGGAAATCGACGACCGAGAACCCCTCGTAGGTCGCGCCGTTGCCCTGGACGTTCTTCTTCTTGGGCAGGAGCCAGCTCGGCCCGATCGGGATCGTGCCGTCGCTCTGGACGAAGTCCTCGGGGCCCTGGAGCAGCGGGTGGGCCTGGGTCGTGTCCGAGAGGATCAGCTCGGAGTCTCGGTTGTAGTACTCTCGCTGCCTCTCGGCGACGCCCTCGTAGCGCGACTGGCCGACGTTCAGGCACCTCGGCTTCCTCGCGTCGAACACGCGGACGATCGGCACCCGACCGAACGGGTGATCGGCCGAGGCGAGGGTCTCACCCTCCGGGTCGAGGAGGGTCCAGCCCTCGGCCGTCCAGTGGCGGTAGAGCGCGACCGGCCCGTCGTCGGATTCGCGAAACTCGCGGACGAGGCATTCCCGGTACCGGTTGCCCGACTCGTCCAAGGACCACCAGAGCAGGTTTTCCGGCAGGATGTACGAGGCCACGCACCGATCCAGGCCCAGCCTCTGGACATCAGCCCTCGTCTCGATCTCCTCGCCCTCCGAGGCGGGGGGATGATCGAAGCAGAGGTCGAGCTGGCCGAGCGTCAGCAGCAAGGGCGCGATCGTCTCGGCCATCCAGTGGTCGATCGTCGTCCCGCAGCCATCCACGTCCCTCCACCATTCGACGAGGCGCTCGGGGCCCCGTCGGGTAACCTCTCGGGCGTAGACCCGGGCCAGGTGGGTCTCGACGGCCTCGGCGACGAACGTCGGCACCGGGGTACGTGCCCTCCGGAGCTCGTAATCGTCGTCGGTTGTCAGGCCGATCGAGTCCGGACCAGTCGCAGGGATGGTCATCCCGTCGAGGGTCGTTCCGGTCCAGTCGCGAGGGTCGGGGTATTCGCGTTTGTGACGGACGAGGTTCCTCACGGGGAGGCCGCGCCGGTCATATCCATAAATCGCCTGGCGGTAGCGCTCACCCCCTTCGAGCGAGTCGAGGAGCCATCGCCAGCGGAGTTGGTGCTCGCGCCACTCGGGGTGGCGGCGGCCGATCAGTTCGAGGTCCTGGGTGTCTTTGGGCATCAGAAGACCTGTCGGGCTGAGACCCTCGCGAGGGTCGGACGGGACGAACGTCCCTCGGGGAAACAGGCACGCAGTCCCCCCCGGAGCGCGTCCACGAGGTCCTCGTGGGGGTGCTGGGGGTCCTCGGGATAATCCTGCCACTGGCCACCGCGCCTCGCCCGGCGATAACCCCGGAGGGCGTTCGTCAGGGCGACGCATCGCGGGTGGACGAGCAGGCGGGGGCGGCCGTCGGCCGGGCTCACGAACGACTCCACCAGGGCCAGGCCGTCGGCCACCGCCCCCAACGGCCATCGCCGAAGAGGGCGCAGACCGACCCGCTCGTACTCGGCGATCACCGTCGGGCCGACTGGGTTCCTCGCCCCTCCGGCCGGGTCGGTCGAAGCGACGTCCACCCTTCCGTTACATCGAGATCGGGCCACGTCCATGATCGCTCTGGCATGATTTTCCGCCGTCGAGCCTTCCGCCAGGTAATCGGCGAACACGCGGACCTCCTCCACGAGGCCCTCGGTCGTCATCCGCAGGGCGACCTGGAAGAAGACCGCTCCGGTGAACACTCCCGAGTCGATCGCCAGATGCACCGGCAACGCCGGGTCGTATTCGGCCCGAAGTTCCACGTGGGTCTCGGGCCGGAACATCGGAAACCAGAGGCCATCGGCCTTGGGCCCTCGACAGAGGTAATCGGCCTCGAACGTCCGAGAGGCCGTCGTCCGAGCCTTCTGGATCAACGCGTCGATGGCATAATGGCCGTCGGATCGCTTCGCCAGAGGAGGGCCGCCGTCGCTGACGTCGTGGCAATACGCCACCAGCGGGCACGCCGGGCATTTCTCCAGGTTAGGTCCCGAGCGTTCCTCCGGGCAGCGTTCGAGGACGTCGAAGGCGCAGAAGGTATAGAGAGGGAATTCCCCGGCCCGGCCCCGCTCGACCAGGCCCTCCATCGGTCCTCCCACGCGATGCCACGTCGAGGTCATCAGGACCGACGCGGACGAGCCGCCCCGGGCCATGCACATCCCCATCGCGGCCTCTCGCAGCTCGATGTCGATTTCATCGACCTCGTCGAGCTTCAAGCTAGGGACGTGCGGGCCTCGGACGCTCCGGCTCGACGCCGCGAGGATCGCGACCTCCGAACCGTTGCGATACCGGGCCTCGGTCTTCAACAGTCGGGCGATCGAGGACGCATCGGACCCCAGAGGCCCCGACCCGTCGTGGATCGTCTCGCGGAGGACGCGATAGACCTGCTCGGACTGCGACCGGCTCCCGCCCAGGATGCGCGTCCCGTGCCTCGGCCGGAACCGGCTGGTCATGTGGGTATCCAGGGCCGACAGGAACGACTTGCCGGCCCCCCGAGCCCCGAGAACGACGGCCAGAGAGGGCCTCCCGAAGTACATCTCCGAGAAGAACTTCCAGGGCGAACAATGCCCCGGGCAGACCGGCTCCCGGGCGATCCGAATGCCCGTGAAGGCGAGGACCCAAGCCCACAGCCCCTCGGGCGTCCGAGGGGGAGCGTCGGCGATCTGGCATGGGCGGAGTCGATCGAGTCGGAGCATAAATGGCGGAGGGCCCGGTGACTTGGATTTTTGTCTCCAAACACATCATCGAGGCAGACCGGCGACGCGATCACCGATTCGGGTCAAGGAAGAGATCCTCTCCCGCCCAATGCACACACGATCACGTCGAGCCATCCCCTGATGATTTCCGAACCCGACGATGGTACAATCCAAGCCACGACCGCAAATGTTTCCCCATTCGCCCTGGAAGCCCGACCGCGATGCTGCACCCCTGGCACGACGTGACCCCCGGCGAGCACCTGCCCCAGGAGTTCAACGCCCTGGTCGAGATCCCGATGGGGTCGAGCGTCAAATACGAGCTGGACAAGAAGACCGGCCTCCTCCGGATGGACCGTGTCCTCTATTCAGCCGTGTATTACCCGGCCAATTACGGCTTCATCCCCCAGACCTACGCCGAGGACGACGATCCTCTGGACGTCCTGGTCCTCTGCCAGGAGGCCGTGGCGCCGATGACCCTGGTCACGGCCCGGGCCATCGGGCTGATGACGATGATCGACAGCGGCAAGCGCGACCACAAGATCCTCGCCGTGGCCGTCGGAGACCCCGAGTTCAACAGCTTCAAGGAGGCCGGTGAACTGCCGGTCCACCGTCTGACGATGCTCCGCCGCTTCTTCCAGGACTACAAGCTCCTGGAAGGGAAGTCGGTCGAGGTGGACGAGTTCCAGGCCGCCGAGGCCGCCATGCCGGTCATCGAGGACTCTCTCCAACGATATAGCCGCCACCGCCGCAAAGGGTTCCATTGAGAGCCCGAAATCGCCATTTGCCCCGCCCGGCCGACCGGTTACCATGAGGACGCGGAGGGAATCGCGCCCACGAGACACCGGGAGGTCAGGGATGACGCCCTATGACGCGGTGATGATCGGCCTGGTCCTGGCAGGAATGGTCTGGGGGGCGATCCGGGGGGTGACATGGCAAATCGCCAGCATCGCCTCGCTCGTCCTGGGGTATCTCTGCTCGCATGCCGTCTCGGCCCGGCTCGCCCCGTACCTGCCGGGAGAACCGGCTGTCCAGAGGGCCGGGTCGATGCTGGCGGCCTATGTCGTGGTCTCCGGAGGCGTGTTCCTCGTGGCCTGGACCGTGCGGGCGACCCTCCGCAAGATGAAGTTCGAGGCGTACGACCGCCACCTCGGAATGCTCCTGGGCGGCGCCGAGGGAGCCATTCTCGGTCTGGTCGGGACGATGTTCGTGGCGAGCCTCGCGCCGAGCACCCGGGGGCCGATCTTCGCCAGCCCCACCGGCCATTTCGTGGGCCGGGTGATGGACGCCGTCGGGCCGGTCCTCCCCGACGAGGTCCGCGGCGTGGTCCTGCCGTTCTGGGCGCATCTCTCCGACGCTCAGGCCCTTCCTTCCTCCGTTGCCGACGGTCCGTCGGCCAGCCCCGCCCCGTCCTCCGAGGCCCCTTCGGTCCCCGACCTCGTCCGCCAGGGGCGCTCCCGCCTGGGCAAGGCCGTGGGGGACGCGGTCAAGGACGAGATCGAGCGGGTTGGGGACAACAATGATCGAGACCCTCCCCGTCGGTGACCGCGAGATCAACCTGACCCAGGTGCTTAAGCTCGCCAACTGGGTCGAGAACGGCGGTCAGGCCAAGGCCCTGATCGCCGAGGGGAAGGTCCGCGTCAACGGCGAGGTCGAATTGCGGAAACGCCGCCAGATGGCCCTCGGCGACGCCGTGAGCCTTGAAGGCGGCCCCTCCCTGATCCTCACCCGGGCCGAGCAGGACACCCCATGAAACGGATCGGCATCCTCACCGCCGGCGGAGACACCCCCGCCCTCAACGCCACCATCCTCGGGGCCGTCCAGAGGGCCAACCAGCTGCGGATCGAGGTCTTCGGCATCATCAAGGGGTTCAGCGGCCTGCTGAACCCCCAGGTGCCTCACGTCCACCTCAACCCCTTGTTCCAGGGCATCCCGGAGCTCCAGGCCACCTACGGAGGAACGATCCTCGGCGCCTCTCGCGATTACGTGGACGGTGACGACGTGGAGACCATCTCGCAGGTCGCCGACCGCCTGGCGCGCCTGAAGCTCGACGGCCTGATCTGCGTCGGAGGCGACGGCACCATCAACGGGATGCAACCCCTCTCCCGGCACCTCCCCACCGTCCTCGCCCCCAAGACGATCGACAACGACCTCGGCCTGAACTACCCCGACGAGCACACCGAGTGGGTCCGCGAGCCGGCCGACAATCCCAAGGGGTACAAGTACAAGAAGAGGCCCGGCCGGGACTTCGCCCTCGATGAGATGGTCAATTTCGTTACCCCGGGCTATGCCACGGCAGTCTACGTATCGTCGGCCAGCGTCCAGCGGATCCGGACGACGGCCGAGAGCCATCGCCGGGTCGCGATCATCGAGGTCATGGGCCGGGACAGCGGGATGATCGCCCTGGGCACCGCCTACGGCCAGCCCGACCTGATCCTCGTCCCCGAGAGCCCCGTCGATCCCGACGCCCTGGTCGAGCGCGTCCTGGCCGTCCTGGACAACCAGAAGCACGCCGTCCTGTGCGTCTCCGAGGGCGTGGTCGGCCCCGATGGCCAGAGCCTCGGCGCCCTGACCGCTAGCAAGGACCCCGCCGGCAACGTCCAGTACACCGGGGCGGCCGAGGCCGTCAAGCGGCTCCTGGTCGAAAGAATCGGCAACGAGTTCTTCACCCACAAGAGGCGCAACGAGAGCGCCGACGCCGCCATCTTCGTCCGAAAAGTCGGCCATACCCAGAGAGGCGGCCGTCCCATCCTCTTCGACCGTTTCCACGCCACTCAGCTCGGCGGCAAAGCCGTGGATCTACTCGTCGAGGGACTCCACAACTGCGTGGCCATCCTCCAGTACCGAGACGGCGGATTCACCTACCAGAGCATCGACGCGAACAAGCTCCGGGACCGCTGGAACACGATCCACGCCCGCCCCCTGGCCCTGTCGTTCTACGACTCCAAGAGGTTCCAGCCCTCGCCCAAGGGGATCGAATACCTCCGAACCATCTTCGGCCACGCCCTGGGGGCGGACGACGTCGAGGACCTCCGAACGATCTTCGACACCGGTCGCCTGACCCACCCCTACTACTCGGTCAACGTGGACATCAACAAGCGAATCCAGAGGCTGGATACCTGAAGCGGAGGCAAGCGTTTAGCCAACTCGGTCGGGTGGCCGGATCCTCGCGCGGAGGTGGTCGATGGGGGTCACTTTTTCTCCCCCGGCCTCGGGGCCGCCTTCGGGTACTTCGCCCGCTCGGCTTGCCACTTCTTGACGTCGTCCGGCCTGTTCGTGGCCATGGAGAACTCGATCAGCCGGTCGAGGGCCTCTGCGATGCGGGTGGCGCCGGGGGGGATGCTCTCCTCGCGCTGCTTCATCCCTTCGTAGCCGGCGAGGAGCAGCGGCTCGGCCTCGGCGAATTTCTTCTGGCCGAGCAGAGCCCCACCGACTGCGGACTTCGTGTTGGAGGTCCGCCAGTCGTCCGGCTCCTTCCTCTCGCGGATGGCCAGGGACTCGCGGAGGTGCGATTCGGCCTCGATCCATTGCTTCTGCTGGAGGAGGCTCAGGCCGAGCTGGGTGAGCATCCCGGCCAGTTCCGGGCTGTCCTCGGGCAGCGATTTCCGGGCCTCCGGCAATCGCTCGCGGATCAACTCGACGAGCTTGGCGTCCTGGCCCGACCTCCTGTAGGCTTCGATCAAAGGGTTGGCGACGTCGCGAAGCGAGGGGAATTGCTTCGACGCTCGATAGGCTTCTTCGAGGAGCGGGATGGCCTCCCCCAGCCGGCCGGCATCCATGTAGTTCACCCCGAGGTTGCCGACGTTCAGCAGGACTTGCGGATCCTGGCGTCCGCCCTTGGCCTCGCCCCGCTTGACCAACTCCTCGAACAACGGCACGGATTTGTCGAGCCGCTTCGTCTTCCAGTACATCACGGCGAGCTGGTTGAGCGTGCTGAGGGTCGCGGGATCGTCGGGGCCGAGCCTGGCGGTCTGATCATCGCGGCGTTGCTCCAGCAGGGCGATTGCCTCGGGGAGCCTGCCCGCGTCCTTGTAAGCCGCCTTGAGATACTCCAGCGTCATGCGGACCTGAGGATGGTCGGGGGGGAGCTTGGCGGCCTGGCCCCGGCGGATGCGCTCGAGGAGCGTGACCGCCTGGGCGGGCTTGCCGGAGGCCCGGTACGCATCGGCGAGTTCCCCGAGCATACGCAGGGTATCGAGATGGTCGGGGCCCAGGCTGGCGCTCGAGGCGTCGGTGACACGTTCCAGGATCGAGATCGCCTCGGGCACCCTGCCGACGAGCAGGTAGGCCGTGGCGAGGTTGTGGAGCGTCAACAGCGTCGTGGGGTGGTTGGGGCCGAGCGTGGCGATCTGGCGGTCGCGAACGCGCTCGAACAGGGCGATCGACTCGGGCAGCTTCCCCGCGGCCTTGTAGGCCGCCGCGAGGTTGTGCTCCGCGACGAGTGTGTCGGGGTGGTCTGGACCGAGCTTGGCCGCCCGCGCAGAGCGGATGCGTTCGAGCAGGGGGATGGCCTCGGTGAGCCGATTGGCGCTCAAGTATGCCGAGGCGAGATTGTTGAGAGTGGTCAGCGTGGAGGGATGATCAGGCCCGAGTTTGGCGATCACGGCGTCGCGGACTCGCTCGAACATCGCGATGGCCTCGGAGCGCTTGCCGACCGCCTCGTACGCCTGGGCGAGGTTGGATTGAGTCGCCAGGGTATTGGGGTTGTCGGGACCCAGCGTGGCGATCGAACCTTCGAGGACGCGTTCGTAGAGGGCAATCACCTTGGGGAGCTGATCGGCGCCCGTGTACGACGTGGCGAGGTTGTTGAGCGTGCTCAGCGTGTCGGGATGGTTGGGGCCGAGCTTGGCGACCTGGGCGTCGCGGACGCGCTCATACACCGCGACCGCATCGGAGGATCTGCCGGCGGCCTTGTACGCCACGGCGAGATTGTTGAACGTTTGGAGCGTGGAGGGATGATTGGGGCCGAGCGTGGCGACCCGGGCGTCGCGGACGCGCTCGTACAGGGCGATCGCCTCGGGGAGCTTGCCGGCGCCGGAGTACGCTCCGGCGAGGTTGTTGAGCGTGCTCAGCGTCGAGGGATGGTCGGGGCCGAGCGTGGCGATCTTGGCGTCGCGGACGCGCTCGAGGATCGCGGTGGCCTCGGAAGTCCTGCCGAGCAGCTGGTACGCCTGGGCGAGGTTGGAAAGCGTGGTCAGGGTCCCGAGGTGATTGGGGCCGAGCTTCGCGATCGCGGCGTCGCGGGCGCGCTCGAGCGTGGCGATCGCCTCGGGGAGTCGCGAGGCCTCCATGTAGACCACGGCGAGGTTGTTGAGCGTGTTCAGCGTGTCGTTATGGTCGGGACCGAGCGTGCGCTCCTGGGCGTCGCGGACGCGCACGAGGATGGCGATGGCCTCGGGAGACCGGCCGACGTTGTTGTACGCCACGGCGAGGCTGTTCAGCGTGGTCAGTGTGCCCGGGTAGTCCGGGCCGAGCCAGGCGACCATCGTATCCGACGACTTCTTCAGCACCTCGATCGCGGGATCGAATCGACCGAGCCCCACGAGCGACTGGCCAAGCTCGTGCTGCATCGTCGCGACTTCTCGCGGGTCGCCGATCGCCGATCCGTCCAGCTCCTTCACGGCGTTCGCGAGGTTGTCCGCGAGCGCCTCCTTCAGTTCGCTCAGGTTGGCGTAGGTCCGTCTCGGGTCCAGCCCGGTGAACACCGAACTGAGGATCTCATTCCCCTTCCTGGCGAACGCCAGGTTCCGCTCGGCCTCCTCGCGCCGCTTCTCGGCGCGGATCATCCCGAAGGTCGTCCCGGCGATCCCGGCCAGGAGCGTGATCAGGACGAGGCTCGCCGCGACCACCTGCCCCTTGTTCCGCTTGGCGAACTTCTTGAGTCGGTAGCCGCGGCTGGGCGGACGGGCCTCGACGACCTCGTCGGCCAGGTAACGCTGGATGTCGCGGGCGAAGCCGTTGGCCGTGTCATAGCGCCGGCTGCGGTCCTTCTCCAGCGCCTTCATCACCACCCAGTCGAGCTCCCCCTGCAGCAGCCTCGACAGCCGGGCCGGCTCGATGCTCCGATTCGCGGCGATGTTCGGCAGGGCCTCGGCCGTGCTCAGCCTGGTGCTGGGCCGAGGCGGATCGACCTCGCGCACCATCCTCAGCATTTCGAGGATGGCCCCCCGCTGGAACTGCCTGGCGTCGATCGGCGGCGAACCGGTCAGCAGCTCGTAGAGCATCACGCCGAGCGCGTACACGTCGGTACGAGTATCGATATCCATCGAGGTCGGGTCGGCCTGCTCGGGGCTCATGTACGTGGGCGTGCCGACGATCGCCCCGACGTCCGAGAAGCTCATGTCGGTCAGCTTCACCTCCTTCGCCTTGGCCACGCCGAAGTCGATCACCTTCGGCGTCGGCTTGCCGTCGACTTCCGTGACCAGCACGTTCCCCGGCTTGAGGTCGCGGTGGATGATCCCCTTCTGATGCGCGTGCTGCACCGCCAGGCAGACCGAGACGAAGAGATCCAGCCGGGCCTTGACCGACAGCCGTTTCCGGTCGCAATAGTCGGTGAGCGGGACGCCCTTGACCAGCTCCATCACGAAGAACGGCTGGCCGGCCGGGGTGACGCCGCCGTCGTAGATCCGGGCGATGTTGGGGTGATCCATCAGGGCCAACGCCTGCCGCTCGGCATCGAACCGGGCCAGCACTCCCCGCGAATCCATCCCGGTCTTGATCAGCTTCAACGCCACCTGCCGCCTCACCGGCTCGGTCTGACTTGCCAGGTAGACCGAGCCCATGCCGCCTTCGCCGATGACCTCGACCAGCGTGTACCGTCCGGCGATGACGGTGCCGATCCCTTCGCCCGTCGTGACCAGGGCCTGGTGGGACGAGGGGGCCTTCGGCGTAGCCGTTGTCGCATCCGAGTCGGCGTGATCGATCGTGGCCGCCGCCCGGTCGGGTCGGAACTCGCCGGTCGCGTCGGTCGAGGGCGCGGAGGCCCCCGATTTCCCGTCCGGGGTGGCCCTGGGATCGACGTGAGCCAGGGTCTCCGTCCCCTCGTGGGGTCGATGCTCCCCGGTCGCGAGTGCCGTCGCCCGGTCCACGGTCTCCGAGGATTCCCCGGGCGAGAGCGGCGGCCGATCGAGGGGGCTGCTCCGGGCGTGGCCGGCCAGCAGCTCATCAATCCGTCGCCGCAGTTCCGCATCCCCGGCGCACGCCCGGTCGAGAAATGCAGCTCGTTCGGCCGGATCGGTCCGGTTCAGGGCTTCGGTGAAGAGTTCGATCTCGCTCATGGAAACGCTCCTGCGTGGTGGTTCGTCCCACCCAATGCGGAATCTGTCGCCGAAACGCGCATTGGTTTTCAAAATATCTTTTATCCGCGGGACAGGTCGGCCGCCAGCCAGGCCCGAGCGTAGGCCCACCAGGCGTCGGCGGTCCGCGGGGCAATGCCCAGGTCCTCCGCCGCTTCGCGGAGGGTCCGGCCGCCGAAGTATCGCAGGCTCACGAGCTTGGCCACCCTCGGGTCGACGGCGGCCAGCCGATCGAGGGCGTCGTGGACCGCCAGGACATCGGCGTCGGGATCGGGACCGGAGACGCGCTCCAGATCGAGAGTCACCCGCCGTCCGGCCCCGCGCTTGGCGGCCGTGCGTGTGCGGGCGTGATCGACCAGGATGCGCCGCATGGCTTCGGCCGCGGCCGCGAAGAAGTGGCCGCGGCCGTCGAACTGCTGGTCGCCGATCAGCCGCAGATAGGCCTCGTGAACGAGCGCAGTGGCGTTGAGGGTGTGGCCCGGGGCCTCCGCCGCCAGGCGCGCGGCGGCGAGCTTCCGCAACTCGTCGTAGATGAGCGGCAGGATCTGGGCCGCGGCTTGGCGGTTGCCGGTCGCGGCAGCATCCAGGAGTTGGGTGATCTGGGACATAAGATACGAATCTACCCTCCCCGACGAGCCCAGTCGCCCTACCGGCGGATGATGACAGCCCGGGAACTCGACGAGGCATTACATCGGCCGAGTCGCTCCGTGCGTCCGTGCTCGAACATCCCCGCGGTTCTCCAGCAGCGCCGAGCTACGACGCGACCTTGTGCCTGGCCTGGGGATGGGCCGCAACCCAGGCGTCGGGCAAGAGTTCACCCAGCCGATTGAGGGGATGGGACGGTAGCCATTCCAGGACATCCTTGAAGAAGTCGAACGGATCGGCCTGGTGCCGCTTGCAGCTTCCCACAACGCAGTACAAGGTCGCCGCAGCCAGGCCGCCGCGATCACTCTCGACGAACAAGGAATTCCTACGTCCAATGGCCTGGGCCCGCACGCTCCGAGACGTTGTTGTCGATGCTCAACTCGCCATCTCGGGTGTAGGTTTGAAGATATTCCGACTGATTTCGTGCATACCAAATCGCCTGACCGACAGGGCTCTTGGGGGAAACGTTTCGACTTGGCTCGTCCAACCACTCGCCGAATGCTTTCAAGAGCGGGATCGCATCCCGTTGTCGGATCATGCAACGATCCTCGGCCGGGAGAGCGCTGCACGCCCTCTCGATCTCGAAGAGTTGCCCGGATCGAGCCATTGCCTCGTGGGCCGTCAACGGGGGCGTGTGCCGGGCGTCGTAGAACTTGCGACGGACGTGAGCCCGGCAAGCCACGCGAATCAGGTCCGCCCCGGTGCAGTGCTGATCGTACCCGGCGAAGGCATCGGCCCGGAGATAACCCGAGAAGGCTTCGAGGAACCGCTCGGGCCCGTCGCGCTGTGACGCGGCGTGAAGTCGTACACTTCGCGTCCTCGGGAGCGTCGCGGCCCGGATCGGAACCGTGGTGGCATCGGTCCAGATGATCCGCGTCGCTCGATCCGCCGCCGAGCCTCGTCGAGGGAGTCCGCCGGCCGGCGGATCCGCTCATGGCAGCGGGCCACGTCGTCGGGGAGGCCGACTTCGACGTCCTTCATGGCGACATGGCAGGCGCAAGCACGTGTCCGACTAGGGGGCTAACCCCGAAAAGTCCGCACGCGATTCGGGGTCGCGGACGTCGCTTGAGGCTCCGGAGATCGACGCCATCGAGCGGCATGATCAGGTCGGTCGCGTTGACCGCCACGCTCGTCGCGTCGGCGTCGCCGGGAGCCGGAAGACGGAAGGTGCCTTTTCCCGAACGCTTGGAGGCGATGAGAAATCCGTCGGAGGCCCATCACAGACGCTTGACGCGATCGCCGCGAGGATTCCGAAAGGCGAAGAGAGGCCCGCTCGGGCGATCCTCTCGGAGCACGCTCCGGACGAGGTGTGAGAGGCCGTCGAATCCCTTGCACATGTCCGCCGGTTGGCGTGCCAAAAGGATGCGAACGGAGGGAGGCAAGCTCAGCATCTTCGGGCCTCCAGCACCGCGGCGAGGGCGACGGCGACGAAGCCTTTCGTGACCCGGACCGTCGGCCCGGCGGGCAGCAGGATCTCGATCGGCGTCGTTGTTGCCATCGGCTTGGTGGCATCCTGGACGACACGAACCGGCAAGAACGCCGAGGGAATGGGCACTACGGCCATCGAGTTCGGGCGTCTGACTGCCCGGGACGGTGGGATCTCACCCTCGCGACGGGCCAGCGCTCTGCGCCACCGATGGGAGTTCCAGGCCTCCAAGCCTTTCCGTTCGCTGAGAGCGCGGACGGATAATCCCGATCGAGCCTGGTCGTCGATCGTGCGCCGCCAGGACTACTCCTTGACGGGACCTCTTCGTTTCCCGCTGCGCGTCTTCATGGGCATCTCCCGGAAGTCAGACTCTGCCTTCGGGAAATGCGACCAGGCCCCGCCAGATGGGGTTCGCTCCACGGTTACAAGAGGAGGAATCCTCGGCGAACGGCTTCCGAGATGGCCTTGGGATCGGTCGTCAAAGTTCCCAGACCCTCTGGCCGCCGAGGAACATCGTCAGGAAGCCGTCCTCGCTGACCTTCAGCACCGGCCCGTGGAGCGAGGCGGCGAGCGCCGCGGTGGTCCTCGCCCCCTCGACGGCCCTGGGCGAGAGGACGACCTCGGGTGCCACCCGGAGGATCGCGCCGAAGGTCAGCAAGCGGCCCGACGGGTCGGTCACGACCGCCCCGTCGATCCCGGCGAGCGATTCGAGGATCGAGGGGTCCATCGAATGGAGCGTCTGGCCCCGGGTCAGGTGGTGAAGTGCCTTCTTGGCCAGCCGGGGAGACAGGCCGTCGGGGTCCGGGGTGTCTCCCGCGGCGTCGTCCGAGATCCGGTCGCCCGGGGCCACGAGCAGAGGGAGCGAGTGACGGGGGTCCCTCAGGACCACGAACAGGGCCCCTCGCCTCTCCTCGCCGAGGTTCAACGCCGCCTGAAATATCTTGGTCGCCAGGTCCGACGGGCACGAGTCGCCGACCCCTCGACACCACGCCGCGAATTTGGTCGAGACGTCCAGGAGGCGCCACCGGGCGTCGCTGAAGGCAAAGACCGGGGCCCCTCCGGCAAACACGCGGATCTCCTGAGACGGCGAGAGCACCAGGACCACGTGGCCTCCGGTGAGGGTGGCCCGAGCATGGTGGATGTACGGTCTGGGGCAAGGTGCCGGAAGCGGCAGATCTCCCTGGGCCCGGTCGGCCCACCGCTCCACATCCACGGCCCAGGCCAGGTCGCCCGAGCGATCGACGACGAACAGCGTCTTCAAACCATCGCACATCCGGTGGAGGGTCTTGATCGCCGCCAATCGGACGTTGTAACGGGGGGCCCCGGGGGATTGACTCGTTCGGGGTCGGCCGGGTCATGCTCCGTCCCCAGGAGGAGGACACCCGTGGAAACCCTCCGGTTCTCATAGGTCGAGAGGGCCGCGACCCTCAGCGCCTCCAGGGCCGCCGGCACCCGGACGGCGTCGGGGGAGTCCAGGTCGTCGGCGACGATGAAATCCTCAACGGCGTAATGGAACATCTCCTCCCGATGGGCCGCCTCGGGATCAAACAGGGCGCGGAACCGGCGGTCGAGGACCCTCACGGCCGACTCGATCAGCCGCCTCTCGGCCTCCTGAAACGGCCGGGGGCTCCCGGGGGTGAAGCGATAGAGGGTCCGGAACCACTCCAACTCCAGCCCCGGACCATCAGGATCATCGGTCAGGCAGAATTCCGGCCGGCCCGGAGTCGGTTCCAGGGCGATGAAGCTCCGATCGCCAAGGGTTTCCAGCCTCGCGTCCGGGAAAAAATGCTCCAGGGCCCGCCTCAGGAGCATTTGATAGAGGCCGACGACCTTGGACATCTGCCCCGGGCTTCGATCGGCCCCCAATTCGACGGTCGTGTGTCTCGGCATCGGCCCTCCTCGGCCCATTCTACCGGAGGCGGCCATCCCCCGCCGAGTCGGAGCGGGCCATCCGGGTCCTTACGTCCTTCGCCGGGAACGGCTTCATCTGCTTCAAGCACCGATACAGGCGGACTTTCCGAACCGGCTCGCCGGCCCTGATGACGTCGAATTCGCCGACCGGCTCGATCCAGGCGAACCACCGGCCGAACATCGCGGGTTCGATCCCGGAACGATCCATAGTCACGAGGAGCCCGTCGTGGCCGACCCAGTCGGCCGAGTCCTCCCACTCGGCGAAGGCGTGACCGCCCCGGGGGTCGTAGCAGAGGACAGGCACGCGATTGCCTGTCTCGAAGGCTAGATGCCCGCTGTAATACCACTTGCTCGTGAACACAAACTGTCCAGGGCGTTCCAGGAGTCCCCGGCGGCGGATCTCTCCGACGACCTGGTCCCAGCCGAACATCTCGACCGTCGGGTCATTCCGGGGCGGCAGCAGCCCGAGCCGGCCAGGCTGGAGGAACCCGGTCTTCGCCTGGACCAGAAAGACCGCCACCCCGGCGAGCGTCGCCGCCGAGACGCCGAACAACCGTCGGCCGAGGCGATTCGAGCCCTCAGGCCATCGCGAGGCCCAGTCCCTGCCTAACAAGGGAAAGGCCGGGACCAGCCCGATCAACGCCCAGTGAGGAAACACCGGCCGTCGGCACGCGACGAGGAAGAACGCGAGGAGGGGCGGGAGGGCCTGCATCACGAGGAACCGATCGGCGTCGAACGCCGGACCCGGCTCAGAACGCCTCCACGACCGGAATGCCGCCCGCCCAAGCGCCGACACCACGAAAGGCCAGAGCCAGGGCAGGATGTACAGGGCCTGGGCCCCGATCGCGCCGAGGAGGAGCCACGGGCGGAACGCTCCTCCCCCCGCCGCTCGACCCGCCTGGAACGCGAACGATTCCCAGCCTCTCGCCGCGTTCCAAAGGATCACGGGCGAGAAGATCGCCATCCCGATCGCCGCCGAGAGATAAGGCCCCGGCCTCAGGAGGATCCGCCGGCCCCCCGGGGTGGCCAGAAGGAACGCCAGCGTCCCGACCGGCAGGAAGACCGCATGGTACTTGCTGAGTAACGCGCCCCCCATGCCAGCCCGGCGACGATCCACGGCCCCAGGCGTCCCGGCTCCGACAGAGCGGCGGCCAGGCGGTCGAGAGTCAGGAGCCAGAAGAAGAGCAAGGGACCGTCGGGCAGGGCGAACGTCCCGGCCGCCACCCCGAAATAGGCCGTGGCGTTCAGCGAGAGCGCCGCCGCAAATCCGGCCCGTGGACCGTAGAACCGACTGGTCAGGCGGCCCATCAGCAAGGTGGAGCCTGCGAAGAGGGCCACGAACCCCAGCCGCAGCGTCAGCGGCGACAGTGCCCCTCCCCCCAACCACAGCCCCAACCGACCGACCATCGCCAGCATCGGCGGATGGTCATAATAGCTCCAATCCGGGTGGATCGCGAGCAGGGCATGATAGGCCTCGTCGTTGCCGACGCCCACCGTCGCGGCAAAGCCTAACCTCAGCGCCGCCGCCACCGCGACGACGCCCCACAAGGCCCGACGATCATCCATGATTCGACCCGATTTCCGTTCATCTGGGCGGGGTGGGGGGGCGGCGAGAGATCATACGGATTCTGCCGATCGTGGCGACTCCAAATCGGGAGCCTCGCCCGTTTTTCCTCGGACCGGGCCGCCCCGGCCGGACGAAGAATGTCGAGGGTAACCCGCTCCAGCATCGACCGACCTTGCCGATTCGGGGGTCCGCTGCTAAAGTCCCGGCCCCCGACGGTCCGTCCCCTGTCCCGGAGTCCGTCCCGCCATGAGCCGTCGTCGCGTGTGGCTCCGCCGCGTTGCCCTCCTGGGCTTCCTGAGCCTGGCCCTCCAGCAACTCTGGCGGCATGGGCAGGATTACGTCTTCGCCGACAAGTTCGCCGCCGTCGATCCCGGGAAGGTCTACCGGGGCGCCTGGCAGCAGCCTTGGCCGATGAAACGACTGATCCGCGACTACCACTTCAAGACGATCGTGGCGCTGGCCCACCCGCCCTCGCACCCTCTGGCCGTCCGTGAGAAGGCCCTGGCCGACGAGATGGGGGTCCGCTGGGTGCACATCCCGATCGTCGAGCAAGAGCAACGGACCGGGGACCGGATCGATACCGTCTCCGACCAGCTCGAACGGGCCGCCACCACCCTGGCCGACCCGGCGAATCAGCCCGTCTATTTCCACTGCCATCACGGGATCAACCGCGCCTCGATGGTCCAGATCGCCTATCGGACCATGTACTGCGGATGGACCCTCGAGCAGGCGACCGAGGAGGTCTCGAAGACCTTCGGCCTGGTCGCCGTGGACAAGGGCCCGGACTATCGTCACATGAAGCGCTTCTACGAGGAGCGCGTCCTGCCCCGCCGGGCGGCCCGGACCTCGGAGACTTCGGCCCGTCGCTGAGCGTTCTCCTCCGACGGGGTCGGGGAGTCGTCCTACGGCTTCGGAAGGGCCGGTTTCTCGGTGGGCAGGCCGCCGTCGATGTTGTAATCGGGGTCGAGCACGGTCGCCCCCTGGAAGCCGAGGTAGTCCACCTGCGACTTCATCCATAAGCTCGGCTTCTGCTCGCGGGCGTAGGCCATCAGCCGGGCTTCCAGGTCCGCGACGACCTCGGCATGCTTGGCCGAAACGTCCTGCGTCTCGCCGGGATCGCTGGAGAGGTCGAAGAGCTCGGTCTTGCCGGGTAGGGTGGCGGTCTTGACCAGCTTCCAGTTCCCCTTGCGGATCGCGCCCCGGAAGACTTCGACCTTCAGGGCCTGGGGGAGCGTCTTCTCGTCGGTCGGCAGGCCGTACTTGTGGCTGGGGAAGATCACGAGGGTCTGGAGGCCCTGCCTCATCGGGTAGCGGCCGGTCAGGAGGGCCGCTCGGGCGGGCGTGCAGACCGGCAGGCCGTAGTACGATTCCAGCCTCACGCCCCCCCTGGCCAACGCGTCGATGTTCGGGGTCTTGATGTCGCTGCCGCGATGGCCGAGGTCGGCGTTGCCGAGGTCGTCGGCGAGGAGGATCACGATGTTCGGCCGGTCGGCGGCTGCGGCGACCGCGTTCAGGATGAGCAGGGCCGCGACGGCGAGCGACCATCTCGGGCGGATCATGGCGGCATCTCCGGTTCGACGTCATGAGCGCCGGCCCGCGACGTCGCGGGCCGGTCGAACGGCTCCCGCGATCACTTCGTCGGAGCTGCCTTCAGCTTCTCCATGACCTCGTCCAGGTTGAAGCTCGCGGCCTTCTGGCGCTGGGGATACTCCTTGAACGTCATCAGGAACCTGCCCATGTAGTCCTGGGCCGGCAAACACAGGAAGGCGTGATCGAGGAACCAGTCATAGTAGGTGTTCGACGTGACGTCCGCCCGCTCGTAGGGGTCCAGCCGCAGGTTGAAGAGCTTCGGGACCCGGAGCGTCGTGAATGGCTCGGCCCAGACCCGCAACGTCCCCGGCGCCCTCTGTTCCAGGAACACGAGCTTCCAGTTGTCGTAGCGGAGGCCGGTCACCTGCTGGTCGTCGTTGCAGTAGATGAACGACTCGCGGGGGGACTTCTCGGCCTGGCCCGTCAGGTACGGGACGAGGTTGAATCCGTCGAGGTGGACCTTGTAGGTCATCTCGCCGACCTTGTCTCCCTTCAGGAGCTTCTCGGCGACCTGGTCTTCGCCAGCCAGGGCCAGGAGGGTCGGCAGCCAGTCGTGGTGGCCGACGATCTCGTTCGAGATGGTCCCCGGCTTGATCTTGCCGGGCCAGCGGACCATGCACGGGACGCGATAGGCCCCCTCCCAGTTCGAGTTCTTCTCGTTGCGGAACGGGGTCATCGCGCCGTCGGGCCAGGTGTTCATGTGCGGGCCGTTGTCGGTGCTGTACATGACGAACGTATTGTCGGCGATCCCCGCGTCCTCGATCGCTTTCAGGACGGTGCCGACGTTCTTGTCGTGGTCGATCATCGCGTCGGAATATTCGCTCATCCAGCGGCCGGACTGACCCTTGCTCTCGGGCTTGACGTGGGTTCGGAAATGCATGTGGGTGAAATTCACCCACACGAACATCGGCCTGTCCCCCTTCGCTTGACTCTTGATGTACTGGGCCGAGCGTTCGGCGACGTCGTCGTCGATCGTCTCCATCCTCTTGCGGGTCAACGGGCCCGTGTCCTTGATGACTTGCTTGCCAACACGGCCGAACCGGGGATCGACGGTCGGGTCGTCGCGGTCGCTGGCCTTGCAGTCGAGCACTCCCCGAGGGCCGTAGCGGGCGCGGAACGCCGGGTCCTTGGGATAGTCCGGGTTCTCGGGTTCTGCCTCGGCGTTGAGGTGGTAGAGGTTCCCGTAGAACTCATCGAAGCCGTGGACGGTGGGCAGGAATTCGTTGCGGTCGCCCAGGTGGTTCTTGCCGAACTGGGCCGTCGCGTAGCCCAGGGGCTTCAGCAGTTCGGCAATCGTCGGGTCTTCCTTCCTCAGGCCGAGCGGCGAACCCGGCATGCCAACCTTCGTCAGCCCGGTGCGGAGTCCGTGCTGGCCGGTGATGAACGACGCCCGGCCCGCCGTGCAGCTCTGCTCCGCATAGTAGTCCGTGAACATCATCCCTTCGCGGGCCACCCGGTCGATGTTCGGCGTCTTGTAGCCCATCAGTCCGTGCGTATAAGCACTGATATTGGACTGGCCGATGTCATCGCCCCAGATAATGACGATGTGCGGCTTCCTGGCGCCCTGAGCCGTCCCCGTCGAGCGGGGCGGCAGGGGCGCAGAAGCGAGCGATGCCGGCGGAGGACCGTCCGCGGCCTTCACGGGGACGCTCATCCGGGCCGAACCCACCAGCCATCCCGAAAGGCCCCCGAGGGCGAGAACAAGGGCCGTATTCAGGCGGGACCTCATGATCATGGGACGACTCCGGGCCGGATCGTGGAACCTGAAGGATGGGCCGAGTTGGGGATCGCAGCATATTGCTCGATCGGACATGGAAAAGATACCCTCGGCCGCCCTCCGTGACCGACCGAAGCTCTCGGCCGCGGTCGCACAAGCCCATGTCGATTGGATCGGAAATGTCGCTTGATTCCCCCCCTGTCGCCGATAAAATGATCCGTTCGTCCGCGAGGGGCCGGGGGTCGTCCCCCGTCGCCGGACGATCTGGCAAGAACGCCCGGGCCTCGGCCCGGGGCTTGGGGGTTCCTCGATTGAACATCCGTCCCGCCCGGGTTGGTGACGTGCCGGCCATCTGCGACCTGATCCGCACGTTCGCCGATCGTAAGTTGATGATCCGCCGTTCGTTGGGGGAACTCTACGAGTCGATCCGCGAGTTCCTCGTGGCGGTCGATGACGACGGCTCGATCCTCGGGTGCGCCGCGATCCACGTCTTCTGGGACGACCTGGCCGAGCTCAAATGCCTGGCCGTCTCCGAGAAGGCCCAGGGCCGGGGCGTTGGGCGGAAGCTCGTGGAGAGGTGCTGGGACGCCGCCAGGGAGTTGGAGATCGGGACGGTCTTCACCCTCACGTACGTGGCCGAGTTCTTCGAGAAGTGCGGGTATCACCGGATCGAGAAGTCCGAGCTGCCCCACAAGATCTGGAACGAGTGCGTCCGCTGCCCTCTGTTCCCCTCGTGCCACGAGGTCGCCCTGATCCGCTCGGTCGAGCCGGAGCCGAGGGCGGAGCAGGTCGAGGAAGGTGCACTCGTTGCCTCGGCCGGCTAGGATCGGCGACAATCTCCGGACGGGCCCCGGTCCCCCCTCGGGCGGAGGGACGGGGCCCCGACCCCGAGGATTGCCCGTGGCCGAGCGCCCCAAGACCCGCCGATGGCCGATGGTCGTCGCCCCGATCGTCGCGGCCCTCGCGACATTCGCCCTGATGGTCGCCACCGAGCCGGGCCTGGCGATGGGCTGGGACGAGGGGTATACGCTCGGTCGCGAGGCCCGGATTCGCCTCTGGTTCCGGGCCCTGCGCGACCCCGAGGAGTTCTCCGCTTCGTGGGTCCCGCCGAAGCCGCTGGACGGCCTCGTGGACGACACGATGAGGCCGCCGACGGCCCCCGAGATCAACACCCGGCCGAGACTCTTCTCGCCGCGCAACCTCGCCTGGTTCTGGCCTTTCGGCCGCGAGGAACCGCACGGGCACCCTCCGTTCTACGCCCTCGTGGGGATGGTCGGCGACGTCCTCGCCCCAGGCTGGGCGCCACTGCCCCGGGCCCGCCTCGGGCCGATGATCGCCTTCAGCCTCGCGGCCGGGGCGATCTTCGGAGCGTTCCTGAAAAGGTCCGGGCCGTGGTCGGCCTCGGCGGCCATGGGAGCCTGGGTCCTCTCGCCGCAGATGTTTGCCCTGGGGCATTACGCCACGTATGACGCCCTGCTCTCGGCCCTGTGGGTCGGGGCGATCCTCGCCTTCGCCCGGGCCGTCGAGGGACCTCGATGGGGCTCGGTCGTCCTGTTCGGCCTATTCCTGGGCTGGGCCGCCGACACGAAGCTAACCGGCTGGTTCCTGCCCCTGCCCTTCCTCGTCTGGACGGCCCTGACGAGGAGCCGTCGCGGCCTGGGCACCCTGGCCGTCGGCGGGGCCATCGCCCTCGCCACGCTGTACGCCTTCAACCCGCCGTGGTGGCCCGATCCGATCGCCGGAGTCGAGCGGTTCTTCCGCTCGAACCTGTCCAGGGCGCGGACGATCCCGATCCCGATCCAGTTCCTCGGGACCATCTACCAGACGCCCAAGCAGTCGCTCCCGCCGTACAACACGCTGGTCTGGACCACTCTGGCATCGCCCGTCCTGTTCCTGGTCCTGGCCCTGATCGGCACGGCCCGGACTCTCAGGGCCCGCCTCTCGGCCGACCCTTTGCCCGCCCTGGCCCTGGCGAACTGGGCGTTCTTGCTCGCGTTGAGGGCGTTGCCGAACACCCCGGGGCACGACGGCATCCGCCAGTTCCTCCCGGCCTTCGGCTGCCTGGCGCTCATGGCCGGCGAGGGGGCCGCTCTGGCTGCGTCGCGATGGGGGCGGTGGGGCCGTGCGCTGGTCGTGGCCGCGATCGGCGAGGCGGTCGTGAGCCTGGTCCTGATCTGGCCGGTCCCGCTCTCGTATTTCAGCCCGATCGTCGGCGGATTGCCCGGCGCGGTGCGTCTGGGGATGGAACCGACGTACTTCTGGGACGCCCTCTCGCGAGACGCCCTCGACCGCCTCGCCCGGGAGACTCCATCGGGCCGGACCGTTCGGTTCGCCACGTTCCCGACGTCCTGGGTCTACCTCCGTCGCGAAGGCGTCATGGAATTCGGCCTCTTCCCGATCGATCCGGGCCCTCCGGCGTGGTACGTCGTCCAGAACCGGCCCGGGGCGCTCGGCCCGATCGATCGCGCCTTGATCGCCCGGCTCGGCCCGCGATGCGTCCTCGTCGAGAAGTTCGGCGTCCCCCTGATCTGGGCCTTCCCTGACGACGAGGTCAAGCGATGAATGGGTTGACCGGCCGATCGTGGCAGATCGCGACGATCGGCGCCTTCCTCGTCGCCCTGGTCGCGACAGCCCCGACCGTCGCCGACTTCGGCCTGACCTACGACGAGCCGGCCTATCGCCATAGCCAGATGGTCTCGGTCCAGTGGTGGGAAAGGCTCGCGGAGGCCCGGTCGTCGGCCGACCTCGACGCGATCCTCGACCCGGACGCCCTGCTCTATTACTGGCCTTACGGCCGCCACGGGATCAACTTCCACCCTCCCCTGGGCGGCCAGTTAAACCTGCTCACGTATGAACTTTTCGGCGGCTTCCTGAAGGACATCCCGGCGAGGAGGATGGCCTCGGTCCTCGAATTCTCGGCGACCGTGGCCCTCCTCTTCGGGTTCCTGGCGAGGCGATCGGGCCCGTGGGTCGGCGCGATCGCGGCCGGCTCGCTCTTGCTGATGCCTCGGCTCTACGGCCAGGCCCACCTGATCGACACCGACACGCCAGGCCTCCTGATCTGGGTGGCGGCGTCGTTCGCGGCGTGGAAGGGGATCACCGAGGAGGGCGCCGGGCTGTGGCGGGTCCTCGCGGGCGTCCTCCTGGGCCTGGCGTTCGTCGAGAAGATGGGCGCGGTCCTCGTCGTCCTGCCGATCCTGGGATGGCTCGTCCTCGCCCGCCTCCGCAAGGCCGATCGGGCCGCCTGGATCGACGGTCTCGTGACCTCGGCCGCCTTGCTGGCCCCTCTGGCGGTCGCCTATCTCGAAGTCCGCCGCTTGAGCGAGGAATTCTTGAGGATCCAGGTCGCGATGGGGCTGAATCCCGGCCTCCGCACGCCCGCGAGGACCGACCTCTTCCGCGATCACCCCTCGACCTGGATGCCCGGCGCCTTCCTCCTGTGCCCCCTGGGCGTGTGGCTGGTCCGTCGAGCGATCGGGCGGCTCCTCAAGGGGAATCCGGTGTGGGGCCGGGAGCGCCCGGGGCTGGAAATGTGGGAGGCGCTCCTGGCATTCGCCCCCGCCGTGGCGTGGCTGGGCAACCCGGCGTGGTGGCGCGAGGCCCTCCCCCGGCTCGCCCACTATTACGCCATCACGACGACCCGACGAGGGGTCCTCCCGGACATCCAGGTCCTCTATTTCGGGCAGAATTACGAATATTCGCTCCCCTGGCCGAATGCCTGGGTCCTGATCGCCATCACGGTCCCGGCGACGATCCTCGTTACGGCGGTGGCGGGCCTGATCCTCGCCCCGTGGCGGGAGGACCTGCCGAAGTTCTTCCTCCTGAACCTCGCGACCCTCCCCGTGATGAGGATGTTCGAGACTCCGGCCCACGACGGGGTCCGGCTGTTCCTCCCCGCGTTCGCCTTCCTCGCCGCGTTCGCCGGGTGGGGAACGGTTGGGTTGGCGAAGCTCCTCCGCCATCGCTCGGCCACGCCGGCCCTGGCCCTCCTCGTCCTCGCTCCGGCCGCCGTGGACCTTGTTCGCATCCACCCGTTCGAGCTTTCGTATTACAACGCCTTCATCGGTGGCCCCCGAGGCGCCTGGCGAGAGGGCTTCGAGCTCTCGTACTGGTACGACGCCTTCACAACGGACGCATACTCGGACCTGAACGAGAAGTTGCCCGAGGGCGCGAAGCTCGATTTCGTCAACGGGCAGTCGAACCCGGTCATGGTCCTGGAAGACGAGCAATCCCTGGGCGTCCTCCGAGGCGACCTGGAGATCTCGCCACCGGTCGATTCATTCCCATTCGCAATCCTGTTGACGCACGACTCGAAGGCCGACGCTGTTTCCCGGCTCCTCTTTGCGATGAAGCCGTGGTGGGCGCTCCGCCCGAGGCAGCTCGGCGGCCTCCGCGTGGCTACGGTCGCGGACCCGGAGGCGCACTCGCGGGCCTGGGCCCTGCAACTGTTGCTCGACCGCAGGGACACCTCGAAGCCCCCTCCGCCGCGATCCCCGGAGTGGGTGCGAACCTACCTGAAGCCGCTGGCCCGGCTCTGGGGCGACGGCCTCACGCCCTCGGGCCGGCTCGGAGTCCAGCCCGATCTGCTCAACTGGGCGAAGTCCGACCCCGAGGGCCTCCGGGCCGCCGGCGACCGGATCGCCCGCCGCGAGCCGGTCGCCGGCCACCCGGGCGCCGAACGCCTGATGGACCTCATGAATCGCTATCCCGACCGCGCGAAGACCCTCTTGCGAATCCGACCCGAGGCCGTCCGAGAGGCCGTCGAGATCGCGATCCAGCGTCCCGACGCCCTCCGGGCGATCCTCCTCCGCTACGGCTATACCGATCCGGACTCGATCGGCGGCCCTCTCTGAGGCGGCTTGCTAAAGTCTCGTCCTCAAGCTCCCGAGGCCACCGGCTCGACGACTCGACGCCGGACGACCGCGACGGCCAGCCCCAGCGCCAGGAGGGCCACTCCGGCCGCCTCCCAGTACGGCCCGGACGGCCCGAGCTTCGCCAGGAGATATCCCCCCAGGGCATAATTAATCATTCTCGCAAGCGTCTGTGCCGACGTGAGCGTGCCGAAGACGGCCCCCTGCTCGCTCGCCGGGGTGGACTTCGAGAGCAGGCCCTGGACGCTCGGCGCGGTCAGGCCGGTGCCGATCCCGGTCAAGAGGATCGCGAGGACGAGCATCGGCGCGTTCCAGACATTCGCCATCGTCGCGAACCCGGCCGCCGAGATCGCGATCCCGGCCAGGATCAGCCTCGGCTCGCCGAACCGGGGGACGAGGCGGCGGATCAGCCCGCCCTGGATGCAGGCGCTGACGAACCCCAGCCCGGCGAAGCTGTACGCCGCCTCCCGCGGTTTCAGGCCCATCCGCATGCCGAGGAACTCGCTGAACGTCCCTTCCAGGGCGGCGAATGCCAGCGTGGTGAGCCCTCCCAGGGTCACGAGGCCGCCGACGCGGCCGTCGGACAGGGTGTCGGCGACCCCTCGCCACGACAGGACGCGGGCCTCGGTCCTCGGGCCGTCCTTCGAGAGCGATTCGGGGAGGCTGGTCAGGACGAGGATCCAGGCGATCGTCGAGAACCCGGCCGCCACGAGGAACGGCAGGCGGAGCCGCCACCCCTCGGCCACCGGCAATTCCACGAGGAACCCGCCGAGCAACGGACCGAGGACGAACCCGATCCCGAACGCCGCGCCGATCAGGCCGAGGCTCCTCGAGCGATGCTCGGGCTTCGTCACGTCGGCCACGTAGGCTTGGGCCACCAGGATGTTCCCGCCCGAGGCGCCGTCGAGCATCCGGCCCAGGAGCATCATCGGGAAGCTGGTCGAGAGGGCCAGGATCACGAACGAGACGGCCGTGCCGAACTGGCTGATCGCCAGGACGGGCCGACGGCCGAAGCGGTCGCTCAGCCGGCCGAGGATCGGCCCGGCGACGAGCTGGCACATCGGGTACGCCGCGAAGAGCAGGCCGATCTGCTCCGGCGAATACCCCCGGGACCGGCCCAGGGGGGGAGCAACGGCATCACGATGGTGAACCCCAGCAAATCCACCAGGACGATCAGGACCACGACCACCAGAGGCGACATCGGCGATGAATCCCCTCGACGCGGAGGCTCTCTCCATCACGCCCCGGTCAGGCCGGCGGCCTGGGCCTCTCGGAGGCGGTCCGCCTGGTCCTTGACTTCGATCAACAGCCGGGCCTGCGCCACGATCGCCGCATACTCGACGAAGAACGATCCGAGATTGAACGCCAGGGCCATGGCCGAAGCGCCGAGGTGCCAGTTCGGGTCGAAGTTCGCCCGGGTGTCCGACGCCCCCCCCAGCCACGCCGCCGCCCCGATGAACAGCATGCTCCCCAGCTCGAACGGGAACGCCTTCCTCTTGTTCTTCAGGGCCTGCGAGTGGACCCACTCCGGCAGCCGGTAGACCCGGACGACCTCCTTGACCCACTTCCCCGTCCCGAGGAAGTAAGTGAACGCCACGGAATGGACGAGCAGGACGCCCATCGTCGTGATCAGAGAGAGGAGGAAATGGACGTCGTGCAGGGCCCCGCCCCGGCCCGTCGGCACGAGGAACCCGGAGCCGAAGCTGACGACCAGGAGCGTCCCGACGGTCACGGCCAGGGCGAGGAAGATCCGATGCATCGGTAGAGGCTCGGGACGATTCGGGGCGGAGAGGGGCCATCGGCCCGCCCCCAGGGTACGCGATCGCCGAGGGGCTGACAACGCCGTCGGACCCATCGGCCCGAGGTCCCGAGAAGATTCTCGCCCGATCGGCGAATTCCCCGGCGAGGGCCGTCGCCGCCATCTTGCCGGTCGGCGGCCCGGTCGCGACAATCCGTCGCGGGCGCCGCCACCGAACCCCCGCCTTTCCGAGACCGACGATGTCCAACGACCCGATGTTCTACGCCGAGCCGACCAAGGGCCCCTCCGTCCCCGAGAAGAAGTCCCGGGGCTGCTTCTTCTGGGGCTGCATCACCCTGATCATCCTCTTCGTCGTCGGGGCGATCGCCGTCGTGACGGGGGGCTACTTCCTCTACCGATACGGCGTCAACACGCTGAAGGAGTACAGCGAGCCGGCCCCGATGGCGATGCCCCCGGTCACGATGCCCGAGGCCGAGCGAGAGCAGCTCCATCAAAGGGTCGATGCCTTCCGCGAGGCCGTGAACGCCGGCAAGCCCGCCGAGCCGATCGTGTTGACGGCCGAGGACCTCAACGCCATGATCGACGACAACCCCGACATGAAGGGCAAGGCCCACGTCTCGATCGACGGCAGCAAGATCAAGGCCGACATCAGCTTCCCGCTGGGGGCCCTGAACCTCAGCAAGGAGCTCGTCGGTCGCTACATCAACGGGACGGCCGTCCTCCGCGTGTCCCTGATCAACGATGTCCTGGACGTGCGGATGGATTCGATCGAGGTCAAGGGCAAGGACCTGCCCCCGCAGTTCAAGACCTCGCTGACGAACCAGAACCTGGCCGAAGAGTACATGAAGGAAGAGAAGAACCGGGAGATGATCCGCAAGATTTCGTCTCTGGAGGTCAAGGATGGCAAGGTCATCCTGACCCCCCGGTCGATCAAGGCCGCGGACACCCCAAAGGGCGAGGAGCCGAAAGCCGAGGAGCCAAAGGCGGCCGACGCCCCGGAGAAGGCCGAGCCGCCGAAGGCCGCCGAACCGCCGCCGAAGGACCAGGAGACGCCCAAATCGCAGGCCCGGCGCGCCGAGCGTCGCGAGTCCCGCCCGGTCCTCGCCTGAACGTTCTCGCCCCGGCGGGAAGAGGATCGGCCGACGAGTCCCGGCCCCCCTCCCGTCGGGCGGTTCCTTCGTCCCACGATCCACGACCCCGTTTACTCGGCGGTTCCCCGGGTTATAGTGCTGCGATCGGCGCCGCCGGTCCCCCGCCGATCGGGCCGGCTCGCGAGGCCGCCGAGATCGACGCCCCACCCACCCCGAGGAACGTCCTCCCATGAAGCGAGTCCGAACGACGGGCCCAGCCGGTTCCATCGCCGTCGGCCTGGCCCTGGCCGCCCTGGCCATCGCCCCCAATCGGGCCCACGCAGACGTCAAGATGCCGGCCCTGTTCACCGATCACATGGTCCTCCAGCGCGACCTGAAGGACAAGGTCTGGGGCTGGGCCGAGGCCGGAGAGAAGGTCACCGTCTCGATCGCCGGCCAGTCCAAGAGCGTCGAGGCCGACAAGGACGGCAAGTGGTCCGTGATGCTCGACCCCATGCCCGCCGGAGGCCCCCATACCCTCGTGGTGAAGGGGAAGAACGAGGTCAAGATCGACGACGTCCTCGTGGGAGAGGTCTGGGTCTGCTCGGGCCAGTCCAACATGCAATGGGACGTCGGCGGAGCCAATGACGCCGACCTGGAGACCCTCTCGGCCAAGTACCCCAGGATCCGCCTGATCTCCGTCCCCCAGGTCGGCACCCAGGAGCCGAAGTCCGACTTCCAGGGCAAGTGGGAAGTTTGCACCCCGCAGACCGCCCGAGGCTTCTCGGCCGTCGGCTACTTCTTCGGCCGCCAGCTCTATCAGACGCTGGACGTCCCCATCGGCCTGATCGACGACTCCTGGGGCGGCTCGGCGTGCGAGGCGTGGATCAGCCGGGACGTCCTGGAGAAGGACGGCAAGTACAAGGAACTCCTCGACCGCTGGAAGGGCCAGGAGAAGGACAACGGCAATCAGCAGCCGGCGAACATTTACAACGGCGTCCTCAAGCCCACCATCGGCTACGGCATCCGCGGGGCGATCTGGTACCAGGGCGAGACCAACGCCGGCCGGGCCTACCAGTACCGCGACCTCTTCCCTCTGATGATCCGGAGCTGGCGGGACGAGTGGGGCCTGGGCGACTTCTCGTTCTACTGGGTCCAGCTCGCCGATTTCATGGGTGAGAAGCCCGAGCCGGCCGAGAGCGCCTGGGCGGAGCTCCGCGAGGCGCAGTCCATGACCCAGAAGCTCCCCAAGAGTGGCCAGGCCGTGATCATCGACATCGGCGAGGGCCGCGACATCCACCCCAGGAACAAGCAGGACGTGGCCATGCGCCTCGCCCGCTGGGCCCTGGCGAAGGACTACGGCATCAACATCGCCCACCAGAGCCCGACCTACAAGTCGATGGAGAAGAAGGGGGACAAGATCGTCCTCACGTTCGACCACGTCGGCCCCGGCCTCTACGCCTTCGACACCCCCGAGCCGAAAGGCTTCGCCATCGCCGGCGCCGACAAGAAGTTCGTCTGGGCCAAGGCGAAGATCGTCGGCAAGGACAAGGTGGAAGTCTCGGCCGACGGCGTGAGCGACCCTGTGGCCGTCCGCTACGCCTGGGCGGATAACCCGGTTTGCAACCTCTACAGCCGGGACGGCCTCCCCGTCGATCCCTTCCGCACCGACGACTGGCCGGGCGTGACCGCCAACAACAAGTAAGCCGATCGCCGGGCAATCCGGCGACGCTCGGGCCCCTCCGACGAGGCCGAGGGAGACATCTTCGTCTCCCCCGGCCTCGTCGCTTTTCCCCGGCGCGATCCGGCGGAGCTCCGTGACTCGGTAGGGGGCGATCGCCTCGCCCTCGACGCTATCCGTCCTTCATCTTCAGGAGGATTCGCACCCTCGCGGACCGAGCCCAGGAACCCGCCAAACCCTCCTCTCCCGCCCGACAATCGACCCGCCCGATCCGATCCACGATTTCCTTCCGGAGTGCCCTCTCGATGAAAAGTCACGCCTCCAGGAGGCCGCGCCGCGGCTTCACCCTGATCGAATTGCTCGTGGTGATCGCCATCATCGGCGTCCTGATCGCCCTGTTGCTGCCGGCGGTCCAGGCCGCCCGCGAAGCGGCCCGCCGGGCCCAGTGCATCAACAACCTCAAGCAGATCGGCCTGGCCCTCCATAACTACGAGAGCGCCAACGGGATCTTCCCCCCGGGGGCGATCGGCTACGCGCCGAGCATCGGGGCCGACTGCGCCGACAAGCGTCAGCACACCATGTTCGCCCTGATCCTGCCGTACTCCGAGCAGAAGCAGGTCTTCGACTCGCTGAACTTCTCCGTCCCGGCCGCCGATTCCGGCGGGCCGTGGTCGATGACCGGCGTCAACGGCGCCTCCATGAACAGCACGGGCTACAGCACGAGGATCTCCGCCTTCCTCTGCCCGTCGGACGGCCAGACGCCCCGGACCATGACCTCTCCGGGCTACTCCCAGACGTCCTACGCGGCAGTCGTCGGCAACACGGACATCTGGCACTGGTGGTACGGCTGCCCGAACGCCACGTCCCCCTCGATCCCGCCCGACGGGATGTTCGGCTACGACTTCGGCTACCGAGTCGCGGACGTGGTCGATGGGACGAGCAACACCCTCTTCGTGGGCGAGATGTCGCGGTTCCACAACGACCCGGACACCGTCTTCAACTTCTGGACCAACGCCGGTTGGTACGGGTCGAACACCCCGGGCGTGAGCCGGGTCCAGGCGATGGCCTCGACGATGCCCCGGCCCAATGCGCCGATGCTCCTGCCCGACCTCCCGGCCGACTCCACGAACGGCCCCTACTGGTTCGTCAACGCGAGCACGCCCTATCAGAACATGGGCCAGTGGGGCTTCCGAAGCCTCCATCCCGGGGGCGCGAACTTCCTGTTCGGGGACGGCACCGTCCACTTCCTCAAGGACTCGATCCAGGTCGTCGGCGGCCCGAACCCCAACAACGGCCAGATGACCCACGGCGTGTACCGGAAGCTCGCCACCCGCGCCGGCGGCGAGATCATCGACAACGGCTCGTACTGACCCGACCGATCCCTTCCCCTCGACGGAGGCCCGCGCCGATGAACGCCCCTCGAACCGCTCGCCTCGGGCTGGCCTCGCTCGCCCTGGGCGCCTTGCTGGGCTGCGACGCCGAAGGCCCCCAGGCCGCGACACCGCCGAAGGGGGCCGCGCCGCCCCCCTTGCCCACAACACCAGCCTCGGTCAAGCCCGCCTCGGGCAAGGCCGTCCAGGGCCTCGAACCACTGCCGGCCCCGGGCTGATCGCCGGCCCGGTTCGCCCCCGAAAATTCGCGAGGCCCGGCCCGGATCAACGTCCGGGCCGGGCCTCTTTCCTCTGCGGATCGATCGGAGGGGCCGGCCAAACGGGCGGTCAGCGAGCGATCAGGCTGCCCAGCCGGGTTCGGGGGGCGTTGGCCGTGGAGGGCCGGTTCAGGAGCTTCTGGGCCATCTTCCGGTTGTCGTCCATCGTGCCCAGGAACTGATCCTGCATGCCCTTCAGCTCGCCGCGGAGCCGCGTGTTCTCGTCCTTGAGCTCGGCCACCCGCCCTTCCTCCATCCGCCTCTCCTTCAGGAGGTCGTTTTTCTCCTGGGTCCGGGACTGGACCCGGGCCGTGGCGCTCTCGACCTGCGCCTCGACGCTGGCCACTTCCAGCTGGAGCCGGACGAGCTCTTCCTTCGACTGGCTCTCCAGCCTCTGGACCGCGGCGAGTTCGGCGCGGAAGGTCTCGCGGAGCTTCTCCGCCCGGACCTGCTCGACGATCGCCTCACTTCGCAGTCGGTTGATGTCGGCGATGACGTCCGGGATCTGGGCCTGGACGTCCGAAACGCTCTTTTCCAATTCCTGGATCTTCTTGCCCCAATTGGCATTCCGCTCGGCGACCATCGCCGCGAAATAGATCCAGACCAGTAGCAACAACGTCACGAGGACGACCAGGACCTTGCCGAGGATCGACATCGGGGCATCTCCCGCGATCGAGACGAGACCAGAGTTGGGGAAGGACGGGGAACGGGCGATCGGGGCGCGCGTCGATCTCATTATACCCGCCCGGGATCGGCGGTGCCAAACCGTGGCCGCCAAAGTTCCTGGGATCGGCCCGCCTTCGCGGATCGGGAGGGTCCGGCCGGCGGGCCCGCATCCGGGCCTTCGCCGGTCGTGACGATCGGGCCCGGATCGCCCCAGGGTCGGGGCGAGGGCCCGTCGCAAAGCGTCCGCCGACCTTGCACTGGCCGGGATCGTGCTCTAAAATGGGTCGGTTGATGGGCGGTCGACGCCATAGCCCCGGGCGATGGGTCGGCGGGTGGATCGACGGCGGTGGCGATCTCCTCCCGGATGGACCCGGCGGGCGCCTGGTCGGCCTCGGCCGTTCGGATGGTCCCTTCCCCTGCCGACGCGGCGGGCCGCGTCGATCCCCTCCCGACCGTCTCCCGATCGCGACCTTCGCCGATCTTCGGCGAATCCGGCCTCCGGCCGCGCGGCGATGGCCGGGCGGCTCTCGGTTCCGAGCGACGAAAGGACCTGGCATGCCATCGGGTAAGGACATCTCGGGCGGTGGTTCGGCCGGGGGCGGCGGCAAGAGGGGCGGCGGCTCCGCTCCCACGGGCACCGGAGGGGCCAAGAAAAACGCCTATTGCTCCTTCTGCCGCAAGAGCTACCGCGACGTTGGACCCCTCGTCGAAGGTCCTGGCGATGTCTACATTTGCGGCGAATGCATCGAGCTTTGTCAATCCATCCTCGACCAGGAGAGACGGCGACGAGGCGTCCCCAAGACCCTCTTCACCGACATCCCCACCCCCCGAGAGATCAAGGAACAGCTCGACCAGTACGTGATCGACCAGGACCGGGCCAAGAAGGTCCTCTCCGTGGCCGTCCACAACCACTACAAGAGACTCGTGGCCGGCGAGGAGGCGGATTCCGAGGTCGAGCTCGACAAGTCCAACATCCTCCTGATCGGCCCGACCGGCTGCGGCAAGACCCTCCTGGCCAAGACGATGGCCCGGATCCTCAATGTTCCCTTCGCCATCGGCGACGCCACGACGCTGACCGAGGCCGGCTACGTCGGCGAGGACGTCGAGAACATCCTCCTGAAGCTCCTCCACGCCGCCGACTTCGACCTCGAATCGGCCCAGCGAGGCATCATCTACATCGACGAAATCGACAAGATCGGCAAGACCAATCACAACGTCTCGATCACCCGGGACGTCAGCGGCGAAGGGGTCCAGCAAGCCCTCCTGAAGATGCTCGAAGGCACGGTCGCGAACGTCCCGCCTCAGGGGGGCCGCAAGCATCCCGAACAGCAATACATCCAGATGGACACGACCAATATTTTGTTCATCTGCGGCGGCACGTTCGTCGGCCTGGAGAACATCATCGCCCGACGGATCGGCCGCAAGACCATCGGCTTCGGCAGCCAGACGCACGCCGAGCACAGCGGAGAGCTCGGCGCCCTGCTCGACCGGGTCACGTCCGACGACATCCTCGAATTCGGGATGATCCCCGAATTCGTCGGCCGCCTGCCGATCGTCTGCCCGCTGATGCCCCTGGACGTCGACGCCCTGGTTCAAATCATGACCCAGCCCCGCAACGCGCTGGTCAAGCAATACAAGAAGTTCTTCGAGATGGAAGGCGCCGACCTGGAATTCACGCCCGAGGCCCTCGGCGAGATCGCCAAGAAGGCCAAGGCGAAGGACACCGGGGCCCGCGGCCTCCGCTCGATCGTCGAGGACATCATGCTCGACATCATGTATGAGCTGCCGGACAAGACCGAGAAGGAAAAAGGCCGGTACACCGTCACGCCCGAGGTCGTCCGCAAGGAAAAGAAGCTCTTCGACATCCCGCCGGTGCCCCTGACCCCCGAGAAGAGGAAGAAGGAGAGCGCCTGAACCCTCTCCGGGGAAGGAGACGCCCCCGATGAGCACCGTCGATCGCCCCCGGACGACGGCCCTCCCGCCCCTGGTCGATGGCCAGAGGCTGGACCAGCCCACGTTCCACGAGCGGTATGAGGCGATGCCGCCGGGGACTCGGGCCGAGCTCGTCGGAGGGATCGTCTTCCTCATGCCATCGCCGGTCAGCCTGGAACACGCTCGGAAGAACGACGCGGCCGTCGGCTGGCTGCTGCATTACGAGCGGTTCACGCCCGGGGTCGAGACGAACGCGAACCTCACGACGATCCTGGACCCGAAGAACGAGGTCCAGCCCGACGCCCTCCTGAGGATCAAGCCCGAGTGCGGCGGCCAGGCCCGGGTCGAGGGGAAGTTCCTCGGTGGCGCACCCGAGTTGGTCCTGGAGGTCGCCGTCTCCACCCGGTCGAAAGACCTCGGAAGAAAGCTCCGCGAGTACGAGCTCACGGGCGTCCTGGAATACGTGGTGGCGGTGGGCGATCCCAACGACTTGTTCTGGCACGTCCGGCGGGAAGGCCGGCTCGTCCGCGTGCCTCCCGGAGCGGACGGCCTGTATCGATCGGAATCCTTCCCCGGGCTTTGGCTCGACCCGGCCTCCCTGCTCTCACGCGACCTGAACGGACTCTTCTTCACCCTGGACCGCGGCCTGGCCTCGCCCGAGCACGCCGAGTTCGTCGCCCGGCTGGGGAGGCTCCGGCCATGAGCACCGTCGATCGCCCCCGAACCACGGCGCCTCCGCCCCTGGTCGATGGCCAGAGGCTCGACCGCCGGACCTTTCACGATCGCTATCAGGCGATGCCCTCGGGGACCCGGGCCGAGGCTCGTCGGAGGGGTCGTCGTCATGCCGTCGCCTCTGGGTTACGAACATGGGCTTCGCGACGGGGACGTCTCCGACTGGCTTGGCCACTACAAAAGGTTTACCCCCGGCGTCCTGCGCGCCCTGAACGCGACGATTCAGCTCGGGGATTACGGAGAGCCCCAACCGGACGGCCTGCTCCTGATCCCCGCCGAGCTCGGCGGGCTCACTCGGTTCGTCGATGGTTTCATCATGGGCCCTCCGGAGCTGGTCGTTGAGGTCGGTAAGACCAGCCGCCGACTCGATCTGGTGGGGAAAAAGCACGACTACGAGCGGGCCGGCGTCCCCGAGTATCTTTTCGTGGGGATCGATCCCGCGGAGATCCTCTGGTTCTTGCGCGGCGATGGCCGATTCGTCGCTCACCCGCCGGACCCGGACGGCCTCTTCCGGTCCAGGGTCTTCCCCGGTCTCTGGCTCGACGCCGGGGCCATGATTCGCGGCGATCTGGAGGAAGTCTACGCCGCCCTCGATCGCGGCCTGGCCTCGCCCGAGCACGCCGAGTTCATCGCCCGGCTCGCCGGGATGGGGCGGCATGCCTGATCGCGGTCACGAGCGACCGGCCATCTCGCGGAGGACCCCCAGCCCCCTCTCCAGAGTCCGGTCATCGACTGCGTAAGAGATACGGAAGTGGGTGTCGCGGCGGCTGAAGACGCTGCCGGGAATCAGGAGCAGGTTCCTCCGGATCGCCTCGGCCACGAACTCGGTCGCCGTGCCCCACGGGGCCTTGGGGAAGGCGTAAAATGCCCCCCTGGGGACGACCAGCTCATAAAGGCCCGAAAGTGCGCTCACGACCGCGTCCCTCTTCCGCTGGTAATTCCTCGCGTGGGCGGTCATGTCGGCATCGAGGGCAGCGACACCGGCCTTCTGGGCGATGCTCGGGGCGCAGACGAAGCTGAATTGCTGGAGCTTGGCCATCTCCTGGATCAGCTTCGAGGGGCCGTGGGCGTAGCCGAGCCTCCAGCCGGTCATCGCGTGGGACTTGCTGAAGCCGTCGGCCACCAGGACGTCGGGGTTGAAGCTGGCCGGGGACGTGAACGGCTCGTCGTAACAGAATGTTCGATAGACCTCGTCGCTGATCAGCAGGACGTTTCGGCGCCGGCAGAGTTCGGCCAGCGCCCTCATCTCCTCGCCCGAGGCGACCACGCCCGTCGGGTTGCCCGGGGAATTGACGAGGACGACCTTCGTCTTCGGCGTGATCGCGGCCTCGACCTTCGCCGGATCGACCCGGAAGTCGGGGTAGGTGTCGAGGATCACCGAGGTGCCGCCGGCCAGCGTGACGAGGTGGCGGTACATCACGAAATAAGGGTCGAACAGGATAACCTCGTCCCCCGGATCGACCACGCAGGAGATCGCCAGGAGCAACGCCCCGGACGACCCCGACGTGACCAGGACCTGGCGGTCCTCGTGGCCGAACTCGGCATCGACCCCGGCCTGGAGCTTCCCGCGGAGCTCGGGCGTGCCCTGGGTTTGCGTATAGGCGTTGAAGCCGCCCCGGATGGCGGCGATGGCGGCCTCCTTGGCCTCTTCGGGCACGTCGAAATCGGGCAGGCCGATGGAGAGGTTGATCGGGTCGATCATGGACCGGGCCATGTCGAACGCCTTGCGGATGCCCGAGGCGTCGATGTGCCGCATCCGATCGGCGATCCAGGCGTCATTCACGGCGAGGGGCTCCGGGGCGACCGGCAAGGCGAGGCGAGGCAGTCCATCCGAGACGAAAATCTTACCCCGACCTTCCGGCTTTGTCGCCTCCGGGTCGAGCCAGGCGGAGAGATGGGTTGCCGAAGGACGGCCGACCGGGTCGAATAAATAGGAAGGCCCCGACGTCGATCCGAAAAGGACGAGCGCCGGCCCGGGGATCTGGTGGAGGGGACGACCGTGAATGAGGTCCAATCCGAGGAGACGGCCCCGGAGCCGATCCTGTTCGTCGCGAGCCGTCCGGTCCGGGTCCGTCGGGGGATTCTGCTCGCCTCGGCGGTCCTGGCTCTGGCCCTGGTCGTGATGGCGATCCGCGCCGCGTCATCCGACTGGCGGGGGCTCGGCCAGGAGGCCCGGGGACGGATCGAATCCCTGTTCGCCCGCGCCGACGGACCGACCGATCCCAGGCCCTCGGACGAGGCCCCGACGATCGCCCCGACGCCGACTCCGGAGGCGAAGCCAAGCGACCCCAAGGCCGCCGATCCGCCTGCCCCCGCCGCCGAGGACGATCCCGGGACCTGGGACGACATCCGCCGGGAGGCCGAGAAGAAGAAGGCCGACCTCGCCGAGGCCGAGAAATTGAAGGAGGAGGCCGACGAGGCCCTCGCCCGGACCCCCGTTCCTCCGCCGTCTCGGGGCGTCCGAGCGAGGCCGAATCCCGCCCAGATGGCCCAGATGAGGCAGAGGCAGCAGGAATTCCTCCGCCAGGCTCAGGAACGCCACGAACAGATGTTCCGCGAGGCCCAGGCCCGAATGATGGAAAACCACCGGAGGATGGAGCAAGCCATCCGAGCCAGCGCCGGCCCGATGGGGATGGACCCGGCCTTCCAGGCCCGCCTCCGGGAGCAAGAGCGATTTTTCCAGGGAATGATGGGGCCGATGGGGGCCATGCCGCCCCTTCCCCAGGGCCCCGGCGGCCCGATCGTCCAGGAATCCTCAGGAGAGGAAGTGCGAGACGGAGTCCGCCGCCGCTGGCAATCCCGGGTCGTGATCATCGGGCCCGGAACCGCGGGCGGACGATAACGCCTCCCAGCCCATGGGATGCATTTCGACGGATCAACGGCGATAGCCGTAGATGGCCCTGCCAGGGGTCGCGTACGGAGCCTGCCCCGGATAGGGGGTGTAGTACATCCGTTGCGGCTGGTAGTACATCCTCTGGGGGGCGTAGTAGGTGCGAGACGCCGGGACGACCCGGGAATAGCCCCTCGGGGCCCCGTAAGAGCGTGTCGTCGAGGGGTAGCGATACGAGCCGTCGCTCCCTCGGTTGCCGAATGGGGTGAGGACCTGGCCTCCGTAGAAGACCGGGAACTGGGCTCGGGCCGACGAGGCCGAGACGCCCAGGACCACCACCGAGGCGAGGAGCAGCCCGGCGGACGTCGAAATCGGGTGACGGAATCGCATCAGAACCTCCCATCGATCGGGCCAGCCCACAATCCCGTTTTTTTGTGCAACCGCGATGCCGTCCGGCCCTAACCGGCCCCCGGACGGGCCGGATCGCCCACCACGAGCCAGCCATGAACGTGCGGCGAGTCGTGGAAGTACCAGGAAAAGCCCGGTCCTTCGAGCGTCCAGGCGCCCCCTTGCCGATAACCCGTGAGCCGGAGCTTGTCGGGAGCGTCCAGGCCGGCGCCGACCTCCGGCATGGCGAAGGCGCGGAATGGGCCGATCAACGCTCGGAGGAGATCGGCGATCCTCGCCGGGCCGACCTCCGGCGCACCCAGGGCCCGTTTCGCCCGATCGCCCAGGGCCGCCCAGACGTTCCGTTCGCCCGGTTGGGAATGTCCGAGGAACAGAGGGCCGCTCGGGACCGTGGCCTCGGCCGATCGGCCGTCGGCGCGGATGGTCACGTGACGGCCGGTCAGGACCCACTGGAACGCGCCGGGGGAGTCCGGATCGCCGAAAACGGCCGGGTGGTAGCGGTCGAACCCGCCTCCGTCGTCGTCCATGACCCGGAGGAGCCGGCGGTGCCCGTCTTCGGTCAGGAGTTCGCGGACGATCCGCCCGCAGAGAGCCTTCTGATCGGCCGAAAGCTCGGCGACGGTCGGCCGGGCGACCGCCCAGTGATTCGAGGCCCGAGACCTCAGCGGATGATCGGCCGGGAAGGCGAGTTCGGCCCTTTGATCGGCCCGGAGCGACCGGAAAAACCGCGCCACGGCCGACTCGGAGGGCGATCCCCGGGCCAGAGCGGGGACGAGGACCGCCGAGCCGGCGACCCGGACGAAATCGCGGCGGGAGGGTGAGGGCGGGCCGTTCATGGCTCCAGGCTAGGACCGGCTCCGGCCCGGGTCAATCCCGAGGTCGCCTCCAAGGACGGCCCCCGGGACGCGAATCCCCTTCGACGAGGCCCCTCGGCGGGCCCGAGCGTTCAGACAGCGTCCGGAGAGCGGCCGTGGATCACAATCTCGTCGTCGGCACGTTCGAAATCCCCGGGACTCGGGTCGCCAAGACCCTGGGCGTCGTCCGGGGGATCGTGGTCCGATCCCGGAGCGTCGTCGGCAACTTCGCGGCGGCGATCCAGATGCTCTTCGGCGGCAACATCTCGGTTTACACGGCCCTGTGCGAGAGGACCCGGTCGGAGGCGTATGACCTCATGATCCGCCACGCCGAGGAGCTCGGGGCCAACGCGATCCTGGCGGTCCGCTACGACGCCACCGAGATCGCCCCCGGAGTCACCGAGGTCCTTTGCTACGGGACGGCCGCTCAGATCGTGCCCGGGGGCCGCGAGTCGTGACCGCCGGTCCCGACCGAAGCCTCCGACTCAGCCAACCGACACGGCCCGGCGGCGGAGGCGGGCCATCGCGGGGGGCGGCGGGGCGGCCGGGGCGTCGTCGAGCTTGCGGACGGCCCGGACCTCGATCTTGCGGACCCACTCCCGAGTGACCCCGAGGCGGCGGCCGACCTCCTTCAAGGTCATCGGCTCGTGGCCGTCCAGGCCGAACCTCAGGGAGACGACCGTCCGTTCCCGGCCGTCGAGCCGATCGAGCCGGCGGAGGACCTGGGCGATCGCCTCGGAGGTCTCCGCCTGCTCCTCGGGGGAGGGGCGGGCGTCGATGGCGGCGATCGGGGCGACGGCCGCCTCGTCGAACGAAGACGAATCCGAGCCGCCGGGCCGGTCGCCGTCGAGCCTCAGGCGGCGGGCCCGCAACGCTTGCTCGACCATCCCCCTCTGGGCCTCGGACAGCTCCAGGGCGTCGGCGATCTCCCGGGCCGAGGGCTCGCGGCCCAGGTCCCGCCTCAGGGAGCGCTCGGCCCGCCGCCATCGGGTCAGGAGGCCGACCATGTGCGCGGGCAAGCGGATCGTCTCGGCCGTCGTCAGCAGGGCCTGGCGGATCGCCTGGCGAATCCAGTGGGCCGCATAGGTGCTGAAGCGGGTGCCGAAGGCCGGATCGTAGTCGCGGACCGCCCGGATCAGCCCGAGGTTCCCCTCGCCCACGAGGTCATCCAGGGGCAGCCCCCGGCCGAGGTATTCGCGGGCGATCCGCACAACCAGGCGGAGGTTGGCCCGGATCATCCGGGCCGTCGCCTCGCGATCCCCTCGGGCGATCGCGGCGGCCAGTTCGCGCTCCTCCTCGGCCGTCAACAGGGAGTCGGCGCGGATCGAGCGGAGGTAGGGATCAAGCGTGCCGGCGGCCTCTCGGCTCGCCATCCAGGGGCGGATCATCGGTGGCTCCCAATCCAGAAGGCCGAGACAGGCGAAACCTCTCGCCCGGTCGGCCGTCGTCCGGTCGCCCCGTCCGTGGGTCGGCGGAAGGCTCCTCCTCGCCGTCCCTCCCCCCTCTCGGAGGCGGGCGGCACCCTCCCGGTTGCAATCGGCGCGAGGGACCGGCGCGAAATCCGGAAAGAATCTCGCCGGATCTTCCGAGCACTCCGCTTTTCGGGGCCAATTCCGCGGAAGCTCCCTGCCTTTGGACCGGGAGTGCCGTTATAATAATCCGTCGCGACCCGTAGGCTGACACGAGTAAGGCGGGTCGGTCCCTCGACGATGGAGGGGTCCGTGATGATGGATGACGCCGAATTCGCCGGGATGATGGACCGGGCCCGAGCCGGCAACGCCGAGGCGCAGGCCCTCCTGCTCTCGGCGTTCGAGGCCGACGTCCGCTCGGCCGTCCGGGGCCGTCTCCCGCGGGTGCTTCGGGCCCGGTACGACTCGATGGACTTCGTCCAGGACGTCTGGGGCAGCCTCCTGGCCGGAGGCCCCGACCCGGACGAGTTCCGCACGGTCGCCCAGTTCCGCCGCTACCTCGCCGGGATGGCCCGGAACAAGGTCCTGGAAGAGTTCCGCAGGAGGACACGGACCCGCAAGTTCGATCTGGGTCGAGAGGAACCGCTGTACGTCCGCCGGGGCGGGTCGGACGCCCCCCGCGACCTCCCCTCGCCCGACCCCTCCCCCAGCCAGGAGGCCCAGGCCGAGGAGTGCTTCGATCGCCTGAGCGCCGGGCCCGACCCGAGGCAAGCGGCGATCGTGGCCCTCCGCCGCCAGGGGCTGACCGTCGAGGAAGTCGCCCAGAGGCTGGGGCTCCGGGAGTGGACCGTCCGCCGGGTCCTGGAGGCCGCGAGGAAGCGCCTGGACGAGGGGGGCAAGCGATGACCTCCGACCCCCTGGACGACTGCCTCGACGAATTCGCCGACCGATGGGCCCGGGGCGAGCGCCCGAAGGCCGAGGAATTCGCCGAGAGGCTCGGCGCGGCCGATCCGAACGACCTGGCCGCCCTGGTCTACCAGGAATTCCTCCTGGCTGACGCCGGAGGACTCGACCCCGACCCGGACGACTACCTCGGGCGATTCCCCGAGCTGACCGAGATCCTCGGCCGGCTCCTGGCGCCGACCTCCGAGGGGCCGGATTCGCTCCTGGACGGCCCGGCCCCCGGGCCGGTCGAGCCCCCCTCGGCCGGCGACGAGATCGGCCCGTACCGCTTGCTCCGGGAACTGGGCCGGGGCGGCCTGGCCCGCGTCTTCCTGGCCGAACAGGCGGACCTGGAAGACCGCCTGGTGGTCCTGAAGCTCTCGCCCCGGCCGTCTCCCGAGGCCCGGCTCCTGGCCCGGGCCCGCCACCCCCATATCGTGGAAGTCCTCCGCCAGGCGACGACCGACGACGGCGGGCTCCACCTGATCGCCTTCCCGTTCCAGGGCGGGGCGACCTGGGCCGACGTCCTGGCCGAACAGGACCGGATCGGCGCGCGATCGCGGCGGACCGGCCGGGGGTTCCTGGAGGCCCTGGATCGCGTCGCGGCCCCCGAATTCCTTCCGACGGCCCCGGGCCCGGCCCGAGAGCGGATCGCCTCGTCCGACGGTCCCCGGGCCGTGGCCTGGCTGATCGCCCGGCTGGCCGAGGCCCTCGACCACGCCGAGCGCCTGGGCGTGACCCACGGCGACCTGAAGCCCGCCAATGTCCTGATCGCCGCCGACGGCCGCCCCATGCTCCTGGACTTCAACCTCTCGGCCGACCGCCGGGCCGGCGGCTCGACGGACCCCGGCGGGACGCTCGCCTACATGGCCCCGGAACGGCTCCGGGCCCGGGCCGAGGGGAAGCCCTCGGCCGTCCGGCCCGAGGACCGCCCCCGGGCCGACCTCTACTCGCTCGGCCTGGTCCTCCGCGAAGCCCTGACCGGCCGGAGGCCCGAGGTGCCCGACTCCCAGAGAGGCTCGCCCCGATCGATCGCCCGAGTCCTGTTCGAGGGCCGAGGCGCCCTGGACCCGTCCTGGTGGTCGGCCTCCCGGGGCGTGCCCGTCGGACTCCGCCCGATCCTCGACCGCTGCCTCGCCCCCGACCCCCGGGACCGCTACGCGAGGATGGGCGACCTGGCCCGGGACCTGGATCTCTGGAGGGCCGACCGCGCTCCGGAAGTGGCCGACGACCCCCTCTGGCCGGCGATGAGGCTCGGCCGGTGGCTCCGCCGCCGCAAGGCCCCGGCCGCGGCCTTCGCGGCCGTGGCCGGGATCGCCGTCCTGGCTTCGGCCGTCGCCTCCTCCGCCCTCCACCAGTCGCACAGGGCGGCGGCCGAGGCCAAACTCGCCTCGCTCTGGGACAGCGGCGACCCGACGATCTTCCGGATGAGGCGAGTCGGCCAGTGGAGGGCCGAACCGCTCGACGACCCGGCGGCGACGGCCCGGGCCCACCTGGAGCTGTTCGCGGTCCTGGGCCCCGAGGACTGGCGATCGCGGGACGATGTCCGGAGCCTCCGTCCCGAGGACCGGGACGACCTAGAAACCTGGCTGATGGAGGCCGCCTGGAGACTGAGCTCGGCCCTGGCCGATCGCCGCGACTCGCCGGAGGACGTCCGCCGGGCCCTGGCCGTCCTGGAGGCGTCCCCCCGGTGGGCTAGCCTGGCCCCGTGGCGGGAGAGGCGCCGGACCCTCCGCGAGAGACTGGGAGAGGCCCCCCCGCCGCCCTCGACCGGGGGGCCGCCGCCCCGGTGGCTGGAACTACACGCGCTGGGCCTGGAAGCCGAGACCGAGCATGCCTCGGACGCCCTCGCCCTGTTTCGGCAGGCTCTGGCCGAGCGCCCCGGATCGTTCTGGACCCTCCTTCGCGCCTCGGCCTCGGCGTTCCGCCTCTCCGAGTTCGCCTCGGCCGCCGAATTCCTCGCCCAGTGCGAGACGAGGAGACCGAGGAACCCGGCCCTGAAGGTGCAGAGGGCCGGGTGCCTGCTCGCCCTGGGGCGGGTCGAGGCGGCCCTGGCCGAGTGCGATCGGGCCCTGGAGATCGACCCCGACCTCCGCGACGCCTACCGCAATCGCGCCCTGGCTCACATCCGCATGGGCCAACCCGAGGCCGCCGAGGCGGACTCCCGGCGGTTTTCCCGGCTCTCCCGGGCCGAAGGGCGGGCCTCGGCCTGGGAACTCGGCTTCGCGAGCTCCTCCCTGGATGGGGCCGCGCTGCCCTCGCCCGACGACGCTCCGGACCCCGCCCCGGACGACGCCCAGGCCCACTCGCTGATCGCCACCCTGCTCCATCGCTCCGGCCGACCCGACGCCGCCCTGGCCGAGTATGACCGGGCCCTGGACGCCGACCCCGAGCACCTCCCCGCCCGGTTCGATCGGGCCCTGCTGCTCTACTCCCTGAGGAGGAACGAGGGAGCCAACGAGATGGCCGCACTGATCGACCACGCCAGGTTCGAGGAACTCCTCCGAGCCGACGCCCGGGCCATTCGCGCCTACCACTATCTGGCGGCGGCCCGGCTGCGTTCCCGGCTCCCGACGGAGGCCGTTCGCGCCGCGGAGGCCGGGGCCGCGGGCCCGCCTCATCCTGAAGCCCAATTCCCCCCTGGTCGCCGACTCCGATTACGTCCTGTCCCGGTCCCTGGCCGCCTCCGCCTCCTATGGCGGTCCCGAGGGGCTGATCGAGCGCGCGGCCGAGTCCTTCGGCCACGCCTCCCGGGCCGAGCCCGGCCGATTCGATCACCACTTCGCCAACGATCCGGCCTTCGACGGGGCCCGCGAGCGGATCACGGCCCTCCTGGGCCTTCGGCCGGGCTCGGCCCCTTAAGTCCGTCCCGGGGCCGGGTCGGACTTTCTCCCTCTCCTCAGCCTGGGCCGGTCGGGCCGGTCGGGGTGATCGGCTCGATCGGCGGGTCGCCCGGCACTTCGGGCGGCAGCGGCTCGGGGTCATCGAACGTCATGGTCGTCACGATCGCCGAGGGGGCGGCGACCACGTTCGACGGGCTGAGCTTCCTCTCCAGCCACTCCGGCGCGAAGCGGGGGTTGCGAACTCGGGGCATGACGGCATCGTCTCCCGAAAAACCATCCGGAAAGCCTCCCATGCGTATTGTTCAAGCCGGGAATTTTTCCCGTACAAGCAAACTATCCCCCGAGAACGAAATCCCGATTACAAAATCGGAGCGGCGAAATCAACCGCGAACCGGTCGGGGCCGGTCCTCGTCGGATTCGGTCGCACCCCCGGCCGGGACCGCCCTAATGGTCCCCGGCCGGGACGCTGGCGTGACGGACGAGGTCCTTGACGGCGCAGGAACCGCACCCCGAGCCGCCTTCGGACCCGCAGCCGCCCCCCGTGGACCCGCAGCCCCCCCCCTCGCCGCACGACCCGCAGCCGCCGTGGCTCTCGTCCTCGGCCGGCTCGTCGCGACCGACCGGCTGAAGGACGATGTCGAGTCCGCACGAATCGCGGACCGCCTGGGCCAGGCCCGAGGCGTCCAGGCGGTGGGGGCCCAGGTACAGGACGACGGTCCGGCGGTCGTCGAGCATCGGCTCGACGTCGATCAATTCCAGGGGCCAAAGGCCGTCCCGGAAGACGGCCTCGCACGCCGAGAGCCGACGGCCCCGGTCCGCCTCGCCCCTTTCGGCCGCTTCCAGGTCTTCCGGACCCGCCCGGCGGAGCGGGGGAAGCTTGGGATCGTCCGGATCGGTCGTCAGGGCCAGGACCTGCCCGAGCTCGGCCCCTCGCCAGGAGCCGACGACGACCTGATCCCCGGCGGCGAAGCGGCCTCCGGAGCCGGCCGCGAACCGCGCGACGTGCCGCATCATGCCGAACCGGACGAAATAGACGTCGCCCATGATCCCTCGCCGGGAAAGACCGCCGGAAGACTTCGACGGTCCAGTCTAGTCGAGGGCACGGGGACGAGACAACCCGGGGCGGCCCCAGGTCGCGCTGCCCGGCCCTCGGGCTTTCCCTATAATGGCCGGAGTCAGGCGGCCCGCCTCTGGCGCCGCCAGTTCCCCGAGGCCCCGAGGTCCCCGAAGGATGGCCGAAGCCCGATGTGTCCTGCGGGTCGCGGGCCTGGATTGCCCGGCCGAGATCCCGGCCCTTCGATCGGCCCTCGCCGGGACGGCCGGAGTTGCCGACCTGGGATTTGATCCCATGAACGGGATCATGACCGTCCAGTACGATCCTGCAAAGATCGGACCGTCCTCCCTGATTCACAAGATCGCCGAGAAGGCCGGGATGAGGGCCGAGGTCGTCGGCGGGGCGTCCGAGACCGGACCCAAGCCGTCTCCGTCAAGCCTTTCTCGCTGGGGCCCTACGGTCGGCTCGGGCCTCCTGCTGGCGGTCGGCATGGCGATCGACGCGGCCGGAGGGCCTGCCCCGGCCTCCCGGCTGGTCCTGGCCGGCTCGGCGCTGATCGGGGCCGTGGGCCTGGTCCCCCGGGCCCTGCGGTCGATCCGCTCGTTCCGGCTGGATATTCACGTTTTGATGGCCGTGGCCGTGGTCGGCGCGGCGGCCCTGGGTCAACTGGACGAAGCGGCGACGATCGCGTTCCTCTTCGGGCTCTCCGAGGCGTTGGAGGCCCTGAGCCTGGACCGCGCCCGACGGGCCGTCCGGGCCTTGCTGGAGATCGCCCCGGAGACCGCCGAGAGGATCGGCCCCGACGGCTCGACCCGGGTAGTCCCGGCGGCCGACCTCGTGGCCGGCGACCGCGTCCGCGTTCGCGCCGGCGAGCGGGTGCCGATCGACGGCCGGGTCGTCTCGGGGAGGTCGAGCCTGGACCAGAAGGCGATCACCGGCGAGTCGGTCCCGGTGGACCGAGGCCCTGGCGACCCGGTCTTCGCCGGGACGGTCAACGGCGAGGGTTCGCTGGAGGTCGAGGCCGGCGCCCCGCTGAACGAGTCCGTCGTCTCGCGGATCGCCGAGGGGGTCCGCTCGGCGCAAAAGGGCCGGGCCCCGGTGGAACGGACGATCGAGCGATTCGCGGCCGTGTACACGCCGGCCGTCCTGATTGTGGCGATGGCGGTGATGCTCGGGCCCCCCCTGCTCGGGGCGTCGGGGGGCTGGCGGGAGTGGTTCCTCCGGGGGTTGGTGGTCCTGGTGATCGCCTGCCCGTGCGCCCTGGTGATCGCCACCCCGGTGGCGGTAGTGGCGGCCCTGGCGGCGGCGGCGAGGCGGGGGATTTTGGTCAAGGGCGGGCAGTTCCTCGAAGAGGTCGGCCGGCTCCGCGTGCTCGCCTTCGACAAGACCGGGACGCTGACCCGGGGCGAACCCTCGGTGGTGGAGGTCGTCCCGGAGGAGGGTCGGCCCGGGGATGATCTCCTGAAGATCGCCGCGGCGCTCGGCGACCTCGGCGGCCACGTCCTGGGCCGCGCGATCGCCCGCCACGCCCGGGAGCATTCGCTGGCGATCCCCGAGGCCGGCGACTACCGGGCCGTCCCGGGCCTGGGGGCGACGGCGACCGTCGATTCATCGCGTTACCACGTCGGCAGTCACCGATTTCTCGATGAATCCGGCCTCTGCCCGCCCGAGTTCCACGCCCGGTTGGTTCGCGCGGAGAATGACTCGGGGACGGCCGTGGCGGTGGCCGGCGAGGCCGGCGCCTGGGGCTGGATTCGCCTGGCCGACCGGCCGAGGCCCGAGGCCGCGAAGGTCCTGGCCGACCTGGCGGCCCTGGGGATCGAGGCCGTGATGCTCACCGGCGACAACGCCCCGACCGCCGCCGCCGTGGCCGAGGAACTCGGCATCGCCGACCGTCGATCGGGCCTCCTGCCCCAGGACAAGGCCCTCGCCATCGCCGAGATCCAGAGGCGCCGAGGCCCCACCGGGATGGTCGGCGACGGCGTGAACGACGCCCCCGCCCTGGCCGAAGCCCGTGTCAGCGTCGCCCTGGGCGGGATCTCCAGCGCCACCGCCCTGGAGACCGCCGACGTCGTCCTGATGGCCGACGACCTGACCGGCCTTCCCTGGCTCGTCCGCCTCGGACGGCGGACGCTGCGGACCATCCGTCAAAACATCGTCTTGGCCCTTTCGACGAAGGCGGCGGTCCTCGTCCTGGCGGTCCTCGGCGTCGCGAACCTCTGGATGGCCATCGCGGCCGACGTGGGCGTCAGCCTCCTCGTCGTGGCCAACGCGCTGAGGCTCCTCCGCGCCCGACAGGCTTGACGGCCCCTCACGCCTCGCCCACGAATGGCTCGACCGGCTTCGGGTGGATCGTCGGGGCCTTTCCCCCCTGGATCGCGGCGATTTCGGCCTCGACCCGCGCCACGCCCTCGGCGTCATCGAGGACTTCGAGGGTCGTTTCGGCGACGTAAACGCCCCCTGGTTCCATCGTGAGGACCCGGTTTCGGGCGGCCTCGAACGGGCGGGCGTTGGGGTAGCCGGTGGCCGGTTCGAGGCCGGTGACGTACCCTTCGTTGGGCCCTCGTTGGCATTTCCAGAGCGTGAAGGTGGGGAGCTGGCTCGTCGAGAACCGCAGGGCCGCCGCCCTGTCTCCGGCTCGGTTGCGGAGCATGGCCAGGGTCCGGCCCTCGGGGCCTTCGCCCAGGAGTCGGAAGAAATAGACCTGCTCGGCCGATCCCGAGAGCGGCGGGCCGTACTCGCCGAAATGCCCGAGGCCACGCGTCGCCTCGGCGTCTCGGGGCAAGATCATCTCCATCGGCGCGAGGAACCTCGCCCCGTCTTCCATCAACGGCGGCCCGAGGTTCCAGTGGTACAGGATCTGGAGCTCTCCGGGGGAGTCGCGGAGGTTGTGGAACTCGTCTCGGATCGTCACCCGGTTCGACCCCGGGACGGTGGTCATCCTCGTGACCAAACGGGTCTGGGTCGAGAACAGCCGGCACTCGTCCACCTGCCCCTCGATCGTGATCGCATGAGGAGGCGCGTCTTCGACGTGGACGGCCACGAACCGCGCCGGGATGTTCGAGATCCGGCCGTGGAGGGTGTAAGAGCGGTCCCCTTCCTTGAAGGGAGGGCCGTAGGACTCGGTCCCACACCGGGCGAGGAGCTCGTCGAAGCCGTCGAGCCATCCCAGGCCGCCCCAGCTTTGGAGATCGACGAAACACGGATTCACCGGGCCGTCGGTCACGGGCGACTTCCACCCCAGATCCAAACCACCGAGCCGCCCTTTCCAGAGGTTCATTCCCCGGGTCGGGATGACGGAGAACGCCAACCGGCCGTTCTCGACCTGGATCAGGTCCACCCCGTCGCGGCGGCCCCCCTTCAATCGGGTCTTGGTGACCGACCAGGCCGGGCCTCCGGCGATGTTCAGGTCGTCCGGGCCGAGGGAGAAGGTCTCGACCCAGAGGTCGGCCGAGGCGTCGGTCAGGGTGAAGGAGGGCATGCGAACCTCTCGAAGGTCGGGCGAGGCGATGCCTCGCAAGGTACGACGGAGGCCAGGGCCGAGCAAGATCCCTCCCGAGGGCTTATGATGGCCGCGTGCACGTCGAAATACTCGCGGGATTCACCACGAAGCCACGAAGGGCACGGAGGCGGACACAAAGAAGAAGCCCGTTATCTTCTTTGTGTCCGCCTCCGTGCCCTTCGTGGCTTCGTGGTGAATCCGGAACCGGCCGGGAGCGAACGATGAAACCCGCCCGATTCCCCGCGATCCGCTCCGGGCCGGTCCAGGCCGCGATCCTGGCGGTCGTCGCGACCCTGGCGATGGCGGCGAACGCCCGGCTCGACTCCCCTCCTCGATTCGACGGCGCCGGATACGCGGTCCTCGCCCGGTCGCTCCTGGACGGCCGGGGCTATCGCGAGATCGACCATCCCAACGCCCCCCTCCACGCCCACTTCCCTCCGGGATATCCGATCTGGCTGGCCCTGACCTGGCGGATCACCGGGCCGAGCGCCCGGCGGCGCATCTCCTGGCGATGGCCTGTACGCTCGCGGCCACGATCGGTTCCTGGCTCCTCTTTCGGGTGCGCTTCCGGCCCGAAGTGGCCTTCCTGCTCGGATTGGCCCTGGCGATCGACTGGCGATGGGCACGGGACGGATCGGCGATCGGTTCGGAGCCTCCGTTTCTCCTTCTCGGGACGCTCTCGCTCCTCCTGGCCGATCGGGTCGCGCGATCCGGGCGGAAATCGTGGGGGGTCGCGCTCGGAATGGCCCTGGGATCGGCGATCTTGACCCGTCACGCGGGGTTGGCGATGGCGGCGGCGGTCCTGGGCGACCTGCTTTTGAGGCGAAAGGTCGCCGCGACGGCGGTTGCTGGGATGTCGATGATGCTGGTCGTTTCGCCGTGGGTCGTCTGGCTTGCGGCGGTCCGGGAACGGACCCAGATCGGCCTGGTCCCGAGGTCCGGCCTCCTCGCCACGATCGCCGAAAACACCCTGTTTTATCTGCGGAGGATGCCCGACCAGTGGCTCGGCCCGGTCGTGGAGGTGGCGACGGTGTTCCGACCGGGTTGGACGATCCCGGCAACGGCATTCGCCGGCCTCGTGTCGGGCGGGATCGCCGTCGGATGGATCAGGATGCTTCGGACGCCCCGAAAACGCCTCCTCGCGATGGCCCCCCTGGCGACCCTGGCCCTCCTGCTCCTCTGGCCGTTCACGGAGGCGGGCCGGTTCCTCGTCCCGATCATCCCGTTCCTCCTCGCCGGACTGGCCGAGGGGCTGGCGGCGATCCTGGCACCAATCGGGCGACGAAGGGCGCGAGGGATCGCGGCCGGGTTCGTCCTGATCGGGGCGATCCCGTATTCCCTCTACGCGATCCTCGGCCATCGGGCCGACACCTCCCGGCTCGCGAACGCTCCGTTCGATGCCGCCTGCGCCCGGATCGCCGAGGATCGCGACTCGATCGGGCCGGTCCTGACCCGCCATCCCGGGGAGGTGTTCTGGCAGACCGGACGGGCCGCGATCGCCCCTCCCGACGGCGCCTCTCCGGCCGAAATCTCGTCGCTGATCGAACGCTTCGGCGTGGCGTTCCTCCTGATCGACGAGGAACGCTACGCCCGGGCCGCCCCGAGCCCGCTGTCGGCGTTCGTCTCCCGCTCGCCCGACCGGGTGGAGCGCGTCTGGGGAGACTCGGCGGGCGGGCCGAGGTCGGCGGTGGTCTATCGGGTCAGGGCAACGAGCCAAGTCGGATTGACCCCGAGCGAGGCCGCCGCCACAATCCCGGCCGATCCGGCGAGTCGCCGAAGGACCGGCCCGTAGGAATCCCTCATGAATGTTCCCCGAGGCCCCGCCGCGGCCGTCGTCGTCCTGGCCATCGCGGTGAGGGTGGCGGCGATCCTCGTCTTGCAGAGCCACCACGTCCCCCGGAGCACGTTCGAGCACGGCGAGATCGCCGAGAACCTGCTCGCCGGCCGGGGGTTCTCGGTCCAGTTCCTCGGGGCGGACGGGCCGACCTCCCAGCAAGCGCCGATCTATCCGTTCGTCGTGGCCGGGGCCTATGCCCTCGGAGGGGTCGGCTCGCCGACGGCCCTCCTGGTCCTCCAGGTCGGCCAGGCGATCCTCGGAGGCATCCTGGCGGCCGGCGCGATGGCCTTGGCCCGGGAAGCGACCCCGGGACGGAAGCTCGTGGCGATCGTCGCGGGGCTGGTGGCGGCCCTGCATCCGACGCTCGTCTACTCGGCGACCCATGTTCAGGTGGCGGCGCTGGCTTCGACCTTGCTCGTCTGGTCGCTCGCCCTGGGGTTTCGGAGCGGGCGAACGGGCCGGGCGATCGACGGCGTGCTCTGCGGAGGAGTCCTCGCCCTGCTGATCCTGACCGACCCGATCCTCGGCCTCGCGGCCCCGGGGATCGCCTGGGCCGTGGCCCTGGGGAGACTCCCGACGTGGCGAAGGACGGCCTTTCGGATCGCCCTGACGGCCATTCTGGGCGTCTCCCCCTGGATCGCCCGAAATTACGCGGTCCACGGCGAGATCGTGTTCGTGAAGAGCACGTTCGGATACGCCTTCTGGCAGGGGAACTGCCGGCAGAGCGAGGGGACGGACAAGGTCGTCCGGCCGTCGGTCGATCGGGCGTTGAGCTCGGGAGGGACGAGCCTCCGAGAGCAGAATCGGGCCCTGTGGGAAGCCCGCCACGAGGCCGGATACCTCGACGATATCGCCCTGACCCGGGCCGACTATGACCGGATGGCCCGGATGACCGAGCCGGCCCGCTCGCGATTCCTGTTCCGCCGGGCGATGGCCGACCTCCGGGCCGATCCCTGGCGGTATCCGCGGCTCTGCCTCCGCCGGCTCCGCTTCTTCGTCCTGTTCGACGAGACGAACCCGAAGACCCGGAGCCGGATCTATCGAGGCGGCCACCTCGGGCTGACGGTCCTCGCCGGACTCGGCCTCCTCCTCATGCCGAGCGCGCTTCGAAGGAGGCTCGGGCCGACGCTCCTGACCGCCGGATTGATCGCCGGGTTCCACTCGCTGACGATCGTCTCGGCCCGATTCCATGTGCCCATCGAGCCGTTGATGGGCGTCTGGGCGGCGTCGGGGCTGGCTCGGCTCCGCGGATCAATTGCGGAGGGCGACGGCGTCGAGGGCCTCGGAGAGCTCCGGCGGCTTGCTGGCCGAGGGTCGGCGCTGGTCGGGCGGGGGGCGTAGGACGGCCAGGATCGTCCCGCAAACCACGCTCGTGCAGCCGACGAGTCCCGCCCCGACCCAGGCCCACGACTGAGGGCCGAGGAGCCAGCTCGCGCCAGAACGATCCCCAGGGCGCCCAGGGGGACGTGCGCCACCAGGGTCCGAGACAGCCCCGCCTCCGTCTTCAAGGACTCCAGCGAGGCGGGAAGGAGCCCCAGCTCCATCGCCTTCATCTTCTCGGCGTGCTCCAGCTCGTGCTTCCGGCGCTCCTGCCGCATCCCGAAGAAGACGAGCGGGCCGACGAAGACGCCGCAGGAGCCGAACACGATCAGGAGGACCCACATCAGGCCCCAGGGAAACGCGCTCATCCTTTCGCTCCTTGAATCCGAGGGAGGATCAACCGCGACGCCCGACCACGTCGTAGGCGTCCGGATCGAAGCTGGGCTTGGAGTCGTTGGCCAGCGAGTCCGGCCCCGGGGCGGGCCTGGCCGATCCCAGGAGATTCGGGGCGAGCGAGCCGGTCAGGAGGGTCGTGAAGAACGTCGTGACGACCGGGGCGATCCAGATCTCCCCCGGCACCGAGCCGTTCAGCGTAGCGATCAGGGTGAAGAAGAACGCGGCGATCGGCACGCCGGCGCCGATGGCCGTGAGCGTCAGGGCCGCCGGCCAGAGCGTCCGGTTCGGCAGGGGCTGGCCGGTCTCCAGGGCCCTCATCCTCTCGGCGTGGTCGAGGCTCTCGCTTCTTCGACGCCTGCCGGAAGGCCAGGACCGTCGGCACGATCACGATCGGGATGGCCATCCCGGCCAGGGGGATCAGGACGTCCTCGCTCATGACGGGTCCTTTCTTCGGAATGGGGGACGATGCGGCTCGATTCTGATCGGTCGGGACGGGTTTGTCACGGGTCTCTCTGCTACGATGCGGGCCGTCCCGTCTCCGACGATCCGCAACCTCCGAGGAGGGCCCGCCGATGGCCCGCGATCATCTGCTGGCGATCGATCAGGGGACGACCAGCACCCGCTCGCTCGTCTACGACCGCCGGCTTCGTCCCGTCGGACAGGGGCAAGTCGAGGTCCCGCCGTCGTTCCCGAGGTCGGGGTGGGTCGAGCACGACCCGAAGACGCTCGTCGATTCGGTGGGGTTGACGGTTCAGGACGCTCTGAGGAGTTCGGGGATCGGGGCCGACCGGATCGCGGCCGTGGGATTGACCAACCAGAGGGAAACCACGGTCGCCTGGGACCGTGCGAGCGGCCGATTCGTCGGGCCGGCGATCGTCTGGCAGGACCGCCGGACGGCCGGGTTCTGCGAGGCCCACCGCGACCGCCGCGACTGGCTCGCCGAGAGGACCGGCCTGGTCCTCGACCCGTACTTCTCGGCCACCAAGATCGCCTGGCTCCTGGAGAACGTCCCCGAGGCCGGCACGCTCGCGGCCTCGGGCCATCTGGCGGCGGGCACCGTCGATTCCCTGATGCTCTGGCACCTGACCGGAGGCCGGAGGTTCGCGACCGACGCCACCAACGCCTCCCGGACCCTCTTGATGGACCTCAAGACGCTCTCCTGGGCCGACGACCTCTGCGTCTTCTTCGGAGTCCCGGAGGGAATATTGCCCGAAATCGTCCCGAGCTGCGGGGAGATCGGCCGGACCGAGGGACTGGGCTACCTCCCCGACGGCCTGCCGATCGCCGGGGTCGCCGGGGACCAGCAAGCCTCGCTCGTCGGCCAGGGATGCTGGGAGGCGGGCCGGGCCAAGTGTACGTATGGGACCGGCGCGTTCCTCCTCTCGCACACCGGATCGTCGCCCGTGAGGTCGTCCCGGGGGCTGGTCGCCACGGTGGCGGCCTCGCTCGGGTCGGGCCCTCCGCAATATGCTCTGGAGGGGAGCGTGTTCGTCGCCGGGGCGGCCGTCCAGTGGTTCCGCGACGGGTTGAAGGCCGTCGGCGCCGCCCCGGAGATCGACCTGCTGTACGACAAGGCCGACCCGGATTCCGGCGTCCTGTTCGTCCCCTCGCTGACCGGGCTCGGCGCCCCCCACTGGGAGCCCGAGGCCCGGGGGACGATCTTCGGCCTGACCCGGGCCACCTCGGTGGCCGATCTGGCGAGGGCCACTCTCGAAGGCGTGGCCTTCCAGGTCGCCGACCTGATCGTCGCCATCGACGCCGACTCGCCCGAGCCGATGGGCGAGCTCCGATGCGACGGAGGGATGGCCCGCTCCGACCCGTTCCTCCAGTTCCAGGCCGACCTGCTCGGCCGCCCCTTGAGACGGAGCCCCCAGGGCGAATCCACGGCCCTGGGCGCGGCCGTCCTCGCCGGTCTGGGCGTGGGATTCTGGCCGTCGATCGGCGAGGTCGCCGGAATCCTGGAGGCCGGGGGCGTCTCGTTCGAGCCGAGGCGCGACGAATCCTGGAGAGGCCAGCAGCTCGCCCGGTGGCGGCGGGCCGTCGAGACCGTCAAGGCCCACTATCGCGGGTGAGGACGGGACCTGGTGGCCAGTCACCAGGTCCCACCGGGTCACAGCCGGGGCGAATGCTCGGCGGTCATCGCGCCGCCGGTGGCCCTGGCGGGGTGGAGGATCCGGGCGAAAACGGACCTCTCGAACGACCGGACGTGCGTCGGCTCGTCGCCTCCGAGGACGCCCATCAGCGAGTGGTACTCCAGGTCCACTCCGGCCTGGTCGATTTCGGCCCGGCTCGGGCCGGGCTCAGACGGTTCGGGATCGCGGTCGTCATGGGGGGGAATCTCCTTCCAGAAAGACGGGACGGACCCGGGGCGGTCCGGCACGCTACCCCGGCTTCCCCGAGAGGACAAGGCGGGTTGGCGGCGATCCCTCATCGACATTTCCCCGGCCGGGGCTGGACCCCGAAGTTTCCCGGTTCTGGCGAGGATTTGACGATCGAAGGCCGCTTCCGGTCTACTGGGTTGGCCCGCGACCGCCCATGACCCGGCCCAGACCCCGGAGACGCCCGGAATGCCGCCCTTCGCCCCTCGAATCGCCCTCACGCTCACGCTCGCCCTGGCCGCGACGATCGCCCCGGCCTCCGCCGACGACGGCTTGCCCCAACTCACCACCCGAGTGGCCTTCCCCAACCTCCGGTTCGATCGCCCCGTGGCGATGGCCTATCCCCGGGATGGCTCGAACCTGCTGTTCGTCGCCGAGCAGCACCAGGGGAAGGTCTGGTCGTTCCCCGACGTCAAGGACACGAAGGATAAGGTCGAGTTCCTGACCCTCCCCGACCGCATGCACAAGGACAACGAGGAAGGGCTCCTCGGCCTGGCCTTCCACCCGAATTACCGCGAGAATGGCCAGTTCTTCCTCTATTACTCGGCCGACGACGGCGACGGCAAGCGCCGGTCGGTCGTCTCCCGGTTCGAGAGGAACTCGGCCGACCCGAGGAAGGCCGACCCGAAGACCGAGAAGCGGATCTGGGTCTCGGCCGAGGACCCCTTCTCCAACCACAACGGCGGCTGCATCGAGTTCGGCCCCGACGGCTTCCTCTACATCTCCCTGGGGGACAGCGGGGCGGCCGACGACCCGTTGCTCTCCGGCCAGAACCCGAGCGACTGGTTCGGCTCGATCCTGAGGATCGACGTCGATCATCCCGAGGACGGCAAGCCTTACGGAATCCCCAAGGACAACCCCCGGCTCCGCGACCCTCAGAAATTCGCCGACTGGGCCCCGGAAGTCTTCTGCATCGGCCTCCGCAACGTCTGGAAGTTCACCTTCGACAGGAAAACCGGCACGATCTGGGCCGGGGACGTCGGCCAGAACCTCTGGGAGATCGTCCACGTCCTCAAGAACGGCGGCAATTACGGCTGGAGCGTGAAGGAAGGCTTCCACCCGTTCCCCAGGAAGCAGAAGGCCCGCGTGAAGCCGTCGGACCTCTCGCCGCCGATCGCCGAGTACCCCCACGGCGACAGGCAGGAAGGCGGCCGGAAGGACACCGGCCAGAGCATCACCGGCGGATACGTCTATCGAGGCAAGGCGCTGCCCGAGCTGGAGGGCGTGTACGTCTACGGGGACTTCCAGAGCGGCCGGGTCTGGGGCCTCCGCGAGAAGGACGGCAAGGCCACGGTCAACGGCGAGCTGATCGACCTGACGAAAGACCGCCCGCTGAACATCGCCGCCTTCGGCGAGGACCGCGACGGCGAGCTCTTCCTCCTCGCCTTCGACGGCCGCATCTATGAATTCGTGAAGAGGCCCTAGGGCCAGGAGCCCGGCTGGAAGGGGCCTCGGCATCGGCTACAATGGATGCCGAGGCCCCGGATCGCCTCGCCCCGATCGGAGGATGCGAATCATGTCCTCGCTGATGGAATCGCTTGGGATCGACCTGCTGACGTTCGAACAGAGGTGCCAGCTCCTGGATGAGATCTGGATCAGCCTCGCCGACGAGCCGATGGAGACGGAGATCCCCCAGGATCTCAAGGACGAGCTCGATCGTCGCCTGGCGGCCTATCGAGCGAATCCTCATACCGGATCGACCTGGGAAGAGGCCCTGGTCCGGCTGCGAGGGACATCCGGTCCCAACCCATGATCATCCTCCCGGAGGCCGAGGCCGACATTGCCCGGGCCAAGGCCTGGTACGAGGATCAGCAGCCCGGGCTCGGTGAGACCTTCCTCGGGGCCGTGGAAGACGCTTTGGCGCGGGTCTCGCGGATGCCCGAGGCGCCGGCCGTCATCTTCCGCGATTTCCGCCACGTCCCGACTCGCCATTTCCCGTATGCCGTCTACTATCGAATCGAAGGCGGTGAGATCTTGATCCTCGCGGTGGTCCACCGTTCTCGCCATCCTCGTTCCTGGCAATCGCGCGGGTGAGTGACCTGGGTCATCGGGCTTCGTCCGTTGCTGTTCGTCTTCGGGATCGGCACCCTGATCGTCCCATCTGTCTCTGCTCAGTACTTCCTCAACGGCGACATGATCGGCGAGGTGGAGAAGCCCAAGGATCGCAAGGAGATCCCTCTGACGCCGGAGCAGATGATCGAGTCCGCCGAATCAACCCGGACGGTTGCGGCCCATCCGCCATCGTGACCCAACCTCATCTCATCCGCCGATCGAGGGATCGACGCATGGGCCTGCAAGTCGCCCCCGAGGGGCAATATCCCGTCTCTCCATATTGCCCGAAGTGCGGGTCGGCCCGGTTCAAGAAGGTCGCGCCGCCGGGACTGGCTCTGGTTTATGACCGGCTTTGCAAGGACTGCGGGACCCGGTACACGCCGCCGACCCCGAATTCCCTGCTCGCGGCCCAGTTGCCCATGGGCGCTGTCTTGATCCTCGTGGGCCTGGGGATGATCGCCCTGGCGTTCTTCGGGTTCCAGGCGATGCAGCAAGGCGAGGTGATTCAGCCGGGGCAGCTCGCCGGGGCCGGGATGCTCGGCACGTTCTTCCTCGGAGCGGGGGCCGAGTTCTGCCGAAGAGGGCTGCGGTGGTGGCGGAATCGGACGCCCAGGGGCGAGGCCGAGCGTTGATCGTCATCCCTGGATGTCGCTGGCCACGTCGAACCCCCGGAACGCCGCCGCCATCAGCGGGACGAAGCCCACGAGGAACCCGACCAGGACGAGCCAGGCGAGCGTCAGGGCCGCGATCCAGCCGCCGACGAAGTAGCCCGCGAGGCCGAGCAGGGCCGCCAGCCCGCCCGTCACGCCGACGGTCAGCGTCTTGGCCAGCATCATCAAAATCGCCCGGCCCATCGCCTGGATGTCCCCCGGAGTGGCCGCCAGGGGCTTCGTCGGGAACCAGAGGAACATCACGTTCTCGACCTCCATGAGCAGGGCATTGACCAGGAGGGCGAACGCCGGCAACGTCCAGAACCACGCCGGGACCGGACCGGCGCCGACGCCCAGGACGACGATGCAGAGCACCTGGGGGACCGTCGCCAGGACCGTGGGCGCCGCGACCTGCCCCAGGGCCAGCCGGGACGCGGGGATCGGCAGCGTCTTGAGCCCTTCCATCCGTTCGTAGTCCCCTCGGAAGTCGAAATTCAGGAGAGGGCTGAACATGAGCGAAAAGCTCAGCAGGACGATCGAGAAGCCGATGGCGAACCCGCCTCCATCGGGCCCCGCAGGCGTGTAGTTCGCGAGGAACACGCCGAGCCCGGCGATCGACAGGCACGACAGGGTCGGGATCAGCATCTTCCAGATGTCGCGACGGGCCGTGAGGAGCTGCTTCCAGAGGATCGGCCCGATTCCGCCCCACCACGGCAGGTCGGGCACGCTCTTCCAGGGCTTCTTCCTCGGCTTGCTCGCCCGGATCGCCGGGCCGCCCTTCTTCATCCGTTCCAGTCGGGCGTAGAACCGCTCGCTGCTGACGGCGACCGATTCGAGGTAGCGGGCATCCAGCGCCAGGATCAGGACGAACAGGCAGGCGTCGATCCCCAGGGCGATCCCGCCCCATCGGAGCAGGCCGTGCCAGACCCCTCGGGATGTCATCGCGTTGGTGAACGGCCGGAACGGCGCGAGGGCCGCGCGGACGGCCGGGGCGTTCTCCAGCGTCTTGATCGTATCCAGGTCCAGGCCCTTCAGCGCCTCCAGCCCGGCGGAGGCCGCCGCCGCGCCGACGAGGCCGAGGATCAGGCCCACGGCGATCCGCCTCCTCCACGTCGAGGCCGCCGCGCCGATCGCCGCGCCCAGGAGCGTGACGGTGATCGCGAAGAGTTGCAGGAACCAGAACGCCAGGACCAGCCCCACGTACAGGCAGAACAGGTTCGGCGAGGTCTTCCTCATCGCGAAGACGACGAAGACCGACGACAGCATCGCCAGGAACAGGTTGCCGCCGACCTTGTAGGCCAGGAGCTGCCTCCGGCTGAACGGCGCGGGGAACAGGAAGCTGATCTCCGCCGGGCTGAAGGCGAACGCCTTGTCTCCGGGCGAGAACAGGAGCGTCAGCAAGCAATAGGCGCAGAGGATCATCGGCCCGAACCGCCGGGTCCCCTCGGCCAGCCCGGCCGGGTTGGGCGCGGAGCGATCGAAGAGCAGCGCGAAGGCGGACGGGGCGAAGATCATGAGGCCCAGGGCCGTCAGGATCAGCCCCTGGACCGAGGCCATCCGCCGGACCGTCCGACGGAACCAGGCGCGGAACCGGAGCCACAGGAGCAAGATCAGGGCGCGGTCCACGAGGTCAGACCTCCGGGGCGGCGGCCGTCTTGTCGGCCTCGGTTTCGGTCAAACGGAGGAACATGTCTTCCAACGTCTCGGCCCGGCCCGACTCCGCCGCCTCGCGGATCAGGTCGTCCAGCCTCCCCCGGAGGACGACCCGCCCTCGGTCGAGCATCAGGATCGTCGTGCAGAGGTCTTCCACCAGCGAGAGCAGGTGGGAGCTGACCATCACGGCGGACCCGGCGTCGGCCCTCTCCAGGATCGTCTCCTTCATCGTGCGGATGCCGCGAGGGTCCAGGCCGGTCAGCGGCTCGTCCAGGAGGATGGCCTTCGGGTCGTGGAGGTAGCCGCAGCCGATGGCGACCTTCTGCCGCATCCCCCGGGAGAGCTCGGAGGCCAGCGCGCCTTTCTTCTCCGTGAGCTCGAACTGGGAGAGCAGCCGCTCGGCCTTCTCCGGCCAGTCGGGGCCGAGCTTGTAGGCCGAGGCGATGAACCGGAAGTGCTCCCAGACCGTCAGGCTGTCGAACAGCTTCGGGTCATCCGGGACGTAGGCCAGCGCGGCCTTGGCCGGCACCGGGTCGGAGCTCAGGTCGTGGCCGTCGATCCGGATTCGGCCGCGGGTCGGCTCCAAGATGCCGGCCAGGGCCCGCAGAGTGGTCGTCTTGCCCGCGCCGTTGGGGCCGACGAGGCCGAGCACCTCGCCCGGCTCGACCCGGAACGACACGCCCTGGACGGCCACGAAGTCCTTGTAGACCTTGTGATAATCTTCGACCTCGATCGACACGGCGAGGGCACCTCCGGTCCAGGCGATCCGAGACCACGGGGCGGAGTGGGTGGGGCCCCCACAAACCGGCCCGGCCCCGGGGGATTCGCTCCCCGGGGCCGGATCTTCTCGGCGGTCGGCGTTTTTTCTCAGTGACGGGGACCGAACTGCGGGCCTCGGGGCATGCTCGGCATCCCGGGCGGACGGCCGAAGTTCGGCCGATTGATCCGGCCGAAGTTCGGGCCCTGGGGCTGACCGAAGTTCGGATTGCCCGGCTGTTGGCCGAAATTCGGACCCTGAGGCTGTCCAAAATTGGGATTTTGCGGCTGACCGAAGTTCGGATTTTGCGGCTGCCCAAAGTTCGGACCCTGGGGCTGACCGAAGTTCGGGCCCTGGGGCTGGCCGAAGTTCGGATTGCCCGGCTGCTGGCCGAAGTTCGGCGGCTGGATCGGCGCCGGGGGGGCCGGAGGAGGGATGAAGACGGGATTGGCCGGAGGAGGGACGCCGCCGTCATCCTGGGCCACGTTCGCCCCGCCGTTGTTGCCCGGCTGAGGCGGCTGCACCCCGGCCGCTTCCAGGCCGATCCCGACCAGGACCAGGAACGCCGGGATGCCGACGACCAGCCCCAGGACCGAGAACCCCAGCGCCTTCAGGAAGCCCATCGACGACGTCAACAGGCAGAACATCCCGCCCAGGAGCATGAGCATCCCCAGGCCGATCTGCGCCGCCGGAGGCAGGAAGCTGAGCAGCCTCCACTGGAGGCCGATCAGGGGCAGGATCACCGCCCCCGCGCCGAAGATCAGGAGGCTGATCCCCGATCGCTTCCACTGGTCGCCGCCATCCGCGCCGGAGTTCCTGCGGGACCGCGACGATTTCGGCTTCTCGACGACCATCCCCGGCCTCCGGGGCGGGGGCAATGGGGCCTCGTCGTCCAGCCCGTACAGGTCGCCGCCTTGGGCCGAGGGCCTGCTCGCCGTCGCCATGGTCCGGGGCGTGGGGATGGACAATTCCGTCCCGCACTCCTTGCACTTGACCTTCCGGCCCGCGAGGCCGTCATCGACCCGATATTTCCGAGAGCAGAAATGGCAAGAAAACGCGATGCTCATCGGCGTGCCCCCCGCCCGATTTCGGCAACCGCCATCGTCGCAGCGTGCAAACATACTCTGAGCGTCCCAGGCGATCAAGCCGACCGCCCGGATCGGGCGATTTTCCGCCTCACCCCCGCAATCCCTTCGACCGGAGCAACCCGTCGGCCCGGCGGCCTCCCATTCCCAAATCGCCGGGCGGGCACTACGATGGCCGTGGTGAGGAGATCGGCCGGAACTCGGGCGAGGGGCGGGATTCATGGCGACGGCGACCGGGCCGCGACGGGCGGTCCTGCTCAGGCCCGAGGACTCCGTGGCCGTGGCCTCCCGGCCGATCCCCAGGGGGGCCGTCCTGGAGTTCGGCCCGGACGTCGTCGAGGCGAGGGAGCCGATCCTCCTGGGCCACAAGATGGCCGTCCGCGACATCGCCCCGGGCGAGCCGATCGTCAAGTACGGCCAGGTCATCGGGTTCGCCTCGAAGCCGATCCCCCGAGGCGCCTGGGTCCACGTCCACAACGTCTCGGCCGACCTCTTCGAGCGCGATTACGCCTTCGCCTCCGAGCCCGCACCGCCCCCTCCGAGCGTCGAGCCCCGGACGTTCCTCGGCTACCTCCGCCCCGACGGCCGGGTCGGCACGAGGAACTACGTCGCCGTGATCTCCACGGTCAATTGCTCGGCCAGCACGTCGCGCTACATCGCCGAACGCTTCCGCGACGATTCCTGGAAGCGGGATTTCCCGAACGTCGACGGCGTGTTCGCGATCACCCACAAGGGCGGGTGCAGCATGCCCGCCGGGGGGGCCGATCATCAAGTCCTGGAGCGCGTCCTGGCCGGGTTCGCGAACCATCCGAACGTGGCCGCGTATGTGATCGTCGGCCTGGGCTGCGAGGTCAACGCCGCGAGCGAGTTCGTCGAGTCGAAAGACCTCCTCACGCTCGGCGCGGCCCCTCGAAATGGCCCGAAATCGGAGAGGCCGCGGGTCCTGAACATCCAGGAGCAGGGCGGGATCACCCGGACCGTCGAGGCCGCCGTGGAGGCCGTCCACCGCCTCCTGCCCGAGGCCAATTCCTGGGCCCGCACCGAGCAACCCGCCTCCAAGATCTGCCTGGCCCTGGAATGCGGAGGCTCGGACGGCAACTCGGGGGTGACGGCCAACCCGGCGCTCGGCGTGGCCAGCGACCTGGTCGTTGCTCACGGAGGGACCGCCGTCCTCGGCGAGACCACCGAGATTTACGGGGCCGAGCACCTGATGACCCGCCGGGCCGTCTCCCGGGAGGTCGGCGAGAAGCTCATCGAGCGGATCAAGTGGTGGGAGTGGTACACCGGCCTCTTCGGCGCCGAGATCAACAACAACCCGTCCCCCGGGAACAAGCAGGGCGGGCTGACGACGATCTACGAGAAGTCGCTCGGGGCGCTGGCCAAGGCCGGCACGAGCCCTCTGGTGGACGTGGTCCCGTATGCCGAGCGGGTCGATTCGCCGGGCCTGGTCTTCATGGACACCCCGGGCAATGACCCGCTCTGCACCACCGGCCTGGTGGCCTCGGGCGCGAACGTCCTGGTCTTCACCACCGGCCGGGGGAGCGTCCTGGGGCTGAAGCCCACGCCCTGCATCAAGGTGGCCACGAATTCGGTGATGTTCGAGAGGATGAAGGCCGACATGGACCTCGACGCCGGCCCGATCCTCGACGGCGAGCCGGTCGAGCAGGTCGGCCGGAGGCTGTTCGACCTGATCCTGGACGTCGCCTCGGGCCGGACCACCCGGAGCGAGCGCGGAGGGGTCGGCGAGGAGGAGTTCGCCCCGTGGCAGATCGGGCCGATGCTCTGATCCCCCGACGATCTCGGGCCGCGATCCCCCTCCTGATCGCCCTGGCGATCGTCGAGGTCGTCCTCCTCGGCTGGTGGCTGGTCGAGCCCCTGCCGAACGCCCGGAGCATCAAGGGGACGCGGGTCCGCCGGGGCATCTTGTTGATGCAGGTCGTCCCCGAGCTGATCCCGGGGATCACGTGGAAGGAATCGCGGATCGGCCAGGTCGCGGCCGACCTCCGGCACGTCGAGAACCTCCCGCAACGCCTGCCGATCGCCGGGGCGGCCCTCCTGATCGCCGGGGCCTCCCTGGGATTGGGCGGGCTGGTCCTGAAAGGGCTCGGCGCGGATCGGTCGATGGGCTTGCCGGCCCGCCTGGGCGTCGGGTTCGGCCTGGGGATGGTCGGCTTATCGGCCCTGACGCTCCTGATCGGCCGTCTCGGGCTGTTGGACCCGTGGGCGGTGCGGATCGGCCTCGCGGCGTTGATGCTCAGCGGGGCCTGGGGCCTCCGCTCTCCTCGCCCGGACGACCCTCCGAAGGAGCGATCCTCCCCCCTGCCCCTCGTCGGCTTCGCCCTGGTCGTCGGGCCGTTCCTCCTGCTGATGGCCCTGGGGGCGATGACCCCGGCGATCGATTTCGACTGCCTGGAATACCACCTCCAGGGGCCGAAGGAATACTATCTCGGCGGACGAATCCGTTTCTTGCCGCACAATGTTTACACGAGCATGCCCTTCGGCGTGGAGATGCTCCACCTGCTCGGGATGGTCGTCCTGGGCGACTGGTGGCGAGGGGCGATGGCCGGTCAGCTCCTGGTGATGTTCCACGCCCCGGCGGCGGCGGCGATGATCGCCCTGGTCGCGAGCCAGAGGGCGTCTCCCCGGGCGGCCTGGGTCGCGGCGGCGGTCTACCTGACGACCCCCTGGATCTTCCGCCTCGCCGCGATCCCCTACGTGGAAGGCCCCTTGTGCTACTACCACGCCGCCCTGATCTGGGCCGCCGGTTGGGCCTGGGATCGCCGAGACGCCCCCGGGACGTCCTGGGCGGTCGTCGGAGGGGCTCGCCGGAGGGGCGATGGGCTGCAAGTACCCCGGGCTGATCTCGGCCGTGGTCCCGTTCGGCCTCGCGGCGATCGCCTGGCGGTCGCCCCGGGCCGTCCTGGGGTTCTCGCTCGGGCTGGCCGTGGCGATCGGCCCGTGGCTGGCGAAGAACGTGATCGACCACGGCAACCCGGTCTATCCCCTGGGCTGGAACGTCCTGGGCGGAGGCCCCTGGAGCGCCGCCCACGAGGCCCAGTGGTCGGCCGCCCACGGCCCGAGGCCCCCGTCCTGGCCCGCCTTCACCGACGCCCTCCTGGAGATCGCCGGCCGGTCGGACTGGCAATCCGTCCTCTTCGTCGCCCTGGCGCCCTTGGCTCTCGTGCGGCCCCGATCTCGGAAGCTTTCGCTTGTCTTATGGGCCTACGTGTCCTACATCTTCGCGACGTGGTGGCTCTTCACCCACCGCCTGGATCGCTTCTGGCTCCCGCTCTTGCCCCCCCTGGCGATCCTGGCGGGGATCGGGGCGGACTGGTCGCGATCCCGGGCGTGGACGGCGATCCTGGCGTTCGTGATGACCGTGGCGACCCTGACGAACTTCGCCTATGGGTCGTCCGCGCTCACCGCCTTCAACGAGTGGACCGGAGACCTCGAATTCCTCCGGAAAGACGTCCCGCTCAGGCTCAATCCCTGGCTGGCGGGCCTCGACGCCACGCTCCCCCCGGGAGCCCGGCCCCTGCTGATCGGCCAGGCGGCCGTGTTCCACATGAATCATGAACCGGTCTACAACACCGTGTTCAACGACGACATCTTCGAGGCGCTCGCCCGGGACAGGACGCCCGGGGAGGTCGGCCGGGCCCTGGCCGATCGCGGGATCACCCACATTTATGTGGACTGGTTCGAGATCGGCCGTCACCGCAAGCCCGGAGGCTACGGCTACACCCCGTTCGTCTCGAAGGACGCCTTCGAGAGGCTCCGAGAGGCCGGGGTCCTGGAGCCCATGCCCCTGGCGGGACCGATCGACGAGTCCCGGCCCTCCCCCGACCTCTTCCGCGTCGTCCCGCCCCGATGACGGCGAACTCGCCTCGCCCGATCGAGCCATTTCGGCCATGATGCCGGGAGGAGCGCCCAGGGAAAGCAGGAGTCTCGCGTCATGGACGAACTGACGGTCGTCACCGGAGGAGCCGGGTTCATCGGCAGCCACCTGGTCGAGCAGTTGGTGGGCGAAGGGCGGCGGGTCCGCGTGGTCGAGAGGCCCGGGGCGAGCGTCGATCACCTGCCCGAGGGGGTCGAGACCGTCCGGGCCGATATCCGCGACCCCTCGGCCGTGAGCAAGGCGATGCGCGGGGCGCGGCACGTCTTCCACCTCGCGGCGAACCCGAACCTCTGGGTGCGCGACCGCCGCGAGTTCGACGCCGTGAACCACCGGGGGACAACCCACGTCCTGGATTCGGCCATCGCCGAGGGGGCCGAGCGGATCGTCCACGTGAGCACCGAGAGCATCCTGACCTGCGCGAGGCGAACCGGGCCGATCGCCGAGGACGTCGAGGTCACCGAGCGCGACGCCGTCGGCCCGTACTGCCTCTCCAAGCTCCGGGCGGAAGTCGCGGCGAGGCGACGGGCCGACGCCGGCCACCCGGTCCTGATCGCCAACCCGACGATGCCGGTCGGCCCCGGGGACCGCGGCTCTCTCCCCCCTCGCGATTGATCCGGGACTTCTGCCGGGGCAGGGTCCCGGCCCTCCTGGATTGCTCGCTGAACCTGATCGACGTCCGCGACGTGGCCGAGGGGCTGATCCGGGTCCGGGACGTGGGCGAGCCCGGCCGCCGCTACCTCCTGGGAGGGGCGAACCTGACCCTGGAATCGCTGTTCGCGAAGCTGGAGGCGATCTCCGGCGTGCCGGCCCCCCGCCGCCGGGTCCCCTATCCGGTCGCCCTGGCCTTCGCCGTCGCCAGCGAGTTCTGGGCCGACCGGATCACCGGCCGATCTCCCCAGGCCAGCGTCACGGGAGTGCGACTGACCCGTAGGACGATGCACTTCGACGCCTCGAGGAGCCTGGCCGCCCTGGGCCTGGAACCTCGATCGATCGACGCCTCCCTGGCCGACGCGGTGGGCTGGCTCGCCACCGGTCGGCGGGGGGCAGCCCGCCTTGTTCGGACCGAACAAAACCTAATTAGACTTGACACCCACTGATCGATCGGCCCGCCCCGAGGGGCCGGCATTCCTTTTGCGGAGGAGAAAAATTCGTTGACAGCCCCGGAAGGGACGCTCACAATCGCCTGGCATCGAGATCGGGGCCGAGAGTCGGCCCGGCCGGGCGAGGCGGCGTCGCCCCGTCACGACGCGAATGGCCAGGTTTGCCAAGTTCCGCGATTTGACGCTGGAAACCTGGCGGGAGTCGGATCTATAATGAAGTATCCGGCCCTCGCACTCGAATAGACTATGTGACCGGCCAAGATTTTCGGTCCAGGACTCGCCCCATGCCCGTACGCTTGGTGGCCTTGGATGAAGGGCCTGACATCCCGCTGGACCGCGAAATGCTGGTCGTGGGCCGCCATCCCCAGTGCGACGCCCGGCTCGATTCCATACGTGTCTCGCGCCGGCATTGCTGCATGACGCCGGACAACGGCGAAGTGATCGTCAAGGACCTCGGCAGCACCAACGGCATCCGGATCAACGGCCAGAGGGTCGAGAAGGGCCGGCTCCGGATCGGTGACGAGCTGTCGATCGCCCACATCCGCTACCGGGTCGACGACGGCAACGGCCAGGAGATGACCGTCGCCGGGGCGCCCGAGGACCGCAGCCCGGACCGCCACGGCCCCGACCGCAACGGCGCGGGCGGCCACGGCCCCGGCCTCCGCCTCCGGCCGTCGATCCCCACGGCCACGCCCCCCGGCCAGCTCCACGGCCCCCGGGACGAGGACAACCCCCTGGCCGCCGCCGTCCGCGAGATGCTCCCGGCCGCCGTGGCCGACAAGTGCCGCATCCAGGTCATCGTCCAGATGCCGCAGGACGCCCCGGCCGACCTCGACGGCGAGGACCTGGAGATCGACGAGGACGAGGACCACGAATGCCGGCCCGACTCGTCCCACTGATCGCCGGCTCCGCGCCGGTCGTCCCCCTCCTGCGTCCGGTCCTCCTCCTGGGCCGTCACCCCGAGTGCGACGTCCGGATCGACCTGCCCGCCGTCTCCCGGAGGCACTGCTGCCTCGCCCTGGCCGATGACCGGCTCCTGATCCGCGACCTGGGCAGCCGCCACGGCGTCTGGGTCAACGGCGACCGCACCGAGGAAGCCCGCCTCCGCGCGGGCGACGAGGTCGCCATCGGCCCCCTGGTCTTCCGGTTCGAGGACGACGCCCCCGCGCCCTCCCCTCGCAAGGCCCCGAGCCCCGCTCAGAACCGGCCCAACAAGGCCCCGGCGGCCCCGCCCAGCATCCCCAACCTCCCGGCCGACCCCGACGGCGACCTCATGCCCGTCACCGGACTCTTCCCGATGGTGTAGGGTGCAGGAAATGCACCAACCCTGCGGCGGCCAAGGGCCGCAACCTCATTCCTCCTCCCCAAGGGACGGAAGAAGGTTGCGGACGTCGCCCTGACCCGGTTCGGTGCATCTCATGCACCCTACTTGACCAGCTCCGGCAGGTACTTCACCGGCAACGTCCCGTGGCCCAGGACGGCCTCGTGGAACCTCCCGAGCCGGAAGGATTCCCCCCGCTCCCTCTGGACCTTCTGCCGGAGCCGGTGGAACGCCAGCCGGCCGACGAAGTACGTCGAGAGCTGGCAGCTCGTCAGCTTCGCCCGGACGATCTTGCCCAGCGCCTCCCCCTCGGTCTGGAACGCCCGGCCGACGAGCAGCTCCATCGCCTCGGCGTCGGTCATGGTCCCGGCGTGCATCCGATTATCCAGGATCGCGTTGACCACCGCCCGGAGGTAGAACTTCAACTGCTGGAGCCTCAGCTTCAAGTCGCCGCCGCCGAATCCCTGGTCGAGCATCATCCTCTCGGTGTACACCGCCCAGCCCTCGGCGAACACGCCCGAGTACAGCACCCGGCGGATCGTCGAGGGGCAGCGATTGCCGTATTCGAGCTGGACGTAGTGGCCGGGATACGCCTCATGGATGGTTAAAATCTTGAGCATGGCCTTGTTATACTCGCCCAGGTAGCTCGCCACCTTCGCGGCGTCCCAGTCCTTCGGCGGAGGGCTGATCGCGTACTCGCTGACGCCCCGGGTATCCAGAGGAGGGGCCGGTTCGAGGTAGGCGACCGACACGCCTCGCTTGAACTCGGGCATCTCGACGATCCGGCACCGGTCGGGCTCGGGCAGGCCGAGGATGTCTTTCTCGGCGATGAACGCCTTGATCTGGGCGACCGTCGCCCTCGCGTCGGAGACCAGCGACTCGGGCGTGCCGTGGTCCCTGGCGACCTCGGCCAGGACGCGGGCGACCGTGGCGCGTCGGCCCGGGGCGTCGTCCGGCGGGACCGGCTCGGTCGGGAACATCGACGACCACAGGACCCTCGCGATCGCCAGCATCTCGGCCTCGACGCGGACCGCCTCGGCCTCCGCCTCCTTGAGCACCTCGTCGGCCGAGATGTTCGCGTCGAGCTCGAATTCCAGCTTCTTCGCGAACTTCTCGGGCCCGATCCGCCAGGATTCGGTCGACCTCGGCAAGACCTCGGCCTTCAGGAACTCGCGATGGCGGCGCAGGGCCTCGACGATCCTCGCCGCCTTCTCGCCCATCTCGCCCGACCCCTTCGCCTGGCCGGACAGCTCGAACACCTCGGATTCATAGAAGTGGATGGCGCCATCGGTCTGGCGGATCGCGGTGTCCACCCGGACCCTGGGCGGGTCCTTGATCGTGGTCCGGGCCACGTCCACCACCTTCGGGATCAGCGCCATCCTCGCCAGGGCGTTCTTGACGTTCGTCTCCTTCGGCAGGGTGGACTGCACCAGGGGCAAATACACGCTGTCCGTCAGGTACGGGCCATAGGTCCTGGGATCGTCCTCGAACGGGGCGAAGTTCTCGTCGAGCCAGACCTCGCGGCGGAGGCTCTGTTCGAGGATCTCGTAATCGATCTGCGAATCCCGCGAGAGTTCCTTGGAAGAGACCGCCTTCGGCAGGTCGGCCAACGCCTTGCGGACGCGGGCCCGGTCGGCGGCCCGGGCGTCCGGCGAGAGGTCATCGAGCCGGTCGTCGAACCGGTGGTCGCCCAGGGAGGTGGCGAGCATCGGCCTGACCCGGAAGCTCTCGTCGAGATAATCGCGGAAGAAGCGTTCGAGCTTCGCGTCCTCCGGCTTCCCCTCGAAGGCCAGGGCCGAGGCGGCCAGGGAGAGCATGGAGATCCCGGCGAAGACGATCCCGACTTTCATGGAGCGTTCCCCCGAAGATCCGAGCCGAGCGGCGGTTGCGAGGATCATACCCGCGGCCCGCCCGGTTCGGAAGCCGTCGGCCCGGGATGAAAAAATTCGGGGGATGCCGCAAGGTTTTCGCCTCGGCGGCAACTATCCTGTCGCGATGAGCACGACGCCCCCCCCGATCGACTGGCCCTCGGCCCTGGCCGAGCATGACCGGCTGCTCCGCGTGGCGGTCGTGGCGAGGGTCGGGCCGGGACCGGCGGCCGAGGAGGTCTTGCAGGAGGTCGCCCTGGCCGTCGTGGCGGGCAAGGCCCCGCTGCTCGACCGCGCGAAGCTGCCGGCCTGGCTCCATCGGCTGGCCGTCCGCCAGGCGCTGCTCTACCGCCGAGGGCGAGGCCGCAAGGCGAGGATCGAGGCCCGGTACGCCGAGAATCGCCCGTCCCCCGACCGGGACGCCGACCCCCTGGCCTGGCTCCTCCGCGACGAGAGGGCCGAGGCCGTCCGCCGGGCCCTGCTCCGGCTGCCCCGTCGCGATGCCGAGATCCTGATGCTCAAGTATGCCGAGGACTGGACCTATCGCGACCTCGCCGACCGCCTCGGGCTCTCGCCGTCGGCCGTCGAGGCCCGCCTCCACCGGGCCCGGACCAGGCTCCGGGCCGAGCTCGCGGGCTCCTCCGCCATCGAGGTGACCGAATGATCCCCCTCGATTCCGACGATGCCCTGATCGATCGCCTCGTGGACGGCGAACTCGACGACGAAGGCCGACGGGCCTTGCTCCGGAGGCTGGACGCCTCGCCCGACGGCTGGAGGCGGTGCGCCCTGGCGTTCCTCGAAGCCCGGGAATGGCAGTCCGCGCTCGGCTCGGCGGCTCGCCCGGCGGCCCGGTCGGCCCCGATCGCCCCGAGGCGATCGCGGCGGTTCCTCTCCGTCGTCAGTCGGGCCGCGGCGGTCGCCCTGGTGTTCGCGCTGGGGATGTCGGCGGCCCCCCGGCGGGAGCCGTCGCCTCCTCTCCGCCGCCCCTCGCCGCCCGAGGCCCGCCTGAACGTCCCGAGACCGCCCGCGGTGGCGGTCCACCTGCCTCCTCCGGCGGCGCCGAGCTATCTCGTCGGCTCCCTGGAACGCCAGGGCTACCGGATCGACCGCCGGACCGTGCTCGTCCCGGCCCGGACCCCCTCCGGCCGCCGGGTCGCCGTCCCGATCGAGGAAAAACGGCTCCGGTTCGTGGGGAACCGGGCATTGTAACGAAGGTCTTTTTCGGAAAGGAAGCGATCGCATGACGACGAACCGAGGACTCCGCGCCCTGGCCCTGCTCGCCCTGATCGGCGGAGGGGCGTCGGCCCAGGAGGCGAAGGACGCGAAGACGCCCCAGGCCACGATCCGGGCCACGGCCGACCGCAACGGCGTGATTCAGACCTGGGACATCCTCGGCGCCAACACGGCCGCCCAGGACGGGTCGTTCGTCAACTGGGCCCAGCCGACGGGCTGGCGAGTGTGGAACGTCGGCGGGACGACCGACGGCGTGGGGGCGACGCTCGTCCCGGCCGATCCGGCGGTCCGGGCCCAGCTCGCGCTGCCCGAGGGCGCGGGCTGGTCGTCGCCGAGGTCGTCCCCGGAGGACCGGCGGCCCGGGTCGGCCTCCAGGTCAATGACATCCTCTTGACGCTCGCCGAGACCCCTCTGGCCAGGCCCGAAGACCTCGCGACGGCCTTGCAGGCGTTCCACGAGGCTCAAAAGCAGCCGGTCCACGCCAGGCTCGCCCCCCTGGCCCTGCTCCGGGGCGGCAAGCCGATGAGTCTGGCCGTCCGGCCCGAGGTCAAGGTCTTCCTCGCCCCCGCGCCCGAGGAGGCGAAGGCCGAGTTCTACCTCGGCACCCCCGTGAACCCGGCCGACGCCACGCTCAAGGCCCATCTCGGCCTGAACGAGGACACGGGCCTGGTCGTCGGCGACGTCGTCGAGGACAGCCCGGCCAGCCGAGCCGGGGTCATGAAGTTCGACGTCCTCGTGAGCCTCGGCGGGAGCCTCCTGCCCAGCGTCGAGGCCCTGAGGACCCGGGTCCAGGAGATCGGCGGCAAGCCGACGCAGCTCGACTTGATCCGGGGGGGCCAGAGGAGGACGGTGCCGATCACCCCCGAGGCGAGAAAGCCCGAGCCCCAGGCCGCGACGAACAACGGGCGAGGCCTGATCTACCTGTACGGCGACATCGACCGCGACGGCAACGTCGACCTGATGAGAACCCTGAACACCAACGTCGATCGCCTCTACCTGAACGCCCCCCAGGGTCACACCATCGTGAACCTGGACGGCCCGGCCCAGACGACCTCGGGGGTCTTCGACTTCCTCCCGAACCTCACCGCCTCGCCCGACGTCGCCAGGAAGCTCGACGAGCTGAACGCCCAGGTCCAGGCCCTGAACAAGGCCGTCGAGGAGCTCCGCAAGACGATCAAGCCCACCGCCCAGGAGAAGAAATAAGGCCGATCGCCGGGCCTTCGCCCCGGGTCCGCTCTCGCGAATACCAATCACCAAGAGCGGACCCGGCCGCCGGCCGATTGCGAATTTCCACAAATTCATAAAACAATATACTAAAATGTTTTTACTTGTCGCTCAAAGGTCGGAAAGGGGTCAGGAAGTCCTGACCCCTTTCCGACCCCTTTTCCTTGCCTGACCGCTGTTCCTCGCCTGACCCCTTTTCTGCCCCCGTTTCACCTCGGGACGCGACTCGGCTCATGATTCCAGATTGGTGCTTGCTCAACAACTCGTTCCCACGCTCCGCGTGGGAACGAGGGAAATCCGACGTGACCACCAAGCCGGACTCATGAGCCCGCGACTCTTGCTCGGCCATCCGGTCCCGCCGCGGGGGAGGCGACTCCTCGCGCCTTCGTTGCAAAAAAACACATCGATTGTATTCGGAGCGGAAATATTTATGCTTGCCACTCGTATTAATCGATGATTCGCCGATCCGCGACGCATGCGGGTGGGCACCGGGATCGGCGTTGGGTCGAATCCCGATGACATGAAGGGGCCCTCCGGGATCCGAATGATCCCGACGGAGGACCCTCCGCGCCCGACATGGAGAATTCGACTCATGCGTCCATTCGTCCTCTCGGCGGCCGTCCTCGCCGCGTCCTGGATCGTCGGGGCGGGCTCGGCCTTCGCCGACCTGATCGCCGACGGCGGCTTCGAGAATCCGTCCCTGAGCAGCGGCGGCCTGAAAGATTACACGGGCGGCGAGGTGATCGGCTCCGCCTGGACGGTCCTGGGCAACGACGTCCTTTTGATCCAGACCCAGTACGGCGAGCCCGGCAACGGCATCGCCTCGTTCAACGCCGAGGAGGGGTCGAACTCGCTGGACATCACCGGGAGCGGCAACACCGGGTCGACCGACGGCGTGACCCAGTCTGTGGCCACGACGATCGGCACGACGTATCAGCTCTCGTTCTATGTGGGCCGGGCGGAGGGGACGAATAGCTACTATGCAGCGCCCGCGACCATTGACCTGAGCATCGACGGCGGCTCGAGCGTCGCCTACACCAACTCCAACATCACCGCCGGTCATGTGAACTGGGAGCAGTTCACGACCACGTTCGTCGCCACGGGGACGAGCACCTCGATCACCTTCCGCAACGGCACCCCCTCCCCGACGGCCTTCGCCGGCCTGGACAACGTCGACCTGGAGCCCCTGTCGGTCCCCGAACCCTCGACGCTCGCCCTGTGCCTCGTGGGAGGCGTATGCGCCCTCGGCCGCCGCTGGTCGAACCGGACAGGGGCCCGTCGCGGGGACGGGGCGAAGTCGTAAAGCCCCGCCGCGAGGGGCGGAAAAGGGGTCAGGAGCCGATTCCAGACCCGCCTGCCGGGATTCAAAATCGGCTCCTGACCCCTTTTCCGCTTCTTTTCCGCTTCCCAATCCTCGGCAGTCATCTCGATGGCCGGACCCGAGTTCAAGCCTTCCAGCAAAAGGCCTTCCCGATGCTCTCTCGCGGCCTCGCGCCGGGCCTGGTCGATCAGGCTGGCGACGTCGTCTTCGGGGCCGCCCATCCCGTTGCGGGCCGCTTGCTCTCGGGCGAATTTTAGGAGCGCTTCGGGCAGGCTGATTGTGCCTTCGGCCATCGCCGTCCCCCTTTCGTCGATCGTTTGTTGACTTTAGCCTGCTGGTCCGGCTCGGTCAATGGTCGTCTGTTCATCTTGGGCCGTCGGCCAGGGCCTTGCGGTAGACGTCCAGGTAGCGGTCGATGTTGCGATCCATCCCGAAGTACTCCTCGGCCACGGGGCGGGTGGCGTTGGCGAGGTTTTCGGCGAGCTGGGGGTTGTTGAGGACCTTGAGGATTCCGTCGGCCAGGGGGGCTGGGGCCACTTCGGTCAGGAGGCCGGCGCCGGTCTCGCCCAGGAGCTTCTGGTAGTCGCCGAAGTCGGTCGCGACGATCGGCCTCCCGGCGGCGAGGTAGACCGCGATCTTGCTTTGAACGGAGTAATTCTCCCGGCAGGCGAGCCGGGGGTGGACCAGGACGTCCGCCCGGCGGGTCAGCGAGACGACCTCCCCGGGGGATCGGCCGGTCAGGACGATCAGGCGGTCGCCGAACTCGCCGAGCTGGCGGCGGTAGGCCTCGCCCGCGTCGGCCGGGCCTCCCACGAGGACGCATCGGGCCTCGGGCCTGGCGGCGAAGATCCTGGGCAGGGCGTCGATCAGGATCGGCACCCCCTGGTTCGGGTGGACGATGCTTCCGACGTACATGATCACCTGATGCTCGGGGCCGACCCCGGGGATCTCCGCCGGTTCGGACGGGCCGTCGTATTCGGCCAGGTCGATCCCGGGATAGATCACCGTCACCCGGTCGGCGGGGACGCCTTTTTCCTCGACCACGACCGTCTTGACCGGCTCTCCCAGGGCGATCACGGCGGCGGCGTGGCGGCAGACCCGGCGCTCCAGGGCGCGATAGCCGCGGAACGCCATCCCCCGGCCGAGGCGGTCGCGCTCGACCTCGTCCCCCAGCAAGGAATGGATCTCATAAACCATCGGCCACCGGCCGATCCGGCAGGCGAAATAGGCCCGGGTGGCCCCTCCGTAATGCTGGGCGTGGACGAGTTCGAAGGGGAATTCGCGGCGGATTCTTCGCAGGCCCGAGACCCACGACGGCGGGGGCAGGGTGAACTGCGGGACGCCCTCGAAGTCGCCTCGCGAGGGCTTGCCCCAGGGCCTCCGGGCCTTCAGGTGGGCGAGGACGACCTCATGCCCTCGGGCCTTCAGGGCCCGGACGATCTTGATCGGGAGCATCGCGGTGCCGTCGAACTCGCCGGGGACGGGGAACGAGGTGACCATCAGGATGCGCATCGGAGGGAAGTCCCGGGCGGGCCTCGGCCGAGGGGTGATCGACTTCGGACCCTTCGAAATCGGCCCCGACCCCGCGACGAGCCAACATACGAGGCCGCCCCGGGGCCGAAAACCCCAAATCCGGACCGCCCCGGATGCCGATCTTGAGGATTATGGGGGCGAGACCGCTCCGGAAGACCCGAGCCCGAGGCGATCGGAGGCCCCATGACGGCCGAGGACGACCTGAAACTCGCCTGGATCGCCCACCGAGAGGGGCGGCGGGGCCGTCGCGACGTGTTGCTCACCCTGGCCGTCGCCGAAGGGGCACTGGTCGGGGCCGAGTGGGCGGGGCCTCTGTCCCGATGGCTGATCAGAACCCGGCCCGATCACCCGTTCGCCCGGCTCGGCTCGTTGAATCGGGCCCTGGCCGACCGTCGGGTGATCCAGGGGATCGGCCGGATGCGCACGACGTATCCGCCGGCCAAGGTCCGCCTCCTGCTCCGCCGGGCCGAGGCCGCTCGCGGTCCCTTCACCGGGAAACCCCTGCTCACGCCGCTGGTCCTCGACGACCTGCTCGGCTCCCGGCCGATCCCCCGGAAGAAGACCGTCCCGATCGCCGCCCCGCCGACCGTCCAGCGAGAGCCGTTGCTGGCCTACTACATGACGGTCCTCGTCGCCATCGCCACGCTTTGCGCGATGGTCCTCCGCGAGACCGACGCCCAGCGCGCCGCGTGATCGCTCGATCAATCGAGCGATCACGGCGAGGAGACGACGCGGACCGGCTCCTTGCGGTGTCGGCCGTCTCGGGTCAGGGCGCCTCCGAGGCGCTTGTCGAGTTGCTCGATGGCCTGATCGAGGATGCTCCGGGCGGTGTCCAGGTGCCGGGGCCTCAGGGCGTAGGGGTCCAGGGGGAGGCCGGTCCGGGGCAGGACCAGCCGATCGGCCCGGATTTCCACGCCCAGAGGCACCTGATGCGGTTCGAGGGGCTCGATACGAGCCATCCTTGTTCGGCGAGCAGTAATACGCCCGACGCTCCGAGGCCGGGCCGGGGAACGCCCACGAAGTTCGCAGCGCCAGGAGCTCGCCGAGCTGCGGCCAGGGCGGGCACGCCGGGTCGAACCCGCCGACCGGCCCCTCGCCGACGATCACCGGCAGGAGCCTCCACGCCGTCTCGAGATCGACCGGGTGGGACGGGTCGCAGAGCAAATCGGCGAGATCCGGACGGGCGAGCTCGGCCGACGCCTGGTGGATCAGCGCCTCGGCCGCCCCGAGATAGAGGACCAACGCCGCCCGGGCCAGGCGGCTGGCCTCGGCCTCCGATCGGCCCATCCTCAGATGACTCTGCTTGTGGAAGTCCAGCGCGTCCTGATACAGGCAGTGGAACGGGCTGACGGTCGTCTCCAGGACCCAGCCCGGATTGGGAGGGGCCGGGCCTCGCCCCGACGGGTCGCGACCCGCCACGACCGCCTGCGGGCCCGAACCCGGCGGCTCGGGATCACCGTTGCGCATGACGCCTCCTGAATCGATCGGTCATCCCGGATCGATCCAGTCTAGCACACCGGCCTCTCCCCCTTCCAGACGGGGAAAGTCGCGGGATCGGCGAGTCTTCGGGTGGCATGCCCACGTCTTCGTGGGCATGCCACCCGGAATCAAGGCGGCGCGGCACGGTTCACGGCTTCCGGGCGTCTCCGAGGAGCCGTTTCGCCAGCATTTCCAGCACCTCGCGGCGCTCCTCGGGCTTGCGATCCTTCAGGGCCCCCACGGCGTCCTTCAGCTCGGCGTCGGAGATCGGCCGATCGACGATCGCGAAGAGGTCGCGGACGGCCTGCTCGTCGGCCTTGCCCGGGGAGTCGATCAGGCGGACGAGCAATCCCACGTTCACCGAGCCTCCGCCCGGCGGCTTCTGTTCCTTCTCCCGGAGCAATCGCTCCAGCTTCTCCTCGACCTCGGAGAGCCGTCGCTCGGCGTCGGGGCGGTCGTCGGCCCTGGCCGCTCCTCCGGCCATCATCTGCATCATCCCGACCATGCCGCCTCGGGCGCCCGGGGCTTGATCGGAGGCCTCGGCCTTCGGGTCCGAGTCCCGGCCGTAAGACTTCTCCTCCAGGACTTCCCCGCCGGCAATCGAGGCCAGGGCGCGGAAGACGCGGTCCGGGGGCTTCTTCAGGAGCCGGACCGTCCCATCGGCGAACAGGGCGACGAACCCGGCGTCGGTGCCTCCCAGGGCGTCCACGGCCCCGGGCCCGGGGGCGGAGAGGTCCTCGGGCCGGGTCCATTCCACGGGCGTCTTCGCCTCGACCACGAGCAGGGTGTTCCTCGGGCCGTCGGCGAATTCGTCGAGCTTCGACCCCGGGCCGTCCAGGCCGGTCCCCGGGCCGACCAGGGCCAACGCCCGGGTCGTCCCCGGCTTGCCCGGATCGAGCCGGAAGGCCCGGGGCATTTTGGCGATCAGGGCCTGGTTGCGTGGGGCGTCCCACGGCTCATCGAAATTGTAGGATTTGTACAACTCGTTGGCCCCGTCCTCTTCCAGGAACGGCAGGATCGCGACCCGCCAGCTCACGGGGGGGCCTCCCGGGATCTCGGGGTTGCTGGAGGCGCCGGGGAAGTGGCCCCGGGCGCTTTGGAAGTTGTGGAGGGCCAGGCCGATCCTCTTGAGGTTCTGGGCCTTCGGCGAGGTCGAGGACGGCGCCGGGACGGGCTTGCTCCCGCCCTTCGCGTCGTCCTCGGCCTGCTTGAGCCACCGCCGGGCCTGGTCCAGCTTCACCCGGGCGATGTCGAGCTCGCCCTGGGCCTCCGCGATCCCCGCGTCGGCGATCTCCAACTCGGCCTTGGCCTTGTCCGACTCGATCGTCGAGACGAAGCCGGGGCCCTTCGATTTCAGCCTGTTGAGGCGGGCGAGCTCGGCCGTGGCCAGCGACCTCTGGGCCCGGGCCTTGTTCAGCCCCGCCTCCTTCAGCCGGGCCTGGGCCTCCAGCAATTCGGCCTCGTTGCGGAGCGATTCGAGGTCACGGCCATCCCCGGCGTCCCGTCGGAGCTTCGCGACCGCCAGGCGATCGGCGACGAGCTGGGCCCGGGAGACGTAGCCCTTGGCGTGCATCTCCTCGGACCACTTCAGCCGGTCCTCGGCCCGTTCCAGGTCGCTCCGGCGATTGGATTCGGCGCGCTTCTGTTCGAGCTGGTACTCGGCCAGGTCGAGCTCGGCCTTGTCGCGCTCGGCCTCGGCCGCCTGCATCTCGGCGTCGCTGAGGGTGCCGGCCTGCTTGAGCCGGGCGTTCCGGGCCACCACCGCCTTGGCCCTCTCAACCTGCGCCTTGAGGAACCTCAGGCGGTCCATCGGCGGCTCGTCGGCCGGTTTCTCGGGGGCCGTTTTCTCGGCCCTGGGGGCCTCGATCGGGGCGGTCTTCTCCGGCTGGTCCTCCCCCTTCGGGGCCTGGGCCCTGGTGGGCATCAGCGGCAGGACCAGGGCCGCCAGGCCGATCGTCCCGACGAGCCCGAGCCTGGAAAGCCCCTTCGGCGTCGTTCCTCGCATGATCATGCCAATCCTCCTGGAAAGGTCCGCCACCGCGCCCATCCCGCTCGCCCCCACCGGCAAGCCCGGACGGCCCGCGCTCAGGAACTCGATCGCCTCGACCAGGGCCGAAGCATACGTCCGGGCCGACTCCGGCAGGGCCCAGACGACCCACAGGTCGCAGCACTCCTCCTCGGCCCGGTGCAATCCGCGACGGGCCCACCACAGCACCGGGTTCCACCAGAACAGCCCCGTGGCCACCAATTCGACGGCGCGGACCCAGTGGTCCTTCCTCTTCAAATGCGCCAGTTCATGAACAAGGAGGGCCTCCCTCTGCGACCCGTCCAGCCTCTTCCACAGGTCCGAGGGGATCACCAGTCGCGGACGGCCGCCCAGGGCCAGGACCATCGGCGAGACCCGCCCCGGGACCATCCGGACCTCCGGGGGACGGCCCAGCCCCAGCCTCCCCGAGAGCGATCCGACCCACTCGACCAGCGACGGATCGGCCGGATCGGCCCTCATCAGGACGCGGCGGAACCGGGCGATCCTCCACAGGGCCAGGGCCAACCACGCGGCCGACCCCGAGACCCAGGTCGCGCCCACGATCGTCCGCCACGACGGCCGGAAAGGCGGCTCGGCGATCGGTTCGAGCGTCGCGACGGCCTTCGGATCCACCTGCCCCACGACCGAGAACGAGACCGCCGCCTCGGCCTCCTCCGCGACGGAGGGCGGCGCCGAGGCGACCGGCCCGGCGACCGCGTCCGGGACCGCCGCCTCGGCCGGGACGACCGGGACGCCCACCAGGGGCGGCGTGATCAGCTTCAGCACGACGATCAGCCACAACGCGTGGGCCAGCGCCGGCCGTCTCGAGGCTCGTCCCACGACGGCCGCCACCGGCGCGAGGACCGCGGCGGTCACGGCATTGGCCAGCCCCAGGCTCAGGAACCCTTCCATCGCGGCCCCCTTTCAGCCCGTCCGGGCGCGGTTTGCCTTCGATGCGTCCCTCGCCTCGCCGTCCAGCCGGTCGATCAGCGCCCGGAGCGCCTCGCGATCCGCCCGAGACAGGGGCTCGGCCGTCACCAGGTGCGTCAATAACGGTGTCAGCGAGCCGTCGCACAGGGTCTCGGCCACGTCCTGGAGCCTCCGGCCGATCAGGTCGTCCTTCTCGATCAGGGGGGAGAACACGTGGACCGAACTCGATCGGTCGCGGGCCACGCACCCCTTCGCCTCCAGCCGTTCCAGGAGCTTCTGGACGGTCGCGTATCGCGACGCGCCCCCCTCGGGATAGATCGCCTCGGTGATCGAACGGATCGGGGCGGGCCCCGGTCCCAGAGCGTCCTCAGGACGCTCAATTCCGCCTCGGTCACGTCCCGGCTCGGCCTGGCCATGCCCCGGCCCTCCTTCGATCGACTCGGAATCAAGACGGCTTGTCTGATATCCGATGGTAAGACGCCATGTCTGAGAAGTCAAGGGCCGATTCGAGAAGTCGCGGAGTGGGAGATTTTCCGGTCGCGAAGGGTGGGGGATTGGGGTAGGGCGGGCCTCGGCCTGCCGGGTCGGACCCGGGGACGGCAGGCCGAGGCCTGCCCTACGAAGAATGCCATGATCTTCGAAATTGAATCTCTCAATATCAAGAATCCATGCAATTTTTTAAAAAACCGAAAGTTGACTACACTTTTCGCGCAAGAACGCCCGAACCCCATGCCCTCCGAGGGGTTACGGTGTGCCACTTGCTCGCGCAAGGCCCTTGATATCGACGTTTTTCCACGAGTCAACGCATCGATCCATCCGCCGCAAGCCGGGTCGGACCCTCCCCTTCGAGAAGCCGTCCGGCCGGACCTCATGGGAGACAGGGCGTCCGGAGGGCGGGACGCGTCCCCGCTCGCACATCGAGAAACCGACAAAAGCTCACGGCGCGATCCGACGGATTATGCGATCGCCCGGGGGGGTCGGCCCCGATGGTCTGGACTGGGAAGGCGGCGCGAGTCAGGGGGAGGCGGCGAGGGCGGACCGGCCGGCGAACCGGGCGGAGGGGCCGAGGTGCTCCTCGATCCGGAGCAGGCGGTTGTACTTCGCCAGCCTCTCGGACCGGGCCATCGACCCGATCTTGACCTGGCCGGCGGCCGTCCCGACGGCCAGATCGGCCAGGAACGTATCTTCCGTCTCGCCCGACCGGGCCGAGACGATCGTCCGATATCCGCCCCGGCGCGCCTCGGCCATCGCGTCGAGGGTCTCGGTGAGCGTCCCGGCCTGGTTCAATTTGATCAACACCGCATTCGCCGCGTGCCGTGAGATCCCTTCCCTGATCCGCCCCGCGTTGGTGGCGAAGAGGTCATCGCCGATGAGCTGGATGGTGTCGCCGAGCTTGCTCGAAAGGTCGATCCAGCCGTCCCAGTCGTCCTCGGAGAGGCCGTCCTCGATCGAGACGATCGGGAACTGGCCGGCCCAGTGGACGAGCTTGGCGACCATCCCGGGGGCGTCGAGGACCTCGTCGGAGGCGGCCATGGTGTATCGGCCGGTCGCGGGATCGAAGAAGTGGGACGAGGCCACGTCCAGGGCCACCGCCACGTCGTCGCCGAGCCGGAAATGGCAGGCCATCGCGGCCTCCAGGATGCGATCCACCGCGTGGGACTCGGCGCGGAGGCGGGGCCCGTACCCGCCCTCGTCGGCCACGAGGAGATGCTCCTCGCCGTAATCCTTCAGGACCTTCCAGAGGCAATGATACACGTCGGCGGCCATCTCCAACGCCCGGGAGTAGGTCGAGGCGCCGACGGGGACCATCAAGAAGTCCTGGAAATCCAGGTTCCGCCCGGCGTGGAGCCCTCCGGAGATCATGTTGACCATCGGCAGGGGCAGGCTCGGCTCGACGGGCCTCCCGGATCGGTCGTTCCAGAGCCGGTTCAGGTGAACATACAATTCCTCGCCCCGGGACGCCGCCGCCAGGCAGGCCGAGGCCATCGAGACGCCCAGCAGGGCGTTGCCGCCGAGCCGGGACTTGTCGGGCGAGCCGTCCAGGGCGATCAAGCGGGCGTCCAGCGAGAACTGATCGTCGGGGTCGAGGCCGACCACGTCCCGGGCGATCTCGCCGACGACGTTCGCCACGGCCGTCAACACGCCCCGACCGGAGTGGCGCCTGGGGTCGCCGTCGCGGAGTTCGACGGCCTCGTGGCGGCCGGTGCTGGCGCCGGAAGGGACGATCGCCCGGCCTCGGGCCCCGTCGGAGCCGATGGCCTCGACCTCGACGGTCGGCTTGCCCCGCGAATCGAGGACCTCCCGGGCAATCAAATGCGCAAGCTTGGGCACGGCGAGGGCCTCTGTCGTCGGGGCGGAGGGGTGATCGTTCGCATCGATCCTAAATCGTGAAGGTTTGCACGTCTCGCGCCGCCCGGTCGAGGAACGCGGGGAGGCCCAAAGGCGGATCCAGCAGCGCATGCCGGGCGAAGCGGCGGGCGAGGTCCCGGCGGGGGGCGTCGAGGTAATCGACGGGGCTCTTGCCGTCGATTCGGGCCAGGACGCAGGCCGCCGCGACCGGGACGGCCCGGATCAGGCGATCGCCGCCGGCCTCGGCGCCGATACTGTCGAGGTAGGCGTCGGCCACGGCCCGGACGTCCTCGATCCCCGAGGGGTCGGGCGCCCGGCGGATCGCCTTCAAGAGGAGGTGGCTGACGACGAAGCCCAGGTCGAACGCCGGGTCGCCGGCATGGGCCGTCTCGAAGTCCACGGCCGTGATCCCGGCGAAGTCCGGGTGGATCAGGAGGTTCTTCGGGCTGAAGTCGGCATGGACCAAAGCCCGGTCGGCCGGCGACCGGAGCGACGCGATCAGGGAATCGAGCCGGGGGGCGAGGTCGGGATGGCTCCGGGCGCAGGCCCGGAAGAACGGGTCGAGCCTCAAATCGTCGAAGACCGAAAGGTCGGCCAGCCGGCCGAGGAGCGCCGGGTGCCCGGCGGTCCCGCGATGGATCGCCGCCAGGAGATCCCCGGCCATCCGGGCGACGCGGAGGCGATCCTCGGGCCGGGGCTCGCCGGCCAGGAGCCATTCCTTCCACACGACCGAGCCGAGAGGGGCGTGGGTCATGGCGAAGAGGTAATTGGGCCCGTCGCGGAACAACACTTTGGGGACGGCCCCCTCGGGCAGGACCGAGCCGAGGAGGTCCAGGGCGTCGGCCTCGATCCAGATCCGGTCCAGGCGGCTCTCCCAGAGGGCGGCCGTCCGGAGCCGGACCCGCGACTGCTTCAGGACGATCGGCGGGGCGCCCTCCACGTCCACCCGGACGACCACGTTGGAGACCCCTCCGCCCAGGGGCCCGCCGACGACGGTGCCTGGAGCGGCCCGGCCGGTCGTTTCGAGGTACTCGGCGGCCGTCTCGGCGGTGATTTCGAGCATCGTGGGGCCTTTCCCTGGGATCGTCGGGACAGTCCGGCACGATCCGAACCCAAAAAATCCAAGAATTCTATTGCGGCCGACTTCTCGCCGATCTAATATTCCATCCATCCGAGCGTCCCGGCAATCACCCGGCGGATTCTCGGCCCCTCGCCATCGATTTCGATTCGGATCGTTCAGAACGGTCGTGGTTGCGCGGACTGAGATGGGTCGGCACCCCGCCGGCTCGTCCCAATCGGTCTCATCGACGGAGCAGGATCATGTCGCGCAAGACGCTGCTGGCACTGCCTGCCGCGCTGGGCCTGGCCCTGGCGCCGGCGGTCTCGGCCCTGGGCCAGACGCCCACCAAGCCAAGCTCGACGGGCTACCCCGGTGGGAGCTCGCCGACAACCAACCCGGGGATGTCCCCCAGCACGGGCTATCCGACCCCCGGAACCACCCCGCCGGGTTACCCGGGAGCCGGGACGCCGACGACCCCGGGCATGTCCCCCAGCACCGGATACCCCACGCCGGGAACCACCCCGCCGGGATATCCGGGAGCCGGGACGCCGACGACCCCCGGGATGTCGCCGAGCACGGGCTATCCGACCCCCGGAACCACCCCGCCGGGTTACCCGGGAGCCGGGACGCCGACGACCCCGGGCATGTCCCCCAGCACCGGATACCCCACGCCGGGCCACCCCAGCCCGGGCTATCCCGGCGCCGGGACGCCGACGACCCCCGGGATGTCGCCCAGCACGGGCTATCCCACGCCGGGATCGCCCTCGACCGGCTATCCGGGAGCCGGGACGCCGACCACTCCCGGGATGTCGCCGAGCACCGGCTATCCCACGCCGGGCCACCCCAGCCCGGGCTACCCGGGAGCCGGGACGCCGACGACCAATCCTTCGGCCGGAGGGGGCTCGACGGGCCCCGGCTACCCGGGCGCCGGCTCGCCGACGACCGGCCCGGCCTCGCCCGGCCCGGGCTATCCCTCGCCCGGCTCGCCGACGACCCAGCCCAGCGGCTCGGGCGGCTCGCCCACGACCAGCCCGAGCACGCCGACCCCGAGCTATCCGGGCGGGGGCACGCCGACGACCAACCCGGGGACCACGCCGACCGCTCCGGGCCTCGTGCCCGGCCCCGGCTACCCGGGAGGCGGCTATCCCGGAGGCGGAAGCCCGGTAACCACCAGCCCTTCCGGCGGAGGCGGCGTCCCCTCGCAGCCGGCCACCACCTGGCCGCCGCCGACCATCGTCTTCTGAGCCATCCGGCCGGCGAACCCTTCTTCGGCCCCGCGACCCGGCCCCGTCAGGCCGGCGGTCGCGGGGCCGATCGCGTTACCGGGCGGGGATCGTCGGGAACAGGTCGCCCAGGCGACAATGGAATCCCGGCAGGACGTCCCCCCCGTCCAGCTCGTCCCCCGGGCCCAGCCGAGAGGCTGAGCCGTCCCGTCGGATCGCGTAGGCCGTCCGGGTCGTCGGATAAACCACCCAGACCAGCCCCACTCCGGCGTCGAGATATTCGACAATCTTCCCCTCGAGCTCCTCCGCCTCGTCGTTGGGCGAGACCACCTCGACGATCAAATCCGGAGCAATCGTGACGTAACCTTCCGCCAGAGCCTCGACCGCCAGCCGATCGCGACGGATGAAGGAAACGTCCGGCTTGCGGACCTTGGACGGACGATCGGGGAAGAAGCGATAGCCCAGGTCGGGCCCAAAAATCCAGCCGAGATCGCCCATCCGGGAGTGATTTCGCAACTGGCTGCCCAGTTCCAACGCCACCAGGCTGGATAACGCGCTCACGTGAAGCTCCACCAGGTGGCCATCGACGAGCTCGAAGCGGTCCCCCTCGGGCAGGGCCAGGAGGTCGTCGGGCGTGAGGATCAGATCGGTGGTCGCCATCGCGTTCATGTCCGTCGCTCCGGTCCTGGAAAGTCGCTCCCGCCCGGCTCGAACATAACCGACGGCACGAAGTCGGGCGAGGGGATTCGAGGGGCGGCGGGTTCGACCCGGGGGCGGCCGATGTTATGCTCATCCGGCCCGTCGCGACGTGGCGAGGGCGAAGGCGAGGAATCCGAGGAGCCGCGATCCGCCCATGAGCCGCCCGACGCCCGAGAGACGCCCGGTCGCCCTGGCCGCCCCCCTGGCCCCGGCGGCGATCGCCTTCGCCTCGGGGGTCGTCGCGGATCGGCTCGGGTTCGCGCCGGCGACGACCTCGGCGGCGGCCGTCGCGATGGTCGCCGCCGGGGTGGCGGTGCTCGGGTCGCGGGCCCGGATCGGCTCGGTGGCCGTGCTGGTCGCCTTCGTGGCCCTGGGCGCGGCCTGGCATCACCGCCGCTGGTCCGACCTGGCGGCCGACGACCTGTCCCGGGGGGACTGGTCGGTCCCCCGACCGGCCTGGCTCCGGGGCGTGCTGGCCGAGGTCCCCGAGTTCCGCCCCTCGGACCGGCCCGACGACTCCGGCCGGACCCTCTCGGCCATGAAAATCTCGGCGATCTACGATCAGTCGCGATGGCGGCCGGCCTCGGGACGGATCTTCGTCTCGGTCGTGGGGGACCGCTCGGACCTCCGGGCCGGCGACCCGGTCTTCGTCGCCGGGAGCCTCGGGGCGATCCCCGCTCCGATGAACCCGGGCGAGCCCGACCGCCGGGACCGGGCGAGGGCCGAGGGGGTCCGGCTCCGGATCAGCGTCGGCGAGGCGATCGGCCTCTGGCCCGACCCGGAGGGCCGTCCCTCCTGGGGGCTGCGCCTGCTCGGCGGCCTCCGCGAGGCGAGCCGCAAGGCCCTGGTCTCGGGCCTCCCGGAGGAGGTCGCCCCCCTGGCCTCGGCCCTGCTCCTGGGCCGCCGAGAGGGGGTCGATCCCGACGACAACGACGCCTTCGCCCGGACCGGCACGACTCACCTGCTGGCGATCTCCGGCCTCCACCTCCAGGCCATGGCGGTGGCCCTGCTCACGGCCTGCGCCGCCCTGCGCCTGGGCCGGAAGAAGTCGCAGGTCCTGGTGGCCGTGGTGACGATCGGCTACGCCGTCCTGGTGGGGCTCCTGCCCTCGGTCGTCCGCTCGGCGACGATGACCGTCGTGGTCTGCCTGGCGGCCCTGTGCGACCGCTGCTCCCGCCCGGCGAACCTCCTGGCCGCGGCGGCCCTGGCGACCCTGGCCCTCAATCCCGCCCACCTGTTTGACGCCGGTTGCCAGCTCTCCTTCCTCGGGGTGGCCGCGCTGGTCTGGGCCGTCGATCCGGTGCTGGCCCTCCTGCGATTGAAGCCCCCCGCCGACGATCGCGGCCCCCAGGCCGGCCCGGAAGACCCCGTCGCGGCCTTGGATGCCCTGGAACGCCGCCTGGAGCCTGGGTGGAAGAAGGCCCTCCGGCGGTCGGCCGCCCTGGCCGCTCAGGGGGTGACGATCTCGGCCGTGGTCTGGCTGGTGGGGCTGCCGATCACGGCCCTCCGGTTCCACCTGGCCTCTCCGATCGGCATTATTTTGAATGTTCCGCTGATCCCGATGACCACGGCCGCCCTGATCTGCGCCGCCCTGGCCCTGATCGCCGGGGCGATCTGGCCTCCCCTGGCCCTGCCGTTCGCCTGGGGCTGCTCGGCGCTCCTGAAAGGGACCCTGGCGATCGTCCGATGGGGGGCCGACCTGCCCGGAGGCCATGCGTTCGTCCCGGGCCCGGCCGTGGGCTGGGTCGCGGCGATTTACGCGGCCCTGGGCCTGGCCCTCTGGATGACCTGGCGACGCAGGGGCGGCCGGCGATGGGCCTGGGCGGCGGTGGGGGTCGTCTCGCTCGGCGCGGCCGGCTCGATGATCGTCCCGAGCCTCCCGGAGACCTTCGAGGCCGAGGTCCTGGCCGTCAATCACGGCCTCTGCGTCCTCCTCCGCGCCGAGGACGGACGGACGTCTCTTTATGATTGCGGGTCCATGCGCGACCCCCGGGTCGGCCGACGGGTGATCGCCCCGGCGCTGTGGTCCCGGGGGGTCCGGCGGATCGATTCGGTCCTGCTCTCCCACGCCGATTCGGACCACTTCAACGCCCTGCCCGACCTCCTGGACCGCATCCCGATCGGCGAAGTCCGCATCCCTCCCGGTTTCGGAGGCTCGGCGAACCCGGAGGCGGTCCGGCTCCTGGACCTCCTCCGCGCCCGGAGGGTCCCGGTCGTCCCGATCTCGGCCGGGGACCGCGTGGATCTGGGCGGAGGGGCCTCGGCCGAGGCGATCCATCCCCCTCCGGGCTGGCTCCCCGGCTCGCCCGACAACGCCCGGAGCCTCGTCCTGGACGTCCGGGACCGTTCCGGCCGCCGATTCCTCCTGACCGGCGACCTCGACGGGCCCGGCCTCTCCGAGCTGGTCGCCCGGCCGAAAATCCCGATCGACGCCATGCTGTCCCCTCACCACGGAGGCCGGACCGCCAACCCGGGCTGGCTCTTCGCCTGGGCCGAGCCGAAGCGGGTGATCGTCAGCCAGCCGCGGCCCAAGGCCGGCTCTCGCGACACTTTGGACGCCGTCGCGAGCCGGGGGGCGATCGTGGATCGGACCTGGCTCCGAGGCGCGATCCTCGTCCGGTTCCTCCCCGGCGGCCTGGCCGTCGGCGGGTTCCTCGACCCTCCTCCGGCGGCCCCGGCCCCTCCGGCGATGGCCGTCCCGATCGTCCCGACGGCGGTCGTGGTGGTCCTCGGGCTGGTCGGCGGCCTGGTGCTCTGCCTGGCTCTGGTCGTGATCGAGTGGGGGGCGTGGACCCTGGTGATGCCGGGCCGAAGGCTCGCCGGAACCGAGGCCGAGCCCCCTCCGTGGGAGCCGATCGAGGCGACCGCCGCCGACGGGACGCATCTCTCGGGCGCCTGGCTCGGCTCCAGGACGCCCGGAGCCCGATCGGCGGTCCTCCTCCACGGCTTCGGCGAGGACCGATCCTCGATGAGGGACCGGGCCGAGGCCCTCTCGGCTCGCGGGCTGAACGTGGCGGTGATCGACGCGAGGGGACGGGGCCGAAGTCTCGGCCATTTCACGAGCTTCGGCGGGATGGAGACCGACGACCTGCTCGCCTGGCTCGACGCCCTGAGCGATCGGGTCGGCCCGGACCCCCGGCTCCTCGTCTGGGGCCGGTCGATGGGCGCGGCCATCGCGGTCCGGGCGGCGACGCTCGACCCGAGGATCGGGGCCCTCGTCCTCGAAGCCCCCTATGCCGACCTCCGAGCCGCCGTGGCGGGCTGGCTCCGCCGGATGAGGCTCCCGGGCCTGTTCGCCGGGGCGATCCTGGCTCGGGCGGAGGTCCTGGCCGGCGTCTCCCTCCACGAGCCCCGGCCGATCGACCTCGCCCCGAAGCTGAGCATCCCGACCCTGATCCTCCACGGGACGGCCGATCCGATCGTCCGGCTCGCGAACGCCCGGCGCCTGGCCTCCGCGTTCGCCGGCCCGGTCGAGCTGGTCGAGATCCCCGGAGCGAGGCATCACGACGTCTTCACCCACGGGGGCGAGGCCCTGGCGGATCGGGCTTTGATGCTCCTGGATGGCCCGGGTCCGGGCGCATCCGATGCACCCTGATGGATGACGCAAGCTCGCCGACCCGACGAACGTCCCGGGTCGGCCGGACTTCGATCGACTCCGCCCTCCGCCCCGCCCGGACCCTCCGGGCGAGTTGGGCTTTTTCGGAATCATGGATCATTCGGAGGAATAACCGGGCGAGGTGCTCGTTCTTGGAATGAATGAGACTTCGAAATCCTCCGCCCGGGCGGATCGTCCGGCCTCCGGTGGCGAGGGGCTCGCGATCGGACGGACGGTAAGGGGAGGATCGCCGTGCTGCAAACCATGACGGATTCCAGCTGGAACGTCCACGTCCAGCAATGGAACTGGATCTACAACTTCACCGCGCAGGGGGCCGTGAACTGGAGCGACCCGCTCAACGGGATGACCGGCGCCGGCTCCTGGAAGATCGACAACGGGAAGCTGGTCACCCGGTGGACCGGGTCCAAGACGTGGGAAGAATGGAACGTGCCCCTGGACCCCCACGGCGCGACCGGCAAGGCGCACATGCAGGCCGGGACGTTCGACCTGAAGGCCGAGGCCCGGAAGATCGGCGCCCAGGTCCTCTTCGTCCGCACGGCGGAGGCCAAGGCCCAGTTCGTCGCCCGGTGCAACACCGCCGTGGCCAAGGTGCAGATCGCCCAGATCCACATCAGCGGATGGCTCAGCAGCATCTCCCTCGCCTACGGCAACGCGTTCGAGGCGCACAACAAGGTCCTGAAGGACATCGACGCCACGGTCAAGCTCGCCGAGGACATGCTGCTGGGGCTGGCCCTGGCGTTCATCGGCGGGGGCGTCGGCGCCCTGGCCGGCTCGACGGTCGGCAACGCCATGAGGAAGCTCGGGACCAGCGACGCGGACATGAAGGGCGCGAAGGCCATCTTCCTGATCGACGGGATCAAGGACCTGTCCAAGTTCGCGGTCCGAGGCCCCGCCGGCGCGACCCTGCGCCCGGCGTCCATCAAGGCCATCCCCGCCAACCCCTTGCAGTGGCAGAACGCCATCAACGAGCGGGTCATGCAGGAGATGCTCGTCGTCGCCCAGCAGATCGAGGCCTGGAGGACGGCGGTGGACACCGACGACGACACCTTCGACGCCAGCTTCGACCCGGCCCAGGTCGTGGACAAGACCCTGGTCCTGACCGCCAAGGACGTAGACAAGGACGCCCCGGTCCTGCTGAAAAATGTGGACGTCGTGCGGATCGCCGACCTGCCGAACGTCGAAAAGGACCCCCTGCAAAAGAGTTTCGAGCAGGGCTGGCTGACCGGGTGGATCAAGCTCCAGGCGGTCTCGAACATCCCGTTCGTCCGCGACATCACCCGCGACAAGCTCCGGGCCTACGGCAAGTCGCTGGAGCTCGCGAACATCGACGCGCTGCTCGACGAGAACTGCCCCCGAATCGGAACCATGTTCCCGGCGGGGTCGCTCACCCCGTGACCCGGGCCCGGGCCGGCTCAAGAGAGGGCGAGCGTTATCCGCGTCACAGAGGCAAGTAGCGGACTCGACCCGCGTAATCTTCGGGCGATTGGGCCTGCGCGATCAATTCGAGGTCGTCGATCAGTCGGCCAAGCGAGACGTCGAGCTGGTGCGCGTACAGGATGCCGGCGAAGGTCCGGCCCGTTCGCTGACGAGCCGGACCTTCCCGGAGAAAGTCCTGGTCATGGGTCACGATGACCCGACCGAGGGCGGAGGCGCGATCCAGGAGGTCCGGGTCGGCCAGGGTCGTGGTCCCATCCTCCAGGGCGGTCAGGACGTCCACCCCCCGGAGTCGCAACCCCTCGGCCACGGCGCGATCGACGTTGTGATCGAGGTAGAAGGCCACGCTCACGGCCGCTTGCCCGAGGCCCGCATCGCCTCCAACCTGGCGACCAGTTCCTCCCGCGTCGGCTGTTTCGGGGATTGCCGGGCCCGCAGCTCCTGCACCTCCCGATATTCCCGTTCGATCTCGGCGTCCATCTCGGCGCGATGGGCGTCGTAGTAGACCAGGGCCGCCTCGACCTGCTCTCGGGAGAGGTGGGGATATTGAGTCTGCAACTCGTCGATCCCCCAGCCGTGGGCGATCCGGGAGAGCACCAGCATCTTCACCTTCATGCGGGTGTCGTCGATCACCGCCCGGCCCCGGTCGTCCAGGCGGATCTGCGGGGTGGTCGCCGAAGCCATCGTCGTCCCTCCGTCGGTCGGTCGGCCCTGACGGCATTGTAACCGATCGACCGATTCAGGCGTCGGTCTCCTCGATCGAGCGGGCGATCGCCGCGATGGCCGCCCCGGGGTCGTCCTCGTCGTCTTCCATCCACTGGCCGAAGATCAGGACGGTCCGCCTCGGCGTTCGGAAGCAGCGGATCGAGCAGGCGTTGAGCATGTCCAGGCTGAAGAACTCGACGTCGAAGCCCACCGCGTTCTGGCCGTCGATCGAGTCCAGCGCGGGGACGGCTTCGAGCGTGGGGTATTCGTCCCGCATGGCGGCCAGGGCCTCGTCGGCCATGTCGGCCGGGGCGAGGCGGTTTTCGTCCACGGTGATCATGGCGAACGCCGGTCCGTCGGGCGACTCGATCGCGATGACCCGGCGGGGGCCGTCGTCGGTGACCTCGACCTCCCAGCCCGGCGGGTACTCGAAGCGGATTCCCTGGTCGTCGTAGATCCCGAACATCGTGGCTCTCTCAGCGGTTCTTGTGGGGTCCGCCCTTGCGGACCTCTTCGCATCTCCTCTCATGGCAGCTCATCGAATCGAAGAGGTCCGCAAGAGCGGAACCTACAGGAACCGCCCTCGACCCCGCTAGAGACGATCCGGAGCCACGGCTGGACTCCTCGGCGGCCCCTCCGAGGCCCGGCGAACCCACAGCCGGGTGAGTTCGGCGTCGAGTTCGGGAGGCAGGGCCGGCCCGGCCGAGGCGCCTCGGGCGAAGTGGCGGGCGAGCCCGGGGGCGTCGATCGTGCCGATCCCGGCCTTTTTCGCCGCTTTGGCGAGGGTCGCGCCCGAGCCTCCCCGGGCCGAGCCCCGGACGGTGATCCGGCCCGGCGGGGGACCTCCGGCGAGGACCACGGCGAGGTTCCCCGGGCCGGTCAGGACCAGCGACGCCCCGGCGAGGATCTCCCCCGGGTCGCTCCTCCAGGATTTCGCCAGGCGGTGGCGGCGGGCCTTCACGGCGGGGTCGCCGTCGATGGCTTTCTGGTCCTCGCGCTGCTCCTGAGGGGTCGTCCGCAGGAGGGCCTCGACCCTCGCCCTCTGGATCGCCAGGTCGATCAGGCCCAGGGCCAGCGTGGCGACCCCCAGCGCGAAGAACAGGCTTCGGACGATCGATCCGGCGGCCGAGATCAGGGCGGGCGGGTCGAGATGGCCGAGGCGGGCGAGCTCGGGGCCTCGCGACCGGATCGCCCACGCCGCCACGGCCACGACGACGACCGCCTTGGCCAGGCCCCAGAGGCCGCGACCCCCTCGGGCGAGGAAGCCGCCGTCGGAGGAGGGCATCAGCCGGGTGAAGTCCGGGGCGAGGCGGCCCGGCGTGAAGATCCCGCCGACCTGCGCCTGATGGGCCGCGACCATCGCCAGGACGGTCCCGCCGAGGAGGCCGATCAGGGGGCCGAAGACCTTCCCCGATGCCGCTCGGACGCTCGCCACGACGGCCGACGGGTCGGACGGAGGGATCGATCCCTCGACGAACGGGCCTCGGACGAGGTTGACGAGGCCCGAGCCGAGCGATTCGCCGAACGCCCCGAGCAAGGCCACGGCCGCGAGCAGCCCCACGGCGGCGGTCAGCTCCGAGCTCCGGGCGACCACGCCCATCTCCCGGGCTTCCTGCCGACGGCGGGCCGAAGGCGCCTGGGTCCGGTCTTCGGACATGGCGGCTCCTCTCAGGACGGTTGGCCAAGGTTTTTGTAGGGTCCGCTAATGCGGACCTCTTCGATCCGAGAAGCCGCCGGGAGGTCCGCAAGAGCGGACCCTACGAAAGCCATCGAAAGCCATCGAAAACCGCCCTATCCGGTCCCGAACCGCAGGGCGTCCATCCACGCGGATTCGAACACCCCGGCGAGGGCCGCCAGGCCCATCATCGCCAGGACCAGGCCGAGGGCGATCCTCGCCGGCATGCTCAGGCTGATCAGGCCCAGAGACGGCGCCGCCCGGCCGAGCAGGCCGAGGGCGGCCCCGGCGATGGCCATCGCCAGGGCGGCCGGGGCGGCGGCCCGGATCGCCAGGGACAGGCCCCAGCCGATCCGGGCGAACGCCCGATCGACCGTCTCGGCCGAGAGCTCGACCTCGCCGACGCCCATCGCCCGGTAGCTCTCGACGAGCGAGCCGACGAGGACGAGCGGGCCGTCCATCGCGAGGAACACGCCCAGGGCCAGGCCTCCGTACAGGTGGCCCAGCGGGTTCAGGTCGTCGCCGGCCTCGGGGTCGATCAGGCTGGCCGGCGCGAGGCCGGCTTGCATCCCGACGAGGTCTCCGGCCTGCCTCGCCCCGGCGATCACCAGGCCCGCGATGATCCCCAGGGCCGCCCCCAGGCCGAATTCGCCGAGGGCGAGCCGGGCGATCGCCTCGAAGCCCGCCGGCCGGGTGGCGATCGGCCCCACGGCCGGGGCGACGGCCAGCGTCAAGACGATCGCCAGGCCCACGCGGACCCGCCAGCCCAGGGCCGACGTGCCGAACCCGGGCGCCGTCGCCACCAGGCCGCCCACCCTCGCCGCGATCAGCGCGTAATCGCCGGCGCGGTCGGCCGCGATCGCCAGCAAGAAGTCGAGGGTCCGGCCCATCGGCAGACGCTCCCTCGCCTCAGAGACGGTCCGGGATCGAGCCGATCAACTCGCTCGCGTAGCCGACCCACGTCGCCATCAGCCACGGCAGGGCCAGCAACACGACCACCGCCACGGCGATCAGCCGGGGCACCTGGCCGACGACCGGCTCATGCATCTGGGTCACGGCCTGGACCACGCCCACCACCAGGCCCACCACCAGCGCCGCCAGCAGGATCGGCCCGCCGAGAAGCAAGGCCATCCGGACGGCTTCCCGCGACCAGTCGATGACCGTATCCATGAATCCCCCGTAGGGTGCATGAAATGCACCGTCATGTAGGGTGCATGAAATGCACCAGGCACCCGGCGGCCCCGGGCCGCCCTTCCGATGCAGATCTTGCAAAACCAAAGAATCCAGACTGGTGCATTTCATGCACCCTACAGGAAGCTCCTCAAGAGCATCCCGGCGACGAGCATCCAGCCGTCGGCCAGGGCGAAGAGGATGAGCTTCAGGGGCAGCGCCACGAGCGACGGCGGCATCATGAACAGGCCCATCGCCGAGAGCACGGCCGAGACCACCAGGTCGATCACCAGGAACGGCAAGTAGATCGCGAAGCCGATGAACAGGGCGGTCGTCAGCTCGCTGAGGAGGAACGCCGGGGCGACCACCCCGAGCGAGAACTGCGAGCAGTCCGTCGGCTCCGGGGTGCCGGCCGGGGGATTGGTGCGGTCGTACAGCTCCCAGAGGTAGCGTTCGTGGTGGGTCCGGCAGATCTGTTCGATCATGAAATCCTTGATCGGGCCGGTGCCGGCCTCCCACGCCGGGATCGGTTCGAGCCGGCCCTCGGAATACGGCTTGATCCCCCGTTCATACACCGATTCGGCGACCGGGCGCATCACCAGGGCCGTCAGCAGCAGCGCCACGGCCATCAACACCTGATTGCCCGGGACCTGGGGGCTGCCCAGCGCCTGGCGGAGGAGCGTCAGGACGACGCTGATCCTCACAAAGGCCGTGACCATCAGCGCGGCGGCCGGGGCGAGCGAGATCAACGCGAACAGGACGACGGTCTGGATCGACGCGGCCACCGGAGGAGGCGCGGGGACGGCGGCCGTCGGCGCCGAGACGGGCTCGGGCCTGGGCGGGATCCGGATGTCGGAGAAGTCCGAGAGGGCGACCTTCCCGCCGTCACCGTCGCGATCCCCGTCCCGGGGCGAGTCGGCCCCGGCGATCAGGACGACGGCGACCAGGGCCAGCCCCACGGCCAGGCCGGGGCGTTTCATGACGAGCCTCCGGCCCCGCCGGGCGAGCGATCGGGGATCAGCCGGCCGAGGGCGTTCGAGTCGGTGATCTCGCCCAGGAGCGACGGCGGCCCCTGGCCCCCGGCGCCGACGATCAGGACGCGATCGCCGACCCGGAGGAGATAAACGCTGTGCTTCGGCGACAACCCGGCCCGGCCGACCACGCGGAGCGTGGGGGAGTCGCCGCCGGAGGGGCGGAGCTTCTTCGTCGCCAGGCTGAGTCCTCCGAAGGCCGCCAACGCGACCGCCACCCCGGCCGAGCCGAGCCAGAAGCCGCCCGAGCCGGTCGAGGCCCCCGGCTTCCCGCCGACGGGTCGCGACGTGGGATGGCGCGAGGGGTTCGGCAGGGCGACCGTCGGCGCCGGCTCGTCGGCCGAGGCCCGAGGGCCCGGGCCGAGGCCCCAGCTCGTCGAAAAGACGCAGACGGCCGCCGCGAGTCGCGAGATCGTACGCGGCATCGACGCTCCTTGTCGCATCACCCGAGGCCCTCCGGGACGACCGGCGGCGTCAGGGTACACGATTCGGAGGGCGCGTCCAGAGCGGTTCGACGATCCCCCGGGGCCGTTTCCTTTTCCGAGAGGTTCTCGGCCGGAAGCATTTGGGGCGGCACGGATTCCGAGGACGGAACCCGTGCCGCCCCAAACCCCTCGGAAGAATCGCCCACCGAGGAGGAAACGGCCCCGGACGATCCCCGGGGAGGGGTGGTCGTGAGGCCCTGGTAGACCCTCTCCCCCGAAGCAAGCGGGGGAGAGGGCGGCGGAAGGCCGGCCCGAGGGTCGCGGTCGGTCAGGCCACCATGTCGGCCGGGTCGTCGAAGGCGACCTGCCCGCCCCGGCTGAGGCGGCAGAGGGCCTCGACCAGGTCGCGCTGGGCGGCCTGGACGGTGGCGAACGCCACCGGGCCGTGGGTCTTGACCCGGCTCTCCAGCTTGACGGCGGAGGCCGGCGCGAGCTTCGTCAGGAGTTGTTGGCGGAAGGCCGGGGTGGTCCCGATCAGGGCCGCGAGGACCTGATCGAGGCTCACCTGGCCGAACACGGCCCTCAGGTCGCCGCCGTCGAGCTGCCCGAGGTCTTCGAAATCGACGAGGTCAGACAAGGATCTCCTCCCGACCGTCGGGGTCTGGTAGCGTGATCCGGCCGTGGTCGTGGAGCCGGCGGAAGCGCTCGGCCAGCTCGGCCTGGGCGGCCTCGGCGTCGTCGAGCCGGAACGGCCCGATCCCGTCCAGGGCCCGCCTCAGGGCGGCGGCCGACCCGGGCGCCAGGGCCGAGAGGACCTTGGCCCGGACCGGAGACGAGGCCCCGGCCAGGGCCACCGCCCAGGCCGGCGCGTCCTCGTCGTGGAACGCTTCCCTGAGATCTATATCGTCCAGCCTCACCAGGTCGTCGAACACAAATCGGAGCCGACGGAGGCCCAGGCCGTAAAACTCCTCAAGGACGGCACGTTGTTCGGCCGGGGCGATCCGATCGAGCCGGGCGATCTCCAGGGTGACCGCCTCGACGGCCGAGCGGTCCAGGTGCGCGAGGAGCTGCGAGGCCAGCGGCTGCTCCAGGCTGACGACCAGGATGGCCGCCTTCCGCAGGGGGTCGGTCTCGGCGGCCGGGGGCGAGGCCGAGGGGATCGCCGAGGAGGGCGCGGGTTCGGTCCGGGGGGTCATCCGACGGTCCCTCCCCGCCCGATCCATCGCTGGAGGACGCCCGAGGCGGCCGAGGGATCGAGCCGGACGAGCTCGCGGACCCTCTCGGCCGGCCCGGCGGAGTCGCCGACCTCGAAGGCCGAGGGCCGGCTCGGGGCGGCGGCCTCGACCGCGGGCCGTCGGCCCAGGAGCCTCCGGGTGGTCACGGCCGCGAACGTCGCCGCGGCGGCCGAAGCGGCCAGGGCCGCGATCGGCCACCACGCCCGGTCCCTCCGGGACTCGGCGTCGGCCGGGGCCACCGACGGCCGCTCGGGCCCGGGGTCGTCGATGCGATCGACCTTGAGGATCGAGGCGAACTCCGCCGGGATCGCCTGCTCGACGGTCGCCCGGATCGACGCCTCGGTCTTCGCCGCGTAAGGCCGGAGGTCCTCGGGCGAGGGGTCGCGATGGTGGAGCCTCTGGAAGCGGTCGATGTAGTGGCTGATCGGGACCTGGACCAGGACCGTGGCCCGGGGCGCGGCGGCCGTCGGGGGCGGAGGGGTCGGCGAGGGAGGCGGGGCCGGGGCCGAGGCGGCGACCTCCGCCGGGAGGTTCACGGCCACGGGACCCGGCGGGAGCGTCGCGGCCGGGCCCGGCGGCTCTCGGCCCGATGGGGAGGGGCCGGGGCGATCGGGTCGAGGGTCACGAACACCCTCACGCCGTCGATCCACTCCAGGTCGCGCTTGATCCGCCTCCGCAACTGCTCCTCGCGGGCGTGGGCCATCAGCTCCTGGCCGGCCTCGGGGTTGCCGGCGATCAGGTACGCCTGGCCGGACTCGTCGAAGATCGACAGGGCGTCGTCGGGCAGGTCGGGCTCGAACGACTTGACGACGGCCTGGACGTTCTTGATCGTCGGGGGCGGCAGGGGCTCGCCGTCGGCCGGGCGGAGCCAGACGATGGCGGCGACCTTCGGGGCCTTGGGCCCGAATCCGTGGCCGGCGGCCCGATTGATCCGGACCTCGGCCGAGGCGACGCCGGGGAGCTTGGCGAGGCCGACCTCCAATTCCTGGGTCTTGAGCCATTGCTGGCGCTCGGCCCTCTCGGCGGGTCCTTCCCAGGGCGAGGCGGCCACGGCCTGCTCGTGGAGTTCTCGCAACCCCTTGGGGCCGACCTTCTTGCGGGCGAGCAGGGCGAGGGCCTCGCCGCGTCGCGACGCCGGGACGGCCACCCGGCCCCGCTCGGAGGCCGAGGCGGGGATCTTCCCCTCGCTCAGGGCCGCGAGGACGGCCTCCAGCTCCTCGGGCGTCAACGGACGGTCGCCGTGGAGCCAGGCGGTCTCGACCGGCTCGGGGGCCGTCGTGGCCACGTAGCCGGCGGCGATCAGGGCGATCAGGGCGGCCCCGGCGACGGCCATCCTGACCTGGGGGCTCCGCCCGGAGAGCCACCGCCAGGCCCGCCGGACCCGCGAGGGGAGCCGGTCCAGCGAGGGGTCGGTCCGGGGCGTGGAATCGGTCCGCATCGTCTCTCCTCCGGCCCCCCGGCCAAGCCTTCGGCGGCCGATCGGAGGCCCACCCGCCGGACGCCGAGATCGGCGACGGCGCGAGACTCCGAACCGGCCGGGAAGATCGATCCGGTCGCAAGAGCAAATCGGCGGACGGCAAAGGGCCCGTCGATCGGGGCCGATCCCGTCGATCCGCCGAGGCGGAGCGATCGAGGTCGGCCGTCGTCCCATCCTTGGGAGCGAGGCCCATCGCATCCTGCGCGGCCAGTGTTATCCACAATCGGCGCCGTTTGTCAATTCGCACTGCCGAAGCAAAGCCGTCGGCGCCGGCCTCCCATCAAGCAGGGTGCATGCAATGCGCCAACCGGCGGCGGGCCCCGCCCGCCCATCGACCCTCACCCCGCACTCCGACCCCACGAAAAAAAGCCCACGCACCGCGAGGGTGCGTGGGCTTCGATCGATCGAACGGCTTGGGGCCGATCGAGTCTCAGTTGCCCGAGGGCAGGAGCTGGAGGCCGCCGTTGGAGGCCGTCGGCGGGGCCGGGGCCGGGGGGGCGGGGGCGGGGTTGGTCGGCGGGGCCGGGGCGGGAGCCGGGGCCGGGGCGACTTCGGGGGCCGGGGGGGCTTCCATCGTCGGGGCGGCGGCGGCCGCCGGGGCGGCCGTCATGCCACCGGACTGCGGGGCGCTGTAGCCGGCCTGCGGGGCGCTGTAGCTGCCCTGGGGGGCGCTGTAGGTCGTCGGGTACTGGGCGCTGCCATAAGACTGGCTGCTCGGGTACTGGGCCGAGGGCAGGGCCGTCCCGCAGGACTCGCAGCCGCCGGCCGTGGCCGTGCCGCAGCCGCCGCCGAAGAGGCCGCCGCAACGCTTCTTCTTCAGGACCCACTCGTAGGTGTAGGTCTTGGGCTTGTGCTTGAAGAGGTTGCCGAAGCAGGACTTCTTGGCGACGGGGCCGCAGACTTCGCCGCAGCCTTCCCCGATGCTCTGCGCCGAGGGGACGACCGACTGCGGGCTGGCGACGGTCTCGCACTGGCCCGACGCATAGGTCTTCAGGTGACCACCGGCGAGGCTCAGGCTGCACGCGCCCAGGGCGACAGCCAGGCTGACGCTCAAAGACAGGGGCTTCAACATGGGAGACGGTTCTCCTTGGCAAGCTTGGTCTGAGAGAGGGGCCACGAAATCCGGCCGGCCGGTCGCGGCAGGCCCTCCCACTTCGTTTGGATCTGTCCGGCGCCGTCCGAAGGCGGGCGTTCCCGCGCCCGAGGCCCGAAGGCCGCACCCCCCGGACGGCACCCCCGTTGGGGTGCTCCCGAGTCCTCGCCGTGGCGAACCGTGGCGAGCCAACCGTTGTATCGTCTTCCCCGCGAATCGCCTTGAACGCCCTTCCCGTTTTCTAGCAAGGACTTACGTCGTCCGGTCGTGACGATCGTCACAGTCGGGCAGTCCCGGGGATCTGCGAAAGATGAGCGCCCGAATCTTCGTCACTTTCGGAAGAGTCGGCCCATCACCGTTTGCCCCACCCCCAGGGTCTCGCCATCCGGCCGGGTCGGGGCGGGTCCTCCGGGGGGAATCTGGGCGTGACAGGACGGCGAGGATCTCGACAATCCCGGGCCGAGCGGGTTCGAGGCCGCCCCCCCCAGGACCGACCCTCTTACTCAGATGGAGACCCTGCCCCACGCCCCGGACCCGCGGAGCGACCGTCCATGCCCGGTCCCGAAGCTCGCCTCCCCGGCCGCCGGCTCGTCCCGGCGGCCCTGCTCGCCTTGCTGATCGTCCCGCCCTCCTTGAGGGCCGCCCACCCCAGCCTCTATTCCGATGACGTGGTCCGGATCTCCCACCTTCAAGAAAGCCCGCTCCGGGCCCTGCTGTTCCGGCCGTTCAACGAGCACATGGCCCCGTTGTTCGAGGTCGTGTCGTGGACGACCTGGGGCCTGGCCGGGCGGAGGCTGCCGGTTGCCCCCCTGGCGTTCACCCTGGCGTCGGTCGTGCCCTGGGTCGTGGCGCTGATCCTGATTTTCCGGCTGGTCCGCCGCGAAGCGGGCTCGGAATCGGCGGCGTGGCTGGCCGTCATGGTCACCGCGATGACGGCCGTGGCGTCGGAGACCCTCTACTGGTACTCCGCCAGCAGCTTCACCTGGGCCCTGGCCGGGACCGTGGCCGCCCTGGACCTCGCCGGGCGAGCCGATCCGGGGCGGAGGCGGTGGCTGGGGCTGGCGGGGTCGGCGGTCGCCTCGGCCGTGGCGCCGGCGTTCTCGGCGATCGGCCTCCTCGCCGGCCCCTCGGCGGGCCTGCGAATCCTGGCCGGGCGGGGGACGTGGCGGGGCCGGCTGGCCGGCTCGGTCGCGCCGATGGTCGGCACGCTCGCCTACCTGGCCATCTGCCAGACGTTCGGCTATCGCGAGGTCCTCTCGCAGAGCCTGGAACGGAACGTGGCGATCGTCGCGGGGCTCCGCAACGTCGGCTGCGCCCCGATCGACGTGCTCTTGCCCGGGATGGTCGGCCTGCCCAGCCTCGAACGGTTCGTTCCCGACGCGGCGGCGCTGGCCCTGGGCGCGGCGCTGGCCGTCGCGGTCCTCGTCCTGGCGGCGAAGAGGCCGGCGGCCCGGCCGATGCTCCTGGTGGGCCTGGCCCTGATCGCCTCGGGCTACGCGATCACGTTCGGGGTCCGCTCGACGGCCGGCTCGCGGGTGATCCTGGCGCTCCAGCGCTACCATCTGTTCCCGGCCGTGGGGCTGGTCCTGATCCTCTCGGCCGCGATCGGGCCGGCGATGGCCCGCCTGGACCGATCGCGGACGGGCCCGGCGGTCCTCCTGGCGATCGCGGCGGTCCTCCTCGGCGTGAACCTGCCGAGGATGAAGGTCCATTCGCGGTTCTTCCTGTTCCGCGACCAGGCGCGGACCCTCGCGGCGATCGACCGCCTCGGCGAGCTGCGCGGTCCAGGGGGATCACCCGGGGCCAGGCCCTCCGGGCGCTCGACCCGATCCGCACCCGCTGGTTCGACCACGAATTCAACGCCCTGACCATGTTCCCGACGACCGTGGAGACGCCCTCGATCGCCGATGCCGAGGTCCGGGGGGTGCTCCTGGGCTCGCTGGGCCTGGCCGACCGCGAGGCGATTTGCGGGGGGATGGACGCCTCGCCCTACCTCCGCGCCGTCGGGGAGGGCCAGGCCGTGGCCGAGGGGCACCTGGTCCAGACCCTGGGCCTGAAGCCGGGAGGACCGGGTCACAGGTGGTCGGCCTCGGGCCCTCCGGCGTTCGTCGAGTATGAGCTCTCGGGCGACTCGCCGGAGGCGAAATCCCTGAGCCTCCCGGGAAGCTCGGCGGTGGAAGTCTGGTGGTCGGACCGCCCGGGCAAGTGGACCGAGGCGAGGAGCATCCGCTGGAGGCCCGACCCGTCGCGCCCCCGGGCGGAGTGGGCCGTCTCGCTCGATCGCCTGCCGCACTGGGACGGCCGGACCGTCCGCCGGGTGCGATTGACCCTCCGCGAAGCCGGGACGATCGACGACGGGGCCCCCCGGCTGATCCGCTGAGGCCGGGGCCTCCGATCAGATGCTCGATTCCTCGAACAGGCGCGATCGGAACTCGGCCCATTCGGTGGCCTTGGGGTGGCCGTCGGGGTGCTCGGCCATGTCGGCGGTCATCCGCTTGTCCAGGAGGTCGAAGCGGTCGGCCAGGATGCGGACGGCGGCCAGGGCGATCTCCTCGGTCGCCCGGGGGTCGGCCCTCCTCAGGAGGTCGTGGGCGTGGTGGTCCAGGGTGAGGACCCAGACCGGCGTGTCGGCCCGGACCGAGAAGCCCGGAGGGGCTCGGGCGGAAGAACGAGGTCAGGCCGAACAGAGACGGCGCCGTCAACGAGGTCAACGTCTCGTGACGGCCCGACTCGGTGACCCGCGAGACCGTCGCCCGGCCGTCGATCAGGAAGGCGATGTGGTCATTGGGCTGCCCCTGGGCGAGCAGGACCGCGCCGGCCGGGGCCCGGGACTCGACCAGGACGTTGAGGACCTCCTGGCGGGTCGCGCTGTCCATCTGCTCGATCCAGGGGCAGGCGAGGAAGCGTTCGGCGGCATCGGGCGAGACCATCGGCAAGGCTCCCGGGAGAGTCGGGGCGAGGGGGCCGGTCGGCCCTCCCGTGTTTCTACGACGGAGACGACGGCAGGGGTCGGCGCCCTCGGGGCCCGGGAGATCGTTTCCGAGGCCGTCCGGGACGCGTCCCCGCCCGGTCGATGGGCTCAGTAGGTCCGACTTCAGCCGGGCCTGCAAGCCGAATTCTCGGGCGGATGGCCCGACTGAAGTCGGACCTCCTCCCGCGTTCGACGGGGCAAGGACCATTCGGAACAGGCCCGCAGATCGGCTCGACTCCCCGGGCCGCTCGGACCGATTGTACCGGATAGCCGAATTATGTCTCGCCCCCGGCCGCCCCGGGGGCCGAATCGAGGGGCCGCCCCCCGGCTCATCGGCCGATGGAGACTCAGCGAAGGCTTGAGGAAAGGCCGGGGCGGCATGAGGCCGCCCCCCGGCGATCGGTCGAGGGCGGAGGGAGTCGCCATGAATCGGGTTCGGTCCATCCTGGCGCTGGGTCTGATCGTCGCCGGGGCCGGCTGCGCCTCGGGGCCCGACGGGCTGTCGGCCCGGTCGTGGACCCGGACGCCCCCGGCCATCGCGGTCGCGGCCGACCCGTTCCACCCCCGTCGCGACCCGATCGGGGAGCGGATCGCCCGGTATTTCCCGGGCCTGAACGGGCCTCCGGCGCCGTCCTCGACGGCCCTCCCGCCGGGCCCTCCGCCCCTGATCGACCCCGGGGACGCCGGGACCGCGATGCCGTCGCCGCCCCCGGGCGAGATCACGGCCGAGGCCGCCGCCCCCCCGCCCCGCAAGCGAGAGTGGCCCCGGTTCTTCCGGGCCCCGATGGCCCGGACCCCGGCCGCGCCTCCCCCGGCCGAACCGTTGCGGGAAAGCGCCCCGCCGGAGCTGGATTCCGCCTCCGCCGCCGCGTCGGCCTCCGCTCCCTCCCGGACGCCGCCCCGGGCCGCCTCTCGATCCCCTCTGCTCGCGACGGCGGCGCTGGTGGCCGAGGTCGATCCCCGGTTCGTCGCCCCTCCGCCCCCGGAGGCGCCCGAGCCGGTTTCCCGGCCGACGGCCATCGTCGCCTCGGTCGCCCAGAGGAGGATGCCGCCGGTCCCGGACCTCGACCCGACGATCCGCAAGCCCAGGTCCGACTGGACGGCCACCCGGCCCTCCGCCGACTCCGAGGCCCGGACCGTCCGGGCCCTCGAGGACGAGGCCCGGTCCGATTCGGCCGTCACGCCGATCCTGGCGGTCTCCGAGGACCGCCCGCCGGCCCCCGTCGTCGAGCCCCCGGCCGACGCCCCGAGCCCTCCGGCCCCGATCACCGGGCCGCAGCCCTCGACCGCCGCCGACCTGGAACGGATCGCCCAGGAATCCGAATCCGAGGCCCCCGCGAAGCCCAGGACCGGGCCCGCTCCGGAGCAGCTTGAGGCCCCCGCGAAGCCCGAGCTGGAGCGAGTCCCGCCCCCGGCCGACCCGTCCGTCGAACCCTCGGCGGTGCCGGCCCGGCCCGAGACTCCCCGGGCGCCCGAGGCCGAGGCGCGACCCCGCAAGCCGATCTCTCGCGAGGTCGCCCTGAGAGAGCCGGAAGTCCCCGAGGACCCCGACACCGGCGGCAACCCCGCCCTCGCCGGGCGACCGAGGCTCCCCCGGGTCCGAGCCACCCGAGACGCCCTCCCGCCCGGCCTGCCCCCGGTCACCTTCCCCGCCACCTATTACGCCTCGGAGACGGGCAAGGGCAAGGGCGAAGCCCTCGACCCGCCCAAGGCCGACCCCGAGACCCAGAAAGTCGCCCGATGGACCTGGCGGCCCCGGTTCCTGTCCCGGCTCCGCGGCGGTCCGTGAGAATCCTGAACACCACGATGGGGACCGGCATCCTCCGTCGAAAACCTCGGAGAAACGGAAGGATCGAGTGGGTCCGACTTCAGTCGGGCCTTCAGCAGGTCACGACCGGGTCGCACCCATGTAGGGCAGGCCTCGGCCTGCCGATCCGCGAAGAGGGCAGGCCGAGGCCTGACCTAAGAAGACCGGCGTGTGCCATCAAACCGTGAATCAATGTACAAGCCTTGACTCCGTGAAGGCCCGACTGAAGTCGGACCTACTCATTTCCTCATTCTCAACGGGGTTTTCCACGGAGCAAGCCAGTCCCCATTTGTTTCCGAATGCTCCCGGACCGCAGGGCTTCAGGCCCGTTCCGGCACTCGCAGAGGGGGCAGGGACGCCAGCGAGTCCCTCTCCACGGCCGCCACGAACCGGCGGAGGGTTAGTTCGAGCGCCTCGACGACGTCCGCGTTCTCGGCGGCCACGTCGTTCTGGTCCCATCGGTCCTCGGGCTTCCGAAGAGCTCGGGCCCCGGGGCGGGTCGTCCGGATCGGCCTCGATGGGCACCGTGAGGTGCCATCCGGGGGTGCGGATCGCGAATTCCTCGACGTCCATGCCGAGGCACGCATAATCGCGGACCTTGGACGCCTCCCCCCGCGCCAGGGGCATCAGGTCGTGACCGTGGGCGTCGTCGCTCGGCGGCAGGCCCAGGGCGGCGAGGGCCGTCGGCAGGAGGTCCACCGGCTGGACCAGCGCCGGGCACCGCGTCCCGCCCGCCTCGCCCCGGGGGAGGCGGACGATCAACGGCGTGTGGATCAATTCTTCATAGAGCCACGGCCGGAACCGGCGGACGTAGCCGTGCTCGCCCAGGGGCTCCCCCTGGTCGGCCGTGAAGATCACGAGCGAGTCGTCCAGACGGCCCGAACCCCTCATCGCCTCCAGGAGCCGGCCGACCTGGGCATCCAGGAGGGTCACGGCCCCGGCGTAGGTCCGTCGCAGTCGGAGCAATTCGGGCTCGTCGATCACGTCGCCGACGGCCCCGGCCGGGACGTCGATCAGGACGCGGACCTCTTCGAGGTCGAGGTCCTCGTCGTCTTCCTCCTCGACGAGGTCCCCCTCCTCGCCGGCCTCGAACTCGTCGGGCTCGGCGGCGGCGTACTGGTCCCGGTACGGCTGGGGAGGGTCCCACGGCCCGTGGGGGCTGAACAGGTCGAGCCAGAGCAAGAACGGCTCGGGGTCGCGGCCCTGCCGATCGAGCCAGTCGATCGCGGCCGAGACGGTCCGGGCCACGCCGGTCGTTTCCTCGTCCTCGTGGAACTTCAAGACCCGGCGGTTGCGGAGATATTGCTCCCAGCGACCTTTCCAGAGGTCGAAATCCGGGTCGTCGGCGTCCGGGAGCCGCAAGCCGGGCTCGTCCTCGACCCGAACGTTCCGGGCCCGAGCGTCATTCTCGGGGATGAGCGGGTCATAGCCCGAGCCCCGGACCCAGACCACGTCATCGAACCCCCGGCCAAAGCCCCTGCCGGCCTCGCGGAGCATCGGGACGTCCGAGATCAGGGCCGAGCGGACCCCGTGGCGGAACAGCAAGTCCGGCAGGATGACCTCGTCGGGCCGCAACGGGGTCCAGCCCGAATCGGGGTCGGCGAACCCGTAGCGGCCGGTCCACCAGCTCCGGCGCGTGGGCAGGGTGGTCAGGTTCTCGGCGAAATGATGGTCGAAGACCACCCCCTCGGCCGCCAGGCGGTCGAGGTGGGGCGTCTCGATCCACGAGTTCCCATAGGTGCCGAGAAATCCCAGGTGCAGGGCATTGCAGGCGATCACGATCACGTTCATGGCGGCGATTGTATCACCTCTTGGAGCGGCCCGGGTAGAATGGCCCGGGGGCCTCGGCCGCGGAGTGCCGGGGCGGACGATCGGCCCGGTGGAGGTAACAAATCATGGCCCGCTCCCTGACGATGGAGTCTCTCCGACGAGGTGTTCGAGGCGCTCGCCCGGATCGCCGGGCTGACACTCCAGACCCCGGAAGAGGCCGCCGGAGACCTTTTGGTCGGAGGCATCCGACGGCACGATCAAGACCCGCTCTTGAAGCTGGCCGGAACGGTCCGGGTCGAAGGAGAGCAGGCGGCCAGGGAACATGACGACCTGTTCGGCGATGTTTCCGGCCCGGTCAGACCTCAGCGACTGGCGCCGGCCGTCGTCGGATCGCGGGATGATCGCGATGCTTGAGGAGTTCGGCGATACCTCGGGCTGGATGACGTTCTTCGTCGCGACCGAACCCCATCACCTGAAGGCGCAGGCCCTTCTCCGTCGCTGGCATAACTCCGCGAGGACCGTCGTCACGACCAATTACGTCCTGGCCGAGCTGGTCGCCCCGCTGATGAGTCGCGGCCGAGGGGCCCGGGAGCAGAAATGGTCGATCCCCGAGACCATCCGGTCGCTCCCGTGGGTCCGGGTCGTCCACATCACGCCCGAGCTCGACGCCCGGGCCTGGGACCTCCTCAAGAAGAGGCCGGACAAGGACTGGAGCCTCGTCGATTGCGCGAGCTTCGTCGTGATGGACGACCGGGGGATCACCGACGCCCTGACGACCGACGGGCACTTCGAACAGGCCGGGTTCGTCCGCCTGTCGAAGTGACGAGACGGGATCGGGGACCGGCGAAGGAACTCGGGGCGAGCGGGGGCGTCGAAGGGGTGAATTCGTTGCGAGATCCCACCATTCCCGGAGCCGTCCCATGCGCCCGTTCCGCGTCTCGATCCGGGGGCTGATGGCCCTGGTGCTGTTCGTGGCCTTCGGCTTCGTGGCGCTGAGGTATGCCTCGGAAACGTGGGCCGGGCTGGTCGTGATGATGACACTCGGGGTCCTCATCCTGGCGTTCCTGGGCATCGTCTATCGGAGAGGGGCGCGGCGGGCGTTCTGGGTGGGGTTCGTGCTGCTCGGCTGGGGATATATCGCCTATTCGACGGACTTCCTCTGGCAGACGATCGAGGCCCGGACGAGGCCGACCATGGGGTCGGGGATCTGGGGGAGCGAGTACAAGCACCCGCCGCTGGTTACCACGAGATTCCTCGACTGGCTCTATCCGAGCCTCCACCGGGACCAGGGCTCCGCCGTATCCTCCGGGATGTTCGGCCGCCTGATGGCCGACGGAAAGAGCCAGCGAATCCTCGACAAGCTGGAGGCGCCCTTCTCGATGCCGTTTCCCAACGAGACACCGCTTGAGGACGTGGTTCATTACATCAAAACCGCGACTGTGGATCCGAATTTCCCCCAGGGCATCCCGATCTACGTCGATCCGGTGGGCTTGCAGGAAGCCGAGAAGACGTTAGCCTCGCCGATCCAGCTCAACCTCGACGGCGTGCCGCTGAGGGTGAGCCTGCAACTCCTCCTCAGGCAACTGGACCTGACCTATCGGGTCCGGGACGGCCTGCTGACGATCACGAGTGACACCCTGGACGAAGGGTCCCCCAAGGAATCGTTCGGCCGGATCGGCCATGCGTATTTCGCGCTCCTGGCGGCGCTCCTCGGCGGCCTGGCGGGCCGGATCTTCTTCGCCACCCGCGATGAGGGGGAGCGATCGCCGCGAGAGACCACCCTCCCGGGAGCCTCGGGATGAGCCCGTTCCGCGTGTCGATCCGGGGGCTGATGGCCCTGGTGTTCTTCGTGGCGGTCGGGTTCGTGTCGCTGAGGTTCGCCTCGGAGGGGTGGGCCGGGCTGGTTTGGGTGCTCACGCTGGCCCTCCTCGCGTCGGCGGTCCTGGGCATCGTCTATCGGCGAGGGGCGCGGCGGGCGTTCTGGGTGGGGTTCGCCCTGATGGGGTCGGGCTACCTCGCCATGAGCGCCGAGTGGTTCTGGAGGCCCGTCGATCACCGAGTGTTCCGGGTCACGAAGCAGGGCGGGGCGGTCTTCGAGTCCACCGAGCATCCGACCCTGATCACGACGGAGATCCTCGACATGATCGAGCCGAGCCTCCACGCCTACCAGCGGGGGACCATGCCCCGAGGTCTCCTCGATCCGTCCGGAGGCGACGCTTCGAGCCGGGCCGTCCTGCGGAAACTTGAAGAGCAAGTGCCGATGCCGTTCGACCAGGAGACTCCCCTGGCGCAGGTCCTCCAGTCCATCAAGACGGCCACGACCGGCGCGGACATGCCCCAGGGCCTGCCGATCTTCGTCGATCCGGTCGGCCTCCGGGAGGCCCAGCAATCGATGGCCTCGCCGATCACCTTGAAGCTCGACGGCGTCCCGCTGAAGAAATCGCTGAAGCTGCTCCTGAAGCAGCTGGACCTGACCTATCGGGTCCGGGACGGGTTGCTCGTGATCACGGCGACGTCCTCGACCTCGCTGATCTCCGAGGATGAAGACCCCCTGATCCCGTTCCGAAAGATCGGCCATTGCCTCTGGGCCCTGATCGCGGCGGCCCTCGGCGGATTGGCGGGCCGGGCGTTCTTCGCCACTCGCGAGGGACGGGTCAGGGCCGGGAGCGATCGGCTCGACGCCGGTCCCGAGCGAATCTCGTAGGGCAGGCCTCGGCCTGCCGCTTCGGCCCGGCGACGGCAGGCCGAGGCCTGCCCTACGAGATTCGCCGGAGGGCGCCTCGGGATCGTGCAATTTTCGTCGCCGGGCCCTTCAAGGATCGCGGCTCCCGAGCGAAGCTATCCCCGGGCTCCCGACGGGCGGGCCCGTTCTTCTCGCGACGGGGAGGCGACGATGGCTCATCGACGAGTGCTGGCGGTCTCGGCCGTGGGGTTGGGCCTGGTCTGGGCCGTGGCGAGGGGCCAGGGGGACCTCTCGGTCTATCAGAAGGCGTTCCAGTACGCCCAGGCGCCCGACGGCCCGAACCAGTTCAAGACCGACGCCATGAAGTTCGCCGAGGAGATGTCCGCCCGGCCCGACGGGGCCCGGGCCCTGGAGGTCTATCAAGGCGCCTACAAGTATGCGACCACGCCCGACGGCCCCAACCTCTTCCGCGCCGACGCCATGAAGCTGGCCGATCGGATGGCGAAGAGGAGGGACGGCGCCAGGGTCCTGGAGGCGTATCAGAAGGCGTACAAGTTCGCCGCGAGCCCGACCGGGCCGAATTTGTTCAAGACCGACGCGATGAAGTTCGCCGAGGACAAGTCCGGCCTGAACGGCCCCGAGGCCGCGCCGACCCCGCCGGTCAATCCGGCCCCGAAGCTCCGGCCCAATCGCACCGAGTCGATGAAGCTGATGGCCGACCTCAGCAAGACGCTGGCCGACGGCCAGAAGGAGGCCGACGCGATCCTGGAGGCGATCCCCTCGGCCACCGACGCCGACCGCGCCGCGCTGGACCGCCGGTTGACGGCCCTGGTCGGGCGCCTGGAGGCGAAGCTCGCCGAGGTGAAGCGGAATTCGCTGGCCCCCCCGGGCAAGTGAGCCTTTTCAGTCCTCGGAGTGGATCAGGCCGACTCGGAGGGCGAAGCGGACGAGCCCGGGGACGTCGTGGATGCCCAGGCGCTCCATCAGGACGGCCCGGTGGGACTCGACGGTCTTGGCGCTGATGCCCAGGGTCCGGGCGATGGCCTTGGTCGTCCGGCCCTGGGCGACGAGGCGGAGGACCTCGCGTTGCCGGGCGGTCAGGCCGTCGGAGGGGCCGGGCTCGGCGGCGGCCTGCCGGCGGTAATCGGCGACGAGGTGGGTGGTCACGGCGGGGCTGAGATAGGTCTCGCCCCGGGCGGCGGCGAGCAGGGCCAGGCCGAGCTCGCCGGTGTCGGCATCCTTCAGGAGGTATCCGGCGGCCCCGGCCAGGATGGCCCGGCGGACGTAGGCCTCATCCTTGTGCATGGAGAGGATCAGGATGCGGACCTCGGGGCAGTCCCGGGCGAGCCGGGCGGCGACGTCCAGGCCGGAGAGGCCGGGCATGGCGATGTCGAGCAGGGCGACGTCGGGGCGAAGCTCGATCGCTCGGGCCAGGGCCTCCGGGCCGTCGGCCGCCTCGGCGACGACCTCCACGCCCGGCAGGTCCTCCAGCAGCGCACGAACGCCCGCTCGGAGCAGGGTGTGGTCATCGGCCAGGAGGACCCGGATCACGTCCACGGCGGGCCCTCCGAGGGGATCCGGGCGGGGGGAACCGACCCGATCGGGAACTCGGCGACGAGCTCGGTCCCCCGGCCCGCCGTCGACACGATCGCCAGGGTCCCCCCGACGAGCATGGCCCGTTCCCCCATCCCCAGGAGGCCGAGGCTCTCCCCGCCGGTGGCTCGCGCCGTGGCCGAGGGGACGTCGAACCCGTCGCCGTCGTCGGCCACGACCAGGAGGAGCCGCTCGCCGGCCCGGGACAGCTCGACGCGGACCGACCGGGCCGAGGCGTGCCGGGCGACGTTGGTGAGCGCCTCCTGGACGATCCGGTAGCAGGCCGTCTCGACGTCGGGCTCGTGCCGGCCGATGCCCCCCTCGGCCGAGAACCGGGCGTCCAGGCCCGACCTCTGGGCGAAGCCCCGGACGTGGGACCGCAGGGCATCGACCAGGCCGAGGTCGTCGAGCATCGACGGGCGGAGGTCCAGCGAGATGTCCCGGACCTGGGCGATCGTGCGATCGACCAGGGCGAGGACCTCGGCCAGACCCCGGGCCGACCCCGGCCCGGCCGGGTCCCTCAGGGCCGCGCGGACGTTCAGCTTGATGGCCATCAGCGCCTGGCCGATCTCGTCGTGGAGCTCGCGGGCGAGGTGCCGGCGGCTTTCCTCCTCGGCCCGGAGCAGGCGACGGGAGAGGTCGCGGAGCCGGTCGGCGGCGAGCTTCTCCTCGGTCACGTCGCGGACGTTGCCGACGATCGCCACGGGCATCCCGCCGGCGTCGCGGATCGCCGCCCCGTTGTCGCTGATCCACCGCCAGCCCTTGCCCGGGACGAGCGCGCGATATTCCATGATCGGCCCGTAATCGAGCTCGGGACGCGGGACCATCAGCCGGTCCACCACGTCCCGGAGCTGGCGGAGGTCCTCGGGGTGGACCCGTTGGAGGATCCCGGCCAGCCCCCCGGCCGCCACCTCCTCCGGGTCGATCCCCAGGACGTCCCGGATCGACGGGCTGACGTAGTCGTAGGTCCGCTCCGTCAGGTTGAGCTGATAGATGACGTCGCGGGAACTCTCCAGGACCCGGCGGAACCGCCCCTCGCTGCTCCGGAGGGCGTCCTCGGCCCGGACCCTCTGGGTCACGTCGCGGACGGCCCAGAGGTGGAGGCCGGGCACGACGTCGGTCGAGGCGGCGTACTCGGTCTCGCGGATCGAGCCGTCGGGGCGGAACAGGCGGAATTCCCCCCGGGCGGTCCCCTCGCGTCGGAAGGCGTCCCAGGCCGCCGGGACGTCGAAGTCCGGGCCGGCGAATTCGGCGATCGTCTTGCCCAGGAGGGCCTCCCGGGGCAGGCCGAACAGCGAGGCGGCGGCGGGGTTGGCGTCGAGGTACACGCCCCGGTCGTCGGCGAGGATCAGGGCGTCCAGCGCCCTCTCGAAGACCGCGCGGAGCAGCGCCTCGGACCTCCTCAGCGCGTCGCCGCCGCCCGCTCGGTCGTGGCTTTCACCCTCGCGCCGATCCCCGCCCGGATCGGCCGCCTCGTCCGCCCTCATGATGCTCTGGCCCCCGGGGCGATCGTCGTCGAGGCCCCAGCCGGCCGCCGTCTCGCGATCTCGCCCGCCCGAGCATTGGACCAGGAACGGCCCTGAAATTCAACAGGTTATCGATACTCAAATATATGAATTTCAAGATATTTTGCGACGGCCGGGCCCCGGGGCGGGGCGCGGGCTCAGCGGTCCCGGCCCGGGTCGGCCTCGGGATCCTTCCCCTTGGCTTTCTCCGTGGCCTTGTCTTTCGACTCGGCCGGGGAGCCCGCGGCCGGGGCCGCCTTGACCCGGAACCGGACGGTCTGGGTCGCCGGGGGCCCCTTGCCGATCTCGTCCCGGAGGATGATCTCCAGGTCGTACTCGCCCGGCGGCAGGGGCTTCAGCGAGATCGAGTTGGTCAGGTAGACGTTGGCCGGGAATTGCTTGCTCTTGCCCTTGTATTCCAGGAGCTTGTCCTTGCTCTGGATCACGGCCTTCTCCCCTTTGCGGCGGATTCTCGCGTCCTCGACGAGGTGGACGCGGTACTCCTTGCCCACGACCTCGTGGCGATAATTCCGGGGCTTGTAATAGAGGAGGAGCTTCTCGTCGCGGGTCAGGACCACCTCGTCCAGGGGGACGAAGTCCTCGAACCCGGCGATCGAGACGCAGGGGATGGCCGGGGTCATGGCCAGCTTCGGTGCCGGGGGATCGTCGCCGCGAGGTGAGGCCCCGATCAGGGCGAGGGCCGCGAGCGACAAGAGGGTGCGGCTCATGGGAGGCGGGCTCCACGGTCGATCGGTCGCCGAAGCGGGGCGGCGAGGCGTCGCCCCTCCTCCGGCCAGGGTAACCGGCGGGCCCGGTCCCCTCAAGGGGCGTCGAGGCCCCGATCCGGGCGATCTCGCCCCCGATGCGGGGGCCGCGGCGGCCCGCCTGGTAAGGGATGCCGCCTGTGACGGCCGGGGCGATCGCGGGGCGGCGTCGGCGGCGAATCGCCGGGACTCGGGGCCCGTCCCGGGCCGAAAAGAAGAGGCGGATGCCCGACGGATCGGGCCTCCGCCTCGCGCCGGGAGGGCGATTGGGCGATGATGTTGCGACGGATCGCGCGGGACGACTCAGGCGGGATCGGGCCGAAGGCGGCGACGCCCCCGGGCCCCTCGCCAGGCCGCGCCCCCGGCGACCAGGCCCCAGGCGAGCATCGTCGCCGGCTCGGGGATCTGCTCGAACGAAATGTGGGTCAGGGGCAGCGAGTCCTCGCCCACGTCCACGTCGTCGCTGGCGCCGGCGAAGGCCGACAGGCCGATGCCGTTCTTGGGGTCGAACCCGGGGATCTTGCTCAGGCCGGTGATGGTGAACTCGAAGTCCGGGTGGGCGGCCGAGGGATCGAAGGCCAGGCCGCCGTTGTGGTCATTCAGCGAGGCGCCGTAGGCCGTGCTCAGGCCCCCGGAGCTGTTCTTGGCGTAGTTGACGGTGAAGCCGTCGATCCCCGGGCCGGTGATCGATTTGTCGGCGGCGATGCCGGCGACGATCGTCGGCTTGCCCGAGTTGGCCAGGTCGATCCCGACGGTGATCGAGGCGTCGCTGGAGGTCCCCTGGCCGAGGTGGGCCCACTCGTGGCCGCCATCCTTGGTCAGCTGCGGGTCGGCGACGCCGGGCGTGCCGTTGCCGTCCACGTCGCCGGCGATCCCGAAGAAGTTCACGCCGATCTGGAGGCTATCGGTGGCGGCGTCGTAGCTGGCTCGGATGTCCTTGATATCCCAGCCGTTGATCCAACCCCGGTCGGTCATCCACTGCGCCTGGTACACAGTGTTCGGGTTGCTGATGCTCGTGCCGGGGTAGGGATGGTTGACGATCGTGACGACGCCGGGTGTCGAGGACGCCATGTCCGTCTCGACGTTCCCGGTAAACGAGATGGGGCCGGCCGTCGCGGGCCGTGCCCCCGCGAGGCCCAAGGCCAGCGCGGCCCCGATCAGCAATCTGCGGCGAACCATGACGCGTCTCCTTCCGCGAAGAGTTCCCAGTTTCCGGTGGCCCGGCCGATCGACGACGCGTCGCGGTCTTGTCCCGCGGGGTCGCCGTTGAGCGGTCCCGAGTGGTCGATCCTTACACCGCCGGTCCTCACGGTCCGGGGCGGATCCTCCGCCCCGCCTCCCGAGGCCCCTCCCGTTGGGTGATCGGCCCCGAGGGGCCCGCCAACCCGCCAGAAAGGACGATGGCGCGATGTTCTCGTTCCAATCACTCCTGAGCAAGGCCGTCCAAGCGTGGCGGCGCCGACGCGGCGGACCGAAGCCACCACGCCGGACCGACATCGCGCTGGAATGCCTCGATCATCGGCAGCTCCTGAGCGTCACCTTCACCGGAAACGCTACAAAAGACATTCCCGGCCCATCCGGCCCGGGCGTCGCGATCCTCCAGGACCCCGGAAACGGCACGGTCCGCCCCGCCGGCATCCCCACCGATCTCCAGCCCTTGATCAAGGTCTCGGGCCTGACCATCAACGGCATCCGGCTCCAGTACACGCCGTCGGACGACGTGTTGAGCATCGCCATCCAGCAACCGGACAACCAGGCCGCGGCCGGAGACCCCCGGGCGGGCTTCCCCGTCCTGGCCGGCGACACCGACAACAACGGCGACGGCGGCACCGTCAGCCCGGCCGTCCAGGCGCTCCGCCCCACCTTCATGGACTTCCCATACCTGGGCGGTTCGGAGAGCATGGGGGTCTTCCTTGACCTCAAGGGCGACAACGTACCCACCGTCGTCGCGGGGATCGCCAGCCCCGCCACCACCGACGCGGCCACCAATCCAGGGCTGAAGTCTTATCAGGTCGCCGACGCCGTCGTCAATAGCGATCCCACCATCGCCGCCGAGACCATCCCCCACTTCGGCACTCAACTGCTCGACAACACCGGGGCCTCGTTCCTCACCAACGACCCCACCAAGCCCAGCTTCGAATTCCAGATCACCAACTTCTCCAAGCTCTATCTGGCCGAGACCGGCAACCAGCTCCAGACCGATTCCAAGATCGGAGTGGGGGCCTTCGGCACCTCCAACGACGACGACGGGATCAGCGAGGCGTTCTTCGGGTCCCAGGACGTGACCTTCGGAGTGGTCCCCACGCCCCCGCCGCCCCCGCCGCCGCCTCCGCCCCCCCCTCCCCCGCCGCCTCCTCCGCCGCCGCCTCCGCCTCCTCCGCCGCCGCCGCCGCCCCCTCCGCCGCCGCCGCCGCCCCCTCCGCCGCCCCCCATGGTGTGCCCCCCGGCGGAGCCGCCGATCCTGATCAATCCTCACCTGCACCGGCACGTGAACACGGCGCACCCGACGGACGTCCGCGTGAACATCCTGGGATCGGCCGGGTTTCCCGTGGACAGGATCATCCCCGAGTCGGTCGAGCTGGGCGGCGCCGACCAGATCTACAACTTCGAGCGACACATCAACCGCGACGGCTACCTCGACCGCACCTTCATCTTCCGGGGCAGTGATATCACCCTGCCCCGAGGGATCACCAACGCCGTCGTGACCGGCGAGACCACCGACGGGAGGATGTTCCAGAGCACCTACCAGATCTTCAACCGCAACGATTCGTACTACTCCCCCGCGGAAATCAAGGCCCGGGACGCCCGGCAGGCCCGAGAGGGGTTCAGCTCGACCAATCCGCCGCTGACCCCCTCGCAGAAGCACTACGTGGCCAACCACCACGACCAGGCCCTCCACGCGGCGACGACTGACGGATCGGCCTCGTTCGCCTCGACCGATCGCCCCACGGTGAAGGTCAAGACCCGGGCCGCCAGGAAGGCCCAGGACGCCTCCTCCGTCGCCGAAGCCGCCACGGCGACCACCAACCTTCCCGCCGGGGTCGGCGCCGCGGCGGCGACCCAGACCGGCCATGTGGGGACCAACGCCTCCCCGCTGACCGTCTCGATCCCGAGGCGGAACGTCGCGCAGAACGTCGGCCAGACCGTCTCGATCGGCAAGAGGGCCTCGGTGGTGGTTGCCGACGGCTCCCCCGCCTCGCCCCGGGTCCGGCCCCTGACCGGGGGCCTGAGCCGGCCGGGGATGGCCCGGGCGGCCCGCTCCTGAGCTTGAGGCGGTCGCCTCCGAGGCGATAGAGTGGAGGGGCGGCCGGCGCGATCGGCGCCGGCCGCCCCCCTCGGAGTCCCTCCCCGTGCCCCGCCCGAGAATCCTCAGCGTCGGCCAGTGCGGCTACGACCACGGCCAGATCACCCGCCAGCTCTCCCAGAACTTCGACGCCGAGGTCGTCGCCGCCGACACCCACGCCGAGGCCCTCGACGCCCTGGACGAGTCCGCCTTCGACCTCGTCCTGGTCAACCGAGTCGGCGACGCCGACGGCGCCCCGGGCCTGGACCTGATCCGGGCCCTCAAGGCCCGAGCCGGATCCGCATCCGCCGCCCCGGCCGTGGTGCTCGTCAGCAACTTCGCCGACGCCCAGGCCCAGGCCCGGTCCCTCGGCGCCCTGGACGGATTCGGCAAGTCCGACCTCGGACGACCCGCCTTCCTCGACGCGATCCGCCGGGGGCTGGGGGGAGATTGAACCGCCAAGACGCCAAGAGCGCCAAGGACAGAGGAGAGGAGAGGAGAGCAAAGGAGTAGAGACGAGAGAAAACGAGGAACACAGGGCCTTTTGAACTTGTTTCGTTTGTCCTCTTCTCCTCTTCTCGTCTCCTCTCTTCTCCTCTGTCCTTGGCGATCTTGTGCCTTGGCGGTTCAATCTCCGGAGATTCAGGAAAGGAATTCTTCCAGGGTCTTCTCGCTGGCGGCGCGGACGATGATCTGTCCGCTGCGGATCTGGATGGCGCGGACCAGCGCGCCGGCGGGGATCAGGCCTTCCTCGGAGATCCCGTCGAGCCGTTTCCCCTCGAAATCGACGAGTCCCGAGGGCCGCAAGGGGGTCAGGGCCCGGCCGAACTGGCCGATCAGGTGCTCCAGGACGAGCCCCCGGGGGGCCTCGGGGGCGAATTCCTCGGGCCGGGGCGGCGTCAGGAAGATGTACTTCGCCATCGGAGACCTCGGCCACAGATTCACGGCGGCGGCCAGGCTCAAGGGGAGCAGCACGGCCAGCCCGAAGACGAACTTCAGCCCGTGGGTGGTGGTCGTGAACGCCAGGTAGAGGCTCACGCCCAGCAAACCCACGGCCAGGAGGCCGATCAGGCCGCCCGACGGCACGAACACCTCGGCCATCAGCAGGATCAGCCCCAGCGCCAGGCAGATCAGAGGCCAGATGAGCTCCGGTCCCATCGTCGATCGATCCCTCGCCAGAACCCGGGGCGCCCGGGACTCGTCTCATCCATCCACGAGGGGAACGCGCCCGGTCCCCCGCCCTCAGTGTAAGCCCGAGGGGACGCGGATTGCCAGACGGCGCGCCGGCGAGACGATCTCCGGGCCTCCCGGGCCGGGCCAATCCGAAGCCCTCCGAGGCCGGAGCATCCGGCACGTCCCTTGTCCGCCGGCCCTCGGCGGACCACACTCGAGAGGGCGAGCCGTCGAACGACCGGCCGATGCGGCACGATGGCCTCCCGCCCCTAGCGGATTCGCCCCGGCGTTGCGTCGGTCTCGGGGGACCGGGTACAGTCCGGGTCCGAGCCTTCTTCCGCCGGGGATTTCGTCGCCATGCCCGCTCCGCTCGCCTCCCGGATGACCCGGGCCGGTTCCGTCCTGATCTTCGCCGAGGGGGACCTCGATGCCGCCTCCCGGGCCGCCTCGGACCTCATCCGGTCGGCCGTGGACTCCGCCGGGGCCCGCCGGGGGAAGGCCGTTTTGGGATTGGCCACCGGATCGACGCCGATCCCGGTCTATGCCCGGCTGGTCGCCCGCCATCGCGACGGCGACTTGAAGTTCAATGGCGTGACGACCTATAACCTCGACGAATATTACCCGATCAGCCCCCGAGACCCCAACAGCTACCGGACCTTCATGCATCGGCACCTGTTCAGCCACGTGGATTTGCCCCCGAACCGGTCGCACGTCCTCGATGGCACCGTGCCCGAGTTCGCCGTGGCCGACCATTGCGCCGAGTTCGAGCGGTGGATCGCCGCCGACGGCGGGCTCGACCTCCAGCTCCTCGGGATCGGCCGGAACGGGCACATCGGGTTCAACGAGCCGAGCGATTTGCCCGTCGAGGCCGCCCTGTCGCTGAGGACCCGCCTCGTCCCCCTCCACCCGATCACCACCGAGGACGCCTCCCGGGACTTCGGCGGCGACCCCGAGCTCGTGCCGAAGCATGCGTTGACGATGGGAGTCGCCACGATCCTCGCGGCCCGGGAGATCCTGATCCTCGCCTTCGGCCGGTCCAAGGCCGAGGCCGTCGCCAGGGCCGTGGACGGCCCGATCTCGGCGGATGTCCCCGCATCCCTGCTCCAGACCGTGGCCTCGAAGACGACGTGGATCGTCGATCAGGCGGCCTGGGGCCAGGCCGGTCGGTGAGGCCCTGCCGCTCCGGCTCGTCCGAGGCCCAGGATTTGCGAATCGGGCTGATGGACCCGAGGGCCGGCGAGGCGGCCTCCGGGATGGCCCTTCGCGGCGGACCTCGGCAGGGAGCGAGATCTCATGAATCGACGGAGATGGTGGACGGCGGCGGGCTCGCTGGCCGTCCTGGGCGGGATCACCTTCGGCGCGGCCCCGGCCCGGGCCTATCAAGGCCCGGCCCTGGAAGAGCCCGAGGGGGCGGAGGTCCTCACCCAGGGGCCGATCCACGAGGCGTTCGCCGAGCCCGTGTTGTATGACCCGAGGGGCGGGCCCGTGATCCCCCAGGCCCCCCCGGCGGCGATCCACGAAATCCCGCCCGACCAGAGGCCCGAGGGGGCGGACGTCCAGTGGATTCCGGGGTACTGGTCGTGGGACGACTCCACGAGCCATTACATCTGGATCCCCGGGGTCTGGCGAGACATCCCCCCGGGCCGCCAGTGGGTGCCCGGCTACTATGCCCAGGCCCAGAACGGCTATCAGTGGGTGCCGGGCTACTGGGCCTCCGCCGAAGGGGCCCAGCAGCTCCAGTACCTCCCCGAGCCTCCGCCCAGCCAGGAGAACGGCCCGACCTCCGCGGCGCCGACGCCCAACGCGACGTGGTCGCCCGGCCTGTGGGTCTGGCAGGACGGCCAGTACCTCTGGAGGCCCGGGTTCTGGGTCCAGCCCCAGCAGAACTGGATGTGGACCCCCGCCTCCTATTCCTGGACCCCCAACGGCTATCTTTACAATCAGGGGTTCTGGGATTATCCGCTGGCCAACCGAGGGCTGCCGTTCGCCCCGGTCGCGTTCAACCAGCCGATCTACAACCAGCCCGGCTTCCAGTACTCGCCGACGACGGCCCTCCTCGGCTCGGCGTTGCTCTCCAGCCTGTTCGTGAGGCCCAACTACGGGTCGTACTATTTTGGCGACTACTACGGCGCGAACAACTTCGGCTCGGGGATCTACCCGTTCTACGCCTTCCACAACAGCCGGTACGGGTATGACCCGATCTACGCCTATAACGCGGCCAGGAACATCAACAACCCGAACTGGGCGCAGAACCTCCATCAGGTCTACACCTACCGACGCGATCATCCCGAAGCCCGGCCCCCCCGGACGTTCGCGGCGATGAGGAACCTCGCGGCCCGGCCCGCCGGGAACAACGCCCCGGCGGCCCTGGCGGCGTCGAACATGGTCCTGGCCCGTCGCCTGAACGCCTTCAACGGCGGGAACAACGCCGGAGAGAACTGCGCTGAGGCTCCAGAGGGTCGAGCAGAACCGTCGGCAGGAACTCGCCCGCCAGGCGACCCAGTTCAACCAGTTCCGCGACGAGAGGCTGAAGCGAGAGGCCCAGGGCCTCCAGGGCAACCGAGCGGCCCTGACCGAACCCAGGCGAGCCGAGATGGCCCGGTCGCCGATCATCGCCGCCCGCCGCGAAGGCCCCAACCGCGTCGCGGCGCCGGAGGCCCCGCGCCACCCCGAAGTCAACCGAGAAATCCGCCCGCCGGGCCGGAGCGCCGAGTCCCTCCGGCACGTCCCCACGCCCGAGTTCCACCCCAATCAGCACCTCGAGAACCGACCGCCCCACGCCAATCCCCGGGAGGGGGAGGGCCGGAAGCCGAAGTGAGATGAGGTCGAGCTCGACCGAGGCCGGGGGAGCCATCTCCCGGCCTCATTGCGTCGCCGCCCGAGCGATCAGGCCGAAGACGGCCTTCCAGTACCGCTCCGGGTCCGTCTCCATCATCCCCAGGTGCCCCGCCCCGGCGAAGATCGTCAGCTCGGCATGAGACCGGGCGCGATCGAACAGGTCGCGGGCCTCGTCGGGGCGCGCCTTCCGGTCCGCGTCTCCGGCGAGGATCAGGATCGGCACGTCGTCCGGGACGCCCTTGATCGCATCGACCGGGGCGATCCGGTCCAGGTGAGGCAGGACCAGCGGCGAAACGGCGATCAGCCCTCGATAGGCGACCCAGTCCAGCCCGATCGGCAGGGCGTTATTCACGCGGTTCCAGACCGCCGTTCTCAGGTCGCGATACGGGCTCTCCAGGACGTAACCGCGGACCCTCCGGCCCAGCTCCCCCGCCGCGAACAACGCCGAGGCCCCGCCCATCGACGTCCCCACGACAACGATCGGCGACCCGGGCCTCCGCCGTTCGAGGAACTCGACGGCGGCCACCACGTCATGACGCGCCCCGTAGCCGATGTCGTGATAATCGCCCGAGGAATCGCCGTGGGCCCGGAGCGAGATCATCAGGACCGGATGACCGCGTTTCGCCAGGACTTCCGCCCTCCTCAGGCAATTCCACCGACTCCCGCCATTGCCATGAAGCAGGAGGACCGCCGCCGTCCCGGCCTTCCCGGGTGAATACCAACCGCCGACCTCTTCCCCATCACGGGTCGAGAGCCGGAGCCCCTCGAACTCCGCCCAGGCGACCGCAGGGACCGCCTCGGCGAACACGGACCGAGGGCGGCGCGTCAAGCGATACGCGACCGCCCACGAAGCCACGAGCCAGGCCACGACCACGACCGCCGCGACCCGAAGCCATCGGCTCAGGCGACGCCGGTCACGCGGGCGGACCTCCCGCGCGTCTCGCTCAGGAACCGACATGAACGCGCTCGATCCCGAGAAGGACGAACCAGTCCTCGACCGAGGCCGGGTCGATGCCCGAGAGATCGATCGCGGCGAGGGACTCTCGATCGAAGTCGGTCGAGGCGACGGCCTGGACCGGGGGCCCGGCCGAGCGGAGGATCTCGTCGGCCATCGCATCCATCGCCGCCCGATCGGCCTCGGCGGGGAAGAGCCAGGAGGGGACCCAGACCGGCAGGCGAGGCTCGTCGAACCGAGACACGGCCGCCGCGAACCGATCGATGGAACCCGGCGGGAGCGGAGACAGGGAGAAGATCCGCACGTCTCGCCCCGAGGGATCGTCGGTCGTCTCATCGAGCAGGTCGAATCGATACTCCGAACCCGAACGAGACGCCAGCCCGGAACGCGGGCCGTCGTACCAATCCAGGGCGATGACCCGATCGAAGGCCCTCCCGGGCCCGGCCTCGCCGTTCGCGTTCTCGTCCTTCATCGCGATGGCCCTCCCCGACCAAAGAGTTCGTTGAACAGATCGGCGGCCTCCTGAGTCATCGGTCTCGGCAATTCGATCGTCCGGTGGAGCGGATCGGCCCGGGAGGGGGTCTCGTGGATCGGGAAGCTCTTCTCGACCTCGTCCCTGGATGCCTCGGAGGCCGGTCCGATCGCCGCTCCGGCCGTCACGGAAACGCCGTGGATTCCCAGGGCCGCCTCGGCTTCCTCCGCCTTTCGCCCCAGGCGTGCCGCCGATTCCCGGGACGTCCCGAGCCTCTTGAGGATCTCTCCCAAGACATCAAGCTCCAGCCCCCGGCCTCCCAACAACCTCCCGGACCTGCCCGCGTTCTCGCCTCGTGGTGATCGCGTTCACGGCGTTCAGGTAGGCCAGCGCGGAGGCCTCGATGATGTCGGTGGAGGCGGCTCGGCCCCGGAAGGAGCGGTCGTCGGTCTGGACTTCGAGTTCCAGGGTGACTTCTCCTTGCGCGTCCTTGCCTTGCGTGACGCCTCTCACGGAGAACTCGCGGAGGTTCGCCGCGACTCCGGTGACTCGTTCGACCGCCTTGAAGATCGCGTCCACCGGGCCGGTGCCGATCGCCGCGTCCTGGACGATCTGGCCGTCGGGCCGGCGGATGCAGACCGTGGCCGTGGGCAGAACACTCGTCCCGGCCGTCGTGTGGAGGCTGATCAGGGCCCAGGGGGTCGGCGTGTCGTCGATGTGCTTCTCGATCAGGACGATCAGGTCCTCGTCGTACACTTCCTTCTTCTTGTCGGCCAGGCTCTTGAAGTCGTCGAACAGGACGGCCATCTGCGCGTCGTTCAGGTGGTAGCCCAGCTCTTCCACCCGGTCCTTCAGGGCGTGGCGGCCGGAGTGCTTGCCGAGGACCAGGTCGGTCTTGGGCACGCCGACCTCCTCGGGCTTCATGATCTCATACGTCGAACGCTCCTTGAGCATCCCGTCCTGGTGGATGCCCGCCTCGTGGGCGAAGGCGTTCCGCCCCACGATCGCCTTGTTCCTCTGGACGGTCAGCCCGGTGATCGTCGAGACCATCCGGCTCACGGGATAGAGGCGTTCGGTCTTCACGTTCGTGGTGAGGTGGTAATAGTCCTCGCGGGTCTTCAGGGCCATCACGATCTCTTCGAGGGCCGCGTTGCCCGCGCGCTCGCCGATGCCGTTGATCGTGCATTCGACCTGCCGGGCGCCGACCTCGCAGGCCGCCAGGCTGTTGGCGACGGCCAGGCCCAGGTCGTTGTGGCAGTGGACGCTCACGATCGCGTCCCGGATGTTCTTCACCCGTTCGATCAAGGTCTTGATGACATAGGCATAATGCGACGGAGTGGCGTAGCCCACGGTGTCGGGGATATTGACCGTGGTGGCCCCGGCGGCGATGGCGGCCTCGACGACCTCGCAGAGGAAGTCGATCTCGGTCCTCGCGGCGTCCTCGGGGCTGAACTCGACGTCGGCGCAGTAGGATTTCGCCCGCTTCACGCTCTGCACGGCCCGCTCGACGACCTCCTCGCGGGTCATCTTGAGCTTGTGCTCGCGATGGATGGCCGAGGTGGCGAGGAAGACGTGGATCCGGGGCGACTGGGCGTACTGGAGGGCCTCCCACGCGCGGTCGATGTCGCGGTCGTTGCACCGGGCGAGGCCGCAGATCGTCGCGCCGGCCACGTCGGCGGCGATGGCCCGGACGGCCTCGAAATCCCCCTGCGAGGCGATCGGGAACCCGGCCTCGATCACGTCCACGCCGAGGGCGGCCAGGGCCCGGGCGACCTCGACCTTCTCGACCTGGTTCATGCTGGCGCCGGGGGACTGCTCGCCGTCTCTCAGGGTGGTGTCGAAGATGCGGATGCGTCGGTCGTCGGCCATGATTCGCCTTCAATCCTTGTCGGAAAAGGAGAGGACCGGCGGAGGGCTTGGGGTCGAGACGAAAGAAGCCCCGAGATCCGCCGGAAGGGGGTCTCGGGGCTTCGTGAGTCTCGCGCGAGGCGCTCGGAGAAAGACGAACCCTAGGACCTCCATCGGCCGGGAAGGCCGAGGGCCAGGAAAAGTCGGAGGCCCGGGAGGATTCGGGGATCGAGGGGCATGGTCGGGTCCGAGGAGCCCGGAGATTTCGACTCGTGCGAGGCGATCGTCATCATAAGGACGCGCTCCGGCCCAGGTCAACCGAAAATCCCGGGAGATTTCGGCCCGCCGCGCCTCGCTCCTCGTCGCCCATCGTCACCCCGCCGCCATCGACGTGCATGGTCATGTTCATGTCGAGTGAAAACGGAGGGCAGGCGCCAGCCCCGGGCCGGCGTCGAGGCCGCAAGGAGTTCACCCCCGACGAACGAAGGGCCAGGGGCTTCATTCGCGAACGTTCAACGACTCGAACACGCCATCAATCTTCGACGACCCAGGCCGGTGCAAGGTCCACAAGGAGGCGGCGGGTTCCCCAAACCTCTGTCCCGGGACCTCCTAGAAAAAATAGGAGAAGCTTCGTCCAAGAACGATCCACTCGCCACGCTGTTTCTCCAAGACGTAAGTCCCCTCGCCACTGTGTTTGCTCCACGTGAAGTGCAAGCGAATGACGGCAAGCCGCCGTTTCGGAGAATAACCGGTCGGGTGCGCGCCGAAGACTTGAGTCAGACGGGATGGGCGCCCTTCAACCTTTCGATTCTTGCCCCTGATCGTGATCCGCTCGTTTTTCGGCTCAAAGCCCTTGAAGGATCGTCGATCCGAGGTCGCGTCGCCAGGTCCTCGGCTGCCTCCGTTGCGAGCTTGAGTTGGGCCGGGGTCAATTCGCCCCATCGCCCCGCATCGTCGGGGAGGAATTCGACCTTGGGGCGCCCGCTGAGGGCCTCCGGAGAGAAGAAGAGATGCCTCCTGGCTGGGTCAGGGGGCCGAAGTGGCGAACCGTCCAAGGAAAGAATATCTCCAAGTGCCGCCTCGAGCGCCGAATAGTCGCGATCCGAGTCCGATCCGGGACCGAAAGGCCCCTGGGCGATGCCGCAAGGAAGCAAGGTCGAGGCGGCGATGACGAAAAGCGCAATAGATCGTTTCATTTGCCTATCGGGACAAAGTAACGCCAGAAGAGCCGTCTGGCGCGGGGAAAAGGGGACGTTCTTGCTCTGGAGAAAACCCCTACGAAGGATCGATAGGAGTAGGTCCGACTTCAGGCGGGCCTCCAGGAATCCTTTTTTTCGTAGGCCCGACTGAAGTCGGACCTACTCGTTTCCTCATTCTCCATGGGGTTTTCTCCAGAGCAAGAACGTCCCCTTTCCCCGCTTTACCAGCGCGCGGCGACCGCTGGAACGAACATCGAGAGCACCAGGGTAGCGACGTTGAGCCAGGCGTACAGACCAATGCGCCCCGCCTTGCTCCCGGAGAGTGGCAGACACGCGATGGCGAGCACGAGGCAACCGACGAAGGACGCCATCGCAAGCGCCCTGCCCAGGTCCCCGACGGCCATCCAGAACCGGATGCCAAGCCGCGGATTTCTCCAGAGCGACGCTACCGGAGGGCTGGAGGTCACGATAACGGCGGCGAGGACTAGTGGTTGCCCGCTGTAGAGATTGACGGTCATTCCGGTAAGATGGCCTCATAGGAGGCCGATCATGCCGAAGCGACATGCGGTTCAGTTGACAGATGACCAGAGGATGGAGCTCGATCGGTGGGAGGCCGGTCCCCTGACCCGTCGTCAGCGGAATCGGGCGCAGATCCTCCTCCGGACCGATGCCGGCGAGACCGACGAGGAGATCGTCGAGGGGGTCGGTGTCTCCCTCGGGACCGTCGCCAACGTCCGGCGTCGGTTCGCCGCCGGCGGGCTCGGCGCCGCGATCCACGAGAGGCCACGCCCCGGGGCCAAGCCCCTCCTCGACGGCAAGGCCGAGGCGATCGTCATCGCCATGGCATGCAGCCCGGTGCCTGAGGGGCGGGCCACCTGGACCGCACGCATGCTGGCCAACCGCCTGGTCGAGCTCCAGGTTGTCGAATCGGTCTCCGAGGACACGATCCTGCGGGTCCTAAAAAAAGCGAGCTCAAGCCGTGGCAGAAGAAGTCGTGGTGCCTGCCGAAGGGCGTAGATGGGGAGTTCATCCATCGCATGGAGGACGTGCTCGAGCTGTATGCCGAGGCCCACGACTCGGCCCGGCCGGTGGTCTGCTTCGACGAGGCGAGCAAGGAGCTGCGGGGCGATGTCGCCGAGCCGATCCCGCCTCGGCCGGGCTCGCCAGCCAAGCAGGATTACGAATACACCCGCCATGGCACGGCCAACCTGTTCGTGATCGTCGAGCCCCTGGCTGGCCGGCGTCATGTCACGGTGACGGACCGCCGGGCGATCCCCGACTTCGCCGCCCAGATGCGCCACCTCTGCGACGAGTTGTATCCGGAGGCGGACGTGATCCGGGTAGTGCTGGACAACTTGAACACTCATGCGCTCGGGTCGCTCTTCGCCACCTATCCGCCGGATGAGGCGTGGCGGCTGGCCCGTCGCCTGGAGTTCCACTTCACGCCCAAGCACGCCAGCTGGCTGAACATGGCGGAGTGCGAGCTGTCGGTGCTCTCCCGGCAGTGCCTCGACCGCCGCCTGCCCGACAAGGAGTCCGTGACGAGGGAGGTCGATACGTGGCAGACGGAGCGGAATCGGCTCGGGGTAAGGCTGGAGTGGAGCTTCCGTGTGGCCGACGCCCGTCGGAAACTCGCCCATCTCTACCCACAACCTTTACAGCGGTAGACCACTAGTGGCCCACCAACCTTATTTTGCGGATAGAATTCTGTGGTTTAAGTGGCATCTCGCATCCCAAGATTGGTACACTTCTTGGTGATCGAGACTTCCTGGCTCGGGCCTTCGAGGTGGACACATGCCGCGTGCTTGGCTACTCCTAGCCATCTGGTCGATGTTGCCCCACCTGGGGGCCGATGACCCGCCGCAGTCGGGAACCCGACGAATCATCGCCGGTCGCTGCGTCGCGGGTGACGGGCAAGTACCGCAAGCGGGGCGGATCTTTTTCCGGCCCGATGGCCGTGCCCAGCCCTCCCCCGAAGCTTGGTCGACCCCGCTCGATGCAGACGGTCGTTATCGGATTGAACTAGTCGACACAGTCCAGCAATCGCTCGTCGGCGATGAAATGATCACGGCGCGAGCCTCCGGCCCGCTGCGCTTCGAGGTGTTGGCTCCCGGGTATCGAGCCGAGTCGGGTGTCGTGGCTACCCCGCCCGGGGCGGGCCCACTGACCTGCGACGTCCGCCTGAGGGCCGAAGCGTGGCGGGAGACCGAGTATCAACTCGTCGACGCGGCGGACCGACCTGTCACGGATGGCGAGGTCATCCAGCAGATGTCGGGGATCAGGGAGTGGGCACACCTCCGGACCGACGCGAACGGGCTCTGCCGCGTGTCCAACCCGCCGGGGAAAGTTTACGTCATCACCGCCTGGCGCCCTGGGTCGGTCCAGACCAGCGTCACCGCGATGGGCACAACCGACGAACCACCCCGGATCATCGTGCCGATCCGCGAGCCGGTTCGCGGTCGAGTGATCGATCCCGCCGGGCGACCGGTGGTCGGCCTCCGGATCGGTCGCTTGATCGCGACGGATGACATGGCCGACGATCCCGCGGCCCGGCGTCGGTTCACCCTGCTCCCTTACTCGAAAACTACCGCCGATCTCACAACCGACCTTGATGGGCGATTCGTGCTCGACCTGCCGGTGAGGGCCTTCGCGCGAGGGATCTCCAAGGCCGGCGAGCTTCGCCTGTTCCCACAAGCGCTCTGCTTCGCGGACGCCGCTTTCCGCCAAGTCGCTTTTGTGGTTCTTCACCGACGGAATCCCAGGACGTCATATGATGTGACAATTGGCCCCACGCGACACGTCCGGTTTCCGGTCGAGCACGTCGTTACCTCGTCGTCGGGCAAGCAGGAGACTGGTTGGACCTTGAACTTCAGGGCCGACGCCATCGGGCCCGGAACGTCGATTCCCGTGGCGAGCGGGTCGGCCTTCCGCGAGGCGGGCGACGGCGGCAAACCGGCGGGTGACTGGATTGAGGCCTTCCTCCCGCCCGGTTCCTATGAAATGGTGATCAAATCGGAAGACCCCGAAGCCGCGCGGGTGTTGGAGGAGACCACGACCAGGCTGGATGTCCCGCCTGGTGAAGGTGAGCTGATCCTCCCGGCGCTTACGCTGAGACCTCAGGTCCACGATCAGATGGCGGGCAAGCCCGCGCCGGAGATCGCCGCGAAGGACCTCGACACCGGCGCCCCGGTCCGGCTCGCCGACTTTCGGGGGAGGGTGGTGGTGCTCGACTTCTGGGGATACTGGTGCGGGCCGTGCCTGGGGGCGCTCCCCGAACTGATCAAGATCCACGAAGAGTTCGTCGGTCAACCGGTGACGATCGTCGCCCTGCATGACCAATCGATCCAGTCGCGAGCGACCTTCGACGTCAAGCTCGGGGCGGTCCGCCGGTCGAGTTGGAACGACCGCGACCTCCCGTTCCGCGTGGCGCTCGACAATCCGGAGCCCGACCTGAAGCCGAACGACTCCGGGATCGGCGGCGGGGTGTCGGCCCGGCGATACTCGGTCGAGCTCTGGCCCACCACGCTCCTGATCGACCGGGCGGGCCAGGTCGTCGGGTCCGTCAACCCCCGCGACCATGCCGCGGTCGCTGCCCAGATCAAGACCCTCCTCGCCGCGCCACCAAGCCGATAATCGACTGGCAACCACATGGGTCGAGCAGTCTGCCCAATTTGGGTTGCGGATCATCTCTACATCGATTCTCCTGAGGCAATTATCGCCAAAGGAGGCCTGCCGTGAAGAGATACCAGGTGACGCTCGAAGCCGAGGAACGCCAGCAACTCCACGACTTGATCGCCACCGGTCAGGCCGCCGCCCGCAAGTTGGCCCATGCCCGGATCCTGCTCAAGGCCGATGCCGCCGACGGCGGCCCCGCCTGGGCCGACCGGCAGATCGCCGACGCCCTGGAGGTCAGCACCGACACCGTCGAGCGGGTCCGTCAGCGGTTCGTCGAGCTGGGCCTCGACGCCGCCCTGGATCGCAAGCAGCGGGAGCGACCGCCCCGGGAGATCAAGCTCGACGGCCGGGCCGAGGCCCGCCTGATCGCCCTGGCCTGCTCGCCACCGCCGCTGGGGCGGGCGGCCTGGACCATGCAACTGCTGGCTGACAAGCTCGTCGAGCTGGAGGTCGTCGACTCGATCTCCGACGAGACGGTGCGGCTGGCTCTGAAAAAAACGAGCTGAAGCCGCACCTCAAGGAGCAATGGTGCATCCCGCCGGAGGCGAACGCCGAGTTCGTCTGTGCCATGGAGGACGTGCTCGACGTCTACCATCGGCCCTACGACGAGAAGCGGCCGCTGGTCTGCCTCGACGAGGCGAGCAAGCAGCTCATCGGCGAGGTGATCGAGCCGATCCCGGCCGGTCCTGGCCAGCCCGAGCGGTTCGACTAGGAGTACACCCGCAACGGGACGGCCAACCTGTTCATGATCTCCGAGCCGCTGCTGGGATGGCGTGCGGTGAAGGTGACCGACCGCCGGACGGCGGTGGACTTCGCCGAGGTGATCCGATGGCTGGTCGAGGATTTACACGAGGAGGCCGAGAAGGTGGTCCTGGTGATGGACAACCTGAACACGCACAAGCTGGCCTCGCTGTACGAGGCGTTCCCGCCCGAGCAGGCGAGGCGGATCGCCGAGAAGCTGGAGATCCACCACACGCCGAAGCACGGTAGTTGGCTGAACATGGCGGAGATCGAGCTGTCGGTACTGGCCCGGCAGTGCCTGGCCCGGCGGATCGAGACCAGGGAGGAGCTGGAGCGGGAGGTGGCGGCGTGGGAAGAGGAGCGGAACGAGCGGGGCGTCGAGATCCAGTGGCAATTCACGACGGTGGAGGCACGGATCAAGCTCCGACGACTATACCCGGTACTTTAAGATTGGCGGACTACTAGGAGGAAGCTCGCCGCCGTCGATCCTCCTGCGGATCGCCGGGCGGTCGGTGGGGCCGTCGTCCAGCGGGCCCGGCGGCGGCTCCGACCCGAAGGTCATCGCTCCCCCGACCGGGACGTGGATCCGTCGGCCGCCCCGGGGCCTGGGCCGGCGCGACGCCGTTGGTGAAGACGAGCGCCAACCCGGCCGACCGGAGCTCGAACTCGATCGTCAGGGCGTCGAGCGGGTCGTCGGGCCGGGCGATCCGGTCGCGACGGGGCACGAACAGGTGCGAGACGCCTGGGTCGGAGAGGGGCCGGGCGCGGAGGGCTCCGCTGATTGCCGGGGATGCCGTAGTCGAGGTACAGGCTCCCCCGGGCCGAGGCCCGCCGAGCCCTCATGTCCGTCAGGTCCTCCGGCGAGCCGTCGCCGGGCGGCCTCGGCCCGGGCCCAGGCGACGTACTGCGGCGGGGCCATGTCGGAGCGGCCCTGCGAGTCCCTCGTGTAGAACAGGCCGCGGCCCCGGCGGCGGGTCGGGCGTTCATGCGGAAGCCCTCCCCGGTCGACCGGCCGATCGACGGTCCCAGAGCAACCGGGCGACGGCCTCGACCAGGGCGTCCTCGTCGGAGTCGCCCAGGACGACCTCGGCCCCCAGCTCGCGAGGGCCGGACCAGGCCAGCCGCCGCATCGCCAGGGCGAAGACCGCCGGGCCGAGCGGGCGGTCGGGCGCGGGGCCGGACCCCCGGGGCCCCGGGCGACGCCGCCGAGCGCCGCGGCGGGGGCCTCCTCGGCCTGGAGGGGCAGGCCGCGTCCCTCTACTTCGGCGAGTTCGGCCGGATGCTCAAGAACCAGAAACCGGGCCGACCGTTCGACTTCCGCACCGGGAACCGAAGGCCCCCCAAAAATCCCGTGAACGCCCTTTTATCTTTTGCGTATGCCATCCTCGCGAAGGACTGCTTCTCGGCGGCCTGCACGGTCGGCTTCGACCCGTACCAGGGGTTCTATCACGCCGGGCGCCACGGCCGTCCGTCGCCGGCGCTGGACTTCATGGAAGAGTTCCGCAGCATCATCGCCGACTCGGTGGTGATCACCCTGGTCAACAACGGGACCGTGGCCGAGGGGGACTTCCTCGTCTGGAGGGAGTCGTGCGGGCTCACGGCCGAGGGCCGCAAGGCGTTCTTCGGGGCCTACGAGGCCCGCAAGGCGACGGTCGTGACCCACCCGCTCTACGGCTACACGATGAGCTACGGGAGGATGCTGGAGGTCCAGGCCAGGATGCTCGCGGCCTTCGTCCGGTGCGACGTCCCGAGCTACCCCGGCTCCACCGTCCGCCGACATCGCCGACCCGAAGCGGCTCCGCAAGGTCGCCCGGCTCTGCCAGGACTTCGGGCTACGGAAACAATATTCAGTGTTTTTTTGTCGACTAGTCGCGACCGACCTGGTAAGACTCCGAAGTCGCCTCGACGAGACGATCGACCGGGACCGAGACCAGGTCCTGTTCATCCCCCTATGCAAGCGATGCGCCGGCCTGGCCGGGTCCCTCGGCCGTCCGATCGAGCCCCATGACGCCCGGGATGTCGTGATCGTGAGCTGAGATCATGGAATATTCGGAGTTCTTCAAGACGGCGATGGGGTCGCGGGACGAACCCTTCCCATACCAGGTCCGCGTGGCCACGGAAGGTGACCTCCCCGACCTGATCGACGCCCCGACCGGGGCGGGGAAGACGGCGGCGGTCGTCCTCGCCTGGCTGTGGAGGAGGCACTTCGGCCCGGTCGGCCCCGAGGCCGTGTCCCGTCGCCTGGCGTATTGCCTGCCGATGCGCGTCCTGGTCGAGCAGACCCGGGACGAAATCCAGGAGTGGCTGGAGAACCTCTCGGCGGCGGACCCGAAATCCCAGGATGTCGAGGTCCACGTCCTGATGGGGGGCGAGGACGCCGCCGATTGGGACATCCACCCCGAGCGCGAGGCGGTCCTGGTCGGCACCCAGGACATGCTGTTGTCTCGCGCCATGAACCGCGGCTACGGGATGAGCCGGTTCCGCTGGCCCCTGCCGTATGCCCTCCTGAACAACGATTGCCTCTGGGTCTTCGACGAGGTCCAGCTCATGGGCCCCGGCGTCGCGACCTCGGCGCAACTGGCCGGATTGCGGCCCGGGCTCGGGACGTTCGGCCCATCCCGGTCGATCTGGATGTCGGCGACCCTGGACCGCGACTGGCTCTCCACGGTCGATCATCGGGAACGGGCCAGATCCCTGACCGCCCTCGGACTGACGGAGGACGAGTTGTCCGAGGGGAAGATCGGCCAGAGGATGAAGGCCGCGAAGGTCTTGAAGGAGGCGAAAATCGCCGCTCCTGCGACGGACAAGGGGTACGGCAAGGCCGTCGCCGAGTTTGTGACGAAGGCCGCGCGGCCAGGAGCACTCACTCTCGTCGTCCTGAACACGGTGGGCCGCGCCAGGGCGGTCTACGAGGCCCTGAACAAGGTCAAGGGAGGAGACGAACTGATCCTCCTCCACAGCCGGTTCCGGCCGGCGGAGCGGGAGGTGATCCTGAAGAAGGTCAACGACAAGACGATCCCGAAGGCCGGGCGGATCATCGTCTCGACGCAGGTGATCGAGGCGGGCGTGGACCTCTCGGCCCGCGTCCTCGTGACCGAGCTCTGCCCCTGGTCGAGCTTCGTGCAGAGGCTCGGCCGCTGCCATCGGCATGGCGAGTTGACGGAGCCCGGAGAAGTCTTCTGGCTCGATCTGCCGACGGAGAAGGCCGCCGCCCCCTACGCCCCCGAGTCGCTGGAGGCGGCCCGCCCCCACCTTCGGGAGCTTCAAGGCGAGGACGTCTCGCCGCTCGCCCTCCGGAAGTTCGGCCGAGAGCGGGGGATTAAGTTCGGCCGCCCCGAGGGGCAGGTGATCCGCCGCCGAGACGTGCTCGACCTCTTCGACACCACGCCCGACCTCTCGGGCGGCGACATCGACGTCGGCCGGTTCATCCGAGGGGACGACCCCGAGACCGACGTCCAGGTCTTCTGGCGGGGGTTCGACCGCAAGGTCGGCCCGAAGGCCGAGCTTGCGCCCGGAGGGCCGAGCTGTGCCCCGCGCCGGTCGGGGATGCGGTCAAGCTCCTCGAACGGATCTCCGAGGCGGGACATTCGGGACATGTGTGGGACCAACTCTCGGATGAATGGAGGAAGCTCGGTCCCCAGGACCTCCGTCCCGGTATGATGATCCTCCTGCCCGCCTCGGCCGGAGGGTATTCCTGGGGCGAGGAGGAAAAGCAGGGATGGGACCTCGCCTCGAAGGGCCCGGTGCCGCCGGTCCCGGCCGACCCCGAGACCGCTAGGCCCGAGGAAGGCACCGAGTCCGACCCCCTCTCCTTGCGGGCCGGCCCGATCCTGACGATCGCCCAGCACACGCGGAACGTTTCCGACCAATTGGAACAAATTCTAGCCGGCCTCGCGGACCTCGGCGACGAGGACTGCCCGCGCTGGATTGACCCCCTGAAGATCGCGGCGGTCTGGCACGACGTCGGCAAGGCCCACCCGGCGTTCCAGCAGGCGGTCCGCGAGGCCATTCGGACTTCCGGTCGCGAGCCGGACGGCGACGGGCCCTGGGCGAAGTCGGGCCTGAAGTCGCGGCTTCGCTACGCGGTTGGCGACGATCGCCGGCGCTACTTCCGTCACGAGCTCGCCTCCGCGATGGCGGCCCTCCAGGCGGGGCTCCCGTTCGAGATCGCCTACCTGATCGCCGCCCATCATGGCAAGGTCCGCCTCTCGATCCGGTCCCTGCCCGACGAGTCGCCCCCGAGGACCGATTCGACGAATGCCCTCTTCGCGCTCGGGGTCCGCCACGACGACCCCTTGCCCGAAGTCCATCTGGATGGGACGACCAGGAGCCCCGAGATGCTCATCGACCTCTCACCGATGAGACTCGGGGGCAAGTCGAGCTGGACGGCCCGGGCGTTGAACCTCCGAAACGAGCTCGGCCCGTTCCGCCTGGCCTACCTCGAAGCGCTCCTGAGGGCCGCCGACATGAGGGCGAGCCGGAAAGAGGCCGAAGATGCCTGAGATCACCCTCGAGGGATGCACGCCCGAGCCCCTGATGAGCTACCTGAAGGCCCTGGGAATCCTCCGCCTCGTGGCCGAGGACGAGGCCCGAGGGGACCCCGAAGCCCGCGCCTCCTGGTCGGGCAATGCCCTGACTTTGAAGAGTCGGCTCGACCGCGAAGGGCTGATCGATTTCTTCCTGAACCACTACCGGCCGACTCCGATCCTGGCCCCCTGGAACGCCGGGAGCGGGTTCTATGGGGGAGGGGCCGAGCCTCTGGAGGCCCTCTCGGGATCGACGTCCGTCCGCCTCGCGCCCTATCGAGAGGCCATCGCAAGGACGCGAGACCTCGTGCCCAGGACGGCCCCGAAGGATGAGGAGAAGGCTCGTTTGCTCTCCCTCTGCCGGGCCGAGCTTCCCGATCAGCTCGTCCCCTGGCTGGATTGCTGCTACACACTCGGGGAAGACGGTCCGGATTTCTTCCCGCTCCTCGGGACGGGAGGGAACGATGGCCGCCTGGAATTCACGAACAATTTCATGCAGAGGATCGCTGAAGTCGTCCCTCTCGTTGAAACCGCGCCCGCAACGGCCATCTCGCGAGGCTGGCTCATGGGGTCTCTCTTCGAGGAGGGCCTGACGCCCCTGGCCCGCTCGGCGGTCGGTCAGTTCCATCCCGGAGGGATCGGCGGGCCCAACGGGGTCCAGGGCGGCTTCGAGGCCGGTTCGCGGGTGAACCCCTGGGACTTCGTCTTGATGATCGAGGGGCCCTCCTCTTCGCCGGCTCCCTCGCCCGTCGCCTCGGGGTCGATTCGCGAGAGCGTGCCGTCTTTCCATTCACGGTCCAGTCGGTCGCCGTGGGCTATGGATCGGCGGTCGGCTCCGAGGAGACCACCGAGGCGTCGAGACGCGAGCTCTGGCTGCCGATCTGGGACTCCGCCGCGACGCTCCCCGAGATCGTCCAGTTATTCGGCGAGGGCCGGGCCCAGTTCGGCCGACGGCAGGCGAGGAACGCCGTGGAGTTCGCGCTGGCGGTCAATCTGCTGGGACTCGACCGGGGAGTGACCTCCTTCGTCCGATACGGGTTCCTCAAGCGAAACGGCCTCGCCTTCCTCGCCACGCCGCTGGGCCGGATCCGAGTCGAGCCCCATCCGCAAGCACGCCTCCTTGCCGACCCGGCCCTGACGTCCTGGCTCGATCGCTTGCGCTCGGCCTGTCGCGACAAGTCCAAGACCCCGGCCCGGTACGATTCGGCGCTGAAGGGCATCGACCGCGCCCTGTTCGGCTTCGCGGTCCGTTCCCAGACGGACGAGGCTTCGGACGCCTCGGCCCTGAGGGGGGTCATGGCGGCCCTCGGCCGGGCCGAGGAGACCCTGTCCCGGGGCGTGAAATTCTGCTCGGAGAAGTCGATCCGCCCGCTTCAAGGGCTGAGCCCCCGATGGTTGGAGGTCGGCCAGGGGGACGGGCCGGGGTGCGTCGAGTTCCGCCTGGCCGCCTCGTTGGCCTCGATCCCCCCGGCGAAGGGGGGCCGGATCGGACCCTTCCGCTCGCACATGGAGCCCGTCGAGTCCAAGGGACGGAGGGTCAAATGGTCCCCGGGGGGCCATTCGGCCGTCTGGTCCGATCGGCCCCTCGTCGAGAACCTCTCCGCCGCGTTCCTCCGCCGGTGGATGGAGGCCGAGAGGGCTGGCGCGGAGGGCGGGCTGGACCCGTTCGCCGAGGAGCGCGAATCGAACACCGAGAAGGCCGACGAGACCCGGAATCGGGCCCGCCGGGACCAGAAGCGGCCGGTCGTCACCGCCTCCCTGGCCGACGTCGTGACCTTCCTCCGCGGAGGGACCGACGACGAACTCCTGTCCGACCTCCTCTGGGGCCTGATCGGCCTGAAATCCGGGGGACGGCCCTGGAAGGCCCCCCGGTGCCTGGTCCCGGCCCCCTTCGCCCTGCTGAGGCTGGTGGTCCATCGAGTGGCGCTCGACGCGACCGGGCCGGACGGGGACGAGAAACACTGGACCGTCGCCGCCTCCCGCAACGGGGCGAAGGCGACGACGCCCACTGCATTCCCGTTCCACCTGCTGGCAAAGGGCGACCTCCCCGGGGCCATCAACTCGGCCGAGCATCGGCTCGCGAGCGATGGACTCGTCCCGTTCGGCTGGAGGAACCGCCAGAGGCGCCGCGCCTCGGTCGCGAGCGAACAGGGGCTCGACCCCGCCCGCCTGCTCGCCGCCTGCCTCTTCCCGCTGTCCGCCTCGTCGCTGACCTCGCTCGCCAGGAAGGCCCTGGCGCCGCCGGAGCCCCTCGATCTGACGCCCCCTCAGCCTCGGAGCGCCCCATGCCCGTCGATTTCTCCGCCCTGGCCCGAGAGTCTCGAATCCTCCTCGAAGTGCCCCTGAAGCCCGTCCTCGGGACGAGGTTCCAGCCCACCGGGTTCCCCGACCTCGGCCCCGCCCTGTACTCCGGCCCGGAAGAGTCGGCCATGCTCCTGGTGGAGTCGGCCCAGTCGATGGCCAATCGCCTGGAGGCGGTTTGCTGGGACGACGCGACCGACGACATCGCCCCCGAGCTGAAGGGCCTGCCCTTCGTCCGGGTCCGGCTCGCGTCCCTGAACGACGGGAAGGATACGACGACCAGCCTCCAGGAATTCCACCGGCTGAACTCCCCGTACATCACCTCGGCCACGACCCCCGAGAAGAAGCCCTTCGTGGAGGTGCTCCGGTCGGAGATCCTCCCCGGGGCCAAGGTCGGAGAGGACGGAGAAGGGGCGGAGTCGGCCGGCGTGGTGAATCTCCGGAGGCTCGCGAAGGTCGTCTTCAAGTACGACCCGAACTCGCTGGTCCACGGGATCTTCCTGGAGAAGATCGCCGGCCGACTCCGCCATCCCCGGGCCCTCTCCGCCTTCATCGAGGCGAAAGGCGTGAATCGGGCCGACAGCGGAGGGGTAAAGCTCGATCGCGCCCTCCCGGCGCCGAAGCTCGCCGGCCTCGACGCGAAGGGGGGCTACGGCAACGTCCCGTTCTCGCGGTCGGAGTTCACCGCCGAGACGATCACGGCGTTCTTCGCGCTGGACCTCGCCCAGATCCGCGGCTACGGCCTGGGGGACGACGCCTCAGACCTCCTGATCGCCCTGTCCCTGTGGAAGGTCCGCCGGTTCCTGGAATCGGGGCTCCGGCTCCGAACGGCCTGCGACCTGGAGCCGGCCTCGCAGGACGGCTCCCTCGTCGCCAGGAGGCCCGAAGCCTTCCGCCTGCCGAGCACCTCGGACCTGGCGAAGGCGATCCGCGACCGGATCGCCCGGTGCAAGCCGCTCTTCGCCGAGCCGGCCGTGACCGAGCTGACCTGGTCGGGCGGCGAGAAGAAGCCCAAGAAGTGATCGCGAGCGGAGAGGAGGGCCCGAGATGTCCATCACCCTGAAGCTCACGTTCCCCGCCGGCCGCTATCACGCCACGCCCTGGGGCCGCCACGTCAACGAGGGCGTCGCCGAGTGGCCGCCCTCGCCCTGGAGGCTCCTCCGCGCCCTGGTCGCGACCTGGAAGAGGAAATGCCCGGCACTCCCCGAGGCCGGGGTCCGTCGAGTCCTCGGGGCCCTCGCCCAACCGCCGGAATTCGACCTGCCCCCCCACCGGGTCGCGCATACCCGGCACTACGTCCCCTGGGAGAAGAAAGGGCCGGGCGACCGGACGCTCGTCTTCGATACCTTCGTCGTCCTCGACAGGCACGTCGATTCCCTCCGTGTCCGATGGCCCGACGCGGGGCTTTCCGAGGGCGAGCGTCGCGTCCTCGACGAACTCCTCCAGAACCTCACAACACTCGGTCGCGCCGAGAGCTGGGTGATCGCCGAGGTCGTCGATCCCCCCCAATTCGAGCCGAACTGCAAGCGAACCGACGATGGCGAGACGGTCCCCGTCCTCTGCCCCGACCCCGATTCGGCCTTCGCGAGCGACTTCTATCCGGTCCACGATCGCAAGAAGATCAGGAAGGGCCTCGCCCCGTCGGACCTCCTGTTCGACTGCCCCCGCTGGCACCTCTGCCTCGACACCGAGACGATCCACAAGGAACGCTGGCCCCACGTCCCCGGAGCCCGATGGATGACCTACTCGCGACCCGCCGAGGCCCCGTCCTCCCCGAGATCGGCGACCCTCGCCGCCGCGGAGGGGTTCACCGTCGCGAGATACCTCCTGGACGGCCCGACCCTCCCCTCATCGACGCTCACGCTCCCCCTGGCCGAGCAGCTGCGACGCCACCTGATGGGCCTCTCCAGGCGAATCCGACAGGCGGACGTCCAGCGGGAGACAGGCATCCCCCGGGAGGCTCAGCCGCGAGTGAACGTCCCGGCCTTCTCGGGTAAGGGTGACGATGGACAACCCCTCCGCAACGACCACCAGTCCACGTTCTTCCTGCCGGCCGACGAGGACGGCGACGGCCGCCTGGACCACGTCACCCTCTTCGCGGAGGGGGGCTCGGCGGCCTCGACTCGGTCGCGACCCGGGCCATCGACTCCCTCCGGTCGCTCCGGTTCGGCGACTCCGAGCTGTCCCTGAGGCTGGTCGGCCTGGGGCGCCTCGACGAATTCTCGTCCTCGCCGGTGCTCGGGACGTCGAACGTCTGGGCCTCCGCGACCCCGTTCCTCGTGACCCGGCACCTCAAGCGTCGCGGCCAGAAACGCGACCCGGCGGAGTGGTCGCGGTCGCCGGGCGGGCTCGAGGAGTTCGTCTCCGCGGTCCTCCGCGAGGAGATCGAACGCCGAGGGCTCCCGCCGGCGGAGGTGCATCGACTGGACCGGATCGGCCCCCTCGGCCGGCGCGCCCTGGACTTCCGCCTGTCCCGGTCCAAGACCGGCGACGACGGCGGCCGGAGGCCCCGCGGGGCCTTCCGCCTCGAGTTCTCGGAGCCGGTCCCGGGACCGATCGCCTTCGGCCATTCCTGCCACTTCGGCCTCGGCCTCTTCCTCCGAGGATGATCGCGGCCCGACTCCGAAGGATCGTTCCTGATCCGGACAACCCGAGACGAGGTGACCAGCTCATCCCGCCCGGTTGACTCTCGGTCGGCCCGCCATCGGTCCATCCTCGCGACCTCCTCGAACGCCTTCCGACCTTCCGAGGCCGAGCCGCTGCGGACAACCTCCCTCACGATCCTGGGATTCGGGGTCGCGATCGAATAGAGTCGAATCCCAAGAGGCGCAGCCCATCCGCGAGTCCGACGATGGTGAATCGGCACCTTCGGCCTCACCTGCGTCCTATCTCTTTGACAATTCGGGTTTACGAACGAACCTCCGCGAGTAGGCCGCTCGCGATCCGGAAACCCCGATCCCGGAAGGGCATGCGGATCGGCTCGGAGTCGCCCGGACTTGCAAGACCGATCCCAAAGCGGAGCCGCTCGCGGAGAGAGCTCAAAGGTCAACCCCCGCAGTGTTTCGGACGCCAGCAGTCCTCCACGGCCCCAAGGCCGTGGCCCCATTGAAGCAGCTTCCCCCCGGCCGTCGAGAGTCCGGATTGGAGGTCATCCACGGCCCCAAGGCCGTGGCCCCATTGAAGCAAGCTCCGGGGCGAATCATGACCGGCCGAGCCTTCGTCATCCACGGCCCCAAGGCCGTGGCCCCATTGAAGCGCCAGGGTCGCCGCGAAGGCCTCGACCCGGTCGGCGGTCATCCACGGCCCCAAGGCCGTGGCCCCATTGAAGCGAGCGAAATCCGAGGCTCGCCGTCGCGTTGCCGGCCGTCATCCACGGCCCCAAGGCCGTGGCCCCATTGAAGCTCGCCCCGGGCGATCAGATTGGCCTCGGCTTGCTTGGTCATCCACGGCCCCAAGGCCGTGGCCCCATTGAAGCACGTCGAACTACGGCGACATCGGCCCGAGCCAGCACGTCATCCACGGCCCCAAGGCCGTGGCCCCATTGAAGCGGCGAGCGTGGCCATAACGAAGAAGGGGCCGGTCAATCGGTACGGGTCATCCACGGCCCCAAGGCCGTGGCCCCATTGAAGCGCGTTCGGGGCGTGGCGGGTGAACTTGACCCCCAGCGTCATCCACGGCCCCAAGGCCGTGGCCCCATTGAAGCCGGTCCCGGTTGGCTTGCATCCGCTCCCGGACCCGGTCATCCACGGCCCCAAGGCCGTGGCCCCATTGAAGCCGCTCGCGGGATTACCCGCTCGACGGCTCGCAGGCGTCATCCACGGCCCCAAGGCCGTGGCCCCATTGAAGCCTCGACTTCCTCCGCGACACCGGGGCGAGGCCGTCGTCATCCACGGCCCCAAGGCCGTGGCCCCATTGAAGCTCTCTCCGGCCGGGTCACCGTCCGTCGGGCCGACCAGGCGTCATCCACGGCCCCAAGGCCGTGGCCCCATTGAAGCTGGCTCCGGCGGCACGGCCCCGGCTTCCTCGCCGCGTCATCCACGGCCCCAAGGCCGTGGCCCCATTGAAGCTTCGCTTATCCGATCATCCCATCCGGGGGATTCCTGTCATCCACGGCCCCAAGGCCGTGGCCCCATTGAAGCTTGTCCAGCGGGCCGTAGAGCACCTGGTCGGCGGCCGTCATCCACGGCCCCAAGGCCGTGGCCCCATTGAAGCACGACGTAGCGGACGTCAATCTGGGATTTCTGGTAGGGTCATCCACGGCCCCAAGGCCGTGGCCCCATTGAAGCGGCGTGTCCCAGCGGAGGTTGCCGAGGGCGTTGTTCGGTCATCCACGGCCCCAAGGCCGTGGCCCCATTGAAGCAGCACGCCCCGGAGGCGGTGCAGCTTGTCGATGTCGTCATCCACGGCCCCAAGGCCGTGGCCCCATTGAAGCAGGAGCATGAACCCGACGCCGACCACCGTGAGGATGTCATCCACGGCCCCAAGGCCGTGGCCCCATTGAAGCGCGTTGTGCTGGTGCGGGACGCGATGCACCAGGGCTTCGTCATCCACGGCCCCAAGGCCGTGGCCCCATTGAAGCGTCGCCCCCTTCGCCTCGGGCCGGGAGTCCGACACGTCATCCACGGCCCCAAGGCCGTGGCCCCATTGAAGCCGATCGACCTTGGCACTGGCGGCGATCGCCTCCATCCGGGTCATCCACGGCCCCAAGGCCGTGGCCCCATTGAAGCCCCGACGAGAGACAGGCCGAGGTCGCCACCGCCGCCGTCATCCACGGCCCCAAGGCCGTGGCCCCATTGAAGCAGGAACCGCACGAGCACGCCCTTGTCGTCCTGGGCGTCATCCACGGCCCCAAGGCCGTGGCCCCATTGAAGCTAGTTGCCCCTGTTGAGAGCGTTGTTAACTCCGAGGGTGTCATCCACGGCCCCAAGGCCGTGGCCCCATTGAAGCATCTTCCGCAGCCTCCTCATCGACCCGCGGGGCGGCGAGTCATCCACGGCCCCAAGGCCGTGGCCCCATTGAAGCCACCAGTCGGTGTGCTCGCTCTACGCGGCGAACGGAAGTCATCCACGGCCCCAAGGCCGTGGCCCCATTGAAGCACGCCGTCGATGCACGTCGTCACCGGCTACGTCCCGTCATCCACGGCCCCAAGGCCGTGGCCCCATTGAAGTCCCGATCGCCAGCTCGTCGCGATCGTCCGATCCGAGTCATCCACGGCCCCAAGGCCGTGGCCCCATTGAAGCGTGTCGTGCACGCACGCAGGTCCTGCAAGACAGGCGTCATCCACGGCCCCAAGGCCGTGGCCCCATTGAAGCGAGGCGCTCGCGGCGGCGATCCAGGGAGTCCTGACGTCATCCACGGCCCCAAGGCCGTGGCCCCATTGAAGCTTGATATGCACGCCCCGGCCCTTGGCGATCGTCTTCGTCATCCACGGCCCCAAGGCCGTGGCCCCATTGAAGCGATGACGTGTATTACGGCCTCTGGCGGGCTTATGCGGTCATCCACGGCCCCAAGGCCGTGGCCCCATTGAAGCTTCTCGCCAATTCATGGCCACCTAAATACCCACGCCGTCATCCACGGCCCCAAGGCCGTGGCCCCATTGAAGCTCGGCTAGCCCGCCCACGGTCGGATCGACCTCGGGCACGTCATCCACGGCCCCAAGGCCGTGGCCCCATTGAAGCGAGGTCTCAGGGCCGCGGCCCTTGGGCCAATGGAGGGTCATCCACGGCCCCAAGGCCGTGGCCCCATTGAAGCTCGGAGACCCGCAGCTCGGCCACGTCGAGGACCTGGTCATCCACGGCCCCAAGGCCGTGGCCCCATTGAAGCATCCCCTCCGCCTTCTCCACGGCGTCCAGCAGATCCTGTCATCCACGGCCCCAAGGCCGTGGCCCCATTGAAGCAGGGCCTCGACCCACGCCGCCGCGTCGTCGTCGGAGTCATCCACGGCCCCAAGGCCGTGGCCCCATTGAAGCCAGGGGATTCACGCCCGGATCGACGCCACGCCGGCCCGTCATCCACGGCCCCAAGGCCGTGGCCCCATTGAAGCGAGGACGGCTACACCATCGCGCCCTCCGGCGAGTAGTCATCCACGGCCCCAAGGCCGTGGCCCCATTGAAGCGCATCGTCGGCCGGCTACTTCAACCGCCTGACTCGCGTCATCCACGGCCCCAAGGCCGTGGCCCCATTGAAGCAGATCGTCAAGTTGACGTCATCCACGGCCCCAAGGCCGTGGCCCCATTGAGACGACCGCGCCACCCGGCTCCCGACGCTCCATTCGGACCAGCGGCCCGTTGGCGGGGCCGTCCTTCGGGCTTGCGATGACTCCCTTCATGAAGACATCCTCTCGTTCGGGATTTCCGGACGCACTCGCGTCCGCCGAGGACAGGAAGCCCGTTCGCGAGGAACTCCAGGGGGGTCCGACGGAAGGCCCTGACGACCTCGGGATCGCGCGGAGCTTGCGGACCTGGCTCGCCCGCGGCTGGGCGGGACGATCGTCGTGCAGGGCGCCGGGGACCGTCCCCGCCGGACCATAGGGGCCGATCTCGCGGAGTGCGACGGGAGGGCCCGCGCCGAGGTCGGGCGTGGGGACGGGCGACGGCTTCGTCTTCCGGTCAGGCCTCGCGGCCGAGGCCGAGTCAGCGGGTGACGGCCCCCAGGAGCGAGCCGAGGCCCCCGGGTCGGGCGGTCGTCGCCACGTTCTGGAGGGTCGGGTCGAGGGCCTTCCGCGCCAGGTCGTCGAAGTGGCCGCGGTAGGCCCGATCGGGTTCGCTCGCGCAGGCGAGTTTCACCGAGGCCACGTACCCGGCCAGGAGGATCGTCAGCAGGTCGTCGGGCCGGTCGTTGACGACCTCCTGGAGCTCCTCGACGACGAACTGGAGGCCGTGGCGGCCGGGCCGGTCGCTCGCCAGGTCGCGGGCCAGGGCCTGGGCCTCGGCGAGGAAGCTCTCCGGCCAGGCCGGAGCCTTCTGCGGTGAGGCCGGTGGGACGGGCGCCGCCTCGGCCCTGGTCCCCGGAGACGTCGTCGGTCCTTCGAGCCGACGGAGCGGGGTCTGTCGTGCCGTCGGGGCGTCCTCGGGTTCGAGCCGGTAGCTCGGCATCCGGTTGCTGGCGCCCTGCTGGGCCGTCACGCGGAACCGGCTGGGCAGGTGCTTCGCGGACGACTGGGACGTGATCGTCTCGCCGCCCCGGAGCGTTTGGGCGACGACCAGGTCGTCGCGCCTCCGTGCCCCTTCCCTCTTCGGCCTTCCCCGCCAGTCGTAGTAGCCGCCCGGGGAGACGCGCGGGACCCGGCACATGAGCCGGACCGGCCATCGCCCCGGTGGGCCTCGACGAAGCCGTACCTCATGACGACCCCCCGGCGAAGCAGGCCGTCGCTTCTTTCAGGATGTCGCGCTCCATCGTGAGCCGCTTGACATCGGCGCGGAGGCGGCGGAGTTCCTCCTCCAGGGCGGGCGGGATGCCCCGCCCCGGGAAGACCCGCTGGCCGTCCTTGGCGATGGCATCCCGCCAGCCCCTCAGCGTGCTGTCGCCGATGTCGAGGTCGCGAGAGACCTCGACGAAGCTCCGCCCCTGCTCGGTGACGAGCTTGACGGCCTCGGCCTTGAACTCGGGCGTGCACGTCCTTCGGATCGTCGGCATGAAGGCCTCCAGGTTCGAGCTTACGCTCGTAACCCGGCGCCCGCCCTCGGCGGGGAAGTCCAGCATGGCGTGTCCTCACTTGGGCTCGCGCGAGTCGGGCGCGACGGGGAGCCACGGGTAGCGGGCGGCGCGCTCGTACTTCGCGCGCATGGTGACGTGGTGGGCGATCTTCCTCTCATAATACGATCGCGCGGCCGCTTGCTCGCTGCGAACTTTCTCGGGCGGCCTCGGGGGTCGCCGGTCGCCCGGCCATCGGAAATCCGGGTAGGCGGAGACCTCGCTCCACATGAAGGCGCAATGTGCCTCGGACTCCGCATGGGATCGGGCTTGGTCCAGGAAACGGAGCCGACGCGCGTGCATCCGATGGCTGCCGAGGCCTACCCCCGCGATCGCCACGGTGATCATCATCCCCCGCACCGTGAATCGGAGTCGCGGCACCTTTCGACCCTCTTACGCGCCTCCGAGCCGCCTAACGCCCAAGCTCAGCGGACCGGCCCGCCGAGGAAAGGCTTGATGATACCAGAAGGCGTCGTGGCGGGCGGGGTCCGCTGCCGCGCCAGGTTAACTCTCCGCGCCGTCTCCGACCGCTCCCCGACGGACGTGAACCGGGGGTGGCCCCGACCACCGGGCGCGATACGCTGGGGCACGCCGTCGCGAGCCTCCCGGCCGTCCCTTCCCTGGTGCTCGCCGCCCGCAGGTTAGCCTGGCCCGAGAAGCCGTGGCCCCATCATTGGTGACCCGCGACGCCGTGTCAACGCGGCGCCGCGACGTTCCCGTCGGGGAGACTGCTCGTCCCCGGCCCCCCTCTCGGCTCGCGGCGGCTCGGCCCCCACGCCCCAACCCGCCGGAGCCGCCCGATGAGCCGTCGCAAGCCGCCCGATCCCGACGCGACCCTGCCGGTCATCCACCCCCACGCCGCGGCCGTCGACGTCCACTCCGACAACCACGTCGCCTGCGTCGGACCCGGACGGGTCCGCACCTTCGGCGCCTGCTCGGCCGACCTCCACGCCCTGGCCGACTGGTTCCGGGCCGAGGGCGTCACCTCGGTGGTCCTGGAGTCCACCGGCGTCTACTGGATCCCCCTGTTCGAGCTGCTCGAATCGCGCGGCTTCGAGGTCTTCCTCATCGAGCCGAGCCAGGCCAGCCACTGCGGCGCCCGGCCCAAGACCGACCGGCTCGACTGCCAGTGGCTCCGGCGCCTCCACTCGTGCGGCCTGCTCCGCCCGTCCTTCCGCCCGCCGGCCGCGGTCCTGGCCCTGCGCGGCTACTGGCGGCAGCGGCAGAGGGGCCGAAAAGGGGACGGGGGCCGAAAAGGGGACGCGGGGGCCGAAAAGGGGACGGCGGGGGCCGAAAAGGGGACGGAGCGAATAAGTTCGGCCTGGATGAGACGCGGCAAAATGCAAAAAGCTGAATTTATTCGCTCCGTCCCCTTTTTGACCCCGTCCCCTTTTTGACCCCCGTCCCCTTTTTGACCCCCGTCCCCTTTTTGACCCCGATCGATGATCACGCCCACATAGTATCAACCGATGTCGAACCGTCGGCGCGAAGAGTTCACGGGGAGGCCGGGAGACCTTGAATGCCGCTGACGATCGTTCCTCCTCGCCGCATCGCCCGGGCTAGCCAGCAGGTCAGGCATTTGGCGGTCCGGTCTCGCCACCTGACTTCCGGCCTCGGTCGAAGAATACGAAGGCTAAGACGAAGTACAAGAATGCCAAGCTCAGCATGGGGTAGCGGAGCCGCCCCCCAGCGATGACCCGCTCCTCCAAACCGGCGAATAGGAATGCCACGGCGGCGATCGCGAACCCGATCGAAGGGAAGGTTTTCTTCCAGGCTTTCATGGATTACGCCCCTGATTAGACAAGCCTCGCTCCGCTGCGTGGCACCGACGCCGGCGACCCTATCGATCCCGGCGGCGGATGACAAGGGGCTGCCGTTGGGACTTCTGGATTTCGCCGCGCGATCCAACGGTGCCCGAACCGCCTAACGACCAAGCTCAGCGGACCGGCCCGCCGAGCAGACCGATGATAGCACGGAAACTACCGCGGCGGGCCGGGTCCGCTGCAGCGCCAGGTTAACCATCCTGCGGCCTTCGTCCGCTCCCGACGGGGCGTGAACGGGGGTCGGGGACGACTTGCCCGCCGACCCGGCGCGGCGTAGCCTGAGTGTGGCGCGGGCCTCCCGGCCGTCTCCACCTTGGTGCTCCCTGCCCGTAGGTTAGCCTGGCCCGAGAGGTCGTGATCCGGTCATTGGCGACGCCCCGCGAGCCGACTCGCGGGGATGTTCCCGTCGAAGAGACTGCAAGCGTAACCGACTCCCCTCTCGGCCCGCGCCTCGTCCGCCGCTCTTGAATCCGTCGGTTTGCTACCCGGACCTCGCCGCTGCCCGGCCACAAAGCCTGGGGTTGGGGTAGTGTCGCGCGTCGATGGCCGTTCCCAGCCAAAGAGTTCACGAAGAGGCGCCCAGGATAGCCCGAAAGATCTCGCTTTCAATGTCCTTGATCTCGGACCTGCTCAAGTGCTCTCCTTGTTCAAGCGCCGCTTCGAAATTCCCAATCAGATTCTCATTGGGACCGTCCCAGCAGGCACAAACAAGGGTGCGGGCAACGACCTGTATCACGCCGCTGCTTGCGGAGAGGTCTCGGCAAGCGGAGTTGGCGGCGTTGAGCGCGTCACGACGCATGCTCTCGTCGGCCGGCGGCCCCAGCGATTGCTCCAGTCTCTTGAGCGCCTTCGCGAGACGCTTGTCTTTGCGGTCGCACCCCAACCGATAGCAGCACGCGATTCCGAAACGTCGGAACTGCATGGTCGAGAGGGTCATGATTCGGTCGGGGTCGAACGTCACGGGTGTCCCGAGGCATCTTCGCCGAGCCGCCTAACGCCAAAGCTCAGCGGACCCGCACCGCCGAGAACGCGATGATAACACAAGAATCGCCGCGGCGGTGCGGGGTCCGCTGCAGCGCGAGGTTAACCATCCTGCGGCCTTCGTCCGCTCCCGACGGGGCGTGAACGGGGGTCGGGGACGACTTGCCCGCCGACCCGGCGCGGCGTAGCCTGAGTGTGGCGCGGGCCTCCCGGCCGTCTCCACCTTGGTGCTCCCTGCCCGTAGGTTAGCCTGGCCCGAGAGGTCGTGATCCGGTCATTGGCGACGCCCCGCGAGCCGACTCGCGGGGATGTTCCCGTCGAAGAGACTGCAAACGTAACCGACTCCCCTCTCGGCCCGCGCCTCGTCCGCCGCTCTTGAATCCGTCGGTTTGCTACCCGGACCTCGCCGCTGCCCGGCCACAAAGCCTGGGGTTGGGGTAGTGTCGCGCGTCGATGGCCGTTCCCAGCCAAAGAGTTCACGAAGAGGCATCTCGCCGCTACGCCGGCCGAAGCTTAGGCAAGGCCACAGCTACTTACCACCTTGTCGAGATTTCTCGAATCCAGTGAATCTGGCTTCAACTTTGGGCGGATCATCCTCGATGACATCAATCAGTGGAAACTGTTCAGCGACCAGACGTGAACCGGCCGCCAGCCTGACGGTGAAGAAATTACCTCGGGCGAGATCGAAGGTCTCGCCGGCAACTTGTAGGCTATGATTGCGCCCATCCAGACGAAGGCTCAAAGTGGCCGGCTGTCCATTGATCTTGAAATCGCGATGCTCGTCCCAGACGAACTTGTCGGGTGTATTCCCGCTCGTGGTTCCCCGGCTCTCGACCCCGACGGATCGGTCCGGCGCGATCTTGACGTGCGCGATGCTGAGGATGGGATCAGATGCCAGAACTCGCTCCGGTCCGCCTTTGAGCGTGAACAGTGCATGACCAGCGGAGTCGGACTCCCCCGTCGCGCCGTTCACGACGAGGGGAACATCCGGGAGAGTCCGCCCTGCAACTTTTACAACCCGATCGGCATCAATCACACGGCGACCCGAGTCGGGGAGAGCCTTCGAAAGGATCGGGGGCGTCTTCGAAGATAGATCTTGTCCGCACCCGGCGGTTAATAGGGCCGTGAGTACGAACATCGCTCGATGCACGATAAAATCTCCGCCGCCTAACGACAAAGCTCAGCGGACCCACCCGCCCGAGCGACCTCGGATAGTACCAAAACCGTCGCGGCGGGTGGGGTCCGCTGCAGCGCAAGGTTAACCATCCTGCGGCCTTCGTCCGCTCCCGACGGGGCGTGAACGGGGGTCGGGGACGACTTGCCCGCCGACCCGGCGCGGCGTAGCCTGAGTGTGGCGCGGGCCTCCCGGCCGTCTCCACCTTGGTGCTCCCTGCCCGTAGGTTAGCCTGGCCCGAGAGGTCGTGATCCGGTCATTGGCGACGCCCCGCGAGCCGACTCGCGGGGATGTTCCCGTCGAAGAGACTGCAAGCGTAACCGACTCCCCTCTCGGCCCGCGCCTCGTCCGCCGCTCTTGAATCCGTCGGTTTGCTACCCGGACCTCGCCGCTGCCCGGCCACAAAGCCTGGGGTTGGGGTAGTGTTGCGCGTCGATGGCCGTTCCCAGCCAAAGAGTTCACGAAGAGGCGGCCGACTCCAGCACGACCGGGCCAGCCGCGCGCATGAACTCGCCGATGGCCGACCGCGTGAACGGCCAGCGGCGATCGTCCTCCCCGTAGTCAAGCGCGAAGTGCTCGCAGATGTCGTCCTCCGACCAAGGGCCGAGCGACGCCATGTAGTCGTCGTATTCGTCTTGGAGTTGCCGCCAGTCGACCTCGGGCCGCTTGACGATGAGTACGGAGCCACGCCGCAGGAATACGAGGTGAGCGAGCGGTACTTCAGGCATCGCCACCGAGCCGCCTAACGACCAAGCTCAGCGGACCCGGCCACGGACCAGTGAGCTATGACAACGGAGAAAGCGCGGCCCGTGGCCGGGGTCCGCTGCAGCGCGAGGTTAACTCTCCGCGCCGTCTCCGACCGCTCCCCGACGGACGTGAACCGGGGGTGGCCCCGACCACCGGGCGCGATACGCTGGGGCACGCCGTCGCGGGCCTCCCGGCCGTCATCTCCCTGGTGCTCGCCGCCCGCAGGTTAGCATGGCCCGAGAGGCCGTGGCCCCATCATTGGTGACCCGCGGCGCCGTGTCAACACGGCCCCGCGACGTTCCCGTCGGGGAGACTACCTCGTCCCCGGACCCCCTCTCGGCCCGCGACGGCTTGGCCCCCCACCCGCCGGAGCCCTCGCCATGAGTCGCCGCACGCCCCCCGATCCCGACGCGTCCCTGCCGGTCGTCCACCCCCACGCCGCCGCCGTCGACGTCCACTCCGACAACCACGTCGCCTGCGTCGGGCCCGGACGGGTCCGCACCTTCGGCGCCTGCTCGGCCGACCTCCACGCCCTGGCCGATTGGTTCCGGGCCGAGGGCGTCACCTCGGTGGTCCTGGAGTCCACCGGCGTCTACTGGATCCCCCTGTTCGAGCTGCTCGAATCGCGCGGCTTCGAGGTCTTCCTCATCGAGCCGAGCCAGGCCAGCCACTGCGGCGCCCGGCCCAAGACCGACCGGCTCGACTGCCAGTGGCTCCAGCGCCTCCACGCCTGCGGCCTGCTCCGCCCGTCCTTCCGCCCGCCCGGGGCCGTCCTGGCCCTGCGCGGCTACTGGCGGCAGCGGCAGATGCTCGTGCGGTACGCCTCGCACCACGTCCAGCACATGCAGAAGGCTTTGGAGCAGATGAATGTGAAGCTGACCGAGGTCGTCAGCAGCATCACGGGCGTCACCGGCACGGCGATCATCGCCGCCATCCTCGCCGGCGAGCGCGACCCGGCGAGGCTGGCCGCGCTGCGGCACGAGCGGTGCGCCCGGGACGAGGCGGAGATCGCCCGGGCCCTGGAGGGCACCTGGCGGCCCGAGCACCTGTTCGCCCTGAAGCAGGCGTCCGACCTGTACCAGTACCTCCACCGCCAGGTCGACGAGTGCGACGCCCGGATCGCCGAGGAGCTGGACCGCCTGCCCGACCGCTCCGGGGGCGAGCCGGTCGCCCCGAGGCCGCGGCGTCGCGGCCGCAAGGCCAACGACGTGCGGTTCGACGCCCCGGCCAAGCTGGCCCGGGCGATCGGCGTCGACCTGACGGCCATCGAGGGGATCGACGCGACGACGGCGACGGTGATCCTGGCGGAGCTCGGCGGCGACGTGGGGCGGTTCCCGAGCGAGAAGCACTTCGCCAGCTGGCTGGGCCTCTGCCCGCGGACCGACCGGAGCAACAAGACCGAGCGGCGTCGCACGCCCCGCAAGGGCAAGAACCGGGTGGGTCAGGCGCTGCGGATGGCGGCGCAGGCGGCGGGCCGGACGGCGACGGCGACGGGCCAGTTCTACCGGCGGATCAAGGGCCGGATCGGCGGCCGCGGGGCGATCACGGCGACGGCGCACAAGCTGTCGCGGCTGGTGTACCGGCTGCTCAGGCACGGCGAGGAGTACGTGTCGAGGTCGCTGGCGGAGTACGAGGCGGAGGTGAGGCGGAAGCAGGAGCGTTCGCTGCGGCGCAAGGCGAGGTCGCTGGGCTACGAGCTGGTGGCGAAGTCGCCGCCGTCGCCGCCGTCGTGAGGGCGACGGGTCGGAGGCGGGGCGCCCGGCCGCAAGCCCCGCCGAGCCGGATCGGGCCGTCCCCGTCGTCGCGGGGGCCGGGGGGGATGCGGGCCGATCGATGATCACGCCCACATAGTATCAACCGATGCCGAACCGCCGGCGCGAAGAGTTCACGGGGAGGCGGCGTGGGTGGATCTTTCAGGCTTCGTCCTTAGGGTACAAGCAGCAACCCCGCCGATGACGGCGAATATCAAGGCGAATAGGCTGTGCCCGATGCGGCGAAACGCCTCGACGCGGTCCGTCACCGAGGCGCGGGTACGGCTGGTGATCGTCACAAGATCGGCATCAACGACGCACGCCAGATCGACCTGCCCGAGGATCAGGGGCAGTGACCTCCGAAGCGGGATGCCCTTCACTTCCAGGCTCACGCCCGACGACATCGTCTTCTCCGCCTCCACCAGCCCGATCGGATCGACGTAGATCGGGATCCCGTCCGGCAGGGCCGCGGTGCGAGTCGAGACCTTGATGTAATTCAGCACGTCATCGAGCGGAGTTTCTCGTGGAAACGGCATCTCAAGCGGCCGGTCTAACGCGGCGAGCATGGCACTTCTCCTGCGATCGAAGTCGAACAATCCTTCCAGCCTGTTCGGGGGCGAGCCGGTGCCGTTGTCGATCTGAATCCCGATGCGTAGCGAGTCGAGGAGGGCCGTTGTACCTAGCCAGTGTCCGAGCGGGGCCGGTTCACGCACCGCGCCGTGAACGCCGGCGAAATCCACGAAGAATCCATTCTTGTACAAGTCATCTTCCTTTTGGGTGAGCGTCCACGAGCCGGAGGAGAGGCCCAGATAGCCCCCGCCCATCAGGGCAAAGCCCAGCCAGAAGGCGCGAGTCGCCCCACGTCGATAGATCGCGGCGAGGATCGCGAGCCCGTGGATCAGGAAGACCGCCGTCAGGCTCCATCGCGCCACGTTCGGCGTCGAGTAGCGAAGAGACGCCAATGCGAGGGCGACCATTGCGATGACGCCTGTGAGGCCGAGGACCGACATCCGCAGGAAAGCCATAAACGCCCCGCCGCGAGATCGGCCGTTCCATCGAAAGGGTCGTCGGATTGTGCGTGCTTCCGGCGACGTCATCTCCTAGCCGCCTAACGACAAAGCTCAGCGGACCGGCCCGCGCCCGGCGAGATTGAGAGGAGAGTGATCGTCGACCGCGGGCCGGGTCCGCTGCAGCGCCGGGTTAGGCGGCGCCCCGGCGACGCCCCACGCGCCGACACCGACGATCCTGGCACGGACCGACGGCGTTGGCAAGGGGGCGCCGGCCGACGGGCCCGACCTCGGGGGCGCGGCCGGCGAGGGCGACGACGCGCACCACCGCCGAGGCCGACTCCAGGGGCCCGACCGATGGCGTCGTCGAGCCGAGGCACGACCGGCGAGGCCGACGACGAGCACGACCGAAGGCTTCGACTCCTGAGCCGCCTAACGACAAAGCTCAGCGGACCGGCCCGCGCCCGGCGAGATTGAGAGGAGAGTGATCGTCGACCGCGGGCCGGGTCCGCTGCAGCGCCGGGTTAGGCGGCGCCCCGGCGACGCCCCACGCGCCGACACCGACGATCCTGGCACGGACCGACGGCGTTGGCAAGGGGGCGCCGGCCGACGGGCCCGACCTCGGGGGCGCGGCCGGCGAGGGCGACGACGCGCACCACCGCCGAGGCCGACTCCAGGGGCCCGACCGATGGCGTCGTCGAGCCGAGGCGCGACCGGCGAGGCCGACGACGAGCACGACCGAAGGCTTCGACTCCTGAGCCGCCTAACGACAAAGCTCAGCGGACCGGCCCGCGCCCGGCGAGATTGAGAGGAGAGTGATCGTCGACCGCGGGCCGGGTCCGCTGCAGCGCCGGGTTAGGCGGCGCCCGGCGACGCCCCACGCGCCGACACCGACGATCCTGGCACGGACCGACGGCGTTGGCAAGGGGGCGCCGGCCGACGGGCCCGACCTCGGGGGCGCGGCCGGCGAGGGCGACGACGCGCACCACCGCCGAGGCCGACTCCAGGGGCCCGACCGATGGCGTCGTCGAGCCGAGGCGCGACCGGCGAGGCCGACGACGAGCACGACCGAAGGCTTCGACTCCTGAGCCGCCTAACGGCCAAGCTCAGCGGACCCACCCGCACGAGCGACCTTGAATCTACCAGAAACCGATGCGGCGGGTGGGGTCCGCTGCAGCGCGAGGTTAACCATCCTGCGGCCTTCGTCCGCTCCCGACGGGGCGTGAACGGGGGTCGGGGACGACTTGCCCGCCGACCCGGCGCGGCGTAGCCTGAGTGTGGCGCGGGCCTCCCGGCCGTCTCCACCTTGGTGCTCCCTGCCCGTAGGTTAGCCTGGCCCGAGAGGTCGTGATCCGGTCATTGGCGACGCCCCGCGAGCCGACTCGCGGGGATGTTCCCGTCGAAGAGACTGCAAGCGTAACCGACTCCCCTCTCGGCCCGCGCCTCGTCCGCCGCTCTTGAATCCGTCGGTTTGCTACCCGGACCTCGCCGCTGCCCGGCCACAAAGCCTGGGGTTGGGGTAGTGTCGCGCGTCGATGGCCGTTCCCAGCCAAAGAGTTCACGAAGAGGCGGCGCGACCGCGCGGGGCACGACCGCCGGCGGCGACCACGCGCGCCACCCCGGGCGGCGACGACGCGGGGCGCGGCCGACGGCGACGCGACGACCGGCACGGCGACGCGACGACCGGCACGGCGACGAGGCGCGAACGGCCGAACGGGCATCGCATCCCCCTCCCCGGCTCGACCGGTTGCCGAGCCGCCTAACATGAAGTAGACATCGAAAGTGACGCAGAATCCCCGAATTTGCGGGATTATGCGTCCGAAACGACGTGATTTATCACGTCGTTTCGGATGGATAATCTCGGGCCGGTTGTTGATTTTGCCGACGGCGAGTTCGCCTTGCAAGGATTTTCTTTGGTCGGATGGCATGCTCACGTCTTCGTAGGCATGTCTTCTATTCGAACCCGGCCGAATCCACTCTTACGAAGACGTGAGCATGTCACCCAAATTTTGATTTCTGAGGGCTCACTCGACGGTTCCCGGGGCTTGCGATCCTGGGGGGTCTGGGGCTTCCGGGAAATCCGCCGGGGAGGAGCGGGTGGGGTCGGGTTTGCGGGCTGGCGAGCGTCCATTTTGCCGATGTTTTGCGATTTATTGATTTGGATTCTACTCATTTCTTGGATTGCTCAACTTTTCTCGAGGCTAGAGGTGCATGACCGTTGATTTGGAGGAACTTGACGACACTTTTTCCCGAAAAACTGCGCCGGAGGGCGGTTTTTCCAGGGTTTTCTGGCGCGCAGTCACTGTTGCCAGGGCAGGAGTTCCGATCCGAGAATTCGTTTGGTTTTGACCGGCAAAGCTGGATGCTGGAACGGCTTGTGTCGAGTGAATTTTTGGGGAATCGTCGCCGGTTTTCGTCGGAATGGGTGGACCGTTTGGGGTGGGGCGTGAGGGGGCGTTCGGGAGGTTGGTCGGGTGTGGTGGCGGGATTGGGTGATCGGGGGTGGGGTGCGGTCTCGATGGTTTGGTTCGGAGGGATTGGCGAGGATGGACGTGGGGGTCGGGATCTTGATTCGTGGGATCGGGGGTGGGACGTGAGGGCCGGGGATGGGTTCGGACGGCGATGGGCCGAGGGTCGGTCGGTGTCCGGGGTTCGTCGCGAGGCGAGGCCCTCGGCTCGAACGGTCCTGGCCGGGTCGGGGGTTGGTCGGGTCGGTCCGTTCCGACTCCTCGCGCCGGGTGCCCTGGGTCGGGTTCGACCCGTGCCGCCCGCCGAAGGTCCGAGGTTCCTGTTGAGCGGGTCGGATCGCGGATTTTGTCGACCTCTTCGCGATGATGCGAGATCGAAGAGGTCCGCAAGAGCGGACCCGACAGGGACCGCGATTCGACGGGCTGAACGCGTCCGATCCGCGAGGATTTCGGCGGCTTATCGGCCGGTCTGGGCCTGGCTTGGGGTGGTGGCGAAGGGGTCTTGCCAGATCAGCTCTCGGGCCCGGACGAGGTTGCCGTGGGCCTGGGCCGTGGGCTGTTCGATGGTCAGGAAGTGGATGGCCTCGGCCGTCCGGCCGGCGTCGAGGCAGATCAGGCCGAGGTTGGTCTCGGCCCCCCAGCCGAACATGGTGAAGGGCTGGCCCCGGACGGGCTCGGGCAGGAGCCGCCTGGTCTCCCGGAAGAGGAATTCCGCCTGCTTGCGGTCCCCCTTGTCGAGCTGGCCGAGGGCGAGGTAATAGGTGGCGAACATGTCCAGGACGTGCTGGACGTTCTGCGGGACCCTCGTCCGGCCGTCGGCCTCGTAGGTGTCGTCGGAGAACCGGAAGGAGACGTACTTGAGGATCGCGCCGGGCAGGTCGCCGCGGAGCTGCGTCAGCCTCGCCGAGAGCAGGGGCCATCGGGACTCGAAGAACTGGAGGGGGTAGAGCGTGGCGGCGGTGAAGTTGCCGTCGTGGAACAGGAGGTACTCGACGGTCAGGGGCAGGGACCAGAGGTCCACCCCGGCGCATCGAGGGCCCAGGGCCTTGCGGAACGCCTCGGCCTGCTCGACCGGGTCGCGGTAGAGGCTCATCCGGTTCTTGCCGGTCAGGGCCTCCTGGAGGAGCTTCATCCGGGGGGAGAGGCTGCCGAGGCTGGATTCCAGGAGGACGTGGACCGGCCGGCTCGCCAGGTCGATCCGGGTGGGTTCGTAGCCTCGGCCGGGCAGGTCCAGCCGGGCCAGGACGGTCGGATCGGTGGCCGCGTCTTCGAGGGTCGCCACCGATCGGCCGTCGGCGGAGGGGATTTCCACGCCGAGCCGGGGGTCGAACAGGTAGACCTTGCCGTCGATCAGGACGCCGCAGGCCCAGGGCATGGGGTCGCGGACCCCGGTGCCGGCCAGGGCCTGGAGGCGGTCGGTCAACTGCCTGGTCCCGTACTTCGCCAGGGGGCCGTGAGGTCGGATCGGGATGGTGTAGGCGATCATCCCGGCGTCGATGCCGATCTGCCGGCAGAGGGTCAGGAACAGCCAGCCGCGTTCGGACCAATCGCCGCGATCCTCGGTGGCCATCCCGCGGAGCAACACGTCATATGGCCGGGCCTGGGCCTGGGGCATCCCGGAGGGGACCAGGGAGCCCGAGGGGACCAGCATGGCGTGGCGGACGGTCCAGTCGAACAGGCGGCGGACCCGAGGCAGGTCGTCGGCCTCGCCCGCGAGCCTCTCGCCGGCCACCCGGGAGGCGATGGCGTGGTAGACGTCGTTGTCCTCGATGTGTCGGCCGTCGTTCTTCTGGAACCGGCGGTCGGCGACGGCCTGGATCGTGTCGGGCGGGAGCTTCTGGGTCTTCAGATAGGCGAGGGTGGCCTCGGGGATGGCGAAGCGGTCGGCCGATTCGGGGGCGAAGTAGTCGTTGAGGTTCTCGGTGGCGATGTCGAAGTTGTGGCCGCCGGCGTTGGTCGCGGCGTCGCGGATCAGCTTCAAGACGTTGTCGATGATCGTCTTCCGCCCCTCCGGGTCGAGGCCCGAGGAGCCGTCGCCGACGGCGCCCGAGATCGAACCGGGGGACGACCCCGGGGCGACCGGCGGCGGAGGCGAGGAGAAGTCCGAGCACCCGGAGGCCATCAGGGCCAGCGCCGCGGCCGGGGCGAGCAGGACGCCGGGGAAGGGGCGGAGTCGCCGAGTCACGGGAGGCTCCTGGGATCGGCCGATCGGGGGGTCAGGGGCGTGGGCGCGCGGAGCGGACGTCCGCGATTTCTCCAGTACGCGGCCCGAGGCCCGAAGGTTCGCCTCGGCCCTTCGAATCCGCCAGGGCGCCCCTTCAGCCGATCGCCTCCCGGATTCGCAGGACCGTCCCGAGCAGCGCCGCCAGGTCGTCCAGGCGGAGGGCGTTGGGGCCGTCGGACAGCGCGTCCTCGGGCCGGGGGTGGACTTCGAGGAACAGGGCGTCGCACCCCGCCGCCACCGCCGCCTTCGCCAGGAACGGCACCATCTCCCTTTCTCCGGACGACACCCCGGCCCCCGCCGAGGGGAGCTGGACCGAGTGGGTGGCGTCGAAGACGACCGGGGCCCCGGTGGATTGCATCTGGGGGATGGCCCTCATGTCGTTGACCAGCCGGCCGTAGCCGAAGGTGGTCCCTCTCTCGGTCAGGAGGACCCCTCCGGGGCCCGATTCGGTGACCTTGGCGACGACGTGGGCCATGTCCCACGGGGCCATGAATTGCCCCTTCTTGACGTTCAGGGGGCGGCCGGTGGCCGACGCCGCTTCCAGGAGGTCGGTCTGGCGGGCCAGGAACGCGGGGATCTGGAGGAGATCCACGACCTCGGCGATCGGGGCGGCCTGGTGGGTCTCGTGGACGTCGGTCGTCACCGGCAGGCCCGTCTCGGCCTTGATCCTCTCGAAGACCCGCATCCCGCCTTCCAGCCCGGGCCCCCGATAGCTCGATTTCGACGTGCGGTTGGCCTTGTCGAACGACGCCTTGAAGACCAAGGGAACGCCCAGGGCGCCGCAGATCTCGACGAGGCGGCCGGCGATCGTCCGGGTCAGGTCGTTGGGCTCCATCACGCACGGGCCGGCGATCAGGGCCAGGGGCTGGCCCCGGCCGATCCTCACCGGGCCGACGACGACGGGGTTCGGGACGGGCATGGCGATCGCCTCCGTGCGGCCTGGGGGCTTGGGGCTCCGGGCCGATCTTACCCGAAAACCGCTTCCCCTGGGAACGCGAAGGCCCACCCTCGATTTCGAGATCGAGAGCGGGCCTCCCCCGTCGGAATCCTCGGAACGAGCGATCAGGCCCCGGCCCTCGCCTTCTTCTTGCGGAGGGCGGTCAACGCACCGGCCCCTCCGATCGTCAGGAGGGCGATCGATCCGGGCTCGGGCACCGCCGAGACCGGGAACAGGCCCGGAAAGAGCTTCGTCGTCGGGCCGAAGCCCGGGGTGCCGTTGAAGCTCTGCGTCGGCAGGTGGATCTCGGCCCCCTGGTTGAACGTGTTGACGAACGTCGGGCCGTCGATCGGGCTGGTGTTGGTCAGGAGGGCCGTCGGCGCGAGGAATGCCCCGTAGATCTCGCGATTGACCGTCACCGAATCGGCGTTGAAGAAGTTGTAGATGATCTTGGTGGAGTTGTTCTGGAACCCCCCGCCGAAGTTGTCGCCGATCGTCACGTTCTTGCCGGAGACGTTGAACACGATCGTGGTGGCGCCGGAGGCGTTGCTCAGGTCGAGGTTGACGTTCTGCGTGTTGAGCAGGCTGCCGTCGATGTTGAAGACGGCCACGCCGTTGTGGGTGTTGGCCGCCGAGGTCGTGAAGGTGTAATTGCCGTTCTGGGCGCCGACGGCCTGGCCCTGAGGCGCGAGCGCCTCCAGGTTGGTCGAGACCCCGGTCAACTGGGTGAACAGGCTGTTGCTGGTGCCGGCACCGGCGATCGTCGAATCCACGATCGTCGAGCCGGTCCCATTCAAGTGGATGTTGTTCGCCGACGACTGATCCATGACCCTCGCGCCGCCGTTCTGGACCTGCACCGGATTGCCCACGGCGCCGATGGCCACGAACGTATCTGCGTTATTGAACGTGGAGATATTCTGCAAGCGAATCCCGATCGGCCCGTCGTTGCCGTTGACCGTCGAGCCGGCCAGGGCCCGGCCCTCGACATCGCCGCCGACGTGATAATTGCCGTTATTGCCGGCGCCGTGGGTCGCCGAGAGGTCCTTGCCGATGACGACGAGGTCCCAGGTCGTCAAGTCTCCATAATTGTAATCGGCCGAGGCGAGGCCCGGGGCCGTCAGGATCGCGGCCAGGGCCAGCATGCTCATCGCAGAACGCTTCATGATCCCTCGTGACTCCTCGTCGGGTCCGCGAACGGTCCCCCCGAAGGGGGATTGGGCGGCGTCGGCGCGGGCCCGAACATGCGGTTGATGGACTCACACGAACAGGGGATTGTCTCTCCATCCCTGGCCGATGAGTCCGCGCCGATCGGAGGGCCTCCGTCGGCGCGGAGGAGATCAAAGGCCCGGCGCCGAGCGAGCTGGACGCTCGCGACACCGTCCTCGTTCCTCCTCGGGCGGTCGGCCTTCAAGGTCGATCGCGTCAGGGGATTTTATAGGAAGGCCCGGAGGTCCGACCAGCCATCCACGCACGATTTGCGAATATCTGCAGATCATTCGCCAGGAAAACGGTGATCGACCCGACGAATCTCCCCGGATTAGGCGATTGCGACGGCCGGCATGTAGCGTTCCGGCACCATGACACCCAGGGCCGAGGGCAAAACCTCGGCCGACCAGTCGCCGGACAGGTCCGAGTCGTCGCCCCGGGCCCGGATCAGCCCGCCGGGGTCGCCGTCGAGCTGGACCGGGACGTCCTCGGTCGCCGTGACGACCACTCGCGAGGCCCTCCGGTGGAACACCCCCTCGCGGCGGAGGTGAAGGCCGCGGAAGACCATCCACAGGTAATGCAGGGCCCGAAGCGCCCCGGCGTCCCGGAAGACGACCACGTCCAGGAGGCCGTCATCCCCCTGGGCGTCCGGCGCGATCGGCAGCCCCAGGGCGTACCGAGGCAGGTTGAACAGGAACGCCGTGGTCCCGACCAGCTCCTCCCGGCCCGAAGGCCCCTCGACCTGGAGCCTCAGCGACGGGAACTTGTAGGCGAAGCTGGCGCGGAGGACCGGCTCGACGTAGGCCGAGCGCGTGGTCGTCCTCATCCTCCCGGCGTGGCCGAGCCTCGCCGCGTGGTGGCGGCCGACGACCTCCGCATCGAACCCCACCCCGGCCATCAGGGTGAACCTCCGGCCCGAGGAGACGCCCAGGTCCAGCCGGATCGTCCGTCCCAGGGCGATCGTCTCGGCCACGTCCTCCGGCGACCTCCTGATCCCGAAATGGCGGGCGAAGAGGTTCTCCGTGCCGGTCGGCAGGACCGTGATCGGCGTCCGGGGATGCTCATTGACCAGGGCGGCGACCGTGCCATCTCCCCCGGCGGCGACCAGGCACAGGCACCCGGCGTCGCCGTCGGCCTCGGCCACCATCGCCGACCGCTCCTCGACGTTCCAGGCCACCCGCGAGCCGATCCCCCGGGCCTTCAGCGCCGCCACCAGGCGATCCACCCGCTGACGCCCCTTGCCCCGGCCCGAGTTGGCGTTGGCCACGATCCCAACCCATGTCATCATCACCGGGATTTCTCCGGACCTTCATCAGGGCGGCCTGTCGAAGCCGTGCATGCTAGCACTTCTCGGACCACCGGGTCAACCGTTCCGCGATCGAGCGAGCCATCCCGCGACGGGCCCGGGGCTGGCTACCGGGCCCTCGGCGGCGGTATCCTGAATCCGCTCGCGTCGCGCTCTCTCGTCTTCGAGAATAGGTCGGATTCCTCGCCATGCCCGTGCTCGACCGCGAGGAATCCATCGAGCAGGCGTATTTCTTCCACGCCTTCCGCAGGGCGGAAAAGAGGGCAGAAGGGCGGAAAAGCGGTCCGTTTTGAGCACACTCCCTGCACGCGAGTCTGAGAATCCGCTCCTGACCCCGTTCCGGATTCTTCCACCTTCACCTACGACCCCCTCGGCCGACGGATCGGCTCCGACGTCTACACCTCCGCCTCCGGCCTCACCACCCAGACCTACACCGTCTTCGACGGCGCCGACCCCTACGCCGACTTCAACGCCTCCGGCACCCTCCTGACGCGCTACCTCGGCGGCGCCCCCGTCGACGACGCCCTGGCCGGACTCCGCGCCGCCACCGACGCACCCCTGGCCGCCACCGCCTCCGGCGGCTCCCTCTCGTGGTATCTCGCCGACGGCCGCGGATCGGTCCGCGACGTCGTCTCGGCCGCAGGCGGCTCGCTCGACCACGTCGCCTACGACCCCTTCGGCAACATCACCTCCGAGAGCAACGCCGCCTCGGGCGGCCGGTTCAAGTTCCAGGGCATGGCCGTCGACCAGGCCCTCGCCATGTATAACGACGACGCCCGCGAGTACGACCCGGCCACCGGCCGCTTCACCGTCCAGGACCCATTGGGACTCGCCGCCGACGCCAACCCCTACCGATTCGCCGGCAACTCCCCCACCGATGCCTCCGACCCCACGGGGTTGTCGGGAATCGGGAATTATTTCGCGGGGCTTCGGGATTCTTTGAAAGAAGCCGCCAACAATTATTTGAAGGCCACCGGCAATCTTCTCCGCGCAGCCAACGCTCTTTCCACCCCGTGGTCCACGCCTGAAGAGAAGCTGGACGCCTTCCAGACCGTTGTCGAGTCCGTCAACGGCGTCACCGATTACGCAATAGATGAATATAACTCATTGTATCAGAAAGCCGACTACCTGCGACGCAACGTTCGCACCATCACCAACGGCTCTGGAAGTCCCACGACCACCCTGGCTAGGCCCTCTTTCACGACCGAAGATGTCCAGGATTTCGAGGAACTCCTCAAGGTATCGGAACCCCCGATCAACAGAGATGATTACGACTACAGCCAAGACTTCCCCTTCCACAGGAGCAAGGGCGAGCACGAGGCCACCAAGGTTCTTGGCGGCATCGCGATCATGGAAGCAACCGGCAGGCTCATCCCGTTGTTCGGAGGGAGCCGGAGCGGCCCCGTGACCTCCGGACGCATCGAGGAAGCGAATCCATTCACACGGATGGTCCGTGAGGCCGAGGAAATCAGTCCGTCCGGGAGGATGGCCCGTGAGGCCGAGGGGACCCTCTGCCCGAGAGATGTGCCGAACTGCTTCCCGCCCGATACCCCGGTGGCGACCGAGGCGGGGCCGCGGCCCATCGGGGAGGTCGCGGCCGGCGACCGGGTCTGGGCCTACGACTTCCTCGCCGGCCTCTGGGGCCTGTGCGCCGTCGAGCGCCGCCACGACTCGGTCTACGACGGCCCCATCGTCACGCTCGAGACCGACGCCGGACGGGCCACGGCCACCGCCTTTCATCCGTTCTGGGTGGTCAGGGGAGACGACCTGACCGGACGCCCGACCCCGAGGCACCTCGGCCCGGACGAGGACCAGGGCGGCTCCCTCCCGGGGCGGTGGGTCAATTCCCACGAGGTCCGCGAGGGCGACGCGGTCTTCCTCAGGGGCCAGGGGGCCGCTACAATACGCCGGGTCACGCTGCGTCCCGAGCGGATGCCGGTCTGCAACCTGACCGTCGAGGGGCTGCACTCCTTCGCCGCGGGCGAGGCCCAGGCCCTCGTCCACAACGTCTCAGGCACGCCCGGAAACGTCGCTCCAAACAGTGGACCTATCAAACCTGCCAGCAGACAAGATATCGTCAACAGTATGGGAAAAGGGAGTTTCCAAGACAAGATCAACGCCGGCCGAGATATGATTAGGCGGGCCAAAGAGGCTAATCCCGAATTTCTTGCCCAAGAGGCACGTTCTCTGAAAGGTGACTTTCTCTTCATTGGCTCTGGGCAGAGACCCGGCCTCAAGAATGTCGTAGTGGTACGGCCAGATGGATCTGTTCTACGAATGGAGTTCGACCCGTCAAAAATCAAACCTATCGGAGGAGGCGGAGGTAAGATTTTCGATGTCGATCTATCTGGTGCCGAACTTCTCGTTCCTGGAGGATGACACGTTGGGTGCTTTCATAAACCACAAGCTCGCATCTGAATTTCTGAACGAAATTGAAGATCCAATTATCCAAAGTCTGCTCCGATCATCTTACCAGACTCTCTGCATGAGTGATGCAAGTGTTGATGGTGACTTCGATCTCCTTTACTTTTTTCGCATCATGGAGGAGTTCTTGCGAGACCGTAAGAAGCTAGCGAGATCGCTCCTCGGCGACTTTGAGGATGAGAAGGACGGCTGGGGGACGTAGCGTAGAATGCAAGGCACAGCCACCCACCCCGTCCGCCCTCCACCCCCCGCCACGGCCACCTTGGCTTTTCGACCAGCGCCCGGAAATGCCGGGTTCTTCATTCTGCAACCGAGATGCCCACGCCAGCGCCCAGGAACGGCCATCGGTTCGGACGGGACGAGCTTCAACAATTCAGCCACGGCTCCCCGCTGTCCCCTTCGGCTTGGCCCTGTGAGCAAACGAGCAAAGCGAGCAAAGGGTCGGCTTCGCTTTCCCCGGCTTGGCTGCGAGCAAAGCGAGCAAACGAGCAAAGGGTCGGCCTCGCCTCGTAGAAGAAAGCGCGGAAAAGGGGACGGAGGGAATACTTGATTCCCCCGCACATCCTGACCTTCCTCGGGATACTCCGTCTCCGCCGGAAACCTCCTCGCCAACGCCCCAGGCGCCACCTACGCCTACGACCTCGACGGCGAGCTCACCACCCTCACCGCCTCCGGCGGCTCCGTCACCACCTTCGCCTACGACTTCCGCGGCGAACTCGTCGGGGCCACCGTCAAGAACTCCATGGGCGCCGTCGTCTCCGCCTCCACCTTCACCTACGACCCCCTCGGCCGACGGATCGGCTCCGACGTCTACACCTCCGCCTCCGGCCTCACCACCCAGACCTACACCGTCTTCGACGGCGCCGACCCCTACGCCGACTTCAACGCCTCCGGCACCCTCCTCACGCGCTACCTCGGCGGCGCCCCCGTCGACGACGCCCTGGCCGGACTCCGCGCCGGCACCGCCGCACCCCTGGCCGCCACCGCCTCCGGCGGCTCCCTCTCGGCGCGGAAAAGGGGACGGAGGAAATTATTGACGCTGAGATGCGCGGTTCGTAGACTCCCGGCATGCCACGCACCGCTCGCGCCTCTGTCGCCCGTGGAAAAGGGGACGGAGAGAATTGTGCTTTGGAAAGTTGAATGTGGACTTGCCTGATGTCCCCTTTTCCCGCATCTTGAGGAACGACACGCCGAGAATTTCCTCCGTCCCCTTTTCCTGTCCTCCCCTTTTCCTGTCCGTCCCCTTTTCCTGTCCGCACGGGACCGGAAAAGGGGACGGACAGGAAAAGGGGACGGAGGAAATTATTGACGCCGTGATGCGCGGTTCGAGGAGAAACGGGGTCAGGAGCCGATTTTGGGCACAATCCTGGCTTGCGTCTCTGAGAATCGGCTCCGACCCCGTTCCACTCCTCCCGTTTCCGCTCCTTCGGCGACGGGCCCGGGGCTGGCCACCGGGGCCTCGGCGGCGGTATGTTGAATCCGTTCGCGTCGCTCTGTCTCGTCTTCGAGAATAGGCCGGATTCCTCGCCATGCCCGTGCTTGATCGCGAGGAATACATCGAGCAGGCGTATTTCTTCCACGCCTTCCGCGAGCGGGTCGCCGACGGCGTGCCCGCGCAGGAAGTCTTGGCCCGGATCGGCGAGGAGCTGCTCTCCACCACCCGCCTCCCTCTGGCCGTCTCCTTCCTCTCGACCGAGAGCCGGACCTCCGGCCTGATGGGCCCGGCCATGACCCGCCTGGGCCATTATTTCTCGCCGTTCCAGAGCTTCGTCGTCAGCCGGGCCGAGGAAGAGGTCGGCCGGTTCGCCTTCGAGCAGGCCCTCCTGATCCTCGAACGCGAGGCGAAATACCGGGCCGACGGCCCCAGCCTTGCCGGCCTGTTCGTCTACCAGTTCGAGGCCCTCTCCCGCAATCGCCTGGGCTACAATCGCGGCCTGGAGGCGATGGCCGCCGACCCCTTCTATCCCGAGGACTGGACCGACTACATCCTCCGGCTCCAGGCGAAGCTCGGCGACGTCGATTTCGCCGATTTGATCTATGTCCGCTCGGCCTACTTCGTCCGCCAGAGGCGGGAGATCGACCCCGAGTATCAGCCCAAGTTCCCCACCCTCTTCGGCGAAAAAGAGGGCAAGATCGCCCGGGCCAACCGGGGGCGAGACCCCGCCTACCTGTTCTCGGCCCTCCAGAGGCAGCTCAACTATCCCGAGGTCCCCCGCCCCAGGCGGCCCGACGAGGCCGAGGCCCGGATCCTCCTCCTCGAACAGCGCGTGACGATGCTGGAGAACCGGATCAAGGCCCTCGAATCCGAAGGCCACGGCGCCCCGGACATCGACCTCTCCAAGCTCCGGGTCAAGCCCGAGGACACCGCCGGCCCCCCCTCCGGCTGGGGGCATCGCGGACCCGAATGAACCGCCGACCGCCCCGGAGACCGACCATGAAACCGCTCGTCCTCGCGATCCTCTGCCTGTCTCTGGGCCTCTGCGGAGCATCCCCGGCCGCCGACCCCAAGTTCGACCGGATCGTGATCGACGACAACTTCCCCGGCGCCTATCAGGTCGAGGTCGCCGACGTCAACGGCGACAGGAAGCCCGACATCGTCGCCGTGGGCGGGGGCACCTGCGCCTGGTACGAGAACCCGTCGTGGAAGAAGAGGATCATCACCGACCCGAAGCGCACGCCCGGGATCATCTCCAGCGCCTCGGCCGACCTCGACGGCGACGGCAAGGCGGAGGTCGCCATCGCCTACGAATTCGAGATGAACCGGCCGAGGACGGGCAAGCTGCTCCTGGCCTGGCAAGGGGCGAACGTCGATGACCCCTGGATCACCCGGCCGATCGCCGACGTCGGCAGCATCCACCGGGTCCGCTGGTGCGCCCCCTCCCCGGGCGCCCGGCCGGACTTCCTCGCCGTCGCCCCGATCTTCGGGCCCGAGGCCACGCCGCCGAAGTTCGACCAGGCCCCGGCCACGATCCTCCGGTTCCTCCTGACCGACTCGCCCCGGACTCAGAAATGGGAGGCCACCCCCGTCGGCACCAGGCCGGTCCTCCACTCCTTCGAGGTCCACCACGGCCGGGCCGGTCATGGCCCCAGCTACCTGTTCACGGCCGACAATCTGGGCGTGGGCCTGATCGGGCTGGGGCCGGAGGCCGTGACCCTGGTGCCGGGCGTCGAAGGCCCGGCGCCGAAGCGAGGGGCCAGCGAGGTCCACCTCGGCCGTCGCAAGGAGACGGGGGACGGCTGGGGCTTCCTCGCCACGGTCGAACCCTGGCACGGCAACCAGGTCGCCGTCTATCCCGTCAAGGGAGGCGGGCACACGAGTCCCCCGGACTTCGGCCCCCGGACCCTCCTCGACGACACCCTCGACGACGGCCACGCCCTCTGGGTCGCCGACATCGACGGCGACGGCACCGACGAGGTCTTCGCCGGCCACCGCGGCAAGGACCATCGCGTCTCCGTCTACCGGCTCGACGGCGAGGCGTGGAAGAAGGCCGTGATCGACCGCGAGATCGCCGCCCAGGACCTCCGAGGAGGGGACCTCGACGGCGACGGCACGCCCGACGTCGTCGCCGTCGGCGGTTCGACCCACAACGTCGTCTGGTATCGCCCGTCCAGGAAATAATCGTAGGACAATCCCGTATCAGGGAACGCCTAAACAGGCTCGATGACCAAGTTGGCCAACTTACGCACGGCCGAACCCATCGAGAAGCCGGCGATGTCCTCGGGCGAGGCGAACCTCGCGGCCGTGAATCCCGGAGACGGGATGGGGTCGCCGCCGCGGTCGGCGGCGAGGTGGGCCGTGAGCTCGACCCGGTGCCTGGTCACGCCGAACCGGAGGGTCTTGACCGCCGAGGCGACCTCCGCGACGACCCCGGTGAGCCGTCGGACTCCCTGGGCCAGGCCCTCGGCCTCGCCCGGAGACCTCCCCGCCGGGTCGGCGCCCGAGACGTGGACCGTGGGGAACTCCCAGAACCCCTCCCAGAGCCGCCCGGCCCCTCGGCGGACGACCAGCCATCGCCCCTCCCGGGCGACCAGGGCACACGCCTCGACGACTTCGAGCGGAGAGGCCCTCGCCGCCTTCGCCGGGATTCGGTCCTGAATCCCCAGGGCCCGCCCTCGGCAGGCCGAGGCCACCGGGCAGATCAGGCACATCGGCTCTTTCGGGGTGCAGACCGTGGCCCCGAGCTCCATGATCGCCTGGTTGAAATCGCCGGGCCTCGGGCCCGAGACGAGCCGTTCCGCCGCGTCCCAAAGCGTTTTCTGGGAAGAAGATCGGGCGATATCGTCCTCGATCGCCAGGAGCCGGGCCAGGACCCGCTGGGTATTGGCCTCGACGATCGGGGCGGGGCGGTCGAAGGCGAACGAGAGGACCGCCCCGGCGATGTACCGGCCGACCCCGGGCAGGCTCCGAAGGGCCTCCGGGTCGTCGGGGACGCGCCCGCGATGGTCGTTCACGATCGCCTTGGCCGCCGAGTGGAGCTGGCGGGCCCGGCGGTAATACCCCAGGCCCTCCCACGCCTTCAGGACGTCGGCCTCGTCGGCCCGGGCCAGGGCTTCGACGGTGGGGAACCGCTCCAGGAACCTCGCGAAGAACGGGACGACCGCCGCCACCGTCGTCTGCACGAGCATGGTCTCGGAGACGAGGATCCGGTAGGGGTCGCCGTCGCGCCTCCAGGGCAGGTCGCGATGCCCCCGGTCATACCAGGCGATCAGGTCGCGACGGATCGCCTCCGCCCGGCGGTCCTCAAGCTCCCGGCCGCTCTCCGCCATTCCGCCCGCCTTTCCCGCCGTCGCGACGACACCCAGGGATTGTATCCCGTCCCGCCAATCCCGGGAACGCAAACTGGTAGCATGTCAGATCAGGCCGAACTGTCCCGGAGCAAAACCGCTTTAATTTTCAGAATCCCGTTTTGACATCCCGCATTCAGGATGTATACTGCATACAGGGGGGCGAGCAAGCGGGCAGGTGGCCCGGGCTTCCCTCCCGAGGGGCGCAATGCCGCGTCCCGGCGGCTGCGATGTTGCAGCCGAGGCCCCGAAGAAGGGAGTTACCTGCATGATGTCGACCATTGGATATGACTCCGCGTTGAACCAGCCCTGGACCCCTCTCCCCCCCGCCCCTCCGAAGGCCCCGATCGGCGCCCCGGCCCCGGCCCCGGCCGACCCGACGCCGGGCCCCGACGGTGAGCCCGAGACCGACCTCGCCCGCCTGGCCCGCCTGATCCGCTCGAACGACCGGTACCTGGGGGAGCTCCGCGGCCTGAGGGCCCGGCTCGCCCTGGCCCGGGAATTCCTGGCCGACCCGGCCAGCCCGGCCCACCTGGCCCGCGCCTATCACGATCGGGTCCGGGCCCGGCAATCGCGGGTCCTGGCGCTGCTCCGGGCCAACCGGATCGAGGCCCTCGCCCTCCTCGCCACCCTCCATTCGTGACGTCTCCCGAACCCCACCGACCGCCCATCTCGCCCCTTCAATTCGGGAGACTGCGATGAACACCGAGACGTCGGCCTCGGCCCGGAGGCGCCGCGCCCCGCTCACGGCCGAGCAGCAAGACCTGGCGGTCCGCTATCTGCCCCTGGCCCGATCGCTCGCCCGGCCGTTCAAGATGAGCTGGCCCGGGTCGCGGGACGAGTTCGAGAGCGCCGCCAACCTCGCGCTGATCGAGGCCGCCGGGTCGTTCGACCCGGGTCGGAACGTCAAGTTCGCGACCTTCGCCCGCCACCGGATCTGGGGGGCGCTGCGGGACGTCCAGCGAGGGCTGTTGCCCCTGGGCTGGCGGTGCGACGCCCAGGGGCGCCGGTCCTCAGCGTCCTGACCCGCGACATCGAGAAGCAGGGGATGGTCATCTGCGTGGCCGGCGACCCGCCGGTCGGCCGCGACCTGGAGGCGATCGACGAGGTCGAGGGCTGGCTCCGCAAGCTTCCGCCTCGCCACGCCGCCGCCTGCCGGGAGATCTACCTTCGGGGCAAGACCCAGCACGAGGCCGCGAGGGCCCTGGGCCTGTCCCAGTCCCGGCTCAGCTTCATGCACCGCGAGGCCATGTCCATCCTCAACGGCTCGTGGGACGCCGCCATCCGAGGCGGCGACGGCGCGGCCCTGTAGGCCCCGGGGCGGACGACAACGGCATTTTTCCCCCAGAATCTTTCGCCGATCTCAAATCAAGGAATCTCGCGCATGCTGGTTCTTCGTCGGAAAGAGGGTCAGTGGATCGAGGTGCTCCATCGCTCGGGCGACGTCCTGAGGCTCCGCGTGTACGACATCTGCGGGGAGTCGCCGGGCCGGGTGAACCTGGCGTTCGACGACCCCCCGAGGAACTTCTCGATCCAGAGGCCCGAGCGCCTGCTCAAGGGCCGCCACGTGGTGGCGGCCGAGGCCGTCGTCGAGGCGTGAGCGGCCAAACCGCCGGGGTCAGGCGGCCCGGCCCGCCCGGCCCTTCCGCCTGAGGTCCTCGACCGCCTCGCCGATCGACGCGACGACGTGCGAGAGGGCCGGGTCGGCGAGCTCGGGATACATCGGCAGGGCGATCGTCCCGTTCGCGGCGGCCTCGGCCTCGGGGAAGTCGCCCGGCCGGTGGCCGAGGCTCGCGAAGCACTCCTGCAAGTGGAGGGGGATCGGGTAGTAGATCTCGGTCCCGACCTTCCGCGAGGCCAGGTGGGCCCGGATCGCGTCCCGGGCCTCGGGCTTCACGCGGATCACGTACTGGTTGAACACGTGATACTTCCCCTCGGCCTCGGAGGGGAGCGTCACGGAGTCGCCCAGGCCGCTCTCGGCGAAGAGCTCGGCGTATCGCGAGGCCACGAGCCGCCGGCCCTCGGTCCAGCCCGGCAGGTGGCGGAGCTTGACCCGCAGGATGGCCGCCTGGAGGGCGTCCAGCCGGGAGTTGAAGCCGACCTCGTGATGGTGGTACTTCGGCTCCATCCCGTGGACGCGGAGCCGGGCGACCCTCCTGGCCAGGTCGGGGTCATCCGTCGTGACCATCCCGGCGTCGCCGAACCCGCCGAGGTTCTTCGACGGGTAGAAGCTGAAGGCGCCGGCCTCGCCGATCGTCCCCACGGCCCGGCCGCCGTCCCGGGCGCCGATCGCCTGCGCGGCGTCCTCCAGGACCTTCAGGCCGTGACGGGCGGCGATCTCGACGATCGGCCCCATCTCGGCGGACTGGCCGTAGAGGTGGACCGGGATGATCGCGCGGGTCCGAGGGGTGATCGCGGCCTCGACCTTCGCCGGGTCGATGTTGTAGGTGACCGGGTCGATATCGACGAACACGGGGCGGGCCCCGGTCCTCCAGATCGCCCCGGCGGTGGCGAAGAAGGAGTACGGCGAGGTGATGACCTCGTCATCCGGGCCGAGCCCCAGGCCATCAAGGGGAGAAGCAGGGCATCGGACCCCGAGGCGCAGCCGATCGCGTGCCCGGCCTCGCAGAACGCCGCGGCCTCGGCCTCGAAGCCGGAGACCTCGGGCCGAGGACGAAGTACTGGCTCTCCAGGACGGCCCGGACCACCGGCTCGATCTCCTCGCGGATCGTCCGGTACTGCGCCTTGAGGTCCAATGCCGGAACGGCGATCGGTTCGCGTTCGCCATCGAATGAGCTGCTCACGGGCCATCACTCCATTGAGGCCGCGATCGGAGGGCGGAATCCCCGTCCTGGGGAGGCGCGATCGACCGGACGCCGCACGCTAGCCCCCCGGGCCGATCCTGTCAACGCCGAGTGCCTCGGTCCGGGCGATCCGCTCGACGACCAGCCGATCCAGCAACGGGTCCGGCCCCAGAGGGGGACCGAGGACGAAATCGACCCCCGGATGCCTCCGGCGGAGCGCATCGCGGGCCGCGATCAGGTCGCGGGTCAGATGGACCCCCTCGGAGAGGAAGTACGGGACCATCAGCACACGAACCGCCCCCCGCTCGACGCACCGATCGCCCCCCGAGGGAATATCCGGCGAGGCCAGCTCCAAAAACGCCGGCTCGACGATCGGATAATCCCCCCGGGCGGCGATCCGTCCCACCAGTTCATGCAAATCCGCATTCGCCGGGGCATGGCGGCTGCCGTGGGCGATCAGGAGGACGGCGGAGGGGCCGGGATTCGGCATGGATCGGCGTAAATCCAAGGGAGAGGTTTGATTCATGCGGAGGAAGTCGGGATCAGATAATGAGACTCAACCGCTCCCGACAAAATTGAGACTCAACCCCTCCCGACAACAGGCCGTTCGAAGCGGGCTCGACGGTCATCGGGTGAACGGCCCAGGATTCGACCTCTCCGTCGGGCCAACGGAGCGGAAGATTCGTGCTGGATGATTCCCGCATTCCGAATCGGATAAGATCCCTAATCGACCAAGAAATGATGCGGCCCTCAAAATCGACTGCAATCCGATCCTCCAACAAATAGGCGTCACTGGATCGAATCGGGACTTCGAAGAATCGGGTCACACGGCCCAGAGACTCTCCGGCGAGGAATGGTGAAATGACGTGGGGTAGAACATATAGGGCCCGACTCGTCAACAAGAAGAGGTGGTCCTCGGCGGCGAGCAGGGTGTAGGCTCGCCCGACCATCCCATCGAACCGTACCGATTGGCGAATCATTCCCGGGAGATCGGTTCCCAGGAGGAGCGTGCGATCCGAGGCGAGCGCCGCCCAGGCCAGGGCGTCCCCCATCGGGCCCAGAGGACAAATGTCGATCAGGTCGAGGTCGTTCGAGGGCAAGGCGAGCACCGGTCCCGCGATGCCGCTCGGAGAGTGGGTCATCACGAGGAGCCCGTCCCTCCGGGCCACGCAGCCGAAGACCTCGCCGGCCTCGCCCGTCCCCAGGCGAACGATTTTGTAGAGATTCCTGGGGAGGCCATCGAACTTCCCGTCGTGGAATTTCGGTTCGGGACCACCAAGCTCGATCTCCAGGAGGCCATCGGGACCGAGAGGAGCCAGGAATCGCCCGGAGGATGTCGAGACGACGCCATGAGCGCCGCCCGGGAATCGGCGGACCTTTGCCGTTCCCTCTCCGAAGAAACAGCCCCTGGGGGCGATTGCGATCTCGGTCCGCGTGCTCGCCGCCAGCCAATCCCCGGCAAATGCCACGGCGTTGATCGCCTCATCGGCAACCTCCCAGCGAGTGATCTCTTCGAGTGGGCCCGATTCGCCCGACGGCATGGCGATCCTGCCGCCCTCCGTGCCCAGGCAATGGCCGCCGGTCCAGGGACAGGGGCCGATCCAGGAAATAGAGTCTCCCAGGATTTGCTGATCTAAGGTTTCTAAAAAATCGTTCACGCTTGTTTCCCCTTCATCAGCCGCTTCCTCTGCGCCTCGTCCAGCATCCCCACTTCGACCATCCGCCGGAGCACTTCCCTGGGCACTTCCCGCTTCGGAGGATGAGGCGGCTCGACCCTCTTCAGGGGGGCCAGGGGATAGCCGTGCCAGGGTTGCTCGGGCCGGGTGTTCGGGAAGAAGGCGACCTGCTGGCCATCGGTTCCGAGTTCGAGGACCTCCCCCTCATCGTCCAGGGCGACACCGTACAAATTCTCTTCGGGATCGAACGTATCCCTGTCATCCGCGAGGTCGAAGACGCCGAATTCCTGCTCCCGGGTCACCTCGATCCGCCACTGGGCCACCTCGCCCCGGGGACGCCCGGGGACGTGATGCTTCGTATGGAACAGATAGCGGAGCTCCCGATTCCGAGTCCTCACCGCATGTTCGGGGATGGCCGCTCCGCCGGTGGACATGCCTGACCCTTTGCCGGATTCCCGACGATCCCCCCGATCCATCCTACCCCGGTCGGGGCCCCGATTCCCAGGGCCCCGACTTCGTCGCCCACGGCCCTCAATCCCCGTCCTTGTCCTTCTCCGGCTTCGCCCGGGGCATCACGAACGCCGCGCGGACCGGCGGGGGCAGCGGCGAGTTCTTGCCCTTGACCGCCTTCCAGATGATCTCGTTGAACACGAGGTCGTCGGCGCGGTCCTCGGCCTCGTCCAGGTCGAGCTTGAGCGACGCCTCGGCGCCGTAGGCGTTGGATTGGTTCTTCTCGCGGATGTCGATCCCCGGAGGGCGGACCTGGAAGGCGGTCGGGTCGGGTTTGGCGGTGAAGGCCGGGGCCATCGGCCGGGCGGCGGCGTCGAACTGGCTCATCGGGTCGAGGCCGAGGATCAGCTCGATCGTTCGGAGCATCGCCGAGGTGGAGTACATCGTCGAATCGACCGATTTTCGCTTGATATAGGGGCTGATCGCCAGGGCGACCGTGCGGTGGGCGTCCACGTGGTCCGAGCCGTTCTGGGCGTCGTCCTCGACGACGAAGATCGCCAGCTTCGGCCAGAACTTGCTCTTCGACAGGCCCTCGACGACCCGGCCTAGCGCCAGGTCGTTGTCGGCGACCATCGCCGGGACCGTCGGCGCCCCGGGGCGGGTGCCGGCGGTGTGGTCGTTGGGGAGCCTCAGGATGATCAGCCGGGGCATCTCGCCGGCCTTCTCGAACTCGGCGAGCTCTTCGAGGAAGCGGTCGGCCCTCTTCTGGTCGGGCACGTTCAGGTCATAGCCGCGGAATTTCGGGTCGAAGTGGCCTTTCAGGGCCTCGACCTTCGTGGTGGACGGGTCGTTCGGGGTGGCGCCGTTGTCGACGAACTCGCCGTAGCTGCGATAGGTCACGTTCTTCGCGGCGGCGCGGTCCCAGAGGTAGCCTCCGGCGGGCCTGGCGATCGCGAACACGCCCTCGGCCGTGTACGGGACGCGGCGGTCCCCGCGATAGCCCAGGGGCCAGGTCCTCTCGACGAAGTCCGTGGCATAGGCGCCCATCGACCACTCGTGGCCGTCGGCCGAGACCTCCGCGTCGACGTAGAAGTTGTCGAGGAGGACGAACTCCCTGGCCAGGGCGTGATGATTCGGCGTGATTTTCTCGGGGAACAGGCAGAGCGAGGGCTCGCCGTTGCCTTCGGAGATGTCGCCGAAGACCTGGTCGTAGGTCCGGTTCTCCTTGATGATGTAGACGCAATGGGTGATGGGCGAGGGGTCGCCGGCCTTGCGGGGGATGGGGTTGTCGGCCTCGGCGGGGGCGGGCCCGGTCACGCCCTGGGGGTCGCCCTTCTTCAGGGGGCTGCATTCATACACGGTCCTGGAGAACTCGGCCATCTGCCGGGGGGTCGGCATGGGGATCGTCGAGAGCGTCCCCTGGAACAGCCCGGCGATGTACTGGCGGAGCCGGCTGTCGGAGCCTCCGGGCGTGCCGGGCCGGGGGCCGTCGCGGTTGGCCTTGGAGGTCGATCCCTTGGCGTTGGTGACCCACAGCGTCTTGCCGTCCCGGCCGACGCGGACCGACGTCGGATACCAGCCCACGGGGAGGAACCCGAGCGGGGTGCTCTCGCCGAGCTCCTTCACGTTGAACGCGGCCACGTCGTTGGTGTTGGCGTTGGCCACGAACAGGAGGGATTCGTCGGGCGAGAGCGCCAGGGAGCTCGGCGTGCTGCCGGCCGGGGCCTTCGGGTCGATGGCGGTGTTGATGGTCTCGACGGCCCGGCCCTTCTCGACGTCGATCACGCTGACGGTGTTCCGATTGGCGTTGGCGACGAACAGGACGGACCCCTTGCGGGCCAGGAGCATCTCGTTCGGGTGCTCCTCGGTGGCGACATGCCCGGTGACCTTCGGCTCGTCCCCGTCGGTGCTCACGATCGCGACCTTCGCCGCGCCCCAGAGGCTCACATAGAGCCGATTCCGCGACGGGTCGAGTGCGAGGGCGAAGGGGAACGAGTCGTCTTCGAGCTTGATCTCGCGGACGAGCTTGCGGGCCTCGACGTCGAACCGGGCGAGCGAGTGGCCGAAGGCGTTGGCGACCCACAGGGTCTTGCCGTCGTCGGAGACGGCCAGGCCGCTCGGGCATCTCTGGGTCTTCTTCGCGCCTCGGCCGAAGCCCGGCGGGGGGTCGGCGAGGAACTGCTTGCGGTCGGGGTATTCGAAGGTGACCTTGTTCGAAAGAAGGCCGTCCTTGTGGTCGAACCCGTAGATCAAGTCATCGAACCCCCCGCCGACGAACAGCCGTCGGCCGTCGGCCGACCAGGCGAGCCCGGAGAAGCTGTAAGGAAGGGCCACCCGGCCGAGGATCTTCGCGGTCTTCGCATCGAGGGTGACCACTTCATGCTCGCCATATCCGGCGTGGAGGACGGCCAGGACCGGCTCCTTCGGGTTCTCGGCCAAGAGGACGGGGAAATCTCCCAGGGGGCTCTGCCGCCCGGCCGGCTTGAGCGACCAGCCGTTGGGCAAAAGCACGGACCCGGCGCGGGTCATCCCGGGCCAGACGACCTCCTCGCGAGGCGAAGGATTCGGCTCATCGGCCGCCATCAGGGCGGGCCCCATCGCGAGGAAAGCGATCCCAAGGAGGCCGGAGGCAACGCGGTCGAGGCTAGGCATGGAAGGACATCCCAGGGTCTACGGCGATCGATCCGGTCGGTCGGTCCCAGAGTACCGGCGATCGGGCCAACCGACCACGGACGATCCGCCCGCCAGGCCCGTCCTCCCGGGATCTTCACGGATCGAGCCACGACGTCAACTCTCCAACCACCAACCACCAACCACCAACCACCAACCACCAACCACCCACTGCCCACTGCCCACTGCCCACTGCCCACTGCCCACTGCCCCGAATTTGACGCCCCTGCATCCATCCCCGTACAATCGCCTCTCGGCCCGGAGAGAGCCCGCGTAAACGGAGGTCCCGCCCGACGATGCGTCCCTCGTACAAGGTCACGGAATTGCTGGGCGACGGCATCGGTGCCGAGCTCTCCCGGGCGGTCCACTCGCTGGCCGACGCCCTCCCGATCCGCCTGGACTTCGAGCCGGTGGACCTCACCCTGGAAAACCGCCGGGCCCACCAGAAGACGATCTACGACCAGGCCGTCGAGTCGGTCGTCCGCAACAAGGTGGCGCTGAAGTACCCGACCGCCACCGCCGAGGAGAGCCCCAACCAGGTCTTGCGCAAGAGGCTGGACCTCTCGGTGATCCATCGGCCCGTGACGACGATCCCCGGCGTCCCCACGAACTTCCGCCGCGAGCTCGACCTGGACATCGTCCGGATCGCCACCGGAGGCACCTATGACGACCCCGGACGGATGATCGGCGACGACGGCGCCGTGAGCTTGCGGATCGTCGAGCGGAGGCCCGTCCGGGAGGCCGCCCGCTACGCCTTCAACCTCGCGAGGAAGACCGGCAAGCTCGTGACCACCGCCTCGAAATACACGATCCAGAAGGCCACCGACGGCCTGTTCGAACGGGTCGCCAACGAGGTGGCCGAGTCGTACCCCGAGGTCGGCCACAACGTCGAGCTGTTCGACGCCCTGCTCGGCAAGGTGATCATGGCCCCGGAGAAGTTCCAGGTCGTCCTGGTCCTGAACGAGTACGGCGACTTCCTCTCGGACATGGCCTGCGGCCTGGCCGGTTCGCTCGGGATCGGCGCCAGCGCGAACCTGGGGTTCGACGCGTCGGCCGTGGTCCGCGTGGCGATGTTCGACGCCGCCCACGGCACCGCGCCCGACATCGCGGGCAAGAACCTGGCCAATCCCACCGCCATCTTCCTCGCCCTGACGCTCCTGCTCTACCAGATCGGCGAGATCGACGTGGCCACGGCCGTCAAGAACGCCACGCTCGACCTGCTCCGCCGGGGGATTCGCACGAAGGACCTCGGCGGCCAGGAATCGACCGACAGCTTCACGGCGGCCGTCGCCGACGAGGTGGCCCGGAGGCTCTCCCCGGCCCCGGCCTCGGCCTCGGCCTGAACGATCCACCCGCGATCGGAGCCCTCGCCATGAGCCTCGCCGAACTGCCGGAGACGATCGAGGCGGTCGAACCGCCGCCGATCCGCGGCCTCGGGTTCGCCGACGCCGGACTCTTGATGACGGCCGAGGAATTCGACGCCCTGAGCGACGAGGACGTCGATCGCGACTACCGTTATGAACTGGTCCAGGGAGTCCTGGTCGTGAGCCCGATCCCCTCCGAGGCCGAAGGCGACCCGAACGAGGAGCTCGGGCACCTCCTCCGCACGTACCGGGACACGAATCCCCAGGGCAACGCGCTGGACGACACCCTCGCCGAGCGTTACGTGTACACCGAGAACCGTCGGAGGGCCGATCGGGTCGTCTGGGCCGGGCTGGGACGCCGCCCGAATCCCAGGCGCGACGTGCCGACGATCGTGATCGAGTTCGTCTCGGGCGGTCAGCGGAACTGGAGGCGGGATTACGTCGTGAAACGGCGGGAATACCTGGCCGCCGGGGTGATCGAGTACTGGATTATCGATCGATTCGCCCGGACGATGACCGTCATCCGGGCCTCGGCCGAGGGGATCGCCGAACGAGTGCTGGCCGAGTCCGAGACCTATCGGACCGACCTCCTCCCAGGCTTCGAACTCCCCCTGGCCCGTCTCCTGGCCCGCGCCGATCGCTGGAAGGACGACCCCGCCGGCGCCTGAGCCGTTCCCGGCCTGAACGGCCCCTCCCCGATCGGAGCCCTTGCCATGAGCCTCGCCGAACTGCCGGAGACGACCGAGGCGGTCGAGCCGCCGCCGATCCGCGTTCTTGGCTTCGCCGACGCCGGACTCACGATGACGGCCGAGGAATTCGATGCGTTGACGGTCGAGGACGTCGATATTGACTATCGCCATGAGTTGATCCGAGGAGTCCTCGTCGTCACGCCGATCCCGTCGGAGGAGGAGTCAAACCCGAATGAGGAGCTGGGGTACGATCTCCGTCTTTACAAGAAGACTCATCCGAACGGGTCGGCCCTGGACACGACCTTGCCGGAGCGTTATGTCTTCCTGCCGGACAAGCGGCGGAGGGCCGATCGGGTGATCTGGGCGGGCCTGGGCCGGATGCCGGACCCGAAGCGGGACGTCCCGACGATCGTCGTCGAGTTCGTCTCGCCCGGCAAGCGCAACTGGCGGAGGGATGACGTCGAGAAGCGCCGCGAATACCTGGCCGCCGGGGTCCGGGAATACTGGATCATCGACCGCATCCTCCGCACGCTCACGGTCGTCCGGGCGACCCCGACCGGGCCGGTGGAGACGGTCGTCCCGGAGGGCGAAATCTATCGGACCGAGATCCTCCCGGGGTTCGAGCTCCGCCTGTCCGGCCTGCTGGCCGAGGCCGATCGCTGGAAAGGCGGTCCGCCTCCCGAGGTGGGTCCGTGATCGATCCGGTCCTCAAGAATCGGGGCCCTCTTGACGAAGGTCCTCGGGGGCGGTGAAATGGACCGCGCCTGAACTCTGGGACGCTGTTGATATCGCCGAGTCTCCTCGGAAGAGGAGAGCGGGGGACCCACTCTTTGGGGCTAACCGTACCTTTTGGTGCGGCGGGGCAACCTTTCGGCTCCGAGCCCGTCAGCTAACCTCGTAGGCGTCCGAAGGGGATCGCACTCCGCCGATCGATTCTCCATCGATCGGCCGTCCGGCCGCGTGGGCCGGCCCCTCCAACAGCTCCGAGTGAGCCGCCTCGCCGTTCGAAGGGCGATGGCGGAGGCCCCCCGTCCATCCCGGGCGGATCGGGTCGGCTCGCGGAGTCTCCCGTCATGACCGCGCGCTCGAAGAACTGGATGGGCGTCGCCATTCTGGCGACGGCCGACCTGGTGGCATTGGCGCTCATGGGCCTCTCCGAGTGGCTCTCGGCCAACCTGTTCCTCGTCTGCGGAGTCCTGGCCGAGCGGCTGAAGCTCCGTCCCTGAGCCCGGCCAAACCCCGGCCCCGATCGTCCCGTGCTTGACCCCCGGGGAGGCTGTCCGCCAGCCCGAGGGGGCCGTCCCTTCCCCTGGCGGACCGTGCTTCCAAGAAACGCGCAAAACGATGTTGACCACCGGGGAACGCCCCCGCGAGCTGAAGTGGTATCACGCCGGGCCGATGCTCTTCGGGGACTGGGGGACGAGCCGCCTCTACGTCCTGGGCCTGGCCTTCGCCTTCAACGGCCATGCGTCGTTCTGGTTCATCGCCCTGATGAGCGTCCTGCTCGTCGGCGTCGGCTGGAGCTACGAGATCATCTGCCGGCTGTTCCCCGACGGCGGAGGGGTGTACTCGTCGGCCCGCCACCGGTCGCAGCTCCTGGCCGTGATCGGCGGCCTGTTGTTATGCGCGGATTACGTGGTCACGGCGTCATTGTCGTGCCTGGACGCCTTCCACTATCTCGAAGCCGCCCTGGGCTTCGGCGGCACGAAGATCGGGCCGTTGCCGATCGAGGCGGTCCTCGCCGCCGTGACGATCCTGGCCATCGGCGGGTTGAACTACTTCGGCCCGGCCAAGACCGGGACGATCGCCATGTTCATCGCCCTGGCCACGATCGCCCTGACGCTGGTGATCGGCTCCCGCGCCGCGATGCACTTCCTCGGCGTGGCGCCGATCTCCGGGCTCGACCCGTTGAAGATCACCTCGCCGTTCCACGGCCGGAGCGGCTGGGAGTCCTGGGTCGGGTTCACCGAGATCGTCCTGGCGCTCTCGGGCGTCGAGGCGATCGCCAACATGACCGGGATCATGGTCCAGCCGGTCGAGAAGACGGCGAGGAAGGCGATCCTGCCGGTCCTGATCGAGATCGTGATCCTCAACCTGATCCTCGCCGCGGCGATGAACGCCCTGCCCGAGTCGGTCCTGAGTACGCCCAACCCGAGCGACCCGTCCAAGCTCGCCCACACCGACGACATGCTCAAGGTGATCGCCGAGTACTTCGTCGGCGCGAAGTTCGCCGCGGTGGCCTCGGTCGTCTTCGCCCTGCTCCTGCTCTCGGCGGTCAACACGGCGCTGGCGGACCTGGTGTCGATCCAGTTCATGCTCTCGCGAGACAAGGAGCTGCCGGCGGCCTTCCACGGCCTGAACCGCTACGGGATGCCGGTCCTGCCGCTGGCGATCGGGGCGATCGTGCCGGCCGTCGTGGTCCTGCTCTTCCCGGACGTCACGGCGCTGTCGGGCCTGTACGCCATCGGCGTGGTCGGGGCGATCGCGATCAACCTCGGGACGACCTCGACCAACCGCGAGCTGGCGCTCCGCGGGGGCGAGCGCGCGCTGATGCTGGTCCTCACGGCGATCATGATCGCCATCGAGGGGACGATCTGCGTGATCAAGCCCGAGGCCCGGGGGTTCGCGCTGATCGTCCTGGTGGCGGGGCTGGCCGGGCGAGTGGCCACGGTCGTGGCGAGCCGGGCGGCGCCAATCACCCGGGGCCAGAGGGCCTTCTTCCTCGGCTCGGCCTCGGGCCTGCTGGCGGCGGAGCTGGCGATCGTCACCCTGATGAAGAACTCGATCGAGTCGTTCGCCCTGTCGGTCGCGACGGCCGTGGCGGTGGGCCTCCTCAGCGCCCGGACGCAGCATTACCGCCAGGCCATGATCGCGGCCGACCATCCCGAGGCCCCCGCGGCCCCGGCGAAGCCCCTGATGATGATCCACGGCAATTACACGCCGAAGGAACGGCTGATGGTCGCCACCCAGGGCAGCCCGCGGCTCCTGAACTTCGCGTTCAAGGAGTGCAAGAGCCGCCAGGCGGAGCTCCAACTGCTGTTCATCCGCTTGCTGGCCTTCACGCCGATGGGGCCGACGACCATCCCCACCCTCGCCGAGGACGAGCAGGCCCGCGCCCTGTTCGAGACCGTCCGCGAGCGAGCCAAGGCGGAAGGCGTGCCGATCCGGCTCCTTTACGCGGTGGCCGCCGACGTCCCCGACGCCATCCTCGACATGACCGTGACCCACGGCGCGAACTTGCTGGTCCTCGGCGCGACCCGGCGGGGATCGCTGTGGAAGGTCATGAAGGGGGACGTGATCCAGGCCGTCGCCGAACAATTGCCCGAGGGGATCGACCTATTGATTCATGCGTGAGAGGCAGTGGGCAGTGGGCCGGAAGCAGTGGGCAGTGGGCAGTGGGCAGAGAAGAACGTTCGAACGAGAATGCCGGTCGCCCGAATGGGCCATGATGTCTCATCCACTGCCCACTGCTTCCTGCCCACTGCCCACTGCCCACTGCCCACTGCTTCCTGCCCACTGCCCAGTCAAGGCCCCCCAGCTTGACTCGCCCCGGGAGATCGGGGTTAATGGCTCGTCGATCGCCGAGCGTGGCCCGGTCAGGCGGGAGCGTCGGCCTTTTCGTCCCCCCCTTCGGATGAGAGCCTCATGCTGACCACCGGGGAACGTCCCCGCGAGCTGAAGTGGTACCACGCCGGGCCGATGCTCTTCGGGGACTGGGGGACGAGCCGACTCTACGTCCTGGGCCTGGCCTTCGCCTTCAACGGCCGCGCCTCGTTCTGGTTCGTCGCGGCCATGTGCCTGCTGATGATCGGCGTGGGCTGGAGCTACACCACCGTCTGCCGCCTCTTCCCCGACGGCGGGGGCGTCTATTCGGCCGCCCGGCAACGCTCGCAGCTCCTGGCCGTCGTCGGCGTCCTGCTCCTCTGTGCCGACTACGTGGTCACGGCGTCCCTGTCCTGCCTGGACGCCTTCCACTACCTGGGCATCAAGGAGATTTATCTCTTCAACCGCGTGCCGGTCGATGCCCTGGCCACGGCGCTGACGATCCTGGCCATCGCCGGCCTGAACATCTTCGGGCCGAGCAAGTCGGGCCTGGTGGCGATGTTCGTGGCCCTGGCGACGATCGCGCTGACGCTCATCGTCGCCGTGTTCTGCCTGCCCCACCTGAACCCGTCGGAGGTCCACCTGGCCTCTCCGCTGAGCAAGGGGGTCAAGCAGTCGTGGATCGGCTTCACCGAGATCGTCCTGGCGCTGTCGGGCGTCGAGGCGGTGGCGAACATGACCGGGATCATGGTCCAGCCCGTCGAGAAGACGGCCCGACGGACGATCCTGCCGGTCCTGGTCGAGATCGTGATCCTCAACCTGATCCTCGCCGCGGCGATGAACGCCCTGCCCGACTCGATCCTCAATCAGAGGACGCCCGACGGCGCCGAGCTCGCCCACACCGGCGACATGCTCAAGGTCATCGCCCATCGGTTCGTGGACCCGTCCATCCCGCACTTCTCCGAGGTCGCCTCGGTCGTCTTCGCCTTGCTCCTGCTCTCGGCGGTGAACACGGCGCTGGGGCGCTGGTCTCGGTCCAGTTCATGCTGTCGCGAGACAAGGAATTGCCCGGGGCCTTCGGCGGGCTGAACCGGTTCGGGATGCCGCAGTTGCCCCTGGTCGTCGCGGCGATCGTCCCGGCGGCGATCGTCCTGCTGTTCCCGAGGGTCGAGGCCCTGGCGGACCTCTATGCCATCGGGGTGGTCGGGGCGATCGCGATCAACCTCGGGTCGATCTCCACCAACCACAAGCTGGCGATCAAGGGGCATGAGCGTGCGCTCATGCTCCTGCTCACGGGAGTCCTGATCGCCATCGAGGTCACGATCGCCCTGGTGAAGCCGCACGCCCGGGCGTTCGCGATGGTCGTCCTGATCGTCGGGCTGGCCGGTCGATTGGCGACGACGGTCTCCAACAAGGCGGTGCCGATCCCGTCCCGATCGAGGAGGAATTACCTGGCCCTGGCGATCGGCTCGGTGGTGGCGGGCCTGGGCCTGGCGATCCTGAACGCCTTCCACGGGGAGATCGTCGGGTTCTCGCTGTCCGAGGGGCGCCGGTGGATCTTCACCCTGGCCGACGTGGGGTTCTGGGGCTCGGTGGCCGTCGCCGGCGCCGTGGCCACGGCGAGCCTGAAGACCCAGGCGCTCCGTCAGGCCCTCCAGGACTCCGAGGCCACCCACCCCCCGGTGGCCCCGGCCCGGCCGAAGATGCTCCTGCCCGGCGCGTACTCGCCGAAGTACCGAATCATGGTCCCGACCCAGGGCAATCCCCGGCTGATCGAGTTCGCCATGCAGGAATGCCTGACCCGCCAGGCCGAGCTCCAGATCCTCTTCGTCCGCCTGCTGGCCGTCACGCCGATGGGGCCCACCGCCATCCCCACCCTGGCCGAAGACCTCGACGCCAACGCCCTGTTCGAGCGCGTCCGCAACCAGGCCGGCACGGCCGGCGTCCCCCTTCGCCTGCTCTACGCGGTCTCCTCGGACGTCCCCGACGCCATCCTCGACATGGCCGTGACCCACGGCGCCGACCTGCTCCTGCTCGGCACCACCCGCCGAGGGGCCCTGTGGAAGGTCATGAAGGGGGACGTGATCCAGGCCGTCGCCGAGCAATTGCCCGAGCAGGTCGGATTGCTGATCCACGCCTAAATCGCTCGCACTCAAGTTTTGTTAAGGACCGATCGCCGATCCCTCCCGGCCGAGCTCGCCTTGGGAAGCCGGCCGGGAGGAATCGCACGAAATCGGGCGCAACCGAACGGATCGGGGCCTCGGGCCGGTCTTCAGGCCGGCTCGGTCCCCGAGGAGAGTTCGTCGAGCCAGGCGTGGAGGCGGCGACGCTCTCGCCCGGCCACCGCCAGGCCAAGGACCAGGATCGAGTGGAAGCCGCCCCCGGGGGTCAGCCCGGATGGCAGGCGGGCGGCCCTCGCCGATCCGCGGACCGGCGAGCGAGCGGCCGAGGTTGCCAGGTCGATCCACAGGGGGACCGCGAACACGCAGGCCAGCAGCGCAAGGAGGACGCGACGATCCCTCATGGTCGTTTTCCCTCACGACCGGAGACGTCCGTGTCCCCATCAGGCTACCGCCGCCGGCATCCCGATCGCGGACCTCGCGACCGCCGGATCGGCTGGCCTCTCTTCGAGGACTCCGCTCACGAACCGCGCGACGGATCGAGGGCCCGGACGGGGTCCGGGGCCTCCGGGAGGTCGCGAGTTGGAACGGGTCGAGGCGAAGGGAGGATCTCTCCTATAACGCTTAATCGCGCTTGACACAAGAATTTTTTGGAAAATTCCTCCGAACTTCCGATCGGCGAGGGAGGAGAGGCGCTCAGGCCCCCTCCGCCGACCCGGACTCGGGCCCCTCGACGAGCCTTCGGAGCAGCCGGCCTCGCTTGCGGGGCAGCCGGGCCCGGCCGAACTCGGGCATCCGGGGCTCGAACTGGGGCCAGGTCAGCACGGTCAGGCAGGCGTCGTCCTGGAGCACCGCCACGAGCATCCGACCCGAGTGGACCGCCAGGGCCGCGACCGCCCCGTTCTCCGGGTTCCGGCCGAGCCGGCGGGCCCGGCCCAGGGCCGACCGGAGGGACGCCTCGGCCTCCTCGGGCGCCCCTCCGAACCGCTCCACGAACCGTTCCAGGGCATGGCGGGTCAGCCGGCTCGAGGAGTAATCGCGCTGGCCGGGCGGCGGCATGGCCGTCTCCTCCGCTCGGGCGATCGAATCGGTCGGTCCCGAGAATCCCGGGCAAGGCGGGGAGGAGCGCCTCGCAAACGAGGAGCCCGTCCCCCATCTTGCTTGCGCGGGATTCTCAAGGAGACGTCGAGACCTTCCCGGTCGCCGCCCACTCCACGCCTCGCTTGATCCACGCCTGGACGTTCGGGTCATTCAGGGCGGCGGCGTCGTGGCCCAGCACCGTGTTGAAGACCCGGCCCTCGCCGTACTGGTTCACCCACACCGCGGCCTCGTCCTTGCCGGTGCCCCTGGGGAGCTTGGGGTCGGAATAGGCCGTGGCCAGGACGATGCTGCCGGGCACCATCACCGAGTTCTGATACAACTCGTCCTTCGCGTGAGTGAACGACGACGGCATCCCCTCGGAGATCGGGTGCTTGGCGTCGGTCGTCTTGACGGTGAAGACGTGGGCCGGGCCGTGGAAGCCCTGGGACCTCCACCCCCCGGCGGTGGCCTTCTCGAACTCGTCCCAGTTCGGCTTGGTGAAGGCGGCCGACGAGTAATGGATCACGACCAGGCCCTTGCCCCCCTTCACGGCCTTCAAGAAGGCGGCCTTGTTGGCCTCGGACCACCGGCTCTCGGGCGGTCCCTGGTCGGTGTCGCGATAGTTCAGCAACAGGGCGTCGTACTTCGCGAGGTTCTCGTCGGTCAGGTCCTTCGAGGCGGTCGAGGTGGCCTCGACGCTCACCCGGCCCTGGGCCGAGAGGAAGTCGCGGAGGGCCTGCGTGGTGGACTTCCAGTCGTGGGCCCCGACATTATCTCCCGTGATGATCAGGAGCTTGATCGGCCGAGGGGGGTCGTCGGCCAGGACGGTCGAGACGGAAGCCAGGACGACGGCGGACACGGCCAGGGCGAGTCGTTTCACGGCGGATTCCTCCCGGAGAGGGGCGGCCTCGGCGAAGCAACCGAGGCGCGAGGCCCCATCCTAGCGCCTCCGAAGCCTCGGGGCAATGAGGACGGATCGACGAGCCCGGGCCGAGGCGATGGGCGTAATGGGAGGCGTTTCCCCCCTCTCCACCGGGGCGGGAGGGGGCCTCGGATTCGGGTGTCGTTCCAGAATCCGGATCTTCTGGGGTGCCCCCGGTTCTCGAACCGGGGTCGCGAAGCGACAACGAGGTTCTATCGATCACGTCCCGACCGAGACTCGGGCCTCTTGCGGCTCCGCCGCCCCGGTTCGAGAACCGGGGGCACCCGAAAAACTCCAGGTTCGAGAGCTGGCCCCCTCGGATTCTCCTTCCGGAACAACGGATCGACGCCGAAAAGATTCCCTGGTGCCCCTGGACGTCCTGGCGGTTACCCTGAATTCCGGAAAAAAGTCCGATTGATCCGCCCGCTCCCCGCAGACCTGGGGGAGACCGGACGCCGGTCGGGTCCAGTTCGGCCCGACCCGGCGGGCATGAGTGAGAGGGGCGACGTCATGGCGATTGGGCCGATCGGGGCCGCCGTCCGGGAGATGGGCCGCCTGTTCGATTCGGGCAGCGCGGCCGGATTGGGAGACGGGGAGCTCCTCCGTCGGTTCGCGTCCCGGCGCGACCCGGCGGCGATGGAGGGCCTCGTCGCCCGTCACGGGCCGATGGTCCTGGGGGTCTGCCGGCGAGTCCTCGGCCCCGGGCCGGACGTGGAGGACGCCTTCCAGGCCGTCTTCCTCGTTTTGGTCCGCAAGGCCGGGACGATCCGCGACCCGGATCTGCTCGGGCCGTGGCTCCACGGGGTGGCGCATCGGGTGGCGGTCCGGAGTCGGGCGAACTCGGCCCGGAGGCTCTCGAAGGAGAGGCCCGGAGTCGAGGCGGAGGAGGCGATCATGGGCGCGTCGGCGGCCGGCGACGATTTCGTGGCCCGGGCCGAGCTCCGGGCCGTGATCGACGAGGAAATCGCCCGCCTGCCCGAGAAGTTCCGGCTGCCGGTGGTCCTCTGCTACCTCGAAGGGAAGACCCACGACGAGGCGGCGCTCCGGCTGAAGTGCCCGGTGGGCACGGTCCGGAGCCGTCTGGCCTCGGCCCGGGAGCGGCTCCAGGGCCGCCTCGGGCGCCGAGGGGTCGCGGTCGCGGCCGGGGCGATCGCCTCGGTCCTGGCCGCCGACGCCTCGGCGATGATCGTCGCCCGCCCCTTGCTCGATGCCACGGTCTCGGCCGCGATCGCCTTCGCGGCCGGAGGCGCCGGGGCGACGCTCGCCGGGATGGTCCCGGCCGGCGCCGCCTCGCTGGCGGACGGAGTCTCGACGACCATGTTCCTCGGCAAGATGAAGCTCCTCGGAGCCCTCGTAGCGACGGCCGTTCTGACGATCGGAGTCGGAGGCGCCACGGCCCGCCAGTTCGCCGCCACCGGCCCGAATCAGGAACCGGCCGCGAAGGATCAGGACGCGATCGACCAGACCCTGGCCAAGCTCCGCGAGCAGACCAAGGATTTCGAGGCCCAGATCAAGGCGCTTCAGGCCAAGCTGGCGAAGGTCGAGGCCGAGCGCGATAACCTCCGCAGAGGTGTGGAGATCCAGGGTGCGGCCAGCTTGAGGCCGTCCACGTCGCCTCCAGGCGCCGCCCTTGCCGCCCCCGCAGCCCCGGCCGCGCCCCCGGCCCCCCCGGCGGTGCCCTTCAACCCTGGCGTCGCCGCGATGCCGGCCGGCGGAACTCCCGTCAGCCCCGCCCGGGGCGGCCTCGGAGGTTTGGCGAGGGCCGAGGCGCCGTTCGATGGCGGATTCGGCGGTCGCATGGGCGGCACGGGAGGCATGGGAGGCATGGGAGGCATGGGAGGTGGCGGAATGGGCGGGATGATGGGCGGCGCGCGGGCCGGCGGACGCTCGTCCCTGGCCACCCTCCAGAATGAGGACTACATCATCGTCGCCCGGCCCGACACCGGGAAGGTCTCGGCCTACAGCACCGAGACCGGCGATTGGGTCTCCTACGACGTGCCCAAGGGGGTCAAGGTCACGCCGATTGCCAGCGGCCAGGTCGTCACGCTGATGGCCGAAGGGGAGACGATCCCCGGCCTCGCCGCCTTCGTCCCCCGGACCGGCCGATGGGTCGGGCTGGACCTGAAGGAGCCGGCCAAGGGTCGCGCCGCCCCGGTCGTCAGCCAGGGTCTGGCCGTGTTCACCGTCGACAACCACGTCTACGCCTTCAGCGCCCGGCGCAGAGGTGGGACACGCTGGACCTCGAAGCCGGAGCGAAAGTCCAGCCCACCGTCTGGTCGAATCGCGCCGTGGTCGAGCACAACGACCACCTCTACGTCTTCAGCGCCAGGACCGGCCGATGGGCCGACTTCGACGCCAAGACCGGCAAGGTCGCCGGACCGACCCAGCCGTGATCGAAGAGGATCGAAACGCAGATTACCCAGATTAGGAATATCAGGAATTCCAATCTGCGTAATCTGCGTTTCGATCCTCTTTGTGATCGTCTCGGGTGGCATGCTTACGTCTGCGTAAGCATGCCTTCAGTCAGGTTGGAACCGAAGACATGCTTACGCAGACGTAAGCATGCCACCCGACGTGAACGGCGTCATGGTCCGAAGTGTTTTACGGGTCAAGGAATCCTCATCGCCTCGGCAGCTTCGCCAGGAAGGCGGCATAGTCGCTCAACGGCGGGTAGCGAGCGGCCAGGGGGTTGGGGCGGATCGGCTCGTCCAGCGAGAGGGCGTCGGCCAGGGCCCGGGGGATTTCTCCGAGGGTCTTTCGAGGGTCGGGCTCGACCCGGAACGACCAGCCCAGCGTGTCGAGCTGCCATCGCAGCGGCCCCCGGGCGAAGTCCGGGGGCAACGGCCGATCGGGCAGGAAATGGCGGATCTGGGCGTCCCAGTCCAGGGCCCGGGACCGCCCCGGGCCGCTCTCCGAGGCGAGCCGGGAGCGGTCGGCCTCGCTGAGCAAGGGGCCTCGATAGCGGAGATGGGCGCTCAGGGCGACCATCCGGGCCGTCGGGCCGGACCCGTCCGGGACGCTCACTCCGAATTTCTGGGCCATCTCGTCGAGTCCCCGGAGGACGCCTTGGCGCTCGTCGGGGTCGATCGGCGGATCGTCGTAAGACGACCGATCCGGCGCACCGGCACGGACTTCGGGCGGCCCCGAGGCGACGGCCAGAGGCGTCTCGGCCCTCCTCGCGAGGAAATCGCGGAGCCCGATCCCGAAGGCCAGGATCACCGCGATCCCGACGGCCGCCGCGATGATCCCTCGAATCGGCCAACTCCGCCGTTTCGGCGGCTTTTCGGGCGGATCGGCATACGAGGCGTCCCACTCGAAGGCCGAGAGCCTCGGGACGGCGACCAGGTCGAACCGATGGGACGTGGAGAACGCCAGGGTCGCGACCCGGGCCCTCTTGCGGACCCGTTCGGGCAGCTCGTTCCAGACGGCTCGGGCGAGGTCGTCGATCGGCTCCGCCGATTCCAGGGCGACCCTCCTGCCTCCGGCGAGTCTCTCGGCGATCCGGCGGCTTTCGATCGCCAGATCGGGTGGGATCGGGGCCGCTATCTCAGAGACCGGCCACGATCCGGCGGGCAGGGCCGTCGTTTCCGGCGTCCAGCCCCCCTTCAGGGCGCCGGAGAGGCGGAAGGGGTCGAAGCCGACCTTGCGAAATTCGGCCATCTCGACGAAAAGGGCGTGGAACGCCAACGCCCCGGGCCGGCCTCGGTCGTCCGAACCGGCGACCTCCACGCCGACGATCGCCCAGGGCCCCGAATCCTCCAGCCGGAGCGAGACCATCGCCCGGCCGAACCCGTTGGTCCCGGGCGGCGGCTCGCCGAACCCCTGGCAAGCCTTCTGGAACGCCGACAACCACCCGGGGAGGCACCCCGGCGAGCTCGCCAGGACCGCATAACCACGGTCCCAGAAGGCGAAGCTGCCGTAGACGGCCTGCTCGAAATCGACGGCGGCGGACCGGGACGGCATGGAAGGCTCCGAACCGTTCTGGGGAGACATCCGAGGGCGGCGGGCCGCCCCCTCATCCCTCGGTGTTTCGGCATTTCCTCGGGAATCTTCGTTCAAGATCGTCGTCGAAATCGCTCCATGAGGAGGCGAAGGAACACCGATAACACGACTTCATCATCCTCTCACCCCCCCGGAGGATCCTGGCATGGATGCCACGACCGATCTTCGCACGAAAAACGTCCTTCATCGAGCGTTCCGCCAGACTCGGCCCGTCGAGACGCCCGAGCCGATCCCGCCGGGCCTGCGGACCCGGGCGGCCGAGGCGTTGGCCCTGGGCCTCCTCGGCGGATGGCTGGAGACCGGAGTGGTCCTGGCCCACGGCGCCTTCGTGGGGACGGTCACCCGGATCACCGTCTCGATCAGCCGCCATCACGTGGCCCTGGGGATGCTGGCGCACCTGGCGATCTTCGCCGGATGGCTCGCGGTGGCCGCGGCGATGCGGTGGGCGGGCCTCCGAGGCCGAAGGAGCGATTTGGCCATCACGGGCCTGGGCCTGTTCCTCGCCGTGGCCTCGCCCCTGCTGGCGCTGGAGGAGCTGCACTGGTGGAGCGGCCTGGCGATGACCGTGGGCCTCTCGGCAAGGCTCACGCCCCGGTGGCGGAGGTTCCGAGGCGCGATTTCGAGGCGGACGCTGGCACCCCTCGGGCTGGCCACGGCCCTGGTCGTCGGCATCGGCCTGGTCCGCGACTTCTCCGCCGAGAGACAGGCCCTGGCCGCATTGCCGCCGGCCCCGTCCGGGGCGCCGAACGTGGTCTTGCTCGTCCTGGACACCGTCCGGGCCGATCATCTGAGCCTCTACGGCTATTCTCGGCCGACCACGCCCCACCTGGCCGACCTGGCGGCTCGGTCGATCGTCTTCGACGGGGCCCGGTCCCCCGCGCCCTGGACCCTCCCGGCCCATGCCTCGATGTTCACCGGACGATGGCCTCACGAGCTTTCGGTGGACTATGACCGGCCTCTCGACGGCGAATTCCCGACCCTGGCCGAATCGTTCTCCGCCCGGGGGTATCGCACCGGCGGGTTCGTGGGGAACGATTTCTATTGCAACGGCTGGTTCGGCGTCGATCGCGGCTTCTCCCGCTACGAGGACGCCCCCGAGAACCGCGACCTCTCGGTCCAGCAGACGCTCCGATGCGCCGCCTTGACCCGGATGCTGATGCCCGTGGCCGTCCGATTCGGGATCTGGCCGACGACCGGGCAATACCCGACCCACAAGCCGGCCGAGAAGGTCAACCAGGACGCCCTGGCCTGGCTCGACGGCTCGCCCGGAGATCGGCCGTTCTTCCTGTTCCTCAACTATATCGACGCCCACGGCCCGTACATCATCCCCGAGGAGTTCCCCCGGACGTTCACCAAACTGCCCACCCCCCGGCTCCGCGAAATCTTCGCGGCGGCCCGTCGCAAGGGGAATGACCTCCGCCTGGGCGAGTCCGAGCGCCAGGCGTCGCTCACGGAGATGGCCCGTGAGGGGATCGACGCCTACGACGATTGCCTCCGCTACATCGACGAGCAGATCGCCCGCCTCCTGGCCGAGCTCGACCGCCGAGGGGTCGGGCGGAATACCTGGATCGTGATCTCGGCCGACCACGGGGAGCATTTCGGCGAGCACGGCAAGTACTGGCACGGCAACACGTTGTATCGGGAACAGGTCAATGTGCCCCTGCTGATCGTCCCACCGGGAGGGACCTCCGGCCGGCGGGTGGCCGAGCCGGTCAGCACGCGAGACCTCGCCGCCACGATCGCCGACCTGGCCGGCCCGGCCTGGGCCTGGCCGTTCCCCGGACGCTCGTTGCGTCGCTTCTGGGACCCGTCGGGCCCCGCCTCCGGCCCGCCCGAACCGCCCATCTCGGAGCTGAAGCTCACGGCCGAACAGATCCGCGCCCACGGCCTGAAGCCGTCGGAAAGCTACCGGATCGCCATCCTCGATCACGGACAGATCTACCACCGAGACCCCATCGGCGCCGAGGAGCTTTACGACGCCGGAGACCAAGCCGAGGCCACGGACCTCGCCAAGAACGCCGATCTCTCGCCGTTCCGCGACCTCCTGGAGCGATTCCAGGGGAACGATCGAGCGGAGCCGCCGTCCGCCCCGTGACCCGGAAGCGGCGCTTTTTTGTCCGTGTGGCATGCTTACGTCTCCGTAAACATTCCACCCAAGGATGGGTGAGTCATCGTCGGAGGCGAGTCGCCAGGTCGCGGGCCTCGGCCCATTCCGGGGCGAGGCCGGCGGCCTTGTCGGCGGCGAGCCGGGCCTCGTCCCTCTTCTGGGCGGCGGCCAGGCCCAGGGCGAGCTGATAATAGGCGTCGGGGCGGTTCGGGAGATGTTGCGAGGCGAACCGGAAGTCCTCGACGGCCGGTCCCACGTGCTTCAGGGCGAGGTGGGCGCGACCCCGAAGCAGGCGGGCCTCGGGGTCGTCCGGCCCGATCTCGACGGCCCTCTCCAGGCGGGCCAGGGCCTGGTCGGCGTGGCCCTGGTCGAGCTGGATCGCGGCGGCCCGGACGAGCGAGGGGGCCGAGGCGGGGTCGGATTCCAGGGCCCGGAAATAGGCGGCGAGGGCCTCGTCGGGCCGGCCCAGGGCTTCCAGGACGCGTCCCCGGGCCAGGTGGGCCTCGGGCTGAGGCGGGACCAGGTCAATGGCCTGGTCCAGATGGCGGAGGGCCTCGACCAGGTGCCCGCTCTGGGCCTGGGTCTCGCCCAGGCCGATCAGGGCGTCGCCGTCGTCCGGGGCGAGGACCAGGGCCTTGCGGAACTCGGTCTCGGCCTCCAGCCGCCGGCCCTGGATCAGCAGCGTGCGGCCCAGCCGGCGATGGGCCTCGGCCGAGGTGGGGGCCTCGAAGACCAGGCGTTCGAGCTCGGCCTGGGCCCGCGGCCAATCCTTGCGGTCGAAGGCCGCCTGCGCCTCCCGGCTCGCCGCCTGGATCGCCTCGGCCTTCTCCGGCGACATCGGCGGGGGCCGATGGACGAGCACCGCGCAGCCGGTGGCCAGGCCCGCCAGGCTCCCGGCGATCACGGCCCGTCGGCGCATGCACACCCCCTCCCTCTCGGGACGAGGCACCTTACGCCCCGGGGCCGGGCCGGTCAATGCCGATCGGGGCCGTTCATCCCCCGGACATGGCCTCGACCTTCACCGCCTGGTGCCTCAGGTGGCCGACGCCCCAGAACGTGGTCATCGCCACGTCCGCCGCGTCCCGCCCCACGGCGATCGGCACCAGGGCGGGCCGGACCTCCTCCGTGGTCGCGTCCACGTTCCTCCAGGCGCCGCCCAGATACACCTGCGCGAACCCGTGGAAGTCCGGCGGGTCCAGGCCCAGGGCGTAGCCCGAGACGTATCGCGACGGGATGCCCAGGGCCCGGCTCAGGGCGATCAGGAGGTGGGCGAAGTCCCGGCAGACCCCCACCCTCTCGATCGCCGTGTCGGCCGCCGAGGTCGAGGAGTTGGTCGTCCCGTAGCGATACTCGACGTGCTCGCGAATCCACTTCGCGATCGCCGCCACCCGCGTCCCTCCCGGCTGGAGGTCGCCGAACTCCGTCTGCGCCAGCCTCACGAGCCGATCGCTCTGGCAATAGCGGGACGGCAACGTATAGACCATGACCTCGGCCGGGATCGCCCGGGGCTCGTGCTCGATGGCGTCGAGCGGCAGCGCCAGGTTCTCGTCGGCCTCGATCGTCGCCAGGAACTCGAACGAGAACGGCCCGGCCGGCGCGACCAGGCGACGGCACGGGTTGCCGAAGTCGTCGGTCCAGAGCTCGGAGAACGACGTCGGGGTCGTGACCAGGCGCTCGTCCAGGACGCGATGCCCCGGGCCCGTCAGCGACGGCTCGACCATCATCAGCAAGAACGTCTCGGCCGGCAGGTCATACGCCGCCGACGAATGCACGCTCAACTTCATGAGGAAAACCCCTTCCGACCCAGCCCGCACGCCCCCCGGGCCCGGTCCAGGACGACCCGGGCCGCCGTCTTCGCCCTCTCCGCCGCCTCCGCCCGGACCTCGGCCACCTCCCTGGGATCGGCGACCAGCGCCGCCCGGCGCTCCCGGGCCGGGGCGAAGAACTCGGCGATCAGGGCCGCCAACCGGACCTTGACCTCCCCGTAGCCGATGCCCCCCTCGCGGTATCGCCGATCGAACTCCGCGACCTCGTCCGCCCCGGCGAACAGCTTGAACAGTTGGAACAGGTTGTCCCGGTCCGGGTCCTTCGGCGCCTCGACGGGCGTGCTGTCCGTCACGATCTTCTTGCACTTCTTGAGGATCGTCTTCGGGTCGTCGAAGATCTCGATCGTGTTGTCGTAACTCTTGCTCATCTTCCGGCCATCGATCCCCGGGACGACGGCCACGGATTCGAGGATGTGCGGCTTCGGGAGCTTGAAGACGTCTCCATAGACGTGATTGAACCGCTCGGCCACGTCCCGGGTGATCTCCAGGTGCTGCTTCTGGTCCTGGCCGACGGGGACGACGTCGGCGTCATAGAGGAGGATGTCGGCGGCCTGGAGGATCGGGTAGGCGAAGAGGCCGTGGTCGGCGGGGAGGCCCTGCTGGACCTTGTCCTTGTAGCTCACGCACTTCTCCAGCCACCCCATCGGCGTGACGGTCGTCAGCAGCCACGCCAGCTCCGTGGTCTCGGGGACGTCGGACTGGACGAACAGGGTGGTGCGCCGGGGGTCGAGGCCCAGCGCGAGCAGGTCGGCGATCACGTCGAAGACGTACTTCGACAGCCTCTCGGGATCGCGGACGCTGGTCAGCGCGTGATAATCGGCGACGAAATAGAACGCCTCGTTCCCCTCCTGGAGGGCGATGTACTGGCGGATCGCGCCGAAGTAGTTGCCGATGTGCAGGGCGCCCGAGGGCTGGATTCCGGACAGGACGCGCATGGGAAGGGGCGCTCAGGGTTCGCGAAAGGGCCGGGCTGGGCCGGACTGGGGCCGATTCGAGTCAAGACGACCCGTCGGCCCTTCATTCTAATCTCCGCTTGGGCGCCCCGCCCACGGAATCGCGGCCTGCTACCGACAGAGGCGTTTCTTTTCGCGCCGGACGGGGAGAGGCCCCGTTTCCCCGGCCAGACGAGAAGGGAATGGCCGTGGCGGTACTCTGTAGCAAGCCCCATTGAGAATGAGGAAACGAGTAGGTCCGACTTCAGTCGGGCCTACAGAAGCGCCTTGTTTCGTAGGCCCGACTGAAGTCGGACCTACTCGCATCGATGCTTCGAAGGGGTTTTCTACAGAGCACCGTGGCGGCCTTTACGCCCTCTTGACGATCACCCGGGAGCCGCGGACCTCCACGACCTCCACGGCGGAATCCGGCTCGATGTAGAAGCCGTCGGCCGTGACGTCCACGAGGAGCTCGCCGAACCGGGCCTTGCCGGTGGGCTTCAGGGCCGTGGTGGTCCGGCCGACCTCCCCGAGGAGGAAGAACAGGCCGGCGTCGCTGTCCGGGCCGGGCTTGCCGGTCAGGTCGTCGATCCCGTGGTACGGCTGGGGCTCCAGGATCATCCGGCGGAACAGCGGGAGCTTGGGGAAGTACTTGCCCAGGACCGTGGCGCCGACGGCCACCGTCACAATCGCCCCGGTGACCTGCAACAGCGTGTTGCCCATCTGGCGGTATTCGTAGTCCTGCGTGGGCCAGACGAACGTGTGGCTGGCCATGATCACGCTGACCAGGATCAGCAGGATGCCCGAGATCCCGAACACCGCGAACCCGGGGAAGACGAACAGCTCCAGCGCCAGGCAGACGAACCCGACGAGGAACAGGAGGATCTCCAGCTTGTCGGCCGTCCCGCCCAGGTAGTGGCTCCAGAAGAACAGGAGGAAGGCCAGGACCGAGATGATCGCCGGCAGCCCCACGCCCGGGAGCTTCAGCTCCAGGATCAGCATGAACAGCCCGACGAACAGCAGGATGCCGCTCATCCACGGCGAGTTCAGCGTGTCCACCAGCGTATCGACCCAGGTCTTGCCCACGGCCCGGGGCGCGCCCTTCAGGCCGTAGGCCCGGCCCAGCTCCTTCTCGTTCTCGACCGTGCGGACGGCCATGCCCAGGGCCTGGGCGTTGTCCGAGGTCAGGACGATCGGCGGGTCGCCGGCCTCCTTGATCGTCCGGACGTTGCTGTGGATCTTGGGATCGACCTCCGAGGAGAGGAGGCGGACGACGGCGCCGTTCTCGTTGTTCTTGGCCTCGACCAGGGCGACCGAGGGGTCGATCATCGCCACGGCCACGGCCGGGGGGTGGCCCTTGACCGAGGCGAACTTGCGGGCCTTGTCGGCGAAGACGGCCGGGTCGATCCCCTCGGCGCCGCCTCGGCCGGTGACCTCGCCGATCCTCGCCCCCTTCTTCATCACGATCTCGTCGCAGGCCAGGGGCACCAGAGCGGCCAGGCCGAGGGCCTCGTCCTCGACGAACCCGACGATCCTCACGCCCTTGCGGGGCTTGGCCAGCTCGTCCAGGACCTGCTCGACGGCGAAGAGGTCGCCGCCCCCGCTGCTGATGTCCAGGAAGATCAGGTTGGCGCCCCGGTTGACCTCCTCGCTGATCCTCTGGCGGAGGTACGAGACGGTGTCCGAGCGGATCGGCCCGTGGACTTCGAGGGAGACGGCGATCGGCTCATCCGCGGCGAGGTCGGACGTGGAGCCCAGGTGGTATTCCTCGAGGACCTTGGCACGGTCGGGGGCCAGGAGGTTGACGAACATCCGCCGGAGCTTCTCGGCCGGGACCACCCCGCGATTGCCCGCCTCCCAGACCGGCTCGGCGTGGCCGCCGGGGTGCTCCTTCTCGAAGGCGTTGAGGTCCCGGTCCAGGACGTACCGGACCGAATCGCCGGTGGTGACCTGGAAGACGTCCCGGTCCTTTTCGAGCATCCCCAGGAGCAGGGGGAGATACGTCCCGCGGTTCTTGGCCTCGGCCAGCTCGGCCACGGCGGCGCGGATCACGTTGTTCGCCGGCTCCTCCGAGGTGTCGATCCGGCCGAGGGTGGCCTCCGGTCCCATCACGATCTCGTCGCAGGCCAGGGCCGCCAGGACGGCATAGCCCGAGAGCGATTTGGGGACGAAGGCGACGGTCTTGACCAGGGTTTTCTCGGTGTGGCCGAGCTCCTCGGCCAGGAACCGGGCGAGGCGGTAGGAGGAGCTGAAGTCGCTCCGCCCCGGGGCCTCGTCGCCGGGCCGGAACTCGAAGACCAGGACCGGCTTGACCTTGCCGCCGGTCTCCTCGGCCACCGAGGCGAGGAACGGCAGGACGGCGTCGCGGAGGTCGGCGACGGTGGCGTCGGTGATCGGCTCGACCACGGGGAGGAACCGGCCGGGGACGGTCGCCGGGGCGACCGGCGGGCCGTCGGGACCTGGGGCCGGCGCGGGGGCCTGGGCCCGGGTCGTCGAGAGGGGCGGCGTGCCCCCGAGGATCACCAGGGCGAGGGCCGCGAGCAGGCGGGGGCGCATCATGAGATGTCAGACTCCCTCCGGGAAGGGGCGAGGCCCCATCAAGGCCGTCGCCCGCCCCCTCTGGGCACGAGCGGCGCCCCCTCGACCGGATTCCCGATCATTCCGTCTTGACGCTCGAGGATTCCTGCAAGGCCGGAGCGCCCGATTCGACCCTCGGCTTGCAGACGAACCACACCTGGCTGCTGACCCAGCCGCCCAGGAAGCCGAGGGGCGAGAAGTGCACGCGCTCGATGGCGAACGACTGCTTCACCCGCTCCCGCAACGCCTTCCAGTTGAAGCCGTAGTGGGAGTGGAAGTTCATCTCCGGCTTGCCGTAAACCGGACGCTCCAGCACTTCCGCTCGCCCCGCGGTCATCATGCGGAGGGCGTCGCGGAATTTGTAGTGCTCGTAATGGCTGTAGTCGCTCAACCCCCGCCGGGCCGCGGCCTTGCGGACGACCGCCTTGAGCAGGAACGTCGGGCCGATCTCGATCGGCACGCTGATGATCACCCGGCCCCCGGGAGACACGAACCGGGCGAGGTCCCGAAGGACGATCTCGACGGACGCCGCCGTGCAGTGCTCCAGGGTCTCCATGCACGTCACGATGTCGTACTTGCCGTCGTGCGTCCCGTCCCGCAGCACGTCGATGGTGGAGAAGTGGAGGTTGGGGATCGAAACCAGCCGCTTCTGACAGTCCTCGACCTGAACGGGCGAGATATCCGCGCCCCAGCCTTCGCCGATCCGGTCCGACGCCATGACCAGGAACGTCCCGTCCCCGCTGCCGTAATCCAGCAGATTCCTCGGCGCTTTGCCGATCAGCTTCAGGCCGATCCGGAACCGGGAGCTATGGCTCCACGCGATGATTCCGCTCTTGCAACCCAGTTGCTTGCGGTAGTAATGCCCCTCGGTGACAGCATCCACGTCTCTTGGTCCTCCCCACCTGTACGCCGGGGCCCGACGGACGAACCGCCGGGCGATCGATCCGATGATAGCACGCGGGCGATCGCGCCGGAGAGGGCTCGAGGCGCGGGGCCGCTCCGGGCCGTTCTTCGAAGTCTCCAGGAATCGTCAAGCCGGTGCGGATTCAAGGGCGATTCGACCCCGGGAGTCGGCTTCGGTCGGATGTGGCGTCGTCTCCAATCCCACGAAGCCACGGCGAAGGGATGAGGACCAACAGGCCGTTGGGAGAATCCCGATCGACGGACCGTGTGAGGCCGGGAAATACCCCTCGCCTCACGGGCCCGGTCGGGGGAAACGGGCGGCTTGCCGGCGGGGGGAAGCCGGGTCCGCCGTCGGTGATTATAAGACCGGCCGGGGGAGAGAGTCAAACCGCCAGGTGGCGCGGTCCGCTTTCCTCGGCACGGGGCCCCCGACGGCCCCATCGGCCTGGCGGGCCGAGGAGCCGGGACCGCGGACCGCCAACGCACTCACGGCCGCCGGGTGGCCGGCGGGGACATCGCCGGCTGGCCCTGGGTCGGCCGGACGCCGAGGCCGGAGCCCGGGCGCGGTCGCGGGCGCCGACGGCCCCGGGCGCCGCCTTCGCGCGGGCTTCCGCGCCGGCGGGCCGGGCCTGCTCGTCGGGCGACGGGTTCACATCGACCGTCCAGCCGCTGCCGCCGGCCTTCACGTCCCGGGTCTGCTTCTCGCCGTCGAACCACGCCGCCGGGATTTTCTCGTTCGCCTTCACGTCTTTCGGCTGGAACAGGAACGTCTTGGTCTCCTTGCCGTTGGGCGAGGTCAGCTGGATGCTCTCCGGCATCAGCCTCTCCTTGTCCAGGACCACGATCGCCTGGGTGAACTCGTCGCGGTCGATCTGCAAGAGCGGGATGATCCGGATCTTGTACGTCCCGGGCTTCTCTTCCTTCAGGAGCGTCATGTCATAGCGCTCCTTGGCCTTCTGGGCGTTCATGTGGAAGAGGAACGGCAGGGGGCCCTGGTCCTCGGCCCTCCTCTTGGCGTTCCGGGACAGGGGGTAGACGTGGACCTGCTTGGTCTTGCCCTCGAAATGGAAGACCTTCTCGCCATCGACCACGATCCGCTCGTCCACCGCCGGGGACGGCTTGCCGTTGATGACCTCGTAGAAGTCGAGATAGACCTTGCCGGCGACGTCCTTCGTGTCGTCGGGCTCCTGGAGCATGGCCCGGCCGTTGAAGATGTGCTTCCGGTCGAAGACGGGGTCGATTTCCACTCGTTTGAAGGCCACGGTCAGGGTGTGGATCAGGGAGCTCTGGCGCTCCCAATCGCGAAGCAGCGCATCCATCCGCCGGGCGGCGGCCGGATCGACGGCCGCCCGGGCAGGGACCTCGCCGGCCCTGGGCGCGGCGGCGGCGGGAGCCGGCGCGGCGGCCCCCTTGATCGCCGCCGGGGCCTTGGGGCGGCCCTTGGCCATCCCCCCCGGCGCCGGGTCTTGCCCCCGGGCGGGGGAGGCGGCCAGAAGGGCCATCGGCAGCGAGACAAGGGCAAGCGCGAGGAAGCGTCGCCGTCCGAGCGCGATCATCGGGGTCATCCTCCCTGAATCGAGGCCCCGCCGGGCCTGTCCCGGTCGATCGGACGAGGCGTGACGGGGCCGGGCCTCCGTGGGGTCGGCGGCGGACCTTACCACACCCCCTCGGATCGGGCTAGGCCAGCCCGCGATCCAGGCGGGGCTGCGCCTCGACCGGGCAAGACCGGGGGCCGGACCGATCCGGCGATTTTCGTAAACTCCGCGAGGGCCCGGCACTCCGGAGCATGGGGCCGATCGCGGAACGCCGGTTGCATCGGGTCGTAGAAGAGAAGAGAGACGCGGGCACGACCCGCGAAGGGATCGAATCCAGGCCCTCCCCCGGAACCGAGAGGCACGGCCATGCGTCCCCAGCCCCCCCACGAGGCCCCTCCGCCCGCCCCGGCCTTCCCCCTGATCGCCTCGCCGCCCCGAGGGGGCCGCCGGTCCGCTTGACGACGGCCGGGCTCCCCCCGAGAATACCTCCGGGATGCCCCGATCGCCGACCGATCCGGCGCCGAAGGCGTCCTCTCTCGTCTCGCCGGGGAGGCCGCGATTCATGGCGACGCTCGACCGCCCGAAGCTCCGACCGATCCAGGCGCGCCGGGTCGATCTCCGGGGCCAGCCGTTCGTCGAGCTCGACGACTCCCTCGGCCTGGTCTGCCCTCCGGTGAGGATCCCGGCCGAGCGGTTCCACTCGGTCGTCCGCCGGTTCGACGGCACGGCCGCCCTGCCCGACATCCAGGCCGACGTCCTGAGAAGGACCGGCCGTCTGATCCCCTCGGGGGAGCTGCAAGACCTGGTCGAACACCTGGACCGCACGATGGTCCTGGACGGCCCCACCTTTCGCGCCTTCCGCGACGAGTACCGCCGGCTCGGCATCCGCCCGGCCGCCCTGGCGGGCCGCTCCTACGCCGGGACGCCCCGCGCCCTGAAGGCCCAGATCGACGGCCTCTTCGCCCACGAACGCGGCGCCGGCGAACCCCGGATCGGCGGCCGGAGGCCCTCGGAAGGCCACGCCCCGCTCCGAGGCATCCTCAGCCCCCACATCGACTTCCATCGAGGCGGCCCGGTCTACACCTGGGCCTATCGCGAGCTGATCGAGCGGTCCGACGCCGAGATCTTCGTGATCCTGGGCGTGGCCCATCAATACTGCCGCAATCGCTTCGCCCTGACCCGCAAGGACTTCGAAACCCCCCTGGGCCTGGCCCGGACCGACCGCCCGTTCGTCGATCGGCTCGCCGCCCTGGCCGGCGACGAGCTGTTCGACGACGAGCTCGCCCACCGGACCGAGCATTCGATCGAGTTCCAGGTCGTCTTCCTCCAGCACTTGCTGGCCGACCGGCCGGACGTGGCGATCGTGCCGATCCTCGTCGGGTCGTTCCACGACCTCCTCCTCGACGGCACCGAGCCGATCGACGATCCCGAGGTCCGGCGGTTCGTCGAGGCTCTGAGGGCGGCCGAGGCGGCGTCGGGCAAGAAGGTCGCGTACATCGGCGGGATTGACCTGGCGCACGTGGGCCCGGAGTTCGGCGACCCCCGCCGGGTCGATGACGCCACCCTGGCCCAGGTCCGCCGGTTCGACCAGGCGATGCTCGACCGCGCCTCGGCGGCCGACCCGGCCGGCTGGTTCCGCACGGCCGCCGAGGTCGAGAACCGCTGGAGGGTCTGCGGCCTCGCCGCCACGTATACCATGCTCCACGCGATGGGCCCGGCCTCCGGGACCCTGCTGAAGTACGACCAGGCCGTCAACCCCGAGCGCACCTGCTGCGTGACCTTCGCCAGCATGGCCTACAGCACGACGTGCGGAGTTGTGTAGGGCGGTGCGCCCCGCCGGGCGGATTCGATCGTAGAAGGATGGCGGGTTGCATCCGCCCGACACAACGACCGACCGAGATCCACCTCCCATGAACCCGACGAACGAAGCCCCGATCGAGGCCGAAGGGCCCGAAGTCGCGACGGCCGCCGCCGAGGCGGAGGCCGTCGCCGAGGGCGAAGTCGAATCCCCTCCGAGATCCCCCTGCCCCGCCCCGGCCGACTTCCGCAAGGAAGTCGAACTCTACGATCGCGAGGCGACGTCCTCCGTCTGGGACGGCCCGCGATACCGGATGACCTATCGCGTCCTGGGCGAAGGGCCCCCCCTGATCGTCTGCCCCGGCGTCGCCTCCACGTATCGCGGCTATTGTTTGATGCTGAACCGCCTGGCAGCCCGGTTCCAGACGATCCTTTACGACTATCCCGGCGACCAGCCCGACGACGGCGCGAGGCTCGGCCAGATCACTCACGACGACCTCGTGGACGACGTCTTCGGCCTGATCGACCACCTGAACCTCGGCCGGGCGTTCTTCTACGGCCCCTCGTTCGGCTCGACGGTCGTCCTGAAGGTGCTCCATCGCGAGCCCCGACGGTTCCCGAAGGCCGTCTTGCAGGGGGCCTTCGCCCGCCGGTCGTTCGCCTTCAGCGAGAAGATGGCGCTGAGGCTCGGCCGGCTGTTCCCCGGGCGGGTCGGCGGCCTCCCGTTGCACGACACCATCCTGGCCCTGAACCACAAGGTCAACTTCCCGAGCCTCCTGGCCGACCGCTGGGATTACTACGCCCAGCAGACCGGCCTGACCCCCATCGCCCCCCTGGCCCGGAGGCTGGACATCCTCGGCCGGCTGGACCTCCGGCCGATCTTGCCCGAAATCACCGGCGAAATCCTCCTGCTCCAGGGCAACGAAGACCGCCTGGTCGCCCGCAAGTATTACGACGAGCTCCTCGCCGGACTGCCCCACGCCAAAGGGGTGCTCATGCCCCTGGTCGGCCACCAGCCCCACTTCACCCACCCCGAGGCCCTCGCGCAAGCCATCACCGACTTCCTCCTCCCCTGCGCCCCCGGAGGATGCCCGAACGAAGCCCCGTAAACCGGCCGGAGCCCGCCGAGGTCTTGGGCGGGTCACGGGCCGTGGCATCCGATTTGCCTGATGCGGTCGATCGCGGCCTTGAGGACCCGAACCGTTGGAGATGCGAGAGGGTGTTGCCATGCCCAGGGGCGACAAGTCGAAGTACACCGACAAGCAGAAGCGCAAGGCCGAGCACATCGCCGAGAGCTACGAGACCCGGGGCGTCCCCGAGTCCGAGGCCGAGAAGCGGGCGTGGGCGACGGTCAACAAGGAATCCGGCGGAGGGAACAAGTCCGGCGGCGGCCGAGGCGTGCCCGACACCCACGTCTCCAGCAAGAAGGGCGGCAAGACGGGGGGCGCGGCCTCGGCCGCCCGGACGCCCGAGCAACGCTCGGCCTCGGCGAAGAAGGCCGCCGCGACCCGCAAGAAGAACCGCGAGGCGAAGGGCTGAGGCCCCTCCCGTCCCCGCGAAGCCCCCACCTTCCGCCCGGCCCCTCGACCGAAAGGGATGGGCATGTCCGACGAAGAGAGCCGAGGCGCCACCCGCCGCCAGTTCCTGGCGGCCGGGGCGCTGACCGCCGTGGCGACCCCTCCTCCGCAAGGCCCGGGGCCCGGGCGGCCCCCGTCGCCCGTCGCGATCCCGACGATGAAGGCGACCACCGAGGCCCAGGCCGGGCCTCCGCCGGCCCCCGTGCCCCCCGAGAAGAGGATGGGCTTCGCCATCGTGGGCCTGGGGGAGCTGGCCCTCGGCCAGATCCTCCCCGCCTTCGGCCGGAGCAAGCTCGCCCGTCCCGTGGCGATGGTCAGCGGGGACCGGGCGAAGGCCGAGGCGGTCGCCGCCCAGTACGGGATCGCCCCGGATCGTCTCCACGACTACAAGACCTTCGACCGCCTCGCCGACGACCCGGCCGTCGAGGTCGTGTACATCGTCCTGCCCAACAGCATGCACCCGGAGTTCACGATCCGCGCGGCGAAGGCGGGCAAGCACGTCCTCTGCGAGAAGCCGATGGCGACCACCCCGGCCGACTGCGAGGCCATGATCGCCGCGTGCGAATCCGCGAAGCGCCACCTGATGATCGCCTATCGCTGCCAGTACGAGCCCCACCACCGCGAGGCCATCCGCCTGGCGCGCTCCGGCGAGATCGGCCCGGTGAGGCTGATCGAGGCGTCCAACGGCCAGAACCAGGGGCCCGCCGGCCAGTGGCGGCACAAGAAGGCCCTGGCCGGCGGCGGGTCGCTGCCGGACGTCGGCATCTATTGCCTGAACGCCTTCCGCTCCATCACGGGCGAGGAGCCGACCCAGGTCTCGGCCCGGACCCTGACCGACCCGGCCGACCCCCGCTTCCGCGAGGTCGAGGACCGGATCAGCTTCGAGCTGACGTTCCCCTCGGGCGTCCTGGCCTCGGGCCGGTCGTTCTATTCGGCCCACGAATCCAGGACGCTCCGCATCCTGGGCGAGCGCGGCTGGATCGACCTGGACCCGGCCTTCTCCTACGGCGGGTTGAGGATGAGGACCGCGAAGGCCCGCGACCGGGCCGACCTGATCACCGAGGTCCGCCTCGGCGAGGTCGACCAGTTCGCCCTGGAGATGGACCACATGGCCGAGAGGGTCGCCCGGGGCGAGCGCCCCCACACCCCGGGGCAGGAGGGCCTGCAAGACCTCCGCCTGATCGAGGCGATCTACCGATCGGCCCGGGAAGGCCGGCCGATCGACCTGCCGGCCGTGGCCGGCCGCGACGTCACCCGGGGCCCGGCCCCGAAGGAAGAGGCCTGACCCCCGGCCCGCGGGCGATCCCCCGGGCCCGCCGCCAGCCCCCTTGCGTCGGGGCCGGGGCGGCGATACCCTCGCGGGCGTCTTTGTCCGGCCCTTCTCTCGCGGGCGGCCCGCCGATGGCGAACTTCCGTTGCGAGCGGCTCTACGTGATGCTCGATGAGCCGGTCCCCGGCCTCGACCACCTCCGGGCCTTCGATCCCTTCGAGTTCGCCCGGCTGGATTCCGACGACCTCGCTGACCGGGCGGCCCTGACGCCCCTGAGCGCATTCACGTACGCCCCGTTCGAGAAGAAGAGGTGGCGGCCGGCCGCCGAGGGGCTGGGGGCGGTCCGGGGCCTGATCGCCCTCTACAAGGGGTTGAGGGCCGACGACCGGCCCGAATTCCGGGCCCGGAACGAGGCGCTGGCGAAGGCTCTGGCCGTCCTCCGCCGGGTCGAGGCCGTCCTGGACGCCGCCGACGCCCGGGACCGGCGGTTCTACTTCGCGGCTCGGGACCTCGCCTGATCCCTCGCCCCTCGCGGGCTCGGCTTCGCGGATCGATCGTCGGCGGATCGGAGGGGTCCCATGACTCGGCGGCTCGCGTACTTCCAGGTCGCCCCGGACGCGGTGAAGGCCCTGGCGGACACCCGGCCCTCCATCGAGTCCTCGGCGATCGAGCCGAAGCTCCGGGCCCGGGTCAAGCTTCGGGTCTCCTAGATCAACGGGTGCTCCTGTTGCCTGGACATGCATTTGGAGGAGGCGAGGAAGGCCGGCGAGCCTCAGCAACGGCTGGATTGCCTGCCCGTGTGGCGGGAGGCCCCGTTCGAGACGACCGCGAGAGGGCGGCCCTGGCCCGGGCCGAGTCCCCCAGACGGGCGCCCCCGACCCGGTGTCTGAGGAGGTCCGGGCGCTCTTCTCCGACAAGGACTTGGCGGAGCTGCCCCTGGTCATCGCGGTCATGAACGCCTGGAACCGGATCGCGACCGGGTCCCGCCACGGCTTGTCGGCCCGCCGGGAGGGGTCGGGGCGCCCTCGGCCGTTCTTTCCCGGAGAGAAGCGAAGATCGCCGGCTCCGGCACGAATAGCCCTGGAACTCGCCCTCCCCGTCGGGCGGCGATCGTCGAGTGTTCGGAGGGGACGATGAGCCTGTCTCTCCCGGGTCGGAACAGCCCGATCGCCCAAGCGGTCGCCGGAGCAGTCGGGGCCGGGTTCCTCTGGTGGAAGCTCGATCGGTCCTTCACCGTCAACGACGTGGGCTGGCTGACCCGACTGGGCCCCCCGTGGAGCTGGATCGGCGCCTTCGTGGCGGCCGGGGCCGCCCTCGGCTGGACGATCGGCCGGTGGCGGGCGCTCCGGGCCCGGAACCTCCGCCGAGGGGTGGGGGAGATCGGCGAGGCGTCCGGCCTGGAGTTCGTGGACGGGGCCGACGACCTGGCGGAACAGTATGCCGGCGAGGCCCCGGATTCCCTGTTTCCCCACTGGCATTCGGCCGACAACCGCCTGAGAGGGACCGCCCGGGGGCTCGACGTCGAGGTCTTTGACCTGACCGATCGCCACGTCTCGGAGTCCTCCGAGGGGGGCACGTCGGAGAGGCTCACGAGCCGGACGGTCGTCCTCCTGCCGGGAATCGGGCTGCCGGACTTCGAGCTTCGCGGTCGGGGGTTGCTCACCCGGGTCGAGAGGCTCGCCGGCGTCGAGGGGCTGACGTTCGATCCCTCCGGACTCGGTCCCGACGACGCCGAAGCGGTCTCGGCGTTCGTCCGGATCTATCGGATCGACGTGCCGGGCGGCCTGGAAGTCATCGACGATCGGCTCGTCCGCCGCCTGTTCCCGGTGGAGGTCCTCCGCGCCCTGGCTTCCGATCCCGGCTGGTCGGCGAGGTGCCGAGGAGGAGACCTGGCGATGTGGCGGGGGTGGTCCGGCGGGGGGGCCTCGATCAGCCTCAACGGCGTTCCGATCCCGATCCCCACGAAGAGCCGGATCGTCCCGGCGGGCGAGCGTCCGGCGCTGGTCGAGCGGGCGGAGACGATCGCCGAGGCCCTGGAGAGGGCCCGGGACCGCCCGGAATCGTCGCCGATCGTCCCGCCGCGGCCCGGAGGGTCCCTGGCCGAGCAGGGATCTCGGGCCGCGGCGGCGGGGCTCGGCGGGTGTTCGGGGGGGATCTTCGGGTTTTTCGGCGGGTTCGCCCTGTTTGCTTCGTGGATGATCTCTCACAAGAGGATGCCGGGGCCGGCGTCTCTCCTGATGATGCCGGTCCTGTCGCTGGGCGGATCGGCGGTTTCGGCCCTGGTCGGCGCCTCGCTGGCCCGGAGGTTCGTCCGGGGGCCGGCGGTCGTCGAGAAGAAAGTCGGACTGGCCGGCGGACTGCCGTTCCTGGGCCTGTTTCTCGGGTTCTTCCTCGGAGGACTCCTCGGGATGGCCGCCGCGGCCTCGTTGACGGGTGCAAGGCAGTTCCAGTGGCTCTTGCCGCTCGTCTTCTTCGGAGGGGCGGCGGCGGGGGCGGGGCTCGGGTTGTTCCTGGGCGGGCTGGTGGCGTTCCGTCGAATGGATCGGCGGAAGGCCCCTCCGGCGGTCGATCCTCAAGATTCGGGGGTCGGCGCGCCGATTGGTCCGGATTGACAGCCCCTCGGATCGCGGCTAGCCTTCGCCGCGAGGAGACGTCCGCCCGCGCGGCCCGATGGACGAAACGCCGCGCGGCCCCCTCTCAGGGAAGAGACGAACGACCGGAATGGCCCCCTCGACCCGAGCGTTCCGCCCGGTCCGCCTCCGTCGCGCCACCCCCCCCGCGGCCGAGACGACCGCCCGCCCGAGCCTGGACCTCGAACCCGCCCCCAACCGGCCCGCCCTCCGCCGGGTGGCAACGAACTTCGTCGCGCTCAGCGCCGCCGAGATCGCCTGCCGAGGGGTGGCAATGGCCGTGACCCTGCTCCTGGCCTCTCGGCTGGGGCCGGAGAACAACGGCCGGATTGCCCTGGCGTTCAACGTGGTCTTCTGGCTCGTCTTGCTCGTCCGCGACGGCCTGGAAGTCATGGCCGCCCGAGAGATCGCCCGCCACCCTCGGATGATCCGCCCCCTGGTCGATCACCTGTTGGCCCTCAAGGGCTGCCTGGCTTTGGGGCTTTACGCGGGGCTCCTCGCGGTCGTGTTCGTGGCCCTGGACGCACCCCGAGAGCGTTCGGTGTTCGCGCTTTACGGCCTCCTCCTGATCACGACGGCCCTGGGATTGGACTTCGTCTATCGAGGCTCCGAGAGGATGGGCCTGGTGGCGGTGTCCCTGGTCCTCCGGACGCTGGTCTATGCCGGAGGGGTCGTGGTCGTCGTCCGGGACGCCTCCTGGATCGTCGGCGTCCCCGCGCTCCTGGTGGCCGGCGAGGTCTCCGGGATCGCCCTGGTGTGGTTTTGCTACGTCCGGGAGCACGGCTGGCCGAGGCCCTCTCTGGGCCGGAGCCGGTTCGTGGCGGTCGCCGTCCGCCGGGGGTTGCCGGTGCTGTTGATCCAGGTGGCGCAGGCGGTCCTGGGGTCGGTGGACGCCCTGGTGATCGGCCTGATGAGCGGCTGGGGCGAGGTCGGCCTGTACGACGCCCCCCACCGCGTGGCGATGGCGGCCCTGGCCTTCTCCCTGATCTTCCAGCAGGTCGTCTTCCCCGGCCTGGCCCGGTCGTGGAGGGACTCGCCGGGATCGGTCCGGAACGCCCTGGACGGCATGGTCCGCGTCCTCATGATCGGGCTCGTGCCCATGGCCGTGGGCGCCACCGTGCTCGCCGGCCCGATCGTGCGGACGCTCCTGGACTCGCCGTATGCCGGGGCCGCCCCCCTGCTGGCGGTGGGGATCTGGCGGGCCCCGCTGCTCGCCGTGGCGTTCCTTTATCAGACCGCGCTGATCGCCCTGAATCGCGAAGTGGTGGGCGTGCGATTGTTGCTGGTGGGCGCGGCCCTGTCGGCGCCGTTGGTGGCGTTTCTGTGCGGGAATTTCGGGCTGATCGGCGGTTCGTCGGCCGTCCTGGTGATCGGGGGTGTGCTGGTCGCGGCCGGCTACGGTCTCCTGGCGAGAGAGGGGAGGCAGCCGGCCTGGCACCACCACCTCTTGCGGCCCGCTCTGGCGTCCCTGGCGATGGTGCCCGCCTGCCGGATTGCGGTCGATCGGGGGATGCCCCTGGCCTTGACGGTTGCCGCGGGGGCGGGGGCCTACCTGATCGCCCTGATTACCCTCGGCGGCCTCCGCCGCGAGGACTTGCGGCTGGTCGTGGGTTGCCCGTGCGGGTCGGGCGGAGGAAATTCGTGAAGGAAGGCGGCCTTGGGCGGGCGGCCGCGTGGGTTTGGTGCCTTTCATGCACCCTGCAGACTCCCTCGCGGACTTCCGCTAGCCGGGACTGAGCCGATCTGGTAAACACGACCGCCCCCCGGAGCGGACCTCCGGGTTGATGCGACGCGACAGGAGGTCGCCGTTGAAATTCTGCATGGTCACGACGTTCTTCGGCGGCCACAGCTTCGGCGGGGACGCCGCCTACGTCGATCGCCTGAGCCGGGCCCTTCTGCGACGAGGCCATGAGGTCCACGTCGTCCACTGCGGGGACGCCTTCGAGGCCGTCCGGGGCCGCCATCCCTTGCGGCCCTATTCGCCGCCCGAGGGGCTGCACGTCCACCGCCTGGAGAGCCGGTTCGGCGTCCTCTCCCCCCTGGCCACGCAGGTCACGGGCAAGCCCTGGTTCAAGACGAAGGCCCTGAGGGGCCTCCTGGATGACCTCGATACGGACGTCGTCCATTTCCACAATATCTCGCTCGTCGGCGGGCCCGACGTCCTCCACATGGGCCGCCATGCCGTTCGGATCATGACGGCCCATGAGCACTGGCTGATCTGCCCGATGCACCTGCTGTGGAAGTACGGGCGGAAGGCGTGCGACGGGCCGACCTGCGTGAGGTGCAGCCTCGCCGGGGGCCGCCCCCCGCAGGTCTGGCGGTACACCGGGGCCATCGATCGCGGCCTCCAGCAGCTCGACGCCCTGGTTTTCCCGACGTTGCACGCCCTGGAGGAGCACCGGAGGCGAGGCGTGGGCGCCCCGATGGTCCACCTGCCGTACTTCCTGCCCGACGACTGGTCGGGCGGGATCGAGGACCACCCTCCGGCCCCGACGCCCCGGCCGTATCTCGCGGCGGCGGGCCGCCTCGTGGCGATGAAGGGGTTCCAGAGGCTGATCCCGTTGATGCGACTCCTGCCGGAAGTGGACCTGAGGATCGCCGGGACGGGCCCGTACGAAGCCTCCCTCCGACGGCTCGCCTCGGGGCTGCCGAACGTGAAGTTCGAGGGGCTGCTCGGCGGCGAGGCGCTGGCCCGGCTGTTCCACGGGGCGAGGGCCGTGGTCGTGCCGTCGCTGTTCCCCGAGACGTTCGGCTACGTCGTCCTGGAAGCCTTCGCCGTGGGGACGCCCGTGGTGGTCCATCGAGGCGGCGGCGCCCTGGTCGAGACCGGCGTGGAGAGCGGAGGGGGGCTCGGCTACTCGACCGACGGCGAGTTGTTGCTGGCCCTGCGACGGGTCGTCCACGACGAGGACCTCCGCGACGAGCTGGCCGAGCGGGGGCATGCCGTCCGGCGAGGGGAGTGGTCCGAGGCCGCCCACATCGACCGCTACTTCGCCCTGATCGCCGGCCTCCGGACCGGCCGGGACCGCGCCTCCACCGCTCCCGGGCCGCACTTCCGGGCCCCGGTGAGAGATGGGGCGAAGACCCCGGCCCCGTGACCCGAAAATGGTCAGCCCGCGCCCCATTCGCGGGTGGCATGCCCACGAAGACGTGGGCATGTCTTCGGTCCGGTCCAGTCCGAGGACATGCCCACGAAGACGTGGGCATGCCACCCGGGAATCGGTCGCCACGCCCCGTGATCCGGAAGGCCCGGTCCTCCACGATGAAGCTCCTCCGCAACATTTGGCCCGGTTTGGTCCTGATCGGCGTGGCCCTGGTCGTCTTCGGCAAGCTCGCGGCCGATCCGACGGCCCTGATCGCCGACGCCGACCGCCCCGGGATCGATCGGGCCGTCCCCGAGGACGCCCTCTCGCCGGGGAACGACCTGACCCGCCTGTTCCTCCCCCATCACGCCCGGATCGCCTCGGCCGTCGCCCGGACGGGCCGAATCCCCGGCTGGGACCCGTCGGGGTTCGGCGGGCGCCCCCTCGTGGGGAACCCTCAAGGCGGCCTCTGGTATCCGCCCTCGTGGGTCGCCTGGCGATTCTGGACGCCGTCGGCCCTGGGCTGGCTGACCGTCGGCCATCTCGCCTGGGGTGGCCTGGGCCTTTACGTCCTCTTACGCAGCCTGGACGTTCCTCGGGTTGCGTCCACGGTGGGCGCCTCCGTCTTCATTTCCGCCCCTTACGTCCTGGCCCAGGCCAATGAGGGGCACTATCCGCACGTCTGGGCCGCGTCGTGGTACTCCTGGGCATTCTGGGCGGCCTGGGGAGTTCAGGAATGGCCGGTTGTCTCCCGGGCCTGGCTGCTTCCGCCCATTCTGGCGGCGGCGATGCTGACCGGGCACGTCCAGGAGGCGTACTACCTGATCCTGGCGCTCCTCGGCCTCCTGGCCGCCGAGGCCGCCCGGCGATGGCGAGCCGACGGGCCGCGATCGGCGGGCCTCCTGCTCGGTCTGGCGCCCCTGGTCGCGGCCATGACGTTCGGCCTGGTCGCCGTCGAGCTGGTCCCGGACCTCCTCGCGCAAAATGGGCCCTGAAGGGCACGAAGCTCGGGTTCCGCGAGGCCGGGAAGTATCACGCGAGCTGGATCAACCTCGCTCAGCTCGCGGGGCCGAGGGCCCTGGGCGGGCCGGGCGATTATCGGGGGCCGGGGAGCTACTGGGAGACCGTCGTCTCGATCGGCTGGGTCCCCCTGGCGCTGGCGGCGGCGGCCGTGGCCGGGTCGCCGAGGCGAAGGCTGATCCTGGGATGGCTGGGGCTCACGGTCGGGGCCGTCCTGTTCGCCCTGGGTCCGAGGACGTGGACGTTCCGCCTGTTCTATGCGATCGTCCCGGGGATGGATCGGTTCCGGGTCCCGGCGCGGTCCTTGTTCCTGGCGAGCCTGGGGGCCTCGGTCCTCTCCGGGCTCGGGGTGGAGGCGATCACGACGGCCGGGACGGACTGGAAGCGATTCGCCCAGGGCGTCCGCGCGACGGTCGCGGCCCTGGCGGCCGGGCTGATCGCGGCCTCGGCGCGCTCCGGGCCGAGCGAGACGGGATGGATCGGGGCCGGGGCGAGGATCGCGGCCGACCCGGTCGCCCTCGCCGCCCTGGCCGGCACCTTCCTCGGCTTCGAGGCCCTTCGCCTCCGGCCCGATCGGCGACGGACGATCGCGGCGGCCCTCGGCGTCCTGGCGGTCGCCGAGCTGGGGATTTATGGGCACAGCCTGATCCGGGTCGCGCCCGCCTCGCGGTTCCTGGACCCGGGAGAGGTGGGCCGGGCGATCGTTCGGAGCCGCCCGGAGGGGCCGTTTCGCGTCCGGGCCCGCGACGCCTTCTTCGGCGACGCCCCGGCCGGCTCGATGAACATCGATAAAACCAATGTGAATGATTCGTTCCAGGTCCAGCACGCGGCCGACCTCTACGAGACGCTTTACAACATGTTCGGCGGCCTCGGACCGCCCCGGCTCGCCCGCCTGGCGAATCCCGACGGCTGGCGAGCCGTGCTCCGGCGGATGAATACCTCCCTGATCGTCACCGATCGCGACGTCCCCGAGATCGGCTGGCCGGTGGCGGCGTCGGGATCGGTTGCGAGCGATTCGTTCGTCGTCCGGCGCGATCCCGAGCCTCTTCCGCGAGCCTACGTGGTGCCGAGGGCCGAGGTCGCGCCCGACTTGCCCTCGATCGTCGGCCGGTTCGTCCGGCTCGACCCTCGCGAGGCCGTGATCCTGCCGGTCGACCCGTTGCGGGAGGCCGGTTCGAGGCAGCCGTTCACCCCGGCCCGGATCGTTCGCTCGGCCGACCCGGACCGCGTCGAGGTGGAGGTGAGGACCGGGGCCCGGGCCTGCTCGTGGTCGCCGACACGTGGATGCCCGGCTGGTCGGCCGAGGTGGACGGCCGCCCGGCCGAGGTCCTCAAGGGGGACCACTGGCAGAGGACCTTGGTCCTCGATCGGCCCGGCGATCACCGGGTCGTGATGACGTACAAGCCGCCAGGGCTGGCCATGGGCCGGGCGGTCTCGGCGGCGACGTTCGGGGCCTGGCTCCTGGGTTGCGTGCTCGCGCTGGTCCTGACGCTTCCCATCGCCTTCAACGGGTCAGACGATGCGAGAAACCTCGCGTACGTGTTCAGCGGCTTGGGAGGCCACTTTCGTAGGGTCCGCTCTTGCGGACCTCTTCGATTCGACGCCGCTCCGAAGAGGTCCGCAAGAGCGGACCCTACGAAATCCGGCCTCTGACCCGCTGAACACGTATCCTGCCGCCTCGATCAGACCGTCTCGGCCGAGTAGAGCGGCGTCATCCGCTCTCCCAGGCAGAGCCGGAGAGGGCGGCCGAGACGGTCGCGAACTTCCGTGGCCGGATCGACGCCCAGGGCGTGGTAGACCGTCGCGGCGAGGTCCGGCGGCCCGAACGTCCGGGAGACGGCATACGCTCCCAGCTTGTCCGACTTGCCGATCACCTGGCCTCCGACGACCCCGGCCCCGGCGAACACCGCGGGGAAGACCGCCGGCCAGTGGTCTCGGCCCGGGACGTCCCCGGGCTTCAGCGGGTGAATTCGGGGCGTCCGGCCGAACTCGCTGAGCATCACCACGAGCGTCTCGTCGAGCATCCCCCGGGCTTCCAGGTCGTCCAGGAGGGCCGAGACCGCCTGGTCGAGCGGGGGGAGCAGGCTGTCCTTGAGCCGGGGGAAGTTGGCGACGTGGGTATCCCACGTCTGGACGATCCCCATCGTCGCCTGGACGACCGGAACGCCCGCCTCGACCAGCCTCCGGGCGATCAGCAAGGTCTTCCCAAAAAGGTGGCGGCCGTAGCGGTCGGCCAGCCTCGGGTCTTCCTTCTCGGGATCGACGGCGCGGCCCACCTTGCCGTTGCAAAGCATGGCCAGGGCGGCGTCGCGATGGTCGGCGAAGGCATCGCCGGGGCTCGGCGGGGCGACCTGCCCGAGCAGGTGGCGGCGGCGGTGGAGGCGGTCCGGGTCCAGCCCTTGAGGCAGGGCGAGGCTCTCATCCTTCGAGTCCAGCCGGTTCGGGTCGAGCCGGAGCTGCCACGGGTCGTGCTGGGGGCCGAGGAATCCGGCGTCCTGGCCCGGCCACGTCAACGGCCCCTCGACCAGCCTCAACGGCAACGCCACGGCGCTGGGGATGCCCTCGCCCCGGCGGCGGACCTGATCGACCACGGCGCCGTAGCACGGAAAATCATCCCGAGAGGCCACGCGGTCCAGGTCGCTGGCGCCTCGGGGGTTCGAGGGATGGCCGGTCAGGACCCGGTGGACGGCGACCAGGTGGTTCCCCTCGGGGTGGGACATCGAGCGGACGATCGCCAATCGATCGGCCCGAGCGGCGAGCCGGGGCAGGTGCTCGCAGACGTGGATGCCCGGGACGTTGGTGGCGATCGGCTTGAACTCGCCCCGGATGCCGTCGGGGGCGTCGGGCTTCATGTCGAAGGAGTCGTGCTGGCCGAGCCCCTCCGCTCAGCAAGATCACGATCACCGACTTCGCCCGGCCCGTCGCGGCCTGGCCCGAGGCCGCCGCCCTCCCGGCCAGGAGGCCGGGCAAGCCCATCCCGAGGAGCGAGGACGCACCCACCTGGACGAACCCGCGACGGGTCAGCGAGAGATTCCGTTCGGTCCGGTTCATGGTCGGGGCCTCCCGTCGGTCGGTCGCCTCCGGGCGACGCCCGTTAAGTTTAACATTTGCTTGCCACAAATCAATGGGGAGGGACGTCGGCGAGTCAACGGCGACGGACCAAGACGACGTATTTCGGTTCGGCGGCTCCGGGATTTCTCGCCTCCGCGGATCGCGGCCCGGATACGATCGCGGGACGGGGGCCGATGTCGGTCGATCCCGGGTCCGGTCGCTCCTCGACGCAGGAAGGGCCCCCGATGGACTTCGTGTTCTGGCTCCTGGTCGGCCTTGGCGTGATCGCGGTCGTGGGCCACGGCCTGTGGGTGGCGGTCCGGGCGACGATCCGGGGGCTGGTCGGGCTGTTTCAGGGGCATACGCCCCAGCCGGTCGCGTCGGAGACGTGCCCCCGGTGCGCCGAGGAGTGGGACCGCCGGCTCGGGTCGTGCTTCGTCTGCGGATGGTCGCCGATGGCCCCCGGGGCCTCGGCCCGGCCCGAGCCGAAACGCGCCCTGGCCGCCCTCCGGAGGAAGGTCGAGCGGTTGCTCCGGGCCGGGGTCCTGAGCGACGAGGCGGGCCAACGGCTCCTCCAGGCGATCCGGGCCGAGGACGCCTCCGCGCCGGCCCTGGCCGATCGGCTCCGCCCCCAGGTGCCGATCCCGGCTCGTCAGGAAGCCCGGCCCGTTCCGCCTCCCTCCGCGGGCGTCCTGTTCCTGGACGAGCGCGACGTGGTCGCCGACGTCCCGACGACGCCCTCCGAAGAGACGCTCCCGGCCGTCGTCGGGCCTGCGACCGCGGAACCCGAGCCCACCCGGGCGTTCGGCGCCCTGCTCTCGGGGTTCCTGGAGGAGAAGAACATCCGCTGGGGCGAGCTGGTCGGCGGCCTGTTGATCGTCGGGTGCTCGCTGGCGCTGGTCATCAGCTTCTGGTCGAGCATCGCCGAGCGGCCGTTCCTGAAATTCGGGCTGTTCAACGGGGTCACGGCCCTGCTGTTCCTGCTGGGAATCCACGCCGAGAGGCGATGGACCCTGCCGACGACGGCCCGAGGGCTGTTCGTGATCGCCACCTTGCTGGCCCCTCTGAACTTCCTGGCCGTGGCCGCGATGGCCAGGGGGACCGAGGCGGGCTCGACCTGGGCCGTCGCCGGGGAGCTCGGGACGGCGGCGATCTTCGCGTGGCTGACGTTCCGCGCGGGCCGGTCCCTGGTCTCGCGAGCCCCCTGGGCGTTGACCCTGGGCGTCCTGGCGCCGTCGGTGGCCATGCTGTTGATCCGCCGATGGGCGGGTCCGGGTGCGGGGCTGACCTCGGTCCTGGCGCTCGGGGCCCTGCCTCTGATCGCCCAGGGGGCGGCCTCGGGCGGGCTGTTGGCGAGGTTCCGCCGCGAGCCCGAGATGGACGAGCCGGCGTCCCTGGAAGTCCTGAACCTCCTGGGCCTGGCGGGGTTCGCGGCGGCGCTCGCCCTGGGTCTGTTGATCATCCAGGGAGGCGCCTCGTGGGCGACGTTCCACCGGCTCGCTCCTCTGGCGCCCTGGCCGGCGCGGCGGTTTTGGCTCCCGGGCTGGTCCTGTGGCGGAAGGTCCGGAACGCGGAGCTCGTCGCCTATCGGGTGGCCGGGACGGCGATCGCCGCCGGGGGCGTCATGCTGATGCTGGCGGGGATGGTCCTGGCCTGGCCCGAGCCGTCCGGGATGCTGCCGGTGGCGCTCTTGAGCTTCGTCGTGCTCTCGGCGGTGGCCGTGTTCTTCGAGGCCCCCGCCGCCCACGCGCTGGCCGGCGCGTGCCTGGCGATCGCCTATTTGCTCGGCTATCAGGTGGCCTCGGGAGGGCTGGCCTGGGCCGGGGGGACGGCGGACCAGGCCCGAGCCGTCCTGCTCTCAACCCGGAGCGGGGCGGCGCTGGTCCCCCTGGTCCTGTCGATGCTCGTCCTCGTCGGCGGGGCTTTGCGATGGAAGCGCCGGGCCGAGGCCGAGGCCTACGCGGCGGTCACGGCCCTGGCGTTCGTGGCGAGCGTCGGCCTGGCGACCGTTCTCGGGTTCGGCCGAGCTGGCGACCCGGCCGGCGCCTCGTGGATTCTTGGGGCGTATGCCGCGGCGGCGCTGGTCTCGGCGGGGTGGTTCGGGCGGAACCCCCTGGTCGAGAGGACGTCCGGCCGTCCCGAGACGATCGGCCTGGCCTGGCTCGGCTCGGTCCTCGGGCTGATGGCTTTGGTTCAGTGGGTCGTCTTCGGCGCGAGGGGGGCGGTCGCGGTCCCCTGGGTCGTCGCCGGGCTCGCCCATGCGACTCTGGCCCTGGTCCTGGCGGAGATCCTCGGGCGATTTCGGAAGGACGGCCATCCGGTCCCGGCGACGATCCGGGGCATCCTCGCCCGGTCGGCCCTGGCCACGTCATTCCTCTCGGCGGCCCTGCTTCTGCTCTCCCTGCCGGAGGCCGGGCCGTCGTCGGTGGCGCTCCGGGCGTCCTGGCTGTCGGCCGTGTGGCTGGCCCTGGCGTGGCGGAGGGCCTCTCCGGCCCTGTTCGGCGGGTCTCAGGCGGCGATCACGGGGGCGGTCGGGGCGGCGGTGGTGGCCGTTCTGGCGAGGCGGCCGTGGTTCGCCTCGGAACGGCTCCCGTGGCTCGACCCGTGGAGCCTCCAGGCCCAGGCGTTGGCCCTCTCGGCGCTCTGCGGAGGCTGGATCGCGTTGAGGATCGCGGTCCACCGAGCGATGGCGAGAAGACAACCCCCTTCGGCCCTCCTTTCGACCGCCAACGCCCTGTTGGAGCCGCCCTGGCCGGCGTTCGATCGCGTCCTCCGGGGGTTTCTCGTCGCGATCGTCGTGGCGATGGCGATTTACGGCGTCGCGCCCGACGTGGCGAGGGAGATGTCGCCGCGCGATCTCGCCGCGAGGCTGGCCGGGACCGACGGCCTCCATCGGGTCGTCCCCCCGGCCTCGGCGTTCGAAATCTCGGGAATTCCCCATGACCACGCGCTCCAGATCGGCTCGTGGCTCGTCCTGGTCGCGGTGATGGCCGTCCTCCTGGCGGGACAATGGGAGCGATTCCGACGCCTCGATCTGCTCGGGGCGCTGGTCGTCGGCACGATGGCGGCGCCCCTGGCGGCGGGTCGATGGGGGCCGGACGTGGCGGCGGCCTCGGCGCTTCGGTGGACCTCGGCGCTGGCCTTCCTCGCCGTGGCGATCCTCAACGGGTTCCGCGATCGCCTGGCGGACCGGGCCCGGCGGCTGGGCTGGGCGATCGGGCCCGAACAGGCGTCCGGGCTCCCTCGGCTCGTCGCCGGGACGGCCATCGCCCTGGCCTTGCTTCCCCTGGCGAGCCTCGGGGCGTTCGTGGCCGGGGCCTCTTTGGCGAGCCGGCCCGTCGATCCCGACCTCTCCTGGATCTGGGGCGAGGCCGCCATCCTTTTCGTGACTTTGGCCGGGGCGGGGCTGATCGCCCGGATCGTGACCGACCGGCGATTCGGCCTGATGACCGGCGCCGGCCCGTCGTGGCGGGGCTGGGTCCGGCCCGGGGGGACGGTGGCGGCCCTGGTCGGGGCGTTGCCGTTGCTGGCGGTCTCGGTGTACCTCGTCGGCTCGTCGCTCCAGGGCAACCCGATCGTGGGGACGGAGCCGGGTTCGTTCTTCCGCCGTCTGGGGGACGTGGGCTCGTTCGTCCCGCCGATCCTGGTCCTCGCCGCCGGACTGGTGGCCTTCGCGACCCGCGAGCGGTCGTCGTCGTTCGCGTTCTCGGCCGGTCTGGTCCTGGGCGTGGCGGCGACGGTGGGCGTGGTGATCGTGCCGAGCCGCTCGCTCGACGCGGTCTTGTGGGCCCGCCTCTTCGACCTCAACGCGATCGTGGCCTCGTCCTACGCCCTGGCCTGGATGGGGACGATCGCGGCCTGGAGACGGCGGAACGGCGAGAAAGGGCCGACTCCCCTGGGCGGGCTCCTCGGCGTGATGGTCGGCCTGGGCCTGGCGCTGGGGACGATCGTCCTGGTGGTCGCGACGGCCGGGGTGATCGTCGATCCGTGGCCTCACGTCGCGTTGAAGACGGTCGCCGGGGCGTGGGGCTGGGGGGCCGTCCTGCTGATCACGGCGGCGGTCCTGGTCCGGAGCCGTCTCTCCGGCCGGGCGATCCCGGAAGAGTGGCTCGGGGCCGGCTTGCTCGGCGCGTCCGCCTTCCTGGCGATGGGTCAGGCGTTCCGGGATTCGGGAAACTGGTCCACCTATCACGCCCTGATGGCGGCCCTGGCGGCGTCCGGGATCGTCCTGCCGGGGATCGCCCTCTACCGAGGCGGGATGAGGTTCGAGAACGTGGGGGACGAGGCCCGATCGGCGGCCGTGACGTGGTCGTCGGTGGCCCTGGGGCTGGTCGCCGTGATGAGCTTCCGCGCTTATGGGTCCGACCCGATTTCGTCGGGGTGGTCGGTCGGCGGGTTGGTCGCGAGCGTGGCCGTGGCGGCGATCCTGGCCGCGATGTCGGGGAATTCGGCGTTCTCGGCGGTCGGCGGAATCCTGTTGAACGTGGCGGCGACGTTCTGGTGCCTGGATGCGGCCTGGTGGAAAGGCTCTCGCGGCTGGGGATCGCTGGCGGACCTCCTGGACGTGAACATCGTGGCCCTGGCGGCGCCGGTGGCCGGCTGGCTCTGGATCGACCGCCGGTTTTCGGCCCCTCGGAGGGCCTCGACCCGGGTCGAGGCGCCTCTCTTTCCCTCGATCGCCTTGAGGGCGTGCCTGGCGGCCCTGGCGTTCGTGGTCCTGATCAGCCTGGCGGCCGACGCCGCGACCTCGGGCGACTGGCCCCGGCCTCTCCTCGGCTGGCTGGCCCTGGCGGCGACCGCTTCGGCCCTGGCTTCGGGCCTCTGGGACGGCCGGAGACGAGGCCCGGTGGCGGGCCTGTACGGGCTCGGCCTGATCGCCTCGGGCTGGGTGATCGGCCAGTTCCACCTGCCTCCCGGGATGCTCCTGTGGACCGGAACGACCGTCCTGGCCGCCTATTCGGTCGGGACGTCGTATTTGTGGAGCCGGAGGGACGGCCTCCGCCTCCTGGCCGACCGATTGGGCATCCCCGTCGCCGAGGTCGCGACCGAGTTCGACGGCCTGGGCTGGCTCGTCCCGGCGAGCCTGGCGACGGCGGCGGCCGTCCTGGCCCTGGCGTTCGGCTCGATCCTCTCGGAGTCTTCGGCGTTCCTGAGAGCGGCGGCGGCCCATGCGGCCCTGGCGGAAGTTTTGGCCCTGGGACTCCTGGCCCGAGGCGCCGGAGGTCGCGATTGCAGGTCGTCGCCCTGGCCGTCGGGGCGCTCGGGGCCGTCGCCTGGGGCTGGGCGATGATCGAGCCCGGGTCGCCGACGGCCCGGCTCGACCGGATGGCCGTGGTCCTCGTGGCGATGGTTTCCACGAGCGCGCTGTACGGCCTCGGGCTGGCGAAGTTCCTGCCGAGGGTCACGGAATGGACCCTCGCCGCCCGCCGATTGGTCCCGGCGTTGCTGATCCTGGCCGGGGCGAGCCTGGCGGTGGTCCTCGGGGCGGAGGTGGCGGGCCGGGGCGAGACTCGCCATGTGCCGATGTCGCCCGGGGCGATCGTCGCGGTGGCCCTGGCGATGCTCGGCGCGGCCTCGGCGGCCCTGATCGCCGCGGTCGTCCCCGGCCGAGACCCGTTGGGCCTCTCCGAGAGGGGCCGGACCGCGTATGTCTACGGCTTCGAGGCGATCCTCGGCGCCACGGTCGCCCACCTCGGCCTGACGCTTTCCTGGCTGTTCACCGGATATTTCGCCCGGTACTGGTCGTTGATCGTCCTGGGCGTGGCGTTCCTCGGCACGGGCCTGGCCGAGATGTTCCGCCGGAGAGGCCGGATGGTCCTGGCCGACCCGTTGGAACGGACCGGGGCGTTCCTGCCGCTCTTGCCCCTGCTCGCCTCGTTCTGGAAGCCGCCGGAGCCGGGGCAGGACGTCGTGTTCCTCGTCCTGGCCGGGGCGCTATACGGGACGTTGTCGCTGCTGAGGTCGTCGTCGAGGTTCGGGGCGGTGTCGGCCCTGGCGTTCAACGCGGCGTTGTGGACGGTCCTCTCCCGGCAGGAAGGTCTCGGGCTGGCGCGCCACCCTCAGCTCTGGGTGATCCCTCCGGCGTTGTGCGTCCTGGCCGGCGGATACCTGAACCGCGAGAGGCTGGGCGAGGCGAGGATGGCGGCGATCCGCTACGCGGCCTCCCTGGCGATCTACCTCTCCTCGACGACCGACATCCTCCTGACCGGGGTGGCCCAGGCGCCGTGGCTCCCCCTGGCGCTGGCGGGGCTGTCGATCCTGGGGATTTTCGGGGGGATCGTGCTGAGGGTCCGGGGCTTCCTGTTCCTGGGCGTCGGATTCCTGGCGCTGTCGCTGTTCACGATCATCTGGTACGCGGCGGTGGACCTCCGCCAGACCTGGCTCTGGGCCGCCTCGGGGATCGTCGCCGGCATCCTGATCCTCGGCCTCTTCGCCCTGTTCGAGAAGAAACGCGCGGAGGTGCTCTCGGTGGTCGAGGGCCTCCGGGGGTGGGAGACCTGAGGGGAAAACCCATTTCCCGACTTCCCCTCGAACCACTTAAGAAATTCGTTGAACCGGCCGGTCCGACCGGCTATCCTCGTCCGGTCGATCGAACCCGGCGAGGGGGGCGGGCATGCTGTTCGAGCTTCGAGGGGTGACGAAAACGTACGGCAAGGTCACGGCGTTGCGCGATTTGAGCGTGGCGATGCCGGAGGGGGCGATCGGCTTGCTCGGGCCCAACGGGGCGGGCAAGACGACGATGATCCGCACCCTCCTGGGCCTGATCAAGATCAACTCCGGGGGCGGCGAGGTCCTCGGGATGGACGTCCGCAAGAAGAGGCTGGACATCCGCCAGGCCGTCGGCTTCGTCCCGGAGGACGAATGCCTGTTCCCCGGGGTCGAGGGGATCGAGTTCGTCGCCTACGCCGGGGAGCTCGGCGGGATGAGGCCGACCGACGCGATGCAGCGGGCCCACGAGGTCCTCGACTACGTGGGCCTGGGCGAGGCCCGCTATCGCAAGGTCGATTCGTACTCGACCGGGATGAAGCAGAGGCTCAAGATTGCCTCGGCCATCGTCCACGACCCGAGGATGCTGATCCTCGACGAGCCCACCAACGGCATGGACCCGGCCGGCCGCCTGGAAATCCTGGAGCTGGCCCGCGACCTCTCCCGGCGCAAGGGGATGAGCCTCCTGTTCTCCAGCCACCTGCTGCCGGACGTCGAGGCCGTGTGCGACCGGATCATGGTCCTCGGCGGCGGCCAGCTCCTGGCCAGCGGACTCATCGCGGACCTGAAGAAGACCGAGAGGAGGCAGTTCGAGGTCCGCGTGAAGGCCGACCCGAACCGCCTGGCCGGCCGTCTGGTCGAGATCGGCCTGGCCGTCGAGCCCCGGGACGACCTCCTCGTCGTGGACCTCCCCGAAGGCCGGGAGACCTCGGATTTGTGGGAGGCGGCGCTCGCCTCGGACGTCCAGATCCGCCTGCTCCGCCCGAGGCAGAGCAGCCTGGAGGAAGTCTTCCTCGGGGCGATCCACGGGAAAGGGGCCTAGCTCGTGCCGATCTTCGACCAGGGATATCAGCACTGGGACGGCAAGCTCTCGGGCCACGGCTGGCGATGGCTCGCCATCACCCGCCGGGGGGTGAAGACCGGGCTCAAATCCCGGTGGACCCGCGTGGCCCTGATCCTCGCGTGGATCCCCGCCGTGGCCCTGGGCGTGTTCCTGGCGCTCTGGGGCCTGTTCGAGCAGAAGGCCGACGACTTCCGCGGCTTCTTCGCGTTCCTGCCCGAGGCCGCCCAGCTCGACCCCAAGGCGTTCCGCGCCTCGATCTGGACGCTGGCCTTCGGCCGGTTCCTCCATTTCGAGACGTTCGCCGCGATGGTCCTCGTCGTGATCGTCGGCCCGAGCCTGATCAGCGAAGACCTCCGGTTCAACGCCATGCCGCTGTACCTCTCGCGGCCCCTCAGGCGGTTCGATTATTTCGCCGGCAAGCTCGGGACGATCGCCGCGTTCCTGGCGGCCGTGATGATCGTCCCGTGCCTGCTGACCTACCTCCTGGGCGTGGGCTTCAGCCTGGGCTTCGGCGTGATCCGGGACACCTACCGGATCGTCCCGGCGTGCCTGGCGTATGGGGCGCTGGTGGTCCTGGTCTTCGGCCTGTTCATGCTGGCGATCTCCTCGCTGTCGAAGAACTCGCGGTACGTGGCGGCGGTGTGGATCGGGATCTGGCTGGTCGGCTCGTTCTCGGCGAACGTCCTGGGGACCGGCCTGCAACTGAAGTGGGGGCCGATCGTCTCGGTCGTCAACGACGTGGAGAAGGTCGGCGACGTCCTGCTCGGGGCCGACCAGGCGTGGGAGCCCCTGGGCAAGGCGTTCGCCTCCGGGATGGCCCGCCCCGGTCCGTTCGGGAGGGCCTTCGCCCCGGCGCCTCCTCCGCCTCCGCCGAACCCGTTCTCGCTCGACTTCCCGGTGTCCTGGGCGGTTTACGTGATCCTCGGCCTGATGGGGCTGTCGCTATGGGTCCTGAGCACGCGGGTGAAGTCGCTGGACCGGCTCCGATGACGCCGGTCGCCGAGTTCCTCGCCGTCTCCAAGTGGTACGGCAACGTGATCGGCGTGAACCACCTGTCGTTCCGCCTCCGACCCGGGGTCACGGGCCTCCTCGGCCCCAACGGCGCGGGGAAGTCCACGGTCTTGCAGCTCGCCACCGGGCAGCTCCGGCCGAGCCAGGGGTCGGTCACGGTCCTCGGCCGACCCGCCTGGGGCGACCCGTCCCTGAACCGGGAGATCGGCCTCTGCCCCGAGCAGGACGCCTTCTACGAATGGATGAGCGGCCGGGAATTCGTCCGGTTCTGCGCCCGCCTCGGCGGCTTCCCCCGCCGCGAGGCCGCCGAGAGGGGCGATCGCGCGATCGAGCAGGTCGGCATGACCCCCCATCGCGACCGGGCCATCCGCGGCTATTCCAAGGGGATGAGGCAGAGGACCAAGATCGCCCAGTCGCTCGTCCATGACCCCTCGGTCATCTTCCTCGACGAGCCCCTGACCGGCACCGACCCCGTGGCCCGCCGCGACCTGATGGACATCCTCCTCCGCCTGGCCTCCGAGGGGAAATCCCTGTTGCTCTCCAGCCACGTCCTCCACGAGGTCCAGGCCGTCACGTCGAACATCCTCCTCCTGAACCGGGGGAAGCTGGTGGCCGAGGGGGACGTCCGGCAGATCCGCGACCTGATCGACACCCATCCCCACCGGATCGTCCTGGGGTCGGCCGACCCCCGGGCCCTGGCCTCCAAGCTCGTCCGGTTCGACGACGTGGTCGGCGTGGACCTCCACCGCGAGGACGATTCCATCCTCGTCGAGACCCGCTCGCCCGACGCCTTCTACGCCCGATTGGCCCGGATCGCCCTGGAGCCGGACACGCCGATCTCCCGGGTCGCCTCCGACGATGACAACCTCGAAGCCGTCTTCAAGTACCTGGTGAACCCATGACGAAGGCGACGACCCTCGAACCGCCCCCGACCATCCCCGATCGGACCGATGCGCCGATCTCCAACCGCCTGGCGGCGTGGAACTCGGCGGCGGCCCTCTTCACGATGACCCTGGTCCGCCAGGCCCGGTCCCGGCGGGCCCTGGTCCTGGCCGCCCTGTACCTCCTGCCCATCGCCTTCGTGGTCCTGATCCGCCAGAACGATTCGGGCTGGAAGGGCCCGCATTCGGGCTACGAGCCCACGTTCGCCGAGTTCCTCCTGGTCTTCAACCTGATCCCCCAGGCGCTGGTCCCGCTGACGGCCCTGGTCTTCGCCTCGGGGATGATCCAGGACGAGATCGAGGAGCAGACGATCACCTACCTGTTGATCCGCCCCCTGCCCCGCTGGTCGATCTTCGCGGCGAAGTTCCTGGCCACCCTGGTCGTGACGATCGGCCTGGTGGCGATCTTCACGGCCCTGACGTACCTGGCCATCGGCTGGGGCCAGCCGGAGTACGGGTCCAGCGGAGGCCCGATGCGGATGGGCAAGACGATCGCCCTGTTCTCGCTCTCGATCGCCGCGTACGACGCCGTGTTCGGCTTCCTCAGCCTGATCATGAAGAGGGCGCTGGTGGTGGGGATCGGCTACATCGTCGTCCTCGAAGGGGTGGTCGCCAACATCGATTTCGTGATCCGCAAGGCGACGGTGATCTACTATTTCCGGGTGCTTTCGGAGCGGTGGATGGGTCTGTCGGAGGTCTGGAACACCCCGGGACCCAAGATGACGTACGGGATCGACCTGGACCTGGCGCCGAGCTCGGGCGAATGCCTCCTGAGCGTGGGCCTGGCGATCGTGTCGGCCGTCGCGGTGTCGTGCATCCTGATGAGGACCCGGGAATTCCGGGTGAAGACGCCCGGCTCGTAGGGTGCATGAAATGCACCATCTTCGGTCATGGCGAAAACGGAAGAAAGATGGTGCATTTCATGCACCCAACATGATCGAAAACGTCCATCCATGCCGTCCCCGACGTCGCGGCCCGGAAGGAGCCTCGCCCATGACCCTCCCCGTTCGCCCCGGGCCGCGATCGGCCCGGATTCTGCTCGCTCTGATCGTCCTGACCGGCTCGGCCGTCGCCTCTCGGGGCCAGGACGAGGAAAAGGACGGCCTCCCCGGCGCCTCCGCCGCGCCGACGAGAGCACAAATCGAGGCCCTCTTGCGTGACCTCGGCCGAGATCCCGTCACTCCCGAGCTCGTCGATCGGATCGACGCCCTCTATCGCCCGAAGCTGGCCCCGAGCCGGAAGCTCGACGACCTCAAGGCCAGCCTCGCCGACCCCGCGTTCGTCGCCCGGCTCGACGCCCTGGCGAAAGACCTCACCGGCAAGCCGGCCGACTCCCGGACCCTGATCTACCGGGCCGTGAGCACCGGGCCGAGCGAGGAGCCGGCCACGGTCCTCGAGTCGATGCGCGATGACCTCGAACGCGAGGCCGCCCCCCGCAAGACGATCCGAGGCCGGGTGATCGACGCCGAGACCAACCGGCCGATCGCCGGCGCGGTGATCTCGGTGTTCTCGGGGATGGAGACCCGGACCGACGCCCAGGGGGAATACGTCCTGAAGTTCCGCAAGGTCCGCGGGCCGACCCAGATGGCCGTCTACGTCGAGGCCCCCGGCCACGCCCTGACCGCCACGACCATCGAATGGACCACCCTGGGCGAGTCGCAACGGGTCGATTTCCGGATGCCGAAGGAAGTCTGGTTCCGGGGGCGGGTCATCGACACCCGGGGCAAGCCGATCGAGGGCGTCGAGCTGGAGCTGATGGTCCCCCCCGGGACGGTCGGCCGACCCGAACCGTCGGGAACCCCGGTCCAGTTCCCGTTCAGCGTGGCCCTGAAGACCCGGACCGACGCCCAGGGGAACTGGGCCTTCCGGGGCGTGGGGCCGGAGGTCGAGAACGTGCCGATGGCCCACTGGCTCTCGGCCTCCCACCCGAACTATCGGACCCGCCAGAAGGGCTACCAGCAGAACGAGCTCCTCGGGCCGGGCTGGGAGATCACCCTGGAGCCGGGCTGCGTCCTGGAAGGCGAGGTCGTCGATCAGGAGGGCAAGCCGGTGGCTGGTGCCGAGGTGACGATCCAGGCCCAGGCCGCCTCGGGCCTCTCGGCCCAGGTCGAGACGACCGACGCCGCCGGCAAGTTCCGGGCCGCGAACCTGCCCGAAGCGGCCATCCTGGTTACAGCCCGGCCCAAGGCGCTTTTGGACGCCTCCGCGAACGCCGCCACGAAGGCCGGGGCCGTCACCAGGGTCAAGATCGTGGCGAAGGACGGCGAATACCTCGCCGGCCGGGTCGTCGGCGACGACGGCAAGCCGGTCGCCAACGCCACCGTCGGATGGGTCCAGCGCGTGTTGCCCGGCGGCGGGGCCATGGTCGTCCCCTCGAAGGCGAACCTGTTCCTCAACACCGGGGAGGACGGCAAGTTCCGCCTCGGCCCGGTGGAAAAGGGCCGCTACAAGATCACGGGGCGCATGCAGCAGCCCAACGCGATCGGCTTCGCCGAGGCCGAGACCGGCGGCGCGGAGATCGTCATCGAGCTGAAGAAGCCACAATAAATCCAGGTCGGTCGGGTGGCATGCTCACGAAGACGTGAGCATGCCACCCGACGGAGCGCTCGCCCTCTCGAAAACTTCCGGGCCGGCCGCTTGCCTCGCTCGGTCCGGTCGATTACTCTCTGAAATCCGTAGGAGACCGACGGCGCGGAGGCCCTCGGCCCGGCAATCCTCGGCACGGAGCGACCTATGCCGCCCTCGGCGATTCCCCCGGACGCCCCCCACGAGCGGCTCAGCGACGACGACGTTCAGGCCATCGACCAGCTCCGAGGCGTCCACGACCGGCTCAAGGCCGAGCTCGCCCGGGTGATCGTCGGCCAGCACGCCGTGATCGACCGCCTGGCCACCTGCCTGTTCGCCCGGGGGCACGCCCTGTTGATGGGCGTCCCGGGCCTGGCGAAGACGCTCCTGGTGAGCAAGCTCGCCGAGACGATGTCGCTGAAGTTCAGCCGGATCCAGTTCACGCCCGACCTGATGCCGATGGACATCACCGGGACGGACATCCTCCAGGACAACGACGCCGGCCGCCGCGAGTTCCAGTTCGTCCACGGGCCGGTCTTCGCCAACATGGTGCTCGCCGACGAGATCAACCGGGCCCCACCGAAGACCCAGGCGGCCATGCTGGAGGCGATGCAGGAGCAGAACGTCACGGTCGTCGGCCGGACGTTCAAGCTCGACCCGCCGTTCCTCGTCCTGGCCACCCAGAACCCGGTCGAGCAGGAGGGCACGTACCCCCTGCCCGAGGCCCAGCTCGACCGCTTCATGTTCCTGATCGAGCTGGATTATCCCTCGGAGGCCGAGGAAGTCCAGATCGCCCGGACGACGACCGGAGACGCCCTGCCCGGCCTCCGCGCGTTGCTCTCGCCCGAGGAGGTCATCGGCTACCAGCACCTGGTCCGCCGGGTGCCGGTGCCCGATCACATCTACACCTATGCCGCCCGGCTCGTGAGGAAGACCCGGCCCGGCGGATCGACGGCGCCGGGCTGGCTGAAGCCCCTGGTGTCCTGGGGCGCCGGGCCGAGGGCCGTCCAGTACCTGATCCTCGGCGCCAAGGCGAGGGCCGCGCTCCACGGCAGCTACATGGCCCGCCTGGAGGACGTCCAGGAAGTCGCCCTGCCGGTCCTGACCCACCGGGTGATCACCACCTTCGCCGCCCAGGCCGAGGGGATCGACGCCAAGAAGATCGTCCGCCGCCTGGTCGAGGAGACCGAGATGTAGGGTGCATGAAATGCACCATCGCGTGAGGCGGCCGACGGCCGCCATCCTCTTCCTTGCGTGTCCCTCCCTCGTTGTTCCCACGGCAGGGTGGGAACGAGGTTTTCGACGAAGTCGCCGCCCGCCATGAAGTGATCCGGAGCCGCCCATGTTCCCCGACCGCCCCGCCCGGAGCTTCGTCGATCCGGCCGTGCTGTCCCGGCTGGCGGGGTTCCCGTTGATGGCCCGCAAGCCGATGCAGGGGAACGTCTCGGGCCGGCACCCCAGCCCCCATCGCGGCTCCTCCGTCGAGTTCGCCGAGTACCGGAAATACGTCGCCGGGGACGACCTCCGGCGCCTCGACTGGCGGGCCTTCGGCCGCTCGGATCGCTACTTCATCAAGGAGTTCGAGGCCGACACGAACCTCCGGCTCTGCCTCGTCCTGGACACCTCGGGCTCGATGGATTTCGGCTCGGGGCCGATCACCAAGATCGAGTACGCCCGGAGGATCGCCGCCACCCTCGGCCAGATGGCCCTCCAGCAGGGGGACGCCGTCGGCCTTTCGTGCGTGGCCGGCGGGCTCGTCCGCAACATCCCGCCCAAGAGGAACCCGGCCCACCTGATGAGCCTGTTCGACGTCCTCGAAGAGACCCGCCCCAAGGGCCCCACGCAGATCGTCCCGGTCCTCCACGAGCTCGCCGAGACGATCCGCCAGAGGGCCCTGGTCGTGGTGATCTCCGACCTCTTCGTCGAGCCGGGCGAGCTGAAGGGCGCCTTCGAGCACCTGCGGTTCCGCCGCCACGACCTGGCGGTGTTCCACCTGCTCGACCCCCAGGAGATCGGCTTCGACTTCCGCCGCCCCACGCGGTTCCTCGACATGGAGGGCGGCCCGTCGATCTTCGCCGAGCCCAGCGAGATCGCCGACCGCTACCGGAAGGCCCTGGAGATCTACCTCGACGGCGTGAAGCAAGTCGTCCGCGAGTCGGCCGTCGATTACCACCGGATCGGGATCGACGAGGACTATGAACAGGCCCTGATCCGCTTCCTCGTCGGCCGGGCCCGGGGCAAGGGAGGCTCCCTGCGATGAGCTTCCTCCAGCCGTTCCTCCTGGTGGCCCTGCCCTTGATCGGGCTGCCGATCCTGATCCACCTGATCAACCAGAGGCGGTTCCAGACCGTCCGCTGGGCCGCGATGATGTTCCTCCTGGCCGCCAACCGGATGTCTCGCGGCTATGCCAGGCTCCGCCAGTATTTGATCCTCGCCATGAGGATGCTGGCCCTCGCCGGGCTGATTTTCGCGATCAGCCGCCCGCTGGCCGGCGGCTGGGTCGGCCGGGCCGGCGGGGGGAGGCCGGAGACGACCATCGTCCTGGTCGATCGCTCCCCCAGCCTGGCCCAGAAGGGGGACGGCGACGGCGGCTCCAAGCTCGAGACGGGCCGCCGCCAGCTCGCCTCGGCCCTGAAGACGATCGGCTCGGCCCGGTGGGTCCTGATCGAAGGCGGGACGAACGCGGCGAGGGAGATTGATTCGATCGACGTCCTCGCCTCGTCCCCCGCGGTCGAGGGGGTCGCCTCGCCGTCGGACCTCCCCGCTATGCTCGGCTCGGCCCGCGACTACATCCGCTCGAACAAGCCGGGCCGGACCGAGGTCTGGGTCCTCTCCGACCTCCGCGAGAACGACTGGAACGCCGAGAGCGGCCGGTGGCAGGCCCTCCGCGAGAGCTTCCGCGAGTTCCCCCAGGCCGTCCGGTTCCACTTGCTGGCCTATCCCCAGGCCGCCCCCGGCAACCTCTCGGTCCGCGTGACCGAGGCGAAGAGGCAGAAGGCCGGCGACGCCTCCGAACTGCTCGTCTCGCTGAGCCTGAAGCGCGAGGGGCCGGAGGACCCGTCCTTCCGCGCGACCGTCCCCATCCAGTTCGAGATCGGCGGGGCGAGGACCGAGGTCCCCGTCGAGATCGCCGGCAATCGCGCCGAGGTGAAGGAGCACCGCATCCCCCTGGGGTCGAACCTCGATCGAGGCTGGGGCAAGGTCTCGATCCCGGCCGACACCAACCCGGCCGACAACGAGTTCTTCTTCACCTTCGCGAAGCCCGAGCCGAGGCTCGCGGTGATCGTGGCCGAGGACCCGGCGACGGCCTTGCCGATCCGGCTCGCGGCGTCGATCTCGCCCGATCCGGGCGTGCCCGAATCGGCCGAGGTCGTCGCGCCGGACGGTTTGGCCACGGTCGACTGGGACCGCGTGGCCCTGCTCGTCTGGCAGGCCCCCTTGCCCGAAGGGGACTCGGCGAAACGGGTCGAGGCGCTGGCCGATCGCGGCGGCTCGGTCCTGTTCCTGCCCCCGAAGAGCCCGAATCCGGCCCGGTTCGCCGGGATTTCGTGGACGTCGTGGAGCGATCTCAAGCCCGAAGGCACGGTCGAATCCTGGAGAGGAGACGCGGGCCTCCTGGCGAACACCCAGAGCGGGGCGGCCCTGCCGGTCGGGTCGCTGAAGGTCCGCCGGGCGTGCGGGATCTCGGGCGAGCGGACGCCTCGGGCGACCCTCCGAGGTGGCGCCCCGCTGCTCGCTTCCTCGGCGAGCCGGCGGGGCGTCTGGTTCCTCGCCACGAACCCGGGCCCGGATTCGTCGTCGATGGCGACCGAGGGCGTGGTCCTGTACGTCCTCCTCCAGAGGGCGATGGCCTCCGGCGCGGCCTCGCTCGGGCCGACCCGCCAGGTCTCGGCCGGCGAGCCGATCGTCGGCGAAGACCCGGCGTCGTGGAAGCGCCTGGCCGGCCCCGCGGACGGCCTTTCGACCGATTCGCCGATCCTCCCGGGCGTCTATCAATCGGGCGATCGGCTCCTGGCGATCAACCGGCCGGAGGCCGAGGATTCGGCGGCCGTCCTGGCGGATGGGAAGGTCGAGGCGCTGTTCCGAGGGCTGGATTTCAGCCGGGTGGACGACCGCGCCGGCAGCCTCGGCTCCCTGATCCAGGAGGTCTGGCGGCTGTTCCTGGCGGCCATGATCGTGGCCATGCTCGCCGAGGCCGCCCTGTGCCTGCCGAAGGCCCCGAAGCCGGCGACGACGGGCTTGATGCCGCCCCCCCCTCGGCTCGCGGAGGCCGCCTCGTGATGAACGTGAGCCGATCGTTGACGTTCCTCTGGACGCCGTGGACCCTCGCCGTCTCGGTCGTCGCGATCGCGATCGCGGCCGGGCTCGGCCTGGTCGCCTGGAAACGGAGCGGCTACCGAGGGCCGGTCGCGGCCCTGGAATCGATCCGATTGGCCCTGGTCGTCGCGGCGGCGGCGCTCCTGAATCAGCCCGAATGGGTCGAGGAGTACCGCCCCGAGGAACGCCCGACGATCGCCGTCCTCGTGGACGAATCGGCGAGCATGGACACCCGCGACGTCGTCCGGTCGGCCAACCCGGGCTCGCCGCCGAGCTCCCGTCGGGAGGCCGTGGCCGCCGTCTCCGACCCGGCGACGTGGGCGGCCTTGCGATCCCGGATGAACGTGGTGATCCAGCCGTTCGCCCCCGAGAAGACCGGCAAGGGGACCGACCTCTTCGCCCCCCTGGACCGCGCCGGAGAGACGATCCCCAACCTCCTGGGCGTGGTCCTCGCCTCCGACGGCGACTGGAACGAGGGGCTGCCCCCGGTCGGCGCCGCGGCGAAGCTCCGGGTCAAGGGCGTCCCGGTCTTCACCGTCCCGGCCGGCAGCGCCTCGCGATTGCCCGACGTGGAACTGCTGAGCCTGGACGCCCCCACCTTCGGCGTGGCGGGCAAGGCCGTCCGCATCCCGTTCACGATCGAGAGCTCCTTGCCCCGCGAGTACGTGACCACGGTGACGCTGAAGGCGTCCGACGGCGATTCCGTGACCAAGGAAGTCCGCGTGGCCCCGATGGGCCGGACCAGCGACTGGATCGTCTGGAAGCCCAAGGGCACGGGGGATTTCACCGTCGGCCTCTCCGTCCCGAAGCATCCCGACGAGGCCCTGGCCGACAACAACACGCTCTCGGCCCCGATCGCCATCCGCGAGGAAAAGCTCCGCGTCCTGATCGTCGAATCGCTCCCCCGCTGGGAATATCGCTACCTGAGGAACGCCCTGTCGCGAGACCCGGGCGTCGAGCTCTCGTGCCTCCTGTTCCACCCGGGCCTGGGGAAGGTCGGCGGAGGGAACAAGGACTACATCAAGGCGTTCCCCAACGGCCTGGACGAGCTCTCGAAGTTCGACGTGGTGTTCCTCGGCGACGTGGGCGTCGAGGACGGCCAGCTCACGGCCGAGCAATGCCGGTTGCTCAAGGGGATCGTCGAGCACCAGGCGAGCGGCCTGGTGTTCATGCCCGGATGGGACGGGCGCGAATTCTCGTTGATGGACACCGAGCTCGGCGACCTCTGCCCGGTCGTCCTGGACCCCTCGCAGCCCGGGGGCTGGGGCTCGCGGACGCCCAGCCACTTCGAATTGACCGAGTCGGGCCGGCGGAGCCTCCTGACCAAGCTGGCCGACACCCAGGACGACAACGCCGAGGTCTGGGAGGGCCTCCCCGGCTTCCAGTGGCACGCCCCGGCCCTGAAGGCCAAGGCCGGCAGCGACGTCCTGGCCGTCCACAAGGACGCCTTCAACGAGTTCGGCCGAATCCCCCTGCTCGTCACGCGGACCTTCGGCGCCGGCAAGGTGCTCTTCATGGGCACCGACGGCGCCTGGAGGTGGCGGAAGGGGGTCGAGGACAAGTACCATTATCGCTTCTGGGGCCAGGTCGTCCGGTGGATGGCGTACCAGCGCAACATGGCCAAGGGGGAGACCATGAGGCTGTTCTACGTCCCCGACCAGCCGAGGAAGAACCAGACGCTCGCCCTCCACGCCAACGTGATGGACCGCTCGGGCGAGCCCCTGCACGGGGGGGACGTGACGGCCCGGATCACGGCGCCGTCGGGCAAGTCCGAGCTCGTCCGGCTCGGCTCCGAGGGGGACGAGTGGGGCGTCTTCGCCGGCCGGTTCTCGGCCGAGGAGGCGGGCACCCACAAGGTCCTCCTCGCGTGCAAGCAGACCGGGGCGACCCTGGAGACCACCTTCTTCGTCCAGGGGGAAGCCGCCGAGCCGCTGGGCAAGCCGGCGAGGCCCGAGGTCCTGGAGGAGATCGCCCGGGTGACCCGGGGCCAGAGCGTCGGCCCCGAGAAGATCGCCGACGTCGTCCGGTCCCTGGGCGACCTGCCCGACCCCCCTCCGGCCGTCCGCCGGGTCCAGCTCTGGAGCCACCCCCTGCCGGCGGCGATCGTCGTTTTCTTCATGGGACTATTTTGGGTGGGACGCAAGAGGATCGGCCTTGTATGATATCCCCCTGAGCCGGATTCCTTCGGGGAGTCCGGGCCGGACGAATCGGCGAAGGATTCGGTGGCGACGGAACCCCGCGGTAGGTAGCCTCGACCCGGAGGTCAGTCGATGATGAGCGTCGGACACGTCCACGGCCGCTTGCAGATCCCCGACTCTCTCCGCGAGCAACTCGCCGCGTTCCGGGCCCGGGTCTGGTCGCGGAAGACCGCCCAGGGCCTTTGCATCGCCGCCTTCGGCGTGCTGGCCGCCTATCTCGTGCTGTTCGGCCTGGATCGCGCGATCGACTCGCCCGGGGGGGTCCGCCTGGGGCTGTTCGCCCTGGCGAGCCTCTCGCTCCTGGCCGTGCCGATCGCCCTGTATCGCTGGGTCTGGAGGAACCGCCGGGCCGACCAGCTCGCCCGGCTCTTGACCCGCACTCATCCTCACATCGGCGATCGTCTCCTCGGGATCATCGAGCTCGTCCGGGACGGCTCGGAGCAGGCCCGTTCGCTCCGCCTCTGCGAGGCGGCCATCGTCCAGGTCGCCGAGGACGCCCGGAAGCGCGACTTCTCGGACGCCGTCCCCTCGCCGCGGCATCGCCTGTGGGCGGTCCTGGCGGCGGTGCCCGCGATCGCGGCGGTGGCCCTGGCCGTCGCCGTGCCGGCCGCGGCCTCGAACGCCTGGGCCCGGCTGGTCTCTCCGTGGGGCGGGCCGCCCCGGTACACCTTCGCCGCGCTCGCCCCCCTGCCCTCGAGACTGGTCGTCCCCCACGGCGAGCCGTTCACCCTGACGGCCCGCCTCGCCGAAGGCTCGGAATGGAAGCCCGAGGCGGGGACGGTCCGGCTCGGCTCGCGGAGGCCCGTCTCGGCGTCGTTGCGGGGCGGTTCGTATGAATTCGCGATGCCCGCACAGATCGAGCCCGGGTCCCTCGAACTGAAGATCGGCGATGCCTCGCGGACCGTCCGCGTCGAGCCGACCCACCGGCCCGAGCTCGCCTCGGTCGTCGCCGAGGTCCGCCTGCCCGAGTACCTCGAACGGCCGTCTCCCCTGGCGAAGGACGTCCGGGGCGGCTCGGCCACGCTCGTCCGGGGCAGCCGCGCCACGTTCCGCGCCGTCGCCGGCCGGGAGCTCTCGGCCTCATGGATCGACGGCCAGCCGATCGCCCCCATCGGCGCCACGATCCCGGGGCCGACCCTCGTGATCGACGGCCCGAGGAAGGTCGAATTCCGCTGGAAGGACGCCTTCGGGCTCGAAGGCAAGGAGCCGTTCTCCGTGGCGATCGCGGCGAGGGACGACGAGGCCCCGACCCTGGTCGTCGAGGACCTCCCTCGTCAAAAAGTGCTCCTGGACATCGAGCAGTTGGCCTTCCGCGTCCGCGCCCAGGACGACTTCGGCGTGAAGAGGGCGGGCATCGAGTGGCAGGGGGCCGACGACGGCTCCGTCAAGTCCCCGGCCCAGGGCGAGATGGTCCTCGGCGCCGGCGGGCCGGAGAAGGACTCGCTGGACCTGGCCGGCGTCTTCGCCGCCAAGACCCTGGGGATCGAGCCCCAGGCCGTCCAGGTCCGCGCCTGGGTCGAGGACTACCTGCCCGGCCGCGAACGCGTCTACTCGTCGCCCCACACCTTCTTCGTCCTGAACGCCGAGCAGCACGCCATCTGGCTGACCGAGCAGATGAGCAAGTGGCACCGGCAGTCTCTGGAGGTCCGCGACCGCGAGATGCAGCTCCACGAGGCGAACAAGCAGATCCGCGCCATGACGCCCGAGGAGATCGACCGGCCCGAGGCCCGCAAGAAGCTGGAGGCGCAGGCCCTGGCCGAAGGGAACAACGGCCGGAGGCTCTCCGGCCTGGTGAACTCGGGCGAGGACCTGATCAAGCAGGCCATGAGGAACCCCGAGATCGGCGTCGGCCACCTCGAAAAGTGGGGCGAGGCCCTGCAAATCCTCAAGGACATCTCGGCCAACCGGATGCCCTCGGTCGCCGACCTCCTGAAGCAATCGGCCCAGGCCCCGTCGCTCGCCCAGCTGAGCCCCAAGGGCAAGGCGCCGATGGCCGGGCAGGTCAAGGGCGGCCAGCCGCCCCTGCCCGGAGACGCCACCAAGCCCGGCGAGAAGCCCAAGCCGAGCGCCCCGACGGTCGCCGATCGCGAGTCGCAGTTGCAGGACTACAACAAGGGGTTCAAGCCCGAGGAGCCGGGCCAGGCCAAGGCCAAGTCGTCGGCCCTCCGCCTCCCGGTCACCACCCTCGGCGGCAAGGCGGCGAAGACCCCGCCGAAGCCCGACGACCCGGCCGAGGAGTCCCTGGAAGAGGCCGTGGTCGAGCAAAAAGAGCTCCTGGAGGAGTTCGAGAAGCTCGCCGACGAGATGAACAAGGTGCTCGCCAACCTCGAAGGCAGCACCCTGGTCAAGAGGCTGAAGGCCCAGTCCCGCCAGCAGGACAAGATCGCCGGGCGAATCCAGGGGGTCGTGGACACCGCCTTCGGCATGCCGGGGGCCGCGGGCAAGGCGGCCGAGGGCCTCTCCGAGGCCGCGTCCCTGGAAACCAAGGGGAGCCTGGTCGTCTCGGTCATCATGGATGACATGCAAAGCTTCCTCGAACGCCGACAGATGCAGAGGATCAAGACCGTCCTGGACGACATGCGCAAGCAGGACGTCATCGGGGCCCTCCGGCAGCTCGGCGACGACCTCAGCAAGGAGAACGGCGTGTCGATCGCCCAGGCCGAGTACTGGTCCGACACCCTGGACCGCTGGGCCGAGGACCTCGTCGATCCCTCGGCCAGCGGCAAGTGCCCCGGGGGCAAGTCGCGGGCGAGCCTCCCGCCGTCGGTCGTCCTGGAGATCCTCCAGGTCCTGGAGGCGGAGATCAACCTCCGCGAGGAGACCCGCGTGGCCGAGCAGGCCAAACCCGCGCTCCCGGCCGAGGACCACTCCCGGACCGGGCTGAGGCTCTCCGGCACTCAGGAAGTGCTCAAGACCCGGATCGACAAGGTCAACGAACGCATCCGCGGCCTGCCCGATTCCGAGGCCGAGTTCGGCAAGGAGATGGCCCTGCTGGCGGCCGTCTCGCGAGTGATGGACGACGCCCGGGAGATCCTCGGCAAGCCCGAGACCGGGTCGCCCGCGATCGCCGCCGAGACCGAGGCGATCGAGCTTCTCCTCCAGTCCAAGAGGATCAACCCCCGGGGCGGAGGGGGCGGAGGGGCCTCGCCGGGAGCCGGAGGAGGCGGGACCACCACCGACTCGGCCCTGGCCCTGGTGGGCAAGGGGCTCAATGCCAAGGAAGTCCGCGAGGACCGGGGCGTCTCCCAGGCCACCGGAGACTCCGGCCCCGCCCTGCCCGAGGAGTTCCGCTCCGGGCTCGATGAATACTTCAACAAGATCGATCGCCGGCCCGGCGGGCGATAAGGGGAGGGCGGCGACCATGACCATGAACCGATTCCTTCGCGCCCTGACCGCCTCGGCCGTGGCCGTGGCGACCTCGGCGCTGACGCTCGCCTTCGGCCAGGACGGGAAGCCCGCGGCGGTCCCTCCGCCACCGCCGGCGGAGGGCAAGCTCGTCGAAAAGGCCGCCGCCCCGGCCCGACGGGTCGAGGCGGCGAAGGTCCGCATCCCATTCCCGGCGCCGGCGCCGGCGGTCCAGGTCAACGGGGCGATCATGAAGATGGTTGTCCCGGCGCAAATCGTCGGCGGGGCCGAGGTGGACCCGATGATCGCCCAGTTCCTCCCCGGGATGTTCCAGCCCCTGGCCCGGACCGAGCTCCACCTGCTGCTGACGGTCACCGGGGCCTCGGCCGACCAGCGCAAGGCGATCGCCGCCGACCGGGACAAGGCGGCGGTCGCCGCGGCCCGCCGCTACGCCGAGTGGCAGCAGGGCCGGAGCAAGCTGAAGGGCCAGCAGGCCGCGCCCCGGAGGCTCGTCCAGGAGGCCCTCCTGGACGCCGCCCGCCCCCACCTCTCGGCCGACCAGGCGGCCCTCTACGTCGCCGAGACCGAACGCCGGGCCCGGGACATCCAGGAACTCACGATCGATAACGTAGTGACCCGGCTCGACGCCGAGCTCCTGCTCTCGGCCGAGCAGCGTCAGGCGCTCCGCCAGGCGCTGGCGAAGGAGGCCGACGCCCTGTGGTTCCCGTCGCCCGAGTCGTTCGCCTTCGCGGGTGCCGTCGGGACCCTCCCGTCGATCCCCGAGCCGCTCGTCCAGGCGGTGCTCACGCCCGCCCAGAGGCGGGCCTGGACCGGTTACGCCCGCACCTCCGGCTCGGTCTTCAACGGGCCCGGGATCTTCGGCAATGCGGTCGCGACCGACGAGGACTTCCCCGCCGACGAGAGGCCCCCGCAACCCCTCCTGCCGGCCCTCCCGGCGCCGTTCGGCGATTAGGGCCGATCCTCGTCGTTCTCCCCCCTTCCCCCGACCCGACCCGGAGCCCCTCGCGATGCCCCGGACCCTCCTCGCGATCGCCCCGGCCCTCCTGCTGATCGCCCTGGGGGCGCCGGCGACGGCCCAGGACCTCGACGACGACCTCGAACCCGAGGTGCCCGCCCCGCAAGTGATCGTCCGCCGGGCGAACGGCTGGAATGAGCAGGTCTTCGAGAGGCGGATCTTCACCAATTCGAACGAGCCGGCCATCCGGACCCGGCTGCTCTCGACCCTGGCGATCCAGGTCGAGGAGCTCGACCGTTCCTGCCATCTGACCGACGCCCAGGTCGCCCGGCTCGAACTTGCCGGCCGGGGAGACGTCAAGCACCTCTTCGACCGGGTCGCCGCGATGAAGAGGAAGTTCCTGGCCGTGAAGGATGACGCTCAGAAGATCTCCGACCTGCTCCGAGAAATCCGGCCGATCCAGGACGAGCTCGCCTCCGGGCCGTTCGCCGAGGGGTCGTTGTTCTTCAAGGCGGCCCGATCGACGCTCGACACGGCCCAGGCCGAGGCCCTCGAGGCCAACCTCCGCGACCGGAGGAAGGCCCGGCACAAGGCCCGGGTCGAGCTCAGCGTCGCCCTCCTCGACAACGCCGTGGGATTCCGCGGGGACCAGAGGGCGAAGCTCGTCCAGATGCTCCTGGAGAGGACCGAGCCGCCCCGAAGGTCCGACCAGTACGACCATTACATCGTCCTCTGGCAGCTCGCCAACCTGCCCGAGGAGGCGGTCCGGCCCCTCCTGGACGAGACCCAGTGGAAGCTCCTGACCCGCCAGATCGACGGGGCCCGCAACCTCGAACCGTTCCTCCGCCAGAACGGCTACCTCGACGGCCTCCTCAACAAGGACCGCATCAACGCCCCCGGGCCGAAGAAGTGAAGTGAAGTGAACCGGCCGGCCTTCGCCTTCCCTCCTGGAGCGATCCCGAGATGACCGACCGCCGCCGCTCCCTGGCCCTTGCCGTCGCCGTGGCGATCCTCGCGGCGATCCGACCCGGCTCGGCCCCCGCCCAGGGGCTCTCGGCGAAGTCCGGCGAGGTCGTGCCCCGGGACGTCCGCGAGATGTACGATCGCGGCGTCCAGTACCTCGCCAGGACCCAGGGCCCCGACGGCGACTGGCCCAACGACGGCCAGAGAGGCCCGCCATCACCGGGCTGTCGCTCATGGCCTTCCTCGCCTCGGGCGAGGATCCCAACTTCGGGCCCTACAGCACCCACGTCCGCAAGGCCCTCCGCAGCCTGATCTCCAACCAGGACGCCGCCACCGGCTATCTCGGCGGCAGCATGTACCACCACGGGTTCGGCATGCTCGCCCTGGCCGAAGCCTATGGCGCCGTGGACGAGAGGAACCTCTGGCCCGAGAAGACCGCCCGGGGCCAGCGATCGATCGGCCAGGCCCTGGAGCTGGCCGTCCGCTCGGCCGTGACCTCGCAGAAGAAGAACCCCACCGGCGCCTGGAGGTACTCCCCCAGCGGGACCGACGCCGACACGTCCGTCAGCGGGGCCATCCTCGTCGGCCTCCTCGCCGCGAGGAACGCCGGGATCGAGGTGCCGGATGAGTCGATCGAGAAGGCCCTGGAATACTTCCGGTCGATGACCGCCGGGTCGGGCCAGGTCGCCTATTCCGGCGGCCTGGGCGGGTTCAACGAGTCGATGGCGAGGATCTCGATCGCCACGCTCGTGCAGGCCGTGGCCCGCCGGAAGGACGCGCCGACCTACAAGGCGTCGCTCGGCTACCTGACCCAGAGGCTCGACGCCCCCAGCCCCGGCTATCTCGAATATACGCGCTATTACCAGTCCCAGGCGCTGTTCCAGGGGGACCTGGACGCCTGGGAGAAGTGGAATCGCCTGCTGATCCGCCAGCTCAAGGCCGCCCAGCAGGCCGACGGCTCGATCCCCGGCCAGTTCGGCAACGCCCTGGGGACGGCGATGTCCTGCCTGGCCCTGGCCCTGAACTATCGCTTCCTGCCGATCTACGAGCGTTGACGCCCCCGAGGCCCGGGACCGACCCCCGACGGCGAAGGACCCCGATCCCATGAGAACCGCCTCGATCCTCGCCCTGACGATCGCCCTGGCCGCCTCCTCCTCGGCGATCGGCCAGGACGCGGACCGGCTGAAGGCCCTGGAAGCGGCGAAGCTCCGTCTCCAGCAGGCGGAGCAGGCCCGGGCGGAGGCCCTCCTGCGGCTCCAGATCCAGCAGGTCCAGCAACAGCAGGTCCAGCAACAGCAGGTCCAGCTCCAGCAGCAGGTCCAGCTCCAGGCGGTGGCCCAGCAACAGCGGGTCCTGGTGAACGGCCAGGTGATGGTCTTCCAGAACGTCAACCCCGCCGAGCCCGCGGCCGCCCCGCCCCCCCCGGGCCCTCCGACGGACGTCCCGGTCCTCTCGATCTACCTCGGCGGGTTCGTGGCGGGCGACCTGGCGGCGTCCGACGCCCCCCGAGCCGTCCGCTGGAAGTCGCCGGCGTTCGTCGAGCCGTTGGAATTCCCGCTGTCGGCGGTGAAGGATCTTCGCTGGCCCGCGGACGCCTCGAAGCCGGCCCCGGGGCCGTTCGTCGTCGAGATGCCCGGCGGCGACCTCGTGTTCGGGTCGCTCAAGGCCCTGGATGACTCCTGGATCACGATCGATTCCCCGCCCCTGGGCCTCCTGAAGATCGCCCGGAAGGGCGTCCACCGGGTCGATCGCCTGGGCGAAGGCTCCGGGCTCGTCGATTCCGGGCCCAACGGCCTGGAGGGATGGTCGGAGACCTCTCCCAACAAGGGCTGGCACGACGATTCCGGCGTCCTCGTGAGCGACAGGGACGGGACTACCCTCCGACGAGACGCGAAGCTGCCGACCCGCGCGGCCATCGAGGTCGAACTCTCCTGGGACCGCTCGGCCGACTTCACGCTGGCCCTGGGCGTCGATCCCAGGACCGACGAGGCCGACGCCCGGGGGTTCCGCCTGGAAGTCTGGGACGGCAAGCTCGTCGCCCTCCGGGAAACCGAGGCCGCCGCCGACCTCGCCCCGGTCCAGGAGGTCCGAGGCTCGGGCCGGTCCCGGTTCCTCCTGTTCCTCGACCAGGAGAAGGGCCGGCTGACGGTCGCCTCGGAGTCGGGCAAGCCCCTGGCCGATCTCAAGATCCCCGACCCCGCCGGCCTCGCCCGGGGCGGGGTGGCCCTGACCAACCACGCCCCGAACGCCCTGCGCCTGGAACGGCTCCGGGTCCGCCCCTGGTCCGGCGACCCTCCGAAGGAGCTCGCCGACGGCCAATCGCGAGTCGTCCGGATCGACGGCTCGACCGTCGATGGCGCCGTCGGTCGGCTCGACCCCGAGGCCGGCGAGCTGGTGATCCGGGCCGACGGCGGCGAAACCCGGGTGAAGGCCGGGGAAGTCGCCTCGATCGTCCTCGGGCCTCCGGTCTCGGCCGGGCCGAGGGCCGTGACCGTCGTGACCCGCGAGGGATCGCGACTCGGCGGAGAGCCCCGGAAGTTCGAGGCCGGCGGGGTGGTCCTGGGCGTCCCCGGGATCGAGGGGGACGTGACGGTCCCGGCCCTGCGGTCCCTGGTCGTGAACGCCCCCGCCGAACTGCGAAACGACGCGGCGATGGCCGAGGGGCCGGTCGGGTTCCTGGAGCTCGACGGCGTGAGGCTCGAGGGGCAGATGGCCGCCGGCCGCGACGCCCCGGGGAGCTCCGCCCTGGCCTGGAGGCCGGCCCGGGGGACGTCGTCCGGCGCGTTGACCCCGGGCGTCTCGGGCCGGATCGTCTACCGGGCGCCGAGGCCGAGAACGCCGGCCGCCCGGGCCCTGGTCCGCGTCCCACCCTCGCCGGCGCCGGGGTTCGTCGCGGGCGTCTTCGGCAACCCGGCCGACTACCAGGCCGGGCAGGCCCGCGCGCCCGATCGCTCCTATCGGTCCATCCATCTCCGCACCGGCGACGTCTTCCCCGGCCTCGTCACGAAGATCGACGAGAACGGCGTGTCGATCAAGACGCCGATCGCCGAGTCCGTCCTCATCCCCCACGACAAGATCAAGGCCGTGGACCTGGACGACCCGCTCCCGACCCTCCTCCGCCTGACCCGGGCCAAGCGCGACCGCCTGCTGACCCTCCCCCGGGCCCAGAAAGAGAGCCCGCCGACCCAGGTGATCCGCTCCCTGACCGGCGACTACCTCCGCGGCCGGATCGTCGGCCTGGACGACCGGGCGCTCAAGGTCGAGGTCCGCCTGGACACCAAGGACATCCCCCGGGACCGCGTCTCCCGGATCATCTGGCTCCACCCCGAGGAAGGCCCGCCGAAGACCGACGACAAGGACAAGGACAAGGACAAGGTCGAGGCCAAACCGGTCCCGGTCCCGCCGACCGGCCCGATCCGCGTCCAGGCCCTCCGGTCCGACGGCACCCGCCTGACCTTCGCCCTGAGCTCGTTCGCCGACTCGGCCCTGATCGGCAAGAGCGACGTCCTCGGGGCCTGCCGGGTGCCCCTGAAGGACGTGGACGTCTTGTGGATCGGCCCGGCGATCGAGAAGGCGGCCGAATCGCTGGCCTTCGGGCCGTGGAAGCTCCACGACGCCGTCGAGCCGATGATCGCCCGCGAGGACGGCGAGGGCGGCGACCGCCCCTCCGGCTCGGATTCCCCCCTGGTCGGCCAGCCGGCCCCGGATTTCACCCTGGACCTGCTCGGCGACGGCAAGACGAAGGAGAAGAAGACGTTCCGCCTGGCCGACGCGAAGGGCCGGGTCGTGGTCCTGGACTTCTGGGCGACCTGGTGCGGCCCGTGCCTCCAGACCATGCCGCAGGTCGAGAAGGTCGCCCAGGAGTTCGCCGAGCGAGGCGTCCAGCTCGTGGCCGTGGACCTCGCCGAGGACCCCCGGCAGGTCGCCGCGACCCTCGAACGGCACAAGATGGCGATGGCCGTCGCCCTGGACCGAGACGGCGCCGTGGCCGCGAAGTACCAGGCCGACGCGATCCCCCAGACCGTCATCATCGACCGAGACGGCAAGGTCGCCCGCCTGTTCGTCGGAGGCGGCCCGAAGTTCGGCGACCATCTCCGCGAGGCGCTCGAAGAGGTCCTCTCGGGCCAGAAGCCGAAGAAGGAAGGCGACGCCCCGGCCCGCCCCTGAGCCGAGGAGCCCGGCCCGGTCCTCAGCCGGGGACGGCGGCCAGATCGACGGCCAGCCAGGGGTCGAGCTTGACCCAGCGGACTTTTTGGAAGACCTGGAGGACCCGGTGACGGGTCAGGGCGTCGAAGGCGGCGTCGAGGTTCTTGAACTTGCCGCCCGGCCTCGGTTGCCAGCCCTGGCGCAGGCAGGCCTCGCGGAGCCGGGCCCTCAGGTAGTTGCGGAAGCTCGGCTCCAGGCGATATCCCCCCTCCGACGACCTCAGGAGCAGGGGGCCGGCCAGGTCGCGAAGGGCCGCCTCGGTCGGGTCGGCCGGCCCGGCGTCCCGGGACCGTTCGCGGAGGGCCTTGAGCTCCCGGGCGATCTCCACGAAGCTCGGAGGGGCGTCGGCGGCGCCCGGGACGAGCGTCGAGAAGACGACCCGGAGCACCTCGGTGCCGACGGCCGCCTCGGACTCCCCGGCCCAGGACTCGCGAGCGATGTCCAGGTCGTGTTCGAGCACGTGGAACAGGGCCTCGGCGAATCGTCGTCTCAGCTCCTCGGCCTCCAGGGCGCCCCCGGTGGCGAGCTCGGTGATCGGGCCGGGGACCTCGACGGCGAAGGCCAGGGCCTCCAGGACCATCCGTTCCCGGCGGCGGCCCTCGGGGGAGTCGAACGGGCGGCGGCGGTCGGCCCTCTGGGCCAGGGCGGCGTCCGCCTCGCGGACCTCGTCCTCGATCAGGACGTTGGCCGCGTGGCGGCGGAACCAGTCCATGAGCTCCGGCGGGAGCCGGCCCAGGGCCCAATCGCGCCAGAACGCGGCCTCGCCGCCGGGATAGGTCTCGAAGACGGTCGCGGCGATCTCCCAGTCGGATTGCGGAAGCGTCATGGCGGGCCTCGCGATCAAGCCAGATCGAAGGAGACGGCCGGGACCAGGCCGGCCCGGTCGGCCATCCGGCGGACTGCGGCCTCGGCGTGGTCCCGACCCTGGCCGGTGACCCGGCTGATCCACCATCGCCAATCGGCGTCCGGCAACTCGGCGTCGATGGCTTCGGGGTCGATCGCTCCGGACCGCTTGAGGAGGCAGGCGCGCTCCACCGCCGCCTTGAGGAGCAGGGCCCGGCCCTCGGAGTCCGGCGGAGGCCCCGGGGGCAGGGCCTTGACGGCGGCCCGGTGGGGCGTCACGGCGGCCCGGGTCGCTTCGGTGAACGAGCCCAGGCCGTCCAGGGGGCGGAGGGCGGTCGTCAACGGCCCGAGCTCGGGCCGGGGCCCGGCGTGTCTCAGCGCCACGGCCAGGGTCGCCGCCGCTTTCAGGCACCAACTGAACCAGAGGAGGTTGCGAGCCGCCTTCCACGCCGGGTCCGTCTCCTCCCGGCCGGCCAGCAGCCCCCAGCCGGATTCCTGCATCCGAGAGAGCCGATCGGCCGGGCCCTGGGGGCCGTCGGGCGAGGCGTCCCACGATGCCTTCCCGCGATTCTTCGCCTTCTGGAACGCGATCAGTTCCTCCATCCCCTTCTGCACCTCGTCGAGGACCGCCCCGGCCGGGTCGCTCGGGCGGACCTCCTCGCGGAAGTCCCGGTGGGAACCGTAGGCCACGAGCAGCTCGAAGACGTTCATCGGCTCCTCGCCTTTGGGCCGCTCCTTCTTCTCGCGGAGGCGGTGGCCGTATCGGGCCCAGATCGCCACGACCTGATCCGAGGGATTGCGAATGCCGAGCCGTTGGAGCTGGAGCCGGGCCACCCGGGCGTACCAGCCCGGGGAGACCTCGATGTCATACGCCTCCAATCCCTCGCCCACGGCGTCCCACCACGGGCGGAAGCCGGGGGCCGGCTCTCGGGGTTCCTCCTCGGCCGGGAGGGCCTCAAGAGGGACCGAGCGGTCAATCCGAACCTTCCCCTCGGTTCGGAAAACCTCCACGACCTTGTGGACCAGGAGCCGGGCGAACCAGGGGCAGAACTCCCGCCCGCAATCGAACTGGTCCGCCTTCTCCAGGGCCTGCGCGATCGCCGCCTGGATGCGGTCCCGGATCTCCTGAGAATTTCCCAGCCTCGCCTCCAGGATGCGGATCGCCGAGCCGAGGCAGGGCGACGGCTCGGCCGAGCGGTTGTCCAGGGCGTCGCCGATCCGGCGGACCTCGTCGTGGACCCGGGCGATCCGGAACGCCAGGTCGGCGAACCCGCCCTCGGTTCGCGACTGGCTCGGGACGCAGGCCGAGGGGACGGGATCGGCCCCCCGGAGGCGCAGGGCCGGCCCATCCCGGCCCATCTTGCCTCCGATCGGACCCGAGAAAGCCTTGAGGGCGCGAGCCAGGATCGCTCGCGGGTCCAGCCTCGGGAATCGGGCCTTCAGGTCGTCGCCGAGGACGTCCAGGAGGGCCTGAGTCTCGAAGCCGACGTCCAGGCTGGACCCGTCTCGGTCCGGGGGCATCATCGAGCGTCCTCCATCACCGATCCCTCAAGACCATCGTAGAAAGGCCGACCGGCGATTGCGAACGAAATCCCCGAGCCACCGGCCTCGTTCTCGATTCCGAAAGACGTGCGAGGCCGGTCCGACCAGCCGCGAGGGCCGGCGAGCGCTCCCGCCATCTTCCATTCTCGGCTTCGACCCGCGATGTCCCCTCGCACCCGCAGGCCCGGTCGCCGGAACGCGTCGCGTCCGTCCCCGCTTCGTCGACCTGCCGGTCGTCGCGGGGCCGGCATGCGGCTCGCGTCTTCCTCGGGTTGCGTCGCGGTTCTGACCCTCGGGGAACGCGGTGGCTCGCGCGAGGGCCGAGCCCGCGTCCGGTGTTCGACGAGTGGCCAGGATTCGCGCGGGCCCTCGCAGGGCACCGCCCTGGCCCGGTCGAGCGACCGGCTCGGGCTTGAGAATCCCGGACATCGATGGGGATACGCCCCTCGCGGCCGAGGGGCCAGTCCCCGGCTTGTCCGGGGTTCTTACGTCCGAGAGGCGCGGAGGTCCAGCAGCTCGTCGAAGAAATCCAGGTGACGACGGGCGATGATCGGCCAGGTGAACCGGGAGCGGACGCGTTCGAGGCCCCGAGCGGCGAAGTCTCGGCGGAGCTCGGGGTTCTCCAGGAGCTCGGACAGGGCCTTGAGCCACCCGGGGCGATCGGCCTCGCCGACGATCCGGCCGGCGTCGGCCACGACGAAGGGGATCTCCCCGCTGTCGCTGGCGATGACCGGGACGCCGCAGGCGAACGCCTCGATCAGCATGCGCCCGAATTGCTCTCGCCATTGGCGGCGGGTCAGGCTCGGGGCGGCCAGGATGTCCATCGCGTTGAGGAAGGCCGGGACCTCGGAATGAGACACGCCGCGGACGACGACGACCCGGCCCGGGTACTTCGCGGCCCATCGCTCGATCACCGCATCCATCGGCCCTCCGCCCACGAACAGGGCCCGCCACGGCGCCTTCGTGGCGTCGAGCGTCTCCATCAGCAGCGCGATCCCCTTCTCCGGGACGAAGCGGCCGAGATATCCGACCACCGGGGGGCCGGGATCGCTCCATCCCAGCCGCCGACGGACCGCCTCACCCGCCGAGCGGTCCGGGTAGTACCGCTCCACGTCCACGCCCAGGGGCAGGACCCGATGCGGCTTCCGACCGTACCCTCGTTCCAGCATGGTCGGCACGATCGATTCCCCGCACGCGATCCAGCCGGTGCAGCGATCCAGGCAGTATCGATCGATCCAACTGAACGGGGGCGGATAATGCTTCACCAGGTTCTGAAACGCCCAGTAGACCAGCGGTATCTCCGGCGGGGCCCACCAGGCGATCTGACCGGAGGCGAAGATGTAGGGCTCCTCCCAGCAATGGATCAGGTCCCAGGGCCGGCTGCGGAGTAGCGTCTTCAGCTCGTGCCCGTAGAACATCAGGTGGATCGCACGGGTCATCCGGGCCGAGACGGCCTCGAGCTCGCAGGGCTCCTCGCCGTCCCGTTCGAGGGTGACGGGCCGCAGATCCCCCCGAAAATACCGCGGCGCGACGGCCGTGACGTCCCAGGAGTCCCGCCCGACCCGGGCCATCTCGTGCGCCAGTCGCCGATTCAAGGCGATGACGTAGGAGTGCCCGATCGTGAGGAGGCGGCGGTGGCGAGACGGCGACGTCATGCTCTGGAAGCTCGCGTGTAACGCCGGCGCAGGCCCGGCCGAGCCCAACGGTCGCCCGGGATCCGCGATCGAGTCAAGCATAAAGGGAGAACTCCAACCCATGTGAGGATAACCTTCGGGTCGTCGGTTCTCACGGGACCTCGCAAAAGCTTTGCCCCGACATCCCTATGCATTTTGCTTACCAAGCCCGTGGCGGATACCCGTAACCAGGGGTCGACGTCGCGGACATGGATCGCCTCAGCCCACCGAATCGTGGGTCGGCCGGTCATTGCCTGAACCCCTCGGTTGTTGCAGCATCGCAAAGCAACCCGCGGACAGTCCCACAGCCAACATAGTATGAGTGTTTCGAGCCTGAAAGCAATCCTCGACCCATGAGTTCCCGGGGCCGAGCAGTTCTCACTCAGGAGAGGAAGCCGGGCCGGGTCGCCCAGGGAGGCGGCCGTCCCCAAGCTTCCACAATACCGTACGTGCGTGTCAACGCATGCGGCTTATTTATGTTCAGGAAGGCGCCACGCGACGCCACGTCGCGTGGATCGCCACCGGCGGCGGGAGCGGATGGACGCTCCCCAGGCCGTCGGAATCGAGCCCGGGCCATCTCGCCGTGCCGGGCGGGACGCCGATCTACGTCCGCGACGTGGGGACCGTCCGGTCCTCGCCGATGATCCGCCAGGGGGCCGCGACCCGCGAGGGCCGGGGCGAGGGCGTGGGGTTCATCGCGCCGTCGGGCGTGGCGGTCCTGGACGGCCCGGTGATGGTCTCGGCGATCCGCCACCTGTCAGGTCGAGGAGGCTCGGACACCGGCCGGGCCCGGCGTGTCGGACGGTCGCCGGCGAGGCACGTGGTTCGGAGCCAGGGGGTCAGGCCCCGGGGCGAGTCCACCCGAAGATCCGCGAAGACGGCGCCTCCGAAGAACCGTCGAGGGCGGCGGGTCGTCTCCGCGATCCTCAGGGGCCGGGGAAGCCGGGCCGGAGGCGGATCTCGGCGAAGGCGGGCTCGGCGGCCAGCCTCTCGGTGGCCTGGGGCCGACGGAAATACCCCTGGAGGCCCAATTCGCCGAGGAGGGCCACGGCCTGGCCGGCGAACGTCTCGCGACGCCGGGGCTCTCCCGAAAGCGAGGCGGCCTTCGCCAGCCAGACGGCCGCCTCGTAGCTCGCGGCCGAGGCTCCGGCGTCGTTCTTCAGGAGCCGGAGCGTCCGGGCCTGCTGGGTCAGGGCGATCCCGAGCTCGGCCAGCGCGTCGGGCGAGTCGGGCCGGTCCCGGGCGAGCTGGCGGAACGTCTCGACGGCCGCCTCCGCCGAGGATTTCGCCTCGTCGGCCTTCCCGCGAGAGGCGAGCAGGACGTTGAGGTTGGAATGGACCTGAGCCAGCTCCCGCCTCTGGCCCTGGACCGACGGATAGGCCAGGATCAGCCCTCGGAGCAGGGTCTCGGCCTCCCGGTAGGAGGCGGACGCGGCGTCGAAGCCCGCCTCCCCCTCGACCTGGGCCGCGTTGCCCAGGTGGTTCAGGCTCGCCGCGATGTCGGCGAGGTGCTCGGGGTCGCCGGGCTCGATCTGGGCGAGCGATCGCCGGAGGCGGAGGCCCTCGGCCAGCGCCTGCCTGGACTCGGCCAGCCTCGCCGGGTCGGCCAGGTGGGAGCCGTCGGGGACGGCCTGGAGGTAGAGGCCGTATCCGAGGTTGGTCAAGACGTCGGCCATCGGCTTGACGGACTTGGGCTCCCGGGGCGAGGCCAGGGCCAGGGGAGCGAGCATGTCCTGGGCCTGGGCGAACCGCGATCGGGCGGCGGCGAGGTGGCCGGCGAGCATCCGGGCGTTGCCCAGGGCCAGGAGGAGCCGGCCTCGGGCCAGTCGGAGCCCGGGGGTCCTCGGGGCCTCGGTCCCGAGCCGCCCGAGCGCCTCCTTCCACGCGGCGTCGGCGTCGGCGGACCGGCCGAGCATCGCCTGGACCACGCCCCAATCGCGGGTCGCCTCGGCCCGGAGCCGGCCCGCCTCGTCGGACTCGGCCCCGGGGCGCCTCGGGTCGCTCCGCTCGGCCAGGTCGGCCGCCTTGAGGAAGCACCGGGCCGCGCCGTCGAGACGGCCCAGGACCAGGTGGATTCGCCCGGCCCGGTAGAAGCTCTGGGCGGCCGGGGCGAGGTCCAGCCCCTGGGCCTCGGCGTCCCGGGCGAGCTGCTCGATCAGGACCACGGCGCGATCGAGCATCTCGCGGGAGCCGGGCAACGTGGCCTGGAGCCGGCCGATGTGATCGACCTGGTCGAGCATCTCGCGGGTCAACCGGACGGCCCGGAGCCTCTCGGAGTCGGCCTGGCGGCGGAGCCCCCGTTCCCGAACGCCGACGATCGGGCCGGCGACGGCCGCCACGGCGAGCAGGGCCGCCGTCGTGACCACGGCCGGCCGATGCCGGGCCGACCACCGCCGGAGCCGGGTGGCCAGGGGGTCGCGATGGACCTCCACCGGCCGATCGGCCAGGACGGCGCGGACGTCCTCGGCCATCGCCGAGGCCGAGGGGTAGCGGCTCGGGCGGTCGGGGTGCCGGGCCTTGCTCGCCACGGCCCAGAGGGCGGGCGGGACGTCGGCCGAGCGATGGAGCCGGTACTCCGGGGCCGTCGGCGGATCGGCGAGGATCAGGGCCAGGGTCAGGCCGAGCGAATAAATGTCGCTGGCGGACGTCGCCGGGCGCCCGAACGAGCTGAGGAACACCGGGGTGCCCGGCCGGATCACCTCGTCTTCCTCGACCGACTCGGGCTCGCCCGAGGAGACGTCCCGGGCCAGGCCCCAATCGACCAGGCGGGTGGCGCCGAACTCGTCGATCAGGACGTTCAGGGGCTTGATGTCGCCGTGGACCACCTGGCGAGAATGGGCGAAGGCGACGACCTCGCAGACCGCCAGGAACGCCCGGAGCAGGGCCGCCCTGGCCTCGGCCCTCTCGCCCGGCCGGTCCGGGCCGACCTTCCGATATTCCTCGATCTTCGAGGCCAGCGTCCGCCCCGGGACGAACGCCGAGGCATACGCCGGGAGGCCCGAGTCATCGGTCACCCGGCCCAGGACCGGGACGACCCCGGGGTGGTCGAGCCTCGACGTGATCTCGGCCTCGTGGAAGAACCGATCGACGGCCCGGCGATCGTTCCGGTGTTCGGGCGCATGACCTTGTAGGCCACAGTCCGGCCGAGGCTCGACGTCCCGGGCCGAGCAGACGACGCCCATCCCGCCTCCGGCCCAGATCCGGGGGGCTTCGTAGCGACCGGCCACGCCCAGGGGTTCGAACGGCCCGGCGGCCGGGCCCGCCCCGGCCCACGAGCAGGCGAACTCCACGGCCTTCTCGGCCGCTTCGATCAGGGAGAGCCGGGCGGCGACCTCGTCGCGGACCGCCTCCGACGCCCCCCTGAGGAGCTCCTCGGCGACCACGGTGATCCCCTGGTCTTTCAGCTCCTCCCGCCTCTGGAGGATCTCGTCGGCGGTCGGCGATCGCGAGGCGACCATCATCGCGTCCTCTCCTGGCCGCCCGGAGGCGGAAGACCCGGGCGGTCGGGCCGCCCCCCTCTGGATGTTCTCGGCGCTCGACCGGGGATTTCGGTGCGCGACGGGCCGAAGGAGAGGGCCTGGTATTGTGTTAATCCGGCCGTTTCGGGTGGTTGCGTACCGTGTTTGCGTCTGGGTAAGCAGGTTTTCGGCCGACCGCGAACGGAAGCGTCTCAAGGACGACGCGGGCGGGGAATCGCCGGCATCCCCCGGCCGCGGCTCGATCATTTCGCGACGGGCGGCGTCGGCGAGGGGGGCGGTTCGAAGCCGATCAGGGCCTTCGCCTCCTGGTAGGCCAGCCAGAGGATCAGGTGGTCGCGGGAGGCGCCGTCGGCCAGGGGGTTCCGCTCGTCCCTGGGCCACGGTCTCATCGTCGCGGAGGCCCTGGTGGCGAGGTCTCGGGCCTCGTCCTTCTTGCCTTGCTGGAACAGGCTGATGGCCCGGTAGAAGTCCGCGATGCCCGCCGCGTTGACGTCCTTCCCGGCCTTCGCGGCGGCGAGGAGAGCCTCCTCGGCGGCGACGAGGTGGCCGTTGCGGAATTCGGCCATGCCGAGGGCCAGGAGCTCCGGCTCGCCCCGGTTCCGTCCCACGGCCTTGCGCCCGAGGGCGAGGATCGCTTCGAGTTCCGCCGGGTTGGTCGACGGTCGCAAGGCGGCGACCTGCGCGGCGCGATACGCCTCCGCCGCGTCGTCGGCCCCCCTGGCCAGCGCGAGGACCCGCCGCCGGGTTGCCGCGAATCGCGGGTCCTGGCCGAGCCAGGCTTGAACCACGGCGAGCCACCGCGCACTCTCGGGATCGTTTCGATCGACGGCCCGCTCCAGGAGCGCGCTCGCCTCCGGGAGCCGACCGGCGGCCAGGAGGCTGAGGGCCAGGTTCCTCAGGGTCCTGAGCGTCTCCGGCTGGTCGAGGCCGAGCCTGGTCTTCTTGAGGGCCAGCATCTCCTCGCGGAGCTTCACGGCGTCGGCCTGCCGGCCCAAGGCGGCGTAACCGTTGGCCAGGTTCACCATGTTCCGGAGCGTTTCGGGGTGGGCCGGGCCGAGATGGGTTTTCTGAAGGGGCAGGGCCTCCTCGCGGAGCGTCACGGAGTCGGCGTGCCGACCGAGGGCGGCGAGAAAGTCGGCCACATTGCGCATGCTATTGAGCGTTTGGGGGTGGTTGGGGCCAAGCTTCCTCCGTCTCCGGGCCAACGCCTCTTCTCCGAGCGGGAGGGCCTCGGCGTGCCGGCCGAGGGCGGCGTACTGGGCCGCCAGGTTGTGGAGGATCCGGATCGTTTCGAGGTGGTCGGGGCCGAGCCTGGTCTTCGCCAGGGCCATCGCCTGTTCGTTGAGCCGGAGCGCCTCGGCATTCCGGCCGAGGCCGGAGTAGCCCATGACCAGGAATTGCATGCAAATGATCGTTTCGGGATGGTCGGGGCCGAGCCTGGCTTTCAACTGGGCCAGGGTCTCTTCCCCGAGCTCGACGGCCTCCGCATTCCGGCCGAGGGCGAGGTAGCTCAGGGCGAGATTGCCCCGGCTGGCGATGGTGTCCAGGTGGTCGGGTCCGAGTGTGGCCGTCTTCCGGGCCAGCGCCTCTTCGCGGAGCTTGAGGGCCTCCTCCGTTTTGCCGAGGTCCGAGTACGCGACGGCCAGCCGGTTCATGATCCCGAGCGTGTCGGGGTGGTCGGGGCCGAGTTCCCGGGTGTACAGCGACCGAGCCGCCTCGAATTGCCCCACGGTGATCTCCGGCTTCCCCAGGAAATGGAAGGACGTCCCGATCGTCCGTCGCAGGCGGGCCTCGGTCAGCGGTTTGTTGCGGAATCTCGTCGGAATCGAGGGCAACGCGGCCTTGATCGCATCGGCCAGCTTCACGTCATAGCCCAGGCCGCCTTCCTGGTCCTTGGGCCGGGCGGCGGCGAAGATCTTGTCCTCGACGAAACCCAGGACGTCCTCGACCGTCTCCTTCGCCTTCTTCTCCTGATCGGCGGCCTTGAGGGCCTTCTGGGTGGCCAGTCGTTCTTTATCGGCCGCTTCGAGGGCCGCCTGCTTGGCGAGGCGCTCTCCCTGTTCTCGCTGGTTCGCCAGACCCGCCTGCCTCTTCGCCTCGAACAGCCCCCACGTCGTTCCCGCGATCCCCGCCAGCAAGGCCAGCAGGACCAGGCTCGCGGCGAGGACCCCCGCGCGATGCTTGCGGGCGAACTTCCTCAGCCGATACGACCGGCTCGGAGGCGCCGCCTGGACCGGCTCATTGGAGAGGTGGCGCAGGATGTCGGAGGCGAAACCGTTGGCCGACTCGTAGCGTCGCGTCCGGTCTTTCTCCAGGGCCTTCATGACGATCCAGTCGAGGTCCCCTCGCAGCTCGCGTTTCAGGCGCTCCGGGTCGATCCCGCGATTGGCCGCGATGTTGGGCAGGGCGTCGGCCGTGCTCAGCTTCGTGCTCGGCTTCGACGGATCGACCTCGCGGACCATCCGCAGCATCTCCAGGATCGCCCCTCGGCGGAACTGCGAGACATCCAAAGGTGGCGAGCCCGCCAGGAGCTCGTAGAGGATCACGCCCAGGGCGTAGACGTCGGTCCGGGTGTCGATGTCCCGAGTCGACGGGTCGGCCTGCTCGGGGCTCATGTACGTCGGCGTGCCGACGATGGCGCCGGTGTCGCCCAGGCTCTGGTCGGTGAGATGGGAGTCCGTCGCCTTGGCCACGCCGAAGTCGATGACTTTCGGGGTGGGGCGCCCGTCCACCTCGGTGACCATCACGTTCGAGGGCTTGATGTCGCGATGGATGATCCCCTTCTGGTGGGCGTGCTGCACGGCCTGACACACGGCGACGAAGAGCTGGAGGCGGGCGACGACGGACAGTCGGTGCCGGTCGCAATACTCGGTGATCGGGACGCCGCGGACCAGCTCCATGACGAAGAACGGCTGATTGGCCTCGGTGGCCCCGCCGTCGTAGACGCGGGCGATGTTGGGGTGGTCCATCAGGGCCAGGGCCTGGCGCTCGGCGTCGAACCGCGCCAGGACGGTCCGCGAGTCCATGCCGACCCTGATCAGCTTCAGGGCCACCCGACGCTTGACCGGCCGGGATTGCTCGGCGAGATAGACGGTGCCCATGCCCCCTTCGCCCAGGACTTCGAGGAGAGCGTACCGCCCGGCGATGACCTGGCCGAGGACGAACGCGCCCGGGCGATGAGCCGGCGGGGCCTCGTCCCGCGTGAAGTCGTGGGAGCCTGCCCCGCCTTCCTCGCCCGCCAATTCGAAGGATGGAGAGATCTCCGGGGCGTCGGCGCCGGTGCTCTTCCGGATCGTGGCCGGATCGATGGGAAACGCGCCCGTGGGATCGGGTTCGGCGCCCGGCCCGGCGCGAGCGTCCACCGCGAGCAGGGCCTCGACCCTGGCCCTGAGTTCGGGCTCGCCCTCGCATTCGCGGTCGAGATAGGCGGCGCGCTCCTCGGGCGAGGGGAGGTCGGATGCGCCCAGGAACAGCGATTTCACGCGGGAGGGGTCGAACGCCATGGTTCCTCTCCGGAACGGGGGCCTGCTGAGGGAGGCGTCAGCAGGCCACCCGACCCTCAGCCCTTGATCGACCCGGAGTCCGCCTTCTGCTCGTCCTGGGCCAGGAGGAGGCCGAGCCTCTCCTTGGCCCGGGAGAACCGCCGGGACGCCTGGCCGGGCGAGACCCCGAGGCACCGGGCCATCTCGGCGTTGGCGAGGTGGGTGTACATCGCCAGCTCGATGACCTCGCGGTCCTCGGGCTCGAGCTGGTCGATCAGCTCGTGGATCCGGAGCCGGGACCGCCAGCCGTCCAGGCCGCTGGATTCGGCCAGGCCCGGGTCGATCGCGTCGGAGGGTTCGCTCAGGGGGTGTCCGCGGAGCGACCCGTAATGTTTCCTCGCCAGGCCGATCAGGGTCCGGCGGAGGACCGTGGCCGTGAGCTTGCGGAAGGTGGCCACGTCGGTGGCGAACGCCTCGCCCCCCTGGCGGAGGTACGGCATCATCTTGCACAGGACGTCGTGGAGGACGTCGTCGGTCTCGGCCATCAGGGCGACCCGGGAGAAGTCGCGGCGGAGGATCGGGTGGACCAACGCGCGGAGCTCGGCCTCGATGTGGAGGAACATCCGATGCTGGGCCTCGGGGTCGGGCCCTTCGGAGCGAAGCCGCTCGCACAGGTCCTGGATCTCGGCATCGGTCATGGAGGAACGGCTCCCGGGGGCGGGCCGGCAGGGCCCGGCGCAATTTATCCGATCGAGGAGCGCCTGGAAGGGAGGGTGAGGCGCCCCGGGAAGCGGGAGGGCCTCCGCCGCACGATCGGAGTGCGGCCGGAGGGCCTCAACGAATGTACCCGCCTGGCTCTCGCCTCGCCAGGGATCGTCGCGAATCGGCGGCCGGTGTTCGTCCGGCCGCCCGGGGAGGAACGATGACGAGGCCCGCGATCGCTTGCCCCGGCCTGGACCCTGGCGGCGACGCGGATCAATGCCCTCGCGGGGCGGAGGTCCACGATGACCTCGCGCCCGTGGCCCCTCCGGGCGACGGGCGGCCCCGGGCCCCCCGGTCATGGGTGGCCCGGGGCCGCCCCGCGAGGCCCTCGGGGGCTCAGTTCCAGGTGGTCGTGCCCAGGAGCGGGCCCGACGGCGCGGTCGAGGGGTCGGCCGGGTCGGTCGGGTCGTCCGTGTTGACCGCCTGGGGGGTCGGCGGGGTGTCCGGATCCGACGGGGTGACGACGGCCGTGGGGAGCGTCACGTCGCTCAGGACGACGCGGGGCTCGCACCGATCGGCCAGGGGAACGAACGAACGGCGGGGGCGCCGGCGATCCGGGGCGATCCGGTCGCGGAGCCAGGCGGAGATCAACCGAGTCCGAGGCAGCATCGAGCCATTCCTTTGAGAAAGGCAGGATGAGCACCTCATGCATGCATTTGTCGGTACGTACCCCGATCGGGCCCGTCGCTCGCGGATGGTCGCCGCGAGGGCCGGGGGATCGATGGGGTGCGGGCCGGTGGGCCTTCGGGCCCGGGCCGTTCGGGGCGCTCAGCCGGACGATCCCGACGAGCTGGGGGGGCCGGGCTTGACGTTCCCAACGGGTCGCCCGGACATCTCGTCGAGAGAGATAAGGCACCTCTCGCCGTTTTTTCACCCCGAGCGTTCGCGGGGGAAATCTCGGAAAGGCCCCGCGTATCTCTCGATGGTCGCCGCGCGATCGGGAGGCCGATCGCTCGATCGAACCAAGGAGGTGCCGCCGTGACCGCGATCCCGACGAACCTGCCGCCCGGGTTGCCCCTGGGCTGGACCGCCGCCCGACGCCATGCGTCCCTGGGCTTCGGCGCCCGCCCCGAGCCGCCGTCCTCCGGCGCCCTGCCCATCGTCCATCCCGGCGACGGCCACCTGCTGACCGTCTCGCCGACCGGGGGGGGCAAGGGCCGCTCCGGGGTGATCCCGGCGTTGCTCGCCCACCCCGGGCCGTCCCTGACCATCGACGTCAAGGGGGAGAACTACCACGTCACCGCCCGCCGGCGTCGCGAGATGGGCCACACCGTCGTGGCCCTCGACCCGTTCGGCATCGTCGGGCCCCCGACCCAGGGCCTGAACCCGCTGGACCTCTTGGCCCTGGCCGGCGGAGAGCCCGACTGCGACTCGGAGATGCTCGCCGAGCTGATCCTGGGCGAGCAGCCGATCTCCAGCCGCGACCTGTTCTGGGAACTCAGCGCGAAGGGGCTCCTCACCGGCCTGATCGGCCTGGCCGCCGAGTCGCCCGAGCCGTCGCAACGGCACCTCGGCCGGGTCCTCGACCTGCTCTACGGCGACGACGTCGATTACAACATCGCCGTCGCGCTGGACACCCACCCGTTCGCCAACCAACTGGCCCGCGAGGAGCTCGGCGCATATCTCCAGCACGAGGCCGACAAGTGCCGGCCGAGCGTCCGCTCGACGGCCCAGGCGTGCGTGAAGTCCCTGGGAGCGAGGGCCGTCCGCCAGGCGATCGGCCGGACCACGTTCGACCTGGTCGGATGGGTCCGCGGCGACCCGATCGACATCTTCTTGATCTTTTCGCCCGACCGGCTCCGCAGCCACCGGGCCCTGCTCAGGCTGTGGGTCGGCACCCTCACCGCGGCGATCTTGCGAAGGTCGCGGGCCCCGGAGGCCCGGACCCTGCTGATCCTCGACGAGATCGGCCAGCTCGGCCCTTTGCCTCAGTTGCTCACGGCCGTCACTTTGCTGCGCGGCTATGGTGTTCAGGTCTGGACGTTCTGGCAGGACCTGGCCCAGCTCCGGGCCCTGTACCCGACCGAGTGGGAGAGCATCCTGAACAACGCGGCCGTGATCCAGGCGTTCGGGCTGACCAACGGCCTGGTGGCCCGGACCGTGGCCGAGCTCCTCGGCGTGGACGTCAAGCGAGTGCTCGGCCTGCCCCCCTCCGACCAGCTCCTGATGCGCCCGGGTCGCGCCACCGAGGTGGCCCGCCGGGTCGATTACCTCACCGACCCCTGCTTCGCCGGGCTGTTCGACCCGAACCCCAGGCACGCCGGGAGGTCCGCCTCGCCCGGGGCGGTCTCGCTTTGATCGTCCGGAAGGAGGATGGGCAAACTGCGTCGACCTTGATCTTGAGGGCAGACGATTGCCATGATCTTGACAACATCAAATCTAATGAACGTCAAAGGTCGGCAATCGTCATTTTTCCAGGAAGTTGACTATATTTGACTACACTTTTCGTCCCAAATTCGCGAAAAGGGCGGAAATCAGGCTGGATTCGCGTGCGCATCGACTCGTGCGCGAGCAGGGATACTCACGTCCGAATTTTCGGCTCTCAAAATCGCAAGTCCAATCCCTCACAAGCGATGCGACAACCGGCAAATCGAGTCGGCCCGCGACCTGATCGGCCAAAACGCGCAACAAGTCCCGGCCGCATCGGGGGGCGCAATACATCCACATTTTCACAATATATTGCATGATCGCATGCCAGATCGACCCATGCAGAATTCGGACAATCTACTGCGTTGATTGAACGCCAGTGCGAATGAATTATAATTTCCATTCCCATATATTTTATACCAGTCCGGCCGCGTGGGCCGATGGGCGCTCCGGCGGGCTTCCTCGCGTTGCGACCCCGGTCGGCCCCGTTCCGACGATTAAATAAAGACGTGTTCACACAATCGCTCGCCCCCGCGGCAGCGCGACGCGGAGGGTCATGCCCGGTCTCGGCTCCATCGGCATCCCTCGACGATGGCGGGGGTCGCTCCGCCCTGGCCAGGCCGGGCCCGGGTTTCTCTCGTCGATGCGTCGCCCGGAGTCGAGGAATCGCGGAGTCCGTGGCTCAATAAAGCCGCGGTTTTCCGGCCATGGACGTCTTCTTCTCAAATAAATTATAGCATGAATCTATTTTTTTGAAATGACGGGGACGGCACTTCGGCACGCACGTGCCTCGCCTGGATCATGCGGAGTGCCCGGATACCGGGAACCCGCGGGCTAACCATCCGTTCGGCCGGGCCTGGGGAGCAAGCATTGAGCCTTGAAGCCAAGACCGAGTGCATGAATGCGGACGAGGACGGTGACACCCACAAGTTCGTCTCGACGCTCGAAATCGCCCGGCAGAGGATGTCATCCGGCCGCGGCCCGACCGGTTCGAATGCCTGGAGGAGGATGCCTCCCCCTTCCCGGGAACCGCAGCAGGCGGAGCGGCGGCTCGCGCGGCCGAAGTCATCCCGCCCGATCGCGACCCGCCCCGAGAAATCCATAATATATGCTCATTTATTTTTAACAGTTCAAGTCGGGAATGGGTCCGTCGACCGGCCTGTCGGGATGTCGCGGTGGGATCGATCGTTTTTTGTGCGCCCTTCATCTTTTTAGTTGAAGAGTCGCAGGGCTGTTGCTAGATTCGGCTCACAGCCCACGGATGCGTTCGGATCGTGCGGAATGGATCTTACCTCCTCGCCGAAGAGGTGGGCTGGGCAAGGAAGTCACCCGGTTCGGTGCGGGGATCGAAGGGGCCGCTCGTCTCGATGTTGTCTTTCGTCAACACGAGGACGACTCGACGTTTGAAATCCACCGGAGAGCGATTCTCCACCGTGCGACTGCCACCAGTCCCCGATCGGGATCGCCCCCCTACCGACCTCAATCGACAGGAACTTTTCCATCCAGGCGTGAGCGATTGCGGATAGGTTCCGGACACAGTGGCGGAGATCTCGGCCGACGACTCGACCCTTGAGCGGGTTGAGCCGCTGGGCCCCCTCGTCAAGCGGACGCCACCCCACCCGGGGGGCGTCGCCGTCGGTGCAGCGCGCACCTTGGGGATGCCCCTCCGGCGTCCGGGTGCGTGAGAGGATCCGTTCCGAGTCCCCAGCACGCGCCTCCGGGCGGCCGGGCGGACGACTCGATCGGAAGGATCAGTCGCGAGGATTCGCATCTCAGGGGGGTCTAAGTCATGAACTTCGAGAAGAAGCGTTTCGGTATGAAGATCCGTACCAAGACGATCGGGAGCCGCCCTCGGGCCTGGGCGGCTCGCTCGAAGCGACGCCGGGAAGGTCGTCTGGAATTCCTGGAAGATCGGACCCTCCTGACGGGCCCGCAGGCGTCGATCGAGAGCGTCGCGATCGTCCTGGGCACGCCCGGGCCGACCTCGATCTCCGGGGCCCTGAACCCCGGCAACGAGCTGGTGGCGTACCGGATCGACGGGACCGCGGGCGAGTCCCTCCAGTTTCACAGCGTCTCGACCACCTCGACGAACGGGGGATGGTCGCTCCTGAATCCGGGAGGCCAGACGGTCGCCTCCGCGACCCTGGGCAGCGACTTCTCCGCCGATCTGCCCGGCACCGGCCCGTATTACCTGGAACTCCAGGGGAACATGGCCGACGAGATCGACTATCGGTTCCAGGTCACGGACATCACCGCCTCCCCGCCGCTGGCTTCTCAAGGGTTCGACACGCCTCAGAGCGGCACGCTCGATTCGGCCGCTTCCGCGACCTATACGTTCCAGAGCCCGGGCGGCCAGGCCGTCTTCTTCCAGGATCAAGGGTTCCAGGGCGGGAACTACGCCCAACTGACCGACCCGAACGGCCGGACCGTCTTCGCCACCTACCCGGTCTACAATGGCCTCACCAGCCCGTTCTTGCTGGCGACCCCCGGCACGTATACGCTCACGATCACGAACTATAATGGCTCGACGGCGGCTTATGGCTTCGACATGGTGTCGCTCGCCGACGAGGCCACGCCGATCACCCTGGGGCCGACCCAGACGATCACCGGCACCCTCGACCCCGGCGATGGCGTGGCGGTGTACGATTTCCAGGGGGCGGCCGGTCAGCGGGTCTTCCTCAATACCGTCAGCGCGTCGGGGGCGGCCGGGAACCTCCTGCTGATGAAGCCCGACGGCAGCCTGGCGCTCAACCTCGGTCTCTCCGCCCAGGCCGACCCCTTAACCCTGACCCAGAGCGGCACCTACTACCTGATCGCCTCGGGCGCGTCCGCCTCGCCCGTCGATTACGCCTTCCGCCTGACGGACTCGGCCTACTCGCCGCTGGTCCTGGGCTCTCAGGAAAGCGTGACCCAGACCAGTTCGCCGCAGTCCGACATCTTCACGTTTTCCGGGAAGGCCGGCGAGCGCGTCTATTTCGAGGACGTGACCGACGCCAACGGCTACTACGGCCATTATTTGACCCTCTACGGCCCGTCCGATCAGTCCATCAACGACGGCTGGATCGGCGGAGACCTCTCGGCCACCTTGCCGACCGATGGGAATTACTCGCTGGTCGTCTCCAACCCGGAGGGGTACGGCGCCGGTTCCTATACCCTCCAGTCCTACGAGAACGTCGATCCCACGACGGCGATCAACCCGGGCCAGACGGTCAGCGACACGATCGCCAACCCCGGCGACCAGGCCACCTACACCTTCCATGCCGACCCCGGTCAGCGGATCTACTACGACGGTCTCGACCCGTATAACGGACTCTACGCCGTCCTGACCGGCCCCGACGGCTCCCGGCTCTTCAACTACTACGCCTACTATGACGAGGGGCCGTTCACCCTGACCGTCGGCGGCACGTACACCCTGACCGTCTACGGCAACGGCCGGACCACCGGCGATTACGCCTTCGCCGTCGACGACGTGACCACGCCCCCGGCCGTCGTGGCGCCCGTGCCCGGCACTCCCGCGACCGTCTCCGGCACCCTGGCCTCGGGCGGATCGGTCGATTACTACCGGATCGACGCCACGGCCGGCGAGCGGCTCTACTTCGAGGGCCAGGCCGACTCGCCGTCGTACACCGCCAGGTACAACCTCTACGACGCCTTCGGCAACAACATCCTCAACAACTGGGCCGAGTCCGACGACTCGATCACGCTGCCCCGAGACGGCTCGTACCTCCTGGTCGTCGCCGGACAGGACCCGACCGACGCCTCGGGCCCTACTCCTACCAGTTCCAGGTGCTTCAGGACGTCGATCCCACCACCACGATCACCCCGGGCCAGACGGTCAGCGGCACCCTGGCCAACCCCGGCGACCAGGCCACCTACACCTTCGACGCCAAGGCCGGCCAGCGCATCTACTTCGACGCCCTCGAACCCTACGTCGGCAACCTCTACGCCGTCCTGACCGGCCCCGACGGCTCCCAGCTCTTCAACAACAACGCCGCCTACGACGAAGGCCCCTTCACCCTGACCGTCGGCGGCACGTATGCCCTGACCGTCTACGGCAACGGCCGGACCACCGGCGATTACGCCTTCGCCGTCGACGACGTGACCACGCCCCCGGCCGTCGTGGCGCCGGTGCCCGGCACTCCCGCGACGGTCTCCGGCACCCTGGCCTCGGGCGGATCGGCCGATGCCTACCGGATCGACGGCACGGCCGGCGAGCGGCTCTACTTCGAGGGCCAGGCCGACTCGCCGTCGTACACCGCCAGGTACAACCTCTACGACGCCTTCGGCAACAACGTCCTCAACAACTGGGCCGAGTCCGACGACTCGATCACGCTGCCCCGAGACGGCTCGTACCTCCTGGTCGTCGCCGGGCAGGACCCGACCGACGCCTCGGGCCCTACTCCTACCAGTTCCAGGTGCTTCAGGACGTCGATCCCACCACCACGATCAATCTGGGCCAGACGGTCAGCGACACGATCGCCGACCCCGGCGACCAGGCCACCTACACCTTCGACGCCAAGGCCGGCCAGCGCATCTACTTCGACGCCCTCGACCCCTACATCTACAACCTCTACGCCGTCCTGACCGGCCCCGACGGCTCCCAGCTCTTCAACAACAACGCCGCCTACGACGAAGGCCCCTTCACCCTGGCCGTCGGCGGCTCCTACACCCTGACCGTCTACGGCAACGGCAACGGCCGGACCACCGGCGATTACGCCTTCGCCGTCGACGACGTGACCATGCCCCCGGCCGTCGTGGCGCCCGTGCCCGGCACTCCCGCGACCGTCTCCGGCACCCTGGCCTCGGGCGGCTCGGCCGATGCCTACCGGATCGACGCCACGGCCGGCGAGCGGCTCTACTTCGAGGGCCAGGCCGACTCGCCGCCGTACACGGTGAGGTACAACCTCTACGACGCCTTCGGCAACAACATCCTCAACAACTGGGCCGAAGCGGACCAATCGATCACCCTGCCCCGCGACGGCTCGTACCTCCTGGTCGTGGCCGGGCAGGACCCGGCCGACGCCTCGGGCCCTACTCCTACCAGTTCCGGGTCTTCCAGGATGCCAACTCGCCGACCTCATTGACGCTCGACCAGCCGGTCTCGGGCACGCTCGCCCAGCCCGGCGACCAGGCGATTTACAGGTTCCTGGGGACGCCCGGACAGAAGGTCTTCTTCGACGCGATCAATCCCTACATCAGCAACTTCAACGCCGTCCTGACCGACCCGTTCGGAAACAACCTCTTCAGCAACGACGCCGGGTATGACGAGGGGCCGTTCACGCTGGGCTACGGCGGGATCTACACCCTGACCGTCTACGGCAACGGCCCGACCACCGGCGATTACGCGTTCCAGCTCGTGGACGACGGGGGGACATCGCCGATCTCGCTCGCCCCCGGGCAGAACGCGGACCTCAGCGGGACTCTTGCGCCCGGCTCCAGCGGCCAGTTCTACTCGTTCCACGGGACGGCCGGGCAGAGGCTCTACGTCCAGGGAGGCAGCGATTCGTCGCCCAACGCGGCCTTCCTGGAGCTCTACAGCCCATATAACACGAACATCCTCAACCGCTCCGTCGAGAACGACGGCGAGGTGACGCTCCCGACCGACGGGGACTACCTCCTGGCCGTCCTGGGCGCGTCGGCCGGCAATGACACGACGAGCTACGAGTTCCAGGTCTTCGCCAACGTCGCGCCGACGACGACGATCGACGTGAACACGATCGTGGGCGGGACGATCGTCGGCCCCGGGGACTCGGCGAGCTATACCTTCGCCGGGACTCCCGGCCAGACGCTCTTCTTCAACGGCCAGGTGCCGGGAACGGCCGGGCTCTCGGCCGTCCTGGATGACCCGAGCGGCCACCAGATCTTCAGCCAGGGGACATCCAGCAACGCCGGCCCCTTCGTCCTGGGGACGCCGGGCCTTTACACCGTGACGATCTCCGGCAGCGGTCGATCGACGGGCGACTACCAGTTCGAGCTGCTCGACCCCTCGGCCCATCCCCTGGCCGCGCCGGCGACCGTGAGCGACACCCTTTCGCCGGGGACCGAGGGGCGGGCGTACCAGTTCACCGGGACCGCCGGCCAGGCGATCGACTTCCAGAGCGGTTCCTTCTCCTCGACCTCGGGGACGTGGTCCATCATCGATCCCAACGGTCATACGGTCGCCTCCGAGGCGTTCGGGACCGACCTGGCGACCACCCTCGCGCTGAGCGGGACGTACTACCTGCTGGTCCAGGGAAGCGACACGACCGACCCGAGCGTCGATGACTCGTTCTCGATGTCCGTCGGCACCGGCGCCCGGAGGCCCCCAGCGGCTTCAACACGGAGCAGAGCGGGACCATCGATCCGGGCCAGACGGCGTCGTTCACGTTCACCGGATCGGCGGGCCAATCGGTCGATTTCAATGATTTGATCCGCGGCTATCAGCCGATCACGGCGACCTTCACCGACCCCGCGAGCCACACGGTCTTCACGTATAACCAGTATTACTCGGGCAATCAGGGACCATTTTTCCTCTCGGCGTCGGGGACGTTCACCCTCACGCTCACGAATTATTCCGGCTCCGCCGTCCCGTATGACTTCGACATGATCGACCTGGGCTCGGCGGCCTCGCCCCTGGGCCTGGATACCCCGGTGGGAGGGTCGCTCGACCCGGGCCTCTCCACGCTGGTCTACACCTTCGACGGCACCGCGGGACAGACCCTGTTCCTGGACAACACGACCCCGGTCGGCAACCCGGTCTACCTGACCCTGATCGACCCCTCGAACCGCGTCGTCTCCAGCATCGACTCCTATTCCGATTCCGGGCCGCTGACCCTGACCAGCAGCGGGACGTTCTACTTGCTGGTCGACGGCGAGTCGTCGTCGCCGACGACCTACGGGTTCCGCCTGATCGACACCTCGACCACCCCGCTGACCTTCGGCGCGGTGACCAACGGCACGGTCACGGTCGCCGCGCAGTCCGACGTCTACACCTTCTCCGGCAAGGCCGGGGACCCGGTCTACTTCGAATTCCTGTCGCAGTCCAACGGCTTCGACGGATCGACCTGGACCCTCTTCGGCCCTCAGGGGCAGACGGTCACGTCAACCTACTATCCCTATGACCTGGGAGCCACCCTCCCGGTCGATGGGACCTATACGCTGGCGGTCTACAACAACACGGGCTATCCCACCGCCAGCTACAGCTTCGAAGCATTCCAGAATGCCGATCCGACGACCACGATCACCCCCGGGCAGGTCGTCTCCGACTCGCTGGCGAATCCCGGCGACTCGGCCACCTACACGTTCCAGGCCAACCCCGGCGACGTGATCACCTACGTCGGTCTCGACCCCTATATCAGCGGCCTGAACGCAATCCTCCGCGACCCGAACGGCAGCTCGCTGTTCAACAACAACGCCTACTACGGCGAAGGCTATTTCTCCCTGGCGTTCGGCGGCACCTACTCGCTGACGGTCTACAGCAGCGGACGAGCCACCGGCGACTACTCCTTCGTCGTCAACCGCGCCTCGGACGGCCCGACGCTCGACCCGACCGCCGGCTCGGGAACCGCCGTCGCCGGCACGCTCTCCTCGGGGATCGCCCAGAATTACTACGTGATCCAAGGGACGGCCGGGGAACGGCTCTATTTCGAGGGCCAGTCCGACTCGCCGAGCTACTCGGCCGACCTCTACCTGTCCGACGCCGCGAATCACACGCTGATGCAGGGCTGGGTCGAGACCGACAACTCGGTCACGCTGCCGGCCACGGGCACGTACTACCTCGACGTCGTCGGCACGAACCTGGACAACACGTCGGTGAGCTACGGATTCGAGTTGTTCAAGAGCGTCGATCCCACGACCACGATCACCCCGGGCCAGACGGTCATCGACACCCTCGCCGACCCCGGCGACCAGGCCACCTACACCTTCGACGCCAAGGCCGGCCAGAGGATCTACTTCGACGCTCTCGACCCCTACGTCGGCAACCTCAACGCCGTCCTGACCAATCCCAACGGCTCCACGCTCTTCAACTACAACGCCGCCTACGACGAGGGGGTGTTCGATCTGGCCGTCGGCGGCACGTACACCCTGACCGTCTACGGCAACGGCCGGACCACCGGCGATTACGCCTTCTCGATCGACGACGTGACCACGCCCCCGGCCGTCGTGGCGCCCGTGCCCGGCACTCCCGCGACCGTCTCCGGCACCCTGGCCTCGGGCGGATCGGTCGATTACTACCGGATCGACGCCACGGCCGGCGAGCGGCTCTACTTCGAGGGCCAGGCCGACTCGCCGTCGTACACCGCCAGGTACAACCTCTACGACGCCTTCGGCAACAACATCCTCAACAACTGGGCCGAGTCCGACGACTCGATCACGCTGCCCCGAGACGGCTCGTACCTCCTGGTCGTCGCCGGACAGGACCCGACCGACGCCTCGGGCCCTACTCCTACCAGTTCCAGGTGCTTCAGGACGTCGATCCCACGACCACGATCACCCCGGGCCAGACGGTCAGCGGCACCCTGGCCAACCCCGGCGACCAGGCCACCTACACCTTCGACGCCAAGGCCGGGCAGCGCATCTACTTCGACGCCCTCGACCCCTACGTCGGCAACCTCAACGCCGTCCTGACCAATCCCAACGGCTCCACGCTCTTCAACAACAACGCCGCCTACGACGAGGGGGTGTTCGATCTGGCCGTCGGCGGCACGTATACCCTGACCGTCTACGGCAACGGCCGGACCACCGGCGATTACGCCTTCGCCGTCGACGACGTGACCACGCCCCCGGCCGTCGTGGCGCCCGTGCCCGGCACTCCCGCGACCGTCTCCGGCACCCTGGCCTCGGGCGGATCGGTCGATGCCTACCGGATCGACGCCACGGCCGGCGAGCGGCTCTACTTCGAGGGCCAGGCCGACTCGCCGCCGTACACGGTGAGGTACAACCTCTACGACGCCTTCGGCAACAACATCCTCAACAACTGGGCCGAGTCCGACGACTCGATCACGCTGCCCCGCGACGGCTCGTACCTCCTGGTCGTGGCCGGGCAGGACCCGACCATCCCTTCGCCGTCGTACCAGTTCCAGGTGTTCGAGGACGTCGATCCCTCCACGACGATCAATCTGGGCCAGACGGTCAGCGACACGATCGCCAACCCCGGCGACCAGGCCACCTACACCTTCGACGCCAAGGCCGGGCAGCGCATCTACTTCGACGCCCTCGAACCCTACGTCGGCGGCCTCAACGCCGTCCTGACCAATCCCAACGGCTCCACGCTCTTCAACTACAACGCCGCCTACGACGAGGGGGTGTTCGATCTGGCCGTCGGCGGCACGTACACCCTGACCGTCTACGGCAACGGCCGGACCACGGGCGATTACGCGTTCCGGATGATCGACGCGGGCGGCGGCGCCCCCGATCGCGCTGGTGGCCGGGACCGGGACCGCCGTCTCGGGCACCCTGGTCAACGGGGCGAAGGCGGACTTCTACACGATCCAGGGGGCGGCCGGGGATCGACTCGACTTCGCCAACCGGGGCACGTCGCCGTCCTACTCGGCATACGTGACGCTCTACAATCCGGTGACCGGCTACGTCTTGAGTAACTGGGTGGACAACCTCAACTACAGCGTGGGCTTGCCGACGACCGGGACCTACGAGCTCGTGGTCTCCGGGCAGAACGCGGCCAATCCCTCGGCTGCCTACGCCTTCGAAATCGACAAGGACACCTTCCCGACGACCGCGTTGACGCTGAACTCCGAGGTGACCGGCACCCTCGTCAACCCGGGCGACTCCGCGTCCTATACCTTCGAGGCAACGCCCGGGGAGCTCGTCCAGTTCAACGGCCTGGAGCCGGGATCGAGCCAGTATGCCTCCCTCGTCAACCCGAGCGGGAATCAGGTCTTCGGCCAGTACCTCGGCTCCAACGCCGGTCCCTACACGCTGACCACCCCGGGCCTGTACACGCTGGTGATCTCGACCAACGGCCAGAACCCCGGGGCGTATGACTTCCGCCTCCTGGCCCTCTCGTCCGAGCCGAAGCTCCAGGTAGGCACGACCGAGGCCGACCTCACGGTCACGCTGAGCTCGCCGCCCTCGGTGCAGGTGCTGGTCGTCTGGTCCACCGCGGATGGCTCGGCGACCTCCGGGACCGACTACAAGCCCGCCTCCGGTGAGCTCCTGTTCGAGCCGGGCCAGACGACCGCCACGATCGAGGTCCAGGCCATCGACCAGTTCACGACGGGCAGCCGGGATTTCCAGGTCGTCCTGGGCGGCGCCGTGGGCGCCTCGATCGTCCCGTCCTCGTCGATCGGCGTGGTCACGATCGACGCCTCGGGTCAGGGAGCGCTCACCGGCCGCGTCTTCGACGACCTCAACGGCAGCGGGACCCTCGACGGCAACGAGCCCGGCCTGGCGGGGTGGACGGTCGATCTCCTGGATGCCTCGAACGCCGTGATCGAGACGGCCCAGACCGACTCCGGCGGAGCCTACTCGTTCCGCGGGCTGCCGGCGGGCCAGTACACCGTGGAGGACGAGGTGCCGGCCGGCTACCTCCCATCCTCCCCGCCCGCCTCCCTCTCGCCCTATTCCGTGACGCTCGCCGACGGCCAGACGATCGGCGACCTCAACTTCGGCAACTTCCGCGCGGTCACGATCTCGGGCCAGGTCTACGACGACGCGGCGGGGACCGGGACCTACTCGCCGGCCGATCCCGGTTTCTCGGGCGTGACGATCGACCTGCTCGATCGAGACGGCAACGTGGTCGCCACGACCTCGACCGACGCTCAGGGCCAGTATGCCTTCCAGGGCGTGGGGGCCGGGATCGATTCGGTCCGGCAGGAACTCCCCGCCGGCGCGATTCAGACCAGCGCCGCGAGGTCCTACGCCCTTCGGATCGCGTCCGAGCAGGACGTGACCGGGCTGGACTTCGGCGACTTCCGCCTGGTCACGATCGAGGGCGAGGTGTTCAACGACCTCGACGGCGACGGCTCCCTCGGCGCCGGGGAGCCGGGCTCTCCGGATGGACGGTCCAGCTCCTGGGGGGCTCCGGGAGCATCCAGACCACCGTCTACCCGGGTTACAACGACGTCGGGAACGACCTCCAGTTCCTTGGCACGCCGGTGGGGACGCTGGACACCCCGACGATCCTGTTCGACACCCAGGCCGGCGACAACTGGCACCCGTTCGGCCTCGGGCAATTCGCGACGGACTCCACCGGGACGCTGGACGTGGCCTCCGACGGCGACTACACGTTCAACGTCCGCTCGGACGACGGGAGCTACCTGTTCATCGACGGCCAGCTCGTCGTCAACTACGGGGGCCAGCACGGCGACGGCGACGTGTCGGGGAGCATCACCCTCTCGGCCGGGTTCCACAGCTTCGAAGTGAAGTTCTACGAAAACGGCTACGGGGGCAGCGGGCTGGACGTGTACCTGCCCTCCGGCGTGACCTACATCCGCGCCACCACCACGGACTCGAACGGCCATTACGCCTTCGCCGGGATCGGCCCGGGATCGTATACGATCCAGGAGGTCCAGCAGTCGGGCTACATCCCGACGACGCCGAGCAGCCTGGACGTGACGACGACCAGCGGCCTCGACTCGACCAGCAGCGATTTCGGCCAATTCGAGGCGCTGACCCTGAGCGGGGCGGTCTACGACGACCTCAACGGCGACGGCGCCCCCGGGGCCGGGGAGCCGGGCCTGGCGGGCTGGACGATCGACCTGATCGACGGCTCGAACACGGTGATCGCCACCGCGACGGCCGGCCCCGACGGGCACTACACGCTCCACGCCCCCTCGGCCGGCACCTACACGGTCCGGGAAGAGACGCCCTCGGGCTACGTCGTGACCTCGCCCTCCTCCGGCTCCTACACGGAGACCATCGACGACAGCACGAGCCTCGGCAACCTCGATTTCGGGAACTTCCTCACGATCGCCGTCTCGGGCCAGGTCTTCGCCGACGTCAACGGCAACGGCCAGCCCGACAGCGGAGAGCCGGGCCTCTCGGGCTGGACCGTCGATCTCCTGGACGGCTCCGATACGGTGATCGCCAATACGTCGACCGACTCGAAGGGAAATTACGCGTTCTCGGACCTCGGGCCGGGAACGTATTCGCTCGCCGTCGAGGCCCCAGCCGGCTACGTCGCGTCGGGGTCCCCGACCAATCTGCCGATCTCGGCGACCAGCGGCCGGGACGTCTCGGGAGAGGACTTCGGCGAGTTCCACGCCGTCACCCTCAGCGGCGAGGTCTTCGACGACTCCGACGGCAACGGCCAGATCAACGGCGGGGAGGCCGGGCTCTCGGGCTGGACGGTCGATCTCGTCAACGCCGCCAACCAGGTCGTCGCCTCGGTGACGACGTCCTCCGGAGGCAGTTACCAGTTCCTCGGCGTGGGTCCGGGAACGGACACGATCCGGGCCGTCTCCCAGGCCGGATACGTCGCCACGGCGTCGCCCTTCGTCGAGACCCCCACGAGCGGCTTGAACCTCTCCGGGCTGAACCTGGGCGAGGCGGTCGCCTCGACGGCCTCCGGCGAAGTCTTCCACGACCTCAACGGCGATGGCACTCTCGGAGCGGGCGACCCGGGCCTCTCCGGCTGGACCGTGGACATCGTCGACGGCCGGGGTCAGCTCGTCGCCGCCCCCACGACCGACCCGGCCGGGAACTTCTCGTTCGGGGCGCTCGCTCCCGGCCTTTACACCGTGACCGTGTCGCTGATGAGCGGCTACGTCCAGACGACCTCCCCGACCCGGTACAGCCTCTCCGTCGCCGAGGGCACGAACCTGACCCAGGTGAATTTCGGCGTCTTCCAGGCGGTCACGCTCTCGGGCGAGGTGTTCGACGACACGAACGACGACGGCTCGTTGACCTCGGGCGAGTCGGGGCTCTCCGGCTGGACCGTGGACCTCTTCCAGGGCTCGAGCCTCGTCGCCTCGACGACCACCGATTCCGGGGGGAATTACTCCTTCCCGAACGTCGGCCCGGGGAGCTTCACCATCAAGGACGAGTTGCAGGCCGGCTACGTCGCGACGAACTCCAACGCGCTGGCGGTCACGACCTCCAGCGGCCACGACGTCTCCGGCCTGGACCTGGGCGACCTCCAGGGCGAGACCCTCTCCGGCCGGGTGTTCACCGACCTCAACGGCGACGGCTCGTTCGACGGGGCCGACTCCGGCCTGGCGGGCTGGACCATCGACTTCCTCGACGGCTCGAACACGGTCGTCGGGACCGCCATGACGGACTCGACGGGCGCTTACACGTTCACGACGATCACGCCCGGCACCTACCTCGTCAAGCCGGTCGTGCCGACGAACGACCTGATCACGGCCCCGGCCTCGGGAACGTATTCCGAGACCCTCACCGCCGGGCAGACGGTCTCGGGCCTGGACTTCGGGGCGTTCCTCACCGTCGCGTTCTCCGGGACGGTCTACAACGACGTGACCGGTGACGGCACGCCGAACGGCAACGACACGGGCCTCTCGGGCTGGACCGTGAGCCTTCTGGATGGCTCGAACGCCGTCCTCGCGACGACCTCGACCGACTCGACCGGCGCCTACAGGTTCTCCGATCTGGGACCGGGGAGCTACTCGATCGCGGTCACCGCGAGGACCGGCTACGTCGGGACGTCGGCCGGCACCGAGGCGGAGACGGCCGTCTCGGGCGGCGACGTCTCGGGCGTGAATTTCGGCGAGTTCCGTCAAGTCAGCGTCGGCGGGGAAGTCTTCAATGACCTGAACGGCGACGGCTCGGCCGAGGCGGGCGACGCCGGGCTCTCGGGCTGGTCCATCAGCCTTCTCGACGGCGCCAGCACGGTGATCGCCACCGCCACGACGGACTCGAAGGGGGCCTACGCCTTCGCCAACCTCGGGCCGGGTTCGTTCGCGGTCACCGTCTCGCCGCGGGCCGGGTTCGTGGGCACCTCGGCCGCGACGATCCCCGTGGCGACCCGGAGCGGCCAGGACGTGACTTCCGCCAATTTCGGGGAGTTCCAGGCCGTTTCCCTGACCGGGGAGGTGTTCCTCGACGCCAATGGCGACTCCCTGCCGGACAACGGCGAGGGCGGCCTCTCGGGGTGGACCGTCAACCTCCTGAACTCCTCGGGCCAGACGATCGGCTCGATCCTCACGCCGACCGGCGGGGCGTTCTCGTTCCCGGGCCAGGGGCCGGGCCGGTACACGATCCAGGTCGTCGGCCAGTACGGTTACGTGGTCACGACCTCGCCCCTGGTCGTCACGACGTCCAGCGGACAGGACCTCACGAACCTCAACATCGGCGAGTTCCGGACGGTCTCCCTCGCCGGCGAGGTGTTCGGCGACGCCAACGACAATGGCTCTCTCGACCAGGGCGAGACGGGCCTCGCCGGGTGGACGGTCAACCTCCTGAACAGCAGCAACGGGGTCGTTCAGACGGCCACGACCGACTCGCAGGGCGGCTACTCCTTCGCGATCGTCGGGCCCGGGCGGTTCACGGTCGCCGAGGCGCTCCAGGCGGGCTACGTGCAGACGAGGCCGTCGTCCGGCGGGATCGCGGTGACGACCTCCAGCGGCGTGAACCTCTCGGGGGAGGACTTCGGGATCGTCCTCGGGCCGGTCCTCTCGGTGGCGAACCTCGGCACGTCTCCCTCCTCGGGCCTGACCTCCGGGACGCCGTTGACGATCTCCTGGGACGACGTCAACAACGGCGGGCTGCCCGTCAATGCGTCGTTCACCGATCTCCTGACGATCACCGACACGACCACGGGCCAGGTCCTGGCCGCGATCTCCGCGCCTTACAACGAATCGGCGAGGGGCGCCGTCCCGATCGGCGGCTCGGCGCATCAGTCGGCGACGTTCACCCTGCCCGACGGCGCCTCGGGCGTGGGGAACATCCAGTTCACCGTCACGGCCGACAGCTCCGGGTCCGTGTCCAACGGCCTTCCCACCTCGGGCCGGACGTCCTCGATCGCCGAGCCCCTCGACCCTGGCCGCCTACGCCGACCTGATCGTCACTCCGGGCTCGATCGCGATCACCCCCATGGCTTCCCCGCTCCAGTCGGGCGGCATGGCCACGGTCTCCTGGACCGACACGAACCAGGGCGGCGCCGCCGTGGGCGTGGCTTACGTCGATTACGTGCTGGTCCAGAGGGTCAACCCCGACAATAGCCTGACTGACCTCGGCTCGGCGTCCGTCAACGAGGCGGCCGGGCTCGGGGCGAACCAGGCCGGAGGCGGCGGATCGTTCGTCTTCACCCTGCCCGACGGCGCCGCCGGGGTTGGAACGATCCGGGCCACGGTCACTGCGGACTATTACAGCGTCGTCCCCGAGTTCGACGCCTCGGGCCACCCGGCTTATGGCAACAACACCGACAGCCAGACCGCGACATCGACCCTGGCGAATTATGCCGACCTGATCGTCGCCCCGGGCTCGATCGCGATCACCCCCACGGGGTCCGCCTCTCTCCAGTCCGGCGGCTCGTTCACCGTCTCCTGGGCCGACAAGAACCAGGGCGACGGCGCCGTGAACGCCCCATTCGCGGATTATGTGCTCATCCAGAAGGTCAACGCCGACAACAGCCTGACCTTTCTCGGCTCGATGTCCGTCCCCGGGAACGCGAGCCTGGGCGTCGGCGCCACCTCCGGCACCCAGAGCGCGCAGTTCACCCTGCCCAACGGCACGGCCGGGACCGGAGACATCCGGGTCACGGTCACGACCGACTCCGGCCCGAGCCTGAAGGAGTTTGACGCCTCCGGCAACCCCGCGACCGGCAACAACACGACGGCGATCGACGCGACCTCGACCCTCTCGCCGTCGCCCGACCTGGTCGTCTCCGGAATCCTCGTGAACAACGGGGCGAGCGACCCGGTCCTGCCCGGTCACACGGTCCCGGTGACCTGGAACGACCTCAACCAGGGTTCGGCCGCGGCCTCGGGGAGCTGGATCGACGAGGTCTTCCTCGCCAGCGACCCGGCGGGGACCCAGAATCTCCAGCTCGTGGCGTCCCAGGTGATGGTCACGAACGCCAACCTGGGCGTGAACGGGTCGATCGCCCAGATGGCCACGATCACGGTCCCGGCGACCGACGTCGGGACGAAGTACGTGGTCGTCATGACCGGCTTGAACGAGAGCTTCTTCGAGTTCAACACCGGGAACAACACGACCGTTGCGTCGCAGGCGGTCGTGATCCCGCCGTCGGTCCAGGTCAGCCTGGCGTCCCCGGGCAATCGCGTCTTCAGCAAGGGCGCGGCGAATCCGGCGACGACGGCCACGGTCACTCGCAATGACACCAACGCGGGCAATCAGGTCGTCACGATCGCCAGCGGCACACCCTCGGCCGTCCTGCTCTCGGCCCGGCCGGGCGACGCCCCCTCCGCCTCGATCCAGGTGACGATCCCCGACGGCTCGTACTCGGCCGTCTTCTACGTCGATGCGGTCCAGGACAACCTCGTCGACGGGACGCAGACCTCGACGATCACCCCGACGGCGACGAACTACCTGTCGATCCCCGACACCGCCACCGAGCAGGAGACGAACCAGCCGACGCTGACCCTCAGCCTCGGCTCGTCCTCGTTCGCCGACAACTCGGGGACGACGGCCACGCTGACCCGGAACACGAACTCCGCCAGCGCGAACGACTCGGCGCTGACGGTGGCGATCACCAGCAGCGACTCGACCGTGGCCACGGCCCCGACGTTCGTGACGATCCCGGCGGGCCAGGCCTCGGTCACGTTCCCGATCTCCGGGGTGCCCACGAACCTGCTCGTCGCCTCCCGGATGGTCCTGTTCACCACCGGCGCGCCGGTCGATCCGGTGACCGGACAGAACTTCGCCGCCGGCGCCGCGAAGGCCACGGTGACCGACGTCAACACGCCCATCCTGGTGCTGACGACCGATTCGCCGTTCGTCGAGGACAACGCCCAGAACCCGGCGACCTACGCCACCCTGGCCCTGACCGACGGCCTGGGCAACCCGTTCGCGCTGCCGGGACCGATCACCGTCGCCCTCCAGAGCAGCGACACGGCCGACCTCTCGCTGCCTTCCACGGTGGTCGTCCCGACCGGGGCGACCACGTGGAGGATTCCGCTGACGGTCGTGAACAACCCGAGCAACAACAACCCCGTGGTGACCCTGTCGGCCTTCGCCCTCGACGCGCAGACGAGCCACGCGATCGCGATGGGCCACGCGACCACGACGATCTCGGTCCTGAGCACCGCCGGGCCGTCGCTTTCGATCGCCGCCCCGGTCTCGATCGGCGTGGCCGCCGGCCAGGCGCAGGCCACCGTCTCGATCGGCAACACCCCGGCGATCTCGCCGGTGACGGTCATGCTGTTCAGCAGCGACGCCGACGAGGCCACCGTCCCGACCTCGGTGGTCGTCCCGGCCGGGGCGACCTCCGCGACGTTCCCGATCGCGGTCCCCCCGGGAGCGACCGCCGGGCCGGTCACGATCTCGGCCTCCGCCCCGGGGTTCAACATGGGGGCGCAGACCGTCACGATCGCCACCGCCTCCCTGCCCGACCTCTCGATCACCTCTCCGCAGATCACTCTGCCGAATAGCCCGGCGCTGACCGGCGAGATCAACTACCTGGTGAGCTGGCAGGTCACCAACGAGGGGAACAGCACGGCCACCGGCCTGTGGAATGACCACGTGGTCCTCTCCTCCGACCCGGCCGGCGCGAACGTCCTGTTCCAGCATGACTACGCCTACTCGGGCGGACCTCTGGCCCCGGGCGCCTCGTACACCGATTCGACGGCCTCGGACCGGATCACCCTGCCCGTGAACGTGGGTACCTATTACCTGACGGTCACGACCAACTACGCCCCGGGCGCGAAGGCCCCGACCGCGATCGCCGAGGTCACGTCGCTGAATGACTCGGCCTCGGTGCCGGTGAGCGTCGGGACCGCCTATTACGCGACCCTCCAGGTCGGCCAGAAGCAGGTGGCGGCCGGGTCGCCCCTGACGGTCTCCGGCTCGGTCCTGAACCTCGACGGGACGACCCACCCGGCCGGCGGGATCGTCCAGATCGCCGTGTACCAGAACGGCAAGCCCCTGGAGGTGGACGGCCCGGTCTTCGCCCGGTCCGACGGCTCCTACTCCTTCACCTTCGCGCCCTCGACGAGCTTCGTCGGATCTCACTTCCTGACCGCGGGCGACTACCAGTTCTTCGCGCTGACCAACGGCCAGAAGGTCGATCAGATCCCGGATCAGTCGAAGGACACGGCCTCGGTCCTGGGCCTGACCGCCTCGCCCAGCCCGGCCGCCGTGACGATCGTCCCGGGCACGGCGAGCTTCGGGACGACCACGCTCACGAACCAGAGCAGCGTCCCGCTGACGAACCTGTTCGTGGCGAACATCGACCAGGGGACCGGGGACCAGAGGCTGCCGATCCAGGTCCAGGTCACGATCAACGGCGGCTCGGTCCTCCCGGGCAACACGCCGGGGAACCCGGGCCAGGCGACCGTGAGCTACGCGCTTTCGGCCACCCGGTCCCTCGCGGTCAGCGGGAGGATCTTCGTCACGATCGACGACGACCAGGGCGTCCCGGTGACGATCGAGCTCGACCCGACGATCTCGCCGCCGACCCCGGTGCTCACGTCCTCGGCGATCAGCTCGGGCGTGGTGGTCGGGACGACGGCCCTGGCCAGCTTCACGCTGACCAACACCGGCTCGGCCAGCAGCGGAGCGATCACGATCGTCTCGCCCCTGGGCTGGATCGCGGCGGTCGGCACCCCCTCGCCGCTCGACCCCGGGAAGTCGGAGGTCGTCCAGGTCCTGCTGACCCCGGCGGAGGGCCAGGCGCCGGGCCGGGTCACGGGCTCCCTCGTCGCCCAGTACGGCGGGACGGGCGTGCCGGTCCCGTTCACCATCGACGTGACGTCCGACCAACACGGTTCGCTCGAGCTGATCGCCGACGACGAGAGCACCACGGCCACGGAGGCCGGGGCCCGCCTGGCCGGCGCCCTGGTGCAGATCATCGACCCGGCCACCTCGCAGACGATCGCCACGGCGACGACCACGGCCTCGGGCGTGACCTTGCCGAGCCTGACCGCCGGCACCTACGAGCTGGAAGTCACCGCACCGAAGCACAGCACCTACACCAGCCCGATCACCATCAACCCCGGCTCGAACTCCGCCGACGTCTTCCTCCACCAGCAGACGGTGACCTACACCTGGACGGTCGTCCCGACGACGATCCCGGACCACTACACGATCCAGCTCCAGGCCGACTTCGTGACCCAGGTCCCGATCCCGAACCTCGTCCCGGACAAGGCGTTCGTGATGCCCCTGGTGGGCGAGGGCGGCTCGGTCTATTTCGTCGAGAACGTGACCAACCAGGGGCTGATCGCCGCGACCAACGTGCAGATCTCGGCCGTGAGCAACGGCACCTTCACCGTCACCCCCCTGGTCACGACGATCCCGGTCCTGCCGGCGCAGAGCGAGTACGCCATCCCCGTGGAGGTCACGGCGAACCCCGGCCACACCGTCCAGGAGTTCCTCCACAGCGACGACTGCTGCGACCTGCCCGAGCTCGACATCTCGTATTCGTACGTGGCCAAGGACCCCGTGGAGCAGGTCCGCCAGGTGAAGATCGACCCGGTGTTCGTCACGGCGACCCATGACGCCGCGATCCGGAGCGACTGGGGAGGCAACACGCCGAGCTTCGGCGACCTCGCCCCGGACCTGTTCAACTCGCCCGATTCGGGGTTCATCCAGGAAGTCCTGGCCGACGCGGCGAACCCGGACACGACCGATTTCCATGACGTCCCCCTGGGCAGCGACCTGCCGCTCCTCCAGCAACAGCTCCTGGCGGCCCTGGCCGACGGCCTCTCCGGCTCGGTCGCCCAGATCGCGACCAACTTCAGCAGCCTGCTCAGCGGGCTGTGCAACCTCACGAACAACGTCGGCGGCGGGGGTGGCGGCGGTGGAGGTGGCGGCGGCGGGGGTGGCGGCGGCGGGGGTGGTGGCGGCGGCGGACCGATCACGCCCTACTACACGCCGTTCACCTGGACCATCCCGACCTCCCCGACGGTCAAGGCGCAGGTCCGCGTGGAGATCGACCAGTCCGCCGTCTTCACCCGCGACGCCTTCCGGGGCACGCTGACCCTGGACAACAGCGACACCGCCGGACTCCACGACGTCCAGATCCACCTCGACGTCCAGACCGTCCCCGGGCCCAACGGAGTGGCCCAGGAGGCCAGCGACAAGTTCTTCGTCGAGACTCCCAACCTCACCGGCTTCGGGACCGGGGAGGACGGCCTCTGGACCCTCGGCTCGGCGAACCAGGACGGCTCTCCGGCCGAGGGGACCGCCCAGTACATCATCATCCCGACCCTCCAGGCGGCGCCCGCGGTCGCCACTCAGTACGCGGTCGGCGGCACTTTGACCTACACCGAGGCCGATGGCACGGTCATCACCGTGCCCCTCCTGCCGGCTCAGATCACCGTCCAGCCGAGCCCGGACCTGGTCCTGAACTACTTCTGGCAGCAGCAGGTCGAGGGTCAAGATGCCCTCACCCCGGCGGTCATCCAGCCTTCGGTGCCGTTCGCCCTCGGCCTCCAGGTCACGAACATCGGAGAGGGCCCGGCGAACGCCTTCAGCATCACCTCGGCCCAGCCCAAGATCATCGAGAACGCCCAGGGCCTGCTCGTGGGCTTCCACATCGACGGCACCACGGTCAACGGCCAGCCGACCTCGCCGTCGCTGACGGCCGACCTGGGGGACATCCAGCCGGGGGGGACGTCCACGGCGGCCTTCATCCTGACCTCGACCCTCGCCGGCTACTTCGAGAACTTCACCGCCACCTACCAGCACGACAACGCCCTGGGAGGCGCCGCGACCTCCCTGATCGATGGCGTGAACATCCACAACCTCGTCCACATGGTCGAGGCCGGCTACGTGGGCAACCCGCCCACCGCCCCGATCCAGGATGACGGCGTCCAGGACTTCCTGGTCAGCGACCTCCCCGGCTCGCTCGGGGCGCCGGACGGCCTCTACCTGAGCGATGGGACCCAGGCGCCAGTAGCCCCGGCGACCGGCGTGAGCGTGACCGCCCTGTCGGCCCACACCTACCGGATCACGGCCACCATGCCGGCCGGATGGGGCTATTTCCGCATCGTCGATCCCTCCGGCGGCAACCTCGTCCTGAGTGCCGTCGAGCGAAGCGACGGCCTGGGCCTCCGGGTCGGCGACGACGTGTGGAACACCGTCCAGAACATCACGTCCGACGGCTTCGTGACCGCCGAGACCGACCTCCACCTCCTCGACTACAACGCGTCGCCCGTCACCATCACCTACGACGTGACCTATGTGAACCCGAACGCCGTGACGCCCGCGATCACCGCGCTCCAGGCGGTCAAGCCCTCGACCGTCAGCGCCCGGTCGATGCGCTCACGGTGACCTTCAACGAGCCGATCGACCTCGCGACGTTCACCCCGGCGGACAACCTGGACCTCTCCTTCAACGGGGGCCCGAACCTGATCGACGGCGGGGTGTCCATCGCCCTGGTCTCCGGGAGCACCTACCGGATCAGCGGGCTGGCCCCCCTGACGACGGCCGACGGCGGCTACGCCCTGACCGTCACCGCCGTCGGGGTCGCCGACGGCCTGGGCGACCCGGGCGCCGGCTCGGCCTCGACCTCGTGGACGATGGATTCCTCCCACCTGAACGTGACGGTCCAGAACGTCTCGCCAACCGCGAGAAACGCGCCGGTCTCCCACGTGGCCGTGACGTTCTCCGGCCCGATCAACCCGACGAGCTTCACCGTCGCGAACCTCAGCCTGAGCCTGGACGGAGGCGCGAACCTCATCGGCCCCGCCAGCGGCGTGACGATCACCAACATCGCGGGCGGCAGCTACGACGTGGCGCTGCCCTCCTCGCTGACCATCGCCGAGGGCTCGTACCTCTTCTCGGTCGGGACGGCCGGCATCCTCGACGCCGGGGGCAGCCCGGTCGTCGGCACGGACTCGACCTCGTGGAGGATGGACACCACCCCGCCGACGATCGTGAGCCTCCAGCAGCCGCAGACCCCTCGGAACATCGTCGTCCCGACGCTCACGGTCACCGTCTCCGAGCCGATCGACGCCTCGAGCTTCGGCCTGGGCAGCCTGAGCCTCACGCGGACCGTCGCCGGGGTGACGACCCCGAACCTGCTCGACAATCGGGCGGCCATCGCCCCCGACACCGACCCGCTCGCCCCGCCCAACACCTACATCATCAGCGGGATCAACTGGCCACAGTCGATCGAGGGGACCTACACCTTCACCGTCGGCAACGGCCTGATCAAGGACCCCGCCGGCAACCTCCTGGCCGCCCCGGCGAGCGCGTCCTGGGTGCTTGACCTGACGGTCCCCACCACGCCATTTCACCTGGCGATCAGCCCCGATGAGGGGGCCAACCCCAGCGACGGAGGCCGGAGCGAGCTCACGGCCTCCCCCTCCGTGACCTTCTCCGGCTCGGTCGATGCGAACACGGTGGAAGTTCGCCTGGAGGACGCGACGACCTCGACCTACTTCGGCGACGCCTTCCTCGTCGGCCAGTCGTTCAGCCGGACCTTGAACTTGACCCCCGGCCTCCACGAGCTGACCGCCCAGGCGTTCGACCTCGCCGGCAACGGCTCGGCCCTGGGGACCTTCGACGTGTTCGTGGACGTGGCCCCGCCGGTGGTGGTCGGGCTGGCCCCGGTCGTCCCGAACCCGCCGGCCTCGCCCCTGGATACCGAGACCGTCGTCCTGAACAAGCCGGTGGCGACGTTCGACTCGTCCGCCTTGATCCTCACGCTCAACGGCAACCCCGTCGCGCTCGACTCCAGCGTGAAGGTGACGGCCGTCTCCGGGACGGCCGTGCCGACCTACAAGATTTCCGGCCTGGCGAAGTTCACCGCGACCACCGGCGCGTTCGTGCTGACGGTGGACGCCACCAAGCTCGTCGATTTCGCCGGGAACTCGGGGATGGGCCACGCCTCGGTGACCTGGATGGAGGTCCAGACCGTCGCGAGCCTGACCCTCTCGAACTCGGTCGATCACCCCTCCCAGCACGAGGGAGGCCCGGTCAAATTCACGGTGACCCTCACCGACGCCGGCCCGGCCGACGCGACCAACGTGACGGTCCAGGACCTCTTGCCCGCCGGGCTCACCCTGGTTTCGTCCTCGGGGCCCGGCACCTACAACCCGTCGACCGGCCTCTGGTCGATCCCGAGCCTTCCCGCCGGGGGCGCCGGCGTGACCCTGACGCTCTCGGCCACGGTGAACCTCGGGACGGCCGGCCAGACACTGAAGGACCTGGCCAGCATCACGGGCCTCGACCAGACGAACCCCAATTCGCCCACCTCCGCCGAGGCCGACGTGACGGTCGTGCCGTCGGCCTCCTCCGCCACGAACCTGGCGATCAGCCCCGACACCGGCACCTCGTCCTCCGACGGAGTCACCCGGACCGGCTCGGTGACGATCTCGGGCCAGGTCGCGACCTCCGGGACGAGCGTGGACATCTTCGACGTCACCGCCAACAAGGACCTGGGCAACGCGACGGTCAGCGGGACCTCGTTCAGCCTGCCGCTGAACCTCTCGGAAGGCCCCCACGACCTCCGCGCCACCACGTCCCTGAACGGGACCTCGGCAACCGCCTCGTTCACGGCCCTGGTCGATCTCAGTTCGCCGACCAGCCACGTCGTCAACAACCTGGGGATCAGCCAGGCGTCCGACACCTTCACCGTGTCGGTCACCTACGCCGATCCGGCCGGACTCGGCGGGGTCGCGGGATCGGGGGTCGCCTCGGTCTCGCTTTATGTGTCGATCAACAACCAGCCGTTCCACCTGGACGCGACCCGGACGGTCGGGGCCTCGGCCTCCGGCACCGTGCCGTTCACGTTCGTCGGGTCGGATCGGAACCTTTACAGCTTCTATAGCCAGGTCACCGACGTCGCCGGGAACGTCGAGCCCAAGAACGGAGTGACCAGCGAGGCCGGGACGAGCGTGCCCGACCTCAACCCGCCGGTCACCCACGTCCTCGGGTCGTCGTCCTACAACGCCACCGCCGGCACGTTCACCCTGAACTGGTCGGGCTTCACCCCCGACCGGAACACGGGCAACCCGGCGGGGTCGATCGCGTCGCTGGCCGTTTACGTGTCGATCGACGGCGGCGCTCCGGCCTCGGTCGGGCCGATCGTCGTCGGCCCGCCCGATGGCTCGGGCGTCTACTCGGGCACGACGAGCTATCAGGCGCTGGGCGATAACTTGCCCCACACCTACGCGTTCTTCAGCATCGGGGTGGACGACCAGAACAAGGCGCAGGCCACTCCGGGCGCGGCCGACCTCACCCTCGGCGAGACCTTCAAGGCGGCCCTGGCCGTCTCCTCGTTCTCGGTCGAGCAGAACCTGGCGGAGCGGTCCTACATCCGCTACCTCGACGTCAACTTCAACCAGGTGCCCTCGGGCCTGGCCGGCGGCCTGAAGACCAGCCCGGGGCAATTCGTCGAGCTGCTCTGGTACGGCAAGGCCCCCACCCCGGCGACCTCGCCCCAGGGGACCGTGAACCTCTTCGGCCCGGGGACGACGGCCCTCGTGACCCTCTCGGGCACCGACCTGTCGATCGATTTCGGCAAGAACGGGATCACCAGCCTGCTGACCGAGTCGGGCGTCCCGGGGACCGGCAGCCCGAAGACGACCTTCGGCGACGGCTGGTTCGCCCTGGGGATCGACCCCAAGGGGGACCCCAGCCAGGGTCAGGTCGTCTGGCTCCCGTTCTTCCGACTCCTGGGCGACACCAACGGCGACAAGAAGGTCGATACCACCGACATCAACAACGTGAACGGCGCGTTCGGCTCCTCCGGCGCCCTGCTGGAGGCCGACGTCAACGGCGACGGCGGCGTCAACGCGCTGGACCGGACCGAGGCCTCGTCGGCCTCCAACGCCAAGGACACCGTGGGCGCCAACCCGCCGACGAACTTCCCGGCCTTCCAGATCTTCGCCGGACCGGCCGCCGGGCCGGGGTCGGCGACCCCGGTGACCCAGGCGGACGTTCGGGCCTTGCTGCCGAGGGCGATTGCCGCCTGGCAGGCCGCGGGGCTCGACACGGCGGATCTCCGCAGGCTCAGCGGCGTCGGGGTGACCGTGAGCAATCTCGGCTCGACGATCCTCGGGTTCGAGACCCCCGGCCTCGTCACGATCAACCAGACCGCCGCCGGGCACGCCTGGTCCCTTGCCTCGTCGGGACCGGTGCCAGCGGGGCGGGTGGACCTGCTCACGGTCCTCGAACACGAGCTCGGCCACGTCCTGAGCCTGCCCGACGACGCCGATCCGACCGACCTGATGGACACGACTCTCGGCCTGGGCGTCCGGCGGTCGCCGACGGCCCAGGACGTCGGCGAGGTCCTCGCCGCCTCCGGGATCGCCACAACGATCGCCGCCCCGCCGTTGACGGGCGAGTCCTCGCCTCTTCGTTCCTCCTCGATCGGGAAGCCCGCTCGGTTCGCGGCCCACGATGCCGCCCTCGCCACGATCGCCGGCCCGGCCCGCGCCGGAGGACCGCCGCAAGGGGCGGTGGCCCCTCCGGTCAACACGGCGATGGCGACCCCTGGGGTCCGGCCCGAGGTCCAGATCCCTTCCACGGCGGCCCGACTCGCCCGGCCGAAGGTGAAGTCCCTGTTCCATGGCCGGATCACCCATCCCGCGTCCCTCGCCCGACTCCGACACCGGGGGCCGTCCCCGGCGCACTGACGACTCCGGACTCGAGTTCGACCTTTTCCAGAAAGGACCCTTGGACGTGAACTTATCCCCGCGTGCTACCGCCCTCGCCGCGCTGATGGTCGCCCTGATCGCGACCGGGGCCAACGCCGACGTGATCATCAGCGCGGCCGACGTCACCCTGAATCCCGGAGACACCGGGACCATGGACTTCCTGATCACCAGCAACGCCGGCGACACTCTCGCCGACTTCGGCCTGCAACTCCAGATCGTGCCGATCGGGTCTCCGACGGCCCTGCTCCAGTTCACTCCGGGGCAGTCGGATCCGTATGGCAATCCGAATTATGTGTTCTATCAGGAGAGCAGCAACCAGGACAACGTACCGACGTCGATCCCGTTCTTCGGGGCGCCCACGCCGACGGTCTACGCCAACGACACGATCTCCGGCGGCGACTCGGACGACTCCGTAACCGGGTTCGTGCCCCTCCCGGCGACCTCGGGCGGGCCCTTCTCCTACCTGGCGACGGTCAGCTTCCAGGTCCCAAGCACCGCTTCCGGGGATAGCTACCAGATCGTCCTGGTCAGGGGCGCGAACACCTATTTCGATGCGGGGGACTCCAGTTCTTTGGACCCCAGCTATACCCCCGCCACGGTCCACGTCCGCTCGGTGCCCGAGCCGGCCTCGCTTGCGGCGTGCCTGGTCGGCGGGTCGATCCTGGCGGCCCGCCGCCTCCGCCGCCGTCGTCGTCCCGGGGCGACCCGGTGAGCGAAGCGGCCCGAGGCGTTCGGTCGTCACCCTCGGGTCGGCTTTGCCGGGGCCTCGCCTTCGAGGCCCCGCTCTCGCTCCGGCGATCCGAGGGACCGGCCGTCCTCGTCACGACGGCCATCGCCCGGCCGGGCAGCGTTCGTGGAGCATCCCGGCCTTCACGGCCGTCAGGCATCCGCAAAGGCGGCAGCGGATGCCCGTGTGGTGCTCGCATCGCGAACAGACCGCCAGCCGCGCCCGATACCCCTCGGGCGGAGTCCTCCGGAAACCCGAGCCGACGAATGCCTTCATCGCCTTCGCGGCCGTGAGCGCCATCCTCAGCAGCCCTGGACCTCCCTCGGACGAAGCCGGAATCGCGTCGATCGACCCTCCCGGGTGGGGCGACGGGGCCCGGTCGCGGAAGCTTGCGAGGTGCCCGGCATACCATTCGGCGGCGGGGTGATGTTCGCGCCTCATCACGCCCACGGCGGCCTCCGCCGAGGCGATCGCCCGATCGCGTCGGCCCATCTCCGCCAGGAGGATCGCGGCCCGCCACAGGACGCTCGCCTCCTGCCGACCGTCTCGCAATTCCGCCGCGAGGGAGCGGGCGCGATCGAACCCGATCAGGGCGTCTTCGGCCTCCCCCGAGCCGATCTGAGCGATCCCCAGGTGTTCGAGGACCAGCTTCTCGGCGAACGGATCGCCGACCCTCCGGGCGTGACTCAGGGCCGGCCTCAGGAGCATCCTCGCCCGGAGGGGCCTCCGCGTGGCGAGCATGGCCATCCCGAGGTGAGTCAGGGCATCGGCCTTCCTCGGCGCGTCCGCGAGCTTCTTCGACGCGCGGACCGCCTCGCACAAGACCTCCGCGGCCCTTGAGGATTCGCCGTTTTTCAAGAGCGAGGCCCCCAGGTCGATCAAGGCATCGACCTCCCGGGCCAGGTCCCCGGACCGGCGGGCCTCATCCCGGGATCGCTCGGCCAGGGCCCTCGGCGACGACTCGTTCGAGGCGTCCACCCGGGGCTCCACCTCCGAGGCCGGAGGCTCCTCCGGCCCGAGCCCTCCGACCAGGAAAAGCTCAGGGCCGATCGCGAGGACCTCCCGACGCCCCGGCCAGATCGCACGGACCTCCTGCTCGTCCAGCCTCCCCGACGAGTCCTTGGGCCAGGCGAGCCGACGATCCGTCCTCCGGTTCCCCGAAGGCTCCGCGACCTCGCCCGTGGGCAGGCGGAGACTCCGGTCGGCCCCCTTCGACGAGCCGACGCCGAGCCATCGCGCCAGCCGGCCGGCAACGCGCTGGCGGTGCTCCACCGACGTGACCTCGACCGAGCAAACCCCTCGATCGACCGTCATCGGGGCCCGGGGCCGGACCCCCACTCGGTCCCACAGCCGTCCCCCCTCGACCGGCCGACCGGGAACCCAGAGCAATACGCGACCCTCGGGGTTCGGCTCCTCAAGGATCCCCGGGGCCACGATCAAGCGTCTTCCATCGGGGAGCGTCATGCGGGCCTGGATTCGAACACGGAAAGGTCCTTCGCCGCCCTCATGGGCGAGGACCGGTTCGCCCGAGGCCATCATACGCGATCAGACATGCCCCACAAATCATCCTGCCCCGGAACGACTTCGCGCCCCGAACCCCGCTCCACCGGCCCGAGGCCGCGGCAGTCCACCCTGCCCTGCCCTGCCAGGGCGCGCCTCCAGGTCGATCGGCCAAGGAGGTCGGGAAGGACGGATCACGATGGCCGCGAACTGAGACGAAGCGGAAGAGGCTCCAGGCTCCGGCGACGAGGCCGAATCCGCGGTGCGCTGATCATGCGCGGCGGTGGATTTCCGCTGCACAGCCGATGCGTGAAAACAACAAGAAAGGTTGCGACCAGCCCCCGATGGGTCGGTCGCAACCGTTTACCGGTGCACGGGTTTTGCACGGCGGATGCCGCGCTCTGCTAGTGCCCCCCGTAGGACTCGAACCTACAACCCGCTGATTAAGAGTCAGCCGCCCTGCTCGCGCAAGAACAGCACCTCAAACCAGTTGCATCTAGCCGACCCGGAGCTTGCCCCTTCCTTGCGCCTTGACAAGCGTAAGACATCCGCCGATCCCGGCTTCGCCCTGATCGTGGAACGTTGGGAGCGGTTGCCCGAGGCCGTCCGCGCTGGCATTGTCGCGATGGTCCGCGCGTGCTCCGACCTCAAGGCTTGAGCTACGGCCGCCAGCCGGCTTATTGACTGTCCGCGATCGATGTTAGAGAATGCGACCCTCAACCCATCGGGGGTCTTAACAGCTCTCAGGGACCCGGGTTCCGTCCCCCATCCTTCGCGGGGTAACCGGCCCCAACTTTCTCATGAATTCGTGATCGCATGGCCCAAGAGAAGCTCGCCCTCGACTCGGGAAGTCCACTCGACTTCGCCGACACCCTCTGGCAGGCCGCCGATAAGCTCCGGGGTTCGGTGGACGCCTCCGAATATAAACACGTCATCCTTTGTTTGCTTTTTCTGTAGCCGTTCACACCCCCGAAAGCAAATGTGTACTGAAGAGATTTCGGAATCCGCGGCGTTTCTAGACGGTTCGATGATTTCTACTGAACAAATTATGTAACACTGTTTCGATTTTAGATGTTGAGATCCTCGCACTTAAACATAAAGTGTTCGGTAATGAATCAGCCGTGTCGCCGAATCCTCCTGAATTCAAGGCGTTTCTTGACTATCCTTGCATCCTGAACATCCGCTTTCGGGGTATGGCCAGCTACGATCCGCGAACCAACGGCTCAATCCCGCCTCCAGCATGGCCATCGCCACGGCCAGCGTGTCGCATCGGTCGTCCTCGAAGTCCAGCCCTCCATAACCGAGCGCCCGCACCACGAAGCCGAAACCCTCCTGGTCGCCGATCTCGACGTAGCCGTACCCTGCGACATACTTGGCGATAGACGGGAACATTTCCTCGACCTTCGCCTGCGTCGGGCTCGGCATGACCATCTCGGACCTGTGCTCCTCCCGCGACCGTCGTAGGTGGTCCCGGTAGGCGACCTCGGGGGCCGACGGATTGCGATCTCAGATTTGTTTCAGGTGACCGTCGTGGACGAGCTGATCGAACTGCCGCTCCACACGATTCGGCATGGACCCGCCCCGGACGAGCATCCCCAGCTCCATGTTGATCGTGAACGCCTGCCGGGTGAGGTTCGCCGAGGAGAGGAACATCCACTCGCCGTCGGCCACGGCGCACTTGACGTGCAGGATGCCGAACTTGCCGTTCTCCCCGACTCGACGATTCTCCTGGGGCCAGTAGTAGACCGTGGAGCAGCCCGCCACCTCCCGCCCCAATGCCCGGATCGTGCTGTATTCGCCCTGGCCCTCGATCCGGTCGGGGGTCTCCACCACGACCGTCAGCCGGACGCCACGCCCCGCCGCCTTCACGAGGGCCTTCGCCACGTTGGGTATCTTGTAGACGGCGAAGCTCACCAGCGTGATCCGGGTCCGGGCGGCGTCGAGGACCTGGAGGATCGCCTGCTCGGTGCGGCGGAACGGCACGACCCCGGCGTCGGGGCCGGTCCAGACCGGCTCGACCGAATGCGAGTCCCGATGCGCCCGCTCCGCATGGGCCGCCGTCTGGAGCGCCACGGCCACCGTCCGGGCGTCGATCTCCCCCGACTCCTCCCGCCAACGGTCCACGAAGGCCAGGGCCAGATCCCGGTGCTCGTGATGGGCGATCCGCCGGGCGACCTCGGCCCGCAGCGAACTTTCTGGGCAAGAGAGGATCGCCGTGGCCAGGGCCTCGACCGTACCGCCCGGCAGGCCGCACGCCAGGGCGTAGGCCGACTCGATGAGACGCCGCTCCGGGCTCATAGTTCCGGCCGGAAGAAGGAGAGGTTGGTGCGTTCCACCGTCGGCACCAGCGCCGCCCGGTCCAGGAACTTGTTGCCCCGCTCGCACGAGGTCTCGGGCAGGAACGAGCAGGAGTGACACGACGCCCCGTGGAGCTTCTCGCCGCCGCCGACGGGGTGCTCCGAACAGAGCGGGTCGGAGGCACACAGCGCCACCTTCTCCAACGCCCGGCGGATGTGCCGCCCGAGCTTGTCCGGCTCGCCCAGGGCGCAGAGGCCGCCGAGTGTACCCTCGCTGTCGGGGGCCGATGTGTAGATCAGCACGCCCGCCATCGGGTCGCCGTCCGACGGGTTCCTCGAATAGATCCGCTCGGCGATCGACGCACTGGTGTAGCCGCATTCGATGGCCAGCTGGCGGATCAGGGCGTGGGCGAACGAATGCAGGAGCACGTAGCGGATGCCGGGGTAGCCCTGGTTCGGGTCGAGCCCCTTGCCGACCCGCCAGTCTTGGTAGGCCAGCTCGAACTCCCGCTCGTAGGCGTGGCTCCGCTCGGCCCAAGCCTGGATCGCCGGCTCGGAGAACTGGAAGAAGATGCCCTCCCCCCGAGTCTCGCAGGCCGGGAGCCACGCCGGGTCTCTGCGGGACAGCCTCCCCCGGTTTTCCGGGGGCACCTCGGCGGGGCTGTCGAAGTCCCGAGGCGAGACGAGGCGGGTGAAGCCGACGAGCGCCCGGACCTCACGCAGCTTCTCCACGAGGACGACCTTCTCGAAGGAGGCGGCGTAGGAGGCCGGGGGCTCGCACCGGGCGGAGCTTGAAGCTGCGGCTCTCCTGGGCCTTCGACGGGTTGGAGAAGACCCGCCACTCGGGCGACTTCAGGTCGTCCGGGTCGTCGGGCTCCTCGACCGTCCCCTCGGCCTTCTTCTGGATCGCCGCCCAGATCGGCTCGTCGCCGTACTTGTTGAGGTCTTTCAGCTGGCCGATGAGCCGGAACGCCTTGAGCACCTCGACGCTGGTGACCTTCTCCAGGACGACCCAGTTCTCCTCCACCAGCCTGCCGAGGTCGTCGGTGGCCTGCGGGACGGAAAGTGCCGAGATCAGCATGGGGAACCAGAGGTTCGACGCCCCCTGGAGCATCGGCTTGACGTGATCCTGGTCGCAGCCGCCGGGGTCGAAGTCCCGCAGGTGGGGCCGCCTCCCCCGGCAGGTGGGCATGGACGTGCGGTTGTTCGGGCCGAACGCCTGGCCCATCCGGCGGCGGGTCTGGCACCCGTCACACTTGACCTCCACGTCCAGGGCCTCGCCGCTGGCCCCGACCTCGTAGAGGTAGAGCAGGCCCTTGCAGTCGGTCGATCCCTGGTGGATGAACTCGACCCAGGGGAAGTCGTCGAGGTGGCCGTGCTCGCAGGTCACCATGAAGCGGGCCGGGACCACGAGCGGCGCACGGCCCTTGCTGTTACAGCTGTGGACGTAGCTGGCCCGGTCCGGTCGATAGGGCGGGGTCTTCGGCTCGAAGAGGCCGGAGCTGATCGGGGCCAGCAGGCGGCAACTGGAGCAGACCATCCAGCGGGGGAACGGGGCCACCGGCACGCCGATCTGGCGGGATTCGTCGAACCAGTTCGTCTGCGAACCCTGGGATTCCGCCCCACGAGGCGGCGTCAAGAGCCGGGATACCTGCGGCCCCAGGATCGACCTGGCCGAGCGGAGGAGCCGCTCCTCGGCGATCTCGGTGGCGTGGGCGGCCTGCCAGTCGTCCAAACCCATGACGAGCACCGAGAGGTTCGGCAGATCGACCAGCGAGCCGATCCCATAGGTGGTGAGGGCCTGGCTGGGCCGGACCTCCCCGACCTCCGACTTCCTCATGTGGCTGGAGAGGCTCATGCGATCACCTCCCCGGCCCCTTCCGGGGTCGCTTCGGGCTCCCTGGCGTTCACATCGTCGAGGCCGCCGTCGCTGACGATGAACTTGACGCCCGGCTCGACCTCCCGGAGCGAGTTCAGGCAGGTGAACTCCTGCCAGCGGTCCATGCCGGGGCTGTGCAGGAGCTTGACGGTCGTCCCCTTCTTCGGGCCATCCGGGCCGTGGGGCTCGGTGTATGTCAGGACTCGCCCGCCCGTGTCGTTCTGGGCCTCGGCCTGCCAGAGGTCGGCCTTGCTCAGCAACTCGGCCCGGCAGGAGTCGCCGGTCTTGGAGCCGTCGCCGATCAGCTCGGCCCTCCGGGCGATCGCCTCGATGGCGTCCTGGACGAAAGGATTGCTCGTGCTGATCCGGGAGGCGGTCTCGTTGGCGTTGAACTCGGTGCCCCGGAGCCGGACCATCGAGACCAGCAGCCCCGCCAGGCCCCGCTGCAAGGCCCCCGGCGAGAAGGGCGTCACCGAGAGCGGCTCGACGTGCTTGTAGAACGTCGAGTGGTAGTGCTCGAAGGTCTCGTAGTGCGACAGGTCACGGGGCCTGGCCCAGTTGAACACGGTGACGACCAGGCCGGGGAAGCTCCGGCCGACCCGGCTGGTAGCCTGGATGTACTCGGCGGTCGCCTTGGGCTGCCCGGCGACGACCATCAGCCCCAGCCGCTTCACGTCCACGCCGACGGAGATCATGTTCGTGGCCAGGAGCACGTCGAGCGGCTTCTTGGGGATGTTCTTGTAGTCCTTGGTCTTGAACGCTTCCTTGCGTTTCTCTTCGAGTTCGGGGTCGAAGCCCGCCTCCAGTCGGTCGAGGGTCTGGGGGATTTCCTCGGACCGGATGCGGCTGGTCAATTCGGCGAGATACTCGCCGTTGAAGTAACGCTTCGCCAGTCCCCGGCGGTCCTGCTTGCGGCAGCGGGTGAACACGTCGTCGTCCACCAGGCGGCGCATCCCGCCGAGTTCCCGCATGGAGTTGAAGTAGCCGACGAGGGTCATCCAGGGATCGACCGTCTTGCCGTGCTTCTCGTAGAGGGACTGGGCCGAGCAGAGGAGGGCCACGTAGACCCGGATCAGGGCTGCCTTCAGCCGCCGTCCGGGGGCGCAGATCCCGAGGTAGAGGCGGCCGAACTCCTCCGCCGAGGGCTCCCGCTGGATCGAGAAGAAGTTGTCCCGCACGTCGAGGCCCGGCGGCGGGAAGACGTTGACCGTCCGCAGGAAGAGGCTCCGCACCTGCACGTCGGCGTTCTTGATCGTCGCCGTCGAGGCGATCACCTTGGGGCGGACCTTCTTGCCGCCCACCTCCCAGGTGCAGAGTTCGTCGATGGCCGTCTCGTAGAGGCCGACGAGCGTGCCGAGCGGGCCGCTGATCAGGTGCAGTTCGTCCTGGATGATCAGGTCGGGCGGGCGGAGCGGCGGGTGCTCCACCAGCCGGGCCGAGGGGAGGCCCATGTTCGACCGGGGGTGGAAGGTGGAGTCCTCGATCTCCGGCGACTTGAACCCGTGCCGCTCGCAGCGTCCCGTGACCCTGCCGAAGAGCATCTGGACCTCGCCCTTCCACGGCATCTGGGCGAACTTGTCCACCGTGGCGATCAAGAGGGTCGGCAGCCTCCGGTAGATCTCCTCGTCCACCACGACGACCGGCAGGCCCTCCTCGGCGGCCTGGCGGCGGCTGAAGAGGCACTGGCCGAACTTGTCGCCGCAGTAGGTCAGCGTGCGGGCCGACCCGTGGGGGTAGGGCTTGGCGTCGAGGTGCTTGCCCGCCTCGATGGCGCTGCCGCACCAGGGGCAGGTCGTGAGCTGGTACGGCGTGCCGACCCCGCCGCCGACGAACTGGTTGCCTCGGGCCTGCTTGATCGCCTCCACGGCGTCGTCGGTCCGGTTGGGCGTGGTCCGGCGACCGACCCAGAGGCCGATGCGGAACGGCGTCCTGCCCCAGCGGGCGTCCCCTTGCTCCAGGGCCTTGCGGCGAATCCATTCGCAGGCGCAGAGCAGGGCCGTGGCCCGCTGGAACTGCTGGATGGTCAGCAGGCGGAGGGTGTACCGCATCAGGACCGCCACGCCCTCCTCGCCGACCCGCCCGGCGACCGTGCCCTGCAATCGCCGCAAGGCCATGGTGTAGGCGGAGAGGCCCAGGTATGCCTCGGTCTTGCCGCCGCCGGTGGGGAAGAAGAGGAGGTCGGCCAGGGCCTCGGGGCCGACGCCCCGGTCGTGGTGGTCGAGCTTTGTGACTCCCGGCAGGTTGAGCAGGATGAAGGCGATCTGGAATGGACGCCAGCTCCGGTTGTGCGGGAGGTCGATGTCCGTCTCGAACTCGAACGACTCGCCCCGCCGCACCCGCTCGGACTTGAGGGAGTGGGTCCGCTGGAGCCACATGGCCCGGTTCATGAAGGCGAACGACTCGAACGCCTGCGGGTCGTCGGCCAGCAGCCCCAGTCCCCCCTCGATCCGCCGGAGGGTGAGGCGGCAGTTGTCGATGGCGACCCGGCCCGCATCGCCGAAGGGGGAGAGTCCCTCGGCGGGGTCGGCGAGCCGGGCCTCCTCCCGGTCGATCCAGGCCCGGTAGGCGGCCACCAGCGGGGCCAGCATCGCCGGGAGCGTTTTGGGGGTGGCCTCGGCCAGGGTTTTCATGTCGAGGACGAGCCCGGCGAGCCCGGCGAAGGCGGGGTTCTCGTCGGCGTCGGCCTCGGTGGGGGGTGTGGTACTGGGGACTTCGTGGGACGGCACCAGGACGGTCTCGATCCTCGTCGCACCGCAGGACGAGCCCTCGGGGGCCTTGGCGTGGACGCTGATGCCGTGGCCGACGGCGTACTCGACGTGGTGCCGGTAGAGCATCGCCGTGAGGCGCTCTTCGAGGTCGTCGTTCGGGCCGACCGTGCCCCTCTTGCAGAAGACCGCCCGGTCGCCGTCGGCGGTGACGACGAGCTTCGGCTGGAAGACGTGGGACTCGTCCTTGGGCCGCCCCTCCTCCTGGGCGTTGACGAGGAAGAGCGTGACGGCGAAGTGGCTGTCCCGTTTGCGGACCTGACCCTGGACGAGGATGTCGGGGAACAGGGGGTCGGGGGCCGTCGGTGGGATCGGGCCGTCCTTCAGCGGGATGGCGATGGTGCCTGCCCTGGGATACCGCTTCCAGACCCGCAGCGGGTTGCCCCGGTGGTCCTCACGGTCGTCCCGCTTCTCCCGCTTGTATTGCCCCCAGGAGGCCGTGACCCGGATGGACGACTCGGCGTGATCGACGCAGAAGGTCAGGCCGAACGAGGACGGCAGGAACGCCTGGGCGACCGGGGTGTCGGCGTCGGCCTTGCCGTCGTCGGCCGTATCGCTGCCCCCCTCCGAAAGTTCGTCGGGGATGAGGGGGGCGTCCTCGTCGTCTTCGTCTTCTGCCGATGGTTTGGCGGCCGTCGTCCCGGATCGGCTCGGGGCCAGGACGCCGACGAGGTAGCGGTCCCGCACCGTGCGTTCGGTCAGCTCCTCGTCCTCGCCACCGGCCGGGCCGAGCAGGTCGCCGAGGACCATGGCTTCGAGTTCGGCACGGAGCTGCGATGACGAAGCTGCATTTGACACGATTTCGCTCAAGGCCGTCTCCTCACCGCTTCGTGGTATACGCCTGGTCCGGCCGATTGGGCTCCTCCGAATACTTCCGCTCCAGGAGGCCCTCATCGACCATGGGCGTGAGGAAGCGGTTCCGCAGGCTGTTCGGGTTCCGATTCATCAACTGGGCGAGGTCCGCCGCCGTGAAGTAACGCCCTTCGCAAAGCTGCTGGATGACCTTGCGGGTCTCCTCAACGGGGAGGCGGGGGCTCTGCTGGGCCGGGGCGGCGAACGCCTTCAGCTTCGCCAGCACCTTGGGCGGAAGCTCGTCCAGCTTGTGTGACAAGTCCTCCGGCCCGTTGTGTGAGGAGTCCCCCTTGTGTGAGGAGTCGGTCCCCGAATGTAACAACCCGAAGGGCCGCTGATCGGGAGAGCCCGGCAGGCGATAGGACGTCCGTTTCTGGCCGTCCTGCCGCAGGAATCCCCTGGCCACGAGCCCGTGCAGGCGCTTCGTCAGGTCGGCGGGGTGCTCCTCACATATCTCCTGGAGGCGGCGGTTCGAGACCGAACCTTCGAGTTCGGCGGTCACGAGGGCCTGGACCTCGGCGCTATTCAGCCGGTTGAACTTGGCACCAAAGACCTTACGGAGACGTCGCAGGGAATCTTCCGGCAGGAGGCTGACCATCGGCAGGATGACCCGCACCCGGTCGGGCTGGACCTGCTCACGGATGCTCGGAAGACGCCAGTGCTGCGACTGCCAGCCCTGGCGGATCTTGTCGATCCCCGAGCCGGCCTGCTCGCCGCCACCGATCATGAAGAACATTTTTTGGAGGGACTTGTTGCGGCATTCGCTGACGCTCCCGGCCCAGATTTGGTCGAGGGAGAGCAGCAGCGGGCCGGGGTTCGAAAGCTCGAAGCGGTCCCGGTACTTCTCGATCACGACGCCGCCCTGGCCCCGATAGTCGGCGTGGATGAGGGCGTTCGCCAGGGCCTCCCGGATGGCCTCGTGGACGATCGTGAAGTCCTTGCGGGCGAGGTTCGCCTCCAGTTGGAACGGGATCTTCAAGTCGGCGGTGAGCCGCTGCACGACCCGCTGGTAGAACTGGAACAGGTTGGCGACCCAGGTGCCGTCGATCGTCAGGCGATCGGTCCAGCGCTCGCTCGGGTCGGTCGAGAGCTTCTCCCGGTAATCGAGGTGGTAGCCGGGAAGGGCGGCGGGATCACGGATGGCCTCGTCCTTGCCAAACATGAGCAGGCCGGCGACGGTCAGCCCCTCCTGCTTGGTCGCCCGGTCCTTCCGCCAGGCACCGAGCTTGGCGAGGAACACCTTCGGGTCCGTGGACAGCCAGGCGTGGGTCGGGGCTCGGGCCGAGAACCGCTGGCGGTACTGCTGCAAGCTGGCCTCGTCCAGGTCATCGAGGCCGAAGTGCTCCAGGATGCGGCTATCGGCCGGCTCCTCGGCCTGGTCGGCGAGCATCCGGCCCACCTCGTCGGGCGTGCAGTGGTAGTCGCCCTCGTAGTTCCGCCGGTACGTCCCGGTCAGCGGGTTCAGGCCGACATACACGGGCCGCTTACGACGATCGGCCCTCGGGACCCGGACCATCAGGACGGACTTGCCGCCGACCGAGACGGCCTGGGCGTCCTCATCGGAGAGGAGGTTGACGCTGACCTTGCCCCGGTCATTGAGCGTGTCCCAGAACGTCTTCTTCGTCTGAGCCGGGTTGGCGAGCCCGCTCACCGAGCCGTCGTTCTCGACGCCCAGGACGATGCAGCCGCCGTCCGTGTTGGCCATCGCCGAGTAGGTCTCCCACATGCTGCGGGGGACGCCACCTCTGGCCGACTTGAACTCCCAGTCCTTCTCCTCGCCGAGCGGGAGGGCCTTGAGCAACTCCGACACGTCCAATGGTCAGCCCTCCTCGTCGAAGAGGCCGGGGCCGTCGGACGCCGCCTTGGCCTTGCCCCGCTTACCCGAGGGGGCCTTGGCCTTCTTCTTGGCGTGGAGGCCCCGCTTGACCTCCTCGGCGTACCGCTCGTGGTTCAGCCGAAGCAGGCGAGCGAGGACGTCACGGCGGGCCGGCTCGCTGATCGTGAAGCGGAGGCCCTGCTTCGTCTCGTGGAAGCCGTGGCCGAGGTCGAGGTCGGACCAGCCGTAGGCGGCGGCGACGGCCCGGTCCATCTCGACGTGGAGGTCTCGAAGATGCCGGATGCCGTCGGCTGATTCGGTGGGGGTGTGGTAGCGGTTGTAGGTCTTGGTAAGACCCTCTTGGTCCCGAAGCATTAGGCTGCTTCTGTGAAGATGATAATCGACGGCGATTCGCTCGGTTTCAAGGTCATCAAACGCAAAAGGAAAGTTGTCGAAACAATCGCTGGGAGCGAACTGCAAAGTCTCGCCGAGGCTTCCCGACCAATGCCTCGCCCAGACATCGTAGAGGCTACTCTGAAGTGTGGCAAAATGCTTATTTGATGTACCAACGAACGCAAACATCTTGTTTAGCAGGACCAATCTGGAAGGAATCCAGGCAAAGGATAGATATTTTGTCACTACAGGACAAACAAGAACAGACTGTTCCTTCCAAATATCTTTGTACAAAGGCACCGTTGGAAACTTGAACCTCCACCAGTATTTCCCGAGAGAATAGCCTTCAACTTTCAATCTATCAGGCTTCACGTTAGCTTCGACGTGACGAAAAGCTGCGCCGAAGGCAGCAGCTTCTTCTTCCGTGGCGTCAGCGAAGTAAATAACGAACCTGTCGCCAAGCATTGTCGGAGAGGAGTTGAACTCGCTCGCAGTCAAACAAGGATAAATGCATCCCGCACTGCGTTCGTCGGCCTCGATGATGGCCGATTTTTGATCAGCAGACAGGAAAAACCCCATGCCATGGACGTATGAACCCTGATACGAGCGTACCATTTGAGCCAGTTTCATTGGCTTAAGGGTAAGCATGCCATTAAGCTGCGGTCCTATGTAATCTACTGATTTCCCGTCAAGGTCTCGTCGCCCTCGCCATTCACCTTTCGTCCAGTGGAATGCCACATAGATAACTGAGGCGGAACCGGGCCACTTCCGAGATGTCACTGCTGAGAAGAAATCGGCACCGTTGTGTTCAAGCCTAGCCAGACCGACGTCTAGGGTGTCACCCTCCGTAATAGTCTTTGTCCCGACATAGCCCGTAATGCCGCCGGTACGAAGTAGGCAATGCGCCCTGGTGTAAAAGTAGGCGACAATATCCGAGTTTCCCTTGACGTCTGATACAAGGAAGGATTTCAGATAATCCAAGTAGCCTTCCCCCAAGCCACCACTGATGTATCGGCCTCCCATGAATGGCGGATTGCCGATGAAGCAGTCGAACCCCGGCTTCCCCTTTCGCAAGAGGGCCTCCGGGAACTCCAGCGGCCAGTGGAACGGGGCGGGAACTCCTTCCTTCCGCAACGCTTCTCGGGCTTCTCCGTCCAGTTCCTCAGCGTCTACTTCCTTAATGCGGTAATCGACTTGAAATAGCGTCTCCTTCAGGCGTTGCTCCCGTTCCTCGATCCGCATCGACTTCCAGGACGCTGCCATCAGGAGGTCGGCCGCATAGGTCAGGCGTTTGGTCTGATCCTGGACGTGGCCGAACATCCGCTCCTTCCGCTCGACGTCGGCGGCGTCGTTGTTCGGCAGGTGGGCCAGTTGTTCTCGCAACAGCTTGAGGGCGTCCAGCTTCTTGATGAGGATGCCGCCGAGGGTCGAGGTCCCTTGCTCGTTCAGCGAGAAGGTCGTCAACTGGTTGGTCGTCGAGATGCCCACAAGCGAGTCGCCGGACCGGATGGCGTGGTCGAGGAACGTGAACGGCTTGTCCTTGGCCAGGGTCAGCAGCCACAGCGACAGCTTGGCCATCTCGGCGGCGAGCGGGTTCTTGTCCACGCCGTAGAGGCATTGCTGGGCCACCAGCCGCCGGGCGTAGGCCAGCCGCTCCTCCGGCTCGTTCGGGATCAGCATCTCCCCCGGCTGGCCCGTCGAGGCGTGCCCCTCGGGCGTGATCCCCGGCACCCCCGGATGCCGTGCCTCGGCCTCCTCCCACGCCTCCACCAGCCGCTCCGACAAGTAGCGGCACGCCTGGACCAGGAACGCCCCCGACCCGCACGCCATGTCGCAGACCTTCAGGTCGAGCAGTTCGGCCGCCGGCCGGAGCGTCCACTCCTCCTTCGGAATGCCTTCCGCCGGGCCGAAGTAGACTAGCGGCTCCAGCGTGTACTGGACGATCGGCTCCGTGAGGCTGCGGGGCGTGTAGTGCGTGCCCGAACTGCGGCGGTCGGTCCCCGCCGTGACGAAGACGCTCCCCTTCGGGATGACGACCGGGTAGCCTAAGTTGTCGAGCCGCACCAGACCGACGAACGGCCGTACCCGCCCCCACAACGCCTCGTCCCCCTGGCAGGCGGTCCAAAAGAGGCGGGCGAGCCCGTCGTCGATCTCGGCCTTGAGCCCCTTCTTGAGGGCGGACTCCGACCGGCCCGTCTCCTCCTTGAGGAACTTGACCAGATCGGCCTCCCCATTCGCCGCCAGCCGCTCCAGCTCGGCCAGCGTGATCTCCGGCTCCTTGTCCCGAGTCCCCGCCAGCCCCAGATACGGCTCGCCCGCACGCTTGGCGGTGTGATCCAGGAGGCCCTCGTAGACGTGGCCGATCTGCTCGATGTCCAGCGCCCGGAAGCTGACCCGCCGTGCCTCGGCGGGGCCGCCCCCCGGAACCCGGATCTGCAAGAGTTGGAGGGCCTCAAGCAGGTGCAGCACCGTTCGGTTGTTGACCGGCAGCGGACTCGTCTCGTCGTCCCGCCAGGTCGTCTCCGCCTTGCGGCCTTCGAGGAACGGGAAGCGGTCGGGGTTGAACAGGCTACCCCCGTAGGCCGGGATGTGGGCGTCGTCGTGCTCCAGCCCCCCGAAGACCGCCCGGAACGCCGCCAGGAGCCGGGGCCATGCGTCAAACCGTCGTTCGAGCAGCTCCTCGCCGTGCTGGTCGGCCAGCTCCCGCAACTGCTTGCTGATCATCGAGACGGAGTAGTTCTGCTCGTAGACCGGGAACGGCTTGCTGGGGATCAGCTCCCGCTCCTCGGCACAGAACAGGAACACGAGCCGCATCATGACCGTCAGCGCCGACTCGTAGAGCACCCCCTCCTTCACCCCGGCCAGCAGCTCCCGTCCAAAGTCCTGGTCGGCCCGGTCGAGCGAGTGGATCAGCACCTCGACCGCCCGCCGCACCTGATAGCCGAGCTGCTCGGTGACCTCCTGCTGGTTCGAGGCACTCTTCTTCAACAACGCTTCGAGCGTCTTGTCGTCCTCGACGTTGAAGAACCGATCCGACCCCAGCAAACTCCGAAACGCCCGCAACGTGATCGGCTCATCCAGCCAGAGGTTCGCATACCACGAGGCATACCCGGTGGTCTCCCCCTTCGGGGCATCCACCAGCATCCAGTGCTCGCCGTTAGTGACCAGCCCCAGCCGCACGCCCGTCCCGTGGAGCAACTCCGTCATCCGGGTATCCGGCGAAGCCTTCCACGGCGACCCGGCCACGTAACTGGTGAGTTCCTGCGACCTCGGATACGTCTTCACCAGCATCCGAGGCGTCTTCGTCCCCGGATCGACCACGACGAGGCTGGGCCTCAGCAACTCGTGATGCTCGGGAACCTCCACCTGCAACGTCTGCGGGATCGCCTGCCCCTCGACGAGCGTCTGGTCGTCCAGGCCGAGCGTCCCACCCAGGACGAACCTGATCCACTGCTGATGCGGTGCCGGGTCGCCCCGCCGCTTCTCCACCGCCTCCAGCCAGTTCCCGTACTCCTGGCGCAGCAGTCGGGAATGATCCGGGTCGTGGGGCTCCAGACCGGCGTTGAACGCCTCCATCAGCACCGGGAGACTCAGGAACGGCCCCGAGACCGGCACGAGCGAGAGCCATTCGGCATGGTGGCGGGCGATGGACATTGCTTGGCTTCCAAATTACGTCAGGGACTCAATGTGAGTCATAAAGTCGAACGTCTTTTGCTTTTCACCATGACTCTTGAATGCCTGGCGAACTTGCTGGAGCTGACCGTGCGATTCAGCGATATGTTTTTCCCAGAAGTCTGAGGGGGGAGGATTGTGTGGGCCGAAAGTTGGCGATTGAAGTCGGCAAAACCTATCGGCATGGTCCTGGATGTACTTCGTGAAGTTGTTAGGGAGGGAAACCGTTGCCTTGACGGAAAAATCGGGAAACTTCTGTTTAATCCTTGCCCGAACCTCGTCGTGTAGTGCCTCCAACTCTGGCACGCTGTCACTCAAGCCCAAGGCGGGCTCAAAGAGGTATTTTTGGTTTATAATCGCCTCCTTGATGTTTTTCATCAACTGGGGCGACTGATGGGGTTTTTCAAAGACGGAATGGTACATTGAGCCAACATCGTGCGACTTCCAGTTACCTGACAACAATTTCAACATCAATTCGACAAAGAAAACATTGTTCACAAAATAATTATTAAGGAGATCAATAGTAGGGACCGTATGGGGCGGCGTTCCAAAGCCTTCCACGATCTGCCGCATCGACTCCCAAGCGGTCCGCCGACGAATTGAGATCAACAGGAGAATTTCATCGTCGCTCGCCCTCGGCTTTGAAGCAGCGCTCATGTAAGTTGTGTTCCCTCTCGCTAGGCCATCTGTCTGGGAACCAAGAACGTCACCGCCACCGGGAACATCCGAGCCTGCGGATTAGCGAACCTCGCCCGGATCGCTGCGGTCTCCCGCTCAATCTCGCCGGGGATCTCCCGCACTCTGGCCCGCATCGCCTCCTTGTTCCGCTCGAACCGCTCCATCTCCGGGTCGTCGAAGAGCATCGGCTGGATGTACACCGGGTCGTTCAGCTCGGCTTCGATGGACCTCCTCAATTCCGTGAGGATCGTCCCGATATCCCCGGCCTCCTTGTCGGCCCGCTCCGCCAGTCGTTTCTGGAGGCCCTCCACCCGGTCCTTCATGCGGGCTTCCAGGGCCGACGCCAGCGAGGACGCCAGGGCGGGATAGAGTTCGAACAACTTGGCCCGGACCCGCTCCGAGGGCTCGTCGCCCGTCGCCCCGGCCAGCGCCGCCTCGACCTGGCCGACGTTGAGCCGCCCTCCCCAGCGGGCGTCCTTGATCAGCCCGCCCGCCGCAATGACCTCCTCGTGGAGCCGGTGGCTGTCGCCGCCGATGACGACCAGGCGGGCGTGGGCAACGACGGCCGGGCTATCGAGCACGTCGTTCGGCACCACTCGGGCCGTGACCCGGTGGAGCTTCGACCGCCCCCGCTCCGCCCAGACCTCGGCCCGTAGCAGCCGCAGGCACATCTGGGGCAGCCGGTGGTTCAGGTGCGCCAGCACCACGTCGTCCCGCCCCCTGGAGACCGACTCGTCGAACGTGACGGGGCGTATCTCCTTCGTGTGCGGGTGCTCCAGCCCCTCCGTGCAGGCCGCCCAGCTCCCCCGCAACGGCGGCAGCCGGAAGCAGGGCTTGCCGTCCTGAGTCCTGGCCAGGACGAGCGGCGGCTGACCCGCCAGGGCCAGGCCGACCTCGACCACCTTGCCAATGTTCTCGGGCGAGAGCCGGAGTTCCTTGCGGGTCTCCCGGTACTGCTGCATGAGGGCTTGGACCTGCTTCTGCAAGTCCCGCTCGAACCGGAGCATCCGGCGGATCGGCTCCGACTCCTTCTCGGCCTTCTCGGTGCTCAGCGTCGTCCGCCGCCCGAGCATCGCCTCCTGGACCTGCTCGGCGATGACCATGCCGACCTTCCCCAGGTCTTCCCGGATGGTCTCCACCTTCAGGGCCACCCGCATCAGGAACTCCAGGTCGGCCTCCATCTCCGACACCGTGCCGCCGAACTGGCGTGCGGCCCGCTCCCTGTACCCCTTGCCGACGAAGTGGTAGACGAGCACCTCGCTCGCCTTCTGGCCGTGGCGGTCCACCCGCCCGTTCCGCTGCTCCATCCGGTTCGGGTTCCAGGGGATCTCGTAGTGGATCAGCCGGTGGCAGAAGTTCTGGAAGTCGAGGCCCTCCGAGGCGGCGTCGGTCGCCAGGAGGATGCAGACCGGGCTGATCTCGGGGGAGGTCTGGAAGGCCGCCTTGACCTCCTCCCGCTTCTCCGAGTCCATCCCGCCGTACATCGTCAGGAGCCGGTCGCCGTCGGTGAACCCCTCGACCGACATCACTTCCTGGAGCCAGGTCTGGGTCGCCCGGTACTCGGTGAAGATGATGACCCGCTCGTTCGACCACTTGCCGCCCGGCTTGAGGTGCTGGTTCAGCCACGCCACGAGCTGCCGGGCCTTGGAATCCCGCTGGCCACGGGCTCGCCTCGCCCAGTCCTTCATCATCTGGAGTAGGGCCTCCTCCTCCTCCGTCGGCTCGGCGAAGAGGCGGGTCGCCGTGTCCAGGGCGTCGGCGGTGGCCTGGTCGTACTCGCCATCGTCGGAGTAGTCCTCGTCCATGAGGTCCAGCTCCCGCTGCAACGTCCGATAGCTCGGCCCCGAGGCCCGCTTGCGGGCCGAGTGCAGCGACCGCTCATGCTGCTCCAGAGTGGTGAGGAACGCCGCCGGGCAGGAGAACAGCCGCTTCTTCAGCGTCTTCAGCACGAACTCGGAGGCGAACCGCTCGGCCGGGCCTTCCGCCCGCTTCGTCCTCAACTCGATGTAGCGCCGGAGGGCGGCGTGAACCTGTCTCTCCTCGTCGGTGTAGGGAACCTCGATCGGTTCCAGGATGCGGGGCGGGAACCGGCGGAGGCCCAAGTGGTTGAAGGCGAAACCGGGGTCGCTCTTGAGCCGGCGCACCATCACCGCATCGAGCTGCTTGCGGTCCGGCTCGGTCCCCCTGGAGAACCGCTGGTTGTCGAGCAACTCCAGGAGGGCCCCGAAGCTCTCCCGGTAGCCGTTGTGCGGCGTGGCGGTCAGGAAGAGCTTGTGCTCGAAGTGCGGGGCCAGCTCCCGGAGCGCCTGCGTCCGCAGCGAGTCGGCGGCGTACCGACCGGCCCCGGATGGGGCGCAGTTGTGCGCCTCGTCCACGATCAGGAGGTCGTACCTGCGGGGATAGACCGGCTCGCCGGGGGCGGGCAGGGTCTCCCGGAGGAGGCGAAGGGGACGCTCCCGCTTGAGGAAGTCGATCGAGGTGATGAGCCGGGGGAAGTGCGACCAGGGGTTGACGTGGATGCCCCGCCGCCGTCGCAGGTCACGCATCAGCTCGGAGTCCACGATGCGGAAGTCGAGGCCGAACTTGTCCCGCATCTGGTCCCGCCACTGGATTTGCAGGGCGGACGGGCAGACGACCAGGATCTTCCTGGCCCGGTGGCGGATGATCAGCTCCAGGGCGACCATGCCCGCCTCGATCGTCTTGCCCAGGCCCACGTCGTCGGCGATCAGCAGGTTGACCCTCGGCATCTGGATCGCCCGGACCACCGGGTCGAGCTGGTAGTCCTCGATCTCGATGCCGCTGCGGAACGGCGACTGGATGTTCTTGTGGTCGGCCGTCGAGGCGGCACCCCAGCGCACGGCGTCGAGGAAGGCGTCGAGCTTCTCGGGCTCGTCGAGGCCGGTCGCCTCGGGCAGGGCCACCTTCTCGATGACCTTGGCCCCCGGCTCGACCTCCCAGACGACCTGCAACTCCTCGCCCAGCCCGTCGTCCTCGACGGAGGCGAGCGTCAGGAGGTGCTGCGGCCCGGCGACGGGCAGCCTCATCGCCGGGGCGGGCAGACCGCTCGGTTTCACCTGATTCACCACCCATCGACGGGACCGCACCTGCACGAGCTGGCCCGTTTCGGGAAGGTCGGAGAGGGCGACGGACATCGTTGGCTCACGATCGGGCGGTGGTCGGCACTGGCCAACCAGCCCCTTCGCTGGGTGGTTGATTGGTCTCAGCCAAACTAAAAGAACGGTCGGGACGGATCAAGATGCCGATGGATTTCGAAGGCACCCCGCCCGAACGGCCTGATCCCCCACCTTCACCCCTCGCTCTCGTCGAAGAAGTCGTTCGAGACCTCCTTCCAACTCGTAGATTTTGGTCGTCGTCACGCCGAGCCCGTGCTCGATCATCCGATGCCCCCGTCGCCCGACTTGCCGGTCACGGTGCCGTACCCCATCACGCCGCCGTAGCCCATCGCCATCAGCAATCGGACCACCAACAACTCGAAGAACGACGGCGAGCACGCCCTGAGCCATGCGAGCAGTTCCTCGGTGGTCGCCCGAACGAGCGACTGATAGGAGGCGTCGATCAACTCCATGGGGGTCCGGCGCTCCTCGATGAGCGTCGTCGTCCCAGAGACGAAACCTCGACCTTCTCCTGGGGCTCCGACTTGCCGATGAACTCGCAATAGGCGGGGAACCGCTTGAGGAACTTGAACTGGCGAGGTGGGTCCGCGAAGCGAAGGGGCTGGGGCAAGAAGCTCGGGCTGAGCAAATGAGGAAGCCGCCTTACTATGATGCGCTGGCCGACAAGGTTCAGCACGCGAGGTCTTGCAGTCCGAAACGCTCCGCCTGATGGCCCGTAAGCTGGCGGAGATGATCAAGACGCTTCCCAAGCTCGATTGGACCCAAAGGGAATCCGTCCGGGCCGACCTACGCCGGAAGGTCCGTAGGCTACTCGCCCTCTACGGCTATCCTCCCGATCTCTCCGAGGATGCGACCCAGCTTGTTCTCAAGCAGGCCGAGCTTTCGACTTCCAACGGGGTGGAAGTTTGAGGCTTCGCCTCATATCGCTCGCTAGGCAACCGCTCTTGCGAGCCGATCGACCAGGGTCAGATGCTCGCCAGGAGTCGGGTGCGGGCCGCCTCATCAGGACGTGAAACGCCAGGGGGCCTCGCCTCTTTTCCGAAAATCCCCCGCTCGATGGGCCATTTCCGAAAAGTCCTTCGCCCTTTTCGGAAAAGTCCCCGATCGCCGCCCGTTTCTAGAAACTCCCCGGATCGGCCTCCGGCCCATGCCGCGTCGGTCGGGTTGGACCGCCCCGACTCCCGACCCATCAGGGCATCGCCTGCATCCTGAGCCGGGCGTAAGCCGCCTTCGACGCCCTGTCCTTCAACTCGGACTCCGCGCCCTCGGTCGTCGTTGGCCCCTCGGGCGGAGGCGGGGCCGCCTTGATGACTTCCAGGGCCGCCCGGACCCGGATGGCCGGCGGGGTCGCCTCGTTCGTCATGACCGTCCGCAGGACGCCCACGGCCTCCGCCGCCAGGGTGCGGAGGTTCTGGGCCACGGCCTCGGCCAGTTGCTGTTGTGCGAGGTTGTACGCGGCGAGGAAGGCCGGGTCGTCGGTCATCCATCGGTGGAGCGTCCCCCGGTGGACCCCGGCCTGCTCCGCCGCCACCGCCACGCCCGTGCCCGAGATCAGCGCCTGAATGGCCCGGGACTGCCCCGCGTCGAGCGTCCCCGGGACCGTCGCGTTCTGTCGCGCCATGTCGCGCCCCATCGGAGACTCCTTCAGCGCCGGGGAGGGGGACGGAACCCTTTCTGGACCGCGTATTCCGTCAACGCCTGGTCGATCGTGTCGGCCAGGGTCAGGCGGCAATGCTCGCTGAAGGCCGTGAGCCAGGCTTTCCACTCCGGCGTTCCCTTCAACGCCACCACGTTCGGCTTCGAGCCCGCCCCCTTGGGCCGCCCCCTCGGTCGCTTCCCCTCGATGGTCATGGTCGGCCCCCGCCTCGATCACCCACGATTCCGCGTCTCGATCCTGGGGGTATTCTATTTTCGGTTTAGCTCGAAGTCAAATCTCAGACTTCGGAAATCGGGTTGGAATTTGGCGTTCTTTCGGCCGACACTTAATTTCGGAATATTTTTGAGATAGCTCTTGAATCCGGGATATTAATCCGCTATACTCCAAATGTCGCGAGTGATGGTCACCCGCGAAACGAATTGGGGCCCGGACGGCTGGTACCCGCCCGGACCCCGGTGGCAAGGCTGTGTAAGGAGCCTCACCGATGGTCATCCTGTTCGACTCCGCGTGCCCGGTCAAGTCGTCCCGCCGCCCGTTCGCTCGGGGCCTCGCCCGCCCGGAACGCCTGCCGATCGGCCCTTCCCCCGAAGATTCGCGGTGGTGGGCCGAGAACTCCCCGTCCAACCGCTACGGCTACGAAGTCGTCGGCCCGGCCGACCTCACCGACTCCGAAGCGGACCGGATGGCCGAAGAAGCGGAATGGTTCGCCGCCTACGAGCGGGGCCTCGACCTCGCGTGAACCTCCCGGGGGGGGCCGGACGGTCCGGCCCCCGCTCCACCCAAGCGGACCCCGCCCTCGGGAGACGACCATGCCCACAATCTCGACCGCGCCCCGGCGCGCCTGGATCTTCGACCCGGCCGACCGCCTCTCCGCCCTCGCCACCCGCGCCCGGGAACTCTCCGAGACGCTTCGCCGGGAACGATGCGACCTCATGCACGACCCGTCCGCCCGAGCCCGCCTGGCCGAGCGGATCGCGATCCTCGAAGCCCGATTCCGCCGCCTCGCCACCCGCGCCCGAGCGACCCGCCGCCTCAATCGCCCGTCGGGCCTTTCGTTGTAAACGTCTGTGCGCGTCCGGGGCCGATCCGGTACGATGTACGGATCGGGTCGGCCCCCTGATTCGAATCGGTGTGCCTTCACGGGCCGGACGATGATCGCGACCCTACCCGCGAGATCGTCCGGCCCGGCCCGATCCACCCCGGTAGGGTCAACCGATGCCCCGCAAGACGCCCGCCCGCCCCCAATCCGCCCCGATCCAGAACTTGGGCCCGGACCTTCCTCCTCCCGTCACCGACGATGCCCGTTGTGAGGAATGCGGAAGCTCCATCGACGTGGCTCCGCCGGTCCCTCAGCCCTTGGTCCCGCTTACGAACGTCTTCGCCTGCTCCAAGTGCGGGAAGCCGTCCAGAGACCGCAACCGCCTGTGCTGGGACTGTACGACCGCCTGGCGCCGAAGGGGAGTCCAGGAACCTTCCTGGGACGGCCAGCCGATCGACACCGCGGCGATCGGCAAGGACGGTGGGATCACCCATTTCGATCGGGCGACCTCGTGGCGTTACTCCGTCGGCATCCGAGAAGAAATCCCGAACTGGAAGCATTCCGAATGGCCAGACAGGCAGTTCTTCGCCTGCACCGTTTACGGCGACAGCCGAGGCCGGTGGTTCGCGGTGGGGAACACGGCACCCTTGAAAGGGGACTATCAGAAGTTGGTCGGCCAGGGAAAGGGCCAAGACAAATGCGTCGAGATCGATCCTTCCGATGCTGCGCGACTGATCAAAGATGCGGGGATGGAACGGCCCGAGGCCCTCGAAGCTGTGGTGCGTGAGCACATGGGTTCGAACGGCACCCACCCGGCACCGGCGACCGACTTCACGACAAAGCAATACGTCGCGAGCGATACGAGGGAAACGCGAGCGAAGAAGGCTCGACCATCGGCGATACATCGAGCTTTGGTCGAACTTCTCAGCAGATCCAAGACCGGAGAGGACATCTCGAAAAGGGCGATCGCCAGGGCAGTGGGATGCACCGCACAACATCTTTATAGATCCATAGAATTTAAATCCGCGCATGATTTGCAAGTTAAATCAAGGCGAGACAGAGTTCCCAGGGGAACGAAGGGCAAGGACGGGAGAATCGAGGCGCATTGGGACGACAAATGAGGCATCAGGCCACAGTACGAAGCGATACCGCTTTTTTTAAAGCTCGCAATCTCTGAAACTTACGACAACTCCGAGGCGACAAGCAGGTTATAGCCACCCCGATCCTACGGGTCACCATATCGGCGACCCGAGAGGACGAGGTGCCATGAAGAAGACGACAGCAGAGCAGGACATCCGGCCCGAGGATTCACCGATCGCGTGGTTCCTTGAACTCCTATTGGCCCTGGACCGTGGGGACTACCTCCGCGCCTCGGAGGCCAAGGACCAACTCGCCCGCCTCGGATGGACGGTCACCCCCTGCCAGGGCCGCACGGCCGGGGGTGACCGATGAGCCAGCCCGGAGAGCCGCAGCCGCGATCGGCCATCGAGCCGATGCTCAGCATCGCGCAGTTCGCTGAGGCGCTCTCGGTCAGCCGTCGGACGCTTGAGCGCATGCTCTCCGCCGGCAAGGTGCCGAGGCCCGATCTCCGGGCTGGACGCATGCCCCGGTGGAAGCCCGAGACAGTTCGCCGATGGATCGACTCGCAGGCCAGGGGCCGGGGGGTGGGCCGATGAGCCACGACCCCGCCTCCGCCATCGTGGCCCGCCTCGATGCCCGAGGATTCGAGCCTCGGGCAACCGGCCCGGACTCCTGGGAGAGCCGTTGCCCCGTCCACGACGGGGACCGACGGAACCTGTCGATCAAGCGCGGTGACGACGGCCGCGCCTTGCTCCACTGCCACGCCCACGACTGCCCCGCGGAACAGATCGTCGACGCCCTCGGGATGGGGCTGCCCGACCTCTTCCCCCCAAAGGACGACCGCCCCCCAAGGCCCCGAGGCGGCGGTCAGACCCGGCCGGACTCGAAGACGAAGCGCGTCTATCCGTCCCCCGAGGCCGCCGCCGAAGCGCTGGCCCCCAAGCTGGGGAAGCCTTCGGGGCGATGGATGTACGAAGAGATCGAAGGCCCCGAGAGCGCCGCGGTCTTTCGCTTCGACCCACCGGGACAGAGGAAGGAATACCGGCCGGTTCATCGGACGGCCGAGGGTTGGGCGATCGGCGACCCGCCCGGCCAGTGGCCGCTCTACCGTCTCCGCGGGCTGACTTCCGCCCGACGGATTTACATTTGCGAGGGCGAGAAGGCCGCGGACCGGGCCCGAGAGATCGGGGCGACCGCCACGACGTCCGCCCACGGGGCGAAGTCCGCCCACAAGACGGATTGGCGACCCCTGGCCGGGCGAGAGGTCGTCATCCTGCCCGACCACGACACCGGGGGCGAAGCCTACGCCTCCGACGTCGTGGCGGAGCTGGCGAAGCTGGAACCGAGGCCCACGGTCCGCATCGTCCGCCTGGCCGACCTCTGGCGGACGAAAGCGCCGATCCCCGAGGGCGGAGATATGGACGAGTGGTTGCGCGACGGGGTTCCCCACGAATCAGAGCCCGAAACGTGCCTCCGAGAGCTGGAAAGGGTCGCGGACCTGGCCCCGCTTACCGGATGCGATCCGCCGTCGTCGGCCGAGATCGTCACCGATGAGGGAGGATGGGGACCGATCCGCCTCGGGTCGCTTCCCCCGTCCGAGCCGTTCCCCCTGGATGTCCTGCCCGGTCCCGCCCGCGACCTGGCGGAAGCCGCGGCCAGGTCGATTTCTTGCCCGGTGGACTTCCCCGCCCTCGGGTGCCTGGCCGCCGCTTCGGGGGCGATCGGCCGGTCGGTCGTTCTTCAGATCAAGGACGGCTATCTCGCCTCCGCGGCCCTCGTATCTGGCGCTGGTGGGTTCGCCTTCTAGCGGCAAGTCCCCCGGCCTCGGCGCGGCCCTGGCCCCGCTCCTGGCCATCGGACAGAGACTTTATGAACTCTGGCGAGGCGAGATGCAGCGGTGGGAGGACACCCCCGATGGGCAACGCGGCGCCCGGCCAATCTTGCGTCGCCTCACCACGACCGATCCCACGACCGAGGCCCTCGGGCCGATCCTGGCCGCCAACCAGAGAGGCGCGATCATCATCCCCGACGAGATGACCAAGTGGTCCATGGGAATGGATCAATACAAGGGGGGACGCGGCGGGGATCGTCCGTTCTACCTCTCGGCATGGAATGGCGAACCCATTTACATCGATCGCGCCAGGCAGAAGAACGAACCGATCGCCGTCCCCCGTCCGTTCTTGACAGTCGTGGGCGGGATGACGCCCGACATGCTCTCGACACTGCCCGAGTCGGGCGGGCGGGATGACGGCTTCCTGGCCCGTCTGCTCTTCGCCTTCCCCGAGAAGATCGCGAGGCGATATTCGGAGGAGGGCATACCCGACGTCGTGGCCAACGCCTGGGATGAACTGATCCAAACCCTCTGGAAACGGGAGATGGTCCAGGGAGACGGCTTGCCGACGGCCGGGGTGGTCCAGCTCTCCCCCGAGGCGAAAATCGCATGGGCGGATTGGTGCCACGCCCACTATGCCGAGCAAGAGGCCGACGACTTCCCCTCTCATCTGGAAGGGGCATGGGGGAAACTGGAAGCCTACGCCGGCCGACTCGCCCTGATCCTCCACATGATGCACCTGGCCGCCGACCCGGCCCCTCGGGCAACGGAGGACGTGCCCGAGATGCCCCGACGCATCATCGAGGATGCCGCCCGCCTCGTGACCTACTTCAAGGCCCAGGCCAGACGGGTTCACTCCCTGATGGGCGGTAAGGGCAACGATGGCGGAGAGGATGTCCGAGCGTTACTGAAATGGATCGGACGCAACGGACACACCACCTTCTCCACCAGGGACATCGACCGCAACTTCAGCCGGTTCGACGGCGCCGCCCTGGATGCCGCCCTTCGGTGGATGGTGGGCCGAAATCTGATCCGCGCTGCCCCCGCGCCTGAACCGAATCCTCGGGGCGGTCGCAAACGCTCCCCCGCTTACGAAGTGAACCCGGGATTGTGGCAATCGCCGCATTTCCGACAATACCGACGGAACGCCGGACTCGAACGACCGGAATCGTCGGAATCGTCGGAAACGCGGTGCCCTTCCGAGAGCGGCTCGGACCCCACGCCCGGGACATGAACACGCGAATCGTACCGCCCTCAAACGTAAACTTGCGCCTTGCACCGACAGTATGCGACAATCCGACCACACCGATTCGACCGAGAGCTACGGGGTGACCGATGGCCGAGATTCGGAAGCGCGGGAAGAACTGGTACTACCGATACATCGATGCAGAGGGGAAGCGGGTCGAGCGGAAAGGGTGCCCAGACAGGCGGGAGACGTTGGCGATGGCCGCCGCGGCGGAGGCGGAAGCGGGCCGAATCCGGTCGGGGCTGTCCGACTCCAGGGCGGAGGCGCGTCGTCGCCACACCGCCCGCCCCCTGGCCGATCACCTGGCCGACTGGCATGCCTACCTGATCGACAAGGGGGCGACCGCCAAGCATGCCGCCTCGTCCCTGGAATCGGCCCGGCGCGTGGTCGCCCTGTCTGATGGCGCCTCTCTGGCGGAGATCGACACTCCCCGGACCGCCAAGGCCACGGAGAGGGCGGAGTATGCCTCGCGGTTGGCCGATCGGGTTCAGTCCGCCCGCCTGGTCGACCTGACCCGGGATCGCGTGCAAGCCGCCCTGGCGGCCCTCCGGGCTGCGGGCCGGTCTCTGGCGACATGCAACGCCCATCGGACCGCGATCCGGGGCTTCTCGCGCTGGGCCTGGAAGGACGGCCGGTTCTCCGAGGATGTCCTGGCCGGGGTCCAGGGGTTCAACGCCGCCGAGGACCGGCGCCACGACCGGCGGACCCTCGGGCTGGACGAGTTGAGGAACCTCGTCGCCGCGGCCCAGGGGGGACCGCCCCATCAGGAGATGACCGGCGAGGCCCGGGCGCTCTGCTACCGCCTGGCCGTCGCGACGGGCCTACGGTTCTCGGAGATCAAGAGCGTCATGCCGGGGTCGTTCCGCCTGGCCTCCGATCGCCCGACCGTCACCGTGGCCGCCGGCTACACGAAGAACGGCGAACCTGCCAGGCTCCCCATGCCACCGGACCTGGCCGCCGATCTCTGCCCCTACCTGGCGGGAATCCCCGAGGGAACCCCGGCGTTCCCCTGCCCGAGAAGGGCGCGAAGATGCTCCGGGCCGACCTGGCGAGGGCCGGCATCCCCTACCGGGACGCCTCGGGGCTGGTCTTCGACTTCCACGCCTTGCGGTGCCAGTGCGCCACCCTGGCCGACGCTGCCGGGGTCTCCCCCCGCGTGGTCTAACGCCTGATGCGGCACTCGACCCTCGAATTGACGGGCCGCTACACCCGGCCCCGGATGCACGACATCGAGGGGGCGTCGGACTCGCTCCCGAGCCTCCGCCCGACCCCCGATCGGCCCGAGGCGATGGCCGCCACCGGGACCGAGGGCGCCTCGCATCGGAAAACTCTTGCCCCTCATTTGCCCCACGCCGGGGACGGATCGAGGCGGATTCTGTCGGAGACTGGCAGAGAGACCGAAACGCAGAACCCGCCTTCGATCGGTCATAACCCCTTGGAAATCCAGGGGATTGACGCCTCGGGGCGGGGCCTGTCGGTTTCGGACGCTAGTGCCCCCCGTAGGACTCGAACCTACAACCCGCTGATTAAGAGTCAGCTGCTCTGCCAATTGAGCTAGGAGGGCGGCTCGGATGGCTTTGCCCCGAGGGGCGGAAGGACGATTACACCAAACGCCGGAGGCTTCGGCAAGGGGGTGGAGGGCGATTTTCGGGGCCGAACGGGCGATCGATCGGTTGGAGGGGCATCCCGACCCGGATCTTCCCGGGCTTTGCGGCAATGCGTTGTTTGGCGCGTGTCGGGATGGGACAATCAGCTCGTGGGACCGGGCCGAGGTGGTCGGCCGACCGCTCGGTTGAGTCTACGCTTCACGTAGGACTACCCCTCGGCCAGTTCGGGAGGACGATGGGTGGGTTCGGAGATCCCCTCGGACGGCGAGGCCCACCGGGGCCGGCCCTTGACCTCGGCCGACGATCGCGTCGGCCGTTCGGACCGCCCCGTCGCCACGATGGCCGTTGTCGGCGACCCGACCGGCCCCTCGGGGCGGGATGACGGCCCGGAGCTTCGGACCGAGCCGGCCCTGCCCTCGAAGGAGATGACGATCGGCCGGGACGACCCGGCGGCCGGCTCCGAGCCCGTCCTGTCGTTCGTCCTGGCCGGGGACGTCCCGGACGGCCTGACCATCGCGAGGCCGGCCGGGCCGCCGCCGGCCCCGCCCCCTTCGGAACGACCCCTGCCGAAGATCGAGGGCTATGAGGTCCTGGGCGAGCTGGGCCGGGGCGGGATGGGCGTGGTGTACCGGGCCCGAGAGGTCCTCCTGAACCGCCCGTGCGTCCTGAAGATGATCCTGGCCGGGGCGCATGCCCACCCCGAATCGATCGTCCGGTTCTTGGCCGAGGCCGAGGCCGTCGCCCGTCTCCAGCACCCCAACATCGTCCGGATCCATCACATCGGCCGGTCCGACGGCCTGCCCTACTTTGCCCTGGAGTACGTCGAGGGCGGGAGCCTGGACCGTCGCCTGGACGGGACGCCGTGGCCCGCTCGGCGAGCGGCGGAGATGGTCCTGGGGATGGCCCGGGGGGTGGCCGAGGCGCACCGGCTGGGCCTGGTCCATCGCGACCTGAAGCCGGCCAACATCCTCCTGTCCGGAGCGGGCCAGCCCAAGGTCGCCGACTTCGGCCTGGCCAAGTCGCTGACCCAGGACAGCGGGCTGACCCGGACCGACTCGATCCTCGGCTCGCCCGGCTACATGGCCCCGGAGCAGGCCGAGGGCCGGACCCGCGAGGTCGGGCTGCCCGCCGACGTGTACGCCCTGGGCGCGATCCTCTACGAGCTCCTGACCGGCCGCCCTCCGTTCCGAGGGACCACGATCCTGGAGACGCTCGAACAGGTGAGGACGGCCGAGCCGGTGCCGCCGGGCCGGCTGGTGCCTCGGTTGCCCCGAGACATCGAGACGATCGTCCTGAAATGCTTGCAGAAGGAGCCCGGGAAGCGGTACGACTCGGCCTCGACCCTCGCCGAGGACCTCCAGCGGTTCCTCGGCGGAGAATCGATCGTGGCTCGCCCGGTGGGGCCGGCCGAGCGGTCGTGGCGGTGGTGTCGTCGTCACCCCGCGCCGGCCTTGCTGACGGCGGCGGTGATCGCGGTGGCCGCCCTGGGCCTCTCGGGGATTCTCTGGGCGTGGGACCAGGCGGTCGAGGCCCGCGACCTGGCCTCCCGCCATGCCGCCGAGGAGGCCAGGGCGCGGCGGGAGACCGAGACGGTCCTGGTGGACATGTACACCACCGGAGGCGTCTCCGCCGGGAATCAGGGGGACGCCTCCGGGGCGGCCCTCTGGTTCGCCAACGCCGCGAAGAGGGCCGAGGCCGACCCCGACCGCCGACGGGCCAACGCGATCCGGGCCCGGTCCTGGGGCCGAGGGGCACCTCGGCCGCTGGCCGCCGTGGTCGCCCAGGGGGCCCGGCCCGAGGGGCTCCGGTTCCACCCGGGGGGGCGGCACCTGATCGCCGAGTCCGTGGTCGAAGGCCGGGCCGGGGAGTCCCGGTTCTCTCTCTGGGACCTGCAGAAGGAGCGTGCGCTGGCGTTCCCCGGAGGAAGCGTGGAGGCCGTCCCGGCGGCGGCCTGGGCGCCCGACGGCTCGTCTCTGGCGTTCGCCGGCCCCGAAGCCGGCGTGACCATCGCCCCGTTCCCGGAGGGCGGCCCGGCCCAGAGGATCGAGTTCGCCGGGCGTGTCGGCCTCCTGGCCTTCAGCGATGACGGCCGGTTCCTGGCGATCTCTTCGGGGAAGACGGCCCGGGTCTGGGACGTCGGAGCCCGCGCCTTCGCCTCGTCGGAGCTGCCTCATCCGGAGGGGGTGACCTCGCTCTCGCTGTCGCCCGACGGCCGGTTCCTGGCCACCGGATGCCGGGACCAGAAGGCCCGGGTCTTCGCCGTGACCGGCGGTCCCGACGGGCCTCTCTGGCCGCCGGTCCCCCATCGATACGAGGTGGGGAACCCGTGGTATCGCGAGTTCCGCTCCCCTCCCCTGTTCGTCGAGGGCGGCCGGGTCGTGATCACCCACGGGGCCGGGGCGGGCTTGTCGTGGAGAAACTCGGAGACCGGCGAGGAAGTCCGAGCCCAGCCCCTCGCCGACTGGAGAGGGACCCTGGCCTGGGTCGGGGCCAGCCCCGACGGCCGCTTTCTGGCCGTCTTCGGGGTCCAGGGGACCCAGGTCCGGCTCGTCGAGGTCTCCACCGGCCGACAGGTGGGCCCCGATCTCGGCCACAAGAACACGGTGGCCTCGGCGGCCTTCAGCCCCGACGGCCAAAGGTTGGCGACCGGCGCGACCGACGGGATGGCCCGGCTCTGGTCGGTCCCCGACGGCCGCCCCCTGGGCCGGCCCTGGGACCTCCATCGGACCGTCCACCTCGTCGCCTTCGCGCCCGGAGGGGGATCGCTGGCGACCCAGGATTTCGACCTGGTCCGGCTCTGGGCCCTGCCCGAGGAGGGGCTGCCGATGACCCGGGTTCCCGTGGACCGGTCCGACTCGTTCGTCTCCCTGAGCCCCGACGGCTCCCGGGCCATCTCGGCGGGGATGACGTTCGCCAACACCCGGAACGTCCGGAGCGCCCGGGTCTTCGACGTGGCGACCGGGAAGCCGGTCGGCCCCTCCCTGGCCCCCGGGGGCCCGATCGTCGGCTCGGAGTTCTCGCCCGACGGGAGCCGGGTCGCCCTGGTGGACCTGTCCGCCCCACCGTCGACCGAGGCCCCGGGAGTCTCGGCCTGGGACTCGGCGATCGGCCAGAGGCTCTGGCGGACGCCCCTGCCTTCGGAGCCCCGCGGCCTCGCCTATCGCCCGGACGGCCGACGACTGGCCGTCCTGTGCGGAGGGGGCGAGCTCGTCCTGCTCGACGCCGAGACCGGCCGGGAAGTCCGCCGTTGGCAGGCCCACGACCCCGAGCCGGCCCACCACTGGTTCAACAACGGCCGGGTCGGCTTCAGCCCCGACGGCCGGAGCGTCCTGACCTGGGGGATGGGCAACGACCTCCGGGTCTGGGAGGCCGACTCGGGACGCCCCGCCCGCCCGCCGTTCACTCATCGCGATAAATGCCACGACGCCCAGTTCTCGCCCGATGGCCGGCTCCTGGCGACCGCCTCGTACGATCGCTCGGTCCGGGTCTGGGACTTCGCCTCGGGGGCCGTGGTCTCCGCCGTGCCCGACCACCCGGACATGGTTTACACCGCCCGCTTCAGCCCCGACGGCCGATGGCTCGTCACGGCCTGCCGGGATCGGGCGGTCCGGGTCTGGGACTGGAAGGCCGGACAGCTCGCCTGCCCCCCGTTCGAGCACGCCGAGGAGGTCAGCGCCGCCGCCTTCACCCCGGACGGCCTCTGGGTCCTCTCGGCCAGCGCCGACGGGATCGTCCGGGCCTGGGACTGGCGGACCGGCAAGCCCCTGACCCCTCCTCTGAACGTCGGAGGGGCCGCGATGGACCTCGTCATCACGCGGGACGGCAAGCACGCGGCCGTCGGCGGGTTCCACCACCTGATCACCGTGATCGACCTCGCCGCCCTGGACCGGACCGCCGACGATCCCGAGACGCTCCGCCGATGGGCCGAGCTCCTCGCCGGGCGAAGGCTCCACGACGGGGGAGGGATGGCCAACCTCTCCGCCTCCGAATGGCTCGACCGCTGGAAAAACCGGCCCTCTTCCAGAACGCCCTGATTCACCGCCAAGGCACGAAGAGCGCGGAGGAAGACACGAAGACGACCGGGACTCCCCGCCTTCTTCGTGTCTTCCTCCGCGCTCTTCGTGCCTCGGTGGTGAACGTCCTGAGAGTCTGGCTCGCCGACGGCTCAGGGCGTCCCTGCCGCCCGGTCCCAGAACCTCAGCGATCGACATTGCGTGAGGAACGTCTCGCAGTCCTCGGCGGTTTTCAGAGGGACGAACCCGCCATCGAGGCCCGCGGGCGCCCCGGCCTTTTCGATCAAGGAGCCGGCCGCCTCGGTGAAGGCGATGAACTTGTTGTGGGCGATCGCGTCGGCCAGGAAGTCCCGCGCCTGGGGGAATTTCGCCAGCCGGGCGGCCCCTTCGGTCGAGGGCAGGATCGCCACCGCGTCGAACACGACCGACGGGCCGCCATCGATCTTCTCATCCGCCCCGTACCAGGTGCCGTCGCTCGCCTCCACGCCTCCGACCTCCGGCGCGATCAGCTTGAGCATCGCCCCCTCGGCCTCCGCCGCCGTCTTCAACGCCGAGAGGATCGCCGCGTCCACCCCGTCGGTGATCAGCGCCCCAATCTTCCGGCCCGCGAACGATTTCGGGCCGTTCTTGAGGATGCTCAGCGCCGGCGAGGGCTTCAAGTCGCGGACCGTCGGCCTCGCGGCCACGGCCGGCTTGGGCATCTCGCGGAGCCTTAAGCCCTTCGCCACCCGGTCGGCCAGCCCCTCGTCGATGTTCATCAGGTGGGAGACCATCCGGGAGCGGATCGCCGGGGTCTCGACCTTGCTGAGCTCGAACGTGAGCGCCTCGACGATGTGCGATTGCTCCACCTCGGTCTGGCTGACGAAGAACTGGCGGGCCTGGCTGTAGTGGTCGGCGAACCGCTCCGAGCGCACCCGCAGCTTCGGCCCCGATTCGACGGCCGGGTAGGACCGATAGCCGTTCTCGGGCGATTCCCTCGGCCCGGGTTCGGCCGTCCAGGAGTTCGGCTCGTAGTTCGCGCGGCCCTTGGGGTTGCGCATGGCCATGTGGCCGTCTTGCTGGAAGGTGTGGACCGGGCACTTCGGCGCGTTGATCGGGATATGAGTGAAGTTCGGGCCACCCAGCCTCTTCAACTGCGTGTCCAGGTACGAGAAGTTCCGGCCCTGCAACAGGGGGTCATTGGAGAAATCAATCCCCGGGACGACGTTCTGGGTGCAGAAGGCCACCTGCTCGGTCTCGGCGAAGAAGTTGTCCACCCGGCGATCCAGGACCATCCGGCCCACGGGCCGGATCGGCACGTCTTCCTCGGGGATGAGCTTGGTGGCGTCGAGGACGTCGAACGCGAACTTGTCGGCAAAGTCCTGGTCGAAGAGCTGGAAGCCAAGTTCCCACTCGGGATAGTCGCCCGACCCGATCGAGTCCCAGAGGTCCCGCCGATGGAAGTCCGGGTCGGCCCCGTTGATCTTCAGCGCCTCGTTCCACACGACCGATTGCAGCCCCCATTTCGGCTTCCAGTGGAACTTCACGAACGTCGATTTGCCCTCGGCGTTGACCAGTCGGAACGTGTGGACGCCAAACCCTTCCATGAACCGCAAGGAGCGCGGGATGGTCCGGTCGGACATGATCCACATGACCATGTTCATGCTCTCGGGAGAGAGCGAGATGAAGTCCCAGAAGTTGTCGTGGGCGGTCTGGGCCTGGGGGAAGTCGCGATCGGGCTCGGGCTTGGCGGCGTGGATCAGGTCGGGGAACTTGATCGCGTCCTGGATGAAGAAGACCGGGATGTTGTTGCCGACGAGGTCCCAGTTGCCTTCCTTGGTATAGAACTTCACGGCGAACCCGCGGACGTCCCGCGCCAGGTCGGGCGAGCCCTTGCTGCCGGCCACGGTCGAGAACCGGACGAAGACCGGCGTCGTCTCCCCCTTGCGCTGGAAGAGGTCGGCGCGGGTGACGTCGGCCTGAGAGCCATAGTTCTCGAAAAAGCCATGAGCCCCGTACCCCCGGGCATGGACGACCCGCTCGGGGATGCGCTCATGGTCGAAGTGGAAGATCTTCTCGCGGAAATGGAAGTCTTCGAGGAGGGTCGGCCCGCGATCGCCAACCTTCAACGAGTTCTGGTCATCGGCCACGGGGACGCCCTGCTGGGTCGTCATCACGGGGCTCGCGCCCCCGGCGACCTGATGAGTCTCGCCCCCCTGGCCGACGCTCACCTCAGCATCACCAAAGTGCGCAGCCTTACGTTCGGAGTCCTGTCCCTTCGGATCGGCCATCGTGATACCCCAGTCGCAGTCATCAAGGTGGGCGGGAATCCCGGGACCGGGATTGTGCGGCAAACGATGTACCAACGGGGTCAGGTCTCGGGCCGGGGAAGGCCGGCAAGCCTTGAGGAGGAAGAATTGTTGAAACTTACAAGTTATATTTGTTATTTAATTTGATTCTTATTTCACATCTCATCAAATCCCCCAAATTACGGCAATATTCAGGGACATTTTGTTCTCTAGAAAACCCCGGTGATGGAAGGGAATCGAGTCGGTCCGACTTCAGTCGGGCCTACAAGCCGAGACAACGCTTGTAGGCCCGACTGAAGTCGGACCGACTCGATCGACCTCGTCGGACGGGTTTTCTACAGGGAAGGGACGTCCTCATTCTTGCGCGTCCCCATTCCTGCGTCAGGACACGACTCCGGAGTCGCGTTCGTAGATAGATTGTCTTAGCAGACTACACGTCATGCATTAAGATGGCTCGTAGGACGTGCCTACTGATGATCGCCCCTCGTCGAGGATTCGATTTATGCGAGTTCGAAGCGCTCACGTCGCCTGGCGCCTCGCCCTCATCCTGGGAGTTGTCCTCTGCGTGACCGCCTTGGCTCAGGACGCCCGTCAGGGAAGCGTCGTGAGAGATGACATCGATCCCAGACGGATGACACCCACGAACGCTAGCGAATTCTTCGATCGAGGAATACTCTGGCACTTTCGCGATGAGAACGATAAGGCCATCGTTGACCTCACCGAGGCCATTCGGCTCCATCCGAAGTACCTCAAAGCGTTCACCCAGCGCGGGTTGATATGGACAGAAAAGGGCGCCTACGACAAGGCCATCGCCGATTTTACAGCAGCGCTCCGGCTCTCTCCTCGTGACGTCGGAAACTTACTCAACCGAGCTCACGCCCGACATCAGAAGGGGGAGCACGACAAGGCCCGGATGGACTTCGACGAGGCTGTCTGTCTCTCCACGGCATTCCCTCTGGCTTTCAGCACGCGCGGGTGCTTCCTGTATGAAAGAGGGGAGTATGATCAGGCCATTGCTGATTTCACCGAAGCCATTCGGCTTGAAACGTTCGTGACTGCGTATGAGGACTACTACCGACGAGGTGTCGTCTGGCAAGCCAAGGGGAAGTATGGCAAGGCCATCGCCGATTTCGACCAGTCCCTTCGGATGAATCCCGGGTGTGTCCGAGCGCTGGAGGAGCGAGCCTGGATACTGGCAACTTGTCCCGATCCGAAGTTCCGCGACGTCAAGAAGGCGGTCGAGTCGGCCTCACTGGCCTGCGAGCACAGCGAGGAGAAGGACGCCGTCTGCCTCGCCACGCTCGCCGCCGCCCACGCCGCGGCGGGCAACTTTGCTCGGGCGGTCGAAGTGCAGGAGAAGGCGAACAAGCTCGATGAACATCAAGATGAGCGCGACGAAGGATTTCGACGCCTGAATCTTTATAAAAAATCTAAACGTTATTTTGAAAATACTTCTTAATGCTTAACCTTGGGGACATCTACGGCGGCGGGCCCCGTGAGTGGTCGAGCCTGTCCGGCGGGTGGCACTGGTCGTACTCGACCAGTGTTCCGGCCGATACCGAAGGCTTTCAACAGAGCAAAATAGGGCTCGGCCGACCTGGCTCCCCGTGAGCCGGGGCCTCACTCCCCCTGCCGATCCGCCTTCTGCGACTTGGAGCGTCGTCTCCTCTCCTGGGCCCGTGCCCCGATCGAGAACAGGAGCGAGTAGGCATCGTCCAGCGCGGCGACGCAATCCTTGGAGCCGGCCCGCCAGAGCTCGAGACGGCTCGTGCGCAGGGCCGTGATCGCGTAGAAGAACTCGTCCCCGAGCCTGGCGGGCGAGCGGGGAAGCGTTCCCGCCGATCGTGTCCATCGCCACTTCGGAACGAGCGTCTTCAGCTCGTGGATGAGCCGATGGAGCAATTCCGGCGGGACCCTGTCCTCGGGCGGCGGCAGGTACTTTCCGGGCACGATTCGCTGAAGAACCCCGATCGCCCTCGCACACCGGATGATGAACACCACCGAATGCAGCTCATCGGCCGAGAGGATCGGTGCGGCTTGAGGTTTCGGGGCCTCGTCTCCGCCGTCGCGCGCGTCCGCATGGTCCATCAGGACAGGCCTCCAACCGACTGGGGCGGGGCGGGGCGACGCAGTGTTCGGACACCGATGGTCGCGGGCGGCGCTTCGCCCAATGAGTCAGCCCGGAAGGGCAATATTGTGGTAGATCTCCTGCACGTCGTCGCAATCGTTGAGCATGTCCACCAATTTTTGAAACACGCCCAGATCCTCCCCGCCGAGAGTCTTGCTCGCCTGCGGGATGAATCGGATGTCCTGGATTTCCAGCTCCAGGCCGGGGGAGGCCGCGAGCAAGGCCGTCTTCGCTTTGAAGAACTCGACGGGGGGGGCGAAGACGGTGATGGTCCCATCCTCGCGTTCGATCTCTTCGACGGCAACGTCCGCGGCGAACATCGCCTCGAGGACCTTCTCCTCGTCATCACCACGGAACGAGAGGACCGCCAGGTGATCGAAGGACATCGCGACGGATCCATTGGCGGCCAGCTTGGACCCGGTCTTGTAGAAGCAACCGCGGACATCGGAGATGGTGCGTGTCGGGTTGTCGGTCAAGCATTCGACGATGAGTAAGGATCCGCCGGGACCGAACCCCTCATAACGCGCGGCCTGGAAATCCTCGCCGCCCGTGCCCGCCGCCTTCTGGATCGCCTTCTCGATCACATGGCTCGCGACGTTATCTCGCTTGGCCCGTTCGATCACGCTGCGCAGAGCCGAATTGGCTTCCGGGTCGGGCACGCCATTCTTGGCGGCCATGTACAATTGTCTTCCATATTTGGAAAAGAGCTTGGATTTCTGGTCGGCGGTTTTGAAGATCGACTCTTTGCGCTTCTCGAAGATGCGTCCCATTCGAGTACCGGCCTCTTCATTTTCCTAAAGGTGCCAATGCCACAAGTGGTTTCTCCTCCTCATTCTAGAGAAAAAGCCCTTCGATTGCAATGCAACGGTCGCCGACGAACGGGCGGCCTGATCGACGCGCGGGCGTTTGACAAGCTGTCGAGGGCGCCGGGTCATATTTTCAAGGGGAAAACATGAACTGCCCTGAAAACAGCGGCAAATCGTTCACCTGCGTGCGATCTCGTTCATTTTCATCGGTTCGGGTTCCGTCGGGATGGCGGCATGTCGGCCGACACCCTTACCGCCCCGGGTCTTGACGGAATTCTCAGGCCAGGATCGCTCGGATCGGCTTGCCGCCGGGGACGACCGCGAGCGGGCGACCGAGCTGGTCGTGCAGCTCGTGATCGGGCGCGATGCCCAGGCAGTGGTAGATCGTGGCGATGATCTCGGCCGGCGTCACGGGGTCGAGGGCCGGGTGCGCGGCGATCTTGTCGCTCGCCCCGAAGACGTGGCCGGCCTTGATCCCGCCTCCGGCCAGGAACAGGCTGTAGCCGAGGCTCCAGTGCTCGCGGCCGGCCGTGCCATTGATCCTCGGGCTGCGGCCGAACTCGCCCATCACCACGACGAGCGTCCTCTCCAGCATTCCGCGGTCGGCGAGGTCTTCCAGGAGGCTCGGGATGGCGGCGTCGAGCTGAGGGAGGAGGACGTCCCGGAGCTTCGGGAAGTTCTGGCCGTGGGTGTCCCAGGTCGCGTTGGCGTCGGGGGCCCACGAGACGCAGGCCACGCGGGTGCCGGCCTCGATCAGCCTCCGGGCCAGCAGGATGCTCTGGCCGTAGATGTTCCGCCCGTAGCGGTCGCGGACCCGGGGGTCCTCGCGTCCGAGATCGAAGGCCGCCCGGGTCGCGGGCGCGTTGAGCAGGTCGAACGCCCGGGCCTGGAAGGTATCCATGTCGCGCAGCGCTGATCGCCGGCCGTCGCGCCCGGGGACGCCGCGAGCTCGCCGATGAGCCTCCGGCGGCGGGCGGATCGCTCCCGGTCGATCCCGGGGGGCAGGCTCAGCTCCGGCAGCCCGAAGCCTTCGGCGTTGGGGTCCCTCAGGACCCACAGGGGATCGCGCGACCGGCCGAGCCAGCCGCCCGTGAAGCCCGGCTGCGGCGGCCCGCCCGCGCCTTCGGCCGTCCAGTAGGGCAGGGCGACGTAAGGGACGGCCGCCCTCTGCGGAGGCCGCATCATGCCCACCACCGCGCCGATCGCCGGGTTGTCGGTCGGCTTGAACCCCCCGCCCCGCTCGCCACGGTCGTGCCCGGTGAGCCCGCAATACACGGCCGCCGCGTGCGAGACGTTCACGCCGTGGTGGGCCGATCGGAGGGTCGTCCCCAGGTGCGCGAGCCTCGCGAACCTCGGCAAGTGCTCGCAATACTGGAGCCCCGGCACGCTCGTGGCGATCGGCTTGAATTCGCCGCGGATCGCCTCGGGGGCATTCGGCTTCATGTCCCAGGTGTCGAGCTGGCTCGGCCCGCCGTTGAGGAACACCAGGATGCAGGCGTCGGCCGAGGACGAGGCCGAAGCGGTCGCGGCCGATCTCCTCGCCTCGTCGGCCCTCAACAAAGCGGGCAAGCCCAGGCCCCACAGGCCGATCCCGCCGACCTGGAGCACTCGCCGACGCGAGACGGGGGCCGGCCCGCGGCAGACCATCGCTGAATTCATCCCGCCGCCCCTTCCCCGTTGAGCCTCGCCATCTCGGCCCTGCCACCGACAGTCTTGCAGGGACAGGCGGCAAGATCAAGCTTTTGTTGGAGAAGACTCGTCGCGGAGGATCATGCCACGCCGTTTCGCGAATCCCCGCAAAGAGAAGTGGAGGGGCCATCCCTGTTCAGTGATCACGTTATCACATCTCAAGAAAAACCATATTTTCGCACATTTTTTATAGATGAATTCATTTCAATTTCACCATTCCCAACCATTCCCGGTCCCATGCCATTCAGGGTTGTCCCCATTTCCATTGTGATTCCTTGCCACCGAATTTTCTTGGGGTGGGAGTCAGGTTCCGATCGCGGCTTCCTTACCCTGAAGAGCGATGGTCTGGTCCGTCTGGCGATCGGTGGCCCTGACGATCCTCCGGGTTGAGGAGATGAGGGACCGAGCGCGCGGGGGCGGACGGATCGCGTTCCCGATCCTCGAAGAGATGCGGATCGCCTGCACCCGGGATTCCTCAAGGAGCTTCCATGACCCGCAAAACACTGGCCATGATCGCGGTCTTCGCCCTCGGGCTGACGATGGGTTCGATGGGCGTCGTCCGGGCGGACCTGATCGTCAACGGGAGTTTCGAGGACACCTCGAACGTCACCCCGCCGAACTACCCGAACAGCGATCCGGGCCTCCCGGGAAGTGGAGGCATCGGCCAGCTCGGGTACAACACGGTGGCCACCGGCTGGTCGTCGCCCGACACGGATTACACGGCCTCGACTGGCTACAATTTCGTGTTCGCGCCGGCGACGGCCAGCTCGACCGGCGTGGTCGGGTACAACGGCGGGATCGCGTGTCGGGGCCCGGGCAATGGCTTCAATAACGGGCTGACGGCCAGCCCCGACGGCGGCCAGTTCGTCGGCGCCGACGGCGATACGCGGTACAACGGGGTGATTGAACAGACCGTCCACGGCCTGACCACCGGCCACAGTTACGAGCTCACCTTCTACTGGGCCCTGGCCCAGCAAGCGGGGGCCGGGGGCACTCCGACGGCGCAATGGCAGGTCAGCTTCGGCGGGCAGACCCAATCGACCACGATGGTGCAACTGCCCTCGCCGGGCGGGTTCGTCCCGTGGATGACCGCGACGATGACGTTCACGGCGGACAACTCCAGCGACGTCCTCTCCTTCCTGGCGACCGAGGGCGGCCCCTACGGTGGTCCCCCGTTCCTCCTCCTGGACGGCGTGAAGCTCAACGCCGTGCCGGAGCCGGCCACGCTGTCGCTGGTGGCGGTGGGCCTGTTCGGCGTGGGCGCGGCCCGCCGGCTGAAGGCCCGGAACAAGGCGACGTCGGCCTGATCCTGGCCGATTCTCAAGATCGGTTCGATTGGCGATCGAGGAGGGATGGCCCGCCCGGCCTCGACCCCCGAGGCGTCCGCCGGGCGGGACGAATGCGATGAGGGGCCCGACGATGTCGCCGCTCTGGATCGACCTGTTCCGGCTATCCTTGTGGCTGATCGGCCTGGTCGCGGTGTTCGTCCCTCTGGAGCGGCTCCTGGCCGTCCACCCCAAGAAAGTCTGGCGCCGGGGAATTCTCACCGATCTGGGCTATTACTTCCTCAATAGCCTCTTGCCCGCCCTGCTGCTGGGCGTGCCGATCTCCGCGGTTGCGTGGGCCGTCCATCGCGTGGTCCCGGCGGGGTTCCTGGAGGCGACGGCCGCGTGGCCCCTGGGAGCGAGGATGATCGGCGGCCTGGTGGCGGGGGAGGTGGGCTATTACTGGGGCCATCGCTGGAGCCACGAGGTCCCGTGGCTCTGGCGGTTCCACGCGATCCACCACAGCGCCGAGGAGATGGACTTCCTCGTCCACACCCGGGCCCACCCCCTGGATCTGGTCTTCGGCCGGTTCTGCGGGCTGGTGCCGATCTACCTCCTGGGCCTGGGCGGACCGTCGAGGCTGGAAGGGACCGTGGTGCCGGTGGCGGTCACCCTGATCGGCACGTCCTGGGGGTTCTTCATCCATTCGAACCTGAGATGTCGGTTCGGGCCCCTGGAATGGCTGGTCGCCACCCCCGCGTTCCACCACTGGCACCACACGAAATCCGGCCCGATCAACCGGAACTATTCGTCCAACTTCCCCTGGCTCGACGGCCTCTTCGGGTCGCTCTACCTCCCCGGGGAATGGCCCAAGGACTACGGGATCAAGGCCCAGGTGCCGGAGGCGCTGGTCGATCAACTGGTCTACCCGATGTTCCCGACGGCCAAGCCCGGCCATGCGGATCGAGAGGAAGTGGCGGAATCCCCGGCAAGTTGAGTCAAGAGCCGAAACGGGTCAGGATCCAGAGTGCTCTGGAGAACCGGTCCGGTTTCGGGGATGCATCGGCCAATTTCAACGCAGGAGACGCCCTATTTCTCAGGCTTCGCGACGTCGCGAAGCCATTCGACGGTACCGAACCCGAACCTTCTCTCCAGAGCAGGAATGTCCCCATGCCTTCAGCGATGCCCCCATGCTATTCAAGATAATACTTATGTCAAAATCTTACCAAGATGGTCACGCGGGCCCTCGCCGACGGCTAGCCGATTCAGGTCCGCGAGAGCGAGCTGCGGGAGGCCACGCGGATGGGCGGCGATTTTCGCCTCGCCTCGCCTCACCTCGCTCCGCCGCCACCCGACAATCCGCCGCGTTTGCGTGGTTCGTGACCCGTTTCGCAAGGTGACGCCCCCCATCCCGGAACATCCTCATGGGCTGATAACAACGTAGTACGCACCTCGGAGCGCGCGCCATTTCGTCGGTTTTCCGGGAATCTTTTTCTCGTCGAGTTTCGGATTCACGGGGGCCGAACCCGAGCTACAATCCGGCCCATGAATATTCAATTCACGCGACACGACCGGCACGGAATGCAGCCGCCGCACCGGATGCTCAGCGGGGCGAGGCCCCGGGTGGTCATCGTCGGCGCGGGGTTCGGCGGCTTGAGCGCGGCGAAGGCCTTCCGGGGCAAGGCGGTCTCCGTCACCGTCATCGACCGCTCGAATCATCATCTGTTCCAGCCGTTGCTCTACCAGGTGGCCACCGCCCTGTTGAGCCCCAGCGACATCGCGGCGCCGATCCGGCGAATCCTGGGCCGACAGTCGAACGTCGAAGTCGTCCTGGCCGACGTGACGGCGGTGGACGTCCCCGGCAGGCGCGTGATCCTCAGCGACGGCGACATTGCTTATGACGTATTGATCCTCGCGGCGGGCGCCACGCACTCCTACTTCGGCCGCGACGAATGGGGGCCGCACGCACCGGGGCTCAAGGGCCTCGGCGACGCCCTGGAGATCCGCAAGCGCCTGCTCCTCGCATTCGAGATCGCCGAGCGCGAGACCGACGTCGAGCGACGACAGGCCTGGATGACCTTCGTCATCGTGGGCGGCGGCCCGACGGGCGTCGAGTTGGCCGGCGCCCTGGCCGAGGTCGCCCGCAAGACGCTCGCCAGCGACTTCCGGCACATCAATTCGGCCTCGGCCCGGGTCATCCTCCTGAACAGCGGCCCACGCCTCCTGACCTCGTTCCCCGAGAAGCTCTCGGAGGCGGCGCGTCGGCAACTCACCCGGCTGGGCGTCCACGTGCGCCGGAACATGCGCGTGACGGCGATCGACGCCCAGGGGGTCACCGTCGGCCAGGGCCCCGGCGCCGTGAGGATTCCCGCGCGAACCGTGCTCTGGGCGGCCGGCGTGGCGGCATCACCGCTGGCCGCCAGCCTCCGCGTCCCGCTCGATCGGTCCGGCCGCGTGCTTGTCGACCCCGACCTGACGATCCCCGGCCGCGAGGACGTCTACGCCATCGGCGACCTCGCGCACTTTGCCCAGGACGGCCGGCCGATCCCGGGCGTGGCCCCGGCCGCCGCCCAGCAAGGCCGACACGCGGCGCGAAACATCCTGCGGACCCTCGCCGGATCGCCGCGACGGCCGTTCCGTTACGTCGACAAGGGGAACCTGGCCGCGATCGGCCGGGCCGCCGCCGTCGCCAAGCTCGGTCGCCTCCAACTCAGTGGATTGCCCGCCTGGCTGCTCTGGTTGTTCGTCCACGTTCTGTTCCTGATCGGCTTCCGCACCCGCCTGCTGGTGATGATCCAGTGGGCCTGGTCGTACGTGACCTACGATCGCGGGGCCCGCCTGATCACCGGCCGAGCCGACGGACCTCTCCTCCGCCAGAGACGCAACTCTCCCCGAGTTGGGGTCGACCCAACAGGGGCACCGGTCACGAATTGCATCCCCCCTCACGCAACCAGTTGAGCGCGACGAAGCCGGAGCAAGGGTCCGAGAGGAGAAACGGGGGCCTCGCTGAATCACCCGGAGGTCTGGGGGGAGATGGACGATTCCATCTCGAGTCTTGTTTCGATCCCGTTCCGCCAGACGCCTTGCTAAATGACTGAGGTCTCCATTTCTATCCCCGCAAAGAGAAATGGGAGGACATCTCTGCTCCGTGGATTACGGTCTCATATCTCACCAAGTCCCCCAGATTGCGGCAATATTTAGGGATATCCCGAATGCCGAATGCCATCGGTCGATCTCAGGATCGCTTCCGGGGGGCCGAAACGAGGAGTTGCGGGGTGTCGTTCGTTAGGCCGAAAGAGATTGGCGGCGCGATCGCCGGCGTCTCGTTGTTGCCGAGGTTCGCGTTGTTGGCGAAGAAGTCGGCGTTCTGGGAGGACTTCATCTCGTAGGCGTTCGCCCCGCTTTGGTCGTACTGGAGAACGTCCGTCACGCCGTCGCCGTCGAAGTCGCCCGTGGCGATCTGATAGGACGCGTTGCCCCAGTTGAAGCCGACCGGCTTGTTGTTCTTCGTCGAGAAGTAGTTGATGTAATACTGGCCGTTGCGGACGACATAGACGGCGAGGTCAGCCTTGCCGTCGCCGTCGAAGTCGCCCACCAGCGGGGCGCCGTCCGACGCGCCGAACGCCCCGGACGTGACGTCGTGCGACTCGTCGGCCCCGGCGCTGGACGGATGGTATTTGAGGTGTCCGCCCTGGGAGTCGGTCCAGAACAGGCCGAGATCGCTCCGGCCGTCGCCGTCGAAGTCGGCCACGATGGGCGTGAGCACGGGCGAATCAGGGTAGGTGAAAGAGATGACCGTGTTGCCGGCCGACGAGAAGTAGTTGAAGTAGTCCGTCCCGCCGCTCGACTTGAAGATCGCCAGGTCGTCCTTGCCATCGCCGTCGAAGTCGCCGACGAGCGGGCTGCATCCGCTCGGGCCGAAAGTCCGGGTCTGGGTCGTGCCGTCGCTCGACTGCTTCCAAACGAAATAGGTGTTGTTCGCGTCAGAGTAGACGTACCCGACGTCGGCCCGGCCGTCGCCGTCGTAATCGGCCACGACGGGGGTATCCCCGGCGGGGATCGTGAAGTTCGAGACCGTCACGTCGGCCCCGCCCCCGGAGGGCCGATACTTGATCGTCCCGGTGGAACTGGAAAAGACCGCCAAGTCGGTCTTGCCATCACCGTCGAAGTCGCCCACGGCCCGGTTGGTCGTCGTGGCCTGGGACGCAGTCGAGAATGCCGAGGTCTGGCCGCCGACGGTGGCGTTCACGCGATAATAGTAGGTCGTCGTCGCGTTCCGTCCGATGTCGAGGGCGGAGGTGCTTGTCGGCGAGGTCAAGGAGACATTCACGGGGCTGGAGAAACTCGCCGACGTGCTCCGCTGGAGCGTGTAGGACGTGGCGCCGGCCACGGGGCTCCAGGAGACCGAGACCGCCTTGCTGGAATAGGCGACGGCAGTAAGGTTTGCCGGGACTGATGGCGCGGACGGGGCGACGGCGGCGAAGGCGGCGGCCGGATTGATATTGCCGTTCGTCGTACACCACTTCGTGGCGACCGTTTGCGTATAGGGCGTGACCGTGTTGGTGATGTCCTGGACGATCTGCGTCGCGGAGACCGGATTGCCCGTGGACGAGTTCCCCGACAGGGCGGCGACGACCCCGGCGATCCCTGTCGTGTAGGCTGTTGAGAATGACGTCTTAATCTCGACCCCCGGGGTCGGTGCCCCGAGATCGACGTGGACGGCCCCCCAGTTCGAGAGCGATCCAAGTTTGCCCGTTGTTTTATCGATCGCCGCTGTGACGATCATATTCGCGGTATGAACCCAAGCCGGATAAGGCTTGAACCAGGGATCAGCTTCGATGTCCTCTCCAGGACCATTGCCGTCCTCCCCGTTCCCAGCGGCCGTAACGACCACGACATTCTTGGAAGCCGCATAATTGATGGCATCGGTGATGGTCGAGCCGTAGTGACTCCCGTTCGGATTCGAGTCACTGAAACCGCCATTGCCTGCCAAGCTGAGGTTGATGATTGAAGCACCGTGATCGGCGGCGTAGTAGATCCCCTCAATGACGGCGCTCGGGGCGATATTGTCATACCCATCTTGAGCAACGATCGGCATGATCTTCACGTTACTTGCCGCATTGCTCACCCCACTGATGCTGGCCGCGTCTTGGATAGCCCGGACAATCACGTCGGCGACTGCCGATCCATGGCCTGGCCCGTAGCCACCATTGATCGTTCCGTCCTGCACGATGTTCGGATTGTTGGTCTGTGCGACCGACTGGAGGGTGTACGCATTGTAGCCGGTGGAGAGGGCGTAGTAGTTCAGGTCCGCCGACGTCGAAGACTCATCGACGCCAGTGTCGATTTCGGCGACTAATGTTGTGAGTAATGCACGGTGCTCTAGACCCTCGAAGCGGGTGGTGAACGCGAACTGCCTGGAGGTTCGTCGTTTCATCGGTGCGACCTCATGTTGGTGTTGAAGCAAGCGTTACGTCGATGACGGATTCTTGGAAGTCGAACATGCCCCCGTCACTGCCCGACAGGGGCGAAAAAGACGCTCGGGTATCTTATTAAGATGAGGTCGCATTTTTCCGACGGCGGGACCGCGCGAGGACCAACCAGCCCAACGAGACGAGGATGGTCGCGCAGGACGCCGGCTCGGGGACGACCTCCGCCTGGACCACCGGATTCCCATTCCCCGGATTGATCGCGAACTCGCTCGGACCCAAGACGCGGAAATCCCCGACAGGAAACAGCGCCCCTTTCGACGGAGTCGTGTCGAGCGGGCTGAACAGCTCGATCCGGCTGACCGTGGCCTGGAGCGTCGAGGAGGCGTCGCCGGTCAGGACGCCATTCAATTGACCGAAAAGCGTGAGGCTCTCGGTCGGACCAATCGACGACGACCCACCGAAATCGACCTGAACAATGAAAGGCGTATTCAAATAATCCTTCGACGCGCCGGTCGGCGGGAGGGTCAGCACGAATTGCCCGAGAGTGAACGGGCCGGGCAGGTCGGACGTCCCGTTGACGACGCCCTGGAATCCGATGTACGGATCACTGTTGGTTTGGCCTCCGGGCGTGATCTCGGTCGAGTCGGAGTAGACGACCCCGGAGGTCTGATAGATGACGGGATTTGCCATCGCCCCGGCCTCGGCCGTGCGATCGCCATACGCAAAGATCCCGGCGCCAAGCAAGAGGCCCCCGATGTTCATCCATTTCTTCACGCCGTGCATCCCTGCGCCTCCCTGGGTTTGGATCAATGGGCGATCAATTCGGCCAACGCCTGAAACGCCGCTCGAAGGTGGCAATTTTCCCGGCCGACGCCTCTGCGGGAGGCCCGGCCATCCATGACCGCCTTCAAGCGAGCGAGACCTTAGCCGCTGCCCCCCCCTTGTCAAGCTGAAAAAAACCGAATTCATGCCGGACTTGCGGGATGAAGCGGCCGAGTTAAGGTCTAATTAGGTCATTGCGTCGCAATGGGGAAAATTTGTGTTCTCGGTTCATCTGAGCATGCAGCACATGACCTGTGGACACCGATCCCCCGCTCACCGCACCGCCTCATAGAACCGGGCCAGGCGGTCTGGCGGGGTTCCGAGGGTGGCGAGGGCCGTCAGGGCCCAGTTGAGGAGGGTCTGGCGGATCAGCCCTTTCGCCTTCCATCTCCGGGGCGAGGCGTGGATCGTGGGCGAGAGCAGCGCGAGACGGCCGAGCCTTCGGAGCCGGAGGGCGAGGATCGCGTCGTCCATCAGGCGGATCTCGGGGAAGCCTCCGACGGCCTGGAATGCGGTTCGGCGGGCGAAGATCCCCTGGTCTCCGTAGGGGATGCCCAGGATTCCGGCCCTCAGGTGCGCCGAGGCGTCGATCAGCCGGAAGGCCGGGTCGGGGGCCTCGACCCTCATCCGGAAGCATCCGCCCGGGATCTTGGGGTGGCGGGCGGCGTACCTGCGGAGGGAGGCGATCGCCCCGGGGTCGAGCCGGCCGTCGGCGTGGAGGAACAGGAGGATCTCGGACGACGAGGCCCGGGCCCCCTCGTTCTGCTCGGCGCCTCGGCCCCGAGACGAGCGGAGGACCCGGGCCCCGCACGATCGCGCGAGGTCGGCCGTGCCGTCGGGGCTGTCGGCATCGACGACCACGACCTCGTCGGCTTCCTGGGCGGCGAGGTTCCTCAAGCATGCCTCGATCGTGCCCGCCTCGTTCAGCGTGGGGACGATCACCGCCACCGTCGGGAGCCGGGAGGTTGGAGAGCGAAGGCGGGGCATGTCATGCACCCGACGCGATCGGCAGGTCGTAGAGGTCCCTCGGGGTGTCGTGGAGGACTTGCCGGAGGAGAGGCGGGAGGTCTTCCTCCTCGGAGAACCCCGCCTCCACCAGCCTCGCCAGCGCCGCGGCCATCGCCTTCTTGACCACCTGGAGCTTGCCGTAGGTCCATTCGACGTAATAGGCGTCGCACAGGAATCCCGACCACTTCGCCATCGGCGCGACCTGGGTCCGGAGGCCGACGATCTTCTCGATCGTGATCGGGAAGAAGTTGTGCCACCAGTAGCCCGAGGCATACACGTTCGGGAACTGCCGGGCCAGGACGGCGACCTCGTGCGAGAGGACGTCCGAGGCCATCATGAGGTCGAACCTCGCGCCCGGAACTCGTGGAACGACCGGGCCATCTCGCTCGTCCAGGTCTCCTGGAACCTGGGGATGCTCTTGCCGTCGCAGATGAAGTACTCGGCCCCCACGGCGATCTGCACCGCTTTTTTATGGTCGTGATGCCACCGCAAGACCGCCCGGGAGACGAACCGGGAGAGGGCGTCCACGTCCGCATCGGCCATGTCCGGGTCGCCCGGCCCTCGGTTGAGCGCGGCCGAGACGCGGGACTCGTCGATGGGGCCGAACCGTTGCTCGATCGGGATGAAGGTGTTGGTGAAGGTGGTCTTGCCGGTGACGGTCCGGTCGAGCCATTCGCCCACCACCCGCTCCATCCGCTCACTGGACGTCGGCCATTCGTTCCCAAGAAGCGTAAACAGCGCGTTCCCGTACTCCGCCTTCCGCGTCCGGCCGACGAAGAACGGCTCCAGGTCGGTGGCGACCCCCGGGCAGAACAGGTAATGGGCGTCGAGCATGAACGAGACGAAATCCGGGTTCTTCGACTCGTCGGCGCTCTTGTTGCCGAGGCTGGTGACGACCCATCGGACGTTGCAGCGGTCCCGGAGGACGCGGAGGGGCCATTGCGGGTCCTTGCCGCTGGCCTCGACCTTGTCGCAGATCTCCCGATAGTTGGACTCGGTGATGTGGGGGTCGTGGAAGTCGTACAAATCCCGCAAGATCCGGTAGAAGCACCAGGCCATCGCCGTGTTCCTCATCCGGCGGAGGAACGGGATCGACCGGCGGACTCGCTCATCCGGGGGCAAGGCCGGGTCGAGGTCCGCCTCGGGCATCCCCACGGCGAGCAACTCGGTCTTGACCCAGTGATAGCTCATCAGGGACGCCAGGTCCGGGGCGCTCGGGCGGTCGCAGCGGATGTGGGTGTGAGGATCGACGATCGGCGTCCGCTCGATCATCCGCTCGATCCTCTGCGAGAGGGGCGGTTCGCTGGTGAACATGATGGAATCGCTCGGGTTCGAGAAAGACGGCGATCAGCCCAGGCCGCCCCATCGTGGCCGGGGGCGGGCCGGGTGTCAAAGGGTTGCGGGTTGACGGCACGTAGTCGAATTTTGTATACTATCGCGACCGAAGCTCGACGGATCGTCCGAAACGGGCGAACCGAGGCGGGGGGGTGAGGTGTCCTGAGGGTCCGCCCCGCTCGGATCGGATGGTCCGGAGGGGGGTTTGCGGACCGATCGGGATGGGTGGCCCCGGAGGGGGTTGGTCATGAGTCTTCATCTTGTCGAATCGATCCGAACGGCCCTGGAGGGCAACACGTTCCTTTCGGGGGGGCTGGTCCTGGGGGCGTTGGGGATGCTGGTGGCGATGGCCCGGCAGCTCCCGAACCGGCTGTGGTCGGCCGCGTTGCGGAGGTGGACGGTCCTGGTCGAGGTGAGGTCGGACTCGGAGGTCTTCGGCTGGGTCGAGGCGTGGCTGGCGACCCATCCGGACGTCCGCCGAGGCGGCCAGCTCCGCGCCGACGTGGCGAGGAGGGTGGCGGCCCCGGGCGAGCCCGGCGGGGACGGTGGCGCCTCCTCGCGACGAGAGCGCCCGGGGATTCGCCTGACGGCCGGGGACGGGACGCACTGGATCCGCCATCGGGGGGTGATCGTGGCCGTCTCGCGAGAGCAGCCGACGAGCGAGAGCCCGTTGGAACGGCTGGCGACCCGGGAGGTCATCAGCCTCCGGGCCCTGACGTTCGACCGGGGGTTCGTCCGCGGCCTCCTGGAAGACGCCCGCGATTCCGCCCTGCCGGCCGACGACCCCCGCGCCGTGGTCTTCGAGCCCGATTATTCGAGCTGGACGCCCGTGGGGCGGGCGAGGGTCCGCACTCCGGATTCGGTGATCCTCCGCGATGGCATCCTCGAGTCGCTCCTGGGAGAGGTCGGCGCGTTCCTGGACGGCCGATCGTGGTACGAGGCCCGGCAGGTGCCGTATCGGCTCGGCCTGATGTTCTCCGGGAGCCCGGGGACGGGCAAGACCACGGCGGTCTCGGCCCTGGCCGCGAAGTTCGGGCTGGACCTGGCGTTGCTGTCGCTCTCGGGGTTCACCCGGACGGAGGTGGATCGGCTGGTGGACCTCCTCCGGTGCGTCCCGGAGCGGGCGATCCTCGTCCTCGAAGACGTGGACCGCCACTTCGACCGGCCCGAGGAGGAGCAGGTGCCGCTGGACGTGCTCTTGAACGCCCTGGACGGCCTCGGCGCCGGCGAGGGCCGCATCCTCGTGATGACGGCCAACCACCCGGAGAACCTGCCTCCGGCCCTGGTCCGCAAGGGCCGGATTGATCGCGAGGTCCGGTTCGGCCCGGCCGATTTCGCGGTCGCCCGCCGGCTGTTCCTCCGGTTCTTCCCGGGCGAGGAGTCGCGGGCCGACGGGTTCGCCGAGACGTGGTCGGGGCGGACCCCGGCCGAGATCCAGGGGCACCTCCTCCACCACCGGGACGACCCCGGGGCCGCCTGTGGCGAGCTTGCCGACGCGGAATCGGAAGCCGGATCGGAGAGGCTGGCTTGCCTGGTGTAGTCCTTCGGATTCACCACAAAGCCACGAAGGGCACGAAGGCAGACACAAAGGAAGAGAGAATCACTCGATTCTTTGTGTCTGCCTTCGTGCCCTTCGTGGCTTTGTGGTGAAATTTGGGAGAGGCCATCCCCTTCCCGATTTGAGACTCTTCGCGGAGACTCGACGCCATGAGGGGAAACCACCTCTTCTGGAGAGGCCCGCTCATGGCGACCGACCCCGTCCGCGTCAAGGCGTTATTCCAGAAGGCCATCGAGAAGGACGACCGGGCCGATCGCCGGGCGTTCCTCGACGCCGAGATCGGCGGGGACGCCGAGTTGCGTCATCGTCTCGACGCCCTCCTCGCCGCGTTCGACGACCCGCCCGCCGCCCTGGAGCGGCCCCTGGGCGACGACGACCCCGGGGCCACCGTCGATACCGGACCGCAGGCCACCGTCGACATCGCGCCGTCTCCGGCTCGGACCGACCCCGAGGGCCCCACCCTCAGCTACCACGACCCCGACGCCGCCGGCCTCCTGAACTCCGTGATCGCCGACCGGTACAAGATCCGCCAGAGCATCGGCGAGGGCGGGATGGGCACCGTCTTCCTCGCCGAGCAGCTCCGCCCGGTCAAGAGGCAGGTCGCGCTGAAGCTGATCAAGCCGGGGATGGACTCCCGCCAGGTCCTCGCCCGGTTCGAGAGCGAGCGCCAGGCCCTCGCGCTGATGGATCACCCCAACATCGCCCGGGTCCTCGATGCCGGATCGACGGCCGACGGCCGCCCGTTCTTCGTGATGGAGCTGGTCAAGGGCGTCCCCCTGACCCAGTATTGCGACGACCACCGGCTGGACCTCCCGGCCCGGCTGTCTCTGTTCCGCCAGATCTGCTCGGCGGTGCAGCATGCCCATCAAAAAGGGATCATCCACCGCGATTTGAAGCCCACGAACATCCTGGTCGAATCGCACGACGACAAGCCCGTGCCCAAGGTGATCGACTTCGGCCTCGCGAAAGCCACCAGCGGGATGCAGCTCTCGGAGCACTCGCTGTTCACGGCCTTCGGCAGCGTCGCGGGGACTCCTCTGTACATGGCGCCGGAGCAGGCCACGTTCAACGCGCTGGACGTGGACACCCGGGCCGACATCTACGCCCTGGGCGTGATCCTCTACGAGCTCCTGACCGGCTCGACGCCGATCACTCGCGAGACGATGAGGCGGGCGGCCCTGGAGGAGATGCTCCGCTCCATCCGCGAGGTCGAGCCGCCGGTGCCGTCGAGCCGGATCAGCAGCTCGGCGGGGCGACCCAGCGTCGCGGCGAATCGCCACATCGAGCCGGCGAGGCTCTCGCGGCTGGTCCGGGGGGATCTGGACTGGATCGTCATGAAGGCCTTGGCCAAGGAGCGGGACCGGAGGTACGACTCGGCGGTCGGGCTGGCCAACGACGTCGAGCGGTTCCTCAACCACGAGCCGGTCTCGGCGGGCCCGCCGACGGCGGCGTATCGGCTCCGGAAGTTCGTCCGGCGGAACCGGGGGCGGGTCGTGGCGGCGTCGCTGGTGATCGTGGCGATGGTCGCCGGCGTCATCGGCACGACCTGGGGCCTGATCGAGGCGAGGAGGGAGCGCCAGCGGGCCGAGAGGCGGCTGGCGCAGGTGGCGACGATGAACGACATCCTCGGCTCGGTCTTCGAGGACCTGGACCCGGACCTGGCCGAGACGGAGGGCAAGCCGCTGGCGGCGATCCTGGGCGACCGGCTGGACCGGGCGGCCTCGGAGGTCGATGCCGAGGCCACGGGCGACCCGCTCGCCGCGGCCCGGATGCTGGCGAAGCTGGGGCGATCGCAGCGCGGGCTGGCCCACTACGAGGAGGCGACCCGGGTGCTGGCCCGGGCCCGAGACGCCCTCGCCGCCCTCCTCGGCGCCGACGACCCCGAGGCGCTCCGGTGCGCCGACGAGCTCGCCATGGCCACCGGCCTGGCGGGCCGCATCGACCGGGCCATCGCCCTGTACGAGGGGCTGCCGCCGAGGATGGACGCGAGGCTCGGGCCCGACGACCCGGTGACGCTCGAGAGCCGAGCCACGCTGGGCGCCCTCTACGAGCGCGGCTCCCGGCCCGAGGAGGCCGTCCGCCTCCTGGAGGAGGCGATCCCCCGGATGCGGGCCGCCCTCGGGCCCGCCCACCGCGTGACGCTCCGGGCCACGAGCCGGCTGGCCCAGGCCTACGCGTCGGTCGGGCGGCCCGACCGCTCCATCGCCCTGTACGAGCAGGCGCTCGCCTCGGAGCGGGCGGCGCTCCGCCCCGGCCACCCCGACACTCTCCAGACGATGCTCCGACTGGGGTCCACCTACGTCGATCTCGGCCGGCTGGACCGCGGCCTGGCCCTGGCCGAGGAGGCCCACGCCCTGGCCGCCGCCGGGCTCGGGCCCGACCATGCCACGACGCTCCGGGCCCGGCGAATCCTCGCCTTGGCCCTTCTGGCGGACGGCCAGCGGCGGCGGGCCATCGACATCCTGGGGGAGACGTCGGCCCGGGAGAGGGCCAAGCTCGGGGCCGATCACCCCGACACGATCGACACGCTCGTGGTCCTGGCGACGGCGCTCACGGAGGATGGCCGCTTCGAGGAGGCCCGGCCGCTCTGGGATGCCGCGGTCGCCGCGCGTCGCAAGGTCCACGGCGAGGACCACAGGGCCACCATGGAGACCCGGCTCGGCCGCGCCGACAACGAGCTGGCCGCCGGCCGTCTCAAAACCGCCGAGGCGGACTACCGGGCCGTCCTGGCCGACTGCCTGCGAGTCTTCGGCCCGGGCCACGATCCCACGACCGACTTCGCCCGGGTCAACCTCGGCACCTTCCTCGCGGAGAGGGGCGACCCGGCCGAGGCCGAGGCGCTGTTCCGGTCGTTCCTCAGCCGTCGCCAGACGGCCCCCGGCGACTCGCTCCGCCAGTTCACCCTGATGATGCTGGGCCGGGCCCTGCTGGCCCTGAAGCAGGACGCCGAGGCCGAAGGCGTCCTCCGCGAGGCCCTGAGGGTCGCCGAGGCGGACCGGCTCGAGAACTGGGTCATCGCCGAAGTCCGCTCGCTCCTCGGGTGGGCCTACTTCGGCCAGGGGAAGCACGCCCCGGCCGAGCCGTTGCTCCGTTCCGGCTACGAGGGGCTGTCCCGCAAGCCCGAGGCGATCATCGCGTTCTTCCGCCCCTTCAGGCGCGAGGCCCTGGACCGCCTGATCGCCTTCGGCGAGGCGACCGGCAAGGCCGAGGAGGTGCGAGCGTGGACGGCCGAGCGGGCGAAGCTGGCCGACGGGTCGCCGAAGTCGGAGGCGGGGGAGAAATGAGCGAACCCGACGCCCCCGGAGGCTTCTTCCCCCTGGTCTACGACGAGCTCCGCAAGCTCGCCTCCGCCCGGCTCGCGAACGAGGCCAACGGCCATTCGCTCGACGCCACCGCGCTCGTCCACGAGGCCTATTTGCGGCTGGGAGACGCCGTGTTCGCCGACCGCAGCGGCTTCTTCCGCGCCGCCGCCGTGGCCATGCAGCGCATCCTGGTGGATAACGCCCGTCGCCGGAAGGCCGGCAAGCGGGGCGGAGGAAATCGGACGATCTCCTTCGACGGCGACGCCCCAAGCCCGGGCGCCGACCCCGACTTGCTCCTGGACATCGACGACGCCCTCTCGCGGCTCGCCGCCGAGGATCCCACCTCCGCCGAGGTCGCCCGCTACCGCCTCTTCGCCGGCCTTTCGATCGACGAGGCCGCCGAGGCGATGGGCGTCTCCCGGGCCTCCGCCTTCCGCGAATGGGCCTACGCCCGGTCCTGGCTCGCCACCGCCCTCGAATCGGGGCGATGAGGCCGGGCTTCCGGTCGTCGGGTCCGCCATTGCGGACCATCCGGGCTCGCGGGAATGGTCCGCAATGGCGGACCCTACACGATGGGATCCCTCACCGATAGAGCACGCCCACCCGCCTCCGGTAGTCGTCGTACGTCTCCTCGAACAGCGCCGAGGCCCGTTCGGCGCCGAGGTGGCAGGCCGCCGTGAGGACCTTCGGCGGCTGGCCGGCCTCGGTCAACAGCCGGGCCACCTCCGCCTTGATCAGGTTGATGACCGCGCAGCCCGAGACGCTCGACACCGGCGAGACCGGCGTTTCGAGGCCGTCGATCCACACCGCCGAATCCCCTTTCGGCGCGTGCTGATCGATCGTCAGGTCGGCCACGTCCAGGAGTTTCCTCCCCGATTCGTGTTTCGATGTCGAAGCGTTCGCATGCTCCCTGGACGACATCGCCACGACGAACATCCCCAGCCCCTTCGCCTCGATCGCCACGTCCACCGTCGCCGCGTTGCAGCCGCTGGTGGAGATGGCCAGCAGGCAATCGTCGGGGCTCGTCGCGAAATTCCTCCAGAGGACCGGCCCGAATCCCTGGACGTTCTCCAGGAACATCGCCTGGCGCTGGCCGTTGGCGCCCACCACCGGGTTGTGGAACGTCATCGACAGCTCCACGATCGGGTGGAACCCGGGGAACGACCCATAGCGCGGGAACATCTCCTCCACGGCCATCCGCGAATGCCCCGTGCCGAACACGTGGACGAGCCTTCCCTGGAGAATGCTCGCCGCGAACCGGCTTGAGGCGGCGCGGATGGCGTCCCGCTCCGTCCGTTCGATCGCGTCGATCGCCGAGCGGATCGCGTCGAAGTATTGCGTGAACACGTCGGCCATCACGAAATATCCCCGGGGATTTGCCCCTCGCTCACGGACCAACCTCCGTCCACATTCAGGATGGTTCCCGTGATGAACCGACTCGCGGGCTCACACAAGTACAAGGCGGCCTCGGCGACGTCCTCGGCCGAGCCGGGCCCCCGGCGATCGGCTGTTTCGAGGCCAGGAACCGGCGGATCGTGGCGTCCTGGGCCGCCCGGGCGGCCATCGGCGTGTCGATCAGGCCCGGCTCAATCAGATTGAACCGGATGCAGTCGGCCGCGTGGGCGGAGGCCGCCGCGATCGTCAGGGCCCGGACCGCCCCCTTGCTCGCCGCGTAGGCGATCGTCCCGAAGAAACGAGGAGACGGCGACCCGGAGAGCACCGACCCCAGGTTCAGGACCGTCCCGCGAATCCCCCACGAATCCAGGGGCTGCCCCCTCATGATCCGCACCGCCTCGCGGTTGGTGAGGAACACCCCCCGGGCGTTGGCCTCCATCACGCGGTCCCAGCCGTCGGCCGAGGCGTCGGGCAAGGGGCCGTCGCCGAACCTCCGCCCGCTGATCCCGGCCACATGAAACAGGATGTCGATCCGCCCGCCGAGGAGCTCCCGTGCCCGTGCGAACAGGGCGATCACGTCCGATTCGAGGCGGACGTCCGAGCCGATCGCATGAACCGTTCCCATCGGCGAGAGCGCCTCCCTCGCGGCTTCCTTCGCGCCCTCCTCGACGCCCGAGACCACCACCTCGGCCCCTTCTTCGAGGAACCTCCGGGCCGAGGCCAGGCCGATCCCGCCCGTCCCGCCGACGATCAGGGCATTCCGGCCTTCCAGGCGACGCGGGCGGCCGCTCATGATCCCAGCCTCTCCAGGACGAACCGGACCATCGCCGCCTTCGAGTCCCGGGCGAACTTCTTCTGCACCGATCGCGTGAGAGGCCCGGCCATCTTCGAATACCACCGGCCCGGCCGGGAGATCCCGAGGAGGTCGTACCAGACCGAATCGTCGCCATGCCGCCATTCGACCGAGAACCGCTCCTCGCCGCTCTCGGCATGGTCGGGCAAGGCCCCGTAGACGAATCCGAACCGATCGACGGGGCCGGATTCGTCGATCGATTCGACGATCCTCGCCGGGTTCACCGTCCACGCGCCGAAGCTCCTCGCGACGATCGCCACGACCCGGCCGGGCTCGATGGGCGACGAGGCGGGGACGACCTCGGTCCAGCCGGTGCGGAACATGGCCCATCGGCCGATCGCCTCCTGCGCGGCCGAAAACGCCTCCGGACCCCGGCCGAGCTCCACGCAGTGATGGTCCTGAACATATCCCGAAGGGACCGCCCCCCGGGCGATCGCGCCGACGTCGGGATACGAGAACGGCAGGCCCTCCTGGCGATCGAGGAGGGACCGGACGGCGGCTTCCGAAGGCCGACGGAGGGCGAGCATGGGTGACGATCAGCCCTTCACCTGGAAGATCGCCTCGACCTCCACCGCGATCCCCCCCGGCAGCGACGGCGCCCCCACGGCGCTCCTCGCCGCCTTGCCGCTCTCGCCGAAGACCTCGACCATCAAATCCGAAAATCCATTGATCACCTTGGGTTGATCGACGAACTCCGGCGTGCAATTGACCAGGCCGAGCACCTTGACGAGCCTGACCACCTCGTCGAGCGACCCGAGATGGCTCCTGAGCGTGGCGAGGATCGCCAGCCCGGTATCGCGGGCCGCGCGATAGCCGGCGTCGAGGTCCAGGTCGGCCCCGAGCCGGCCGAGGTGGAGCGACCCATCGGCCTTCAGGGGCCCGTGGCCCGAGACGAACAGGAGGTCGCCGTGGCGGACGGCCGTCAAGTACGTCGCCACCGGCTTCGGGGTCGGCGGGAGGGTCAAGTTCAGCTCGGCCAAGCGGGCGTCAGCACCCATGATGAAGCGACCCTCCGGGACAGGGACCATGGCAGAGGCCCGAGGCTACCCGCCGGCCTCCCGCGATGCAACGGGCTGGTCGGGCGCGGGTTTCGCTGGGTTGGGCTCTGGATTCGGGAGATGAGGTTTCCGGGTCACCTCGATTCGGGTGCCCCCGGTTCTCGAACCGGGGTCGCGCAGCGACAAGAGGCCGCTCGGCGAGGATGGCCTCTTGCGGCTCCATCGCCCCGGTTCGAGAACCGGGGGCACCCGAATCGATGGGACGCCCGACGAGTCGATCTCCGGAATCCAGTGCCCCATCCCTGGGCCGCCGAGGTTGAGACGCCGCGCGCGATCGCGCGGCCCTCCTCCGCTCTTTCTCTCGCCGGACGCCGCGACGGACGTTCGATCGGATCGGGCCCCGGAGCTTCTCCCCCCATTTCAGGATCTGATCATGTCCAAGGATCGCGATCGCGTCGTCTATTCGCTCAATCGCCGGGAGGTGCTGATCCGGGGGTTCGCCGGGGCCCTGGCCGTGGCGGGGTTCTGGTCGAGGACGGGGACCGTCTTCGCCGGGACGCCCGGCGTCGATCACGGGGAGTCCCCGGGCCTGACCGAGGGGCCGTACTGGGTCGATGGCCAGGCCGAGCGGTCCGACGTCCGCTCGGACACCTCCACCGGGGCCGTCCAGGCCGGATTGCCCCTGTCCCTGGGGATCACCCTGTCGGCCCTCTCGGACTCGGCCCCCTATTCGCTGACCCCCCTGGCCGGCGCCAAGGTCGATCTCTGGTCGGCCAACGCCCAGGGCGTGTATTCGGACATCGCCCAGGAGGGGACGACCGGGCTGGACCACCTCCGCGGCTATCAGGTCTCCGACGCCTCCGGCAACGTCCAGTTCCTGACGATCTACCCGGGCTGGTACAGCGGCCGGACCCCCCACATCCACGTCCGCGTCCGCACCCTGGACGCCTCGGGGAACGTCGCCTACGACTGGACCTCGCAGTTCTTCTTCGACGACGCCGTGACCAACACCGTCTTCGCCCAGAACGCGGCCTATGCCCGCTCCGGGGCCCGCGACACGACCAACGCCACCGACAACGTCTTCACCGGCGCCTCGGCCAACGGCAGCCCCGAGCAGGAGGCCGGCGATTACATGATCCTGGCCCTGACCGACGACGGCACCGAGGCCCAGGCCACGTTCCACGTCGTGATCGACCCCTCGGACACCGCCAACGAGGACCCCACCGGAGGCTCCGAGGGCGGAGGAGGCGGAGCCCCGCCCGCCGGGGGAGGCGGAACCCCGCCCTCGGGCTCCGGCAGCACCGGGACCACCGGCAGCACCGGGACCACGACCACCCTGACCCCGGCGCAGAAGAGGGCCGCCGCCAGGGCCAAGGCCGAGGCCGCTCGGGCCGCCGCCAGGGCCAAGGCCAAAGCGAAGGCCGAAGCGAGGGCCGAGGCCCGGGCCGCCGCCAAGGCGAAGGCCAAGGCCAAGCACTCCGGCTGACCCCCAGGGCCGTTTTGTGCCGAAGGACGATGCTTCGGAAGCATCCCGGGCGGGACGGGCTTCGTCTTCGGAACCCGACTCACCCTACGCCGCCCACCGATCGCCCGGATTGGTCCGGGTCCGGGATTTGCTAGGTCCCGCCGCCGCGACGCCTCTCGCGGCGACTGTTCCGGCGTCGACGGCCGATCTCCTGGGATCGGCCGTCGGCGTTTTCCGAGGGCGGGCGGCCGGGACCTCGGCGGAGGGACGATCGCGACGTCGGAGGGCGCCACCCGCCCCTGCCCCCGCTCACCTCACCTCACCACCTGGGCGGATACGGCGCGAACCCGCTCGCCGCCTGACGCTCGCCCGCGACGAACCCCTGGCGCTCGGCCGGGGTCAGCGGGCGGTTCGGGAGGGCCCGGTCTCCCAGAAGACCTGGCCCTCTCGCCAGCCCTGCTGGCGGGCCGGGTCGAGCTGCCAGGGGGTCTGGGCCTGCCTCGTCTCCCCGGCGACGAACCCTCGCGCCTCGGCCGGCGACAGCCGATGATTGGGCGCCAGGCCCGTCTCGTAATACAGACGCCCCTCGCGCCAGCCCTGCTGCTGGGCCGGAGAGAACGGCAGGGCCGGATTGTACCCCGCGACGCCCCCTCCCACGGAGCCCGCCCCCCCGTAGCCAATCCCTCCGGAACCGTAGCCCGGCGCATAGCCGCCCGGGGTCGCGCAGCCGGCCCCATAACCCCCGGAGCCGTAACCGATGCCCGGAGAGCCGATCGAGCCATAGCCCGAGCCGTAGCCGTAGCCGTAGCCGTAGCCCGGCGAGACCGGCACCGCCACCCCTCCGCCACCGTAACCCCCGCCACCGTAACCTCCGCCCACGTAACCGCCCCCGCCGTAATATCCCCCCTGGGCCCGGGCCGTCTGCCCCACGCCCAGCAGGCCCCCGACCGCCAGAATCCCCGCCCAGGTCGTCGTCGTGATGGTCGGCCGCATGTCCGTCGTCCCTCGTGATGATCCGTCCGCCGGGCCCGGTCCGGTTCGATCCGTCGCGTCGGCGGCCCTCCCGGATCGCGACCCGGAATCCCCCTATTCAGCCCTCGTGCCGCGACCGATCGGCGGCTCTCCGAATCTCCCTTAACCCTTCCGGAATCCTGGGTTCGGCTTCTTCGACCCCCACGCCACCGAACGCCCCTTCCCTCCCGGCCAGACCAGGAATCCGGCGTCCCAACGGACTCCTGGCGACCGGGGTGAGAAGGCTCACGGACCGTCCTCCCCGAATTGCTGGGGGGCCGACCGGCGCCGGGTCGATACTGACCCAGGAGACGCCCCGGCCCGGACGCCAGGGCCCGCGACGACGCGGAGAGAGGAGCCAGGGAGGGGGTCCGCCGTGCCCGCCACGATGCCGCCGATCCAGACCGAATGGCTCCGAAGCGTCCTCCTGGACCGCGGCTACCTCGCCCGGATCAAGGGGGAGGCCATCAAGGTCTACCTCGTGATCCTCCAGGCCTGCGGAGGCCGGCCCGACTCCAGCGTGACCCTCAGCCTCCGCCAGCTCCAGGATCGCACGAGCCTCTCCTGCCCCACCGTCCTGGACAGCCTCGCCCGGCTCGAAACCCTCGGCCTGGTCGTCTCCACCACCCGGGAACGCGGCAAGGTCAAGACGTACTACGTCTCCGACCCCCCGTCCCCCGAAGCCAACTGAACATTCCGGGTCGGATCGACCGAAAATCGATCGAATCGGGACCGGATGGAGCCGGGCCGAGGCGCCCCGAGGAAGGCCCCCGCCGCTCATGGATCACTTCTTCTTCCGCGTCGAGCACGACTTGCTCCGCTCGGAGGCGTTCAAGGCCCTCGGCGGGTCCGCCATCAAGGTCTACCTCGTGATCGGCCTCTACGCCGACTTCACCTCCGGCTGGGCCTATCCCAGCATCCGCACCCTCGCCAAACAGGCCGGATTAAGCCGACAAACCGTCCTCGACGCCATCGCCGAATTAAGCAAATCCGGCTTCCTCGCCAGCAGCAAGACCAAGGGGAAGTCGACGGCCTACAAGATCATCCGCCAGGCCCCGCCCCGCCCCCCGGGCAAGGGGGCGAAGCCGTCCCAGAAACCGGGACGAACTGTCCTGGATTCTTTAGAGGACGACCCCGGGACGGGCCCAGAATCTTTCGAGGTCACCCCCTCGGGTGTCCCAGAAAGCTTCGAGGCGTTGGCCCAGTTCTTCGGCCCGCCAGGCCCCGCCGATAGGCCCAAACGAGATCCAGGAACGAGAGAAGACGCACCCAGCGTCGGCATCCCCGGGACGCCCTTCCGCCTCTCGGCCGATGGCCGGTTGCTGGTGGCGGTGGACCTCCAGGAATTGCTGACCGACCAGGGCCTTCCCAAACGCCTCGCCGAGAAGCTCGCGGCCCAGAAAGACCCGGAGGCCGTGGCCAAAGTCCTCCTGAACGCGCTCTATCTCCAGAGCCAGGGCAAACTTCAGAACGGTCCCGGCTACATCCGCGCGGGGATCGAGGACGGTTACGACCTGCTCCCCCAGGTCGCCCAGCGGCTCGAATCCCGCCGCCGGGAGCTGGAGGAGAAGCTCAAGACCGTGGCCTCGCGACGGGAGCAGATCCGCCAGGAGGCGGCCCGCGCCGCCGAGAACGCCGCGATCGAATCGGTGCTCGCCAGCCTCGACGGCGACGAGCTGCAAGACCTGATCGAGAAAGCGATTGCGTCCCTGCCCGGGCCGATCGTCCGGCGGAACCCGTCGCTCTCCAACCCGTTCGTCCGGGCGAAAGTCTACGAGCTGGCCGGCGGAGAGCCGCTCCAGTAAGGGGCCGATCGCTGCCCGTCGGGCTTCCTCATGACCAACAAGTCGCGGACCTGGCCGAGCATCCGCCCCTCGGCCCGGGCCTTCCGCACGTGCTGGGGCAGGTAATGCCCATCCATCGGGCAACTGATCCGCCTCTCGGGCACGAACCCGGCGGCGGCCATCGCCTGGTATCCTAAGAAGGCATGGTCGATGTAGCCCACGCCGGCCGGGAGGTCCTTCTCGGTCTGGCTCGCCAGGAGGAGGGCGAAATAGCCCCCGTCGGCCAGGGTGGCGAAGGCGTCCCGGGCGAGGACTTGCAAGAACGCAATCCAGTCGGCCAGGGGCGATTCGCCGACCCCCGCCGCCCCGTACCCCCGGGCCTTCATCGTGTGGTAGGGTGGATCGACGAAGATCAGCCGGCATCCGCTCGCGTCCGGCGGAAAGCCGTCCTTTACGTTTCTTTCCGCGATCTCCTCGCGGATAGGATGGATGTCATACGCCAGGCACCGCCGACCCATCGACCGGCAGACGTCCAGCACCGTCCCCCCCCCGGCCATCGGATCGACCACCAGGTCGCCCGGCGCCGTGAAGTAGTGGACCGCATGCGCCACGATCGCCGGCGGGATCGACCCGGGATGGGGCACGCCAAAGGCCCGGTCGTGGCGGAACGCCCAGACGTCATACGGCGAGGGCCGGAACCCGGAGGAGAACCGATCCCGTCGCCGCAAGTCCTTGTAGGCCGCGTGGATCGTCTTCGAACCCGCCTCGATCCCCGCCACGGCGGCCCGGGCCCGAGCGTCCCCCTCCTCGGCCGCCTTCCACACCGCCCGGGCCTGGCGGTAAACGTCCTTCCCGCCGATCCCGATGGCCCGGGCCACGGCCGAATCGGTCCGGCCCTCCCGACCGTCGGAATCCCGACGCTCGGCATTCTGCGCGAGGTTCCCCTCGCTCCGCCTCCGGGCCTCGGCCGAGAGCAGCGCCTCCAGCGCCGAGGCTTCCCGCATCATCTGCCCGAACGTCTTGCGCCTCTGGCGGTTATAATCGAGGACCGCGCGCCTTCGGCCCTCCTCCGACGGGATCTCCCGGACCTCGCAAGGCACCCGGTCCAGCCCCAGAAACCGGGCGCAGGCCAGCCGCCGATGCCCCGAGACCACCCCCCAGCCGGTTTCCTCGCGGACGACCACCAGCGGGACCAGCACCCCTCGCTCCCGGACGCTCTCCAGGAGGCCGTCGGTCTCCGCGTCGGGGTCGCCGTAAATTTCGAGGCTAAAAGGGCTTGCGTTCAGCCTTCGGACGGGCAGGAGCCGGGTCGTCGGCTCGACGGCGAGGGTGGTCATGGCCGCGTCGTCCCTGGTCGGCGGAGGTCATCCCTGAAGCTCGGCCGCCAGGCTAGCCGATCTCCTCGATCTGGGGTAGGCGCGTTTCGCCCCCCGTGCAAAATGCCCACGCGAAGGGTCAGGATGACCCTTCTCGGACCGAGCGAGGCAGGGAGGCCAGCCGCGATGACGACCATGAGGCACGATTCCCCCCACCGCCGGGGGCCGACCCTCGGTTCGGTCACTCGCCTGAGCGCGGGCCCGGCCGACTCCCGAGGCCGTCGCCCGTCGCTCTCGATCATCGTGCCCGCCAAGAACGAGGCCCAGAGCCTCCCCCAGCTCCTCGCCGAGATCGCCCGCGCCTTCCGACCCAGGGTCCTGGACCATTCCAAAGGCCGACTCGACTGGTTCGAGGTCGTGGTCGTGGACGACGGCTCGACCGATTCCTCGCCCGAAGTCCTTCGCGGGCTTCAGCTTGAGTATCCCGAGCTCCGCCCCGTCACCCTGGCCCGCAACGTCGGGCAATCCGCCGCCACGGCCGCCGGGTTCCACTCCGCCCGGGGGGACTGGGTCTCGGTCCTCGACGCCGACCTCCAGAACGATCCGGCCGACCTCGCCGCCCTCTGGGACGCCCTGCCCGGCCACGACGCCGCCCTGGGCTGGCGAGTGAAGCGCGAGGACGTCTGGTCCAAACGGATCATCAGCCGCTGGGCCAACCGCATCCGCAACGCGGCCCTCGGCCAGTCGATCAAGGACACCGGCTGCTCGGTCCGGATCTTTCCCCGGGACGTCGCCCTCCGCCTGCCCCTGTTCCTCGGGTCTCACCGCTTCTTCGGCCCGTTGTTGCTCCGCGAGGGGTGCCAGATCATCCAGGTGCCCGTGAGCCATCGCCCTCGCCCCCACGGCCAGTCGCACTACAACCTCTGGAATCGCTCGCTGAAGGTCGTGGTGGACCTCCTCGGCGTGGCCTGGCTGATGCGCCGGCCGATCCGCTACGAGATCGTCCCTTCGCCCTCGGCCGTCCCCGCCGCGAACCTCGCCTCAACCCCAGTCGCCCAGGAGGTTTGACGCGATGATCCCCCTCCTCGCCGACGCCCCGTGCCCGACCTGCGGCCACGTCTCCTCGTCGTCCACCTTGTGGCTGACCGTCGGCTTCCTCGGCCAGGCGATCTTCACCGCGAGGTTCCTCGCCCAGTGGATCGCCTCGGAAAAGAGGAAGGATTCGGTCGTCCCGGTCATCTTCTGGTGGCTCAGCCTGGCGGGCGGCACCACCCTGTTGATCTACGCCAACCACCGCGAAGACCCGGTCATCATGGTCGGCCAGGCCCTGGGCGTGTTCATCTACGTGAGGAACCTGATGCTCGTCGCCAAGGGCCGACGACGGGCCGCGGAACGGGCCGCCAGGGCCGTCCCTTCACCCCACACCCGCAACCCCATCACCCCGTCTCCTCAAAAAACCGAAGCAGAGTCTTGACCCACGCCGATTGGCCGTTATGATAACCCTCGCCGACGACGAAACGAACGCTTCGACGACGGCAAGCACGACGCGACGATCACCCGGGTTTCGAACCGGATCGGTTCTGGCGACGTACTTCACAGGCCGGGGTGACGAGCCTCTCACAAGGGCGAGTCAACCCGGCCACTGGCGTCCGACCTCTTTGACAATTCGGCCGATCGCGAGATCGAATGACAAGCTCGAAGAGCTTGTGGACCCGTGAGGGAAGCCGGCGTGGGCCGCGCATCCGCCGGGGGCGTTTGGAATCACCTCTTCGGGGGCGATCCGGGCGTACCGGGGGGCGGTCAGCACGCCCCGGCCTCTCGAGAGAGAGTCCGGAGCGACCATCAGCACATCCTCGACCCATCGAGGAGCGACGGGGCGACTCCTCCTTCGCGAGAGGGAGGGGGCCACCCCGGAGCACATTTCGAAGGGTTTGATCCTGGCTCAGAATGAACGTTGGCGGCGTGGATTAGGCATGCAAGTCGGTCGCCCCGCAAGGGGCGAGGCGCAAGGGTGAGTAAGGCGACGGTAACCAACCCCCCGATTGGGCATAGCCGCGGGAAACTGCGGGTAATTCCCAGCGACGTCCGAAGGGGACATCCCCCTCGGACCAAAGGTGCGATTCCGTCGGGGGACGGGCTGTCGTGGTATCAGCTTGTTGGCGGGGTAACGGCCCACCAAGGCTGGGACGCCTACCGGGCGTGCGAGCGTGGCCCGGCACACTGGGACTGAGACACTGCCCAGACTCCTACGGGAGGCTGCAGTCGAGAATCTTCGGCAATGGGCGCCAGCCTGACCGAGCGACGCCGCGTGGAGGACGAAGGCCTTCGGGTTGTAAACTCCTGTCGAGGGGGAACAAGGTGGCGCGAAGAGCGTCGCTTGAGTGATCCCTGGAGGAAGCACGGGCTAAGTTCGTGCCAGCAGCCGCGGTAAGACGAACCGTGCGAACGTTATTCGGAATCACTGGGCTTAAAGCGCGTGTAGGCGGCCCGGCACGTCATCGGCTGAAATCCCCCGGCTCAACCGGGGAACGGGCCATGATACGACCGGGCTGGAGGGGGGTAGGGGAATCGGGAACTTCCGGTGGAGCGGTGAAATGCGTTGAGATCGGAAGGAACGCCCGCGGCGAAAGCGCGGTTCTGGACCCCACCTGACGCTGAGACGCGAAAGCCAGGGGAGCGAACGGGATTAGATACCCCGGTAGTCCTGGCCGTAAACCATGAGCACTGGGTAGGGGGCTCGCCGATGGGCTCCCTGCCGCAGCGAAAGCGTGAAGTGCTCCGCCTGGGGAGTATGGTCGCAAGGCTGAAACTCAAAGGAATTGACGGGGGCTCACACAAGCGGTGGAGTATGTGGCTTAATTCGAGGCTACGCGCAGAACCTTATCCCGGGCTTGACATGCACGGATTAGCCGGCGGAAACGTCGGTGAGGCCGCAAGGTACAACGTGCACAGGTGCTGCATGGCTGTCGTCAGCTCGTGCCGTGAGGTGTTGGGTTAAGTCCCGTAACGAGCGAAACCCCTGCCCCTAGTTGCCAGCACGTCATGGTGGGAACTCTAGGGGGACCGCCGGCGTTAAGCCGGAGGAAGGCGGGGATGACGTCAAGTCCTCATGGCCCTTATGCCCGGGGCTGCACACGTACTACAATGGGCCGGACAGAGCGTCGCCAGCGCGCAAGTGCAAGCTAATCGCAAAAACCGGCCCCCAGTTCGGATTGCGGGCTGCAACCCGCCCGCATGAAGCCGGAATCGCTAGTAATCGCGGATCAGCATGCCGCGGTGAATGGGTTCCTGAGCCTTGTACACACCGCCCGTCAAGCCACCAAAGCGGGGGGCATCCGAAGTCGCCGGAGTCGCGAGACAGGCGCCGAAGATGAAACCCGTGATGGGGACTAAGTCGTAACAAGGTAACCGTAGGGGAACCTGCGGTTGGATCACCTCCTTTCTAAGGACGATCGACCTCGGCCCGGGATCCTCGGATCTCGGTGACCGCATCGGCCCGCCCCTCCTCCTGCGGTGAGGGCGAGGCCTACGCCGGCTCCCCCCGCGGGTCCACGCGGAATGGACGGTGAGATCTTGCGATCGGCCGCATTGCGACCCCGTCTGCCCCTCCGGGCGCGGGCCGCGGCATCCCTCCCCGAGCGGGGGCGTGCCCCGGCCCCTGGCCGGCGGCCAGGCGTGCCGAGGAGGAATCCTCGGCCCGGCTTTTTGACAATTTGGCGTCGGTGACGAGACGAGACGAAGATTCGTCCGCCCCGGGATCGATCGGCCTCGGCCGAGGAATTCTGGGGCGGGACAGGGTCTAGGACAGGATAGGTTTCATCTCCTTGGATGCGACCCGCCCGGCCGCGAGGCCGCGCGGGGATCGTTACTCAGCGCCCCGTGGAGCGTCGCGAGACGCGCGGCGGGGCGGGGACATGCGACCATTCGTCGGCAGGCGCCGGAGACGGCGTCGGGTCGGCGTGGTCAAGCCCCCAAGGGCACGGGGGGGATGCCTAGGCGTCATCAGGAATCTGGGCGTGGAAGGCTGCGAAATGCGCGGGGGAGCTGCCCAACGAGCGTCGATCCCGCGATGCCCAGCAAGACCCGGGGAACTGAAACATCTCAGTACCCGGAGGAACAGAAAGCAACCGCGACTCCCCTAGTAGCGGCGAGCGAACGGGGACCAGCCTAAACCGGGTGGGTCACCACCCGGGGTCGTGGGGTCCGCGTCATGGGATCCACAACGGTCAGCCGAAGCCCTCTGGAAAGAGGCACCGCAGCGGGTGAGAGTCCCGTAGGCGACGACCTTCGTGGCCCTAGCGGATACCCGAGTAGGGTCGGGCACGAGAAACCCGGCCTGAATCGTGGGGGACCCTCCCCAAAGGCTAAGCACTCGATGACGACCGATAGCGAACCCAGTAGGGCGACCGAACGGTGGGAAGAACCCCGATCAGGGGAGGACACTGAACCTGAAACCCCGTGCCTACGAGCGGTGGGAGCACAGTGGCTTTACGCCCGTGTGACCGCGTGCCTTTTGCATAATGATCCGGCGAGTTATCGCGCCCGGCGGGTTAACCCCTTCAGGGGGGGAGCCGCAGGGAAACCGAGTCTGAACAGGGCGAGTTGGTCGGGCGCGATAGACGCGAAACGAGGTGACCTACCCATGGGCAGGCTGAAGCCATCGTAACGGGTGGTGGAGGGCCGAACCCACCAGTGTTGAAAAACTGGGGGAGGACCCGTGGGGAGGAGTCAAAGTCTCATCAAACCTCGAGATAGCTCGTTCTCTCCGAAATGGCTTTAGGGCCAGCGTCGGGTGATAGTCCGCGGGGGTAGAGCGACGGAATTCGACAGGGGGGCTTCCCGCCTACCCTTCGAAACCCAACTCCGAATACCGCGCGACCGTATCCCGGCAGTCAGAGCGCGGGGAGAAGCTTCGCGCTCCAGAGGGAAAGAACCCAGACCGCCGACCAAGGCCCCCAAGACGACGCTCAGTGGCAAAGGAAGTGGGATCGCCGTGACAGCCGGGATGTTGGCTTAGAAGCAGCCACCATTTCAAAAGTGCGTAACAGCTTACCGGTCGAGCCATCCCGCGCCGAAAATGACGGGGACTAAGCGTCGCGCCGCAGTCGCGGATTCGCAAGAATGGTAGGAGAGCGTTGCTGGGGCGTCGAAGCCGCACCGGCGAGGAGCGGTGGAGCGCCAGCAAGTGCGTATGCCGGAACGAGTAACGACAAGATGGGTGGGAAGCCCATCCGCCGAAAGCACAAGGTTTCCTGGGGAAGGTCAATCCGCCCAGGGTCAGTCGGGACCTAAGGCGAGGCCCAAGGGCGTAGCCGATGGGCACGCGGTTAATATTCCGCGACCCGAGGTGGAGGTTGATGGCAGCAGGACGCCGAGACGAGACGGATCGGGGCGCTAGACATCCCCGTCCCGCAAGGGCGACGGCACTTCGATCCGGAAGTCCGTCGACATCTCGGCCACGAAAAGCCGCTGCCGGACGACATCTCGGCCCGTACCGCAATCCGACACAGGTGTGCTAGGCGAGCATCCGAAGGCGTTCGGGAGAACCCTCGTGAAGGAACTCGGCAAAATGACCCCGTACCTTCGGTATAAGGGGTGCTCACGCCGCGAGGCGTGAGCCGCAGGAATCGGCTCTAGCGACTGTTTATCAAAAACACAGGACTCTGCCAACTCGCAAGAGGACGTATAGAGTCTGACGCCTGCTCGGTGTCGGTAGGTTAAGGGAGCCGGTGAGCGCGAGCGAAGCTGGCGACCGAAGCCCCGATAAACGGCGGCCGTAACTATGACGGTCCTAAGGTAGCGAAGTTCCTTGTCGGGTAAGTTCCGACCTGCATGAATGGCGTAACGACTGGAGCGCTGTCTCCACGAGGGACCCGGTGAAACTGTAGCCGTGGTGAAGATGCCACGTACCCGCGGTCAGACGGAAAGACCCCGTGAACCTTTACTGCAGGTTGGCACTGGCCCGACGTGCATTCTGTGTAGCATAGCTGGGAGGCCGCGATCCCCGGGCGCCAGCCCGGGGGGAGCCATCGGTGAAATACCAGCCTGAATGGACGTCGTGCCTCACCGGGAGGTATCCCCTCTCGGGACCGTGCTCATCGGGCAGTTTGACTGGGGCGGTCTCCTCCCAAATGGTAACGGAGGAGTGCAACGGTGCCCTCGGCCCGGTCGGCAATCGGGCAACGCGAGCGCAAACGTACAAGGGCGCCTGACTGCGAGTCCGATCGGACGAGCAGGGACGAAAGTCGGCGTTAGTGATCCTGCGGCTCCTCATGGAAGGGCCGTAGCTCAACGGATAAAAGGTACTCCGGGGATAACAGGCTGATCTCCCCCGAGCGTCCCTAGCGGCGGGGAGGTTTGGCACCTCGATGTCGGCTCATCGCATCCTGGGGCTGGAGAAGGTCCCAAGGGTTTGGCTGTTCGCCAATGAAAGCGGTACGCGAGCTGGGTTCAGACCGTCGTGAGACAGGTCGGTCCCTATCTGCCGTGGGCGGAGGAAGCTTGAGGAGCGTCTCCCCTAGTACGAGAGGATTGGGGAGGACCGACCGCTGGTGTGCCGGCTGTCCCGCTCGGGGCATCGCCGGGTAGCCAGGTCGGGACCGGATAAGCGCTGAAGGCATCTAAGCGCGAAGCCCCCTCCAAGACCAGGCTTCCATGTACGCAGTACAGAAGGCTCCTGGGAGACGACCAGGTCGATAGGCCGGGCGTGCACGGTCCGCGAGGATCGCAGCCGACCGGTCCTAACAGCCGAGCGGCTTGACCACCCCGACCCGCCGCCGCACGCCCCCCAAAGGGCATGCGACGCGCCGGGCCGATCCGGTGGCCCAGGTCCCCGAGCAAAGATGGTAACGATCGCCGCATCCGGCGAGATGACGCCGTCCTGCCACGACCCATGCCGAATCGAATCGACGCCTCGTCACCGACGCGAGATTGCCGCGACCCGCGGGGCCCGACCGCCCCCGGGCCGCGTTCCCGGCGACCAGACCGGCGGGGCCACACCCGTTCCCATCCCGAACACGGCCGTTAAGCCCGCCGGGCCCATGATAGTGCCCAAGGCGCGAAAGTCGGTGATCGCCGGGATCCCCCAACACGCCCGCCCCGGAGACGAATCCCGTCTCCGGGGCGGGCGTCTCCACGCGCCACCCGACCGACCGAACACGCCGGCGGACGGGCGCCTGGGTGTCGGGTCAGGGCTGGATCTGGAACCGGGCGATCCGACCTTCTTCGCCGACGGCCCAGCCGGCATCCGGGCCGGCGAAGTTGACGGCGTGGAAGCCCAATGGCCCCAGGGGTTTCCAGGATTTGCCTCCGTCGTTCGACAGATCCGAGCCGGACGGACCGACCGTGACCAGCCGGTTGGGCCTGTCGAGATAGGCGACCGCCGACCGAAACCCTTGAGGGTTTGGTCCTTCGGAAGATTTCCAGGTTGTCCCGCCGTCATCGGAGGTTGCGACGATCCTTCCGCCGAGGTCGGGTCGGTCGTAGGAGCCTCCGACGATCACTCCGTGGTCGGCGTCTCGGAAAGCCAGGGAGAAGATCCCCGACGTGGCCGATCCGGCGCGAATTGGGGTCTCAGAGGCGGTCCAGGTCCGTCCCCGGTCCCGGGAACGGAAGACCCGGGCGACGTTGGCCCCTCCCGTGGCGAAGAAGGCGTTGTGGTGGCCCTGGGTAATCAGGCAGGTTCCGCTTGCGGCGAAAGCTCCTTCCCTGGGGAGAGCCGGGGGCATGCCCTCGATGCCCGATTTGACCCAAGTCTTGCCGCCGTCGTCGGTTGTCACGATGGTGAACCGTCCGTCGACCGGATCGCCCAGGGCCAGGCCGTGGTCGGCGTCCCAGAAGGCGAGGGCGTCGAGAAATCCCTTGGGGTCGCGGTTGGTCAACTGGAGAGTCCAGGAAGTTCCGCCATCTTTGGTCTTGAAGATCCGGGATTTTTCCCCCTCGCCGATCGCCAGGAGGTAGGCGGTCCGGGCGTCGATGGCCACGACGTCCCGGAAATCCAGGCCGGAGGCGTCGGGTACGGGCCGGGGCTTCCAGGTCTTGCCGCCGTCGAGGGTCATCAAGACCGTCCCGCCGGCCCCGCTGGCCCAGGCGACCTCGGGGCCGACGACCGAGACCCCGCGGAGCCGGGCTTTTGTTCCGCTTTCTTGCGCAACCCATTGGGCCGGACAAGGTTCGGCAACGGTGAGGAGTGTCAGGACGATGGCCGCGAGGGTCGGGCATCGGGGCATCGGGGCGGTCCCTCCTCGCGATGCCCGCCCCCGATCCGAAAGGGTCGGCCAGAGGCCCGGGTCCCGAGATCGGACAGGATGGCCGAGGGCCCCGGGTCCGTCAAGGCCCCGCCCCCGGCCCGGGGCCGTTCGAGGGATCAGGATGCCCGGCGACGGGCTCGTCGGGCGAGGATCGGTCCGAGCAGGCCGATCCCCACCAGCGTGAGGCTCGCCGGCTCGGGCACGGCGCGGACGCCTTCGCTGAAATAGAAGTCAAAATTGGAGTTCGGGATGCCGCCGATGATCGCCCGACCGCCCGAATAGACGTCCGCGGTGTTGCCGTCGATCCCGAAATTGAAGTTCCCAGTCACGATCGGGGCGAGCTGGACGACCTGGATCACATAAAGCGACCCGGGGGTCAGGCTCACGGGGCTGGCGAACGAGAAGTCGGTGATCGTGGAGCCTCCGCCGGTGTTCGTGCCGTCGGGGACGTAGGTGACGTCGCTCGTCCCGAGGATCGTCCCGGCGATCGAGGCCTGGCGGATGTTCACCTCGAAATTCGCCCCGGGGCCGATGTCGCTGCCGGCGTCGGCGACGTAAAGCTTGACGAAATCGAGAGAAGAGATCGTCGGGGTGAACTCCTGACCGATCGGCGTGTTCCCTGATGAAGGGTCGGTGTTGTAGAACCGCTGAGGGGCGTTGGTGTTCGACTGGTCGATGTACTCGGCCCGGGCCGGACCGGCGATCATCCCCAGGGCCGCGACGATCCACAAGGTCCGGGCCTTCGGCCGCCGGCCCGTTTCCTGATGCGTTTCCATGAGAGGCTGCTCCTGAGACGGTCGTGGAGAGGATAGACGTCCCGACCTCGTCGCCGGGAGGAGCGAAAATAGCGAGTCCATGCCCTCTTGCGAAGGTCGATCAGGAGGTTTTGATCCGTTTTCATCGCAATTTCATGTGAAATGGATCGTTTGGAGCGGCTGAGATCATTTCGGCGATCCGGGGACCGAGCGGGGTTGCCCGACCGAAGTCTTTTCCTTCAAAAGACTTCCACGACCGGGGGGCCGAGGACATCCATCCGGGGGAGGATGCCGAGGCCGGGGCCGGTCGGGGCGGAGAGCCGGCCCTCGCGACGGTTCGGGGCGCCGTTTGCGGTGCTTACGGTCACATAACTGTTGAAATCGGTGGATGTGAAGAGGTAGGCGGGCGGGGTGCTGTGGGCGAGGTGGGCGATGGCGGTCGTGGTGATGTCGCCGCCCCAGGTATCCTCGATGGTCATGGCGATCCCGAGCGAGACGCAGAGGTCTCGGGCCTGGCGGGCCCGGGTCAAGCCGCCGAGCTTGCCAATCTTGAGGTTCACGACGTCCATGGCGCCGTCGGCGTAACCTCGAAGCAGGGCGGGGATTCCGTCAATGACCTCGTCGAGGACGAACGGGTGGTCGGTCCGTCGGCGGATGGACAGGCATTCCTCGTAGGAGAGGCAGGGCTGCTCGATGGAGACGTCGATGTCGCGGACGGCGCGGACGACCCGGGCGGCCTCGTGCATCAGCCAGCCGGTGTTGGCGTCGGCGATCAGGCGGTCTCCGGGCCGGAGGGCGGCGGAGACGGCCTTGATCCGGGCGATGTCGGTGTCGGGGTCGCCGCCGACCTTGAGCTGGAAGCTCCGATAGCCTTCGGCCCGGTAGCCGGCGACCTTGCCCGCCATCGTGTCGGGATCCTCCTGGGAGATGGCCCGATAGAGCGGGAAGCTTTCGCCGTAACGTCCGCCGAGCAAGATGGATACGGGCAGGCGGGCGGCCTGGCCGAGGAGGTCCCAGCAGGCGATGTCCAGGGCCGATTTGACGTAGGGGTGGCCCTTCAGGGCGGCGTCCATCCGGGCGTTCAGGCGGTCGAGCTGGAGGGGGTCTTCGCCCAGGAGGTGGGGAGCAAGCTCGGCGATCCCGGCCCGGGCCCCGGCGGCGAAGGCGGGGAGGTAGGCCGGGCCGAGTGGGCAGACCTCGCCGACGCCGATGGAGCCGTCGTCGGCCTCGACGGCCACGATGGTGCTGTCGAAGACGCTGACCGATTTGCCGCCCGACCAGCGATAGCTCCCCTCGACCAGGGGGAGCTCGACGCGGTGGGCGGCGATCCGACGGATCTTCATGGCGCGATCTGCCTTGTTTCGATCGGAGGCGCGAGGGGGCCGCGGGGAGAGGGTAACGCCCTGTGGGTCGCGGTGCAATCCTGCGGACGAGGCCCGGCCCGCGAACCTACCATCGGGCCCGGGGCCGGTCCGCGATCGCCCGAATTTCGATGGGCCGATCGGGGGCGAGGCGCCCGGGAGGCCCGAAGTGTGCGGGCTCGGGGACACGTTTTCCCCCTTGGGGACGGGTCCGGGACGAGATCAGGCTCGGGCCCAGGCTGTTTCAGGGGCGGGGATTGCGCCGAATCGAACGACGTGTGTTTTTATCAATGGTCGTGGCCTGGTACGCGTCGTTGCGCGCGGGATTTCCCTTGTTTTCCGCCGTTCTCGGCGATTTTGGCGAAAATGTGTCGTCAAGTTCCGCAAAAGTGTCGTCAAGTTCCGTGGGATCGATGGGGTGTCAATCCTGGAATTGAGGGGAGCGTCGGCGAAGAATGGTCGGACGATGGTGAAAAATGGTGTCGGATCTATTTTGAGTATAAAATAGATCCGACACCATTTTTCACCATTTTCCCCCTTCGTCCGTCCGGCCGACTGGTCGGTCATCGGGCCATCTTGACCGAGACGGCGGCGATGTCCCAGTCGAGGGGGGGCCAGCGGTTGTTCCGGGGCCGGGGGTCGTCCTGCATCCCGTAGCCGGCGCCGAAGTAGAAGACGGTGGAGTCTCCGTGGATGTGTCCCTCGGGGGAGCCGAGGAGTCCACCGTTATTGATGCATTGATGGTCCTCGTCGTCGGTCAGCCACTTCATGGGGATTCGGGCCTGCTTGGCGAATTTGAGGCCGTCGTCGGAGACGCTCAGGCCGATCGAGCCCTGGACTCGTTCGCGGCGGTCCTTGCCGACGAACCGCTCGCCGGGGATGGCCACGAATCCGAGGATTCGGTTATCATCGAGCAATTTCATGTCCCAGGTATAGTCGCCGAGATGTTTGGAGAGGTCGGCGTCGATCCGCCGGAAGGTCCATCCGCCGTCGGTGCTGACGGCCACGCAGGGGCCTCCGACGGTGGTGTCGGTGAAGTAGTGGACGAGGCCGGGGGGCATGGGGCCGAGGGGTTTCTCGGTCCAGATCACGCTGGACTGGCCGGCGCCGTAGCCGTCCTTGCCGGGTTTTAATGGAGTGATGATGGGGTAGCACATGCCGAAGGTGTGAACACGAGGGTCCATCTTGTCCCATCGGATGCCGTCGGTGGAGATGGCGCCGAAGATGCCGTTGCGGCCGTCGATGGAGGGGACGGCGGTGTAATACATGAAGAAGCGATAGGGGAACCGCGGGTCGGGGAAGGGAACCTTGACGACGGAGGGGTCGGCGGTCAGGCCGCGGTCGGGGCCGGTCCGGCCTTCCTGGAGGACGGGGCGGAAGTTGCCGTAGACGCGGAAGCCGTCGAGGCCGGAGGGGGATCGCGAGGTGGCGTAATAGATCTTGTCGCCGGGGCCTCCGGCGAACCACATGCGGATTTGATTGCCGTCTCTCATCGCGGTGGGGTAAGATTCGTAATTATCCGTCCGCTGGAGGCCGCCGACGGGCCCGTGGTAGCGGAGGGAGAACCGGACCGGGGGCGAGCCGACGGTGGTCCGGGCGATGCGGACCTCCCCGGGGAGGAGCGATCCGTGGGTGGAGGCCAGGGCCCGGGCGCGGACGAGGTATCCGCCGTCGGGGAGGTCTCCGGGGGGCAGGGGCATCTCGAAGCCGTGGGCCTCGCCGATCACCCGGCGGTCGCTGGCGGGGACGTCGGGCCGGGGGCGGTCGGCGGTCAGGTATTGGGCGATCTTCGCGGGCCCGGCGACCTTGCCGTGTTCGTCGAGCGCGAAGACCTCGACGTAGACCCGGATCGGCGCCGCCACGCCCGGCTCGGCGGCCCAGCCGTTGAGGACGAAGTCCGCGTCGCCGATCCAGCCGATCCCCTGGGGCATGGGGGCAGTCCCTTCGCGGAAGAGGACGCCGAGAGGGCGCCCGGTGAGGGAGGGAGGACGCATAGACCATACCATCGACGGGGCGAATGCCGGAGGGGGGACGCACCCTGGGATCGACCACGAACCCGGGGAGGGCCTCCGGCCGACCGCAGATTCCGCGGTCACCCGTGCGGGCGGTCCCTCGGGTCTTGAAGACGGAACCCGTGCCGCCCATAAGCCTTTGGAAGGATCTTGCGCCGAGAAGGAAACGGCCCGGCGGGTTTACCGGGGTCGGCGGATCGGGTACAGATGATGGGAGAACGACGTGGTTCCTTGAATACCATTGGAGCGAATGCTCATGTCCTCTCCTGCCTGCCCGGACGAGTCCCGCCTTTGCGCGTTCCTTCGGGGCGAGCTGGAGCCGGCGGAGGCGGAGCGGATCGGCCGTCACGTGGAGGGCTGCGCCGAGTGCGGCCGGAGGGCCGAGACGTGGAGGACCCGGGGGGATTCGGGGACCGGGGGACCGGCCTCGGCCTCGGCGTCGGCGTCGCCCTCGGGGGAGGCGACCGACGACGCGACCGACCGTTCCGTGTCACCGGGCAACGCGCCCTCGACGGTCGCCCGGCCCGGGTCGTCGTGGGAGTCCACCCGGGACGCGACCCGGGGCGCCGGGTTCGAGCCGGTCGAGCGGCCCCGCGACCTCGACCCGGGCACCCCGATCCGCTACTTCGGGGATTATGAGGTCGAGGCGATCTTGGGCCGAGGGGGGATGGGCGTGGTGTACCGGGCCCGGCAGGTCAGCCTGAACCGGCCGGTGGCGCTGAAGATGATCAAGGCGGGGATGCTGGCCGACGAGACCGAGCTCCGCCGGTTCCAGAACGAGGCGGAGGCCGTCGCCCTGCTCGATCACCCGGGGGTCGTCCCGGTGTACGAGGTCGGCGACCACGACGGCCAGCGCTACTTCAGCATGAGGCTGGTCGAGGGGGGCAACCTGTCCTCCCGGCTCTCGGTTTTGAAGAAGGACCCGAGGGCGGCGGCGGCGCTCCTGGCCGAGACGGCGGAGGCGGTCCATCATGCTCATATGAGGGGAATCCTCCATCGCGACCTGAAGCCGGCGAACATCCTGGTGGACGCCGAGGGGCATCCCCACGTGACCGACTTCGGCCTGGCCAAGAGGGTCGAGGGGGACGCGGAGATGACCCAGAGCGGCGCGATCCTGGGGACGCCCGCGTACATGAGCCCGGAGCAGGCCCACGGCCGGAGGGGGTCGATCACCACGGCCACGGACGTGTACGGGCTGGGGGCGATCCTCTATGCGACGCTCACGGGCCGGGCCCCGTTCGGCGGCGAGAGCGTGATCGAGACCCTCGACGCGGTCCGGACCCGTCTGCCCGAGCCTCCGAGCAAGTTCAACGACGGGACGCCCCGGGACCTGGAGACGATCTGCCTGAAGTGCCTGGACAAGGACCCGAGGCGGCGGTATGCCTCGGCCCAGGCGATGGCCGACGACCTGAGGAACTGGCTGGGCTCCCGGCCGATCTCGGCCCGGAGGGTCGGCCCGGCGGAGAGGGCGTGGCTCTGGTGCAAGAGGAAGCCGGCGGTGGCGGCGCTGGCGGCCTCGACCCTGATCGCCCTGGTCGGCGGGACCGCCGGGGTCATCGCCGTCCAGGCCAGGGCCTATCGCGACCTGAAGTCGGCCAACGAGAGGCTGGACGAGCAGAGGCTCCGCGCCGAGGCCAACGAGGGGCTGGCGATCGAGGCCGTGAAGCGGTTCGGCGCCGTGGTGACGAACGAGCCCGAGCTCAAGAACGCCCCGGGGTTGGCGCCCCTCCGCCAGAGGCTCCTGAAGGAGCCCCGGGCGTTCTTCCGGGAGCTCCGAGGGCGCCTCCAGGCCGGCGGCGACACCCGCCCCGAGACGCTCCACCGCCTGGTCGATGCCGACTTCGACCTCGGCGACCTGACCAACGAGATCGGCGACAAGCAGGACGCCCTGGCGTCCTATCGGGAGGCCCTGGCGATCTGCCGGAAGCTGGTCGAGGCCGAACCGTCCTCGATCAAGTACCGGATCGACCTGGCGCAGAGCCATCACAACATCGGCATGTTCCTGGCGGCCACCGGGAAGACGGCCGAGGCGCTCTCGGAGGACGAGGACGCGGCGGCCCTCTGGCGAGAGCTCCTCCGGGACGATCCTTCGGCCTCGGCGCTCTTCCGTCGCCACCTGGCCTCGACCCTGAACAACATCGGCAGCCTCCGGAGGATCACCGGCAAGCCGGCCGAGGCGCTCAAGGCCCACCGGGAGGCCCGGACGATCCGCCAGGAGCTGGCCGACGCCGATCCCGGCAACGCCCGGCTCCGGGCCGACCTGGCGCAGAGCCTCCACAACCTCGGGCTGGTCCTGGGCAACACCGGCAAGCCGGCCGAGGCGCTGAAGGACCATCAGGACGCCCTGGCGATCCAGAAGGCCCTGGCCGAGTCCAACCCGTCGGTGGTCCAGTACCGCCGAGAGCTGGCGATGAGCACCTACAGCCTCGGCAGCCTCCTCCGCGAGCTCGGCAAGCCGGCCGAGGCGCTCAAGGCCCACAAGGACGCCCTGGCGATCCGCAAGGGGGTGGCCGAGGCCGAGCCCAGCGCGATCGAGTCCCAGAACGACCTGGCGACCAGCTACCACACGGTGGGCGTCCTCTTGAAGCAATCGGGCCAGAGGGCGGAGGCGCTGAAGTCGTACCAGGCCGCCCTGACGATCCAGGAGGCCCTGGCCGAGGCCAACCCCACCGTCACCACGTTCCGCCGGGACGTGGCGAATACCTACTACAATATCGGCCTGTTGCAATGGGCGATGGGCCAGCCGGCCGAGGCGCTGAAGTCGTACGAGGCCGCCCTGCCGATCCGCAAGGAGCTGGCCGAGGCCAACCCCACCCAGACCGACCTCCAGAACGACCTGGCGGCCGTCCACAACAACATGGCCAACCCCCTGTGGTCGGCCGGGAAGCAGGCCGAGGCGAAGAAGGAATTCGAGGCGGCGGCGGCGATCCTGGAGGGGCTGGTCAAGGCCCATCCCGAGATGCCCGAGTTCGCCAGCGGCCTGGGGACGACCCTGAGCAACATCGCCGCGGCCGACCTGGAGGCCAAGCGGTTCGCCGAGGCCCGAGACCGGCTCGGCCCGGCCATCGCGTTGCAGAAGAAGGCCCTGGTCGCGTTCCCCGATCACCCGGCCTATCGCAGCTACCTGGCCGACAGCCTCGAACGCCTGGAGCAAGCCGCCCGGGGCCTGGGCGACGCCTCGGCCGCGGCCGAGGCCAGGGCCGAGCGGACCAGGCTCCGCGACTCGGATCCGAAGGCCGTCGCCCTCGACGCCCGGCTCTCCGCGGTGATCCAGGGGAAGCAGGCCCCGAAAAACGTCGCCGAGCGGCTCGCCCTGGCGCAACGGGCCTCCGAGACGGGGCTCCACGCCTCGGCCGCGAGGCTCTGGGGCGAGGCGCTCGACGCCAACCCGAAGCTCGGCGACGACCGCCGGGCCGGAGTCCGCTACAACGCCTCCTGCGCCGCCGCCCTGGCCGCCGGCGAGCAAGGCCGGGACGACCCGAAGCCCGACGCCCCGGCCAGGCAGGCCCTCCGCCAAAAAGCCCTGGGATGGCTCCGCGCCGAGCTCGATGCCTGGACCGGGCTCCTCGACGCCTCGCCGAAACTGGCCGGGCCCGTGGTGATTCAGGCCCTGACCCACTGGAAGCAAGACCCCGACCTCGCCGGCCTCCGCGACGAGAAGGCCACCGCCCCCCTCCCCGACGACCAGAAGGCCGAGATCCGCAAGCTCTGGGCCGACGTCGAGGCCCTGATCGCCCGAGCCGGGGCCCCTCGGTCGTAAGAAGGCGAAGGGCCGTTTTCCTCCCCCTCCTGCCCGAGAAACCGGGACGGTTCCACGTGACGAGGGGACGACCCGGGAGGAGGGCGGCGGAACCTCTCTTGGCGCCCCGAGGGTCCGGGCGGTTCAATTCCATTCCATCTCTGTTGAGGAACATGGAGACGGGGAAGGAGCGACGATGATCCGAGAGCAATTCCGCCGTCTGGGCCTCGTGGCGATCGTGGCCCTCGGGGCGAGCGAGTCCCGCGCCCAGGACTTCCCGAAATCCATCGTCTCCTGGGTCCCCGACGCCCAGCATCCCGTGGTCTTCCGGGGCGAAGGGGGCTCGGCCTGGGACAAGAAGATCCGCGAACGCGGCTGGATCGTCCGCGAAGGGCCGACATACCACCTCTATTACACCGGCTACAACGACGACAAATCCCCTCTCCGGAAGCTCGGCCACGCGACCTCCCCCGACGGCCTGGCCTGGACCCGGGACCCCGCCAACCCGATCCACGGCGAGACCTGGGTGGAAGACGTCTGCATGTTCAAGAAAGACGGGGTCGATTTCCTCTTCGCCGAGGGGGAGAACGACGTGGCCCACCTGCTCACGTCGCCCGACGGCCTGCGATGGACCGAACGGGGCCCTTTGGACGTCCGCACGACCGAGGGCAAGCCGATCCGCTCCGGACCCTACGGCACGCCCACGGCCCTGTTCGACGCCGGCGAGTGGTCCCTCCTGTACGAGAGGGGCGACCGCGGGGTCTGGCTCGCGCGATCGAAGGACGGCAAGGTCTGGACCAACGTGAAAGATGAGCCGGTTTTGAAGATGGGCCCCGAACCCTACGACAGGACGGCCATCGCCGTCGATCAGGTGATCAAGCGAGACGGCGTCTATTACGCCTTCTACCACGCCAACGCCCACCAGCCCTGGAAGGACTGGACGACCTGCGTGGCGCGCTCGAAAGACCTGATCCACTGGGAGAAATACCCGGGCAACCCGATCCTCGGCGACAACGCCTCCAGCGCGATCCTCGTCGAGACGCCCGAGGGGGACCGGCTCTACAGCATGCATCCCGAAGTGCGATTGTATGTGCATCCGAAATAGCCTGGCCGGGGAGGGGCGATGGACGTGATGGAGGAGGCCCGCCAGGCGTTCGCCCGGGGCGGCCCGCTCTGGCCCCTGCCGCTGATTCACGCGCTCGATGCCCGGGGCCGGGGACCGGCTCTGGACTGGGCCGAGCGATGTTGTGAGCTCCTCCTGCCCCTGGCCGAATCCGACGACCGAGAGGCCCTCGCCTCGGACCTCAAGGACTTCGCGAGATATCGCGAGCGAGGGGCCGACGAGGCGGAACTCACCGAGCGGATGTCCCGGATCTGGTACGGAAACCCGGGCCCCCGCGACGACGCCCGGAGGGCCGTGGCGAAGCTGTACGAGGCGCTGGCCATCCGGGAGATCGGGGACGGGCGGTACGCCTTGGCGGTCGCCTCGCCGGTCGCGATCCTCACCAGGGCGGCCCGGAGGCCCGACGAATCCTTCGAGCGGGTGATCCGGGAATTCCGTCGCTCCTCGGATGATCCGCTCCCCTCCCCTGAATCCTCGTCTGAAGAAACGGATTCTTCGAGAAGATAATTACGTCCCAAGGAGTCGGAAGGCGCGCGACGGCCTTCGTAGGGCAGGCCTCGGCCTGCCGATCCGCGAAGACGGCAGGCCGAGGCCTGCCCTACGAAGGCCGTCGCGCTCCGTTCCCGGACCCGGGCGAGGCCGAATCCGGGCGGTCCGTGGCGTAGCTCGGATCGGACCTCTTCGGACCGAAGTGAAGTCGAAGACATCCGCAAGAGCGGGCCCGACAAGCACGGTCCGCCATCGATCTTGCGCGATCCACGAACTCATCCACCCGGCCCGGCCCCGATCACCTCCGGCCCCTGGCGCGGATCTGGTCGCGGAGCCTCGCGGCGGTCTCGTAATCCTCGCTGGCGACGGCCTCGTCGAGCTGCTCGCGGAGGGTCTTGGCGACCTCGAAATTCTTGCGGATCTCCGATTCGAGGAGGCCGAGCTGTTCGAGGAGGGCGGCGTTGGGGGTCTCGTCGTCCTCGTGCTCGGCGTCCCAGGATTTCTGGTGGGCGGTCAGCCGCTCGGCCCCCTCGTGGACGGCGTCGATCGCCTCGTCGGGCCGCCTCCTCTCCAGGGCGATGGCCGCCGCCGCCCTCGTCCGGTGGAACAGCACGAGCCCCCGGAATCGTTCGTGGGAGGCGATGTACTCCGGCGTCCCGCCGTGGCGGCGGACGAAGTCCATCAGGGCGAGGGTGTGGTCGGCATCGAGCAAGGCGCGCTCATATTTCTGCAGGGACAGCCAGGCGACCCGCCGATGGTGGAACTGGACGAACTCGCGGTCGGCCTCGACGCACTGGGCGTCGCCCATCGTCCACGGGGGGGACTTCCCTCCCGGGGCCAGCCCCCTCCCGGCGGCGCGATGGCGGAGATAATCGAGATACGTGGCGAACCCGTGGGGCCTCACGCCGTCGGGCCGGCCCTCGGTCTCCAGTTGCAACAGGCCGAGCTCCACCCGGATCTGGACGACCGTGCGGCCGTCGCGGGCCCGGACTTCCCGGGCGAGGACCTCGCCGGGATCGGGCTCGTAGGGCCAATCATGCAAAGCGTCGTCGATGTCCCGTCGCATCGCCGGCCCGCCCCTCCCTCGCCGTCGCATCGCCCGGTCGCCCACCATTATAACGAAGCAAGAAGGGCCGGCGAAACCCGGACGTGGAGGGTGGTGGAACCCGCCACACGCATTCCCTCCCCAGGGAAGATGGCGGGTTGCACCCGCCCTACGTGAGGATCGCCCCGCGAGGGCTCGCGGCCGTCCACCCGAGGAGGTCCATCGCCCCGAATCGCTCGCGGAGCCTTCGCAGGAAGGCTTCCTGCCATTCGGGGCCTTCGGCGGTGAAGCCGTAGAGCGTCGGGCCCCACGAGCTTTGGCCCACGCCGACGAGTCCGCCCTCCTTCAGCCAGGCGGCCAGCTCGGCGACGTCCTCCCCGGCGAAGAGGCCGCCCTGCGCCGGGGCGAACCAGGAGCCGACCCGGTGCTGGATCTCCTCCAGGGCCGCGCCGAACCCCTCCAGATCGCGCTCGGCGACGCTCGGCAAGATCCCCAGGAGGACGAGCCGGCAGAGCCGATCGGTCTCGCTCTCGGGGATCGGCGGGAGCCTGGCGAACGCGCCGATCTCGTCCGGGCCGCTCAGCCCTCGGGGCCTCGACCGGGTCGCCACGAGGACCGACCATTCGGCCGGGAACTCCGGGCGGGCGACCATCGGCGCGACCCCCCCTGCCCCGCGATGGCCGCCATCGACGATCAATCCGCCGCGATCGAACCCATGAAGCCCCACGCCCGACCGGGCCCCGCGACCGGCCATCGCGGCGAGGCTCGGGGCGTCGAGGTCGAGCCCGGCGGAGGTCGCGATCAGCTTCGCCACCGCCAGGCCCAGTTGCGTCCCCACGCCCAATCCGACGTGCTCCGGAGGCGCCTCGACCACCCGGAACGACAGGGGGCGAGGCCCGACGCCGAACGACGAGGCCATCGCCCCCGCGACCCTCTCCGCGACGCCTCGGGCCCTCTCGGCCAAAAAGCCCGAGGCCGACCACGACCCGGCCGGTTCGGCCTCGAGGACGATCCCCGGCCGATCGACCATCAGCCCCAGCCCGCCGAACTGGCGGGGGGCGGCGGGGCCTCTCGCCAGGAGGCCGAAATGGAGGCGGCCGGGGGTTCGGATTCGCGTGGTGGTCATGGCGAGAACTCGTCCGGGCCGATCTCTCCCCGAAGTTGCGCCTTCTCTCGAACGAACGCCGTCAACTCGGCGAACGCCAGGCGCTCGGAGGGGCCGCCGGTCTTCTCGACCAGGGGGCGGAGGCGGCGGAAATCGTCGGCGATCGCGGGCATCGGCAGGAACTCGGTCCGGGTGGCCAGGATCGCGGCCTCGACCACCGCATGCTTCGCCCGGTTCAGGCCGAAGAACTCGCGGAGGACGCCCGAACCCACCGTCTCGGCCCGGATCGTCGCCCGGTCGGCGCGGTCGTCGATCTCGACCACGCGGAACTCATAATACCGGCATGCCGAGGCGATCACATGCCCCCGGACCGATCCCGCCGGCCTCGTCTCGGCCCTCGGATCGAGCCCGACGGCCGCCCTGGCGAGCATCAACACATCGTCGGTCACGTGCAGGACGCCTTCTCGATGCGCGACGAGGTTCCGATACGTGGTCGCCGTCCGGAACGGGCGGAGGACGAACCGCGACAGGTCGGGCCCGACCTCCGGGCCCATCGGCGCCACGTGGGCCGAGCCGTCGGGGTTGGCCGTCGTCACGAGGGCCTCGAGGATCACGACTGGCGATCCCGGCGGCCGGGCGGCCGGTCCTTGCCCCGGTGCCCCGCCTCCGGCTCGGTCAGGAAGCCCCAGTCGAGCGCCTGGTCCTGCCGGTACGCCTTGCTCAGCGTGAGTGCCGTTTTTGCTTTCATGAGTTCATATCCCAGATAGAAGGCGTGGGACGGGTCGGTCACGCCCATCGCGGCGAAGAGGGCGAAGGGGTCGGGATCGGCGAGATGATTCTCATGATTCATGGCGTGGATCAGCCCGTCCTCGGCGAAAATCCGCCAGTTGGGGTCCTTGATCCGGCGGCGGAGCTCGGCCAGGGCCTCGGGGCCGAGCCTCGGCACCCTCGGGTCGCGGAGGAGGACCATCGCCGGCTCGACCCGCTTCGGGGGCGTCCCGCTCGAGACCGCATGATAGGCCATCCGCCTCGCCAGGTCGATCTCCCGGACCGACGACCTCGCCCAGTTGATCACCGCCGTCGTCAGGACGCTCCCCACGCCCACCTCCTGGCAGAACCCGACGAGCACCGCGTTCACGCCGGCCGAGTCGCAGTCGGTCAGCTCGGTGACGTTCCCCACGCCCATCATCATCGGCACGTCGGGATGTCGCGAGCGGACCTCCAGATACCGCCCCAGCGACCGGGCGAACCCCAGGCCGATCGGCTCGACGATCGGATCGACCCGAAACGGGATGTTTCGGCGCGGAGGTCCTCGATCGTCGAATCCAGGCCGTCGAGCGACCCGGGCCGATCGGGGATCGCGACGACCTCGACGCCCCATTCGCTCGCATGATGACGATTCGACCCGTTCACGCTCAGGACCAGCTCGGCGCCGGCGCCCACGGCGTCGGCGACCTCCTCGGGGTCGAAGCTGTCGATCGACACGCGATGGCCCGAGTCGCGGAGGGCCCGGACGGCGTCCCCCACGCCCGGCCACGGTCCGCCGGGGTCGCACCCCAGGTCGATCAGGTCGGCCCCCTCGGCCGAGAACCTCGCGGCGAGGGCCAGGATCTCCTCGCGAGCGAGCCTCGGCGCATGGTTGATCTCGGCGAGGATCGAGATGTCATACCGCCCATAATCCTTCGGCCGCGACGCCTCCAGGCCGAAATGCCGGGGCAGCTCGCGGAGGTCCTCGGGCCGAGCTCCACGGTCGCGCCCCCGGCCTTCTCGACCACCGGAGCAAGGTCGCCCCGACAATGCCCCGGGAGGATCACCCGGCCGACCCCCTCGGGCACCACGAGATGCCGAGCGACCCACTTCGGGGGCATCAGCGCCGCCACCGAGATCGGCAAGACGGCGACCTCGGCCACGAACCCTACCCGAGAAGCCAGATCCGCCACGACCCGCCTCAAGGCCGATTCCGCGAGGCGGCCGGTCACGAACAGGATGCGGGGAGGGGGGGCATCCATCGCGGGCCCATCATCGGCCGATCTCTGAGCCGTAGACATCCACCCGTCCTTCCTAACGGACGGCCCCGCCGTTGACCCTCACCACCTGCCCCGTCAGGAACCCCGCCTCGTTCGAGACGAGGAACCGCGCGGCGTTCGCCACGTCCTCGGGCGTTCCCCAACGCTTCAGCGGGGTCTCTCGCATCACGCGGTCCTGCCAGGTCTCGGAGGCCGATTCGCCCCAGGCGGTCTTGATCCATCCGGGGGCCACGGCGTTGACTCGGACCTCGGGGGCGAGGCTCAGCGCGAGGCTCCTGGTGAAGGCGAGGATGGCCCCCTTGGTCGCGGCGAACAACTCGCCGGAGTCCCCTTCCATCCCGGTCTCGGCCTGGTCCCAGCCCATCGTCACGATCGATCCTCCGCCGTTGGCCTTCATCCTCCGGCCGACGGCCCGGCAGAGCCTCATCGTGGCGACGACATCGACGGTCAAGAGCGTGTCGAGCTTCTGATCGAAGTCGAGTTTCGCCCCGGGGCCGGTCAGGGTGTCGGCGCCGGCGATGTGGAGCCAGGCGTCGAGCCCTCCCCAGGCGTTCCAGGCCGATTCGACCAGGCGGTCTCCCTCGGCGCGATCGGCGAGGTCGGCCATCAGGATTTCGGCCCGGCCTCCTCGCTCCCGGCAGAGCGAGGCGACGGCCTCCGCGTCCGGTCGCGACCGTCGGCCGTGGACGATCACCGACGCTCCGGCTTCGGCCAGGGCCAGCGCCACCGATCGGCCGATGCCCGAGGTCGAGCCGATCACGGCCGCGCGGAGGTCTCGAAGGTCGGGGATCGCGCGATTCATAAGGACGTCCAGTCTACCGCCCCCGGGCCTCCGAAGGGAGACTCCGGGCCGGGCGATTTGGGGCCCGAGCCGACGTCGCCCGGGGGACGCGGTCATGGTAGGATGCGGGACGGTCCAGAGATGCGACGATTCGGAGGGACAGCGATCATGGCGACCGTCGCGGACGAACCGATCGTCGGAACGACTCCCGACCTGCCGAACTGGGACCCGGGCATGACCGGCCAGCGGTTCGTGTTCTTCCACGTCTCGTGGGACGAGTACGAGGCGATCCGAGGGCTCGCCGGCCTCCGGCTGACCCGGATGACCTATGACCGGGGGATTCTGGAACTCATGTCGCCGTCGATGCCCCACGAGGAGTTCGCTCGGCTCTTCGACATCCTGATCCAGGCCGTCGTCGAGGAACTCGACCTCCCCTGCCTCGGCCTGCGATCGAAGACGTGGAAGCGGAAGCTCCTGGAGAAAGGGATCGAGGCGGACGACTGCTATTACCTCGCCAACGCCGACCGGATCGTCGCCCGGGGCAAGAAGGCCGACCTGGAGGTGGACCCGCCGCCCGACCTGTGCATCGAGGTCGAGATCACCCGGAGCGCCGTGAACAAGATGGGCATTTATGCGGCCCTGGGCGTCCCGGAAGTCTGGCGGTTCGACGGCGAACGGCTCGTCGTGGCCGTCCTGGGGCCGAATGGGACGTATGCCGAGGCGACCGCGAGCCTCGCCCTGCCGTCCCTGCCGGTCGCCGAGGTCGTCCGCCTGGTCCGCGAGGCCGAGGGGATGGACCATACCCGCTGGGCTCGCCTCGTCCGGGCCTGGGTCCGCGAGACGCGCGTCGGCCCGGAAAATCCCCCGGCCGGGGCGGAGTGACCCGCGATGGCCTCGCCCGACCCGACCCTCCTCGACGTGACCTGCACCGCGTGCGGGTGCTTGTGTGATGATATCGGGATCTTCGTCGACCACGATCGGATCGTCCGGGCCGAACGCGCCTGCCCGGTCGGCGTCTCGTGGTTCCTGGCGGACCATTCCCATCGAGACATCGCCGACGCGACCATCGAGGGCCGTCCCGCCTCGCTCGACGAGGCGATCGGCCGATCGGCCGCGATCCTCAAGGCGTCCCGGTCGCCCCTGATCCTGGGCCTGACCCGCGCGACCCTCGAGGCGCAGGCCGAGGCGGTGGCGATCGCCGATCGGTTGGGAGCGACGATCGACCCGGCGGGCTCGGCCGACTCGCTGCCGAGGTGGCGGGCGATCCAGAGGGTCGGCATGGTGTCGGCGACCTGGGGCGAAGTCCGAGATCGTGCCGACGTGGTGATTTTCTGGGGCGTGGATCCGATCGCCACCCATCCTCGCCATTTCGAACGCTATTCCGTGGATGCGATCGGCCGGTTCGTGCCCGAGGGGCGCGCCGGTCGCTTCGTGGCCGTCGTGGGCGGGGCGCCGAACGCGACCTCGGCGCGGGCCGACCTGTTCGTGACGGTCCCGTGTCCTGAAGACGTCGAGGCATTATCGATTCTGAGGGCGCTCGTCCGGGGGAAGGACGTGCCGGCCTCGGATTCGATGAGGGCGCTGGCCTCGGCGATGGTCGGGGCCCGGTACGGGGCGTTCGTCTTCGGCGCGGGCCTGGAGGCCGCGGAGGCCGCGTTGACGCTCGTCAGGGACTTGAATGGGGGCGGGAATCGCCGGTTCGTCGCGCTCGCGCTCGGCTCGGCGGGCAACCCGACCGGGGCCGAGGCGACGCTCACCTGGCAGGCCGGATCGCCCGTGGCGGTCGATTTCTCGCGGGGTTTTCCCCGATATTTGCCCGACGAGGCGACCGCCGAGGCCCGCCTGCGGAGTCGTCGGGCCGACTCCGCCCTGATCGTGGCCGACGACCCCCGCGACTTCCTCTCCGCCGAGGCCCTCGCGAACCTGGCGACGATCCCCACGATCGCCGTCGGACCCCGGGCGACCGACCCCTCGCGACCGGCGACCGTGGCGATCGCCTCGGCGACGTTCGGCATCCACGAAGGCGGCGACGTGATGAGGTCCGACGGCCCCGCCCTGCCCCTCCGCCCCGCCCTGAAGACCGATCGCCCCCCGCTCCGCCGCCTCCTCGCCGAGATCCGGCGAGTCCTGGGCGGGGCCGAACCGAGGAGGGAGTGAACATGACTATGCCTGAAGCGATCGTCGAGCCTGGGTCGGTCCTCGGCCCCGAGGATGAAGGGCGATCCCTCTCGGCCGAGGAATTCGCCGGCGCGGAATTCGCGCCGGGCTGGCGGTTCGAGAGGGTCGAGGGGGGGGTGGTGGCCATGTCGCCGGAAGGGGAAGAACATGCCGACCTGTCCGATTTCTGGCGCGATGAATTGATCGTGTATAAAAGATTCGCCCGCCCCGATCTGGTCCAGAAGGTCCGATCCGGCGGCTGGGTCCGCGTGGGCGGCGAGACCGATCGCCTCCCGGACATCGCCGTGTACCTCGTCCCGGAGGCCCCGGGGGCGAAGACGCCCGATCGTGTCCCCGACCTCGTCTTCGAGTTCGTCGGTCCCGGGGCGCGATCGCATCGGCGAGACCATGTCGACAAGAGGGCCGAATATCAGAGGCTCGGCATTCCCGAGTACGTGATCGTCGATCGATTCGAGGCGAAGGTGACCGTCTTGACGCTCGGCCCCGACGGCTATACCGAGGGCGTCCTCGGCCCGGCGGACACGTACACGTCGCCGCGCCTCCCGGGCTTCGCACCGGCCCTGGCCGGGGTGATCGGCCCATGAGCGGGCTCGTGAAGATCGCCGGGGGGCGCGTGGTGGACCCGGCCCACGGGGTGGACGAGGTCCGCGACGTCTGGATCGAGGCCGGTCGGGTGATCGGGCCGCCCGCCGATCCCGGGGCGCGAGCCGATCGGACGATCGATGCGCGAGGCTATGTGGTCATGCCGGGCGGCGTGGATGTTCATTGCCACATCGCCGGATCCAAGGTCAACGCCGCCCGGGCGATGAGGCCCGAGGACCGGGGAGGCCCCCTGCCCCGCGACGGCGATCGCCGGTCGGGCGTCTGCGGGAGCGTGCCGACGACGTTCGCCACCGGCTACAGGTACGCCGGGCTCGGCTACACGACGGCCCTCGACGCCGCCATCGCCCCGATGGGCGCGCGCCACGCCCTCCACGAGATGCGCGACACCCCTTGCATCGACAAGGCATTTCTCGTCCTGATGGGCAATAACCATTACGTGATGGACCGGGTCCGCGAGGGGGACCGCGACCGGCTCCGCGCCTACGTGGCCTGGCTCCTGGACGCGACCCGCGGGTTCGGCGTGAAGGTCGTGAACCCCGGCGGGATCGAGCGATGGAAGGAGGGACGGGGCAACGTCTCCTCGCTGGATGAGGTGATCGAAGGATTCGGCGTGACGCCCCGGCAGATCCTCACGTCGCTCGCCGAGACGGTGGATGACCTGAAAATCCCCCATCCCGTCCACGTCCACGGCCTGAACCTGGGCCTCCCGGGGAACTTCGCGACGACCCTCGACACGATGAAGGCCCTCGACGGCCGCCGCGCCCATCTCGCCCACATCCAGTTCCACAGCTACGGGGGGACGCCCGATCGTCCCGGGCGGATCGATTCTCAGGTGCCGATCCTGGCCGATTTCCTGAATTCTCACGAAGGCATGACGGTGGACGTGGGCCAGGTGGTGTTCGGAGAGACCACGAGCATGACGGCCGACGGCGCCGTCGGCCAATTCCTGCATTCGGTCACGGGCCGGAAGTGGTTCAGCCAGGACATCGAGCACGAGACGGGCTGCGGCGTGGTGCCGATCGAGTACGACGACAAGAACCTGGTCCACGCCCTCCAGTGGTCGATCGGCCTGGAGTGGTTCCTCCTCGTGGACGACCCGTGGAAGGTCGCGCTCTCGACCGATCATCCGAACGGAGGCTCATTCCTGGCCTATCCGCAAATCATGGCGCTTTTGATGGATCGCAACCGCCGCGACGAGGCGTTGAAGGCGCTGCCGGAGAAGGTTCGCGCGCGGTCGGGCTCGCGGAAATCTCGCGAGAATACAGCCTTTCCGAGATCGCCACCATCACGAGGGCCGGGCCGGCGAGGATGCTCGGCCTGGCGAACAAGGGGCACCTCGGGCCGGGCGCCGACGGCGACGTGACGATCTATTCGCCCGACCCGGACATCGAGCGGATGTTCTCGATGCCCCGATACGTCCTGAAATCCGGGACGGTCGTGATCGACGACGGCTCCCCTCGCTCCGCGCCCGAGGGCAGCCTGCTCCGCTCGTCTCCCGAGTATGACCGCGAGGTGATCCCGGACATCGAACGATGGTTCAACACGTCTTCGTCGATCCGATTTTCGAATTTCGCGGTAAGCGAGGAGGACTAACCGCCAAGACGCCAAGGTCGCCAAGAGGAGAGGAGAGGAGCAGAGAGGACTGGAGCGATTTTCATTTGGGCGTGGCGGTTGACTTCCGAGCGGGCCTCGGCGCCCTTCGTAGGACAGGCCCTAGCCTGCCGTCGGTCTCGGCAGGCCAGGGCCCGCCCTACGAATTGTCAACCGCCACGCCCAAACGAAAACCGCATTCGAGGAGACGGAGAGGACAACCCGGACCAGCGTTCTCAGCACTCAGCACTCAGCACTCAGCACTCAGCACTCAGCACTCAGCACTCAGCACTCAGCCCGAGGGCCACAAATGGAGATCGGTGGGGTCGAGATCGCCGATACGTTCGCCGAGGCGTTCCCGATGACGGCGGCCCGGGCGATCCTCACGGCCGAATCGGCGAAGTGGGCCGAGATCGCCGCGAGGACGATGACGGGCTATGGCACGAGCGTGATCGCCTGCGACGCCGAGGCCGCCATCGAGCGGGTCCTGAGTCCCGACGAGACGCCCGACGGCCGGCCCGGCGTGAGCGTCTTGCTGTTCGCCTTCAGCCGCGACGCCCTGGAAAAGGCGCTGGCGAACCGCGTGGGCCAGTGCGTGATGACGTGTCCCACTTCGGCATGCTATAATGGGATTCCCCCGGGGGAGAAGACCATCGTCGTCGGCGGCCGGTTGCGCTATTTCGGCGACGGCTGGCAGAAGAGCAAGACGCTCGAAGGGCGGCGGTACTGGCGGGTCCCCGTGATGGACGGCGAATTTACATGCGAGGAGACGTTCGGCACGACCAAGGGCGTGGCCGGCGGCAACATCATCCTGCTCGGGACGTCTCCCGGGGCGGCGCTCGACGCGGCCGAGGCGGCGGCCGAGGCCATGAGGGCCGTCCCCGACGTGATCCTGCCGTTTCCGGGCGGGATCGCTCGATCGGGCTCGAAAGTCGGGAGCAAGTACAAGGCGCTCTGCGCCAGCACCAACACCGCGTTCGCGCCGACGTTGCGCGGGTTGGTCGAGACCCTGCTCCCGCCCGAGGTCGAGTGCGCGTATGAAATCGTGATCGACGGCCTGACGCTCGAGAGCGTCGAAAGGGCGACGGCCGCCGGGATTCTCGCCGGATGCCGGCCGGGGATCGTGCGGATCACGGCCGGGAATTACGGCGGGAAGCTCGGCCCATTCCATATCCGGTTATGTGAGGTCATGGAACGATACGGATGAGAATCATCCCGCTCGGCGACGGCCCCGGCGGATCGCCGTCGCGGCCAGGGCGAGGCCGAAGAGAGCCAGCGTGGTCGGCTCGGGCACGGCCTGCGGGCTGCCGGAGCCGGGGTTCAGCAGGAAGGCCTCCTCCTGGCCGTTGTACGTCCCCCAGCCGACGATCTGGCCCGAGGCGTTGATCCCGGTGGCGTCCTGCAGGACCCAGCCGGAGTTCGGCGGGAGCAAGCCGTTGAGGTCCACCGGGCCGGTCTGCGGGTCGAACAGCGCGGCGTGGACCGGCGAGGAGAACATCGAATAGCTGCCGGTGTAGATCGCGTCCTGGGTGTTGCTGACGTGGCCGACGATCAGGCCGGAGGCGTTGATGGCCGTCGCGGCGCTGTCGGCGTAGCCCGGGAGCGTGCCGAGGTCGATCATCTTGCCGTTCTGGTAGAGGAAGGCGTGGGTGGGCTGGGGCGTGTAGTAGCTTTGCGGGTTGGTGGGCGGGGTCCAGTCGGTGGCGATGTTCGACCAGCCGACGACCTGGCCCTTGTCGTTGATGGCCGTGGCGGCGCTGTTCTGGCCGCCGAGGGTGCCGATGTCGTTGGAAGAGGTGCCGACGAAGGCGTGATTCTTCCACTGGCCGGGGACGTCGGTCCAGCCGATGGCGGTCCCGGCGTTGTTGATGCCGGTGGCGGCGCTCACGGTCCCTCCGTTGGAGCCGAGCGAGACGGGCTGATAGGTGCCGTTGGGCCCCGGGGTCGAGATGAACGCCTGCTCGAACCGCTCGTTCGAGTGGGATTCGCCGACGACCACGCCGGAATCGTTCACGGCGCGGGCGCTGCTGTGAGAATATCCGTAGGTGTTGCCGGAATAGGGGACGGCGCCCGCGCTGACGTCCTGGCCGTTCCGGATCACGTGGGCGAGGCCCGGGAAATTCAAGTTCGTGTAGGCGACGGTGCCTCCCGGGCTGATGGAGCTGCCCTGGCCGGTGCTGTAGGAGCCGGGGGCGCCTCCGTAGGCGACCTGCCCGGCGTTGCTGATCCCGGTCGGCGTGGCGCCGGCGCCGAGGTCGGTGATCGAATACAGCGCCCCGGCGTCGGCCCGCGAGCCGCCGAGGCCGATCAAGATCAAGAACGTGGTCGCATGAACCCATCGGACGGCGATTCGAGGCATCGTCGGGGCGCTCCTCCGTGAAGGCCGCAAAGGCGCCGAGGGCGAGGGCCTCCGGCGGCGAGTGGGAATTTATTCGTTCTCGCCGGGGGCGTCAACGGCGGTTCGGGGCCGTCTCTTGCCCGATCTTCCGACGGTCGATAGGCTGAAAGGGTCCGAGAGGGCCAAAAGGACGCGGGGGCGGGCGCGATGACGAGGGTGGCGATCCTGCCCGTGGAGATGGACGGCGGGGTCGTGTCGTACCGGGCCGTCTCGGGCGACCGTCAATCGCTGGGTCGGACGGCCGGAGAGGCGCTCGACGCCCTGACCGCGCTGTTGCCCGAACCGTCGAGGGGCACGATGGTCGTCGTCCAGGGCCTCCGGCCTGATCGCTTCTTCGACGCCGAGGCCCAGCGTCGGCTGGCCGACCTGATGGGCCGATGGCGGGACGCCCGGGACTCGGGGACGGAATTTCCTCGGCAGGAGCAGGACGAGCTGGAGTCGCTGATCGAGGCCGAGACCCTCGCCGCGACGGCCCGGGCCTCCGCCCTGGCCGACGAAGTGGGGCGATGAATCCCCGATACGCGGCGGTGGCGGCGCGGGCGGGGCATCGGTGCGAGTATTGCCGGGCCCCGGAAGTCCTCTTCAACTTCCCGTTCGAGGTCGAGCACATCGTCCCCCCTCGTCGCGGAGGGGCCGACGTCGCCGAGAACTGGGCCCTGTCCTGTCGCTCGTGCAATGTGCTCAAGTCCGCATTTTTGAGCGGAATTGACCCCGAGAGCGGGGAGGAAGTCCGCCTCTTCCAACCGAGGGAAGACGCCTGGGACGATCATTTTCGGGCCGAGGTCGAGGACGGGACGATCGTGGGCCGGACGGCCGTCGGCCGCGCGACGGTGGCCCGTCTCGGGATGAACCGCGAAGCCCAGCGCTCGGCTCGGCGTCAGTGGGCGAGGCTCGAACTCTTCCCATAGGTCAATCGGCGCGGGGCCTACTCCGCTCCGCCCGGTTCCGTTGGCGAAAAATCGGGAAAATCGGGAAGAATTTCGGGCCGATCGGGCACGAAGGACGCTCATAATAGGCGACGCGCCCGCCGGGTGGTCCCTCCGCGCCCTGGCACGATGAGCGTGCCGGGTCCGGCCTCTCCCTTCCGTGATTGGACCCCTCGCCGACGGCCCTCGACGTCTCGATGCTCCACCTCAGGACGAACATCATGAAGAGAGCCTCCACGCTCGCCCTCGCCTTGACCCTCGGCGCGGCGGGGCTCGCCTCGGCCCGCGAGGCGAAGCTGGTCCGGTATCCGCATTATTCGCATGGGAAGGTCGCGTTCTGCTACCTCGGCGACATCTGGACCGCCTCCGAGGACGGCAAGGGCATCCAGAGGCTCACCGCCCACAAGGCCCGCGACGTCTATCCCCGGTTCTCGCCCGACGGCAAGACCATCGCGTTCTCCTCCAATCGCGAGGGGAACATGGACGTCTACCTGATCCCCGCCGAGGGCGGCTCGGTCAAGGCCCTGACCACCCACTCGGCCGACGACAAGGTCGTCGGCTGGTCGCCCGACGGCAAGAGCGTCCTCTTCGTCAGCCAGCGAGGCGAAGGGTTCATGCCGAAGCTCTACACCGTGTCGGTCGACGGCGGCCTGCCCAAGGACGCCGGCCCCGACATGGGCGTGGACGGCTCGTACTCGCCCGACGGCCAGAAGCTGGCCATCAACCGCAAGGCCCAGTCCTACTGGCGGAAGTACTATCGCGGGGCGTACCAGAGCGACGTCACCGTGATGGACCTCGGCACCAGGACATTCAAGGACCTGACCGACTTCGACGGCCTGGACTCCTGGCCGATGTGGAGCCCGGACGGCTTCGTCTACTTCGTCTCGGACCGCGACGGCAAGGGCCTGACGAACATCTGGCGGGTCCCCGAGAGCGGCGGCCCGGCGGAGAAGGTCACCACGTTCGAGGCCGGCGACGTCCGCTTCCCCGGGATGAGCGCCGACGGCAAGACCGTGGTCTTCGAGCACGATTTCGGCCTCTGGAAGCTCGACGTGGCCTCCCGGAAGGTCGAGCCGATCAAGCTGGAGATCGCCGCCGAGACCCAGGAGAACCTCACCGAGTACCGCGAGTTCAACTCCGAGGTCGATGACTTCGACGCCGCCCCCAACGGCAAGAGGATCGCCTTCGCGGTCCACGGCGAGGTGTTCACGGCCCCGGTGGACGAGGGCGATCTCGTCCAGGTCACCGAGGGCGCGAGCAAGGATTACAACATCGAGTATTCGCCCGACGGCAAGCTGATCGCCTTCGTCTCCGATCGCACCGGCCGCGAGGAGATCTACACCGTCCCGGCCGACGGCGCCGGCGACCCGAAGAAGGTGACCGACCACGATAGCCTGAAGCCGTCGTTCTCCTGGTCGCCGGACTCGAAGAAGATCGCCTTCGCGACGCTCGACGGCCAGCTCCTGACGGTCAACGCCGACGGCGGCGAGCTGAAGGAAGTCGTCGCGTCCAAGCACGGCTCCCTCGGCGGGTTCGCCTGGTCGCCCGACGGCAAGTGGTTCGTGTACTCGAAGCCCGACGCGACGATGTCCAGCGACGTGTACATGATCCCCTCGACCGGCGGCGAGGAGAAGAAGCTCACGTTCGAGCCCGAGAGCGAGCGATCGCCGAAGTTCTCGGCCGACGGCAAGAAGGTGTACTTCGTCCGCAGCGAGTTCAACCCCGAGAGCGGCGGGGGCGGCTTCGGCGGCCGTGGCGGCGGCTCGTCCCTGTTCGTGATCTACCTGGAGAAGCAGGACAAGGACCCGACCGAAGCGACCCCGGCCGCGACGACCGGCCGAGGCGGGATGGGCGGCATGGGCTTCCCCGGGATGAACCCGGACGCCGCCCCGCCGGCCCCGGCCGCTCCCAAGGAGGTCAAGATCGACTGGGCCGGGCTGAAGCGGCGGACCGTCCGCGTGACCAGCGGGGCGACGGTCGGCACCTTCACGCCCGCCTATGACTCCCGCACCATCGTCTTCTCCGGCTCCGAGGGCGGCGCGGGGGCGGGCGGCCCCGGCGGAGGAGCCGGCGCGGGCGCCGGGGGAGGCGCGGGCCTCTACTCGATCCAGGACGACGGCAAGAGGATGACCCGGATCGCCGGGCCGAGCACCGCGACGCCGACCGAGACCACCGGCGCCCCGCGAGGCCGTCGCGGAGGGGGCTTCGGCGGCGGGGGGATCTCCAACATCAAGATCGCCCGGGACGGCCGGACCGTCTTCTACCAGGAAGGTGACGGCGTCTTCACGGCCTCCATCGGAGGAGGCGGCGGGGGCGGCGGCGGCGCCGCGGCGACCGGCGGAGGAGGCGGAGGAGGCCGAGGCGCCGGCGGGATCGCCGCGATGATGGCCGCGGCCGGGGGCACCGGCGGAGGCGGGGGCGGTCGCAAGATCTCCTTCACCGCCAAGGTCAAGATCGACCATCCCGCCGAGTGGGAGGAGATGTTCGACGACGCCTGGCGGACCATGAAGTTCCGCTTCTACGACCCCAAGATGCACAACATGGACTGGGACGCCGCCCGGGCCAAGTACAAGCCCCTGGTCGAGTTCGTCGGCGACCGCGAGGAGCTGATCAACATCATCAACGAGATGATCGGCGAGCTGAACGCCTCGCACACCGGGGCCTCCGCCGGGGGCGGCCGGCGGGCCGGCTCGGACGACTCGCCGGGCGTCCAGACCGGCCACCTCGGCTTCGAGCTCGTCCCCGACGCCGAGTCCAAGCTCTACAAGGTCGGACATATCTACGAAGAGGGGCCGGCCGACAAGGACTGGATCAAGCTCGCCTCCGGCAACTACGTCGTCGCCTTCAACGGCAAGCCCCTGAAGGCCGGCGACGACTATTTCGACCTCATGAACCGCCGCCTGAACCGCAAGGTCGAGCTCACGATCAACGACAAGCCCGGCACCGAGGGCTCGTGGAAGCTCAAGATCGAGCCGATCTCCAACGGGGCCTACTCCACGCTCGTCTACGAGAAGTGGGTCAAGGACCGCCGGGCGATGGTCGAGAAGCTCTCCGGCGGGCGGGTCGGCTACCTCCACATCAAGGCGATGGACCAGCCCTCGCTCGCCCGGTTCCGCCGCGACCTGGGCGAGAACCGCCTGAAGGAAGCCCTGATCATCGACCAGCGGTTCAACGGCGGGGGCAACATCGAGCAGGAATTGCTCGCCATCCTCGTCCAGAAGCCCTACCAGTTCTGGCAGCCCCGGGGCTCCGAGCCGACCCAGCGCCCCTTCGCCGGGTACTTCGGGCCAAAAGTGGTCCTCCAGAACTGGAGGAGCGCCAGCAACGCCGAGATGTTCCCCGCCGGCTTCCGGGCGCTCGGCCTGGGCAAGGTCATCGGCACCCCGACGATGGGCGCCGTGATCGGCACCGGCAGCTATAGCCTGATCGACGGCTCGACGGTCCGCACGCCGGGAGTCGGCGTGTTCCTGGCCGACCCGAACCACACGAACATGGAGAACACCGGGGTCAAGCCCGACATCTTCGTGGAGAACTCCCCCGAGGACAACCTCGCCGGCAAGGACAGGCAAGTCGAGGTGGCCGTCCAGGAGCTCCTCAAGCAGCTCCCGCCGCAGGGCGGCGCCGTGGCCGACAAGAACGAGGATTGATCCGCCCTTTTCGGGGATGAGATCGAACGCCGACGGCCCCCGGGCGAGGAGCAATCTCCTGTGCCCGGGGGCCGTTTTTCGTACAATGACCCCGGTTCGGCCGCCGCGAGGATCATGGTCAAGGCCGGATCGGATCGGAGCGGAGCGAGAGATGACCATCACCCTCCCGCCTCATCTGGAAGCCGAATGGGCCGCCCAGGCCCGATGCCGTGGGGTCGCCCCCGAGGCCCTGGCCCTCCTCCGCCGTCATCTCCTGCCGGCGGCACCGGCGATCCCGATCGACGAGAGGGAACGCCGCCTGTTCGCCGCCTCGGTCGATTGCGGCGTGTCCGTCCCGGACGCGGCCCTGAGCAGCGACGGGCTGTACGAGTGATGGCGACCCTCATCGACACAAGCATCCTGGGTCGGCTGGCCAACCGGGCCGAGGCCGCCCACGGCCCGGCCCAGTGATGTAGGGTCCGCTATTGCGGACCTCTTCTCCCTCAATCGTATCGAAGAGGTCCGCAATAGCGGACCCTACGTCAATGGCAACATTTTCAGGATCGTCAATGCAGAAAAGAGCCGACCAGCGGCCCTTCCGGATCTCGGACGCCCTGGTCCTCGTCGCCGCGACGGCCTGCGGCCTGGCGATGCGGCCTTCGGTGCACTGGATGGACTCGGAGCTGATCCCGGTCGCGTTCACGGCCGAGCGGATTCGCAACGGGCTCCAGGCGTGGGCCGACGAGCTCCCGCCGATGCTGGGGGCCTGGACGCTGGCGCTCGCCCTGCTCTCCCTCCGCGGCCCCCGCCCCCTTCGCGTTTCTCGGCGTCCGGGGCTGGCGGCCGTCTGGGGGGCGTCGATCGGCCTGCTCGTCCACGTCCTGGAAATCGGCGTTTTGGCCGCGAAGCGGAGGCTGGACTGGGGGGCCTTCTATTTCCGGGTCGAGCGGGACCTTTATGCCGTCCACAATTCCGTGCGCCTGCTCCTCAGCGAGCGATGCGTCCGGGGGCCGGCGGTCGCCGTGCTCGTCGCGCTCGGCCTGCATGGGCTCGGGGGACGCCGATGGGTCGCGTCGGGCTGGATCGATCGGGCGGGGCTGGCGGTCGGGGCGTCCTGGGTCGCGTTGATGCTCATGCTCTGGTCCCTATAATCGTTCCAGAGGGGCCCCGACCATGAGCGACCGTTCCGCCATCGAATGGACCGACGCCACGCTGAACCCGGTCCGGGGGTGCGTGAAGATCAGCCCCGGCTGCGCCCACTGCTATGCCGAGACCTTCGCCGAGCGCTTCCGGGGCGTCCCCGGCCACCCGTATGAACAGGGCTTCGACCTCCGATTGGTCCCCGAGAAGCTGGCCGAGCCCCTCCGGTGGGCCGCCCCCCGGATGATCTTCGTCAACTCGATGAGCGACCTGTTCCTCGAAGGCGTCCCCGACGACTACATCGCCGCGTTCGTCCGCGTGATGGAACTGGCCCACTGGCACACGTATCAGGTCTTGAGCAAGCGTTCGGAGCGGATGCGCGATCTCCCTGAAGGGCCGTTTCTCGGACGCCGCCGGCGCCGAGCACGTCTGGTGGGGCGTGAGCGTCGAGAACCGCAAGCACGGCCTGCCGAGGATCGACCACCTCCGAGACGCCCCGGCCCGCGTGCGGTTCCTCTCGGTCGAACCCCTGCTGGAAGACCTCGGGCGGGTCGACCTGACCGGCATCTCCTGGGTGATCGTCGGCGGAGAGAGCGGCCCCGGGGCCCGACCGATGGAAGAACGCTGGGTCCTCTCGCTCCGGGACCAGTGCGCCGAGGCCCAGATCCCCTTCTTCTTCAAGCAATGGGGAGGGACAAGAAAGGGCAAGACCGGCCGACTCCTCCAGGGCCGGACCCACGACGACCAGCCTCCGAGGATCGAGCCGCTGGTGCCGGGCCGAAAGGAACGGCTGGCCGCGATGGACGAGATCGCCGCCCTCGCCGCCCCGTTCCGTCCTCCCCTGACCGAGAGCGAGCGGGAATTCCTCCGCCGGGTCGAGGCGATTCGCGACCAAGAGCTCATCGGCCTGTTTTCTGATCCGTTGTTCACAGGATTACGCGAAAATCATGGAAAATCTCCGACAGAACCGCCGGACGGGTCGGAGGCCGGCTCAATCGGGGCCGGTCCATAGGCGGAGGGTCGGCCGGTCGGGGGCTTCGGGGGCGATCGTCGCGATCCGGGCGAACCCTCGGCCGTCGGCCCGGCCCAGGGGGAAGAGGTCGCCGTCGTGGAAGCCCCAGGCGGCCAGGAACGGCGGGCCGGCCGCGAGATCCGCCAGCGCCTCGGCCAGGACGAGCCCTCCGTAGCCCAGGGGGAGGGCGTAGTCGGCGATCTCGAAGTGCCTCTTCCACTTCCCCTGGCCGTAGACCCGCCTCATCTCGCCGAGGCCGGCGATCCGGTGGGGGTCGCCTCGCCACTCGCACCGCCAGGCCCATTCGAGGTCGGTTGAGGACGGGTCGCGATCGGAGGTCGCCGCGATCTCGACGTGGGGGCCGGGCCCGTCGTCGAGATCCAGGAGTCCGAGGTAGAGGCCTTGCGCGGGCCGGGGGAAGTCGGCCGATTTCCTCGCCCGGCGGAGCCACTCGCGGGCGGCCTCGACGTCGTTTTTCGGGTCAACGGCGTCGAAGCGGTCCCACAGGAGCCCGGGGCTTTCCCTCCGACAGAGACGGGTCAGCCGGTGGAGGCCCCGGGCCGCGTCGTCCTCCTCCCGGACGACCTGAAGGATTTCCTCGATCGGCGGCATGTCCATCGGCGGAAGTCTCGGGATCGGCGAGGGGAGGAAGGGCGACCTCCGCGAACTTATCGGCATCCCGGAGGCTCCGCCACACCCCGGCCCCCCCGCGGACCGACCTCTTCCTGGTAAGATCGGGCGGCGAGGGTCAGGATTGCCGGGTCCGGCCGGCTCCTGGTTCTGCCGCGATGAGGACGACTCGCCATGCCCTTCCACGATTGGACCGACCGCCCCGGGTGGGACGGGATGCATCTGCTGTGGATCTCGGAGCTGCTCCGCTGGGTGAAGCCCCGCTTGCCGGAGGGGTATCGGGCGTATGTGGGGACGGCCCCGTTGCTGGCCGTCGGGGCGCCCCCGGAGCGTCCCGATCTGGGCGTCCGATCGTGGGGGGCCGTCGAGGACGTCCGGCCGCCGGAGGCTTCCGGCGAGGCGGCCTCGTCGGAGGGGCCCGATGTGGAAGTCGCCGTGGCCGCGATCGACCCCGGGACCTCGCTGATGATCGAGCGTCGGGGGCGCCTGGTCGCCGCCGTGGAGCTGATCTCGCCCCGGAACAAGGACCGTCCGACGGCTCGGGCGTCCTACCTGGCTCGGGATCTCGGCTATCTGCTCGGCGGGGCGCATCTGGTGGTGATCGACGTCCATGCCCGGCCTGTGGGATTTTCCTTCGCGGATGCGATCGCGGCGGAATTCTCGATGACGCAGCCCCCCTGCCCGGCCCCGGCGGCGGTCAGCTATCGGGTGGGGGAGCCGGCGGCCGAGGGGGGGCGGTTTCTGGCGATCTGGCGGCGCCCCCTGGTCGTGGGCGCCCCCCTGCCGACGATCCCCCTGCCCCTGGCCATCGAGGCGGCGATCTCGATCGACCTGGAAATGACCTATTCCCGGGCCGCGGCCGACGCCTATCTCGATTGATCGCCGATTTCCTCGGGACCGCCGCCGGATCGGATAGAATGGTCGGTCGGCCGGGGTTGCTGGAGAGGCGGGGGGCTCGACCCTTGGAATCCATCAGCGTTTTCGACATCTTCAAGATCGGCGTGGGGCCGTCGAGCTCTCACACGATGGGCCCGTGGCGGGCCGCCCAGCGGTTCCTCGCGGCCCTCCGCGATGCAAAGGGTCTCGAGAAGATCACGCGAATTCGCGTCGATCTGTACGGCTCCCTGGCCAAGACCGGCCGGGGGCACGGGACCGACCTGGCCGTGCTGATGGGCCTCTCCGGCGAAGATCCGGTCTCGTGCGACACCGCGACCCTCCACGCGAAGGTCGCCGCGATCCGCAACGGCCGATCCTTGCCCCTGGAAGGCGTCCGGCCGATCCCGTTCGACCCGGCGGCCGACCTGCTGTTCCACAGGACCGAGTCCCTGCCGTTCCATCCCAATGGGCTGACGTTCACGGCGTTCCTGGAGGATCATCCGGGACGTTCGGAGACGTATTTCTCGGTCGGGGGCGGGTTCGTGGTCCAGGAGGGGGAGACGGTCGAGGGGGCGAGGGCCGTCGCCCTGCCCCGCCCGATCGAGACGGCCGCCGACCTCCTCCGCTACTGCCGGGAGGGCGGCCTGACGATCCCCGAGGTCGTCCGGGAGAACGAACGGGCGTGGCGATCGGAGGAAGACGTCCGCGACGGGTTGATGCGAATCTGGCGGACCATGAGGGACTGCGTGGTCCGAGGGTGCCGGACCGACGGGGTCTTGCCCGGCGGGTTGGAAGTCGTCCGCCGGGCCGCGACGATGGCCCGCAACCTGCTCTCGGGGCCGGTCCCGGCCGATCCCGAGGCGTTCCTGGAGGCGATCCGGGGCCGGTCGTGGAGCTTCCCCGAGACCCTGAAGTGGGTCAGCGTCTTCGCCCTGGCCGTGAACGAGGAGAACGCGGCGTTCGGGAGGGTCGTGACGGCCCCGACCAATGGCGCGGCGGGGGTGATCCCGGCCGTCTTGCTCCACGCGGTCCTGTTTCATTCCATCGACGAGCCGGGGATCGCCGATCTCCTGATGACGGCCGGCGAGGTGGGCAGCCTCTTCAAGAAGGGGGCGACGCTCTCGGCGGCGATGGGCGGCTGCCAGGCGGAGATCGGCGTTTCCAGCGCGATGGCGGCCTCGGGACTGGCGCAAGTCCTGGGAGGTTCGGCCCCCCAGGCGCTCATGGCGGCGGAGATCGCGATGGAGCACCACCTGGGCCTGACGTGCGACCCGGTCGGCGGGCTGGTCCAGGTGCCGTGCATCGAGAGGAACACGATGGGGGCCGTCAAGGCGATCACGGCCGCCCACCTCGCCCTGTCGAGCGACCCCGAGCGGGCCAAGGTCTCGCTCGACGCCGCGATCCGATCCATGTGGGCCACGGCCCTGGATATGAACGCCAAGTACAAGGAAACGTCCGAGGGCGGCCTGGCCGTCCTGATCCCCGTGAATGTCAGCGAATGCTGATCCAACCTCGACGGAGAGGCCCATGCCCAAGGCCAGGACCCCGTACAGCGTCCATCCCAGCGTGGCGATGGTCCGGAAGTGGATCGCCGACCTCCCGACGAAGACCGGCCGATCCCTGGATCAGTGGATCCATTTCATCCCGGAGCAAGGGCCGGGCGACACGAAAGGCCGCAAGCTCTGGCTGAAGAAAGAGTTCGGGGTCGGCACGAACATCGCCGGATGGCTCGTCGATCGCGCCGAGGGGAACGACCGGGCCATCGGCGAGGGCGACCCGGAGGCGTATCTCGCGTCGGCCGAACGGTACGTCGAGACCATGTTCGCCGGCCCGAAGGCCGCCCTCCGGCCGATCTATGACCGCATCCTTGAACTCGTCCTGGAGCTCGGCCCGGACGTGAAGATTTGCCCCTGCATGACGATCGTCCCCTTCTACCGGAACTACCAGTTCGCCCAGATCAAGCCGACAACCCGGACCCGGATCGACCTGGGCCTGGCCCTGAAGGACCTGCCCGCCCAGGGCCGCCTGATCGACACCGGAGGCTTTATCAAGAAGGATCGGATCACCCACCGCATCCCGATCGCCCAACCCGAGGAGATCGACGCCGAGGTCATCCGCTGGCTTCGGACGGCGTATGACCGGGACTCCTGAGTCCCACCCCACGGAGACCAGCAGGGTCGACCGGCTCGGTCCGAGCTCTCCTGCTCCGGCGTCGCCACCAGGCGAGGGCCAACAGGGCGCCGGATGCAGAGGCCGCGAGCAGGGAGGCCCGGTGGCGAACCGGCCAGGGATCGCGCCGGAGGAGAAGGCGCCCCGTCCACGTCCTGGCGGCGAAGAGATCGGGATAATCGACGATCCGGGGGACGAGGGGCGGGTCGATCACCTGGACCCGCGTCCCCACGGGCCGGAGCAGGGCGAAATGCCCCGCCTGGGCATCCTGGAAGAACGCGATGGCCGGGCGATCGAGCGCGGCGTCTCCCTTGCCGAAATCGACCCCTTCCAGGGGCAAGCCCAGCGACCGCGAGGCCGCTGCGAGCTCGGCCATCGAATAGCCGTCCGATCGACGTTCCGGCAAGGCACGGTCCAGCCGATCGAGCGTGGTCGGACGGGCCTCGAATTCGAGGAGGAGGAACAGCGAGTTCACTCCGCAATCCGGCCTCGCCCCCGGCTCGGCCGCCGTCGCGGAGGCGCAGACCGCCATCGAAACGAAGATCCCGAGCGGGATGGGAAGACGGCGCCCGAGGTTTCGGGCGAAGCATGGTTCGGCAAGCATGGGAGCTCCCGGGGAGATTCCTCTCGCGAGATCAGGGCCCCTCAGCGACGCCCCCGGAGGACCAGGACCAGGACCGAGAAGACCAGGCTCGAGGCGCCGAAGATCCAGACCAGCCACGAGGTCCATCCGGGGCCATCCCGGAGCGGAGAGCCGGCGACCAGTTCCTTCCGCTGTTCCTCCGCCCGGGCCACCTGCTCCTGGAGCTGGGCCTGGGCATCCGCCTTCGTGGCCCGGGGCTTCTGCTTCTGCTGGCCGTACTCGTATTGAAGCTGCCGGAGGTTGTCGGAGACCCGGGTCCCGGGCTTGTAAGTGACTTCGAACGTGTGAGGGCCGGGATACTTGTTGAATTCCAGGCTTCCGTCCACGATCCCGATCGTCTCCATGGAGTTCGGTTCCTTGATAATCACAATCTTCCCATCCTTCATCACGGCGTGGCCTTCGCCGCTTCCCGAAACGGGTAACCAGACCGGCTCGTCGCCCACCTTGAAGGACTTGAGCCGGATCTCGATCCGGCCGACCAGAGCAGCCCCATCGGAGTAGGCCTCGCGTCGCACGGCATGGCCGCCACGTTTCATGTCGAGCCAGAAGCGTTCGAGGAGCTTCTTCGGAGACTTCGTCGAGAAGGTCAGGACGGTGACGTCTCGTCCGTCAAGGGTCTCGCTAGTGATCGAGGCTTCGAGATCCTTCCTTGTCGCCAATCGCCGGATGACCGGCAGGACGAAGAGTTCGCCTACGCAGCCGGTCCGTTGGGGGTTCACGATCTCTGGGTCGTCGAATTTAAGGCTACCGACCGGGGCATCATCGGCCCTGAGATAATGCTCGGCCTGCTTCTTCTTGGCGCGGACGATCAGAAGCTCCCTGGTCAATCTCGCCTCGGGTTGATAGCGATGGATGGCGTCCACGTAAGCATCACCCCCCGTGCTCCAGATGTAGACCCCGCTGAAGGTGTCGTAGAGACCCGAGGCATCGAGATTCCTCGCTCGGATGACCTCCGGGTTTCGGAACCATAACGTTCCTTCGTATTCGCATCGGAAATCGTGGACATTGACCTGGAGGGCCTCGATCGTGCTCAATAATGATTCGAGCTCCGCCTCGCCACCGGCTGCGGAGGCCCCGATCATCATGACGGCCAGGAAGTTCGAGATCATAAACTCCTCGGACTCGCGATCATCCTCGAAGCGGGCTTCTGAAGTCCCTGAAGCCCGCTTGCGGGATTACACGTCATGGTATCTGAATAGATAATCTTCGTGGCCACGTGCGGCCTCGTGAACCGATCTCAACCCGCTTGGGCCACGGGTGGACCAATGGGCTTTTTACAGGGGGTGCCAGTGTCGCCTCCGGGATCCGCGACACACTTGAGTTGGGCGTTGCAGCTCCCCTTGAAGACGTTCCCGCAATCGCCGCCATTGTCGGCACCCTGATTATAGCCTCCACCCGTTGACGATCCGACATCCGTGTAGTTGGCCTTCTGGCAGGTACCGCATTTATCCCCGGACTGCGCAGGCTGTCGTTGCCTGCCCGTTGAATTCATTGCACGAGAACGTGCCGATGAACTTGTTCTGGTTGCTGCCCCGACAGGCGATCAGTTCCTGTCCACCGAGGATCGATCGCCCGTGGCGCAACGACTCCGTGCTTGCGATGGCCGTCGCCGTGAGGACCGCAGGCAGGAGCCATCTCATCAGGACTGACGTGGACAGGGGATGACGATTCGTGAGCGTCACGCGACCGTCCTCCTCAAGAGCTCGCACGACCGAACGTCGGCCCCGACGCCGGGGCCGAATAGGGGGGCCCGAAGCGGCGGGTGGCCTATTCGACGAGTTCGTCTCCGTTCCTCGTCCCGAGGCCCCGCCAGACCTTCCGAGCGATCGTCTCGTTCACGAAGCGAAGGGACCCATCGGCCATCAAGCAATTGACGCCTCCGGGGTGGTGGCTCCGCGCGGTGACGATGCCAATCCAGGAGTTCCTCATGATGGCATCGGGGACCCGTCCGTTGGGCTCCTGGGCGTGGTTGTAGGCGGTGCATTCGAAGTCGCCGAGGAACCAGGTCGAGCCGGCCGTTCGGAAGGCCGGAAAGCCATTCGCCGAGGCCAATCGACAGCAGGAGAGCGCGTAGTCCGCGTCCCGATCCGTGCAATACGGCAGAACGTTGATATCGCCGAAATCCCGTTCCGGCGAGAGGCCGCCCCCGGCCCCGCTCCCCCGGAGGCGCTCGCTGTAAGCGACCGTGTGGGAGAGCCCGTCCGGGAACGACGCCGCGCTCAGGACGGAATAGAACGTGTAAAAACCATTGCCGCTGTCGAAGGTCTCCCGGGTCGTGCCCGGCGCCGGGCCGACCCCGTAATTCCCCCGGTAATTGCACCCGAACGGCGTCGGCGAGAGGGCGCCGTCCGAGGGGCAGAGGAAGACGTCGAGGGTCGTCGCGTAAGCCGAGCGATTCTGGGGGAAGGAGAAGGTCCCGTTCGTGTTGTCCGGGTAGTTCTGGACGGAGAAATTGATCGAGTCGTAGAGCGGGACCTGTTCCAGATAGGGGAGCAGCCGGGTCAGCGCGGAGAACGGCCTGGCGATGGTGTTGGGCGGGTTCCCCTGAGGAGCGAACAGGTCGTTCCGCCAGTTGATCGGGAACGTCCCGATCGCCGAGTGATAACCCTGGAGGGCGAGGCCGATCTGTTTCAGGTTGTTGGCGCATCTCATCCGCCTGGCCGCCTCTCGCGCCGCCTGGACGGCCGGCAGGAGCAGCGAGACGAGGAGGCCGAGGATCGAGACCACGACGAGGAGTTCGATCAGCGTGAAACCCTTCCGGTCCCGGCCCCCCCGGACCCGGCCTTTCTCCCTCCGAGCGTCCTCCATCGGATCGTCCTCCTATGCCGATGTCTTCAATCCAACACAAGGATCGGGACTTCCACGTTTTCCTGGTCCGGATGGTCGGTGAGGATGGTCAAGACGGTGCGGCCTCCGGCCGGCGTGGGAAGGGCCTCCACCGAGATCACGAGGACCTGGACGGCGGCCGCCGATTCCTCGCTCCGGGCACGGATTCCCGCCGCCGGGCATTCGGCCCGCCTGACCCGGAACGGCCGCCGGTCCTGAGATCGGAGCAAGAGGCGATATTCCTGCTTCCGAGGCGTGACGGTGATCACCTTCGGCGAGGCGATGAGGGGCGGGACCACCTCCCAGTCCACCCTCTGGCGGTACACGACCGTTTCCCCTTGGAGAAGGTGGATCGTCGCCGAACGGGGCCCCGGCGGCCCGCCTTGATCGAGGGTCGCGACGAAAGCGCGCGAGTCGGTCCTCACCCCCTCCTCGGTGGCATCGGTCTAGAGGCCGACCCAGCGGACGGGAATCGAGGAGGTCAGGCCCAGGCCGTTCAGGTCCAGGGGCGGTTCCTCCGGGCTCCCCGAGGCGAAGACGCGAAACTCGGCCGATCGGCGCGGGCCCCGCCGGATGGGTCTTCAGGCGACGTGACCTCCTCGACGCGAATGGCCGCGAACGCCCCGGCCATCGTCCTCAGGACCAGGCCGCCGGGCGTGGGCGGGTCGGTCACGACCTCGGCCTCATGGACGACGTCGCCATACTTCTCCCCCACCACGAGCTTCACTTCGACGTCCGTCTCCTCCCCGGGATGGAGGACCATCTTCCCGATTCGGACCACGCCACAGCAGGGCTTGTGGTTAACGACATCGACGACCTTCACGTCCTTCGTGTCGTGGTTCGTCAGTCGGTAATGGTGGACCAACGCCTTCCCTGGCCCGTTGACGACGGTCCCGAAATGATAGCTCCTCGACCCCTCGCCGAGCAGTCCGTCATCGGTCGGTTGGCCCCGCGACTCCTCCTGACGGGCACCCGCGACATCCCCATTCCCACACCCGGGCATTACGACCAGGCAGAGGATTAGGGACGCGAAGGCCCCGAGGGCATTCCTCCCCCCCCCCCCATTTTATCATTTGTTCTTGTTATTGAATTCGACGCCTTATAGCTCATGAAAATCGGCCCTTTCGGCTCCGGCGACCGTCTTCCCGACCGTCGTTCGGGATTATTTCGCGGCATCGGTGAGGCGGTCAAGAAAAAACTTTGAAAAAGTGACTCCGCATCTTTCTTGGCGATCCCCCCCAAAGAAATAGAAAAATCTTCGATTGACATGCTTCGTTCGTGATTAAATGAGAGTTTGGGGTTCGCAAAAAAAGGTTGGCCGGGTCGAATCTCCGCTCTGTTAGCATGATCGAACAGCCTGTCCTGGCCGCCCGAATCTCGCCCGAGAGACTCGCTCCGATGAAGAAGTTCGTGAACCGCCCCGAGCTGGCCGTCTCGGAGATGATCGAGGGGCTGATCGCGGCGTATCCCGGGTTCCGGCGGCTGCCGGGCCAGCCGGTGATCGTCCGTTCGGGGGCGAAGGCGAAGGCGGAGAAGGTGGCGATCGTCTCGGGCGGGGGGAGCGGCCACGAGCCGGCCCACGCCGGGTACATCGGCCTGGGGATGCTCGATGCGGCGGTCCTGGGCGACGTGTTCGCCTCGCCGTCGGTCGATGCCGTGGCCGAGGCGATCCGGGCCGTCGGCGGGGCGGCCGGGACGGTCCTGATCGTCAAGAATTACACCGGCGATCGCCTGAATTTCGGCCTGGCCGCCGAGATCGCGCGGTCCGAAGGGCTGCCGGTGGAGGTCGTGATCGTGGCCGACGACGTCGCCCTGGCCGATTCGACCGACCTGGCGGGCCGCCGGGGGCTGGCCGGGACGGTCCTCGTCCACAAGATCGCCGGCGCGGCGGCCGAGGCGGGGATGAGCCTGGCCCGGGTCGCCACCGAGGCCCGATCGGCGGCCTCGGCCGTCCGGACGATGGGCGTGGCCCTGGGCGCCTGCACCGTCCCGGCCGCGGGCAAGCCGAGCTTCTCCCTGGGCGACGCCGAGATCGAGATCGGCCTGGGCATCCACGGAGAGCCCGGCGTCCGCAAGGCGGCGATCGAGCCCAGCGACGCCCTGGTCGATCGCCTCCTCGCCCCGATCGTGGCCGACCTGGGCCTGGGCGAGGGGTCGCGCGTGGCCCTGATGGTCAACAACCTCGGCGGCACCCCCACGATGGAACTGGCGATCGTCGCCCGCCGGGCCATCGCCGAGCTGGAGGCCCGAAAGGTTGCCGTGGAAAGGGTTTACCTCGGGACGTTCCTCTCGTCCCTGGAGATGCCCGGCGCGTCCCTGACGGCCTTCAGCCTGACCGACGCCTGGCTCGATCGGCTCGACGCCCCGACCGACGCCCCCGCCTGGCCCAACGCCGCGAACCGGCCGAGGACGCGAGTTCCCGTCCCCTGGGCCCCTCCGGGCGAGGAGGAATGGCCGTCCACCGCCTCCACCCGCCTCGGACCGCCCAAGACGGCCGTGGGAAAGATGTTGGATGCGGCCGTCCGGGCCGTGGTCCGCGCCCTGAAGGCCGAGTCCGCCCGGCTCTCCGAGCTGGACCGGGTCGTCGGGGACGGCGACCTCGGCGCCAGCCTCGCGCGGGGGGCCGAGATGGCTCAAAATGTCCTGGCCCTGGTCGCTCGCGACGATCCCAACGCGGCATTATTAGGAGTTGGGCTGGCCATCCAGAGGGCCGCGGGGGGGACCTCGGGGCCTCTCTACGCCGCCGGCGTCCTCCGGGCCGCCGCCCGGATGAAGACCGGACCGGCCGACGACCCGATCGCCTGGGCCGAGGCCCTCCGCGCCGGGGCCTCGGCCGTGAGCGATCTCGGAGGGGCCGGGCCCGGCGACCGCACCATGCTCGATGCCCTGCTGCCCGCCTGCGACGCCCTCGACGCCGCCCTCAAGGCCGGGAAATCCCCGGCCGACGCCCTGGCGTCCGCCGTCTCCGCCGCCGAGGCCGGCGCCCGGGCCACCGCCTTCATGAAACCCCGCCGAGGGCGATCCAGCTACCTCGGCGACCGCGCCCTCGGCCACGTCGATCCCGGCGCCGAGGCCGTCGTCGTCTGGCTCCGGGCCCTGGCCGAGACCAGTCGAGCAAACCCATGAGACGTCGCGACTTCCGGCCGATGGGACTCCTGGTCCTCGCCCTGGCGGGCCCCTCGGCCCTCGGCGCCGACCTCGTGATCGTCGGCGCGAAGGTCCTCACGATCGATCCCCGGTTCCGCACCGCCGGGGCCGTGGCGATCCGGGGCGACCGCATCCTCGCCGTGGGGACCGAGGCGGCCGTCCGGGCCTCGGCCGGGGCCGACTCCCCGACCCTCGACGCCCGGGGCCAGACCCTCCTGCCCGGCCTGTACGATAGCCACGTCCACCCCGTCGGCGCGGCCATGAGCGAGGCCGACCACCCGATCCCCGCGTTCGATTCTCTTGAGTCTGTCAAGAGATACGTCGCCGCTCGCGCGAAGGCCACCCCGCCGGGCACCTGGATCGTCGTCCGTTACGCCTTCCCGACCCGCCTCCAGGAAGGCCGGCTGCCGACCCTCGCCGAACTCGACGCCGTCGCCCCCGATCACCCCGTCCTCCACCAGGCCGGGCCGGCGGGCGTGGCCAATTCCCGGGCCTTGCAGATTTCCGGGATCACCAAGACCACCCCCGACCCCCCAGGCGGCAAGATCGCCCGAGACCCCGCCTCCGGAGAACCCACCGGGCTCCTCCGCAACGCCTATGGCCTCCTCAAGGACCTTCCCAGGGACGCTTATGGTGGCGACCCCGAGCCCGATACGGCTCGACTCGTCAGTCTTTTCAAGCGATACAACGAACGCGGGCTGACCAGCGTGGCCGACCGCTCGGCCAGCGATTCGACCCTGGCGATTTACCGAGGTTTGCGCGATCGGGGGGAATTGACCGTCCGGATCAACGCCACGAGGGTCCTCCGCGAGACCTCGGGCGACCGGAAGGCGATCGCCTCGGCCATCGACGGGCTGGCCAATCGCGACGCAAACGGCGAGCCCAACGGGCCTTCGGGCGTGGGCGATCACTGGGTTCGGATCGGCCCGTTGAAGGTCTTCCTCGATGGCGGGATGCTGAATGGGACGGCCCTGATGAGGGAACCCTGGGGGGTTGGGCCGACCTATCAGATCGCCGACCCCCACGATCGCGGCCTGATGTTCCTGCCTCGGGAGAACCTGGGCCTGATCGCCGAGGAGGCCGCCCGGAGGGGCTGGCGGATGACGGCCCACACCGCCGGGGAGGCCGCGATGGACGAGCTCCCTGGCCGCCTATCGCCGGGCCGACCAGGCGGTCGGCATCCGGGGCAAGGGCTGGATGATCACCCACGCCAATTTCGCATCCGCCGACAATCTCAGGACTTGCGCCGAGCTTGGAATCGGGGCCGACCTCCAGCCCATCTGGCTCCGCGAGGATGCCCGGGTGCTCTCGAAGGTGCTCGGCCCGGCTCGGATGGAGTGGTTCCACCCCTACCGGAAGTGGCTCGACTCGGGCGTGACGATCGGATTCGGGAGCGATCACATGATCCGCACCGACCCCCTCGAATCCACCAACAAGTGGGACCCCTGGCTCGGGATGACGATCGCCCTGACTCGCGAGGTGCCCGGCCTGGGCGTCCTGAACGCCGATCAAAAATTGACCCGGGCCGAAGTTTTGCGACTTTACACGATCGAAAACGCCCGATTGCACGGCGAAGAGGCCGAAAAAGGCTCGATCGAGCCCGGAAAGCTCGCCGACCTGATCCTGATCGACCGCGACCCGACCACCTGCCCCGAGGCCGACCTGGCGACCACGAAAGTCCTCCGAACGATGGTCGGGGGAAAATGGGTGCGATGAGGCAAGACCTCAACCGCGGATGACCAGGCCCGAGGGGCCGAGAATCCGGCCACCTCGCGGTCGGTCGTGCGGTTGCCATCCGGGAGGTCGAGCGTGTGGATCGCGTCGCAACCCGCGTCGGAAAGCCATCTTGCGAGCCGACGAGGGAGCTGGGCATCCACCAGGAACCTCACGGCCCCGTCGCCTGGAGCCGTCTAGTCCGGGCGAGTCGGGCGGCGAAGGCCAGCGAGGCGAGGAGGTCTTCCGGCTCCAGGTCCTCGTAATCCGCCAGGATCTCCTCGGGGGTCATCCCGGAGCTGAGCAGGTCCAGGAGCAGCCCGACGGGATAGCGCAGGCCCCGGACGCACGGCTTGCCGTGGCAGAGCAACGGGTCGATCGTGATCCGCGAGAGCAGGGAATCCATCCCTCCCTTGTCCCACGCCGGGGCCCAGGACGCCCACCCTGGCCCCCTTCCGGACTGGGCCGGGACGCCTGGCGAAGCCATGAAGCCGATCGTGCGAAGAAGGATCAGTGCGATGAACACGGAAAGGCCCCAGGAGGCGACGCGACGCCCCGGACGATCGGCCGGAGGCGCCCGCCCCCTTCGTTGTCACCATCGCGACCAACCCCCCGGGCGATCACCCCATCTGGGTCGAGGCCCCGCGAACCCCGGAATCCCGAGACCGCGCCTGGTCCCTCCGATCTCCCGGGGGAAGGCGAAAAAACCCCGGTTCCGGACCCAAAACCCGGCCGAGACCGCGACCACTCCCTCGGCCCAAGTTCCGGATTGGTCACGACTTGAGCAAAACGAACCGGTATCCGCCTTTACTGTTCACGTGACCACTGTGCGCGGTGGCTGCGCGCTCGAAAATGGCGGAAAAACCGCCGTTTGGGCGCGGTTTCGCGCCCGATGTGTAGTCAACTTCCGAGTTATCGTCAAAGAATCACATGTTTTCAAAGAAAATATGATAGATTTAGTGAATGATCAATCGTATTCTGGCATCCCTAAATCTCTCACGAACGACTCATGGTTCCGAGATCGCCTTGTTGAACCATGTTGCCTATCTTTTTCAAATAAAGGGGAGCCGGGGCCGTTATGGCTCATGATCCCAGATTGGTGATTGCTCAAGAACTCGTCCCCACGCTCGGCGTGGGGATGCCGTCCTCGACGCTCCGCGTCCTCTTGGTTTGCTGGCGTCCGCAGGCACGCGGAGCGTGCAAGACGGCATCCCCACGCCGAGCGTGGGGACGAGGGAGATCCGACGTCACCACCAATCCGGACTCATGAGCCTCCGCCATCTCGGGAGGGGGATCGAGCCCCTCCGGTCGGCGACCAGGCGCTTGCCCTGGCGATGTCGGCCCCGCGACAATGTTCCCTGCCGAATCGTACCCCGAGGTCCGAGACGACGATGCCGGTCAAGATCTTCTGCGCCAATCCCTCCTGCGATGCGTCGTATGGGGTGGAGGAATCCGTCCTCGGCCGGAACGTCCGCTGCAAGAAGTGCGGCCGGACGTTCGTGGCCAGCGACGCCTCGTTCGCCCCGCCGACCCGCGCCGAGGAGGCGTCCCCGCCGCAAACCGACCTCGACATCCCCAACTCGTTCGGCAAGTACCGGGTGCTGAAGAAGCTCGGCCAGGGCGGGATGGGTGCGGTCTTCCTCGCCCACGACGACGACCTCGACCGCCCCGTCGCCCTGAAGGTGCCGATAACCTCGGGACCTCAGGAATCCGAGGTCCTGGAACGCTTCAAGCGCGAGGCGAGGGCCGCGGCGAGCTTCCACCACCCCCATTTCTGCCCGGTCTACGAGGCCGGAAAGGTCGGCGATCGCCCCTACCTGGCGATGGCGTTCATCGAGGGGAAGGAGGCTCTCCTCGCTCGTCCGCCGAGACCGGCCGATGGACCCGCCAGACGCCGCCCGGCTCGTCGCCAGGATCGCCCGGGCGATGGCCGCCGCCCATGAAAAGGGGATCATCCACCGGGATTTGAAGCCCTCGAACATCATGATTGATGCCAAGGGTGAGCCGGTCATCATGGATTTCGGGCTGGCCCGCCGAGACGGCTCCAAGGACGCCGAGTTGACCGCCAGCAACGCCAGGCTCGGCACGGTCTTCTACATGTCGCCCGAGCAGGTCCGGGGCGAGAAGGCCGCGATGGGACCGGCGACCGACATTTACTCGTTAGGCGTGATCCTCTACGAATTACTGACCGGCCGCCGGCCGTTCGAGGGGCCGCCGGTGGCCGTGATCGCGGCGGTCCTGATGGACGACGCCCCCTCGGCCTCGGGCAGGCGGCCGGGGCTGGACGCGGCGCTGGTCGCGGCCTGCCACAAGGCGATGAGCAAGCCGATCGCGGAGCGATATCCCTCGATGGTGGCATTCGCCGAGGCGCTCGACGCCTGCCTGGAACGTCCCGCCCCGCCGCCGGCCCCCCCGAGGAAACCTCGGAAGCTCGTCGAACCGATGGTCGTGGTCGAAACCGGGGCCCGGCCCGCCCGGAGCCTCCCCTCTCCGAAGGCCGGACCCCCGCCGTCGCCCTTCAATCGGCGCTTGCTCCTCGCCACCCTGGCCGGAATTGCGGCCGTGATTTTGGGCGTTATCATCTACGTCGTCACGGACAACGGCACCCTGAAGATTGAAGGCTCGGAGCCGGGGATGATCGTCCGCATCGATCAACACGTCACGACGATCGAGAACGTGGGCGAGCCGATCGCCGTGAGGTCCGGCCCGCACGGCCTGCGGATCGAGCGAGGGGACACGGTCGTCAAGGCGCCGAAGACGTTCGAGGTCACGCGAGGCCGGGAGACCGTCGTGCGGATCGAGTTCGAACCCAAGGCGGTGGCGAGTGCCCCGCCCCTACCCCCGCCCGCTCCGGCCGAGTCGAAGCCGGAGGTCCGGCCGGAGCCGCCGAAGCTCAGCGTGCCGAAGCTCTCGCCACCCTCGGCCCCCAACCAGCCGAAGACGCCGGCCCCGCGCGAGCCGGACTCGTTCGCGGGGACCAGGGCGGGCGAGGTCCGCACGGTGAAGGTCGGCGAGATCGAGGTGGCATGGTCCTGGTGCCCGCCGGGCAAGTTCACGATGGGCTCGCCCCTCACCGGGAAGGATCGAGACATCGACGAGGGGCCGGTGGACGTGGAGCTCACCCGGGGCTTCTGGATGATGCAAACCGAGATGACCCAGGAGCTCTATCAGGCCCTGATGGGCAAGAACCCCAGCCAGTTCCAGGGCCCGAAGCTGCCGGTGGAGATGGTCCGCCAAACCCAGGCCGTCGAGTGCGCGGCGGCGCTCACGCGGAGACTCCGCGAGGCGAACCTCCTGCCCGAGGGCTGGGAGGTCCGGTTGCCGACCGAGGCGCAATGGGAATACGCGGCGAGGGCCGGGACGACGACGGCCACGCCGTTCGGCGACAGCCTGTCCAGCACCCAGGCGAATTTCGATGGGAATTCCCCCCTTGGAGGCGCGGCCAAGGGGCCCTATCTGGAGAAGACGAGGGACGTCGGGAGCTACAAGGCGAACGACTGGGGCCTCTTCGATACGGCCGGGAATGTCTTGGAGTGGACACGGGATGCTTATGAGGAGAAGCTGCCCGGGGGTGCCGATCCATTCGTTCCGGGCGCCGGGGCGGCGGACCCGGTCATCCGGGGCGGGGGTTGGCAAGCCGGCGGCCAGTACTGCCGCTCTGCGGACCGGAACAGGGGGGCGCCGACGATCCGGATCGCGTTCCTGGGATTCCGCCTGGCCGCAGTGCCGTCCGGGGGCTGAGCCAAGTCATGGCAAGCCTGAGCATGATTGGCTCTGGCAGGCGGGTTGAGACGTCCCGGCGGGAGCCGGGCGGCGGAGCCGAGTCCGACCCGGCGGCCGGGGCGGAGCCTCATCGGGTTGCGATCGCGAACCATCTCCCGTGGCGACGCTCCGGGCGATCTTGATAGGATATCCGGGACGACCCGCCTCGTCGGGTGTCCGCCGGCCCCGGGATGCGATGGGAGATCGGGACATGGCGACCGAACCTCCGACTTCGCTCCACCTGACCACCCGCGTCGGCCCGGGCGGCAAGATCTCGATCGAGACGCCTCGGTGGGCCGAGGGAAAGGCCGTCGAGGTCTTCGTCGTGGCGATCCGGCCGGATGAGGCGCCGGGGCGGACGGTCCTGGACTTTTTGGACTCGGTCGCGATCGAACCCCGGTCCGCCTCGGGCTGGCGCGAATTCGAGGCGAGGTTCCGCGAAAAGAGCCGGTCGAGAGGTCGGTGAACTCCCCCGCGATCCCCCTGGAGCCGTCGATCATGGCCTCCGCGAGCGAGTCGAGGGCGGCGACGGGGACTCATGTCTATGGGCCTCCGGTCGTCGTCGAGGTGCAAGTGATGGTCCGCGCCCTGGCCTTTCGCGAGGCGGATGGGGGCTATTCGGTCGTCGTGCCCGAGCTTCCGGGGTGTGTTACGCAGGGGGAGACGATCGAGGAGGTCCGGGAGATGGCCGTCGAGGCGGCGGCCCTGTGGCTCGAATCTCAGCACGACCTTCGCCGCGATCGGGCCGTCCGCGACCTCACCGAGCCCCTTCCCGGCGAGGTCGGTCCGTGAAGGCGATCAGCGGCCGGCGGATGGGCAAGATCCTGGAGGCGATCGGATGGGTCCTGGACCGGGTCCACGGATCGCACTTCGTCTATCGGAACCCCGCCACGGGCGAGACGATTTCGGTCCCCGTCCATGCGAACCGGGACCTCGCGACCGGGACGCAGAGGGGCCTCATGAAGCGGGCCGGGATCGCCGAATCGGACCTCTGAGCCGGCCCTCGTCCGTCCCCGAGTCGGGAGAGGAGGACGGGCGAGCGAACCGGCCTCGATCGAGCCTTCTCGTCTACCAGACCCTCGCCAAAATCCCGCCATCGACGACGATCGTGGCCCCGGTGATGTAGCTTCCGGCGTCGCTGGCGAGCATCAGGGTGGGGCCGATGAGTTCGTGGGTCTCGCCCCATCGGCCCAGGGCGGTGCGCTTGCCCAGGGCGTCGCGGGTCTCGGGCGGGAGCATGGCGGCGGTGAGCTCGGTGACGAACGGGCCGGGGGCGATGGCGTTGACCGTCACCCCGAACGGGCCGAGGTCCGCCGCGTTGGCCTGCGTGAGCCCGATCAACCCGCTCTTGGACGAGGAATAGGTGCTGCGTCCCGCCGCCGAGGCCATGCCGAGGATCGAGGAAATGTTCACGATCCGGCCCCAGCGACGTGCTTTCATGCCCGGGGCCAGGGCGCGAGTCAGGGCCATGCAGGACGCGAGATTCAACTCGTGGATCCGGTCCCAGTCTTCATCCTTGAGTTCGTCGATCGGCTGGGGGCAGTTGCTCCCGGCGTTGTTGATGAGGATGTCGATTTTCCCGAATGCGGCGAGGGCGTCGGCGGCGAGTCGGTCGGCCTCGCCCCGGCGGGAGAGGTCGGCGACGACGTGGGCGACTCGGATGGAGAGGCCCTCGGCGATGGCGGACGAGGCGGCGCGGAGCTCGTCCTCGTGGCGGCTGGAGATCACGACGTCGGCGCCGGCCTCGGCCAGCCCCCGGGCCAGGCTCTTGCCGATGCCCTTGCTCCCTCCGGTGACGAGGGCGGTCTTGCCGGTCAGGTCGAAGAGGTCGCGGATCATCGCAATGGGCCCCGGGTCGGATCGGATCGGATCGGATCGGTGGGAGAGTGCGGCCGAGAGTGTACCAGAGAGGCGGCCGGCGATCCGCAGGCGGCTGGCCTTCCCCCCGGGGCGGGGGTTCGGGTCTAATATCGAGGATGAGGCGGGCGACCTTCGCCGGCCCTGGACCCGACCCGATGAGCGCCCCGAAATGCCTCCGCAGTATATCTTTACGATCGAGAACCTGTCCAAGGCCCATGGCAAGAAGGATGTTCTGAAGAACATCTGGCTGTCGTTCTACCCGGGGGCGAAGATCGGCGTCCTGGGCGGCAACGGCGCGGGCAAGAGCACGCTGTTGCGGATCATGGCGGGCGTCGAGAAGGACTTCCTCGGCACGGCCCGGCCCGCCTCGGGCGTGACGATCGGCTACCTGTCCCAGGAGCCGACGCTCGACGCCACGAAGGACGTCCTGGGAAACGTCATGGAGGCCGTGGCGCCGACGAAGGCGCTCCTGGACCGATATGAGGCCATCAACGCGCAGTTTCGGCGAAGGGCCCGACGCCGACGAGATGGAGAAGCTCGTCGACGAGCAGGCCACCCTGCAAGACAAGATCGAGGCCGCCAACGCCTGGGACCTGGACCGCCAGCTCGAGATCGCGATGGACGCGATGAGGCTCCCTCCGGGCGACGCCGACGTCACGAAGCTCTCCGGCGGCGAGAAGCGCCGGGTGGCCCTGTGCAAGCTGCTCCTCCAGAAGCCCGATATCCTGCTCCTGGACGAGCCGACGAACCACCTCGACGCCGAGAGCGTGGCGTGGCTCGAACGGCACCTGCAGGAGTACCCGGGGACCGTCGTGGCCGTGACCCACGACCGCTACTTCCTCGACAACGTCGCCGGCTGGATCCTCGAGCTCGACCGCGGCCAGGGCATCCCCTGGCAGGGGAATTATTCGAGCTGGCTGGAGCAGAAGGAGCAGAGGCTCGCCAAGGAGGAGAAGCAGGAGAGCAACCGGCGGAAGACCCTCCAGCGCGAGCTCGAATGGGTCCGCCTGGCGCCCCGGGCCCGGGTGGCGAAGAACCGGGCGAGGCTCCAGAGGTATGAACAGCTCGCCGCGCAAGACTCGGAAAAGCGCGACGAGGCGGTGATCCTCCAGATCCCCGCCGGCCCCCACCTGGGCGACCTCGTCGTCGAGGCCAAGGACGTCAAGAAGGGCTACGGCGAGCGGCTTTTGTTCGAGGAGATGAGCTTCCGCCTCCCTCCCGGAGGGATCGTCGGCGTGATCGGCCCGAACGGCGCGGGCAAGACGACGCTGTTCCGGATGATCGTCGGCCAGGAGACGCCCGACGGCGGCGAGCTCCGCGTGGGCAACACCGTCGTCTCCTCGTATGTCGATCAGAGCCGGGAGACGCTGAACCCGGACAACACGATCTTCCAGGAGATCACCGGGGGCGTCGATCAGGTCCAGCTCGGCAAGCGCAAGGTGCCGGCCCGGGCGTATGTGGCGAGCTTCAATTTCAAGGGGCCCGACCAGGAGAAGAAGGTCGGCAACCTCTCCGGAGGCGAGCGAAACCGCGTCCACCTGGCGAAGCTCCTCAAGAGCGGCGGGAACCTGCTCCTGCTCGACGAGCCCACAAATGATCTGGATATCGACATGCTCAGGGCCCTGGAAGAGGCCCTCCTGGACTTCGGCGGATGCGCCGTGGTGATCAGCCACGACCGCTGGTTCCTCGACCGAGTGGCCACCCACATCCTGGCGTTCGAGGGGGATTCCAGCGTCGTCTGGTGCGACGGCAATTACCAGACCTACGAGGCCCAGCGCAAGGAGAGGCTCGGCCTGGAGGCCGACCAGCCGCACCGCATCCGGTACAAGGCGCTCACGCGATAATCCGGCGATCCGAAGGCGAAGGAGGAGACAGGATGGCCACCGACGTGGTGCCCGAGGCGACGAGGACGGAACCCGGCGAGGCGGCCGGCCGATCGGGCATCCGGCCCTATCGGCTGACCGTCGGGCAGTTCAAGAAGATGATCGATGCGGGGATTTTTCGCGATCGCGACCGGATCGAACTCCTCGGGGGGATCCTCTTCAAGAAGATGACGCAGGACGAACCTCACGCCTTCGGTGTCGATGAACTCCGGCATCGAATCGCCGACATGCTGCCCCGGGAATGGACGGATCGCCAGGAGAAGCCGATCGTGTTGGGGCGCTTTCGGAGCCGGAGCCGGACATCGTCGTGGCGCGAGGGCCCCGGACGAACTACCGGCGCCGGCACCCGAGGGCCGCCGACATCGGCCTGATCGCGGAGGTCTCCGACTCGTCGTACAGGATCGACCGGGGCGACAAATGGAGACGTTATGCTGCTTCAGGAATTCCTCGTTATTGGATCTTGAACACCCTCGAACGGAGGATCGAGGCCTATGCCGATCCGGCCGGACGGGGCCGATCCGCGTCCTATCGCGTCGCGGTGCTCCATGAAGAAGACGCCGAGGTCCCGCTCGTCCTCGAAGGCCGCGAGCTCGGGCGGATCGCGGTCAAGGACGTCCTCACATAATCGGTCCTCGGAGGCGTCCGAAGGACCCAATCCCATCGGCGAACGGGGAGGACGGGATGGAGACCGACGCCACAAGCGGAGCGTCGAAGGCGGGCCCCGGCCCTATCGCCTGACCGTCGATCAATACTTGAAAATGATCAATATCGGCATATTCCAGGACTCCTCGGACGTCGTCCTGATCGGCGGGAGGCTCGTCGGCGGGATGACCAAGAACGACCCGCACGACTTCGGCGTGGGGATGCTCGCCGACCGGCTGAGGCTCCTCTTGCCGGACGGCCTGCACGTCCGCGAGGAGAAGTCGATGAACCTCGACCGCTGGTCGCGGCCCGGGCCCGATCTGGTGATCGCCCGGGGGCTCGGCAGGACTTTCGGGGCCGCGCCGGGGCCGAAGGACGTTACGCTCGTCGTCGAGGTCGCCGACACGTCGTATGCGAAGGATCGGGGTGCGAACTGGCGGCGCCACGCCGCCGCTCGCGTCCCTCTCTACTGGATCGTGAACATCCCGATGAGGCGGATCGAGGCGTTCTCCGAGCCTTCGGGCGAGGGGAAGGCCGCGGCGTATCGGGGCGAGGCGATCCACGACGAGACGGCCGAAATCCCGCTCGTCCTGGACGGTCGCGAGCTCGGCCGGATCGCCGTGAAGGACGTCCTGCCTTGAAAGCGAGGGCCCGCGATGACGAATCCGACGGCCGAGGCCCGATCGGGCCTGGAGTTGACGAGCGACGGGGGCGTGGTCCGGCTGACCCTGGACCGGCCCGATCGCCGCAATGCCCTCTCCGAATCGCTCCTGATCGAGCTGGGCGAGGCCCTCGATCGGGTCGGGAGCGACCGATCGGCGAGGGTCGTGGTGATCGCGGCGAAGGGCTCGGTGTTCTCGTCGGGTCATGACCTGGCGGAGATGATCGGGCGTTCGGAATCGGAATATGCGGAGATTTTCGCGAGATGCTCCCGGGTGATGCAAACGCTCCGTCGATTGCCCCAGCCGGTGATCGCCAGGGTCCAGGGGCCGGCCCTGGCGGCGGGCTGCCAGCTCGTGGCGGCGTGCGACCTGGCGGTGGCGGCGGAATCGGCGACGTTCGGCACGCCGGGCGTCAAGATCGGCCTGTTCTGCACCACGCCGATGGTCCCGCTCGTCCGGGCGATCCCGCCGAAGGCCGCGATGGAGATGCTCCTGACCGGCGCGACGATCTCGGCGACTCGGGCCCGGGAGCTCGGGCTGGTCAACCGGGTCGTCCCCGACGGTCGCCTGGATGAAGTCGTGAAAGAGTTCACGGATGCGATCGTCGCGGCCAGCCCGTTGACGATCCGCCTCGGCAAGGCGGCGTTTTACGACGGCCTGGCCCTGGACGAGCCCGAGGCCTATGATCGCGCCTCGGCCGTGATGACCGACAACGCCCTCCGCCGAGACGCCCAGGAGGGCATCTCCGCGTTCCTCCGGAAGCGGCCGCCCGAGTGGACCGGGACGTAGGGTGCAGGAAATGCGCCATCGTCGATTGACGGAAGGCCGCAGATGGTGCATTTCCCGCACGACAAATCCTTGTGCATTTCCTGCACGACAAATCCTTGTGCATTTCATGCACCCTACATGATGCACTTCGAGGTGGGTGGAGAGGCGATGATCGGATTCGACGTTCTTCACGAAGAGGCCGATGCCCGGAAGCCGGGTGAGGCCGTGGCGGTGGCCGTGGCCGGCGGGGCCGACCCGACGGTCGTGGAGGCGATGCGGATCGCCCTGGATCGCGGCTGGGTTCGGCCGGTCCTGGTCGGTCGCGAGGCGATGATCCGCGAGGTGGCTCGCGAGCTTGGCGAGGATCTGGACGGGTTCGCGATCGTCGAGGCCGAGGACCCGGAGATCGGCCCCAGGGCGGTGGCGGAGGTCCGATCGGGTCGCGCCGCGATGCTCATGAAGGGGCGCGTTTCGACGCCCGATCTCATGCACGCGATCCTCGACCCCGAGAACGGCCTCCGCTCGGGTCGATCGGTGGCCCAGGTCGTCCTGATGGAGGTCCTCCGCGACGGCCGCCGGTTCCTCCTGGCCGACACCGGCGTGATGGTCCGCCCGAAGCTCGCGAAGAAGATCGAGCTGATCGAGATGGCCGCCTCGGTGGCCCGTTCGCTGGGCGCGGAGGTGCCGAGGGTGGCGATGATGTCGGCCAGCGAGAAGGTCATCGACACCCTGCCCGACACGTTCGACGCCGCCGAGCTCGCCCGCCGGTCGCTCCTCGGCGAGTTCCCCGGGATGGTCCTCGAAGGGCCGCTGTCGTTCGACCTCGCCTACGCCCCCAAGGCCGCCGGCCGCAAGGGGATCGGCGGCTCGGTCGTCGGCGAGGCGGACGTGATGATCTTCCCCGACCTCTCCTCGGCCAACCTCACGGTCAAGGCGATCATGTACACGGCCGACTGCCGATTCGGAGGCATCCTCAAGGGCACCTCGCACCCGGTCGTGTTCATGTCCCGCGCCGACGACGTGAGGACGCGGCTCGATTCGCTGGCGCTGGCGCTGCGGCTCCTGGAGGGTCCGCGAGAGCGGACCCTACGAGGGTGATTCACCAGATGGTGGCGCCGGTACGTCATAATTCGTCCATAGAATCTCCGCCCGCGAACCCTTCGTCGAGTGGATCGTCCGGGCCGGTCCGGCGAGCTTCCGCCATTTCGGCGCGGGGTAGAGCGCGTTCATGAGTTCGCAGTCGTAGTTGGACAGGGCGACCCGGCCCGATGCGGCGTTCAATGCCGAGGCGAGGGCGCGGTGCTCGTCGTCGGTCATCTCGTGGCCGTACGCCTTCGAGTCGCCGCGGGTGTCGTGGATGTAGGGCGGATCGCAATAGAATAATGTGCTGGGAGCATCATACAATCGGATGACATCGAGGGCGGGCCGGTTCTCGATCTGGACCCGGAGGAGGCGATCAGCGATCCCGGGCAGCGCCTCGACGCCGCCGAGCCATCGGCTGATCACGCCGCTCATCCCGGCCCGGCTGGTGTCCTTGCAGTTGGCCCATCGGCCGAGGCTGGCCGTCTGCGCCAGGCCGGTGCGGACCTGGCGGGCCCTCACGTAGAACCGTCGGGCGCGTTCGAGGGGGGCTAGATCCGGGTCGATCTCGCAGGCCAGCGCGAATTCCTCGCGAGAGAACGGGGTCAGGCCGATGGCCTCGATCAGCGCGGCCTTCTCGGCCCTCAGGGTGCGGAAGAAGTTGACGACCTCGCCGTCGAGGTCGTTGTACGTCTCCACGGGCGACGGCGGGCGGTTCAGGAGGACGGCGGCGGAGCCGGCGAACGGCTCGCAGTAGTGCCGGCAATCGGGCAATGATGGCAACAACCATTCGAGATGAGAAAATTTGCCGCCGTACCAGCCGAAGGCGATCCGTCGGCGCCTCGGTTCGGCGATCGGGGGCGGCTCGTTCCGTCTCATCGCGACTCCTGACATGGGGCGACGGGTGAATCTCCCTCGTCCCGACGCGGGGGGCGGGGACGAGGGAAGCTTGGCGCCGTCGACGATCTCAACCCTTGTATTCGGCCCCCTTGAGCGATTCCAGGAGCTTCTTGGTGGCCTTGATGCCCTCGGGCTCGGAGAGGCGGGAGCCTTCGTATTCGATGCCGACCCAGCCGTGATAGCCGGCGTCGGTGACGATCTTGAGGATTCGGGCGAAGTCGAGCTGGGTCTCCTTGCCCGAGTCGTCGAAGTCGTAGCTCTTGGCCGAGACGCCCTTGGCGTAGGGCATCATCCGGGCGATCGGGGCGTAGACGTGCTTCTTGTCGGGGAAGTTGCCGAAGTCGGGCAGGGTCCCGAACCGGGGGTGGTTGACCTTCTTGATCAGGGCGAGGAGGGCGTCGGGGTCGCTGGACGGTCCTCCGTGGTTCTCGCAGATGATGTTGATCTTGTGCGAGTCGCCGTATTCGGTCAGGGCGCCGCAGCCCTCGGCGGCGGAGGCGACGTCGGTGGCGCTGTAGTGGGCGCCGGTGTTCACCCGGATCGAGTGGCAGCCCAGGGCGGCGGCGGCATCGACCCACTTCTTGTGGTTCTCGACGGCCTGATTCCTCTTGGCCTTGTCGGGTTCGGAGAGGTCGCCCTCGCCGTCGATCATGATCAGGACGCAGGTCACGCCGTGGTCGTCGGCCCGCTTCTTCAGGTCGCGGAGGTAGGCGGAATCGTGGGCCTTGTCCTTGAAGAACTGGTTCACGAACTCGCATCCCGAGATGTCGAACTGCTCGCGGGCGATCTTGGGGAAGTCGAGGTTGTCGATCTTGTCGCCCTTGCGGCCGAAGAGCGCCTGGTGGAGCGACCACTCGGCCAGGGAGATCTTGAAGTCGCCGATCTTGCCGGGCCTGGGTTCGCCGGAGGGCTCGTCGGCCAGGGCGAGGGCGGATCGGGCGCCCAGGCCCAGGGCGGCGGCCCCGGCGAGCGACCCTCGGACGAAGTCGCGGCGGCTGATCTTGCTCAGGGGAGAGGACATCGATGCGTTCTCCGCGATGGAGGCCGGGAGGAGGTCGGGGTGAACCGCCAATCTAGGGCGAGTGGCGGGCCCGGTCAATCGCCCCGTGAGGCGGGCGAAGTTCGCCGGCCCCGCTCGACTTCGGCGACCGATCAGGCTATCTTCAACGATGCCACCCGGGGGACGGGTGCCGACCGACGGAGGGACCCCGCGATGAAGAGACTCCTCGCCCTGGTGGTGATGATCACGCCGATGGCCCTGGGCGAGGCGGCCTCGGCCGGCGACGAGGCCGCCGACCTCCGCGCCCAGATCCGGCGGCTGGAGGCCGAGAACCGGGTCCTGCGCTCGGCCGTGGAGGCGCTCCGGGGCGAGAGGGACCGGGCCCGGGACGACGCGGCGAAGTCGGGGCCGGACCGGCTCGCCACGGAGCTCCGCCTGATGGGATACCTCGACCGGGCGCTCCGGGAGAAGCCCGAGGACGTCGCCGTCCGCGCCGAGGCCGCCCAGCTCGCCCGGAGGCTCGCGCCGCAGGTCCCGGGGAATCGGATGATCTGGGGTGCCCTGATCCGGACGGGGGTCCTGAAGGACGGCATGACGATCGAGGAGGCCGAGGCGGTGCTCGGCCCGGCGACCTCGAAGGCCGATGGGTCCGTGATCTGGTACTTCAACCCCCGGAACCGCCACGTCGCCCCGCGCCTGATGGCCAGGAGGGAGCCGGGGAAGGACGTGCTGACGGGCTGGACGCTCACCAACGCCTGAAGGCCCCGGCCCCGAAGGAGCCCGCCATGCCGCCTCGATCGCGCCGCCCGTCGGTGGAATCCCTGGAATCCCGAGAGCTGCCGATGGGGTTCTCGATGGCGCCGCCAATCACCCCGGTGCCGATTCATCTCGTCGGCTCGGTGGTGGCGACGGCCCATCTGAGGGCGTTGCCGATCCGGCAGACGATGAGGCTCGCGGGGGTCGGGCCGCTGGCTCCGGTGGGCCGGACGGTCGTTTCGGGGACGCTGGTGACCGTGGGCGGCTCGACGAGGGGGACGCTCACGCTCCGCGCGTCGGCCAACTGGCTGACGCTCCGGGTGTCGGGTTCGGGGGCGTCCCTGACGTTCTCGGCGACGGGCCGCGAGCCGGCCTCGGGCAGCGAGTCGGCGTTCTTCCGCGAGGCCGGGCGAGGGACGCTTTCGCTGGGCTTCACCCCCGGAGGGAAACCCGGGGTGTCGGTCGTCGAGCTTCAGTTCTCCTGATCGCCTCGGGGCATCGCGTCCCCGAGGGATTGGGGATTTTCAAGGCCGGGTGGCCCGGGGGGAGGGGCCCGGGCGGATTGAGGTCCTCGGAGGGCGAGGCGGGCCCCCCGGGGTTCGAGGCGGAGTCGGCCGGCTCGGGCCGAGGGCCGAGGACCAGGGCGGCCTCGTCGCGGAACTGGGCGATCTCCTCGTCGGTCGCCGAGGGGTGGCCCTTGATCCAGGCCAGGCCCAGGTCGAAATTCTTTCGGGCGCGGGCCTTGTCGCCGAGCTTCCAGTAGATCATGGCGAGGAAGAAGCGGTCGTGGGCGTCTCCGCCGCTGGGCAGGCCGGCGGACCTCTCGATGGCCTCGGCGGCGGCCTTCCAGTCGCCGCCCCGGTAGTAGGCGACGCCCAGAGTGTTCCAGAAGGCGCGATCGCGGGGGTGCTCCTCGACGAGCTTGCGGGCCATCTCGATCCCCCGAGCCGGGTCGAACTGGGGGGCGTCGGGCCGGCTGACCAGGAGCCACGCCAGGTTGTTCCGGGCCACGGAGAACTCGGGGTCGAGGATCAGGGCCAGGCGATAGAAGGTCTCCGCGTTGCGCCGGCGGTCCGCCTGGGACTCGACGCCCAGGCCGGTGTAGGTCGAGGCCATCTCGCGGAGGAGCCGGCGGTCGGCCGGGAGGCGCCCGGCCATCGCGGAGTGGAACTCGACGATCTCTCGGCGGACGGCCTCGGCGTCTCGGGGGCGTCGGGCGTCGTCCAGGACGCCGGCCCAGTGGAGGTGGGCGGAGGCCACGTCGTGGAGGTCGGCCGCCTCGCTCGGGGCGGACCACGCCGCCTCCCGGGCCGTCGCCAGGGACCGGAGATAGAGCGGCTCGGCCGCGCCCAGGCCCCGGGTGGCCATCGCCAGGAAGGCCCAGTCGGACAGGACGTGGGCCATCCACTTGCGATCGGCCGCCTCGGCCCCGGGGCCGCCCAGGATCTCCTGGAACGTGGCCACGGACCGGCGATAGGCGGCCTCGGCCTCGCCGACGTGGAGGCGGTAGGCGGCCTCGGCCTTCGGCTCGCCCCGGGCGACGCCCGGGCCCTCGGAATGGGCGAGCATCATCTCGCAGAACCCCACCCGGCCCAGGGCCCTCGCCCTCAGCGGCCGGAGGCTCGCGATCGGCCTCGGCCTGGTGGGCGATGTTGGCGTAGAACGACAGGGCCGTCCGGTAATAGCCCGGGGCGTCCCAGCCCTCCTGCCCCTTGTTGTTCGCCTCGGTGACCTTCGCCATCGACTGCATCGTCACGTCGTCCGACCCGGCGAAGACCGACTCCAGGACCTTCCTCTCGCGGAGCCTCGCCTGCCTCTCCGACCGGACGGACTCGGCCACGTGCCCCATCTCTCGCCACAGCAGCCCGGCGGAGATCGTCGAGGCCAGGACCAGCATCGCCGAGGCCGACGTCACGGCCGTCCCGTGCCGCCGGACCCACTTCGCCGATCGCTCCCACGGCGAGGGCCGGCGGGCCAGGATCATCTCATCGGCCAGGAACCGGCGGAGGTCGTCGGCCAGCTCCCGGGCCGATCCGTACCGCGACTCGGGCGCCTTGGCCATCGCCTTGAGGATGATCGTCTCCAGGTCCCGCGGGATCGTCGGGTCGATCCTCCGGGGGGCCGTCGGCTCGTCGTTGAGCACCTGATGGAGGACCGACGGGCGGTCCCTCCCGTGGAACGCCGGGCGGAGGACGGCCGCCTCGTACAGGGTCACGCCCAGCGAATAGACGTCCGACCGCTCATCGACCACCCCGCGTTTGGCGCGGACCTGCTCCGGGCTCATATAACGAAGGGTGCCCAGGAGGTCGCCGGTGCGGGTCGGGCCGGGGTCGTCGCGGAACCGGGCGAGGCCGAAGTCGGTGATCCAGAGGTCGCCCCGGGGGTCGATCATGAGATTCGCCGGCTTCACGTCGCGGTGGAGGACGCCCAGCGAATGCGCATGCTCCAGGGCCTCGGCCGCCTGGAGGCCCAGCCGGGCCACGACCCGGGCCCAGGCCCGCCCCCGGGCCGACGGCGACGACGGCGGCTCCCCGGGTCGCGCCCTTCGAGACGCCGACTCGCCCGGGCCGGCGGCCGAGATCGTCGTCGCCAGCTCGGAAGTCGGCTCGACCGCGGGCCCCTTCCCGTCCAGGGAAAAGATCGCCGCCCCCCGGCTCGAACCGCCCAGCCTTCGAAGCTCCCGGATCGTCGCCGCGAGCGTCCGGCCCTCGATGAACTGCATGGCGTAGTAGTGCGTCCCCCGGTCGCTCCCGACCGCGAACACCGGGACGATGTGAGGGTGATGCAACTGCGCCGCCGCCTGCGCCTCGACCCGGAACCGTTGGAGCTGCCTCGGGTCCAGCGACGCGGCGAACGGCAAGACCTTCAGCGCGACCTTGCGGCCGAGGGTCTCCTGCTCGGCCTCGTACACCACGCCCATCCCGCCCCGGCCGAGCTCGCGGACGATCCGGTACTCCCCCAGGACGACCGGCAACGGGGCCTCGTCGTCGCCCGGCTCCGCATCGCAGGCCCCGGCCAGCCCCCCGGCGGCCGACCGGACGAACTCCAGGCCATCGAGGCACTCCGCCAGCGCCTCGGCGATCTCGGGATACAGGCCGAGGAACGCCTCGCGAGGCGGCCGATCCCCCCGGCGGTCGCGCTCCAGGTAGTCCTCCAACGCGAGGGCGACCCGAGGGTCATCCTCCGAGGCCGCCGAGGCGAACGGCCGGGCGGCCGTGGTGGTGGCGATCGGGGCCGGGGCCGAGGCCGAGTCGTCGGGCGTCATCGCGGATCCTCCAGGGCGCGTCGGAGGCGGGCGAGTCCCCTCGCCCAGAGGTTCTTGACGCTATCCTCGCTCCGGCCCATCCGCCGGGCGACCTCCGGGAAGCTCAGGTCTTCGAGTTGGCGGAGGATGATGACCTCCCGATACGCCTCGGGCAGGCGCCCCAGGGCATCGGCGAGCAACACCGCCTGCTCCCGACGGCTCGCCTGATGGCTCGGCGAGCTCGACGACGCGATCAAACCCCGATCCATCGCCTCGCTCGACGCCTCCAGGTCCAGCGCGATGGCCCGCTCCCGGCGGATGTCGCGGCGGAGCGTCCCCAGGTAATGGCGGACCTGGTTCGAGAGGATCGCCGCCAGGACCTGCCGGAGCCACGCCAGGAACTCCCGCTCCGACACCCCGCGGAACCGGCCGATGTCGCGATGGGCCTCCAACGACAGTTCCTGAAGGAGGTCATCCACGTCGATCTTCCCCCGCAACCGCCGCCCGATCTGGAGCCGGACCAGCAACGAAAGATAATGCCGATACCGCTGGAGCAGGAGGCCCAGCGCCGCCCCATCCCCGGCCTTGGCCAGGGCCAACAGCGGCACGGGATCCAGATCATCCTGGCAACTCATGAGCAGGCCCATCTTCCCCATAGTCACCGCCCCGGCCCGATCGCGCCGAGAATTCCCAGGAGAATCCCAAATCTCCCGCCGACGGCCTTCCCCGCCGCGCAAACTCCGGAGAAGACGCCCAACCCCCCGCTTGAATTCGCCCGCCGCCCCCGATAAAATGCCCAATCTCGCCGGCGGGGTAGCTCAGCTGGTTAGAGCGGCGGTCTCATAATCCGCAGGTCACCGGTTCGAGTCCGGTCCCCGCTATTGCCGACAGGTCCCGACAGGGGCCGTCTCTCGACGCCAAGGCCCGACGTGGGAAGGGTTTGCGAACCCTTCGTCCCGCTCGGGCTTTCGTGTGCCTTCGCGTCAGCTTCCGCCACGATCCGCCACTTCCCGTCCCCTCCGGTGGGCAAATAGTGGGCAAAGGGATCGTTGATGGATGGGCCGTCGGTGCCCGTCGCCGCTGCCTTTGCGGCGCCCGACGACTCGGGGCGGGGGCGGAGGGTCGGCAGAGACGACGCGGCCCGTTCGAGGTCCACCGCCCTCGGCTTCGTGTAGCGTCCGGTCAGTTCGAGCGTCGAGTGCCTCATGAGCTTCTGGACGACCCGGGGCGTGACCCCGGCCAGGTCCAGGAGCGTGGCATGCTGGCATCGCAAGGCGTGGAAGTCGAAGACCAGCCCGGCCGAGTCGCGGTACGCGATGCCGGCCGCCCCCAGGTCCCTCCTCACCATCACCGACCCCTTGTCGGGCAGGTCGAAGACCGGCGTCCCCGGGGGCCGTCCCACCAGCCAGGGTCGCAGGTCGTCCATCCCGTGCCGTGGGAGGTCCAGGACGGCGGTCTGGCCGTTCTTGGTGGACCCGGCCTCGACGGTCACCGTCGCCGGGACGCGGTCCAGGGCGAACGACCCCGGCCGGATGCCGGCGATCTCCCCGTATCGCAGGCCGGTGGCGACCGCCAGAGGCGGTCGCAGAGGGCCCGGTCGGGGCCGGTCAACTTGCGGTAGGGCGGCCCCGAGTGCGCGGCCTCTGTGCCGGCGGTCCGGCTGGGGGAAGGTCCCGTCGGACCGCCACCGAGACAAGGTCCGGGGGCGGATGGCGAGCATCTTCGCCACCCTCTTCATCCTGAAGAACCGATCCTCGGGCGGGACGGGGGCAGGGTAGCGGGATCGGTCACACAGGGCTTGTGGATCTGGGGCACCGAAGGGTTCTCTTGGTTAGGGCGTGTCATGAACCTCTAGCCCAGTTGCGGACGTAGTTGAGGGCGTGATCACACACCAACCCTACCCCAGCGACGTCTCCGACCCGGAATGGGAGTTCGCCCTCCCCTACCTCCGCCTCCTCCCGGAGGGCGCCGGCCAACGCGAACACGGCCTGCGCGACGTCTTCGACGCGCTGCGCGGGCTGGTCCGCGCCGGTGCCCCCTGGCTCTAGCTCCCCGAGGACTTCCCGCCCCGGGAGGCCGTCTACTAGCAGACCCGCCGCCGGCTGGCCGCCGGCTGCTTCGAGGCGACCGTCGGCGACCTCCGCGCCGTCCTGCGGTTCGCCGAAGGCCGCGAGCCCGAGCCCACCGCCGCCGTCCTCGACGGCCGCACGATCCGGTCCACGCCGGAGAGCGGGGCGCGGGCCGGTGACGGTCGACACGCTGGGGCACCTGCTGGCGCTGCACGTCACGCCGGCCGATGCGCAGGACCGGGCGCGGGTCGGCAGGCTGGCCGGGGCGTTGCGGGGGGCGTCGCGAGGAGTTCTAGCACCTTCGGGAAGTTCACCGGCTTGACCGCATGTTGGTCGAAGCCGGCCTCCCTGGCGAGTTGCAGGTCGGATTCCTGCCCGTAGCCGGTCATGGCGACGAGCCGCACGTCCTTGAGCCGTGCGTCCTGTCGGAGTCGCCGGGCGACCTCATAGCCATCGAGGCCCGGCAGGCCGATATCCAGCAACACCACGTCCGGCAACTGTTCTCCGGCCGCCACCGGAGCGGCCGGCCCCGAGTAAGCGGTCCTGACTTCATGACCTGATCTCCTCAGCAACTTTGCCAGGGTCTCGGCGGAATCCACGTTGTCATCGACCACGAGCACCCGCCCGCCGTGAGTCGGACGCCCGGCCGGCGTTTCGAGGTCCGGGGGCGGCTCGCTCTCCTCGGTCATCGGCATGGGGAGCCTGATGAGGAATTCGCTGCCCCGCCCCAACCCTCCACTCCGAACCTCGACCGTCCCTTGGTGCATCTCGACCAGCCGCTGCACCAGGGACAGCCCGATGCCCAGACCGCCCTGGGCGCGATCCAGCGACCTGGCCGCCTGCGTGAACAGGTCGAAGATGTCGGGAAATTGCTTGACGTCGATGCCGATCCCCGTGTCGCGGACGCTCAGGACCATCGCGCCCCCTTCACTCCGTATTCCGAGCCAGATTCGCCCCCCCTCGTCGGTGTACTTCGCGGCGTTGTTCAGGAGGTTGACCACGACCTGCTCAAGACGGGCCGGGTCGGCGATCAACCAGATCGGCTCCCCGGGCAGATCCAGGGTCAAGACATGACCGCGGCGGATGATCAAGGGGCGGGCCGATTCGGCCGCTCGCTCCACGACGCCTCTCATGTCCAGGCGCACCGCCTGAAGGCGAATCTTTCCGCTGGTGAAGACGGCGACCTCCAGCAGGTCGTCAACCAGGCGGGAAAGCTGCCCGACCTGCCTCTCGATGATGTCGCGGGCCTCTCTCTGGATGAGATTCTCCCCGACCTGGAGGCGGAGCAGGTGGACCGCGTTGAGGATCGGCGAGAGCGGGTTGCGAAGCTCGTGGGAAAGCATCGCCAGGGACTCGTCCTTGCGGCGGTGGAGGTCGGCCATCGCCGTCGCCTGCGTCATGGCTTCCCTCTCCATCCGGCTACGCCGGGTGATGTCCCGGATATTGCACTGGGCGACCTGCCGGTCTCCCACCATGTAGAGGTTGCTGACGAACTCGACCTCCACCTCATCCCCGCCCTTGGTCCTCAGGGGCAGGTTCTCGTAGCGGATATAGCCCGTCGCTCGCAACACCCTGTAGGCCTCCCGGTTGGCCTCCTTGTCCTGGAAGAGGCCGATCTCCCAGAGTTCCTTGCCCAGGAAGTCGCCGAGTTCATAGCCCAGCAGTCCGCCCATAAACGGGTTGGCCTCGATGATCTTCCCGTCGTCGGCGTCGAGGATGAGGATGCCGTCCTTGGCGGTCAGGAACAGGCGGCGGAACCGGAGTTCGGAGTCCCGGAGCGCCGCCTCCGACCTCTTCCGCTCGGTGACATCCCGGATCGCCAGCAGCACCAGGGTCGGGTGTTCGCCATCCGGCGGGAAGCGTCGGGCGTTGAGCGGCATGCTCCTGGGGCCGATCGCCGGGAAGTCGTGCTCGACCTCGAACTCCTGGACCGAGATCGCCTTGGGGATCGCCTCCCCCAGCAAGGCCCGGAGGGCCGGGATATTCCACTGGCCGTCGCCGAGTTCATGGAGGAAATGCCCCACCGTCTCCGGTTCCGAGGCGTGGAACGCCCGGTAGAAGGAGGCGTTGGCCGTCATGATCCGGAGGTCCCGGTCGAGAACCAAGAATGGTTCCCGCAGCGTCGCCAGGATCTCCTCAGCGTATTGGAGAGCCGCCGCATCGGAGGATCGCGTTTCGAGGTTCATTGCCGTATGTAATCCCGAGGTTCTGGAGCGAAGCAGCACCACCGCGGGCGACTCGCGCGAGAAGGCCGGAATCCGAGCGAAGGCAGGGGCCGATGGCCGATCGGGACGAATCGAGTCCGGGCCGTACCTATGGGGAAGATCCGGCGTGAAACGGTCGTGGCGTCGAAGGGGTCGTCGGGGCCTCAGGCATGGCTTGAATGAGGCGGTCGGTCAGGGGATGCGCAGCACTTTCGCCCCCCAGGCCTCCCCTCGCTCGATCTCGACCAAGGCCGGTTCGCGTCCGACGGTTCATATTCCTGGACCCGGGGCTTGAGTGGGACCTCGGCCGCCAGGGCGAGGAGCCTCGCGGACGTGGGCCCGAGTGACGATGGCGACGCTCTTGATCTCCTTCGCGAGCCAGAGGTGCTTGGGACGGTCGAGCCCAGGCAGGGCGTCCTCGTCGGCGTCCTCCTTGGGAATGGCGTTGATGACCGGCCGCCCCCCCTCTCCAGGATCGCGAGGGCCCGGACGACCGGCCTCCCTGCCGCTGAGGCCGCCGCCGACGAGACAGGCCCCGTTCGCGGCTCGATCGGACTCAGGCTCGACTCCTGGGATGGTCGCTTCGGAATTGAGGAGGATTCCCGCTGGTAGACACTCCGGTTCGACCCTGGCCATGACCGTATGGCAACCGCCGCGGGAGATCCGTCGGCCTGAGGAGGATTCAGAGGGCAGGATTCAGATGGTGGTCATCGTTCCAGAGGAGGATGGCCGGGTCGTCCAGGGTATGCTCGTCGCTCAGGATGCTCACGGATGCGGTTGTCAGCATGAGGCGGCTCGCGCCGCCCGGGGGCAGGCCGATCCGGCGAGCGGCGAGGATTCGGGAGAAATGGCCGTGGCCGAAGAGGAGGATGCGGCCGCCATCGGCCCGGAGGCGGGCGATCACGCGGTCGGCTCGACCACCCACCATGGCGATCGACTCACCCCCGGGGCAGCCGTCGCGGAAGAGAGGCCAGCCCGGGCGGTCGCGGCGGATGTCCGAGGTGAGCCGGCCCTCGTATTCGCCGTAATCCCACTCCATGAGGTCCGGGGTGAGCTGGGCGACCTCCGCGAAGCCCGCCAGCTCGCAGGTCCGCCTCGCTCGCTGGAGAGGGCTGACCAGGACCTCGGTGAACCGGATGGCTTCGAGCCTTCGCCGGAGCTTGCGCGCATTGCTCTCGCCCTTCTCGGCCAGGGGGATGTCGGTCCGGCCGGTGTGCCGGCCCGACAACGACCATGCCGTCTCGCCGTGACGGGCCAGGTCGACCTCGGGGAGTGGTTCGTTCATGGCGTGTCCTTCGCGGCGTCGTAATCGCCTCGGCGAGCGGCCCGATTGCACCGGGCCCGATGGAGCAAGGCCGCCTGGGCCGCTGGCACGTTCGCGTGCTTGCCCCGCCAGATCTCCAGGGCCGGTTGCTGGATGGCCCGGCCGAACGAGAACGCCAGGGCCCAGGGCATCCGGCCGTTGAACCGGACGTTCATGGCGTTCAGGCGGGCCGAGGCGAGTTCGGCGGGCTGGCCGCCCGAGAGGAATGCGACCCCCGGAACGGCGGCCGGGACGACTTCCAGGAGGCATCGGATGGCGGATCGTCTCGTCGAAGAGGATCACACCGCCGATCGATTCGCCGAGACCGGGCGTGGTGACGAGCAACTCCCGATAGGCGCGTCGGGCCTCCTCGGTCTGAGTGATGCCGGGCGCGGCGAATCGCCTGTCGCAGGTGGCGATGCTCTCGTCCATCGCCAGCAAGCCCTTGTCGTCGGCGACGAGTGCCCCCGCAGTCTCGGTCAAGGAGCATCGGTTCACCGGGGGACGCCCCATTTCCAGTCGCGGATCTCCGGCATGTCGATGCCGTTCTCGTCGATGAATCGCTTGTGCTCGATCAGCTTTTCTTCGAGTCGCCGCTTGAGGTCGTCTCCCCTGGTTCCCATGTTCGGAAGCCGATCGATCGTGTCCATCACCAGGTGGAACCGGTCCATGTCGTTCAGGACCGTCATGTCGAAGGCCGTCGTGATCGTGCCCTCTTCCTTGTAGCCACGGACGTGCAGGTTGCGATTGGCCCGGCGGTATGTGAGCCGATGGACCAGCCAGGGATAGCCGTGGAAGGCGAAGATGATGTGCTTGTCCCGGGTGAAGAGCGCTTCGTACTGGGCGTCGCTCATCCCGTGGGGGCCCTCGGTGGCGGGCTCCAGCTTCATCAGATCGACGACGTTGACGACCCGGATCTTCAGCTCGGGCAGGTGCTCGCGGAGGATGGAGACGGCGGCCAGCGTCTCCAGGGTGGGCACGTCGCCGCAGCACGCCATCACGACGTCGGGCTCGCCCCCTTGATCGTTGCTGGCCCATTGCCAGATGCCGATCCCTTGCGTGCAGTGGTCGATGGCGGCGTCCATGGTCAGCCATTGCGGGGCCTCGTGCTTGCCGCAGACCACGAGGTTGATGTAGTTCAGGCTCCTCAGGCAATGGTCCATGGTCGAGAGCAGGCAGTTGGCGTCCGGCGGGAGGTACACGCGGACCATCTCCGACTTCTTGTTGAGGACATGGTCGATGAATCCGGGGTCCTGGTGCGTGAAGCCGTTGTGGTCCTGCCGCCAGACGTGGGAGGTCAGCAGGTAGTTCAGCGAGGCGATCTTCCGCCGCCAGGGAAGCTCGTCGCACATCTTCAGCCACTTGGCGTGCTGGGTGAACATCGAGTCGACGATCCGGATGAACGCCTCGTAGCTGTTGAAGATCCCGTGGCGCCCGGTCAGGAGGTATCCTTCGAGCCAGCCCTCGCACTGGTGTTCGCTGAGCATCTCCATGACGCCCCCGCCGGGCGCGAGGAACTGGTCATTCCCCACGATCTCGCCATCCCACTGCCTGTTGGTGACCTCGAAGACCGCTTCGAGCCGATTCGAGATCGTCTCGTCGGGGCCGAAGACCCGGAAGTTCCTCGGTTCCTCGTTCTTCTTGAGCACGTCGCGGAGGAACGGGCCGAGCACGTGGACGTTGCCGGCATTGACGGCGGTGGGCGCGGGCACGTCCACCGCGAAGGCGCGGAAGTCGGGCATGTCCAGCTCGCGGAGCAGCTTCCCGCCGTTGGCGTGGGGATTGGAGCCCATCCGCCGATCGCCCTCGGGCGCGAGGTCGGCCAGCTCGGGGATCAGCCGACCGCCCTCGTCGAAGAGTTCTTCCGGCCTGTAGCTCCTCAGCCAAGCTTCGAGCTGCTTGAGGTGCTCGGGAGGGGCCGTGGCCGAGACCGACAGCGGGACCTGGTGCGATCGGAAGGTCCCCTCGACCGGCTCGCCATCGACGAACTTCGGCCCGGTCCAGCCCTTGAGCGATCGGAGGACGATCATCGGCCAGCGGGGGCGGGCGAGGTCGCCGTGGACCCGGGCTTCGTGCCGGATCTGGTGGACTCGCTCGATCACCCGATCGAAGGTCTCGGCCATCTCCTGGTGCATCGTGTCCGGGTCGGTCCCCTCGACGAAGTGAGGTGTCCAGCCGTAGCCGACCAGCAGGCTCTCCAGCTCCTCGTGGGTGATCCGGGCCAGGACCGTCGGCTCGGAGATCTTGTAGCCGTTGAGGTGGAGGATCGGCAGGACCACGCCGTCGGTCACGGGGTCGAGGAACTTGTTGGAATGCCAGGCGGTCGCCAGGGGGCCGGTCTCGGCCTCGCCGTCGCCGACGACGCAGGCGACGACCAGGTCGGGGTTGTCGAACGCGGCGCCGAAGGCATGGCTGAGCGAATAGCCCAGCTCGCCACCCTCGTGGATCGAGCCCGGGGTCTGCGGCGAGACGTGGCTGGAGATCCCTCCGGGGAAGGAGAACTGCTGGAACAGCCTCTTCAAGCCGGCCTCGTCCCGGCCGATGTTCGGGTAGACCTCGCTGTAGGTGCCTTCGAGGTAGACGTTGCCCACCACCGCCGGGGCGCCGTGCCCGGGGCCGGACATGTAGATCATGTTCAGGTCATGTTCCTTGATGACCCGGTTCAGGTGCGCGTAGATGAAGTTCTGGCCCGGGGTCGTCCCCCAGTGTCCCAGGAGCAGTTGCTTGACGTGCTCGAGCTCCAGGGGCTCGCGGAGCAAGGGATTGTCGCAGAGGTAGATCTGGCCGACCGACAGGTAATTGGCGGCCCGCCAGTAAGCGTCGATCTTGCGGAGTTGGTCCCGCGTCAGGGTGGCCTTCTCGACTTCGACGAGCGACATCAGGGAGCTCCTCCATCGGGTTCGTTCGGCGCGAATTCGTGGTCAAGGGATGGTTACGACGGCCTGCCCGCGAGCCGGGCCGCGGCCCTGGCGATCACCGTCTCTTCGTCGGTGGGGATGACCCGGACCTTGACCGGCCCGTCGTCGGGCGAGATCAGCGAGGCCCCGGAAGCGTTCCGCCCGGCGTCGAGGGCGATGCCGAGGAATCCCAGGCCGTCACAGATGCGGCGGCGGATCTCGGGCGAGTTCTCGCCGATCCCCCCGGCGAACACCAGGGAATCCACCCCGCCGAGCGCGGCGGCGAAGGCCCCCAGCCACTTCCTGGCCTGGTAGCAGAACAATTCGATCGCCTCGCCCGCCCGGACATCGCCGTCCTGACGGGCCAGGAGATCGCGGACGTCCGAGCTCGTCTCCGAGACGCCGAGCAGGCCGGATTCGTGGTTCACGAGGCCGTCGAACCGATCGGCCGTCATCCCCTCGGACCGCGACAGGAACCGGACGAGGCCCGGATCGAGGTCGCCGGTGCGCGTCCCCATGACCAGCCCGGAGGCCGGCGTGAAGCCCATCGTCGTGTCGATCGGATGGCCCTGCCGGACCGCCGCGAGGCTCGCGCCCGAGCCGAGGTGGGCCAGGATCACCCGGCCCCGAGCCTCCTCCGGCCCGGCGACCCGGGCCAGCTCCCCCATCAGATACTCATACGACAGGCCATGGAAGCCATAGCGACGGACACCCTGCGCCTCGTACCGCCGGGGGATCGGCACGATCCGGGCGACGCGAGGCATGTCGTGATGGAACGCGGTGTCGAAGCACGCCACCTGCGGCAGGTCGGGGTCATGCTCGCGGAACGCCTCGATCAGCGCGATCTCGCCGGGCATGTGATCCGGGTCATACGAGATGATCCCGCGCAATCCCTCGATCAATTCGGGCGTGATGCGTTCGGGCCGGAAGTAACGGCTCCCCCCGTGGACGACCCGATGTCCGACCGCGGCGATCTCCGCGAAACCGACCGAGGCTTCGAGCCAATCGATCAGCTCGCGGACCGCCGCCCCCTGATCCGGGACATCGGCCCGACGATCGACCGCGAGACCGCCGCCGGCCTCGACGACGACCCACCGCGCATCCTCCGATCCGATCCGATCGAACCGACCCGTCAGGAGCCGCTCGGGCGGATCGCTCCGGTCGTAGATCGCAAACTTGAGGCTCGACGACCCGCCATTGATCGACAGGATGCGTGAAGGCGTCCCTGCTTCACCGCGGTGCGTTTTTTCGGTCCTACCAGTCATTGATGTTCTTTCGCCATGGGGATTCAATGCTGTTTTGTCCCGGACAGAGACTCGTAACCGGATACGACATCGAATAATTCCTCATCGATCGACGACTGACGGAGGCGATGGAACGTCTGGTTGAGGGTTTCCAACTGGTCGTCGATGTTCTTCTCGGCCCTCTGCATGGCGGCCAGGCGACTGCCGTTCTCGGCCGCCAGCGATTCGGCGCACGCCTTGATGAGCGAGGCGAAGAGATACTCGCGGAGGAACGCCTGCAAGGTTTGTTCGCGGGTCCCGATCACCTCGGGCAGGTTCTTCGTCGGCCACGGGAGCCGGGCCAGCTTGAGCGCCCAGGTTTCGTCCAGAGGGAGCAGGCGCTGGACCACGGGATCGTAGGCGGCCCGCGACCTGGGGCGGTTGTGGAAGAGGTAGAACGGGGCGGTCGGTTCGCTCCCCCGATCCGTCTGGCTCTCCAGGAGGACCTTGCCGACCAGGCGAGTGATCGCATCGACCGAGGTCGGGACGGCGAAGACTCCCGCCGGCGCCAGGCCCGAATCCGCCAGCCGCGACCGGACGCGGTCGCCGACGGCCCAGACCTTCTTCTCGCCGGGCAGGGGGCCGAGCGTCGCGGCGACGAGATCCGCCAGGACGTCGTTGAACTGGCCGACCAGCCCCTGGTCCGACCCGAAGACGATCGCCCTGACCGACCCCGAGGCCGGGCCGGTCGTCCCGGCCCGTTCGGCGGCCCGATCGCGATCCCGGAAGCACGCGGCCAACCCCAGCTCCACGGCGCGATCGTAGTCTGCCAGCGCCAGGACCGACTGCTCATACTGGCCGATGCTCGACGCGGCCAGGGCCTTCATCGAGCGGACCACCGATTTCAGGTCCCCCGCCCCGCCGATCTTGCGGCGGAGGCTCGCCAGGGTGTCGCTCATGGTTTCTTCCCGGGGTCGGGGGCCGGTCGCGGCAGGAACGGCGCGATCGACTTGCCGGCGACCTGGAGGATCGCCTCGCGGTCGTCGTCGCTCAACTTGTCACCCGAGGAGGAGCGTTTGCGGACGTCCGCCGGGATGTCGGCGACCGCCTTTCGCAAGGCTTGCTCGGCGTCGCGCATCTCGTCGATCGGCACGGGGTCGAGCAGGCCGCCGGTCAGGGCGACGAGGATGAGCAACTGTTCATCGGCGGACGCCGGTTCGAGTTCCGGCTGCTTGAGGATGGCCCGGATTCGCTGGCCATGCTCGATGACCTTACGAGTCTGCTCGTCGAGCCGGGTGCCGAACTTGGCGAACGATTCGAGCTCGCTGAACTGCGCGTAGGCGAGCTTGAGATCGCCCGCCACGCCCCGGTAAGCCGCGCGTTGCGCCTGGCCACCGACCCGAGAGACCGACTTGCCGACGTCGACGGCGGGGAGGACCCCCAGCTCGAACAGGGTCGGCGACAAATAGATCTGACCATCGGTGATCGAGATCAGGTTGGTGGGGATGTACGCGGAGATGTCCTGGGCTTCCGTCTCGATGATGGGCAAGGCGGTGAGCGATCCGCCGCCGAGGTCGTCGCGGAGGTGAGTGGACCGCTCCAGGAGTCGCGAGTGGATGTAGAAGATGTCGCCCGGGAACGCCTCGCGGCCGGGAGGGCGTCGGAGCAGGAGCGAAAGCTCGCGGTTGGCGCGGGCGTGGTGGGTCAGGTCGTCGTAAACGATCAGGACATCTCGTCCCGCTTCCATGAAGTGCTCGGCGATGCTCGTGGCGGCATAAGGGGCGATGTAGGAGAGGCCGGGCGGGTCGTTCCCCTCGGCCACGACGACCACGGTGTACTCCATCGCCCCGTGGTCTCGGAGGTCGGCGATGACCTTCGCGACGGCGGAGGCTCGCTGGCCGATCGCGCAATAGACGCACACCACGTCCTGGTCGCGCTGGTCCAGGATGGTGTCGATCGCGATGGCCGACTTGCCGGTCTGGCGGTCGCCCAGGATCAGCTCCCGCTGGCCTCGTCCGATCGGGATGAGCGCGTCGATCACGATCATCCCGGTTTGCAACGGCACCGAGACGGGCGCGCGGTCCATGATCGGGCGGCCCGGTCGCTCGATCGGCGACCGCTCGGTCGAGGAGACCGGGCCCTTGCCGTCGAGAGGCCCGCCCAGGGGGTTGATCACGCGACCCAGCAGGCCATCGCCGACCGGCACGTCCATCACTCGCCCGGTGCGGCCGACCTCGTCGCCCGCGTGCAGGTGCTCGCATTCGCCGAGGAGCACCACGCCGATCTCGTCCGGATCGACGTTGAACGCGATGCCGAACAGGCCGCCGGGAAAACTCACCAGCTCGTCGAAGCCCAGCCCGGGGAGGCCCGAGACCTTGGCGATCCCGATGGAGACCCTCGTGATGGTCCCAACCTCGCGAGGGGACATCCGGGGCGTAAACGCTTCCACGGCCCGGCCGATCCCCGCGAACGCCCGTTCGTAGACGGCGTGCAAGCCGTCAGTCGAGGTGTTCAATGGTCCGCCTCCTTGCCGGGAGCCACCGGTTCGGGTGCGGGCTTCGATTCCCGCTTCGGTCCGGGCCTGGCCCCTCCGTTCGCCTGGGGCGCCGCCGCCTTCGGCTCGGGCTTGTCCTTCGCGTTCGGTTTGGGCGCGGCCCGGGTTTCGGTGTTCACGAGGTCGCCGGCGCTCCTCTGGAGGTTCGCGAGGTAATCCGCGATGCTCCAGGCGATCTTATGTCCGTTGGTGGAGAGTTCGATGCCGCTGATGATTTCCGGCGCGGTCTCGAACTGGACGTTGGCGTCCGGGGCGAACGTTTCCTTCACCGCATCTTCGATCGCGACCCGCTGTGCCGACGGCAGATCGAACGCGCTATGCACGCTCACGGTATGATTCGACGTCTTGAAGGCGGTCGCCAACTGCTCCTTGGCGTCGACCAGCCGATCAACCCCGACATGCCCAGCCCGAACCAGACGCTCCTCGAGCCCCTCTCCGGGCCTTCAACATGCGCCTGGCCTGGGCGCCGACCTGACGGCTGAAGTTCGACTCTTCGCTCGCGCCGTTCGTCTGGATGTTCTTAATCACGTTGAAATTCCATGAATCGGCGGATGAATCCGCTCTCCATTTTTTCGAGCACCAATCGAACACCCCGCTCCTCCTGATCCAGTTCGAGGAACTCCCGCTTCACGGCCTCGTGGAGTTGGCCGAGGTCCGTCCCGCCGATCGCGTCGCGGACCGAGACAAGAACATCCAGATCGGTCTTGACCAGCACTCCTTGATCAACGGCCAGGTAAACTTCGCCTTCCTCGGTCTCGTAGCTCAGAATCCCCGGCGCCAGGGCGGCCGCGCAGTCGAGACGGCGCGGCAGGATTCCCATGGAACCCTGGAGCGTCTCGGCCACGATCCGTTTCACTCCCTTTTCATCCGCGAAGACGCGAGACGGGAGGAGGACCTTAAGATTCATGGGCATCGACTCCCTGCTTGACCGGGGCCCTGGGTTTCGCGGCCGATTTCGGATTCGCCGGGACCTCGGGCTTGGGACCGGCGACGGCAGGACTTGAGGGCCCGGCGGTTTTTCCCTTGGCCTTGGCCTCGTCGATCGACCCGATCATGTACAAGGCACTCTCGGGATAGTCCTTGAACTCGTCGTTCAGGATGCTCCGACAGCCATCGATCGCGTCCTTCAGGCTGACGGCCTTGCCCTTGATCCCGGTGAACTGCTCGGTGGTGAAGAACGGCTGGGTCAGGAATCGCTCCAGCTTCCGGGCGCGATCGACGACCTTGCGGTCATCCGAGGAGAGTTGCTCCATCCCGAGCATGGCGATGATGTCCTTGAGGTCCTCGTACTGCGCCAGCGTCCTGCGGATCTCCCGGGACAGGAGGTAATGCGGCTCGCCGATGATGGTCGGTGTCGCCATCCTGGAGTTGGACTGGAGCAGGTCGACGGCCGGGAACAGGCCCTGGCTCGCCCTCTTGCGGGACAATGCGATCGACGCGGACAGGTGTGAGAACGTGTGAACCGCCGCCGGGTCGGTCAGGTCGTCGGCCGGGACGTAGACCGCCTGGATGGAGGTGATCGCGCCGGTCTCGGTGTTGGCGATCCGCTCCTCCAGCCCCGACAGCTCGGTGCCCATCGTCGGCTGATAGCCCAGCCGCGACGGCATCTGCCCCATCAGCCCGGACACCTCCATCCCGGCCTGGATGAAGCGGAAGATGTTGTCGATGAGCAAGAGGACGTCACGATGCTCATCGTCCCGGAAGTACTCGGCCATCGTGAGCGCGGCCAGGCCCACCCGGAATCGGGCGCCGGGCGGTTCGTTCATCTGGCCGAACAGCATCACCATGTGCGGGAGGACGCCGGCATCCTTCATCCCCCGGTAAAGCTCTTCCCCCTCGCGGCACCGCTCGCCGATCCCGCAGAACATGCTCACGCCCTGTTCGCGGCCGACCATGTTGTGGATGATCTCCGTGAGCAGGACCGTCTTGCCCACGCCCGCCCCTCCGAACAGCCCCGCCTTGCCGCCCCGCTCGAGCGGGACCAGGACGTCGATGACCTTGATGCCCGTCTCGAAGACCTCGGACCGGGTGGAACGACCGACCAGGGGCGGTGGAGTCGCGATGGATGCTCCGCCACTCCACGCCGGTCGGCGCCGGCCGGCGGTCGATCGGGTTTCCGAAGACGTCGAACATCCGCGACAGGATCGCTTCGCCGACCGGGACCTTGAGAGGACCGCCGGTGTCCTCCACGTCCATGCCTCGGGCGAGCCCTTGCGTCGGGTTCAACGCGATCCCGCGAACATGATGCTCGTCGAGCTGCATCAGCACCTCGATCGAGACGCAGGGCCCCTTCCCCGCCCGTAACAGCGAGTAGATGGGCGGCAAATGACGCCCGAACCGGGCATCCACGACACTGCCGCGAACCGATGTGATCACGCCGAGATTCGTCGGACTGGTTCCGTTTTCCATGTCTCACCCTGGGATCGAAAACCCCTCGCCTTCGGGCGACCACTTCCAGGGCGTGCGATCGAGCGGGACGAGGGAGGGGGTCGCCTGGAGTCGGGAGGATTCGGTGTCGTCTTCGTTGTCGAGGATCAGGGCCCTCCTCCGGACCCGGTCGGGCTTTCCGCCGACGTGCGAGCCGACCGGCTCTCGGCCGGCAGTCGCTCAGTGGTGGGATTTCCCCGAGCGAGATGCGGCGAGTTCATCCTCGGCGGGTCGCTTCGGGGCGTCGTCCTCGGGGGAATGCTTGCGTTTCTTCGCCGAGTGATACTCCTTCCGAATCTCCTCGAGATCGACCGAGGGCGGAGGGAAGGTCATCTTCAGGCCCTCCAGGTAGGACACGACGATCCGGGCCACGGCGAGGTTGCGGAACCACTTGTGGTCGGCCGGGATGACGAACCAGGGGGCCTCTCGGTGCTGCACCGGGAGAGCGCGTCCTCATAGGCCGCCGTGTACTCGTCCCAGAAGTCGCGCTCCTTGTAGTCGGCCTCGCTGATCTTCCACTGCCTGGCGGGGTCTTCGAGCCGGGCCTTGAACCGCTTCAATTGCTCGCCCCTGGAGACGTGCAAGAAGAACTTGAGGATGTGAGTGCCATCCTCGACCAGGCCATTTTCAAAGGCGTTGATCCGATCGTAGCGGAGCGACCAGATCTCCCGGGGGACCAGGTCATGAACTCTCGCGATCAGGACGTCCTCGTAATGCGAACGGTTGAAGATGGTCACCTCCCCCCGGGCGGGCACGGCGCGATGGATGCGCCACAAGAAATCATGGGCAAGCTCCTCGGGCGTGGGCCGCTTGAACGCCACCACCTTGCAGCCCTGGGGGTTCATCGATCCCAGGATGTGACGGATCGTCCCGTCCTTCCCCCCGGCGTCCAGGCCCTGCAAGCAGATCAGGAGCGACCGCTGTCCGTTGGCGAAGAACAATTCTTGCAACTCCCTCAACTTCGCCCGATCGCTCTCGATCTCCTTGGCGGCGTCCCTGGGCCCTTCCTGGTGGTTCTTGAAACCCGGATCGAGGTCTTTCAACTGGACCGTGGTGCCGGGAGGCACCTTGAACCTGTCCTCGTGTTTCAAGGGACACCTCCTTCTAGGATTCAACAAGTGAAAGGTTGGAAATGTTGCGGGTTCGGCATTCCTGCCCCCGGGGCGACCGCCCGGCCATGGAACGTCGTCGAGGTCGCGTCCGTCCGAACGGGAATCATCGATGAGCGACGGGCTCCCCGGACTGCGGACCGGGTCGCCGAGCGTCTCCATCCTCGGGATGGTTCTCGCATTCGAAACTCCCGGACGGCACCTTGCCGGAGAGCAGGAACACCTGCACCATCGTGCCGCTCGTGAACACCTGGACGACGGCGCCGGATTCCGGCTCGACTTCCGTGGTGGCCTCGCGGACGTCCATCCCGGTGATCCGCTTGATGTCCTCCCGGAGCGCCTCGGAGGCGCTCCGGAACAACTGGCGGTGGAACTCCTGCACCTTGGCGGCCCCTTCCGGGCTCCGCGACATCGCCTGCTCGGCCGGCGACAACGCGCCGTGGAGCGTGACCACCAGGGTGTCTCCGCTCAGCACCACGCTCACCGATTTCGGGTCGTGGCCGGTCCGCCGTTGCTGGAACGCGGCGGCCACCAGGGCGATCTGCTCGGCCATCGTTCGGTTCGTGTCTTGCGTCGGATCAGCGTGGGTCATGGATGCCGACTGGCCGCGTCTTCAATCCCGGAAGATCGACCGTGACGCCCGCCGGATCGCTCGTCGGGACAGGGCCCCGCGATCGTCCACGACCTCCCTCGCGACGAGGGCGCACCGCGAACCGAACAACCCATTCCATGAATGAGATGTCGTCACATTGGGATTGATGGGGGGGGAACAAAAAAAGCCGACGTGGCCGAGGCAACCGATGGGTGCCTCGGCCACGTCGGCTTATACTTCGCAACCGGCCACCCGAGGGATCGGGGTGCCTTTTGCTCCGTCGTCCGACTGGGTGGATCGTTTCATGCCGGGGCCAATGGCCCCGCACGATTGAGACGTTAGGAGCGCGTCCGAGCAATAGCAAGAGCCGAGATTCGGATTCGCTCGCGGGTTCGGACCTATTTCTTCTTCGTTTCTCGGAACAATGGCGGCCCCGACAGGGTGAAGAGGACGACTTCTTCCCCGGTAATTGTGCTGATATCGTGATGCAAACTGACGACCCGGACGCCGGTGATCTCGTGGACCATCGCCTCCATGGTCGGCCTGGCGACCTCGACGAGGTGCGTCCTCACCTCCTTGAGCAAGTCCCGGCCCTTCTCGGGCGGGAACGTCCTGACCAGATGCTGCTCCGCCGCGGTCAGCACCCCCTTGAGCCGGACGACGATCAGGTCCTCGATCAGATGGGCGTGGACGTCCTTGGGGCCCCGGCCCATGTATTCCTGTTCGAAGCGGGTCATGCCCTCCGCGATCGCGCGTTCGATCTCGCCCTGGGTCTTCATCCGGTCTCGCCTTCGGGTTTCCTGGTCGGCGGTTCGATCCTACCCAGGCCGCCCCCGGGCGCCATCAATTGACGAATCTGCCGTACATGAAAGGGCATCTGGGCCCGAGGTAACGGATCGGTCGGCCCTCCTGATGGGCCCGCCTGAACGGCTTTCGCGAGTGAGCCGACCCCGCCTCCGCGGCGACCGTCGCGAGCTCCAGACGGCTGCCTCCCCGTTTGGAGATCGCGACGCCTCGGCCGGAGGACCGGGCCTATGATGGAGGTCCATGACGCCCCGAGCCCGGACCGCGCCCCGGGACGGATGCCGACCGGGACCGTCGGCCGAACATCTTCGGCGTCCCCATCGCGGGCCGAGTCAGCGACCGACCATCCCAGGAGCCAGGCCATGACCGTCCCCAGGCTCTCGACCCTTCTCCTGCTCCGGCCCGAAGACGTGCCCCCGTCTCGCGACGATCTCGAGGTCGTCGGCGTGTTCAACCCCGGGGCGACCCGGGCGGGAGCCGAAGTCGTGCTCCTGGTCCGGGTGGCCGAGCGGCCCAGGGAGAGGCGGACCGGGTTCACCGGGCTGCCGCGGTGGGACCCGGAACTCGGCTCGACGATCGACTGGGTGCCCGACTCCGAGCTGGAGGCCGTCGATCCGCGGGTGGTCCGGCGCCGGTCGGACGGCCTCATCCGGCTCACGTTCACCTCGCACCTCCGGGTCATCCGGTGCGGGGACGGTCGGGCCGTCAGGGAGGTCACCGAGGTCACGTTTCGCCCGCGGGACGTGACCGAGGAGTACGGCGTTGAGGACCCTCGGATCACCGAGATCGAGGGACGGTATTATTTCACCTATGTCGCGGTGTCGCGGCACGGCCCGGCGACGGCCCTGGCGTCCACGACCGACTTCCGCACCTTCGACCGACATGGGGTCATCTTCTGCCCGGAGAACAAGGACGTCGTCCTGTTCCCGGGGAAGGTCGGCGGGGCATTCGCGGCGCTCCATCGGCCGGTCTGCGGGACGCCCTTCACGCGGCCTGAGATCTGGGCCGCGAGGTCGCCGGACCTGATCCACTGGGGGGGGCATGCCCCGCTCGCCCTCCCGGCCGGCGAGTGGCGATCCGGCCGAGTGGGCGCGGGCTGTCCGCCCATGCGAGTCCCGGAGGGATGGCTGGAGATCTATCATGGGAACCGACATCCGGCCCGCCCTGGCGACGTGGGGGAGTATTACGCCGGGGCGGTCCTCCTCGATCCGAACGACCCGGCCAGGGTCCGGCGGCACTCCCCCGGGGCGTTCCTCAGGCCCGAATCCGACTTCGAGATGGCCGGATTCGTGCCGAACGTCGTCTTCCCCACCGGCGTGGTCCGGGACCAGGGGGTCCTGCTCATCTACTACGGCGCCGCCGACGCGTTCACGGCGGTCGCCGAGTTCTCGGAGAGGGACTTACTCGACGCGATGACCGCGCCCGATTGATCGCCTCACGGACGGATCATGGCGTTGAGGACGTCGTCGAGAGGGACGGTGGCGAACGTGCTGGCGTAGTCCGCCATCGCGTAGGGGATGATCAGGTCGCGGCCATGCGTGAGGGCGCCGCAGCTATAGACGACGTTGGGAACGTAGCCCTCGCGCTCGTTGGCGTTCGGCTCCAGGAGGGGCCTCTCCAATCGCCCGATCACTCGCGACGGGTCATTGCGGTCGAGCAGGAACGCGCCCAGGGCGTACTTACGCATCGGCCCGACGCCATGCGTCAGGACCAGCCAGCCGGCCTCGGTCTCGATCGGCGATCCGCAGTTGCCGAGCTGGACGAACTCCCAGGGATACGTCGGCCTGGCGATCCGCACCTTGCTGTACCAGAAATGAGGAGTGTCGGAGTACATCAGGTAGATGTTCTCGTTGTCCTGCCGGGAGAGCATCGCGTATTGCCCGTGGACCATCCGGGGGAAGAGGGCGAAGCCCTTGTTCCGGACCTCCGGCCCGTTCAGGGTGCTCACCTTGAAGTGCAGGAAGTCCTCGGTCTCGAGCATCTGCGGCAGGGTGACGTGACCGTCGTAGGCGGTGTAGGTGGCGTAGTAGCAGCTACGGCCGTCGTCGTGGGTGAAATGCACGAACCGGGCGTCCTCGATCCCATTGGTCTCGGTGGGCGACGACGGGAAGATGATCCGCTCCGAGACGTTCAATTCGGGCCCGAAGCGGATCTCGTAATTGGCCTTGGCCAGGGTCACCATGGTGTGGGCGATCGGCTCGAATTCACGCTGACGATCGCGGTTGTGCCGGAGGACGATCCCGAGGGTGTATTCCAGTTCGCCGAGGGTGAAGTGGTCGTCCAGCGCGGTCATCGCCTGTTCCACGAGTGCGCCGTCGGCCCCCAGTTCGGTCAATTTGCGGTGGAAGAGGGCCTTCTCGTAGAGCGCGTTGGGCACCAGCTCCGGGGCCGCGACGAACCGCGTGGGCTCATCCATGAGGATGCGGTTCTCGGCGTCGATCACGCCCGAGCGGAACGTGATCGACGAGATGTGACCCTCGCCGGTGGCCCTCAGGCTGACGACGAATCGGCTCGATCCGCCGGGCAAGCCCGATTGGTCGGGGTGCCAGACCATCGAAGGATTGAACAGGGCGGCCGACTCGAGCGAGTATTCCTGGGTGAAGTAGGATCCGATCAGGAGGCGCCGGCTCTCGCTGACCGGTTGATCGGTCAGCAGGTGGGTCCGAACCTGGTCGAAGCGGTGGAGGAAGAATTCGCGAGTCCGCTGGTGTCGCTCGCGGAACTCGCGCATGACCCCTTCCAGAAGGTCTTCGACTTCCGACTCGGAGAGAGACGAGACCCTCGCGATGATCTTCTCGACGCGTTCCTCGCTGGCGACCTCGAACGGCCTGATCACGACGCGGGAGTTCGAGGGCTTGAGGATGATCCCGGTGCGCTTGACGTCCATGAGGGGGACTGGTGGCCTCGGTGCGAGGGAGTTGGGTCCATCCGGGAGAGGGCTGACCTTACCGCGGCTGGCGGAATGCCGCCAGAGAGCTTTCCAGCAGGTTCATCTCGGCGAGCGAAAGGAGGAACGCGAGGGTGGACTCGGCCCCCTGATTCCGGTTGACCCGGTCCTCCTGAAGGCCGTCGCAGCAGCCCCCGGTGGCCGGGTCGTAGAGCTCCTGCCCCAGGTCGTTGCGGCCGAGGAACCATTCGAAGGACGAGCGGGCCTCGTCCATCCAGCGGGGATCGTGGGTCGCCCGGTACGCCTCCAGGCAGGCGGCCACCGTCGCGTTGGCTTCCACGGGCTGCTGGTCGAACCGCGCCGGCTCTCCTCCCTTGCGGTAGAACCCGTGGCAGCCGATGGGCCGGAAGTGGCCCTGGGGGGCTCTCTGGACTTCGACCAGCCAGCCCAGGCTCAGGAGGCCGATCTCCAGGCTTCTCGGGTCGCCGCCGTCGCGGCCTCCGGCGATCAGGGCGTGGGGGAGCCGGGCATTGTCGTAGGACAGGACCTCCTCGAACCACGGCCACTCGGGCGTCGCCGTCCGCTCGTAGAGGCCGACCAGGAGCGCCGTCAACACGTCCCGGGCATGGCCGCAGGCCCGATCCCCCCGGAACCGACGGAGGTACTCATGGACGCCGAGAAGGGCGAAGGCCCATGCCCGGGGCGAGCTCATCTCCGGGACGGGCGTCAGGGCCTCCAGGAAGTGAGGAGCGGCCCAGGCCGGAAGGTCGGGGCGGCTCGACCGCCCGACGCAGGTTCCCAGGGCCCACAGCGCCCGACCCTGGCAGTCTTCCGACCCGACCTCCTCCAGCCATCGGCGATCGTAGCTCATGAAGTTCCGGAACCGGTTCCGATCGCGATCGAAGGCCGCCTGGAGGAACGCGGCGGACGTCGTGGCCACGCGGCGGACCTCGGGACCGTCCTGTCCCAGCTCATCCAGGAGAACAGTCAGGAGGAACGCCCGGGCGTTGTCGTCGATGCAATACCCCTCCGCGAAGTGGGGGATCGTGTAGGTGGCGTGCTGGAAGATGCCGGTCGAGTCCGTCATCCTCACGAAGTGGTCGAGTCTCCAGGAGGGCAACTCGGCCTGCTGCTCGGCGAGGGTGCGGACGGCCAGAGGCTTGAACGGCTGATCCTGACGGACCAGCCGCGCCTGCTGGAACGACTCCAGGTAATGGAAGGCGGATTGCTGCCAGACCATGCTGCGGCCGAGGGCGTAGGCCCTCTCTCGCATCGAGAGCCGTCGCGGCCCGTCCCGCAAGAGCCCGCGGATTTCCCGGGCCAGCGACCGCGAATCGGCGAACGGCACGAGCACGCCGAGGCCCCCGGCGAGCAATTCTTCCGCGTGCCAGTACGGCGTCGAGACGATCGCCTTGCCGCAGCCGAAGGAGTAGGCCAGGGTGCCCGAGGTGATCTGGGCCGGGTTCAGATAAGGGGTCACGTACACGTCCGCGGCCCGGATGAACTCGGTCAACTGGTTCAGCTCGACGAAACGATTGTAGAAGATGACGTTCCGCTCGATCCCCAGGTCGCGAGCCAATCGCTCCAGGCCCAGCCGGTACCGTTCCCCCTGTTCGCGGACCAGGTCCGGATGGGTCGCCCCCAGGACGATGTAGACGAAGTCGGGGAACTCCTCGAGGATCGCCGGCACGGCCCGGAGCATGTGCTCGACCCCCTTGTTGGGCGAGAGCAGCCCGAACGTCAGCGCCACCGACCGTCCCTCGACGCCGAACTGCTCCTTGTAGAGGCCGGGCTCCACGAACGGGGTGTCCGGGATGCCGTGCGCGATCAGGTCGATCTTCGCCTCGGAGACGCCGTAGATCTCCCGGAGGAATGTCCGGGCGCGTCCGGTCATGACGACGACCCTCGCGGACAGGTCGGCCAGTTGCATCAGGACCCGCCTCTGGTCGTCGTCCGGCTCGTTCAGGACGGTGTGGAAGGTGGTGACGACCGGCATCCTCAGGTTCCGGATCAGGCTGAGGATGTGGCCGCCCGCCGGGCCGCCATAGATGCCGTACTCGTGCTGGAGGCAGACGATGTCGGTGTTGGCGAAGTTCAGGAAGTCGGCGGCCCGGAGATAGCTGTCCGGGTCCTGCTCGTGGATCTCGAACCGGACCTCCGGCGGGTAGTCATACCCTTCGGGGCGGTCGTTCACGGGGACGACGAAGCACTCGGCGTCCGGGGCGCCGGCGGCCACCGAAGCGTACATGTCGTGGGTGAAGGTGGCGATCCCGCACTTTCGGGGCAGGTAGTCCCCGACGAACGCGATCTTATGGATTTCAGACTGGTTCATGACGTGTTCATGACGTCAGGGTCCGTGTCGCTCAGCGGCACCACACTTGGGAGACGAGATCGACGAGATATCGAACCCTATGGCATCAGTTCTCAGAGTATCACACCGAATTGGGAGTCGCGACAAGTCCGGATACGTGTTCGGGAAGTGCCCGAGAGGGGTGCGAGCTCGGGCAGGCCGATGCCGCTTCCTCCGCACCGATGTCCGCCGCCTCCGCCACTTGTACGGGTGGACTTCCCCACGGATGGCCGACGCCGAGGAGTGGGCCAAGCCGGTCAACCGGCACCGGGAGCCGCCGATCGCCGGGCCGGGAGGAGAAGCCCGAGTCGTCCACTTCGGGGCCCGAGGGCGAGGCCACTTGGGCCGCCTGGTTCGTCTCGCCGCGGCCGAGGCGCGCATCCGCGTCCAGTCCGAGGCGACGCGAGGTTGTGGCGGCCTGACGGCCTGGAATGATCGCAGTCCGGGCCTCCATCCGGCGGAGGCGGAGGAGGTCGCGACCTTTTCGCGGCCCCCTTGACAGTCGCCTGCGAATCTGGTCCGATCCTTTCAGATCGGTGTGAGTCACCACCGCGACCTGCTCAGGGCTCGCGGAATTGTCCGGTAACCGGCGATTCGTCCCGCGATGCAACGACAGGCCCGACTATTCCTGTTGGTCTCCCTGCTCGCACTCTATGGGGTGATGACCGTCTGCGGTCCCGCCCTTCACGCCCTCCCTGGCGTGGAGCACTCCAAGACCAGTCTTCCTGATGGCGGCGATGGGTCGAATCACCCGTCGTCGCACGACTGCCCGATCTGCCATTTCTTCGCTCAGGGCCAACTCGCGGGAGAAGCCGCACACGTCCTTTCCCTCGACGTGGTGCGGATTCAACCGATCGACGATCTGCCGCTGACCTTCCCCGCGGCCGTCGAACGCCCATCCTCCCCTCGCGCCCCTCCCATCGCCTGACCCGACGCGAGCCCATCCCGATCGCCCCCTCCTCGCCGCGCGGCAGCGTCCGCTCGGTCGCGGCCCTCGATTGCATGCCGACCGAGGGTCCACCAGGGGCGATCGTCCCTCCGGGTCCGCGTCGTTTTCCCCGAACTCTCTCGGGCCGCCCTCTCGGCGGGTAGCCAACCCTGGTACGCCGCCCCCGTCCCGGCAGGGCCGAGCCTGACGTCCGGAGGCGGCGCGCGCCACCCGACCTCTCGGGGGTTCGGCCCGTCCGAGCCGAATCCGCCCCGCTGGGTTGTGATTTTCATATATTCAAGCTCGTGAATATTTTAGGATTGAGCGATCGGTTGCTCCGATCGTCTCGAAGAAGACGCTTCCGGCGGCCTGATCCTGCTGGCCCTGGGCCGCTTCGCCGAGGCCCGGGACGCCGAGGGATTGGGAGTGGTCGCCGTCGTCTCGGGCGGTCTCTCGATCGCCGGATCGCTCCTGCTGAATCGCCGGCTCTGCCGGACGTGCCCGAGGTGGGGTTGAGTCGGCTCGAAGCTGGCCGCCCCGAAATGCCCCGAAAACCGTGAGTTGGAGGGCGGGTCATGAATCGATCGGGCAAGCGATTCTTCGCGAAGCTCGGCGAGATCCTCGTCAAGGATCATGCCTCGCAATTCGACCCGTACATCCAATGGGTACGCAACCCCCTGGCCGTCCTCTCGATGGCGATGCTGGCGGCGATCCTCTGCGGGCTCTACCTGCACCCGAGGGCCATGATCCTGGCGGCCGGGCTGGCGGCCGTCCTGGCGGCGGGGACACTGTGGCCCTGGTTGTCCGCGTGCGGGCTGAGCGGCACGCTCGCGTTCGGGCGGGATCGTGTCCGCGAAGGGGAGCCGGTGGACGTCCGTTTGGTCGTCCGCAACCGGATGCCCTGGGGTGCCTGGGGGCTCGCCGTTCGCGGCGATTTGCCCGGAGCCGGGGCCGGCGTGGCGTTCGCTGGGGGTTGGCGGACCACCGAGATCTGCTGGAGAGCGACGCCCGATTGCCGAGGCGAATACCCGAGGGCCGCCCCGAGGGTCGTCACCGCGTTCCCGTTCGGTCTCCGCGAGGCGTCCCGGCCTCTGGCCGTCCCGTCCCGCCTCCTGGTCTGGCCCCGCACCTTCCCCGTCGGCCCGATCCCCGAGGCGGCCAGCGGCCGGGAGGGGGACGGGCTCGCCCCCCGGAACAAGGCGGGGACGGCGGGCGACCTCCTGGGCGTCCGGCCCTATCGCCGGGGCGATTCGCTCCGCCGGGTTCACTGGCCGCAATCGGCAAGGCACGGCCACCTCATCGTCTGCGAGCTGGAAGCCCAGGCGATCCCCAGGGTCCAGATCGTCCTCGACATCTCCCCCGAGGCGCACTCCGGGTCGGGTCAGGCCGGGTCGTTCGAGTGGGCGGTCCGGATCGCGGCGAGCTTCGCCGAGGATTGGATCGGCCAGGGGGCCGAGGTGGAGGTCGTCCACGGCGGCCGGTCGGTCGCCTCGTCGGCCGGCACCGTCGCCTCCCGTCGTGCCCGCGTCCTCGACGCCCTGGCCCGCCTGGAACCCGACGGGCGGCATGATCTCAAAGACGTATTGTCCGGGCCGTCCTGTCTCCGGTTCGACGGCGGCCTGCGGGTCGTCGTCGCGACCAGTCGTTCGACGCGAAACCTGGCCGGGTCGGCCGGTCGGGGTCGTGCCGAACGATTCGTCGTCCTGGATGCCGGTGCCTTCTCCGATGCCGTGGATCGCACCGTGTCCGGTGCCTTGCCGTTGCGGCCCGGGATCTGGATCGACGACCCATCGAACGTCCCGGGCCTCGTGCGACGGGGATGGAAGGAGGTCTCCGTTGGCGGCTGACCGAGAAGAGGACCGATGGGTCCAGGGCGCGACGCTGGCCCTGGCGGCCCTGGCGACGACGTCTGCCGAGCTCGCCATCGCCGAGCCGGGGAGGCCGCTGATGGTTTCCCTGGCCTGGGGCCTGGGATGGTCCCTCGCCGCATGGATGGTCTCCTTGTGGTCGAAATCCTCATCCCCCGGGCTCCTCGCACGTTCGCGGCCACGGACCTCGCTCAGCCCGCTCCTCGTGATCGGCCTGCTGGTCGTCGTGGCCTTGCCGTTCGTCGTCGAGGCGGGCCGGCTGGCCCGGGTCGGGCGGGCCGAGCCCCTGGAAGTCGTGATGATCTCGGCCCTGAGGAACCTCGGGCTGGGTCTGGCCGTGCTGTCGAGGCGGCCGGCGTTCGCCCGCCTGGCGGCGCTGGTGAGCCTCTTCCTGGTGCTGGTCGCCTCCTCGCAGGCCGAGGGGACGGCCTTGCTCTGGGCGCTCGGCACCTACGCGGCCGTCGGCTGCCTTTGGCTGGTCCTGGCCTCCTGGGGCGGCCTCCGCCTTCCGACCTCGAACGACCGTCGTCGATTCCCGATCGCGACGCCGGCCCTGGCCCTGGGGTTCGTCGCCCTCGTCGTCGCGGTCGCGGCGGTCGGGCCGACCCGGGCCGCCACCGCCCTGGCGGGCCTGATGCCGAGTTCCGGGGGGACCGTCTGGGACAACCCCGACGCCCGAGGGGGCGTGAACGACGGCGAGGACGAGGTCAAGGGCTCGGAGAAGCCGCAATCCGTCGGCTTCACCGACTCCGACGTCTACCTCGACAGCGACCGGCCCAGCCTCTACGACGCCTTCAATGACCTGTATGGCGAGCCGATCAAGCCCATGCAGCGAGATCGGATGGTCGCATTGAACAATGACAACGTCGTCGAACAGCGCGAACGGCCGGCGGAGAACCTCCGGGCCGGCCGCCAGTTCTCGGTGGTCCGCCGGGGGAACGATCGGCCCGGACGTCGGCCGACCGACCGCGAGGCGAAGGCCCTCCTCTACGTGAAGGGGCCGACCCCCCTGCATCTCGGCCTGGCGGCCTACGACCGCTTCGACGGCCGGGAATGGGACGAGGAGCCGCCGTGTGGGAGGGACTGCCCCCTGGTTCTGGAATCCGAGGGCGCCCCGTGGTTCCGGCTCGATTCGCCCATCCCCCCGCTGTTCACCGGCACCGTCGCCCACCAGATCAAGGTCGGGGCGCTCGACTCGGGCCCGCTGCCCCTGCCGTCGCACGTGTCCCGATTCCGGATCGGCCAGGTCAACCGCCGCGACTTCTTCGGCTGGTCGCACGAGGGGATGGTGCGGATGGTTGGACGCACCGTCCCTTCGAGCACGGTGATCGAGTCCGAGGCCCGGACCCCCGACCCGGGACGGCTTCGCGACCTGTCCTTCCCCACCATCCCCTACGCCGCGGCTCGCCTCCTGGACGTCGCCGACGGCCGTGGCATCGCCCCGGAGGTCGCGGCCCTGGCCCGCAAGTGGTCGGAGGGCATCCCTCGCGGTTGGGGGCAAGTCGAGGCGGTCGTCGCCGGCCTCCGCCGGCACGCCGAACACGATCGCGGGGTCGTGGTCCCGCCCGAGTGCGACGACGTCGTGGCCCACTTCCTGCTGAGGTCGCGGCGCGGGCCGGATTACCAGTTCGCCACGTCGGCGGCCGTTCTCCTGCGGTCGCTCGACTACCCGACTCGCCTGGTGAGCGGCTTCTACGCCGATCCCCGTCGGTACGACCCCCGCACCCGGCACACGCCCGTGACCCGAGACGATGTCCACGTCTGGGCGGAAGTCCGCCTGCCGAACGGGACGTGGGTCGCCGTCGAGCCGACGCCCGGCTACGAGTTGATGGGGCCGTCGCCCTCCTGGTCCGAGAGCATCCTGGCCGCGATCGCCCACGCCTGGCGGTGGGCGCGATCGCATGCGGCCTTCCTGGGCCTGGTCGTCGTCGGCCTCGCCGCGTTGGCCCGCTTCCGCCGCGATGTCGCCGACGCCCTCTTGACCCTGGCGTGGATGGCCAGGCCGCTGCCCGACCCCCGCCTCTACGCGATCGAAGCCCTCCGCCTCGTCGAACGGCGGTCGAGATGGGCGGGCCATCCCCGCCCTTCGGGACGCACCCCCTTTCGCTGGTACGCGACGATCGCCCCGACGACCTCCGCAGGCGCGGACGACCTCCACGGGCTCATCCGACTCGCCGAGTGGGGCCTCTACTCGCCCGAGGGTTCCACGCCCCCGAAATCTCGCGGCGACGACGATCCCCGAGGGGCCTGCCGTCGCGCCGTCCGCGCCTGGTCCCTCCGCAGATTTCAGGCCCTGGACCGGACTCTCCTCCAGGAGGAACTGGCGACATGAAGGTGATCCCGCACGCCCTGCACGCCGAGCGGAACGGCCCATCGGCCTCGGCCGTCGATGCGATCCGCACGGCCTTGAACGCCGCCTTGCGCGGCAAGGCGGCCGTGGTCGAGTCCGTCCTCGCCTGCCTCCTGGCGAGGGGGCACCTGCTGATCGAGGACCTCCCCGGCCTCGGCAAGACCACGCTCGCCAAGGCGCTGGCCCAGGCGCTCGGCGGCAAGTTCGCGCGCGTCCAGTGCACGCCGGACCTCCTCCCCGGGGACATCACCGGCTTTCGCGTCTATGACCAGAAGACTCGTGAATTCGAGTTCCTGCCCGGCCCCGTCTTCGCCGACGTCCTGCTGGCCGACGAGATCAACCGGGCCACGCCGAGGACGCAGAGCGCCCTCCTGGAGGCGATGGCCGAGCGGCAGGTCACGGTCGACAGCCTCCGGCACGTCCTGTCCGACACGTTCTTCGTCATGGCCACCCAGAACCCGGTGGAGCAGCACGGCACCTACCCGCTGCCGGAGGCCCAGCTCGACCGCTTCGCGATGAAGCTGCGGATCGGCTACCCGGGACCCGACGACGAGCGGGCGATGCTCGACGCGGCCGTCGGCGCGACCTCGGACACCCCGGGAGGGGCCGCCCCCTCCCTGGCTCCGGGGCAGCTCCGCGCCCTCCAGGAGGCCGTCGCCGCGATCGCCGTCGGCCCGTTGGTGAGGGACTATCTCGTCGCCCTGGGAGGGGCCAGCCGATCGCATCGCCAGGTCACCCTGGGCCTGAGCCCCGCGGCCTGCTGACCTGGCAGAGGCTCGCCCAGGCGCGGGCCTTCCTGCTCGGTCGCGATTACACCACGCCCGACGACGTGCAGGACATGGCCGGACCCGTCCTGGAGGTTCGGCTCGGCGTCGAGCCGGAGGCCACCGCCCGGGTCCTGGCCGAGATCCTGGATTCCGTCCCGGTCCCGATCACGCCGGGTTCGAGGACGTGAGGCACGCCCCGTGGGCGGTGCGACCCGGTTCCAATTCCGGACGATTACGAGGAGAGGCACCATGATCATCGCGAGGCACACCGGGGGAAGTCTTGCCGCCCCGAGAGAGATCGGGGACACCCGCTCCGGCGGACGGCCGCGGACGGTCGTTGCGATGTTTTCTATCCTGCTCGCCGTGGCGGGTTGCGACGGTGGCGGCGTCCCCGGCGCCCACGAGGAGCATGTCGGTCACGTCATTCCGGCCCACAGGCCGGCGACGTTCCCCGACGCGGTCCGTCGTTTGAGGGCGCTCGACGAGGCGATCGGTCGCGGGGTGGTCGAAGGCTCGGCGGGCCGCCCGATCGATGACAGGACCTTGTCGATGGCGACGGACATCGCGGGCTGGTTGCCCGAGATCGCCGCCGAGAGCGACATGCCCGAGGACCGGTGGATCGAGGTCGACCGGCTCTCCGCCGGCCTCGTCGCGGAGTATCGGGTCATCCGGGAATCGCCGGCCGGTCGCGCCGACGCGACCCGGGCTTCCGGGCGAAACGTCGCCGCCCTGGAGACGATCCTGGAGAAGGCCGACCCCCGTTGGTTCGACAGGACGGCAGGCACGACGGGAGCCCCTTGACGAGTCCTCGGCGCGAGATCGGCCCCGAGGTGATCGAGGAAACGAACCGAACCGCACGTCCCGGGAAGTCACCATCGACAGCCTGCCCTATTTCACGAGGATAGGATGATGATCGAGTCCCTACTCTGGGGCGGTGTGCTCCGGTCCGGGCAAGCCCTGATCCAATCGGTCCCGACCCTGCTCGTGGGCCTGGTCGTGGCGGGCGTCTTCCGCCGGCTCCTGGGTCCTGCGAACACGCGGAGGCTCTTCGGGAGCGGGACGCGGCGCGAGTTGCCCCAGGCGTGGCTCGTGGGGATGCTCCTGCCGGTCTGCTCTCTGGGAGTCATCCCGGTCGCCCGGGAGATGCGGAGGGCCGGCGTCTCCCCCGGTGCGGTCCTGGCGTTCGCCATGACGGCGCCGCTGTTCAACCCGGTTTCGATGCTCTACGGCCTGACCCTCTCCGAGCCGTCGGTCATCCTCGTGTTCGCCTTCGCCTCGATGGTCGTCGTGACGATCGTGGGCGCGGCCCTGAACCGGCTCTTCCCCGGGTCGGGAAGCGAGGAGGCGGCCCCGGCTCCGGTCGCTCAGGGACTGAAGCGGATGGCCGCGATTGCCGTCGCCGCCGCGAGAGAGGTCACCGGCCCCTCGCTCGGGTATGTGGCGGTCGGGCTCCTGGGCGTCGGCCTCCTCGGGATGGCCCTCCCGCCGGGGTCGCTCCAATCGACGATGGAGCATTCGAATCCCTTCGCCCCTTTGGCGATGGCCGGGGTGGCGATCCCCGCCTACGCCTCGCCGATGACGGCGATGGCGCAGCTCGGTTCGATGTTCCAGCACGCCAACTCGCCCGGGGCGGCGTTCGTCCTCCTGACGCTCGGGGCGGGCCTCAACCTCGGCCTGGCCGCCTGGGTGCTCCGCAACTACGGGGTCGGTCGTGGCCTCGCCTGGCTCGTGTTCCTCGTGGCATCCATCCTCGGGGTCGCCTACGCGATCGAGGCCCCGCTCTACCCGAGGGAGATCGCCCCGCCCGGTCATACTCACGCCTTCGACATGTATTGCCGCCCTTTTTCGTCGAGCCAGACGCACCCCGCCCCGTTCGTCGTCGCCAGGCTCCGGGAAGAGATCCAGCCGTTCGAGCGAGTCGCCCTCGCGGTCCTCGCCTCGCTGGCCGCGGTCGGCCTGGTCCTCCGGGCGTTGGACCGCCGGTGGCGAGTGGAATCCTGGCTCGAACGCGCCACGGAGCCCTCGGACGGTCAGCCATCCTGGCACGATCGATCGGTCCCGGCCCCGGTGCTGGGCGGGGTCGCTTTGCTCGGCCTGGTGGCCTTGAGCATCGTCGGATGCTACGTCTATTATCCCTCACCGTCAGAGGTGTTCGAGGAGATGTCGATCCTCAAGGCCGAGGTGCTCACGGCGGCACTGAGCGGCGACCGCAAGCACGCCGAACACTTCCTCCCGGCCTGGGCCGACTGGACTCGCCGCCTGGAAGTCGGGACCTTCCTCCGCGAGGGGACGCTCGGCCCTTATCGCAAGGCCAAGGCGAAGGTCTTCCGAGACCGGCTCGAATTGCTCAAGCACGCCGTGGAGGAAGGGGATCGCGAGGAGGCCCGCGAGTACGTCACGCACGTCTCCCGCGCCTATAGCCGCATGAGGCAGGCTTTCCTCGAGCCACGGCCTCGCTGATCTCTGTCGCCACGGCACCGACCCGGCGGAGGGCCGACGCCTCGCCCCACTCGCCCGCCGCTTCCTCTTCTCGCTCAGAGGACGCACCCCGAGAAGGACTGGGAATCCTTGAGCGGTCCCCCGCACCCCTCGATCTTCCCGGCGGAGAGTCGCCGGGTCCGCGAGCGGGTCGCGAGGAGCCACCTCAAACCCCTCTTGTTCGAGGCGTCGAGGCACATCCCCGCGACGAGGCCCTTGATGAAGTGGTTGGCAAAGGCGCCCTGGAGGATCGCCGGGAAATCCGCCACGAAGCGGTTGAGTTGGGAGAAGTCCTCAATCTTCTCGGCCCATCGCGCGAACCCGCGAACGTCTGTGAAGAGGATCGACGCGGTCACGCCGGATGTCTCGGCGAGGGGTGCGACCCCGGCGGCACGTCGGCGGCCAACGCCCCTTCCCCCCGGCCCCGCGCCTCCCCGTGCCTCTGGGCGAGGGCCGAGCGCGTCGAGCAGGATCGCGATGGCCCCGATCGTGATCGTCGGGTCCCTGATCGGCCGCCCTTCCTTTCGGCTCACGAGAGCCCGGGGAGGACGCCCGTGCTGTCGCCGAGGCGATCCGTCGGGGCGCCCATGCGGTCGAGCATCGCCAGCCAGAGGTTGTTCAGGGGCGTCTCGCCCGGGTAGCGGACGTGGCGGCCGGTCCTGAGCGAGCCTCCGCCCTTGCCGGCGAGCAACAGCGGCACGTTCTCGTGGGTGTGGCGGTTGCCGTCGCTGTTGCCGCTCCCATAGGCGATCATGCAGTGGTCAAGCAGGGTGCCATCCCCCTCGGGCACGGACTTGAGCTTGTTCAGGAGGTAGGCAAACTGCTCGATGTGATAGGTGTTGATTTTCTTGACCTTGGCGATCTTCTCGGGGTCATTGCGGTGGTGGGTGAGCTCGTGGTGCCCCTCGGACACGCCGATCATCCGGTACTTCTGCTCGCTGCCCTCTCGGGCGAACATGCAGGTGATCACCCGGGTCACGTCCGTCTGGAAGGCCATGACCATCAGGTCGCACATCAGGCGGATGTGCTCGGAGAGGTCGGCCGGCATCCCGGAGGGTCGGATGGCGTCCTCGGGCGGCTGGACCGGCGGCAGGGTCTCGGCCCGGGCGATCCTCAGCTCGAGCTCCCGGACGCACGACATGTACTGATCGAGCTTGCGGCGGTCGGCGCCGCCGAGCCGGCCCTCCAGCCCCTTGGAGTCTTCGAGGACCGCGTCGAGGACGCTCGACCGCAGCCGGTTCCTCTTCAGGCGGGCGGGGTCGTTGGGCCTCTCGGCGAAGAGGCGCTCGAAGACGATCCGGGGATCGACCTCGTTGGGCAGGGGCGAGGTGGGCGACCTCCAGGCGATCGTGTGTTCATAGACGCAGGAATAGCCGCTGTCGCAGTTGCCGCTGCCTCGATAGCGCTCGATCCCCAGCTCCAGAGACGGAAGGCGGGTCTGGTCGCCGATCCGGCGGGCGGCGACCTGGTCGGCCGAGATGCCCGAGCGGAAGTTGGCGCCGGCGGTCTTCCTGGCCTGGGCCCCGGTCAGGAAGGCGGAGGAGGCCCGGGCGTGGTCGCCGGCGCCGTCTCCGTTGGCCCGGGCCTTGTCGCAGGTCAGGTCGCTCAGGACGAGCAGGTCGTCCTTCAGCGGGGCGAGGGGCCGGAGGATCTCGGGCAAGTCGAAGGCGGCGCCTTCGGCCTTCGGGGTCCAGTCGGCCATGTGGGCGCCGTTGGGCACGTAGAGGAGGGCCATCCGGCGAGGAGGTTGGGCCGCCGCCCCCCCGACCCTGGCGATCGCCTTCGGCGCCATCGCCTCCAGGAACGGGAGGGCCAGGACCGTGCCGGCCCCTCGGAGGATCGTCCGCCTCGAAATCCGCCCGCCGATGCTCATGGCTCGTCCCCTCCGGCTGTTCTCATCAGGAATGGTCCGCTCCGGGCCACCGCGACGATCAGGGTGGCGAATCGGTCCTCGTCCTTGCGGACGGCGTCCAGGATTTCATCGACTGCGCAACGGTCATACGATTCTAACCCTCGGCCGAGGGCGTACGTGAGCACTTTTTCGACCAGGCAGCGGCTGAACTGGTCTCTCTTCCCCCGGAGGATCGTTTTGAGATCGGCCGGGCCCTGGAACGACTGGCCTCCGGGCAAGACGCCGGACGCGTCGATCGGCGAATCGCCGTCCTTGTCTCGCCAGGCGCCGACGGCGTCGAAATTCTCGAACGCGAAGCCGATCGGGTCCATCCTCTGGTGGCACGAGGCGCACAGGGCGTTGGCCCGGTGCTGCTCCATGACCTTGCGGAGCGAGCCGGTCAATTGCTTCTCGTCGGGCAGCGAGGGGACGTCCGGCGGAGGGGGCGGCGGAGGCGTGCCGAGGATCTGGTCGAGCACCCACTTGCCTCGCTTCACGGGGGAGGTCCGCGTCGGGTTCGAGGTCAGCGTGAGGATGCTCGCCTGGGTCAAGACGCCTCCGCGGTTCGGCGGAAGCTTCACCCGGCGGAACTCGGGCCCGGTCACGCCGACGATCCCGTAATGTCTCGCCAATCGCTCATTGAGGAAGCTGAAATCGGCGTCGAGGAGGTCGAGGATGCCGCGATTCTCGCGGAGGATCGCCTCGAAGAAGAGTTCCGTTTCCTTCGTCATCGCGGAGCGGAGCTCGTCGTCGAAGCCGGGGAACGTCTCCGGGTCGGGCGCCACGTAGGCGAGCTTCCTCGTGGTCAGCCACTGGCCGGAGAAGTTCTGGACGAAGGCGATCGACTTCGGGTCGGCGAGCATCCGGCGGACCTGGGCGTCGATGTTCTCCCGGAGCTTCCCCCGGGCGGCGAGGTCGAACAGTTCGGCGTCCGGCATGCTGCTCCAGAGGAAGTACGAGAGCCGGGAGGCCAGCTCGTACTCGCCGATCGGCTCGCTCATTCCCGGCGCCAGGCCGGGCGCCTGCGACTCGACCCGGAACAGGAAATCGGGCCAGACGAGGACCCCTTCGAGGGCCAGGCGGACGCGGTCCTCGAACCGTTCGCCTTCCTTTTCGGCCCGGTCGTAGAGCTTCAGGAGGCGATCGACCTCCTCCGGTCGGCTCGGCCGGCGGAAGGCGCGGTCGGCGAACCTCGCGACGATCTCCCGGGCGGCCTCGCGAGGCTCCAGGCCGGGCTTGTGGGCGAAGATCCGCCGGTGGGTCTCGGGCAGGTCGGGCGGAGGCGGGTTGTACGGGCCATCCAGGGCGATGTTGCGGACGACCAGGACCCGCTGATGCGTGTCGGGATCGACGGGTCGGAACGGGTCGGCCTTCTTCGGGTCCTTCGGGGCGGGCTCGGGATTCTCGGCCTTCTCGTCGGGCTTCGCCGGCTCGGTGAACGGGTTGAGGAAGGCGACTCCGATCGTCTTCGACCCGGCCTTGATCCGCACCTTCGCCTCGATCGTCTCGGGCTTCTCCTCGGTCGCGTTCGTCTCGAACCGGAAGACCTCGTCTCGGCCGACTCGGATCGCCCCCTTGACCGGCTCGTCTCCGCGTTGCTGGCCGAAGACGGTGGCCTTGATCGTGTAATCCCCCTCGTCGAGGTAGATCTGCCCCGAGATCTGCCCCTTGCCGAAGAGGAACTGGCCGCCCCCGCGACGATCCCGGCCGGCGTTGAACGACGCCTTGGGGCTGCCCAGGCGCTCGGCCTTCGGCTTCGGAGGGTCGGCGATCACGATGGCGCGCTCGAAGACCTCCTCGGCGGCCGTGAGGTACTTTTCGAGGAGCATCGGCGAGACGGAGAGCACGTCGCCGATGTTGTCGAAGCCGTAGCCGACGTCGTCATTGGGGAAGTCGGCCGAGGGCTTGAAATCGACGCCGACGAGGTCTCGGATCGTGTTGTTGTACTCGGTCCGGTTCAGGCGGCGGATCGTCACCCGGCCGAAGTCGCGGGGGCCGGAGCAATCGTACTGGGCGAGGACGTCGTCGAGGGCCTTCATCGCGGCCTCGGCCTCGGCGGGGTCGGGCCGGGGCCGGACGTTGGCCTGGTCCTTGTCCTTGTCCTTGCTCTTGGGGGGCATCTCGCCGGTGCGGACCATCTCCGTGACGCGTTCCCAGAGGTCGCGGTCCTTGAGGACGTCCTTCGCGCCCCGGGATTTGTCCAACGTCACGTCGCCGCGAGCCTTGCCGTTCCCGTGGCAGGCGAAGCAGTGCGAGGCCAGGAACGGGACGACGTCCTTCGCGAATCGCTCCGACGGCGCCCCCTCGGGCGAGGGCTTCGGGGGGGAGTTGGGCTCGTCGGCCGACGCCGAGCCGATCCCGAGGGCCAGGGCCGCCGCGACGAGTTGCAGGCCACGTCCAATCAAGGTTCGCCCCCCTCCCGGCTCCGGGACGGACGATCGGAGGACCTCCCGACCGCCCCGCCTCCCTTAATAAATGCCCCAAATGGCCCGGCTTCTGCCAGGAAATTCCGAGGATTTTTTCGATTGGCTCGCGAGGCCGAGGAAACGGTCCTGAGACCCGGGGTTTCCGCTCTGGAGCGGGGGCCGGCGGATCGGATAGGATCGCCGGACCTCGAACGTGACGGCCCTTTCTGGATCGGCGAGAGCCCCCGCCCATGAATCCCGAGATCATCGTCGTCTCCGGCCTCCCCCGATCGGGCACGTCCTTGATGATGCAGATGCTCGACCGCGGCGGCATCGAGGCCGTCACGGACGTGATCCGCGAGGCCGACGTCGATAATCCCCGAGGATATTACGAGTTCGAACGCGTCAAGAAGATCAAGGAAGACGCCGCCTGGGTCCCCGAGACGCGCGGCAAGGCCGTCAAGATGGTCTCCCAGCTCCTCTACGACCTGCCCCGATCCGAGCGCTATCTCGTGATCTTCATGGAGCGAGACCTCGACGAGATGCTCGTCTCCCAGGAGAAGATGCTGGCGCGGCTGAACCGGCCCGCCGGCCCGAGGGAGCCGATCAAGAAGGCGTTCGTTCAGCACCTGGAGAAGCTCCGGGCGTGGCTGGCCGAGCAGGACCATCTCCGCGTCCTGAACGTCAAGTACAGCGACCTGATCGACCATCCCGAGGAGGAGGCGGCCAGGGTCGGCGCGTTTCTCGGAGGCCGGGCGGACGTCCCGGCGATGGTCGAGGCCGTCGATCCGTCGCTGTACCGGAATCGGAAGTCCGCGGAAGGGGCCGGGGGCGAGGGCGGGCCCTGACCGCCGGGGAGCCGTCTGGCCCGGTGTGGGCCTCGGCCGGATTCTCCTCGGGGCTTCTCGGTGGGGGGTGGCTTCGTCCCGGAGAACGGGGGCGGGCCCTGGCCCGGACGGGGTGACAAAAGGGAACGAGTTCGGCGCGGTTCCCGGTCAATCAGCGGTCTCCGCGCTAGGAAATGTCACTTTTTATCATAAGGCGCTGGCAAATCGGCGATCCGACGGCTATCCTCGCGCTCCGACCTCGAAGGCCGGTTCCGTCTCGCGGCGATCGTGCGACGGCCCGGGGCTCCGATGCGGAGGCCCGACGATGGCGGTGTTCCCGACGACCCAGTGGGCGAGCGTCTCCGACGCTTCGGACCCGGCCTCGCCCGGGGCGCCCGAGGCCCAGGCGACCCTCTGCCGGGCCTACTGGTATCCGATCTATTCGTTCATCCGGTCCCGGGGCTATCCGGCCGACGACGCGGCCGACCTCACCCAGGAGTATTTCCTCAGGCTCCTCGGAGGCCGGCTCCTCCGCGCGGCCGACCGGGCCAAGGGGCGGTTTCGCTCCCTTCTGAGGACCGATTGCGTCTTCTTCCTGGCCGACCAGCGCGACCGTCGGCAGGCGAAGAAGAGGAAGGCGCCCGGGGTCTTGCGGTTTGACGTCAAGGACGCCGACCGGCGGTATCGGCTGGAGCCCTCGGGCCGTCTCGACCCGGAGGCCCTGTTCGATCGCGCCTGGGCCCTGGACCTCCTGGGCCGGGCCGTCGATCGGCTGGCCCGGGGGGAGGCGCAGGCGGGCCGGGGCCTTCTGTTCGAGAGGCTCCGCCCGGTGCTGACCGACGCGAGCCTCGCCGCCCCGTATGCCGAGATCGCCGCCGAGCTCGGGACGACCGAGGCGGCCGTCCAGGCGGCCGTCGTCCGGCTCCGCCGCCGCTACCGGGCGGCCCTCCGCGAGGAGGTCGCCGCCACGCTCGACCCCGGAGACGGCGGGCGGGTCGATGAGGCCGAGATCGACGACGAGATCCGCGACCTGTTCACGGCCCTGGCCGTCTGAGCCGCCTGGATGTCGCCTCGTCAGGTCCGGCCGGGGACACCTTACCGATGGGGCAGGGGCCATTCGTTCGATTCGATCGGCCCCCGCCGATGAGGCCCCGATGCGCGAGCCGAACCCCTGCCCGACCTGCGGATCGCCCCGCCCCGAGGGCTCGCCCGGCGGGATGTGCCCGCGGTGTCTCCTGAGGATCGGCCTGGGGGACGAGACGTTCCTCGGCGGCCCTCCGGGGCCCCTCGGCGTCGCGACCGTCCCGGTCCACCTCGACCCTCCCGTCGGCGAGGCCCTGCTCCTCCGCGACGAGATCGCCCGGGGCGGGATGGGCGTGATCCTCCGAGGCCACGACCCGGCCCTCGGCCGGGACGTCGCCGTCAAGGTGCTCCTGGAGAAGCACCGAGACCGACCCGAGATGGTCGCCCGGTTCCTCGAGGAAGCCCGGATCTGCGGGCGTCTGGAACATCCCGGGATCGTCTCGGTCCACGGGATGGGCACCCTGGACGACGGCCGCCCGTTCTTCGCCATGAGGCTGGTCCGGGGCCGGACGCTCGCCGCGATCCTGGACGGCCGCCCCGGGGACGGCCGCGACCTGCCCCGGCTGCTCGGCCTGTTCCTCCAGGTCTGCCGGACGGTCGCCTACGCCCACGGCCGAGGCGTGGTCCACCGCGACCTCACGCCGTCCAACGTGATGGTCGGCCAGTATGGCGAGGTCCTCGTGATGGATTGGGGGCTGGCCGAGGTCCTCGACGGCGCCGGGAACGCCGGTCCGGTCCGGGGGACGCCCGGCTACCTCTCGCCGGACCTGGTCCGAGGGCAGGGCCGGGCCGACGAGAGGGCCGACGTCTTCAGCCTCGGCGCGATCCTCTGCGAGATCCTGACCGGCCAGCCGCCCTTCCACGCGCCGACGCCCGAGGAGGTCCGCCAGAGGTGCGAGGCGGCGGACCTCTCCGAGGCCCTGGCCCGCCTGGAATCGAGTCCGATCGACCCGGAGCTCGCCGACTTGACCCGGCGATGCCTGTCCGCCGACCCCGGGGCCCGGCCCCGGGACGCCCAGGAGGTGGCCGACCGGCTGACGGCCCATCTCGACGGCGTGGGGGAACGGCTCCGGCGGGCCGAGCTCGACGCGGCCTCGGCCCGGGCCCGAGCCGCCGAGGAGAAGACCCGCCGACGGCTGGCCGTGGCCCTGGCCACCTCGCTCGTGGCCCTCGCGGCCGTCGGCGGGTTCGGGCTGGCCGTGGTCGCCCGCCATCGCCAGGACCTCCGCGAGAGGGCCCGGGCGGCGATGAAGGAGGTCGAGCTCCTCAGCGATTCGGCCGCCGGCGACCCCAGCGGCGATCCCGCCCCGTGGAGGGCCGCCCGGGACGCCCTGGGTCGCCTGGCGGCCCCTCTGGCCGGCTCCTCCGACCTCATCTCGCGATCGCGCCTGGAGGCCCTGACCAGGCGGGTCGAGTCGGGGCTCGCCCTGGCCGAGTCCGACGCGAGGCTCCTCGATCGCCTGGAGGCCGCCCGCTCCCTCGTCGATGAGCGCGACCTGACCGACGCCGAGGCCTCGTTCGACTCCGCGTTCCGCGAGGCCGGGCTGGACGTCAGCCGGGGCGAGACGATCGGCCGGGTCGTGGCGGGGCGGCCTCGCGACGTGGCCCGAGCCATCGTGGCGGCCCTGGACTGCTGGGCGATCGTCCGCCGAGACCGCCGGTCCGACGGGAATCCCGCCTCCGGTCCGTCGTGGGGACCCCCCCTGGCCGCCGCCCGGGCCGCCGACCCCGACCCGTGGCGAGACGCCCTGAGGGACGCCCTGGAAGCCGGAGACCGCCAGGCCGTCGCCCGGCTCGCCTCGGCCAACGACCTGGAGACCCGCCCCGCCTCCAGCCTCTGGCTCCTCGGACGAATGCTGATCTGGGCCGGGCGGTTCGACGACTGCCGGACCGCCCTGGCCCGCGCCTGGAAGGCCCACCCGGAGGACTTCTGGATCAACCTGGACCTCGCCCTGGTCCTCTCGCTCGACTCGCCCAGACCCCGAGACGCCGAGCCGTTCGCCGTGGCCGCCGTCGCGCTGAGGCCCGGATCGGCCACCGCCCGGACCCGCCTGGGGATTCTCCGCCAGGCCCTGGGCGACCTGGATTCCGCCGAGGCCCAGCTCCGCGAGGCGATCCGCCTCCAGCCCGGATCGGCCCTGGCCCACTACAACCTCGGCAACGTCCTCGGCGCCCGGAGGCGCTGGGATGACGCGATCGCCTGCTACCGCAAGGCGGTCTCGGCCCGGCCCCTGGGCGCCCACCAGCTCCGAATGGCCCTGGGCGCCAGCCTCGCCGAGGGGGGTTATCTGGCCGAGGCCGAGGCCGAGCTGCTCGGGGCGTCGCGGATCTGGCCGGCTCAGTTCTCCATCTGGCACGACCTGGGCGTGGTCCGCCTCCGCCGGGCGGACGCCCCCGGGGCGATCGCGTCGTTGAAGGAAGCCCTCCGGCTCGTCCCCTCCGGGCACTCCGAAGGGCCGGTCGTCAAGGAGGCCCTCCGCCAGGCCGAGGGCCTCGCCCGCTGCCTCGCGGCGATCCGCGGCGAATCCCCGCCTCGCGACAACGCCGAGCGGGTGGAGTTCGTCTGGTACTGCTGGGACCACGGCTGGGACGCCTTCGCCTCGCGGTTCTACGCCGAGGCCGAGTCGGCCGATCCGAGGAACCTGGAGGCGCTCGGCCCCGGTCACCGCACGGCCGCCGCCCGGCGCGCCGCGAGAGCGGGCCTGGGCCGAGGCAAGGACGACCCGCCCCCCTCCCCCCAGGCCCGCCGAGACTGCCGAGGTCTCGCCCTCGGCTGGCTCCGCGACGAACTTCGGGCCCGGACCGCCACGGTCGGCCCGGTCCGCCCCGAGGACGACCGCAAGGCCCTCGAAGCCCTCCGATCCCTCAAGACGGACCCGGACCTCGCCGCCTACCGCGAGCCCAGGGCCCGGGACACCCTGGCCGAGGACGAACGCGCCCCCTGGCGAGCCTTCTGGGCCGACCTCGACCGGGCGATCGTCGGAGAGGCCCTCGCCGGCCCCTGACCGGACCGACCCCATCGCCCTTGTCCCGGCCAGATCCCGGGGACAGAATGGAACGGTCGAGCCCCGAGACCAGCCAAAGCGGGGCGCCGGGGCCGGGCCGCGATGACGATCCTCTTCCTCCACGGCTGGCATTCGGTCCCGGGGGGCGTGAAGCCCTCGCACCTCGCCCGGAACGGCCACCTCGTCCTCAACCCGGCCCTGGACGACGACGATTTCGCCGCCGCCGTGGCCTCGGCCCAGGCGGAGTTCGACGCCCATCGGCCCCGGGTCGTCGTGGGGTCGTCCCGGGGCGGGGCCGTGGCGCTGAACCTCCGCGTCGGCGACTCCCGGCTCGTCCTGCTCTGCCCGGCCTGGAAGCGATGGGGCAGCGTTTCGACCGTCAAGCCCGGCACCGCGATCCTCCACAGCCGGGCCGACGACGTGATCCCGTTCGCCGACTCGGAAGACCTGATCCGCCGGAGCGGCCTGCCGCCGGCGGCCCTGATCGAAATCGGCTCCGACCACCGCCTGGCCGACCCGGCCCCCCTGGAGGCGATGTTGCGCGCCTGCGAGGCCGACCGATGGACCTGAACGAACTCCGGGCCACCGCCCTCCGAGAGATGAAGGCCCACGGCCTGACCGGCTGGACGTTCGCCCTGACCGACGCCAAGAGGCAGCTTGGCGCGTGCAAATATCGATCGAAACGGATCGAGATTGCCGAGTTCTACGCGAGGAACAGCCCCGAGGAGACGGTCCTCGACACCCTCCGCCACGAGATCGCCCACGCCCTGGCCGGCGCCTCCGCCCGCCACGGCCCGAAGTGGAAGGCGGTGGCCGTCCGCCTCGGCGCCACCCCTCGGGCCTGCGAGAGTTCGCCCGAGGTGGCCCTCCAGCCCGGAGACTGGCAGGCCACCTGCCCGGCCTGCGGCAAGACCTACCACCGCTACCGGAGGCCCCAGACCGGCGCCCGCTACCTCTGCCGATGCCCGGCCCGATCGCCGATCACCTTCGAGTTCCACGGCGACCCGGCAAGGAAGCCCGACGTGCCGCCGAGCGTCGAGAGCGCCGCCAACTGGGAGGCGCGATGCTCGGGCTGCGGGACCGTCCACCTCCGCGTCAAGCGACCGAAAGCCGGCCTCTGGCGATGCAAATGCCCCCACCGCCGAGAGCTCTCCTGGACGCCGAGGAACCCTCCGGCCGCTCGCTAGCCAGGAATTCCCAACCCCGGCCCTGGAGGAGACACCGGCGCTGAGCTGGCCCCGCGACGCCCTTCCCAATCGGCCTTCGAATCGTCAGGATATGGCGGGATCGGCGGCCTCCGGGCTCGCCAGGACGATCCGGTCTCGGTCCGGCCCCGAGAGAGGGGCGGGGGTGGATCTTGGCGAAGAAGAAGGCCGAGACGAAGAAGAAGGTGACGAAGACCGACTTCCTCCGCAAGGCCCTGGGCAAGGACTCGAGCCTCGAACTCGACGCGATCAACCGCCGGTGGGCGAAGGCCGGTCATCCGGGGCAGATCAGCTCGGCCCTGTTCTATCAGGTGCGCTCGAAGATGGGGATCCGGACCGTCTGGCAGTGGTTGCCGGAGCCGGGGTCTCCCGCCGAGGCGCTCTGGAACGCCGCGAGGGAGGCCGAGGCGAAGACGAAGCGACCGCCCGGGGTCTCGGGAACGGCGTATCAGATCAAGGTCACTCTCCGAGGCATCCGGCCGCCGATCTGGAGGCGACTGGTCGTCCCCGATTGCTCCCTGAGCCTCCTCCACCAGATCCTCCAGGAGGCGATGGGGTGGGAAGACGGCCACCTGTATTCGTTCGAGGCCGACGGCCAGGACTACACCGACGCGATGGGCGCCGCCGAACTCGACATGGAGGACGCCAGCCTCGTCCCCCTGAGCGCCGTGGTCACCGGGAAGGGGTCGAAGATCTTCTACACCTACGACTTCGGCGACAACTGGGAGCACGAGATCCTGGTCGAGAAGGTCCTCCCGCCCGGCCAGGGGCCGAAGCATCCCGAATGCCTCGCCGGCAAGAGGGCCTGCCCGCCCGAGGACGTCGGCGGCCCCTGGGGCTATCTCGACTTCCTCGATGCCATCGCCAACCCCGATCACCCTCAGCACCAGGACATGATGGAATGGTCGGGCGGGTTCTTCGACCCGGAGGCGTTCGACCGCAGCGGGATCAACGCGATCCTGGAGGAGATGTGGGTCTGAGGCCGGTCCCCTCCCGTCCTAGAACTCGCAGAACCACAACGACGCGGTCTTGACCGAGTCGATCCATCCCGAGTGCTCGGAGGCCGCGCCCGGCCCTCCGACGGCCTCGAGGATCGCGTCGATCTCGTCGCCCACGGCCTTCGCCACCTGCATCGGCGTCCTGGTCTTGGGGCGGTCGAACGGGACGGGGATCGTGGCGAGCGGTCCGGGCGGATCGGCGATCTCGGCGATCGCGAGCAGCCCCCCTCGGGCCGATTCGGCGTCCTCGGTCCTGAGTCTTTCGATCGCGCTGAGGACCTCGACGGCCGCTTTCTTCAGGGCCTCCAGGCGCTCGGCCACGGCTCGATTGTCGTCCGCCATCGGGGGTCGTCCTCGGGGTCGTGGGGTCGCGAAACCTCGCTATTCGGAGGCCGTGGTGAGCCGTTTCGGACGTTCGGCGCCCGCCTCGACGACATCGAACCAGACCTTCGCCTTGCGCCGGGGCTCGCCGTTGTAGTTGACGGTGATCTCCTCGCCCGGCTCGATGTCCCGGATCGCGGAGAACGCCTTGGCCTGGGGGCCGATGTCATCGTACCGGGCGTTGGGCCTGTACGAGTGGTTGTAAAGGGACCCATAGCCCAGGGCCAGGGCGACCCGGCCGCGGCCCCAGGCGAAGCCGTAGGTCCAGAGGATCGAGTCTTCGTCGCCCAGGGCGCCCTCGGGCAGGACCAGGACCGGGCAGGTCTCGAAGACCTCGCCCCGGGGGATCGCCCTCCGGGCGAACACCCCGCGGCCCTTGCCCGCGACCCGCTTGACCTCCACCGCGTCCGATTGCCTCATCGCCATCGCCATCGCCGCCCCCGACCAGGACCCCAGGACCTCGGCCCTCCCTCCGGACCGCCCCGAGCCTTACAATGAACGCGATCGGCCCGAGGATTGCCAGGGCTGAGCGGGGCGGAAGGCCCGAGAGCGCCTCGGAGTGCGGGGCGATGAGTGCGGGGCGGAGGACGAAGTGGCGGGCTTCGCCCGCGTTCTCTTGGTGCATTTCGCGCACCGGACAGAGGCTCGCATGAAGACATTGGAAGGCCATTTGCTGATCGCCATGCCCGACCTGATGTCGCCGATCTTTTCGAGGAGCGTGATCCTCATGATCGACCACGACGAGGACGGGGCGATGGGCGTGATCCTCAACCGGCCGACCGAGGCCACGGCCACGGACCTCGCCGGCAAGGTCATGGACGAGGACTTCGTCTGGGACAAGCCGCTGAGCCTCGGCGGGCCGGTCCCGGGGCCGCTGATGGTCCTCCACTCCGAGCCCGACCTCGCCGATCGCGAGATCCTCCCCGGCGTCTTCCTCACGCTCGACGCCCCCAAGGCCCAGGAGCTGCTCACCCGGAAGGCCGAGCCCTCGCTGTTCGTGGTGAACTACTCGGGATGGGGCCCCGGCCAGCTCGAAGGGGAGTTCGATCGCGATTCCTGGCTCGCCCTGCCCGCCGATGTCGCCCACGTCTTCGGCCGGGACGACGACCTCTGGGAAGCCGTCGTGAAGCAGGCCAACGCCCGGAAGCTCTCCGAGTTCTTCGGGATCCGCGAGATCCCGCCCGACCCGACCTTCAACTGACCCGCGGCGGCGCCGGTCAATCGTCGAGCCGCTTGATCCGGGCTTCCACGTCCTCGCCGGTCAATTCCCGGAAGGCGTCGGCCAGCCTCGTCTTGCGAACCGGGTCCGGCTCGGCGGCGTAGGCCCACGTGAGGTGGTCGAGGGAGACGAGCCGAGCCCAGGGGCGGAGCCTCGCCGTCGCCGAGGGGTCTCCGGCGGCGATGCCGCGGATGGCCGATCCCGCAGCGATCCAGACCGTGACCTCCACCGCGGCCGGCCCTCCCACGACCATCAACCCGCCCAGGACGAGCAGCCCCAGGCCGATCGCGTTCCCCGCGACCCGTCGCGCCCGGCGATACGCCTCGGCCGCGTGCGCGAAGAAGACGGCGGAGGTCAGAAACGGCACGAATCCCAGGATTCCGATGACCGCCAGCAGCCCGATCAGGCTGATCGGCAGGAGGACCAGCCCCAGGCCGCCCGCGAACAGGGCGCCGGCGAGCAACACGCCCGAGAGCCACGCGCTCCAAGCGCCCGGCCGGTCGCGGAAGGCCAGCCAGAGGGCGAGGGCCAGCATCTCCTGCCCCATCACGCCGTAGCTGAAGAGCCAAAACGTGTCGATGAACCTCAGGCCGGGCAGCATGGACTGCATGCCGTGGAGGAGGGCCGGCTGGAGGGCGAAGCAGGCGATCGGGGCCACGATCCCGGCGAGGACCGAGAACCACGCCGATCGGAGCCACCCCCGCCGCTCGCGACCGGCGACGTCCCGAAGGCCCTCCGGGTTCGCCGGCCCTTCCCGCACCGAGGACGTCATCCCGCGAGCCATCGCGCCCTCCCTGAGTCGTGGCGTCGCCTCCCTCCCGCCGATGCCCCAGTAGACCGGACCCCGCGCCCTCGGACAAGCCGCGACCGGGGCGGAGGCGGGTTGACCGGACCTCTCCGGTTTGCTGGACTCAGCTCGGCCCGGGCGAGGAGGCCAACGATCGCGGTCCCCAGGGGGCGAGGCAACCATGAGAGAGACGACCTCGACGCCCCGCCGAATCGCCGGGCGGTTCCTCTGCGGGATCGCCGCCCTGTTTGCCTCCTCCTCGCCCGGGATGGCCTCGGCCGAGGACTGGGGCGCCTATGCGATCGTCCCCAGCAGCGCCCCGGCGTTCACCCTGGAGGCCGTCGCCTCGGGCACCGTCGAGGGGACCGCCGTCGCGATCGGGCGGCCCTCGGGCTCGCCCAACCAGAAGTGGCGGATCACGCCGAAGGGGAAGGACCGCTTCGCGATCCGGCCGTCCTACAGCCCGAATCTCGTCCTGGCGGTGGACCGGGGAGGCGCGACCAACGGCACGCCCGCCGTCCTGGAAATCGATCGCGGCAAGCCGTGGCAAGAGTGGTCCCTGGAACGCAACGACGACGGGTCATACACCCTGATCCCGGGCCACGTCTCGGGCCAGGGGCTCGACCACTTCGGCGGCAAGGCGGCGCCCGACGCCCGGATCGACCTCTGGACCCACAAGCCCGGAGACCGCCACCTCCAGTGGCTGATCCGCCCCCTGGCCGGGTCGCCGGTCCAGCCTCCGAGCGGGCCGCCCCCGAGCGTCTACGTCGCCCCCGAACTGCCTCCCGAGGCGATCCCGAAGGGACAAATTCATGAATTCGTGTTCTCGGAAAGCGCCATCTTCCCCGGGACCGTCCGGCAGGTCTCGGTGTTCGTCCCGGCCCAGTACGACGGCTCCCGGCCCGCGTGCGTCTACGTGAAGACCGACGGCTACAGCCCCGCCGAGAAACCCCTCCTGGAAGCCATGATCGCGGCGAAGGAGATCCCCGTGACCATCGGCGTGTTCGTCCGACCCGGGGACCTCCCGGCGCCGACGAAGGACACCATCGGCCGCCGCAACCGCTGCCTCGAGTACGACGGCGTGGGAGACGAGAACGTCCGGTTCCTGGTCGAGGAGCTCCTGCCGGCGGTCTCGAAGAAATTCGACCTCCGCCTCTCGACCCTCGGGAATGACCGCTGCCTCTCGGGAGGCAGCAGCGGGGGGATCGCGGCGTTCACCGCGTCGTGGCACCGGCCCGAGGCGTTCTCCCGGGTCTACGCCAACAGCGGGAGCTTCGTCGCGTTTCGAGGGGGACACGAGTTCCCCACCCTCGTCCGCAAGACCGAGGCGAAGCCGATCCGCCTGTTCCTGACCACCGGCACCCGCGACATGGAGAACTGCGCCGGCGACTGGTTCCTGCTCGACCAGGAGATGGACAAGGCCCTGAAGTTCTCGGGGTATGATCACCAATTTCGAATCCTCGACGGCGGGCACGTCGCGGGCTACCACGACCTCTGGCGAGAGGCGATGGCCTTCCTCTGGAAAGGCTGGCCCGAGCCGGTGAAGGCGGGCCCGAGCGCCCCTCGAATCCGCGACCTGATCCTGCCCGACGAGCCCTGGCGCCTCGTCGCCGAGGGCCGCCGAGACGCCCGAGGGCCGGCGGTCAACGCCCGGGGCGAGGTGTTCTTCGTCGAGGGCCCCGAGGGCAAGGTCTCCCGGATCGACCCGGACGGGAAAATCCACGACTTCCTGGAGGATTCGGGGGGCGCCGACGCCCTGAGCGTCGGCCCCGGCGGCGAGTTGTTCGCCGTGTCGAGCCGGACCGGGACGGTCATGAGCTTCGACGCCCAGGGCAAGGGCCGGCCGATCGTCGAGGGCCTGAAGGGGCGTCACCTGCTCGCCACCGCATCGGGATCTCTGTATGTGACCACCTCGGGAGACGCGGAGGGATCGGGCGAGGTCTGGCTCGTCAAGGACGGCACGAAGACCCGGGTCGATTCGGGCCTGAAGCGCGCGACCGGATTGGCCGTCCGGGCCGACCGCTGGCTCCTGAGCGTGGCCGACGGGCGGTCCAAATGGGCCTACAGCTACCAGATCCACGCCGACGGGACGCTCGCGAACAAGGAGCGGTTCTTCTGGCTCCACCAGCCCGACGACCAGGACGACGCCGGGGCCGAGGCGGTCTGCTCCGCCAGGGAAGGGCCGATGCTCGTGGCCACCCGCCTGGGCGTCCAGGCCTGCGCCGACGACGGCCCCTCCCAGGCGATCCTGCCCTTGCCCGACCGATCCCGGCCCGTCGGCCTCTGCCTCGGGGGCCGCGAGATGGACACCCTGTTCGCCTTCTGCGGCGATCGGATCTGGAGCCGCAAGCTCCGGGTCCACGGCCTCGGCGCGTTCTCGCCCTGGATGCCGGCGCGACCCTCGAAACTCTGATCGCGGCGGCCCTCCACGGCGGAATCCCCTCTCGATCCCAGACCTCCCGGGCCGCCCTCCGCGCGGAAGCCCGGAAAAATCCTTGACTCGGCGACTTTGCATCGCAAAGATGGCCGAGCCTGGTTCGCTTTGCATCGCAAAGAATGTCGGGCCTCCCCCGCCGGGGGAGGCCCATCGCGATTCTCGACGGGAGACGTTCATGAGGACGCCGAGGATTCCCCGCGCGCCGCGATTCGCACCCTTTCCGCGACCCCACCAACCCTCGGCGACCCGGCCGACCTCGCTGGATTGGCGACGGTCCTTCGAACGCAATGCCCGGTCGCTCCGGGAGATCCCCTGGTCGCTCGGGGCCGACTTGACTCCCGAGGAAACCGCCGCGATCGCCCGGTCGCTCCGGGAGTTCCAGGCCGGCGAGAGCTCGGAGGGCAAGCACCTGCTCCGATCCGCCCAGCGGTACGCCGAGAGGACCGGCGACCGCGAGTACGTCGCCGCGATCCGACTGTTCATCGCCGAGGAGCGGAGGCACGCCCGCGACCTCGGCCGCTTCCTCGGTCTCAACGGCATCCCCCTGGTGGCGACCACGCCCGGCGATCGCGTGTTCCGGGGCCTGCGACGATTCGCCGGAGGGCTCGAAGCCGCGATCGCCGTCCTGATCACGGCCGAGATCCTCGCCAAGGTCTACTATGCCGCCCTGCGGGAGGCGACCCGTTCGGCGGTCCTGCGGAGTCTCTGCGACCAGATCCTCGGCGACGAGGCGCGGCACGTCGCATTCCAGGCCGATCGGCTCGGGAGGCTCCGCGAAGCTCGGGGCCGCCTCGGCCGATTCGCGACGATGGCCCTGCAACGGACCCTGTTCTTCGGGACGGTCCTGGTCGTCGGGGCGTCTCACCGGCGAGCCATCGGCCGGGGCGGACTTTCGTTCGTGGGCTGGTGGAGGGCCTGCTGGCGAGAGTTCCACGAGGCGTTCCCCGCGGCCCCGAGATCCAACCCGCTCGATTGATCGTACGGCCCCGACGATCCATGAGCGTCCGCGACCGACCCCTCGCCGGGGAACTTTCGGTAGACACTTGTTCCCGACTCGCTCGTCAGGTAAAGTCCTCGCGTCGTCCGGCTCACGAGGATGCGGACCGATCGGGGATCGACCGATGGCGATTCAGAAATCGCTCCTGGATGAGTCGAGTCTGGAGGAATCGATCCTCGCCCTCGTCGGCGAGACGTCCGAGCCGATGACGACGGCGCAGGTCCGGGCGAAGCTGCCGGGCAAGAAGAAGCCGTCGGCGGCCGGCCTCGGCGCGCTCCTGGAGGAGATGGCCTCGCGAGCGGCCATCCACCGCTGGGACCCCGCCTCGGGCAAGGCCCCGAGGTTCGCCCTGACGAGCCAGGACGCCGCCGCGATCGACGCCCTGCTCCCGGCCCTCCGAGGTTCCGACGCGCCGCTCGACCCGGCGAGGGTCCGGACCCGGACCGGCAACAAGTTCTCGGTCGAGACGGTCCGCAAGGCCCTCGAAACGCTCGCCGATCGCGGAGGCGTCCACCGCTTTCCCCCGGCGAAGAAGGGCGGTGCGCCGCTCTTCTGGGACCGGGGCCCCGACCACCTGGCGAAATCGGCCCTGCTCGCGGTCCTGAGCAAGGGCAAGGGGAAGGATCGCGGCCCCCAGACGTTCCCCGAGCTCGCCAGGGCCGCGAAGAAAGCCTGTCCGGGCGCCTCGGAGGACCAGCTCGGCGACCTCCTGCAAGGCCTCCTGGATGCCGGCCACGCGCACGAGGCCCTGAAGTTCGCCGTCAAGGAGCCGCGAAAGTTCACCGACCGGCCGCCGGACCTGGTCGAACACCTCCGCGGGGAACTGGAGGGGCTCCGCAAGAAATACGGAGGCGCCGGGATCTCTCCGGAGCGATTCGACGACGCGGCGCGGGCCGCCCTCGGCGGAACGGTCATCCCGCCGCCCCCGACGCCGCAACCGCTCGGCCCCGAGGCGATCGACCGCGCCGTGATGGCCGCCTTCACCGAGCTGAAACGCGAGCGGTTCGGCCATTCGGGCCTGGTGCCGATCCCCGAGATCCGCCGGTCGATCGCGAGGGCGCTCGGCCCCTCGGCGGCGCGGCATGACGCCCTGGACGAGCGGATTCTGGGCCTCCATCGCGACCGGAAACTCCGGCTCCTCCCGCTGAACGACACCTCGGGAGTGACGGTCGAGGACCGTGACGACGCGATCCCGGGCCGGCAGGAGCTCTGGTTCTACGTGGAGGGCGTCTCATGACCGGCGACGGCCCTCCGCCTCCGAACCCGTTCGGCCGGGGCGTCCTGAACGGCCCGGTCGATTTCGTCCCCGAGTGGGACGTCCCCTCGATCGGACGGGACGTGACCGAGAGGCTCAAGGCCGCGATCTCGGCGATGGACGGCCGCCGAGGGATCGACCCGAACCGCAAGATCCAGGTCTTGCTCGGGCCTCCCGGCTACGGCAAGACGCACCTCTTCGGCCGGATCGCCCACGAGATCGGCGGCGCCGTCCTGTTCGTGTTCGTCCCGCCGATCCAGGACGTCCGGCGGCCCCTGGCCCACATCCGCCATCATGTCGTCATGAGCGTCTTCGACGAGTCCGACGGCAGGACGCGCTCCCCCCTGGCCCGCGCCCTGGCCCGGCTCGCCCGGCCGTCGTTCCTGAAATACCTGGCGTTCCTCCCCCGGCCGATCGAGGCCCGGCATGAGGACCTTCACGAGCGGCTCCGGGCCGAGGACGCCGCCGTCTGGCCGATCGTCGACGCCGTGAAGGCCGTCGAGCCGTTCCGCACGTTCGCCGAATCGCTGGCGAAGGCCCATCCCGATCTCGACGGCAACATCGTCCGGGCCCTGGCCCTGGGCTGGTCGCCCGAGAAGGACGCCGCCCGCCGATGGCTCCGGGGCGAGATCCTGCCCGACGACGTCTCCGCCCGGCTCGGCCTGCCCGACGAGCCGCCCGACCCGGTGCGAGTCGTCGAGGCCGTGGCCTCGCTGATGGCCGGTCACCTGCCCGTGATCCTCTGCATCGACCAGCTCGACGTCCTCCTCGCCGACCGCGAGAACGCGCCCCTCCAGTTCAGCACCGACATGATGACGCTCCGGTCGGTCGTCCCGAACTTGCTGATCCTGGTGGCCTGCCTGGAGGTCGAATGGAAGTTGCTGGCCGACCGTTTCCTGGCCTCCTTCCACGAGCGGACGAGCCCTTCCAGCCTGAACGACCTGGACGAAGACGAGGCGCTGGCCCTCGTCCATCGAAGGTTGCTCCACTGGCCCGACGGCCCGGCGGCCCGGCCCGGATGGTGGCCGATCGACGAGCCCTCGCTCCGCCGCCTGATCGCCTCGGCCCCTCAGCGACCTCGGGGACTTCTCAAGACCTGCGAGGAAGCGTACCGGGACTGGGCCGACGAGGGGGACCTCGGCCGGGCGATTGACCTGATGCCGGCCGGCCCGGTCGATCCGCCCGTCGATCCGCTCGCGGCGATCCGCGACGAGTGGGAGAAGGAGCTCCAGGACGCGACCAGGGACAAGACTCGGGGGCCGGAGAACGTCCAGGACCAACGGCTCCACAAGGCGTTCCTCGAAGCCCTCCGCCCCCCGACCGGCGCCGGATTGGCCATCAAGGACGTCCGAGACGGGCCGGTCCCGCAGGTCGCCGGCAGCCCGGACCCTTATCGCTACACCCTGGAGGCCGTCCTGGACGGGCGAGAGGGCGCGAAGTCTCTGGTGGTGGCCTTCGAGGTCAACCATGACGCCCGGCGGTTTACGGCTTACCTGAAGGCGGCCCTCAAGACGGTCGAGAAGGGGGACGCCGTCGGGGCCGTCTTCGTCACGGCGAGGGCCGAGGTCCCGGCCGGCCCCGCGGCGAGGACGGAGATCGAGGAGGGGGTCCAGAAGCAGCACCTTCGAATTGTCTCTCTGGTCGGCTCTCGCGACGATTTCGCCCGCCTGGAAACGTATCTGACGCTTCTGGAGAAGGCCAGGGCGCAGAACCTCCAGGTCGGCGGGCGGATCGTCTCGGCCGGGGAGTTCCGCGACCTGGCGGCGAAGCTCGGAGTCCTGGCGAACCTCGGCCTGTTCGACCAGATCTTCGCCGGATGGGTGGCGCCCCCGGAACGCCCCGCCGAGCCGGTCGTGGTGAAGCCGCCCCCGCCGGTCGTGACGACGATGCCCCCGCCGGTCGAGACGGTTCCGCCGCCCCCGCCTCCTCCCCCTCCGTCCAAGCTGGACGAAGATGGCGAGCCCCGGTTGCTCTGGTCCGACGACGCCCAGATGTTCATCTCGCGGAGGCTCGGCGAGCTGGGGGCGCGGGTCCGGGCCCGGGGAGGCCCGCAGATCGGCCCGACGTTCGCCCGGTTCTTGGTCGAGCCCTACCCCTCGACGACGATCAACAAGATCCGGGGGCGGGCCGAGGACCTCAAAATTGGCCTGGCCGTCGAGACGCTCCCCCTGATCGGCTCGCAGGGTGGCCTGGTGAGCATCGACGTCGAATTGCCCGCGAGCTTCCGCCGGACGGTCCGCCTCCGCGACCTCCCGGCCGGCCCCCCGGGAACGCCCAGCTTCCCCGTCGGCCAGGACGTGGCCGGGGAGACGCACTGGCTGGACTTCTCCGACCCGAACTTCTGCCACGCCCTGGTCGCCGGCACCACCGGCAGCGGCAAGAGCGAGTTCCTCAAGGCCATGATCGCCAGCCTGGCCGCCCGGCTCGGCCCCGATCGCCTCCGGTTCGCCCTGATCGACCCGAAGCAGGTCACTTTCAACTTCGGCCAGGAGCCCGGCCCGTTCCTCCTCCGGCCGGTGGCCCTGGGCGCGGAGGAGGCCCTGGGGATCGTCGAGGACGTCTTCAACGAGGGCGAGCGCCGGTTCGCCGAGATGAGGGACCGGCGGCTCGAAGACCTCGGCCAGTGGCAGGCGATCGACCCCAAGGCCCCGCCGAGGATCGTCGTCGTCTTCGACGAGTTCGCCGACCTCATGACCGACAAGGCGACGAAGAAGGCGCTGGAAACCCCTTTGAAGAGGCTCGGAGGGAAGGCCCGCGCCGCAGGAATCCACCTGGTCCTGGCCACCCAGAGGCCCGAGGCGAGCGTGGTCACCCCTCTGCTCCGAAGCAACCTCCCGGCCCGGATCTGCCTGAAGGTCGCCTCCGAGGCCGACTCCAAACTGATCCTCCGAAGGCCCGACGGCGCCGACCTCCTCGGCCGAGGCGACCTCCTGTGGGAATGCGGAGGCGGGGCCCTGCGGCTCCAGAGCCCGTTCGTCGATCGCGAGGAGCTGGAGAGGGCGCTTTCCGGACCGTAGGGTGCATGCAATGCACCAAACTCGCGGCCGGTTTCACCCGCCCGACGCGACGGTGCATTGCATGCGGCCTACAGGGATGCTTCCGGCAGGCTCGCGTGGTACTCGCGGAACAGGTACTGGACGTCGAGCGCGCCGGGGGGCACGTCCCAGAGGGGTAGGCCCACGAAATCGAGCTTCTCGACGAGCTCCCCGGCGTCCCGGAAGCGGTTCTCGGGCCTCCCGAGGCATCGCGAGATCAGGGCGATCGTGTGGGAGTCGGCCCCCTTGTGCCTCAGCTCGTCGGCGAAGTCGTACGGGGGGCGTTCGAGCTTCTCGACCAGGAGTTGATACCAGACCACGCCGAGGGCGAACACGTCGTCTTGAGCCGGTTGGCGGCCGTCCCGGTGGTGCTGGGCCTCGGGGGGCAGGTACATCGGCGTCCCGACGACCACCGCGGCGCTGGTCGAGGCATTCGCCCCGGCGATCTCGGCCGAGACCTTCCCCAGCCCGAAATCGGTGATCTTGGCCACGGGACGGGGGCCCTCGGTCAGCACCAGGTTCGCCGGCTTGATGTCTCGGTGGTAGATCTTGTGGCGGTGGGCCGTCGCCAGGCCGTCGGCCACCTGGCGGACGATGTCGTGCTTGTTCACGGCGGGCCGGTCGGCGACGTCCTCCAGGATCCAGTCTTCGAGAGAACCCCCGCCGGCGAACTCCAGGGCGATGTACGGCATCACGCGGTCGTCGAGCTCGACGTCCTCGAACCGGATCAGGTTCGGGTGGTCGCCCAGGTCGCGGCGGACGGCGAACAGGCTCTCCTGCTCCCGGCGGATGGCCTCGATCGCCCCGGGCCGGGTGAAGAACTTGAACGCCCGGGGCTGCGGGTAGTTCGGGTTCCTCGCCATCCAGACCTCGCCGAAATTGCCCATGCCGAGGAACCGTTCGAGCTTCCAGCTCCGGTGTTCCGGGGCCACGGGCTCGCCCCTCCGCCTCCGGGGCTGGATGTCCGAGAGCATCTGCTCGATCAGGGGGAGGCTGCGGAGGATGCTGCTCCGGGCGGTCCCGTGGGTCGTCACGAACCGGGCCCGCCGCGAGAGGTTCACCAGCACGGCGATCAGCGCCTCGCGATCGTCGATCGACGGCGGCCGGGGCCGGGACTTCGCCCAGTCGCCGACCAGCGACCGGACCTGGGGCTCGCTGGTGTTGCCGAGCTCTTCGAGGAACCGGCGGATCTGCCCGGCCTTCTGCTGGCGGCCGAAGTTGCGGAGGGCCTGCATCGCCCACGCCCCGCCGTGGACCAGGGCGCTCGCCCCCTGGGCCGCCTCCAGGAACTGCAAGATCGAGCCGACGACCTCGGACATGATCCGAACCCTCCGAGCATCCGGCCCGCCGATCGCCCCGGCCCGCAATGATCGCGTGAACATCGGCGGCGATCAAGAGGGGGCCGGCCCTCCGGTCGCGACCGCCTTGTCATCCGGGGCGTCGGCGAATAGCTTCGTGGTTCGTTGCCGTCCGATCCGAACCCCTCCGAGATCATTCGACCGATGAGAATGCGCCTCCTTGTTTCGACGGCGGCCCTGCTCGCCGGCCTGGCGACGCCGGCCCCGGCCGACGGGCCGACGAAGCTCCTGCGATTCCCCGACGTCCACGGCGACAAGGTCGTGTTCACCTACGCCGGGGACCTCTGGACGGCCCCCGTCTCCGGCGGGTCCGCCTCGCGACTGACCGCCCATCCGGGCCTGGAACTCTTCGCCAAATTCTCGCCCGACGGCAAGTCCATCGCCTTCACCGGCCAGTACGACGGCGACGAGCAGGTGTACGTCGTCCCCGCCTCGGGCGGGGAGCCGAAACAGTTGACGTTCTACCCCGCCCGGGGCCCCCTGCCCGACCGCTGGGGTTTCGACGACCAGGTTTATGGCTGGTCGCCCGACGGCAAGTCCGTCCTCTTCCGCTCGATGCGCGAGGGCTGGACGATGGCCGACACGCGGCTATACACGGTCCCGGCCGAGGGCGGGCTGCCGACCCCCCTGCCCATGCCCGTGGCGGGGGGCGGGACGTTCTCTCCGGACGGAAATCAGGTGCTCTATTCGCCCCTTACGCGGGATTTCCGCACCTGGAAGCGGTATCAGGGCGGATGGGCCCAGGACCTTTACGTTTTCGACCTCAAGACCCACGAGGTCGAGCCCGTCGCCCACTCGCCCCGGACCGAACGCGACCCGATGTGGATCGGCGACAAGATCTATTTCAACTCCGACCGCACCGGGACGCTCAACCTCTTCGAGTTCGACCCGAAGGCGAAGGAAGTCCGGCAACTCACGAAAAGCACCGTCCACGACGTCCGCTGGCCAAGCGCGTCGGAGGACGGCCGGATCGTCTACGAGCTCGGCGGCGAGCTGTTCGTCCTGGACGTCCGCTCGGGCGAGTCGAAGCCGGTGCCGATCGTCGTCCCGACCGACGCCCTGGCGAGGAGGCCGTCCCGGGTGAAGGTCGAGCCGGGGTTGATCGAGGGGTTCTCGCTGAGCCCGAAGGGGGAGCGGGCCCTGATCGTCGGCCGGGGGGACGTGTTCTCGGTCCCGATCGAGAAGGGGGCCACCCGCAACCTGACCCGGTCGTCGAACGCCCACGACAAGGCCGCGAGCTGGCTCCCCGACGGCCGCAAGATCGTCTATCTCTCCGACGCCTCGGGCGAGGAAGAGCTCTATTTGATCGACCAGGACGGGTCCGGCTCTCCCGAGCAGCTCACCCGGGGCGGCAAGGCGATGAGGTACGCGCCCTCGCCCTCGCCCGACGGCAAGCGGATCGCCTTCTCCGACAAGGACGGCAAGCTGTTCGTCCTGACCCTGGCCGATAAATCGGTCGTCCAGGTCGCCGACGAGCCTCGCGGCCAGCTCCAGGATTACGTCTGGTCTCCCTGCGGGACTCACCTCGCGTTCAGCCTGAGCGACCCGAACGAAACGAGGTCGCTCTACGTGTGGACCGTCGGCGACGAGAAGCCCCGGAGGATCACCGACGAGACCTTCGACGAGGCCGAGCCGGCGTGGGACCCCGAGGGGAACTACCTCTATTACCTGAGCGACCGCGAGTTCGCCCCCCAGATCGACTGGAAGGAGAGGAACTTCGTCACCAATCGATCGACCGGCATCTATGCCCTCGCCCTGCGCAAGGACGTCAAGAATCCCTTCCCGCCCGAGAGCGACGAGGTCGCCCTCGCCGACGACAAGAAGGACGACGACAAGAAGGAGGAGAAGAAGCCCGACGACAAGCCGAAGAAGGACGCGAAGGAACCGATCAAGATCGACTTCGACGGCCTGGCGGCGAGGGTGGCCCGCGTCCCGGTCCCGGCCGACAACTACTCGAACCTCTCGGCGAAGAAGGGGCACCTGCTCTACGTCCGAGGGGGGGCGTTCTACTACGGCCGGGACGGGGAATCGAAGCCGGAATTGCGGATCTTCTCGATCGCCGACCGCAAGGAGACGACCCTGGCCGACGGCGTCGGGGGCTACGCCCTGTCGCTCGACGGCTCAAAAGTCCTCGTCCGCCAGGGCCCTTCGCTGAACCTCTACGACGCCTCGCCAAAGGGGAAAGACTCGAAGAAGGCCGTCAGCACGGCCGATTTGGCCGTCGATCGCGTGCCGAAGGAGGAGTGGGCGCAGATTTTTGACGAGGTCTGGCGGCGCTACCGCGACTTCTTCTACGTCGAGAACCTCCACGGCTACGACTGGGAAGCCCTCCGCGGCCGCTACCGCCCGTTGCTGGAGCACGTCGCCCACCGATCGGACCTGAATTACGTGATCGGCGAGATGATCGGCGAATTGAACGTCGGGCATGCCTATAACACGGGGGGCGACTGGGAGAAGCCGAGCCGGCCCCACGTCGCCCTCCTCGGCGCCGAGTTCGCCCTGGACGCGGCCTCGGGCCTGTACAGGATCGCGAAAATCCTCAAGGGGCAGAACGAGGAGCCGCTCTATCGCTCGCCCCTGACCGAGGTGGGCGTGGACGTGAAGGAGGGTGACTACGTCCTGGCGATCGACGGCCGGGACCTGAAGGCGCCCGACAACCCCTATCGCCTCCTCCGCGACGGGGCCGACCACCCTTTGAAGCTCCTCGTGAACGCCAAACCCGAGAAGGACGGCGCGAGGACCGTGACGGTCGAGCCGATCGCCTCGGAGACCGATCTCCGCTACCTCGCCCTGGTCCGCCAGAACATGGCGAGGGTGGCGAAGCTGACGGATGGCCGGGTCGGGTACATCCACATCCCGAACATGGGCGCCGAAGGCATCCGCGAGTTCATCAAGTGGTACTATCCCCAGATCCGCAAGGAAGGGATGGTCGTGGACGTCCGCTTCAACGGCGGGGGGAACGTCTCGCAGATGCTGATCGAGCGGCTGAGGCGAGAGCTCCTGGCCACCGGGTTCGCCCGGACGAGCGACTCGGCCTCGACGTATCCCGGAGTCGTCTTCCACGGCCCTCTCGTGTGCATCCTGAACCAGAACAGCGCGTCCGACGGCGACATCTTCCCCGCCATGTTCAAGCAGGCGAAGCTCGGGCCGTTGGTGGGCAAGAGGTCGTGGGGCGGCGTGATCGGGATCACGAGCCGCGGGCCCCTGGTCGATGGCGGGACGGTGAACGTCCCCGAGTTCGGGTTCGCCTCGGCAGACGGCAAATGGATCATCGAGGGGCACGGGGTCGATCCCGACATCGAGATCGAGAACGACCCCAAGGCGGTGATCCAGGGCCGGGACCCGCAGCTGGAGAGGGCCGTCGAGGAAGTCCTCAAGGCGATGAAGGACCAGCCCAGGAAGCTCCCCGGGCGCCCGGCCCCGCCGGTCAAAACGCCGTGACTCGGGTGTCTTGATCGGGCGGCAGGCTTACGAAGACGTAAGCCTGCCGCCCGACCCGATCCCGCGGGCAATTTCGTCCACCCCACGGAAACGCGCGCTCCCTCCTCGCGATTCCTCCGCCCATCCTCTCGGGGGGCCGTCATCCCGACGGGCCCCGGATCGGAAATCGACAGGAAGGGAGGCGACGCCATGCGATCGAAGACCGCCCTGGGGCTGTTCCTCGCCGGGACCTTTTCGGCCGGAGCGGCCCTGGCCGATCCCCCGCCGAGGAGCGATGCCGTGGTCCACGAGTGGGGCACGTTCCTCGCCATGAGCGGGTCGGACGGCGTCTCGCTCGACGGGATGTATCACGAGGAGCACGCCCTGCCCGGCTTCGTCCACGCCCGGGGGCGCGACCAGCTCCGCCCGCTGTACATCCTCTCCAAGGGCGAGACGCCGGTCATTTATTTCTATACGAACACGCCGCAATCCGTCCGCGTGGAGGTGAAGTTCCCGAGCGGGTCGTGGACCCAGTGGTATCCGCAGGCCGCGGGGCTTTTTCCCCACCTGACGGACGCCCTGCCCGTGCCGACGCCCGTCGAGCCGCCGAAGTCCGGGTCGATCATCTGGCATGCGCAGATCGTCCCGGCGACGAAGGCGGGCCCCCTGCCCCCTCCGCCCTCGACCTCGGCCGACGCCCTCTGGAACTTCGCCCGCCAGGTCGATTCGGCCTATGTCCAGACCTACAACGTGGCGAAGGCCGCGCCGAACAACGTCGAGACCGAGCGGTTCCTGTTCTACCGGGGGCTCGGCACCGCGCCCCTGCCCCTGAAGATGACGGCCGAGTCCGGCGGAACCCTGGCGATGGACGAGGGATCGACGTCCGTGTCTCATCTATTCGTGATCCGGGTTGAGGGCGGAAAGGGCGCCTATGCCTACATCCCTTCGCTCCGGCCCGGCGAGGCCGCCCGCGAGGCGATCCCCTCGATGGCCGACGCCCTGCCGGTCGATCGCTTCGCCGACCGCCTGGCCGATGACCTCGCCGCCCGGCTCGTGCAAGCGGGCCTGTTCCCGAAGGAGGCCCGCGCGATGGTCAACACCTGGAAATCCAGCTATTTCCGCGCCGAGGGCGTCCGCACGCTGTTCGTCCTCCCGCAGAGCTGGACCGATGCGTTCATCCCGATGACGATCAACCCGGCGCCGAAGGAGACGGTCCGGGTGATGGTCGGCCGCCTGGAGATGCTCACGCCGAGCCGCGAACGATTGGCCGAACGGGCGGTCCTGGACCTCGGCTCGCCCAACGAGGCGAGGAGGCTGGCGGGCTTCGAGTACCTCCGAGGCCAGGGCCGGTACGTCGAGCCGATCGTCCGGCGGGTCGTGAAGGCGACGAAGGACGAGAACGTGCGGCTCCTGGGCCGGAGGCTCCTCCTGACCGGCCTGGCGACGGACCTCCGCTCGGCCGTGAACGCGGTCGAGGGCAAGCCCCTGCCGCCGATGACGGCTCTGAGCGAGGACCCGACGATGATCCGGGCCCGGCTGGCGTCGCTCCTCCGCGAGCTCGGCCTGGACGCCGAGGCGAAGGTCGAGGGGAATGCCGCGATGAAGCTCCTGGGGGCGCGGCCCGAGCCCGAGGGGAAGAATTGCTACGATCGCATCGACATGAAGGCCCGGGCCCTGGCGCTCGAAGGCCGGGGGGACGATCGCGGGGCGGCCCGCCAGTACGGCCGGCTCGTCGATCTCGCCGGCCTGGCCTTGCGGTCTCAGGAATGCCGCCAGTGCCATCAGAAGGCCGGCGGGCCCGTCGACCTCGCCGGCATGACGGACTGGTGGGCCGGCGAGAAGTTCGCCCAGGCCACCGAAAAGGCCGGGGGCCGCGACTCCGCCATCGCCGCCGAGGAGGCGAGGCTGGCCTCGGGCAAAGACGAGGCGAAGCTCCGGCTGAAGTTCTTGAAGGCGGCGAGGTAGACTGGTCGGTGGGCGGCCTTCGGCCGCCGCGGGTTGGTGCATTTCATGCACCCTACAGGTGGGCCTCGCCCGCCCGACGGGACGACGATGAGCACGGCCGACGGGCATCTCGACACTCCGAGCCGGTTCCGGGAGTACCTGGGCCTCCTGGCCCGGGTCGAGGTGTCGCGTCGGCTCCGATCGTCCATCGACCTCTCGGGGGTGGTCCAGCAGACGCTCCTGGATGCTCACCGGGCCGCGCCTCGGCCTCGCAATGATGCGCAGACCGCGGCGTGGCTCCGGGCGATCTTCCGCCACAACCTGGCCGACGAGGTCCGCCGGCTGGGGGCCCGGAAGCGGTCCCACGAGCGCGAAGTCCCGATCGACCCGGCCGACGCCGGCCCGCCGGCCGACCAGACCTCGCCCAGCGGCCGGGCGATCCGCGCCGAGGAACTGTTGAGGATGGCCGACGCCCTCGCCGCCCTGCCCGAAGGCCAGAGACGGGCCGTCGAGATGCACCACCTCCAGGGCTGCCCCCTGGCCGAGATCGCCGAGGCGCTCGGCACCACCAAGCCGGCCGTGGCCGGCCTGCTGCACCGGGGGCTGAAGGCCCTCCGCGCCAGGCTCGCCGCCGGAGAGGAGAGCTAGGACCGATGGCCAGCGCCCGTCTCGACGACTCCGAGGCCGACCCCCGGTTCGAGGCCGTCCTCGCCTCCTACCTCGAAGCGGCCGAATGCGGAGGCCCTCCCGATCGCCGAGGCTGGATCGACCTCCATCCGGAGTACTCGGCCGAGCTCTCGGCCTTCTTCGCCGACCTCGACGCCGTCGATCGCCTGGCCGACCCTTTGAAGACATCCGAATGGCCCGACGTGGTGCGGTTCCCCTCGCCGATCGCCCCGGCCGAGGGGGGCCGTGTCGCGTATTTCGGCGATTATGAGCTGATGGGCGAGCTCGGCCGGGGCGGGATGGGCGTCGTCTTCGCGGCCCGGCAGGTGAGCCTCGACCGCGTCCTCGCTTTGAAGATGATCGCCGACGGCCGGCTCGCCACGGAGGAGGACCTCCGCCGGTTCCGCCGCGAGGCCGAGGCCGCCGCCCACCTCGACCATCCCGGGATCGTCCCGATCTTCGAGGTCGGCGAGCACGACGGCCGCCCATATTACAGCATGAAGATCGTCGATGGCGGCAGCCTCGCCCGCCACGTTCCCCGGCTGAAGGCCGACCCGCGAAGCTCCGCCGAGATCGTCTCCGCCGTGAGTCGGGCCGTCCACTACGCCCATCAACGCGGCATCCTCCACCGCGACTTGAAGCCCGCGAACGTCCTCCTCGATCGCCAGGGCCGCCCCCACGTCGCCGATTTCGGGCTGGCGAGGAAAGTCGAGGGGGACGCGGCGCTCGACGAAGTCGGGCTCGATCGTCGGCACGCCCGCCTACATGGCCCCCGAGCAGGCCGAGGGCCGCCGGGAGTCCGTCACGATCGCCGCCGACATCCACGGCCTGGGCGCGATCCTCTACGAACTCCTGACCGGCCTCGCGCCGTTCCGGGGCGAATCGGTGGTCGAGGTCCTGCGGAAGGTCCGCGAGCAGGAGCCGGAGCCCCCCGGGCGGATCCATCCCAGGGTGCCCCGAGACCTCGCCACGATCGCGCTGAAATGCCTCGAAAAAGACCCGAAACGGCGGTACGCGACGGCCGAGGCGATGGCCGACGACCTCGACCGCTGGCTCTCGGGCAAGCCGATCGAGGCCCGCCGCGCCTCGTCGGCCGAGAGGGTCGCCAAGTGGGCCCGCAGGCGCCCGACGGCCGCCGCCTTGCTGGGCGTTTGCGTCCTCCTGGCCGCGACGATCGACGTGGCTATCGTCCTCCGTCAGAAGGCCGAGAAGACCGCCGCCGCCCTCAAGATCGAGGCCCGGGGCCGCCAAAATGCCGAAGGCGAGCTCGGCCGCCAGGCGATCGCCCGCAAGCAGGCCGAGATCGACGGCTACTTCGACCGGATCGCCGCCGCCGAACGGGCGCTGGCCTCGAACGACGTCCCCGGGCTCGACCGCCTCCTGGAGGCGTGTCCCCCCGATCTTCGCGAGTGGGAATGGTCTTATCTGAAGCGCCAGGCCCACGCCGAGAAGCTGACGCTCCGCGGCCACAACGCCGTGAATTGCGGGGTCGCGTTCGTCCCCGACACCCTCCGCTTCACCTGCCCCGACGACGGCGGAGGGCTGGGGATCTGGGACGCGAAGACCAACCGCCGGGCCTGCGACCTCCGGGGCCACGACGGCACCGCCTTCGGCGTGGCGTTCAGCCGAGGGGGGACGCTCCTGGCCACCGCCGGGGCGGACGGGGCGGTTCGGATCTGGGACCTCCCCGCCGGGACCTTGCGGGCCACCCTCCCCGGCCACGGCGAATGGGCGTCGGCCGTCGCCTTCGGCGCGTCCTCTTCGACGATCGCCTCCGGGGGCGCCGACGGGTTGGTCCGCGTCTGGGACACGAGCTCGGGCGACCAAATCTTGACGCTCCCGGGCCACTCCGGGCCGGTCTTCGGCGTGGCCTTCCGGCCCGACGGCCAGGAGATCGCCTCCGCCGGCGCCGATGGCCGGGTGATCCTCTGGGACGCGAGAACCGGCCGGGAGCGGAGACGCCTGCCGGCCCACGCCGAGGCCGCCCGCTGCGTCGCCTTCTCGCCCGACGGCCGGACGCTCGCCTCGGGCGGCGCCGATCGGACGATTCGCGTCTGGGACGCCCGGTCCGGCGCGGAAATCCTGAGCTTCCGGGCCGCTTCCGCCCGGATCGACGGCCTCGCCTTCAGCCCCGACGGCCGGAGGATCGCCTCCGGCGCCCTCGATCGCTCGGTGAAGGTCTGGGACGCCAGGACCGGCCGGGAGCTCGCCTCGTTCGCGGGGCATTCGGCGCCGGTCTTCAGCGTGGCGTTCAGCCCCGATGGCCGCCTCCTCGCCTCGGCCGGCCAGGACGCGACGGTCAAGCTCTGGGACCTCGACGACGGCCCCGGCTCGCGGATCTGGAGGGCCGACCTCCCGGCTTGCCCGATCGTCGGCCTCGCCTTCTTCCCCGACGGCCGGTCCGTGGCCATCGCGACCGACCGAGGGATCGCAATCCGGCCCTTCCCCGACGGCGTTTCGCAGGAAATCACCGACCTCCCCGCCCCGTTCCCCCCGGCGATCGACCCCTCGGGCCGGTTGATGGTATCGGCGAGCCTTGATGGATCAGTGGCTGTCCGCGAATGGCCCTCCAGGAAGATCGTCGGGACCTTCAAGACGCCCGACGAGCCGCTCGGCCGCGCGATCTTCGCCCCCGACGGCCTCCGGCTGATCACCGGAGGGGGCGAGCCTCGGGAAATCGTCCAGGGCCTCCAGGGCAAGGGGGTCCCGCCGTCGTCGGCCGAGCGAGCCGTCCGCGTCTGGGACCTGGGCTCGGGCCTCGAGATGAGCGCCTTGCGGGGGCACGTCGGCCCGATCCACGACCTCGCCGTGACCCGCGACGGCCAGCTCGTCGCCTCGGCCGGCGCCGATGGGACGGTCCGGCTCTGGCGGCTCGATTCGGGGCACGCGTCGAGGGTCCTGAAGGGTCACCAGGGAGCGGTCTCGGCCGTCGCCTTCGACCCCGAGGCGAAGCGCGTCGCCTCCGCCGGCCAGGACGGCACGATCCGCGTCTGGTCGAGGGAAACCGGCCGGGAACTCCGCTCGTTCAGCCCCAGGACCGGCTGGATCTTCGCCCTCGCCTGGACGCCCGACGGATCGAGGATCGCCTCCGCCGGCGCCGATGGCTCGGTCCGGATCTGGGACCCCGAGCGAGGCCGGGAGACGCTCGAGCTGAAGGGCCACGCCGGCCGCGTCCTCGGCCTGAGCTTCCGGCCCGGAGGAAACGTCCTGGCCTCGGGGGGAACCGATGGCGAGGTCCGCCTCTGGGACGCCACCCCGTAGGCCCGGCGACGGCGACCCCGGCCCCGATCGCCGGGGACCGGCCTTGAAGATTCGGAGAACCCGGCGAAGGGACCCTTGACTCGTTCGGCGCCCAGGTCTACGTTTGCTGCCGGTAAGCAATCTGTGCCCCAGCCTGATCTGTCACGAAATCATCCTTTCGAAAGACGAGTCCGCCGGGAGTCCGGGCGTCCCGCCCGACCCGCGATCGCGTCGAGTTGTGAGGACGATCGGAGCGGAGCGGCCAGGCCTTGCCGGAAGGGACATCTCGATGACCATCGCCTCCGCGAGAACGGCCCGGAAGCTTGCGCTCGTCCTGGCGTTGTGGACGATCTCCGTCGGATTCCCGGGCCCGATCGCGGCCCAGGAACCCTCGAAGACTCCCGGCGCCTTCCAGTCCCTGGACGAGTTGAACGCGTCGTATCGGCGGGATTTCCTCGACCTGGAGCGACGACGGATCGCGGACCTCTCGCGGCTGTCGGCCCGGGTGAAGGGCGCCGACGCCGATCCGGTCTTCCTGGGACTGTTCCGGGCGGCGATCGACGCCGACCTCTGCGCCGAGGCCGCCCCGGCCGCCGAGCGTTGCCTCGCCTCGGAGGAGGCCGGCGGCGAGGCCCGCGCCCTGGCGACCTTCGTCAAGATCCTGGCCAGCGCCGACAAGGGCGAGTTCGACCGTTCCTTCGCCGAGCTGACCGCGTTCCTGAAGGCCGGGGGCGCCGCCGCGAAGGCCGACCCCGAAATCGCCTCGGGGATCGCCGAGGCCTATCTGCAACGCCTCCTCCGCTCGGGCCGCTACGACGAGGCCCGCAAGCTCTGCGCGTTCGCCTGCGAGAGCCCGGACGCCCCCCCGGCGATGAAGGCCCACTTCGAGGCCCGGATGGACCGGATCAAGCTGCTCGGCCAGGCCGCCCCCGCGATCGAAGGGACCGACGCCGACGGCGAGAAGGTCGCCCTGGCCGGGTTCCGGGGCAAGGTCGTCCTGATCGACTTCTGGGCGACCTGGTGCCCGCCGAACGTCGCCGCGATCCCCCGCCTCAACGCGCTGGCCGAGAAGTACAAGGGACAGGGGTTCGAGATCTTCGGAGTCAACGTCGATGCCCTTCATGAGGACGTCGGGGACGCGAAGAAGGCCCTCCCCGTGGTCCGCCGCTTCCTGGTCTCTCAGGGGATGTCGTGGACCGGCGTGATCGCCGGCAAGGACGCGGCCCGCCTCCTCAAGACCTACGGGGTCACCCACATCCCGGCCAGCCTCCTGGTCGATCGCGACGGCAAGGTCATCGCCATCGACGTGCCCATCGACGGGCTGGAGCCGGCGATCCGGAAGGCCCTGCAACGCTAGGCGACGAGATCACGAAGTCCGGGAGGAACTCTCATGGGCGGTCTGAAAGCTTGGTGCGCGTCGCTCCTCGTCGTCCTGGGCGTCTTCGGGATCGGCCGAGTCGAGGCGCAGCTGATCCGGGGGACGCCGGGTTATCCCAACGTCGGCCAGTTCGGGGGCTACGGCCTCGGTTCCGGCTATGGCTCGGTTGGGTTTCTTGGTGCACCTTCCTTCTACGGCTCGGGCTACGGCTCGGGCTACGGGGTCGGGATCGGCGGACCTTCGTTCTACGGCTCGGGCTATGGGGTCGGCAACGGGATCGTCGGCCCCGGCTATCGGTCGGCGAACCAGTTCTATCGTCCCGCCGTGATCCGCACGGCCCCGTTGACCACGACCAATTTCGCGCCCCTCTACAACGCGATCACCTCGCTCCCCAGCTGGAACGGCACGTCGAGGGGCTCGAGCCCGAGCCCGAGGCCCCGTCCCTCGCCCACGGTCCCTCGCGAGCAGCTCCTGAACGAGGACGGCAAGATCCTCTGGCCGAGCGCCGCTCCCGACACCCCCGCCCGACGCGCCGCCGAAACCGCGGTCCAGGCCGTTGCCCGAGAGGCCCGGGACGCGAACCAGGCGTCGATCCGCCACGTGATCGACGCGCGAAACAAGCTGAACGCCTACGCCAGAGAGTCGCTCGCCAGCGTGAAGACCCGGAATGCCGCCGACGCCCACGGTCTCGAAACCTTCATCGTCGAGCTGGAGAAGACCCTCCAGCAGATGGCCGTGAATTATTAGGTTCTGCCGGACAGAAAGCCGAACGGAAAAAAACCGATGTTCGATCGGATGGCCGCTCTGCTGATGCGAATGGCCCTGTTGGTTTGCCAGGCCGGACCTCTCGGCGAGGGCCCGGTTCGCCGCGTTGAGCCGCAGTCGGCGTTCGAGGGGCGTTGGCGGTTCGCGGAGCGCCTGGGCGACCCCCTGGCCGGCTCGCGGGGGTGGGGGCTCCAACCGGGCGATCCCAGCCCCCTGATCGTCCAGGGATCGACCTGGAGGGAAGGGATCCGGAATTCGAGCCTGTACTGGGAGGTCGAGAGGCGCCCCTCGCCGGCCCTGCCGATCTTCGATCGCTGGATCTGCGCCGAGGGGGGCACCAGTTGGATGTCCCTGTCGCACACGGTCGGGTCGTACCGCAAGGAGGCGAACGAATTTCGGATCGCCTACGACCGGAAGGGGGGCCCGCCCCCGCCGAGCGTCGATCCGGCCCCGGGCCGCGTGGTCGAGGTGTATCGCCGGGTCGTGGAGCCGGAGCCGGCCTCGGAGTTCGAGGGGCGGTGGGAGTCGCTCTGGGGCTACACCGATGACGACCAGGTGCCCCTCAAGAGGCGGATCGTCGTGGCCGACGGGATCTGGTCCGAGGAGACGGCGGGCGTCCGCACGTTCGTTCGGGTCGAGCGACTGGCGGGGGACCCCTGGCCCCGGATCGTCTACACGAGGCTTCACCCCCAGGGGCCGGCGTGGCGGGAGGAGACGCGGAAGGGGTTCTACATGCTTCGAGGGGACGAATTGACCCTCCGGTTCGGCGACGACAAGGCCAACGCCGTGTCGCCGGGCCCGGGCCGGATCGTCGAGGTCTACAGCCGGACGCGGAACACGCCCGCCCCGGTGCTCGTTCCCGGCGCCCGGGTGCGAAAGCGGGACGGCGGCTGAGGGGCGAGGCCGGCCCTTCCGCTTGCCCGATCGCCCTCCGGGTGGCAAACTCGGGGTCGTTGAGGAATTCCTCCTCGCCGCCTCGCCGAAGGGACCGTCATGACCTCGCTCACGATCCACGATCTGCTCGCCGGACGGCTCGACCTGGGCTCTCCCGTCGTCGTCGAAGGCTGGCTCCGCACCCGCCGCGACTCCAAGGCCGGGCTTTCCTTCCTGCAGATCTCCGACGGCTCCTGCTTCGACGCCGTCCAGGTCGTCGCCGAGGCCGCCTTGCCGAACTATCAGGACGAAATCCTCCACCTGACGACCCACTGCGCCCTGAGGGTCGAGGGCACTTTGGTGGCCTCCGAGGGCAAGGGCCAGAAGTTCGAGGTCAAGGCCGACAAGGTGGTCGTCGTCGGCGGGGTCGAGAACCCCGACACCTACCCGGTTTCCGCAAAAAGGCATACGTTCGAGCATTTGCGGACCGTCGCCCACCTGCGGCCCCGGACCAACACGTTCGGCGCGATCGCCCGGGTCCGCGACTGCCTCTCGATGGCCGTCCACCGATTCTTTCATGAACGCGGGTTCTTCTGGATTCACACGCCGATCATCACAACCAGCGACGCCGAAGGCGCCGGCGCCATGTTCCGGGTCTCGACCCTCGACCTGGCCAACCTCCCCCGGGACGAGCACGGCAAGGTCGATTTCTCGGCCGATTTCTTCGGCAAGGCCGCGAGCCTGACGGTCTCCGGCCAGCTCAACGTCGAGGCGTATTGCCTGGCCATGAGCCGCGTCTACACCTTCGGCCCCACCTTCCGCGCCGAGAACTCGAACACCACCAGGCACCTCGCCGAGTTCTGGATGATCGAGCCCGAGATCGCCTTCGCGGACCTCTCCGACGATGCCGACCTCGCCGAAGCCTTCCTGAAGTACCTCTTCCGGGCCGTCCTGGACGAGAGGCAGGACGACATGGCCTTCTTCGCCCAGCACATCGACAAGGAATGCATCCAGCGCCTGGAAACCTTCATCGCGGCAAGCTTCGAGAGGATGGACTACACCGACGCCATCGCGGCCCTCGAGAAGGCCGTGGCGAGCGGGACCAAGTTCGAATACCCGGTCCAGTGGGGGATCGACCTCCAGTCCGAGCACGAGCGCTACCTGACCGAGACCCTGGTGGGCCGCCCGGTCGTGGTCATGAATTATCCCAAGGACATCAAAGCCTTCTACATGAGAGTGAACGATGATGGCCGGACGGTCGCGGCGATGGACGTCCTCGCCCCCGGGATCGGCGAGATCATCGGCGGGTCGCAGAGGGAGGAGAGGCTCGACGTCCTCGACGCCCGGCTCGACGAGGTGGGGCTCGACAAGGAGCAATACCACTGGTACCGCGACCTCCGCCGGTTCGGGACGGTCCCCCACGCCGGCTTCGGACTCGGATTTGAACGAACGATCATTTACGCAACCGGGATGGCCAACATCCGCGACGTGATCCCGTTCCCGAGGACGCCCCGCAACGCGGAATTCTGAGGGGATGGGACCGCCGAGACGCCGGGATCGCCAAGGGGAAGACGAGGAGAGGGAGAGAAAAAACCAAGGTGAATTCATGAACTCTCTTCCTCTCCTCGTCTTCCCCTTGGCGATCCCGGCGTCTTGGCGGTTGGTCTTCTTCCCTCGGACGGGAGGCCGGACTGGCGTTGGCCGCCCGGTTCGGACGATGTATAAGATCGGCCCGGCCCGTCGATCCTCGCCGCGATTCCGCGCGCCCCGTCCCCCCGGATTTTCGAGCCGGCATGGAGGCCGAGATTCATGGATGTGCATCCCCCCGTCCGGCGGTGGCGACGGCGGCTCGTCAAGGTCGGCCTCGCCCTCCTGATTTTGCTGATCGGCGCGGTCGCCTCCGTGCCCTGGATCCTGGGCACCGGCCCGATGCGTCGGACGATTATGAGCCGGGTCGATTCGAGCCTCGGCGGCGGGCGGGTCGAGGCGGCGAGCCTGCAATTCTCGTGGTTCGGGCCGATCCGGGCCGAGGGCTTGGTCCTTCGAGGGGCCGACGGCGAGGCGCTGGTCTCGGCGCCGAAGGTCGAGTGGGATCGGGGGTTGTGGCATCTGCTGACCGATCGTCCCCACCTCGGCACCGTGGTCCTTGAAGGGGCGGCCCTGGACCTGGAGAGGCGAGGGGACGGCTCGATCAACCTCGTCCGGGCGCTCCTGGGCGGCCCTCCGCCCCAGGTCGCGGCTCCCGCCGATCCCGCCCCTCCTCCGGCGCCGACGGCCCGGCCCGACGTGGTCGTGAAGGTCGTGAACGGGTCGCTCCGGCTCCGCAGCCCGGAGTTGCCCGAGCATCTCGTCGCCGATCGCCTGGACCTGACCGCCACCGTCCCTCCCGGAAACGCGCCGATCACCTGGCAGCTTGATCTGGGCAAGGGGGACGGGGAAAGCCTGGCGGTCTCGGGGCAACTGGACCCCTCGGCCGGGTTGAGCCTGGACCTGACCGCCCGGCGGTGGCCGGCGGTGGCCCGGGGGGGCGGCGTGAGCGTCCGGGGTCGGCTCGATGGCACGATCGGCATCCGTCGCGACTCGGGATCGGTGACCCTGACCGGCGAGGCCCGGCTCCTGGACGGCGAGGCGACCGGACCGGCCCTCGGCGGCGACCGGATCGCTGTGGACTCTCTCGGGGGGACGTGGGACCTGGCGCAAACCCCGAGTGGTTTGACGGTTCGGCGATTGGACCTCGCCTGCCCGGTCGGCTCGGTGCGGACCCGGGGGGCGATCCCGGCCCTTCCCGGCTCGCCCGGCTCGATCGAGGCCCGGATCGACCTGGCCGCCGTGTCTCGCCAGGCCCCCCGGGCGTTGCGGCTCCGCGAGGGGCTGAGCCTCAAGACGGGGACGGCCCGGGTGCGGATCGACGTCCGCGAGGAGGCCGGGGCCCAGAGGCTTGAGGTCGTCGCCGACCTCGCCGACCTCGTCGCCAACGACCCGGGCCGGGCCGGGCCGATCGCCGTCCGCGACCCGTTCCGCCTGACCGCCGGGGTCGTGGCCCGGGACGGCGGGGCCCGTGTCGAGAAACTGGGAATCCGCTCGTCCTGGCTGGCGGCCGAGGGGTCGGGTTCGCTGGACGAGGGCGTCCACGTCGTCGCGACCGTCGATCTCGCCGGCCTGGAGCGGGAGTTCCATGACCTCGTCGATTTCCAGGGGGTCCGCCTCGCCGGGAAAGGCCGGTTCGAGGCGGATTATCGCCGGGACGCGGCGGGGTTCTCGGCGAAGCTGGGCGGGGACATTCAAGGAGCGGCCGTCGGAGGGCTGACCGCCGAGCCGTTCCGCCGCGAATTCGCCAGGATTCAGGCCGGGGCCAGGGGCCCGATCGCCCCGAACGGGCTGCCGATGCGATGGTCGGGGGCGACGGTGGCGGTGACCTTGCCGGATGCCTCGGTGGCGGCCTCGGCCACCCAGACCACGGCCGGGATGGCCCTCTCGGCGGTCGGCTCGTTGCCGGTGTTCTATGGGGACCGCTCGGGCCGGGCCGACGCGAGGCTCTGGGGCTCCTGGGACGGCTCGATCCTCGACGTCGCCCAGTTCCGGGGGAAGCTCACCACGGCCGACCCCGGCGCCTCGCTCTCCCTGGCCGCGAAGGGGCGATTCGACACCACCAAGGGGGCCGTGGCGCTGGAACCCTTGCCCAACCTGACGGGCGATTCCCTGAAGATCGCCGCCGGAGGGCTGCGGATCGGCGGCCTGTTCGGCGCGTTTCCCCTGACGATCGACGGAGGGATCGACGCCGATCTGGGAATCCTCGATCGGGCCCAGGCCGCCTGGCTCGGGGGGACGGCCAAGGGGCTGGACGGCCCGTCCGGCGTGGCGATCCAGGCGACCTACGACCGCAAGGCCGATCGCGTGGCCCTGGCGGCGCTCGGGGTGGCCACGCGTTACGGCAACGCCGGGCTTTCCGGGACGATCGCCGAGTGGTCGGGGCGGCGGATCGCCGACTTGCAGGGGCCGATCGCGGTCTATCCGGCGACGATCGATGCGTTCGTGGCCTCGAACGTGTCGGCCGACGCCAGGGTCGAGGCGACGGCCCGGCCGATCCGCCTCCGGGGGCCTCTGGCCGGCGACCTCCTCCGCGAGATCGAGGCCGACGGCGGGCTGGACCTCGTCCGCGCCGACGCCTCCGGCCTCCGGCTCGGGCCGGCGCCGGTCGTCTTCCACATGGCCCGCGGAAGAGTCGCGTTCGAGCCGATCGTCGGGACGCTCAACGGCGGGCGCGTCGATCTGAGGCCCGATCTCTCGCTGGTCGACGAGGCGGGCGCGACGTTGAGGCTCCTGCCCGGCTCGGCCGTCCGCGGGGCGACGATCGACGACGAGGTGTCCCGGCGGCTGCTGTCCTACGCGGCGCCGATCTTGAACGAGGCGACGGAGGTCCGCGGCAAGGTCTCGGCCGTCCTGGATCGCGCCGAGTTCCCGATCGGCGGCGAGGCGAGCCGGCAGGTCACCCTGGCCGGGGAAGTCCAGTTCGAGGACGTCCGGTTCGGCCCCGGCCCGGCAGCCCGGGAGATCCTCGACCTGGCAACCAACGGCCGCCAGCCCGAAGTGGTCCTGAACGAGACGGTCAAGGTGGCGATGTCCGACCGCAAGGTTTACCAGAAAGGGCTGACGATCCCGGTGGGCCGGGGGGCGTCGCTGAGCGTGGATGGGGCCGTGGGGCTGGATAAGACGCTCGATCTCTGGGTGCAAGTGCCTCTCGGATCAGCCCTTGCGGCGAAGGGGCTGGGCCTCGCGGCGGACCAGGCGATCGGGCCGAACGAGAAGCTGACCATGAGGGTCGGCGGCACCCTCTCCAAGCCGAAGATCGACCGCCAGGCGCTGGCCCGGGCCCTGAAGGACGAGGGCCGATCCGCCCTCCGCCGAGAAGCCGGCAGCCAGGCCGCCGAGCTCCTCAAACGGCTGGCCGCCCCGGAGGAACGTCGTCGTAAGTAGGGTGCATGAAAGGCACCACCCATGCGGCGGCGGACGGCCGCCTCCCGAACCCTCCTCCCGGATGATCGGTGATGAGGAGGCAGGAACGAGGCGGCAGGCGGCCGTCCGCCGCCGCATGGGTGGTGCATTTCATGCACCCGACATCGGGATGGATTGGCTCCGCCCGACAGGACGCTCCCTTCCCGCCGTCCCTTGCAGTATCCTGGAAGGGCGTCGCTGGCGAACCGTCCGGCTCGGGCCCGCATCCATGACCGCCGTGCCTTCCGAATTCCTCCGCCGGTTGTTCTCCGAGGGCCGCGTTCGGCTTGGCCTTCGGGGGGAGGACGGCCCCGAGCCCCCGGGCGTGGTTCGCGACGTCCTCCAGGGGGCGTATGCGGTCCATGCGCTGGACGTGGCCGGGCCCGCCATCCCGTTCGAGCCGGGCGTGGCCGAAGCCGCGGCGGCCGTGGTGTTCCGGGCGTGCCGGGCGCTGGTCGATCGCGAGGAGAGGCCCGAGGAGCTGGCCCGGTCCCTGGCCCTGCCTCGCCCTCCGGCCTCGCCCTCGGACCACCTCTCGGCGGACCTCACGTTCCGCTACCTGCCCGGGATCTACCGGCGGGCCCGGGGGATCGACCCGGGAGACTCGCTGGTCTCCTCCCTGGCGGCCCTGATGAGGCTCTGGCCGCTCTCGGGCGTCCTGGCCGACCTGGACGACGGCCCCGATCCCCCGCCGGACCTCACCGATCATCCCGGGCTCATGCTCCTTTATGCCGAGAGGTTCGCCCGTCTCGGCGGCCGCCGCCCCTCCTGGAGGCCCTCGGGCCGGGCGGCCGAGTTCGTGGACCTCGTGGCGGGGGAGGCCTCATGAGCGACGAGGCCGTGGAGAGGCTCCGCCGCGAGGTCGTCGAGCCGCTGAAGGCCCGGTTCGTCGGCCGGGACGAGGTCGTGGACCTGATCGCCCTGGCCACCGTCGCCGGCGAGCACCTGTTCCTCCACGGGCCCCCGGGGACCGCCAAATCCGCCTTGATTCGCCAGTTCGCCGAGGCCGTCCAGGGCCGATACTTCGAGTATCTCCTCACGCGATTCTCCGAGCCCAACGAGGTCTTCGGGCCCATCGACCTGGCCAGGTTGCGCGAGGGGACCGTGGCCACGGTGACCACCGGGATGCTCCCGGAGGCCGAATTCGCGTTCCTCGACGAACTTTTCAACGCCAATAGCGCGATCCTCAACAACCTGCTCTCGGTCCTGAACGAACGGGTCTATCGCCGGGGGGCGGAGGTCCACGCCCTGCCCCTGCTCTCGCTGTTCTCGGCCTCCAACGGCCTGCCGGAAGACGAGGCGCTGCGGGCCCTGTTCGATCGGTTCCTGTTGCGATGCCATGTCGATAACCTCAAGCGCGAATCGATGCCCCGGCTCCTGGCCGCCGGCTGGGAGATCGAGCACGCCCCGCCGATCGCCTCGTCGTTGACGGCCGGAGACCTGCGCACCCTCTCCCAACGGGTCTTCGAGGTGGACCTCTCGGCCGTCTCGGAGCGGTACGCGGAGGTCATCTTCCGCGTCCGCGACCTGGGGATCGCGGTCTCGGACCGCCGGGCGGTGAAGCTGTTGAAGCTGGTGGCGGCGTCGGCCGTGCTGTGCGGCCGGAAGGCGGCGAGCCTCACGGACCTCTGGCCGCTGCGCTATGTCTGGGACCGCGAGGAGCAGATCGGGCCGCTCCGGGCGCTGATCGACGGCGTCCTCGAACCGCTCGCCCACGAGGCCGATTCGCACGCCCTGGCCGCCGTCCCCGGCCGGGTCGACGGCGAGGAGGTCGCCCGCGCCCTGGACGCGGCCGAGAAGGAGCTGGACGGCGGCGCCCCCAGCCTCTCCGCCATCGCCCGAATCCGCGAACGGGTCGTCGACCTGGCCGACCGCGCCTCCTGGCTGGCCGAACCCGGCCCCCGAGGCCACCTCCGCAAACGCGCCGCCGAGATCCTGGAGAGACTGGGTTGAATGGAGCATCCAGGAGACACGGCGGGTTTTTCCCGCTCGCCATGATTTCGAATGGATGAGCAATTCCGCCGTCGAAAACCGCATTTCAGGCCTTCGGCATCCGCAGAGGACGCAGCGTTCGCAGATTGTGAAATCAAGAAGGTCGAGTCTCTCACTTAATCTGGATTATCTGCGAACTCTGCGTCCTCTGCGGATGCCGAAGGCCCTTCCTGAATTCAGGGTCGTTCACGAGGTCTCCGATGGGATCACGCCCGAACCTTCCCCGAGCGGCCCGGTTCCCAGCCTCGTCTCTGGAGGCCCTGGCCGATCTTCGCCGCGAGCCGGGGATTGCGGTGATCCTGGACGGTGAGCGAACCTGGGTTCTCTGGGAGGACGGCGACGAGCGGATCGCCCATCGAGTGATGGCCATCCCCGAGGTCGATCTCTTCGAGGAACGAGGGGGCGAGTGGTTCCCGCTGGGCGGTCGGCTCCCGGCGTTCGGCACCCCTCTGGACTCCGAACGGGCGGTCCCGCTGGTCCGGGCCCTGTCCCCTCAGCCCGTCCGGCCGCTTGGGGCCGATGAGCCGGCTCCGTCGCCGGTCCGGCTGGGGCTCCGGCGGGACGACCGACCCCGGGCCGCCTCGGCGATCCGGTGCCGGCGGAGCGACCTGGAAGCATGGGCCGATTGGGCGACTTCGGCGGCCCTGCGAGCCGTTTCCGTCGCTCGGGCCGGGGACGAGGTGCTCGTCCGGGGCCATCCCTTGCCGCCGATCGCCTCCGCGGAGCGGTTCTGGGGGGATCGGCTGCTCTGCCCCCTGGGGTTCCGGCCCGATCCGGGCCTGCCCGAGCCGGCGATCCTCCGGGCCCTGGGGGTCGAGGATGGCGATTTGCTCGTGATCGAGGCGGACGGTTGCGAAATCGTCGCGATGGAGGGGTTCGGGCCGGTTTCCCGGGCGGCGATCCGGCGATCCGGGGCGGAGGCCGCTCCATGAGCCGCCTGGATGAATACTTCGCCATCCCCGAGGACTACGGGACGTGGCTCGGCGGCCTCCGCTGGTCGGCCGACGGCGAGGCCATCGAGCACTCGGCCGAGTCGCCCGAGATCGGCCTGACGTTCGCCATGAGCGGCGAGCTGGCCCTGTTCCTCCACGGGCTTCACTCGACCCGCCCACCCATGCATTTTGCCTATGTCCTCCATCTGCTCCGTCTGATCGGGGCCGGGGGGCGGTTGCCCGACCTGGGACCGGGGCAGGCGAGGCTGGAGGCCCTGGCCTCGGCGTTCCGGCAGGCGGGCCGGCCGATGAGGGGGGCGGGCGTCCTGTGCGGGATGCTGGCCCGCGACGTGCCCCGCGCCGTCGATCCGCCGAACCCGGAGGCGATCGTCGGCCGATTGCTGCTTCGGAGGGGCCAGTCCCCCTCGCCGACGCTCGCCGAGCTGCCGTCCCTGGAACCCGAGGAGTTCCAGAAGCGGATCTTGAAACGACTCAACGGATTGACGGATCAGGACTTGCGGCACTGGATCGTCCACGGTCGAGGGCCGGTCGGCGAGGCCGGGGACGAGGTGGCCCGCCAGGCGGAGGCGCGGCCCAGAGACCTGATCGAGACGCTCGACGCGGCCTCGGGCGCCCCCGGCTCGCCCGGTCCGCCCCGCTCGTCGCCCATCTTGCCGGGGCCCTGACCTTGCCCTCCCGGAGTCTGGCGGCCACGGCGTTGCCCGTCGGCGGCTACTCCGACGTGACGACCCGAGGGCGGCCCGAGGCGATCCTGCCCAGCCAGTTCGCCCTGGACTCACTGGAGTTCCTCCGCCGGTTCGCCGAGCACGAGCTCCTCTATTTTCACAGGGAGGAGCCGCACCGGGCGACCGACGAGGAGCTCCTCCTGCTGATCGACCAGGGGGTGAGGACCTGGGGAGACGTCCGGCTCGTCCTGGCGGCGGCGGCCCTGGCCCTGGGCCGGGGGGCGGCCCGGAGGAAATGGCCCCTGCTCCTGGCCTCGACCGCGACCGACGGGCGGGCGGAGCTGGCCTCGAACCTGGGCCCGGAGGCCCTGGGCGCCTTTCTGGAGGCGAGCGACCTGTCCCCCCATCCCGGCTTGGCCCTGGAGAGGGTCTTGGAGGCGAAGGCCGAGAGGCTCCGGGACGTGGTCCTGTTGACCCACCCGAGGAGCCTCGCCGAAGACGACGTGATCGCCGCCGGGAGGCGGCTCGGGCCGGGCGTCCGTCTCTTCGCCGTGGCCGTGGACGCCGGAGGGGCCGTGGAGCTGTCCCGGATCGTCCGGGGGGCGGCCGTCCCGGTCGGCCGATGCCGGGTGACGATCCCCGGCGATCCCGAACCCCTTCCGGGCGCAGCGGATCGGGCGAAACGCGGGGCGTGGACCGGGAACGTCGAGCCGGTCGGGTTCCCGTTCCGCCTGGGGGCCACCCACACCGTCGACGACGACCGCTTCGCCTTCGACTACGGAGGCGATTGGCTCCTCACGGCGACCGGGCCGATGGGCTTCCTCCACGCCTGGGAGGTCAACGGACCGGGGATGGAGATGCTCCCCCGGCCTCTGATCGACGGCCGCCCCCTGGCGCCTGTGGAGGCGGTGATCGGGGTAGCCGGGGGGTTTGTGGTGGTGGGGCGACGCAAGGAGGAATGGCTGGCGGCCCACTACGACCTGAACGCCCGGACCTGCACCGCCTATCGGCTCGGGCCTCCGCCTCGACGGCCCGAGGGTCCGGTTCCCATCAGTCATGAGTGGGTGTATCTGCGCAACCTGCATTCGGTGGTGCTGAGGGTCCGGGACGACCCGAGGCATGCCTTCGCCATCGACCTGATGAGCGTCGGCCCCTCGGCCTGCTTCCGAGGCCCCGGGCCGGACGATCGGGCGACCGAGAGGGCCCGGCTCGCCGCGTTCCGGGCCCGGGGCGTCCCTCCGCCGAGGCTGCCGATCGTGTCCGAGGGGTTCCCCTTGCCGCCGGAGGGGGATGCGCTCCGCCTGGACGGGGCGACCGGCACGATTTTCGCCCGGACCGAGGCCGGGACGTGGTCGCCGTTCGTCCCCCTGGCCGACGGCCGCCCCGACCTGCTGGGAGGCCGGGTCCTCCAGGCCCGGGGGCGGCGGCTGGTCCTGGCGGTCCTCGCCGAAGACGCCTTGCGCCGCCGGGCCTTGCGCGTCTTTCTCTCGCCCTCGGGCGAGAGCGTGGGCGCCTATCCGGTCGGGCCCCGAGACGGGGCGTTCGCCCTGAGCCGGGACGGCCGGAGGATCGCCCGGAGGGTCGGCCCGCGACGGCTGGAGGTCCACGACGTCGGCGGGGGGGCGACGGCCCGGCTGGCCACGACCGAGGCCCGGGTGCATCCCCGGCTCTCGGCCAGCCTGGGGGAGGGCGGCCTGGTCTTGCAAGCCGGCAAGCATGTCCACTTGATCCGATGGGACCGCGGCCCTCTGGCCCTGAGCTTCACCTCCCACGGGGGCAAGGCCCAGGCCGAGGTCCGCCAGGTGACCGGCCGGGCGATGGCCGTCCCGGTGACCCGAGGGGTGGCCTACGACGGGGCCCGGTTCGTGGCGAAAGCCGAGGCCGGCGGCCTGGTTGCGCTCGTGGATGTGCTCGGCCAGGTCGCGATCCTCGACGCCTCCGGGACGGTCGTGGCGATCTTCCACGCCTTCCGATCGACCCTGGCGGCCTGGCTGCCCGACGGCACCCGGCTCGGCCCGGCCTCCCTGATCGGAGGGCCGCCGACCCCGGGGGCCGAGGCCCGGATCGCCGAGGCCCTCCGCTCGGCCTCCGGTCGAGGGATCACCGACGCCCAGCTCCAGGACGCCCGGGTTCGGATCGCCGCCGCCCTCCGCTCGGCCTGGACTCGCGAAGCCGGAGGGAGCCCGTCATGAAGGTGCCGTTCCGCCTCGTCCGAAGGCCAAAGGACCACCCGACTTCCGCCTTGCTCCTGCCCTCCGGCGACATCCGGGGCGCCCTGGAGGCGTGCGGCCGGCTGGACCTCGACCCCTCGGGCCGGGTCTTCCCCGTGGCCGACGGCCTCCTCGTGACGCTCGACGGCCCGACTCGGGAGGCGTTCCCCGGCGCGGTCCGGCTCCGCAAGATGGCCCCGGGCCTGTGGTTGCCCGTCGATGCCGAGCTCGTCCCGGGCCTCCTGGACGACGAGGCCGAAGGGCTGACCCGGGAGCGCGGCCTCGTGTTCCTGCCCGAGGGCCGCGTCCTCGGGTTCGACCGCCGGTCGCCGATCGACGCCTCGGCCCTGCTGACGGCCCTCCGCCGCCCCTGGCGCGACTGGTCCCCCTTGCCCAACCCCCCCCGATTGGCCGACCGGATCGAGGAAATCCTGGTCGAGATGCCCGGCGACCCCGGCGGAGACTCGCCCGAAGACGAGACGCCGGTGGAGGATGCGATCCTCGGGCCGGGCAACGAGGACATCGGTTCCGCCGATCCCCGGCCGGCCCCGACCGGACTGGGGCCGACGATGGCCGGCCGGGCGGCCCTGGGGCTGGGCCAGTGGCTCATGAAGATGGGCGAAGGGCTGGGCTTGAAGGGGCTGGCCGGGGCCGGGGCCCGCCTGGTCCGAAAGGGGCTGGACCTGGCCCCCCGCCTCGGAGAGAACGTCCTGGGCCGGCAATCGGCGGCCCTCCGGGCACTCCTGGACGAGTTCCGGGGCGGAGACCCCGAGAAGGCCCTCCGCCACGCCCTCCCCCTGGGCGATCCGGGAGGCCCCCGAGGAGGACGGCCCGACCCGGGCGACCGCCTGCCGACCCACGACCTGTCCTATCGCCTGGATGACCTCCTCGGCCGGTCCAGCCGGGGGCCGGCTCGGGTCTGGGTGGGCGGCCGGGACGTCCTGGCCGAGCTCGCCCGGGAATATCACCGGGCCGCCGAGGCGGCGCTGAAGCGGGGCGACCATCGCCGAGCGGCGTTCATTTATGGGAAGCTCCTGCACGACTACCGGATGGCCGCCCACGCCCTGCTCCGAGGGGGCCTGTACCGGGATGCCGCCGCCCTGTTCCTCTCGAAGCTGGGGGACGCGAAGGCCGCCGCCCTCGCCCTGGAATCGGCCGGAGAACTCGACCGGGCCGTCAAGATCTACCGGAACCTCGGGGACCACGAGGCGGCCGGCGACCTGTTGAGGAAGATGGGCGAGGACGAGCTCGCCCTGGATGAGTATCGGGCCGCCGCGGCCCGGATGATCGCCTCGGGCGCGGGCCGACTGGCCGCCGGGGAGTTCCTCCTGGCCAAGACCGGCCGGGCCGACCTGGCCCTGGAGCAGTTCGCCGCGGGATGGGCGGCGAGGCCGGGGGCCAACGCGGTTTCCTCGGGGCTGAGGATGGCCGGGCTCCTGGCCGATTCGGGCCGGGGGGCCGAGCTCCTCCGCCTGGCCGACGAGGGCCGGAGCCTGTTCGACCCCTCCGGCGAGGCCCCCGACGCGCCCCGGTTCTTCGAGGGGCTGGCCCTCGCCGCCGATCGGCTCGATTCGCCCGAAGTCCGCGATGAGGTTCGAGATCGGGTGTTGCTCGGCCTGGCCTTGAAGGCCCGACAGGCGGCCGGGATCGGCCCGGCGAGGCCGGTCTCGGCGATCGTGGAGCTCCTGGGCCGGGCGTGGTCGCCGGCCGTCGCCCGGGATGCCGAGTTCGCGATCAAGGCCGTCCCCCGGGCCTCCGATCCCGTCCCGCCGCCCCCCGGGGTCCTGCGGATCGGCGCCGGGGTGGTCTCGGCGGCGTGCTCGGCGGCGGGTCCGGGAGACGTCTTCGTCGGGTTCGAGACCGGCGAGGTTTATGTGTTCCGGCCGACGACCTCGGAGGTCGCCCTGGTCGCCTCGTATGACTTGCCGGTGGTCTCCCTGGCGTGCGACCACGCCGGGATGACCCTGGTGGTCCTCCGCGCCAGCGGCCGAGGTCTTGGCGCCCTGAGCACTTACGTTCGCAAGCCCCGCGAGCCGTTCCGCCTGGCGATGGGCACGGCGCTGGACGGCCTGGAGTCCCCGTGGCTCTCGCCGATCCGTCCCGACGCCGCCGGGATCGGCCTGATCGGGCTCTGGGACGGCCAGGCGCTCCACCTGATGGAGGTCGGCACGCTCACGCCCCGAGGGCCCGTCCGCTCGGCGCCGTCGTCGACCGTCGGCGGCGTCCTGATCGATCATCCCGACGGCTCGGGGCCGCTCTGGCTGATCCATACCGGAGGCGGATGGGCGTTGCTGGCCGGGCCCGACGAGGGTTCCGCCGAGCTCCTCGCCATCGTCGAGGCGTCGTCCGCCGAGCCGGGCCTTTTGCGAAACCCCGGCCTGAGCTCCGCCAGCCGCCGCTCCGGTCACGTCGAGTTCGCCTGGATCGGCCGCGCCGGCCGGCTCTCGTGGGAGTCGTTCGACCTGAAGGAAACCGACGGCATGGCCCGCCTGTCCGAGGGCCGCGCCGAGGGTCCTCCGACGGCTTCACCACCTACCGGGTCGCCGCGATCCTCCGGCCCGGGATCGTCGCGGCCGTCGCCGATACCCGGATCGACTGGTTCCAGGCCGCCCCGGGACGCCTCCGATTGCTCGTCTCCACCCCCTGCCGGCTCGACGCCGTCGCCGCCTGCTTCCCCTGCGCCTCCTCCGGCGAGCTGATCGTCCTGAGCGGCGGCGGTCACGTCCTCCGCTTCTCGTCCCGGTTCTGAGTTTTCCCCGATTATTCCTCCGAAAGCCCCAGCAACCGGGCCACGGCCACGCCGATATCCGGGGCCTTCATGAGGGATTCGCCGACGAGGATGGCATCGACGCCGGCCTGTTCGAGCCGGACGACGTCGGCGCGGTCCTTGATCCCGCTTTCGCTGACGAGCAGGACGCCGTCGGGGATCCGGTCGCGGAGCCGGAGCGTGTGGTCGAGGTCGGTGACGAACCGGGCGAGGTCGCGGTTGTTGATCCCCACGAGGTCGGCCCCGGCGTCCAGGACCCTCGGCAGATTCGCGGCGTCGTGGAACTCGACCAGGGCGGCCATCCCGAGCGACCGGGCCCGGGCCAGGAGGGCCTTGAGCTGCGAGTCATCCAGGATCTCGGCGATCAGCAACACGGCGTCGGCGCCGGCCATCCTCGCCTCGACGACCTGATACTCATCGATCAGGAAATCCTTACGCAGCAAGGGGATGGCGACGGCCGCGCGGATCCTCGCGAGGTAGGTCAAGTGTCCCTGGAAGAACGGCGAGTCGGTCAGGACGCTCAGGCAGGCGGCCCCTCGGGCCTGATAGGTCCGGGCGATGGCCACCGGGTCGAAGTCCTCGCGGAGGACACCCGCCGACGGGCTCGCCTTCTTCACCTCGGCGATCAGGCGGATCGGCCCCGGACCGGCCAACGAGGCGCGGAAGTCCCGGACCGGAGGGGCCGTGGCCGCCTGGACTTCCAGCTCGTCCAGGGGCATCCGCCTCCGGGCCGAGGCGATCTCCCGACGCTTGGATTCGACGATCTCGTCGAGGATGGTGGCCATGATCGGGTCGATTCAATTCGGTCGGGGGGAATTCGAGGAACATCGGCGCGGCTGTCCACGGTATCGCCCTGGCCGCGAGACGGCAATCCCGCCCCGCGCCGGACAAGTTTCCGGGGGACATCATCGCGACCGACCCGACCCGCCGATCACTCGTTTTTGAGGGGGACCGCCGCCATTGACACCACCCTGTCAATCCAGGGCGCGCCGAGCCCCTCAAAGTGTCCAGGAATCGGACCCATTTCGCGACCCCGACGAAATTCGGCGCGGATCGCGAAAGTCCTTCCCTCGGATCCGTTTCGGGAAGTGCGATGAAACATTGGAAAACTCCTGCATGACTCCGCGCGCACGACCGACTGCGCGCGACCAAATGGCCGAATTTCCGCCCTTTTCGACGATTTGGCGGAAAAAGTGTCGTCAACTTTCGTCGCGATTGTGTGTGGTCATGATTTTAGGAACGAAATGTGAAAATCAATGGATGAAACAGTTTATGGAATTGAGAATAACACCAGGCGGCCCGAGTTCGTCGATGGGGTGTTTTGTTTCGATTGGTGCGTTTGAGGTTGTCCGGGTCGCATGTCCACATTTGATTTTGGAGGGGGCATGCGACCCGGCGAGGCGAGGCGAGGCGAGGCGAGGCGACCCGTCATTCCTCGCCCCGGCGGTGGAGGCCGCCGAGGAGGTCGAGGGTGAAGACGTTGGGGACGGGGAACGGCTCGTCGGTCCGGTACGATCCGGTCCCGCCCTGGTAGCGTCTCCCCTGGTTCCAGCCCAGGGCCACTCGGCGGGGGTAGCAGGCGCCGAGGTAGTCCCATCCAAAGGTGCCTTCCTCGCGGCACCTGGGGCCGGCGGCGTGGCCGCCTCCGCCCCCGCCGACGTAGTAGCCGATCGAGTCTCCGGCGTTGGTCGGCTCCAGGTGGTTGCGGAGGGTCTGCGGGAAGCCGGCGCGGGCCTGGGTGTGGCAGAAATGCCGGGGCTTGCCGGGCTCGGGCGTGGGGTGGTAGTCGTTGTGGGGGAAGAAGATCCCGGCCGGCGACGGGGCGGCCGTCGCCAAGAGGAGGAGGGCCGGGAGGGCCGTCCTCTGGAAATATCGATTCATGGCGATGCCTTTTTATGGAGATTGAGGGGGAGGGATCGGCCGATCGGTCCGTCTTGCCTTGCCCCGTCGGGTGGCATGCCCACGAAGACGTGGGCATGTCTTCGGTTCACCCATGCCGGATGAACAAGCCAGACCGGATGAAGACATGCCCACGAAGACGTGGGCATGCCACCCGGGTCGATTCGAGGGCGGGGCGGCTCATGAGGTCTGATTCGGCTTCGGCAGCTTCGTGGGGAGGATGTTTTTCGAGCCTCCCGGCGGCTTCTCGGGCTGTCCGGGCTGGTTGAACGGCTCGTGAGGCTGGCGGTTGAACTTGATGTAGGGGACCCGCGCGCCCGGACGAAGACCTGGTCGGACCTCCGGACCGCCCCGGTCGGGCTGAAGCCGGTCAGGGCCTCGAACGTGACGTCGTCGTCCTGGTCCACGCCGTCTCCCGAGACGCCGAGGCCGCCGACGAGCACCTTCTTGCCCGAGCCCGTGTCCTTGTACAGGGGGGAGCTGCCGGGGAAGAAGACGATCCCGTTCTGGTTCAGGTTCCAGGGCTGGTGGAAGTTGGTCTGCGGGTTGAAGGCGTCGAACCCCTGGACGGTCTGGAACGACGAGGCCGGCAGCGGCGACCCGGTGATGCCGATCGTGTCCTCGTTGAGGATCGAGAACGGGCCCGGCGGGTTGCCGTCGATCCCTTCGGGATACCTCGGCTCGGCCAGGTAGCGGAAGCCGCGATTGGTGAACGCGGTGCCCGGCGGGACGTTCGAGTTGCTGATCATGTCTTGAGGTTGGAGCTGGGCCGGGTCGGCGTAGTAGGTCACGTTCCGGGCCTTGGCCACGGCGACGTCGATCGAGAACACGGTGGCGTCGTTCATCCGGTAGAGGCCCAGGATGTTGCCGCTCTTGTCGGTCACGCTGAAGACCATCTTGGCGGTGCTGTCCAGGGGCAGGCGGATGGCGGCGCGGATCTGGTTGGCCTCGGCGATCCCGCGATCGATGATCGAGTTGACGTCGGCGGCGGTCAGCCCGGAGCCGTCCTGGGCGTCGTGGGGGGTCACGAGCCAGCCGCTCGGGACGTCCTGGCCGGTGCCGAGGGTCCCGGAGTTGGTGGCCTTCTCGGCCGAGGCGGGGACGGCCGATTGGTCGATGGCGATCGGCTCATCCGTGCCGCTCAGGGTGTCGCCCAGGCCGAGCCCGGCCCCGGCGTCGATCATGTTCTTGACCCCCTGGCGGCCGTGGGCCCCGAAGACGTTCAGGGTGATCCCGACCAGGTCGATCCGTCCCGAAGGCAGGTCGAAGGAGCCGTCGGTGAAGGCGGGGAGGCCGAGGCTGGCCCCTCGCTTGCCGGTGAACGAGATCCCCCCGCCGGAGCTCCCTCCGGCGGCCACGAAGGCGACGTACTCGGCCTCTCGGGAGCGGTCGGGCTTGGTCGGGTCGCGGAACGGGTGCTCGTTGAGCTTGGAGTTCTCCGCGGAGGCGAACCCGGTCGTCCCCGGGAAGAACACGCCGATCCCGCCGACCTCGGCCGTCACGGGCTTGCCGGTGGCCGGGTCGGTCACGGTCTTGAACAGCGGTATCCCGCCGGGCAGGGTGCCGATGCCCCGGGACTGCGCCGAGGGCAGCATCCCCGAGACGAATCCATACGATTCGGGAGCATTGATACCTTGACCGGCCGGGATGTACTGGGTCGGGACGTTGAACCGGCTGGGCATCAGGACGTCGTCGGAGCCCGGGGCGGGGACGACCTGGCCGTTCTGGACGACGTCCTGGCGGACGTGGTTGGGGCCGGGGTTGATGATGCTGTCGCGGTTGGTCCCCTCGATCTCGAAGAGGTCCACCTGGGGGGTGTACTGGACGCCCGGGGGGAAGTGGGCCTTCAGGCCGATCGGCGCGACGAAGCCGGGCCCCGGGCGGTGGAGTTGGGGTCGGAGATGTCCGGGTTGGAATCGACCTCCTGCTGGGTGATCGTGGACTGGGCGATGTCCTGGATCGTCCGGGAGGTCAGCGGCGCCTGGTTGCTGGCGAAGAACGCGCCGGTGCGGGCCTCGGCCACGGCGCCGTCGATCGAGAAGACGAGATTCTGGGTGTTGCCGGTGATGGCGGGAGAGACGTTGCCCTCGACGCGGACGCCCAGGATATTGCCGGCGCGATCGACGACGGCGACGATGGCGTCGTCGGAGGCGGTGGCCCGGGCGGCCCTCTGCAAGAGGGTGTCGACGTCGGACTGGGTGAGCACGGGAGGGATGGCCGAGGCGGGGTCCGCGGCCATCAGGGCCCGGGCTTCCAGGTCTTCCACGGACGGGGCCGGGCCGATCGGTCGGCGGCCGACCCGGGATCTTGTTCGCGATCGGTCCACGATCGGGGTCCCTCCTTGGGGGGCGGCCGGGCCCATCCTCGGCCCGAGGTCGTCGTCCTAGTGTTCGGCGAGACGGTCCGGCGACTTGCGACGATCTCGCCGGAATTCCGGCCGGGGCCGCGAGATCGGCGGGATCGTGCGGTTCGGATCATCCCTCGCGAAAGGGTCAGGAGGTGGGACCGGAAAATCCGGCATAACTCCTGAAGATGGGTCACATGGATTCCGATCAGAGGCAAGGACGCGGAGGCGAAGACGATCCGCGAATCCGATCCCCCCAGTTCAAGGGACCAGGAGGCCCCTCGGATGCCGCCGTTTACCAGCCCGAGCCGGCGAGGCCGGGTCGCCGCGATGGCCGCGGCGGCCTTTCTGGTCGCCTCCGGGTCCCGGTCCCGGGGCCAGGACTCCCCGCCCTTGCCCCCGGCGATCGTCGAGGTCCCGCCCTCGGCCCCGCCCGCATCCTCGCCGTCTCCTCGGCCGATGCCGGGCCCGTCGGTCGAGGACGACTCGCCGAGGCCCCCGGCCCTCCGCCGCCCCCTGGACGCCGAAGCCCCGGTCCCCGCGCCCCCGCCTCCGCCCAATGCCTTCCGCATGCCCGGCCCGTTCTTCCGCACGAAAATGGACCCGCCCATCGGCTACACCGGGCCCTCGGGCGTGATGCCGAGCGAGGGGCAGGCCTCCGACGACTTCGTGCCGATCGAGGACCGCTGGAGGCTGGGCTTCCCCGAGTGGGACCGCTACGGCAAGGGCCACCCCTTGCTCGACGAATACCCCTACGTCCCCGGCCGGAAGATCGACCCGTTCAACCAGAACGTGTTCAAGGGCGATTACCCGATCCTCGGCCAGCACACGTTCCTGGACGTCTCGGGCTCGGCCATCCTGTTCATCGAGCCCAGGTCGATCCCCACGCCGGCCTCCGGCGGGTTCGAGAGCACCGCCCGCCCGAATGAGCAGAACTTCTTCGGCCGCAACAGCTCGATCATCAACCTCGACTTCTTCTCCCTGTCCTTCGACCTGTTCCACGGCGACGGCGCGTTCAAGCCGGTGGACTGGCGGATCAAGATCGCGCCGACCCTGGGCGTGAGCAACTTCTCGTTCAGCGAGCGGGGGATCGTCAGCCCGAACGTCCTCCAGGGCACCGCCCGGACCCGGGAGTTCTGGGCCTTGCAGGAGGCGTTCCTCGAGATGAAGCTGGCCGACACCAGCACCGAGTACGACTTCACCTCCGTCCGGGTCGGCAACCAGCCGTTCATCTCCGACTTCCGCGGCTTCCTCTTCGCGGACATCAACCGGGCCGTCCGCTTCTTCGGCACCCGCAACGGCAACCGCGACCAGTGGAACGTCGCCTACTTCCGCCAGTGGGAGAAGGACACCAACACGGCGTTGAACACGTTCAACGACCGCAAGCAGACGCTCATATTCCTGAACTATTATCGCCAGGACTTCATCTTCCCCGGCTATACCGCCCAGATCAGCTTCACGTATAACAACGACCCCAGGTCGATCAAGTACGACAAGAACCGCTTCCTCGTCCGGCCCGACCCGGTGGGCGTGTTCCAGCCCCACTCGGTCAACGTCGGCTATTTCGGCTGGGCGGGCGACGGCCACATCGGCCGGTATAACCTCACCCACCAGTTCTACTGGGCCTTCGGCCGGGACAGCCTCAACCCCCTGGCCAACCAGGCGCAGACGATCAACGCCCAGATGGCCGCGATCGAGGCCTCGTACGATCGCGACTGGGTCCGGTTCCGGGCGTCGTTCTTCTACTCATCGGGCGATCATAACATCAACAATTCGCATGCCACCGGCTTCGATTCGATCCTCGACGCCCCGAACTTCGCCGGAGGCCCGTTCAGCTTCTGGAACCGCCAGCAGATCCCCCTGTTCGGCGCGAACCTGGTGCAGAGGCTCAGCCTCGTGCCGGACCTCCGCTCCAGCAAGATCCAGGGCCAGGCGAACTTCGTCAACCCGGGGTTGTTGCTGCCGACCCTCGGGTTCGACCTGGACCTCACGCCCAAGCTCAAGATGTTCAACAACTTCAACCTGCTCTACTTCGACGCCACCAACGTCCTCGAGCACTTCCTGTTCGACGGCCACATCAACCGCTTCATCGGGGCGGACCTCTCCACCGGCTTCGAGTACAAGCCCCTGGTCAGCGACAACGTCTCGTTCATCATCGGCGTCTCGACCCTGATCCCCGGCCAGGGCTTCCGGGACCTCTACAACAACTTCTCCGACCGCGTCCCGGCCCTGGTCGCCGGGTTCCTGAACGCCAACATCGCGTTCTGAGAGCCGGGGGAAATGGGGTGGGAAACGGCGTCCTGGAACGCCGTTTCCCACGCCGAGGTTTCACGGATTCGCCAGGCCAGGGATCAGGCCGAAACGACCCTGGCCCGGGGCTTCGACGAGGCGGCCGGCGACGGGATCGTCACGTCTCCCGAGCCGATCGGAGGGGCCAGCAGGGCGACGTCGGCCGACACCTCGGCCAGGAGCGAGTCGGCCAGGGCCGAGCCCCGGCGATCGACCCGCCGGAGGTCGCCAGCGCCGAGTCGATCGCCGCCAGCGCGGCCTGAAGCGGCGACGACGCCGTCGTCGATGCGGCCGAGCCGATCGTGACCACGCCGTCGACCGGGTCGACGCCGTTGGTCGGCGCCGGGTTCAGCAGCAGGTTGCCGCCGTTGAGCGAGGTGACGAGCGTCTGGTTGCCGGCCCAGGCCGAGGCCATCAGGTTGATCGCCGAGCCTCCCGGGGCGGCGCCCGGCCGGGCGGTCAGGTTGATTTCGGCGAGGCTGCCGAGGGTCCCGGGGGTCAGGGCGACTCCGGGGAGCGAGGCGCCCGAGATGAAGATCAGTCCGTCGGCGGCGTCGACGCGGTAGCTCAGGGCGAAGCCGCGGTCGAGCGAGCCGGCGGTCACGGAGTTGACGGCGAAGGCGGCCGGGTCGTAGCCGACGACCAGCGAGAAGCTGGAGAGGGCGAAGGCGGCCCTGTCGGTCTGGGCGAAGTCGACGGGGACGCCCAGCGAGCCGCCGGGGTGGACGTTGAGGTTGGCGGGGACCCAGAGGATGGGGTCCTGGGGGGTTCCGCTGGCGTTGAAGTTGGGGGAGTCGTTGATGGGGGGGATGGTGTCGGAGGGGTTGCCGTTGGCGAAGTCGTTGATGGCCAGGACGTCGAAGATGTCGACGGTGGAGTCAGCGGTGACGTCGGCGACGAGGTTGGGGTCGGCGTTGTTGTAGGCGGTGGCTCCGTCGCCGTTGGCGAGGTCGTTCTCGGCGAGGACGTCGAAGACATCGACCTGGCCGTCGCCGTTGATGTCGCCGGGGAAGGCCACGAGGTGGAGGGCGTCGCTATCGGTCGAGGGGAGGGTCGTCGTGCTGGTGCCGATGACGATCCGGTTGATCTGGATGACTTCCTTGGTCCCGTAGATCGCGCCTCCCGGGACGTCCGCCGTGAGGTAGCCGAAGACCACCGAGCCGTTGGCCGGGATCGTCAGCGAGCCGCCGGTCAAGGTCATCTGCAAGTCGAGGTAGCCGCCGTTGGCGCTGGAGGGCGGGACGTAGGTGAAGGTGCCGGTGATGCCCGGAGCGAGCGTCCCGTTGGTGACGTTCAGCAGGGCGCCGTCGAAATCGACATAGAAGGTGACGTTGGAGATCCCGGTGATCGGCGAGTTCCCGGTGTTGGTCAGGACGATGGGGATGCCGGTGGTGGTGTTGCCCGGGACGTTGACGTTCTGGCCGTTGCCGGCGACGAAGTCGGGGATGGACACGACCACGCCGGGCGCCGAGGACGTGGGGTTGAACAGGGTGAGGGTGGGCTCGACGAACGAGGTGACGAAGTCGCCGCCGGGGGTGCCGTTGAAGTCGCCGTCGAGCTCCTGCCCGGTGGTGCTCAGGAAGGCGTTGGCGTCGCTGCCGTCGATGGTCAGGGTGTAGGTGCCGGCCGGCAGGATGCCGTCGGGCAGGTCGGCCGAGGTGACCTTGAAGGTCACGTAGTCCTTCGCCAGGATCGTGGTCCCGCTGGCCGCCGACTGGCTCGGGTTGGCGTTGGTGATGACCAGAGACCCGGCGTAGACGTCGCCGAGGGAGTCGGTCAGGGTCACGCTCGGGGTGGCGGTGTTGTAGAGGGCGACGTTGGTGGGGTCGAAGTCGCCGTTGAACTGGGCGATGAAGCCGGTGGGGATCGGCGTGATCGACTGGACGGTCAGCAGCGACTCCCGGGGGTGGATCACGTTGCCGCTGTAGGAGGTCGTGGCCGAGACGGTCGGGTAGCCGGGGGTCAGGACCACTCCGGAGGGGATCGGGTGGTTGCCCGAGATCCCGCCCAGGGCCGAGACGCTCGGGTCGGGGTTGAAGGCGATCGAGGCGTGGTTGTCGAGGTTATCGAGCGTGCCCGAGACCCAGTTCGTGGCCGAGAACGGGGTCTCGTCGCCGTTGATCCGGGTGGCCGAGTTCGGCGAGCCGCCGACGGCCGCCTGGCCGGCGACGGAGATGTCGGTCCCGTAGACGAAGTAGCTGGGCGTGCCGTTGGTGTAGCCGGCGCCGTCGAGGAACTGGCCGCCGAGGCCGAGGTTCAGCGTCCCGGACATCGTCGGGTCGAGGCTCGCCCCGTTGGAGACCGCGCCGGGCTGGGGGTCGGAGATCACCACGTAGGACGACGACGAGTGCGGGAGGCCGGCCGTGTCGAAAATCGAGTCGGTCACCACCGTGGTCGCCGGGGCCGTCTGCCACGAGGGCAGGATCGACTTGAGGATCAGGAGGCCGTTGGAGCCGAGGGTGTAGCCGCTGAGGTCCTTGTAATAGAGGACGTTGCCGGGGGCGTTCGCGGCCGTGTTGCGGCCGTCGATGATCGCCACCGAGACGTGGTAGAGCGTGGCATTGGGCGTCCCGGCGACCTGGATGTACTGATAATAGTTGTCGGTCGAGGGCGGGTTGTCGTCGAAGGCGTCCACCACGATCACCGGGGGGACGACCGTGTTCAGGACCGTCCCGGTGGCCGTGTTCAGGGTGCCCAGGACCGCGCCGTTGGTCGGGTTGCTCAGCGCGAGGTTGAACCGGCGGTTGCGGTCATTGACCGGGTTGTTGAAGACGGTGACCGGGACGGTGGCGGTGGTCTGCCCGGCGGCGAAATTCACGACGGTGCTGGTCGCCGTGTAGTCGCGGCCGGCCAGGGCGTTGCTGGTGCGCTTGGTGTCGTAGGTCGTCCCGTCGCTGGTGGAGACGGTCACCGAGGCGGCGGTGGTGGTGATCCCGCCCCTCTTGATCGTGATCACGTCCGAGCCGCCGGTGCCGGTGGCGTCGAAGTCGGCCTGGGCGAAGGTGAAGCTCGGGGCGTCGCCGTCGAGGATCGTGACGGTGGCCGTCGTGCCGGTCGTGTCGATGAAGGAGGAGGCCGGGGCCGTCAGCGCGAGCTTGACCGTCAGCGAGGGGTCCACCTTGCCGTCGTCGAGGACCGCCAGGTTGAACGTCTTCGTGGCCGGGGTGCCGCTGGTCGCGCCGTGGGAGCCGGCGGGGAAGGTCAGCCCGGTGCTGGGGATGCTCGTGTAGTTCGTCCCGGCGACGGCCGTCCCGGCGCCCTTGCCCGAGTCGATCGTGTTGTAGTTGACCGTGTAGGCCGTCGAGGTGTTCGTCTCGGTCACGGTGATCGGCTGCTGGACGGTCTGGCCGAAGACTTCCTGGGTCGTGTACGAGGCCGGCGAGTAGACGAAGATGGCGCCGTTGACCCCGCCCGGGGTCAGGGCACCGCCGGTGGTCGGCAGGTTCTGCGACTTCGTCGGGTCATAGGGGACGTACACGTCGGAGGTCGAGGCCCCGGAGGGGGCGTCGCCGTAGTAGAACGGGAACTGCGAGTCGGTCGAGTCGTCGCTCTGGTGGGTCAACGCCGAGTTGCCCGGGGTCCGCGAGGCGAGCTGGGCCTGGAGCGAGGTCAGGCCCAGGTTGGCGGCCTGGTTGTCCAGGTTCAGCCAGGCGCCGAAGTTCACCTGGGTCTTGCCGTCGGGCGTCCCGTTGATGAACGAGAGGGTGTCCAGGACGGTCGTCCCGGCCGGCAGGCTCAGGCTGGTCCCGCTGGCGTAGTTCTGGTTGACCGTCAACCCGCCGTTGAGCGGGACCTGGAGTAGCTCGAACGTGGGCGAGTTGGCGGTGGTGATCCCGCCGCTGCCGGTGGTGAAGAGCGGGTCCTTGATGTTCGGCGTGCTCGCATCGATCGGGAACGTGCTGGGCGGGCCGCTCTGGGTGACCAGCAGGAGGCCGTTGGAGCCGAGCTTGCCGGTCCCGCCGTTGCTGGTGGTGCTGAGGTCCAGGACGTAGGTCGCCTGGCCGATGGTCGCCGTGCCGTTGGAGGCGTTGCTCGAGGCCGCCCCGGCGAAGACGGCGAGCTCGTACTTGTACGTGGCGTTGCTGAGCGATTCGCTGGCCCCGCCGGAGATCTCGACGTACTTGCCCTTGCTCGTGGGCGTGTTCAGGGCGATCTCGTTGATCCGGAAGTCGGCGACGGAGAGGAGCTGGCGGGCCTCCAGGGCCTCGGCGGCGAGGAGGCGGCGGGGCCGGGCCGATCGGGCCCGGCGGATCGGGGCGGAGAACGTCATCGCAGGCTCCCTGGTGAGGATTCGGAAGGGGGGCACCATCCCTGGAGTCGCCCCGAGATCGGGGCGACGTGATGGCCCGGTCCCTCGGGCCGAGGCGGGCCCGGCCGGGCATCGCGAGGCGACGAATTCGAGACGCGGGGCCAGGCGGGCGGGGGGAAGGCGCGGCCTCATCCCTCGGACTCGGGCGCGCCGACGGACCAAACTCAGCGAGGGGCGCGCGGTCGGCTTCGGCCCGCGCGCCCCCCGGGTGGAATCCTCATCGCGGGCCGATCCTCAGGCGACGGCCTCGGCCTTCTTGTTGCGGCGACGGCGGGCGATCAGGGCGCCGGCGCCTCCGATGGCCAGCAGCGCCATCGAGGCCGGCTCGGGCACGGAGTTCGGGGCGTTGATGATCGCGTCCCGGGCGTCCATCCCGTTGAGCGGGGCCGGGCTGAGCGACAGGGTCGTCGCCGTGCCGCCGCCCGCGGGCCGGACGGCCACCTTCGTGGTCAGGTTCGTGGCGCCCACCTTCGCCGTGGCGGCAAGGTCCAGCAGCGTCGAGGAACCGGTCGGGAACGTCGAGCCCACGGTCACCGTGAACTTGGCCAGCTCGTAGACGTGGCTCCCGCCGCCGTTGGTCATCGTGAACCCGGCGGTGTTCAGGTTGGTGGAGAGGATGTAGAGGACGCCGTTGTTCAGGTAGTTCGAGGACGGGTTCGGCGCCGTGAACGACTGGCCGGCGGCGTTGGCGGCCGTGAGGTCCGACCCGAGGATCACGTTGGACATCGTGACCACGTTCTTGTCGAAGGCGATGATGGCCTGGTACCCGGCGAGCTTGATCGTCGGCGAGGTGACGACCAGGTCGAGGGTCAAGGTTTCCGTGCCGCCGGCGGCGACCGTCGAAGTCGGGGGCAACAGCTCAAGGTAGTCGGCTTGTGCGCCCGAGGCCAGGGCCAGCGCGGCGACGACGGCAGCGACGATTCGGGAGAGCATCTTCATCGAGAGAAAGCTCCTCAATGGGTCACGGGGGCAGGAAACCAATCCGCCGGAATTCCCGGGCGACGACAGCCGACCGGCCGGATTCGCGACGATCATACGCGTCATCGCATCGTCCAATCAAGGCAAGAACAGGATACGATGAATTATGCGTGCGCAAATGCGCACTATTATATTCGAAGTTCTTATGAATATGCCGGGGCCGTCCCGACGGCCCCGGGAATCGCGACGTTTCGGGGGATCAGGCCTTCGCCTTCCTGGTCGTGCCGGGGGTCGCGGCGATCAGAGACGAGCCGACCTCGAAGGGCGCGGCGACCTGCGACAGGTCGGCCGCGATCTGGGCCAGGAGCGAGTCGGCCAGGGCCGAGCCCCCGGCGATCGACCCGCCGGAGGCCGCCAGCGCCGAGTCGATCGCCGCCAGAGTCGCCTGCAGCGGCGACGACGACGGCGACGACGGGGAGGCCGAGCCGATGGTCACCACGCCGTCGACGGCGTCCACGCCGTTGGTCGGCGCCGGGTCCAGCAGCAGGCCGCCGCCGTTGAGCGAGGTGACGAGCGTCTGGTTGCCGGCCCAGGCCGAGGCCATCAGGTTGATCGCCGAGCCTCCGGCCGGGGCGCCCGGCCGGGCGGTCAGGTTGATTTCGGCGAGGCTGCCGAGGGTGCCGGGGGTGAGCGTCTGGCCCGAGAGCGAGGCGCCCGAGATGAAGATCAGTCCGTCGGCGGCGTCGACGCGGTAGCTCAGGGCGAAGCCGCGGTCGAGCGAGCCGGCGGTCACGGAGTTGACGGCGAAGGCGGCCGGGTCGTAGCCGACGACCAGCGAGAAGCTCGACAGGCTGAAGGCGGCCCTGTCGGTCTGGGCGAAGTCGACGGGGACGCTCAGCGAGCCGCCGGGCGCGGCGGCGAGGTTGGCGGGGACCCAGAGGATGGGGTCCTGGGGGGTTCCGCTGGCGTTGAAGTTGGGGGAGTCGTTGATGGGGGGGATGGTGTCGGAGGGGTTGCCGTTGGCGAAGTCGTTGATGGCCAGGACGTCGAAGATGTCGACGGCTGAGTCACCGGTGACGTCGGCGACGAGGTTGGGGTCGGCGTTGTTGTAGGCGGTGGCTCCGTCGCCGTTGGCGAGGTCGTTCTCGGCGAGGACGTCGAAGACGTCGACCTGGCCGTCGCCGTTGATGTCGCCGGGGTAGGCGGCCAGGTGGAGCGAGTCGCTATCGATGGCCGGGATCGCGGTGATCGTGGTGCCGGTGGGGGAGTTGGCCTGGCTGACCACGATCCGGTTGGGCTGGATCCACTCCTTGGTGCCGTAGACGGCCGTGCTGGGGACGTTGGCCGTCAGGTAGGCCAGGACGACCGAGCCCCCGGCCGGGACGTTCAGGTATCCGCCGGGCTGGAAGGTGATGGTGAAGGAGACGTAGGACTTGCCGGCGAGGGCGGCCGAGCCCTGGGGGCTGAAGACGAAGGCCCCGCCTGCGTTGCCGGCGGAGCCGGCGGTGACGTCGAGCAGGGCGCCGTCGTAGTCGATGTCGACGCTGACCTTGGAGAGGTTGGTGAGGGTCGTGGAGCTCGGGTTGGTGAGGATCACGGGGATGCCGGTGTAGCCCGGGACGTTGATGTCCTGGCCGTTGCCGGCGACGAAGTCGGGGATGCCGACGATCGCCCCGGCGCCGGTGGCGGCCGGGTTGGCGATCTGGGGCGGGTAGGCCTGGACCGTGGTGGGGACGCTGAAGGTGGTCACGTAGTTGCCGCCGGCCGAGCCGTTGCGGTCGCCGTCGAGCTTCGATCCGCCGTTGGGCGAGCCGTACTTGAGGAAGGCGCCGGCGTCGGAGCCGTCGACGGTCACGGTGTAGGTGTCGGCCGGGAGGACGCCGTAGGGCAGGTCGGCGGCGGTGGCGACGAAGATCACCACGTCCTTGTTGTTGACGGTGGTGACCTGGCCGCCCGAGACGTTGTTGTAGGCCGGGTTGGGGTTGGTGATGACGAGGTTGCCGGTGATCGGGCCGGTGCTGGCGCCGGTCAGGGTCACGCTCGGGGTGCCGGTGTTGTAGAGGGCGACGTTGGTGGGGTCGAAGTCGCCGTTGAACTGGAGGATGAAGCCGTCGCGGGTCGGGGTGATCGACTGGACGGCCAGGAGCGAGGTCTCGGCCGGGGCGGTCTTGTTGCCGCCGAAGGCGACGGTCGAGCTCGGCGTGGGGTAGCCCGGCGAGAGGACGGCGCCCAGGGGGATCGGCGACGGGTTGTTGACGCCTCCCTGGATCGACTGCGGGGTGCTGCCGGAGCCGTAGTACGGGTCGAAGGCGATCGAGCTGTGGCCGTCGAGGTCGTCGAGGTTGCCGGAGATCCAGGCGGCCGCCGAGTTCGGCGTGGTGTTGCCGGCGAGCCTCTCGGCGGCGTTCGGGGCGAAGCTCGAGCCCGGGAGGCTCAGGTTGACCGAGCTGTAGATCCGGTCGCTGGACGAGCTGGTCCAGCCGAAGCTGTCGAGGACCGTCCCGCCCGCGCCCAGGTTCAGGGTGCCGGAGTTGCCGGAGTCGAGCTTGGAGCCGTTGGCGACCACGCCCGGCTGCGGGTCGGAGATCGTCAGGAACGTCAGCGACCCGTGCGAGAGCTGGGTGCCGGTGGAGTTGAAGAACGTGGTGGTCAGGACGGTCGTCCCCGCGGCCGGCTGCCACGAGGTCGTGTCGGCCGACTTGATGATCAGCAGCCCGTTGGACCCGAGGGTCTTGGCGCTGAGGTCGAAGAACTGGGAGACGGTGCCCGAGGTGTCCGTGACCAAGACGCCGGTATGGTAGAGCGTGGCGTTGGCCGGGCCGGAGATCTGGATGTACTCGTAGGCGTCATCGACCGACGGCGGGTTGGCGTCGACCTGCTGGAGGAGCAGCTGCGGGGCCGTGGTGTTGAGGATCGTCACCGAGGCCGTGATCGGCGCGTTCAGCGAGGCGCTGGGGTTCAGGCCGTCGTTGCCGGTCGGGTTGCTCAGGGTGACGGTGAAGGTCTTCGACGGGGCGTTGACCGAGGTGGCGGCCACGGGGACGTTGACCGTCTCGCTGGTCGCCCCGGCGGGGAAGCTCACGTCGGTGCTCACGGCCGTGTAGTCGGTCCCGGCCTTGGCGCCGCCGGTGCCCGTGCCGTTGGTGGTGGCGATGTGGACGGTCCCGCTGACGCTGGTCAGGCCCGTGCGGGTGATCGTCACCGGGATGGTCCCGGCGGTCGAGAGGCCGGTGTAGACCGTGGACGAGAGGAAGTAGGTCGGGCCGTCGCCGTCGATGATCGTGTCGGTCGCCGGGATGGTCGTGGAATCCACGTAGCCGCCGCCCGACGGGCTGGAGAGGTTCAGCTTGACCGTCAGGCCCGAGGCGACGACGCCGTCATCCAGGATCGTCAGCGGGAAGGTCTTGCTGACCGGGGCATGGGAGCCGATCCCCCCGCTGAACGACAGGGTCGTCGGGGCGATGTGCGTGTAGTTCGTCCCGGCCTGGGCCGTCCCGGCGTTCGGTCCGCTGTCGATCGTCGAGTACTGGACCGAGTTGGCGCTGGAGGTGTTGGTCTCGGTCACCGTGATCTGCTGGACGGCCGTCGAGCCGGCGACTTCCTGGGTGGTGTAGCTCGTCGGGCTGTAGGTGAAGACCGGGCCGTTGATCCCGCCCGGGGTCAGCACGCCGCCGGTCGAGGGCAGGTTCTTCGAGTTCTGGCCGATCCCGTTGGCCGGGACCGTCGAGTCATAGGCGACGAACGGGTCGGTCGTGTTGTTGACGTACTTGCCGTAGTAGAACGGGAACGTCGGGTCGGTCGAGTCGTCGGTCCGGCTCGTCGAGCTGAGGTTGCCCAGGAACCGGGTGGCCATCGACGGCGTGGCGGCCGACGGCGTCCCGCCGTTGAGGTTCAGGTACGGGCCGTAATTGATGTCCGTCGGCCGCGGGTCGGTCGCGGAGATCGCCACGTCCGGCGTGCTGTTGTAGACGAACGACAGCGAGTCGAGGATGGTCGCGCCGGCCGGGAGCAAGTTGAGCGTCAGCGAACTCTCGCCGGCGTAGGAGCTGCCGACGGTCAGCGACGTGCTGTCGGGCACGGAGACCAGGGCGACCGTCGGCGTGCTGGAGGTGTAGTTGACGCCGTTGGCGGTGCTGAAATTGGTGTCGTCGATGAACGTCGTGGCCGCGTCGACCTTCGGGCTGAAGTTCGAGACCAGCGTGTTGGTCGGGTTATCGACGACCAGGAGTCCGTTGGAGCCGAGCTTCGAGCCCTTCAGGTCGTAGACGTAGGCCGCCTTGCCCGTCGGGGCGCTGGCGCCGTTGTAGCCCTGGAAGACGACTAGCTCGAGGCGGTTCGTGCCGTCGTCCAGCGACTCGTTCCCGGTGCCGATGATCTCGACGTAACGGTTATTCGGGCTGCCGGTGCCGGATGGGGCGTTCAGGACCACCTCGTTCAGCTTGACGTTGGAGATGCCGCCGACGGACATCAGGCGACGGTCCTCGAGGCCCTCGCAAGCCAGGCTCGGCCGGTTGCGGCGCGCCGTCGGCGTCCTCATCCCTCGGATCTTCGGCGATCGTTCGAAGCGGGGCATGGCGTCTCTCTCCCTGGTGACGATTCGGGGGGCGCGGCCCCCTGCGACGGGCCGGCCCGGGTCGGGCGCGGTCGTCGATCGGGGCCGCTCTCCTCGCTGGGCGGCGACACAACGTGCCGTTCGAAGATGGGGGCCCATCGGCCCCGGACGGATCAAGAGCGAAGAGGTCGCACTGTAAGCCGTCTGCGCGAATCTTTCGTGAAGGACCGAAAGGCTTCCGGTAAAGCTTCCGTGTGATGCATTCCTGCATCATGGCTTATTATAAGACCCGGGGTCGAAGGCCCGGGCCCCGCGGCCGGCCGACCGATCGAGCCGGGGGGCGGCCCTCAGGCGTCTTTTCGGCGCCCCGACGACCGGGACCGGGGCGAGCCGACGGGGAAACTCGACCGGAGATGGCGATTGAAGGCCGAAACGCCGTCGCGGGCCGGAAGTGGGGAGCGAAACAATCGCGACGCCCGCACCTCGGGCGAGCCGTCCGGTGAGCTGGGCTTGACGAGATGGGGCGGACCGCTATCCTGCCCGGCAATCGTCCCGGCAGGGGCGACGTCGCCCCTGCCGCGCGCCTCGAATCGGCCCCGACTCGGAGGTCTCCGGCCCATGGCGACGCCCCTCCCCCCCCGACGCCTCCGCGCCGCGTCCGCCCTGGCGGCCCTCGCCCTGATCCTCGGGGCGATCGCGGCCGTCTCGATCGGCACCCGGCCGACGAGGCTCCGCGCCCAGGTCCCCGGCCCCGGGCCCACTCCGGTCGTCGCCCGGCCGGTCGAGGCGTTCCCCATGCCGGCCGAGCTCCGCGGGATCGACCTCTCCGGCCAGGCGCCCGAGATGGTCGCCGCCAAGAGCCAGGGGTGCGTCAACTGCCACGCCGGATCGCACGACCCCCACGCCAAGGACACCGTCCGCCTCGGCTGCACGGACTGCCACGGCGGCGACGCCTCCGCCGCCGACAAGGGCCTCGCCCACGTCGCCGCGAGGTATCCCGCCTCCTGGGCCGGCTCCGCCAACCCGGTGCGCACCTATACGCTGATGAACCACGAGTCCCCCGAGTTCGTCCGGTTCATCAACCCGGGGGACTTCCGAATCGCCCACATCAGTTGCGGGACCACGAATTGCCATCCGAATGAAGTCATGCAAAATCGCAAGAGCATGATGACCCACGGGGCCATGCTCTGGGGCGCGGCCCTGTACAACAACGGGTCGTACCCGCTGAAGGCCAGCCACTTCGGCGAGAGCTACAGCATGAACGGCACCCCCCAGCGGATCCAGACGGTCCCCCCGCCGAGCGACTGGGAACGCGAGAAGAAGGGCGTCCTGGACTTCCTCGACCCCCTGCCCCACTTCGAGGCGAGCCAGCCGGGCAACACCCTGAGGACGTTCGAGAGGGGCCGGGGGATGATCGGCGAGGTCGGCCTGCCCAACCCGTTCGCCGACCCCGGCAAGCCCAAGGGCGGCCTCTCCGAGCGAGGGTTCGGCACCAAGAACCGCACCGACCCGGTGTTCGTCAGCCTGACCAAGACGCGATTGCTCGACCCCACGCTCAACTTCCTCGGCACGAACGACCACCCCGGCGACTATCGCTCCAGCGGCTGCACCGCCTGCCACGTCGTCTACGCGAATGACCGCTCGCCCGTGCACTCCGGGCCGTATGCCTCCGCCGGTCACCTCGGCCTGACGAGGAACCCCGACCCCACGATCCCGAAGAACGAGAAGGGCCACCCGATCGAGCATAAATTCACCAGCTCGATCCCCACGAGTCAGTGCATGGTGTGTCATATTCACCCCGGCACGACGGTCATGAATTCGTATGTGGGCTATACGTGGTGGGACGAGGAGACCGACGGCGAGTTGATGTATCCGAAGGAGCAGAAGCACCCGACGGCCGAGGAGTTCGTGCAGTCGCAGATGTCCAACCCCGACGAGGCGGCGGCCCGGGGGCTGTGGTCCAACCCGAGGTTCCTGGAGCGCGTGGCCGACCTGAACCCGCAGGCCCGCCACACCCAGTTCGCCGACTTCCACGGCCACGGCTGGGTCTTCCGCGCCGTCTTCAAGAAGGACCGCCACGGCCAGATGCTCGACAGCGAGGGCCGGTCGGTCGAGCCGGCCTCGACCGAGCAGTTGATGGCGTCGATCAAGATGCCCGAGGCCGTCCGCGAGCAGTACCGCGAGCGCCCCGGAGCGGCGAAGACCCCGCCGCCGAACCGCGACGGCGTGCCCGTCCACCTGATGGACATCCACATGGAAAAGGGCATGCATTGCGTCGATTGCCACTACGTCCAGGACATGCACGGCAACAATCGTCTGCAGGGCGAGGTCCGCGCGGCCATCGAGATCCAGTGCATCGACTGCCACGGGACGGCGGACCGGAAGACCACGCTGATGACCAGCGGCCCGGCCTCGTACACCAGCGGCCCCAACGGCCGGAACCTCCGGGCCCTGCGGACGCCCTCGGGCCGGAGGCGGTTCGAGGTCCGGGACGGCCGCTTGTATCAGAATTCGATGGTCGAGCCGGACCTGGCCTGGGAGGTCGTCCAGACGGCCGACACGGTCGATCCGGCCAGCGGCCACTACAACGAGAAATCCCGGCTGGCCAAGACCGTCCGGGTCGCGGCCGGCGGCGGGTTCGAGTGGGGCGACGTCCCCTCGGGCTGCGAGAAGGACATGGCCCACTCCGACACGAAGATGTCGTGCATCGCCTGCCACTCGTCGTGGAACCCGAGCTGCTTCGGCTGCCACCTCCCCCAGAGGGCCAACCGGAAGATGCCGGCGCTCCACAATGAAGGCGACGTCTCGCGCAATTACACGGCGTATAACTTCCAGACCTTGCGCGACGACGTGTTCATGCTCGGGCGGGACGGCAACGCCACCGGCAACCGGATCAACCCGGCGAGGTCCAGCTGCGCCATCCACGTCGGCAGCTACAACGCCAATCGCGAGTCGATCTACGTCCAGCAGCAGACGATCTCGGCCGAGGGGATGAGCGGGATCGCCTTCAGCACGAACGTCCCCCACACCGTCCGAGGGGGGCCGACCCTGATCAAGAACGGCCCCGACAAGGGCCGGGCCCTCCACCCCGAGAACTACCTCCCGGGCCGGAACGAGACGAAGCAGTGCTCGGATTGCCACGTCTCGGCGCGTGAGGACAACAACGCCATCATGGCGCAAGCTGCTCATGCAAGGCACGAACTACACGAACTTCATCGGCAAGTATTGCTGGGTCGCGGCCGGCGAGGAGGGCTTCCTCGGCGTGGTCGTCACCGAGCGCGAGGAGCCCCAGGCGGTCCTCGGCAGCTCGTTGCAGAAGATCGCGTTCCCGGACAACTTCCGCGAACACGTCCGGAAGGGCGGGCTCCTGGAGCACGCACACGAGCACCCGGGCATCGACATCGCGGAGAACCTCAAGGCCCGGTTCAAGAGGCCGGAGATCCTCAATTTGCAGCTGAGGGGCGAGTACCTCTACGCCGCGTGCGGGGAGAACGGCCTCCGCGTGTTCGACGTGGCGTTCATCGACCACAAGGGCTTCTCCGAGCGGATCGTGACCGCGCCGTTCTCGCCGATGGGCCAGAAGTTCTACGTGAGGACGAAGTACGCCACCGCCGTGGCCTCGCCCGCCACCGCCGCCCCCGACCCGACGCGCACCCACAAGCCCGAGAACCACGAGGATTCCGTGGCCGGCATGTATGGATATCTGTACGTGACCGACCGCGAGGAAGGGCTGATCACCGTCCCGGCGGGGACGCTGCTCGACGGCAACCCCCTGAACAACTTCATCGAGAGGGAGACCACGTTCAACCCCGGGGGCATCCTCTGCGGGGCGAGGGCGATCTCGATCGCCGGGACGTATGCCTACATCAGTTGCAACGCCGGGCTCGTGGTCGTCTCGATCGAGGACCCGAAGAAGCCGAGGGTCACGTCGATCGTCGGCGAGGAGGTCCTGAAGCACCCGACCGCGTTCCAGGTCCAGTTCCGCTACGGGTTCGCCTGCGACGAGGAGGGGATCAAGGTCTTCGACGTGACCGACCTGGCACGGCCGACCCCGGTGGCGTCGCTGCCGATGGACGACGCCCACAACATCTATCTCGCCCGGACCTATGCCTACGTGGCGGCGGGCAAGCAGGGCCTGGTGATCCTGGACATCGAGAACCCGTTGCAGCCGAGGGTGGACCAGGTGTTCAACGCCGGGGGGTGCATCAACGACCTCCACGACGTGAAGCTGGGCATCACGTATTCGAGCGAGTTCGCCTACCTCGCCGACGGCAAGAACGGGATGAGGGTCGTCCAGCTCACCTCGCCCGAGACGCCCGGCAACATGGGGTTCAGCCCGAGGCCCACTCCTCAACTGATCGCCACGTACGAGATCCCCCACCACGGCCACGCCCTGGCGATCTCCAAGGGCGTCGATCGCGATCGGGCGGTGGACGAGTCCGGCAATCAGATCGGCGTGTTCGGCCGGGTCGGCGCCAGGCCCCTGAACGCCGAGGAGATGAAGAGGCTGTACATGAGGGCCGGGCAGGTCTGGAAGGTCTCCGACGACCCGAGGGACTATCCGGCACCGAGGCCGGCACATTGATGATGGGTGCATTCTCCTTGATGTAGGGTGCATGAAATGCACCAAGCCCACGCCCGCCCTCCGCATGACGTCCCCCACCGAAGGGAGGAGGGATGCGGAGGGCGGGCGTGGCCCGCCGCGGGTTGGTGCATTTCATGCACCCTACAGGTTGTTCAAGCGCTTCGCGATGTCGTCCATCGTCTGGTGATAGCTGGCTGGGTCGTACCTGTCGTCGGCTTCGAGGCGGGCTCCGAGGGCCCGTTCGATGCCTCCGTCGGCCCGGGGGATCAGGTTGATCCCGAGCTGGAGCATCAGGCCGTCGATCAGGTGGGCGACCTCCTGGGCGTCCGGGGATTTGTCGTCCATCTCCTTCAGGATCGAGCGGAAGCCCCAGACGAGCTGGCGGGCCGAGGCATAATCGCGGGGCTCGGTCTCGGCGATCTTGCGGAGCATCCTCAGGGCCGAGGCGCGGTCGAACTTCTGCGAGTCCAGGGCCTTGGCCAGCCCGTCGGCCCAGGAGGCGAGCTTCCGGGCGGCGGCGACCGATTTCGAGTCGTCGCCGAACGGGCGGTCGCCGACGGCCTGGCGGAAGGCGGCCAGGGCGTCGTCCAGGTCCCTGGTCCGGGAGGCGGCCTGCGCCGGGTCTCCGGCGGCGATGCCGATCCTCGCCAGGGCCGCCGGCCAGTGCGCCGACGGAGGCCGCCCGGGCTCGGCCGGGAACCCGAACGCCTGCCTCCACGAGTCGCGCGACTCCTTGAGCTCGTGATGGCATGAGGCGCAATCGAACCGGGCGAAATCGGGCATGGCGCCCGGCTTGGCGGTGTCGGCGAACAGCGTCATCGACTCGCGGAGGTCCACCACCCCGCCCACGGCCACGAGCTTCGCGTGCTGGGTGGCGGCCTGATCGATCCCGTACTGATTCTTCAGCGCCTCGGGCTTGTTCTTGAGGTACGGGACGTCCTTCATGGGCCACCAGTGGGGCGGCTCGGCCTCGCTGAAGAACGAGACCTCCAGGCCGGGCAGGGGCGGGTGGCCGGCGGCGTAGATCTCGTGGGTGACCACCCGGCCCTGCGAGGCGTCGCCGACGTGGCACGAGGCGCACATGGCGGACCTCACCGCCGGGTCGCGGAGGTCGTTCATCCCCCAGTTCCGGAACTTGTCGGCGGCCGTCCTCTTGATCCAGTCCTCCTGGCCGAACCCGTGCTCGCGAATCCAGCGATCATCCGGCCCGTGGCAGCCGGAGCAGCTCACGCCCTCGGTCACCAGCTCGGGTTTCTCCTTCGCCTTGGGGGCGTCGAAGGCGGGGGCGTGGCAGCTCAGGCAGCGGCCGTCTTTCTGGAGGTCCCAGCCGAGGAGGTCGGCCATCCTCCGGGATTTCTCGTTGGTCTTCGGGTCGAGGTTGGTGAACGCCTTGCTGTGCTTGTCCAGGTCTCGCCAGATGTTGATCTCGTCGAGACGGACGAAGCTGGTGACCTCCTCCCCCTTGCCCGGCCGGTGGCAGGCCCCGCACTGCTTGACGGCGTACCAATCCTTGTTCGGCTTCGGGGCGGGGGCGCCGGCCTTCGGCGCGGGCGGGTCCTGGGGCGGCCTCGGCGGCTCCCCCCGGCCGATGGCGACGAGGCCGATGGCCGACAATGCCGCCGCTAACGACGCGATCGGGACGATCCGACCGGCGGACGATCGCTCGGGCATCGCTCACCCCTCCCCTTCTCTCGATTCGTTGCGGACGGTCGCCGACGGTCGTCGTCCGGCGATCGGGACATCTCGTCAGAATGAGTACGTCCGGCCGGGCCGGCAGATCTGGACGTCGGAGAGGCCGAGCCGGGCCAGCTCCCGGCCGATCGATTCCACATATTTCGGCTTGATGTGGATGGCGAAGACGCTGACGCCGGGCCGGAGCTTGCGGACCTCCCCGGCGAACCGCTCGGGGGTCAGGTGCTTGGAGGCGTCGGCCAGCCAGGCCATCTCGTCGGGGAAGGCCGATTCGAGGAACGCGGCCTTGAGCGACGGGATCGCGTTGGCGCGGTCCCAGATCTCCTGGGTCGGCCCGGTGTCTCCGGCGATCACGACGGCCGAGCCCGGCCCTTCGACGATCAGGCCGACGGTGGGGACGAGATGATCGACCTCGACCGGGGTGATCTTCAGCCCATCGACCTGGACGGCCCGGCCGGGCCGGAGGATTTCAACCCGGAGGAACGGGTTGCCGGCCGATCCGATCCGGAAGAAGTCGGGCCAGACGCGATCGTTGAAGATGTCGCGGCGGAGGCAGTCCAGGACGGGCTCGGTGGCGTGGACGGTCACGCAATCGCCGCCGACCTCGAAGACGTTTTCCAGGAAGATCGGCAGGGTGGCGACGTGGTCGATGTGGGTATGGGTCAGGAAGACGTCGCGCACCCTGGCCTGCTGGTCGGGCATCCCGTAGATGCCGAGGCTGCCGGCGTCGATCGCCACGGACTCGCCGATCAGGAACGACGTGAGGTACTGGCTCGCCTCGCCGTCGGGAGAGACCGTGGATGGGAGGAGCTGGACCTTCACGACGAAACCCCCGCCGACGGGCCGGGCGAACCCCGTTCCCCCGACGGCCCGAGGCCGGCGAACGGCGGGCTTCGCCGGGGGGGAGGGCGCCAAGTATACCCGGTGTCTCCAGGTCATAGCGACAATCCGGGCGGAGTGCGCGGCTTTTTCCGCCCGGATTGTGTCACTTATCCGAGGCCGGGATGTCGCCGTGCATCATCAGCTTCTGGAGCTTCGGCGTGATGATCATCTGGCAATACGTGTCGGCGCGATTCTTCCGGTAGAAGTCCTGGTGGTGGCGGTCGGCCGGGTAGAAGATCTTGTAGGGGACGAGCTCGGTGACGATCGGCGCGGCGAAGGCCCCCCCGTCGGTCAGCGTCTTGTAGACCTTCAGCGCGGTGGCCTTCTGGTCCTCGGTGTGGTAGAGGATGATCGATCGGTACTGGGTGCCGAAGTCGGGCCCCTGGCGGTTCAGGGTCGTGGGGTCGTGGCAGGCGAAGAAGATCTCGGCGAGCCTCTCGTAGGAGACCTTCTCCGGGTCGAACGTGATCTGGACGACCTCGGCGTGGCCGGTCTCCCCGGTGCTCACGGCCTCGTAGCTCGGCTTCTTCGTGAACCCTCCGGAGAAGCCCGAGACGACGTTCTTGACGCCCGGGACGCGCTCGAAGACGGCCTCCAGGCACCAGAAGCAGCCCCCGCCGAAGGTGGCGGTCTCGGTCTTGGCGTTGGGGTCGGCCTTCTCCGGGGCGGCCTTCCCCTTGGCCTTGGCCTTGGCCTTCGGGGCCTCGGACTTCTTCGGCTCGGAAGGGGCGGCCGGCGAGGGCGCGGCCTTGTCCTTCGAGTCCTGGGCCGGGGCCGATCCGCAGGACGCCAGGACGACGGCCAGCCCGACGGCCGCCGTGATCGTTCGGGAGAGCATGACGCGGTTCCTCAAGGACGCGAGGGCGGGCCGGATTCGCCTAGCATCCCTCGTTTCGAGGGCCGGGGCAAGGCATATCTCAATTCTGTAGGCGCATGATCCGCCAAAGTCCAGGGGCCGCCTCATCCGAACAGGCTGCGGACGGGCTCGCCCAGGGCCAGGGGGAACGGCCGGCCGGTCGGGTCGCGGACCTCGGCCTTCGGGTCGATCCCGAACCGCCAGTAGATCGTCGCCGCGAGGTCGCCGGGCGTCACGGGGTCGCTGGCCGGATACGCGCCGATCTTGTCGCTCGCGCCGAAGACCGCCCCGCCCCGGACGCCTCCTCCGGCCATCAACACCGTGTAGCAATGGGGCCAGTGGTCGCGGCCCCCTTCGGCGTTGATCCGAGGCGTCCGTCCGAACTCGCCGAGGGCGACGACCAGGGTGCTCTCCAGGAGCCCCCGGGCGTCGAGGTCCTCGATCAGGGCCGACAGCGAGCGGTCGGCCAGGGGCAGGAGGTGCTCGCGGTGCTGATCGAAGTTGCGGAAGTGGGCGTCCCAGTTCTGCCCCTGCTGGCGGAAGTCATAAACGTTCACGAACGGGACGCCCGCCTCGACCAGCCGGCGGGCCAACAGCAGATTCTGGCCCCTCATCTGCCGGGCGAACCCGAGCTCGGCGCCATTGCCGCCGCCCCCGCCCGAGCCCACGCTCGCCGGAGGAGGCCCGTAGCCGTAGCGGTCGCGAGTCCTCGGGTCTTCCCGCTCGATCTCCAGGGCCCGGCGGAGCGCCCGGGCATCCAGGAGGCGGAACGCCTTCTCGTACAGCGCCTGCATCTTCGGCGACGAGGGCGAGTCGTCGATCGCGCCCAGGAGTGCCCGACGCCCCTTCTGCCTCGTGGGCGAGAGGCCGGCGGGAGGGTCGAGGATGTCGGCCCGATACGACCGCGTTTCCGGATCGACGATCACCTGGAACGGGTCCCACGACGCGCCGAGGAACCCCCCGCCCTGGCAGGGCGTGGGCACGACATTATGGAAAACATAAGGCAGGGCCGCATGGGGCACTTCGGCCCCGCCCTCGCGACGGAGATACCCCAACGCCCCGCCGAAGCTGGGAAAGACCTGGGGGGCCGTCGCGAACAGCTCGCGGTCCCCCTGCGGAGGCTCGCGGCCGGTCAGGACCTGGATGGAGGCGGGGTCATGGAGGCTGAACCGATGCGTCATGCTGCGGATCAACGCCACCTTGTGCATGACCCGGCTCATCCCGGGCAGGTGCTCGCAGATCGACATCCCCGGGACGCTCGTGGGGATCGCCCGGAACTCCCCCCGGATCGCCTCGGGGGCCGAGGGCTTCATGTCGAACGTATCGAGATGGCTCGGGCCGCCATAATAGAAAATGAGGATGCAAGAGCGGATCGGAGGAGGGGCCGAACCCCCCTGCCCTCGCAAGGAAGGGATCATCCCCAGGGCGCCCAGGCCCACGCCCGAGCGGATCACATCGCGTCGCGAGGGGCCGCCGCCGGTTCGATCGCGGTTCATGAGGCCCGCCTCCGCCGAAGGATCGTCGCCGCATCCCGGGGTGATGTTAAACAAGCGATGGAGGGGCGTCAACGAGGCGAGGCCGGGGCGGGGTCGGTCCTCACGCCCCGAGGACGCTCTGGGCCAGGGCCTGGGCCATTCCCATGGCCTGGCGGAAGACCGGGTCGCGCTCTCGGTCGGAGAGCTGGCGGCCGACGAGCTCGGCGACGGGCTGGGGCTGGACGGTGATGGTCCGGGGGGCGGCGTCCCCGCCTTCGGGGATCACGCTCAGGCGGCGGTCGTCGTCCTCGGGACGCGCCACGAGGGCGCCCGGGAAGCCTTCGAGGTTGCAGCAGATCCTCACCTCGCGGACGCCTCTCGGCGCGTCGGCCAGGCGGCGGACCTTCATGTGCCTGGGCCCATTCTTGGAGTCGAAACGCCAGTCGATCTGGACGCCTTGATGGAATTGCGAGCCGATCACTCGCCAGCCCAGCCCCAGGGCCAGCCAACTGGCCAGGCCCCAGGCGGACGTGACCGAGTGGGGGCCGTGGTCGATCTCGACCTCCTGGACCGACTCCAGGGCCCCGGGGGCGATGGCCGGGTCGAGCGCCTGGCCGAGGAGCCTCCTCCAGTTCCTCAGCCGTCGCCAGGTCAGGTCGCTGGCGACACGGTAGGGGCCCTGCCCCGGGCCTCGTTCGAAGCGTTCGAGCCAGGAGGCCGTGGCGGTCATCCCCCGGGCCGGCTCGGGCCATCCGTAGCTGTCGTAGAGGACCTGGTCGGCCTGGTCCGCCAGGTCGTACAGCAAGGCCCCGGCCATCGCCGGGGGTTGCGGGGCCGCCCACCAGAGGTTCGTCGGCAGGTCGCCGATCAGGAGCGAGCGGACGGCGTACGGCAGGTGGTCGCCGCCTCGGCCGTTGGCCCTCAGCGTGACCTGCTCGGAGAAGGCGCGGAGGCCCTTGCTCAGCTTGTGCATCCGGGTGTGGACGGTGGCCGTGACCGGCCCCTCGTCGCCCGAGGGCTCGTGGGCGAGGATCAGGACGCGAGCCGGGTGGATCGCCACGATCGCCGGGACCTCGGCGCCGACCTCCTCGGCCAGCTTGGCGCTGTTGCAATAGATGATCAGGTTCGACAGGCCGGCGCGGACGACCGGGGCCTCGCCCGACCGGCCCTGGACGGCCTTCAACTGGCGGTTCAGCTCGCGCTCGACCTGCCTCAGGGGCACCGTCGTCGGCTCGGACTCGGCGATCGTGTTGCTCATAGGGTCCTCCAGCTTCGGCCGTCGGACTCGATCAGGCGATCGGCTTCCAGGGGCCCCCACGTCCCGGCCCGGTACTCGGGCAGGTAGCGCGAGTGGCTCCTCTGCCAGTGGTCGAGGATCGGCATGACGAACTGCCAGGCCGCCTCCACGGCGTCTCGACGCATGAACAAGGTGGCATCCCCGGCCATCACGTCGAGGATCAATCGTTCATATGCTTCCGGGGTGGTCCCGCCGAAGCTCTCGGAGTAGTTGAACTCCATCTTGACGGGGTAGATCCGCACCTTCGGCCCGGGGAGCTTGGAGGCGATCCTCATCGACAGGCCCTCCTCGGGCTGGACCCTCAGGGAGAGCACCGTCGGCTCCAGGGGGACGTCCGGATGGGCGTTGAACAGGACGTTCGGCACGTCCTTGAACTGGATGGCGACCTCGCTCGCGCGCTTCGGCAGGCGCTTGCCGGTGCGGAGGTAGAACGGGACGCCCGCCCATCGCCAGTTGTCGACGAACAGGCGCATGGCGACGAACGTCTCGGTCGTGGAGTTCACGGCCTCGGGCGGGACGGGCTTCCTGAGCAACTCCTCGTAATATCTCCGGACCTCGGTGCGATAGCCCGGGACGGCCACGCCCATCTCGTCGCCGTCGATGTACTGGGCCCGGACGACGCTGGCCTGGACGTCGGCGTCGGTCATGGGCCTCAGGCAGTGGAGGACGCCGGCCTTGGCGTCGCGGACGACGTCGGGGTCGAGCGAGTAGGGCGGCTCCATCGCGGTCAGGCAGAGGACCTGGAGCATGTGGTTCTGGACCATGTCGCGGAGGGCGCCCACGCCCTCGTAATAGCCGATCCGGCTGGCGGTCATCCGGCCGTCGTCGTCGAAGTGCGAGACGCCTTCTTCCTCGGCCACGGTGATCTGCACGTGGTCGATGTACTTGCCGTTCCAGAGCGGCTCGAAGATGCTGTTGGCGAACCGGAGGACCAGCAAGTTCTGGACGGTCTCCTTGCCGAGATAATGGTCGATCCGGTAGGTCTGGTCCTCGGAGAACGCCTGGCCCACGCCGTTGACGACGGCCCGGGCGCTCTCCAGGTCGCGGCCGATCGGCTTCTCGACGATCACCCGGGTGAACTTGCGCTTGTCCTGGGGGTCGGCGACGAGGCCGGCGGCCTTGAGCCGCTCGACGCAGACGTTGACGAGGCCCGGGGGGATCGAGAGGTAGAAGACCCGGCTGCCGGGGATGCCGAACTGCTGGTCCACGGCGTCGAGCTTCGCCTTGAGCTGCTCGTAGGCGCGGAGGTCGCTGAACGAGCCTTCGACGAAGAACAGGGCGCGGGCGAAGTCGTTCCAGTGGGACTCGTCCAGGGGCTGGCGGGAGTTGTGCTCGATGCCGTCCCGGGCGCGGTCGCGGATGTACTGGTCCGGGTCGCCCTCGATCGGCCCGTCGGGCTTCATCCCGAAGCCGACGACGGCGAAGTTCGACGGCAGGACGCCATCGACGTTCAGGTTGTAGACGGCCGGGAGGAGCTTCCGCCAGGAGAGGTCCCCGGCCGCGCCGAAGATCACCAGGACGCACGGCTGGGGCAGCAAGGTCCGGGGCGTCCCGGCCGTCAGCGGGTTCGTGATCTCGGCTGTCGCCATTCTCTGGGCTCCGACTGGTGGATGGGGAATCGGACTCACCGCCGGGGCGCCAGGTCCGCCAAGGGGAGAGGAGAGGAGGAGAAGAGTAAGAATTCAGCGCGCAAATCAGCGGATTTGCAAATCGAGTTAAATTCTCATCCGATCTAATCTGTGTTTCTCATTTCTTCCCGCTCTACTCCTCTCCTCTGCCCTTGGCGAACTTGGCGTCTTGGCGGTTCAATCTCTCAACCGCCCGCAGCGCGCTCGACGTGCCCGCCGAATTCCTTGCGCATGGCCGACATCAGCTTGTCGGCATAATTCGACTCGCCTCGGGAGCTGAATCGTTCATACAGCGCGGTGGTGAGGACGTGGGCCGGCACGGCCTCGTCGATGGCGGCCTGGATGGTCCAGCGGCCCTCGCCCGAGTCGCTCACGCGGCCGGAGAACTCGACGAGCCCCTCGTCCTTGGCCAGGGCGCTGGCGGTGAGGTCCAGGAGCCAGGAACCGATCACGCTGCCTCGCCTCCAGTTCTCGGCCACGTCGGCGAGGTTGAACTTGTATTGATAGTGCTCCGGGTTCCGCAGGGGGGTGGTCTCGGCGTCCTTGGCGTGCTCGCGGGTGCCGATGTCGGCCTGCTTGAGGATGTTCAGGCCCTCGGCGTACGCGGCCATGATGCCGTATTCGATGCCGTTGTGCACCATCTTGACGAAGTGCCCCGCGCCGTTGGGCCCGCAGTGGAGATAGCCGTGCTCGGCGGTGGACGCGGGCTGGCCTTCGCGGCCGGGGGTGCGGGCGGGGTTGGCGTCGATCCCGGGGGCGAGGGTCTTGAAGATCGGGTCGAGGTGCTTCACCACCGCGTCCTCGCCGCCGATCATCTGGCAGTAGCCGCGCTCCAGGCCCCACACGCCTCCGCTCGTGCCGACATCGACGTAGTGCAGGCCCTTGGTCTTCAGGGTCCTGGCCCGCGCGATGTCGTCGATGTAGTAGGAGTTGCCGCCGTCGATCAAGATGTCGTCGGGCTCGAGGATGGCGGCGAACTTCTCCAGGGTCGAGTCGACGAACGCGGCCGGGATCATCAGCCAGACGGCCCGGGGCTTGGTGAGCTTCCGGACGAAGTCCTCCATCGACGAGGCGCCGACGGCCCCGTGGGCCTCCAGGGCCTGGACGCTCTGCGGGTTCATGTCGAAGGCGACGCACTGGTGTCCGCCCTTCATCAGGCGGCGGGCCATGTTCGCGCCCATCCGCCCCAGCCCGACCATTCCGAGTTGCACGACAGCATCTCCTGAGATTTTGATCCCGATCAGGGCATCAGTTCTTCATAGGCGAACCGGACGGACTCGACGCCGTCCAGGACGAGGGGGATCATCCGGCCGGGCCCGACGACCGCGACGTGCTCATACTCGCCCCGGTCCTCGACGGCCCGGGGCCCGGAATGGGCGAGGATGCGGCGGCCGGGGAAGTCCATGACCCAGTAGCTCGGCACACCGGACCGGGCATAGCGATCGAGGTTCCGGCCCGGGTTTTTCGCGAGGCTCGTCACGGAGATCTCGACGATCAGGCCGAGGTCTTTGGCCTCGGGAAAGGCGCCGGGTTCGAGGAGGGCGAAGGGATGGGCCCCCCGGACCACGGCGATGTCGGGCAGGCGGGAATTCCTGTCATCGACCTTGAACTGTCCCTCGGGGATCACGAACCAACCCGGCGGGAGGCGTCGGATCAGGGCGGTGGCGATCATCGAGCCGAGCAGGGAATGGGGGATGGTTTTCGCCATTTTCTCGTAGATCCGGCCGTCCCGGAGGTAGATGCGGGAACCCTCGCGGAATGCCCCGGTTTCGACGAGAGCGAGGAATTCGTCGGCCGTCAGCTCATACGGCGCATCGCCGGATTCGGGCGGAGGGGGGACGACCTGGGATTCGATCGGTGATCGGGTTTCGACGGCCGTGCCGAGGCTCATGACATCCTCCTTCTGGACGGGAGATCAGGTCCCCGGGCGCCGCAAGACCCGCGCCGATGTCTCATCATCGCCGACGATCACCGCCGAGGCCATCCCGAGGAACAATCCGGTGTCCACGACCCCGGGCAGGGCGAGGATCGCCCGTTCGAGGGCGGCGGGGTCGGCCAGCTCGTGGATGTGGCAATCCAGGATCGGGTTGCCGTTGTCGGAGATGTACGGGGCGCCCTCGGGCGTGGTCCTCGGCGAGGGCCGGCAGCCCAGGGCGTCGAGCTTCCTCCGGCAGAACCCGAGGGCGAACGGGACGACCTCCACCGGCAGGGCCCCCTTCGCCCCGAGGACCGGGACGAGCTTCTCCTCGCCCACCAGCACGAGGAATTGCCGGGCCGCCGCGGCGACGATCTTCTCGCGGACCAGCGCGCCGCCCCGGCCCTTGATGAGGTTCAGGGCCGGGTCGACCTCGTCGGCGCCGTCGAGGGCGACGTCGATCGAGTCGATGTCGTCGAGCGAAACCAGGGGGATTCCCAGCGACCGGGCGAGCTCGGCCGAGGCCTTCGACGTGGGGACGCCGCGGACGTCCAGGCCCGCCTTGACCCGATCGCCCAGGGCCCGGATGAACGCGGCGGCCGATCGGCCGGTGCCGAGCCCGAGCACCTGGCCGGGCTCGACGAACTGGAGGGCGGGGTGAGATGCGCTCATGCGTCGTGCCGTTTCTCGATCGGGTTCGGGTTCATCGCGGCTCGTCGTAGGACCAGTGGCCGGGGCGGATGTCGTAGGCGAGGCCGACCTTCACGTTTTCGCGGCCGTCGATCTCGACGAAGTACCCGGTCGGGGCGTCGCGGCCCCTCAGGACGACCTCCCAGCGGTAGGCCCAGTTCCACGGCCTGCCGGCGGTCTCCTCTCGGGGGGCGACCTGGACGACCTGGGCGTCGGCGGCGAAGGCCGGGTCGCGCCGGGAGACCTCCTCGCGGGCGACCCGGGCGGCCTGGGATGCGGTCAGAGGGAGGATCGCCCGGAGGAGCCTCAGCCCCGCCGCCGACAGGGCGACGATCAGGAGCATCCCGCCGATCGTGACCGTCTTGCGACGCGATCGGCGGGGACCGGCCGGCCTCGAGCGGATCGTCCCGAGCGGGTTCATGACGTCTTCACCTCGGCCCGCCCATTCGACGCCTTCACCTTCGCGACCTGCTCCCTCGCGGCCTCGACCACCTTCTCGGGCGTGAAGCCGAACTTGGCGAGCAGGGCCTTCAGCGGGGCGCTGGCGCCGAAGGTGTGCATGCCGATCATCGTCCCGGTCGATCCGGCGAACCGTTCCCATCCAAAGGTGCTCGCCTGTTCGACCGTAACCCTCGCCGTGACGTCCGGCGGGATCACGGACTCGCGGTACTCCCTCGGCTGGTGCTCGAAGAGGTCCCAGCTCGGGATGCTGACGACCCGGGCGTGGATGCCCTCGGCCTTCAGGGTCTCGAAGGCGGCCACGCAGTGCTGGACCTCGCTCCCGGAGGCGATCAGGAGGACGTCGGGCTTGCCCCCTTCGGCGTCGGCCATGATGTAGGCCCCCTTCGCCAGGCCGGAGGCGGGGGCGTACTTCGAGCGGTCGAAGACCGGGAGGTCTTGCCGCGAGAGGACGAGGATCGCCGGTTCGTGCGTGAGCTGCATGATCACTCGCCACGCCTCGACGACCTCGTTGGCGTCGGCCGGGCGGATCACCCGGAGGCCCGGGACCGCGCGGAGGCTGGGGAGCTGCTCGACCGGCTGGTGAGTCGGCCCGTCCTCGCCCACCCCGATCGAGTCGTGGGTGAAGATGTGGATCGTGGGGATCTCCATGATCGCGGCCAGGCGGATGGCGGGCCGGGCGTAGTCGCTGAAGATGAAGAAGCCCGAGCCGAACGGCCGGAGCTTCACCAGCGACAGGCCGTTCAGGACGGCCGCCATCTCGTGCTCGCGGATGCCGAAGTGGAGGTTCCGGCCGGCGTAATTGTCGGGCTCGAAGCTGCCCCCACCCTCCAGGTCGGTGAACGTCGATTCGTTCAGGTCGGCCGACCCGCCGATCATCCACGGGACGTTCCTGGCGAGCACCTGCAACACCTTGCTCGACGACTTCCGCCCGGCGATCCCCTTGGGGTCGGCGGGGAACTCGGGGAGGTCCTTATCCCAGCCGTCGGGGAGCTCGCGGTGCTGCATCTTGTCCAGGGCGTCGGCCTCGGCCGGGTACTGGGCCTTGTAGTCGCCGAGCTTGGCGAACCAGGCGTCGCGGAGCTCCTTGCCCCGCTTGCCCACGCCTTCCTGGAAGGTCTCGTACACGCCCTCGGGCACGGTGAACTTGTCGTAGGTCCAGCCGAACTTCTGCTTCCAGTCGGCGATCACGTCCTCGCCCAGGGGCGAGCCGTGGGCCTTGGAGGTGTCCTGCCTCTTCGAGCCGTAGCCGATGTGGCTGTGGACGAGGATGAAGGTGGGCCGGTCGTTCGTGCTCTTGAACGACTTCAGGGCGTCGGCGATGGCGGCGGTGTCGTTCGCGTCGGCGACGGTCAGGACGTTCCAGCCGTAGGCGCGGAAGCGGGCGGCGGTATCCTCGGTGAAGGTGATCTTGGTCGAGCCGTCGATGGTGATCTGGTTGGAGTCGTAGATCCAGCAGAGGTTGGAGAGCTTCAGGTGGCCGGCGAGGCTGGCGGCCTCCGAGGAGACGCCCTCCATCATGTCGCCGTCTCCGCAGAGGGCGTAGACGTCGAAATCGAACAGCTCGAACCCGGGCTTGTTGTAGTGGGCGGCCAGGAACTTCGAGGCGATGGCCATGCCCACGGACGTCGCCACGCCCTGGCCGAGGGGGCCGGTGGTGGTCTCCACGCCCGAGGTCAGGCGATATTCGGGGTGGCCGGGGGTCTTCGAATCGATCTGGCGGAACTTCTTGATGTCCTCGATCGAGACGGCGGGGGAGCCGAGGATCTCGTAGTCCTTGCTGACGGACTTCACGCCCGTGAGGTGGAGCATCGAATAGAGGAGCATCGACGCATGGCCGACCGAGAGGACGAAGCGGTCCCGGTTCGGCCAGATGGGGTCCTGCGGGTCGAACCGGAGGAAGTCCTGCCAGAGGGTATAGGCGACGGGGGCCAGGGCCATCGGAGTGCCCGGGTGCCCGGAGTTCGCCGCCTGGACGGCGTCCATCGCGAGGGTGCGGATGGTGTTGATGCAGAGCAGGTCGCGGTCGTCGGTCGTGGGCATCGTGGATCGTCCGGGAAAGGTGAACCGCCAAGACGCCAAGGGCGCCAAGGAAAGACGAGAGAAGAGGAGAGGAGGATCAGGAGAGGATCACTCGCTTGATCCCGTTCCTCAGGGTTGTGACGTTGAAGTTGATCAGCAGGCCGAGGCTCGGCCCGGTCGTTCGGAGATAGGAGAGGACCTGGGCGCGGTGGATCGGCGCCAGTTCCTCGACGGCCTTCAATTCGGCGATCAGACGCTCTTCGACGAGGAAATCGAGCCGACCCTCACCGACGGGGACCCCCTTGAACTCGACGGCGATCGGTTTCTGCCGCTCGAAGACGATGCCACGCAGGCCGAATTCGACAGCCAGGGCGTCCTCGTAAACGCCCTCCAGGTAGCCCGGACCGAGATGCCGATGGACTTCGATGGCCGCGCCGATGACCGCATGGGCCAGGGCGTCCAGTTCTTCATCCGGCTCGGTCCGGAGAGCAGGATTTTCGGAAAGGCTCATCGAAACCCCCAGAAGTAAACGCGTTCTCCTCTCCTCTTCCCTTGGCGATCTTGGCGTCTTGGCGGTTCATCCGAGAGCTTCGCGGATGGTCTCCTTGAGCTTCCGCAGCCCTTCCGGCACGTCGGGACCGAGGTGGACGCGCAGGGCCCGGCGGTTTCTCTCGACCAGGACGGCGAAATCCCCCTGCGCCTGGAACCTCTTCAACAGGCCGAAGCTGTAGACCTCGCCCGGGATCGCCAGGTCGAAGGCGTCGTCCGAGGTGATTTGCAGGAACACGCCCGAGTTCGGCCCCCCCTTGTGGAGCTGGCCCGTCGAGTGCAGGAACCTCGGCCCGAACCCGAGCGTCGTCGCGACTCGCCGCCCGTCCCTCACGAGGTGGCGGATCTCTTCGAGGATCGCCTTGTTCTCGGCGTCCATCTGGACATAGGCCGTGAGGGCGAAATAATCGCCGACCTCGAACCGGGCGAGGTGGGCCCGGAGGTAATCGGCCGGCTCGGGCGTGGCGGCGGCCCGGGCGAGGGCGTCGGCGTTCTTCTCGTCGGTGAACAGCTTGAATCCGCCGCCCTCGGAGACCGGGACCTCGTCGGGAACCTTGCCCGTCTTCGCGTACTCGGCCGAGAGCTCGCGGGTCTTGATCTTGCTCGCCTCGACGTCCGGCTGATTGAACGCGTTGATCCCCAGGATCGAACCGGCCACCGCCGTGGCGAACTCCCAGCGGAAGAACTCGGCGCCCAGGTCCATCGGGTCCTCGATCGGCACGCGAACCACCGGATGGCCGGCATTCTCCAGGGCGGAGACCGCCTCATCTTGCAAGGCATCGGGCGCGGCTTCGAGCCGCAAGTACACGAACAGGCGGTCGTTCCCGTACGCCGAAGGCGGCCCGATCGCCTCGCCGTCGACGGGGACCACGCCCTTGCCCTGCTTTCCGGTCGATTCGGCGAGCAGTTGTTCGAGCCAGGCGCCGAGGTCTCCGATCGGAGGCGAGGTGATCAGGGTGACCTTGTCCTTGTGGAAGTCGCGGGCCATCACGCCGAGGATCGCGCCGAGGCGGACGCCCGGGTTCGACTCGGCCGAGGTGTTCGGGCCGCAGGCGACGACCATCTCGCCGGCCCGGCGGAGGAAATCCGCCACGTCGAGGCCCATCACGGCCGCCGGGACCATCCCGAAATTCGACAGGGCCGAGAACCGCCCGCCGATCGACGGCACGCCGAAGGCGATCGTGCGGAACTCGTTCTGCTCGGCCACGGCCTGCATCTTCGTGCCCGGGTCGGTCACGGCGAGGAACCTGGAACCGGCCTTCTCCGCTCCGATCGCGGCGCCGACCTGCTCCTGGAAGTACTGGCGGAAGACGTTCGGCTCGGTGGTGCTGCCGGACTTCGACGAGACGATGCAAACCGTCTTCGCCAGGTCGAGCGAGTCGCGGAACGAGGCGACCTGGGCCGGCACGGTCGAATCCAGGACGTGGAGATTGGGCCAGCCCTGAATGTGGCCGAACGTCATCTTCAACACTTCGGGGCAGAGGCTCGACCCGCCCATCCCCATGACCAGGGCGTCGGTCACGCCGAGCGAATGGACGTCCTGGGCGATCGCCTGCAGGTTCTTGACCATCTCGGTGCGGCCGGGCTCGTCGATCACGTGGAGCCAGCCGAGCCACTGGCCTTCGTCGGCGCCCGACCAGAGCGAAGCGTCACCGTCCCAGAGCCTCTTGACCTTGCTGCCGGCCTGCCAGTCGTCCAGGGCGGCCTGGACGGCCTTCGAGGCGTCCTCGCCCAAGGCTTCGATCATCGTCGGGATGCCCATGACATGCTGCCCCTCGTTCTGGCCCGGATCGGTCGCGAGACGCTCGGCCCCCAGGATACAGGGGAACCGCCGGGGCGTCCAAGACCGTACCGGCCGAGGGGATCACGCGGCAGGAGGGTCGAACAGCCCCGCCAGGGGCAGGCGGAACCCGGGGAGCACGCCCTCCGCGTCGAGGGCGTCGGCGTCGGTCCGAACGTGAAGTTTCGAAGGGGATTCGTAGACGTAAACCCGGCGATGGACGGGCAGGACGACCCACACGAGCCGGACCCCGGCCCGGAAGTACTCATCGACCTGATCCAGGACCTCCTCAAGCAGGTCGTGAGGGCTGACGACCTCGACGGCGAGATCGGGGACCACGTCCCAGGCGTTGTCCCGGAGGGGGATGGGCGTCCCCACGGGCCAACGATCGTCCGACACGAAGGCAACATCCGGCCGCCGATTCCTGGAGCGGTCCTCATGGAGGGGGAGGCGGAAAAGCGTCTCCACCGCGGCCTGGCCGAATCGCCCCGGTCGGGCGGAGATGTTGAGCTCGGTGACCAATCGCGAGGCGACCAGGCCCGCATAAGCGCTCATCGGGGCGATCGCCACCCGCAGGCCATCGACGATCTCATAGAGCGAATCCTCGGTCGGGAACGACGATTCGACGACGCGCCCGACCTCGTTCGGAAGCAGTTCGACGGTGGCCATCGGTGCGACTGCCCTTCGTGACGATGTCCGGCGATTTCCCCCAGTGTACCGTGCGCCGCCGTTCGGTCCGAGTCCGGTCGGATTGCTCATCCATCAAGCAGGCCCATCACCAATCGACCGTTGAATTCGCTTCCGCCCCCGAGCGGATGACGTCTTGAAGGAAGTCCGGGCGGCGCGATCTTCAAGGCCGGTCGTTCAACGACGATCTCCGTGCGATCGTCGCCGACCTCATGAAGAAGGACCGGCACGGCGATTGGCCGAGCATCCGGCTTCCTCCCCGGCGTCCGAGACCTCCCGAATCGAGGGGGGCGGCCTAACGGTTCGGCGCCGACGGGTTGAAATCCCGGGGGCTGTCGAACCCCTTGGCGAAGCTGAGCTTTCCGAGGAGTTCCTTCAGCTCGGCCCGGAGCTTGGGATCGACGGCGTTCGGGTCGAGCTTCTGGAGCGACACATTCAGGGCGGCGAGGCCGAGATAGACCTGCGCGGCCGAGTCCCATCGGTGGACCAGCGCGAGTCGTCCGGCAGCGTCCCTGGCGTCGAGGGCGGCGATCAGCGTCTTGATCTCGGGGGCGGTCAGCGGGGCGTTCGGGAGGGTCGCCAGCCAGGCCGAGAGGGCGTCGCGGGTCGATCGGGCCTTCTCGGCGGCGATCTTGGGCTCCGCGCCGAAGGTCTTCATGACGGTTCGGAGGTCATTCAGCCGCTCGTCGGCCGATGGGGCGGGTCCGGCGGAGAGCTTCGCGAGAGGCGGGATCAAAGGAGTCGTCCACGAGCCCCAGGCGGGCATCCCGGGGGGCGTCTGCGGGTCGAGGCCGACCTTGAACGGCTTGTCCTTCAGGGCGAAGTGGCAGCTGTAGCAGGAATATTCGGCGAATTCGGGCCAGGGGGCCTTGTGGGCCTCGGCGGCCTCGGCCCGGGCGTTGAGGAGGTCGGTCGCGGCGCGGAGGGTCTCAACCTGGCCGATCTTCCAGAGCCGGGCGTCCCAGTCCGGCGGGTCGTTCGCGGTGGTCCAGTGCTTGGGGTAGTTCGCCACGTAGGCCGAGAACTCCCAGTCGAGCCGGGGGTGGCCGGCGGCGATCAGGTCGTGATTGACGTCTCGCAGGGGGAGGCCGTCTCCCTCCGGGGCGCCGACGTGGCAGCCGGTGCAGGTCTTCGCGCGAACGATCGGGTTTTTCAGGTTGTTCAGGCCGAACTGGTCGTGCTTGACCTCGCCGGAGAGTCCCACGAAATCGGCCCGGGTGTGCTCGCTGAGCCATCCGCTGGAGGGCCCGTGGCAAGACTCGCACCCGACGCCGTCGCGACGGATCACGTCCGCGGCGTCGCCCAAGGCGGCGGTCGTCGCCGAAGGGGTGGAGTGGCAGGCCAGGCAGCGGGCGTCTTCGGACGGCGCAATCACGCGGCCGCCCGGTCGGCCGTTGCCCAGGTTCCGGGCGATCGACAGCGACCGCTCATCGCTGAGGACTTCGTAGGCCCGCGAGTGGGGGTCTCGGGTGATCCAGGTAGTGTGCTCGTTGCGGAAGACGTTCGAGAATGACGGTAGCGACGTGGCCGAGCCGTGGCAGGCGGCGGCGGCGCACGAGCCGGCCCCTCGGGGGACGAATTTCGGGCCCGCGGCGACCGGGGCGTTCGTCGGTCCGACCGGGGGAGGGCTCGCGGGGGTGGGACGCGGCCCGAAGACCAGCCAGATCGTGGCCAGGGCCGAGGCGCCGGTCAGGGCGCCGCCGACGGTTGAGACTCGCCTCATGACCGGACCCTCCCCGGGGACTCGGCCGTCATCGGCCGGTTCGATATCTCTGAAGATGCCCCCCTCCGGGCCGAAAATCAAGGAACCGGGGGTAAACCGTTGGCTTCCGCCGGAATTTCGCTACGATCGGGGGGCGAGTTCTGCGGGGCCTGCCGATCGCGACGGCCCGATGACGGGGCGAGGGCGCCCCGAGGGGGACGTTTCCGGCGATGCTGATCGATTCCGAGCACTGGAAGGGCCATCGGGCCTGGTTCGCATTCGCGTCGCTGGCGACCCTCGGCGCCACGCTCTGGTACGCCGTGGCGAGCCTCGCCCGGTCTCGCTTCCTGGGCGGCGGGAGCCTGCCGGGGTTCACTTTCGGGGTGATCGGCGGGCTGATCTGCCTGTTCGAGTTCCTCCTCTGGCCGAGGAAGAAGCTGAGGGTCTGGCGGCTCGGGCGGGTGAAGGTCTGGATGAAGGCCCACATCTGGCTCGGCCTGCTCAGCCTGCCGATCCTGGTCCTCCACAGCGGGTTCCGGTGGGGCGGCTCGCTCAGCACGGTCCTGATGGCATTGTTCCTCGTGGTGATCGCCAGCGGGGTCTGGGGCCTGGCGCTCCAGAACCTCCTGCCGAAGACCATGCTGGCGGACATCCCGGCCGAGACGATCCACTCCCAGATCCCCCGGATCATCGGCCACTACCACGAGGAAGCGACCCGGCTGGTCCAGGCCACCTGCGGCAAGGCCGAGGCCGTGCCCGGGAAGCCGACCCCCGAGGAAGACGAGGACGACGCCGACCCCCGGACGGTCCATCTCGTCGTCGGCGCGGTCCGCTCGGCGGGGAAGATCAGCGGCAAGGTCCTCCAGACGCGATCGGCCGGCGAGGCCATCGCCAACTCCGAGGCCCTCCGATCGTTCTTCGAGACCACGGCCGGGCCGTTCCTGCATCACGAAGGATTCGGGCGCTCGCCCCTGAGCCGCCCCGACCGCGCCTCGGCCATGTTCGCCGACCTGAAGACGAAGGTGGACCCCCGGGCCCACCCGGCCATCGACGCGATGGAGGGCCTGTGTGAGCAGCGCCGCCAGCTCGACCGCCAGGAACGGCTCCACTTCTGGCTCCACAACTGGCTGCTCGTCCACCTGCCGCTGTCGGTGGCCCTGATCGCGTTGATGTTCGTCCATATCGTCGTCGCCTTGCGTTATCTCTGACCGGATCGAGACAGTCCGAGGGCCGCTCATGGCGAACCGTCAGACCGGCAAGCAGCGGGCCTCGCGAATCCCGCTGGACTATTTCAAGACGCCCGACCGGCTGATGAGGGCGAAGCTCTCGCTGACGTTCCTCGCCCTGATCGCGGCCCTGGGCTGGTGGGCCAGCGGGCTCAGGCCCGGCGGCCGCGGGCTCCTGGCCGAGAGCGACTCGGCCCGGATGCGCTACTCCCACGGCCCGGTGGCGGCCGTCCACGCCTCGTGGGACGCCCGGTGCGAGGCATGCCACGTCGATTTCCATCCGATCAGCGACGATTCCTGGACGAAGGCCGTCGGCGGCTCGACGAAGGGCGCGGACCTCAAGTGCCTCGACTGCCATCAGGTCGAGATCCATCACCAGGCCCAGCAGGCGAACGACCCGAGCGACGTCTCGTGCGCCGGCTGCCACCGCGACCACCGGGGGCGCGAGGCGTCCCTGGTGAAGCTGGAGGATTCGGACTGCACCTCCTGCCACAAGGCGCTGGACTCGCACACCAAGGCCGGAAAGAGCGCGTTCGCGGCGAAGGTGACCTCGTTCCCCGGCGATCACCCGGCCTTCGCCCTGTTCCGGCAGGGGAAGGAGTCGGCGGTCGACCCCGGGACGCTCAAGTTCAACCACGCCTTGCACATGGCCCCGGGCCTCACCACCGTCCAGGGCGGCTCGCCGATCTTCCGGGCCGGGCAATTGACGTCGGCGACGGCGAGGGAACGGTACGCCCCGGGCAAGAAGCCCGAGGACGCCGTTCAACTGGAATGCGCCTCGTGCCACCGGCTGGACAACGGCGCCCTGCCTTCGGCGTCGTCCCGATCGGGCGTGCTCGCTTTGGCCGATCAACCGCTGGCCGGCACCGGCGCCTATATCAAGCCGATCACGTATCAGGCCGATTGCGCGGCCTGCCACGCGCTGAACGTGCCGATGCCCCAAGGCGAGGGCACGAAGGTCGTGACGGTCCCTCACCGCCTCCAACCGTCGGCCCTGCATGAGGCGCTGACGAACCTCTCGCTGGGCCTGACCCTGGAGGGCGACCCGGCCCTGGCCAGGAAGATCGACGACGGCCGCCGGGGCTTCCCGGGCAAGTCCTCGGCCGTCGAGGTCTCGGCCAGGAAGGAGATCGCGGCGAGGGTGGCCGTGGCCGAGAAGCTCCTGTTCGGACCGGGTCACAACACCTGCACCGAATGCCACGGCTACGACACCCCCGCCGGCCGCAAGTCCTCGCCCGACCTGTCGCAGTCTCTCGACGGAGTCCAGATCGAGCCGACTTACGTGCCGACGATCTGGTTCGAGCACGCGAACTTCGACCACTCGGCGCACCGGGCGGTCTCCTGCCGGTCGTGCCACGAGGACGCCTTCGAGAGATCGACGACCAACGCGGACGTCCTCCTGCCGAGGATGGACGTGTGCGCCTCGTGCCACGCCCCGGCGGGCCGAGACGCCTCGGGCCAGCCCGTCGGAGGGGCCGGCCACGCCTGCACCGAATGCCACCGCTACCACGGAGGCGACCGCAAGCCCGGCCCGTCGATGGCCAGGGACGTCGATGCGCTGGACATCCCGAGGTTCCTCAAGGGTGCCCCGTAACGTGCATGAAATGCGCCCATCCCGATTCCCTCCGAGACGGCGGCCCGGGGAATCCAATTCCAGATGGTGCATTTCATGCACCCTACAAAGATGATCCAACAAGAACTCCACGCGATCCAGAAGAAGAACGGCTACCTGCCCGCCTCGGAGCTCAAGGCGCTCTCGGAGCGGCTGAGCGTGCCGTTGCATCGGCTCCATGAGGTGGCGAGCTGCTTCCCTCACTACCGGATGGAGCCGCCCCCGGACGTCGAGTTCCTGGTGTGCCGGGACATGGCCTGCCACCTCCGAGGGGCCCCGGACTACCTCCGGTCCTTGAAGGAGATGGCCGCCGAGCTCGGCGGGGGGGAATCGGTCGAGATCAAGGGGGTGTCGTGCCTGGGCCAGTGCGACGCCGCTCCGGCGGTGATGGTGGGCCATCATGTCTATCGGTCCAAGACCCTGGCCGAGTGCCGGGCCCTGCTCCGGGACGCGATAACCGGCCGCTCCGACCCATTCTCCCGGATCGACCCCACCTTCGCCGAGCCGGTCCGCACCGGATGGCGGATCGACCCGTATGAAGGCCGGGAGGAATACGCCGCCGCCCGCAAATTCGTCGAGACCAAGGACGCCGACAACCTCGTCGAGCAGCTCAAGGCCTCCGACCTCCGAGGGATGGGCGGCGCGGGCGTCCCGGCCCACCAGAAGTGGCACGACGTCCGCCAGGCCCGAGGGGACCGCAAGTACGTCGTCGTCAACGGCGACGAGAGCGAGCCCGGCACCTTCAAGGACCGCGAATTATTGCTGAGGACGCCCCACCTCGTCCTCGAAGGCGTGATCCTCGCCGGGCTGCTCACCGGGGCCGAGCGCGGTTATGTCTACATCCGCCACGAATACGAGCCCCAGATCGAGGCCGTGAACGCCGCGATCGGCCGGGCCGAGCGGATGGGCGTCTGCGGCGAGGACCTGCTCGGCACGGGCCGATCGTTCCCGATCGAGGTCTTCGTCTCCCCCGGAGGCTACATCTGCGGGGAGCAGAGCGCCCTGATCGAGGCGATGGAGGACAAGCGCGCCGAGCCCCGGAACAAGCCGCCCCTGCTGGAGACCAACGGCCTGTACGACAAGCCCACGCTCCTTTCCAACGTCGAGACGTTCGCCTGGGTCCCCGCGATCTACCACCACGGAGGGGCCTGGTATCGCGACCTGGGCACGGGCGGCTGCAAGGGGGCCCGGTTCTTCTCGATCTCCGGCGACGTGGCGAGGCCGGGCGTGTACGAGGTCGCCAACGGGACGACCCTCGGCCAGCTCATCGGCAAATACGCCGGGGGGATGAGGTCCGGCCAGAGGCTCAAGGCCGTGGCGACGTCGGGCCCCTCGGGAGGCTTCCTCCCGACGCGAATCCCCCTGGCCGACCTCCCCAGGTCGGCCCAGGGCAAGACCGGCGACAAGCCCTTCCTGAACATCCTCGACCTGCCCCTGGACCTCCAGGCGTTCCGCGACTTCGGCCTGATGCTCGGCGGCGGATTGGTCGTCTACGGAGACTCGGCCGACATGGCCGACCAGGCGTTGAACTGCACCGAGTTCTTCCGCAACGAGTCGTGCGGCAAGTGCGTCCCGTGCCGGATCGGCTCGCAGAAGCTCGTGGAGATCGGCACGGACCTCCTCGGGGGCCGGTACGACGGGGTGGGCCTGGAGCCGGTGGAGGACATGGTCGCGGACCTCCGCAAGGCCCTGGAGATGGCGTCGATCTGCGGCCTGGGGATGGTCGCGGCGAATCCTCTGGGCTCGGTGATCCGCAACTTCCGAGACGACATGGCCGGCTACGTCCGCACCGCGTTCCGACCCGCCCCGAGCCCGGCCGTCGGCGGGGATGACCCGCTCCGCACCCTGGAGGTGAAGCGATGAGCGTTGGGACGATGAGCACCCTGCCGGCCTCGGTGGCCCGTCGCGAGGAGGAGGAAGGGCTCTTCTCCCGGGACCTCGACGGCCGCCTCCTGCGGATGGACAAGGTCACCGCCGAGGACCTCGACCGCGACGTCACGATCAAGATCGACGGCCGGACGATCACCGTGAAGAAGGCCGTCCCCGCCACCGACGCCCAGGGGACGTTCCTCAAGGACGCCGAGGGGAAGGTGATCCCCCGGCCGACGACGATCTACGACGCCGCCGCCCTCCTCTTCGCCGCCGGGACCACCTTCCGCGCCTCCAGCAGCCCGGTCAACCCGATCCCGATCCTCTGCCACCGCGAGCACATGGACCCGGTGGCCGTCTGCCGCGTCTGCGTGGTCGAGATCTCGAAGGTCAAGCGCGGCAAGATGCAGACCGAGAGGAAGCTCCTGCCGGCCTGCCAGCACCGGGTCGAGGACACGATGGAAGTGGCCACGATGGCCACCTCCGAGACCGTCCGCCAGGCCGTCAACACCGTCACCGAATTGCTGATGGCCGACCACCCCACCCCCTGCGCCAAGCAGAAGCAGACCGGCGATTGCGAGCTGGAGGAGCTCGCGGCGAAATTCCAGGTCGGGACGCCCCGGTTCAGCCGCCGGGCCCCCCGGCCCAAGGACGATTCCTCGCTGGTGATCGCCGTCGATCACGACGCCTGCATCCTCTGCGATCGCTGCGTCCGGGGCTGCAACGACATCCGCGACAACCAGGTCATCGGCCGGGCGAAGAAGGGCTATCAGGCGAAGATCGCCTTCGATCTCGATGACCCGATGGGCAACTCGTCGTGCGTGGCGTGCGGCGAATGCATGATCTCCTGCCCCACGGGCGCCCTGACGAACAAGGTCACGGTCGTCGCCAAGCCGTGGGAGGACATCTCGCCGCCCCCTCAGAAGATCCGCGCCGAAGAGCTGATCCGCCACCCGATCGACGACATCCGCCGGGCGTTCCGCGGCTCCTCCCCGGCGTTCCTGAGGTGGAACGAGAGCTCGATCGTCCGCCGGACCTTCAAGAAGGGCGAGATCATCTGCCGCGAAGGCGAGTTCGGCTCGTCGGCGTTCCTGATCGAGTCGGGATCGGTGGATATCTATCTGAATGCCTCGATGAGTCACGCCCGCAACCGGGCGGGCAAGAAGGGTCGCGGGCTGTTCGGCCTGATGAAGAAGCTGACGGTGGACCTGGTCTCTCGCAACGAGGAGACGCGCGAGGGGGAGGGGGACCGCGGGTTCATCGCGATCGACGCCCCGGTGGCGCTGGCCTACGCCAGGCCGGCCGCGACCCTCGGGCCCGGCGACATCTTCGGCGAGATGACCTGCATGAACTCCTACCCCCGCTCGGCGACCGTCCGCGCGGCCGAGGAAACCGTCGTCCTGGAGCTCCTGAGGAACGTCCTGTACATCATGCAGAGGAGCCGGGCGTTCCGGGCGAAGCTGGAGGAGAAGTACCGGGAGCGGGCGATCTCCAGCCACCTGAGGAGCGTCGGCATCTTCTCGACGATCCGCGACGACGAGGCGGAGTTCGGCCGGTTCGTGGACGACCTGAGGAAGACGGTCAAGCTCGCCAGGCGCGACCCGGGCGAGATCATCTTCCGCCAGGGGGATCGCTCGGAGGACGGGTTCTACCTCGTCCGCACCGGGTTCGTGAAGGTCTCGCAGAAGAGGCCCGGCGGAGACCACGTCCTCACCTACGTCGGGCCCGGCGGCTACTTCGGCGAGATCGCGCTGATGAGCGACGTTGCCGAGGTCCGCGCGCTCGCCCCTCCCGGCCTGAGGACGGCGACGTGCTCGGCCCTGGACCACGTGGACCTCGTCCAGATCACCGCGGCCGACTTCCGCGACCTCCTCGCCCGCTTCCCCCTGGTCCGCGAGCCCCTGGTCCGCGAGGCGATCAAGAGGCTGGAGGAGAACGCCCGGGCCCAGAGCGCGCCGACAGCCTCCCCCTGGGCGAGTTCCTCAGCCAGGGGCTCATGAATGCCAACAGCCTGCTCGTCCTGGACCTCCAGAAATGCACGAGGTGCGACGAGTGCACCAAGGCCTGCGCCGACGCCCACGACGGCGTCACGCGATTGATCCGCGAGGGGCTGAGGTTCGACAAGTTCCTCGTGGCCAGCTCGTGCCGGTCGTGCCTGGACCCGTACTGCATGGTCGGCTGCCCGGTGGGGTCGATCCGGCGGAGGGACTCGCTGGAGATCATCATCGAGGACTGGTGCATCGGCTGCGGCAAGTGCGCCGAGAATTGCCCGTATGGCAACATCAACATGCACCCGTTCCCCACCGGCGAGCGCATCCCCGACCCGAACCGGCCGGGGAAGATGATGGCGGTGGTCCAGCAGAAGGCCACGGCCTGCGACCTCTGCCACGACCTCGGCGGGGAGCCGAGCTGCGTCTACGCGTGCCCCCACGACGCCGCCCACCGGATGACCGGCCGAGAGCTGATCGACCTGGTCGAGAAGGGGCATGCCTGAGGTGTCCGCCATCCGGGGTGGCGTGCCCTGGTCGGAACCCCTATGATGATCGCCGTCCCGTGATCCGCGGGGCGGGACCAAAGGCGTGCTCATGCCGACGAATCTCCATCCGCTCGCGCCGACGGCGCCCGCCACCTCCTTCGGCCCCCACCCGCTGAGCGTCGGCCGGGGGCACCCCATCCCCCTGGGCGCCAGCCGCGTGGGCGAGGGGATCAACTTCGCGGTCATCAGCCGGCACGCCACGGCCGTGACGCTCGTCCTGTCCGAGCCGTGCAGCGCCGAGACCGCCGTGGAGATCCCGCTGGACCCGGCCTATCACCGGACCGGCGACCACTGGCATCTCCGCGTGAGCGGCCTGCCCGAGGAGGTCTGCTACGGCTACCGGGTGGCCGGGCCCGAAGGGCCGATGCATCGCTACGACCCCTCGGCGATCCTGCTGGACCCGGCGGCCCGGTCGCTCTCGTGCGGCCGGCCCTGGGGCGAGGCCGGCAGCGGGACCCCCCGCCGCAGCCTGGTCAATCGCGGGATCGGCTCCGACGAGGAAGACCTCCACCTCCGCATCCCCCGCCAGGACACGATCGTCTACGAGCTCCACGTCCGCGGCTTCAGCGCCGACCCCTCCAGCCAGGTCCGCCGTCCCGGGACGTTCGCCGGCCTGATCGAGAAGATCCCGTACCTGAAGGCCCTGGGCATCACGGCCGTCGAGCTCCTGCCGATCGACGAGTTCGACGAGAACGATTGCGCCTATGTCAATCCCCTGACCGGCGAACGCCTGAAGAACTTCTGGGGATACAACACCATCGCCTTCGCCGCGCCCAAGGCCGCGTATTCGAGCAACCCGGAGCGGTCCGCGCCGTGGGAGGAGTTCCGGCGGATGATCCGCGCCTTCCACCAGGCGGGCATCGAGGTCATCCTCGACGTCGTCTTCAACCACACCGCCGAGGGGAACGAGAACGGCCCGACCTACCACTTCAAGGGCCTGGACAACAGCCTCTATTACATGCTGGACGACCGCGGCCGCTACATGAATTTCAGCGGCTGCGGCAACTCGGTCAACAGCAATCACCCGGTCGTCCGCTACATGATCCTGTCGTGCCTGAGGAACCTCGTGGCCGAGGCGGTCATCGATGGGTTCCGGTTCGACCTGGCCAGCGTCTTCGGCCGGGACGCGAAGGGCCAGGTCCTGGTGCAGCCCCCGGTGATCGAGATGATCTCCGAGGACGCGCTCATGGCCGACGCCAAGCTGATCGCCGAGCCGTGGGACGCCGGCGGCCTGTACCAGGTCGGCAGCTTCCCGGGAGGGCCGAGGTGGAGCGTCTGGAACGGCCAGTATCGCGACGACGTCCGCAAGTTCTGGAGGGGGGAACCCGGGATGGCCTCCGCCCTGGCCACCCGCGTCTGCGGCTCGGACGACCTCTACCACGGCCGAGGCCCGCTCCACTCGCTGAACTTCGTGACCTGCCACGACGGGTTCACCCTCCGCGACCTCGTCTCCTACAACCTCAAGCACAACGAGGCCAACGGCGAGTGCAACCGCGACGGCAGCGACGCCAACTGGAGCTGGAACTGCGGCGCCGAGGGGCCGACCAATGACCCGAAGGTCGAGGCCCTCCGAGGCCGCCAGGCCCGCAACCTGATGGCCACCCTGTTGATCTCCCAGGGCGTGCCGATGATCCTCGGCGGCGACGAGTTCCTGCGTACCCAGGGCGGTAACAACAACGCCTGGTGCCAGGACAATCCCACGAGCTGGGTCGATTGGAGGCTCGCCGAGTCCAATGAGGACTTCCTCCGGTTCGTCCGCCAGATGATCGCCCTGAGGCTTCGGCACCCGGCCCTCCGGCGCAAGACGTTCTTCCACGGAGGCTCTCGCGGAGGGCCGCCCGACGTGGCCTGGCACGGCATCGAGCCGTGCAAGCCGGACTTCTCGCACGACAGCCGTGCCCTGGCGTTTACCCTGGACGGCCGCCAGACCGACCGCCCCGGCGTGATCGATCGCGACTTCTACGTCGCCCTGAACGCCTACTGGGAGCCGCTCACGTTCCGGGTCCCGGCCTCCCCCACCGCCCGCCCCTGGAGGAGGACGGTGGACACCGCCCTGCCCTCGCCCGACGACGCCCTCGGCCTCGACGAAGGCCCGGTCGTCCCGGTCCTCCACCGATACCGTGTCGAGTCGAGGAGCCTGGTCATCCTCGTCTCGGAGGCGGAATGACCGCCAGCCGGGCCGGGCGGGGGGCCATTTTCAGGGATTCTTACTGGAAAAGGATGTGGAGTCCGGCTAGGTTAGTCCCTCACCCGTCGGCCGATCGGCCGGGGGACCTCGAAGGGGGCTCACTCGATGCGGACCTTGTCGAGAGCGGCTGCGGTCTTCCTGGCCGCCTGGGCGATCTCGCCCGGCCGGGCCGAGGCCGGGTATGCGACCTATGATTTCGACTCCTCCCCTCTCTACACCACCTACACGCCGTTTTCCCTGACCGACTCGGGGACCACCGCCACCTTCAGCACTCCGGCCGCCGGCGCGGGCGGCAGCTTCGGGGTCCAGAACGCGGTCAACCTCGTCGCGCCGATGTCCGGGCATTACCTGGGCGACAACGGCGTGAGCCCCTCGGCGAACATCGCCCTGGACGTCACGTTCACCGTCGGGGCGTCGGCCGCCTCGCTCTACGACGTCCGCTTCGACTTCGTCACCGGCGACCTCCAGCCGGGCAACACGCCGGGGGCGGTGATCACCGTGACCGCCTATGAGGGCGCCTCGCTCGTCGGCTCCGCGTCCACGAGCGGCGTCTCGCCTCACCCGTACACGTCGTTTCCTCAGGGCTCCCTGGAACTGGGCACCGGGTCGGTCCCGTTCGACCGGATCGAGATCACCTCGGCCGCTCCGAGCTTCGGGATCGACAATCTCCGGGTCGCCAATTCGGTGCCCGAGCCGGCCTCGGCCTTGCTGATCGTGGTGGGAGGGGCCTCGGCGCTGGCTTCGCGACGGCGAGGCCGGTTGGCCTGAGATCCGATCCGGGCCGATTGGAACGCCCTTCGCATCGGGTCTTCGCCGGGTTCCGCCCCAGCGATCCCCGCCCGAGAAGGAGGGCCGGCCCCGTGCCTCCGAAACCCGCCGTCCCCGGCTACGAGCCGATGCTCGCCGCCTACCATCGCGCCTTCGCCTCGGAGTTGGAGGCGATGATCGGGATCCTGCCCGTGGCCGAGGGGATGGCCGTCCTGGACATGGCCTGCGGAGACGGCGCGTATTCCGCCTGGCTGGCCCGCAAAGTCGGCCCATCCGGCCGGGTCGTCGCCGCGGACCTCAGCCCGGACTATCTGGAGATCGCCCGCCGGGCCGCCGAATCCGCCGGCCTGGCCCGGAGGATCGAGTTCGCCGCCTCGCCGATCGACGCGCTCCCCTTCGCCCCGGGCACGTTCGACGCGTCCTGGTGCGCCCAGAGCCTTTACAGTCTCCCCGACCCCGTCGAGGCGCTGAAAGCCCTGGCCCGGGTGACGAAACCCGGCGGGATTGTCGCCGTCCTGGAGGCCGATACGCTCCATCATGTGATCCTGCCCTGGCCGATCGAGGTCGAGCTCGCCGTGAGGGTCGCCGAGCTGGAGTCCCTGGCCGCGAGCGTGGAGAAACCCCGCAAGTTCTACGTGGGGAGGGAGCTCCGCGAGGTCTTCCGCAAGGCCGGGCTGCACGAGATCCGGACCCGCACGTTCGCCACCGATCGCGGCTCGCCCTTGAGCGAGGACGAACGCACCTATTTCGCGGAATATCTCCGAAGGTTGTCCCAACGGGTGGCCCCGAGGCTCCAAGGAGCGATCTCCGAGCGGTTCGCGGACCTCGTCGATCCCGATTCCGCCGATTTTCTGCTCGATGACCCGGATTTCCTGGCCACGTCGATCGATCATGTGGCCTGGGGGCGGGTCGGTCGCGAGGAGCGATGACCGGCGTCTCTCGGAGCTCCTCTCCCGGAGAAAAATGCGTCTCGAGTCCGGATTGGGTGATCGGCGGTCGGGACGTCCTCGATGGTTTCGCTTGGATGGTGACCCGATTGGGCGGGTGCGCCTCCGGACCCGAGGGTCTTTCCGTGCTGCTGTCCTTCCGAGATCGCCGCGACGAGCGACGGGCCCGATGGCTTCGTGACCGGCTCGGCCCCCGAGGCTGGCTGGTCAGTTGGCACCGCGACGCCGTCTCCGATCCGGCGTGGATCGCCCGCCTCTCCTGCCCCGAACATCCCGAGACGATCGAACGGCGAGGCGACAGCCGGACCCGGGCCATTGACCGAGCGGTCGAGGCCCTGGAATGGCTCGTCGGCGAAGCCTGAGAGGGCCTCGGAGTGCTGAGTGTCGAGTGCTAACCGCTGATGACGACCCACCGGCCCGCGACGATGGCGGGCCCCTTCCCTCGATGAGGAGTCTCTCGTCCATGAGCTTGAATCCCCTGCGCGACGCCCTGAGCCAGGCCGGTCTGGCGGCGGCCCGTCATGACTCGCCGTTCGCCGCCGAATCCGACGCGGCCCTGGCGACGTTCCGCGCCGTTCGGACCAACCTGGAGCGGCAGGTCCGTCGAGGCGAGGTCACGCCGAAGGCCGCTCGCCAGAGTGCTGCCGAGGCCGCCGCGAAGGTCCGCCGCGACTTGCTGCCCCGCGCCGAGGGCTTCAGCCCCGTCCCGCCCGTCTTCCTCGAACGCCTGGTCAAGGCGGCCGACGCCCGCAAGGCGTCTCGCGAGCGCGGCTCCCTCGAATCGCTCCAGAGGGAGACCAATCGCCTCCTGCGGCATGCCCTGATCGAGTCCCAGCTCGCCGGGAGGACGGCCGAGTTCGAGGCCCGCGCCTTCGTCCGGTCGATGACGGGAGGCCCGGCGTCGCCGACGCTCGACTCGCTGCTGAGGTTCAGCCGAGAGGCCGAGGACGGCGGCGACGAGGCCGCCCAGGAATGGGGCCGACGCCAGCTCGAAGCGTTCCGCCCGAGGGTGCCGGGGACCGAGGATCAGGCACGGATCGACTCGGCCTGCGACCGCCCCGAGCGGCTGAACCCCCGGATCGTGGTCCGGTACGTCGAGGCGCTCCGCCAGGCCGACGCCCCGGCCCTGGAAGAATTCGTGAACGAGGCGACCGAGGCCCGCGACGCCAACTCCTGCGCCGCCGCGTTCCTCCTGGCCCGGGAGGCCCCCGAAGGCCCGGCCGCCCGGTGGGTCCGCAACGTCCTGGACCGCGTGAACGAATTCCCCGACGCGGCCCTCGGAGCGCTTCGCTCGTGGGAGGCCGACGCCCGGCGGGCCGACTCCGAGGCCGCGATCGCCAGCGCCGAGTACGCGGTGGCCCTGGCCGAGGCCGATGCCCGCTTCCCCGGCCTGGAGGCGCCGTCGTCCGAGGAGTTGGAGCGGCTCGAACGGCTCCAGGCCCGCCCCGTGGCCCGGCCCGACGAGCCGATCGGCCTGAATCTCCAGCGTCGCGGCCGATTCTCCGAAGAATTCCCGGCGGGAGACGTCACGGCCGACGTAATGGGAGTAGAGGACATGGACGGGGCCTGGTCGCTCGCCTAGAACGAACATCGTCCGGGTCCATCGGCCCGAAGGGCGGAAACGCATCACGGGCCCGGATGCGATCAAATAACGAACGGTCACCGATCGTCAGTGATTGACCGGCGCTCACGAATCCCGGATAGTCAAAGCGCCGGAGACGTGCGAGTGATCGAGCGGCGGACGGGACGGGCCTCCCGTCCGGCCCCCAAGAAAACCGACGGTCGGGCCCGGTCCGGGCCCGACATTCGCTAGAGTCTCCGGCGGCGCATGAGTTCTCTCCACCCCGCGAAAGGTCCTGAGATGTCCGAAGTCCCGCAGTCCTGGCGCTCCGTTCTCGACGCCCTGACGCGCCGCCCCTCGGCCTGGCAGACCCCCTCCGAGGTCGCCCGGCGCCTCGGGCGGGACCTGGAAGAGACGACCGACATCCTCGCGGCGCTCGACCTGGACGGGCTGATCCTCGTCCGCGAGCCCGAAGGCGCGGCCGGGCCGATCGTCGCCCCGTCGCCCAAGGCCCTGGAGCGCGCCGCCCGCTTCCGCGATCGCGACGCCCGTCCCCGTCGCCTGGAGCCGGCCCTGAGCTTCTGAAACGGCTCGCGGCCTCCTCGATCGTTCGTCGCGGCGACCCCACGCCCCTCCGTCCGGGCGAGGGGCCCGGCCGCCTCTCGGGCCCTTTTTCGCTCATGGCCGGGGCGATCGTCCCGCGTAAAACGTCGGGAACACCAGGCCGACGCCGTGGAAGAACAGGACCGACGTGACGGCCAGGAACGCGAGCGTCGACCCGTGGGCCAGGGCTTTCCCCGCGACCCCTCGACGCCTCGCCAGCCGTTCCACCCGGCCCGAGGCCAGGACCGCCGGGGCCTGCGCGAGGAAAAACGCGAGCTGATATCCCGTGAATCGCGATGTGGCCATCCCGAACATCAGTTCGTGATGGAGTCCGCTGACGAGGAAAGTCAGCCAGACCGCCCGGGCCGGCGCCGACGTCCCCCGAGAGGGCGGAACACGTGCCGGACGAGCCAGCCGTGGACCCGGACGTTGTACCTCGCCCAGAACTCGCCGACCGTCCGTGACGCGAACGGATGCCTCAGCATCGGCGGCACGTCGAACCCGGCGAGCCGTTCGAGCCCGTTGGCCATCGCGGAGATGGATTCGATGGTCGGGACGAAGAGGACGATCTTGACGACGTGATCGAGGACCGGATAGGCCCGGAGCGTCTCATTTTTCGAGAGGACGACCAGCGACACGGCCCCGAAACACGTCCCCGCCAGCCCTCCGACGACCTTGGCGACCTGGGGCCAGGGGTTTTCGGGCCGGCGGAGCCGTTTCTTCAGGTCGGGGTAGAGGACCGCGAAGACCGGCAGCGGGACGAGCAACCGGAAATACTCGCGGACGGCCTCGCCCGGGGGCAATCGGCCCCATTGCCGGAAGAAATCGACCATCTTCAAGGCGAGGTCGGTCGAAATGACCGCCGAGGCCGCCCGAGAGGCCACGTCGTCGGCCGGGATCAGCCACGGGCAGGCGAAGACGGCCGGGACGAGGCACCAGGCCGCCGCGGTCGCCCATCGATTCGGGCCCCGCGACCGGAAAACCGGGACGATCGCCGCCGCGCCGAACGCGGAGGCGATCGCCAGGAGGAGCGAGCCGGGGTGGCTCAGGCTCATTGCAGGCCGAGCTTGCTGAATTCGCCGCTGGCCAGCTTCTGTCCGGCTTGCTTCCTCGCGATATTGCGGTCGTTGGCGGTCACGGCGGAGTCGCCGTCGGCGTCGGCGGCGAGGATCTGGGTCGTCGAGGACGACCCGAGGGCGTTGCTGATGACCGTCACGTCGTTGGTATCGACGGTCCCGTCGGCGTTCACATCGCCCATCAGGCGGTAGAAGAACGCCTTGGTGACCGGGCCCGCGCCGAGGTTCATGTCGATCTCGTAATAGCCATCGGACGCGGCGTTGGTCGCCGGGTTGGCGACGCCGAAGGCCGAGCCGACGCCTCCGGCGCCGAAGTCCAGCTCGATGGTGTGGTCGATCGCCGAGACCTTCACGCCGTGGGCATTATCCAGGACGACCGAGGGGTCTCCGACGGCGACCCCGGTGATCGCGTGCCTGGTCAGGGTCAGCGCGCCTCCGGCGATCAGGTTGGTCAGGACGTTGGAGTTCGTCGCGTTGGATTCGTTGAAGACGACGTCCACGTAACGGACGAACGAGCGGTTGCTGGAGCCGTGGTCCACCGAGAAATCGGTGGCCTTCAGCGGGGCCGCCTGGACCGTCAGGCTGGTGGAGGGCAGGGCCGAAAGGCTCGCCGGGGCGGCCTCGACGTTGCCGTTCCTGTCCTTGCCCACGGTGAAGAAGCGGTAGCTGTGGTTATTGCCGTCGGCGATGGCCGGATAGGTGTACTGGCCGGTCGAGACGCCCAGAGGATTGTTGGCCGCGAGGGTGCCGAGGTCCACGGCCGGAGCGTTGGGGTTCTTCTCCAGGTCCACCACCGCGAACAGCTCGAAGCTGGCCATCCCGACGGCGCTGGACGCGGGCAGGTCGCTGCCCTGGTAGCTGACCGTCAACGACCCGGCGGCAGCGTTGCCGACGACCGCCGAGACCGTGGTGGCGGGCGGGTCGAGGTCGGGGACGACGGCGAACGCCTCCGAGGAGACCGGCTTGCTCTCGACGTTCCCGGCGAGGTCCGTGGCGACCGCCCGGAAGCTGTAGGAGTGGCCGCTCGTCGCGGTGAAGTTGACCGTCGTGGGCAGGACGCCGGTCACCGGGTTGGGCGTCACGACGATCTTTTGCAACTCGGAGAACGCGCCGTTGTCGATCGCGTAATAGAGGTTGTACGACGCCACGCCCGAGGGCGTCCCGCCGGAGGCCGGCGCCGGGTCGCTGAACGTGACGGTCACGGGGAAGGTCTCCGTGGCCTGTTTCTGCGAGGCGAACGCCTGGACCTTGCTCGTCGGCGCCGTGCGATCGACGAGGAACGTGGCCGGGGCCGTCACGCCGAGGCCGGGATGGCCGGTCGCGTCGGTGACCTTCGAGGCGTCCAGGGTGATCGAGTACCGCCCCTCGATCAGAGGAGACCCGACCGAGCCGAGTCCCGAGATTGTGAACAGCGTGCCGGTGTTGTCTCCCGGGGTCGGCGCGATCGTCAAGCCCGGGATCGTCACCGGCTGGCCTTCTCGGGTGATCGTCAGGGCCGCCGGAGTGAAGCTGGATGCCTTGATCGGGTTGGAGAACGTCACGCCGAGCGTGGAGATCCCGTTGGCCGAGTACGCCGGGGGCGTGCGGAGCGAGGCCGAGATCTGCGTGTACTCGTTGACGCTGAAGCTGGTCGTCCCGGCCGCTCCGTCCTTGTCGGTGATCGTCACCTTGACGGCGTAGTTGCCGGGGTTGGCGTAGGTCTTGTTCAGGGAGAACGTCTTGGTGGCCTGATCGAGGGTCAGGGGCTGGACGTCGGGGTTCTGCGGGGTGCCGTCGCCGTAATCGACCGTCCCGGCCCAGGGGGCATCGGCGCCGGGGTCGGCGAACGAGCCGGCGACGCTCAGGGCGTTCGGGAAGGTCTGCGAGACGTTGGCGATCGAGGCGACGGCCGGCGGGGCGTTCGTGACGCCGACCGGGAACGAGACCGAGCCGGGGAGGTGATCGGAGCCCGTGACGGTGATGGTCACGGAGTAGTCGGCGTTATTGGCGAAATTATCGGCATACGTGTGATAGACCGCGCCCAGAGAGCCGGCGGAAACCTCCTGCATGGTGTCGGTCTTGCCGTCTCCCCAGGCGATGAGGACGGTCCACGGGCCGTCTCCGCCCAGCGGGTCGGTGAACGAGCCGAGGTTGACCTGAAGCGGCGTGCCCTCGGCGGTCGTTTGCTTGTCCTCGGGATGCCCGGGTCGGATCGGCGAGGTCACGACCGGGGGACCGGCCGACGTCACGGTGAAGCTGGTCGTCCCGGCCGCTCCGTCCTTGTCGGTCACGTTCACCGAGACGGTGTAAATGCCGGGGTTGGCGTAGGTCTTGTTCAGGGAGAACGTCTTGGTGGCCTGATCGATCGTGAGGGTCTGAATGTCGGGGTTGCCGGGCGTGCCGTCGCCGTAATCGACCGTCCCGGCCCAGGGGGCATCGGCGCCGGGGTCGGCGAACGAGCCGGAGGCACTCAGGGGGACGGAATAGGGCTGGACCACGTTGGAGATCGCGGCGACGACCGGCGGGGCGTTGGTCACGCCGACCGGGAACGAGACGGTGCCGAAGAGGCCGGGGCCTTCGGTGACGGTCACCGTCACGGAGTAGTCGGCGTTTCCGGGGAGGTTATCGGCGTAGGTGTGTGCATAAGTGCCGAGCGAACCGGGCGAGTCCTCCGAGAACGAGTCGGTCTTGCCGTCTCCCCAGGCGACGAGGACTTGCCAGGGGCCGTCGAGCGTGCCCGGGTCGGTGAACGAGCCGAGATGGACCTGGAGGGTCGTGCCCTCGACGGTCGTTTGCTCGTCCTCGGGGTGCCCGGGTCGGATCGGCGAGGTGACCGCGGGCGGGGTATCGGCGGCGGTGATGGTGACCGACGAATGCACGGGGGCATCGACGCCGTCGTTCACGCTGAAGTCGAGGACGTAGGTGCCGGGCCTCGTCGCCGTGAACCCGTAGGCGAGCGTCGAGGCATCGGGCAGAGGCGCGCCGGCCGGGCCGGAGAGCAGGTGCCAGAGGACGGTATCGGTGTGGTTGACGGCCGGGTCGAAGAAGGAGCCGAGGAGGCCGACGGTGCCCCCCTCGGTCACGGACTGATTCGCCCCGGCCGAGACGTTCTGCGGGGGCAGGCTATCGACGGTGTTCGCGTCCCCGGAGCCGTACTGGACCACGTCCTTCTTCGGCTGGGCGATGATCGTGTCGTTGCTCGAGCCGGCGATCACCACGTCGGCGCCCGAGCCGCTATAGAGCGTGTCCCCCTTCGCCTCGCTCGCCCCGAGGCGGAAGGTGGAGGCGAAGAGCTCGTAATCGCCGGTGTAGTGCGTGTGGGTGCCGGCCGGGCTCGAGGTGGCGACCTCAAGGACGTACGTGCCGGTCGTCGGCAGGGGGACGTCGATCAGGCTGGAATCGCTGCCCTGGAACCCGTCGTCGTTGACCGCCACGCTCCCGGGGTTCGCCTCGGCGTTGAACGGGACGAGGACCCACTGCATCGTCACGGGGTCTTGGTAGTAGAGGCGGAGGACCGAGTCGATCGGGTCGGTGATCCTCGCCAGGCTGGCGGAGTAGACGTCGGCGTTGAGGAGGTCTCCGGCCATCGCGGTGAACGAGTAGAAATCGCTCTCCGAGTTGCCTTTGGCGTCCAGGCCGATGTGGCCGATCACGTCTCCGGCGTGGACGTCGAACGACTGGCCGGCATAGATCCCGGAGACGTCGGTGTTCGGGACGTTGATGGCCTGGAGCTCGCCGTCGGCGGACAGGCCGATCGGCTGAGGGGCGGTCACGACGTTGTGGGAGGCGCTCGTCTCGGCCACGGGCGAGCCCTGCTCGTCGTAGGAGAGCTTGATCGCCTCGCGCTCGCCGAAGAACGTGGCCTTGACCGAGTCGAACCCGGAGGTGTGGGTGGCGGCGCCGGAGGCCATGATGTGCAGGTTCGTCTCGTCGGCGGCGGTCAGGCCGAGGTAGGGGACGAGGATCGGCGGGTCGTCCGGGTTGGCGTCGAAGATCGCCTGGGTGACGAACGCGGTGGGGCTGACCTGAGGCGAGATCCCCGAGCCGATCGGCCCGAAGGCGTCGGAGTGCTTCAGCCCCAGGAGGTGGCCGAGCTCGTGGGCCGAGACGGTGATCGTCATCCCGATGAAGTCGGCCGAGTCCGCCGCCGGCTGCCCGGCGTGGCCGAGCAGGCCGTTGACGTTGATCGACGCGTCGTCCGTCGGGTCGACGTTCCTCCAGTCGATCTCGTCGCCGATCCCGCCTTCCAGGCCCATCAGCGCGGGGTCGTTGATGTAGAGCGTGGTGAACGCGCCGGCGGTCGGCTTCGTCAGCGTGAAGCTGTAGGAGAAGGCCGAGTAGTCGCGGATCATCCCCTGGAGGATCGCCTGGCGCTCGTCGGTGGTGTAGTCGTGGAGGCCATAGGCCGAGGCGTCGCCGCCGTCCTTGGTGTCGAAGTCGAGGAAGACGACCTGGAACTTGCCGCCGATCAGCGTGTTGCTCGAGCCCGTCCCGGCGGCGAGGATGTCCGACCCGCCTCCGCCGATCAGGGTGTCGTCCATCGCGTTGCCGATGATCGTATCGTTGTAGTCCGAGCCCAGGGCCTGGGAGATCGATACGCCATCGGGCAGGACGACCGTCTTGCCGGGGCTGACGACCTGGGGGCCCGCCTTGCTCAGGTCGAGATTCACCGCCGCGCCGAACCCGGAGAAGTCCAGGGCCTCGACGCCGAAGCTGGGCGAGCCGTGGACGATCGTATCGGTCCCCAGGTTCAGGCCGGAGACGGCGAAGGTGTCGTCTCCCGAGCCGGCCACCAGCGAGTTATTGCCGGCGCCCCCGTCGAGGGTGTCGGGCCCGGAGCCGGCGATCAGGGTGTCATCGCCCGAGCCGGCGGAGAGCGAGGCGGTCCCGGCGAACGCCGAGGCGTCGAGCGTGTGGGGCGAGTTGCCCGAAGTCACCGCCACGGCCTGGATCTGCTGGAGGGAGTCGTTGATCCTCGCCACGTGGCCGGAGTCGGTCCCGACCAGGCTGGTCGGCGTGATCGTGAAGTCGTAGTTCCCCGCCTCGATGGCCCAGTTGAAGCCGCCCCCGCCGATCAGGACGTCGTTCCCGCCGTTGCCGGTGATCGAGTCGTCGCCGGTCCCGCCGACGAGGCAGTCATTGCCGAGGCCGCCGGTGATCACGTCATTGCCCAGGCCGCCGACGACCGTCCCTCCCGGCGAGTTCATCCCGAGCGAGAGGTCGTCCTTGCCCAGGCCGCCGAAGAGGATCGCCGGGCCCGAGCCTCCCTGGATCGTCGTGTTGCCGGTCATCGGCGTGAACGTCCCGTTCGGCGAGAACGAGCCGGCGCCGAGGGTCTCGGTCCCCTGGCCTCCGAAGAGGATGTCCGAGCCTCCTCCGCCGGCCAGGGTGGCGGTTCCCCCGGCGAGCGACCCGGAGACGATCGAGTCGTTGCCGATCCCCCCGAAGAGGACCTGGTGGCCCGATCCGCCGACGAGCGTCGCCGGGCCGGTGCCCCCGTAGACCGAGTCGTTGCCCATGCCTCCGAAGAGGATCGTGGCGCCCGAGCCGCCGGAGAGGGTGTTGGAGTTCCCGGGGGCCGAGCCCGAGACGATCGAGTCGTTCCCCGAGCCGCCGAAGAGGAGCTGGCCGCCGGGCCCGCCCTTCAGGGTGGAGTTGCCCGAGCCGGCCTCCAGCGTGTCGGGCCCGAGGCCGCCGAAGAGGATGTCGTTGCCGGAGCCGCCGAAGAGGGTCGAGGGCGGGCTGTTCGGCGACCCGAGCGAGCCGGAATAGAGCGTGGCCTGGCCCGACCCGCCGAACAGGAGGTTCGGCCCGGCCCCTCCGTGGAGCGTCGATTGGGCGGTCCCGCCGATCAGGGTCGTCGGGCCGGCTCCGCCGAAGAGGACGGCCGGGCCGCTGCCCCCGACCAGGGTGGCCGTGCCCTGCCCCGGCGTGAACGTCATCGAGCCGTTCGGGCCCGGGGTGAACGAGCCGGCGCCGAGGGTGTCCGGGCCGCTGCCGCCGAACAGGAGCGAGACGTCGCCGGGCGAGCCGACGTTCGGGTTGCCCGGGTCGCCGGAGAACGCCAGGGTCGGGCCGGCCCCGGCCTGGATCGTGTCGCCGCCGCCTCCACCGCTGATCGTGTTCGGACCCGAGCCGCCGAAGAGGACCTCGGCGCCGGGGCCGCCGACCAACGTATCCTGGCCCGAGCCGCCCGCGGCCAGCGTATCCGGGCCGAGGCCGCCGAACAGGAGGACGTTGCCCGATCCGCCCACCAGGGTGGCCGGGCCGCTCATCGGCGTGTAGGTCATCGAGCCGTTGGGGCCCGGGGTGAACGAGCCGGCGCCGATGGTGTCGTTGCCGGCGCCGCCGAAGAGGATGTCCGCCCCGCCGTTGCCGGCGATCGTGCTCGGGCCGGTCCCGCCCTGGATCGAGTCGTTCCCCAGGCCGCCGAAGAGGACTTGCGCCCGGGCCCGCCGACGATCGTGCTGTTGCCCGTGCCCGGGGTGTACTGGCCGGTCGGCGAGAACGAGCCGGCGCCCACCGTGTCGGGCCCGAGGCCGCCGAAGAGGATGTCCGAACCGCCCCCGCCCACCACCGTGTGAGGCGTCGTCGGCCCGGAGTTCGACACGATCGAGTCGTTCCCGAGCCCTCCGAAGAGGAGCTGGGCCCCCGAGCCGCCCACCAGCGTATTCTGGCCCGAGCCGGTGGCCATCAGCGTGTCGTTGCCGAGGCCGCCGAAGAGGATCTGGTTGCCCGGGCCGCCCATCAGCGTCGTCTGGTTCCCGACCAGAGACCCGGAGACCAGCGAGTCGTTCCCCAGGCCGCCGAAGAGGATCTGGTTGCCCGGGCCGCCCACCAGGGTGCTGTGGCCCCCGGCCAGAGACCCGGAGACCACCGAGTCGTTGCCCAGGCCGCCGAACAGGAGGCTCGAACCGGCGCCTCCCTTGAGCGTCGATTGGTTCCCGGCCGCCGACCCGGAATAGATCGTGTCGTTGCCGGCTCCGCCGAAGAGGAGGTCGTCCCCGGTCCCGCCACGGATCAGGTTGTCGCCGGAATTGCCCATCAACGTGTCGTTGTTGCCCGACGTGTCGATGAGGTCCTGGAACGACCCGTTGAGCGTCAAGGAGTCGTTCCGGCCGATCGACTGATCGACCATCTGCGGGGTCCCGGTGATGCTCAGGTCCACGCTCACGGCGAAGTTGGTCCGGGACAGGTCGATCGTGGCGACGGTGCCCGGGGCGTTCGGCTGGGTGATCGTCGGGCTGCTGCCGATGACGACGTTGTAGTAGTTGTTCCCCATCCCGCCGTTGATCGAGTCGTTGCCGTGTCCGGTGACGATCGTGTCGTTCCCCGGGCCGCCGAGGACCGTCGAATTCATCCCCTGGGCGTCGACGAAGACCGGGATCGTCGACTTCGTGGCATCGACGGTGAAGCCGTCGCTGTTGGACAGGACGACGGCCTGGGTGTGGCCGTGCAGGTCGCCGGTGACCTCGTATGAGCTGCCGGTCGGGACGATCACCAGCGACATCACGGTGTCGCTCAGGCCGTCGAGGTCGGTGACCGTCAGCGCCACGTCATACGTATTGCTGGCGTCCGAGGCGAAGGTGAAGTGCTTGAACGCGGAGCCGACGCCCTGGAGGGTCTCGACCCCGCCGTCGGTCCTCGTCAGCGTCCAGGAGTAGTTGAGCGAGAGGTTATCGACCGGCCCCGGGTCGGACGCCGTGGAGGTCAGCGTGATCATCGACGGGTCGGTGTTCAGGGCCGGGTCCTCGCCGATGCTGGCCTTCGGCGAGAGGTTGGTGACCCGGACGGTCCCGGGGCTGGTCGAGGTCGAGGCGAGGTCCTTGTCGGTGGCGGTCACGGTCACGACGAACGAGCTCGGCGACAGGCCGACCGTGTTGTTCACATACTGGTGGGTCACCGAGAACGGCGTGACGCCCGGCAGGGGCTTGTTCGCCTGGCTCCCCGGGGCGAGCTGGATCGTCTGGAGCCCCGAGCCGTCGCCCCAGTCGATCGTCAGGGTGTGAGAGTCGTTCACGCCCGGGTCGGCGACCTGGCCGGAGAGGGTGACCGAGTCGCCCTCGTTGATGTTCAGGGCGCTGAGGGCCACGCCCGAGAGCGTCGGCGCCCCGTTCTGGACGGTGACCGGGACGTTCCTGACGGTCGAACCGCCGCCGTTGTCCTTGACCGTGACGGACAGGCCGAAGCTCGTCGCCGGGGCCGTGGGGTTGTCGGCATACACGTGCGAGAGGTTCGGGTCGGACCCGGCGTTGAACGACGTCACGCCGGCCGCGAGGTGGAACGTGTAGTCCGACGAGCCGTCTCCCCAGTGGACGGTCACATCGTGAGAGTCCAGCGCCCCGGGATCGGTGAACGAGCCGGTGAGCAGGACCTTCGTCCCCTCGAGGATCGTGGTCCCGGGCGAGACCGTGAGGGTCGCGATCGTCGGCGGGTCGTTGTGGACGGTGACGGCCACCCCGGCCGTCCCGGAGGCGCCGAAGGAGTCGGTCACCCTCGCCGTGATCGCATAGGCCGTGGAGGAGTCCTGCGGGTAGTTGTGGGTGGCGGTGAAGAAGGACTGGCCGACGGCGAGGTTCACGGTGGTCGTCGAGCCGTCCTTCCAGTCGACCAGGACGGTATGGGTCTCGCCGCCTCCGGGATCGAGCACGGTCCCGCCGACGATCACGGTGGTCATCCCGGCGGGGGTTTCGCCCACGCTCATGGCGTTGACCGTCAGGGGCGAGCTGGCGGGCAGGATGAAGGCCCGGCCCGGGGCCGAGAGCGACCCCGGGGCCCCGGCCACGATCGTCGAGCCGACGAACCCGAGGCCCGTCCCGAAGCCGTCTCCCGGAGCCGGCGACGGAGCCTGGACGGCCCCCCGGAACGTCGAATGCGTGACGTTCGACGCATCGATCGTCACGTCATACAGGTACGCCGCCCCGGCCTGGCCGTCTCCCAGGCTGGATTTCGGCGCCCCGATCAGCAGCTCCGTCCCGGTGCTCGCCAGGGCCGACCCGAACCCGGCACCGTTGAGCTCCGAGACCGGGCTGAGGAACTTCGCCAGCTTCAGGCCGGTGCCGAGCAGGTCGAAGAGGTACACGGCCCCGGAGGTCGTCCCGTTGTTCACGGTCCCCGGGGCGCCGACGACCAGGTCGTTGTTGATCGTCGTGAGGCTCTGACCGAACAGGGGGGCGTTGTTGCCGAGCCCGGCGTCCGGGTCCGCCGTCGGCGAGCCGACCTGCGCCCCGGTCGCGTCGAATGCGTAAACGACCCCGGTATGCGGCCGGGGGATCCCGTTGACGAGCCCGCTGGCGTTGGGCGCCGAGATGGCCAGGTCGGTGCCGATCCCCACGACCGCCGTGCCGAAGCCGTCGCCGGGGTTGGCCGTCGGGTCGAGGATCGCCGGGAGGGCCATCGTGCCGAACGAGGCGGAGGTCGGGTCGGCGTTGAACACATACGCCGCCCCGGCGCCGCCGGTCTTGCCCGGGGCGCCGACGACTACCTCGGTCCCGAACGACGCCACCGCCGCCCCGAAGGCGATGTTCGTTTCGCCCGAGGCCACCGACGGCCGGAACGTCCCGAGGAGCTGGCCGAACGTCGGGCTCTCCGAGTTGGCGTCGAACAGGAACGCCGCCCCGTTGCCGGCCCCCGAGGTCGCGTCGGTCGGCGCACCGACGATCAGCAAGGAGCTATCCAGGGCGGCGATCGCCTGGCCGAACCCGTCGGTCGAGGGCTGGCCGTCCGGGTCGGACAGCGTCAGGACCTGCGCGTTGCCCTTGGCATCCGTGTAATAGAGGGTGACCGTGCCGTCGCCCGGGGCGCCCACGGCATAATCGCCGCTGGTGAACGTCGCCACCGACGTGCCGAACCGTCCCGACGACGTCCCCGAGGAGATCGTCTGAGACGCCGAGTAGCCGTTGCTGGCAAACGTGGGCGCCGCGTTGGTCACGGTCGCCGAGAGCGTGGCCGAGGAGGTCAGCCCGAAGCCGTCGTTGACCGTCAGGGTGACCTTGAACGTCCCGGGCGTCGTGAAGGCGTGGGTCGGCTTCGAGCCGGTGGCCGTCGAGCCGTCGCCGAAGTTCCAGGAATACGTCAGGGGGTCGTTGTCCGGGTCGCTCGACCCGGTCCCGTCGAGCGTGACGGTCGTCCCCGCCTGGACCGAGAACGACGAGCCGGCGACGGCCACCGGCGGGCGGTCTCCGCCGAGGTTGTGGGCGAACTCGGTCGAGCCGCCGCCGTTCAGGTTCGTCGCCTCCGCCGTGATCACCGCATGACTCGGCAGAGGGACCGGCAGCACGGCCGAGAACGTCACGGAGCCGCTGCCGTTGGTCGTCACGACCTTCGTGCCGAGGAACCCCGTGCCCTCGCCATAGCCCGAGGGATCGGTGCCGGTCATCGTGTAGATGTCGATCGCGTAGAGCGTGTTGGGCGCCCCGCCCGAGAGCGTCCCGCCGATGGTGCTCGAACCGCCCGAGGAACTGGCCGACGAGATCGTCAGGCCGCTGGGGGTCACGCCGTCGCCTCCCAGGTCGATCCCGAGCCCCACGTTGTCGTGGAACGAGTTGTCCCGGATCACGATCCCCGAGCCGCCGGTGGTCAGGACGCCCGCCGTCACGCCCGAGGCCGTCGAGCCGTTGTAGGCGATCAGGTTCGGGCCCCCGGAGACGGTCGAGCCGATCGAGGTCGTCGGGTCGACGCCCACGGCCTTCACGCCGCTGCCGAGATTGCCCAGGGGGGTCGTCCCGATGACGTCGGTGCCGATGAAGTTCGTCTGGACCACGGTCCCCGACCCGCCGGAGAGCTGGATCCCATCCCCCGAGTTCGCCGAGATCACGTTCTTCGCGCCGCCGCCGATGGTGTTGCCGGTGCTGATAGCGGAGGCCGACGAAAACAGATGAACACCCGCCCCGGCGTTCCCCCGGGCGCTGGAGCCGGAGGCGTCGGTGCCGATATAGTTGCCCTCGACGACGTTGCCGCTGCCGAAGAGGTCCACGCCGTCGGACGCGTTGCCCGAGATGATATTGCGAGCGGCGAAGGCGGTTCCGCCGACGGTGTTGTTCGACGCGGTCAAGGAATTCGCCGAATCCCCCACCGCCACGCCGACCGAGTTGCCCAGGGGCTGGGTGCCCGAGGCATCCAGCCCGATGTAGTTGCCCAGGATCACGTTGGACGCCGCCGAGGCCCCGCCCAGGGCGATGCCGGTGGCCGAGTTGCCCGAGATCACGTTGCGAGAGCCGAACACGGACCCGCCGATCACGTTCGAACCCGACGCCACGCTCACGCCGATCGAGTTGCCCAGGGGCGTCCCGCCGGTGATGTCGGTGCCGATGTAATTGCCGGCGAGGGTCGTACCAATCGACCCGGAGGCGAGCAGGACGCCATCGCCCGAATTCCCGGCGATCACGTTCCGCGAGCCGGACGCCGAGGCGCCGATCGAGTTGTTCGAGGGCGTCCCGCCGTAGTATGCCGGGCCGACGAACACGCCGAGGGACTGGACGGCCCCCGAGGGCCGGGCCTGGCCCGTCATGTCGGTGCCGATCAGGTTGCCGAGGACGGCGACGGACGAGGATGAGCCGTCGATCTCGACGCCCGTGGAGTTCCCCGAGATCACGTTGCCGGCGCCGACGGCCGTCCCGCCGATCGTCGCGTTGGAGGCGTCGCGGACGAGCACGCCGATGTGGTTCGGAGCGGCGGCGGTCCCGGAGGAATCGACCCCGATGAAGTTGCCGAGGATACTGGTGCCGGCGGAGCCCGAGGCGACGTACACGCCCTCGTTGGTGTTGCCCGAGATCACGTTGCGGGCCCCGGCCGAGGTCCCGCCGATCGTCGCGGAATATCCCGAGACGACCACCCCGGCCACCGGGTTGGGAACGGCCGTGTGGCCGTCGGCCCCCACGCCGATGAAGTTGCCGACGACCAGGGTGTTCGATCCGCCGACCGCGAGGCCGTAACCCTGGTCGCTCGTCCCCGAGAGCGAGTTGCCCGAGATCACGTTGGCGGAGCCGGCGACGGTCCCGCCGATGGTGTTGTTCGACCCCGCGACGGTGATCCCGTAAGCGTTGCCCAGGCTGATCGTCCCCGAGATGTCCGTGCCGACGTAGTTCCCCTCGACCACGTTCGCGGAGGCCGACCCGAAGACGTCGATCCCATACTGGGCCCCGTCCACCAGGTTGCGGGCCGCCGCGGTGGTCCCGCCGATCGTGTTGTTCTGGGCGGAAGCGATGAGGATGCCGTTGCGAGGCGTGCCGAGCAGGTGCTTGCCGTCGGGCGTGAGGCCCACGAGGTTGCCGGCGACGACGTTGCCGGTGGTCGCCGAGTCGGTCAGGACGATCCCGCCGACCAGTCCGCCGCCCCCGGTGACGACCACGATGTTGCCCGCGATCCCGCCGATGGTGTTGCCGCTGGCCCCGTTCTCGACGACGATCCCGTCGGGGCCTCCCAGGGCCACGGTCCCCGCCGCGTTCATCCCGATCGAGTTGCCGGCCACGACGTTCAGCGTGGCCGAGCCCCCGGAGACGTCCACCCCTCCGCCGATCAGGTTGCCCGAGCCGGCCCCCGACCCGCCCACGGTGTTCTTCGACCCGGTGATCTTGATCCCGGTCAGCGAAAGGGCCGCCGTTCCGCCCGGGTTCAGGTCGATCACGTTGCCCTGGACGATGTTCCCGGTCGAGGCCAGGAGGATTTGCAATCCGAGGTTGCCCGAGATGATGTTGCCCGAGCCGGCGACCGTCCCGCCGATCGTGTTGTTGTTGAAGCCGCTGACGTCGATGCCGTCGCCGTGATTTGCCAGCGCGGCCCCGGAGACGTTCAGGCCGATCGTGTTGCCCTGGGCGAGGTTGCCGGTGGCCGGGGCTGCGAAGTCGAAATAGAGCCCGTCGCCGACGTTGCCGGAGATCAGGTTGCCGGCGCCGGCGGCGATCCCGCCGATCGTGGCGCCGCCGGATTGCGACGTCTGGATGCCCGCCCCTCCGTTGGGCACGGCCGAGGTCCCCGCCAGGTTCGTCCCGATCCGGTTGCCGACGATCAGGTCGGCGGAGTTGGCGGTGGTCTTCTTCAGGAGGATGCCCGGCCCGGCGTTGCCGGAGATCAGGTTCATCGACCCGGAGATCGTCCCGCCGATGGTGTTGTTCGAGGAGTCGTCGATCTCGACGCCCGTCCCGTTGGGCAGCGCGGTCCCGCCGAGCGTGTCGGTGCCGATGAGGTTCCCGAGGACGATGTTGCCCGAAGATGAGACCGCGATCAGGACGCCCGCCTCGACGTTGCCCGAGATCAGGTTGCCCGAGCCGGAGGCGGTGCCGCCGATGGTATTGCCGCCGCCTCCGAAGATGTTGATGCCGTTGTTGCCGTTGCGGTAGACGATGCCGCTGCCGGTGCCGGCCAGGTTCGTGCCGAGGAAATTGCCGAGGACCCGGTTGCCGGTCGCGTGGTCCAGGACGATCCCGTCGCCGTTGCGGCCGATGAAGTTCCTCTGGCTCGGGTCGGTGCCGCCGATGGTCGTATTGGTCGAGCCCCTGGAGGTAGATGCCATCGACGTTGCCGAAGGCCAGGCCCGCCGGGGTCAGGCCGACGTAATTGCCGACGATCACGTTGCCGGAGCCGCCGCCGACGTAGACGCCCCAGTGGAGGGCGTTGCCGGCGACCACGTTCCGGGCGGCGAGGACGGTGCCGCCGATCGTGTTGTTGTTGCTGCCGACGGCGATGCCGTCGTAATGGTTCTCGATCGCGGCGTCGGAGGTGGCGTTCAGGCCGACGATGTTCCCGGCGATCAGGTTGCCGTCGCCCGCCCCGGAGGCGATCTCCACCCCGTCGGCGAGATTGCCCGAGATCAGGTTGCCGGCCCCGGCGACCGTCCCGCCGATGGTGTTGCCGCTTGCCCCGCTTTCGATCACCACGCCGTTGGCATTGCCCACGGCGGTCGTGACGCTGGAGCCGACGCGGGCGGTCACGAACGCTTCGTTGCCCGTCGCGTTCGTTTCACCCACAAGGTAAACCTGGCCGTCGGGCAACACGGTCATGTCGAACAGTTGTTCTTGCCCGCCCCCGAAGTTCAGTTCCACCTGGCCGTTGGTGCCGAAGGAGGAATCGACGCTGCCGTCGCCGTTGAGTTGCGTCAGCCCGAAGTGATAGACGATCGCGGATTCGTTGATGTCTTGGCCGATCAGCAACTTGCCGCCCGGTGTCAGGGCGACCCGAATCGCATCGCTTCCCGCCAGGGTGACGATGCCGTTCGTGCCGAAGGTATCGTCGAGGGTGCCGTTAGCCGTGTAGCGCGCCACGATGCCGCTGTCGGTCGGGCTGTTGTTGGCATAAGCACTCAGCACAATCGAATCGTCGGGTTGGATCGCGATTCCGGTGCCCACGCTACGCACGCCGCCGCCGAGGTCGGTAATCACGATACCGGACTGTCCAAACGTCGTGTCGAGGAGGCCGTCGGCGGTGTAGCGGGCCAGGGCGATCGAGCCGGCACCCGCGCCGTTGGCGTAGCCGACCGCGACCAGGTCGCCGTTCGACTGCATGCCGAGGGCTTCGACCACGGCCCAGCTGTTGCTTACCTGCGTCGTGACCCAGCCCGTGCCGTTGGGGCCGAAGCTGGTGTCGATGCTGCCGTCGGCATTGACGCGCACGAGGGCGAATTTTCCGGTGTCCCCAATGCCGGCCACGACGATCTTGCCGTCCGGCTGAAGGAAGTCGGCAAAGGCTTGCTCGCCGCCGTAGGTGCCGCCGGGAGGGACGAGGTTCGGGATGACGACCCGCCCGCCCGTGCCGAAGCCGGCATCCAGCGCCCCGGTGGTCGTGTCGTAGCGGGCGAGCGTCATGTGAGGGATGCTATTGATCCCGTACGCCGCGGTACCAACCAGCACGATCTCGCCGTTGGGCTGCAAGAGAGCCGAGTGAGCGATGTCGCCGGTCTGGCCCCCGCCAACGGCCGGCCCGAAGTCCGTCTCAACGTAGCCGTTGACGCCGAAGCTGGCATCGAGCGAGCCGTCGGCTTTGTACTTCACCATCTCGAAGTCGCCGGACCCGTAGGGACTGTAACCCACGACGATCACCGACCCGTCGGCCAGTGGCACTACGGACGTGGCATAGTTGTCGTACGGATGCGTGATGTCGGCGACGACGTAGCCGGTGCCGTTGAAGCTGGTGTCGAGAGCGCGGCCCCATAGCGGACTTGCGTAACGACGCCGATGTCGTTGCCCGCGACCACGTTGCCGGTACTTCCCGCGCCCGTGATCTGAACGCCATCGCCGGCGTTGCCCGCGATGACGTTTCGGGCCGCGAGGTCGGCGGCGCCTGAGCCGTCGGCGCCGACGAGGTTGTTCGTGGCCCCGTCGTGGATGTTCACCCCGGCGCCGTTGGGGATGGCGTAGGTGCCGGTCGGGTCGGTGCCGAGGAAGCTCCCCTGGACGACGTTGGAGCCGCTGGCGTCGATCTCGACGCCGTCGTTGCCGTTGCCCGAGGCCGTCACTCCGGTGATGGTGTTGAGGGCCGCCCCGTACAGGATGTCGATGCCGTCCCCGCCGTTGGCCACGGCATAGAATCCATCCGCCGCCGTGCCGATGGCGTCGTTGAGCACCAGGGTGTCGGTGATTCCCACGCCCACCAGGCGGACGCCGTCCCGGCCGTTGCCGGAGATGACGTTGCGGTCCGCCGCCGTCGGCCCGCCGATCGTCGTGTTCGCCGAGTTGTTCTCGAGGTAGATGCCATCGTAGGCGTTGGGCACGGCGAACGTACCGCCGACGTTGGTCCCGATGAGGTTCCCGGCGACGATCGCCCCGTTCGCGTCATTCAGGTCGATCCCGGCGAAGGCATTGCCCGAGGCCAGGTTGCCGCAGATGGTCACGCCGTCGGAGTTCGCGACGCTGATGCCGGACCCTGCGTTCGGGACGGCGGAATCGCCCGAGGCCGTGGTCCCGGCCCGGTTGCCGAGGACCAGGGTCCCGGGGGAGCTGTCGATATCGATCCCGGAGAGGTTGTGGCTGCCGGAGGCGACGTTGCCGGTGATCGTGGTGCCGGTCGCCCCGTCCAGGACGACGATCCCGGCGATGTTGTTGCCCAGGCCGGTCGTCCCGGAGCCGTCCAGCCCGACCCAGTTGCCCTGGACGAGCGTCGTGCCGGAGCCGTCGAGGCCGATCCCGTAGATCCCGTTGCCCGAGACCGTGTTGCCCAGCCCGGCGGTCCCGCCGATGGTCGTGCCCTCGGAGTCGGAGGCCCAGACCCCGCTGTACCCGTTGCCCAGGGCGACCTCGCCGTCGGCCGAGAGGCCCAGGACGTTCGCCACGATCAGGGTGCCCAGGATGTCGCGGTCCGCGGCGGAGGCCCCGGCCAGGCCGATCCCGTCGGTGCCGTTGCCCGAGATGACGTTGCCGGAGATCGTCGTGTTCGTCGAGCCTTCGGTCACGCTGATCCCGACGAAGGCGTTGCCGATCGCGGCCGAGCCGGAATGGTCCAGGCCGATCCAGTTCCCCTGGACCAGGGTCGCCGAGTCGCCGAAGAGGATCAGGCCGTCGCCGGCGTTGCCCGAGATCGTGTTGCCGTCGCCGACGTTCGCCCCGCCGATCGTGGTGGCGTCGGAATAGCTGACGTAGAGGCCCTGATCGACGTTGGGCAGGGCGGCGGTGCCGGTGGCGTTCAGGCCGACGACGTTGCCGACGATCAGGTTCGAGGCGACGTCGTGGTTCGAGGCCGATGCCCCGAACAGGCTGATCCCGTCCTGGCCGTTGCCCGAGGAGACGTTGCCGGAGATCGTGTTGCTCGACGACCCGTTGAGCAGGGCGATCCCGCTCTGGACGTTCCCGAGGGCCGCCGCCCCCGTGGAGTCGGTCCCGGCCCAGTTGCCGGCCACGAGGTTCGAGCCGGAGGCGTAGTCGAGGACGATCCCCCAGGTGCCGTTGGCCGAGACGATGTTGCGGGCCCCGGCGGCGGTCCCGCCGATGGTGTTGCCCGAGCTGGTCCCGAGGTAGATGCCGGCGAAGGTGTTGCCGGAGGCCGCCTGGCCCGAGCCGTCCAGGCCGATCCGGTTGCCCTGGACGACCGAGCCCGAGGCGTTGAAGAAGACCACGCCGTTCTGGGCGTTGCCCGAGACCGTGTTGCCGGCCCCGGCCGTGTCGCCTCCGACGGTGTTGCCCGACCAGCCCTGGACGATGATCCCGTCGCCCGTGTTGGGGGCCGAGGCGGTCGGGGCGACGGGCTTGCCGACCGAGCCGTCGAGGTAGATCGAATCGATCTCGGCGTCGGACAGCGGGCGGTTGTACAGGGCCAGCTCGTCGATCAGGCCGTCGAAGTAGTTCGCGTACCCGGAGTGCGTGGCCCCGATCTCCAGGACGCCCGGGGTCGGCAGCAGCGCGGCCGACTGCGAGGAGGACGAGACGAGCGCGCCGTTGACGTAGAAATTGATCGTGGAGCCGTCGACGGTCACCGCGACGTGTTCGAGGGAGTTGAGGGTCAGGCCGGCCCCGGAGGAGACGGCCTGGTAGGTCGCCCCGTTGGTCCACTCCAGGAGGAGTTCCAGGGACGAGCCGGTGTTGTGGACGTACAGGCCGTAGTTCTCGCCCTCGCCGAAGGTCAGCCCCTTGGTGACGATCAGGTAGTCGGCGGCGGTGGTGGGGGCCGAGTTCAGCTCGATCCAGCCCTCGATCGTCAGCTCGGTGAGCTGGAGGTCGGGGGAGTCGGGGAAGGTGATCCCCGCGTCGGGGGAGCCGTCGAACTGGAACGCCTGGCCGACCTCGCCGTTGGCGAAGGTCGTGCCCTGGCCGATCGTCCCGGCCTGGCCGGTGACGACGTCGGTGGCGTCCCCCTCGGCCCGGAACCAGGCGACGGTCCCCGGGATGAGGCCCAGGCCGGTGGCGTTCAGGCCGATGATGTTGCCCTGGATCACGTTGGGGGACGCCCCCGGGCCGATCAGGGAGATCCCCGGGCCGTCGTTGCCGGAGATGGCGTTGGCCGTGTCGATCGACCCGCCGCCGATCGTGTTGCCGCCGGCCAGGGAGTCCTTGATGAGGATCCCGCCCTCGAAGGTTTGGAGGGCGTTGGGGTCGGCGGTGATGCCGTCGGAGGCCAGGCCGACGTAGTTCCCCTCGACCAGGGTGCCGACCTCCAGGACGATCCCCGCGGCGAGGTTGCCGGAGATCACGTTGCGAGGGCCGGAGGAGGCGTCGTCCAGGCCCGGGGCCGCCACCCCGCCGATGGTGCTGCCGGTGCCCAGGCCCGTCTCGTAGATCCCGTACTGGTTGGGCAGGGAGCCGGTCCCGTCAGCGAATGTGCCGATGTTGTTGCCGGCGATCCAGTCGGAGTTGCCGTCCAAATCGATGCCGTCGCCGGTGTTGCCCGAGATCAGGTTCCCGAGGTCGCGAGAGCCGCCGCCGATCGACACGTGGTCGGCCTGGATCTCCACCCCGGAGGCGTTCGGGAGGGCGGCCAGGCCGGCGGAGTCGGTGCCGATCAGGTTCCCCTGGATCTCCGGGCCGTCGCCCTGGCCATAGGCGCCGAAGACGTAGATGCCGGGGCCCGACGCCTGGCCCGAGATCACGTTGCCCTGGCCCGAGGCCCGCGACCCGCCGACCTGGGCGGCCTGGGAATTCTGGAGGTCCACGCCGAATCCGCCGTTGCCCAGGGCCGCGGCCCCGGTGGCGTCCAGGCCGATCCAGTTGCCCTGGATCGTCGTGAACTCGGCGGCGTTCAGGTACACGCCGTCTCCGGAGTTCCCCGAGATCAGGTTGCCGGCCCCGGCGCCCCCGATCGTGTTCTCGTAGGTCGCGAAGCCGCCGTCGCCGAGGGAGACGCCCGAGCCTTGATTCGGGTCGGCCGAGAGGCCGTCGGCGGTGGTGCCGATGTAGTTGCCGACGACCAGGTTGCCGCTGAGGAAGACACCGTCGCCGTGGATGTTCACCCCGGCGCCGAAGTTGCCTCCGATGACGTTCCTCGACCCCGGGTTCGGGTCGCCGATGGCCTGGGAGCCGCCGACGGTGTTGCCGCTCGCGCCGCCGGCGATCTCCACGCCGTCGCCGAAGTTCCCCAGGCCGCCGGGCGCCCCGATCGTATTGCCGACGATCAGGTTATCGCTGGCGTTGACTTCGAGGTCGATGCCGTCCGCGCCGTTGGCCGCGATGACGTTGCCCTGGCCCGCGTTCGTGCCGCCGATGGTGACCTGATAGGAGTTGGAGACCAGGATGCCGTCCCCGCTGTTGCCCTCCACGGCCGTGATCGACGGGTCGGTGCCGACGTCGTTGCCGGCGATCAGGATGCCGCCGAAGGACGAGTTGACGACGTCGATGCCGTCCCCCCCGTTGAACGCCACGACGTTGCCCGTGCCGTCGAGCGAGCTCCCGCCGATCGTGGCCTGGCCGGAGCCGTCCAGGTCGATCCCGCCCAAGCTGTTGCCCAGGTCCTGGCCCCCGGGCCCGATCCCCACGTCATTGCCGGCGATCAGCGTGCCCCGGGAGACCGCCTCGACGTGGAAATAGGCGTAGTCGATCCCCACCCCCGCGTCGCCCGGGGCATCGGCCTGGAACACGATGTGGATCAGGGCCAGGCCGTGGTTCTGGGCGACGACCGCCGGGTCGAGATAGACGAAGAAGCCCGTCTGGACCTCGCCCGCGAAGCCGGGGCCGGCGGTGCCGAAGGACTGCGGGACGCCGTCGAGGTCGACCTCGGAGATCCCCCGGCCGGCGGTCCCCTCCTGGAGGTCGTACAGCCCGAAGTTCACGTAGCCGAAGCCGAAGTCCGACGGGATGGTCCCGAAGTCCAGGTCGATCGACCCGCCGAAGGGATCGACCAGGGAATTGAAGGGCTGTCGGTCGTTGGCGTGGTCGGCGAGGAAGGTGGCGTCGTCGGTGACGTCGCCGTCGTTGAACTGCTGCATCCCCTGGTTGACGGAGACATTGATCCCCGAGACCCGGATGCCATAGTTCCCGTTGGACCCGACGACGTTGCCCGAGATCGAGTTGTCCGAGGCCCCCCCGGCGACGTGGATGCCGTCGCCGCCCAGGCCCAGGTTGCCGTCGCCCGAGGCGTCGGTGCCGACGAAGTTCCCGGCCACGAGGTTCTGGCCCGCGTTCTGGCCGTCGATCAGGACGCCGTCGGCAGTCGCCGAGCCGTACCCGGCGATCACGTTGGCCGAGCCCGGGGCCGTCCCTCCGATCGTGTTCTGATCGCCCGAGGTGATCTCCACCCCGGCGACCGTGTTGCCGATCGCGTTGCCGGCGAGGTCCAGGCCGATCGTGTTGCCCCGGACGAGGTTGCTGCTCGCGCCCCCGACGATCAGGACGCCCGCGGCGTTGCCTGTGATCGTGTTGCCCGAGCCGGCGGCCGTCCCGCCGACCTGGACGTCGGCGGCGCCGTCGAGCTTCACGCCGGCCTCGGTGTTGCCCAGGACGGTCGCGCCGTCGGCCAGGAGGCCGACGAGGTTGCCGAAGATCGCGACGTTGCCGTTGCTGCCGATCTGGTCGGCGTCGATGCCATCGACGTTCCCCGCGACCACGTTGCCGGCGCCGGGGGCCGTCCCGCCCACGAGGACGTCCGTCGAGTTGCCGACCTGGATGCCGATCGGCTGGGCGCCGGCCGGGGCCCCGGGGCCGACCAGGTTCCCCTGGACCCGGTTCACGCCGCGGACGTCGATCGCGTGGGGGCCGTCCAGGGTCGCCACCCCAGATGTCACGAGGGCGTAGTCGTACACGGCCACGTCGTCGATCTGGCCGTTGAAGGGGTCGGTCCCGTCGGTCTCCAGGCCGATCCGTAGCGGGTTCGTGGTGTTCGGGGCGATGCCGAAGGCCGGGGCCGCCGAGTCCTCCTGGCCGTCCACGTACAGGTTGAGATAGGAGTAGGTATCGACCGCGACGATGTGGTACCACTGCCCGGGGACGAGCGTGGTGCTCGACTCGACCGTCTGGTCGCTCCCGAGGTTCCCCACGCCGAAGACGAAGTGGTCGGCGGCGTCCTGGCGGAGGGCGTAGCCGAAGCCGTTCGGCCCGGGGTACGTTTCGTTGGAGAGGATGGTGGCGTCCTGGCCCGAGGCGTTGACCTGGACCCACGCCTCCACGGTGAACTGGCCGTAGAACGCGGTGCCGATGTTCGGGAACGACGGGACCTCGACGGCCCCGTCGCCCGAGCCGTCGAACGAGAACGCCTGGCCGGCGTCGGCCGAGTAGCTCGGGGCGTACCCGACGGAGCCGAGGACCGTGGCGTCGTGGCCGAAATAGGTGTCGTTCCCATTGCCCTCGGCCTGGAGCCAGAGGGCCGACCCGCCGTTGACCTGCGAATAGAACTGGACCCCGGCCGCGGCGTTGCCCGAGATCGTGTTGGCCGAGGCCGGGTCGGTGCCCCCGACGACGTTATTCCCGCCCGCGTCCTGGTAGTAGACGCCCACGCTATTGGGCAGGGCGGCGGAGCCGTCGGCCGTCAGGCCGATCAGGTTCCCCACGATCACGTTGCCCATCGCCGGGTTGTCGATCTGGATGCCGTCGGTGAGGTTCCCCGAGATCACGTTGCCGGCGCCGGAGACGGTCCCGCCCACGGTGTTGTCGGCGCCGAAGAGGTCGATGCCGTCGTCCTGCCCGCCCGGGGCCGAGGTGCCGTCGGCCGAGGTACCGATGAAGTTCCCCCGGATCAGGTCCGACGAGCCGTAGACGTGTACGCCGTTATTGTTGCCCGAGATCACGTTGCGGGCGGCGGCCGAGGTCCCGCCGATCGTCGTGCCCGAGGTCCCGGTGTCGAGGAACACCCCGCTGTACGCATTGCCCAGGGGGGCACCGGCGACGTTCAGGCCGATCGTGTTGCCGAGGACCGCGTTGGCCGTGGTGCCGAGGCCGGTGATGAAGATGTTCTCGCTGGTGTTGCCGGAGATCACGTTGCCCGAGCCGGCGACGGTCCCGCCGATCGTCACCCCCGAGGCGCCGTTCTCGACGGTCACCCCGAAGTAGCCGTTGGGCACGGCGAGCATCCCGGTCGCGTCGAGCCCGATGTAGTTGCCCAGGACGGCCACGTCCGACTCCTCGACGTCCACGCCCGCGTTCGCGTTGTTCGAGATCACGTTGCGGGCGGCGGCCGAGGTCCCGCCGATCGTCGTCCCGGTCGCCCCCGTGTTCACGAACACGCCGTACTGGAAGTCGGGGAGCGTCGCGGAATCGACCAGGCCGATCTGGTTGCCGACGATCACGTTGCCGGTCGTCCCGGAGTCGCCGACCCAGATGCCGGCGAGGCTCTGGGTGACCTGGCCGCCGATGGTGTTGCCGGCCCCGGCGACGTCCCCTCCGATCGTGTTGTTCGCCGATCCCCCGGCGACGGTCACGGTGTCCCCGCCGTTGGAGATCGCGTGCGTACCGGTCGGGTCGGTCCCGATCAGGTTGCCGAGCAGGACGTTGTGCGAGACGTTGAGGAGGAGCACGCCGTTGAAGCCGCTGAGGACGCCGTTGCCCGAGATCACGTTGGCGGACCCGGTGGCCGTCCCGCCGATCGTGTTGAACGAGGCGGTGCCCCCGAGGTACACCCCGCCGTGGGCGTTGCCCAGGGCGGTGCCGTCGGAGCCCAGGCCGATCGTGTTGCCCAGGATCAGGTCGTCCTGCGACTGGCCCCCGGTGATCTCGATCCCGTGGTCGCCGTTGCCCGAGATCGTGTTGCCGTCGCCGGTGCCCGTGCCGCCGATCGTGTCGCCGGAGACCTGGTCGAGGAGGATGCCGTTGCCGGTGTTGGCCACGGCGGAGAGGCCGTCGCCGGCCAGCCCGACGACGTTCCCTCGGATCAGGTCGTTGGACTCGCCCAGGCCGCTCTGGTTGTTGAATTCGATGCCGGGCCCGTCGTTGCCGGAGATCACGTTGCCGGAGATCAAGTTGAACGAGTTCCCCGAGGCGACGATCCCGCCGTAGTCGCCGGGGCTGCTCGTGCCGTTGGGGACGGGGGTCTGGCCGTCGGAGCCGACGCCGACGAGGTTGCCGGCGACCAGGTCCTGGGAGGCGAACCCGTCGCCGAGGAGGGCGATGCCCCACCCTGAGTTGCCGGAGATCACGTTGCCCGAGCCGGCCGCGATCCCGCCGATGGTCACTTCCAGGGCCGTGCCGTAGGTGGTGCCGCCCAGGCCCTGGCCCATGGCGTCACCGACGAACACGCCGTAGCCGTCGTTGGGCAGGGCGAGCAGGCCCGAGGAATCGACGCCGATGAAGTTCCCCTCGACCAGCGAGTTGTAGGACCCATCGCCGGAGACCAGCACGCCGCCCCGGAGGTTCCCCGAGATCACGTTGCGGGGGCCCGAGTGGGCGGGGTCGAGCCCCGCTGAGGCGATCCCGCCGATCGTGTCGGAGGAGCCCCCGTCGATGAAGACGCCCCATCCCCCGTTGGGCACGGCCGAGGTCCCGTTCCGGTCGGTCCCGATGAAGTTCGCCGCCACGAGGTTGTTCGACGCCCCCGAGCCCTCGATCAGGACGCCGTCGCCGAGGTTGCCCGAGATGATGTTCCTCGCCGAGGCGTCCGTCCCGCCGATCACGTCGTCCGCCCCGCTGTCGAGGACCACCCCGTCGGCGTTGCCCACGGCGTAGGCGCCGGTGGCGTCGGTCCCGATGAGGTTGCCGAGGACGAAGTTCGTCGCCACGCCGTACGCGTCGATGTAGACGCCATCGCCGCTGTTGCCCGAGATCACGTTGCCGGCGCCCGAGGCCGTCCCGCCGACGGTCGTCCCGCCCGTGTCGATCCACACGCCCGAGTCGCCGTCGAGGATCCCGGAGGCGCCGGAACGGTCGGTCCCGATGTAGTTGCCGACGATCAAGGCGTTCGCGTCGGCGTCGTAGGGGTCGTAGACATGGATGCCCCGGGCGCCGTTGCCGGAGATCACGTTGCGGAGGTCGGGCGTCAGGCCGCCGATCGTCACGCCGGTCCCCCGGTAGATCAGGACGCCGTTGGCGCTGTTGCCCAGCCCCGTGCTGCCGGCGGAGGCCAGGCCGATCAGGTTCCCCTCGACCAGGGTCGCCGCCGCCCCGACCACGTCGATCTCGATCCCGTTGGCGGCATTGTCCGAGATGACGTTGCCGGCGCTCATGCTGTCGAGGGTCGTGCTGCCGCCGATCGTGACGCCGGAGGTGGCGACGTAGACGCCATCCCCGCCGTTGCCGAGGCCGAGGTCCCCCGCCCCGGTCGTCCCGATCAGGTCGTTCGCCACCGACAGGCCCGGGCCGGAGAGCAGGGAGATGCCGCTCTGGACGTTCCCGGCGATCGTGTTGCTGTAGGACGTCCCGGCCAGGCCGATCGAGTTCGGGCCGTCGTAGACGGTCACGCCGACCACGTTGGGCCTCTGGTTGTGGCCGGACCCGTCCAGGCCGATCAGGTTCGAGTTGACCTGGTTGCCGGTCGAGCCGAGGTCGATCTCGACGCCGCTCCCGCCGTTGCCGGAGATCGTGTTGCCCGAGCCGACGACGCCGACGAGGTTGCCCTGGGCCTCCAGGAGCGCCACCCCTCCGAGCGTGTTGCCCTCGGCGACCATGCCGTCGGAGGTCAGGCCGACGACGTTCCCGGCGATCGTGACGAGGGTGGCGGCCGAGACGCTCCCGCCGTTGACCTCGATGCCGAACCGGGAGTTCGCCGAGATCACGTTGCCGGAGCCGGCGACGGTCCCGCCGAGGAGGATGCCCGAGGCCACGCCCGAGACGGTCGGCGAGACCTTGGAGCCGTCGCCCACGAACACGCCGTCCCCGGCGTTGCCGAGCGGGGTCGAGCCGTTGGTGCCGAGGCCGACGTAGTTGCCGACAACGGCGTCGCCGACGGCGTGGGCCCCGGCGATCGCCACGCCGCCCTTGTCGTTGCCGGAGATCACGTTGCGGAGGGCCGCCGAGGCCCCCCCGATCGTGTTGCCCGGCGCGTCGGAGACCAGGACGCCATAGGTCGCGTTGGCCCGGACGGCCAGGCCGGAGGGGTCGGTCCCGAGGAAGTCCCCGGCGACGACGTTGCCCGAGGTCAGGGAGCCCCCGAGGAAGACGCCCGCCCCGGCGTTGCCCGAGATCGCGTCGCCCGAGCCGATCGTGTTGCCCGTCGCCCCGTTCTGGACGACCACGCCGTTGCCGCCGTTGGAGACCGGGTTGCCGGTCCCGGCCGAGCCGAGGGCGACGATCGCCGAGAGCTCCGGGGCCGCCAGGGCCCGCGAGAAGACGGCCAGCTCGTCGATCTTCCCCTTGAAGCCGTAGTTCGTCGAGTTATGCGCGTTGCCGATCGCCGCGTTGACGCCGCTGGAATTGAGGTTCCCGGTCACCGCCAGGGAGCCGACCTGGCCCCCGTTGACGAACAGGCGGAGCTTCGAGCCGTCGTAGGTCGCCGCCAGGTAGGTCCACGTGTTCAGGGGGATCGCCGACCCGCCCAGGAGCGAGTACTGGACCGTCTGCGAGGTGCCGACCGAGACGTACGGGACCCCGTTCCGGAGGGCCAGGGAGTAGCCGTCGGACGTGGTGTTCTGCTTGTCCAGGACGAGCTGGAGGTTGTTGGCGGTGTTGTTCGCCTGGGTCCGGTCGGTCTGGTAGACCCAGGCGCCGATGGTGAGGGCCGAGCCGGTCACGTTGAGCGGCCCGGCGAACGACCCGGAGATCGTCACCCCGCTCGTGCTCGTCCCGCTGAACAGGAACGCCTGGCCGACCTCGCCGGTGGCGAACGTGGTGCCCGAGCCGACCGCCGAGGTCACCCCGCTGACGGCGTCATACGCGCTGCCCTCGGCGGGGAAGAACGACACGGCGCCCGGGCCGAGGCCCTTGCCGTTGGCGTCCAGGCCGATGGTGTCCCCGGCCACGACGTTGGAGCTCGCCGCGTCGATGTGGACGCCGTCCCCGGCGTTGCCCGAGATGGTGTTGCCGCTCCCGACCGCCCCGATCGTGTTGCCCGAGGCACCGCCGTCGATCACCACGCCGTTGGCCGTGTTCGCCACGGCCTTCAGGCCCGAGACGTCCAGCCCGATGATGTCCCCGAGGAAGACGTTGCCCGAGGTCCCCGCCCCGGTGATCGTCACCCCCGTGCCGTTGCCCGAGATCAGGTTGAGGGCCGAGGCCGAGGTGCCGCCGATCGTGTTGCCCGAGGCGGCCCCATAAAGCCTCACGCCGATCGAGTTGCCCGCCGGGGTCACGCCGTCGGCCAGGACGCCCACGTAGTTGCCGACGACGAGGTTGTTGCTCGCGCCGTTGCGGATCGTCAGGTCCGTGCCGTTGGGGCCCGAGGCGATCACGTTCCGGGCGGCGAGGACGGTGCCGCCGATCGTGTTGTTCGTCGTGCCGGCGCCGTCGAGGTAGATCCCCGCGGTGCCCAGGGCGGCCGTCGTCCCGTTGGCGCCGAGGCCCACGGAGTTCCCCGCCACGAGGTTGCCGGAGCTCGTCCCGGTCGTGCTCCTCAGGTACACGGCGATCAGGGCGTTGCCCCCGGCGATCACGTTGCCGGCGCCGGCGACCGTGCCGCCGATCACGTTGTTCGAGGCGTCGGCGATCGTCACGGCCTGGAAGTTCGAGATCCGGTTGTTGCCCGAGGCGTCCACGCCGATGTAGTTGCCCGAGATCGTGTTGCCGGTCGCCCCGGCGCCATTGATCGACACGCCGATGGTGCTCGATCCCTCGTCGATCACGTTGCGGTAGATCGCCTGGGTGCCGCCGATCAGGTTGTTCGCCCCGGCGATGAACAGGGGGAAGGTGTTGGACATCGCCGCCGTGCCGGCCGGGTTGGTGCCGATCAGGTTGCCGACGACGACGTTGCCGGAGGAGTCGATCTCGACGCCTCGGGACGCGTTGGCCGAGATCACGTTGCCGGCGCCCAGGGCGGTGCTCCCGCCGATGGTGTTGCCCGAGGCGCCGGAGGTGATGATCACGCCGTTGACGGTGTTGCCCAGGGCGGCCCCGTTCTTGTCCAGGCCGATGTAATTGCCCTGGATGACGTTGTTCGAGGTCCCCGTCCCGGTGATCGACACCCCGGTGGCGTTGGCCGAGATGATGTTCCTCGCCGCGGCCGAGGTCCCTCCGACGGTGTTGCCATTGGCCTGGGCGATCAGAAAGACGCCCGGACCGACGTTCCCCCGGGCGAGCGTCCCGGTGATGTCGGTCCCGACGTAGTTGCCGACGATCAGGTTGCCGGTGGTGGTCGGGTTGTAGAGGTAGATCCCCGACCCGACGTTGGAGGAGACCACGTTGCGGGCCGCCGCGACGGTCCCGCCGATGGTGTCGCCCGTCACGTCGCGGAGGCCGATCCCCTCGTACTGGACGTTGCCCCGGGGGGTCGAGCCGTCGGCGGCGAGGCCGACGATGTTGCCGGCGATCAGGACGCTGTTCGAGGAGTCCGTGACGAAGATCCCGCCGACGTTCTCCGCCACCAGGTTGCCCAGGCCGGCCACGGTCCCGCCGATGGTGTTGTTCGGGGCCTGATAGAGGCGGATCCCCGTGTAGCTGTTCCCCAGGATGGTCATCCCGTCGGCACCCAGGCCGACGATGTTCCCCTCGATGAGGTTCTGCGTGGAGGTCGAGCCATAGATCTCGATGCCGGTCGCGGCGTTCGCGATCAGGTTGTTCCCCGAGATCACGTTCCCCGCGCCGACGGCCGTGCTGCCGCCGATGGTGTTGTTGTGCGAGCCGTTGATGACGACCACGCCGCCGGCGAACTGGCCATTGACCCGGCTATTCGACACCGCCAGGAGGCCCGTGATGTCGGTGCCGATGAAGTTGCCTTCGAGCACCGTGCCGGTCGCCGAGTTGTCGAGGTAGACGCCCCACTGGGAGTTGCCCGAGATGACGTTCCGGGAGCCGGCCGCCGTGCCGCCGAGGGTGGTGTTCAGGGTGCCGGAGTCGTAGATCCCCTGATAGAAGTTGGGCACCGCCGCCGTCCCCGCGGCGTTGGTGCCGATCAGGTTGCCGAGGACCACGTTGCCGACGAGGTCGCCGTTGCTCCCGTAGAGCGAGACGCCGTCCCCCCCATTGCCCGAGATCATGTTCCCCGCGCCGGTGCCGGGGGTGGAGGTGAGGCCGCCCACGGTGTTGTTGGATGCGCCGTACTGGATGACGATCCCGCTCCACCCCCCGCCGGCCGAGGCGTTGCCGCTGGCGAGGGTGCCGATGTAATTCCCCTCGATCAGGTTGCCCGTGGCGGCCGTGTTGTCGAGGAAGACGTTCTGGGAGCGATTGCCCGAGATCACGTTCCGGGCCGAAGGCGTGGTCCCTCCGACCGTGTTGCCCGGCCCGAAGATGTGCACGCCATAGGCACCGTTGGCCAGTTGCGCCGTCCCGGCGGCGTTCAGGCCGATCAGGTTGCCCTGGATCAGGATGTTGGAGGAGTCGGTCGAGGAGACCTGCGCGCCGACGTAGATGCCCGAGCCGTTGCCCGAGATCACGTTCCCGGCGCCGGCGGCCGTCCCGCCGATCGTGCCGGAGTTCACGGCGTCGGAGACGATCACGCCGCCGTACTGGTTGGGGACCGCCAGGTTCCCGGTGGGGTCGGTGCCGATCAGGTTCCCCTGCACGACGTTCCCGCCGATGGTGGTCGAGCCGTCGGAGTGGATCCACACGCCCCAGTTGTGGTTGCCGGAGAGGACGTTCCCCGCGCCGGCGGCCGTCCCGCCGATCGTGTTGTAGGGGGACTGGTCGATCTCGATCCCCTGGAACTTGTTGCCCAGCTCGTTGGCCTTGCCGGTCGATCCGAACCCGACGATCTCGGCGAGTTCCTGGGGGTCCAGGACGCGGCTGTAGACCGCCAGCTCGTCGATCCGGCCCTTGAAGCCGTAGAGGCCGGAGCCGGCGTTGTCGTTGCCGATCGCGGCGGGCAGGGCGTTGTGGAGGATCGCGCCGCTCTGGCTCCCCGAGGCCACCTGCACGCCGTTGACGAACAGCCGGGCCGTCCCGCCGTCGTAGGTCCCGGCGACGTGGACCCAGGTGTTGAGCGGCAGGGCCGAGGGGGCGGTCAGGGTGTAGGACGTGTTGCTTGCCGTCGCGATCTGGAGGGCCAGCTCGCCGTTGAGGGTGACTAGGCCGTAGCCGGTGAAGCCCGTGTCGTAGAACTTGTCGAGGATCGTCTGCTGGGCCCCGCCGTTGTTGGCCTGGGTCGGGTCGGTCTGGTAGACCCAGGCCTCGATCGTGATCGCCGTCCCGGTGATGTCCAGCGGCCCGGTCGTGGTGCCGGGGAGGCTCACGATCCCCGACCCGCCGTCGAAGCTGAACGCCTGGCCGACCTCTCCTGCCGCGTAGGTCGCCCCGCCCGAGAGGACGCCGTTCAGGCCGTTGACCGCGTCCACGGCCGTCCCGTCGGCCCGGTAGAACGCGACCGCCGCCGGTGAGAGCGACCTGCCGTCCGAACCCACGCCCACGTAGTTGCCGGCGATCACGTTGGAAGCGGTGAGCGTCCCCCCCGACAGGTGGATGCCGTCGTAGTTGTTGCCCGAGATGACGTTGCGGAAGGCGGCCCCGTCCCCGCCGATCGTGTTGGCCGTCGCGCCGCCGGCGATGAGCACTCCCTCGTTGGCGTTGGCGATCGCGGAGGTCCCGAGGGCGTTGGTCCCGATGTAGTCGCCGATCACGAGGTTGCGGGCCGTGGTGAAGCCGAAGTAGTTCCCGATCTGGATGCCGACGAGCCCGTTGCCCGAGATCACGTTGCGAAGCCCGGCCGTCGTGCCGCCGACGGTCACGTCCGAGCCGCCGATGTAGACCCCCTCGCGCCCGTTGAAGATGGGGTTGGCGCCGTTGACATCGGTGCCGATCAGGTTGCCCACGATCAGGGTGCCCGTGCCGGGCGTCCCGCCCCCGCCGATCACCGCGAGACCCGCCGACCCGTTGCCCTTCCCGCCGGCGTCGGCGTTGCCGGAGATGAGGTTGCCGAGGCCGAGCGTCGAGTCCCCCCCGATCGTGTTGCCGGTGCCCGCCGTGTAGAGCCGCACGCCCTCCGCGCCGTTGGTCAGGGCGTTGAGGCCGGTGGAGTCGGTCCCGATGAAGTTCCCCGCGACGAGGTTGCCCCCGGTCGAGGTGGAACCGATGTAGACGCCCTGCTGGGTGTTGCCGGAGATGATGTTGCGGAACGCCGCGCCCGGGCCGCCGATGGTGTTGCCGGTGGCCCCGCCGTCGATGTCGACGCCGACGGCGTTGCCCAGGGGGGACAGGCCGTCTCGCGTGGTCCCGATGTCGTTGCCCGCCACGAGGTTCGCCGAGGCCACGGCATTGCCCGAGTTGCCGCCGAGGTAGACGCCGTAGCGGCTGCTGCCGGAGATCACGTTGCCGGCCCCGGAGGTCGTCCCGCCGACGGTGTTGCTCGACCCGTAGCCGATCAGGACCCCGAAGGCGCTGCCCCCGCCCGCGGAGAACCCCGAGGGCGTGATGCCGAGGTAGTTCCCCTGGATCAGGTTGGAATACGCCCCGGTCGTGTCCAGCCAGATCGAAGCATAGTTGGACGAGCCGTCGATGATGTTCCTGGCACCTGAGGCCGTCCCGCCGATGGTGTTGTGGTCCGTCGCCACGTACACCCCGTTGCCCGCGCCCAGGGCGGCGGTGCCGGCCGCGTTCAGGCCGATGGTGTTGCCCAGCAGGAGGTTCCCGGTGGCCCCGGCGTTGAGGATCGACACGCCCGTCTGACCGGCGGTGGTCACCACGACCCGGTTGCCCGCGCCGGTGGCCGTCCCGCCGACGGTGTTGTTCGGAGCTCCGTCCAGGACGATGCCGTCGAGGCTGGCGAGCGTCCCGGTCCCGGCGGCGTTCATGCCGACGGTGTTTCCGAGGATCAGGTTCCCCGCCGCCAGGGAGGTTGCGACGTGGATGTTGTACCCGGCGTTCCCGCCGACGAGGTTCCCCGCGCCTGCGGCGGCCCCGCCGATCGTGTTGGAGGGCGAGTGGACGTAGATCCCCTCGCCGCCCCCCAGGGACAGCGAGCCGGTCCGGTCGGTGCCGATGTAGTTGCCCTGGACGAGGTTGCCCGAGGTGGGCGTCTCCAGCCAGACGCCCGGGTTGCCGCCGCCGACGATCACGTTCCTCGACCCGGCAGCCGTGCCGCCGAGCGTGGAGGGGAACGGGGACCGGGTGAAGAACCCCTCGTAGCCGTTGGGCAACGCGGCGGACCCGGCGGCGTCCGTCCCGATGTCGTTGCCGAGGACCACGACGGAGGCGTTCTCGACGTCGATCCCGCTCTGGGTGTTGCCCGAGATCACGTTGCCGAGGCCGGCGGAGGCCCCGCCGATGGTCGTCCCCGCTCCGGAGATCAGCACGCCCTGCGAGGCGTTCGGCAACGCCGCCGTGCCCGCCGCGTTGGTGCCGATGAAATTGCCCTGGATCGTCGTCCCGCCCAGCGCCGTGGCCTTGGCGTTGTAGATCCCCTGGATCTCGGCGGCCGAGAACGCCCGGGAGGCGATCGCCACGTCGTCGACCAGGCCGTTGAACGGGTAGTTCGGCGTCCCGTCGGCGAACTTCGCGCCGACGGATGTGGTGCTGGAGGCGTTGGCCTGGATTGCCCCGGTCTGGGCGATCGACCCTTCGAGGACGCCGTTGATGTAGATCCTGACGTTGGTGCCGTCGTACGTCCCGGTGATCAAGGTCCAGGCGTTCAGCGGGACGGTTGAGACCGAGCCGGCGTCCTTCTGGGTGCCCGAGGCGTTGGTCACGCTGAAATAGACCTGGCCGTTGGGGGCGATGTCGAACAGCCAGGAGTTCTGGGCGGAGTTCGATTGCCCCCACCGGCCGATCGGGTCGGTGTAGACGCCGTTGATGCTCCGGGGGTTGACCCACAGGCTCACGGAGATGGCCGCCGGGGCCAGGGCCGTCGAGGTCCCCAGGCTCACGTACTGGTTCGAGCCGTTGAAGTTGAACGCCTGGCCGCCGGAGACGCCCGACGAGTAGCCCACGCCGTTGGGGGCGGTCGGCGAATAGGAGCCGGTGGCGTCGGCGGCCGTCCCGTCGGCCTGGAGATACGCCAGGGTGCCGAGGAGCACGGGCGTGGCACTCGGTTGCACGTTGATGCCGTTGGTGAGGCCGCCCGAGATCACGTTGCCGGCGCCGGCGGCGGCGTTCCCGCCGATGGTGGTGTCCAGGGCCGTGTCGATCCGGATCCCGCTGCCGGCGTTCCCCAGCGCGGCGGCCCCGGTGGCGTCGGTGCCGATGTAGTTGCCGACGATCAGGTTCCCCTCGGCGGCCGAGCCGGTGAGGGAGATCCCGGGCAACCCGGCCGTGACCCCCGGGATCCCGCTGCCGGAGATCACGTTGCGATAGATCGGGTTGGTGCCGCCGACGGTATTGTTCGGCGTGGTGATGCTGATGTTGGCGTAGCTCATCCCGCCGTTGCCCAGCTTCGCGAGGCCGTTGGGCGACGTCCCCACGAGGTTGCCGGCGATCAGGGCCGAGCCGCCCTGGTTCAGGAGGATGCCGGGGCCGCCGTTGGCCGAGATCACGTTGCCCGCGCCCGCCGCGGTGCTCCCGCCGATGGTCGCGCTCGCGGCGTTGACCTGGATCCCGCTGACGCCGTTGCCCAGGACCGACGACCCCGAGGCGTTGGTCCCGATCAGGTCGTTCTGGATCAGGGTGCCCGTGGCCGAGGTCTGGAGGAACACGCCCACCTGCGAGTTGCCCGAGATCGTGTTGCCGCCCAGCGCGCCGGGCACGCCGATCGTGTTGCTCGCGGCGTTCACGTACACGCCGTAGACGTTCGCCACGGCCGCCGTGCCCGCGCCGTTCAGGCCGACGATATTGCCGGCGACGAGGTTGCCGGAGGACAGGGTGTCCAGGGTGATCCCGTAGTAGGCGTGGCCGCCGATGGTATTGCCGGCCCCGGAGACGGTCCCGCCGATCGTGTTGGAGAGGGAGTCGAAGACGTAAACGCCGAAGTTCGACCCCGCCACGGCGGCCGTCGCCCCGGCGTTCTCGCCGATGATGTCGCCCTCGACCAGGGCGCTGGTCGAGGCGGCCGAGGCGGCGATGTCCACGTTCGTGTTCGAGTTGCCCGAGATCACGTTGCCCGAGCCGGCGGCCGAGCCGCCGATGGTGGCGAAGGTGGCGGTGCCGAAGGACCCGCCGCCGAGGCCGGTCACCCGGTTCGGCTCGCCCACGAACACGCCGAACCCCTGCGAGCCCAGGGCCGTCGAGCCGGTCACGTCGGTCCCGATGAAGCTGCCGATGACCAGGTCGTTCGTCGAGAGGGTGCCGGAGATCGCCACGCCGCCCAGCGAGTTGCCCGAGACCACGTTGCCCGGCCCGATCGTCACGTTGGCGGCGTCCGTGACGGCGATCCCCCAGCCCTGGTTCGGCAGGGCGGCGGTCCCCGCGACGTTCGTGCCGACGAAGTTGCCCTGGGCCGAGGTGCCCGACCCGAGGATCGAGGCCCCCGGGCCGTTGTTGCCCGAGATCACGTTGCCGGCGCCCGAGGCCGTCCCTCCCAGGACGACCGGGCCGGTCAGGAACACGCCGCCCAGGGTGTTCGGCACGGCCGTGGCCCCGGTGCCGAAGGTGCCGATCAGGTTGCCTCGGATCGTGTTCGCCGGGGTGCCGGAGGTGACGACCTCGATCCCGAACGCCCCGTTGCCGGCGATCGTGTTGCCCGCGCCGATCGCCCCGATCTGGTTGCCCGTCGAGATATCGACCTGCACCCCCGAGGCGCTATTGGGGATCGCCGTCCCCGAGGCGTTCAGGCCGATCAGGTCGCCCAGGACGAAGTTGTTCGACGCCGAAGACTGCGTGATGTGGACCCCATACTGCGAGTTGCCCGCGATCAGGTTCCCCAACGCCCCCGACCCGCCGACGGTCGCCCCCGTCGAGTCGAGCTCGACCCCCGCGGCGCCGTTGGCCGCGGCGGCCGTGCCGGTCACGTTGGTCCCGATGCTGTTGCCGATCACCAGGGCATTGGCCGCGTTCACGTCCACGCCGGTGTAGGTGTTGCCCGAGATCACGTTGCCCGCGCCCGAGGCCGAGCCGCCGATCGTCTCGCCGGTGCCGAGGACGTAGATCCCGTAGTCGTTCGCCTTGGCCGCCCCGGAGGCGTTCAGGCCGACGAGATCCCCCTCGATCAGGTTGTTGTTCGAATAAAGGAAGAGGCCGAAGGTGGTGTAGCCGTGATTGGTCGTGTTCCCCGAGATCACGTTCCTTGAGGCGGCCGAGGTCCCGCCGATCGTGTTGCCCGTCGAGAGGTTGCTCGTCAGGACGCCGTTGGCCTCCCCTCCGCTGGCGACGGTGCCGTCGGGCCGGATGCCGAGGAAGTTGCCGGTGACGAGGTTGTTCGTCCCGCTCGAGAAATGCACCTGGCCGAACTGGTTGCTGCCCGACGTGAAGGTGAACCCGGAGATCGCCAGACCCCGGACCGTGTTGTTCGACGACGTGAACAGGAGGCCGTCGCTCTGGACGGTCCCGAGGCCGTCGAGCGACATGGTCAGCACCGCGTTATCGGTGGTCGAGGACGAGTTGACGCTCGAGCCCGGCTCGGTGTAGCCGTCGATCAGGACGGTGTGGGAGATCGTCGGCAAGGCCGTCGCGGGGGAGATCGTCTGGACGCCCGAAGAGGCGATGAAGAAGCCGATCGGGAACGGCGTGATCGAGGAGGCGTTGGCGTCGGTGATCGCCTGGCGGAGCGACCCTGCGCCGGTGTTGCTGGTGTTCGTCACCAGGTCCGAAAACACGCGGTCCAGGCCGTACTCGCTCGTCGCGCCAAGGGTCCCGGCGCTGACCGGCGTGGCGGTGCCGGTGATGTACTGGCCGACGTAGGCGCCGGCGGCCGTGGTCACACTGAAGGTGGCGGAGCCCGAGGCGTTGGTGGTGACGTTCACCGCGTTGATGAACGTGAGCCCCTCCCCGTAGCCGGAGGGGTCGGCGGCCTGATTGGCATAGAGCTCGATCCGGTACGTCGTGCTGGGCGTCGCGGAGATCGCCCCGGAGATCGTCCCGTTGCTGGCCAGGCCGGAGGCCAGGCCCGAGAGGGTGACGAGCGGCGTGCCGGCCGCCGTCACGCCATCGCCGCCGAGGTCGATCCCCAGCCCGCCGTTGGCGAGGATCGAGTTCTCCAGGATCGCCGTGCCGGTGACCCCCGAGCCGCTGGTCTGCACGCCGGCGCCGGTGTTGAAGGCGATCTCGTTGCCGGCTCCGCCGACGGTCCCGCCGATCGTGTTGTTGGCGGACGTCCCACTGAGGTAGATACCTAGGCCGTTGGGCCGGGCGGCCGAGGCGGTCGGGTCGGTCCCGATCAGGTTGCCGACGAGCAGGTTGGAGGAGGCGCCGTCGATCCACACGCCGGAGCCGGTGTTGCCCGAGATGATGTTCCGAGCCGAGGTGGTCAGGCCGCCGATCGTGTTGCCGCTGGCCGAGTTGGCGAGGTAAACGCCCGTGGAGTTGCCCAGCGAGGCGCCCGAAGAGTTCAAGCCGATCGTATTGCCCACGACGTCATTGCTTGCGGTCGCTGAGCCGCTCAGGAGGACACCCTCCTGCAGGTTGCCCGCGATCAAGTTGCCGGCGCCGGAGACGGTCCCGCCGATGGTTTCCCCGGGGCTGGACGTGATGTTTACCCCTTGACCGAGGTTCGTGACAGCGAACGACCCCGTCAAATCAGTGCCGATATAGTTACCCAAGACGATATTTCCGGAAGCTGCCTGATAGAACAAGACGCCCCCGCCGACATTGCCAGAAATCACGTTTCGCGCCGCTGCGCTCGTCCCGCCGACCGTGTTCTGTCCCCCGCTGCCCCAGAGGAGCACGCCTTCGGCGCCGTTGGCGACAGCTGACGTGCCAGCCGGATTCGTGCCGACGAAGTTGCCAACCACAAGGATCTGCGACGCCCCCGAGCCGTAGAGGTTAATTCCGTAGTAGAGGTTGCCCGAGATAAGGTTCGCCGATCCCGCGACGAGTCCGCCGATCGTGTTCGAGGGAGAATCGTCCTGGACGCCGTAGTAAAGGTTTGGCACCGCATTCGCGCCGGTTGCGTCCGTACCGATATAGTTCCCCTCGACGAGATTTCCTGGGCCCGCTTGATAGATGAAGACGCCCGACTGGGTGTTGCCCGAGATCACGTTCCTCGCGCCCGCCGCAGCCGCCGAGAGCGTCAATGCCGCCAATCCGCCAATGGTGTTGTTGGCGGCATTGCCGGTGACGTAGATCCCCTGGAAGGCGTTGGGAACCGGAGCGGTACCGGCCGGGTTGGTCCCGATGTAGTTGCCCTGGATGAGCGACTGACTCGTTGACCCCGTCACATCAATCCCGTCTCCCCCGTTGCCCGAGATGATGTTGCGGGCCAACGCCGCCGTCCCGCCGACCGTGATCCCCGAGGCGCCATTGTCGAGCAAGACGCCCGCCTGGACGTTGGGCACGATCGCGCCGAGGCGTTCAGGCCAATCGTGTTGCCGACGACGAGGCCGGCGGTCGCCGAGGCGCCGGTGAAATAGATCCCGGTCTGCACGTTCCCCGCGATGAAGTTGCCGGCGCCCGCCACGCCCAGGCTCACGCTGGCCCCGGTCACCGCGATCCCGTTGTAGGAGTTCGGGATCGCCGCCCCGCTCGCGCCCGTCCCCTCGCCGATGTAGTTGCCCAGGACGACCGACGACGTGGCGCCGGAGTCGAGGAAGATCCCGTTGTAGGCGTTCCCGCCGATGACCTGGGTCGTCCCGCTCGCCGCTCCGATCGTGTTGTTCGCGGCGTTCACATAAACGCCCTGGGCCGCGTTGCCCAGGATCGTCGAACCCGTCGCGTTCGTGCCGATGGAGTTGCCGAGGACCAGGTTGCCCGTCGATCCGGTGCCCAGCGAGATTCCCGACGTGCTGTTGCCGGCGATCACGTTCGAGGCCGCGGCGGTCGTCCCGCCGATCGTGTTGCCGGTGGCCTCCTGCGCGAAGACGCCTGCGAACGTGTTGGGCAGCTTCGCCGTGCCTCCGGCGTTCAGGCCGACGATATTGCCCGTCACCGACGCATTCGTGGCCGAGGGGGTCGTGGAGTCGCCGCCGTCGATCCAGACCCCGTGCTGCTGATTGCCCGAGACGAGGTTGCCGGTGATCGTGGCCCCGGTGGCCGTCCCGCCCACGCTGGGGCTGAAGCCGGTTCCCACGCCGACGAATACGCCGCTGTAGGCGTTGCCCAGGGCGGCGTTGCCGGTGCCGTCCACGCCGAGGTAGTTGCCCCGGACGAGCACGTTCGTGGCGTTGCCGCCATAGATCGCGATGCCCCCCTGAGCATTGCCGGCGATCACGTTCCGGCCGCCGCCGAGCGAGGTCGCCTGGGTCAGCGACTCCGCCGCGCCGATGGTGTTGCCCTGCGCGTTGCGGTCGATCACGCCCCATGTGCCGTTGCCCAGGGCGACGGTCCCCGAAGCGTCCGTGCCGAGGAAGTTGCCGGCCACGCGGTTGCTGGTGGCCGACGAGGTGTCGAGGAAGACGCCCGCCCCGCCGTTGCCCGAGATCACGTTGCCGGCCCCGAGGACCGTCCCGCCGATCGTGTTGGCGGAGCCGAGGATCGAGACTCCCACGCCCGCGTTGCCCCGGACGGAGCCGCCCGTCGGCGTGGTCCCGATGTAGTTCCCCAGGACCAGGTTCGACGTGCCGGAGAGGCCCACGCCGAAGCCCGTGTTGCCCGAGATCACGTTCCGGGTCGCCGCGACCGTCCCGCCGATCGTGTTGCCGGTGCCGCCGCTGAGGTAGATCCCGCCCAGGGCGTTCCCCTTGGCCGAGGCGCCGTTCTGGTCGGTCCCGACGAAGTTCTGCTGGATCAGGTTGTCCGAGGCGCCGGAGCCGTCGATCCCGTAACCGCCGTTGCCGGCGATGATGTTGCCGCCGTTGCCGCTGGTGTCGCCGATGACGTTGCCCGAGGTCGCGACGAAGATCCCGTCGCCGGTGTTCGGCATGATCGCGCCATTGCCGCCGACCAGGCCGATCCAGTTGTGCGTGAAGGTCTCGCCCGTCCCGCTGACGATGTCCACGCCGTAGCCGGTGTTTCCCGAGATCACGTTGCCGGAGAAGACGTTGCCGTTCCCGCCGTTGATGTACACGCCGATGGAGTTGGGCCGGGCCGCCGACTGGGCCGCGTTCAGGCCGATGAGGTCGCCGATGAAGACGTTGCTCGACCCGCCGACGATCGCGATCCCGTTGTTCGTGTTGCCCGAGATGATATCCATCTGCGCCGTGCCGCCGCCGCCGATGGTGTTGCCCGAGCCGTTGATGGTGAGGCCGTACTTGTTCGGCGCGGCCGTCGTGGCGTCGGTCTTCAGCCCGAAGTAGTCCCCCTGGATCACGTCGTTCGTGGTCCCGGAGGCCGAGATCTGGAGGCCGATGTTGCCGAAGTCGACGATCGCCAGGCCCTTGACCGTCGTGTTCGCGGCGGAGAGCTGGAGGCCGATCCCGGTCGAGCCGAGCGAGGCGCCGTCGAGCGTCACGAGCGGGCTGGAGCCGTAGCCGCTCTGGCTCGTGGCGTCGATGATCGTGCTGGCGGCGATCGCCGGCAGGGCCGTGGCCGGGGTGATCGTCAGCTGGCCCGACGGCAGGCTGAACCCGATCGAGCTGCCGGGCGTTGCATTCGCCGAGGTGATCGCATTGCGGAGCGACCCCGGGCCGGTATCGGCGTTGTTCGTCACGCTAAAATTCGAGAGCAGGAGGCGCGGCTCCAATTCCGCCAGCCGCTCGATCTGGGCGGCGCGGTCGATTTTCTTCGTATTCTGGCGACGGGAGGAGCGGCCCCGTCGGGCGAGTTCCCAGAAGCGATCCCGGCTCTTGGAAGACATCTCGAGGGGCTCCGTCATCGTCGGGGAGAGGATTCGTTCCGGGGCGTCGCCGTCGTGGCGGGGCTTCGAAGGCGGACGGGGGGCGCTCGGCCGGGCGCCGCCGCATAAATAGGCCGATCTGGGAGCCGTTCGACCGCTCGGGAGGCGAGAGGGACGCGTGGCCCATCCCGGGGCAATCCGACGTCGGGGACCGTGGCACATCGCGCCGAAAGGCGACCGAGGCGTGATCGTGGGGGGGGCATCCTTCGCCGGGCGGCCCGCCGTGGATCGCCTGAGAAGCCGGCCGGACCCGTCGTCGGGTCAGGAAGGCTCATTCCCCGATCCGGGCCCTCCGCCTGCGCCGGAAGGATCTTCAATCGGCTCCGGGTGACCAGTCTAGGACGCGAACTCGCTCGTTGACAAGAAAAAAACGCTCATGAACGGGTTTTTCCCGATCATGAGCGGATTCGGAAACTTTCTCCTGTACGGCGGGCCTCGGGGTCCGTATATGTGGAAGTCGCACGAGAGCTCGGTGGAGAGTCCGCGCCCCGAATCCGCCCCGGAGCCGTCGCCGCCTCGGGGGTCCTCAGGAGGCCGTTATGAACAGGCCGCACGCCACCCCGCCGAAGCCCTCCGGGCCGCCCTCAGACCCCCGCCCCGGCGGCGACGACGCCACAGTCGCCGCGACCGCGATCTTCGACGGCCACTCCCGGCCCGCCTCGGCCTCCCCCTCCGACGACGGCGGGGGCGAGACCGTCCAGGCCACGATCGACCTCGCCTCGGCCGCCTCCGATGCCACCGTCGAGGTCACCAACCTGGCCTTCCCCCGGCCCCACCTCGGCGCCGCCCCCGACCAGACCATCGCCCACACCCCCGGCTCGACCCGGATCTCGGGATCGACCCGGCCTCCCGTCGAGGGCGACACCCTCGGCATGAACTTCGGCTCGGTCCCCGGCTCGGACCTCCACGATACCCGGGTCGCCCTGCCCACCCTCGACGGCGAGGGCAAGACCAACGCCTACTCCCTCTCGGGCGAGCACGGCGGGGCCGAGATCCACTTCGACAACATGCCGAAGGTCGCCGGCTATACCCTGCTCTCCGAGCTCGGCCGCGGCGGCATGGGCGTCGTCTACAAGGCCAGGCAGACGAAGCTCGACCGCCTGGTCGCCCTCAAGATGGTCCTCGCCGGGGCCCACGCCTCGGCCGACCAGCTCGCCCGCTTCCTGATCGAGGCCCAGGCCGTCGCCGCCCTGAAACATAACCACATCGTCCAGATCCACGACGTCGGCGAGCGCGACGGCCTCCCCTTCTTCAGCCTGGAATTCGTCGACGGCGGCAGCCTCCAGCAGACCATCGGCGGCAAGCCCCAGCCCGTCCGGTTCGCGGCCAAGATCGTCAAGACCCTGGCCGAGGCGATGCACTTCGCCCACCAGCAAGGCATCATCCACCGCGACCTGAAGCCCGCCAACGTCCTGATGACCAAGAACGGCGATCCCAAGATCACCGACTTCGGCCTCGCCAAGCGGCTCGAAGGGGACAGCCAGCAGACCCGCGACGGCGCCATCATGGGCACGCCGTCGTACATGGCCCCGGAGCAGGCCTGGGGCAAGACCGGCGAGATCGGCCCCCTGGCCGACCAGCACGCCATCGGCGCCATCCTCTACGAGATGCTCACCGGCCGCCCCCCCTATCAGGGCGCCAACCCGCTCGATACCCTCGAACAGGTCCGCAACCAGGAGCCCGTCCCGCCCACCCGGCTCCAGCCGAAGGTGCCGAAGGACCTGGAAACGATCTCGCTGAAGGCCCTCCAAAAAGACCCGAAGAAGCGGTACGAGGACGTCGGCGGGATGGCCGCCGACCTGGAGCGCTACCTCAACGGCGAGCCGATCCTCGCCCGCCCCGTGTCGGCCCCCGAACGGGCCTGGCGATGGTGCCGGCGAAACCCGAAGATCGCCGCCTCGATCGCCGCGGTGGCCTCGATGATGGTCGTGACCACCGGCGTGGCCCTCGGCGCCGCCGTCGTCTTCAAGGAGAAGAACGACGCGCTGACCGTCGCCAAGAAGGCCGCCGACGACGCCAAGACCCTCGCCCAGCAGAACGAGAAGAGGGCCAAGGACAACGAGGACCTGGCCCTGAAGCGAGAGCGAGAGGCCCACGAGATCGCCCAGGCGGCCATCGGCCAGACCGACACGATGATCGAGGCCCAGAGGTACGTCAGCGTCCTGGCCAACATGAGGCTCCGCGACATCCCGGGCACCGATGACGTCCGCAAGGAGATGCTCAAGGTCACGCAGATGAGCATGGCCCGAGCCGTGGGCGTGATGGACGAGCTCCGCGCCAAGGGGGCCGGCAGCCGAGAGTCCGACGCGATGGTCAACCGGACCCTCGCCGGCATCCACCAGGCCCGCGCCGAGGTCTTCATGCTCCAGGGGGGCGAGGAGGTCAAGAAGATCCTCCCCGAGCTCCAGGAGATGGAGCGATTGACCGAGGCCCTGTACAAGCTCGACCCCACCGACCTGGCCGCCCTGAAGAACAAGGCCTCCAGCAAGTACACCATGGGCGACTACATGTTCCGGGTCCGCTCGGACGTGGCCGAGGCCCGGAAGTACTACGCGGAGGCCCTGGAGATCCGCCGCCACTGGCTGGAGAAGTGGCCGCAGGACGACGTGGCCAAGAGGGCCGTGGCCAACGCCCTGGGCGCCCTGGCCCGGCTCGAACAGGTCGCCGGCGACCCCCTGGCCGCCAGGCCCCTATACGAGCAGGAGGTCACCCTCCGCGAATCCCTCTCGATCGACGCCGCCCGGGACAGCGAGGCCCGTCGCGAACTCGCCGGCCTGTACGACGCCCTGGGCGACCTCTACAGCCTCCGACTCGGCAAGGTCGAGGACGGCCGCCGCTACTACGAGAGGAGCTACGAGGTCCGCCAGGACCTCGCCAAGGAGTTCGAAGGCCACGCCCAGGTCGGCCGGGACATCCTCCTGTCCTACCAGAAGTTCGGCACCGCCTTCCTCCTCTTCGCCCCCAAGGACCCGGCCAAGGCGAAGGACATGTACTTCAAGGCCGCCCTGGGCTTCAAGAGCCGCTTCCAGGCCGACCCGAACAACACCCGGGCCAAGAGCGACTTCGCCCTGGCCCTGTATTACTACGCCACCGCCTGCCTGGAGGCCAACGCCCTCGAAGAGTCGGACAAGATGTATCGCAAGTGCCTGGACCTCCGCCGAGAGCTCGCCGCCGAGCCCTCGGCCAAGGGCGACCCGCGGAGGGTGGCCGAGATCGAGCTCATGCTCATCCTGGCCCGATGCCGGGAGCACGCCGAGGCCGCGAAGATCGCCGACGACGTCCTCAAGAACCCGCCCGAGAACGCCCTGATCCTCAAGGACATCGCCTGCGGCTACGCCCTCTGCTACGGGGCGGCGAAGGCGGCCAATCCCCCCGACGAGTCCCTCGTCAAGCGCTACCGAGACGCCTCCTTCAAGGCCCTCCGCGACGCCATCGCCCACGGCTGGAAGAGCGCCGACGAACTCGTGGCCGAGCCCGACATCTACCCCATCCAGCCCGACCCCGAGTTCGACCAGATCCTCCAGGGACTCCGAAAGTAGAGTTCTGGAAGTGCGTCATCCGGGGGCGGGCCCGCCCCGCCCCGGTCATTCGCCCACGATCGGAATCGACCCACACCGCCCCGCAATGCGAATCCTCGCGGTCATCCCTCATTATTTCGACGCCCTCGGCCAGGCCGGGGACGGCCGCGCCCACGGCTCCGTGGCGAAGGACCCGAGGCCCCGCGCCGAGGCCCTCGCCTCGTGCGTCGCCGCCCTGTTCCAGCACTTCGACCGGACCCAATCCACCATCGACATCGGCCGCAAGGTCACCCGGCCGATCAACCGGCCGATGGTCGCCGACGTCCACGTCGTCGTCCGCACCGTCGGCGACAAACACCTCCTTGGCGCCCTGCCGATCGACCCTTCCCTGATCGAGCACCGCCCGGCCGAGCCCGACCTCGACCCGATGTTCCTCGGCTTCGCCTGCCGGGAGATCCTCGGAGACGCCCTCGGCCAGTTCGACTATTATTGCTACCTCGAAGACGACCTGATCGTCCGCGACCCCTGGTTCTTCGCCAAGCTCGCCTGGTTCCACGGCCACCTCGGCCCCGAAAAGCTCCTCATGCCCAACCGCTTCGAGCTGGCGAGAGGCGGCCTCGTCCACAAGGCGTACATTGACGGAGACCTCGCCGATCACGTGATTGCCCGGTTCCGCGACATCGGCGACGAGCCCGCGCTGAGGAGCAAGGTCCTCAACCGGGACGTCGCCTTCCTCCGCCCGGCAAACCCTCACTCGGGCTGCTATTTCCTGAGTGCGGATCAGATGAAAACCTGGTCCGACCGCCCCGATTTTCTCGACCGAGACACCCGTTTCATCGGCCCTCTGGAAAGCGCCGCCACCCTCGGAGTCATGCGAGCCTTCACGATTTACAAACCCGCCCCGGAGAATGCCTCGTTCCTCGAAATCGAGCACTCTGGGACGGGGTTTATCGGGCTGATCCGCACGTAGCAGTGGGCAGTGGGCAGTGGGCAGTGGGCAGTGGGCAGTGGGCAGTGGGCAGTGGGCAGTGGGCAGTGGGCAGTGGGCAGTGGGCAGTGGGCAGTGGGCAGTGGGCAGTGGGCAGTGGGCAGTGGGCAGTGGGCAGTGGGCAGTGGGCAGTGGGCAGTGGGCAGTGACCGGATTGCGTTCTCTTATTGGAGTTCATGGTATGACGGTTCGAAATTATCAGGATTTGATCGTCTGGCAACGGGCGATGGACCTGGTGGAGTGGATCTATCGTGCCACCCGGCCATTCCCGAGCGAGGAGCGATTCGGGCTCACGAGCCAGTTGCGTCGAGCGGTCGTGTCGATACCATCCAACATCGCCGAGGGCCAGGGACGCGAGACGACCCGCGACTTCCTCCGGTTCCTCTGGATCGCCCACGGTTCGCTCCGCGAAGTCGAAACGCACGTGATGATCGCAAATCGCCTCGAATTCCTGGAGGATGACCCCACGAACGACCTCCTAGCCAGGGCCTCCGAAGTTGGAAGACTCCTCAACGGACTCATCGCCAGGCTGGACCACAAAGCCCAGTTCGAAGTATAAACTCCACTGCCCACTGCCCACTGCCCACTGCCCACTGCCCACTGCCCACTGCCCACTGCTTTCTGCCCACTGCCCACTGCCCACTGCTTTCTGCCCACTCCCAAATGCACGTCCTCTTCGTCCACCAGAACTTCCCGGCGCAGTTCGGCCATATCGCGGCCCACCTCGACCGCCATCTCGGGATGCGCTGCACGTTCGTCTCCGAGAGGCCCCCGGGCTGGTTCGGCGGTGTGGAGAAGATCCAGTATCGCGTCCAGGGTGGCGCGACTCCGCAGGTCCACTATTGCAGCCGGACCTTCGAGAACGCCGTGTGGCACACCCACGCGGTGTACGAGGCCCTCCGCGAACGCCCCGACATCAAGCCCGACCTCGTCGTCGGCCACTCCGGCTTCGGTTCGACCTTGTTCCTGCGCGAATTGTACGATTGCCCGATCATTAACTATTTCGAGTATTTCTATCACACCAAGAACTCGGACATGGACTTCCGGCCCGATTTCCCCTGCCCCGAGATCGACGGCCTGCGGGCCAAGGCCCGCAACGCGATGCTCCTGCTCGACCTGGAAAACTGCGACGTCGGCTACAGCCCCACGCTCTGGCAAAGGGCGCAGCTCCCCAAACTCTTCCACGACAAGGTCCGCCCGATCTTCGACGGCGTGGACACCCAGGTCTGGCGACCGATCGAAGGGGCCTCCCGGCAGTTCGGCGACCGGGTCATCCCCGACGACATGAAGATCATCACTTATGTGGCCCGCGGGATGGAGTCGATGCGAGGGTTCGACATCTTCATGAAGATGGCCAAAGTCCTCGGCGACCGGCGGAAGGACGTCCTGTTCGTCGTCGTGGGGCAGGACCGCATCTGCTACGGAGGCGACCAGCGGCACATCGGCGACATGACGTTCAAGGAGTGGGTCCTCTCGCGAGACTCCTACGACCTCTCCCGGTTCCTCTTCACCGGCCTCCTCCCTCCGCCCGACCTTGCCCGACTGTTCTCGCTCACGAATCTGCACGTCTACTTAACCGTACCCTTTGTTCTTTCCTGGTCGTTGATGGACGCCCTGGCCTGCTCGGCGACGGTGCTCGCCTCGGACACGGCCCCGGTCCGCGAGATGATCCGCCACGGAGAGAACGGCCTCCTCTGCGACTTCTTCGACGCCGCCCGGCTCGCCGACATGGCCGAGGATGTCCTCGACCGGCCCGACGAATACCGCCACCTCGGACCCGGTGGCCTGGCGATGATCCGCGAGAAATACAGCCTGGAGGTCTGCCTCCCGCAGATCCTCCAACTGTATGAAGACGCCCTCGCGGCTCGCGGGAAGGTGGATTGAACGGTCGGGACGTCGTCGCGGTTCTTGATCACTTCTTCGACCAGATCGACTCCATCGGCCAGGGTCCGAGTATCGAGCCCGTGGCCGAGCCTCCGCGTGCGGAGGTCTTGACGTTCGCATGGGTGGGTCCCATCGGGACGACCCGCGAGACGGCCAGGCCGGTGTCGGTGTAGACCTCCAGCACCGAATGATCGAGGAAGACGCGAAGACCCAGCGACGTCTTGCCCGCCGGCAGGGCGATCGGGACGGCCGCCCCGGCCACGTCCAGGCTCTTGCCGTCGAACGAGACGGCCACGCCCTTTCGCAGCTCCAGGGACACGGTCCCCTCGGCCTTGACGTCCAGGCCCGAAACGAGCTCGATCGCGTCGCCCGGGTCCGGTTTCGCCGGCGGCTTCTTCAGCACTTCCACCTCCTCCGCCGGGGCCGACGCCAGATCCCCCTTGGTGTCGATCGTGAGCACCCGGGGCAAGGTCAGGCAGCCGTTCCAGCCCTGGTTTCTGGGGAAATCGGGGATCCAGCCCCAGAGAAGCGTCCGGCCGTCGGGCGCTCTTGCCACGTTCGGCGCGTAGAAGTTTCCTCGGTCCAGATCGCCCCGCCTCTCGGCCCGGAATCGCAGCGTCTTCGCGTCCAGACTTCCCACGAACCACTGGACCGGCCTCCCCTGCGACACGATCAACACCCACTTCTCGCCGATCGGGAAGAACAGGGGGCATTCGATGTTCTTCACGTCCTCGTCTGGGTGAGTGAACAGGACGCCGAGGTATTCCCACTTGGTCAGCGACTCGTCCACCGCCCGATAGACGTTCACGACGGCCTGTCCGCCGCGGTTCTCGTTCAGGTTGCCGCCGAGGACCATGCACGTCCGGCCCCCCGCCTCGAAAATGAACGGGTCGCGCCACTCGGAAACCTTCGTCTTGCCGTGGAGCGTCTCGGCGAGGATCGGGTTCGCCGGGTGCTTCTTCCACTTGATCAAATCTTCGTCTTCCGGGACGGCCGCCCACTGTTCCGGCAAACGGTTGCCGATGCTCGTATAGAAGATCATCGGCGTCCCATCCTTCCGGACCGTCATGCAGCCGGAGAAGACGTGATCCTCACCCCGCGACTTCGACGGCCAGAGCGCGATCGGCAATCGCTCCCAGTGGGCCAGGTCCCTGCTGCGGACGTGCCCCCAGTGCATGTTCCCCCAGTCGTCTCCGTAGGGGTTGTGTTGATAGAAAAGGTGATAATATCCCTTGTAAAAGATGGGTCCATTCGGGTCGTTGATCCAGCCGCCGGGCGGGACGACGTGGAACGTGGGCCGGGCCGGGTCTTTCTCGGCCTTCGCGGCCCACTCGCGATCGCCCGCCTCGGCCTTCGCCAGCAGTTTCTCGCGATCGTCCGGAGGGGCGGGCGGAGGTGAGTCGCTCAGGGTGATCTGATCGACGTTGATGTGTCCCCATCCGCCTCGTTTCCTGTCGAGGATCTCGATTCGCGCCGCCTTGCCCCGGAATTCGGCCACGTCCCACGCCATCCAGCGGAGGAACTCGGAGTCGGTCCCGGTGGCTTCCCTCGCCGCCTTCCCGTCGATCAAGAGGCGGATGGCCAGGTCGCCGGGGTGATGGCCGCCGCCGATCAGGAAGTTCAGGTTCTTGCGATCGACGACGAACTCGGGGGACGTCAGTGTCCCCTCGGCGTCGTCGCCCTTGTAGAACGTGTTCACCAGACGATCCCCGAGATACCCCCCGACGGCCATCTGTCCCGGCAGCCCACCCCGGGCCGGCCCGGGTCCGAACGCCTCGCCGGTCACGGCCCAGGCGCCGTAAGTGTCCGCCTCGAAATCGGCGAGGACCACGTCGGGGCGATCGTCGGCCCTCGCGACCGAGGCGACGGCCAGGACGAGGGTCAGGAAGGCATGCATGGGAGAGGCTCCGTGGGGTCGGGTTCGATCGACCGCCCACCCTACCATCGCCCCACCGATCGACCAAGGGGCGCCCGCCGGTCAGCCCGTAACGGCCGCCACGACTGCCAGCGCCATCAAGATCCCTAAAACATGAAGGGTCGGGTCCGCCAACCATCCCAATCGCTCGCTCATGATCGCCTCCTCTCCACCCCCTTGTACGGCGATCGGCGGCATCCGTGCCGCGGGCGAGGGCGAAAAGCCCGGTCTGGCGGCCGATTTGGCCGTCCCGTAGAATCATCCCATCGCCCCCGACGGGGCCGGGAGCCTCCGAGCCATGAGCACGACCACCCCCGCGGAGGCCGATCGGCGGATCGTCTATCCCGAGGATAATGGTGAGCCCCTGGCCGAGAACACGATCCAGTACCGCTGGATCGTCACGATCCACGGCAACCTCGCCGCACTGTTCGCCGACCGCCCCGACGTCTTCCTCGCCGCCGACCTCCTCTGGTATCCGGTCGAGGGCCGCCCCGAGATCTCCGCGGCGCCCGACACGATGGTCGTCTTCGGTCGGCCGAAGGGGGAGCGCCGCTCCTACAAACAATGGGAGGAGGACGGCCTCGGCCCCCAGGTTGTCTTCGAGGTTCTCTCGCCCAGCAACCGCTTCGGCCCCATGCTGAAGAAGTTCCAGTTCTACGACGAGTTCGAGGTCGAGGAGTACTACCTGTACGACCCCGAAACGATCGAGCTGACCGCCTATCGCCGGGAAGGCGAGCACCTGGTCGAGATCCCCCAACCCAACGGATGGATCAGCCCCAGGCTGGGAATCCGCTTCGATCTGGCGGAGGAACTGACCATCCTCGGCCCCGCCGGCCACCCATTCGCCACCTTCCAGGAGCTCCACGAAGAGGGAAGCCGCCGAGCACCGGGCCCGCGAGGCCACTTTGCAGGCCGATGAGGCCGTCCGACGAATCGAGGAGGCCGCCGCGCGGGCCGAGGCTGCGGTCCGACAGGTCGAGGAGATCGCCCGACGGGCCGATGAGGCCGAGCGCGCGGCCGAGTCGAAAGGTCGCGAGGCCGAACGCCTGGCCGCCAAGCTTCGCGAATTGGGGATCGACCCCGATTCGATCCGAGCGGCCAGGCGGTTGACATTGCTAACGTGCCGCCGAAGACGCTGATTCCTTCGGCTTCGCCTTCGGGCCGCCGAGGGTCCGCCGGATGAACTCGACTTGCAGCCTCTGGTAGTGCGCGCTCACGATCCCGTGTCGCGAGGACGGATAGATCATCATCTCGAAATCCTTGTTCGCATTCTCCAACGCCTGGACGAGGTGGAGCGTGTTGCGGAGACTCACGTTGTCGTCGATCGCCCCGTGGGCGATCAGGAGGCGGCCGTGCAGCTTCGAGGCGGCGGCGGCCACGCTGGTTTCGGCATACCCCTTCGGGTTCTCGGCCGGGGTGAGCATCAGGCGCTCGGTGTAAATCGAGTCGTAATCATGCCAGTCCGTGACCGGCGCGCCCGCGATCCCGGCGGCGAAGAGGTCGCTGTGGGTCATGGCGAACGAGGTCATGAAGCCTCCGTAGCTGTGGCCGCTCATCCCGATCCGCGACCCATCGACATACGGCTTCTTCTTCAGCCACGCGATCGCGTCCTTGATGTCTTCCAGCTCCCCCACGCCCAGCCTCTTGTACGCGGTCCACGCCGAGGCCGAACCCTTCCCGCTGGCGCTCCGGGGATCGACCCGGAACACCACGAACCCCTCGGCCGCGAGCGCCTGGTCCCACGTCCTCCCGCCGAGCCAGGCGTCGGAGACCGTCGGCGTGTGGGGGCCGCCATACGTCGTGAACCAGGCCGGGTGGGGCTCGGTCGAGTTCGGGTCCAGCCCCGGGGGGAGGATCAGCTCCCCTTCGAGGAGGAACCCATCGCGCGCGGGGATCTTCACGAGTTCTCTCGAGCCGAATCGGTACTCGTTGAGCATTTGCGACGACCCCGCGTCGAGCATCCGGACGGCCGAGCCGTCGCTGCGGACGAGGGCCGTCCTCGGCGGCGTGTGGATGTCGGACCACGAGTCGAGGAACAGCGAGCCGTCCGGCGAGAAGCTTGCCGAGTGCGCCCCCTTGCCCTTGGTCAGCCTCTCCATCGACCCGTCGGCCAGCTTGATCCGGTAGGCGTTGGGCGCGATCGGGTCATCCTTCGAGGCCGACACATAGGCCCATCCGCCCGCCTCGTCGACGTGGTGGACGGCCGAGATCTCCCATTCGCCCTTGGTGATTTGACGACGCGACGACCCGTCGGCCGAGGCGTGGTACAGGTGTTTCCAGCCGTCGCGATCGCTCAGGTACAGGAACGAGCCGTCCCTGAGGACGTGGAGCTTGCCGAGGCTTTCGACCCAGGCGCCCGTGGTCTCGCGGAAGAGCCGCCGGGCCTCGTGGCCGTCGGCCGCGACCTTCACCACGTCGAGCCAGGTTTGCGTGCGATCTTGCACATAGCAATAGGCATGATCGCCGTCGAGCCAGCCGACGTCGCTGATCAGGGTCGAATCGGCGGAATACCCGGGCGGATCGACCCACGAGGGGCCCCTCCGGTCACGGCCGCGACGCCGAGCCTCACCCTCGGATTCGGCGCCCCGGACTTCGGATACGGCGTCTCCTCGACGATCCGGTCGGACCCCGAGTCGTTGAGGACCACGTGCGTCTTGACCGGCGAGTCGTCCGTCTCGAAGAACGCGATCCGCTTCGAGTCGGGCGACCACCAGTAGGCTTTCCAGTTGCGGTTGAAGATCTCCTCATAATAGACCCAGTCCGCCTTGCCGTGGCGGAGGGCGTTGGTGCCTCCCGTGGTCAGCGGCCTTTCCTTCGGCTCGTCGATCGACACGGCCCAGAGGTCGTTCTTGCGGACGAAGGCCACCTGCGTCCCGTCGGGGCTGAACGAGGCGAGCTCCTCGGCCTCGTCGGGCGAGCGGGTCAGGCGGACGGCCGTCTTGCCGTCGAACGAGGCGAAGTAGAGGTCGTTCTTGTGCGTCAGCAGGGCGCCGGTCTTCGCCGGGTTCATGGTCGAGAACGGCGGACGGGCCAGGCCCTCGGCGTCGTCCTTGCCGACCTCCGGGATCGCCGCCAAGGCCCTGGCCATCGGGGCGGGATCGATGAACGGCTCGGCGCGGCCGGTCTCGGCCTCGACCTTCACCAGCTTCCCGCCGCGATTCTGGAGGAAGTGCGAGCCGTCGAGCCAGCCCATCGGGCCTCCCGCGCCTCCGCCTCCGCGACGCCCTCCGGTCGGCCTCATGTCGAAGGTGATGGGCTTCTTCGGCGGGGCGTCCTCGGGCAGGGGGGCCGCCGGCGCGGTCAGGACGTCGGCCTTCGCCGGGAGCCTCAACACCGGGAAATCCTGGCCGGACGCGATCCCGTCATCCAGGACGTTCCACGTCGCCAGGCCGTCATCGCTCCTCGGTTCCAGCAGGTAAACGGCCAGGTTCCCGAGCTTCTGCTCCCCTCGGACGAGGATCGTCCCCGCCCCCACCTTCCTCGACTCGTTCCTCGGGGTCACATCCAGGTCAATTGTTACATGTTTTTCGAAAGGGCGCTCGGCTTTCTTCACGTCATTGACTCGATACGCCTCGACATCCAGGAAAATGTCCTCGCGAAGCTCCTCCATCTCCAGCCCATGACGCTTCAAGAGCTCGATCGCCTTCGCGGATCGAGCCGGGACGAGATACGCATAAGGGCGGCGGACCGAGAACGTCGGCGTGAACTCCTCCTCGAGGATCACCGGATAATCCTTCGGCTCCTTCGTCGCGACGTGACGCCCGTCCCTCTCCTCCTCGACGAACCCGAGGACCGTGACCGGCTCCTTCGACGGCTTCGGATCGGAGCGGATCGCCACCTCGTCGCCGACCTTCGGCGCCTTCCGCCCGGCCAGCACCTTCCTCGCCTCCTCCTTGTGCTCGGCCGTGAATTCGAGCAGTCCCCGGACGAATTCCAGGGTCGCGACGATCCGGGCCTTGTACGGGGCATAGGAATACGCCTCGGAAAGCACCGAGAGGCGATCGCGCATCCCCACATACGTGGTCCCGAAACGAGGGGTCGCGCCATAGGTCGTCCATCGCTTGTGGTCGCGGTCGAAATTGCCGTAGAAGAAGCTCCTGTCGCCCGTGGCCTTCTCCAGCAAGGCCCCGGCGCCGGGCATCAGCTTGTCTCGGGTGAAGCTCAAAACGCCCGGGTCGCTCGCGGGGTTCTTGGACCCTTGATAGGTGATCGTGTAGCGATGATGAGAACCGTTGGTGGTGTGGCAATCGATGAACAGGTGAGGGTCCCAGGTGTTGAGCAGCTTGACGAACCCTCGGGTCTCGGGCGCCTCCAGCTTCACGAAGTCGCGGTTGAGGTCCAGCCCCTGGCCGTTGGTTCGGACGCCCATCCCGTCCTCGGGCCCGACCTGCCCCGGCCGGTTCGTCTTCGCGAACTTCTCGTTGCCGTCGCAATTGTAAATTGGAGCGATCAAAAGAACATAATCCTTGAGCAACGGTGGATTCGGAGTCGTGACCAGTTCGCGGACGAGCACCGGCAGCGCCTCTTTCCCGCAGACCTCGCCCGCGTGGATATTGGCGATGATGAACGCCACCAGCTTGCCCGACGCCTTCGCCTCCTCGGGGGTCTTTACCGGGGGATCGGCCACGATCCAGAGCGGAATCGTCCGCCCCTCGGTCGAGACGCCGAGGTCCGAGAGCACCACGCGCTTCGAGGTCGCCGCCAGCTTCCGCCCGAGTTCGACCACGTCGTCATAGCGGGCCGTGGCCTTGTAATCCGACTTCTCGGCCACGGTCCGAAGGTCCTCATCGGCCCGGACCACGCCCGGAGCGAGCATCAGCAGAAGGGCAAGAGGGGCGAACCGCATCGAGGGAAGCTCCGGCAAGACGAGGGGGCCAGGTCGAGAGGTGCCAGCCATCCTAGCCGAGCCGACCGGCCCATTCTATAGGAGAAACGGCCCGTCCGGCCGGGTAGGATGGCGCGTCGAAATCCTCCGCGATCGGGAGATCCTCATGACCGAACCGATATCGAAGCCGAAGCGAAACACCCTGAGCCTCAGCCTCCGCGTGATGCTGGTCCTGGTCCTGATCGCCGGAGGCGCCCTGGGGTGGTGGGCCAATTCGGCGAGACGGCAGCGCGAGGCCGTCGCGGCGATCCGGCAAGCGGGCGGGAGCGTGATTTATGGCTATCAGCGGCCTACCTCGGCCGGGCCCCGCCCCAAGCCCCGGGAGGCTTCGCCCACGAGGAAGTGGCTCTATGCCCATCTCGGGCAGGACTTCTTCGAATCGCCGAATTACGTGTCCCTCGGCACGCATCCTGATCCCAAGAAGGCGCCCCTCGTCAACAACGCCCTGATGATCCAGGTGGCGAGCCTGGGGTCGGTCGAAGACCTGACCATCTACAGGAGCAACGAGCTCACCGGCTCGGCGTTCGCCCCACTCCGCAACCACCCCCGAATGAAGTTCCTCCATATCTATGGCGACAGAAAATACGGCCGCCTCGATTGGATCGAGGGTTTCACAGGTCTCCAGGTCTTGGGGATCAACGGGTTTGAGATCCGCGAAGAGGACTCGCGACGCCTGGAAGACCTTCCCGCCCTGGAGATGTTCGCGACGGACTCTCAAATAACCGACGCGGACCTGTCCCACCTGAGCCGTTCGGGTCGTCTTCGCAGACTCCATGCCATCAACACGCGGGTTTCAACGGCCGGACTGGATTCACTGAAACGCCTATCAGAACTGGAAGTGATGATCCTTGATGATCTCGGTCACCCGAAGGACCAGGCGGTCACGAGCCTGTCCGCCGTCAGGGGCCTGACGAAGCTCACCCACGTGACCCTCGGCAATTGCCAGTTGGAGGACTCTGAGTTCGACCACCTCGCGGGACATCCGGCCCTGATGGTCGTCAGCCTCGGCGGGGCAAACCTGGGCGACTCTGCCCTCAAGCGGCTGGGGGCGATCCCCACGTTAATCGCCATCCGTATCCGGGCGCCGAAGGCCACGGACGACGGCTTGACGCGGCTGTGGGGCCTGTCGAAGCTCGATTTCTTCCATCTGGAAGGTGCGAAGGTCCGCTCTCTCCGGGGGATTGAGCGTGCGTCCGCGATGAAGGACCTGGAATTCCGGGGCTGCCCGATCGACGACGACGGCCTCCGCCCCGTCGCCTCGCTGAAGAAGCTGACGAAGCTCCGCATCATCGACGCGAAACTCACCGATGCCGGCCTCGCCCCGCTCGCGGCCCTGCCGAAGCTCGGCGAGTTGTCGCTCGCCGGGTCCGAGATCACCGACGCCGGCGCCGAGACGCTGGCCGGGCTGAGGGGCCTCAGCGGGTTGGACCTGTCGAGGACGAAGATCACCGACGAGGGCCTGGCGAAGCTGGCGAAGCTGACCCGCCTCGGTCGCCTGGACCTCGACGGCACCGCGATCGGGGACGAGGGCCTTCGCTCGATCGTCGCCATGCCCCGACTCTACCACGTGAGCCTCAAGGGCACGAAGGTCACCGACGCCGGGGTCGCGGCCCTGAAGAATCGGCGACCCAGGATGGAAGTGGTCCGCTGACTCGCAAACCGATCCCCCTCGCATCCTGGAGCGAACCGTATGAGCGAAGAGAAGCCGAAGCGAAGCATTCTGGGACTGAGCCTCCGCGTGATGCTGGGGCTGGTGCTGATGACGGGCCTGGCGCTGGGCTGGTGGGCCTCGACGATCCGGGATCAGCGCGAGGCCGTGGCCGCGATCCGGGCGGCGGGCGGGACGGTCACCTACGATTGGGAGGCCAGCCCGGACCACAAGAAGAAGACCCCGAAGGGGCCGCGATGGCTCCGCGAGTGGCTCGGGCCCGACGCGTTCGATACGGCCGACCGCGTGATCCTGGCGGACCGTCGCTGCGACGATGCCCTGATGAAGCAGGTCATCCGCCTGACCCGCCTGGAACGGCTGGAGATCATGGGCGGCTCGGCGGTGACCGAGGCGGGACTGGATGCGGTCCGGCAACTTCCCCATCTCAAGGACCTGACCTACCAGCGACGCGGCCCTATCGGGACGCTCGCGTTCCTTGAACACCTCCACGACCTCCGGTGGCTCGCCCTCACTGGGTCCGCGCCGAAGGATGCCCAGATGCGATACCTCGCCGGGATGCCGAACCTGGAGTGGCTCTCGTTCGATGGTTCGCAACTCACGGACGCCGGGCTCCGGCCCCTCCGGGGATTGACCCGACTCAAGACTCTCCATCTGATCGACGGCGCCTCGATGAAGGGGTCCGGGATCACCGGCAAGGGGCTGGAGTCCGTCTCGGCCTTGCCGAACCTGACGAGCCTGCGGCTTCGGATGGCGGACGGCCCCGCCGAGCCGTCGGATCTCGCCGCCCTGGGTCGAGCAACGAGCATGAAGTATTTCTCTCTCGATCATTATCCAGTTGGCGACGGCGCGGCGGCCGCGCTCCGCGACCTCAAGCAAATCGACCAGATCCACCTCAACGATTCGCGCTTCTCCGACGCGGGACTGGCGGAATTCGGGGAGTTGACGTCCCTGACCTGGCTCGACGTGAGCGGCGAAAAGATCACCGGCAGCGGGATCGAAGGGCTGGGACGTCTACCCGGGCTGACGACCCTGTATCTGTCCAGGGCGAACCTCCGCCGCCTGGACGGCCTGGCGAAATGCCGGGCTCTCACCGGCCTGCAATTGATTTCATGCCGGATCGACCCGGCCGAGGTCCGGCATATCGCGGGGCTGTCGGGGCTGTGGAGCCTCGCCCTGTTCGGGCCGGATGTGGACGATGCGGTCGTGGCCCAGGTCGCGGGCTTGAACGGCCTGCGACGCCTCACCCTGGGTGGAGGCGCGATCACCGACGCATCGATCCCCGCCCTGGTGGCGCTGCCGGCCCTGACCGAACTCTACCTCCGCGATGTTGAGGTCACCGACGCCGGCCTCGCGAAGCTTGGAGTCATGAAGGGCTTGAGGACTCTGCTCGTGTATTCCCCGAAGACGACCGTGGCCGGGGCCGTGGTCCTGAAGAGGGCGCTGCCACGGGTCAGGGTCACCGTCCGCCAGGCCGCCCCCCGGCCCATCGACAGGCCCCCGGCCGTCCAGTAACTTGAAAGGGCCGACGCGAATCCCTTGCCGACCCCCCGGAGCTTCACCGTTGAGCGCCCATCGCCTGGCCCTGGCCCTCGCGTTCTTCCTGCCCGCCTCGGCCCTCGCCGCCGACCCGATCCGCCTGGCGAACTCGCCGGCGCTTTCCCCCGACGGCTCGACCGTCGCCTTCTCGTGGGCCGGGGAGATCTGGACCGTCCCGACCGAGGGCGGATTGGCGAAGCCCCTGACGCGGAACCCGGCCCGCGACACGTCGCCGAAGTTCTCGCCCGACGGCAAGGAGATCGCCTTCGGCTCCGACCGCGACGGGTCGGCCCAGGTTTACTTGATGCCCGTCGATGGGTCGGACGACCCCCGGCAGGTCACCTTCCACACCGCCGGATCGGGGCTCGAAGGATACTTCCCCGACGGCCAGTCCCTGCTCGTCTCGGGCACTCGCGACCACTACTGGTCCAGGCCCGGCCGGTTCTTCCGGGTGAAGCGCGACGATCGCTCGGCCGAGGAACTCCTGTTCGACGACTACGGCCAGGACGGGGCGCTCTCGCCCGACGGCAAGACCCTCCTGTTCGCTCGCGAGGGCACGCAGTGGTGGCGGAAGGGGTATCACGGTTCCCAGCAGTCGCAGATCTGGTCCTATGACCTGGGCACGAAAGCATTCCAGAAAATTTTGGAGCCGAAGGGCGGCGCCCTGTTCCCGATGTGGCGGCCCGATGCGAAGGCGTTCTATTACGTCGCCATGAATGACGGGGCTTATAATCTTTGGGTGCATGACCTGGAGACGGGAAAGGATCAAGCTCTGACTTCCATGAAGGACGATTCGATCGTCGATCCGTGCATCTCGAAGGACGGCTCCACGATCGTCTTCCGCCACCTGTTCGACCTCTACAGCTATCATCCCGGCAAGCCGGACGCCCCGAAGAAGATCGCGATCTCGCGGGGCGGAGACGGCCGGCCCGACCCGATCGATCGCCGGACGTTGACCTCGGCCGACCACGTGGCGTTCTCGAAGGACGGCCTGGAGATCGCCTTCCTCGCCGGGGGCGACCTGTGGGTCATGGACACCGAATTGCTGGAGCCCAAGGCCGTCCTCTCGACCCCCGAGGAGGAGCGGGACCCGGCGTTCTCCCCCGAGGGGGACGCCCTGCTCGTCGTCAGCGACAAGGACGGCCAGGCCGATATTTATCGGATCGAGCGGTCCGAGCCGAATGATTTCTGGTGGCATAATCCTTCGTTCAAGGTCGAGCGGATCACGAACGATGCGGACGTCGAAACGGGCCTGAAGTTCAGCCCCGACGGCTCGAAGGTGGCGTTCGTGAAGGGCCGGGGCGACCTCTGCGTGATGGACGCGAAGGGGAAGGACGCGAAGACCCTGGTGAAGTCGTTCGAGCCGCCGGACTTCGACTGGTCGCCCGACGGCAAGTGGCTCGTCCTGGCGATGTCGGACAACGACTTCAATCGCGATATCTACATCTTGCCGAGCGACGGCTCGACGCCGCCGTTCAACGTCTCGCGGCACCCGGACGTCGACTCGGACCCCGCCTGGTCGCCCGACGGCAAGGCGATCGCCTACACGGGGCGTCATGGCGATAACGAGGTCGATATCTATTATGTCTTCCTGAATAAGGAAGACGACGACAAGGGTTCGCGCGACCGGACGATGGAGAAGGCCATCGAGAAGATGACCAAGGCCCGCCAGAAGGGCAAGGCGGCGAGGAAGTCGGACGCGGCCGAGAAGAAGGACGAGGAGAAGGCCGACGCCCCGAAGGACGAGCCGAAGAAGCCGCCGGCGAAGGTCGTCATCGATTTCGACGGACTCCACGAACGGGTTCATCAGGTCTCGCTGCCCGAGGTCACCGAGCGGGCCCTGTTCTGGTCGCCTGACTCGAAGCGGCTGGCGTTCTCGGCGACGATCGACGGCCAGGCCGGGCTGTTCACGATCGAGCCGCCCGACGACCTCAAGCCCAAGCCCCTGTCGTCATCGCCCTTGACCCAGGCGAGGTGGCTGGAGGCGGGGAATCAAATCGTCGGCCTGGCGAACGGCTCTCCGGCGAGCGTCCCGGGCGGCGGGGGCGGCGGGGCCGCGCCGGCCTCGGCCTCGGCGCCGGCGGGCGGACGCGCGGGCCGGGGCGGCGGCGGATCGACCGCTGGAGGCGCCTCGGACGGCGTGTATCGCTTCCGGGCCCGCCAGGAGGTGGACCTGCCGAAGAAGCACCGCGCCGCGTTCGAGCTGGCATGGCGGTTCATGCGAGACAGTTTCTACGATGAAAAGCTCGGCAATCGCAACTGGGACGCGATCCGCCGCAAGTACGCCGACGCCGCGGCCGAGGCCCCGGATTCCGAGGCGCTGGCCACCGTCGTGAACCTGATGCTCGGCGAGCTGAACGGCTCCCACCTGGGCTACTCCGCGACGGCCGGCCGGGCGCTGACGAGGCCGACCCCCGGCGCCGCCCCCGCCGCACCGCCGACGAAATGGCAGGTCGTCACGGCCCACCTCGGCCTCCGGTTCGCCCCCGACCACAAGGGCCCCGGCCTGAAGGTCCGCGACGTCCTGCCCGACGGCCCCGCCGACCACAAGAAGACCCGGATCGAGCCCGGCGAGCTCGTCGTGAGCATCGACGGCACCACCGTGGACCCCTCGATGGACCTGACGAAGGTCCTGAACGGGCCGATCGAGCGGGACGTGAAGCTCGTCGTCCGCGACGGGGCCGGCAAGGACCGCACCGTCACGATCCGGCCGACTTCGTATGCCGCTGTGAGCGCGCTCCTGTATGAAAAGTTCATCAAAGACTGCCGGAAGGCGGTGGACGAGGCCTCGAAGGGCCGGCTCGGCTACCTCCACATCCGCGGGATGGACTTCCCCAGCTTCCACCGGTTCGAGCAGGAGCTCTACGCCGTGGGGGTGGGCAAGGAGGGCCTGATCATCGACGTCCGCAACAATGGCGGAGGCTCCACGGCCGATCACCTTCTCACCGTCCTGACCCAGCCGAGGCACGCGATCGCCGTGCCCAGGGGGGGCGGCCCCGGCTATCCCCAGGACCGCATCGTCTATGCGACCTGGAACAAGCCGATCGTGGTCCTGTGCAACCAGAACAGCTTCAGCAACGCCGAGATCTTCAGCCACGCGATCAAGACGCTGAAGCGGGGGCAGCTCGTCGGCGTCCCCACGGCGGGCGGCGTGATCAGCACCGGGGGCGTGCCGATCATGGACGTCGGGTTCCTCCGCATGCCGTTCCGGGGCTGGTTCACGATCAACGACGGCGAGGACATGGAACTCCACGGCGCCGTGCCCGACCACGTCCTCTGGCCGGCCCCCGGCGACCTCGCCTCCGGCAAGGACGATCAGTTGAGCAAGGCCGTGGAGGTCCTCCTCGGCGACGTCGAGGCCGCGAAGGCGACGCCGAAACCGACGCTCAAGAAGGCGAGTGAGCGTTGACCTGTTCTCCCGCGGCCGTCCGAGGGGGTCCGGGTCCCAGAACCCGTCTCAAGAGGAACCGACATGCGCACTCTTCTGGCGCTCGCCGTACTCGTCGTCGTCGCGACCGCCGGCGCCGACGATCGTCCGTCGCTCAAGCCGCCGGCCTTCTCCGAACTCCCCCTCGGAGCCATCAAACCGGCCGGGTGGCTGAAGAATCAATTGAAGATCCAGGCCGAGGGGCTCGGCGGCCACCTCGACGAGTTCTGGCCCGACATCAAGGACTCGGCCTGGATCGGCGGCAAGGCCGAGGGCTGGGAGCGCACGCCCTACTGGCTCGACGGCGCCATCCCGCTGGCCTTCCTGCTCGACGACCCGACGCTCAAGGGGAAGGTCAAGAAGTACGTCGATTACATCCTCGACCACCAGGCCGCCGACGGCTGGATGGGGCCCGTGGGCGACAACGACCCCGGCCACAAGCCGTACGACGTCTGGCCCCTGTTCGTCCTGTTCAAGGCGTTCACGCAGTACCAGGAGGCCACCGGCGACCCCCGCATCATTCCGGCCCTCCTGAAGTGTAGCAAGAAGATTGACGAAGTCATCACGAAGGATCCCATCTATAGCTGGGCCCACTTCCGCGCGGCCGACCTCGCCGTCCCTCTCCTCTGGCTCCACGAGAAGACCGGCGATCGTCTGCCTCTGGACCTCGCGGCGAAGGTGATGAAGCAGGGATACGACTGGCGCAAGCACTTCGAGAACTTCGAGCGCTTTCGCACGAAGGACGGCCCCTACGGGCTGGACAACCACGGCGTGAACACCGGGATGGGCCTGAAATTCGGCGGGGTCCGCAGTCGCCTGACCGGCGACTCGAAGGACCGCGACGCGATCACCAACATGCTCGACCAGCTCGACGCCCACCACGGCCAGCCCACCGGGATCTTCTCGTGCGACGAGCACCTCGCCGGCCGGAGCCCGTCGCAGGGGACCGAGCTCTGCACGGTGGCCGAGGCGATGTACTCGCTCGAAGTCGCCGAGGCGATCTCGGGAGACGCCGCCCTGGGCGACCGCCTCGAACGGCTCGCCTTCAACGCCTTCCCCGCCACCTTCCGCAAGGACATGACCGCCCATCAGTACGACCAGCAGGCCAATCAGGTCGTGTGCAAGGTCTCGGACCCTCGCGTATACACGGATAATGGTCCCGATGCCAATCTCTTCGGCCTCGAACCGAACTTCGGGTGCTGCACCGCGAACATGCACCAGGGCTGGCCCAAGTTCGTCACCCACCTCTGGGGTCGGACCCCGAATGATCGGGCTCGTCGCGCTGGCCTACGCGCCGAGCGTCCTGGAGACGACGGTGAAGGGCAAGCCGGTGCGGGTCGAGACGGTCACGGACTATCCCTTCTCCGGCCGGATCACCATGAAGGTCACCGTCCCGGAGCCGATGGAGTTCCCGATCTACTTCCGCAAGCCCGGTTGGGCGAAGACGATCGCCGCCGAGGCGGCGAGGCGGCTCCAATTTCCGGACGGCCGCGATGAGATCACGTCGATCAAGAGGACCGCTTACAACATCGTCCCGGCCAGGGGGACGAAGGAACCCGCCTTCTTCGACCCCATGTCCATCACCTGGCGAGACACCACGATCCTCACCCTCGACCTCTCGATGGACGTCGCGCTCCTCGCGGGATACAACGACTCCGTGGCCATCCAGCGCGGCCCGCTGGTCTATTCCTTGAAGATCGGCGCCGAGTGGAAGACGCTCCGGGGGAAGGAGCCGTATGCCGACTACGAGGTCTTCCCCACGACCCCGTGGAATTATGCCCTGGCGATCGACCGCGACCATCCCGAGGCCTCGGTGAGCTTCGAGACCAGGCCCGTCGGCGACCGGCCGTTCTCTCAGGACGGGGCGCCGATCACGGCGAAGGTCAAGGGGCGGAGGCTGCCGTCATGGACCCTGGAGAAGAACGCCGCCGCCCCGCCGCCGAAGAGCCCGGTGACGAGCGATCGGCCGATGGAAGACCTCACGCTCATCCCTTATGGATGCACGGATCTTCGCGTGACCGAGTTCCCGACGCTCCGGCCGTGAATACCGGAGTTGTCAGTTGTCAGTTGTCAGTCATCAGTTGTCAGTTGTCAGTCCACTCGTTCCCGCGCTCCGCGTGGGAATGCCGTCTTGCACGCTCCGCGTGCCGGAGGAGTCCTCGATGTAATCGTCCCATCACGGTTCCGTCGTCGAACCGAACCCGACGCGGGAGCGTCGAAGACGGCATTCCCACGCGGAGCGTGGGAACGAGTGGACTGACAACTGACAACTGACAACTGACAACTGACAACTGACAACTGACAACTGACAACTGACAACTGACAACTGACAACTGACAACTGACAACTGACAACTGACAAGTCCGACGAGTTCCTCAAGAAGGTCCGACCGATGCCGTTTCATCAGGCTCACCTGGCCGTGGCTTCGCTGAACCAGACGGTCGGCGACTGGGCCGGCAATGAGAGCCGGTCCCGCGAGGCGATCGCGGCGGCCCGCGAGGCCGGCGCGAAGCTCCTGCTCTTGCCCGAGATGAGCATCTCCGGCTACAGCCTGGGCGACCGCCTGATGAGGACCGGCACGATCGAACGCTCGTGGGACCGGCTCGTCCGCCTGGCCGACGCGACGACCGGGATGGCCGTGGCCGCCGGCTTGCCGATCGTCTTCGAGGGCGTCCTGTACAACGCGATGGGCTTCCTGGCCGACGGGAAGCTCGTGGGCCTGGTCGCCAAGGAGAACCTGGCCGTCGGCGATGTGGAATATGAGAATCGGTACTTCTCCCCGTGGCCCCACGGCCGGCTCGTCGAGTATCGCGGGCCCGGCGGCGAGGTCGTGCCCCTGGGGACGCAGATGTTCGACCTGCCGGGCCTGGCCACCGTGGCGTTCGAGATCTGCGAGGATGCCTGGAAGGGCATCCGGCCCGGCTCGACGTACGCCCTGGCCGGCGCCGAGATCATCATGAACCCGTCGGCCTCGTGGTTCACGATCGGCAAGCACCGCGTCCGCCGCCGGATGGTCGAGCAGATCAGCCGCGAGGACCATTGCGTCTATATGTATTCGTCACTATTGGGTGCCGATGCGACTCGCTTGATCTTCGACGGCAGCCTCTTCCTCGCGATGAACGGGCAGACGCTCGCGGAGGGGCGCCGGTTCGTGTTCACTCGGGATTGGGAGCTCGTCCATCAGGTCGTGGACCTGTCGGAACTCCGGCATGTTCGCATGGAAGAAGGCTCGTGGCGCGACCAGCTCGGCCGGGCCAGGGCCGGCGCGTTCGGCTCGGCGCCGAGCTGCGTCCGGGTGGCGGGAGACTTCTCGACGACGGACCAGGCGCCCCCGCCGTCGCCGTACTGGATTCCTCCCGAGCCTCCGCATCCCGACCCGTCCCTGGAGTACCTGGAATCCGAGGCGCTCGAGGGCCGGGCGATCACCGAGCGCGACCTGAACCACCTGGAGCTGGAGCTGGCCCTGGCGCTGGCGCTGCGCGACTACGTCCGCAAGTCGGGCGTGCCCAAGCTCTGCCTGGCGCTCTCGGGCGGCCGGGACAGCGCGATGGTGGCATTGATCGTCGCGAGGATGTACAGATATTGGTATCCGGGCCTGTCGGCCGAAGAGCAGAGGCGGCTCGTGGGCAGGACGTTCGTGTGCGCCTACATGGCCACGGAGAACTCCGGCCGCGCGACCCACGACGCGGCCGAGGCCGTGGCCCGGGAGATCGGCGCCACGTTCCTGGACGGGCAGGTCCAGCCGGCCCTGGACTCGGCCCAGGCGGTCGTCGAGCGGATGACCGGCGAGCGCCTCTCCTGGACCGAAACGCGCCACGATATCACCATGCAAAATATCCAGGCGCGCCTGCGGGGGATGCTGATCTGGACCGTCGCGAACCTGCACAACGCCCTGCTCCTGGTCACCAGCAACAAGAGCGAGGCGGCCGTCGGCTACACGACGATGGACGGAGACTCCAGCGGGGGTCTGGCGCCGATCGCCGACGTGCCCAAGAGCCTCGTCAAGCTGTACCTGGCCTGGGCCCGGCACTTCCACGGGCTCGCCGGGTTCGACCGCGTGGACGTGATGGAGGCCACGGCCGAACTCCGGCCGCCGGGCCAGGCGCAGACGGATGAGGCGGACCTCATGCCGTTTCCCGTGCTCGATCAGCTCATGTACGCGTTCGTGCAGCTCGGGCTGGACCCGGAGGGGATGCTGCGGAGGCTCTGGCCGGCGATGCGCGAGACCTACGGCGGGGACGTCTCGGCCTTCGCGGCCCACATCCGCAAGTTCGTCCGCCTGTTCTGCTTCGCGCAATGGAAGCGCGAGCGGTTCGCGATCAGCTTCCGCGTGACGGCCTTCGACCTCGACCCCAAGACCGGCTTCCGCTTCCCGCCGGTCCAGGCCCCCTTCACCGAGGAACTCGCCGAGATGGACCGGCTCGTGGAACGCATGAAAACCGGGGCCCCGAAGACATCCGAGTGAGGCGAGGCGGCGAGAGTATGTTCGACTACGAATGCGATGGGTGCGGGGCCTGCTGTCGGACGTTCCCGATCTTCGTCTCGATCGGCGACGCGGAGCGCGAGCCCCGGATCGTCTCCGAGGGCCGCCGCCTGCCCGATCACCTGGAGGCGCCGGGGTGGGCGTTCGCCCTGTTCCCCCTGCCCTTCCTCGCCGCCTGCCCGTTCCTGGACGGGTCGAATCGTTGTGAGATTTATGAATCTCGGCCCGCGACATGCCGTGAATTCGCCGCCGGGTCCGAGCAGTGCCAGGAAGCCCGCTCTCGCGGTGGGCTCCCGAGGCTCGAACCGGATCTATCGACCCGCCAGCGCCTCTAGTCGTCTCGCCGAGAGGAGCAAGGCCCGGCCGGAGTGGTAGGCGGCCTGCCACGGGCCGCTGCGGGCGTCGTCCAGGGGGGAGCCGTCGGCCTTCCGGCGCGATACCAGCCGCCCTCGGGGCAGACCTGGTGTTTCTCGACGAAGTCGAGCGTCTTGACGAAGGCGTCGAAGGCGTCGCGGCGGCCGGTGTCTCGGTGGAGGTCGATCATGGCGACGAGCCCTTCGGCCTGGACCCACCATTCCTTCCGGCGGTCCTCGGCCGGCCGGCCGGGCGGGCCTGTGTAGAAGAAGCCGCCGTGCTCGCGGTCGAATCCATGCGTCAAGGCGTGATCGCACAGGCCCTCGGACCACGACCGGAGCAGCGTCGGCGGCCGTTTCAGGGCGTCGGCCGCGTCGAGGACGAGCCAGGTGCATTCGATGTCGTGGCCGTAGCTGGCGAGGAGGTTCGCCGGGGTGTCGATCCGCGACCAGTCGGGCCTCCAGCCGTCGAGGTTGCACGGGAATTCGGGGTGGCGGACCGTCAACGTGTTGATGGCGATCAATTCTTCCAGCCGCGATTTCAGGGTCGGATCGGGCCAGGCCCGGTACAGCGCGGCGAAGGCTTCGAGGAGGTGGAGGTGGGTGTTGAAGGTCTTCGTGCCGGGCGCCCCGACGATCCCGGGCGACTTCGGGTCGTCGATCGGCGACCAGTCCCGGGCGAAGGATTCGGCGTATCCGCCGTATCGGGCGTCGTGGGCCTTCGCGTCGAGCGTCCGGAACAGGGCCCGGGCGGCTTCGAGCGCCTCGGCGTCGCCCGAGGCCCCGGCGTAGGCGACGAGTCCGTAAAGCGCGAACGCCTGGAGATACGCGTGCTTCCTCATGTCCCTGGGCGAACCCGAGTCCGAGACCCGGGCGAAGTAGCCTCCAAGGTCGCGGTCCCTCATCTTCTCGTGCAAGAATACATATCCTGATTTCGCCGCAACGAGCGAGGCGTCGCGCTCGATCCCTTCGGAGGCGAGCGTGCTGAAGAACCAGAGCTGGCGGGCCTGATGGACGAGGAACTTCTCGCCGATGGGCCGGAACCGGCCGTCCTCGAAACCTTCGAGGTAGCCTCCGTCCTCGCGGTCGAGGCTCGCCGGCAGGTAGAAGGCGAGGAGGCTGGCCTTCAGGAGTCCGCGGCACCGCTCGGCCTGGCGGCGATAGTCCCCGGCCGAGGGACGACCGTCGCCGGAGATGGGCCCGCCCAGGGCGGCCAGGACCAGCAAGGGGGCGATCATGGCGGCCCTCGGATTTGGATATGAAGGAATAACTAAACGCTAGTTCATTTCCCGGGCGCGACGAAGACGGGGTCGAAGGTCTCGGGATCGACGAGGCTCTGGACCACCCGGGAGAGGAGGACCATGGAGGGGCCGTCGTCGGGGTGCTCGGTCAGGAGGCCGCCGAGGATGCGGGTGGCCATGCGGAAGCCCTCGCGCTCGAACTCGGCCAGGGCGGACTCGTATTCGAGGCAGAGCGCCTCCCACTCCTGGTTGCCCACGGGCTTGACCTCGAAGAGGTCCACGGGCTCGGCGATGTTCACGACGCGGACCTTGCCGATCCTCCGGGCGCGAACTCCTCCTTGCCGAGGCGCTCGCGGGTGGCCTGGGTGACGAGGAGGCGCACTTTCAGGTATTTGGTGACGCCCTGAACACGGCTGGCCATGTTCACGGTATTGCCCAGGGGTCCATACTTGAATTTGTGACGTGATCCGGTGTTGCCGACGCGGGCGATCCCGGTGTTCAGGCCGATGCCGAGGTCGAAGGGCTGGCCGATCTCGCCGATCCACTCCTCGTTCATCTCGGGGAGGATCTCGAGCATCTGGAGGGCGGCTCGGCAGGCGAGCCGGGCGTGGTCGGGCTGCTCGGCCGGGGCGCCCCACATGGCCATCAGCTCGTCGCCGATGTAGTCGACGAGGACGCCGCCGTGGGCCAGGACGCAGTCGGAGAGGGTGCCCATCACGCCGTTGATCCATCGGACGGTCTTGGCCGGCCCGAGGTGCTCGCTGATCCGGCTGAATCCGCGGATGTCGCAGAACAGCAGGGTGATCTCGGATTCCTGCCCCTCCAAAAGCTCGGGCCGGATGGCGATCTGGTGAGCGAGTTCCGGCGTGAAGAATTGTTCGAATTGAACACGTGCGGCGACGGCCCGGCGTTCGAACTCGGTCCGCGCCAGGCCGGCGGCCACCCCGCTGGCCAGGAGCTCGACGAGCATGGCGTCGAGCCGGGTGATCCGGGGCGGCTGGCCCGGGCTGCGATACCGCTTGCGATCGCCGTAGAGGGCGCCGATGACCTCGCCCTTCTCATCCAGGATCGGCGAGGCGACGACGGCCGAGACGCCCAGCAAGCTATCCACGCCCCCGGGGGCGTTGGGGTCGGGCCCGAGCCAGAGGGTGCAGCGGTCCTTCAGGACCCGGTTCAGGACGCTCCGGCTGGGCGCCGACTCGGCCCCGGCGCCTCGCCCCGATCCGAGAAGGCGCTGACGGTCCGCCACTCCCCGCCTTCCAGCAAGAGGACGCGCCCGGTGTCCAGCCCGACGGTCTCCACCACGGCCTGGGCGGCTTTCTCGAAGAAGTCGTGGCTGGTCGCGGCGCTTTGGAGGACGCCCATCGCCGCCTTCAGCCAGGTGATGATCTCCTCGAAGTTGATGTTCTGGCCCGGGATGTTCAGCGAGGTCAAGACCGTCGGCGTGGCCATGGAGACGCCGGGCGAGGTGGCTTCGGGCAGGCTCTGGAACTGGAGGTCGTCGGGCGCAACCTCCAGGACCCGTATGACTTTGCGACCCAGCGTGATGACCGTCGGCAGGACCAGTTCGCAATCGGCCCCGGGCATTAGTTCGGTATTGTCCTGGAGCCGGATCGGCACCTTCGCGCTGACGTTCTTCAGGCGGAGCGTCCCGGGGCCCGACGGGTCGAGCTGGGCGTGCTGACGGGAGACGAAGTCCTCGTCCCGGCCGGCCATGACGATCCGGCAGGTCCCGTCCGGCCCGGTCGTCTTGGAGTACAGCCGTTCCCCGGGCGTGCCCTGACGCCCGAGGACGACCTTGCCCGGCACTTCGGTCGAATAGACCGGTTCGTGCTGGTCGAAGACGCGGATTTGCCAGAATTCGGCCATCGAGGGTGCCGGGGTCGAGGGGCGGGACGTGGGCCAGGGTCGCCGGGCCCCCGATGGTACTCGCCCGGAATTCCAGACGCAACTTTCCTCAGCCCTTCGGCTTTGAGCCTGGGCCGTCGGCGAGGCGACGATCGGTCGGGGCTCGGGCCTCAGGCCTCCCGGCAGCCCGAGCCGACCAGCCCCATCACGTCTCCCAGGATCCGGGCGGTTCCTCGGAGGAAGTCCATGTCGTCTTTCGGGAAGCTCCGTCGCGCCGCCGAGCTTGCCAGGACTACACCAACAGCCCGGCCCCCCGGACCCGGAATCGCCACCGCCGCCCCGGAACCGACACCGGCCTCGTCGAACACGACCGATCCGCCCGAGGCGAACGCCCGGGCCTCCCCGGCCTGGGAGTCCAGCGCCACCTCCGGGCTGTCCCCGACGACGGCCCTCAGCGACCGCCCGTCGGCCGTCACCTCCAGGATCGCCAACCGATCCACCCCCAGGAGCGTGGCCAGACGGCCCGTCCCCTCCAACGGGATCGGACCCTGGGCGATCCCCCGGCGATACAGGTCCACCAGCGCCTCCTGGCGATCGGCCCTCAGGCGGGCCTTGTCCCCGATCTGCCGGGAGACGTCCCGCAGCACTTCGGCCTTCAGGCGCATCTCCCCGAGGTTCCGCCTCTGGTTCTCCAGCGCCGCCACGATCAGGCTGATCGCCGTCCCCTCGGCCAGGAACACCGCCAGTTGCACCAGCGTCCGCAAACTCTCCACCCGCAACGAGTTCACCGGGGAGAGGAAGAAATACGCGATCCCCAAAGCCGAGACGCCCGTGGTCACCAGGCCCGGGCCCAGCCCGCCGAACCAGGCGCTCAGCAGCACCGCCGTGAACACCGCCAGGAACGGCGTCTCGTAACCCAACGTCGATCCCAGCACGACCTTCGTGCCCAGCGCCCCCACGCTCAACGCCAGGGCGACCCCGTATCTCTGCACGGGAGGACGATCCGATGCCTTCAGATTCATGGAAGAGACCTCGCCAAGGTCCGGCAAGTCCGCATCGACCCAGAGGCCCGACTCCAGCGTCGAACCCGTCGCGTTCCTAGCAGGATTCGGGCCGAACGATCCGGGAACCCATTCCATACTAGTTAATGGGAGACGGCCGGTCCAGCATTTCGACGAACGGCCAGGATGAAACGGCGAAAAGATGCAACAGAGGCCCGATCCGATCCGATTCCACTCGACCCTCCCCCATTCCGGCCTCCGGCGGGGACTCGACTCGGCCCTCCGACCCGGCTAGAGTGCCTCCATCGAGCCGGGCCCCCCGATCGCGACGACCCGGACGCCCCCTCTCGGACCGGAGCCGACCCGTGAGATCCTTCCTGCTGGCCCTGCTCCCCGGGATTGCCCTGTTCGCCCGATCCCCTGCACTTGCCGAAGGCCCCAAGGTCGAGGTCCGCGACGGCGACCGGATCGTCTATCTCGGCAATACCTTCGCCGAGAGGGACGGCGAGTATGGATACCTCGAAACAATTCTGACCGCCGCCAACCCGGACAAGACCTTCACCTTCCGCAACCTCGGATGGAGCGGGGACACCGTCTGGGGAGACGCCCGGGCGCGGTTCGGCAGCCGCGCCGACGGGTTCCAACACCTGAAACAGCACGTCCTTGCGCTCAAGCCGACCCTGATCCTCGTCGCCTACGGGATGAACGAGTCGTTCGCCGGGGAGGCCGGCCTTCCCGAGTTCGAGGCGGGGCTGAAGACCTTGCTCGACACCCTGGGAGAGACGAAGGCCCGGATCGTCCTGATCTCGCCGATCCAGCACGAAAACCTCGGGCCGCCCTTGCCGGACCCCTCGGCCCATAACCGGGACCTGGCCCGGTACGTCGAGGCCATCCGGGGTATCGCCTCGGCTCGGGGGTGTACGTTTGTGGATCTGTTCACCGGGCCCATCTTCTACCCGTCGATCACGGGGAGAGCCCCGACGGTCTTCCCCCTGAAGAAGCCGGACCCCGACGCCCCCCATGATACCCCGGACCCCACGGCCTATCCCCAGGTCTGGTTCATGACCGGGGATGGCCTCCACCCCTCGCCGTTCGGATACTGGGTTCTCGACCACGAGATCGCCCGCCAGATGGAGGGCCGCAAGCTCGGCGATTCGCACTCCACGAACTGGACGATGCGCATTTCCTGGTCTGGGACGGACAGGGAGGCGGACCGGGCGCGGTTCTCGGAGGTCCACTGTTCGGATCAGCGACTGAAAGTCGCCGTCGTCCCCGACCGCCTGCCCGCCTGCCTTGCCCCCGAGGACCGTCCGGCCAAGGCGGGCGGCCCGGTGATGTCCGAGTTTGGCTCGCTCGGCTTCCGGGACCTGCCCCCGGGCCGATTCGCCATCTCCTATGACGGCCAGGACCCGGTGTTCCTCACGGAGTCGAACGGCGGCAAGTCCACGTTATACCTCCCGGTTCATCGCGAAGACGACCAGTCCCGGGCCCTGCGCGCCGCGATCAACGCCAAGAATGAGCTGTATTTCCACCGCTGGAGGCCGCAGAACGAAACGTATCTGTTCGGATTCCGCAAGCATGAACAGGGGAACAACGCCGTCGAGATCCCCCTGTTCGACCCGCTCGTGGCCGAGAAGGAGGCCGAGATCGCCCGGTTGAAGACGCCCCGGCCCCACTCCTACGAGCTGATCCGCCAGGGGCCGGCGAAATGAGCGGCGATCGTCCCTGCCGAAGTCCAGGCATCCCATGAGTTTCGGCGCCCTCTGTCCCCGGTTCTCCCCCGCCACGAGCCAGGCCGAGGCGGACATAAGGGGTGCCCCCGGTTCTCGAACCGGGGCGGCGCAGCCGCAAGAGGCCGTCGGTCGGGTAAAGATCGATCGGTTGTTGAAGAGGGAGGGTTTGACGTCCTGTCCCGCGAGGGCGGGGGCGAGGGTAAGCTCCGCCCAAAATAGGAAGAACGGATCGACCCTACGGCGGTCGGGTCGCCTCGCTGGCGTTTCCGCCTCTTGTCGCTGCGCGACCCCGGTTCGAGAACCGGGGGCACCCCCAATCCGAACCGGGTCGTCGCGGGCTGCTCCTGGTTCGGGAACCGGGTCCACCCGAGTCCCGGGACCCTCGCGAACCGAGGGCTCCCGAACCCGGAGCGCCGCCGTCCCCCTCGAGCGATCCGAGGTTCGGACGGTTTCCGGTTGTTAAACACGCTCGGGCGTGATTCAATGGCGGCCGAGGCAAGGTCCCCCAATCGCGGCGTTTCGCGTGACCGGTCGCCGCGGCTTGTCTTCGTCCGGTCCGTACCCTCTTTCTTGCGGAGAACGACGAGATGCGCAAGCTGTTCCCGATGCTGGCCGTGGCTGGGCTGTGCCTGGGCGCCTCCCTGGTGGTCCTGGCCGCCGACGAGAAGACGATCACCGGCGACGCCGTCTGCGCCAAGTGCAAGCTGGCCGAGGCCGACGCCTGCCAGAACGTCGTCGTCGTCAAGGACGGCGACAAGGAAACGAAGTACTACATGGACCCGGACAACAAGGTCGCCAAGGAAGCCCACAAGTCGGCCGGCTTCTGCTCCAGCAGCAAGAAGGTCAAGGTCACCGGCACCACCTCCGAGAAGGACGGCAAGATGATGATCGAGCCGACCAAGATCGAGGTCGTCAAGAAGTAATCCCCGTCCATCGTCCGAGATCGGGCCCGGTCGCCGGTTGGCATACCCACGGCTTCGTGGGCATGGCTTGCGCAACGGACATGCCCACGGCTTCGTGGGCCTGCCCCCCGGCGGCCGGGCCGATCTTTCGACGGCCGACAAGAGGGACCATCGAGAGCGAAGGCCCCGGCTCCGCGCAATCCCCGGAAACCGCCGATGGACCTCCTGATCCTCGGCGCCAGCGCCCGAAGCGCCGCCCATTCCGCCCTCCGCGCCGGGCTGAAGCCCTCGGCCATCGACCTGTTCGCCGACCGCGACCTCCTGGCCGTGGCGCCGACGGTTCGGATCGACGGATCGACGTATCCCGACGGCTTCGAGGCCCTCGCCTCCGCCCTGCCGCCCGGCCCGTGGATGTATACCGGGGCCCTGGAGAACCGCCCCGACCTGATCGACCGCCTGGCCGCGACCCGGCCCCTCTGGGGCGTCTCGGGACTGGCGTTGCGCGTGGTCCGCGACCCGGTGGGCCTGTCCGAAATCCTTCGAGCCGAAGGGATTCCGGCGCCCGAGGCCCGCGTCTCCCCCGACGGCCTGCCCACCGACGGCTCCTGGCTCATCAAGCCCGTGAGGCTCGGCCGGGGGGCGGAAGATCGCGCCCTGGCTCGGTTCGGCGAGGGCCGATCGCCCCTGGTATTTCCAGGAACGCATCGACGGGCCGAGCCTCGCCGCCGTGTTCGTAGGCCGGGCCGGCTCGGCCGAGCTTCTCGGCGTGACCCGCCAGCTCCTGGGCAAGCCCGGCAACCCGTTCGCCTATCGGGGCAGCCTCGGGCCGATCGACGTCCCCGGCCCGGCCCGGGACGACTTGCGGGCCATCGGCGAGGTCCTGGCGGGACGGATCGGCCTGGTCGGCCTGTTCGGGGTCGATTTCCTCCTGAGGGGCGATCGCGCGGCCCCGGTGGAGGTCAACCCGAGGTACTCGGCGTCGGTGGAAGTGCTGGAGCTGGCCTCGGGCCGGGCGTTCCTGGCCGAGCATCGCCGGGCGTTCGACCCGTCGGCGCCGGCCTCGGCCGGGCCGGGTCGGAGGCCCTCGATCGTGGGCAAGTCGATCCTGTTCGCCCCGGGCCGCAGCCGCCTCCCGCCCTCGGATCGCACGCGATTCCGAGGGATCGGCACGATGGCCCTGCCCCCTCGGGCGGACCTCCCGCCGGAGGGATCGACCTTCGAGGCGGGCGAGCCGGTCCTGACGGTCCTGGCCCGGGGGGCGTCGCCGGATTCCTGCGAGGCGAGGCTGGAGGCGCGGCGGGATCGGTGGAATTCTCGGATGATTGTGAACGCATGAAACACCGGCGGCCGGGACGATCGGCGACGGCCTCGGCCACGAGCGAGGCCCACGACCGGAACCATCGAGGCCGGGCCCCGTCGGCGATCACCTTTTCTTCGAGATCGCCCGGGACGGGTCGCGGGACCGTGACAACCCAGTGTCACACGGGCACCCGGCCGGCGCGCACGAAGTGACCGCCCCGACGACGTTTTTCGGGCCGATGGCCCGATCCGCCGCCTCGCCTCAAGTCCCGTGTTGTCCGGTGGTTCGGTCCGACGGATTTTCGAATGAAACGTTGTGGTGGATTGTGTGCGCACGAGTCGTTGCGCAGCAAATGGCGGTTTTTCCGCGGTTTCCGGCGTTTTCGGCGAAAAAGTGTAGTCAAGTTAACGCCCAGGCGGTTTCGTCAAGTGATTGTCCATGGAATGCGAAACGGGCCGCCCGATGACCCGGGCGGTGCCGGTCGGCGGCCATCCTGTGGACGAGTGTTCACAGGGAACACGTTTTCCCCAAGCGGCGGTGAAGTTGACGTAGGGTGCATGAAATGCACCAAACATGAGCACGCGGCGGCCCTCGGCCGCCTTCCGCTTCGATTGCGACGGGACCTCGGGAGGGAGACTCCCGGAGGACGGGGTGGGCGGCCGGTGGCCGCCGCGTGTTCATGTTTGGTGCATTTCATGCACCCTACAGGGTCCTCAGTCACTCGGCGAGGTCGTCGGTCTCCGGTGTTGATGTGACGTAGGGTGCATGAAATGCACCAAACATGAGCACGCGGCGGCCACCGGCCGCCTTCCGCTTCGATTGCCATGGGACCTCGGGAGGGAGACTCCCGGAGGACGGGGTGGGCGGCCGGTGGCCGCCGCGTGCTCATGTTTGGTGCATTTCATGCACCCTACAGGGTCTTCAGGTACTCGATGAGGTCGTCGGTCTCGGGTTCGGTCAGGGCGCCGAGGCCGGTGACTTCCTCGGGGCTGTGCCAGCGGGTGAGGGCCTCTTTGAGCGTCCTGGCCCGGCCGTCGTGGAGGTAGGGATCCTTGTCGTACACGCCTCGCAGGGAGGGCGGGTTGTATCCCTTGTAGACGTCCCTGGGCTCTTCGAGGCCGACCTTGTGGATCTTGCCGTCGGTGAGCTCGGGGCCTCCGTGGCAGGAGAGGCACGCGGCCTTCTCGGAGCGGTAGACGGCCTCCCCGCGGCGGGCGGCCTCGGAGATCGCGCCGTCGGGGCCGCGATGGGGGTTCCTGGGGAAGTCGAGCGTGCCGAGGAAGGCGGCCAGGGCCCTGACCTCATCATCGGTCGGCCTCTTGCCCTGCATGCTCTTGGTGAACGACTCGACCACGGCGTCTTCCAGGCTGGTCTGCCAGCCGTGCCAGGTCCACGGGCCGGTGCGATCGACACGTCGGAGCGTCGGCACCTTCTTGCGGCTCCGGGTGTGGGCCGTGCTGTTGTCGTGCCAGCCGTCGTTCAGGGTGTCGAAGTCGAGGCCGTTGGTGTGGCCGTCGCTGTGGCAGGTGTTGCAGCTATACCACTGGTTGAACGACCGCGAGGCGTCGTGGAACAGCGCCTCCCCTCGGCGGACCAGGCTCGCCTCCGACGGCGCTCCCAGGGGGATCGACCTGGCGAGCGTCATCGACTCGACGTCCACGACCTGGATCGAATCATCCAGATAGTTGGCGACGTAAAGCGTTTTCGCGTCGGGATCGAACGCGATCTCGGTGGGCCGGCCGCCCAGATCGACGCGGCGATACCGGCCGTCGTCCTTGAGGAGCTCGGGGGCGATCAGGTCGCGGGAGGCGCCGACCCGCCACGGCAGGGGGCTGGAGTCGGTGCGGAAGGCGAGGACCTCGTGGGTGCCCCCGGCCGAGACGGCGAGGAAACGGCCGTCGCCGGAGACGGCCACGCCGTGGGCGTCGCCGACGGCCTTGCCCTCGGGGTCGAGCGTCTGGGTGGCGAACGGCTCGGAGCCGTCGAGGGGGACCCGCGTGAGCCTCTGGCCCAGGACCCATCCAATGTCGATGTTATTCTTGGTCGTGGGGAATCCACGGTTTTTCATGTTGGCCACATAGCCGAGCGAGCCGTCGGGCGACAGCGCGACCTGGCGGAGGTTGTCGCCGTCGATCGGCAGGGTGCGCTCGACGGCCCAATCCTTCGTCGAGATCGCGGAGAGCGACCTCGACCGCGCGTTGCCGACGAGGAGGCGGGCGCCGTCGGGGGTGAGGGCGATCCCGCGAGGCTCCCGGCCGACGGCCAATCGGCCGGTGACCTTCTTCGAGGCGAGGTCCACGCGGACGACCTCGTTGGAGGCGCCCACGGCGACGTAGGCGGTCGAGGCGTCGGGCGAGAGGACGACGCCTCGGGGTTCGGGCCCGACCTCGATCCGTCCATCCACATGGATCGATTCGGGGCCGATCTTGAGGATCGCCACATCCGAACCGTACCAGTGGGAGACGACGCCGAGGAGGCCGTCCCGGCCGATGGCCACGCCCGAGGGCTTCTCGCCGGTGGCCGCGCGGGCGAGGACCTTCCCGGCGCGGGGATCGACCAGGGCGACGGAGCCGGTGCCCTGCTCGGCGACGATCAGGCGGGAGCCGTCGGCCGACAGCGCCAGGGCGATGGGCGAGGGGTAGGCGGGCGAGGCCGCCGCCGGCTCGTCCTTCGCGACGGCCGAGCCGGGGCGGTCGGCCCCGACCGGGAGCAGGACGGCGAGAGTCGCGACGAGGGCCAGGCCGCCGGCCAGGCGAGGCGTCGGCAGGGGCGTCGGGGTCGGCGTCCTCATGGCGGGGCGAGGCTCCTGGGCGGGGCGACGGCGGGCGGGACCGATTCATGGTGTCCTCCCGGGGAGGAGGCGTCAAGACCCGGCGGGATGGCCGGGGTCTCCGGCCCCGAGGCCCGGAGGATTGCCGACGGCGCGGCGATGGCCTATCCTTTGCGGGCGAGGTTCGGCGCCCCGGGGCCGGGCCCCGGTCGGGTCGAGGCGAGGCCCTTCGACGGAAGTTTCGGTCCACGATCAGGTTAAGGGGTCCGCCGATGTCCGATCGGGTCGTCCTCCTGATGATCCCGCAGCTCCGCCGGAAGGACGTGTCTCCGGGCTGCCTGGCGTCCCTGGATTCGCTGGCGGCGAGGGGGGCGGAGACGGAGCTGGTGCCGTCGTTCCCGGGGCTGGCGGCGTCGTCGTTCGCCTCGGCGATCACCGGGACGGGCCCGTATGAGCATGGCCTGATCGGAAACGCCTATTTCGACCGGGAGGCGCGGAAGGTCGTCTCGGGCCCCCTGCCCGACTCGGCCATCCGGGCGCCCCGGATCTGGGACCGGCTCCGCCAGGCTCGCCCCGGGGCGAAGACGCTCCTGTGGTTCGGCCCCAACACGAGGGGGGCGGACGTGGAGTTCTCCGCCGGGGTGGACGCCGATTGGGACGTGGTGACGAACCCTCCGGGCCTGGGCGAGTCGCTGGTCTCGGCCTTCGGGCCGTTCCCCCGGCCCGAGGTCGAGGCCAAGGGGGAGCCGCCGAGGCTGGAGGCCACGACCTGGATCCTGAAGACGGCCGCCGCGACGATCCAGGCCGAGAGGCCCGACCTGGCCATCGTCCGGATCCCGTACCTCGGCCAGGTCGCCCGCCGGTTCGGCCCCGACGGCCGGGAGGCGGGCCGGGCCCTGAGGGAGCTGGAGACGGTCCTCGGCCCGTTCCTCAAGGCCGAGGCCCCCGATTCGCTGGTGATCGCGGCGACCGAGACGGTCACGGCGCCGGTCTCCGGCCCGGCGTTCCCGAACCTCGTGCTCCGCGGCCTCGGCCTGCTCGCCCTGGATTCCTCGCCCGGCGGGGGCGTGGACGTGGACCTGGAGCGCTCGGCCGCCTTCGCCCTGGTGGATCATCAGCTCGCCCACATCTACTTGAATGACCCGAGCCAGGCGGCCAACGTGGCCTCGGCGTTCGCCGGCCTGCACGACGAGGGGGTCGCCCTGGTGGCGCCCGGGGCCCGGAGGGCCGAGCTGGGCCTGGACCATCCCCGGGCCGGAGACGTCGTCCTGGTCAGCACGCCCGACCGCTGGTTCGCCCCCGACTGGTGGAGCTCGGACGAGGAACGGCCCGCCGGCCCCGCCCCCTCCGGCCTCCGGATCGGCGGGCCGATCGACCCCCGGCACGTCAAGGGGTCGCTCGGCGCCACGCCGGCCGGCGAGTCGTATCTCGGGGTGGCCGTCGCCTCGCGTCGCGGCGTCCTCGGCGACGCCCCGCAGCTGGCCGCCCGGGACCTCGCCGGCCTGGTCCTCGACGCCCTGCTCCCGGATCGCGTTACGTTGCGAAAAAACAACATCGACGGCCGGGATGACTTGACCTCGGGGCGCTAATCACATCCCTTGATGCAGAAATGGATGGATAGGACGAAGGAATTAGAAGCCTGGCAGCGTTGCCAACGTTTCGTGCAGGGGCTGCGAAACCGACCGGGCGGCGCGCGCTCCACCGTTCCGGGTCGGTTCGAAATGGGGCGGAAATCGCCGCTTCGACGGCCCCGGACGGGCGGTTCCCGGGCCTTGGCACGCGGCTTGCCTGGACCGTGAAACCGGTCAAGCGCACCGCCTTCCGGAAGGGTCACGATCGAGCGTCCCATCGCGCCGCGGTGCCGCGGAATTCCTCAGGAATTTTTGCTTGACCGCTTGACCGACGATGTCCGTGAACTTACCGTGAACCCGTCTCTCCTCGGAATCTTCCAGACGTGAGGCCCTTTCTCCTCTCCGGGTCTCGCGAGCGTGAATTCTTCCTAATCCGTTTTTCTTGAAGCGATGTCACCTCGCCCGGTCCGCGCTGCGCACCGGGGTCCCGAGGGGGCCGTCCGCGCCTGGGGTCCGTCCCGAGAGACTGGTGCCATCCCGTCCGTCCACCGAGGATCGTCCCCATGATCGAAGCGCGATCCGCTCTCTTCCGCCGGGGCCTCCGCCTCGGGCTGGCCTCGGCCGTGATGGCTGGCGTGAGTTCCCTGCCCGGATGCGGGCCGGACGTGGGCCCGACCGTCGCCCCAGGGGCCGGCGCCGGGGTCCGTCCCAAGGATACCGTGCCGGCCTCGACGAAGACCAAGACCGACAAGGTCGCCAAGGACGGCACGATCAAGTCCCGTCGCAAGGGGTCGGAGTGACCCCCGGCCGTCGTGAGCCGCGTTCCTCGCCTCGCCTCGCCTTGACGTCCTCGATCAATTCCTTCTCTTCGTCCTTGCCCCCGGGAGTCGCCATCTCATGACCCACGCCCCCGCCCGAGCCGTGCGCCGCGGCTTCACCCTGATCGAATTGCTGGTGGTGATCGCCATCATCGGCGTGCTGATCGGCCTGCTCCTGCCGGCCGTCCAGGCCGCCCGAGAGGCCGCCCGACGTGCCCAGTGCACCAACAACCTGAAGCAGATCGCCCTGGCGATGATGAATTATGAGAGCGCCTACGGGTCGTTCCCGATGGGCTTCCATCGCCAGTACTACCCGGGCATCGGCTACTACGACGCCTCCGGGCCGCTCGTCCCGCTCCTGCAGTTCATGGAGCAGCAGCCGCTGTTCAACTCGTACAACAGCCAGGTCGGCATGTTCATCGCCCAGAACATGACGGTCAACGGCTCCGCCATCAGCAGCCTCTGGTGCCCCAGCGACGGCAAGATCATCAACCTGTACCACCTCTACCAGGGGGGCAACTACGACGGCTCGAACCTGCCGATGTACTACAGCAGCTACGCCATGAACCTCGGCATGTGGCCGAACTTCCCCAGCGGCTCCAGCTCCTACTACATGGCCATGCTCAGCCAGATGAACGGCATCTGCCAGTACATCGGCTACCCGCCCTACGTCTCCCAGCCCAACGGCCTGGCCACCAACCCCGGCAGCGTCTCCCCGACGAAGATCTCCGACATCATCGACGGCACCAGCAACACCTTCGCCTTCACCGAGAGGGCCCACGGCCTGTTCTCCACCACGCCCGACGCCAACGGCAACACCGACATCTACGACTGGAACTGGTGGACCTCGGGCAACTACGGCGACACCACCTTCACCAGCCTCTACGGGATCAACCCCCAGAAGCGGCTCAAGACCGGGGACTACGGCCAGCAGGGTGACGACTTCGTCCTCTCCGCCTCGAGCTTCCACCCCGGAGGCGCCAACTTCGCCTTCTGCGATGGCTCGGTCCGGTTCATCAAGGAGTCGATCGACTCCTGGCAGATCGTCGGCACGACCGGCTTGCCCGTGGGCGTGACCGGCGGCAGCGGCGCCGGCACCCCGTATTACATCAGCGCCACCAACACCAAGGTCGGCCTCTACCAGGCCCTCTCCAGCCGCAACGGCGGCGAGATCGTCCCGGCCACGTACTGAGCGAGTCCAGAGGGCCGACCAATCGGCCTCCGAGACTTCCCCCGGGGCCCGGGGCGCGACGATGCGCCCCGGGCCTTTGCTCGTGGCGTCTCGCGTCTCCTCTCGGCGGGGTGCCTCGCCCCCGCCCTGCCCCGCCCCGTCCCGCCGGGCAACCGCTACCCCTGCGGCCTCTCCTCGAATCGGAACCGTTTCGAGCCGGAGAAGAACGCCAGGGGGTTCTCGTAGACGACCTTGCGGATCGTGCTCTCGGAGTGGCCTCGCGACCTCATCTCGAAGATGAACTCCGGGACGGCCAGGGGGTCGCTGTGGCCCCAGTCGCCGGCCGAGTTCACCAGGATGCGCCCGGTGCCGAACATCTCGATCATGTCGGCCGCGCGTTGGGGGCTGCATTTGGTGATCGGATAGAGCGTCATCCCGACCCAGTGCCCGGCGTCCAGCGCCGGGCGGATCGTGTGCTCCTCGACGTGGTCGATGCAGACCCGCTCGGGCCGGATCTTGGGGTGGTCGCGGACCATGTCCAGGATCATCCGCGTCCCGGGGTACTTGTCGGCGAGGTGGGGGGTGTGGACCAGGACCATCTCCTCGGTCCGGGCGGCCAGGTCCAGGTGTTCCTGGAACACCGTGGCCTCATTCTTCGTGTTCTTGTTCAGGCCGATCTCGCCGATCCCCAGGACGCCGGGGCGGTCGAGGAACTCGGGGATCATGGCGATGACCTCGCGCGACAGGGAGACGTTCTCGGCCTCCTTGGCGTTGATGCAAAGCCAGCAATGATGGGCGATCCCGTAGGCCTCGGCCCGCTTCCCCTCGAACTCGGTGAGCTGGCGGAAGTAGTCGCGGAACCCCTCCACGCCCGACCGATCGAACCCGGCCCAGAAGGCCGGCTCGCTGACCATCACGCACCCGGCCAGGGCCATCCGCTTGTAATCATCGGTGGTCCTGCTGACCATGTGGATGTGCGGGTCGATGTAAGTGGCCATATGTGTCAATTCCATCAATTTCAAATGTTTGCGCCAACGCCCTGGCCTGTTTTCGTCACGTTCCTGGCGCGGAACATTCGCATGGTCCCGGCTTTTCCGCTCCTGCCGGTCGTCCTCAAGTTTACCACGGGGGCGAAGTCGATTCGAGAGACCGCGGCGCCTGAATCACCCGGGCTCGGCATGTCCCCGAGGAAATGCTGCTGCGACTCGGGAAGCAGAGCGGGCGCAGTGGCGGCTGAATCCGCGGCGGGGATTCCATCTCGTCAAGTTTCCGACGGGAAAAGCCAATCGCGGGCGAGGGCGAAGGCCAGGATCGCCTTTGTCTTCGTCCGCTGATCCTTCTTTTCATAGGGGGATAAGTCGATATGGGCGTGGGAAGCGAAGTTCTCCAAAGGGCTCGAGACGGCCTGCAATTCCACCGAGGCGCATTCTCCGACGGTCACGCCCAGGACGCCAACAGACTTCTTTTTTAGTTCGTCCGTCCAGTGTTTGAACGAGTTTTCGGGCGTGATCTGATCGCCATCGTAAACCGACAGGCGCCCGTGATCGCTGTCGTTTGGGCGGAAGGCCACGACGCCAATCTCGCCGTTTTGGATGAAGGTCGGATGCACCTGCCGCAAAAGCAGAGTTTTATCGATCACGCCTTGCCCCCACGAATCATTGCCAACCGCTCCGTCAGGCTGTTCCAGCCGGTGGCCTCATCGAGATTGATGTCCGCATCCGAATCGCTCTTGCTCGCCAGATCGAGGGCATGCCAGTAGCCTGTCCTGTCTCGAAGGTCGATCTCCAGCGTCGCGGACGTATTGGCAATCTTCCACTGGAAGATGACCTGGCCGTCCGGCGACGGGAAGATGTACGGGAGTGGCGATCCGGCGCGTAGTGATCGTGCACGGAGGATTCGAGCCAGTCCATCCCCGCCGGATCGAAGGACTCGCCTTCGCCGTCAAACCATCCTTGCTTGAGGACACGCAGTTCCTCAAGCCTCGCATGGATGTCGAGAGGGTCTAGCACGCTGGAACTTTCGATGGAGTCGATCCTTACGAGTTTTCCTTGCCGGTTCCGCGTCCCGATGCCCTGCAAGAAGATCTTCGCACCGCGTCGATAATCCTTCGTCGCTTCGAGGATGTTATCGTAATGATCTCCGGCCATAGGGCCAGGGGCTTCCGTCCCATCGGCCAATTTGATGAGAAAGACCTTGTCCCTCTGATCCGTTCGCCACACCAGCCCGCGAAGCTCGACCTCCTCCGAAACTTCCTCGACCCCCGGTGCCGCCAGCAGCAGCTTGCGACGGACTTCCTTCGTGTACCGGACCGTCGTGCCGTGGTCGCTGAACTCGATGGCTTCGCCGTCGCGGAGCCGTTCGCCGAAGCCTTGGAATTTCGCCAACGTTCCCGGCGAGAGATAATCGGTCGGTTGCCGATCCTCCGCAGCGGCGCGGACGCCGCCGATCAGGTTCTCTCGCGATTGGCGGAGGTACTCGACCGCCGGGGCGGCCGCCGCCCCCAACATCGCGAAGAACAAGGTGATCTTCGGGACGGCACTCCCTGGTTCGACGCCGGAGAGCGACAGGGTGAAGTCTTCGGAGAAGCCGTTCGGGAGGCGTTTGCGGTCGCGGTTCGCCTTGAACCAGGCCGCCCTTGCCTCCTCCCGGAGGATGTCGTTGAGCGCCGATAAGTCGCGCAAGAAGTCGAGGGGGATGGCATTCCCTTCGAACCGACCCCCGACCAGCCGGGGGCTCAGGAACTCTTCGGATTCCAGATTCGCCCGCCTGGACTGACCGCCGGAATACCTAGTATACAGGCATTTCCAGTCTGCGAACAGACGATGCCAGGTCCGTGGTATCGGCATCGGGACGCACGTTCATCCAGCCTCTTCGAGACCAAAATCGCCACCGGGAGCACGGGCGGCTGAGCGATCCGGGGGAGTTGGGAGAGCGAGCTCCCCGAGTTTCGGAGTCCGACTCCCCAATCCCTGCAAAACCCTCGAAATCGTCCGACCAGACGGCGAAGTCGGTCGAGCCGTCTTCGAACAGGCGGGGAGCGAGGTTCAGGGATGCGACGCCGCTCGCATTCAAGGCCCGACGAACGATCTCGGTCAGGTCATTCTGATCCGAATCGCCGGAGGTGCGAAGCCTCCCGAGCAGTTCATCGGCCAGAGGACCGATGGGGCGGGTCGTCTCGGGAGACTCTCCCGCGATGGCCGGGACGACGGCGGGACGGCCAGGAGGGTATCCAGCCCGAACTCGATCGCTTCTCGGTTGTTCGGGCCCGTTCGGAGATACGGGATGGAGGCCAGCGAGATCGGCATCGCCTCGCCGGGCGGGACCAGGGCGAGGATCGGCGTCTTCAGGGCCGAGGCGTAGCCCAGCTCGAACAGGACGTTCTCTCGCGAACCGCCGCCGACCACGGCGACCATGAGGTCGGCGCCCTTCACGCAATCTTCGAGCAGCTCGGGGATCGTCCGGCCCTCGGCGGCGACCTCGTCGAGCTCGAACGGAGCGAAGCCGCGGCTCCGGAGCGTGTCCTTCAAGGGGGCCGTGTCGATGTTCGTCGAGGCGGAGAGGAACGCCCGTCGCGCCGGCCCCGGATCGCGGACCTGGCCGGACGCCTCGGTCTGACCCCGCTCGAAGATCGCCTCCAGGCCGTCCGGAGCGTTCGCCATGATCCGTCCCTCATCCCTTCCCCAGCGCCTCAGGCCACCCTATCCTAGCAAGAGGGGCCGCACGAGCCCATGCGTCGCGTCGATCCCTCGCCTCGCGGGCCCGACGGTCGGTCCCCGGGCCGATCTCGACAGCAAAGGGGTGGTCGATGAGCGGCGTCCCGATCTGGCTGGCCTTGATCACGGCCTCGGCGGCCGGGCCCTTGACTCCCGGCGACCATTCGCGGTCGGTGGAGTCGGGCGGGAAGTCGCGGCCTTATTTGTTGCATGTCCCTCCGTCGTATGACCCGGAGAAGCCGTTTCCGGTGGTCCTGGCCCTGCATCCCTTCGCCACCAATGGGCCGGCGATGGCGATGATCAGCGGGTTGAGCGGGACGGCCGATCGCGAGGGGTTCCTGGTGGCCTATCCCAACGGCACCGGCCGGGGCGCGATGCTCCGGTGGAACGTCGGGCTGGTGGGCGGGGACGACGTGGACGACGTCGGCTATCTCGGGAAGGTCCTGGACGACGTGGCCGGGGCGGCGAACGTGGATCCGAGACGGGTGTTCGCGACCGGGTTCTCCAACGGCGGGATGATGTGCTACCGGCTGGCCTCGGAGATGTCCGACCGGATCGCCGCGATCGCCCCGGTGGCCGGGACGATGGTGGGGCCCGAGATCCGGGCGAAGCGTCCGGTGCCGGTCCTCCACTTCCACGGCACCAAGGACGGCTTCGTCTCGTTCGGAGGGACGCTCTGGAGGAGGCCGGGGTCGTCGCGATTGCGGGGCGTCGAGGAGACCGTCAAGCTCTGGGCGAAGCACGACGGCTGCCCCGACGAGCCGGCCAGAACCGACGTCCCCCACGACAGCAAGGACGGCCTGACGATCGCGAAGAGGGAATTCGGGCCCGGTCGCGAGGGGAGCGAGGTCGTCCTGTTCGTGATCGAGGGAGGCGGCCACACCTGGCCGGGCCGGGAGCCGATCGGAGGGGCGTTGCTCGGCAAGGCGGCGCTGGACCTCGACGCCAACGCCCTGATCTGGGCCTTCTTCCTCAAGCACCCGAAGCCCTGAACCAGACGTCGGGTGCATGGAATGCACCGTCATGTCGGGTGCATGAAATGCACCAACCGGCGGCGGCCGTCGGCCGCCCTCCGCCTCCTCGTTTGCGTCGAAAAACGCGAGAAAATCCCGGGAAACATGAGAAAATCGAGGGCGGCCGCCGGCCGCCGCCGGTTGGTGCATTACATGCACCCTACTTGAGCACTTTCCCACCTTTCATGACGAACGAGACGTGCTCCAGCTCGGAGATGTCGGCCAGGGGGTCGCCCTTGACGGCGATGATGTCGGCGAACTTGCCGGGCTCGATGGCGCCGAGGTCCTTTTCGGATTCGAGGAGCTCGGCGGCGACGACCGTGGCGGAGCGGATCGCCTGCATCGGGGTCATCCCGTAGCGGACCATGTAGGAGAACTCCTTGGCCTGGTTCTCGCTCCAGGAGTAGCCGCCGACGTCCGTCCCGTAGGCGATCTTGACGCCCTTCTTGACGGCCAGGCCGAACGCCTTGCGCTCGATCTCGACCATGTCCTTCCAGATCGGCGCCCGGAGGCGGCGCGGCCCTCGGCCACGTACACGCCGACGTAGATCGTCGGGCACCAGAAGGCGCCCTTTCGGATCATCTCGTCCATGAGTTCCTCGTCGAGGCCGTCGCCGTGCTCGATGGTGTCGGCGCCGGCCTTCAAAGCGGCGGCGATGCCGTCCCTGCCCATCGCGTGGGCGGCCACCTTGCGGTCGAGCCGGTGGGCCTCGTCCACCATCGCCTTCATCTCGTCCTCGGTGAAGTTCACCTTGCTGCGGAGGACGCCGTCCTTCAGATAATACTTGCGATCGCAGTAGAATTTGATCCAGTCGGCCCCGTGCTTGACCTGCTCGCGGACGGCCTTGCGGATCGCGTCCGGGCCGTCGACGATCTGCACGCCCTCGGGCATCTTCAGCTCCCAGGAATAGCCCGTCAGCGGATACATGCCGGTGGCCGAGAACGCCCGGGTCGCGACGAACATCCGGGGGCCGGGGATCACGCCGTTGTGGATGGCCTTCTTGACGTCCACGTCGGCGTACATCGCCCCCTCGGTCTCCAGGTCGCGGATCGCCGTGAAGCCGTTCATGACGGCCGTCCGGGCGGCCATCGTGGCGCGGATCGTCCGGTAAGGGATCGATTCCTTGAGCAATTGCTCATCGTAGTCGGCCTGGGTGATGTCACCCTGCAACAACACGTGAGTATGACAGTCGGCCAGGCCGGGCAGGACGGTCGAGCCCGAGAGGTCGATGGTCTCGCAGTCCTTCGGCGCGGCCTTGAGGACCTCGTCGATCGGCCCGACGGCCTCGATCCGCTCGCCCCGGACGAGGATCGCGCGATCGGTCAAGACGCGGCCGGCGCGGGGGTCGATCAGCTTGCCGGCCTTGATCACGATCGCCTTCGTCGGAGGCTTCGCGGCCTCCTGGGCCGAGACCGACGACGAGGCGACCAGGGCGACGAGGCACGCGAGGAAGGTTCGATTCACGGGAGGCGCTCCGGGTGGTGGGCGAAGGGCCTCCAGGCTATCCCCTGGACCCTCCGGGGACAACGGTGATGAGGACCAACGTCCCGTAGGGTGCATGAAATGCACCGTGACCTGGGGCGGGCGAAACCCGCCAGGAAGCGGCGGGCCACGCCGGCCTACCGCGTTCCTTGTCCTTGCCGGTGCTCGCGGAGTCTGGGTGGGCGGCCGATGGCCGCCGCGTGTTTGGTGCATTTCATGCACCCTCCGGGCCTCAAGGCAGCAAGCCCGAGGCCCGGAGGTACTCGCGGGCGACCTCGGCGGGGTCGCGCTTCTTGCCGTCGATCTCGTAGTTCAGCCTCCTCATCGTCGCGGCGTCGATCTTGCCGAGCAGAGGGCGGAGGGCCTTCTCGATCTCGGGATGGGCCTGGAGGGTCGAGGCGCGGATCAGGGGGACGGCCTCGTACGGGGGGAAATAGCGGCGGTCGTCTTCCAGGGCGACGAGGTCCAGCGCGGCGATCCGGCCGTCGGTGGAGTCCCCGGCGGCGAGGTCGATCGTGCCCCGAGACAGGGCCTGATAGAGGAGGTTGCGGTCCATCTCGCGGGGCCTCTGCGCGAACTTCAGGCCGTAGGCGCGGACGAGCCCGGCGAAGCCGTCGGGCCGGTTCATGAACTCGGGGCCGGCCCCCGGGCGGATCGTCTGGCCGAATGGGCGGAGGTCCGAGATCCGCCGGATCTTCAGCCGCTCGGCCTGGTCCCGACGCATCAGCATGGCGAACGTATTCTCGAACCCGAGAGGGTCGAGGCACGCGATCCCCTGGGCGGCCAGCCCGAGCCGGACCTCGTCGCGGACGGCGGCCGGGTCGTTGGCCGGCGGCTTCTTCAGGATCGCCGTGAGGGCGGTGCCGGTGTACTCGACGTAGAGATCCAGCCCGCCGGCCCGGTCGCCGGTCGCGCCGGGCCGCCGGCCTTCATCGCCTGGAAGGCGATCATCGTCCCGCCGAGGTTCATGGTCCGCCGGACGTTCAGATCGGTCTTTGCCTCGATGAGGTCCGCGAGCATGTGGCCGAGGAGGATCATCTCGCCGCCGTCCTTGGAGCCGACGACGACGGTCCGGATCTCGCGGCGGCCCTCGCCGGCCTGGCCGTCCGGGGCGGCCTCGGGCGGTTCGGCGGCCCGGCCCGGCCTCCAGCCGTCCGTGGCGCCCCAGAGGGCCAGGCCCAGGAGCACCGCGATGGCCAGCCCGGCGACGATCCCCCGGAGCCGCGAGCCCTTCGCCGCCTTCGGGTCGATCGCCCGTTCGAGCTCGCCCAGAGCCGCGTCGCACCCCAGCGCGAGCATCGCCGCGGGGATCGCGCCGAGCAGGGTCCAGCGGGCGTCGAGCGTCGAGAGGCCCCTCTGGATGTAGTTGCCCAGCCCCCTCGCGCCGATGAACGCGGCGATCGTGGCCATGCCGACGGCCGCCACCGCCGCCACCCGGACGCCCCCGAGGATCACCGGGACGGCCAACGGCAGCTCCACCAGCCGGAGCCTCTGCCACCCGGTCATCCCCATGCCCTCGGCCGCCTCGACCGTCCCGCGATCGACCCCCCGGAGGCCCAGGACCGTGTTCTTCAGGATCGGCAACAGCGAATAGATCACCAGGGCCGCGAGCGACGGCGCCTTGCCGATCGCCCCGCCGAACAGGACGAGCAGGAACCCGAGCAGGGCCAGGCTCGGCACCGTCTGCAGCACGTTGGCCGCGCCCACCACGACCCGCTCGACCGGCCTCGACCGCGACGCGAGGATGCCCAGGGGCACGGCGATCGCCGAGGCGATCCCCACCGACTCGACGACCAGGTCCAGGTGGGCCGCCGCCAGCTCCGCGAGCTCGGCCCGGTGGTCCCAGCCCAGTCGGAGCGTCTCGCGGAGCAGGTTCAGGAATGCCGTCATCAGCCGGGCCCCCGTCGTGACCGATCGCCACGGCCTCGGCGTCGGCGAAGAACGAGCGGACGAACGGATCGGCCGGGCGGTCCCGGAAGTCCTCGGCCGAGCCGACCTGGACGAGCTTGCCCCGGTCCATCAGGGCCAGCCGGTCGGCGATCCGGCACGCCTCGCGGATGTCGTGGGTCACGAGGATCACCGTCTTCTTCAGCCGTCGTTGCAGCGACCGGAACTCGTCCTGGAGGTCGCGGCGGGTGATCGGGTCGAGCGCGCCGAACGGCTCGTCCATCAGGATCAGGTCCGGGTCGGCGGCCAGGGCGCGGGCCACGCCGACCCTCTGCCTCTGCCCCCCGCTGAGCTGATGCGGCCGCAGCCGGGCGAACCGCGACGGGTCCAGGCCCACGAGCGCCAGCACCTCCTCGGCCTTCGCCTCGCGATCGGCCCGGGGCGTGCCCTTGAGCCGGGGGACCAGCCCCGCGTTGGCCAGGCAGTCCAGATGAGGCATCAAGCCCGCCTCCTGGATCACGTAGCCGATCGACCGCCGCAACGCGATCCGGTCCCAGGCCGAGGTCGGCTTGCCGAAGACCACCACCGAGCCGCCGGTCGGCTCGATCAGCCGGTTGACCGTCTTCAGGAGCGTCGTCTTGCCCGATCCGCTGGTGCCGAGGATCGCCAGCGACTCCCCCCGGGCGACCGCCAGCGTCACGCCGCCCAGCGCCTTGTGCCCGTCGGGATAGTCCTTCTCCACGCCCTCCCAGGAGACCGCCGGGCCGCCCTCGCGATCATTTTCCATCCGCGCCGGCCCTCGGTTTCCTCGGTTTGACATGCTGATCGAAGAACGACATCATCCGTTGGCCGACGTCGGCGAACTTCCCGGCCTCGAAGTTGTGGCCCTGGCCGGGGTACACATGCACGAGACAGGGGATTTGCCTCGTTTTCATCGCTTCCTCAAAGTCGCGGACGACCTGCGGGGTGACTCCGGGGTCCTTCGAGCCTCGGAGGACCAGCGTCGGCGGGACCCGGGCGTCCGGACCGACCGGCGGCCGGCCCGAGAGCGCGACCACGGCCTTGACGCGGTCGTCCCGAGAGGCCCGGTTGAACGCCAGGTGCGCCCCGAGCGAGAAGCCGAAGAGGCCGAGGCGGTCGGGATCGACGTCGTCTCGCGAGGCGGCGACCTCGATCGCGTCGCGGACCGCCTCGGCCCATCCGTCGTCCTGTTCCTCGCGATCGAAATAGTGGGGGATGAGCACGACATACCCTTTTTGGGCCATCGACCGGGCCATCCCCCGGAAGACGTCGCCGGTGGCCCCGTCCAGGCCGCCCGATCCGTGCAAAAGGAGGGCTGCCGGGTGCCTCCCCCCGGTCGTCGGGGCGAAGCACTCGACCGAGACCTCCGCCGGGCCGCTCCGATAGGTCGAGACGGTCGACTTGACCCCGGCCGTCGCCCCGGCGCCGATCGCCAGCAAGACGAGCCCCCACGCGAGGGCGAAAACGCGGGCCGATCCGGGAGGGCCGGGCATGGCCGGGTCTCCGAAGGGGAGGGACGGGTCGAGGCGCCGGGCCGACCGATCGACCATAGCAGCGCCGAGGCCCGCCGGGTAGGGGACCGTCGCGGCGGGCGAATCGGTCGGGTGGCATGCTGACGTCTTCGTGAGCAGGTCTTCGCTCGGTCTCGAACCCAAGACATGCTGACGAAGACGTCAGCATGCCACCCCTCTCTCGACCCGGGCCGACCGCTAGCCTCGTCGTCGCCGCTTCCCCTTGGGCCGCTTCGGCGGGATGACCGGCCGGGCCCCGGCCAGGGCGATGGTCCCTCCGGCCAGCAGGCAGAGGACGCTCAGGAGGCGGAGGACGGACGTCGAGGCGTCCTGGGCGATCCGCCCCGCCTCGTCGGCCGACGCCCGCCTCGCCGCGACGATCCCGACGGCCACCAGGATCGTCACCGGCAACGGCGCGAGCCAGATCGCCGCCACCAGCCGGTTCATCCCCGTCGTCAGCGCCCGCCCCGAGAACCGGATCGGCCCGTTCACGAGCGCGAGCACCCCCGCCAGGCTCGGAGGCCCCCACAGGCAGGCCGTCACGATCGCGTCGCCCCAATCGTCGTCCATCGGTCCTCGATCGCCTCGGACGGAAACGCCCCCCGGGCCGCCGAGCGTATCGCCTCGGCCCCCGGGGGGCAATCGCCTTGCCTCGACCTCGGCCCGGCTCACTTCCGCGAGGCGGACTTCTTCGTCTTCGCTTTCCGGGCCGTCTTGCCCGTCTTCTCCCGCAACTCCTCGATCTTCACCGACGCCTCGGCCTTGGTCAGCTCCTCGCCGACCTCCTCGCCCGCCTGGCGGGCCAGGGTGTGGAGGTACGAATCCTGCGCCCCGGTCATCGGCTCGTCGCCGGTGGTCCACTCGGCCGGGTCCTTGATCGCGCCGTTCTCGGCCTCGGTCGCGTTCGCGTCGCGGTCGCTCATCGGAGGCTCCTCCCGATCGCCGCTCGAAGGCGGCCCCACCGCGCCGGACGTCCCCTCGGGGCGAGGGGCCGGAACGTCCGGCGGCTGTGGACAAAGGATCAGCAAGAGCCGTGCCGAGGTGAGTGCCTGTCCATCACTTGGTCCCGGAATCCTCCAGGAACTTCGCCACGTCGGCCTTGAGCTTCTTCAGGGACGGCTCGTGGAGGTACATCATGTGGCCGGCGTCGTAGGTCTCGACCCGGACGTTCGCCTTCTGCTCGGGCTGGAGGCCCATGTGGGCCAGGGTATAATCCGTGGCGGCCAGGGGGGTGGCCAGGTCGAAGTAGCCGGAGCCGACGAACACTTTCATGTACGGATTCTTGGCCATCGCGTTGCGCAGGGCGTTGCTCACGTCGGCGTAACCCTGGCCCTGGGTGCCCCAGTCCCAGCGGCCCACCCCTTCGCCCAGGATGTGGTAGGGCAGGTCGGTCTTGTAGCCGAGGTCGTTGCGGACGTAGGCGTTGAAGGCCGACGTGTAGGGCGGCCGGATCGCGGCCATGCTCGGGTCGGTCTCCAGGTTCTCGCCGGTGTGCGAGGCATCGATGCCGACGTACCGGCTGTCGAGCCGGCCGACCGTCTTCTTCTCCTTGCGGAGCAACTGCTTGCAGAACGCCATGATCTCGATCCGGCCGTCGGCGGCATCGACGTAATCCGGGTCCAGGCCCGTATACTTGGCCACCCCGGCGATCATCGCCGCGCGGTCCTCGGGCTTCAGGTCGGTGCCCTTGTCGAGGCTCCGGGCGTATTCGGAGTCGGCCCATCGGCGGGCCTCGTCCACCACCGACTTGACGTCCCGGGCCTGGAGGTCCTTGGACAGCTTCTTGTGATACCAGGCCGTCGCGGCGTAAGTGGGCAAGTACAGGACGTTGGGCAAATCATTGCCCTGGGCGAATCGGAGCGTCTGGAAATTGAGCACCGACGAGACCAGGACCACGCCGTTCAGGGCCACGCCATGCTCGACCAGGTGGTCGGACAGGCCGGCGGCGCGGGTCGTCCCGTAGCTCTCGCCGACGAGGTAGACCGGCGAGGTCCAGCGGCCGGTCTTGGTCAGGTACATCCGGATGAACTCGCCCACGCTGTCGATGTCGCCCCGGAGGCCGTGGAACTTGGCCGTGAGATCGGGCTTGCTCGCCCGGCTGAAGCCGGTGCCCACCGGGTCGATGAAGACCAGGTCGGTCTTGTCGAGCCAGGTCGAGTCATTGTCCTGGACGTGGAACGGAGGGGCGGCGAACTTGCCGTCGCTGGGCATGACGACCCGCTTCGGCCCCAGGGCGCCGATGTGGAGCCAGACCGAGGACGACCCGGGGCCGCCGTTGAAGCTGAACATGACCGGCCTCTTCGCCGCATCTCCCGAATCCTTCAAGGTATAGGCGATGTAGAAAATCTTCGCCTCGGTCTCCCCCTGGGCGTTCTTGATCGGCATCATCCCGGCCGAGGCCGAGTAGGCCAGCGTCTTGCCGTCGGCCGAGATTTGATGCTGGGTGACGACCGGAGGCTCGTCCGCCTCGGGGGCCTTCGGCCGCTCGGCCGGCTTCTCCTCGGCCGCCGGGGCCGCCGACGCCGGAGGGGCGCCGCCCCCTCCGGGACGGCGGTTGGGCCGCTCGGCCTGGGCGAAAACGTGCGCAGGGAAGACGGCCAACCCGACCAGGCAAGTGCCAATCCAGCGATGACGCATCAGGGCCTCCGAGGGGTGCATGCCATGCACCGGAATTTGTCTCTTGGGGGTCGATTCCAACCGCTCGAATTCGAAGCCGGTGCCTTGCATGCACCTTACAGGGAGCGCACCGTCACCGCCGCGACCAGGGTGGGCAGAGGGCTTCGGGGGACGGCGAGCCTCTGGGCGATGGCGGTCATCTTCAGGGCGATCTTTTCGGCCCGATTGTCCCATCGATGCAGAACTTCCCCCTCCACAAGGGTTTCCGTGACGCGGGCCCGGAGGACCTGGGCCGGCTCGACGCGGAAGAGGTCGCGGTCGAACAGGGTCAGGTCGGCCGCCTTGCCGACCTCGATCGTCCCGAGCCGTTTCTCCTCGAACCCGGCGAAGGCCGACCCGGCGGTGAAGAGGCGGAGGGCCTCCTCCATCGAGAGTTTTTGATCCGGGTGCCAGCCTCCCGGTGGCTTCCCCTGGCGATCCTGCCGGGTCACGGCCGCGTAGAGGCCCCACAGGGGGTCGGCGACCTCGACGGGAAAATCGCTGCCGAAGGCGATCGGAACGCCCGCGTCCAGGAACCACCGCCAGGCATAGGCCCCCTCGGCTCGCTCGGTCCCGAGCCGGGCGTCGGCCCATCGCATGTCGTCGCTGGCGTGGCTCGGCTGCATCGAGGCAATCAGCCCGAGCTCGGCGAACCGGGCCACGTCCTCCTTGCGGACGACCTGGGCATGCTCGACCCGGAGCCGGCGGTCTTTGGCCTCGGGCACTGTCTTGAGCGCATGGCCATACGCCTCCAGGACGAGCGCATTGCCCTTGTCGCCGATCGCGTGGGTGCAGACCTGCCAGCCGTGCCTCAGGGCCGAGATGGTCAGTCGTTCCAGGGCCTTCGGGTCGGCAAGCTGGAGGCCGGAGTTCTTCGGGTCGTCGGCGTAGGGCTCGAACAACAGGGCGCCTCGCGACCCCATCGCGCCGTCGATGAAGACCTTGATCGCCCTCATCTCAAACCGGCGTTCGGGTTTGCGAGGGATCGGCGCCGACGAGGCGAACTCGACCTCCTTGCCCTTCGGCGGCAGGGCCATCCCGTACACGCGGAGCTTCAGCTTGCCTTCCTTATCCAGATTGCGGAAAATCTCCGCTTCCTCGGGGGTCACGCTGGCGTCGTGGACGCCGGTCAGGCCGAGGCGGAGGCAGGCTTCCTGGCCGGCGAGGATCCGCCGCGAGATCGCCTCCTTCGTCGGCGGAGGGACGTGCCGGGCGACCAGATCCATCGCGCCATCGACGAACACGCCCAGGGGGTTGCCGGCCTTGTCGCGGACGATCTGCCCGTCGGCCGGCGGCCTGGTCGAGACGCCGATTTTCGCCCTCCGCATCGCCTCGGCGTTGGCCCATCCGGCGTGGCCGTCCACGCGAATGAGCCAGACCGGGCGATTTGGGGCGACCTTGTCGAGCGCTTCCGACGAGGCGAACTCGCCGCCCGGCCAGAGGCTCTGGTCCCAGTTCCGGCCGAGGATCCAGGTGTCCCCGGGCCTGGCTTTCCCGGCCTCGGCCACCTTCTGGGCGGCGGCCTCGGGCGTCTTCACGCCTCGGAGGTCCACCTGCTCGATCTCGGCGCCCAGTTCGGTCAGATGGGCGTGGGCGTCGATCAGACCCGGGACCACCAGGCCGTCCGGGCGGTCGAGGACCTCGGTCCCCGGCCCCCGGAACCTCTCGATCTCGTCGAAGGTGCCGACGGCGACGATCGATCCGCCGCGGATCGCCACCGCCTCGGCCCAGGGGCGGGACGGGTCGCCCGTCCAGACCTTCCCGGCCTTCACCACGACCTCGGCGGGCCCGTCCTTCTGCCTCTTCAACACCCGACCCGCCAGCACGTTGCGGAACACGCCCCGTTCGACGGCCGGCTGGCCGTTCACGAACACGAACGCCAGCCCGGTGGGGGGCTTCGTCGGCTCGTCGAAGGTGGCGGTGTCGCGGAACGTGTTGGGATCAAACAGGATGAGGTCGGCGAAGTTGCCGACGCGGATCGTCCCCCGGTCCGGCAGGCCCAGGATCGCGGCCGGCAGGCCCGTCCCCGCGCGGATCGCGGCTTCGAGGCTCAGGACCTTCTCGTCCAACGCGTAACGAATTTTCCTCGGGAACGTGCCATACGCCCGGGGGTGGATCTGGTCGCCCGAGCCGGGGAGGTGGGTGGAGGCGTCGGAGGCGGTCGCGACGAAGTCGCGGGCCATCGCGGTGCGAACGTCGTCCTCGCTCATCCCGAAGCTGATCGCCTGGGCCCCTCCGTGGCGCTCGATGTCGAGCACAACCTCAAGAGGGGTCGTCATTTCGGCCTCGGCGATCGCTACCAGATCGTGGCCCACGCGGTCGGGCTTGACGGGGTACCGGGCGATCCGGATCGAGCTGCCGCCCTCGCGGTCGTCCACCTCCGTCTGGATCGCCTTGCGGAGCCGGAGCCCTTCGACCGGGTCGGCGGCGATCCTCGCGAAATCGACGGCCGAGCCCTGCCGGGCCCAGTGCGGGACGACCATCGCGGCAAGTTGGGTGCTGGAGGCGATGTAGGGATACTGGTCGGCCGTGACCTTGAAGCCCTCGGCGCGGGCCTTTTCGATCTTCTTGAGGGCCGATTCGATCTTGCCCCACTGGGGCTTGCCGTTGGCCTTGATGTGGGAGATGTGGACGGCCGCCCCGGACCGGCGGGCGACGGCCAGGGCCTCGTCGATCGAGGCGAGGAGGCCGGATTCCTCGTCGCGGATGTGCGAGGCGTAGATCCCGCCATCTTTAGCCACGATCTTGGCCAGCTCGACGAGCTCGTCGGTGTCGGCGTAGCGGCTGGGGACGTAGATCAGGCCCGAGGACATCCCCCAGGCGCCGGCGTCCATCTCCCGGGCCACGATCTCCTTCATCTTGGCCAGGCTCTTGGCGTCGGCGCGGCGGTCGGCGGTGCCGAGGACGGTCTTTCGGAGCGATCCCTGGGGGATCAGGTGGATCACGTTCGAGCCGGCGCCCCTCCGCTCTCGATGGCGGCGAAATAGGCGCGGATGTCGATCGGGCCGCTCCCGCAGTTGCCGGTGACGACGGTGGTGACGCCCTGGGCCACGTAGTTGCGGTTGGAGCGGAGCTTGGGCCGGGCGATGCCTTCGTCGGAATGGGTGTGGAGGTCGATGAAGCCCGGGGCGACGATCAGGCCGGAGGCATCGACGACCTTCGCCCTCCTCGCGTCGAAGGCGAACGCGCCGACGGCGACGATCCGGTCGCCCCGGATGGCCACGTCGGCCTTGCGGCCCTCGGCGCCGGTGCCGTCGAAGACCGTGCCGTTCTGGAAGACCCAGTCGGCGACGATCGGCTCGTCCCCCCGGGCCGCCCCGAGGATCGTCCCGCCGACCACCGCCACCGCCACCGCCACCGCCCCGACGATCGCCCGGATCTTCATCCATCGGCCTCCTGTGCCCGGGAAAGCGACGAGATTAACCGCCAAGACGCCGAGAACGCCAACGGGAGAGGGGAAAAAGGAGGAAAATTTCCCCTCTTCCCGAGTTCCCTTGGCGTTCTCGGCGTCTTGGACCTGGCGGTTCTTGCGGACTTCAGGAGCGGTCGGTGCCGGTGGAGGTCGGCCGAGGGCCGTTGCCGCGGGAGGAGTTGGCGTAGACCGAGGTCAACACGCCGAGCAGGGCCGAGCGGCGTCCCGATCGGGACGAGCCGCCGGAACGTCGGACGCGGGCCACGACGCCGGCCCACTCGAAGCCAGTATGCAAGGGTGCGTTCTTCTTGGAATTCGCCACGCTCATCGGACGGAAGCTCCCCGAGAAGTTGGGACGGCCCCGGCGGTCATCGCGGGTTCGCCCCTTCGATCCAATCCCTTGGCGGCGACCGAGGTCCCGAGTCTCGAACCGGTCCGAGGCACGTCGTCGCGCCGGTCGGGCCGTCGATCCGCGAGGGACACCCTCGCGGGAGACCTCGTTCGCGTGCTGCCGATGCTGGGGGAAAGGGTCAGGAGAGTTCGTCGGCGGTGCGATCCGTTCCCCCGTCGCGATCGTGTCCCCCGTCCATCGGTCCGCCCGCCGCTCTCGGATCACTCAAATTCCCACCGGATCAAGCCCGGGGGAGGGAGCGATCGCCGCCTGAGGAAGTCATCCCCGGGGCGGTCGAGCGTCTTCGGAACCAATCGGTCGGGGGTAGAGCAATATACCGACTCCCCATCGGCCTGCCAAGGGGAAATCTTGGGGATTTTTTTGGCCAGCCGGATTTCGGGCCGTCTCCGGTCGAGATGATCGCGATGCCGCGCCTCGGACCTTATTTGTGATAGGGCAGCGCGCCCGACGCGGCCGAGAGGAGCATCAAGGTCGTGCTCAGGCCGTTGAAGGTGGCGTGCAGAGCGATCGGGGCCCAGAGGCTGCCGGTCCTCCGGTAGACGTGGCCCAGCCCGAGCGAGAGGACGAACAGGGCCAGGGGCGCCGGCCATTGCTGATAGTGCAGGCCCGCGAAGATCACCGAGGTCACCACATTCGCCAGGAAGCCCCGGATTTCCGAGACCTCCCGGACCTCGGGTTTCGCCAGGACGATGGCCGCCTGGGGGGCCGTCCAGGGGTCGATGAGGCCGAGGGCCGGCTCGTCCGGGAGTTCCCCGATCTCGATCGGCTCGGACTCCGGGCCTTCGAGGACCAGGATCCCCTCGGGATCGACCGGCGAGATCGGTCCCGTGCGGCCCCCGAGCTTCCAGAGCCAGCCGAGCAGGACGCCCCGGAACAGGAGTTCCTCGGTCAAGGGGGCGGCGATCACGGCCGCGAACAGCGCCAGGGCCGCCGTGCCGGGCGAGGCCCCCTGGCGGATCATCTGGTCCACCGGATGGGCCTTCGGGGCCCAGATCTTCACGGCCCCGACCATCACTCCATACACCGGCGGGAGGAGGACGAAGCACGCCACCATCCCCCGAAGGACGTTCCCCGGAGCGTCTCCAAGGCTCAGGCCGAGGTCGGCGGGCCGGGCGTTCGAGGTCTTGCGAAGCAAGGCGATGATCAGGCCCGAGGAGGCGAGGTTCGCCAGCGAGCCCACCAGCAGCAAGTCCTGGATCGAGATGGACTTGAGATCGATCACGACGCCCGGGTTGACCGACTTCCTCACCAGAACATAGACGACCATCGCCAGGTTCTGGCAGAGGAACCACAGGCCCAGGGCCGCCAGGACCGACCACGGCCCCCACGGCACCGGCGGCTTCGCGACTCGGGGCAAGATCGGCATGCCCTGGACGGCCCGCACCAGCAGGAACGCCCAGGATGTCAAGACCGCCCCCGTGACCCCGATCACCAGGAATCCCAGGATGGCCAATGCGATCGGGTTCGCGCCGGGCGGGAGCATCGGGGCCGGTCTCCGGGACGGGGGGCGAGGCGAACGAAACGGCTCTGTACGACCTCATCGTACCCGACGACGGGCGAGTCGGCCACCTTGCCGGGTCCGTCCCGGCTGGCCTAGAATCGCCGGTCGCGGCCGGGGCGAGGTGCCCCCGAGCGAGGCCGCGGGGGTCGATCGTCTCATGGTCAGCGCGGAAGAGCAGTGGGAGGCCCTCCGCCGGGGGGTCGAGGCGGTCGTCCCCGAGGACGAATTTCGATCCAAGCTCGGGCGCTCCGTCGCCTCGGGGACGCCCTTGAGGGTCAAGTACGGCATCGACCCGACCGGGATCGACGTCCACCTCGGCCACACGGTCCCCTTGCGTAAACTCCGGCAGTTCCAGGAATTCGGCCACACCGCCGTGATCATCATCGGCGACTACACCGCGATGGTCGGCGACCCCTCGGGCCGGGACGCCGCCCGGTCGGGCCTCTCTCGCGAACAGGTCGAGCGCAACGCCCGCGATTACTTGAAGCAGGTCGGCCGGATCATCGACCTCGACCGCGCCGAGGTCCACCACAACGGCGACTGGTTCGGCAAGTGGGCGTTCCTGGACGTCCTCCGCCTCACGCAGAGGACCACCATCGGCAAGATCAGCGCCCGGGAGGACTTCTCGAAACGCCTGAAGGAAGAGAAGCCGGTCTATTTGAGCGAATGCCTCTATCCGCTGATGCAGGGCTGGGATTCGGTCGAGATCCGGGCGGACGTCGAACTCGGCGGCACGGAACAACTTTTTAACCTGCTCGTGGCCAGGGACTTGCAGCAAGAGGAAAATCAATCCCCCCAGGTGGCACTGACGATGCCGATCCTGGTGGGGACCGACGGCCACCGGCGGATGGGCAAGAGCCTGGGCAACTACATCGGCGTGGCCGAGGACGCCAACGCCCAGTTTGGCAAGATCATGAGCCTGCCCGACGAGCCGATGAGGCAGTATTTCACCTTGCTGACCGACCTGCCGATGGCCGAGGTCGAGGCCCTGCTCGCCCCGGGCGTGAACCCGAGGGACGCCAAGGAGGCGCTGGGCAAGGCGATCGCCGCCCAGTACCACGGCCAGGCCGCCGCCGATGCCGCGGCCGAGGCGTTCCGCCGCCGGGCGAAGGGCGAAGACCCCGAAGACATCCCCGACGCCCCGATCGGCCGGGACCTCCTGGACGCCGACGGGCGGATCGCGGCCCCGCGATTGATCGTCGCGCTCGGGTTCGAATCGAGCACCTCCAACGCGAGGAGGACGATCGAGGCCGGGGGCTTCACCCTCGGCCCCGACCGCCGGGTGATCGTCGATCCCAAGGCCCTGGTCGACGTCCCCGACGGCCTGGTCGTCCGCGTGGGCAAGCGGAAGATCGCGCGGGTCCGGCTGTCCTGACGGGCCAGATCGGGGCCGGCCCTCCACGCCGTCGAGGCCCCACCTTTCCGAGCGAGGGACCCCATGCCAGAGCACGGTTTCGGGCTGGTCGGCTGCGGGATGATCGCGGAGTTTCATGCCCGGGCGATCGCCGAGATCCCCGGGGCCCGGGTCGTGGCGGCGTTCAGCCGGTCGGAGGCGAACGGCGCGAGGATTGCCGGGATCGTCGGCGGAGACACGCGAATTTATGACGATCTGGAGGCCATGCTCGGCCGATCGGACCTCGACGTCGTCTGCGTCTGCACGCCGAGCGGCGCGCATCGGGACCCGGCCGTCTCGGCGGCGAGGGCGGGCAAGCATGTCGTGGTGGAGAAGCCTTTGGAGATCACCCTGCCTCGATGCGACGCGATCATCTCCGCGTGCGACGAGGCCGGAGTGAGGCTCTGCACGATCTTCCCGTCGCGATTCTCGCCCGCCAATCTCGCGCTGAAGGCCGCGATCGACTCGGGCCGGTTCGGCCGGCTCACCCTGGGCGATACCTATGTAAAATGGTGGCGGACCCAGGAATATTACGATTCGGGGGGCTGGCGGGGGACGTGGGAGCTCGACGGCGGGGGCGCCCTGATGAATCAGGCGATCCACAACGTGGACCTCCTCCAGTGGCTGATGGGGGACGTGGAGACGGTGACCGCCCTGGCCGCCACGCTCGCCCACGAGCGGATCGAGGTCGAGGATACCGCCGTGGCCGCCCTCCGGTTCCGGAGCGGGGCGCTGGGGACGATCGAGGCGACCACCGCCGCCTATCCCGGGCTGGTGAAGAGGACCGAGGTCCACGGGGACCGCGGCTCGGCCCGGGTCGAGCAGGACGACATCACCCTCTGGGACTTCCAGCTCAGGGTGCCCAGCGACGCGGAAATCATCGCCGCCATGAACGCGCCGAGCGGCGCGAAGGCCGGGGCGAGCGACCCGAGAGGCATCTCCCACGCCGGCCACCGCGACCAGATCGCCGACTTCCTCGCCGCGATCGACGAGGGCCGCCCGCCGATGGTCGACGGCCGCGAGGGGAGGAAGTCCGTCGAGATCATCCGGGCCATCTACCGATCGGCCCGCGAGGGCCGGGCCGTCCGGCTCCCCCTGGAGGGGGATTCGGAGTGATCCTCCGATCGGAGGTCCGCGAAGGCGGCCGGAGGTCGGCCTGACCCTTGATCCGTCGTCGCGACCGGCCGATCATGGTCGCTGGAGTGACCGGGCGACGTCCGCCCGGCGGTTCGGACCGCGCCTCCCGAAGAATTCTTTCCGACGTCGGCGCGCACCGGGGCCGCCCGGGGCGTCCTTCCGTGGGGAGGCCACGCATGCCCCGCGATGGCGACGGGCCGGGTCGGCCCCTGGAGAGCTACGGCGACTACCTGCGGCTCCTGGCCCGTCTCCAGGTCGGCCCGGGGGCCCGAGGGCGCTGGACCCTTCGGACCTCGCCCAGCAGACGCTCCTGAAGGCCCACCAGGCCCGCGACCAGTATCGGGGGACGACCGACGCCGAGAAGGCCGCGTGGCTCCGCGCCATCCTCGCCCGCCAGATCCTCGACGCGCAGAGGAGGACCGGCCGACGCCCGGCCGACGACGCTCGCCCCCTGGAGGCCGCCCTGGACGCCTCCTCGGCCCGGCTCGACGCCTGGCTGGCCTCGGACGTCCCCTCGCCCAGCGCGGCGGCCTGCCACCAGGAGACGCTCCTGGGGATGATCGAGGCGATGGCCGAGCTGCCCGAGGACCAGAGGACGGCCCTGGAGCTCCGCCACCTCCGCGGCCTGACGGTCCCCGAGGTCTGCCGGGAGATGGGGCGGAGCCTCCCGGCCGTCTCGGGCCTGCTGCACCGGGGCCTCAAGACCCTTCGCTCTCGGATGGAGGAACCATGAACGACGGGCCGGGCATCGATCCCCTGGACCGCGAGCGCCAGCTCTACGAGGTCCTCGGGGCCTACTTCGCCGACCTCGAGGCCGGCCGGGCCCCCGACCGGCTCGAACTGCTCGCGCGGCACCCGGAGATCGCCGGTTCGCTCGCCGGGTTCTTCGCGGAGCAGGACCGCTTCCACGTCGCCGTCGGGCCGATCCGGGACCTGGCCCGCGAGGCCCGGGGCGACTCTCCGGAAGTGCCGGCCACCGCCTCCCCGAGCGGGACATCGCCCCGGCCGCCCGAGCCCAGCACCCTGGCGGACCTCTGGCCCGGGGGCGATCCGCCCCGGGCCTTCCTCCGCGATCCGGGCGACCCCGACGGCCCTCCCGGCCTCCCCCGCCTCGGCCGCGGGCCTTCCCTGCGAGCGGACGGCCGGCCTCCTCGCTACCAGTTCCTGGAGGAGATCGCCCGAGGGGGCATGGGCGCCGTGATCCGCGGCCGGGACGTCGATCTCGGCCGCGACCTGGCCATCAAGGTGCAACTGGAGGCCCACCGAGACGACCCGGAGATGCTCCGCCGGTTCGTCGAGGAGGCTCAAATCGGCGGCCAGCTCCAGCACCCCGGGATCGTCCCGGTCTACGACCTGGGAACCCTGGCCGACCTCCGCGCCTTCTTCGCCATGAAGCTGGTGCGAGGCCGGACCCTCTCGGCCTTGCTCCGGGATCGCCCCGATCCCTCGATCGACCGGCCCCGCTACCTCGGCATCTTCGAGCAGGTGGCGCAGACGGTCGCCTACGCGCACTCCCGGGGCGTGATCCACCGCGACCTGAAGCCGTCCAACGTGATGGTCGGCAGCTTCGGCGAGGTCCAGGTGATGGACTGGGGACTCGCCAAGGTCTTGCGCGAAGGCGGGGAGGCCGACGACCAGGCGGCCTCGCGGCCGGACGCCGGAGCCGGCGCCGTCCGCACCGTGCGCAGCGGATCGGACGCCGGCGACTCCCGGGCCGGATCGGTGCTCGGCACTCCAGCGTACATGCCCCCGGAGCAGGCCCGGGGCGAGATCGACCGCCTCGACGAACGCTCCGACGTGTTCGGCCTGGGCGCGATCCTCTGCGAGGTCCTGACGGGCCAGCCCCCGTTCGTCGGCGACTCCCCGGCCGACCTCCGCCGGCGATCGGCGATCGGCGACCTGGCCGATGCCTTCGCGAGGCTGGACGCCTGCGGGGCCGAGCCCGACCTGCTCGCCCTGGCCCGATCCTGCCTGGCTCCCGAGCCGAGGGACCGACCTCGCGACGCCCGCGGCGTGGCCGGGAGGATGACCGCCTACCTGGCCGGCGTCCAGGAGCGATTGCGGCTCGCCGGGGTCGAGCGCGAGGGCCGAGGCCCGCGCCGAGGAGGAGGCCCGCCGGCGTCGCCTGACCGTCGCCCTGGCCGGCTCGATCCTCGCCCTGGTGATCGTCGGCGGAGGGGCCGGCACCTGGGCGTATCAGCAGACCCGGGAGCGGGACGTCCGGATCGCCGCCCTGGTCGAGGAGGCGGGCCGCGCCCTGGATCGCGCCGAGACGGCCTCCGGCCCCGAGGCGGCCTCGGCCCGCCAGGACGCCCGCGTGGCCCTCTCCACGGCCGACGGCCTCGCCGCCGGTCGGTTCGGCAACGGCTCGCCCCGGCGTCTCCGAGAGGCCCGGGGCCGCCTCGCCGAAGCCGACCGGCTCCAGCGGCTCGTGGACGATCTGGAGTCCGTCCGGAGCGAGTTCGCGGACTTATCCGGCCTCGAACGGGCCGATCGCTCCTACCTCGCCGCGTTCGGTGACTACGGCTGGAGCCCGGACGCCCCCGGAGCCGATCCCTCGACGCTCGTGCCCCGGGTCAAGGGACGGCCCTCGGCCGGGGACGTCGCGGCGGCCCTGGACCACTGGATCTACGTCCGGCGACGATTGGCGAAGGCCCCAAACAACCCCGCCTGGGGGCGCCTCCTGGCCGTCGCCAAGGCCATCGATCCCGACCCGTGGCGAGACGGCCTCCGCGCCCTGTACGGCCGCCCCGAGGCGGAGATTCGCCAGGGCTTGCTCCGTCTGGCCGACGACGCCCCGGCCCTCGCCCGGCAGCCGGCCCTCAGCCTCGTCCTGTTGACCGCATCGCTCCGGTTCGTCGGCGAACGAGAACGGGCCCGCCGGGTCATCCGACTCGCCAGGAGCCGGTTTCCCGGGGATTTCTGGGTCGCCTTCGCGGCCGGCATCGACCCGACGACGGACGAGGAGACGATTCGATCCCTGACCGCGGCTCTGGCCCTGCGCCCGGGAGCCCGGTCGTCCACAACACGCTCGGGCTGGCCCTGAGGGCCCGCGGGAACGCGGAGGAGGGCCTCGCCGAATTCCGGGCCGCCGTCCGGTTCGGGCCCGAGTTCGCCGAGGGGCACAGCAACCTCGGGGCCTCCCTCGCCGGGAGGGGACAGCTCGATGCCGCGATCGCCGAGTATCGGGAGGCCGTCCGCCTGCGGCCCGACCTCGCGAAGGTCCGGGAAAACCTCGGCATGGCCCTCAGTGGCAAGGGAGACTTCCGGGCCGCGACCTCGGAATTGCGCGAGGCGGTCCGCCTCGACCCGAAGCGTGCCCGGGCCCATTACCACCTCGGCAACAGCCTGCGAGACGGCGGCGACCTCGACGGGGCCGTCAAGGCGTTCCGCGAGACGATCCGGCTGGAGCCCGGCTTCGCGGAGGCCCATTGCAACCTCGGCCTGATCCTGATGTCCCAGGCCCGATTCCGAGAGGCACGCGAGGCCTTTCGACGCGGGCACGATCTCGGGTCGCGACGGCCCGGCTGGAATTACCCGTCGGCCTCCTGGCTCGCCGAGGCCGAGGGCCTGGCGCGGGTCGAGGAACGATTCCCGGCCGTCCTCCGGGGCGAGGAGACTCCGGCGGAGGCCCAGCAGGCCCTCATCCTCGCCGCCGTCGCCGCCCGCGATTCGCTGGCTTCTGCCGCGGCCCGGCTCTATGCGACGGCCTTCGAGCTCGACCCGAAGCTCGCCGACAAGCTCGACTCGCCCCACCTCTACAACGCCGCGAGCATGGCCGTCCTTGCCGGCTCGGGCGAAGGGCGGGACGAGGCCCGCCCGGACGCCCCCGAGCGGACCCGGCTGCGGAACCAGGCCCTCGGATGGCTCCGCGCCAACCTGGCGGCCTGGGACCGCGTCGCGAAGGACGCCAGGGACCCCCTTCGTCCCCAAATCGGCACATTCCTCGACGAATTGAAGCAAAGCCCCCAACTCGCCCGAGTCCGCGATCCCGACGGCCTGGCGAAACTGCCCGACGGGGAACGCGCGGCGTGGAAGGCGTTCTGGGACGACCTCGATGCCCTCCTCAAGAAGGCGGGTCCCGCCAGGAAATGACTCGCCGGCCCGATCGAGCGGGCCAGGCGCCCTCTTTGGCGATTTCCTCAAAATTCTCGTCCGTCGGCGCGCGCCGGGCTCCCGAGCGGCGTCCAGGACAGGGGAAGACCCCGGCGATGGTCGCCGGTCGGATCGAGGCCGCCGCGAGATCCGCGTCGATCAGCGGCGGGCCGGGATTCCCTGGAGATCCAACGAGATGCTGTACCATCGAGTTCCGAGGCCCTCTCCGGCCCGGCGTCGCCCTCGTCACGTCCTCCGCGTCGAATGCCTCGAAGGGCGGACGCTGCTCTCGGGCATCGGGTCGATCACCGAATCGCCCGTGCCGAGCGTCAACCTCGCAACCGGAGGGATCGTCACCGGGCCCGACGGCAACCTGTGGTTCACCGAGGCGTCATCCAATGCCATCGGCACGATCAACCCGGCGACCGGAACCCTCAGCTCGTTCACGATCCCCACGGCGAGTTCCGGTCCGCAAGGGATCGCCGTCGGTTCGGACGGCAATCTCTGGTTCGCCGAGAGCGGCGTCGGCAAGGTCGGCGTGATCAACCCGACGACCCATGCCATCATCGAGTTCCCCACTCCGACGGCGAACTCCGGCCCGACCGAGATCACCGCCGGGCCCGACGGCAATCTCTGGTTCACCGAGTTCCGAGCGTTCAAGGTCGGGATCATCAACCCGACCACGCACGCGATCCGCGAGGTCGCCCTGCCCACGATCCAGGCCGTCTTCGGCCACGGCATCGCCGCCGGGTCCGACGGAAACGTCTGGTTCACCGTTCAGGGCTATGACGAGGTGGGTTTCATCAATCCGACGACCCTGGCGGTCGGCTACGTCGCTGTCGATTCGTCGCCCGAGGGGATCCTCTCGGGCCCCGACGGCAACCTCTGGTTCACGGAGGACTTCACCAGCCCCCCCAAAGTCGGGACGATCAACGCCACGACCCACGCGTTCACCTCGTTCGCGACCTCCTCGAATTCCTGGGGCCTGACCAACGGCCCCGACGGCGGCATCTGGTTCGCCGAATACGCCTCGGGCAAGCTCGGACGGATCGACCCGACGAGCCACGCGATCACCGAATCGGCGATCCCCGACGCCGGGAGCGTCCCCCGATCCATCACGACCGGCCCCGACGGCAGCCTCTGGTTCACCGATTTCGGCACCACCGCCGTCGGCACCGCCGGCTTCTCGACGTCGCCGGTCACGGTCACGCAGCAGACGCCGAGCCGCGTGACGGCCGGATCGGGCTTCGGCCTGACCGTCGCCGCCGAGGACGCCTCGGGGGACGTCCTGACCTCATACAACGGCCCTTTGACCGTCTCGCTCGGCAGCAACCCCGGCGGCGGGACGCTCGGCGGGACGACCACCGTGACGGCCTCGAACGGCGTGGCCAGCTTCTCGGGCCTGACGCTCACCCGGGCCGGCTCGGGCTACTCGCTGAACATCTCCGGGGTCGGCCTGGCGACGGGTACCTCGGCGGCGTTCGCCATCACGCCCGCGGCGGCCTCGCAGATCGTCGTCACCCAGGGGCCCTCCGGGGTCGCGGCCAACACCGCGTTCACCGTCGTCGCGGCGGTCGAGGACCAGTACGGGAACCTCGTGACCTCGGCGAACAACGCCGTGACGATCGCCATCGGGACCAACCCGGGGGTAGGGACGCTCGGCGGCACGACCACGGTCTCGGCCGTCAACGGGGTCGTCACGTTCTCGAACCTGAAGATCAGCAAGAAGGGCAAGGGCTACACGCTGAAGCTGACCTCCGCCGGCCTGGCGGGGACCACCACCGACGCCTTCAACGTGAGCTGACCCCGCGCCTCGCCGCCGAGGGCCGTCCGCCGAGACGGCCCCGGCCCTCGTCTCGCGGTCCGGCATGCCCTTTCACTGCGATCCTCGCCGGACCTCCACGAATCCGTCTGAGTCGCCGGGACGGCCGCAAGGGATTGCGGGATCGACGGTTCGACGAGCCGACCACCGCGCCCGGGTCACGAATCGCCGCCGATCCGCCTACCGCGATCGGCCGTTTCCGATTAGATTCGCCGATCGCCCGATCTTTCGCCGGCCTCTCGGTCAACGGAGTGACCGTCGTGAAGCGCCGTCGCCCTGCCCTGGATTACCTGGTTTACCTCGCCGCCCGCGTCGTCGTCGGCGTGTGCCAGGCGTTTGGGGTCGAGCAATCGTATCGATTCGCCGATCTCCTGGCCGCCCTCCTCTATCGCCTGGATAAGAGGCATCGGCGGGTGGGGATGGAGAATCTGCGCCTGGCGTTCGGCGACCGCTATTCGGAAAAGCGGCGGGATGCGATCGTCCGGGGGGTGTTTCGCCACTTCTGCCGGATGTTGATGGAGATCCTCCACATCCCCCGGAAGCTCCATCCCACCACCTGGCGGGACCGGATCACCCTGGTCGGCCATGAGCCGGTCGTCGATCGCTTGCTGAAGGGCGGGCCGGTGATCATGCTGACCGGCCACTTCGGCAACTGGGAGATGGCGGGGTATCTGTTCGGCGTGTTCGGGTTCCCGCCTCATTCGGTGGCCCGGACGCTGGACAATCCCCACCTCGACCGCTTCCTCCGCTCGTTCCGCGAGCGGACCGGCCAGAAGATGATCCCGAAGAAGGGGGGCTACGAGCAGATGCTGGACGTCCTCCGCAACGGAGGGGTCCTGTCGTTCCTGGCCGACCAGGACGCCGGTCAGAACGGCCTCTACGTCGACTTCTTCGGCCGACCCGCCTCGACCCACAAGGCCATCGCCCTGCTGGCTTTGGAGCACAACGCTCCGGTCGTCGTCGGCTACGCCCGGAGGATCGGCCCGGGGTTCCGGTACGAGGTGGGATGCGACGCGATCATCGAGCCGGGGGAGTTCACCGGGACGTCCGACGACGTGAAGCTGTTGACGCAACGCTATACGGCGGCGTTGGAACGGATCATCCGCCGCGACCCCGACCAGTACCTCTGGCTCCATCGCCGGTGGAAGCACCAGCCGAAGCCCCGGGGTCGGGGGCGGAAGCCGTCGGCGACCGCGATGACCGAGGCGAGGGAGGCGGTCGGTGGATAACTCCCGGTGCGCCATCCTCGTGCCGGCGTTGTATTACATCGAGCCGCATTGCGCCCTGTCTCTCGGCCAGCTCGAGGCGATGGGCTACCCGGTCCGGCGGCTCTACGGCTTCTCCCAGATCGACGTGGCCCGCAATCGCCTGGCCGCCGACGCCCTGGCCGAGGGGTTCGACGAATTGATGTGGATCGACGCCGACATCGCCTTCGACCCCCGGTCGGTCGATCGGTTGAGGTCTCACGGGCTGCCCATCTGCTGCGGGATCTATCCCAAGAAGGTCGAAAAAGACCTGACCAGCGAGCTCCTGCCGGGGACGACGCGAGTCACGTTCGGCGACGGCGGGGGGTTGATCGAGATCCTCCGCGCCGCGGGCGGATTTACCTTCACTCGCCGAGAGATCTACCTCGAGCTGATCCGCCGCGGACTGCCGCCCTGCCGGAGCCGGGTCGGCCCGCCGACCTACCCGTTCTTCCTGCCGATGGTCATCCCCGACCGCGACGGCCACCGCTATCTGGGCGAGGACTTCGCCTTCAGCGAACGGGTCCGCCGGTGCGGCTACAAGATCGTTGCGGATACCACGATCCGCCTCCAGCACATCGGCGTTTACGGCTACGGATGGGAAGACGTCGGCGGCAGCCTGCCCCGGTCGAATTCGTATGAGCTGAACCTGTAGGGTGGAGGAAATCCACCGTCGTGTCGGGCGGGTGAAACCCGCCGAACATGGGTTTTCGTCACTTGAACGTCTCCGCCTTGTCGCCGAGGTAGACGGTGAACGACTTTCCTCCGGGCGGGACCGTGACCTTGAGGAACTTGCCTCCGGCGGGGTCGGCGTTGGCGATCCGGTCGGCCGGGGCGTTGTCCTCGGGGCCGGTGGCGAGGTTCTTGTGGAGGGCGTAAATCGCCTGGACGCTGGGCGTCGCCTTCAGGAGCTTCACCGTGGCCGCCGACCCGCCTTTTCTCGGGCCGTTGTCCATGATCGCGACCTTCGGGGCGATCGTCCGGACCAGCGTGGGATGATTGGAAATGTCCATCCCGTGATGGGTGACCTGGAAGAGATCGACCTTGCCGATCAGGTCGGCCGGGCAGACCAGCGCCTTCTCCACGTTCCAGGTCAGGTCGCCACAGTCGAGGAACCGGAAGCTCCCCGCCGAGATCAGCAGGGCGAGGCTCCGGGCGTTGTCGCTGGGATCGACGGGCAAATCGGCGGGCGCGGATTCGCAGAGGGGGTTGGCCGGGAGGTCGCGGACGGCCCGGACGGGATATCGTTGCGAGAACGAGATCGTCCGGCCTCCCGAGGCCAGGACCAGCGCCTCGGCCCCCTTCAGGGGCAGCCGATCGCCGGGTTTCAACGCGGTCCTCTTGCCGGCGCTGGCCTTCCGGTAGGCGATCCCCAGGGGGTCGTCGGCCTTCGGCCCGTCGGGGAAGTCCAGGCCGGGGGACCGGTCTTCGGGGAGGCCGCGGTCCCAGAAGTGGCCGATCGCGACGAGCTTCGCCAGCCCTTCGACCCCTCCGAAGTGGTCCATGTGCCAGTGGCTCGTCACAAGGTGGTCGATCCGGTCGAGCTTCGCCTCGTTTTTCAGGACGCTCACGATCCGCTTGGGGTCGCGGTCGTCCCGGCCGGGCCAGCCCGAATCGATCAGGATCGACTCGCGATCCGGGGTGACGATCAGGGTCGCGGCCCCGCCGTCCACATCGATGAAATAGATTTCCAGGTCGGCGGCCGAAACGGTCGAGACCGAGGCGCCGAGGACCAGGGCGACGAGCGGGGAGAGGAGGCGTCGCACTTGGGGTTCCCTCCGAGATCCGAACCGATCAGCCGAGCGACCGGCCGATTTCCAGGCATTGTTCGGCGTCCAGGATGCGGTCATTGGTCGTGAAGAGGTCCTGAAGCGCCTTCTTGTGGATCTTCATCTTCGTGGCCCCCACGCCCAGCGCGCCCCAGGCGATCAGGCCGTCGAGCGACTTCTCGCGATCGGTCGCCTCGACCCCCTCGATCCCCAGCGGAGGGACGGCGTTGAGGTCGATGGCGACCTTCAGGTGCTCGAGGCGATCGCGGGCCGATTTCGGGAGCGTGAGCGCCCCGGCGGCGCCGGCCGAGACGACGATCTCGGCGTTTTCCAGGGGCTCGGCCGGCTCGTCTGCCTCGCCCGAGGCGAACGGGGAGAAGGTCGCCCCGGTGGTCGTTCGAAGGACCTCGGCGGTGGCCACGGCGCGATCGAGCCGTCTCGACCCGACGGCGACCTCGGCCCCCTCGCGAGCCAGGAGCCGAGCGACCCTCTGGCCGACCGGCCCCGACGCCCCCAGGACGGCCGCTTTTCGGCCTTTCACGGACCCGCCCGACCCTTTCAAAGCCGCCAGGACGGCGGCGGCGGCCGTGGTGTTGCAGCCGTTGGGGTCGAACAGGACCGACACGCGGAACGGCCCGAAGAAGCTGTCCAGGACCGCCTGGAGCACTGCCTCGCCCTCGCGGACGTCCGACCCTCCGACGAAAATGGCCGTGTTCTTCAAATCCGCCGGCCCCCGGGTGAACAACGCCCCGTGGACGAGGTCGCGAACGGCCTCGGCCCGGATTCCGCCGTGGCGGAACAGGTGGGCGACCCCCGAATCCACGGCCACGACCGAGTCGAACACGCTGGGCTGAGGGTCGGTGTCGAGCTGGACCAGGATCGTCGGCTTCATCGCGTCGGCTCGGCTCGGTTCGGCTTGGCTCGGTTCGGTTCGGAGAGGGCGAATCCTCGTCGGAAACCCGCGGCGCAGGCGCCAGGAACCTTCTCCCTTGCCTCGGGTCGAGGGCGAGAAGGTTGGACCGTCTTGCCTGGTCGGGTGGCATGCCCACGTCCGGGTGGGCATGTCTTCGGTCAGACCCGGTCCGAAGACATGCCCACGCGGACGTGGGCATGCCACCCGATCCTCGGCGATGGACGGACCACGGGATTCACGCCTTGTTGGCGGCGAACGGGTGCTTGGCGGTGTCCTTGCCGGCGATCATCTCGGCGGCGGTGGGCTTGCCGTGCATGGCCGAGGCGATGGCCATCTTGGTGGCCTCGTAGTTGAACTGCTCGATCTTGGCGTCGTCCTCGGCGGCCGGGTGGATGAACACCCCGCAGACGATCACCAGTTCCTCGGCCTTGTCGGCGGGGATCACCCCGGCGGCCACGCTGTCGGCCACGGCCTTGGCCACGGCCTTCTGCGCGGGGCCGAACATCTGCACGGCCTGCTTCATCCCCTTGATCGTGACCTTGGTGATCAGGACCGTCGAGGGCTTCACGGCCAGGTTCGGCGTGAGGACCGCCAGCAAATTCGTGTGGCCGTTGGACTGATTGGCCAGGGCGGTGGCGAACGCCACGCCGACCGGGCCGGTCTTGGTCCCGATCATGAGGTCGATGTGGGCGATCTCGTTCCCTTCGCCGACGAGGGCCTCGCCGATGAGCATCGTGTGGTCGGCCATGATCTCTGCGCGTCTCCCGAAAGGGCGAAATCGAGAACGAACGGCCCGGACCTCCGGGCGCCTGGCCCCGCATCATAACAGCCCCTCGCCCGCCCGCAAGGCGCCGGAATCCCGGGCCCGGGCCTTCCGGAAGCCAGGAGGGAGCGGGGGACCGAAACGCAGATCACGCAGATTACGCAGATTGAAATCAAGCTCTTCTCTCAATCTGCGTAATCTGCGTGATCTGCGTTTCGGTCCCCTTCTTCAAATCCGGGAGAGGGTCGTGGGCAAGGGGCGAGGGCCCTGCTAGAGTCGCTCGACGGGATTGGACGGCCTTCCTCCGCGGACTTTTCTCATGCGACGTCTCGCCCTCCTCGTGCTGATCGCCCTGCCCTCCTCGGCGTTTGCCCAGAGGAACCTGACGGTGATCCCCGACCCCGACCCGGAGGTCGAGCGGAAGTCGTTCCAGGTCGCGCCGGGGTTCGAGGTGAACCTCTATGCCGCCGACCCGCTGCTGGCCAAGCCGATCGGGATCAATTTCGACGCCCGGGGGCGGCTCTGGGTGGCGTCGAGCGAGGTCTATCCGCAGATCAAGCCGGGCCAGGCCGCCAATGACAAGGTGCTGGTCCTCGAAGACAAGGACGGCGACGGCAAGGCCGACTCCACCCGCGTGTTCGCCGACGGCCTGCTGATCCCCACCGGCGTCGAGCCCGGCGACGGCGGGGCCTACGTCGCGAACTCCACCGAGATCGTCTTCCTCAAGGACACCGACGGCGACGGCAAGGCCGACTCCCGCCGCGTGGTCCTCTCCGGGTTCGGCACCGAGGATACCCACCACATCATCCACACGTTCCACTGGGGCGAGGACGGCCTCCTCTACTTCAATCAGTCGATTTATATCCACAGTCACATCGAAACGCCTCACGGGCCGAGCCGGCTCGGGGGCGGCGGGATCTGGCAGTTCCGGCCCGAGACGATGAGGCTGGACGTGTTCGCCCGCGGCCTCGTGAACCCCTGGGGCTATGCCCAGGACGCCTGGGGCGCCTCGTTCGCCACCGACGGCGCCGGCGGCGAGGGGATCAACTACATCGTCCCCGGCGCCTACTACTTCACCGCGCCCGACGCCGTCCGCATCCTGCCCGGGTTGAACCCCGGCAGCCCGAAGCATTGCGGCCTGGAGCTGGCCTCGGGCCGGCACCTGCCGGAGGACTGGCAGGGCAACCTGATCACGAACGATTTTCGGGCCAACCGGGTCTGCCGGTTCGTCCTGAGCGACGACGGCTCCGGCTTCGCGTCTCGCGAGAAGCAGGAACTGATCAAGACGACCCACGGCGCCTTCCGTCCCATCGACGTGAAGATGGGCCCGGACGGGGCGATCTACATCGCCGACTGGTACAACCCGATCATCCAGCACGGCGAGGTCGATTTCCGAGATCCCCGGCGCGACCACACCCGAGGCCGGATCTGGCGGGTCACGGCCAAGGACCGTCCTCTCGTCGAACGGCCGAAGCTGGAAGGGGCTTCGGTCGAAAGCCTCCTCGGGTCGCTCAAGGCCCCCGAGGGGTTCACCCGCCACTTCGCCAAGCGGGTGATGAAGGAGAAGGGCGCGGCCGAGGTCGCCCCGAAGCTCGCCCAGTGGGTCAAGAACCTCGACCCCAAGGATGCGAATTTCGAGCACGACCGGCTGGAAGCGCTCTGGATGTACCAGACGATCGACGTGCCCGAGCCCGATCTGCTCGCGAGCGTGTTGAAGTCGCCCGATTTCCGCGCCAGGGCCGCCGCGTGTCGCGTGGTCCCTCACTGGCAGGGACGGATTTCCGACGCCTTCGGCCTGCTGGCGCCCCGGGCCTCGGACGAGCATCCCCGGGTCCGCCTGGAGGCCGTCCGCGCCCTGGCCGACGTGCCCGATGTCCGCTCCGTGGAAGCCGCCATGACGGCGTTCGATCGCGGGACGCCCGACAAGTTCCTCGAATACGCCCTCTGGCTGACGGCCCGGCAGCTCCAGCCGCACTGGCTCCCGGCGCTCCAGGCCGGGAAGCTGGATTTCGGCGGCGATTCGAAGAAGCTGGCGTTCGTCCTCGGGGCGGCGGGTTCCCCGGCGATCGTCGGGCCGTTGCTGGCGTCGCTCCGCGAAGGAAAAATCCCGGCCGACCGCGAAGACGCCGCCGCCGGGCTGATCGCGAGCCTCGGCACGCCGAAGGACCTGGCCTCCGCGTTCGACGCCGCCCTGAGCAGCGACCTGCCGGCCCCTCGCCGCGCCGCGATCGTCCGGGCGCTGGCCTCCGCCGCCGGGGCCCGCAAGGTCCGGCCCGAAGGGGACCTGGCGCGGATCGGCACGCTCCTCGGGCCCGGCGACGAGGCGGTTCGCTCCGCCGCGATCGTCGCGGCCGGCGCCTGGGGCGTCGGCGCGTTGAAGGCGGAGCTCCTGTCCCTGGCGAGGAACCCGGCCGAGCCGTTCGGCGTGAGGATCGCGGCGTTCATGGCGCTGGCGCGACTCGGCGGGGACGACTCGCGGAAGGCCCTGGACGAGCTCGCCCGATCGTCGGACCTCCGCGAGCCCGCGACGATCGCCCTCGCCGCGATCGATCCGAACCTCGGCGCCGAGAGGGCCGTCGAGCGGCTCTCCGACCCGAAGCTCCCGGAGACCAACGCCTCCGTGCTCGTCGCCGGGCTGATGAACCAGAAGGGCGGCAGCGAGGCGCTCACCAGGGCTCTTACCGGCAAGACCGTGGCGCCCGACCCCGCGAAAATCGCCGTGAGAACGGTCCGCTCGTCGGGTCGGTCCGAACCCGCGCTCCTGGAAGCCTTCACGAAGGCCGGGGGCCTCTCCGCCGAGCCGGTCGCCCTGACTGACGCCGAGATGAGGCGGATGGTCGCCGACGTGATCGCCCAGGGGGACGCCTCGCGAGGCGAGGCGATCTTCCGCGCCCCGGCCCTGCAATGCCTGAACTGCCACGCCATCGCCGGGGCCGGCGGGCAGGTCGGGCCGGGGCTGGAATCGATCGGCGCGAGCGCCCCGATCGACTACCTGATCGACTCGATCTTGCAGCCCAACAAGGCCGTGAAGGAAGGCTATCACTCGCTGACCGTGGCCACCGACGACGGCCGGATCTTGACCGGGGTGAAGCTCCGCGAGAACGACCGGGAGACCGTCCTCCGCGACGCCGAAGGCCGCGATTTGACGATCCCCGCCGGGTCGATCGAGGCGAAAAAAGAGGCCGGCTCGCTGATGCCCGCCGGGCTCACGGAAACCCTGACCCGGCCCGAATTGCTGGACCTCGTGCGGTTCCTCTCCGAGCTCGGCAAGGTCGGGCCGTACTCGGTGAGCAAGGCGAGGCTGGTCCGGCGGTGGAGGACCGACGCCCCGGGTTCGGCCTCTCTGAACGTGCCGGCCTACAGCCGGGTGGACGGCACGTTGCCCGCCGAGGCGATCGGCCCGAGCGGCCGGGCCGGGTTCTCGGTGGACGTCTCGACGCCGGGGACCGTCCGGTTCCGGATCGACCCCGCCGCGGCGGTGGCCGAGGCCCAGATCGACGGCAAAAGCGTCCCCATCGGCGAAATGATCGACGCCGACCTCGCCCCCGGCCCCCACGCGATCACGTTCCGCCTCAAGCCGAAGACCGAAGGCTCCGGCCTCCGCGTCGAGCTCGAAGACGCGCCCGGATCGCCGGCCAGGGTCCAGGTGACGACCGGAAAGTAGGGTGCATGAAATGCACCAACATGCGGCGGCCCTCGGCCGCCCACCACATGCCGGCGGGTTTCACCCGCCCGACTCGACGGTGCATTGCATGCACCCTACGGAAATCACCCCATAGGAATCCCCTCGCCTTCGGGATACAATGCCATGTTCGCCGATCGCGCCCTCGCCGCCCACGAACCCATTTTCCGGGCGTCGTGTCGGCCTGGCGTCGCGATCTTTTGAGCCGTCCGCCTTTGGGACCTGAGACGCATGCCCGAGATGAACGAGGATACGGCCGTTCCGGCCGAGAATGATAGCCCGGCCCCCGCCGCCGAAGACGCTTCGATCGCCGCGAATGGCCTGCCGAAGCGGCTCCGAGGGACTCACGAGGTCCAGGACGCGGTGCCGTCGTCGGCCGTGGGCCGGACCTTCCCCGGCCGGCTCAACGCCGCCCTGGAGCACGCCAAGCTCTGCGCCCGGATCGCCGAGGACAACCGCGCGAAGGACATCCTGGTCCTCGACCTCCGAGGCGCCACGCCCCTGGTCGATTTCTTCGTGATCGCCTCGACCGCCTCTCGGCGGCAGGCGTCGTCGATCACCTACGAGATCGACGCCGAGATGAAGAAGGTCGGCGAGCACAAGATGGGGATCGAGGGGGCCGAGGAGGGCCGGTGGACCCTGATCGACTACGGCGATTTCGTCGTCCACGTGTTCGCCGAGGAGGCGCGGGTCTACTATTCCCTCGAGGAGATCTGGGGCGACGCCCCCCAGATCGACTGGCGAGACCCCTCGCGCGTCCGGCCCGGCCCCGGTGCCGGCTCGGAATGACCTCCTCGCCTCTCGATCCGAGACGACCGATGAACGTCCTGAACCGCCTCCGGGCCGCTTTCGCCGCCGCGACGCCCTCGGGCGGCGACCCGTCCGCCTTCGCCTCGGCCGTCCGGCCGAGCACCGACCCGAAGTTCGGCGACTACCAGGCCAACGGCTGCATGCCCCTGGCCAAGGCGCTGGGCGTGAAGCCCCGCGACCTCGCCGAGAAAGTGGCCGAGGCCGTCGACCTCGCGCCGATGGCCGATCGCCCCGAGATCGCCGGCGCCGGATTCTTGAATGTTCGCCTCAAGGATGACTGGATCTCCTCGACCCTGGGCGACCTGCTGGACGACGACGCGCTGGGGATCGTCCCGCCCGAGGCTCCGAGGACGGTCGTGATCGACTACTCGTCGCCGAACGTGGCCAAGCCGATGCACGTGGGGCACGTCCGCTCGACGGCGATCGGCGAGAGCCTGTCGAGGATCGTCAAGGCCCTGGGCCACGAGGTCATCCGGGACAATCACCTCGGCGACTGGGGCTCGCAGATGGGGATGATCCTCTGGGGCTGGAAGCACGAACGGATGGAATCGGCGTTCGAGGCCGACCCCGTGGCCGAGCTCGCCCGGCTGTACCGCTCGGTCCAGTCGCACATCAAGGCCGCCGACAACCTGGAGGAGAAGCACGGCAAGGTGCTCGCCCTGGAGGCCCAGGGCAGGACGGCCGACGCCGAGGCCCTGTTCAATAACACCTATGACGGCTCGGGCTTGAGCCTCGCCGACGTCCATCGGGTGATCGAATTCGGACGGAAGGTCGCCGACGAATCCCGGGAGGAGACCGCGAAGCTCCACGCCGGAGACCCCGAGAACCGCGCCCTCTGGGAACGGTTCATGCCCCTGTGCCTGGACGCCTTGCGGGGGATTTACGATCGCCTGGACGTCCATTTCGACGTCCAGCTCGGCGAGAGTTTCTACGACCCGATGCTCGCCGACGTCGTGGCCGACCTCCAGGAGAAGGGCCTGGCCGTCGAGAGCGAGGGGGCGTTGGCCGTGTTCGTCGAGGGGTCAAAAGCCCCGTTCCTCGTCCGCAAGAGCGACGGCGCGTACAACTACGGGACCACGGACCTCGCCACGGTCCGCTACCGGGCCGAGACGTGGGACCCCGACCAGGTGCTGTACGTCGTCGATCACCGCCAGTCCGACCACTTCAAGGGCCTGTTCGACGTGGCCCGCCGCTGGGGCTACGACCGCACGGACTTCCAGCACGTCGCCTTCGGGACCGTCCTCGGGGGCGACCGCCGCCCGTACAAGACCCGCGACGGCGACGTGATCGGCCTCGAATCCCTGCTGGATGAGGCCGTGAGCGAGGCGAGGAAGGTCATCGACGAGAACAGCCCGGAGCTGGACGAGGCCGAGCGCGCCCGGGTCGCCGAGGTCGTCGGGATCGGCGCGATCAAATATGCCGATCTTTCGCAAAATCGCATGAGCGATTATGTGTTCGACTGGAAGAAGATGATGGCCATGAACGGGAACACCGGGGCCTATCTTCAATATGCTTATGCCAGGATTCGAAGCATCTTTCGCAAGGGCGGGATCGACCCCGAGGCGATCCGGTCGGCCCGCCCGCCGATCGTCCTGAACCACCCGGCCGAGCGGGCCCTGGGCGTCCGCATCCTGCGTCTGCCGGAGACCCTGGAGCTCGCGGCGGCCGACCTGAAGCCGAACGTCCTGACGGATTACCTGTTCGCCCTGGCCAACGAGTTCAGCACGTTCTTCGAGGGCTGCCCGGTGTTGAAGGCCGAATCGCCGTCGAGACGAGACAGCCGGCTGGCCCTCTGCGACCTGACCGCCCGGACCCTCCAGCTCGGCCTGGGATTGCTGGGGATCAGGACGGTGGAGCGGATGTGAGGCGGGACGTCGTCGGCCCCGACCGGCCGTGGATGAGCGGGCCGAGGAACGCTCGGGACCGGCGGACGGCCTCCACGCCCATGTGGCTGTGGCGGCTGAGCTCGACGTTCACGCTCCCGGCGTAACCCACGTCGCGCAACGCGTCGAAAATCGGGGGGAAATCCATCGTCCCCTCGCCGAACATCAGGTGATCGTGGACGCCCCGGACCATGTCCTCGATGTGGACGTTGGCGATCCTCGGGCCCAGGCGAGGATGTGGTCGGCGACGGCCCCCTCTTCATTGCAGTGGACGTGGCCGAGGTCCATCGTCATCTGAAAGCGCGGGTGGGCGAGGCGCCGGTCGAGCTCGGCGAACCGGGCGAGGGTGTCGATGAACATCCCCGGCTCGGGCTCGAAGGCGAGCCGGACGTCCCTGAGCTCGGAGTGGTCGAGCACCGGCTTCAGCGCCTCGACCAGTCGCCCCATCGCGATCACCTCCGAGGCGTCATCGCGGAGGATTCCCGACCAGAACGACATGGCTTCGGCGTTGAGTTCGCTGGCCAGGTCGATGGCCCTCTTGAGGAAGTCGATGCGGACGTTCCGGCGGACGGGATCGGGGTCCATCAGCGTCGGGTCGTGCTTCATCCTCGGGTTCAGGAGGTAGCGGGCGCCGGTCTCGATCACGCAGGTCATCCGCGATTTGTCGAGGAGGGTTCGGATTTCCTCAATCTGCGACATCAGGGCGATCGGATCGCCGAACGGGTCGAGCGCGGCGGCGTCGAGGGTGATGGCGACGCTCCGGAACCCCTCGTCGGCGAGGAGGCGGATCGCGTCGGTCAATCGGTGGTGGGCGAGGCCGTTGGTGTTGTAGCCGAGCCTCATCGCGGACGCCCTCGTCTCGAAATCACGTCGAATAGAGCCATTTACCCAGGACGAACGCCGGGAGCCAAAGGGCCGCGATGCCCAGGGCCGGGCCCGGCCCCCGGACGCCCGCCACGAGGCCCACGTCGAGCCACACCAGCGACAGGACGCCGGTTTTCACGGCCATCTGGATCGTTTTCGGAGTCGGTTCCACCCAGGCCCGGCCGACTCTCGCGTTGACGATCAGGGCGACCATCCCGAGGACCAGCAAGCCTTCCAATGGCAAGATCGGCCGCTCGGAGCCGGCGCCCGGGAAGGTGGCCGCCCTCAAGATCGCGGCGAAGAGGCCGAGGATCGCGAGGTCCTGAATCACCATCCCCGCCGCCACGCCCCGAGACCGCCCCTCCTCGACCTCCGATCGGCTGATCCACGTCAGGCCGACGACGAACAGCCCGAACGCCCCCGCCGCCATCAGGGCCGACGGCCCGCCGAACCCCGGGTCGAGGCTCAACCCGAGCGCCAGGTTCAGGCCCCGGCAGAGCCCCATGACCTCGGGACCGAGCACCGTCTTGCGGGCCCAGACGTCGTAGACCAGGACCGCCGAGGCCAGCGCCAGGGCCACGAAGAGCGGCGGACGCTCCCCCGGGACGGCCGCCAGCGCCACCCCTCCGATCATCAACAGCGAGCCGAGCCAGGCGGCGAACCGTCGCGAGACGCGGCCCGAGGGCAACGGGCGATTCGGGCGCTCCCGTTTGTCGATCTCGTAATCAAAAACATCGTTGAGGACGATCCCGGCGGCATAGATCGCGGCCGACGCGAGGGCCAGGGGGAGCCATCGGCGGGGCGAAACCGTCGCGCCGACGGCCAGGATCGCCCCGGCGATCGGGTCGGCGGCGGCCGTGAACAGGTTCGGCAGGCGGACGAGCTGGAAGTACGGCTTCAGCGTCATCGGGAGGGCGCCGGGGCGTCGATCAGGGGCTTGAGCTTGTCGTACGCGGCCTGGGCGGCGCCGTCGGGGTCGTCCACGTTCGGGTACAGCTCGACGGTGATCCAGCCGTCGTAGCCGGTGGCCTGGATCGCGGCGACGACCTCGGGGAAATCGATCGCGCCGAGGCCGGGGATCAGGTGGTGATGGACCCGGGTCTCGGCGATGTCCTCGAAATGATAGTGGCGCGTGTGCTTCGCGAGCTTGGCGATCTGCCTGGGGAGGTCCTCGCTCATGCAGAAGGCGTGGCCGACGTCGAAGTTCAGGCCGATCGAGGGGGCATCGACCTTCTCGGCGATCTCCAGGTACTCGTCGGTCGTCTCGACGAGGAGGCCCGGCTCGGGCTCGATCAACAGCATCACGCCGAGGTGATGGGCATGCTCGGCCAGCGGCTTCAGCGCCTCCACGAACAGCGAGACGGCCTGTTCGCGGGCCTGGCCCGGGGCGATCGGCCCGCCCGGCTCGGTGGTGATGTGCGGGGCGCCGAGATCGGCGCAGAGGGACAGGGCCCGCCTCGTGTGGTCGATCCTCACGCGGCGGTAACCCTCGTCGGGCTCGATGAACGAGGGATACCAGTACGGCTGGCGGTAGTCGTTGATCGCGTTCATCATGAACGCGTTGACGTTCGAGAATTCGAGGCCGCCGTTGCGCATGGCGGCGCCGATGGCCTTCTTCGGGCCTGGCAGGAGCCCGTTGGGCCAGGCGTGGGGGACGTCGGCCATGAGCTCCAGCCCCTCGTAGCCGATCGAGGCGATCCGGGCCACGGCCTCCTCGAAGGAGAACTTCATGTAGGCGTTCGTGCTGAAGGCGAGGCGCATGGTCCGGCCCAGGCTAGAGTGAGTTTGGAATCATCGGTGCGTGATGTGGGGATCGACACCTTAATCGGCGTCGATCGTATTGTATGGCCGCTGTTCGAGGAAGGACTTGATGAATTCCAGGAGTTCTCGATCTCGTTCCGTCCAGGTTTCCATCCGATCCTCGGGCTGCATCGAACCGCGTCCGGATCGGTGGCTGCGCCATGACCGTTGACTTCATCATTCGCCGAGATGACCTCTCCGGTTCGAACGGCGAGGGCCAACGTGTCGAGCCAGGCCCGTCGCAGGATCACGGGTCGGGCATCCTGGCTCGTTCCGAACATGGACACAATGGTTGTGGTATTCGAAATGCCGGTATTTCTCCAATTGAGCCTATAGATCACCGCTTCGAGATCTTCATCGCTGATGTCCCAGATCGAAGCCGCCCACTCGCGTGGTGAGTTAGGACGTCGGTGATGAGCGACGAGGAGCGCGATCAATTCTCCGAATCGAAGCTCGGAGAACTCCTCAAGACACCAGGCGATCGAGGAAAGAAAGTCCGTGTCCCGGTGGCGTTCGAACTCCTCCGACCCCTGGAGGATAAGTTCGAGTTCCTGTTCCGTGAACGAGGGCCCCGAAAGCCCGAGGCGGTTCACCTGCTCGTCGAGGAATGCTTCGGATTCCAGGAGGAGGGGCGCATCCTCCACGGTCCAAACGGCCTCGATGGACATCTCGACCAGGGACGCAAGGTTGCAGACGAGTTGACCCAATCGCATCCCTGGCAGGATGCGGTAAATGCGAGAAACAACCTCGAGAAGCTCTATTCGGATTGGATCTGCCACGGCAGGCGATCCTCCACCCTGGGTTGCTTGCTGAAGTCCTTATCCTTGGTGGCGAGTACTTCGACTCGAATCATCGTCCCGGGCGAGAGGAGCGCGATCCGGGTGGCCCTCGTGACCGCTTCCCAGATCATCAGGAGACCGGCCCGATCGCGATTAGACGAAAACATCCGGCATCTCATGCGTCGCCGCGCCGAATCGCAGGATTTGCTCCTTGAGTTTGATCGGGTCGGCCCCATCGAGTCGGCTTGGCGGCAATCGGAGCGTCCTGGGGTCCACTTCGAGGTAGACCCTCACGCTCACCGCCCGGCCTTCGCCGCGTATTCCGCCAGGACGGCGAATTGCTTGAAGAAGTCGTTCTCGGCGACGCCCTCGGGGCTCTTGAAGAAGGAGGCGAGGTGCCTCATCAGGCCGGACCCGCCCCGCGCCTTCTCGAAGTCGGCGAGCCTTGCCAGGTCGATGGCCAGGGGAGCGGCCAGGAGGCTGTCGCAGCCTTGCCAGGTGAACTGGAGGGCCATCTTGCAGCCGAGGAAGCCCTGGAAGTGGATGTGGTCCCAGGCCGTCTTCCAGTCCCCCATGTCGGGGATGTACTCGATCGTCACCAGAGTCGACGGCTTGTAGCCGAGGATCTGGGTGATGACCTTGTCCTTGGTCTCGACCTTGGACGACTTGTTCACCGGGTCGTCCAGCACCACGCCGTCGCGGTTGCCGAAAATGTTGTGGCCGACCCAGCTCATCACGTCCAGGTTCCTGGCGGCGAACATCGGGGCGAGGACGGTCTTCATGAGCGTCTCGCCCGTCTTGCCGTCCTTGCCGGCCAGGAGGGAGCCGGTCGTCTCGGCGAGCTGCGAGAGGGCCGGGATCGAGGCGCCGAGGCTGGGCGTGAAATTCACATACGTGTGGCCGTTGCGGAGGGCCGCCAGGGCGTAGAGCGAGCTGGAGGGGAGGAGCTCCGCGCCTCCGTCGGCCAGGGCGGCGCTGAGGGTGTCCCAGTTCTGGTGGACGTCGCCCAGGGTGAACGGCGGCTCGGTGCTGGCGACGTTCAGGACGATCAGGTGATCGACCCTCTCGGCCTCGACGAACGCGGCGAGGTCGGCGGCGATCCGATCGACGGCCTCGCGGGCGGTCCTCGCGGGCTTGGCGTCGCCCCAGGTGCCGAGCCTGGAGATCACGGCGCCGGAGCCGAGCTTCGTCCCGGGCCGGACGCGGGCGGAGGCGGCGGCCAGGTCGGCTCGGCACGCGGCGATCAGTTCCGAATCGAACACGCCGGAATTGCGGCGGAACTCCTCGGCCGATTCCTCGAACGAGCCCTGGCGGATGTCGTGGCCGCCGACGACGAAGTCGGACGGATCGGGCAGGTCGAGGCCCTCGAACATGGGGAGGGCGGTGACCAGCCCGGTCGAGGATTTCTGGCCCCGGGCCAGGGCCGCCAGCCCGAGAGTGATCGTCGTGCCGACCCCTCCGAAGGCGCCAATGAGCCAGAGACCGACTTTGCGGCGAGGCGGGGTGGCGGCGGGCATGGGCGGGCTCGTCGGGGCCGGGCGGGACGGATCGAGACGGAACGAAACGGAGGGGCGGACGGATCTCGGTCGCGGGCGGAGGGCGCGAGGCCGGCCGGGCGGGCGTCGATCTCGGTCCATTATGGTCCCCGCCCTTCCCCTATTCAACCGAGGAGCCGGCAGGAAAATGCGCGATCGCGAACCGAGCGGCACGGCGGGCCACGCTCGGGTCGCACCCGTGGAGGGCAGGCAGGCCCTGGCCCGCCGAGACGCGAAGACGGCAGGCCAGGGCCCGCCCGACGAAGACTGCGAGATCCGTGTGTCGCGGGCGAGGTGCGAGTCTCCCTGTTTTCCTGGTCAGCCGCCCGGTTTCCGCCAGACCTCGATGGGCCCGAACCTGGCCTCGGGACGGAACATGCGGCGAACGGCCTCCGAGAGCTTGGGGATCTGGAGCCGTTTGTCGAACGTGGGGGTGCCCGGCGACCAGACGACCACCGTGCCGGCCGGCGAGCGTTCCAGGGCTTTCACGAAGGCGTCTTCCTGGGTCGGATCGACCGACCAGATCCAGATCAGGCCGGACTCGGCCGGCAACGGCGAAATCCGCCCGATCGGCCCGTTGATCGCCGGGAACGGGACGTTGTTCAGGAGGTTCGCCACCGGGGTCGCGGGGGACGTCCGGGACCGCAAATAAATCAACGTCCGGCGATAGTCGGGCCAGGTGAACGGGGATTCCGGCCGTCCCGGGTGGAACTGGGCGGAGGCGGTCCGGGGCAGGAGCTCGGGCTCGTCCGATCGTTTCCACTCGCGGAGGGCGTCGAGGCTCTCGGTGACCGAACAGAAGCTCGGGACGCCCGGGACCGCCACCCCGAGCAGGATCAGGGTGCCGGCCAGCCCCAGGATGGGGCGCCTCGCCGTCGTCCTCAGCAGGCCATCGACGAGCAGCGGGAGCGAGCAGGCCCACGTCAGCCGGAGCGGCAAGACGAGATAGAGGTGGGGTTTCGGGTGCAGGGGCCGATAGAGCAGGGCGAACCCCAGGGCCGCCACCCACGGCCACGCAACCCGGCGGACGCGGTCCGGCGCCGTCCGGGCGATCAGGATGAGCAGGGCGATCGTGGCCAGGGTCTTCCAGCCTTCCAGACGCTCCCACAGCTCGTTGGCCAGGGCCGGCCCCCGGAGCCGGAACGGGCGGTCGAGGCGGTCGAGCGAGAGCCCGTGGAGGAGGCCCATCCCCAGGGATTTCCGGGTCGTCTGGCTGTACCGGCTCCCGTAGCTGGCCTGGCGGACCCCCCGGACGAAATCGCCCATCAAGCCCTGCCAGATCAACGGCGAGAACGCCAGAGCGACCATCAGGAGCGAAAGCGCGGCCCAGATCGCGAACCTCCGGGCCGTGGCGGATCGGGGCTCGGCCTCGGGCCTCTGAAGGTAGATCGCCAGGGCGATCGGAGGCCCGAAGAGGACGACGTGGGGCCGGATCGCGAAGCCCATCGCCAGGAGGGCCGAGGCGGCGAGCCGGCCTTTCGGGCCCGGCCATCGCTGGACGATGAGCAGGCCCGCCAGGGCGAGCAACGGCCCCTGCCAGTCCCTCTGCGCGGCGTAGGTGTAGTCCAGGTTCAGGTAGGCCGAGAGGACGGCCGCGAACCCGACCAGGCCCGGCAGTGTCCGCCCCAGGCACCGGCGGCTCCAGCTTGCGAGCAGCCCGCCCAGGGTCAGGAGGAGGGCGGCGTCGAGCGCGAAGACCGGCCAGGTCCGGCCCCAGCCGAAGAGCTTGCCCAGGCCGTAGGCGCCGTAGATCTGCCCGGGGAAGTTGAAGATGACGACGTCGCGATAGGGGCGAATCCCCGAATCCCACCCCTGGGCGATCGTCGCCCAGGTGTCCAGGTCGGGCCACCAGGGCCAGAGCAGGTAATGGGGCAGCCAGGTGGCGACCATGGCGGCCGAGATCCCCGCCACGAGCAGGCTGAACGGCCAGCCCAGGAGGGACCGGGCCGCCCGCTCGACCTCGCCCTGGGTTTCGCGATCGTCCATGACAGGCCCCGAGAGGTGGGCGGACCCCACCGATGTGTAAGGCGGGTGGAACCCGCCGACTCGCCCCCGTCCTGTTTTATCACGGAGGGCGGGCTTCGGAGGAGGATTGCCGGGAAGCCGGGCGAATCGCGGGCAGCTTGGCGCGCGATCCGTTAGAATGATCGGCACACCGCTTCAGGACCTCGACCGATGCTCATCATCACCGAACGGATCGCGATCCCGATGGACGAGTTCTCGTTCGAGTTCGCCCGTTCGGGCGGGCCGGGGGGTCAGAACGTGAACAAGGTGGCGTCGAAGGCGACGCTTCGGTGGTCGCCCGGAGCCAGCCCGAGCCTGCCTCCGGCCGTCCGCGATCGATTGCTGAAAGCCGTCGCCGCTCGGCTGACGACCGAGGGGGAATTGCTCGTCACGTCGCAGAAGACCCGCGACCAGGGACGGAACATCGACGATTGCCTGGAGAAGGTCCGCGAGCTGGTCCTGGCCGCGAGCCGGCCGCCCAAGGTCCGGCGCCCGACCAAGCCGACGATGGCCTCCCGGGTCCGCCGGGTCGAGGCCAAGGGGCGGCGGTCGGTCGTCAAGAAACTGCGGAAGAAGCCCGACCTGGATTAGAATCCGCCCGAGACGGTCCCCGCCCGGACACCCCGGAGGCCCCCGATGGCCGATCTGTCCCCCTATCAGCAGAAGATCGTCAAGCGCTACTACAACAATTACGACTCGATCCAGTCCCAGAGGCTCTCCGAGCTGGTCACCGAGCTCTACCTGGCCGAGGGCAAGGCGAAGGATCGGCTCTGGAAGCGAGTGGCCGACATCCTGACGAAGCTGGAATTCCCCCCGGCCCGGATCGACCACCTGATGGCCAAGAAGGACCCCGCGCTGCTCGTGGGAGTCATGAAAGAGCTCGAGGCCAAGGGCGCCTGAACCGCCGACGGCCCGGGCCCGGGGATCTCCAGGCCCTCGTGATTCGATTCATGGGACGCCCCCAAGGCCCGTCGGCCTCGATCCCCCAGGGCTCGGGCCGACGGCCGCCTTGTCGCTTCTTGGGCCATTTCGCGGCCTTGTTGGCCCTTGGACACGCTTGCAAACAGGATTCTTTGTCGAAATCTTTGGCTTCGTAGCGATTTGGCGCAAATTCGGGGGCGGAGGTATGGCTTATTGACTCGTTTCTTCCCGTTTTGTAAATTTTGGTCGGGTTCGAAGACGAGTCCTGTTTGTGCGAGGAGGCTGACGATGAATCTGGCGAAGCGTATCCGTGACTGTCGGTACGCCAAGGGTTGGGGGCCGGACGAGCTGGCCAGTAGAGCGGCGATCTCCCGGACCGCCCTGTACCAGATTGAATGCGGGAAGACCGAGACGCCCCGGGCGGGGACCTTGCGGAGGATCGCCCGGGCCCTGGATGTGTCGATCGAGGTGCTGCTGGGTAACGCGGAGTGGGACCTGGAGTCGGCGACCTCGCCGGTCGAGGAGGCGTACCGCGAGCCGAGCTTCGGCCGGTCCGACTCGCCGATGGGTGAGAGCCCGGCGCATGGCTCGCGAGGAGGGCCGCACTTCGCCTCCCGGGGCGCCGGCCCGGCGGCCCGGCATCCCGACCTGGACCGCAAGTTCCACGAGCTGCTGGCGTCTCCCCTGGGCGAGGGCGTGGCCCGGATCGTCGAGGAGTCGCACCGCCTTCTGCCCTCGGCCGTGGGTGCCTCGCTGGACTGACCCATCGTCCTCAATCGTCTGATCCGCGCCGCCCAGGGCGGGGCCGCCGTCAGAATCATCCCCGTCGGTCGAAAAATGGGGTAGAATCGCTGAAGATTCTCCGAGGCGCGGCCGACCCCCGCGCCTCGGCCCCGGCGTCACCAATCGAGGCCGCCCCGATGAGCCATCGCGTTTGCGCCCGAACCCGGGCCCTGGGCCCCCTCCTGCTGCTGGCGGGCGTCGTGGCCCTGGGGGCCTCGACCCCGGCCTCCGCCGGATGGCCGCGGGCCCGCCGGACGACCCCCCGATACGTCCCGACCTCGGCCCCGAGGGTCGCCGGAGTGGCCCCCTCGCCGATGCTCGGCACCTTCTATCCCCAGCCGTTCGTCAACATCCGAGGCAACTTCAACGCCGGAGGCGGCTACTCCCCCCTGGGCATTTACGGCGAGGGCGCCGCGATGCCGATCTACGGCCCCCTGTCGGTCTTCCGCGCCGAGGCCGCGCCGGTCCAGCTCTACCAGAGGGGCTATGACGGCGTCCTCCGCCCCGAGGTCGGGACCGGCTTCTCCTACCCGAACTTCCCGGCCGCCGGCGGGGTCGTCTACCCCACCCGGGCCAACTACCGAGGCGCCGGCCCCCGGCTCGGCACCCCTCCCCAGTGGGACAGCGGGATCAATTATATCGACCTGGATTGATCGCCGAGGGTGAGAGACGGGTCGATCCGCCGAGGCGGCTTTTGTAAGATCGGGCGAGCAGGGATCGGATTCGCTCGCCATCGGCCTCGGGAGAGACCCGCCGTGCCCGCCCGCATCCTCGACGGTAAGGCCCTGTCCGAGACGATCTTGCGGGAGGTCGCCGAGGACTCGGCCAGGTTCTCGGCCTCGACCGGGGTGGTCCCGGGTCTGGCGGCGGTCCTCGTCGGGGACAATCCGGCCAGCGAGGTCTACGTCCGCAACAAGAGGGCCGCGTGCAAGGCGGCCGGGATGGCCGGCCGGCTCGAACGGCTGCCGGCCGACGCCCCCGAGGCCGCCCTGCTCGACCTCGTCGATCGCCTGAACGCCGACCCGACCATTCACGGCATCCTCGTCCAGTTGCCCCTGCCCAGGCACATGGATGAGCAAAACGTGATCGAACGGGTCGCCCCGGCGAAGGACGTGGACGGGTTCCACCCCGAGAACGTCGGCCTCCTGACGATCGGCCGCCCCCGGTTCGTCCCGTGTACCCCGTTGGGGGTCCAGGAGATGCTCGTCTCGGCCGAGATCGCCACGAGCGGGGCGAGGGCCGTGGTCCTCGGCCGGTCGAACATCGTGGGCAAGCCGATGGCCCTGCTCCTGATGCAAAAAGGCCGAGGCGGCGACGCCACGGTGACCGTCTGCCACACCGCCTCGAAGGACACGCCGGCCATCGCCCGGGAGGCCGACCTCCTGATCGTCGCCGTGGGCCGGGCCGAGTCGGTCACCGCCGAGTGGGTCAAGCCCGGCGCCGTGGTGATCGACGTGGGCATCCATCGTCGAGAAGACGGGACGCTCTGCGGGGACGTCCATTTCCCATCGGCGAGCCAATGCGCGTCGTGGATCTCGCCCGTCCCCGGAGGGGTGGGCAAGATGACGATCGCCATGCTCATGAAGAACACCCTCCTGGCCGCGAAGCTGGCGACCCCCGACCATGAACCCCTCGACCGATCGGGCGTTTGAGCGCGTCCTGAAGGCCATGAGCCGACCTTCCCGGCCCCGGCGGTCGCGGTTCTCCACGGCCCCCTTCGTCCTGGCGTTGGGGCTCCTGCTCGGGTATCAATTGACGAGCCGGCTCGTGCCGATGGTCTGGGGATCGATGCTCCCCGGCGGCCTGGACCAGGCACGGACCTTCCGAGGCTGGCCGGGGTTGGTCTGGGCCCTGGCCGTCGCCTGCCATCGCGACGTCTTCGGGGTCGTCGCGACCCTGGCGGGAATCGCCGTGGCCGGGTTCTGGCTCTCGATGTTCGTCCGCCCCTTGCGGCCCCTGGTCTGGCTGATGGTCGTCGGGACGATCGCGATCGACGCCGGGATCGTCTACGTGACCCTCCGGGCTGCCATCGAGGCGACGGCGCAAAATGCGGGCTTGATGTGATTGAGGAGGTCTGGGGCGAAGGGGGAATCGCGATGATCCGCCTGGGCATCTGCAACGAGCTGTTCGAGGGCTGGGACTTCGCCCGGGTTTGTCAGACCGTCAAGGCGATCGGCTACGGCGGCCTGGAGATCGCCCCGTTCACCCTGGCTCCCAAGATCACCGACCTTCCCCTCTGGAGGCTCCGGGAGTTGCGGACGATCGTCGAGGATTCCGGTCTGGAGACGATCGGCCTCCACTGGTTGCTCGCCAGGACCGAGGGATTTTACCTGACTTCGCCCGATCGCCAGGTCCGGCGTCAGACGGCCCACTATCTCGTGAGCCTGGCCGAGGCCACCCAGGCGCTGGGCGGCTCGGTGATGGTCTTCGGCTCGCCGAAGCAGCGGGATTTGCTCCCCGAGGTCGATTTTCACCACGCGATGGACTGGGCGGCGGAGGTGTTCTCGGCGGTCATGCCGGCGATCGGCGCGTGCGGCGTGGAGCTTTGCCTGGAACCGTTGGCGGCGACGGAGACGAATTTCCTCACCTCGATCGCGCAGGCGAACGACCTGATCCGCCGGGTCGATCACGACAAATTTCGGCTCCATCTGGACGTGAAGGCCCAGAGCGGCGACCCGGGCGGCTCGGTGGTCGAGCTGTTCACGAGGTTCGCCCGGGAAGCGGGTCACGTCCACGTCCAGGATACGAACTTGCGGGGGCCGGGGATGGGCGAGGTGGACTTCGGGCCGATCGTCGGCTGCCTGTCGGCCTCGGGCTACGACCGCTGGATCTCGGTCGAGGTGTTCGACTACTCGGCGGGGGCCGAAGAGACGGCCCAGCAGAGCTACGAATGCCTCCGCCGCTGCCTGAACCACGCCCCGAAACCGCCGGCGATCCGGGCGACGTAGAAACGCCAACGGCCCGGGAAGGCATCCCGGGCCGAGGCGGAAGGGTCGTGAAGCCGGAAATCTTAATAACTGGTCGGCGCCCGGTACAGCGCACCCACCGTGCTGGCGTACTGGACCGAGTTGCCGAAGAGCGACGGGGCGCTGCTGAACGTCGGCGACGCGCTGAAGATCGAACCCCCCGAGGCGAACGTCGGCGAGCTGGAGAACGTCGAGCTCGGATAGGAGAACGTGGGCGAGCTGGTGAAGATCGAGCCGGCGACGTTCGGGTTCGTCACGTTGTTGTTCAGGTTCGAGGCCGGCTGGCCCAGGAAGGCGCCGGTAGTCGTCGACCCGAGCAGGGTGCTGCCGCCGGAGTAGGTCGGCGAGGCCCCGAAGATCGAGCTGGTCGGGTCGAACGTGGGCGAGGCGCTGAAGATCGAGCCCGGGGCGGCGGCGCCGAGGTTGTTATTCAACGAGCCGGCCGGCTGGCCCGCCAGCTCCTGCTGGATCGGCGAGCCGTAGAGCGAGGTGTTCTCGACCAGCCCGGTGCTGCCGTTGGTGGTCACTCCGCCGGTGGACGTCCCGCCGAGCGCCCCGGTGGTGATCCCGGTGGTGCCGACGGCCTGGCCGGTCGTCACCCCGGTGAGCCCGCCGCTGGCCGTGGAGGTGCCGGCCGTGCCCACGCCCGTGGGGGAGACGGTGCCGGTCGTCGGATAATAAATGACCGTCGTCCCGGCGTTCGTCGTCGAGGTCGTGCCGCCCGAGGAGCCGGCCGTGGTCGCGGTCGAGCCGGTCGAGTCGGTGGTCGAGGCGGCGGCGGTCGTCCCGGTGCCGTTACTCGCGGCGGTGGTGGTCGTGGCCGAGGGGATCACGGTCAAGCCGGTGGTCCCGGTGAAGTTCGAGCCCGGGGCGCGGAAGGTCGAGGCGGGGGAAGCCGTCGGGGTGGCGGCCGTGGCGGCCTGGGCGGTCGTGGATCGGAGGTTGTGGAGGGCCGTGGTGGAGGTCCGGGCGTCGAGCCTGGCCAGCCGGGCCTCGCGACGGGCCGCCAGCTTCTCCTGGCGGGCTTCCCTCTGGGCGGCGAGCTTCTCCTGGCGCGCCTCCCGGGCGGCGGTCTTCTCGGCGACGAGCTCGGCCCGGTGCTCGGCGGCCGTGGTGACCGGGGCGATCGCCGCCTGTTGGACCGAGGCCGTCACGCTCGCCGAGGCCGCGCCCGCTACGGGCGTGATCCGGGCGTCCAGCTCTTCCAGGGCCAGCTTGAAGTTCCGGGGACGACGGTGGGTGTTCATGGGTGTCGGTTCGCGGTTAGGGAAAACGGCCCGCCTCGGGCGGGAGGCGGCCGCTCATGTGTGTTCTCGTCGAGAGAATCCCTATCGCACAGCCCGTGCCATTTCCCGCCGATCCTCGACAGATTCAAGTACCCTCTGAACTGAGGAGGAGACCCGGCCCGCTCACTTGTCGTCCGGGTTCAGGAACCGGAAGGCCAGCCCGGCGACCGCCCCCCCGGCGAAGTCGGCCAGCATGTGAATCCAGATCTGCGACGGGTTGATCAGCCTCATGATGGCCGCACCCAGCGCCACCGCCGGATTGAACGCGCCGCCCGAGATCCCGCCCACCGCGAACGCCCCGGCCAGCACCGTGAACCCGATGGCCAGGCCGTAATTCGAGTTGCCCGCCGTCTCCTTGCTCGTCGCCACGTTCAGGACGACCCATCCCAGGGCGAACGTGAACAGGAACTCCGCCAGGAGCGATTGCGCCACCGGCACGTCGCCCGTCTTGATCGGGAACCCGCCGTGGAGATAGATCGCCGTCAACGCCGCCAGCGCCGCCCCCGCGAACTGGCCGACGAGGTACCCCGGGACGTCGATCGGCGCGATCCGCCCCCGGATCAGCACCGCCAGGGTCACCGCCGGGTTGTAATGCCCGCCCGAGATGTGGCCGCCCGCGTAGATCATGACCATCAGCACCGCCCCGATCGCCAGGGGAGGGATCACCCCCTTGGACGGGTCGTGATCCATGACCGTCATCCCGACGGTAAACACGAGGAAGAATGTTCCGATCAACTCGACCAAATACTTGCGCATCTCGGCGGCTCCCGGGCGAGGCTGGGGAATCTGGGCACATCGGGGGACAATGGATGTAACCCGCCCCGGGGTGCGCCGTCAACGACCCGGGCGCGACCGGCGGCCGAATCGCGACCCTCCCGGGCCATTCTAGAATTTTGTACAGTATTGCGGTTGCTTGGGGTTGTCCGATCCGGCTAAAATGGGTAGGTCATGCGGCGATGGACGGGGCCTCTCCAGGACGGCGAACCGGGGGCGTGACGGGGCGATGGCGAAGCGGAACCGACGGATCGAGGACCTCGGCCCCCGGCCGAAGGTCGTGGTCGAGGACGTGTCGCTGGCCGAGGCCACGCGCTCTCGCTACCTCAATTATGCCCTGAGCGTCATCACCTCGCGCGCCCTGCCCGACGTCCGCGACGGCCTGAAGCCGGTCCAGAGGCGCATCCTCTTCGCCATGTGGAGCGACCTCCGCGTGACGGCCGACGGCCGCTATATCAAGAGCGCGGCGGTCGTCGGCGAGGTCATGAAGAGCTACCACCCCCACGGCGACCAGTCGATCTACGACGCCCTGGTGAGGATGGCCCAGCCGTTCAGCCTCCGCTACCCGATGATCGACGGCTACGGCAATTTCGGCTCGCTCGACGGCGACCCCCCGGCCGCCATGCGCTACACCGAATGCCGCCTGACGCCGATCGCCCAGGAGATGCTCTCCGAGCTCCGCGACCGGACGGTGAATCTGAAGCCGAACTACGCCGCCACGGCCGAGGAGCCGGAGGTCCTGCCGGCCCAGGTGCCGAACCTGCTGATCAACGGGGCGGCGGGGATCGCCGTCGGGATGGCCACGAACATCCCGCCCCACAACCTCGGCGAGGTCTGCGAAGCCCTGCTCACCCTGCTCGACGCCGTCCTGAAGGGCAATCGCGAACTCCCCCTCGAGAAGCTCCTGAAATCGATCCCCGGGCCCGATTTCCCCACCGGCGGCCTGATCCTCAGCACTCCCGAGGAAATCCAGCAGGTTTACGCGACCGGGCAGGGCACGATCAAGCTCCGGGGCGAGTATGCGCTCGATCCCGACCGGCCGAACCAGGTGCTGATCAGCTCGATTCCTTATGGGATTGAGAAAGACGCGCTGGTCGAGCGGATCGGCGAATTGATCGGCCAGGGCAAGGTGCCCCAGCTCACGAACGTGAAGGACCTGAGCACCGACGACGTGCGGATCGCGCTGGAGCTTCGGCCCGGGGCGAACGCCGACGCGGCGCTTGCCTATTTGTTCAAGAACACGCCCCTTCAAACCAACTTCAACGCCAATTTGACGTGCCTCCTGCCCGCCGCCGGGGCCGAGGTGGCGGTCCCGGACCGGCTGGACCTCAAGAGCATCCTGCTCCACTTCCTCGACTTCCGTTTGGAGGTCGTCACCCGGAGGCTCCGCAACGAGCTTGAGGGGCTCTTGAGGCGAATCCACGTCCTCGAAGGCTTCGCGATCGTCTTCAACAACCTGGACGAGGCGATCCGGATCATCCGCGACAGCAACGGCAAGCCCGACGCCGCCCCGAAGCTCATGAGCCGCTTCGGCCTCTCCGCCGAGCAGGCCGACGCCGTCCTGGAGACGAAGCTCTATCGCCTCGGCAAGCTCGAGATCGCCGACATCCTGAAGGAGCTGGAGGAAAAACGGCTCAAGGCCGCCGAGATCCAGGGCCTTTTGGACGACGAGCCGGCCCGGTGGAAGATCATCCGCAAGGAGATCAAGGAGATCGGCCGCGCCTACGGCGACCCCCGGCGGACGAAGCTCCTGGAAGGCCCCCTGCCCGCGATCGAGTTCCGCGAGGAAGATTACATCGTCGACGAGGACGCCTGGGTGATCGTGACCCGAGAGGGCTGGATCAAGAGGCAGAAGACGTTCACCGACGTGGCGAGCATCCGGGTCCGCGACGAGGACTCGGTGGGCTGGGTCTACCGGGCCCGGGCCCGGCAGTCGATCACGTTCTTCACCGATCGCGGGATCGCCTACACGCTGAGGGTCAACGACATCCCGCTGACCACCGGCCACGGCGAGCCGATCCAGAAGCAATTCGCCTTCGAGGACCGCGAGCACCTCGTCGGCGCCGCCTGCCACGACCCGCGCTGCCTGCCCGACGTCTCCCACGCCCCCCCGCCGAGCCAGGCCGTCCAGGCCACGCTGATCGACGACCTCGCGGCCAACGGCGACGGCCCCTCGGCCAACGGCAACGGCCACCCGGCGTTGCCCCCGCCGCCCTACATCGTGGCGATGACGGCCGGCGGCAAGGTGCTGCGATTCTCGCTGGCGGCTCTCGCGGCGGTGAGCACTCGCAAGGGCCGGTCGGTCGTGAGGCTCGACCCGGCCGTGGCCGACGACCTGGTCGTCGGCGTGGAGGTCAGCGACGGCTCGGAGAACGTCTGCCTGGCCACGAAGAGCGCCCGGGTCCTGATCTTCCCGGTCGGCGAGGCGAACGTGGTCTCCGGGGCGGCCAAGGGGGTCACGGCCGTGAGGCTCGACGCGATGGACCGCGTCCTCGGCTTCGCCCTGGCGGGGAAGAAGCGCGAGGGGCTGACCGTCCGCACGAATCGAGGCTCGACCCAGGTCGTCCGGGCCACGAAGTACCCGGTGACCGCCCGGGGGGGCAAGGGATACGCGATCCTCCAGAGGGGCTCGCTCGACGCGGTCCTCCACGACGACGCCCAGCCCGTGCCGCCCGTCGATCAGGTCGAGCAGTAAGGAGTCATTGCCATGTCGATCGCGCCCGCGTTCCGATCCCGGACGAGCGACACGGAAGACGGGGTCTTCTACCCCTCGGAGGACGGCAAACCCTTGGGCGAGACCGGCTGGCATGCGACCTCCGCCATCAACCTGATCCAGGTCCTGCGCGACCACCTCGCGGGCCGGGATGCCTACATCGCGGGGAATATGTTTCTCTATTATGAGCAACACAATCCGAAGGCCGTCCGCTGCCCGGATTGCATGGTCATCCTGGGCGTCCCCCGAGAGCCGGAGCGCCGCTCGTTCAAGGTCTGGAACGAGGGGGCGGTCCCGTCGGTCGTCTTCGAATTCTCGTCCGAGGATACGCTCAAGGAGGACCTCGGCCCGAAGCGCGAGACCTACGCCCGGCTCGGCATCCCCGAATACTTCCTCTTCGACCCGATCGGCGAATGCCTGACCCCTCGGTTCCGAGGCTTGAGGCTCCGGGAGGGCGTCTATGAAGAACTCGTCCCCGACGCCGACGGCGGTTTCGTCAGCGAGGAGCTGAACCTCCGGCTCGTCCCCGAGGGCCCCTTGATCCGACTGATCGACCTGGCGACCGGCCAGCCGTTGCTGACGAGCGAGGAGAAGACCGAGGCCCTCCAGGTTGGGGCGAGGCTTCGAGAGGACGAGCGAATCCGGGCCGAGAACGAGCGAATCCGGGCGGACTACGAACACGGTCGCGCCGAGGCCGAGCGAGCCGAGGCTGCGGCCGAACGAGCCAAAGCCGAGGCCGAGCGCGCGACCGCCGCGGCCGAACGGGCCAGGGCCGAGGCCGAGCGCGCGACCGCCGCGGCCGAACGGGCCAGGGCCGAGAACCTGGAAGCCGAGGTCCGACGCCTCAGGGCCCTCCTCGGCCCGGCCGCCGAGGATGCCTCCTGAGCCTCCGAGATCCTATTTCGCACCTGCCTCCCGATCGAGGACGACCCTGATGGCCTCGGGCACGTATAACGCCGATTCGATCACGGTCCTGGAGGGCCTGGAGGCCGTCCGCCGCCGCCCCGGGATGTACATCGGCGGGGTGGACAAGGCGGGCTTCCACCACCTCCTCTGGGAGATCGTGGACAACTCCGTGGACGAGGTCATGAACGGCCACGCCTCGCGGATCGTCGTCACCCTCGGGCCCGACGGCCGGACCGCCACCGTCGCCGACAACGGCCGCGGCATCCCCGTCGACAAGCACCCGAAGACCGGCCAGAGCGCCCTGGAGGTCATCTTCACGACCCTCCACGCCGGCGGCAAGTTCGACAACGACGCCTACAAGGTGGCCGGCGGCCTCCACGGCGTCGGCGCCAGCGTCGTCAACGCGTTGAGCAAGTCGCTCGTGGCCGAGGTCCGCCGCGACGGCCGGACCTACACCCAGAACTACCGCCGGGGCAAGCCGCTCGGGGGCGTCGAGCCCGGCGAGCCCGCCCGGGGCACCGGCACCACCATCACCTTTACGCCCGACACCGAGATCTTCCGCGACCAGTCCTTCGACCCCACGCTGATCACCGAACGCCTGGACGTGAAAACTTACCTGAATAAAGGGTTGGTGATCCAGTTCATCGACGAGAAGGGGAAGACCTCGGCCGAGTTCCGCCACGACGGTGGCGTGGCCGATTTCCTCGACGCCATCAACGGGTCGAGGAACGACCAGAGGGTCGCCCCCCAGCCGTTCGTCCTCGAACGCGACGAGGACGACTTCCGCGTGAACCTCGCGCTCGGCTGGACCGAGGCCACCGACGAGGACGTCCGCTCCTTCGTCAACACGATCCCCACCCGGGACGGCGGCACCCACGAGCAGGGCCTCCGCAAGGCCATCGGCGCGGCCGTCCGCAAGTTCATGGACACTCACGAACTGATCAAGAAAGGGATGGAAATCAAGGAGGAAGACATCCGCGAGGGCATGGTCGCCGTGCTCTCGGTCTGCCTCCACGAGCCGCAGTTCCAGGGCCAGACGAAGGACCGATTGAACAACCCCGAGGTCCGCTCGCTCGTCGAGTCGGCCGTGAGGCCGGCCCTCGAAGGGTTCCTCCTGAAGAACAAGAGCATCGGCGACGCGATCGCCAACCGGGTGATCCAGGCGGCCCGGGCCCGGGAGGCCAGCCGCGCCGCCGCCAGCCAGGTCCGCCGCAAGACGGCGATCACCAACCGCCTGAACCTCCCCGGCAAGCTCCACGACTGCGACAGCACGAACCCCGAGGAGTCGGGAGCTCTTCATCGTCGAGGGGGACTCCGCCGGAGGCTCCGCCAAGCAGGGCCGCGACCGCGACATCCAGGCGATCCTGCCCCTCAAGGGCAAGGTCCTCAACGCCGAGCAGGCCGGCAAGGCCAAGGTCCTGGACAACAAGGAGCTGACCGACATCGTCAGCGCCCTGGGGTGCGGGATGGACGACGGCTACGACTCGGCGCGGCTCCGCTACGGCAAGGTCATCCTCCTGACCGACGCCGACAGCGACGGCCACCACATCGCCACCTTGTTGCTCACGTTCTTCTATCGGCACTTGCCGAGCCTCTTCGCCGAGGGCCGCGTGTACCTCGCCTGCCCTCCCCTGTACAAGGTCTCTCACGGGCAGGAGACGTACTGGGCGGCCGACGACCCCCAGAAGGACCGCATCCTCGCGAAGCTCCCGAAGAACGCGAAGCCGAACATCACCCGGTTCAAGGGGCTGGGCGAGATGCCGGCGAAGCTCCTGTTCGAGACCACGCTCGACCCGGCCAGGCGGCGACTGCTCCGCGTGGTCGTCCCCGATGATGACCGCCCTTACACCGAGAGCACCGTCAGCGACCTGATGGGCAAGGAGCCCGAGGCCCGGTTCAAGTTCATCATGGCCGAGGCGTACACGGCGAAAGACATTGACATCTGAGGCGATCGTCTCCTTCACGAAAACTTCCGTCAAATCTCATGGCGGACGGGGTTCAGGGGCGGTCGTCATCCGGTAGCCTGGGGCCTCGCCTCGCGGCCCGCCGCCCGATCGAGGATCGGGGTCCGGGCCGGGGTCACGGCGAGGCGAGTTCCCGGAGCCTTCACGATGAAGAGTGCGCCTCCTGATTTCCCTGGTCCTCCTGGCGATCGCCTCGCCGGCCCTGGCCGACGGGCCGTTCGTCGTCAAGCCTTACCTCCAGGTCGGCGAGGCGAAGGGGGCCGATTCCCTAGTCCTGATGTGGCACGCCGACGACGCCGATGCCCCCTGGGCCGTCGAGTACCGCGTCGGGGCCGGCAAGGAATGGCGGAAGGCCGACGTCGACGGCGGCCGGCGGGTCGCCGTCGAGAAGCTCCCGCCCCACCGGATCTACCGCGCCAAACTGACCGGACTGGAGCCGGGCGGCACCTTCGAATATCGCGTGAAGAAGGGCGATCAGGTCGAGTTTTCGGCCGAAGGCAAGGCCCTGAAGGCGGCGAGCCAGCCGTATCGGTTCGTGGCGTTCGGGGACGTCGGCGCCGAGACGCCGGAGCAGCAGGCGCTGGCCGTCCGCGCGTTCCTGGAGAAGCCGGACCTCGTCGTGATCCCCGGAGACATCGTGTACGAGCGCGGCACCCTGGCCGAGTATCGCGAGAAGTTCTGGCCGATCTACAACGCGGACGAGGCCTCGCAGAAGGCCGCCCCGCTGATGAGGTCCACCCCGTTCGTGGCCGCCCCGGGCAACCACGACACCGACACCCGAGACCTCGACCGCCTGCCGGACGGCCTGGCCTATTTCGAGGTCTGGGACCAGCCGCTCAACGGCCCGAAGAACGAGGAAGGCAGCGCCTCCGTGCCGAAGCTCGTGGCCTCGGAGGCCCATCGCAAGGCGTTCATCTCGGCCGCCGGCGACGCCTATCCTCGGATGGCCATGTTCTCGCTGGACTACGGCAACGCCCACTGGACGTTCCTCGACTCCAACCCCTACGTGGACTGGAACGACAAGGCCCTCCGCGAGTGGGTCGCCGGCGACCTGGCCTCGGCGAAGGACGCCACCTGGCGGTTCGTCGTCTTCCACCACCCCGGCTTCAACTCGGCCCGCGAGCACTACGAGCAGCAGCAGATGAGGCTGGTGGCCCCCCTCTTGGAGGCGGGCAAGGTGGACGTCGTGTTCAACGGCCACGTCCACAACTACCAGCGCTCCTACCCGCTGAAGTTCAAGGCCGACAAGAACGGCCAGGGCATCCCCCTGCTCGGCGGCAGGGACGGCAAGACGGTCCGGGGCCGCCTGGTGATCGGCGCCTGGACCCTCGATAAGGCGTTCGACGGCAAGGCCGACACCTCGCCCGAGGGCGTGATCTACCTCGTGACCGGCGCCGGCGGCCAGCACCTGTATAACCCGGAGCAGCAGGACCAGCCCGACACCTGGCAGGGGTTCACCCACAAGTTCGTCTCGCAGGTCCACTCGCTGACCGTCGCCGACGTGGATGGCCCGTCGCTGACGATCCGCCAGCTCTCGGCCGAAGGCAAGGAGCTGGACCGCTTCACGATCACCAAGCCGGGGACGACGGCCGCCTCCAGGCGATAGGTCGAGCGGCCAGGAAATTCGGTCGGGCCCGAACTCGCGGGCCCGACGTGTCCTCAATGCTCCGGGCAGAACCCGCCCGGGGCAGGCCCCGAGGCGGGCGCGGGCGTCTCTACCTTCTTCAGCATCGCGTCGAGGGCGCCGCGATCGAGGAGCCGGCCCCGGACGATCACGGCGCGGATCTTCGTCGAGTTGGCGATGTCGGCCGTCGGATCGGCGTCCAGGAGGACGAGGTCTGCGGCCTTGCCCGGCTCGATCGTGCCCATCGTCGCTTCCTTGCCGAGGAACTTCGCCGGATTGATCGTCGCGGCCTCGAGCGCCTCGCGGGGCGAGAGGCCGGCTCGGACGAGCAAGGCGAGCTCGTCGTGAAGGCTGAACCCGGGGAAGACGTAGGGGTTCAGCTCGTCGGTCCCGGCCAGGATCGGCACCCCGGCGCGGTGGAGCCGTCCCACGCAGTCCAAGGCCCTCGCGAAACTCGCCTTCTGACGCGCGTGGTCTTCCGCGGTCCAGGACTTCAGCCGAAAGTCGTTCTTCGGGTCCCATCGGAATCGGGTCATCGCGTCGGTATACTTCAACCTCGGGTCGTTGCGGAAGGCGTCGTCATCGAGCGAGGCCATCGCGCGGAGGACCGTGAGCGTGGGGCATTGCCACGTCCCGTTCTTCTTCAGCGTCGCGAAGAGGTCGGCGGCGAGGGCCTCGTCGAACGTCTCCCGCGATTGGTTGTCGAGCTTGGCCAGCTCCTTCTGGAGAGCGTCGAGGTCCTTCCCTGAGGCGATCAAGGCCCCTCGCCTGACCAGAATCTCATCGCGGCCGGTTGAGCAATCGGCGAGGACTCCGTACAGGTGCTCGAACGTCTTCTGACCGAGGGCTGACGCCTCCCGGGCCGACACGCTCGAGGGCACGTGCCCGGCGAAGGGGATGTTCTGAGCTTTGCTCTCCTCGGCGATCGCGCGGAAGACCTCGGGCGAAAGCTTGGAGTAGACCTTGATGAAGTCCGCGCCCTCGGTCTTGGCCTTGCGGACGGCCTCGCGGGCCTTCTCCGGTGAGTCGAGCCCCAGTGAGGACGGCCAGATCGGCTTCGGGCCGTCCATGATGTTGCTCGCGACGACCATCCTTGGCCCCAGGAGCGTCCCCTCCTCGACCTGTGATCGCCAGCGGAAGTGATAGGGCCCCATCGGGAAGCCGAACGACGGGTTGCCCCACATCACCCTCACGCCCGTCACGCCGTTGGCCAGGAACAGCGGCATGGACGTCGCGTTGCTGAAGTGAACATGCATATCCCACAAACCGGGGATCAGGAACTTCCCGGTGCCATCGATCGTCCGGGCCCCGTCGGGGATCGCCATCTCGCCCGACTTGCCCACAGCGACGATCCGGCCTTCCTTGACGACCACGGAGGCATCGCGGAGAGGCCCTCGGCTGTCGAGATCCACGACCTCCACATGGGCGATCACCAGAGGGAGTTCGGGCTTCGCGGGTTCGTCCGCCAGCGACAGCGAAACGGCCAGGAACGCGGCGATCATCGACATCTGAGGAGGCTCCGAAGGGACCGATCCCGGCCGAGCGAGCCCTTTCCCCGACGAGGGGGCCGTCCGGTCAGAGCGATGTTCGTTCGCCCGTCTCGAATGTTGAGCGGTGTTGAGGCCGACTTATCGCCGGCCCAGAGGCTGCGGCACCCGCCGCTGAGGGCGGTTGGCGTCGGGCCGGAACGAGTTCTGGACCCATTGCCTCCAGGCGTCCTGGTCGTACCCGAAGTCCTCGCCGGTCAGCTCGATCAGGGCCCGGCGGACGTCGATGTTGTGGTAGACCATCAGCACCTCGCTCGGAGGCGTCCTGGGGTCGGAGGAACCCTGATTGATCATCGGGGTGGCCGTCCCTCCGGCGGGGACCGGGACCGAACCGCCTCCGAAGGCGATCACGCCCGGGGCGACGGCCGGCGCCGTCAGATACGGCACCGAGCCGACGGCCGCGAACCCGGGCGGCATGTTCGCCGGGATGTTCGGCGTCGAGCTGCTGACGAACCCGTAGGCCGGCGTGTTCGGCAGCGGGGCGGTGGGGTCGGCCTGGGAGAAGAACAGCCGCTTCTCGGTCTGGATCAACGCGTCGATCATCTTGGGGACGGTGCGGACGGCCCTCATCGTGGACAGCGCCAGCGCGGCCCGGCCGATGATCTCGGGGTTCTTCGACTTGAGCGCCGCCAGCAGGCGGCTCGTCGCCTCGTCGCCCCGGCGGCCGAGCTGGTCCACGGCCGACTGGCGGACGTCGGGATCGGCCTCGCGGACGACCATCTGCACCAGGGCCTCGGTGGCCTCGACGCCGGTGATCCCGCCGATGATCTCGGCCAGGCGGATCCGCATGGCGTCGCCGTCGTTGATGAAGATCTGGATGCAGCCCCGGGATCGCCGCCGGGTCGTTGATCTCGGCGAGCTGGGTCTCGGCCTGTTGCCTCTGGAGGGTGTCGGGGTCGAACAGGAGCTTGCGGCGGAGGAGCTTGAGCCGGGAGGTCCACGCCGATTGCTCGGCCGCCTGGGCCGATTTGGCGTCGATCTTCTCCTTCTCGCCCTTCGAGACCCACCGACCCTTGACCTTCACCAGCCCCTGGGCGGCCCTCTGCTCGTCGTAGGTCAGCCAGCGGTCGCCCTGCTGGACGTGCCCGAGCTTCTTGTGGGCCGGGGCGAACGAGGCGTCGAGCCTCGACGGCCTTCTGGAAGTGCAGCTCGGCCAGCCCGGCGAGCTTGTTCTCCTCGCACCAGGTGGCGAAATCGTACTGGGCCTGGGCCGTCGGCTCGACCTTGTCCCGGTGCGACACGTACTCATCGAGGATGCTCGTCTCGCGGACCACGCGGACGACCTGGGACTTGTCGAATACCAGGGGCCGGGCCGACCCCTCGGTCAGGACCACCACGTTCCTGGGCCGGGCCGGGTCGGGGATCACCACGCCCTTGATCTCGCCCCCCTGGAGGACGATCCGATCGGCCCGAGAACTCGGGACGGGACCTCCGCACCAGGCCGCCAGGACCAGAACGATCGAGAAGACCCCGGCTCGCGTCATCGTCGGACCTCCCGCCCGGACGTTCCTGGCCTCACCCGGGTAATCTACCGCATTCCCGGGAAGGGCGGCAACCGCGTTCCCATCGTCGGGCGAAATTGGTGAAATAGGCAATCTTTGCAAGGGATACCGCCATGAGCACGGCCGTCGATCAGCACCGCTCCGAATCGCCGAAGTCCCTCCGCCTGGCCGTCCTGACCGTCTCGGACACCCGGACCGTCGAAACCGATACCTCCGGCGCCCTGGTGGTCGAGCTCGCCGAGGCGGCGGGCCATCGGATCGTCGAACGGGCGATCGTGCCCGACGAGCCCGACCGGATGCGGCCCCTCTTGGAAGCCTGGAGGGATCGCGACGACCTTGACGCCGCCCTTTTGACCGGGGGGACCGGAATCAGCCCCCGCGATCAGACGTATGAAACCGTCTCGGCCCTCCTGACGAAGCCCATGCCCGGCTTCGGCGAGCTGTTCCGCATGCTGAGCTACGCCGAGATCGGCTCGGCCACGATCCTGAGCCGGGCCGTCGGCGGCCTGATGGCCCGGATGGTCGTGCTGGTCATGCCGGGGTCGCGAGCCGCGGTGAAGCTGGCGATGGAGCGGATCATCCTGCCCGAGCTGCCCCACCTGGTCCGTGAGGCGAGGAAGATTTAACCGCCAAGGCGCCAAGAACGCCAAGGAAAGGCAAGAGGAGAAGAGAGAGCGAACAAGAAAGCAATCAAGTGCAATTTGATGAACGATTCTCTTCTCTCTCTTCTACCCTTTTCTTCCTCAGCTCTTCTCCTCTTTTCTTCCTCTCTCTTCTCCTCTCTGCTTCCTCTCTCTTCTCCTCTTGCCTTTCCTTGGCGTTCTTGGCGCCTTGGCGGTTAAATCCCCCTCTTCCATTCATAAAGCGCCACGGCCAAGGCGGTCGCCGCATTCAGGGATTCGACCCCAGGGGCAATCGGGATGCTCAGCGTGTTCGCCGAGCGGAGATGCTCGGGCAGGCCCGGGCCCTCGATCCCGGCCACGAGGCCGAAGCGTTCGGGGAACGAGTGGCCGGCGATCGGCGGGCCGTCGGCCGAGAGGGCGAAGATCGGGATTGGGTCGGAGGTGAGGTCTCGGATCGACGGGCCGGCGAGCATCGGCACGGCGAAGAGGGCCGGGCCCGCCGCCCTCGCCGCCTTGGGGTGGAACGGGTGGGCCGCTTCTTTCAGCAAGACCGCTCGCGAGACCCCGAACGCCGCCGCCGATCGCAGCGCCGCGCCGACGTTCTCCGGGTCCTGGAACGGCAGGAACAGCGTGCAGCCCTCGGGCCATTCGGCCGATCCTGACCACTCCGGCATCGCCGGGACGCGGACCAGCAGCAACGGCGAATGCGTCCCCGAGGCGTCGAGCTCGGCGAACATCGCCGGGGCGAGGCGGAGCCAGGTCAATCCGGGGGGCGATTCCGGCGGGGGGGGCGGGCCGTCGGCCGTCGTCAGCCACGCCAGGGCGTTCTCCGGGTGGCGGGCCAGGGTCTCGGCCACGATCCGGGAGCCGGCGATCAGGGCTTGTTGATGCTTGCGGATGCCCCGGCCCGAAAGCAGGTCGCGGGCGACCTTGAACGTCGGGTTCGCGTCGCTGGTGACCTCGCGGACCGGCCCCGAATACGCCGAAACGGCCTCGCGGTCGTCCTCGCGAACGGGCGCCTCGCCCTCGAGCCGTTCGTAGACGACCAACCGCCGGTCGTGGGTCGTCCCGGGGATCGAATAGGCGTGATCGCCGACCTTGCGGAAGAGTCCGGCGTGGGACTTCGCGGCCTCGGCGACCTCGTCGGAGCAATCGGGCCCCTTCATGAACAGCATCCTGCCGCCGACATCGAGGCAACCGGCCACGCGATCGAGGGTCTCGGGGATCGTCGCCACGGCCCGGGTGATGATCCCCCGGGCCTTCAGGGGGAACTTCGCGTTGACCTTCCTCGCCTGGACCTCCACGCCCTCCAAACCCAATCGGTCGCACGTCTCGCGGAGGAACTCGGCGCGATTCGCGCGGGGTTCGGCCAGGATCATCCGCACCCCCGGCCGGGCGATCTTCAGGGGGATTCCCGGCAAACCGGGGCCCGAGCCCATGTCGATCAGCGGCGACGGCAATTCGGTGAAATTCAGGACGAGCAGGCTATCGACGTAGTGCTTCAACACCATGTTTTCGAACTGATGGATGCGAGTCAGATTCAAGCGAGCATTCGCCTCGCGCAAGAGGCGATGATAGGCCCACAACTGATCGATCTGCGGGGCCGACAGGGCGACCCCGCAGCGTCGGAGGATCGTTTCGAGGGAGGCACGTCCGGGGACCACGGGAATTGTCCTGTAGGGTGCATGCAATGCACCAACCACGCGGCGGCCGAAAGGCCGCCTACCGCATCGCTCGTTTTCTTCGTGATTGGAGGGGATCTCGGAGAGGATCGGGGAGGCGGCGATGGCCGCCGCGTGGCTGGTGCATTGCATGCACCCTACACCCATCCGTGCCTCTTTCGGAGCCACCATTCGGTCGTCAGCAGGATGGTGAAGATCAGGAGGAAATACCAGTTGTCCCAGACCCTCACCTCGCGCTGGGTGATGTACTCGGAGACGATGTCCTTATCCAGGGTCTTGAGGTAGTCGCCGAGCTGCTCGGGCGCGAGGTACTTGCCCCCGGTGAGGTCGGCGACCTGGCGGAGGAGGTTGAGGTCGGCGGCGGGGTTTTCGAGCTCGCGGTCGTCCTGGTAGGCGATGAGCCGGGCGGAGTCGGTGCCGATGACCTTGCCGGCGGCGTCCTTGGCCGTGACGGAGATCCTCGCGTCGCCGGGCGGTCCGGTGACGAACAGCGTGCCCTTGGCGTCGCCGGACTGGCCAAACACCTCGGGGCCTCGCTCGGGGGGCGTCTTGGCCCCGTCCCGGGTGATGGTGGTCTCGAACTTCAGGCCCGGCAGCGGCTCGCCCTTCGCGTCGCGGGTCAGGACCGAGAGCTCGATCCGCCCGCCGACGGGCGCCCGGCGGCGGTCCAGGACCAGCTGGACCTGGCTATCGTTCTGGTCTTCCTTGTGGGCGAGCCAGAGGATCGCCTGTCGCCAGAATTTGAGGTGGGCGAGCCGGCTCTCCTCGCTGAACCGGGCCCAGGGCCAGGTCTCGCCGCCGAACTCGATCACCCGGCCCTTGCCGGGCCCGTCTTCCCCCACCATCAGCGGCTCGCCGTCGGGGGACTGGACCCAGATCAGCGCCGCCGGCTTCGCCTGGCCCAGCCGGTTCGCCCCGCGCAGGGGGGGCAGGGACTCCCAGATCCGCCGGGACTCCGCCGGGTTGCCCGCGAGCTTCAACACGTAGCTATCCAGCCCCAGGGGATTGGGCACGACCTTCAGGCCGTCCAGGGGCTCGATCTGGCCGTCTCCGGGGCCGATGGCCGTGGGCAGGATGTTGCCGATGTCGGTCCCGGCCCACCCGCCGGCGCCGAAGCTCGACCGACCCCCCAGCATCATCAGCCCGGCCCCCCGGTTGACCACGGCCCGGACCAGCGCTTTTTGCTGGAGGTCGGTGAGGAAGTCGGCCGGGAGGTCGCCGAGGATGTACACGTCATAGGCATTGGGGGCGAAGTCGGCGTCCATGTCCGCCTCGGCCGGCCTCACCAGCTTCTTCTGGGTGACCTGGATCTTCTGCGAGGCGTCCAGGGCCCGGACCAGGTACCGCGTCTCCCAAACCTCGGTGGGGCCGGCGAGGTACAGGACGTTCAGGCCGCCGCCGAGGACCGTGACGAACGAGCTGAAGACGTTGTTGGTCTTGATCGCCTCGCCCTCTTCCTCCTTCACGCGGAGCGCCACCCGGGTCTCTCCCGACTTCGTCGGGGTCCATTTCAGGCCGGTCACGGGGACCTCGGTGGCCTTCTCGGGGACGCGGATCTTCTTGCGATCGACGGGCGTGGATTCCCCCTCGACCAGCAATTCGACCTCGATCTCCCGCCCGGCGAACCCCCGGGCGCCGATCATCCCGCTGACGCCCATCTCGTTCTTGACGTAGACCGTGGGCCCGGCGTTCATCGAGCGGACGGCCAGGTCCTTCGACGCGCCGGCCGTCTGGGTGCCGAAGCCGACGGCGACGACCGGGACGCCCTGGGCCTTGAGCCGGGCGGCGGCGAGGCTCGGCGGCCTCCCCGCGTTGTTCGACCCGTCGGAGAGCAGGACCAGGGCCAGGACCCGGCCGCCGGTCTGCCTCTTGAGGGTCTCCTCCAGGGCGGAGCCCAGGGCGGTCTCGGTCCCCTTGGGGTCGGCCAGGTCGTCGGGCTTGTCGTCGGAGACCGTGGAGGAGAACCGATACGTGTGGCTCTGGACGTTCTTGCCCAGGTCCTTGGCGGCCTTCAGGCCTTCGGCCAGGGCCTCCCTCGCGGCGGTCCAGCGCTTCTTCCGCCCGCCGGCCTCGTCGCCGACGGTCATGCTCGTGCTGGCGTCGGTCAGGAAGGCGAGGGTGGAGGTCTGCTTGTCCTTCTTCTGGAACAGGACCATCGGCCGGAGGCTGGCCAGGACGCACATCAAGACGGCCAAAAGCCGCAGGGAGAGGGCGACCCACCGCCAGCGTCCCTGGCTGTCTCGCAGCCTCTTGGCATAGGCCCAGAGCGTCAGGGCCGTGACGACCGCCGCCCCCGCCGCGATCCACGGCCAGGCGACGATCGGGTCGATCGAGAGGGTCATGCAAAGGGCTCGGCCGGTCCGGGGCCCGCAAAGGCGGGCCGTCTCCCGTCCCTCTCCAGTGTAGCGGCCCCGGCCGCCCCCGGAAAGCGACGACGGCCCCGCGGGCCGGATCGCCCCGTCCCACCGGGGCTAATCAAGCAAATGATAAAAAAAAGACCACGACCTCAAACACGTTAGGATCGGCGCCCCGACCCTGGTATAAGGGCAATCCTGCGGTCCGGGGCCGACGTCCCCGGAACGACCAGGACCCACAGAGCCGAGGAGAGCGACCATGAGCTGGGTTTCGGGGACCACGCCGGGGCGGTCGGGGGTCAAGATCGGGGAGAAGCGCGACCCCAATGCCATCTCCCAGACCAACACCCAGACCAACTACAGCGCCGGGATCGTCCTCAAGACGAGGATCGGCAAGAAGATCTCGGACTCCAGCGCGATGATGGGCGACGTGGCGGCCGCCTTCAACACCAAGGTGATCGCCTCGCTCGACCAGCTCAAGACCCTGCCGACCGGGGCCCAGCTCCTCGCGGAGATCGACGGCAGCGGCCACGTCCTCTACATCATCTCCGGGGCCGACAACTTCGCCGACGGCAGCTGCGTGATCCCCTACCCGGGCGACATGAAGACGTCCGAGGAGCGGTTCATCAAGTCGATCCGGCCTCCCGCCGCGCCGAAGCTGAAGAAGATGATGAAGGAAGGCATGTGGGTGAATCCCAAGCAGGCCTATACGTCGGTCCTGACCCACGCCCTCGACCGCGCCCACGCCCTCAATAGCGGGCTGACCCGGGCGGCGATCGCGGCCCTGATCGGGATCTCGCCGGCCTGGCTCCAGGAGATGGAGGACGGCACCCGGCCGATCCCCGACACCGAGTACTACAAGCTCTGCCTGTACCTCTACGACGTGATCGAGTCGGGCAAGGGGTGCGACGCCGAGATGCGCGTCGTCTTCACCCAGGCGAAGGACCCCGACGACCCCCTCTACATCATCATCGGCCACGAGCTGATCCACGCCTGGCGGATCATGAAGGGCCGGCGCGTGTTCGAGACCGGCTGGGAGGAAGAGGCCATGACCACCGGCCTCCCCCCGTTCGCCAACCTGGCCTTCTCCGAGAACAAGCTCCGCGTCGAGGCGGGCCTGCCGGTCCGCGCCGGCTACTCGGCCCGATGCGGCACCGGCCTGATCAATTGCGTCCGGGACATGGGCGTCCAGCCCGCCCGCCAGGACCGGCCGTTCGCCGAGAAGGACATCGTCCGGCCCAACAATCACTGAGCCTCGCCGACCGCCGGGCCCTCGCCCGGGTTCGGCGGTCATTTCATTTCCCCCCGTCGGCCGGCTCGATCACCAGGTCGATCGCCGCGAAATGCTCGTGGTCGCTGCCGGTCTCGCGGCTCTCGACCCTCACCAGGTACACGCCGGGCTCGGTGATCCTCAGCGTGCTCTTGGCCCCGGCCTTGGCGCCGGGCTTGAAGTCCATCCGGAACGCGGTCTGGAGGACCACGTCGTCGTCGATCGGCGGCAGGTCCTTCTGGCCCACCGATTTCTCCCTCGCCACGAACGAGTGGAGCAACACGTCGTCGAGCGTCTTGTGGGGATAGACGTTCGTGAACGTCCACTGGATCTTGATCGTGGCCCCGGCCTTCGCCTTCAGGACCGGCCGGGGATTCTTGCCCGAGTCCGGCGGCGTCTGATCGACGAACGCCTCCTGCTTCTTCCCGTCGGAAGAGACCTCCAGGTTGATCTTGGCATGCTCGGCCCTCGCCCCGGAGACGATCAGGCCAAGGATGGCCATCGCGGCCGGGACAATTCGAATCGTCATGGGACATCGGCTCCGCGGGGCCATCGAGGCGTCTCGACCCAGAGTATCGCCGATCGGCCCGGACCTCCATCCCCGGGCGTCGCCGCTTGCCGGGGAATTCCGACTGATCCCGAGGTGCGGCCGAATCTCTCTCCCGTCCTCACTCCAGGGAGGCTCGTCATGAACCGCCGGAAGGGCATGCCGCCGACCGTCGAGGGCATGGAGCCCCGGGCGATGCTCTCGGGCCTCGCCGCCGGGCTCGCCGAGGTGGTCTCTCCGTCGAAGCAACCGGCCGCCCCGGCCCTGAACGGCACGTTCCAGGGCACGTTCTCGCGAGAGGAGGCGCCACCGGACGCCGGCACCCCGTACCGATTCTCCGGCTCGGGCCGGCTGGGCCCTCGCCTGGGAAGGGCCACGATCGCCGGCAGCCTGCGATCCGCGGGCTTCATCGCCTCGGGCCACGCCGGGGGGACGCTCACGCTGACCGCCCGCCGAGGGACCGTGACCCTGAGCCTGACCGGGCCCTCCCAGGCCGGGTTCTCGCCCCTGCCCGGGACGTTCACGTTCACCGCGACCGCGGGGACCGGCCGATTCTCCCGAGAACGCGGCTCGGGCACGGCGACGGTGACCCTGCTCACCCCCCAGGCCGACCCGATCCCCGGCGCCGGGGCCACGATCCCGGTCTCGGGCCGATTTCAGCTCGTCTTGAGGTCGAAAACGGCCTCGTCCTGAGCCGTTCTCCGCGTCACTTCTTCCCCGGGGCGGCGATCTCGAAGAGCGACTGCGTCCGGACGATCGCGCGCTCGTCGGGAAAGGTGTGGAACGCCTGGATCGAGATCCCCCGGCCTCGGGGCTCGATGTGGACCCGGCTGATCGGCGCCGGGGCGAGCCGGCTGGACGGGCCGAATTGATGGAACAGGTCGCCCCGGGCCGCGTCTCGTTCGAGTTCCTCGCTCAGGAGGCCGAAGACCTCGGGGTCGAGCCTCTCGACGGCGAAGCACGTCTGATACTCGACCCGGCCCTCGGGCCGCAGGCGCACCGATCGCTCGCGACGGACCGGCGCCTGGAACATCCGGCCGAGGTCGGGCATCGGCGTCTCGGGGCCGGCGAGGACCTCGGTGACCCGGGCCTCGCCCGAACCCCAGGTGATCGCGTGGCCGCCATCGATGATCCGAACGTCCGCCTCCCAGCCCGTCCGAGCGATCCGACGATGGGCCCGGACGGTGAACCAATCCGGATGCACCACCCGACCAAACACATGAACGGACGTGTCGGACACGCGCGACCGTCCGGGACTGACGCCCATGCGGAAGACCCTCCTGAACCGCTGGCGGACCGGGATTCCCCCCGAATTCGGACACCACCATTATAGACCAGCCTCCGCGAGACGCCAATCAATCGGTCCTCCTGGCGTCCTGGCCGATCCGCCTTGACCGCCCTCCCGGCCGGTCGTAGACTCCCGCCCGTCGCCCCGATGCACCCCGGATGGAGCCTGGCGGTGGATCGTCCTTCCTCGTCGTCCTTGCCCGTTCGCGCCCTGGCGGCCCTCCGCCGTCGAGGGGCCGAATACGTGATTCATAAGGCGTTCCGGCGGTCTCTGGGCCGATGGCCGGGCCTGAAGCGGCGATTGGTCTATTCCGATCCTCGCCGCTACTGGACCCTCCGCGGCGGTTCGGATTATTTCCTCGAACAGGAAGGCCAGCCCGGCCGAGACGCCCGCTCTCGCTGGATTGCCGGGCGGGTCGCGCGATATCGGCCGGCCTCGATCCTCGAAGTCGGCTGCGGCTACGGCAAGCAGGTCCGGGCGCTCCGGCGACACCTGGATTGCCCGATCGTCGGCCTGGACTTCAGCCCCTCGCAGATCGGCCGGGCGCGCGAATACCTGAGCGATTGCGAGGATGTTCATTTGGTCCAGGGCTCGGGGATGCGGCTGCCGTTCCCGGACCGCTCATTCGACCTCGTCCTGACCTCGGCGGTGATCCTCCACAACGCCCCGGCCGCCGCCGAGGCGATCCGCCGCGAGGTCGTCCGCGTCTCCGCCCGCCTGGCCGCCCATAACGAGGACACCGACGTCTCGTACAACCGCTTCGGCTACGACACCGCCGCCTGGTACGCCCAGAACGGATTTCGAGTGGTCGAATCGGGGCCGATCCCGGTCGAGGCCGACGACCCCGGCGCCTCGCAGTTCTGCGTGGCCGAGCCGTGGCCGGGCTGACCCGCGACGGCCTGATCGTCGCCCTGGGCGGGCAGGTCGAGCGCGCCCTCGGGACGCTCACGACCCTGGCCCTCCGCTGGGGCCTGGACCCGGCACGGCTCGGCGTCTATACCGGCCTCCGCCTGTTCCTCGACAACACGAACCGATCGAGCCTGGGCGTCGGCCTCGGCGCGGTCCAGGAAATCCCGGCCCTGATCGCCTCGGGGCGGGACGCCGAGGCCCGCCGGGTGGCCGACGTCGCCCACACCGCGAACTCGCTGACGTGCTTGCTCTACTCCGCCGCCCTGATCGCCTGGGCGCTGCTCAAGGCGCCCTCGCGAATCGGCGATCCCCTGGCCGCGGAGTGGACCTGGGGCCTCGTCGCCGTCGCCGTCCTGGCGATGGTCAAGCGCTATGAAAGCTTCCTGATCGCCGTGTTCCGGGCCCGGGGGGAATTCGCGCTGACGACCCGCCTGGACGTGGTCGAGGCGAGCGTCTCGGCCGTCGCCGTGGCCTCGGGCCTCTGGCTGGCCGGCTTCTGGGGCTTGCTGGCGGCCGTGGGCGTGATCTTGATCGCCAAGATCTCGTATCTCCACGTTTCGAACCCGCTCCGGCTCCGATGGGCCTGGGACGTCCGCTCGACGGCCCGCCTGATGGGCGTGGGCCTGCCGATCCTGGCGAACACGGCCGCCTTCGGCGCCGTGATGACGATCGACCGCGCGTTGATCCTCGCCTTCGTCCCCGACGGCGAGCGCTCGGCGGGCCTGTACACCGTCGCCCTCCTCGGCGCGGGCTGGGGCCTGGACCTGGCCGGCCGTCTCGTGACGGTCCTCTCGACCCATTTCCTCGCCACCCTCGGGCGGACGGCCGACCCGAAGGCCGTGGCGATCCAGGCCATGAGGGCCACCGAGGCCCAGGCGCCGATCCTGGCGGCGGGCGGGGCGATCGCCTATGTCTTCGCGCCGGCATTTCTCGGGATGCTGATCCCGAGGTACGTCGAGGGGCTGCCCGCGCTCCGGCCGCTGGTCCTCGGATCGGCCCTCCTGGCGCTGGCCTGGCCGGCCAGGCAGATGCTCCTGGCCGTCGGCCGGCCGTGGCGGCTCGGGCTGGCGACGGCCGCGGGATTCGCGTTGATCCTCGAGGTCGGGACGATCGGCGCGGTCGGCTCGGGCCTCGTGGGCGTGGCCTGGGGGATGACGATCGGCTACTCCGGCGTGTTCCTGCTGACGAGCTTCGCGGCGTTCGTCGCCGAATGCGGGGCGAGGGCCTGGGCCTTCCATCTGGTCCGCGTGGCGGGTCTTTCGATGGGCTTCGGCCTCGCCGCGATCCTCGCGGCCCACGTCGAGATCGGCCGAGCCGGACCGCTCGGGGCCGCGATCCGAGGCGTGATCCTCGCCGTCGGCTCCTTGCCCGCGATCGCGATTGGCGCCCGGGCATTTCCGGAGGAACTCTCGGGCTTCCTGGCCAGGGGCCGAGGCGCGATCGACAGATTCACCACGGAGCCGCGGAGGGCACGGGGGAAGACACAAAGACGACGAGGCCCAGCATTCCTTCGTGTCTTCCTCCGTGCCCTTCGTGGCTCCGTGGTGAATTCCGCAGCCCCGGCCCTCCCCGCCCCCGAGCCGACTCCCCGATGATGAGGGCCGCCCGTCGATGCTCGACCTCCTCTTTCTCGCACTCCTGACGGCCTGGTCGGCGGGCCTCGGCCTGGCGATCCTCGCCCGGTCGATCGGCGTTCCCGAGAATCGGTGCGACGCCCTCGGCCTCGCCGTCCCGCTTGGCCTCGGTTCGCTGTCCCTCGCCGCGTTCGCTCTCGGGGAGATCGGCGCGCTCGGCCGAGGCGGACTCCTCCTGATCCTGGGCCTCGGCGCGGTCCCCGCGTCCCTGGCCTTGAGACGATTCACGCGATCGATCGCGCGTCCCTCGGTCCCGTCGGACCTCCCGTCGTGGATCTTCGACGCCGCCCTGATCGCCACGGTCCTCGGCACGTTGCTGACCGCGCTGTCGCCCGTGACCGATGGCGACGCCTTATGCTATCACCTCCAGGTCCCGAAGATTTTCTTGCACGATCGCGCGATGACGTTTGAGCCGGACCTCCACGAGACGGCCTATCCGCTCGTGGTCGAGATGCTCTACGCCGTCGCCCTGGCGTTCCGGGGGCCGGTGGCGTGCCGGCTGGTCCAGTGGGTCCTGGGCCTGGCGTTCGCGGCGAACGTGGCGGCGATCGCCCGGCCGGTCCTGGGCGATCGCGCCCGATGGGCCGGGACGATCGCGTTGCTGACCCCCGCGATCTCCAACGGGATGGGCGCCCCCCTGAATGACGTCGCCCTCGCCGCCTTCGGCAACGCGGCGCTCGCGGCCCTGGTCGTCTCGGGGCGGGTCTCGACGAGGTCGGCCGCGCTCTCGGGGGTGCTCGCCGGGATGGCGATCGGCGTGAAGTATCCCGGGCTGGTCTGGGCGGCGGTCCTGGGCGGGTCGTTGCTCGGCCGAGGCCGGGGATTCCGCCCGTTCGTCGCGTTCGCGGCGTGTACGCTCCTCGTCGGCGGCGGGTGGTACTTGCGTGCGTATGGCCTCACGGGAAATCCCGTCCATCCGTTCTTCCGGGGGATTTTCGGCTCCGGGATCGACGACGTGCTCGACCCGATCAAGCGGCCGATGGCCGTCTCGCCGTGGAACCTGCTCACGGCCCTGGGCCCGATGACGCTCGACCCCGACCGCTTCGACAGCCTCGCGCACCAGTTCGGGCCCGCGTTCCTGCTGTTCCTGCCGGGCCTCCTGCTGCTCGGGCCGCCGAGGCGGGTCGTCGGCGTGGTCCTCCTGGGATTCGCGTTCTTGACGACCTGTTTGTGTGTGAGGCAGAGCATGCGATTCGTGCTCACGGCGGTCGGGCCGATGGCGGTGGGCGTGGCGTGGGCCGCGTCGGCATGGTGGGACCGTCGGGGCGTCCCGGGCCGCGTGCTCGTCGGGATTCTCGCGCTCATCCTGGCGTTCGAGGCGACGATCGCCGTCGGCCGGGCCCGTCACGGGATCGGCGTGGTCCTGGGTCGGGAGACGGCCGAGTCCTTCCTCGATCGTCGCGAGCCGACCTATCGCGTCGGCCGGTGGATCGCGGCGAATCTGCCGGCGGACGCCCGGATCGTGGGGCAGGACCATCGGGGGTTCTACTTGCCTCGACCTTACACGATGGAGCTGGCCCATCGCCGGCGGACCGGCCTGACGAGTCGCGGCGAATCCGCCGAAGAGGTCGTCGATCATTTGCGCCGTCAGGGCTTCACGCATCTGATGCTCTGCCCGCCGGTGCCCGAGGCGGCCGTGGAATTCGACCCGACCCTTTCGCGAAGGCTTGCGCCGTGGCTCTCGGGCCATTCGCCGACCTTCCGCGAGGCGATTTCCGACGCCGACGGCGTGACTCGGCTCTATTCGATCTACGACCTGGATGCCCCGGCCGAGGTCGCCGCGATTCCGGGGGCGCGACGATGACCGATCGACCCTCGCTCGCCGAGTTGCGCTCTCGGGTGTTCAAACATTCCGAGGGCCGAGGGCCCGAGGTCGGCAACTGGCTGGCCCGGCGGGTGGGCCGGCCGTCGGCCGTGTTCGGGACGTGGGCGGCGGTCCGGCTGGGGCTGTCCGCCCATGCGGTGACGGCCCTGGCGCTGGCCTCCGGGCTCGCGGGCGCCGCTTTGATCGGCTCGGGGACTCGCCTCGGGTTCGTGGCCGGGGTCGTGGCGCTCTGGCTCTCGTACTGGCTGGATCACGTCGACGGCCAGGTCGCCCGGTGGCGGGGGACGGCCAGTCTTGGCGGGGTCTATTTCGATTATCTGATGCATCACGCGCTCACGATGGCCCTGGGATTCGCCCTGGGGTTCGGCCTGAGCCTCCGGGACGGTCGCCCCGGGTGGTCCGCGGCCGGCTGGCTCGTGGCGATGGGCTGGACGTTCCTCGGCCTCCACAACGATTGCCGATACAAGGCGTTTTTTCAGCGATTGAAGCGAGAGACGCGATCGTTCCGGGTGGACGGCGGGGCGGGGGGACGGCCCTCGCCGCCTCCGCCGTGGCCCGGACGAGGCCGAGGGCTCGTGACGTGGCCCCTGTTCAAGGCGTGCGAGCCGCCCACGATCTGGATCGCCCTGGCGATCCTCGGGACGGTCGCGGTCCTGGCGCCGACGGCCTGGATCGCCGTGTGGCGGGGGTTCGTCGGCGCGATGGCGATCCTCGCGCCGATCCTGGCCGTGGGGAGGGCGGCGAGGGCCGTCCGGGGTGACTCGCCCGGGGCGGAGTTCGGCCGCTGGTTCCGCCCGCTGGGCGGGTGACCGCCGGCCTATTTCTTCTCCCAGATCGGCGCGAGGTCGTCGCTGGCGGCCTTGCGGATCCCGTTCTCGGCCAGGATGTCCTCGGAGGCCGCCTCGATCGCCTTGCGGTCCAGGACGATCGTCTCGACGTTCTCCTCGTAGAAGGCGATGGTCACGAGGTCCTCCTTGAGGTCGCGGAGGGTCTCGGCCATGTGCTTGAGGTTCTTGATCGTGACGCCGTTGACCTCCTTGACCGTGAGCATCCTCATGTCCGAGTAGCCCTGGATGGTCCGGTGGTTGAAGTGGATCGGGATCGCCACGAGCTGCTCGCCCGGGAACCGGGGCCGGTCGGCGAAGCGGAGCCCGAGGGGCTCTGTTGGCGCACATCCAGGCGAACCAGCCGCTCTGGGCCTGCTCGGAGCCGGAAACCATGTCGCTGGTGGCGGCGGTGAAGACCAGGGGGCCATAGATGATGTAGGAGGGCAAACCGCCTCGAAGCGGGGGCAAGAGCAGGGACTTCCGCGACGCCACCGGGGCCTCGACGGCCATCGTCTGGCCATCCCGGACGATCGTCAGCGGAACCTTCCCGTCGCGGGCGACCTTCGGGACGAAGTACTGGAACCGGATCTCGGACCCGTCGTCGATCGTGGCCATCCCCGTGTTGTCCACGGGATGATCGCCGATCCGGGTGATCACGTCCCACTCCTTCAGCGGGGATTCGCGGCCCTCGGGCGGCTCGGGCTTGTGGACGACGATGCCCGAGGTGCCGGGCGGGAGCTTCAACTTCGCCTTCAGGGCCGAGTTCTCCAGGGTCTGAAGCTGGTCGAACAGCGAGGGCTTGCCGTCGTACCGGCCGTCCTTCACGTCGTCGAGGAAGGTCTCGACTTCCTCGGTCGGGATGATGTAGGCGATGTTGTCCGCCCCGTTCAGGCGGCTGAAGGCCACGCCCACGAGCTTGCCCTCGGCCACGACGGGGCCTCCGCTGTTGCCCGGGTTGATCGCGGCGTCGATCTGGGCGCGGAGGCCCTGGGTGTCCTGGTCGTAGGCCGTGAACTCGACCCGGGAGACGATCCCCTTGGTCACGCTGATGCTCGCCCCTCCGGTCGGGTACCCGTAAACCAGGACGTTCTCGCGGTCTCGGGGCATCGCGGAGGAGAACGGCAGGGCGGGCTTGTCGTCGAAGAACGCCTCGTCCTCCAGCTTCAGGACGGCCAGATCGATCCCGGGGGCGATCGCCTCGACCGTCGCGCCGACCTTGTCGCTGGACCGGCCTCCCTGGACCATCACCCTCGTGGCATAGCAGACGACGTGCGCATTCGTCAGGATGCGATGGCCGGCGATCACCAGGCCGGTCCCGCTCACGTCCATCGGGAACGGCCGGGACCACGGATGGCCGAGGTCCGGAGACCGGATCGTCGCATCGATTTTCACCACGGAACGCCGGACGTGATCGCCGGCCGGCGGATCGTCCGCCAGGGGCGAGACCCCGGACCCGGCCAGGAGCATCAGGGAGGCGAGCGAGATGGGAAACATGAGCGGACCCCGGGGATCGATGTCGCCTGCGACGCCCCATCATTCCGGGCCCCGACCCCGGAGACAATGAAAATATTCCTCGGAATGGCCCTCCCGGCGCGCGCGGGGCGCCGAGAGGGCTCCCACCCGGATCGCCTCGCCTCAATAGGCGTTGAACGTCCAGTAATTGCCGTTTCCGGCCAGGCCGATCGCGCGGATGCTGGGGTCGAGCAGGGCGGCGCGGTGCGCCGGCGAGCTCATCCACATCGAGCCGATCGAGGCGGCATTGCCCATCGCGCAGTTCTGCCTGCGGGCCGGCCCCATGACGAAGTGGCCCATCCCGCGGGCGGACTGGTGGCCGTTGTTCATGGCCGCCCAGCTCGCCAGGTTCGCGTCGTACCCGACGGCGGACAGCCCGTGGGCGGCCCGGGTCGCGTTCAGCCAGGAGAGGAATCCGGTCGGATCGCCCGAGGACGTCGGGGCCGCCGCGACGGCGGCCGGCGCCTGCACCGGAGACGAGTACCCCGAGGAATATGTATAAGTCGGCGGATACTGGTACCGGTACTGGTACTGCGGCGGGTACGAGTAGGAGGGCCGGCTCGGGGCATACGTCGTGTAGTACGCCGGCCGATAGGTCGCGGAGGTCCGCCGGGCGAAGGACTGGGCCTTGGCCGAGGGGGCCGCGAGGCAGACGGCGCCGAGGGCGGCCGTCAGGGCGAAGAGGCGAGCGATCCGTCGGTCCCACCTGGTGAAGATGCAATGCGTCAAGAGACCAGACTCCGGAGGTCCGGCACGGCGGGCCCGCAGCGATGCGGGCCTCATCCCGGCCTCGACGATGACAGCCCCTTGTCGTGGAGAGGGGTGCCTGACTCGTCGCGGCCACCGCGCCGAGGTCACAGGATGGGAGGATTGTAACGACTTTGCAACCCACGACTTCTCCCGATCGAAAAATTCCCTTGACAAACTCTTCATTGGATTGGCGGCTCGGAGGGCGTACCATGAGGGCGTCTCGACCGCCCTGCGCTCGGCAATCGAAGGTGTGAAGATGCCAGAATCCTTCTCTGCTCAGGATCTCCCTCACCTGGCCCGGATGCCCGATCATCCCCGGGCGTTGGGGATCGGCGTCGTGGGCGCCGGGTTCATCGTCCGGGACTGCCACCTCGTGGCCTATCGCGAGTCGGGCTTCCGCGTCGTCGGGATCACGTCGAGGACGCGGGCCTCGGCCGACGAGGTGGCGGCCCTCCGGGGCGTCCCCGCGGTGTTCGACTCGGTGGAGGCGATGCTCGACGACCCGGCGGTCGAGGTCGTCGACGTGGCCGTGCCGCCGGCCGCCCAGCCGGGCGTGATCCGCCGGATCCTGGATCATCCGAGAAAGGTGCGTGGCATTCTCGCGCAAAAACCTTTAGCGCCGTCGATCGAGGAGGCGAGGGACCTCGTCACGGCCTGCCGGGCGGCGGGCGTGGCGCTCCAGGTCAACCAGAACATGCGATATGACCACTCGGTCCGCGCCCTGAAGGCGTTGCTCGATCGCGGGGACCTCGGCCTTCCCGTCCTGGCGACGATCGAGATGAGGGCGATCCCCCACTGGATGCCCTGGGCCCGGGGCGGGCGGTCGCTCTCGACGTTCATCATGAGCATCCACCACCTCGACACGTTCCGATACTGGCTGGGCGACCCGGCGCGGGTCCTGGCCAGCACGGGCCTCGATCCTCGGACCAAATTCGATCATTTCGACGGGATCAACCTGTACATCCTGGAATACGACGACGGCGCCAGGGCGGCGTCGTGGGACGACGTCTGGGCGGGCCCGGCCCGCGAGGGCGCGGCGGCCGACCTCGGCATCCGCTGGCGGGTGGAGGGGACCGAGGGGATGGCCCTGGGCACGATCGGCTGGCCCGGCTGGCCCGAGCGCGTGCCCAGCACGATCGACTGGACGACCTCGCGGGACGGCGGGGCCTGGCACCGCCCGAGATGGCCCGAGGCCTGGTTCCCCGACGCCTTCTCCGGGCCGATGGCCGGGCTGATCCTCGCGATCGAGACCGGCACCGAGCCCGACATCTCGGGCCGGGACAACCTCAAGACCATCGCGCTGTGCGAGGCCGTGTTGCGAGGGGCCCGCGAGCATCGCGTGACCGTGCCCAGGGTCGGTTCGGTGGGGCCATCCGAGTGAGTTGGGGCCGGGGGGGTTGAGGGATAGAATCCCCGGGAGAGATCGGCGGATTTCACCTCGGGGGATTCATGCTCCTTCTGGCCCTGGTGCTGATGGCCCCGGTCGAGGACGAGGTCGAGGCGTTCGTGGAGTCCCGGCGGGCGGCGATGGACGATCCGTCCCGGCCGATCGGCGAGAGGGAACGGGTCGCCCTGGACCTCGCCGGCACGCTCGATCGCGCCGCCGGGTCGGCCTCGACTCCGGAGGAGAGGCGGAGGCGGTGGTCGGCGGCATCCGCCTTGCTGGATGGGTTCTCGACGAGGAACCCCGAGCATCCCGACCGCCGCCAGTTCGAGTTCCAGTCGGCCGTGTACTCGTGGGCGAGGGGGCGGAGCTGGTCGTCGGAGGCGGAGAGGGCGCCCCTGGATCGTCGGGCCCCGGCGGAGGCGGCTTCGGCGCTCTCCTCGGCCGTCGAGCGATTGAGGCCCGTGGTCGCCGGTCCCGACGACCTCCTCGGCCGGAACGCGCGATATCGGCTGGCCCGGGCCCTGGCCGATCGCGCCGATTTGAAGTTGCCGAATTCGGCCTCCGATCGCGCCGAGGCCCTGAAGCTCCTCCAGGCCCCCTTCCCCGAGCCGAGCCTCCGGGGCCACGTCGACCTGCTCCGGGCCGAGCTCCTGGCCGAGGCCGGGCGGTTCGATGAGGCCCAGGAGGCGCTGGACGCCTCGGCCAGGACCGGCGCGACGAGCCTCTCCGAGAGGCTCTCCGCAAGCGTCCCGATCGCCGCCGGCCGGCATCGGGCGAGCGATCTGCTCGCGGCCTTGAAGGATGCGGCGATCCCGGCCGCCGAGCGAGACCTCCTGGCGATCCGGCTCCGGCTGGCCGAGCACGCGGCGACGCCTCCCGGCCCGGCCCGGACGGACATCGAGGCCGACGCCTTTCGGCGGACCGAGGCGCTCGTGCAATCGGCCCCGGCCGAAGGCCGGCTCGCCCTTCTGGACCTCGGCCGGGCGATCGACGAGCCGGCGTCGTCGGCCGAGCCGTCGGCCTGGGCGTTGCTGGCCCGGGCGGCCGAGGCCCTGGGCGAGCCCGATCGCTCCGCCCGGCTCGCCCTGAACGCCGCGGCCCGGTCCGAGGCCCGGGGCGATCCCCAGGGCGCGGCCGACCTGCGGTTCCGCGCCGGGGCCGTCCTGTTCTCGGCCGGGAAATTCGCCAGGGCGGACGCCGTGTTCTCCCGGGTCCTCGCCGACCCGTCCGCGAAGGCCCTTCGGCCCCGGGCCGGGATGCTCCGGGCCCTGGCCCAGGGCCGGGCCCTGGCCGAAGGGCAGGACGGGCCGACCGTCTCCGGCTATCGCCGGGCCCTGGCCGACCAGATCGCCCAGTTTCCCGACGACCCCAGCACCGGAGAGGCCCGATGGCTCTTCGGGCTCGACCGGCTCGACCAGGGCGAGCGATCCGAGGCCGAAGCCCTGTTCGAGTCGGTCCCTCGCGACCACTCGCGATGGCTCGACGCCCGGCTCGCCGCCTCGGCGATGCGTCGCGAGGCGATCGCGGCGAAACGGTTCGTGGTCGAGCCCCTCGGAAATCGGCCCCGAGCTGGCCGAGGCCCGCAAGGCGCTCGACGCCCTGGCCTCCCAGGCGAAGGACGACTCCGACAAGGCCGAGATCGCCCTGGAACGGGCCCGGCTGGACCTGATCCCCGGCCTCGGCGACCCGTCCCAGGCCCTCGCCACGATCGAACGAGTGGCCCGAGGCCCCCTGAGAGACGCCGCCCGGGCCCGGGTCTCGGCCCTGAAGATCGTGGCCATGGTCTCGGCCGAGAAGCTCCTGGACGCCGAGAAGGCCGCGAGCGACCTCCCGCCGACGATCCCGCCCGACGTCCGGCTCGACCTGGCCCGAGACCTCGACCGCGTGGCGTCGGCCTCGGCCAGCGACCGGGTCAGCCGCCGGGCCGGAGGGATCGAGGCCCTGATCGCCGACCGCCTCGGAGACCGCGTCCCGCCGAAGAGGGTGACCGAGGCCAGGTTACGGAGGGCCCGAGGGCGGCTCCTCTCGGGCGACCGCGACGGAGCCAGGGCCGTCCTGAACGATCCGAAACCGCTCTCGCCCGAGGCGCTCGGACCCGAGGACCTGGCCGACCTGGCCGACCTCCAGCTCAAATCCGGCGAGCCGGCGGAGGCGGCCGAGTCGTACCGCAAGCTCGCCCACCGGGCCGAGTCGGGGTCGCCCCTCTGGTTCCTCGCCCGGCTCGGCCAGGCCGCCGCCCTCGGCAAGGAAGGGCGAAAAGACCCGGCCCGAAGGCTAATCGAAGGAACCGAGCTCCTCCACCCCGGCCTCGGAGGCGCCGCCATGAAGGCCCGGTTCTCCGCCCTCAAGAAAGCGCTCGACCGGCCGTGAATCGCGATCGGCCCTTCGAGCGAAGCCCTCGGGCGGATCGTGTCGATCGGTTCGAAGCCGAGGTCGGCGTCGAGGACGGGAATCGACGGGTCTCCGTCATCCAGGGCGTCCGAAGTCGTCGAGAAGCGGAGGATACGCCCAGGGCTATCGGATCGCGGCCTCCCAGATCACCAATGGCTCCCAGGTGGCCGGCTCGTCTGCGGTGGCGCCTCGCAACAGGCCATTCCCTCCGCTGGCGACCCGCACGCGGCCATCCAGGAAGACGATCGCACGAGGCACGAGGCCCGAAGGGCCCTGGATGCGGCGGACGTGCCGTGCAGTGTGAGCGTCCCAAACGTCAATGTTGTCCTTCTCGTCGCCCGCCACGAGCCTGGTCCCGTCCGGGCTGAAGCGGATGAGCAACGGCTGGCCGATGTCGGTCTTCTCCATCTCCTGGACGACCTCGCCCGAGCCGAAGTCGCGGACCAAGACTTGTTGGTCCATTGGGACGTTATGGCTCTGGCTGTCGAAGTCGGCGACCGCGAACCTGAGCCCATCGGGATCGATCGCGACGGCGTCCGGGGAGGTGTCCCTGAGATCGAGATAGCGGGCCGAAGGCCGATCCGCGTCCCACAACGCCAGGATCACTGGTGCAGGCCCCGGGATGGTCTTCCTCCGGCCGACGATCGCGACGGCGCGTCGCGCGGCCCGGTCGAACGACGCGATGCTCGCGGTCAGCGAGGATGGATAATCCTTCGGGCTGGCCCCCCTGGGGGTGATACAGGCCAGTTCCTTGCCGGCGTCGCCGCGGTACTCATGGAGCCTCCACCCTTCATCGATGCAGGCGATCGTCTTGCCGAAGGTCACGGCCTGGAAGACCGGGCCCGGGTCTTTCACCTCTTCCAGGAGGCGGCCACGCTCGACGTCCCAGAGCCGGAGCTTCCCGCCCGACCAGGTCTTCAGGGGGCGCGGGGCGCCGGGCGTGGGATCGGCGCAGAGGAGCGGCCCGACGGACGCCAGCTTCAGTCCATCGGGGCTGAATGCGAGGGCACGCGACGGGGGCACGAACTTGATGTCGCGTTCCTCCATCAACGTGCGGACGACCCGGCCGGTCGTCGCGTCCCAGATCCGAAGCGAGCTCGCCCTCGTGCCATCCAGGCAGAACCTCGCATCGGAGACCGCCACGAGGCGGCCTTCCGTGCTGAACACAACATCCCTGACCCGGTGGCCCATATCTTCGAGAGGGCGCCCGGCCTCGTCGGCCGGCGCGGGGGTCCAGGCCGCCAGGATGGCGACGCACGATGTCAGGGAGAGTAAGTGCATGAGCGTGTCCACAAGGCCCTCCGCGATTCTCGATCCGACGAACAGATTGTGCTTGAATCTAGCGATCCCAATCCACTGAAAAGTGGATCTTGGCGAACGGGGCGGAGGCCTCGCGACCTGGGGCCGGGGGTGACCCGGGGTGTCGTCCTGAGGGTTGGGGACGTGATCGGGCACGAGTCGAGCCGTTGCAAGTCCATTCCTGGGAAAGATCGCTCCGATGCGGCGGGTTGTCCAGACTTCACAACGTCCGGAGATTGGCGATCGGTGACGATCTCTTCGGGATCTCACCGCTTCGGATCGCAAAATCCTCCTCCCGTCTCCCCTTGGCGCCTCGGACGCCTCGACGGTTCAATCTCTCCATGAACGTCTCGACGGCCCCGCCCCGAGTTCGCGTGGGAGGATCGATCCCGGGGCAGGTCGCGAGGCTCGCCCTGCCGGTCCTGGTCGAGCAGGCGTTGCTTTATCTGGTGGGGATCTCGGATACGATTTTGACCGGCCGGTTCCTGGGAGACGAGCAGCTCGCGGCGGTGACCGTCGGGACGTACCTGCTCTGGTCGCTGGGCAGCCTGATGATGGTGGTCTCCGCCGGGGCCACGGCGTTGGTGGCGAGGCGGGTCGGCGAGGGGGATTTTCGCGAGGCGACCGAGACGTGTCGCCGGGCGATGGGATTGGCCCTGGTCGTCGGATCGACGATCGGGGCGGCGGGCCTGCTCGCGGCCCCGGCGATCATCGGGGCCATGAACCTGAAGGGGACCGAGGCGAGCGAGGCCGTCGGCTTCTTGCGGATCATCCTGGCGATCACGCCCTTGCTGGCGGCCGAGGTCGTCGGCGTGGCGTGCTTGCGAGGGGCTGGCGACACGAAAACGGGCATGTATGTGATGCTCGTCATCAACGTCGTGAACGCGGCGATCAGTTGGTCGCTGGTGACCGGGTTCCTCGGCCTGCCCAGGCTGGGCCTCCGGGGCGTCGCCCTCGGGACGGCCGCGGGCGAAGGTCTCGGCGGCCTGATCCTCCTCGGCCTGCTCGCCCGGGGACGCTCGGGCCTGTCGCTCTCGTGGAAGGGGATGGTCCCGACGGCCGACGCGACCCGGAGGATCTTGCGGGTCAGCCTCCCGGCGGCCGGAGAGAGCCTCACGAACACGCTCTGCCAGCTCTGGTTCCTCAGCCTGATCAACGAGATCGGCAAGACGGCCACCGCCGCCCACGGGGTCGCCATCCGCTGCGAGGCGATCGCCTTCCTGACCGTCCAGGCGTTCGCCGTGGCCGCGAGCACCCTGACCGGCCAGTACCTCGGCGCCGGTCGGCCGGACCTCGCCGCCAGGTCCGCCAAAACGGCCTGGCTCGGCGGGGTCGTCTTCATCACGTTCTTCGGGGCGATCCTTTATGCGAACGCCGAGAGCATGTTCGGCCTCTTCCTCGGCCGGTCCCACCCCGAGGTCGCGGCGATGGGCGTGCCGGTCCTGCGGATCGTCGCCTTCGCCCTGCCGTTCCTGGCCACGATCAACGTCCTGACCGGCTCGCTCCGGGGCGCCGGGGACACCCGATGGCCCTGGGTGATCGTCCTCGTCGGCTACCTGACCGTCCGCCTCCCCCTGACCTATCTCCTGACCCTGCCGAGAGATCGAGGAGGCTGGGAAATGGGCCTCAACGGCGCCTGGATCGCCATGTTGGTCGATCTCGCGGTGAGGGGGACGCTGATCGCGGCAAGGTTCCTCCAGGGCGGGTGGAAGCGGGTCCGGGTGTAAGGCTCGATCGATTCGTGGGAGGGACACCCGAGGACCTCGGCGAGGTCGCAGGACGGCCCTCTTTCAATCGCCGAACGCCTCTCGGGCCTCTCGGCGGTCTCGGGCGATCTTGAGGATTCGGTCGAGGTTGGTGGTCTTCAGGGCGTCGAAGACCGGCTTGCCCAGGTCGCAGAGCCGGAGCGTCCCTCCGGAAGCATCGGCCTTGCGCTGGAGGAGGACCAGCCGGCCGATCAGGGCGCTGGAGATCATCGTCACGCCGGAGAAATCCAGGATCAGCCGGAACGGGCCCGGGTTGGCGGTCGCGGTGCTCATCAAAGCGTCGCCGACCTCTCGGACCGTGCGATCGTCGTAGAGCTGGCGGTCGAGGAACCGGACGACGGGGACGCCGTCGAGGTCATCCACGGCGATCCGCGAAGGGGCGGGCATCGGGTGTCGTCTCCCGGTCGGGATGCGTCGATTTTGTTCGACTTGGTTCAGGTCGGTCGTCGTCGTCGCAGCGGGGCGGGACCGGGCGGGGGGGCGTCGGGCCGGGGCGAGTTGGGGGCGTGCGGGGCGTCGTCCGGGGCGTTGGCCAGGGCGAGGGCGGCCGGCTTGTCCTCGGCGAAGTGGAACAGCGGGTCGAGCTTGGAGACGCGGAAGACCTCGCGGACGGTCGGGTCGAGATTACAAAAGATGATCTTCGCGCCCTGCTTGCGGATGCCCAGGAACCCGCCCAGGGCGGCCGAGCCGGCGAACGTCACGCCGTTGAGGTCCACGACCAGGGCGGACTTGCCGGTCCTCTTGTGATAGCCTTCGAATTCGCGGCGGAGGTCGCCGATGGGGGCGGGGTCGAGCCTCAGGCAGTCCCAGAACTCGGCCGTCAGGACGCCGTCTTCCTCGCGGACCTGGACCGAGGGCTTGAGCATCGCGGGATCGTCCGATCGGGCCGAAGAGGGGCCTCGGGGCGGGCCGGAAGGCGCCCCGACATGGCCGTCTCTTAACGGTATCATGGACCCGACCCGCCGAACAGGCCGGCCCGGCGATTCCGACCGCCCGGCCGACCCCGGCGCGCCGGTTGCGACCCGATTTCCCGCCCCCATCGCGGCCCCCTCATGGTATGATTTCGCGAGCGAAACGACCGAATTGCCGATGTCGCCGCCGATCGCTTCTCCCCTCTCTTGAAGGGACGTCCTCCCCATGCGTCGAGTCCTTCCCGCCCTGGCCCTCGCGGTGACCGTCGCCCTCCTCGGCTCGTCCGCGACGGCCCAGACCTGGTCCGACGGCCTCTTCCCCGAGACGGCCCACGAGTTCGGAACCGTCGCCCGGGGCACCAAGCTCCGCTATACCTTCTGGCTGGTCAACACGACCGGTGCCGACATCCAGATCGCCGGATACCGCCCCAAGTGCGGCTGCACCGACGTGAAGCTCGGCGCCCGGACCGTCCCGCCCGGAACCCGCGCCCCCATCGAGGCCACCCTGGACACCACGCGGTTCCAGGGCCGGAAGGATTCGGGCCTGACCTTGCAGCTCACCGGCCCGACCTACGCCGAAAAAGACCTGAACCTCGGGTGCTTCATCCGCGGAGACGTGGCGATGAACCCGGGCGTGGCCGATTTCGGCACCGTCTCCCGCGGCTCCAGCCCCTCGCTCGTCCTGAACCTGAGCTATCGGGGAGGCCAGCCGGGCTGGGGGGTCGTCGAGGCCAGGACCCTCACCAAGCACGTCACGGCCAAGGTCACCGGGCCGTTCCAGGAGACCGGCGGCGGCCTCCTGTTCCAGACCACCGTCACCCTGAATCCCTCGGCCCCGGTCGGCTACTTCAAGGACGAGATCACCCTGGTCACCAACGACCCCCAGGCCCAGGCGATCCCGATCTCGGTCGTGGCCAACATCCAGGGGGCGGTCACCGTCTCGCCCGGGAACCTCGTCCTCGGCCGGGTCAAGGCGGGCCAGACGGTCACCAGGCCCGTGATGGTCCGCTCGGCCAAGCCGTTCAAGATCACCGGGACGACCTCGGCCCGGCCCGAGCTCTCCGCCGCCAAGGCCGCCGAGACCGAGGCCCAGGTCCAGATGCTCAACGTCACCCTGAAGGCCCCGAACCAGCCCGGCGCCTACAACGCCGTCCTGGAGATCGCCACCAACGTGAAGGACGAGCCCCCCGTGAAGGTCACCGCGTTCGCCACCGTGGAGCCGTGAGAAGTGTCCAGTGCCAAACGACTGAGGTTCACGGCCAGCCCTCGCCCCGGGCCTTGTCCAGAGGAGTGACGCACTTCGGTCACGACAACGGATTCAGGAGGGCCTTCGGCGAAACGCAGATGACGCAGATGACGCAGATTTAATACATGAATTCTCATTTTATTAATCTGGGTAATCTGCGTCATCTGCGTTTCGCCGAAGGCCATTGCCTTTTCCTCGACCGCGTAACTCCTGATCCCATGGTGAACCGCTCTCGCCCACGGTTTCCACGGACCCGCCGACCCGGGCGGCGCCAGGGGCCGATTCCGGCGGCCTCGGGTCGGCCTGAACCGGCCGGGTCCCCGTATGTCCGGGATGGGAAGGGCCGCCGACAAGGGTGCCGGACGGTCCACCCGGGGTATCCGATCGCAGACCGAAGGGCAGAGCACGGCAAGACCCCAAGCCACGACCCACCGCAAGGCCGGAACCCCCGGCCCCACGCGAGTCCCCTTTGCTCGAAACCATCGAGACCCACGCCCCCGACGATCACCCAATCCCAAAAAACCAACGGCGACCCGAGAAACCACCCACCCCCAAAGCCCCTCGCCCACGACCCGGACTTGTCACCCACTTCGGACAGAAAACGAGCAAAACGACCCCAACACCCGTTCGACGCAACTCCAGCAAACTCCAAAACTTAAAACCAAGATCCTCAAGATCCCAGATATGGGGATCGGACCAATGTGCGCAGTCGGTGCGCGCCCGGAAACAGCCTGAAAACCGCCGTTCCCGACGTTTTTCGGGAAAAAGTGTAGTCAACTTGCCCGAAAGTGTAGTCAAGTTTCCCCCAACATTTTCGCCCACGCATTTCTAATGAAATCCAAATCCCCAGTATCGAACAGATTTTGAAAATTCCAAGATCCAGATCCCAGAACAAGGACAAAACACGGCTCCCAACAGCGGCCGCCGCTCGCACGACGACTCCTCGGAGGGCAAGCCGCGGCCCGCCGTCATCGACGCAAGAACACCCCGCCAAACTCCCCCTTCCCCCATCTCCCTCCATAGATTTGACAAATCTCCCCAAATCCCCAAGACCCCTAAACTAGCAAGAACAACAAGTCCTGCGAAACCCCGCCGCGTCCCGCAGGACGACCCGATCGAGACGCAACCGAGGAGGCCGCGACGATCGTCCCTCAAAACGCCTCAACAAATCCAAAAGTCATCAAATTTCGATGAATCCTGCCTCGAACCGGGAGATCGGCAAGGGCCCCCGATCACCGATTTCGGGGTAACTCGGATCGCACGTCGCCCCGGTGTCCTGATCTCCCGGCGGAGCACGGGGCGGGGAGAACCCAGAGCATCCAGAACGTCTGGAAGGAAGCGGACCACCGGCCGAATCGAATCCAGGAGGAAAAAATCCAAGAAATTTCTTGCGGGGTGAGTTCCTCGCCGGCAAGATGAAAATCCGGCTCAGGATTACACGTCCTAAATGACGTGATAAGTCACGTCATTTAGGACGTGTAATCCCGCAAATCCGGGGATTCTGCGTCACTTTCGATGTCTACTTCATGTTAGTCGCCATGCCGCGAGCGGCACCCTGAGACCATGAAAATGGGCAGGATGTCGGCGATCTGGCAATCCGGTCGGTCCCATTTTCAGAACAGGCTCACCGCGGACAGGAGCCGAGCGTCAGTGGGAGGAGGCGAGCCGGTGGACGCAGTTCGAAACTCCGGCGAGCGGGTTTCCGTGGGGGCCGCGGAGGTCGATGCTCCGGTACGACTCCCTTGCAACAGGTGGCTTTACTCGGTGATCGGTGCGAAAGGAGCGGGACATGACCGAGGGTTCCGAACCGAATGACTCCCATCAGTCAAGTTCGGGTGGGCCACCAGATGCAGCAGCACCCTCACCAATGAAGGACGTTGCAAGTGCATCACCTGAAAGCGCGGAGCTGCTGAACACCAGCGGGGTTTCGAACGACGAACCAAGAAACACCGTCGGTCAGCAGGGGACCACCTCAACATCGCGGGTCGAGCCGGCAACGCCGGTGCAGGAATCGTGGGACTCCAGCGACTTGGACCCACGACCGCCACAGCTACTGGCGAGCCTAGACTTGTCTGAGGAACCGATCGGGGGAAGGCGACCCAAGTCACGAAGAAAGGCACACAGGTCCCTCAGACAGGGCACCCGCTGGTTGCTGTTTGCGGATATTTTATCTATCATCGTAATGTTTATGATCGCAATTCCATTTATGCCTTCAATTTTTTTGTACTTAAAAAGTAATCAATTTGGGTCAGTCATGTCAAAGATTGTGGATTCTGCTTGGTCAGAGGAACGTGTCGCTGACGTCGTCAATGGACAGCAGGAGGAAATCCCCGCCTCAATCTCAAGAGGATTCTTCAAGGATCGAGTGTTTCACCTGCCAGGCGTTCCTCTCGATCCCTATGTCTTGACAGATGCAGAGGTAGAACGGCTCATCACGGGTGCCACTACGGTGGCACCCCCTGGATTCACGGTGCGCCGAGGAACATTGGACGCATACAGAGAACACTTGACGCAAAGTCGGAAAACTCAGGAATTTGGATTGTTTGGAAGCAATTATGAAACAGTTGAATATGATCAATATGTGATTAATGGAAGATGGATTGTGGTAACCCCGAGAACTCAGCCGTCGGGCATGTCATCGGTGACTATTGGGTTCCCTGGCGTATCGCTCATCCAAAAACAGCATGAACTTGCGCCTGGGGCGGCCGCAGTGACACTCTCGATCAGATCCTTTCCAACCCCTCTTGCACGAGTTGTCGGCACGATTCTGCCTCTCGCTCTGTCAGGGATCTTCTGGCTCATGGCGACCCTGCTGCTGTCGGCAGCATCGATTGGTCTTACATATTTAACGTGGAAACACAATGGTTTTTCTAAGGGATTCTTTTCTAAGGGATTCATTGCTTCGATCTTCTTTTCGTTTGTTTTTTGTGTGGCTGCATTCGCATGCTCCACATACTCCCTCGTCTCCCTGGGCACGCTCTTGAAATATATGTACAATTTTTCTATAATTGCAGGCTTTATTGTCTCGCTTCTAATGAGTGCCTGTACAGAATTCTTGATCATTATGGCATTACATCGATTTGCATGGACCCCGCGTTTGGGCCGCTTCCAGCATATCGCACTGTCTCTGGTAGTCGTGCTGCTCCTTTTCCCAATGCTACTTGCAACCCTTCCAAATGGGACGCCTGGGAAATTTGTGACGTTCTCGTGCTCACTGTATGCCCTTCCATCGATCGTTCCGGGTTTCATGTATGCGTGGTTCCTTGCCTCTCGGTGGGGGCCGGACGGAGGGGCGGAAAAGGGGACGGGGCGGAAAAGGGGACGGAGGGAATTCTGAGCTTCCCGGGGGCGGAAAAGGGGACGGAGGGAATTCTGAGCTTCCCGAGCCACGGAAGGCCGTCTCCCCGTGAACTTTACACGGGCATATACCATCGGGCGAGGAAAAGGGGAGCGAGGAAAAGGGGACGGAGCTACTCTGTGGGGGCGGAAAAGGGGACGGGGGGCGGAAAAGGGGACGGAGGGAATTCTGGGGGGGGCGGAAAAGGGGACGGAGGGAAATACCATGGAGGCAGAAAAGGGGTCAGGAGCCGAATCGACGATTGTCATGGCCTAACCTACGGTTGCAGTGGACGGAGTACTGCCGCTGAACCTTGTCGTTGGGCGTCTTCGATTCCGGGCTCTCACATCGGTTGTCGAGGAGGGGAGCGGGTGGTACGCTGACCGAAGGATCGTTCCCCCGCCAGACGCGAGGCGCCGATGAGCACAGTCGAAGAGATCACCACCGCAATCGCGCATCTTTCCGCAGATGAAGTGGCCCGCGTCCAGGCGTGGCTGGCGGAGTACGCCGAGCGGTTGTGGGATGAGCAGGTCGAGCGCGACGAGCGGGCCGGCCGGCTCGACGCCCTGATCGACCGGGCGCTGGAGGAGCATCGAGCCGGGCGGACCCGCCCGCTGTGAATCATCACACCACGACCGACTTCTGGTTATGCTATGCGCGGCTGCCCAAGACCGTGCGGCGGGTGGCGGATCGTCATTATGCACTGCTGCGGGCGGACCCGCGGCATCCGTCGCTGCACATGAAGCGAGTGGGGCGGCTGTGGTCGGTGCGGGCCGGGTCGGGTTATCGGGCTCTGGCGGCCGACGCGTCCGATGGCTTGGTGTGGTTCTGGATCGGGCCCCACGAGGAATACGAGCGCCTGTTGGCGAGGGCCTGACGCCTCCTCGTGAATTTTTTTTCCCCGGACGGCCGAACCGGCGCGGACCTTCTCCCTCCCCAGGACTTGCCGTCGGGCGGGGACGGAGAAAAGGGGTCAGGAGCGAATGGCAGGGAGAGGCGGAAAAGGGGACGGAGGGAATTCTGGAGAGGCGGAAAAGGGGAGGAGGCGGAAAAGGGGACGGAGGGAATTCTGAGCTTCCCGAGCCACTGAAGGCCGCCTCCCCGTGAACTTCACACGGGCGTATACCATCGGGCGAGGAAAAGGGGAGCGAGGAAAAGGGGACGGAGCTGCTCTGTAGTAGAAAGCCCCTTTGAGGAACAGGAAACGAGTAGGTCCGACTTCAGTCGGGCCTACGAAACGAGGGATCTTTGGAGGGCCGACTGAAGTCGGACCTACTCGTCTCGATGCTTCGATGGGGTTCTCTCCAGAGCATCCCTGACCCCTTTTTCGTCCCCTTCGGACGACGGCCGCTCAAAATTGACGAAACCCCCGGCCGCCGTCATGGCGTGGGGGTTTCGTCTTTTGGGATGGAGGGACTCGAGCGATCCGGTTGGTGACCCTCGACGGCGCGGCGGGAGAGCCCCGCGCCCGACGAGTCGCCGCCGCTCGGACCCCTGGTCGATTCCGATCAGATCAGATCCGGTCAGCGCCGGGGGCAGTTGCCGGTGGCGCAGGAGGACGCGGGGGGGTAGTAGTAGGACGTGTAGCCGGTTGGCGCGGCGGCGACCTGCGGGGTCGGGGCGTAGCTATACGCCGGGGCCGGGGCGTAAGCGTGCGTCGGGGCGTAGCCATACGTCATCGGCTGGGCGTAAGGGGCGTAAGAGTAGCCCGAGCCGCACCGGCCCGAGGCGCACGGGGCGGCCGGGGCGTAGGCCGCGGGCGCGGCGGCGTAGGAGCCGCAGTGGCCGGACTTGCAGGCCCGGCCGCCGCCGAAGAGGCCCGAGGTGGCGGTCATCGCGGTCAGGAGGACGATCTGATGCATCGGTGGGAACCCTTCTCGTGGTGTCGATCGTGTGTGGGAGGATGCGGAGAGGTTCCGCATCCGGCGACCGCCCCCGCGACGGACCCCGAACCGGGGCCCGATCCCGGCAGGGGCGGGCAAGGAGTATGACAGACGCCTCGGTCGGCCTCGTCGCCGGCCTCCGACGTGACCCCGTCCATCCCAGACGAAGGTTGCCGCTCGGCGACACCCAACCCGCCCTCATGCGACGGGCCGCTGTCACCAAGACGGCCGGATTGTAGGGACCCCCCTCCGACCGCGCCAACCGCCTTCCGCCGTCAAACTGGGGGATTTTATGGCGATCTTGACGTTGATCCTAAAGAATTCGGAGATGGTTCGGGCCTTGCGAAATCCCCTAAACGCCGTTTTTCCATGAACCTCCGATTCGGAGAATGATCCCAAGTCATCATCCCGCAATGGCCGGAAACTTTTTGATTTTTTCTTTTGCAATCCGTATTTCCCGCCCGTGATTCGTCCTCGGGCCTGCCTTGTCCAGAGCCCCGGAGTCGGAAAATCGCCGAGTTGCGGGGGCGGGAGGGCAATGGTATCATGAATCCAACAATGCATTCGTGCTTGAATTGCGGGGCTTCGGGGTCGGGACGATTGGTCCCGGGCCTGCGGGCCTGCGAGTGGGCTCGGGCGTGGATGCTGGCGTTGACAGGGGCCCGGGGGGTGGCTTAAGCTCCGGGGCCGCCGGGCCCGGGGCCTTCGGATCGCTCCCCAGTCGGTAGGAGGGCCCGGTGCGGCGATCGGCCCGGGGTCCGCGATGGCCGTCTCCTCCGTCCGACGCATCGCCGAGGTCCAGGCCGGTCCGGGGCCGCTCGCCCTGGCCGTGGCCGACGCCAACTGGTTCACCACCGAGAACCTGTTCGCCGAGCTGGACCGGCCCGGGACGTCCACGCTCCTCCTGAAGTGCATCGACTACTACAATGCGCTGAGGCGGGACGCGCGGCCGTGGGCCTGGGGCCGCTCGCTCTCGGAGACGGCCCCGAACCACTGGAGGCGGGACCTCGTCCTGCCCTCGGGCTGGATGAAGCGGTTCCCGACCTGGGGGATGAGGCCGATCCGCCGCTCCATCGACGGCTGGAGGCGGCGGTTCGCCCCCGACGGCCCGCTCGCGCTGGTCATGACCTACCCGCACTACCTCTATTTGCGCGATCAGGTGCGGCCGGACGTCCAGGTCTACTTCAATATCGATGACTACTCGCAATACTGGCCCCGATGCGCCGACCGGGTCAACGCGCTGGAGGTCCAGGCGGTCCGCGAGGCCGACCTGACGGTCTGCGTCTCGCGGCTGCGGGCCGACGGGTTGCGGGCGGCGGTCCCGGAAGCGGCGGGGAAGGTCCGGCACTTGCCTCACGGGGCGCCGTCGGCCTCGCTCGGCCCGGGCCCGTTTTTGGAACCGGCCCATCCGCCCGACGACCTCGCCCGAATTCCTGGCCCGAGGCTGGGTTACGTCGGGTCTCTCGAAGATCGGATCGACTGGGACTTGCTGGCCCGGCTGGCCGATGCCCTGCCCTCGTGCTCGATCGTCCTGGTCGGCCGGCTCGGCAGCGGACCGCCCGGGGCGTGGCAGGCGGACCGTCGGCGGTGCCTGGCGAAGCCGAACGTTCACGCCCTGGACTGGCGGCACCAGCACGAGATCGCCCGGTACAACGCGGCGTTCGACGTCTGCCTGATCCCCTATCGGGCCGACCACCCGTTCAACCGCGTCTGCTGCCCGACGAAGATCATGGACTACATGGCCACCGGCCGGCCGATCGTCTCGACCCCCCTGCCCGAGTGCCTGCTCTACGAGGACCTCTTCGACGTGGCCGAGGACGCCGAAGCCTTCATCGAGGCCGCCCATCGGCTCGTGCGATCGGGCCGGGACGACGAGCGATCCGAACGCCGGTTCGCCCACGCGAGCGAGAACACCTGCCGGAAGGTCGTGGAGCGGTTCCTCGACTGGCTCCCGGCCTGAGCGGATCCCGAGCACCGAGATGGGCATCGCGACCGCCGGCCTGCTCCTCCCGGACCGCACCACGAGGAAGCTCGGGCGGATCGACCGGGCCCGGCCCTGGAGGCCTTCGACGAGGTCCCCTGGGACCAGTATCTTCGCGATTTCGAGACGTTCGCGCGCTACGACATCGTGGGGGCCCTGCCGGCCCTCTGGTGCACGGCCGAGGGTTCGAGGATCCGCATCGAGGCGGTCCGAGGCGAGGGGCGGACGTTCGACGTCTTCCTCGGGTTGACCCGGCCGAGGGGGGCCTGGGCCGTCGCGCTCCGGCCCGACCACGTCTTCGAGGCCCGGGGCGTGCCCGAAGAGGTCGCCCGCCGGCTCCTCTCGCATTTCTTCATCGAGTCGTTCGACGAGCGGCTCGCCGAGATCGCGGGGATCGTCGCGAAGAAGGCCCCGCCGCTCGACGATTGGCCCTGAGGCGCGGCCGAGGGCGCGGGCCGTCGAGGGATCGGGCCGAATCCGAGGGCGGGACCCGGTGGCGGGCGGCCCTCTCGGGCGTTAGATTCGTTCATCCTCGCCCCGACCCGCCTTCGCCTCGACCCGGAGCCTTCCCTCATGAAAACGGGCGTGATCGTCCGCCTCTGCGTGATGATGTTCTTCCAGTACTTCGTCTGGGGCATGTGGCTGCCCGTCGTCGGCCTGTACCTGGAGAAGCTCCAGATCCGGCCGTTCCTGATCGGGATCATCGGGACGGTCTACGGGTTCGGCTCGATCCTCGGGCCGTTCGTCGTCGGCCAGCTCGCCGACCGCTATTTCTCGTCGGAGAGGGTGATGGCCGTGGCCCACCTGATCGGCGGGTGCTTGCTGATGGCGACGGCCTATCAGACGGGCTTCTGGCCGATCTTCATCCTGCTGTTCATCTATTGCAACCTGTTCATGCCCACGATGGGCCTCTCCAACTCGATCACCTTCCGGGCTCTGGGCGAGGGGAGGCAGGAGCTGTTCGCGCCGATCCGCACCCTCGGGACGATCGGCTGGATCGCCGCCGGGTGGTTCTTCACGTTCTACCTCCAGAGCAAGGACGTCTCGGCCTTGCAGCCGCTGTTCCACGCGATCGGCAAGCCGTCGTTCCAGGATTGTTTGAGGATCGCCGCGGTCTTCTCGTTCCTGTACGGGCTCTACTGCTTCGCCCTGCCCCACACCCCGCCGACCCCCGCCCGGAAGGACGACCCGATCGACAAGAAGTCGGCCGTCCTGGAGACGCTGGAGCTCATGAAGAACCGCTCCTTCGCCGTCCTGACGGTCGTGGCCGCGCTGATCGGGATCATGCTGGCCTTCTACTTCCAGTGCGAGGGGTTCTTCCTGAAGGATCGGGTGGGCATCAAGGAAGAATACGTGTCGTTCTACATGTCGTTCGGCCAGGTCGCCGAGATCCTCGTCATGCTCCTGGTGCCGATCGCCGTGAGGACGCTCGGGGTCAAGAACACGATGATCCTCGGCGCCTCGGCCTGGGCCCTGAGGTTCGGCCTGTCGATCATCGGCCAGCCCCAGTGGCTGATGATTGCCACGATCGCGCTCCACGGGTTCTGCTTCGGGTTCTTCTTCGTCGTGGCGCAGATGTACGTGGACCGCGCGGCCAGCACGGACATCAAGGCCACGGCGCAGAACCTCCTGATCTTCCTGGTCTATGGCCTGGGGACGGTCGTCGGCAACCTCGGCGGAGGGGCGATCCGCGACCACTTCGGCGACAACTGGGCGGCGATCTGGGCCGGTCCGTTCGTCCTGACGGTCCTCTGCATCCTCGCCTTCGCCGCCCTGTTCCGCGACGAGGAGATCCGCAAGCCGGTGGTTGCCGAAGGGGCGCTGGCCTGAGCCGGAGGCATCGAAGGCGACGGGCACCCGGCGGGCCCGGCCCGGCCGCCGCTCTCCATTCTCATTCATCGAGATGTGAGGAGGAGAGCGGTGGGCGGCCGAGGGCCGCCGCTGGGTTGGTGCATTGCATGCACCCTACTTGAGCGCCTTGGCGATGGCGGCGTCGAGGTCGGTGTCGGAGAGCTCGACCTGGAGGATCTTGCCGTCCTTGCCGATCAGGAAGTTCGCCGGGATGTCGGTCACCCCGTACTCGGCGGCGAAATCCTGGCTGCCTCGGCCGTTCATGACCGTCGGCCAGCCGACCCTCATCCCCAGGAGGAACTTGCGGACGTTCGACGAGACGGCGCCCGCGTCCTTCCCCGCTTGCTGCTGGGCCGCATCGACGTTCACGCCGAAGACCTGGAAGCCCTTCGAGCCGTACTTCGCCTGGAGGCTGGCGTAGTACGGCATCTGGGCCACGCACGGAGGCGCCCAGGTGGCCCAGAAATCGACCAGGACGACCTTGCCCCGGTAGTCCGCCAGGCTGATCTTGCGGCCGTCCACGTCGGTCCCGGCGATCGGGGGGGCGTCCTGGCCGAGCATGGCCAGGCGCTTCATCCTCGAGGCGAAGTGCTCCTTGACCTGCGGGTCCATGGAGTCGGCCACGAACAGGCGGCAGACCTTTCTCGCGGCGTCATATTCGCGGGCCTTGATGAGCTTCTGCAAGAACGCCTCGCCGACGGCGAACAGCAGGTTCGGGTCGATCTTGGCGTCGGGCTTGTTCGAGGCGGCCATCCCCTTGAGGAAGGCGTCGAGGTCCGTCAGGGCCTGGTCGTATTGCTTGCGATTGCTCGCGGCGATGATGTTGACGAAGCTGGCCAGGGCGCGGGTCTGCGGGCTGCCCTTGCCCGAGGCGAGGAACGCCTCGGCGGCCTTCTCGGCCGAGTCGTACTGGTCGCGGGTCACGGCCAGGTGGAAGAGCTCGGAATAGGCGGCCTCGGCCTCGTCGTCCTTGAGCTTCGGGGCCAGGGCCGCAAGGTCGGCGATCCTCTGGCGATCGACCTCGGCGTATTGCTTGTCGTAGAAGTCGGAGAGGGCCTGGCGGGAGTCGAAATCATGGACCTTGGCCGTCGCCGGGGCGGCCTTGGCGTCGTCCTGGGCCGGGGCGGCGAGCCCGGCCAGCCCGACGATCAGGGCGGCCGTCGCCGGGGGGATCGCGATCCGCAGAGTTCTCATGAGGAAGGGCCCTTTCGGCCCGGGGCGCGACCGCCCCTCGGCGCGACCCTCCGCGACCGACCGGGACCGAGGCCGACGTTGCCCGGGATCATCGCCTCTTCATCCCGCAAATCGAATGCCGGGCCCCCGGCCAGGGATCGGCTGGACTTGACCGTTTTTCGGGAAATGCCTACGGTCTGCGGCCGATGGACCCGGACGGCCGGGCCTCACCGATGGACGAGGAGTTCCCCGATGGCGTGGCTCGTCAAGAGAGTGCTGATTTCCGCCTTCGTGATCGTCCACGTGGTCGCGATCGTCGCGTGGAACCTGCCGACCTGCCGGCTGAGGGACCGCCTGGGCCCGGCGGCGGCGTATTATCTCTGCCCGACCGGCCTGGCCCAGCAGTGGGGGATGTTCGCCCCCGACCCGCCGACCAACTCGATGTCGCTGTCGGCCGTGGTCCGCGACCGCCGGGGGTTCCTCCGCCACTTCGACTTCCCTCGGGTCGGCGAGCAGCCCGCTCCCCGGCGGCTCTGGATGTATCGCCACGCGAAATATGCGTCGAAGGTCGGCGAGCAGAACGGCAAGGTCTTCCGCGAGTTCGCCGCGAGGTACGTGACCCGGCGAGTCGGGCTGACCGAGGCGGATTTCCCGATCGAGGTCGATCTCGTCCTCCATTTCGAGCCGATCGTCGGCCCCGACGACCCGTTCGACGAACCCCCGCCGATGCCGTTCGACTCGGTCGTGACCACCTACGGATTCCCCAACCTGGCGGAGACCCGGCCGTGAACCCCTGGCGAGCGTGGAATCGGTTCTGGTTCGCGCCGACCTCGGCACGCCCCCTGGCGGCGTTCCGGATCGCGTTCGGCCTGATCGTCCTGGCGCATGTCGCCCTGTTCTTCCCCGAGTCGGACGAGTGGCTGAGCGGCGTCGGCCGGCTCCAGGGGTCCGAGGCCCGCGAGCTCGCCGGCCCCCTGCGCCCCAGCCCGTTGCAGTGGGTTCAGGACCCGCTCTCGATCCGCCTGTTCCTGGCCGGGACCGGGGTCGTCGCGGCGATGGTCACCCTGGGCTGGCGGACCCGGATCACCTCGGTCCTCCTCTACGGGATGCTGCTGTCGATCCATCATCGGAACATGGCGTCGTGCAGCGGGGCGGACGTCCTGATGGTCGTCCTCGCCTTTACCCTGATGCTCAGCCCGAGCGGGGCGGCGATGTCGCTCGACTACCGACGCGCGAGGAAGAAGCTCGGCGCCGTGTTCGAGCCGTTGATCGTCCCCTGGGCGCAACGGCTGATCGGGTTCCAGATCGCCATGGTCTATTTCGCGACGGCGATGCTCAAGGCCGGCGGCAAGCCCTGGATCGACGGCACGGCGGTCCATTACGTCCTGGGGAACACCGAGTTCCACCGGCTGAGCTTCGGCCTGACGGCGTACCCGACGCTCACCAGCGCGATGACCCATGGCGCGATGGCCCTGGAGTTCGCCCTGGCGTTCCTCCTGTGGTTCAAGGCGGCCAGGCCGTGGATCCTCCCGGCGGGGCTGGCGCTTCACGCCGGGATCATGATGACCGTGCAGATCCCTTTGTTCAGCGAGATGATGGTCATCGGCTATCTCACGTTCCTCGGCGCCGACGAATGGTTCGCGATGGCCCGGTGGTTCGATCGGAAGCGAAGGAGCGAGCAGGATCGGCCGGAGATCCCGGGCCGGGTGGATCCGGGGACGGGCGACGCGGTCCGGGGGCCGTCGCCGTCGCGACGGGCCGGGCGGCGGTTGGTGGGCCGATCTCGGGAGGTTTGAGGGGCGGCGGCCCTGGGTTTCTTGAGGAAGGGAGAAGGGAGAAGGCAGGCGGCCTTTCGGCCGCCTCCTGGTTGGTGCATTTCATGCACCCTCCATGACGGTGCATTTCATGCACCCTACGGGAGCGTGGCGTAGATCACGATGTTGGCCGCGATCATCATGGCGCTCTCGTGGACGTATCCCTTGCAATCGAGCATGCCTTGCTGGCGTTCGAGCGAGCATCCGACGTCGTATTTCGAGTAGATCACGGCCCAGTGGCCGTTGATCTTGACGCCTTCGAGCTGGGGCATGCCCACCCCCCCTCCGGCGGCCTTGCTGTACCGGCACTTGGACAGGTCGTAGCCGGTCTTCATGTGGTAGAGCTCGTCCTCGGGCGGGATGGGGACGAGCGGGTTGTCCGGCAGGAGCTCGGCGATGAACTTGCGGAACGAGGCGTCGAAGGCCGGGGCCCCGCACGCGGCGTCGGCGAACAGGGTGCCTCCGCCGGGGTCGAGGTGGCGGCGGAGGGCCTTCATGTCCTCGGGGTCGAACGCCATCCCGGCCCGTCCGTGGATGTACACCAGGGGGTAATAGACGAGGTTCGGGTCCCTCGGGAAGATCTCCCGGTGGTTGATCACCACGTCGAGCTTGAACTTGTCGCGGAGCATCGTCGTGAGGTTGGGGACCGCCAGGGGGGCGACGTTCCAGTCTCCGGCGTGCTTGAGCTTGGCGATGTGCAGGGCGCCCCGCTTCGCCCGGTCGTTGCCGAACTTCGTCGTCTCGCGGATCGCCAGCTTGTCGGCCGGGAGCTCGCGGCCGGTGGCGTAATCGACGATGTTCTGGCCCACTCGCAGGGCCTTGATCACATAAGGATGATCGGGCTGGCTCTCCGCCTGGTTCCAGTAGCAGGAGAGGTCCTGAGGAGAGTAGATCACCACGGTCCGGCAGCCGTGCTCGATCCCCCAGAGCGGGTGGACGTCGGGCGAGAGCAGATGCTTCGCCCGCCAGACCGGGTGGGCGGCGTCGAGGGGGTGGAGCTCGTACTCCTGCTCGGGGAAGATTTCGAGCATCAGCGCCTTGAACCCGGCGTCGAACTCGGGGCGGCCGTCGCACGCCTCGGCCAGGATGAACCCGCCCTGCTCGACGTACTCGCGGAGCTTCCTCTTGGCGTCGGCCGTGAACTGCGGGGCCTCGTGGCCGGTGATGTAGACGATGGGCGCCTGCTGCATGTCGTTGACCGTCGCGGTCTCGGGATCGACGACCTGCCAGGTCAGCAGGTGCTTCCAGTCCCGGGAGACGGCGCCGACGAGGTTGCGGACGTCGTCGCGGTCGTTGTTCCAGTCATTGCCCGGGCCGTGGCGGAGCTTGTTCATGACCACCGGGGCCCGGCCCTTGGCCAGGAACAGCAGGGAGAAGCTGGTGGCGACGATCGGGTCGCGCTCGGTGGCGTCCCGGCCGGTCCAGAACCCCTCGATCCCGTCCCTCTGGTCGGTGTGGACCAGGAACTCGGCCCCCTCGCGATACCAGTCGTGGTCGCCGAAGTAGCGCAGGCCCGAGAGCCTCCCGGCGCGTTCCAGGCCGTACAGATAGTAATACTTCCAGGTCTGGTTCTTCGGGAAATTCTCGCTGACGCGGAAATGGCCGCTGAGCCAGTCGATGCCTCGTTGGAGGTTGGGGTTGATCCCGCCCTTGCCGCAGTTGCGGATCTGGCCGTTGGGCAGGAGGACTTCCTGGCCCTCGTAGCGCTTCAGCCCGGTGATGATCAGGCTGGAGACGCCGGCGCAGGTCATGCTGCCGGAGGTGGGGTCGCCGGCCTGGGGCATGTAGCTCCAGCCGCCGTCGCCCCTCTGGGCGAGCTCCCAGTATTGACGGGCCAGGGCCCAGACCTCGGGCTTGATCGGCACGCCGACCTCGGCCGCGGCGTTCAGGCCGAGCAGGGCGTACTGGCTGTTGGAGTTGTCGCCGGGCGTGCCCTTGTTCAGCTCGTAGGTCCAGGTCCCGGGCCAGTGGGCCTGGCCTCCCTGGTCGCCGGGCTTGATCTGGGCCTTCTCCAGCCAGGCGACGTTGCCGGCGATGGCGATCCGGAAGCGGTCCGGGTCGGCCTGGGCAAAAACCATCGTCTGGAGCGAGACGCTATAGGTCGAATTCAGGTCGGTGGGCCGGAACTGCTGGAGGAAGGTCAGGGCCCGGCTCACGGGGACGCTGTCGGCCTTCTCCCCGGCGGTCAGCAGGGCGAGCGCGGCCAGGCCGGTCGTCCCGGCATGGGCCCGGGCGTCGGAATCGGGCCAGGAGCCGTTATCGTTCTGCCTCTTGATCAGATATTTGACGCCGTCGCGGATCGCCCGCTCGACCTCCTCGGGCGTCACGTCGCCTCGACAGGCCGGCGCCGTCGCCCCGATGATCCCGACGGCCATCGCCATCGCGATCACCGCCGGGCCTCGCCCACATTCCCAACGCATGAGCCGCCTCCTTGTCCCAGGACGAACCGGGGCCGGGTCTGACCTTTGTCATAGACCAGTATGGGCCCGGACCGGCGTTTGGGCAAGTCGGCCGCTCCCTTCCTCTCACCGCATGGCCACCCGGCGGTCGGGCCGGAGGGCCGGGGGGACGGCGACTCGACGGGTCCCTCCGGTGGGCGGGCCCTTGGGGAGATAGTAGACCCATCGGGCGTCGGGCGAGAAGGCGAGGGTCGAGATGGCGCAGTGATCGGCGAGGATCGTGGCGGCCGAGGCGTCGGCGTGAGGCGTGCCGGACTCGTCGAACTCGACGTCGGCCACGGCGAGCGACCAGCCGACCTGGCCGGGTCGGCGGGTCAGGAAGGCGAGCCGGAGGTCGCCCGAGGCCGTGCGGATCAGCCGGGGGCAGCGCTCCTTGGCCTGGTCGTCCCGGGGGGCGCGCTCGGTCAGGGGGCCGGCGGCCTCGATGGCCGAGCCGTCCCGGTCCAGTTGGATCCACCAGAGCCGAGGGGGGAGGAACCGGGGCCGGTCGTCTTCTCGGACCTGGACGCTCAGCGAGACGACCAGGCGGCCGCCGAAGATCCGCTCCTCCGGCCAGACCGGGTCGGAGATCTGGACGTGCCCCTCGCCCTCCCCCGGCGGGGGGATTTTCCAGGCGATCGGCTGGGGCTTCAGCTCGCAGCCGTCGGGGCCGGCCTCGGGCCCCGAGGCGTCTTCGAAGGCGAAGTGGTGGAGGACGCGGTCCCCCCCGGCGAACAGGATTCGGGCCCGGGTGCCGGGATACCAGCAGGGCGGCCCCTCGGGCGCGACCTCGCTGACGACCCGGTTCAGGGGCTTGCCGTCCTGGGTGTACCGGGCGAGGCCGAACGCCCGGCTGTGGCCCCCTTCGGCCCGTCCCGACCAGCTCGTCCACCGCCCGACCATCTGCCCCTGGCCCCCCTGCTCTTGCCAGGGGGAGAGGCTGGCCGAGTCCAGCACGTCGCCGTCGGGCAGGGCGATCCGCGCCATGGTCCCGGTTTCGACGTCCACCAGCGTCAGCTCGGGCTCGAAGTCGTGGACGTCGGCCACCGAGAAGTGGATGAACTTCACGGGCTGGGGCGATCGCGAGGCCGGCTCGACTCCGCAGTATTTCCCCAGGGCCGCCGCCGCCAGGACGCCGATGACCGTGAGCAGCCCCAACTTGCGAAGCCACGAGGTCAGCGAGGTGGTCATGCGTGGTCCTCTCTCCAGGAAGGCAGGGCGGGCCGCCCCTGTCACTGAAATCTTTAAGATTCGCGACGAAACCGCGAGATCCTCAGGGGGCCGGGCTCCGGGACTCGATGCAGGGGGTCGGGTGCGGCATTGGGCGGGGCGGGGTGCAGCACCCCGAAATGCGGGCGGGGACGGCGGGGGGGGCGGCGGCGCCCGGGACTCGGTCCGATCGGGAGCATCAAGGCAAGAGTCATGCCGGACCGAGGGCGGCCCCGGCCCGATCGGGGCTACCGGCCGGGGCCCGGGATGTGGGGGCGGCCCCCAAAGCCCTGTCCTCAAAGGCCGTATGACACGCCTGATCCTAACCGAGAATGCCTGAGGGCACAATGCCAACCCTGCATGGCTGGGTGGTTGGCCTGCCGAGAGGCGCGGCATGGCCTGCCCCGAGGCGGGCACGCGGTCGAGGTCCCCGGGATTCGTCCGCCTTGAATCGCGACTTCCGGGCCCTCTACAATGGCGTTCCTAGCGGCCGAACCCGGCGCGGCCTCGTGGCCAGGCCGGCGACAGAACGAGCCCTGTGCCCCGTTCGAGGCGGACGCCGATCGGGGACGACGACTCCCGGGACCTCGCGCCCGAGGAGAGGAGAGGGACGCCCGATTTATGTCTACCGCCGGCGACCGGATCACCCAGCTCCTGGACGAGTTCCGCCACAAACGCGACGTGATGGTCACCGAGCTCGGCAAGGTCGTCATCGGCCAGAGGGAGGTGATCGAGCAGATCCTCGGCGCGATCTTCACCCGGGGGCACGTCCTGCTCGTGGGCGTCCCGGGCCTGGCCAAGACCCTGATGGTCAGCTCGATCGCCCGCATCCTGGACGTCGGCTTCAAGCGGATCCAGTTCACGCCGGACCTCATGCCCTCGGACATCACCGGGACCAACGTCCTGGAGGAGCCCGAGGCGGGCCGTCGCGCGTTTCGCTTCGTCCCCGGGCCGATCTTCTCGAATATCCTCCTGGCCGACGAGATCAACCGGACCCCGCCCAAGACCCAGGCCGCCCTCTTGCAGGCCATGCAGGAGCGCGAGGTCACCGTCGGCCAGGAGACCTTGCACCTGCCCGACCCGTTCTTCGTGATCGCCACCCAGAACCCGATCGAGCAGGAGGGCACGTACCCGCTGCCCGAGGCCCAGCTCGACCGCTTCATGTTCGACATCCGCGTGGGCTATCCCAGCTACGATGAGGAGCGCAAGATCCTCTCGGCGACGACCAAGGGGGAGCATCCCGAGCTCAAGAAGGTGCTCTCCGGCCAGGCGATCGTGAACCTCCAGAAGCTCGTCACGAGCGTGCCGATCAGCGATTACGTGGTCGAGTACGTGACCCGCCTGGTCCGGGCCACCCGCCCGGCCGACCCGCAGGCCCCGCAGTTCATCAAGGACCTGATCGACTGGGGGGCCGGCCCCCGGGCCGGCCAGAACCTGATCCTCGGCGGCAAGGCGATGGCCGCCATGGACGGCCGGTTCAGCGTCTCCCTGGACGACATCCGCAAGGTGGCCGTCCCGGTCCTCCGCCACCGGATCGCCCCCAACTTCCAGGCCCAGGCCGAAGGGCAGACGACCGAGACCCTGATCAAGAAGCTCCTCCAGGAGATCAAGGAACCCGACGTGCCGAAGTACGACCGGCGGTGACGGACGATCGGCCCCGACAGGAGCCCGAACGATGGCGACCGACGCACCACGCCTCCTGAAGCTCGGCCCCGAGGACCACGGCCGGCTCGTCTCCTCCGACGATTTCGCCGACGCCGACTTCGCCGAGCCGTGGAAGTATGAACGCGTCCGAGGGAGGCTGGTCGTCATGCCGCCGGATGGGGAGCTTCACATCTCGGGGACCAGCCCCTGGTGGCGCAAACTCTTCGCCTACTGGGAGCAGAGGCCCGATCGGATCGATTGGTTGGTCCCGGCGTCATGGGTCCGGGTTTCGGACGGGACCGACCGGATTGGCGACATCGGCGTCTACCTGAGCACGACCCGCCCCGTCCCAAAAATCCCCGACCGCATTCCCGACCTCATGTTCGAGATCGTCAGCCCGGGGCGGGAGTCGCGCGACCGGGATTACATCGAGAAGCGCGCCGAGTACCATGCGTTGGGCATCCGCGAGTACGTGATCGTCGATCCCCACCAGAGGAAGGTCACGGTGCTCACCCACCGCCCCGAAGGGTATGACGAGCGGGAGCTCCACGAGGGCGAGACCTACGCCTCGCCGCTCCTGCCGGGGCTGGCGATCGACCTGGCCGGGGCGTTCGCCTGACGAGGAGCCCGAACGATGGCGACCGACGCACCACGCCTCCTGAAGCTCGGCCCCGAGGACCACGGCCGGCTCGTCTCCTCCGAAGAGTTCGCCGAGGCCGACTTCGCCGAGCCGTGGAAGTATGAACGCGTCCGAGGGAGGCTGGTCGTCATGCCGCCGGATGGGGAGCTTCACATCGCCGGAACCAGCCCCTGGTGGCTCAATCTGGCTGTCTACTGGCACGCCCATCCGGACTCGATCGATTGGGTCGTGCCCTCGTCCTGGGTGAGGATCCAGGGAGGAACGGACCGGATCGGCGACATCGGCGTCTACCTGAGCACGACCCGCCCCGTCCCAAAAATCCCCGACCGGGTCCCCGACCTCATGTTCGAGATCGTCAGCCCGGGGCGGGAGTCGCGCGACCGGGATTACATCGAGAAGCGCGCCGAGTACCATGCGTTGGGAATTCGCGAGTATGTGATCGTCGATCCCCATCAGCGGAAGGTCACGGTGCTCACCCACCGCCCCGAAGGGTATGACGAGCGGGAGCTCCCCGAGGGCGAAGCCTACACCTCGCCGCTCCTGCCGGGCCTGGCGATCGACTGGGCCGGGGCGTTCGCCTGACGAGGAGCCCGAACGATGGCGACCGACGCACCACGCCTCCTGAAGCTCGGCCCCGAGGACCACGGCCGGCTCGTCTCCTCCGAAGAGTTCGCCGACGCCGACTTCGCCGAGCCGTGGACCTATGAGCGAGTGAAGGGGAGGCTCCTGGCCATGGCGCCGGAAGGTGGCGGACATATCCGGGCTTCGAACCCGTGGCGCGATCGGCTGATCCTCTTCAAGTTCGCCCATCCCGGGATCATCGAGGAGGTCGTCGGGCAGGCGTGGGTCCGGCCCGAGGATGGCGACCGCGTGGGCGATCTCGGCGTCTATCTTTGCGCCTCGGAGTTCGACGTCCCGAAGAACCCGCCCGAACTCATGTTCGAGATCGTCAGCCCGGGGCGAGAGTCGCGCGACCGGGATTACATCGAGAAGCTGCGCCGAGTATCATGCGTTGGGAATTCGCGAATACGTGATCGTCGATCGGTTCCGCAAGATCGTGACCGTGCTCACGCATCGCCCCGAGGGGTATGATGAGCGCGTCCTGACGGTCGACGAGGTGTATGAGTCGCCCCTTTTGCCCGGCCTGGCCATCCCCCTGGCCGAGGTCTTCTAGCCCTTCCCCGGAAGGAATGCCCCTTGGCCGGACCCGCCGAGAAGTACCTGAAGCCCGAGGTCATCCGCCAGGTGTCGCGGCTGGACCTCCGGGCGAAATTCATCGTCGAGGGGTTCATCTCGGGGCTGCATGCCAGCCCGTTCCACGGGTTCTCCGTCGAGTTCTCCGAGCACCGCAAGTACACGCCCGGGGACAACATCGCCGACATCGACTGGAACGTGTTCGCCAAGACCGATCGGTTCTACATCAAGAAATTCCAGGCCGAGACGAACCTCACGGGCTACCTCGTGATGGACCTCTCCGGGAGCATGGGCTACACCTATCGCCAGGAGGCTCACGAAGTTCGAGTACGGGGTGAGCCTGGCGGCGGCCCTGGGCTATTTGATGATCCATCAGCAGGACCCGGTGGGCCTGGTCGCCTTCGATCAGCAGGTCCGGCAGAGCCTGCCGCCCCGGAGCAAGAGGTCCCAGCTCGGGAACATCCTGTCGCTGCTGGCGAAGCTCTCGCCGTCGGGCGAGACGAACGTGGCGAAGAGCCTCCATCAGGTCGCCGGGATGATCCGGCACCGGAGCCTCGTCATGCTCTTCAGCGACTTGCTGGGGGACACCGAGCCGATCCTCAAGGCGTTCCATCGCCTCCGCCACTCGGGCCACGACATCATCGTCTTCCACATCCTGGACGAGGCCGAGGCCCTCTTCCCGTTCGAGGGGATGCTGGAGCTGGAGGACAACGAGACCCATGAGAAGCTGATGGTCGATGCCGAGGGGATCAAGGCCGACTACCTCGACGAGGTGGCCAAGTTCCGCGAGGACTATCGCAAGGAATGCCTCGGCGCGAGGATCGACTACGTCCCGATCCACACCGGGATGCCGTTCGACAAGGCGCTGATGAGCTACCTCCTGAGCCGGCAGGCGAGGGGGTGACCCTCGGGAGGATGGATTCCGGGCGATCGCGGATCGAAGAGGGTGCCTTTCATGCACCCTTCGGGGTCGGGACGCGGGGATCGGCCCGGGAATGGCCGATGGCCGGGGACCGGCCGGGGCTCTCGCCCTCGACCCGTCGCCGGCCATCGCCTATCGGAAAGCGGGCCGAAGCGCTTCGGCCCGGTTGGTCCAGGTTGATCTCGCGATCGCGATCGCGGATCAGGCGTCTTCGGTCTTGCCTTCGGCGGAGGTCTGGAGCTTCTTGGGCTTGCTGGCCCGGGGCTTCCTCGGCTTCTTGGCGGGCTCGGGCGGCAGGGGCGGCAGCAAGCTGGGGGCCTCGACCTCCTCCACGGTCTCGGCCGACTGCTCGAGCTGCGAGATCAGCAGGGTGAGGAAGTGGAGCCGGGTCCCCTGGGTCTCCAGGAACTCGTGGAACATGTAGCCGCCGTCGATCAGGTCGTCCCCCTGATCCAGGACGTCGTCGGCGATGGCATCGACGACCGCGTCCCGCCCCTTCTGGAGGACTTCCACGGCCGCTCGGTACTTGTTATATCGATTGCTGGGCATGGGCGTTCGGCCCTCCGTGTCGGGGTCCAAGGGCCGACCGCTCGGGGCGATCGGGCCGGTCGTGAAGTCTCGCCGCCCATCGGTCGGCCAGCCAAACGGCCAGCCTCGTCTCCAGCCAGCGGCGATCCCCCTCCCAACGGGCACGGCTGATGTAGCCGAGATGTCCTCCCGTAGGGATCAATTCCAGTGCCAACGCGTCCGAAAAAAGGAGTCCGTCGTACGTGTCCGACGGGATGAACGGGTCGTCCCGAGAATGCACAACCAGCCCGGGCACCCGGATTTGAGGCAAGACCGGCCCGGCGCTGGACCGGGCATAATACTCCTCGGCCGAGGCAAACCCGTGCCGGGGAGCCGTGTACAGCTCATCGAAGTCGAAGACCGAGCGGATCGCCCCGAGGTCCACCGGGCCGAGCTCGGGGAACCTCTCGTGGAGGCGCCGGATCTCTGTACGGAGCGACCCCACGAAATTCCGGTCGTAAATCCGTCGAGACGGCCGGCGGATGTTCCGGCAGCATGCCGCCAGGTCCAGCGGCGCGTTGGCCGAGACCACGCAATCCAGCCCCGAGACCGGCTCGGTCGCCGCCTCGGCCGCGAGCTTCAGCGCGAGATTCCCTCCCAGGGAGAACCCCACCAGGCCGATCGGCGACCCCGGGCTGTCGGCCGAGAGCCGCTCGACCACCGCCCGGACGTCCCCGGTCAGGCCGCCATGATACGTCTTGCGAGCCAGGCCGAAGCCCGCCCCCGCCCCTCGCAGGTTCATCCGGGCGACCCGGACCCCCCGCCTGGTTAACTTCGCCGCCAGACGGACCACATACGGCGAGGTCGCGTCCCCGGCCAGGCCGTGGATCACGACCGCCGCCGGGTCGCCCGCCAGCCACCCCGAGGGGATCGAGTCGGCCACCCTCAGGCGGTCGCCGTCGGGAAGCTCCAGGACCCGATCCTCCGAGGCCGGCGCGGCCTCTCCTCCCAGCAGGTAACGGCCCACGATCGTCTGCCGATGGCCGCCTCGCAACCAGGGGTGAGGCTCGAAGGTGGGGATCGCCGTGGCCATGACTGTGAGCAGAGATCCGGTTCGAATCGATCGGCCCTCGCGGGCCTGTCCGATGTCATTCCAAGCATAGGGGGAGTGACTGCGTGATGTCAAGCGTGCATCAATGCTTGCACGCAATATTTCCGGCGATTCCAGCATTGTTTGGGGCGCAAGGTCATTTTATGCCAGGGGTTTCGGGCCGGGGAGGCGGGTCCGAGCCGATCGGGGCGTGCGATCCCCCTTCGAAGATTACGGACGAAGGCTTGCCGGTGACGGTCCTTGAGGCGAGAATCGGCCCTTTCGGGAGGGCGTGATGGCCGGAGAGGACGCCTCGGAGGTCGATCGCATCGGGTCGCTGGGGATCTGGCGAGGGTCGGTCACGATCCGGCCCTTACCGGGCGGGATCACCAACCGCAACTACCGGGTGGATGACGAGTTCGGGTCTTTTGTGGCCCGGATCGGCGCCGATTTGCCCTGGCTCGGGGTGGACCGCCGCAACGAGCTGGCCTGCGGGCGGGCGGCCGAGGCCCTGGGCGTGGCGCCGCCGATCGTTTTCGCCGAAAAGGGTTGGCTGGTGACCCGTTACGTCGAATCGCGCGTCTTGACGCCCGAATCCGGGCGTGACCCGGAGTTCATTCCCCGGCTGGCCCGATTGCTCCGGGCACTCCATGACGGGTGGGACGGGCTCCGGGGCGAGATGTTCTATTTCTCCCCGTTTCAGGCCAACCGGACGTATGCCGAGACGTCCCGGAGGCTCGGGGCGAGGCTGCCGGAGGGGATCGACGCCCTTTTGGAAGACGACCGCCGGCTCTCCCGGCGGGTCCGTCCGTTCGTCCCGACGTTGTGTCACAACGACATGCTGCCGGCCAACGTCCTGGACGACGGCCGGCGCGTCTGGATCGTCGATTGGGAATACGGAGGGATCGGCCACCCGTTCTTCGACCTGGCGGGGATCTCGGCGAACTGCGAATACGGGGAGGACCTCGACCGGCTCCTCCTGACGGCCTATCGGGGCCATTTCGACCCGGCCGACCTGGTCGAATTGCGGATCTTCAAGGCGTCTTCGCTGCTGAGGGAGGCGCTCTGGTCGATCGTCCAGACGGTGGCCTCGGACCTGGATTTCGACTATCGCGGGTACGCCGAGGCGAGCCTGGAGAGGCACCGGGCGGCCCGGGCCTCGCTCGGGGGTCCAGAAAAGACCGCCTGGGGGTTGGACGGGGCGGGTCGATCCGATTAGAATCATCCCCGACGTTCACGGGCCCCACTCGGGATCTCCACGGGATCCCCCCGGCCCGCGCTTCCCGGCCAGGGCCGAGCGGCCCGTCCGCCTCTTTGCTTTGCTGCCCCGCCCCGCCCGTCCTCCTCGATCACGCTCATCTCCAAGGGTTCGACATCGACATGACCACCCTCTCGCGATCCTCCGCGTCCCGCTCTTACGACAACAACGGACAGTACAGCCGGACGAGCATCCTTCGGTACGAGAAGATCTTCGGGAAGGGCTACATCAGCACCGGAGGGCGCGAGACGACCCTGTACCTCTGCTCGCTCCTGGGCGGGGCGCTCCGGCCGGGGATGAGGGTCCTGGACGTCGGCAGCGGGATCGGCGGCGCGGCGTTCCATCTCGCCCGGGAGTACGGGGCGACGGTCACCGGCGTGGACCTCTCCCCCGAGATGACCGACCTGGCCCTGGACGCCCTGCCCGAGTCGGGCGTCTCCGATCGCGTCGAGTTCCTCCTGGCCGACGTTTTGGAGACCGACTTCGACGAGCCGTTCGACCTGATCTGGTCGCGCGACGCCCTGATGCACATCCACGACAAGAAGAGGCTGTTCGCCAAGCTCCACAGCCTCCTGAGCGACGGTGGCAAGCTGGTGATCACCGACTACGCCCGCGGCAAGAAGCCGGGCTCGGCCGAGTTCGAGGCGTATGCCCGGAGCACCGGCTATCACCTCGTCGAGCCGAGCGAGTACGGCAAGCTCCTGGAAGACGCCGGGTTCGTCGACGTGGTCGTCGAGGACGCCACCCCTCGGTTCGTCGAGATCCTCGAGTCCGAGCCCGCCCGGCTCGAGGCCAATCGCGAGGACTTCCTCGGCTCGTTCTCCGAGGCCGACCTGAATTACCTGGTCGATCGCTGGGCCATGAAGGTCCGGTTCTGCCAGGCCGGCGACATGAAGTGGGGCATCTATCAGGCGACCAGGCGGGCCTGAGACAGGACGTATTCGCCCGAGGAGAGGGCGACGGAATCCCGTAGGGTGCATGAAATGCACCATCCCCTTGATGCAATCCAGGATGGTGCATTTCATGCACCCTACGGGAGTGAGGAACCACCTTCCCTTCGGGCATCGCGCGCCGTGACCACCGCCGAGACTCCAGGAGATGAGCGCGACCTTGCCGGGTTCGGCTATGCCCAGAGCCTGGGCCGGTCGCTCGGCGGGTTCTCGTCGTTCGCCGCGGGGTTCGCGTTCATCTCGATCTTGACCGGGCTGTTCCAGATGCTCGGCCTGGGCCTGGCCTTCGCCGGTCCGGGCGTGTTCTGGACGTGGCCGGTGGTGGCGCTCGGGCAGATGAGCCTGGCCCTGGGTTTCGCCGAGCTGGCGGCCCGCTACCCGCTGTGCGGGAGCGTGTATCAGTGGGCCCGCCGGGTCGGCTCGCCGTCGGTGGGCTGGATGGCCGGCTGGATCTCGATGGCCGGCTCGGTCGTCTCCCTGGCGGCGGTGTCGATGGCCTTGCAGGCGGTCCTGCCGGCCCTGTGGTCGGGATTCCAGGTCGTGGGGACGGCCGGCGACCCGGCCTCCGAGGCGAAGAACGCGGTGCTCCTGGGCTGCGTCCTGATCGGCCTCACGACGTTCCTGAACGCACGGGGGGTCCGGCTCCTGGCGACGATCAACAATGTCGGCGTGATGGTCGAGCTGCTGGGGGCCGTCGCCCTGGTGGCCCTCCTGTTCGCCCACGCCCGGAGAGGGCCGATGGAGGCCCTGAGCGCGGCCTCCACCCGGGGCGGCGGGCCGATCGGCCCGGGGGCGTATCTCGCGGCGGCCTTGACGGCGTCGTACGTGCTGTACGGATTCGAGACGGCCGGCTCGCTCGCCGAGGAGACGGTCTCGCCTCGAAAGAAGTCGCCCCGAGCGATCGTCCTCGCCCTGGGTTCGGCGGCCGTGCTCGGCGGCTTGCTGATCCTCTCGGCCCTGATGGCGGCCGACGACCCGGCGGACCCGGACCTGGCCGGAGGCGGGCTGACCCTGATCGTCCGGACCGCCCTGGGGCCCGGCCTCGGCTCGGCGTTCCTGGTCGTCGTGGCGGTGGCGATCGTCTCCTGCGCCCTGACGGTCCACGCCGGGGCCGTTCGCTTGGTCTTCGCCCTGGCCAGGGACGGCCTGCTGCCCGGCTCGGGCCGGCTGGGTCGGGTCGGCGGCTCGGGTTCGCCGGTGGCCCCGGCGATCGTCGTCGGGGGCCTGGCGGCCCTGGGTTTGCTGATGAATTTCCAGGACCCGAAGGTCGTGGTCCTGATCGCGACGGTCTCGGTCGTGTGGATTGACCTGGCGTATTTTCTGGTGTCGGCGTCCCTGCTGGCCTGCCGCCTGAGCCGGGGCTGGCCGGAGTCCCCCTCGTTCTTCCGCCTCGGCCGGTTCGGCACGGCGGTCAACGTCGTCGCGGTCGGGTGGGCCGTGGCCATCGTGATCAACACCGGCTGGCCCCGAGCCGAGGTCTACGGTCCGGCCTGGCACCAGCGCTTCGCCGCCCCCCTGGCCACGGCGGCCCTGGTGGTGCTCGGCCTCCTGATCGCCCGCGACCGCCGAAGACGGATCGGCCGCCCTCCACGGGAACCCCGACGATGACCGAGAAACGCGCCCGCGACCGCAACGCCCGATGGCGGACCGTCGGCGACAAGCTCGCCCGCAACCGCGTGGCCCGCTGGGTGATCCTCCGGACCAAGGACAAGAGGGTCCGCAACGCCCCGAGGGCGCCCGGGGCTCGACCGTCCGCGTCCTGGCCTGGCTCGTCCATTTCTATACGGCCCTGGGCCTCGTGGCCGCCTCCGGGATGGCCTGGCTCCTGATCGAAGGCGGCCCCTGGGCGTTCCGAGGGTCGTTCGCCCTGATGATCGTCGCCACGGTCATCGACGCCACCGACGGCACCCTCGCCCGCCGGGTCCGGATCAAGGAAGTCCTCCCCGGCTTCGACGGCCGGAGGCTCGACGACCTGGTGGACTGGCTGACCTACACCTGCCTGCCCCTGCTGCTGATCTGGAAGGCCGCGATCCTGCCCGCCGGGCAGGAGGCGTGGCTGATCGTCCCCCTGATGGCCAGCGCCTACGGGTTCTGCCAGACGTCGATCAAGACCGACGACGGCTATTTCCTCGGCTTCCCGTCGCTCTGGAACATCGTGGCGTTCTACCTTTACGTCCTGGACCTGCCGCCCTGGGCCTCCCTGGCGGTCGTCCTCGTGCTGTCGGTCCTCACGTTCGTCCCGAGCCGCTATCTCTATCCGTCGTCGCGCCCGGGTCTGCTGAACAAGGTCAGCAACGTCGGAGGGGCGGCCTGGGCGGCCCTCCTGGTCGCGGTCCTGGCGCTCCTGCCCTCCGACGGTTCCCCCGGCCATCGCGTGCCCGAGGGCCTGGCGAGAAACCTCGTCCTGGTCTCGACGATCTACCCGGCCTTCTACATGGCGGCGTCGTGGGCGATCTCGGCGAGGCTCTGGCTGGGCAAGGCGACGAGGCCGGGGAGGTCGGGCGAGCCATCGGGCCTGACGGCCCGCCCCGGGGCTTGACTCGGCCGGTCCCGTCGAGTCCCATCAAGGGGCGTCGCCTGCCCCCCGAGGACCGCGCCCCATGCCCGACTACGTGATCTGTCCCGACCCGGCGTGCGCCACCCGAGTCCCGGCCGGGCTCTCGCGATGCCCCGTCTGCCGGGGGGTTCTGCCGAAGACGGAATCGGCGACGCCCCCCTCGCGATCCGAGCCAGCTCCCACGGCGAGCCGGGCCGCCCGGCCTCCGATCGAGGCGAAGCCCGCGCCGGTCCTGACGATCGGCACGCCGACCTGGCAAAAGGCGATCCTCTGGGGCCTCGTCCTGGTCCTGGTCGTCGTGGGCGGCGGGTTCGTGGTGGGGGCGATCCTGGACTCGTCGCTCGGCTGGGGGCCGTGGCTCCTGGGCCTCGTCCTGCTCGTCCTGGCCTTCGGGCTGTCGTGGGTGATCGGCAGGATGTCGGAGCGGTTCACGGTCGAGGATCGCGGGATCAGCCGCCGCAAGGGCCGTCGGCCCGAGGAATTCCTCGGCTGGGAGGACATCGCCGCCGTCCGCCTCCAGGACGCCTGGGGCCGGCTCGTCCTGGAAGGGCGGCCGGGCCTGCCGACCTTGAAGATCAGCAACCAGTACGGCAAGTTCGACGAATTCCTCGAACGGCTCCGACAACGGCTGGACTGGGAGGCGCTCATCCTCGCCGGCTCGCCGGCCTCGGCGGCGATCCCCGTCCCGACCCTCGCCGACGACTTCGGGCCGATCGGCGGCTCGAAGACGGCCCCGATCGTCTTCCCGAGGAAAAAGGCGGTGGCCGGGGCGGTCTTCACCACCCTCCTGTTCGTCGGGCTGACCACCGCGAGCTGGCTCCTCTACGACCCGAACGCCCCCGCTCCGAACAACGGCGCCAATCGCCGCAACGACGGCCGGGCGATGGCCATGCGCTACATCGGGCCGGTCCTGGCCCTCGTCGGGTTCGTGAGCATCTTCAACACGTGGTATCGCCTGCGGATCGAGGAAGACGGCCTCGAACTCGACCACGTGGGCTGGACCAAGAGACTTCCCTGGGCCTCGATCGTCTCGCTCGAGGTCTCCATCGAGAAGGTCCAGAGCCGCAACAGCAAGACGTACTCGCACAACCTGGCGATCGTCACCTCGAGGGGCAAGACGGTGAAGCTCGCCCTGGGCGACCGATCGTTCGCGTTCCGAGACGCGATCCTCGCCGCCGCCAGCCGGGCCGGCTCCCCGTTGCGGTCCCGGGCGAAGACCTGAGCTGGTTCCGAAGCCGGGAGCGCCGTCGATGGATGACCCCCTGATCGAGACCTGGCAGATCCACGACCGGATCCACCGATATCTGCTCGACGCCGTGCCCGAAGCCGGCCTGGGCGCGGCCCTGCCCAGATGCCGGACGGTCTTCGACCAGTTCGCCCACGTCCACAACGTCCGGCTGATGTGGCTGAAGGCCGCGGCGCCGGAACTGCTCGAAGGGCTGGAGAAGCTCGAGACGAAGGTCGGCGGCACCAAGGCCCAGTTGGAATCGGCGCTGACGGCCTCGGGCGGCGCCGTGGCGAACCTCCTCCGCCGGGCCGTGGCCGAGGGGGGCAGGATCAAGGGGTTCAAGCCCCACGCCACGGCGTTCCTCGGCTACCTGATCTCGCACGAGTCCCACCACCGAGGCCAGATCGGCTGGACCCTCAAGCAGACCGGCCACCCGATCGACAAGAAGACCGCGTTCGGGTTGTGGGAGTGGGGGGTGAGATGATGGGGCGTGAAGGAAACGCACGCCCCATCAATCATGCGATCAACGCCTTGACCACGTTCCCATGGACGTCGGTGAGCCGAAAATCCCGGCCGGCGTAGCGGTAGGTGAGCTTCTCGTGGTCGAAGCCGAGGAGGTGCAAGATCGTGGCGTGGAGGTCGTGGACGTGGACCTTGTCTTCCACGGCCGAGAACCCCGCGTCGTCGGTCTTGCCGTGGACGTAGCCGCCCTTCGCGCCTCCTCCGGCCATCCACATGCTGAAGCCGTAGTGGTTGTGGTCGCGGCCGTTCATCTTGCCGGCGTTCGAGCCCGGCGTGGGCAATTCGACCACCGGGGTCCGGCCGAACTCGCCCCCCCAGATCACCAGGGTGCTGTCGAACAGGCCGCGCGCCTTGAGGTCGGCGAGGAACGCGGCGATCGGCCCGTCCCATTCCTTCGCGAGCCGGCGGTGTTCGGATTCGAGGTCGTCGTGGCTGTCCCACGGCTGCCCCTCGCCGCTCCAGACCTGGATGAACCGCACGCCTCGTTCGAGCAGTCGCCGCGTGAGCAGCAATTGCCGGCCGTGGATGCCGTCGCCGTACATCTCGCGGGTCGATTTCGGCTCGCGAGACAGGTCGAACGCCTCGGCCGCCTCGGACTGCATCCGGTACGCCAGCTCGAACGACTGGAGCCGGGCTTCGAGCTGGGGCTCGCGGCCTCGTTTGTCCAGGTGCGCCTCGTTCAATCGGCGGACCAGGTCGAGCTGCCGCCGTTGCTGGCCCGGGGAGGCGTTCTTGTTCTCGATGTTCTCGATCAGCTTGCGGACGTCCTGATGTTGCGTGTTGATATACGTGCCCTGGTACGCCCCCGGGAGGAACGCCGACCGCCAGTTCTGCGTCGAGGTGATCGGATACCCGTTGGGGCAGAGCGCGAGGAAGCCCGGGAGGTTCTGGTTCTCGCTGCCCAGGCCGTAGGTGACCCACGACCCCAGGCTCGGCCGGGGCTGGCGGCTCTCCCCGCAGTTCATGAGCATCAAGGACGGCTCATGATTGGGCACGTCGGCGCACATCGAGCGGATCACGCAGAGGTCGTCGGCATGGGCGGCGGTCTTCGCGAAAAGCTCGCTGACCTCCAGGCCGCTCTGGCCGTGCTTCGCCCACGAGAACGGGGACCTCAAGGCCGCGCCGGTCTTCCTCTCGGTGCGGAGGTTGGACATCGGCAGGGGCTTGCCGTGGTACTGGTCGAGCAAGGGCTTGCGGTCGAACGTATCGACGTGGCTCGGCCCGCCATTCATGAACAAATGGACGACTCGTTGGGCCTTCGCCGGGAACTGCGGCTTCTTGGGCGCCAGGGGGAGCAGGTCGGTATCGCCCCGGGCCGAGGGGGTCGAGAGCAACCCTTCCTCGGCGAGCAAGCCGGCCAGGCCGATCATGCCGAAGCCCATCCCGCTCCGGCGGAGGACGTCGCGACGGGTCAAGAAGGCGTCATCGGGGCGGGCGTTCGGGTCGGTCATGGCGGGGGCTCCGATTCCAAGGTTCAGGGATGCCGGCGGGACGACCACCCATCGAGCGGCCTCGATCGATTCAGCGGGGACGACGTCGCTCGGACGCCCAGACGTCCAGGACGAAGGCGGCCTGACCGCCCGGGCCCACGGCGAAGACGGCGACCAGGGGAGGCTCGACCACGATGCGCTCATCGCGATCTCGGGACTCCCCGATGACGGTCGGCCCGGAGGCCAGGGCCCGATCGATCCGCGAGACGGCTTCCGTGACGGCCTGGCGATCGGGCGCGGAGGTCCAGACGTCCGCCAATCGGCCCAGGGCCGCAGGCATCCAGAGGACGCTCGCCATCACCGGGACTCCAGGCTCGTGAGGTGGGCCAGGACTTCGGCCAGGGTGTGCCCCTCGCCGGCCTCCCTCTGCTCGCGGGCCCGACCCAGTCGTTCCTCCAGGTCGGACGGGACTTCGATCCCCTCGTAGAGCGAACGATCGGGGACGTTCGGCCGGAAGTAACCGAGGACCCGGCCCGAGGGGTCGCACACCTCGACCTCCCCGGTCAGGTTCGCCAGCTTGCTCGCGTCGTGCTCCAGGATCACGGTCGTCATGTTCACCTCCTTCTCGGAAGGTTCGTCAGGGATTCCTGGGCCGGATTGCCCAGACCGCGAGGACGGTGACCGACGCCCCGCCCGGCCCGGGTCGGAAGATCACACCGAGGGGCAGATCGATCAGGATGCGTCGGCCCTCGTCGCGAGATTCTCCGGAGTGGGCGGGGTCGGCCGCGAGTTCCCGGTCGATTCGTGCCACCGCCTCGTTTACGGCCTCTCGGCGGGACGATTCGGTCCAGATCGTGGCGAGCCGGTCCAGGGCCGACGGCGTCCAGAGAACCTCGGCCATCAGCGCGCCTCCAGGCCCTTGAGATGGTCGAGCACCTGGGCCGTGGTGAATCCCTTCCCCTCGCGCATCTCCTGCTCGGACCTCTGCAATTCTTCCTCGGTCACGGGGATTTCGATCCCCTCATAGAGCGAACGATCGGGGACGTTCGGCCGGAAGTACCCGAGGACGCGGCCCGAGGGGTCGCACACCTCGACCTCCCCGGTCAGGTTCGCCAGCTTGCTCGCGTCGTGCTCCAGGATCACGGTCGTCATGCCCCGGCCCTCCTCAGTCGATGAAGACGAACTCATTGGCAATCATAAGCCCCTGGACGTACCGATCCCACGAGGAGCCGGCCGGGTCGGCGAGGTACTCGCGGGCCAGGGCGACCTCCTCGCTCGACGGATCTCGGCCGTAGAGGAGGCGATAGAGCCGCTCGACCCTTTTCGCCTCGTCGGCCTCGGCGGCGATCTCGGGCCTCTTCGCCGTGGCCTTCGCCGCCTCGATCGCGATCGGGTGATTCATGAGGAACAGGGCCTGCGGGGGGACCGTGGTGAGGTCTCGTTTAGCGTTCGAGGCGTTCGGGTCGGGGTAGTCGAAGGCCCGGTAGACGTTCGGCAGGTTCAGGCGGTCGATATAGCCGTAGAGCGTCCGTCGCGAGGCGCCCGGCGTGAGGATGTCGCGCACCGGAGGGCCGCCGAGGGAGCGGTCGAGCCTCCCCGAGACGCTCAGGATCGCGTCTCGGGTCGTCTCGAAGTCCAGCCTCTTGCGGTTCGCCCTCCAGACGAGCGAGTTTTCGGGATCGACCGCCGCGCATTCGGGTCGAGGATCGCTCGCCTGCTGATAGGTGGCCGAGAGCATGATCCGGCGATGGAGCCGCTTCTGCGACCAGCCGTCGGCGAGCAACGAGGAGGCCAGGTGGTCGAGCAATTCGGGGTGCGAGGGCGGGTCGCTGCGGAGGCCGAAATCGCCGGGCGTCCCCACGATCGGCCTGCCGATCAGGTGCATCCATGAGCGGTTGACGAGGACCCGGGCGGTCAAAGGGTTGTCCTTCGAGGCGATCGCCCGGGCCAGCTCCAGGCGGCCGGAGCCGTCCTGGAACGGCTTCCGCTCGCCGGTGGAGAGGACGGCGAGGAACCGTCGAGGGACGGCATCTCCGGGGTTGCCGGGGTTGCCCCGGCGGAAGATCCGCGGCTGGACCGGGTTGGGCGAGTCCTCGACCGCCAGGGCCCGGGCCGGCGCGCCGGGCCCTTGATCCGGAACTCTTCCAGATCCTTGAGCAATTCCCGATACTTGCCCTGGGAGGCGCGATCGGGCAGCAAGGTCAGGTCGCCGCGATTGGGCCGAGGGGGCAGGAACACCGGCGAGTTGGGGCCGTGGAAGACCTGGCGGAGCTCCTCGCGGGCCGGGTCTGGATGCGCGGTCGCGGGCGAGCCGTTCAGGACCGCCCGCCTCGCGTAATCCTGCCAGATCGTCTCGTTCGCGTTGAGCACCCGGCCGTAGACTTCCGCCGCCTCGGCCAACGACGACGGATGGGCCTCGGTCAGGGCCCGGAGAATCACCGGGTTCACCGGCGTCTTCGGGTCGGAGGCCAGGGTCGAGAGCGTCGAGGCCGCCTTCTCGGCGAATCCGTCCTTCGGCAGTTTCGCCAGGGCGTGCCACGGCCCGAAGACCGGGTCGGCGCCCTCCGAGGTCTTCTTGAGGAACCGCCGCCACCGGCCGAGGACCACCGGGTTGAGGTCTCCCTTGTCGGCGATCAGCATGAATTCGTTGGTATCCGGCTGCCGGCCGGTGGCCTGGGCCGCCAGGAGGAAGTCGGCCATCCGGGTCTTGGTCTGGCGGACGAGCTCCTCGTGCTTCTCCTCGACGAACGCGGCCAGGGCCTTCTCCCTCGCGGCCAGGTCGCGAGAGAACGCCTCGTATTCCGCGGTTTGCGGGGGAGGCTCGAACAGGGGAGGGACCGACGGATCCACCGTCGAATCGAACACGCCGTACAGCGAGTAATAATCGGCCGTGGGGATCGGGTCGAACTTGTGGTCGTGGCACCGGGCGCAGGAGACCGTCAGCGCCATCAGTCCGCGAGTCGTGACGTCCACCCGGTCATCCAGGACGTCCTGGCGATTCTTCATGAACTGGCTGCCGACGGTCAGGAACCCCAGGGCCGCGAGGTCCCGGCGGTCCTCGCCGGAGACGAGCCGGTCGGCGGCGATCTGCCGGACGAGGAACTCGTCATACGGGACGTCGGCGTTCAGGGCCTTGACGACCCAGTCGCGGTAGGTGTAGGCCCAGTGGAATTCCATGTCTTCGGTGAACACATAGCCTTTCGTGTCGCCGTATCGGGCCACGTCCAGCCAGTGGCGGCCCCAGCGCTCGCCGTAATGGGGCGAGGCGAGGAGGCGATCGACGACCCTGGCGAAGGCGTCGGGCGAGTCGTCCCGGACGAACCCGGCGACCTCCTCGGGAGACGGCGGCAGGCCGACCAGGTCGAACGAGGCCCGGCGGATCAGCGTGGCCTTGTCGGCCGGTCTCGACGGCGAGAGCCCCTTCGCTTCGAGCCTCGCCAGGATGAAGCGGTCGATCGGGTCTTTGGGCCAGGCCGCGTCTTTCACCGCCGGGGGCCCGGGGTTGCGAACGGGCTGGAAGGCCCAGTGCGTGGCCCTGGGATCGAGAGTCGGCGCGGCCTTGGCTTCGGGCCAGGCGGCGCCCCGTTTGACCCAGTCGGTCAGGGCGGCGACGGCCTCCTCGGGCAGTTTCCCCTTGGGCGGCATCTTCAGGTCGCCGGACTGGCGGACGGCCTCGATGAGCGGGCTGTTCCCGGGGTCTCCGGGCGCGATCGCCGGCCCGCTCGCGCCGCCCTTCAGCGCCGCCGATCGCGAGTCGAGCCTCAGCCCCGATTTCTGCTTCTCGGGCCCGTGGCAGGACAGGCAATGCTCGGCCAGGACCGGGCGGACCTTCGCCTCGAAGAATTCGAGGTCGGCCGGCGAGGGCCTGGCCTCGTCGGCGAGGGTCGATCCGGTCGCGGCGAGCCGGGCGATCGTGACGAGGATGAGGAAGACGACGGCCGATCGGCGGTCCGGGGCGGGTTCCATGCGTCGGGGACCTTCTCGGGCGGCGGGTGGGGCGGGAGGTTCCGGCGGGAGATTCCGCTCAATTGTAGCAGAGTCTGGCCCGAAGGACCATTGCGGGGGATGATGGCGGCATCGCCGGGACCACTTCCCCCCCATCGCCGAGATCGCCTCGACGGCCCGTCCCGGCAGAAAACCCCCGGTCCGCCCATGCTCAATAAAGTCCTGATCCTCTCGGCCAGCGCCGGCGCCGGACACGTCCGGGCCGCCCAGGCGATCGAGAAGGCGTTCGCCCAGACCGGCTCGGCCGGGGAGGTCCGCCACGTCGATTGCCTGGAATTCACCAATCCTTTGTTCCGCCGGCTCTACTCCAAGGCGTATCTGGACATGGTCAACACCATGCCCGAGGTCCTCGGCTGGCTCTACGACTCGCTGGACAAGCCCTGGAGGAACCGGCCGACGAAGACCGCCTTCGAGAAGCTCAACACCCGCCCGTTCGCCAAGCTCTTGCAGAAGTACCGGCCCGACGTGACCGTCTGCACCCACTTCCTCCCGGCCGAGGTGATCGCCTGGCTCCGCGACAAGGAGCGGCTGGACTGCCGCCAGGCCACCGTCGTCACCGATTTCGACGTCCACGCCATGTGGCTCTGCCGCCGCTGCGAGCATTATTTCGTCGCTCTGGACGAGACCCGGGCCCATCTCGAAGAGCTCGGCGTGAGCCCGGCGAGGATCACGGTCTCGGGCATCCCGATCGACCCGGCCTTCGCCCGATCGGCCGACCCCCTGGAGATGAGGAAGAAGCATGGGTTGAGGCCGGACCTGACGACGATCCTCGTCTCGGCCGGAGGCTTCGGCGTGGGGCGGGTCGAGGAGCTGATGGAGAGCCTCGGCCGGCTCCGCCACCCGGCCCAGGTCATCGCCGTCTGCGGGAAGAACGAGGACCTCCGCGCCGACCTCCAGGCCCGCGCCGAACGCCTGCCGGTCGGCTCGACCCTGGCGTTCAAGGTCGTCGGCTACACCACCCAGATGGACGAGCTCATCGGCGCCTCCGACCTGATCGTCGGCAAGCCCGGCGGCCTGACCACCAGCGAGGCCCTGTCTCGGGGGCTGGTGTACGTGGTCGTCAACCCGATCCCCGGCCAGGAGGAACGCAACAGCGATCACCTCCTGGAAGAAGGCGCCGCGATCCGCTGCAACAACCTGCCGGTGCTGGCCTACAAGGTCGATCGCCTCCTGGACGACCCCAGGCGCCTCGCGGCGATGAAGGCCAACGCCCTGAGGATCGCCCGGCCCGACGCCGCCGAGAAGGTCGTCCAGACCCTCGCCCGCCTCGGCCCCGGATGACTCGATAACTCAGCGGCTCGGAGGCCCGATGATCCCGTCGAACAGCGCCGAGACCGCCAACCGAAAGCCCGGGAGGACCGCCCCGCCGTCGATCTCCGCGTCTCGGTTGCGGATGGTCACGCGGTCGATCGCCTCGAAGATCCAGACCCGGCCCCGGGAAGGGACGACCAGCCAGACCGCCTCGACCCCGTGGGAGAAGTATTCGCCGATCTTCCCGATCACGTCCACGAAATGATCCGTCGGGCTGACGACTTCCACCGCGAGGTTCGGGATGACGTCCCAGGCCGGGGGGTCGTCCTCCAGGTCGATCCGAAGCCGTTCTTTCGCGACGAAGGCCAGGTCCGGCCTTCGTCGCAAGTTCCTCTCATTGTCGAGGATAAAGAGAGCCTCGGTCGCGACCATGCCCAGGCTCCGGGGATCGGTGAAGAGCATGATCTCGTGTGACAATCTCGTCGCGATCAGGCTCCCCTTGAACGCCATCGGCGCGATCTCCACCCTCTGGCCATTGACGACCTCATAAAGGGATTCGCTGTCGTCGATCGGCGTGGATTCGACGTCGATCTCATCCAAAACGGCGACCTCGTGCATGGCTTGGCCCTCTCTCGGGACGATCCCTCAGTCCGATCGTACCACATTTCGGACCGGCCCGGCAGGCGAGGAGTGGCCGCGGCTCCGCCGATCGGCGATCATGGCGGGCCTCTCGGGAGACCCTCCGCCATGCCGAAGCCGACCGATGTTCGACCCGTCGCCGCGAGCCTTTACTTGCTGCCGGTCCGCACCCGGATGCCCCTGAAATTCGGCCCGGAGACGCTCACCGAGGTCACCTGCGCCCGGGTCAAGCTCACGGTCGAGGATCGCCGAGGACACTCGGCCGTCGGCTGGGGCGAGACGCCCCTGAGCGTCCAGTGGGCCTGGCCGGGGACGCTCCCCGCGGCCGATCGGCTCTCGGCGATGGTCGCGTTCTGCCGGATTCTGGCCGAGGTCTGGACCTTCGCGATCGACGAGTTCGGCCACCCGATGGAGGTCGGCCACGACGTCCTCGACGACCTCCTGCCCGGCCTCCTCCGCGCGTTCAACCGGGAGGAACGCGCCGGGGCCGAGCCGATGCCCCTCCTCGCCGCGATGATCTGCGACTCGGCCTTCGACCTGGCCTTGCACGACGCGTTCGGCGCCCTCCTCGGCATTTCGACCTATCAATCGTACAACTCGGCATTCCTGAATCGCGACCTCGCCGCGTTCTTCGACCCCGAGGAAGCCCGGCGCTTCAAATGCCGGTTCCCGGGCGATTTCCTCGACCCGAACCCGCCGACGAGTCTCCTGGCCTGGCACCTCGTCGGCGGCAGAGACCCGATCGACCCGGGCGATCTTCGCGGCGACGAGCCCGACGACGGCCACCCCGTCCTCCTCCGCGACTGGGTCCGCCGGGACGGCCTGACCAGCCTGAAAATCAAGCTCACGGGCACCGATCCGGAGTGGGACTTCGACCGGATCGACCGGGTCGGCCGGATCGCCGCCGAGGAAGGCGTCGAGGCCCTCTCCGCCGACTTCAATTGCACCGTGACCGACCCCGAATATGTCAATTCCATCCTCGATCGCGTGAAGGCCGACCGGCCCGAGACGTTCGCCAGGCTCCTCTACGTCGAGCAGCCGTTCCCCTACGACCTGGAGGCGAATCGGATCGACGTTCGCGCGGTTTCCCGGCGGGTCCCGCTGTTCCTGGACGAGAGCGCCCACGACTGGAGGCTGGTGAGGCTGGGCAAGTCGCTCGGCTGGACGGGCGTGGCCTTGAAGACGTGCAAGACGCAGACCGGGGCGCTCCTGTCGCAAGCCTGGGCGAAGGGCCACGGGATGGCGCTGATGGTCCAGGACCTCACCAATCCCATGCTGGCGCAAATCGCCCACGCCGGGCTCGCGGCCCACTCCGGGACGATCCGGGGCATCGAGACCAACGCCATGCAGTTCTATCCCGACGCCTCAACCCCCGAGGCGGCCGTCCACCCCGGGCTGTATCGCCGGCGAGACGGGCGGATTGACCTCTCCTCCCTCGCCGGGCCGGGCTTCGGCTATCGCCTGGACGAGATCGCCCGGACCTTGCCCGAACCCGAGATCGAGGTCTCTCGATAATCCGGACGAACCGCCGAGGGGAGGGAGATGAACCGCCAAGCCGCCAAGAGCGCCAAGGAGGGAGAAGAGGAGGAGGAGAGGAGGAGACGAGAGAAAAGAGATCGAGGCGTGAACGCGCAAATCACGAGTGACCGGCCGAGCAACCCAACTCTTTTTTCCTGCCTCGTTTTCTCTCTTCCTCCTCTCCTCTGCCCTTGGCGCTCTTGGCGGCTTGGCGGTTCATCCTCGATCTATTCCCCCTCGGCTTCCAGCATCTCGACGGTCTGGCGGAGGCCGGCGCTGAAGGGCTGCAAGGTCAGGGCGCGGCGGAAGGTCTGGAGGGCGTCCCGGTTGCGGCCGAGCTTCAGGTAACACTGGCCGAGGCCGCCGAGCGCGCCGAAGTGGTACGGGTTGCGCTCCAGGGCCCGGCGGCATTCGGCGGCGCTCTGGGCGTAGTCTTCCATCGAGAAGAACGCGATGGCCCGCTGGTTGTACGCCTCGGCGAACCCCGGGGCGTCGGCGATCAGGCGGGCGGCGAGGTCGCGCGCCTCGGCGAACCGTTCCCGGCCGATCAGGTCGCGGACCTCCTGGAGCCTCGCGTTGTGCTCGGGCGTCCCGGCGCGGAACCAGATGGCCCACAGGGCGTTCTGCGAGAGGTTCCGAACGGCGGCGTCGGGGTCGCGCAGGCCCCGGGCGACGGCCTGATTCACCTCGAACGAGCCGACCAGCCCCAGGGCCAGGACCGCCGCCCTCTTCGCCTGGAGGTCCCCGCTGGAGGCCAGCCGCGCGAGCGTCCCCTCGGTGTACCGGGCCAGGACGTTGCGATGGAACGCCTCAAGGTCCTTGTCGCGGAGGAACGCCTCGAAATAATCGACGAGGAGGCTCGCGGTGTGGGGCTCCAGCATGCGGTCATCTCCGAGGCGGGGGCAGGCGGGGCAGGGAGGAGGCGGGGCCGCGAGGGCGAGGGTCAAGGCGGTCGCGAGCGAGAGCAGGCAGGAGAGGCGGAGGTCCCGGGCCCAGGAACGGCTCATGGCGGCTCTCCACCGGCTCGCCGAGAACCCGGGCCAGGGCCCCGGCTTCGGGCGATTCTGGCAAATTTCCCCGGAGTCTAGCACGCAGGCCCCGAGCCTTCCAGGGCCCGGTTCGGGACCGCACCGAAGCCCCCGGCCCGCGGTGTGACCCGGGATCCCGGCGATCGTCTCGTCGGGTGGTCGGCTCAACCTGGGTGCCCCCGGTTCTCGAACCGGGGCGGCGCAGCCGCGAGAGGCTGGCGACGCGATCGAGAGCGTCTCTTGTCGCTTCGCGACCCCGGTTCGAGAACCGGGGGCACCCGAAGCGAGGCGGTCCCCGAGACGACACCTCCGATTTCCCAGCCGAATCCCCCGGCCCGTCCGCGACTTGCCCCTCCGTCGGCCGGCACCCCCGTCGGCGAAAGAGCGGACCGCCGGGAGGAATTCGGGGCGCGTGCCCTTCAGGGATCGCTCACAACGACGGCTTCGACTGCCTCGAACCCTTCTTCCCTCCGGCCCTGGCCTTCGCCCTGGCGCTGGTGGCCTGCGGGGAGGCCGCCGTCCTCACCGGGCCTCCCGATTTCTGCGACTTCAGCGCCATCACGCGGTCGCGGAGGGCGGCGGCTCGCTCGAATTCCAGGTTCTCGGCCGCCTTGAGCATCTCGCCTTCGAGCTCATTGATGTACTCCTCGGTCACCTCCTCGACCTCGTCGCGCCCCACCGCCTTGCGGACCTCCGTCCTCGCCTGGATTTCTTCCTCGATCCCCCGGCGGATCGCCTTCTTGATCGTCTCGGGCGTGATCCCGTGCTCGGTGTTGTAGGCGATCTGCAACGCCCGACGCCTCGCCGTCTCGTCGATGGCTCGCTGCATCGATTGCGTGACCGTGTCGGCGTAGAGGACGACCTCCGCGTTCACGTTCCTCGCCGATCGGCCGATCGTCTGGATCAAGGAGGTCTCGCTCCGCAAGAAGCCTTCCTTGTCGGCGTCGAGGATGCAGACCATCGAGACCTCGGGCAAATCCAGCCCTTCCCTCAGGAGGTTCACTCCCACGAGGACGTCGAACGCCCCCTCGCGGAGCTCCCGCAAGATCGTCACCCGCTCGAAGGCGTCGAGCTCGGAGTGGAGCCACTTGCAGCGCAGGCCCTGCTCCTTCAGGAACCGCGAGAGGTCCTCGGCCAGCTTCTTGGTGAGCGTCGTGACCAAAACGCGCTCGCCGGACTCGGCCCTCTTCCTCGCCTCGATCAGGAGGGCCGGGACCTGGCCCCTGGCCGGCTCGACCCTCACGATCGGATCGACCAGGCCCGTGGGGCGGATCACCTGCTCCACGACCTCTCCGCCGCTCATGGTGATCTCGTAGTCGGCGGGCGTGGCGCTCACGAAAATCCTCGGGCCGAGCTTCTTCTCCCACTCGTCGAACCGCAACGGCCGGTTGTCCAGGGCGCTGGGGAGGCGGAACCCGTGCTCGACCAGGGTGCTCTTGCGGCTGAAGTCGCCCGCGAACATCCCCCGGATCTGCGGGAGGCTCACGTGCGATTCATCGACGAACAAAAGGCTGTCTTGCGGGAAGAAATCCAGGAGGGTATTGGGCGTCTCGCCCGGCTTCCGGCCCGAGAGGGCCCGGCTGTAATTCTCGATCCCCGAGCAGTGGCCGACCTCCAGGAGCATCTCCATGTCGTAGCGGGTCCGCGCGGCCAGGCGTTGGGCCTCCAGAAGCTTGCCCTGCTCCTTCAACTGCTGGAGCCTCTGGTCGAGCTCCTCCTGGATCGACTTCACGGCCCCCTCGATGCGGTCCTCGGGCATCACGAAGTGCTTGGCCGGGTAGACGTACATCTCCTCCTTGCGCTCGATCACGCCGCCGGTCAGCGGGTCGATGATGGCGAGGGTCTCGATCTCGTCGCCGAACAGCTCGATGCGGAAGGCGATCTCCTCGTAGGCGGGCCAGAGTTCGACCACGTCCCCCCGGACTCGGAACTTGCTGCGCTCGAACGCCACGTCGTTGCGGTCGTACTGGATGTCCACGAACCTCAGGAGCATCTCGTCGCGGTCGATCTGCTGGCCGACGTGGAGCTTCACGGTGAGCTTGCGGTAATCCTCGGGCGAGCCGAGGCCGTAGATGCTCGACACGCTGGAGATCACCACCACGTCGTTCCGGCTGACCAGGGCGCTGGTACACTGGAGCCGCAAACGCTCGATCTCCTCGTTGATCGAGGAGTCTTTTTCGATGTAGATATCGCGCTGGGGGATGTAGGCTTCGGGCTGGTAGTAATCGTAATAGCTGACGAAGTAGCGGACGGCGTTGTGGGGGAAGAACTCCTTGAACTCGCCGTAGAGCTGGGCGGCGAGCGTCTTGTTGTGCGACATCACCAGCGCCGGCCGGTTCATCCGGGCGATCACGTTGGCCATGGTGAAGGTCTTGCCCGATCCGGTCACGCCCAGGAGGGTCTGGTTCGTGCGTCCGGCCTTCAGCCCGGCGACGAGTTCGTCGATGGCGCGGGGCTGGTCTCCGGCCGGGGGGAACGGGCTGACGAGCTGGAAATCGGGCATGGGGCGGCCTCACCGACCGGGGGACGGGGCGTCGAACCGGAGGAACGGCCGGAGCCCGGAGGCCGTGGCGGGGCCGATCCCCTTCACGCGGCGGTCCAGGTCGTCCAGGGAGCGAAAAGGCCGGGCCTCTCGGGCCTTGGCGATCGCCTCGACCCGGCTGGGCCCGAGGTTCGGCAAGGCGGCGAGCACCCCGAGGGGCGCCGTGTTCGCCTCCACGACCAGGTCGGGAGGCGGAGGGACCTCCGAGGGGCCTTGCCGGGCCGTCGCCAGCAGGGCGACCGCGCCGACGATCGCCACGGCCGCCAGGAGGATCTGGGGAGAGAGACCAGCGCCCTTCCTCGAGCGATGGGAAGCCGACCTCATCGGTCCGTCTCCTCGTCCGAAACGCGGCCGTTTTGAATGCGTGTTCAGTATAGCCGAAGAGGCCCGCCGACTCAAGGGCGAGGCTCGCCGACGGCCCCTCCGGGGTCGATCTCGCCGAGGAGCTTCGGGTCGATCTCGATTTCGATCCGCGAGCCTCGGCGGGTGGCCTTGCCGAACCGGATCGAGGCGCGGAGTTCTCCGGCGTCGGCGACCGGGCCGATGGTGAACGTCCGGGACGATCCCGAACCGCCCCCGGCGACCTCGCCGCCGGGCGCCAGCTCGCGGACTTTCTCGAGGAGGGCGGCGTCGATCGCCTGACGGCGAGGGGAGTCGGCCGGGTCGTCCAGGTCGGGGAGGCCGAAGATCGCGAGCGTGACCCCGCGATCGCCCAGGCGCTGGGCGAGCCTGGTTCGCTCGGCCTCGAACTCGGGCACGGCCGCCGTCGCCGGGGCGGCCTCCGCTCCGGGCCTTGCCCCGGGGCCCAGGGGGATCGCGCCGGTCCAGACCAAAAGAGCGCCCGCCGCCGCGACCGTCGCGAGGACCAGTAGCGGGCCCCAGAGCTTCGCGCCTCGACCCGGCTCCGCCTTCCGAATCGCCGCGAGGGAGGGCGGCGGAGGGGCGTCCGCGAGTTCCTCCTCGTCGTCGAGATCGACGGCCGGCGCCGGCGCCGGCGAAGGGGCCGGCGCGACCCGTCGGGCGGCCTCGGGCGAGGGGATCGGGACGCGGATGTCCTCGAAGCACTCCTTGCACCGGACCCGCCGCCCGGCCAGCGACGCCGCCACGTCGTATTTCTGCCCGCAGCGGGGGCAGGTGATCGTGATCTTCATCCGGGACGCCCCCCGGTCATAAGACCCCCGCGCCGATCTGGCTGAGGGCCGCGAGCAACGCCTCGATCTCCGCCTCGGTGTTGAACGGGCCGGGCTCAGGCGGACGGTCCCGTCGGGGAACGTGCCGATCCTCCGGTGGGCATAGGGAGAGCAGTGCAGCCCCGCCCTCACGGCGATCCCGAAGCTCGTGTCGAGGATCATCGCCACGTCCTGGGAGGCGAAGACGTCCGGGTCGGGCGGGATCAGCGACAGGGCCCCGACGTGGGTCGCGGGGTCCCACCGGCCGGCGACCTTCCAGCCGTCGGGCGAGCCGTTCACCCCATCGACGACCTTCTGGAGCAGGTGGACCTCGTGGAGGCGGTTCGCCTCGACGCCTCGCTCGGCGACCCAGGCGATCCCGGCGGCCAGCCCGGCGATCCCCAGGACGTTCGGCGTCCCCCCTTCGAGGAAGTACGGCATGAGGTCCGGCTGGACCTCCGTCTTCGAATCCCCGCCGGTGCCGCCTTCCCGCCAGGCGCGAGGCTTGGCGCGGGGGCCGACGTAGAGCGCTCCGGTCCCGGTCGGGCCATAGAGCGCCTTGTGGCCGGGGAAGGCGAGGAGGTCGATCGGCGTGGTTTTCAGGTCGATCGGGACCACCCCGGCCGATTGCGCCGCATCGACGAGGAACAGGGCGTCGGCCTCGCGGACGATCGCGGCGATCTCCTCGATCGGCTGGACGGTCCCCAGGACGTTCGACGCGTGGGTGAGCGCGACCAGGGCCGTCTCGGGGCGGAGGGCGGCGCGGATCTCGGCCGGGTCGAGGTAGCCGTCGTGCGAGGCCACCCTCGTCAGGGAGATCACGCCGTCTTTCTCGAGCTTCCGCAGGGGTCGGCTGACCGAGTTATGTTCCAGGTCCGAGGTGATCACGTGATCGCCGGGCTCGACGGTGCCCTTGATCGCCAGGTTCAGGGAGTCGGTGCAGTTGAAGGTGAAGATCCAGGCGCTGGGGGGCCTCGCCGCGGAAGAAGGCGTTGAGGGCGTGGCGGGCGTCGTCGAGCGAGCGCTCGGCCTCGGTCGCCATCCGGTGCCCCGACCGACCCGGGTTGGCCAGGGAGTCTCCGGGCGAAGCGGTCCATCGCCTGGTAGACCGGCTCGGGCTTGGGGAAGCTGGTGGCGGCGTTGTCGAGGTAGATCATGAGAACGTTCCGGTCCGGATCGAAAGGGCGGGGCCGTCGGCGAGTCGCGGTCTCGGGCGATCTCGCCATTGTACCCGAGAAGATGCCGGGGCCTCGACACCTCTCGCCGCCGATCGGTTCGTCCCATCCCTGGGAGCCCGGGTTCACCACCGAGCCACGGAGGTCACGGAGGAAGGCACGAAGAGGATGGGAGGAAAACCCGCTCGCTCGGTCCTTGTGTCTTCCTCCGTGCCCCCCGTGGCTCGGTGGTGAACCCGTCCCTCATCAGGTCTTCTCGTCCATCCTCATCAGCAGGACCACGGCGTAGAGGCCCAGGACGCCGCAGCCCAGGACCAGCCCGGTCTCCAGGGTCGCGTACCGGAGGATCGCCTGTCCCAGGGCCGGGTTCACCGACGACCACATCCGGCCCAGGGGCCTCAGCGCCGTGATCAGGATCGCGATCAGGCCGATGGCGATCATCGCGCCGCCGATGGTGAATCGGGGCTTCCACAAGGTCGTTCGCCGCCGCCTTCGCCCGCCGAACATCGGCCCCTCCCGTCTCCGACTAGAGAGACCATCCGCCCCGGAATTCGGGTCGGAGCAAGGCGTCGGCCTCCGAGGAGTTCGTGACCCTCAGCGCCGGGCCGTCCCACTCGATCTTCTTGCCGACCCGGAACGCCACGATCCCGAGCAGGACCATCTCGGTCAACGGCCCGGAGTAGCCGAAATTCGAGCTGGCCGGGCGGTCGATCGGGGACTTGCACGCCTCGATGAAGTCGCGATGATGGTCGCCCACCCGGCGGATCGTCTCGGGGGGCGGCCTGAAGCCTTCGAAGTCCTTCTTCGGGAGCAGGACGTGCTTGCCTCCGTAGTCGTCGGGGACGTAGAGCTTCCCCTTCTCGCCGACGAGCAACGAGCCGCCCCGGGACCACTTCTCCCCGTCGGTCAGCAGGTCGTCCGGGGGCTTCCGGCCGCCGTCGTACCAGGTGAGCGTCACCGGAGGCTTCTCGCCCCGGGCGGGGAACTCATAGGCGATCGTCTCGGACTTCGGGCCGGATTCGGGCGAATGGGGTTCCCCCTGGGCCTCGACGGTCGAGGGGGATTTCAGGTCGAGCGCCCAGAAGGCGGCGTTGACGACGTGGCAGGCCATGTCGCCCAGGGCCCCGGTGCCGAAGTCCCACCAGCCTCGCCACTTGAACGGGAGGTAATCCCCGCTGTACGGCCGATTCGCCGCCGGGCCGAGCCAGAGGTCCCAGTCGAGCCATTTGGGGACGTCCTGCGCCTCGGGCCGCCTCTCCATCCCCTGGGGCCAGATCGGCCGATCGGACCAGGCGTGGACCTCGCGGACCGGGCCGATCGCCCCGGAGCGGACGATCTCGACGATCCTCCGCGTATTGTCCGAGGACTGCCCCTGGTTGCCCATCTGCGAGGCCACCCTGGCCCGGCTCGCCGCCTCGGCCATCCGGCGAGTCTCGAAGACCGAGTGGGCCAGCGGCTTCTCGCAATAGACGTGCTTGCCCAGGCCGAGGGCCGCCAGGGACGTGACGGCATGGGTGTGATCGGGCGTGCTGACGACCACGGCATCGATCGTCTTGCCGGCCTGGTCGAGCATCCGGCGGAAGTCGGCGAACGTCTGGGCCTGGGGATGGAGCTTCGAGGCGTCGTCGAGCCTCCGGGAATCGACGTCGCACAGCGCCACCACGTTCACCGCGGCCTTGTCGCCGATCTTGACCCGGGAGAAGTTCCGCAGGTTGCTCCCCCCCTGCCCGCCCACGCCCACGAACGCGAGATTGACGACCTCATTGGCCGACCGGGCGAACAGATCCGCCCCCGAGGCCGCGACCCACCAGCGCCGCCCCGGCCGAGGACGAGGTGCGAAGGAACGCGCGACGACTCGGCCGATGGCGCATCGGAGAGGGTCCCGGGAGAGAGGAAGATCGTCGCGGGGCGGACGTCGATCGCTCGAAGATCGCACAAGGCCCGGTTCGGATCAATGGGGATGGGGGCCCGGCGATCGACGGATTGACATCGACGACGCGGCCCACGACCCTGGATCGGATTTCCGTGAGACGCGCCGGCCTCGGATCGCGCCAATCCGGGAGACCGAACCCCACCGGAGGACTCGCGATGACGCCGGACCCCCGCCGAGTGAAGGCGCTCTTCCAGGCCGCCCTGGACCTGCCCGACCCCGCCGACCGCCCCGCCCTGCTCGACCGCGAATGCGGCGACGACGCCGCCTTGCGGCTCCGCGTGGAGGAGCTCCTCGCCGCCCACGACGCCCCCGCCGAGGCCCTGAAGACCCGGCTGGGGGCCGGCTCCGAGGCGCCGACGATCGGCTCGAACGACGCCCCGCCGGACCCCGGCGCGACCTTCTCGTACCGGGTCGAGGGCCCGCCCTCGCCGGTCGGGTCCGTCATCGCCGGGAGGTACAAGGTCCGCCAGGAGATCGGCGAAGGCGGGATGGGCACGGTCTACCTCGCCGAGCAGACCCAGCCGGTCCGTCGCCAGGTCGCCCTGAAGCTGATCAAGCCCGGGATGGACTCGCGGACGGTCCTGGCCCGGTTCGAGGCCGAGCGCCAGGCGCTGGCCCTGATGGACCACCCCAACATCGCCAGGGTGCTCGACGCCGGATCGACCGAAGACGGCCGGCCGTTCTTCGTGATGGAGCTGGTCAAGGGCGTCCCGCTCACGGAGTACTGCGACTCCCACCGCCTGGACCTGCCGGCGAGGCTCGCCCTGTTCCGCCAGGTCTGCTCGGCCGTCCAGCACGCCCATCAAAAAGGGATCATCCATCGCGACCTGAAGCCCTCGAACATCCTGGTCGAGTCGCACGACGACAAGCCCGTGCCGAAGGTGATCGACTTCGGCCTGGCCAAGGCCACCGGCGGGCTGCAGCTCTCGGAGCACAGCCTCTACAGCGCCTTCGGCACGCTGGCGGGCACCCCGCTGTACATGGCGCCGGAGCAGGCCACGTTCAACGCGATCGACGTGGACACCCGGGCCGATATCTACGCCCTGGGCGTGGTCCTCTACGAGCTCCTGACGGGTTCGACGCCGATTCTCCGTGCGACGATGAAGCGGAGTGCTCTGGACGAGATGCTGAGGATCATCCGGGAGGACGAGCCGCCCACGCCGTCGAGCCGGCTGAGCAGCTCGGAGGCGCTGCCCAGCCTGGCCGCCAGCCGCCACACCGAGCCGGCCCGCCTGAGCCGGTTCGTCCGGGGCGACCTGGACTGGATCGTCATGAAGGCCCTCTCCAAGGAGAGGAGCCGGCGGTACGACTCGGCCATCGGCATGGCCAACGACCTCGAACGGTTCGCGAACCACGAGCCAGTGACCGCCGGCCCACCGACGGCCGCCTACCGCTTCCGCAAGTTTCTCCGAAGGCACCGGGGCCGGGTGGTCGCGGGGTCTCTGATCGTGATGGCTCTGATCGGCGGCGTGATCGGGACGACGTGGGGGCTGGTCGAAGCCAGGAAGCGGCTCGGGCAGAAGGATAAGGCCAACGAAATCCTTCTTTCGATCTTCCGCGACCTGGATCCCCGGGGCGAACGAGGGGCCGAGCCGCTGTTATCGCGCCTGGGGAAGCGGCTCGACGTGGCCTCGGCGGAGCTGGAGGGCGAAGCGACTGACGACCCGCTGAGCGTGGCCCGGATGCAGCAGGCCCTGGGCGTGGCCCAGCTCAACTTGACCCATCCCGAGAAGGCGATTCGCCTGCTGACCCAGGCCCACGCCACCTTCGAGACGAAGCTCGGCGCCGGCCATCGAGACACCCTCAAGAGCCTCCAGAACCTCGCCCTGAGCTACCAGGACGCGGGCCGGCTCGACCTCGCCCTCCCCCTCCTGGAGGAATCGCTCGCGCTCATGAAAACGCGGCTCGGACCCGACGACCCCGACACGCTCAAGGGCATGAGCAACCTCGCCGAGGGTTACCGGGCCGCCGGGAAGCTCACCCTCGCCCTGCCTCTGCTGGAGGACACGCTCGCCCTCATGAAGACACGGCTCAGGCCCGATGACCCCGCCCTCCTCACCAGCATGAACAACCTCGCCACCGGCTACCAGGATGCGGGCAAGCTCGACCTGGCCCTCCCGCTTCTTGAGGCCACCCTCGCGATCAAGATGACGAAGTACGGCGCCGGCAACTTCGCCGTCCTCACCAGCATGAACAATCTCGCCACCGGCTACCGCGCCGCTGGGAGGCTCGACCTCGCCCTCCCTCTCTACGTGAAGACGCTCGAACAGAGGAGGACGACGCTCGGCCCCGACCATGCCGAGACCCTCAACAGCATGAACAACCTGGCCATGACCTACCGATCGATGGGGAAGATCGAGCCGGCGATCGTCCTGATGGAGGAAGTCGTCAGGCTTCGCACCGCCAAGCACGGGGCCGACCATCCCAACGCCTGGTTCGCGCGGGCCAACCTGGGCGTTGCCTACCGGGACGCGGGTCGCCTGGACGACGCCTTGCCCCTGCTCGAAGGGGCGCATCGGGCCAGCCTCAAACATCCCGTGTTGCGCTGGGTCACCTCACCCCTGATCACCGCCTACCTCCGCGCGAAACGGTCCGATCAAGCCGTCGCCCTGGCGAGGACGATGCTGGCCGAAGGCCGCGCCGCCCTGCCCTCGGACGATCACCAACGGGCCGGATTGCTCGCTCAGATCGGGTCGGTCCTGCTGGACGCCAGAGCGTGGGCCGAGGCCGAATCCCCCTTGCGCGAGTCCCTGGCCCTCCGCCAGAAGGTCGAACCCGACGCCTGGACCACGTTCAACACGAGCTCGATGCTCGGAGCCGCCCTGCTCGGCCAGAAGGACGACGGCGCGGAGCCGCTCCTCCGCTCAGGCTACGAGGGCCTGAAGGCCCGGGCCGACAAGATCCCGCCTCAGGCCGGCGCCATTCTCGCCGAAGCGCTCGACCGCCTGATCGCCCAGGCCGAGGCCACAAACAAGCCCGACGAGGCGACGGCCTGGCGCGAGGAAAAGGCAAAACTCCCCGCCAGGCCGACGATGTCTCCGCAACCGCCGAAGGGGCCGTGACCCCTCCTCCGGGTCTTGCCCGCCCGGGCCTCCCGCAATGCATCGACAGATTTATTCACGTAAATTACATTAAGGAACTGCTCCACCACCGTCCGCTTCAAGTTTTCGCGCAAGAGGATCCGGTCCACGTCTCGCTTGTCGACCTCGATCACCGCGTCCATCGAATCGCCCGGGACGGGCCCGGCCGCGTCCTCGTTCGTTGATTGGTCGTCACTCATTCTTTGCTCCATGGCGGCCCTACTCGCGCCGCACGACTATCCGCTCGATCTCGGCCTCTAGCCACGAGGTCCGCTCCACCTCGGTGGCCGCGAACGGGGACCATTCCTCGCGGATCAGGCCGACGTCGATCGTGTCGCGATTGGCCGTCAGGAGAGTGTCGATGTCCATCTGGTCCTGGGGTCGAAACGCGATCATCTTGGTCAGGATCAGCCCCTCGGCTGTCACGACCCGGATCGGGTGGCCCTTCGACCATTCCAGGGTTTCGGCGTTGTCGAGGGCATGGGGACCAGCTCGTCCGACAAGAGCGTGTGATCAGTATCCATGACGTGCGAGAAAATCCTGGATATTCTTCTGGGCGAGGCGTTCTTGCTCCTGCGAGTGCTCTTCGAGCCATGCCGCCTTGGGCGAAATCCGCATCATCAAGGCCCCGGCGTTCACCATGCCCCGGAGACATCGGAGCCTCTCGTCGGCCGTCATGGCACGGGTCCTCGCCACGTCTTCGAGGATCACCTCGGTCTCGCTCGGGAACTTGACGGGCAAATCCCTCGTCGTCGCCTCCATCTCCCTCGGGACCATGGCGATGGTATTGTAGCAGGTCCGTGGGCCGGGACGCCCGGAGGCGATGCGATGACGCCCGATGATCTCTGGTCGAAGGTCTATGACGAGCTCCGACGCCTCGCCTCCGCGAAGCTGGCGAACGAGCCGGTCGGCCATACCCTGGACGCCACGGCGCTGGTCCACGAAGCCTATTTGAAGCTCGGCGCGGCCGAGTTCGACGACCGCGCCGGGTTCCTCCGCGCGGCGGCCGTGGCGATGCAGCGCATCCTGGTCGATCATGCCCGCCGCAAGAAGGCGGCCAAGCGCGGCGGCCTCGGCAAGAAGTTCCCTCTGAATGAGGGGGACCTGGCGATCGTCTCCGACCCCGACGCGATCCTCGACATCGACTCCGCCCTCGCGAAGCTCGCCGCCGAGGACCCGGGCTCGGCCGATGTGGCGCGACTCCGCCTCTTCGCCGGCCTGTCGATCGACGACGCGGCCGAGGCCCTGGGGATCTCCCGGGCCTCCGCCTTCCGCGAGTGGGCCTATGCCCGATCCTGGCTCACCGCGGCCATCTCGAAACGGGGAGATTGAACCGCCGCGGAGGAGAACGAACCGCCAAGACGCCAAGGGCGCCAAGGGACAGAGGAGAGGAGAAGAGGAGGGAAAATTGCTTTGTAGAGATCCGCGACACAAGCCCACGTCCTCAGGCGGAGCGTGGGAACGAGTGAAACCGTAATCCTTAAACCCATCAAATTCGCGTCCATGAATCTCCTCTCCTCTCCTCTCCTCTCCTCTCCTCTCCTCTTCTCCTCTTCTCCTCTTCTCCTCTTCTCCTCTGTCTCTTGGCGCCCTCGCGCCTTGGCGGTTCCATCTCCCCCTCATCCGCGACGATGCCGCTCGATGGCCATCTCGGCGATCCGGTTGACCAGCGATGGGAAATCGATCCCGGCCGCCTTGGCGGCGGTGGCGAACTCGCTGGACTCTTCCAGGTAGCAATTGGCGTTCACCTCGATCACGTAGATCTCGCCCGAATCGGTCAGGCGGAGGTCCACCCGGCCGTAGTCGCGGACGCGCAAGGCGCGATAGGCGTTGATCGAGACCTCTTGCAGCCTCGCCTTGAGCTCGGGCGACACGTCGGCCATGACCGATTTCGAGCCCTTGTACTCGGGCGAATTCTTCTTCCATTTCGCCTTCGCATCCAGGACGTGGAGCGAGCCGCTGGGCATCGCGGAGAAGTCCATCTCGACCGGCGGGAACGCCTCGGGCCGGGCGTTGCCGAGGACTCCGACGTAGAACTCGCGGCCCTCGATGTACTCCTCGGCCAGGGCCGAGTCGTGCACCTTGTCGTGGATCGCCGCCACCTGCTTCATCATCGCCCTCGCGTCGTTCACCAGCGACTTCGCCCCCGAGATGCCGATCGACGCATCGGTGCGCAACGGCTTGACGAACAGGGGCATCCGCAGGTTGCCGCCGGTCTCCATGCCGTCGGGCGAGAACACGGCGAAGTCCGGATAGAGGATGTCGTCGAACGCCAGGAGCTTCTTGGCGAGGCCCTTGTCTTGCCGGACGTACAATTCCCCGGGCCCTCCTCCGGTGAACGGGACCTCCAGCAGCTCGAGCAAGCCGGCCACGCCGACGTCGGCCCTCACGTTCGAGCCGAACATCTCCAGGAGGTTGAACACCAGGTCCGGCCTGCGCCGGGCGATCCCCGAGACGAGCTTGCGGACGTCCCCGTGGACGGGCAGGACCGACGGCTTGTGGCCGCCGGCCTTCAAGGCCGAGGCCACCTGGTCCACGACGATATCGTGCTCCGTCGCCCCTTCGGTTTCCACATAGGTCAGGATCGTGACTTTCATTCGAAGCAATCACCGAAAAATGGGAAGGGGACGGGCGGCGACGCCGCCGATGGCCGTTCGCGTGTTGCAACCGGGATGCCGCCCGGCGACGGTATGGCGAATGCGGGCCGATTCGCCCTTCGAAAGGACGCCGCCATGACCGACCTCCTCCACACTCCGATCCGAGACCTCGGCCTGAGCCTCGACGAGTCTCGGCTCCGGCCGGTCGTCGCCGAGTTCCGGGCGGAGCTCGCCGCCCTGGGCCTCGTCGGGGTCGAGCCCCGGCTGTATCTCTCGACCGAGTGGGGCGTTCCGGATGGCACCGTGGCCATCGCGATCCCGTTCTACCTCGCCCGGGCCGACCTGACCGACCTCCACCTCGCGAGGACCGGCCACGTCGAGGGCCGGACCCCGGCGGACGTCCTCCGCTACCTCCGCCACGAGATGGGCCACGTGGTCAATTATGCCTATGAACTCTTCAAGACCCCGGAATGGACCCGGCGTTTCGGGCCGATCGCCTTGCCCTACCGCGAGCAGTACCGGCCCGAGCCGTTCTCCCGGGACTTCGTGAGGCACCTGCCCGGCTGGTACGCCCAGAAGCACCCCGACGAGGACTGGGCCGAGACGTTCGCCGTCTGGATGACCCCCGGGCGCGACTGGAGGGCCGAGTACGCCGAATGCCCGGTCGCCCTGGCGAAGCTGCAGTATTGCGACCGCGCGATGGTCGAGGTCCGGGCCCGCCCCCCCGTCGTTTCCGACGATTCGCTCGACGAGGACGTCTCGGAGATCGCCTACTCGCTGGAGGAATACTACGCCGAGATCGCCGACCTCGGCGGCCCGCTGCCCCTGGGGATGGACTCGGCCCTGCGGTCGATCTTCGAGGACCTCGGCCGCCCCGAGCCCGGAGCCCCATCGACTCGCCCCGGAAGCCCGCCTCCGCGCTGATCGCCCGGCTCGACGCCGACCTCGCCACCGAGGTCTACCGCTGGACCGGCCAGTTCCCCGAGACGACCCGGCCGCTCTTGAAGCACCTCGCCGCCCGGGCCGACGCGCTCGATCAGGTCTATGCCGAGGCGGCGGAGACCTCGGCGATCGTCGGCCTGACGGCCCTGGTCACGTCGCTGGCCATGAAGCGGTCCGGGACATGAATCGACCGCGAACGCGTGGCGAAAACGGCAGGGGGCGGGTCGGACCCGCCCCCGAGTGCCGCGCCTCGGGCCTCCGCGATCACCTCTTGCCGCGGACCTTCTCCCAGGCGTGGTGGATCGAGTCCTTGAACTCGTCCCAGGTGCCCTTGTTGGTGTGCTCCCAGTAGCGTCGGGCCTCGGGCTCGACCTCCGACCAGTCGCCCCGGTAGCGGTCGTCGTTGGCGAGGTTGTAGCCGAAGCGATAGGCCGGGGTGAACTCCTCGAAGGTGTAACCGGCGTCGCCGTGGCGCTTCTTCCAGTCCTTCTGGAAGTCGGTGGTGAAGTGCTCCCACTCGACGGGCCCGACCTTCGTCTTGCCGCCGGTCTTCTCGACCTCCACGTCGGTCTTGCGGACGGTGTCGCGGACGGTCTCGGTGTGGTCCCGACCCTCCTTGCGGATCACGACCTCCTCGACGACCCGGGCCCTCTTGGCGACCACGGCTTCCTCGGCCGTCTCGGTCATCTCGATCGTGCCCTCCTTGAAGGCGACGTCCTTGGCCGAGGCGGCGCGGTGGGCCGGGCGCCTCTCGACCTTCACGTGCTCCTCGTGGAGATGCACCTGCTCCTCCACGGGCGTCTCGGTCACGTGGCTCCGGACCTTCACGCCCCCCTTCTCGACCTTCCTCTTGCCGACCTGGAGCTCCTCCTCCACGACGGGGATGACCGTCTCGCCGCCGACGGTGGCCGCGCCGGTCATCGAGGCGGAGGCGGGCCGGTCGGCGCCGAGGCGGCTGTCCCAGGCGGTGCGGATCATCGGCTCGACGTCGTCGTACTTCGTCTTGCCGGTCCAGCCCTTGCGGAGGTGGGTGCTCACGTCGTCATAGGGCTTGCCGCGCCAGTCGTCGCGGTCGGCCGCTTCGAAGCCGTAGCGATAGGCGGGGGAGACGTCGTCCCACTTGGTGATGGCCTTGTACGGGCCGCTTTCCCAGTGCTGGCGGAAGACGGGCTCGGCGTCGGAGTAGTTCACGGCCTCGCCCAGGGCCGCGCCGATCGGCCCGCCCACGGCGGCGCCCACCGCCGCCCCCACCGGCCCGCCCACGGCGGCGCCGATCGCCGCCCCGGTCGCCAGCCCCGCCGCCGCCCCGGTGGCCGGGGCCACCGCGTCCTCGCCCTGGACCTCGGCCGTCGTCTTCTTGCGAGTCGCCATCGCTCGGGTCTCCTCTCGAGATGGGAAGTGATAGGGGAGCGTCGTGACGCTCAAAGGATCGTCCTCGCCGTCGGGGCCCTCAGCCCCCGGCGGGATGATTGCTACGGATTGGCAAACGCAATGCCGATCGAACGATTCAGGGGCGTGAATTCCGAGGCGCCCTCAGACCGCCGGTTCGCGGGCGGCGCCGTTGGGGACCCGATCGACCTCGACCTCCTCGGATCTCAGCGAGACCGCCTGCGGCCGATGCTCCTCGACGCGGACCCGGGTGATCCGCACTTCCTCACGGAGGACCAGCCGCTTCTCGACCACGAGGACCTCCTCGACCACCGGGACAATCGTGACGCCCCCCTCCTCGCGGACCTCCACCGGCCCCTCGACCGGCCGGTTCACCGGGACGCGCTCGACCCGGACCTCCTCGCGGAACAACGGTTCATCGACCGTCTCCTCGCGCTGGCGGACCCGCTTGACGACCCGGACCCGGCCGGTCTCGACGACCCTCTTGGAGATCTCGGCCTCCTCGACCACGACGGGGATCACCGTCTCGCCCACCGCGGCGCCGGAGGCCGAGCCCACGGCCGAGGTCGAGGCCGGGGCTGCCTCCAGGCCGATGGGCAGGAAATAGGAGCCGTCGCCCCGCCTCTCGAAGGCCGAGGCCGGAGCCTCGACGGCCCGCCCGTCGTCCAGATGGACCTCAACGGTCCCTTCATTTCGCTCCAGGGCCGCCAAGTCCGCAGACCCGCGAAGGTCGCCCCGGAGATGAACCGTCGCCCGCAAAACCTGGACCATGCCGACCCTCCCGAATCGCGGACATCGCGGGGATTGCGAAGGCTTAGATATCGACGCATTTGCCATGCCGTTGTCTGGAGCGGTCAGCGGTCGGCTTTCAGCGGCCAGCGGTCAGCTTTCTCGATGGAAATCCCCTGTGAGAGGGGGGAACGAGTAGGTCCGACTTCAGTCGGGCCTACAAGTAGGGGGCGGAGCTTCGCAGGCCCGACTGAAGTCGGACCTACTCGTTCGGCGGCACGGCCCGGGGTTTTCGATAGGGCAACCCGATTGCCGATCGCTGAAAGCTGACCGCCGATCGCCGAAAGCTCACCGCCCTATCCGAAACCGGGGCCTGGTCGTACAATTCGGAGGTCCGTCCCTTCGTCGGTCCGTCGGGTCGTGCCGATCCCCTGCTTTGCCCTAGATCGAGAGATCAGGAGGCCGTCCATGTCGATCTCGGCTCCCGCGCGTCCCGGTTCGTCGCCGATGAATGATCCGGAGCGGGCCAAGCAGGTCGCCCAGGCTGAGGAGCTTCTGTTCTCGGGTCCGGCGAAGGCCGGCTTTGCCAAGGCGTTGTTTCGCGGCGAGTTCCTCGGCTCGTCCGTCTTCCCGTATCCCGAGCTCAGCGGGCCGGAGAAGGCCGCGACCGCCGCCGCCGTGGCCGAGCTCCGCCAGTTCGCCCGAGAGCACATCGACGCCGCCGCCATCGACCGCGAGGCCGACATCCCCCGCTCCGTGATCGACGGGCTCGGGCAAATCGGCGTTTTGGGGATGACCGCGCCCGCCGAGTTCGGCGGCCGGGGGTTCACCCAGTCGCAATACTGCCGGGTGATGGAAGCCATCGGCGGCCATTGCTCCTCCACGGCGGTCTTCGTGAACGCGCATCACTCGATCGGCATCCGCGCCCTGCTCCTGTTCGGCACGCCCGAGCAGCAGCGCCGATGGCTCCCCGAGCTGACCTCCGGCCGGACCCTCGCCGCCTTCGCGCTGACCGAGACCGAGGCCGGCTCCGACGCCTCGAACGTCCAGACCACCGCCACCCCTTCGGCGGACGGGAAAACCTATGTTTTGAATGGCACGAAACGATACATCACCAACGGAGGGATCGCCGGGGTGCTCACGGTGATGGCCCGGACGCCCGACCCGAAGGGGGGCGACTCCAAGGTCACCGCGTTCCTCGTGACGCCCGACCTGCCCGGCTTCGAGGTCGTCGAGGCGAGGATGCCCAAGTGCGGCATCCGGGGGACCGCCACGGCCCGGCTCGCGTTCCACGACATGCCCGTGCCCGCCGAGAACGTCCTCGGGCCGGTGGGCAAGGGCCTGAAGGTCGCGCTCACCGTCCTGGATTTCGGCCGGACCACCTTCGGCGCGAGCTGCACCGGGGCCGCCAAGACGTGCCTGGACGCCTCGGTCCGCCACGCCAAGAGGCGTCGCCAGTTCGGCCGGGCCCTGGCCGACCTGGAGCTGGTTCGCAAGAAGATCGCGAGGATCGCCGCCTTCGCCTACGCGATGGAGGCCACGACCCTGGAGACCGCCGCCCTGATCGACTCGGGCGCCGAGGATTACATGCTCGAGACCGCGATCCTCAAGGTCTTCTCCACCGAGGCCCTGTGGGAGGCCGTGTACGAGACCCTGCAAATCCACGGTGGACAGGGATATTTTACCGACGAGCCTTATGAACGGATGATGAGGGACGCCCGGATCAACCAGATCGGCGAGGGGGCCAACGAGGTCCTGAAGTCGTTCATCGCGATGGTCGGCATCCGCGACATCGCGATGGGGCTCGTGGGCACCCTGGAAAAGATGAAGAAGCCCGCGAGCTTCTTCCCCACGCTCTGGAGCTTCGGCTCGGGCCACGCGGCGAAGTTCGCGGGTCGGCCGGAGGTGCCGGTGAAGACCGCGAGCCTCCGCAAGGCGGCCTCGGCGCTGGCCGGTCGGGTCAAGCGGTTCGGCTGGGCCGTCGAGACCTCGGTGATGAGGTTCAAGGAGGCGATCCTCGACGCCGGATTCACCCACGAACGGCTCGCCGACGCCGCCATCGCGCTGATGACCTCGGCCGCGACCCTCGCGAAGATCGACCACGACGAGGCCGCGGGCACCGCCACCGAGGCCGATCGCGCCGCCGCCGACCTGTATCTCCGGATGGCCGCCCGCAAGTTCGACCTGGCCCTCCACGAACTCCGTGACAACGACGACCACGCCCTCGACCGCGCGGCGAAGGCCGTGCTCTGAACCGATCCGCCCGAGGAATCCTCGCGGGGTGGCATGCTCACGTCTTCGTGAGCATGCCTTCGGTTTCGCGTGTCAAAAACAGACATGCTCATGAAGACGTGAGCATGCCACCCCGGGAAATCATGCACCCGACAAGGACCGATGCCGGGCCGGGCCGTGATGCCGTTTCGCGATCGGGGGCGGCGAGGTCGGATCGGACGACGGCGGCGGGGCGATCATCGCGGCCCGTTCCGTCGGCGAGGCGTCCGGGCTGCCCTGGATGCTCGCGATCGTGGCCGACGCGGATTGCCCTCGACCTCGGACGACCGCCGGGACCGGGATGTCCTGGCCGCCGGGGATGCCGAACGGGTAGACCTTCGCCCCTCCGCTGGAATAGGAGATGTAGAAGGTCGAGCTCGGCGGGTCGTACACGGCGGTCTCGCTCTTGCCGTCGCCGTCGTAATCGGCCGGGACCGGCAGGTCCGTCCCGTTGGGCACGCCGAACTGGAAGACCTTGGCCCCTCCGCCCGAATAGCTCACGTAATACGTCACGCTCGGCGGGTCGAACACGGCGATATCCGTCTTGCCGTCGCCGTCGAAATCCCCGGCGATCGGCAGGTCCGTGCCGTTGGGGTTGCCGAACTGGAAGACCTTCGCGCCCCCGGACGAATAGGCGATGTAGAAGGTGGCCGAGGGCGGGTCGAACACGGCGATATCCGTCTTGCCGTCGCCGTCGTAGTCGCCCGGGATGGGGATGTCCTGCCCGTTGGGATTGCCGAACTGGAAGACCTTGGCGCCCCCTCCGCTGTAGCTGATGAAGAAGGTGACGGTCCTGGGGTCGAAGACGGCGAAGTCGGTCTTGCCGTCGCCGTCGTAATCGCCGGCAATCGGGATGTCCTGGCCGTTGGGGATGCCGAACGGGTAGACCTTCGCGCCCCTCCGCTGTAGACGACGTAGAACGTGGAGTCGGCGGGTCGTACACGGCGATGTCGGTCTTGCCGTCGCCGTCATAATCGCCGTAGAGCGGGATGTCCTGGCCGTTGGGCACGCCGAAGGCGAAGACCTTGGCCCCTCCCCCGCTGTAGCTGATGTAATACGTCACCGTCGGCGGGTCGAACACGGCGACGTCGCTCTTGCCGTCGCCGTCGAAGTCGCCCGGGACCGCCTTGTGGGGGACGTTCAGGCCGACCCCGACGATCGCGGCCGAGGCCGTGGCCATCGGGCCGATGTGGACGCCCGAACCCGAGGTCATCAGGCTCAGCCCGAGCATCCTCTGGCCGATGAACCCGGGAAACGCCGTGGTCGTGATCGCGGCCTGGACGCTCGTCTGCCCCGCGGCGATCGTGATCGTCTGCGAGTTCGGCTGGTAGTCGGTCCCGACGTGCGCGGTGCCGTCCGAGGCGACCAGGACGACCGTCACGGCCTGCGAGAGGTCGCCGGTCCGGCTGAGCGTCACCATCACCGGCGAACCCTGGGTCGCCGAGTACGAGGCCGAGTCGAACGCGACGATCGCCGACGCCCGGCCCGGCGGCACCACCACCGAGACCGGATAGGCCGTCGGGGCCGTCACGTTCGAATATCGCGGGTCGGCCGACGTGAACATCGCCGAGAGCGTCGCCGGATACGTCCCGGCCGACCCGCCGATGTCATTGGCGGCGACGATGACGGTCTGGTCCACGTTCCAGTTCGACGGGTTGAAATACAGGACCTGGGGCGAGGCGGCCAGCGAGGCGCCGCCGCTCAGCGTCACGTTCACGGGGAACTCGGGAGTCGAGGCCAGGTGGATCGACAGCGGAATCCCCGCCTGCCCGACGGTCACCGTCGCCGCCCCTGCCGACGGGTTCGTGACCACCACGTCGGCCGTCCCCTCGAAGATCGACTCGCTGGCGGTCCCCTGGCCGATCGTCGCGTTCGACGGGTTGGAGAGGATCAGGGAAAACGCCTTGCTCGGCCCCCCAACCCGCGACACCGTGACCGGGACGGCCACCGCCTTGCTCGTCTGCCCCGGGGCGAACGTCAACGTCCCGCTCGTCGCCGAGTAATCCCCGGGGGCCTTCGCCGAGCCGTCCTGGGTCGCGTACTGGACCGTCACCGGGTAGGGCTCGGAGGCCGAGAGCGTCACCGTGAAGTCGGCCTCCGCTACGCCGGGGTTCGTGACGATCGGCTGGAGGGGCGGCGACACCGAGACGACCGGCGGGGCGCCGTCGTGGACGATCTTCACCGAGATCTGATCATAAATCGTCCCGTCCGACCCCACGAGCTGGACCCCGAACGTCTTGTCGGGCGAGGGCGTCGAGACGGCCTGGATGGGCACGGAGAGGTTGAACGTGTTGAGCGTGCCGTCGAACGTCTCGGTCTCCGAGCTCGCGACGTAATCCACGCCCGCCCTGGCCGATCCGTCGACGGTCTGGGCCGTCACGGTGACGGTCGTGCCGTTCGGCGGCGGGCCGACGACCGACACCGGGACGCTCAGCGTCGAGGCCACCGGCTGGGCCGCCAGGTCGCCCGAGGCGAGGATCGCCGGCGCCTGGATCAGGTCGTCGAGGATCGCCGCGTCGATCGCCGAGGGCTGGAGCCTCGTCCCGCTGGGCAAGTCTCTCTGCATCAGGTCCTGCGTCCCGCCCGGGGGGGCGAGGAAATACAGATAGGTGATCTCTCCTCCGAAGTCCGTCCCCTCCTCGTCGCCCGTCGGGTCGCCGGCCTGGACCGGATCGACCACGATCGCCGAGCTGCCGGCCGCCGCCTTTGCCTTGGTCCCGGAGAACTGGATCGTCCCGCCCGAGCCGGGGGTCTCCAGGTGGTCGAACGCCGAGCGGTACGTGCCGTTGGAATCGCTCGGGAACGTGCCGTTGGGCTGCCGGTAGCCCTGGAACCCCAGGCCGTGGAGCGTCTCCCGGAGCAGGACCGAATAGAAATCCTCCATCCCCGCCGGGACGCTCGGGCTCGCCCCCACGTACACCGTCCCGGACTTGTCATTGACATCATCGGGAGGGACGTCGATCGGCAACTCGACGTTCCCGACGCCTCGGAGGTCCCTCATCACCGAGGAGTCTCGCCAGCCGAGCCGGGGGAAATAGATCGGCGTCCCGGGCCGGGGGGCGGTGACCGTCGCGTCGGGGCGGAGGACGACCGTCACGCTCGAAGCCGCCTGGGCCGCGCCCCTCCGGTCACGATCGCCGGGCCCGGCACCAGGGCTGTCATCGTCGCGCCGGCCGCCGCCAGGGTCGCCGCCAGTTGCGGGTTGGTGAACAGGTGGGACGGGTCATCCACCTGGAACGTGAACGGGATCGTCGCCCCGGTGGCCAGCAAGGCCCGAGGCTCCAGGAGCTCGGCCCCAGGACGGCGGGAGGGGCGTCGGCGGCGCAAGGTCCGAGGCATCGTCGCTCTCTCTTCGTGTCGGGGAGCACGGCCCTCGTCGCGATCGCGTCGCCGGGACGGAAAGGCCGAACGGTTGGGAGGGATGTCCCTTGAAGAAGATGACCGGCCCCGACCTCTCTGTCAAACATCTTCCTATTTCGGCGCGATCATGAACCGAGCCACCCGGAAACCGACCGTCATGTTCACCAGCTCCGGCGAGTAGCCGTCCCGATGGGCGTCCCGCACGTATCCCGGATACGGCAGGGCGAACGAACCGCCCCGCTGGACGCGGAACGGCGCGACGATACCGTTCCGGTCCGGCCTGGTCTCGTAAAGATCGTTGCACCATTCCGCAACGTTCCCCAGTGTATCGAAAAGCCCCCATTCGTTCGGCAATCGAGTGCCAACCCGGGCCGGCCGCTCGACCCCGAACACCGCATAGCCGCCCAGGAGCGCGTCGGACCGGCCGTAAGACCTCGCCGACGACGCGCCGGCCCTGGCCGCGCATTCCCATTCCTTCTCCGTCGGGAGCCGGTATCCCAGCCTCTGGCCGAGGACCGGGTCGGGACGGAACCCGGGGCCGATCGCCTCGACCTTCGGGTAGCACATCTGGTCCTCGCCGAACCCCTCCTGCTCGCTGAGCCACCGACAGAACTGCATGGCCACAAACCAGGTTACGGAAATCGCCGGCAAGTCGTCCGCATCCAATCCACCCTCCTGGTCCCCCGAATAGTGGACCACCTTGCCCTTCGTCGCGGCCAGGAACCGGCGGAATTCCCCCCAGGTTACCTCCCTCGCCCCGATCGCGTACTCTGTGTCAATCGAGGCCGTCTCGCGGTCCAGATCGCCCCGTTCCCGGCCGGTTTCGTCGTTCGGAGACCCGAATGCGAACTTTTGCGGACGGACCACCACCATCGTGTGGCCTCCCGGGGCCACGAACCAGCCCTGACCGGCCCTCGGGCCGAGCCTCGCCAATGTCGAATCCGCCTCTCGTCGGGTCTCGATCGCCCCGATCCGGTCCAGGAGGCGGGCCAGGGCGCCGTGGACCCCCGGATCACGATCGTTCCGGTAGACGGGGAGGAGTCGGACAACCAGGGAATCTCGGGCCTCTCTCGGGATCGCGGCCGAGAGGTCGCCCAGGATCAAGATCAGGGCCGACCGCACCCCGGGCGGGTCGTCTCGGTCGAGAAGTCGATCCCGAATCCGTTTCCAATCTCCCCCAAGTTCTCCAAAAAGCCGGATCAGGTGCGAACGAAGGTTCGGATCGGGCGATCGGTCGAGGAATTCGACCAGGTCGGCCGACGGATCGAGCCGGCTCCGGGCCACGGCGGCCTGGGCCCGCCGGCGATCGAGCGCGTCGTCCGGGCGTGGGTCGGGGGTAAGAGGCGGGATCAGCGCAAGGGGCGGCAACGGGGCAAGAGGCGCAAGCGCCGGATGCCCGGCCGAGGCGGCACCCGGGGGGATTTGCGAAATCAGCCGCTCGAAGAACTCCGGTTCGGCGTCCGGCAACAGGTCGATCCGCAGAGACGGATCGTCCCCGGCGAACCGCTCGATCAGGGCCCGGGCGCGGCCTTTTTCCTCCGGTCTTTGTCCGTCGTAAACCCTGGAACGATAAGCGGTTTTGAGCGGAACGAGGAGTCCCCGGCCAAACGGGTCCAGGAACCCGCTCCAGACCTGGGCCGCCCCCGGGTCTTCGGCCAGGAGGTCCCGGGCGACGGCCTCGAACCACTCCGGGCCCCGAGACGCCTCGGGAGAGAACGCGACCCCGGCCGACTCCGCCCGGAGCCGGGCCGACGCGCCCCCGCCTCGGGCCATCTCGGGCAGGAGCGCCGACAGGCGGTCCCCGAAGGGGCGAAGCTGGCGGATCAGGACCGCGGCGACCTCCGGGGGCTCCACGAAGATCCGCGACGCCAGCCCCTCGGCCCGACCCGGGTCCATCCGTAACAGGGCGAGCGAGACCCGGAGCGCCAGGGAGCGGTCGGACGACGACGCCAGCCTCGTCAACCTCGGCTCGGCGAACTCGCGGAGGGGGACCAGCGCCTCGGCCAGGGCGGGCGAGTCGGCCACGTCCCCCCGGATCAGCCGATCCACCAGGTCGTCGGCCCTTCTCCGGTCGTCGGCCCGACGCCAGACCTGGAACCCGCCCACCGCGAGAGCCAGGACCAACGACCATCCCGCCGCCACCAGGGCCGTCCGATGCCTCCGGGCCCACCGCCAGGCTCGCGCCGGCAACGGCTCTCGATAGGCCGACACGCGCTCGTCGGCCAGCCACTTCTTGAGGTCCTCGGCCAGCTCCAGGGGAGACGGATAGCGATCCCCCGGCCGAGCCGCCATCGCCTTCAGGCAGACGGCCTCCAACGCCCGAGGCACCGAGCGGTTCGCCTCCCTCGGCCGGGGAAACCGGCCGACGATCGCCATCGCCACCGCCGCCTCGGCGTTCAGCCCCCGGAACGGCCCGTGACCCACGAGCACGGCGTAAAGCGTGGCCCCCAAACTGTAAACGTCGGTCGCCGGGCCGAGCTGGTCAATCCGCCCGGCCGCCTGCTCCGGACTCATGTAACCGGGCGTCCCCAGCGCCGAGTTCGGGATCGTCTCCCCCGTCCCGCTCGCCGACGATGGCCGCAAGGTCGGCTCGCTCGACCCATCCCCCTCAGGTCGCCCCACCACCTTCGCCAGCCCCCAATCCACCACCAACGTCTCGCCGAATCGGCCCACCATGATGTTGTTCGGCTTCAAGTCGCGATGCAACACCCCCCGCGAATGGGCATACGCCACGGCGTTGCAGACGTCCAGGAACCGCCGGAGCAGGTCGCGAAGCTCGACCGAACGCGTACCCGGGTCACGGTTTCGGTCCGAGTCGGCCAGGTGGAACCGATCGATCGCCTCCTTCAGGCTGTCCCCCTTGATGAACCTCATGGCGTAGAACGGGCGGCCATCCTCGTACCGCCCCAGGCCATAAACCGGGACGATCCCCGGATGCTCCAGCCCCCCGGTGATCTCCCCTTCCAGGAGGAACCGGGCCCGCCCTTCGGGATGGTCGGCGAAGGCCGGCTTGATCTCCTTGAGCGCGACCTCGCGGTTGAGCTCGGAGTCCAGGGCGACGAACACCACGCCCAGCCCCCCCCTGGCATGGTCGCGGATCTTCCGAAATCGGAGCCCAGGTGGAGACGGGGGAAGGACTTGCGACGAGGGCCGGGTGCTCCAGCCGTCTTCCGCTGACCTCAGCATCGACAGGCTCTCGGCCACCTCCTCGTCGGCCACCTTCCCCCGCACTTCGGCCGCCATCCACTCCACCGAGCTCAGCGAGGCCAGGCTCCGCTCCGGGTCGCCTCCATGACGGGCCACGTGCCGATCGACCATCGGCTCCAGCAAGGCCCTCTCACCCGCCTCCATCGCCCCTCGCTCGACCAATATCTCCCCCAGGCCCCGCCCCTTCTCCAGAACCCAGGCATTCATCGCCGCAATCAGGTCATCCCGCGAGACAAAGTCCATCTGGACCGCGAGGATTCCGAACAAAAGATTCCGGTCCGAAGCGCGTCGGGACATGAAGATCCCAGGACTCGGGGCCAACGATCCAGGTCGCGAAACTCGGTCCGGTCCGATCGGAAAAGCATGCAAATAAACTTCATCGGCGATCGACGATGACGTTGTCATGGCGGGAAAGCTGGCGTCGCAGCACAAATTCACCCCAAACTGGCGCAAACGTCGATCACCCGTGAACAAATGCCCCTGACGGACCTCGACGGGGCCTCGTCCCCCGGCCGGAGGGTCGAGCAGGCCGGGCCGGAAAGCATCCTGAAATGTAGAAGGATCAAGAAGTTGCGCCACATCAGGCATGCCTCCGAGGATCGGCCCAGCCTTGATCCGAGGCCACGCGGGCCAGGAAGTCCGCCAGGGAGGGCCCGAGCGGCCTCATCAACCCGGGCAGGAGCCCTTCGAGTCGATCCGAGCGGAGGCCGCCCCGCAGCGGACGCGCAGGTCTCGGGAGTGGTCTCGGCCGTGGTCTTGCCCAGGACGAGCGACGGATCGAGCCCGAACGCCTCGGCGATCCCTCGCGCAAACTCCAGCCTTGGCAAGAGTTCGGGCCCGACGACATGGAGCAGACCCGATTGCCCCATCTCGGCCAGCCGAACGGCCGCCTCGGCCACATCGGGGCCATAGCTCGGGTTCGAGACCATGTCCGTCGGCGCCACGAGGGTCTTGCCCTGCGTGAGCGTCTTCACGATTTGATAGGCAAAATTTTTCCCTTGCTTCTCGGGTCCGTAGACCCAGGAAGTCCGGGCGATCAGGGCGCGGTCGCCCAGATCTTCCATAAGTTGTTGCTCGGCTTCAAGTTTTGCCTCGCCATAGACATTGACCGGCCTCGGGGGATCCCCTTCGGAATTCGGCCCCGTCTCGCCGTCGAAGACATAATCGGTGGAGAAATACAGGAATTTCGCCCCGATCTCCGCCGCCGCCCTCGCCAGGTTCAACGGCTGATCCCGGTTCGCCCCCCGGGCCTTCGCCGGATCGCGTTGGCATCCATCCACCCATGTAAACCCGGCGGGAAAGAAGACCCAATCCGGCCGTTTCTCGCGGAGCCAGGCCGCCGAAGCGGCCAGGTCGGCCCCATCCAGCCGCAGCAGGCCGGGAAAGGCAACCGTGTGGTAAGTACCTACGGCCTCATGGTTTCGGGCATGAAGATGATGAAGGAGCCAGCCGCCAATCTGTCCCGAGCCACCGATCACCACGGCTTTCATCGCGGGGCCTCCTGCGCCTGGTGCATGCAACGCACCACCCTTGATCCTCGGCCAGTCATTCAGGCGGGAACCTCAAAATCGGGGTAATCGCGATCCCGGGGGGCGATGACGACGACCTCGCCCGGCCATGCGATGCCGAACGCGGGGTCGTCATGGCGGACCCCCCGAGCGGCCTGGGGGGCGTAACCGGCCGAAAGTTGATAGAAGACCTCCGAGGCGTCCGCCAGGGTCAGGAACCCGTGGGCGAACCCTTCGGGGATGTAGAGCATCCGGCGATTCTCGGCCGAGAGTTCGACGCCGACCCACTTTCGGAAGGTTGGCGACTCCGGCCGGAGGTCGATGATCACGTCGTAAATCGCACCGGCCCCGCATCTTACGAGTTTCGCCTCGGCGTGGGGGGGCGACTGGTAGTGCATGCCCCGGAGCGTCCCTTTGACCCGGTTGAACGAGGCGCTCGTCTGGGCGATCCGGGGGTTCAGGCCGTGGGCCTCGAATTCCTCGGGCGTGTAGAGCCGGGCGAAGAACCCTCGGTCGTCGTGGATGCGTTCCGGCTCGATCAAGAACGCGCCCGGGAGGGCCGTTGGGGTGAAGATCATGGGAGGACTCCGGGATCGGTGGAGCTTACCGGCGACCGGCCCTCCATTCAATCATGAAACAGGATCTTTCGAACCAGGACGATCGGCAACCCGCCCTGGGCCACGAACCGATCGTGGAATTCGCGCAGAGGTTTGCCCGTTTTGGCCAGGTACTCGTCGCGAAGCTCCTGGATCTGGAGCTTGCCGAACGTGTAATAGAGATAGGTCGGGTTGTAAGCCCCTCGACGCGACTCCTCAAACGCGTTGGCCGGCTCCTGAAACCCTTTCTCGACAAACAGTTTCGCCCCGTCCTCGACGGTCATCCCCTCGGTGTGCAGTTTGATGCCCACGACGTACCGACAGTCTCTCAACAAGGCTTCCTGGAGCTGCGCCAGGCGGATCTTGGGATCGCCGTTGCCGAATCCCTGGTCAACCATCATCTGCTCGGTGTAGTGGGCCCAGCCTTCCACGTTCGTCCCGCAGAACGTGAGTTTCCTCGTCTTCGAGGGGAAACGGGGGGCATAGAGAAACTGGAGATAATGGCCGGGATAGGCTTCGTGGACGTTGATCATCGCCACGACCGGTGGGTTGTAGAGCCGGAGGTGCTCGTCTTTGTGCTCTTTGGTCCAGTCCTTCTCGACCGGCGTCACGTAATAAAACGCTTCGGTCGCTTTGGTTTCGTAAGGTCCGGGTGTGTCCATCGAGGCGAACGAGCCGGAGCGGGCGTAGGGCGGGGTCTCCTCGATTTTGACGCGGACCTCGGAGGGTACGGTCACGATGTTCTTCTCGACGACGAAGGCGCGGGCGGCCTCGACGGACCTTCGGACCGAAGGGATCAGGTCGTCGGCGGTCGGGTGGTCGTCGGAGAGGCCCTTCATGACCTCGGCCGGGGTCTTCGACGGGTCGATGAGTTTCGCCGTCTTCACGAAGTTTTCGTAGTCACGCGCCAGGTTCGCTTCGCCTTTCGCCAGCAGGTCGGCGAAGGGCAGTTCGACCATTTCTTCGTATTTCAGCTTCTTGAGGAAATTCTCGGCGCCGATGGCGTATTTCCCGTTCGACCTTGGCTTTAGGTCCGATTCGAGCCAGGCGGCGATCGCCTTGGTCGAGGCGATGGCGGCGTCGTTGGCCCCGGTGAACTCGGCGAGGAGGACGGCGTCGGACCCGGCCGCGTCCTTGGCCCAGCTTGCCACGGAGTCCTCGAAGAAGCCGACCGACCCCTTGGCCATCCGGATCGCCAGGTCGGTGAATTCCTTCGGGGGCGTCGTGATGTTCTCCTTCAGGGCCGCATGCAGGGCGGGGACGCCCTTGAGGCGGGCGATCACGGCGCGGAGGCGTTTGTTCGGCGGCGCAAAGTTGCGCTTCATGAGACCATCGATCGCCCCGCCGGGGAGGCCGATGTAGGGCATCGGGTTGGTTTTGAGCACTCTGAGGGTGTCCAGGTCGAGCAGCTCTCCTCGGATCTGGCCGTCGAGCACGGCGGCGTCGATGGCGTCGTCGGGGGAGAATTTCGAGCGGTCGAGGCCGTTCAGGGCGGCGAGCTGGGCCTCCAGCTCGGTGATCCGGGCCCGGATCGCGGCCCTCGAACGGTCCTCGAGCTTCTCGTCGTATTCGTGGAACCCGGCTGAGGTTCCGTCGCTCGGGCTGAACCGGAACCGGGCGTCGAAGTAGCGGTCCACGAACGCCGAAAAGGCCCGGTCGGGGCCGTCGGCGAGGGCCGACGGACCGGCCACGATCACGAACAAGGCCGCGATTCGCAATCTCACGGGTGGTCCCCCGAAATCGGACGTCCGAACCCCGCTCGGGCGAGAGGCCAGCCCCGCGAGTCCCGCCCAGGATACGGCTCCTCCGTCTCCGTGCAAGGGGTTGGAATGCAGACCAACCGCCAAGACGCCAACGGCGCCAAGGAATGAAGAGAAAGGCAGTGCAAAGAACGACAAAAACAAGATAAGACCAAAAATGACCTGATTGGTTTTCTCTTCTGCTCCTTGGCGTTCTTGGCGGCTTGGCGGTTGGTCTTCCCCGGATTTCCAGGAGGCCCGGCGATTGCACGGAGGCCCCCTCCCGGCCAAGATGGCTCGGAGACCCGCCCCACCTCCCTCCAGGATTGACATCCATGCCTCGATGCGTTCGTCCCGCCCTGATTTTCCTGGTCGGTTTCGCGATCCCCGCCCTCGCCGATGAGCCGAAATCGAAGACCCTCACGGGCCCGGAGGCGATGGGGGACTGGACGACCGATGCCCCCGGGGTCCGCCGCAAGCTCACGCCGGCTGATTTGCCGGCCCCGTACGACACCCCCTCGGCCAACAATGGCCCTCGCGTGGTGAAGCGGCCCGAGGGGGCGTGGCCGAAGGCGCCGGAGGGGTTCAAGGTCACCGAATTCGCCACAAAACTGAACAATCCGCGAGTGATCGTGACCGCTCCGAACGGCGATCTTTTCGTGGCCGAGAGCGGGCCGGGGCGGGTGAAGCTGCTTCGCGACGCCGACGGCGACGGCACGCCCGAGCTGGTGAAGGACTTCGCCACCGGCCTCCGCCAGCCGTTCGGGGTCGCGTTCTATCCTCCGGGCCCGGAGCCGGCGTTCGTTTATGTGGCGAATACCGATTCGGTCGTGCGGTTTCCGTACAAAAATGGCCAGACCGAGGCGGAGGGCAAGCCCGAGACGGTCGTGGCCGACCTCCCCGGCGGCGGCCGGTTGACCGGCGGCGGCCACTGGACCCGCGACGTCCTGTTCTCGCCTGACGGCAAGACCATGTTTGTTTCGGTGGGCTCACGTTCGAACGTGGACGACACCGACACCGCGAAGGCCGAGGCCCGTCGGGCCGACATCCTGGCGTTCGACCCCGAGGGGAAGAACGAGCGGATCTATGCGTCGGGGATTCGCAACGCGGTGGGCCTGGCGATCGACCCAACCACCGGCAAGCTCTGGGCTTCGGTCAACGAGAGGGACGGCCTCGGAGATCACCTCGTCCCCGATTACATCACCCACGTCCAGGAAGGCGGCTTCTACGGCTGGCCGTTCTATTACATCGGCGGCCACCAGGACCCCCGGCACAAGGGGAAGCACCCCGAGCTCCAGGACAAGGTGATCGTGCCCGACGTGTTGCTCCAGTCCCACTCCGCGTCGCTCGACATGACGTTCTATACCGGCGAAATGTTTCCCAAAGAGTACAAGAACGACGCTTTCGCGTCCGAACACGGCTCGTGGAACCGGGCGAGGCGGACGGGTTACAAGGTGATCCGGGTGCCGATGAAGGACGGAAAGGCCACCGGGGAATATGAAGACTTCCTCGTCGGCTTCGTCACCCCCGACGGCAACGTCTGGGGCCGCCCGGTCGGCGTGACCGTGGCCAGGGACGGCGCCCTGCTCGTGACCGACGACGGCTCGGGGACGGTCTGGCGGGTGGCGTTCGAGGGGAAGAAGTGACGCATGGGAAAATATGCTCGCGGGGTGAGCCCTCGATGGAAGGACCCCCGATGAAATTCGCTCGACGGATCGCAGCCCTGACGAGGGACACCATCGCGACCGGCCCTCTCCGGCGATCACCCAATCCTTGAGAGATTTTCGGAACGGGCCGGGCGACATGGGATTCGACGTTGGAGGGAAGCGCCTTCGGCAACCGCAGATGACGCAGATTACGCAGATTTGGGGAACAGATGGGTTAAGATTTTCATCTGCGTAATCTGCGTCATCTGCGGTTGCCGAAGGCTCGTTCTTGAGTCCAGGGTCGTCGAGGAGGCGCCGTCGATCCAATGGGGCGTCGCGGTCCGCCCGCCGGATTCGCCGATTTGGGACGCATTTTGGGGTCCGAGGAAATTCGTTGAAGGCGGACCGAACCTCTTTGGGGGCGGGCCTTATCGGCCTGGACTTGCGACGAGTTGTGATATGCGCGCCTGTCCGCTGGTACGACCGACTGGCACCGGGAAACGGCCGTTTTTCCGCCCTTTGGGACGTTTTTCGCGAAAAAGTGTTGTCAAGTTCGGCCGAAGTGTAGTCAAGTTTGGTCGCGAAAACGATTCGACACATCTGGTGGATTGCGAGGCCGGCCCCGCCCGTTGAGCGGCATGGACGGGTGGGCTCCGTCGTTGTAGAGTCCATCGATGTGGATTCGACGACCGGGACGGAGTCGTTCGATCATGAAATTCCCGCGCGTTCGGATCTCGATAAGTTGGATGCTGGGGATCGTGGGCCTGGCGGCCGTCGATGCCTGGGTCTTTGCGCCCTGGTGCCGTCGTCCTGGGACGCGCTGGAGGAGATGCTTCCGGAGCCCCCGCTCGCATTGCTGGTGATCGCGTGCTTGCCGCTGGCCAACGCAGGCCTGATCGGGGCGGCGGCCTACCTCTCGGCGGGGGCCCGAGAGCCTCGCGGCGGGGTCGGCGAGGCCCCGCGCCGCCGACCCCCCGGGTTCACGTTCCTGGCCATCCACATCCTCGCCCTGGTGGGGCTGATTGGCCTGTTCCGGCCCGACCTGTTGCGGGAAGACTCGATCTACCTCAATGTACTGGCGATGGGCCTGCTCAAGCTCGTCCTGAAGGTCCAAAGGTTCACAAGTGCAAATTATTATTATCAATATCGATTGCAAATCCAGGCGGGTTTGCAGATCTTGACTCATGTCGCGGCCCTCTCCCTTGTCCCGGCGATCGTCGGCGCGCTGGGCGGATGGGCGGCGAGGCGATCGGCGAGGGGGTTGCCCCGGTGGCGGTTCCGGGCGGTGGCGGCCGGGGTCAGCCTCGTCTTCGTCGGCGCGTTCGTGGCGGCACTGACGGTGCCCAGGCCGTTCGAGGAGGAAGTGGACGTCCCCCTCGTGTTCCGGGTCCTGGACGAGGTTTCGGGGCGGCCGATCCCGGGGGCGTTCGTCGCGGTCACCGATGCGTTCCGGAAGGAGCCGGGGCCGGGCCCTGCCAGAGCCCTGGTCGGCGAGGATGGCCGGGCGACCGTGGCCGATCGATTCCTGGTGACGGGCGAGCAAAATGCGTTCTGGGCGCTGGGCGATTTTGAGACCTGGGGCCGCTGGCTGGAGGTCTCCGCGCCCGGCTACCGGACCGTCCGCCTGCCCTTGAAGGACGGACTGGGCGGCACGGCCGACTTCGTGCCGACCCGGCGATGGGACGTGCCCCTGGCCCGGGGCGTCACGCCCGAAGGGCCGTTTCGTGACTTCGCGGGGACCTACCGCCCGGCGACGTGGTCCCCTTCCGATCGCCGGGAAGACTGGCTTCGGATCGAGCCGGACGGGCGATATGCCTTGTCCGAGGAGGATCATGTCGGTTGGAAGTGGTTTCATGGGCGATTGGAGAGCGACGGCGACGAGGTCCATTTCATCGCGTTCAACAGCCCTTTATGGCGGAGGTCCTTACTCCGGTCTTTCCGATATCGAACGTGGAGGTCCTCGCCCCGGTCTTCCCGATATGGACCGTCGTGGAGGTCCTCACCCCGGTCTTCCCGATATCGATGGATCACCTGGGGCGACCGCCGGTACCTCTGCCCCGTCCAGGACGAGGCTCTGTCGGAACTCTGCTGGATCGCGTTGACGCCCGAGAGCCAGCCGATCGAGGAGCCGTGGTTCCTCCTGACTCGCCCCCTCGATCGGTCCCGGCCGCGCGAGGGCCGTCCGCGAATTCCTGCGAGCATCTGGGCGCGGTTCGTCCTGGGGGAGTTGAGCCTCCGCAACGAGGACGGTGCGCTGAGGAAGACCGCCCGGGCCTGCCTCCCGCCCTCGATCCTGGCTTGCTTCGAGACGGGCGAGGAATAGCCGCGGGGCGGGTTCTCGATGGGCGCACCGCAGGCCCTCGCGATGGAGTCGTTCGATCATGAGATGCCCTCGAGTTCGGATTCATCTCGGCGGGCTTGCCTTCTGGATCGCCGTCGTGGCGGTCGAGCTGGCGGCGTTCCGTGCGGTCTTTCTTTGGATCGAGCAATCCAAATACCTGGCGGACTTCTCGGAATGGCGGGCGGAGCTGATCGGTCTTGCCGGCCTGTTCCCCCTGGCCAGCGCGGCGGGGATCGGGTTGGCGAGGCGGGCGATCCGCCGGGTCCGCCGGTGGCGATCGTCCGGGGAGGGGAGTCCGCGGCCGTCTCCGCCGGGGTTCACGTTCCTCGCCCTGCACCTCCTCGCCCTGGCCTGGATGGTCGTCGCCTTCCTGCCCGATGTCGTGACGGGCTACTGGCGGTTCCTGGTCCTGGGCGACCTTTTTGAAACCGTGACGAGTTTTATCGATTCATGGTCGTATGATGGCCGTGTTGTGTTCTATCAGATTTTTATGTATTCGGCTCTTTTCGTCGCGATCTCCGGCCCTCCCCTGGCGGTGGCGGCGGGTGGCTGGTGGCTGGCGAGGCGGTTGGCGAGGACGATGCCTCGGTGGCGGTTCCGCGCGTTGGGCGTCGGTGCCAGCCTGGGTTTCGCGGGGATCATCCTGGCGATCGGGACCGAGCCCGGCCGTTCGACGAAGACCGGGACGTGTCCCTCGAATTCCGGGTCGTGGATGAGTCGGGTCGGCCGGTTCGCTCGGCGTTCGTCCGGGTTGAGCATGCGTTCTCGTCGATGCGGGACCCCTCGTCGGACTTCACCGGCGAGGACGGCCGGGCTTGCCTGACCCTCTCCGTCTGGGCCGAGGGGATGCGCTCGGCGTTCTGGGCCGAGGCGACGTTCGAGAGCTGGGGCCGATGGTTGGAGGTCTCGACGCCCGGGTTCCGCCCCGTGCATCGGCCGTTGAACGACATCGTCGGCGCCAAGGGCGACGTCGGCCGGGGCCGGACCCGGACGGTCGTCCTCGCCCGGGGTCCCCGATCCGAAGGCGCGTTCCGCGACCTGGCCGGCGACTATGGATGGGGCCTGCGGACCGGCCTGGCGCCGCTCCAAATCCGGGCGGACGGCCGATATCGCTACGAGACCTTCAGTTGTTTCGGGTCGGGGATTCGAGAGTATGGATTTCTGAAACGGGATGGCCAGACGATCTCGTGCAAGCCGATCCCCCGCCCTGGGGACGAGTCTCCCCCCCGGGTTGGCTCGGTTTACCGGGTCGTCCGGTGGGGCGACAGTGTCTTCCTCCGCGGGCGGAGGAGTCAGGACTTGCGTCCCATCGGCCGGGCCGCGCTAGCGCGTTGCTCTCGCGGCCCGGCGGCCACCTCTCCAGCACCTTTCGCCGCCAGGACGGCCCGGACGGATTGCCTCGGGGCTGGCCCGAATTGCCGGCGGGCGACTGGCTAGAATTCGCCTTGGTCGAGATCGACCCCCGCGATGAGGACAGCTTCCTGAGGGAGACCCTTCAGCCTCTGCTGCCGCCGTCGATCCGCCGATGGTCGGGGTGGATCGTGCGATAGCCCGGGAGTGGCCCGGATCGATTCGGGCGAGGCGGTCCTGGGACGACGGAGTTCCTGGTCGGCACGTTGGGGCGGGCTTTCCCTGCGCGACGTGGGAGCGGGCGTCCGGGGTTCCCGATCGGACCGCCGATGGGCCATTGGGGCGGTTCGCGGGGTGCTCGCGGGCGGGGTTGGGTTGCGGTAGACTGGCCGGACCCCCCGGAGACTCGGCGATGACCGACGATGGTTCCCCGACCGACCCGCCGACGGCGGAGTATCTCCAGGTCCCCACGACCGACGCCCGGTTCGGCCCGGCGATGGGGGAAGGCGCGGGGTTCGAGTGGCCCGAACGGATCGGCCCGTACCGTCTTTTGGAAATCCTGGGCGAGGGCGGGATGGGCCGGGTCTATCGGGCCGAGCAGGACAGGCCGCGCAGGGCCGTGGCGCTGAAGGTGGTCCGGCCGGAGAGGACGACCCGCGAGGCGCTCCGGCGGTTCGAGCATGAATATTATCTGCTCGGCAAGATGCATCACCCGGGGATCGCGCAAATTTATGAGGCGGGGTCGATCGAAACGCCCGCCGGCCCCCGGCCGTTCTTCGCGATGGAGCTGATCCACGGCCGACCGCTGACGAAGTTCGCCGACGACGAGAGGCTGTCATCGAGGGCGAGGATCGCGCTGTTCCTGGACGTCTGCGACGCGGTGGCGCATGCCCATCAACGGGGGATCATCCACCGGGATTTGAAGCCGGGGAATATCCTGGTGGAGGCGCCGGGCCGTCCCAAGGTCCTGGATTTCGGCCTGGCCCGGCTGGACGACGCGGAGGCGTCCGTGTCTCTGCCCTCGACGCTCTCGGGGGAGATCCTGGGGACGCTCTCGTACATGAGCCCGGAGCAGGTGGCGGGCGCCCCGGACCTGATCGACGTCCGCACGGACGTCTATTCGCTCGGCGTCATCCTGTACGAGCTCCTGGCCGGGCGGATGCCGTATGAGCTGAGGGGCCGGGGGCTGTTCGAGGCGGCGAAGATCATCGCGGAGGAGGAGCCGTCGCGGCTGGGGTCAGTCGATCGGGCGTACCGGGGGGACGTGGAGACGATCCTGGGCAAGGCGCTGGCGAAGGAGAGGTCCGGGCGGTACGAGACGGTAGCCGCGCTGGCCGAGGACCTGAGGAGGCACCTTGCCGACCGGCCGATCGCGGCGAGGCGTCCCGGGGCGATGGAGCAAGCCCGGAAGTTCGCGAGGAGGAACCCGGCGCTGGTCTCGGCGGTGGCGGCGGCGTTCGTGGTCACGGCGTCCCTGGCGGCGGCGGCGGGATCGGCGTACCTGAACGAGAAGAAGCTGCGCGACGCGGAGTCCGAATATGGCAAAAAAGAGAGGGCGAACTCGCGGCAGAGGCTGGCCGAATCGTTCGGGACGGCCGGGACGCTCGCGCTGAGGCGCGGCCAGTGGCGAGAGGCGATCGAGGCGACCGACACGGCCCTCCGCGAAGGCTATCCCGACTCGCCCCGGCTCCGCCTGGACCGGGCCCGGGCGTTCTCGGGGATGAACGAGATGGGCCTGGCGCTCCGGGAGCTCGACGCCCTGGAAGGCCGTTCGGACCTCGGCGCCCTGGAAGGCTTGTACTTGCTGACCCGGGGGGATTACCTCCTGGGCCGGTCGGCCGAGGAGGGCGAGAAGGGGGTGGGGCTGATCCGCCGGGCCCTGGACTTGCCGCTGGAGCCGGCCGACCGCGAGTTCGCCCTGGGGCTGCTGTCCGAGACGCTGCCCTCGGCGACCGAGCACTTCCTCCGGGCGGTGGAGACGGAGCCGTACCACCTCCGGGCCCGGGCGTTGCTGATGCTGGTCCTGAGCGTCCAGGGGCGGTTCGAGGACGTCCGCGAGCAGTTCCTCGCGGCCGACGCCCTGTTCCCCTCGGCCCCGGATTTCAAGATCCTGATGGCCATGATGCTGGCCGGGAGGGGCCGAGGCGCCGAGGCCCTGGCCCTGGTCGATCGGTGCCGGGGGCAGATGGACGAGGCGAACCTCCGGACGGTCCGGGGCCTCCTCGGCGCGATCGACGAGGCGTTGCACGCGGCGGACACCTCGCGGGCCCTGGTGGCGATCCTGCCGAGGATGATGGGCGAGATGGCGAGGCTCGGGGCGTCGAAGGACGTCCGGGGGCTGTCTCTCCTCGGCTCGCCTCCCCCGCTGTTGAAGTCGGTGATTACCGCCTATCGTGACGTGATCATGGCCTTGCCCCTGGGGTCGTTCGCGATCGGCCGGACGCGCCTGCTCCGGGCGATGGACCGGGCCGCGGCGATCTCGCCCGAGGGGCTGCTCCTGCTGGGCCGGGGGATCTTCCTCCACGATTCCGGCGAGCTGGAGAAGGCCGACGCCGCCTATCGGTCGGCCCTGAAGGCGCCGAGCGTCTCGACGGAAGTCCGCCGCTACGCCCTGTTCCACCTGGCGATCAACGAGGCCACCCAGCTCGATCGAGGGAAGGCCCCGGACCCGGCGGCGACCTGCGGGCGTCTCCAGGGACACATCCGCGAGTTCCTGGCCTCGGGGCCTCCGCGAGAGCACGAGGCCGAGACGCTGTGGAAGGTCGCCTTCGTGGGCGAAGACCCCGACCTGGCGTATTCGATCTCTGCGGATCTGATCCGACGATTCGGGGAGACGCCGGAACGCCTCCACGTCCTGGCCCGGCTCCAGTTCCTCCGGGGCAACCTGGCCGGGGCCGTCCGGGACTTCCGCAGGTTCGAGGCCGCGTTGCCGGGCGACCCGAGGGTCGCGCAGAACCTCGACGAGATCGCCCGGGAGCTCGGCCGCCTCCGCGAGGGGGCCGCCCCCCGCGAGCTCCCCGTCAACCCGTTCCAGGCCGTCCGCTGACCGTCCGGGGACCTCGCCCATGATCGCCTTCGCCCTGCTCTCCGCCCTGATCGCCGCCGACGATCCGGCCCCCGCCCCGTTCGCCCTGGAGACGGCCCGACGGGTCCTCTTCCTCGGAGATAGCAACACGTTCGCGGGCGGATACGTGCGGGATATCGAGGGATATCTCGCCACGAGGTTGCCCGATCGGGAATATGAGATCATCAACCTGGGTTTGCCGAGCGAGACCGTCACCGGGCTGACCGAGCCGGGGCATCCGTTCCCCCGGCCGGACGTCCACGAGCGCCTGGAACGGGCCCTGGACCGGATCAGGCCCGAGGTCGTGGTCGCCTGCTATGGGATGAATGATGGGATCTACGCGCCATTTTCCCGGCAACGGTTCGCGAAGTACCAGGACGGCATCCTGAAGCTGGTTTCCCGGTGCCGGGACCGGGGGATCTCGGTTTATCTCGTCACGCCCCCTCCGTTCGACCCGTCGCCGCTGAAGGGGAAGGTCCGGCCGGAGGGGGCGGCGGAATACGGGTGGATGGCGCCTTATGAGAATTATCAAACAGACGTGCTGGCGCGTTATGGCGAGTGGTTGAAGACGTTCTCGGGCGTCGGGTTCTCGACGATCGACGCGGGCTCTCCCCTGGAACGATTCTTGAAGGAGACGCGGGCGCGGAAGGGGTCGGCGGATTACTTGTTCGCCGGTGATGGCGTTCATTTAAATGCCGATGGGCATTTTTTGATGGCCCTGGAGATCCTGAAGGCGTGGCACGCGCCGGAGGACGTCGGATCGGGCGAGATCGACGCGAAGGCGATGAAGGCCCGGGAGGGGGAGATCGAGGAAATCCGCCGTGAATCGGGCGGGATTCGTTTCAAGATGACCGTTCGCGTGCCGATGCCCGTCGATCCGGGGCTTTCGCCGGAGGTGGCGAAGCTCGCCCATTCGGCGGCCGGGCTGAATCGCCTGGACCTGGTCGTCTCGGGGTTGGACGACGGCCGATATCGGCTTTACGAGGGGTCGTCCGCCCTGGGGATCGCGGAGTCTCGCGGGGGGCGGCTGGCGGTGGACCTGGCGGCCGAATCGGGGCTCTCGACCCGTCGGCGGGCGGCGGAGATCGGGCGATTGGTCGAGAGACGCTCGGAATTGCTGGGCCGGGCGTGGCTTTCGAGCGTCGGGCACAAGCGGCCGGACACGCCCGAGGGCACGCCTCTGGACCGGGCGAAGACGGAGGCGGCGGGGATCGCCGAGGAGATTCGCCGGCTGGCGAGGCCGGTCGTCCTGGAGCTGCGGATCGTCCGCGGGGGGGATTGAGGGGCGGTCCCGGGGTTCCGGCTGGCCCTCGGCCCCGGCGCCCGGTCTAATCGACCGGGGAGTCGTCGCGAGCGGTCCCTCGGCATCGAGCGAGGAGGCGTCCCATGAGGTGGGCGGCGTGTCTGGTGGTGCTGGCGGCGGGCGTGGCGACGGCCCAGGGGCCGAACCCGATCGGGGCGGTGGGCCGGGGGGAATACAAGCCCGGCAGCAAGCTCCCGGAGGGGACCGTCGAGATCAAGCTGGAGATGCGCAACCCGACGCCGAAGCCCGTGACCATCGCCAGGGCCGAGGTTATCCTGGCGAGCCGGGGCGGATGGTCCGCCCCGTTGGGCGACATGATCGCCCGGGAGGGGAAGTTCTTCGGGAGCGATCCGGTCCTGGCCGAGAGGGGGAACTACGGCTATGGGTTCGAATATAATGACGACATGGACTTCTGTTATTACCTGCTGGCGATGAAGTATTCGCATCCCGGGGCGCCGCTCCAGGAGCACTGGGTCCAGGTCCCCCTGCCGCGCAAGGGGTTCGCCAACCCGCCGCCGATGACGCTGTCGGGGCCGGTCTTCATCGGGGTCCAGGAGCCCCTGGAGGCCCTGGAGACGGCCTCGGGCCAGACGAAGATCCCCGGCGCGGTCCGGCTGATCAACGTGTCGGGGAAGCCGTTGACGGTGAGGAAATGGCACGTCCAGGTGAAGGACGCCCTGGGCCGGGTGGCGTACGACGCCGAGTGGACGCCCGAGTTCAAGGTCGAGGGCTCGAATGAGACCTCGAACGACTTCTACCGCTCGATCGTCGTGCCGAGGGGCTACGAGCGGGGCCGGCTGAGGATCTCGGCCGAGATCGACCTGGGCGGGCACGTCGGTCCCCTGGTCCGCGAGGTCGGCGTGGACGTGGCGAAGCCGGTCTCCGTGGCGTCGCCCGTCGATGGCCGGTGGCGCTGGGGCAACGGGCCGGGCGACTCGGGCTACTCGGGCCACCTCCATACGCCCACGCAGCGCTACTGCTACGATCTGCTGGTCCTCGACGACGTGGACGGGGGCCGCGACAGCCTCCGGGGCGACCCCGAGCGCAACGAGAGCTTCTTCGGCTGGGACCGGCCGATCTATTGCGTGGAGGACGGCAAGGTGGTCGCCGTCCTGGACGACGTCGAGGACAACTTCGGCCGGAAGGCCAACCCGGCCAACGACCCGTTGAGGAACGGGCTGGTGTGGGTCGAGCACCCCGGCCCCCATTATTCGGCCTATTATCACATCCACAAGGGAGGGGCGCGGGTGAAGGTCGGCCAGGCGGTGAAGGCCGGGACGGTCCTGGGCCGGGTGGGGAACGCCGGGAGCAGCTCCGAGCCCCACCTCCACTTCGGCTACTACGTCCGGGACCACCTGACCGGCCGCATCCGCAACGTCCCGGTCCGGATCCGGGACCTCCGGACGACCGACGGGCGCGACGCGGCCGGCGTGCCCGACGGCGACGGCGCCGAGCTGGTGGGGCGGCCGGCGATCCCGTAGGGCCATGGCCGTTCAGGCCACCGAGGCCCCGCGCTTGCTGCCCTTCTCGGCGGGCCGGGCGTCCCGCTTCGGCAGGCCGCGGGTGAGGACGGCGAACGGGCTGGAGTCGTCCTTCGCCTTCGACTTCTGATAGAGGTAGGTCTCGTAGTCGGTCGGGAAGACCGTGAGCTTGCCGCGATCGACCTCGATGACCTTGTTGGCGACGGCGCGGATGAAGTGCTCGTCGTGGGAGATGAAGCAGAGGGTGCCGGCGTAGCCCTGGAGGGCCTCTTCCAGGATGTCTCGCGAGGCGATGTCCAGGTGGTTCGTCGGCTCGTCCATCATGATGAAGTTGTGGGCGACGGTGAGGATCTTCGCGAGGCAGAGCCGCGTCTTCTCGCCCCCGGAGAGGGCGCTCACGGGCTTGTCCGCGGCGTCGCCGCTGAAGAGGAAGGCGCCGAGCATGTGCCGGAGCGAGCCTTCGCTCGCGCCGGGATGGTTCTCCCGGAGGCTCGCCAGGACGGTCGATTTCATGTTCAGGGCTTCGACCCGGTGCTGGGCGAAGTAGGTCGAGAAGACGTTGGAGCCGAGCGTGACCTCGCCTCGCGTGGGCGTGTGGACGCTGGCGAGGAGCTTCATCAGGGTGGTCTTGCCCGCGCCGTTGGGGCCGACGAGGACGACCTTGTCCCCTCGCTCGATCTCCAGGTCCATCCCGCTGTACACGACCTTGGTGCCGTAGGCGAACGAGACGTCCACGAGCTTGGCGACGACCTGGCCGGATCGCGGGGGCTCGGGCAGCTTGATCCTCAGGGCCGAGTTGTCGGTCTGGGGGGCCTCGATCTTCTCCTCGGACTTCATCTTCTCGATCGCCTTGAGGCGGCTCTGGGCCCGCGAGGCCGTGGCGGCGTTGGCGCGGTTGCGATCGACGAAGTCCTGCATCTGCTTGAGCTTCTTCTGCTGGCCGTCGAAGCTGGCCTGGTGGACGGCGAGCCGGTGCTCCTTCTGGGGGATGTAGGCCGAATAATTCCCCGAGTACATGTGGAGGCTGCCCAGCTCCAGCTCGAACGTCTTGGTGATCACGCGGTCGAGGAAGTCGCGGTCGTGGCAGGTGATCAGGATGGCGCCCGAGTAGCCCCTCAGGAACTCCTCGAACCACTTCACGCTGAGGAGGTCGAGGTGGTTCGTCGGCTCGTCGAGCAGGAGCAGATCGTGGTCGAAGGCGAGCAATCCGCCGAGGGCGAGCCTCATGGCCCATCCGCCGGAGAGGGTGGCCACGGGGGCGTCGAGCGTCTCGACCCGGAAGCCCAGGCCGAGCAGGATCGCCTTGGCGCGGGCCTCCATCTCGTAGCCGCCGGCCGTGAGGAAGGCTTCCATCGCGTCGTCGTAGTCGGCCAGGGCCGCCGGGTCCCCGACCTCCAGCCCGGCCATGACCGTCTTCAGGCGACGGTCGGCCTGGGTCCAGGGCCCGAGGTGCGCGAGCATGTTCTCGAAGACGGTGCCTTCCCGGAGCGGGTGGATCTCCTGGGGCAGGTAGCCGATCGAGACCTTGCGGTCGCGGAGCATCTCGCCGCCGTCGAGGTGCTCGGCCCCCATCAAAACCTTGAACAACGTCGATTTGCCCGCCCCGTTCTTGCCGAGGAGGCCGACGCGGTCCCCCCGGACGATCGAGGCGTCCACGCCATCATAAAGGACCTGGCGTCCGAAGTTCTTGCGGGCGTTGACCAGGCGGATCATGGGCGGGGGGTCTCGGCGAGGAGGGAAGGGGCGAGGCGCGGGAGCGGCGCGAAGCGAAGCCGTGCGGTCGGGCAGAATATTCTAGACATCCGGCCTCCGAAACGCAACCGGAGACCGATCCCCATGCCTCGCCCCGACTTGTGAACAAATCGCCGGGCGAGATTGCGAGGACGGCCGATCCGCGGTATCCTCCCGGCCCGTCCCGGAGGCCCTCCGGGGCGACTGTCCGTCCCTTTTCCGACGTCCCTCGCGAGGATGCGCGATGCCCGGCCCGAAGACACGGACGTTCCGACCGTCGCTCGACGGCCTGGAGGCCCGGCGCCTCCTCTCGGCGACCGTCCACGCGGACGGCGTCGTGGACCTGAAGGCCACCCCGATCCGGGTGGAGCTGCTGAAGGCCGTGACCTACTCGACCCCCAGCCCCACGAGGCAACGGATCGTGGTCGAGAAGCTCTCGGCCGACCCGGCGACCAACACGGTCTCGGGCGCGGTGGTGGAGGTCTACAAGGTCAAGCTCGTCGGGTCTTTGAGCGTTTACGTGAAGTTCACCACGGACCTGGACAACCCCAGGCCCAAGGACGTGAAGGTCAAGCTCAGCAAGTTCGACGGCTTCCTGAGCTCGTCCGGCAAGGCCAAGGTGGCGAACAACGTGGTCGCGTTCGTCCAGAAGGACCACGACGCGATCGAGGCGGCCATCCGAGAAATGTAGGGTGGATGAAATCCACCGTTTAGGTAAGGCCGGCGAAGCCCGCCAACAATACGCGTTCCTTTCCTTATGGATGGCCGCCGCATGTCGACGGGTTTCACCCGCCCTCCATCACGGTGCATTTCATGCACCCTACACCCCTCGCGTCTCCGCGCCCCAGAGGAGCTTGTGGAGCTGGAGCTGGAGCCTCAGGGCGAGACGGCTTTCCAGGACCCAGGCGGCGAGCTCCGCCGGCTCGACCCGGCCGAATGAGGCGCCGACGAGGACCGGGCAGCGCTCCGTGAGCTCGTGTTTCCGGACGGTCTCGGCGGCCCATTCGAAGTCGGGGCGGTCGCAGACGATGATCTTCACCTCGTCGGTGGGCTTCAATCGGTCGAGGTTCGGCCAGAAATTGGCGGCGGCCTCGCCCGAGCCGGGGGTCTTGAGGTCGAGGATGATCCGGACCCGCGGATCGACCGGGGCGATGTCCAGGCTCCCGCTGGTCTCGAGGAGGACCGTCTTGCCCCGGTCGGCCAGGCGGGCCATCAGGTCGAGCGCCTCGGGCTGGAGCAGAGGCTCGCCCCCGGTGATCTCGACGAGCGCGTCGCCCAGCGCGAGGGTTTTCTCCATCACCTGATCGACCGTGAGGATTTCGCCGGATTGGAAGGCGTGGGGCGTGTCGCAGTAGACGCAGCGGAGGTGGCAGGCGGTCAGGCGGACGAACGCGCAGGGGAGGCCGGCGAACGTCCCCTCGCCCTGGAGGCTCCGGTAGATCTCGTGGACGACCAGCGAGCCCTCGGGCTTGAGGTCCAGCGGGCGGAGCCTCCGGGAGAGGGCGGCGGCGATCTCGGGCGAGTCGGCGAGGGCGGAGGGGGTCATCGACGGGTTCGCGAGCGGGAGGAGGCGGCCCGATCCGGGCGACGGGCCGGCTCGGGTTGTTCATTCTATCCGATCGCGCCCCGGGCCGAGCACCCGGATTCGTTGGTGACGCCACGGGTCGATGGCCGAAATGGGGAAACGCGGGCCTCGACCCTTCGGGACGAGGCGATCCGAACGCCCGGGTCGGGCCGATTTTGACAGCCCCCCGGACGTGACCTAGGTTTCCCCCGTCTCGGACGTTCAGGCTCGATTGACCCCCTCGACTCGACGAGACGAACGGAGGCGCACCGTGGCCGCGACCCCTCATTGCCTCGGCGGGATTCGCCCGCCCCTGACCTCGCCGACCCGAGGAACGTCGTCGATCCCCCGGAGGGGGCTGGTCGTGGGCGGGATCGCCTGCGTCCTGGGCGCCTCGCTGATCCGCCCGTCGGCCGGAACGGTCCCCTGGGCCGAGCTCGGCATTTTGGCGGCGATGATGGTCGCCGCGATCGTCGGGGCGACCGAGGCCCGCCGGATCGTCGCGAAGCGGTCCGAGGCGGCCGAGGAGACCGCCGCCCCCGTCGAGGGGCAGTGGATGACCGTCATGATCGGCGAGAAGGGGGCCGGAGGCACGTCGGGCCAGATCGCCCGTCCCAAGGCCCCGCCCAGGAACGACCCCGAGCGCCGGAGCCTGGCCCGACGGGCCCGCGAGCGCAGGCAGGCCGTCGGCGCGGGGCGATAACCGGGCCTTCCCGGGGCGGACCCGGTGGCATGCATCGCCCCCGTTTCTCGTCCCGGATCGCCGAAATCCCGTGGGTTAGAGCCCTGGAATCGGGGACTTGCTGGGGTGCCCCCGGTTCTCGAACCGGGGGCACCCGAAATCCACCAGATTCGGGAGCTTCACACATCCCGTGGTTTTTCGGGGACGGCGCTTGGCCGGGCGCGGCCTTCCGACCATAATCGGACTCCTTTTCCCCCCGAAGGAGTCCTCACGAATGCGAGTCTTCAAGATCGGCCTGATCGCCGTCGCGGCCCTGGCGGCCTCCCTGCCCTCTCGGGCCCGGGCCGACTATCAGTTCGACACCCAGAGCACGGCGACCCAGACGATCTCGATCGCCGAGCTCTCGCTGAACCCGTTCGTGATCACCGCGACGGGCACCCAGCACTTCACCATCGACCCGGCCGGCGGGACGGCCAGCGTCACCTCGATGTTCTCCGGGACCGACCTGCCGGACCCGCAGAACCCCGGCGGGTTCCTGAGCTATTCGCTCGTGAACACGACCACGACCGGGACGGTGACGGTCAACCCCTCCGGGTCGTATGACGTGAAGTTCTCGATCCTCTTCGAGCTCCGGATCACCGGCGGGAACCTCGCCGGGGTCACGTTCGAGACCCTGGATGACGCCAGCTTCGAGAGCCCGGACATCGCCGGCCTGCCATTCCCGGACAACACCGCGTTCTCCGATCACAGCGGCAATTCGGACTCGGTGAACATTTACTCGAAGTACGCCGTGCCGGGGATTTACTACGCGGGAGAGCGGGTTGGCACGAGCTCGAACCGGACGGTGAACGTCGTCCGGTCCGTCCCCGAGCCGGCGAGCGTGGCGAGCCTGGCGGTCGGTTCCCTCGGCCTCTGGGCCAGGAGGCGGCGGAAAAAGACGGGCGGCGCCGCGACTCTCGGGTGAAATCCGCGAGGGAGGAATCGCCGGGTCACGCCGCGCCCCGGTTGCGAAATCGCCCGGGTGGGTTATGGTGATCGTTGCCGATCCCGACCCGCCCGGAGGACTTCCCCATGAAACTCGGCCTGATCAATTCCGCCTGGGCCCAGGCCGGCAAGGAGACCTCCTACGGGATCTGGATGACCCGGGAGATCGGCTTCGACTCGATCGACATCTTCGCCGACCCGCTCGACACCTCCCCCCTCGAGCGCAAGCTGGTCAAGAACGAGTGCGAACGTGCGGGCCTGCCGATCGTGAGCCTGGCGTGCGTGGCCGTGGGGCTCGTGGACTTCAACCCGAGCGTCCGGAGGTTCCACGTCGAGCGCGTCCGCGCCTATCTCGACATGGCCCGGACTTTTGGAGCCCGCAACGTCCTGCTCGTCCTGGGCGAATACATCTGGAACTGCGAGGTCATCCCCCCCGCCGAGCAATGGCAGGCCGGGGTGAAGAACGTCCGCGACCTGGGCGAGTACGCCTCCGAGCCTCGGCCTGGAGATCGCCCTGGAGATGGAGCCGTTTCCTCTTTCTCTCCTGAACGACGTGCCGAAGATGGCCCGGTTCCTCGACGAGGTGGACAACCCGGCCGTCAAGGCGAATGTTGATATCTCCCACATGGCCCTGGCCCATCAATCGGCCGAGACCCTGGAACTCCTGAAGGGTCGAATCGGCCACGTTCATATCTCCGACTGTGACGGCAAGGTCCATGGCGACCTGCCCCCGGGTCGCGGGGTGGTGGACTTCGCGCCGTATCTCGCTAAACTGAAGGAATTCGGGGTGGACAGCGGGACGGTCTCGATCGAGCTGGAATACTCGCCCGAGCCGGACCGGATCGCCGAGTGGGTCCGCGAGGCGTACGACCGGACGGCGGCCCTGATGAAGGCGGCGGGACTCCGGGGATGAACAGCGGCCGGGCTGCGGTGGCGAAGCAAGGGCTCGGGCTGGCGGCGATGGTCGTCGTGCTCGTCGCGCTGATGGTCTGGCCCGCGATGGCGATGGCGATCCAGACGGCCGAGGACGTCCGGCTCGGCGAGGGGGGCGGGATGGCCTCGGTCCGCCCCCTGATCCTGGCGATCGAGACGGTCAAGCTCGTGGTCCTCACGGCCGCGATCGCGATGCCGCCGGGAATCGTCCTGGGATGGCTCCTGTTCCGGACGGACGTCTGGGGCGGCCGGGCGATGATGGGGCTGATGGGCCTGGCCCTGCTCGTGCCGATGCCCTTGAACGCGGTGGCGTGGCTCGGGTCGTTCGGCAACGCCGGGAGAGACCAGGCGATCGGGGGCGTGGCGATCCTGGTGGGCCTGCGCGGGGCGGCATTCGTCCATGCGATGGCGGCGATCCCCTGGGTCGTGTTCCTCAGCGGCGTGGGGATGATGGCCGTCGAGCGGGAGCTCGAGGAATCGGCCTTGCTCGACCTCCCGGCGTGGCGGGTGGCGTGGACGATCACCCTGCGGAGGTCGGTCGGCGCGATCCTCGGCGGGTTCGTGGCCGTGGTGGTCCTCGCGGCGGGGGACATGACGGTCACGGACATCTTGCAAGTGCGCACCTATGCCGAGGAAGCGTACTTGCAGGCCCCTCTGGGAGTCGGCCAGGGGGCCTCGGCGGCGAGGGTGGCGCTCCCGGCGATGCTGGTGGTCGGCGGATTGATCGTCTGGGCCGCGCGATCGGTGTTGAAGGCCGACCCGGCGAGGCTGCCGACGGCGGCGAGCCGCCCGAGGACGTGGCGGCTCGGCCGGTGGCGGGTGCCGATCGGCCTGGCGATGTGGGCCCTGGTCGGGACCGTCACGGGCTTGCCGATCTATGGATTGCTCTGGAGGGCCGGGCGGGTCAGCGCCGAGGGTTCCGGGTCGACGCTCGACCCGAAATGGTCGTTCTCGGGCCTGTCCGGCTCGCTGAGCCGGGCGTGGATCGACCTCACGGCGCCGACGGTCCTCGGTTCGCCGTGGGAGGTCCTGGAGAGCCGGCCGGTGGTGGGGACGCTGCTCTGGTCGGCCGTCGCGGCCGTGGCGACGGTCGCGATCGCCTGGCCCCTGGCGTATCTCGCCCGCGAGAAGGGGCCGTGGCGATGGGTCGCGGCGATCGTCTCGGCGGCGGCGCTGGCGGCCCCGGGGCCGATCGTCGGCCAGGCGTTGATCCGGGCGTACAACCTCGTCGGGTTCGTCCGCGACACGCCGGCGCTCCTGATTTTCGGCTATGTCTTGAGGACCCTGCCGTTCGCCTTGCTCGTGCTCTGGCCGTCGGTCCGGAACGTCCCGAAAGAGCACCTCGAAGCGGCCTCGACCGACGGCCTGGACGGCTGGGGCGTGGCCCGGCGCGTCGGCCTGCCGCTGACCCGCCCGGCCCTTTTGGCGGCGTGGGGCGTGGCGTTCGTCCTGTCGGTCGGCGAGCTTCCCGTGGCGTATGCGCTCTCCAGGCCCGGCTACGACCCGATCGCCCGGTTCGTCTGGGGGATGCTCCACACCGGCGTGGAGAGCCGCCTGGCGGCGATCGCCTTGATCCTCCTGGCGATGATGGCGGGCGTGGGGTCGGTCGTGGGCTGGCTGGTGGTCCGGGCCCTTCGTTAGGCCCCTTCGGGGTTCACCACGAAGCCACGGAGGGCACGAAGGAAGACACAAAGGAGGTAAATCTTTCCTCTTCTTCGTGTCTTCCTCCGTGCCCTCCGTGGCTCCGTGGTGAATTCGGCGCCGCCTCGCGGTTGCGGAGCCGGGGCTTCCGGCGACAATGGGGACGGCCCGCCCGGCCCCGTCTTCTTGCTCGGCGCGGGGCGTCTCTTCGCTTCGGGGCGGGCTCCTCCTTCCGGACGGTCGGCCCAGATATGATCCTCTGCGTGACCCTGAATCCCTGCCTGGACAAGACGTTGACCGTCCCCCCGTGGTCGCCGGGCGACTCGGTCCGGGGGACGGCCCTCCGCGAGGTCGTCGGCGGCAAGGGGAACAACGTCGCCCGCGCCCTGAAGACGCTCGGCCGGAGCCCGGTCCGGCCCGTCACGCTCCTCGGAGGGGCCGTCGGCCGCCACTGCGAGGACCTGCTCCGAACCGACGACGGGTTCGACCCCCTGGTCACGCCCACCGAGGCGCCAACCCGCGTCATTTTGACCGTCCGCACCGAGGGATCGCCCGATCAGTCCGCGTTCTTCGACCCCGATCCGGCGATCACTCCCCAGGAGGCCGAGGCGCTGATCTACCGGGTCGAAGGGGCGATGATCGCGGAGACGATCTCGGCCCTGACGCTCTCCGGCTCCAGCCCGGCGGCCAGCACTCACGGGATCTTCAGCGATTTGGTCGCGCTGGCCCAATCCCGGAAGATCCCCGCGTTCCTGGACACCTATGGCCCGGCATTGAAGGCGATCTGGGGGTTCTGGCCGGAGGTGATCCAGCTCAACCGGAGGGAAGCGGCGTCGCACCTCGGCCGGAAGGGCGAGCCGCCCGGCGATGGCGAGATCCTCGGGCTCCTGGATTCGTGGATTCGTCGAGGGGTGGCCGCGGCCGTGGTGACCGACGGGCCGAACCCGGTCCTGGCCCGGGTCGGCGGCCGATCGTACCGGGTCTCGCCCCCGGAGATCGTCGCGGTGAACCCGATCGGCTCGGGAGACTGCCTCCTCGCCGGCATGGTCGATGGCTGGCTCGCGAAGCTCGAACCCGAGGCCCTGCTGAGGCACGCCGTCGGGTGCGCCGTGGCGAACGCCCTGGTGTGGGACGCCGGGGCGATCGACCCGGAGGAGGTCCGGCGGAGGGAATCCGAGGTCGTTGTCGAGCCGATCGCCGGGCGATAACCTGGATTCCAGGAGGCCCGATCATGACCTTGCACATCGAACTTTCGCCCGAGCTGGCCAACCGCCTGGAAGCGGAGGCGGCCCGCCGGGGCATCGCCCCTGGGGATCTCGCGCGATCCTCGCTGGAGGCCGCGTTCCCTCCGATAAAGCCCGACGACCCCTCGGCGCCGTACGACCCCGACGACCTCGCCAGCCGGGGGCCGATCACGCCGGAGGAATGGGAGAGGGAGTCCGAAGCCCTCGACCGAGAACTCGCGGACCTCGACCTGCCCGAGATCCCGATGGAGGCTCTCCGGCGGGAGAATCTGTATGAGGATCGTGGCCTGTGAATCTTCTGGTCGATACCAATATTGCCTTGCGACGGATCGACCTTCAGGCTCGCGACCATCCGGTCGTCGTGGCCGCACTCACGGCGCTGAGACGTCAGAGGGCCGGTCTCTTCCTGGCACCTCAGAACCTCGTCGAGTTCTGGTCCGTGGCGACCCGGCCGGCCTCGGTCAACGGCCTCGGGCTCGGGGCGGTGCGAGTCGATCGGATCGTGAGGCGTCTTGAGCACAAGTTCACGATCTTGCCCGAAACCCCCGCCATTTTCTCGGAGTGGCGGCGGCTGGTCGTTGCCCACGGAGTGATCGGCAAGCAGGTCCACGACGCCCGGCTCGTGGCCGCCATGAGGGTTCATGGGATCGACCGCATCCTGACGTTCAACACCGGCGACTTCGCCCGCTATCCGGGGATCGTGGCGGTCCATCCGTCGAGCGTGGTCGGCCCGTGAAACGAAACGACCACGCCCCGCCGGAAAGGGCGGGGCGTGGGGCTTCGATCGGTTTCGGGGCCGGGAGGCTCAGGGCCGGGTCGGGGTAGGCTTCGTCGTCCCGATCGAGCGGAAGCCTCCGCCGGCCGGCGCGGCGTTCTTCGGCAGGGCCGCGCCCATGCCGCCCATCCCGCCCATCGCGCCCATGCTCTGCATCCGGTTGCGGGCGCGCTCCCTCCACTGGGGGTCGTTGGCGTCCTTCAGGCTGAAGTCGTCCAGCGAGGTGATGATCAGGAGGCCGTGGCGGACGTAGTAGCCCAGGCCGAGCTGCTTCAGGGCCAGTCGCAGGGTCGTCTTGAGCTTGATCCCTTCGAGATTCAAAGAGATCGGCGAATCGATCGTCTTCTCGGCCATCTGGAGGCCCTCGGGATCGAGATAGATCGGGATGCCCTCGGGCATGTTGGCGTTGACCGTGGCGGTCTTGACGTACTTGATCAGCTCGCCCAGCGGGGTCTCGTTGGCGAAGGGCATGGCGACCGGGTTGCTCAGGACCTTCATGATGGCCTCGTCGCGGTCGGCGTCGTCCTCGTCCTCGGGGTCGGGGCCGCGGTCGATCGCGCCTCCGGCGTCGCCGCCGCCGAATCCGCCGCCCGCTTCGCCGCCCGCTTCGCCGCCGGATCCGCCGCCGAATCCGCCGCCCACCCGGGGCGGCGGGGCTTCGCCGACCTGCGGCTGGGCGAACCTCAATTCGGCGTCGAGAACGTCGAGCTGGGCCTGGGCGACGCTCGCCTCGGAGACCTCGCCGGCTCGGGCCAGGGCCTCCGCCGAACTGGCGAGGGCCCGGGCCAGGCGGACCGACTGCTTCAGGGCTTCGATCCTCGCCGGGAAGTCGTTCGTGGCGTTGGCCTGGGCGTCGGACAGGGCCCGGGCGGCCTTGAGGACCGAGTCGAACCCGGAACTGCCGGTCCGATGGCTGGCGACGGCCAGATCCAGGGCCCGTTTCGCGGCCTCGACGCGCTCTTTCTTGAGCTGATCGACCGACTTGAACGGCCCGTCGTTCGGGGGTAGGCCCTTGAGGAGCTGGGCCAGCTCGTCGGCCGGGGCGGGTTCGACCTTGATCGCGCCTTTCTCCGTGGTGACCTCGGTCTTGCCGACCTGCCCCTCCGGCGGGACCCCGCCGTTGCTGACCTTCTCCGTGGCCGTCTTCTCGGTCCTGACGCCCTGGACGGGCGGGTTGGGCTGATCCTGGCGGGCCATCACGCCGGCCCCGGTGGCGATGGTTCCCGAGGCCACCAGCGCGGCGGCCAGGATCTTGATCTTCGTCGTAGCCATGGAACGAACCACCCCTTCGCTCAGGGACCAGGCGCCGGCCGAGCACGCCCCGGCGACGCCCGCCCCCCCCGCCGCGACGCCCATCGCGGCCTTGATCGTCGATTCGGCGAGACTGGCCGGGACCGCCGCCCCGCTCGCCTTCGCGAACGAGGCCACGATCACCGCCGAGGCGACCGTGACCCCCCGGCGGCCCAGCCGGTCTCGAAGCAGGTCCTTGGCCCGGGCCAGTCGGCCCTTGACCGTCCCCACCGGCCACTTCAGGAGCTGGGCGGCCTCGTCGTGGGTCCGGCCGTCGAGGAAGCACAGGACGATCGGCGCCCGGTACTTCTCCGGCAGCCGGCCGACCTCGTCGTGGAGGATCGGCCCGAGGTCGAGCCGGTCGAGGTCGTCCGGGCCGTCGGCGGTCGGTTGGTCGGCCACGTCCAGGCCCTCCGCTTCCCGAGAAAGACGGCGGAGCCGGTCGGCCCGGGCCCGCCGGGCGACCTTCAGGGCCACCCCGTACAGCCAGTTCCCCAGGAGTTGGCCGTCGCGGATCGACCCCGCCCGGCGGACCAGGACGAGGAAGACGGCCTGGAAGGCGTCCTCGGCGGCGTGAGGGTCGTCCAGGATCTGCCGGCAGACCCCCAACACCATCGGCCCGAACCGCTGGACCAGGGCCGAGAACGCGGCCTCGTCCTTCGTCCGGCGGAACCGGTCGAGCAACTGCCCTTCGGTCAGCCCCGAGACGGTCCCCTCGCCGAAAAGACGGCCGAGCCCCTCGGATCGCGGCCCCGATCGGTGCGCTGGCCATGAGCGTCGGCCCCCTTCTGGCTCTCTCTCGCGGTCGGTCTGGAAAGTACTGCCGCCGGGTCGGGCGTCGGATACAGGATTCCGGCGGATTCGTTCCGAAGTTGATGGTAAGGGACGGTCCCGGATTCCGCCAAGGGCCGGGTGGCATGCTTACGTCTTCGTGAGCATGACTTCAGTTCAAATTTGGCCAAAGACATGCTTCCGAAGACGTAAGCACGCCAGCCGGTCGGGACGACTCGAAATCGCCCGGCCTCCTCGACGATCACCGAAGAATTTCGTTGCCCGGTCCGGGGGCGTTCGGCTACCCTGACCCACCACCGACCCTTCCCCGGATGGAGGCCCCTCGCGATGCGCGCTCATCGATTCGCCCTGGTCGCCCTGCTCGGTCTGCCGGTCGTCGCGGCGACGGCCCAGGAGGCCCCGAAGCCAACCCAGGCGAAGGCCCGGCCCTCGATCTACGACCCCAAGCTCGACGCCCGGGAGCAGGTCAAGACGGCCGGCGCGATCGCCCGGCGGGAGAATCAACGCCTGCTGGTCATGTTCGGCGGCGACTGGTGCGGCTGGTGCCACAAGCTCCACGACCTCTTCCGCTCGAACCCGCAAATCGCCAAGGCCCTCCGAGACGACTACAAGCTCGTGATGGTGGACACGAAGGCCCCGCACGCCGAGGAATTGCTCACGGAGTGCCGCGGCGATCTCTCCCGAGTCGGCTATCCGTTCCTCGCCGTTCTCGACGCCGACGGCAATCTCCTGACCCGCCAGCCGACCGGCCCCCTGGAAGAAGGCGACCATCACGACCCGGAAAAAGTCCGCGCCTTCCTGAAGAAGTGGGCGCCCGAGCCGCAGGTGGCCTCCAAGGTGCTCGACGCGGCGCTGGCCAAGGCCGCCGGCGAGGACAAGCGCGTCCTCCTGCACTTCGGGGCCCCGTGGTGCGGCTGGTGCCACAAGCTCGACGACTTCCTCGCCCGGGACGACATGAAGGCCGCGCTCGGCAAGGACTTCGTGGACGTGAAGATCGACGTCGATCGCATGGAAGGCGGCAAGGAGGTCGAGGCGAAGTACCGCAAGAACGCGGAGGGCGGCATCCCCTGGATGGCGATCCTCGACGCCCGGGGCGAGGTGCTGATCAACGGCGACGGCCCGAAGGGGAACATCGGATACCCGGCCGCGCCCGAGGAGATCGCCCACTTCGTCGCCATGTTGAAGAAGACCGCGCGCAAGATGGATGCCGCCGACATCGAGAAGGTCGAAAAAGCCCTCAAGGCCGCCCCCGAGGCTCGCGGCCGGGACTCGGCGGCGGAGTGAAGCCGTTTCGCGCCGAGGCCCCGAGGTCCGAGGGAGGGATCGAGCGTCCCCGGGCCTCTCCTGGCGCCGCCGCCCCGGTTCGACGACCGGGGCGCCCGTTTCGGCCCTCGCTCGCGAGGGATCTCCCGAATCGAGGGCCGCAACCCGGCGACGCCGCGGCCGGATTGTTTAACTTTTCGGTTGATCTTGGCGACGGGCTCGCTAGAGTGGAGGGTGACCGTCCGAGGTTTTGAGCCCCCCGGCGAGCCCTGCGAGAGGCCGCCCGGTCCTCTCCCCGCCCCACCCCGCCGATTCCCGCCCGCTGAGGTCGCCCCATGATCCGGCCCTCCCGCCTCGGACCCCCTGCCCTGGCGATCGTCGCGGCGTCCCTGATGATCGCGGCCCCGACCCGGGCCGATGACCCGGCCAAGGCCCCGGCCGTCGATCCCAACGCCCCGGTCAGCTTCGCCCGCCAGGTCATGCCCATCCTCCAGCGCAAGTGCCAGGGCTGCCACCAGCCGGCGAAGGCGCAGGGCAAGCTCGACCTGACCTCCTTCGAGGCCCTCCTCAAGGGCGGCAAGACCGGGGCCGGGGTCGAGCTGGGCAAGCCCGACGAGAGCACCCTGGTCGATCAGATCGACGGCGACAAGCCGATCATGCCCCCGATGGGCGCCCCGATGACGAAGGACGAGGTCGCCCTCGTCAAGCGATGGATCGCCCAGGGCGCGAAGGACGACACCCCGCCCTCCGCGAAGGACGCCATCGACGCCGACCACCCCCCCATCTACAAGGTCGCCCCGCTGACGACCGCCCTCGCCTACTCGCCCGACGGCCAGACCCTCGCCGTGTCCGGCTATCGCGAGGTCTTGATCCACAAGAGCGACGGCTCCGGCCTGCTCCACCGCCTGGTGGGGCAATCCCAGAGGATCGAGAGCCTCGTCTATTCGCCCGACGGCTCGATCCTGGCCACCGTCGGCGGCTCCCCCGGGAGGTTCGGCGAGGTCCAGTTCTGGGACGCCAGGACGTTCAAGCTCAAGCATGCGATCCGCACCGGATATGACACCCTGTACGGCGGCGCCTTCACGCCCGACGGCAAGAAGTTCGCCTTCGGCTGCGCGGACAACTCGGCGAGGATCGTCGAGGTCGAGTCGGGCAAGGAGATCCTCCGGGTCGACCAGCATTCCGACTGGGTCTTCGCCACCGCCTTCTCGCTCGACGGCAAGAACCTGATCACCCTCGGCCGGGACGGCTCGATCAAGCTGATCGAGGCGGCCACGGGATCGTTCATTGATGATATCGGCAAGAATTACGGGGAATTGAAAGTCCTGGCGAGGAACCCGAAGGCCGACCAGCTCGTGATCGGCGGGGACGAGCGGGTGCCGAGGCTCTACAAGGTCTTCCGCACCCAGGCCCGCGACATGAATTACACCGATTTCAACCTGTTGAAGGCGTTCGAAACGCAGCCCGGCGGGCCGATCTCGGCCGTGGCGTTCGCCCCCGACGGCGCCCGGATCGCCGTCGGCGGGACGAGCGGGGAAGTGCGCATTTACAACGCGGCCGACGGCGCCCGTCTCGCCACGCTCAAGAACCTCCCCGGCGGGATTTTTGCCATCGCCTTCTCGCCCGACGGCTCCAGGGTCGCCGTGGGAGGGTTCGAGGGGCCGGTCAAACTGTTCGATCCGGCGACGGGCAACCCCGTCGCGAGCTTCGTGCCGGTGCCCCTGACGCCTTGATGGGATCGCTCCTTCGCAACCCGGGATGCCCGGTGCAATTCATGCACCCTCCAGGATATCACCATGCCATTCCTGCTCCTGCTGGCCCTCGTGGGCGACTCCCCGACGGCCCTCCGAATCACCCCGGCGTCCCTGACGCTCGACGGCCCCCGAGACGCCCGACGAGTCATCGTCTCGGGCGTGATGGCCGACGGCTCGACCATCGACCTGACCCGCGAGGCCGTGTTTGACGCCTCGGAAGCGGTGACGCTCGACTCGTCCGGCTTCTTCCACCCGAAGAAGGACGGCAAGTCGGTGATGAGGGTCGCGGCGGGCGGCCGGACGGCCGAGCTGCCGATCGAGGTGAAAGGGGCCGAGGCCCCGAAGCCGGTCAGCTACGTCCGAGACGTGATGCCCACCCTGTCGCGGATCGGCTGCAACGCCGGGACGTGCCACGGCTCGGCCAAGGGCAAGAAAGGCTTCAAGCTCAGCCTCCGCGGGTATGACCCCGATTACGACTACGCCCAGCTCGTGGACGACCTCGCCGGCCGCCGGTTCAACCGCTCGGCGCCCGACCAGTCGCTGATGCTCCTGAAGCCCTCGGCGAACGTCCCCCACGAGGGCGGCTACGTCCTCCCTCCCGAGTCCTCGCAATATGCCCTCCTCCGCGACTGGATCGCCGAGGGGGTGGTCTCGGATGTCGGCAGGACCTCGCGGGCGGCCCGGCTGGAGGTCTTCCCGCCGACGATCGACCTGGCGAGGGAGGGCCAGTCCCAGCAGATGCTGGTGCTCGCGCACTACCCCGACGGCGCCTCTCGCGACGTGACCGGCGACGCCGTGTTCACCAGCAGCATCCCCGACGTCGCCACCGTGACCGCCTCGGGCCTCGTCACCTCGGTGCGCCGAGGGGAGGCGTCGATCCTCGTCCGCTACGAGGGCGTTTACGGCGTGGACAACGTCACGGTGATGGGCGACCGCTCGGGCTACCAGTGGACGCCCCGGCCCGAGAATAATGACGTCGACACGCTCGTTCATCAGAAGCTGCAGAAGGTCAAGATCCTCCCCTCGGACACCTGCTCCGACGAGGAGTTCCTCCGCCGGGCGTCGATCGACCTGACCGGCCTCCCGCCGACCCCGGAAAAGGTCCGGGCGTTCCTGGCCGACAAGGCCGATCCGGTCGAGAAGCGGAACCGGGCCATCGACGCGATGATCGGCAGCCCCGAGTTCGTGTCGCACTGGACCCACAAATGGGCCGACCTCTTCCAGGCCAACCGCAAGCTCCTGGGCGACAAGGCGACCTGGGCGTTCGACCGCTGGATCGAGAAGGCGGTCGCCACGAACATGCCGTATGACCGCATGGTCCGCGAGCTGATGACCGCCCGGGGAGGCTCGATCGAGAACCCGGCGGTGAACTACTACCGGGCGCAGAAGGAGCCGACCGTCGCCCTCGAAAACGCCACCCAATTGTTCCTCGGCATCCGTTTTTCGTGCAACAAGTGCCACGATCATCCCTTCGAGCGGTGGACCCAGAACCAGTACTACGGGATGGCCGCGTTCTGGGGCCAGGTCGGCACCAAGGGCGGGATGACCCCGGGCGAGCAGGTCGTGTTCGACCAGGGCGGCGGCGAGGTCACCCACCCCAAGGACGGCCGGGTGATGCCGCCGACCTTCCCCTACGACCATCCCGGCAAGGTCGCCAAGAACGTCTCCCGCCGGGAGCAGCTGGCCGACTGGCTGACCGCGCCGGAGAACCCCTATTTCGCCCGCTCGGTGGTCAACCGGGTGTGGAGCTACTTCCTCGGCCGGGGGATCATCGACCCGGTGGACGACATCCGCTCCAGCAACCCGCCGAGCAACCCCGAGCTGCTCGACGCCCTCGAAAAGGACTTCCTCGCGCACAACTTCGACCTCCAGCATCTGATGAGGACGATCGCGCGATCGAGGACGTATCAGGCGTCGATCAACACGAACAAGTTCAACGCCGACGACGCGACCAATTTCTCGCACGCGACACCCCGGAGGCTCACGGCCGAGGAGCTGCTCGACGCGATCGACCAGGCGGCCGGTCGGAGGCCGCAATTCGCGGGCGTGCCCGTCGGGTTCCGGGCCGACCAGTTGCCCGACTCGCAGGTCGGCGGGACGTTCCTCGACCTCTTCGGCCGACCGACCCGCGACACCCCGTGCGAGTGCGAGCGATCGAGCGAGGTCAGCCTCTCCCAGGCGCTGAACCTCCTGAACGGCCCGACGATCGCCGACGCCCTGATCGACCCCAACGGCCGGATCAGCAAGCTCCTGAAGACGAATCCCGACGACAAGGCGATCGTCGAGGAGATGTACCTCGCCGCCCTGTCAAGGTTCCCCCGGCCCGACGAGCTGACCAAGGCGATCGACTATCTCGCGAAGGCCGACAGCAAGGCGGAAGGGGCGCAGGACCTCCTGTGGGCCCTGATCAACAGCCCGGCGTTCCTGTTCAATCGGTGACCCCGAGTGCGCGAGGCGAACCGATGGCCACCGTCCACCCGACGACCGAACCGCTCCCCTTGACGACCTTGCCCGAGGGCGTCGCGGCCCCCCGCGCCGGGTTCACGGCCGGGGCGCCGGGCCTGTCGTCCGGTCCCGATCCGGCGTATGAGGGGTTCCGGCTCTACCAGTTCACGGTCGAGCAATACCATCGCCTGGCGGCATCCGAGATCCTCGACCCGGACGAACGGGTCTTCCTGATCGACGGGCTCCTGGTCCACAAGATGACGAAGAATGCGCCCCACGTGATCGCCATGGACAACCTTACGCCGATGCTCGTGAGGCTCATGCCGGAGGGCTGGCACCTGTCGAATCAGAATCCGGTCGTGGTCTCGACCCGGGGGGAACCGGAGCCCGATTTCCAGGTCGTCCGGGGCCGCCCGAGGGATTATCGCCACCGTCGCGTCTCCGCCCAGGACGTCGCGATCGTGATCGAGGTCTCCGAAAGCTCTCTCCGCGCCGATCGGACCGTCATGAAGGCCCGCTATGCCGCGGCGGGGATCGCCGAGTACTGGATCGTCAACCTGATCGACAACCGGGTGGAGGCCTACACCGACCCGACCGGCCCCGACGCCTCGCCCGATTACCGTCGCCGCGAGGACCATGGCCTCGCCGATTCGGTGCCGTTCCGCCTCGAGGGGAGAGACCTCGGCCGGCTTTCCGTCGCCGAGATCCTGACCCTCGACTGAACCGTCTCCCGGTCGCGCCTGGCCGGGCCCGATCTTACATGGATACCGACCTGCCGCTCCCTTTTCCCGGAGGCCCCCGCGATGCTCTCGATCCCCGGCCAGTCGGCCCGGTTGTGCGACGGCCCGAGCCGCCGCGAGTTCCTCAGGGTCGGCGGGGCGAGCCTGCTCGGCCTGTCGCTGCCCCAGGTGTTGCGGCTCCAGGGCCGGCTCTCGGCCGCCGAGGGGACGTCCGCCCAGCCGCCGAAGACCATGCCCGGGTTCGGCCGGGCCAAGAACGTGATCCTCCTGTTCCTCCAGGGCGGCCCCAGCCACATCGACCTCTGGGACCCCAAGCCCGACGCCCCCGACAACATCCGCGGCCTCTTCAAGCCCATCGCCACGAAGACCCCCGGCCTCTTCTTCGGCGAACATATGCCGAAGCTCGCGAGCATCACCGACAAGCTGACGATGATCCGCTCGATGAGCTACACGCCCGCCGGCCTGTTCAACCACACGGCGGCCATGTACCAGATGCTCACCGGCTACACGCCCGACAAGGTCAGCCCGTCCGGCCAGCTCGACCCGCCCAGCCCGGCCGACTACCCGAACGTCGGCTCGAACGTGGTCAAGCTCAAGCCGCCGAGCGAGGCCATGCTCCCGTTCGTGATGCTGCCCCGCCCTCTCCAGGAGTCGAACGTGATCGGCAAGGCCGGGAACGCCGGGTTCCTGGGCAAGAAGTACGATCCGTATTACATGTTCCAGGAGAACGAGCTGGCGAATGGTCGCGTGAACATCGACGACCTGACCCGCCGGCCCGAGGTCTCCGAGCTTCGCCTGAAGAGGCGCAAGGGCCTCGTCGCGACGATCAACGACGGCATGCCCGAGCTGGAGAAGGCGGCCTCCAGCTCCGCCCTGGACAGCTACCAGGCCAAGGCGTTCGACCTGATCCTCTCGGGCCGGGCCCGCAAGGCGTTCGACCTCGACGCCGAGGACCCGAAGACCCGCGACAAGTACGGCCGCCACGCCTTCGGCCAGGGCGCGCTGCTCTCGCGGAGGCTGATCGAGGCCGGCACCCGGTTCGTCCAGTTGAACTGGCCGAGCGTGGCCAACGGCGACCCGAACTCGACCGCCTGGGACACCCACGCGGCGAACTTCAAGCCGCTGAAGGAGCTCCACTGCCCGAAGCTCGACTCGGCGCTGACGTCCCTGATCGAGGACCTCGACGGCCGCGGCCTCCTGGACGAGACCCTGGTGGTCGCCATCGGCGAATTCGGCCGGTCGCCCCGGATGGGCGTCTCGACCTCGGGCAACGGCAACGCGCCCGACGGCCGCGACCACTGGCCGTACTGCTACACCGCCTGCATCGCCGGCGCCGGGATCAAGCGGGGCGGCGTCTTCGGCAAGAGCGACGAGCACGCCTCCTCGCCGATCGAGAACCCGGTGCACCCGACCGAGGTCCTCGCGACGATCTACCACGCCCTGGGCATCGACCCTGCCACGCTGATGTACAACCACCTGAACCAGCCGAGAGAGCTGGTGAAGGCGGCGCCGGTCCTCGGCCTGTTCGGCTGAGCCGCGGCCGACCTGCAATCCCTCGAAGAGCGACTTTCCGGCCCGGCGCCCTCCCAAGGCGCCGGGCCGCTCTCATCCCCTGGACCGCGCCATCGTGATGGAGGACCTCGACTTCCGGATCGACCGCACGAATCCGACGAAGGACCCGCGCGGCCCGAAGAGGATCGTCGCCGAGGTTGAATGACCGGCTCGGCTCGGATCGCCTCCTCCGATTGGTCTTCGCGCACTCGCCTCCGAATTGGTCCATGATTCGCAAGGACCGCCCCGGGGAGGCCGAGTTCGGATCGGAGCCGGGAGGGCGCCATGGGCGGGAAGTGGGGCGTGATGGGGATCCTGGGCGTCGCGGTGGTGATATCGTCTTGAAGGCCCTGATGGCCCAGTACTACCTGGGCGAGGACGTGAACATCACCCGCTGGGTCGGCACGAGCGTGATCGTGATCGGCGTGGCGATCGTGGGCCTGTCCAAGATGATCGGCAAATGATGAGCCGAGAGGGTCAGCGAGGCGCCTCGCCGGCCTCGGCCGGCGCCGGTTCGGGCCGTCGGGCGGCCGAGGGTTTCAACACCATCGCCACCCCGATCAGCAGCAGGAGCGCGCCGATCAGGCGAGTCGGGCTGATCGGCCTCCGGGGGAAGCCGACGAGCCCGAAATGGTCCATCACCAGCGACGCGAGGATCTGCCCGGTCACGATCAGGGCCAGCCACGCCGCCGCGCCGAGCCTCGCGGCGAACGCGGCCGCGCACGCCACATACACCGCCCCCACCACCCCGCCGAGCCACATCCACGACGGCCCTTCGACCAATGCGGAGCGATCCGGGAGCGATGGCCGGGCGATCAACGCATAAACGGCCAGGACGGTCGTCCCCACGGCGAACGAGACCAGGGCCGCCAGCATCGGATGGCCGACCCGGGCCCGCAACGCATTGTTCATCCCCACCTGGACCGCCAGGGCCGCGCCCGAGGCCAGCGCGATCGTCGCCAGGACCGGCACCGACCTCATGAAGGCTCCTTCCGTTCCCTCGGGCGGATCAAAAGGGCGAAGAGGCCGCCGATCAGGGCCGAACCCCACGCGATCAAGTCGCCCAGGATCCAGATCAACAGTCCCGCCCGGTTTTCCACGTCACCGACATTCACCGGTCCCGGCGGAGGGTCCGGCGTGAGGGCCGAGGCGATCCACTCACAGAGGTCGAACACTGGATTCAGTTCGCTCGCGAATGGCGGTTGCAGAGGCAGGAAGGCGACCCAACCGAAGACTGCGGCCCCGAACCAGAACGTCCCCTCGCGGCCCGGTCGGACCCGAGCGGCGACGCTCACCGCGGCCAGAGCCAGCCAGGTCGTCCCGCTGAGGCCCAGGAGCCACAGCACATTGGCTGTCTTCAGCGCCGCGAACGCCAGGGCCGAGGCGAGCACGACGGCCATCAGGCCGAAGATCGTCACGCGGAACCGCTTCATCCATCGACCTCCCCGGGCCTTCGCCTCCGCCCGACGAGCGCCGAGGCGAACAGTCCCCCGAGCGCCCCGGACGCCCAGGCCGCGAGGAGGTGGCCGATCCCGATCAGGTGGGTCCGTCGCGAGAAGTAATCCGCCTCCGCCCGGCGGAACTCCGTCGAGACCGGCCCCGGGGGGAGGGTCGGGGCCGGTGAGAGCCGGTCGTTCACGACTTCGGCGAGCCCCGCGATCGGCTCGCTCGTGAGCAGCCAGCGGTTGACCCGGAGGACGGAATCCCGCCCCTTCGCATCAACGCCCCATTCATACCACGGCGCCAGGGCCATCAAGACGTATCCCGAGCCGAAGACCGCGAATCCGAACGCGAACCGGGACCGATCCGCGCCCTCGCAACGGGCGACCACGATCGCGCCCAGGAGGGCCACGATCGTCCCCGAATACAGGGCGCGATAGCTCCAGTAGGTCCCGGAACGGGCCGCCGCGAACCCCAGGGCCAGCAAGAACACGACCGCGATCAGCCCCAGGATCGTCCACCGGGGGCGCATTTTCCTCTCGGGACCCTCCGGGCGGGCGCTCGCGGATCGGGCCGTTCTCGTGGCATCATCCATACATCTGGTTCGCCTTGCCATAAGTGATCTTCGGCGCCTTGACCAGCCCGCCCGAGAGCTTCTCCCCCATCGGATCGACGTACACCCGGCCGCCGGTCTTGGGGTTCTCGGGGTTGTAGCCGACGACGTGGACGTTGAAGAGGAAGCCGACGTCGTCCTCGGCGGTGAACCAGTGGACGTTGTCCTTGTGGTCGGAGATGGTCGAGAATTCGCCTTCCTTGAACGCTCGGTCGATGGTGGGGCGGACGATGTAGTGGTCCTTGTTGTCCTCGATGCGGTCCCAGTGGCGGCCTCGGAACTTGCCCTTGAGGATGAGGAAGCCGGTGGCCATGTTGTCGTGGCCGTGGGGGACGACGGATCGGCCTTTTTTCATGGCGAAGATCTGCCGGCCGAAGACCAGGTTCGTCGGCAGGCCCGAGACGTGGGTGAAGTCCACCGGCAGGCTCTTGGCGCCGTGGGCCGGGTACTCGACGCCTTTGGCCATCGCGTCGAAGTCGAGCGTCTTGAGGAGCGAGGGGAGGTCGACGCGCTCGTAGAGTTTCTCCAGGCTCTTCTGGAACTCGACGTCCTTGGCCTTGTGGTCCTTGAGGTCCCGGGTGATGGTGTCGAGCTCGCGGAACCACTCGTCGAGGATCGGGGCGACGTCCTTGCCGAAGAGGCGGCGGGCGGCGAGCCCTTCGATCAAGGCCACGGCCGTGAGCGATTGGAGCGCCTGGCGGGTGAACTCGCGGCGGGTCGTCTCGGGCATGGCGGGCCTCGATTCGATTCGGTTCGGAGGGGCGGGATGGGGCGTGGCGGGATGGGAGCGATCTCCGAGGCTCAGGCTAGCCTTTCCCCGGTCGATCTGCAACGATGAGGGGGATGGATTCGCGGGCTCGCGGGTGCGGGGCGCTTCGGCGTGCGGGGCGGATCGGCGTGCGGAGTGCTGGTGGAGGGGATGTGGTGGGCGGCCGAGGGCCGCCGCGTGGTTGGTGCATTTCCTGCACCCTACACAACGGTGCATTTCCTGCACCCTACGGAGGTTTGGCCATGTTCGCTCTGGCGATCGTCTCTGGCCTGATGCTGGGTTCGGGGCAGGATCCGGGGGCGAAGCCGGTCGCGAAGGGGCCGAAGCCCGCGGTGATCTCCAGCGACGTCGAGGGGCAGGTGACGATCCTCTTCCTCGCCCCCGAGGGGAGCCGGGTGAAGAAGGGGGACATGGTCTGCGAGCTCGATTCGGCCGCCCTGCGCGATCGCTCGCTCGACCAGGAGCTGGAGTTGAAGCGGTTCGAGGCCGAGGCCGAGAATGCCGAGACCGAACGCGCCACGGCCGAGGTGTTCGTCGCGGCCGAGAAGGCCTCGATCGCCGAATCGGTGAAGGTGGCCGAGGGCAACGTCCGCCTGGCCGAGATCGCTCTGGCCGAGGCCGACAAGGCGTCCAAGGACGCGAAGGAATCGAAGCACCCCGCCGGGATGAAGAAGGCCGGGGCGGTGAAGACCCGCGCCGAGGTCGCCCTGAAGAAGGCGAAGGAGACGGCCAAGGTGTTGAAGGAGGTGGACGGGCCGAAGCGGGTCCGGGCGTTCGAGTCCGATCTCGACCAGGCGAAGGCCGTCGAGCTCGCCGCCAAGGCCGCCTTGCTCCTGGCCCAGGCTCGCGAGAAGAAGCTCCGCGAACAGATCGCCAAATGCAAGATCAAGGCGCCCATCGACGGGATGATCCTCTACTCCGGCCCGGATGAGGACAGGCCCAACGCCCCCCAGATCGCCGAGGGCGAGGTCGTCCGCGAGCGCCAGGTCATCGCGAAGATCGTCCCGTGATGGCAAGAGTGCGCGTGGATGGATCTCAGGAAAGCTCGACCCATTCCCCGGGGCCCGGCACGATCCCATCCACGCCCGTCTCGGCCTTGACCCGGGCCGCCCAGGCCTTGGCGTCCTGATTCAGCAGGGGCCAGGTGTTGTAGTGGATCGGCATCACCCGCCTCGGCATGAGCAGCTTCACGGCGCGGAGGGCGTCGTCGGGGCCCATGGTGAAATTATCGCCGATGGGGAGGATGGCCAGGTCGATGCCTTCCTCGCCGATCAGCCTCATGTCGCCGAACAGGGCGGTGTCGGCGGCGTCGTAGATCGTCGTCCCGTCCTTCATTCGGAAATAGAGGCCGCAGGGATTCCCGCCATACGTGCCGTCGGGCAGCACCGATCCGTGGAAGGCGATCGTGAGCTTGAGCCGGCCGAACGGGAAGCCGTGGCCGCCCCCGTGCTGCATCCCGTGGACGTGCTCCAGGCCCTGCTTGATCAGCCACTGGGCGATCTCGTAGTTGGCGACGACGGTGGCGCCGGTCCTCGCGGCGATGGCCACGGCGTCGCCCACGTGGTCGGAATGGCCGTGGGAGATGACGATCGTGTCGGCCTCGACGTCCTTCGCGGTCGTCGCCGCCGAGGGGTTATCCGTCAGGAACGGGTCGATCAGGACCTTGTGGCCGTCGCTCTCGATCAGGAGGCAGGAGTGGCCGAGCCACTGGATTCGGGTGGCCATCGGTGGGTCTCCGAAAAACGGGCGGAATCGGGTCCGATCGGCTACTATGCCATCCCGATGGCCCGGTTCGCGAGAGGTGTCCCGTGCCCGATTCCCGGTCCCACCGAGGCGCCGGCCCCGAGGATGCCCGTCTCTTCGGGCCGGAGGCCCTGCCGGCCCTGCGATCGGCCGTGGCGGACCTCTCCTGGCTCCTGGGCCGGGGCTATGCCGAGCCCCTCGTCGCTGAAGATCGTGGGGGACCGCCATTCGCTCGTCGATCGGCAGAGGATGGCCGTCCGCCGGTCGTCCTGCACCGACCGGAGCCTCGCCGATCGCCGGGCCCGCCGGGCCGATCCCGAGTCGCTCCGCGGCCTCCCGCTGCGGATCGACGGGTTCAACGCCCTCTTGACGGTCGAGGCGGCCCTGGGCGGAGGCGTGGTCCTGATCGGCCGGGACGGATGCGCCCGCGACCTGATGGGCGTCCACGGGACGTATCGCCGGGTCGAGGAGACCGCCCCCGCCCTGGAGATGTTCGGGCGATGGCTGGCCGATCGCGCCATCGGCCCGTGCGCCTGGCTTCTCGACGCCCCGGTCTCCAACAGCGGCAGGCTCAAGGGGATCATCGAGGCCCTCGGTGCCTCTCGGGGCTGGCCGTGGACGGCCGAGGTGGTGCCCGATCCCGACCGGGTCCTGATCGATCCGGGCCCCGGGGCGATCGCCTCGGCGGATTCGGGCGTGCTCGACCGCTGCGGCCCGTGGCTCGACCTGGCGAGGCTGGTCGTGGACGACCTCGCGCCCGGGGCATTCGTGGCCGATTTGCGGGCGGACGGATGAGCCGAGGGGCCCGCTCCCCTGGCGCCTCGACTCCGGGGCCGTCTCGCCCTACGATGCGGGGAACCCCCGACCCGATGGAGCCTCCGCCGATGCCGATCGACCCGTTCGGACGCGACTCGCTGACCCGCCGAGACGCCTTCAGGGCCTCGCTCGCCGGAGGCGCGCTGCTGGCGGCGGCCACTCCCGCCGCGGCCTCGGCCTCGGCCTCGCCCTCCCCGGCGGACGATCGCCGCGCGTCCCCTCGCCGGTACGACATGAAGAAATCGATCAATTTGTGGGCGTTTCCGTATCCCGAACGGATGAACCTGGAAGAATGCCTCCGGCTGGCGAAACGGGCCGGGTTCGACGGGATCGAGCTGAATTACGACCTGGAGAACGACCTCTCCCCGAAGCGAGACGCCGCGCATTACCGGGCGATCCGGGCGAAGGCCGAGGAGATCGGCATCGCGATCAGCGGCGTCTGCTCCTTCCTGTACTGGCCTTATTCGCTCACGGACAACGACCCCGCCAGGCGCTCCCGCGGCCTGGAGCTGGGCTCGGCCATGATCGAGGCGGCCCACGAGCTCGGGACCTCGAACTTGCTGGTGGTCCCCGGAGCGGTGACGATCCCCTGGAGGGCCGACCATTCTCCGGTCCCCAACGACGTCTGCGACCGCCGGGCCCGCGAGGCGATCGCGAAGATGATCCCCCTGGCGAAGTCCAAGGGCGTCTCGCTGAACCTGGAGAACATCTTTTTCAACGGGTTCCTGCTGAGCCCGGCGGAGATGGCCGCGTTCGTCGATGGGTTTGGCGACGACTCCGTGGGCGTCCACTTCGACACCGGCAACATCATGGAATACCAGTCCCCCGAGCACTGGATCCCCCTCCTCGGCAAGAGGATTCGCAACATCCACTTCAAGGAGTGGACCAGGAAGGGCACCGACCACTCGCTCGAAAGCTTCCGCCCCCTGCTCGACGGCTCGACCGACTGGCCCTCGGTGACGGCGGCGCTGGACGCGATCGGTTATCGCGGCTACGTCACGTTCGAATACTTCCACCCGTTCCGCCACTACCCCGAGGCCCTGATCGATCAGACCTCCGACGCCCTGGACCGGATTTTGGGGCGGCAGGCGGGGGATTGAACGTGCCCAGGGAAGTGGGAGATGAACCGCCAAGACGCCAAGATCGCCAAGGGCAGAGGAGAGGGAGAGAGGGAGAGGATCGAAACGCAGATGACGCAGATGACGCAGATTTGAAACTCAATTACATTCTTAAATCTGCGTCATCTGCGTCATCTGCGTTTCGATCCTCTCCCTCTCCGACTCGTTCTCCTCTTCCTCTTCTCTGCCCTTGGCGGCCTTGGCGTCTTGGCGGTTCATCTCCCCTCCCCTCCGGGCGGTTCTATCCCGCCCAATCCCAAATGGCCCAGGAGATGCGTGCAGTTGCGGGGAGTTTCCGGGAGGCGTGGATGGAGATCGGCGACCGCGTTCGGATCGGCAATCAGACGTCGTATCGGGCCGAGCCGATCCTGGCGCCGTTCGAGTACGCCGTTTCTCGCGGTTTTGACGCCTTCGAGTGGTTCCCCGACCGCCGCCCGAACGGCCGGGGCTGGCGGGCCGCCGACCTGGATTCCGCCCGTCGAGCGGAGATCCGCCGGATCGCGGAAGATCGCGGGATGACCCTGTCCGTCCATGCCCCCCTGCCCTCCGACCCGGCCCGTCCCGAGGGCGTCGAGGACGGATTTCGCCTGGCCGTCGACCTCGGCGCGAGGTTGCTGAACGTCCATTTCACCCGGACCGTTCCCCCGGACGCCTATGCCGAGAGCGTCGCGCCCCTGGCCCGGCGATGCGCGGAGGTCGGGCTGATTCTGGCGATCGAGAACAATCCGCCGGATGGCCCCGAGGTCTTCGATCGGCTGTTCCGGGAAGATTTCGGATGGCCCCCGGGGGTCGTCGGGATGTGCCTGGACATCGGCCACGCGAATCTGTTCCCGGAGACCCGGGGCGACTTCCCGGCGTACCTCGATCGGCTGGGCCCTCACGTGCCGATCGTCCACGTCCACGCCCACGAGAACCTCGGCGACCGCGACAGCCACCTGACGTTGTTCTCGGGACCTCTCGGCGCCGATCCGTCGCGATTGGTGCGGCTCGTCGCGGGGCTTCGCTCGCGGGGGTTTCGCGGTTCGGTGGTCCTCGAGCAGTGGCCCGACCCGCCATCGCTCCTGGATCGGGCCCGGGACGGCCTGCTCGGCCTGTTCTCGGCACCGGCCGATCGGATAGATTGCCCGGGTCGGACCGGGCCGGACGGAATTGAATCGCCGCCGAAGGGGGCCGCCTGTCATGGGGACCGCTGAGAACGTCGCGAAGACGAGGACGATCGCCCCGTCCCGGGTGATCGTCGAGGGCCTGAAACCGGAGATCGACGGCGGACGGTTTCCTATCAAGAGGACCGTGGGCGAGGACGTGACCGTCTCGGCCGACATCTTCGCCGATGGCCACGACGTGCTCGCCGCCGTGGTGAAGTCGCGGACGCTCGACGCGTCGGCCTGGTCCGAATCGCCGATGACGGCGCAAGGGAACGACCGCTGGAGCGGCAAGTTCGTGGCCGAGGGTCCGGGCCGGATGGAGTACACGGTCGAGGCGTGGATCGATCGGTTCGAGTCGTGGCGGAAGGAGCTGGCGAAGAAGGCCGAGGCCGGTCAGGACGTCTCCAGCGAGCTCCTCGAAGGGGCCCAGCACGTCCGCGAGGGCTCGGCGAGGGCCTCGGGGGCCGACGCCGATTGGCTCCTCAGGAAGGCCGAGGAACTCGCCTCCCCGGGCGACCAGGGGCCGAGGATCGCGGCGGCGCTCGACCCCGAGCTCTCGGCGATCATGGACCGCCACCCGGATCGCTCGCGGGGCAGTTCCTACGATCGGGCCCTCGGCGTGATGGTCGAGCGCGAACGGGCGAGGTACGGCGCCTGGTACGAGATGTTCCCGAGGTCCGCGGCCGCCGAGCCCGGGCGCCACGGGACGTTCCGGGACACCGAGGCCCGCCTGCCGTACGTCGCGGGCATGGGGTTCGACGTCCTCTATCTGCCGCCGATCCACCCGATCGGCCGGGCCTATCGCAAGGGGCCGAACAACACGCTGACGCCCGGCCCCGGCGACCCCGGCAGCCCCTGGGCCATCGGCGGGCCCGAGGGGGGCCACAAGTCGGTCAACCCCGACCTCGGCACGATGGCGGATTTCGACCACCTGGTCGAGGCGGCCCGGAAGCTGAACATCGAGATCGCGCTGGACATCGCCTTCCAGTGCTCGCCCGATCATCCCTACGTGAAGGAGCATCCCCAGTGGTTCCGGCATCGGCCCGACGGCACGATTAAATATGCCGAGAACCCCCCGAAGAAATATCAGGACATCTATCCCATCGACTTCGAGACCGACGACTGGGAGGCCCTGTACGCCGAGCTCCGCGACGTGTTCCTCTTCTGGATCGGCCACGGGGTGACGATCTTCCGCGTCGACAACCCGCACACCAAGCCGTTCCGGTTCTGGGACTGGACGATCCGCGAGGTCTGGGACCGCCACCCCGAGACGATCTTCCTCGCCGAGGCGTTCACCCGGCCGAAGATCATGCACCGGCTGGCCAAGGGGGGATATCCGCAGTCGTATAGCTATTTCACGTGGCGGAATACGAAGTGGCCGCTGATCGAATACTTCACCGAGCTCACGCAGACCGATGCCGCGGAGTACATGAGGCCGAACCTGTTCGCCAACACGCCGGACATCCTCCACGAGTTCCTCCAGGTCGGCGGGCGTCCGGCGTTCCAGATCCGGCTGGTCCTGGCGGCGATGCTCGGGGCGACCTATGGCATCTACGGCCCGCCGTTCGAGCTGTGCGTGGGGACGCCGTGGAGGCCGGGCTCGGAAGAATATCTCGATTCGGAGAAGTATCAGGTCCGCCACTGGGACCTCGACCAACCCGGCACGCTCCGCGACTTCATCGCCCGGATCAACGCGATCCGCCGGGAGAACCCGGCCCTCCATTTCGACCGCAACCTCCGCTTCTACCACGTCGATAACGACCAGATCGTCGCGTTCGGCAAGAGCTCGCCCGATCGATCGAACATCCTCATCTCGGTGGTCAGCCTCGACCCGTACCACGTCCAATCCGGCTGGGTCCGGCTGCCCCTGGACGAGCTGGGGCTGGGCTCGGGGCCGGGGCAGTCGTTCCAGGTCCACGACCTGATCAGCGACGCCCGCTACCTCTGGCACGGCGAGTCGAACTTCGTCCAGCTCGACCCCCAGGCCTGCCCGGCCCACGTGTTCCGGGTCCGGCGCTGGGTGAAGACCGAGCGGGATTTTGATTATTACATGTGATCCCGGGCGACGAGCGAGGGGCCGACGGCATGGCGAGCGTGTTCGAGGCGAAGGCCGAGGAGCTTGGTTCGGGGCTGGAGCGTGACCTCCCGGCCTTCCTCCGCAAGCAGCGATGGTTCGCCGGCAAGGCCCGCGAATTGACCGGGGCGCGAGTCGTGGAGGTCTCGGGCGAGTTCGCGGGCTCGACCCGGCTGACCCTGGTCGAGGTCCGCTATCGCGACGGGCCGCCCGACCTCTACTCCGTGCCGATCGGCACGGCCGAGGGGGCCGAGGCGGCCCGGATCGCGCGCGAGGCGCCGGCCCGGGTGATCTCGCCGGGCGATGGCACCCGGGTCGTCTTCGACGCCCTGTCCGAGCCCGCGGCGTGCCTGACGATCCTCGACGCGATCGGCACCGGGGCGACGTTCCCGGCCCAATTCGGCTCGATCCACGGGGTCCCCACCCGGACGTTCGACCAGGCCCGGGGGCCCGTCGATCGACCGTTGCCCGTGATTCGCGGGTCGGCCGAGCAGAGCAATTCGGCCGTCCTCTTCGGCGATCGACTCATCATGAAAATCTTTCGACGCCTCGAACCGGGGACCAACCCCGACCTGGAGATCGGCCGGGCCCTGGCGGAGAAGACCGCATTCGACCGCCTCCCCCGGCCCGCCGGGTCGCTCGAATACGCCCCGAACGACGGCGGAGAGCCGATCGTCCTGGCCATCCTCCAGGAACTCGTCAAGAACGAGGGGACGGGCTGGGACCACGCCCTCCACGAGCTCAAGGGGTATTACGAGGAGATCGACCGCCGCCCCGGCATCGAGCCTCCGGCGGCCCCCGAGGGACGATCGGCCCTGGACCTGGCCGGCGCCGAGCCCCCGGCCGAGGTGAAGAAGCTGGCCGGCGGCTATCTCCAGGCCGCGGGCGTCCTGGGCCGACGGACGGCCGAGATGCATCGGGCCCTGGCGTCTCTGGAGGACGACCCGGCGTTCGCCCCCGAGCCGATCTCGGCCGACGACCTGGCCAGGCTCTCGGCCGACATCCGCGAGCAGGTCGAGCGGGCCTTGCTCGCCCTTCGAGAGCACGTCGAACGGCTCCCGGAACGGCTCCGCGAGCCGGCGACGGCGGTCCTGACCGGGGCCCGGGGCTCGTCCTCTCGCTCGATCGCCTGCCCGGCTCGTCGCTCCTCGCGATGAAGACGCGAGTTCATGGCGATTACCATCTGGGACAGGTCCTCCGCACCGGCGAGGACTTCGTGATCCTGGATTTCGAGGGCGAGCCGGCCAAGCCGCTCGGCGTCCGGCTGGAGAAGCAATCGCCGGCGAAGGACGTGGTCGGGATGCTCCGTTCGTTCGACTACGCCGCGTTCGCCGCCCTGTTCGCCTTCGCGAAGGACCGGCCGGATCGGCTCGAGCGGCTGGGGCCGTGGGCGAGGCTCTGGCAGGTCTGGACTTCGGCCGCGTTCCTCCGCGAATACCTCGCGGTCGCCTCCGGCGCCCCGTTCCTCCCCGCCGATCCGGCCGACTTCGCGCTCCTCCTCGAGGCGTTCACGCTGGACAAGGCGTTGTATGAGCTGCTTTACGAACTGAACAATCGTCCCGACTGGGTGGGCATCCCGTTGAGGGGCGTCCTGAGGCTGATCGAGGTCGGGACGCCGCCGCCCTCGGGCGAAGCCGCTCCCCCGAGCGACGCCGTCCCGGCCCCGCCGATCGCCGTGGCGTCGCGGATCAGCGACTTCGACCTCCACCTGTTCGGCGAGGGGACGCACGATCGCCTTTATGAGAAGATGGGCGCGCATCGGGCCGATCAGGACGGCGCGAGCGGGGTGGCCTTCGCCGTCTGGGCCCCCAACGCGAGGTCCGTCTCGGTCGTCGGCGACTTCAACGGCTGGTCGGCCGACGCCCATCGGCTGACCCCTCGGGGGCGGTCCGGGATCTGGGAGGGGTTCGTCCCCGGGGTGACCCAGGGAGCGGCGTATCGCTATGCGATCGTGTCCGGCGACGGCACGACGGTCGAGAAGGCCGACCCGTTCGGCTTCGCCGCCAGGCTCCGGCCCGAGACGGCGTCGGTCGTCTGGGAGGTCTCCGCGTTCTCCTGGGGCGATTCCGAGTGGATGGGTCACCGCCGCGGGAACAACGACCTCGGTGCGCCGATCTCCATTTATGAGGTCCATCTCGGCTCGTGGATGCGCGTCCCGGAAGAGGGAGGGCGCTGGTTGTCCTATCGCGAGATGGCGCCGAAGCTCGCCGATTATGCGGCCGAGATGGGGTTCACTCACGTCGAGCTGCTGCCGGTGGCCGAGCACCCGTTCGATGGGTCGTGGGGCTACCAGCCGACCGGGTTCTTCGCGCCGACATCGCGGTTCGGCACGCCCGACGACTTCGCGGCGATGGTCGATACGCTCCACCGACGAGGGATCGGCGTGATCCTGGACTGGGTCCCGGCCCATTTCCCTCGCGACCCTCACGGCCTGGGCGACTTCGACGGCACCCACCTCTTCGAGCCCGAGGACCCGCTCCGCCGGGTCCATCCGGACTGGGACACGTACACATTCGACTACGGAAGGCCGCAGGTCGCGAACTTCCTCGTCAGCAACGCGCTGTTCTGGATGGACCGATATCACATCGACGGCCTCCGGGTGGACGCGGTGGCGTCGATGCTCTACCTCGATTACTCGCGGAAGCCCGGCGAGTGGTCGCCCAACGAGTTCGGCGGGCGCGAGAACCTCGACGCGGTCCAGTTCTTGCGGAGGCTGAACGACCGGGTCCACGCCCTCTTCCCGGGCGTCCTGACGATCGCCGAGGAATCGACCGCGTGGCCGATGGTCTCGCGCCCACGAACGTGGGCGGCCTCGGGTTCAGCCTCAAGTGGGACCTGGGCTGGATGCACGACACGCTCGATTACATGAGCAAGGACCCGCTGTTCCGCGCCCACCATCACGATCGGCTCACGTTCCGGGGGATCTATGCATTCTCGGAGAATTTCGTGCTGCCGCTCTCGCATGACGAGGTCGTCCACGGCAAGGGATCGCTCCTGGGGAAGATGCCCGGGGACGACTGGCAGAAGTTCGCGAGCGTGCGGCTCCTGATCGGCCTCCAGTTCGCCGAGCCCGGCAAGAAGCTCCTGTTCATGGGGGACGAATTCGGCCAGGGGCGCGAGTGGGACCACGACGGGAGCCTCGACTGGGACCTCCTCGGGTCCCCGATGCACTCGGGCTTGCGCCGGTGGGTCCGGGATCTGAACACGCTTTATCGCGGGGAGCCGGCGCTCCACGAGCTGGATTGCCACCCCTCGGGGTTCTCGTGGATCGACGCGAACGACTCGGCCCAGAGCGTGATCAGCCTGATCCGGCGGGGTCGATCGTCGGAGGCGATCGTCCTGGTCGTGGCGAACTTCACGCCGGTCCCCCGGGCGAACTACCGGGTGGGCGTGCCGAGGGGGGGCCGGTGGGCCGAGGTCCTCAACGGCGACGCGCCGATCTACGGCGGGAGCGGGCAGGGGAACATCGGCGGGGCCTCCACGGTGCCGGTCTCCGCCCACGGCCACCCGCAGTCGCTCAACCTGACGTTGCCGCCTCTGGCCGTGATCGCCCTGCGGTGGCGGCCCCCCGGGGACGGCCGCTGAATCGGCCGTCTTGCCCGGGGCGTCCGGTTCGGGCAAGATCGGCGGCGGCCGACGGACCCGGGTCGATCCTCTCCGAGCCGAGCTGATCTCGATGCGTATCGCCATCCTCACCAACGAATATCCGCCCCACATCTATGGGGGGGCCGGGGTCCACGTCGAGTACCTGACCCGGGAGCTGGCGAAGCTGGACGACGGCCGCCACTCGATCGAGGTCCTCTGCTTCGGCGATCAGGACGTGCGCGAGGGGAACCTCACGGTCCGGGGCGTGGACCCGAAGTTCCCCCTGCCCGCCTCCGACCCCCGCCACGAGAAATTCCTGGGCACGATGCTCAAGGACCTCGTGATGGCCGGCATGCTCTCCGGGGTGGACATCGTCCACTGCCACACCTGGTATTCGCAATTCGCCGGCTGCCTGGCGAAGCAGTTGACCGGCGGGAAGCTCGTCCTCACCACCCATTCGCTCGAGCCCCATCGGCCGTGGAAGGTCGAGCAGCTCGGCACCGCCTATCGGGCCAGCTCGTGGGTCGAGCGGACGGCCTACGAGAACGCCGACGGCGTGGTGGCGGTCTCCGAGGCGATGCGCGAAGATGTCCACATGCTGTATGGAGTTCCGTACAAGAAGGTGCGGGTGATCCACAATGGGATCGACCTGGATCAGTACCGGCCGACGACGGACCCGTCGGTCCTGACTCGCCACGGGATCGACCCGGCGATGCCCTTCATCCTGTTCGTCGGGCGGATCACCCGGCAGAAGGGGATCATCTACCTCGTCGATGCCATCCAGCACATCCGGCCGGGCGTGCAGGTCGTCCTGTGCGCCGGGCGCCCGACACCGAGGAGATCGGCCGGGAGATGGCCGAGCATGTCGAGGCGGCCCGCCGCCAGACGGCCAACCCGATCGTCTGGATCCCCAAGGTCGTGTCCAAGGAAGAGATCATCGCGCTGAACACGCACGCCTCGCTGTTCGTGTGCCCGTCGGTGTACGAGCCGTTCGGGATCATCAACCTGGAGGCGATGGCGTGCGGGACCCCGGTGGTGGCGTCGGCGGTGGGGGGGATCAAGGAGGTGGTGATCCCCGGAGAGACCGGCCTGCTCGTCCCGTTCGCCCCGAAAGGGCACGCCGAGCTCGACCCGAAGGACCCGGACGGGTTCTCGCGAGACCTCGCCTCGGCGATCAACCAGCTGCTCGACGACCCGGAGCGGCTCCGGCAGATGGGGCAGAGATCGCGGGAGCGGGTCGAGCAGTTCTTCAGCTGGACGAGCATCGCGAGGTGGACGCTGGACTTCTACCGGGACCTGATCGAGGGCTGATCGGCCGGCCTCGGCGCGCGGGAACGCCCGCCGGTCCCTTCGGGAGGGGATCGGTCGGGCGGATCGCGGTCCGAGGGTCCCGGCTCAGGCCGACGCACGCTTCCGGAGGGGGTCCCGGCGCGCCAGGGCGATGCCCCCGAGGCCGAGGAGGACGATCGACGCCGGCTCGGGGACGGCATTGGTCACGTGGATGACCCCGTTGAGCGGCGTGAATGCGATCGGGTTGAACGAGGAGTCGAACAGCGAGTCGCCCGGGTCGATCGTCAGGGCGTAGTCCCCGGTCGGGGTGGAGCCGCTGACGTCGAATGAGATCCGTCCGAGCCCGTAGTACTGGCCGCCGGTCAGCGACGTGGAAGGGCTCGCGTCGTCGCCGAGGTAGCCCGTCTCGGGCCCGGAGGGGTTGTTGAACTGAAGACCGGTGTTGTTGGCCGAGAAGATGTAGGGATCGGTCGTCCCCTCGCTGCCGCTGACCAGGCTGATCCCCGACCCGGTCGGCACCGAGATGCTCACGCCGAAGGACACCAGGTCCGGGACGTCGGCCGAGGTGTAGAGGTACACGTCGAACACGTTCCCCGTGGACCCGGCCGCCACGTTGAGGATCGGATCGACCTCGATGAAGACGTCGGCCGAGGCCCGAGGCCCGGGGAGGAGGACCAGGCCGATCAGGGCGAGCAGGAGGCCGGCGGGACGTCTGGGGATGCGGATCATGAGCGGTCCTCGGGTTGGTGCGGGCCAGGGATCGGAGGATGGCGGGGCCGGGATCGGATCATAGATGCTTGCCGGCCTGGCTGCGGACGATGTTGTAATCGGCGGAGTCTACCTTGCCGTCGCCGTTGACGTCGAGGTAGAGGGCCGCGACCGGGACGGCCCTCATCTGCGAGGCCGCGAGCGAGATCGCCGTGTCGCGGGCCCCGATGGTGGTATCGCCGTCCACGTCGCCGTAGAGGATCTTGATCGCCTCGGAGTACGGGTCGGGGCCGGGGTTGTTCGGGTTGCCGTCGAGCATCGCGTTGTCCGAGGCCCCGGTCACCGCGTACGGGCCGCTGGAGGCGATCGAGGCGGTGACATTGGCCAGGGTCGCCGGGCTGGAGAGGGTCCAGGTCACCGTGGCCGTCCCCGAGCCGGAGAACGAGCCGACCGTCGGCGCCCCGGTGCCGGTGAAGGAGAGGCTCCCGGCCGAGGCGTTCACGGCCTCGCTGAAGACGGCACGGAACCCGGTGACCTGCCAGGGGAGGTCGCGGGTCGGCGTGGTGGACAGGTCGTAGGACAGGCCGTTGCCGTAGAGGGCGTAGAAGTGCACGACGGTGACCAGGGGGACGGTGACGGATTCGATGCTGGCGAAGTTCACGTCGCCGAATCCGCCGGTGGTGTGGAAGGTGCCGTCGTAGGCGTCGCTGAAGCTGGGCGAGGACGTCTGGCCCGGGGGGGCGGTCACCGTCAAGGAGTCGCCGGTGGCGGTGGAGTACGGGGCCTGGCCGTCGACCGAGATCGTCGTCCCGGCCAGGGGGGTGACGTTGAAGGAGTCATTGCCGAGACCGCCGGCGACCGAGAGGTTCCCCGGGGCGGCGTTGAAGCTGACGATGTGGCCGTCCAGGTTCACGAACGAGACCAGGCCGTAGCCGGGCGTCTCGGGCTGGATGATCACCGAATCGTCGCCGCTGGTGCCGATCACACTGACGGTGTCGGAGGCCGAATCGGCCCCCTCGACGACGTAGATCAACTCGCCCAGGGTGCCGGGCGTGAGGATGTAATCGTCGCCTCCGCCGCCGCCCATCAGCGAGACGCGGGCCCCGGCCGAGCTGGGCTCGATAGTCGATCGTCTCGGCCAGCGAATTGCCGGTCAGGGTGATCGTCGAGCCGCTGTTGATCGTCCCGTAGACGTCGGCGAAAGTTCCCGGCGCCCTCTGGCCCGAGTCGATCGCGATCGAGACCACCGAGCCCGAGAGGGTGCTGCTGGAATCCTCGGAAAAGGCCCGGGAACTGGTGATCGTCAGCCCGGCGCCGAGGAGCCGACCGTCGAGCCGTCCTGGATCAGGATGCCGATGGGGTTGCTGGTCAGCGACGACGAGCCTTCGACCGTCAGGGCCCCGCCCGCCGCCTTGACCTGCGACTGGCTGACCGCCACCCCATAGTTGCCGTAGCTGTAATCGGTGGCGGTGCTCGTGCCGTTGAGGTCCACGGCCCCGGCGCCGGTGGCCTGGATGGTGGAGCTGCTGTAGAGGGCGATGCCGTCGTTGTCGGTGCTGGAGCCGGTCAGGGCGATCTTGCCGTCGACCGAGGCGATCGAGGCGGTGTCGAGCTCGATGCCCTGCCCGGCCGAGGCCGTGGTGGTGCTCGTGCCGTCCAGGGTGATCGTGGCCGAGCCGGTCGTCGAGACGCCCGAGTTCTGGAGCGTGATCCCGCTGTTGAAGGCGGAGTGGCCGGTGAACGAGATCCCGCCGCCGGCCGAGCCGACGGTGACGGTATCCAACTGGACGCCGTCGCCGTAGGTGGCCGTGGTGGTGCTCGTGCCGTCGAAGGAGATCGCCCCGGCGGCCGTGGCCTGGATCGTCGAGTTGCTCAGGGAGATGCCGTGCTCGCTGCTGGTGGTCCCCGAGATGGAGATGTTGCCGGTCTTGGTGGTGATGGCGAGGCTCCCGGCCTCGATCCCCTCGCCGTAAGAGCCCGAAGCGGTGCTCGTGCCGGAGAGGGTGATGGAGCCGGCGCCCGAGGCGCTGAGGGTCGCCGTCGAGCCGGGGTCGAGCTGGAGGGCGTCGTCGCCTCCGGCCTGGCCGATCAGGGCGATGTCGCCATCGACGGTCGTGATGCTGGGGCCGGTGCCGCCGAACCGGATGCCGTCGCTGTTGTCGCCGGAGGAGGCGGTGTCCGTGCCCTGGAGGGTGATCCCTGAGCCGCCGGTCGTGCCGAGGGTCACGCCCTGGGAGACCTCGATGCCGCCGTTGCCGGACCCCTGGCCGATGATCGAGATCACCCCTCCGGCCGACTGGACGCTCGACGAGTTGTAGAGCCCGATCCCCTGGGCGGAGCCCGTCGCGGTCCCCCCGATGGAGATGTTCCCGGCGCCCGTCGATCCCAACAAGGCGTCGCTCTGGATCGCCACCGCGGGCGATCCGTCGGTCGCGGCGGTCGTCCCGGAGATGGAGATGTTCCCGCCGGCCGTCGTCACCTTCGAGTTCGAGTCGGACAGGTTCACGCCGTCCTGCCCGACCGACGAGCCGGTGATGGCGATCCCCCCGGTGCCGGTCGTCGTGATCGCCCCGGCCCCGTAGACCAGCGTGCCGTTGGCGATCGACCCGGCCCCGGTGCCGGTCCCGTGGACGGTGATCGAGCCGGAGCCGGTCGTGCCGATGGCCCCGCCGTTGATCACGGCCACTCCGCCGAGCCCGCCTCCGGTCGCGCTCGACGTGCCGTCGAGGCTCAGGGGGCCGTCGGCCGCGGAGACCGTCGTCCCGCCGTCGGTGATCACGATGCCGTAGTGGCCGACCGAGGTGCCGGTCAGGGAGACGCCGCCGGCCCCGGTGGCGGTGATCGAGGCCCCGTTGTAGACCGTGATCCCATCGACGGTCGAATTCGGGTCGTCGGCGTGGCCCGCGATGGTGATTGACCCGTTGCCGGACGAGGTGACGGCTCCGTCGTTGATGACCGCCACCCCGCCGATCCCGCCGTTGGTCGAGGCCGTCGTCCCGGTGATCGAGGCGTTCCCGGCGGAGGTCGATACCGCGGCGTCGTTGACATCCACGCCGAAGTAGTTCGTCGAGGTCCCGTGGATCGAGACCGTCCCGGCGTTCGCCCCGGTGCCGAGCGACTTGACGAAGCTCCCGTCGCCGACGTACACGCCGGAGGTCGTGGTCCCGCCGTCGCCCGTGATGCTGATGTTGCCGAAGGTGGAGATGATACCCGTGTACGCGCCGACGGTATTGGTGAGGGCCACGGCGCTGTAGTTGGCCGAGCCGGCCGTCCCGGAGACCGAGATCGAGCCGAAGTAGGTGAGGATCAGGCCGTTGTTGATGATCCGGACGCCCTCGCTGGAATCATTCGAGGGGTCCGCGGCGGTCGATCCGTTGCCGACGACGGTGACGGGGCCCGAATTCGTCTCGATCGGGGCCTCGACCTCCACTCCGATGTAGTCCCCCGAGGCGAAGTTGGCGCCTCCGCCGATCCCCGCGGTCAGGCTGACCGCGCCGGTGCCCGTCGCGATCGAGTAGGTTTGCGACCCGGAGAGGACCTGGATCTGGTCGGTCGTCTTCACCGTCAGGCCGGCGTTGCCGGAGAAGGCCGTGCTCTGGACCTGGACCGACTGCGGCCCCGGGCTGTTCTCCAGATCGATCCCGATATTGGCCGCATAGACATTCCCGTTGCTATCGAGGAGATTGACCGCGGAGCCGGTCCCGAGGGAATCATCGATCAGAATCGACTGGTAGTCGCTGACCCCGTTCGAATTGACCGTCAGCGACGTCGTCGAAAGGTTCTGGGGAGGGGGGTTGTCGAAATTCCCCGACTGGATGCCCTTGTTCACGAGCTTCCCGGAGGTCGGGCCGTTTTCGCTGTCCACACCCGAGGGGGCGGTGATCGAAATCGTGTAGGACGAGGCGTTCGCCTCCAGGCTCAAATGGTCGTTCGCGTCGAGGTGGATCGTCAGCGTCGAGGTGCCCCCGTCAAGGACGGTGGCCGGGACGACACGCCCTTCCAACGGCTCGAGGACCGAGCGCAGAAGTCTGCGGGGCCGTCCTCGTCTCCGCAGACGGGACAGGAAGCCGGGAGAGGGCGGCATCGTCGGCAGGCTCATCGAGGATTCTCCGGAGCTGGCTGGAGGAGCGCCGTTTCGGGGGCCTGAGAGGGCGGAGCACCGGGGCCGTCGGTTGGACCTCGCTCGACGAGGTCGCACGTCGGAAGACATCCTTCCGGTCAAGGCGAGGGGACGCCGTCCTCCGACGTCCATTTCTCGGAGGCGGGGACGGCTTGCATCGGGTCTCCCCAGGTAACTAAGGCAATCCTGAGGGGCGCCATCCGTTCGGAGTCCAATTCGCTGGAGGTTTTTCGCCGTGTTGCTTCTTTGCAACGAAATCGGCCGCCCCCGCAGGGCCGTTTCCTCTTCCCAGAGATTTCGGCCGGGAGCATTTTGTGTGGCACGGGTTCCGTCCTCGGAATCCGTGCCACACAAAACCCTTCGGAAGTGCTCTGTAGTAAACCCCGATCGAAGAGGTCAACCGAGTAGGTCCGACTGAATTCGGACATACTCGTGTCGATGCTTCGATGGGTTTTCCACAGGGCACTTGGGAAGAATCGTTCCACCGAGAAGGAAACGGCCCTGGCCGCCCCCGGATTCCGGACCGCTCCGTCGGGGTCCGGGCCGTCGTGATCCCGAGCGACGCGCATGCAACAGCGACCGCCGGCCCCGGGAGCATGGGGGCCGGCGGTCGCCGTCGATTGGGAGGTCTGGGGAGGAAGGCTCAGCGATCAGGCGGCGGCCGCGCGGTCCGGCGGACGCGGGCGATCGGTCAGACGGCCGTGCCCATGAACTCGTTGGCGATGGTCAGCTCATGCTGGAGCTCGGCGATGTTGGCGGAGATCCGTTCCTGGGCGTAGGTGTCGAGGTACAGGCCCTCGACGACCGACCAGGTCTTGCCGTCCTCGGACGTCAGGGGGAAGCCGAAGACCAGACCCCGGGGCACCCCGTAGCTGCCGTCGGAGACGACCGAGGCGCCGAACCGCCTCTCGAACGGGGTGGGCGTGGTGATCGAGCGGATGGTGCCGAGGATGGCCTGGGCGGCGGTGGCCGCGGGCGAGGCGCCCGGAGGCGGATGATTTCCAGGCTCCGACGGCCGACGGCCGGTTCGAAGACGTCCCGGACCCACGCGTCGTCGCGGATGACCTCCGGCGCCGGGCGATCGCCGATGAAGGCGTTGTGGAAGTCGGCGAAGATGGACGGGCCCCGGTTGCCCCAGACGGTCATCCGGGTCACGTGGTTGACCGGGACTCCGGCCTTCTCGGCGAGCATGGCGGTGGCCCTCATCCGCTCCAGGCGGTTCAGGGCGAACCAGTGCTCCTGGGGGACGTCCGGGGCGAAGGACCGGGCGATGGCGCAATTGGTGTTACACGGGTTGGCGACGACCAGGACCCGGGCGCACGGGCAGGAGTCATTGATGGCGCGGCCGTGCTCGATGAAGATCGGCCCGTTGTGCAGCAGGAGTTCGCGGCGGGACTGCCCCTCGCCCCATCGCGGGGCCCCCCGAGGAGGATGACCCAGTCGGCCCCGGCGAAGACCTCTCGGGGAGACGTGCCGATTCGGACGTTGGAGAGCAGAGGGAAGGCGCAGTCCTTCAGCTCCATCTCCACGGCCTGGAGGGGGCCGAGCCGACCCGGGGCCTCCAGGAGCTGGAGCTCGACGGACTGATCCTGGCCGAACATGGCCCCGGCCGCGATGCGAAAGGTGAGGGCATAGCCGATCTGGCCGGCGGCCCCGGAGATGGCGATCCGAATCGGCTCACTCATGATGCAACGTCCCGAGGGGCCCATAGGGGGAAGGAAAGACGGCGGCGAGACCGAGGGAAGTCCCCTCCGGCCCCATTCGTTAGCGGCGACCCGGACCGAGGCGGGCGCCGCCGGGCCCCTTCACGAAGTACCCGGAGCCCGCATCGGCCGGGGCCGTCGTGAACGGGAACTTGAACTGGACGGACGGGTTGATGTAGTAGTCGCCCGGCGAGGTGAACAGATTCGGATGAACGCTGTTCTCCGCCTCGGCGTTGAGGATCGCGTTGAACGCCGCCTCCGTCGCGTTGTACGGCTGGGCGTTGGCCAGGGTGCCGTTGGCGTTGTAGATCGGCGGATTCGCCCGGATCTCCTCGCCCAGCGTCTCGATCTGCTGCTGGGCGAACGGGATCAGGGCCCGGGCGGCGTCGGGCGTGAACTTCGGCCCGGTCTGGACCGACGGCTGGGTTCGGTTGGTCGTGGGGATGTAGGTCTGGAGGGCGAGCGAGACCTGGTCGCTGAGCTGGCTGAGGTAGTTGTCCAGCGACGGGACGGCCGGGACGGTCCCGACCGGGACGACCCCGGCCGAGGCCGGCGGCCCGCTGGGCGGGGTGCTGCCGGGCGAGCCGCCGCCGGGGCGCCGCCCGGCCCCGGGCTGGTCGAGCCGGTGAACGTGGGCGCCTTGCCCTGGGCGGCCACCGGGATTCCCAGGTAGTTCTGGACGAATGCCTGGAAGGCCGAGCTCACCCGCGAGGTGGAACTGGCCGAGGCCTGGAGGCGGATCGTCAGCAGGTTGGTATACGCCTTGTGGAAGTCGGACGGCCGGGGCGTGTGGACGCCGGCCCCGGAGAGCAGGGCCCGGGCTTCCAGCGAGGCGACCTCCGGCCGGAATCGGGCGGCCCGGCGGCGACGGATCATGGACGGGGCCCTCTCGGTCGGTCTGCCCCCGAACGGCGGTCGAGGGCCGGTCTCACCTGCGATTCCTGATGAGGATCGGAAGGCCGGCGCGCGCCCGGGCCAGCGTTTTTCCCCGGGGCGCGCCGCCGTGAGCCTCCCATCCGCGACGATCAGGCCCAACCGGCATCGGGCGTCGGCTCGGGCTCGGTCTCCGGCCGGGGCTCGCGCCTCGGGCCGGCTCCCGGCGCGTCCTTGACCACGAGCGAATACAGCGACGGCACGACCAGCAGGGTCGTCACCAGGCCGGCCACGAGGCCGCCGATGACCGCCCGGCCCAGGGGGGCGTTGGCCTCGCTGCCGCGCTCGACGCCCAGGGCCATCGGGATCAGCGCGAAGAACGCGGCCAGGGCCGTCATCACCACCGGGCGGACCCGCACCGACGCCGCCTTGCGGATCGCCGCGTCGGGCGTGAGCCCTTCCTCGGTCCTGAGGTTCTGGGCGAAGTCCACCAGCAGCACCGTGTTGGACACGACGATGCCCACCATGAAGATCACCCCGAGCAGCGACTGCACGCTGATCGCCGTCCCCGTCACGAACAGGAGCGTCACCACGCCCACCAGGCCGATCGGCACGGCGAACAGGATGACCAGCGGCGTGACGTACGACTTGAACAGCGAGACCATCAGGAAGTAGATCAGCAGGGACGCCCCGACCAGGCCGAAACCCAGGTCGCGGAACGTGTTCTGCATCCGCTCGTACTCGCCGGAGAGGACGATCTTCGTGCCCTTCATGAGCGCCTTCTCGGCGCCTCCGGACTTCCTCTCGAAGGGGACCCAGGTGCCGTCGGCCTGGCGCTCGCCGAACTCGTAGATCGCCTGCTCGACGTCGGCCGCCACGTGGCCGAGGTCGCGGCCCTGGACGCCCATCGTCAGCTCGATCGTCGGCTGGACGTTGTAGTGGACGACCTCGGTCGGCACCTGCGTCCGGTCGATCTTGACGATGTTCCGCAGCGGGACCGTCCGCGTCGCGCTGTCCAGGTTGCTGGTGCTCCGGCCGGTGATCGGGATGTCCAGCAGGGTCTCGATCGACTTGATGTCCTTGGGCCGGTAGGAGACGCCGACGAAGTACTGGTTGTGGCTGATCGGGTCGATCCAGAAGTTCTTCTTGTTGAACTGGATCGACGAGTTCGAGGCGGCCACGATGGTCCTCATCACGTCTTCCTGGTTCAGGCCGAGCTCGGCGGCCTTGGCCCGATCGACGTTGATGATGTACTCGGGATAGTTCAACCTCTGGATGATCCGGGCGTCGACCACGCCGTCGATCGGCTGGACCTTGGCCTTGATCGCGGCGGCCACGTCGTAGGCCTTCTGCTGGTTCTTGCCGGTCACCCGGATGTTGATCGGGGTGGCCTTGCCCTCGTTCATGGCGCCTCGGATCATCCCCCCGGCGTCGAACGAGAATTCCAGGTCGCCGAAGCTCGGGTCGTTGGCGAACCCTCGGCGGAGCATGTCCACATACTCCTGGGCCGAGTGCTTCCGCTCCCCTTCGAGCTGGACGCGGACGACCGAGTCCATCGGGCCGGCGTTGGGCGTGTAGGCGGCCGACCAGTCGGGCGTCACGCCGATCTCGGAGATGTAGAGCTGGAGGTCCGACTCGGCCTTCTCGCCGTGCCCTTCCCCGTCCTTCTCCGCCTCGGCGGGGGCCGCCTTGCCGAGCTTGACGTCCTCGCGGATCTTCTTGCGGCGCTCGTACTCTTCGGGCGGCAGAGACGCCTTGTCGATGGTGTTGACGAGGAACTCCTCGACCTTGGCGATCCGGGCCTCGGTGTCCTCGATCCGCGTCCCGGACGGGGCCCGGACGTACATCTCGAAGGCGCCGGCATCGACCTCGGGGAAGAACTCGCGGCGGAGCTGCGAGCCGAAGCCCAGGAGGACCACCGCCAGCAGCGCCACGGCCGTCAGGACGACGAAGATCCGGGCGTTGAGGATGCGGTTCAGGAGCCGGGTATACCAGCGGATGCCGTCCTCGATCCGGGCCTCCCACCAGGCGAAGGCGCGTTGCACGAGCCCGGGTCGGGAGGCGTGGTCGTGGTCGTAGCCCTGATTGTTGCCGTTGCCGTTGATCTTGAAGGTCTCCGCCTCCTCGGGCTCGCGGTGGCCGGGGACCTCGTGGCCGGGGCCGACGGCCGGGTGGGCGTGGGCCTTCAGCCAGCCCGCCGAACGCGCCGGCACGAACGTCCGCGACAGCAGGTACGAGGAGACCATGGCGAAGGTGACCGCCAGGGCCATCGGCCGGAACAGGAACTGGCCGAGGCCCGGCATCAGCGCCAGGGGGGAGAGCACCAGCAGCGTGCAGAGCATGGCCACGAGCTCGGGCAGGGCCACCTCGCTCGCCCCGAGGAACGCCGCTTCCTCGGGCTTCGCCCCGAGGCCGAGGTGGCGGTGGGTGTTCTCCAGGCAGATGATCGCGCTATCGACCATCGGCCCGATGGCCAGCGACAGCCCGGCCAGCGTCATCACGTTGATCGAGTTGCCCGTGGCGTACAGGCCGATCAGCGCCCCGAGCACCGACAACGGCAGGGTCAGGACCGCGATCACCGTCATCTTCCAGTCGCCCAGGAACAGCAAGATGACCAGCGAGCACAGCGCCGCGCCGAGGAGACCTTCCTGGACGAGGCTCTCGATCGACTTGCGGACGTAGATCGACTGGTCCATCACGGTCTTGAGCTTGATGTCCGGCCGGGTCAGCCGGGCCTCCATCCCGGGGAGCTGGTCCTTCAGCGTGTTGACGACCTTCAGGGTGCTCGCCCCCAGCTGGCGGAACACCGGGATGTACACCTGGCGGGCGCCGTTGACGCGGACCACGTTGGTCTGGATGAAGCTGGCGTCCTCGGGCGTGGCCACGTCGCGGACGTACGCCGAATTGCCCTGCTTGGTCCTCAGGGGGATGCCGCCCATGTCCTTGACGTCGGCGTACATCGAGTTGGAGTCCAGCGCGTAGTCGGTGGTGCCGAACTTGGCGTCGCCGGTCGGGAGGAAGAGGTTGTAGTCGTCGACGGCCCTCATCACGTCCAGGGCGGAGAGGCCTCGGGCCTGCATCTTGTCGCGATCGAGGTAGAGCATCACGGCGCGGACCTTGCCGCCGTAGACGACCGGGGCGACGGCGCCCTGGATGCCCGCGATCATGTTGCGGACCTCGTAGCGGCCGACGTCGTAGAGGATCGACTCGCCCCAGCCCTTGCCGGTGGGACCGCCGGTCTGGCTGTCCAGGGCCACCAGGGCCACCGGCGTGGTGCTCGTCGGGTCGAACGGCAGGACGACCGGCGGCAGGGTGCCCGGCGGCAGGTTCGGCAACGTCGAGAGCGCCAGCGAATTGACCTGGGTCAACGCCCCGTTGGGGTCGACGTCGCCGAAGAAGTAGTTGCGGACGATGCTCGCGCCGGTGATCGACCGCGACTCCTGGCGCTGGGTCCCGGCGGCCTGGCCGGTCCAGCGCTCCATCCGGTTGGTGATGTCGTTCTCGACGCTGGTGGCGGGCATCCCGCCGTAGAACGTCAGGGCCTGGACGGCCGGGCTCTTGAACACGGGGAGGATGTCGATCGGCAAGCTCGTGGCGCAGACGTAGCCGACGGCGATGATGGTCAGGGCCATGACCGTCACGGCGTACGGGTTCTTCAGGGATGCGCGGATTAACCCATTCATGGACGGGGAGTCCTCACCGGCCTCGGGCTGGATGCGGTCTGGAAGCGCACGCGGAAACTCGGGGCCGTCGCGGGGCGCGACGGGGGCGCGGCGGGCGCAACGGGCCCGGCCGCGATGGCGATTCGAGCGCCCTAGCACCGGAGAGGGGTGGGGGGGGAAAGGCGAGAGGGCCTCGCCTCGCGAGCCGAGGCGATCGAACGTCGGGCCGAGGCGGGGAACGGCCTCCGCAGCCGGGGCGACGCGAACGACGGGCCGTCGGCCCTCCGGCCGATCGCCGCCCGGGAGACCAGGGCCGTGGCCCTCGGCGGGGAGGTCCCGCGATGCCTCGGCCTCTTCACCGGCTTGGACTGACCCTCGGTCCACGCCCCGGGTCGAGGGGCCGCCGTCCCCCTGGCGTCCGCCTGGCGGATCAGGACCGACATCGGCAGGGCGATGAGGACCGCGAGCAGGATGGGCAGGGCGACGGTTCGCATCGAAACCCGAAGGATCGAGGCCGAGAGGGCCGGGCACCGGGGCCGGCAGGGACGTCCGACCGGGCGATCGGAAGGCTCTGGGAAGGCCGGGCGCCCCAGGTCGTCTTGATCTCCTCCATTGGAGCCGAGTAGACTGGAAAGGTCAAGCGGCGATCCGGCCCCTCGCGACCGGATCGGCGACGAAGCCCGGCCCGAAGCCCCGGAATGCCGGGGCGGCGCGAGTCGGTCAGGAGTCCGGTCATGCCGATGAGGAGGTCCCCGACGATCGCCTGGTGCCTGGTCGTGGCGGCCGTGCTCGCCTCGGCCCCGCCCCGGGTCGGCGTCCGGGCCGACGGCCCTCGCCCCGCCTCGGCGGTCCGCCAGGGGGAACCGTCGTTCGGCCGCCGTGTCGCCGGCCTGGGCGGCCGGCCGCTCCGCCTCCGTTTCTCGGCATTGATCTCCGAGGAGGAGACCGGCGACGAGGATGCTCTCCAGGGACCGGGCCGATGGGCCCGGCCCTTGCTGCTTTCCGACGGGTCTCACGGCCTCCTGGCGAGGCCCGGAGACCCGGCCCACGTCCCCAGCGACCCCCCCCGCCTTCATCGGCGTTGCTGAGACGGGCGCTCGCCCACGATCTCGCCGCGGAGGACCCCGAGCCAATCGGGCCCTCGCGTCCATGCCGTCTGGCTCCTCCTCCCTCTCGTGAGGGCGCGACCGGGGCCTTCAGGGAACGGGTCGGAACGGACCATTCTTCGGAATGAGGGTACTCTCGTGGCGGACCAGGCAATTGCTCCGGCGGCCGAACGGCCCCGAACGACGGTGACGGCGAAGAAGAAGGGTTCGGGGATCTGGTTGTTCCTCGGCCTGGCCATCCTGGCCGGAGGGGCCGGGGCGGCCTGGTATTTCGGCGTGGCCAGCAAGAGCCGCAAGTCCGCCGAGGCCGGCGAAGGGTCGCACACCGGCGTCACCAAGGTCACCGTCTCTCGGCCGACTCCCCACGGCATCGAGCGGGTGGTCCAGCAGCCCGGAGACGTCCGCGCCTTCGAGGCCGCGGACCTCTATGCCAAGGTCTCCGGCTACATGAAGTCCCAGAGCGTGGACATCGGCTCCCCGGTCAAGGCCCACCAGGAGCTCGCCGAGATCGAGGACCCCGAGCTGGTCAAGGCCCAGGACCAGGCCAAGGCCGCCGTCGATCAGGCCCAGGCCGCCGTCACCCAGGCCGAGGCCCACGTCCGCACCGCCGACGCCATGAAGAAGACCGCCGTCGCCAACGTCGCCACCGCCCGGAGCGAGCTGGAGAGGCGCAAGTCCTCCCGAGAATATCGCAAGAAGCAGTTCGAGAGGATCAAGGGGCTGGTCCTCCGGCACGCCGTCGAGGAGCAACTCCAGGACGAGGAGCAGGACAAGTACGACGCCTCGATCGCCGACTATCACGCCGCCGAGGCCGGAGTCCTCTCGGCCGACGCCTCGGTGGCCGAGGCCCAGGCCAAGGTCGAGCAGGCCCAGGCCGACCTCGTCGGCGCCAAGTCCAACGTCGAGGTCGCCCAGGCCGCCCTGGACAAGGCCAAGGTCCTGGTCGGGTACACCAAGATCGTCTCGCCCTACGACGGCGTGGTGACCCTCCGCAACTTCCACCCCGGCGCCTTCATCCGCTCGGCCTCCGACGGCAACGAGAAGCCGATCCTCTCGGTGGCCCGGATCGACAAGGTGCGCGTGGTCGTCCAGGTCCCCGATCCCGACGTCCCCCTGGTCGACGTGGGCGACCCGGCCATCGTCCACATCGACAGCCTCCCCGGCCGCGAGTTCAAGGGGACGGTCTCCCGCTTCTCCTACTCGCAGGACCCCGGCAATCGGACCATGAGGACCGAGATCGACCTGCCCAACTCGGACAACCTCTTGCGCGAGGGGATGTACGGCGGGGTGACGATCGTCCTGGAGCCGGCGTCGAAGAACCTGTCGGTCCCGTCCTCGGCCCTGTTCGAAGGCAGCGAGGGCAAGGGGTTCGTCTACGTGGTCCGCGACGGCAAGCTCCACAAGACCCCGGTCGTCGTGGCCCTGGATAACGGCGTGGCCGCCGAGATCGCCTCGGGCCTGGGGGCCGAGGACGAGGTCGTCATCAAATACAACGGCGCCCTGGCCGACAACATGGCGGTGGAGGTGGAACAGGCCCAGGGCGGAGAATCGGCAAAGCCGGCCCATTGATCGCCCGCCCACGGTTGGACGGGCCGCGATCCGTGCCCCAAATTGGTAGAGCCCCGGCGCCTCGAGCCGCGCCGGGGTCTTACACGGAGGTCGCCATGAGGTCACGATTCGCCCGGCCGCGCCCCGGCCTCGAAGCCCTGGAAGGCCGGCTGGCCCTGAGCGCCTCGGCGATCACCCCGCCCGCCGCGGCGGCCTCCGCCGAGGTCGCCCCGCCCGTCTCGGCGGCCCCCGACGCCTCCGCGCCGAAACACCAGGCCCGCGCCCACGTCCACACCCACGCCGTCCCCACCGTGCCCGCCTCGTCGCCCGGCACCGGACCCAACGGCGAGTTCACCCTGGCCGACCTCAGGACGTTCAGCGTCGCCTACCTGAGCACCAAGGGCAGCGGCTTCTACAACCCCAGTTACGACTTCAACCACAACGGCTTCATCGGCCACGGCGACGCCCAGTACCTCGTCCGCCACGAACAGCCGCTGACGGCCGACATCCCCTTGAGGGTCAAGATCGCCCTGGCCCCCGGGCAAGGGGTCCAGCATACCGGAATCCACAACTCCGGCGGGATCACACGCTTGGATCACATCACGATCGAGGGCCAGACCACCCCCGGCTCGATCGTCTTCACCGACAACGGAACCGGCAACTACGCCTTCAACGGCAAGGCCCTCGCCACCGACGCCCAGGGCCGCTTCTCGTACAACCTGACCCTCACCGACTTCCTCACCAACACCGAGTACGAGATCATCGACCCGTTCGGCCACCAGCTCATCGCCGCGTTCCCGATCCTGAGGGTCGGCCCGGCGAGGAAGTGAGCCGAGGCTGCCGATCTCCTGGCGCGAACGACATGAACCGTCTTCACGCCGACCCGTAGGGTGCATTTCATGCACCCTACATGGCATGCGACGGTCCGGGTCAGCCCCCCGAGACGATCGGCGAATGCAACGGGGTGGAGACCGGAGGCGGGCCTCCCGGAGGCGGGCCCGGCGGCCCTTCGACCGGAGGGGGCGAGCCGAGCGACACGAACAGGGCGAGTTGCGCCTGATTCAACGCCGTGACGGCGCGGACCAGGTCCAGCCTCGCGCGGGTCACCAGGCTCAGGCTGTTGAGGACTTCCAGGGGACGGCCCTGGGCGTTGCGAGTCCGGGTCAGGTCGTCCCGGAACCCTTCCTCGGCCAGCCTCAGGCCGCGGCGGGCCTGCTCGATCGGCTGGACCTGGGCGATCGCCACGGCCTGGGCCTGGGCGACTTCCCGGCGGATCGTGTTGACCGTCCGCGACTGCTCGGCCTGGGCCTGGCCGACCATGGCCCTCCGCCTCTTCTGCTGGGAGAGGTTCCCCAGCCCGAGGTTCTGCAACGTCCAGATCGCCCGGACGTCGAAATCGGTCCGGCCGCCGAAATTGCCGAGCAGGGGCTGGACGAGGTTGCTCCCGCCCCCGAATCCGCCTCCGCTGACGCCCATCCAGAACAGGGGGAGGAACGGCCGGACCCTCTCCTCACGATACCTCGTCTCGGCCACTCCGATGGCGGCCCCGGCCGCGCCCATCTCGGGCCGGCGGTTCAGGGCGATGCTCAGGAGCTCCTCGGTCGATCGGTGGGGATCGACGAGCTCGAACGGCTCCAGAGGCCCGGCCAGGGGGCGGAGGCGGATGGCCGGGTCGAGGTTGAGCCTCCGGCAGAGCCGGGCGGACGCCACGGCCACCTCTTCCTCGGCCCTCTGGACCTCGGAGCGGAGGAGCCGCAAGTCGGTCTCGGCCCGGTCGGCGTCGGCCTGCCGGCCCCGGCCCGCTTCGGCGTACTCGACGACCGTCCGGGCGATCTCCCGGGCCTCGGATTCCGACCGGCGGAGCATCTGCAACGCCGCGTCGGCGGCGATCAGATCGACCTGGAGCAGCGCCACTTCCAGGAGGACGGCGTTGGTCGTGGCGGCCACGCGGAACCGCGCCCCGTCGAGGTTCTGCCGGGCCGCCAGGGGCTCGAACAGGGCCTCGGTGATCGGGCTGGTGATGTTCACGGCGGGGATGCCCAGTGATTCGGCCGCGAGCGTCCGGGCACCGCCGCCGACATACAGCGACTGCTCCGAGAGGCTCAGAATCCGGCCCGAGGATCTCTGGAGGTTGCCGATGTGGCCGTGATAGTTGGTTCCCGCGTTGAGGGTCGGCAGGAGCAGGGCGCGGGCCCCGGTCTGCAACGCCAGGGCCGAGAGGATTTGCGTCCTCGCCTCGGCGATCCTCGGGTTCTCGGCGTCGGCCAGCCGCAGGGCGGTGGACAGGTCGATCGGGTATTCCATCGCCGGGGGGGGGACGGCGGGGGTATCGGGCGGGTCGGTCCTCGGGGCCGGGGGGACCGGCTGCGGGGCCGAGGGGCCGGGGACCGCCTCGGCCGGGGGCGGGCCGGCCGGTCGGGCCTCGGGAGGCGGCGGGGCCGGGGCCTGGGCGGCGGTCGGCCTGACGTCCACGTCGCGGGCGGGGTCGCCCGGCTCCGCGTCCCGGGCGGCCGTGCCGACCTCCGGGCCGGGCGGCCCCAGGGGGCTCGCCCGATGGACCATGCACCCGGCCAGCGAGGCGACGGTCAGGACGCCCGAGAGCGATCGAGACAGTCGCCGGGCATACCTCGGCCATCCCCCCGGACGGCGGGTCGCGCTCATCAGATCCTCTCCTCCTGAGAGATGAGATATTCGGACGTCGCCCTCGATCCTCAGCGACGGATCGTTGCCATCGATGCGCGACGGACCTCGCCGGATCGCGCCGGGGTGCCTCCGAGGGTGTTCCCGCCAGGCGCCGCGAACGGCGCGGGGGCCGCGGGATTCGGGCCGGCCGGGGGGGGGGATACCGGGCCCGGGATGTTGCTCGGCGCGATCCCTTCGGCCGGGACCGGGCGGGCCAGGGCGTCCGCCGGGGGCTGGCCCATCGCCACGAACAGCTCGAACTCGGCGATGTTGAAATCCACGATCGCGTCGAGGTACGCCGCCCGAGACCGGGCCAGCAGCCTCAGGCTGTCCAGCAGCTCGATCGGCAGGACGTCCCTCTGGGCCCGGAGCTTGATCCGGTCGTAGTCCTCGCGGAACGCGTTCAGGCCCGACCGCACGGCCATCTCCGTCGTCCCGATCTGGGCGAACCGGGCATGGGTCTTCGCGTACGCCTCGGCCACCTCGGAGCGGACGAGGTTCAAGACCCCGATCTCCTGGAACCGGGTCGATTTCAGGTTCGCGTCGGCCACGCGGATCAACGCGAGGTTGCCCACGCCCATGTTGCGGATCGACCAGTAGGCCACGGTGTCGAAGTCCGACCGATAGCCGAACCCGCCGAAGACCGGCTTGACCAGGTTCGAGCCGCCCCCGAAGCCGCCGGAGCTGAACCCGACGAGCACCGTCGGCGAGAACGGCAGGACCTTCGACCCTTCCAGGGCCAGGAGCGCCTCGCGGATCACGGCCCGCCTCTCGCCCAGCTCCGGCCGCCTCAAGAGGGCGACCGCGACGAGCTCGGCCAGGGGCGTGGGGTCGGGGATGATCGGCATCGGCACGGCGAAGGCGTCCGTGGGATGCAGGCGGATCGAGGGATCGAGGTTCAGGACCGCCGCGAGCCGCGCGGAGGTCGTCAGGACTTCCCCCTCGGCCTGCTGGACGTTCGCCTCACGCTGGGCGAGCTCGGTGGCGGCCCGGTCGGCGTCGGCTTGCCGGCCCAGGCCCTGCGAGGCGTAATCGGCCGTGAGCCGGGCCACTTCCTTGGATTCATCCCGCGTCTGGACGGCGATCGCCCGCCTGCCCTCGGCCCGGATCAGCTCGCTATAGGCCGAGGCGGCCCTCAGGAACACCTGGTTCCGCACCGCCAGGCTCGCGAATTCCCGCTCCCGGACCACCTGACGGGCCCCGAGGAACGCATAGACCCCCTCGGCGATGTTCCCGGACAGGACCACGCCGGGGATGTTCACGGTTCCGGCCGCGACCGCGTTGGCACCGGCCCCGACATACAGGGCGCTTCGGTTCACGGTCAAGATATTGCCGTTGGACTGCTGCAACACGCCGGTATGGCTGTCGTAGTTGGTCCCGAGGTTGATCGTCGGCAGGATCTGGGCGGCGGCCAGTTGCCGGAGCGCGGCGGCCTCGACGACCCGTTGCCGGGCCAGGAGCAAGTCGGGGTTCTGCACCCCGGCGAGCCTCAACGTCGTGTTCAGGTCGATCGGCTGGCTCCTCGGATCCAGCAGAGTCGGCGGCGACTCGGGGATCGACGAGCCGGACGAGGGGCCGGGGACCGGGGCCGACGTCGCCGGAGCGGCCGGTGCCGGGGGCCGAACGGCCTGGGCCGCACCCGGGGCCGGATTCGGCACCGGCGGCGCCTCGGCGGCCAGGCTCGCACGCCCCCCGAGGGCCAGGGCGAACGCGACGCTCGCCCATCTGCGCAGAGGTTTCGCGATCGTGGGGTCCACGGCTCTCCTCCTTGGTCCCGCCTTACCCGCAAGACGGTCCCGACCCATCTCTCCTGTCTTCCACGATCTACTCCATCGACCATCCGAATCGGCCGACTCCAACCGTTTCACAACGCATCCACTAGCCGTCCGGGCCCGATGGGCCAGCCCAACGGCCTCGGTTCGGGAACGGTCAGCCCGCCGGGAAGTGCGTCCTTCCGACCCATCAAGAGAAGGTCAGGCGATCCCGTCGCATCTCGATGCCGCGAGCATCTCCGACGCCACCGATGCCCGAGGCGAGGGACGCATCGGGGAGCGTAGGGACCCGTCGGCTCCTGGCGGATCAAGCCTTCGCGGGGCCGGAAACGCCGACACGCCCGAAACCCTCGTGATCGAGGGCGTCGGGCGTGTCCTGTCGGCTCCAATCGATTCCCAAACGGAGAGGGGGGGATTCGAACCCCCGAGGGCGGTTTCCCACCCTAACGGTTTAGCAAACCGTCGCTTTCGACCACTCAGCCACCTCTCCCGCGAGTCTTGGGGGCGGCGGGCCGACCCCAGTAGGGAACTTTATCAATGCCTGCCGGGCGCGTCAATCGGGTCCGTCGGGCAGAATCGAGTGGTCTTGACCCGGGATCGGGCGTCGCTAGACTGACCGGCCCGGGGTCGAGGAGGTTCGGGACATCGACCGGGCGGTCGTCCCCGGGATTTCGCTCGCCAGGACGGCCCATGCTTGCCGAAGGTCCCGAGCCCCGCCCGTCTCGATGGCGGCGAGGGCGCCTTGTCCGTCTGTCCGCCTTCGCGGTCCTGCTGCTGGCCTGCGCCGTGGGGCTTCGCCGGCCGTTGTTCCAGGGGAACTTCGGGGTGGTCGATCCGGGCCGGGTCTATCGGTCGGCCCAACCCCAGAGCGGCCTGGAGGCGACGATCCGGGCCCTGGGCCTGAAGGCCGTCGTGAATTTGCGGGGCGGGTCGGAGTCCGACGCCTTCTATGCCGAAGAGGCCCAGACCGCCGGCCGGCTCGGCGTCGCGTTCTACGACCTGCCCATGTCGGCCACGAGGCGGCCGACCCGTCGCGAGCTCCTGACGATCCTGGCCCTGTTCGATCGGTCGCCGTACCCGTTGCTGATCCATTGCAAGTGGGGCTCGGACCGGACGGGTTTGGTGGCGGCCCTGTATCGGATGGACGTCCTGGGCGAGGCCCCCGAGACCGCCTGGGACGCCTTCACCGTGAGTCACGGCCATGTGCCGCTGTTCGGCCCGGAGCGGCTCCACGAGCCGTTCCGCGAGTATGCCGGGTGGCTCCGGGAGCGCGGCCTCGCCCACTCTCCTCAGAGGTTTCGCCGGTGGGTCGAGAGCGAATATCGCGCCGACGACCCGTTCGAAGGCCGCCCGACGGTCACGCCCGGCCCGAGGACGCGCTCCGAGGCCCATCGGCCCCGGTCGTGATCCCCGGTCGCCGGCCGGCGGGTCAGGCCGAGGCCCTCAGGAGGACGCGCTCCTCGGCCGGCTCCATCGTCTCGACCACGACCGCGGCGATCAGCCATTCCAGCGGGACCTCCAGCCGGCGCGACTCGGCCCGGAGGTGGCGGAGCAGGTCCAGCGGCAGAGTCACGGCGAGTTCGGGCGCGTCGATCATCACCAGGCTCCTTCGTGGACGGTCGATGAATTTCCAGTCCTCCCCACCACACTCACCTTACGTCATGATCGGCCAATCGGGGTGGGATTCGTCCGGTTCCTTTGCATCTCGCGTGCCGGCGGGCGTCCGAACCCGAAATGGCGCCGGCCGGGCGGGTCAATCGCCGGGCCGGGCCTCGATTTTCGGGAAGAGCGGGGCCGGCTTGCCCGAGACGACCGGCGCCGTGACCTTCAGATCGGCCGGGAGGCCGGCTCGGGCGGCGTCGCGATAGCCGATCGTCTCCCAGGCCGCCGCGTCGCCGAAGTTGAACGCCGAGAAGAACGTCCCGGCCGTGCTGGGCAGGAACGGCTTGATCAGGATCGCTGTGATCCGGAGCGCGTCGGCCAGGTTCACCAGGACGCCTCGGCAGGCGTCGGGGTCGATCTTGATCAGCTTGAACGGCTCGGTCGTCTGGATGTACTTGTTCGCCGGGTCGAGCACGTCCTGCCAGATCTTTTGCAACGCCACGTTGAACGCGAACGTCGAGACGAGGCCGCGGAGTTCCTCGACCAGAGGCCCGAGGTCGGCGCCCCCTCTCCAGGCGGAGACGTCCACCTCGGAGGCCCCGGCGAGCGTGCCGTCGAAGTACTTCAGGCACATCGAGAGGATCCGGCTGTAGAGGTTCCCCAGGTTGTTCGCCAGCCCGGCGTTGTAGACCTCGGCGAACCTCTCGAACGAGAACTCGCCGTCCCCTCCGAACGGGCACTGGCTGAGGAAATAATAGCGGAACCCCTCGGCCGAGAACCTCGCGATGATGTCCATCGGCTCGACGACGTTGCCCAGGCTCTTGCTGATCTTCTGGACCTCGCCCGTGCCTTCGTCCTTGCGATAGACGAAGCCGTGGCCGAAAACCTGCCTCGGCAGCGGCAGGCCGGCCGACATCAGCATGGCGGGCCACAACGCGCAATGGAACCGGGTGATGTCCTTGCCGATCACGTGAACGTCCGCCGGCCAGATTTGCCGGAATCGTTCGTCGTCGGTCCCGTAGCCGATGGCCGTGATGTAGTTCAGCAGGGCGTCGAACCAGACGTAGATCGTCTGGTCCTCGTCGAACGGGACCTTGATGCCCCAGGTGAAGCCCTTCCGGCTGATCGCGACGTCTTGCAGGCCCGATTTCACGAGGCTGGTGATCTCGTTCCTCCGGCTCTCGGGCTCGATGAACTCGGGGTGGGCCTCGTAATGGGCGAGCAGGCGGTCGGCGAAGGCGGAGAGGCGGAAGAAGTAGTTCTCCTCCTCGACGTAGCGCAGGGGCCGATTGGGGTGGTTCGGGCAGCGGCCGTCGACCAGCTCCTTCTCGGTCTTGAACGCCTCGCAGCCGTCGCAATAGAGGCCGGTATACGCTTTCTTGTAGATGTCGCCCGCATCATGGACCGCCTGGATGAACTTGCGGCAGCCGACGTGGTGGCGCTCCTCGCTGGTCTGGATGAAGCCGTCGTTGGAGATCTCCAGGGCCTTCCAGACCTCCTGGAACTGGCGGGCCATGTCGTCGACGTACGGCTTCGGCTCCATCCCGAGCTCTTCGGCGCGCTGGGAGACCTTGATGGTGTTCTCGTCGTTGCCCATCTGGAAATGGACGGCGAGCCCCTCCATCCGTCGGAAGCGGGCCTGGGCGTCGGCGCCGATCTTCTCGAAGGCCGTCCCGATGTGGGGGCGGCTGTTGGGGTAGTCGATCGCGGTGGTCAGATAGAAACGGTTCGCGTGCGCGTCGGCCATCGTCTCGCCCCGAGCTCTCCGGGCCGAATCCCGCCCCGGGACGAATTCCCGGGCGCGGCCCTCCGTCGGACACGCCCGCCCCTTCGGGCGTTCGGTCGCGTGCTCATCCTATCCGGTCGGCGGTCACACGGTCCAATCCTCTGTCCGAAGGCCCACGATCCGGCCGAAGTCGCCGACGTTCCGGGTCAACAAGGTCATCTCGCGAGAGACGGCGATGGCGGCGATCCGAAGGTCCATCGTCGCGACCCGAAGACGCCTGGCGAGCAGGATGTCGAAGACCTTCGCCGCCTCCGAGCCGCTCGCTGGAGGACGCTGATATGGTCCGTATCGAGCAGGAACTTCACTCGTCGCCACCCTCTGCGGGAAGGTCCGCGAGGCGGTATTCGCGGCCGAGGGCCAGGACGTCCTCGAACGCCGGCTCGTCCTTCTGGGAACCGATGACCTGGTTCAACCAGTCGGGCGACGGAGGCGGGGGGAGGCGACGTTGAATCTCGGCGACGGCCGCTTCCACGGCCGACAACCGCTCCTCGATCATGGCGTGGACCGGCATCCTGGGCCCTTCCGGAACGTCGGGGTGAAATCCGGGAAATCGGTCGCGTCCTGGATCTTATCAGATCGGACGGCGGGCCGTCCCGAGGCGGGTTTTCGATCCGATCCCTCGGCCGACTCGTGGGTTCGGTGGGGAATCGGTGATCGAGGCGTCTCGCCCTCGCGATCTTGAAGGAGGGGGTCGGCCGATTCGGGCATCGCGCGATGCTGGGGGGCCGGTCCCGTCGGGCTAGCCGGTTCAAGAGAGGTGCGACGTGGCGGGATCGGAGGGTGAGGGATGCGAGGTGAAGGCGAAAGGGCGGCCGAAGACGATTTTTTCCAATCCTCAGATTTCCGAAATGGTCCGCCTGATTTCCAAAGGTCAAGGCCGGGTCACGGCTTGCGCCATGATGGGGGTGAGTTACAAAACTTTTCAGCGCCTGATTCGTGAAGATGCCGATTTCGCGGCGCAAGTGAACCTGGCCGAGGCCGTCCGGGTGGAGGCGTGCGAGGCGACCCTCTTTCGGATCGGCACGAAGTCGTATGATGCCCCGGTCGTCCTCCGAGCGGCCGTGGCCTACCTCGCTCGTCGAGAACGGCAAGAGGCCGCCCGCCAGGCCCGCCGCGAGCGCTCGGGCCGGGGCGACCGGACGAAGAAGGCCGGACCCCCGGGCGAGCGTTGATGCCAGGTTCTCAGGAGGTCCGCCGGGCCCGCCTTCGGGCCAGGGCCGCCGCTCCGATCAGGACGCCCGCGATCAGGCCGGACGTCGGCTCGGGGACGGTCGGCGGAAGCTCGGGCGAGAGGATGGGCGTCGTGGGGGTCACGGACGGGGTGATCGGGGTGATCGGGGGGATTGGCGTCGTCGGCGGGATCAGCGAGGCCGGGACGATCGCGGTCGGAGGGCTGGGCGAGGGCGAGGGCGGGGCCACCGAGGACCGGACGAGCTTGTCCCTCTCCAGGATCGGCCCGAGGGTCGGGTGGTAGCGATCGAACCGCCTGGCGTTCAGGCCGTGTCGCCATTCCAGGTACTGGACGAACGGGATGGCCGGCAGGGTGCCGTCGGGGTTCACGGAGAGGACTTTCAGGGCCTCGGGGCCGTGGCCGCCGAGGTGGACGTCGTGAGTGGCCAGGGCCCGGACGTAATAGGCGTTCCAGTGATTGAGCGAGAGGGTCTGGATGGCCGGATGGGCGGCCTTGTGGCGGCGGATCGCCTCGCCTCGCGCCCAGGGGGCGAGCAGGGTCGCCGTCCCGAAGGCCGCCAGAGCCAGGACGATCGGTCGTCGAGGGCCGGGCCCTTGCGGTCGCTTGAGGATGGGGTCATGTCTCACCAGTCCGTCGTGAGCCGACGGGGCCTCGGGGTCGGGCCGTCGGGCCGGGCCGAGCGTCGCCGTCCCCTCCGATATCGTCGCCGGAGAGCCGGCGGCTTGAGCCGATCGGGCCGATCACATCCGTGGGATCGATTGTGACGACGGGGCCGAGGGCCGGGCCGATTGTCGCGAAGGGCAGGCCGAGGGTATCGTAAGGGGCGACTCGCGGAGGGGATCGGGCGGACCTCCCGACGGGCTCGATTTTGACGAGGAGACGCGATGGCGACCGCGACCGATTTCCCCACCAAGATGTTCATCGACGGCCGATGGAGCGACGCCCAGGGCGGCCAGACCCTCGCCGTGATCAACCCGGCCGACGAGTCCACGATCGCCGAGGTCGCCTTCGGAGGGCGGCCCGAGGCCGAGCTCGCCATCGACGCCGCCGCGAAGGCGTTCCCGGCGTGGAAGGCCAGTTCGGCCTATGATCGCGCGAAAATCCTCAAGCGCACGGCCGAGCTCATGAGGGAACGGGCCGATCGGATCGCCCGGGCCCTGACGATGGAGCAGGGCAAGCCGCTGCCCGAAGCCAAGGGCGAGACCCTCCACGCCGCCGACACCTTCGAATGGTTCGCCGAGGAAGGCAAGCGGAGCTACGGCCGGATCATCCCCCCGGCGAACATGGGCAAGAGGCATCACGCGATCAAGCACCCGGTCGGCGTCGTCGGCACCATCACGCCCTGGAACTTCCCGGTCACGCTGCCCAGCCGCAAGATCGCCCCGGCCCTGGCCGCCGGCTGCACCGTGGTCTGCCGCCCGGCCGACCAGACCCCCCTGTCCTTCCTGCTCATGTTCGAGTGCCTGATCGACGCCGGCCTCCCCCCCGGCGTGGCCAACCTCGTCATGGGAGACGCCCGCTCGATCGCCGACGCCTACTTCGCCCGGGCCGAGGTCCGCAAGATCAGCTTCACCGGCTCGACGGCCGTGGGCAAGGAGCTGATCCGCCGGTCGGCCGACGGCGTGAAGCGGCTGAGCCTGGAGCTCGGCGGCCACGCCCCGCTGATCGTCTTCCCCGACGCCGACGTGAAGCAGGTGGCCCAGGCGGCGGTGATCGGCAAGTTCCGAAATAACGGGCAGGTCTGCATCGCCCCGTCCCGATTCTATGTCCATGAGGACATCGCCAGGGACTTCACCGAGGCGGCCGTCGAGCTCGCGAAGGGGCTGAAGCTCGGCAACGGCCTGGACGAAGGCGTCCAGGTCGGCCCGATGTTCGAGGCCCGGGCCCTGGAGAAGACGGCGAGGCTGGTGGACGACGCGAGGGGCCTCGGCGCCAAGATCCTGACCGGAGGGGGCAAGTCGTCGCGGTTCGACAAGGGCTACTTCTTCGAGCCGACGGTCATCCGCGAGGTGGACGGCCGGATGAAGATCATGACCGAGGAACCGTTCGCCCCGGTCATGCCGATCCTGGACTTCTCGAAGATCGACGACGTGATCGCCGCCGCGAACGACACCCCTTACGGCCTCGCCGCGTATGTCTTCACCAATGACCTGACCGTCGCGACCAGGATGGCCGAGGGGCTCGAAGCGGGGATCATCGGCATCAACGACCCGGTCCCCGCCACCCCGCAATGCCCGTTCGGCGGGATGAAGGAATCGGGATTGGGCAGGGAGCTGGGCATCGAAGGGGCTCGATGCTTACCTGGAGACGAAGTTCGTGTCGATCGGCCTGAGGGCCTGAGGAGGGGCAAGCTCATGAGCATCGCCGACCCGCCGAGGACGATGACCGCCGAGGAATTCCTCGCCCTGCCGGACGACGGGGTCCACAGGGAATTGATCCGCGGCGAGGTGCGCGTGATCTGTCAGGAGCCCTGGGATGATCCTCATGCCCCGGTGATCCCGATCGTGACGCCCGAGGGGAGGCCGATGACGTATCGAAGCCGAAAACACAGCCGGGGGGTCGTCAAGATCGGCCGTTACCTCGACGTCTGGATGGACGACCAGCCCGAACCCCGGGGTGAGGTCGTCGGCGGCGAGTGTGGATTCCGGTTGGCGGGGCCGGAAGACTCGATCGTCGGCATCGACGTCGCCGTGGTCTCGGCCGAATTGAGGGCCGCGACCCCCGAAGGGCAGAAGATCTACGACGGTCCGCCCGTCCTGGCCGTCGAGATCCTCTCCCCGTCGGACAAGCACGAGGACATCGTGGAGATGGTCGCCCTCTGCCTGGAGTTTGGCGTGGTCGTCTGGGTCGTCGATCCCGATCTCAAGACGATCGCCGTCCACCGCCCCGGCGAGCCCCCCGAGACCTTCAACGTCCGCCAGGAACTCGTCGGAGGCCCGGAATTGCCGGGCTTCCGCGTGCGGGTGGCGGACTTGCTGGGGGAATGAACACACCTATCGGATGAGCAGATCTGTGATTGTGAGCCAGGCGGAGGCTGAGGCCGATTCAGTTCAGGACCGTCAGGGCGTTCTTCTTCGGCTTCTCCTGGAACGACTTGAGGGCCGGGGTGTCCTCGTCGAACCGCTCGACTTCCTGGATCAGGGCCTCGACCATCTCGTCTTCCTTGACGTGGCGGATCGGCACGCCCTTCTTGAAGATGATCCCCTTGCCGGCGCCGGCGGCGATGCCCAGGTCGGCCTCCTTCGCCTCGCCGAAGCCGTTCACGAGGCATCCGAGGATGCTGATCCTGAGGGGTTCCTTGCGCTTGTCCATCTTGGCCTCGACCTCGGCGACGATCCGTTCCAGGTCGATGTCCAGCCGGCCGCAGGTGGGGCAGGCGACGACCTCGGGCTTCGTGACCCGGCGGTCGCAGGCCCGGAGGATGTCGAACCCGGCGGCGATCTCGGGGACGGGGTCGCCCAGCAAGGAGACGCGGATCGTGTCGCCGATCCCCTTCAACAGGATCGCGCCGATCCCGGCGGCGCTCTTCAGGGTGCCGTACTCGCGCGACCCGGCCTCGGTGATGCCGACATGCGTGGGATAGTCGGCCTTGGTGGCGTAGAGCGAGTAGCACTCGACGGCCGTGGGGACGTGGCTGGCCTTCAGCGAGATGATCAGGTCGCGATACCCGAGCGATTCGCACGTCTCGATGGCTCGCAACGCGCTCTCGACCATCGCCTCGGGGCAGGGGAAGCCGTACTTGTCGATCAGGTCCTTCTCGAGGCTGCCGGAATTGACGCCGATCCGCATCGGGACGCCCTTGTCCCGGGCCTTGCGGATCACCTCCTTGAACCGCTCCTCGCCGCCGAGGTTGCCGGGGTTGATGCGGACCTTGTCGATGGCCCTCTTGCCCGACGGCGTGACGGCGTCGAGGCAGGCCAGGGCCATCCGGTAGTCGTAGTGGATATCGGCGATCAGGGGGATGTTGATCTTGTCGCGGAAGGCGACGCAGCCGGCCACGTCCTCCTTCTTGGGGACGGTCACGCGGACGATCTCGCAGCCGGCCTCTTCCAGCTTGCGGATCTGCTCCAGGGTGGGCGCGTCCTCGAAGGTGTTCGTGGTGGTCATCGACTGGACCCACACGGGGTTCGAGCCGCCCACGAGCTTGTCGCCGACGGCGACCTCGCGGGTCTTGTGCCGGGTGACCGTGGTGCTGTAGGCCATCGTCGCCGTCCTATCTTCGGAATGTCCCGGGCTTTGCGCGGACCCTGGGCGTCGGTTCCATCGAAGGATAATGTAGACAAATCGCGTCGGACGGTCAAGGTCGCGAGCCGTCTTGAGGAGGCCCCGCTTGAACGTCCCGCCCGGTCTGAAGCGGATTCTGGTCCCCCTGTGGAACGGCGGCCACCGCCTGGCCTGGGCCATCCGGGAGTACGGCGGGGCGATCCTCCGCGGGAGGGTCGAGCGGTGCTCCGTCTGCGGGAGGGTCGGCGCGATGCTCCGCCGCCCCCGGGCGATCCCGCCGAGGCTCCGCGAGCTCTGGGGACTCTCGCCGAGGGAGGCCGAGGCGCTGGTCCGCAAGGAGACGCTGGATTGCTCCCGGTGCGGGGCGAAGCTCCGGGGCCGGAGGCTGGCCGAGGTCCTGTTGAGGCTCTATCCGGCGGCCTCCCGCCCGAGATCGGCCCGGGAATGGGCCGAGACGCCCGAGGCCCGCGCCCTCGAAGTCGCCGAGATCAACCGGATCGACGGCCTCCACGAGGCGCTGGCCCCCCTGCCCCTCTTCGTCTGGTCGGACTTCGGCGAGGCCGGTCGATCCGAAGACCTGACCCGGCTCTCCTATCCCGACGAGTCGTTCGACCTGGTCCTGACCTCGGAGACTTTGGAGCATGTCCCGGACCTCGGGCTCGCCCTGGGCGAGATCCATCGGGTGCTCAGGCCGGGAGGTCGGCACCTGTTCACGATCCCGAGGCTTCCGAACGTGCCGAAGACGTTCCCCCGGGCCCGGCTCCTCCCCGACGGCAGGATCGAGCACCTCGCCCCGGCGATCTGCCACCCCGGGGGGGACGTCGGCTATCCCGTCTTCACCGAGTTCGGCGCCGACCTCACGGAGATCCTCCGACGGGCCGGCTTCGAAGTCGCCGTTCACTTCGGCCCGACGACCGAGGACGACCTGGGGCAGGTCTACGAGGCGCGGAAGCGGCCCGAGTGATGGCGCCGCCCGGCCGGGATTTCGGCCAGGGCCGCATCGACGGCGGCCGGGTCGAGCGACGTGCCGCCCGCGAGGGCCGCCGACAGAGTGACCGTCCCCTTCTTGCCGATGGTGGCCGTGCGGTCGCCCTGGAGAGGGCGTCCAGAGGGGTCGCGGAACGACGAGCCGGCCAGCCTGAGCTCCACCGATCCGCCCTTCGGCAGGGCCTTCTTGAGCGTGAGGACCGCCCGGCCCGTCGCCGGGTCGAAGGCGACCGACTTGATCGGGATCGGCTTCTCGACGGTCTTCTTGCCCTTCTTGACCCTCTGGACCAGGACGTAATGCAAAGGGTCGCCGGCCGAGGCCGCGGTGACCGCCCCGCCGAAGGTCACGGTGATCGTGGCGCCGCCCCGCTTGGCGACGGCCGTGGTCATGGCCGAGACCGTCGTCCTGGGCCCCGGCCGGTGCGCTGGGGTCGAGGCTGAAGGTGGATGACCGGCCCCCGTCGGGGCCGGAGGCGGACGCGAGCAGGGTCAGGGGCGAACCGACGGTGACGGTCTGGTCGGGGATGGCGGCGATCGTCGGGGGGAGGGGCAGGAGGAACGGCTGGCTTCCGTGGACCCCATCATCGGCGCAGAAGACCAGACCGGCGGGCAGGACGCCGACGATCTGGGGGGACGAGGAGGCGGCCCCGGGGTTGATGTCCTGGACGAGGAAGGTGCCGGCGGCCGTGCCGTCGGACTTCCAGAGCTCGTTGCCCGAGCCCGGGGCGGTCGCGTCGAAGAAGAGGGCCGTGCCCACGGCCACCGGGGCCGAGTCGATCGCGACCCCGAGATCCGTATACGCCCCGGTCTTCGAATCGAGGTGATAGTGGTCCCTTAGCGAGGGCGAGGGGTCGAGGGCGAAGAAGACCGAGCCCCCGGCGTCCGTGAGGTCGGAGACCGGCACCGGTAGGTCGTTCAGGGGCGGATTAGGGCCGCGGTCGCGGCCATCAGGCCCCGAAGCTCCGGGGCCTCGGCTCGGGGCGGAAGCGAGAGGGCCCGGACCGGCCTCCTCCCGGGACGATTCGGCTATTCCAGGAAGGCGCGGAGATTCGCCATGGGACATCATCCTCGATGAGATGGGCCTGCGTTGGCCAGGTGGCGCCCCTCGAAGCCAAGTAGGGCGGGGACGGCGGGCGTTCCGAGAAAATCCCCGGATTCGCTAGATTCCCTGGCCGACCGTCGTCCGGAACAGGTCCGCCAGGGAGACGCGGAACCCGGGCAGCATCTCGCCGCCGTCGAGCTCGCCGACCTCCTCGTCGATGACCTCGATCCGCCGAGCGGTCGTGTAGATATAGACCTCCCGCGAGAGCGGCTTGACGACCCAGACCTGGCGGACGCCGTGGCGGAAAGACTCGCGGATCTTCCGGCCGAGCTTGCGGTCCTGGTCGTGGGTGCTGAGGACCTCGACGGCCAGGTCGGGGACGACTTCCCAATCGCCCATCTCGGGGATCGGGCGACCCTCGGGCCACCGTTCGAACGAGACGAACGAGACGTCGGGCTGACGCTTCAGGGGGCGAGCCGGGTCGAGCACGAATTTGCATTCGTGGACAACTCTCCCGGAGGGTCGGTCCTTGTTGAAGGCATTCATCGCATCATAGAGGTGCTTGGCGACGAACAGGGCGAACGCGCCCAAGGATGGCTTCTCCTCGATCGCCCCGTCGACGATCTCGTAAAAGGCGTCGGGGTCGGAGAGGGCGGCCTCGACCTCCTCGGGCGACGGTTCGAGCGATGCGAGATTCTGCATGGTTTCCCCCTTGCGGCGGAGCGGGCCTCACTCCGGGCCATTCTATCACGGCGCCCGCCCCTCGCGACCGCCCGCCTCGACCTGGGAACGACCCGGGCCTTTCGGGTATCCTGGGGGGATCGGCGGGCCTCGCGCCCCGTCCCTTTTCGACTCGATGCCCCCGCACCCGGCCCCCGGACCTTTCATGACCACCGACGACCTCCGCGACGCCTACCTCGACTTCTTCGCCTCCAAGGGGTGCGTCAAGAAGCCTTCGGACGTCCTCGTCCCCAACGATCCGACCGTCCTGTTCACCCCCGCCGGGATGAACCAGTTCAAGCGCGAATTCATGGGCCTGGGCGACCCCTCGTTCACCAAGGCCACCACCTGCCAGAAGTGCATCCGCACCGGCGACATCGAGAACGTCGGCAAGACCCCCCGCCACATGACGTTCTTCGAGATGCTCGGCAACTTCTCCTTCGGAGATTATTTCAAGAAAGAAGCCATCCACTGGGCCTGGGAGCTGCTCACCAAAGTCTTCAAGATCGAGCCGGCCGTTTGACCGTGACGGTCTACCTCGACGACGACGAGGCGTTCGACATCTGGCACAAGGAGATCGGCCTGGCCCCCGACCGGATCACCCGGATGGGCGAGGACGACAACTTCTGGCCCGCCGGGGCGCCCACCCACGGGCCCAATGGCGTCTGCGGGCCGTGCTCGGAGATCTTCTATCACGGCGACGGGATCGAGGAGGTCGAGATCTGGAACCTCGTCTTCACCCAGTTCAACCGGGTGGGGCCGGGGCAGCTCGAACCGCTGCCGAAGAAGAACATCGACACCGGGATGGGCCTCGAGCGGATGGCCGCCGCCATGCAAGGCGCGCGGTCGAACTTCGAGATCGACATCTTCCGGCCGCTGGTCGCCTCCGCGGCCGAATCGGTGGGCGTGGCCTACGATCGCGACTCGCCCGACGGCATCCGCGTCCGCCGGATCTCCGACCATGCCCGCGCCCTGACGATGTGCATCCATGAAAACGTGAAACCGTCGGCGGAGAAGCAGGGATACGTCGTCCGGCGGCTGCTCCGGAGGGCCGTCCTGGACGCCTACCAGATGGGCCGTCGCGAGCCGTTCCTGGCCCGGATCATCCCGGTCGTCGCCGACGTGATGAAGCGGCCGTACCCCGAGCTGGCCGACAGCGTCCGGAGGATCCAGACCGTCGTGACCCAGGAGGAGGAGCAGTTCCTCCGCAACCTCGACAACGGCCTGAGGATGCTCAACGACACGTTCCGGAAGACGAAGGCCGCCGGGTCGGACACGATCGACGGCCGGTCCGCTCACGACCTGCTCCAGACCTACGGCATCCCGGTCGAGGTCACCGAGAGCCTCGCCGCCGAGCAGAACCTGAGGATCGACCGCGCCGGGTTCGACGCCGAGTCGGCGAGGCATTCGGCCGTCTCCCGGGGCACCACCGAGGCCGCCGCGGTCTTCTCGACGGGCCCCCTGGACACGCTCAAGCAATCGTATCATCACGGGAGCGAGTTCCTCGGATACACGACCACCGCGAGCGAGGGGAAGGTCATCGGCATCCTCGCCCAGGGGCAGCTGGCCGACTCGGCCTCGGCCGACCACGGCGCCCCGATCGCCCTGGTCCTGGACCGCACCCCGTTCTACGGCGAGAGCGGCGGGCAGGTCGGCGACACCGGCGAGATCCTCGGCGAAGGGTTCAAGTTCCGGGTCGAGGACACGAAGAAGGACAATGATTTCACCCTTCACGTCGGCCACGTCACGGAGGGGACGATCAGCCTGAATGCGTCGGCCCGGGCGGAGGTGGACCCGTCGCGTCGCCAGGCGATCCGCCGCGCCCACTCGGCCACCCACGTCCTCCATCACGCCCTTCATACTCACCTGGGCAAGCATGCCCAGCAGGCCGGCTCGAAGGTCGAGCCCGACCGCCTCCGGTTCGACTTCGCCAACCCCGAGGCCCTCGGCGCCGAGAGGATCGCGGCGATCGAATCGACCGTGAACGAGAAGGTATTGCAGGGGGACGCGGTCTCCTGGACCGTCATGCCGATCGCCGAGGCCAAGACGCTCGGCGCGATGGCCCTGTTCGGCGAGAAATACCCGGAGAACGTCCGGGTGGTCACGATGGGCGGGTTCTCCCGGGAGCTCTGCGGGGGGACCCACCTCGACAACGTCGGCCAGGTCGGCCTGTTCAAGGTCGTGGGCGAGGAATCGGTCTCGGCCGGGACCAGGAGGATCACCGCGCTCACGGGGCAGGCCGCGCTCGACTACGTCCGCCAGGAGGAGCAGGTGCTGGCCGAGGTCTCGGCGGCCCTGCGAGTGCCCCCCAGCCAGGCGGCGGCCCGGGTCTCGGCCCTCCTCGACGAGGTCAAGACGCTGAAGAAACAGGCGGCGCAGAGGAAGGCCGAGCCGTCGTCCCGGCAGTCGCCCGACGACCTCCTGGCGACGGCCCGGACGATCGGCGACGTCCGGGTGATCGCCTCGGCGATCGAGGGGGCCTCGCCCGATGACCTCCGCCAGATGATCGACGTCTTGCGGAGGAAGGTCGAAGGCAAGGGCCTGGCGGCCCTCCTGGCCTCGGCGATCGAGGGCAAGGTGAGCCTCGCCGCCGGGATCACGCCCGACGCCGTGGCCCTGGGCCTCCACGCCGGGAACTGGCTGAAGGAGGTGGCCCCGATCGTGGGAGGGGGCGGAGGCGGACGCCCCGACATGGCCCAGGCCGGCGGCAAGGACCCGGAGAAGCTCGGCGAGGCGTTGGAAAAGGCCGTCGAGGCGGTCCGGGCGAAGCTCGGCGGCTGAGGCACCGAGGGGGCGCAATCATGGCCACGATCGACGATCCGACGACCCTCGAAGCCTGGGTCTACCGGGCCCAGGACGGATTCCCGCCGCTCGAAAACGGCGAGAGCATGGACCAGAAGACCTTCCACGAACGCTATCACCGGATGCCGACGGACGTCCGGGCCGAGCTGATCGAAGGGATCGTCTACATCATGTCCCCCCTGAGGATCCGCCACGGCCGTTCGGACAACCGCTTCTCGGGCCTGCTCTTCGTCTACTCGGCGGCCACGCCCGGGGTCGAGGCGCAGAACAACACGACGGCGATCCTCGGAGAGAGGAGCGAGCCTCAGCCCGACTCCGCCCTCCTGATCCTGGAGGACTACGGAGGCCAGTCGCGAGACGGCGAAGGGGACGACGACTACACCTACGGGGCCCCGGAGATGCTCGTCGAGGTGGCCCTGAGCAGCCGATCGATCGACCTCCACGCCAAGTTCCGGGACTATGAACGCGCCGGTGTCCGGGAATACGTCGTCCACGACGCCTCGGCTCGCCAGATCCATTGGTTCGAAGCCGTGGATGGCCGATTCGTCGCCCGGGAACCCGGCGAGGACGGCCTGTTCCGCTCGGCGGTCTTCCCCGGCCTGTGGATCGACTCGTCCGCCTTCCTCCGCAACGACAAGGCGGCCCTGCTCGCCGCCCTGAACCTCGGCCTCGCGTCCCCCGAGCATGCCGCGTTCGTCGCCGATCTGGGACGGCGGAAGAACGCCCGGCCCTGAACCCCTCCCCTCCCCTCTCCTCGGACGGGCACCCCTCTCATGACTCGCCTCCTGATCGCCCTGGTTTGCCTCCCCGGCCTCGCCCCGGCCGCCGACCTGCCCTGGCTCCGCGCCGAGGGGACGAAGATCGTCGACCCCTCGGGCAAGCCGGTCCCCCTCCGAGGGGCGAACCTCGGCGGCTGGCTCGTCGAGGAGATGTGGATGATGCCCTTCGTCACCAAACCGCCGGAGGGCTCGGGCCTCCCCGAGATCAGGGATCACGCCTCTCTCTGGAAGGTCGTCGAGAAGAGGCTCGGGGCGGAACAGGCCGTCCGAGTCCTGCGCCGCGATCCGAGACGCCTGGATCGCCGACGAGGATTTCGACCGCATCCGAGAGGCCGGGATGAACTGCGTCCGCGTGCCGTTCACCTATGACCTCCTGGACGAGCCCGAAGGCTTCGCCCCGCTGGATCGCGCCATCGAACGGGCGGCGGCGAAGGGCCTTTACACGATCCTGGACCTCCACGGCACGCCCGGCCGCCAGAGCGGCGAGCACCACACCGGCGAGGCCGGCGTCGATCGCCTGTTCAAGGACTTCGCCCACGTCCAGGAGACCGCCGCCGTCTGGGCCCGGATCGCGGCCCGATACAGGGACCGCCCCGAGGTCGCCGCCTATGACCTCATGAACGAGCCGATGGGCACGCCCGACCCCGCGAGCCTCTACCTCGTCCAGGACCGCGTCTACCGGGCCGTCCGTGCCGTCGATCCCAACCACCTGGTCGTCATCGAGGACGGCTACAAGGGCCTCGAAACCTTCCCTCGCCCGAAGCTCGCCGGCTGGACGAACGTGGTCCTCAGCGGCCACCATTACCGGTTCGACGCCAAATCGGCCGACGACCAGGTCAAGGGGGGCCTCGGGTTCGCCGAGGCGGCCGAGAAGGTGAGCAAGAGCCGAGAGGCCCCGTTCCTCGCCGGGGAGTTCCAGCAAGAGCCTCACGGCTCTCCCCAGACCCTCGGCAAGCTGATCGCCGAGATGGACCGCCGCGGCCTCTCCTGGACGGTCTGGACGTACAAGACCGCCATGAAGGACGGCGGAGGCGGGATGTGGGGCTGGGTCCGCGCCGACAGGCCCCTCGACCCGATCGACCCGTTCCGCGACTCGGCCGATGCCATGATCGAGAAGGCGGGAAGGCTCCGGGGCCTGACCGAGGACCGCGAGATGACCGAGTCCTTCCGCGCGTCCGGTCCCGGGGCGGCGCCCCCGCGGTGAATTCGGACCATTTTCCGGGATGGCCCGCTGGGCCCTCGTAAGAGGAACGATCGGTCCTCGTCGGCCGGGCGTCCCGGGGCACTCCGGGGCCCGGGGCGTCGTCGATCGCCGTGCGCGCCACCCGCGCCGGGTCCGGTCGCTCCGGCCCGGCCCCCCCCCGGAGGATGCGAGCCGATGAAGAACCCGCGAGGAGACGCATTCCCGGCCTCTCGCCGTCCCGGCCCGAGAAAGGATCGGAGGTCCCCGCGAGCCCGGCTCCGGGTGGAGGCCCTGGAACCCAGGTGCCTTCTCGCCGCGAGACCCGTGGCCGTTGGCGTCACGTCGGCCTTCCGCGAACCCTCGCCCTCGTCGGCCGTCTTCTCCGGCCAGGACACGCCCGACTTCTCCTGGGGAAAAGCCGCCGATGGCGGCGCCCAGAGCCGATTCTCGTTCCGCGCCGAGGCCTCCTCGGCGGCCCCCGGCGCGATCGTCCGGCTCGGCACGCTCACCTACTTCAACGGGACGACCCAAAGCGATACGTCGATTGATTCGGTGACGCTCGACCTCGCCGCGACGATCGGCGGCCAGGCCCGGCACGTCTCGACCGAGATCGACGTCTCGACGACCGACAACATCGACGACGACCCCGACGCCAGCTCCGATTCGATCTATCTTTATAGCACGTCCCCCTCCTCCGCCAGCTTCACCACGGCCGACGGGGCGGCGGCCACGCTCGACGTCCTCGGGTTCGGGACGGTCGATGGCTCGGGGTTCCATCCCACCCGCTCGGTCACGGTCCCGGAGGGGAAGTCCGCCCCGATCGACTTCTTCGGCCGGGTCGCCGAGACCGACATCGCCCTGACCGGGATCGGCCTGAACCCCGACGGCACCGTCTCCGCCCGGTACTCGATCACCGGCGATCCCGGGACGTTCCCGGTGGCGCTCTACGCCTCGGCCGACGCGACCCTGGACGACTCGGATTTCCCGATCGGCGGGGACGTGTTCTCCCCGAGCGCCAACACCTCCGGCGAGTTCTCCCTGGACCTCCCCTCGGAGGTCTCGGCGGCCTATCTCCTCGCGATGGCCGACCCACCGGACCCCGCCAACCCGAGGGGCCACGTCCTGGAAGCCGACGAGGCGAACAACTTCCAGGCCCTCCCCCTGCCCGTCGTCTCGATCTCCGGAGGCCCCGCCGTCGTGACCTTGAATCAGGCGGTCTCGTACACCGTGACCACGTCCTACACCCCGGCCGACCCGCTGTTCGACCTCCAGGTCAAGCGCGCCCAGGACGCCGACTGGACCACGATCGCCAGCAGCTCCGACGGCCAGTTCCCGATCACCCCGAAGCTCGCCGGGACGTTCCAGGTCCGCGGCGTGCTGGAGGTCGGCGGGACCTCGTTCGCCACGGCCTCCCCGGCGAGCCTGCCCCTGACGGTCCAGTTCCCCGGAGGCCAGGACGTCCTGAACGACCCGAGCATCGTCTCGGCGATGAATTCGGCCGCGCAGTCGGCGATTCAGGCCAGCGGCAAGGACCACTCCCGGGCGTTCGAGAACGGGTTCGCCGTCCAGTTCGACTCGCGATCCGGCCAGTACCAGGCCGGGCCGCTCGCCTCGAACTCCCGCCCTCTGAAATCCGGCGGGGGAGGGTCCGACGTCTCGATCACGATCCCGGGCGACTCGCCGGAGGCGGCCGACATCCGCGCCTTCCTCGGCGGGGCGGTGTACACCGTGGCGCGATTCCACAGCCACCCGGCCCGCCGCTCCTACAAGAATCCCACCCAGGTGGGCGCCAGCGAAGCGGACATCGACGAATCGAAGGCGAAGGGCCTGCCCGAGATCGTCTACGATTTCGACCCGACCGGCGAGATCTTCGCCGTCGGGTTCAGCCCGACGAAACACCTGGACTTCTACGCCGATTACGGGACCGTCAAGGACGCCTTCTATCGCAAGTCCGGCGTGCACGGCATCCCGGCGGTCCGGGCCAAACTCCCGCTGAACGCCCCGGCCCACGCCCGCCTCTACGGCCCGGTCACCCGGAGGGCCACGCCCCCCTGATCGGCCTCCGATCGACCCGCGCACTTCGCGATTGACGCGGATGAAGGTTCCGCGCAAGATCGATGAAGGAACCGTGAAGGGGAGGGCGACGTTCGAGGAGGGTTCCCAATGAAGCGGGCCGCTGAGCTCCTGATGCATCCGTTCTGGGCCTTGGCCCTGATCGTGTCGGCCCTGGCCCTCTGGGCGAGGTTCGCGGGGGCCGACCCCGGGCCGGAACCCCGCCATCGGCCGGACCACCCCGCCGAGTGTCACGGCTGCCTGCTCGCCCTGGAGGAGGCCTCCCCCTGAGCGGCCCGGTTCCCGGATGGGTTTCAGGCCCGAGAGGCCAGGGCCCGGGCGGCCTCCTCCCAGACCTTCCGCCGGCAGGCCACGAGCTGGACCTCCACCGGCTCGGCCCATCCCTCCGCCTCGAGGAAGAAGCGGAGGCCGTCGTGGTACAGCGTCGCCCCGCCCTCGGGCGAGTCGATCGGGTCGTCGGCCTCCGCCCTCCACGACAGGCCGTTGGTCAGGCTGACCACCGCCGACCCGCCCCCGATCACGATGACCTCGTCGATTCGACTGGTGAGCACGCTTCGCATGACGCTCGCCCTCCCCGGAGGATTCCTTCCGGGGTTTAGTATACCTTTGACCAGTATGAGGTCAATGAAAAAATCCGCCTGACGCCGGATTTGGCGATTTGATGCAAATTTCGAAATGGCTTGAAGATGCGGCCGGGGATCAGAGTTCGGAGAGGGGGATGGCGCGGCCGAGACGGGCGATGGGCGGGTCGAGCCAGCGGGTCTTGGGGATCACCTTGGGGACGAAACCTCGAAGATATTCGGGGTGGTAATGCTCGATGTGGTGCAGGGCCTCGACGATCCGGGGGCGGCCCGAGGCGCGGAGGCGGGACAGGACGTGGGCGTCGTCCTGGAGGAGGTCGCCCTCGCGAAGGGCCCCGGCGGCGAAGCCTTCTCGGAGGGCGTCGGCGAACTCGTTGTAGATGAACGCCTCGACGTCGCCGGCCCAGAACTGCCGGTTCATCTCGGCGAATCGCGCCACGGCATCCCGGGCCGCGGCGACGTCGTTGAAGGCGACGAGGTCGTCCACGACGGTCAGCGACGCCAGCCCTCGCGCCACGGTCTCCGGCGAGGAAACCCCGCACGCCAGGCTGTCGCGGAAGAAGTAATCGAGGCGGTCGGCGCACAGGAGGGGCAGCGGCCTCTCCAGCAGGGGATAGATCGAGTCATCGAAGAATTCGCGAGGCTCATAGCCCATCCTCGCCAGGGCGGAGGCGACGTCCGGCCTGCCGAGGAACTCGGGCTTGAGCTTCTCGTGATAGTCCTGCTCATGTGAGTAGAACAAAAAATCGACCGCATGAGAGAATGCGGTATGCGAAATATCATGAAGAAGCCCCGCGACCCGCTCGCGGCGGTCGGCGCCGAGGCGGGTCAGGAGCAAATAGACGCCCAGGCTGTGCTCGAAACGGGTGACGGTCTTGAACGGGAAGGCGAACGCCGAGGGGCCGGCCTGGCGGATGCCCTTGAGCCTCTGGAACGTGGGGCAGCGGACGAGGGCGAGGATGTCGGGGTCGTCGATGCTCACGTCGCCATAAACCCGGTCGTTCCAACGCATCTCTGGCGACTCCGGCCCCGATTCGTCCCGATCCCCATTCGATGATCTTGCCAGGAACGGCTTTTGGCAAGGTCAGTCGCCCCCGGGGAGGCACGTCCGGCCGTCTGGGCCCGCCAATCGGCGCTTTCGCCGGCCCGGGGGATCTGATCTCATGGAGGCGGAGCCTCGCGACGGTGCGATTCGCGGTCCCCGGGAACGATCTTCGATGAGCGACCTCACGCCCAACCTGGACGAGACCACGCCCCCCGGGACGGCGCCGAGCACCTGGGCCGTCGTCGCCCCCTCCGGGACGACCGCCCCCGCCGTCCGCCTCCCCGACGACTCGCCGGAGGCCGCCGCCGGTCCTCCCGGCCCGACCGCCTCGGCGGGCCGCTACGAGATCCTCGACGAGATCGCCCGGGGCGGCATGGGCGCCGTCCTCCGCGGCCGCGACCCCGAACTCAATCGCGAGCTGGCCATCAAGGTCCTTTTGGAGCGGTTCCGCGACAATCCCGAGGTCCTCCGCCGCTTCTTCGAGGAGGCCCAGATCGGCGGCCAGTTGCAGCACCCCGGGATCGTCCCGATCTACGACCTCGGCGTGTTTCCCGACGACCGCCCGTTCTTCGCCATGAAGCTGGTGAAGGGGCGGACGCTCTCGGCGCTGCTCAAGGAGCGGTCCTCGCCGGCCGACGACCTCCCCCGGTTCGTGGGGGTCTTCCACCAGATCGCGCAGACGGTCGCCTACGCCCACTCGAAGCGGGTGATCCACCGCGATTTGAAGCCGCCGAACGTGATGGTGGGCGCCTTCGGCGAGGTCCAGGTGATGGACTGGGGCCTCGCCAAGGTGCTCGGGGGCGGAGATTCCTCGGACGTCGCCCCGGCCGAGACCGAGGCGGCCCCGAGCCTGATCGAGACGGCCCGGACCGGCTCGGAAAGCGACGCCACCTCGGCCGGTTCGAAGATGGGGACGCCCGCCTACATGGCCCCGGAGCAGGCCCGGGGCGAGGTCGATCGGACCGACGAGCGGGCCGACGTCTTCGGCCTCGGCGCGATCCTCTGCGAGGTCCTGACCGGCTCGCCCGCCTACACCGGCCGGAACGGGGCCGAGGTGATGCGCAAGGCCGAGTTCGCCGACATCTCCGACGCCCTGGCCCGGCTCGGCGCCTGCGGGGCCGACCCGGAGCTCGTCGCCCTCGCCAAAAAATGCCTGGCCCGGGAACCCGAGGACCGGCCCCGGGACGCCTCGGGCGTGGCCCTGGCGGTGGCGGATCACCTGGCGGGCGTCCAGGACCGCCTCCGCAAGGCCGAGATCGCCCGGGCCGAAGCCGCCGCGAGGGCCGTGGCGGAGCGAGCGAAGCGGAAGCTGACGGCGGCCCTGGCGGCGGCCGTCATCCTGGCCGGGGCGGTCGGCGGGGGCTCGTTCCTGGCCTTCCGGCTCGACCGTCAGGCGAAGCTCGCCGAGGCCGACCGGATCATCGGCGACGCCCTGGCCCGGGCCGAATCCGCGAGGGACGAGGCCCGCCGGTCGGGTCCCGAGGACACCAACGCCTGGCCCCGGGCCCTGAGGGCCGCCGAGGGCGCCCACGAGGCCATGACCGGCCGACCGGTGCGGGCCGATCTGGCCTCCCGGGTCGCCGCGACCCTGGCCGACGCCCAAAGGGCCGAGGCCGACCGCCGCCTGGCCGATCGCCTGGACGAGGCCCGCCTCCGCGGCGCCGCCGTCAAGAACGGAGGCTACGATGGCGACGCCAAGATCGCCGCCTACGCCGAGGCGTTCCGCGAGGCGAGCCTGTCTCCGGGGGATCGTCCGGCGGCGGAGATCGTCGCCCGGCTGTCCGGCTCGGCCGAGGCCCCGCGGATCGCCGGGGCCCTGGACGACTGGAGCGCCTCGACCACGGCCGCGCCGATCCGCGCCGATCTGATCGCGGTGGTGGAGGGGATCGACCCGGTGAACAACCCGATCCGGCGGGCGATCCGCTCGGGAGACCGGGCGACGCTCGCGAGGCTGACGACCGACGAAGCCGCCCGTCGCCTCTCGCCGGCCGCGGCCGTCGCGATGGCCGACGCCCTGGTCGCTCTGGGGATGCGCGAGGAGGCGATCGGCTTGCTCTCGGCGGCTCGGGCACGCCGTCCGGGGGACTTCTGGCTCAATCAGGATCTCGGGATGGCTCTCCACGAAGCGTCGCCCTCGCGGCCTGAGGAGGGGGCGCGATACTTGACGGCGGCGGTGTCGTTGCGACCGCAGAGCCCCGGCGTTCACTGGAACCTCGGTCTCCTCCTGTCCGGTTCGGGCCGCAAGGCGGAGGCGGAGAAGGAGTTGCGCGAGGCCGTCGCCCTCGACCCGAAGCTCGCCCCAGTACATTCCAACCTCGGCGCTCTCCTGTCGGGTTCGGGCCGGCTGGCGGAGGCGGAGAAGGAGTTTCGCGAGGCCATCGGCCTCGACCCGAAGCTCGCCCCGGCGCACACCAACCTCGGCAGCCTCCTGGACGATACGGGCCGCCAGGCGGAGGCGGAGAAGGAGTACCGCGAGGCTATCGCCCTCGACCCGAAGAATGACAAAACGCACTACAATCTCGGCAACCTCCTGTCCGGTTTGGGTCGCCGGGCGGAGGCGGAGAAGGAGTACCGCGAGGCCATCGGACTCGACCCGAGGGACGCCCTGGCGCATTCCAACCTCGGTAACGCCCTGTACAAGTCGGGCCGCCTGGCGGAAGCGGAGAAGGAGTACCGCCAGGCCATCGGCCTCGACCCGACGCTCGCCGAGGCGCATTCCAACCTCGGCAACCTCCTGTCCGGTTCGGGCCGCCTGGCGGAAGCGGAGAAGGAGTACCGCCAGGCCATCGGCCTCGACCCGGCGCTCGCCGAGGCGCATTCCAACCTCGGTAATGCCCTGTACAAGTCGGACCGCCGGGCAGAGGCGGAGACGGAGTACCGCCAGGCCATCGGCCTCGACCCGAAGTACGCCCTGGCGCATTCCAACCTTGGCCTCCTCCTGTCCGGTTCGGACCGCCTGGCGGAGGCGGAGAAGGAGTACCGCCAGGCCATCGGCCTCGACCCGAAGTACGCCCCGGCGCACTACAACCTCGGCAACCTCCTGTTCGGTTCGGGCCGCAAGGCGGAGGCGGAGAAGGAGTACCGCCAGGCCATCGGCCTCGACCCGACGCTCGCCCAGGCGCACTACAACCTCGGCAACCTCCTGTCCGGTTCGGGCCGTAAGTCGGAGGCGGAGAAGGAGTACCGCGAGGCCATCGGACTCGACCCGAAGTACGCCCTGGTACATTACAACCTCGGCAACCTCCTGTCCGGTTCGGGCCGTAAGTCGGAGGCGGAGAAGGAGTACCGCGAGGCCATCGGACTCGACCCGACGCTCGCCGAGGCCTACTGCAACCTCGGGCACGTCCTGGGCCGTCAGGGCCGGATTCGCGAGGCCCTGGTGGAGTTGAAGCGGGGCGATGAGCTGGGCTCCGTCCGGCCCGATTGGCGTTATCGCTCGGCCGAGTGGGTCGAAGAGTGCGCCTCGATGGTGGCCCTGGAAGACCGGCTCCCCGCCCTGCTCCGGGGCAACGACGCCCCGAAGGACGATGCCGAGCGGCTGAAGCTCGGCCAGCTCGGGTACGACACGAAGCGGTTCGCCGCCTCGGCGCGATTCTGGGGCGAGGCACTCGACCATGACCCCAAACTCGGCGACGACCGACAGACCCCGCTCCGCTACAACGCGGCGTGCTCGGCATCGCTGGCGGCCTCGGGGGCGGGGATCGATGATCCGAAGCCCGACGAGGCGGCTCGAACCGCCCTGAGGGGCCGGGCCCTGGGCTGGCTCCGCGAGGAAATGAAGGCGTGGGAGGCGTTCGCCCTGTCGGCGGACAAGGAGAACCGGCAACGCGCCGCTTGGACGCTAAACCAATGGAAGACAGACGCCGACCTCGCTTCGATCCGCGACCCCGACGCCCTGGCCAAGCTCCCGGAAGCCGATCGCAAGGGGTTCGAGGCGCTCTGGGCCGATGTGGATCGCCTTCTGGCGAAGGTCCGGGCCGGCGGGATGCCCTGAGGCGAGGAGGCCCGGCGACGGGGGTTCGCTCGCGAATCTGGAGTTCTTCGGGTGCCCCCGGTTCTCGAACCGGGGCGGCGCAGCCGCAAGAGGCCCGGGACTTGGGCGGGACGCGGGCGCGACGGCCTCGTGTCGCTCCGCGACCCCGGTTCGAGAACCGGGGCCACCCGGGATCGCCGCGGCATCTGGACCTTGCCGTTCACCTTTCGGTTCCGGGTGCCCTCCGGTTCTCGAACCGGGGGCACCCCAGACGATCCAGAGCGGTCGAACACGAGCCCGGGGTTCCTCCCCCAGCCGGTTCGAGAACCGGGGGCGGCCCAGACGATCCAGGTCCCCGAGCGACACCCCGGGGACGGCGATCGACGAAGATCCTGGACGATTCTCCTTGACGTGGACTTTCGTCCAATCTAAACTCCCGTCCATGAGGACGACGACGGCGACCGCCGTGGGCCATCTCGACGCCGATTGCTTCTATGTCTCGGCCGAGAGGGTCCGCGACCCGTTCTTGCTGGGCAAGCCGGTGGGCGTCCTGGGCAACCAGGGGGCGTGCGTGATCGCCAAGAGCTATGAGATGAAGGCCCAGGGCGTCGGCACCGGCATCCCGATCTGGGAGGCGCTGGTCAAGTGCCCCGATGGGATCTACATCAAGCGGGATTTTCGCTGGTATGAGACGTTGAGCCGGATGATGCTGGACTGCGTCCGCGAGTTCTCGCCGAGGGTCGAATATTACTCGATCGACGAGTTCTTCTTCCTGAGCGTCCCGCCCCGAGGGAAGACGCACCAGCAAGCGGCCGAGATCATCCGGGACCGGATCTTCAGGGCGGTGGGCGTGCCGGTCACGGTGGGGATCGCCCGGACGCGGACCCTGGCGAAGCTGATCTCCGACTCGGCCAAGCCGTTCGGCGCGAGCGCGGTGCTCGATCGGGACGCCGAGGAGGCGCTTCTGGCCGATCGGCCCGTGACGGAGATCACCGGGATCGCCGGCCGGAGGGCGAGGCGGCTCCTGCCCTGGGGCGTGCAAACGTGCCTGGACCTGGCCAGGGCCGACCGCCGTCTCGTCCGCGAATTGCTGACGGCCACGGGCGAGGGCCTCTGGTGGGAGCTCAACGGCGAGCCCGTCCACCCGATCCACCCGAGGCGCCCCCTCCACAAGGCCCTGGCGCGGGGCGGGAGCTTCGGCGAGTCCACGTCCGACCCGATTATTCTTTATGCGTGGCTGGTGAGGAACCTGGAGCGGCTGATCGAGGAGCTGGAATTCCATCAGACGATCGCGGGGAGGCTGACGGTGCAGGTCAACTATCGGGACGGCCAGTTCGGCGCGGGGCAGATCGACCTGGCGATCGCGACCGACCGGTTCGACGTTTTGCTCGACGCGGCCAGGCCCTGCCTCCGCCGGGCGTGGCTGCCGAGGTCCCAGGCCACGCACATGCACCTGATCGCCGAGAGCCTGAGGCCGAAGTCCGACGCCCAACGGTCCCTGTTCGAGCCGCCCGGAGCCGCGAGGGCCGAGGCGGTCGCGAAGTTGAAGCGAGAGGTCAACACCCGTCTCGGCCGCTTCCTCCTCCGAAGCGCCGCCACCCTCCCCCTGGCGGCCATCTACCAGGACGGGGCGAACTCCTACGACATCTGCGACGTCCGCGGCAAGATCTGTTTTTAGCAGCAGTGGGCAGAAAGCAGTGGGCAGAAAGCAGTGGGCAGAAAGCAGTGGGCAGTGGGCAGTGGGCAGTGGGCAGTGGAGGCATGTAGGGTGCATGAAATGCACCGTCGTGTAGGGCGGGTGAAACCCGCCAACCAAGCGGCGGGCAAAGCCCGCCCACCGCATCCTCCCCTCAGCCCTCAGCCCTCAGCCCTCAGCCCTCCGAGGCCCTCCGAGCCACTCCGTAAGGCCATGTGTGTCGGGATCGCCCTGGCATGGAGCGAATTGCCCACGGAGCTGATCGGGCGGCACGGCCTGGACCGTCGCGCCCATGACCGGGGCGGCGAGCGCGAGGTCCGGTTCCTCTATCGCGATCGCGTGCCGAGGCTGCCGGTCTGGCGGGACGGGCGGCTGCAAATCGTCCGGTGGGGGAACGGCCGGGGGCAGAGCCGATTCTTGCCCCGGACCGGCTGGACCTGGATGAGGACGATCGAGGCCGGCGGCTGGCAAGGCTCGGGGGCGATCCCGGTGGACGTCCCCGCCTCGCTCGCCCTGGAGAAAGGCGTGTGGTATCGAGTCCGCCAGGGCCTCCGAGGCCTCCTCGTCCCCGACGAACGAGGGATCGCCGTGGTCTACGTCGTCTGCGAGCCGTCCAGCCATTATTATCAGATCATGACCCGATCCCCCCGGATGCCCATCCTGATCGAGGAGGGGATTTGAGGGCGCGCCGAGCCTCGAGCGGATCGACCCGTGGAAGACGGCCGGGGGGACGATAAGATGAACCAGGAGGGGGATGAATGCCATGAACGACCGCCAAAGAGCGACCTATGAGCGGATGACGCCCGAGCAGAGGTCCGCCGTCGATCGCATCCGAGCGAGGCATGCGACCGCCGAGGCTCGCGAGGCGGAGCGGCGGGTTCGCGACCTCGTGGAGGAGGAGATCCCGCCGGCGATCCCCCGCGCCGTGGCCCGCCTGGCGGCCATGATCCGGGCCGAGCGCGAGGCCCAGGGCCTCTCGATCGCCGAGCTCGCCGAGAAGGCCGAGATCGACGGCGAGGCCCTCTCCCGGCTGGAGGCGGGCAAGATCACCAACCCGACATTTCAGACCGTCGAACGACTGACCACGGCCGTCGGCCGCGAGATCCTGGTGACGTTCGTCCCGGCCTGACCGACGTTATTCCCGAGAACGGTCTTCCGTGTCGAGGTCCTCGCCGGGGTCGGACCAGAAGTCGAAGGCCCCGCCCGTCTCCGCGAGCCTCATCAGGCCGAGGGTCGGGAGGTCATCGGGCTGGAGGGCCAGTTCGATCGCCTCGCTGAGTCGGGCGATCGCCACGAGACGTTCCAGCTCGTCGCGAGGCAGGAGCGTCTGATCGCCGATCAGCCGCGCAGGAATGGTCGTCATCCGGTCGCACCTCCTGCTTGTTGATCTTCCGGGAAGTCATGCCACAATGCAGAACACGCGGGCGAGGCGCGATCGGGTCGAGCACCACGCGTCCTGCGGCGGCCGGTCCACCATCTCGGCGTTGTCGGCGTGGAGCCGGGGATCGATGTCGAGGATCGCTCCGTTGACCCTCGGGCCGGTCGGCGAGACGAAGTGAGGGCCGATCGGCCGCCGCGAGGTTCGTGGCATTCCAGGAGAGCGCCGATGCCGCGATCGCGATTCACCGTGAAACGGATGATGTGGGCCGTGGCGGGTCTTTCCATCCCGTTGGCCCTGATCAGCCTGGTACTCCGCCAAGGTTGGCAGACGGAGTGCTTTGCCAAATCATATAAGCATAAAAACATTTGTTATAATTTGCGGTGCATGTATCTGGAACCCGCCCAGAGAGAGGTCGGCGGCGAGGGCCTCGACGCCCCGATGGGCGACTCGCCCGACCTGGCCGATTCCCCGATCTGGAAGGCCGTGCTGGACCGTTGTCCCGAGGACAAACGGGAGCCGCTCCGGATGATCACGGAGAGGCACATTTATCACAAGCGGATGCAAGCCAAGTGGGATCGGGCCCTCCGGCATCCCTGGGAGGCGGTCCCGGCGGACCCGCCACCGCCTCCGCCCCCGTTCCCATCCTGGACCCACTTCCCCTTCCGCTTCACTCCCTTCGGCGGGATGTGAGCTCACCGACGGGACCGAGGCTCAGGTGTAGCCCCGAACGTCTTTTGGCGGGAGGTACACCATCTCGGCGTTGTCGGCGGCGTGGAGCCCGGAATCGACGTAGAGGATCGCGCCGTTGACCCTCCGGCCGGTCGGCGAGACGAGGAAGGCGACGGCCTGGCCCACCTCGTCGGCCGTGATCAGGTTTCTTGTACCCTCGGGGAACTCGGGGCGGCCGTGGGCGGCCTGGATGATCCGCTCTCCCGGGGTGTCCACCCAGCCGGGGGCCACCATCGAGCACGTCACGCCGTCGTCCAGGCCGTCGACGGCCACTTGCCTCGTGAGCCCGAGCAGGCCCGCCTTGCTCGCCCCGTAGGCCACCATCCCCTTGCGGGGCCGCGTCGCCCGGGTCGAGCCGACGTTCACGATCGCGCCTTTCGTTTCCCGGAGCCACGGCATGGCGGCCTTGATCCCCAGCCACGGGCCCTTCAGGTTGATGGACATGGTCCGGTCCCAGAGGGCCTCGTCGGTCGATTCCGCGGTGCCCCTCGGGCTGATCCCGGCGTTGTTCACCAGGACGTCGATCCGCCCCCATCGGCCGGTCACTTCCGAGACCGCGGAGGCCCAGGACGGGGCGTCGGTCACGTCCAGGAACAGGCCGAGGGCGTCGTGACCGTTGTTTCGGAGCCGCTCGGCCTCGGCCTCGGCGCGATCGGCGACGACGTCGGCCAGGGCCACGCGGAGGCCGAGCCGGGCGAGGGCCTCGGCGATCCCCAGGCCGATCCCCTGCCCCGCCCCGGTCACGATCGCCACGGCCTGGGGCTTCGATTCGTCCATCGCGAGACGGTCTCCGGGATCGGGTTTCGAGGGGCGGGCCGTTCCCTCCGGGGGGCGGTCGTGCTCCAATGCGATTCCGAACCCGCCCGGGGCCGGCGATTATGCCCGATCGTCGGCCGAGGGGCCAGAGAGGGCGTCGGAGCGAAGGGGAACGATCCGCCATGCCCGTCGTTTTGATCGCGACCCTCGATACCAAGGGCGCGGAACTCGCGTTCGTCCGCGACCTCCTCAGGCGGTCGGGCGTCGGCTCGATCGTGATCGATGCCGGCTCTCTCGGGCCCCCTCGGTGCGAGGCGGACGTCGATCGCGAGCGCGTGTTCTTCCGCGCCGGGACTTCGGCGGACGAATTGAAGGCCGCCGGCGATCGCGGCCGGGCCGTGGAGGCGGCGGCCCGAGGGGTGGCGTCGATCGTGGTCGATCTCCACGCCCGGGGAGAGGTCGAGGGCGTCCTCGCGATCGGCGGGTCGGCCGGGACGACGATCGGGACGGCCGCGATGCGGGCCCTGCCCTTCGGCGTGCCGAAACTGATGGTCAGCACCCTGGCCAGCGGCCAGACCCGCCCGTTCGTCGTCGGCAGCGACATCCTCATGATGCACTCGGTCGCAGACATCGCCGGGCTGAACCGGATCACGAAGACCGTCTTGACGAACGCGGCTTTTGCGATGGCCGGGATGGCGACGAGGAGCCTTCCCGACGTGGTGTTCGTGGACGCGGACCTCTCGACCAGCGGCCCGCTCTCGCCTCGGTCCATCCGGCGGGAACGCCAGGAACTCGCGATCGACGACGAGGATTGGCCGGTCGTCGCGGCGACGATGTTCGGCGTGACGACGCCGAGCGTCGATCGGGCCCGCGTGGGTCTCGAAGCCCTGGGCTGCGAGGTCCTCGTCTTCCACGCCACCGGAGTCGGCGGCCAGGCGATGGAGGGTCTGATCCGAGACGGCCGGGTCTCCGGCGTTTTGGACCTGACCACGACCGAGCTCGCCGACGAGATCGTCGGCGGCATCCTCTCGGCCGGCCCCGATCGCCTGAAGGCGGCGGCGAGGAAGGGCGTCCCCCAGGTCGTGAGCGTCGGCGCGCTCGACATGGTGAACTTCGGGCCGAGGGAGACCGTCCCCGACCGCTTCTCCGGCCGGTTGTTCCACGTCCACAACGCCAACGTGACCCTGATGAGGACGACCGCCGAGGAATCGGCCGCGATCGGCCGCCGGCTGGCCGACGCCGTGAAGACGGCGATCGGCCCGACCGCCGTGATCCTCCCCCTCGGCGGGGTGTCGGCGCTCGACGCCCCGGGCCAGCCGTTCCACGACCCGGAGGCGAATGCCTCGCTGTTCGCCGCGATCCGCCAGGGGCTGGCCGATCGGCCCGACATCCCCATCCTCGAACGCCCGGAACACATCAACGACCCCAAGTTCGCCGACGCCGCGGCCCGGCTCCTCCTGGACATGATGAAGGACTTCGACCCGAGGCTCCGCGAACGGACGAGGATGGCCACATCCTGGGCCGAGCCGGACGAGCTGGCGGACGTCTCCGGGTTCTTCCGAGGGCTCGGGCTGGAAGTCGAAGACCTGTCCGCCTGGATCGACGAGACGTTGATCGTCCGGGGGCCGGACGGCCGGATCGTGGCGGCGGCGGTGATGGCCAGGCGCGGGCGGTCGGGCGAGATCGTCGCCGTGGGCGTGGCCGGTGAGGTCCGAAACCACGGGATCGGCTCGCGGCTGCTCACCACGCTGTTGAATCGCGCCTCGGCCGAAGGGCTCGCCGAGGTGATCGTCGGGCCCGGCCCATCCCCCGGGTTTTTTGAGAAGCTCGGCTTCCCCGAAGTGGGGCGATTGGCGCCAATCGCCCAGGGCCACCCGTAGGGTGCATGAAATGCGCCATCTTCGATGGAAGATGCGATCGAAGATGGCGCATTTCATGCACCCTCCAGGTGTCCTTTCCATCCTCCATGCTTCCAGGGTCGAACATGCCCGAATCCCGAGACGCCATCCTCGCCCGGTTCCGCTCCAAGGTCGCCTCGGGCCGCCCGATCGTCGGCGGGGGGGCCGGCACGGGCCTGAGCGCCAAGTGCGCCGAGGCCGGCGGGATTGATCTGATCATCATTTATAATTCCGGCCGATACCGGATGGCCGGTCGCGGGAGCCTGGCCGGGCTCATGCCGTATGGCGACGCCAACGCGATCGTGATGGAGATGGCCCGCGAGGTGTTGCCCGTGGTCGACAGGACTCCGGTTTTGGCCGGGGTCTGCGGGACCGACCCGTTCCGCATCATGAGGAATTTCCTTGCCGACGTGAAGGCGGCCGGGTTCTCGGGCGTCCAGAACTTCCCGACCGTCGGCCTGGTGGACGGCGTCTTCCGCCAGGGCCTGGAAGAGACCGGGATGGGCTATGACAAGGAGGTCGCCATGATCGCCCTGGCCCGCGAGATGGGCCTCCTGACGTGCCCCTACGTCCACAACCCCGAGGAAGCCCGCCTGATGGCCGAGGCCGGCGCCGATGTCCTGGTCCCCCACGTCGGCCTCACCACCAAGGGGATGATCGGCGCGAAATCGGCGATGGACTTGCCCGAGGCGGCCCGGAGGGTCCAGGCGATGGCCGACGCCGCGAAGGCCGTCCGGCCCGACCTGATCGTCCTGTGCCACGGAGGGCCGATCGCCGAGCCCGAGGACGCGGCCTATATCTTCGCGAACACCCGGGGGATCGCCGGGTTCTTCGGCGCCAGCAGCATCGAGAGGCTGCCCACCGAGCCGGCGATCGTCAAGCAGGTGAAAGCCTTCACCGATTTGAACCTGGGAGGGTGATTGCCTCGATGGACGCCCTGCTCGACCACGGGTTCTTCGTGTTTCACGCGGTGTTGATCGCCTTCAACATGGTCGGCTGGGCGTGGAAGAAGACCCGGCCGTGGCATCTGATCGTCCTGGGGATGACGGCGTTCTCCTGGTTCGTGATGGGGGCGTTCTACGGCTGGGGCTACTGCCTCTGCACCGACTGGCACTTCCGGATCCGCCGAGGCCGCGGGATCGCCGTCCCGGACTCCTCGTTCATTCAAATGTTCGTTCGAAGGGTGTTCGGAATGGTCCTGGATCGAAGGACTTCCGACATCCTCGCCGTGACCGTCTTCGCGGCGATCGTGGTCGCCACGGCGATCGCCTGGGCGCCGGCGATCCGCCGGGCCTTGCGATCGACCGAGCGTCTCAAGGTCGGTGAAACAGGGCGAATTTCAGGAGCCGAAGCCCCACCAGCACCGCCCCGGTGACGATCACGACGCCCGCGCCGAGGCGCGAGATCGCAAGGCCGCCTCCGCGATGGACGACCTCGCCGTCGGGGGACGATCCGAATCGGGCCATCCGGGGCGAATCCGCTGTGAAGCTGGATGAAATCCGGGGTCATCGCGGATGAAATCCCTTCGGCGACCAGTCGCGGGCCGGCCGGAGCTGACTCCGGGAATTTCCCCTGGCCGCACCTTCCCGTTTATTTTGCCGAGGCGGGCCGCCGAGCGTCGAGGGTCTGCGGGATTCGGTCGATCGAACGCTGGAGATCGGCCCGGCCCTCGTGGTCGCCTTCGATCTTCTCGATCCTCCGCTCATGACCTTCCACGGCCTGAGAGATCCGGCCGGCGCTCCAGACCGCCCCGATCGTGGCGATGAGGATCGAGACCACCATGCTGATTCTGGCGATCAGGAGCGCTTTGAGGAAGCCGTTCGCGCGGTCGAACCGGCCGATCCATTCCTGGGTCTGGGTCTGGTCTTCACGGATCAGCGATTGGTCCACCTTGAGGGCCTCCTTGCCCGTTCCGAGGATCGTGCATTTCATGCACCCTACGGGATATCCGGGATTCGGTCATTCCTCATCCTCGGCCCCGGCGGCCTCCCCCTCGTCGAACTCGTCCCACCATTCGATGTCCTGGCGGTCGGGGTCGGCCTCGGAGTGCTCGTCCTGGGGGGATTCGTGGAACTCGACGGTGACCGTGGCCCAGCCTTGCGGGACGTTGACCGGCAGTTGCAACACGACGGTGCGATCCGGCGGGATCAGGATCTCGGTCCGATAGCGACGCACGGCGCACCTCGACTGGATTCAAGAGGGACTGGGCGGACGGTCAGGTCAGGGGCCGGGCTTGGCGTCCCGGCCGCGGACGAGGGTCTGGGTCCGCCCTTCCTGGACGATCTTGCCGTGCTGGTTCAGGACCGTTCGCCTCCAGGTGACGATTCCCCGACGTCCTCGGGCCCGGGCCTCCAGGGCTTCGACCCTCGTGACGACCCGGATCGTGTCGCCGAAGGCGATCGGCTCCAGGAACTTCCACTCGAGGATCGCGAGGAAGGCCAGGGTGTCCACCCTGGGCGCGTGGGTGCCCAGGCCGCTGGCGATGGCCAGGCCGAGCAGGCCGTGGGCCACGGGCTTGCCGAACGGGCCGTCGGCCGCGGCGTGATGATCGACGTGGATCGGGTTGAAGTCGCCGGAGAGGCCGGCGAAGTTCACCACGTCGGCCTCGGTGACCGTCCGGCCCGGGCTTTCCCACTCGTCCCCCTCGACCAGGTCTCCGAAGGCCAGGATCGGGGCGGTGTGGCGGGGCACGGCGTTGGGGGCTCCGGTCTCGGGGGGAAGTTGGTGGAGGGAGGGCGGTCCGCACGACTTGGGTACGAATTGTGCATGTTCGCCTCTCCATCGTCAAGCCACGGTCGGCGGTTCTGCTCGGCGCTTGCCGAATCCGACCGACCTGGCGACAATGGAAGAACGCACGACGACGCCCGTTTCGAGGCCGCGACGGCGTCCGTCGTGATCCGTGTTCGCGCCGTCCGCGACGGACCGCGCGAGGAGCCCTCCCGATGAATCGTCTCTGCAAGATCCTGATCGCCGACGACGAGAAACCCGTGGCGGCCGGCCTCCAGGGCCAGCTCGAAGCCCTGGGCTACGACGTGGTCGCGGTCGTCGACAACGGCCAGAGGGCCATCGAGGTCTGCCGCCGGACCTTGCCCGACATCGTCATGATGGACATCGAGATGCCCGGCCTGGACGGCCTGTCGGCCGCCCGTCAGATCGCCCAGGACCCGGGCACTCCGGTGATCATCCTGACGGCCCACGGCCACCCCAACCTCGTGGACCAGGCCGTTCAGGACGGCGTGATCCAGTACATGCTCAAGCCGGTGACCAGCCCGAGCCTGCACGCCGCCATCCAGACGGCCGTGGCCCGGGCCCGCGAGGTCAAGACCCTCCGCGAGAACGTGACCGCGCTGGAGCTGACCCTCCGCGAGCGCAAGCTGATCGAGAGGGCCAAGGGCATCCTGATGACCCGGCGGAACATGAGCGAGCCCGAGGCCTTCCGCTTCCTCCAGAGGCAGAGCCAGGACCGGCGGATGCCGATGGCCAAGCTCGCCGAGTCGATCGTCCAGGCCGACGAGCTGCTCGAGGGCGCCCCGCCGATGGCGCCGGCACCCGAGTCCCGAGGCCACGGCCCGATCCCCATCTCTCGCCACTCCTCGCATCGCTCGGCGCCCGAGGATGAGGATCTTTGATCGTCGATCGATGGCGAGAGGCTCGGAGGCTCGATCTCCCCCGGGGATCGATCGATGCCGGGACTCGCCCCGGGTCCCGGCCGATCCCCCCCTCGGCCGACGTCCGCGAGCCTCGGCCCGGCCGATCGTGGGGGACGGCATGTCATGACCTCTCGCGAGACACCCGACCCGGGACCGGTCGCCGCCGCCGACCGCCGCGCCCTTCTTGACCTCCTGGCCCGCGAGCTCCACCCGCCCCTGGACGCCCTTCGCGACCAGCTGCGGGCCCTGGCCGACGGCGGAGCCGCCCCCGACCTCTCGCCGCTGTGCGACGACCTGATCGGCCTCACCCGCGCGTTCGTCGAGGCCGCCTCGCGCGGCTGAGGCGGCGCGCCGGACTCGCGTCTCGTCGAAGAGATCGCGAAAAAAATTTCGGCGAGTCCCTGGCCGGGCGCGGGCCCTCGCCTACAATCGGCCTCGCAAGGAACTCCGTTTAACTCAAGCTAGGGCTTGGGTTTGGGGTGGAGTTCGGTCGCCGCGCGGGGCCTCCGCGCGGCCAGGGGAGGACGCATCCATGCGCAAGGTTCTGGCTCTCTTCGTCGTCGCGGCGTTCGCCGCTCCCGCCTTCGCGGCCGAGAAGGACATCGTGGACACCGCCGTGGCCGCCGGCAAGTTCAAGACCCTGGTCGCCGCCGTGAAGGCCGCCGACCTGGTGGACACCCTCAAGGGAGACGGCCCGTTCACCGTCCTGGCCCCGAACGACGAGGCGTTCGAAAAGCTGCCCGAGGGGACCGTCGAGACCCTCCTGAAGCCCGAGAACAAGGAGAAGCTCATCGCCATCCTGAAGTACCACGTGATCCCGGCCAAGGCGATGGCCGCCGACGTCGTCAAGCTCGACGGCAAGAACGTCAAGACGGTCGAGGGCAAGACCGTCGCGATCAAGGTCGAGGACGGCAAGGTCATGATCGGCAAGGCCAAGGTCATCAAGACGGACATCGCCTGCACCAACGGCGTGATCCACGTGATCGACACCGTCCTGATTCCCCCGGCCAAGTGAGCCTCGCGTCTTCGCCTTCATGAACCCCGGGGCCCGGACTCTCCGGCCCCCGGCTCGCCGGATCGGTCCGCGAACGATGGGTTCCGGGCGGCATGCCCACGGCGTCTGAGGGCATGCCGCCCGGAACTTCCTGTCAACCCGCTTGAGCCCGACGCGCTCATGGCCCGGCGTGGGCGTCCCGGATGGCCGAACCCATCAGGGGCCGGAGGCACGTGCTGCACGGCTTGTATCCGCCGCGGAGGGCGTCGTCCAGGCTGGCGAATCGCCTCCGGTTCCGGTCGTTCATCGTGCCGATGTACGAGCAATGCTCGTTGTGGACCCTCATCGAGGCCGAGTTGCCCACGAATGGGGACGACGCGACGACCGGCCGGGGCTCATCGGCGACCTCGACCGTCGGGGCCGGCTTCGGGGCGTCCCTGGTCGCGCCGGCCGGCGAGGGCGACGGAGCCGGAGTCTTCGCGCCGGCCGGCATCGCCCCCCTCGCCACCACGGCGACCACGAACGTCGCGGCCAGGATAGCCGCCTTGCCGACCCTCTTCACCACGGGAGATGGGCCGGCGAGCCATCGGCCGAGGTCTGCGGAGAGCGAGCGGGCGTCGGGGTAGCGGTCGGCCCGGTCGAAGGCCAGGGCCTTCCGGCAGATGCGGTCCAGGGTCCGGGGGATCGAGCGGTCCCGGCGTCGAGGAGGGACGATCGTCGCCGACGGCCCGAGCTTCCACGACGGCGCCCCGCTCGGCAGGTCGGCCGGCTTTCGCCCGCAGAGTAATTCGTAGAAGATCACGCCGAGGCTGTAGATGTCGCTCCGAGCATCCGCCTCGTGGCTTCGGCCGGCGGCCTGTTCCGGGCTCATGTAGGCCGGCGTCCCCAGGATCGCGCCGTCGGTCGTCAGCGTGGCGTCGAGATCCAGCCGGCGGGCCAGGCCGAAGTCGGTCAGGCGGGGGCGGCCGGTCAGGTCGATCAGGACGTTGGCCGGCTTCAGGTCGCGGTGAAAGACCCCCCGGCCGTGGGCATGATCCAGCGCGTCGGCCAGGGCCCGGACGATCTCCACGGCCCGGCGGATCGGCAGGGGCCCGTCATCGCGGAGCCTCGCCAGGGTCGGTCCGGCGACGTATTGATAGGCGATCCAGCACCGGCCGGCATCCCGGCCCGCGTCATGGATCGCGACGATATAAGGGTGGTCGAGCCCGGCGGCGGCCCTCGCCTCGCGGAAGAACCGCTCGATGACCCGGGGGGGCGGGTTGGGGTCGCGGAGGACCTTCAGGGCCACGTCGCGATCGAGGCGGGGGTCGAAGGCGCGGAAGACCTGGCCGAACCCGCCGCCTCCCAGGACGTCGCGGACCCGGAACCGGCCGAGGCCGGTGATCGCCCCGGCCTCGATCGAGCCGGTGCCGCTCCTCGGCGTCAATTCGAGCGAGGCCGGCGTGTGCGACAGCGGAGGCCGGTCCTTCGTGGTCTCGTCCGACGGCACGACCGCCGCGCCGCACCTCGGGCATTCCCAGGGCTGCCCGTCTCGCCCCTCGTCGCTCGTCTCCGCGCTCCGGCCGCACTCGGAGCAGACCAATCCCGTGGGGAGTCTCATCGGTCTGGCGTCCCTGAGAGGTGTTCCACCGCCTCCTCGTCCCGGGCGCAGGGGCCCTCTGGAGACCCTAGAACATCTCCCGGGAAAGTCGCCAGGGCTTCCATGATTTTTTGGGTGGATGCGCCCGCCGGCCGACCTCAGCCGGTCAGGAACGCCGCGCCCGCGAGCCGGCCGAGGGCCTCGTCCAGGAGCATCTCGGCCTCGTCGGCCCGGGCCTGGCCTTCCTCGGCCAGCTTCGGGGCGATTTCCGAGCGGGGGGTCCGGCCATCGGCCAGGAGGAGGGCCCGGCGGTCGAAATCCCCGAGTTCGATCTGCTCGTGATAGGCGTTGGTGGCGTCGGAGCCGGATTCGAGCTGAATCCGGGCCCAGGCGACGGCCCGAGGGGTCGGCCCGGCCGTCGCGACCACCTCCGGCCGGTGGGCATGGAGGCTGATCAGGTTGGATCGGGCCGAGGCCAGGAGGATTTCGGTGGTCGTCGGCCGGTCTTCCGTCGCCACGGGCCCGAGCTTCGCCGCCAGGGCCGAGTCGATCTCCGCAACGTCCAGGCCGGCCGGACCGGCCTCGAACAGGGCGGTCAGGACCGCCTTGACCCGTGGCGACGAGGTGGTCAGGGAGTCCCCCAGCGGCGAGCGGAACTCCTCGGGGGCGTCCGAGGCCACGTCGGGCGCCTCGCGGATCGGCCGGGCGCGGAGGCGGGCCGTCAGGCCGACGACCCTCGGGGCCGAAGGCGCCTCGTCGATGGGCTGGTCGTCGGCGACGAGCAACAGCCGGCGGAACGCGGCCCCGGTGAACCAGTCGAGGTACTGCTCGCGACGGAGGCGGTCCGGGGCGAGGCCGGCGAGGATGCCCTCGACGGCCGGAGGGACGCCGTTGTCAGGCGAGCGGAAGTAGGCCGAGGCCAGGAACTTCAGGCCGTGGGCCCCGGCGTGATCCACGAACTCGGAGAAGTAGACCGGGCGGTTCAAGTCCGCGAGGCCATCGTGGAGGATCAGCCAATCTTCCGAGCCGGCGATCCCGGCGGCTTCCTCGGCCAGCGCCCGTCCGAAGGCGGATTCCGGCTCTCGGACGGCCCGAGCGAGGAAATCCAGGACCCCTCGGGCCTGCCGGGCGCGGGCGGCCGGGTCGGCGATCGCTCCGGCGTGGAACCGCATGGCGTCTCGCGAGAGATTCCGCAAGTGCCATCCGGGAAAGGCGTTGAAGCTCACATACGCCACGCCCCCCGGGGCCAGGTTGGCCCGGCAGACTTCCAGGAGCTTCTCGCGGACGGCGTCCGGCACCCAGGAATAGACCCCGTGGCAGACGATGAAGTCGAACGAGCCGAGCGAATCGTCCACGTCCAGGATGTCCATCGCCCGGAGGTCCAGGTTGGTCAGGCCGAGGCGGTCGGCCCGCTCCCGGCCGTCCTTGACCTGGCTCTCGGTCCGGTCGATGCCGACGACCCGGGCCCCGGGCAAGCCCGAGGCGATGGGCAGCAGGTTCGCCGCCCGGGCGCAGCCCAGCTCCAGGAACCGACACGTCGCCACGGCCGCGGTCTCGACCCCGAACAGCCGGGCCATCGCGGCGATCCGCGAGGGATGCGTATCCTCATGGGCCCCGGCCCCGTAGGGGATCGCGTCGTAAGGGTCGGCCGAGGACATGGGCAACCTCATTCCGAAGCGTGCGCGAAGCCGACCCTACGGACGTTTATAGGTCCCGACGAGTTCCCCTCGCGACAGGACGTGCCCGGAGAGCATCTCCAGGAGGTCGTGCTTGGCGATGCCCGGGGGGATGTCCAGGGAGGCGTCCAGCGCGTAGAGCTTGAAGTGGTAGTGGTGGACGCCGTGGCCCGGAGGCGGCGCGGGGCCTCGATAGCCGACCGTCCCCCAGCTCGTCTTGCCCTCGACGAGCCCCGCCGGGACGTCGGCCGGTCGTCCCGATCGGCCGAACCCTTCGGGCAGCGCGTCGCGGGTCGCCGGAATCCGGGCGAGGATCCAGTGGACCCACGGGTCCTCGCCGGGCGCGTCGGGATCGTCCACGATCAGCGCGAATTCGACGGCCCCCTTCGGCGGGGTCGTCCAGGACAGGGCGGGCGAGACGTCCTCGCCGTCCTCGGTGTGGCGGGCGGGAATGGGATGCCCCTCGAGAAACGCGGGACTCTTCACGGTCAAGCTCATCGCGGAGGCGCCCCCTGACGACCCGATCTGAGATCTCCGAAGCCGATTGTACGCCGCGGGCCGTTCGAAAGCATCAGGGCACACGACACCCTTGGACACCTCTCCATCGCGTGGCCTAGGATTGCCGGAAGGAATCAGGTCGGCACCGTTTTCGCAATGGACGGTGCCATGCAAGACACCGCGCATTCACGCAACGTCTATCGTTCGCGATTGAGGTGAGAGATGCGACTCTTCGACCGGATGGCCGATCATGGCGCGGCCCTGGCGGCGTTCTCGGTGGTGATCGGCGGCCTTTCGAGCCTGATCGGCCTCTCGACCGGCCTGGGCTTCGCCCTGGATCGATCCGGCTCTCCCGAGCTGAGGTCGCCGTTCGACTGAGGACGGCCGGCCGTCGGCCTCGCGAATCGCCCGGTCTTGCCTCGCCTCCGCCAAAGCCCCGAGCCTGCGCCGGCCGATAGAGGGTCGGAGCGATGGCGAGGGGCGGGTTTGCGGGAACTCGCGTTCCCGCGCCTGGGGCGTTCCGATACACTCCCCGGACGAGGCCCGACCCGGCCCGGCGTCACGGACGGCGCCGACGGCGAGGGTGGGCTCCGAGCAGGGCAAGGGAAGGACTCCCCGGCCGATGCCGACGCGGGACGGTTCGCGGATCTTCCGACTCCTGGCCCCCGCCATCTTCACCCTGGCGGCCCTGCCCGGCTGCGCCTCCATGAGGTGCAAGGCCACCGACCCGTACCACCGGCCCTGCGCCGAATCCTTCGCCCTGACCGACGACGGCTGGAGGATCGGCATCCGCCGGGTCCGCCCCGCGAAGCTCGACCCGGGCAAGCTCCCGGTGGTCCTCTGCCACGGCCTGGGCCTCAACGGCACCTTCTGGACGATCACCGACAGCCACCTGGCGGAGCAGCTCGCCGCCCGGGGCTACGACGTCTTCATCTGCGACCTTCGCGGCTCGGGCGCCAGCCAGAAGGTCGGCGCGATCGGCAAGGTCAACGCCGCCTTGCGCCAGACGCCGTTCCTGGAGGTCGGCGAGGGGCGATGGAACGTCGATGACATCGTCAAGCACGACGTCGCGGCGATCCTCCGCCACGTCCGCGAGGAGACCGGGCAGGACCGCGTGAACTGGGTCGGCCACAGCCTCGGCGGCATGTTGATGTTCGCGTATCTGGAGACCCAGCCCGACGCCTGGAGGGTGGCCAACTTCGTGGGGATGGGCTCCACGGTCATCCAGGCCGAGGCTCCCCAGTCGAGCATGCTCCTGGCCAATCGCGCCCTGAGGACGATGCTCCACGTCGTCAGCACCGGCCGCCTCGCGCGGCCGATGATGTACGGAAGGCCGCCGGGGCTCTCCACCATCGACGGCTTCTATTACACGGCCGAGAACGTCAACGACCGCACCATCGATCGCTTCTACGGCTACACCCTGGAGAACCCCGGCCGAGGGGCCCTGAAGCAGCTCGACCCGTACCTCCAGCACGGCCACTTCGTCTCGGCCGATCGCCGGACCGACTACGCCGCGATGCTGCCCAAAGTCGCCGTCCCCCTGCTGATGATCGCCGGCGAAGGGGACGTGATGTCCGACATCCCCTCCACGCTCCTCACCTTCAACGCCACCAGCAGCCAGGACAAGACCCTCCTGAGGTTCGGCAAGCAGGACGGCCACGCCGACGACTACGGCCACTGCGACCTCGTCTGGAGCCGATACGCCCCGGCCGAGGTCTTCCCCGCCGTCGTCGACTGGCTCGACCGCCGCCAGCCCGGGGTCACCAGCGTCTGGCCCGTCCGCCCCAGCCCCCAGGGATGGGTCGGGCCCGGGCCGTCGATCTCGGTCCGAAGGTAAATTCGGGGCCCGGCCCGAAGGGGTCCGCCCACCCGGATGGATTCGCCGGGCGACCGCGGAGACTCCCCGACGCCGGGCCTCAGCGCAGGCCGTCGGAGAAGCTGTCCGTGTTGAACATCAGGTAACTCAGGCTGCCGGTGCTGTCGTGGGGGCCCCCTTGCGGGCAGACGCCGTTCTGCACCATGCCGCCGGTGAAGAACATGGCCTGGCACTTGTGGCACCAGCGCCAGTTCGCCTGGCCGCCGTCGTTGTAGTCGATGGTGTAGCCGATGCCCCCGCCGAGGAACCCGTTGGGCCAGGTCGTCTTGACCGTCACCGGGTCGTGGCGGTACAGCGGGAGCCGATAGGGGTTGGCCGCCGCCACGTGCCCCTGGGCCGGGGCCGACTGGCTGAAGCTGCCGATGATCTGTTTCCCGGTCCTGGGATCGATCTGGACGGAACCCGAGGCCGTCCTCACGTTGTTGTCCACGGCGCAGACGCCGCCCGTGCCGCTGCCGGTGTTGTAGAATAGGCCGCCGCACTTGCGGCACCAGTGCCAGCCGTCCAGCGACGGGCCGACGTCGAGGGTCGGGTACGGCACGCGGTAGTCGGAGCTCCCGCCGCCGTCGTGCGGCCGTCGGTCCGCCGGGCAGACGCCGCCCATCGCGGAACTGCTGCCGTAGAACAACATCTGGCACTTCTTGCACAACTGCCAACCGGCCTGGGCGCGGTCGGTCGAGGCGCCGAACGGCGATCGCGCCAGGATGTTATCGACGATGTAGCGGTAGAACGGGTGGTAGACTCGCAGCCCGTCCCGGTACCAGTACTCGACGATCGTCGCCTCCTGCTCCAGGGTGTAGTCACCGAACGCCTTGCCGCCGCCGGTGGCGTAGTAGACGCTCCTGTCGCCCAGGACCGAGTACTTGAACTGGTTGGGGACCGAGTCGCAGATGACGCTCACGATCGAGCGATATTGGATCTGCCAGGCGTGGGTCAGCTCGTGGATGAACAGCTCGCCGTTGATCTCGTTCTTGCCCGGCCTCCGGCGATTGGGCGGGTCGGGGTAGACGTCGTCGCCGAGGTTGACGACGAACTCGCCGGCCAGGTTGGGGACGGTGAACGGCCTCCCGCCGAGGCCCGTCATGTTGGTCAGGACGATCCGCGACGGGTCGGGCAGGGTGGTGCCGAAGACCCGCTGGGCGAACCGATATTCGGCCGCCGTCATCCGCCGGGTCTTGACCAGGGCGTTGGTCACGGCGGCGGCCCCGAGGCCGAGCACCAGGACCGGGATCGCGGCCCCGGTCGCCGCCTCGATCACGAACCCGGCGGCCGTGACGAGCAGGCCGACGAACCCGCCCGGCCCCTTGAACGGCGCCGCCAGCACGTTGCCCACGCCCTCGACGAACGTCTCGGCGGCGTGTTCGATGTCGCCGCCGACCTTCTCCAGGTCCTTCACCGCGCCTTCGCCGAATTTCGCGATGGCGCCGGCCGCATCCCCGAAGGCATGCCCGACGTCGCTGAATGCCTGACCGAGGTCGAACCCCATCGTTCTCCTCCGTGATCCGAGCGGCCGCGGTCGTCGGGGCACGCGCCCAAACGTTTGCCGTGAGCAATCCTGATGACCTTCACGGCGTTCCGCAATCACGAATCCGTGAATTCGACGAGAAACGTCCCCAATTCTAGCGGCCATCGTCGCGACGGGGGCGGGTCTTGCCCGCCGGGGTCGTGACGCATTTCATGCACCCTACTTCACCACGTCGCCCGTCCCCACGTTCCCGGCCGCGTCGGTGGCTCGGACGGTCAACACGTGGGCTCCGGGCTTCAAATCGGGCAGCTTGAGCGTGATCGTCTCGGCCGTCGAGTCGAACAGGCCGTCGTCCGGGAAGATCGCCGTCCATTCTCCGCCGTCCAGCGCGTAGGCGGCCTTCACCAGCCTCGTCAGGTCGTCTTTCAGGGCAATTTTGAAGGTCTTCCCCTCGGCCGAGATCGCCACGGTCGGCGCCTGGTGATCGACCAGGAACGGCTCGCTGACGAGCTCCCGGGAGAACGCCGAGCCGTCCGGGTTCGACGGCCGATCGCTCGCCACGACCTTCAGCCGGTACACGCCCGCCGGGACGGCCGTCGCGTCCCACGAATAGAGCTTCTCGGCGATCGGCGGGTCGGTCAGCTTGATCCATTCGGGCCAGCCCTCCTTGCGGAACAGGAGGGTGAAGGTCAGCTCATCGTCGTTCGGGTCGCTGGCGTCCCATCGCAGGGCCATCCGGGCCTGCCTCGTCGCGCCGTCGGCCGTCGAGACGTCCGGCACGGTGATCTTGGACAGCTCCGGGGGGAGGTTGCCGGCCTGGAAATGGAGGGCGATCGACCGCAATTCGGGCGTCTCGGCCGGCGCCCCCGTCTCGAACATCGCCCGGTACTGCACGAACCGCCCCGGAGGCACCCCGGGCTTCGACCCCGAGCCGTCGGTCAACGCCGCCGACCATTCCGACCACGTCGGATCGGGCTCCGAGACGTTCCCGGTTCGCACCTGCACCTTCACCGAGGTCTTCTCCGGCACGTCCGCCTTCCACGAGACCGTCCCGAACTGGCTGACGAACCTGGCGTCGTGGACCTCCGAGGTCAGCGAACCCGAGGCGACGTAACCCGGCACCAGGCGCAACACCCCGCCCGGATCGCCCGCGCCGATCAGGACTTCCCCGCCCTCGCCGGAGAGCAGGCAAAGGGCCTGGCTGTGGTCGAGCCGGGCGATCGGCGAGGATTCCCGGCCGAGGTCGCGGACCTCGTAAATCTGCCCCTCGGCCCGGTCCCCACATCGAGGCGATCGTCGGCGAACGCGATCGCATAGATCAGCGCCTTGGCCTTGAAGACCTCGCGAGGCGCCCCGTCGGGCCCGATCCGGTACACCGAGTTCTCTCCCGGAGGTCCGGGCCGGGGGGACGTCCCTCCGCTCGGCCGATCGCCCGGGGCGGGAGGCTCGGGCCGACCCTTGGGGGGCTCCTGGAACGAGGCGAGCCGGACCACTCGATCGGCCCCCCGGGGTTCGTTCTCAACCGCCGAGGCAAACCCCCGGGGAGGCCCGCCGCCCGGCGCCCCGCCTCCTCCGCCCGCCTCCACGGCCGTCCCGGCGAACAGGGCGCCGTCGGGACCGATCTTCAACGTGTGAATCTCGGCCTGGGGCGCATCATAGAGGACCGAGACCTTGCCTCCGGGCGCGACCTTGTAGATCAGGCCCTCGCCGTCGCTCCCGGCGAAGATGGAGCCGTCGGGCCCGACCGCCACGCAGAGCAGATGCGGGTGTTTGCTGTCCAGGAGGACCGACCATTTCCCCTCCTTCGACCGCTTCCACAGCTGCCCCGTCGGCCCGGTGGCGGCCAGGAGCCCGCCGTCGGCATCGGCGGCCAGGTCCCAGATGTACTTGACGGCCGGGTCGGGCCTCTCGGGCTTCGCCTTCGGGTCGGAGACCTCGACGACCGACCCGCTCGGCCCGGTCCCCACGAACACCCGGCCGTCGGCGGTGATCGCCACCGAAAGGGCCTGGGAATCGTCCGAATCGTGGACGACCGACCAATCGGCCTTCCCCTTCTCCTTGCGGAAGACCTTGCCCGAGCTCCCGGTCGCGGCATAGAGCGAGCCGTCGGCCGCCCGGGCGAGGTCCCATACGTGGACGGCCTCCAGAGAGCCGACCGCCTCGACCTTCCGGCCCAGTCGCACGCGGCCGGAATCGCTGACGACCACGCGTTCCTTCTTCCCCTTGGAGAACGTGGCCGAGGCGTCTTGCCGCCACGTCTCGACCTTCGCCCCAAGGGCCGAGAGCGCCATGAGCAAGGTCACGGTCCCGAGCACCAGGGCACGTCGCGATGCACGAGGAAAGGAAAGAGACTCGATCACGAGCGGTCCCTCCATGGCGAAGACTCCCGGACGGACCAAGATAGCACGGCGGCCTCGTCCGGGACAGTCTGAGGGAAGCCACGGTTCAGGAACCTGCCTCCAGCCCTCGGATCGATCGGGGCTGATCCATTTCCGGAGACCCGAGCTCCCGCCGAACGCCCGGGGCGCTCCCGAGCCATGATTCGCTCCGTCCCTTGTTCCTCGCCCGACGACGGGACAGCCATGAAGCGAGGCCGGTGGCCAGGAGCGCGGAGGGGACCAGCCCGGAGAGGGCCACGATAGCCCGACCCGTCGTCCCCAGGGCGTCGCCGGTGTGCCAGGGATAGGCGGCATACCAGAGGATTTTTTGCGAGGCCGATGCCCCCCGCGAGCTGTGCTCCTGGAGGATCTCGCCACTGTAGCGATCGAACCTCATCGCCGTGTTGCCGTGCGGGTTGTCGTCCCCCGGCAGGCGGAGGCGGATGGCGTAAGTGCCCCGCACCCCTTCGGGCAGGTAGAGCCGGGTCACCCGGGCCTCGGGATAGGCGAGGGCCGCCCGGTCGCGGACCGAGTCGGCCGAGGGGGGCGTCCCGGCGCGATCGAGCCGCGAGAGGGGGACCGTCTCCAGGGGCATGGGGCCGGTCAGGTGGGTCAGGACGGGGGCCAGGTAGGGGCGGAAGATCAGGAGGGCGCCGGTCGTCGCCAGGATCGTCGAGGGGACCAGTCCGACGATCCCGATCCGACGATGGGAGGCCAGGGCCCCGCGAACCGGGGCGCCCCGGGGCCGTCCTCGCCACCAGAGGGCCAGGCCGGTGGCCCCCAGGGCGAGCGAGGCCAGGCCGCCCAGCCCCACGACGATCCGCCCGGTCGGCCCGGCGAACAGCTCGACGTGGAGCCGCTTGACTGTCTCCGTCCAGGCCGAGCCGAACCGTCGGCGGCCCAGGACCCTCGCGGTGCCCGGATCGACGTACACCTCCCAGCGGTCGGTTGGGCCTCGACCGACCAGCAGGACGAGCCAGGCCCGGTCGGGCCGGTCGGGGAACAGCATCATCCGGGGAGGCGGCCCGCCGGTCGCCTCGACGGCGGCGAGGACCTCCCCCAAAGATCGCGAAGTCGGTGCCGGCTCGATGGCCCGGAGGGACGGGTTGAGCGCGGCGTCGATCTCGTCCCGGAAGGCCAGGACGCCCCCGGTCAGCCCGGTCGAGGCGACGAGCAGGCCGGCGACGATGGCCAGGACGAGGTGGGCGGTCCCGAGGATCGGGCGACTCATCGGACGCCTCCCCCCGAGGGGGGCCGGGGGATGCCCGAGGGGTCCGGCTCCCCGGGGCCGACCTGGCCCTCGGGGGTCGGGCTGGGGCCTCGCCCGGGCCCCCGCAGCCGCCCGGCACGGCGACCAGGGCGATCAGGGCGAGGATTCGGAGCGCCCGGAGGGGCGCGGCAGGACGGCGGGCCGGCGGCATCGCGACCTCCCGGTCAGTAGGAGTTCGCGGAGATGACCTCGCCCCCGGCGCGGGTGGCCAGGGCGGGGTAGACGGGGACCCGAGCGCCCGGGGCGAGCTTGTAGACGCCGCCGATGTTCAGGATCGGGCCGGCGACGGCGTAGTCGTTGGCGACGGGGAAGGCGTCGATCGAGTCCTTGAGGAAGTGGACCGAGCCGTCGCAGAAGGCGACGTTGATCCCCCCGGGGTGGAAGCTCGACGGGTAGTACGGGCTGGGGAATCGGTTCGGGGCCGCGTTGTAGATCCCCTGGGCCGAGTAGTAGCCGTAGGTCCATGCCCCGTAGATCGCCGGGTAGTAATCCGCATAGTGGGGCGTCGTCGCGACCGAATATCGCGAATAGCCGTGGGCCCGCTCGTCGAACATCATGGTGTTGCTGAGGCCGTCGGTGACGTCGGCCAGGCGAACGTTGCTGTCCATGAAGATGGCGCCGTTCTGCGAGGCGGAGGCGGCCTGGAGGGCGGCCGGGGCGAGGCTCGTCGGCGGGTTGATCCAGAGGCCGGCCACCCCCCGGTAGCTCGTGTGAGCCTGGGTCCAGTTCCCCGGGGGCAGGGCGCGGGGTTCCACCACGACAGCGACGTCAGGCCGTCGGCCTCGGCCGCCACGCGGACCAGGGGCGTGGGATTCGACACCGAGGGATCGCTCGGGCACCACAGGACGGCGAGGCCGAGGCCCTCGATCGTCAGGTTCTCGTTCTGATAGATCGTGAGCTCGAAGTTGACGGCGTTGAACGCCGGCCCCCCCTCCAGGTAGGGGAGGATGCGCTCGAAGACGCTGTGGTCGGGCCAGGGCTTCGCCGCCGAGGGGTCGCCGACCCGGGGATAGCTGCCCGAGGGCAGGACGCCCTGGCTCCCCTCGTAATTCATCGCCGCCAGGGCGATCTGCTTGAGGTTGTTCGTGCACCGGGCGCGGCGGGCGGCCTCCCGGGCCGCCTGGACCGCCGGGAGCAACAGGGCGATGAGCAGGCCGATGATCGCGATGACCACCAGGAGCTCGATCAGCGTGAAGCCGCGAGGGCGCGCGGAGGGCCGGGGAGACATGGGCGCAGACCTTTCCGCCGGGCCGGGCGAGGGGGGTCCGGTCCGACCCCTCCGGCACGTGACCCATCGCAGACGGCCTGCGAGGCGGCCCGCCCGGATGCTCGAGGCCGGAGCATCGGAACAGAAGCTCGACGGGCAGGTCTTCTGGCTCTCGGCTCCTGGACGGACCCCGGGCGGCCTTCCCGCCATTCGGCAGTGGCACGATCGCCCGGGGGCCTGGCCGATCACAGCGGCGGCCCCGCGACGGATTCTCACCGTCTTCCCTATTCTCCCCCGGAGCCGGCAACCGGTCGGGGGCACCCATCGAGCGTCAGGATTAGAGCCGGCGGAGTCTCGCCAGTCAAGCCTGGGCCTCCCGATCCCCAGATCCCCAGGTCCCTCCCCGCGGCGTGCCTCGAAACCGTCGGGGGCGGAGCACCGCCGCTATAATGCGTCGGATCGCCACGAATGCCCGGGAGACGGGGGTTGCCATGAAGGTCGTGTCGCTGAGCGTCGGCCGCCCGAGGGAAGTCGAATGGGACGGCAACACCGTCCTCACGTCCATCTTCAAGGAGCCGACCGACCGCCGCCTGAAGGTCTCGACGCTGAACATCGAGGGGGACGAGCAGTCCGACCTGACCGTTCACGGAGGGGTCGACAAGGCCGTCTACGCCTACCCCTCCGAGCATTACGACGCCTGGCGTCAAGAGCTTCCGGACGTCGAATTCTCCTGGGCGGCCTTCGGCGAGAACCTGACCACCGAGGGGCTTTCCGAGGACGTGAGGATCGGCGACCGCTTCCGCATCGGCTCGGCCGAGTTCGTGGTCACCCAGCCCCGCCTGCCCTGCTTCAAGCTGGGGATCCGCTTCGGCCGGATGGACATGCTCAAGCGGATGATCGCCAACGGCCGGACCGGCTTCTACTTCGCCGTGACCACCGAAGGCGAGATCGGCCAGGGAGACCCGATCGAGCCGATCGCCACCTCCGACGACCCGACCGTCGCCGAGATCGTGGACCTCTACACGTCCAAGGCGAGAAACCCCGACCGCCTCCGCCGGGCCATCGCCGCGAAGTTCCTGGACGAAGGCTGGAAGGACCATTTCCGCAAGAAACTCGGCGAATCGGGAGGCTGAAACGCTCGCGAATCGGAGCCATTTCGTTGACAGGCCGCCCGATCCAGCGACAATCGAACCAAGAATGCCGAGATGAGGGCTGATCAGGAGGCGCATCCGGGGGCACGAGACTTCATCCGACGAAGGGAAGGAACACCACGAGCTGCTCCCGGATCTGGTCCTCGGGCATGAACTCGGCGATCAAAAGGATGTCGCCGATCGCCGACCCGATCGATTGGTCGTTGGTGGTGGCGATCAGGCCGGGCATCGGCTCCCCCGCGGTCGCGCGTTGGTAGGCGAAACCGACCATCGTGTTCCGGTCGTTGGTGATGAGGACGCGGCCCTCCGCCGCGGCCCAGGCCAGGACGTCCGGGTCCGGCGTGCCATTGGGCAGGGCGTCCTGGACGCGGACCAAATCGATCTCCGACAGGTGGCGGCGCAGGCCGCGGACGAGGTCGCCGTGGACGTCGGCGTCACTGGCCAGGCGGAGTATTCCCCATCCCCCCGGCGCCTCGGAGGGCGAGCAACTCCTGCCTCAAGACCGGCGGGCGCTCGGCCTCGATCGTCGCCCTGAGGTCTCGCGCCTCCTCTTCCCGACGCCTCAGATAGGCTCGCACCTCGTCCCGGTGCCGGAGGTAGTAGGCGATCGCCGCGTAGACGTCGGCGAGTGACAGGGCGTCGTAGGCGCGGACCATCTCCTCGGGCGTCATGCCGTTATCGTACTGCTCGACGATCAAGTCGAGGCTGATGCGACTGTCGCCGACTCGGACGGCCCCACCTGCGTCGACACGCAACGGGAGGGGAGCGGTTCGGAGGGACAGTCCATCGATCAGGCTTGCCATTCGGTCGTCTCGCCGCGTCGGGGGAGCCACCCTCATCCTACACCGAGCCCGTCCGGCGGTCGAGCGCCGCGGCCCTCGCCCGGCCGATCGGTTCACGAAGCGGGAGCCGTCCGGCCGACGGCCGGGTGGCATGCTTACGTCCGTGTCACGCGACACGAAGTTATACCCCCGCGCCGCGATTGTATTTTCAGGCGTTTCTTCGTATAAACGCTTGAAAGATCGTCGGTTGCGTCCGAAGGCCCTTGAAATTGTCGAACAATTCAGGGGGTATAACTTCGTGTCGCGTGACACGGACGTAAGCATGCCATCCGGCCAATCCCTTCCAATTGGCCCCTCAAGTCCTCAGCAACACCTTCCGCGCCCCTCGCTCTCCCGCCTTGACGAACGCCTCCTCGGCCTGGTCGAGCGGGTATTCCGCCTCGATCAGGGGGCGGACGTCGATCCTTCGATCGGTCAAGGCCGCGATGGCGGGCTCGAACGGGCCGCATCTTGAGCCGACGATCTTGACCTCGTCGATCACGATCGGCGCGAGGGACATGGTGTGTTCCCCGGCGATCGTGGTCTTGAGGATCACCGTCCCGAGGGGCCGGACCAGTTCGAGGGCCGTCGCCAGGCCCGAGGGGTTGCCGGTGCAGTCGGCGATCACGTCGAAGGGGCGGCCTTCCGGCTTCTGGTCGGGGAGTTGGTGGGTCGCGATGCCTTCTCCGGCCAGGGCGAGCTTCTCGGGGTGCTTGCCGATCAGGGCGACCTCGGCCCCGGAGAGCCTGGCCACCCAGGCGCAGAGGAGGCCGAGCTTTCCATCTCCGAGGATCGCCATCCTGGTGCCCGGGCCGATCGGGATTTGCTCGGCGATCCGGAACGCCGCCGCCAGGGGCTCGATGAACACCGCCTCGCGGTCGTCCAGGGCGTCGGGGATGGCGTGGAGGTTCCGTTCGGGCACTCGAACTCGGTCGGCCATCGCCCCGTCGCGTCCCAGGATGCCCAGGACGGTCCGATTTGGGCAATGGCCCGGCCGGCCCGCTCGACAAGTGGGGCAATTCTGGCAAGCGGCGTTGATTTCGGCGGTGAATCTTCGGCCTTTTTCGTCTTTTCCGACGAATTCGTGGCCGAGGACCCCTCGAAATTGCATGTAACCTCGGGCGAGTTGGAGGTCGGTCTCGCAGATGCCGGCGGCGAGGACGTTCAGGACGACCTCGCCGGGGGTTTCGGCCGGATCCGGGAGGTCTCGGACGAGGTGGACCCCCTGGCCGTCGCAAAAAACGCCCCTCATGGCGGGGATTCCTCGGCGATCTGGGCCTGGGAAAATGGGTCGGCCCGGGAAAGTGACATTGGCGTAAATGGTAGGCCCGTTGTAAACTTTCGCCTCGCGATCGGCCAGGGGAAACGCCCGCCCGGCCCGCCCCGGTCCGGGGCCCGGGGAATTGGCGAGCGATCCGGGAGGGTCGAGCCGTCCCATAACCTCGGGGCTTGCCTCCGGTCGTGACTGGCCCCCCTAGACTGCCCGGGTCTGCCCGCCCTCGCCTTCCGGCCTCGCCTCCCCCCGCCGGCCCGTAGGCCTCCCGACTCGGCGGAGGCCCTCCCCGAGCCCCCTCAGGATCGAAGGTTCAGCATGACGACACTCTCCCAGGATCAACCGCGAAGCGACTACGTGGCCTATGGGCCGCTGATCTGGATGGCCCTGCTCCACGGCGGGGCCTTGCTCGCCTTCTACCCCGGCTTCTTCTCCTGGTCGGGCCTGGCCCTCTGCGTGTTCCTGCACTGGGTCACCGGCGGGGTCGGCATCACGCTGACGTACCACCGCCTGCTGACCCACCGGAGCTTCGCGGTCCGCCCCCGATGGTTCGAATACGTCCTGACGGCCATCGGCTGCTCGGCCTCCGAGGGGGGCGCGGTCGGCTGGGTCGCCGACCACCGCCGCCACCACGCCTATTCCGACGAGGAAGGGGACGTCCACAGCCCGAACACCCAGGATCACGGGTTCGGCTGGGCCCATATGTTCTGGTTCATGACCCCGGACATCACCTCCCGCCACACCCCCGAATATCTCAAGAAGTGGGCCCCGGACCTCTACAAGGACCCGGTCCATCGCTTCCTGGACAACTGGCACCTCCTGTTCGTGATCCTGCCGGCGGTCGCCCTGTACGCCGTGGGCAGCCGGTTCGGCCTGGGGATGTCGTGGCTGGTCTGGGGGTTCTTCGTCCGCTCGATCCTGGTCCTCCACACGACCTGGCTGGTCAACTCGGCCACCCACCTCTGGGGCTATCGCACGCACGAGACCCGCGACAAGTCCACCAACCTCTGGTGGGTCGCCCTGCTGACCTACGGCGAGGGCTGGCACAACAACCACCACGCCTTCCAGACCTCCGCCCGCCACGGGATGAGGTGGTGGGAAATCGACATGACCTACATGCTCATTCGCGCCATGTCGGTCGTCGGGATGGCCTACAACCTCAAGCTGCCCAAGCCCGAGAGGCTCGTCCCGGCCGAGGGCGACGCCGTCGTGGCCGAGGCCAAGAAGGTCAAGGCCAAGAAGAGGCGTCGCAACGGCGAGGAGCCCGAGCTCGTCGGCGCCGCGAATTGAGCCGGATCGGGACGCGGGGCGGTTGTAACCCGCCGTGATCTCGGGCGGGTGCAACCCGCCGGACCTTCCTCTATAGTGGAAGAGGTCCGGCGGGTTGCACCCGCCCTTCGCCTTGGGAGGGCCCGCGATGATCACCACGCGAGACGATGTGACGGTCCTGAACCGCGAGTTCCTGGAGATCCGCAGCCGGGTCCTGGAGCTGGCCGCCGCCCTCGACCGGCTCGACCGGGCCCCGGAGAGGCCCGGCGCCCACCCGCCCGACCGCCGCCTCGCCCAGCTTCGTCAGGCGATCGAATCCCTCCTGGAACCCGGTCCCGGCCGCGCCGAGACGGTCCAGAGACGGTTCTCGCTCGACTACGACCCCGAATGGCGAGGCCGCTGAGGTCGATCGAAGGAGGGGCGGGGCCGTCCGCCAGGGTCCCGGACGATCGGGAGAGGAAACAAGGGAGCGCGGCCCTGGCCGCCGCGGGGATGGTGCATTTCATGCACCCTACGCGAGTTTCGGCTTCACCTTCTCGCGATAGAAGGTGTTCGCGAGCAGGTTTTCGAGGGTGACGATCAGGAGGATCAGCGCCATCAGCCACGGGAAGATCTCCCGGCCGAGGATGATCTTCTCTCGCTCGAACTTGAGGCTCGCGGCGTCGTCGGCGAGCTGATATTTGTCCTTGCCGAAGAGGACGTCCAGGTCCTTGGGGTCGAGCGGGGTCAGGGACATCTCGCCGAGCGGCGGGTTCACGCTGAATCCGTACTCGCGCTTCGCCCCTTCCTTGGTGGTGGCGAAAATCGTCCACTGGCCGAGGTCTCCGGGCGAGGTGACGAGCAGGAACGGCCCGGTCATCGCCTCGTTCAGCCTCTCGGGCTGGGCTGCCTTCGGGCCCTTGATCGTGAACCCGGTGAACTGCTTCTCGGGGTCGAGGGACAGGGTCGCGTCATCCCCCGCATCGTACTGGAGCCGGCCGCCCGAGGCCCCGGCGAGATACGCCGTGGTCTGGTCCATCACGACGAGGAACCCCCAGCCGACCACGGGGAAGTCGTTCCAGGCGTTCGGGTCGTTCGGCCGCGGGTCTCGCGAGAGGGCCGTCGTCCAGAGGAGGACCTTGCCCGGCCTGGGGCCGTCGATGATCCGTTCCAGGAGGGCCGGGGAGTCGTCCGTGTACCTCAGGAGGACCCGCGAATTCTTGTCGGGCTCGATCGAGCGGGTCCGGTAGATCGGCACCCGCGAGAGCTCGCCCATCAGCTCCTTCGAGTTCTCCGAGAAGATCGGGTGGCCGAGGTCCGCCTTGCCGAAGGTGAACGGCGGGTCCACCTGGCGGTGCGCGACGACCCCCTTGAGCGAGTCGGCCGGGAGGAGGTTGTCGGCGATCCCCGAATTGTAGTTGGCCACGTCCGCCCGGGACGCCGGGGAGATCACCAGCCCTCCGCCGTCGGCCACGTAGCGATAGAGCTTCGTCCACCACGAATCGTCGAGCGAGCGGACGTTCAGCAGATAGATCGCGGCATAACTCCGAAGTGATCGCGCCTCGATCCGGTCGAGGCCCGAGGTCAGCACCCGATCGACCTGGTACGGCCGGGGCATCCCCTCGGACCGCGCCGACGGGTCCAGCGCGAGCGAGACGAACTCGGAGTCGAGCTTCGTGTCGGAGATCACGAGCACCTTCATCGCCGGCTGGACGTCCACGGTGACGAACCGGCGGTCGTCGAACTTCATCGGGTCGGGCTCGCCGATCAGGCGGACCTCGACGCGGTGCAGCCCGCGGTCCAGCTTCGCCGAGACGAAGTCGGGCGCCTCGACCTCGCCGTTGGCCGGGACCTCGACGAGCTTCTTGTCGCTGGGCGCGTCCTTGCCGTCGACGTAGTACTCGACGGTCCTCGTCGCCTTCGGGCCGATCGAGCGGAGCTTCACCTTGACGACGATCGGCGCGTCCTCGGTGGCGAGGGCCGAGGCGGTCTCGGCCGCCACGATGGCCACGTCGCGAGACTCCTTCGTGCCGACCCTCAGGACGAACACATCCACCCGCTTCTTCGCCTTCGCCGCCTCGCCCGGGCCCTCGAGCTCCGATCCCGTCTGCCACTGCGAGGCGGCGAGGTCGGTCAAGACGTACACCTCGCGGCGCGTGAGGTCCGACCCCATCACCCCCGAGAAGGCCGGGCCGATCGAGGCGTTCAGCGGCCGATTCACGGCATGGATCGTCAGGCCGTCGATCCGCGATTTCGCCTGGGCCGGGGTCTGGCCGATCGGAGGCCCGGGCTCGGACGAGTCGAACACGAAGACCTTGGACCCGGAATGCATCCGCTTGAGCAGGTCGCGGGCGCGGTCCTTCGCCTCGTCGAGCCGGGCGCGGTCCTTCTCCTCATAGCCCATCGACAGGCTCGTGTCGAACACGAACGCCGTGGCGGTGGGGACCTCGCCATCCCCGGCGGTGGCCTTGGCGTTGATCCGAGGCCGAGCCAGGGCCAGGGCCATCAGCGCCAGCAGGGCCATCCTCGCCAGCAGGAGCAGCCAGTTCTTGACCCTCAGCCTCTTCCTCGACCGCTTCTGCCGCTCTCGGATCAGGCGGAGCGCCGGGAAGATGACGTGCTTCGGGGTCTGCCTCATGAACAGATGTAAGAGCACCGGCAAGGCCGCGAGCGAGACCCCCGCGACCAGCCCCGCGTTCAGGAAGATCGATCCCATGACACTCCGTCCCGGAAGGGCCTCGGACTCGGCCCCAGGCTCGCGGGGAACTCCATGCCTTCATTGTACCGGAATCGCGGCCGTTTCCACCGGGGTCCGCCGGGAATCGCGGGACCGCCGGCCGCCCCCTCCCCCCGACGGCCCCTGGCGATCGCGGCGCGGCCCCCCGGGGCGGGCCCGATCGTCGCGAAGGTCCCTTCGGCCAAGATTAGCGAATCGGGAAATGTGATCGGGAAAGAGTGGTCATGGCTGAGCAAATCATGATAGACTCCGCGGGATTCCGACCCCGAGTGTCCCGAATCGCGGATTCCCGCGTCCTAACATCGCCCGGGCGGCCCAGGAATGGCGGGCCCGGGCGGATCGCCGATCCCGGAACAGGAGAGGGCCCGGCCCCCGGTCGGGCCCGGGGCTTCGTCGCGCCCGCGATCCTCCATCGAGAGAGAGCCCGACTCACCCCCACACCGCCACGAGGTGAACCTTGGCCGTCCTGACGATCTTCAACCACGGCACCGGCGTCGATTCGAGCCAGAAGAACCACAACATCACGAAGCTCTTCCAGGGGGCGAAGGAGGCGATGGGGCCGGAGTACGTCCTCTGCCTCTACGGCGTGGGCAGCGGCGCGCAGGCGAAGGCGCAGCCGATCGGGGGCCAGACGGCGACCAAGATCGGCGGGAACTTCTTCGGCATGGGGACCGATGCCCTGATCCAGCAGGCCACCCGATGGGTGAAGGAACGGGAGCGGTTGGGCATCACCGTCGAGCTGATCAACATCTGCGGCTACAGCCGGGGCGGCGCCTCCTGCTTCAAGCAGGCCAACCAATTCTGGCGGGAGGGCGTCAAGGCCCCGGTCCGGATCTTCGCGCTGGACCCGGTGCCCGGCTGCATGGGCCGGCTGAACAGCCACATGTACGTCGACCTGGAGCTGAATGACACCGCCAACAACGTCGTCGAGCTGATGATCATGCTGGCCGAGTGCGAGAGGCGGAAGACCTTCCAGCCGGTCCTGGACCGCTCGGTGATCCGGGGGGACAAGCCGGACACCTTCCGCTGGGACTCGATGCCGGGCAACCACTGCGGGATCGTCGAGCAGCAGGCCGACGTCGATTCCCCGTTCCTCGTCTTCGACATCGTGAAGAAGTTCCTGAACCGGACCCACCCGACCGTCATGGGCGGCCGGGAGGCCACGAAGTTCGACGACCCGTCCCTGATGGGCGACGAGGAGATCCTCGGCCGATACTCCAAGGTCATGCTCGAGTTCGACGAGTACGTCAAGATGGGCCAGGGGATCGTCAACAAGCTCATGGGGGGCGGCCTCCACAAGAATCGCGCGCCCCGGGAGAAGACCGGGGACGGCCAGGGCCCCGCCCAAAATAAGAACTGGACCCGGGGGCAGACCGTCAGCCTGATCTCGCCGAAGGCCGGCAAGTCCACCCGCTTCTTCGCCAACCGGCACCATCGCGACCTCTTCCGCCAGAGGTACGCCGCCGGGTTCGAGGCCCTGGAGAAGATCGAGCTGGGCGGCCGGGGCGACCTCCTCCAGGAGGCGAAGAACGCCATCGACGTGCCGACGAGCCAGTGGGGGTCCTACCTCCAGCAGCACCTGAACAAGTACTTCCAGATCATCGAGAAGGGCTGAGGAAGCCGGTCCCGGATCGGGTCGCGGGCGACGTCGGGCCCGCGATCGCCGACCGTGGGATACACCTCTCCGGTGACGGCCTCTCGGGGGCCGGACGGCCCGGGCCCTCCGCGAAGGTCCGACGCGTTCACAATTCTCGAACCGAGGGCGGTCGGCCTTTGCGTGGGCCGGCGGCGATCGGCTAGAATCCCCGCGACGACCGACCCGACCGCGTCCCCCGGGGCCGACCGCCATGCAGTTCGGATTCTCCCTCGACCCGTGCGTGATCCTGGGCGTCGGCGAAGGGGCGTCGCTCCAGGAGATCCGCGACGCCTACCGGGCGAGGGCCAAGCGGCACCACCCGGACCACGGCGGCGACGAGTGGGTCTTCCGGGTCGTCTGCCAGGCCTACGAGCTCCTCAGCCAGGCCCGCCTGGCCGGGCGGCTGTCGGCCGAGGCGCCGGCCCCCGCCGCCGCCGAGGCGCCCCGGGTCGCCCCGATCCGGCCGCCGACGGCCGGCGAAGCGGGCCCGAGGGCCGAGACCGCCCGCCACGGCTTCCGCGACGACGTGGCCGACCCTTCCCGGCTCGTGGACGTCGAGAAATTCGTCATCCGTTACGCGATCTCCGACCCGTTGCAGGCCCTGCTGGCGACCGCCGAGGACCGCACCCTGAGCTCCAGCCTGAACCTGGCCTGGCCCGCGACGGAAGCCGGAGGGGCCGAGGTCTCGCCCGATCCCGACGTCCTCGACCGGGTGGTCGGGGCGTTCACCCCCCTGGCGCAAGACCCGCGCCTCGGGATCGCACGTCTCGACCGAGGACGGCCGGTTCCGCGCCTGGCTAGCCTATCCCGGAGCGGCCCGTGGAGAGGCGGCCCTGGAGGTCGTCCACAAGGCGTTCCGGGCCGCAGGGCTGGGAATCTCGCTCCGGACCCGCGAGATGCTCATCCCCCGCGACGGCGGTTGACCGACCCTCCCGGGCCGGGGCCCGCCCCGCGAGATCACCGGCTCCGGCCCTCCGATCGAAGGCCGCCCCTCACCGGCCCGAGAGGCCGCCCTCGATCGGATCGACGCAGAGGCGGACCTGGGTCCCCTGGTCGATCCCGGTGCGGATGGCCAGGGTCCCGCGGTGGCGCCTCCAGATCCCGTTGGCGATGCTCAGGCCGACCCCCATGTGGGCGGGCTTGGTCGTGAAGAACGGCTCGACGGCCTTCTCCTGGACGTCGGGCGTCATCCCGGGGCCGGTGTCGCGGATCTCCAGGACGATCCATTTGCGTTCGTCCATCGAGGTGCTCAGCGTGACGGTGCCTCCCGAGCCGATCATCGCCTCCTCGGCGTTCGTGAGGAGGTGGCCGATCATCGACTTGAGCTGGTCGGCGTTGCCCCGGATCGTCGGGACCGGCCCGGGCTGGGCGGCCCAGTTGATCGAGGAGGCGCCGTCGCTCTTGCGGGCCTCGATGACCTCGGCGATCAGGCGGTCGAGGGCGACGGTGCGTTCGCCGGTGGTGGTCACCGGGCGGGTGTAGTCGATCAGGCGACGGGCGACTCCCGAGGCCTCGACGGCCGTCCGGATGATGAGGTCGGCCACGCCGGCCGGGTCGGTGGGCATGCCGGCCCGGGTGGTTAACTGGAGGATCTCGGCATTGCTCACGATGGCGCTATAGGCGTTGATCACGTGGTGCCCCACGGCCGACGACAGGTGCGCCAGGTTCGTCAGCCTCTGCGAGGTGGTCGCCGGGTCGTCGTTGGGCATCGGTGGGGGCTCACACGGCCGGTGTCGCGGGGGAGCACCGGGAGGAGATCATTCCATTTGTAAGATCGAGTCAAGCGAAGGGGACACGATACGATACGCCGACTCCGGCCCCGAAGGGAAGGGTTCGGCCCGCTTTCGGACCGTCAGCGGATGAGCCGGGCCTCGACCCAGTCGGCGCCGTCCTGGACGTCCCCGCGCTCGCCGAACTCGGTGGCCAGGATCACGAACCGGCCTCCGGAGACGTCCACGTCGATCGCCCGGGGGGCGTCTCGGGAGGACATCGGCGGCGAGGCGAACCGCTCCTTGCCATCGACCAGGACGCGGAACACCACGTTCCCCAGAGGGCCGGCGCGATCGTCCAGCCCCACGAGGGCCTGGAACCGGCGGTCCTTCGGGTCGAGCCGGTAGGCCAGGAGGGTCCGGGAGGTGGTGCCCAGGCCGAGGTCATACGGCTGGCCTCCGAGGCGGAGGGTCCGGCCGTCGATCGATCGATCCTTCGCGTACTTGCCCCGGTGAGGGCCGAGGTAGCCGACGAACTCGGCCACCGCCTCCTTCCTCTCGGAAAGGTACGCGACCGACGCCGAGCGGACCAGGACTCGGGCCAGGGCGACCAGGGGGGGACTGATCGTCGCGCCGAACCGCGTGGCGGCGACGATCTGCCCCTGCTCGACCCGGCAGGAGGAGACGCCCAGGCGAGAGCCGTCGAGGAACGTGAGTTCCAGGTACGTGCCCTCGGGCTTCGGGTAGGAGGCCAGGGCGGGGTCGAACCCCAGGGCCACGACGCCCGAGCGATCGACCTCGGGCGGCCCGGCCTCGCGTTCGAAGGCCACTTTCTGGGCGGAGAGGCCGAGGAACCCGCCGGTCAGGCGGTCGCCGTTGGCCAGCCAGAGGACCTCGCTCTTCCTCGGCTCGGCCGCCACGCGATCGATCAGGGCCTCCTGGGCGTCGGCCTCGGCGGGGGGCGCGAGGATCAGGCCGAGGAGGTTGTCCAGGGGGACGTGGACGGCGGCATCGTCGAGGATCTTGGGCTGGACTTCCAGGGCCTTCTCGTCCGAGGTGACGATCCCGGCCCGAAGGCGGTCGCCCCCGGGGAAGAGGACCAGCGAGCCCCTCGGGCGGGCTGGCCGGCGGCTCGCCGTCCCGGGTCAGCTTGACGAGCGAGTCCAGGGGCAGGCGGATCTCGCCCGAGTCGGCCACGAGGGTGACCTGGCCGTCGGGCCCGAGCTGGCGGACCCGGCCGGAGACGGCGGTGCCGTCCAGCTTCAGGGCGGTGAACACGGGGTCCGAGGGCACGGGCGCGGCCGGGGCCTTCGGTTGGTCGTCGGGGGCCGCCGAGGCGAGGCCCAGGGCGAGAAACGGGGCGAGCCCCGCCGCGAACCCGAGGCGGCGGGGGGATCGAAGTTTCGTCATCGCGACGCGCTCTCCCGGATGCGCGGCCCCGGCCGGGTTCGGCCCGGTCGGGGTCATCGCTGGAAGATGGGCAGGTAATTGTTGGGCATCTGGAGGATGATCAGGGCCATGGCCGTCCCGTACTCGCTGCCGACGCTGTCGGACCACGAGCCTTGCGCGGTCCTCTTGCTCACCAGCTCGTCTCGGATCGCCGGGTACCACTGGTTCCAGTCCTCCCCGCCCCGGATCCACATCGCCTGCGCCGCGTAGTAGTGACCATAGAAATAATGGCTGTACCGCTGCCCGAACTTGATCTCGGGCATGTACTGCTTCAGGTAGGCGATGCCGGAATCGACTTCCTTGGAATCGTAGACGGCCGCCGAGTACAACGCCACCACCCCGGCCGCCGATCGGGGGAAGGCGCTGGCGCCCCCGGAGAGCATGTAGCGGAACCCGCCGTCGGGGTTCTGCGACTGCTGCACGTAGCGGATGCACGCCGCGACGGTCTCCTTGGGCACGAAGATCCCGGCGTTGCGGGCGGCCCTCAGGGCGTTGATCTGGCAGATCGTGACCGAGAGGTCGGCGTCGGACTTCACCGGCTGATACCGCCACCCTCCTTCGCCGTTCTGGGTGTCGATGATCAGCCGGATGGCCTTTTCCAGCTTCTCGCGAATCTCGGGCCGGCGGGTCATCCCGTAGGATTCGGCCAGGAACAGGGCGCCGAAGCCGTGGGAGTACATCGGCCCGTGGGTCGCGGCGTTCTGGACGCTGATGAAGCCCGAGGGGGCGGTGTTGTCCATCACGAACTGCAAGGCGCGGTCGATCTGCGTGCCGTACGGGCCCCGCCCCGGGCTGGAGCCGGAGGCCATCATCGCCAGGCCGGCGAGGCTGGTCACGGCCACGTTGCCGCGATAGGCCCCGCTGCCGTAGGAGCCGTCGGCGTTCTGCTGCTTGGAGAGCCAGTCGAGGCCCGACTCGATGGCGCGTTGCGCCTCGGGCGTGACGAGCTCGGCGGCGCCGATGGGGATCTCGCCGGTCCTGGCCTCGGCGAACCCGGTGCGTTCCCGGGTCGGCTTGGTTGCCTTGGCGGGGGTCTTGGGCTGGGCCGGCGCGGGGGCCGGCGGCGGCGGCGTCTGGGCCGAGGCGGAGGACGCGAGGACGAGGGCCGCCACGGCGGCGGCCCGGGCGAGACGGATCGATTTCGCCGTCATGGTTCAATCCCCCCGCGAGGAAAGGCTCTTCTTGCTCACCGACTCGTAATACTTGCCGATTTGCTTCTCGCGCTTGGGCAACGCCTCGGCGCGGAAGACGTTCTCCATCTCCTCGCGGAGCGAGGGGGGCAGGTTGCCCCAGGTGTCCTTGTCGCCGACCAGCGCCGGGGTGTTATTGGGCTTCTGCGGCTTGCTCGCGCCGACGCCCTGGGCGTTGGCCCCGGGCTGTTCGCCTTGCTGATCGCCCGGCTGCTGGCCCTGGCCCTTCATCCTCTGGCCCGGACGCATCTTGCCCTTGGCCTGGCCGGCCTTCTTCGCCTGGGCGATCAGGGTGTCGAGGTCCTTGACGATCTCGGATTGCTTCTTGCGGGTCTCCTCGCCGGTGTCGGGCTGGCCGAGCCGTTCCTCGACCTCGCGCATCTTCTTGACGGCCTGGGCGAGCGGGCTGTTCTCGTCCTGGCCCTTGCCTTCCTGCTCCTTCTTCTTGGGGGCGCGGCCGGTGAGCTCGCGGAGGTGCTCGTCGGTCACCTTCTCCTTGTCGTTGAGCTTCTGGCCGGCGGCGTCTTCCAGCTTCTTCTCCTGGTCCGAGGGCGGCGGCATGGGGGCGTCGCCAGGCTGGGCCTTGCCCTCGGTGGTCGGGGCTTCCTTGGTCTCGCCGAGCTTCTCGAGGAGGCTGTCGAGCGCCTTGTCCTCGGGCTCGGCGGGCTTGGCCTTGGCCTTGGGCTTGTCCTTGTCCTTGTCCGCCTCCTTCGCCTTGGCGTCGGGCTTGGCCTCGTCCTTCGGCTTGGGCTGGGGCTTCTCCTCGTTCGGGACGTCGGGCTTGGCCCCCTCGATCTTCTGGAGGAGGCGGTCGAGGTCGTCGTCCTTGGGCGAGGGCTTGGGGTCCTGGGCGAGGCCGGCGGCGGCCAGGCAGAGGCTGGCGGCGAAGCTCGCCGCGAGAATTCGGGTCCGGGCCATCGTCATTCCTCCGCGTCGGACTTCTTGGGCTTGGTCAGGTCGCGAGTGATGTCGGCGATGGTCCTCTGGTCGTCGGCCAGGCGGTCGAGCTCGGCCTGCTGCGACGGCGTGAGTTCCTTCTTGCGGGTCCGGGCCTCGTCGATCGCCTCGGTCCGCTCGTTGATCTCTTCCTGCATGATCTTGAGGACCTTGAGCTGCGAGGCCAGGGAGATCCGATCGCCCCCTCCGCGGCTGCCGCCGCCGGGCTGCCCGCCCCCGGGGGGCGGCTGGCCCTGACCGCCCGCGGCGCCGGCGGCCGGGTCGGGCTTCAGGGCGTCGAGGAGCTGGCGGATCTTCTTCGAGGCGGTCATCTCGGACTTCTGCGTCTCCTCGTCGGTCTTCAGGGTGCCGAGCCTCTCGGCCGCCCCCTCCATCGCCGATTGCGCCCTCTTGAGCGACAGGGCGAAGGCCGGCGCCGAGTCGAGCCGATCGACGAGCTCGGTCGCCTCGTCCTTCAGGGCGTCCTGGACCCGGCCGAGGTTGCGGACGCTGGACCTCTGGGCGAGCGTCAGGCCCGATTTGGCGCGGGCCTTCTCGTAGTTGGTCGTCTCCTCGATGACCTTGTCCTCGCGATCGGCCAGGCCCAAAAGCTGGTCCTTGACCTTGGAGAGCTGCTCCATCGCGAGCTGTTCCTCGGCGTCCCGGCGGGCCTGTTCGGCCTCATCCTGGGCCTCTTCGAGGTTGGCGAGGGCCTCTTCCTGGCCCTTCTCGGCCTGCTCGGCGTCGTCCTGGTCCTGCTGGTCGCCGGCCTGGGCCATCTTGCCGGCGGCCTTCGCCCCGGCCTGGGCGGCGGCCTGGGCGCCGAGCTTCTGGAGCTTCAGGAGTTGCTTCTTGAGGTCCTGGGCGATCTGCTTCTGCTCCTTGGAGAGCTTCTGGAGACGCTCCTGGCGGGCTTGCTGGTCCTGCTCGCCCTTGGCCTTGCCGGTCTCCTCCCGGTTCTTCTGCTGGCGGTCGCGGAGGGCCTGGAGGTCCTTCTCGGCCTGCTTCAGCTCCTTGACGAGCCGGGCGAGCTCGTTTTCGCGGCGGTTCTGGAGGGCATCGACCAGCTTCTTGAGGTCTTGCTGGGCCTCCTTCTGGCCCTTCTGGGCCGAGCCCATCTGGTTCTTCTCGATCTGGTCGGCGGCCTGGTTCATCTTGCCGGAGGTGCCTCGCTGGCGGCTTTCCTGGGCGGCCTGGCGGAGGGCCTCGGCGGCGAGGGGCTCGGACGGGTCGAGCCTCTTGGCCATCTCGTCCATCTTGTTTTCGAGGTTCGCGAGGTTCCTCGCGGTGTCTTGCTGGCGGGCGGCCACGTTGCCGAGCTCGGCCTTGTCCTGCGGGGTCATGTCCTCGGCGGGCTTGGCCTGGAGGTCGGGCTTGGCGGCGGCCTCGTTGGCCGCTTTCATGGCCTCTTCGTGCTCCTTCAGGAGCTTCTTGGCGTCCTGGACGACCCCGCGATAGGTCTCGAACTCGCTGAGGCTATCGCGCATCTTCTGGAGCTCGTCCGCGATCGCCTTCTGCTCTTTTTGAGCCTGGGCCAGGGCGTTCTTCATCGGCGAAGCCTTCGAAGACTCGCCCGACTTGGCCTGCTCGCCCGACTTGGCCTGCTCGCCCGACTTGGAGGGCTGGCCGGACTTCGAAGCCTCCCCGGCCCTGGACTGTTCGCCGGCCTTGGACTGTTCGCCGGCCTTGGAGGCTTCGCCTGCCTTGGATTGCTCACCCGACTGCGATTCGCCCGTCTTGGACGACTCGCCCGATTTCGCCTGTTCCCCGGCCTTGGACGACTCGCCCGATTTCGCCTGTTCCCCAGACTTGGCCTGTTCGCCGGCCTTCGACGCATCACCCGCCTTGGATTGCTCGCCGCTCTTGGATTGCTCTCCGTTCTTGGCCGATTCGCCGGCCTTGGCCTGCTCTCCGCTCTTGGACTGGCTGCCGGAGGGGCTGGTGGACTTTTCCAGGGCGGGCTTGGGGGCCTCCTGGGCCTTCGGGGCGGCGTCCTGGCCCGGCTGAGCGCCGTTTTCGGCGTCCTTGGAGGCCCGGGTGAGGTTCTGTTCGGCCGGTTCGAGGTGGTTGTCTCGGATCGATTCGACGCCCTTGAGGAGGTCGTCGAGCTGCTTCTTGGCGTCGGGGTTGTCGATCTTGAGGTTCGCCATGTCCTGGAGGGACTGGCGGATCTTGCGGTCGAGGCCCTCGGTCTTGCCGCTGATCCTCGGCGTGATTTGCTTCTGGATCGTCTCGGCGTTCTTGAGGTCCTCGCGGCCCTGGGCGTCGAGCCGGTCGGTCTTGTCGAGCGTCCGGGCGGCGTCCTGGACCGGGATCATCGCCTGCTTCTGCATGGCGAAGACGCGGTCGATCTCTTCCTTGATGGCGCGTCTCTGGTCGTCGAGCTGGCGGCCGATCTCCTCGGGCGTGACGATTCGGAGGCGGATCTCGCGGCTCTTGCCCAGGTTCGGGCCGTGGAGGTTGTCCAGGTCCTTCGCCTCGGCGTGGAACGTGAGCATCGCGCCGGGGGCGAGGTTCAGCCCCGCGAGCTTCCACAGGTAGGTGGCCTCTCGCCGCTTCGCCGGGCCGAGCGGGCCGGGTGCCGCCGACGAATCGAGGGCCCAGAGCGGGATGATCGTCTCGGGTCCGGGCTCGGAGCCGCTGGCCGAGACGCGATAGACCAGCCTCATCGAGCTCAGGCCGTAATCGTCGTCGGCGGCGACCTTGATCGGCACGTCCGCGTTGGGCGTGACGTCGCGGTCGTTGGCCGGCTCCTCGACCGTGACCCTCGGGGCCTCGTCCTTGATCGAGCGGACGTCCAGGCGGACGGCGTCTTTCTCCTGGGAGTGGAACCCCTCGGTGTCGAGAAGGTCGATGTTCAGCGGGCCGCTGTCTTCCAGGACGAATTCCAGGCCGAAGCCGGCCTTCGTCGGGTCGAGCGACGCCATCAGCGGGGCCTGCTTCTCGCTCCGACGGAACGCCGCGGAGGCCAGCGGCTTGTTCGCGCGCCCTCGGACCTCGACCTTCGTGCCCCGGACGGCCTGGATCTGCGTCTTGCCGGGCATCAGCCGTTGTGGGGGCAGGCCGGTGTATTCGGGGAACGTCAGGCGGAGGTCGATCTCGGTGACGGCCGGCGGGGGGACGACCTCGACCTTCCTCTCGGCCGTGGCGTCGTCTCCGGCGGCCACGGTGAACTTGAACGACTTCTCGGCCGCTTCCTTCCGCCCGTGGAAGCGGTTGTGGTCGTCGGGCCGGAGGGATTCGGTCGAGACCTCGTTGTCGACGTAGTAATAGGTGATCTTCGCCGACGCCGGGGCGCGCTCGCCGGGGGCCACGCCGACCTCGATGGCGAACGGCTCGCCCCGGGCGACCTTGGTCGGGGCCTGGACGATCTCCAGGTGCGTCATCTTCGGCCAGTTCGGCGAGGAGTACGGCAGGAACAGCCGCCTCATCGCGAGCGAGCCGAGCCGGGGGTCGGCCGCGAACAGGGCGGCCCCGGCGGCGATCACCCCGGTGGCCAGGAGCATCGCCTTGCGGGCGGGCCGGGGGTCGATCACCGAGCGGAAGTCGATCGTGTCGGTCTCGGCCATCGTCTGCCGGATGGTCGCCTCGCGCAACGCCCTGGAGCCGAGGACGTCGGAGCGGTCCCCTTCGCCCGCGGCGCTGAGGTCGAGGAACTGCACGGTGCTGGCCAGCCGGTCATTCAGGCCGGGCCATCGCCGTTCGATCTTCATGGCGATGTCCAGGTCGCGGAACCGGACGATCAGCGGGGCGACGACGTGGCGGACGACCAGGTAGGCGGCCATCCCCACCAGGGCCAGCAGGAGGACCAATCGGACCTCCCTGGCCAGGTGGACGGACCAATCCGCCAGGCCGGCGGCGGCGACGCCCACGGCCACCGCCGCGACGACGAGGCTGAGCCCGTGGAGGGCCAGGAGACGACGGGCTCGGCCTCTCAAGGCCGCGATCCGCGAGTGCAAGGGGCTTCGCATCGTCCAGGGCCCTCCCGCCCGGCGAGGGAGAGGTCTTGCCGGGCGTGTCGGTCGGGGGATGACCAATCCGAACTATACCATCTGCTTGCGTTTCCGGAAAACCCATTCCAGGCCCGCCGTCAGGAGGAACAGGCCCAGGACGGGCGGCGTGTTCCACAGCGGGATGGGCGGGTCGGTGTCCAGGGGCACCTTCTGAGGAGGCGGCAATTCCTTCATCACCGAGTCGAAATTCTGAGGCGTGGCGAACCGGCCGCCGGAGATCTCCGCGGCCCGGCGGAGCTCGGCCTCGTTCATCTGCACCCGCTCCAGCTCGCCGGCCGGGGGATCGACGCGGAACGCCGCCGTCGGCAGCGCCCCCTGGAGCACGGGCGGGGGGAGCAGTTGGACTTCATATTCCCCCTCGGCCGTCGGCGGCAGGACCCCTTCGAACACGTTCTTCGCCCCGGGCGTGGGCCTCAAGGTCGCCTTCCTCGGCCCCTGCCCCTTCTTCTGGACCTGGACCGTGACCTCCCCCGCCGGGGCGATCCCCGGGTTCGGGAACCGGACCTTCACGCCGATCGACTGGTTCCTCGTGTACCTCCGGCGGTCGGTGGTGACTTCCGCCTGCTTCTGCCCCAGCATCTTCGATCGGGCGAGGAACCGGATCGTCTGGATCCAGAACCGGCCGAACGGGCCGTTGTCGCCCACGCGATACCGCCATCGCCAGGTGTCGTCCATCGCGTTCATCATGACCTTGCCGGCCTTGAAGAACTGGTACAGGATGATCGGCACCCCCTGCCCGTCCTGCCCTCGAACCTGCGGGTGGACGGCCAGGACGAACGCCGCCGGCTGCTTCTTGGTGGCCTCGAAGAACCAGTTGAGCTCGGGCATGGTCTCCCAGATCCGCCGGCTGTCGGCCTCGTCGCGGCCGAACCGGAAGATCGGGTGGTTCCGGCCCTCGGCCGTCAGCACCGGGCGATACGCCGGGATCGCCTTGCCGTCGGCGATCGGGTTCCGGGAGTCGGCGAGCTGGATCGGCAGGAGCGGTTCCAGGGGCGTCCTCTTGTACGCCAGGGGGTTGAAGTTCTCCCCGGCCACGAACAGCAGCCCGCCCCCCTTCTCGCTGACGAACTCGACGAGGTTCTTCATCTGCGCCGCGTTGAGGAACTCCGGGTCCGCGTCGCCCAGGATCACCACGTCGTAGGAGAACAGCCCGTCGGGCCCCTCCTTCGCCTCGGGGAACCGGGGCAGGGCGAACGGGTCCTGCTCGGCGAACTCCACGTCGGAGGAGAGCAGGAGCACGCTCAGCTCGACCGTCTTCTCCCGCTCCAGGAAGTTCTTCAGATAGCGGAACTCGTACCGGGGCTCGCCGTCGATCAGGAGGACCTTGAGCCGCTCCTCGCGGACGTTGACGACCCGAGTGATCGAGTTGTTCTCCTCGTTGATCTCCCGGGGCTTCTTCTCCACGTCCAGGACGAACGTGATCTCCCCGGTCTCCCGGGGGCGGTGGACGATCTCGACCTTCTTGGCCTGGCCGTCGGGCGGGGCGGTGACGTGCTGGGTCTCGACGTCCTCGAACGTCTCGGAGCCGGCCTTCTTGCGGCGGAGGCGCAGGGTCACGTCCTGGCCGGCGAACCCTCGCGACTGGAGCCTGGCCTCGAACCTCACCAGGTCGTCGACGAAGACGACCTCATCGACGAGCAGGTCGGACAATTCGAGGTCCTTGGCGGGATCGGCGTCGCCGAGGCCGACGGCGAAGATCGGCACGCCCTTTTGCCTGGCGAGCTCGGCCGCCTTGGCCAGCGGTTCCCCCTCGGTCGTCTGGCCGTCGCTCATCAGCAGGACCGCCGTGGGCGGGACCCCTCGGAGCTCGGTCAGCACCTGGCGGAGGCCGTCGCCCAGGCGGGTCTGCTCTCCCGTGGCCTCGACCTTCTTGAGCGCCTCGACGGCCTTCGCCACCTCCTCCGGCTTGTCGACCTCGGCCAGGGGGCGGGCGGCGTTCGAGACGATGTAAAACTTGACCTTATGCTGGCGCTGAAGCTCCTTGATGAACTTCGCGTCGTCCTTCAGTAGCAGCCCCTCGGCCACGGAGAGGCGGTCGGCGCGGGTCTCGGGCTTGCCGGCGATTTTCGCGAGCTCGGCGGCCCGGTCCTGCATCTTCGGCTCGGCGAACTGGTCGATCACGCCGGAGCTCGCCGAGTCGTCGGCCATGATGATGAAGAACGGCAGGCCGGTCCGCTCGACCGACAGCACCGCCTCGCTGAGCATGAACATGGCGAGCAGGATCAGGAAGATCCGCATCGCCGCCAGCATCATCTTGTACGCCGTCGAGGCCGAGCCTTCCCGGCGGTAGAGCCAGACGACCAGCGCGACCGAGCCGAGCACCACGGCGATCAGCAGGAGTTGCGACCACGGCTGCTCGAACTGAAGCCGGGGGGTGATCGCCTCGCCCGGCTGGGCCGGGGCCACTCCCAGACGATCGGCCAGTCGGCGAAGGAGCCAGTCCATCGAGCGGTATCCTGTAGGGTGCATGCAATGCACCGTTGGGTAGGGTGCATGGAATGCACCAATCGGCTACGGGTCGAACCCACCATCCCGACGAAGCAAAATCGAACGCGTGATCGGTGCATTTCATGCACCCTACCTGTGATGCCCGAACCTCCACGCCAGCACCGATTCCACGATCAACAACACCAGGACCGCCCAGAGCAACGGCCGGTGGATCTCCCCTCGCTGCCCGACCGACGCCGCGCTCTTCTCCAGCCCTCGCCAATCGTTATCGTACAGGAATTTCCAGCCCGGGACGGAAGCCTTCAAGCCCGCCTCGGTGAGCTTCGCCGGGTCGCTCTCGATCGGGTCGGGGTTGGCGGCGAACGCCGTCTGGACGTTCAGGGGAGGCCCGACCGAGACGCGATAGAGGCCCGACCTGTCGGTATCATCGTAGCGGAACTGGCTGACGTCCTTCCCATTGGTCAATTTCACCGCCGCCGTGGGCCCGCCCCCGGGCCGGGTCACGGTCGCCACCGCCCCGGCGGCCGACGGCGGGAACGACTGGGCGAGCGGCTGGCCCACCTTCACGTTCTTCTCCTCGAACCGGCCCGACGAGGCGAGCAGGACGATCTGCTCCATGATCGGCGGGAAGCTCTGGTAGATCGGCCATGACGTCCAGTCGCGATCGGCCGTCGTGGCGATCTCGATCACCCGGCCCCGTTCCCTCGGCGCCTCGATCACGGCCGGGTCGCCGTTGGAGAACGCCAGGGCGACCTTGGCATTGGTCTCCCTGGGCAGCCTCAGCTTGAGGAACCTCGCGGTCTTGACCCCGGTGACGCTCGCCTGGACGCCCGCCGTCGTCCCGTTGAAGTCCCCCACGATCGGGTGTTTCCAGCCCAGCGGATCGAGCGTGAACGGCGCCTCCTGCTTCGACGGGTCGCCCACGATCGGGCCGATCTCCGCCGGCAGGAGGCCCTTGCCGTCCTTGAACAGCAAGCGGTTGTAATTCTCCGGCTGGACCTGGTCGCCGCCGAAGAACACGATCCCGCCGCCCTGCTTCAGGAACGCCTCCATCGCCGCCACCTCGACCTCGGTGAACGAGCCGACGTTGCAGAGGATCAGGGCGTCGAAGTTCGTCAGGTCGCGGCCGACGAGCTGCCCCTCGCCCACCACCTCGGCCCGGATCGGCGAGGCGAACACGGCCCCTCGGCGTCGTCGGGGACGTCGGAGACCTTGGGGTTCAGCGCCTGGGCGAGGAAGTCCGAATCCGAGAGGAACGCCTCGGACTTCTTGTCGCCATCGACGATCAGGACGTTCAGCGACTCGCGGACCGAGGCGACGACGCGCCTCGAATCGTCGAGCTTCAGGGCGTCGTCATCGACGGTCGCCACCACGGCCGACGGCCCGGCGGCCGGGAAGTTGATGTTGAACGCGACCGTCTCCGCCTCCCCCGCGCCGAGCCTCAGGGGCCTCTCATCGACGATCTGGTCGCCCACCGAGAGCTTCACCCGGAGGTCGCCGGTCGGCTCCCGGCCGAAGTTCTTCACCGTGGCCTTGGCCACGACCGGGGCGCCGACGGTCACGATCGACGGGTCCAGCGCGAGGTCCACGACCGCCCAGTTCTTCCCGCCCGAGGCGCCGAGGTCGATGACCTGCGACCGGGCTTTCTTGGCATCCAGGCGTGCCAGGGCGTTCTTGAGTCCGTCGTCGGCCTTCGGGTCGATCCTCCGCCAGCTCGCGGTCTGGAGGTCGGTCAGGAAGACGACCTCCTTGCGCGGGATATTGGACGTCTCGAGCACCTCGTCGACCTTGCGGAACGTCGCGGGCAGGTCGGTCCCGCCGTGGGGCAAGGTCAGGGCATCGATCTCGGAGAGCACGGCCTCTTTGTTGTAGGCCGGCGCCCCGATGATGACCTTGGGCGGGTCGGCCATCAGGACGAGGCTGATGGCGTCGGCCTGTCGCGAGTCCTTCACGAGCCTCCGGGCGATCTCCCGGCGCGATCGAACCGGGTGGTCTCGCCGTCGCGATAATCCATGCTCATCGACCCATCGACCACGAGCACCCAGTGCCGCCTCTGGCCGGCGAGGAGGTCCAGGGCCCCCATGCTCTCCAGGAACGGCTTGGCCATCGCCAGGACGACGAACAGGATGATCAGCGTGCGGATCGCCAGCAGCAACCACTGCTCGACCTTGACCCGCTTCTGGTTCTTGCGGATCGCCGCCATGAGGAACCGCATGGCGGCCCAGGGTTCCTCGCGGAACTTCCGGCGGTTGAGCAGGTGGATGATGATCGGCAGGGACGCGCCGGCGAGTCCCCAGAGCATCAAGGGCGTGCCGAACGCGGCGAGAAGGAGAGGAGGATACAAGGTCGGGCCTTCCTCGGAGGGGCTTCGTCAGCGGACTCGCATGGACCGGGACGCCAGGTAGCTGGCCAGGGGGCCGTCCAGCTCCTGGTCGGTCCGCAGCGGGACGTAATCGATGTCGATGGACTGGCAACCTCGCTTGAGCTCGTCCAAAAACGCGCCGAGCTCCTGCTGGTAGGCCCGGCGGAGGGCGTGGGGCTCGGTGAGGATCTCGGGGAGCCCTTCGAGGCCCTTGAACAGCGTGGTCTGTCGGAAAGGGAACTCGATCTCGGCCGGGTCGAGGATGTGGAAGACGATGACCTCGTGGCGGCGGTGCCGCAAGTGTTTCAGGCCGCCGAGGATCTTCGCCGGATCGTCGAACAGGTCGGAGAGGATGACCACCACCCCACGTTTCTTGAATCGCTCGGCCAGGTCGTGGAAGATCGCCCCGAGGTCGGACTTCTGGCCCGCCGGGGTGGCGTCCATCAGGTGGAACAGCTCCTTCAGGTGGGACGGCTGGCCGCTGGGCCTCAGGTACCGCCGGACCTGCTCGTCGAACGTGGCCAGGCCCACGGAGTCCTGCTGCTGGAGGACCATGTAGGCCAGGGCCGCGGCGACGAACTGCGCGTACTGGAGCTTCGTGACGTTGCCCGGGGAGGCGTAGCCCATGCTCTCCGACGTATCCAGGAGCAAGTACGTGAGGAGGTTGGTCTCCTCCTCGTATTGCTTGATGTAATAGCGTCGGTCTTGGACCAGACCTTCCAGTCGACGTGGCGGATGTCGTCGCCGGAGACGTATTCGCGGTGCTCGGCGAACTCGACGGAGAAGCCGTGGTACGGGCTCTTGTGCAGCCCGGCCACGTACCCCTCGACGACCATCCGGGCCTGGAGGTCCAGGCCCTGGAGGCTAGCCAAGATTTGCGGATTTAAAAATCTTGGAGAGTTTTCCACCCTGGGCCGCCTCGTTCTCGTCCACGGGGACGTATTTCAGGAGCCGCGCGAGGATGTCGTCGGGCTTCAGGCCCTCGGCCTCGGCGTTGAAGTTGGTGACGATCCGGTGCCGGAGGACAGGCAGGGCCACCGAGCGGATGTCCTCGGTCGAGACGTAGTACCGGCCGTTCAGGACGGCCCGGGCCTTCGCCGCCAGGACCAGGTACTGGCTGGCCCGCGGGCCGGCGCCCCAGCTCACGTAGTCGCGGATGAAGTCCGGCACCTGCTCCTTGCCCCGGCGGGTGGAGCGGGCGAGCCTCACCGCGTAGCGGCCGACGTGGTCGGCCACCGGCACCTTGCGGACGATCTCCTGGAGCTCCAGGATGTCGGCCCCGCTGAGGATCTTGGTCACGTTCGGCTTCATCGACGAGGTCGTCAGGCGGACGATGTCGAACTCCTCGTCCTCCTCGGGGTAATCGACCAGGATGTTGAGCATGAAGCGGTCGAGCTGGGCCTCGGGCAGCGGATACGTCCCTTCCTGCTCGATCGGGTTCTGCGTGGCCAGGACGAAGAACGGGTCGGGCAGGCGGTGCCGCTCGCCGCCGACGGTGACCTGGCGCTCCTGCATCGGCTTCGAGGAGGGCGGCCTGGGTCTTCGGCGGGGTCCGGTTGATCTCGTCGGCCAGGATGATGTTGGCGAAGATCGGCCCCCGGAGGAACTTGAACTGGCGGACCCCGGTGGCCTTGTCCTCCTGGATGACCTCGGTCCCGGTGATGTCCGACGGCATCAGGTCGGGCGTGAACTGGACGCGGTTGTAGGTGAGGTTCAGGGCGTCGGCCAGGGTGTGGATCATCAGGGTCTTGGCCAGGCCCGGCACGCCGACCAGGAGGCAGTGCCCCCGGGCGAAGATGGCGATCAGGAGCTCTTCGAGGACCGCTTGCTGGCCGACGATCACCTTGCCCATCTCGGCCTTGAGCTTGGCGAAGGCGTCCTTGAGCCGCTCGACCGCGGCGATGTCATCCCCCTGGAGGGGTTCGGCGTTCGGGGTCTCGTCGCTCACGGGGTCTCCTCAATGGATGCGGCTTCGAGGGAGGATCGAGACAGAGGGAGAAATGCAAGGATTGATGGTGCATTTCATGCACCCTACGGCCCCCCCAGGGACCAGGCCCCGGCCTGGGTGGCGACGGTCGCCCCCTTGGGCGCGAGGCGGACGACCAGCTCGGTCACGTTCGCCGGGAAGGCCAGCCTCTGCACCAGCCGGCCCGAGTCCTTGCGATAGACCACCAGCGCGAGGTCATCGAGCGAGCCGTCGGACGTGCTCCCGGGGTTGGGATAGGCCGCCACGTGCCCTTCGGACAGGGCCACGGACCAGCCCACGTTCCTCGGGCCGACCAGGGGACGCGACCACGACGGCTGACCGTCCTTCAGGGAGTAGGCGGTGAGCGTGGCTCCGGAGGCGCAGAAAAATCGGTCGGTGTCCATCGCGAAGGCCCCGGGACGTTCGCTGAGGTCGTCCAGGCCCAGCCCCCGAGACCAGATCGGCCGACCCGTCGCCGCGTTCAGGCGGACCAGCTCATTGCCTTCATACAACACCAGGAGCCGGGATGCATCCCCGAACGGCCGAGGGGGGCCTTGCAGAGGCAGGGACGACGTCAGCCGGTACGTCCAGGTCAGGACGGTTTCCCCCTTGGCCAGGCTCGCGGCGACGTCCAGCAAGGCGACGGTCCGGGGGTCCAGCGCCACGACGGCGTGGTCCTCGTCGATCGCCAGGGGGGGGCGGACCCACGAGGCGGCCGGCTCGTCCTTGGCGTCCCGGGGGGGCGGCACCTCGCGGCGGCGGCCGGTGTCGGTGTCCAAAACCACCAGCGTCTCGGGACCGAGGACCTGGAGGACCACTCGCCTCGGGCCCGACCAGGACGTGGGGATTGATCCCGCCCGAGGGCGGGGCATACGTCCAGGCGATCCCTCCGGTGTCGCCGTCCAGCGCCAGGACCTCGCGATCGACGTTCTCGCGGTCCCCCCTCTGGAAGATCACCCGGCCGCCGACGACCTTCACGTCGTGGATCTTGCCGGCCGAGGGGTCGACCGCGGGCATCGGCGCCGAGCCCGCCGGGCGGGCGAACGGGTTGGCCGACGGCTTGCCCGGCTTGCCCGCGTCGTCGGGGAACCGCCAGAGGACCGCCCCGGAGGCCGGGTCCAGCGCCGCCACTCGCGACGGCCCGGCCACGATCAGCCGGCCCGAGAGATACCCGGCCCAGGTCGGCCCCTCGTCCAGCTCCCGCGTCCAGGCCGATCGGCCGGTCGCCGGATCGACCGGGCGGATCGACCCGCGCTCGACCAGGAAGACGCGCCCGGCGTCGGCCGACGGCGGCACCCCTTCGGCGGCGATCGGCCGGGCCATCCCGGACCACTTCGCCTCCCAGACCCGGGACAGGGGCACGGGCAACCTCGGCCGGTCGCGGTCCCCGGCCAGCCGGGCGAACCCGTCGCCGGCGAGCCTCTCGGCCACGAGCGAGCCGACCGTCGCCCCGGTCGCCTCGTCCAGCCGCAGCGCCGGGAACTTGGCCTGGGCCTGGCTGTAGGCGTCTCGGGCCGGGGCCAGGAGCCCCTGGGCCTCGTAGGCCCGGCCCAGGCCGACCAGGGCCCGGGCCTTCATGAGGTCCGTCGTCGCCAGGCTCAGCAGCTTCTTGAACGCTCGGGCCGCCTCGTTCGGCTGGTTGTCCGCCTCGCGGATCTCGCCCAGGGCGAGCAGGGCCTCGGGCGCGACCTTCGCCGCCGGGAACGCCCGGCCCACCTCTTCCAGGAGCCTCGCCGAGCGGTCCTTCCGCCCTTCGGCCAGCAGCGCGGCCGCCTTCCGGTCGAATTCCTCGTAGAGCTCCCGGCCGCCGTCGCGGAGGGCTTCGTCCAGGCGATCGGCGATCAGCAAGTCGGCGCGGACGGTCCAGCGCTCGTCGTACTTGACCGGCTGGGCCCGGAGCTTCTCGTCGCCGAGGATCGCCTGGAGGCTGGCCACGGCCCCTCGGCGGTCGCCTCCCTGGGTCTGCGCCTCGGCCAGGCGGAGCCGGGCCGCCAGGCGGTCGCGATCCAGGGGGGCGGCCTTGCCCGCGGCCTCGAACCGCAGCGCGGCCTCGGCCCAGTCCTTCTTCGCTTCGGCCTTGACCGCCAGCCTCATCAACAGCCGGAACCCGTGGGCCCGGGCTTCTTCCCCGAGCGAGAGGCCGTCGATCGTGTCCGACGGCCGGGCCCGTCGCGTCGCCTCCTCCAGGTTCGCCAGGGCGAGCTCGTCCTGCCCGGTCGCCTCGGCGATCCTCGCCAGCTGGAAGTACGGCAGGGGCGTCTCGGGCGCCTTGGCGATCTCCTGGCGGTACCGCTCGATCAGCCGGCTGTTCTGGCAGAAGACGACCAGCGCATCGCGCCTGGGCGATCACGAGATAGCCGTCCCCGGCCGCGAGGTTGCCGCCCCCCTGGCCGTAATGCTGCATCAGGCGGATCGGCTCGCGGTCTCCCGGCAGGCAGGTCGCCTGGTCGAGGACGTGGATGTCGGTCTTGGTGGGCCAGTAGATCGAGTCGCCGGCCAGGAGCCCCCGGCCGTAGCCCTCCATCTCGGTCTCGGGCCAGTAGCGGTATTTCCGGCCTTTTTCCTGGGAGTTCGGGTCCTTCACGTCGAACGAATAGACGCGGTTGCCCGTGGCGATCAGCCGCCCCTTGGCCACTCCCAGAAGGTGGGTGATTCCCTGCATCGGCGGGGTCTTCCACAGCAGGCGGCCGGTCGCGGCGTCGAAGGCGAAGATCGGCAGGGCGTCCTCGGGGGCGATGATCACCATCCCGTCGTGGACCAGGGCCGGGCTGGCTTCCCTCGCCGGCTTCGGCCCCGACAGGTCGCGCGACGGATACATCGACAGCCAGCGGATCGCCCCGGTCTCGGCATCCAGGGCGGCCAGGGCCCCGAGGTTCGTCTGATAGTAGAGCGTCTGGCCGTCGAGCGAAAGGAGGCGGTTCCCCACGTCCCCCGGGCCCGAGGGCATGCCCATCATCGCGAACTGGTCCAGGCCCGAGGCCGTCCCCAGTTGCTTGATCCACCGCAGCGCCCCGGTCTCGCCGTCCAGGGAGGCCACGAACACGTTGATCTGGTTCGAGCTCTCGGTCATCGCCACGTACACGTTCCGCGAGTCGGCCACGGGCGTCCCCTCGAAGACCGCCGTGAAGCGGTCCCGGGCGTCGGGCCGGGGCTTGGGCAGCGGGATATCGCTCGAAGACTTCTGCCAGAGCCGCTTGCCTTCGATCTCCCGGGTATTGCGGATCGCCAGCAGGGTGCTCGATCCGCCCGAGCGGACGCTGGCGCCGAGCCTCGCGTAGATCCGGTCGCCGGCGGCGGTCAGCGTGTACCGCGGCGGGGCCGTCGAGGACCGGGTGGGCGGCACGGTCGCGTTGGCCCCGCCGAGCTTCTGGTCCCAGAAGAAGACCGACTCGCTCGGGCCGGCGTCGGGCGCGTTGGGCCGGGCGTTCAGGTGGTAGGAGACGACCCGCGACTCGTCGCAGACGATCACCTGGTCCCCCAGGACGATCGGGAAATACGCCAGGCCCGCCTCGGGCGTCTGGGCGATGTTGTTCATCGGCGTCATCCCGCCGAACCGATTCATCCCGGGCATCGGCCGGGGCGGAGGGGGCGGGTCGAGCTTCACCCGCCACTGGAACTGGCCGATGTCGATCGGGCCCGGGGCGATCCGGTCTCGCGACGGCGAGCCCGCGAAGGTCGGCCATCGGCCGTCGCTCTGGGGCGGAAGGGCCAGGCCGTCCCGCGAGATCGCCGCCTTCAGGCTGTCGATCAGCGGGCCGGTCCGGCCGGCGAATCGGCCCTTGGCCTCGGGATACAGCGCCGCGAACGCCTCGAAATCCGCCTTCGAGGGCGGATCGGCCCCCAGGGCCGCCCGGCACAGCAGCTTCTTGGCCCAGACCCGGGCCAGGTCCACGTCGGGGTCGGGATAGACCAGGCCGGAGGCCCCGGCCGGGCCGTCGGGGAGGATTCGCCGATAGGTCGCCAGCGCCTCGCCGAACTGGCCGTCCTGGAAGGCGATGTCGCCGAGGAGGTCCAGCGCGTCGTCTCCCCAGGACGAGGCGAACGCCGAATCGACCACCTTCTGGAGGGTCGCCCGGTCGCGATCGGCGGCCCCCTGGCGATAGAGCCGCTCGGCCTGGGCGTCGACCCGCGACCGATACAGCGCCCGGGCTTCGGGAGGCATCGCGGCCAGCCTCGCCTGGGCATGCTGGCGGGCATCGACGGCCAGCTCGAAATCCCGCTCGGGGGCCGCTTCGCCGCCCGCCTTGGACACGTCCGCCCGCGCGTCTTCCCCCTGGAGGACGCGCTGGTAGAGGTCGATCGCCTCCGCCCACTGCCCATCCCGGACGTGTCCGGCCGCCTTGCGGAGGAGGGTCTCGGCCGCGTAGCTGGTATCGGCGTAGAACCGCCGCCCGCCGGCCGGATTCTGGGCGAATACCCCCGGGACGGCGAGCCCCCCAGGGCCGCCGCCAGAATCCATCCCCTCGCCAACCGCCACCGACCGGACTGGACCATGAGCGTTGCCTCCATGCGGGCCGCCCGAGACGCTCGCTCAGGACGCCCGCCGGGTTGTCGGGTGCGGCGTTGTCCCCGACGGCCCAAGCCGGCCGAGCGCTCGCCTCATCCCAGGACATTTATCGCGACCGAACCCCTCGCGTGATCTCCCCTCATTCGCGACCGTCGGATTCGCTGAGTGGATGTACCATTCTCCACCCCGTCGACCCCCGGGACAATCCCCCCATCCCACTTTGGCGACAAACCCATGCACTCGGCCGCGCATCTCCAGGCAAACGAAGTGCCGAGTACCCACAATTCCCGATTTCCACATCGGGATCAAGGGCCCCAGTTCACAATCCGCAATTCGGCTGCCGGAATCCCGGGCGATCACGCCCAATCCAAGGGCGATTTCGACCGAGGATCGCCGGGCTCGATCCCCATCATCTACGACCCGAACCTCGAAACCGCCCGGGCCCGGCCCCAAATCGGGATCGACGATCAAGAATTCCTGAACAACTCAACCACCATGCCACCAATCCGGGCGTCCCTGCCACAGGGCAAGGCGGGTCGCCGAACGAAACGCATCGAAACGAATCCTACTCGTCGGGCAGGCCCCGGGTCGATCCGCCCGGGGAACCCGTGACGCTCCGAATGCCGAGGTGGTTGGAATTGAGTTATCGATAATATGGAATGATTTCACATATTATAAATTTAAAAGTTGCTAGAGCGCGAATTTCCAACAAGTTGACTACACAATTCCGGCCGGAGCCGCCCCTGGGCCTGAAAAAACCGCCATTTGCTCGATGCCAGCGACGAGTGCGCACGCATCAGACCGCATTTCTAGATATTTGACAAGAATCCTCGAAAAACCTGGCTCGCCAACGAGTTCCGTCGATCGTCTCCGAAAGAATTCCCGGACAAAAAATCGTCCGGAAGGCGCGCACCTCGGGACTTGGCCGAAGACGCTAGGGATTGGCATGTCGGCAAGTGAACGATTCGAGACGCGGTCGGATTGGCTGATCGTCGGGGGCCTGGGTCGCGATGGTGAGGGTCGCGGGCCCGAGTGGCGGGCCGATCGTCCGACCCACCGAACCCGAGCGAACCGATGCGCCCCGACCCCCGCTCTTCACCGCTTCGGCTGCATCGAGTGGCCGATCATGAAGATGCCCACGCCGATGATCCCCACCAGGAGGGACTCTCCCAGGGTGATCTGATCGTTCAACTCCGCGGCGATCCCCAACGGGGCGACGATCAGGCCCAGCAATTGCAGGCTCCGGGCGAACGCATAACGATTCATGGCGTTGGGTGCATGCGATGCACCATCCGGGGCCTCCGATCGAGCCGCCCCGGCCCTCAGAACGGCACCGGGGCGGGGGCCACGGGCAGGTCGGGCGGCAGCGCGTTGGGCTCGACGGCCGGACGAATTCGTTCGAACTCGGCATCGCCGTCGATCTCGGACCCCATCACCGGCGGGTGGGGGGCCTTCTTGAGCGTTTCCAGCTTCGCGCGAAGGAACCCGGGCCAGGCCGCCTTCGGGTCCGCCACCGGTTGGAGCCGGGCCCATTCCTGGTCTCGACGATTTCCAGGGACGGCCTGCCCGAACCCTTCGCCAGATGGCCGATGAGTGCGCCGGCCCGATCGAAATCCCGTTTGGCCAGAAGGACTTGCGCCCGGACCGCGATCAGCCTCGCCCGTTGGTCGGCGTTGGCGGCGCGGGCGTCCAGGGCATTCAGGGCGGAGAGTGCCGCCGAGGCGTCATCGGCAAGATAGGCAAGAAGGAGCCGGGCCTCGTCGCCGTCGGGCGAGCCGGGATCGACCAGGGGCAGGCCGATCCGGGCCAGTCGGCGGAGGCGGAGCATCAGCGGGTCTCCGGGATCGATCTCGCCGGGGACGGGCAGGCGGCTGGCCCTCTCGACGCTCTGGCCGTCGTCGGTGCGGGCCGGGGGGACGCGGCGGAGCAGCCCGGCGACCTCGGCCAGGACCAGCCCCCGCCAGGCGGCCCGGGACGCGGCGTCGGGCGCAAGAGGAGTCAAGCGTTCGGTTTCCGGCTCGCAAAACGCGGGCGGAGACCAGCCGCCCCCGGCCGAGATCCGCAGGGCCAGACCCCGGCCGCTCGGCCAGGCCGCCAGGGCCCCGGCCGTCGCCGACGGGTCGAACGGGTTGAACCGCTTGCGGACCTCGTCGGGCTTCCCCGCGCACCAGGTGATCTGATAGGTGACCTGCCCCGGGACGGCCGAGGAGAGGAACAGGTTCTCGCCGTCGGGGTCCAGGCCCAGCCAGGCCCCCAGGAGAGGCCGATCGGTGGGGATCTCGTCGTGGGTCATCTCGACGGTCGATTCGATCTGGCCGTTCTCGACGCGGATCCTCGACAGGATCAGCCCATCCTTGCGGACCTCGGCCCGGGCGGCGGCCGGGGCGCGTCGGAGGAAGAGGACGGCCTGGCCGTCGCGGCTCCACCACGGGCCGGGCAACGCCTCGACCGAATCGGCGGCCAGCTCGGCGAGCTTCCGAGGGTCGCCGAACGGCCCTTCCAGGACGAACACGCCGGGCTCGGCCCCGCCCCGGAAGAAGGCGAGCTTGCCATCCTCGGGAGACCAGCAGGGTTTCATGCCCCGATCGATCGTCTTGACCGGCCGCCCGCCCTCTCGGCGGAAGATCGCGAAACCCGGACTCGGTGACAACATCGGGACGGCCAGGCTGCGGCCGTCCGGGCTGAACGCCGGGGCCAGGCCGGCCAGGCGGTCGCTCGGGCCGGGGTCGCCGGGGATCGGCTCGGAGTGGAGGATGCGCTTGCGGTCCGGAGCGTCCTGGACGACGACCTCGAACCGGAAGGTCCGGCCCTCGCCCCGGGCGATCCGGCCGAAGGCCAGGGCGGTGCCGTCGCGGCTCCAGGCCGGAGGGGTCATCGGGAAGCGGGACTCGTCCAGGAGGACCGACTCGCCCGAATCGGGCCGGGTCGCCCAGAGGCGGAAGGGGCCGGATGGGCGATCGGCGGGAGCTGGGTCGATCCGGTCGTTTGCGGAGGGGGCGTCGAATGGCCGGAACAGCCAGCCCGGCGCGAGGGCGTTGGGCGAGGGTCCGGCCTCCTCGACGTAGGCCAACCACCGGCCGTCGGGCGACCACGCCGGGGCGGACGCCGGCCCCAGGCCCATCAAGACGATCCCCAGAGCGGCCACGGCCATCGGTCTTCGCCTCCGAGAGCCTCCGGGGCCCGCCGGGGCACCCGTGTCATCCCCGATTATAAGGGCGGGCGAGGCTCTCGGATACGGCCGAGGGGAAATCGGCCGGGCGTGAGGGAAGATCGGCCCTTCGGTCTCAAGGCGGAACCCCTTGCGACATGGCGACTTGATTTCTACAATGGGCCGCTCCGATAAAGGAACCTGGTATCGCTCGCGGGGCGCCCGCCTCGCCCCCCTCGATGCCCTTGAGCCTCGGCCACCGCTCGCCCCGCGAGACCATCCATGCGATTCGTCTTGATCGACCGGATCCTCGAGCTCGTCCCCGGCCAATCGCTGGTGGCCGTGAAGAACCTTTCGCTGGCCGAGGAGTACCTGGCCGACCACTTCCCCGGCTTCCCCGTGATGCCGGGCGTGCTGATGCTGGAGGCCCTCACGCAGGCCGGGGCCTGGCTGATCCGGGCCTCGGAGGACTTCGCGCACAGCGTGATCGTCCTGAAGAGCGCCAAGACGATCAAATATGGCAGTTTCGTCGAGCCCGGCCGTCAGCTCCGGCTGTTCGTCGAGATCGACAAGTCGGGTCCGGTCGAGACCAGCTTCAAGGGCGAGGGGCGGATTGACGATCAGGTGATGGTCAAGGGCCGGATCACCGTGACCCGCTACAACTTGCGAGACAAGGACCCGGCCCTCCACGCGACCGACGCGGCGATCGTCGGCCATCTGCGGGATCTGTACGGGACCTTGCGGAAGGGCTCCGTGGGGGCCAAGGCGATGGTCCGGATCAGCGGGCCGGAGCCGAAGCCCGAGGTGGCCATCGGTCGATCGGGGCTGTAGTTTCTCGGTCGCCCGTCCGATGATGTTGCAAGGTCGGCCGATTTTTATCAAGATAGCCGGGTCGCGCCGGCCCCCCGGCCCGGGATCGGTCCGGGTCTGGCGCTTCGCCCGCCCCTGATTGGCCTGCCAGGACCCCGGGATGGTCGTCCGGTTCCGGCCCCGAGCCGAAGTCGGTCCTCCGGCCAGCCCCGCCGACTTCGCGGCGTTCTCCGCACGTCGTCCCCGCGGTGGGATGGGATTGGCTTCCCGCACTTTCGAGGATGTTATGCCGACGCAAGACGAGATCTACCAGAAAGTTCAGTCCACCCTGGTCGATGCTCTGGGCGTGGACGAGGAGGACGTCACCCGCGACGCCACCCTCTTCTCCGACCTCGGCGCCGAGTCGATCGACTTGCTGGACATCGTCTTCCGCCTGGAGCGGAACTTCGGGATCAAGATCCCCCGCGGAGAGCTCTTCCCCGAGAACGTCTCCGACCCCGACATGGTCCAGGACGGCAAGCTCACCACGAAGGGGTTGGAGGAGATCCGCCAGCGGATGCCCTACGCCGACCTCTCCGAGTTCGCCGCCAACCCCGAGGTGGACAAGCTGTTCGACCTCTACACGGTGGACATGCTCGTCCAGTACGTCTCCAGCAAGCTCGGCGCGGCCGTCTGAACCCCATGGAACGGATCGGGACCGATCCGTTCGGCATCCCACCGCCCGGCTCCGGGCGGGGCCGGCGCCCCGCCCCGGAGGTCCGGTCCCTGTCCGGCGGACTCCTCGACCATGAGATGGATCTGGATCGACAAGTTCCTGGAGTTCCGCAGCGGGCAGTTCGCCCGCGCGATCAAGAACCTGACGCTGGCCGAGGAGCACCTCCACGACCACCTGCCGGGCTATCCGGTCATGCCGGCCTCCCTGATCATCGAGGGCCTGGCCCAGACCGGCGGGATCCTGGTGGGCGAGGCCAACGGGTTCGCCGAGAAGGTCGTCCTGGCCAAGATCCCCCGGGCCGAGTTCCACGGGGTGGCCTGCGCGGGCGATCAGCTGATTTATGAGGTCACCCTCACCGACCTCCGGGCCGAGGGGGCCGTCGTGGACGCCAAGGTGTTCCTCGACGGCGAGCTCCTGGCCGAGGCGGAGATCGTCTTTGCCCACCTCGACCAGTCCCGATCCAATCAGATCTTCGGTCCGAAGAACTTCGTCTTCACCCAGCAGTTGCTGGGGGTGCTCCACCTGGCCCAGGCCCAGGAGCGCGCCCGGCAGGTCGACGGCCAGACGGATGCCGTCGCCCTCGCGTCCGCCTCGTCCGCCAACGGACAATCCCAGGAGTAAGGTGCTGAGTGCGTGGTGCGGAGTGCTGAATGCCGAATAAAGGCCGGAAGACCGACGCCAGGAGTCCCGATCCTTTACTCAGCAGTGAGCCCTTCGCCCCCCGCTCTCCAAGGCACTCCAAAAGCCCATGCGGAACGACGAACGCCGGGTGGTGATCACCGGGATCGGCCTGATCTGCCCGCTCGGGATCGGCCTGGAGCCGACGTGGGCGGCCCTGTCCGAGGGCCGCGGCGCGGTCAAGCGAATCCAGAGCTTCCCGGTGGACGGCTTGCCCTGCGAGGCCGGAGCCGAGGCCCTGGGCTTCGACCCCCGGGCCCTGGCCGTCCCCAAGCACAGGAAGCCCCTGCAAAAAAGCCTCAAGTACATGGCCCGGGATATCCAGCTCGCCGTCGCCGCCGCCGAGATGGCGATCTCCGACGCCGGGCTGGCCGAGGGCGGCGTCGATCCCACCCGGATCGGCGTGGACCTCGGCGCCGGGCTGATCTCCACCGAGCTCGACGAACTCGCACCGGCCATCAACCTCGCCACCCACCCCGACGGCTCCTTCGACTTCGCCGTCTACGGCCGCGAGGGCCTGCCGCTGATCCCGCCCATCTGGCTGTTGAAATATCTGCCGAACATGCTGGCCTGTCATATCTCGATCCTGTGGGACTGCCAGGGGCCCAGCAATTCGATCACCGAGGCCGAGGCGGCGAGCAACGTGGCGATGGGCGAGGCGTTCCGGATCATCGCCAAGGGCCGGGCCGACGTGATGATCTCCGGAGGGGCGGACTCGAAGATCCACCCGCTGAGCCTGGTGAGGATGAGCCTCCTGGATCAGATGTCGAGGTGGGAGGGGGATCTCTCGGCCGCCTGCCGCCCCTTCGATCGCAGGCGCTCCGGCTGGGTCCCCGGCGAGGGCGCCGGCATCCTGATCCTGGAAGAACGCGAGCACGCCATCGCCCGAGGGGCGCGGATCTACGGCGAGATCCTCGGCTATGGCTCGGGCTGCGACGCCCGCCCCGGAGGCGGACTGGATCCCGAGGGCGTGGGCACCGAGGTCGCCCTGCGGGCCGCCCTGAAGGATGCCGGGATCGAGCCCTCGCAGGTCGGCCACGTCAACGCCCACGGGGCGGCCACCGTCGCCTCCGACTCCGCCGAGGCCCGCGCCCTGAACCGCGTGTTCGGCGAGGAGGTGCCGGTCACCGCGATGAAGGGGGCCCTGGGCAACCTCGTCTCGGGCTGCGGCGCGGTCGAGCTGATCGGCAGCCTCCTGGCCGCCAATCGCGGGCTGATCCCCGCGATCGTCAACTGCGACGACCCGGACCCCGAGTTCCGGCTCGACCTGGTCACCGGCTCGGCCCGGCCGACCCACAACCCGATCTTCGTGAACACGAACCTGACCCGCCACGGCCAGGCCGCGGCCCTGGTCGTCAAGGGCAACCCCGGCCTCGGTGACGAGGCCGCCGACGAGACCGAGATCACCGACCTCGCCGGCAAGGGCTGAGCCGAGACGAGACCCGCCGAGCCGAGCCGAACCGAGCCGAAGGGATCAAGCCATGCATCGCCGAGTGGTCGTGACGGGGATGGGAATGGTCACCCCGGTCGGCCGGGACGTCGAATCGACCTGGGCGGCCCTCCAGGAAGGCCGGAGCGGGGTCGGTCCGATCACCCTGTTCGACGCCGCCGCCTTCCCGACCCGGATCGCCGCGGAGGTGAAGGACTTCGACCTCTCCTCCTACATCGGGGCCGATGCCGAGAGGTGGAAGGACCACAATCGCAACACGGTGCTGGCCATCGCGGCGTCGTCGATGGCCGTGAAGGAGTCGGGCCTGCTCGATTTCCCGGGGCTGGACCGCGCTCGGTTCGGCATCTACCTCGGCTCGGGCGAGGGGCAGCAGGATTTCCCCCGGTTCGTGGACCTCGTCCACCGGAGCAGCCGGGAGAACAAGGTCCAGACGGCCGAGTTCACCCGCGAAGGGCGCAAGAGCCTCCATCCCATCAAGGAATCGGAACAGGAACCCGGGACGCCCGGCGGCCACCTCGCCGCCCTCTACGGCGCCCGGGGGGTCAACGCCAATTGCCTGACCGCCTGCGCCGCGAGTGCCCAGGCGATCGGCGAGGCGACCGAGATCCTCCGCCGGGGGGACGCCGACGCGATCCTCACCGGCGGCACCCACAGCATGATCCACCCCTTCGGAGTGACCGGCTTCAACCTCCTGACCGCCCTGTCCACCCGCAACGACGAGCCCCACCGCGCCAGCCGCCCGTTCGACCGCGACCGCGACGGCTTCATCCTCGGCGAAGGGGCCGGCATGCTCATCCTGGAAGAATATGAGCACGCCAAGAAGCGTGGCGCGACCATCCACGGCGAGATCGCCGGCTACGGCTCCACGGCCGACGCCTTCCGCCTGACCGACACCCACGAGGAAGGCCGGGGGGCCATCGCCGCCATCCGCGAGGCCATGACCGAGGCCCGCGTGAACCCCGAGGACATCGATTATATCAACGCCCACGGGACCAGCACGTCCGTGAACGACTCGATCGAGACCCTCGCCCTCAAGCGATCGCTGGGCGAGGCCGCCTACAAGGTCCCGATCTCCAGCACCAAGAGCATGATGGGCCACCTGATCGCCGCCGGAGGCGCCGTCGAGGCGATCATCTGCCTCCTGGCCATGAGGGACGGCCTGATGCCGCCGACGGTCAACCTGGACAACCCGGACAGCGACTGCGACCTCGATTACATCCCCCACGTGGCCCGCCGCAAGGCGGTGGACGTGGCGCTCTCCAACAGCTTCGGCTTCGGCGGCCAGAACGTGACGCTGATCCTCCGCCGGGCCGCCGGCTGAGCGGGTCGGCCGCCCTCCCGTCCCGCCGAACCCCCCTCCCCGCCCCCGAATCCGAAAAATCCCCCGCGCCGGATTTGAATTCCGGCGCTCCAGGCAAGATATTTCAGCATTGCCGGTCCCGGGTCCGTCGGACCCCCCCTCGGCAATGCACCTGGGAGTCGTCCCGTGTCCGGTCGCGCCCTTCCTCTGGTCCTCTACATCCTGATCCCGGCCCTCGCCGCCCTCGGGCTGTTCCTGGTGTACCTCTGGCTGAAGTATTCGCCGATCGTCGGCCGGATCTTCGAGGAGACGCCCGTCCTCCAGCCGCTCAAGGCGGCCCCCTGCCCCGACGGCCAGGACGTCCGGTTCCCGACCGCCGGCGGCCTGGAGCTCTCGGGCACGTATTACGCGGCCCGGACCCCGACCCGGGCCGGCGTGATCGTCTTCTGCCACGAGTTCCTGGGGGATTCCGCCAGCGCGTCGATCTATGCCGATCCGTTGCGCGACCTGGGCTTCGACCTCTTCGCCTTCGACTTCCGCAACCACGGCCGGAGCGACTCCGAGCCGGGGTACGACCCGCTCCAGTGGGTGTCGAATCGCGAGACTCGCGACGTCAAGGCGGCGCTGGCGTACGTCCGCGCCCGGCCCGACGCCGACCCGGCCGGCGTCGGCCTCTTCGGCGTGAGTCGCGGGGGCTCGGCGGCGATCTGCGTGGCCGCTCGCGACCCGAGGGTCTGGGCCGTCGCGACCGATGGCGCGTTCCCCACCCGAGGGACGATGAATGCCTATATCGAACGCTGGGCCGAGATCTACGTCCGCAGCAAGTTCGTGCGCACTCACTTGCCGAAGCTCGGGTTCTACCGGTTCGTGGGATGGGCCGGGCGGATGAGGACCGCGTGGCGGCTCGACCGCCGGTTCCCGGACGTCGAGCGCGCCATCGCGAGGATCTCGCCCCGCCCGTTGCTCATGATCCACGGCGAACGCGACGCCTACATCGGCCCGGACATCGCGCGGACCTTCTTCGACCTGGCCGGAGAGCCCAAGAGGCTCTGGCTGGTCCCCGGGGCCAAGCACAACCGCTGCCGGGAGGTCGATCCCGAGGGCTATCGCGACCACCTCGAACGCTTCTTCCGCCGCGCCTCGCCCCGACGGACCCACTCGGCCCCGTCGGCCTCGTCGGAAGATCAGGAATTGGCCTGCGCCTCGATCGCGAATCCGATCTAACCGCCAAGCCGCCAGGAGCGCCATGGGCGGAGGAGAGGAAGGGGATCGAGACGCAGATGACGAAGATTTGAAAATCTATAACATTCTTAAATCTGCGTTTCGATCCTCTTCCTCCCGAACTCCTTCTCCTCTTGCTCTCCTCGGCCCTTGGCGCTCCTGGCGACTTGGCGGTTGAATCCCCGATTTAGGAGGGGCCATGCTAAACCTCATCCGAAAGTACGCCGGCCGCCCCCTGGTGAGGAAGACCCGGGCGCTGGCCGCCGAGTTCCTCCGGCAGGCCGAACGCGCCGACGAGGTCCAGCGCGCCCGGCTCCTCGAACTCGTCCGCCGCAACGCGGAGGGCCAATTCGGGCGCGATCACCATTTCGGCGAGATCAAGTCGGCGAGCGATTTTCGAAAACGAGTGCCGATCCGGGGATACGATGGCCACGAGCCCTACATCGCGAAGGTCCGCCAGGGCGACACCGGCGCCCTGTTCGGCCCGGGGACCGACGTGTTGATGTTCGCGATGACCTCGGGCACCACCGCGACTCCCAAGACGATCCCCGTGACCCGCCAGTCGCTGAAGGACTATCGCGAGGGCTGGACGATCTGGGGAATCCTCGCGTTCGACGCCTATCCCGCGATCCTCGACGACGGCCTGAAGCCGATCCTCCAGCTCGTGAGCAACTGGAGGGAGAGCTTCACCCCGGCCGGGATTCCCTGCGGGGCGATCACCGGATTGACCGCGCAGATGCAAAACCCCCTGGTCCGCACCACCTACTGCATGCCGCCGGTCACGATGGGGATCAAGGACGTCGAGGCGAAATACTATGTCGCCCTGAGGATGTCCGCCTATCGCGACCTCGGCGCCACGATGGCCGCGAACCCCAGCACGCTCCTGGGGATCGCCCGGCTCGGCGACCGCGAGAAGGAGGCGCTGATTCGCGACCTCCGCGACGGGACGCTCTCCGACCGGTTCGACGTGCCGGGCCCGGTCCGCAAGGCGATCGGCTGGAAGGTCCGCAGGAAGCGCAAGGACGCGGCGAAACGGCTCGACGCCATCGCCTCGGAGACCGGCCGGCTCCTGCCCCGGGATTACTGGCCGAACCTCCAGTTCCTGGCCAACTGGACGGGCGGGACGATGGGGGCGTATTTGCGGCACTATCCCGAGTTCTTCGGGGATCGCCCGGTCCGCGACATCGGCCTGATCGCCTCCGAGGGCCGGTTCACGATCCCCGTCGACGACGGCACTCCGGCCGGAATCCTGGACGTCCGCCACCACTACTTCGAGTTCCTGCCCGAGGACCAGGTCGACCGCGACGAGCCCGAAACCGTCGAGGCATGCGACCTGATCGAAGGGCAACGCTATTACATCTTGCCGACGACCTCCGGCGGCCTCTATCGCTACCAGATTTTCGACCTCGTCCGCTGCGCCGGGTTCCACGGCCGGGCGCCCCTGATCGAGTTCTTGAACAAGGGTGCGCATATCTCCAGCCTCACGGGCGAGAAGATCTCCGAGTTCCAGGTGGTCTCGGCCGTCGATGGCGCGACGGCGTCGCTCGGCCTGAGGCTCAAGTCGTATCTGCTCGCCCCGGTCTGGGACGATCCGCCTCATTATTGCCTGTTGATCGAGGAAGACGACCTCGACGGCCCGGCGATCCGCGAGCGATTGGCGAGCGAGGTGGAATCTCGCCTGGCGATCGCCAACGTCGAGTACGAGAACAAGCGGGCGACCCTGAGGCTCGGTCCCGTCCGCGTGGCGAGGGTGGCCCGAGGCTCCTGGGCGGACCTGCAGCGCAAGAGGCTCGCCAGGAGCGGAGGCACCGCCGAGCAGTACAAGCAGCCGTGCCTGATGTCCGACCTGAAGGCCGTCGAAGGGTTCCGGGTCGTCGAGGAGCCGGCGAAGGGGGAAATGGTTTCAGATCGTGTTTTCGAGACTAAAAAGATGGTCTGACATGCACCTCTGAATACGCGTTTCGACGAGGTCCAACGAGTCGGTCCGACTTCAGTCGGGCCTACAATAGGGTCTTGTTTTGTAGGCCCGACTGAAGTCGGACCGACTCGTTTCCTCATTCTCAACAGGGTTTTCTACAAGGCAGGTCTGACATCATTTCCCCTCCCATTTCCCCCTTTGCACGAGCCGGAGGGCGCGCGCATCATGGCGGAAGGAGGAGCACGGGCATGGCCATCGGCGTTCGTTCCGAACGGGGATCACTCACCTCGCCCCTCGATCGGCCGTGGCGGATCTCGACCGCCCGCTGCAGGCAGATGATCGAGGCGGGGAGCATCCGGGAATCGGACCGCGTTTCTTTGTGGAAAGGGCGGATCGTCGAGAAATGGGGCAAGAATCCGCGCCACCTGACGGCCGTCTTGATGCTCGCCCAGGTCGTCACGGCCCTCCTGCCCGACGGTTTCCACGCCCGGCCGGAGCAACCGATCGAAATCCCCGACGACGGCATGCCCGAGCCCGATCTGGCCATCGTTCGGGGTCGGATTCGCAACTTCTCGCGCCAGACCCCCGCGTCTCGCGATGTCGTCCTGATCGTCGAAGTGGCCGATTCGAGCCTGGCGGAGGACCGGGGGGACAAGCTCTCGACGTATGCCGCCGAGGCGATCCCGACCTACTGGATCGTCAACCTCCGAGGCGCCCGGATCGAAGTCTATTCCGACCCCACCGGCCCGGCCGATCATCCCCGGTATCGGCAGTCGTTTGCGTTCGGTCGATCCGAGGAGGTCCCCGTGATCCTGGACGGTCGCGAAGTCGGTCATGTCGCGGTGAAGGACGTCTTGCCCTGAAGCGAGGAGGATCGAGGATGGCGACGATCGTCGAACCATTCGTCACGCCCGGGGGCGAGATCGATCTCGCGATGGCGCAAGGCGAGGCGCTGCTGCTGGCCCGGCGACGGATCACCGTGGCCGAGTACCATCGGATGGCCGAGGCCGGCGTCTTCGGCCCCGACGCGAGGGTCGAGCTCCTGGAGGGCGTGATCGTTAGCAAGATGTCGAAGAACCCGCCCCATGTCCTCGCGACCGATCTCCTCGACGACCTTCTCCATCGCCTCGTCCCGGCCGATTTCTTCGTGTCGATGGGCAACCCGGTGACGATCGAGGAGCGGGACAGCGAGCCCGACCCGATGCGCAGGTCGTCCGGGGCCGCCCTCGCGACTACTCGGGGCGTCGGCGGACCCAGCGCGACGCGGCCCTGGTCGTCGAGGTGGCCGATTCGAGCTACTCCATCGACCGGAACGTGAAATGGGTCACCTATGCCGGGGCCGGCGTGCCGATCTACTGGTTGCTGGACCTCCGCCGCAATCGATTGGAAGTGCACACCGAGCCGACCGGCCAGGGGGAACAGGCCCATTATGCCCGGACGGCCCTCCTGGGGCCTGACGATCAGGCGGCCCTGATCCTGGACGGCCGGGAGGTCGGTCGGTTCCCGGTCCGCGAAGTCTTGCCTTGAGCCGGTGATCGGTCCTCGGATTGTCAAGATTCCCTGGATCGGGTAAGAGATGCCGTCGCGTTGCGGCGATGGGGCCACGGATGGAGCCCCCTCTGGGGAGAAGCAGGCGATGGATCGCACCTTCCGCGGGTCGTGGCTCCTGGCACTCGCCGTCGCGGTCGGCTTCGGGCCGGGCTGCGCGAGGCTCCAGAAGTATCGGGCCCAGAATTCCCCGTTGCCAATCCTGAAGAAGCGGAGGTCGGCCCCTCCCGCGTTGGCCAAACGCGCCGAGACGACCCCTCCCCCGGCTCAGATCGCCTGGAGCGGGGAGCCGAACACCTCGGCCCCGGCGACCGCGTTGGCCCCGAGGCGCGATCCGGCCGTGTCGCCCTCGGCGCCGGCCGCTTCGCCCCGAGTGGCGGCCCCCAAGCCACCCGCCGAGGGGGCGATCGCGACCATCAAGCCGCTGCTGGCCCAGGCCCGCAAAACGCTCGGCTCGATGAAGAACTATCGGGTCACGATGGATCGCCAGGAACGCGTCAACGGCGCCCTGGGGGACGCCGAGCGGATCGTCCTGAGCATTCGTCGCGATCCCAAGGGCGTGCTCCTCCAGTGGCCCGACGGCCCGCAAAAGGGCCGGGAAGTCCTTTATTCGACGCCCGAGGGCGAGGGCAAGATCCACCTGAACATGGCCGACACCCCCCTGGTGCCGCGGATGGCCCTGGACCCGCTCAGCCCGATGGTCATGAAGTACAGCCGACACCCGATCACCGAGGCCGGGCTCGAAGACGTTCTGGGTCAGATGGAGGCCGAGGTCCGCAAGATCGAGAGCGGCCAGCCCGGCGGCGATCGGCTGAGCTACGGCGGCCTGGAAACGCCCGCCGGGCTCAACTCGCCCGGCCACAAGATCATCCGCCAGTCGCCCCGGGGCCAGACCTGGATCGTCTATCTCGACCCGGCCAACGGCCTGCCGATGAGCGTTCGCGAGACCGGGCCCGGCGGCGAGCTCGTCGAGCAGTACACGTTCCGGGACTTCCAGTCCGACCTGCCCGAACTCGCCTCCTCGACCGCGTTCGATCCCAACGCCCGATGGGGCGCGCCGAAAGGACTGTTCGGCCGGCTGGCGCAGACCCCCGGATCGGCCAATCCCGCCCGCCGCTGACTGCCAAATTGGCCCCACTGCCCGGGTTCCAGCATCCCCAGGCTCGACGGAGGAGCATTCCGGATCGCCTCATCTCGCGGACAAACCGGGATTTGGGCCCAATCTGCGCGGTCTCGGGAGACTTTCTCCTTGCCGTGGCTCGAAAGTTGCACCAGAATGTTGAGAGACCTTTGAGATTTGTTTTCCTTTTCCAATCCCCCGTCGAACGGCCGTCCCCGGCGATGACGACGCACTCGGCCCCTTACTCCCTGCTGATCACCGACGACGACGCCACGGCGCGTGAGACGCTCCGCGACATCTTCGAGCCGGCCGGCTACCAGACCATCCTGGCCGAGAGCGGCGAGCATGCCATCGACATCGTCCTGAAGCGCGAGGTCCACCTCGCCCTGATGGACATGTACCTGCCCCGCCTGACCGGCCTGGAGACCCTGGAAATCGTCCGGCAGATCAAGGGGACGGTCCCGACGATCCTGCTCTCGGGGGACTCGGACGACTCGTTGATGAGGCGGCGCTTTCGGCCAATGTCTTCTGCGTGCTGAAGAAGCCGGTGAGCCGCCACGTCGTCACCCACGCCGTCGCCCGGGCCCTGGAAAAGTTCTACTGACGGTCGCCCCGACCGGCCGATCCGAAAGGGACGGGCCCTGCCAGGGCTCGCGATCCCGAGCCGGGGGCCGTCGTCCCATGACGTTGCGATCGCTGACGCTGATCCACGCGGCCATCCCCCTGAAGAAGGCGATCCGCCACGCCTCCCACGAGAGGACGACGAGCGATAGCCTGATCGTCCGCGCCGAGCTGGAATCCGGGCACGTCGGCTTCGGCGAGGGCGTCCCGCGAGAGTACGTCACGGGCGAGACGATCGAATCGGCGACGGCCGACCTGATGGCCCTGGACGTGGCCCGGGCCCTGGGCCGTCCGGCCGACTTCGATTCGGCCGTCTCGGCGATTTCCGCGATCACCTTGCCCCGGATCGAGGCCGACCCGCGAGGGATGGCCGGCAATGCGGCCCGATGCGCCCTGGAGCTCGCCCTCTTCGACGCCTATGGCCGCGCGTTCGGCCGGTCGGTCGGCGACGCCGTCCGCTTGCTCGCCTTGAACGAGGGCCTCGACGTGCCCGAATCGCCGCGATCGGTCCGCTACAGCGGGGCGATCACCGCCGAGAGTCCGCGGAAGGAGCGGATCTCCGCGTTCAAGATGCGGGTTTATGGATTTGCTCAGGTGAAGGTCAAGGTGGGCGTCGCCGGGCAGGACGACCCGGCGAGGATGGCCCTCCTCCGCAGGATCCTGGGTCGATCGATGGATCTTCGCATCGATGCGAACGAGGCCTGGCCCGCGGGCGAGGCCGTCGAGCGGGTCCGCCCCCTCCTGCCCTTCCGCCCCTCGGTCCTGGAACAGCCGGTCCCTCACGAGGAGGTCGATCGCCTGGCCGAATTGAGGCCGGGACTGGGCGTCCCGGTGATGCTCGACGAGTCGCTCTGCGGCTATCCCGACGCCGTCCGGGCCATCGATCGCGGGACGGCCGATTTCCTGAATGTGAGGCTGTCGAAGTGCGGAGGGATCGGGCCGTCGCTCCGAATCATGGCCCTGGCGAAGCGATCGGGACTGGGCCTCCAACTCGGCTGTCACCCGGGCGAGACGGGCCTGCTCTCGGCGGCCGGTCGGCACGTCGCGGCGAATGTCCTGGGGATTCGGTTCCTCGAAGGCTCGTATGATCGCCACGTTCTCGCCACGAATGTGATTCGCGAGGACATCACCTTCAAATTCGGAGGCCGGGCCCGGCCGTTGAGCGGCCCGGGCCTGGGCGTCACGGTCGATCCCGAGGGCCTGGAACGGATGACCGTGGCTCGCCAGGAGGCCGCCCGTGGCTGAGCGATCGCCCGAAATCTCGTCGTGGACGGCCTCCGACGGCTACCCAATTCACATCGCCTCGTGGCCGTCGGACGGCCCGCCGACGGGGCGAATCGTGGTGTTGCACGGCGTCCAGAGCCACGAGAAATGGTATCGAGGTCTCGGGCGTCGGCTCGCCGAGCTGGGCTTCGAGGCCCATTTCCCCGATCGTCGAGGCTCGGGCTCGAACGCCCGGGATCGGGGCGACACTCCGGGTTGGCGAAGGCTGGTCGATGACGTGGTGGAGTTCGTCCGGGACCGTCGCAAGGCCGATCCCGCCGTGCCGACGAGCCTTGCCGGGATCAGTTGGGGAGGGAAGCTCGCCCTCCTGGCCGCCGCGGAGGCCCCCGACGACGTGGCCGCCCTCGCGCTGATCTGCCCCGGCCTGCAACCCCGGGTCGGCGTCACGTTCGCCGAGCGAATTCGGATCGCCCTGGCGTTCTTCACCAACCCGACGAGGCGTTTTCCGATCCCCCTGAGCGATCCTGCCCTGTTCACCGCGAATCCCGAGGGCCAGCGGTTCATCGCCGACGACCCGCTCTCGCTCCGAGACGCGACGGCCCGGCTCCTGGCGGCGAGCACGTTTTTGGATCGCGCCGTGTCCCGGGCTACGAAGCATGTTCATCAGCCGGCCCTGCTGATGCTCGCCGAGCACGATCGGATCGTGGACAACGCGAAGACCCGGGCCTATTTCGACCGCCTCGCCAGCCCGAACCGGACGATCATCGAATACCCCGCCGCCCACCACACCCTGGAATTCGAGCCGGACCCGTCCCGGTATGCGGCGGACCTGACGAGGTGGCTGCGGGGGTAATCGGCGTCGGGAAAATGGGACCGATCTTGCTCTGGAGAAGACCCCGATCGAAGAGGTCGATCGAGTAGGTCCGACTTCAGTCGGGCCTACAAAAATCCCTTTTTTCGTAGGCCCGACTGAAGTCGGACCTACTCGATTCCGCTCAATCACCGGGGTTTTCTCCAGAGCAGACCGATTTCCCGCTCCCACCCCCCTGCCCCGCCTCACGGGGAGATCACCGAATACAGCAGGAACCGGGCGGCCTGGACGAGCCTCGCCCGCTCTGCCGCGGTGATTTTCCCCCGGGCGATGATGCCGTCGAGGACGTTGAGCGTGTTCTTGAGGACGAGCCTCGGGGCCGTCCCGATCTTGAGATCGTCGCGGTGAGCCATCAGGACCTGGAGGACGTCGCGGACGACCAGGACCTCGCGGAGGTCGGGCTCGCTGATCGGGTTCCACGGGGCGAGGGTGTCGGCCCCGGCGGCCTTGCGGACGACCCTCGCGATGATCCTCGTGGTGGCGATGGCCTTGGCGTAGTCGAGCGTGTCGGCGGTGTCTCCGACGCGGTGATAGACCGGGTTCTCGCCCGTGCTGAAGAAGAGATAGGGGATCTCCCGCTTGCGGAACGGGCCGTAATCGCTGCGATCGACCAGCAGCAAATCATTGGCGAGCAGGCCGAGCCGGATGGGCTCTCCGGCGGAGGCGGCGTCGATCCAGGGTCGCAGGCCGGGCGAGGTCTCGGAGCCGAAGGCGAAGACGAAATCCTTGCAGACGCCCGCGAGGTCCCGGCCGATCATGTCGGCGGTGATGAACAGCTTGATCGAATCCAGGGGGACCGGCGGGTTCTCGACGAAGAACCGCGATCCCCAGAGGCCGTCTTCCTCGCGGTCGAAGCCGAGGAAGATCACCGATCGGCGGGGAGGCGTGTCGGACTGCGCGACGCAGCGGGCGACCTCCAGGATCATGGCCACGCCCGAGGCGTTGTCGTCGGCCCCCGGGTAATACTGGCGGCCGACCTTGCCCAGGTGGTCGAAGTGGGCCCCGATCACCACGAACTGACCGGCGAGCTTCGGGTCGGAGCCGTGGATCACCCCGCCCACGTTCCGGCCGAGGGACTTGCCGGTGGTGGCGTCGGGGATCTCCTGGCGGAACGAGCCGTCGAAGAGCGGCTCCAGGCCGAGCCGGCGGAATTCGTCCTCGACGTAGGCGGCCGCCTTGATCGCGCCGGGGCCTCGGCGGCCGCCGAATTCGGCCGAGGCGAGCGTGGCGACGTGGGCGCGGTAGCGGCCGATCTCGGGCTCGGGCGAACTGGCCCGGCTCGGTCGGCTCGGGACGATCAGGAGGGCCGCGACGGCGGCGAGACCGACGAGCCGAGGCCGTCCGATCGCCAGGAGTTGCCCAGGTCGGGCATCCCGCACTCGCCGTCGCGAAAAATCGCCCGACGTCCCGACTCGGTCGGCGATCGTGTGGCATCCTGATCGATGTTCGGATGCCCTCAGCACACTCACGGAGGTGGAACGTGCGTCGTCGCTCACTGGTCAAGGCCCTCGCCCTGGCGGGAGTCCTCCTGGGATTCGCCGGGTTGGGTGGCTCCGCCAAGGCGCAGGATTGGTCGGACTACCTGCACTGGCCCTACACCCCGCCCCAGGTCCCCGGCAATGGGTTCGAGTACCGGTCGCTGTACGACCGCTGGTACGTCTACCCCCGCGAGCAGCGCATTGTGCCGCAGATCCAGAGCCCGTACTACCGCAATTTCTACGGCGGCAAGCGCGTCTCGGGCATCCGCAAGAAGTTCGGCTTCTACGACATCGACTACCGCCGGAAGTTCTACCAGGGCAACCACTACGCCCTGGACGTCTTCTGAGCCGCCCCGGCGTCGGGAACGCGACGCGCTCCGGGGCGAATGAACCGCGCCCATCACGCCACGCGGCGACAAACGGCCGTCGCGTGATGGGTGCGGTCCCTGGCCCAGCCCTTTGGAGGCATTACTTTGTACACGCTTGACGAGCTTTTAGGATCTTCGCGGTAGCGACATGTTTGATCTTCGCCCCGCTCTGTTTCTTGGGCTTCGGCTTCTTCGGGCCGCGCGGTGCTTGCGCAGCTTCGGCAAGGAAACCGATCGCGCCAGGCCCACCAGGACCTCGGCCAATTCCTCGGCGGGCAGGTCGTGAAACACCACCCATTCGTCTTCGGGAATCGCGATCATCATCCCCCGGTGGGTCATCCGGATCTCGTCGGCCACGTAGTAGCCCGAGACCTCATCGGCCACCACCTCCTCGCCGTGCACCGAACGCAACGCCCCCTTGACCGTGCTCAGCACGTTGTACGCGACCAGGGCCACGCAGAACGCGAACAACGCCGCCTTGGGATAGCCCAGGGTGTTGACCTCGCTGTCGAGCGACGCTTCCAACTCCTGGAACGCGGTCTCGATCGTCCAGCGACGACGGTAGAGATCGGCGATCACCTTGGCCCGGGCGTCCTGGGCCGGCACGTTGGTCAGGATGTGCAGCTCGGCCTCTCCGTCCCGCGTGGGCTGATCCAGCAGCACGGTGATCCGGCGCAGGATCAGGATCTCGTCGGCCTCGTCGGTGGCCCGGATGGCCTGCTCGAAGACCCGGCCGGTCTCGATCCGGCCGCAGGCCCGCCGCTTGCCGACGAACGCCCAGTGCAAGGTCGAGGCGTGCTGTCGGATCGCGAAGGAGCCGCCGCGCCCCGCGATCCCGAACAGGAAGTCGGTCGTGCAGAAGTTGCGGTCGGCGATCCAGAGGTCCTTCGCCGCGACCTTCGCCAGGACCTGATCGAGCAACGACCGCTCCTGCGCATGACCGTCTTCACAGGGGACGACATCGGTGGCCAACATCAGGCGGGGGTCGAGCACGACCAGCGAGTGACCGGGCAAGGCGGCGGCCCGCATGGCCCGCAGCTCCTTGATCCTGTGCTCGGAGCCGGGGAGGTGATTGCCGTCGAGGATCCGGGCGCGATAGCCGGGCAGCCAGTCGGGCCGGGCGCCTCCCATCGCCTCGATGACCGGGGCCAACCGCGCGGCCACCGTGTGGACCAGCGCGGCGGAGACGGCGGTCTCGGTGCCGTCGAGCTTGTCGTAGACGGCGTCGATGGTCGCCCCGACGGTCTCGGCTCGGGCCTGGAAGGCGGCGTGGATCGAGGGCCGGATGCGGCAGACCACGACGCTCATGAGGTCGACGACCGTGGAGAAGAGGAGCTTGTGGGTGAACTGCTTGCGGGCGACCTCCTCGAAGAGTTGGTCGAGGGCCTGGGGGTCCATGGCGTTGGCCATGACACCCTGAGCCATGACCGACAGAGGAGAATCCCGGGAGAACCGCTCGAAGACATCGCTGAGGATCATCGCCGCCGCCTCCGCGGAGAATCGGTAACTCCGTATCTGGTGGCAGCTTAACAAACTCATGCCGACGACTCCAAAGGGCTGGGTCCCTGGCCCTACATGTCCAGCCCCGCCGGCTTGCCCGGGCGTCGGCCCCGGCCGACGGCGATCATCACGAACGTGGCCAGGCTGGCGGTCAGGAAGGCCGAGCCCCAGCCGATCACGTCGGCGATGTGCATGAAGGCCCCTCCATGGAGCCGGCCCCGCGACCCGATCGCGAGGAACGAGATCGCCCCGGCGAGGAACCCGACCCCCGCGCTCAGCGAGACCACCGCGAACGCCTTGGCCGCGACCCTCACCCAGTCCGTCGCCATCATGTTGTGGCCCTCCTGAGATCGCCCTCGATCATCCCATCGCCAGAGCGATCCGGTAATAGATTTCCTCGGCCATCGCCAGCCCGTCCAGGTCGATCCATTCGTCCTTCGTGTGGGCCTGGGCGATGTCTCCCGGGCCGAAGACGAGCGACGGGATGCCGACCTGCCCGAGAGGCCCGGCATCGGTGCCGAACGGGACGCCCGTTCGTTTCGGGACGACTCCTCGGACCTCCGCCACGGCCCGCTCGATCGCGCCGAGCGTCTCCTCCGACACGTTCGCCGCCAGGGCCGGCATCTTCACCCAGGCCGGCAGGAATTCGAGTTTTTCGAGCGATCCGAGCCTCTGGCGGAGGAATTCGGCGGCGAGCCCGGGGGCCGAGTCCGGGTCCTCGCCCGGGATCACCCGGCGATCGACCTCGACCTCGCACCAGTCCGGCACCACGTTGACGCTCTGACCCCCTTCGATCCGTCCCACGGAGAGGCTCGGAGGCCCGAGGACCGGGTCCGGCGTGGCGCGTTGCAAGGCGTCGGCATGCTCGCGGAGCGCGGAGACCACGTCGGCCATCCGATAAATCGCGTTGTCGCCGAGTCCCGGCGTCGAGCTATGGCACGCCACGCCCGCGGCGCGGACCTTCCAGCGGACGGCCCCCTTGTGGGTGGTCACCAGGTCGAGCCTCGTCGGCTCGGCGACGATCGCCAGGTCCACGGCGGGCTTCTGCGAGGCCAGCAGGGAGCTGCCGATGTGGGTGAATTCCTCATCGACGGTGCAGGCCATGACGACCGAGGCCGAGCCCGCCGGCCTCTCGCGGACGAGCCGGGCGAACGCCGAGAGCATCGCCGCCATCCCGCCCTTCACGTCGCACGAACCTCGCCCAAAAAGCCGACCGCCGGAAATCGTCGGCGAGAACGGGTCGATCGTCATCCCATCGACGGGCACGGTGTCTTGATGGGCGTCGAACAGGATCGTCCGCCGCGAGTTCGGCGCCTCGTACCGAGCGATCAGGTTGTCGCGGCCGGGCCGGAGCGTGTCGCGGCGGACCTGGACGCCGAGCCCGGCGAAGAAGCGTTCGAGGTACGCGGTCATGCCCGCTTCGAGGAACCCCGGGCCCTCCAGGGCCCGGCCCATCGGGTTCACGCTGGGGATCGCGACGAGGTCCGAAAGCAGGCGAATCACGGGGTCCACGAGGCATCTCCGGGGCGGGGGATCTCCGGTTCGCCCGCGATCATACCGGAGAACCTGGCGCGGGTGAAACCCGCCGACCCGGCCTCGGAGGGCCGTTTCCTTCTCGGAGGAGAACGCTTCGGGCCGATGCACCCCGGAGAACGAAACGTCGCCGCCTGGCCTCTCGAATCCCTTGAGTCGATCGTCCGGGCCGGATAAGGTCATGGTTCCTACCCGGAGCCTCGCCCATGAACGCGCCTCGGACTCTCGCCGTGATGGTCCTCGCCCTCGCCCCGCTCGTGACGGCGGCCGGTCAGGAGACGGCGAAGCGTTATGCGTCGCTTGAGGACTTGAACGCCAGTTACGCCCGTCAGGCCGTCGAGCTCGACCGCAAGCGGGTGCTGGACCTCGCCGCGACGGCCGAGGCCCTCCAGGGCGAGGAGGCCGAGGCCGCCTATCGCCAGTTGTTCCGCCTGGCCGTGGCGCGCGACTTCTACGCCGAGGCGGAGCCCGCCGCCAGGGCATTCCTCAAGTCCGGCCCGGCCGACCCCCAGGATCGCGCCCTGGCCAGCTTCATCGGCCTGATCGCGCGGGCCAATCGCGGGGAGTATGACCAATCGCTGGCGGACCTGGAGAACTACCTCAAGAAGGCCCCGATCGCCTCGGACCCGAGCAAGAGGCTCGACCCGGCCGAGGTCGTCGCCGTGGGCGAGGCGTACCTCCAAAGGCTGTTTCGAGGCGGACGGTACGACATCGCCAGGAAGGTCTGCGAGCTGGCGATGAAGAACCACCCCGACGCCAGCGTTCGCGGCCACTTCCAGGGCCGACTGGCCCGGATCGAGATGATCGGCAAGCCCGCGCCGGAGATCCTCGGCTCGGACGTCGACGGCAAGCCCATCCGGCTGTCGGACTTCAAGGGGAAGGTGATCCTGGTGGATTTCTGGGCGACGTGGTGCCCGCCCTGCATCGCCGCGTTCCCCGAGCTCAAGGCCGCGGACGTGAAGTACGGCCCGAAAGGGTTCGAGATCCTCGGGGTGAACCTGGACGCCCAGCGCCAGGACGTGGGGACGGTGGCCAAGGCCGCGCCGACGGTCCGCAAGTTCCTCCTGGCGACCCGCGCCGCCTGGCCGAACGTCCTGATCGGCCCGGGCGCGAAGGACGACCCGGCGACCCTCTACGGCGTCGATGAGATCCCCGCGAATTTCCTGATCGACCGGACCGGGAAGATCACTCACATCGAGCTCGCCGGCCCCGACCTCGATCGGGCGATCGCCGAGGCGCTGAAGTGAGGGCGGATCGGCGAGAATTCGTTCCCCGATTCACCACGGAGCCACGGAGAGCACGGAGGTAGACACAAAGAAGAATGTGGTGTCCATCTGTCTTTGTGTCTTCCTCCGTGCTCTCCGTGGCTCCGCGGTGAAGGAGTTGGGGTCTTGGCCGGAGCGATTCGCCCTCATTTCGGCGGGTCGGCCGGCTTCGGCCCGGTCGTCGGCGCCTGGCCCATCACGTCGAGCGCCACGTCGAGGTTGTTGAGGAAATCCTTGAACGACGACCCTTGCGAGGCATGCTGACGGCGGACCGTCGCCAGCGCAGGGCGTCCGTAGGCATACAGGGCGTCCCGGGCGTCGTTCACGTCCTGGACGGTCGCCTGCCCGTCCTGGCGAAAGTCCTTCGCCACCGCCGCGATGGCCGAGTCGGCCTGCGCCCGCAAGTCGTTCTTCGGGGCGATTCCGGGCCATTTCGGGGTGCCGTCGTCGTTCAGGAGATCGTTGAGGGGGACGTTCGGCGCGACCTTCGCCGGGGCGTTGGAATATTTCGGCTCCATCGTCTTCACGCTGAATTTCTGGCGGAGTGCGGCCTGTTCCTTCGCGTTGTTCACGGCCATTGATAGCGCCTGCTGCTGATACAGGTTGGCCCTCTGGTAGGCCTCGGCGGCCTGGGCGGTCTGGAGGTCGTAGCGGCTGGCGTTCATCGCGTATTGCTGCTGGGCGGCGAGCTGCTGGTCATACGGAGAGATCCCGGCCCCGCCGTTCGGCCCGTAGCCCACGTTATAACCGCCCGGCGAAAACCCGTAGCCGCCGACCCCCGGGATCGGCGCGCTCCAGCCCGGGGCGACCACCGCGAGGCCGCCATAGTAGCCGTACCCGCCGTAATATCCGCCGTGGTTGTAGCCCGAGTAGCCATAGGCCGGGTAGTTGATCACCGTCGGCGCCGAGGCCGGGATGTTGATGTTGATCCCCCCGGCGCCGAACGCCGAGCCGCCCCCTCCGGGATTGATCGTCACCGGACTGGGATGCTGGGCCATCGCCGACGCCGCCGTCAGGACCGCCGCCACCGCCCATCCGCCCGCAAGACCGAACCGCCGGGACATGGCCGCCTCCTCGCTCGCCGTCGGGGTGCCTGACCTGACCGCCTTCGATCGCACGATTCTATCCATGAGATCGGCACGGGTCGAGCGGCGGCCCGCTCGGCTCGCCCGGCGGACCTCGGCCGGTTAGGATGACGGAAGGCAGGAACCGCCGACGGCGGGAGGGAGAGTCATGGCGACCGACGTTCGGATCGAGCCGGAGGACGAGCTCCGCGAGGTCCTCACCCTGGAGCAATTCCTCCGGCTGCCGGAGATCAAGCCGGCCCTGGAGTTCATCCGCGGGAGGGTGGTCCAAAAAGTGTCGCCGAACCTGCATCACAGCCTGGTCCAGCTCCGCTTCCCCCAACGGATCAATGATTTCGCCGAGCCGGCCGGGATCGGGCTCGCCCTTCCCGAGCTTCGCGTCAGCTTCGAGGGCGAGTCCTATGTCCCGGATATCTCCTTCTTCGCGTCGGGTCGGCTCCCCATCGAGGCGAAAGGACGATTCGGCGAGTCGGTGAGCATCCCGCCCGACCTCTCGATCGAGATCCTCTCGCCGGGCCAGACCGTCGCGAAGCTGTCGGCGCGTCTCGGCCGTTTGATCCGAAAGGGAGTGCGTCTCGGCTGGCTTGTCCAGCCCAGGAGGGACCGCGTGTTCGTCTTCCGCCCCGATCGACCGCCCGAGGAGCTCGGCGCCGGCTCCGTGCTCTCGGGCGAGGCGGTCTTGCCCGGTTTCGCCCTCCCCCTGGACGAATTGTTCGGCTGGTTGACCCCGACGAGGCCCTGATCTCATGCCCCGATCCGCCCTGATCCCGCCGACGACCGACCCCACCCCTATTTTTGAGCACTTCCGAGGCAGCCACGCCACCGAGTTGCTCACGGCGGCCGTCGCCCATTTCGACGTCTTCGGCCATCTCGCGAAGGGCCCGAAGTCCCGAGATGAGCTGGCGGCCCTGCTCGGCCTGGCCGATCGCCCCGCCGTGGTCCTGACCACCGCGCTCCGGGCGATGGGCTTGCTGACCGCGGATTCCAGCGGCCGGTTGGCGCCCACCCCCCTCGCCCACGAACATCTCTCGCCCGGGGGCGAGTTCGACGTCAGCGGCTATCTCGGCCTGGCGGCGCAATCGCCGGGCGTCCTGGCGATGGTCGATCGACTGAAATCCAACCGCCCGGCGGGGGCCGAGTCCGAGGAGACCGGCGCGGCGTTCATCTTCCGCGAGGGGATCGAGTCGGCGATGGAAAAGGAGGCGTCGGCGCGTCACCTCACGCTGGCCCTCGCCGGCCGGGCGAAGAACGTGGCGCCGTTGCTGGCGAAGGCCGCCCCGCTCGACGGCGCGAAGCTCCTCCTGGACGTCGGCGGAGGGACCGGCATTTATGCCATCGCCTGCCTCCAGGCCCATCCCGGGCTCCGGGCGATCGTCTGGGACCGGCCCGAGGTGCTGAAGGTCGCGGGCGAGATGGCGGAATGCCACGGCGTTTCCGACCGCCTCGAACTCGCCTCGGGCGACATGTTCGCCGACCCGGTGCCCGCCGGGGCCGACGCGATCCTCCTCTCGAACGTCCTCCACGACTGGGACGTGCCCGAGTGCCGGACGCTGGTGAACAAGCTCGCCGGGACGCTCCCGGGCGGGGGCCGTCTGCTGATCCACGACGTCTTCCTCCACGACGACCTCGACGGCCCGCTGCCGATCGCCCTCTATTCGGCCTCCCTGTTCACCCTCACCGAAGGCCGCGCGTACAGCGCCGCCGAATACCGCCAATGGATGCAAGACGCCGGGCTGGACGTCGGCCGGATCGCCCCGACCTTGATCCATTGCGGGGTGATCGCCGGGACGAAGGCGTGAACGAAGGAGGCCGGCCCACCGACGACTCCCCGACTGACAACTGACCACTGCCAAGTGGTCTGGTCGCGACGGTCCGGCTGAGTTACCCTGTTCGTCACAGGCAATTCCGGGTCGCGAGGCCGGTGGCCGCCGCGTCCCCGTGGCAGGGCGGCCACTTTTCCGGGGGTTTCAAGGTTCCCATGAACATCAAGGCGTCCGATATCCGTCGCGGCATGATCATCACGATGGACAACGTGAACTACGTGGTGATGGACTTCGCCCACCGCACCCCCGGCAACCTCCGTGCGTTCGTCCAGGCCAAGCTCCGCAACATGAGCAGCGGCTCCACGAACGAGAAGCGGTTCCGCTCCGACGAGCAGATCGAGGTGCCGTTCGTCGAGTCCAAGGAATACGAATACCTGTATTCCCAGGGAGACGAACACGTCTTCATGGACACCGAGACCTTCGACCAGCTCTCCTTCGCCAACGAATTCGTCGCCGGGTCGATGCAGTACCTTTTGCCCAACACGAAGGTGATGGTCAAGTACATCGACGACAAGCCCGCGTCGATCGAAATCCCCGCCTCGATCGACCTGGTCGTCACCGACACGCCGCCGTCGATCAAGGGCGCCACGGCGACCAACCAGTACAAGGATGCCACGCTCGAAACCGGCCTGAAGGTCCAGGTCCCCCCGTTCATCGGCCCCGGCGAGAAGATCCGCATCGACACCCGGACCGGCGAGTACGTCGAACGGGTGAAGTAGGCCGCGGGCCCGCCCGAGGGCGGTCGTCCCAAGCCGTTCAGCCGGGGTCGGCGGGAGGTCGTCCGTCCCGAGGCGTCGCCGGGCCTCGCAGTCCGTCGGCGATCCCTTCGAGGTGGCCGATCAGCGCCCCCAGCCCGTCCGGGGCGACGAGGCCCGCGAGTCGCCGGCGGAATGCGGCGATCCCCTCCGCGGCCCGCCTCTGGGCCTCGCGGCCGTCCTCGGTGAGCGAGACCCGGCGGGACCGGCCGTCGTCGGCGTCCGTCTCCCGGGCGATCAGGCCGCGACGCTCCAGGCGACGGAGCATCGCGCTGATCGTGTTGGCGTCGGAATCGGTGCGCCGGACCAGCTCCGTCTGAGAGGCCAGGTCCCCCTCGGCCAGGGCGGTCAAAAGGACGAACTGATCGGCGGTCAGGCCGAACCGGGCGAACTCGGTGTTCGCCCGGCGGTGCATCGTCAGGTAGGCGGCCCGGAGGGCCATCGCGAGGTCATGGCCGGCGGCCGTCGCCTCGGCGGGCGAAGCGGCCGAGGGCGGCGACGGAGCGGCCGGGACGCGGCCCCTCACCGCTTCCGGTCCTCCGGGAACATGATCTGGGCCGTCTGGTGGAGGTAGCGCCGCCAGTTGGCCCACTCGTGGCCGCCGGTGCTCAGGACCCAGAAGTTGCGGACGCCATGCTTGTTGATGATCGACATGACCTGCTCGCCGTTCCTCAGGGCGATGTCGGTCTCCCCCTCGGCCATGTAGAACGGGACCCTCAGCAGCTCCTCGTTCGTCTTCGGGTCGCTCAGGACCGACTTGAAGTTCTCCTCGAACGCCGGGAGCTGATCGGGGAAGTAGCCGGAGCTATAGACGTATAGCTCGCTGAAGGTGTCGAGGTGCGACAGGCCGGTGTTCATCACGACGAACCCGCCCATGGAGAGCCCGGCCAGGGCCCGATTCTCCCGGCCGGCCTTGGTTCGGTAGTGCCCATCGACGTAGGGGATGATGTCCTTCAGGAATTCCCGGGAGCAGGCGTCGTCCTCGCCGGGCTTCGGCGGGTTCGGGGAGGCGATGCCTCGGGTGTCGGGCATCACGACGATCATCGGCTTCGCCTTCCTGGCCGCGATCAGGTTGTCGAGGATGAACTGGGTGTAGCCTCCCCGGCGGGGGTCGGTGCGTGTCCACGCCGAGTCGTCGTCGCCGCCGCCGTGGTTCAGGTAGAGCACGGGATAGCGGGCGTCGGCCTGGTCGTCGTAGCCCGGGGGCAGATAGACGTGCATCCGCTTGTCCTTGCCGGCCTGGTTGGTGTAGGTCACCTGCACCACCTTGCCGTGGGGGACGTCCGCCTGGGCGTAGAAGGAGGTCTCATCGATCTTGGGCAGGGCCGGCAGGATGGGGAGCTCGGTCGGCCCCGGCTTCGCCCTCGGCGGCATGGCCCGCGGCCCCCGGCCTTCGGCCCGAGCGGGTGCCCCCTTCGGGCGTTCCCCTGCCGGCTCTCCGGCCGAACCCGAGCCGGGCGCCTTGGGGTCGGGCTTCGAATCCTGGGCGGAGCCCGGCGACGCCGCCGAGACCAGCCCGAGCACCGCCATCGAGATCAGGAGGCGCGAGGCAACCATGGTGTCCGACTCCCGGAGAGAGGATCGTACGGCCGCGTACTATCGGGAGAGAAGCGACGGAATCCGGCCCCCGGGCCCGGAAAAGCGGGACGAGCGGCGACTTCGGCGGCCCACGCCGGGCGATTCGTCGGGTGCATCATACGCTTACGGGATCCCCGAAAGTGACTTCCCTTCGTCCGCTCAGGTCGTTCGCTTCCGCGCCCTCTTGCGGTTCAAGGCTCCGGCGCAGACTCCGCTGAGCAGGCTCGCGGCGTTCCTGCCGAGCGATCGGATGTTGTAGCCGCCTTCTTGGACCATCAAAGTGGGCAGCTTCTGGCTTCCGATCCGGCGGCCGACCTCGAACAGGCCGTCGGCCGAGAGGCTCCAGCTCCCCGTGGGGTCGGCCTTGGCGATGTCCAGCCCGAGCGAGACCACTAGCGCCTCGGGCTTGAACTCGCGGACGACCTTCAGGGCGTCGTCCAGGGCCTCCAGATAGCGAGAATCGCCGACGTGCTCGGCCAGAGGGAAGTTGTGGTTGTAGCCGAGGCCGGCCCCTTCGCCCCGTTCGTCGGCGAACCCGGCGAAGAACGGGTAGGCGAAGCTGGGGTGGCCGTGGATCGAGACCGTCAGGATGTCCGATCGATCGAAGAAGATATCTTGCTGGCCGTTGCCGTGGTGGTAATCGACGTCCAGGATGGCCACCTTGCCCACGCTCCTGGCCAGGTACTGCGCGGCGATCGCCCCGTTGCAGAAGTAGCAGAACCCGCCATAGGTGTCGCGCTCGGCGTGGTGCCCCGGAGGCCGGCAGAGGCTGTACACGAGCGGTTCGCCCTTCAGGACGGCCGCCGCGCCCGAGAGCGCCACGTTCACCGCCGACCTCGCCGCCTTGTACGCATCCCGGCTCAACGGCGTGAACGTATCGATGCAATAATAGCCGGCTCGGTATCCCTTGTCGTGAGGAGGCCGGTCGGGCCGGCGGATCGGGAAGACGTAGGGATAGAGCAACTCCCCCTTGGGAAGCTCCAGGCAGGCATTTTTGAGGTAATTGACGAAATCGGCGTCGTGGACGGCGCGGATCGGCCCCTCTCCGAAATTGCGGACCGGCAGCTTCTCGACGTCGGGCAGGGCGTCGAGGGCCTTGAGGATCACGTCGACGCGCGCGGGCCTCTCGACGTATCCGCGTTCGCGGACGTGATGGAGCGCGTGATGCGCCGAGCAGAACACCTTCAACGGATGAAGGCGCCGGGGGATCTTCCGATGGTTGCCGTTCGCCGTCGGGGCCAAGGGGGCCCGAAGCTGGACGGGCGACTCCTTCACCGAGGCGAGCACCCGCTTGACGTAGGGGTCCTGCGGGTCGTAGTGGTAGCGGAGCGTCAGGATCGCGCCGATCACGCGGCGGAGCTCGTCGGCCTCCAGGGGCCCGGTATTGTCGAGGGGGTCGTACAGGAGCCTCGGCTCGGGCGGCTTCCCGGGTCGGATCGGCTGGTCGTACAGCGTGTTCAGGACGCATCGGGCCCCGTATCGCTCGTAAAACCGCAGGCGGGCCTTGTTGGCGCGCAGGTCCTCGGCCGTCTTGACCTGCGAGGGGTCGTCGGTGGGGATTTCGAGGAACAGGCCGAGCGCCCTCGCGCCGTCAACTCCTCGCGCAAGGCTTCGAACAGGGCACCGCCGAGGCCCCGGCCCCTCTGGTCGGCGCCGGTGATCAGGAAATCGAGATAGGCGTAGCCGATCGTCTCGTAGAAGTCGGCCAGCGCGAACCCGACCACGCGATCGCCGGGCCCGTGAGCGGCGAGCAGGATGCACGGGTAACCGCGAGCGGTCTGGTCGACGAGTTTCCTCTCGATGTAGTCCGGGTCGTCGGACTGATCGGGGAACGCCTGGTGGAAGAGGCTCGGCGATGTCGGCGAGGCTCCGGCGGTCCTGCTCGCGGTGGGTGCCGATCACGTGGCTGATTCGGAACATGGTGGCCTGATTTCTTGCCGGTTTCGTGGGGTGGCCGGGGTTTTGTGGGCGGCCTTCGGCCGCCGCCGGTTTGGTGCATTTCATGCACACTACAGGCGTTTGCCGAACGTGAGGCGGTCGTCACCGTCTCGGTAGAAGTCGGGGATTCGTTCGACGAGCGTATAGCCTTGCTTCTGATAGAAGCGGTGCGCGGCGGTATACGGGTCGGTCGAGGAGGTCTCGGCCAGCACCCATCGGCCTCCTTGCGACCGGACGGCCTGGGTCACCGCGTCGTCGAGCCGGGCGGCGACCCCCTGCCCTTTTTGATCGCGATCGACGGCGATCCAGTAGAGGTCGAACGTCCCGACGGTCATCGGCACGGGCCCGAAGCAGGCGAATCCGAGGAGCTTGCCTTGATGTTCGGCCAAAATCCATGAGTAATCGGTGTCGGGTCGGGGATTCAAGGTCTCGTCGATGAGTTCCAGGCCGACGGCGATCTCCTCGCCGCGAAAGGCCCCCGATTCTCGGAGGATTCGGGCGATCGGCTCGCGGTCGGAAGCCTGGAGCGTGTCTCGGAGCCCGAGGTCAGTCACGGCGGGGGCCTCGCTCGATCGCCTGGAGGGCGAGCCCGGCGATCACGTCGCCCCAGTCCCGGCCGCTGGCGGCGATCGCCCGGGCGAGGCCGGCGGACGGGTCGAGGTCGGGGTTCGGGTTGAGTTCGAGGATCATGGGATCGCCCTTCGCGTCCAGGCGGAAATCCACCCGAGCATAATCGCGACAGGAGCACGCGAGGAAGGCCGATCGCGCGAGCGACCCTAGCCGAGCGGCAAGACTCGCGTCGATCGCGGCCGGGCAGACGACCGGGCTCACGAGGTCGGCCTCCGATCCGATGTGCCATTTCGCCTCGTACGAGAGGATCGGCCACCAGCCTTCGCGGGGCTGGTAGGCGACTTCGGCCGGTGGCAAGGCTTCGGGCTGGGGCATGGCCAGGACGCCGACGTTGTACTCGGGGCCGGGCAAGTACGACTCGATCAGGACTCTCGGGCCGTGGGCGACTCGAAGACGCTCGACCTGCGCCTCCAGCTTCTCGGGCGAATCGACGACGCTCTCCTGGTCGATGCCGAGGCTGGCGTCTTCGGACTCCGGCTTGACGATCACCGTGCCGGGCCAGGGGGCGAGCGGCAGACGATCGCCCGGAGCGACGCTCCAGAACGGGGCGGTCGGCAGGCCCGAGCCGATCAGGAGGGCTTTCGTGCTCGACTTCGATCGCCCGAGCGCCTGGGCCTCGGGCGGGCAGCCGGTGTAAGGCAGATTCATGAGTTCGAGTAAGGACGTGATCCGTGCTTCGCCCCCGCTCAGGCCGCCGAATCCCTCGATGAGGTTGAACACGACGTCCGGCCCGCGTTTCGCGAGGCTGCGGACCAGCCTGGCGACCGGCGGTCGGGCGGCGACCGGGAACGCCTTGAAGCCCCGCGATTTCAGGGCGGAGATCACGGCCCGAGCCGCCGCGACGACCCCGCTTTCGGAGGCGAATTCGGGGTGATCGCGAGGGAGGGTCGGCGCGTTGAAGAGGACCGCGGCCCTGGGTCGGCGGCGGCTCACGATCGCCTCGCCCCCTCGGTCAGCCCCTCGCGCTCCAGGGCCGCCGAGAGGACCCGGCCGATCAGCTCGGGATGGCCGATCCCGTAGCCTTCGGCGAGGATCACCAGGTCGCTGGTGACCGGCGCGAGGCCGGGCAGCGGGTTGATTTCGAGGAAGAACGGGACGCCGTCCTTCAGCCGGAAATCGATCCTCGCCAGGTCGCGACAGCCCATCGCCGAATAGGCGAGCCGGGCCGCCGTTTCGAGGCGTTCGAGGACCGATGCCGGAAGCCGCGCCGGGGCCTCGTACAGGACTCGTCGCAGCCAGTCCCGCTTCACTTCGAGCGAGTAGACGAACGGGCCGTCCGCGTCCCTGGGGAGGATTCGCATCGTGCCGAGAACCTCGACGCGCTCGCCGTTGCCCACCACGCCGACGGTCACTTCCTCGCCGTCGATGAATTCCTCGATGAGGATGGGTTGCCGGTAGTCGCGGGCGAGGCGATGGAACAACTCGGCGGCCTCGGCGCGGGAACGGGCCAGGCAGTCGCCGCGAATCCCCTTGCTCGACCCTTCCAGCGAGGGCTTGAGGATCAAGGTTTGCGAATTCTCGAGCAACTTGTTGACATGGTTTTCCAAAATGTCCGAAGACGTATCGATCGGTAGCGAGACCCCCCGGGGGCAGATCACGCCGCGGCCCGAGGCGATCAGCCGGGCGGTCTCCTTGTCGAGCGCCGCGGCCAGGGTGAGCGGGTCGGAGCCGGAACAGGGGATTCCGAGCATCTCGCAGACGGCGGGGACCCTGGCCTCTCGCGATCGCCCGACCCCCTGCCCCTCGGCGATATTGAAGACGAAATCGGGCGGGTCGCTCAGGACGCGTTCGAGGAATTCGCGGCCATCCCCGAGCAGGTCCACGTCGAACCCGAGGCCGCGGATCGCCGAGGCGATGGCCTCGACGGTCTCGGGCCGGTCGAATTCCTCGAAGAGGTCGTCGGGGCCGTCGTCGGCCCCGGCGTCCGGTTTCACGCTGAAGGCGATGCCGATCTTCACGACAGGGCGGGCCTCAATGTCCGTGGCCGTTCGAGTATCCGTTGCCGTTGCCGTTGCCGTTGGAGTGGCCGTTCCCGTTCCCGTTGGCGTGGCCGTTTCGGCCGTTCTTCGCCTCGACCAGGGGCGGGACGGGCTTGCGGCGGGCCATCCTCGGGTTGTCGGCCGGGACGAGCGCCTCGGCCTGGCCTTCGAGGAGGGCGCTGACGCCCTGGGTCGCCACCGGAGGGCGTTCCTCGGCGGGGCGCCGGTCGGGTTGTAGCGGACCAGCATTCCTTCATAATTGCGCAAGACCACCGCGTCCTCGGCCGCCGAGACCAGGTAGCTGGGCATGATCGGGATCTTGCCGCCGCCTCTCGGGGCGTCCACCACATAGGTGGGGATGCCGAGGCCGGACATGTGCCCGCGCAGGCCCTCGATGATCTCCATCCCCTTCCACACGCTGGTGCGGAAGTGGCCGGCGCCGGTCACGGGGTCGCAGTGGAAGAGGTAATACGGCCGGACCTTGATCCGCAGCAGGGCCCGGCAGAGGTCTCGCTGGTCGGCGAGCGAGTCGTTCACGCCCTTCATCAGGACGGCGTGATTGTTCATCGGCAGGCCGGCGGCGCGGAGCCGCTTCGCGCCCGGGCGGCCTCGGGCGTGACCTCCCGGGCGTGGTTGAAGTGGGTCTGGACCCAGACCTTGTCGCCGGCCGAGAGGACGTCGATCAGGTCGTCGTCGTCGAGCCTCTGGGGCAGGGTCACCGGCACTCGTGTCCCGACGCGGATCACGTCCACGTGGTCGATCGCCGAGAGGCTCTTGAGGAAGAATTCGAGCTTCTCGAGCGGGAGCGTCAGGGGGTCGCCACCGGAGACGATCACGTCGCGGATCTCGGGGTGATCGCGGACGTATTCGATCATGCGCTCATCGTCTCGCGAGACGGCGTCCCAGCCGCCCCGCTTCATCGTGGCGCGCTTCCGGGTGCAGAAGCGGCAATACATGGTGCAGACGTGGGTGGTGACGAGCAGGGCGCGGTCGGGGTAGCGGTGGGTCAGGCCGGGGACGGGCGAGTCCTTGTCCTCGTCGAGCGGGTCGTCTTCGGAGACCTCGCCGTGCCCTTCCAGCTCGTGGATCGAGGGGACGGACTGGAGGCGGATCGGGTCGGCGGGCTCGAGCGGGTCGATCAGGGAGAAGTAGTAGGGCGGGATCGCCGTCTTGTACTGGGCCGACAGGCTCTCCAGGGCCCGCCGCTCCTCGACCGAGAATGGGAGGAGCGCGGCGAGCTGCCGGGGGCTGCGGATGGCGTTCTGGGACTGCCATCGCCAGTCGTCCCAGTCGGAGTCGGGGACGTCGGCCCAGATCGGGTGACGGGGGGAGGAGGGGCGGCCGTCGCGGGGACTGGGAGGCTCGTCGGCATCCGTGGCTTCCGGGCCCGGGATGACGACGAGGGGGCTGGAGGACGGAGATGCGTCGCCCATCGTTCTGCTTGACCCTTCGGTCGGAAGTGAAGGAGGCGAGGGCCGGGGCGAAAGCCCGAAAGGCCCGAGGGGATCGTGGGATTCTAGAAGAGTGATCGGCCGTGGCAAGGCCAACTCCCCCGCGAAAATCCGCAAAATCCGGGCCGGGTCGCGGACCGGGTCCGGACTCTTTATGATTTACACGTAAGAATATTTAAGACAAGCAGGACAAGGCCGCCCAATCGCCATCCCCGTCCGTCCCGATTCAACCCGCGAGACCGTCGCGGCCGATACCTTGCGGCGGCCTCGGCGATTTGACCGCATTCGGTGAGGCCCCTACAATCGCCCCGTCTTGACGAGACGGTCCGGCGGAGCTCTGGGCGAGGGGAATGGGGATGGCCACCGACGTTCGACTCAAGGAGGCCCTGCCGGCGCTGACCGACCGGATCGTGGCGACCTACGAGGAATGCGGAGGCATCAACCACCTCGGCCATTCCCCGTTGCCGAGCTATTCGGAGGTCGTGGACATCCTGAAGGACGTCCGCGAGATCCTCTATCCCGGCTACGGACGGCGGCAGAACCTGCACATGGGGAACGTGGGGTATCACGTCGGCGACCTCGTCGATAGCCTCCACGACCGCCTGACCCAGCAGATCGCCCGGGCCCTTCGGCATCGGTGCGACGCCCGAGACCTGGAGAGGGATTTCGAGGCCGAGGCGCAGCTCCGGGCCGTCCAGTTGCTGGAGGCGTTGCCGCGGCTCCGGTTGATGCTGGCCGACGACGCCAGGGCCGCTTACGATGGCGACCCCGCGGCGAAGAACCTCGACGAGATCCTCTTCTGCTATCCCGGCCTGGCGGCCATCACCGTGTTTCGGGTGGCCCACGAGCTCTGGGAGATGGGCGTGCCGCTGATCCCCCGGATGATGACCGAATACGCGCACGGCAAGACCGGGATCGACATCCACCCCGGCGCCTCGATCGGCCGGAGGCTGTTCATCGACCACGGCACCGGCGTGGTGATCGGCGAGACGACGACGATTGGCGAGGACGTCAAGATCTACCAGGGCGTGACCCTGGGCGCCCTGAGCTTCCCCCGGGACGAGCTGACCGGCGAGATCCTCCGCGACCAGAAGCGGCACCCGACGATCGAGGACCACGTGGTCCTCTACGCCAATGCGACGATCCTCGGCGGGCGGACGACGATCGGCCACCATAGCGTGATCGGGTCGTCGGCGTGGATTACCCGGAGCGTGGAACCTTACACGACGGTCACGATCGAGGATCCGAAGCTGCGCTATCGAGGGGCGACGGGTCCGGCGGGCGGTCTCGATTACCAGATTTGACCGACGGCCTGGAGTCGGGGCGATGGCCCTTCATCCGATCCAGGTCGGAGCGGAGATATTCGTGGAGGCCCAGGTCGATCAGCTCCTCCTCGACGGCCGAAAGGCTCGGCGAGTCGAGGGTTTCGGCGACCTCGCGGACGATTCGTTCGCGGAAGATCCCGCGGGCCCGATAGAGGGTCTTTCGGATCGTCTCGGCCTTCAGCTCGCGGCCGAATCGGGCCGAGAACATCTCGGCCATCTCGCTGGAGCGGCTCTTGGGATGCTTGATCCGGTAACGGAGGAGCGAGGCGAGGGGTTCGCCGGTCCGTCGTTCCAGGTCGTCCAGGGCGGCCCAGGCTCGGGCGAGCAATTCGGCCCTCCAGAGCTCGGCGAACCGGCGGTGCTCCTCGTCCGTGGGCGAATCGTCGTTCCACGGCTCGACGAAGCCCGAGGGCAAGGGTCCCGGGCGCTTCCGGGCCTGTCTCGCGTGGTCGCTGACGAGGTGGAACAGGGCCGTCTTGAGGTAGTCGCGGAACCGCCCTCGCCCGGGGTCGGCCCGGCGGAAGTCTCCCTTGAGGAACCTCAGCGAGAAGTTCTGGAAGAGCTCCTCGGCTTCCTCCTCGTCCCCGACCGCGGCGCGGACGTAGCGGACGATCGCCCCCTGATACCGCTTCAGCAGCCTCGACTGCGCCTGACGAACTTCCTCGGGCGATTCCGCCGGGCCGTTCCGGTGGGCCAGACGCAGGTCGGTCCAGGAGGTCTGGATGTCGCTCAGGTTCTCGAAGGTTTCCCCGTTCATCGGCGGACCTCTCGGCGCTCGGACGACCGCGTCTCCGGGCCGGTCCATCCTGGAGGAGGCCCCTGACAGGCTCTTCAACGGACGAGTATCCCGCGCCGGCCGGCTCATGTCGCGAAAAAAAATCGAAAGTTTGGGAACGCGACGAAGGGGACCAGTATATGGGGCGTGGGGTGAGGATGAGCTTGACCTCACAGGACGAAGACGTCCCGGCCCGGCACGTATTAGGTGTGGTGCTCAGGGGCGGATCGTCATTAAAATTAAATAGTTCGAGGGGCCCGAGGCAGGAGACTGCCCCGGGCACCTTCGTCGTTCACCGCCCCGAACTTCCGGGCGAAAACGATCCAGCCTCCGGCCCGGATCGAGGGCCAGAGTCCCGGATGAGGGAGGGTCCGGGCCGTCACGGCGTCGAGGGGGATCGCCTCCTGGAGGACCAGTCCGGCCGAGCGCAAGTCCTGTCGTAGCTCGGGCATCCGGTAGAGGTGGACTTCCATCCCGGGGATGCCCCGATAGGTCATCCGCCGGTCGCCGGCCCCGGATCGGCCCAGGATCGCGCCCACGGCCTGGCCGACCAACCACCGCCGTCCCTGGGGGTCGTGGAGGTTCAACCAGAGGTTGTGAGCGTGAAGCGCCAGGAGGCCGTCGGGCCGCAGCAGGCGGGCCGCCCCGGCCAGGGCCTTCCGCCTCGCCGGCCGTCCCCGGATCATCCCCAGAGTGCTGAACATCATCAGCGCAAACGCGAAGTGACCGGCCGGAAAGGCGTCCAGCCGGCAGAGATTCGCGCGGACCGTCCCCACCGACAGCCCCTCGGCCCCCGCCTTTTCGGCCACCTTCGCCAGCATGGGGCGGGAGAGGTCCACGGCCGTGACCTCGAACCCCTTGCGAGCGAACAGGATCGAGAGCCGACCCGCGCCGCACCCGAGGTCGATCAACGGGCCGGGAGGATTCAGTCGTTCGCTCAGGATTCGGGCGTCGGCCTCGAATAACGGATGGTCGCGGAAATACGCATCCTCCTCCTCGGCCAGGCGTTGCGACCGTGAGTAGTGCCATAACGGGGCGTTGACCCCCTCGGGCAGCTTCCACGGAGGGGGCGCGGCGAAGTCATCGGGCATGGCCGGGCTCACCGGGCCGGGGTCGCGACGATCCGGCTCGATCTCGGGGCCAGCTCCAGCTCCCGGATCGCGCCGTCCTCGACCCGGACCGTCCCCCGGTTCCAGACGTCCTCCAGGGTCGTCCCGGAAGCGATCCGGCCCGAGGTCGGCACGTTGACCCTCCGGGTCGATCGCGAGGCGTTCAGCGCCACGACGACCGATTCCTCACCAAGTTGCCGAAGATGGACGTGAACGCCGTCGGCGGCCAGGAGCGTGGAATACGTCCCCCTTCGGAGCGACGGCCGGGCCTTCCTCAAGGCGATCAGCCTCTGGAACTCGTGGAGGAGGTCCATGTCCCAGGTCGTGGCCTCCCACGGGAACGCCGCGCGGTTGAACGGGTCGTGGCCGCCGGGCAGGCCGATCTCGTCGCCGTAATAAATGGAGGGTGCACCGGGATAGGTCATCTGGAACGTCGAGGCCAGGCTCAGCGCCGAGCGGTCACCCCGGGCGAGGGTCAGGAACCGGGCCATGTCGTGGCTGTCCAGCAGGTTCAGCATCACCGCCGAGACGTTCGGGTGGTAGAGGTCCAGCAGACCCTCGATCGCGGTCGAGAAATTCTCGGCCCCCGGGGGTCCGGGCGGATGCAGGCAGGTTCGCCTGAGCTCCTTTTCGTCCACTTCGTCGCCGATGAAGAAGGCGATGCAGGCTCGGGTGAACAGGTAGTTCATCACGGCGTCCCACATGTCGCCGCGGAGCCAGTGGCGGGAGTCGGTCCAGACCTCGCCGACGATGTACGCCTCGGGGTTCCCCTCGCGGACCCTCCGGCGGAATTCTCTCCAGAAATCGTCGTCGTCGATCTCGTTGGCCACGTCCAGCCGCCAGCCGTCGATCCCGAAGTCGATCCACGACCGCGCCACGCCCCAGAGGAACTCGCGGACGGCCGGGGTCTTCACGTTGAACTTCGGCAGGGCCGGCAAGCCCCACCACGCCCCGTAGTTCGGCGGCCGGTCGGGGTCGTAGGCGTAGAGGGGGAAGTCCTTGACCGAGAACCAGTCGAGATAGGCGGAGTTCGACCCGTTCTCCAGGATGTCGTGGAACTGGAAGAACCCCCGGCTCGCGTGGTTGAACACGCCGTCCAGGACGACCTTCATGCCGCGACCATGGGCGTCGTCCAGGAGGCGTCGGAGCGCGGCGTCCCCACCGAGCATGGGATCGACCCGCAAGTAATCGTGGGTGTGATAGCGGTGATTGGAGGCGCTCTGGAAGATCGGCGTGAAGTAGATCGCCGTCACGCCGAGGTCGGCGAGGTAGTCGAGCTTCTCGGCCACCCCGACGAGGTCTCCGCCCTGGTAGCCGTGGGGCGTGGGCGGGTCGCCCCAGGCGTCGATCCCCGAGGGCTTGGGGACGCTCAGGCTCCGGGCGAAACGGTCGGGGAAGATCTGGTAGAAGATCGCGTCGCGGACCCAATCGGGGGTCTGGGGATCGGCCACGGATCGCATCCTTTTGGGGTCTGGGCTTCGGAATCGACGGCCACCCAGGCTATCAAGATCCGGCCGGGGAGAACACCTCGTCGCCCGTCGTGGCCGCGTGGCTGGGAAGAAACATTCCCACAGGGATGCGTCCGGTCGCCGACGGCCGACGCCCCGAGCACGGACTCCGGCGATGCGCAGGGACTCGTGCCAGAGTCGTCGGGTTCATTTTCGTTTTTGTCTTCAAGAGGGCACTTGATTTGCTATTCGACTGCCCCATTCCCCGCAGTCCGCCATCATTGTCGCCACAATCTGGCCAGCTTCACCCTCCCCGGCCCCGGCACGGGGCCAAGGGCCCCCCTTCGCGAGAGGCATCCCGAGTCATGAAGCGACCTTTGTTCCGATCGGGCGCGACGGGTCTTTCCTCAGGTCGTCGGACTTCCCGTCGAGGCCGACCCACCGCCGAGAGGCTGGAGGAACGGCACGTCCTGAGCAGCCTGACGTTCTCCTCCGCCTCGGCGGTCTCGGGCAGCTCCAACGGAGTGACCTCGGTCGAGGTCACCGGGGTCGCGCTGGACTCGGCCGGAGACACCATCGTCAGCGGCTCATTCTTCGGCACGGCGGACGTGGCCGGGACCACCCTGACCAGCAACGGCGGCCGAGACCTCTTCGTCGCCAAGCTCGGGACCGACGGCAAGCCGATCTGGGTCCACGGTTTCGGCGGCCAGTATGACGACCGCGCCAGCTCGGTGGCGGTGGACTCGGCCGGCGACGTGTTCACCACCGGGTTCTTCACCGGCTCCGCCGCGTTCGGATCGACCACCCTGAACGCCCCGGGCCGGGCCGATGCGTTCGTCCTCAAGCTTTCGCCGGGCGGATCGGTCGATTGGGCCGTCTCGCCGACGACCGGCAGCGGCAACGTCCACGAGGCCCTGAGCGTCGCCGTGACCCCGGCCGGAGACACCGTGGCCATCGGCGGGTTCTTCCAGGGATCGATGACCTTCGCCTCCCAACCCGCGCTCACCGCGACCGGGATTGACGGCTTCGTGGCCAAGTTCGCGGGCGTGAACGGATCGACGATCTTCGCGGCCGACCTCGGCGCCGGCTCCGGCCACCTGATCTCGACCGATGCCGTGGCGATCGACCCGGCCGGCGACGTGTACGCCTCGGGCTACTTCAATGGAGCGATCACGGCCAATCCCTCCGGAGGAGGATCGGCGTCGTCCCCGGCCTCGGGCGGCGGCGATTTGTTCCTCGTGAAGTACAACCCGTATGGGGCGTTCCAGTGGAGCCAGACGCTCGGCGGTTCGGGCTTCGACGAGGCCACCGGACTGGCCGCCGACGCCGCCGGCAACCTGTTCGTGACCGGCCGGTTCGAGGGGTCGGTCGAGTTCAGCCCGAAATCGCCCCTGCCCAACGGCGGCAGCGCCCTGTATGGCGCCCCGGGCCAGGCCAGCACGTTCGTCATGAGGCTGAATCCGACGGGTCAGGTTGTGTGGGTCCGCGACCTCGGCGCGCGGTCGCCTTCGACCGGCGCCGCGGGCTCGACCTACGCGAGCGTGGCCATCGACCCGTCGGACAACGTCCTCGTGGCCGTCCCCTATTCCGGGACCGCCACGCCGAATGGCCTGAGCTTCGGATCGGCCGGGAGCTCGGATGTTCTCATCGAGGCGTTCGACGGGTCGGGCAACTACCAGACGGCCGCCACCGGGGGCAGCTCCGGCGCCGATCTCCCAAGCTCGATTGCCGTGAACGCCTCGGACAAGATCGCCTTTGCGGGTATCCAGGGCGGATCGGCGTCCTTCGGATCGAACACGCTCCCGGCCTCCGCCAGCGCCAACGCCTTCCTGATCGGCGGCACCTACACCCCGACCAGCTCCAGCGGTGGCGGCGGCGGCGGTGGCGGCGGCGGCGGCGGCGGCGGCGGGGGGAGTGGCGGCGGGGGGACGGGGAACACGAAGGCCGTCCCCGGGGACTTCGACGGCGACGGCAAGAGCGATATCGCCGTGTACGACCCGCCGACCGCCACCTTCTACATCTCCTATTCCGGAGGCGGGGCCAAGGTCTTCCAGTTCGGCGTGCCCAACGGCGTCGGAATCCCCCTCTACGGCGATTACGACGGCGACAAGAAGACCGACGTGGCCGTGTACGACCCCGCCAGCACCACGTTCTACATCTCCTACAGCGGAGGCGGGGCGAAGGTCTACCAGTTCGGCAACCCCAACGGCCACGACATCCCCATCGCCGGGGACTTCGACGGCGACGGCAAGACCGACATCGCCGTGTACGACCCCGACACCGCCACCTTCTACATCAGCTACTCCGGCGGAGGCGCCAAGGTCTTCCAGTTCGGCAACCCCGACGGCAAGGACGTGCCGATCCCCGGGGACTACGACGGCGACGGCAAGAGCGATATCGCCGTGTACGACCCGCCGACCGCCACCTTCTACATCTCCTACAGTGGAGGCGGGGCCAAGGTCTTCCAGTTCGGCAACCCGGCCGGCAACGACCTGCCGATCGCCGGGGACTTCGACGGCGACGGCAAGACCGACATCGCCGTCTTCGACCCGCCGACGGTGACCTATTACATCGCCTATTCCGGCGGAGGGGCGAAGGTCTTCCAGTTCGGCGTGCCTAACGGCAAGGACCTGCCGATCCCGGCGGACTACGACGGCGACGGCAAGAGCGAGGTCGCCGTCTACGACCCGCCGAGCTCGACTTTCTACATCTCCTATTCCAGCGGAGGGGCGAAGGTCTATCCCTTCGGCGTCCCGAACGGTCAGGACATCCCGATCCCGGCGGTCGTCCACGGCCGAGGGCAATCGGCGGCCTCGACCTTCGCGATCGAGGCGCCCGAGTCGCTCTCCAACGCGTCCCCTCTCGCGTCGCCCGACGCCGTGGCCAGTCCCACGACCGGGACGACCAGGTCACGCCGCCTCGCCGCTCATCACCGGCACCGCGACGCCGCGATCCATCAGCTCGGCGCATGACGGACCGGCCGTGCTCTCTCAAGAATTCCGGTCCGCCGGGGTTCCTGGGAGAGCAGACCGATCGGGTGGCATGCCCACGTCCTCGTGGGCATGTCTTCACGTCGTAGATTTTCTCTTCGCTGATCCGCCCATGCCCACGAGGACGTGGGCAGATCGACCAGGATGGGCCGAGGTCGGTCTCGGCCCTACTTCTTCTCGGCCTGGTGGTGGGGCGACTCCTCGTAATGCTTGCGGAGGAGGTCGTCGCCGAAGTCGCCGTCGAAGTCGCGCCAGACGCTGTGGACGTGATTGGCGTTGTTCTGCGTGTTGTCGTATTCGACGAGGAACGTCGGCCCCTGGACCCGATAATAATGGGGCTCGCCCTGCTCGAATCCGCCCGCCCAGGCGAATCCGACCTTGTCCGCGCCGGCCTTGAAGATCTTGGCGAGGTCCTGGGCGGCGAGCTCGGGCCGAAGCCTCTCGGCATAGGCGGTGATGAGCTGGGTGAGCAGCTCCTTCTGCTCGGCCGATAGTTCGGCGGCGAGGATGCCGGCGGGCTCCAGGGGCTTGGCCTTGCGGACCACGAACGAGAGGATGTCCTTGGGGGCCTCGGACGCGACGACGGCCTTCTTCTTCTGGTCCTCGTTCAGGGACTTGACCAGCTTGCGGGCGAGGTCTTCCTCCTCGCCGAGGACGCGGAGGCCCTTCCTCGGCCCTTGGCGGACCTCGGCGGGGTTGGTGCCCATGAAGGTCGGCCCGCCCACGGCCCCCTTGTCCCCGGCGATCGTGAAGTTCAGCGAGAGGTGGTGCCCCTCGACCCGCCAGCCCCAGGGGGCCTTGCCGTCGTCGGCCCCCGGCGTGCCGAAGATGCTGAAATAGTAGAGTTCGGAGTCGCGGACCGGGCCGCTGCCCTTCTCCATCTCCTGGAGGATGCCCTCCAGGCTCATGATGGTCTCGGCCTTGATGTACCCGCGAGTGCTCAACCCGCTGGCGAGCAGGCCGTGGGCCAGGGCCTGCTGAGGGGCGGTCATCTCCTTCCAGGGAAGGCCCTTCCTCGGCCGGGGGATGAAGTGCCAGTCGAGCCGTTGCTCATCCTTGAAGTCGAATCCGGCCTTGGCCTTCTGCTCGGGGGTCAGGGCCGCCCAGAGGTGGTTGGCGGCGTGGGCCATCTCGTGGGATGCTTTGGCGACGGCGTCCGCCCCGGCGCCGTGAGGGCCATCATGGCCGTAGCTCAGCGCAGGGGCCGCCAGGGCCCCGATGGCCAATGCCGCCGCGACGAAGACTCGGGGGAAGCGATTCATGGGCGGGAATCCTCGGGATCGGTGGGAGGGCCTCGGCACGACCCGGTCAGCCGCCTGTGGATGTTACACCCCCGGAACCGCTCGAACCAGGGTCCGCCTCCCGGCTCCTCGCACCGGCCAGAACCGTCGGCTTGATCGGAGTCCGGAACGCGCCGAGTGGCCCGCGTTTCAGCCTCGGAACTCGCGACTCCCCAAACCCCTCCGGGGAACCGTCCGTCGCTTCCTCGACGGACGAGGCACCGAGGACGACCCCGTTGACTTTCTCGATCCCATACGTATGATTTGGCCAGGATTGGCTCGCGATGGGCGAAGCTCCAGGCTATGACGGCCTCACCGTGTCACTACGGACGCGGCTGGGGATTTTTTTGCGCACCCCTTCCGATCCGGGGACGCATCAATCCGCTCACCCCTCACGATGGCATCCTTGAGCGATCATGGCGGCCGCGATCTCGGGACGAGGTGATGGCGGGCCCACGCCCGGGTTGACTCGGACCAAGGCCGCGGCCCACGGTGGTCGAGCCTCTTGCCCGTCTCACGGGATTCCCCGGGGAACCCTCCGGGCTCGGTCATGGACGCCCGAAGGAGAATGCTCGGATGACTCGAACATCCCGACCCTGGATCGTCCTGGGCGCCGTTCTCTGCACTTCCCCGCTCACAACATCGCCCGATCCGTCGAGGGAGAGCCGCCGGTCCGCTCGCATCGGGGCGGCTGGCTGGTGACGACGGCCCGCCACCGCTTCGAGGTCTTCTTCTACAAGACGGGCGTGCGCGTCTTCCCCCGGACGAAGGCCAACGTCCCGGTCGCCGTCTCGAAGCTGACCGGCGAGGCGGATTTCTCGCTGCCCGGCATCTCCCAGTCGCTGGCTTTCCCGCTCCAGGGCCATGCCCCGGCCCGGGGCCGCGAGCCCGAATCGCTCGACCTGTCCGCCGACCTGAGCTGGGTGCCGGTCCGCGATGTCAAGGTGGCGTTCAAGATCTCCGGCCTGGCGGACTCGGAGGAGCCCGTCGCCTCATTCACCGTCCCGTTCGTGCTCGTTTCGTCGATCTCTCCGGCGGCTCCGGCCGGGGAATTCGCCTTCGCCATCGCCCGGCCCGAGGACCGCTCGGCGATCGACGCCCAGAAGGTATGCCCCGTCTGCGGCAAGCCGCTCGGCTCGGCCGGCCAGCCGATCAAGGTCTCCCGGGGGGGGCAGGTCGCATTCCTCGACTCCGAGGCGTGCGTCGCCGCGTTCCGAAAAGAGCCGGAGCGGTACTTCGAGGTCGCGGCCCGGCCGCAACCCGCCTTGGTTTTGCCCTCGGCGCCTCGATACGCCTACCGGTCCGGCTATTACGGGGTCGGTTACTATCCCTCGGCCGCCGCCTCGCCCGAGGTCGTCGCCGCTCCGGCCCCCGCCCCCGTCCGCGAGGTCCCTTTGGAACGCTCGTGGTCGAGCCCGCACTGGAGCTTCGACTACGCGGAATGGCAAGATCATAATCTGTGAATGACCTGGCACAACATCATCAAAGGAGGTCGAAAGCGATGACCAGGACGATCCGGGGAACCCTGGCGGCGATGCTGATGGCCGGGCTGGCCACCGCGACCGCGAGGGCCGACGATCCGGCGTGGAAAGCGGACGATCAGGCCGGCTGGAAGGCGTTCCGCGCCGGTAAGCTCGACGAGGCCGAACTCCGGCTCCGAGCCGCCGTGAAGGAGGCCGGCGCCGCGGCCGCCGACGGCCCGGAGATGGCCACGGCACTCGATCACCTGGCCTGGGTCCTGGACGCTCAGGGGCGCCGCGACGAGGCCGAGGCGATGGCCCGAAAGGCCGTGGCGATCTGCCAGACCCGCTTCGGCCCCGACCATCCCGAGTCGGCCATGGCCCTGAACACGCTGGCCTGCATCCTGGACCACGCCGGCAAGCCCGACCAGGCCCGTCCCCTCTTCGAACGCTGCCTGAGCATCCTGGAGAAGGCCCGAGGGGCCGATCACCCGAGCGAGGCGCCGGTCCTCGACAACCTCGCGGCGATCGCCCACGCCCAGGGCCGCGCCGACGAGGCCGAGGCCCTGTACCGCCGCGCCCTGGCCATCCGCGAGAAGACGCCGAAGGCCCCTCCGGCCTTCCTCGTGCCGACCCTGCACAACCTGGGAACGCTCTACCTGGAGCAAGGGAAGTTTGACCGGGCCGAGCCTCTCTATCGCCGGGCCGTGGCGATCCGAGAGCAGGCCGTCGCCCCCGATCATCCCGACCTCGCCGCGAGCCTGGAGGCCCTCGCCTGGCTGAAATTCCGCGAGGGCAAGGCCGCCGAGGCCCTCCCCCTGATGGAACGGTCCCTGGCGATCTACGAACGGTCCCTGGGCGTCGATCACCCGCACGTCGCCAGGGCCGCCGCGAAGATGGGCAAGATCCTCAGCGAACTCGGCCGCCCCGACGAGGCCGACCGCTTCTTCCGCCAGGCCCTGGCGATTTCCGAGAAAGCCGCGCCCACCGACCCGGCCGCCGAGATCCAGGTCATGGACGATTACGCGGCCTTCCTCCGATCCCAGAAGAAGACCGCCGAGGCCGACGCCCTGATCGCCCGAGCCAACGCCTTGAAGGCGGCCAGGCCGGCCCCGAAGTGACGCCCATCCCACTTCGTGGAGAACCCCTCGGGGGCCGACCCACATCCGCCGCCAAGCCACCCGGTCGTCTTCGCGTCTTCCTGCGCGCTCCTTGGGACTTGGCGGCGAAGCTCCTGGAATTTTCCCCGGGGCCGTGCTCCGACGATGGTCAAGGCACCCAGAGCCAGACCACCACCAGCACCGCCACGGCCCCAACGACCGTGACCACCAGCCCCGGGAGCCTCCGGCGCTTCAGGTAGAACAGCAGGACCAGGCCCGTCAGCGAGATGATCGTCATCCCCACCGCCGAGACGTCGATCACCCACGACCAGGCCTTGCCCGTGTCTCGCCCCTTGTGCAGGTCGTTCATCACGGCGATGAAGCCGTGATACGATTGTGTGAGCGTGTATTTGCCCGTGTCGCGGTCGATGAAGGCGTCGGCCGAGTATCCCGGGCCCTTGAAGGCGACCGTGCATTCGGCCTCGTCCGCGCGAAACTCCGTGACGGCCCCGCGGACCCCGTGGGCCTTCCGCAGGAACTCGGCGACCTCCAGCTTGGCCACTCCGAGCAAGGGGTCGGCATCGGCACCCGGAGGAGGCGAGGCCGGGCGGAGCCATCGGGGCTCCATCCGGCCGTCGGCCCGGTCGCTCCTCTCGGATTTCTCGAAGAACCAGTCGGGATGGTTGAGCGTGATCCCTGTGACGCTGAAGAACAGGACCGCCGCCAGGCCGAACATCGACAAATAAATGTGCAGCCACCTCATGAACGCCGCGAACTTGATGTTCACCCTGCGGCGGAGCGAGCGGTCATGGGGCGCGGGATGGGACGCCGAGGATTCACTTTGCCGGAGCTTTTCGGCGATATTCGAGCGCCGCGGATTTGATCTCGACATTCCCCTTGAGTTCCTCGACGAACGGCTTGTCCCCGACCTGGATGGTCTTGCGGATGTTTTGATACGTCCCGTGCTCGCGGGCGGCGTCGATGAACAGGGTGTACTCGCCCGGGGGGACGGTTTTGCCCTTGTCGTCCTTGCCGTCCCAGATCACCGAGTATTCGCCCGGCATCCTCGTGGGCCGGGAGATCGTCGGCAGCATGTCCACGTTATCGACCAGGCGGCGGGCCTGGTCGCTGCGATACCACCGCTTCAGGTCCGGCAGCCACTGGCCCGGCCCGGCGCCTCCCTGGGAGACCCAGAGCGTCAGGTTGCGGACGGGGAAGCCGTCCTTGTCCTCGATCCAGATCGCCACGTAGGGACGGCGGTAGCGGCGGGCCTCGCCGTCGGGCTTGTTGATCTCGAACTTGACGAGCAGCTCGTACTCGCCCGGGGCCGCGGCCTTGCCCTTCGGCTCGTCCTTGACCTTCGGGGCCTTCGGCTCCTCTTTCGGCCTGGGCTCGTCCTTCGCCTTCGGGGCCTGGGCCATGGCGAGGTCTTTCGCGGGCGGCCTCGGCCTCTCGAAGCCGGCCCACCCGTCGCTCGGGAACGTCCGGCCGTCGCTCGTGACGAGCAGGCAGGCGACCCCGGGCAGCGCGTTCGCCAGGCGGAGGCTGTCCTCGACGCCCAGGACGTTGAAGATCGTGGCCAGGGCGTCGGCGTCGGCCGAGCGGTCGGCGATCACCGTGGCCGCGACCGTCGTCTCGACGGGCCGCCCGGTCCTCGGGTCAAAAATGTGAGAATACCAGCGGCCACCGATCGAAAACCCCCGCTGGGAACGCCCGCTGGTCGAGACGGCGCGGTCGCGGACCTCGACGAAAGCGATCGGCTCGGTCGTCTCGGAGTCGGCGAACGGCGAGGCGATCCCGAGGATGCGGGCGGAGTCCCCCCGGGCCTTCAGGTCGCCCCCGGCGTTCAAGAGGACGCCCGAGACGCCGCGATCGGGCCCGAACGCGCGGTCCGCCGCGAGGTCGAGGATGAACCCCTTGGCGATGGCGTTGAAGGTGATCGGCGAGTCGGTCAGCCGCTCGACGGTCCCGGCCGCCGGGTCGAGCCTCCAGGCCGGCTTCGCCATCGAGCTCAGGGCCGCGGCGATCTTCCGGATCGCCAGGGACGCGACCGGCCCTGGCCGAGGCGGACCAGAGCCGCGAAAGGGCCTGAACGCGGGGATCGAACGCCCCTCCGCTCCGCTCTCGCCACGAATCGGCGAGGGCGAAGACCTCGAACAGCTCGGGGGAGACCTTCACCGGCCCTTTCGCGGCGGCCTCCCAGCGGCGGAACTCGCTGGCCGCCTCGTAGCCGCTGAACACGGCCGAGAGCCGGTCGATTTCGGCCAGGGCGTGCGCCTCGGCCCGGCTCGCGGCCTCGGCCGAGTCGGCCCGGACGCGGACCTCCAGCGAGGTCCCCATCACGTTCTCATGATAAAACGTGAAATCGCTCGCCGCCCGGGGAGAGGACGGGACGGCCAGGAACACGACGGCGGCGATCATCAAGCGGGGCATGACGAATCCCATCGGGCCTCGGGTTGCGGTCGTCTCGGGGGGGATCGATCCGCGGATGACGCAGACGAAATAAAACGTTTTTCATTTTGCCATTCATCTGCGGTCGCCTGCGTCATCCGCGGATCGACGAATTCACTTGTCTTCGGGGGGGCGAGCCTGATCCTTGCGCTGTTCGCCGCGAGGGCCGCCCCTCATGCCGGGTCCGGTCCGGGCCTGGCTCTCGGCGAGCTTGGTGAGCTCGGCCTTGTCGACCACACCATCTTTGTTCGTGTCGGCCCGATCCATCAAGCCCCTCATCCGCTCGGGGAGCTCCTCGCGGGTGAGCTTGCCGTCCTCGTTCTTGTCGAAGGCCATGAACTGGGCGACGAGTTCCTGAGGGTTGGCGCCTCGGCCTCCTCCGGGGCCGCCGGGGCCGAACCGGCCGAAGTCGGGGCGGACTTCCTCGGCGGTCAGCTTGCCGTTCTTGTCCTTGTCGAGGGCCTTCAGCGCGGTCGAGGCGTTCTCGATTTCCTTCGCCGAAAGTTCACCATCGCCGTCGGTGTCCAGGGCCTGCATCAACGGATTGGGCGGGAAGCCGCCGCCGCCAAGACCTCGACCGCCCGGGCCTCCGGGACCACCCGGGCCGGGGCCCGGACCTTGAGCCAGGGTCCATGTCGCGCTCAGACCGATCACGAGGGCCAGGGTGGCCAGGGACGTTCGGCGAGTCGTCATGAGGGGGGACTCCTCCGGAAACAGGGAAACCGCATCCATCGCGGGAGAGGCCGATCCGCCGTGGACCGGGGGGCATCACGCCCTCGAAAAGATCAAGGAGCGACCTCCACGGCGCGTTCGACCCAAGATTCCGGGGACCGAGGCCAAATCGCAAGCGGAATCCGTCCCGATCTCCGAAACGCCTCACGGCCGCCAGCGGTAGAGGATCACCTTCGCCTTGTAATCTTCCTCGACGAACACGAGGTACTCGCCGTCCTTTCGCTTCAGTGCGGTGATGCCCGTCATGACGTCGATCCATCCGGTGTTCTCGATCCCTCCGAGCGTCGGGCCCGGGTCGAACACGGCGACTTCCTCGCCGTCGCGGACCCGATTGGCCCAGATCTTCCCCCGGGCCTTCCATCCTCCGGTGAACACGTAATCTCCGGCCGCCGCGAGGCACGCCGCCTCCCCCCGGGCCCCGGGCGTGAACGTCACGGCGTCGCGATTGCCGGCGAGATAATCCTTGCAAATGAACACGCGCCCGATGTGCCTCATGTCCTCGCCCTCCTCGGCGGCCACGAGGGTATCGCTGTCGGAGTCGTACTGGACCCTCGCCACGGTCTTCATCCCGCGGGGCTTCTCCATCGGCGTGACCTTGTCGGCGCGATAGATCGGGTTGCCCCTGGGGTCGAGGCCCTGGAAGTCGTAGCGGAAGAAGCCGTAGGCCATCCAGATGTTCCCCTTCCTGTCCACCCAGAACGGCCCGGGACGGACGCGATCGGTGTTCGAAGCGAACTCGTCGGCCTGATAGGCCCCGTCGCCGTTGAGGTCTCGCCAGAGGAACGATCCCTTGGGGCGGTTCGGCGGCCATCTCTGCTCGGTCCGATACAGGCCGCCGTCCCACTGCATGACCAGGCCCGAGGGGACGGCGATCTCGCCGTCGTAGCGAAAAATGTTGATAAAATTGCTCGCGAACATCCCGCCGACGAACAGGAACCGCTTGCCCTCGAGGTACACGACCTGAGGGGACGTCAATCCGTGCTCCCCCTGCTGCTTCACGAAGGTGAGGCCGCGGGGGTCGTCCGGGTACTTGTGGCGGTCGAGCGAGTAGCCGACCCACTTCGATTCCCGCCCCGGGGGGCGGGAATAATCCATCTTGTAATGTTCCTGGATGCCCCAGACGTCCTCGCCGTCGGTCGTGGGGTCGGGGCTCACGCCATCGACGAAGAAATGGCCGAAGAGCTGCCAATCGAGCTTGCCGTCGGCCGAGAACTTGCGGAGGACGGTGCCCATCTCGCTCTGGGCGACGAAGAGGTTCCCCTCGCGGTCCATCCCCACTCCGCGGATGCCCCAGAACTTCGTCGGAGAGACCTCGCCGGGAGTCCCCGAGCCGATCCCTCCGCGGTCGCCGAATTCGCGGGCGAGCTTCGGGCGGTCGGGGTCGGAAATGTCGTAAAACAACACCTGCTGTCGAGACCCGGTGCCCGAATCGGCCACCATCAAGGTCCCGTCCCTGGCCATCGCCAGGGCCATCGGCTGTTCGAGGCCCGGGAACCGGACGATCTGGCCGTCCCGGCGGATACCCTCGGGCACGAAGTCGTATTCATGATCTTTCGGCTCGACGTAGCGGGCGACGATCTCCCACGATCGGCCGTCGCGATCCTTGACGCGAAGGCTGTTGGCGCCGAGATCCTCGTCGCCGACCACGTCGCCGTCCTTGTAGACGCCGAATCGCTTGCCGCCCTCGTCCCAGTGGCTCCAGGAGATGCAGGAGCCGTCGGGGCGGGTGTTCATGTGGATGAAGAAGTTCTGGACCCACTTGCCGCCGGAGCCCGGGAAGCTGTTGCCGAGCCACGAGACCTTCAACTCGGGTCCGGCGGCGGAGGGCATCGCGAGGGCCAGGGCCATCAAGCATTGCGTCATGGCGGAAGGCTCGTCGAGTGAGGCTCGAATCGTCTGGGCGGAATCCCAGGATGACCCGGATCGACGTCCCGGATCAAGGGGGGCTCACGTCGCCCAGTCGCGGTGGTGCGTCAAGCCGAATTTTCGCAACGGGGCGCGCGGTCGGGCGGCGATTCGACGCTTTCCCTGGTAACCGCGTCGCATCATGCGTGGACGGCACGCCCGGCCGGGCGTCGCCGAGGACTCTCGGAATCAAACCGATCTCGATCGGAGGACCGAACATGGCCGTCACCAGGAAAGCCGCGCTGATCCGCGACCTTCGCCGGATGTTCGGCGGGGACGAGGGATTGCGGGACCGCCCGAGGTCTCGCCGGATCGACCCGGGCGATGTCCTGGGATGCGAGACTCTGGAAGGGCGGGTCGTGCTGTCGGGCTTCGCCGGGGCCGACCTCGTCGGCTCGCTCTCCAGCGTGGGCGTGGTCGTCGGCGGCGACGCGGAGCCCGACTTCGGCGGATTCGGCGGTCGGGGCGGGTTCGGCTTCTGGGGCGATCACGGCTCGGCCTCGTCCTCGACGGCCGCCACCCAGCTTCAAACCGACCTGACGAAGCTCCAGACCGACTATCAGGCCCTCGCCGCCAAATCCGGCGTGACGATCGCCGACCTGACCGCCCTGGGCACCGACTCCCAGGCGATCCGGACGGCCGGGGCGAGCGTCGATCCGACCGCGCTCCAGAAGGCCGTCTCCGAGCTGGCCACGGCGCTGACCACCTCGGGAGGCGACACCACCCAGGCCAAGACCGACTTCAACGCCCTGTTCACCGGCACCTCGGTGACCCAGGCCACCATCGACCAGGCGTTCACCGACCTCTCCACGACGATCACCGACTCCAAGATCACGTCGGCCGACCTCGTCCTGATCGCCGCCGACCAGACGGCGATTCAGAACGACCTGACGAGCCTCTTCGGCGCCTCGGCGCCCGATCACTTCGGAGGAGGGCTCGGCCTGGGTGGCTCCGGCGTGATCTCGCCCAACGACCTGACCAACTCGCTGGCCAACGCGGGGGTCGTCACGAGCCAGGGCGGGCCCGTCCTCGGCGGCAACGGTTACGGCTACGGGCCCGGCGGCAGCAGCCAGCTCCAGAGCGACCAGGAGAAGCTCCAGACCGACACCCTGACGATCGCCGCCAAATCCGGCCTGACCGTCGGCGACCTGACCGCCCTGGCCGCCGACTCCAAGGCGATCGAGCCCGCCGGATTCCGCATCAGCCCGGCCGCCCTGAACACCGCCGTGACCGAGCTGGCCACCGCCGTGACCTCCGAAGCCGACACCACCCAGGCCAAGACCGATTTCGACGCCCTGTTCGCCGGCTCGACCGTCTTGCAGACCGCCATCGACCAGGCGTTCACCGACCTGACCACGGCGATCACCGACTCCCGAGAGGCCCCGACGGACCTCTCCACGATCAAGGCCGACCAGGAAGCCATCCAGACCGATCTGTCCTCCAGGCCCACCGGCGGCTTCGGGTTCGGAGGAGATCACGGGCCGGGAGGGATGGCCGGCGGCTCCGGGGGGATGGCCGGCGGGCCCGGAGCGTGCGGAGGGACCACCGGGACCTCGGGCACCTCCGGGACGACCACCTCGGGGACCACCGGCACCTCGTCGGCGACGAGCGGAGGCTCCACGACCACGACCACCACCTCCGACGGCGGCAGCACCACGACCGCCAGCAACGGCAGCGGCGGGACCAGCGGATCGGACGTGATCACCACGACCACGCCCACGACCACGACCACGACCGGAACCCCAGCCTCGCAGAACCTCTCGTCCTCGACGACCTCGACGACTTCGACCTCGGGGACGACGAGCACGACCGGCTCGACCAGCACCGCGACCCCGGCGACCGCGACGACGACCACCACCGCCACGACCCACGGCAAGATTCATCCGAAGGCCCACCACCTCTTGAAGCTTGCCCGTCACCGGAAGGGCTGATCGGCCTGGCCCGGCCGTCACCCATCCCGCGCCCGGCGAGGTTCGGCGAAAGCCGGCCTCTCCGGGCGTTTTTTTTCGATCGCGGCGTGCCTTGCGCACCGACCCAGATTCACCACCAAGCCACGGAGGGCACGGAGGAAGACACAAAGACATACGCGGGATTCCGGTCCTCTTTGTGTCTTCCTCCGTGCCCTCCGTGGCTTGGTGGTGAATCTCACCCCGAAGGACTTACCGACCCGGGGCGGCCCCGGCTTCGATCGTGTCCGATCCCTCGGTGATCTTCACGAATCGATCGGCCGCCACCTCGCGAAACGTCTGCTTCGACCCCGCCGGCCACGTGATTTCGAGTTCCTCGATCCGGTCGGCGTCCCCAAGCCCGATCGACTCGACCAGCGTGTTGCCGCCGAAGCTGGAATTGTTGCCGATCGTCCGATAGATCGACCGCAGGCCGTCCTTCCCCTTCACCGCGGCGCGGATTTTCGTCCCGATCGCCGCCCGGTTGGTCTTCGTCCCCACGAGCTTGACCTGGAGCCAGTGGGCCTTGTGCCCCGGGTTCTTGAACAGGACGTTGTAGGCGTTGTCCCCCGGCACCGCCCCTCCGGCCTCGACGAAGAGGTCGAGCTGGCCGTCGGCATTGAAGTCGGCGAACGAGACCCCGTGTCCTTTTTGCAGATGCCCCGTCCCGGTGGACATGGTCACGTCTTCGAATTTCGTCCCGCCGACGTTCGCGAACATCCGGTTCGGCACCAGGCCGGAGAAGGACATCTCGCCGGTGCCCTCGTAGATGTCGAGATAGCCGTCATTGTCGATGTCCCCGAAGTTGCACCCCATCGGGGTCAACCCGCGATCGAGGCCGACCTCCTTCGCCACCTCGCGGAACCCCTCGGGGCCGAGGTTGCGATAGAGCCTCGGATGCACGGGCTTCTCCGACTCGGCCCCGGTGGCGATGGCCACTTCCTCGGCCAGCGAGATCCCCTTGAAGTTGACGAACAGGTCGAGCTTGCCGTCGTTGTCATAGTCCCAGAACCAGCAGGCGAAGCCGCGATCGGCCGTGGCGTGGAGCTCGGCGGCCCGATCGACGAACTTGCCCGAGCCCTCGTTGTGATAGAGCCGGCTGGGTCCGTCCATGTTCGAGACGAAGAGGTCCAGCTTGCCGTCGCCGTCGTAATCGCCCCAGGCGGATCCCTTGGCGCAGTGCTCGTTCAGGACGCCCGCCTCGGCGGCGACGTCCTTGAACGTGCCGTCGCCGTTGTTGTGATAGAGCCGGCAGCGGTTGGCGGGCTTGGGGACGAACCCGGGGCCGGGGCCGGTGGGCGGGACGAATTCTCCGCAGACGAACAGGTCGAGGAAGCCGTCGTTGTCATAATCGCCCCACGCGGCCGACTCCGTGGAGATCGGGTCGGCGAGCCCGGCGGAAATCGTCACGTCTTCAAACGTGGCGTCTCCCTTGTTCCTCAGGAGGGACAGCCGCATCGGGATGTCCCAGGCGCCCCGGAGCAGGAGCAAATCGAGGTCGCCGTCGTTGTCGAAGTCGGTCCGGGTGAGGTTCAGGACGAACACCTGATCGGCCACCCCGGCGGCCGAGGAGTGGTCCTCGAACGTGCCGTCGCCCTTGTTGAGGAACACGGAGGGGCCTCTCGTGGCGTCGAGCGAGGTCGTGAACAGGTCGGGCAAGCCGTCGCCGTTGAAGTCGTCGAAAATGCTGCCGCCGGCCATGTTCGGCCCCCGGAGGGTCAGACCGGCCGGGCTCGCCACGTTCTCGAACCGGCCCAGGTCCCGGTTCGACTGGAAGCGGTCCAGGGGGATCAGGAATTCCGGGGGGACCTTCTCGGGATACTCGCCCAGGGTCATGTAGGCGAGGTTCAGGAGCCACCGAACGCGGAGGTCGCCCGGCACTTCCTCCAGGTATCGCGAGAAGAAGGCGATGGCCTTCCGCGATCCTTCGGGGACGGTGTGAGCGCCCTCCTTGACGATCGGGAAGATACACGAGGACGGCCCGACGCACTCGATGCAGTTGGCCACCTCGCCCCGCCTCAACGAGACGATCCCCCGGAGGGCGATCAGGTCGGTCCGGTCCTTCCACGACATCCCGGCCGATCGGGCGAGCGCCTCGGCCCTCTCGAACGAGACGGCGGCGAGATCGAACTTCCCCTCGTACATATAGAGGAGGCCGATGCTCCGGGTGAGCTTCACGCCGTAGGCCACGCCGTCGCGAGGGGTCTGGGTGCCGAGGTGGAGCTGGTCGAGCTCGGACTCCAGGACGTTCAGGGCGAGCCGGCCGCGGACGTCTACCGCCTCGCGAAGCTGCGCCAGCGACTTCGGGTCGCGGATCGAGCCGGTGAATTGCTGGGCGAAGCCGATCCCGCCATCGTCCAGCGGGTTGACGTCGATGAACGTGCCGATCGGCCTCGGGGGCTCCGGCGGCTTTTCGGGGACGGCTGCCTTCGTCGCGAGCGGGGCGGACGCAGGAGGCCGGGCCTTCCTCGCCGACGAGCCATAGGGGGACTCGCCCGACGCGATCCAGATCGCCGCGACCACGCCGCCCGCTCCGGCGACGCACAGGACGCCCGCCAGGGCGAACTTCATCGGTGTTCGCATTTAAGCATCTCGATTTGTCGGAATGTAGGGCGGACGACCCCGCTCCCCGATCATAAGGCACCGGGGACGGTCGCGGCAACCGTCCCGTCGGGGGGAAGCGGGGCCGATCGGTTGTTCAAGCGGGAGCCTCTGACGCCCCCTGCCCCGCCTCGGGGCAGAGGGTAAGCTCCGCCCCAGAATGAAGAACCGAACGACCCTGACGGGGGGAGGAAAGGCCGCGACTTGCCCTGGAGCACAGCCGGGCGATCATCGCCCATACGGGCCCAGCAACGACCTCCCGAGCCGATAATTGTTCTCGATCACATAGGTCCAATCGGTGTCGTAGACGTTGGCGTTCTGGCCGTTGTGGGGGATGCTCGGGAGCCACACGTCGGGCTCGATCTTCGCGAGTTTCTGGATCGACAGGAGGAACTCGATGGCCGGATCGCGGGCGCCGGCGAACTCGGCCTTGAGCGCCTCGGCCGACTCCGGGTCGATCCCCGAGGGGATTCGCCCGGTGATCAGCACGATCTTGCCGTCCCTCGTGAACACATAGGCCGCCGGCGCCAGGTCCCGGCCCTTCAGGGGGATCGTTCGGAGCGAGAGGGCCGGGCCTTTTCCCTCGGCCCCGAAGTCCTCGGTCGCGTTCACGCCGCGGACCTCGGCCGACGGCGGACAGGCCGCGCGAACGGCCGCCTCGCCACCCGGGGGGGCCAGGACCGTGGGCTTCCAGCGATCGACCACGTCCTTCAGGCCCGCCACCGCCGCCGGGTCGGCCGAGGTCAGCAGGACGAACGCCGGTCCGGCTTTCCCCATTGCCTCTCGGGCCAGCCGTTCCGCGACGAAATCCGCCAGCCCCGGGCCTCCGGGCGCGTTCACGAGGACCGTTCCCCGAGGCGTTTTCAGGGCGTACACCGCCCCCCCGCCGAAGTCTCCGAGATAGGCCAGGCCGTCGAGCAGCGTCTTGGGCTGGCCGTCGAGGAAGTCGCGGCCGTCGGCCTGGTAGCGGTCCCGGAGCAATTCCAGGTCGTGGATGCCCTCGTCGAGGAGCTGCCGCCACCGATCCAGGCCGAGGTGCGGGTTCTGAGGGAACGGGTCGGAACCCGGATGGCCCGGCAAGACCAGGTCCGGCGGCGGTAGACTCCGAAGCATCCTCAGGGTCGCGAGATACGCCTCCAGGTCCCCTCGATAGCGAGGCGCCAGGAACGCGGAGTAGGTCCCCAGGGGCCGGAGGCCCATCGGATGGGGGTTGCCGTCCCCCAGGAGCATCGTCACCACGTCTCCGGCGAACAGGATGCGGGTGCCGTCGCGCTCCATCAGGTAGCCGATGCTCCCGGGAGAGTGGCCGGGCATCGCCAGGACCTGGAACGTGGTGTCGCCGACGCGGAGGGTCTCGCCGCCGGTCAGCTCGACGTCCACCGGGGTCTTCCTGGGGACGTGCCCGGTCATCGGGAACGTGCTGAAGATCGCCTCGCGAGGGGCGGCGTCGCGGATGATCGCGGCGTCCTCCTTCCCCGCATAGACCTTCGCCCCGGTCGCCGAGCGGACGGCCGCGGCGCCTCCGGTGTGGTCGCCGTGGGCGTGGGTCAGGAGGACCGCCTTGACCCGTTTCAGGTCGAGTCCGAGCCGGGCCGTCTCGGCGTTCAGGACCGCCCCGGCCGGGTCCAGGCCCGAGTCGATCAGTACGAGGCCCTCACTCGTCTCGACCTCATAAGCGGCCGACGGGCCGAGCCCGGCGATGTAATACACCCCCGGGACGACCTCCACGCTCTCGGTCCCCAGCAGCGACGGCTCGGGCTTCGAGGGCTTCCTCATCGCCAGGAAGACCGGCACGATCGCCGCCAGCCCCGCCGCCGCCACGACGAGGGCCGCCCATCGCCTCGTCCGCCTTGATTTGGTCTCGATCGCCGGGCCCGTCACCGAGTCGCCCCCCTGGTCCTCTCGACCGACTCGACCTGGTCCGTCCCCTCGGTGATCCTCACGAGCCGATCGCTCGCCACGTCTCGGAACGTCTGCTTCGATCCCGCCGGCCAGGTGATTTCCAGCTCCTCGACCCGATCCGCGTCCCCCAGGCCGAGCGTTTCGACCAGGGGATTGCCGCCGAAGCTGGAATTGTTGCCGATCGTCCGATAGATCGACCGCGACGCCCCGTTTCTCCCCTTCATCACGGCCCGAATCGTGGCGCCGAGGGCCGCCCGGTTGGTCTTCGTCCCGACGAGCTTGACCTGGAGCCAGTGCCGCTTGTGTCCCGGGTTCCTGAACAGCAAATTGTAGGAGCGATCCCCGGGTACGGCGCCTCCGGCCTCGCAGAACACGTCGAGATCGCCGTCGCCGTCGAAGTCGGCGAACGAGACGCCGTGGCCTTTCTGGAGGTGTCCGGTGCCTCCCGAGGTCGTCACGTCCTGGAAGGTCTTGCCTTCCGCGTTCCTGAACATGAGGTTGGGAACGAGATATTCATACGACATCCCGCCTGTCCCGAAATAGAGGTCGAGATAGCCGTCATTGTCCACGTCGCCGAAGTTGCACCCCATCGGCGCCATCGGGCGATCGAGCTTCACGTCGATGGTGACGTCGCGGAACCCCTCGGGCCGAGGTTGCGATAGAGGCGGGGGCGGCTCTCGCGGTCGAGCGGCCGGCCCATCGCCAGGGCGGCGGTTTCGGCCAGGCTGATGGCGTAGTCGTTCACGAAAATGTCGAGCTTGCCGTCATTATCATAATCCCAGAACCAGACGGCGAAGCTGCGATCGGCCCCGGTCACTCCGAGTTTGGGCGCCACGTCGACGAACTTGCCCGAGCCTTCGTTGTGATACAAACGGCACGCGCCGACCATGTTCGAGACGTAGAGGTCCAGCTTGCCGTCGCCGTCGTAATCGCCCCAGGCGGAGCCCTTGGAGCAGAGCTCGTCGGCCACCCCGGCGGAGGCCGCCACGTCCTCGAACGTGCCATTTCCCCGGTTGCGATAGAGCCGGCAGCGGTTCCTCGGGTCGGGCGGCCGGCCGTTCAGGTCGCCCAGGGGCGGGAGGGACTCGCCGCTCACGAACACGTCGAGGAATCCATCGTTATCGAAATCTCCCCACGCGGCCGACTCGCTGGCGATCGGCTCGGCGAGGCCGGCGGCGATCGTGATATCTTCGAACGTGGCGTCTCCCTTGTTCCTCAGCAGGGACATCCTCATGGGCTTTTCCCAGGCGCCCCGGAGCAGGAGCAAATCGAGGTCGCCGTCGTTGTCGATGTCGGCCCTCGTCACGTTCAGGGCGTAGATCTGGTCGCCGGTGCCCGAGGCGGACGAGCGGTCCTCGAACGTGCCGTCGCCCCGGTTGATCAGGACCGACGGGCCGCGGTCGGCGTCGAGCGACGTGAGGAAGAGGTCGGGCCAGCCGTCGCCGTTCAGGTCGTCGAACACGCTCCCGCCGGCCTGGTTCGGCCCCCTCGCGGTGAGCCCGGCGACCGTCGCCACGTTCTCGAACCGGCCGATGTCGCCGCTCGACGCGAACCGATCGAGCGGGATCAGATAGCGTTTCGGGACGCCCTGCGGATACTCGCCCAAAGTCATGTTGGCGAGGTTCAGGAGCCATCGAACGCGGAGGTCGCCCGGGGCGCGATCGAGATACTCCGTGAACCGGGCGACCGCCTCGCGAGAGCCGGCCGGGACGGTGTGCATGGCCTCCCTGGCGATCGGGAAGATGCACGAGGACGGCCCGACGCACTCGATGCAGTTGGCCACCTCCCCGCGGCGCAGGGCGAGGATGCCCAGGACGGCCGTGAGGTCGTCCCGGAGCCGGTCGGGCATGCCGCCCTCGGCCCCGAGCGTCCGGGCCGCCTCCATGTCCTTCGTCGCGAGTTCAAACTTTCCATTGTACATGTGAAGCTGACCGAGCGTCCGGTGGAGCTTCGCGAGATAGGCCGCCCTCGTCTTCCGGTCGCCGGGAGCGGACTCGGCCCCGGCGAGCTCGGCCTGGACCGTCGAGACCGAGACGGTGCCTCGCGCCTCGATGGCCTTGCGGAGGTCGTCCAGCGAGCGAGGGTCGTGGATCGCGCCGCTGAACGTCGCGGCGACGCCGAGGCCGCCGTCCTCGAACAGGGAGGGGTCGATGAACGGCGAGTCGCCCCGTTTCGGTTCGGCCGCCTCGGCCGTCGCATCCGGAGGCGGGGCGACGGTCGGAGCAGGGACGACCGGCCTCCTCGGGCCGACCTCGTCGAGGGAGTACATGAGCCCGACCACCACGCCCCCGGCGATCACCACGCAGACCACGGCGCCCAGGGCCAGCTTGAGAAGCGAGTTCATCGGACGGGCCTCATCCTCATCTTCCGGGGGGCGACGGCCGGGGCAGCGCCGGGCCGACCGCCCGGCTCAGCTCATGATAACCGAGCCGGAAGTTGTTCGCGATCAAAGTCTCCCACTCACGATCGTACAGGTTCGCGTTCTGGCCCTCGGAAGGTACCGCCGGCAACCAGACGTCGGGCCGGAGCCTCGCCAGCCGATCGAGGGCCGCGAGGTAATCCATCACCGAGTCGCGAGAGCCGGACGTCTCGCGGGCCAGGGCCTCGGTCGAGTCATGATCGAACAGGATCGGGAACCGCCCGGTCAGGAGGACCGTTTTCCCCTCGCGAGAAAGGACGAACGCCGAGGATTGCCCGAGAGGGATCGCCTCGCCCAGCCCGTCCGGCAACGTCGGGGAGGCCGGGACGATCGCGGTCCCCGCCGGGCAGGCGTCGCGGACCGCCTGGAGCGAATCCTCCGGGGCCACGACCGTGGGATGCCACCGCTCGACGACGCCCCGAAGCCCGCCGATCGCCGAGGGATCGGCCGTCGTCAGCAGGACGACCGAAGGTTGCGACGGCTCGACGCCCAGTTTCTTCAAGCGATCGGCGACCCGCTCCGCCAGCCCCGAATCGCCCGGCGCATGGACCAAAGCGAGGCCCTTCGAACCGGCCAGGGCGTAGACCGCCCTCCCCTCGACATCGCCGAGATACCACACGCCCGGCAAGATCGCCTTCGGTTGGCCGTCGAGGAAGTCGGGACCATCGGCCCGATGCCGATCCCGGAGGATTTCCAGGTCGCCGATCGCGGCGTCGAGCATCGATGTCCACCGCGACGGGCTCAGTCGAGGACTCTGCGGCGACGAGTCCGAGAACGGATGGCCGGGGAGGACGAGGTCCGGCACGGGCATCGCCCGCAAGGTCCGAAGGGTATTCAAATAAGACACCGTGTCCCCTCGATAGCGAGGCGCGAGGTACGCCGAGTAGATCCCGGCGGTCTGCTCTCCCCCGAGCTGCATGATGACGTCGCCGGTGAACAGGACGCGGGACCCGCCCTTCTCGACGAGGTAGCAGGTGCTCCCCGGGGTGTGTCCCGGGCAGGCGAGGGCCTGGACCTTCACCCCGCCGAAATCGAACGTCTCGCCGCCGGAGAGCTCGACATCGACCGGGGTGGGATGGGGCGAATGGTTCGGCATGTAGAAGTTGCTGAAGACCGCCTCGCGAGGGCCGCCGTCGCGGAGGACCTGGGCGTCCCCCTGCCCCGCGTAAACCTTCGCCTTGGCATCCTGCCGGACCTGGCCCGCGCCTCCGGTGTGGTCGCCGTGGGCGTGGGTCAGGAAGACCGCGCGGACGTCGTTGGGATCGAGCCCTAGTTTGGCCATCTCGGCCTTGAGAGGGCGGGCGTCGGCCTCCAGGCCCGAGTCGATCAGGACGATCCCCGCCGGCGTCTCGACCGCATAGGCGGCCGACGGCCCGAGCCCCGCCAGGAGGAAGATCCCCGGGACGATCTCCCCGCTCACGGCCCTCAACGGCGACGGCTCGGCCCCGCGCCGCCCCATCCACGCCAACCCCAGCGCGAGGAGGCCCCAGGGACCACCAGCCCCGCCACCACCGCCCGACGGAGCGCCCTGCCTCGATCCGAATCCGCCACGATCGCGCTCCGGGCCTCGAACCCACGCCTCCCATCGTACCGAGAGGCGCCCGCGATGTCAGGCCCGGCGGAATTGGGAGTGGAAATGGTGTCAGATCATATTTTCGGACTCAAAAATACGATCTGACACCATTTTCCCCGTCCGCGAGTTCCCCATCAAGGCTCCGGCGCAACGATGGTGATCGTCCGGGGTTTGCCCCGGATCTTACCGGTCCAGACCTTGGGGAAGGGCGGGACGGATTCCAGACGATTTTCGTAGAAGGCCGAGAGCGTGTATTTGCCTGGCGGCAGGGACTCGGGACCGACCATCCTCAGGAGCTCCAGGTCGAGCACGAGGACGCGGGTTGGCTCCAGAGAGACCACCGTGGGGGCGCCTCCGGCTCGGGGGATCACCCGGGGCTTGAGGATCGTTTCCTTGCCGGCGGCGTCGGTCAGGACGACGAACGGGCAGGTTCGGCCCTCGGTGTTCTTCGGGTCCCAGAGCGAGATCGGCGCATCGCCTTCGTTGGTCAGGACGAGCTGGACGAGGAACGGCCGGCCGATGGCTTTCTTGCCCAGCGTCCAGGAGTCGCCATCGAACAGGCCCACGTCGAGGACCGTCAAGGCCGACGGCCCCCGAAGTGTTCCGGCGACGAGAGCGACCATCAGAAACAGCCTCGCGCCGAGGAGGGTCATGCGGCGACTCGCTTCCGTCGGGCCCGCAGGGTCCGCAGCCCGACGAGGCCCAACCCCGCCAGGACGATCGAGGACGGCTCGGGCACCGACTGCACCGCCTTCCACTTGCTGAACGTCGCCGGGCCGGTCGCCAGCGAGTCATTGAACAGCTTCCGCGTGGCGGCGTCGTTCATCACGGTGGTCATCGCCGGGATGTTCGTGACCGTGCCGTCGGCCGCGATCGAGAACCCCCAGGTGAAGCCGGCGAGGATCTGGAACGTGCAGTTGGACGTGTCGATGCAGACGACGGCCGCGGTCGCCGAGAACATCACCGGCTTGAACGCGCCCCAGCCCGCGGGCTTGTCATAGTAGTACGAGCCCGAGCCGTACTGGCGATTGGTGTTCGCGTCCCGGTTCGCCGCGTTGTTGTAGGTCGCGTCGTACCACGGCTGATTGTCGAAGTCGCCCGGGTTGCCCTGGTTCGGCTGGGGGTCGATGAAGTTCGAGTTCGGGTAACCCGGCACGCCGTTCTTCGGGTTGCCGCTCCCGTCGGTCAGCGAGACCTGCTGGATGAACCGGATGTTCCCGCCCGGGCACAGGCCCATGATCCCGGCGACGTCGTAGTTGGCCTTGATGGTGACGCCGCCGGCGGCCTGGTTGACGTCGTCCTGAGTAATGTTGATCAGGTCCGCCCGCGCCTCCAGCGCCACGGCAGCAAAGATCGCCATCGCGGCGACTGGCGCAGTCCCATGCTTCGCTTCATCGCGCTGCTCCTCGGGATGTTCGAACTCGATGAGGGGGGTCGGCTCGCCGCTCGCATCGACACCCCGCGGCGACCCGCCCCGTCGCAGAGTTCTAACCGCGTCCCCCCGAAAAATCCATATGGGTGTGCTACATTATTTCGTTGTTGAAAAAAGAGGACAGGATTTGACCAACGAGCTTCGCCCCATGCCTTAGACACCCGTCCAAGGCGGGGGCAGGGACCTCGATTCCGTGGCGCCGCCTCGAGACCTTCACAGCTCGGCGCCATCCCCGTGTCCAACGCCCATCCGCGAGATGGATGCATCGGGTGGGCCGGGCGGCTCGGGTCGTCCCCGAACGGGAAGAGCGGCCGGGAGGCCACGCGGACGCGGACGGCCGACTCACCCTCACGACCCTCTCGCAACCGGGACGGGCTAATGAAAATTGTGCCACTCTGGTGGGATGAGGCCTCCCGATCGGCCCCGGGGCTAGGGCGTTCTCACCCGTCGTTCGACGACCGAGCCCCAGGGGTTGCGACCGGCGCCGAGCGTCCTTATCGGGCGTCCGCCTCGTCCTCCCACCGGATCGAGGAGACGTGCCCCTTGTTGACCCAGGCTCGCTGCTTGCTGCCGGGGGTCGTCACGAGGACGTAGGACGCCCGGTTCTCGGCGATTCGACCCTTGAGAACCTCGCCGCCGAAGAAATGGATCTCGACGTCCTTCTCCTGCATCGCGACGAACGGGTCATTACGCGCCATCAGGTCTGCCTCCACCGCGGCGGGCTCCCGGGGTACCTTGCTGTCCTTCCAGATGTACCAGTGGGGCGAGACATAGACCCAGTGGCCGGCGGGGAGGTCGCGATACCCTTCGTAGGCGGGGAGCTCGGGGAAGTAGCCTCCCTCGAAGAAGTCGCCATACGTCTTCCTGTCCTGAGGGACCTCGACCTTCCGAAGCAATCCCGAGTAGTTCCCGTCGGCGGTCGCCTTCGCCGGGACCCCCCGGCCCGCGTCCTGGCCCGAGGCGACGAGCACCAGGCCCGCCACGACCGCGCCCAGCAATACGCGCGGGACCGCCAACCGCGCGATCGCGCGACCCATCGACCGACCTCCCTTCCCTCACCCCTTCGAACCATCTCGGCGGACACTCTCGCCAAGACCCGCCCCGGATCGACCGCAGGCCGGGACATTCCGGGGCGGACTCTCAGCCGGACGGCCCGTCCTCGGCACGGTCATCGTAAATGCTGATCACATGGCGGGCATGAAAATGAAGTTTCAGCCCGGGACGCATCGCCTCGGTCGAATAGGGCTGATTATCGAGGGAGCCCACATAGCCGCCGGCCTCCTCGCCCTCGACAATCACCCACATTCGTTCCACCAAGGTCTCGCCGTCCGCCGTGATCCGGAACATCAGCTTGACGATCCGACCCGGCGCAAGGGCCTCGCGCTCGGCCAGGCTCGGGATCTCGAACGTCTCGGGCGCCTCGCGATGAGAACGCTCGCCATCCTCCAGGGAGTAGACGACGCCAGGAGCCACCCGGACCGGGCCGGATCTCCGGCCCTCCTTCCCGCGACGACATGCGACGAGGGCCACGGCAATCAGGATCAACACCTCCATGGTGTCGAAGGCACGCATCCTCATGGCTCCCCGAGCACCGAACGACCAACCCCGGCGGACCGGCCCGCCAGGTCGCACCTCGATTTCAGAAAAACCCGACCCCACCAGGCCGGGCCCTCTCCCGAGGGAGGTTGACCGATCCCCCGGATGGCAGTCCATCCAGGAAGATCCGATCAGAGAGCCATTGACCCATAATTCCCAATCCGAGGCAAGATTCAAGAATGACCCGAATCGCATTCTTGCGACAGGTCGAATCCAGACCCGCCGCACTCCAGACGTCCGGCGGAGGGCGCCGGCGTCGAGGTCGAGCGTGTCCTTGCCGAAAATCGCCGCCTCGCTCGCGAGGAAGACGCACTCACGGGGTTGCGTTCCCTGGCCCTTGCGCGGGATGGCCCGCCCGCACGTCGCGGCCTCGACGATCATCCCGATCCGACGCGCCTGTGCTTCATGCCTGGGACGAGGCGACAGGATCTCCAGAACTCCGTCGTGATTCGCCGTTCGGAGAGGAAAACAGGAGGGATGGCGGACAAGCGGAACCTAGTCCGAGTAGCGGACCCGGTAGAGCGTCGGAAAAAAGGCCGTCGAGCTCGACGAGGTCGCCGGGTCGCCAGTCGGACATGGGAGGCTTCGCGAGGGACGATCTGCCGGGTCCTACCGATCGGCTACGACCAATGGCTTCGGCGCCGCGGTCGAATCAGGGCGTACGAAGTTGGGTCAGTTCGCCGTCCTTGAGCCTCCACGGCAAACCGTGGTTCGGCACCACGATCAGGGCCTTCTCCGCGACGGGGATCAAAGCGGAAACCCCGGGGGCCACACCGATCGCCCTCGGCTCCCGCTCGAAGACCTGGCCCTGCAACTCCGCGACCTTCGAGGGCTTGCCATCCTTGATGGTAACAAGATGGGTGTTCTCAACTCCATACAAAAGCTTATCGTATTTGTTATATGAAATTGTCTGATAATATTTTGAATAAAGCATGGGATAGGCGGTCTTCGGCTTCCCGTCAAGGCCATGAATTCGAATCCGAGTGTGCGCGTTGAAGTGGCTCATCGACCAACTGACGATGACCTCTCCCGGCCCGGCCGTCGTGATCCCGGTCACATAATGGAGATCGTCATAGTATTGGACCCATTGGCCGGTTTTCGGGTTGAGGCCGACGAGATGCCCCCCCCATTCGCCGTGGCCCGTCCCCAGCCAGAGCATGGAGTCCGCCGCCCGGAACGCGAGGAGGCGGAGGGAATCTGTCTGAATTTGACCCCTCATCATGGGGACCTTGAACGTGCGAACTTTCTTGAGATCCATGACCTTGGATGGAAAAATGAGGAGAGGCGATCCGTCGAGTCCGGCGAGAGCGAGCAGCGCCTCCCCACCGCCGTCAAAGTCGGCGACCTTCTTCCAGGCTTGCTCTTTCGAGGACCAATCGTAAAGGACGGACTTCCCGGACGCCCAGAGCCTGCCGCCGTCCGTCGCCAGGTGGGTGATCGAATCGTGAGCGAGCTTCGCTGACATCTCCGGATCGAATCGTCCGTCTTCCAGATTCCAGACGTGGAAATGTCCCGTCTCATCCAGGTGGATGAGCTTGCCTTCATACGGAACGGCGCTCGCGGCCTGCTCGTCTCCTCGGGCATCGGCTCGGTCCGAGGCGAGGGCGCAGCCGAGTGTGAGCAAGGCCCCGAGGAGGGCGGATCGTCGATGCATGGTGGAAGCCGCCCGACATGAAATTGTCGTCGAAGGCGAGGCAGAGTCTCCATCCGGTCGTTCATCTTGACGGAGGGGCACTCGCTCCGCAAGGAGTCCTGATGGTTCCGGCCCCAAATCGTGAAATCCAACCCGATCAGAAGGCGGGAGCCGAGGGCATTCGGTTCGCCTGGTGCCACAGGCCGGAGCCGAGCGGGACTCCCGACGCCTGCCCGACGCACTGGCCGGGCACGAGCAGCGGCGGCCGGCGAAGTTCACGGAGAGACGTTTTCATGACGCTTCGTCGACGCGTGCCACTCATGGAAATGTGCTCGCCTGTCCTCGGGAAATCGATCGGATCTCGGCACGTCCGAAGGGAGTCGAACAGCTCCCTGCCCAACGCCCGGTCGGCCGGAAATCGTCGTTCGCGAGACGATGAGTTGTCGTATCACTCGTCAAGGATCGGATCGAAAGGTTCGACGGCCTTCCCGGGATCGGCCATGTTCGCGAGGACCGCGACTCGGGCGACGGCCAATTGACGGTCGAGGATGCCGTGCCGAGTGATTCGTTCCATCGCCGAGTTGAGAGGCACGCCCACGGCCAACACGATTCGGACGCGCGGAATTCTACACCCCGTGGCGAGGCCCATCGGCAGGCACCCAGAAAAATAGAACGGATAAAATCTCGGAAAATCAGGCGAGATGACGAAGGCTTGAAATGCGCGCGCGGGTAAACTGCGTGAAGGTTGATCTGGCAACCGGCTCTTATTCTGAATGCGGCAACCCGAAGCGAGCACGCTCATGGGTCTCTTCCTGGGATTCCTCACGGGAGCATCGTTGCTGGCGTGTGCCCTGATCGCGATTTGGATGGCCGGCGCGATCTACTTCGATGGATGCGGCGGAGCCGGTTGGGGCCGTTGGGTCGTCCTGGCCTGGGCCGTTGGCTTCGTCGCGATTTTCGCGGTCTGGCGGCCGCTCTGGCAGCCGATCGCCGCCCTGCTCGGGGCGGAGTCGCTGTTCCTCGCCTGGTGGTTCCGGCTGAAACCGACGAACGAACGCGACTGGGACCCGAGCATGAGCGAACTGCCGCGAGCCGTGATCGACGGGGATGCGGTGACGATCGAAAACGTCCGCAACCTGGAATATCGTTCGGTCGACGATTTCACGCCACATTGGGAAACGCGCACGTATTATCTCTCGAATCTCAGGGGAGTGGATGTCATCTTCTTCGACTGGGGTGACGGGCTCAGGGGCCACCCCGCCCTGGTCTTCGACTTCGGGCCCGATGGCCGCATCTGCATGTCGATCGAGGCGAGAATCACGAAAGGGCAGAAATACTCGGTCTTTCAAAGTCTGTATCGACAGCAGGAGCTCATCTTCGTCGCCGCGGACGAGCGCGATGTCATCCTTCGTCGCACGAAGTACAGCGAAAACCAATGGGGATACTTCTACCACCTCAATTCCAGCGCCGAGGAACTCAAACGCCTGTTCCTCGACTACGTGGATACGATCAATCAATTACACGACAACCCGCGCTGGTACCACGTCCTGTTCACCAATTGCACGACGTCCTTCTACAAGCTTCCCAGCACGAAGGTCCGCTGGGACTGGCGCGTGATTGCCAACGCCCGTCTGGACCGGGTCCTTTATCGGGACGGTCGATTGGACCGGACCCTACCCTTCCAGGAACTCCGCCGACTCGCCTACCTGAACGACATCGCGAACGCCGCCCCGGCGGTGGGATTCGGCGATCATATCCGTCGCGAACTCGAAAGGCGCCGCCATGAACGATGAGGTCATTGCGCTCCTGAAGGTGCACGAATACTTTCAGGGAGCCTCGGAGGAAACCCTCGAGGAAGTCGCGCGGCTCGGGCGAGTCACGCGGTATCCGGCGGGCGGCATCGTGCACGAGGCGGACGTGGTCCTCACCACGGTCGGCTTCGTCCTGAGGGGGCGGCTCAAGGCCGTTCGGGTCGGCGCCAACGGGACCGAGTCGCTGTTCCGGATGATCGAGCGCGGGGAGCAATTCGGGATGATGGTCGGCGCGCTCAACGAATCGGTGCCGATCCGCGTCGTTGCGCTCGAGCCCTCGACGGTCCTCAGGCTGGACTACGAAGAGGCGATGGAATTGACACTGGCCAGGCCGGAGCTTCGCCGAGTGTGGCTCAAGACCTACGCGGGGAGCCTGCGGAAGATCTTCCTGGGCGACGCCCCCAAGCGGTCGGTGATGATGCTGGCCCTGATCCACGTTTCGCCCGCGACTCGGCCGACGGCCGAGCGGCTGATCCGGCGACTGAGCGACGTGGGTGAGCAGCTCGGCGTCCTGAGCGATTCGGACGCGCGGCTGGATCTGCCCAACGTGCGGTTCCGGCCGCTCCGCGAGAATGGCCGGGATTTGACGCCGGAGGAAGTCCGTGAGCAAGGTGCACAATGGCAGGATGCCCATCGGGTCATCTTCGACGTCCATTCCTACCTGACGCCGGAACTGACCCCGCGGCTCATGGAGCTGGTCGACCGCGCCATCTATTTCGTGCCGGCCGACGGGGCGGACGCCGCCATCGGCCGCCTGCGGGCGATCGACGTGGCGGCCCGGGGCTGGCGCGACAAGACCAGCGTCGCCTGGGTGATCAAGGATGACAGCCCCGTGGTCCCCGTCGTGCCCGACCTCGCCACCCTCGCCGCGCGCGACTTCAAGATCCACGAGGCGCCGCCGGGATTGCCCTGGGGCCAGTCGCTATCGTTCGGGCTGGAGCGGCTGGTGCACGACCTTCGCGGCGTGCGCGTGGGCGTGGCGCTCGGCGGCGGGGCGGCCCGGGGGCTGTCGCACCTCGGCATGCTCAAGGTCCTCGAGCGCAACGGAATCGTCGTCGACATGATCGCCGGCACCAGCGCCGGCGCCATGACGGGCATCATGTACGCCTCCGGGATGGATCCGGACTGCAACGCGGACGCGTTCGCCGCCGACCTCGCCCCCCCCTGGATCTTTCGCCAGCTCCCGCAGGGGAACTACTGGCACCTCCTGTACAAGTATCGCCGCGGGCACTTCGATGGCATGCTGCGGAAGTACCTGCATGACTGGAGGCTCGAACAACTCGCCGTCCCCTGCCTCTCCGTCACGGTCGATTTGGTGAGCGGCAACTCGGTCGTCCGCGAACGCGGCGATGCCGTCCATGCGATCCTCGAGAGCATCAACTTGCCCGTGCTCTCCGTGCCGATCGTCCGCAACGGCCAGGCGCTGATCGACGGCGGGCTGGTCAACAACATCCCGGCGGACGTGCTGGTGTCGATGGGTTGCAATTTCGTGATCGCGGTCAGCGTGTCGGCGAAGCTGGAGTCTCGCTTCTGCGACATCTCGCCCGAGAAATCCGGCCCGTCGGCGGCCAGGCCCGGCATCATGCCGACGATCGTGCGCAGCCTGCTCGTCCAGAATTACAGCCTGAACGCCTTCGGCGTCCAGCCGGCGGACGTGGTGATCGAGCCGGACGTGACGTCCATCGACCCCGCGGAGTTCATGAGGGCGAAGGAGCTCGCCGCGATCGGCGAGTCGGCCGCGCTGGAGCAGGTGCCCAAGCTCCATCGGCTGCTGAATCGGCTCGATCCTCGGCTCTTCAAGACGACCTCCGACATGAATGATGCCGCGACGGAGTGAACGGCCGAGTCGCGCTCAGAGCGACGGAGCGACGCGCACCCTCTCCGTCCCGATCGCATCCGTCCTGCCCACCAGCAGGGCGAATCCCAGCGCCCCGAGGATGGAGAGCAGGCCGTATGCGACGACGGCGGTGACGGCCGGCGTGCCCGCGAAGTTGCTCCCGACGATGACCAGGCCGAGCGCGACGTTACGCGTGGCCGTGGTCGTGGCCAGGGCCCTCCGACACGCGCCGCCGGGACCGCCGCAGGACCAGCCGAGTCCCAGGCCGGCCACCACCAGCAGCCCCATCCCGAACCAGCCTCGGGGCCGGATGGCCGCCAGCATCCCGAATTGCGTCGCCACGATCGCCCCGACCAGCGCCAGGAGGAGGACATTCGCGAGGCGGCCGAGCGGTTTCTCCAGGCGACGGGCCCACCGGGGCGCCTCGCGGCGGATTCCCAGTCCCAGGCCGAGCGGGAGCAACTGGGTGATCAGCAAGATCCGGATGATCCCCCGGTAGTCCACGTGCAAGTCGGTTGCGGGCGCGACCCAGGGCAGGAGCACGCTGAGGAGGGCCGGCGTCAGCAGCGCCGAGAGCCCGGCCAGGATCAGCATCATTCCCAGGGACCACGGGACATCCCCCCGGGCGATGGCGGTGATCGGTGGCCCGACCGGGGCTCCGGGGCAGGAGGCGAGGATCAGGAACCCCACCGCGATCATCGGCCGAGCATGGAAGGCGTGGAGCAATCCGACCGTGACCGCCGGGAGCAGCGCGAAGTTCGCGATCAGGCCGAGGACGAGCCGACGAGCCGGTCGAGCCGAGGCCAGGAGCTCGCCGCCCGTCACGCGCAGCCCCATCGAAACCATCATCGTCACGAGCGCCGAGGCGTTGAGGATGGAGATGACCTTCGAGGCGTTCACGGCCGTGCCCCCATGCGTCCAGGGCGTCTGATTCGAGGGGAGGCGTGTGCACGCGCTATCGGCCGGCCGATGAGCCGACCACTCGCGCCTGGTTGCAGGCCGCGGAGTACGACTTCTTCCCTTGCTCCATCGCCTGTTCGGGCGTGAGGGTCGCGAACAGGTGCATCAGGCGGGCGACGACTCCGGTCCAGCCCGTCTGGTGGCTGGCCCCCAGCCCGGCGCCGTTGTCTCCGTGGAAATACTCGTAAAACAGGAGACAGTCGCGCCAGTGCGGGTCCTCCTGGAAGGTCGGATTGCCCCCGAAGACCGGGCGGTGACCGTCGTGGCCCCTCAGGAATAGTGCGGAGAGCCGACGCGAGATCTCCTCGGCCACCTGGTACAGGTTCATCCGCCGGCCCGACCCCGTGGGGCATTCGACGGTGAACTCGTCCCCGTAGTAAAGATAGTAGTGCAGGAGGGCCCGGACGATCAGCGCGTTGACCGGCATCCAGACCGGCCCTCGCCAGTTCGAGTTGCCGCCGAACATCCCCGTGTCGGACTCGGCCGGGAGGTAGGCGACTCGGTATTCCTGGCCCCCTGCCTGGATCACGTAAGGATGGTCGGCATGGAAGCGCGACAGGGAGCGCAGGCCGTAGGGGCCGAGGAACTCGTCCTCATCCAGCATCTTCGCAAGAACCCGGCGGAGCTTCGACTCGTCCAGGATGGCGGCGAGCCGGCGCCCTGACACGCCGGGCCGCCGAGGGTCGTGGATCGTGGCATAGACCTCCGGCCGAGAGTCGAGGAACCACGCGAACCGCTCGGCGAGCTCGGGATACTTCGCCATCAACTCCCCATCGAACGTGGTGGCGGCGCAGAGGGGCAGGAGCCCGACCATGGACCGGACCTTCAGCCGCTGCGCCCGCCCGTCGGGCAGCCGAAGGACGTCGTAGAAGAATCCGTCCTCCTCGTCCCACATCCCGGTGTCCTCGCCGAGGTGGGCCATCGACGAAGCGATCCAGAGGAAGTGTTCGACGAACTTCAGCGCCATCTCCCCGTAGTCGGGGTCGGTCATCGCGAGCTCGGCGGCGATCTCCAGCATGTTCTGGCAGTAGAGGGCCATCCAGGCGGTGCCGTCGGCCTGTTCCAGGTAGCCGCCGGTCGGCAGGGGAGCGTTGCGGTCGAAGACGCCGATGTTGTCGAGGCCCAGGAAGCCGCCCTCGAAGACGTTTCGACCCGTGCGGTCCTTGCGGTTCACCCACCAGGTGAAATTCAGCAGGAGCTTCTGGAAGCAGCTCTTGAGCCACTCCCGGTCCCCCTCGCCTCGCGCCGCCGCTTCGAGGCGGTAGGTGAAGATGGTCGACCAGGCGTGGACCGGCGGGTTGACGTCCCCGAAATTCCACTCGTAGGCCGGGATCTGGCCGTTCGGATGCATGTACCGCTCGCGCAGCATCAGCTTGAGCTGGTGCTTGCCGAAATCGGGGTCGACCAGCGTCAGGGCGAGGACGTGGAAGGCGAGGTCCCAGGCCGCGTACCAGGGATATTCCCACTTGTCGGGCATCGAGATCACGTCGCCGTTGTACATGTGGTGCCAGTGCTCGTTGCGCGGGGCGGCCTTGCGCGACGGCTTGAACGGGTCGGACCCCCGCTCTTCCAGCCATTTGTCGACGTCGTAGTGGTAGAACTGCTTGGACCAGAGCATCCCCGCCAGCGCCTGCCGCATCACGCCTGCCGCGTCGGAATCCAGCGAGGGCGGGATGACGGCCGCGTAGAACTCGTCCGCCTCGGCCCGCCTCGCCCGGAAGACCTCGTCGAAGAGGCCGCCGAACAGCGCCGCACCATACCCGTTGCCCAGGGCCGCGGGCGGAGGGGCGAGGTCGGAGAGGCGCAGTCGGATCGTCCGGCACTCGCCGGGGCCGACCACCAGGCGGTAATGGGCGGCCATCTTGGTCCCGGTCTGCTCCGGATTCAGTCGGCCCTCCTGGCCGTGAACGACGTGGTCGTTGATGCTGTCCTTGACGTACGGAGTCCGATTCGGGACGCCGAAGATCCGAAGCGTGTTGGTCTCGTTCTCCGAGAACAGGAGGGGGACGTCCCCCTCGCAGGCGAGGTACCGCGTGCCGAGCACGCCATCGACGGCCCGGACGACGCGATCGCCGCGGCCGGGAAGCTCCTGGAGGGCCGGCCGGTCGGCGGTGTCGTGCCAGGACCACACGTTGCGGAACCAGAGCGTGGGGAGGACATGGAGCTCGGCCGCCTCGGGGCCCCGGTTGTGCGCGCTGATCAGGACGAGGATGTCCTCGGGCGTGTCCTTGGCATACTCGACGAACACGTCCCAGTAGCGGTCGCCCTCGAAGACCCCGGTGTCGAGGAGTTCGTACTCGCACTCGTTTCGCCCTCGGCGTCGGCTGGTCTCGACGAGGTCGCCGTAGGGGTACGCCTCCTGCGGATACTTGTAAAGGAATTTCATGTAGGAGTGGGTCGGGGTGCTGTCGAGGTAGAAGTAATACTCCTTGACGTCTTCCCCGTGATTGCTCTCGCCATTGGTCAGGCCGAAGAGGCGCTCCTTGAGGATCGGGTCCTTGCCGTTCCAGAGGGCCAGCGCGAAGCAGAGCCTCTGATGGTCGTCGGAGATGCCGGCCAGGCCGTCCTCGCCCCAGCGATAGGCGCGCGAGCGGGCCTGGTCATGGGTGAAGTAGTCCCAGGAGTCCCCCCCCTCGCTGTAATCCTCCCGCACCGTGCCCCACTGACGTTCGCTGAGATAGGGCCCCCACGCCTTCCAGGGTACGGACCGCTCTCGAGCCTCTTCGAGGCGCAGTTGTTCTGCCGTCATGGGTTTAGCCGCCTGCGGCGACGCCGGTGGGGGCCGCCCCGAAGATGTGAAATTGACTCGTTCCAGCATAACACGCCCGGGGCGATGCAATGCCGGAATCCGGGATCATTGTTCCAATCGGGACGTCGGTCTCGGCGGATTCCCGTCTCGCCTCGGGGTCGGGTCGGGGACCACCCCCGCAAATGTCCCTTTACGCCGCCCGATCGCGATGACAGACTAGCCCGATCGTTGAGGCGGAGCCGAACCAGGAGAGAAAGGAGCGAGAACCTCATGCTCACCATCAGGAAGCCGGTCATGAGCCTCTATGTGGACAGGGGGCGACCGGAGGCGCTGGATCGTGAGAGACCGCGAGGGCCAATTCTGGATCATCCCGCCCGGCGAGAATGCCTGGGAGCAGCGCGAGCCCTTTCAGCCCGCCGAGGATGCGGAACTCGAATCGGTCCCCGGCCATTACCTGTACATGATCGGCTTGCCAATCTAATTGCGACTCGGGGACGGATCCGCCCACTCCGCATCGGGCAGGCTCGGGGACGTGGGATTTGCGGCGATGGACATGGCGGCGGGAGCGACGAACCCGACCGGTCGAACCTGGTCCCGGAATCGCGTCCCCCGGCCGTCTCCGCCGATTCGGCGATCTTCACCGCTCTGTTCAGGAGCACGGATCGCCTGGAACACGTCCGTCGGGGGCCTGGCGAATCCGAGTTAATAATCTCTCGGACAGCCCCATGCCGACGGAGGCCACCGAAGGAAATCAACCGGCCGGCGCAGGAGATCCTGTCCCGGTTCCGGGGCCGGGCGGCTTCGAGGCGTAAGGACTCGGTCGGTCGAGCCGCCCCTCCGGACTCACCACGCCTTCATGAACCAGAAGATCATGCCGAGGTCGCCGACTCGTTGGTTGGTCAACGGTACGGGCAGACCGGCCAGGAAATACCAGTCGTTTCCGAGGTGGGTCCTCATCCCCGGGGTGAGGGTCACGCCCGTGTGACCCCCGTTGTTCAGCGAGCTGTTCGCCACGGTCGACATGTAGACGGTGAAGTCTCCGAACAGCGGCACGTCATGCTCCGTGAAGGTGTTCCCGACGGCGAGCTGGCTGATCAAGGTATCCCCACTGCCGTTCGTCGGGATCGCGAGACCGAGTCCCCCCGGACCACCCAACCGCCCCCGGGGTTAGTCCAGAAGCCGAAGGCGGGGACCAGGGTGGTCGTCTTCCCCGCGATGGGTGGATTGCCGGTCGGGGTCACCACCGCGAGTTCCGTGGTCAGGGAGAAGTCCTTCGTCTCGTGGAGCAAGAACCGCGGCGTGAACGACATGTCGCCGAATCCCGAGTGGCTCGACGTCGGCGGCATCGAATTGTTTGGGCTCAGGATCGGCAAGCCGCTGACGACATTGTTCCGGACTACGAAAGGGACATTCACGATCAGCTCGAGGCGGCGGTTTAGCGGTGCCAAGATCGTGTAGGAACCGAAGTAGGCATTGCCCTTCGGCGGACTGTTGAACGCCTGGCCGAACGAAACGAACGACAGGCGGTACAGGTTGCCGTCCATGGCGTTGATCCAGCCCTGACGGGGAGCGCCTCCGGAGCCGTTGGGCGACGGCACCCACGCTTCGTTCCAGCCCTCGCTGAAGAACGTCGAGAGCGGCAGGGGCCGCCAGGAGTTCGCGGGGGGATGGCCGAAGAGCGACTCGGCGATCGTCTCGAGGTGGCCGAGCTCGACCCGGGGTGCCGCCGGCGCCGGACCGGGATCGACCATGGGACGGGGCACGGGCGTCACCGCGAGGCCTGCCGGCGGGGCATCTTCGCCCTCGGCGACTTCGGCGAGGTTTCGGCCTGGCGTCGCGGACGGCGGTGCCGGGGATTGCGCCAGGGCGAGATCCGCGTACAGCGAGGAAGCGACGCAGAGCGCAGCGACGACACCGCCGGCTCGCAGTCGGTGAGTCTGGCATCCTGCCATGGACTTGCCCCACATCGATAGAGTTCGAGCATCCGGCCGGAGCCCGTGGGTCGATTCGGAACCATCGGCGGGCGTCGGCTGTCCCGAGATCCTGGGAATACGTCTCATTTCTCGACCCGAAGCCAGCTTCAACTTTGCTTGATTTCATTCAATCCGCTGCCATGACGAGCTACTGCTCGCTTGTCTAGCATCTGGGCCTACTAAACTTGACGCGACATGGCCGAGAGGTCGCCTGGCCGCGCCCCTGTCGTGTCTGCGGACGGCTGTGGCAACCGGCCGCCGCGACCGCCCCGAGTCTACGGGCGGAGATTTGATGAATAAGTATCCAGGAAAAGTATTTCTCACCGGGAGAGACGTCGCAATCGGATCGCGAGGGCAACCGGGGCGCCGGGCTTCAAATGCGGTGTCGCTTCTTCGGCTACACGATGGCGAGCGTCTCGCCGCCGTCGGGACGAGTTGCCATTGGCTTTTTGGAGAGATATGGATTTTCAAAAAGTTCAACCTTGACTTCAGCATTCACTCTAGGATTTACTAGCGAGCGCGACACCTCATCCCCGACGGACGCGCGGACTCGGCGAGGATGGCGTGCCCCGGTTCACGTCGCGATTTGGGTCGTTTCCATTTCCCGGGCACCCATTGTCAAAGCGGGCCGAACGAGGTCGAGGCGAGCCCGACGTGCGTCCAGGGCTTGGCCGGCGCATCAGCCTCGAATCGATCCGGGCGATCGCTGATCATGAAAAATGATTTGGGCATTGAGAAATCGCCGACGCCGTCGACGGGAACAGGACGCGGAATGAACGAATCTTGAAGGACACCTGTGGAGTCGCCACGATGAGTGCTGCCGAGTCGAGCGACCTTGCGAGTCGGCGGGGAGCCGTCATCGCGGAGGAGCGCGGGCAGGCCCGGGCCTTCCAGGACGCCTTCGACGAGGCGGCCGTGTCGAAGTGGTTCGACGATCGCAGCATCGACTTCGCGCACGTCTCCCTCGGCATCACGGTCCCGAATTCTTTCGCGCCGGCCCATCTCGACCACGGCGGGACGGCCCACTCCTCCATCGGCGAGGACACGCGTCGCGAGTTCGCGATGCGGAATGGGCGGACTTCATGAACACTTCGGACGGGATGACGCACCTTGGCGGATCCGCGGGCGGCCGGCTCCAGGCCGAGGGGAAGCCTGGGCCGTTCATCCTCACCATCAATGGCGGCTCCTCCAGCCTCAAGTTCGCAGTTTTCGAGGTCGATCCCATCGCCCGCGTCTTCTCCGGCTGCGTCGAGCGGGTCGGGCGCTCGGGATCGCGGCTGATCGTCGTCGATCCCGACGGGATCAAGCGGGAAGACCGCCTGGTCGAGGCGCCGGACCAGGCTGCGGCGGCCGGCCTGGTGATCGAGCGGGTCGGGCGATCGCCGGGGCTCGATGCGATCGCGGCCGTCGGGCACCGCATCGTCCACGGGGGCGGCCGATTCGTCGAGCCGGCGATCGTCTCGGCGGCGGAGATCGACGTTCTGCGTGGCCTCAGTCCGCTCGACCCGGAGCATCTCCCGGGGGAGATCGCGCTGATCGAGGCGATGCGCGAGGCCCTCCCCGCGATCCCCCAAGTCGCCTGCTTCGACACCGCGTTCCACCGCGACCTGCCGAGGCCCGCGCAGATCGTGCCCATCCCGCGGAAGTACTGGGGCCTCGGTGTCCGGCGGTACGGGTTTCACGGGCTCTCCTACGCCTTCCTCATGGAGGAGCTGGCCCGGATCGCGGGTCCGGAGGAGGCCCGAGGCCGGGTCGTCCTGGCCCATCTCGGGTCGGGTGCGAGCCTGGCCGCCGTGCGCGAGGGCCGGTGCCTGGAGACGACGATGGGGTTCACCCCCGCCTCCGGCGTCGTCATGGGGACGCGCTCCGGCGACGTCGACCCCGGCCTCGTCGCGTTCCTCGCCCACGCCGAGGGGATGACGCCCGAGGGGTTCCACCGGATGGCCTCCCAGGAGTCCGGCCTCCTGGGCGTCTCCGAGACGAGTTCCGACCTGCGCGACCTCCTGGCCCGGCGCGAGGCGGACGCCCGCGCGGCCGAGGCCATCGACGTGTTTTGCTACAGCGTGAAGAAGGGGATCGGCGCCCTGGCCGCCGCCCTCGGCGGCCTGGACTCGCTCGTCTTCTCCGGCGGTGTCGGCGAGAATTCGCCCGAGGTCCGCCGCCGCGTCTGCGAAGGGCTCGAATTCCTCGGGATCGCCCTCGACGTCGACCGCAACGCGGCCGGCGGGCCGCGGATCTCGACCGATGCGTGCCCGACCCGCGTCCGCGTGATCCCGACCGACGAGGAAGTCATGATCGCCAGGGCGACGATTCGCCTCGGCGTCCCCTCGCCGTAAGCCCAACACCGACCGAGCCAGCCCCGTTACGGAGCCGACCGATGGACGCGACCATGCCGACGCCAGTGAGACCCGGGGCATCCCGACCCTCGCGCGATTCGCGCGGCAAGGATGCGGACGCCCCGCTCTCGCCGGACGAGCTTCGGAAGCTCGACGCCTACTGGCGCGCCCTCAACTACCTCGCCGTCGGCCAGATCTACCTGCTCGACAACCCGCTCCTTCGCGAGCCCCTGAAGCGGGAGCACATCAAGCCGCGGCTGCTCGGCCACTGGGGCACGTCGCCGGGGCTGAACATGCTCTGCACGCACCTGAACCGGGTCATCAAGCGCGATGACCTGGACATGATTTACATCATCGGGCCGGGCCACGGCGGGCCCTCGCTCGTCGCCCACGCCTACCTCGAGGGGACCTACAGCGAGGTCTACCCGGAGATCAGCCGGGATGCCGAGGGGATGCAGAAGCTGTTCAAGCAGTTCAGCTTCCCCGGGGGCATCCCCAGCCACGTCGCGCCGGAGACGCCGGGCAGCATCCACGAGGGCGGCGAGCTGGGCTACGCCCTGAGCCACGCCTTCGGCGCCGCGTTCGACAACCCGGACCTGATCGTCGCCTGCGTCGTCGGCGACGGCGAGGCGGAGACCGGCGCCCTGGCCACCGGATGGCACGGGAACAAGTTCCTGAACCCGGCGAGGGACGGCGCCGTTTTGCCGATCCTCCACCTCAACGGCTACAAGATCGCCAACCCCTGCTTCCTCGCCCGCATCCCCCACGAGGAGCTCCAGAAGTTCTTCGAGGGGATGGGCTACAAGCCGTATTTCGTGGAGGGGGATGATCCCGCCGAGGTCCACCCGAAACTCGCCAGCGTGCTCGACGCCGTCGTGGCCGAGATCCATCAGATTTGGGACGACGCCCGCAACGGGGGGGTGACCACCCGGCCGGCGTGGCCGATGATCGTCTTCCGCACGCCGAAGGGCTGGACCTGCCCCGCCGAGATCGACGGCAAGAAGTGCGAGGGCTACTGGCGGAGCCACCAGGTCCCGATGGGCGAGATGGACAAGCTTGAGCACATCCGGATCCTCGAAGGCTGGATGAAGAGCTATCGGCCCGAGGAGCTGTTCGACGCGGGCGGTCGGCTCGTCCCCGAGCTGGCCGAGCTGCCGCCGCAGGGGAAGCGCCGGATGAGCGACAACCCGCACGCCAACGGCGGCCTGCTGCTCCGCGACCTGAGGCTGCCCGATTTCCGCGATTACGCCGTGGACGTCCCCGCCCCGGGGCAGCCCATGGTCGAGTCGGCCCGGGAGATGGGCCGGTTCCTCCGGGACGTCATGAAGCTCAACCTGGAGAGCAAGAATTTCCGCCTGTTCAGCCCGGACGAGAACAACTCGAACCGCTGGCAGGACGTGCTGGAGGTCACCGACCGCTGCTACATGGCCGAGATCCTCCCGGAGGACGACCATCTCAGCCCCGATGGCCGCGTCATGGAGGTCCTCAGCGAGCACCAGTGCCAGGGCTGGCTGGAGGCCTACACGCTCACCGGACGCCACGGGTTCTTCTCGTGCTACGAGGCGTTCATCCACATCATCGACTCGATGTTCAACCAGCACGCCAAGTGGCTGAAGGTCTGCAACGAGATCCCCTGGCGACGGCCGATCGCGTCGTTCAACTACTTCCTCAGCTCGCACGTCTGGCGGCAGGATCACAACGGGTTCAGCCACCAGGACCCGGGGTTCCTCGACCACGTGATCAACAAGAAGGCCTCGGTGGTCCGCGTCTACCTGCCGCCCGACGCCAACTGCCTGCTCTCGGTCACGGACCACTGCTTGCGAAGCCGCAACTATGTCAACGTGGTCGTCGCCGGCAAGCAGCCCGCGCCTCAGTGGCTGACGATGGACCAGGCGATCAAGCACTGCACCCAGGGCCTGGGCATCTGGGAGTGGGCCAGCAACGACAAGGGCGGCGAGCCCGACGTGGTCATGGCCTGCTGCGGCGACGTGCCGACGCTGGAGACCCTGGCGGCGGTCGAGATGCTGCGAAGGAACATCCCGGAGCTGAAGGTCCGCGTGATCAATGTCGTGAACCTGATGAAGCTCCAGCCGCAGAGCGAGCACCCGCACGGGCTCCCGGACGCGGACTTCGACGCCCTGTTCACGAAGGACAAGCCCGTCATCTTCGCCTTCCACGGCTACCCGTGGCTGATCCACCGCCTGACCTACCGCCGGACCAACCACCGGAACCTGCACGTCCGCGGCTACAAGGAGGAGGGGACCACCTCCACGCCGTTCGACATGGTGGTCATGAACGACCTCGACCGATTCCACCTGGCGGGCGACGTGATCGACCGGCTGCCCCAGCTAGGCTCGCGGGCCGCCTACTTCAAGCAGGCGATCAACGAGAAGCTGATCGAGCACAAGGAATACATCGCGAAGCACGGCGACGACATGCCGGAGATCAGCGGCTGGAAGTGGGGGCTGAAGGGCCCGGAGCGCTCGGCCTCGGCCTCGACCTCCACCGAAGGGGACAACGTCTAGGAGCCAGGGGCCCCCGGCCGGTGGAGCGTTTCGCCGTGTCGGGGGCCGTAACCCGGGGAGATCCCATGCCAACCGAGATGCCGAAACTGTTCCTCGCGAGGCATGGCGACACGGCCTGGACCGACTCCCATCAACGCACGGGCCGCACCGACATCCCGCTGAACGCGGCCGGAGAGGAACGCGCACGCCAGCTCGGCGAGCGCCTGCGGAAATACTCCTTCGCCCGGGTCTTCACAAGCCCCCTGCAGCGCGCCTCGAAGACGTGCGAGCTCGCCGGCTTCGGGGCGGTCGCGGAGGTCGATCCGGACCTCGTCGAGTGGGACTACGGCCGGTTCGAGGGGATGCTGACGAGGCAGATCGTGAAGCAGCAGCCCGGTTGGGAGCTGTTCCGCGACGGTTGCCCCGACGGCGAATCGCCGGGGGACGTCGCCGCCCGGGCCGACGACTTCATCGTTCGAACCCGACGCATCGAAGGGAACGTGCTGGCGTTCTCGAGCGGGCATATCATCCGCATGATCGCCGCCCGATGGCTCGGCCTGCCGCCGGCCGCCGGGCGGTTCTTCTACTGCCGGCCCGCCAGCGTCGGGGTGCTGGGCTACGAGCACAAGAATCGCGACGAGCCGATCGTCGCCCTCTGGAATCACATCGTCCAACCGCGAGAGTGATTCGGGATCGGCTCGGCTCGGCTCGGTCGAGTCGAATGCGCCTCCTCAAGACGGGTTCGAGAAGAGAACGAGGCCATCGTGACCATCGCCAGGAGCATCGGCCGGACCGCCCGAGCGACGAACGCCGACCCAGGCATCGGCCGGGGCTCGCCCCTCGGTGCCACCGTCGTCGAGGGGGGCGTGAATTTCAGCGTGTTCTCCCGGACCGCGACCGGCGTCGAGCTCGCGTTCTTCGATCGGGACGATGACGCCGCGCCATCGCGAGTCGTTCGGCTCGATCCGGCGACCAACCGCACGTACCACTACTGGCATACGTTCGTGCCGCGGGTATCGCCGGGACAGCTCTACGGCTACCGGGTCGAAGGGCCGGCGGAACCGTCGCCTGGCCTGCGATTCGATCCCAGCAAGCTGCTGCTCGATCCCTACGGGCGCGGCGTGGTCGTCCCCAGGGCCTACGATCACCAGGCCGCCAGGCGGGAAGGAGACAACGCCGCGACCGCGATGAAGAGCGTCGTCATCGACCCGGACGCCTACGACTGGGAGGGAGACCTTCCGCTCGGCCTGCCCTCCTCGCGCACCATCATCTACGAGATGCACGTCCGCGGGTTCACGCGTGATCCGAGCTCCGGGGTCGGAGAGAGGACGCGAGGCACCTTCGCCGGCCTGATCGAGAAGATCCCCTACCTTCGCGAACTGGGCATCACCGCCGTGGAACTGCTCCCGGTCTTCGCCTTCGACCCGCAGGCGTGCCCGGCGGGGCTGGTGAATTACTGGGGCTACCAGCCGGTCTCGTTCTTCGCCCCCCACCCGGCCTATAGCTCGCGACGCGACGCGATCGGCCCCGCGGACGAATTCCGAGACATGGTCAAGGCCCTCCATCGGGCCGGCATCGAGGTCATCCTCGACGTCGTGTTCAACCACACCGCCGAGGGCGACCACACCGGGCCGACCGTCAGCTTTCGCGGGATCGACAACCCGACGTACTACATCCTCGAACGGGACGGCTCGCGGTATGCCGACTACACGGGCTGCGGAAATACGCTCAACGCGAATCAGCCGATCGTCCGCCGCATGATCGTCGATAGCCTGCGCTACTGGGTCGAGGAGATGCACGTCGACGGCTTCCGGTTCGACCTCGCGTCGATCCTGTCCCGCGACGCCGCGGGCCAACCGCTGCCGAACCCGCCCGTGCTCTGGGACATCGAGTCGGACCCCGCCCTGGCCGGCACGAAGCTGCTCGCCGAGGCGTGGGACGCGGCCGGACTCTACCAGGTCGGGAGCTTCGTGGGAGACGCCTGGAAGGAGTGGAACGGCCGATTCCGCGACGACGTCCGCGACTTCTTCCGCGGCGAGAACGGCTCGGTGCGCCGCGTGGCGGACCGCCTGGTCGGCAGCCCCGAACTCTACGGGCACAAGCGGCGCGAGGCCGAGCAGAGCGTCAACTTCGTCACCTGCCACGACGGCTTCACGCTCAACGACCTCGTTTCTTACAACGGCAAGCACAACGAGGCCAATGGCGAGGCCAACCGCGACGGCGCCAACGACAACCGGAGCTGGAACTGCGGAGTCGAGGGACCGACCGACGACCCCGCGATCGAGCGATTGCGCAACCGCCAGGTGAAGAATCATCTGGCGGTCACGCTCATGTCGCTGGGCCTGCCCATGATCCTCATGGGAGACGAGGTCCGGCGCACGCAACACGGCAACAATAACGGCTATTGCCACGACGACCCCTCCACCTGGTTCGACTGGACTCTCCTAGAGAAGCACGCCGACGTTTATCGTTTCGTTCGCCTCCTGGCCGCGCGGCGGACCCTGCGCAACGTGGAGCCCGAGCTGCGGCGCACGAGTCTCGACACGCTCCTGCGAGAGTCGAAACGGGCCTGGCACGGCGTGAAGCTGAACGAGCCGGATTGGGGCGACTCGTCGCATTGCCTCGCCCTGACCGCGGAGCTTCGCGAGGAAGGGCTGAGCCTCCACGTCATCCTGAATGCCTACTGGCAGCCGCTCGAATTCGAGCTGCCGGAACTCGGCGAGGGCCGGTGCTGGCGGCGATGGTTCGACACCGCGCTCGACTCTCCGCACGACATCGTCCCCTGGCAGGAGGCGCCTCCCGCACCCGGCCGAAGCTATCGGGCCGAGGCTCGGTCCGTCGTGATGTTGTACGAGGTCGCGACATCGGGGGCGAATCCGAACACGCATCAACCGAGGGGATGAGATGGCGAGCGACCACGAGGGTTCCGGCGGGCCTTCCGGGTACGTCCGGCTCGACGACGAGGAATCGACGGTTCAGGTCCTCTCGCAGGCCGTGCTCGGCCTGTGGGACGTCGTCAACAACCTGACTCGCCTCCGGCCGACCCGCCGGGAACGCTACCGCGTGACGATCTTCGGGTCGGCCCGAATTCAGCCCGACCACTGGGCCTACGCGGCCGTCCGCGACCTGGCCGCGGAGTTGACGCGCCTTGGCTGCGACATCGTCACGGGTGGCGGGCCCGGCCTGATGCAAGCGGCGAACGAGGGGGCCCGCCTGGCCGGGGCCGGCCCGGGAAGTGCGTCCGTCGGCATCCGCGTCGAGCTCCCGTTCGAGCAGGACGTGAACCCCTTCGTCCTTCAAGCGTTCGAGCACAAGACGTTTTTCTCGCGATTGCACCACTTCGTGCTCGTCTCCGACGCCTTCGTCGTCGTGCCGGGGGGCATCGGCACGATTCTGGAGATGACGATGGTCTGGCAGCTCCTCCAGGTGCGGAAGCTGAACGAAACCCCGCTGATCCTGGTCGGTGCGATGTGGGCGGAGCTGGTCGATTGGGCCAGGAAGTCGATGCTGCGCCCCGAGAGTCCGCTCGCCAGCCCCCAGGACTTCGCCATCCCGATTTGTTGCCAGTCCGGCCCCGAAGCACTTGTGGTCTTGCGCGAGCACCACGGCCGGTGGAAAGCGAACCAGGAGGTCACGCCATGACCAGCTCAACCGCGGCTCCCAAGGCTCCGAAGATCGACGGCCGCGAGGCCGACAGCCCCGTCGACCTCGCCGCTCGATACGGATGCGGGCCGGTGAAGTTCACCGGCGGGGACGACGCGCTGTACGAGCGCCGACTGGTCTTCGATCACGTCGTGGACCCGAAGGACGCCGGGCCTCGCCAGCAATTCGAGGCCGTCGCCTCCGCGGTCCGCGACGTGCTCTCCCAGCGCTGGGTGCGGACCGCTCAGGAATACGACCGGGCCAACCCCAGGCAGGTCTACTACCTCTCGATGGAGTTCCTGATCGGCCGGTCTCTGGCGAATAACATCGCCAACCTGATGCTCTCGCCGCTGGTCGATGCCGCCAGCCGTGACCGGGGGTTGAAGCTCGCCGAGATCCTGGAGCAGGAGCCCGACGCCGGCCTCGGCAACGGCGGGCTCGGCCGGCTCGCGGCATGTTTCATCGACTCGATGGCCACGATGGCGATCCCGGCCATCGGCTACGGCCTCCGCTACGACTACGGGATCTTCCGTCAGGAGATCCGCGACAACGCGCAGGTCGAGCAGCCCGACCACTGGCTGAGCCACCCGGACCCGTGGGAGGTCGCTCGCCCGAACGAGACGGTGCCCGTGCCCCTCGGCTCGGGGTTCGAGGTCCATGGCGGCGAGATCGCGGTGCATCGGGGGCCGTCGTCGCAACTGCTCGGCGTGCCCTACGACCGGCCGGTCGTCGGCTACGGGGGGCGGACCGTCAACACCCTCCGACTCTGGCAGGCCGCGACCCCGGACGTCTTCCATTTCGGCGAATTCAGCGGCGGCGACTTCTTCGGCGCCGTCTCGGACCGCGTCCTCGCCGAGACGGTCAGCCGCGTGCTCTACCCCGACGACTCGACGCCCCGGGGGCGTTCGCTCCGATTCGTCCAGGAGTATTTCCTGGTCGCCTGCTCGCTGGCCGACATCATCGCCCGCTTCCTCCGCCGCGGCAACGATTGGCCGGCGCTCGCGGACAAGGTCGCCATCCAGCTCAACGACACTCACCCCGCGATGGCCGTGGCGGAGCTGATGCGCATCCTCCTCGACCGCGGCGGGCTCGTCTGGGAACAAGCCTGGGACCTCACCGTCCGCACCCTGGCCTACACCAACCACACGCTGCTGCCGGAGGCCCTCGAAAAATGGCCGGTCGAGCTGTTCGAGGCGCTCCTGCCGCGACAGTTGGAGATCATCTACGAGATCAACCGGCGCTTCCTGGACGAGGTCCGCGCGGCCCATCCCGGCGACGAAAGGAAGGCCGCCCGCATGAGCTTGATCGAGGAGACCCCGGCCCGCCAGGTGCGGATGGCGAATCTCGCGATCGTCGGGACTCACAGCACGAACGGCGTGGCGGCCATCCACTCGGAACTCCTTCGGACCCGGACCGTCGCCGATTTCGCCGAGATGTTCCCCCAGCGGTTCAGCAACAAGACCAACGGCGTCACTCCTCGGCGCTGGCTCCTGCTCGCCAACCCGGACCTCGCGGCGCTGCTCACCGAGGCCGTCGGCGACGGCTGGATCACCGACCTGGCGGAGCTGAACCGGATCGTGCCCCTGGCCGATGACCCGGCGTTCCGCGCGAGCTTCCTGGCGGCGAAGCGTGCCGCCAAGGTCCGGTTCGTCGACTGGATCAAGGCCAAGGAGGGGATCGCGATCGATCCCGACACGATCTTCGACACGCAGATCAAGCGCATCCACGAGTACAAGCGTCAGTTGTTGAATGTGCTGCAGATCGTGGTCTGTTACAATCGGTTGCGCACAAATCCGTCGCTGGATACTCCGCCCAGGACGTTCCTGTTCGGCGGCAAGGCGGCGCCGGCCTACCGCCTCGCCAAGCGGATCATCCACCTCATCAACGACGTCGGTTCCGTGATCAATCGCGACCCGGCCGTCCGGGGCAAGCTCCGGGTCGAGTTCCTGCCGAACTACTCGGTCACCCTCGCCGAGCGGTTGATCCCGGCGAGTGACGTCTCGGAGCAGATCTCCACCGCCGGCTACGAGGCGAGCGGCACGAGCAACATGAAGTTCATGATGAACGGCGCCCTGACCGTCGGGACGCGAGACGGCGCCACGATCGAGATCGCCGAGGAAGTCGGCGAGGAGAACGCGTTCCTGTTCGGCCTGACCGCCGATCAGGTCGCCGACTCGCGGGGATGGTATAACCCTCGATGGCATTACGACAACGAAGCCGAGACCCGACAGGCCCTGGACCTCATCTTCTCCGGCCACTTCAGCCGGGACCAGCCCGACCGCTACGCGACGATCAAGGACGTCCTCCTCACCCACGGCGATTACTACATGCATTTGGCCGACCTGTCGTCCTACGTCGCGACCCAGTCCCGGGTGTCCGACCTTTACACCCGTCCCGAGGAGTGGTCGCGGAGGGCGATCCTCAACGTCGCGCACTCCGGGAAGTTCTCCAGCGACCGCACGATCGCCGAATACGCCAAGGCGATCTGGGGGGCGGACCCCGTGCCGATCGGCTAGGCCCGCGGCCTGATCCTGCGATCGAGAGATGACGATGACCCCCTCCGAGCCGATTTCCGTGACCGAAGCCCTGCCGCGTGACGCCCTCGCGCGCGACGGCCGACCTCGCGGAGATGCCTCCTCTCTGTACGCTCTGACGGCCGGCCTGGTCGCCGCGTCGGCATCCTGGTTCTTGCTCAAGGAGTTCGGGGCGCTCCTGAGGCCGTTCGTCCTGGCGGTTTTCCTGGCCTATCTGGTCGTGCCGATCCACCAGTGGCTCCGCCGCCGGATCACCTCGAAGGCCTCGGCCGTCGTGATCCTCGCCGCGACGCTCGCCCTGTTCTGGGGGGTCGCCATGATCGCCTTCGGCGGGATGGTGGAGCTGAATGACGACCTCCCCAGGCTGATCGAGCGAACGAGGGGGATCGTCGCCCAGGCCAGGGAGTACGGCCGCTCTCACGCCCCGCGATGGCTGATCGATGGGAACCGGGCCGTCGAGTTTACCGACTCGGAAGCCTGGAACGCGGTGCGAGGGGCGATGCGCCCCTGCTCTCCGGGGGCGCCTCGATGCTGGGCGAGGCGTTCCTGGTCGGGATCTACCTGATCTTCCTCCTGCTCGATCTGCGCCGGTTCCCGGGTCGGATCCGCTCGGGGTTCGCGCCGGATCGAGCCGAGGAGGTCATGGGCGTCGTCGCCCGGGTCAACGCGGCGATCATGCATTACTTGCGGGCGAAGACGATGGCGAGCCTCGCGGCCGCGATCCCTTCGTCGCTCGCGCTCTGGGCGTTTGGCGTCCGCCATCCGGTCCTGTGGGGCGTCCTGGTCTTCTTCGGGAACTTCGTGCCGTATTTCGGCAGCCTCGTGGCCGTCGGGTTCCCGCTGCTGCTGGCGTTCATCGACCTCGATCCGCTCTGGAAGCCCTGCGCGCTGACGGTGATCCTGCTGGCGATCCAGGCGCTCACCGGCTCGATCCTCGAGCCGATTCTGATGGGCCGCGCCGTCGACCTCAGCCCGCTGGTGACGATGCTCTGCCTGGCGTTCTGGGGCCTCTGCTGGGGCCTGACCGGCCTGCTGCTGGCAGTCCCTCTCACGGCGATGCTGAAGATCATCTGGGAGAACATGGATTACACCCGCCCCCTCGCCGCCCTGATGGCCGAGGGGGACGGCGGCCCGGCCGGCGGACGATCCGGCCGGGAAGGACCGAAACGACCGTGATCTCGCGACGACGTCACGACAGGCCGAGGCCCGAGCGAAGCCCGCTCTCTGGCCCGACGAGGAGACAGCCTATGACTATCGAACGGTCCACATCGAGAACTCGCCTCGCGATCGCCTCCGCGATTTGCGCCTCGGCAGCGGTCGCCGGCTGCACCTCGAAGGCGGAGACGGGTCGGGTCCCGCCGCCACCACTCGTCTCGGTCGTCGAGGCGAGGACGATGACCGTGCCGATCATGGCGGAGCCGATCGGGACCACGCGCGCCCTCCAGGAAGTCTCGATTCGGGCCCGCGTCCGCGGGTTCCTCAAGGAGATCCACTTCACCGAGGGCGGCGACGTCAAGGCGGGCCAGCTCCTCTATGTCATCGACGAGGAGCCCTTCAAGGCCAAGGTCGGGGAGTACCGCGCCCGGCTCGAGGCGGCCGAGGCGACCCTCAGGAAGGCGAAGGACTCGCGGGCGAGGGAGATCGCCGTGGCGCAGCTCGCGCTCGATCAGGCGGTGTACTCCCTGAGCAGGATCGAGGAATCTCGCCAGATCGCGCTCCGCGGCCGGAACGCGGCCTCCCAGGAAGACGTCGATCGCTCCGGCGCGGCCCGGAAACGGAGCGAGGCCCAGGTCGAGGCCGACAAGGCGGCGCTGGATCAGGCGAAGGCCGATTACGACACGAACATCCTCACGGCCGAGGCGGACGTCTCGGCGGCGAAGGCCACGCTCAGCCAGGCGGAGATCGACCTGAGCTATTGCCGGATGTTCTCGCCGATCGACGGCCGGATCGGGTTCGCCAAGGTCAAGCTCGGGAACCTGGTCGGGACGCCGGAAGGCGGGCCGGTCTCGGCCGCGCTCGGGGGGCAGCAATATACGGAGACTCGCGATCGTCCGGCAGCTCGACCCGATGGGCGTCGACATCCCGGTCGCCTCGCGCTACCTCGACCGCGTGACCTCGCTGATCGGCAAGGGGGTCGCGATCGAGGTCTTCCGGCCGGGGCTGGAGGGCGAGCAGGAACGGCGGTCCCCCGGCAAGGCGACGACGATCGACAACGCGATCGATCCCTCCACCTCGACGTTCCTGATCCGCGCCGAGGTCGCCAACGCCGACAAGGCGCTCCTGCCCGGGGAGTACGTGAAGGCGAGCGCGAAGGTCGGCGAGGTCAAGGATGCGGTCGTCGTCCCCGAGCAGGCGGTCGTGGAGTCGCAGGCCGGCCCCACGGTCTTCACGGTCGACGCCCAGGGTAAGGTGGCGGTCGTCCCCGTCCGGGCGAGCTTCGTCCACGAGGGACTCCGCGTGCTCGAATCGGGCCTCAAGCCCGGCCAGAGAGTGATCGTCGAGGGGCTGCAAATGGTCCGCGGCGGGATGACGGTCAAGACCCAGCCCGCGCCCGCCGACCTCGTCCCGATCGCGGGCGGCGCGGCCCAGGACGCCCCGAAATCGGCGGCCTCCGCATCGACCGCGCCGAAGGCGAAGGACTGACGCGCCAGGCGCCCGAACTGCCCCATCGAAGTCGACCCGGATCACCCGAGCGGAACCAGACATGGTCAACTTCTTCATCGGCCGACCGATCTTCGCCACGGTCATCGGCGCTCCTGATGCTGCTCGTCGGCGGCATCTGCGTCCTGATCCTGCCGATCTCGCTGTACCCTGACATCGTCCCGCCCCAGGTCCAGGTCACCACGACCTACACCGGCGCCGATGCCCAGACGGTCGCCGACACCGTGACGACCCCGATCGAGCAGCAGATCAACGGCGTGAAGGGGCAGATCTACTTCAACTCGGACAGCACGTCCAATGGACTCTCGAACGTCATCGCGACCTTCGACGTCGGCTACGACCAGGATATCGCCGCCGTCGACATCCAGAACAAGGTCTCGACGGCCCAGACCAGCCTGCCGCCCGAGGTCAAGCAGTACGGCGTGACGGTCAAGAAGACCTCGACCAACATGGTCTGCGTCGTCAATCTCGTCTCCCCCGACGGCCGGTTCGACGCCACATTCCTCGATAATTATGCTCAAATCAACGTCGTCGATGCCCTCAAGCGCATCCCGGGCGTGAGCGACGTCAACCCCTTCGGCCGCAAGTACGCCATGCGGGTGTGGCTCGATCCCGACCGCATGGCCAATCAGCGCATCTCGCCCTCCCTGGTCATCCAGGCGATCGAGCAGGAGAACAAGCAGTCCGCCTCGGGCAAGATCGGCGCCTCGCCGGCGCCGGCCGGCCAGAGGTTCGAGTATCCGATCACCTCGAAGGGGAGGCTGTCGCAGGCCGAGGAATTCCGCAAGATCGTCGTCCGCCGCAACGACGACGGCTCGATCGTCTACCTCTCCGACGTCGCCCGCGTCCAGCTCGACTCGGAGAATTACGAGACGGCCGGCTGGCTCAACGGCAAGCCCGCCGGCACCGTGCCGATCTACCAACTGGCCGACGCCAACGCGCTGGACATCGTCGCCCAGGTCCGCGCCGAGATGGATCGCGTCGCGAAGAACTTCCCGGAGGGCCTGGAATACCGGGTCGCCTACGACACGACTAAATATGTCCGCGAGAACATCACCGAGGTGAAGGACACGCTGTTCGAGGCGTTCATCCTCGTGCTGATCGTCGTGTTCATCTTCCTCCAGGGGGTCCGGGCGACGGCCATCCCGATGATCGCCATCCCGGTCTCGCTCGTGGCGACGTTCGCGATGATGGCGGCGTTCGGGTTCTCGATCAACACGCTGACCATGTGCGGGCTCGTCCTGGCGATCGGCCTGGTCGTGGACGACGCGATCATCGTCGTGGAGAACATCGAGAAGTTCCTCGAGCGCGGCCTGAATCCCCTGGAGGCGACGAAGGCGGCGATGGCCGAGATCACGGCGCCGATCGTGACGATCGGCCTGGTGCTCGCCGCGGTGTTCGTCCCGGTGGCCTTCATCCCGGGGCTGACGGGTCGGCTCTACAACCAGTTCGCGCTGACGATCGTCTTCTCCTTCCTGTTCTCGGCGTTCAACTCGCTGACCTTCACGCCGGCGATCGCCCGGCTGCTCCTGAAGCCCAAGCACGGCGAGACGAAGTTCCCGCCGTTCGTCTGGTTCAACCGCGGGCTCAAGTGGGTCGAGGATTCGTACGACTCGTTCCTGGACTTCGGGGCCCGGCGCTGGCCGTTGATCGTCGTGCCCTCGCTCGGCCTGCTCACGCTCACCGGCTGGCTGATCTATCAGAGGCCGAAGGCCTTCATCCCGACCGAGGACCAGGGCTACCTGATCGTCGTGGTGCAGACGCCCGACGGCACGACGCGCGAGCCCACCACCCGCGCCGCCAGGCGCGTCGGCGAGATCGCGGGCAAGCTGCACGGCGTCAAGGACGTGCTGCTCCTCGACGGCTACAACGCGATCACGTCGATCAACCAGACCAACACGGCCACCGCGTTCGTGATCCTCGAGGGATGGGAACATCGGACCTCGCCGGGCCTGCGCGCCGCGGGCCTGTCCGTCGAACTCCAGCGCCAACTCTCCGCGGAGGTCGTCGAGGCGAGGGCGGCCGTCCTCCAGCCGCCGCCGATCCAGGGCCTCAGCTCGACCGGCGGGTTCGATTTCATGATCGAGGACCGCGAGGGCAAGGGGGTCGCGGCGACCGCATCCGTCGCCGATCGGTTCCTGGACGAGGCCCGGAAGCGCCCCGAGCTGGCGGGCGTCTTCACGACCTTCACCGCCAAGGTCCCGCAGCTCCGTTTCGACATCGACCGGGTCAAGGCCCGGCGCCTCGACGTGTCGGTCTCGGACGTCTTCAGCGTCCTCCAGACCAACCTCGGCGCCTACTACGTCAACGACTTCAACCTCTACGGCAAGACCTGGAAAGTCATGGTCCAGGCCGAGAGCCGCGATCGATATCGGCCCGATGACGTCGGCCGACTCTATGTTTTGAACCGACTGGGCGACCGCGTCCCGCTCAGCGCGCTGGGCCAGGTCAAGAATGCGCTCGGGCCGATCGACGTGCCGCATTACAACATGTATACGGCCGCGAGAATCACCGGCCAGCCGGCGCCGGGGTACAGCTCGGGCCAGGCGATCGCCGCGATGCAGGAGGTGGCCGCCGAGGTGCTGCCCGAGGGATTCGGCTACGAATGGACCGGCACGACCTACCAGGAGCAGAAGACCGGCAGCATGGCCACCTACGTCTTCGCCCTGTCGATCCTCTGCGTCTTCCTGTTCATGGCGGCCTTGTACGAGAGCTGGATCCGGCCGCTGGTCATCATCCTGACGGTCCCGCTGGCCACCTTCGGCGCCATGGTCGGCCTCTGGCTCTACGACATTCCGCTGGACGTGTTCGGCCAGATCGGCCTGGTGATGCTGATCGGCCTGGAGACGAAGAACGCCATCCTGATCGTCGAGTTCGGCGTCGAGCTGATGGAGAAGCACGGGATGGGGATCGTCGAGTCGGCCAAGGAGGCGTCCCGCCAGCGGCTCCGTCCGATCCTGATGACGTCGTTCGCCTTCGTCTTCGGCGTCCTGCCGATGGCCCGGGCCACCGGCGCCGGGGCCTACAGCCGCAACTCGCTGGGGATCGTCATCGCCTTCGGGATCGGAGTCAGCACCGTCCTCGGCCGGTTCGTGATCCCGATCTACTACGTCCTGGGCGAGCGCCTGAGAGGCTCCAGGCCCCACCAGGCCCCGCCCGGCCCCGCAGGACCGCCGGACGGCAACGGGCATCCCGCCGACGTCGGCTCCCCCGTGCCCGACGCCGCCGAACTCGGCGGCCCCTGATCCGAAGTCGGCACCTCACCCCGCGCCAGATGTTTCAGGAGGTTGCGCGTGATTGCAAAGGACATCGTCGACCGCTTCCGGGTCCCCCCGGGCGAGGCCGTGAGGCTCAAGGACCACAACCCCGGCTGGGCCCAAACGAAGGAGATGGAGGAGCTCGGCAAGGACGCCCTGAAGGAACGGGCCAGGCAGATCCTCGACCAGAACCTCGCCGACCTGGCCGAGGCCCAGGACCTGCTCTACGCCGACGACCGGTATGCGCTGCTCGTCGTCTTCCAGGCGATGGACGCGGCCGGCAAGGACGGCACGATCAAGCACGTGATGTCCGGCGTCAACCCCCAGGGCTGCCAGGTCTTCAGCTTCAAGAAGCCCTCGGCCGAGGAGCTCGACCACGACTTCCTCTGGAGATACGTGCGGTGCCTGCCCGAGCGGGGGCGGATCGGCATCTTCAACCGGTCGTACTTCGAGGATGTCCTCGTGGTCAAGGTCCACCCCGAGTTGCTCGCCGCGCAGAGGCTGCCGGACGCGACGGCCAGGAAGAAGCTCTGGAGGAGGCGATACCAGGACATCAACGCGTTCGAGCGCCACCTGGTCCGCAACGGAACGGTCATCCTCAAGTTCTTCCTCAACGTCTCGAAGGGCGAGCAGAAGCGACGGTTCCTCGACCGGCTCGACCGGCCGGACAAGCACTGGAAGTTCTCCGCGGCCGACCTCGAAGAGCGGGCCCACTGGGGCCAGTACATGAAGGCGTATTCGGATTGCCTGTCGGCCACGAGCACCAGGTGGGCCCCCTGGTACGTCATCCCGGCCGATCACAAGTGGGTCGCCAGGGCCGTCGTCGCCGACGTGATCACCACCACTCTGCGGTCGCTCGACCTGAGATACCCCGAGGTGACCGACGTGCAGCGCTCGGCCTTGGCCGAGGCGAAGCAACGGCTCCTGTCCGAGTAGGACCGGCGGTGCGCCCTCGGTTCACGCCAGGATCTCAACTGGACTTCCCCCCGCTGGCGGGCGCCGGGCCTCAGCGGGCGAAGGTCAGCCCGGGGTCGTCCGCCCCGGTCCCCATGACGCGGAAATTCCACCGGTCATCGGCCAGCCAGGCGACGCGGCCGATCAGGGCGCCGCCCTGGCCGGACTGGTTGAGCGTGAGCAGGTCGTCGGCGAGCGACCACTTCCCCGAGAGCTCCTGCGTCTTGCCCTTGGCCTCGACGATCCAGCGGAAGGCCCCGTCGTCCCCGACCTCCAGTCGGATCGTCGTGTCCTTGGTCGGGCTCGCCGACCATTTGCCGGGCAGCGTGCCGGTCCTGGCCGGTTGCTCCGCCACCGGAGCGGGCGGGGGCGCCGGCGCGTCGGTCTCCGGGCCCGGCTTGCTGAACTGCTCGATGAGCTGGGCCGAGAGCTTGTCGTCGGGCGCCCGGGCCACGATCTGCTTGAGCTGGGCCACGGCGGAGTCGATGTGGGACGCCGTCAGGTAGTGATAGGCCAGGACGAACTGGGCGGACGTCGAAGGCGGGTTGGCGCGGACGGCCGCCTCCAACTTGCGGAGCTGGGCCGTGTACACGTCGATGTCGGGATAGAGGCCGGCCATCGTCGTCCAGTCCCAGCCGGGTCCGACCGACAGGATGGCGTAGAGCGGGCCGGCGGCGAGGTCGTACTTCCCGACCGCGAACAACACCAGGGCCCGGAACTCGTGGAGGGTGGCGTCGTTCGGCAGGACCTTCAGCGCCTCGTCGGTCAGGCGCAGGGCGCCGGCGTAATCGCCCGACCCGAAGGCCGTCCGGGCCTCGTCGAACTTCGCGAGGGCGGGGTCGGCGACCTCCGCGGCCGGCGGGGCGGCCTCCGTGTTGATCGGCTGGCCGTAGTCGTAGGGAAGCGCGGGGACGCTCACCGTCTGGGGCTGGCCCCCGACGATCGTCTGCTGGATCACGATCGGCTCCGCCACGGCGACCCCGCCGTAGTACGGGTTGGCGTAGCTGGCGTATCCCCAGTTGTAATACGACGAGCCGAGGCCCCAGGCCGTCACGCCGAGCGCCGCCCCGGTCGCAAACCGGCCCCAACCCCAGGCGTTGTTGTCGTGGTAGCCGTGCCAGTAGCCGTTCGCCCAGCCCTGGTGATAGCCCCAGTAGGCACCCCGCCAGTTGTTGTACGCGGGCGGGCGGACCCCGTATCCCGGATCGACGCCGATGCCGGCCACGTTGTTCTGGCGGATGCCCCCGACGTTGACGTTGCCCCGATTGATCGTGTTGCCGCTCGCGATGTTGTTCCCGCGGATCGGCTGATTGTTGATGCCCGTGCGATTGCCCCCGACGCCGACGCCGACGCCCGGACGGTTGTCGATACCGGGTCGGTTGTCGATACCGGGTCGGTTGTCGATACCGGGTCGGTTGTCGATACCGGGTCGGTTGTCGATACCGGGGCGATTGCCGGCGCCGCCGACCCCTGGGCGATTGTCGATGCCGGGGCGATTGCCGGCGCCACCCGGTCGGTTATCGGTTCCCGGTCGGTTGTCGATCCCTGGGCGATTGTTGACGCCGCCGCCGCCCGGTCGGTTATCGATGCCGGGGCGGTTTCCTCCTGGACCGCCGGCCCCACCGGGCCGATTGCCCACGCCTCCTGCACCGCCGACGCCTCCTGCACCGCCGACGCCTCCTGCACCGCCGACGCCTCCTGCACCGCCCACGCCTCCCGGGCGGTTGCCGGCGCCCGGTCGGCTGCCGGCGCCAGGACCGGAGGGAAGCGTCGAGGGTCGGCCGCTGGCACCGCCGGGACGAGCGGGCATCTGCGCCGGCCGGGGGCTGCTGATCCCAGGACTCCGGGAAAAGTCCCCGCCGCCTCCTCCGCCGCGAGGCATTCCCCCGCCACCGCCACCGCCGCCGCGAGGCATCCCCCCGCCTCCTCCTCCTCCGCCGCGAGCGCCCCCGCCGCCGGCGCGGCCACCGCCTCCGCCTCGCCCTCCGCGCTGGGCGGAGGCCGCGGAGCTCAGGAGGGTGAACGCCAGGGCGAAGATCAGGAGACGCTTACCGAGCCTGGGTGCCATGATGCCCCTCCGGGGCGTTCGCGGTGGGGTCCGGAGACGGCCGATGCCACGCTCCCGTAACGCTTACTTCTTCGGGTCGGGCTGCGCCGGGTCGGGCGGCCGACGGACGAGTTCGAAACGATCGGTGTTCGGCTTCGTCTCGCCGCCGACGATCCGTTCGAGGATCTCCCAGCGGATCCGGTCCTTGCCGAGGGGGGTAATCGCGTTGATGTACGACACGGTCTCCCCGTCCGACCGGACGCCCGAGCCCTGGACGATCCAGCGATCGCCGTCTCGCGTGACGATCCCCTCGGCGAACCCGCCGCCGTCGTCGAAGACCCACGTGCGGAACTGCTTCCGCTGCGCGTCCCACCCGATCCGCTGAGTTCCGCTGAGTGCGATCCGGCCCTCGACCTTCAGCGTGAACTCCCGGAGGAGGAAGTTGGCGTTGTCGGCCCACTTGCAGGTCGTGAACACGACCCCGTCGTCGCTCTCATTGACCCAGTCGCCGAGCATCCATTCGAACTCGAGGAGCCGGTCGTGCGGGGTGACGTCCTCGGAGGGTTCGTCCCGGATCCGGGCATGCAGCCAGCGGCCGCCCTGACGCGCGTAGATCACGCTGTAGCGGTTCGTCCGCGGCGTGCCATCCGGTCCGGTCGAGAGCGTCGCCGTGCCCTCCTCGATCGCCAGGTCGGCCCCGAGGAATCGGAGAGATTCGGTGTTCACCGAGAGCGTGCCGGGGTCTTCGTCCGCCAGATCCTCCGTGAATCGCTTGACGATGGCGTCGCGCCCGCGAGTGATCTTGCCGCCCTCCCCCTCGATCTCGGCGTCCGGCGTGAACAGGTCTCCGATCGCTTTGGCGTCCCTCGCGTTGTAGGCCTTGACGAACGAGTTGAGGAGGTCGGTGAGGGCCCGGACGTCGGCTTCCCGCTCCCTGGACGCCTCGGGCTGATCGCCCGGTGCCCCCTCGGGCTCCCGGGCCGGCCGGTCCTGGGCCGTGACCAGGCTCAGGGTCGCGGCCAGCGCCAGCGTCCCCAGCAACGCGGCAAGAACCTTCATGACCGATGACTCCGGCGGCCCAGGATCGCGGCGTAGGCGACGACAAAAGATCAAACAATTCTTTGTTTCGGTCGCCCCACGCGGGCGTGATGCCGAACCCGACCCGGGGCCTTCCGCGATGGGCAGGGACGGAGGTGAGCATCGCCGTCGTGGCCGATCCGTTCCGCCCGCCCGCCCGGGTCAGGCTCCGAATCGCATCCTACTCCCGACGGGGTCGCAAGGCCACGAAATTCCGAGCTCGTCACCGAGCTCGCCCAAGCGGGCGTGGGCCATCTCGTCGCGGGTGGTCTTGCGATGGACGTTCCCCACGCGGTCGCCCTCTGCGACGCCTGGCGCCAAAGCTCAGCGGACCGGCCCGCCGAGTGTGACCTTCGATTCGACCGGAAGCCGCCGAGGCGGGCCGGTTCCGCAGCCGCGCGAGGTTGGGCGGCCTTCAGCGCGACTCCGGCGCGTCGAGCACGCCGAGGAGCCCAGGGCGGGACGCGACCCGCACGGACCTGGCCGCACCCGCTGGCAAGAGGGAGGGATGCCACCGTCCGTTCGATCAATTTCTGAGGCGAAGCCGTTTCAAGACGGCCAACGCATACTTGTCCGGCAGACTCAAGACCGCACCCTTTGCGGCAGACCATCGCTCCAGGAGCCCGAGGAATGCCCGCTCGTCGACGCCCGAGAACGGGACCTGAACGCCCCTGGCGGGCTCGATCGAGTCGAGATCGAGGTGCCCCGATCCGGCGGAGCCCCCGAACATGTCCGACTCCAGGCAGGCGAACCTCCGCACGCCCTTGGCGTCGTCGAACGCCAGGCCGATGCTGCCGCCATCGCGGTAGTACTCGAAATGGACGATCGTGATCGGTTCGACGACCCGCCGGAGAGAACCACTGTGGGAGAGGGCCAGCGGCCCCCGACTTCCGGCTCCCGCCCTCAGTACGCCGCCGATGACGGCGCCGGCGAGCGCCACGCCAACCAACGTCGCACGCATCGTGAACCGGACTCGCGGCATCGCCGGTCCTCCACGCATGCCGCCTAACGACCAAGCTCAGCGGACCCGAATCCGCCGAGACGGCGAGGATAGCACGGTGAGCGCCGCGGCGGTGCGGGGTCCTCTGCAGCGCGATGTTAACCGGCGTCCGCAGACGATCAGATACTACGGCCCTTCGATCGGCATGGGCCGATTCTTCTGATAGGCTTGCAAGACGGTACGGAGCCGAGGTCTCGCCGCATCAGAACTCAGGTCGTATCGAGTCACCGAACCATCCGGGCGGTACACGTTCGCTGCGGAAAAGGGGACGATCTTGCTCCGTAGAAAACCCGTTCGAAGCATCGATACCAGTAGGTCCGACTTCAGTCGGGCCTGCGAAAACCCCTTGGCTCATGATCCCAGATTGGTGCTTGCTCAACGACTCGTTCCCACGCTCCGCGCGGGAACGAGGGAAATCCGACGTGACCACCAATCCGGACTCATGAGCCAAACCCCTTTTTTCGCAGGCCCGACTGAAGTCGGACCTACTCGTTTCCTCATTCTCACCGGGGTTTTCTACAGGGCAAGAATGTCCCCTTTTCTGCCGTGCCCCCTCTCTGCCTTGCGGCCTCCTTCATGAGTCGCGGTGTCCGGAAGAGATGGCGGGCGATATGCGTGCATTTTTACGTGCTTGGCGTGGTCGAGCGCGGTTTTTGTCGGGTCCGCTCTTGCGGACCTCTTCGCGACGAAGGGACATCGAAGAGGTCCGCAAGAGCGGACCCTCCAAGGGCCGCAATTCGATGTATTATGTACGCGTTTGCATATTGGTAGCCAAAGTCACACGATGCTCAATCCTTGAGGGATCATTCGGCGGGTCCCGGGGCCTGCGATTTTGGGGGATCTGGGGTTTCCGGGAAATCCGCTGGAGAGAATCGGGTGGGGCGGGGATTGCGGGCGGCTTGAACGCGGGGAATTGCCGAGGTTTTGAGATTTCTGGGTTTGGATTCCACGCAGATTATGCAATTGATCAAATTTTATGCTTTATAGGAAATCGCAATTGCGGATTTGTCGGAAGTTGACGACACTTTTTCCCGAAAAACGCGCCAAACGGCTTTTTTCATAGGGTTTTCGGGCGCACAGTCACTATTGCCAGGCCATGGTTCTTGATCTGAGAATTTTTTGAGATTCGGCGCGTAAAGCCTAATCTTGGAATGGCTTACGTCGATTGAATTTTGGGGTCTTCCCGTCGATTTTTTCCGGGAAACGTGGATCGCTCGGGGAGTGTGCGTGGGGGGTCGTTCGGGAGACGGCGACGGGGTGATCGGGGATTGGGTGATCGGTGGAGGGGTGGTCTCTCGATGGTTGGGATGGAAGGGGTGGCGTCGTTGGGGGTGGGTTCGATTCCCGATTCGGAGGTGGGCCGTGATGGGTGGGGACGGGTTGAGACGGGCCCTCGGCTCGGGGGCCGGGTTGACCTCCTGGTTGGTCGGGCTAGCCGATTGGCCCTCGTGTGGAGATGGCGGGCCGGGGCCTGGTCCGTGTCTCCGGCGGATCGCCCTCGGATCGCGCCCACGTCGGGCGGGCCCTGGCCTTTCGTCCCCGCGAATCGGCAGGCCGGGGCCTGCCCTGCGAAGCACCGTGGTCGCAATCGGCCCTCAACACGTCGGAGGCCGGCCCTCCGCCGGGGTTCAGTTTCGGGCGCCGATCCCGGCCTGGACCCTCATCCAGTAGGTCTGGGAGCGGTCGCCCCGGAGGCGGAGGTCTTCGAGGAAGGCTTCGGTGTCGGCCTTGGGCATGCCCTTGAAGGCGGTTTTGTTGTTGATGCGAACTTCCATCTTCTTGTTGAAGTCGATGAGCTTGGGGCTGACCCAGACGTCCACCGCCTTGAGGCCGCTGGTGGTGATGTTCAGCAAGTTGGCCAGGCTGCTGGACTTGAGCTCGAGGGTGGCCGGCTTGAGGTTCTTGCCGAGGGGTTCGACGCCCGCCGGGTCCTTGGTCCGGCCGGGGACGAACTCGCGGATCACGACCCCGTAGAAGCGATCGTCGCATTCGCGGCCGGTGACGACCTCGAAGCTCTTGGGGGTGGGCTCGCGACGGCGGGGGGCCATCCAGTCGAACGCCTGGGGGGCTTCCTCGGGGAACTCCTCGCGGCCCCTCCGGTAGTATTCGACGTAGGTGACGTCGAGATTCTTGGTGATCAGGGGTCGGGCGAGGGACGCGAAGAAGATGTCGGACTCGGCCGGGGAGAGGTCGCCCATGACGATGAAAAACGGCACCTTGGCGGCGTTGGCCTTGTCGGCCCAGACGTACTTGGCAGGCAGGCCGGAGACGGCGACGACCCCGGCGAAGAGGTCGGGGTGGGCGAGGCCGAAATCCCAGGCCATGTCGCCGCCGAAGCCCTGACCGCCGAGGAAGACGCGGTCGGGGTCGATGGCGAAGCGCCTCCGGGCGTCTCGGAGGGCGAGCTCGACGGCGGCGTGCTCGCTGGGGGTGTAACGGTAGTCGCGTTTCTGGTCGCGGAGGTTGTACTCGGGGGCGATCACGAGATAGCCGCGCTGGGAGGCCTCGGCGGCCCACCAGGCGAGGGCCTCGACGGGCGTCTCGTCGCCGTGGAGGGCGATCACGGCGGGGTAGGAGCGGAGGGGGTGGTACTCGGGGGGGAGGATCACGGCGTACTCGGTGGGCTGGTCGGGGTTGGGGTCGTCTCGGACCCGGAGGAGGCTGGGCTTGCCGGCGGCGGGGAGGTCCTGGGCGTCCTTGAGAGGAGGGGGCATCTGGCGGACGACGGCGGTCAGGGCGTCCAGGCCGATCGGCTTGCCGGCGAGCTGGAGGTCGGCGAGCTTGACGAGTCGGTCGCCCCGGAGGGCCTCGTCGGATTCTCGGCTGGAGAGGTAGTCGCGGAGGAGGTCGCGGGCGGTCCAGAGGGCGTCGGCGTCGGCGGGCGAGGTGGTGGCGAACTCGGTCCCGGCGACCCAGCCGGAGAGGGCGAGGGCGGCGAGGGCCTCGGGCTTGGCGGAGCCTTCGGCGCGGCCTTTCTCGAAGGCGGAGAAGCGGTCGCGGACGGCGTCGGGGGCGTCGGTCATGGCGGCGAGGATTTCGAGCTTGCGGCCCTGGGGGATGTCGGCCATCGCGGAGGCGAGGGCGTCGGTCAGGGCCTTGTCGGCGGCCTTCAGGGCGTCGAGCTTGCGGAGGGCGTCTCGGGACTGGACGATCAGCGCGGGCGGAACTCCCTCGCTGGGAAAGGACTTGAGTCGAGCGTAGGCGGCCCGGGGCTGCTGGGCCCGGGTGCGGGTCTCGGTGTCGGTCATGGCCTGGAGGGCCTCGGACTCGCGGATCAGCCGCAGCGCGTTCTCGGCCTTCTCGCGGACGTCGGGATCGGCCTTGAAGTCCTTCTTGAGCCGCTCGACCTCGACGCGGGCCTCGGCGTTCCACTCGGCCTCGACGAGGAAGCGGATCACCCGGAGGCGTTCGTTGAGGTTCTTCTGATCGACCTTGGCGAGGATGTCGAGGACGACGGACCGGGGGACCTGGCTGGTGGAGACCTGGCTGACCCAGAAGCCGTCGACGCCCCGGATCTTGCAGACCCGAGGGCCGAGGTCGATGATCGCCTGGGTCATCTCGACGGGTCGTCCGCCGCGAGGCCCGACGTAGCGGAAGGTGCGTCGTCCGGTCTTGTCCCAGGGCCCGGCCTTCACGGCGACGGCGGCGGAGGGCATCTCCCCGGCGTGGACGACCAGGGGTTGCTCGATGGCGAAGTGCTCGACGGCCCGTTTGCCGGTCTCGGGGTCGGTCCGGGCGATCTTGCTGTCTCGAAAAATCACCCGCTTGAGGCCGTCGGGGTCGAAGACCGAGACGATGGTGTTGTCCTTGTCGACCTCACCGCGATAGACCACGCCGGTCTTGAGCGTGACGGTGTCGGCCATCGCGAGGCCCGCCACGACCAGGGAGGCCGGGAAGACGAGCGAGGCGAGGGCCTTGCGTCGATGGATCATTCTGGGGTGTCCCTACGCGGAACGGTTCGGAGGGGCCGGGTCTCGCCCCGATCGACGCCGAGGGGGAGGGCCGGGCGGGAGGGTCCGGCGGGGCGCATCCGGTTCGCAACCGCCATTGTGCCGCGCCGGAGGGCCGGGTCAAGCGTCTGGACGCGGAGGCCGGGAGCGGATCGGCCCTCCGGGGCTGGCGGCCGGGGCGATTGGGCCTTACTTTAGGACGGAATCCCGGAGCCCTTGCCGATGGCCGTGTCCCCACCGATCAAATTCCGCTGTTTTCAGTGCCAGAAACTGCTGGGCGTGTCCCGGTCCAAGGCGGGGGCGACGGTCGAATGCCCGCATTGCGCGGCCGAGCTGCTCGTGCCCGAGGGTTCGGAACCGCCGGCCGGCTCGGAGCCGTCGCCGTCGTCCTCGCCGTCGCCGTCGTCCTCGCCGTCGCCGTCGTCCTCGCCGTCGCCGTCGCCGTCGCCGATGGCTTCGTCGCGTCCGGCCTCGGCGTCGAAGGTCGAGCCCGGGGTGGTGCTCTGGGACGCCGCGCCCGATCCCGAACCCGAACCCGAGGCCGAGTTGGCGTTTCCGAAGATCGCGATCGAGCCGCTCTCGCTGCGGTCCGAGCCGGAGAGGCATCGTCCGCCGCCCCGTCCTCGACCGGAGCCGGCGACCGAGGAGCTCCCGGCCGCGGCCCCGGTGGAGTTCCCGCCGATCACGACCGAGGCGCCGTCGCTCCGGGCGGAGGTCCCGGCGATCGCCCCGGCGCCGGCGGCCCGGCCCCTCCGTGAGCCCTCGGCCCGGCGGAGCGACCTGGTCTTGCCTCGGACGGTGGTGACCTTGTGGTCGTTCCTGGTCCTGGTGGCCCTGGTTCTCGCCTTCACCTCGGGCCTGCTGGCCGGCCGATTCGTCTGGGCCCCGGGGGTCAAGCTCCCGCTACCCTCGGCGCCGGTCGCCGGGGCCCCGGCGGAGCGATAATCGCGGAGAATCTCGGGAATCGAGCCGCCGGCCGGACATTCCGATTGCGTTCGCCTGGACGCGGAAGTATAAGAGGACGGAGGCTCCTCGATCCTCCGCATCCCGATCCCCAGACGGCCCTCGATCGCCGGACGCTTCCGCCCCCCTCGGCCGGCGCGGTCTCGGCGATCGGTCCATCACGCCGACCCTGACCCGTCTCGTCCCCCGATCCAAATCTTCCGACCACCTTTCGGGACCGTCCACCTTCGCCTCCCCCATCCCGCGCCCGGCCCCGCCCCGGCGCTACCGCCCCCTTCGGCATCGACCGTCATGAGAACCCCCGTGGGCCAGCCCTCCCGACGCCGACGATCCGGCCGCCCCCGGCCTTCACCCCCCCCCCGTCGCCCCAAAGGGCCGTGGAAGGCCGGGCCGATCCCCGTGATCGGCCTGATCGGCGGGATGGGTGCCGGCAAGAGCCGCCTGGCCGCCCTGTTCGCCGAATGGGGCGCCCAGGTCCTGGACGCCGACGCCATCGGCCACGCCCTGCTCGACCAGACGCCGGCCCGCGATGAGGTCGTCGCCCGGTTCGGCGAGGGGGTCCTGGACCTCTCCGACCCCGAGGCCCCGAGGATCGACCGCAAGCGACTGGGCAAGATCGTCTTCTCCGAGCCGGCCTTGCTCAAGGTCCTGGAAAGCATCCTCCACCCCCGGATGAGGCTCACGTTCCAGAAGGCGATCGGCCGGGCCGCCCGCAAGAGGCAGGCCCGGGCCGTCGTCCTGGACGCCGCCATCCTGCTGGAGGCCCGCTGGGACGACCTCTGCGACGTCGTCCTCTTCGTCGAGGCCCCGGAGGCCGCCCGCCTGGAGCGGCTCCAGCAATCGCGGGGCTGGTCGGCCGAGGCCGTCGAGGCCCGGCAAAAGGCGCAAAAACCGCTGGATGAGAAGCGCGGCAAGGCCGATTTCGTGATCGAGAACGCCGGCGATCTCGACGCCCTGGCCGCCTCCGCCCGGCCCGTCTGGGACCGCTTGACCGCCTCCCCCTCGACCCGTCGCCCGACCCGCGATCGCGGCCCCCGCGCCCGTCCGACGACCCCGAACGAACCTACATAACTTCACGCGAACCTTCCCCGATCCCTCGCGACGACCCGAGGCGCCCGGCTCGGAGCCCACTCGCGACGGGAACCGCCGGTGACCGACTCGCCCGACCGTCTCTGGAGAATCGCCCGCCATGCCGAACGAGACCCGCCCGCGCCGGGAGCCTTCCAGCCCGCTCCGATCCCGCAAGGCCCCCCTGGCCGCCGACGCTCTCCCCCCGGTCGGCGACGAGGCCCAGAGCGACGCCCCGAGGCCCGGCTCGGCCTCCACCTCGGCCGACACCCCCGCCCCCTATCGCGACGACCGCGAACGCGAGCCGGGGCCCACCCTCCGCGACCGGATCAGCCGGGACCGCGAGGCCGGGCCCACCCTCCGCGACCGGATGAACCGCGACCGCCAGGCCGCCCCCGCCGCGGGCCGCCCGCCCCGGCCCGCGAGGCCCCCGCCTTCCGGCACCGGCCCGATCCCGTCGCCAACGGCTCCGACGCCCCCCCGATCCCGGTCGAGCCGCCCCCGCAGGCCCCGCCCGTCGTCGATCCCGAAGACATCCTCGACATCGAGGACGACGATGTCTTCGGTGACGTAGCCATTCATGATCGCTATGAAGATATCAAGCGCGGTGAGATCCACCTCACCGAGCTCCAGAAGATGACCATGCCCCAGCTCATCGCCGCGGCGAAGACCGAGGGCGTCGTCGAGTACACCGGCCTCAAGAAGCAGGACCTGATCTTCAAGATCCTCAAGGAGAGGGTCAAGCAGAACGGCCTGATGTTCGGCGAGGGGACGCTCGAGGTCCTCCCCGACGGCTTCGGCTTCCTCCGCAGCCCCGATTACAACTACTTGCCCTGCCCCGATGACATCTACGTCTCCCCCAGCCAGATCCGCCGCTTCGGCCTGAAGACCGGCGCCATCGTGGCCGGGCAGATCCGCCCCCCCAAGGAGAACGAGCGGTACTTCGCCCTCCTCCGGGTCGAGGCGATCAACTACGAGGACCCCGACCGCCTCTCCGAGAAAGTCGGCTTCGACGACCTCACCGCCATGCACCCCTCCGGCCGGATCATGCTGGAGACCTCGGCCGACGAGATCAACATGCGAGTCGTCGACATGGTCACGCCCATCGGCAAGGGCCAGCGCGGCCTGATCGTCGCGCCCCCGCGGACCGGCAAGACCATCCTCCTCCAGAAGATCGCCAACAGCGTCCTCACCAATCATCCCGACGCCTACGTGATGGTCCTCCTGATCGACGAGAGGCCCGAGGAAGTCACCGACATGGAACGGTCGGTCCGCGGGCCGACCGCCGAGGTCATCTCCTCCACCTTCGACGAGCCCGCCTCCCGCCACATCCAGGTGGCCGAGATGGTCATCGAGAAGGCCAAGAGGATGGTCGAGTACGGCCGCGACGTCGTCATCCTCCTCGACTCGATCACCCGCCTCGCCCGCGCCTACAACACCGAGGCCCCCCACTCCGGCAAGATCCTCACCGGGGGCATCGACGCCAGCGCCCTGCAAAAACCCAAGCGGTTCTTCGGCGCCGCCCGGAAGATCGAGGACGCCGGCAGCCTGACCATCCTCGCCACCGCCCTGATCGACACCGGGAGCCGGATGGACGACGTGATCTTCGAGGAGTTCAAGGGCACCGGCAACATGGAGCTCCACCTCGACCGCCGCCTCGTGGACAAGCGGATCTGGCCGGCGATCGACGTGAATCGCTCCGGCACCCGCCGCGAGGAACTCCTCTTCGAGGCCGAGGAACTCCGCCGGGTCTGGATCCTCCGCCGAGTCCTCAACGACATGAACCCCGTCGAGGCGATGGAACTCCTGACCGGCCGGATGAAGAAGACCAAATCCAACGCCGAATTCCTCGTGAGCATGAACCTGTCCTGACGGAGACGGCGGGAGCTTCGGCCATGTCCACCGCGTCGGACCGGGAGCGGGCGGCCACGTCCAGGATTTCGCCAGGGATCGTCCTCCGGGACGTCCTCTTCGGCGAATACGTCGCGCTCCGGGACAAACCGGCCAATGATCACCTGAGGATGACCTATCACGACGGGACCCTGGAGATCATGTCCCCCCATTCCGCCCATGAGCGACCGTCGAGACGGGTTGGAGTGTTGATTTCCGTGGTTTGTGAGGAGCTCGACATCGAGTTCGAGGGCCTTCGATCGACGACCTTCCGCCGAGGCGAGGAGACGCTCAAGAAGGGGCACGGCAAGGAGCCGGACGAATGCTTCTACTTCGCGAACGCCCCTCGAATTCAGGGAAAAGGCGAGATTGACCTGAACCTCGACCCCCCGCCCGACCTCTGGGTCGAGATCGACCATCGGTCCAGTTCCCGAGGGAAGCTCCCCACCTACGCGGCGCTCAAAGTCCCCGAACTCTGGCGATACCGGCCCCGATCCGATCGCCTCTGGTTCGGCCGCCTCGCCGACGACGGAACGAGTTACCAGGAAATCGACCGAAGCCTCAGCCTGCCGATGCTCAGCCCGGCCCTCGTCCGGGAGGGCCTGGCCCTGGGCCGAAACGTCCTGGAAATGACGTGGACGAAGGCCCTCCGCGGATGGGTCCGGGAGACGTTCCTCCCGCCCCCGGGGCCGATGGCTTGATCGGCGATGGAAGGGGAGGATGCAGTGAGCGTCTCGGTCGAGTACTTCTTCAACTCGGACCTGGCCTTGCCGCGACTGGCTTCCGAGATCGGCCGGTGGCTCGGCTGCGTGCTCCAACCCGATCCGGACGACTCGGAGGCCCTCTTCTCCGGGGTTCTGTTCGGGATGGAATTCACGATCTGGAGCTGGCACAGTCTCGTCAACGATCGCGACCTCAATTTCGAGGATTACGGTTACCAACTGGCGAACAAGACGTATTCGGGCTCGCCATCCCGTCCCATCCAGGTCGAGGTGATGGCCCTCATCGCGTTCTCCCTGCACGACATGCCCCCTCGCGATCCACCGAGGGATGCTTTCCTACGACGTGCAAATTCTCCTGGCCCGATATGAACCGAGGAGCGGCGGGTGGTTCGACCTCGTTGGGGGAAAGGCCGTCCGATTCCCCGATCATCTGGTCGATCTCAAGGCACGGATTCACAACCCTTGAGAATGGTTCCGATCGTTTGACGGCGGGTGGGACCGCTTGGGCTGCCCGCGGAGCACCGGTCGGGTAAGATCGGAGGCACCCAGAAACACGGAATTGCCCGTGCCGGCGGCCTTCAGGCCGCAGGAGGCCCCCTGAATGAAGCGGATCTGGACGATCGTTGGGGTTCGCGACGTGGCGGGCAGCCTCGGATGGTATCAGTCGCTCTTCGGCCAGCCGCCGACGCCTCCCGCCCATGACCACTTCGGGCAAGTCCTCGACTCGGATGGCTCCGTCTTGCTCTGCCTTCATGCGTGGGGCGCCCACGAGCATCCCTCCTTGATGGACCCCGAGCACGGGAAGCCTGGCAACGGCCTCCTCCTGTTTTTCCGGGTGGACGATTTCGACGCGGCCCTGCCGAGGGCCCGTGCCCTCGTCCCCCGGCTCGAAGAGGGACCCCACGTCAATCCGAACACGGGAACGATGGAGTTCTCGCTCCGAGATTCGGACGGGTATTATGTCACGATCAGCGCGCACCCTGCGGACTGAAAGGTGATTCGAGCCGACTACGCGACGGCGAGTGGCGCCGGTCGCCGATCCGCGGTGCCCGGAAATCCTGAGAGGCCGGCGCCGCCCCGAGTCCCCTTGACGGACAGGTGCCCCATGAAATCCCTGATCGCGCTCGCCCTGTTCGTGCTCGCGTCGCCACCCATGATCCTCCACAAGGACCGCGTGGAGCCTCTCCGCACGCTGACCGTCGGCTTCGGGACCGGAGAGACCGCGACCTTCTCATTCTCCGGCACCCGGATCACGGCGATTCGCCTCCTCGCGGGGAAGGTGGAGTATGCCGTCCCCGAGGCCGAATGCGCCAAGCTTCGGGAAGCCCGATTCGAGACGACCGCCCTGATCTGGAACGGCTCCCATAAGTCGGCCGAGACGTCCAATGATCTCTCGTTGGAATTCCGAATGGGGCCGGATTCGGCGATGACCTTCGGCGAATTGCCGCTCGTCCAACCGAGTTTTCTTGACGGCAAGTTCGAGAAGGCCAGCGTCACGAAGAAGACGGGCGAGCGGCGATGGAAGGTCTCCGACCTCTGATCCCGCGAGAGGCGAACCGATCGTGAACCGCGGTCGATGGAGGCGGAAATGGCCACGGCGGAGGAGAAATCGCCCGCGACTCCCGGAAGCCGCAAGTCGGCGGCGCGGGATCGCTCCGGGGTCGCGACGCTCCGAGGGGTCCGCTACCCGACCTACGTTCGGCTCGTCCGGCATCCCTCCAATTTCCACCTCCGAATGGCATATCATGACGGGGTCCTGGAGATCATGTCGCCTCTCCCCCAGCATGAATCGCCGGCCCGGCGGATCGGGATGATCGTCAATGCAGTGACGTGCGAGCTGGCCATTCCCTGCTCGGGCCTGGGGTCGACGACGTTCCACAAGTCGGGAGACGGTCCTCGCAAGGGCCAGGGGAAGGAGCCTGATGAGTGCTTCTACCTCGCCAGCGAGGCGGCAATCCTTGGCAAGGAGACGCTCGACCTCGACGCTGGCGACCCCCCGCCGGACCTCTGGATCGAGGTCGATCATCGCGCGAGCTCGGCCGGGAAGCTGCCGATTTACGCGAAGCTGGGCGTCCCCGAGGTCTGGAGATATCGCACGAAGGGGCCGACCCTGGTCTTCGTCGGCCTGAACGATCGCGGGACATACGACCCCCTGGAACGAAGCCGAAGCCTCCCCATGCTCACCCCCGCCCGCGTCCTGGAGGCCCTGGCGATGTGCGCCGGAATCTCGGAATCGGCCTGGGATCGGAGAATTCGCGAGTGGGTCCGAAACGAATTCCTGGCGGCCCCGGGGCCGATCGCACCCTGAGAGAGGACACCCGTGATGAAAGCCGGTGCCTCTTCGCTGCTCTTTCTCCTGCTCCTGCCTCTGCTCTTCGGGTCCGCCCGGCCGTCAGCCGAGGTCGATCCGATCGAAGTTTCCGTGGTTCAACCCATCGGCGTGTGGCACTGGCGAGGCGGCCTTATTGGGTGCCACTGGTCGTACTCGACCAGTGTTCTGATGTCGAACTGGAACACTGGTCGAGTACGACCAGTGGCACCCGGCGCTCGTGTCTGCCAAGCGGACGGCTTCTCTGCTCCGTGAGAGGAATCAATTCGCCAGAGGGCTCGTGCTCGGATTCCGGACCCTGGAGCGAGACGGCAGACGGTTGAGACTTCGAAGCGTCAAGCGAACAAGCGAGCCAGTCGGGCCCGGTGGATTGAAATGCTGGCAGGTTAAAACTTTGCACCGTGTATCGTATGCTTTAAGTTGTATGATGATTCTCAAGACGGCTTTCGGTGGCGAGGGAAAGTTATCGCTTCCGCTTGCCGATGGCCTTCAGGCGCGGCAGGAGCACCAAGTCGGCCGCCTCCTCGGCATCCCTGAGGAGCGTCTTGCGCGGCGTGCCTAGCTGCGCACGCATCGTGAGGCCACGAACAAGATCAATGAGCTGGCTCGCGCGGACGGCCACGGGAAAGTCGGACGGGATTTCTCCGGCGGTGATCCCGTCCCGGAAACGACCTTCCACCAGCGCCGCCGCGCCGGCGGCCGCGTCCTGCAGGAACTGCCGGACCTCAGGGTCGCTCACGAGCGGCGCGACGCAGACGAGAAGACATCCCCGAGCGGACCCTTTCTCGGTCGCAGTTTTGACGGCGTGCTTCAGGAAGGCGGCGAGCGAGTCGCGAAGCGTCTGCGGCGACAGCAGCGCCTTCGCGGCGAGTGTGCCTTTCTTCTCTGCATAATCCTTGAGGACGCGCAAGAATAACGTCCGCTTGTCGCCGAAGACGGCATACAGGCTCGGCCGTCCCACGCCCATCCCGGCGACGAGATCGTCGATCGTCACTCCGTCGTAGCCCTTCGACCAGAATACCTGGGTCGCCCTTTCCAGCGCGTCCCTCTCGTCGAAGCTGCGTGGCCGTCCTCGCGACCTGGCATTATTTTGAACCATTTAGTTAAAAACTCCTTGACAGTTTCCACGGCACTAATTATATAACCGAACCGTTCGAAATTAGCAAGTCGGTCCCGGCCTCGCGAGGCCTCACGACTCGACCTTCACCACGGAGCCGCCCATGGAACATTCGATCGCTCTCGTCACCGGCACCACCTCCGGGCTCGGTCATGCGGCAGCCAGCATGCTCGCCGCCGAGGGCTGGCGCGAGGTCATCGTCACCGGGCGCAGCCTGGCCCGGGTTCAAGAAACGGCCGCTCAACTCGCGGCGGAGACCAAACGACAGGTCTTCACGCCGCTGGAGCTGGAGCTGGACACCCCGTCCAGCGTCCAGTCCGCCCTCTCCGAGCTCGTCAAGCGAGGTCGGTCGATCGATTTCCTACTCCTCAATGCCGGGATGGTCCCTGGCAAGGCGCGCGTGCTCACCGCGGAGGGCATCGAAGCTTCTCAGGCCCCGCTGATCGGCCATCATCAACTGACCGTCGGGTTGCTCCGCGCCAACCTGCTGAGCCCCAACGCGCGGATCGTGATCTCCGGCGCGGAACCTGCCCGCGGGGGCGTACCCTTTTTCAGCTACACCGACGTGCCAGCCTTCGCGGCCAAACACCGCCAGGGTGACCGAACCGCCGCTGTGGAAGCCCTGATCCGCAACGGTCCGAACGTGAAGTACGTGCCCAACAATGCGTATGCCGACGCGAAGCTCATCATCGCTTGGTGGGTCGCGGCGCTGGCGCGCCGGTTGCCATCCGGCATGGCCGCGTACGCCGTCTCGCCCGGTGCGGCGACCGACACCAAGGTGGTGCGAAACGCGGGCCCGGCGTTGAGGTATCTGTTTATCCCAATCGTGAACCTCATTCCCGGCATGAATCAGACGCCGGAGGCCGCGGCCGGTCGGTACCTCCGGGCGTCGGAGTTCGGAACCGACGTCTCGGGGCAATTCTTCGCCTCGGCTCAAGGGAAGTTCACAGGCCCGATCGAGGCGCAGCGCCACCCACACCTCCACGATCGCGCCAGCCAGGAAGCCGCGTGGCAGGCCGTCGTCAGGGTCTCCGGCGTCGATTTGTCTTACCCAGCCTCAAGCGCGGTGTCCTGAAGGAGCGCCAGCCGCCGCGAAATGGTCGCGGTGACCCGAATCCGCATGCGATTGCGGCGCCGCGCGCTCGTCCACCGGGTCCTGCGGTATTTTGAAATAACTAGTTCAAAAATCCCTTGACCGCGCGGCCATCGTGTCTATTATCATCCCGAACAGTTCAAAATCAGCCAAGCGACCCAAACTTCTCGAGGAGAATACCCATGGAACGGTACCCAGGTAAGACGGCGGTGATCATCGGCGGCACGAGCGGCATCGGGCTGGCGACGGCGAAGATGCTCCTCGATGGGGGCGCGGGCGTCCTGGTGACGGGTCGCTCGCAGGCCGGCCTGGAATCGGCGCAGAAAGAGCTGGGGAAGGGCGGCGTCGTGGTTTCGAGCGACGCCCGTTCGTTGACGGACATCGACGCCCTCGCCTCTCGGGTGAAGGCCGAGTTCGGCACCTTCGACCTGCTCTTCGTCAACGCCGGGCTCGGCCTCTTCGCCCCTCTCGAGAACACGACCGAGACGACCTTCGACGAGATGTTCAACCTGAACGCCAAGGGGCCGTTCTTCGCGGTCCAGAAGCTCTCGCCGCTGATGAACCAGGGAGGCGCTGTCGTCCTCACGACCTCGATCGCCAACGTCAAGGGAATGCCCGCCATCGCCGCGTATGGAGCAGCCAAGGCCGCGCTTCGATCCTTCGCTCGGGTGTTCGCCGCCGAGCTTCTTCCTCGGGGGATTCGCGTCAACGCGGTGTCGCCCGGCCCCATCGAGACGCCGATCATCGGCAAAGCGTTCCCCGATAAAGACGCGGCCGCCCACCTCACCGGGCAGATGCGCGAAGCCAATCCGATGAAGCGCTTCGGGACGTCGGAGGAAGTCGCGAAGGCCGTCCTCTTCCTCGCGTTCGACGCGACCTTCACGACCGGCGCGGAACTTCCCGTCGACGGCGGTTGGTCGCAACTGTGAAGGCAGCGGGCACGCGCTTAACTCGCGGAGTTTCGCTTCCCGGTGATCACGGGCGGGAGGGGCGAAACGGTCTGGCGACAGCCAATGCCTTCCCAGAGAGCAGGGGCGCGTGTCGTCGTTGGTCGCGATGGGAAGAACGCCGACCAAGCCAAGGATCTGCCGGGTGGAGACGCCGTCACCGTGCGTGCTGACGTTTCGAAGTTGGACGAATTGGACGCCCTATGCGGAGGAGGAAAAGGGGACATTCTACTTTTTCCTTGACCGTCTCCCGCAGGCCGGCTAGATTGAGGCCATGCCACGCACCGCACGGGCCTCGGCCGCCGACTACTGCTATCACGTTTTGAACCGCGGCAATGGCGGCGCCGAGGTCTTCCACACGCCGGCCGACTGTGAGGCCTTCGCCGAGCTGATCGCCGCGGCCGGGGCCCGGCGGCCGATGCGCGTGCTGGGCTACTGCCTGATGCCCAACCACTTCCACCTGGTCCTCAGGCCGCTGGGCGACGGCGACCTGTCGCGCTGGATGCAGTGGCTGATGACGAGCCACGTCGGGCGCTATCGTCGCCACTACGGCTCCAGCGGGCACGTCTGGCAGGGCCGGTTCAAGGCGTTCCCCTGCCAGGAGGACGGCCACCTCGTGACGGTCCTGCGGTATGTCGAGGGCAACGCCCTGCGCGCCGGGCTGGTCGAGCGGGCCGAACTCTGGCCCCATGGCTCGCTGCACGCCCGCAAGAGGCCGCCCGGCCCGGTCCCCCTGGAGCCGCTGCCGGAGATCGGCAAGGTGGCCTCATGGGTCAAGCGGGTCAACCGGCCGCTGGGGGAGTCGGAACTGGCGGCGATGCGGCGCTGCGTCGCGCGGGGCTCCCCGTTCGGGTCGGACGAATGGGCCCGACGAACCGCCGCCGAACTCGGCCTGGAGTCCGCCATGCGGCCTCGGGGACGGCCCAGGAAGACGTCGGGTACGGGGGAGTCGCGGTCGGGGTCTGCTTGACTTGGGAAATCAGGGAAGCGGAAAAGTAGAATGTCCTGCTCTGTACAAAATCCTTTGAAGTATCGATACGAGTAGGTCCGACTTCAGTCGGGCCTACAAGACTTCCTTGTTTCGCAGGCCCGACTGAAGTCGGACCTACTCGTTTCCTCATTCTCAATGGGTTTTCTATAGAGCAAGAATGTCCCCTCTTCCCTCTTAGCGGCAATCAGCCGAGAGATAAGCACTTGTGTTTATCGGCGCCTCGAAAGGTCCGCTCGGTTTCGTCCAGGCCGGGTGCGAAAAGCGACATTCGCCCGGGGACGGTGACCTGAAGCGATGGAGTTTCTCAAGGGGCTTGCGGGCCGTACTCCTCTCCCAGGCGACGTTTGCGTTGGAGCCAATCGCGGTGGTCGAGCAACTGGATGCCGCCCAGGGAATCGATCTCCATATTGGCCATGACCTGGATCGAGGTGACGATCCGGCCGACCTCGCCTCGCATGGGTGAGGGGACGGCGACGAGCTGGGCCGAGCCGTCGGAGAGGGCGATCAGGATCCGGGTCCCGTCCCGATCGAAGGTCGTCGCCATGCACCCTCCTTCGTGTTGCACGGGTGGCCCGATCGGCTCGCGAGTGGCCAGGTCCCAGAGTCGCGACGGGCCGACCCAGCCGCCCAGGAAAACCGAGCGGCCGCCGGAACCGAAGGCGATGGTCCGGATCGGGCTTCGGTCCACCAGGGGAGTCCCGAGCGACGCGCCCGAGGACGCGTCCCAGAGCCGGAGGGCCTTGTCGGAACCGCCGGTCGCGGCGAGCCGGCCGTCGGGGCTGAAGGCGACCGCCAACACCTGACCGGGATGGTCCAGGGGTCCGCCCACGGGATCGAGCGTGTCCGTCTTCCAGAGCCTTGCGGTCTGGTCGGCCCCACCGGTCAGGAACGTCGAGCCGTCGGGGCTGAAGGCCGCGGCCAGGACGGGCGAGCCATGCCGTCGCCTTTCGCCCAACTTCCGTCCGGTCCCGACGTCCCAGAGGCAGACGAGGCCGGACCGTGTGCCCGTGACGATCCGACGGCCGTCGGGGCTCAGGGCCAGGCAATGGACCTTGTCGACGTGCCGGAGCGGCGGGCCGATCGGGAGGCCGGTCTTCGGCTCCCAGAGGCGGACGGTCCGGTCCTCGCTGCCCGTGGCGACGACCTTGCCGTCGCGACTGAATCCCAGGGCACGGACCTCGTCGTCGTGATGGAGCGGGCCGCCCAGACTCCGACCGGTGGCGACCTCGAAGACCCTCGCCGAGGAATCCGTGGACCCGAGCGCGAGCATCGTCCCGTCGGGGCTGATCGCCATGGCGTTCAGGTCGCCTTCGAAGGGGAAGTGCGCGGGCGAGGGATCGTCCGCGGGGATCTCCCAGAGCTGGGCGACGCTCAGCGAGCCGGCCGTGAGGGCGGATCGGCCGTCGGGTCCGAACGAGACCGAGGTGACTTCCCCGCGATGCATCAGCGGCGAGCCGACGGGCTGCCCGGTGGTGGTCTCCCAGAGGCGGGCGTTGCCGTCCAGGCTTCCGGTCAGGATGAGCCGGCCGTCGGGGCTGAAGGCCGCGGCCATGACCGGGCCATGATGGCGAAGGGGCAGGCCGATGAGCCTACCGGTGGCCGAATCCCAGAGCCGGGCCCTCCAGTCGCGGCTGGCCGACACCACGAGCCGGCCGTCGGGGCTGAACGCGACCGCCTCCACGCCGGCGCTGTGGCGCAGGGCCTCGCCCACGGGCCTCCCCGTGGCCGAATCCCAGAGCCGGGCGATCCCTTCGCCGTCGCCCGTGACGACCATCGCCCCGTCGGGCCGAAAGGCCGCCACGTCGACCCGGCCTCCGTGGCCGAGCGCGTGGAGGAGTTCGCCCGTGTCGGAGTCCCACAGGGCGGCGGTCCCGTCCTCGCTCGCGGAGAAGATCGACCCGCCCGCGGGGGCGAACACGGCGACGGTCACGGGCCCGCGATGGCGCAGGACCGGGCCGATCGGGTCGCCGGAGCGGGCGTCCCAGGACCGGATCGAGCCGTCGGCACCGCCGGTCAGGACGCGGAGCCCGTCGGGCCGGAAGGCGGCCACGCGGACGGGACCGGGATGCCCCAGAGGGAGTGCGACCTGCCGGCCCCCGATCGGGCGCCAGAGGAAGGCCGGGCCGGTCGTTGCGAAGCTGAGCAAGGCGCGACCGTCGGGGCTGAACTTCACGCTCGCCACCGGCCCGGGATGAGGCAGAGGCGGCCCCAGAGGGAGGCCGTTGGAAGAGTCCCAGAGCCGAACGGATCGGTCGTCGCCTCCCGTGGCGATCGTCCGGCCGTCGGGACTGAAGGCGATGCAGCGGATCGCGCCTCGATGCTCGAGGCATTGCCGGAGGGGATGGAGCCGTCTCGCCCACCCGGTCAGGTTGGCGAGGATCACTCGATGGAGCGGGTCGGCCTCGGCCTGTTGGCTGATCTCGAGGCCGCGGGCCATCCACAAAAGGCCGCGATCGATGTCCCCCTGCTCGCAGAGCGACTGGCCTCGCTCCAGGGTCGAGCTGACCGAGAGTCGTCGCGCCTCGACCAGGGCGGCGCGGAGGTCCCGGGCGGCGCGGGCCTGGTGGATGCCGAACCCGATGGAGAGGGCCGCCGCCGTCAGCAGGGCCAGAGCGGCCAGCGAGCCCGTGGCCATGAGGCTGGGGTTGAGACGCCCCCAGCGCGCCAGGCGTCCGGCCCGGCCGAGGGGGCGGGCGCGGATCGGCTCTCCGCGACGGAACCGGCCGAGTTCCTCGGCCAGATCCCCGGCCGTCGCGTACCGCCGGGAAGGCTCCTTCTCCAGGCACTTCAGGCAGATCGTCTCCAGGTCGCGCGGCAGGCTGGGGAGCAGGCGACTGGGCGGCACGGGCGAGGCGGTGCGGACCTGCTCCAGGGTCTCCATGACCGTCGCCGCCTTGAACGGCGGCCGGCCGGTGGTCAGCTCATAGAGGATCGCCCCGAGCGCGTACAGGTCGGCCGCCGCCCCGACATCGCGCGCCTTGCCCTGGGCCTGCTCGGGGGCCATGTAGCAGGGAGATCCGAGGATCGAGTCGGTCTGCGTGAGTCCGTTGTCGATGCCCAGGGCCTTGGCCAGGCCGAAGTCGGTGATCCTGGGTTGGCCGTCGGCCGCCAGCAAGACGTTGGATGGCTTCAGGTCGCGATGGACGATGCCCAGGCGGTGCGCATCGGCGATGCCCCGGGCCAGCGCCTCGACCAGGGGGGCCGCCCGGCTCGGCGGCCAGGGCGTGCCGTCGAGCTTCCGGTCGAGGCTGCCCCCGGGGAGATATTCCAGCTCGAGGAAGGGGAGGCCGCCGGCCTCGCCGACGTGATGGACCCGCACCACGTTGGGATGCTCGAGCCGGGCGACCGTCTCCGCCTCGGCCAGGAACCGCAGGAGGGAGCCGGGGCCCGCGTGCGTCCCGGCCAGGATCATCTTCAGGGCGCACAGGCGATTGAGCCGGACCTGCCGGGCCAGGTAGACCACGCCCATCCCGCCTCGGCCGAGCTCGCTCAGGACCTCGTAGCCGGGCACCTCGGGGATGCGTCGTGCCCCGGCCGGCCGGTCTCCTTCGTACAGGGTCGGCTCGCCGGTCGTCCCCGCCGAGGAGGGCGGCAAAGTCTCGGCCGGCCCTCCCAGGAGAGCCGATCCGGGAGTCTGCGATTCGTGGAAGGCCTCGCCGATCAAGGTGGGGTGGCCGGGGAACCGGGTCAGGTAATCGCGAGGGCTGGGACGGCCGCCATCGGCCCGTCGCAGCTCCAATTCCGTGGCGAGGAGTTCCCTGAAGAGATCCGGGCGCCCCGAGTCCGGGGCGGCGTCCAGATGGTCCTCGATCCTCGGCCGCCGACCGGCCCTCCAGTCCGCCTCGAACCGGTCGCAGATCTCGTCCACTCGCTCGGCATGCCACCTCGGAGGCGGCCCCGCCTCCGGGTGCCGGTCGGCGCTCATGGGAGGTCGAACTCCAGCCAGGTCAGGCGGATCAGGTCGAGCTTACGCGTGACCGTCCGGCGGTTGCAGCCCAGCCTCTGGGCGACCTCGGCGACGCTGTAGCCCTCCAGCCGCATGCGGGCGACGCGGCGGAGCGATTCATCGCGGAGGGCGTCGAACATCCGGCTGTGCCCCTCGGCCAGGGCCGCCGCGACCTCGGGGGTCGGCCCCAGGCCCGCGATCCCGTCCAGGCCCGCGCCCCCGCCACGCCCGGCCAGCTCCGACTCGTCCAGGACGCGCCCGCCGCCGCGCTTCAGGCGGCGCTGGCGGCCCATCTGGTCCAGGGCCTTCCTCGCCGTGATGGTCGCCAGGAGCCGCCCCAAATCGTCCCGGTCGTCGAGCCGGGGAAAGCGATTCCCCGCCGCCCCGACGCACAGGCTGTGGAAGGCGCTCAGGGCCACGTCCTCCTCATCGGCCGCGGCGCGGGGCGACCTGCCCAGGCGGGTGCGGGCCAGGCGGACCAGCCCGCGGAAGTAGCGATGCCAGAGCGTCTGCACGGCCGCGTCGTCCCCGGCCTTCATCTCGACGATGCAGCGCGTGATGGAACCTGCGTCGTGCGACGACATCCGGGAACTCCCTGGCGGTGCCGAGGCGCCCGGCGGGCGGTATCCGCATGCTCCGCTCAAGCCGGTCGGGACTCGCCGCGTCGGCCGGGCGCGGCCTTCGACTTTATATTAACAAAATTTGTAAGTGTTGAGGAGACGTTCAGGGGCGAATCCGGAATTCCCGCCGAATCCCTGTCCCACAACTCGCCCCGATCGAGATCGGTAGATGGGGGCGGTCGCGGGCCGCCGCGACCGACCGGCCCGAAGCCTCTCCAGCGAAGGTCGAGACATCATGGCACTCCATGGATCCCGCGAACGACGACGAAGGTCCGCCCTGGCCAGGCGCACCGTCCATCTCGGCTCGATGCGACCCCGGGTCGAGTGGCTGGAAAGCCGGTGTCTCCTCAGCGGGGCCGGCGCCGAGGCGAGCCAGGGCCTGGCGTCTTACGGGCAGACCCCCCTGAGCTTCGAGCCGAACCAGGGCCAGGCCGATGCGCAGGTCCAGTTCCTGTCGCGGGGCGGCGGCTACGCCCTCTTCCTGACCCCGGGCGAGGCCCTCCTGCGATTGCAGGCCGGCGCGGCGAACGGCGAGCCGGCCTCCGCCGCCCCCGCGGCCGGCGTCCTCGGGGTGCAGCTCGTCGGCGCCAGCCTCGCGTCGCGGCCGGCGGGCGTCGACGAGCTGCCCGGCAAGAGCAACTACCTGATCGGCAGCGACCCGGCCGATTGGCACACCAGCATCCCCAACTATGCGCGGGTCGAATACCCGCAGGTCTACCCGGGCATTGATCTCGCCTATTACGGCAACGCGGGCCAACTGGAATATGACTTCACGGTCGCCCCCGGCGCGGACCCCGGCGCGATCGCCCTGGACATCAGCGGGGCGGATTCGATCGCCCTGGACGCCGGCGGCGACCTCATCTTGAGCACGACCGTCGGCGACGTGGTGGAGCACGCCCCGGTCCTCTCGCAGGAGATCGACGGCGCCAGTCGGGCCGTCTCCGGGGCCTTCGTCTTGCAGGGCGACCATCGCGTGGGGTTCCAGGTCGGCGCGTACGACGCGAGCCAGCCCCTGGTGATCGACCCCGTGCTCGTCTATTCGACGTTCCTGGGCGGAAGCGGCATAGACGAGGCCCACGGTATCGCCGTGGACTCCGCGGGCGACGCCTTCGTCACGGGACTCACGACCTCCACCGACTTCCCCGGGACGGCCGGCTCCGCGCAACCGCAGTCCGGCACGATTACCAACTCTGATCTACCCTACGATGCCTTCGTCACGAAGCTCGACCCTGCCGGCGCGAACGTACTCTATAGCACCTATTTCGGCGGGACGGGAGACGATGTCGGCGAAGGAATCGCGGTGGACGACGCGGGGGATGCGTACATAACGGGGTACACGGTCGATGGCGACTTCCCGACGGTGAGCAACTCCCCGGACGGCAAGCCCCTCCAGGCCGAGCAGCTCAACGGCCCGGCCGCGTTCGTGGCGAAACTGAACGCCACGGGCACGGCGTTCATTTTCGCCTCCACCCTCGGGGGCAACGGACTGAACTACGGCAACGCCATCGCCCTGGGCAGCGACGACAGCGTGTACCTGACCGGAAGCACCGAGACGACCGATTTCCCGACCACCCCGGGGGCATATCAGCAGGGCCCGGGGAAAACCAATTTCGAATCGCCGTCCACCTTCGTCACCAAGATCAACTCCTCGGGCACCGCACTCGTCTACTCCACCTACCTCCACGGTAACACCGGCGGTGTCGGCTCCATTGATGGCGGCTACGGGATTGCGGTCGACGGCGACGGCGACGCCTACGTTTCGGGGGAGACGAGTGAGAGCGATTTCCCCACCAAGTCGTCGGCCGGGCTGGGGGCACCCATCCAGGGCTATGTGGGGGCCTTCGTGGCGAAGTTCAACCCCGCCGGCTCGGACCTGATCTACTCCGCCGTCTTGAAGGGGACGACTCCTTACAACGAGCCCCCGTACGGCGACCTGGACACGTTGACCTCGGCCCGTGCCATCGCCGTGGACCCCCACGGTTTCGCCTACATCACGGGTTCCACCAACGCCGCCGACCTGCCGCTCGTGGGCGCGCCCCAACCCGCGCTGGGCGATACCCCAGCACCGCTCAATGGGATCTTGGAGTCCGATGCCTACGTGGCGAAGTTCAGCCAGGACGGGCAGAGCTTGGTCTATGTGAGTCTCCTGGGCGGCAACGGCGAGGATGTCGGTCGGGGCATCGCCGTGGACTCGCAGGGCCACGCTTTCGTGACCGGCTCGACCTCCTCCACCAACTTCCCGACCAAGAACGCCATCCAGGCGACCTTCGGCGGACCGGCCGCAGCCCTCGGTAACCAGTATCTCGGCGACGCCTTCGCCGCCGAGTTCAGCCTCGACGGCCACTCACTCGTTTACTCGACCTACCTGGGAGGTTCCGGCGAAAACAGGGGCCAGGGCGCCGGCGACGATAGCGGCCTGGGTATCGCCCTTGATGCCGTGGGCAACGCCTACATCTCGGGCTTCACCCTCTCGGCCACGTTCCCTGTGACCCCGGCGACCGACCCCGTGCAAGCGTCGCTCGACGGCTTCGAGGACGCCTTCGTCGCGAAGATTTCCGGGCGCACCTTGACGGTGATCGGCGTCCCCCTCGTGCTGTCGAAGGGCGTGCCGGTGTCCGGCCCGGTGGCCACGTTCACCACCCTGGACACGAAGGCCCAGCCCGGCGAGTTCACGGCCAAGATCAACTGGGGCGACGGGACGATCTCGAACGCCCTGCCGATCGTCCAGCCCGGAGGCCCCGGCACGCCGTTCCAGGTCTCCGGCAACCACGCCTACATGAAGGTCGGGACCTTCCCCGTGGTCGTGACGGTGCATGACACGCTCACCGGCCGCGATGCCGACAACGCCACCGACGTGACCCGGCTCTTGCGGAACCAGTCCGAGACCACGATCGCGATCGACCCGTCGAACCCGTCCCGCGTGTTCTCCGCCTCCAACAGCCAGGCGCTGCCGGCCCCGGTCGGGGGCTTCCGCGGCGGCCTCTTCGCCGCCTACAGCACCGACGGCGGGGTCACCTGGACCCCGACGGACGCCGAGGACCACCTGATCGGCGACAACGACGGCCAGATCGTCGACGCCTTCTCCGACCCCCAGGCCACCTTCGACAACTTCGGGAACCTGTTCCTGACCTACGTCAGCGCGGCCGGGGCGACGGTCGAGATCATCATGAGCGTCGATGGCGGCAAGACCTTCACCCCGCTGGCGTCGTTCCCCGCCATTGGCGCGATGGGCGTGGATCAGCCGTCGATCGCGACCGGCCCCGGCCCTGGCAGCACGGCGAGTGTGCCCGTGGGCAGCGTCTGGATCTCGTATTCGGACCAGACCTCGGGAATGATCGAAGCAATCGGCTCCCGCGTGACGGGGCTGGGCAAGGTCGATCCGTTCGACGCCGTCCCGGCCGAGGTGCCGGGTTCGGTGGGGGGGAATTTTGGAAGCATCACCCTAGGGCCGAAAGGCCAGGTGCTCGTGAACTGGCAGACCGGCGCCGCGTCCGACGACGACCCCGCGCCGGAACTCGGCCCGGCCAACATCCTGGTGAGCCTCGACCCCGACGGGCTGGGCAAGCTGGGATTCGGACCCGCGACCGTCGCCGCGACCACCAACGTGGGTGCGCGCAAGCCCGTCGCCCCGCAGCAGACGAGGACCGTGGACGCGGAGGCGAATCTCGTCTACGACCGCAGCGGGGGCGTTCACGACGGCCGCGTTTATCTCGTCTACACCGAATGCCTCACTCCCCAAAACATCGACACGTTCCTCGTGATCCGATTTTCCGACGACGACGGCCGGACCTGGAGCAGCCCGAAGCGGGTCGACAACTCCGACGGCGACAGCACATTGTTCCTGCCGAGCGTGGCCGTCGATCAATCCGACGGGGACATCGCGGTCGCCTGGTACGACACGCGCAGCGATCCCAACGACACGAAGACCCAGTTCCTCGTCGCGATCAGCAACGACGGCGGCCTGACGTTCTCGGCCGACGTGCCGGTAAGCGTGGGGATGTCCGATGCCTCGCTCACGCCCGCGAATAGCCCCGGCTTCGCCCTCAACGGCGCCGGACAGGGGAACCAGTATGGCGATTACAGTGGGCTCGCCTTCGTCAACGGCATCGTCAATCCAGCCTGGGCGGACAACAGCCCGGCCCTGGCCGGGAACCGCGACCTCCCGCAGTTCGACATGGCCGCCGCCCGGGTCGCCACGGCGAGGGTCTCGCTCGCGCCGCTCGTGGTCCGGGGCGAGGCCGTGGACGCCAGCCAGGGCCAGGCCTTCGCGAACAAGGAGGTTACGCTCTTCCTGGACAAGGACCCCACGCTGAACGCCGTGAACTTCACCGCCACGATCGACTGGGGCGACGGCATGCCCCCGACCGCCGGGCAGATCGCCCAGACCTCGGCCGGCCTGTACCAGGTCACCGGGTCTCACACCTACCTGGGCACGGGCGGATTCCCGATCGTGGTCACGATCAACGACCCCGCCGACGACCTGTCCGCGACCAACGCCAACGATGCCAGCGTCCACCCCGGCGACGAGAACTCCGAGACGACCGCCGCCGACCCGACCACGCCGTCGCATCGGTTCCTGGCGTCGAACGTCGACGGCTCGCTCGGCCTGCTGGTGGCCACCAGCACCGACGGCGGGGCGATCTGGAAGTCACGCGTGATCGCCGACGGGACCGACTCGCTGCCCGAGGCCCTCGGCTCCCCCCGGGCGGTCTTCGACCAGTTCGGGAACCTGTTCCTGGCGTACGTGGACGAGGCCGACGACGCGATCGTGGTCGTCTACAGCGACGATGGCGGCCTGACCTTCGAGGCGCTGGCCGCGGCCCATTCCAGCGGAGCGTCCGGGGTCGGGCCTCCGATGATCGCCACCGGCCCGGGTCCCGTCGCCGCGACGGCCAGCGTGTGGGTCTCGGCCAAGGACCTGGACCTGGACCAGTTCCGGCCGTTCGCCTTCACGACGACGGGCCTGCACCTGGCCAACGTCCAGGCCGCCGGGGTCGAGGTGGTGCCGGACACCGGCGACCGCAACTTCGGCGCGATCGCCGTCGGCCCCAACGGGCAGGTCCTGGCCCTCGTGCAGAAGCCCGGCGCGATGGCGGGAATCGACTCGATCTCGACCAGCCTCGATCCCGACGGCCCGGGCCCGGCGGCGTTCGGCCCGACACGGCCGGCCGCGGACACGCGGGTCACGTCGTTCACCACGATCCCCGCCCAATCCCAGCGAGGGATTACGGCCGGGGCGGCGCTGGCCTACGACCTGAGCAACGGCCCCCGCCGGGGCCGAGTCTACCTCGTGTATACCGACGCCCCCTCGGTCGGGAGCACCGCGACGAGCATCGATGTCCGCTCGTCCGACGACTCGGGCCTCCACTGGTCCGCCCCGGTCCGCGTCAACGACGTCGCCGTGACCACCGCCAGCCGATTCCTGCCCAGCCTGGCCGTGGACCCGACCAACGGCGAGGTCGCCGTCGGCTGGTACGACACCCGCGACGACTTGCTCGGCCTGAAGGCGAAATATTATGTCGCCATCAGCGGCGACGGCGGCCTGACGTTCTCGCCGAACCAGGCGGTGAGCACCGGCCTCTCCAACGCGGCCGACCCGCTCCTGGATGCGTCGGGGATGAGCGCCCAGTACGGGACCAACACCGGCCTGACCTTCCTCGCCGGAGTGCTCACGCCCGCCTGGGCCGACAACAGCACCGAGCTCGCCGGGAACCCGACCCCCCCGCAATTCGAGGTCGCCTCCGGCTCCTTCGGCGTGGCCCGGGTGGCCGATTCGCCGCTGACCGCGAAGGCCGTGGACGTGAACCCGGACGAGGGCGAGGCCTTCACCGAGGTCGTCGCCACCTTCACCGACGCCGACCCCAACGGCAAGGCCGGCGACTTCTCGGCCACGATCGACTGGGGCGACAAGACCGACCCCTCGCCGGGCACGATCGCGGCCGATGATCGCGGCGGGTTCAAGGTCACGGCCACCCATGCCTACCCCGAGGAGGGGAAGTTCACCTTCAAGGTCACGATCCTGGACGTGGGCGGGGCCACGACTTCCGTCACCGATGAAGTCGACGTCGATGACAACATCCTGAAAGCGACCGGCAAGGCCCTCAGGCCGATCGAGGGGCAGGTCTTCTCCGGCGTGGTCGCCACCTTCACCGACGCCGACCCGGGCGGGATGGTGAGCGATTACGCGGACACGATCGACTGGGGCGACGGGAGCCTCCCCGACAGGGGCATCATCTCCGCCAGCGGGAGCACGGGCCTGACCATCGGCGCGGAGTCCGGGACGCTGTTCGCGGTCGGCAACTACGACGCCGTGAAATTCAACCCGGCCAACATCGCGGACGACGGCATCCCATATCTCTACCAGGCGACCCTGGACGGCAAGGTCAAGCCTTTGATCAAGCTCGGGCCGGGGTTTGACGGCGGCCTGGCGGCCCTCCCCTCGTCCTCCGGGCAGGACGTGTACTTCTATGCCATCTCCAATGATGCGGCCGGTGTATCCACCCTGGATTTCATCGACCTCGACCCCCTGGACGGGAGGTTGCTCACCCCCGACTTCGTGCTGGGCCTGGGCTTCCGCGGCGGGTTGGCGTACGACCAATCGGACCTCAAGCTCTACGCCATTGACACGGACTCGACCGGCGCATCGACCCTCGACTCCATCGGCGTGGACCACGCCGTGACGCCGGTCCTCGCCCTGGGATCGGCCCGGTTCACCGGCCTGACCTGGGATGCCGCCGACGGCTCGTTCTACGCCGTGAGCAACGACTCCGGGGGCGTGTCCACCCTCGTCCGCCTCGACCCGGTCGGGGGCAAGGTCACGCCCGAGTTCCTCCTCGGCGACGGCTTCACCGGCGGCCTGGCCTACGACCTCCACGACCCGGTGGCGAACCGGTTCTACGCCATCGCCGGGGGGGGGGCGGCGACCCTGTACGAGGTCCCCTTCGGCCCGGGCACGCCCGACCTCTCGTCCAGCCCCCTGTTCGAGCTGGCGCCGAGCTTCAACGACGGCTTCCTCGTCTCCGGCACGCACACCTATGCCGAGGAGGGCGACTTCCCCGTGACGGTGGCCATCCGCGACCTGGGCGGAAGCCCTCAGATCCTCGGGGCGAGCACGGCCGTCGTGATCGATTCGCCGCCCGTGGCGCTCCCGGCCCTGCCCACGGTCGAGGTCTTCCAGGGGATCGATCCCGGCAGCCTGGAGCTCGCCAGGTTCACCATCCCGGGCGGGATCGAGGTCGGCAAGAGCGAATACGTCGCCACGATCGACTGGGGCGACGGCTCGCCCCCCGGGTCGGGCGTCCTGGCCTTCTCGGGCGACACGATCACCGTCTCGGGCGACCACCCCTTCGCGAAATCCGGGACGCTCCACGCGACCGTCACCCTGACCGACGACACCGGCGGGACGGCCTCGGCCCCGATCACGATCCTCTCCACGCCCGAGATCTCGCCGCAGGTCCGGGTCATCGACGTGGCCGGACCGGTCAACGGCCCCAACGGCATCATCCGGTTCGACACGCTCACGATCACGAACGCGAGCGCCGTGGATATTCCGCTGCCGATCGACCTGGACTTCCGCGGCCTGCCTGCCGGAGTCACGCCGGTGGGTGCCACGGTGCTACCCTCCGGCGACGTGTTCCTGAGGGTCGCTCCCTCGATCGCCCTGGCCCTCCAGAGGGGCCAGACGACCCCCGGCTTCCTGGTCCCATTCACGTTCCCGGCGGGCCTGGGGAATTTCACCTATACCGTGCTCGCCTTCGACAGCCCGCCGGACGACCCCGCGGCCCCCCCTCGCGGGTTCGAGGCCAACCAGGGCCAGGCGCCCGTCGGGGTCCTGTATCTGTCCCGCACGGCCGATTCGAGCCTCTCGCTCACGGCGACCGAGGCCATCCTCAGCCTGCCGACGCCGCCCTCGGGAGTGGTGGGATCGCCCTCGCCGGCGCCCACCCTCCTCGACTTGCGGCTGGTGGACGCCAACGCCTCGCCCCAGGTGGTCGGGCTCGATCAGCTCTCCGGCGCGGTGAATTACATGAACGGGTCGTCCAATCCATGGCAGGTCGGGGTCCCGCGGTTCGGCCGGGTCGAATATGAGGAGGTCTATCCCGGGATCGCCCTGGACTACCTCGACCGCGACGGCGGCCTGGAATACAACTTCACGCTCGCCCCCGCCGCCGACCCCGGGGCGATCCGGCTCGGGTTCTCCGGGGCGTACGGCATGGACCTCGACTCCGAGGGCGACCTCGTCCTGCACACCGCCGCGGGCGACGTCACCGAGCAGGCCCCGGTGATCTACCAGGAGGTCAACGGCGTCCGCCAGGCCGTGACCGGCGGGTATGTCCTCGAAGGGTCGGGCCAGGTCGGCTTCCACGTCGGGGTCTACGACCGGACGCGCCCTTTGGTGATCGACCCGGTCCTGATCTACTCGACCTACCTCGGCGGGAGCGGCGTGGACAGCGGCAACGCCATCGCCGTGGACGCCGCAGGCAATACCTACGTGACGGGCACGACCGCCTCGCACGACTTCCCGACGTTCCTGCCGTTCCAGCCGGCCGACACCGGCACGGGTTTCTCCAGCAACGACGTGTTCGTGAGCAAGTTCGACCCCTCGGGCCACCTCGTCTACTCCACCTTCCTGGGCGGCAGCGGGGGCGATGCCGGCCTGGGGATCGCCGTCGATGCGGCCGGGGACGCGTACGTCACGGGTTACACCTCCTCGGCCGACTTCCCGACGACCGGCGGAGTCTTCGAACCCGTGGCCCCGGGCGGGTTCGTCGCGTTCGTGGCCAAGCTCGACCCGAGCGGCTCGAAGCTCCTCTATTCGACCTACCTCGGCGGCAGCGGTCAGGGGGACGAGGGCCTTGGCATCGCGATCGACGGCTCGGGCGACGCCTACGTGACGGGCACGACCCGATCGGCCAACTTTCCCTTGAAAAATGCGTATCAGACGACCCCCGGCAATGTCTTCGTGACCGAGCTGAACCCCACCGGCTCGGCGTTGGTGTACTCGACCTACTTCGGCGGATATGAGGTCGGCGGGATCGCCGTGGACCCGGCCGGGCACGCCTACATCACCGGCACCACGGACACCGCCATCCCGACGCTCAACGCGTTCCAGGCGACGTTCCCCGGCGTGGACGACGGGGGCCATGCCGTCGCGTTTGTCACCGAGTTCCAGGTCGGCGGCGCGGGGCTGGTCTACTCCACCTACCTCGGCGGCACGACCGGCGTCTTTCCGGCCGATGGCGCGCATGACTCCGGACGGGCCATCGCCGTGGACTCCTCCGGCAACGCCTATATCACCGGCAGCACCACGTCGATCGATTTCCCCACCTTCCACGCCCTGCAATCGCACCCGGGAGACCTCCTCCCCGCCGTCAATCCGAACCGGATCGGCGACGCCTTCGTGACCGAGATCCAGGCCGGCGGCGCGGCCCTGGTCTATTCCACGTACCTCGGGGGCCAGGACGCGGACGAGGGCAACGGCATCGCCGTGGACGCGGCCGGCGAGGCGTTCGTCACGGGGCAGACCGCCTCGCTCGACTTCCCGATCGCCCACGCCCTGCAATCCGCCACCCAGGGCGGGACCGACGTCAACGGCACCTCGGGGAAGACCGATGCCTTCGTCGCCGGGATCCAGGCGGGCGGATCGGGGTTGCTATATTCGACCTACCTGGGCGGCAACGGCGACGACTCCGGCGACGGGATCGCCGCCGACTCGGCAGGGGACGTCTTCGTCACCGGCCAGACCGCGTCCACCGACCTGCGGACCCTGGACGCCGCCCAGCCGGCCTATACCGGCCTCTTCGGCAATCCCGGAGACGATGCGTTCGTCGAGCGGATCAACGCGCAGGGTGCCGGCGTCTTGCAGGTCTTCGACCTGCCCGTGCAGGCGACCGAGGGCGAGGCGTTCACCGGCGCCGTCGCCCGCTTCACCGAGACCGACGCGAGCACGGCCGGCCAGTATTCGGCCACGATCCTCTGGGGCGACGGCACGACCTCGGCCGGGAGCATCCTGGCCACCGGCGACGGCGCGTTCACCGTCGATGGCACGCACACCTATGCCGAGGAAGGCCAGGACCAGATCCGCGTGAGCGTGCGAGCGCCCGACGGCACGATCCATTCCGCCGCCAGCTCCTCGGCGGCCATCGACGCCGTGGGTCACGTCACCTATCACGTCGTGGTCGATACGACCGCGATCGCGGGTTCCACCGGCTTCCTCGATTTCCAGTTCAACGCCGCCGCCGTGCCCGGGTCGTCGTCGGCGGACGTCCTCCTCTCGAACCTGTCCAGCGTCGGCGGAGGGACGCTCCCGGCGACCCTGGACCTCCACAACAATTCGCCCTTCGGCGAGACGAAGCAAGGCTTCACCTTCGGCACGAGCCTGAGCTTCGACGTGACGGTCTCGGGAGACGCGCTATCGAAGCCGGATCACGGGTCGTTCGGCAGCACGTTCGCCCTCCAACTGCGGGCCGCCGACGGCCTGACGGCCGAGTTGACCACCGATCCGGGCGGCTCGGTCGTCCGCATCGCGATCGGTCCGGACGGCGACACCTTCGCCACGACCTATCCGCTCGGAGTGGACCAGGTGGCCCAGGCCGCGACAGCCGTCGTGAGCACCTCGGCCGTGGTGCTCGATGCGCCGCTGGCCGCGATCGCCCTGCCGATCAATCCCGTCGAGAACACGCCGTTCACCGCCGTGGTGGCCACGTTCACCGACGCCAACCCGGGCAGCTCGGTCGGCGACTTCTCGGCCACGATCGACTGGGGCGACGGCTCGCCCACCTCGGCCGGGGTCGTCGCCGCGAGGCCGGGCGGTGGCTTCCAGGTGACGGGAAGCCACACCTACGGAGGTCCGGCCACGTTCACCGTCCAGGTCACGATCCGCGACGCCGGGGGCAGCACGACCGTGGCCACGCCCGCCAAGCTCGGCATGTTCCAGGCCCCGACGGCCAACCTGAGCGGCGGGCCGTCGGGTGCGTTCACGATCGCCGACCTCAACGGCGACGGCAAGGCCGACTTCGTGGCGCTCGGCGGCCTCCCGGACGCGTACGGGACGGCCACGATCGGGGTGGAAGTGATGCTCTCCAACGGCGACGGGACCTTCGCGCCGGAGGTGAGCTATCCCGTCGGCTCGGACTCCGTCAACGTGGTCGTGGGCGACTTCAACGGCGACGGCAAGCTCGACATCGCGACCAACAACAGCATCCTCCTGGGCAACGGCGACGGCACATTCGGGCCGGCGATCACCTTCGGGGACTCGACCCTCCTCGGCTACGTCGCCGTGGGCGACTTCAACGGCGACGGCAAGCTCGACCTGGCGATCGCCCACGCCGCCGGGATCGTCGATTACAGCGGCGGCTTCAGCATCCTCCTCGGCAAGGGCGACGGCACGTTTGGCGCGCCCTCGCGGCGCTACCTCAACCTGGGCTATGAGAGCGCCATCCACGTCGGCGACTTCAACGGCGACGGCAAGCCCGACCTCCTCATCACTCACGGAGGGACCTTGACCAGCCTCCTGCTCGGTCTCGGCGACGGGACGTTCGGGGCGGCCCTGGCCGTGGCCCCCGGCATGGACGTGACCCCGGGCGACTTCAACGGCGACGGCAAGCTGGACATTGCCACCAGCCAGGGCGTGTTCCTCGGCGCCGGCGATGGCACGTTCGCCGCACCCCTGGCCTATCCCGCCTCCAACGGCTTCGTGCCGGCGGCGGCGGGCGATTTCAACGGCGATGGCAAGCTCGACCTGGTCGGCGCGGACGGCATGGCCGTCGCCAATTTCGGCTTCGAGCCGCTGGCCCTGATCGCGGGTGCCGGCGACGGCACGTTCGGGCCAATCCGCGACTTCCCGTCGGTGCAAGCATCCTACGCGGCCATCTCCCCCGCCGACTTCAACGGCGATGGCCGCCCCGACATCGCCTTGCTCGGGGGCCGGAGCGTCGAGGTCCTGTTCGGCACGGGCGCCGGCTTCGTCACGGCGAGCACCTTCGCCGCCGGGTCCGGCATCGCCTCCAACGGCACCCAGTACGGCGCGATCGCGGCGGGCGATTTCAACGGCGACGGCAAGCCCGACCTGACGGCGATCGACCCTGCCGACGACGCGGTGAGCGTCCTGAAAGGGGCCGGCGACGGTACCTACCTCGCCGCGCAACCCACCCTCACGGCCGCGCCGATCGCCGTGAACAACAATGCTTCGGTGAGGATCGCCTCGGGCGACTTCAACGGCGACGGCAAGCTGGACGTCGTGCTCCTGGGCGCCGGCGTGGCCGTCCTTCTCGGCCGGGGCGACGACACCTTCTCGCCGGGCGTGAACTACCCGGTCCCCGGCCTGTATCCCCCGACCGCCGTGGTGGTCGGCGACTTCAACGGCGACGGCAAGCCCGACCTGGCCGTCGCGACCCCGCAGGGCGTGAGCATCCTCCTGGGCCTGGGCGACGGCACGTTCGGGGCCGCCGCGAGCTTCGACGCCGATGCCAACTTCTCGCATCTCGCCGCCGGCGACCTCAATGGCGACGGCAAGCTCGACCTCGTGGCGACCGGCCCGTTGGTCGGGGCGATCGTGTTCCTGGGTCTTGGGGACGGGACCTTCCAGGCCCCCGCGATCGTCGCCGGGGCCGCGACGGCCGGCCCGATCGCGCTGGCCGACCTCAACGGCGACGGCAAGCTCGATTTGGTCGCGGGGCTCGGCGGGCTGAACGACGGCTCGCAAACCTACTCCGTCGGTTCCGGCCTCGCCATCCTCCTGGGCAACGGCGACGGGACGTTCCAGGCCCCGTCGCTCTCGCTCCCGGACATGATGCCCCTGTCGATCGCGGCGGCCGACCTCAACGGCGACGGCAAGCTCGACCTGGCGGTCGAGGAACTCGGCAACCTGGCCTCTCCCTATACTCGCTACGACTCGACGACCGTGGTGTTGCTGGGCCTCGGCGACGGGACTTTCGGCGCCCCCGCGACGTACCCCCCCGGCCCGCCCACCTCCACTTCCAGCCCCATCCCCTACGTCTTGATGGCGGGCGACTTCCGGCATGACGGCAAGGCGGACCTCGTCGAGGTCGTCGGCGACCAGCTCCGGATCCTGGCGAACCGAGGCGACGGCACGTTCCTCGCCCCGATCGGCGAGTACATCGGTTCCGCTCCCTTCGGCCTTTCGATCGGCGATTTCAACGGCGACGGCAAGCTGGACCTCGCCTCCACGTTCCTCGACGTCGCCTCGTCGGGCGACTATGGGTCCACCGGCGTGGATGTGCTCCAAGGGGTCGGCGACGGCACGTTCGAGGCCGCCTCGGCGTTCCTCGTCGGCCCGTCGCCCGCCTATGCCAGCCCCCACAGTCCGCAAGGGGTCGCGGTTGGCGACTTCAACGGCGACGGCAAGGCCGACATCGTGACCACGAACGCGGCTCAGGCGGGCACCAACGTGGCACTGCTCGCGGGCAAAGGCGACGGGACATTCCAGCCGCCCATCCAGTTCCCCGACCTCGGCGGCCGCAGCAACCTCGTGGTCGGCGACTTCAACGGCGACGGCAAGCCCGACCTGGCGGCGCTGGACGGCTACTCGTCGATCTCCCAGCTCCAGAACTCGGTCTACGTGGCGGTGGGCAAGGGGGACGGCACGTTCCAGGAGCCGATCTTCTCCGCCACCGACCCCGCCCTCGGCAATAACTTCCCGGGCGTGTCCGGGACGATCGCGGCGGGCGACTTCAACGGCGACGGCAAGCTCGACCTCGTGACCGCCCGGGGAGAGACCGTCCCGACCGCGCTGCTCACGGCCCAGCTCGCCTTCGTCGGAGTGCTCATCGGTCACGGCGACGGCTCGTTCGCGACGGAGGCGGAGATCCCGCTCCCGATGCGTGGGGTCCAGGACGCGGCCCCCCTGGTCGCCGTGGGCGACTTCAACGGCGACGGCAAGCCCGACATCGTCGTCGTCTTCCCCGCCGCGAGCTATGGGGCCACGATCGCCCCGCAGGTGATGTATCTGCTGCTGGGCCACGGAGACGGGACGTTCCAGGCCCCGCTCGCGACCGTCCTGGCCGGGTCGGGGGCCGTGGCCCTGGTCGTGGGCGACTTCAACGGCGACGGCAAGCTCGGGGTCGCGATCGCCGACCAGGCGAACCTCAGCGGCGCGGGGTTCGGGGGCGTGAGCGTCCTGCTCGGAAACGGCGACGGCACCTTCGGGCCCGAGATCATCTATGCATTGAACGGCATCCCCTCATCTCTGGCGGTGACGGACCTCAACGGCGACGGCGCGCCGGACCTGGTGGTCGGAACCGGCAACGACGTGACCGTGCTCCTGAACTCACCGGCCACGGTACCCGACCTCGTGAGAGTGGCCGACGCGCCGCTCTCGGCCATCGGCACCACCATCGCCGCGGCCCCGAACGTCGGCTTCACCGGCGTGGTCGCCACCTTCACCGACGCCGACCCCCTGGCCCGGGTCGGCGACTACTCAGCCACGATCGACTGGGGCGATGGCGTGACCTCCCCGGGCCAGGTCGCGGCGAATGCTCGCGGCGGGTTCGACGTGACGGGCACGCACACGTACGCCGAGGCGGGCGCCTACGCCGTGGTCGTCGCGATCGCCGATGCCGGCGGCTCGATGGCCTCGGCCAGGACGACCGGCATCGTCTCCGCGGTCGTCGTCCCGCCGCTTTCCGCCCTCGGCACCACGATCCTCGCGACCGAGAGGACGGAGTTCACCGGGGTCGTCGCCACCTTCACCGACGCCGGCCCCTCCGGCTCGATCGGCGACTTCACGGCCGATGTCGCCTGGGGCGACGGCACCGACTCGCCCGGGACGATCCAGGCCGTTCCCGGAGGCGGCTTCGCGGCGATCGGCGATCACACTTATGCCGTGGCAGGTGCGTACGCCTTGATCGTCACGATCGTCGATCAGGCCGGCTCCACGGCGTCCGCGATGACCGGCGCGACGGTGACCGACCTGCCCATCACGGCCCAGGGCATCGCCGTTCATGCCTCTCGTGGGGTGCCATTCTCGGGCGTGATCGCGTCCTTCACCGACGCCGACCCTTCGGCCCGGGTCGGCGACTACTCGGCCACGATCGACTGGGGCGACGGCACCCATTCCGCGGGCACGATCGCCGCCGATCCGGCCGCGCAAGGGTTCGATGTCGTCGGCACCAGGACCTACGCGGTTGCCGGGTCGTTCGCGGTCCTCGTGACCATCGCGGACCTGGGCGGGGCCTCGGCGACGGCACGGAGCACGGCCGACGTGATCGTCCCGGCCATCCTCGCCCGCGGCGTGACGATCGTCGGGGTCGAAGGGATCGCCCTGGTCGCCGTCCCCGTGGCCGTCTTCACGCAGGACGACGGAGGCGCCGCGTCCGGCTTCGCGGCCACGATCGACTGGGGCGACGGCACGGCGGCCTCGGCCGGCTCGGTCTCCGCCGCCGCCGCCGGCTACCTCGTGACCGGCGACCACCTCTATGCCCACGCGGGGACGTTCGCGACGACCGTCACGATCGTCCAGTCGGGAGGGTCCGCCGCGACCGCCGCCTCGACGGCGAACGTGGCCGTGACGCCCGTGCTCGGCGGCACGCCGGGTGCGAGTGGCCCCGGGAACGACGGGCCGATCGCCGGGCCGCCGACGGTCCCGCCAGTCGGCCAGATGCCGATCACCGGCCCGCCGACGGTCTCTCCGGTCGGCCAGGCGCCGATCGTGGGGCCGCCGACGGTGTCGCCGGTCGGCCAGGACGGCCCTCTCCTCCTCGAAGTGGACCGCTTCGGCATTCACGGGCAGCGGACGCGGCTGACGCTCACCTTCAACGGCCCGCTCGATCCCGGCCGCGCCAGCGATCCATCGAATTATGGCATCATCGCGCTGAAGTCCGACGGCACGCCGTTGAGACGCGAGGCGAGCCCGATGGCGATGGCCTCGGCGACCTACGACGCGGCCACGACGACCGTGACCTTGAGAACCCGGCACCGCCTCAACGTCCACCGTCTCTACGAGCTGCTCATCCGAGGAACCGGCAAGCTCGGAGTCGCCGGTTCCTCCGGACTCCTCATGGACGGCGCGGCGAATGGCCATCCCGGCAGCGACGGATCAACCCAGGTCGGCCCGGGGAATCTCGTCCTTCGAGGCCATCACCTGAAGAATCCTTCCCGGCTGCTGACCCATTCCATCAAGATCGCGACGAGCCATCCCCGGGGCCCACGACCGGCGAGGCGCACTCTGCCCCCGCCAGGGTCATTCATTGAAAAATGATCATGTGTAATTATCTTGGGTTAGTGCTTGCTCAATTACTCGTTCCCACGTTCCGCGTGGGGACGAAGGAAATCCGACGTCGCCACCAATCGCGACTCATGAGCCGATGATCATTTGCGCGGATCGATCATCCGGCTCTCCAGCATCGAATGGCGGCGGAGCGTCCACGGCGTCAGGGCGATCCGGAGGTTCGAGGCATCGTCCACCAGGCCATGACGTTCTCCGGCGAAAGGATGACCGCGGACTGCTGACGCCGCCCGGCGCGACGGACGGATCGCCCGCGCCGATGGCCCGCTCGACGATTGACCCTCCTCGATCCAGGATCGATAATCGTTCGCACCTACAGCGAGCGGGGCGCGGTCCCGGCGGGCGGTGCGGCTCGCCAGTCCCAATCACCGCTGCCGGGAGACCCCCGAAGTGCCCGCCGTCTCGATCCAATGTCCGGCCTGTGCGCGGTCGTACTCGATCGACGGCTCGCTGATCGGCCGGCGGGGCCGGTGCAAGGGGTGCGGTGAAGCGTTCGTCCTGACGCCGTCGGGAGAGTTCGCCGGATCGACGGTCGGTTCCTCGGCCGACTCGGCCCCCCCGGGGGACGTCCCTCCGTCTCGGGCCCCTCTGCCCGGTAGCATCGGTCGCTTTCTGGTGAAACAACGGTTGGGAGCCGGAGCTTTCGGGACCGTCTATCGGGCCGTCGATCCGAAGCTCGACCGCGAGGTGGCCCTCAAGGTGCTCCACGCGGAGTTCCAGCGCGACGAGCAGGTCGTCGAGCGGTTCCGACGCGAGGCCCGCGTGGCGGCCCGGCTGCGCCATGCTCGGATCGTGACGGTGTACGAGGCCGGCGCGGAAGACGGGACCTTCTACATCGCCTCGGCCTTCATCGCCGGTCGAAGCCTGGCCGAGGCGATCGACGAAGGGCCGCTCGAGCCCCGACGCGCGGCCCGGATCGCCAGCGACCTGGCCGACGCCCTGGACCACGCCCACGAGGAGGGCGTCGTCCACCGCGACGTGAAGCCCGCGAACGTGCTCCTGGACGCCGAGGACCGTCCCCACCTGGCCGACTTCGGCCTCGCCCACCTGAGCGCCAGCGGAGCGAAGCTGACTCGGGCCGGCTCGATCCTGGGAACTCCGGCCTATCTCTCCCCCGAGCAGGCGTCCGGCCGGAGCCACGAGGTCGAGCCGGCCGGCGACCAGTACAGCCTCGGCGTGGTCCTCTACGAGATGCTTTGCGGCCGGGTGCCGTTCGCGGGTCCCCTCGGCGTGCTGATCTACCACACCTTGCACACCTCCCCACCGCCTCTGCGCGACTTCCGCCCCGAAGTTCCGGCCGAACTGGAGGCGATCTGCCTGAAGGCCCTGGCGAAGGACCCGGCCGGTCGATACCCAGGCTGTCGGGAGCTGGCCCGGGACCTCCGGCGATGGCTGGCCGGACGGACGACCCTGGCAGACCGGCCCGGCCTCGATCCCGTCCCGCCCGAACGCCTCGGCGAGAGTGCCGGGCAAGCCCCGGCGCCGAGGGCGGTCACCGGGGTGATCGTCGAGACGCAGGATGGGCGCGGCCTCCTCGGCCGGCCCGAGCGGCGACGCTCCCGCCGCCTCGGTTGGGTCGCGGTCGGCGCGACGACGATCCTGCTGGCGGGGCTCGGCCTCTGGCGGCATGGCGCCTCCGGTTGGGGTCGTGACGCGGCGGTGAGAGACCTGGCGCGGTCGCCCGATCCCGCTCCTGTCCCGGCCCCCACACCCGCCTCCGACGACCGAGCCGAGCAGGCGCGGAGGCTGGAATACGGCCTTCGGATCGGCGGAGTCCGGGTGCGGCTCTCCGCCGGGGACACGAGGACGGCCCAGGGAATCCTGGACGGGTGCCCGGCGGACCTCCGCGGCTGGGAGTGGGATTACCTCCGCAGGCTCGGCCAGTTGGCGGGCCGGAGCGTCTCCCTGGGCCCCGAGGTCTCCTACGAGCAGGGGATCGCCTCGGCCACCGAGCAGGACCTCGTCCTGGTCAGGCTGCCGGGGTGCTCGCCGTCGAAATTCGCCTTCAGCCCCGACGGCTCCCGGCTTGCGGTCATCCTCACCGACCCGGACGGGGGCTCGTCGCTGGCCCTGTTCGAGGCGGCCACCGGCCGATCGATCCGCCGCGAGAGGTCCACCGACAAGGCGAGCCGGGCGATCGCCTACAGCCCCGACGGCACTCGGATCGCCACGGGGAGCCGCGACGGCGTGATCCGGCTCTGGAAGACGCCGACGCTGGCCCTGGAACGCAGCATCCAGGCCCACTCGCCGAGGCCGACCGACAAGCACGACACCGTGATCTTCGGCCTGAGCTTCAGCCCCGACGGCCGGTCGATCGCCTCGGCGGGCGAGGACGGGACCACGAGGATCTTCCCGGTCCAGGCCCCCGGGGACGCCCGGGGGGACGGCGGCCGCACATTCACCCATGCCAACCTGGTGACGGACGTGGTGTGGGGCCCCGACGGCCGGTGGATCGTCAGCGGATGGAGCGGCATCATCCGTCGCGAGGTCGAGACCGGGAAGGAGTCGTTCACCCTCCCGGAGACCGCCGGGAGCCTGTCGCTGACGGCCGACGGCCGGAGGCTGGCCGGCGCGACCGAGCATGCCGTGATCGTCTGGGACCTGGAGGCGAAGGGCCTGGCCCTCACCTGCGAGCGGACCGAACGCTCCTGGTTCGCCGCCTACAACCCGAAGGGCGATCGCCTGGTCGGCGCCGGGGTCGGGCACGTCGAGATCTGGGACGCCCGCAACGGGCGGAATCTCGTGACGCTCACGATGCCCGAGGCCGCCCGGAAGCTGTGGTTGAATGGCGTCGCCTGGAGCCCGGACGGCCACCGGATCGCGACGGCCGGGTACGGCCTCCTCCTGATCTGGTCCGACCGCGAGGCCGACCTCGGCGGGCTGAAGGCCGGGCCGTCCCCGGTCCCGGCCCCGTCGTCCTCACCGTCCGGGCCCGAAGCGAAGATCGCGGAAGCCCGGAAGAAGGTCCTGGCGGCCCCCGACGACGCCGTCCTCCGGTTCAAGCTCGGGGCGCTCCTGAACAGCAACGGGAACTTCGACGAGGCGATCCTCCAGGACCGGGAAGCGGTCCGCCTCAAGCCGGACGACTGGCGGGCCCTCAACAATCTCGCCTGGGCCCTGGCCACTCACTCCGACCCCGCCAGGAGGTCTCCGGGCGAGGCTTTGACCATCGCCCTGAAGGCCGCGAGCCTGGCTCAGGGTAACGGCACTTGCGAGAATACCCTGGGCTTGGCCGCCCTCCGCGCCGGCGACCTGGCGAAGGCCGAAAGAGCGCTCTCCAGCGCGCTATCGAGGCCGGGGGGCTCCTCGCCTTACAACTGGTTCCCCATGGCGATCCTCCGCGCCAGGCAGGGCCGGATGGAGGAGGCGGAGACCTGCAACGAGAAGGCCCTCTCGATGATCGACCCCAAGGGCCCGCCACCGGAGGCGGACCTCCGGGGTCTTCGCGACGAGGCGGCCGATGCGGTCAAGGCGCCCTCCCCGGGCGGCCGATCCCCGCCGACCGGCCCGGACGCGAAAGCCGTCGCCCCCGGGGTCTCGCCCAGGGGTTAAGATCAGCCCGAGCCCAGCGCCGCGAGCCCCGAATGAGATCCCGGCCGTTCGTGTGGAAGACCGTCGATCAGACAGGAGATCAACCCGCCGGTCGGAGGCGCGATGACCTTGGGGTCGGTGCCGCCGCCCGGCCCTCTGGACGACGGCCCCACCGGCGGCTCGTAATGCGCGAGTGGCCGTGGTAAAATTTGATGTTTCCACACGGCGGATCCGTCAGAGAGCCGGCTTCCTGTGCCGCCGCCCGGACGCCGGATAGGGGGCCCGACCATGCGAGCTGCGTTCCGCATATTCGAGGGCACCGATCTGAGCTGGGAGCCTGTGCTTCGCCGGGCCGCCGAATTCGCCGGTCGGCTCGGTCCGGAGAGAGTCATCAGCATCTCGCACGGCGAGACCGTCCGCTCCGCGAGGCACGTCGTCGTCTGGTTCTGGGAAGCGGTCGGCGAGGCCGAGGTCGACGCCGATGCCTGACCTCGCGGCTGAGCGTCGCCATCGAAGGACGCCGCACGTAAGGGATCGACGCTGGGTCTTGTCGGTCTGAACGATCGTGGGACCTGTGACCCGCCGGAGAGGAGCCGAAGTCTCCCGAGGGTTACCCCCGCCCGCGTTTTGGAGGCCCTGGCGACGTGCTCCGGGTATTCCGAATCGCCATGGGACCGCAGGGTCCGCGAGGAGGCGGGTCCTCGATTCGTCGGCCGGTTCGTCTGGAATGATCCCGCCGCATTGGCCATACTCCGAGATGATCCGCCATCATCCCGAACTTCGGACCCGATCAAGGCCATCATGCCCACCTTCGAAGGCGACTTCTCCGCCCCCTCCGGCCGCTTCTCCGTGGTGGCGAGCCGGTTCAACCGCCTGGTCACCGACGCCCTCCTCGCCGGGTGCCGCGACGCCTTCGCCCGCCTCGGCGTGGGCGAGGACCGATTGGACGTGGCCTGGGTCCCCGGGTCGTTCGAGGTCCCCATCGTCGCGCGCACCCTGGCCGATTCGGGCAAATATGTCGGCGTGATCTGCCTCGGATGCATCATCCGGGGGGAAACGGGCCATTATGATCACGTGGCCGGTCAGACGGCATCGGGGATCATGAACGCGGGCCTGTCGACGGGCGTGCCGGTCATCTTCGGCATCCTGACGACCGACACCGTCGAGCAGGCGCTCAACCGCTCGGGCCTGAAGGCCGGCAACAAGGGGGGCGAGGCCGCGATGGCGGCCGTCGAGATGGCGAACCTCATGAAGGCGATCCGCGCCGGAGGCTCGGGCAGCTCGACGTTCGGGTTCCATGGGACGGCGTGACCGGGGGCGGATGCGCGATCGAGGGAGCTTGATCCCCTTGCTCGTCGTGGTGCCGTCCGGGATGCTGTTGGGGCTGGGACTGGCGGAGGTCGCGTGCCGCCTCGGGACGCCGATCGGGCATCTTCGCGGCGCGATGGCGGGGGTCGAGCTCGTCGTGACGCTCTGGGCGGGAATCACCCTGATCCGCTACGGCCTGGCCCTGGGCCGCGAGGACCGGGGCGAGCAATAATCGCGAGGACCGGGCGAACACTTCGGGGACGGGGTTCCGGGCAACGTCGCGGGAGGTCTGGACGATGCGTTATCTCGACAGGGAACGGGCCGGGCAGATCGTCGGGGGCGTCTGGCTGATCGGCCTGGGCCTCTTGTTCTACACCCACGCCTGGTGGCCGGGAATCCTGTTCGTCATCGGCGCCTCGGCGATCGTCGAGGGGCTGGTGAAGGGCCGGGGCTGGTACGCGTTCCAGGGCGGGTTCTGGGCCATCGCCATTGGCGTGTGGGCCCTGTACAATTTCCACCTCGCCGTGCTGTTCGTGGGGCTCGGCGCGAGCATGATCCTGCTCGCCATCTTCCGGCCTCCGGCCTGGTCGAAGCCGAAGCCGTATTCCGACGGATATCTCGATTAGGACCCGCCCGAGCCCGGCCCTCGCGACTTCACCATGAGCTCCGCCCTGATCCCGCAAACGTTCTGGTTCCGCCTGGCCTTCCCGTGCAAGAAGGTGGACGGCCTCCCCCAAGGCGGCGAGAGGCTCCTGGACCTCCCCGAGACGTGCCGATTGGTGTCGTCGTCGGCGCTGGAGGGGAAGGACTCGTGGGCGGACGTCCGCGCGGCGTGGAACCCCGGAGGACTGGCGGTCCAGGTCGAAATCTCGGGCAAGACCCGGCCGATCCGCCACGATCCCTATCTCCCCGAAGGGAACGACGGGATCCAGCTCTGGATCGACACCCGGGACACCCGCGACGTCCACCGCGCGACCCGCTATTGCCACCGATTTTCGGCGACGTTGAAGCCCGAAAAGGCGACGAAAACCCTCGAAGTCGTGGTCGAACAAAAAACGATCCACCGGGCCCTGGCCGACCCCCCGATGGCCAGGCCGGAGACGATCCGGGCGAAGGCCGAAAAGCTCAAGGGAGGCTGGCGGATCGAGCTGTTCTTCCCCGCCGCCGCCCTGAACGGCTTCGACCCCGACACCAACCGCCGTCTCGGCCTGGCGTATCAGGTCACCGACCCCTCGCGAGGCGATCAGTTCCTCACCGTCGGCCGGGATTTCCCGGTCGCCGAAGACCCGAGCCTCTGGGCGACTCTGGAACTCGTCGATTGACGGACGAGATGAGGGAAGTGATGCATTACAAACTTTCGCTCCTGTTCGATCCGCAGCCCGAGGGAGGATACACCGTCACTTCCCCCGCGATCCCGGAATTGTTGACCGAGGGAGACTCGGTGGAGGATGCCCTGGAGAACGTCCGGGACGCATTCGCGGCGGTCCTGGAGATCTATCGCGACCAGGGGCGGTCCCTGCCGCCCGAATTGACGGTCGAGGAACCCGGCGAGCCGGTGAGGATGGACCTGGTCGTCACCGTCCCATGAGATACCGTGAGGTCGCGAGGAAGTTGTCGAGCCTGGGCTGTCTCGAGGTGCCGAGGACCGGCGGCGGCTCTCACAGAAAGTGGCTGAATCCGCTGACGGGACGGCACACGGTCGTGCCAGACTGGGGCGGCGACGATCTCAAACTCGGAACGATCCGCGCGGCCGTCAGGCAACTCGGGCTGTCATGGGAGACCTTCCACGGGGCGTAAGGTGCCCAACCGCGCCCCGCGGTGGATCTTGGCGTGCGATGGGGAGGGGACTTGTGCGAGGCCCCCGTCGGTCGGCATGTTCGCCTTCGGGTCCGCACGGCCATCGGACGGGATGAGAACGGAGCCTGTCTCATGTCGATGCCCCAGGAAATCGGTGATCGGCTCTTCCCGAATCCCCCCCGCCGCGAGCAATTCCTGGGGTGCTTGCTGGGGCAGGCCATCGGCGATAGCCTGGGCGCGCCGTTCGAGGGGCTGCTTGATGACATGATCTACCGGATGGGTCCCGCCGAGGCGATCGTCCGGGGCCCACAGGCGGACGTCCTCCGCTACACCGACGATACCCAGATGGCCATCGGGGTCGCCGAGGCCCTGATCGAGCGCGGCGAGATCGACGAGGCGACGCTTTGCGCGGCCTTCGCCTCGAATTACGACCCGGCCCGAGGCTACGGCCCCGGCGCCCGGCGGATCCTGGAGGCGATCCTCGATGGTAAGGACTGGCGGCCCCTGGCACAGTCCGTGTTCCCCGGCGGCTCTCTCGGCAACGGCGCCGCGATGCGAGCCGCGCCCATCGGCCTCCTGTTCTGCAACGATCTCGACCGCGTCGCCGAACAGGCCGCGCGATCGGCTTTGCCGACGCATACCCACCCGATCGGGATCGACGGGGCGAGGCTGATCGCGGTCGCCGTGTCCCTGGCACTGCGCGGGGGGAAATTCGATCGAAGGGCGTTCTTCGGGGAACTGTCCCGGTACGCGCAGACCGAGGAGTTCCGGTGGCAACTCTCCATCGCGAGGCGGCTGAAGCGGTTCGACTCGGTCGGAGGCTTCGGCAATAGCCTGGAGGCGCACAGATCGGTCATCACGTCGATCGCCATCTTCGCCGCCTCGCCGGACGACTATCCCGGCGTGGTCAGCCGGGCGATCGGTCAGGGCAACGACACCGACACGCTGGCGGCGATGGCCGGGGCGCTGGTCGGCGCCCGCCTGGGGATCGAGGGAATCCCGGCCCACCTGATCGAGGCGTTGGAGGACGATCGCAAGGGGCGACGCCACCTCCAGGACCTGGCCGGGAAACTGTACGATCTCCATCTTCGGTCCCTCGAACGGGACGAGGCGCCCGGGTGAACCCACCCACCCCCGTCTCGTGGAGGACGTGAGCACATCGTCGGTTCGATCCCGCCGCGCCAGACGGAAGACATGCTTACACAGACGTGGGCATGCGTCCCGAGGATTTCATTCGCCCTGGGGCGGGCGGATGACCTTGGCCTCGGGGCTTGGGTTCGCTACGCTTGGGGGATGGGCCGTGCCCCCGTCTTTCTCTCGCGAATCGACGATCATGAACGAGACCCCGATCCGCCGCGTCCGCTCGTTGAACGAGCCGCCCGCCGCCCCCGAAGGCCCTCGGCCCGACGCCCCGGCCCCCGCTCCGGCGGCCGATTTCGGCCGACCTCCCGCGGCCCCTTCGCCACCCTCGAATTTTCAGGGCCGTCCGCCCCGTCCTCGCGATGACGACGACGGCCCGGCGCCGACCCGGATCGAGGACATCGACCGCGCCCTTGATGCCGCCACCTCCCGGGGCGGGGACCGGGCCCCGGTCCAGTCCGTCTCTTTGAAGCGTCAGTGGGACGACGACCTGGAAGCCGAGCTCCAGGACGCGATGGAGGGGTTCGATTCCTCCGCGCTCGACGTCCAGAACCGCGGGCCCCGGACCCGCGCCACCGACCGCTCCCATGCCGACAAGGCCGACGTCGGCCAGGAGACCGGCTCGGGGGCGAGGAAAGGCAAGGTTATCGGCGTCCGGGGGCGGACCGTGTTCGTCGACCTCGCCGCCAAGAGCGAGGGGATCGTGCCGATCGAGCAGTTCGGCGAGAACCCGTTGCCCAACGCGGGCGATTTGATCGACGTCGTGGTGGACCACTTCGACCATGAAGAGGGGTTGCTGATCCTCTCGCTGAAGGGCGCGGCGGTCGAGGCGGACTGGTCCAATTTGCGCAAGGGGCTGATCGTCGAGGCCCGGCCGACGAAGGTGAACAAGGGCGGTTTGGAAGTGCTCGTCGATGGCATCCGCGGGTTCTTGCCGATCGGCCAGATCGACATCAACCGCGTCGAGGATGCGTCGGTCTACATCAACCAGAAGCTCCGGGTGGTCGTCACCGAGGCCAACCAGCGAGAGAAGAACCTGGTGGTCTCCCGCCGCGACCTGCTCGAGATCGAGCGCGAGGAGATGAAGGCCCAGACCTGGGCGGCTTTGGAAGAGGGGCAGGTCCGGCCCGGCGTGGTCCGCTCGATCAAGGACTTCGGCGCCTTCGTCGATCTCGGCGGGGTGGACGGCCTGATCCACGTCTCCGACCTCTCCTGGACCCGCGTCCAGGACGTTTCGAGCGTCGTGAGGGTCGGCCAGCAGGTCGAGGTGAAGATCCTCAAGATCGACCGGACGACCTCGAAGATCAGCCTGGGGCTCAAGCAGCTCGTGGCCAGCCCGTGGGACGACATCGACGACCGCTTCAGCCGGGGGCAGACCGTGAAGGGCAAGGTCACCCGGCTGATGGACTTCGGCGCGTTCGTCGAGATCGAGCCGGGCGTCGAGGGGCTGATCCACATCAGCGAGCTCGGCCCGAAGAAGGTCTTCCGCGTGAAGGACGTGGTCCAGCCGGACCAGGAAGTGGACGTCCGCATCCTCTCGCTCGACCCCGACAACAAGAAGATCTCGCTGTCGCTCCGCCCCCTGCCCGTCACCGCCAAGCCCGAGCCGGAAGACGAGGACGAGGAGGCCGAACCGGCGCCCAAGCCCGTCCGCAAAGTGCCGCTCCGGGGTGGCCTCGGCGACACCGACCCCGACCCGTTCAAGTCGCCCCCCAAGGCTTGACTTTGGAGAGGACCAGGGCGAACGATGGAATCCCTGGAGAGGCCCCCGGGCACTTCACCACGAAGTCACAAAGGGCACGAAGGAAGACACAAAGAAGACTGGATTCAGCAACGTTTTTGTGTCTTCCTTCGTGCCCTTTGTGACTTCGTGGTGAAGCGCCCGGGGGCCTCTCCGGAGCCGAGGAACGGTCTTCTCCTCCCTCTTCGATCCTCGATCCATCCCCGTCAAAATCTCGCAACCGCCGACGCGTGGATGCGTCCATTCGTCGCCAGGATCGAATTCTTGTACAAATCGTGGGGCGAGCCATCCGGGGCGGTGATGGTGCCGCCGGCCTCCCGGATCAGGATCACACCGGCGGCGGCGTCCCACGGGAAGATCGAGGTGGCGTAGCAGACGTCGAAGCCTCCGAAGGCCGTCATCGCGAGGTTCCAGGCCGAGTTCCCCGTCCGGCGGACCGAGTGGGTCCCGGTCGAGAATCGGCCGAAGATGGCGAGCTGGTGGTCGGCGTCGGGGCCGAAATTCGTGGGCATCCCGCAGACGATCAGGGCCTCCTCGATGCGTTCGGTCGCGCTCACGCGCATCGGTCGACCGTTGCGCGTCGCTCCCGAACCCTTCGAGGCGCTGAACAGGTCGTCCATCAACGGTTGAAACACCACGCCCGCGACGATCTCCCCGGCGTGTTCCAGGGCGATCGAGACGCACCACAGGGGGACACCGTGGGCGAAGTTGATCGTGCCGTCCAGGGGATCGACGATCCACCTCCAGGGGTTGGCCGGGTCGGGCGCGAGGCCCTCCTCCTCGCCCAGGATGGTGTGATCGGGGAAGGCGTCCAGCACCATCGCGGCGATGGCGCGCTGGCTGGCGATGTCGGCGTCGGTGATGAGGTCGCCGGGGGCCTTCTCGCGCGCCGACACGCGGCCGAAGCCGTCGAGCAGGATCGCCCCGGCGGCCCTGGCCGCCCGTTCGGCGAGGGCCTGGGCCGCCCGGTAGGTTCCGTTCATGTCCCGGCTCCCGGAAAGAGGTGGAAACGCCCTGGTTTCACGAGCCCGACTTGGACTTGGGTGCGGCCGGGGCGCGGAGTTCCTTGCGGGAGAGGAGGTCTTGCCAGTTCTTGACGCCGGGGGTGTCCTGGGGCTTGGCGGCGTTGTACTGGTCGGGGTCGTAGTCCAGGCGATTGGCCCTCCGGGAGATCTTCATGAGGGTCTCGATCGCCAGCTCGCGGATTCCGACGTCTTCATGAGTCAAGTCCTTCACCAGTTGCTTCTGGTTGGCCTCGTCGGCGGCCTCGTGGTTGGTGAAGCCGATCAGGAGCCGTTCGACGGTGTCGGCGGCGGCCTTGCTGCTGCTGAATTGCTCCAGGGTGGGGCGGAGGCGCTTGGACCATTCGGGGTCGGAGGCGGCGATTTCTCGGAGGGCGGCGATGGCGGCCTTGCGGGAGGTCGGGTCGTCCTTGGCGTTCAGGGCGCCGATCAGCAATTCGAGCGATTGCGGGTCGGCCGAGGCGATCGCGGCCAGCGAGGTCAGGGCGTCTCGCTTGACCTCGGGCCTCTCGTTGGTAGACGCCTCGACCATGGCGATCTTCGGCGGCAATCCCGCCTTGAAGAAGCGGGCCAACGCCTTGCCCCGCTCGCGATCGACGGCCGAGGCCTCCGGCTCGGCCAGCCACGGAGGCGTCGCCGCCGCGAGCTTGTCCGAGACCTCGTTGGGGGCGTGAACGAGCAACGAGGAGCCGGCCGGGACCGTCTCGCTGGCCGCTCCGGCCTCGACGCCCACGGTCCCCTCGGCCGAGTAGATGCGGAGGCCCGGCGGGCTGGGCAGCTTCTCGCCGGGGGTGCGTTCGTTGATCCGCTCGATCCCGGCCACGGCCCCCGCCGGGATGGAGAGCTTGATCGGGTCCCGGCCGATCATCGCGGCGATCGGGCCGGGCAAGGCGGCCCCGGCGATCCTCATCTTGCCCCGGGTCAGTTCGAACCGGGCGGACTCGGGGGCCTCGGCGGCGAGGACCTTCAGCTCGCTATCGCCGATCAGGACCACGTCGGCCTGGCCCAGCTTCAGGGGCGAATGGTACGGGGGCAGATTGACCAGGCGGTCTCCGGCGCGGAGGACGGCGCTCTCGGTCAGGCGGTCCCAGGCCTTGCCCTCGGGGTTGAAGCGGAGCAGGACGCCGTCGATCTTGCCGACGGCCCCGGCGGTCCCGGCGGGCAAGGGAGGCGCCGGAGAGACGGTCTCGTCGGTGGCGGGGGCGTCCTTGGGCTTCTCCATGTCGCCGGGCTTGGGCTCGGGCGGGGCGGGCTTTTCGGCCTCGGCCTTCTCGGGTTCGGCCTTGGTCTCGGGAGGGGTCGCGGCCTGGTCGTTCGGTGCGGCCTCGCCGTTGCCGGCCGGCTCGGGGATGGGCGGGGCCGGCGGGATCGGATTTTGGTCCGGCTTGGGGTTCGGATTGCCGAGGACCGCCACCTCTTCGGCCGGTTTGCTCGCCGGCCCGAGGCTCATCCAGGCGGACCAGCAGAGCAATCCGATCAACCCGACCACCGCCGCGGCCGGGCCGAACCGCTCGACGACCGATTTCTCGGGCCGAATCGGCGGCGACCACGCCGGGATGGCCGGGGTGACCGGCTCGGCCGCTCGGGGCTTCGCCGCCGCCGCCGGCCGAGGCGCCGGGTTCACCGCCTCCCGACCCTTGATCAGGTGGTACATCCGCGACTTCGCCTCGGCCGGGACCTTCGCCTTCTGACCCAGGAGGCTGAGGATCTGGTGGACGCTGGCCACCTCGGCAAGATGGACGTCGGACGTCAGCGCCCGCTTCTCGAACTCGACGACCTCGTCGGGCGAAAGCTCGTCGTCGAGGTAGCTGGCGACGACGGCCGGGTCGGTCCCGTCGGGCCCCGAGTTGGGCGGGACGGTCAGCCTCCGTTGCCGGGTGACCTTGTGAATCCGGTCCACAAGCTCCTGCGCCAGAGGAGTTTCCGCCACCTGCTGGCCGATCTGGCGGACCTCCGCCGGTGGTAAGGTGTCGTCGAGCCACGCCAGCAAGGTGCGGAGGGTCAAGCGCATCGGAAGGTCCTGGAGGAGAAGCCGGGGTGTCTCCCTTATTAGGGGCGGCTCGCGGGATGATCCGTCGCGGATTCGGGAAAAAAGTTCGTAGGGCAGGCCTCGGCCTGCCGAGGGGCGGATCGGCAGGCCAAGGCCTGCCCTACTGCTCAGGGGGGCCGGGTCTCAATCGCCGAGGGCCGGACCCGATAGAGGCGGAACAGCGGGTCGGGGGACTCTCGGGGGTAGAGGAGCTCGAACGATTCGGGGTGGGCGTCGGCCCAGACCCGTTCGATCGGGAACCCCTCGGCGTCGGCGATGTTGAACGGGCCGTCGATCGGGTTGGCTCGGGTGGTCACGAGGAGCGCGATCCGGTCCCGACGGAGGTTCGCCAGCCAGCCGGGATAATCGGGGTGGACGCGGTCCCAGCCCGGTCGGGGGGTGTCCCAGACGGGCGGATCGCCGCGATCGGCGGCCGTCCGGTGGTAGTCGTGGAGGAGCCAGTCGGGATGAGCGTCGATGTTGACGTAAAACACGTCATTGCGAAGGTTTCGGGCCATCAGGTAGAAGGGCAAGTTGGTCCCGGCGTAGGCCACTCGGGTCCCCTTCGGCGGCGAGAGGCGGTCGAGGACCGTCCAGCCTCGGGCGTAATCGGGGAAATTGGGGAACGCTTGCCGGCTCATCCCGAACGCCAGGTCATCGGCCAGAGCGATCCCCGCGAACAGCCCGAACGAGGCCAGCAGGGCGATCCCATACCGAACCGGGCCCGGCCGTCGCGAGGCCCACATCCAGGCGAACGCCGCCGCGAACGACCCGAGGCCGATCGCGCCCAGGATCGCCAGGTAAGGCGTCCCCCCGGGGCTGTTGGCCATGGCCCGGACCTCCCGGAGCGAGCCCGGCAGGTGGACCGGCGCCGCCGGGACGCTCGGCACCTTTTCCGACACGGAAAACGGCCCCGGCTCTCCGGGACGGGCGAACGGCCAGGATTGGGCCGTCATCAAATGGACGGCCAGCAAGAGGGCGGCGACCCAGCGGAACCACACGGACCGATCCAGAAGCCTCGCCAGAGGCGCCGCGAGCAAGCCGAGGGCCTGGAGCGTGAAGCGTTGCTGGGTCCGATACGGAATCAACAGCCAGTAGCTCGCGAGGTTCAGGATCGCCAGGGCGGAAAGTGCCCAGGTGGCCCGGTCGTTCCGAATTCCCGCAATTCCCCGATCTTCACCCGTTTGCCCGATCCGCCACGTCCCGATCGCGGCGAGCACCCAGACCGGGAAAAGACGCGGGTCGAAGACCTGGAACAGGACGGCGTACAGCGACGGCCAGTCGTTCACCGGCAGGTAGAACTGGCTGAGGGTCATGGCCGAGGAGTCGTACCAACCCGGCAAGATCCCTCGGACCAGCAACGGATAGAGCGGGTTGCCCGTCAGCCAGAGGCTCCGGCCGAACCAGAATCCGCAGAGGGCCAGCGACGAGGCGGCGAGCGTCGCGAGGTGGGCGACCTTCGACCAGAACCCCAATGGCTTCAACTGGATCAGGCCCGATCCCGCGAGCAGCAACGGCGGGACGAACGCCGAGGCGGTGGCCTTGGTGCCCCATGCGGCTCCGGCGGCGAGCCCGGCGAGGATCAGGTCGGCGATCCGGGGGCCATCCAGGGCGTATCGAAGTCCGAAATAGACCGCGCCGAGGTAGCCGGCGACGAAGATCGTATCGACGTTCGCCTCGAACGAGAACAGGAGCAAGGGGAGGCACGTCACGAAGAACCCGACGCCCAGGACGCTCGCCGAGACCCCCGCGCCGACCCTCCGGGCGATCGCGAACGCCTCGACGGCCGCCAGCAAGAGGAACGGCGCCTGTCCAATCCGGGCCAATCGGTCGCTGCCGAACAGGGTCATCAGGCCGGCGAAGACCAGGTCGCCGTTGGCGGGGAAATAGGTGGCGGCGTTCTCGCCGAACGGCGAGGCGATCAGGAAGACCCGGCCCGCCTTCCACCACTTCGCCGCGAAGAACAGGTGATAAATCGGCCCGTCGCTGACGATCTTGGGCGGGAGCAAGAACGACGCGGCCCCGATCACGACCACCCCGACGAAAATCATCGCCAGGCCCAGGGTCGCCGGCAGGTCCAGCGGGTCGGGAGGGCCGCCGGCCTCGTCCCGAGGCGCGGGGCGGAGCCATCGCACGGCCGCCGAGCCGATCAGCCCGGCCCCGGCCCAGAGCAGCAGCCAGGGGCGGTCGAGATGGCCGGTCACCCCCAGGACCTGGAGGCCGAGCGTGGCCCAGGCCCAGGCCAGCACGGCCGACCCGACGATCCGGGGCAGGCCGCGAGCCAGGCCGAACCCCCGGGCGGCCACCCACCGGGCGGAGGTCCCGAGGAGGGCCGCGAAGGCCAGGGTCCAGGCAATTCCCAGGGCGCCGTCCGCCGTCATCGCTCGAAGTCTCGCCGAGTTGCCCCAGGTCCACGCGGGTCCCGCGGCCTATTCTCAGGCCGATCCGCCCTCGATACAATCGTCTCGGGCCGCCCGACGGCGGAGACCCGCTGGATTTCCGAGTCACCGGAGGCCGTCTGATGCTGGGAGCGACCCTGGGCGTCCAAGAGTACCTCGACCGCGTTTGCCGGGAGATCCAGGAGCTGGACCCCGCCCAGATCCAGGCGTTCAGCGACCTCATCGAAGAGGCTTACCACGCCGGCAAGCTGGTCTTCATCATCGGCAACGGCGGCTCGGGCGCCAACGCCTCGCACCTCTGCGAGGACCTGGCCAAGTGCACGCTTCGCGACTTCGAGAACCAGAAGCGGCTCCGAGTCCTCAGCCTGACCGACAATACCCCGTGGCTGATGGCCGTGGCCAACGACCTGCATTACGACCGGATCTTCATCGAGCAGCTCAAGAACCTGGCGACCCCCGGCGACGTGCTCCTGGCCATCTCCGGCTCCGGCAACAGCCCGAACATCCTCAAGGCCGTCGAGTGGGCCAACGCCAACGGGATGACCACCCTGGGGATCACCGGGTTCTCCGGAGGAAAGCTCAAGCCGTTGGCCCACAAGAACTTGCACGTGGGGATCGACGACATGGGGATCGTCGAGTCGCTCCATCAAGTGGTGTTTCATTGGGTCATTGACGACATCTTCCGACGGATCTCCGGGCCGGCCTCGCCCTGAGCGGGACGGGCTGCGGGTGACCCCATCCCTGGCGGATTCCGAGCCGGAGGATTCCGAATCCCAGGACCGCCCCGAGCGCGTTCAGGATCACGTCGTCCACGTCCGCAACTCTTCGACCGGACAGGAATTGCGCCAGCTCGATCCCCACGCTCAGCGAGACGGCCAGGGCCGCCATCATCCCGACCGAGGTCGGCCGCCTGCGGGCAATCGGCAGGAGGATCCCGAGGGGGACGAACACCGCCAGGTTCCCCGCGAAATTCACGAGGAAGTCGCGCCCGCCGAGCCGGCAGTCGTGGAGGATGGACCGGAACGGCACGAGGTTCGGCGGCGGGTGGTCGCCGGGGAACATCACGAGCGTCAACTCCAGGATCGCGGCCAGGTGGCCGATCAGGAGGGCGACGGCGACGGTCCTTCGCACGCGAATCGCTCCGAACGACGGGACGAGTTCCCCTTCTTCTCCCCTCGTCGAAAAGCGGGAGGAGGGGCGTCAGTCGGGTCGGTTCCCGAGGGGCGTCTGAGACGGAGATTCGGCGGTGGCCCACCTCCTCGGTATCGAGATCGGCGGCACGAAACTCCAGCTTGGCCGAGGGGCCGGCGATGGGCGGATCGCCGATCTCGTCCGCCTCGCGGTCGATCCCGCGAAGGGCGCCGAGGGCATCCGGACCCAGATCCTCGACGCCTTCGCCCCGTGGCGAGGGCAGGTCGTCGCGGCCGGAATCGGCTTCGGCGGGCCGGTGGACGCCGATCGAGGGATCGTCACAACCTCCAACCAGATTGCCGGTTGGGACGGATTTCCCCTGGTCCAGTGGGCGCGAGACGTCCTGAAGGTCCCGCACGTCGTCCTCCAGAACGACGCCGACACCGCCGCCCTGGGCGAGGCCCGATTCGGCGCCGGGGCCGGGCTCTCGCCGATCCTTTACGTCAACAGCGGCAGCGGGATCGGCGGCGGGCTCGTGATCGACGGCCAGATTTATCGCGGATCGGGCGTGGGCGCGATCGAGATTGGCCATCTCTGGATCGTTGATGAGGAGTCGATGGACCGAGACGTCCTCACCCTGGAAAAGGCGGCCTCGGGATGGGCGATCGCCTCGGAGGGTCGGCGGATCGTGGAACGGGCCCGGGATGGGCGGGAAGCCACCCTGATGACGGGCCTTTGCGGGGCCGATCCCGAAAGGGTCACGGCGCAAGTGGTTGCGAAGGCCGCCGAACTGGGCGACTCCCAGGCCAACGCGATCCTTCAGCGGTCCGTCCGGGCGATGGCCCAGGGCCTCGCCCACGCCGTGACCTTGCTCAGCCCCCGGCGGATCATCCTCGGCGGAGGGGTCTCGCTGATCCGCGACGACCTCTGGCTCGACCCGATCCGCAAGGCTTTGGCGGAGAAGGTCTTCCCGCCATTTCGCGGCACTTATGACGTCGTGACCGCGACGCTCGGCGAGGAGGTCGTGATCCACGGGGCACTCGCCCTGGCGGCCGACGCCCGTCCTACGAATAGACCAGCCGATAGTAGAGCGTCTTGAAGGCTTCCGTGAAGTACATGACCATGCCTTCGTCGGTCTTGTACCACGACGCCTCGGTGAAATCGGGATGAGGGGCGGCGGCCATTCGGATGTCGATCTCCTGGCCCTTCAAGATCTTGCGGAAGATCCAGCGGGCCCTCGCGGTGTGGAAGGCGCTCGTGACCACGGTGATCCGGCGGAGGGCGTGGCTCTCGGCGTAGTCGGCCACCCTCCGGGCTTCGTCCCTCGTGCTGGTGACCGTGCCGGGCAGGACCACGATCGCCGATCGCGGGACGCCGAGCTGGACGAGCTCCCGGACCGACTCCTCGGTCTCGTTCCTCCGCGACGCCCCCTCGATGGCCGACGTGCCGATCAGGACGACCGGGGCGATCCCTCGGGCGAACAGCTCGGCGGCGTGGGCCGGTCGGTGGCTCAGGCCGCCCAGAAGGACGACCAGGGCATCCGACGGCGCCGGGTCGTCCACCCGGAACAGCCCGGCGAATCCCGCCAGCACCGGGCGATGCAGCAGGACCACGGCCGTCAGGACGACCGCCACCAACCCCCCTCGGACCAACACCTTGCGGCCCAGCCGCCGCCCCGGTCCCGAGGTAAGCGGGACCAGGGGTCCCGGGACCAGGCGATTCGGGCCGAGTTTGGAGCGGTTCATCGGCGAAGGCATCCTCTCGGGACGGGTTCGACGATCTTGCCCAGGATGCCGGCCCGCGATCAAGAGGACTCACGCCGCTCCCCGCCCCTCCCCTCCCAACCCATCGAGTTCCGGATCCTACTCCAGGTTGCGCAGAGGCCCCAAATTGGGAAGAAATCCGCAGCCATGCCCCTTCGCGGCTGGATTCTAAGCTTGACCGGGCCGGGAAATGGCTCGCGATCCGGGATCGCGCGGTCCGTGCCTAAGAATCGCGCGGGACTGCCGCGTTCCTGAATCCGCGCGCCGCCGCCGAGCGTCCCGGTACAAAAGAGGTCGCGGGATCGGCCGGACGCTCGTCGTCGGCGTTTTCGCGAGGATTCTGTCTCATATTCTCTGGAAATTCTCACGTCGGCGGGCCGAGCCGAGGCGTCCGGGCGAGTCGGCGAGGCGGGTTCTCGGCGTCCGAATCCGGGCGGGGAAGGTCGATCGCGGTCCAACGGCCCTGGATTTGCTTGACCGCCCGGGTGTTCTGACTCGCGAACCCGACATGCCCGCGAATTGTCGGACCCGATGATGGTCTCTGTCAGCGCGGAGATGTCAAACGGTCGGGTTGGTGATGACAACCAGGGGATCAGTCCCGATAATACGGTGTCCGAGCCTCCCGATTCGGAAGGTCCGGCCATCGCGGCTCGTGAGGGGGGGCGGAGGAGGCCCGGGCGCGAAATTTTGAAGCTCGGAAAACTTTCCGGCCCGTTTCAACGTCTAGAATGGAAGAGGATGGGCGATCCGCAGGCCCGTCCCGGCCAAGGACAGGTCCTCATCCAACAGCTCAGGGGCTCGCCATGACCGCGAAACTGGCCGATACCCAGCTCTGGCAGAGAAACCTGGCTTCCCTGATCCGATCCGGGTTGTTCACCCGGGCCGAGACCAGCGAAGCCCACGGTCTCTTCACCGTGGTTGGGGTCTATGGCGACGGGACCTTCTCGGCCCCGCTGGCCAAGTATGCCGACGCCCGCCGGGCTTCCGACGCGGCGCATCTCGCCAATCAACTGGCCTCGTCCGACCGCCTCGTCGAGGCGAACTGACCGAGCCAGGCCCCTTCTGTTCGAGCAGAATCCCCGGTGAGCCCTCGGCCTCTTACCCGCCGCCCGTCCCGACCGGCCCATCCGGTCAGGACGGGCGGCGTTCTTTTGCGAGGCTCGGGAGCGGGCCGACCGAAGGCCCGGGGCCTCATCCCCCCGACGGGTTCCAGCCGATCTCTCGGGCCGTCGCCGGATCGATCCGAAGTTTTGACAGGGTCTCGACTTCCAGCCTCATGATATCGCGGTTCGTGACGCTCCCCTTCGGGAAGGACGAGAGCGGCCGGCCGTACTTGTCGCTCGCCCCGAAGAGGTGGAGCAGCTCGTGGGCGAACGTCGAGGGGTCGGGGAACGGGGCCCCGACCAGGCGTTCGGGGAATTCGGTCTCCCTCGCGTAACAGATCGCCAGGTTCACCCCGATCATCCCGGTCTCGGACTCCGGGACGACGAAGGACCGGCCCGCCGACCTCGGATGGATCAGCCAGACCGGCGAGTCGGCCCGGAGCCTCCGGCCCACGCGATCGGCCAGTTCGGCCACGTCGCGGAACCCGAGCGCCCGGCGCCTCGGCTGGCCGAGGCCACCAGCTTCACCTCCGCGTCGGCCTCGAACAGGCCGTCGCGGTCGCCTTCCGGCAGGATCGCCAGCTCCACCTCGGCCTCGCTGACCGGATCGTCCGCCACGAAATACACCCCGGCCAGATCCAGGTTCACCGCCGCGTGATGGCGGATCGCCTCGTGCTCGACCCATCGAGCCGCGCGGATCACGGCATCGAGGGTCCGGGCGATCTCGGGATCGGACCAGGACTTGCCGTCCCGGCCGAGGAACAGCGACGCGATCGCCACCCGGCCGAGCAGTGGGGGCACGCCCCGACGCCGGCTCGCCGGCTTCGACCCGTCCTCCGAATCCAGCTCCAGGAACCGGCCGAAGCGGGGGTCTCGCGGGTTCGGTTCCGACCGAACTCCCGGCAGAGGGACGACTTCGACGACGCCATCGGCCGGGCGAAGGTCGAACGCCGGTCCCGGATCGCCCCGCGACCGCCAGGCCCGGAGCGTGTGGACGATCCCGCCGATCAGCCCCATCGAGGTCCGTCCTGTTTCGTCGCCCGAGGGCCATCCCGCGAACTTCCCCGGTTTGCGGGACGTCGCGGTATGTTATTGTAACAAGGATTCTTCCGATCGCCACGCCCGCCGGATCGCCTCGAACCGCCTTCGCCGAGGTCCCGCCATGAACCTCGAACCCTCCGCGTCCCGCCGCGACTTCCTCCGCCAGGGCGGCGGGGGGTTCGGGGCGGTCGCCCTCGCCTGGCTCCTCCAGAACGACCGTCCCGCCCCGGCCGCCGAGCCGGAAAACCCGCTCGCACCCCGGCCCGCCCACTTCCCGGCGAGGGCCCGGCGAGTCATTTATCTCTTCATGCACGGCGGTCCCAGCCACCTGGAGACCTTCGACCCCAAGCCCGAGCTCCAGAGGCTCGCCGGGAAGCCCCTGCCCGAGAGTTTCGGCGCCGTCGCCACCCGGCGGAAGGTCGAGCGCAACCCCCTGCTGGCCACGAAACGAACCTTCACGAAGCACGGACGGAGCGGGATCGAGGTCTCGGACTTTCTCCCCCAGATCGCCCGGCACGCCGATGACCTCGCCGTGATCCGCTCGTGCTGGGCCGACAGCGTGAACCATCCCCAGGCCGTCTATCAGATGAACACCGGCTCGGTGCTGATGGGCAAGCCGAGCCTGGGGAGCTGGGTCGGCTACGGCCTGGGGACCGAGAACCAGGATTTGCCGGCGTTCGTCGTCTTGCCCGACCCGGCCGGGGGCATCAAGGGCGGCCCTCCCGCGTATGGCTCGGGCTTCCTCGCCGCGAGCTATCAGGGGACGCTCGTCCGCGCCGGCGAGAGCCCGATCCTGGACCTCCGCCCGCCGAAGGGGCGGTCGCTCGCCTCGCAGAGGAAGACGCTCGACCTGATCGGCCGCCTCAACGCCCGCCACCTGGCGGCTCGCGGCGAGGACTCCGAGCTCTCGGCGAGGATCCAGGCGTATGAGCTCGCCTATCGGATGCAAAGCGCCGCGCCGAGGCCGTCGACCTCGGCTCGGAGACCGAGGAGACCCGCCGCCTCTACGGCCTGGACGACCGCGTCACGGCCGATTTCGGCGCCAGGTGCCTCCTCGCCCGCCGCCTGGCCGAGCGGGGCGTGCGATTCATCCAGGTTTATTCGGGTGACGTGAACGGCTGGGACGCCCACGAGGACGTGGAATCGAATCACGCCACCATGGCCGCGAAGACCGACCGGCCCGTCGCCGCGCTCTTGACCGACCTGAAGCGCCGGGGACTCCTGGACGACACCCTGGTGATCTGGGGAGGCGAGTTCGGCCGGATGCCCATGTCCGAGCAGGGCAAGGGGCGCGACCACAACCCCCACGGCTTCTCCGTCTGGCTCGCCGGAGCGGGCGTGAAGGGCGGGACGGTCCACGGAGCCACCGACGCCGTCGGCCTCCGCGCCGAGACCGACCGCGTCCACGTCCACGACCTCCACGCCACCATCCTCCACCTGATGGGCCTGGACCACACCCGCCTCACCTTCCCCCACAACGGCCGGGAAGAACGGCTGACGGACACCGCCGGAGAAGTCGTCCGGTCCATCCTGGCATGAATGCGAACCGATGTCGGAGTCACGCGGTCGAGGGAAGAAAGAAGGGCCTTCGGCAACCGCAGATGACGCAGATTCAAAATGGCGAATGCGTCCTTCTCTAATTTGCGTCTTCTGCGGTTGCCGAAGGCTCTTCCTGCACCCTTTGTTCTGGTCGAAGCGATTGTCTCCTCAAGCCCAATCCAAGGAGAGCCGATGGCTTCGCCCTACGACCTGCCTTCCCCTCCCCGCCGGAGTGTTCGCCTCTGGGTGCTCCTGCTCCTCGTGGCGGGGGCGGCAGGCGTGCTCGGGTGGCTTTCGGACCAGCCCCGGAGGCGGCAGAGGGTCGTCTCGGCGACGACCCGGCTGGGCGGATACGTCAACCTCGACGGCGACGAGAAGCCCGATCATCGTCCGGGGCCGAGGGGCACGCTCACGAAGGCCCGCGAGTCGATCGGGCCCGGGTTTGCTCACGTCGTGTCGCGGGTCATGCTCGATGGCCGGACCGTCCGCGACGAGGACTTGCGGGACCTGAACGGGCTTCGCGGCCTGAAGACGCTTTTGCTCAACGGCTCGACGATCTCCGACGCCGGCCTCGCCCAGATCGCCGACCTGCCCGACCTGGAGATCCTGGAACTCCGAGAGACGAACGTGGGGGACGACGGGATGGAGGCCGTCGGCCGGATGCGATCGCTCCGCGAGCTTTATCTCTACGAGACGAGGGTCGGCGATCGCGGGATGGCCTCGCTCTCGGGCCTCGACCGGTTGGAGTTCCTCGGCCTGTCCCGGACCGACGTCGGCGACGAGGGGGTCCAGTACGTCGCGCGCATGATCCATTTGAAGACCCTCAAGCTCGATGATACGAACATCACCGACGACGGCCTCCGCCACCTCTCGGGCCTGAAGGAATTGCGGCTCCTGGCCCTCTCGGGGACGAAGGTCTCGGCCCGAGGGCGGGCGTCCCTCCGGGCGAAGTTGCCGAACGTGCAGATCCTGGAATAGAAGGAGGCCGATCCGTGCCTCTCGCCTTCGTCCTGGCCGTCCAGCTCGCGACCGCCCTCCCCGCCGATCGGCCGATCACCGCCGAGGACCGCGCCCACTGGGCCTTCCTCCCGCCGAAGAGGAGCGAGCCGCCCCGGGCGGACGATCCCCGGTGGGCGCGGAACCCGATCGACGCGTTTATCCTCGCGAAATTGCGGGAAAACGGCCTCGCCCCCGGCCCCGAGGCCGACCGCCGGACCCTGATCCGCCGCCTCTCGTTCGACCTGATCGGCCTGCCGCCGTCTCCGGAGGAGGTCGAGGCGTTCGTCGCGGACGCCTCGACCGAGGCGTATGAACACCTCGTCGATCGCCTGCTCGCCAGCCCCCATCACGGCGAACGCTGGGCCCAGCACTGGCTGGACCTGGCCCGCTACGCCGATTCCGACGGCTTCGAGTACGACCAGGCCCGGCCCGACATGTGGCGATATCGCGACTGGGTCGTCAAGGCCCTGAATGACGACATGCCTTACGACCGATTCCTGACCCTCCAGGTCGCCGGCGACGAGGTCGCGCCCGACGACCCCTCCGCGTTCGTGGCCACGGGGTTCAATCGCCTCTATCCCGACATGGTGGACATCAACGACCAGGCCCTCCGCCGCCAGAACGCCCTGAACGACATCACCGAGACCGCCGGTTCCGCCCTCTTGGGCCTCACCATCGGGTGCGCCCGGTGCCACGATCACAAATTCGACCCGATCGCCCAGCGCGATTTCTACGCCTTGCAGGCGTTCTTCGCCCCCGCGCAATTCTGCGATGACATCGTCCTGGCGAGTTCGGCCGAGAGGGCGGAGTTCGATCGTCGCAATCGGGCGTGGGAGGTCGAGGTCGGGCAGGTCCGCGCGACCCTGATCCGCATCGAGACGCCGTTCCGCCAGGCGATCGCCCCGGGGCCTCCGCCGACGCTGGCGAAGGAGGCCGCCTCGGCCTGGGCGAAGCCCGAGTCGGCCCGGAATACGGCCGACGTCCGGCTCGTCTTCGAAGCGATGAACGCCGACAAACGCATCCGGCCCGAGGCGCTCGCCCTGGCCATGAAAGGCCCGTTGAAGAAGGTCCGAGACGACTGGCGGGCCCGGCTCGCGACCCTCGAAACGAACCCGCCGCCCCCCCTGCCCCGCGCCCGCGGCCTGGACGAGAATCCGAACTTCGTGCCGACGACCTATCTCCTGAAGAGAGGCGATCATACGGCGAAAGGCCCCGAGGTCTCGCCCGCGTTCCCGGCCGTCCTGGCGAGCGAGCCGCCCCGGATCGCACCGACCGGCCATTCCAGCGGCCGGCGGTCGGCCCTGGCGAGATGGTTGACGAGTCCGGAGAACCCGATCACGGCCCGGGTGATGGTCAACCGTGTCTGGCAGGGGCATTTCGGCCCGGGGATCGTGGCCTCGCCCAGCGACTTCGGCACGATGGGAGACGACCCGTCGCATCCGGAATTGCTCGACTGGCTGGCCACGGAGATGATCCGCCAGGGCTGGAGCCTGAAGGCGATGCATCGATTGATGGTCACGTCCGCCGCGTATCGGCAATCGTCCCGGTTCGACGCCAGGGCCGCGAAGCTCGACCCCGACAACGCGCTGGTCTGGCGGCATTCGCGACGACGGCTCGACGGCGAGGCCCTGCGCGACGCCATGCTGAGCGTCTCGGGCCGATTGAACCCGGCCATGGGCGGTCCCGGCGTCTTCCCCGAGCTCCCGGCGGAATTGACCAAATTGAGCGGTAAAGGGGCCGCCTGGCCGGTCTCGCCGAACGAGGACGACCGGCGGCGCCGGAGCCTTTACGTCTTCGTCCGCCGGAACTTGCGATTCCCGTTGTTCGAGGCGTTCGACCGTCCCGACACCAATGCCAGTTGCCCGAAACGGGCCGTGACCACGATCGCCCCCCAGGCGTTGACCCTCCTGAACGGGGCCATGGCCAACCAGTGTGCCGACGCCCTGGCCGCCCGGGCCGCGAAGGTAGGCCATGACCCGGTCGATCGGCTCTATCGCCTGGCGCTGGGCCGCCCGCCCGATTCGGACGAGGCCCGGCTGGCCACGGAATTCCTCCGCGAAGGGACCTTGCCCGACCTGGCCCTCGCCTTGTTGAACCTCAATGAATTTGCCTACATTGACTGAAAATTCGGCGGCCGAGGCGGTGCCGATCCGGGGATCGAGGGCGTTGAGGATCGCCTGCGGGGCCTCGTGGCTGGGTTCCGTCGCCGTGGCCTCGATGGTCGCGATCCAGTATCGCCTGTGGCTCCCTCACCCCTGGGGCAAGACGTTCGTGGCCGCGGGGTCGATCGCGATCCTTGGCACGATCTCCTGCCTTTTTCTGGGCTTATGGCGAATCATCCGCGGGCCGGGCCGGCTCCGATGCGCGGCCATCGCGTTTCTTGGGCTGATCCCGGCGGCCGTGGCCTCGGCCGTGGTGGCGAGGGGGATTGTTCAGTATCGATCGGGGCAAATCGCGCCGACGGTCCCGTTCGTCTGCTTCGCGGTGACCGGGGTGTCGATCGGCGAGGTCGAGGCGCCTCTGGTTTATCCTGGCCGAATGGAATCCGATCATCTGGTCATGTTCCATGACCGATCGGTCGCGGACCCTCAAGGCGACGTGGACGCGATGGAGGCCCACGTTTCCGAGCTGGAACGCCTGACGGGGAAACCGCTTAGGGCGAAAATCCACTGGATTCGGGGGTCGTTGCTGGGCCAGAGGAACCTGTCGCTGTTCGGGCTGGCGCTGGGTTCGCCCGAGGGCCCGGCCGGTCACGTCGATCGCCACGAGCTGGCCCATGCGGTCCTCTTCCAGAGGCTTTCGCCGGAAGGGTTTCCGCCGATGCTGCTGAATGAAGGCTGGGCCGAGTCGCGAAGTTGGGACCGGGCGACCCTGAAGCGGTCGGCGCTCTGGACCCGGGACATCCTCCGGGGGTCGGAGCGCGAGTCGGAGGCCGACATCGACCAAGTCTGTCGCGACCTGAACGACCCGGAAGGCTTCCGCCGGCTGTTTTCCCGGGCGAGACAGGTCGGCTCGTCGCGGTTGAGGCTGCTTCGGGAGCTGACGGATTCGTTCTGGTACGCGAGGGACCGCGGCCCGGTCTATTCCGTCGGCGGGGCGTTCTGCGAGTACCTGGTGAGGCGATTCGGGGCGGAGCGGTTCGTGGCGCTGGTGGTGAGGTGTCGGCCTGGGGAGTTTGAGCGGGCTTGCCGGGAGGTTTTGGGCGTCGATCTGGACTCTCTGGAAGCGGAGTTCTGGAGGGACGTGGAGGCGGGGGCATGAAGCCGGAAGAGCGGCCGATGGCCGCGAATTTGGTGCATTGCATGCACCCTACGCGACGGTGGTCGCCTTGGCTTCTTCGTCGGCGGCGATCGGGGATTCCAGGTGGAGGCGGCCGGGCCGGGATCGGTGGAGGAGGACGACGAAGGCCGGGACGAGGATCGGCCGGACCACGAAGGTATCGAGCAGGACGCCCAGCCCCAGGGCGAACCCCAGTTCCTTCAGCGTCGTGAGGCTGCCGAAGAGCATGGAGCCGAACGTGCCGGCCATGATCACCCCGCACGAGCTGATGATCCCGCCGGTGTGCGCCACGGCCCGGCGGGTGCCCTCGATGACGCCGTGCTTGCGCTCTTCCTCGATCACCCGGGCCATCAGGAAGATGTTGTAATCCTCGCCGACGGCCACCAGGATCACGAACAGGAAGAAGCCGACCTTCCAGTCCAGGCCGGCCCAGGGCTCGGGACCGTGGTGGAAGGCCTTGAAGACGAGTTCGGTGAGGCCGAGCGAGGCGAGGTAGCCGAGGATGACCGTGACGATCAGGTAGAGGCAGATCCCCGGCCGTCGCAACAGGGCGACGAGGATCAGGTAGACGCCTCCGGTCACGAGGTAGTACATCCGTTTTTCGTCGTTATTGGTGACGCGCTTGAGGTCGTTGATCAGGACGGTCGTCCCGGCGATCCCCACGTCGTCCGAGGCGGAGCCGGCGAGGACGCCCCCCGGGCCCTGGGCCGAGGCGAGGGCCTGGCGGACCTGGTCGAGGCTTCGGAGGCTCTCGACCGAGAACGGGCTGGAGCGGAAGACGACGTCGAGCCGGGTGATGTGGTCGCGATCGTCGCCGAGCTTCGCCCGGGTGGACACATAATGTTCGTCCACCTGGGCTTGCGTCGCCCGGGCCAGGACCTGCTGGCCGCGGTCGAAGATCGCCGAGAACGGGTTGGGCCGGACCTTGGGCGGCTCCAACGGGGTCCCCAGCGGCCGGGTCAGCGAGCGGACCTCGATCACGTTGGGCAGCTCGGCCAGGGACTTCGTGATCTCGCCCACGGCCTTGCGACCCTCGGCCGACCGGAAGCTCAGGCTAGGATGGCGGATCAGGACGGTGGAGGGGCCGAGCTCGCCGAACGCATAATACTTCTTGAACATCTCGGCGCCGACGATCGCCGGCTGGTCGGGGCCGAGGTCGGCCAGGAGGTCGTAGCTGGACTGCGTCCGGGCGCCGATCACGGCCAGGGGGGTCAGGGCCACCAGGCTGGCCAGGAGGATCAGGCCGGGCCGCTTGACGACCTGGGCCGAAACGGCCGACCAGAAGCCGAAGAGCGGGGTCTCTCGCTGGCTCTCGGCCTCCGGGTCGGCCCCCTTGGTGTGATGGGGCGGCTTGAACGGCCAGAAGACCAGGCCCCGCAACCAGTGGAGGAACACCGGGGCGAGCGTCAGCGAACCGATCAAGCCGATGACCAGGCTCAGGGCGATGGCCGGGCCGGTGTACTGGATCTTGCGGAAGGTGGAGAACCAGAGCATCCCCAGGCCGAGGATCACCGTGCCGGCGCTGGCGACCAGGGCCCCGCCGACCTGGCGGATCGCCTCGGAGACCGCCTCGTGGGGCGGCAGGCCCCGCGCGAGCTCCTCGCGATACCGGGCGATCAGGAACAGGCAATAATCGGTCCCGGCGCCGAAGAGGACCACGATCACGAAAATATCGGTGATATTGATGACCTGGAAGTTCAGGCCGGGGATTTTCGTCAACAGGGCGATGCACCAGAGCGACACGGCCGCCGAAAGCGCGATCGTCCCCATCGGGATCAGCGCGAGGACGGGCGACCGGTACACGATCAGGAGGATGGCGACGACCAAAAGGATGGTGACGTTGGTGGTGTCGTGGACGCTGCGGGTCGAGGCGCTATTGGTGTCATGGCCCACGACGGCCGCGCCGGTCGTGCCGAGTTTGAGGCCGTCGGGCGGCTTGAGCTCGGCCAGGGCACGATTGATCACATCGACGGTCTTCCTCGCCTCCCGGGAGACGTAGGTGCCGCGAAGCTGGGCGACCGTCAGGGCGACCTGGCCCCCCTCGGGCTTCGTCTTGACGAACCGGGAGCCGAAGCCCAAGGCGTTGCGGTCGAGCACCTTGCGGATGCCCAGCGACTCATCCTTGGCGAGACGATTGAGGGTCGTCGAGATCTCATCGACGAAGGCGTAATCGCCGGGAGTGAACTTGCCGGCGGGCCTCTCGGCGATCACGACCATCGAGGAGCTGGAGATGTCGTCGGGAAAGCCGCGCTGGAGGAGCTTCTGGCCGACGACGCTGGGGTAATCGGCGGGGAAGAAGCTGACGTCGTCGTCCTTGGCGACGGTGTTCCAATCCGGGGCCGACCGCCAGAGGATGGCGGCCAGGACGAGCCATCCCAGGACGATCCAGAGGCCGTGGCGATCGACGAGCTTGGCGATCGAGGAGAACATGAGGCGTGCCGGGCTCCCTCGGAGGACGGGGACGAGGCGACCCCGAGCATGCGAGACGGCCCCGAGATCCGCCCCGGCCGGATCTTCCCCTCTCGGCCGATCCCGACGCACCATACGGCATTTCGGGCGGACCTGTCAAAGTCAATCGGTCCGCGAAACCCCTCGGGCGCCGGGAGTTTCGCTTGCAACTCCCGGTCCGAGGAGCGCCAGGGGCGCCCTGAACCCGACGGCCGTCGCCCTGACCCCGAACACCTGGCCGCGAGGATGGGATCCTGGGCGGCACGGGTTCCGAGGACGGAACTCGTGCCACCCGGAACGCTTCCCAAGAACCGTCCCTCGAGCCGGAAACCGCCCGGGTCAGAACCCGACGGTCCCGGTCGAGCCTGGGCTGGTCGTTGAGGGTGTCGTGGTCGTCGTGGTCTGTGGTGGCGATCACGGCCGCGGCGGCCTTGGACGCCGGGGTCACCGGGGTTCGGATGATGATCTTCACGACCCGGCTGGGCAAGCTGGTGTCGCCGTTCTGGTCGGTCGCCTGGACCCGGACGAAGTACGTCCCGTCGGTCAGGGGTTTGGCGAACTGGACCGAGTACTGCCCGTTGGTCGCCACCGCCGCGCTTCCCAGGACGTTGCCCGACTGGTCGATGATCGACATCGTGGTGCTCGGGTCGTACGTGCCGACGAGGTGGGGCTGCAGGACCGAGGTGATGTGGTCGCCCTTGATCCCGGTGTCGTCGGCCTGCGAGAGGCTCGGGACCGAGGGCGTGCGGATCGGCCGGCCGACGCCCAGGGCCGTCTGGAGGATCAGGGCGTAATCGTTGGCCGCCACCAGCGTCGGGGACTGGGCATTGCTGTCCAGGTCCACCAGCCCGTCCATGTCGTTCTGGAGGTTGGTGACCTGCGTCGGCGACGCGCCGGCCTGGCTCAGGGCCGTCCCGAACGTGCTCCGCAGGGCGGCCGCGCCCTGGACGCTGACCGTCGCCTCCGATTCGACGCTGCGGAACTGGAGGTTCACGGCCACCAGGGCATCGGAGTCGGCGCGTGGAGCTTCCCCCGGACGGCGGTGAGGTCCGCTTTCAGGTTGTTGACCAGGGGTTCCGGGACGATCCGGCCGGGTTGGAGGGTGTCCAGCGCGTGGCCGATCCGGTCGATCCGCACCGTCTTCGCCTGGACGGCCGACGTCGTGGTGTTGCCAGTCAGGCTGAAGGCGCTCAGGAGGACGCGATCATCCAGGGATTCGGGCGAAGGGGTGAACCGGCGGCGATCCATCGCGCACCTCCATGCGAAACGAAGTCTCGGTGAGTCCGGGCGGGTCGGATCGTCGCGGCCCGGGTCGGGGGCCGAATTCCTAGCAGAATCCCTCAAGAACGACCATCCGAATCCCCTCGGTTTTCCGAGTTCGAGCAAACGGGGAAGAAACCGCGGAGGCTCACGATCCCGAGCGGCTCGATCCGCGCCAGCTACCCGTTCCGCGGTCCCATCCCCTCATTCCGAGTTGACTCGGCGAGTTGCAGGGTCATCCGAAGATAGGACCGGGGTTCGACTTCGGACAGGCCGAGCCGCCCGGCCAGGCCCACGACGGCGGCCTGGGCGGCGGGGAGGTCGTCGTCGTTCTCGGCCTGCGCCTCGATCTCGGCGAAGTTTCCGAGTGGGCCGGCGCGGTCCAGGGCGATTTCCAGGGGGCGGCCGGCGAATTTCAGGGCGAAGGCCCGGCGGGCCTTCTCGACCCGGGCCACCGGCCGGAACCCGAGTCTCTCGAAGAGCTTGAGCATCTCCTCGAACGCCGAATCCCCCGGGGCGAAGGGGATTTCGATCTCCTCGCGGGTCTTCGTCGGCCCGGGTCGCTTGGGGCCCTTGTAGGTGACCCGGTTTTCCTCGCCGATCCGGCGGAGGCGGACGGCCTCATCGGTCCGGGCAAAATCGCGGGCCGGGTGGGCGAGGTAGGCGTCGATGAATGGGCGGTCCGGGGCGTCCGGATTGGCCCCGAGGGAGATCAGGAGCGCCGCCAGGCCGTCCAGGTCGGCGGCCCGGAACTTGATCTCGACCTCGAACGCCATGCCGGAAGCCCCCCCGGGGGTTGGTTTCAGACCAGCAGCGACCCGGGCAGGAAGCTCGGGCCGGGCACGGGCCGAGGCGGGCGGAGCAAACGGGCGATGTGCGCCAGCAGGACCTCGGGATGGTACGGCTTGGTCAAGAATCGATCGACGCCCATGGCCAGGAAGGCGTCTTCGGTCTCCCGGACGATCGCCGCCGAGCAGACCAGGACGCGCTGCTCGGGGCTCTGGGTCTTGATCCTCCGGCAGACCTCCACCCCGCAGTATCCCGGCAGGTTCACGTCGAGCAGGGCCAGGTCGAAGGGCCCGCTATCGGCGAACCGGGCGACGCCCTCGGGGCCGTCGGCCGCCTCGACCACGGCGTACTCGGCCGACCTCAGGAACTGGGCGACGAGCGTCCTCAGGCCGTTCTCGTCCTCGACGAGGAGGATGGTGGGGGGTCGATCCATCGGTCCGGTCTCTCCGCCTCGCCGCCGCCCGGGTCCTGTCCGGGCCGACATCCGGGAAGGCATGGTAACGGCTGGGCGACCCCGCGCCCATCGGGAACCGCGCCGCCGATTTCGCGAGGACCCGAGGTTGACATCGGCGAGACCCGGCGTCGCGAATGTCATCGACCGGCCCGTCGGCCCGATTCCCCCGCTTCAGAGACCCCTGGAATGGCCGGCTCCGGCGCGTCAAAATCGCGCGTCCTCCCCCGAGATCCGCAGACCGCGAGGCCCGTATCCATGCGACGTTCCGCGACCCTCCCGCTCGCCGCCCTGATTTTTTCCGGGGCCCTGGCCCGAGCGGCCGACGACGGCTTCACCCCCCTGTTCGACGGCAAGACCCTGACCGGATGGGAGTCCGTCGGCGGCAAGTCCGGCAACTGGGTCATCGAGGACGGCGTCCTCGTCACGAAGGGTGAGGGCGGTGGATGGCTCAGCACGGTCAAGACTTACGGCGATTTCACCGTGAAGCTGGAATTCCTCCTCGAACCGGGGGGCAACTCCGGCGTCTTCATCCGCTCGCCCCACTCCGGCGATCCCGCCTACACCGGGATGGAGATCCAGGTGCTCGACGACGACTCCGAACGGTACAAGGACCTGAAGCCTTACCAGTACTGCGGTTCGGTCTACGGCGTGTCGGCCGCGAAGCGGGGATCGGTCAAGCCCGCCGGCCAGTGGAACGCGATGGAGATCACCGCGACGGGGTCCAAGGTCTCGGTCAAGATCAACGGCAACCTGGTCGTCGAGACCGACCTGAAGGACCACGCCGACGCCGAGGCCACCCACCCCGGCATCAAACGCCCCGAAGGCTATATCGGGCTCCAGTCGCACAGCGAACCCGTCAAATTCCGCAACATCGCGATCAAGACGACGCCTTGACCGGGCCAGGGCCGATTCCAGGCCGAGAGGCCGCAAACATTTTAGTTGGCACGGGTTCCGTCTTCGAAACCCCGGTCTGTCCGTCTCGGTTCTTGAAGCCGGGACCCGTTCCTCCCAGGAATTTCTCCACCGTCGCGAAGCGAACCGCCCCGGGATCGATCTTCGGGCCGTCTTGCCCCGACCCAATTTCGCCAGTTACACTAGGTTCATGAACGAATCGGCCCGACGGGTGATTTACGAAGGCCGGGTCCAGGGCGTGGGGTTCCGCGCGACGGCCGCTCGACTCGCGAATGGATTCGCGGTGAGCGGTTTTGTGCGGAATTTGCCCGATCGGACGGTCGAGCTGGTGGCCCGGGGCGCGGAGGCGGAGCTCGACGCCTTCCTGGGGGCGATCGACCGGGAATTCTCGGGGTTGATCGGTGGGGCGACGAGTTCGGCGATTTCTCCGGAATCGGTCGAACCTTCGGGCTTCTCGATTCGTTACTAGAGCCTATCCGGGGCGCCGATCCGCGCGCCCGAATCGATCGACCGGCGTAATCCTTCCCTTCTCCTGGCGAAACGAAGCGTCCGACCCATGAAGACCCTCACCATTGCTCGGGCGACCGCCCTGGAAGCGATCCGCCAGCCGGCGTTCCTGGTCCTGGGCGGCCTGGGATTGCTCGTGCTGGTGGTCACGATCTTCCTGCCGTACTACACGTTCAACGAAGACATCAAGATGTACAAGGACACGGGCCTGGCGACCGTGACCTTCATCACGCTGATCCTGGCGCTGTTGACGTCGAGTTCGACGGTGGCCGAGGAGATCGAGGGGAAGACGGCGGTCACCCTGCTGTCCAAGCCGATCAACCGGCGTCAGTTCATCGTGGGCAAGTTCCTGGGGATCGAGGGCGGCGTCCTGGCGATGTTCCTCTTGCTCGGCCTGCTGATGATGGCCGGGACGTATTTCAAGGCCGACTACGACATGAAGGAGTCGGCCGGGACGACAGAGGAATTCGCCAAGAAGGTGGCCCACGTCTGGCAGATCGTGCCGGGGCTGGTCCTGGGGTTCATGGAGGTCACGATCCTGGCCAGCATCAGCCTGGCGATCTCCACGCGGATGCCGATGCTGGTCAACCTGGTCGTCTGCATCACGATCTTCTTCCTCGGGCACATGTCGCAAGTGCTGGTGGATAAGACGAATGAGGCGGGGGCGTCGGTCAACGAGCTGGTCAAGTTCATGGCCAAGCTGTTCGCCTGGGCCCTGCCCAGCCTGGAGTTCTTCAACACCGGGCCGGCGATCTCCACCGGCTCGAAAATCCCCTGGGTCGCCTACGTCCTGCCGTCGATGGGCTACTGCGCGTTGTATAGTGGAGCGGCCCTGCTCTTCGCGTTCCTCCTCTTCGAGAATCGCGACGTGGCCTGAGCCCGATCGCCGAATCGCGCATCGATCCCCACGAAGGACACGGAGGGTAGCACAAAGGCCGTCTTTGTGTACTCTCGGTGTCCTTCTTCTTTTTGACCCAGTCCTGATGCCCGGGCGGGGAAGACCGAGGATCGAGTCCGGCCCGGCCCCATCGAAAATGGCCCTGCCCACCGCCCACTGCTTTCTGCCCACTGCCCACTGCCCACTGCCCACTTTTTTTACGTGCAAGAGGCCCCGCATGTTTCCGGCCGCTTACCGCCGAGCCCGCAAGCTGATCGAGCGCCCGATCCGGGGCGGTCTGGATGGCGAGGGGTCTGGCCGTGATGCGGGCCCTGCTGCTCCTGGGCTTGCTGGTGATCATGGGATTGCTCGTGGCCTTGTGCGCCTCGTCCGGGATGACCCGGCTCACCGGCGAGCGAGTCGCGACGATCGCTCACCGGGGCACGCCCGCGTGGTTGTATTATCGGATCCACGAGCTTCACCAGGTTCCCGGCGAGGTGAGCCGTCCGCTGGTCATCTCCAATACGGGCCTCTACCCGCTGGTCGAGGCCGATCGGGAGTCGAAGAACCCGATCCATCAAGGATTGGCCCGGGCCTTCGGCCAGGTGATCCGCCGGGTCCCGCTCCTGCGAACGGATCTTGGCGCATTGCAAACCCTGATCGCGATTGCACTTGCGTTGTTGCTCGGGATTGCCTACGCGCATGCGGCCTGTCGGGCGAAGGCGGCCGATGCGGCGGGATCGGCGGCGTGGTCCCTCCGCCATCAGCTCCACCGGCAGATATATCGGCTCGGCCGGTCGGCCCTCCCGGGCGAGGGCACGGGCCCGGCGGCCGACCTCTTCGCCCGGGACGTCAACGAAGTTCGCCTCGGCCTGCTCGCCGACCTGGAGCGCTCGTGGTCGATCCCGACCCTGGCCGTGGGCCTTCTGGTGATCGGCCTGGTCGTGTCGTGGCAAGCCACGGTCTTTCTGGTGGCCCTGGCGGCCCTGGTGAACCTGGTGGAGCGGCCCGTCCTGAAACGGGCGGCCGAGGACGCCGAGGCGGCGGCTCGCGATGCCGCCGTGAGGCTCCTGCTCCTCCAGGAAGACCTCGCCATGCTGCGGACCGTCCGGGTCCACGGGATGGAAGAGATCGACCGCCAGAGGTTCGACGAGCACCTCGGACGCTACCAGGAAGCCGACGCCCGGAGGCTCCGCGCCGAGGTCAGCCCGGCCCCGGGGGTCCTGCTGATCCGAGGGATGGCCGCCGCGATCGCCTTGGGGTTGCTCGGTTACCTCGTGTTCCGAAGCCGGCTGTCTCCGGCCGGGGCGGCGGTCTTGCTCGGCGTGGCGGTGGGGATGACCGGGCCTCTCGGCGCGTGGCTGGATCTCCGCAAGACGCTTCGCCAGGCCGGGAGGTCGGCCGAGGCCCTGTTCGAATACCTGGAGCAGCGCCCGGACCTCCAGCAGACCGTCGGGCGCAATTCCTGGCGCCGATCAAGGATCGGATCGGCTTCGAGAACGTGTCGCTGGACGGCCCCAACGGCCGGCCTCTGCTCTCGGGCGTGTCGCTGGAGATCCCCGCACGGTCCAGGACGGCCATCCTCAGCCTGGACGAGGCCAGCAAATACGCCCTGGCTTGCCTGATCCCCCGCCTGATCGACCCGAAGCAGGGACGAGTCCGGATCGACGGCCTGGACCTCCGCGACGTGACCCTCGAATCGCTCCGGGCTCAGGTCTCGATGGTCCTCCAGGCCGACCTGGTCTTCAACGACACCATCTTCGCCAACATCGGCCTGGGCGACCCGAGCTACGGCCTGCCTCGGATCATCGAGGCGGCCAAGATCGCCCATGCCCACCACTTTATCCAGGATCTGCCCGACGGGTACGACACGCCCATCGGCAGTCTCGGGCATTACCTCGGACCCCACGAGCAATATCGGATCGCCCTGGCCCGCGCCTTCCTCCACGACCCCTCGATCGTGATCCTCGAAGAGCCGGACGTCTCGATGGACGAGGATACCAAGCACATGATCGACGACACCGTCGATCGCCTCGCCGCGAGCCGGACCGTCCTGTTCCTGCCCCACCGCCGCTCGACGATCCTGCGATGCGACAAGGTCCTCGTCCTCCACAACGGCCGGGTCGAAGCCTACGGACCCCCCCGAGAAGTCCACGCCCACAGCAAGCTCTACCGGCACATCCAGTACGTCGAATTCAACCAGTTTGCCACCGGAGAGATGGAAGCCGGGCAGATGGGATGAGCAGTGGACCAGATAGTGGGCAGTGGACCGAGCAGTGGGCAGTGGACCGAGCAGTGGGCAGTGGGCAGTGGGCAGTGGGCAGTGGGCAGAGAAGTCGGGGAAGCTCAGTGTCAAGGAAGCGCACCTGCAGGGGTCGCGATCCTTCGATATTCCTCATCTTCTCTGCCCACTGCCCACTGCCCACTGCCCACTGCTCGGTCCACTGCCCACTGCTCGGTCCACTGCCCACTGCGTCGTTGACTTCACCCCCCGGGTGCGTCATAACGGGCCGACCGACCGACAGATCGCCCCGAAGTTTGGCCTCGAATGGCGTCCGCCGATCCCGGAGAATCCGGGGGGAGGTTGCGATGCGTTCCGAAGATGCCGATCCCGCCGGGCCTGCCCCGGAGGCGACTTCGGCCCCGGTTCCCGACGACGAGGCGCCCTGACGTTGACCCTCTCGCGGCCCGTGGCCCTGCTCTGCCTGGCCATCGCCCTGGGGTTCGTCGGCTTGCAGTTCCCCCGGTTGTGGCGGGAATACCAGAGCTTGAAGCGGGCGTGGGTGGAAGAGGAAGCCAGCCGGACCATCGATTACGACGAGGTCAGCCCCCAGCCGAACTACGCGAAGATGCCCGCCAACTGGTGCCATGACGAGGGGGACCGCACCCTGCTCTGGGCCGGCTGGGATCGCAAGGCCAACAAGCACCAATGGTTCCGGCTAGCCCGCGGCGAGATCGACCCGGCCCGCCTCTCGCACGCCCGGGGCCGCGATACCGTCCGCCCCATCGATTGGCCCATGCATGAAGGCGCCGGCGGCTCGACCTGGGACAAGGTGCCGTCCGGCGATGTCGTGGCCGTCGCCGAGATCGAGGGAGTCCGCCTGGCGTACCCCCTGAAGATCCTCGGCAAGGTCCTGGTCGTCAACGACATCGTCAAGGATCGGCCGATCGTCATCGTCTTCACCCCGTTCGTCCCGGATGACGTCGCCGTCGAGATCTTCGATCCCGCTCGGACGGATCAACGGCTGATTTTGGCGTATTCTGGCTATTTGATCGACGGCAACCCGCTGCTGTTCGATCGGCGGACGGAGAGTTTCTGGAGCGCCGAGGCGACGGGTTTGCGTGCGGTTTCGGGGAGTCACAAGGGCGAGCTCCTGCCTCGCCTGGCTCGGGCGTCGGCCGTCTCCTGGGGCGACTGGAAGGTCGCTCACCCGGAATCGCGGCTCCTGATCGGCGCGTTTCGCTCGCCGACCGTCGCCGGCCGATGAGTCCGAAGCTCGTTCCGTCGGAGTTCATCATCGCGAGGGCCCGGCCCCCGCGATCACCCATTCTCGATCGTCCGTCTCGACCTCGACATCCCCGGGTCGTGCGCCGGCCCCGCGAACGACGCGAATTGTCGGGGGTTTAGACGCCGGATTCCTTCGTTTTTGAGCGATGGCCCGTTCCTGCAAGTCCTTCATGGCCCGGTGGTTGGGCCAAATGACGTAAAATAGGAAAGCGTGTGGATTCGGTCGATGTGCGCACCAGGTGCGCAGCGCCAGACGGCCGGATTTCCGCCCATTTCGGAGTTTTTGGCCAAAAAGTGTTGTCCAGTTCGTCGATTGTGTCGTCAACTTTTTCGATCAGTGACCTAGAATGCGATTCATAATACATTTTCCTAAAATGCCAACAAATGGGAATCCGGAACGAACCTTTTGCAATCTCAGATTACGCAAATTACGCAGATTGTTGAATCAAGGATCCTGGATTTAAGGCCCGCCGGTTCGTCGGCCGACGAAGCATCGTGATGACAAGGATGCAAGACATATTCGATGGAGGGACGGCCTCGACCGAACGATTTCGGGGCCGTCGGGGCGGGGGATTGCGGACCGCCCCCGATTGGGTCAAGATGGGCGATGATCGCCGTCCCTCGCCTCGCTCTCCCCGAGTGGTCCGAAGACTTTTGATCAACCCTGGATCAAGAGAGGGTCCGCGCCGATGCCGATCCGGATGACCTGCCCCGGCTGCGGCCTGAAATACGACCTGCCCGACAAGCACGCGGGGAAGAAGGCCCGATGCAAGTCGTGCGGGGCGGAGATGAAGATCCCGGTGCCGCGGACGATGAGTTCGGCGGCGTCTCCGGGGGCCGGCCCTCCGAAGCCGAAGGGCCCCGACCCGGCGCTCCGGCAGCTCTTCGGCGACGAGGCGGCCGACGAGCCCCTGGACGACTTCGACGAGACGTCGGCGGCGCCGTCGTTCGAGGCCCCGTCCTCGGCCCGGCCCCGTCCCCGGCCTTCCGGCGGTGGCGGCGGAGGCGGGGGCGACGGGTTGCCGAAGTGGGTGTGGGTTGCCGTGGCGAGCGTCGTGGGCGTGGGGGTGCTGGCGATCGTGGTCTCGGCCGTGATCCTGCCCCTGATCCAGACCGGCAAGGAGGCCCTCGAGGTCACCCAGATCGCCCGCAAGGCCAACGAGGACATGGGCGGGCCGGTGGCCGAGGAGGCGACCGGCGGGTCGATCCGCGACCTTTCGGCCCATGAACAGGTCTTCCGCGAAAAGATTGCCTTGTTGAACGAGGTGGCCAGCTTGCTGGACGGGGCCGTCCAGGGGAATGCCAACCCGCAGGCCCTGGTCAATCAGATGAACAACATCCAGGCGAGGGAGGCGCAGATCGACGCCCGGGCCCTGACCCTGTTCAACCTGACGACGGCCGAGCTGGTCGAGCTCCGCAAGAGGGTCCAGGGCGACATCGACGCGGTGTTCGATCGGCTCCATGCCGTGGGCCAGAAGATGCAGGTGCCCGGCAAGGCGGCGCAGGCGGCCGTCTTCATGGCCGAGATCGACCGGGTGAAGGCGAAGATGACGCTGGGGTCGGCCCCGATGGGGCTGATTACCGTGGTCGTCCTCAAGTCGCCGACCGGAGACGCGATGAAGGCCCTGGAGGCCAAGATCCAGGACCTGGCCGACGCCCCGGTCAACGGCGGGTCGATGACCAGCGTCGGCGATCGCATGACGACCCGGTTCGGCCCGGTCAGCGACATCAAGGCATTCGCCGCGAGGGTGAATTTCGCCAAGGTCCGGGGCATCCGGGGCCGGGTGATCGTCCTGGAGGCGCGGCCCGACTCGATCTCCACCGAGGAGATCGCCTCTTACAAGCAGAAGCAGGAAGAGAAGCAGGCGATCGCCCAGGCCGCCCCTCCGGGCTTCGGGGGCGGCAACGCGGGCGCGGGCGGGGGCCGGCCCAACGCCAATCGCCCGAGGCCCGCCGAGCCGGTGATCCCCGCCGATGCCGACCCGGTCACCAAGTCGCTCCTGCAACTCCAGGGCGGCGATGACTTCAAGAAGAAAGAGGCCGTCAAGCGCCTGGAACGCACGTTTCCGACCGACCGGCGGGAGGAGGTCGTCCGCGCCCTGCTCCCCCTGCTCGACGACGACGACGGCTTCTTCGTGAGCGACGTGATCAAGGCGCTGGGCACCTGGCAGACGCCCGAGGTCGTCCCGGCCCTGATCGCCCGGATCGACGACAACCGCGGGTTCGTGGGTTCCCAGGCGATCAAGACGCTCGGCAAGATCAAGGACCCCCGGGCCCTCGACGCGCTCGCCTCGGCCTTGAAGGAGCACCAGTTCGAGGCCGAGGACGCGCTCAAGGCGTATGGGACGGCCGCCGAGCCGGCCCTGATCCCCTTGCTCTCCAACGCCGACCCGCACATGAGGCGCAAGGCTTTGGACATCCTCAAGGAAGTCGGCGGGATGGACACGCTCAAGGCGATGCGCGACCTGCCGCCCGACCCGGATTTCGGCGTGAAGGTCCACGCCAAGAACGTCTGGGACGCGCTGGTGGAACGGGTCGGCGCGCCCCGGCCGTGCCGAAGTCCAAGACCAAGCCGAAGTCGAAGTTCTGAGGGCCCGGGCGAGGTCGGGAGGAGCGGACCCGATGCCGAAGCCGAGGCCGAGGATTCGCCTGACGCTCGCCGGCTCGATCGGCCTGGTCGTCCTGGTCGGCCTCGGGCTGGCGGGCCTCCGGCTGGCCGATCCGTGGTGGGCGTCCGCCGGCTTCTCGCTGGCGGTGATCGCCTCGCTGTCCGCCGCGATGGGGGCGGCGTTCGCCCCGGAGGGGCATCGCGCATCGTACGCCGGGTTTGCGACGTTCAGCGGGGCGTACCTCCTCCTGATCTTCGGCCCCGGCTCCACGGTCCTCGCCGACCGGCCGAACCCCGGCCCGACCGCGGCCCCTCGTGGCGCGGTCGGCCCGAGCTTCCTGACGGTTCCCTTGCTCGAATTCCTGGCCGGGCTCCGGGACCAGACCCGGGCGCTCCAGCCCGGATCGGCCGTGAGGACGTTCTGGGGCAATCAATACTGGCCGAGCACGATCGTCGAGGTCTCCGATGAACGCATCAAAATTCATTACGATAACTTCGCGGCCCAGTTCGACGAATGGGTGACGATCGACCGGCTCGACGTCGGCGAACGATCGCGGATCGACTTCCTGACCGTCGGCCACTCGCTGGCCGCGATCGTCGTGGGCCTGGTCGGCGGGGGGATCGCCGTGGCTTTTTGGAACGCGAGCCGGCCGAAGCCGGCCGCCCGGGCGTAGGAACCGGCGTCCGGCGACGATTTGAAGGAAACATCCAACCGCGAGGCCCGGTCCGGGCACTCCGGAAGGCGAGGCCCGACGGATCACGGCCCCTCCGGGATGACTCCGGCGGCTCCGCGGCGATCCTCGATGGCCTGCCGACCGACCGGCGTCTGGCGAGGAGGTCCCCATGTCCCGCTCCCCCGTCCCGAAATTCGCCCCGAGAGTCGCCGCCGAGCCGATCTCGGAGGAGCCCGACGGCCTGCTCCTGGCCCGTTTCGTGGCCGAGAAGGACGCGGAGGCGTTCGAGGCTTTGATCGTCCGGCACGGGCCTCGGGTCCTCCGGAAGTGCCGCGAGTGGGTCCGGGACGAGTCGGAGGTCGAGGACGCGTTCCAGGCGACCTTCCTCGTCCTGGTGGACCGGGCGGCCACGATCCGGGAAACGGCGAGCCTCGGGGCATGGCTGGCCCGGGTGGCGGAGCGGGTGGCGGGTCGGGCCAGGGCGAAGTCGGACCGGAGGAAGGCCCGCGAAGGGGCGATCGTCGAGCTCGGGCTGGTGGCGGATCCGACCCGGGATGACCTGGCCGACCTCCGGCCGATCGTCCGGGCCGAGGTCGCCCGCCTCCCGGAGAAGTACCGCCGCCCGATCGAGCTCTGCTACTGGCAGGGCCTGAGCAGCGACGAGGCCGCCGAGAGCCTCCGCTGCCCGACCGGGACGGTCAAATGGCGGCTGTCCCGCGCCGGGAGATCCTCCGGGGGAGGCTGGACCGGCTGGGGATCGCGCTGGCGGCGCTCTTGATCTGGAGGCTGCCGGCCGTGGCCTCGGCCTCGGCCTCGGGGGGCGGTCCCGATCTCGGCTCCGGTTCGGGGGGCGGGCCGCCGGTCGGCCTCCCTCCGGGCCTGGTCGCCCGGACCGTGGCCGTGGCCTCGTTCGTCCGCGATTCCGGGCTCAAACTTGCCTGGGCCGAGGGGGCGCGGCCGTCGCGGACGGGGCCGGGGCGGCTCCGCCGATGGGTCTTCTCGGCCCTGGCGATGGTCCTGGTCGCCGCCTCCCTCGCCTTCGTCTTCGGCCATGCCTTCGCCTCGGACGGCGGGTGGCCTTCCAGGCTCTCCACCGTCTTTTCGCCGACCGCCCCGACCACCGGGGCGGAGGCGGAACCCTGCCACCGCTGAGGGACCGGGGGCGGTCTTTCCCCCATTCCTCATCCCCGTCCGGGGCCGATCGGTCTCCCGGGCGGAAACGTCCCCGGCCCTCTGCGGTGGGATTCGCGATCAGGGCGTCGCCGGCAACTGGATCGTCCCCAGGGTCAGCCATCCCGGGCGGTCGCGGTCCTGCTCCTTGTTGGCGAACCGGATCGGCGGGCCCTTCGGCAGGGGGTTCGGGACGCTCAGGAGGACCGCATATCGGCCGGGCCCGATCTTCGAGAGGTCGAAGGAGCCGGACAGCGCCCGGGACGGCCCGCCCGGAAGGAGGCCGGCGAGCCTGGCGTCGGCCTCGAAGGTCGTCGCGATCGTCCCCGACGGCCCGAGCAGGGCGAACCGGGCGGGCCAGTCGTGGTACAGAGGTGCGACGCCTCGGTTCTCGACCTCGGCAGCGACCGTGAGGCGTCTCCCCGGGCCGATCGCGAGGCGGGCCCGGGGGACGTGGAACTCGTAGCCCATCCGGCGGACGGCCGCCTCGGCGCGGTCGCGGCGGGGTTTCGGATTGTCCTTGCGGAACATCCCGCTGTCCATCAACCATGTCGCATGGGTCTCCGCCACGGATCGGCCGAAGTCCTGGACCCCGTTGGGACCGGGCGGGTCGTCGAACACGAGGCCCCACGCCTCGGGCCGGATCTCGCCGCCGATCGGCCGGGTCTTCCACGCATTCACGGCCGATGGCCCCGCCCTCTTCAAGGTGGGCAGGAAGTACCAGGCGTCCTGGGGCCGTCCGGTGTCGAGGGTCGTCCACGCGAACGAGTCGTCGTGGTAGCCGAGGCGCCGCGAGGCGTTCTCCGCATAGTGCACGTCCCCGGGCCCGGCCGGGTTTCGGAGGAGGACCGGAGAAGCCCGGAACGCCTTCTCGAAGGCGTCCATGACCTCGGCCTGGACCGCCTTGCTGGCGAACAGCTCGGTCCGGGGATAGTCGTGCCACTCGCCCCAGGTGCCCAGGAGCCCGGCGGTCAGGAACCCGACCCGGGGGTCGCCGTCGTACCTCGCCCCCATCGCCGCGATGAACGATTTCAACGCGGCCCGGAGCCGAGGGTCTTCGTAATCCGGCGTCTCCACAGGCGAGGGCGGCAACGGCTGAGTATTAGTGTTCATGTAGCGATGGATTTTGAGGCCGCCCTCGACCAGGAATTTCGGCAGGACGTCCTTCCGGCCGGGGTATTCCAGGTAGACGCGGAACACCGCCTGGTGGCCTCGGCCGGCCACGTCGTCGAGGAAGGCGTCCAGGGGCGTCCAGGAGAACCGGTCGGGCCCGGTCATGAGGTCGGAGAGCGGGAAGGACCGGAATTCCAGGCTGTGGGGGAAGTCCTCGCGGACCGCTCCGGCGTAGGGGACCAGGCCCTTGAGGGGGTTGCCGGCCGGCGCCGGGGCGTATTCCAGGGCCAGGCCGGGAGGCTCGTCGGCGAGCGTCCTCGGGCCGACCGCCAGGGCCGCGATCATCAGGGCGGCTGCCGGGCTACCGGCCCAGGTCCAGCGTGTTGCCGATCGCCTTGCGGGGGAGGTCCACCTGGAAATAGACCTTCCGCGACGGCTGGCCGTCTCGGGCCTCGAGGGTGAAGACGTCGTACTTGTGGCCGTCGTGGACCACATGGAGCTTCTCCTTGACCCGGAGCCTGACCGTCACGAGGTATTCTTCCTGGATGAAGAGGATGGGGATGGCCGTCTCCAGGCTCTGGCCGGACCCTTTCTCGAAGAGGACGTCGAGGATCGGGGCGATCCGGGCCTTGACGCGGAGGGCGTCGTCGGTCCGGCCCATCTTTTCATAGAGGCCCTGGAGCATGGCGAGGGTGTCGAGCCTCATCTGCCGCTCGGCCCGGGCGAGCTTGAGCAGGGCCGCCTCGCTCTCCTGCAATTCCCCCCGGCCGATCGCCAGGGAGATCTCCCGGAGCTTCTCCGGGACGGTCAGGTCATAGGGGGCGTAGAACGTGGTCGAGCCGAACGCGCGGCGGACGTCGCGATAATGGACCCTGGCCGGATCTTTCAGGAACGCGGCCTGAAGCTTCTCGAACCGCTGGTCGGCCGAATCGATCGTCGGAGGCCCATCCTGGGCGACGGCCGGGGCGGCGATCGCCAGCAGGAGGGCGAGCCAGGACCCAGGACGTCCGGGATGGGGTCTCTGTTTGATCATCGCTCGGGCCTCCGTCCGAACCTGGCTGCCGCCGTGACTCCTCGCCCGCGCCTCGCCGCTTATCCTACCAGGTCGCCCCCCGCAAATGGACCCGGCCCGGGCGATTTCGCTTGAGGGAGGCGCGCAACTCCGCCACAATTTCTCGCAACGGGTCCGGCGACGGAGCTTCGGAGCGGAGTCGCTCAGATGGCGGATATCGCGGTGTTCTGCCCCGAATGCGGGCGGTCCTTCCGGATCGACGAGAGCCTGGCCGGGCGGGTGGGGCGGTGCAAGGGTTGCGGCCGGACGTTCTCCCTGGCGGCCTCCGGCGTCGCCTCGGGGGCGTCGGGCGGCTTCCAGGCCCCCCCTTCGCCGACGGCTGTCCCGGCGGCGGTGGGCCGGTTCCAGGTCCGTCAGAGGCTGGGCCTGGGGGCCTTCGGGGCGGTCTACCGGGCCTATGACCCGTCCCTCGATCGTGAGGTCGCACTTAAGGTCCCCCACCTCGGCACCCTGGCCGACTCCTCGGCCGTCGAGCGGTTCCTGCGCGAGGCGAGGGCGGCGGCGCAGCTCCGCCATCCCAACGTGGTGCCGATCTTCGAGGCCGGGACCCACGACGGCCTCCCGTTCATCGCGGCGGCCCTGATCGCCGGCCGAACCCTCTCGGAGCACCTGGCCGACGGGCCGATGGACCCCCGTGAGGCGGCCCGGATCGCCCGAGACCTGGCCGGCGCCCTGGACAAGGCGCACTCGCTGGGGATCGTCCACCGCGACGTGAAGCCGGCGAACGTCATGATCGATACCCGGGGCCGGGCCCTCCTGATGGATTTCGGGCTGGCCCGATGGGGAAGCTCGGCCGACCGACTTACGCACTCGGGGGCGATCCTCGGGACGCCCGCCTACATGGCACCCGAGCAGGCTTCGGGCCGCTCGGGCGAGGCCACCGCAGCGAGCGACCAGTACGCCCTGGGCGCCACCCTGTACGAGATGCTCGCCGGCCACCCGCCGTTCAGCGGGCCGCCCTCGGTCGTGATCTTCCACGTCCTGAGGACGGCCCCCGAGCCCCCTCCAGGGTCCGGCCCGAGGTCCCGGCCGACCTCGAAGCGATCTGCATGAAGGCCCTGGCCAAGCCGCCCGAGGAGCGGTTCGGCAGCCTCACGGAGATGGCCGAGGCGCTTTCCGCCTGGCTCGATGGACGGATGGTCGCCCGGGCCGCGCCGACGAAGCCTTTCGAGGCCAAGGCCGACCCGCTGGCGAGTCTCTCAACGATCGCGGGCCCTCCCCGTCGCACCGTGGGCCGGAGATCGGCAGGGCCCTGGGTTGCGGCGGCGGTCGCCGCCGTCCTGACCGGCCTGGCGTTCCTCGGATGGGCGATGTTCGTCCGGCGCCACGGCCCTCCGGATCCCACCCCTTCCCTTCCCTCGATCGCCAGGACCGTCCCACCACGGGCCCCGGCACCCGAGCCCGCGAAGGCCCCCGAGCCGGAGTCCCAGCCCGACCCTCCAAGGGTCACAGGACCCGGCCCCGGCACGCCGGCCGGTCCCGGGACGGAGGTGACCGCGGCGGCGAAGGGGGCGACCCAGGACCCCTCGATCCCGGAGGAAGCGAACCCACCTGCCCCGAAGGCCGAGACCTACGCGGACCTGATCCGGGCCGCCGACTGGGCGATGAAGGCGAAGGGCTGGGACCTCGTCGGCCCCCTGCTCGACCGCTGCCCGGCCGAGCAGAGGGGCTGGGAATGGTCGTACCTGAAGCGCCAGCTCTCACCCACGATCGCCCTGGCCAACCAGCCGATAGTGGCCGGGCCGACGGCGAAGCCCCGGCTGGTCATCCCGGGGCACTCCTGGGGCGTCCCGGCGATCGATTTCGGGCCGTCGGGCCTGACGCTCGCCGTGGGACTCGCGGAGAGATCCACGAGCCTCTGGAATGCGAGGACTGGCACCGCCGGGGAGACGTTCTTGAAGCCGTCCGGGGCCATCAAGTTCCTCCCCGGGGGGGCGATGCTGGCCTCGTCATCGGGGAGCCAGGTCCTGATCTGGAGCGCCGCGACCGGGCAGGTCAAGCGCTCGGTCGATGCCCAGTCCAGGATCACGTCAATGGCCCTGAGCCGGGACGGCCGGCTCGTGGCGGCCGGTTGCGAGGACGGGAGTCTCATTCTGTGGAGCGTGGCCGACCTCGCCCCGGTAGACGTGATCCGCCGGCATTCGAAGGCGGTCTACGGCCTGGCGTTCAGCGCCGATGGTCACCTCCTGGCCTCGGGCGGGGCCGATCGCCTGGTCCTTCTTCACCGGCTCGGAGAACGCGATGTGGCCCTCACGATGTCGGGGCACGAGGGAACGATTTCCCGGGTCGCCTTCCTCGGCGACGGCCGCCGGCTCGCCTCGGCCAGCCATGACAAGACCGTCCGCATCTGGGTCCTGGAGACGGGACGCCAGGTCCAGCGGCTCGGCTCCGGCTTCCACGAGTTCGCGTCCCTGGCCGTCAGCCCCGACGGCCGATGGATCGCCGCGGGCGACACCTGGCCGTATCATCCCCGCAAGCCGACGGCGGCCGATGGCCCCCGCGGGCGGGTCGGTCTCTGGGACACGGCGACTGGCCGCGAGGCGTTGACCTTCCGTGCCCACAACGCATCCGGCCTCCTCCTCCACGGCGAGGGCTGCCTGGATGACCCCAGCAAAGCGGGGCGCCAGTGGTTCGAGTTCCCCCACGAAGGCGCGATCGACCTCGCCTTCTCGCCTGACGGCCGGAGCCTGGCGACCTCGTGCAATGACACACGCATCTGGGACCTGGACATTAAGCCCCCAGAGAGACTTGACCTGATCGGATCCTCCTCCCGGATTACCCAGGTCGCCTTCAGCCGGGACGCCAAGCTCGTGGCCGCCGCCAGCGGCGATGGGATGGCCGTCGTCTGGGATGCCGAGACCGGTCGGAGGGCCCAGACCCTGAGGCACTCGAACACCGTCCTCAGCGTGTCGTTTCGCCCGGAAGGAGGCCGACTCGCGACCGCCTGCGACGGCACGGTGATCATCTGGAACCTCGAAAGCGGCAAGCCGATCCTGAGCTTCCGCGCCCATGAGCACGTCTCGTGCGTCGCCTATAGCCCCGACGGCCAGACGCTCGCCACGGGCGGGACGGACAAGACCGTGCGGCTCTGGGATGCGAAGACGGGTCAGCCCATGGGAGACTCGATGGGGCACGTCGCCGAGATCCCCTTTCTCGCCTTCCATCCGGCGGGGGACCGCCTGGCCGTGATCGGCTCCAACGGCGGGGTGGCGCTGTGGGACCTGACCGCCCGCCAGCCCCTGTGGTCGCACGTCACCGCCCATTCGGCCGCGGGCATGTCCCTGGCCTTCTCGGCCGACGGCACGCGCTTGATCACCGGCAGCCGCGACCACACCGCCAAGCTCTGGGACGTCGCCTCGGGCCGGGAGCTGAGGACGCTGAGAGGCCACACCGATTTCGTCGACGGCGTCGGGTTCAGCGGCGATGGTCGGCGGATGTTCACCGGCAGCTCGGATGGGTCGATCCGCGTGTGGGACGCGGAGGAAGGGACCGAATTCCTCTCGATCCCGGGCGGCGGATCGACCCTGGCCGTCAGCGGAGACCGCCGGAAGATCGTATCGGCCGGGGGCAAGCTCGGCGAAGTTCACATCTGGGACGCCGGCCCGACGCTTCTCGACGAGAAATGAGTGGGCGAGGGCCGCGCATTAGGGAGGGCCCGGTGATGGAACAGCGGCTGATCACGATCTATATGACCACCCTCGTGGACGAGGATCGCGGGGTCCAGGAGCACCTGGACGAATACCTTCAGGACGGGTGGCGGGTCGTGGCGATCACGCCGATCGGCTCGGCGGGCGACGGCGACGAGCTGGCGGCGTGGTTCGCGGTGCTCCTTCAGAGGGAGGGGGGCCCGTCGGGGCACTTGACGGTCCGCCCCTCGATCCGTTACGTTTTGCGGTGCATGGCCCTTGCGTCGAAGGCCCCGGGACGGGGCCGGCGCGCCCTTCCCGCCGCGTCTCATGGAGTTCAGTAGACCGATGTCCGATCAGCCCAAATACGTGTACTCGTTCGGCGGCGGCAAGGCCGACGGCAAGGCCGACATGAAGGAGCTGCTCGGCGGCAAGGGCGCCAACCTCGCCGAGATGAGCGTCATCGGCATCCCCGTCCCCCCGGGCTTCACCATCACCACCGAGGTCTGCGCCGCCTACTACGAGAACGGCAAGAAGCTCCCCGAGGCCGCCGTCCCCCAGATCCAGGCCGCCATCAAGCAGATGGAGAGCCTCTACGGCGCCAAGTTCGGCGACCCGAGCGACCCCCTGCTCGTCTCCGTCCGCTCCGGCGCCGCGCTCTCCATGCCGGGGATGATGAACACGATCTTGAACCTGGGGTTGACCGATGCCTCGGTCGAGGGGCTGGCCAAGAAGACCGGCAACGCCCGGTTCGCCCTCGACGGCTACCGCCGGTTGATCGACATGTTCGGCTCCACGGCGATGGGCGTCGAGCACGAGCTGTTCGAGCACGAGCTCTCCTCGCTGAAGAAGGAGAAGGGCGTCGAGCTCGACACCCAGCTCTCGGCCGACGACCTGAAGGAGCTGGTCAAGCGGTACAAGGCCGTCTACAAGCACCACGTCCACGAGGACTTCCCGCAAGACCCCGTCCAGCAGCTCATGCTGGCCATCAACGCCGTGTTCAACTCCTGGAACGGCAAGAAGGCGATCGAGTACCGGCGGATCGAGCGGATCTCCGGGCTCAAGGGCACGGCGGTGAACGTCCAGGCGATGGTCTTCGGCAACATGGGCGAGACCTCGGGCACCGGCGTGGCGTTCACCCGCGACCCGAACACCGGCGAGAACGTGTTCTACGGCGATTACCTGATCAACGCCCAGGGCGAGGACGTCGTCGCCGGCATCCGCACGCCCGAGCCGATCGCCCGGCTCGACCAGGACATGCCGGTGGTCTACAAGCAGCTCATGGGGATCCGCGAGAAGCTGGAATCCCACTACAAGGAGATGCAGGACATCGAGTTCACGGTGCAGGAAGGCACCCTGTACATGCTCCAGACCCGGACCGGCAAGAGGACCGGGACCTCGGCCGTCGCCATCGCCGTGGAGATGGTCAAGGAAGGGCTGATCGACGAGAAGACGGCCATCAAGCGGGTCAATCCCGACGCGCTGAACCACCTCCTCCTGCCCCAGCTCGACCCCAAGGCCAAGGTGACGCCGGTGGCCCAGGGGATCGCGGCCAGCCCCGGCGCGGCCAGCGGCAAGGTCGTGCTGTCGGCCGAGGCCGCCGTGGCCCACGCCGAGGCCCACCCCGGCCAGCCGATCATGCTCGTCCGCAAGGAGACCAGCCCGGAGGACGTCGCCGGGATGCACCTGGCCAAGGGCATCCTCACGGCCACCGGCGGCAAGGCGAGCCATGCGGCCGTCGTCGCCCGAGGCTGGGGCAAGCCGTGCGTCGTCGGCTGCGCCGCGATCCAGATCGACGAGAAGGCCGGGCAGATCACCATCGCCGGCCACACGGTGAAGGTCGGCGACTACCTGACGATCAACGGCACCACCGGCGACGTCATGATCGGCCAGGTGCCGACGGTCGAGGCCACCATGTCCGGCGACTTCGCCACCCTGATGGGCTGGGCCGACAAGGTCCGCACCCTGAAGGTCCGCACCAACGCCGACGCCCCGAAGGACGCGCAGAAGGCCCGCGAGTTCGGCGCCGAGGGCATCGGCCTCTGCCGGACCGAGCACATGTTCTTCGAGGGGCAGCGGATCATCGACATGCGCAAGATGATCCTCGCCGACGACGAGGCGGGCCGGAAGACGGCGCTCGCCGCCCTCGAGCCGTACCAGAAGGCCGATTTCGTCGGCATCTTCCAGGCGATGGCCGGCCTCCCGGTCACGATCCGCCTCCTCGACCCGCCCTTGCACGAGTTCCTCCCCCACGACGAGAAGGGGCAGACCGAGGTCGCCGAGCAGCTGGGCATCCCGGTGAAGAAGGTCAAGGAGCGGGTCGATTCGCTCCACGAGGCCAACCCGATGCTGGGCCTCCGCGGCTGCCGCCTGGCGATCAAGTTCCCGGAGATCGGCGACATGCAGGTCCGAGCGATCATCGAGGCGGCCATCGACGTGAAGAAGCAAGGCATCGACGTCCTCCCCGAGATCATGATCCCGCTGGTGGGGACGGTCGAGGAGCTCGCCTTCCTGAGGAAGAGGGCGGTCAGCGTGGCCGAGGAGGTCATGCAGAAGGCCGGGACGAAGGTCGAATACCTCGTCGGCACGATGATCGAGGTCCCTCGCGCCGCGCTCACGGCCGACCGGATCGCCGAGGAGGCGGAGTTCTTCTCCTTCGGCACCAACGACCTCACGCAGATGACCTTCGGCTTCTCCCGGGACGACATCACCTCGTTCATGGGCTCGTACATCGAGGCCAAGATCCTCCCGGTGGACCCGTTCCAGACGCTCGACGCGAGCGGCGTGGGACAGCTCGTGGAGATGGGCATCCAGAAGGGCCGGAAGTCCCGCAAGGAGAAGACCGGCGAGCACCTGAAGGTGGGGATCTGCGGGGAGCACGGAGGAGACCCGGACAGCGTGGCCTTCTGCCACAAGGTGGGGATGGACTACGTCTCCTGCTCCCCGTTCCGCGTCCCCATCGCCCGTCTCGCCGCCGCCCAGGCCGCCCTCGCCGGCGGCGAGAAGACGTCACGCGACAAGTGATCGATCGCGGCCCCGGGCGCTTCGCCGCGAAGCGCCCCGGGCCGCACACTTCCATGCGTGCCCCGGAACACGGACCGTGCGGGGCACCCCTCTCCCTCCTGGGCGGAGGCATTCCCATGCAAGACCTCGTCATCGGGGACGAGATCCTCGACAGGATGGTGGATGCCGTGGAAGCGGTCCGAGATCGTCTGCGCCGCGCCGCGACGGCCCTGGAGTCCCACGGCATCCCCTATGCTGTGATCGGCGGCAACGCGGTGGGGGCCTGGGTCGCGACGGTCGATCGCGCGGCGGTCCGGTCCACTCAGGACGTCGATATCCTCCTCCGCCGCCCCGACCTGGAGGCCGCCAAGGCCGCCCTGTCCGGGGCCGGCTTCGTCTACCGCCACGTCAAGAGCATCGACATGTTTTTGGATGGCCCCGGGGCGAAGGCCCGGGACGCCGTCCACATCCTCTTCGCCGGAGAGAAGGTCCGACCCGACGCCCTCGCCCCGTCCCCCGACCTGGAGGTCACCGAGGCCCCGGGCGGCTACCGGGTCGTGCCCCTGGAATCGCTCGTCCTGATGAAGCTGACATCCTACCGCGACAAGGACCGGACGCACCTCCGCGACTTCCTCGAGGTCGGCTTGATCGACGCCACCTGGCCGGCCCGGTTCCCGCCCGAGCTGGGCGCCCGCCTGCAACACCTGCTCGACACGCCCGAGGGGTGAGAGCCACGCCCGTGGGCCGGAGGCAATCCGGACCGTCGTTGACCTGAACCGGGCGGTCGTCTCCAAATCGATGGCAGTCGGGCGGGTCAGGAGGAAAGGGCCGAGCCGGTTCGCGGGTCCCAGAGGCGGACGGTCCGGTCCTCGCCGGCCGTGGCGAGGATTCGCCCGTCGTCGCTGAAGGCGACCTCGTGGACGGTCCCGGGGTGGGCGTAGGAGGCGACCTGCTCCCCGGTCTCGAGCCGGAAGAGGCCCGCGGCGAATCGGTCCGGGAGGGCGTGGGCCCCGCAGCAGGCCGCGAGGCCGGGGCCGGGGCCGGGGGCCACGCATTGCACGTCCCCGATGGGGAGCCTGAGGAAGGTGACGGGGGAATCGGGGCCCGGCCTCCAGAGGCCGAGGCGCGGGTCGTCGCGCGCGGTGGCGACGATCCGCCGGGAGTCGGAAGTGAAGCGAGAGTCGGAAATATAAAGGGTCCCGAAGGGGGGCGAGACGGCGGCGACCGGCTCCCCGGTCGAGGCGTCCCAGACGCGGATCGAGCCGTCGCAGCCGGCCGACACCACTCGCGAGCCGTCCGGGCTGAACTCGGCGTAAGGGACCTCGGCGGTGTGCCCCTCCAACACCCGGATGGCCTCCTCCCGGGCCACGTCCCAGATCCGGACGGTCCGGTCCTGGGACGCGGTCACGAGCCGGTCGCCCCCCGGGCTGAAGCGGACGCAGCGGAGCCACAGCGAGTGGCCCCGGAAGGTGCGGAACGCCCGGCCGGAGGCGACGTCCCAGAGCCGGGCCGTCCCGTCGGCGCCGGCGATCGCCAGGGTGGCGCCGTCGGGGCTGAACCGGACGTCGCGGACCTCGGTCGGCCCGTCGAGGGTGGCCCGGACCTGCCGGGTCGAGAGGTCCCAGAGCCGGACCGAGCGTCGCCGGTCCACGAAGGTGGCCAGGATCGCCCCGCCCGGTTGGAAGTCGATCCCGTTGATGACGCCCTCATGAGGCAGGATCGGCCCCCGGTCGGGCGATCGGGCGGGCCGGAGCCGGGAGGAGGCGCCCAGGTGGCGGCCGTCGCCAGGGCGGCCATCGCGGCCCTCCGCGTCCATCGGCCCGGCCGCTTCGGGCGAGGGATCGCGGGGCGACGACCGGCCTCGGCCTGTTCCAGGAGGTCGGCGACCTCGTCCGCCCCCGGGAACCGGTCGTCCGGCGCCTTCTCCAGGAGCCGGCCGACCAGGAGGACGAGCCACCGGGGCGCCTCGGGGTTGGCCTCCCGGATCGGCCTCGGGGCCTCCTCGGCGATCTTCTTCAAGACCGCCAGGACGCCGGCGGCCGGGAACGGGGGCCGGCCCGTGGCCATGGCATACAGGACGCCGCCCAGGCTGAAGAGGTCGGACCGGCGATCGACCGGCTCGCCCCGGGCCTGCTCGGGGGCCATGAAGGCGGGGGTCCCGGCGAGCAGGCCGCTCCGCGAGGAGCCGGGGTCGTCGGCCGTCCTCGACAGGCCGAAGTCCGTCAGCCGGGCGCGCCGTCGGGCCCCTCTTCGATCAGGATGTTGGCGGGCTTGACGTCGCGATGGACCAGGCCGCTGGCGTGGGCCGCCGCCAGGGCCCGGGCGATCTGCCGCCCGAGCCGGGCCACGTCCGGGGCGCCCAGGGGGCCGTCGCGGGAGATCCTCCGCGCCAGGGTCTCGCCCCGGACGTACTCCATCACGAGGAACGGGACCGGCCTCTCCTCGACGGCGTGGACCTGCACCACGTTCTCGTGACGGACCGAGGCGGCCGACCGGGCCTCGCGGAGGAACCTCCGGCGGGCCGAGGGCGAGGCCGCCAGCTCCGGGGCGAGGACCTTCAGGGCGACGTCCCGGTGGAGGGCGTCGTCGAACGCCCGGAAGACGATCCCGAACCCGCCCCGGCCCAGGAATTCGAGGACCTCGAAGTGGCCGAGCCGGCCCAGGGCCCCGGCCCGGGTCGGCGGCCCCAGGAAGGGGAACCGGGAGGCCGGGTCGGCGTCGTCGAACTCGTCGTCGTCTCCCGGATCGGAGGGGGGATCGTCGGGGCCGGGCGGGACCGGCCAGGAGAGGAGGGGCGTCTCGGTCGGCCTCTTCCCCAGGAGGCTCGGGGCGTCGGTCAGCACCTCCAGGGCCCTCTGGCATCCCGGGCAGCCCTGGACGTGCCCCGCCAGGCCCGGCCATTCCGCCTCGGGCAGGGTGCCCTCGACGAGGGACAGGAGCCGGTCTTCGGGGGGGCAAAGGCTCATGGCCGGTCCCTACTCCAGGTCGCCTCCCAGCCGCCGGACCTCGTCGCGGACGGCCTTCCTCACCTTGCTCTTGGCCGTGAAGACCGTGGCCACGGGCATGTCCAGCCGCGCCGAGACCTCCACGCCCGGTTTCCCTTCCAGGCCGGCCAGCCGGAAGGCCTCCCACTGCCGGGCCGGCGTCCTCAGGCGGACCCTCCGCAGGGCCTCGGCCAGGACCTCGTGGTCGAACGTCTCCCGGAGGCGACGGGCCAGGTCCTCGCGGGCCTCGACCAGGTCCAGGAGGCGGAGCACCGCGCTATCGCCGCTGCCCCGCAGGGCCTTCTGCTCGGCGAGGTAGTCGCACAGGACGCTCCGGGCGACCGCGAAGAGCCAGGCGCGGAAGCTCCTCTGCGGGTCGTACCGGAAGGTCCTCAGGCGGGCGACGAGCTTGGTCAGGACGGACTGGGTCACGTCCTCGGCATCAGCCGCCTGGAGCGAGGCGGCCCGGCAGTATTCCCGGATCGGAGGCCCGTAGCGGGCCACGAACTCCGCCCAGGCCCGTTCGTCCGCCGGCCGTTCCCGGAGGCGGACGAGGAGGCTGGCGCTGGTCGCCTCGACGTGGAGACGGAGCACGACTCATCCCCTCCTCGGGCCGCCCTCGCCCTCGGATCGCCCGGCCTTGTCCGGGGAGCGATCGGTCGGAACCACACAATTCGGCAATGAAGGCGTTGCAAGTTCCTGACTGCCCTGCATCTTAATGGGCGCGCCGCGCGATCGCAAGCGAATGGACGGGCCGGCCGACGCGAGAAATCCGTCGGAGCCGGGTAGGTTTTCCTCGCTCGCGGGGTATTAGTCTTGGTGCGGCGTTGCATCCCGTCGCCGAGGGGGAGGACCCTATCTTGCCGGGAGGCCCGGCGAAAATAGGAAGGTCCCTTTTTCTCTTTGCCAGGTCGGACGGCCGCGGCGGGTGAGGGCCATCGCCGCTCCACCTACTTTCTCCCCGCCGTGCCCGCTTCGCTCCCCTCGGAGGCCGGCTCATGGCCCGACTCCTCGGCCCCACTCCGCTGCGGCTGGACTGCCCGGATCTGGTGGTGGGTATTCGCGAGGCCCTCGACTGCGCCGGCTTCGAGGAGACACGGATCGGCTATTTCCTGGGATGTCCGTATCCCCGGGCCCTCTCCGCCGGCGCCGGCGCCCTGGCCCGCCTGCGATCTCGGGTCGCCGGAGACGATCCGCTGGGGATCTTCATCGAGCTCTTCCTCCTCGGGGCCTCGGTCGAGGCGGATCGGGCGAGGGCGGCCATGGCCCCGACCTCGTTAGAGGATTGGGCGCGGGTGGGCCTGGTGAGCCGGGACGGGTCGCGGGTCCGGGGCCGCCTGGCCCTGGCGACTTACCGGGGGATCACGATCGCCCATGACGCGTCCTGGGATGGCGGCGAGGTGGCGGCGGATTTCGTGATCGGTCTGAGCCAGACCACGATGTGGCTGCACGACCTGACCGCCCGGTTCGCCTCCTCGTCGACGCTCGACCTGGGCACCGGCTGCGGTTTTCAGGCCATCAGGGCCAGGTCCCACAGCCGCCGGGTCGTCGCGACCGACCGCGGCCCCCGGGCCCTGAACGTCGCGAGGTTCAACGCGCAACTGAACCCCTCGGCGCCGATCGAGATCCTCGAAGGAGACCGATTCGCGCCGGTCGCCGATCAAAGGTTCGACCTGGTGATCTCCAACCCGCCGTTCGTCATCTCTCCCGAGCGTGATGTGATCTTTCGGGACGGGGGGTTCGAGGCCGACGGCTTCTGCGAGCGGATCGCGCGAGGCGCCCTCGCGGCTGAACGAGGGCGGCTTCGCGCAGTTCCTGTGCAACTGGGCGGAGGGCCCCGCCCAGGGCTGGCGCGACCGCCTCGAGGGCTGGTTCGCCGACTCCGAGTGCGACGTCTGGGTCCTGGGGGCCCACCACATCGAGCTCGACGCCTATGCGGCCATGTGGCTGGAGGACGCCGGCGTGAGCGACCCCGACCGCTTCGCGTATCGCTTCACCCGGTGGATGGACTTCTACAGGGCCAGCAACATCCAGAGGATCGGCTTCGGGCTGATCACCCTTCGAAGGCGCGCGGCCGGGACGAACTGGTTTCGCGTCGACGAGGGCCGTCCGAGCCCGGACGGGTCGGGAGCCGAGATCCTCCTGGGCTTCGGCCTCCGCGACTTCCTCGACGGCTGCGACGGCGAGGAGGCTCTGCTCGCGACCCGTCTGCGCGTCAATCCGGACCTCCGGCTCCTGGAGACCCGGGCCCCCACGCCGGAGGGCTGGCGGCCCGAGAAGACGGCCTGGTCGCGGCCCGGCGGCCTGATCGCGGGCGGGCCGCTGGGCCCCCTCGCCCTCGCCCTGCTCGCCCGCCACCGCTCCGACCGGCCCCTCGGATGGGCCATCGCGACCACGGCGGAGGACCTAAATTGCGACCTCCGGGAGTTGCACGACACGGCCCGCGACCTGATCGGCCGAGCCCCTCCTCCTGCCCCTCCGGGCCGAAGTCCACGCCCACCAATGAAGGTGGCCGAGAACCTCCTCCCTTCACTTCCGACACACGTGGAGTACGATCCATGCCCACTACTGTGCTACAGGACAGCGCCAAGCTCACGGCGACCCTGGCGGCATTTGGCCACGTCGTCCCGGTCGCGGCCTACGGCCAGATCAACTACGCGGGCATCCACTGGCCGAACCGCGGCCCGCGGAATCTGCTCCATTCATTGCTCTATCACGATGTCGAGATCGCCATCGCCGAAGCGAGGGCCATGATCATCTCGGCCTACATGGCGGCGAACGGGGCCATCATCAACGGCGACGACGAAGGCGTGGATTTCATGACCCGCTGGTTCGGGCCAAGGAATCGGGTCACCGACTGGTGGAAAGGAGCGCGAGCCGTCCTCGGGGCCATCCAGAGCCACATCGTCCAGGAAATCTCCGTCTACTATCGGGGAAGCGACGCCCTGATCGGCGAGCTAAACGACTACCCAAATCCGGCCCGTATACGCCTGATAGCCAGAGACGTCGAGGGCTACGCCGAGTCATTTCCGAACGCCAACGACCGTCGCATCGGGTTGTGCAAGCTCTTCTTCGAGAAGAGGCTCGATGGGCGATCCACCATGAATCTCCGAGGCTCGGATACCGTCGGCGGGGCCTTGGTTCACGAACTCTCGCACAATCTATGCGGAACCGAGGACCACTCCACACACGACAATTCGAGTCCTAGCTGTTATGGCACCCCGGACTGCCTCGACCTCGCGAGCAATCGTCCCTCGCGTGCCTGGTACAACGCGGACAACATCGAATATTTCGCCGAGGATGTCAGGTACAAGTTCTCGACCGCGGCACCCGTCGCGATGGCCGAGGACGAGATCGAGGATCTCCTCAAGAAGGGCGCGAAGCCCAGCGTGGCGAACCTGAGCAAGCTGTTCTCGAAGGCCCCGCTCCCGGTGGCACCGCCACTCAAGATGAAATGATCGAGGGGGCCCAGAAACGGGACGAGGGGCCGCCCTCGTGTCCTCACTCGAAGGGGAGAAGGGGACGTTCTAGAATGCCGCGAAGTTAGCGTTAAGTCCCCGATACTGAACGGTTTATCGCCCCTTGAGCACGCGGAGGGCAAAGGGGACATTCTTATTTCTTGTCGTAGATTGGGCATTCTGGGCAATTTACTAGACGAGGGCACTCCCTCCTAATCCCAATTAGACCGCGCCGATAAATAGGAACGTCCCCTTAAGCCCTCGTCGGTCCTCGGGAACGCCCGCAGGCTCGTCCAGGCCTCCGGGAAGGTCCTGGTGGACGGCCGCCAGCCCGGGATAGTCATGGTCAAATCCATCCCGGCAAACGATGAGGACGAGGAGGTCCCGCTCGAAAACCTGCTGTCCCTCCGATCTGCGTAGCGTCAAAACCCGCGTCGTCGCGAGATCCGATCGGAGCGGCCTCGTTCGCTCCCCGGGAGCGATCCGACCTGATGGATTGCCGTCGCGGGCCCTCGAAGAAGAGTAGGACAATGGAGGTTGTCCGGGGTCGCCGTTCCTTCCCCGGGATGGCCCGGCGGCCTCCCGGCCCCTATACTGGCGGTCCCGCGTTCGGGCCTTCTCGGAGAGGAGTTCCTGCGCCGGGGATCCCGGGAAACCGCGTCGAGCCTTCGTCGAGGGTACAACATGGTCTGGCTAGCGCGTTCGATTCTCCTGGTCTGGCCCGCCGTTGCCGTCCTGGGCTCGGCGATCCCCGCTGTGGCTCTTGGCGATCCTCCTCAGGCCAATTCCACCGTCTTCGGCCCGAACGTATACGTCTTCGACCCTCGGATGCCGGCCGCCGAGGTTGAGAAAACCGCGAATGACGTCTTCGCGAAGATGGAGAAGAACCAGTTCGGCCCCGAACGTTATGCCCTGCTCTTCAAGCCGGGCAAGTATGACGTCAACTTCAATGTTGGCTTCTACACCCATGTGGCCGGCCTGGGTCGGAACCCCGACGACGTCCATATCGACGGCTCGGTGACCGTCAATGCCAAGTGGGACCCGGACGGCAACGCCCTGAACAACTTCTGGCGGACCCTGGAGAACTTCGCCGTCACCCCGTCGTCCGACGTGCCCTACAAGACCAACAAGGGGATCACCCGGATCGCGATCTCCCAGGCCGCCCCCTTGCGGAGGCTCCACGTCCGGGGCGAGCTCCAATTGTTCGACTGGGGCCCGAAGGGGAACGTGGGCTATGCCAGCGGCGGGTTCCTGGCCGATTCGGTCGTCGATGGCAAGGTCGTCCCCGCCTCTCAGCAGCAGTGGCTCTCGCGCAACAGCAAGTGGTCGGGGTGGAGCAACGCCGTCTGGAACATGGTGTTCGTCGGCTGCGAGAACACCCCCGACGGCACCTTCCCGAACCCGCCCTACACCGTGGTGGACCGGACGCCCGTGATCCGGGAAAAGCCGTACCTCTTCCTGGACGGCTCCGGCGAGTACCGCGTGTTCGTCCCGGCCCTCAAGACCAATGCCCGGGGCGTGAGCTGGCTCGACGGCCCCACGCCCGGCGAGTCGATCCCCATCGATCGCTTCCACATCGCCCGTCCGGGCGAGGCGACGGCCGAGAGGTTGAACGCCGCGATGGCCGGGGGCAAGCACATCCTGTTCACGCCCGGCGTGTATTCACTCGACGACACCCTCCGCGTGACCCGGGCCGATACCATCCTCCTCGGCCTCGGCGTGCCCTCGCTGATCCCGACGAAGGGCCTTCCGATCCTCTCGGTGGCCGACGTGGACGGCGTGAAGGTCGCCGGCCTGATCCTCGACGCCGGCCCGGTGAAGTCGCCGACGCTCCTGGAGGTCGGCCCCCCGGGCAGCCAGGCCGATCATTCGGCCAATCCCACCTTCCTCTATGACCTGACGGTGCGCACCGGCGGCCCCGCGGCGGGCAAGAACGACGTGGGCGTTCGGATCAACAGCCACCACGTCGTGGCGGACCAGATCTGGATCTGGCGGGCGGACCACGGCGCCGGCGCCGGGTGGACCACCAACCCGACGAAGAATGGCCTGGTGGTGGACGGCGACGACGTGACCATCTACGGCCTGTTCAACGAGCACCACGAGGAATACCAGACGCTCTGGAACGGCAACGGCGGCCGCGTGTACATGTACCAGTCGGAGATGCCGTACGACGTGCCCGACCAGAAGTCCTGGATGAGCGGCAAGACCGAGGGCTTCGCCTCGTACAAGGTCGCCGACGGCGTGACCCGCCACGAGGCCTGGGGCGTGGGTGTCTATTGCTTTTTCCGAGACGCGCCCGTGAAGGCCCACGCCGCCATCGAGGCGCCCAACGTCCCCGGAGTGGAGTTCCACCACCTGACGACGATCTGGCTGGACGGCCGGCCCGGCAGCGAGATCGCCCACATCCTCAACAACCTCGGCGGCCGGGTCTTCGCGACCAGGCCGCCCGAGGCCATGAGGCAGACCCTGGTCGAGTTCCCCGGCGAGAAATAGCGACTACGAACCGACCGGCAGAGATGGGGTCAGGGATGCTTTTTAGAAGACCCCGATCGAAGGGGTCGCTCGAGTCGGCCCGACTTCGAACGGGATTCGCGCCTCGAATCGCGTACCCGACTTCGGTCGGGCCTACAAAACGAGACATTTCGTAGGCCCGACTGAAGTCGGACCTACTCGCTTCCCTACTTCTAACGGGGGTTGCTGCAGGGCAGGTCAGGAACCTTTTTCCTCAGGCCGCTGACCAGTCCATGTGGTCGAGGTCTTCGATCATCCCGGCCTTCTGCGTCGGGTGCCATCCCAGCCTCTCTTGCGTCAGGGTGCTCGACGCCGGCATGTCCCAACCGACGAACATCCCGAGCCAGCCGAAGTGGCCGGCGGCCTGCTCGGGCGACAGGGACTCGACCGGGAGCTTCAGGCCCCGCCCGATGGCCTCGGCGATCGACCGGGCCGTCACGCCCTCCTCGGCGACCGCGTGATACCTCGCCCGGTTCGGCCCCTTCTCCAGCGCCAGCCGATAGACGGGCGCGGCGTCGAGCAAGTGGACCGCGGGCCAGCGGTTGAGCCCGTCGCCGACGTACGCCGCGACGCCCTTCTCGCGGGCGACCGCGATCACGGGCGTGACCAGGCCCTGCTTCTCCGTGTTGTGCACCTGCGGCAGCCGCACCACCGTCACGCGAACCCCTCGCGAGGCGACCGCCTCCGCCGCGATCTCCGAGCCCGCTCGGGGGTTCGGGTGATGGGGGTCGAAGTGGTCCTCGGTCGCGAGCTGGCCCGGCGCCCTGGTCCCCATCCCGGTGCCGGACGTGATGACGAAGGGGCGGTCGGAGCCGGCCAGGGCGTCGCCCATCGCCCCGATGGCCCGCCGGTCCGCCTCGCAGACCTCCTGGAACCGCGAGACGCTGGAGAAGTCGTGGATGAAGCCGAGGTGGATCACCCCGTCCGAGGCCGACGCGCCGCTCCTCAGGCTGGCCAGGTCCTCGAGGTCGCCCCGGTGCACCTCGGCCCCGGCGGCCGAGAGGGCCGCGGCGCCCTTGTCCGAACGGGAGAGGCCGAGCACCGAATGACCCGCCTCGATCAGATCGCGGACGACCTCGGTGCCGATGAAGCCCGTCGCGCCGGTGACGAAAACACGCATCAGGAAGCCTCCCGGAATGTGACTTTCGGTCCCACGATCGAAAGGGTAGGCTTTTGGCTCGCGACGATCTATGCTTTACAGTCCAATCTTTCTTCGAGATCGTCCAGGAGGTCCGATGGACCCGCTCTCGGGCGTGCTTTCGCTGCTGAAGCCGCAGAATTCGATGTGCGGCGGCTTCGACGTGGGCGGGGACTGGTCGCTCCAGTTCCCCGAGCACGACGGGATCAAGTGCTATGCGATCGTCTCCGGCCAGTGCTGGCTGGTCGTGGAGGGCGTCGCCGAGGCGGTGCACCTCGGGTCGGGCGATTGCTTCCTCCTCCCCCTGGGGCGGCCGTTCCGGCTGACGAGCGACGTCGCCCTGCCGCCGACCGACTTCCGCTCGGTGTACAAGAAGCCCCTGAACGGGAGCATCTCCGTCTGGAACGGCGGAGGCGATGTCTCCGGCGTCGGGGGGTATTTCGACTTCGAGAAGAACCACGCCCGGATCCTCCTGGGCATGCTCCCGCCGATCGTCCACATCAAGAAGGAGGCGGACAGGCGGGCGCTCCGCTGGTCCATCGAGCGGATGATGCAGGAGCTTCGCGAGCCGCAACCGGGCGGCTTCCTGGTCATCCAGCACCTGGCCCACATGCTGTTCGTCCAGGCCCTGCGTGCGCATCTGGCGGAGGGGCTGAGCGGGAGCGTCGGTTGGCTCTTCGCCCTGGCGGACCCGCAGATGAGCGTGGCCATCCACGCGATCCACGAGGAGCCCGCCCATCCCTGGACCCTTCAAGAGCTGGCGGGGAAGGTCGGGATGTCGAGGTCGGCCTTCGCCGAGCGATTCAAGGAGACCGTCGGCTCGACGCCCATCGACTACCTGATTCGCTGGAGGATCCTCCTGGCCGGGGACCGGCTGAAGCACTCCGGCGACTCGATTTCGGTGATCTCGCGGTCGCTCGGCTACGAATCCGAGAGCGCCTTCAGCACGGCGTTCAAGAGGGTCATGGGCTGCTCTCCGAGGCAGTATAGCCGCGGTCGGGATTTGGTGGCTTCGCCTTAGAGCGGCGTCCGATCGGATGGGGCGGTGGACTTCCGAAGGGGCCTGCGGCTCATGCAATGCGTCCCGCTTTGGTGGTATAACGATCACGTCTGTGTTATACTGGGGGTATTGGCGACTTTGTGACGTGTCGCCTCTCCTTCACCGGGTGTACTGATGAACCTGAAGCCTCGAAACCGACTTCCGCAGAGCGTTCGCCCGGTCCTCGACGGGCTCGAAGCCCGTCTGCTCCTGACGGTTGCGTTCCGCCCGGCGGTGGTCTACCCGGTGGCCACCGGCGCGAATTCGGTCGCGACGGGCGACTTCAACGGCGACGGCAAGCTCGACGTTGTGACGGAAACGCCGCAATACAACGGATCAGCCCAGGGAGGGGTGATCACGACCCTGCTGGGGGACGGCAAGGGCGGGTTCATCGGCTCCTTTGACACGGCCACGCCCGCCCTGAGCGGGAATCTCGCCGTGGGGGACTTCAACGGCGACGGCAAGCTCGACGTGGCCTCGACGGGGGTCGACGCGAGCAACAACGCGATCGTGATCGAGTTCCTGGGCAACGGCGACGGCACGTTCCAGCTGGGGGCGACGGCCCCGGGCTTCGGGGTGATCGACCCGAGCTACCCCGTCCCCACGCGCCTCGTGGCGGGCGACTTCAACGGCGACGGGGTCTCGGACCTCGCCGTGGCGTACGGGGCCAAGCTCATGTCCGGCCCACCGCCGCCCTTCGCCCAACCCGGTTCCCCTCCGCCCATCGGCCCGGTGACCGGTCCGGTCCTGGCTTTCCTGGGCGAGCGGGACGGGACGCTCCACGCGGCGGGGTCGGCCGGGGACCTCGGCCTCTCGACCGCCGTGGCGCCCGGACTGGTGGCCGGTGACTTCAACGGCGATGGCAAGCTCGACCTGGCGGGGGTCACGCTCAACTCGACCTCGGAACAAACCTTTCTGGGCAACGGCGACGGCACGTTCCGCCTGGGCGGGACGACCCCGATCGGCTTCGCATCCTCGAGCCTGGTCCGGGCGGATTTCAACGGCGACGGCAAGCTCGACCTGGCGGCCGTGAACCAGGACGATGGGAGCGTGATCGTCCTGGGCGGCATCGGCGACGGCACGTTCGCCGCAATTCCCAACGCCTTCGTCGGGTTCGGGGCCGCGTCGGGCACGCTGGTGGCAGGCGACTTCAACGGCGACGGCAAGATCGATCTGGCGGTCCCGACGTATCCGCTGAACGAGGTCCGCGTCGCGCCAGGGAGCGGCGATGGCCATTTCGTCACAAGCGCCCCCATCCCGGTCCCCAGCGTCGGGTTCAATGGCGCGAGCGACCTGGCGGCCGGCGACCTCAACGGCGACGGCCTCGCCGACCTGATGACCGTCACAACCAACCCGGCCGAGGTTGGAATCCTCCTCACCGGCACGGGATCGTCCGACAGCGGATCGTCCGGCGGCGGATCGTCCGGCGGCGGTTCGTCCGGCGGCGGTTCGTCCGGCGGCGGTTCGTCCGGCGGCGGATCGTCCGGCGGCGGATCGTCCGGCAGCGATTCGTCCGGAAGTGGTTCGTCGGGCAGTACCCCGGTCAGTAGCGACGGGCCCCAGATCACGGCGGCGACCGTCCAATACGCCAGGGGGCAAGTGCTCCTCACGTTCTCCGCCCCGAACGGCCTGGACCTGGCGTCGCTGACCACCGTGGCGAATTACGCGGTGCTTGGCCCGTTCTCATCGTTCGGTCACAAGCCCGTCGCGATCACGGGCGTGAGCGTCTCGGGATTGGACGGCACGTCGCGGACCGTGGCGCTGACGATCAACGGCGGTCGCCCTCTGCGCCACGGGCGATACGTGATCGTGGTCCATTCCGGAGGCATCGTCGACCTCGCGGGCAAGGCGCTCGACGGCGAATTCACGGGCAAGTTCCCGACCGGCAACGCCCAACCCGGGGGCGACTTCCAGGGGCGGTTCCAGTTCAACCGTCACCCCGTGCTGCCGATGGCCAACTCCGCAACTGTTGCCAAGAAGGCGACCGCGCATCGGATCACAAAACAGGTCAGGAAGGCTCCGTAGAAGACCTTTGGCCTCCTCGTGACGTGGTCAATGCGTGACCACGAGCAGGCGGCGATAGGGGAAGTATAGGGCGCGCAAGGGGGACGGAGCGAAGCATTGCATGCAATTGCTGCTTTCCGGCACGTTCCCTTTCCCCGTGTTGCTCCCTTTTGCGGTCGTTCGGGAAGGATCGAAAGACCTTGACATCCGTCGAGGTCGCCCTTATGTTCAGCGGATCAGCGGCGGCGTTTTCCAAGCGGGTGGTTCGGCCGTCTCGCGATGGCTTCCCACCTCTCCGGGGTTACCCCGGGGGAGCGTTTGATTTGGTCCCAGGCGAGGCGTGAGCGGGACTACGCTTCACGTAGAACTGCTCACGCCGGACGAGACGGGTTGGAGCGCCGCCGCTGTCTTATCCTTCGCGAACCCGCCGCGTGGCTCGTCGCCTGGCCGAGGCCCTGGTCCTGGGCCCCTGGCGGAAGGAAGACCTTGCGGAGAGGGCGCGATCGGCCCTGGGTCGGCGGCCTCGGTGGATGGCTTCGCTCCTCCGGCGGGTCCTGGTGGAATTTGCGACTCCGACTCGCCCGACCTCGGGGCGGCTGGTCGATTTCTTTCTGCGGGATCGGGGGTTTTGTCGCGGTTGCGCCGGATTGCCCGACTTGCGGACGGGGCCTCGGCCGCTCGATCCGCCGGCCGTGATGTGGCCCGCCCCGGGCTTGCCGTCCTCCTGGCCGGTCCCGCCGTTGACGACCCCCTCGGCCCTGGCCGATCAGCTCCAAATCGGCCTCCGCGAGCTGGAATGGCTGGCCGATCCCCGGGGGCTTGAGCGGAGGTCTCCGGCGGGTGCCCCGAGGCGCTACTCGTATCGCTGGGTCGCCAAGCGATCGGGGGCCTTTCGCCTGGTCGAAGCCCCCCGGCCTCGCCTGAAGCTGGTCCAGAGGCGGGCCCTCCGCGAGATCGTGGCGATGATCCCCCCTCACGACTCGGTCCACGGCTTTCGACCGGGTCGATCGATTCGCACCTTCGTCGATCCGCACGTGGGGCGTCGCGTGGTGCTGAAGATGGACCTGAAGGACTTCTTTCCGACGATCTCCTCGGCCCGGGTGACGGCCCTGTTCCTGACCGCCGGCTATCCCGAGCCGGTGGCCCGTTTGCTCTCGGGGCTGGCCACCAACCGCGTGCCGGGCTCGGTCTGGAACGATCCCGCGGCCCCTCCCCGGACGGCCGATTCCTGGCGGTTTCGCCGTCTCCATGAGCATCCCCACCTGCCCCAGGGGGCGCCAACCTCCCCGGCCCTGGCCAACCTGGCCGCCCATCGCCTGGACGTCCGCCTCTCCGCCCTGGCCGAGTCCTCGGGGGCCCGTTACACCCGCTATGCCGACGACCTGGCCTTCTCCGGCGATCGGGATTTCGAGCGATCCGTCGGCCGATTCTCCATCCAGGTCGGCGCCATCGCGCTGGAAGAGGGGTTCGAGGTCCACACGCGCAAGACGCGGATCATGAGACGGGGCGTCCGCCAGCGGGTCGCGGGCGTGGTGCTCAACGAGCGGCCCAATGTGGTTCGTGGCGACTACGACACGTTGAAGGCGATCCTTCACAACTGCGTGAGGCACGGCCCTCTCGGGCAGAATCGACGGCCTCACGACGATTTCCGGGCGCATCTGCTGGGCCGGATCGCCCATGTCGCCTCGCTTCATCCCGATCGGGGCCGAAAGTTGCATGAGATGTTCGGTCGCATCGACTGGAGGGACCGGGACCCGGAACAGTCCGGGTAGGGCGGGCGGAGCGAATCGAGACATGGGGGAACCAGACGAGGGGACCGAGCGAATCCGGGCCCTCGGGGAGTGGCCCGCCTTCAACGCCCGGGTGAAGGGTGAGGTGGGCTGGCCCCTGTATCGCGTGTATGTCGGCCCGGACGCCCTTTACCTGATCCGGGTCCGCTGGGTCTTCGGGCTGGTTCGCGGAGGCCGGCTGGACCTGGGCTTGCAGGGCCCGGACGGTTGCTTTGCCCTGCTTCTGATCATCCCGATCATACTCCTGCTCGGCGGGCTCGGCTGGTTGACCAAACGGGCCGCGGTGCGCCGGCTCGACGCGAAGGGGCCGGCGAAGGCGGTGGGCAACCATCCGACGAACCTCCGGGTCGGGTCGGGCGAGGTGGCCAAGTCCCGGCTCGACCCGCCGTCGGGCACTTATGATGCGCCCCATTCCGCCTCCTGGTCGCTGACCCTTCGCGGCCGGGAGCCCACGACCTTCTACCTCGATGACGACCAGGCGGACCTCAAGACGGCGGTGGAACACCTGCCCCGATTGCTCGGGAAGGCGATGACGGTGAACGTCCAGCCGAAGCGCGAATCCGAGCCCACCGAGGGCCGGGGCGCGGAACGTTGAACCCGGAGGGCCGCATCGCCCCGACGCCTACTTCGACTTCGAGCCGCCGAGACCGGCGATCCACCCGGCCAGGAGGTCGGCCGCTCCGCGATCGACGACGTTCCTGCCGACCGGCGGCATCTTGTACCTCTCGGTCTGGATGATCCTTTGATGGATCATCGACCGGGAGACGTCTCCCGGGGCCACGACCCTGGGATTGGCGATCCCCAGGCCGTCGCTGACGGTCCGGGCGTCGAGGATCTTGCGGTCGGCTTCGGGGCAGTCCCATCGGGCATCGAAGGCCGCCGGGATGTTCGCGCCGGGGCGGTGGCAGTTGGCGCAATTGGAATCGAGATACGACCGAATGCGGTGCTCGACCGTCGCCGATTCGTCCGAGATCGGCGAGAGCCTCGCTAACTTCGGGATTTCCTCGTCCGGGACCGCCCGACTAAACATCCCCTGGGCGCTCCAGGAGCGGATTTGATGGTCCTCGATGCCGGTCGTCGGATAACGAAACGGCCCGTTGAGCTGACGGGCGCTGGGGCCGAGGACGAAGCCGGCGGCCCTGGTGTGGCACTTCAAACAATCATCACGCGAGGGATAGGACCAGGTTTGACGACGTGAGGCGTCGGAAGAGGTGGCGATGGCCTCGTCTCGCCCGTCGGCGAGGAGGTCGGCGTCCCGGCCGTCCTCTCCCCAGCGATAGGTGGCCGCGGCGCCGAGGCCGGAGCCGTCGGCCACGGTGATCCGGGTTTCCAGGCGTCGCGGAGGGGCGCCTTCTCGGGGCATCTCGAAGTGCTTCACGAAGACGGTCCCGCGAGGGAACCGCCATTCGCCGGTCGGGCGGAATTCGATCGTGGCACCACCGGGCAACGCGATCCATCGCCGCTTCGCCGCGCCGTCGGACCACAACGGGCTGTTCACGGCGAAGGGCACGAAGCCCGGGGCGGGGGTCATCGCGGCGAGGTCGGCGAACGCCCCGACCTCGGAGAGCCGTTTCGGCCAGGAGTTCGGGTCGAGCGAGAGCGGGAGCCTCGGGGCCTCCGGTCGATCGGCGAGCCCGAACGCGGTTCGGCCCCCGATGCGATATTCGGCTGTCAGGGCGGGGCCGATCGGCTGGCCATCGCGGAATGGGCGGATTTTCAGGGTCGCCGAGCGATCCAGAGGGATTGGCCCGGTCGCGATCGGCGACTCGATGGAGGGCTCCGAGCCGTCGAGGGTGAACCGAACGGGCGATTTCGCGGTGATCCTCACCCGGATCGGCCCGGTGAAGCGGCCCGGGGGCGGCAGGAACGTGGGGAACGGCGGGACCGGGCCGATGGTGACATCCTTCGGCCTCTCCGGAAGGGTTCCAGGGCCCGGCTCGAACCGGACGCGGAGGACCGAGCCGGTCCCTGGTCGGAAATCCTTGTCGATCACCCAGGCATCGCGTTGCAAGACATACAGCGAACCGTCCGGGGCGAAGGCCAGGTCGGTCGGCCGGGCGAGCCCGGAGGCGAATTCGCGGACGTCTCCGGGGCGGTCGGGGTCGAGCGTCCTGAGCCAGCCCTTCATGAAGTCGAGGAAGAAATACCGGCCCCGCCACTCGGCCGGGAGCGGGCCGCTTCGCGGGGCGAAGGCCCCTCCGGTGATCGAGCTGGTCGGATACCAGTGGATCGGGCCGACGAACCGGGAATCCTTCGTCGGGCCGTGCTCGACGGTCGGCCAGCCGAAGTTGCGGCCGGGCCCGGCCTCGTTGATCTCCTCGAAGTTGCCCCCCACGTCGTTCAGGAAGATCCGGCCGGAGAGGGGATCGACGGCGAAGCCGAACGGGTTCCTCAGCCCGAGGCACCAGATCGCCCGGTACTTGCCCTCGGTTCGATCGAAGAACGGGTTATCGGCCGGGATCGAGCCGTCGCGGTCGATCCTCAACAGCTTGCCCAGGAGCGAATGGAGGTCCTGAGAGGGCGAGCCGGCGGTCTGCTCCCCCAGGGCGACGTAGAGCTTGCCGTCCCGGCCGAAGTGGATCGCGCCTCCCTGGTGCCCGGAGGGGACCGAGCCGCCGAGCTTCTCCTGGTCGCCCCCCTCGAACAAGACTTTTTCCGATTCGGGATCGGCCCGGTCGCCCGAGGCCGTGAACCGAGAGATCCGATGGTGGGGGAACGGGGCGTCGGCGACGTAGTTCACGTAGACGAACGGCTCGCGGGGGAATTCCGGGTCGATCGCCACGCCGATCAGCCCGCGCTCCCAGCGAGAATCGACGCGAAGGCGGACGAACGGCTCGGCCAGGAGGCGGCCGTCCTTCACCAGCCGGAGCGCGCCGGTTTGCTCGCAGACGAACAGGCGGCCATCGGGCGAGATCGCCATCGCCGTGGCGCCCGTGAGTCCCTCGGCCCGGCGATCGACCACGAACCCCGGAGGGACGACGACCGCCAGCATGAAAGCGGCGAACGAGGCGTTCATGACGAGCGATTCTCCCATCGGCGGCGGGGGCGATGCAAGGGCGACGGCTGGCGACGGGGGATGGCAAGCCCCGGTCGTCCGTGGTCCAATCGGGAGGACCGCCCCTTTCGTCGCGGGACCGATGCGGGCGGCCGACCTTTCCGGGCCGGTTCCGCCCTGCCGATCATTCCTGGAGGAGGGCCGAGGATGGTCCGAGGTCGGCACCTGGCCCGTCGGGCGGCGATCGTGGCCCTGATCGGGATGGCCGTCTGGGCGGCGACTCGATGGGGGCCGGGCTTCACGACGATGGCGGATCGGGTCCGGGGGCTGGGGCCGTGGGGGCCTCTGGCCTTCGGGGTCGCCTATGTCGGCTCGGTGGTGGCGATGGTCCCGGCGTCTCCCCTGACCCTGGCGGCCGGGGCGATCTTCGGGGTCGGGACGGGCTTCCTGGTCGTGGTGATCGCCTCGAATGTCGGCGCGACGCTGGCGTTCCTGATCGCCCGGTCTGGCGGGAGGGGGCCGGTGTCGCGATGGCTCGCGCGACGGCCCCGGCTGGCGGCCCTGGATTCGGCCGTCGATCGAGGTGGCTGGAAGGTCGTGGCCCTGTTGCGGTTGTCGCCGGTGGTCCCGTTCAACGTGCTGAACTACGCCCTGGGGCTGACGTCCGTCCGGTTCGGGCCGAGCGTGGCGGCGACCGCCGTCGCGATGCTGCCGGGGACGCTGCTGTATGTGAGCCTGGGCGATGCCGGCCTCGCGGGGCTGGAGGCCGCCTCGGGCGGGCGGTCGAGGACGGCCGGCGAGTGGGCCCTGCTGGGCGTGGGGGTCGCGGCGACGGCCGCGGTGACCGCCTGGCTCGGGCGGCTGGCCCGTCGGTCCGCCCTCGTCGACGGGACGAGGACCGGCGACGCCCGAACGCCCGGAACGCCTCGACCGGGGCAATTGGATGCTTGTTCGGACGATCCGGCTGTGCTAGCCTAGATGACATCGTCCGGGTCATCTCTTCATCTCGCCTTGCTCGGTCGCGGCCCCGTCGGGCAAAGTTCGGTTCGGTTCGTCGAGGATCGATTCCGAGGCCCCTGACCGCTCCCAAGGCGGCCGCGCCCTCCCTCTGCCACCATCCCCCGAGGGCGACCTCGGCCCGCGATCCGGCCTCTCGGGGCTGGTCTCGTTCGCCGTTGCCCCCGGAGATCGACCCGGATGGACCCCGCTCCTGACCGCTTCGTCTCGTTGGAGCCCCGGCCATGGCCAAGCAGAGCCGCGAGTGGACCGACATCCTCATCCGTCGCGGGGTCATCGGCCCCGACCAGTTGAAGGAGGCCCAGGGCATCAAGGGCGTCAACGTCGAGGATGCCCTGGTCAAGCTCACCTACGCCGATCCCGACCAGATCATGAAGGCGAAGGCCGAGCAGCATAACATGGATTACGTCGACCTCAGCGAGGTCGAGATCCCCTCGGGCGTCGTCGAGCTGATCCCCGAATCGCTCGCCCGCGAGAACATCGTCATGCCGATGTCCCAGGACAACGGCGTGATCAAGGTCATCATGCATGACCCGCTGAACTTCGAGACCATCGAGAAGCTCCGGTTCGTCCTGAACCGCGAGATCACCATGGCCCTGGCCCCCAAGGAAGCGATCGTCGAGGCGATCAACCGCTATTACGGGTCGAGCTCCCAGGAGACCGAGTCCGTCGACTCGATGCTCCAGGAATTCACCGACACGGCCATCGACTTCTCCGACGAAGGCGGGGGCAGCAGCCGGAGCGGCGCGGGGGGCGTCGACGAGGGGGACGCCCCGGTCATCCGGCTCGTCCAGCTGATCATCCAGGAAGCCGTGGCGATGAGGGCCTCGGACATCCACATCGAGCCGTTCGCCGACCGCGTCCGCATCCGCTATCGGATCGACGGCGTCTGCATGGAACGCGACTCGCCCCCCCGCCGCCTCCTCGGCTCGATGGTCTCCCGGCTCAAGATCATGGGCTCGATCGACATCGCCGAGAAGCGCCGACCCCAGGACGGCCGGATCAAGGTCCACGTCGCCGGCAAGGACATCGACCTGCGAGTCTCCATCATCCCAACCGTGCATGGACAGTCGGTCGTCATGCGGATCCTCGATCGCGAGAACATCAAGGTCGGCCTCCGCGACCTGGGCTTCGGCGACGAGGACTGGAAGAGGTTCTCGCAGCTCATCAAGAGGCCCAACGGCATCTTGCTCGTGACCGGGCCGACCGGGTCGGGCAAGACCACCACCCTGTACGCCGCCCTGAACGAGCTGAACCGGCCGGACGTCAAGATCATCACCGCCGAGGACCCGGTCGAGTACTACCTGCCCGGCATCAATCAGTGCGAGGTTCGAGCCAAGATTGGGATGACGTTTGCACGCATCATCCGTGCCATGCTCCGGCAGAATCCCAACATCCTCCTGGTGGGCGAGATTCGCGACGAGGAGACCGCGAATACGGCGATCCAGGCCTCCCTGACCGGACACCTGGTTTTCAGTACGCTGCACACGAACGATGCGCCCAGTGCTGTTACGAGACTGGTCGATATCGGGGTCCAGCCGTTCCTGGTGGCCTCGTCCGTCATGGGGATCATGGCCCAGCGTCTGGTGAGGAAGGTCTGCCCGAAGTGCCGCGTCCGGTATGAGCCGCCGGGCCACATCCTCCAGAGTTTGGGCCTTCGCCCGGAGCTGGCCAAGAAGGCGAATTTCATGAAGGGCAAGGGCTGCACCTATTGCAGCAAGTCGGGCTATCGTGGACGGATGGGCATCTACGAGCTGATGTCGATGACCAACACGATCCGCGAGATGACGTTCAAGGGGGAGCCGACCCAGGTGATCCGCAAAGCGGCCCGGAAACAGGGGATGCGCACTCTCTTCGAGGACGGCATGATCAAGGCGATGAAGGGTTTGACCACCATCGACGAGGTCTTGCGGATCACCCACCACGAGTCTCTGGCCGGGGTGGGCTGAGTCGGCGACCCAACCGCGGGCCGAGGGGCTTCCCGGCGCCCCTCGGCCCGTGCGTCTTTGGGTCGAACTCGGGGGGTCGCGGGCCTCCGTGGGGACCCTCGGCCCGCGTGAAACGTCCCGAGGGGGCGCAGGTTCGGGCGAGAAGGCGCTTGTCTTCGGAGAGTCCGCCCGAATAATGCGAGTGCGACAGGGACGCTCGTCCTCTCGTCGTAACTCAAATCTCCCCCGCTGCGTTCGGCCGGACATCTGGATTGCGAGACAAAGTCAAGTCCTCGGACGATGGGGCCCGGACGGCTCCCGTGTCGAGGGTCCTTCGCGGGGGACAGGGAGTTTCATGGGCACGCTCCTCATCGACAAGCTGTTGCAGACGACGGTCACCCAGAAGGCCAGCGACCTCCACCTGACGGTGGGCGCGCAGCCGACCTTGCGGCTCCACGGCCACATGAGGCCCCTGGCGACCAAGATCCTGGAGCCGGCGGATACCTCGGCGCTGATGAAGAGCATCACGCCCGAGCGCTGTCAGCAGGAGCTCCAGGAGGTCGGCGGGACCGACTTCGGGTTCGCCTTCGGGGACATGGCGCGGTTCCGCGTGGCGGTGTTCAAGCAACGAGGCAACATCGGGCTGGTCCTTCGGAGGATTCCCAACGAATTCCTGACGTTCGAGCAGCTGGGGCTGCCGGCGGTCATCGAGCAGTTGATCACGCGGCCCCGGGGGCTCATCCTCGTGACCGGGCCGACGGGTTCGGGCAAGACGACGAGCCTGGCGTCCATGATCAACTGGATCAACAACAACATGGACCGCCACATCATCACCATCGAGGACCCGATCGAGTATTACCACAAGCACCAGAAGTCCCTGGTGAACCAGCGGGAGATCGGGATCGACGTGCCGGACTTCCCCGAGGCGATCAAGCGGGCCCTGCGGATGGACCCGGACATCATCCTCGTGGGCGAGATGCGGGACCTGGCGACGATCTCGGCGGCGATCACCGCGGCCGAGACCGGGCACATCGTCTTCGGCACCCTCCACACGAACTCGGCCGAGGGGACGGTCAACCGGATCATCGACGTGTTCCCCAAGGAGCAGCAGGACCAGATCCGCACCCAGCTCTCGGTGGCGATCATCGGCATCCTGGCCCAGGCGCTGCTGCCGAGGAAGCCCAAGGGGCTGGTGGCCGCGTACGAGATGCTCGTCGTCACCCCGGCCATCTCCAACCTGATCCGCGAGAACAAGACGTACCGGATCGACAGCTCGATCCAGACCGGGCGGAAGCACGGGATGATCCTCCTGGACGACTCGCTCTTCAACCTCTGGAGGCAGGGTCTGGTGGAGGAGGACGAGGTCCTCTACAAGGCCCGCAAGGTCGCCGAGCTGAAGGAGCGGATCGAGCTGGCCAAGAAGGGGATCTTCGAGGACGACGACGAGGCCGAGGAGGAGGATTGACCCCAAGGGCGTCACGCGGGCCGATCGCCCGCGTAGGCTCCGGGGGCGGGCTGTTCACGTTTTGGCCTGAACTCATCTGATCATTCTCCCGGGACGGTCCCTTCCCCTCTCCCGGCCAGACCAAGGGTCGCGATCATGGCGCGTCGGCTCGGAACGATCCTGGTGGAGATGGGCTATCTGTCCGAGGATGACCTCTGGAAGGTCATCGAGGAGCAGAAGAACACCGGCGGGACCGAGCTGATCGGCAAGGTGGCGGTGCGCCTGGGGCTGGTGAACGACGACCAGGTGATGAAGGCGCTCGGCGACCAGCTGGGGATGAAGGTGGTGAAGCTCGCCGACATGGCGATCCCGGCCGAGGTGATCGAGCTGGTCAACGAGACGATGGCCCAGGCGTTCAAGGTGGTCCCCCTGGCGGTGGCGAAGAAGGACAAGAGCGTGACGGTGGCGATGGCCGAGCCCCAGAACCCGGCCACGCTGGACAGCCTCCGCTCGTTCCTGGGCGTGGAGGTCAAGGGGGTGATCGCGCCGGAGCGCGACGTCCTGGCGAAGATCGAGCAGCTCTACGCGGGCAAGCAGGAGTCGATCCAGAGCGTCGTCGAGGAGATCGTCAAGGACAAGGGCCTCGCCGCGTTCGCCCACCGCAACGAGAACACGATCGACCTCGAAGCGATCGAGGAGATGGCCGAGGCCGCGCCGGTCCGCAAGCTCCTGAACATGGTGCTCCTGCTGGCGATCAAGGACAAGGCCTCGGACATCCACTTCGAGCCGTTCGAGGAGGAGTACAAGATGCGGTATCGGGTGGACGGCGTGCTCTACGAGCTCGTCCCGCCCCCCCGGCACCTCGCCCCGGCGATCTCCAGCCGGATCAAGGTCATGTCGAACCTGGACATCGCCGAGAGGCGATTGCCGCAGGACGGCCGGATCCAGCTCAACATCGGCGGCAACACGGTGGACATCCGGGTCTCGACGCTGCCCACCCTGTTCGGCGAGAGCGTGGTCCTGCGGATCCTCGACCGGACGGTCGTGAACCTCGACCTGAACAAGATCGGCATGCCCGAGGACATCCTCTCGCGGTGGAAGGAGGTCATCTACAAGCCCAACGGCGTGATCCTGGTGACCGGGCCGACCTCCTCGGGCAAGACGACGACCCTCTACGCCACCTTGAACCTCCTGAACGAGATCTCCGAGAAGATCATCACGACCGAGGAGCCCGTCGAGTACGAGATCGAGGGGCTGATCCAGATCCCGGTCAATCCCGAGATCGGCGTCACGTTCGCCAGCTGCCTTCGCGCCATCCTGAGGCAGGACCCGGACAAGATCCTCGTGGGCGAGACCCGCGACCTGGAGACGGCCGAGATCGCGATCCAGGCGAGCCTGACCGGCCACATCGTCTTCACCACCCTCCACACCAACGACGCCCCCAGCGCCGTCACCCGGCTCCGCGACATGGGCGTGCCCACGTTCCTGATCACGGCCACGGTCGAGGCGGTGCTCGCCCAGAGGCTCGTGAGGAAGATCTGCCAGAACTGCAAGACGGAGTTCACCCCCAGCGCCGAGGTCGCGATGGAGCTGGGGATGACCCACGAGCAGGCCCAGCAGAAGAAATTCTTCTACGGCCGGGGCTGCGAGAAGTGCAACAACACCGGCTACAAGGGCCGGATGGGCATCTTCGAGCTGATCGTGATGAACGACAAGCTCCGCGAGATGGTCGTCGCCGAGGCCTCGCTCGACGAGTTCCGCGAGTCCTGCCGCAAGTTCGGGATGAAGACCCTCCGCGAGTCCGGCCTCGAGGGCATCCACTCGGGCCTGACCTCGATCGAGGAGATCGTCCGCGAGACCATGCTGGATGATGCTTGAGTGTTCAGTGGTCAGTTTTCAGTTGTCAGTCAGACGCTGACGGCTGGCGACGCTCTCGGCCCCGGGCGACCGGCAAGACCCAAGGCCCGTCGATGTGGGCGCGACCTCCTGACGACGAACAACCGACAACTCCCCCACTGACAACTGACAACTGACCACTGAAAGCTCCGAAGGAGCGAGCCGATGCCGACGTTTCAGTTCGAGGCGATGGACCACACCGGCAAGGAAGTGAAGGACACCATCGACGCCTCCACCCAGGAGGAGGCCCAGCAACTGATCCGTCAGAAGGGGTTCTTCGTCACGAAGATCGCCGAACGGACGGCCAAGTCGGGCAAGGGGAAGAAGGGGCCCGCCCAGGCGAAGAAGGGGGCCGGCGGCCGGAAGAAGAAGAAGGCGTTCACGATCGGCAAGATCTCGAACAAGCAATTGTGCCTGTTCACCCGCCAGCTCTCGACCTTGCAGGACGCCGGCCTGCCCCTGCTGCGGAGCCTCAAGATCCTCGAGGGCCAGTGCAAGCCGGGCGTCCTGAAGAACTCGCTGGCGGACGTCGTCGAGGACATCGAGAGCGGCTCCACCCTGTCCGAAGCCTTCGCCAAGCACCCCAAGGCGTTCGACAAGCTCTACTGCAACATGATCAAGGCCGGCGAGGCCGGCGGCGCCCTGGAGGCCATCCTCCAGAGGCTCGCCGACTTCAAGGAGAAGGCCCAGACCCTCAAGCGACGCGTCAAGGGCGCGATGGTCTACCCGATCGTCGTGATCCTCGTCGCCGTGGTGATCGTCGGCTTCATCCTCTACTTCATCATCCCCAAGTTCGAGGCCATCTTCGCCGACTTCGGCGTGGACCTGCCGGGGATGACCATCTTCCTGATCAAGGCCAGCCACGTCGTCGTCCAGAAGTTCTGGCTGGTGATCCTGATCCCGTTCCTGATCTGGGTCTTCATCAAGCTCATGTATCGGAACAAGACGGGCGCGTATATTTTAGATAAATTGATGCTGTTCATCCCGGTCATGGGGACGATCGTCGAGAAGTCCACCGTGGCCCGGACGATGAGGACCCTGGGGACGCTCGTGCAGTCGGGCGTGCCGATCCTGGAGTCGCTGAACATCGTCAAGGACACCGCCGGCAACGCGGTGTTCGAGAGGGCGTTCCAGAGGATCTACGAGAGCATCCGCGAGGGCGAGACGATCGCCCAGCCGCTCCGGGAGTCGCGGATCGTCGATGACATCGTCGTGAACATGATCGACGTCGGCGAGGAAACCGGCGATTTGGACACCATGCTCAACAAGATCGCCGACAACTACGAGGAAGAGGTGGAGGTGCTGGTGGACTCGCTCGTGAGCCTGCTGGAGCCGATCATGATCGTCGTCCTCGGCGGGATCATCGGGTTCATCGTCATCGCCCTGTTCCTGCCCTTGATCCAGCTCATCAGCAAGCTTTCGGGCTGATCGCGGGCCCGATCGCGAAAATGTTCGCGTGAACGATCCTCTCGTCTCGTCCGGGCGTGAGGGCCGCCGATGTCGGCCCCCGCCCCCGGTGCGCCCTGAAGTCAAGTTCCCCGAATGCGTATCCGACCGATCGACCCGCTCGCTCAGGAGGCCCGGCCGATGCAGCTCTCGAGACGGAGAATCCCCCGCCGCCGCCGGCCCGGCTTCACCCTGGTGGAGCTGATGGTCGTGATCGTGATCATCGGCATCCTCGTCGCCCTGCTCCTGCCGGTGATCGTCGGCGCGATCCGCAAGGCGAACGAGGCGAGGATCAGCGCCGACATCCAGACGCTCGCCTCGGGCCTGGCCTCGTTCAAGAACACCTATGGCGAGTACCCGCCCAGCCGCGTGGTCCTGAGCGAGACGGGCAACTACAGCGCCCAGTCCAGCGTGACGATCAGCAACGGAGGGGTGAACATCCCGGTCTCCGGCGACTTCTCCACGAGCCTCTCCGGGGTGAGCAGCTGGTATCTCGGCGGGGGGACCACCGGCTCCCTCCCGGCGACGAACTTCGGGACGCCGGACATCTCGTTCGGCGAGCTGGCCAATCGCTCGCTCCGGGCCCTGAGGCGGTACTTCCCGAGGGGGTTCCTCGGGCCCGTGGTCGTCAACGGGACGACGACCTACTGGCCGGACTACAACGGCAACGCCAACCAGGATCCGGGCTTCATCCTTCTGGAAGGATATGAGTGCCTGGTGTTCTTCCTCGGCGGCATCCCGAGCCCGACGGCCAACGCCGACGGCTCGATCAGCTACGGGATGTCGGGCTTCGGGCGGCACCCGCAGTTCGTCTTCACCAATGCCATCGCCTCGACCAACCGGACCAACCCGCTGTACGAGTTCCAGCCCAACCGGCTGCTCGACGACGACGGCGACGGCATCCCGGGCTACATCGACACCCAGGGAACCGGGGCCGACTCCCGGTTCTACGCCTACTTCGCCGCCTACCCCGGCGTGGGCTACGACCCGAACGACTGCAACGGGGCCGAGCTCGACGACTCGGGGAACACCGTCGGCACGTACTTCCGGATCGGCTCGCCGCTGGTCCCGGCCAGCACGCCGAACGCCACCACGTATTCGCCGGCGCCCAACCCGTACACGTCCAGCCTGCCCACCCCGGTCAGCGGCGCCAGCGCGTTCGACCCGAACCAGCCGGCGTCGTACATCAACGCGTCGAGCTTCCAGATCATCTCCGCCGGGGGCGACCGCTACTTCGGCGCCGGAGGGCAGTACCAGGCCGGGTCGCAGACGCCCCTGCCCGACTACTTCACGACGTTCGGCACCCTCTTCGCCGTGCCCCAGGGCCTGCGGAGCCGGGAGAGCGACAACATCACCAGCTTCAGCCAGTCTCGACTGGATTGACGGCCGCCCGCCGAGCTGGTTTGTCGATCGATCGATCGATCGCCCCGGACCCGACCCGTTCCACCCGACCCCGCCCCGAAGAGGGACGCGACGCCATGAGGACGACCCCGAACCGCCGAGTTGAGCCCCTCCGGGTTCACCTTGATCGAACTCTCGATCGTGATCGCGATCATCGGCATCCTGATCGCGTTCGTCCTGATGGTGTCGTTCCAGGGGCTGGAGCAGGCCCGGACCCGGGCGACCCAGTCGTTGATCACCAAGCTGAACGTGGCCGTCGAGGACCGCCTGGAGTCAATCCTGTCGCTCCAGGTCGTGCCCAACGGGTCCCACCGGTTCCTCGCGTCGATCAACCCGAACGGGTTCCCGGCGGGGTCGACTTACCTGCCCTGGGGCCTCCAGAGCGACCAGAGGGCCCAGGTGATCGCCCGGCTCGACCAGATCAAGGCCGAGTTGCCCGACGTCTTCTTCATCGACCCGAACTTCAGCCCCGGGGGTTCTCCCCAGGGGTTCTATCCCCTGGACTTCTGCGGATTGCCCTACCCCGGGCCGCCGATCACGTCCAACCTCGGCGATTTCTCCGGGTCTCCGGCGAGCTACGTCCTGCCCCTGGGCAACTCCGTGGGGCCGGGCTACACGCCGGCCAACCACCAGCCGCCGTACTCGCCCGTGGACCTCGACCCCGACGGCGACGGCAACAACAACGTCGGCCCCGGTGCGGGGATCGGCGGGGTGGGCACGGGCATCCGGGGGGCCAGCTACAACGCCGCCGCCAGCCTGTTCCAGCTGATCGGCTACACCCCCCTGGGCTACGACGGCGTGGACAACGACAACAACGGCTTCGTGGACGACTACGCCGAGGGCACGGCCAACCCGAGCGGGGCCTCCGGCAGCCAGGGTCAGAACCCCCAGGCCGTGGCCAACATCAACACCTTCCTCCAGAACCACCGGCACAAGACCGCGCGCTCGGAGATGCTCTACGCCCTGCTCGTCAACGGCAAGGGGCCGCTGGGGAGCACCTTCAGCCGGGAGGACTTCACGGGCAACGAGGTCAAGGACACCGATAACGACGGCGTCCCCGAGTTCGTGGACGGCTGGGGCGAGCCGCTCCAGTTCTTCCGATGGCCGATCTATCACTCCTCCCCCTTGCAGCAGGGCGTGGACTTCTACTCCGGGATGAGCGAGACCAGGCAGACCAACTCGCTGGACCCGAATCGGCAGTTGACCTCGCTGTCCTGGTGGGGCGACCCGTCGAACGCCCCGGCGATGTCGGCGAAGGCCCAGTCGGTCCAGTCGTACTTCACCGGGCTCTCCGAGGACTTCTACGCCGTCACGCTGTCCGACCCGACGGCCCCGTCGCCCGTCCAGGGGCAGTTGTGGGAGCGATCGAGCAACCCGACCGCGAGCGCGTTCTACGCCGAGCGGGCCTTCTTCTGCAAGTTCCTGATCACCTCGTCGGGGCCCGACCGGATTCCGGGCTACTTCCTGCTGACCGACCCGACGATCGCCGGCCAGACGGCCGAGCAGACCTCGGCGGCGATCCTGGCGGGCCAGCCCAACGTGTTCTTCCCGAGCACCTCGGCGATGCCCTCCGAGGGGCGGGCCGCGCTGTGGGACCCGGACCTCGCGGCCGACCCGACGGTGAGCAACCACACCTCGCCCGGCGACGACGACATCGACAACCAGAACACCAACGCCCGACCCGGAGTGATCCAATGAGCCCGAGGACCCGACGGACGGCCTCCCGTCCCGCCCCGGCCCGCGCCGGGTTCACGCTCGTCGAGCTGCTCGTCGTGATGTTGATCGTGGTGCTCCTGGCCGCGACGACGCTCGCGGCGATCCTGCCGGCGTACCACTCCCGGAGGGTCAGCGAGGCGTCTCGGCTCCTCCAGGCGTCGCTGTCGAGGTCGCGAGACAACGCCGTGAGGACCAACCAGCCGCACGGCATCCGCCTGCTGATCGACCCGGTCGATCCGACCCAGCCGGGGGCCGCCACCTGCAGCCGCCTGATCGAGATCGAGCCCGGCCCGGAATACAGCGACGGCGTGATCGCGCAGTATTTCGACATCCCGGCCAACTGGATCGCCTATCCCGGGACGGGCTCGCCCCCGCCCCCCCAGGACTATCGGCCGCCGATCAGCCTGCCGCAATACAACCAGACCGAGACCCACCCGGCGAATTATCCGTACCTGGTCCTCCGCCAGGTCAAGACCACGACCGTGGTGATCCCCACCGGCATGGGCACGACGACGGTCTACCTGCCGAACCCGCCGACGGCCTGGTTCTTCAACCTCCGCCAGGGGGACAAGCTCCGCCTGAGCGACTCCGGCCGCCCCTACACGATCGCCGGGCCGATCGTCAACCCGGGCGTGGCCGTCACGCCCGGGTCGTCGGTCTCCACCCCGGGCAGCCCGGCGGCGAACCCCGAGCGGATGATCTCCTTCGGCAACGGCTACGTCGTGACGCCCGACCCCTACCAGGTCTCCTTCGAGTTCCTGTTCCTCATGAATGGGGTCGACGACGACGGCGACGGCTTCATCGACGAGGGGTTCGACGGGATCGACAACGACGGCGACGGCATCATCGACCCCGGGTTCAACGGGATCGACGACGACAACGATGGGTTCATCGACGACCAGAAGGAGCTCTACCTCCACGACAACGGCCCCGGGGGGATGCCCCGGTACGTCTACCCGGGCAACCCGTTCGGCCTGCCCGACGGCGGAGGAGGGATGGTCACCATCGGCTCGAACATCTCCGGGGAGTTCGAGCAGGAGAAGTTCATCACGACCAGGCAAGGCATCGTCCAGCTCGGCTACACCGTGGCCCGGAGGCCGGTTCCGAGCGAGGGGGCCCGGGCCCTGGACCTCCCGGCCGGGACGGTGATCGACCTGACCACCCTGAACGTCAACGCCCCGCAGACCTCCGAGCGGTCGAAGCTGCCGTACGACATCTACTCGCATTCGGTGGACGTGATGATCTCGCCCAACGGCCAGGTCGCGCAGCTCTCGGCCAGCACCAACGCCGGCCCGCCGATCAATCTGCCGTTCTATCACTTCTGGATCACCGATCGCGAGGACGTGTACTCGCCGAGCGTCCCCCAGGGCTACGCGTTCCAGCTGCCGATGCTCAAGGGGTCGGGTTCGGACCCGGCCGGGGGCGGCTCGCTGACGTACCCGGCGAGCTATCCGGTCCTGAGGGGCGAGCGGCGCCTGCTGTCGTTGAACACCCGGACCGGGGCGATCACCAGCACCCTGGTCGAGACGATGTACGTCGATAACATCGAATACCCCTACGAGGCCGCCGAGCGCGGCAAGAGGGACGACCTGCCATGACCACGCGACCGGTCCAACTCGGCCCCGGCCGCCGGGGGATCACCCTGACCGAGATCCTGATCTCGATCCTGATCATGGGGGTCGGCATGCTCTCGCTGGCCACCCTGTTCCCTCTCGGGCTGGAGAGGCTCCGCCAGGCCAATCGGTCCTCGCGGTCGAGCCTTTTGTTCGAGAGCGCCGCCGACGAGATGGCGTCGCGCAACCTCCTGTTCAAGCCGAGCTTCACGGCCAACGGTTACTTCGGCTACGACCCGTTCACCCAGGACCCGGCCTCGGGCGAATATGACACCGGGTCGCCGTCCACGATTATCAGCTCGGGAATCGACCGGCTCGGCCGGAACTCGAACTACACCGGGCTGACCGGCGGGGCCGGCGTCCCGGTCTGCTACGACCCGATGTGGTGGTATCAGAACTACCTGGCCACCGGGGGCTCCGGCGCCTCGACCCCGTTCACGCCGAGGAACTTCGGCGACGTCCGGTTCGCCTCGGGGATCGGCCTCTTGAGGTCGGACCCCGACGGCGGGACGCCCAGCGGCCACGGCCTCCGCCGCCTGACGAACTTCCCGTTGCAGGACCAGATCGCCACCGGCCTGATCTCGGTCGATCCCGCCGTGGTCTTCGCCTCGAACGACGACGCCGTGATGCAGACCGACGGCACGCCGAGCGTCCTCCAGGGCCGGGGCAGCCCGGTCGTCAACGACCTGAGCACCGGCTCCACCCTCTTCGATTATGCCTACACCTGGATGTGGACGGGGAGGCAGACCGACGTCCTCAACGGCACGGTCTTCGACGGCGACATGGTGATCTTCCACAACCGCCCGTTCGCCTTCGACACGTATCCGGCCAATCCGCTCTCGGGCCAGGGAGGCTCGGTCACCCTGGCCGCCGGGGAGACGGTGGTCGAGGCGATCTTCGCCTACGGCTCGATCCCGAACGACTCGGGCTTCTACAGCACGAACGAGACCACGGTGCTCCTCCGCTGGCACAAGAGCCAGCCGGACCCGGTCGTCCGCGTGGGCGGCTGGATCGCCGACGTCACCTACGAGCGGTTCAACGGCACCGAGTTCTCGAGGTTCTACCCGGGGGTGGGCACGGCCAGCCAGCAGGCGAAGTACTACCCGGCGCAGAGGTGCTACTGGTATCGGGTCGTGAAGAAGGGCCAGCCGACCAGCGATCACGAGCTGGCGAACTATCGCGAGCTGGTCGTGCAGATCGCCACGCCGGTCCGCGCCAAGACGCCCATCCAGTCGCTGAACAACGCGGCCGGGGGCGGCTCGTCGCTCCAGGTCAACGCGGCGCTGATCTCGCCGTATGTCGTGAACGTCGTGCCGAAGGTGTTCTTCACCCGGTAGGGTGCAGGAAGTGCACCGACAAGGCGCGGGCGAAGCCCGCCGTCCTTCCGGGTTCGGTCGAGTGGCATGGAATGGGCGGTTCGAGTTCGAGGAAGGACCGGTGCATTTCATGCACCCTACACGACGGTGCAGTTCCTGCACCCTACGGGGACGCCCGATGCATCCGACCTTGCGAGCCAGACGACGCGGCGTGACGCTTTTGGAGATGCTCGTCACCGTGGCGCTCCTGCTGATCATGATGCTGATCATCGTGGCCGTGTTCCGCAACGCGACCGGCGCGGTGATCACTCAGAAGGCGTACGCGGCCCTCGATCAGGACCTCCGCCGCCTCGACCAGATGATCCGCCAGGACCTCAACGGGATCACCTGCCGGATGACCCCGCCGATGGACCCGATCGAGGGCCGCGGCTACTTCGAATACGCCGAGAACGCCCTGCCCGACGCCCAGGACGAGGACTCCGACGACACCCTCCGGTTCACCGCCAAGGCGCCCGACGGCCAGCCGTTCACCGGCCGGTTGTGGGTCCAGAAGCTCGTCCCGCCGGTCGATCCGGGCTACGCCGGGCTGCGCTCGGCCACGATCGAGCCGATCACGATCACCAGCCAGTACGCGGAGATCATCTATTTCCTCCGGGGGACGAAGCTCTATCGGAGGGTCCGGCTGATCCGGCCCGACCTGGCCGGCAAGCTCGGCCTCGGGAACTTCCCGAGCGACCCGAACATCGCCGGGGCCACCTCGCGGAACGGCCCGAGCCGGTTCGGGTTCGCCGTGGACCTGTTCACGCCGGCCGCCCTGTTCCCCGCGTATGCCCAGGTGACCGTCGGCGGGGTGCTGACCCCGTTCGTCAGCTGGCAGGGGATCAACGACATCTCGGCCCGCCCGAGCGAATACCCCGCCAATACCTTGCCGGCGAACGTCTCGTTCTTCTCCTACATGCCGGTCCCCAACGGCATGGGCGACCTCACCGACCGCCAGAACCGCTATGCCAGCCCCCGGTTCGCCGACGACTTCGTGAGCAACGCCTCCGCGCCGGGCAACACGGTCTACGTCCCCGACGGCCTCTCCGACGACCTGACCGTCAGCGCCAGCTATCCCCCGGACGGCGTGCCCGACTACTGGCCGACGATGTACGCGAACTCGGCCAACGCGGGGCTGCTCAACGACGACTTCGTCAACGCCGGAGCGACCAACCTCCGGCCCCTGTCCTACGACCGGACCGCCTTCCCGTTCCTGTTCCCCAACCCGTACTCGCCCACGGACTGGGCGACGAGCACGATCGGCTCGGTCCACACGCTGGACCCCGGCGCGAACCCCAATCCGCCGAACCACAACCCCCTGCCGGCCGGGACCGGCGACAGCCTGCCGGCCCCCTCCGCCCCGAGCACCTGGTGGGGCTTCCCCACCTGGCGGGAGACGATGAACCCCCGCTGGATGGACCCGATCAAGAGGCTGAATGACCCGTCGGGCTCCCTGTACGACCAGGCGGTGAGCAGCTCGGGCAACTCGGCGGGGGACATCTTCAGCTCCAGCGACACGGCCGGGACCCAGTTCATCGGCCTTTCCTACCGCTCCGGCGGGCCGTTCTGGCTGCCGACCCAGTTCCCCGACGACCAGCCCTTCACCGACGGCACCCCGGCCGCCGGCTCGTGGTTCGACCTCGGCGGGGCCACGGTCTACGAGGATGACCTGATCGCCTCGGACGTCCGCAGCTTCAACATCAAGGCCTATGACCCGAGCCCCGTGGGCTACATCAACGGCAACCTCTCCGCCCTGGTGCCGGGGTACTACGACCTCGGCTACGCGGCGGTGGACTTCGGCACCGGGGGCGCGTCCCTCTCGCTCACCAGCACGAACTCGGAGCAGCTCTACTCGATGGGCCACGAGGGGCGCATCCCGCCCCTTCCGAACGATTATCGCTATGACCCGCAGTACCCGCTCTGGAGCCTGGGCGATAACACCGCCGGCGTGATCCGGATGAGGCGGACCTGGGACACCTGGTCCACCAGCTACACCAACGCCCCGGCGATCCCCATCAACCCGACGTCCCGCGGGCCGCTCGCGCTGGACGCCAACGGCAACCCGCAGAGGCCGGTGGTGCCGTCGTACCCGGCGCCGTACCCGGTCCCCCTGCGAGGCCTTCGCATCCAGATCCGCCTGACGGACCCGAAGAGCAAGTACGTGAAGACGTTGACCATCTCCCAGGACTTCTCCGACAAGCTTTGAGTTACGCGGGGCGCCCGGGCCCGCTCGCCGCAGCCCGGCCCGCCCCGATCATGAGAAGGAGGACCCCGCCCCATGTTCGCCCAGAGAGTGCCGCGAGGCTCGCCCGGCCCCCGCCGGGGCGTGGTCCTCATCCTGATCCTGGGGATGCTCGGCCTGCTCGCGCTGATCGGCGTGACCTTCGCCACGTTCAGCGGCCAGGCGCAGGTCGGGGCCCGCTACTTCGAGCAGGGCATGAGCAATCCCGACCCCGAGCAGTACCTGGATTGGGCCCTGTCCCAGCTCATCAACGACACGAACAACGCCGCCTCCGCGATCCGCGGCCATAGCCTGAAGCGCGACATGTACGGGGGGGACGCGCCGAGAAATGTGTATATCAAGTTCTTGCCCTATCCGGTCGGCCAGCCGCCGATGGTCACGGGGATGACGGCGCCCACGCAGAACAACGTCCTGCTGATCAGCACCAACGTCCCGGCGAACAATTACCCGCAGATCGCCGTCCTGCCGCAGTTCTACAACACGAACTTCGTCGGCTGCATCCTCCGCCTCGAACAATGGCTGGTGGACGCCAACACCTACTATCCGATCCAGCAGATCCAGAGGCCCGACGCGATCCCGCAGACCTTCGAGATCGTCTCGGACGACAACACGGGATCGACCCACGTCCTGGGCCTCTCCCAGTCCGACAACCGCACCTTCGGCCTGCTCTCGCCGGCCAGCGCCGCCCCGAACGGGCTGAACCCGCCGAGCGGGACGTCCGTGGCCCTGGTCTTCACGATCGACGGCCGATACCTCCGCGCCTTCAACGGCTCGGGCGCCGGCGACCTCTCGCCCAACGCGTACGTCCCCAGCACCACGTTCAACGCCACCCAGCCGGTCTACCCGAACTTCCTGTACAACCAGCAGACCGCCGGCTTCGACGCCAGCATGAACCTGACGTTCACCAACCCCTCGGGCCTGAACGACCCCAACGCCCTGCCGTATCAGGCCCTGGACGAGGACTACGACGCCCCGGACAACGAGAACTGGTTCCTCGCCCTCCAGAGCGCCGACGGCCAGGTCGTCCTGCCGTCGTTCCACCGGCCCGGGAACATCGTCTACGACCCCACCAACCCGAACACGATCGGCAGCAACGACTGGAAGCTGCTGACGACCCAGGCCCGGGCCAAGTTCCTCCGCCCCCGGAAGATCGACCACCCGATGTCCGGCGACTCGTTCCCGGACCTCCTGCCCGACGCCACGACCGGCCAGATCAAGTACGACGTGGACAACGACGGCGACGGGATCACCGACGCCGTGTGGCTCGACCTGGGCTATCCGCCCCAGCGAGACGCCAACGGCCGGCAGTACAAGCCCCTGTTCGCCTTCACCGTGCTCGGGCTCAACGGCCGCCTGCCGATGAACACGGCGGGGAACATCCACGGCCGGGACGGCAACGGGGCGATCAACGCCAGCCACGTCTCGCACCTGGGCTACTCGCCCAACGAGGTCAACCCGACCTACGCGATGATCCCCAGCACCGGCAGCGGGCCGGGCAACGGCACGCCGTACCTCCAGATCATGCTCCAGGGCAACGCCACCGTCCAGCCGCCGATCGACGGCCGATTCGGCGAGGCGGACGTGATCCGGGCCACCGCGGGCAACACGTTCCCCAGGGCCGGGCGGTCGTCGTACTTCAAGCCGAACGCGAACAACACCCAGGTCAACTACACGAAGGTCGATGAGTTCGACAGCGATTACACCGGCTACGACTTCTACCCCAACGGGACCGACGCCAACGGCAACGCCCTGTACCCGGAGCTCTCCGACTATTACGACGCCGCCGGCCGGACGCTCCTGCCCGTGGAGCGCATCCGCCGGTTCGTCACGCCGATCGACCCGACCGGCAACGGCCGGGTCCTGGAGTTCGGCCACGGCCTGCCCCTGGGCGGCACGACCGACTTCGGCAACGGGTTCGACGACCTCGGCCGGGTCGGCTTCTTCATGTATTATCGCCCGCCGGGCCTCCCCAACTCCCCCGGCGACCTGCCGAGCAAGACGAGGCTCTGGACCAACGCCGTCAACAAGCTCCACGGCTATGAGGCGTTCCGCAACCCGTCGGTGAAGACCGGCACCCACCCCGGCGAGTTCTTCGCGAGGATGCCGTTCGACGTCGGCGACGGGCTGACCTCGCTGCCGACCTTCGACGGGGCGATCAACTCGACCGACCCGGGCACGGGGACCGTCACCAACGGGATGTACCCCAACAACAGCCTCGCCCTGGACGAGGCGGCCCAGCTCAACCTCTACGAGAAGACCACCTACGACTCGCCGTTCGGAGTGGCCGACCAGGAATGGCTGAGCCGGGCCCAGGACGAGGACGGCGCCTCGCTGTCCAGCCGCCTGAGCTCGCTCCTGCCCGACGTCCTGGTCAATGACCACAACGCCCTGATGCACCGGCGGTTCTTCTCCACGGACTCGTGGGAGCTGAACACGTTCTCCGCGCCGAACATGGCCGGGACGACGTTCTACGGCCTTCCCCAGGTCGTCGGCGGGGCCCCGTACCCGCAGGCCAGCTCCGGCTTCCCGGACACGGCCTATCAGGCGTCCCTGACCCACGGCAACAAGAAGTTCAACCTGAACCTGCCCCTGCCGGTGTCGAATTCCTCGAACGAGCCGGTCCGGCTGAAGTACGTCCGCGAGCTGTACGAGCTGATGAAGCTGGTGCTCTACCCGCCGACGACGCTCACCGGCAGCCCGGGCGACAACGCGACGGCCACCCAGCTCGCGGCCCTCGGCCAGTTCGCCGTCAACGTGGTCGATTTCCGCGACCCGGACGCCACGATGACCAAGTTCGTCAACTACGACCTGGCGGCCAGCGCCCCGCAGACCAGCAGCGTGGCCAACACCAGCCCCGGGATCGGCGGCTCGGGCTCCGGCTCCACGACCGTGATCACCCGCCCGGCCGGCGTGACCAAGGCCGCCTCCGGCAGCGGCAATCTGGTCCAGTGGGGGATGGAGTACAACCCGATCTCGATCACCGAGGTCCTGGCCTACCAGTACACGGTCCGCGACACGAACAACAACGCCGTGGCCCAGAAGCGGATGTTCGTCGAGCTGGTCAACACGCTCACGCAGGACTATCCCAACCCGGGCGTCGGCGCGATGCCGCCCGGGCCCGGGACGGCCTGCGACCTGGACCTCAACGGCTGGGGATTCATCATCACCCAGGACAACCCCCTGCTGCCCTCCGGCACCACGACGCTCCCCCAGCCGACCGACACCACCACCGCGCGAGTCGAGAGGCCGAACATCGTGACCGGCCAGCTCGACCCGGCCACGATCAGCGGCTTCTTCGTGCCGATCTCCGGAGGAGGGCTCGGGCCGGCCGCCACGCCGACGTCCCTGCCCACGTCCGACTGGATCAAGGCCCAGCGCAACGGCGATTCCCGGAACAACTTCGAGACGCTCGTCCTGGCCAACACCCTGCCCTACGCCAACACCGAGACCGGGCCGCCGACGGTCGCCACCACCCCCCTGGCCGACGTCCTCGTCAACCAGATCCCCACGACGCCGGTGCCGTCCACCTCGGGCAAGGCGGACTATTACTGGCTCCACCTCGTCCGCCCGGCCAACCCCAACTCCGCGAGCATGGGGACCGCCGATCGCGTGGTCGTCGACTCGTTCCGCTTCCCGTTCATCACCAACAACGACAAGGCGGACGTCAGCGACAAGAACAACACGTCCCTGGTTCAGCAAGGGACGCTGCCCCTCTACTCGGTCCGCCGGCTCCAGCCGTATCGGGGCGCCCACTACGTCCCCTACGCCGACACCTGGAGCCCGTCCCGCCCCTACGGCTACACCGAGCAGACCGTCCCGACGATCAACACGAGCAACTCGACGCTCGTGCCCAAGTTCAACGGGACGAAGAACGGGGCGCCGGACCTGAACAACGTCAACAACAACTCCAACAAGAACGACACGAGCAACAATGCGCCGACCTACGAGGTCTATCACAACCTCGGCAAGGCCGGGACCAACCCGAACCCGGACAACTGGGACCACTTCTCGTTCAATGACCGCGACTTCATGAGCCCGGCCGAGCTCCTGCTGGTCCCGGCGTGCCCGCCGGGCCTGTTCACGAAGCTCTTCGCCGAGCAGCCCAACCCGGCCCCCGCGACCAGCCCGACCGGCGACCTGCCGACCCCGACGGCCGGCGGGACGACCCCCTATTACACGCCTCCGCCGGCCATGGCCAGCCAGCCGCCCGACGCGGTGACCTACGCCAACAACAAGGTGGGCATCCGCAACCTGCCCGACCCGTGCGTCTTCCCCTACCTGGCCGACGCGTTCCATTACTCCTCGGGCTCGAAGTCCTCGTGGTATCAGCTCCTGGAGTACGTCGAGGTCCCCACGCCGTCGCTCGGCTACATCGGGCCGGTCGCCGCCGGCCAGAACGCCGACTGGGCGAGGAAGGACATCCGGCCGGGGCTCATCAACCTCAACCTGATCATCGACGAGGAGGTCTTCTACGGCCTGGTGGACGACCCCCGGCTCAGCTCCTCCCAGGCGTTCAACGCCACGACCGTCTCGCTGTACAACCTGCCGGCGCCGACGGCCTCGAACTCCAATCCGGTCGGGATCGCGGGCATCCCGAGGATGGCCACGGCCCTGTATCCCAACGGGATGCCGTCGTACACCGTGCCGGTCTCCGACGTGAACACCTACGCCTTCGGCCGGGGGTTCCCGCAGACCTACACCGTCACCAACTCCGACGGCACGACCTCGACCTACACCGTCAGCGCGATGAAATCGGCGTTCGCCGACTTCCTGAAGCTCCGAGACGGCGGCTCGGGACTGGTGCTCTCGCCGTATGCCGCGTCGATGTACCTGTGGGGCGACCCCAGCAACCCGAACTATCCGTTCACGATGCCGAGCAAGCCGTTCCGCTCGCTCGCCCAGGGCCAGCCGAGGAGGCTGGGGGTGGCCGCCGCCCCCGGCTCGATCAGCGACACCGTGATGAGGCCCGCCCGGCTCGGCGCGGCCCAGATCCAGTCGGGGAACCTCGATCAGAGCATCTATCAGTTCACCTCCGCCGGCACCCCGGCGATCCCGCCCCGGATGCTCTTCGAGATCCCCGACAACGACGGCCCGAACCCCAACCCGTCGTTCCACAGCCCGGCCGGCGAGCTCGGCGGCAACGTCTCGGCCGGCAACCACATCTTCCTCAACAACACCAACGCCGACCTGTTCGACCCGACCCTCGGCCTCGGCGCCGCCAGCACCGACCGTCGGGCCCATCCCTACTGGAGGACCGAGATCCTCTCCAAGGTCATGAACCTCTCGACGGTCCGCACCCACCAGTACGCCGTCTGGCTGACCGTCGGGTTCTTCGAGGTCGTCCAGGCCGGCAACCCGCAGCTCGCCGCCCAGACCGACATCAACGGGATGAGCCTGGCCGTCGATCGCCTCGGCCGGGAGCTCGACGCCGACATCGGCAAGAACGTCCGCTACCGCTCCTACTTCCTGATCGATCGCACGAGGGCGACGGGCTTCAACCCGTACGAGCCCGACGACTTCCGCGACCTCGTCGTCTTCCGCCGACGGATCGAATGATCCGGGTCGACCTCGTCTCGGGCCCGCTCTCGCGGGCCTCGCGGGGCGACCGTCTTGTCAATGCGTGCTATCGCAAGGTACGATGAAGGAACCCCCGCTCTGCCGAGAAAGGACCTGCCGATGATCGCTCGACGCCGTCTCCGGGGCCATGCGCCCAAGGGCTTCACGCTGATTGAGCTGCTGGTGGTCATCGCGATCATCGGCATCCTGATGGGTCTGATCCTGCCGGCGGTCATCTCCGCGAGGCGGACGGCCCGGAAGATGGAATGCGCCAGCAACATGCGCCAGGTGGGCCTGGGGCTGATCCAGTTCCTCAACGCCCGCAATAGCTTCCCCAACGCCGGGACGTTCCACGAGAACCCCGCCGCCCTGACCGCCAACCCGCCGGACCCGACGCAGTCGGTCATCAACAACTGCTTCAACGGCAGCTTCGGGACGACCGGGGCGACCTCCGGCAGCACCACGCCGCTTTACGGCCCCCTGTATAGCTGGGTCGTGGACGTCCTGCCCTACATCGACGCCAACGACATCTACAACGGCTACAATCGCAACCTGCCGTTCTTCGACACCACGGCCAGCACCGCCCTGACCAACAACTACGGCCTGGGCAACACGTTCATCAAGATCCTCACCTGCCCCGAAGACGACACGATCGTCCAGGGCCAGGGGAACCTCTCCTACGTCGTCAACGGCGGGTTCAGCCGGTGGCACGGCTACACCTACACGAACAACAGCGGGACCGCCGCGGGGCAGAACCCGATCGGCTTCGTCGGCGGCAGCGCCTCGGTCAGCGCCGGGCCGTCCCTGAACTGGGGCTCGCAGGTCGCCAAGAAGACCGGCGTGATGTTCCTGGGCACGAGCATCGGCAATACGCCGTGGGACATCCGCACGACGTCCAGCTCGATCGTCGATGGCGCCAGCACCACGTTGCTGCTCTCGGAGAACATCCTGGCCGGCTACTCGGCCAATGACGGCGTGGGCGCCGGGCTGTCCCAGGCGTACAACTCGGCGGCCAATTTCAACTGGGCCTCGCCGCACCCGAACTTCATGATGTTCGTGGCCTCGGACAACGTCTGCCACGGCGGCACCGGCATGTGCGCCACCGACACCGGGCTGATCCCGACGACCCTCAACGGCAACACGATCGTCGATGGCCCGTCCTGGATGCTGGCCAACCAGGCCGGCACCCAGGAGAACATCAACTCCAGCCTGGTGGCCAGCGTCGAGGGGTCCTCGCCCTATGCCTCCAGCCGTCACCCCGGCGGCGTGAACGTCGTCTTCTGCGACGGCTCGGCCCGGTTCATCTCCGAGACGATGTCCGGCGACATCTACGCCAAGATCATCACCCCGGCCGGCAGCCAGCTCCCCTGCATCAACCTGCAAACCGGCCCGTGCTACAAGCAGACCCCGCTGTCTCAGGACCAGGTCATCCAGTAATGCCCAGGGCGGACGGGCGGGCGGTCCGAGGAGCGCGGACCGCCCGTCCTCGTCGGCTGAGGCCACCCGGCCTTGCCCGGTTCGGCCGATTCGGGTAGCGTCTCCGCGACGGAGGGACGGGTCAGGGATGGCCCGCCTCCGGTCGCCGTTCGCGATGACTGAAGGGCCCCGCATGGATGCCGCCCTGCCCCCGCCTCTCCTCGGCCTCCGCGTGGCGCTGGTCCACGACTGGCTGACCGGCCTCCGAGGCGGCGAGAAGTGCCTGGAAGTCCTCTGCGAGAGCTTCCCCCGGGCCACCGTTCATACCTTGATCCACCAGGCCGGCTCGGTCGGGCCGATCATCGGCGCGATGGACGTGGCGACGTCGCCCCTCCAGCGAGTCCCGGGGATCGCCCGCCATTACCGGAAGTTCCTGCCGGTCATGCCCCTGGCGGCCCGGTCGTGGAAGCTCGGCGAGGTGGACCTGGTCGTCAGCCTCAGCCATTGCGTGGCGAAGGCCGTGAGGGTGCCCGAGGGCGTCCCCCACGTCTGCTACTGCTTCACGCCGATGCGGTACGCCTGGGACGGCCGGGACGCCTATCTCGCCTCCGCCCCCCCGATGAAGAGGCTCGCCGCCGGGCTGGTCCTCGACCGCCTGAGGACCTGGGACCGCGCCTCCGCCTCGCGGGTCTCCCATTTCGTGGCGATCTCCGGGACGATCCGCGACCGGATCAGCCGGTGCTATCATCGCGAGAGCCGGGTGATCGAGCCGCCCGTCGATACGGACTTCTACACCCCGGAACGAGTCGCCCGAGACGGCCCGTACCTCTGCGTGTCGGCCCTGGTCCCGTACAAGAGGATCGACCTGGCGATCCGGGCGTGTTCGCGGTCGGGGCGTCGTCTGGTGGTGATCGGCCAGGGTCCGGACCGGGCCCGGCTCGAATCCCTGGCCGGGCCGGGCGTGACGTTCCTGGGCTGGCAGCCGGACGAGGTGATCCGCGACCATTACCGCCGGAGCAAGGCCCTGCTGTTCCCGGGCGAGGAGGATTTCGGGATCGTCCCGGCCGAGGCGATGGCCTGCGGCTGCCCGGTGATCGCCCTGAACCGAGGCGGGGCGGCCGAGACGGTCGAGGGGCCCGTGGGAGTCCTTTATGACGACCCGTCGGCCGAAGGGCTGCTCGCGGCGATCGTCGCCTGGGAGGCCGCCGGAGGTCCCCACGACCCGAATCATGCGCGTCGCCGGGCCGAGTGCTACGCCCGGCCCGTCTTCCGCGAGCGATTGCTCGGCTACCTCGCCGAGGTCGTGACCGGACCGGCCTGGATGAGAGGGCCGCACACCAATTTTCGAGTGGGCAGTGGGCAGTGGGCGGTGGGCAGTGGGAAGCAAAAACCCCTCTCATGAACGGCACCGAATGTGGGGCGCGGAATGCCGGCCGCTACGTCCTGGCATTCGGCCGAAACGCCCCCTAACATGGGCCGCGGACTCTCCCTCCCCTCCGCGATCGGCCCGCCGACCATGAACGAACCCGTCGATGAACCGCTCGTGGTGTCCGACCAGGAGGGCTCGGCCCACCTGGACATCTACGCGCTCACGCATCACCACATCCAGGATCCGCCGACCTCGCTCCTCAAGACGCTCGGGCAGATCGGCCCCGGGCTGATCCTGGCGGCGTCGATCGTCGGCACGGGCGAGCTGGTCAACACGACGGCCCTGGGGGCCCAGCAAGGGTTCGTCCTCCTCTGGCTGATCCTCCTGAGCTGCGTGATCAAGGTGTTCGTCCAGGTCGAGATGGGCCGGCACGCCGTCACGAAGGGCAAGACGACCCTCGCGGCGCTGGACACCCTGCCCGGCCCCCGGCTCGGGACGTCATGGCTCTGCTGGCTCTGGCTGTTCATGATGCTCGCCACCAACGGCCAGCTCGCGTCGATGGAAGGGCTGGTGGGCCAGGCGGCGATCATGGCGATCCACGGAGACTCCACGACCGCCTCGGGGATCACCGCGAGCGAGCCGTTCTGGGCGGCCGTCACGTGCTTCGCGGCCATCGCCCTGCTGCTGACCGGCGGCTACAAGAGGCTGGAGAGGATCACCACGGTCCTCGTGGCGCTGGTCACGGCGGTCACGGTCCTCGGCGCGTTGCGCTTGCCGATCCGGTGGGGCGACATCGCCTCGGGCCTGAAGTTCCGCCTGCCGGACTCGAAGGAATCGCTCGCGCTGGCGTTCTCGGCGTTCGGGATCACCGGGGTCGGCGCGAGCGAATTGTTCGCCTATCCGTACTGGTGCATCGAGAAGGGATACGCGAGGTCGGTCGGGCCGAAGGACGACTCCGAGGGCTGGTATCGCCGGGCCCGGGGGTGGTTGCGCGTGATGCAGGTCGATGCGTGGTTCAGCATGGTCGTCTTCACCCTGGCCACGGTGGCATTCTATTTCATGGGCGCGGCCGTCCTGAACGCGCAGTGGAGGGCCGGCGCGATCACGGAGAAGCAATTGAACGGGCCGGGGATGATCAGTATTCTTTCTCATATGTACGAAGCCGCTTTGGGACGCTGGGCCAGGCCGTTCTTCCTGGCCGGGGCGTGCGCCGTCTTGTTCAAGACGCTGTACGTGGCCACGGCCGCCAACAGCCGCCTGACCGCCGATTTCCTCAAGCTGGCGGGGTTCGTCCCTCAGCCCACTCCGGCCGATCGCGAGAGGACGGTCAAGGTCTTCTGCGTGATCTACCCGCTGTTCTCGCTCGCCCTGTTCCTGGCGTTCCGCGAGCCCCTGTTCCTGATCACCGTCGGCGGGGTGGCCCAGGGGTTGATGCTCCCGCTGATCGCCGGGGCGACCCTGTATTTCCGCTATCGCGACATCGACCCGAAGGTCGGCCCGTCGAAGCTTTCCGACCTCCTGACCTGGCTCGCCTTCCTGGCGATCGCGGCGGTGGCCCTGTTCCCGATCGCGATGAAAGTGTGGCCCCGGTAAAATGAAGGACTCGTACCGACGAAATCCGTCTCGGGGCCCGCGAAACATGCGCGACATCGACGACCGAATTTCCATCGATCCGCAACAATGCGGCGGGAAGCCCTGCATCCGAGGGATGCGGATTCGCGTCAGCGACGTCCTCGACTTGCTCGCCAATGGCCTCACCACCGAGCAAGTCGTGGAGGAGCTACCCGACCTGGAACCGGAGGACGTTCGCGCGTGCCTCCGGTTCGCGAGCCGTCGGGTCAGTCACCCGATCCTCGTCGCATGATCCTCTGGCTGGACGCCCAGCTTTCGCCTTCCATCGCCCCTTGGATTGAAGCGACCTTCGGGATCGAATGTCGGGCGGTCCGCGACATCGGACTGCGTGACGCCCTCGACCCGGACATTTTTCACTCGGCCCGAGTAGCCGGGGCCGTGGTCATGACGAAGGACAGCGACTTCGTCGAGTTGCTGCAACGCCTGGGCGCCTCCCGGGGTTCTCTGGCTCACTTGCGGAAATACCTCCAACGCGCGGCTTCGGGAGATCCTGTCCGGGGTGCTCTTCGACGCGATCCGGCTCCTCGAACATGGCGAAGCCCTCGTCGAGATCGGCCAACCCAGCCGGCCCAGTCCCGATCCGGAGGAGTCGCGATGACCGATCGATTCAAGGATTGGTCGTCATGCTGCGAGCGGCACCCTGAAACCATGAAAGTGGTCAAATAGTCGGCGATTGGGCGAGCCGATTGAGCCCATTTTCAGAACAGCGGCGGAGACCTGGTGGCCACCTCGATCCACGACTACCTGATCGACCACGCCGGCGTTGACTGGCCGGCGGCCCTCCCTGTCTGGTCCTGGCTGATCCCGCGAGAGTTCACGCTCTGGCTGGTCAACCGCCTTTGCGACCTATTCATCGTCACGCCCGATGGCGCGGTCCACATGCTGGACGTCGGGGCCGGATCGTTAAAGAAGCTCGCGGATGACCGCGAGCACTTCGGCCGGCTAATCGACGAGGAGGACAACGCATCGCTGTGGCTAGCCATCCCGCTCGTCGACGAACTGGTGGCGTCGGGCATGGTGTTGCAAGCCGGCCAATGCTACGGTTTCAAGGTGCCCCCCGTCCTGGGCGGCCGATACAGCGTCAAGAATTGCCGAATTCTGACGATCCCCGATTATCTGGGCGCATGCGGCTCGATCCACGACCAGTTGCGGGGCCTCCCGGATTGCTCGCGGGTTGCCCTCAAGGTGCTGGAATAGGTGGGCTAACCTTTGCTGGAGCGGACCCCGCACCGCCGCGGCGCGTGCATCGCTACGTGGTTTACTCGGCAGTGTGGGTCCGCTGAGCTTGGCCGCTCGGCGATCAGATCAGGTCCAGCCGGCGCCTCGGCGAGCTCCTGGCCCGGCTGCATGCGGCGCAGACCCCCGAGACGATGAACCGGTGCCCCATCGCCCGGAATCCGTGGTCCCGGCTGACCGATTCCCGGAGCCGGCGGACCTCCTCGTTGCTGAACTCGATGATCGCGTTGCACTCGGTGCAGTGCAAATGGTCGTGCGAGGGGTAGCCGTGGTCGTGCTCGTAGGCGGTGCGGTTGGTCAGGCGGAGCTCGCGGAGGAGCCCGGCCTCGACCAGCAGCCGAAGCGTCCGATAGACCGTCGCCCGGCTGACCTTCCGGCCGGCGGCGAGGAGGTCGGCCACGAGTTCGTCGGCGTCGAAGTGCTTGTGGGAATCGAAGATGTGGCGGATCAAGATCCGGCGAGGCTCGGTCAGCTTCTCGCCCCGGATCTCCAGGAACTCCCGGAACTTCTCCTCGGGAGGGGCCGCCGACGGGATCGGTCGGAGCGAGGACGGTTCGGCCACGGCCGGCATCCTTTGCGATCGGGCGGAGCGATCCCGGCCGGACTGGGGCCGGGAATCGAGAATGATTCTTGATTCTAGCCTCCGGCGGTCGGAGTTTCCACCGAGGTTTCCCGGGTCGGCGCCACGGCCATTTCGGAGGGCCTGGCGACTCGAAATCCCGGGGATCGTCGGGTACGATGCGGCCTTCGACGTCATCGACGCACCGAGGCCCGTCCGCGATGTCCCGAATCTCCCGCCGAAACCTGATCGCCACCGGACCCGCCGCCCTGGCCGCCGGCGCCTTCCTCGGAGAAGCCGTCAAGGCCGAGGCCAGCCCTCCTCCTGGGCCCGACGCGATCCAGTTCTGCCTGAATACCAGCACGATCTCCGGGCAGAAGCTGCCGATCGCGAAGGTCCTGGAAATCGCCGCCAGGGCCGGGTATTCGGCCGTCGAGCCGTGGATTCGCGAGCTGGATGAGCACGTCGCCGGGGGAGGCTCGCTCGACGACCTCGGCAAGAAGGCCCAGGACCTCGGCCTGGCGATCCCCTCGGCGATCGGCTTTTTCGATTGGGTCGTGGACGATCCGTCCAAGAGGGCGAAGGCCCTGGAGCAGGCCCGGAAGGACATGGAGAAGGTCCGCAAGATCGGCGGGACGCGGATCGCCGCACCCCCCACCGGGGCCACCGATCGCGCCGACCTGGACCTCCGCCGGATCGCCGAGCGGTATCGTGCGTTGCTCGAAATCGGAGACGCCGAGAAGGTCGTGCCGCAGGTCGAGGTCTGGGGGTTCTCCAAGACCCTCGGCAAGCTTTCGGACGCCGTGTTCGTGGCGATGGAGAGCGACCATCCGTCGGCGTGCGTCCTGGGAGACGTCTACCACTTCTACAAGGGCGGGAGCGTCCTCGAAGGGCTCCACCTGCTCGGCCCCGACGCCATGTTCGTGATCCACGCCAACGATTATCCCGAGAATCCGCCGCGAAGCGAGATCACCGACGCCCAGCGCGTGTATCCGGGCGATGGCGTGGCGCCTTATCCCAAAATCCTCGGAATTCTCCGCAAGATCGGCTTCCGCGGCTATCTTTCGCTGGAGCTTTTCCACCGAGAATACTGGAAGCAAGACCCCGAGGCCGTCGCCCGGACCGGATTGGCGAAGATGAAAGCCGTGACGGGCCTGGGACCCGGTTGAAGGCCCGGGATGAATCGGCCGGGTGGCATGCTTACGAAGACGTAAGCATGCCACCCGACCGGATATTCCCCTGGGTTCAGGCCTTCTTCTCCAGGTCGATCGACGCCGAGTTGATGCAGTAGCGGAGGCCGGTGGGCCGGGGGCCGTCGGGGAAGACGTGGCCGAGGTGCCCTCCGCATCGGCGGCAGGTGACCTCGGTTCGGACCATCCCGAAGGTGTGGTCCGGGTGCTCGTCGATCGCGTCGTCGGCCTTCGGGGCGGTGAAGCTCGGCCAGCCGCAGCCGGAGTCGAACTTCGTCCCCGAGTCGAAAAGCTCCTGGCCGCAGCCGGCGCATCGGTAGACGCCTTCGCCCGTCTCGTCCCAGTAGACGCCGGTGAAGGCGCGTTCGGTCCCCTTCTCGCGGAGGACGCGATATTGCTCGGGGGAGAGCGTCTCGCGCCACTCGGCGTCCGTCTTCGCGATCTTCTCGGACATGGCTCGTCTCCGTCTCGGCTCAGCCGCTGGCGGCCACGACCTTCAGGTCGGCCCGTCTCGCCTCGTACGTCTCATCGTAGGCAAGGACCTCGGGGTCCGGCTCGACTCCCCAGCGCCGGCAGGCCTGGCGATAGACCTCGGGCCACCAGTTGGCGTGATCGGTGAGGCCCTGCTCCTTCACCGCCACCCAGTTGCTCAGGATCTTGGACCAGCACCGATCGCCGAACTCGAGCGCCTCTTTCCAGTGGGCGAACTGGGGGACGTACCACTCCCGGCCGATCGCCGCGTGGAGGACCTCGTCGGCCCAGTCGTAATCCTGGATCGTCGCCGCCAGGGGGTCGCCCGAGCGCACTCCGGTCTCCCACTCGAACCGCTTGCCCGTCTTGTTCATGAGGCCCTGCTCGATGAAGTACAGGACCGCGTGGCGCTCGATCGGCGAGCATTCGGTGTTGAGCCGGAGCGACCAGTTGTGAGTGATCCGGGCCCGGGTCCAGTCGACGCCGTTGGCCACGAAGCCGACCTCGCCCATCATGGCGTGGCGGGCCTCGTCCCAGAGCTGGCGGGTCATGTCGCGAGAGTAGCCCCAGGGCTTCCCCTCGGTCTGGGCGATGATGCTCGCCATCATCTCCGGGACGTCGATCTCCCGGAGCCTCTTGAAGAGCATCATGAGGACCTTGGCCCGGTCCGGATACTTCGGGTCGTACAGGAACGCCTCGGCGTTGACTCCCTGGTTGAACAGGTCGCGGAACCTCTCGTCCCGCCTCGGCACGGGGTCGTAGACGTAAGGGGTCGCCGAGTATCGCGGCGAAATGGGCGAGCCGGACGGCTCGTCGGCCCCGTCCAGGCCGCCGGCCGAGGCGAGGCAGGCGTCGAGCAGGGCGAGCCACGAGGCCATCGCCTCGCGGGACCCGTCATCGACGAGGCAGGCGATCGATTTCCGGCCGAACTCGATCATGTCGGCCAGCTCCAGCCGGGCGAACCGGGCCACGCGGACGCTCGGGGCGTCGGCCAGAGGGTTCGTCTGGGCGAGGAACCGGGCGAGGGCGTCGTCGAGCGCGGGCAGGGCTTTCTCGTACAGCCCGACGAGGAGCTCGGCCGTCGTCGGCGCCGCGAGGATCTCGTCGAAGAACGACTTCAATCCCTCGTGGGGGACGGCCTCCAGCCCCAGGGGGGCTCGCGCATCTCGCCGACCCGGGTCCGGAGGCTCGCGGCATGCTCGGCGCAGAGGTAGGCGTGGTGCGAGAAGCCGGTCTTGAGCTCATAGATCGGCTCGGCCGTGATCCTGGCGGTGAACGTGCCGTGGAGCCGGACGAAGGCGTGATGGAATCGCTTCAGGCGGGCCACGCCGGCCTCGATCCCCAGGCCCGGGCGCGCGGCCTCTTCCAGGGAGGCGAGGCCGGCGAGGGTCGGCAGACCTCGATACGACCGATAGCCGCGATCATCGCTCGAATCGCTCATGAAGGAACGTCTCCCGGGTCGCCCGGCGGCTCGATCTGACCTCGCCTCTGGAGCCGCCGGCCGACCAGCCAGCACAGGGTCGCCCAGACCAGCCCGGCGGTCCACCCGGCCAGGACGTCCGACGGGTAATGGACGCCCATGAAGACCCGGCTGACCCCCACCATCGTCGTCAGCAGGCCGGCGACGGCCAGGCAATAGAACCTCAGCCGCCTCCGCCGGGTCATCCGGGCCAGGAGGGCCCCGAGCGTCAGGTAGACGACGGCCGCCATCATCGAATGGCCGCTCGGGAAGCTGGAATTATACACCCTCATCAGGTGGGGGACGACCTCCGGCCTCGGGCGGCGATAGTATCCCTTGAGCAGGGAGGCGAGCGCGAACCCTCCCGCCGTGGCCGTGAACACGAAGGCCATCGACGCATATTTCCCCGCCAGCCCGAGATAGCCGACCACGATCAGCCCGACGATCACGATCACGGTCACCGATCCCAGGGCCGTGACGTCCCGGCCCACCTCCTCCATCCACGGGGGGCCGATCGGGACCGACGGGTCCTCGGCGGTGCGGAGGCCGCGGATCAAGCGGGCGTCGAGCGATCGCGTCTCCCCCTCGCGGACCTCCGAGGCGAGCCGGAAGAAGCCCCACGTCCCCGCCACGACCACGAGCGAGCCGAGGAGGACGACCAGCTCGTGGCCGCCGAGCCACTCGACCAGGCGGGTGATGGGGTTGCTCATCGCGGGTTCCTCGACGGATTGGACCGCATTCCGCGCGCCGGGGATGACACTCCCGTCCTCGCGATCACGGCGGGTCGAATCCGCCGGGGTTCCACGGGTTGCATCGGCAGATCCGCCCGGCCCCTTTCCAGAGGCCGCGGATCACCCCGTACTTGCGGAGCGCCTCGACCGTGTAGTGACTGCACGAGGGGCTCGAACCTGCACATCGGCCCGAGCAAGGGGCTGAGCGTGACCTGGTAGAGCCGGATGAACGCCACCAGGACCGCAATCACCGCCCGGCTGAGGGACCCGACGACCCGGGCGATCACGGCCGGGGGCCCCGGGGCGGCGGTCGAGCCTTCGGGCGGCGGCCCGGGCGAGGCCGGGCACGGCGAGGACCGCGCGATCGAAGGTCAGGGACGGTCCTCTCGGGACGATGACGACGTCAATCCCCGGCGGGATCTCCGACTTGCCCAGGCGGAACGCCTCGCGGACGAGCCGCTTGACCCGGTTCCTGGCCACGGCCGTCTTGACCTTCTTCTTCGAGATCGAGATCCCCAGCCTCGCGTGGGCGCGGCCGTTCTCGACGGCGTAGACGATCAGGGCGTCGTCGGAGGCCGAGCGCTTGCGGTCGAACGCCCGACGGAAGTCCTTCGGGTCGCGGATTCGCTCGTGAGGGCGGAAGGTCTGGGCGGTCATGAGTCCGCGACGTCCGGGAGCTCGGGCCATCGGGCGTCCTTCACGGGCGAGGCCCGCTCCCGGATCAGCCGGGCCCGTCGCGAGAGGTGCCAGATCGCCAGCCCCCCGAGCAGGGTCACGCCCGAGAGGCTGACCCCGGCGAACATCCCGATGGCCCTGGCCGTCCTCCGCCGGCCGGCCTCGGTGCCCGAGCCCGGGTGGCCCGATGGAGGGAGGCCCGGCTCGCCCGGCTGGCCGTCCTTGCGCGGCTCATTCATGCCTCGGCCTCCAGGGCGTCGCGGAGCCGGTCGGTGATCTCCTGGAGCCGGGCGTGGACGTCGTCGATCTGCGCCCGGAGCTTCAAGATGGCCTCGATCCCGGCCAAATTGATGCCGAGGTCCCGGTGGAGGCTCACCACCGACCAGACCCGGCGGATCTCGGCCGGTTCGTACCCCTCGATACCCCTCTCGTCCCGGGCCACGCGGACGAGTCCCCGGGCCTCGTAGCGGACCAGGAGGGACGTCGGCACGCTCAGGTGACTGGCGACCTGCTCTCGGGAGAGGATGGTCATGGGGCCGTCTCTACCAGAGCCCCTCGCGGGGGCGGGACGGGTTGCGCTCGCTGAACTGGCGGATCAACTCGCGGCTCTCGTCGTCGATCGTTTTCGGGACCACGATCTTCAGGGCGACGAACAGGTCGCCGTCGGGCTGGCCGCCGTGGGCCGGGACCCCCCGGCCTCGGACCCGGAGCTTCTGGCCGCAGGAACTCCCCGGGGGGACGCCCAGGCTCACGGTCGTCCCGGAGAGCGTGGGCACGTCCACCTTGCCTCCGAGGATCGCCTCGCCGACGGTGATCGGCAAGTCCAGCGCCAGGTTGTTCCCTTCTCGGCGGAAGAACGGGTGGGGATCGACCGTGACCTCGATGGTCAGGTCGCCCGAGGGCGCGCCCTTCTCGCCGGGGCCTCCGCGACCTCGGAGCCGGAGCTTCGAGCCGGTGTCGGTGCCCGGCGGGATCTTGAGGACCAGGCTCTCGCGGGAGCCGTCCTCGCGGGCCAGGTCGATCGAGGTCTCGCCGCCCAGGACCGCCGTGGCGAACGGGATGGCGATCTCGGCCTCCACGTCCTGCCCGCGGCGAGGGCCCCGGGGACGCCCTGCCCGGCCGCCTCCGCCCCTCATCCGGCCCAGGAGGTCCTCGAAGATCCCGCCGCCCTCGCCCAGATCGGGGCCCGCCGCGCCGCCTCCGCCGAAGAACTGCGAGAAATCGACGTTCTCGTATCCCGGCCCCGCCTGGGCCGCCCACTCCGACGCCCCGGCCCGGGGGCCCGAGCCGCCGAACGACGTGAACGCCTCGTGGCCGACCTGGTCGTACTGCTTCCGCTTCTCCGGCTCGCCCAGGACGTCGTAGGCGTTCTGGACCTCCTTGAACTTCGCCTCGGCCGTCTTGTCGCCCGGGTTGACGTCCGGATGGTGCTGCCGCGCGAGCTTGCGATACGCCTTCTTGACCTCATCGGCCGAGGCGGACCGGGCGATTCCCAGGACGTCGTAGTAATCGCGAGGCGGCATCGCACCCTCAACGCTCGTCGACGATCCCCACCCGGAGCCCGGGACCATCCGGCCCGATCCTCGGGAGGGACAGGAGATTCTATCCCCGCGATCCGTCGGGATTCAAGGCGGCCCGAGTGTTCCCCCCGACCCGCCCTCAGTCTCTCGGCTCTCGACCTTCGGCGCATCGAGGCTCGGCGATGTCCCTTCGGGTCGATGTCCCTTCGGGCAGGCCCGCTTCTCCGGGCCGGACTTCTAGGTGAGCTCCAGCGAATAAATGTACAGGTTGCCGACGTTCTTGGCGAGGGCCTGATCGGACGGGGCACTGGGATTCCTCAGCTTTTCATCGATGGTCCTGGCGATGATCCCGCGCTCCTCCTCGTCCTTTTCCTTCTCCAGACGCTTCCGATATCGAAGGATTTCCTGATCGGTCTGGGCCCCTCGCGCAGGGCCGCGATCCCGTGCCCCACATTCTTGTACTCCTGGCTGAAGAAGTCCCTGTGATCCACGGGCTTCGACCCGACCTGGTTCCTGGCCTGCGGCTTGTTTTGATGGACCTGGAAGACTTCGTTGTGGATCGGCTTCGTGTCGCAATGGATGAAGTAGCCGCCGTCGCGTATGTTAAGATGCTTGTCCTTTTTCGTGACCGACGCCGAGACCACGATGTGGAGGTCAACCATCTCCCAGAGAGGCATGACGTCGTGGTCGGCACAGATCTGGACGCCGACCTTCGGCCCGCCGTCCGGGAGCGTGAAGATCCCGGGGCGATCGCCGGGGATGAAGATCGTGGACTCCGACTCGGCGTCGATCACCTCGGAAGCATCGACCATTTTGTGATACTTATAAGCTGTCGAGTTGTAGAACATGTAGGCCGTGTTCCTCGCCAGGTAGGCCGTGTTGAAGAGGCCGGACTTCTTGAGTTTTTGGTCCCCTTTTTCCCGGTCCTCCTTGGAGAGGCCTCCGAATTGTACCGCCGTTTCGAGGCGTTTCCGCGCCTTGTCAGCCTTCCCGATCGCCGACTTCGACCACATGATCGTACCGGGGATGATCAGCGTGTCCGCGTGGTTCTTCGCCAGCTTGTGCATGGACTTCACCATGACGTCGCGATCGCTCCTGCTGTAGCAGTTTCTCGCGTTGCCCTTCTTGAAGTAATACTCGGGTGCCAGGAAGATCGTGATTGGTTTCTCATTCCCTTTGGACGTGACCGGGAGTTGCCGGATCTCGATCTCGGCGTGCTGGAGCATCGTGTCGATCAGTCCGCACTTCGTCTCCATGTCGCTGTCGGCCACGAAATCGACCCGAAGCTCATTTCCTCCGGTGGGCAACTGCCACATGGCCACGAACACTTGCCGAGACATCGCCCGATCCTCTTGTGGAAATTGGTCTGTCCCAGGGATCGACGAGGGTCGATCGCCGGATTTCGTCGGGCCCGCCATCGCCGAGGCTATCACCGCAAATTGTGGCGGCGTCCGCAAGGTAGGGCGGGAGCTTTGGTGGGCGGGCGCGTCAATCTCCTCGACATGAACACTTCCTCGCCAGTTCCCGGCCCCGGGCCGGATCCGCCGTCTCGCCTGCCCTGGGCGTTCGGCGTCTCGCCACCCGGGCACGCCCCTGATAGAATGAACCGGCTTCCGGCTCCGAAGTCCCGGGGAGGCCCCGCCGCGATGCGCCTGCCCCTGATCGTCCACGAGAGAATCGGTCGGTGGGCCCGTCAGCTCCGCCCCCGGGTGGCGTCGTGGCCGGTGGTCCTGGTCGAGTCGCGGTCCGCGGCGGACCTCCAGGGGGCGGCGAGCCGCTCGGCGAGTCCCCTGGTGGTGCTGGACCTGTCCGTCCGGCTCCGCGCGAACCTGGAGGCGATCGGCCGGGCCGTGGCGGCGTCGCCCAACGCCCTGCTCCTGGCCCTGGACCCCTCGGCGACCTCCGACCTGCCCCTCCTGGCCCGGGAGCTCGGCGCCACCCACGTCCTGACCGGCCCGGCGACGCCTCCGGAAGTCGAGGCGATCCTCGCCCGGTGGCTCCCCCTGGCCCTCCGGCGGGCCGAAGGCGACGGATGGGCCCCGGACCGCGTCCCCGAGGCCCAGCCCTGGGACGGCCTGTTCCCTCCTCTCGATTGATCCGCACCCCACGACCGACCGAGGTACCCTCCCGATGTTCGGCAAGAAGAGCCCTTCCCTCTCCGAGAGAGACGTCCTCGACGCGCTGAAGGGCGTGAAAGATCCCGAGATCGGCCGAGACCTCGTGGACCTCGGGATGGTCAAGGACGTGAAGGCGTCCGACGGTCACGTCAGCCTGACGATCAACCTGACCACCCCCGCCTGCCCGCTCAAGGCGCAGATCGAGAGGGAAGTCCGCCAGGCCCTGGCCTCGCGACTGGGCGAGGACCTGAAGGTCTCGATCACGATGGCGGCCGAGGTCCGGGGCAAGGGGATCATCGAGCAGGGGGACATCCCCGGCGTCAAGAACGTGATCGCCGTGGGTTCGGGCAAGGGAGGCGTCGGCAAGTCCACCATGGCCGCCGCAATCGCTTACGGATTGCAGACTTACGGGGCGAAGGTCGGCCTGATGGACGCCGACGTGTACGGCCCCTCGATCCCTCACCTGACCGGCGCCGTCGGCCGACCGATGATGCGAGGTGCCCAGGGCAAGGAGCGGATCGAGCCGATCGAGGCCCCCGGGGGGCTGAAGGTCATGTCGATGGGTTCGCTGGTCGAGCCCGAGAAGGCCATGATCATGCGAGGCCCGATGCTCCACGGGATCATCCAGCAGTTCCTCCACCAGGTGGAGTGGGGAACCCTGGATTACCTCGTGATCGACCTGCCGCCGGGGACCGGAGACGTCCCCCTGTCGCTCGCGCAGAGCCTCCCGCTGACCGGCGCCGTGGTGGTCTGCACTCCCCAGGAAGTCGCCCTGCTCGACGCCGTCCGCGCCGTGGCCATGTTCCGACAGTTGAAGGTGCCCCTGCTCGGGATGGTCGAGAATATGAGCTTCTTCGACATCCCGGCGTACCTGAAGACCCGAGGAGGCGCCGAGGCCCGGGATCTCGTCGATCGCAGCGGCCTGTTCCCCACGCCCGAGGACGAGCGCGTCTACCTCTTCGGCCGGGGCGGGGCGCGGAGGAAGGCCGAGGCGATGGGCGTCCCGTTCCTCGGCGAGGTCCCCCTCAACGTGATCCTCCGCGAACGGGGCGACGAGGGCAAGATCCGCGAGGCCCTGGCCCCGGACTCCCCGTCCCGGGCCTATTTGCTCGGCGTGGTCGAGCAGCTCGCGGCTCAGATCAGCATCCACAACATCAAGACGCCGAAGATGCCGAAGCTGGAAATCCTCAATTAGCGAGTGGGGTCCATGCCACCATTCGCGCGATCCTCGGGTGCATGAAATGCACCATCTTCCTCCCCATCCTCCCCGATCGGGCGAATGGAGGGAGGAAGATGGTGCATTTCATGCACCCTACGCGTCCAGGTCCCCGCGCTCGACGTCGAACGCGAGGCAGGCGCGGATGTCGGCCTCGGTGAGTTCGGGGTGGGCCCGGAGGATGTCCCCCCAGGACCAGCCCTGGACCACCAGCCGGACGATCTCGGCCGCCGTGATCCAGGTGCCGCGGACCACCGGAGAAATCGAGGAAATGTCCGGGTCGGTCATCAGGCGATCTCGCCACGACGGAGGAAGCGCGGCCTCCTCGCCCGAGGCCGCGCGAAGTTCGCGAAGCGTCTTCAGGCCGCCCAGGGCGCGGCCCAGGGCACGCTCGGCCCGAACGGCATCGGTCGATCCTCGGTCCAGTCTCCAGGCGGCGTGGATCACCCTCCGGGCCAGGACCGATTCCAGGGGGCCCGACGGGGCCAGTTCGGATCGGGCGGCCGAGGCGAACGCCTCGAACGATTCGGGGAGGCTTTCCGACGGCAAGGGCAGGCTCGGGCCGGGCGGTTTCATGATCACAAGGGCCTCATCGGGCGCGATCCAGGGCGATCCGAGAGACGGCCAGGCCCACCCCGGCCGCCGTCTCGCTCCCTGAGGAGATCATCGAGACGCCCCGACTCGCCTGAACGCCCAAAACGTCACCCTCGACGCAACGCCCGGCCCGGCAAGGCCCCCGTCGCCTCGCCATCCTTCAAAACGAACGTCCCGTTGACGATCACATGCCGCATCCCCTCGGCCTCCCGGCGGCCGTCGGCGTAGGTCGAGCGATCGAGGACCGTGGCCGGGTCAAACACGGCCAGGTCGGCCGCGAACCCGGGGCGGACCAACCCGCGATCGGTCAGGCGGAACCGGCGGGCGGCGTGGGAAGACAGGTGCGCGACCGCCTCGCCCCACGAGTAATCGCCCAGCTCCCGAGTATGGCGGCCCAGGAACCGGGCGAACGCCCCCCAGCCCCGGGGGTGGGGGAACGCCCCTCGAAAAATGCCGTCCGAGCCGGCCATGTGGGCCGGGTGGCGGAGGATCGCCCGGACGTCCTCCTCGGTCCGGTCCCCAGGCCGGAACCCGACGATCCCGACGGCCAGGTCGTTCGCGACGAGCAGATCGCAAATAAAAGCGCCGAGAGGACTTCCGGCCCGCCGGGCCGCCTCGGCCACGGTCAGCCCCTCGAACGACTTCCACGGGGGAGCGTCGATCCTCGCCAGGGTCGTATGCTCCATCGGGTAGGGCAAGGGCCCGGAGAACCACTGGCGATCGAGCCGATCGCGGACGGCTCGATCGGCCAGGCGGCCGAGAGTCGCGTCGATCCCACCTTCCTGGACCCAGGCCGGCAGGGAAACCATCCCCAGGATCGTGCTCCCGGCCAGGTAGGGATAGGTGTCGAAGGTGAGATCCAGGCCCCGGGCTCGACCCGCCTCGATCAGGGGCAGGAGGACGTCGGCCCGGCCGTTCAAATGGGAAATATGGGCCGACACGCCGGACGCTTCGGCGATCTCGACGACCTCGCGCATCCCGATCGGCGCGTCCGGGCCGTATCCCCTCATGTGAGTCACGTAAACGCCGTCCTCCGGCGCGATCGCCCGGCAGAGCGCGGCCAGCTCTCGGGCGTCGGCGTGGCGGCTCGGCAGATAGTCCAGCCCCGACGAAATCCCCACCGCCCCGGCGTCCATCCCCTGGCGGACCAGGCGGACCATCGCCGCGAGCTCCTCGTCGGTCGCCGCTCGGGGGTCGTGCCCCATCACTTCCAGCCGGAGGTTGCCGTTGGGGATCAGGTAAGCCACGTTCAACGACGTGGAACGATCGAACCGGGACAGGTACTCGCCGACGGAACTCCAGTCGTAGCCAGACCCTTCGGGATTTCCGTTGAACCCGGAGGTGTACCGCCTCATGTAGTCCATCGTCGCCGGAGACGCCGGGGCGAAGGCGCTGCCGTCCTGGCCGAGGATGTAGGTGGTGACGCCCTGCTTCAGGGCGGGCCGGTGGACCGGGTCGGTCAGGAGCATCAAGTCGCCGTGGACGTGGGCATCGATGAAGCCCGGCGCGACGAACAGGCCGGACGCGTCGATCTCGATCCGACCGCTCGCCCCATCCAGGCGGCCGACGTCGGCCACCACCGCCCCGAGCAGGGCGACGTTCGCCAGGAACGGCGGCCCGCCTCCCCCGTCGATCAGCCAGCCGCCTCGGATCAGGACGTCGAACACGGCGGCCTCCTCGCGATGGAACGGGAGATCATCCCGGCGCCTTGGGTGCGTCCAGGCTCCTCCACAGATACCACATGGCGACGCTCCGGTGAGGCCGCCAGGGTTCGGCCAGCTCGACGCAAAGCCGGGGCGAAGGCATCTCCTCCAGGCCGTAGAAGTTACGGATTCCGACCCGGACCCCCAGGTCGGCCACCGGGAGGACGTCCGGCCGGTTCAGGGAGAAGATCAGGAACATCTCGGCCGTCCAGGCGCCCACCCCCTTGATCGTCGTCAATCGCGTCTTGATCGCCTCGTCCGAAAGGGTCCCGATCCGGGCCAGAGGAACCTGGCCGGACAGGACCGCCTCGGAGAGGTTCAGGACGTATCGGGCCTTCACGCCGGAGAGCCCGCAGCCCCGAAGGCCTTCCTCGCCCACGGCCAGGAGCTTCGCCGGATCGTGGGGATCGCCGCCGAGGGCCCGGAGCCGGGCGTCGATCGTCGCGGCGGCCCTCGTGGAGATCTGCTGGCCGATGATCGCCCGGACGAGCGTTCCGAAGCGATCTTTCCGGGGCCGGAGCAAGCAGGGGCCGACCCGGTCCAGGAGGGGCCCCAGCGCGGATCGGCGGCCCTCAGATGGTCGGCGGCGTCGGCCCACCGTCCCGGACGACTGTTCATGAATCGATCTCCGATCCCCCCGAGCCAGGGTGATTATGCCACGATTCCCGCGCCGGTTGGAGCCAGGAATCACACCGTCGTCCCGCCCTCGTCGGGCGAGGGATAAGCTATCAAAACATCCCGCTCTGAAGGCAGATCATGCCGCAAACCTGTAAAATTAAACAAGCGATAATAAGGGTTTATTAAGGCTTATTAGGGCCAGTTTTGCGAAAACTCAATTCTTGTGTCCTTGCTGTCTTGATTGGTTTCATGCAGCCTCGCTCTCTTTGTTGTTTTCATGAAGTTCATTTTGTTCAGTTGGTAAGGTCAAGAAACTCATTCAAAACTGCCATAACGACGCTTTTTTTCAACATTTTCGGAGAATTTCCGGGTGTTTCGGGCGGATTTCGCCCTTTCGTAAGTTTTGGGTGTCACATCCACGGGCCGCTGTTGTAGAAAAACACAGCCGGAATAAGATAGCCATCCTTGCTCGGCTGGTCTCCGGCAAATTCTCTCTCGCCGCCGCTCGTCGATTGGGGGCCGTGATGCCCCCCCTCACCGCTCCCACCGCGTCCGGAAATTGATCTAGAGTCCTCGTCAGGATTGCTTCGGGAAAACACGATCGGGTCCCGGGACGTCGTTCGGCCGGGTCACCCCCGATCGGTGTGCGTGGCCGCACTGGTTCTACACCCAGTTGAGGTGACACATGTTCAAGTTCCTTGCTCGTCGACGCTCGCTCGCTTCCAGACCCCGCCGCTCGATGACCCTGCCCCGTGTCGAGGGCCTGGAGGGGCGGGCGCTTTTGACGCTCACCCCGATCGATTTCCCCGGGACGATCGTCGGCACCCCGGTGGCCTTCAAGGGCCAGGCGTTCTTCTCGGCCAGCGACGCGGTCCACGGCACCGAGCTCTGGAAGAGCGATGGCACGCTCCTCGGCACGTCGCTGGTCGCCGACGTCAACCCCGGCCTGGCGAACTCGACGCCGTCGAACCTGACCGTTTCCGGGCCCTACCTCTACTTCACGGCGACCTCGGCCGGCCACGGCAGCGAGCTGTGGAAGACCGACGGGACCACCGCCGGCACGGCCATGGTCAAGGAGGTCGCCGCCGGCAGCGCGAGCAGCTACCCGTCGAACCTGACCGACGCCAACGGCACCCTGTATTTCTCGGCCTTCAGCGCCGGCTCCGGCTACGAGCTGTGGAAGAGCGACGGCACGGTCGCCGGCACGGTCTTGGTCAGCCAGATCTCCCCGGGGTCCGGCTCGTCCAACCCCGCGAACTTCACCGTCGTCGGCTCGACCGTCTTCTTCACGGCCAACGACGGCGTCCACGGCACCGAGCTCTGGAAGACCGATGGCACGGCCGCCGGCACGACCATGGTCAAGGACATCTGGGCCGGCTCCTCCTCCGCGACCCCCCTCGGACTGACGGCCTTCGGGTCGAAGGTCATCTTCACCGCCAACGACGGCGTGGACGGCCGCGAGGTCTGGATCAGCGACGGCTCGGCCGCGGGGACGTTCCTGCTCGACGACATCCGCGCCGGCTCGGTGTCCTCCAACCCCTTCAACTACACGGTCAACGGCTCGAGCGTCGTATTCCAGGCCAATGACGGCATCAACGGCACGGAACTCTGGAGGACCGACGGCACCACGGCCGGCACCTTCATGCTCGCCGACATCAACCCCGGCTCCGCCAGCTCGATGCCGACGAATTTCACCCGATTCGGCGCATTGACGCTGTTCACGGCCAACGACGGCGTCCACGGCAGCGAGCTCTGGAAGACCGACGGCACCGCGGCCGGGACCCAGCTCGTCGCCGACGTCGAAACCGGGTCCAGCGGCTCGAGCATCAGCTCGCTCACGGTCGTGGGATCGACGGTCTACTTCTCCGCCACCGACGACGCCTACGGGCAGGAGTTGTGGAAGAGCGACGGGACGACGGCCGGAACTCAGCTGGTCGCGGACCTGTACCCCGGGCCCGATGGCTCGGTGCCTCAGGGGCTGGCCTCTGTGGGGAACATGCTGTTCTTCACGGCCAGCGACCTGATTTCGTCGAAGAGGTTCTACGTCGTGTCCTGAGTCTCCCCTCGAAGCGACCGCGAACGACGATCGGCCGGCCCGTCCTCCCCTCCATCCGAGAAGGGGGAGGGGCCGGCCGTCCGCGTTTATTCGGCCGGCCAGGCTCGGCCCGAGGCGTGGCCCCGCGCCGCCAGGTCGTCCCGGACCGACGGTATCGGTGGGGGATGGCCGCAGTCCAACCTCGGAGGGCGCACCTCCGCTTTCCATCGAACAGGGCCTGGCTGATCTCTTCACGGAGGTCGGCACGCCGAGGGCTGTCCGACATGGGCGGAACCCGGCCGTGAACCGCTCTCCAGCGGATCAGTCTCTGACCGCGCAGGTCGGGCCGGCCTCGGCCCGGCGATCCGTGGGGACCGCAGGCCGAGGCCGGCCCGACCTCGGGGGAACCCGGCCGTGAACCGAGGGTGATCTGCTGGAGCGGGAGGGAAACGGGAAGGGAAATGACAACGTCCCCCGGCCGTAAGAACGGCCGGGGGACGTTTCTCATTCAAGCTCGTGGAGAGGAACGGGCAGGCGCCGGGGAGGCGAAGGTCAGACGGTGGCCTGACGGCGACGGAAGACGCGGCGAGCCACGACGGGCAGGCCGAGGAAGACCAGGGCCAGCGAACCCGGCTCCGGCACGGCATGGGTGACGATCGTCGAGTTGGTGAACTGGATGGACGAGAGGTCGCCCGTGTCCGAGCCGATGTGCAGGGTCGTCTGGTTGATCAGGGCGAAATTGCCGCTGCCGGTGACCAGCAACGGCGTATTGTTGACCGAGAACGACGCGGGGGGCGGCGTCGAGGGGGAGAACGTCGGCGGGGCCATCGTGTGGGCCGTCCCCGTGTACCCGACGAACGGGTCCTGGGGGTTGGTCAGCGGCGCGCTCGAGTTGGTCGCGTCGAAGATGGCGTTGAACTGGTGGGAGTCGGTCGGGGTGGTGCCGGTGAAGGTTCCGCTGCCCGAGCTGCTCAGGAGCTTGTAGAAGCTGGACGGGGCATGGTAGTTGTTGGCGAAGCCAACGACCGTGACCGACACCGGGGACGAGCTCATCGTCGGGTCGAAGTCCACCTCGCCGGTGGTCTTCAGCGATGCGCTGCCGTTGCCGGTGGCCGTCGCGAAGTTGCTCACCAGCGAGAGGCTGGAGAACGAGACACCTGCATACTGGCCGACGCCGTAGTTGGCGATGTCGGCGTTCAACAGATCCACGTTGGTGTTGATCGTGTTCGCCGAAGCCGGGCTGTCCAGGCCGCCGTTCTTGGTGATCTGGTCGATGAGGTGCCCATCGATGTAGACGTCGATCACGAAATCGGCGTGGGCTCTGGTCGAGCCGGCAAGGAGGCCAAGGCCCACGACAACGAGCGTTGCGAATCTTCGGACGCGGCTGCTCATCTTACGGCGACTCCTTTTTGAGGGACGAAGCATGGGCTGCACGAAGAAGGACGATCCCAGAGCTCCCTTCTCCGATCGCTCCGGGCGAAAGGTTCGCCAGGAGAACCAGGCCCGAGGGCCGACGGGGTATGCTCCGAACTCAGATCCGAAGGCAAGGCCTCCCTGAAAACCGATCCGGATGCCGACGGGACCGACCTAATTTGAGGGTTAGAGTACCCTTTTGATCGCGTGGCTGCAAGATGATGAGTGCGTTTGCCCGCCCTCCCGGCCGACTATTTCCTCCCGGGGCGGCCTCCGGCGGGGAAAACGTGACTTTTTTTCAACAGGGGGAGGGGCCTGCGGCCTCATCCGGTATGTCTTGAGGTCGATCTGTAGGCCGTGGGAGGCGATCGACGGGGAAAGAACGTCGGCCGTGCCCGCGCCCGCTCCATTTTTCCGGAGGAGCGGGTAAACTGGAACAGTCTGGGTGTTTTTCCGGGCGTGGTCCGACCGAGCATCCCCAGCCGCCAGGCTCATCCCGACCGATCTCCCTCTCGACTACTCGAGGAACGCATCATGAGTCCGAGATCCGAGGAAGTTCGCCGAGGGCCCCGCCCGTCGGCCCCGAACCGCCGTCGCCGCCCCGAAATGGAGCGGATGGAGCCGCGGGCCTTGATGGCCATCGACTTCACGACGAGCTTCAGTCTCGGGGCGAGCGTCGCGTCCTATCCGACCGGGGTGACCGTGGACTCCGCGGGCGACACCTACGTCACCGGCGCCTACACCGGAACCTCGACGCTCGGGCCGGCCAGCCAGGGCAAGACCGATATCTTCGTCGCGAAGTTCGGCCCCACGGGCAACCTGATCTGGTCCCGCACCTATGGCGACGAGTCTGGGGGGAGTGGGCAATCCGAGGGGGAAGACGTCGCCGTGGACGGCGCGGGCAACGTGTATGTGACGGGCATCTACTCCGGGAAGCTCGACTTCGATCCGTCCGCCCCGGGGACCCATGTCCTCCAGGCCTACGGCCATCTGGACGTCTTCGTCTTGAAGCTGGACGCCTCCGGCAACTTCGGCTCGGGCAGCTACGTCTCCAGTTCGACCGGACCGAGCGATCCGTCGGTCCTGACGATCAATCGCGGGCTGTCGATCGCCGTGGATAGCGCGGGGGACGCGGTCATCGGCGGGTTGATCTCGGGGACCGTCGCCTTCGGTTCGACGTCGATCACCAGCACCTCGGATGTCGAGGGCTTCATCGCCAAGCTCAACCCCTCCGGGTCGTTCGTGCTTGCCCAGCCCCTGCCGGCGGCCGGCCAATCCTCGCAGGTCAATTCCGTGGCCATGGATAGCGCCGGCGACATCTATGCCGCGGGCTTCTATCTCGGGAAGCTGACCGTTGGCTCCGGGGCCTCGGCGATCACCCTGACCAGCGCCGGCGGGACCGACGGCTTCCTGGCCAAGTTCTCCCCCTCGGGGACCCCCCTGTTCGCCCAGAGTTACGGGGGGAGCGACAACGACGTGGTGTATTCGGTCTCGGTCAACCCCGACGGCCTGGCCGCGATCGCCGGACGGTTCCAGGGGACGGCCACGATCGGCTCGCAAGTCCTCTCGACGCTCAACACCGCCGGGATCTTCGTCGCCGAGCTGAACTCCGCCGGCGGACTGCTCTTCGCGAGAGACCTCGGCGTGAACGACCCGGGGACCTCGGCCGACATCCCCAGCGTGGTGCTGACCCCCTCGGGGGCGGCGTTCGTCGCCACGGGGTTCCTCGGGTCGGCCCGGGTCGGCGGCGTCTCCCTGACCAGCGCCGGCGATAGCGACCTGCTCCTGGCTCGGGTCGAGAGCGACGGCACGATCGACTCCCCGGTCACCGCCGGAGGGACCGGCCTGGACGGGCCGACCGGCCTGGCCATCAACTCGTCCGGGACGCTCGCCGTCTACGGTGGCTACGCTTCGCCCGCCACGTTCGGCACCACCACGTTGACCTCGTCCCAGGCCTCCAATAACTTCGTCGCCCTGGCGAGCTACACGCCTCCCTCCACCGGCGGCGGTGGTGGCGGCGGCGGCGGTGGCGGGGGTGGTGGCGGCGGCGGAGGTGGTGGCGGCGGCGGGGGGACCGTCCAGAAGAAGACCGTCCCGGGCGACTTCGACGGCGACGGCCGGAGCGACATCGCCGTCTTCGACCCCGCGACCGTCACGTACTACATCTCTTATAGTGGAGGCGGGGCGAAGGTCTTCCAGTTCGGCGTGCCCAACGGCCAGGACATCCCGCTCTACGGCGACTACGACGGCGACGGCAAGACCGACACCGCCGTGTACGACCCGCCGAGCTCCACGTTCTACGTCGGCTACTCCGGCGGGGGGGCCAAGGTCTATCCGTTCGGCATCCCCAACGGCAAATGCATCCCGGTGATCGGCGACTACGACGGCGACGGCAAGACGGATTTCGCCGTCTTCGACCCCACGACGGTGACATTCTACATCAGCTACAGCAGCGGAGGCGCCAAGGTCTTCCAGTTCGGCAACCCCAACGGCCACGACATCCCGATCCCCGGCGACTACGACGGCGACGGTAAGACCGACATTGCGGTGTACGACCCGCCCAGCGCCACCTTCTACATCTCCTATTCCGGAGGCGGGGCCAAGGTCTTCCAGTTCGGCAACCCGGCCGGCAACGACCTGCCGATCGCCGGGGACTACGACGGCGACGGCAAGACCGACATCGCCGTCTTCGACCCGCCCAGCGTCACCTACTACATCTCTTATAGCAGCGGGGGCGCGAAGGTCTTCCAGTTCGGCGTGCCCAACGGCAAGGACCTGCCGATCCCGGCCGATTACGACGGCGACGGCAAGAGCGAGATCGCCGTGTACGACCCGCCGAGCTCGACCTTCTACATCTCCTATAGTGGAGGGGGCGCGAAGGTCTATCCCTTCGGCGTGCCCAACGGGCTGGGCATCCCGGTGCCGGCGGTGGTCCGTGGGCGTGGCCAGGTCTCGGGCGCATCTCCGAGCCTGGTCGAAGCCCCGGACTCCTCGCCGACCGTGAAGGCCGCGACGCTGACCCCGCCGACCTCCGCGGACTCGACGCTTTCGCCGACGACCCCGCTTCACCGCAAGAAGGGGCACCACGCCCACGACCTGGCCTTGCACCAGATCGCCGGGAACCGCCCCGTCTGAGCATTCGGGACGGCCTGGCGACGCTCCGAACGGGGATCGGACCGCGGATTCCGCGGTCCGATGCCCTTCCGATTCAGACCTTGCGGAACGGCGTGTCGGCCGCCTGGCCCCCTTCGGGCAGGTCGATCAGGCGGTAATCGCCGAAGAGGTTCGGGCTCTCCTCGCGGAGGATGCGGAGCATCGCCAGGGCGACCTTGCGGATCTCGGCATCGGCGGCGGCGTCGCCCCTCATCTCGATGAAGTGCCGGAGCGCCCGGGCGTTGCCCGTCACGAAGATCTGGGTCTCCGTCGCGTTGGGCAGGACCGACCGGGCCGCCTCGCGCGCCTTCTTCCTCCGGAGCGTCCGGTCCTCGATCCCCGAGAATCGCTCGACCAACCCGTCGGCCAGGGCCTTATATGCCTTCTGGGTCGCCGTCACGGCGTCGAGCCAGATCGCGTGGAGCTTCGGGTCCTCGGCGATCGGGTCGGGCTCAACGAACGCCGTGGTGGACTCGTCCACGAAACGTTGGCTGAGCTGGGAGTATCCAAATCCGGCCCTGTGACGGACGAGTTCATGAGTGAAGGATCGGCTGACCCCGGTGATGATGAAGTTGAAGACGGCGTGCTCCAGGACGGAGCCGTGGCCGACCTCCAGGATGTGGCCGATGTACGCCGAGTTGCCGCCGGGCCGGGGGCGGGCGTAGGACTTGTAGCAGAGCCTCCCCGCCACCTCGACGAGGGTCTCGCCGGCCTCCTCGGTGTCCGTGGTCCAGCGGGTCACGCCCTCGTCGGCGAGGAACCGCGCCAGGCCGTCCTCGTCGATCGCCTGGCGGCCGACGAGGTAGACGCTCGGGTCGCGGATCACCGTGGTGGACGGTTCGGATTCCATCGTGGCCATTGTACGTGCGCCTCCCTGCGCCGAGCGAGCCGGTAGAGACGGGCCGGTCGCGCGGGGTACTATAACGGTCGCGAATCGGTCGGTGAACCCCAGAGTCGAGTCGGCGTCATGGCGAGGAAGATCCAGCTCCAGAGGAAGCCGGCCGAGTCCCGGCTCCGCGAGGCGTTCGAGCGCGACCTGAACGCCCCCCAGCGCGAGGCCGCCACCGCGCCCGACGGCTACAACCTGATCCTGGCCGGGCCGGGGTCGGGCAAGACGCGGGTCATCACCTACCGCGTGGCCTACCTGATCGCCCGAGGGGTCCCGGCCGAGTCGATCTTGCTGGTGACGTTCACGAGGAGGGCGTCTCGCGAGATGGTCTCCCGGCTCGAATCGCTGATCGGCCCCGAGGCCGCCCGCGTGTGGGCCGGGACGTTCCATCACATCGGCAATCGCATCCTGAGACGCTCGGCCGAGGCCCTGGGGTTCGGCCCGAACTTCACGATCCTCGACGGCGAGGACCAGTCCGACCTCATCCGGCTTGCGATGGACGACGCCGGGATGATCGGCACCGGCTCGATGGCCCCGAAGCCGGCCGCCGTCGGCCACCTGATCAGCTACGCGTTCAACGTGAGGAAGACGCTGGCCGAGGTCGTCGCCGAGCGGTCGCCGAACCTGACCGAATGGCTCCCGAAGATCGAGGCCGCCGCGTCCCGCTACGCCCAGAGGAAGCGCGAGGCCAACTGCATGGACTACGACGACCTCCTGGGCCAGTGGGGCCGGCTCCTGAGCGAGTCCCCCTCGCACCTGGCCGAGCACGGCCGCAAGTTCGCTCACCTCCTCGTCGATGAGATGCAGGACACGAACACGATCCAGATCGAGCTGGTGGAGACGATCGCGAAGGCCGGGCCCGGCAACCTCACGGCCGTGGGCGACGACGCCCAGTCGATCTACCGCTTCCGGGGGGCGAATTACGACAACATCCTCAAGTTCCCCGAGCGGAACCCGTCGGCCCGGATCTTCCGGTTGGAGATCAATTACCGCTCGACCCCGCAGATCGTCGCGTTCACCAATGCCTCGATCGTTCACAATGCGAGCGGATTCCCCAAGACGCTCGTCTCGGCCCGGCCCGATGGCCTCCTCCCCGTCGCGATCCCCACCCAGGACGCCTATGAGGAGGCCGAGCTCGATCTGCCAACTCATCCTGGAAGCCCGGGACGAGGGCATCGGCCTGTCCCGGATGGCCGTTTTGTATCGAAATCATCACGACAGCATCCTCCTGCAGGCCGAGCTCGTGGCCCGGGGCATCCCGTACACGGTCCGCAGCGGCCTGAGGTTCTTCGAGCAGGCCCACATCAAGGACGTTTTGGCGTTCCTCCGGGTGATCGCCAATCCCCGGGACGAAGCGGCGTGGAGGCGTCTGCTGCTGCTCCTTCCGGGAGTGGGGCCGGCGAAGGCGTCGGCCGTTTACGCGAAGCTCGCCGGCTCGGCCGACCCGATGGCCAGCCTCGCGACGGCGGAGGTCATGGCGGTCGTCCCCCCCAAGGGCAAGGGCTTCTTCGCCGGGTTCGTGAGCGACCTGAGGAAGGTCCAGGCGGCGAGGCCCGAGTCCGAGCCGGCCTCCGCGATCGCCGCCATCTTGCAGGGCGGCTATCCGGCGACCGTCCGTTCCCGCTACGAACGGCCCGACAACCGCCTGGCCGACATCGAGCAGCTCGGCGTCCTCGCGGCGAAGTATGACAGCCTCGAACGCCTGATCGCCGACCTCCTCCTCGCCGGAGACGTGTACGGCGTGGACACCCTGGGCGCCGAGGAGTCGGACGAGGGCGTCCTGGTCCTCAGCACGATCCACCAGGCCAAGGGGCTGGAGTGGTCGCGGGTGTTCGTCCCCCGCTTGATCGAGGACGGCTTCCCCTCGGCCCGCGCGTTGATGGAACCGGGCGGCGACGAGGAAGAGCGGCGGATTTTCTACGTCGCCGTGACCCGGGCGATGGACGAGCTCACGATGACCTATCCCCTGACGGTCTCCCGAGGCGGCCGAGGGCCCACGATCGTCACGTCTCCCAGCCGATTCCTCGCCGAGATCGACGCGTCCCTGTACGAGACGGCCACGGTGGAAGCGCCGGAAGACCTCGGCTGGTCGATCCCCCCGCCGAAAGGCTCGAATTCATGAAGTACGGGCTGATCGCCGACGTCCACGAGGACCTGGAATTCCTGGAGGCGGCCCTGGCCCGGTTCCGTCGCGAGCAGGTCGATCGCATCCTCTTCCTCGGCGACCTGTTCGAGACCGGGTCGAACGTGGAGGCCGCCGCCCGGATCATGGGCGAGGCGAACGTCGAGGGCGTGTGGGGCAACCACGATTACGGGCTCTGCGGGGAGCCGTCGCCCCGGGCCCGCGAGCGGTTCTCCGCCGAGTGCCTGGCCTTTTTCGCCACCCTCCGACCCCGGATGGAGTTCGAGGACGTTCTGATCTGTCACATCGAGCCGTTCCTCAACCCCGAGGACCTGGCCGACCTCTGGTCCTCGCAGGGGGACCAGCCTCCCGAACGGAGCTTCGCCGCGGCCCCCCACCGCCTGATGCTCCACGGCCACCACCACCGATGGTCGGCCCACACCCCGGCCGGCCCGGTGAACTGGAACCGCTTCGACCCGCTCCGGCTCGACCCGGACGAGCGATACCTGATCGGCCTCGGGGCGGTCTGCGACGGCCGATGCGGCCTGCTCGACACCGGCGAAGGCGTGTTGACGCCGATCGACCTCCGCGACGGGGATTGAGGGCGCCCCGTTACCCGTCGGGGGTGTCGATCAGCATTTGCAGACGGGTGCCCAGCTCGTCCGGCAACCTGGCGATCCAGGACGAATCGAGGAGTCCGACGCCCAGGAAATCGCGGAGGTGGGTCCGATTCTTGTCCCGGAACGAAGTCAGCTTCATCCTCACCAGGGCCGGCAACGAGAGGACGGCGAAATCCCCGGGCCTCTCGACCTCCGTCACGTCGGGCGCCGGATCGGAGTACTCTTGCCTCACCTTCTCCCCGGCGAAGATGACGTGGACGGCGTCCCGGTCCTTGGCCGTGGGCCCGTCAAGAAACAGGTCGATCCCAGCGACGTGGCGACGGATGAACCCCGCGGCGGCCAGCGCGGCCTCTGCGCCGTCGAGATCCTCGCGACGAATCAGGATGTCCACGTCCTGAGTGTTGCGGACGGCCGCCTCGTCGATCGTCGCCACCCACACCGCGACGGCGTTCCCGCCGATCACGGCATAGGCCACGCCCGCGGCGTCCAGGGCCGAGGTCGACCTGGTCAGACGATCGCGCACCTTTTCCACGGCCCTCAACATCCTGTCGAGAAGGGCTGATCCCGAGGTCTCGTCCATCGTCTCCCCCCCGACCGGGATTCGGCGTCAGGACATCTCTCCGCTCAACAGACCCGCGATCCTCCGAATCGTCAATCCCCCGGGCGCCCTTGAAGCCGGGCCGGCGGTCTGTCAGCCTGGAGGGCCTGGGATGAGATCGCTTCCAGGCCTCGGCAAGGCCCGACCATGAGCCTCGATCGTCGCGAAATGACCGCCGCCTCGGCCTTGCTCGACGCGCTCAGGGACCATCCCGAGTGGGACGAGGCGACCCGGGCCGGGACGCTCGATCGACTCGTCGGCGGGTTTGATCGGGGTATTCTGATCGAGGCGATCGGCCCGCGATTGGCCGATCTCTCCGGCGGGGACTTCGAGGCCCTGGTCCGCCTGGTCGAGTCGCTGGCCGACCCCGGGTTGTTCGAGGCGCTGGCCGACGGCCTGGTGAGCCAGCCGGACCTGGACGCCGATCGGGCGTGGGAGGCCCTGGGCGTCCTCGAAGGTTCGGGGCGGATCGAGGCCCGGCCCGAATTGCTCGACCGCCTCGCGGAAATCGAGGACTTGATCTCCTCCGACGAGCCCTTCGGCGAGCTCGCCTCGCAGATCGAGGACGACCCGGAATCGACCTGGGTGGCCCTGGGCGGGCTCGGGGCGATCGAGCCGGAAGTGCGGCGCGAGATCATCACCGGCCTGGGCGACGAGGGATCGGGGCCGGGCGTCTCGCGGCTGCTCCGGCTCCTGAGCTTCGCCGCGGATGACGTCTGCCGATCGGCCGCGATCGAGGCCCTGTCCGGGCCGATCGGCGATTCCGACGACGGTCGCCTCGCCTGGGCGGCCATCGCCGCCGACCATCCCGACGCGAGGCTCCGGGCGATCGCCCGGGACCGGCTTGGCGAATCGGCCGAGGACGCGGTCTCGGCCTGGAGGAACGGCCCGGATCGACCTTCGCCCACGGTCCGAGGCAGCGCCGTCGGCGGGCTTGACCGCGACGGGCGGGGGCCGATCCTGTTCCTCAGCGAAGACCGGGGGGAATGGGTCGTCGCGTCGTTCGTTTGCGACGTGACCCGGGGCGTGACCGATGTCCTCGGCGGGATTTTCGACGGGTTCGATCGGGCGCGAGGGCTGTTCGACGGCCTCCGGGAGAAGCTCGGTCCCTCCGCCGCGACCGGCGCCGACGACCTGGCCCGGATGCTCCTGAGCGGGGCCCTGTGGCTGGGCTCGGAGGCCGCGGGCCCGGCCCTTCCGTTCTGGATCGAGAGGAGCGTCGGCCCGGGATTCCGCCCGGCGCCGATCCTGGCCGACGCCGCGACGAGGACCGGGGAGACGGCCTCGGCCGACCCCATGGCCTCGCGAGCCGAGGCCGTCCTGGAGGCGCTTCCCGACCTCTTCGACGACTCCGACCTGGCCGGGGCGCTGGCCGAGGAGATCCGGCTCCGCGACGGAGACTCGCCGCCGGACCCCGAGCTGGACTCCGGGGCGTTCCGCTACCTGTTCGAGCACCGGCTCCAGGGGCGCCTGGAGACGTATCGGCGGATGCTCCTGTGGACCTCGGCCGTCTGGGGCGCCTCGGGGCATCCCTGGCTGGCCGAGGCCGCGCTCCGGGTGGCCCAGGAGCTGGCCGACCCCGGGCTGGCCGTTCCCGGCCACCCGTTCTTGCTCGGCCTGGCGGCCCGGAGCCTCGCTCGGGCGGGGCGGGGCACCGCGGGGCCGTCCTGAGACCAGGTTGGTTCCGGAGGCGGGCCGCCCGATCTGCCGTCGGCAATCGGACCGGACGGCCCACCCTGGCCGGGATCGAGGGTTCGAACCCTCGTCACTTCTTCTCCGTCTTCGCCGCGTTGGCCTTGGGCGCGGCCTTCTTCGTGTCGGTGATCTTCTTCTGCTTGGCCTTGTCTTTCGGCGCCTTGTCGCCCACGGTTCGGGTCCTCCGGTCGAGGGACGTGACGGGATGGCGAGATGCCCGCGGGTCGGGCCGCGATGCCCGACCCGCATCGACCAAGATTGCGCGCCCGAGCCGCGAGTTTCAAGAAGAAACGAGGAACGGGCGGACGATTCCCGACCGGACTACGCGATTAGAGCGCCCCGGCGTCCTCGATCGTGATTTTCCCCTGAGTCTTCCCGCTGGAGGAGCCCCGGGCCTCGATCAGCTTGACCAGGTCCGAGCCCTCGACGACCTCGCCGAAGACGACGTGCTTGCCGTCGAGCCAGGGGGTGGGCACCGTCGTGATGAAGAACTGCGAGCCGTTGGTGTTCGGGCCGGCGTTGGCCATCGAGAGCAGGAACGGCCGGTCGTGCTTGAGCTGGAAGTTCTCGTCGGCGAACTTCGTCCCGTAGATCGACTTGCCTCCGGTGCCGTTGTGGTTGGTGAAGTCGCCCCCCTGGAGCATGAACTGGGGGATCACCCGATGGAACGACGACCCCTTGTAGCCGAAGCCCGGTTCGCCCGTGGCCAGGGCGCGGAAGTTCTCGGCCGTCTTGGGGACGATGTCGTCGAAGAGCTCGAAGGCGATCCGGCCGGCGGGCTTGCCGTCGATGCTGATGTCGAAAAAGACGCGCGGTCGGGCCATGACGGTCATCCTCAGGATGGAGACGGTCCCGGAGGGCGGCCCGGAGAGTCCCACGATCGGGGCCGCCCCGCCCGGGACGAGGTCCCCCGAGAGTACCGGATCGGCCCCGCCCCTTGGCACCCCGATCCTCCGGGAATCCTCGGCCTCCGGGCCCGGCGACCCGATCAGGGGGCGGCCGGCATCCGGGCCGGCGGCTTGTAGCCGTCGGGGATCTGGTTCCAGTCCGGGGCGTCGGGGGTGCCCTTCCTCTTGACGATCTGGGCGGCGTTCCACATCAACGTCTGGTGGGCGAGGTTCTTGGCGGCGAGCTCGGGATTATCCTTCGCCTGGACGACCTGGGCCATCGCCCCCAGGAAATCCATCGGGTCGGCGTTGAGGATCCGGCAAAGGCTCGGCGATTTCTCGATCGACCAGCCGTAATTGTAGCTGACCAGGGCGATCTGCGCCTGGGCGGGCATCTCCTTGAAGTGGGCGAGGAACCCGGCGGAGGCGACCCCGCGCTGCCCCTCGAACTTGCCCCGCATCAGCGCCCTCATGTGCTCCCAGGTCGCGTCCTCGTCCATCGCGTAGTCGGACGTGTCGCGGTAGGCCGAATAGAGGTTCGTGGCCGTCCTCGGGATCAGCGCCACGCGATCGAATTCCGCCTTCATGAGGTCGCCGGACGGGACCACCCCGGTCGCCTTCACGCGGAACAGGTTGCGGATCGTGTCCCCCCCGGCGATCTCGCGGTTCTCCAGGCGGAAGCCGATCCCGCAGGTCACGTCCTGCTTGTCGGTCTTGAGCGGCCAGTTGTTGTACATGAAGAAGGCCGGCCCTTCGTGCTCCTTGGTGAACCTGAGAAGGTATTCCCAGCCCGGCGGCGACATGTCCTGGGGCGGTGCCACTGCCATCGTCGCTCTCCCTTCGAGGGGGATCGATGCGCCTCCGGGCGCGAGGACCCGGCCGTCATCGACCCGAGGTGCGTGCTTCGCGCGATGGGCAGCCGCCGATCCCGACCGGGGGCGGCCATCGCCCCCGACGCCCCCACCCGAGCCTACCGGATCGGACCCCCTCAGGGCAGCCCCATCCGGCCCGAATCGCCCGAGCGGAGATCGGTCCGCCCTGGCCTCCCCTGCCCTTCCCCGCCTCAGAACCTCACGGAGAACCCGGCGCCGGTGAAGAGGTCGCTCGGCCGGTCTCCCAGCCCGAACCCGGCCCGGACGTCAATCTGAGTGTTCGGCGTGGGATGATAGAGCAACCCGCCATCCATGAAGTGGTTCGGGCGGTTGTCGGCGGCGTTGGTGTAGAAGAAGGCGTACCACTCGTAGAAGAACGTCGTTTTCTCGGTCGCCGAGAGGAACGCCACGAGGGACTGGTTGTACCTCTCGAAGCTGTCGGCCGGGCCGCCCGAGCCGCGGGTCCTGGAGGCGAGGTAGCCGGTGCTCCCGGCCAGGGTGAGCTTGTCCGTGAGGCTCCAGCCGTACATCAGATTGATGTACGGATTGACCGTCTGGGACGAGTAGGGCGACGCGCCGCCCGTGGGCGCCATGATCGAGGTGATCAGGGCCGTCGTGGGGAGCCAGGTCCGGTCCTTGTCCGCCGGGATCAACTGGGTCTTGAAGCCGATCTCCATGTCGCTCGGGCCGTTGATGGCCTGGGTCGGCCCGCCGGTTCGGCTGACGACTCTCTGGTAGTTCTGCCCGAGCCAGAACGTGCGGAATTCCACGCGATCGGCGATCCCGACGCGGACGGCCAGCTCGGGGAAGTCGTGGATGTCGGTCCGGGACGATCGGGTCAAATCATGGGTGTACGTGTATCCCGATTCGACCTGGAACCGCCCGTTCGGCACCACCGTATTGGCCGGAGTGAAGGTCGGGCGGTCGGTATTGATCGGGCCGTCCGGGTCGTCCTCGTGCGAGAGGGGGACCAGCAGGCGCTTCCAGAGCCTCTCCAGGGGGGAAAGGCTCGCCGAATCCGGATCAGGGCGACCGCCCGAGGGCGAGTTCGAGGCGTTCGGACTCCCGGAATCGGCGGGCCCCCGACCCCCTTCGCCCTGGGCCAGGGCCGTCCCGCCGATCGCCAGGAGGATCGGGATCAGAGCGATCCTTGAGGCCCACCCCATCCGTCCGCCCCCCGTCGGCGCGCGATCCGCCCATCCTACCGACGTGCGACCGCCCGGCCGGCAGACCCCTCGTTCTCAGGATCGGTCCAGGAGGGTGCCGTCTGGAACGATTCTCGGGACCGAGCCCGGTCGTCAGTTCGAGCCGAGAGGCCCGAGCGCCTCGGCCATCTCTCGGTAGAGGTCGTCCGGGTCCTCCAGGCCGAAGGAGAGGCGGACGAGGCCGGGGGTGATCCCCTGGCGGGCCCATTGCTCGGCCGATTGGTTGCGGTGGCTGGTCGTGGCCGGGTGGCTCAGGGTGGTGGTGGCGTCCCCCAGGCTCGGGGCGAAGGGGATGTGCGTCAGCCCTCGGATGAAGGCGTCGGCCCTCGCGCGGGTGCCCAGGTCGATCGTCGCGATCGTGCCGAATCCGCCTCGGAGGAGCCGTTTCGCGCGGTCGTGGTCGAGATGGGTCGCCAGACCGGGATAGTGGACCGTCGTCACGGCCGGATGGCCCGCCAGCCTCTCGGAGACGCTCAGGGCCGAGGCGCAGGCCCTCGCGGACCTCAATCCGAGGCTCGCCACCCCTCGCATCGCCAGCCAGCTTTCAAACGGGTTGCCCATCAGCCCGAACGCCGAGGAGACCGCCCGGGCCCGGTCGATCAGGGCTCTTGATCCGGCGAGCAGGCCGAGGATCAGATCGCTGTGGCCGCCGATCAGCTTCGTCAAGGAGTGCGTCACGGCCGAGGCCCCGAGCTCGATCGGCCGGCAGATCAGGGGAGAGAAGGTGTTATCGACGGCCAGAGGCACCCCGGCCGATCCCGCGACCTCGGCCAGGCCGGGCAGGTCGGCCACCCTCACCAGAGGGTTCGAGATCGTCTCGACGAACACCATCCGCGTCTTCGGCGAGAGGACCTCGCGGAGCGTCTCGGGCCGGGTGGCGTCGAAGGACCGATGGGTCACGCCGAACCGGGACAGTTCGCGGGCGACCAGGACGCCCGTCTTGCCGTAAAGTTCGTGGGAGAGCAATATCTCATCGCCGCCGTCCAGCCCGGCGAGGAACAGCGCGGCCTCGGCCCCCATCCCCGAGGCGCACACGAGGGCGGCCTCGGCCCTCTCCAGCTCGGCGAGCTTTTGCGCGAGGAGGTCGGAGTTGACGTCGCCGTCCCTCCGATAGGTGAAGCCCGGCTCCCGCCCTTCGTAAAGCGCGTCGATCTGGTCCAGCCCGCGGATCCGGTAGACGGCGCTCAGGTGGATCGGCGGCGACAGCGGAACCGACGCCGATTCCGAGGGTTCGGGCGGCCGGGCGCAGAGGGTGTCGTCCGAAGGTCGGGGCGAGTCGGGCATGGGAGGTTCCGCAGGATCGGCCGGCAGGGGCGCACTCGGTGGAACGGACCGGTATCGGACTCTATGACGCCCCGATCGGCCCGTGCTCCTTCTTGTGGTTGCGGGCGGCCAGGCCGAGGAGGTCGATGGCCTCGGCGAGCTGGCCGATGGCGCCTCGGAGGTTCCCGCTCTGGCGGCATTCCTCGGCCTTCTTGCGGATGGCGGCGAGCTCGGCCCAGTCCGCCTTCCACGCCTGATCGACGCCGTTGGCCTGGGCGTTGCGGACGATGTCGGCCATCTTCGCCAGGAGGGGGACGTCCAGCGGGCAGGGGAAGGTCTGATAAACGCGCTCTTCCACCGGAGGGGGCGCCGATCGGCCCTTGATCGACCCGAAGAGGCTGGAGAAGAGCGAGCCCTTGGGCTTGCCCTTCTTCGGGTCGGCCGGGCCGTCGGCCGGGGCGGAGCCGGGCTCGACCCATTCGCCGATCCGGCAGATCAGGCAGGTGATATTGTCCTGCCCTCCCCGGAGGTTCGCCAGGCCGATCAGGTAGCGGGCGGCGGCCTCGGGGTGGAAGTTCCCGGCCAGGGCGCCGATCTCGGGGTCGGTCACCGGGCCCGAAAGGCCGTCGGAACAGAGCAGGAAGACGTCTCCCGGCACCAGGGGCAACGGCCCCTCGATGTCCACCTCGACGGTCGGGTCGGGGCCGAGGCTCCGGGTGATCACGTTCCTCGGCACGTTCTTGCCGGCCTGTTCGAGCGTCAGATGCCTCTGGCGGACGAGCTCCCAGACCAGGCTGTGGTCGAACGAGAGCTGATCGATCCGGCCATCCCGGATCCGATAGACCCGCGAGTCCCCCACGTGGGCGATCAGGGCGCCTTCGGGCAGGAAGACGAGCGTCGAGCAGGTCGTCCCCATCCCGTGGAAGTCTTTATTGGCCGTGGCCTTGGCGTGGATCTGGGCGCCGACCTCGCGATACGCCTTGATCAGGCTCTCGGTCGGCGTCCCGGTCTTGGATTTGCGATAATTGTGGGGGATATTGTCGCAGGCCATCTTGCTGGCCAGCTCCCCGGCGGCGTGCGCGCCCATGCCGTCGGCGACCATGAAGAGGTGGCCCCGGGAGGCCCAGGTCTCCTTGGTGGAAGCCCGGACCACGGCGAAACTGTCCTGATTATTGGCCCGACGCATCCCGGTATCCGAGGCCGAGGCGTCGACGATCACGTCTTCCCAGTTCACGAGCCGGCCTTTATGTCGATGGCCGCCGAGCCGACCGTCCTGCCGGCCCGGCCGCGGCCCGAACGCTGGGGGGATCGGGGCCGAGGGCCCCACGAACCGACGGGCACGACCGAAGACTCGTCCGATCGAAGCGTCTCATTATCCCGTCGCCGGGGCCCCGATGTCAAAGGGGTCCTTCATGACTCGTTGGAGGCGTGGACGGGGGACGAGATGCACCCGTCCGCGCCTCCGTGGCGAACCGGCCCCGGGTTCGGTTAAGGTGGGACGATCGTCCCGTCCCCCTCCTCTCCTCGCCCCGCCGAAGACCCGGATGAACCCCTCCATTCGCCTGCCCGACCTCCCGTATCGCAAGACCACCCTGAGCAACGGACTCGACGTCCTGGCCCTCCGCTCCGGGAGGCTCCCGATCGTCGCCGTGAACCTCTGGTATCACGTCGGCTCCAAGAACGAGGAACGGACCCAGAGAGGTTTCGCCCACCTCTTCGAGCACCTCATGTTCGAGGGCTCCGAGCACTACCCGGGCGACTTCTTCAAGCCCCTCCAGAGGCTCGGGGCGAGCGTGAACGGCTCGACCTCCACCGATCGCACGAATTATTTCGTCGATCTCCCCTCCGCCCACGTCGAGCTCGCCGTGGCGATGGAGAGCGACCGGATGGGCCACCTGATCCCGGCCCTTTCCGACGAGAAGATCCGCGTCCAGAAGGACGTGGTCAAGAACGAATATCGCCAGAATTACGCCAATCGGCCCTATGGACAGGTCTGGAAAATCCTGGCCGAGGCGCTCTATCCTCCCGACCATCCCTATAGCTGGCTGACCATCGGCGCGATGGAAGACGTCGAGCGGGCCTCTCGCGACGACATCGAGGCGTTCTTCGGCCGATATTACGTCCCGGGCAACGCCAGCCTCGCCCTCGTCGGCGACATCGACGAGGACCACGCCTTCTCCCTGGCGGAGAAGTACTTCGGCCCGATCCCCGGCGGGACGAAGGCCCTGCCCGTCGCCTGGTCCCAGCCCGGCGAGCCCCTGTTGACCGCCGATCGCGTGCTGACGATCCGCGACCGCGTCGAGCTCGATCGGCTCTACCTCTGCTGGCCGACGGTCCCCCAGTTCGACCCGATGGACGCCCCCCTGGCCCTCCTGGCCGACGTCCTGGCCCGGGGGCGTTCGAGCCGCCTGTTCCGGTCCCTGGTGATGGATCGCCAGATCGCCCAGGACGTGACGGCCTATCACGCCTCCCGAGAGCTCGCCGGGACGTTCGGACTCGTCGCGACCCTCCGGCCCGGCCGATCGATCGACGAGGCCCGCGACCTCCTCGACGCCGAGCTCGCCGACATCTCCGAACGAGGGGTGACCGAGGACGAGCTGGAGCGCGTCCGCAATGGCCGGCTCGCCGGGTTCGTGTATGCCCTGGACAACGTCGGCGGGTTCGGCGGGGTGGCCGATCGGCTGAACGCCTACAACACGTTCCTCGGCGATCCGGGGCGGATCACGACGGACTTCCTCCGCTTCCAGGACGTCTCCGCCGCCGACGTCCTCACGGCCGCCCGGCAGATCCACGCCGGGCCTTCGGACACCGGGCGGAAGCCCCGGGTCGAGGTCTCGGTCCTCGGCCGGAAGGCGAGATCGACGGCCCCGCCCGTGGATCGCTCGATCCGCCCCGGGCCGGCGCCCGCCTCGGCCTTCCTCGCGCCGAGGCCCGAGATCCGGACGCTGAAGAACGGGGCCTCGCTGTGGATCATCCCCCGCCGAGACCTGCCGATCGTCGCGGCCTCGGCCGTGGTGACCGCCGGCGCCTCGGCCCACGGCCCGGATTCGGCCGGGCTCGCCAGCCTGACCGCCAACATGATGGACGAGGGCACCGAACACTTCTCCGCCGCCGACCTCGCCCTCGCCGCCGAGAACATGGGCACGAACCTCTCGACCAACTGCGGCTGGGACGGCTCGTACGTGACCCTCCAGTGCCTGTCGCCCCACCTCGACCGCTCCCTCGAACTCGCCGTCGAAATCCTCTTGCGACCCACGTTCCCGGAGCCCGAGTTCGCCCGGATTATGGGCCAGACGCTCGCCTCCTTGAAGGCCGAGCGCGACAGCGCCGACTCCCTGGCGTATCGGGGGTTGATCCGGGCCGTCTACGGCGCCGATCACCCCTATCGAACGCCCGTCGATGGCGACGAATCGACGGTCGCGAAGCTCTCGCGAGACGACCTCAAGCGGTTCCACCGGAGCCAGTACCGGCCCGACCGCGCCGCGTTCGTCGTGGCCGGCGACGTCGATCCCGATCGCCTGGCCGACTCGCTCGAAGCCCGGCTCTCCGGCTGGTCCGAGGCGGGAGGACCGCCTCCGGCCGTCCCCGAGGCGCCTCGCCGCGACGGCCGGAGGCTCCTCCTGATCGACCGGCCCGGGGCCCCTCAGGCGGTCGTCCGCGTGGGGCACGCCGGCCCTCCTCGGCGTCACGAGGACCACGACGCCCTGATGCTGTTCAATCAGATCCTCGGCGGCATGTTCACGTCGCGGTTGAACGCCAAGCTCCGCGAGGAAAAGGGCTTCACCTACGGGATCCGCTCCAGCTTCGACTCCCGGAGAGGCCCCGGGCCGTTCTCGATCGCGGCCTCCTTGCAGGCCGACCGGCTGGCCGAGGCGATCGCGGACCTCGTCGCCGAGGCCGAGGCCCTGCTGAACGACCGGCCCCCGACCCCCACCGAGGCTCGACGACGCCCGAAGGGCCCTGATCGAAGGCCAGGCCCGCCACTTCGAGACCCCCGGCGCTTTGGTCTCGCGATACGCCGGCCTCTTCCTCCACGACCTCCCGCCCGACGATCACGCCCACCTGGCCGAGAGGCTCTCGGCCGTGACCATTTCTTCCATGGTCGAGGCCGCGAGCCGGCACATCCGGCCCGAATCGTTCCTCGCGGTCGTCGTCGCCGACGCCGAGACGGTGGCCGGGCCCCTGGAACGGCTGGGTTTCGCGGAGGTCGAGCGGATCGACCCGAATGCCTGAGTGCGATCGACGGAGACTCGCCGTTCCCCGGTGGATTCCCGGCGCCGATCTCGTATGATGGATGCAGGTTCCACCCGTCCACGTCCCTTTCCGACGGGGTTTGCCTCATGAGACGCCGAGGTCCGCGAGCGCTCCGGGTCGTCCGATATCGGGTCCGCCGGTTCCTCCGCCGGCTCGATCGGGACACGCCCGAGTGGCTGCGGTGGCTGACTCCGTGGGGCGTGAGCCTGGTATTCCATTCGGCCCTGCTCGTCGTTCTCGGGGTGTTCGTGTATGTGGCCACCGACGACGGCCGCTTGCAGGGGCCGAAGTTCGATACCTCGCTGCCCGCGAACCAGCTCGTCGAGGACGTGATCGCCGCCGCGCCCGCCGAGAAGGCCGGCGACACGTTCACCACGGCCCAGACGCCCGAGCCGCCTTCGTTCTCGGCCCATCCGGACGAGAAGTCCGAAATCTTCGCCGTCCCCGAGTCGTTCCTGCCGATCGGTGACGGGAGCGGAATCCTCGCCCCTCCCCCGATCGCCTCGGCCGAAGCGTCGCTCAAGAAGTCCCTCGGGCCGGGGAACCTCAAGATCGCCGAGCCGGCCGTCCCGTTCTCGGGCCGTTCGAGCGCCGAGAGGGCGAAGCTCGTCCGCCGCGAGGGCGGGACGGTCGAATCCGAGAAGGCCGTGGAGCTCGGGCTGGACTGGCTCGCCCGCCATCAGCGAAAGGACGGCAGTTGGAGCCTGGACCATCACCCGCAGTGCAAGGGCTCGGGATGCCCTCAGAGCGGCCACGCCGAATCCGACGTCGCCGCCACCGGGTTGGCCCTGCTCCCCATGCTCGGCGCCGGGCAGAACCACATCACTCCGGGCCGATACCAGGCGACGGTCAAGCGCGGCCTCGACTGGCTCCTGAACGTCCAGAAAGAGGACGGCGAACTCTTCACCGGAGGCGGCTCGAACACCCGGATCTATTCCCACGCCATCGGGACGATGACGCTCTGCGAAGCCTACGGCCTGACCCACGAGGACCGGCTCCACGATCCGGCGCAGAAGGCCGTGAACTTCCTCGTCCGCTGCCAGAGCCCCGACGACGGAGGCTGGCGCTACAACCCCATGGAGCAGGGAGACACCAGCGTCTTCGGCTGGGCCATGCTCGCGCTGCGAAGCGCGCAGCTCTCGGGCCTGAAGGTGCCCGGGGAGGTCTTCAAGAAGGCGTCAACCTACCTGGACAAGGCCGCCACCGACACGAAGAAGGGGTCGTATGGCTATCAGCCCGGCGGGGCCAAGTCCCCGGTGATGAGCGCCGAGGCCCTTTTGGTTCGGCAGTACCTCGGCTGGCCCCGCGAGATGCCCGAGCTCTCGGCCGGCGTGAAGGCGGTCTCGAACCACCTCCTCAAGGACGAGGAGCGGAACATCTATTACTGGTACTACGCCACCCAGCTCCTCCACAACATGCAGAACCTCGCGTGGAAGGAGTGGAACCCGAGGATTCGCAACGGATTGATCAGCATCCAGGTCGGCGGACGGGGCTGCGACCGGGGCAGTTGGGACCCGAACAAGCCGAAGACCGATCGCTGGGGGGGCGAGGCCGGTCGGCACTACACCACGGCCATGTCCCTGCTCACGCTGGAGGTCTACTACCGCTACCTCCCGCTCTACAAGGCGAGAGACCGCGTCTTGCCCGGGTCGATGGACGAGGATGCGGACGACGCGAAGAAATGAGCGCGAGACGGGCAATGGGCAGGGGGGGAGTCGAACCCCCGACACCAGGATTTTCAGTCCTGTGCTCTACCAACTGAGCTACCTGCCCTCGCATGAACGAATGTGAGGATAGCGGACAGGCCCCCGATTGTCAACCCATCGGTCCCCGAAAACGGGGGAAGTCGGTCGGGGGATCGGCCTTACGGTGGCCGTCGCCGCGAAAATCGAACGGGCGGGGCGATGAGTCGTTCGCGGATCGTCTCCGGCGCCTTAGGTTGGGATCGGGGTGTCGGGACCGCGGGAGGTTCGTCGTGAAGGGACAGGCTCCGTCGTGCCGGTCGCAGCTGGCCCGGCTGATTCAGATCATCGTGCGACTCCGATCCGGCCGATTTCCCGACGCCGGGGAGCTGGCCCGGGGGTGTGAGGTCAGCCGCCGGACGATCTATCGAGACCTGGGCGCCCTGGCGATGGCGGGGGTTCCGGTCGAGTTCCGCGCCGACCGCCAGGGGTACGAGCTCGGGCCGGGGTTCTTCCTCGACCCTCCCCGGCTTGAAGAAGACGAGGCCCTGGCGCTGGTCCTGGCCTCGTCCCGGTCGTGGAGAGGCCCCGAAGCGGCCTGGGCGGACCGGGCCCGGGGGGCCGTGGAGAAGGTCTGCCTCGGCCTGCCCGAGGAGCTTCGCCGCAAGGCCCTGGCCCTGGCCCAGAAGGTGGAGGGGCCGGCCCGGGGCGGTTCGGATTCGGGGCGATCGGCCGTCTTCGCGGCCGTGGTCCAGGCCGTGGCTCGACAGGTTCAGGTCCGTCTGGAGGTCGATGACCCGGACGACCCGGAGTGCCGGGTCACCAAGGTCAGCCCGACGGCCCTGAAACTCGACGGGGCCGGCCCGGTCCTCGTCGGCCGTTCGAGCCACCATCGCCGGACCGCCTCGTTCCGGATCGCGACGATCCTCCGCGCGTCGATCCTGGAGGAGCCGGCCGCCCCGGCGACGGGTCCGGCCTCGGTCCGGTCCCGGCCTCTGGGCGAGGCCCGGTTGCGGGTCTCCGCCCGGGTCGCGCAGGACCTCCGCGATGCCCCGTGGCATCCCTTGCAGCGCCTGGAGGATTCCGGGGATTCGGCCTACCTCCTGACGGTCCCGCTCACCGACGAACGCGCGATGATCGGCCGGGTCCTGGCCCTGGCGGGGGAGGCGGAGGTCCTCGGCCCGGCGACTCTTCGCGAGGCGGTCCGGCGGATCGCCGTGGGGATCGCCCGGGGCCACCAGGCCGCGGACCGGGCCGAGCCGGCTCGCCCCCCGCAGAACGTCGGGGTAGCGACCGTGCCTCGCTGACCGCCGCGTCCGGGAACCGGAGCCCTAGCGTTGGCTCGGCGGCCGAGCGCGCGCGGGAAGTGACGTTGCGGGTCCGGAGTCGGGAACATCCGGACTTGCACGGTCCCTTTATCTCCGGTACAAGGCCCGCACCTATCACGTGGGCCTCGCGGCGACTCCCCCAGGGACGGGGGTTTCGTCGATCGGAGACGTTGCCCCGCGCCCGCCCTCGGCGAGGCCCCCGCCCTTGTTCGCCCTTCGGGGCGAGCGGTCGAGGCCGCCGCTCGCGCGGGGCCCCTTCGTTCGGGACGGACCCCCCATGGCACGATCAGGACTGGACATGCCGACGGCGGCCAGGATGGCCCCGGCGGGACGATGGCTCGCCCGGCCGATCGCCGCGATCGCGGCCCTCGCGCTGGTGGTGGCCGTCGGCTCGCCGATCCAGGCCGTCCGCGCCCAGGCCCCGCTCCGGCCCAAAGGTCCGCCCACCGGGCCGATCACTCAGATTACGTTCGAGGGCCTGGAGACGGTCAAGGAGGAGGCGGTCCTCGCCCTCTTGAAGTCCAAGGTCGGGCGCGACTTCGACCCCCTGGTCGTCGAGGACGACCTCCAGGCCCTGACCAAGAAGGGCTGGTTCAGCGACATCCGCCCGTTCACCAAGCCCGATCCCGACCACTCGGGCGTGAAGCTGATCTTCACCGTCCAGGAGGCCCCGATCCTCCGCGAGGTCGAGTTCCGCGGGATGACCAAGCTCAAGGTCAAGGACGTCGAGCAGAACACCGGGATCAAGAAGGGCGCCCGGGCCGACCACGTCAAGTCGCTCCTGGCCGCCCAGTCGATCCAGAGGATGTACGAGGAGAAGGGCTACGACCTGGCCCAGGTCCGCCTGATCGAAGGCAGCAAGCCGAACAGCCGCAAGGCGATCTACGAGATCTTCGAAGGCCCGAAGTGCCGGGTCACGGCCGTGACCTTCGAGGGCAACGACTTCATCTCCGACGGCGTCCTGGAGACCAAGGTCCAGAGCGGCCCGAGGTTGATGGGCCTCGTCCCCAAGAAGTTCAGCCCCGAGGAGCTGGCCGACGACCGCAAGAAGTTGCTGGAGTACTACGAGGGCCAGGGCTTCCTGGAGGCCAAGGTCACGCCGGTCGTCCGTCCCGGGGCCGACGTCGGCTCCCGGACCGTCACCTTCGTGATCTGGGAAGGCGTGCAGTACAAGGTGCGCTCGATCCGCTTCTCCGGGAACGAGCAGCTCAAGACCGAGAAGCTGATGGAGGGCATGAAGCTCCAGAAGGACGCCCCGTTCAGCGAGAGCCTCCGCGAGGTGGACGAGAAGCTCGTCAAGTCGAAGTACGGCGCCATCGGTTGCATCGCGGCGAACGTGGTAGTCCAGCACGAGTACCTCGACCAAACCGAGTTCCCGGGCAAGATCGATCTGGTCTACACGATCGAGGAAGGGGCTCCGTATACCCTCGGCCGGATCATCATCAAGGGGAACGGCCGGACCCAGGACCGGGTGATCCGCCGAGAGGCGGTCATGGCCGGCCTGATCCCGGGCCAGCCCCTGGACTCGAACCGGATCGACATCTTCAAGAAGAGGCTGGGGAACCTCCGCTACTTCGCGATGGACCCCCAGATGGGCAAGCCCCTGACGATCGACATCATCAACCAGAGGTCCGGGGCCGAGCCGTATGGAGGCGGGGTCCAGGCGCAGTTCGCCGACAACGACGTCTTGAGGACGCGGCTCCAGAACCCCTCCGGCGACGACAGGCCGGCGGCGAGGGTGGCCCGGCAGGCGCCCGAAGGCCCGGCCCTGGGAGACGGCCCGGCGAGCCTCGCGCCGATCGCCGAGCCTCCGCCCGACTTCCAGATCCCGGCGATCGACGCCCCCGGCCCTCCTCCCCTCGGGGCCGCGCCGGGGGCCGCTCCCGCCGCGCCTCCGGCCGGTGTCGGCCCCTTCAACCCGAATGCCCCGGCCGACCGCACGCCCCCCCTGGGCAATCGCGAGCCCCCGGGCACGTTCCCCAGCATCCCCGGGATGAACGCCACGGACGTCGGCCCCGATCGCCAGGAGCCATTCGCCAATCGCTCGTTCGCCGACATCGTGACCAGCGTGGATGAGACGGCCACCGGCCAGTTCATGTTCGGCGTGGGGGCGTCCAGCTACGGCGGCCTGTTCGCGAACTTCATCCTCCACGAGGGGAATTTCGACTACAAGGCCGTCCCCAAGTCGTTCCGCGACCTCTTCAGCGGGGGCGCCTTCCGAGGGGCCGGGCAGGATTTGCGGATCGAGCTGTCCCCCGGCACCCAGATCAACCGGGCCCAGATCACCTTCCGCAACCCGTACCTCTTCAACCTGCCGATCGGCCTGGGGATGTCGGCCTACACCTTCCGTCGGTTCTACACCGACTGGACCGAGGATCGCGCCGGCGGCCGGTTCTCGCTGGGCCGCCAGTTCGGCACGAGGACCTATGCCGACGTGGCGTTCCGGATCGAGGACGTGAACGTCCACGGCTTCAACTACCCCGCGCCGGCCGACTTGCTGGCGGTCAACGGCCACACGACCCTGGCGACGATCCGCCCGACCCTGCGATTCGACAACCGGAACGACCCGTTCGCCTCGACGGCCGGCCAGTACCTGGAATTCGCCTTCGAGCAGGGCTGGGGGAACTTCACGTTCCCGAAGATCACGGTGGAAGGCCGGCAATACATCACGTTGGGGAGCCGGCCGGACGGATCGGGCAAGCGATTCGTGACCCTCCGAGGCTTCTACGGCGTCACCGGCCGCGACACTCCGATCTATGAACGGTTCTATGCCGGCGATTTCCGCAGCATGCGAGGTTTCAGCTATCGCGGCGTCGGCCCCCACGAGCTCGGGGTGAACGTCGGCGGCCTGATGACGGCGATCGGCTCGGTCGAGTACCAGTTCCCCTGGATCGCCAGCGACAAGCTCCAGCAGGTGGTGTTCTGCGACTTCGGGACGGTCGAGCCCGGGTACAGCTTCACCACGTTCCGCGCCGCGGTGGGAACGGGCCTGCGGATCTATCTGCCCCAGCAGATGTTCGGCCCCCTGCCCCTCGCGTTCGACCTGGCCTTCCCCGTGGCCAAGGGGCCGGACGACCACACGAAGGTCTTCACCTTCTTCATCGGGGCGTTCTGGTGAGCCGACCTCACGCAGGCCCGTCCTGATCGGTGGGCGGCCTTCGGCCACCGCCTGTTGGCGGGTTTCACCCGCCCGACTCGACGGTGCATTGCATGCACCCTACGCGTAGCGGAGCAGGCTGAAGACCTCGTGGGGGGCGAGCTTCTCCCGGCCCTTGAGGACGTCCAGCTCCAGGACGAAGGCGCAGGCGGCGACCTCCGCCCCGGCCTGCTCGATCAGGTCGATGCAGGCCCGCATCGTCCCCCCGGTCGCCAGGACGTCGTCGAGCAGGAGGACCCGGGCGCCGGGCTTCAGGGCGTCGCTGTGGACCTCCAGCCGGTCGCTCCCGTATTCGAGCTGGTACTCCATCGCGATCGTGGCGTAGGGCAGCTTGCCCGGCTTGCGGATCGGCACGAAGCCGACGTTCAAGGCCAGGGCCAGGGGGCCCCGAAGATGAAACCTCGGGCCTCGGCCGCGGCGATCGCGTCGAGCCTCTGGTCGGCGAAGGCCCGGGCCAGCCGGTCCACGGCGTCTCGGAACGCCTCGGGATGGCCGAGGAGGGGCGTGATGTCCTTGAACAGGATGCCCGGCTTGGGGAAGTCCGGGATGTCGCGGATGTAGTCGCGAAGTTCGATCGGCTCGGGCAGCATGCGAGGCTCCGATGCGGCGTGCGTCCCGTCTCGGCCCGCGAAGGCCGGAAGGATTCTACCAGATCGGGGCCCGATCCCGTAGGGCCGGGGCGGGCCGCCGCACGCATTCCCCGCGATGGACGAGGGCCGATCGCCCCCGCCCTACTCGGGCCGGAAGGAGCGGAGGTCCGAGGCCGAATCGGGCAGGCCCATCGGCGTCGGCCCCGTGGCCTTCGACGATCGGCTCGGCCCATCGGGCGCGGCGACCGGCTCGGGGTCCGAGAGCATCGGCAGGTTCACGCCGATCCAGCGGTTCTTCTTGCGGATCGTCCCGCCCTGGATCGGGCCGATCCCGCCGACGAACGTATCCTTCGCGTTCGAGGTGGCCAGGGCCGTCCCCGATTCCCAGACCACTCCGCCGCTGGTCCGGTCGTAGGCGAAGAGCGCGAGCTTGGCCAGCGCGTGCTGGTCGGACCGCTTGATCAGGGGGATCTCGGGGATCGTGCCCGAGGGGATGCCCGGGAGCGTCGAAGGAATCGTCGTCTGGGGGACGCCCACCAGCAGGCTGTAATCGTCCGTCCCGTACGCGCCGACCCGCGCCTCGACGATCCACTGCGCCTGCTCCGGCTTGCTCTTGAGCAGGACGCCCTGCGAGAGCATGGCCTGGCGGAGGCTGGAGACGACCCAACCCTGATCGACGGCGGCGACGTACTGGGGATCGAGATAGACCGGCACGCCGGCCAGCGGGCGGAAATCGACCTTGCGGACGGCTTCGTCCCAGGCGTTGGTCAGCAGGAGCATCTCCGTGCCGGTCCTGGGGGTGCTGGTCATCTTCGTCGAGCCGCACCCGGCCCCGAACCCCACGGCCCCGGCCACGATCGCAAGAGTCCACCTCATCTGGGCTGTCCCTCTCCGGTGGCGGGTCGAAGCCGGGCGGCCTCGCGCGGGCCGCCGAAGGTAGCCCGATCGGCCCGATCGGTCAATCGCGATCGGCCGCGAACCCAGGGCTATTCACTTTCGCGGAGGGAGCCGCCCGTCCCCCCGTCCGGCAGGAAGAAATCCGACCGTCCCCGCGGCGGGAGCGACGGTGGATTGCTTACGTCCGGCGTCCGTGGTCCAATCGGCGGAACCGCTCGAATTCCCCTCCGGGAGACCCTCCGGGATGACTCTTGCCTGCCGGCGCATCCTCGCGCCCTTCGCGCTGCTCGCCGTCCTCGTCCCGATCGCCTCCTCTGCCGAGCCTCGCCGCCCCGCCGTGCCCGGATTCGAACGATTCCACTCGGAGGCCGGATCGGACGCCGTCGCCGGCGGCCTGCTCCTGCTGGGCGAGCTCAATTGCACGTCCTGCCACCGGTCGGACGCCGGCCAGGACGCCCAGTTGCTCAAGAAGCAGGCCCCGGTGCTCGACGCCGTGGGGTCGCGGGTCAAGCCCGGGTTCCTCCGGGCGTTCCTCGCCGGGCCGTCGGCCGCGAAGCCCGGGACGACCATGCCGGACGTCCTCGGCCGGCTCGAAGGCCAGGAGCGGGCCGACGCCGTGGAAGCCCTCGTCCACTTCCTCGCCTCGACCGGGGCGCCGAGCGATTCGGCCGTCGATCGCCGGGCGATCGATGCGGGCCGGGCGCTCTATGAGCACGTCGGCTGCCTCGCCTGCCACGGCCCCCGCGAGGGGGACTCGGCCCCTCTGGCCACCTCGGCCCCCCTGCCCGACCTCGCCGCCAAGTACACCGTGGGCAGCCTCCGCGCCTTCCTCGCCGACCCCCATCAGGCCCGCCCCTCGGGACGGATGCCCTCGCTGAACCTCCAGGGAGACGAGGCGTTCGCCCTCGCGAATTACCTCCTGAAGGACTCGAAGGCCCAGGGCCGCCCGAATTTCGCCTTCCGCGCCTACGAAGGGGACTGGGAGAAGCTCCCGGACCTCGACACCCTGCAACCCGTCAAGCAGGGCGAATCGATCGGCCTCGACCTGAGCCTCGCCTCGCGAGTGAACAACTCGGCCCTGCGTTTCGAGGGCTTCCTCCACCTCGACCGCGACGATCGGTACACCTTCCACGTCACGTCCGACGACGGCGCGAAGCTCTGGATCGACGACAAGCTCGTGGTGGACAATGACGGCATCCACCCCCCGCAAACCTCCTCGAAATCGGTCCGGCTGGCCAGGGGGACCCACAAGGTCGTCGTCGGGTTCTTCAACGGAGGGGCCGGCGCCGATCTCTCGGTGGATCTCGAGACCCGGAACGTCGGCCGGCGGTCGATCGAGCCGATGGTCTCGCTCCGCGAGCAGCGTCCAAAGGAGGAGACCGACCCGAAAGACCAACTGACGCCCGACCCCGAGCTCGCGAAGAAGGGCCGGGAGCTGTTCGCATCGATCGGCTGCGCCTCGTGCCATCAGCTCGTGAAGGACGGCAAGAAGATCGAATCGACGCTCACCACCGCCGGGCTCGCCACCCTGAAAATCGATTCCGGCTGCCTCGCGCCGAATCCGACGAAGTCCTCCGCCAACTACTCGCTGGACGACCGCCAGAGGGCCGCGATCGGCTCGGCCCTTGGGGCCCTGGCCAGGGCCCCGGCCCCGCCCGACGTCCCGACCACCATCTCGCGGACGATGACCGCCTTCAACTGCTACGCCTGCCACCAGAGGGGCGGGATCGGGGGCGTCGAGGAGGCTCGGCGGGCCTCGTTCCAGACGACCTATCAGGACCTGGGCGACGAAGGGACGATCCCCCCTCACCTCAACGGGGTGGGCGGCAAGCTCACGGCCGAATGGCTCGCTCATGTGTTGAATGATGGGGCCAAGGATCGTCCTTACATGCTCACGAGGATGCCGAAATTCGGCGGAGGGAACGTCGGAGGGCTCGCGAAGGCGTTCGAGACGGCCGACCCGCTCGCGCCGGTGCCCCCCGTGGAGCTCTCCCAGCCGGAGAAGAAGATCAAGGCGACGGGCCGGCATCTGGTGGGGACCCAGGCGTTCGGGTGCGTCCAGTGCCACAACTTCCGGGGGATCAAGTCGCAGGGCATCCCGGCGCTGGACCTCACGATCATGACCCGGAGGCTCCGCCACGATTGGTTCGTCCCCTACGTGATCAACCCGCAAGCCTACCGGCCCGGGACGCGGATGCCCTCGTCGTGGCCGAACCCCGAGAGCGCCCTGCCCGACATCCTCGACGGCGACTCCCGCAAGCAAATCGAGGCCGTCTGGCAATATCTCTCCGACGGCGACCGCGCCACCGTGCCCTTCGGCATCGGCCGATCGCCGATCCCCCTGATCGCGGAGAAGGAAGCGGTGATCTACCGGGCGTTCATCGAGGGGGCCGGCACCCGGGGGATCGGCGTCGGCTATCCCGAGGGGGCGAACCTCGCGTTCGACGCCAACCAGGGCCGGATCGCCCTGATCTGGCAGGGCGGGTTCATGGACGCCTCCAAACACTGGACCGGCCGAGGCGAGGGGTTCCAGCCGCCGATGGGCGACAACATCGTCGCCATGGCCGACGGCCCGAGCTTCGCCACCCTGAAGAGCGAGACCGAGCCCTGGCCGAGCTTCCTGGCGAAGTTCAACGGCTTCCGCTTCCGAGGCTATCGCCTCTCGAAAGAACGCCGCCCCACATTCCTCTACGAAGTCGGCCCGGTGAAGGTCGAGGACACGCCCGACGCCGTGAAACCGAGCTCGGCGAAGGAATCGGCCTCCCTGAAACGAACCATCGCCCTGACCGCCCCCGGCGGCGCCCGAATTTCTACTTCCGCGCCGCCTCCGGGAACAAGATCGAGGCCAAACCCGACGGTTCCTACCTCGTAGACGGCGAATGGGCCACGAAGGTCGAAGGCGGAGCCAAGCCGTTCGTCCGGCAAGTCGGCGGCAAGGCCGAGCTGCTCGTCCCGGTGAAATTCGAGGGAGACTCGGCCCGGTTGACTCAGACGTATCGGTGGTGAAGTCCGCCGTCAGGGACGATCGGCGAGACGGAATCATTCGATGATGACTTCGGGACGCCGGACCTGGCCGTGCCCCTCCGATCTCGCGACGATCGCGGCGACCTCGGCCGAGAATCCCGAGATTTTCCAATCCTCAGATTTCCGAAAAGCCCAGTCGCGGTTTCCCCAAAGGGCTGATAGATCAGGACTTCGGGAAACAGCGAGGTGCGGAATCCGAACCGGACGAACCCAACACGAACCCTGCGAACCCTCGGCCTCCGAGGGGTCGATATTCGAGACCCATCTCCCATGAAGAACGGCCCCAAGCTGATCGCGGCCCTGGCCGCCCTGATCTTCGCCCCGGCCGCACTCGCGGCCGACCCGAAGGAGGAGGACTATTACAAGGTCCTCACCTTCGCCCCGCCCAAGGACGTGGTCCTGGAGGCCGGGGCCCTGGAATGGATGCCCGGCGACACCCTGGCCGTGGGCACCCGCCGGGGGGAGATCTACCTGGTCTCCAACCCCTATGCCGACGACCCGGCGAAGGACTCGAAGTTCAAGCTGTTCGCCTCCGGGATGCACGAGATCCTCGGCCTCGCCTATCGCGACGGCTGGCTTTATGTGACCCAACGCGGCGAGGTCTCCCGGATCAAGGACGAGGACGGCGACGGCCGCGCCGACCTGTTCGAGACGTTCTGCGACTCGTGGGGGATCACCGGCGACTATCATGAATACGCGTTCTGCTCGAAGTTCGATCGGGACGGCAACCTCTGGGTCGCCCTCTGCCTGACCGGGTCGTTCACCAGCGAGGCGAAGTTCCGGGGCTGGGCCCTGAGGATCACCCCCGAGGGCAAGGCGATCCCGACGACCTCCGGCCTCCGCTCCCCCGGGGGCATGGGGATGAACGCGGCCGGGGACATGTTCTATGCCGAGAACCAGGGGCCGTGGAACGGCGCCTGCTCGATCAAATACCTCGAACCCGGCGCATTCGTCGGCCACCCCGACGGCCACCGCTGGTATGACCAGGCCCCCGAGCTCGGCCAGGTGCCGGAGAGCCCGAAGTCCGGCTCCCGGATGGCCGTCGAGGTCAAGAGGATCCCCAAGCTCAGGGCGCCCGCCGTCTATTTCCCCTATCCCAAGATGGGCCAGTCGGCCGCCGGGATCGCCTGCGACCGCTCCGGCGGCAAGTTCGGCCCGTTCACCGACCAGCTCTTCGTGGGCGACCAGCTCGCGAGCATGCAGATGCGCGTGTTCCTGGAGAAGGTGGACGGCCGCTATCAAGGGGCCTGCTTCCCGTTCCGCCAGGGCCTCCAGTGCGGCTGCGTGCCGAACCTGTTCGGCAAGGACGGCTCGATGTTCGTCGGCGAGACCAACCGCGGGTGGGGCTCGCGAGGCTCCAAGGAATGGGGCCTCGAACGGATCGTCTGGACGGGGAAAACCCCGTTCGAAGTGCTCTCGATGAGCGCCCGGCCCGACGGCTTCGAGCTCAAGTTCACCGAGCCCGTCGATCCCGGGACGGCCGGCGATCCCAAGTCCTACAAAATGGAAACGTACACCTATATTTATCAGGCCAGCTACGGCAGCCCCGAGGTCGATCAGACCCAGCCGAAGATCGCGAAGGCCGAGGTCTCGGCCGACGGCAAGTCCGTCCGCCTGGTGGTGGACAAGCTGGAGGAAGGGCACGTCCACGAACTCCATCTCGACGGAGTGAAGTCCGCCTCGGGCCTCCCTCTGCTCCACAAGGAAGCTTATTACACCATGAACAACATTCCGAAGGCGCCATGAACGGGTCTTCGTAGGGTCCGCGATTGCGGACCCTACAATTCTCCCGGCTTCATCGCGAGATGGGGGTGGGCCAAGGCGAACCGGGCCGCTCGGTCGCGGCGGGTCAAGGCGTCGGGCAGGAAGGCGAGGGCCTGGGCGATCCGCTCGTCACCCTCGGCACAACTGAACCGCAAGAACCCTGCCCCTTCGGGGCCGAACGACTCGCCTCCGAGGCAGGCGACGCCGAACTCGTCGTCGGCGCCGTCGAGGAGGAAGAGGGCCACGCCCATCGACGTCAGCCCGAGCCTCCGGCAGATCGGCCGGACGTCGGGGAAGACGTAGAACGTCCCGGCCGGCTTCACCACGGAGATGCCCTCGATCCGCGAGAGGCCGTCGGCCAGGAAATCCACCTTGCGGCGGAACCTGGCCATGTAGTCATCGCGAGTGGCCGAGTCCCGTTCGAGGGCGGCCGTCGCGGCGATCTGGACGAACGGAGGGGAGCAGGAGGCGGTGGTGTTGATCATCGTCCCGATGGCCCGGACGACCTCGGGATGGGCCGCCGCGAAGCCGATCCGCCATCCGCTCATGCTGTAGGACTTGCTGAAGGTGAAGGCCGAGACCACATGGTCGATCATCCCGGGTTCGGCCAGGATCGACTCATGCCGACCGTCCCAGACCATGTGGCAGTACGGCTCGTCGGAGAAGACCATGAGGTCCGTGCCCCGGACGACGTTGGCGATGGCCCGCAGGTCGTCCCGGGTGGCCACGCCTCCGGTCGGGTTGTGCGGCGAGTTGAGGAAGACGGCCCGGGGCTTCGGGTCGGTGGCGAGGAACCGGGCCACGTCCTCGGCCCGAGGGCGGAAGGCGTGCTCGGGTCGCAGAGGGACCGTCACGGGCCGGGCCCCTCGCCTCTGGAGGTTCGGGGCGTAGGTCGGGAACTGCGGGCCGAAGATCAGGACGCCATCGCCGGGCTCCAGGAAGGCTTCGGCGAAGAACTGCTCGAACGGCTTCGCGCCCGAGCCGGCGACGATGTTCTCGGCCGTCACGTCCAGTCCGAACTCCTCGCGGAGCGACCGGGCGGCGGCCTCTCGGAAGGCGGGGAGGCCGAGGCTCGGGCCGTAGCCGGTGTGGTTGGCTTCGATGGCGGCGATCCCGGCGGCCTTGGCGTGAGGGGTCGTCGGGAACGGGCTATCGCCGATCTCCAGCTCCACGACGTCCTTGCCCCGGGCCTTCAACGACCGCGCGAGGGCCAGGACGGTGAACGCCGTCTCGGCCTTCAGGTCGCGAGCGAACGCGCTGAGACGGGGCATCGGCTCGCCTCTTCCGAAAAAAGTCAGCGGGAGGCGATCGCTCGGGCCAGGGGCCGGACGATCCTGGGGATGATCCGCTCCATGACGATCTCCTCGCCGATCTCCCTCTGGCGGCGGAAGGAATCGACGAACGAGCGGTCCGAGCCGGTCCCCCAGTGCTGGCGGACGGTGAAATAGACGCTGATCTGCTCGTCCGGGTACTCGCCGGTGCGGACCTGGAAGGCGTTGGTCCGGGTCTCGATCGACAGGCGGCACTGGAGCCGGCAGGTCTCTTCCAGGGCCAGGGTCATCGACGGCTCGAAGTGGAGGACGCGGGCGCCGGGGACTTCCAGCAACGATTCGAGCGACGGCCCCAGCCCCAGCGCCTCGGCCACGATCTCGTCGTGGTTGCCTTCATAAGTGAAGTCGAACCCGTACATGACGTCCAGGGCCTCGCAGTCCAGGACGCTGATGGTCAGCAGGTGGGGGGCGACTTCCAGCATCAATTCGTGCTGGGCGTAGGCGTCTTCCAGGGCCTCGGGGTTCACGTGGCCCGAGCAGAGCCGCCGGGCCTCCAGGGCGAGCCAGCGGTAACTCGGGCGATCCTTGTCCCCTTCGAGGACGATATCGCCCCCCTCGCGAGTCGAGAGGTTCCTCAACTCGGGGTACGCCTTCTTCATCTGCTCGAAGTAGTGGAGGACGGTATCGCGGCCCTCGGGAAGGTCCATCACGGTGTTGAGGTTCACGTTCACGAACACGTCGTCGGCGTCGAGGCTGTATCCATTCATCGAGGCGAAGTCCCTGGAGGCAGAGCCGGCCGGCGATCTCGAAGGGCGAACCGGCGCGGTCGCCGGGATCCATCCTACCAGAACGCCCGGGCCATCGGAATCGAGGGAAGGGTCGTTCGATCCTCGGACCGCCCGGGCGATCGCGCCTAGAACGCCGGCCCTTCGGTCGCCTTGGCGGGCGATCCTCCGGCCTCCTCGGCGGACCCGCCGTTGAACAACGCTCGCGCCTTCCGGCCGGCGGCGAAGGCATCGAGGCAGAATTCCACCGCCTGGCTGCCCATCGGGACCTTCTTCACGGCCGGCGGGATGTCGAAGATCAGGGCGACTTCCATTTCCTTCTTATTGTAATCGTAGAAGTAGACCTCGATGTTGTCGCCGTTGGTGGGAGACTGGAAGATCAGCCTCTTGAAGCGGTTCTGCGAGTGCTTGGTGACCTCGTCGGTCGTCTTGCCGTCGGCAGCGCCGAAGTCGTTGGCCAGGAGGGCCTTGACGTCGGCGGTGAAGTCGCCCCGACCGGCCTTGGCGGGGTCGGGGGCCGGGGCGCCCTTCTTGGCGGGCTTGGGCTTGGCCCGGGCCAGGACGTGGAGCTTCATCGGCGGCAGGGCGGCCGGGGGCGGAGCGTTCTCGTTGGCCTGCTTGGGGGGCGGCGGGGCGCCCTGGAAGCTCGCGGCCAGGTCCCACATCGCCGGGGTGGGGTTGGACAGCATGAACGACCCTTCCACCATCGGCTTGGGCGAGCGGACCCACACGTTATTCTCGCCGAAGGCCTTGTCCTTGGGCGCCGCGTTCAGGTAGGTATTGACCTTCTGCTCGTACTTCTTCTGCTCCAGAGTCCGCTCCATGCGGATCTCGTAGGCCTTCACGCCGCATCCGGCGATCACCGCGGTGGAGGTCAGGAGCATCGCCGTGAACCGCTTCATGGGGCACCTCGGGCCGTCTTCGGTCGCCCGGCCGGAAGCCGGGGTCTTTCCCCAATTTGGGGCGGACCCGGGGCATTGTCAAGGGCCTCGGGACTCGTCCTTGATCTGCGGACCGCGGACCGCGGACTTCTCCCGGACCGACCCACCCGAGGCTCGTCGTGGTACAGCTCATCGCCCTGATCAAGCCGTTCCGAGCGCAAGGGGTCCTGGAAGCCCTGGCCGATGTGGACGTCCTGGCCGGGACCGTTCGCGAGGCGATGGGTTACGGGCGGCAGAAGAGCCGGCTTCATCGTTATCTTGGCAGCGAGTTCAACCTGGCGTACTTGCCCAAGGTTGAGATTAGCGTCTTCGTGCGCGACGAGGACGCCCCGGCCGCGATCCGGGCGATCGTGGGTCAGGCCCGGACCGGGCGGATGGGAGACGGCAAGATCCTGATCTTGCCGTGCCTGGATGCCTGTCCCGGCTGGTGAGTGCGGCTCTCCGCGATCGGCTCGGGCCGGATCAGTGGGGCGTCGAGATCCAGAGGACCTTGCGGACTCGGCGCGCCGAGGCGGGGCCGTCCAGGTCGATCAGGACCGTGGCCGGCTCGCAGGCGGGGTTCTCGGCGCGGAGGACCGCGAACCGGCCGGAGAGCTCGAACCATCGGACGATCGGCTTGCCTTCGACCCAGGCGACGACGAGGTTGCCCGTGAGGTCGCCGAGGTCATCCTCGTCCTCGGAATAGGCGACGAACGCGCCATCGGCCACGACCGGGGCCATGGCGTCCCCCTCGATCCGCAACGAGCGGCAATCGCGATGGGCGGCCAGCCATTCGCGGTGGGCGGCCTGGTAGCGCGGCCCGGCCTCGTTGGTGATCCGCTCGTGGTCGGCGCCATCGACCCGGATCAAGTCGTTCTCATCCGAGTCGCGGGCGGCCGATCCGTTGGTGTCGGGCCCCTGGGCCTCCAGCCGCAGCAAGGCCGTTCGGAGGAGGGCCTCGACCGAGTCCCCCCCGGCCGGGGCCGCCGCGGCCCGGAACTTCGGGCCCTTCCCATGGAGGAGCCACATCGGCTCCGCGTTGGTCAACTCCACGAACCGGAGCATCACTTCGGCCGGCACGGTCACGCCCGATTCATAATTGTACCAGGTGCGGATCGGCAGGGAGAGCCGACGGGCCATCTCCGACCCTCCCCGCTCGCCGTAGAGCTCGACCCGGATCTGGCGGAGCCTCTCCGAGAGGAAGCATTTCACGCGGACCGAGTCGGGTTGATTCTTGCGGCGAGCCATCGGGGAGAGTCCTTCGATCCACAGACACGAACACGGCCGGGTCATCGAGACCCAACGGCGCGATCGTGGGAGTCGGACGGAAACCATCGTCCGGACCAAGGGGGGGCCAGCCGCGCCGCGGGCCGTGTCTGCTATTGTTATTTATAGCCGAGACGAGGTTTTGTCAACGGTGTGGCAGATTTGGAGTGGTTTTGCGAAAAAATGTCGAAGAAGGGGTCGGGAAGGCCGGTCGGCTCAGAGCTTGTCCTCGTCGTCGAGCTCGATGTTCAGCAAGTAGTCGGCCGCCGCGTCCTCGGAAATCTCGATGGCCTCATCCTCGTCCTCTTTGGGCTCCGGGGGGAGCGGGAGCGGCCTTGGCCGATCGGGGAGAGGCCGTGGTCCTGGTCGGAGCGGTGTGGCTGGTCGGCTCCTCGTCGTCTTCCTCCTCGCTCAGGTCGATGATCTCGCTCTCGCCGGTGATCGGCTGGGCGATCGCGGTGTCGCCGGGCTTGGTCGCCGCGCTGGGGCTGACGGCTCCGGGCATCAGGACCGTGTCTTCGAGCCGTTCGACCCGAAACTTGACCGAACCGACGGTCAGCTCATCGCCCGGTTCCAGGACCCGTTGATCGGCGATCTTCTTGCCGTTGACCAGCGTGCCGTTGGAGCTACCCAGGTCCTTGACCAGAAGGAGGCCCTTCTTCTCGAAGAGCTGGCAATGCTTCCGGCTGACCTGCGAGGAGGCGATCCGGAGCTGGCAGTCCTGCTGCCGGCCGACGGTCATCACGCCGGCGCCGACCTTGAGGATCTGACTGGCGCTGCGTCCCTGAACGATGACTAACTGGAAACCCATGATTCAAGATCCTCGCGCGCACCGACCCTCCAGGCGAATCGCCCGCATCGGGGCGGCACCTCTCCCCCTAGGCTATCCGGTCAAACCCCGGATCGCAAACGATTTCGGCGGGCTGGGCGGCCCGGCGTCGCGATTTTTCCGGGGAAGCCGCTTGCAATCCCTCGGGGCGTCCCTATACTGACTCTTGCTCCACGACCCATGCCAAAGGGGTCGCCCTGGCGGGAGTAGCTCAGGGGTAGAGCGCCACGTTGCCAACGTGGTTGTCGTGGGTTCAAATCCCATCTCCCGCTCCATTCTTCTTGCCGACGAGGCGAGAGACGTTCGCGATAACTCCGGTCGGGCGGCGATCGCTCAAGCGCCGCGGGTGCGTGGTGGCGGCTGGGGCCGCCCGGCCCGTTTTTGCTTGAAGGAACGCCGTCGATGAGCACCGGGGAAGAGGAACAGGCCGAGATCACCCCCGAGGGTGGCGAAGAGGCCGTCGCGACCAAGCCGAAGCTCGACCTGGACGTCCAGATCACCGACGCCGGCCCCTGCAAGAAGCACCTCAAGGTCGCGATCGCTCGCGCCGAGGTCGATCGTCAGTTCGCCGAGTCGCTCGGCAGCGTCAAGAAGGAAGCGGCCGTGCCCGGGTTCCGGCCCGGCCGTGCTCCGAAGTCCCTGATCCAGAAGAAGTTCCGCAAGGAGGTCGCCGGGCAGGTCAAGAGCACCCTGCTGATGGCGACCCTGGAGCAACTGGACGAGGATTACAAGCTCAACGCGATCACCCAGCCCAACCTCGACCTGGAGGCCATCGAGATCCCCGAGGAGGGGCCGATGACCTTCGAGATGGACGTGGAAGTCCAGCCCGACTTCCCCACGCCCGCCTACAAGGCCCTCTCGGTCAAGAGGCCGGTCCGCGAGATCACCGACGTGGACGTGGAGGTCCAGCTCAAGACGTTCCTGGAGCGCTACGCCCAGATCGTCCCGAAGTTCGAGGGCGGGGCCGAGATCGGCGACTACATCACCGCCGACCTCCGGTTCCACAAGGACGGCATCGCCCTGAATCAGGCCAAGGAGATCCAGTTCCGGCTCCAGCCGGAGCTCCGGTTCCAGGACGGCCGGGTGCCGGACCTCGCCGGGGTCTTGGTGGGAGCCCGGCCCGGGGACTCGCGGGACGCCGACGCTTTGGTGGGCTCCGCCTCGCCCGATCCCGCCCTCCGGGGGCAGAAGATCGGCGTGACGATCGTCGTCCACGACCTCAAGACGCTCCGCCTGCCGGAGGTGAACCGCGAGTTCCTCGACCGGATCGGCTTCGAGACCGAGGACGAACTCCGCCAGGCCCTCCGCGAGGTCCTCGAACGCCGGGTCGCGTTCCAGCAGAGGCAGGCGATCCGCCGCCAGATCATGGATCAGCTCTCGTCGCAGGCGCCGTTCGACCTCCCCACGGACCTCGTCGCCCGCCAGGAGCGCTCCAACCTCCGCCGCCAGGTCGAGGAGATGCGCCAGGCCGGCATGACCGAGGTCGAGATCCGCGCGAGGGAGGCCGAGGTCCGCGCCAACGCCCACGAGTTCACCCTCCGCAACCTCAAGGAGTTCTTCCTCCTGTCGAAGATCGCCGAGGAGGAGGGGATCAAGGTCGAGGAGGCGGACGTCGAGGCCGAGATCTATTCGATCGCGCTCCGGACCGACGAGACCCCCAGGCGGGTCCGGGCCCGGATCGAGAAAGACGGGCTGGGCGAGGGCCTGGCCACCCAGATCCTCGAACGCAAGACGATCGACCGCATCCTCGAATTCGTGAAGTACGAGGAAGAGACGATGCCCCAGGAGGAAGAGGGGGCCGTCGAGACGCTCGACGAGATGGCCGTGCCCGCCCTCGAGGAGCCGGCCGAGACCGCGCCGGCCGAGGCCGCCGAACCCTCGGCCTGAGAGCCCGCCAGCCGTCGGCCCCGGGGGCCCCGGCCCTTCTGGAATGCCCTCCGGGTGGCACGGATTCCGACGACGGAACCCGAGCCACCCGGCCGTGTCTTGCGACGGCCCCTCCCCCGGGGACGCGGCCCGGCCGGAGATCTCGCCCGGCGGCCCCCTCCGTCCTATAATGATCGCGCCCGGCGGCCAACCCCGGAGGCCGGGCGGCGCGTCCGAGCGAGCAGAGGACCGACCGATGACCTTCGACCATCCGATCTCCGAGCCTCGGCTCCAGCGCTATCGCGACTACGCCCGGCAACGGCAGATGACCCTCGGCGACCTCCTCCTGGAGAACCGGATCATCTTCCTCCTGGGCCCGATTTCCGACGCCTCGGCGAGCGAGGCGGTCATGAAGCTGCTGTTCCTCCAGTACGAGAATCGCTCGCAGGGGATCAGCTTCTACATCAACAGCCCCGGTGGCAGCGTCTCGGCCACGCTGGCCCTGTACGACACCATGCAGTTCATCGACTGCCAGATCTCCACCTACTGCATCGGCATGGCGGCCTCCGGGGCGGCGGTCCTCCTGGCCGGAGGGGCGAAGGGACGGCGCTACTCCCTGCCCCACTCCAAGGTCATGATCCACCAGCCCTACGGGCAGGTCGGCGGCCAGGTCTCGGACATCGAGATCCAGGCCGAGGAGATCATCAAGAGCCGCCACGTGATCAACGAGATCCTCGCCAAGCACACCGGCCAGCCGATCGAGCGAGTGGCCAAGGACACCGAGCGCGACCGCTACTTGACCGCCCTCCAGGCCAAGGAATACGGCCTCGTCGATGAAGTCGTCGGCCACATCCCCTCGGCCGAGTCCAAGAAGGGCGAGCCGTCGGCGTAACGTAGGGCGGCGCAACCCGCCAGGCTTTCGACACGATCTGAACGCGGCCCCGCCCCTTCGGAGGACTTCCATGCCCCTGATCCCGATCGTCGTCGAGAAGAGCGGCCGCGAAGAGCGGGCGATGGATATCTATTCCCGCCTGCTCCAGGACCGGATCATCATCCTCGGCTCGGCTATCGACGACGCCGTCTCCAACGTGATCGTCGCCCAGATGCTGGTCCTCGCCCACCAGGACGACAAGGCCGACATCCACCTCTACATCAACAGCCCGGGCGGCAGCGTGACCGCCGGGATGGCCATCTATGACACCATGCAGTACGTCCCCTGCGACGTCGCCACGTATTGCATCGGCCAGTGCGCGAGCATGGGTTCGCTCCTCCTCGCCGCCGGGGCGAAGGGGAAGAGGAACGCCCTGCCCCACGGCCGGATCATGATCCACCAGCCCCTCGCCGGGATGGAAGGCACCGCCACCGACATCGCCATCCACGCCGAGGAATTCCTGCGGATGAAGCGGCAGCTCAACGAGATCTACCGCAAGCACACCGGCCAGTCCCTCGAGAAGCTCGAGGAGGACACCGACCGCGACCGCTTCATGTCCCCCGAGGAGGCCCGGGATTACGGCCTCGTGGACAACGTCCTGGACCGCGAGTTGAAGCTGCCCGCCCCCGCTTCGCCCTGATCGCCGAAGGGCCGCCAGGAGCGCCCGAGGCGCTCCTGGCGATCGGTCTTCATCGAGATCACCGGCCCACGATCCTCTCCAGGATGGCGCGGTACTGGGGCCACCGGCCCAGGATCAGGCCGAGGCCCATCGTGACCGTGGCCAGGGCGAACAGGACGGCCCCGAGCGAGGTCGCCGGCGGAGAGGCCTTGCCCAATCGCGCGGGCAGCTCGCGGAGAAGCGAGGCGATGAGCGCCTCGGGCCGGACCCCGTGCCCCTCCACGACCCCGGAGCGCAGCCGGGCCTCGACCGTCACCCCTCGGCCTTCGCCGCGGGCCTCGAAGCCGTGGAGCGTCCGCTCGACCGGCCCCGAGATCCCCTCCATCGCCTGGCCGACGGCCCGTTCGAGGTCCTCGGCCCGGACGTGATAGACCACCAGCCTCCGGGACGCGCGGGGCAGGCCGATCAGCGTGGCCAGGATCACCAGCGACGCCATCGCCAGCCATGCCCAGAGGCTCGGACCGCGGAACGCCAGGCCGACCGCCCACTCCCCCACCGGGCCGAATGCGACGAGGCAGCCCAGCCCGGCCGAAAGGAGCGCGAAGTCGAGCGACCCCGAGACGACCCGGGGTCGCCGGCCCGATTGCCAGACGCCCAGGACGAAGAAATACGCCGCCAATGGGCCGAGCGCCAGGGCCATCCGAACCGGCGCGCTCATGCCGCCCCCTTATTTTCCCGACGAACCGCGACCGAACGCCTCGGCCAGCTCTCGGAGGACCGGCCCGTTGGCCTCGGGAAAGGCCAGGCCGGGAAGCTCCGAGGCCGCGACCCACGCGAACCCGCCGGAAGGGTCCGGCTCGATCGCCGGATCGTCGGGCTCGCAGTCGAAATAATAAAGCTCGACGTGCCCGTGGGGATAGACGTGCTCGACCCTCCGGCGGAGCGATTTCGGGGAGACGGCCAGGCCCGTCTCCTCCCGACACTCGCGGACCACGGCCGATTCGGGCGATTCCCCGGCCTCGCACTTCCCCCCGGGAAACTCCCAGAGCCCCGGCATCGGCGACCCCGGCAACGAAGGCCGGCGGCGGATCAAGAAGCGATCCCCCCGACGGATCAACCCGATGCCGACGCGAGTCATGAAAGACGCCGCCTCAAACCTTCCCCTCTTTCGCCGCCTCGATCGCCCGGCCCGGCGACCCCATCGCGTTGTATCCGCAATCGACGTGGAGGATCTCTCCCGTGATCCCGCTGGCCAGGTCCGACAGGAGGAACATCCCGGCCGAGCCGACTTCCTCCCTCATCACGTTCCTCTGCATGGGCGAGACGGCTTCATAAAGCCCGGCGAGCTTGTCCGAATCGCCGACCGCCGAGGCCGCCAGCGTCTTGACCGGGCCCGCGGAGAGGCCGTTCACTCGGATCTTCTGAGGCCCGAGGTCGTAGGCGAGGTACTTGACCGCCGAGTCGAGGGCCGCCTTGCAGACGCCCATCAGGTTGTAGCCCGAGACCACCTTCTCGCCGCCATAATACGTCATCGTGGCGATCGAGCCGCCGTCGGGCATGACCTCCGCCGCGTGGCGGGCGACGATCGCCAGGGAGAAAACCGAGATGTCCATCGCCAGCTTGAACCCCTCGCGGCTGGTCTTCACGAACGGGTTGCGGAGGTCCTCAATCGGGGCGAAGGCGATCGAGTGGAGGACAAAGTCGAGCTTGCCGTAGGTCGATTTCGCCTCGGCGAAGACCCGCGCGACCTCCTCGTCCTTCGAGACGTCGCACGGGGTGATGAGCTTCGACTCGGCCGGGACGGTCCGCCGGACGCGCCTCTCCATCTTCTCGCCGGGGAGGTGGGTGAAGCCGATCTCCCCGCCTTCGGCCAGGATCTTCTGGCTGATGGCCCAGGCGATGCTATAGTCGTTGGCGACCCCGAGGACCAAGCCCGTCTTGCCCGAGAAAAGACCCATCGGATCGCCCCTGTTCTCATCGTCGTCGAAGGCCGCCGAGGGGGACAGCCCCCGGGCCTCTCAGGATAGCGAGACCCCCGGCGAGGCTCAACCTCACAATGGGGCCGATCGCCTGCGGCTCCTCGGGATCGTGGCGGTCGCCGCGGCCCTCCGGCTCGTTCGGCTCGGGCGAGGGAGCTTCTGGTACGACGAGGTCGTCACGATCCGACTGGCCCGGACCGCCAACCCGTCGGCCTTGCTCCGCCTGATGTCCGAGATTGACGCCTCCCGGGCGCCTCTTCATCCGTTGATCCTTCAAGGGTGGGTCCGACTGTTCGGCCCGTCGGAGTTCTCGGCGAGGTTGCTGAGCGCCCTGGCAGGCGTGCTGACGGTGGGAGCCGTCTATGCGTTGGGCCGCCGCCTGTTCGACCGCCGGACGGCCCTCCTGGCGAGCTGGCTGGTGGCGATCTCGCCGTTGCTGGTGATCTACTCGCGAGAGACGAGGATGTACGCCCTCCTCGTCCTCCTGACCACGGTCGGATGGTTGCTCTTGCGGAAGGCTCGGGATGAGGGAGGCCTGGGGGACTGGTCGGCGCTCGCCGTGGTCCTGGTCGCGATGATCGCCTGCCATCCCCTGGCCCTGCTGATGCTCCCGGCGATGGGGATGGCCGTCCTCCTCGATGTTCGAGGGTTCCGGGCGCGGTGGCGGGGGTGGTTGGGCGTGCTGGTGGTTTTGGTCGTTGCGGTCGGCCCCTGGATCGGCCGGTTCTTCGACCATGAGCCCGAGTACGTGGTCGGCCGGGAGTTCCTGAAGCTCAAATACTTGATTGGGATGCCGATTGCCTTTACCGGGGGCAATTCGATCGTCCTGGCGGGGTGTCTCGGGCTGATCGGATTCGGCATGATCGGCCGACGATGGCGGGAGTTCCTCGCAAGGCCCTTTCTCCCCCGAAGCGGGGGGGAGGGTGTTGATCGGTCGGCCTCGCTCCTGTTGCTCCTCTGGCTGGCGACGGCCCCCCTGCTCCTCTTCGGCTATGCCTCGCTCCGCCAGCCGATTTTTGGGCCGAGCCGCTACACGATCTTCACGGCGCCGGCTTACCTGATCCTGCTGGCGGCGGGCCTGGCTCGCTTGTCGAAATGGCCGCGATGGGGCCTGGTTTCGGGCCTCTCGGCCTTGATGATCGTCACGAGCGTCCGCGATGCCCTGGAAACTCATCCCAAGGCCGACTGGCGAGGCGCCTCGGCCTGGCTTCGGCCCGGAGAGACGGTCCTGGTGCTCCCTTCCGAGGGGGTCCGGAACCTGGAAGCGATCACTGCCTCGTATTACCTCTCGCCGAATGTTTCGGTTCTCGATCGTCTTTCCCAGGTCGCCGACCGGGCCGACGCTCCGGGCGTCCCCGACCGCGTCTGGGCGGCGACCGGCCTTCGCAACGGGCGCCGGGAGCATCCGTTTCCCGAGAGGATCGGCGCGTATCGGCCGTCCACGCGGTTCGTCTCGTTCCCGGGCCTGGACCTCCGCGAATACCGGCTCGATCGGGCGTCCGCTCCGTAGCTCGAGCTCATTTCGGGTCGCGGCGGACGGGTTCCGCCAGCGAGATCTCCAGCGAGTCCAGGTCCGGCTGGATGGCGGTCCTCGCGCCTCCGAGGGCCTTTTGCGTGGCCGATCCCACCGCCAGGCTCTTCTGCTTCAACGAATCGGGGACGGCCAGCCCGAGCCCTTCGACGGTCTTGAACACGGCCGAGACCTGGGGGTCGGCGGCGATGTTGCCCGCATCGGCCAGGGCGGCTTCATCCGCCTTCACCTGGACGCTCCGGCTGGCGGCGGGCTCCCAGCGGTCGGCCGAGATCCGGGCGTACAGGGTGATGTTCACCGAGACCCCGGAGAGGTCCTCGGCCGTGTCGAGCCGGGTGACGAGCATCCCGACCCGGCCCCGAGCGGCGATCTCCCGCCCTTTCTCGGACAGAGGATCTTCGGCCGGCCCGTCGTTGAGCAGGTTGTTCATGATCTTGCCCAGGGCCGCGCCGTCGATGCCCCCGCCGTTGGCCGATTCGGGCAGGAGGAGGCCGCGAGTCCTCAGGAACTTCAGGCCCGGCTCGTGGGCGACCTCGGTGGCCGCTCGCCTGGCCCGCCAGTGGGGCTCGGTCTCGATCGGGATCGGCAGCATCGCGTCGATGGGGGCGGGATCGACGTCGGTCAGGGCGAACCCGCGGCCTTCCAGGGCGCTCTTGAGCGCTTCGAGAGGCTTGGTCTCGGCGTCGTCGAACTTCGCCCGCCAGCCCTGGCGGAGCATCCTCGCCACGTCGGCCGGGCGACGGGTCATGTGGCGGACGTCCGCCCGATTGAGGCTCACGACCATCAACGGCGGCTTCTCTTGCGAGTCCTTGACCCGGCGGATCTCCTCGGGGAGCCATCGGGCGATCTCGTCCTCGGCGATCGGCGAGGCCGCGCGGTCTCGCGACCAGGCTTCGAGCCGCCGCAGCCTCTCCATCACGGCCCGGCGGGTCGTGGGCGTCTCGGCGGCCTCCCATGCCTTGAGCTTCGCGGGAAGGGCTTTCTCCGCCCAGGAGCGGCGGACCACCAGGTTGACCTTCCCCCGGGGCGACGGCTCGATCAACTGGCCCAGGACGGTCGAGCCGTCTCGAAGAGTCACGGAGTCGGCCGCCGGTTCGGTGCCGGGGCCGGCTCCGAGGACCAGGGCGAGCGTCAGGAAGACCATGATTCCCCTCCGGCTCGGTTCGCGATAGGATCGGGGCCGATCGGCCTCAATCGGTCATTGTAAAGCGAGGGGGACGGCGATGGCCAGGATTCGCTGGGTCCGCGAGGACGATGCCTCGGGAGACGCCGCGCTCGCCTACCGCGAGTGGCTCGCCGCCAACCCCGGCCGACCGGAAGTCCCCGGCATCCTCAAGTGCTTCAGCCTTCGCCCCGATTTCTTCCGGGACGTCGTCGCCATGTCCGACCGCGTCCACTTTGGTGACGGGCATCTCGCGTACCGCCAGAAGGAAATGATCGCCACGTTGGTCTCGGCCCTGAATCGGTGCCCTTACTGAACCGGGGCGCATGCCTTCTTCCTGCAGTTGCAGGAACCCATCGCCGAGGTCCACAAGTGCCTCGCGGCCGCCGATATCGAAGCGGCCCCGATCACCGAGCCCGAGCGCGCCCTGTTGCGGTTCGCCGAGAAAGTCACGAAACACGCCTACAAGACCACCGATGAGGACGTCGAGACCCTCCGAGACGTCGGCTGGACCGACCCTCAGATCGCCGAGGCCGTCTACATCACGGCCCTCTTCGCCTTCTTCAACCGGGTGGCCGACGCCTTCGGCCTGGACGATCCCCGATACTTCGACGCCCCCCCGCCCTGGTGGCCGTCTCCGAGCGACGGATGATCGACCTCGCCCCCCTCGGAGATCGCGCGTTCCTCGCCCGGTTCGAGACCGAGGCCCTCGCCCGAGCCTGGGCCTCGGGGCTCCGGGCGCACCCCGTCCCGGGAGTTCTTGAGCACGTCCTCGCCTACCGATCCGTGGGCGTGTTCCTCGAACCCGACGCCGACGACGTTGAGGGGATCGGTGGACGCCTGCGAGGGGTCGAGCCGACGGCCGCCGAGGTCTCCGCGGGCACTCTCCATCGAATTCCCGTCCTCTACGACGGCGACGACCTCGCCGAGATCGCCGGCCGATTGGGGATGAGCGTGGATCGCCTGATCGCGCTCCACGCCTCGAAGGATTACGACGTGATGGCGGTGGGGTTCCAGCCCGGTTTTCCCTATGCCGGCGACCTCCCCCCGGAACTGCAGGGGCTCGCTCGCCGGGAGTCCCCGCGGCCGAGGGTGCCCGCGGGCTCGGTGGCGATCGCGGGCCGGCAGACGGGCATTTATCCCAGAAATTCCCCCGGAGGATGGCACCTCCTCGGCCGGACCCCCCTGCAAATCGCCGACCTCCGCCTCGGCCTCTTCCCGATCCGATCCGGGGACCGTCTTCGGTTCGAGCCGATCGGCCGCGACGATTTCGAACGCCTTCTCGGCGGGCTCCTGCGAGAGGCTCGGTGAGATCGAGCGGCAGCAAATCTCGTCCCCGGCCGGGGAGTGGGGACAAGGATGCGGTTCCTGACGACGAAATCTCGCCCCGATCTCCCCGAATCCCCTGATCGGGGACCGCGAAGGCCAGTATAGTAGGCGGCTGGCCCGAGAGGACATCGATCGGCGAGGAGGAACGTCGGATGCTCATCATCCCGACCGGGACCGATGCTCCGCTCTACCACTGGCCCAAGGCCACCGTGGCCCTGATCGTCCTGAACCTGGCGTGCTTCTTCGGCATCCTCTGGGCCGACCGTGCCCGGAGCTCCGCCGAGGAGGACCTGGACGAGCCCTCGGCGGGCTCGACGTTCGACCGCTACGCGCTGACCCTGGGCGACGGGTTGCACCCCCTCCAGTGGGTCACGTCGAACTTCGTCCATCCGGGGATCGGCTCTCTGATCGGCAACATGGTCTTCCTCTGGGCCTTCGGGATCGTGGTCGAGGGGAAGCTGGGGATGCTCCGGTATTCCCTGATCTACCTCGCCATCGGGGTCGCGAGCTCGGCGCTCACGCAGATCGTCTTGCTGAGGTCGGGGCTGGAGGGGACGTCGTCCGGCGCGGCGAGCATCGTGTTTGGGCTGCTGGCGATCTGCATGGTCTGGGCCCGAGGAACGAGCTCAGCTGCACCTGGATCTTCATGTTCGGGTTCCGCGTGTCCGTCCATCAACTGGAGCTGCCTTACACGACGGTGGCGGCCTTTTACATCGGCGAACAGTTGCTGTTCCTCGCCATCCACGGGTTCACCGGGGCCCACCGGATCGGCGGCCTCGACGTGGTGGCCGAGGTGGCGAAGCTCTCCGGGGCGGTCGGGGGCGCGGCGATCGGCTGGGCCATGCTCAAGGCGAACCTCGTCGATTGCGAAGGGTGGGACGTCCTGTCGCTCTGGAAGCAGCGAAAGCGGCTCGCGAAGGACTGGACCCTCCGCGAACAACGGCTCGACCGCCAGAAGAAGAACGACGCCCGGCGGGCCCGCCGGGCGGAGGCGGACGCCGAGGTCCCGACCGACGAGGAACGCGCGGCGAAGGCCGTCGCCAAGGTCCGCCGATTGATCGAGTCCGAGGATTTCGACGGAGCGGTCTCGGCCTTCGACAAATCGGCCCGCGTCCTGCCCAACTGGCCGTCGGAATCCGACGCCCTCGCGCTGATCAAGGAATGTCACGCGAGGAAGGCGGAGGCCGCGTCGATCCCGTTGATGAGGGATTTCTGCCGGAAGTACCCGGACTCCTCCGCCGCCCCCCGGATGAAGCTGAAGCTCGCCCAGGTCCTCCTCCGAGACCGCCAGAAGCCGACGGCCGCTCTCCGGACCCTCCGCGAGATCTCCGCCGGCTCGCTCCCGGCGAACCTCGACGCGATCCGGGGGAAGCTGGAAGACCAGGCCCGGCGGATGGTGGAAGACGGCGTTTTGGAACTCGAAGGCGAGGACTGACCGATGCCCGCCTCCGCCTCGATCGACCTCAACGCCGACCTCGGCGAAGGCTGCCCCTGGGACGTCCCGTTGCTCGCCCGGGTGACCTCGGCGAGCCTCTGCTGCGGAGGCTACGCCGGCGACGATGACACCATCGCCGCCTCGTTGCAAGAAGCGAAGGCCCGACGGGTGGCCGTCGGCGCCCATCCCGGCTATCCCGACCGCGAAGGGTTCGGACGCCGAGACCGCGACGAGCCGGACGTCCGGGGGCTGATCGTCGCCTCGGTCGGTCATATAAAGACGATCGCCGAGCCGCAGGGCGTGGAAATCGCGTTCCTGAAGCCCCACGGCGCCCTCTACAACCGGGCCCAGCGCGATCCAGACGTGGCGAGAGCCGTCGTGGAGGCGGCGAAAGAGCTGGGTTTGCCGGTCCTTGGCCTCCCCGGAGGGGCCGTCGAGGCCGAGGCCGCCCTCCAGGGGGTCCGATTCGTCGGCGAGGGCTTCGCCGATCGCCGCTACTCGCCCGACGGCCGGCTGGTGCCGAGGGACCAGCCCGGGGCCGTCCTGGACGACCCGGCCGAGATCGCCGATCAGGTCGCCCGGCTCGTGAGTCGGGGGATCGAGACGATTTGCCTCCACGGCGACAACCCCCATTCGGTCGCCCTGGCGGACCTCGTCCTCTCCACGCTCAGGACGCTCGGGATCGCCCCCCGGAGCTTCGCCGAACCATGCTCCGAATCCTGACGATCGGCCCGAGGGCCACGATCCAGGACCTCGGCCGGCTGGGGTTCCGGCACTCGGGCGTCCCCACTTCGGGCGTTTTCGATCGGCTCTCCGCGGCCGTGGCGAACGCCCTGATCGGCAACCCCCCCGGGGCCGCGGTCGTCGAATTCTGCCTCCTGGGAGGCCGATTCCTTGCCGAGATCCCGCTGGCCCTCGCCCTGGCCGGGGCCCCGATGGTCGCAAGGGTCGAGACCGCGGCCGGCCGGGCGATCCCCTTGCGAATTCCCCAGACGATCGGCCTCCTCGCCGGGGATCGGCTCGAAATCGGCGGCTCGGCCTCGGGGGCGAGGCTCTTTCTGGCCGTCCGGGGAGGCTGGACGAGCGAAGCAATCCTGGGGAGCCGATCGAGCGAGGACGCCCTGACGCCCGGCACCGTCCTCCCGGCCAATCCGGGAGGGACGCCGATCCGTCGCCTTCGGGATGTCGTCGTCCCCGACCCGGGCGGCGGCCCGATTCGCGTGGTCGAGGGGCCGGATGCCTCGGCCGTCGTCTCCGGGAGCCTCGAAGTGGGCGATTTCGTCGTCGAGAGTGAGTCCGACCGGGTGGGTCTGAGGCTCGAAGGGCCCCGGATCGAGGTCCGGGCCGACCCGTCCCGGCTGTCGGCCCCGGTGGGGTTCGGCGCGGTCCAGATCGCCGGAGGAAGGCCGATCCTCCTCGGCCCGGCCTGCGGGACGATGGGCGGGTATCCCGTCGTGGCCCACGTGATCTCGGCCGATCTGGACCGCCTCGGCCAGGCCCGACCGGGGACCACGCTCCGATTCGCCCGGATCGGCCTGAACGAGGCCCGCCGGCTCGATCGGCTCGATCGCGAGGCCCGATCGCGGCTTGCCCTCCGGCTCGCGACCCTGGCGAGCGACCGACCCGGGCCATGATCCGGGCCGCGCGCGGGACAAGTCCCATTGCCGCGATCGGCCGATTGGGGTATTCCGTCGCGACGCACTTCGAGAGGACCCCGCCGACCGGGACGAGGGTCACGCGGGTGTCGAGGCGAGGCACTTCCGAGGGGGTTCGATGGCGAAAGGGCGCCGGATCCAACGGTCCGCGCTGGGCTTGGCCCTGGCGATGGTGGCCTCGATGGCCGGGTGCCGGTGGCTGCCGGCCCGTCGGGCGAGCCTCGATGGCGCCTCGCCGGCTGGCCCGGCCGCTCCGTCGGTCGCGATGGCGGCGGACTCCGCCGAGTCCGTCCCGCTCCCTCCCCTGCCCCCCCTCCGGCCGATCAGCGACGAGGAGGCGATGCGCCCGCCGAAGGCGACGGCGCCCCCGCCCCTGCCCCCGACGCCCATCCTCGACGCCGCCGCCGCGCGGGACGCCGAGGTCCAGCGTGCCATCCTCGGCGAATCGCCGATCCCCCCGCCCTCGCCTCCCGAGGCCCCTCCGGCGGAAGCGGAAACTCCGCGTAAAGAAACGGAAGAGACGGATGCCGGGCGGAAAGACGGATCTTTACGCGATTCGGACGTTCCGGCCGTCGCCGAGCCGCCCCCCGACCCGTCGGCGGCCTGGAGGGCGGACATCGCCCGCCTGATCGCCACCGCCCGAGACAAATCCCGAGAGGGCGGGCCCGACGCCGAGCTCTGGGCGGCCCGCGAGCGGTTGCTGCTTTGTTTGGCGGAGACCGGCGACTCGTCGTTGTGGAAAACGGTCCTGTCGGCCCTGGCCGAGGGCTCCTCCGAGCCGCCGAAGTCGGAACCCGAGGCCCCGCCGGCCCCGATCGAGCCGGAATTCGCCGTGGCCGACCTGCGGCTCTGTCGCAAGGTGGTCAATTTCGGCAACGTGGTGCCGCTCCCCGTCGAAGCCATCCGCCCCGGCGTTGAGGCGATCCTCTATTGCGAGGTGGAGGGCCTGGCCGTCGAGCCGTCGGGCGAGCTGGTCCGGTCTCGAATGGCCACGACGGTGGCGATCGTCCCGCAGGCCGGCGGCGAGCCGGCCTGGTCGCGAGACCTGGGCATCGCCGAGGACGAATGCCGCCGTCGCCGCCGCGACTTCTTCGTGAATTACCGCCTGACCGTCCCGCCCGAGCTTCCCCCCGGCTCGTATCGGTTGAGACTCGTCCAGAAGGACCTCGTCTCGGGCCGGGAGGCGGTCGGCGAGGCGCCCCTGGTGGTTCGCCCCTAGGGGCGGGCTCGTCCCTTCGGTCGCGATCCGGACCCGGAACGAGGCGGGTTGCGCTCGCCCGAGGCCCCGGGGGGATTTCCTCCACCCTACGCCCTTGCGAAATGGGGCCGTCCCGGTGACAATGACGGCATCCAATCGTGCAGGAACCCGGGGGACGAGGCCATGATCGAGGCGCGGCGGGGTCCGAGGTGGGTTGGGTTCGTGGCCGGTCTGGCCCTGAGCCTGGGCGGGGCGCTGCTGTTCGCCCAGGACCCGGCCGGAGACGACGAGGCGATCGTCGGCAACAAGTCGGCGAAAGTCTACCACCGGGCCTCCTGCGCCTCGGCCAAGAAGCTGACGGCCCGGACCAAGGTCGAGTTCGCCTCGGCCGACGACGCCGTCGCTCAGAAGTTCAAGCCCTGCCCGATCTGCAAGCCCCCGGCCGCGTCGCCCGTCGGAGGGGCGATGGACGCCGAGGAGAAGCCCGAGGACGGCGCCATGCCCGCCAAGGGCAAGGGGAAGGCCAAGAAAGGCACGGCCAAGGCCGGCCCCCCGGCCAAGAAAGGGGCCGACGCCCCGGCCGCCGAGGATGACCTGGCGATCAAGTTCTCTCGGGACATCGCCCCGATCCTCGTCGGCAATTGCATCCGCTGCCACAACCCCCAGCAGCGCCGGGGACGGTTCGACCTGACCACCTTCCAGAAGCTCATGAACGGCTCGGAGAAGGGCAAGGTGATCGTCCCGGGGAACCCCGAGCAGAGCCAGTTGATCCTCCGGGTCCGGGGCGAGGCCGACGGCCAGAAGATGCCCCCGGGCCAGACGAACCTCGCGCCCGAGACGATCGCCAAGCTCGAGGACTGGATCAAGGCCGGCGCCCGGCTCGACGCCGGCAAGGAGCCGACGGCGACCCTGGAATCGATCGCCCCGACGGTCGAGGCCCGCCGCAAGTCCGAACTCGCCAAGCTCTCCGTGGAGGAGCGTGACAAGAAGGTCGAGGCCGCCTCCCTCGAACGATGGAAGAAGGCCTCGTCCAAGACCGAGCCGACGGTCACCCCCGGCAAGAACTTCCTCCTCTTCAGCAACCTCCCGCCCGACCGCGCCCAGAAGCTCCTGAAGAGCCTGGACGAGCAGAGGGGGACCTTGATGACGATCCTCGGCCCCCAGGCGTCGGGCTCCCTCTCGGGGCTGGAAAAGATCAGCCTGTTCGTATTCAACGACGTGCCCAGCTACGTCGAATTCGTCCGCAGCAACGAGAACCGCGAGGTCGAGCAGGGGATCGAGGCCCACGGCCGCCTCGACGTCGAACAGCCGTATCTCGCGGCGGCCGACCCGCTCAACGGAGCGGCCGAGCCGGCCGGCGCGGCGACCAGCAAGGCGACCCCGAAAAAGTCGAGCCGATCGAAGAAGGCCGCCGCCGAGGAGGCCCCCGACGGCCCCGACCGCACCCTCGCCGGCCTCCTGACCGAGCAGCTCGCCGGCTCGGCGCTCACGGCGGGCGGCAAGCCTCCTCGCTGGCTGGTCTACGGGCTCGGGGCCTACCTGGCCTCGGGCGCCGATCCTCGGGGGAGCACGTACTATCGCAAGCTCGGGGAGACCGCCGCCGAGCAATACCGCCTGGGCTGGGTCGCCAAGGCGAACGAGGGCCTCGGCGGAGACGCCGCCCCGGAGACCATCCGCGCCCTGGGCTTCAGCCTTTGCGACTGGATGGCGACCGCCATGAGGCCGCAATTCCCCTTCTTCGTCCGGGGGATGCTCGAAGGCGGCGAGAAGCTCGACGACGTGATCCGCGGTTGCTTCGGCGACGCCGTCACCCGCGAGGCGTTCCTCAACGAGTGGGGCGGCTTCATCGTCGCCCGATCCGGATCGAGGAGGCGTTGACGTGCCCGACCGGGACCTCGACGCCTCCTCCTATTTCATCCCGTCCGGCTCCGGGTCTCGCCACGCGATCTTCCCCGGGGTGGAGATCCTCACCACGTCGGGCCAGGGCATGATGTTCTCGGTCGTCCACCTGGAGCCGGGCTCGGTCGTCCTGGAGCACGCCCATCCCCACGAGCAGATGGGCCTGTTGATCTCGGGACGGCTGGAATTCACCGTCGGAGGGGTCACGAGGATCGTGAACCCGGGAGACATCTGGAGGATCCCCGGAGGGGTCCTCCACAAGGTCGTGACCCTCGACGGCCCGGCCGTGGCCCTGGACGTCTTCCACCCGATCCGGGACGACTACCGATGACCCCGAGGAATCCTACGTGAAGCGTAGACGGCCTCGGCGATCCTCACTCCGCGAATCTCGTGATCTCGGGGCGGCCGTCGAGGCCCTTGCGGACGACGGCGACGATCCTCGGGCCGAGCAGGACGACGAGGTCTTTCGACTCGAACCCGGTGCCGTCGAGGCCGTCGAACCGCTCGGCGAGATACTCGGCCACGGCGTCGAGCGTGGCGTTCTGGGGCGGGGTGATCGCGAAGGACGTGGCGAATCCGTCCTCGTCGTACACGCGATAATGGGTCCGGCGGAACTCGGCCGATTCCCGGACCCTGGGGGCGGGCCGAGGGCCCGGAGCAGACGGTTCGAGCATCGGGGCGCCGCCGATCCGCAGAGGGCCGGCGATCGGCGTTGTCCCCGGCGATCGGGGACCGAGACGGGCCGCCCGGACCTCCCAGGCTACGCCCGGACGCCCCGCCTGTCCATCGCCGTCGGGCCGTCGCGGGGCCATTCCGAGAATCCGGAGCGGAATTGGGCTATCAATTTTCCCGTGTTTTTGTCATGCTCTGATTGGTTGGTTCGACGACCGAGCGGCAACGCTGGCTCCTCACGGTCCGGTCCCCTGCTCCCCTCTCTCGCCCTTCCTTCCGCTCGGGCCTCGCACGAGGCCCCTTTCTCCTCGACCCAGAAAGCGCCTTCGCGGGTCGTCCTGCCTTTCGTTCGGAGCATTCCGTGGCCAAGAAGCTGTACGTCGGCAACCTCACCTACAACATGAACGAGTCCGACCTGGAGGCGTTGTTCGCCCCCTTCGGAGCAGTGCAGATGCCCAGATCATCGTGGACCGGGACACGAACCGCTCGAAGGGATTCGGGTTCGTGGAGATGGACACCGAGGCCCAGGCCCAGGCGGCCATCGACGGCCTCAACGGCCGGGACCACGACGGCCGGAACCTGACGGTGAACGAGGCCAAGCCCCGTGAGTCTCGCGGCGGCGGTGGCGGCGGCGGCGGCTACGGCGGCGGCGGCGGCGGCGGCCGGAGCGGCGGCGGTGGCGGCTACGGCGGCGGCGGCGGCGGCCGGAGCGGCGGCGGTGGCGGCTACGGCGGCGGCGGCGGCCGGTATTGATCCGAATTCCCGTCCGACCCGGCCCCCCGGCCACGGATCGGCGAGAGGCCGTCCCCCGATCGAACCCCAATCCGAGGCGGCCTCTTCGATGAACACGTATCCGGCCAACGAGCGCCAGCTCTCCGACATCGAGAGGGGCCGGAGCTGCGAGGCCATCGTCCCCTTGCCCGCCGGCCAGTCGCTGGCCGCGGGCGAGGCGATCCTCTTCGCCCAGACTAGCTCCCGGGCCGGAGGCCCGCCGTCGTTCGTCAAGGGGGGCGACTCCGTCCTCGTCTCCCTGACCGCCGTGACCGACCTGGGCGCGACCGACCCGGTGACCGGGGAGGCCCTGGTCCGTCTGGTGTGGGAACCTCTGGGTCGCGTCGACTCGTCGGTCGCCGCAACCGCCCGACCCGCCCGGTCCCGTCGCTCTCCCGGAGGGGCCTGACCGGTCTCCTCCCGAGTTCTCTCACCCCGAGGGCGGCCGTGATGAATCCCAGGTCCTATCACACTCCTCGCCAGCCCGTCTCCAACCGGGTCCGCTGCCCGGTCTGCCACGAGGAGGTCTATTCCCGGGCCGGGGTCCACCCCCAGTGCGCCGTCCGGCAGTCCGAGCCGCCCAAGGGCAAGGCGAAGCCCCCGGGCACCGCGCCAGGCGAGGCCGAGGATTCGCAGGCCGTCGAGCCTTCGGCTTCGGCCGTCATCCTGGATGTTCCGGGGCCCGCCCCGACCGCCTGACCGCTTCCCGAGACCTCAACTCCCCGGGAGACTGCCCGACGGTCGCCCTCCGTTCCTCGCCTCGGGATTGCTCCGCCGGGTCCGCTCGCCTATAAACGAGCCGTCCGGCGGGCCGATCCCCCTGCGAGGAACTCCCTCATGCGTCCGTCCCCTCACCTTTCGACGCCGAGAACCGCCGTCTTCGCGGTCCTCGCCTCGACGGTCCTCCTCGCCGCGTCTCGCGCCGAGGAGCCGGGATTTCGTTCCCTGTTCAACGGGAAGGACCTGACCGGCTGGAGGCTGGGCAAGGCCGACCTCGCCGGCAAGACGGCCACCGACGACGGCCGGTTCGCGGTGAAGGATGGCGTCCTCGTCATCACCGGGTCGAAGGACTCTCCGCCGAAGATGACGGAGATCGACACCCCGGAGTCGTTCGACGGCGATTTCACGCTCCGCCTCGAATTCCGGGCCTCGAAGGACGCCAACAGCGGGATCCACCTCCGCGACAAGGCGCTCGCCCACCAGCTCCAGATCCGCGACTATCCCCGGGTCGGTCCGTACAAGACGCTGAAGGACTACAAGCCCGAGGACTGGAACGCGATCGAGGTGGTCGTGACCGGCTCCAAAGCCCGCTGCACCTGCAACGGCGAGCTCCTGGAAGCGGCCCTGGCGATCCCCGATCGCGGCCCCCTGGCCCTGCAATCGGAGCTCCACGTGGTCGAGTATCGGAACATCCGGGTCAAGACCGAGAAATGACCACGAGCCGGGGAGGCCAACGACCGTGAAACGGGCCACGCCGCTTCTGCCACTGCTCTTGCTCGCGACGGGCGCCGGGGCGACCGCGCAGGCCGTCCGGAAAGACATCCCGTATGCCTCCCCGGCCCACGATCGGCAACGACTGGACGTTTACTCGCCTCCGAATGCCAGGAACTTGCCGGTCGTCTTCTGGATTCACGGAGGGGGCTGGCAGACCGGGGACAAGGCGGAGGTCCAGGCCAAGCCCCGGGCGTTCACGGACCGGGGATTCGTGTTCGTCTCGACCGATTACCGGCTCCTGCCGGACGTGGACATGGGGACGATCGTCCGGGACGTGGCCCGCTCGCTCCGATGGGTCCACGACCACATCGCCGAGTTCGGAGGAGACCCGGACCGCATCCTCGTGATGGGCCATTCGGCCGGGGCGCAGCTCGCCGCCCTGATTTGCGTCGACGATCGCTACCTGAAGGCCGAAGGGCTCTCCCTGGCGATCCTCAAGGGCTGCGTGCCGGTGGACGGCGACACCTACGACGTCCCGGCGATCATCGAGACGGCCGAGACCCGGCGGCGAGTTCACGGCCAGCCCCAGGCGAAGTTCGGCCACCGCGAGAAGTTCGGCGATACCCCCGAGAAACATCGCGACTTCTCCGCCGTGACCCACGTGGCCAAGGACAAGGGCATCCCTCCGTTCCTGATCATGCACGTGGGCGACCATCCCGACACCAGCGCCCAGGCCCAACGGCTGGCCAGCGAGCTGAAGAAGGCGGGCGTGCCGGTCTCGGTCTATTCCGCCCGGGAATCGACCCACAACAAGATCAACGAGCAACTGGGCGTGCCCGACGACCCCGGGACGAAGGCGCTGTTCACGTTTGTCGATCAGGCGTTGAAGAAGTAAGAATCCCGGACAGGATGGGGACGGGCGCCTCGTCCTCGAACTGCGGCTCCCCAGCCTGTCCGGGATTCGCGTCGCCAGCCGGGTTGGTCGGCGGGTCGGGGATCGTTCTTGCCCGGGGAGGATTCGGATGAGAAACGCGATGGTCCTTGCGGTTGGTCTCGGACTGGCGGGCCTGGCCGCCTCTCGGGCGAGCGCCAGGAGACTCCCCCGAAGGCCGCGAACCCCGATTCGCAGTATCGCCTGGGGCCCGATTCGCTCCCTCAAGAGGGCGTCCCGAAGGGAGAAATCCGAGGCCCGTTCACCCTGCCGAGCGAGGTCTATCCCGGCACTCAGCACACCTACTGGGTCTACGTCCCCGCGCAGTATGACCCGGCCGTCCCGGCGGCGCTGATGGTCTATCAGGACGGCCAGGCGTTCAAGGACGAGAAGGGGGACATCCGCGCCCAGAACGTGATGGACAACCTGATCTACCGCCGAGAAATCCCGGTCATGATCGGAGTGTTCATCAATCCCGGACGCCGGCCCGAGCAGCCCGAGCCCACCCCCCGGAACTGGGGAGATCGCGACACCAACCGGCCCACCGAGTACAACTCGCTCGACGACAAGTACGCCCGGGTGATCACCGAGGAGCTCATGCCGGCGCTCGCGAAGGATTACAACATCTCGAAGGACCCCGAGATGCACGGGATCGGCGGCTCAAGCTCGGGCGCGATCGCCGCGTTCACCGTCGCGTGGGAGCGCCCGATCATTTCCGCAAGGTCCTGAGCAACGTGGGCAGCTTCGTGAACCTCCGAGGCGGGCACGTCTACCCGGAGAAGGTGCTCGCGACCGAGAAGAAGCCCATTCGCGTCTTCCTGTGCGACGGCCGGAACGACAACCGCGGCCTCCGCCGGGGCGGCGAGTACGACGAGACCCGCGACTGGTTCTTCCAGAACGTCCGCCTGATGAAGGCCCTGTCGCAGAAGGGCTACGACGTGAATTATTCGTGGGGGATGAACAATCACGGGCAGAAGTTCGGCGGGGCGATCATGCCCGAGATGATGCGCTGGCTCTGGAGGGACGGGCCCGTCTCCACCGACCCGAAAGACACCACCGAACGAGGGTTCCGTCAGCCCGTCTCCGGGAAGGGCTGAGACGAGCGAGGATGCCGGGAGAGGAGGCTTTGCCCCTCGCTGGGGACGGATCGGGGCGGATCGAGTCCGGGGCTGGCGGAAATACACCCGAGAGGATTCGAACCTCTAACCTTCGGTTCCGTAGTTCGAGCCCTCATCTTTCCAGAAACCCCTCCCGTTGTCAAGTTTGCGTCTTCAAGTCCCTGTGTCGGCGAAACTTAGGGCGTCCCATAGTTTGCGGACTTTGCCGGTGTTTCGCAGGGCGTGTGGGGCGAAGAAGGGGATTTTTTGTGAATTCACAAAACCCAGGGAGGACGACTCTCGACCGGCTCGAAGTGTCCGACCATCACCCAGCCCGACAAGAACTGGATGCCATGCCCCGAGCCGATGCCGGATGGCGAGACGCTTTCTCCCGAAAACCAGATGTCCAGTCAATAATTCTTCCAGGACACTCATAAGCAATCGCAAGGGATTTCCATCTCCTCCTGCTCGTGCCTTCGCTGGCCGGGGTCCCCTGATCGGGCAAGGATGGTAGCAGGTGACGACCGGCTTCAACGGTGTTGAATTCGCAGCCCGATCGGCTGGCGAGGGCCGAGGCGCATCTTGCCCCGACCGTCGGAGATGTTGGACTCGTTCGACGAGACTTTTTTGGACGCCCAGCATCGGCATCGTGGCGGCACTCCGCAAGATGGACCGCCCATGTCGCCGGTTGACCACCCGCTTCAACTTCGCCAGCACTTCATCCCGAGAACATCCGACCCTCAGCCCGACTTCCAAACTCATTCTGCGTGCACGGTCCGCCGATCATCTTCACCGCCTTATTATGGGCTCTTTGGTCATCCTGGCGACGTGGTTCATGATCTTGCTCGCCAGGAAGATCATCTGGTCCAGGCTCATCTCGACCTTGAGGACAACCGGCTTCTCGTTCCCGCTCAGGACGCTGAATAGGAGAGTCTCTGTCTCCCCCGAGGATGAACCCACGATCGGGCCGGGAGAATCGGGGAGTGATCGATAGGTCGCCCGTTCCCACATCTCCTTCGGGAGCCCCAGGAAGGCAGCTTGTCGGCTGGAGGAAGGTCGTCGATGGTTTCTGAAGACACCTTGGCCTGGCGAAGCGTGAAAGGGCCACCGGGCCGGTCCGCCAGGGCCTTTACGAGGTGTTCTGCGTCGTCCTTCTGGGCGAAGGAGAAAGTCTGGACCGGATTGCCGTTGTCGTTAACTACCTGCCAAACGACGACCAGAGGGGCTTCGGAGTCCTGGCGACCAGGCTCTTTATGCTGACCGACTCGATCTTTCGCCAGTCTCCGCAAGAGGTCCTTGTCCCGCCCTTGGCGATGGTGGTCTCTCGGCACGAGGGTCTCCTGCTCGCTTGTTCTGGATGGACGCAGGGATTCTGGGTCAGACTCGGCGGTCCCTTGGGATGTTGGGCGTTCACCATGCCTCGCTCCGGGTGCCCCTGGGTTCGACGCCCATCTCTTGACCTACCTGGGAGCACCTTTCCAATACTCAAACTTCCTCGGCATGGGAACTTGAGGGAATACATAAACGGGGCATAGCGGTCCGATCAAGCCACGAGCGGTGGAGAGCCCCCATCACGGGGAAAACGCCTCCCCCCTCAAGACCTGCCGCATCCGCTCCCGCACGCCTTCGTCTGGCTCGCACCCGGCTGACTGCTCCAGGGCCCCTTCGAGACCGCCCGGCCATTCCCCTCGTGTCCAACCGGCGAGTGCGGCGACGGCCATGTTGCGGTTCCTGACGACCGGGCTCCTCAGCCCGGCTTCGATCAGGGTCGCACCCTCCCCAGGGAAGCGTCCGAGTTCCTGGAGGACGTAATCCAAGCACCGATGCGGCTCGAACCCACTCCCCAGCCCGAGTTCGTCTCCCGGCCCGGTCGCAATCCCGGCCAGGTCGAGGCTCCCCACCGCAAACTCGACGACCTCCCCGATGCGGGCCTCATCGCAAAGGGCCATTACGTGATACCACCGACCAGGATCGGTGGACCGCCGCTGCAATCTTCGCCAGTGGATGTCCCAGGTGTCGATGCCCAAAGCCTTCGCCGCCCGGTCGGCGTGGGCCAACTCCAGTTCGTCAACGCTCGACAACCCCGCCCGGACCCGATCCGTCCACTCGGGACGACCTAGTATTTCCTCGCAAGCCGAGAGGAGCCCGTCCCGGACCTCGGCGGACCACCCGGTATCGTAGCGAGTCGCCCAGCGGGCCTCGCCCTCGCCGAGGAAGCCCCTGATCGAGTTGACGTGCAGGAAATCCTCGACCGTCTCGGCGGACGCCGCCATGTGGCCCAGGTACGACTCGATCACCGGGCGGGCATCCTCGTAATCGTCGATGCCCTCGGCGGGACCGCCAGCGATCAAAGCCTGGAGGATCTCACCGGCTGAGGTCAGCAGTTCTCTGTCTACCGGACCCTCGGTCAGGGCGATCGACAGTCCACCGGCCCTGGCGCAGGTCCCTGCGAGGTACTCGTACATGACCGAATTCCGATAGCCCTCCCGGAGCAACCACCGCTTGATCGCCGGGTCCGTGACCTGGGCGAGACGCTCCACCGCATGGATGCGTCCCCAGCCCGTGACGTTGCGGGCCAGCGTCCATAGGGCCTCATCGTGGCCCTCGGGGGCGTTGGCGAGGGCGACGACGCAGAAGAGTGTGAATTCGTCGTGGCGACCGAGCGTCTGGAAGAGTTCCAGGTCCTCGGGCTGGCGGAACAGGCCCAGGATGGCGATCCCGAACTTGACCGGTTCCCGGTCTGGAGCCTCGGTGACGAAGGAGCGGGCGAGTTCGTAAAGCCTGCTGTGGTCGATGCCGGGTCTGTTCACCAGCGCCTCGATGACGGCATCGATGATCGAGACGACATGTGCGGCGATGACGTGGTTGTAGACAGCGGCCTTGTTCATGGCCGTCGGCTGCCGGGAGTAATCGGCGACGAGTCGCACCGACTTGCGGACGGATTCCTCGTCTTCCCCCGTCCCCATGTGGTGGGTCGCCACCCCGTCGAACGCACCCGCAGCCCACCGGATCTTGGAGCCCTGGGCGATCCGGTCTTCGTCTGGTAGCGTCTCACCCCCGGCGGTCAACCCCGGCCCGTCGGCGGGGACGTGAGAACGGACGTGCTCCAGGATCGAGGGGTGAGCGTCCCAGGGCATCGACGGGGGTTCCTGACGCATCTCGCCATCGCCTCCCCCGAACATCCGACGCAGCCATCCCATCGCATCGTCCCCGATCGTGACGCCATCCTCGTAATCCCCTCTCGACACCGAGGATCGGGGGATGGTTCGTGGGTTTTGCCGTCGCTCGATGCATACCCGGCCCGTTATCGCCGAGTGCGTCCGCCCTGCCGGATGTTTGCATCGCCGTCAGGAGAGCGCCTCCTCGCACGACCCAAGCATCGCCGCCAGAGGCTCGATGTCGGCCAGCCGATGGTCGTTGCCGACGATGACCAGGGCCGACTCGGGCAATCCGCTGGCCCGCATCAGTTCCCGGCTGTCGGCGATCGGGATCAGGTCGTCGGCCTCGCTGTGCAGGATGATCGTGCCTGGCTGGACCGTCCTGGCCGTGCTCAAGAGACCGGCCCTTGTACTTGCCCTTGATGAAAACGATCGTCCACTTCTCGCACCGCACGAACCTTCCGCTGAGGTCCAGCCCCTTCGAGGAGGTGCAGTGCTCGTGCAGACCGGCCCGTGGCGGCATCCCGTCGCCAAGGGCCGGTGGTCTGCCTTCCCTGTGCTTGAGTCAGCCCTCCCGCCGGACCACCGAGAGCCACGCCCTCGGCCCGCCCTCGCTGAACGAGATGTCCTTCAGGTCGGGGACGACCTCGAACCTCGTCGCCCGGACCTCTTCCACGGCCCAGCCGTCCGCAAAGGAATCCCGGATCTCCTGCTGCGTGACCCTCCTCGGCCCCTGGGTGCCGGGCTCCTCGTCGCTGAAGCACACCAGGAACAGCCGACCTCCCGGCCTGAGGATGGTCGCCAATCCCTGGATGTATCGCCGCCGATCCGCATCGTCGAAGACGTGGAACAGGCCGCTGTCGATCACCGAGTCATACACCTCGGGAAGAGACGTCAAGGCAAGGGCATCCATGACGAGGAACGTCGCCTTCAAACCCCGCTCGATGGCCTTCTGCTTCGCACTCTCGATCGGCCCGGCGAGGAAGTCGATGCCCGTAACCTTTCGTCCCAGACCGGCGAAGTAGAGGGCGTTCTCCCCCGTGCCGCATCCGACGTCGAGGATCGACCCTTGAACTCGTGCCGCCACCTCCAGGAGTGCCTGCTGCGGCTTGCCGATATCCCAGGGGGCTTGCCCTGCGTATGCGGATTCGAAGGTGTTGCGGTCGGGTACGGTCATGGTTATCCCAGTCTTCTTGTTTCGTCCTCGTCGTCCTACGCCGCCCCCGGAGGATTCTTCGGGGACACTCACGAATGGATTTCCGCCACACAGCATAACGACGACAGTCATCAATATAATTGTAAGCATTATCAACACAACACTGGCAAGAAGACCCGCTGGCCCGCCGAGTACGGCCCCGGCCAACCCGTAGGCTTTCCAGCCCCGGTAAACGCCCTCAAGAAACCCCGCCACGACCGCCATCGTTGCCACGGTTAATTGCGTATGGACGCCAAAATTAAACCCTACGAAGATCCCAGCAAATGCTCCGACGAAAAACGACACCGCAACCCACGGCCACGCAACCTGGTGAACGAGGAATACCGAAGATCCGCTGATCACCGCAAGCAGGAACAGGCCGATAACCCGGTACACCACGATGGAGTTGACGGCGTCGTCGCATTGATTGACTGGCTGTGGCTCGTTCATGCCTTCTCGCTCCACCACGCCGGTCGATTCTATTCATCAATTATGCAGGGCAATTTCACGGCGTCCATGCGGTCGATCAGGTCGTCCTTGCTCTCGCACGCCGCCAGCATCGCCGCCAGTGGCTCGGGGTCTGCCAGACGATGGTCGTTGCCCACGATGATCAGCGCCGACTCGGGCAGGCCGCTGGCCCGCACCAGTTCCCGGCTCTCGGCGATCGGGATCACGTCGTCGGCCTCGCTGTGCAGGATCAAGGTGCCCAGCTTGACCGTTGTGGCCGTGCCCCAGCGTTTCCACGCCGGGCAGAGGAGCACGAGCGAGGTCGATCCAGAATCGAGATTCATCGCCACGGCCCCTCCTCTTGAGGAGCCCACGATCACCTCGGGGCGATGGCGGTCGTACTCGAATTGGGCATAGCGAAGAGCCTGGCCGAAGTCGTCGTCATCGAGGGGCGGGTTGAAGACCTCATGGCCGTGCTGAGTCAGGTGACTCGGCTTGATCCCGCCGGGGACCGAGTGCCAGCCGTGCAGGAAAAGGATTTTCATCGAGTCCACAGCTTGTATTGGATGGATTGAAGCCGCTTCGCCTCTCGCCGAGATGTCGGACTTGCAGGATTCTATCAGTTGGATTGGTTTGACGCTCGTGCCCGGAATGGACATTGACATGATCACCACCTTGGCGACCCGCTCCCCACTGACCCTCTCGTTCGGTACCAGGACAGACCGGATGACCGGGATACATGGGCAGGAAGCTCACACCATCGTGCCGTGTTCAAATTCTTTAGATTTTTGCATATCAACACATGAAATTAAAACTTAAAGTCGCTAACTCGGACAGGTCCGGGGCCACCGGCTTGCATCCCGTCGTGGTCTTGGTAAGGTTTGGTAGGGAACGACGTGGCCCTGGGAGGCCCCTGCGTGGCTAAGTTGCGGGAATATCTCAAGATCTCGGAGGCAGCCGAGTATCTCGGGGTCGCCCCGAATACTCTGCGCAACTGGGAGAAGGCGGGGAAGATCGTGACGCACCGCCATCCGGTGAATCGCTATCGACTCTTCCGGCAGCAAGACCTCGATTCCATGTTGGGCCAGGTGGAGCGGACGGTCCCCAAGGATCGACCCGCCTCGCCCTGACAGTCCGGGCGGCGTAGGACCGAAGTTGAGCATGGAAATCCCCCGCTGGAACATCATCACGCCTTCTCAGTACGAGTGGGAGCGTCGTGGCCTGGACTTCATCCGAACGGGACTGCCCGACCACGATCCGTACAGGGCCTGGTCCAACTTCGAGTTCCAGACCGACGACGGGGCCATCTACGAGGTTGACCTCCTCGTCCTGACCAAGCAGGGGTTCTGGCTCGTGGAGACGAAGGCGTGGGCGGGCCGGATCTCGGGCGATTCGGCGACCTGGACCTGCTCCCACGAGGGCCGTACCCGCTCCGAGGATAATCCCGTCCTGCTCGCCAACCGCAAGGCGAAGGCGTTGTCCTCCTTGCTCAAGTCCCAGTCCGCCGTGAGCAAGTTCCGCCTGCCCTGGCTCGACGCACTCGTGTTCCTCTCGGCGGACAACCTCCAATTCGACCTCACCGGCCCCGCCCGCAACCGGGTCTTGCTGAAGGACCGGCCTGCGGACGCCCACCACGCCGAGCGCAAGGGCATCCTCGCCGCCCTGATCAACCGGGATGGGCCGGGCATCGACCCCGAACTCCGCACGCCCATCGACTCCCCGCTGTCTCGGGCGCTGGCGAGGGCCGTCGATCAGGCGGGCATCCGCCCCTCCCAGAAGTCTAGGCGGGTCGGAGACTACGTTCTGGGCGACCTGCTCGCCGATGGACCGGGCTATCAGGACCGGCTCGCCAAGCACGCCTCCTTCGAGAATGTCTACTGCCGGGTCCGCCAGTACACCGTGGCCCAAGCCTCCTCCGAGGAGGACCGGAAACGGCTCCAGAGGGCAGCCGCCCGTGAGTTCCAGATCATCCAGACGCTGGACCACACCGGCATCCTGCCCGTACTGGATTACAAGGAGCACGAGCACGGCCCGGCCTTGCTCTTCCGCTACCTCGACCCGGCTGCCGTCCGGCTCGATCATTATCTGAAGCTCCACGGCACGAACCTGACGACCGGACACCGCCTGGAGATGCTGCGGCAGGTCGCCGACGCCATCCGATACGCCCACCGCAAGCGGGTCGTCCACAGGGCGCTGTGCCCCCAGAGCATCCTCGTCAGCGATGCGGGCTCGGCGATGCCGAAGCTCCAGGTCTACAACTGGCAGGTCGGCGTCCGTGAGACGGCCTCGACCTCGGGCCGGGTCACGAACGTCGAGGATCTGGTCGAGTCGCAGGCCCTCGTGTACCTCTCGCCCGAGGCGATCTCGGACTCCCGCAAGGTCACGGAGGCGTCGGACGTCTTCTCGCTGGGTGCCATCGCCTTCCACCTGTTCGCCTCCCGGCCACCGGCAACCACCCCGACCGAACTCGCCAAGATCCTGCGGGAGCAGAAGGGCCTCTCCATCTCCGCCGTGCTCGACGGTGCCGGGCCGAAGCTCGAAGAACTGATCCGGTGGAGCACCCATCCCGACGTGCTCACCCGCATCGGCTCGGTCGAGGATTTCCTCACCCTGCTCGATGACGTCGAAGATGAACTGACTGCCCCCGCCGAGAACCTCGTCGCCGATCCCTTGCAGGCCAAGCGGGGCGACCAGTTGCCTCATGGATTCGTCGTCGAGCGGGTCCTCGGCCAGGGGGCGACGGCCATCGCCTTGCTCGTGAAGAAGGAGGACAAGGATTTCGTCCTCAAAGTTGCCCTCACCGACGCCGACAACGACCGGCTGCACGACGAGGCCGAGGCGCTCAGGACGATCCACAGCGAGTTCATCGTCGCTCTCGTGGACGAACTGACGATGGGCGGGAGGACGGTCCTCGTCCTGCAAAAGGCGGGCGATCGCACGCTCGCCGCCCTGCTTCGCAGCGATGGGGTGCCGGGCCTGGAGATGCTCGCCCGATACGGCGACGACCTGCTCTCGGCGCTCGCCTCGCTGGAGCGGCACGGCGTCGTCCACCGGGACATCAAGCCCGACAACATCGGCATCCGGTCGCTGACCAAGCAGCGGAATCAGTTGATCCTGTTCGACTTCTCCCTGGCCCGAGCCCCGCTGGAGAACATCAACGTCGGCACGGAGGGCTACAGGGACCCGTTCCTCAAGAACCGCAAGCCGGGACGCTGGGACCTGGCGGCGGAACGCTACTCGGCGGCGGTGACTCTGTACGAGATGACCCTGGGTGCAGGCATCCTCCCGCAGTGGGGCAAGGACCGGTCCGACCCCGCCCTGACCGACGACGAACTGGCGATCGAGGCCGAGAAGTTCGACCCCAGCGTCCGGGACGGGATGGAGGAATTCTTCCGCAAAGGGCTGCACCGGGACCCGAGCCAGCGGTTCGACAACGCCGACCAGATGCGATGGGCGTGGCAGCAGGTCTTCAAGGTGGCCGAGCAGCGCACGATCAAGACGCCGACCGGCCACGAGGTCGAACTGAGCGTGTCGCTCGAACAGGCGGACCTGGGGACGCCGATCGCCGTCCTGGGCATCTCCACACGAGCCCGCAACGCCCTCGAACGGGCCGAGGTGCTCGCCGTCCGTGACCTCCTGGCGTTCCCGGCCCGGGAGATCCACCTGATGCGGGGGGTCGGGAACCAGACCCGGCAGGAGATCATCCGCTTCGTCACCGAGTTGCGAGCCCGATTCCCCGACGCCCCGGCCCCTCGCTCCAAGGATCAGGCGATCGCCGACGAGGCGACCGGCCCTCCCAGCCTCGAAGCGTTGGAGCAGCGGACGGTCGGGGTGCGGAATCCGAAAAAAGAGGGCGAATGGAACATCCGGGCCGGGCTGCTCGGGGTGTCGGCCCGTGAGTCGCAACCGGCCTCCCACTGGCCGAGCCAGGCGGAAGTCGCCGACGCCCTTGGGATCACCCGTGCCCGGGTCGGGCAGGTGCTCACGGCGGACCGGAACCGATGGGCCAAGGACCCGCTGCTCAACTCGTTCCGCCACGAACTTTGCGAGCAGATCCAGCGGCTCGGCGGCGTCGTCACGCTCCCGGAGATCATCGACCTGACGATCCTCCTGCGTCCCGCCGCCAACCCCGCCGATGCGGCCCGGCAGCAGCGGCTGGCCTCGGCGGTCGCCCGGGCGGCGGTGGAGACGGAAGGTTCGCTGGCCCAGCCCCGGTTCCAGATCCGGCGAGCGTCGGGCAAGGCGCTGGTCGCCTGTACGCAGGAACTGGCGGCGTACGCCGAGAAGCTCGGGCAGGTGGCCGACGAACTCGCCGGTGGCGACCCGCTCCCGCCGCCGCTCCGGGTCTTCCAGGAGCTTTACGACGTCGCCCAGCCCCAGCAGCCCCACGGCTGCCAGCCCTTCGGGAACGAACGATTGCTTCGTCTGGCGGCGGCGATGAGCAGGACCGCCGCCGTCTCGTCCCGCCAGGAACTCTACCCACGGGAGATGGCGGCGGAACGAGCGTTGAGGCTTGGCCTCGGTGCTTTGGCGGGGCTTGGCCTCGGGGAGGGGGACGGCGGCTTCACGATCGAGCAGATCCGCTCCCGGCTGGAGAGCCGCTACCCCGAGGCCGAGCGACTTCCGGATCGCCCCGATCTCGACGCCCTCCTGCACCGGGTCGGCCTCGACGTCCAGTGGAACCCAGAGACCTCTACGTTCCACCGCCGGGAGGCGAGGATCGTCGTCACGTCCGGCTCGTCGAACGCTCCCCGCCACACGACGACCACGAGCGCCCGGCACGTCGAGGTGACGCCGGACGTCGCCGAGGCCCGCCAGTTCGAGGAGCGGTTGAGGCACGCTTACGACGACGGCGGCTTCCTCGCCCTGACGGTGAAGCCGAGCCGGATGCGGCGGTGCGAGGACGAACTCCTGAGGCGGTTTTCGCTCCAGCGGGTCTCGTTCGACGAGTTGCTGTTCGACGCCCTGCGGGACGAGGCGGAGGAACTGGAGATCGACTGGGGGATCGTCGAGAGGGCCGACGGCACCGACCCGTCCGGCCCGGACTGGAAGAACCTGCTCATCCTGATCGGGCGGGTGGCCCTGAAGATCACGGACGACCTCCTGAACCGCTCGTCGCACCTGCTGCTGGTGCATCCGGGCCTGATCGCCCGCTACGACCAGATGTCGGTCCTGGAGACGCTGCGGGACAAGGTGGGCCACGACGTCCCTTGCCCAGGAATGTGGGTCCTGGTGGCGACGGACGGGCAGAGCGACATGCCGGTGTTGGACAACGCCGAGATCCCGCTCATCACGCCGGGGCAGCGGGCCAGGGTGTCCGAGTCCTGGATCGACAACCTACATCGTGCCCGGTCGGATAAGTCCGCCACGGCCCTGGCTGGCAAGAAGGGAAGTGGCTGATCATGGTGGACATCAAGACGTTGTTGCCCGAGCTTCGAGGTCTCGTCGGCGAACTGGCCGAGGACCTGCTCGCCCGCTCGACCGAGGTCGCCGAGATCGACTCCGGCCTGCGTCAGGCGTTCCATCAGATCCAGACCGGGGGCCGCACGGCCCAGGCGTTCGAGGTCTGGCGGGACGATTACCTCGATCAGGTGGCCGTGGCGTGGGTGCTGGCCTGCGTCTTCGTGCGGTTCATGGAGGACAACCGGCTGATCGACGAGTGCTGGCTGGCCGGGGAGGGCGAGCGCCGCAGGCTCGCCGAGGGGTCGCACGAACTCTTCTTCCGCCACCACGCCCACTACACCGACCGGGAATACTTCCAGCACGTCTTCCAAGAGGTCGGCAAGATCCCCGCCGCCGCCGACCTGTTCGCCGAGGGCAAGACACCGCTGTGGGCGCTGGCCCCGAGCGGCGATGCGGCCATGAGGCTGCTCCAGTTTTGGCGGGAGATCGACGCAGCCAGAGGCCACCTGCTGCGGTCGTTCGAGGTGGCGGACGGCGATACCCGGTTCCTCGGCGACCTGTATCAGGACCTGTCTGAGAAGGCCCGCAAGAAGTATGCCCTGCTGCAAACGCCGGTGTTCGTCGAGGAGTTCATCCTCGACCGGACGCTCACGCCCGCCCTCGACGAATTCGGCCTCGACAAGGTGCGGATGATCGACCCGACGTGCGGCTCGGGGCACTTCCTGCTCGGCGGGTTCGCTCGGCTGTTCCGGGAGTGGTGCAAGGTCGAGGGCAACGAGATCAAGGCGGCGCAGAGGCGCTCGATGGTGTGTGGGGCGTGGACATCAATCCGTTCGCCGTGGCGATCGCCCGGTTCCGGCTGATCGTCGCCGCCGTGCGAGCCTGCGGCATTCGTCGGCTCAAGGACGCCCCGGCTTGGAACGTCCATCTGGCGACGGGGGACAGCTTGCTGTTCGGCAGCAGGCCGGGCTACAAGGGCGAGCGATTGCCGCTGGATAGACAGGGAAATTTGTTCGAGGTGGACCCGATATATGCCGTCGAAGACCCAGTGGCACTTCGAGAGATCCTCGGCCAGGGCTATCACGTCGCCGTCGGCAACCCGCCCTACATCACACCTAAGGACAAGGCCCAGAACGAAGCATGCCGAGCCTTGTACAGTACATGCCACAGGCAATACTCGCTCGGCGTGCCGTTCACTCAGCGGTTCTGGGAACTAGCAATGCAGCCCGACGAGGACAACGGCTGCGGCTACATCGGTCAGATTACCACCAACTCGTTTATGAAGCGGGAGTTTGGCAAAAAGTTGATCGAGGATTTTTTTCCTAAGATCGACCTCACACACGTTATCGACACTTCCGGCGCTTACATTCCTGGCCACGGAACGCCAACGGTCATATTGTTCGGGCGGGCACGCAAGCCGATCGAAAAGACCGTCCGAGCGATACTTGGCATCAAAGGCGAAACATTAGCCCCCGATGATCCGTCCCAGGGCCTTGTCTGGCAATCCATCGTCAAAAATATTGACATTGCTGGGTCTCAGGACGAATTTGCCTCAACAGCGGATTTGGCAAGAGAGACATTTGCCCGGCATCCTTGGAGCATAGGTGGAGGAGGAGTCGGAGACCTGAAGGAGGCTCTCGAATCAGGCTGCGAAATCACGTTAGACTCTCTGGTTGCATCCGTCGGTTTTATGTGTATTACCAAGCAGGACGATGTGTTCCCTCAGCCGAAGTCAGTCCTCCTGCGTAATCGATGCGAATTAGCCAACCTTCGGAGCTTCGGGACTGGGGAACAGGTACGTGATTGGGGGCAAGCCGAAGGCGATTGGGTCATCTTCCCTTATGACGACAAAATCGCCGTGTTAGATTCGTCATGCCTTCCTCGATGTTTGAAATTCATGTGGCCCTACAAGCCGATCCTTTGGGATCGAAAGCTGTTTGGAGGAAATACGTACAAGCAAAGCGGCAAGAATTGGTATGAATACGGTCAAATTCCTGTAGACCGGATGAGCACCCTGCTGTCGATACCTTTTGTCTTCTTTGCCACACACAATCACTGTGTAGTGGAACGTGGACCGAGAGTTTTCAAGCATTCAATACAACTCATCAAATTGCCTCCCCATTGCGATCAGGAGGACCATACCGACTTGGCTGGTCTGTTGAATGCATCGACAACTTGCTTTTGGCTCAAGCAGACATGTCACGACAAGGGGGGCGGTGGAATCGGAGGAGGACTGGCAACCGAGACATGGGAGCACTTCTACGATTTCACAGCCACAAACCTCCTGCGTTTGCCCGTGCCAGATCGCATGCCTCGATCGTATGCTTGCCAGCTAGACGCATTGGGTCAGGAACACATGGAATTGCTGCCCGAAGCAACTTTCTCGAAACGAATATACTCGTCTGAGGAACGGGTGAGCTTTCGGATCCAAGCCAAGCGAACCCTGCGTCGTATGATTTCGATCCAAGAGGAACTCGACTGGGAGTGCTACCGTCTTTACAGCTTGTTGTCTGATGATTTCAGTTATACCGGTGACGACCTGCCCGAACTCGCCCTCGGCCAGCGGGCCTTCGAGATCGTCATGGCCCGGCAGGTGGAGAAGGGCGAACTTCAAACGACGTGGTTCGAGCGGCACGGCTCGACGCCGATGACCGAGATCCCGACCCACTGGCCCGCAGCTTACCAGACGCTGGTCGAACGCCGCATCAAGCTCATCGAAACGAACAAGGAAATCGGCCTGATCGAGAAGCCTGAGTACAAGCGCCGCTGGAACACCGAACCGTGGTCCGAGCAGGAACAGCGGGCCTTGAAGAACTGGCTCCTCGACCGACTCGAAGACAAACGCTACTGGCCGGGCGTGGAACTGCAATCGACGGCCCGACTGGCTGACCTTGCGAGCACCGACGCCGAGTTCATGCAAGTAGCGGCGATCTACCGAGGCCGACCCGACTTCGACGTGGCCGCTCTGGTGGCCGAACTGGTCGGGTCCGAGTCCGTCCCTTTCCTGCCGATCCTGCGCTACAAGGCCACGGGCCTGCGGAAGAGAATTGTCTGGGAGCGGACGTGGGATCTCCAGCGGCAGGAGGACGCCGGGAAGGACGTCGGCGACATCCCGGTGCCGCCCAAGTACGCCACGTCGGACTTCCTCAAGACCGACTACTGGCGACTGCGGGGCAAGCTCGACGTGCCCAAGGAACGCTGGATCAGCTACCCGCACTGCCAGACCGACGGCGACCCCTCGCTGCTCGTCGGCTGGGCCGGGTGGGACCACCTCCAGCAGGTGGAGGCCCTCGTCGGCTACTACGACGCCCGCAAGCGGGAGGGATGGGACGCGAGGCGGCTGACGCCCCTCCTGGCGGGCCTGGATCAACTCCTCCCGTGGGTCCACCAGTGGCACCCCGAGGTCGTCGAGGAGTTCGGCGAGTCGGCGGGCAAGTCCTACCAGACCCTGCTGGAGCAGGACGCCCACGAACTCGGCCTGACGCTTGAGGACATCCGCAACTGGACCCCGCCCGAGAAGGCCCGCAAGACTCGGGCGGTACGGAAGAAGAAAGGCCAGACGGAGGATGACGAATGACCTCCGCACAACTGGAGGCAAAGCTCGCCGAGTTATTGGCTCTGCCGCAGGAAACCGAATGGGCGGAGTTCAAGCACAACTACGCCGAATCCCAGATGATCGGCGAGTACCTGTCGGCGCTGTCGAATTCGGCAACCCTGGAAGGGCGGCGGTTTGGCTACATCGTCTGGGGGATCGAGGACGGGACTCGGGATATCGTCGGGACGTCGTTCAAGCCTCGGAGTCAGAAGGGAGCAAGCAACGAAGACCTGGAGCCGTGGCTCAACAAGCTCCTGGCCCCGAGAGTGAATTTCCGCATCTTCGAGTTTGAGGCCCGGTCTCACCCCGTGGTGATGTTCGAGGTCCAGGCAGCGAATTCCTCGCCGGTCGCCTTCGGCGGTCGTCGATTCGTGCGAGTAGGAAGTCATAAGAAGCCCCTCGCCGAGCATCCCGAGCGGGAACGGCAACTCTGGTTGCTACTGTCGGGACCGAGCCAGGACTGGTCGGCGCAGATTTGCGATGGAGCGAACCTCGCCGATCTCGACCCTTTGGGGATTTCGTTCGCCCGCCAGGAATGCAAGAAGAAGCACCCCGCCCTGGCGTCTGAGGTGGACCAGTGGGACGATCTGACGTTCCTCAATAAGGCCAAGGTCTGCATCGGCGGACGGATCACCCGCACGGCGATCATCCTCCTCGGTAGGAACGAATCCGAGCACTTCCTCTCGCCCGGCATCGCACGCATCACATGGGTGTTGAAGGACGAGCACGGCATCGAGGTCGATTACGAGCATTTTGGACCGCCGCTGATCCTGGCCGTGGATCGCATCTTCGCCAAGGTCAGGAACCTCACCTACCGCTACCTCCCCGACGCCAGCCTCTTCCCCACCGAGGTCACGCAGTACGAGCCCTGGGTCATCCGGGAATGCTTGCAAAACTGCATCGCCCACCAGGACTACACGCAGGGTGGTAAGATCAACGTCGTCGAGGGGCCGGGCTCGCTGCTCTTCACGAATGTCGGAGAGTTCCTCCCCGGCACCGTCGAGGAGGTCATGGCCCGGGACGCCCCGCCGGAGCTATACCCGAACCGGTTCCTGGCCGAGGCGATGGTCAACCTGAACATGATCGACACCATCGGCAGCGGCATCCGCCGGATGTTCACGATGCAGTGGCACCGTCACTTCCCCATGCCCGACTACGACCTGGCCGACGCCGATCGGGTTAGGGTCCGGGTCATCGGTAAGGTGATCGACGAGAAGTACACCCGGATGCTGACGGCCCGGAACGACCTCGATCTCTGGGACGTGATCGCTCTCGATAAGGTCCAGAAGGGCAAGACGATCGGGGAGGCCGAGTTCAAGTCGCTCAAGGCAAAGGGCCTCGTGGAAGGCCGACGACCGAACTTGATCGTCTCGGAGTCGGTCGCCGCCGCCACGGAATCGCTCGTGGACTACCTCAAGCGGCGGGGCATCGACAAAGCCTACTGCCAGAAGATCGTGATCGAACTCCTCCAGAAGCAGGGGGAGGCCACCCGCCCGGACTTCGACAACCTGCTTCGGAGCAAGCTCTCGGACGCCCTCGACGACGGTCAGAAGCGGAATTTCATCACGAATCTGCTCCAGGAGTTACGTCGAGATGGGGTCATCCGGCCTGTCGGCGAGAAGCGGGGAAAAGGCACAAAGTGGGAATTGTGTAAACCAACGACGGAAGTCAAGAATTAGACGGCCATCTATACGAATCGTCCGGAGAATTATTCCGTAAACCATTTCAGGGGTTAGGTTTGGAATTGTATAGACCCGGGCGAAAGAGTCGAATCTACGCTGAGAATTGAGGGCGAGGCGATGGCGGAGAAACTCATCAGCGAACTGCTCGACTTGCCGGAACGGGTCCGCAAGGGGGATTTCGTCCTCAACCTGTCCAGGGGCGTCACCGAGCCGGAGAAGACGCTCGAACAGTACGTGGTCACGCCCCAACTTGCCGACTGCTTCGACGACGCCCTCGGCTTCATCCGCTCGGCGGTCGAGGCGACGAGCAGCAAGGCGTGCTACCTGCACGGCAGCTTCGGTGCCGGTAAGTCGCACTTCATGGCGGTGCTCCACCTCCTGCTCTCGCACGTCCCCGCCGTGCGGAACATCAAGGAACTCGCCCCGGTCGTCGCCAGGCACGCCTGGGCGGAGGACAAGAAGTTCCTGCTCGTGCCGTACCACATGATCGGCGCTCGCAACATGGAGTCCGCCATCCTGGGCGGATACGTCGAGCACGTCACCCAGCACCACCCGACCGCCCCACTCCCGGGCGTCTACCTCGCCGGGGAGATCTTCAAGAACGCCGTGCAGCACCGGGAGGCGCTGGGGGACGAGAAGTTCTTCGCCCAACTGAACCAGGGCCAGCAGGCCGGGGCGGGATCGGGCTGGGGCAAGCTCGCCAAGGGGTGGGACGCCGCCCGGTTCGAGACGGCCCTGGACGCCCCGCCCGCCAGCGAGGAGCGGAGCCGACTGGTCGGCGACCTCGTGCAGCACATCTTCCCCGCCTTCAAGGGGATCGCCAGCGGCAAGGACGAAGCCTACGTCGATCTCGACGTGGGGCTGGCCGTGATCAGCGCCCACGCCAAGTCGCTCGGCTACGACGCCCTGATCCTGTTCCTCGACGAACTCATCCTCTGGCTCGCCACCCACTCGGCGGACCTGAACTTCGTCCAGACCGAGGGGAACAAGCTCGCCAAGCTCGTCGAGTCCCGCAAGGCCGAGCGTCCGGTCCCGATCATCAGCTTCGTGGCCCGCCAGCGGGACCTCCGGGAACTGATCGGCGAGAACGTGACCGGCGTCGAGCAGTTGAACTTCGGCGAGGTGCTGAGCCACTGGGAGGGACGGTTCCACACGGTCACGCTGGAGGACCGCAACCTGCCGGTAATCGCCCAGAAGCGGGTGCTCAAGCCCAAAAACGATGCGTGCCGGGCCGAGCTTGAGGACGCCTTCGAGAGGACCGCCCAGGTCCGCTCCGAGATCATGGAGGTGCTCCTCACCCGGGAGGCCGACCGGGCGATGTTCAAGATGGTCTACCCGTTCAGCCCCGCCCTGATCCAGGCGTTGGTGGCGGTGTCGAGCGCCTTGCAGCGGGAGCGGACGGCCCTCAAGATCATGCTGCAACTGCTCGTCAATCGGCGTGACACGCTGAGGCTGGGCGACGTGATCCCGCTCGGCGACCTCTGGGACGTGGTGGCCCACGGCGACGAGGCGTTCACCGACGTCATGCGGCTGAACTTCGAGAACGCCAAGAAGCTCTATCAGCAGAAGCTCCGGCCCATGCTGGAGGAGAGCATCGGCATCGACCTAGACGTGGACCGGGAGCGGGCCAAGACCGACCGGGAGGTCGCCGCCAAGGTCCAGCGGTTCGAGAACGACGACCGCCTGATCAAGAGCCTGCTGCTCTGCGCCTTGGTGCATGGCGTCGAGACGCTCAAGAACATGACGTGCATGAAGCTGGCGGCGCTGAACCACGGGACCGTCCGGTCCCCCATCCCGAACCGGGAGCACCAGTTCGTCGCCCAGAAGCTGAGGACCTGGGCGGGCACGGTCGGCGAGATCCGGGTCGGCGAGGAGCCGACGAACCCCACCGTCTCGATCCAGTTGTCCGGCGTGGACACCGAAGGCATCCTCGAAGCGGCTCGGGTGTATGACAACCCCGGCAACCGCCAGTTCCAGATCCGCCGGATGCTCTTCAAGTCGCTGGGCATCCCCGATCAGGACGAGATGTTCATCACGCACGAGTTCCTCTGGCGGGGGAGCAGGCGGTCGTGCGACGTGCTGTTCACGAACGCCCGCACCCTGCCCGACGAGTCGCTGAGGTCCACGGGCGACTGGAAGCTCATCATCGACTTCCCGTTCGACACCGAGGGCCACACCCCGACCGAGGACCTCGACCGGCTGGACAAGTTCCGGGACAAGAACGAGAAGCACCGCACGCTGGTCTGGCTGCCGTCGTTCTTCTCGCCTCGCACGCAGGCCGAACTGGGCAAGCTCGTCATCATCGATCGCCTCCTGCTCGGGACGAGCCTCGATCAGCACGCCAAGCACCTGTCTCTCCAGGACCGTCAGACCGCCCGGCTGCTCCTCCAAAACCAGCAGAGTGCCCTGTCCCAGCGACTGCTGCAAGCGGTGGAAGCGGCCTATGCCATCCGCTCCGAGCCGACCCCCGGCACGCTCGACGCCTCGTTCGACCTGTCGGAGTCGCACTTCCAGTCGATGTTGCCGACCCTCGTCCTGCAACGCCCCGTGGGGGCGAACCTCGGCGAGGCGATGGAAAACCTCCTCGATCAGGCCCTGTCGCACCAGTACCCCAGGCATCCGAAGTTCGGGCAGGAGATCAAGCTCGGCAAGGACCTGCGGCAGGTGCTCGAAGTCTGCCAGGAGGCCGCACGCACCCCGGACGGACGGGTGTTCGTCGAGGACAAGGCGGTGAGGCTGAAGCTCAGGAACGTCTGCAACCCGCTCGATCTGGGCCAGATGTCCGAGACGCACTTCGTCCTGGGCAACGTCTGGAAGAACCACTTCACGAGGATGCTCGCCGCCTCGCAGCAACCCCACCCGACCGTGGCGGACCTGCGGCGCTGGACCGACCAGCCGGAAGAGCGTGGGCTGCCCCGTGAGATCCAGAATCTGCTCATCCTGACCTACGCCGACCAGACGAATCGCTCCTTCGTCCGCTACGGGAGCAACTACACGCCGGGCCTGGACGACCTGCCGAACGAACTGGAGCTTCAGGAGCAGACGCTGCCCGACCTGAAGGACTGGGACGAGGCGGTGACGAGGGTGGCCGACATCCTCGGCCATGCCGTCTCCAGGCTGCTAAACGCCTCGAACCTCGCCACGCTCGCCTCGAAGGTCGGGGAGAGTGTCGCCGAGTTCAAGGCGGATTGCGACAGCCTGCCCGATCGCCTGCAACTCGTGCTGCACAACGTCGGCGTGGGCGAGGCCGAGGCCGTGATGGCCGAACGGGTGAGGACGGCGAAGGCGGTGAGGGGCCTGCTCGGCGCAAGCGGCGGCAAGGAGCCGACCGCCCTCGTGGGGATCATCGCCAAGGCGAAGCTCGACACCTCCGGCACGTCGATGGGCCGCAGCCTGAAATCGGCAAGGGGGGTGCTGGACTGCCTCAAGGCGACGAGGTGGGACCTGTTCTCTGCGGTCTCGCAGATCGACGACGACCGCAAGACCAGCGCCCAGATGCTGCTCGACGACGTTCGATCGTGGCTGAGGGCGGACGAGCACGCCCTCGCCGGGGGCGTGGCGGCGAAGCTCTCCGAGGCCGAGGGCCGGGCGATCAAGCTGCTGACCCCGCCCAAGGTCACGCCCGTGTCTACCGTCACGCCGCCGTCCCCGGTGGTGACGCCGCAACCGCAGCCGAGCGGCCCCGACTGGCGAATCGTGCAGAGCGATGTCGGGGTCCGGCTGACCGAGCAGGGACTGGCAGAAGTCGCCGAGGAATTCGCCCGCAAGCTGCGTGAGGACCCCCGTCGCCGCCTCACGATCCGGTGGACGCTGGAGGAGGGGCCGCAATGAGCATGGGCACCCTGAGCGCACAGCAACTCCGCTCATTGGTGGAGGAGAAATGGCAGCGGGACGAGAGTGCCCCCGCCGTCGGCCTCCACGTGACCAATTCATGGACAGCCCCGAGCGAGGTCGTCTTCGACTTCGGCAAGGCCCGAGTCGTGCGGGCGGACACGGTGTTCGAGGTGCGGCAGGCGCTCACGTCCGCCGAACGGAGTAAAGATCGGATCATCCTGCTGACCAAGCTGCCGCAGGGAGATCTGGGCAATGATGTCGTCGCCCGGCTGGCCCGCAGTCGGCTCTTCCCCGTCGATCACTGGGCCAGCCTGTGTGCCCTCTTCAAGGCGAAGGAACTCGACCGCTCGATCTGCGACCCGGCCCTGGCCCAGGCCCTCATGGAGTACGCCCCCGCCGACGGCTACCCGCCCGTATCGGCTGGCGTCCTGGACGCCGGTACGGTCTGGCGGGCGGTGAGCCGCCACGTCTTCGAGATGGGCGAGAGCGAGCCCGATCTGGTCTCGCTCCTCTTGTGGGCGTCCTCGAAGTCGGGTGCGTCTCGTTACCTCGCCGTGGGGGACGACTTGCGGGCCAGCCTCAGGAAGCGCCTCACCGACCGACTCGGCGATGCCGCCGATTCCATCCTGCGATTCCTGGGCAGCGGGGCGGGTGCCGATGCCCTGGCCCTCGCCGTCGCCTGCCAGGTCGTCTTCGGCGACGACGACGAGAAGCCCATGCCCGCCGCCGCCGCCCGCATGGAGCAATATCATCAGCACAAGCCGATCTCCTCGGGCGTGGGCCGGGCCTTGGGTCGGGTCGCCACCGAGGCCATCGCCGACCTGGATCGGAGGGAAGACCCCCGCATCGCCCAGCAACACCTCCAGCGGGCCGACGAACTGCTCCGTCAGTTCCGATGCGACGACCATGCGTACAGGAACCGACTGACGCTGCGGGGTTACGAGCAGCGGCTGGCAAGATTCGGGACGCAGATCGAGGCCGTCCTCGACGTCCCGGACGAATCCGTCACCGAACTTTCCGAGAAGCTCCAGCACGAGATCGCCTCGCACCGGATCGCCAAGCTCGGCAGGCGGGTGGAGCAGGTGTCTCGCACCGAGATGGCCCTTCGCCTCGCCCGCTGGCTCGCCCAACCGATCCCCCAGGCCACGTCGTTCGCCGACATGGTGGACGCCTACCGCAAGGAATTGTCCTTCGTCGATTGGGCACGGGAGTCCGTCTGCCGTGGCGAGGACGTGGCCGGGTTGAGCAAGGCATACCAGCGGCTCGATCGGGCGATCCTGACACGGCGGGACGAGTTCAATCACGCCTTCGCCCGGTCGCTGGCAGACTGGACTTCCGTGGGCTCTTCCGCCAAGGAGATCTGCGGCGTCGAGGACGTGATGACGCAGGTCGTCGCCAGGATCACCGAGGCCGACAACCGGGTGTTGCTGATCGTCCTCGACGGGATGAGTTGGGCGGTGTGCCACGAGCTTCTGGAGGACATCCGGCGTGATCACTGGTTCGAGGCCACCACGGACGAATCGTCGTCGCCCCCGATGCCCGTCATCGCCACAATCCCCAGCGTGACCGGCTACTCCAGGGCGAGCCTCCTGTCCGGCAGGCTGGAGAGGGGCGATGCGTCGGTCGAGAAGCGGAACTTCGAGGCACACGCCCCGCTGAGGCAGGTCTGCGACAAGCGCCACCCCCCGGTCCTGTTCCACAAGAAAGGGGTCGGCGAGGGCAGCCGTGGAATCGTCGGGGACGACCTGAGCCGGGCCATCCTCTCGCAGAACGATCGGGTGGTGGGCGTCGTCATCAACGCCATCGACGACTTCCTGAGCAAGGGCGACCAGATGCCGATGCTGTGGTCGATCGACCGGATCGGCCACCTCGGCCCGCTGCTCAAGCTCGCCCGTGACTCGGGCCGGGTCGTGGTTCTCGCCAGCGACCACGGGCACGTCTGGCACCGACCGGACTCCACGAGCTTCTCCTCCGACGACGGCAGCCGCTGGCGGACGGCTCCGGCGATCCTCGGGACGGCGAAATGCTCGTCCAGGGGGGCCGGGTCCGTGACGCCAAGGGGAGGAATGCGGTCATCGCCCCGTGGTCGGAGTCGCTCTACTACGGTCGGCCTCAGAACGGCTATCACGGCGGGATCACGCCTCAGGAGATGGTCTGTCCGCTGGTGGTCTTGACGGACCGGAGCAGCGCCTATTCCGGGCTGCACCCGTGCGAGTACCCCAAGCCCGAGTGGTGGTCGTCGGCCCCGACATTGACGTCGGCGGTCGAGGAGCCGTCCGTGGCTGTCACGGCCCGCAAGGGCCAGGCCAGCCTGTTCGACCTCGACGAGGTTCCCGAGGTGGGGGACGATCACGCCCCGACTATGGACGGCCTCGCCCCGGCCCCGCTCGCCCCGACCAAGGGCTGGATCGGGCGGCTACTCGCCTCGGAGGCGTACCGGAACCAGAAGGAGCTGATCCGCCGCCACGCACCGGAGGACGACGTGGTGCGGCGTTGCCTCGAAGCCTTAGATGCCAGCGGCGGGATGACGACCCCGACCGCCTTCTCCAAGTTCGCCGACGTCCCCGCCGCCCGGCTGGACGGGCTCATCGCCCGCATCCAGCGCCTGCTGAACGTGGACGGGTACGAGATTCTCACGCTGAGCCGGGCCGAGAATCGCATCGAACTCAACATCGGGAAGCTCAAGCGGCAGTTCGACCTGGAATAGACCGATGGAAATCAGCCGAGAACGCCGCCGTGACATCATCGCCGCCCTGCGGAAGGGGACCGTCCCCCAGCGGGGGCTGGACTTCCTCGCCGTGGGCTTGGGCCGCTTCGAGCCCGCCATGACGGGCGAACTGGCGGATGTCGCCCAGGGCAGTTCCGTGTTCAAGGCCGTGCGGGGGGACTACGGCTGCGGCAAGACGTTCTTCGGGCGCTGGGTGCAGGAGCACGCCAAGAAGAAGGGGTTCGCCACCGCCGAGGTGCAGATCTCCGAGACGGAGACGCCGCTGCACCGGCTGGAGACGGTCTACCGCCGAGCGATGGAGCAGTTGTCCACCGCCGACTGCTTCCTCGGGGCCTTCCGGTCGGTGATCGACGGCTGGTTCTATGCCCTTGAGGAGGACGTCCTGGCCGAGGGCACCTTCGATCCGTCGGACACGGCGGGGCTGGCCTCCCGTGCCGACGACCTGCTGGAGAAGCGCCTGGTCGAGATCACCCGAGCGACCCCCCAATTCGCCGCCGCCTTGCGGTCGTACCGCACGGCCCAACGTCGGGACGACCACGCAACCGCCGAGGGCCTCGCCGGTTGGCTCGCCGGTCAGCCGCACGTGGCCGCATCCGTGAAGCGAGTCGCAGGGGTCAAGGGGGACGTGGACCACTTCGCCGCCCTGAGCTTCTTCCGGGGCCTCCTCCTGATCTTGAAGGACTCGGGGTACTCGGGATTGGTCCTTGTGCTCGACGAGATCGAGACGCTCCAGCGTGTCCGGGGCGACGTGCGTGAGAAGGGGCTCAACGCCTTGCGACAATTGATCGACGACATCGACGGGGGTCGTTTCCCGAACCTGTGCCTGATCATCACCGGCACCCCGGCTTTCTTCGACGGGCCGCAAGGGGTGCAGCGCCTGGAACCACTCGCCCAGCGGCTGCACGTGGACTTCCAGACCGACGCACGATTCGACAACCCGAGGGCGGTGCAGCTTCGCCTCCCTCCCTTCGATCACGCCCGGCTGCTGGAGGTCGGGATCAAGGTGCGTGACCTGTTCGTGTCGGATTGCACGTCGCCCGTCCGGGTCAGGAGCCTGGCCGACGACGACTATATCGAGGCGCTGGCCCGGTCGGTGGCCGGGAAGTTGGGGGGCAAGGTCGGCATCGCCCCCCGCCTGTTCCTCAAGAAGCTGGTCTCCGACGTGCTGGACCGGATCGACCAGTTCGACGACTTCGACCCCCGCCAGCATTACCGGTTGACGGTGAACACCAGCGAATTGACCACGGTGGAGCGGGAAGCCCGAGCCGTGTCAGTGGACGACATCGAGATCGATGCGTGAGCGCTTTCGACCGACTGCACCCGGCCCTCCAGCACCACATCGTCAACTCTCTCGGCTGGAGGGAGTTGCGGGAGGTCCAGGATGCGTCCATCGAAGGCTACCTCGGCGGGGACAATCTCGTCGTCCTCGCCCCGACCGCAGGGGGCAAGACCGAGGCGGCGTTCTTCCCGGTCATCTCGCAGATGCTCACCGAAGCGTGGACCGGGCTAAGCGTCCTGTACGTGAGCCCCATCCGTGCCCTGCTCAACAATCAGGAAGAGCGGCTCCGGCGGTACTTCCAACTCGTCGGTCGGAAGGCGGCATGCTGGCACGGCGACACGCCGCAGGGCGACAAACGTCGCATGATGGCGGAGCCGCCCGACTGCCTGCTGACCACACCCGAGTCCCTCGAAGTCCTGCTGGTCTCGACCAAGATCGAACATCGGCAGTTCTTCCGGGACGTCCGCACGGTCGTGATCGACGAACTCCACGCCTTCGCCGGGGATGACAGGGGCTGGCACCTGCTCTCCGTGCTGGCCCGCATCCGACGATTCGCCGACCGGGACATCCAGCGAGTCGGCCTCTCGGCGACTGTGGGGAATCCCGAAGCGATGCTGGGCTGGCTCTCCTCCGGCTCGACGAGAGGCGGGCAGGTCATCCGCCCGGAGCCCACCACCCGCAGCCGCCCGGAAGTCCAACTCGATTACGTCGGATCGCTGCCCAACGCCGCCAAGGTCATCCGCCTCCTCCATCAGGGGCAGAAGCGACTCGTCTTCTGCGACAGCCGGTCACGGGTCGAGCAGTTGACGATGCTGCTGCGTCAGGATGGCGTCGATACGTTCGTGTCCCACAGTTCGCTCGGGCTGGACGAACGACGCAGCGCCGAGCAGGCCTTCTCCCAGCGGCAGGACTGCGTGATCGTCGCCACCAGTTCGCTGGAACTCGGCCTCGACGTCGGCGACCTGGACCGGGTGATCCAGATCGACGCCCCGCCCGCCGTCTCGTCGTTCCTCCAGCGGATGGGCCGCACGGGTCGGCGACCGGGCATGACGTCCAACTGCCTCTTCCTCGCCACGACCGACGAGGGACTTCTGCGAGCGGCGGCGCTGCTCGGCCTGTGGCGAGACGGGTACGTCGAGCCGGTCGTGGCCCCGCCCAAGCCGTTCCACATCCTCGCCCAGCAGTTGATGGCGCTCGTCCTGCAAGAGCGAGGTGTGGGGCGGAGTGACTGGTTCGACTGGGTGGCGAGCGTCCCCGGCTACGCCGGTATGGACCGGAGGGTCGTCTCGGAACTCGTGGACTTCATGGTCAGTTCCGGGGTGCTCTGGTCCGACGACGGATTGCTCTCCTTCGCACCCGAGGGCGAGGCCGAGTACGGTCGCAAGAACTTCATGGAATTGCTGTCGGTGTTCACCTCGCCGCCCCTCTTCCGTGTCGTCGCAGGGCGGAAGGAACTGGGGGCCGTCCACGAGTCCACCTTCTACAAGCGGGGGGATGGGCCGACCATCATCGTCCTGGCCGGTCGAAGTTGGAAGACGAACCACTTGGACTGGAAACGCCGGATCGCCCACGTCGAACCCGCCGAGGAGCCGGGCCGGTCCCGTTGGCTGGGGGAAGGGCAATTCCTGAGCTACCGGATCTGTCAGGGAATCCGTCGCATCCTCGCCACCGAGTCGGACGAACCTTGCTGGTCTCGGCGGGCGGCTGCGGAGATCGGCAGATTACGGATGGACTACCCGTGGGCGTGTCTCGGCCACACGACCCTGCTCCAACGACACGACGGCGAGATCCAATGGTGGACCTTCGCCGGTGGCCTGGCGAACTCGCTCGTGTCGGATCACCTGGGAACTGGCCCGGGTACGAAGCGGGACAATCTGTGCATCCGATTCCCTTCCAATCTGAAGCTGGCCGAGGTGGAGACGCTGATCGCTTCCCAGATGCGTGAGGAGATCATCCCCGTGCCCCGCAAGGATGCGATCGACAACCTGAAATTCGGCGAGTGCCTCCCGGCGACGATCGCCGCCGAGGTCTTTACGGCCCGATTCGACGATCCCGAGGCGATTGCGTCCCTCCGTCGGGAGCCCGTGAGGGTTGCTGTTCTCGGCTAGGGTGATGGAAACCGGCTGCGAAGGGAAATTCGACCATGACGAGCGAGGCCCCGATCCGTGAGCCCGACGAGATCCGCCGGGACTGCGTCCGCAAACTCCGGGCAGTTGAAGTCAGTCCCCATTTCCAGGCGATCCTGGGCTGCCTGCTCGGCGAGGACTGGACCACTCCCCGGCTGGTCGAGATGCAGATCACGCCCGACGGCCACATGCTGGGGCGGTGCGATGGGCAGGCCGGTTTCGATGCGTTCCTCGGGGCCTCCGAGGACCTGATCCGCAACATCCACGGGGTCGGCCCGGTCGCCGAACTCGACGGCGACAAAATCGGCTTCTTGGTGGGGAAAGTCGCCGAACTCAAGAGGCAACAGTGAGCCCCTCCGACAGACCGGAATTCCTGCGACTGCCCGTCGTATCCGCAGGGGCCGAGTTTCTGGTCATGGGCCATCTCATGAGGCGAAACATCCTGGCCTATAAGGCCCCGCCCAACAACGAGGGGTACGACCTCATCTGTATTCACCCCGATCCTCGCCATCGTCCATCTCCACAAGAACTCCCGCAGGTTCGTGTCCAGGTCAAGAGCCGGTATGCGACCGACTGCGACAGGGGTTTCCCCGTCAAGGAGGCGAGCATCGATGCCTTCGACTTCTTGATCGTGGCTTTCCTGAACATCGGAAAGTTTTTCGGCAAGAACGACGGGACTGCCGGGGAGAAGGAGCCCGAGTCCTTCACCCTGTCGAGGGAGTTCATCCGGGAACACCATCGGGCGACCTCGACGTGGCAGAAGGTCGGGCTTCGCAATCTCGCCGCCGAGATCGAGCCCTACAAGAACGGGGCGGGGTTCGAGTTCATCGCCGAACGGCTGGGGATCTCCCGCCCTCGAAAGACTCGTGAGGGCAGACCCGCCGAGACTCCTCCCGCCGAGATGCAGGAGGACCGGATGGCTGAGGAATGAGCGGGGAGAAGGTCACTACTTCGGATTCAGTCCTCATCAAGGCCGCAAGCCAGTACGAACGGGCTCAATTCATGAAAGCACTCAGCATCCGACAACCCTGGGCCGAGTTGATTCTGCGGGGCGAGAAGACCGTCGAGGCCCGCCCGATGCGGACGGCTAAGCGGTGCGAGCGGGTCTACATCTACGCCGGGAAGAATCGGGTCGATGCGGATGACGAGGCCCGGATCGCCGCCGAGCACGGGATCGACGTGGACTCCCTCCCCAGGGGAGTGATCGTGGGGACGATCGAGATCGTCGGCTGCGAGCCGCTCAAACCGGCCCACGCTCGGGCAGCCTGCTTCGAGGTTACGGAGGAGACGGGCGGCTACGCATGGCTCTTGAAGGCCCCGAGGCGGGAGGCCGATCTGCGGACTCCGACCGGACACCCCCAGCCATCATTTTTCACGCCGTTCTGATCAGCCGATCGACGCCCGGTACACAACCGGCTCCAACTGGCACTCCCGAGACAACGCTCCGCCTACGACGTAGACCCTGGGGTCCCTGGCGAAGTTGAACACACGGTAGAGCCGAAATCGCTCGGGGCAGTCTTCGGAGCACCGGACCTCGTTGGCCGTGACGTAGAACGGGAAGTGCTTGCCCATGCCGGTCGTTTTTACCTCGATCCACCGTTCCGATTCGTCCTTCTCATCGTACGAGAGGACGTCGAAGCCTATCCCGTCCCCGCAGGTCATGGCGACCCACTCGACCTTCGCCGCCAGGTCGTCCCGCTCGTAGAAGAGCAACCGCCGCTTCTCGACCTCGACGGCGAACCTCTCACCAAGTTGGCCCAGCAGACGGTTGGCGGCATCCCGGCAGGCGAAGTCGATCTTCTTCCCCCTCCGGGACAGCCAAGGCTTATTGTCGCTGCTCGGGATGATGATGTGATAGGACTGGGGCTCGAACAACTCGACTACCGGACGGTCGGGGGTCGGAGGAGCCGCCGTGGGATTCCGGCTGGCCGAAGTGGTCGCTGCTGGTGACGTGCTCGATGGCCCCGATGCAGCGGGAGCCTCGATGATCCCTGGCCGGATCGTGTGGTCGAGATCGGGAACAGCCTCCCTCGGTTCGAATGCCCGCGTCATGCTGCCCGACGTAAATCAGGGATCGAATTCATGACCCTGCTCCATGCTGCCTCCTTCGACCATCCGATCGTACGTTTCACGAAGCATTTTGTCTGACGGATTCGTCCGGTTTCGCCATCGGACAAAATTGCGATATCGGCGAGCCTGTTCACGGGTGTTCCAGGGAGATCCGATAGTCTCAAATTGACCAAAATCATCCTTCACGGTGATCACGAACCATCCCAATCCCGTGGAGGCAACTTGAAGATAGTCTTTCATGTCAGTTTGCCTTTTGTACTGTGGTCTTCTATCGCATCAAAGTTGCAATAAACATTACAAACTGGCTCGCCACGCCATCCGTGTCCGTGCTTGGAGATGAGGTCGCAGCGGTAGAGGTCCAGGGTCTCGAACGAGCCCGCCTCCTGGACGTCCGAGACGAGGTTTTCAAGGCTCGTGATGACGGCCTGGAGATTCTCGACAACATACTCCTTGGCCTCCATGAAGTCGTCGAAGTGGGCAATGAGAGGGACACCGCACAGGTAGTCCCATTCCCAGTTGCCCATCGCATCCCCGAGATCGACGACGTACCTCTCGGTCCCCCTCTTATCCTCCGAATCCGGCCCGACGCCGCTGCACGGGGCTCGCCAGTCGCCGGAGGCCGCAGGGGTCTCGGGCTCCCAGATGCTCCTGCCTTCATTGATTTGCTCGACGCCCTCGACGCAATGAGGTCGGGCGTGTGTGATCGTCGCTGTCATGGTCTTCTTCCTCGATGACGAAATGTCTCCTAGAGAGTTAGTTCTTATGGTGCGGAAGTCAAATAGCCTTCCAAAATGCAAGTCTTTTGATGGGGGCTTTACTCCGACGACCCTGGGGGTTGCAACCAACCGCAACCATCCAGGAGGACGAGCTTGTCTCACGTCGTCACGATTAAAACCGAGGTCCGGGACGCTGAGGCTCTTCGTGCAGCCTGCCGTCGCCTTGGCCTCCCCGAGCCAGGCCAGGGCACCGCCCGCTTGTTCGAGGGCGAGGCGACCGGCCTGCTCGTCAAGCTGCCCGGCTGGCTTTACCCCGCCGTCGTGAGCACCAAGACCGGCCAGGTCCAGTTCGACAACTACCAGGGGTCCTGGGGAGACCCCAAGCACCTCGACGCCTTCCTCCAAGCGTACGCCATCGAAAAGGCCAAGCTAGAGGCCCGGAAGAAGGGCCACTCCGTCTACGAACGGCCCCTTCCCGACGGCAGCGTCAAGTTGACCATCACGGTCGGGGGTGCCTCTTGAACAAGACCATCGAGATCACCGTCGGCCCCAAGGGCGAGACGACCGTCCAGACCAAGGGCTTCACCGGGGGCGAGTGCAAGGACGCCAGCAGGTTTTATGAACAGGCCCTCGGCCAACGGACGGCAGAGCAACTGACCGCCGAGTTCCACCAGGGCCAGCAAGCCGGTCAGGACGTTCGGCAGTCAAGCTGACACCTCCGAGGCCGTGGGCGATGTTGCTCACGGTCATCTCCCTCTTCGAACCACAACTGAGTCAAAGGAGTCAGTCCATGACGCTCACCGAGCGTTTGTCAGAACTCGTCCGTGCCGCCTTCTCGGGGATCTGGGTCCAGTCCCACGAGCATGACGAGGCCGTCCAAGAGATCGCCCAGCTTGCCAAGCAGAACAAGTGGGCGTTGGCTAACTGGGACATCGACCGGGGCCTCGCCCTGAGCGGCAACGAGTCGGAATCGGTCGCCGTGGCTGCCGCCGATCCTCTCTCGGCGGTCAAGGCCCTGAATGCTCTGACGACAGTCGATGGCACAGCGATCCTGATCCTGAGGAACTTTCACCGTTTCCTGGGCTCTGCTGAAATTGTCCAGGCTCTCGATTCGGCCATTTGCAAGGGCAAGCAGGACCGTACGTTCATCGTGATCCTCTCGCCGGTCGTCCAGATCCCGATTGAACTGGAGCGGCAGTTCGTGGTCGTCGAGCATGACCTTCCAGGCCGTGACCAGATCGAGCGGATCGCCCGTTCGATCGCCACCGAACCCGGAGACCTTCCCGAGGGCGACGACTTGGGCATGATCCTGGATTCTGCTTCGGGCCTGACCCGGATGGAGGTCGAGAACGCCTTCAGCCTGTCTTTGGTACGCCACGGCAAGGTCGTGCCCGAGACGTTGTGGGAGTTGAAGACCGGCATGCTCAAGAAGAGAGGGCTGCTGAGTCTCCACCGAGGCGGGGAGACCTTCAGCGACCTGGGTGGTCTCGACGGCTTGAAGGGGTTCACCATGAAGGCCCTGGGCAGCCGCAAGGGGGCCAGGGTACAGGCCAAGGGCGTCTTGCTCCTCGGCGTGCCAGGCACCGGGAAGTCGGCGTTTGCAAAGGCCCTCGGGAACGAGACGGGGAGACCTACACTGGTCCTCGACGTCGGGTCGCTGATGGGTTCGCTCGTGGGCCAGACGGAAGAGCGGACCCGCCATGCGCTCAAGGTCGTGGACGCAATGGCTCCTTCGGTCCTCTTCATCGATGAGATCGAGAAGGCCCTCGCCGGGGTCCAGTCGAGCGGGCAGACCGACAGCGGCGTCTCTGCCAGGATGTTCGGGACGATGTTGTCGTGGCTCTCGGATCACGAGAGCGACGTCTTCGTGGTCGCAACCTCGAATGACGTCAGCAAGCTCCCCCCGGAGTTCAGCAGGGCCGAGCGGTGGGACGGGACGTTCTTCCTGGATCTGCCGGGGCAATCGGAGAAGGACGTCATCTGGGCCATGTACATCGCCAAGTACGGCTTGAACCCGAACCAGCCCAGACCCATCGACCGTGACTGGACCGGTGCCGAGATCAAGTCCTGCTGCCGCCTGACTGCCTTACTGGACGTGTCCTTGGTGGAGGCGGCAATGAACGTCGTCCCCGTTGCCGTGACGGCTGCCGAGTCGGTGGAGCGGTTGCGGAACTGGGCCAGCGGAAGGTGCCTGTCTGCGGACCGCCCCGGCATCTACACCAGGAACCAGGGTGGGACGAGTTCGCCGGGTCGCAACATCAGCCGTGACCCCAGCGTGAATTGAGATGCGGGGGAAAGCCACTGAGGGCTTTCCTGCCTCCACCCTGGGGGCTACACGAGGCCGACGAGTGGACGAACGAGAAGGAGATCATGATGAACGCAGCCGTGCTCGACGCACCCAGGACCGCAACAAACGACCAGACGCCCGCCCTGACCCTCCAGGCAAGTATGGCGGCGGTTCGTGTGAGCTTCACCTGGCTGGGCACCAGGAAGTCGCTGACCACGGAGCAGCGTGCCGAGGCCGCACAGCCGTTCGACGCCGAAGGCGGCTACCTGTCGGCTGGCAAGAAGCTCCTCGACACGAGCCACCCGGCCTTCAAGGCGGTGACGTCGATCAAGACGAAGATCGCCTCGGTGTGGAAGGACATGAGCCTGCCGTTCCCCGAGCCGGGCGTCCGGCTGATACGGCGGGACAAGCTCGACGAGTTTATCTCGCTCATGGAGGAATACAGGGGCGAGCTTGCCGAGGCCGTCGCCAACCTCGATCGCCACTATGGGGACCTCAAGGTAGCTGCCGCCGAACGCCTGGGGCGTCTCTTCAACTCCGGTGATTACCCCGAGACGCTAATCGGCCTGTTCGACGTCAGTTGGGACTTCCCGAGCGTCGAGCCGCCTGACTACCTCCGTGACCTTAACCCGGCCCTCTACGAAGCCGAGCGTGCCCATGTCGCCGCCCGGTTCGACGAGGCCGTCCAGCTTGCCGAGCAAGCATTCCTGGACGAGTTCTCGAAGCTGGTCGGCCACCTGACAGAGCGGCTCAGCGGGGTCGGTGACGGTGGCGAGAAGAAGGTTTTCCGGGACTCGGCGGTCGTCAACCTGAGTGAGTTCTTCGAGCGGTTCAAGTCGTTGAACGTCGGGTCCAATGATCAACTCGACGCCCTCGTCGCCCAGGCACAGCAAGCGGTGCGAGGCGTCGGTGCCAAGGATCTCCGGTCCAGCGGCGACCTTCGACAACGTGTTGCTACTCAGTTATCGGGGGTCCAGTCGGCTCTCGACGGCCTGATGGTCGAGCGGCCCAGGCGGAAGATCATCCGGCCCAACATGAATCGGGGAGAAGCGTCATGAATCTTGTCATCGATAAGGACGGTCAGGTCCGGGGGATCTACGGCGAGGTCATCGACCTCGCCACCCTCGGTACGCCCGCAATCACCAGGGCCAGCCACGTCGAGCCGGACGATCAGGGTCGCTGGCTGGCCGACCTGTCGCCCGTCGGGGGGCCGGTGCTCGGCCCCTTCGACCGAAGGAGCGAGGCATTGGAAGCGGAGTTCGCCTGGCTGGAGGCGTATTGGATCGAGAATGTCAAAATCGAGTCTGCCGGAAGGGGATCAATCCGGGCTTGCCGGACTCATCGAGATCGTTCGCCCCGGACGCCCCGCCTCGACCCCCGAGGTCGTCGGCCAGCGCATAATCCAGGACGAATTCACGGAAGGTCGAGGCGACCTTGACCGGAGGTCTCCTCCGGCCTACCCTCCCCGATCCGAAGGGCACAACTTCCGGGTGGGTCTGATAGATCCCGTATTCATGCCGGGCGGGGTCGGTGACGTCCTCGGAGTTCCAGGCCCAAGATCCGTGGAAGTCATCGCTGTGGCAGAAGCGGGAGAAACCACCGATAGGTCCTCCGGGCTCCCTCGCCTGCGAGAGGAGGTTCCTTGCGGTGAGATCGACGGATCGATCGCTCGGGAAGCCGGGGGAATTGAAACAGAAGCCGGGTTCGAGATAACCCGGCCCGAAAGTCATTGCGAACTCCCGATAGCTGCCGGGGAGCTTGAACCCGCTCTCACGCTCGAAGCGGTCCAGGTCCTCGGGCTAGGGCTTCAGGACCACGCAACCGCCCATCGCATCAACTTGATCCACCATGACTCGCTTCTCAAGGTCGTCCCAGACGGCCATCGCAGCGATCCTGAGACGAGATCATCGTTTCAGCGGGTCACACCCGATGACCGTCGCACGCTCCCGACGGTCCAACCTCGCCCCGTCCGGCATCGATCCCTCCACCACGGTGATTTCATGAGATGGGGCGTGCCCGCCCCAGCCGCCTCATCGTTTTGACCCGGCCATTCATGAGATGACCTGGGAGAATCCCACGATCTCGGGCAAGACGGGGCCATCGGCCTCGCCCGTACCGCCATCTCCTTGTTGACGCTCGAAGCCGCCCCCCAAGGCATAGGCCATGATGAATTCATAGAAGGACGGGGCGACCTTGATCGGCGGGGCATTGGGGTCTTCGCCCTGAGGACCGCCCAGGAGATAGATGCCGTAGTGATGCCGCACGGCGTCGGCGACGTCCTCGGGGTCCCATGCGAACCACCCGTGGAAGTCCTCCTTGCCGCAGAAGCGGACGTATCTCCGGTCGGAGAACCGATGGTTGAACCGGGCGAGATCGACGTCCTCGTCGTCGGCGTCGGCAAAGCCGGGGGTGGAAATCTGCCATCCCTTGCCGAGCGTACCGGGGCCGAAAGTGCGTGCGTATTCCCGGTAGTCGTCGGGGAGCATGAAGCCGCTCTCACGCTCGAAGCGGTCCAGTTCTCTTGGCTTGGTAGTGTCTCAGTTTGAAGTGGGCGGAAATTTCTGTTCAGCTTCACCGGATCGGGCCGGGGTGCGATACTTGGGGTATGCCTAACCACTCAAGCAAGCCCAAGCGGCCCCGCGATATCAACCAACTGGCCAAGGCCATCGTCGATCAGGCGACGGCCGACGAGGCGCCACCGCCCGCCGAAGCCCCGGCCGAAGCCCCGGCCGAAGCCCCGGCCGAAGCCGAGCCGGTCCCTGACCCGATCCGCGAGGCGGCGCGGGCCCTGGGAAAGCGGGGCGGCCTCAAAGGCGGTAAGGCTCGGGCGGCGTCCATGACGCCCGAGCGGCGGGCTGAGATCGCCAGGAAGGCGGCGGCAAAACGCTGGGAGCGGGCAAAGGAATAGCGGACTACAAAAATACAGTTTTTCGTTTACAGTTTTTTTGGTAGACTTCGCCAGATTCCCTGGTAGCATTCCAGCATCCTCTTTCCAGGAAGGCTGGTGTTGCCATGAACTCTGCCGAGATCATCGTCCAGAGATTCGGGGGCCTCACGCCCCTCGCGAAACTGATCGGCAAGGGCCCTAGCACCGTCCAGTACTGGACCAAGGCTGGCGCGATCCCCGCCAAGTGGCACGAGAAGCTGCTTGAGCTGGCTCAAGCCAACGCGATCAACCTCTCGCCGACCGACTTCCTCCCGGTCCCGGAGAGCGTCGATGCCGAGATCGTACCGTCCTTGCCGTGGGCCAAGTGGCCCGGCGTGCTCGAAATCGGCGACACCGCGATTCAATGCTTCGTCTTGAGCGATGGCCGGCGAGTCATCAGCCGCACCGCCGCGACTCTATACCTCGCCGGCCCGCAAGGCGGAGGGCAGCTTGAGCAATATCTCCGGGCGGCGGCGATCTCCAAATACATCCCGGCCGATCTGCCGGATCGAATGGTCGAATTCACGCTCTCGCACATCGTCAACAAGTCGGTAAAGGGCCTGGAAGCCACTACGTTCATCGACATTTGCCGGGCCTATGTCCGGGCCTTGGCGGAGAGCGCCCTCACCACTCCGAACCAACTTGAGATGGCGAACAAGGCGGGCGCCTTCCTTGCGGCCTGCGCTAAGGTAGGGCTGGAAGCGCTCATCGACGAGGCGACGGGCTACCAGTACGAGAGGGCCAGCGACGCCCTGCAATTCAAGCTCAAGATGTATCTCGCGGACGAGATGCGGAAGTGGGAGCGGACGTTTCCTGAAGCTCTGTGGGTCGAGTTCGCCAGGCTCACCAACTGGAAGGGAGGCATCCACTCCCGGCCGAAATATTGGGGCAAGCTCGTGATGGAGTTGATTTATGGGTATTTGGACCGAGATGTTGCGGAATGGCTGCGCAAGAACGCGCCGAAGCCACAGAAAGGCCAGAACTATCACCAATGGTTGAACGATCAATATGGTCTGAGGAAACTGGTCGAGCACATTTGGATGGTTGTTGGCATGTGCTCTTGTTGTAAATCCATCCGCCAACTCCAGGACAGGATGGCCGAGAAATACGGCCGCTTGCCGGTTCATTTTACTGTCTATCTCCCCCAGAAGCAGGCCGGACAGCGGATGCTGTTCGATGAGGAGTCGGCTTTGGAACCGGAAGCGAACGCTTCCGATTTGGAACCCGGAGAAATCCCCCCCGATCCCGACCAGAAATCGACCTAAACCCCTGTCAGCACTCATTTCTGTAACCCGGAGCAAATCCGGGCCAAACTGAACTTTTTCCGCTTGACTATGCTTGACCGAAAATGCATACTGTCAGTATGAACCAACTCAAGACGGCCAAGCGTGTCGCGATCCTCTCGGCCCTGGTCGAAGGCAACTCCCTCCGATCGACGCAGCGGATGACCGGAGTGTCGATCAACACGGTCACGAAGCTCCTGATCGACGCCGGGACGGCCTGCGCGAAGTACCAGCACGAGACGCTCCGCAAGTTGCCGTGCAAGCGGGTCCAGTGCGATGAGATCTGGTCCTTCGTCGGGATGAAGGAGAAGAACGTCCCGGCCGAGCGGAAGGGCCAGAAGGGGGTCGGCGACGTGTGGACCTGGACGGCGATCTGCGCCGACACGAAGCTGGTGCCGTCGTTCCTCGTCGGGGCCCGCGACACGGCCCACGCGACGGCCTTCATCGCGGACCTGGCGTCCCGGCTCGCCCATCGGGTCCAGTTGACCACGGACGGCCACAAGCCCTACCTCGAAGCCGTGGAGGCGGGCTTCGGGGGCGAGATCGACTATGCCATGCTCATCAAGCTCTACGGCAACGAGGGCGGGCGTGGGCCGGAAGTCCGGTATAGTCCCGGCGAATGCACCGGGATCGAGAAGCGGCCGATCACCGGATCGCCGGACGAAGCTCAAATATCAACAAGCTATGTTGAGCGCCAGAATCTAACGATGCGAATGCGGATGCGTCGGTTCACTCGGTTGACGAACGCCTTCTCCAAGAAGATCGAGAACCTTGAGCATGCCGTTGCGTTGCACTACATGCACTACAACTTCGTGCGTCGGCACCAGACGCTGCGCGTCACCCCGGCGATGGCGGCCAAGGTGGCGGATCATCTCTGGTCGCTCGAAGAACTTGTCAGTTTGATCGACTGACCGGGCGTTCAGAAATACGCGGGCCGAGAGCGCCCGCAAAAAAATGGGATTCAAACTGAGACACTACCCTTGGCTTCGGTTTCTTGACCACACCATCGGAAGCATAGTAGACTTTGAGCCTCTTCTTCAGGTGGTCCCAGGTGCCCATCTTGTGCCGCCCCATGATCCATCACCGCTCTTTTGATCAATGGCTCCTGCAATGAGGGTATCACGGGCTCGCAGGCCGATCCATTCATCACCTTGCCCGGAGGGTTCGTGCCACCGGGAGCGAACGACCCGACGCCTTCATCCCTCGACAGCCCGCTTCAGCGCTCCGAGGCGACGGCGGGTCTCACGGGCGAATACCAGTCGAAGCGGGCCGGAAATGAGAGAAGGGCGTCCGGCGAGGCTGTAGGTGAACGTGACCCTGGTCCGTCCCGGCCCGATCCGGTCGAACCGCCAGGAGCCGGAGAAGGCCCGGAAGAACCAAGGCCCCCTGGTCATCTCGACGGCGCAGGCCCCCGGCGGGTTGAACGAGACGTACTCGGTCTCCATCCCCAATCCGTTCCGGGCCACGCACCAGGCCCGGACACCGACGCCCGGACTCTCGGCCCCGCCGACCAGCCTCGCCTCCTTCAGGAACGGGTCCCAGTCGAGCCGGTGCGAGTAGTCCTGGGTCAGGTCGAACAGCACGCCGGGCTCGGCGGCGACCTCGATCGACTGGCGGAACATGACCGTCGCCCTCGGGGGAACAGCGAAAACAGCCTTGCCATGTCAACCGTGGGCGACGGCGAGGATTAACCCCGAGGTCGTCTCCGTGGACCTTCCGATATCGTGTGATGGGGACTCGAAAGGATCAAGGCGTACGCCTCGGCACGATCATGTTGACGACTTGGATCATCACCGGATGGCCGTCCTGGTTGAAGGTTGTATTTCGCACCCTGACGATACCCCGGCTCGGCTGAGATTTCGACGGTCGAAGGCCGAGTATCTCGCTCTCGACACGCAGGACGTCACCGGGATGGACGGGACGGGGCCACCGGAGATCCTCGACCCCCAGGCCGATGAGTCCGCCCACGATCTTCAATTCGCCCCCGACCAGCAGCTTCATCGTCAGGGCGGCGGTGTGCCAGCCGCTCGACACGAGCCCGCCGAAGAGGCTCCCACGGGCGGCGTCCTGGTCCAGGTGGAAGGGCTGCGGGTCGAACTCGGCGGCGAACGCCTTGATCATCTCGGGCTCGACCGTGACGGTGCCGGTCCCGAACGTCTGTCCGACCGCCAGGTCCTCGAAGTAGAGCGGGGCATCCAAGGCGGTGGCCTCCTCGATGGGGCTCTCAGTCAGGGGAAACGTCATCAGTGGCCCTGCAACCATCCTATCGAGGACGTGCCCTTGCCATGTCCGATGTCCCATTGTCACCGTTGGATCGGGATGTTGGCCAGCCTGACCTTCGGGCTGCCGACCTGCCGGGCAAGCTCCTGCGAGAGCGCCGGGAAGTCCTTTGCGAAGACCTCGGCGTCGAAGTCCTGCCTGCAAACGAGGTCCTTGTCCTTGACCATGAATAAGCCGTTCAACCTCGACGAGGGGGCGAGCAGGCCGACGTTGTAGCAGTCGAAGTCGGGGAGGAAGACGGCCTTCTGGGGGGCGAACTGACCGTAGACGTAGTAGAACGACGTCTGCCCGACGATCTCCGTGAACAGGGCCGCAGCCGCCGGGCACCGTCCGGCCCTGGCGTCCTGGACGTTGCAGAGCGTCTTGACGTGCCGGTTGTACGCCCCGTACTCGCCTCGGGCCGAGAACGGGTGGTTGCCGCCCAGATGGGCGATGGCGTCGTGGACGCCCCGGACCATGACGTTCTGGTCGTTCGTGAAGACCGGGTGGCCCTGTTGGGCGGCGTCCCCCTCGGGACCAGGCGGCTCGGCGTAGACGTACATGTCGGCCCGCTTCTTCCCGGCTTGCCGCTGAGCATCGATCGAGCGTCGAAGCTGGTTGAAACTGGAGTAGTGGTCGCCGGACGAAGGGATGAAGTCGTACGAGTGCCTGAGAAAGTCGTTCTGGCGGGCCATCTTGCGGGCGAGTTCTTCGAAGGCGGGGCGGGCGGCGGGGTCGCTGAACGGGGAGAGTTTGTAACTTGCCGCCACGAGCCGCTGGAAGACACCGCCCTTGTAGTTCCCGGCCAAGGCGAGCGTCTCGTTCGTCAGCCAGTCCTTGAACCCCAGCCCTGCCACAATCTCGCCGTTCACGCCTCGTCCTTCCCCGGAGCCGCATCGCTGCGGGCGAGCATCTCATCGACGTCGAAGCTCTTGCCGCCTTGGAGCCGCAAGTGGTGGGTGAGCCATTCGGCATTTGTTCCGGTGGACGGTGCCTTCAGTACCTCCTCGGCAAGGCGGATCTGCTCCTCGTTGGTGGTGACGTCCCGCTCCTGGCACAGAGCCCTCCAGCGGGTGAATTTGCCGAAGTGTCGAGATAGCTCGACCTTCAGTTCGCCGAGCCGGTCGCTGTCTGACCGCTTATCAAGATCATCACTCATGACACGCCTCCCAATGTGAACCTGCGCCCAGGTTGTCCCTTGATCGTACCCAGGTCGTCCGGCTTGTCCAGCGAATCCATCATCGAATCCGAGGCCCTGGGTCCGTACTTCAACTGGGTGTAATAGGGTTCGCTCTTTCTGGGCCTGGCGGTCGTCCCCAGGTGGTCGCCGATACGGTAGTCTTCGGGGCCGGTTGGGTCGTCCTGTTGATGGACAATAAACGCCTTCGGTTGGCTCGGGAGCTTGACCACGCCGCCCCATTGGGTGTGGGGGTAGAGACCTCTACCGGGCTCGCCAGTGGGGTTGTAAAGGATGCTCCTGATGTGGTCCAGGAACTCTCGCTCGGGCATGTCGCCGATTGGCTGGATGAGGTAGCTCTCCTCCCGGTTGGCAGTCAGGACGCCATCTTCATCTTCTTCCTGACCGGCCCCGATGACCGGGACGAGCGACAGCCCCCGACGTCGGACCTCGACCGCCAGCTTGCGGTTCGCATCGTCGTTCAGCTTTCGCCTCACGGCCTCGGTGTGGGGCTTGCCAGAGGCGTCGGCAAGCTCGCCACGCCAGGCGGTAAGGACCGCCACTGGCTTGTTGGTTGAGGTCGTGTGGAACTTCGCCAAGGTGCGGGAAAAGGACCGTCTTGCGGCCTCGTGTAGTGAGACCCATTCGATGTATTTCATGAACGTCATCATGCAGTATATAGAGATGGCCCCGTAGAAAAATTTCCGTATCCCTGAAGAGTGCGAAAAGTTCGATGATAGCCGCATATATACGAGCATGAACAATTTCTACCGCCCAATTCCCGAGTTCCCCGGATACCGTGTAAGTAGGGACGGTGAGGTCCAGTCTTGCTGGGTCCGCCGGGGCCGCTACCGGCTGCCCACCGACACCTGGCTCCCCCTCATGCGGATCCTCCGTGACGGCTACTCCACCGTGAATCTCCCTGCGACGGATGGTAAGAAGGCGATCCGCCGTATACATCGACTTGTCTTGGGGGCATTCGAAGGACCGGGACGGTCCGGGTGCATCGCCTGCCACAAGGATGGAGACCGCTTGAACAATGCCTTGACGAACTTGTACTGGGGCACCCATCAGACGAACAGCGACGATGCGGTGAAGCACGGCACCAAAGCCAGGGGGGAGAGGCTCCGTTCGAAATTGACTGAAGCCAAAGTCATCGAAATCCGCAGGATGAGAGCCGACGGTCGGTCGATGAGGAGCATCGCCGACCACTTCAAAGTCAGCGAGTCCAACGTCAGGGCCATCGTCCGGGGCCTGACCTGGAGGCATCTCCTACCCTCCGAGCAGCCCGAAACCCTCGTCGCCGATCGGCCTGGACCTCGGAGGGCCGTCGCATGATGAGTTTCTCGGAATACGTTCAGTCTCGGCAGGCCCTCACTCCCAGCCCCCTCCGGCTGACACGGGCGACAGCGATCAGCCTCGCATCCCCAGGACTTGAGGATACGAAGAGGGCCATAGAGAGGGCGAAGAAGCGGGGGACATCGTTGACCCCCGGCGATCTGAAGAGGGCCATCTCGCCCGAGTCCCGACAGGTGGCGAATCAGGGGGTTCGGCCCGTCCTGCCGCAACCCTGATGCCCCTCTCGGTCAGCCGGAAGCTCACGTTGGCGGATGCGGCGTGGAGGATACTGCGAAAGCATTCCCTCCTACGCCCACGTTCGGGGCCGGGGACGTTTAATGACGGATCGGTGACACCCTACGCCATGACGGGTCGAACTATGAAGTTCTCAGCCCGGGCGGGAAACGCCCCCTGGAAGCCCCCTCATGCTGCCTGCACTACCGACAGGGAATCCTTCTGGTAAGCAAACGCCCGAAGCATGGATGCCGAGAAGCTGGGGCTGTCCCCGCCGCCCCAGCCGAAGGCGTAGAAGAACGGGGACCGCTTGCATTTCCGGCCCCTCGGAGTGGCGAGGAACTCGCTTATGCCTGCAAGACCCCGGAACTCCAGGCCGGGGAAGTAGGCGACGACCTTTCTGGGGAGTGTAGGGTCGATGACCGTGCCGTCCGGGCGGTAGACCCACCCGTGCTCCATCACCCAGCCACCGACCATCATGCAATATCCCTCGACGTAGCTGGCGTCGGCGTAATCCGAGAGGCGCATGACGGCCCGTCGGGCGTTGAACCAGCACTGCTGCGGCCAAGCTCGGATTCGTTTCCCCACCCGTTCGGATTCTTCCTCGTCTTTCCCGGTCGGCTCGGTGACGGGCTGCCAGCCCTGTAGGAAGTCGTTCTCGTCCAGGGAGAAGACCTCATCCTGGATCGAGCCGTCGGGGTTGATGACAATCGGGTCGATCTTCTCGCACGTCGCCATCAGGCCACCATCCCTTCAGCACGAGGGGACGGGGATCGATCGTCCGCTTGGTCGCCGAACTTCCCGACGTAGAGGGGGCCTCGGCCCCTGATGCGGACCCTCGACTCGTCCTCCCACCGGTAGGGATTGGACGGGGCATAGAACGCCTCCGACCACTCTTCCTTGGTTGGGTCGTCAACGGTCCCGTGGGTCCCGCACTCGATGCACTGAAGCATGAGGCAAGCGTCCAGTAGGGCGGTGCTGAACACGACCCACTCGTGCCCGTCGGAACAAGATGCTGGGGCACTTGGGTGGGCTGATTGAAGTCCGATGCCTGCATCGGACCCGAAACCACAATCGCTGGTGGGCGTGATCTGCGTCGATCCGCCATTTCGGCTGGTCCTGATCATGAATGTCTCGATTGTTTTTGTCGGAGAGTTTGGCCTCAGAGGAGGCACACAGGACAAGTAGGCTGAAAAACCAAGAATCGTCAAATGCAAGTTCGCCGAAATGTTCTGCCCTCAGCGTTCGCCTTCTTCGAGGAGCCCAGCCCGGACCCGCTCGATATGAAGCTCCTCTTGTTGATCGGGCGGCGACAATCGCACGATCTCGCCCTGATGCCGACCGTTGAAGGGGCATCGGTCGTTCGGGCAGTAGCCGCTCCGAGGGTCGAGATCCAGATCACACCGGCAGCACTGGGCACCCTCGTAGAGCAACTCTTCACCGTCTTCATCGAATTCGTCCGTCATCGTGAGCCCTCCAGACAACACCTGCTTCAGAGTCTAAAAATTCAGTTCGACCTCGACGCCTTGCTCGGCTTGTAGTCTTTCTTCGCCCAGAAGTCGTGCCGCTTCAGCACATCGTCCAGTTCCCTCTTGAACCGCCGCCGCTCGTCCCTGTCGGGGAACAGGGCGTCGAGCATCTCCGGCTCGGTCGCCAGGTAGGCCAGGGGCTTGGCGACATCGCTGATCGGCCCGGCCCAGTCGTCGGAGGAGTAGCGGATGCCGTCCTTCGCCCGATGACCCTGGGCCTGGCGTATGAGATCCCACCAGTACCCAGGCGTCCTCCACCACCACGTCGCACCGTGAGCAAGGCTTGCCGCCCCGGCACTGGGTTCCATGTCCATCCCATCGAGAGAAAACGTGTCAAGCGGGTTCGACTGGTCGTTGTCCTTCTTGATCGGCCTGAGGATGCCCGTCTGTGGGTCCTTGACCCACCGGATGTTCTTCGCCTGCGTCAACAACGTGTTCCGGTCCGGGATCGGCCCCTTCGTTTTCATGATCCGGGCGTCGGTCGGGTCGCTCGCCGTGTCGAGCGGGTTTCCCGCCAGCAGGCCGTCTCGGGCGTACCGGGAGCCTCCGTCCTCGTCGCCGTTGGCATCCTTCCTCGGCGAGACCTTCGTGTAGGCATTGGCGACGTACGAGACCCAGATGTCCCACAACTTGATCGTGGTGAACCCGTCCTTCTCCAGCGCTCTCAGCACGTCAACATAAGCCTTCACGCTTCCTTTGAATCGTTCGGTCCGGTTGCCCCACGTCCGCATCTGCCGGGCATCGACAACGCCCGACGGCCTGGGTCCGGGGAGCATAGGCTTGCTGCTGAACTTCCTCGGGTCGAGGGCGTTGTACATGTTGAGGTCTCGCTTCGAGGCCGGGGACCGCATGTAGAGGCCGTTGAGGTGATCGGGCTGGAAGACGGTGGCCTTCGAGCGGGGCTGCCCACGGTCGAGGTAGAACTGGCTGTACGAATTGACGTTATGCATGTCGATGCAGCCCATTTCGCCGAAGATGAGTTGCACGCAGAAACCCGCCTTCGCCTGGGCGAGCCCTTTCATGGTGGACAGGAGGTACTCAAAGACGGCGATCGTGTCCTTCTTGGCGACGAGGTTCATGATCGATCCGTAGATCGCCTCCCTCCGGTTCCAGACGTCGGTGACTCCCTCGTACTTGAAGCCGAAGATTTGCCCGCCGACACCGTAGCCCCTCCGGTAGACCTTGCCAGTCTTGCTCGTGACCCGAAGGTTGGGGTGAGACATCGACGCATGTCTCTCCATCATCTCGCCCAGCTTCGCCTCCAATTCGCCGGGGGCCATCGGCTTGTCCTGAAAGTGCGTCATGAGGACGGACATCAGGAGCGGGAAGGTCTGCATGACCTGCATGAAGTCGGCCCGGATCGTCAGGAGCACGAAGATGATCGCCGACGCCATGTTCTCGGGGCTGGCTTGGGCGAAGGCGGCGATGTAGGGCTGATCTCTCACGAAATGGCTGAGCAACTTCGGGACGTCCTGGGGGTTCATCCCTTGAATCCGGTCAAGGCTGTCCAGGGGGATCAGGAAGTTGCTGTCCGGCCCCCGGATGATGCGGGGTCCACCATCGGAAGCGGCGGGAAGGATCTTGTCGAGGTGGCGACCGGGATGGTCGAGCCTGAAATCCTGCTGGCCCGGTTCCAGCGTGATCGGCCCGCCGCCGCTCGCCTCGAAGAATTCCTCCAACCAGCGGTGGAGGGCGAGCATCCCTCCGAGGAGGGGGTTGTCGAGCCAGTCAGTCTCTTCGAGCCATTCCTTGAACCTCATGGATGTATCTATGCCGGAGCCGCCGTCTTTCCTTGCGAGCGGGCGGTCTTGCGGGGCCGAAGCGAGGGAGTGCCGTCCTTGCGTGCAAAAGCAGCCCTTTCACAACTGCTCCCCGGTCCGGGCGCTGTAGAGCCATTTCGAGGTGTTGTAGTGGTAATTGCCACCGTTCCTGATCTTGAGCACGACCACGCCCTCCGGGACGTGCATGAGGATCTCGTCCTGGTCGTCGATGTAGACGCCGATCTTCTTCTCCCGGAGTACGACGGCCTTCTCGGCGAACGAAGACACGAGCACGAGTTCGTCGAACCTGACCCCGTAGCGGGCAAGGTCGTCGAGGGCCTTGCTCCGGTCGTCACGGTACGTGATTATCACGATCCTGCCCGGCCAGGATTGGGTCAGGGCGGCGAAGAAGGCCGGGGCCTCGTCGATCGTGCCATCCAGGTCAAGTCCGATGGCCGGGCATCGGAGATTGCCGCCACTGACCTTCAGATCGGATGTCCCCTCGCTGTGTTGCCCCGAGTTGCCACTCATCGTGTGCTCCGTTCGTGATTGACTTCAGGATCAGCAGGAATTTGAAGGGCTCGGGGAACCTGACGACTGGCAAGTCACCACGATCATCGTGGTAACGACTCGCTCGTTCCTGCATCAGGCCACAAGCCAGCCTCGGCCTCATCGACGAGGACCGTCCTCCCCCGATAGGACCACGGCTCGACCGTCTCCTCGTCATTCATCGTGACGATCACGCCCCCGCCGAAGCTGAGGTCGCCGCCAGCGGGGAGCCAGCGGACGACCCCGCCGCTGCCCGTGAGGCTGTCGCCGGTCGGCATCCGTGCCTCGACACGAACCCGGTCGCCGGACCGGAGCGGGGCGTCGGAGTCGGGGCCATCATCGGGCTTGAGGGCCTCGGCCTCGACGACTTCGAAAGCCAGGTCGGAGAACTCGTTGAATTCGGCGTCGAACGGCGAAGGGTCGATCCCCTTGCAGAGCTTGTCCTCGGCGATCTGGATGTTCTCTCCGAAGCGATCGGCCAGGCCGATCCCGTGGCCCCGGCAGCCCATGAGGACATAGTAGAGGGCGTCCGACCACCGTCGCTCCGGTATCTCCATCAACCGGAACACCTCGCCCACGCCCATGCCCCAGGCGACGGAGAGTCGAGCGAGGTAGGGCCGCACCAGTTCGATCAGCTTCTCGCCGTCCTGGGACGAGCACTCGGCGTTAATCCGGGTGCCAGGGCGGAATCGGAAGCCCGCCTCCTCCCTTGCACTGGCCCATTCGCTGGCGAAAAAGTCCTGGGCAGCCTGGGCCATCATCTCGTCCGGCAAATCGGTCTCGTGAATCATCGCTGCCCCCTCGGTTCGTGGCCTCGCTCCACGAGCCGCAGGGTCCTCGAAGTCATGCCGGTCAACGGAAGGCGGGTATCCGACATCAAGCGGGCGGGCCTGGACCCCCACCCCAAGCTCCTACAGCGGAGGGGATACGGGCGTGGATAGGCCCGTCCCGGTCCTCAGAATAGCGAGCGAAGAGGTGCTCCAGCCGATCCAAACGCCCGTGTCCAATTCCGAACCGCATAAACGCCGTTATTAGCGAGCAGAGCCATCGGGTTCCTACAAACTGTTCGAGACCTCCACCGGCCCTTGACCGTTATTAGCCACGACCTGACGGGTGGCCCCACGACCGAGGGCGACGAGAGGCCCGGCCCGCTTGGCTCCGAAGACCCTGGGGTTCGCACACGAAATCCGAGGATCTCGAAACATGGCATTCCACATCTGGATCACCCAACCCCAGCAGCAACTCATCTTCCCCGACTTCGAGACGAAGACGGACGAGGAGTTGCGTGCTTACTGTGATCCCAGTAACCGTGAGAACCCGTTCTTCGATTTCGTGGGCAACCAGAGCGTCGTCAAGAGGCTCTGCCGCATGCTCTACACGGCCCTCTGCCGTGAGAACCACGACATGAGCGACACGAACCTGGTCCTCCTCGGCCCGGCCTCGACGGGCAAGACGACGCTCGCCCGGCGATTGGCGAAAGGCGCTGGTCTGCCGTTCATCGAGGTGAACCCGAAAGAAATCGGGACCAACCACGACCTCTTCCAGAAATTCTGCCGGATCCTGGCCCAGCCGGGCTACACGCACGGCGACGGAACCCCCGTGGACCTGTCTCTCAGGCCCTACAACGACGTCTATCACTACATCGCCCCGCCGATCGTCGTCCTGATCGACGAAGCCCACCAGATGCCCAAAGACGTCCAGGGCGGGCTGCTGACGGCGACGGAGAAAGCGGACCATAAGCTGATCACGGGCGAAGGCGTCATCCTCGACACACAGAACGTCTGCTGGATTTTGGCAACGACCGAGCGTGGACGTTTAGGAGCCGCTTTGGACAGCCGCTTCGTCAAGGCGACCCTGAAGCCGTACAACCAGTTCGAGATGGCCCTGATCATCCACAGGAACCGCCCTGCGGTCCCCCTGGAGGTTTGCGAGGAGATCGCCTTGTACTGTGGTCGTGTTGCCCGTGAGGCCATCGACTTCGCCACCGAGGTGACTTCGGAGCGTGAGCGTTCGGAGTGCGAGTGGCTCGAAGCCGTCGAGATGATCCGCCGTGAGCATGGGATCGACGAGTTTGGCATGCCCGAGGTCCACCTGAGCATCCTGACCGCTCTGGCGACCCGTGGACCGATCTCAAAGTACGCACTGCGGGACGTCGCCAACTGCGAGGTCGAAGAGCTTGACGAATACATCCTGCCGATCATCCGTCGGATTGGGCTGATCAGCACGACGAGTAGGGGCATCGGGATCACGCCCGAGGGTCTCGCCCAACTGGAGAAACGGGGCCTTGGAACCGGTGAACGGCCAGCCCAGCCGAGGGCCGGGCGATGAAGAGGAATGACGAAAACCAGATCCCCGGCGAAGAGGAAGAACCCGAGAGCCTCGTGCTGCCGACGCCTTGCGTTATCGAAGAGCGTGCCCTCAGGGACGAGTTGAAGCGGCTGAATGGCACCTGGGCCATTGGTCGGCTGTCGGTCATCAGCATCCCCAGACCTGGGGGCAACTGGATTTTCCTATCGGGCAAGAAGACCCTGTTGACAAACTTCAGGGAACGGGCGTACCAGATGGGAGAAGATGATGCCGAGCGTCTTATCAAGATATTCCCCAACCTCCTGAAGGACGCCAGAATTCTCAACCGGGGTTGTTGATCGCCCGGCTCAGACATCCGTCGTACAATTCTGTTCCGCCTGACTCGTCGGCTAGGTGTCGGAGTTCTTGTGGCGGTTCTGATCGACGTCGAGTCGTCACCGGTACGGCTCACGACAGAAATCGACCCAGCAGCCAGGCCAAGAGGTAGCAGGCGAAGGCTGATATACCTACGCCAATCAGAATCAACCCCAAGGGCAGCAGGAGGCCCACGATGCCTATGAGCACGATGCCGATCAAGAACCAGGCAAGTAGTGAGGCAATTCTGTCGGCCATCATACACCTCGGTCGAAGAGCGAAGGCGGTTCGAATCGAGTGTTAATGACCTCGTTGACGTCCTCGATGCGGGCGAACAAACGAGCTTCCCGGAGTTGAGGGCTCCAACAATGGCCCGTCCAGTACCTCCTCCGGAGTTCGTCACACTCCAAGACGACATAACGCCCGAACCTCTCGCAGACAAGACGGGGGACAATCCTGGTCATGGACGGCTCCTGATGCGGTTGGTCATCAACCTCCAGGGCCGTGCCAGCCTTGCCGTTGTCGGCGAGATGAAACCCGGATTACAGCAGGAGAACGCAGGTGTGCGGGGAAAGGGCGTCCGACCGTGGCGGGCGAGAAGGGTTGTGGCCGTTGCCCGGCTTTGCCGAGGGCGGCGGGCTCGGCCTGTTGCAGCCCGACGTGAAGGACTGAGCAAGGCAAATGATTCGGCCAGACCAAAAAGGCGATTAGTCCCGGTCGAATTCTTGCTATCCAAGAAATCGACCGGGACCATTTCGAGCGCCCACAGATTGAGCGTTGTCGTGCGAGAGAGGATCGAGGAAGACTCTCGTCCACGCTCAAGCAGCTTGCATGGCCGACTGATTATTGTCCGGTGATGCGTGAGCGTCGGTGTCTTCGCCCTCCTCGGTGAGGATCGCATGACACTCGTCACAGAGCAACCTGTCTGCGTGCTCCTTCAGGCAATCGTCGCAACAATAGCAAGAACATTCTTCGCAAGGTGTAAGGACGTAAGTTCCGCATGAATCACATACACAGACGTCATCGACGTGGCCCTCCATGTCTCGGAGTGCGATTAACTCTCCGAGGAGTTTGGCGATCTCCCAAGACTCGCCCGTGAGCCTGCCGACTTCAACGTTGGAGTTCGATAGATCGTCTTGCAAGTTTGAAATCTGCCACCTGATCGCCTGGGCCACCTGCTCGACCCTATCGAGGGACTCGAACAACTTCTTGGTAGTGTGCCGACATTTGGATTGGATAATGGATTTCATTGGTCTTTCTCGCAGTCTGGCACCATCGCCGACCTGAGAACTCATAGGTCCCGAAATGGGTTGCGTCGAAATTGAACGATTAAATTAAGGGTAATTGTCGCAACCCGTGGGAACCAGTCCAGACCGACCTGGACTTGATCGTCAGGCTCGCCAATCATGGTGGTCGGCGGTAGCCGTGATGCGGATGGTCAGGCCCAGACCGCATTCCCTGGAAAGACGGCGACGAGTTCGTGAATGTCGTGCGAACCCGCCGACCGACCTCGAAACTTCGGATCGGCTGCGGGCAACCCATCGAGGCCGATAGATTGATCGGCGGCACGGTGAGGTCGTGAGAGTGTGGAGGGGGGCTGGGCGGGACTCGGGGGGTGGTCCGGGTGAAGTGAGGTTTAGACCGGCGAACCAGGAGACGGCCAGCGAGACCACCCATGACGGTCCTGTGCAGGTTAGTGAACGCCCGGAACTCGCTCGTGACCGAGGTAGGCGGCGAGTGACCGCCGTCGATTTCCCACGCTTGCTTCGTGACACGGCAGCCCTTGAGTGAATGCGGCGTGACCTGGGTAGGGGTCAACACCGCAAGTATTCCACGCCGCCAGGCGAATACCCATGTGTTCCGAGGGTCTCTGCTGGGGACGCCCCCGGCGTCCCCAGCGTGCGTCCGAAGGCCGGAGGCCGAAGGACCACGTTGCACACGAGCAAGCCCGAGATAGACATGTAGGAGTGCGGCATGGTTTCGTAGCGAGGGCGAATGTGCTCGGTTACACGATCCATGTCATCGTACACCATTCCTGCCGAACACCCGAAGGGTTCGAGGTCAATGACATGGGGGTGGCCCCGCCACCCCCATACTTTCCGAGCGGAGCGAGGAAAGTCCTCCTCCCGCCTGGCTTTGCGTATCCGCAGTGACCCGCCGTCTACACGGTCGTTCGCTTTTACCGTCGGTCTAGCTTGGGGTGCGAACAGTTAATGCCGAGTTTCACCCTTTACAGGGTTAGAAGAGTTAATGTCGGCATTTTTCGACCCCTTCCCGGAAAATCTCGACCGTCTCGTGGAAAAACCAGGGATTCCGACGGCAATTCTCAAAATAAACCTACTATTGTATTGTGCAGTTTTATCGACAGGTAAAGAAAATGATCACGCATAAATTTAATAACAAGCAGCGACTACGGCTAGTCAAGACGACCGGGGATTCGCCCCTCAACCTGAACCAGCGGCTCGCATATTCGGCCCTCCTGACCGACGAGAAGGGCCTGTCCCAGGAGGGCGTCTCGTCGCTCACCGGCCTCGACGCCAAGGGCACCGTCGCCGCCGCCCTGAAGGCCCTCGTAAAGGATGGGCTGGCCGAGCGGCTCGGAGGCCGATGGGTCGCAATCGAACCAGCTGGAGACCGGCACAAGTGGTTCACCACGTCCATCAAGGAGAAGGACTGGCGAAGGCGTTTCGACTATTCGAAGCTCTACCGGCTTGCCGGGGATTGCCCGCTGACCCTCAAGCAAGGCGTCGTGTACTCGATGTTGTTGTCGCTCGCCCGGAACTCAGTCAAACGGCAAGACCTGCCTCAAGGCAGCCGAGGGCGGGTGTGCGACGGGCTGACCTACGAGTATCTCTCGCTACTCACGGGCGTCGGGGTCAAAACAGTCCGAGGTACGATCGATCTCCTGGACGACCTGAAACTGGCGAAATTCTTCCCTTCCACACTGCGATCGAGATTTGCACTGGTGCTGCTAGACCCCACGGACGAGGTGCTCACCTGGTTCGAGGACAAGGGGGCCGAGTCGTACCCAGGTCTCATCGAATATCTGGATGGGCGACAGCCCCTCGTGGCGAGTGATGATCTTACTCTCGCCGACGAGGGTTCCGACCCCAAGCCGCCGCTCGATGGGCTTGTCGGCCATCGCAAGGCTGCGAAGCGGTCAAAGTCCATCGCCAGTGCGTTCGCCTCGGTGCCCGAGCAGCTTCCCGAGTGCCCGCAGCAGAGGGACGAGCCCGAGATCCTGCCGACCATCCCCGAGTCACGATCCGGCTCCGGGGACGTGATCGAGATCCTGCGTGCCCAGGCCGCAGAACTTCGACGTGACCAGGAGCGGGAGATCGAAGCGATCCTTCTGGGCTTCGGCTATGCCGAGAAGGTCGTCGCCACTCTGGGCCGGTCATTCGATCGGCCCGGCCTGCCCACCTTCGATGACTTCAAGGGCATGATCCACGACGCCGAGGCAACCTTCCGCAGGAACAAGGCCGAGGGCAAGTATTCCAGCGTCCGAACCTCCGAACTCCTGCTCGTCAAATGGCTGGATAATCACCGCAGGGAGGCCGTGGAGGGGCTCGACAGGTTCATCGAGGCCCACGACCACCGGGCCTGGAAACAGCGTCTGAGCAACATCAAACGCCCCGCACTCGAACGTCCCTGGGAGGATTACGACGACCCCATGACCGCACCGTTCGACGCCCGTCTATTTGCAGAGCGGATCGATGGCGGCGAGATCGGGTGGGACGGTTGGGGGCGTGACTACGGCCAGGATGTGTGCCGGAGGGCGCTCGTTGGCCTGGTGCGAGTTCCGATCGACGGCCTGCTGATTGAGCCCGGTCGGATCGAGCCCGAGGATTTCGAGCGGCGATTGCGGTCGATCGCCCCGCCGAGGTCGGTGGTCAGGAAGCCGACCGAGGAGGAGATGTACGAGGCGCTGCGGGCAGAAATGAGTGCGGCGTGAATTCGTGCTGCTTGGCTCTCTTGCTTCCTACCGAGTGCGGATCGATGAGGAACTGGTCGAGTACGGATGGAATCCGAGTGGTTCGCAGAGAAGCAGAAGGCGATGTCGCCCCCGTCCAGGGTTGCCCTTCTTATCAGCCGTTCAGCGGGGGGATTTGCCGAACTCGGCGGGATCTTCGTCGAGTTGGCGGCAAGTCGTGGCCGGGCCGTAAATGCGATTATCGGATCGAGAGGCACGGGCACCGTTCCCACTTGGGAACGGTGCCCGTGCTGATGGACATCGACTTCAAGCGGCAATGATCTGAGTCTGGATCGAGGCCATCCCAGCCGAGATCGGGAGTACGTCGCCAAATCCGGTAGCAGCGACGATTCGATCGACTTTCGCCAGGACGGCGACGATCCGACCATCCGGCAGGCTGCCGAGGTTGACCGGCCTCACGACCTCCCGGCCCTCATATTGATTAACGGCCTCGGCCATCAAGTCGATGGATTCGCATGCCATCTCGCCCAATTCGGCACTGGCATGGTCGTCGCCCTCGAACCGTGCCCACTCGCCCGAGCGGCCCCAGACATACCTCGGAGGGACCCGTGGGTAAGCACGATCGGTGTAGGAGGGATAGTGCCTGGATGCGAAGTCGATGGGAGAACCTCGCCGTTCCAGCCAGACATGGCCGCTGGTGATGTCGAGGCCGAAGGTCCCGAAATACGGCAGCGATGCTTCCTCTCCCGTCTCGGTGTCGAGGACGATCCTGAGCGTACCGGCCCGGATAGCCGTGTCGATCCCCAGGTAGTCCAGGAGCCCGTGGCCCGCATGGGCATACCGCTGGCAACCCCTCGACCCGTCGCCTCCCGTCATCCGGCACACAGCCCGATGGACGGCCTCGGCAACCCGACCCTTATCGAGCCCCTTCTCGATGGCGAGCGCCCTGCGTGCGGACGTCCTTCTCGGATTATACATGACGCAACTCCTCGTCGCCGATTCGGCATGTCTCGATCGCCTCCAGGGCATCGATCGCCTCGGTCGCCAGCCTCGTCGCCTCATTGATCTGGAGAACGTCGCCGTCCGCAAGTCGGCCCGCCTCGATCTCCTTCAGGGACTCTACCGCCGCCCGGACCTGGCGACTTGCCGCCCTCACCTCGGCCCAGGCGACCCGCCTCGCCTCCAGCGATTCGGCCTCGATCGCCAGCCTGGTCGCCTCCTCGATCGCCTGCTCCCTGGTCTCGTGTCCGCTCGACCCGAAGTATTCCTTTTTGGAGTACCCCTCCTCGTCTTCGGATTCCAAGAGGTGGTATTGCCCCACCTCCCAGAATGAATCCCGGTCACTGCGATAGCGCCATGTGACGCAGAAAGGCTCCTCGACCCCATCTTGATGGCAGTCGCCGCCGCCGTCGTCGATCCATGAAATGCCGAATCCCGAGTCTTCGGTCGGGGGAACACCGTCCAGAGTCGGTCGGTCATCGGTCGCCCAAGTCGGGCGAACTTGTTGCTCGATCATGTGATGCAGATCCATTCACGGAGTTCATCTTTCGTGGTCTTCATCGACCACTTGGCCGGACTCACTCGGTCCGACTGGGATGTGATCTTACCTTGCAAAATCCAACGTGGAAGGCCGATCTCCCAGGAATTTCCTTTCGTGTAGAGAGGGCGAATCTGCTCGGGTGAGCAACACCATCTACGAGATCATCAGGGTCACGTAGTAGGAGAGAGCCCTTCGCCACGATGGGGTTCAAGTTTGATTTCACAACCTGAATCGGCGGGTGACATTTTTGCCCAGGACCACCCCCTCAGCGGACCTGTGCTAGGTCGTTTGTTGGACATACACGACCGCCGCACTCACAGCCCGCACATGCCCTCAGACTTCGATTGGCTGGCCGCTCCGGTCACGACTCGTTTGCCAAATCTTACGTAATCAAAAAATCAATCAATAGATAAATATGTAGTACAGTTCCTCTTGGCGACTGGCCACCACTCATGAAAGGGAATTATATTGCCTGAGGTCATGAATCAATTCTGACTGTGCGCCTTCCTGAGCCCGTCTGCCTCTCAGGTCGTATCGATCACCCCACCTCCTCGTAGGGCAACTCTCAGGATGGCCGAATTCCGCTGAGCGCCCTCTCCATGAAGACGGCCCGCCCCGCCGGATGATCCCAATAGGGAGCGGTCACAACGAACCCGCAGGCCCGGTAGAGGGCGACGGCCCCGGCCATCTCGGGCATCGTGTCCAGCACCATCCGACGGTAGCCCATCCGCTCGGCCCTGCGGACGACCTTCTCGACCAGGGACCTGCCCAGGCCCCGGCCACGATATTCGGGTGTGACGTAGAGTCGCTTCATCTCGCATGTGCCGTTGCCGAGGTCCCGCATTGCCACGCACCCGGCGGCGATGTCCCCATCGATCGCCAGGATCAGGCACCCGGACGGCGGGGCGTATCGGCCCGGAAGACCGGCGACCTCGGCATCGAAGCCCTGGAAGCAGAGCGTCTCGGCGATCGATGCGGCGAATTCAGCGGCATACGACCGGAACAGGTGCTCGACAAGTCCCAGGCTCGCCTCGCCACCGGCGTCCACCACCCTGATCGTCGAGTCGCTCGGACTCATCGCTCGTCTCCCCCCGCCGACCGCAACCCGGCGATTCCGTCGATGCTCGACCTGTTCTTCTGGGCCTTGTACGCCTCCATGCCCTTCGGCCCATTCCGTTCGGCGTAGGCGATCAACTGCGACCGCTCGCCTTTATACTCGTAGAGGGGCACGGCGTAGCCGCACGAGTCGGCGATCCGCTCGACGTCTACGACGATGACTGAGCGGACACCGGGATATTCGGGGAACTCGGCGATCAGGCCACCCCACTCCGGGTCGCAGGGCTCCACGACCCCGCCCCTCCCGTAGAGCCTCACGACGAGCGGTCTGCCTTCGAGGGCGCAGAACAGGATCGTGATCCTCCCGTTCTGCCTGAGGTGGGCGACCGTCTCGATCCCGCTGCCGGTCAGGTCGAGGTAGGCCACCGAGTTCGGCCCGAGGATGCGGAAGGTATCCAACCCCTTGGGCGAGATATTCAGATGGCCGTCGGGGGCATCCGGTGCCGTGCCGACGAAGAACACGTGCTGCCGCCCTATGAACTCGACCAGCTTGTCGTCCAACCGCCCGTAGACCTTGCCCATCGTGTCCTCGTTGCGAAGCACATTTACGATGCCGTATGAATGACATCCATTCGCTGGCGATCGGGTTTATCAATCACTCATCGACAATCCATGAGCCTCGGTCATCGTCGGGGGTTCGCACCTGGCCGCAAGCCCTCGGATGACCTTCTCGGGGACAGGATTCCTCCGCCTGTTGTTCCGGGCGAGGATGCTCGACAAGGGGGGTTCGACGTAGACGATCTCGATCCGGGCCTGGTAGTCGGCGAACAGGTCGATCCAGCGTTGCCTGGTTAGACGCAGCAGGCTGGTGGCGTTGAAGGCGAACGACCGGCCCGAGCGGAGGAATTCCCGGCACCGTTCCCTGCCGACCTGGACGACCTCGCCCTGGTCGTCGGTCGGCTCGATGTCTAGTTCCGATCGTACCCCGTCGAGCGAGACGACGGGAAGCTCGGGGCGATTCGTCGCCAGCCAGGTGTCCTTGCCCGAGCCGGGGAGCCCCGACATCATCGTCACCGTGCAGCGGAAGTCCTCGAAGGGGACGTAGTGGAGGTTCGGCTCCACCTGGCGGTAGAACAGGAAGCGTGCCTGGTCGTTGGCGAACGGATACGGGCGATCGAAGCAGCCGTTCTCCTCGGCGACGAGTTTCCAGAGGTGGAGATTCTCCTCGGGTCGGGCCATCTCGGCGGTTCTGCGACCACGGGTGTCGGCGAGGGCGAAAAGGTAGAGCAGCTTGTTGCTGAGGAGCCAGGAGAGCGAGACGACCTCGTGGGCCGGATCGGGCTTTTCGAGGAGGAACGGCGGGCGTCCGTGGAACCGGACCAGCCGGGCGATCTCCTCTCGGGTCGGCAGGTCGCACCCGAGGTCCCGCAAGACCGACCGGGCGAGGTGTTCCCCCTTGACGGCGTGCTTGGGGGTTATGATCCGCCCGGAGATCGGATCGACCAGCGACGTGAGCGGCTTGCCCGAGTCGTGGAACAGGGCCGTGAAGATCAGGACGGTCCGCTCCTGAGGGGCGAGAGACGCCCAGCCCTCAAGCTCCGGCAGTTGGTGGCAGACCATCTGCGTGTGGGTCCAGACGTCCCCCTCGGCGTGCCACCCGGCGTCCTGGCCGCATGCCGCCATCACCTCGGCCCAGGGCTGGTCCCCGGCCCAGGCCACGATGTCATCGAGCGTGGCTTTCCGAAGGTCGTCCCAGTTCATGACCAGAGATCCGCCCCTTCTTTGAGTTGGTTGGGCCTCATGGCCTGGTACTGCCAGTGCTCGCTCCGCTTGACCTTCTCCACGAACTCGGGCCGGACGACCTTGGCCCGCCCGGTCACGAACCCGCCCGCTTCGGTCCTCAGGTAGAGCCCTTCCATGAGGTTGTCGGTGTGTTTGGTCATCGGGTTCTCGAACTGGCTGTCGAAGCGGGACGGCCCGATGAGAGCGAGGAGTCGTTCCCGGTCGAGTGCCCCTCGATGGAGCACCGGGACCGTCTGGATTCCCGAGCCTTCGAGCAACTCCAGGCGTCGTGCCAGGTCGAGGAAGGCCCTGGCCTGCTTGTCGAAGATGTCGAATTCGAAGAAATAATGAGGGAGCCTCCGGTAGTGGACCGAGTGCCGGGCATAGGCCCACTCGCCGAACAGGATGTAGCGATCCTCCAGCCGATCTTCGAGCACGGGACGCTTGACGACGGCCCATTGCTTGAACAGGTCGTACTGCGGATGCATCCCCTCGGTGATCAGGTGCCCCCGGCACTGGAGGGCCATCTTGCCGTCGGCGGCGAAGTGGATGCCGACGTTCGTGCCGTCGATCTTCTCCTCGACGATCAGCGAACGGTCGGCGACGAATCGCAACGACTCGGCCTCGCCCATGTGCTTGTCGTCATCCGTCCCCTTCGAGCCGAACAGGTGCGGCGTCCTGGGATACTTGACGAACTCCTCATGCGACCTGCCCACGGCTGGCCCCCGTCTTCTCGATCAGGTCACGGAGGAACGCCGAGTAGGCGTCCTTCACGGGCAGTTCGAGTTCGTGGCAGATCCGCCGACGCCTGGCCACCACCCGCTCCCCGGTGACGGGGTTCTCGCCGGGCCGCTCGAACTCCTCCCAGTACAGTCCCGAACCCCGCTTCTGCCACGAGGGCAGGTCGTTGAAGTTGATGCCGCCCTGGAAGAGCAACTCGTTCTTGGCCGACGTGGACAGCCCCCGCAACGCCTCGGTGGCCTGGCCGACATCCCGGCCCTGCCTCCGCAAGAGCCAATAGCAATGGGCGTTCAGGGCGTTGCGGTGGGCGTCCTCGGCACGCCACCGGAAGTAATCGACGACCAACTCGACCGAGGGGAGTTGCGAGATCCGACAGTCGAACACCGCCGCCGCCTTCAGGAGCAGGGTGAACCGGGCACTGGCCTCGCCAGCGAGGATCGACAGCAGCTTGCGGAGTCTGCCGCCCGAAGCCATCCGCTTCGAGCCCGAAGAGCAGGCTGATCTCGTCGCTCTGCGTGTAGCCGTAGGCGACCTTGACCCCGCAGCCGCTCATCAGGTGCTCGGTCGTCCTGAGCATGTGGTCGTGGAACCGCCGGTCGAAGGGAGCCTCGAAAGGGTGGAGTTCCTTGGTCAGGCGGGTGAAATTCCGCCCGTCCAGGCGGGCCACCATGAACACGCCGGGCAGCACCGTCGGGTCCAGGACCGCCTCGAACGCCCGCATCCGGCCATCGAGGTCATCGATCTTCATCACGCCACCCTTCGACCACGAAGCCAACCGACTCGTCGATCCTGACGTAGCGGAGTTCGTCGAACCCCTCGTCCAACGTGGGAAGTTCCAACCTGCCCGCCGTCCCGAGAATACCCTTCAGCGGCACCCTCTGATCCGCCGATCGCCGCTCGTTCCGTCGCTGGCAATCCTCGACTCGGGACCGGAAGTAGTACCCGACGACCCGGAACCCGGCATCCCGTGCTGCCCCGATGTATATCGCCCGCTCGGCCCTCGTGGGGTTCGTGTTGTCCACGACGAAGGGCTGGAGGCCCTCGACGCAGGCTCGCAGCAGACGACCCTCTCTATGGCGGGTCTTCAGCATGTCCAGGCTGATGCGGACGTGGCTGTGGAAGAAGCGTTCCCGGCAGAACGTGGACTTCCCCGCCCCTTGCAGCCCTATGAAGACCACGGCTTCCACGAAATTGCCTCCGATCGGGAGGCTCACCCGAGCTTGACGATCGATCCGACTGTCCACGAAGCCTCCTCCGTCGGACAGGATCGGGGTCGGTTCGGTTCGCAGGACGACCCGGCATCTTTGCGGTCTGCCCGGCCCGAAGTCCGAAGCTCGGCACGTAAGCTGCGGCGAGCTTTCCCAAAAAATTTGTCGCCACGGGACTCATGTCGGGGAAAATCGAGGGCGACAACCTGTTCCGAGGGGCAAGAGACCGATGAGCGATCATGCCGAGGCCAAGGTCGTCCAGCCCGGTGAGGGGAAAAAGATCGCCGTCGCTGGCGACCTCTACACCTTCCTGTCCGAGGGGGAGGACACTAGCCGGAGCTACGCTATCTGGGAGGCCGTCGTGCCCCCAGGCGGCGGGCCACCCCCGCACAGCAGAGCCGGGAGGACGAGGGCTTCTACGTCCTGGAGGGGGAGATCACCTTCGTCGCCGACGGCCAGAAGGTGATCGCCCGCACGGGATCGTTCCTGAACGTCCCCAGGGGCGTCCTCCACACCTTCAAGAACGAGACGCAGGCGGACGCCCGGATGCTGATCCTGGTGGCCCCGGCGGGCATGGAGAAGATGTTCGAGGAGGCGGGCACCGTCGTCACCGATCCGGCGGCGAAACCCTCGCCCCCGTCGCCCCAGGAATTGGAGAAGATGGCCTCGGTCGCCCCGAAGTACGGCATCGAGATCCGGCCCAACGGCTAGCGGTGCGACGGGTGGGCCGGGCTGCGGTTGAGGCGGATGCCCCCGGATGCCGGGGCTCGATGAGGGGGAGTCCGACATGACCGAGGACGCCGACATGCCGTTCTCCGAGAGATTCGCCCACCACGTCTGCCGACTCGACGACGTTCAGGTCCACTACGTCATCGGCGGCGAAGGCGATCCCGTGGTCCTGCTGCACGGCTGGCCCCAGACGTGGTTCGAGTGGCGACGGTTAATGCCCGCCCTGGCCGGGCGCTACACGGTCATCGCCCCCGACCTGCGGGGCCTGGGCGACTCTTCCAGGCCGGAGACCGGCTATGACCTACGCACGCTATCGGGCGACATCCGTGGGCTCGTCGAGCATCTCGGGCTTGGTCCGATCCGTCTGGTCGGGCACGACCTCGGAGGCCCCGTCGCCTACGCCTATGCCGCCCGGTGGCCGGGTGATGTCAGGGCACTGGCGGTCGTGGATGCCCCGCTCTTGGGTGTGAAGGTCGAGGGGGTGGACGACCTCAACCACATGCTCTGGCACTTCATGTTCCACCAGGCCCCCGACGTGCCGGAGGCCCTCGTGGCGGGGCGGGAGCGGACGTACCTGACGTGGTTCTACAAGACCTTCGCCTACAACAAGGCGGCGATCGGCGAGGAGGAGATCGCCGAGTACGTCCGCTGCTACTCAGCTCCCGGCGGGTTACGTGCCGGGTTCGCCCATTACCGGGCCTTCCCCGAGGATGCCCGGCAGGTGGCCGAATGGGCGAGTACGAAGCTCAAGCTGCCGGTCCTGGCCCTCGGCGGTGAGTTGTCGCTGGGCGAGATCACGAAGAAGCTCTACGGGGCCGTGGCCGATGACGTGCGTGGCGGGGTCATCCCGGAGTGCGGCCATTGGGTGGCCGAGGAGCGGCCCGAGTACCTCGTCGATCAACTCCTGGGCTTCTTCGCATCATGAAGAAGTCCTCGGCCAACCACCCGCTACCAGGGGATCTCGCCGTTGTCGTCCAGGTACTTCCCGGTCGGCGGGTCGTCCATCGTCGCCAGCTTCACGGCGATGGCCGCTCCCTGCTCGACCGAGCGTGGGGCGGCGTCGGAGCCCATGTCGGTCTTGACCCAGCCGGGGCAGGTCGAGTTCACCGAGATCCGGTCCCCGGCGAGGTCCTTGGCGAAGGCCACCGTCAGGCCGTTCAACGCCGACTTCGACGAGTTGTAGGCCAGCAGGTTGACGCCGTACCACGCCCCGCCTGGGTCGCTGAGGATGCCGAGCGAGCCCAGCGTCGAGGACTGGTTGATGATCCGGGCCGATGAGGACTTCCTCAGCAGGGGCAGGAACGCCTTGATGACGGCGAAAGCCCCGAAGAAATTGGTCTCGTAGGTCGCCTTCAAAGTCCCCAGGTCCAGATCCGACGGCCTCGTGTGCCCGGCGAATTCCTGGCTGATCCCGGCGTTATTGACCAGGACGTCGAGGCGACCGTATCGCCTATCGAGCCATCGGGCGGCGGCTTCGGAGGTGGCGGGGTCCGTGACGTCGAGCACGACCCCCTGGACGTCCAGGCCCTCGCCCCGGAGCCGGTGGGCGGCGGCGTTGACCTTGGCCTCGTCACGGGCGGCGAGGACGACGGTGAAGCCGAGCTTGCCGAGTTGACGACCGATCTCGAACCCGATCCCTTTGTTCGCCCCGGTGATCGGGGCTACCTTTTTCTCGTACATCAGCCTTCTCCATCCCGCAGGTTCATGATCTCTCGAAGGACCGTCGGGATCGTTCGAGGGCGATGATAGCTACCCGCTCAGCGGGGGCGAAAGTGCGATCCTCGGAAATCGCTTCAACGCCTTCCGGGTCATGGTAGGGTGCGATCCTGAGTTCGGGAAGTCCGTATCATGGAGGGACCCGGACGCCGATGTGGTCTCCTCCTCGGCGGCGGTCTCTCGTTCACGTTAAACACGGGCCATGTCCGGGACGAACGCACAGTCGTCTTACCCGTGCGGATTCGAGGCAGGGAAGGCCGGAAACCTCATGAACGCCGTCGTCGTCGAGGGCAACCTCCTGGACCAGCACGTCGAGGTGATCGTCAACGCCTGGAACCGGAACGTGATCCCGTGGTGGCTGCTCCTGCCCCAGGGAGTCTCCGGGGCGATCAAGAGGCGGGGCGGGACAGGCCCGTTCCGGGAACTTGGCAAGCTCGGCCCGATTCCGCTCGGCGGGGCCGTGCTGACCTCGGCGGGGCGGTTGCCCTTCAGGGCGATCATCCACGTCGCCGGGATCAACTCGCTCTGGAGGGCGTCCGAGCGGTCGATCCGGGATTCCGTCCGCAACGCCCTGGACCTGGCACGGCAGCACGGCTTCCGGTCCATCGCCTTCCCCCTGCTCGGGGCCGGTTCGGGCGGGTTCGACCGGGAGCGGGCGAAGTCAATGATGCTCGATGAGTTCTCGAAGTCGGACGCCCCGATCGACGTGACCCTGGTGTCGTTCAAGGTGAAATAAGCCCCCGGTCCGCTTGCTCGCTGACTCGAAGGGACGGTACAGACGATGGGCTTCTACTCCCGGCATATCTTCCCACGGCTCTGCGACCGGCTCATGGGCCTGCCCGTCCTGACCGAACTCCGCAAGGACGCCCTGGCCGACGTGGGCGGCGACCTCCTGGAGGTCGGCTTCGGCACCGGCCTGAACCTGGCACACTATCCCGAGCACGTCCGCAGGATCACGACGGTCGATCCCAATCCCGGCATGAACAAGCTGGCGGCGAAGCGGATCGCAAGCAGCGGCATCGAGGTGGATCAGCGGGCCTCGGGCGGTGAATCCTTGCCCTTCGAGGACGGAACGTTCGATTGCGTCGTGAGCACCTGGACCCTGTGCAGCATCCCCGACGTCGGGCGTGCCCTGGGCGAGGTCTACCGGGTCCTGAGGCCGGGCGGGCGGTTCGTCTTCCTGGAGCACGGCCAGAGCGAAGAACCCAAGGTCCAGATGTGGCAACGTCGGCTCAACCCGATCGAACGGTTCCTGGCCGATGGATGCCGCCTGGACCTGGACGTCGAGGCCGTCGTCCGGGGCCAGCCGTTCGGGCAGGTCGAGGTGGATCGGTTCGAGATGGGTGGGCTGCCGAGGACGCACGGGACGATGTATCGTGGCCGGGCCATGAAGTGAGCCCCTGAGCTTGTTCGAGTCGCTGGGCAGAACGATGAAGGAGCGACGGGGCGTGCGGGGTGCATCAGTCGGTGGGATGGAGAATTCGAGAGCATATGGAAGACAACACATTCGGCCCCGGCCCGACCCCGAATACCGTCCGTAAAACCGACGGAAAGATTCTCACCGTCCCGGACGGCTGGACGCTCCTGCCGCCCGGAGACGCCGGGCTGACGAGGCGGGTGAAAGCCGCCGGGGATCATTGGGTCGTCCAGGAGAAGGTAGGGAGGAGGATGTTCTCCAGAGGCATCTGGGCGGCGTCGGCAACCATCGACAGACTTCGGGTCGAACTCGAAGCCGAGCGGTCCACCGAGGGCTACGCCAAGAAGCAGGAGGTCGCTGCCCGGCGTCGTGAGAAGGCCCAGGCCGAGTACGTCGAGGACTTCCACGGGGCGGTTGTGACGTTTCTCGCCTTCCATCCCGCCCACGCCGACCTGTCCGACCGGGTGGCAAAGGCCGTTACGACACACGCAACGCCGGTCGGGAGCGGCACGGTCGCCAGGACCGAGCGAATCCCAGTCGAGCGGCGGGCCGAGGCTGCCGTGATCGCCTGGATGCGTCACCAGACGACCGGCTACGATGGGATGACGATCCCGAGGGTCAAGGGCAAGCGTCGTGAGGTCCGTCGGATGCTCGCCCGACGCTCTCAGGATTTGCTGGCCCGCTATCGTCGTGGTGAGACGGTCGGGGAGGAATGCCCCTTGAAGAGGGCGTTGGCGGGAGAAGACCGAGGATAGACGATGGCCAAGAAGAAACCCAAGCCCAACTCACCCTTCCTTGGCCGCTGGCACATCGCCTCGATGAGCAACTGGGACGAGGATTACGTCAACGAGGAGGTTCGGGCGTTCATCGAGTTCGAGCCGGGACAGAGGGGTGAGTTCCATTTCGGCTACGTCCGGGGCGGCATCGACTATCGGGATGTCCTGCGAGATGGGCAACCCGCCGTCGAATTCTCCTGGGACGGGAACGACGAGATGGACCCGGCCCAGGGCCGAGGATGGGCCGTCCTGGACGGCGAACGGCTCAAGGGGATGATCTTCTTCCACCAGGGCGACGAGTCCGACTTCATGGCGGAACGGGATGCCGTCGAGGAGGATTGATCGTGGCCGGAGAGGAGAGGCTCAAGCTGGGCAAGGGCGTGGCGTTCGTCAAGAGTCGCTTGAAACGGCTCCCCGAGGGCGGCGACATCTGGGAGGCCGACTTCCAGGCGTTGCCCAGGCCGATCATGCAGAACACGACGCACTACCTCGGGATGGTCGTCACGGAAGACGGCTCGCTCCTGGCCGACTTGCCCGTCCACGGCAGGCCCTCGGTCAACGACCTCGCCATGCTCCTGGCCAACGCCATGAAGCGTCCGCTGGACGGCAACGCCCGCCGTCCCTGGCTCGTCCGCCTTCGGGGGCACCACCAGTGGCGGGAACTCTTCCCCCATCTGGAAGAGATCGGAGTCGGCGTCGAAGTCTCGGTGAAACGTGGTCTGCCCGCCATCGAGGCAGAGTATCGGGCATACCTCCGGCGGCAGCGGGACGAGAAGAAGGCCGGGATGGTCAAGCCGACCTCGGCCCAGTCGAAGGTCGAGGCGACGTTCCCTGCCATCGCCCGGTACGTCCGGGGCTACGGATACATCGAGATCGGCGATCAGCAGAGCTTCGGGTTCGTCGTGCGGGCGATCGGCTACGGCGGGATGGACTTCGAAGACGACATTCCCGAGACCCTGGCCGAGGCGATGACCATATTGGAGGCGGGGCTGGCCCGGTGGTTCGACGAGCAGGGCGTCGAGGACGAGTAGTCGGCCCGTCGAGAAGCGAGCCTCCCGCTCCACCGAACCTCAACGCCATCCAGGCTGTCTCTCCAGGATCGGTGGACGATTGTCGTCCTGACACACGGACCATCGAGTTTTGACCATCGATCCGAGGAGGTGTCCCATGCGACCGGAGTACGACGACGACACGCCCTGCTTTCGAGTTCATGTCCAAGCGCCGCAGGGGGTATCCTGAGCGAGACCCACGTCAAGCGGGGACTCAGGGTCGTCCACGGCGAAAAAGAACTGCACGAGCGGCTCGGTCGCAACGACCCCTGCCCATGCCACAGCGGGCTCCTCTTCAAGAAGTGCTGCCGTAACTCGGGTTGGTTTCGACGGCGTGGAGAGGGACCACTACGAACGATAGGGAATTCACACTCAGTACCGGCGGCATCCGGGGGGCATCGACATGATGGTCGTCTTCTGCCGTGATCCGCTGGAGCCCTCCCGGCCCGACCGGGCGTTCGGGGCCGAGGCTGCCGTCGTCGAGCGGATGTCCCTGCCTTATGTCCTCGTCGATCATGACGCCCTGGTGCGGGACACGGACGACACCCAGGCCGTCCGGCGGGTCCCGCATCAGCCCGATCGGGTACTCGCAATCTATCGGGGCTGGATGGTCACGCCGCCCCAGTACGGGCGGCTGTACGAGGCGCTCTCGGCCAGAAACATCCGGCTCATCAACGACCCGGAGCAGTACCGGCACGGCCATCACCTGCCCGAGAACTACCCGGCGATCCGTGGCCTCACGCCCCGATCCGTCTGGGTGAACGGCGACCTGGACATGGAACGGATCACCGAGGCCCTGGCCCCATTCGGCGACGTTCCGGTGATCGTCAAGGACTTCGTGAAGTCTCGGAAACACGAGTGGGCCGAGGCGTGCTTCATCCCCTCGGCCTCGGACCGTGAGGCGGTCCGGCGGGTCGTCGGGCGGTTCCTCGAACTCCAGGGTGATGACCTCAACGAGGGGCTCGTCTTCCGGGAATTCGTCGAGTTCGAGCCCGTCGGGGTCCACCCCAGGAGCGGGATGCCGCTGACGGAGGAGTACCGGGCCTTCTGGCTCGATGGGTCCCCAGTCTTCTGGTCGCCCTACTGGGCCGACGGGGAGTACGGCGTCTCCGAGCCTCCGTGGGATCGGTTCGCCGGTGTCGCCGCCGCCGTCCGAAGCCGGTTCTTCACGATGGACCTGGCCAGGCGGCGTGACGGCGACTTGATGATCGTCGAACTCGGGGACGGCCAGGTGTCCGGGCTGCCCAGGGAGTCGGACGCCCCCAAGTATTACGAGACTCTCGTCGAACATTGGCCCGACGAAACGGGTCAAAGCCGACGGGGAACATGAGCGAACCGTTCGAAGGCCACCGACGACGAACTGTGCCAGAACCGATGCCGACCTTGATCCTCTCGCCCCGATACTCCGACGACTCGATCAAGATGCGGCGGGCGGCGATCGCCCTCGGATGGGACGTGATGCGGCTCTCCGGTTGGCGGTGTCCCGAGGACTTCGACCCCGAGGAGCCCGTCCTCTTCGCCGAGCCGCTGTTCAACCAGGCCGTCGCCGAGCAGCTTGGCCTGGAGGTCATCGAGCCGCCCGAGGACTTCCTCATCAAGCTGCCGGGGGAGTACGTCGGGAGGCGGGTGAGCCTGACGACCGCCATCGAGGCCCGCAGGCTCCCCGGCCTGGTGTTCCTCAAGCCGCCGAATCGGAAGACCTTCCCGGCCAGGGTGTACACAGGCGGTGGCGAACTCCCGGAGATGCCGGACGACGACCCGATCCTGACGTCCGATCCGGTCGAGTGGGTCGCCGAGTTCCGGTTCTTCGTCCGGGACCTGCGGGTCCACGCCTGGTCCCCCTACTGGCTCCACGGGGCCTTGGCACGCAAGGAGGACGAGTGGGTCGTCGAGCCCGAGATGGCGACGGCGACCAGGAGGTTGGTGGACCGGCTGCTGGCGGACCCAAAGTGATCCTGCCCGCCGCCCTTGTCATCGACGCCGGGGTGATCCGGGGCGTCGGCCCGGCGGTCGTCGAGGCCAACGAGGCGTCCGGGGCGGGCATCTACGGGTGCGATCCCAGGGACGTGCTGGACGTCCTGAGGGCGGCGACCATCAAGTCATCGACGTGAGGAGGAGGACGATGCCCTGGAGGGTGGTCGAGCGGAAGGTCGGGCGTGCGGGCGGTCTCCATCAAAGGACCGCCCGCCAGCGAGAATGGGACGTCAGATACGGCGAGGACAATTGGGAGGTCGGCTACCTCCTCGACGGTGAGTTCGTCCCCCAGACCCAGGCGTTGGAGTCGGTCTACTACAAGAGCTACGAGGAGCACTTCGCCGCCCACCCCGAGGACCTGGACGAACTGCTCGCCACGGCCAGGCGGCTGCGGAACCCGCACGCCGAGGCGACGACCGGGGTCGATCTCCAGGTCCCGGCCATCATGACCTACTTGGAGCGGCACGGGTTGGTCCTCCGAGGCGAGCAGGTCGTCGATATCGGATCTTGGGAGGGGCGGGCCTCGCACCCGATCAGCATCCGGCTCAGCCCGCTGACCATCCGGGCCACGGGCGAGCCGAAGCTGACGCTGGAGCAATTCTGGCAGAGGCGGAAGTGCCTGGCCGTTTGGGATCACGATGGGGATGATGGTGCCACGGCCTGAGAAGCTCTACCGATACGTTGGCCCCGAAGCGATCCGATCGAGGTAGAGATCCGCACCGGGTGGCACGCCCATCGATAGCCACGAAGCCTTGAGGGACTGGCTCGACGGACAGGACGCTTCGGGGTTGGACGGCCAGGTCGCCGCCACGTTCGTGATCGACCCCGACGGCATGTCGAGGCTCGCCGACCGCCGCTCGGAGCACGTCGCCTTTGCCGCCGGGAGGTGTGTCCTCCCGGCGGGCGAGATGTTCTTCTCGTCGAGAGGGGAGACGATCGTCGAGGAGGTCTCGAACCTCTCGACGGGCTGCTGCCCCCAGCCGTGTACCTGGGAAGCGGTCGGGCGGGCACTCGACATGATCGGCGTCGGGCACCCCGGTCGGTTCACGACAGAGATCGAGTTCCGTCGCTGCCCGAAGTGCGGAGAGCGGAACGTGGTCAAGGACGACTGGTTCGTATGCCAGTTCTGCGGCGGTGACTTACCCGAGTTCTGGAACTTCGAGGCGGGCTGAAGCTCTATGGAAAACTCGAACGGTGGCTTCCACGGCGACCTCGCCGCATGGACGAGCAAGCTCCCCACGCCGGACGGCAAGCCCTTCGTCCTGGCCTTCGAGCATGGGAGCCTGAGCGTCGAGTTGTATGCCCCCCGAGGCATCGATGCCCAGACGCCGCACCGCCGGGACGAAGTGTACGTGGTGGTCCGGGGCGAGGGCTGGTTCGTCAACGGGCCGGACCGGCACCGCTTTGGCCCCGGCGACCTGCTGTTCGTGAGGGCGGGCGTCGAGCACCGATTCGAGGACTTCTCCGACGACCTGGCCGTCTGGGTCGTCTTCTACGGGCCGGACGGCGGCGAGCTTCCGGGGGCGGGGACATGATCATCAGGGGATACACCGGGCCGGACGACCGGGACGAGTGACTCCGCATGCGACGTGACCTCTGGGAGGATTGCCCCGACGCCGAGCAGGTCCGGGAGTTGGGCGAGATCCTGGAGAACGACGAGGAGACGGCCTTCCTCGCCGAGCGGCCCGACGGCGGTTTATGCAGCATCCTGGAGGCGTGCCTCCGCTCCAGGGCCGACGGCTGCGACTCGACCCCGGTCGGCGACATCGAGGGCTGGTTCGTCGATGAGGATGCACGACGCCGAGGGGTCGGTCGGGAGGGCCTTGGGAGGGTATTGAGTGCCCATCCCCTCCGAGACGGCGTGCTTGTATCCCTTCGAGGCATCCGGGATATTATCGAAGATCATTCACGGACGGGCTCCGATGCGTTTCGGACGGACGCCTGCACCCTCTGGTTGCATGCCGTCCTCGGGCGTTCGCCGTGTGCGGACAAACGAGGGCCGGTCAGGGTTGAAATGAGGAGGCTTGATCGTATGCCCACGCCCCCCGAAGGCGACGTGACGACCGTCGTGATCGAGATGGGACCCGGCTGGGTCGATGTCAGGCTCATCGACCGCCTACCGGCACCGGATCGGGCGGAATCGCTGCTCCGCCGGACCATCGATCATTGGTTCGGAGACCATCCGCAATTCGTGATCGACCGGACCGAAGCCTTCACCGAGGACGGTGCCCTGCGTGGAATCCACGTCTGGTATCACCTCGACGAACACCGGGTCGAGCGAGGCACCCCGGCCTCCCGGCAGCCACCGACCTCGCTGGCGATCGAGGTGCATGAGCAGATCCTCCGGCAACTGCCGAAGGAATACATCGAGGCCGTCGTCGAAGATGCCGTGCAGATCTGGCGGTCACGCCCGGACCGGCGGGGGACGACGGTCGTGATCAACCCTCGACGGATCGCCGTCGTCCTGGACGGGCGGGCGAACCGAGGGGCGGTGCTCCCGCTCCCGCTCATCGAGCCCGCCCTGGACGCTTCCGGGAGATCCGATCTCGAAGCCTGGCTGGAGTCGCCGCAATCCCGATTCCTCCAGATGCACCTGTCTGGGAGTTGGTTCCTGCCGGACGACTTCGAGGCGGCAAGCCCCACGATCGTCGAGCCGACCATCCTGCGGACCAACATGACCTACGACCGGCGTCCGGGTCCGTGAGCATGGGCCGAGGCGGGGACGATCGCCATGAGGGACGCCGATCGCTACAGGTTACATCACGGACCGTACGCCCCTCCGAGCTGCCGGGTCGGCGACAAGCTGCCCTGCGAGTACCGGGGCAGGGAAGTCGTCGTGGGCGGCATCACCGAGGCCCCGATTCAGTGGCCCTATCGAAAGGGGGTCGGGCGTCCCTCCTGCATCGTCTGCGGCGACCTGATCCGGGCGGTCCAGGCCGAATCGGAGATCGCTGTCGCCCATCACTGGGGCGTCAGCCCGGCCACCGTCAAGAACTGGCGTCGTGCCCTGGAGGTCCCGAGGACGACCGAGGGGACCCGCAGGCTGGCCGTCGCCTACACGCCCGAGAAGCTGACCGACGACGTGCGGGCGATGGGCAGGCAGGCGATGGGGACGCCCGAGGTCCGGGAGAAGATCCGGGCGGCGAAGGTCGGCAGGCCGCTGCATCCGAACATGGTCGCCGCCCAGCGTGTGGCCGTCAGCAAGCCCAGGCCGGAGTCCTGGAAGCGGGCGATGTCGTCCAGGATGAAGGAGTTCTGGGAGAACGCCGAGGAGCACGGGCTGCCCGCATGCCACCGCTGGACCGAGGAGGAGATCGCCTCGCTTGGGGCCGACAACGACTCGGTGATCGCCGAGCGGCTGGGGGTCTCCAGGCACGTCGTCGAGAACAAGCGGCGTCGGCTCGGCATCCCCGGCCTCGTGGATCGCTGGAGCCCCGAGGAGGTCGCCCTGCTGGGAACGGCCAAGGACCGTGAGATCGCCGTGCGGCTGGGGAAGAGGACTGCGGCGGTGCGGAAGAAGCGGGAACTGCTCGGCATCGAGCCCTTCGTCGCCCGCTGGAGCGACGAAGAGATCGCCCTGCTGGGGACCGACACGGACCGTGCCGTCGCCGAGAGGCTGAGCCGGACCGCCTCAGCCGTCGAGACCAAGAGGATGTCCTTGGGGATCATGTCGTCCCGTTCGAGGAAGAGGACGTGATCTCGCCGAGGCCACCCCGACCTTCGTCGCCTCGAAAAGCCGAATCCGCCGACCCCAACGTCCTGGAGATCGAATTACAATAGTGGTAGATGGATCGTCCGCCGGATCGCCGAGCTTCGGCCCTCGTCGAACTCGACCGACTCCGGCCCATCGTCATCGGGATACTCAGGCTCGACGTGTCGTCACCGACGGGCGGGCCTTCTTCGCCGGGCTTTCAGCGGGCGGCGTCGAGCAGCCTCCCATCCTCGCCCGCCCACCGATCGAGCATCCAACCGGCGATCCGATGGAGTTCGTTCTCGCCGTCCGATTTCGAATCCCGATGCCTCCGTTCGATCTCCCGAAGCCGCTCCGATGCGGCCCGGTAGTCCGCCCGCTTCTTCGGCGTCAGGTCTCCCCGAGCTTTCATCGCCCGGACCCGCTCGGGGCTGGTCAGCGGCGAGGGCTGGCACCAGGTCCGCTCGAAATTGAGGGCCGCTTGGAGTTCCAGCACGTCATCGACGATTTGAGGGGTTGAGGCAGCCCCGAAGACTTCCTTGCCCAGGATCTCCTTGTACACTTCGAACGAGAGGTCGGGGTTGCGGCTGAACTCCCGGTAGGCGACCCGGTTGACCCGCATCGGCAACTCGTCGTAGGGCGGGTCGCCGGACTCCAGCCAGCCGAATCCCAGCGGCACCTGCCGCTTCCCCCGGAGCCATGCCTGGCCCTCCTCGGGCTCCGTCGCCACGAAGGTGAACGCCTCCAGCGAGGGGACGTAGCCCGTCGCCCCGATCTCCCTGGCCCGCCGGGCACCGGCCCGGATCTCCTGGGGCCTTCGCAGGGCGGGCGAGTCGTCCCACCACAGGCTGGTCTTCGCCTGCTTGATCAGGTCCGGCTCGGGGTGGGCGCTGTGCGGGGAGAACACCAGCGACCAGCGGGGGTCGAAGGGCAGCCTCGCCGCCTTCACCCCGAAGCCGGGAACCTCGGACCCGCTGAAATAGTGCGGGAAGACCACGATGGTGGCCTCGGGCTTCTTTTGCCAAACCTCTTCCGAGATTCGCCTGACGAACTCGAACTCCTTCTCGAAGAAGCGCCCGCCGCAGTCCTTGCAGTGGCAGATGGCGTAGTCGGACGACTCGATCAGGAGGCCGTCGGCGTTGGGGTAGAAGTCGAAGGCCATCTCACGGGCGTACTCCAGCATGAACGTCTGGGACTCGGGCCTCGACGGGCAGAGGTTGTAGCCCCAGCAGCCGATGCCGAACGGGGCGACCGGCTTGCCGTCCTTGCCGATCGCCTTCAGTTCCGGCTGATCCAGGGGGTACTGGTTCACGCCGTCGTAGCCGAAGGGCGTGAAGCCGAGGAGGACCTTGATGCCCCTCTTGTGGGCGTGGTCGATCAGGTCACGCACGAAGTCCTTGCGGACGTTCTCGTGGTCGGCGTTGTACTTCCAGGTGATCGGATGCGTCTTCGAGCGGAAGGCTCCGCCCACCCAGAGCAGCAGCGTGTTGCCGCCGTCCTCGTGGATGCGGTCCACGATGCGTTTCCAGTCGGCCAGGTCGTAGGTCGGCATCCGCATGAGCGTGATGTAGTAGCCCCGCTGGGCGAACGGGCCGTCGGATTTCAGCCCGTCTTCGGGCATCGCCAGCAAGGCCAGGGCGGCGAGGATCGAGTTCAACAGCATCATGACCTCCTTGCGGATCGGTCGTGCGGGACGACCCGCTCGATCACGAGACCCAGGCCGACCCCCGCAGCGTAGCAGGCCAGGTCGCTCCACACGAAGTCGAAGCCGAGGACGAGCCCGCCTAGCGTCGTCCTGCGGATCGAGTCGATCCAGGGGGCATGATACAACTGCCCGACCTCGACCAGGCTTGAGAACCCCATCGCCAGCGAGGCGACCGCCCACGCCGAGGCCCTGGGCAGGACCAGGCCGATGCCCAGGAAGGCGGCGGTCGCCCAGAGCGTGTCCCCGGCATAGTTCGCCACGAAGCCCGGCAACGACCCGCCGAATCGGCGTGAGCCGAGCCCGAGGGCCACGACCACGACGATCAGGGCGAGCCAGATCCAAGGGTTGCGTCGAGATCGTCCGATGGGCTTCTCCTGGTGGTCTATGCCCCGGTATCGTAGCCCGATCCATCAAGACCGGCCAGGACACGGGGGGAAACAGCAATGGACATGCAACTGAAGGGCAAGCGGGCGCTGGTGACGGGCTCGACCGCCGGGATCGGCTTCGCCGCTGCGGTGGGCCTCTTCCGAGAAGGGGCCTCGGTCGTCCTCAACGGGCGGACCCCGCAGCGGGTCGATGAGGCCGTGGCGAAGATCCGTGCCCAGGGCGGCGACGGCGAGGTCTCAGGCATCGCCGCCGACCTGTCCACCGCCGAGGGCGTGAACGAACTGGTTCGCCAACTTCCCGAGGTGGACATCCTGGTCAATAACCTCGGCATCTTCGAGCCGAAACCGTTCGATGAGATCCTCGATGCCGACTGGCTGCGGTTCTTCGAGACCAACGTCCTGAGCGGGGTCAGGCTCACCCGCCATTTCCTGGCCGGGATGAAGTCCCGCAACTGGGGGCGGGTCGTCTTCGTGTCCAGCGAGTCCGCCGTCCAGATCCCGGTCGAGATGATCCACTACGGGATGACCAAGACCGCCCAGCTTGCCGTCTCCCGTGGCGTGGCCGAGTCTGTGGCGGGCACGGGCATCACGGTCAATTCGGTGCTGCCGGGGCCGACCGAATCGGAGGGGGTGGCGACGTTCGTGGCCGACCTGGCGAGGCAGCGGGGCGTGGAGCGATCGGTCGTCGAGTCCGAGTTCTTCCAGACGGCCCGCCCGAGTTCGCTGATTCGGCGGTTCGCCACCGTGGAGGAGGTCGCCAACATGATCGTCTACGTGTGCAGCCCGCTGGCCTCGGCGACCAACGGGGCGGCACTCCGGGTTGACGGCGGCGTGGTGCGGTCGATCGTCTGAACCCGGTAGGAGGCTCAGGTGTCGGGCTTCGTTATGCAAGTCGCCTAAGATCGGACCTCGCATCCACTGCCACTGAAGGCAACTTAATGAACTTGATCACGGAACCCTATCTCGTCCAGGAGGAACGCTGGCCCAAGCAAGGTCGCCACATCCTCGCCCAGTTCGACGCCGAATCGGTGGTCGTCTACCAGGCGTACCGCCCCGAGATCGGCCACTACGCCGCCCGTCACGGCTATTTCGGCGGGGCGTTCAGCCTGGGCAGGATGTCCTGGATCAAGCCGAACTTCCTCTGGATGATGTACCGCTCGGGCTGGGGCAACAAAGAGGGCCAGGAGGTGACGCTCGCCGTCCGCCTGCGGCGGGACGCCTTCGACGAGATCCTCGGGAAGGCGGTCCATTCCAGCTTCGTGCCCGATCGATATCCGAGCCAGGATCAATGGAAGCGGGCTGTGGCCGGGTCCGACGTCCGGCTGCAATGGGACCCCGACCACGGGCCCTCGGGCAACCCGATCGAGCGCCGTGCGATCCAACTCGGGCTCCGGGGCGACGTCCTGGCACGATACGCCAAGGAATGGCTGCTCGGCATCGAGGATATCTCCGAGTTCGTTACCGAGCAGCGGGCGAATGCGAAAAGCCCGTATGAGCATCTCGTCACGCCCACGGAGGACTTCTACCCGGTGGCTAATCCCGATTTCGCCGCACGAATGGGGGTGTCGAGTCCGGGTGAAGCAGTCTAAGCCGGTCCGAGGCACGGGATGCACGATCCCTCCGTCCTCTCGGAGTCGAATGCATGGCCGTTCTCGCCCAAGGCGTTGAAGATTTCCAGCCAGCCTACGTCCAGCCGGATGAGGAGCCTGGTCCATATTTCGATCGGCCTGCCTTCGATCGACAACTCACCCTGGCCGAGTGTCACCGATTTGATCGAGGCCCCGACGGCGGGATTGACCTCTTGCAGGCCGTTGGCGACCCACCGGATCGTCGAGCCAGCGGTCGGGAGCGGTAGGGACGTGTCGTTCGCCAGCCGCAGGTCGTCGATCCGAGACCACAAGACAGCCACGAGCTTGTCCGGCCCGATGTAGAGGCGGATCGGGGGAGGCGTACAAGTCGCCATTGATGCCTATTTGAAGTCCCTGGCATGACCTGGGGGGTCAGTCAGGTCCATGCTCCGCAGGACGCCGACGAACGTCTTGAGGCGTTCCAGCGCCTTGTCGATCTCCTCAAGAGACCCGGCGAGTTGTTCGATCGAGGCGAGGCGATCCTGCCAGTCGTCCACCCGCTGGACGGCGATGCTGCCCGCCCTCAGTTTCTCGCCGATGGCGAGATCGAGATGCGGCAGTAGCTTATCAATCGTATCGAGCGACAGGTCCCTCTGATCGTTCACGAACCGGTAGATGAGCGACCTGTTGACCTCCGCTTTATCGGCAAGCTCGGCGGGGGCGAGGCCGCTCGCTTCGATCCGCTCCTTGAGCCACGACTTGAGCGTCTGTCCGCCGAATGCCGAGGCACGCTTGAGGGCGACCTCGGAGAAGAACGCTTCCCCCCTCTCCCTCGCCGCAGCCCTGTAGGCTTCATCATTAGTGGCTTCAGCCATCTCATTTCCTCCCAAATGCTGCCGCTGGAGAGCCGCATTGTCGCCTCCTCATTGTTGCCATTTGGCGTCACTTGGTCAACATCAAGTGACTTCGGCGCCACTTGGCGACACGTCTCAGGAACCGTAAGATCCCCCTACAAGCCTGCGGATGCCAGACCGACTTCGCATGTAGCAGGAGCACAGCCGAAATGTCTCACCCAAGAAAGGAGAAGCAGAATGTTGATCGTCAGCTTGCCGAACGCCGCCACTCAAGGAGAGTGCAGGATCAACGGCGATGACTGCGTTTTCGAGATCAGGTGCACCACGTTTCGCTTCCGTCGCAAGGACGTGGACGAACCGTGGGACGACCGGCAGATTCTCCAGGTCAATGTCGGCGCAGAACTGACCAACTACGTCTGTTCCTGATCCTTCGCCCCAAACGAGACAAGTCGCTTCCCTGCCGCAAGAGCTAGCCTGCCGTTGCGGTCGAGGGCCTCCGTGTCATCCTAAACAGTAGTTTCCCTGAAAATCGAGCAACCGATCTGAAGTTCCGTATATCTTGAGCGGGGCATCTCCCCAGCGGACCTTGATGGGTGCTTACCCTCCCATCAACTCCGCAAACGGAGATGCCCCGATGCGGCAGGCTACAGTCGTCTGGTCCCTCTGGCAACTACTCCTCAAACCCTTCGCCTCCGCATTCACTCGACCCGGCTACCGCCGCTTCGTCGAGTGGGTCACCGCTCTATCCCTCAACGTCGAGGAGCACACCATCACCCAGTCGGTCGTCGCCATCGAGCGACTGGCCGACTGGAAGGCCCTGGAATCCTTCGCCGAGTACGCCGTCTGGAAGCCCGAGATCCTCACCAGCAACCTCTCCGGACTCATCGACGAGGCTCCCGGCCGGATCTGGCACGGCTATCGGATCTCGGCCGTCGATGACACCAAGGTCCATCGCTCGGGCGAGCACGTCTGGGGCACATGCACCTTCCACGAATACACCGCTCGCTGTCCCAACCGGGCCACCACCGTCCGGGCTCACAACTGGGTCTGCCTCGGGGCCTTGCTCAAGAACGATGGCCAGCCCGCCTGGTATCTGCCGATCTCCGGGCGGCTCTACTTCCGCAAGTCGCAACTCCCCTTCCGCTGTGGCGTCGCCGGCCCCAAGCAGGTCTTCCGGACCAAGTGCGAACTGGCCGTCGAACTGCTGCGGGAACAGGCCCGGATCAACGCCGGGCCTCACCTGGGCGTCTTCGACGGCGGCTACGCCCTGAAGAATGTCGTTCGGCCACTGGTCATGGCCGAAGAGGGCTTGCCTCGCATCGACTTCCTGACCCGGTTGCGGCACGACGCCCGACTCCACGCCCTGCCGCCGGCCAAGCGACCCAAGGGGAAACGAGGCCGGACTCCCGTGTGGGGCAAGAAGCTGTCCCCGCCTCGCCAGGGGGGACGCTGGCCCGGGGATTGGAAGAAGGGCGAGGCCTTTATCTACGGCCGGGTGCGAAAGGTCCGTTGGAAGGAGATCGCCTGCCTCTGGCGGGTGCTCGGACATGACGTGACGGTCAAGGCGGTGGTGGCCGAGGTCGAGGGTTACCAGAAGCGATTCACGGTGGTGAGTTCGGCGTTGGGTCTGAGCGGGTTGGAGATGGTCGAGTTGTTCGCCGTGAGGTTCCGCCAGGAGGACGGGTTCCGGGACCTGAAGCAGAGGCTGGGATGGGAGGAGTGTCGAGCCTGGACGAAGTCGCCGATCGAGCGGACGACGCAGGTGCAATGGATCACTATGAGCCTGCTGCGGCTGTTGCAATTCGCGTTGGATGAGCGAGGATGCACGGATTGGTGGTCGCCGCCGCCGTGGAACAAGAAGAAGGACCGAGCGAGCGTGCTGGACGTGGAGCGGTTGCTGAGGCGTCATCGGCCGGAAATCCAGCGTCTCCTCTCGAACTGGCTGAAACACGAGGAGAAAGTGGCCTGAGTGTAGGCCGCGATGAAGTATCGCAGATGGATCCGACGCACTCAAGGTGTCGGACGCCTGGTTTTCAGGGCCTCGGGAGCCGCTCGGCGGCGTCGAGGGGACGGAGATGCTACGCGACGTCGCGACGAGAGTGTCGATTTCCAGGGAAACTACTGCCTAAACGAGAGTTCAATTTCCCGGCCTGGGCCGGTTTGGAGCGATGATGGGCGACAACTCGACGATTGAATGGACGGACGCCACCTGGAACCCCGTCCGGGGATGCACGAAGATCAGCCCCGGCTGCGCCCACTGCTACGCCGAGACCTTCGCCGAGCGGTTCCGGGATGTCCCAGGCCATCCTTACGAGCAGGGCTTCGACCTGCGCCTGGTTCCCGAGAAACTCGCCGAGCCGTTGCGGTGGTCGTCCCCCAAGCTCGTCTTCGTCAACTCGATGAGCGACCTGTTCCACGAGGACGTCCCCGACGACTACATCCTGGCCGTCGTCCGGGTCATGCGTCTCGCCAATTGGCACACGTATCAAGTCCTGACCAAGCGCTCCGAGCGGCTCCGGAACCTCCTCCTCACGAAGCTGCATGACGCCGCCGACGAGCCGCACATCTGGTGGGGCGTCAGCGTCGAGAACCGCCGCCACGGCCTGCCCAGGGTGGAGCACCTGCGAGCCGCCCCGGCGAAGGTGCGGTTCCTATCCGTCGAGCCGCTTCTGGAGGACCTCGGCCCCCTCGAACTGGGCGGGATCTCCTGGGTGATCGTCGGCGGCGAGAGCGGCCACGGGGCGAGGCCGATGGATTCGGCCTGGGTCCGCTCGATTAGGGACCGGTGCCGGGACACCGGCGTCCCGTTCTTCTTCAAGCAATGGGGCGGTTTCAACAAGAAGAAGACCGGGCGAGAACTGGACGGACAGACCTATGACGAAATGCCGGGCGTGGGCGAGCGACCGATGCCCACTCTAGGGGAACGTCGGGTGCTGATGGCCGAGTTCGAATCGATCGTCAAGTCGATGGCCTGATCGGGGCCGGGAGAGGGTGGTGGCCCGCCGGAGCTTCGGGGCGACCATCCTGTCGGTGCTTGAGGCTGTCCCGAGCCGACCAGACTAGCTCTCGCTTCTCCCATGACGAGTTCAGCTACCCGCATCTCTCCTGTTTGAAGCCGATCACGAGTTTGACACCTTCGTACCCAAAGGTCGGACGAACATGCGGGTCATCAACGCCGATAGTACGGAATACTTGATGAGGGTGGACGATGCTTCCGTAGACGTGATCGTCACCAGCCCTCCGTACAACCTCGCAGTCCGCTACTCCAGGTACAACGATCGACGTCCTCGCAGGGAGTTCCTGTCGTGGTGCGATCTCTGGCTGCGAGAAGTCGCTCGGGTCCTGCACCCGGAAGGCACATTCTGGCTACAGATCGGCGACTTCGCCAGGAACCCGACCCTGACGGACGACCTGCGTGCCATCGCATCCCAGTATCTCGTCGAGCAATTCGAGGTGATCTGGGCCAAGTCACTCCCCGACCAGGACGGCACCCAGCGTGGTCAGTTCCGGCCCGGCCAATCGCCGTACCAACCGGACAAGCATCACGAATTCGTCTACCTGTTCTCTCACACCGGGAGACGCCCGATCGACAAGTACGCCGAAGGCGTCGGACGCCCACGGTCCGATTCCAATCGGGATCGCTGGTCGCCTGAACGGGAACGGTGCTGCGGCGGCTCGATCTGGCCCATCCCGCACGTCCCGAGGAAAGGTCAAGCACCGCATCCCGCCATCTTCCCGCCCGAGTTGCCGGAGCGATGCCTACGCCTGCACGGCGTCCGCCCCGACCTGAAGGTCCTGGACCCCTTCGCCGGGATCGGCAACACGGGGCGGGCCTGCCTGCGGCTGGGAATCCAGGACTGCACACTGGTCGAGATCGACCGGGCTTATTGCGACACGGCCCGGCAACTCTTACGGAGCGGGTAGCCGATCCGACAGGCTTGGCGGCGTTGAGACATGAGGGCAAGCGGCCACGGTCCGGCCCACTGGCTCCTTCGGAGGAATGCCTTGAACCGACGGGTGTCCGTACTGCTGAGACGGCCCTCTCCGTCTCACTTCGGAATAGTGAGAAATCTGAGAACGGAGACTGCACCGTGAACCACCTCCAGTCGCTCGAACAGAGCCTCACGATCGTTAGGGACCGGGTGCGTGCCTGCATCCACAGGAAGGCGACCGGCGTCTATCTGCACGGTCGCCCCGGCACGAGCAAGACCTACACCGTCCGGTCCACGCTCGACCACTTGGCCGTCCAACACGCCTACAGCAACGGTCATCCTGACGCCGAAGGGACTGTTCGAACTTCTCGCCGAGAACCACGACCGGATCATCGTCCTGGACGACATCCAGCAGACCTTCAACGCCCCGATCGCCCTCCAGATCCTCCTTGCCGCCCTGGGTAACAGCCACGACGGGACGAACGTGCGTTACGTCCGCTACAAGAAGTCGGGCGACGATATGGTCATCGCCTTCAGGGGGGCGATCATCGGCATCAGCAACCTGCCGCTGGCGGGCCACCACGGAGAAGTGACCCGAGCCCTCCGGGATCGGGTGCATGTGATCCACTACGAGCCGAGCGACGAGCAGATGGTCGCCCTGATGCATTCCATCGCAGCCAGAGGGCACCACGGAATACCGCCGAGATCCTGCGTCCAGGTGCTCGGCCACCTGCTGAATCGCCTGCACGAGTACGAGTTGCGTCCCAGCCTGAGGCTGTTCGTGGACAAGGCGCTGCGAGACTACCAGCTTTGGGAGGCGAGGCAGAGCGAGAGCCACTGGAAGGATCTTGTCGAAGCATCGATCCGCCAGGAACTCTTCGAGCCGAAGCACCCCACCAACGACATCAGCCGGTCCGAGCGGCTCGAAGTGGAGAGGCGAATCGCCCTGGATATCTGGGCCTCCAACGACGGCAAGCAGGAGCGGGTCAGGGAATGGAAGGAGCGGACGGGAGGGAGCCGGGCAGGCTTCTATCGGCGGATCTCCGAGTTGCGTGACGAGGGATTGCTCCCTGCGGGGCTCGCTTGAGGCCGGGTCGCAGGCGAACGATATGGCAATCGAGCCTACGGCGTGTGAGTTCCGCCATAAACGAGGGTTTCGACGGATGGAACATGATCGATCGGGTTCAGCCGGAGATGCAAGAAGTGATAACCACGATTCAGCGGCAACGGTCCGCCCACCCTTCCGCCTGTTCGAGTCGGGATTCGCCAGCCCCGAGGAGGTGGAGGCACATGCCGGACGCATGGTCGCCTCCCGGAAACGCCTCGAAGTCCCGGCCTCCGAGCCGGGCCTGGTCTGCGTCATCCACGGGGCGAACGAGGACGTCCTTCCGCTCGGGGGTCAGGACGTGGGTCGAGTTCGTCACGAAGTGTCCGGCCTTTTCAACATCGCCCCCGACGCTATCGCAATGATCGGAGGCCACGCCGTCTCCGAGAACCACCTGCTCGGGCATGGCGAGACTCTGGAGTTCATCAGGCCGTCTGGCCGCAAGGGAGTAGGGCAAGTTTGGACGAAGGATGAGTTCTGCAACCTCTTCACGATGGGTGCGGCGGACTTCGAGGTGATGGTGTCCGAGGGCCTTCCTGTACATCGCATTAAAGACGGCTCGATCAGGATCACCGAGACGCAAGTCGATGAGTTCCTGGATGGCCTCGCAGGGAAACAGAGTCGCCACCTGGCCGTCCCGCCGCTGCCCTCACACCCCGACCTCTCGTCGCTCATCGCCGACATCAGGCGGATCGCCGATGTCATGGACCCGCCTCCTCCCGACATCGTGGACTCGTCGTACGTCGCCGGTCGCCTGGGCTGCACCACGACATGGATCGCCGACCTGGCCCGGCAGGGAAAGATCCCTTTGGGTTGCCTCGTCCTGGGTACGGGCGACGGCAAGCCCTGGAAGTTCCACCGTGGTGCCATCGACGCCTGGATCGCCGCCCGTTGAAGACGGGCGACGCTTGCCTGCCCAATAGGATTTCGGCGAGGGCCGAATCAACTCGAAGAGGGGACGGGATGCCGAGGAAAACCAAGGAGACGAAGAAGAAGATCACCGTGGTCGTGGGCGGCTCGCCCGTCACCGTCGTGCTGCATCCACCCGGCGGCTCCCGGACCTCCTGGTACGCCTACTGGCCCGGCCTCAAGGCGAGCCGATCCACGGGGGCGGCGACCGTCGGCGAGGCGATCACGATCGTCGGGGACATGCTCAAGAACGGCGGGAAGAAGGCGTTGGTCGCTCGGACGGTCCTCGGTGACGAGGAATTCGAGGAGATCCAGCGCCGCCACTTCGCCAAGCGGAAGTCGCAGGACGCACAGAAGCGGGCCGAGAAATCGCTGGCGGCGTGCCTGGAGGCGATCTCGGCGTTCCGGGCGATCCTCGGGATCTTCCCGATCACGACGGCCACCGCCGCCGACTGCGAGAAATTCCAGACCCAGGCCCTCACGAAGCCGAAGAACTGGAGGTCGCTGTACCCGAAGAGCAGGCAAGGGGTCGGAACGCTCAGCCCGAACACGGTCATCAAGTGGTCGGTCGCCCTCCAGGCGGCGTTCGAGCGGGCCAACCGGAATGCCCCGGCGAAGAAGTGCGTCCGGGGCGTGGTCGATGACGCCCTCCTGCTCACGGAAAACCCGTGGCGGAAGTTCTCGTGGATCGAGGGATACGACAAGCCGATCCGCCAGTTCGACGCCGAGGAGTTGATCTCGCTGCTGGACTACCTCGGCTCCGAATGGCCCGGCGTCACCGTCGCCGCCTCGGTCGCCAAGGTCTGCCTCTGGTCCTGGGGCCGCAAGAGCGAGGTCATGGGCCTGAAGTGGGAAGACCTGAAGGTCATCGGGAGCGAGCACCACTTCAAGATCATCGGCAAGTGGGGCATCGACAAGTGGTTCCGCATCCCCGAGCCCCTCTACCAGGAGTTGCTCTCGTCGAGGACGACGAGCCCCTTCGTGTTCGCCGCCTACAACGACCAGTTGCGGCGGTTCCACGAGGCGGGCCGACGCCCCTGGATGGCGCTGCGGGTGGCCGGGCAGTTCCAGCCGGAGAACCTCGGCGACTGGTTCTACGAGCGGGTGATCGCCTGGTCGAGGTCCCTCCCCAAGGGGCCTGCCTACCTGCACATCTTCCGCAAGACCAGCCTCCAGTACGCCCGCAGCGGGGAGGACCTGAACCGCCAGGTCTCCTCCGACGCCCGCCTGGGCGAGGGCGTGATGATGACGAGCTACGTCAAGGAGACCGACGACGAGATGCGGGCCAAGAGCAACCGGACCTTCCGCCGGATCGCCGCCAGCCTGCCCCCGGCGGTGGCCGAGAGGTACGGGTTAACCGAGCCGGGGATCGACCCCCTGCGAGAGAGGCTGGACGCCGCCATCGCCAACCGCAACTGGTCGCTCGCCTCGCAGATCGCCGCCGAACTGGAGAAGCGAGATGTCCGGGCGAGTTGAGGACCCCGGTCGTGGGGTGGCCGCTCACGCCAGTGAGCAGAGAGCCCTGGGCGGGCTGTCCTCTTGCCTCAATTGACCGGAGAGCGTCCCCATCCGGCACGGACGGGGGTGTCGCCTGGTGATGGGCAGCCGTTGGCCCGCTTCAAAAAAGAGCGGGAGCGTCCCCATGACCGGGGAAAGCTCCCGCTACCGGCTCTCCGTGAATCGTGACGGCCTGGGTTCGGTTTTGTGAAATCTTGTGAACGACCGGCACTAGGGCGAAAGTCGTTTTCTCAAGATCGCCACAAGTCCTTTGGCGACACGATCTTAAAAGTACACCCGAGAGGATTCGAACCTCTAACCTTCGGTTCCGTAGACCGATGCTCTATCCAGTTGAGCTACGGGTGCGAGGAGATCGCGTCGAGCGGCGATGGTGGAATCTTATCAGGCGGAGGAGGGGGAAGGAAGCCCCCTCCTGCCGGCGTCCGTTGGGTTCGCGGGCGGCTCAGGAGTTGGCGAGGCCCTCGGGCCGGGCGGCCAGGACTCGGGATCGGAGGGCGGCCGGTCGGAGAAGGTTCGCGTCGTGGCCGTGCTCGGCCCGGGTCCGGCCTTCGTGGTAGACGGGAAGGCGGTCGGTCGGGACGTCTCGCAGGCGAGGGGCGGCGGCGTCCTTGGGCGAGAGCCTCGGCGCGTCCTCGGGCCAGGCGATCGCCAGGTCGGGGTCGTCCCAGGCGAGGCTGGCCTCGCTCTCCGGCTGGTAATACTCGGTGCATTTGTAGCTGAACAGGGCCGAATCGCCCCGGACCACGAACCCGTGGGCGAATCCGGGCGGGATGTACAGCTCTCGCCCGGTCTCGGCCGAGAGGGTGACGCCCACCCACTTGCCGAAGCTCGGCGAGCCGAGGCGGACGTCCACCGCGACGTCGAACACCTCGCCCCGGACGACCGAGACCAGCTTCCCCTGGCCGTGGGGATGCTGGTAGTGAAGCCCTCGGAGGACGCCTCGGGTCGAGAACGAGAGGTTGTCCTGGACGAACCGATCCGGCAGGCCGGCCGAGGCATATCTCGCCCCGTTCCAGGTCTCCAGGAAGTAGCCCCGATCGTCCCGGAAGACCCGGGGCTCGACGATCACCACGCCCGGCAATTCGGTCTCGATCACGTTCATGAACGACCGCGTCCTTTCGCGCCGGGGGCCGCTTCGCCCCGGACCGATGTTCTTATCAGGAACGCATCTCGTGTGATCTTCAAGAGATGCCCGATTGTACGACCGTGAAGACGATTTTTCGAGCCAAAGGCGCCGTTGGGGGCAGGAAAGCCCCTTCGACGAGGATTCGTCACCCGGCCCGGACCAGGCCCAGCCTCTCGCCCTGGTAGGCGCCGGCGGCCCTCCAGGCGCGGTTCTCGAGATACCACTCGACCGTTCGCCTGAGCCCGGTCTCGAAGTTCTCGGCGGGCGACCAGCCGAGCTCCCGGCCGATCTTGGCGGCGTCGATGGCGTAGCGCTTGTCGTGCCCCGGGCGGTCCTTCACGTAGGTGATCAGAGAGGCGTGGGGGCGGTGCGGCGAATCGGGCAGGAGCTCGTCGAGGAGCCCGCAGATCGCGTGGACGACTTCCAGGTTCGTCTTCTCGTTGTGGCCGCCGATGTTGTACGACTCGCCGACCTTCCCCTCGTCCAGGACGAGCCTCAGGGCGCGGGCGTGGTCGTCCACGAACAGCCAGTCCCGGGTGTTGTCCCCCTTGCCGTAGATCGGCAGGGGCTTGCCGGCGATGGCGTTGCGGATCACCAGGGGGATCAGCTTCTCGGGGAACTGGTAAGGCCCGTAATTGTTCGAACAATTGGTCATGAGGGTGGGCAAGCCGTAGGTGTGGTGCCACGCCCGGACCAGGTGATCGCTCGACGCCTTGCTCGCGGAGTACGGCGAGTTCGGGGCGTAGGGGGTGTCCTCGACGAAGAAGCCGGTGTCGCCCAGGGTGCCGAAGACCTCGTCGGTCGAGACGTGGAGGAAGCGGAAGCCTTCGGGCTGGCCCCGGTCCCTCCAGGAGCGGAGGGCGGCTTCCAGCAGGGTGAAGGTGCCGACGATGTTGGTGCGGACGAAGTCGGCCGGGCCGTCGATCGAGCGATCGACGTGGGACTCGGCGGCCAGGTGCATGATGGCGGTGGGCCGGAAGGCGTCGAGGACCCGGCGGACCTCGCCGGGGTCGGCGATGTCCACCCTCTCGAACGAATATCGCGGGCTGGAGGCGGCCTCGGCCAGCGACGAGAGGTCTCCGGCGTAGGTCAGCTTGTCCAGGTTCAGGACCACGGCCGGGGTCTCCCGGATCAGCTGGCGGACCAGCGCCGAGCCGATGAAGCCCGCGCCTCCGGTCACCACGATCCGCGGAGGTCCGCTGTCGGCGAGGTTCTCGCCCTGTTCGGCCAGGATCTTCATCGGCACCTCGACGGGTTCGGGGAAGTCTGTACGGGGCGGGTTCCGGCCGCCCCGTCTCGATCGCCTCAGGCCGAGATCGCGCCGCCCGGGGGGCGGACCCTCAGCCCGATATTCTCCTTGAGCATCGCGAACACCTGCTTCGAACGCTCCCGGAGGAGCCGGTCGGCCTCGTCCCGGCGGGCCTCGTCGTCGATCACCCCGAGCTCGGGAGAAACCCGCACCGAGATCGGTGCCGATCCGCCATAAGAGAACCGGATCAGGCCGTCCCGGAGGTAATAAAGCACGTCGTCGGGGGAGAGCGACGGCTTCCACCTCTGGCAATAAAGCTCATGATTGGCCGAGTCGTGCGCCGTCCGCCCCTCGGAGACCGATTCCAGGTGGATCAGGGCGCTCGACGGGCAGTAATGGACCTCCCGGCCAACCCGGCCCAGGCGGAGGCACAAATCCACGTCCTCGTAGCCGTTGCGGAACCTCGGGTCGAACCCCCCGGCGGTCTCGAACGTCGCCCGAGGGATCAGCATCGAGGCGCCGGTGACCATCCGATAGGCCCTGGCGCGGTTCACGGCCGGGTGATCGGCGGGGAAGCCGAGGTAGATGTGGCGAGGCTCCAGGTCGGCGTCGATCACCATCCCGGCGTGCTGGATCGTCCCGTCGGGATAGAGCAGCTTCGAGCCGACGACGGCGGCCTCGGGGTGCTCGTGGGCGTGGTTCACCAGGGCGTCGAGCCAGCCGGGCAAGGGCAGCGTGTCGTTGTTCAGGAAGACGAGCCAGCGGCCCGAGGCGACGGCCGCCCCGTCGTTGCACGACCGGGCGAACCCGGCATTCTCGGGGTGGGTCACCACGCGGATTCTCGTCCCGAAGGACCGGAGCATCGCGGGGGTGCCGTCGGTCGAGGCGTCATCGACGACGATCAGCTCCCGATCGAACCGGCCGGCGGGCTCGCCCAGGAGCCGTTCCAGGCAGCTCCTCGTGACGGCCGAGAGGTTGAAGACCGGGAGGATCACCGAGACATCGGGCATGGGGGCCGGCCTCCGTGCCGGTCGGTCGTCTCGTCGGGTCGGGTCGGGTGGGGCCTCAGGACTCGGACGACGGCGACTCCGCCGGTCGTCGCTTCCCTCGGGCCCGGATCGCCCGGAGGACCCGCCGGGGGACTTCCATCAGGACGTGTTCGACGCGGTTCTCCAGGCTCCGACAGCGGGTCTCGGCGGCCAGGGCGTGCTGGTGGGCGGCGTCTCTCTGGATGACCAGGGCCGCCTTGGAATTCTCGAATTCCGCCTCGCTGCGGGCGTGCCAGGCCTCCAGGGCTTCGCGGAGGGCCTCGACGTGGGCGACCCGGGCCTCGATCTCGGCCTCGCGACGGACGACCTCGGCCTCCCGGGCGTCGCGATGGGCCAGGAGCTCGTCGGCCATGGCGAGGAACTGGCGGTCGCGATCGAGCAGCTCGGCCTGGGCGGCGAGCATGGCCGATCGCGCGGCCCTCTCGCGGCCGGCGGCGGCCTCGGCCCGGGCGTGGGCCGAGTCCAGGGCGCGGGACAGGTCGGCGATCAGGGCGCGGGCCTGGCCGAGCTCGGCCTCGGCGCGGCGGGCCATCGGGCCGTCGGCGTCGCCCAGGATCAGGACGCGGGCCGGGCCGGACGGCCGGGCCTCCGTCGGCCGGGCGTGGGGCGTCGGGGCTTCGGCGCGGCCGGAATCGGCGCGGAGGGCCGTCCGGTCGGGCCGGGGTTCGGTGGCGATCACGTCCGGACCTTCCCTGGTTCGGAGAATCGAATGGGCCCCGGCGGGGCGGGCGAGTCATACCACCGACCGACGATCCCGTCAAGGGCATCGAAGCCGGTTTTCGGCCTCATGTCCCTTCTTTTCGACACGGTCCGACGGCCTGCCCCTCCTGCCCATTTTTCATAATCCTCAAGATGCGGGGAGGACTGTGATATATTCGCTTGATCGCGATCAAGCCCGCATTCCCGAGCCATTCCGGCGCCCCTCCGCGCCGAGTCTCCGCCGATGGACGCCCGTCGAACATCCAACGGTGACTTCTTGACTTCACTCACTCCTGATCTGTACGTTCCATGTCCGCCCGCCTCCCCCCTCGGGGTCCCGCCCGCGCCGTGCCCGGCACTGACAGCTTGCATGCATTCAACTGCGACTCGGCTCCGACTTTGAGAAGAATTTTCACGATTTGCCGGGTCGGATCTTTCTTTACAGTTGGCGAGTTGATTATTCTCGTTCGTCCTTATCCGAGCCTCTCGAAGTCGAAGGCTTGCGTACATCCGGATCCCTCCTCCCGAATCGACCGCGAGGTTGCCATGACGTCGCCGTCTGAGAAGCGATACCCCGCCGCGCGAAGCCTCGGACAGCTGCGGAAGCGAGTGGATCCGACCGGTCGCGATCGCCTGCGCAGGCTGGCCCTGGAGCCGCTCGAGGCGCGGACGCTGATGGCGGTCTTGCCGCCGCCGACGATCCTCTATCACTCGAACGTGGCCAACACGGCCGACGACACGCAGTCGCCGACGGTCACCGTCGATCCGCTCGACCCGACGAAGGCGGTGGCCGTCTGGTCCAGGACCGACACGGCCGGCGACCTCCCCGGGACGCTCCAGGAAGTGGGCGAGTTGGCCTACACGACCAACGGCGGCCAGAACTGGACGAAGCTCACGAGCAACGCCACGCTCGGCCTCTCCTTGCCGGCCCCGGCCTACGATCCCTCCCAGGGCGCCCCGACCTTCGACGCCAAGGGGAACCCGACCTACACCACGGTCTATCCCTTCACGACCGACACCTCGGCGGCCTTCGACCGCCAGCACAACTTCTACGTGGTCTCCGACGAGCACACGATCGACTACAAGAGCGGGGCGATCGTCCTCCAGAAGTACAACTTCACCAACCCGACGCCCAACCTGACGCTCGCCAACAAGATCGTCCACCAGTGGTACGACCCGACCGGCGGCCAGGGGGACCAGGCCTTCACCCCCACCCTCGCCGTGGACACCTCGGCCGGCAACGCCGTGGTGACCCAGCCGACCGGGACGACCTCGGGCATCACCGTCGGGCCCGATAACAACGTCTACGTCGCGTCGGACAGCCTGAACCAGGTCGACCAGTACCTCGGCTCGAACGGCCAGTTCACCAGCGTCTTCGCCTCGGGCTCGGACCTCTTCCGGCCCGATGACGTGGCCTTCGACCCGACCAGCGGCGACCTGTTCATCTCCAATCTCCAGACCGGCCGGGTGATCCAGGTCGACGGCACCACCGGTGCCTCCCTCGGCGAGTTCGACCAGTCCCTCGTGGCGCCGAGGCGCCCAGCGACGAGGTCATCGGCCCCGACGGCAACCTCTACGTGAGCAGCCGGGACACCGACGCCGTCCTCCGCTACAACGCCGGGACCGGCGCGTTCCTCGGCTCGTTCGTGCCGTCGGGCGAGGGCGGCCTGAGCCAGCCCCAGGGCCTGGCCTTCGGCCCCGACGGCAAGCTGTACGTGGCCGCCGCGGGCACCAACCAGATCTTCCGCTACGACGGCAAGACCGGCGCGTTCCTGGACGTGGTCGTCACCCAGGCCAACAACGCCGGCCTGAGCGGCCCGAGGGGGCTGGTCTTCGGCCCCGACAAGCAGCTCTACGTCAGCAGCTTCAACACCAATCAGATCATCCGCTACACCCTGGACGCCAAGACCGACCTGTTCGCCGGCTCCACCATCTTCGCGACGACCGGGACGGCCCCGGGCAACGACCTCAGCGGCCCGACCAGCCTGGCGTTCAACACCGACGACAACGGCAACCTCTACGTCGCCAGCTACAACACCAATGAGGTCCTCCGGTTCACCGGGGCCAACGGCACGTTCCTCAGCTCGTTCCTCGCCCCGCCCACCGGCGGCCTGACCGGGCCCGACGGCCTGGTGTTCGGCCCCAACGGCAACCTGTTCGTCGGCAGCAACAAGACCGGCGCGGTCTACCAGTTCGACAAGAACACGGGCGTGTTCCTCGGCACGTTCGTCCCGCCCAACAGCGGGGCCCTGAACGGCCCGGCGGGCCTGGCCTTCGCGCCCGACGGGTCGCTCTACGTCTCCAGCCAGAACACCAACCAGGTCCTGCATTACACCGGGGCGGCCTCGGCCAGCCCGGGCACGTTCATCTCCTCGATCACGCCCGAGCCCCTGGCGGCCCCGGGCGATTCGACCCTCGGCCCCGACGGCTACCTGTACGTCGTCAGCCAGTCCACCGATAGCATCGTCCGGTACGACCCGAAGACCGGCCAGTCCCTGGGGACGTTCGTCGCCTCCGGCAGCGCCGGGCTGAACGAGCCCGAGGGGATCGCCTTCGGCACGGACGTCAGCGGCGACGGCTACTCCGACCTCTTCGTCGGCAACGGGTTCGACAACAAGGTGCTGGTCTTCAACGGCAAGACCGGCCAGCCGATCGCCGGCCTGCCCAAGGGCACGAGCGTCTTCGTCTCGGGAGACCCGACGCTCAACGGCAAGCTCAGCGGCCCCCAGGGCCTGGCGTTCTACCAGGGCAACCTCTACGTCACCAGCTCAAAGACCGAGAGGGTGATCGAGTACAGCGGGACGACCGGCTCCCTGATCGGGACCTTCACGCCCGAGCCCCTGGACGCCCCGGAGGGGGCCGTCTTCGGCCCCAACGGCGACCTGTTCGTCGCCAGCCGCGACGGCAACGAGGTCATCGAGTACGACGGCAAGACCGGCAAGTTCGTCAAGGTGTTCGTCTCGGGCAACCCGGCGCTCAATGGCGGCCTGACCCAGCCCCGGGGGATCACCTTCGACGGCAACCTCCTGCTGGTCAGCAGCTACGCGACCGACCAGGTGTTGCAGTACAACGCGACGACCGGCGCCTATCAGGGCGTGTTCATCCCCGACCCGCTCCACGCCCCTCAGTTCGACGCCATCGGCCCCGACGGCAACCTGTACGTGACCAGCCGGGACGGCAACGAGGTCAACCAGTACGACGGCAAGACCGGCGCGTTCCTGAAGTCGTTCATCCCGTCGGACCCGACGCTCAACGGCGGCCTGAAGGCCCCGGAGGGCATCCTGTTCGCCAACGGGGTGCTCTACGTGAGCAGCCACGCGACCAACCAGGTCCTCAAGTACAACGCGACGACCGGCGCGTTACTCGGCGTGTTCGTCAACTCCGGGGGCGAGCTCGGGCTGCCCGAGGGCCTGGCCGTCGACGCCTCGGGCAACGTCTACGTGGGTAGCCAGAACACCGACGAGGTCCTGAGGTACGACTCGAACGGCAACCCGGTGGGCACCGGGGTCTTCGTCAAGGCCGGCTCCGGCGGCCTGAACGGGCCCGAGGGCCTGGCCTTCGACTCCAAGGGCGACCTCTACGTCGCCAGCAACCTGACCGGCCAGGTCCTGGAGTACGCCGCCGCCACCGGCGCGTTCGTCCGGGCCTACGTCGCCTCGGGCGCCAACGGCCTGACCAGTCCCGTTGGCATCGCCTTCGACTCCGGCGGGAACCTCGACGTGGTCAGCCAGGGGACCAACTCGGTCCTGAGGTTCGCCTACGACCCGGTGACCAAGGCCGGCAAGGCGCTGCCCGGCCCCGGGCTGAAGGGGGCCTCGCTGGTCCCCTCCGGCGAGTCGGGGATCGCCACGCCCAGCGGCCTGGTCCTGGACGCCTCGGGCAATCTCTTCGTCGTCGGGCAAGCCAACGGCCAGGTCTTCAAGTACTCGGCCACCGGCCAGAACGTCTTCACCCTCCCCGGGGTCTACGGCTTCACCCCGCCCCCGGTCCACGGCCCCGACGGCCTGACGATCAACCCGACGAACAACTCGGGCGACGGCACCCTGTACGTCGCCGGCAACACCTCGGGCCGGATCTTCCGCTACGACGCCACGACCGGCGCGTTCCTCGGCTACACCGACCCCGAGGCCCTGCTCGGCCCCGAGGAGGTCGTGATCGGCCCCAACGGCAACGCCTACGTCGCCAGCCAGACCAACAACGAGGTCCTGGAGTACGACGGCAAGACCGGCGCGTTCCTCGGGATCTTCGTCGCCAAGGGCTCGGGCGGCCTGAGCTCGCCCAAGGGGATGACCTTCGGCCCCTCCGGCGACAACACGCTGTATGTGGGCAGCCAGGGGACCGGCCAGATCCTCAAGTTCGACGCCACGACCGGCGCCTACCTCGGCGTGTTCGTCGATAGCGGGGCCGTGACCGTCGCCCCGGCCTCGCCCGATGGCCTGATCTTCGGGCCCGACGGCAACCTCTACGTGTCCGACTCGATCAACGGCTCGGTCGACCGCTTCGACGGCAAGACCGGGCCCCCCTGCCCTCGACCGTCACGGCCAACGCCGGGACCGCCTACCTGCTCGCGCCGAACTCCGGGATCAAGTCCCCCACCGGCCTCCTGTTCGACGCCAGCGGCCAGCTCTACATCGACGACGGCGGCAACAGCGAAGTCTTTCGCTACGTGATCGGCACCAACACGCTGACGGTCCTGGTCGGCACCGCCAATAACGGTGGTTTGTCGATCCCCGAGCGGATGCAGGTCGCCACGGTGTCCGTCGCGGGGACGCCGACCCAGGTCCTCCTGGTCGCCAGCCAGGGGACCAGCAGCGTCCTGGAATACAGCCTGCTATTCAACGCCAACGACGGCAAGTTCCTGGGCACCTTCATCGCCTCCGGCGCCGGCGGCCTGAACACCCCCACGGGCTTCACCTTCGACCCGGCCCGGAACGCCTTCCTGCTCTCCAGCTTCGGGTCCAACAACGTCCTGGCCTACGACACGACCGGGGCCCCGGTCGGCAACCTCAACCCGCCGACCCTGGCCAGCCCCGAGGACGTGGCGCTGGACCCGAACAACTCCGCCCTGCTGATGGTCAGCGACGGCGGCTCGAACGACGTCCTGTCCTACAACATCAACACGTTCCAGTTCAACTCGGTCTTCGTGACGCCCGGCTCCGGCGGCTTGGCCAAGCCCCAGGGTCTGGTCTTCGGCCCGGACGGCAACCTCTACGTCTCCAGCGCCGGCACGAACGAGGTCCTCCGCTACGACGGCAACACCGGGCTGTTCATCGATCACTTCGTCCCGACCGGGGCCGGCGACCTGACGACCCCCCAGGGCGTCGTCTTCGCGCCCAACGGCGACTTGCTGGTCTCCAGCCGGGACACCAACGTGGTCCTGGCCTACGACCCCAACGGGATCTTCATCGGGCCGTTCACGCCCCGAGGGCTGGTCACGCCGATCGGCCTGACCTTCTCCAACGGCAGCCTCTACGTCGCCAGCCAGGACACCAATCAGGTCCTGCAATACTCGGCGGCCAACGGCATGTTCATCCAGCAGGCCAACTCCGAGAACCTGGAGACGCCGACGGCGGTCCTGTACGTGAAGGCCTCGCAGCTCGGGGCCCTGGCTTCGCAGTATCCCAACGGCCTGATCTACGTGGCCAACCAGCAGAATAACGAGGTCCTCCGGTTCGACGGGGCGACCGGGGCGTTCGTCGATGCGTTCATCTACCGAGGTTCGGGCGGCCTGATCGGCCCCCAGGCGATGGCCATCAGCCCCCTGGACCACAACCTGTACGTGGCCAGCACCGGGCCGGGCGGGATGGGCCAGGTCCTCAAGTACAACCTGATCACCGGGGCGTACCTCGGCATCTTCGTCCAGGCCGGCTCCGGCGGGCTGACGGTGCCCGAGGGGCTGGCGTTCGACGCCTCGGGCAACCTGTACGTCTCCAGCGGGAGCCAGGTGCTCCGGTTCAAGGCGGCGGCCGGCACCCCCCTGCCTTCCGCCGGCAACGGCGGGGCGACATTCGTCCCGGCCGGGAGCCTCGGCGGCCCGGCCGAGGGCCTGATCGTCGATGCGTCGGGCAACCTGTATGTGGCCTCGGGCTCGGGCGTGTTCCGGTTCACCTCGGCCGGGGTGGCCGACCCCGCCCCGGGCAACACCGGGGCCGTCTTCGTCAAGGCCGGCGCCGGCGGGCTGGGCGCCGCCCAGGGCCTGGGCTTCGACTCCGGCGGCACCCTCTACGTCACGGACCTCGCCAACGATCAGGTCATCCGCTACAACGGCTCGACCGGCTCGTTCATCGACGTGATCGTCAAGCCCAACCGGGACGGCCTGTTCCAGCCCGAATCGATCGTCTTCACGCCGACCGGGATGCTCGTCGCCAGCTTCGGCACCAACCAGATCCTGGCCTACACCACCACCACCGGCGAGCCCCTCGGCAACTTCACCCCGGGCCCCCTCGGCCAGCCCCAGCGGATCGCCTTCGACGCCGCCGGGAACATGTACGTCTCCTCGGCCGCGACCGACGCCGTCCTCAAGTACGACACCTCCGGCCGGCTCCAGACCGACTTCGTCGCCGCCAACTACACCATCCAGCTCCTTCCCGACGCCAAGGGGAACCTGGTCAAGACCGCCGTGCCCGAGGGCAGCCAGACCCTCTCGAAGCCCGACGGCTTGGTCTTCGCCGCCGATAGCACCGGCGCCCTCAAGCTCCTGGTCTCCAGCGCCGGCTCGGACAATGTGTTGAGGTTCGACGCCACCACCGGCCTGCCCCAGGGTGACCTGGTCGTCGCCCCTCCGGTCGATCCCGGATTCGAGACGATCGGCCCGGACGGCCTGCTCTACGTCTCCAGCCCGGGCACGAACAGCATCGTCCGGTATAACCCGACGACCGGGGCCCTCCTCGGCACGTTCATCGCCCCGCTGAGCGGCGGCCTGTCCAAGCCCCAGGGCCTGGCGTTCTCGGCCGACGGCCGCTACCTGTTCGTCGCCAGCTCGACGTTCAACCCGGTGACCGACCCCCGAGGCCTCCTGGCCAAGGACCCCTCGCAGATCCTCCGGTTCGACGCCAAGACCGGCCTGTTCCTGGACGCCCTGGTGCCCTCCGGGGGAGGCAACCTGCTCCACGCCGAGGGGATCACCGTCGGGCCCGACGGCAACCTCTACGTGGCCGATTACGGCACCGGCACCGCCGCATCGAGCAAGGTCCTGAAGTTCGCCATCACCACCGGGGCCTACCTGGGCAACTACGTCTCGGCCGGTTCCGGCGGCCTGGCCGGGGCGACGGGGTTGGCCTTCGACAAGACGACCGGCTACCTCTACGTCGGCAGCTTCGCGACCGACTCGGTCCTGAGGTACAAGCCCAACACCGGCGCCTTCGATCAGGTCTTCGTCACCCCGCAGAGCGGCGGCCTGGATGGCCCGGTGGACCTGGCCTTCGACTCGGCCGGCAACCTCCTGGTCGTCAGCGGGGCCGTCCTGCCGTCCTTCGTCGATCCCCAGGTCGCCGCCGGCAGCCTCCAGGACAACCGCGTCCTGAAGTACGCCGCCGGCACCGGCGCGTTCGTCTCGGCGATCGTGGCCCGAGGCTCCGGCGGCCTGGAGAGCGCCGACGGCCTGGCCGTCGGCGCCGACGGCTCCCTCTACGTCTCCAGCCGGGACACCAACCAGGTCATCAAGTACGACCCGACCGGCACGTTCCTCGCCCCCCTCGCCCCCACGGCCATCTACACCGGGCTGGCCTGGGGGCCGGACGTCAATGGCGACGGCCGGCCCGACCTCTTCGCCGCCGACGCCTCGGATGACCGCGTGGTCGTCCTGGACGGCGTGACCGGCGAGTATGTGGAGACGTTCGTCCAGCCCCGGGCGGGCGGCCTGAGCAACCCCTCGGCCCTCCGGTTCGGGCCCGACGGCACGCTCTACGTCAGCAGCTTCAACAACAACGAAGTCCTCCGCTACGGCCTGAACGGCCAGTTCCTCAACATCGCCGCCCAGGGCCACGGGCTGATCGGCCCCGACGGCCTGGCGTTCAACGGCGGGAACCTGTTCGTCGTCGGCCAGACCAGCGACAACGTCCTGGTCTTCGACGCCAACACCGGCGCCTTCAGCAAGACGCTGGTGGCCACGACCGCCGGCCTGAACGCGCCGAAGGGGATCGCCTACGACGCCCTCCGCGGCCGGATCTACGTGACCGACTCGCTCAACGACCGGGTCATGGCCTTCGACTCGCTGACCGGGATGCCGATCGGCACCGCGTTCAACCAGGCCCAGGCCGCCGCCTTCACCGACCCGACCACCGGCAAGGCCCAGAACGACGCCTTCTCGAACAACGTCTACATCGCCTGGGCCACCAACGAGCTGGGCGACACCCACAGCGAGAAGACCGACCAGGTCGCCGCGATCGTCCTGACCGGGTCGTCCGACGGCGCCTCGTCGTTCACCCCGCCCGAGGTGCTCGACGACACCAAGTTCCTCGGCCCCAACGGCGAGCTCGACGCCGCGCCGAAGATCACCATCAGCCAGGGCCGCCTGCCCAACACGAACTACGCCGGCGACCCCGGCATCCCCGCCGGCCAGGTCTCGGTGATCTGGGACGAGTTCGGCTCGCAGGACTTCCGGATCGCCCCGGCCTTCAACTACGACACGATCACGACCGACCACGTCCAGGCCGGCGTCAGCTACAGCGCCACCTCGACCTACGACGTGAAGGACTACCACAACGCGATCGTCGGCCAGACGGAGCTCGGGACCACCCCGGTGACCTCGTCGTTCCCCCTGTCGGTGAACATCACCGACCCGAGGTTCACGACGGTCTCGCACGTCGATGTCCGGGTCAGCCTGGCGCTGCCCGACGGCCTGCAGAACGTCGAGATCGACCTGGTCGGCCCCGACGGGACGCGGATCCCCCTGATCCGCAACCCGGCCCTCCACCCCGGAGAGACCGGGATCTTCGCCAACGCGGGCGTCGGCCTCGGCCTCGGCCTGCTCGGGCCGCTCGACCCCAACGGCAACCCGTACTTCACCATCGACACGGTCTTCGACGAGGAAGCTCCCCGTTCGATCGACAACGCGATGTACAAGACGCCGTTCGTCGGCGCCTTCCGCCCCGACACGCAGCTGCTCGACACCAAGAACAACCTGGCGGCCGGGCCGGACCTCACCGCGTTCTACGGCCTGGGCCGGGCGTCGATCAACGGGACGTGGCGGCTGGAGATCACCGACTTCAGCGGCTCGAAGCTCACCACGCCGATGCAGAGGCTCCTGGACTGGGGCCTGGACTTCTCCTCGAACATGACCGGCGGCAAGGACACGATCGTTGACACGACCGACGTCGGCGGGCGGCTGACCGGGACCGTGGTCAAGGCCGTGGACCTGACCGGACCGTACGTGATCAGCCAGTCCGGCGCCCTGCTCGGCGGCTACAACCTCGCGACCTTCACCGGCGTGGACCCGGGGGGGATCGCGCCGGCCCCGGTGATCGCCTCGGACAACACCCTCGGCTCGTTCAGCCCGTACCAGGGCCGGATCTACGCCGCCTACGTGACCCGCGACACCAAGGACTTCAGCGGGGCGCTGATCTACGACAACACGGACATCACGCTGAAGTACTCCGACGACGGGGGCGCGACCTGGTCCTCGCCCCAGATCGTCAACGACGACAACGCGATGACCGACGGGTTCTCCGACTCGTACACCGGCCAGTTCGACGGGGTCACGGTCACCTACGGCCGCCCGCAGTTCAAGCCGGCGGTGGCCGTCGACCCGACCACCGGGACGCTCGCCGTCTCCTTCCAGGACGCCCGGAACGACCCGCAGAGGGCGCTGGTGGCGACCTACGTGGGCCTGAGCATCGACGGCGGGGCCACGTTCTCGCCCGAGACGTTCGTGAACGACCCGCAGGTCGTCACCGACGGGATCACCGGCCAGCCCGTCACGCTCGGGCCGATCCCCGACAACGAGTCGCCCGCGGCCAACCAGCCGTGGTTCGGGACGCCGTTCAAGCCGCCGACCGGCTACGGCGACTTCCAGGGCCTGGCCCTGGTCGGCGGCCACCTGTACCAGGCCTATGCCGGCAACGACAACTGGGGGACGTCCACCTTCCAGCCGCTGAACACCCGGGTGACCTCGGCGGTGATCGCCTCCGGCCCCCGGGTCGTGACCAGCACGATGGGGCCGATCACGCCGAGCGTCGCGCCCGGCACCTCGACGCCCACCCTGGGCCAGACCGTCCACGCCCTGGACGGCACCCCGGTCAGCTACAACAACACCCGGGCCGTGGGCGTGCCCGGGGTCGCCGACGGGACCGCCCTGGTCAACGGGTTCGTCGTCCAGTTCGACCGGCCGATCGACCCGGGGAGCCTCTCGGCGGCGAACATCTCGGTGACGTATCGCAGCGTGACCACCTCCGGGTTCGCCGCCGGGGTGAACGTCCCGATCGCCAGCGGGCCCGGCGCGATCATCCCCCTTTTGGAAGGCAACACGGCCCAGGGCCCGACGCGGTTCCTGATCTTCTTCGCGACGCCCCAGGGCAAGACCGGGACGTACAGCTACGAGGTCGGGCCGTCGATCACCGACCGCATCCGCTCGGTCACCTCGACCGGGACGATCGTCTCGGGCAACCAGATGGACCAGAACAGCGACGGGACCACGGGCGAGGACCCGAGGTCGTCGCCGTTCCTCGGCACCTCGCCGGGGGACATCTACGCCGACCCCACGCCCACCCCCCTGTCGCCGACGACCTTCAGCGGGACCGTCTTCGCCCCGCCGTTCGACCGGACGACCCAGCCGTTGATCGTCCCCGGCCCCCACGTGATCAACACGTTCGTCCCCGGGGTCCTGCCCACGCCCGACAACCTCGTGACCGACCAGACCGTCTCGCGGCTGGCCATCACGTTCGACCGGGCCATGGACACCGCCAGCCTGATGAGCAGCGGGGCCGTCCTGAGGGTCATGGGGCCCAGCGGCCTGATCTCCGGCCCGTACATGATCGCCCAGGACCTGGACAACAGCGCCCCGGCGAACACCTATTACGTCTCGTTCCCGACCCAGCAGCTCAGCGGGACGTACACCGTCACGCTCGACCCGACCAAGATCCGCTCGTCCACCGGCGACTACCTCGACACCAACGAGAACGCCGGGCTGGACATGCTCCGGGGCGACCCGTCGGCCGGGACGGTGACCGTCACCTACAAGACGCCCAACGGCTACTCGCCGGCGATCCCCGGCGCCAACAGCACGACCGACTCGAAGCTGGTCGTCCCGGATAACTTCGTCGTCCAGAACGTCACGCTGACGATCTCGGTGACCTACGCCAACGACCCGGCCCTGACCGGCTACCTGATCGCGCCCGACGGCACGACGGTCCAGCTCTTCAGCGGGGTCGGCGCCACCGGGACCAAGGCGAACTTCAACTCGACGACCTTCGACGACACGGCCACCACGCCGATCCAGAACGGCGGGCCCGACTTCTTCGGGACGTTCAACCCGCAGTTCCCCCTGAGCGTCCTGAAGGGCCGGGCCGCCGCCGGCACCTGGATCCTGCGGATCGTCGACAGCGAGACCGGGAAGACCGGGACGATCAACAACTGGACGCTCAACCTGGGCAAGCCCGTGCCGCTGACCGGCCTGGGCGAGTCCGTGGCCGACCAGTTCACCGGGACGTTCCGGATCTTCGTCCAGAACCCCACCAACCCCCTGGCCTCGGACACCTGGACGGCCGTCGGCCCGGCGGGGATCGGCGCCCAGGGCGAAGGGCTCAACGCCCAGGTCTCCGGCCGGGTCAACGCCATCGCGGTGGACCCCTCGGACCCCTCGGGCAACACGGTCTACATCGGCGCGGCCTCCGGCGGGATCTGGAAGACGACCGACTTCCTCACCACCTCGCCGGTCGGGCCGACCTACGTGCCCCTGACCGACTTCGGCCCGACCCTCGGGATGAACATCGGGTCGATCGCCATCTTCGGCCGGAACAACGACCCGAACCAGTCGATCCTCTTCGCCACCACGGGCGACCCCAACGCCCTGGGCGTCGAGGTCCCCAGCACCCGGGCCGACGGCGCCCCGACCCGCGGCGACACCTCGTCGCTCTCGACCCGGGGCATCGGCATCCTTCGTTCCGAGGACGGCGGGGCGACCTGGACCCTCCTGGATTCGGCCACCAACGTGGACGCCCAGGGCAACCTCCTGCCGATCAACTCGTCGCTCAGGAAGCACGACTTCAGCGGCCTGACCGACTCCACCGGCAAGCAGGTCGGCTTCGGCACCGTCGGCTACAAGATCACCGTGGACCCGACGCCGACGACCAGCGGCAACGTGATCGTCTACGCCGCGATGGCCGACGTGGACGTCAACGGCAACGCCGTGAGCGGCACCGGCATCTCCGGCGGGATCTGGCGGTCGGAGGACTCCGGCAACACCTGGACCCGGATGAAGGCCGGCCAGGCCACCGACGTCATCCTCGACCAGAATAGCGGCACCGGCGCCCCCAACGGCAACCTCCAGATCCTCTACGCCGCCTTCCAGGGCGACGGCGTCTATTCCAGCCCGAACCAGGGGCAGGTCTTCAACCTGATGACCGGGGCCCTGGGCGACCCGCTGATCCGCAGCTTCGACTCGACCCCGACCCAGCCGGTCCCGGTCCTCTCCTCCGCCTCGGACTTCTCCAAGCTCGCCACGCCCAACTCGATCTCGCCGGCCACGCCCAAGGGCAAGATCGTCCTGGCCAAGCCGGCGCTGACCGGCAACCCCCTCCAGGACGTCCTGTACGAGGGCTGGCTCTACGCGGCCGTGATCAGCACGCCCAGCCAGGTCACCACCGACAATCAGCTCGTCGCCGGTGGCCACCTCGACGGCGTGTACGTGACCAAGGACTTCGGCCAGAACTGGACCCGGATCCAGCTCTCCGTGGACACCCTCGGCGACCACAACGAGCCGAAGGTCCCGACCAACAACGACACCTACGATGACTACGACCCCGCCGGCGAAGAGACGCCCTACGGCGAGGCGCCCGACATCCAAGACCCGGCCGACCCGAACCTGGACAACTTCGGCCTGGGCAACTTCGACCTGGCCCTGACCGTCGATCCCAGCAACCCCAACGTCCTGTACCTCGGCGGGACCGACCAGTACCAGACCTCGGGCCTCCTGCGGATCGACACGACCGGCCTGGCCGACCCGCACGCCTTCTACGTGTCGAACACCGACCCCGAGGGCACCGCCCCCCTGGCGGCGAACCTCCAGACCGGCGGCCAGCGGGGCCAGTGGGAGAACTACCCCACGCTGAACTCGACGACGGCCTCCGGCCCGGTCCTGATCTCCGCCCCCGGGGCGGCCAACGCCGGCAACGGCACGACCTCGCCGTTCAGCCCGGTCTACAACCCGTACCTGAACCTGCTGGTCAACCCGAGGAGCCCGTTCCTCACCGCGGCCACCATCCCGGTGACCAACCTCCTGGCGTTCTCCAACTCCGGGGCCAAGGCCACGTGGACTCCGTTCGACCAGGCCCTCCAGCCCTCGACCTTCGACACCAACGCCGCCGACCCCTGGAGCGTCCCGACCCGGGGCATTCATCAGATCATCTCGATGAAGGACCCGGTCACCGGCAAGACCCGGCTGATCTTCGGCGACGACGACGGCGTGTTCACGGCCGTCGATAACGGCAAGGGCGGCCTGATCGGCAGCCTCGGCTCGACCACCAACCTCGCCACCGACAAGGGCGACATCCCGATCGCCAGCGGGTCCAGGAACGGCAACCTCCAGACCACCCAGTTCTTCTACGGGGCCGCCGAGCCGTCCAACCTCGCGGCCAACGCCTCGTTCCTCAAGGGGATGTTCTACGGGACCACCAACGGGACCGGCTTCCCCTTCGCCAACGCCAACGTGATCCAGCCCGGCCAGGCCGGCTACGGCGACATCACCTGGTCCACCGGCAACGCCACCTACCTCGGCACCGGCGCCGGGATCGCCGTCGTCCAGACCGGGCCGGGCAGCTCGCAATACGGCTCGGTCTACCGCTTCGAGGTCCCGGCCGAGACCGACAACGGCGTCGTCTCGGACTTCTTCCAGCTCGACGGCAACAGCCGCACGAACCAGCTGATCAACGCCAACGGCGGCGGCCAGAAGGACCCCAACACCGGCCCGATCTTCGACGTGACCGACCCCCAATGGCCGTTCCGCATGGGGTTCAACTTCGCCGTCAACCCGCTGACGGGCGAACAGGTCATCATGAGCTCGTTCAACGGGTCGGTCTACAGCACCGAGACCGACGGCAAGTTCTGGAGCCTGATCGGCAAGCCCTCGGCCCTGGACGGCTCCAACGCCCAGGCCCTGGCCTACGGGGCCCCGGACCCCAACGGGCCGGCCGGGCTGGGCAACCTGGACAACTTCGTCTACGCCGGGACGACCAACGGCGACCTCTTCGTCACCTTCACCGGCGGCGGCCAGAACGGCGACCAGTGGAAGAACCTCTCGGCCGGCCTGGACGGCTCGTCCATCCAGCAGATCGTGACCAACCCGACCCGAGGTAGCCACGAGGCCTACGCCGTGACGAGCAAGGGCGTCTACCACATGGTGGACTCCACGGCCGCCGGCGCGACCTGGGTGAACATCACCGGCAACCTCTTCAACATCACCGAGCCGTTCTTCGGCAGCGCCCCGTCGATGATGCAGCTGGCCTCCCGGCTCAAGGACTTCACCTCGGTCCAGGCCGACTGGCGGTACATCATCCCGGACAACCCGGCCAACCCCACCGGATCGAGCCACCCGGTCCTCTACGTGGGCGGCGAGGGCGGGGTGTTCCGGTCGCTCGACGGCGGCCAGACCTGGACGATCTTCCCCTCGGCCGACCCCAACGGCACCGACCAGACCCCCAGCCCTCCGGGCGACGGCGGCGGCCTGCCCAACGCCCTGGTCACCAGCCTGAACCTGGTCCTCGGCCCGATCGACCCGACCACCGGAAGGCCCGACATCTCCCAGGGCCCGGACGTCCTCTACGCCACCACCTACGGCCGGGGCGCCTTCACCATCCGCCTGGCCCCGATCGTCTTCCCCACCTCGATCGGCCTGGACCCGAAGAACCCCCCTCCCGGCGGCAGCGACACCGGCTTGCTCAATAACGACCGCAAGACCAACGATCCCACGCCGTTCATCGCGGGCCTCTCGGAGCAGGGCGCGGCCTTCGGGAGCGTGGTCCAGATCGACCTCTACGACGAGACGGACCCGAGCATCCAGCCGCCGCCCAAGATCGGCAGCGGCTTCACCGACGCCGCGGGGCACTTCTCGGTCCAGGTCACCACGGCCTTCGCCACCGACGGCGTGAAGACCATCGGCGTCCAGGCCACCGACCAGTCGGGCACCAAGGGCAACATCACCCTGTTCAGCTTCACCCTGGACACCACCCCGCCGGGCGCCCCCAACACGCCGACCCTCGACCATAACCTGCCCGCCCCGGGCGGCAGCGACAGCGGCTACGACCCGAACGACAACTACACGAATGTGACCAGCCCCTATATCGACGTCACCGGCATCGAGCCCGGGGCGCTGGTCATGCTGTTCGACTCCACGATGCCCGGGACGCCGATCGCCACCGCCACCGGCTCCGGCACGGTCACGATCCAGGACAAGCGGACCCTCTCCGGCGGGTCCCACACCTACTTCGTCGAGCAGGAGGACGTGGCCGGCAACATCAGCCTGCCCAGCCCCAACTTGACGATCCTCGTGGACATCACGCCCCCCTCGAAGCCGCTCAACCCGCCGGTCCTGGAATCGGCCAGCGACACCGGCTCCAGCAACTCGGACAGGATCACCAAGAACACGGCGCCGTTCTTCGACATGGTCTCGACCGAGGCCTCGGCCACCGTCGTCCTGTTCCGGAAGCTCGCCACCGACACCAATTACACGCTGGCCGTGGCCACCAGCGTGGGCAGCCCCACCAGCTCGGCCAGCCGCCGGCTCCAGGATACCCAGCTCGCCCTCCAGAACCCCCCGGACGGCGTGTATAACTATGCGTTCATGGAAATCGACCAGGCCGGCAATCCCGGGCCCTTCAGCGACCCCCTGACCGTCACCATCGACACCACCCCGCCGCTCACCCCCACCACGCCCGACCTGGAAGACGCCAGCGACACGGGCCCGAGCAACAAGGACAACGTCACCTCGGCCACCGCCCCGGTCTTCGACATCACCCCGACCGAGACGACCGGCGTCCTCCAGCTCCTCCGGCGGCCCCACGTCACCAGCGGCAAGCCGCCGGCCTACGTGGTCGTCAACTCCGCGGCCCTGACGGGCTCGCTCAAGTCGGTCGCCCTGACCGACATCACCCTGGCCAGCAACGTCCCGATCGATGGCGTGTACGACTACGCCTCCCAGGAAATGGACCTCGCCGGCAACACCTCGTCCCCGAGTTCCGCCCTGGTCGTGACCATCGATACGACCGCGCCGGCCTCCGCCCTGAGCCTGGTCCTCGACGCCAAGAGCGACAGCGGCCCGAGCAACACCGACGAGTACACCAACGCCAAGGCCCCCTTCTTCGACGTCGTGGCCAGCGAATCGACCGTCTCGGTCCAGCTCTTCCGGGCCCCGCAGTCGTCCAACCCCGTCTACGTCGCCGTGGGCACCCCGATCACCGGCAGCGGGATGCTCCAGGACCCCTCGGCCCCGGCCAACGGCGTGTACATCTACTCGGTCCAGGAGACCGACGCCGCCGGCAATCCCGGCGTGCTCCCGGGCCTGGTGACCACGATCGTCACCTTCGACAACATCGCCCCCGGCGTGCCCACCATCCCGGACCTCACCGACGCGACCGACACCGGCGCCAGCAACACCGACAACACCACCAAGTCCACCCTGCCGGCCTTCGCCGTGACCTCGACCGAGACCACGGCCACCGTGAACCTCCTGCGACGGGTCCACGGCGGGACCGGGGCGTTCCAGGTCGTCGGCACCCGGGTCGGCACCGGCAACGTGATCGACACGAACCTGCCAACGCCCACGCCGGACGGGGTTTACGACTACGAAGCCCAGGAGATCGACCTCGCCGGCAACCCCGGAACGGCCAGCAGCTTCCTGCCCGTCACCATCGACACCACCCCGCCCGTGGTCCCCAACAACCTCGGGATCAACCCCAACGACGATACGGGGACCAAGGGAGACGGGATCACCAGCAACCAGCAGCCCCGGATCACCGGCAAGACCGAGGCCGGGGCCGCCCTGGTCCTCTTCGACGCCTCCAACCCGTCGAACGTCCTGGCCACCGGCACGGCCCTGGCCGACGGCACCTTCTCGCTCCAGCCCACCTCGCCCCTGAACGAGGGGATCTACAGCCTGGAGGTCCGGGCCACCGACCTGGCCGGCAACGCCAGCACCAGCGGCGCCTACCAGCTCGACATCGACCTGACCGCCCCCGGCACCGCCCCTCCGCCGGTCCTGGAGGCCGCCAGCGATAGCGGCCAGTTCAACAACGACGACGTGACCGACGTCACCAACCCGATCTTCGACCTCACGCCGACCGAGACCGGCGTCACCATCAAGCTCTACCGCAAGCCCCAGGGCGCCCAGGACTCGGCCTACCAGTACATCGGCCAGGTCGTCGGGGCCGGCTCGGTCCAGGACCCCGGCCCCGTGATCAACCCGAACACCACCGGGACGTTCGTCTACTCGACCATCCAGGTGGACGCCGCGGGCAACGCCGGGTCCTACGGAGGCACCGTCGCCGTCTTCTTCGACACCCAGAAGCCGGCCGCCCCGCCGGCCCCGACCCTCGACCAGGCCACCGACAGCGGGCCTCTCGGCGACGGCATCACCAACTTCAAGAACGGCCGGATCCTCGACGTCACCGCCACCGAGCCAACGGCCACCGTTTCCCTCTTCCGCAAGCTCGCCTCGTCGCCCGATTCGACCTACGTCCTCGTCGGTTCGATCGTCGGCGGCGGGACGATCTCCGACACCACCACCCAGCCCGACAACAAGTACGCCTACGCCAGCCAGCAGACCGACCTGGCCGGCAACGTCGGGCCCCTCGGGCCTCCCCTGACGGTCACGATCGACACCATCCCCCCGATCCTCAGCCAGCCGACCCTCGTGCCGGCCGACGACTCGAACATCAAGGGGGACTACGTCACCAACGTCCGCACCCCCCGGTTCACCGGGACGACCGAGGCCGGCGTGTTCGTGGACCTGATCGGGGATACCGGCGTCCTCGGCTCGGTGATCTCCGGGTCCGACGGCACCTACACCGTCGCCCCGTCCACCAACCTGCCCGACGGGACGTACAACATCAGCGTCCGGGCCACCGACCTGGCCGGCAACTCCACCACCCTGGCCGCACCCCGGCCCCTGGTGATCGACACCCAGCCGCCGACGATCCCGACCCTCACCCTCCTGCCCAAGGACGACAGCGGCCTGGTCGGCGACTTCACCACCAACGTCCGTCGGCCCCACCTGGTCGGCGTGACCGACCCGGGCATCAAGGTCACCCTGAACTACGGGAGCTCCTCGGTCAGCTCGGTCTCGCTGGCCGACGGCACCTACTCGCTCCAGCCGACCCTGGACCTCGCCGACGGCAAGTACCCGGTCCAGGTCATCGCCACCGACTCGGCCGGCAACACCGCCGCCAGCTCGCAGTTTACCCTCATCATCGCGACCAACGCCCCGACCGCGCCGACAATCTCGCTGCTCCCGGCCGACGACACCGGCGTCAAGGGCGACAACATCACCAGCCTGGTCCGGCCCCGGTTCACCGGGACCGCCGCGGCGGGCACGGCCGTGGACCTGGTCAACACCCTGGGCACCGTCTTCGGCACCGCCGTGGCCGACTCCGGCGGCACCTACGTCGTGGCCCCGTCGGTCGATCTGGTCAGCGGCGTCTACAACTTCCAGGCCCGGGCCCGAGACGGGGCCGGCAACGTCAGCCTCAGCCCGACCCTCACGATGGCCGTCGATTCGATCCCGCCGGGCGTCCCCACCCTGGGCATCCTCCCGGCCGACGACACCGGAGTGAAGGGAGACGGCATCACCTCGCTCCGCCGTCCTCGGCTGACCGGGATCACCAAGCCGTATGCCACCGTGGGCCTCTATGACCTCGGCGTCCACCTCGTCTCCGCCGCCGTGGCCGGGGCCGACGGCTCCTACACCCTGACCCCCGCCTCCAACCTCCCCCTGGGCAAGGATCAGTTCTACCTCGTCGCCACCGACGTCGCCGGCAACGTCGGCCCCGTCACCAAGGTCCAGCCGGTCACCGTCATCCAGGCTGCCGGCGACTACGACGGCGACGGCAGGACCGATTACGCCGTATACGACCCCTCCTCCGCCACCTTCTACTTCGGCTACACCGGTGGCGGGGGCAAGGCGTACACCTTCGGCATCCCCAACGGGGCCGGCCGATCGGTCTCCGGCGACTTCGACGGCGACGGCAAGGCCGACATCGCGGTGTACGACCCGAGGTCGGCCACCTTCTACATCAGCCTCTCCGGCGGAGGCGCCCGGGTCGTCCCCTGGGGCGTCCCCAACCCCTTCGGCCTGCCCAACCACGACGACATCCCGATCTCCGGCGACTTCGACGGCGACGGCAAGACCGACATCGCCGTCTACGACCAGACTTCGGCGAGGTTCTTCATCCAGTACTCCTCCGGCGGGGCCAACGCCTTCGCCTTCGGCGTCCCGGGCAGCAACGACCTGCCCGTGGCCGGCGACTTCGACGGCGACGGCAAGACCGACGTGGCCGTCTACGACCCCCCCTCGGCCCGCTGGTACATCTCCTACTCGGCCGGAGGCGCCAGCACCTTCCTGTTCGGCAACCCCAACGGCCAGGGAATCCCGGTCGCGGGCGACTTCGACGGCGACGGCAAGACCGACATCGCCGTCTTCGACCCCGCCTCGGTCCGGTACTACATCAGCTACTCCGCCGGAGGGGCGAACATCTTCCAGTATGGCGTCCCCAACGGGGCCGACATCCCGGTGGTCGCCAACTACGACGGCGACAGCAAGACCGACGTGGTCGTCTACGACCCGGTGGGCGCGAAGTTCTACGCCTCGTTCTCCGGCGGAGGGGCGGCGATCACCCCCTTCGGCACCCCCGACCCGGCGAATGTCTTCAGCCACAACTTCCAGCCTCTGCCGGCCTTGCTGCCGTCCCGTGGCGGCGTGACGACGGCCCTCAAGGAGCTCGCGACCTCGGCCTCCGGCAGCGACTTCGCCCCGATCGCCCCGGCGACGACCCGGACCCTCACCCCCGCACCTTCGACTTCAACCTCCACCCCGACCGCCGGCTCGGCCCTGAAGTTCGCCTTCGGCCATCCCGACCGGCCTCTGCCCCTGGTCAAGCAGCAAACCCCGGCCCCCAGGGCCGCCGGAGCCCACGCCCGGAAGCTCCAGCAGAAGGCCATCCGCCCCAGGGCCACGGCCCACGACCTCGCCCTGGAAAGCCTCTGGAAGGGCCCCCGGGACGAATAATCCGCGGACGAGGTCGCCGACGAGAACGCCAGGCCCCGGGACGACTTCCGTCGTCCCGGGGCCTCTCGCGTTCCTGGCCGATCCTCTTGCGGGCGGTACGCCTACGAAGATCGGGGCCGGTCACCCACGGATCGGCCCGTCGATCCACGAAAAAAAGCCAGGGCGGATGGCCCTGGCTTTCGTCGGAACAACTGCCGGAGACAGGACTTGAACCTGCACGAGCATGGTTAGCTCACTAGCCCCTCAAGCTAGCGCGTCTGCCAATTCCGCCACTCCGGCGAGGGCCTCACGTCCGTCGGTCGGGGTGATGCGGGGGACCGCTTCCCGGCTTGGGGCTGGGTGAGAGAGTATTCATGATACCCGCGACGGGTCGGCCGTCAAGGGGGCGGTGGCTCCGAGGCGGGTCCCTCGCCGCGAGGGCCGGGAGATCCTTCGTCGCCACGACCGAGGAATCCAGGAAAACCGGCAAAATCCCGGCGGATTGCCCGATCTTTTTCCTCGGTCGAAAGCGTTGAAGCCGACCATTCCGCCTGGCCGATCGATCAGCCAGACGCCTCCTCGCCGACGACCGCTCGTCGGGGTTCCTCGGGGCGGCCTCGGCCCATTTCGAGACGGTCGATGACTCTCCGCGAGGCGGGAATCGCCTGGATTCTGGCCGTCCTGGTCCCCCACCCCGTCCGGGCGGACGACCCGGGACCGGGCTGGGCCCACGATCGCCCCGTGCCGATCGCCGTGGAGGGCGGCCGGGCCCGGTTCTCGGCCCCGGGCCGGTCTCGGAACGAGCGGACGTTGCTCGTCGTTTCTTGCCTGACCCGCAAACCCGGCCCCTTCCCCGTCCGCGTCACCGTCCGGGCGTCCGACCACCCCGAGGCCCCGCGATTGGCCTTCGATGGACCGCGACGGCCCCCTTGCCTCCTTCCCGCGTTTTCCCAATTTTCCAGGATTCCCGAAACGCCTCATCTTTCGCCATTTCGGGCGTTTTCCTTGCCGGTTCGGGAGGGCGATCCCGCCAGTCCCAGCAATTATCGGACGGTCCGCGGGCGGTTGCGGGGGACTGGGCAAACCGTGGCCGTTTATGTGGACGTGGATGATGAGCGAAGAGTGGAGGAGAGGGTTGTCCAGGATGTGCTGGCCACCTTCGATCGGGCCGTGATCCCCCTGGCAGAGGTGGAGTTCGGCCGGGCCCGGGACGTCGATGGCGACGGCCGGTTCGCCGTCCTCCTGACCGGCTGGCTCGATCGCCTGGCCGATGGCCGGCTCTCGGTGGACGGGTTTGTCCGGGGCGCGGATTTCGACCAAAACCTACCGGTTCCGCTCTCAAACCACGCCGACGTGATGTTCTTGAACGCGAAATTGGGCGCCGGACCTCATTTGCGGACCGTGATCGCCCACGAATACACCCATGCGGCCACGTATTGCCGGAAGGTCATCGAGGGCCATTCGGGCGACGAGGAGGGCTGGCTGGACGAGGCCGAGGCCCACCTTTCGGAAGACCTCCACGGTTTCTCGCGGACGAACCTGGAGCATCGGGTCGCGTCGTTTCTTTCCGAACCCGAACGCTATCGTCTCCTGGTGAACGATTACGACTCGCCCGAATTGATTCGGAGCCACGGCCATCGGGGCAGCACCTACCTGTTCCTCCGCTGGTGCGCCGGGGAGGTGGGCCCCGACCTGCTCCGCTCGCTGGTCCGCTCGAATTTGCGTGGGATGGAGAATCTGGAGAAGGCCACCGGCCGTTCCTTCGCCGACCTGTACCGGGGCTGGACGGCCGCCTTGGCGAGGGAGAGCGTGGGAGGGGGCGCCGAGGATCGCGGCGGCCCTCGATTCACGAGGGTCGAGCCCGGCGAGCCGAGCCTTTGCTGGGTTGCAGAGGGGACGACGACTCGATACCTGATCGTCGAGGGGTCGGCGACCGGGGCGGTCTCGGTGGAGGTCGAGACGACCGCGGCGGCTCATCTCCAGGTCACGGCCATTCCCCTGTCTTCCCAGATCCCCCGTCTTGACCTGGAGGCCCGGAGAGTGGGGTCGGAATTGCACCTGGGGTTCCGCGAGAGGGACGGTCGGGACCTGGAACCCGTGGCGATCCGCTGGGGACCGCTCCGACCGGGGCCGGATCGGGTCGAGGCGCTAGGAGGCGGGCTGGATGCGTCGAGTTTGAGGGCGCTCTGGGGAGAGACGCCGATCCGGGGCCGTCGCTTCCTCGCCGCTCCGCCGCTCCGCCTGGATCGGCCTTCGGCCGAGTCCGGGGCGCTCTATGTCTCGGTCACCGCACGAGATGCGGAGGGCCGGAAGGTTTCGGCCTGGGCCGTGGTTCCCTCGCGAGCGGTCCCGGACGAGGGGGACGGCCGATAGAAAGCCCCGCCGCCGGAGGGCCCCAGAATCGGCCTTCGGGCCACGGCGAAGAGGGACGTGCCGGTCTTCAACGCCCCTCGGAGGGCCGATCGTTTCTCCAGATGGAATGCGAGATCGAGGAGGGGGCGGAGTGGTGCGGGTGGGAGATTCAGGTAACGACCGTAAATTGCGTCAGCTGAGTCGCCGGGGCGAGATCGGGGACGTTTTCGGGAGCGTCGGAGCCGATCGACGAGCCACGAACCCCACCAGAACACCTGTTCGACGTTCAGGAGACCGCCGGGGATGGCATCCCGAAGGGTTTCGGGGAGATACCGGCGCCGGTGGCCCTGGACCCGGTCGAATTCGGTGAAGAGGTCGGGCAACGCCGGGACGCTGAGGATCAGGACGCCTCCCGGCCGGACCAGCCGCGAGAGGGATTCGACGGCCGCCCGGTCGTCGTCGAGGTGCTCGATCACGTCGAGCGCAAGGACCGCGTCATAAAGGGGTTGAATCGAGGGGAACGGCTTCGTCAGGTCGGCCTCGATCAGGGTTCGGCCGGGCCGGTCGAGCCGTTCCAGGGCCTTCCGCGAGACATCGAGCCCGGCGGCGAAGTAGCCGGCACGTTCGAGGGCCTTGAGGGTGACGCCCCAGCCGCATCCGGCGTCGAGAACGCGGGTGTCTGGGCGATCTCGGCCGATCAGGCGGTCCAGGAGGGCCACGGTCAGGCGGGCGCGGGCCTTCCACCAGGGGTGACGCTCGATCCGAGGGGCGAGCCGGGTGAGGATCGCCTCGTCCATATGATCGGTGGGATCGCCGGAGCTCCATCGCTCGATCATGAGGGCCGCCCTCGCCGCCGCCCTTCGGAGAGGGACGGGACGACCTCTCGTTCGTCCTCAAGTTCTGGCTCACGAATGAGATACGTCGGGCGTCCCTTGGCTTCGAGGAAGATCAGGCGGATGTATTCGCCGATGATCCCGAGGCTCAGGAGCTGGACCGATCCCATGAAGAGGACGACGACCAGGGTGCTGGCCCAGCCTCGGGGGGCGGTCCGGGTGGCCAGGGCGTCGGCCAGGACCCAGGCGGTCAGGCCCAGGGCGACGGCCGCGGAGGCGAGGCCCAGCGCCGTGACCAGCCGCAACGGGCGGGCGCTGAAGCTCACGAGGCCGTCGGCGGCCAATGCGAAAAGTTTGGAAACGGTATATTTGGGTTCGCCCGCCAGGCGGTCTGGCCGATCGTATTCGAGCCCAACTTGACGGAAGCCGACGAAGGCCCGCAATCCCCGGACGAACCGGACCCGTTCGGGGAGGCGCTTCAGGGCGTCCACGACCCGGCGATCCATCAGGCCGAAATCGCCCGAATCGAGCGGGATGGGGAGGTCGGAGACGGCCCCGAGGATTCGATAGAAGATCTTGTAGGCCAGGAGTTTGAGGAACGACCCCCGGCGCCGTCGGCGGACGGCGAACACGACGTCGTTCCCCTCCTTCCAGAGCCGGAGGAGGTCGGGGATGAGTTCGGGAGGGTCCTGCAAGTCGCCGTCGAGGACGATCACCGCCTCCCCCCGGGCCAGGTCGATCCCGGCCGAGACGGCGGCCTGATGGCCGAAATTGCGGGTCAGGTGGACGGGGCGGACCCGGGGGTCCGCGTCGGCGAGGGTGTCCAGAAGATGGGGTGTGGCGTCGCTGGAGCCGTCGTCCACGAGCACGATTTCGGCCGGAACATCCAGCTCGTCCAGGACTTCGGCGATCCGGCGATGGAGTTCGGCGATCGTCTCCCGCTCATTGAACAGGGGGACGACGACGCTGATCGTCGGGGCGTCGGGATGCTCCCCTCGCGACATGGCACGGGCCTCCGGGGCCGATCCCCGAGTCCGGGGCCGGTCGGGCGAACGGTATCAGAAGACGGGCGATCGGTTAAGGGCGATCGAGGCCCGAGCCTCGTCCGGGAATCATCGTGACGCCGCCCCGGGCCGAGCACGAAATCCGAGGACGCCCGGTCTCAGGATGGTCAGTTCTACGCGCAAACTTGCGATCGATTAAACCAACGTGAATGGATTGCCAAGCCCCGGAAGTGTGCAGGTTTGGGGCGCATTCCGGGGAGGACGACTCGAAACGGGTCGAGCCGGATCTTGTGTGGATACAAGGTTTTGCGACCGAGGAATTCTGGGCGGAAAATATGTCGGAAATTCTGTGCGCACTCGGCGTTGCGCGGGGGAAATGCCGGGAATTTCCGCCCTTTTCGCGCATTTGCGACGAAATGTGTTGTCAAGTTCGGTGCGAGGGGGACTTGCTGACCTCCTGGCGACGTCCGATGTGCATGCGCGAACACATCCGGCGATGACCTTGCCCAAAGTCAAGGTCGTCGCGGATCCCCCGGCCTTTCCAGGCTGCCCAATCCTCAGGCGACGGCGGAATGGGCGGCGAGGAGGCCCTGGACGTCGTCCTGGGTGATGGCGGTGGACTTCTTGTCGAGCTGGGTGCTCAGCCAGCTCATGACCCAGGGGGTGTAGGGGAGGCTGGCGGCCTGGAGGGCGGTGAGCATCCGGGCGTCGCGTCGGGCCCGTTCCTTCACCTTCCTCGGCGCGTTGCGCTTCATCGACTTCAACTTCTGCCGGGCCCGGATCGTGCTACCCATCCGACGCATGCCCATGTCCAACGCTCCCCATCGTTTCGAGACGGATCGAAAGGGGGCCATCTTACTCGGAAACGCCCTGGGGATTCAACCGAGCTTCCGGGGTTGGGAGGGTCGGTTCCTTCCCCGAGAGCTGTCGGCCGGAAGCATTTTGGGTGGCACGGGTTCCGGCTGTCCGTGTTTGGCGCCTCCAATCGCGGTTTTTGTAGGGTCCGCGATTGCGGACCTCCTGGCGACGAAGCGTAATCGAAGAGGTCCGCAATCGCGGGCCCTACAAAAACCGCCTTCTCACCCGCTAAACACGTACTTCCGGTTTCGGAACCCGCACCAGCCACGAAAGTTACGGCTTTGGCAGGCTCGAAAACGAAACGGCCCTGGGCGATCCTCCGGGATCGGCGAATTGTGTGGGCCTGTTGATCCGGGGATGCGACAATCCTTGGAGGGGAGAAGGGCGGCGGACCGGCCTGAGAGGGGTTTGCGTCATGCTGGGGGCGATCGAGTGCCGGTCGTGCGGGGCGAAATTGCAGGCTGCCGAGACGATCGGGGCGTGCCCGAGGTGCGGGACCGCGTGGGACGTGGGGCTTTCGGAGGCGGCGACGATCCCGCCGGCCTCGACCTTCGGCCCTCGCCCCGGGGAGGACATGGCGGAGGCGGCGACGCTGCTCCCGTCCGGAGGGGCCCTCGGGTCGGAGCCGACCGCCGCCGGGGAGGGGGGAGCGGTCTCGTCCTCCCGGCATGGGTTCGGCGATTATGAGCTCCGCCAGGAGCTGGCCCGGGGCGGGATGGGCGTGGTGTTCCGGGCCCGGCAGGTGTCCCTGGGGCGGGACGTGGCGCTCAAGATGATCCTGTCGGGGTCTCTGGCCGGTCCGGCGGACGTCGAGCGATTCCTGCTGGAGGCGGAGGCGGCGGCCGGCCTGGACCATCCGAACATCGTGCCGATCTACGAGGTCGGCGAGCTCGACGGCCAGCACTTCTTCAGCATGAAGCTGGTCGGCGGGGGGAGCCTGGCCGGGGAGGTCCATCGGCTGCCGGACGACCTGCCCGAGGCGGCCCGCCTGGTGGCGATCGTGGCGAGGGCCGTCCATTACGCGCATCAGAGGGGCATCCTCCATCGCGACCTGAAGCCGGCCAACATCCTCTTGGACGAGCAGAGACAGCCCCATGTCACGGATTTCGGCCTGGCGAAGCGGGTGGAGTCCGAGGGCAAGGGCGGGGGCGACCGGGGGATGACGGTCACCGGGGCCGTCCTGGGGACGCCCGGCTACATGCCCCCGGAGCAGGCCAGCGGCAGCCGGGGGAAGGTCACCACGGCGAGCGACGTCTACGGGCTGGGGGCCGTCCTGTATGCCACGATCACCGGAGAGGCCCCGTTCCGCGCGGCGAGCTCGATGGATATCTTGCTGCTCGTCCTGGAGAAGGAGCCGGAATCGCCGAGGAAGAGGAACCCGAAGGTCGATCGCGACCTGGAGACGATCTGCCTGAAATGCCTGGAAAAAGACCCGGCCAGGCGGTACGGGTCGGCCGAGGCGCTGGCCGAGGAGCTGGAGCGGTGGTCGGCCGGCGAGCCGATTTTAGCCCGGCCGATCTCCTCGCCGGAGAGGCTGGCGAAGTGGGCGAAGCGGCGGCCGGCGATCGCGGCGCTCGTCGTCTTGCTGATCGCCACGGCGGCGGCCGGGGTGGGCGGGATCGTCCTGGAGTGGCGGCGGGCCGAGGCGCAGAAGACGCTGGCGATCCGGGCGAAAGAGGCGGCGAAGGCCGAGGCGAGGCGTGCCGACGAGAACTACCAGCAGGCGAGGAAGGCCGTCGAGGACTACCTCACGAGGGTCAGCCAGAGCCCCCGCCTGAAGCGTCCCGGGCTCCAGGGCCTCCGACGCGAGCTCCTGGGCGACGCCCTGAAGTATCACGAGAAGTTCCTCGCGCAGCACGCCGAGGACCCGGAGCTGCGGTACGAGGTGGCGAACTCCTACCTGAACGTGGGGAACATCCAGAACGACCTGGGCGAGAACCGGCTGGCCCTGGCGAGCTTCGAGAGGGCGGCGGGCCTGTACGAGACGCTCGCCCGCGAGCATCCCGAGCGGCCGTTCCTGAGGCTGTGGCACGGGAAGGCCCTGAATAACGCCGGGAATGCTCGCCGGCTATTCTCCGACGGCCCCGGGAAGCCCGGCCCCACGGACCTGGCCCGCGAATACTATCGGAGGTCGGCCGAAGTCGCTCAAGCCTACCTCGCGGGATCTCCCGGGGACGTGCAGGGGCTCACCGACCGGGCGATCTCGATGTCGAACGTGGCCAAGACGTTCGGCGACGTCGGCCGGCTCGCCGAGTGTCGGGACGAGCTGGTCCGGCTCCGGGACTTCCTCAAGGACGCCACCGCGAAGCATCCGGAGAGCCTCGGCCTCCTCGGCCAGTTCGGCGACGTCCAGCACCGCCTGGGCGACATCGCCTCGGACGAGGGCCGCGCCGCCGACGCCGAGGCGCTCTACACCGCGGCGCTTCAGGCCCACGAGGCCCGGGTCCAGGCGACGCCCTCGGGCGTCGAGGAGCGGTCCGACCTGGCGAGGATCTGCAACGAGCTGGGCCTGTTCCTCGGCCATACGGGCCGACCGGCGAAGGCCCTGCCGTTCCTGGAACGCGGGCGAGACCTCCGCGAGGCCCTCCTGGCGGAGGAGCCCGAGTCGGCCGACCTGGCCGAGTATCTCGCTCGCAGTTATGACAATATCGGCATGCATTTCCTCGGGCTGGACCGGCCCGACCGGGCCCGGGAGCCGATGGCGAAGTGCGTGGAGATCCGGGCGAGGCTGCGCCGCGACCAGCCCGACAACCCCCGGGCGGCCAGCGGCCTGGGCGGGGCGATCCACAATCTGGCGATGGTCTTCGACGGGCTGGGCCAGACCGCCCAGGCCGAGGCGAGGTATCGCGAGGCGATCGTGGTCGAGGACGACGCGCTGAAGAAGGAGCCCTCGGCCGCCACCCCCCGGCGGTTCCTGGCGAACCACCTGGCCAGCCTCGCGACCCTCCTCCGCCGAGACGGCCGGGTCGCCGAGAGCCTCCCGCTGAGCCGGAGGCGCCGCTCGCTGTTCCCCGGCCGGGCCGACGCCGCGGTATTCCTCGGGGTGGAGCTGGCCCAGGCCCTCGTCTCGCCCGGCCCGAAGGACGGCGCCGCGGGGATCGACGGCGACGCGGTGGGCAAGGAGGCCGTGGAGGCGCTGGCGGAGGCCGTCCGCCTGGGCGCCGATCGGCGAGTCCTGGCCCGGATGCCCCAGCTTGCCCCGTTGCGGTCTCGCGAGGACTTTCGGGCGCTGGTTTCCGGACCGATTTCGGGGAAAAACTGAAGTTGACACCCCGGGCGGCCGGGGCCATACTCTCGCCACTCGACGGGGCCGGGAGTTGGAGGCGACCGACGGCCCGCCGAGCCTTTCCTGACCGGGAGTCAAGGCCGCACGGACGGGGGCCTGGCCTGCGATCGATCGAATCGCCCGTCCCATCTTGCCTTGCCTTGCCGGATCGCTCGACTTCACACCACAACCCGACTCGACACGACGTCCAGGCGCGTCTCACGAGCCACCACGGATGGGCCGCATCATGCGCATTCTCGTCACCGGCGGAGCCGGCTACGTTGGATCGACCCTCGTCCCCATGCTCCTGGAGCAGGGGCACCGGGTCCGCGTGTATGACTCGCTGAAGTTCGGCGGCCACGGCCTCCTGCCGTGCTGCGAGAACCGCTTCTTCGAGCTGATGAAGGGCGACGTCACCGACGACGCCGGGATGGCCAAGGCCCTGGACGGGATGGACGCCGTCGTCCACCTCGCGGCGATCGTCGGCTATCCCGCGTGCAAGAAGGAGCCGCAGGTCGCCCAGGCCACCAACGTGGACGGCACCCGCACCCTCCTGAAGCACCGCAAGAAGGACCAGAAGGTCATTTTCGCCTCGACCGGTTCCATCTACGGCTCGGTGCCCGACTACATCTGCAACGAGAACACCCCGACGGCCCCGATCACCCTCTACGGCGAGACCAAGGCCAAGGCCGAGGAGATGGTCCTGGAGGCCGGCAACAGCGTCGCGTATCGCTACGCCACCGCCTTCGGCGTCTCCAACCGGATGCGCCTGGACCTCATGCCCAACGACTTCACGTATCAGGCCGTGAAGAACCGCAACCTGATCGTGTATGAGGGCGGCTTCAAGCGAACGTTTGTTCACGTCCGCGACATGGCCCGCTCGATCATGTTCGCCCTGGATCGCTGGGACACGGTGAAGGACGACGTGTACAACGTCGGCCACGAGTCGATGAACTTCACGAAGGAGGACGTGGCGAGGCAGATCCTCAAGCACGTCGACTTCTACCTGCACTTCGCGGAGGTCGGCACGGACGCCGACCAGCGCAACTACGAGGTCTCCTACCAGAAGATCCGCGAGAAGGGCTTCGAGACGACGATCGACCTCGACCGAGGGATCGCCGAGCTGGTCCGCGCGGCGAAGCTGATCGAGTTCCAGAACCCGTTCGCGAACGTGTGAGGGATGGGATTAACCGCCAAGACGCCAAGTTCGCCAAGGGAAGAGAAGAGCGGACGAGGAATCCGGTTCTTGGTGTCCTTGATTCTCTCCTCTTCCTTGGCGTCGGGTGCCACTCGTCGTCCGCGACCAGTGCCTCGGGCGGAATCCAACGCATCAGCCGCAGACCACCAGTGACACCCGGCGACCGCGGGCAGGCTCGCGCAGACGTCAGCATACCACCCAACCAGGAAAGGACTAACAAGTTGGCCCGGAAGTTCGCTGTCGCCGCCGTCGCGTGGCTCGGCCTGTTCCTCGCCGATGGGGCCGCCCGCGGCGACGTCCTGAGCTTCACGTTCGGGGGCCAGTTGGGGACCTCCGCCCATCCGTCGTCCTGGGCCCCCGGGACGCCATTTTCGGGGACCGTCTCCTTCGACCCGACTCAGGTGATCGCGAGCACCGAGGCGAACGGAGTCCGCGATTACCAGCTCGGCGCCGGTTCGATCACGGCCGAGTTCCAGGGTCGGACCCTCTTCTTCTCGACCGGCCCGATCGATCTGAAGGTCCCCACAAGCCCCCTCGACCCTTACCTGACGATCAGTCAGAGCAACCCCGTCAACCTGCTCTCGGCCTCGCTGACACTCCAGGTGAGTGGCGACCCGGCCTCGGTCTTCCCGCCGAGCGGGCCGCCCACGTCTCTGGACCCGAACGACTTCGCCGCCGTGAACTCGTTCGCGCTCTCGCAGGGGACCCTGAATGGCCAGTCGTCCCTGGAATTCTTGGGCGAGGTCCGTTCGTTCCAGTCCGTCCCCGAGCCGGCCTCCGCCACATGCCTTTGCCTGATCGGAGTGGGCTGGCTCTCCCGACGTCGCCGTTGACCGCCGGACCGTCTCACCGACGATCGATCCCTCTCTCCCCCGAGACCATCCGCCACGAACAGGGAGGTGATTCTGTGAAGAGCTTCTGGTCCGACAAGCGAGTGACCGTCACCGGAGGGGCCGGGTTCCTCGGCCAGCACCTGGTCAAGCGCCTGGAATCCCTGGGCGCGAAGGTGTTCGTCCCCCGCCAGCGCGATTACAACCTCACGTCCCTGGACGCCTGCCTGAGGTGCGTCCTGGAGCATCCCTGCGACCACCTGTTCCATGCCGCCGCGTATTACGGCGGGATCGGGATCAACCAGACTCAGCCGGCCACGCTCTATTACTCGAACCTCGTCATGGGCGCGAACATCATGGAGGCCGCGCGGCTGGCCAACGTGAAGAAGTTCGTGGCGATCGGGACGGCGTGCAGCTACCCCGGCTACCTGGAAGGCCACCTGAAGGAGTCCGACCTCTGGGCCGGGCCGTGCCATGCCTCGGTCGTCAACTACGGCCTGACCAAGAAGATGATGGCCGTCCAGGCGCAGGCGTACAAGAAGCAGTACGGCCTGGACTCGATCCACCTGATCCTGACGAACCTCTACGGCCCCGGCGACAGCTACAACCCCGAGCGCTCCCACGTCGTCGCCGCCCTCGTGAGGAAGTTCGTCGAGGCCGAGATGAAGAAGAGCCCGACCGTGGAGGTCTGGGGCACGGGCAAGGCCGTCCGCGAGTTCATCTACGTCGAGGACTGCGCCGATGCGATCGTCCTCGCCGCCGAGACGTATGACGATTGCTCCACCCCCCTGAACCTCGGCACCGGCATCGGCACGTCGATCCGCGAGCTGGCCGAGACGATGAACGCCGTGACCCAGTACCAGGGCAAGATGACCTGGCTGACGGACAAGCCCGACGGCGCCGCGTTGAAGGTGCTGGACGTGACGAGGATGAAGCAGGTCCTCGACGGCTGGAGCCCGCCGACGACCCTCCGCGAGGGGCTGGCGAAGACGGTGGCGTGGTATCGCGCCAACAAGGCGATGGCCGACACGAAGTGGTGAGCAGGCGGGGGGCCGGCCGATCCGGCCCTCGTGCGTCCGTCCGAACGGAAGCGAAGCGAACCGATTGATCCGATTCCAGATCGGCGGGATGGAACCCGCCTCTCCCCGGGAGGACCCCGAGAATGGGCGCAGGGAAGCGTCTCCTGGACCGGTCGCGGAAGGTCCGGACCGATCGCGGCCTGAGCCGGGCCGAAGCCGGCCCGGCCACCCCGACGGGCCCGACCAAGCTCCTGTTCATCAACCAGTATTACTGGCCCGACCGCGCGAGCACGGCGCAGCACCTGACCGACCTGGCCGAGAGCCTGGCCGATCGGGGGTATGAGTGCCACGTGCTGTGCAGCAAGGGCGGCTACCAGGGCAAGAGGTCCTCGGTGCCGTCGCACGAGGTCCACAACGGCGTCCGGATCCACCGGGTGGGATCGACGTCCCTGGGCCGGCGGTCGTTCGCCCGGCGGATGGTCGATTACCTGAGCTTCTACGCCCAGGCCCTGATCGCCGCCGTGGCGATGCCCCGATGCGACGTGACGGTCACGCTGACCACCCCGCCGATCATCGGCCTGATCGGCGTGGTCCTGGCCCGCTTGAAGCGGACCCTCCACGTCTTCTGGAGCATGGACCTGCATCCCGACGCCGGGATCGAGCTGGGGCTCCTGGGCCGCCGCAACCCCGTGGTCGCCGCTCTGGCGTGGCTCTCCGACGCCGTGTACCGCGCGGCCGACCGCGTGGTGGTGCTCGGCCCGTACATGGCCGACCGGATCGAGGCGAAGAAGGTCCGGCCGAACCGGATCGAGACGATCCATGTCTGGAGCCGCCGCGAGGAGATCTACCCGATGCCCCGCGACGGGCATCCGCTCCGCCAGAAGCTCGGACTGGCCGACAAGTTCGTGGCGATGTACTCCGGGAACCTCGGCCTGGCTCACGCCTTCGACGAGTTCCTCGAAGCGGCCCGGAGGCTCCGGCATCGCGACGACATCGTGTTCCTCTTCGTCGGCGACGGCCCGAGGAAGAAGCAGGTCGTCGCCGCCAAGGAAGCGGAGGGGCTGGACAACGTCCTCCTGCTCGACTACTTCCCTCGCGAGGAGCTGCACGCCTCGATCTCGCTGGCCGACGTCCACCTGATCTCCATGCGTCGCGAGATGACCGGAGTGGTGGTGCCGTGCAAGCTCTACGGGGCGATGGCGGCGGCTCGGCCGGCGGTGTTCGTGGGGCCGGAGCACTGCGAGACGGCCGACACGATCCGCGAGAGCGGGTGCGGGCTGACCGTCCGCCTGGGCGAGACCTCGGCCCTGGTCGAGGCGCTGGAGACCCTCGCCGCCGACGGCGACGCGGCCTCGGCGATGGGCGAGAGGGGCCGATCGACGTTCCTCCGGGACTTCGAGCGCGAGGCGTGCTGCTCCCGGTGGAGCTGGATGCTCGGGCGCCTCCTGGGCGAGGCCGGAGTGGTGCCGGTGCCGTCGTTGCCCAGGCCCCGGGCGCCGCGAGTCGCCGGCCTGATGGCCGCCCCCCGGTTCCGCCGCGCCCGATGAGAGGCCCCCGAGTCCACGCCTCTCCGCTCCCTTCCCGCGACGTTCGATCGTCCCCGGAGACGACCTGAATGGGCCTCACTTCGGACGCCCCGCCGTGGGCCCCGGCCCTGAAGAGGGCCCTCGACGTGGTCGGGGCCTCGGCCGGGCTCGTGCTCCTCTCGCCCCTGATGATCGCCGTGGCGCTGGCGATCCGCCTCACGACGCCGGGCCCGGCCCTGTTCTCTCAGGAGAGGAGCGGGCGCCGGGGCCGCCCGTTCCGGGTCTACAAGTTCCGCACGATGACCGCGGTCCTGCCCGAGTCGCCCTCGCACCCCGAGGTCTCGGCGGACGACCCGAGGATCACCCCGATCGGCCAGGTCCTCCGCCGGACGGGCCTGGACGAGCTGCCCCAGCTGGTCAACGTCCTCCGGGGGGAGATGAGCCTGGTCGGGCCTCGCCCGCTCCTGGCCTGGGAAAACGCCCTGTGCGACCCGAGGCAGGCGCGCCGCCTGATCGCGAGGCCGGGGATCACCGGGCTCTCGCAGGTCATGGGGCGGAACGCGATCCCCTGGGCCGACCGGGTCGAGTGGGACCTGATCTACCTCGACGGCGCGGGCCTGGGCCTGGACCTCTGGGTCCTCGCGATGACGATCCCGACGGCCCTGCTCGGGCGCAACGCCTACGCCCCGAGGCCCGACCCGAAGGCCCCGGCGCGGGCCTGGTCGTCGTCGCTGCGGCCCCTGGCGATCGCCGAGGAATCCTGCTCGTGACGGCGAATCCCGGGGCCGGCGCCGCTCCGCTCGCGAGGCTCGGGAGTCCCCTCCTGCTCGAACAGCCGATCCGGGGGCGGGCCCTCCGCGCCTTGCCGTGAAGGCGTGGACCGATCATCATGGAACCGGCGGGCCTCGGACGGACTCCCGGCCCGCCTTGCTCGACGCCGAACGTCCCGAAGGACCGCCGATCATGCCGAGGCCCCTCGCCTTCGCCCTCGTCCTCGCCCTCCTCGCCCCGATCGCCGCTCGGGCCCAACCGCCGACGGCCCCGCCGATCCGGAGCGTCGCCGAGCTGCTCGACGCCCACGATCGCCAGTTGATGCGCGACCTGGCCGCCTACGCCGAGAAGAACCCGAAGGCGCCGGACGTGGATCGCGCAGTTCATGACCTTGTTTGAAAAGGCGATCGAGCACGACTGGTTCCTGGAGACCGAGCCCACGGCGAAGAAGTACCTCCAGGAGAAGCCCGACGGGACCGTCCGGCCTCTCGCGCAGATCGTCGCGACGATGGCCCGCGCCGAGGATGGCAAGTTCGACGAGGCCTGCCTGGCGTACAAGCAGCTGATGAAGGGGCTGGGCCAGGAGGACCAGGAGGAGTTCGCCGCGAACTTCGCCGACAGCCTGGCCACCGCCGCCTCGGCCGCCGGAGAGTACGGCGTGGCCCGCGAGGTGTACGAGGGGCTCCTCGAACGCTTCACCGAGAGCCCGAAGCTGCGGGCGAAGGTCCGGGACGACCTGAACCGCCTGGACATGATCGGCCAGCCCGCCCCCTTCCCCCTCCTGAAAGACCTCTCCGGCAAGCCGTTCCGCCTGGGCGACCTCAAGGGGAAATACGTGCTCGTGGATTTCTGGGCCACCTGGTGCGCCCCGTGCGTCGCCGAGCTGCCGAACGTCCAGGCCGCCTACGAGAAGTACCGCGACAAGGGGTTCGACGTCGTGTCGATCAGCCTGGACGAGACCTCGGCGCCGCTGGCCGATTTCCTCAAGACGCACAGGATGCCGTGGAAGCAAATCCACAACGCCACGAGCGGCGCGGACGTGGTGGACGCCTTCGGGGTGAACACGATCCCCGCCACGTTCCTCGTCGATCCCGAGGGGAAGGTCATCCGCCTGGAGCTCCGCGGCCCGAACCTGGGCAAGACGCTTGAGCGTTTGATCAAGTAGGCGTGTGACGCCGGGCGAGGGCGGAGTCCGGACCCTCTCCCCCGAGACGAGGGAGAGGGCGGCCGTCCCTCCCATCCTCGGCCGATTTCGCGCTCTGTGCGCTCGCAATCCGCGACCATTTCCGGGAGGATGGACGATCGGGGCCGGAGGGTCTCGGCCCGTCTTGATTCGGGGGAATGGCGATGAAGAAGCGGACTCGGTGGATCGGGGCCTCGATGAAGGTGAACGTGGCCCCGGGCTCGGAGGCGGAGCGGCTCTGCCGCGATTTCGCCGCCGGCGGCGTCGCGCAAGCCCGTCCGCTCCACGGCGATCGCCTCCGGGTTCAAGGCCCACCCGGAGCTGGACCTGCACGATCACGGCGGCAAGATCATCCCCGATCTCGTCTTCACCAATTTCTACATCGGCGGCCAGGCGGCGTGGGACGCCTCGGACATCGCCTCGATCGACAAGGGCCTGTCGGCCGCGATGTCCGATGCTCATTTGAATAACGTTCTGATCCAGTATTTCCGAGGCGCCGCGGCGATCACCAGCACGTTCCGGCCCTCGACGGTCCTGGACGGCACCCCGCCGGACTCGTTCTCGCAGACCGACGCCGAGGCTCTGCTCACCTCGCTCCACGACGCCGGCAAGCTCTCGGGGTTCGACTTCGGCTCGACGGTCTTCGACTTCATGCTCCCCAAGGGGTCGGTCCTGACGATCGACGACGGCTCGGGCGATGAATCCGGCGAGTTCGAGAGGGCCGTGAGCTCGCTCGAAGGGCTCGGCGGCTTCCACGGGTCGGTCGCGATGTCCAACGGCGACACCGTCTATTACGCCATCGGCGCCTATTCCGAGGGCAACAACGGGATCGTCGCGTTCGATCAGTCGTGGAAGAATATCGTCGCGACGTTCTATCACGAATTGAACGAGGCGAGGACCGACGCCGACGTCGAGGCCGGCGCCGTCGCGTGGGTCACCAACGAGCGGCCCTCCGAGGAGATCGGCGACACGCCGATGAGCCTCGCCGGGTTCGACGGCCTGTCGAAGGTGATGGTGGAAGTCCCCCTGGCCGACGGCTCGGGGACGGTGCCGATCCAGCTCCTCTGGTCCAACGCCGTCCACGGCCCCGAAGGGCCGATCGCGTCGCCCCATCCCCAGTCGAATTGAGGGACGAACGATGGACGAACGACCCGAGGCGACGGTCCGTCCGGTCGAGGAATCCGAAGCGACGGGCCTCGTCGCCGCCGTGTTCGCCGACATCAAGGCGACCAAGCATCTGGACTTCGTGCCGAGATTCTGGCGGGTCCTGGCCACGAACCCGGCGCACCTGGAGATGGTCTGGACCCGCCTGAAATCGCTGATGCATCCCGAGAGCGAAGGCCGGGCCGGCCGCCTCGACCCGCTCACTCGCGAGATCATCGCGCTGGCGGTCTCGGCCACGAACGGTTGCTCCTACTGTGTGAGTTCGCACTCGGCGGCCGTCCGCAAGCTCGGGCTGGACGTCGAGGCGCTGGGGGAGGTCCTGGCGATCGTCGGCCTCTTCAACTCGACCAACGCGATCGCCGAGGGATACCAGATCGCCCCGGACGTCTTCCCCCCTCGGGATTGATCGGATCGAGATTTCGATGCGCATCCTGATCGTCGACGACGAGCCGAACATCCGCAAGACGCTCGGCGTGGCCCTCGAAGCGGCGGGCCACGAGCCTTTCGGCGCGGCGAACGCGGCCGAGGCGTTGCGCGAGGCCGATCGGCGCGGGTTCGACGTCGCGTTCGTCGACCTGAGGCTCGGCGCCGAGTCGGGCCTGGACCTGCTGGGACCGCTCCGCGAGATCCTCCCGCGAGCGATGGTGATCGTGATCACCGCCCACGCGTCGATCGATGCGGCCGTGGAGGCGATGCGTCGAGGGGCGTTCGATTTCCTCGCCAAGCCGTTCACGCCGGCCCAGGTGCGCGGCGTCCTGGAGCGGGTCGAGCGCGCCCGGGGGCTATCCGGGCGGGTCGCGGCCCTGGAGGACCGCGTCCGGAGCGAGGTCCCCGAGGCCGATTTCGAGGGCCGAGACCCGGGGGTCGCCGCCGTGTTTGCGACGGCTCGCCGCGTTGCGCCGACGGATGCCGCCGTGTTAATTCGTGGCGAGAACGGCACGGGCAAGGGGGTCCTGGCCCGCGCCCTCCACGCCTGGGGCCGGAGGGCGTCGGGGCCGATGGTCACGGTCAGTTGCCCGAGCCTCAGCCCCGACTTGCTGGAGAGCGACCTCTTCGGCCACGTCAAGGGCGCGTTCACCGGCGCGATTCGCGACTCGCCCGGCAAGGTGGCCGCGGCCGAGGGCGGGACCCTGTTCCTGGACGAGATCGGCGACCTGCCCGCGCCCCTTCAGCCCAAGCTGCTCCGCTTCCTCCAGGAAAGGCGCTACGAGCGAGTCGGCGAGACGAGGACCAGGAGTGCCGACGTCCGCCTGGTGGCGGCCACGAATCGCGACCTGGAACTTGCGGTGGCCTCGGGGGCGTTTCGTGAGGATTTGCTCTATCGTTTGAATGTCGTCGAGCTGACGTTGCCGCCGTTGAGGAGTCGGACCGACCTCGACGCCCTGGCCGACGGCTACCTCCGGTTCTTCGCCGGGCAGACCGGGCGGAAGCTCTCGGGCTTCTCGGCCGAGGCGAGGGCCGCGATGAGGCGGCACCCCTGGCCGGGCAACCTCCGCGAGCTCCGCAACGCCGTCGAGCGCGCGGTGATCCTCGCCCTCGGCGACGAGATCGGCCTGGCGGACCTCCCCGAGCGGATCGCTTCGGGGCCGCCGGACCGAGCGGGTTCGGCCGTGGAGGTGGGCGGGCCGATCCCGCTCGATCGGCTCGAGATGGAGCACATCCGCCGGGTCCTCGCCGCCTCGCCGAGCCTGGAAGCGGCGGCGAAGACGCTGGGGATCGACCCGAGCACGCTCTACCGCAAGCGAAAAGGCTACGGCCTCTGAGGCGGACGGGCGGCCCGGCCTCGGACCTCGACGGCGGCGGTCCCCTGCGCCGATCGTGCAAATCGCACGGGCGCCGCCGCGTTCCGCACGGGTCGGCACGGGGCGAGCGGGACCGGCTCGCGTCTGGCGGGCCTTCCGAAGTCGATTCGCAGACGCCACTTGCGTATCATCAGGGCCTGTTGGCACGGCCGATGCATTCCCCGGGATCCACGTCCCCGATGAGGGTCCGATGATCAAGACGTTGCGGGTCCGGTTCCTGATTGGCGTTGCCCCGTTGCTGGCCATCCTGGTCGGCCTGGGGCTTTGGGCCGTGTTCATGTTCTCGCGTCTGGGCGGGAACATCGAGGTCATCTTGAAGGAGAATTATCGCAGCGTCCTGGCCGCCCAGGAGATGAAAGACGCCCTGGAGCGCATGGATTCGGCGTTGCTGTTCGCCATCGGCGGCCAGGGGTCGCGGGGTCGCGAGCAGTTCGCCGAGAACCGCCCCCGCTTCGAGGAGAATTTCGAGCGAGAGCGCCAGAATATCACGATCCATCCTCGCGAAGACGAACTCGTCGCCGACCTCACGACCCTCCGGGACCGCTATTTCCGGCTCTCCGAGCGGTTCTTCGAGGCGCCGGCCGAGGAGCGGACGGCCCTCTATTTCGCGGAGATCCTGCCGACGTTCAACCGGATCAAGGACCGGGCGGACGACGTCCGATTGCTGAACCAGGGGAACATGGAGGCCATGGACCGACAGGCCCGCGCGGCGGCCTCGGGCTCGATGCGGGGCATGATCGTCGCGATGATCGGCTCGGCCCTGGTGGCGACGGCCGTCGCGGCGTTGCTGAGCCGGTCGATCCTCGGGCCGATCGTCGCGGTGACCCACGGGGCCCGGATGATGGCGCGGGGGGACATGGAGCAGGTCGTGCCGGTCGTCTCTCGCGACGAGCTCGGCGAGCTCGCCTCGGCGTTCAACTCGATGGCCCGGACGATCCGCGAGTTCCGCCAGAGCGGGACCGCCCGTCTGGTCCGGGCCCAGAAGACGGCCCAGGCCACGATCGACTCGTTCCCCGACCCCGTGGTCGTCGTCGATCCGCTGGCGGCCGTCGAGCGGGCGAACCCGGCGGCCCGGAGGCTCCTGGGGGCGGTGCCCGTCGAGGGTTCGAGCGTGCCGTGGTCGGCCCCGCCGACCCTCAAGGCGCCCCTGGCGGCCGTCCTTCGCGGCGATCCGGACTTCTTGCCCACGAGCTTCGACCATGCCATCGCCCTCCGCGACGACGGCCAGGAACGCTTCCTCCTGCCCCGCGTCCTGGGCATCCGCGACGCCGAGGGCGGGCTCCTGGGAGCCGCCGTGGTGATGTCCGACGTCACGCGGTTCCGCATGCTCGACCAGCTCAAGAGCGACATGGTCTCCACCGTCAGCCACGAACTCAAGACGCCGTTGACGAGCATTCAGATGGCCGTTCACCTGCTGCTGGAGGAGGTCGTCGGGCCGCTCTCGGCCAAGCAGACCGAGCTGTTGATGGCGGCCCGGCAGGACTCGGATCGGCTCCTGGCGATGGTCAATGACCTGCTGGACCTCACCCGGATCGAGCAGGGTCGCGTCCGCCTGGACCTCCGCCCGATCCCCCCTTCGGAGGCGGTCTCGGCGGCCGTCGAGCGGCAGATCAGCCGGGCGAGGGATCGCGGGATCGATCTGACGGCGGATGTCGCACCGGGCTTGCCCGCGGTCCTGGTCGATCCCGACCGAGTGGCCCATGTCTTCGATAACCTCATCGGCAACGCGCTGGATCACACCGATCGGGGCGGGTCGGTCCGCATCGATGCGAAGCTCCTTGGCCGATTCGTCATGGTGACCGTGGCCGACACCGGCGAGGGGATCGCCGAAGAGTACCTTTCGCGAGTTTTCGAGCGGTTTTATCGCGTCCCGGGCTCGAAGGCGCCGCGAGGGGCCGGGCTCGGGCTGGCGATCGCCCGCGAGATCGTCCTGGCCCACGGCGGGACGATCGACGTGGCGAGCGGACCCGGACGAGGGGCCGCGTTCACCTTCACCCTGCCCGTCGCGGACATGGCCTCGGAGGATTGACGAATGAACACTCCCAAAAAACTCCTGATCGTCGACGATGAGCCGAACGTCCGCCTCGTGTTCAAGACGGCCCTGGAGTCGTCGGGGTTCGAGGTGATGGCGGCCGAGGACGGGCCTTCGGCGCTGTTGTGGCTGGCGAGCGACCCGTTCGACCTCGTCCTGCTCGACCTGAGGATGCCCGGGATGGACGGGATGGACGTCCTGGCCGCGCTCCGCGACCGCGGCGACGACGTCCCGGTGATCATCGTGACGGCCCACGGCACCGTGCCCGACGCGGTGAAGGCGATGAAGCTCGGGGCGATCGACTTCCTCTCCAAGCCGATCGGGCCGATCGCGCTCCGCTCGGCGGTCCAGGACGTCCTGGACCGCCGGGGGCCCTCGAAGGCCAAGCCCGTCCCTCCGATGCCGATCGGTCCGGTCACGGTGGAATCGAAGTTCGCCGAGGAGCTTTCGCGGGCCAAGTGGTCGCTGACCCGGAGGCGGTTCGACGACGCGGACATCTTCCTCCGCGAGGCCCTGGCGCTGAATCCGGCGTCGGCCGAGGCGCACAACCTCAAGGGGGTCCTCCACGAGCTCCGGGGCGAGCACGACGCCTCGTACCGGGAATACCGGGCGGCCCTGAAGGCCGATCCCCGCCATGCCCCGGCACGGAACAACATGAAGCGGTATTACGAACGATTCACGTTCGGGCACAGCGATATTCCTCTGGACCAGGGAGTGAACTCATGAACCGGACGAGGAGATGGGAACCCGGGATGGCGTGGTCCCTGCCGGCCTCTCGCCTCGAATTCACGGAAGCCGAGCGCCGGGCCCACTTGCGACGGAGCCTCAAGATGACCCTGATGACGTTCGCCCTCGGGGCGGTGATGTTCGCCCTCTTCTTCGCCCTGGTCGCCGCGTGCGAGCGACTTTGACCCCTCGGAGCGTCCTCGACGATGAATCCGTTGATCGCCTCCGCCGCTGCCCACGGGGGCAGCCCGTTCGTCCTCTGGCTCTCGGCCGCGCTGACCGTCCTGGCGCTGGTCTACCTGACCGTCGCCATGATCCGCCCCGAGCGGTTCTGAACCGCCCGTCTCGGGCCCCGGCCGGGCGGGGGCGGCCCGCGGTGAAATGTCCGGCCGAGAAAGGGGCCGGGCGGCATCCTCGACCCCCGGGTCGAGGGTGTTTCGCGGGCCGCCCCCGGCCGGGCGGGGCCCGATTTCCCGATCGTCGCCTCCCTTCTCTCTCCTCGGAGTGATTTCGGTGGAATCCTCGATGTCCTGGCTCCATCCGTTCTGGGCCTTCTCGCTGCCGATCGCGGCGTCGTTCCCGCTCGGTTGGGTCCTCTGGAAGTCGCTCGACGTGCCCGAGGGCCGAGAGGGCGCGGGCTCGACGCCATCCCGCGGTTCCTGGCCCGGCTCGTCGGCCGACGCAAGCCGGAGGAGATGGGCTGGAGGCGCTACGCCGTCGCCCTCCTGGCCTTCAACTTCGCCCTGTTCGCGATCACCTTCGCCTTGCTGTACTTCCAGGACAAGATCCCGCTGCTCAACCCCGACGGCAAGGGGTCGCTGGCCGCCCTGGGATACAAGGACGTGGATGGCGTCCAGCACGACGGCGCCGACACGGCGGTGATCTTCAACACGGTCTGCTCGTTCGTCACCAACACGAACTTGCAGCACTACTCGGGCGAGCAGAACCTCTCGTACTTCAGCCAGCTGGCCTGCATCGTCTGGCTGATGTTCGTCACCCCGGCGTCGGGCCTCTGCGTGATGCTCGCGACCCTGCGGGGGCTCCGAGGGGACAAGCACCTCGGGGATTTCTACGTCGATTTGATGCGCGGGATCGTCTTCGGGCTGATCCCGTATAGCCTCGTCCTGGCCGTGGCGATGGTCGGGCTGGGCACGCCGATGACCTTCGAGAAGGCCGCGACGGCGACGACCGTGGACGGCGCGGCGACGAAGTTCGAGACGCAAACGATCGCCCGGGGCCCGGTGGCGGCCCTGGTGGCGATCAAGCAGACCGGGACCAACGGCGGCGGGTTCTTCGGGCCGAACTCCGCCCACCCGTTCGAGAACCCCTCGCCCTGGACGAACATGCTGTCGATCGCCTCGATCGTCCTGGTGCCGATGTCGTCGATCGTGATGGCCGGGCTGATGCTCCGGCGGATGAGGCACGCGATGGTGCTCTTCGGCGTGATGCTGGCGCTGCTGGTCGGCGGGGCGGTGGTGGCGATCCTGGCCGAGGCCAGGCCGAGCGCGGCGACCGACGGCCTGCCCGTGGCCCGGGGGCCGAACATGGAGGGCAAGGAGGTCCGCTTCGGGCCCGTCGCCTCGGCGACGTGGGCCGCGATGACCACCGCGACCTCCAACGGCTCGGTCAACAGCATGCACGACAGCCTCAACCCGATCGCCGGGGCCGTGCCGATGACGATGATGATGCTCAACGTCGTCTTCAGCGGGATCGGCGCCGGTTTCGAGAACATGCTGATGTATGTCATCGTGGCCGTGTTCATCGCCGGCCTGATGGTGGGGCGGACGCCCGAGTACCTCGGCAAGAAGGTGGAGGCGAAGGAGGTGAAGCTGGCGATGGTCGCCATCCTCCTGCACCCCCTGCTCATTTGCTGCGGGGCCGCCCTGTTCGCCGCGACGCCCTGGGGGGCGAAGGCCGTGAACAACCCCGGGTCCCACGGCTTCAGCGAGATCCTCTACGAGTTCACCTCGGCCTCGGCGAACAACGGGTCGGGCTTCGAGGGCCTGGCGGACAACAACCCGGCCTGGAACATCGCCACGGGGGTCGTCCTGCTCCTGGGCCGGTTCCCGGCCCTGATCCTACCCCTGGCCGTCGCCGGCTTCCTCTCGGCGAAGAAGAGGGTGCCGCAGACGACCGGGACGCTCAAGACCGACGACCTGACCTTCGCCGGGATGCTCCTGGGGACGGTCCTGATGGTCGGGGCCCTGTCGTTCATGCCGGCGCTCGTGCTCGGGCCGATCGCCGACGGCCTGACCGCCGGCGCCAAGCCCTAGAGGGGTCTTCGATCCGGGGAGGGTGGGCCTGGTCCCATCGTCCCCGGGCCTGGCCCGGCAGGCCGATGCCTGCCCCACGAAGCTCGAAAGGACCAGATCCCCAGGCCTCGGACTCGCTCGGTCGCGACGATCCGGACAGTTGCCGATCCCGAACCACGAACTCCGCGAAGGATAGAACCCGATGAGCCTCGCCACCGAGGTCGGCGCGCCCGATCGGGACGCCGACGCCCAGGCGTCCAAGATCCAGAGGCGGGCGACCCGCAAGCTCCGCCTGTTCGAACCGGCCCTCGTGAAGATGGCCGTCGCCCAGTCGTTCCGCATGCTCGACCCGAGGGTCATGGCCCGCAACCCGGTCATGTTCCTCGTCGAGGTCGGCACCGTCCTGACGGCGATCGTCACGGTGGAGTCGATCGTGAGGGGGGCGGCGGCGGGCCTGATCGTGTATCAGGGCGTGCTCACGTTGCTCCTCCTGCTCACCGTGCTGTTCGCCAACTTCGCCGAGGCGCTGGCCGAGGCCCGGGGCAAGGCCCAGGCCGACAGCCTCCGCGCCACTCGTGCCGACACGCCCGCCTATCGCCTCCGCGACCTCCATTCGCCGGTCGGCGAGGTCGTCTCCTCGACGAGGCTCCGCTCCGGAGACCTCGTGGCGATCGAGGCCGGGCAGGTCATCCCGACCGACGGCGAGGTCGTGGACGGGGTCGCCTCGGTGGATGAAAGCGCGATCACCGGGGAGAGCGCCCGGTGATCCGCGAGGCCGGCGGCGACCACTCCGGCGTCACGGGAGGGACGCGCGTCCTGTCCGACCGGATCGTCGTCCGGGTGACGGCCGAGCCGGGCCAGAGCTTCCTCGACAAGATGATCGCGCTGGTCGAGGGGGCGTCGCGACAGAAGACGCCCAACGAGATCGCCCTGACGATCGTGCTCGCGGCGTTCTCGATGATCTTCCTGATCGTGACGGCCACGCTCTACCCCATGGCCCGGTACTTCGACCTCACCCTGGACATCCCGACCCTGATCGCCCTGCTCGTCTGCCTGATCCCGACGACGATCGGGGCCCTCCTGGCGGCGATCGGGATCGCCGGGATGGACCGGGCGCTGGCGGCGAACCTGATCGCCAAGAGCGGCAAGGCGGTCGAGGTGGCCGGCGACATCGACACGCTCCTGCTGGACAAGACCGGGACGATCACCATCGGCAATCGCCGGGCCACCCGGTTCGTGCCGCTGGGCGGGGCCTCGCCCCGCGACCTGGCGAGGACGGCCGGGCTGGCCTCGATGGCCGACTCCACGCCCGAGGGCAAGAGCATCCTCGACCTCGCCCGGCTCCAGTCGAGCCTGGAGGCCGAGGCGCCTTCGGGCTCGCGATTCATCGACTTCACCGCCCAGACCCGGATGAGCGGCGTGGACCTGCCCGACGGCCCGAGGCTCCGCAAGGGCGCTCCGAACACCGTGGCGAAATATGTTCAGGATCAAGGTGGGTCGATCCCCGACGGCTATCAGCAGGCCGTCGATGCCATCGCCTCGGGCGGTGCCACGCCCCTGGCCGTGGCCGAGGACGACCGGATCGTCGGCGTGATCTGCCTGGAGGACATCCTCAAGCCGGGCATCCGCGACCGCTTCGCCCGACTCCGCCAGATGGGGTTGCGGGTGGTGATGGTCACCGGCGACAACCCGTTGACCGCCGAGGCGATCGCCAAGGAGGCGGGCGTGGATGACTTCATCGCCCAGGCCACCCCCGAGGCCAAGCTCGCCTACATCCGCAAGGAGCAGGAGGGCGGCAAGCTCGTGGCGATGATGGGCGACGGCACCAACGACGCCCCCGCCCTGGCCCAGGCCGACATCGGCGTGGCGATGAACTCCGGCACCCAGGCCGCCAAGGAGGCCGGCAACATGGTCGATCTCGACAGCGACCCGACCAAGCTCATCGAGGTCGTCGAGATCGGCAAGCAATTGCTGATGACCCGCGGCGCGCTGACCACGTTCTCGATCGCCAACGACCTGGCGAAGTACTTCGCCGTGATCCCGGCGCTGTTCATCGTCACGCTGCCGGGCCTCAGCGCCCTGGACGTGATGGGCCTGGCCACGCAGGGGGGCGCCTATTCGGCGATCCTCTCGGCCGTGATCTTCAACGCGATCGTGATCCCCCTGCTGATCCCGATCGCCCTGAAGGGCGTGAAGTATCGGCCCGTCGGCGCGGGCGCCCTGCTGAGGCGGAACCTCCTGTGGTACGGCCTCGGCGGGGTGATCGCTCCGTTCGTCGGGATCAAGCTCATCGACATCGCCATCGACCCCCTGATGAACCTGGCCGGCATCAAGTAAGAATCCCCGACGGAGTGGGGACTGGCTCCTCGGCCGCGAGGCGCGTGTCCCCGCTCCGGCCGGGATTCGAACGAAGAACACAAGGCCCCCTCGATCCGAGGGGAAGGACCGGGAACCCCATGATCCGCGAGACAGTCAACGCCTTGCTCGCTTGCCTCGTGACGTTCGTCGTCTGCGCCGTCGCGTACCCGGCGGCCGTCTACGGGCTGGGCCATTCACTGTTCCCGAGGCAGGCGAACGGGAGCCTGATCGAGCGATCGGGCCGGGTGGTCGGCTCGGAGCTGATCGCCCAGCCGTTCGCGTCGGAGAAATACTTCTGGCCGAGGCCGTCGGCGGCCGGGGCGACCGGCTACGCGGCGGACGCCGCGAGCGGCTCGAACCTCGGCACGACGAACCCGGCCCTGCACGACCGGATCGCCCTGGACTCGGCCCGCCAGGTCCTGGCCCGGACCGGCGACGCCGCGCTCAAGGCCGGCCTCGACAAGCTCGACGCGGCGCAGGCCGATCTCAAGGCCAAGGCGGAGATCAAGCGGCCCACCGAGGCCGACACCGCGGCCATCGCCGGGCTCGAAGCCGGGGCCTCCTCCGCCAGGGCCGAGGCCCTCGCCCGCGCCTCGGAGCTGGGCAAGAAGGCCGAGGACCTGGTCCCGGTCGATCTCGTGACGGCCTCCGGCGCCGGGCTCGACCCCGACATCAGCCCCGAGGCGGCCCGCTACCAGGCCCCGAGGGTCGCGGCGGCGAGGAAGGTGGCCGTCGATCGCGTGATGAAGCTGATCGACGAGCACGTGAACACCTCGGCGCGATCCTCGGCGCCCCGGCGAGGGTTAACGTCCTCCGCTTGAACCTGGACCTCGACCAGGACATGCCGGAGACCGTCGCCTCGGTCGAGACGGCCCCGAACGCTCCCGCGCCGCCGCCCGCCGAACGGTCCGTGGCGCCCGAGGCGAAGACCGAGAGCACCCCGGCGGCCGCCCCGCCGGCTCCGTCGGTCGTGGACGAGCTGTCGAGGAGGGTCGAGAGGCTCCGCGAGCGGGTCGAGGGGGCGTCCCTCGACAAGATGGCCGACGACCTGAAGGACCTCAAGGTCCGGGTCGGCCGGATGGCCGAGGCCGAGGGGCCCGCGGAGGCGAAGGTCGGCGAGATCGACGGCCGGGTCGCGGGCCTCGGCCGTGAGTTCCGGGCCCTCCAGGCCGAATTCAAGACGATCCGCGAGGCGCCCCGGCCCGACGCGGCCCTGGCCCGCCCGGAAAAGCAAGTCGAGGCCCTGAAGGCGAAGATCGTCCCGGCCTTGAGGTCTCCGGAACGCCTCTCCGCCGGCCTGATCGCCTTCCGCGAGAAGCGGTTCGCGGCGGCGGCGTCCGAGTTCCGCTCGGCCGCCTCCGCCGGTCCGGACGATGCCCGAGCCTGGTACTTCGCGGCGATCGCCCACGGCCTGGCCACCAACGACTGGAAGGGCGAGGCCGAGGCCCTCGTCCTGAAGGGTGTTGCGCTCGAGAAGGCCGGTACGCCAACTCCCGCCGAGATCGACGCCGCCCTCTCCGAACTGACCCGCGAGACGGGCAAGGACTGGCTTGGGTACTATCGCGCCCGGACCCCTCGGAAATGATCTACGGAGGACCCAGCCGTGAGCGAGAGGGATGCCTCGGCCATCGCCTTCGTCCTGGGAGGCGAGGCCATCGAGAACCACGACCCGTTCCGCGCCCTGGACGGCTGGCTCGTCCTCTTCACGAGGGCCGACGGGCGGGTGGTGGCCCTGACCGACACATGCGTCGAGGAGTACTACGACCTCGACGCCTTCGTGAAGTCCCAGTGCTACGCCGAGATCCACTTCGACTGATCGAACCTCGCCCCTCGACGGCCTTCGCGGTCGCCGAGGGCTTCGCGTCCGCCCCGAGGCCCCCCGAGGCGTCGTCCCCGTCATGGCCGTCGAACCCGCCCGCCCGTCTCCCGAGCAGTTCCTGAACCTGATCCGCCGCCAGGAACGGGGCCGGCTCAAGGTCTACCTCGGCTCCTCGGCCGGCGTCGGCAAGACGTTCGCCATGCTCCGCGAGGGGCAACGGCTGAAGGCCCAGGCCGTGGACGTGGCGATCGGGATCGTCGAGACCCACGGCCGCGCCGACACCGCCGAGCAGGTCGCCGACCTGGAGGTCATCCCGCCCCGGGAGATCGAATATCGCGGCGTGACGCTCAAGGAGATGGACCTCGACGCAATCCTCGCGAGGAGGCCGACGGTCTGCCTGGTGGACGAGCTGGCCCACACCAACGCCCCCGGCAGCCGTCACGCGAAGCGGTTTCAGGACGTCGAGGCCCTGCTCCGGGCGGGAATTCACGTGATCACCACGGTGAACATCCAGCATCTGGAGAGCCTGTACGACCAGGTCGAGCGCGTCACGGGCGTCAAGGTGAAGGAGCGATTGCCCGACGGCGTCCTCGGCGAGGCGGATCAAATCGTGAACATCGACGTCTCGGTCGAGGACCTCCTGGATCGGATGAAGGCCGGCAAGGTCTATCCGCCCGACCGCGCGAATCGGGCGATGGAGAATTTCTTCACGCCGCCGAACCTGACGAGGCTCCGCGAGCTCGCCCTGATGGAAGTGGCCCACCTGATCGACCGTCGAGGGCGAAGGGCCGAGGCGGACAAGGCGCCGGCCTCCGCCACGGACCGCGTGATGGTCGGCCTCTCCAGCCGAAGCCCGAACGCCCCGGCCCTGCTCCGCAAGGCGGCGAGGCTGGCCGACCGCCTGAATGCCCCGTGGTACGCGGTCTACATCCAGACCCCCGCCGAGGACCTCACGCGAGTCGAGGCCGCCACGCAACGGGTGATCGCCGAGAACCTCGAACTCGCCCAGAAGCTCGGGGGAATCCCCATGACCTTCCGGGGCCGGGACGTCGCGAGCACGATCGCCGCGTTCGCTCGCGAATACGACATCAAGGTGATCGTGATGGGCAAGACCCGCCAGCCCCGGGCCCGCCGATGGCTCGGCGGCTCGATCCTCGAATGCCTGTTGCGCCAGACCGAGGGCGTGGACGTGGTGATCGTCGATCCATGAGGGCCGATCAGCCCAGCAACTCCGGGATCGCCCGCCCCGTGCTGAGCTTGATCGGCCGGGTGGTGATGGGTGCGATGTTTTCTCGGGCGGGGTCGAGGCCGAGGGCGGTGAGCACCGAGGCGTGGACGTCCTCGACGCCCACCGGCCGACCTGGCGGGGCGAGGCTGCCTTCGGGGTCGGTGGTCCCGAGGGCGAAGCCGCCTCGAATCCCTCCGCCGGCCAGGGCCATGCTGAATCCGTTCGTCCAGTGGTCGCGACCTCCCGCGACGTTCACCTTGGGCGTCCGGCCGAACTCGCCTCCGCACATCACCACGGTGTGTTCGAGCAGGCCGCGACGTTTCAGGTCGCGCAACAGGGCGGAGAAGGCGGGGTCGAGGGTTTTGGCGAGGTTGGCGTGGGTCTCGTGGTTGTTCACGTGAGCGTCCCAGCCGCCGAGCGTGACCTCCACGCATCGGACGCCCACCTCGATCAGCCTCCTCGCGGCCAGGCATCCCCGGCCGAACGCGGTGTCGCCGTACTCGGCCCTCACGCTCGCCGATTCTCGGGTCACGTCGAACGCCTTGAGCTGGTCGGAGGCCATCATCGTGCGGGCCCGGCCGATCGTCTCGCGATGGAGGGTCGCCTCGACCCGGCCTCGTCGGCCCCGGGCGAACGCCCGCTCCACCACGTCGAGGTCGCGGATTCTTTGCGCGTCTCGCGAGGTGTCGGCGAGCGAGGAAACGTCGGGCAGATGGCCCTTGGGGTCGTCGATCTGGAAGGCGTCGAACTCGCCGCCGAGGAACCCGCCCCGGCTCGGCCACCGGCCGGTCAGGATCGAGATGTGACGGGGGACCTCCGTCGTCCCCACCGGCAATTCGTGGCAGCAGATCGCGCCGATCGAGGGATGAACGACCGTGGGATCGGGCCGATACCCGGTCTTCATCAGGTACGTCCCTCGCTCGTGGTCCCCCTCCTTGCTGACGATCGAGCGCACCAGGGCCACGGACCCCATCTCCTCGGCCAGCCTCCCGTAGCTGGAGGCGATCGCGACGCCCTTCGCGGCCGTCTTGATGGCCTTGGTCTCGCCCGAGATCGGCCTGTCGGGATGGGGGTCGAACGTCTCGAGCTGGCTGGGTCCGCCGTCGAGCCAGAGGAAGATGACCGACTTCGCCGGGGCCCGGGTCGCCTCGGCCCGGGCCGCCAGGGCCATGCCGACGGGCGTCAGCCAGCTCAACCCGGCCAGAGAGAGGAATCCGCGACGATCGAGCATGGGAACCTCGGAAGGACTGGCCGGGGTCGGGGTCGGGGTCAATGATTCCACGAGAACTCGGATGAGTTGATGAGCGTCCAGAACAGGTCGGTGAGCCGGTCCTTCCGCTCCTTCCCCTTCGTCCCGGCGACCCTCGCGGCGAAATACGCGAGCTCCTCGGGCGAGGGACGACGGGTCAACACGGTCAGGTACGCCGCGTCGATCGCCTTCGAGTCGTCGGGCGAGAGGCCGGCGATCAGGCTGGAGGCGTTGAACAGCTCGTCCTTGATCTTCTCGCCGACGAGCTGGCCGTTCATCAGGAGGAGGCGCTGGGGGATCGTGCCGGAGCCGCCGTCGAATTCGTCCTCGCCGGTGTCTCCATAACGTCTCACGAAATCATTTTGACCCGTGAACACCGCCAGCCGGGCCAGCCAGAAGGACCGGGAGTCGATCGTGGCCACGGTCCCGCTCTGGAAGAGGGAGGCGGCCACCTGATCGGGCCTCAGCCGGGTCATGGGGAAGACGGCCCACGCGGCCTCGGATTCCTCCGAAGGCTCGCTCGACTCGTCGGCGCTATCGCGGCGGAACGCCTCGGTCGAGGCGATCAGGCGGATCAGGCGGCGGAGGTCATGGCCGTGGGCCGAGAAGTCCTTCGCGAGCAGGTCCAGCGCCTCCGGCACGTCGCCCGAGGCGGGCAGGTCGTCCACCGGATCGACCAGCGGGCGGCCGAGCATCAGGGCCCAGACGCGGTTGGCCGTGGCCCGGGCGAAATTCGGGTTCCCGGGGTCGGTCACCCACCGGGCGAGCCTCGTCCGGGGATCGCCCGAGTCCGGCACCAGCTCCGGATGGAACGGGACTCGGGCCGCGACCTCCACCGGCGCCTTGGTCTTGCGGTCGGCGGGCCGATAGAAGTTCTCGCCGCCGTGGATGCCGCGAAGGGTCGCCTGGACGGTGCCGAAGTACGCCGCGAGCCCTCGGAAATCGGCCTGCGTCCAGGGCTGGAACGGGTGGTCGTGGCACTGGGCGCAATCGAGCCGGACGCCCAGGAATGCGCGCGACGTCCGGGCCGCCAGCCTCTCGGGGTCGGGCAGCTTGGTTTCCTGGCTGAACGTGACCGACACGAAATTCGTGGCCGGGTGGTCGGTCCAGACCCCTTCGCCGGCGATCATCTCGCGGACGATCGCGTCATACGGCCGGTTCTGGTGGAAGGCGTCCCCCAGCCACGAGGCGAATCGGCGGCGGCGGAACAGGATGAACGGGCCGTCCTCCGTCCCCACGAACGCTCGGGCGAACCGCTCGGCCAGGCTGTCGGCCGTCCGTCGGTCTTTCAGGAGGATTTCGAGCCACGAATCGACCCGGCCCTCCGGGGCGATCGACTCGAACCGGCGGACCTCCTCCAGGGACGGGATCGAGCCGGTCAGCGCCAGGCTCATCCGCCGAAGCACGGCCAGGTCCGACGCCCGAGGGGCGGGCTTCAGGCCCTTCTCGGCACAGCCCCGACGGATCGCCGAATCGACCTCGGCCACGGCCGTCTTGAAGTCCTCGCGAGGCGAAACCGGGATTTCCGCGCCGCCCCGGCCGCCCCCCTTCGCCCTCCAGAGGCCCGCGCCCAGGGCGACGCTCCCGCCCACCACCACGCCGACGAACAACAAATCGCGAACGCCCATTCCGGCCTCCTTTCCCCCGAGGATACCGCCCCCGCCCCGATCTCGTTTCACGAATTCCGGGCGACGACCCGATGAGGCGACCCGCAAGAGCGAGAACTGCGGACCGCATCCTTCACAAACTCAATCATGGTCGAATTTTGATCTTTGCGTGACCTGCCTTCGCGATTCGCGTCGGCGAATTCTTGAAACACGGCGCGCGGATCGGCTGTAATTCGGGGCATGGACGACGTCATCGTGATCGAGAGTCTGGAGGCGTACGCGGAGACTCGTGCGCCTCGGCCGAGGAGGCGACCGGCCCCGTGGCGGATCGCCTCGGGGACGGCCCGGCTGATCGGCTCGGGGGCCGAATGGATCTTCGGCCTGGTCACCCTGGTCTCGGGGCTGTCGGTCCTGGCGACGTTGCCGATCGCCCAGTTCCTGTGCATGGGATACCTGCTCGAATCGTCGGCCAGGGTGGCGAGATCCGGCCGGATTCGCGACGGGCTGATCGGGGTCCGCAAGGCGGCCCGAGTGGGCGGCGTGGTGCTCGGGGTCTGGGTCTCGCTCCTGCCCGCGGCGCTGATCGAGGGGCTGGCGAGATCGGCGGAGATCATCGACCCGGGCGGCGTTGGCCCCCGGGGCTGGCGGGTCGCCCTGGGCCTGGTCCTGATCCTCTCGGGCCTCCACATCGCCGCCGCGTGCTTGCGGGGCGGGCGTCTGCGGTCCTTCCTCTGGCCCTTGACGACCCCGTTCTGGCTGGTCGGGCGGATTCGCCGAGGGGGCCTTTATGCCGAGGCCCGCGACGGACTCTGGGCGTTCGCCTCGGGGCTCCGTCCGCTCTACTACTTCCGCATCGGCCTGGTCGGGTTCCTCGGCACGCTCGCCTGGCTGATCGGCCCCGCCGGGCTGATCGCCTCGGGCGGCCGATTTCCGCTCCTCGGGTTCCTGGGTGCTCTGAGCCTCGGGTTCGTGGCGGCGAGCCTGCCGTTCTTGCAGGTGCGCTACGCCGTCGAGGGCCGGGCCCGGGCGTTCCTCGGCCTGGGCGCGGTCCGCGACCGCTTCCGACGCGCCCCGTGGGCGTTCGCCTTCGCCCTGATGGCCCTCCTCCTGGCCGCAATCCCGCTCTATCTGCTCAAGATCGAGGCGATCCCCCGCGATTCGGCCTGGCTCCCGGGCCTGATCTTCATCGGCTTCCTCGCGCCGGCCCGCCTGCTCGTGGGGTGGGCCTACGCCCGATCGGCCCGCCGGGAACGCCCCCGCCACTGGACGCTCGGCCTCCTCGGGAGGGTCGCCATCCTCCCCGCCACGGCCCTGTATGTGTTGATCGTCTTCCTCGCCCAGTACACCTCCTGGGGAGGCGCCGCCAGCCTCTTCGAGCAACACGCCTTCCTCCTGCCCGTCCCCTTCATGAGCTTCTGACCCTCGGCGTGCGCGAACTCGATTGACGAGGGTTGGCGTCCTCCGCCGATCGATCCCCGGCCCTTTCCGCCGGAAGCGTCTTCCGTTGAGCGCGATCCGAGGCGATCATGGGCCGATCAGCCCGGAGAATCCCTCGGAGGTTCGGATGATCGCGCTCGTCCTGTCGTTCGTGGCGGCCTCGATGGCCGTGGACTCGCCCGCGGAATTGCCCAACTGGGCGGAAAGCGTCCGGGCATCGCTCGATCGGTCGCCCGAGAAACGCGCCTCGTGGATCGAGATGCTCGGCACGATCCCGCCCGAGCATCGACCCGGCGCACTCTATCTCCTCGCCGACCTCCCCCGGCGAGACCTCGATCGCCTGCCGCCGAAGGCCCTCGCCGAGAACGTGGCGCTCGCTTATCAGGCCCGATCCGAAGTGCCGTGGGGGCCGGGACTTCCGGAGGACGTTTTCCTCGACGCCGTCCTCCCCCACGCCAGCGTGACCGAGCCTCGCGACCCGATGCGCCGCGAGTTCCACGATCGCTATCTGCCCCTGGTGAAGGATTGCAAGACCCCCGGCGAGGCCGCGCTCAAGCTCAATGCGGCCCTCTTCAAGGAATACAAGGTCGGCTACAACACCCGCCGGCTGCGGACCGACCAGAATTCGAAGGAGACGATCGCTCAGGGGATGGCCACCTGCACGGGCCTCTCGATCATGCTGGTGGAGGCCGCTCGGGCGGTCGGCGTGCCGAGCCGGCTGGCCGGCATCCATTCGTGGCCCGGACGGGGCGGCAACCATACCTGGGTCGAAATCTGGGACGGCGGCCGTTGGCACTACGTCGGGGCGGCCGAGCCCGACCCCAACGGACTCGATCACGCCTGGTTCGGCGGGGACGCGGCGAAGGCCCTCAAGGACCAACCCCGAAACGCCGTCTGGGCCGTGACTTACCGCAAGACCGGCGGCCATTTTCCCCTGGTCTGGGCCCCGACCTCCGAGATCAACGCCGAGAACGTGACCGACCATTACACGGGAGGCTCCTCGAAGCCCCCCGAAGGCCCCAGGTTGATGGTCGAGGTCCGACAGGGAGGCCGTCGCGTCGAGGCCGAGGTCTCGGCGCTCGACCGTTCGACCGGCCAGAAAATCCTGTCGGGCAAGAGTTTGGGGGAATCGGCCGATATCAACCTCCACCTCTCGGGACCGGCGAAAAAAGGCGAATCGTACCTGGTCGTCGCCCGCCTCGACGGCCGAGACGCCTGCCGGGCGGCCACCGTCGAAGGGGATACCGTCGTCCGGCTCGACCTCAATGCGGCCGACGCCGGAAAGGCCGATCTCGCCACCCTCCTGGCCGATCGGTTCGGCACCGATGCGGCCAAGAAAGAGGTCGCCCGCAAGCTCCTCGCCGAGATCCCCTTCGACGACAAGGCCCGGGACGCCGCCTGGCTCGCTTACAAGGCGTCTCCCGAGCACGAAACCTTGCGAAAAGAGTACGAAGAAAAGCGCGTGAAGACGGCCGACCGCGAAAGCCCTTATCTCTGGAGGCACGTCGGCGAGAAGCCAAAGGCCGGATGGGCCCTGGTGATTGCCATGCATGGCGGAGGCAACGGCCCGAAGGCGATGAACGATTCCCAGTGGAAGGGGATGTTTGAACACTACTACAAGGACCATCCCGAGGCCGGCGGCTACGTTTATCTGGCACTCCGGGCACCCAACGACGCGTGGAACGGGTTCTACGACGATGCCATCGGCCCGATGATCGAGCGTTTGATCCGTCAATTCGTCTTGTTTGGCGATGTGAACCCCGACGAGGTCTGCATCCTCGGGGCGTCCCACGGCGGCTATGGCGCGTTCGTGATCGGCACCAAGATCCCGGACCGCTTCGCCGCGATCCACGCCTCGGCCTCCGCCCCGACCGACGGCGAGACCCAGGGCGAGAACCTGCGGGACGTTCGGTTTACGTACATGGTCGGCGAAAAAGACACCGCCTACGGCCGGGCCGACCGCTGCCAGGCGTTCGCCAGGCGCCTGGAGGAATGGAAAGCCAAATATGGCGGCTATCCGGGCGGATTCGAGTGGAAGCCCGGGGTGGGTCACTCGGTCCCGGATCGCGACAAGGTCGCCGAGATGATCCAGGCGGGGCCTCGCGATCCGTGGCCGAAGCGGGTCGTCTGGGTCCAGTCCGACGACGTTCTGAAGCACTTCTACTGGCTCGAAGCCCCCGGACCGAAGGACGGAGGACGGCTGGAAGTGGAAGTCCGCGAAGGAAATACGGTCGCCGTCAAGGCCCAGGGACAGGATCAGATCGCCCTCTGGCTCGACCCGTCGCTCCTGGACCTTTCGAAGCCGGTGAAGGTCGAGATTGAGGGCGGCCAGGCGCAAACCTTCACGCCCAGGCCCGATCTCGAAACGTTCTGTAAGGGGCTCGACGAGCGAGGCGACCCGCGACTCGCCTCGTCGGTTCGGATCATCCTGAAGTAGGGTGCATGAAATGCACCATCTTCGATCCGTAATTCCTCCGAAGCGGGTGCATCGCCTGGAGCCAACGGGTACTCCATGATGGATCTTCAACTGGAAGGCCAGGTTGCGGCGATCGTGGGCGGGGCCGAGGGATCGGCCAGGCGATCGCCTCGGCGTTCGCCGCCGAGGGGGCGATCGCGGCGATCGTCGATCGCGACTCCGACACCCTCGACACCGCCGCCGGGCTCGGCCACGCGTTTCACGGGTTCGTCGCCGACGCGACCGATTTCCCTGCGATGAAAGCGGTTGAGGCGACGATCCGCCAGGATCTCGGCCGGTGCGACCACCTGGTTTTCGCCGCCGGGATCGGCTCGGGGAAGCTGGGTTTCCCGTTCTGGAGGCTCGACCCGGACGACTGGGACCGCGTCCTCCGCGTCAACCTCGTGGGGGCTGCGACCGTCGCCCATGCCTTCGCGCCAAACATGGCCGAAAGACGCTCGGGCTCGATCCTGTTCCTCGCCTCGGTCGCCGGCCAGATCGGCTCCCAGACCGACCCTCCCTATAGCGCGTCCAAGGCTGGCCTGATCAATTTTGCACAGTGCGCGGCGAAAGACCTGGCCCCCTATGGAGTTCGGGTCAACACGCTCTGTCCCGGGATGGTCAAGACGGCCCTGAACCGGGCGGTGTTCGAGTCCTGGGCGGCCCGCCAGCCGACGGAGGGTCGGCCTTCTTATGAGGACTGGGCCGCCGAGAAGATCCGGGCACTCGTGCCCCTAGGACGGTGGCAGACGCCCGATGACCTCGCCGCGATGGCCGTTTTCCTGGCCTCGGAACGGGCCGGCAACGTGACCGGGCAGACGATCAACGTGGACGGCGGGTACGTCATGCACTGGTGACGGAACCCTAATCCTTCAAAATCATTCCGTCAATCCAGACGGTCCACGGGTCCATCCCCCACGAATCGAGTCCGATCCCGATCGCCTCCAGGGAGGTGGGCCTCGGGCCCTTCACGTCCCAGCCGTCGCCGCCCTCCAGGGGGACGGTCACGAGGGTCCAACCTTCGCGGGCCTCGTTCTCGGTCGGCTGGGCGAGCCAGTCCCTCGCGGGGGTCAGAATTCGCGACGCCCGATTCGGGCCTCGGAGGGTCACGACCGGGTTCGGCCCCTGCCAGCCGGGGAGGTTCGGGTTCCTCGACCGGACCCAGAACGCCAGGCTCTTCTTCCCGGTCAGCGATCGGGCCGGACTCCCCACACTGGCCACGAACGTCGTCCGCCCGCCGCCATAAGCCTTGACTTCACCACGAATTGCAGAACGGCCCGCGAGGGCTTGCGCCGGGTCTTCGGAGAAGACGACCGAGGAGCGAGGGTCGTCCCAGGTCCAGTCGGTCGAGGGGCCGTCGGTGGCGATCTCGGGACGATCCTCGACCACGTAAACGTCTCTCCAGGCCAGCGACGAGGCCCGCCCGTCGCGGATGGTCAGCCCGACTCGCTTCAATCCCGGCTCCCGGAACTCGTGACGGACCAGCAGAGGGGCCGACCCGGCGAGGATGGTGCCGTCTCCCAGATCCCAGCGGACCTTCGGCGGATGGCCCGAGGAGGTCCGGCTCCTCGTCGCGTCGAGGGTCGCGGGTTCGCCGGTCCGAACCCGTGACGGAGCTGTGAGTTCCGCCGTCGGCGAGGCGACCGCGGGCCCGTCGTGCTCGAACACGTTCGTGACCGAGTCGTCCCTCGAAAACGCCGCCTCCGAATTGTCCGCGAACTGGTTGCCCGACACGTCGATCCAGTCCGCGAACCGGGCGTAAATTCCCCAGCGGTTGCCGGTGAGCGTGTTGTCCTCGATGATCCCGTGGAACGCTTTCCACTTCTCCCCCTGGCTGCCCTGATCGCCAATCAAGGCGATACCCGCGCCGTTGTTGCCCTGACAGGTGTTGCCCTTCACGAGAGTGTGGCTCGACGGGCCGAACATGAACACGATCCCCGCGTGACCGTTGCCGGGAAGGTGGGGCGAGTTGTGGAAGCCCGACGCCTCGCCGTTGTGACTGGCCTCGTTGGCGATCAGGACCGTCCCATCCGAGGCCCCGAGCCAGAAGCCGTAACTCGAATGATTGGCCTTGTTATGCCGATAGACGTTGCGAGGGGACCAGGCTTCGAAGGCATTATTATTGGCGAACGAGGCGTCATTGCCGTCAAAAACATTGCCGACGCTCACCCAGCCGTTCAGGACTCGCACGAACACGCCGTCTCCGCCGTGGGTGCAGTCGTTCTTTTCGAAACGGTTGTTGTCGGAACCGGTCTCGATCAGGAGGCAGGCGGAATCCCGGGCGTGGACCTCGCCGGGGCGTATCCTCAAACCATAGCTGAGGTTATTGCCAATCACCGTGTTTTTTGAGGACTTCCAGAGCTTCATGCCCGTGTTCGATGTATGGGAGAAGTCGTTGCCGTCGAGGCGGTTCTCGTCCGAATCGACCAGGGCGCAGCCATCCCAGACGTGATTGGCCTTGTTTTTCAGGATTTTGGAATGGCGGACGCGATCCAGGACGATCCCGCCTCGTCGGCCGTTCTCGCCCCACCCGAACTCCGGGTCGTGGAAGTTGTCGGAGAAGTCGCAGCCTTCGACGGTCCAGCCCTCGCCATCGACCACGAGGAGTCCGGTCTCCCAACCCCGGACCGAGACGTTCTTGAGGGTCACGCCGGAGACGCCGCGGGCCTCGATCCCGATCCCCCGGAACGTCTTCGGGTCGCCGCCGACGGCCCCGAGGATCCGGGCCCCGGCGCCGTCGAGGGTGATGCCGCTGGCCTTGATCACGATCCGGCCGTAAGTCCTTGTGGGATCAAGGCGAACGTCGGTGGTGACTTCCATGACCGGGACGTCGCGCGGGGCGGTCGCGACGAGCAGGACGAGGGCGAGAGCGGGATTCATCGTCGTCTCCGGCGGGGCGCGGCGAGGGGGAACGGCGGGGCCAGTGTCCCAGACGGGCGCCCCGACGGGCAGAGGGTCGCGGATTGTCCCGGAATCTCGTTGCAACCGGGCCAATCGGCCGGATAATGACGCCGATACCGGCGACTCCCCTCGCTTCGCCCGCCCTGATTTCGCTCCTGGAGGCATCGACGATGAGACTCTCACGGCTCGTCCCGCTGGCCATTGCCGCCCTGGCGATCGGCGGCCCCTCGGCCCGATCGGCCGACCTGGCCAAGGGCACGCCCGAATGGAAGTCCTCGGGCCCCATCGCCTTCGGTCCCGATGGCCTCCTCCTCCTGGCCGACACGAAGGGTGCGGCGATCATCGCCGTCGAGACCGGCGACCGCAAGGGCGAGGCCGCCCCGGTGAAGGTCGAGAACGTCGCCGAGAAGGCCGCCGCCCTGCTCGGGACTACCGCCGACAAGGTCGTCATCAATGATGTGGCGGTCAATCCCGCCTCGGGAAGGGTTTACCTCTCGATCGCCCGGGGCAAGGGACCGGACGCCGCCCCGGCCTTGATCTCGGTCGGCAAGGACGGGTCGCTCGCCCTGGTCTCCCTCGAAGACGTGCCGTTCGCCCGGGCGACCCTGCCGAACGCGCCGGCCGCCAACCCCCGCAGCCCGGCCTCCGAGGTCATCACCGACCTGGCGTTCATCGATGGCCGGGTCTATGTCGCCGGGCTGTCGAACGAGGAGTTCTCCTCCCGGTTGCTGGCGATCCCCTTCCCGTTTTCGGAGTCGGCCTCGGGCACGAGCGTCGAGATCTATCACGGGGCCCACGGCCGATTTGAGACGAAGTCGCCGGTTCGTACCTTCACCTCCTACAAGATCAAGGGCGAGCCGTACCTCCTGGCCGCGTACACCTGCACGCCCCTGGTGAAGATCCCCCTTTCCGAGCTCAAGGCCGGCTCCCACCTCAAGGGCACGACCGTGGCCGAGCTGGGCAACCGGAACCGCCCTCTCGACATGATCACCTATGAGAAGGGCGGCAAGGATTACCTCCTGCTGGCCAACAGCAGCCGGGGCGTCATGAAGATCCCGACCGGCGGCGTCGGCGAGGCCGAGGGCATCGTGAAGCCGGTCAAGGACACCCAGGGGATCAGCTATGAGACCATCACCGGCCTGAAGGGCGTGATGCAGCTCGACAAGCTGGACGCGACCCATGCGGTCATCCTGATCCAGACCCCCGAAGGTGCCCAGAACCTCGAAACCATCGAGCTTCCGTGACTTTCCTCGCGGCCCTTGCTCTCCTCGCCGGTTTGCCGCTCGGCGGGGAGGGCCCGACTCTCCGCTTCCTGGCCGACGCCGATCCCCCGAGCGTGAGCGTCGAGGGGATCGACGCGGCGAACCTGTCGGAACTCGCGACGTGGGATCGGTCTCGATGGACCGATCTCTTTACCGTGACCGTGGTTGGGAAGGATCGCACGGATGGTCCCCCGATCCCTGGCCGGTATCGGGTGGCGGGATCGTCCGTTCGGTTCCAACCCCGGTTCCCGATCGATCCGGGCCTGCTCCACCGCGCCCGGTTCCGGCCGGACCGGCTGCCTCGTCCGATCTCGGCGAAGGAAACCATCCTCGAATTCGCCCGAAACGAGGCGGTGAAAGGGGCATCGACCGAGGTCGTCCGGGTCGATCCCGTTTCGGAAGTCGTGCCCGAGAACCTGCTCAAGTTCTACCTCCTCTTCTCGGCGCCCATGTCCCGGGGCGAGGTCTACCGGCGAGTCCGGCTGGTCGGGAAGGGCGGGAAGGTCGTCGAATCGCCTTTCCTGGAGATTGGCGAGGAGCTTTGGGACCCCTCGGGGACTCGTTTGACCCTGCTCCTGGACCCGGGCCGGATCAAGCGGGGGCTTCGACCTCGTGAAGAGGACGGGCCGATCCTCGAAGAGGGAAAATCGTACTCCTTGACGATCGATCGCGAGTGGCCGGACGCCGATGGGCGGCCCTTGAAGTCGTTGTTTCGCAAGGACTTCCGCGTCGGCGCCCCCGACGACGTTCAGCCCGACCCGAGGACGTGGACGGTTGTCGCTCCCGAGAGCGGGACGAGCGATCCGCTCACGGTCCGGTCGCCCGAACCGCTCGACCGCGCCCTGTTCGACCGTTCGCTGACCGTTCGGGACGGCCAGGGCCGCCAGGTCGCGGGCAAGACCAATGTCGATCCCGGATCGACGCGGTGGAGCTTCCGGCCCGATGGACCGTGGACCGCGGGCGAGTATCAAATCGCGGTGAACCCGGACCTGGAAGACCTGGCCGGCAACAGCGTGAGCCGGCCGTTCGAGGTCGATGCGCTCCGCCCGGCCGGGCCGGAGCCGAAGGCCCCGACGATCAGCGTGACGGTCCGGCCTCGTCCTTAACCCGGGTTTTCTGAAGGGCTTGAGTCGCCCATCCGGTCGTGGAGATCCTCTCGGCATAACTGTCGCCGCCGGGTGGCCGGGTCGTGGCGGGCCAGCCGCCGTCGGGGGCCTGCGACCGGGCCAGCCAGAGGCGTCCCCGTTCGAGAATTGGCCCGGCCTCGGCCCGATTGGCCCAGCGAGACAGGGCGAGCAGGGCCAGGGCCGTGTCGAAGGCCTCGGGAGACGATCGGCGAAACGGCCCCCAGCCGCCGTCGCCGTTCTGGGCGCCTTGCAGCAACTCAAATGACTGCAAGCGGATACGGCGATCAGCGGGTGACAGTTCGGGGAGTGCCAAGAGGACCGCCGAGGCGTCATGAACGTTCGCGATCGGGCGTTTTCGGAGCCAGTCCTCGGCCCTTGCGATGTTCCGGGCGAACCGCTTCGGGTCGGAGGCGCGGAGGACGTCCAGCGCGACGGCCGAGGCGATCGGTGGGCCATAAGTCGCGGGCGAGCCGACCGGCGCGGCGTCGTCGATCCGCCATGAGCCGTCCTCGGCCTGGTCGCGGGCGAGAGCCTCGGCCGGGCCGAGCAAGAGCGATCGATCGGCGACCCGCCCGGCCTTCACCGCGGTGTTCAGTGCCGACGCGAACTGGAGCCGTGCCAGGGACTTATCGCTGAATGCGGCGTCGGTCCCGTTCTTTTCCCAGCGGTCGGGCCGGGTGAGGAAATCGAGCGTCGCGGCCAGGCTCTCGGGCGGAGATTTGGGGTCGAGGATCAGGGCCTTCGCCGCGTCTCCGTTATTATGGCAGGAGAAGCAGCGATTCTCGACCGACCACCGGGGGACCTCCGTCGCCAGGAACGCCAGCGCCTTCCTCTCGGCGACGATCGGAGGCTCGCGATCCTCGGCGATGGCGGACGATCCGGCGATCCAGAGCCAGGGCACGATCCACCATCGCCACGCCTCGTTCATGATGGTCCCCCTCGTCGAGATCGTCGCTCAGTTTACCAGGAACCAGGGGCTTGCAACCCCTCGGCCGGCGGTCCATCCTGGGGCGAATCCCCCTTTTCCCGACCCGGAGGCTCGCCGTGGACGCACTCTCTCCTTCGTCGAACGGGTCCGCGCCGAGCCGTCGGTCGTTCGGCCGGGCGGTCGCGGCCTCCGGGGTGGCCCTGTTCGGCGCCCCGGCCTTCCTCCGGGCGAGGAACCTCAACGACAAGCTGAACATCGCGTGCATCGGGGTGGGCGGTCGGGGCGGTTCGAACCTCCAGAGCGTCTCCTCGGAAACGATCGTGGCGCTTTGCGACGTGTACGACTCGGCCGTCGAAAACGCCGCGAAGTCTCATCCCAAAGCCAGGCGGACACGGGATTTCCGCCGGGTTTTCGACCACGCGAACGAGTTCGACGCGGTGATCGTGAGCACGACCGAGCATACCCACGCCTTCGCCACGCTGCCGGCACTCCAGCTCGGCAAACATGTGTATTGCGAAAAGCCCCTGACCCACTCGGTCTCCGAGGCCCGGACGATTCGAGAGGCCGCGGCGAGGGCGAAGGTCGCGACCCAGATGGGGACCCAGATTCACGCCTCGGACAACTATCGGCGAGTGGTCGAGCTGGTGCAATCCGGGGCGATCGGGCCGGTCTCGGAGGCCCACGTCTGGGTGGGCCGGGCCTGGGGCCGTCAATCGCCCGAGGCCGCGAGGCGGAACGGCGACATCGTCACGGTCGAGGAGAGGCCGGCGGGGTCATCGCCCGTGCCCCGGGGTCTGGACTGGGACCTCTGGCTCGGCCCGGCCCCCGAGAGGCCGTTCCACGAGGTCTACTTTCCCGGTCCGAAGTGGTATCGCTGGTGGGACTTCGGCAACGGGACCATGAGCGACCTCGGGAGCCACTGGATCGACCTGCCGTTCTGGGCCCTGAAGCTCGACGCCCCGAGGACCGTCGAGGCGTTCGGCCCTCCTCCCCATCCCGAGATCGCCCCGGCGTCGATGCACGTCGTCTACGAGTACGGGCCGAGGGGCGATTTGCCGCCGGTGAAGCTCACGTGGTATCAGGGGGAAGACAAGCCGGCGGCGTGGAGTTCGGGAGCCATCCCCAAGTGGGACAGCGGTGCCCTGTTCATCGGTCCGAAGGGCAAGATCCTGGCCGATTACGGCCGTCACATCCTGTTGCCCGAGAACGAGTTTCGCGATTTCCCGAGACCGCCGGTCACGATTCCTCCGTCGATCGGCCACCACGAGGAGTGGGTCCGCGCGTGCAAGACGGGCGAGCCGACGACCTGCCATTTCGAGTATTCCGGCCGTTTGACCGAGGCGAACCATCTCGGGAACGTGGCCTATCGGCTCGGCAAGAAGATCGAGTGGGACGCCGCCGGCCTCCGCGTGCCGAATGCCCCCGATGCCGATCGGTTCCTCCACCGCGAGTATCGCAAGGGGTGGTCGCTGGGATGAGGCGGAGACCGGTGGAACACCGTGGGTCGCCGGCCCGATGCGGAGTCCGGTCAAGGACACTCGTCGCCTCCGAGCGCCGCAAGCACCTCGGGCGAGAGCTGCCGGCGGACGGCGGGCAAGATCACGAGCCTCATGCGTTCGAGGAAGCGGGAACCCGAGGGCTTGACGAACTCGAAGAGTGGTTGGCCCAGGAGGCCCGGGGGCCAGAGGACTCGACTGGCGAAGTCCGTGGAGGCGGCGAGGCCCAGGTGGATCTCGGCCCGGAGCGACTTCGAGAGGCCGTCGCGGACCTCCTCCGGGCCTTCGCCGTACATCGACGCCTCGAACCATTCGCCGTCCCGACGGACGAAAACGAGGAACCAGTCGTCGAAAAAGGGGCCGTCCTGGGTCGTGTATTCGCCGATCACGGCGACGTCGGCCATCGGGAGAGAAAATGAGCCGAGGTGACGGGACTCATAGGTGATGAGGCGGCCGTCGAAGCGGAGAGTGCCGGACTCGTGGGCCGTGTCTCGTGACATGACGAGTGCCCTTGGCGAGCCTCCACCGATCGCGACGCGAGGCTTCGCCGCCTAACCGCCTCGTGCTCTCTGGCTGAGGACCAGGGAAATCCAGGTGGAGCCGGCGCAGCCGAGGATCGAGTTGTAGAACAGCGTGTGGGCCTGGTGGAGGCCGCCGAACGGGCTGCTCGGGCCGAGGATGCTCCAGGCGAGGATCGGCACGTCCATCAGGAAGAGGACGGCCGTCCCGGCGGCCAGGAGGAGGCGAGTCGGGCCGGCGGGGGCACGGAACGTCACGGCGAGGGGGAACAGGAGGAGGCCGAACGCCGTCATCACCAGGAAGCTGACCTGAGAGGCGGTGGCCAGGTAGCCGATCAGCCCCGCCAGGGCGATCAGGAAGCATCCGCCGATCCAGGTCGATTCGGTCCGTTGCTCCTTGGAGAGGGCCATCCGTCCGAAGCGGTTGAACCTCAGGAGGAGGTTGAAGACCGGGCTGGCGATCCAGGTCAGGATCAGGAACGCGAACGAGAGGATCATCAGGGGGCGAACGAGCCAGGAATACCCGGGCGCGACCTCGTCCACCCAGGCGAGCAGACTCCGGCCGAACACGATCGCCAGGACGAGCCCGATCTGGGCCACCCGCCCTTGCCGGCCGATCCAGAGGAAGAACTGGAGCATCAGGCGGTAGAGCAGGTGTTTCGCCTTCAGGGCCTCGACGATCCCGGCGCGGGCCCAGTCGAGGTTGGGGTCGAGGCGGAGGGCCTCGCGGAAGTGTTCCAGGGCGCGTTTCGGGTCGTTCTGGTGGAGGCAGACCCAGCCCTGGTTGGCCTGGGTGACCGGATCCTCGGGGTCGTCGGCGAGGGCCTCGCCCAGGGTCGCCTCGGCCTCGCTCTTGCGGCCCATCTGGGTCAGCGCGATGGCCCGGAGGTTCCGGGCCGAGAGGCTCTGGGCGTCGAGCGCGAGCGCGGCGTCGGCGTTTTCCAGGGCGTCGGGCCATCGGCGGCGGCCGATCGCGACCTGCCCGAGGAGGACGCGGTGCTCGGCGTCGGCCGGGTCCAGTGCGGCGGCCTCCTTCGCGGCGGCCTCGGCCTCGTCGAGCCTCCCCAGGTCGAACAGGATGCGGCCCCGGACCGAGTGGCAGAACGCCTCGTCGGGGGCGAGCCGCATGGCCTCGTCGGCCTCGGCCAGCGCCTCGGGGTTCCGGCTTTTTTCGGCCAGGCAGAGGGCGAGGAAGGCGTGGGGGAACGCGTCGTCGGGCCCTTCGGACAGGGCCTGCCGGAACTCGCGCTCGGCCAGGTCGGGCCGGCCCTGGCGGAACAGGACGATCCCTCTCTCAAACGCGGTGCTCATCCGATTTTCAGGTACGCCAGGATGTCGTCATAGATGCCCCCCTGGTTCGAATAGAGGGCGTAATTGCGGGCCGTCGCGAACCATTCGCGGGTCGAGGGCTTCACCGTCGAGGCCGTCGCCAGCAGGTCTTTCGTGGTCAACGGGCTGATCGAGCCGAGCTTCAGGGCCTCGCGGAGCTTGTTCTCGACGGCCTGATCGACCACCGCCTTGAGGTCCGCGCCCGAGAGCTTGTCCGTCTTCTTCGCCAGGTGGTCGAAATCGACGTCCTTGACCGGCTTCCCCCGGCACAGGAGCCTCAAAATCGAGGCGCGGGCGGCCTGGTCCGGTGGCGGGACGAACAGGATGCGGTCGAACCGCCCGGGGCGGCGGAACGCGGGGTCGAGGTGCCAGGGCGCGTTCGTGGCGGCCAGAATCAGCACGCCTTCATTCCTCGACTCGATCCCGTCGAGCTCGGAGAGGAACTGGTTGATGAGTTGCCGGCCTCCGCTGGCCTTGAGGTCGGAACGGCTGGCGGCCAGCGCGTCCACCTCGTCGAAGAACAGGACGCACGGCGAGTGGTCGCGGGCCTGCTCGAACAGGGCGTGGAGGTTCCTCTCGCTGTTGCCGATCCACATCTCCAGGACGTCATTCAGGCCGACGGAGAGGAACCCCGAGCGGATCTCCCCGGCGGTGGCGCGGGCCAGGTGCGTCTTGCCGCACCCGGGAGGCCCGTAGAGCAGGACGCCGCCGCCGGCCGTCTTGCCGTAGGCCTTGTAAAGCTCGGGATGCTCCATCGGCAGGATGATCTTGAGGCGGATCTCCTCCTTCAGCGACTCCATCCCGCCGACGTCCTCGAACCGGATCGCCGGCCGCTCGATCTCCAGGGCCGAGCCGGGGTCGGGGCCCTCCCACGAGGCGCGGACCCGGCCTTCCACCACGTCGTCCTCGGTGTCGTCGAACTCGCCGTGGTCCTCGATGGACGAGACCTCGGATCGAATCCCCAGGCGGTCGGCCAGCTCGCGATCGGAGGCGGAGGGGTCGGCCTCGATCCCTCGATGGTACTGCTTGACGGCCTCGCGGACGTCCCCGGCGCCGAACAGCAATCGGGCGAAGGCGACGAGGGCGCGGCCCGGGGCGTCCGGATTCTTCGCCAGGTCTTCCAGGATCACCAGGGCCAGGGTCGCCTTGCCCTGCTGGGCGAACGCCAGGGCCAGCCCGCTCTTGAGGTCGAGATCCTCGGGCGCCCGGGAGATCGCCTCGCGGAACTCCGCCTCGGCCAGGTCGGGCCGACCGACCCCGAGCAAGCTCTCGGCCAGGTGACGGCGCAAGGGCAAGTTCTCGGGCGAGACGAGCAACGCCTCGCGAAGGGCCTCGATGGCACGATCGCCCATCACGGCGGGGTCCTCAATCGATCGATCAACGGGCCGGGGCGAACGGATTCACGGTACGGCGGGGATCGGGAGGTGTCAAGCACGGGGCGAGCGTCCGCTTCCGCGAAGGGCTAGTCTCCGGGTGGCATGCTTATGTATTCGTAAGCATGCCACCCGACGACATGAATCATTGGTCCTGGAGCTTGCGGATCTCATCCTCGGCCCGCTGGCGGAGCGAATCGTCGTCCGTCTCGCTGGCGACTGTTTCGAAGTCGAGGAGGGCCTTGTCGATCTCGCCGGCTCCGGCGTAGCAGCATCCTCGATTGAACCGGGTTCCGTGGAGGTTCGGGTTGAGTTGGAGCGCGGCCGAGAATTGAATGATCGCCTCGTCGCACTTGCCCGCCCGGCAGAAGATCTTGCCCTTGCTGGCGAGGGAGAAAGCGTCCTTTGGGTTTTTCCGGATGGCCGCTTCGAGGTCGGGGATGGCTTTCTCATCTTCCTTGAGCCTGGTGAGGAGGTCGCCCCTCTGGCCCAGGGCGTGGGCCGAGGGATCGAGGCGGATGGCCCCGTCCAGGTCGGCCAAGGCCGCGTCGAACTGAGCCTGATGGTCGTGGGAGGCGGCCCGGTTCAGGAACGCCGAGGAGTCCGTCGGGTCGAGCCGGATGGCCGTCGAGAACTCCTGGATGGCCTTCTCGTGGTCTCCCCTCTCGGCGAGGACATAGCCGAGGATCTTGTGATTGATCGGGTCATCCGGCTTGAGCTCGACGGCCCGAGCGGAGTCGGCGAGCGCCTCATCGAGCCGTCCCATCGCTTTCTTCGCTTGGGCACGCTCCGCGAAGGCATGGTCTTCGAGAGGGTCGGTGTCGAGGCAACGGTCGAAATCCTGGATCGCACCGATGTTGTCCTCCTTGTGGAGGGCGGCGAGGCCGCGATTGTAGAACAAATACGCGGTGTCTCCGTCGATCGCGAGGGCCCGGGTGTAGTCGGCGATGGCCTCGTCGTATCGCTTCTGCTCGAATCGGCACGTTCCCCTCTGGGCGAAGAGGGACGCGGACTCCGGGCCGATCCGGATGGCCTCATCCAGGTCGGCCGAGGCCCGCCTCCAGTCCCTCAGGAGACTCAGCGCCTCGGACCGCTTCACCAGGGCCTCGGACGATTTCGGGTCGAGCTTGATCGCCTCATCGTAGTCCGCAAGGGCCTTCGCATGCTCGTTCCTGCGGGTCCATACCTGCGCCCTGAGGAGGAGGGCCTCAGGAGTCGCCCCGAGCGCCAGGGCGCGATCGATGTCGGCGAGGGCCGCGTCGAACTGGTCGAGCCTGATCCACGTCCCGGCCCGATTGACGAGCGGGGCGGGATCGCGCGGATTCTGCTCCACTTGCTCGTTGCAGGCGGCGATCTGTGCTTCGGGCGAGAAGACCTGGATGCCCTGGAGGGCCTCGAAGGTGATCGTCTGGACGACGTCCTCGGCCCGGTTGCGTCGCCGGAAGGTCTTGCGGTCGGCGAGGGCGAAGGTGTCGGGCGCCGGCCGGTCCGGGCGGAAGTCGCGGGATGTCCACGAGGTGGAGATCGTCCTCGGGATCATGGGCGTCGGCATCGGAGGCTCGTCGCCATCGGGGCCGCCCGGCGGCGGGCGGAGGAATTCCTCATCGGGCCCGGCCGGCGGCATCGGAGGCGCCACGCGATTGGGATCGACCGGGCCTGGGAGGAACACGAACGCGTCGAGCGGGATCGAAACGAACGGGGTCTCGTCAGCGGCTCGGGCGCTCGAGCCAGGGACAGAGGAAATTCGCGTCGAGCGAGGGCGGCCGGATGAGCTCGATTTGCGCAATCCGTTTCGAATCCGGGTCGATCGAGAGCACGAGCAGCCCCGAACCCGGGAGGTGTGCGGACTTCCCGGATCGCCGATGGAACCGCAGGACGAGGACGCGCTTGCCGTCGAGGACGGCCTCCGCGGGCACCTCCTCGAGCCAATCCTCGGGCGGGAAGAGGCGTTCGAGGGGCTGGTCGGAGAAGGTCAGGGCGAGCAGGAGGTGGAGTTCCGCGTTCGAGGGTTCCGCGAGGAAGACCTCCGACCAGGGTTCCTGGCTCAGGAAGTCCAGGTCGATCTTGGCGGGCGCCTTGCCGGCGAAATAGCATTGGAACTTCGGATTCACGACCCACAGGACCTTGCCGTCCGACATCAGGCGGAGATCGCCCAACTGGAGGTCCACCAGATTCGGGCGGGAGAGGCTCAGCGAGTACGATTCTTCATAAGAACTGGGGCGGAACGACGGGGAATCGGCGGTGAAGGGCCCGTCCTGCTCGACGCGGACCGTCCCCGTCTCCGTGAATCCCGGGGAGTCTCGGTACGCCTTCACGACCTGTTCCAGCAGTCGGCGGGCCTCGGTCCCGGCCTTCGGGCCGTCGGCGCCCGCCGGAGAGGCCGAACCGGCCGACAGGGCGAGCGCGAGGATCGAGATTCCCCGGGCGATCGGGCGGATTCGCATGGGCCGGACTCCTTCCTCGGACACACGCCGACACGCCGTCTCGCCCTTCGCATCGAAGGTCGGCAGGCCGGTGCATTTCTTGCACCCTACAGGTGGTCGAGTTCCCCGTCAATCGGAATTTTCCGGCTCGGGCGGCGAAGGACTGTCCGGGCCGGGCGTTCCGGCGCGTTCGTGGTCCTTTACCCAAGGGGTTACGGGCGTTACGATACGCCTCTTCGCCCGATGGGCCTCGCTGGGTGGGGCCTCGGTTCGCTCGATTCAGGGCCGATCCCGGAGATTCGCTCCCATGTCCACCGAAGCCAACAAGTCGTCCGCCCCGCCGATGCAGATGCAACATAAGGGCATGAAGATCTTCACCTATCCGAAGATCATCTTCATCTGGCCCACCTTCGCCGTCGCGGTGATCTGCGCCGTGGGGATGTCGGTCATCGGCGACCGGACGACCGACCCGAAGCGCGAGGCGCGCCAGGCGCAGGTCAAGGCCGAGGAAGCCGGGGCGCCGAAGGCGCCGGCCACCGTCGTCGACGCGAAGGGCAACACCGTCCCGGCGCCGACGGTCCGCCGCTTCAGCAGTCCCCAGAACGTCTTTGGGATGCTGTTCGTGGTCGTGTTCTTCTTCAACATGCTCGTGATGGCGATCGACTTCCCGAGATTCACGGTGATCGCCATCGTCCTGCTCGCCGCGGCGCTCACGTTCTTCCTGTTGTGGCTGAACGTTTGGTTCGACCTGATCCCCTCGGTCGTGAACCTCCTGGAACGGGTGTTCGCCGTGGCGAACTCGGCGTTCTACGCGCTGATCGCCACGGCGATCCTGATCAACTTCGGGATCATCTGGGTGTCTCGCTACCTCGACTACTACGAGATCCTCCCGAACGAGATCCTCCACAACCACGGCCCGTTCAGCGACCTGGAGCGGTTCCCGACCACCAACCTGACCTTCGCCAAGGAGATCCCGGACATCCTCGAATACGCCCTGTTGCGGTCCGGCCGGCTGATCCTCCACGTCCAGAACGAGCGCAAGGCCATCGTCCTGGACAACGTCCTGTGGATCGACCAGAAGGAGGAGCAGCTCAAGAAGCTGATGAGCCGGATGGAAGTCCGCATCACCACCGACCAGGAAGCGGCCGAGCCGATCTGATCGGAGAATCGTCGATCCGCCGAGGAATTCCTGACGGGGAATTCCTCGGCGGACCCGTCTGTTCTCAGGCGGCCGGCGGGACGAGCTTGAGCGAGGCGGGCGCGCCGGCCTGGAGCTCGTCGAGGATGGCGCCGTTCAGGGTGTCCTCGATCTCGGCGAGCCTCCGGGCGATGAAGGCGCCGTCGAGGACCCGGTGATCGTAGATCAGCTTCACGCAGACCCGGCCGTTGTCGTCGATGGGTCCGTAGGTCAGCGTGGTGGTCAGCGGAGAGATCGGGTGGAGGCTCTCGGCCCCGAGCGAGCCATAGGTCGAGAGGCCGAACGTCCCGAACCGCTTCGCCCGCTTCGGGCCCGACACCGCCAGGGTGCTCCACCACAAGAACCGACGGATCGGCGCCGGGGCCGAGCTCACGCGGAGGGCCTGGCGGAAGAAGCCGATCTCCTCCAGGGGATCCTTCTTGTACGACGAGATCGCCCGGTCCAGCTCCGAGAGGCTCTGGCACTCCGGGCGCGGAAGAGCCCGACAAAAATGCTCTCCTCGCCGAGGTATTCGCGTTCCAGGGCCAGCGCGCAGACCGTCGCCGGATGCTCGTACAGCCGGGCATGGGGGAAGGTCAGCAGGGCGCGCCGCAACGGCGGGTTCGCGGCGGCGACCAGGCCATACGCCTTCATGAACAGGACGGCCCACGAGGGGCGGTCGGGGTGGCTTCGCCTCGGGCCGATCAGGCGGGAGACGTCGATGGTCCGGGCCACCGGGACGCTCGGCACCTTCTTGGCGAAGTGGACCAAATCGGAGATGAACCGCCGGGGACCGCTGAGCGGAAGCGAGCGTCCCTTCGACTCGCGCATTCTAGCACCTCGGTGAGGTCGAGGCCCTCGGTCCCGTCGTCGAATCGGCCGCCTTACCCCGGATTCTTCGGCCCGGTCGGACCGGCAACTTAACCCAATCGGGCGCCCCGGGGAAGACGAACAGCCCGGCGGACTTCCCCGGCCCGTCCCCGTGTGCGATAATCCGGCTCGAACTGGCCCCCTCTGCGACCGCTCCGGACCGATGGATGAGCGATCGACCCCCCGTGACCGTCCACCTCCTGCCGAGCCTGATCCCGCCCGGCGCCCTGACCGGCGGAGTGGCCGTGGTCCTGGACGTCCTCCGCGCCACCTCGGCCATGATCGCCGCCCTCGCCGCCGGCTGCGAGCGGATCGTGCCTTGCTTGGAAGTCGAAGAGGCCCTAAGAGTTGCGAACGAGATCGGCCGCGATCGCGCGGTCCTCGGAGGCGAGCGCCAGGGCCTGCCGATCCCCGGATTCGACTTCGGCAACTCGCCGTCGTCCTATAATCCCGAGTCGTGCGGCGGCAAGGTCGTGGTCATCACCACGACCAACGGGACGAAAGCGATCCTGGCGAGCGAAACGGCCGAAACCGTCCGAATCGCATCATTTGCGAACCTTTCGGCGACCGTGGCGAGCGTGGTGAACGACCCCCGGCCGCTCCACGTCGTCTGCGCCGGGACCGATGGCCTCGTGAGCTTCGAGGATTCGCTGATGGCCGGGGCGATCGTGGCCGGGGTGAAATCGGCGAGGGTCCCGGCCAACGACTCGGCGCTGATCGCCCTCTGGGCGTGGCTCGACGCCCGGACCCGGCTGGACGACGAGGGGGGATCGCTGGCCGAGCTGCTCGGTCAGGGTCGAGGCGGGCGGAGGGTCCGCGAGATCGGCCTGGCCGCCGACCTCCTCGACGTGGCGAAGATCGATCGGTTCCCATTGGTGGCGGAGCTCGATCGCGGACGGGGCGGGATCGTTCGGGCGGGATGACGACCGGAGCATCGATCGGTGCATCGCATGCACCCAACAGGATCTTCCGATGGACATGGACAAGCTGGTCTCGCTCTGCAAGCGTCGCGGTTTCATCTTCCCGTCGAGCGAGATTTATGGCGGGATCAACGGCTTCTGGGACTACGGGCCGCTCGGCGTCGAGCTCAAGAGGAACATCAAGGACGCCTGGTGGCACGACAACGTCCGCTCTCGCGAGGACATGGTCGGCATCGACTGCTCGATCATCATGAATCCCAAGGTCTGGGAGGCGAGCGGGCACGTCGGCGGGTTCAGCGACCCGATGGTCGATTGCAAGACCGAGGGCTGCAAGGGCCGCTTCCGAGAGGATCACATCGCCACCTCCGCCTGCCCTCTCAAGCCCTCGAAGCACCCGGGCGAGTTCGAGAAGTGCCAGTTGACCGCCGCCCGCGCGTTCAATTTGATGTTCAAGACGCACGTGGGCGCGCTCGAAGAGGCGTCGTCGGTCGCCTACCTCCGTCCCGAGACGGCCCAGGGTATCTTTGCGAACTTCAAGAACGTGGTGGACACCGGCCGGGTGAAGGTGCCGTTCGGGATCGCTCAGGTCGGGAAGAGCTTCCGCAACGAGATCGCGCCCGGAATTTCACGTTCCGCTCCCGGGAGTTCGAGCAGATGGAGATCGAGTTCTTCTGCCGCCCCGAGGAGGCGAAGGACTGGTATGCGTACTGGCGGAAGGAACGGTTCGAGTGGTACGTCCGCCACGGGCTGAAGTCGGAGAAGCTCCGGCTTCGCGACCACGACCCGGATGAACTTGCGTTCTACTCGACCGCCACGGCCGACATCGAATACGAGTTCCCGTTCGGCGTGAGCGAGCTGGAAGGGATCGCCCATCGCGGCGATTACGACCTCTCGCAGCACCAGAAGTTCAGCGGCAAGGACCTCTCGTACTTCGACGAGGAGAAGAAGGAGCGATTCCTCCCCCACGTGATCGAGCCCTCGGCCGGGGCCGACCGCGGGACGCTCGCGTTCCTGTGCGAGGCGTACACCGAGGACGAGATGGGCGGCGAATCCCGGGTCGTGATGAAATTCCACCCCCGGCTCGCCCCGATCAAGGCCGCGGTCTTCCCCCTCGTGAAGAAGGACGGCATGCCCGAGAAGGCCGAGGCGATTTACAAAGATTTGCGCAAGCACTTCAACGTGTTTTACGACGAAAAGGGCGCCATCGGCCGCCGCTACCGTCGCCAGGACGAGGCCGGGACGCCGTTCGGCATCACCGTGGACGGCCAGACGGCGCAGGACGGAACCGTCACCTTCCGCGACCGCGACGACGGCCGGCAGTGGCGAGTCCCGGCCGAAGGGGTGGTCCAGGCGATCCGCGACCTGGTGGGATGACGCTCTCGAAGGGCAGGCCCCGGCCTGCCGACCCCCGATGAGGCGGCAGGCCGAGGCCCGCCCGACGCTCATGCCGATGAGGCCCTGCATCAGCCAGGCCACGATCCTGGGCACCCCGTTCGAGGCCGATTTGCCGGCCCTCGCACGCGCCGGGTGGCTGGCCGTCGAGCTCTGGCTGACGAAGCTCGAAACATACCTGGAGCGGCACTCGGTCGAGGAGGCGCGGGCCCTGCTCTCGGAGAACGACCTGGAAGCGGTCGCCGCGGCGTCTCAGGGCGGGCTCTTGCTCTCGCGAGGGCTGGCTCGCGAGGAACACTGGGGGCTCTTCCGTCGGCGATTGGGCCTGTTGAACGAACTCGGCGTCGGGACGCTCGTGGTCGTGGCCGATTTCGTCTCGGACCCTTCGGATGACGACTTCGCCCGGGCCGCGGAGTCCCTGGCCGAGGCGAGCGAGCTGGCGAAGGCCCAGGGCGTGCGCCTGGCCCTGGAATTCCAGAAGACGGCGAGATTCTGCGCGAGCCTGGATACCACGCTCGCCCTGATCGCCCAGAGCGGGGCCGACCCGGCGGGCGTCGGGGTCTGCCTGGACTTCTTCCATTATTACACCGGGCCGAGCAAGTTCGAGGACCTCGAATACCTCTCCCCCGACACCCTGGCGTGGGTCCAGGCGAGCGACCTCAGCGGGACGCCTCGCGAGCTGGCCGGCGACTCCGACCGGATCTTCCCCGGCGAGGGGGACTTTCGGCTCGGGCCGATCGTCGAGGCGATCGGGCGGTCTGGTTACGACGGATTCGTGTCCCTGGAGCTGCTCAACCCGCAGCTCTGGCAGATCGACGCCTTCGCCGTCGCCGACGCGGGCTTTCGCTCGATGGAGAGGCTCCTGACCGCGACGGCCTCGAAGTCCGCATCGTGGGGAGGGGGCTGAACCGTGTCCGTGGCGACGCTCCGGCCCCCGTCGGCCATCTACCGCGAGGAGCAATACTTCGCCTGGTGGCTGTACGTCCTCCTCGCGCTGATGGTGGCGATCGCCTGGTTCGGCTGGGCGAAGTCGCACGCCGATCCCGGCGCGAAGCCGGCCGCCGCCCCGGGTGCCCTCGGGGCGACCGTGCCCCTGAGCCTGGCCGTGGGCCTGATCCTGCCTCCCATGCTGGTCTTCGGCGTCCTGAGGATGACCACCGAGGTCAACCCGGTCGAGTGCCGGGTCTGGTTCGGGATCGTCCCGACCTACCGCCGCGCCTTCCCCCTGGACGCCGTCCGCTCGGTCGAGATCGTCCGCTACCGGCCGATCCGCGACCACGGCTTCTGGGGCGTCCGCACCACGAAGGACGGCGAGCGCATCCTCACCGCGCGAGGGGATCGCGCCGTCCGCCTCGTCCTGTCCGACGGCTCCCGGGTCCTGATCGGCAGCCAGGACCCCGAGGCCCTCGCCTCCGCCCTGGACCGCCCTGCCCGTTGATTGAGGCGGGGAGATTAACCGCCAAGACGCCAAGATCGCCAAGGGCAGAGGAGAGGGAGAAGAGGAGAAGAGGAGAAGAGGAGAAGAGGAGAGTTCGAAACGCAGATGACGCAGATCTGAAAAAGCATTATTCTTCAAATCTGCGTCATCTGCGTTTCGATCCTCTGTTTCTCTGACTCCTCCTCTCCTCCTCTCCTCCTCTCCCTCTCCTCTGCCCTTGGCGATCTTGGCGTCTTGGCGGTTAATCTTCAGCGTTTCCCATAGCTTTCCGAGCGATCAGGCGCTCCGTCCCCGATTCACAACGAGAGGACACGGTCCCGGGCGCCGACTTCCCAGCGATCGACGACCCGGCCATGTTCGATCACATAGGCCCATCGGTGGAGGGCGACGGTGGGGCAGATGTGGGTGGGGATGGCCACCAGGGGCGTCCCGGGCGGGAAGTCGCCGGACCTGGCGGTCTCGACCACCAGGTGTTCCTCGCTCTGAGGGCCCAGGGTCGCTTCGGGCAGGTACGGAAGTCTCAGCCGAGCCCCGGCCGGGTCGGCGGCGACGGCCTTGTGGCCGAGGTCGAGGCAGAGGCGGCCCGGCCTCGGGCGGCTGATGACCCGGGTCAGCAGCACGGCGGCCGGCCGGAACGGCAGGTCGGGGAACTTCTCGGCGTAACCGGCGTCGTGGAAGACGCAGGTGCCCGGAGACGCCTCGAACCCGGGGTCTCTCTGGCGGGCGTGGATCGGGAACGTCGGCGTCCCTCCGAGGACGACCCTCGGCACGGGCAAGCCCTCGGATTCCAGCCGTGTTCGGAGGTTCCGCACCGCGGCGAGGCCGGGTTCGGCCGCCAGGCGACGCGCCTCGGGGTCGGCGTCGCGGAGGTGGCCGTCATACGCCTGGAGGCCGTCGGCGACCAGGCCCGGCAGCTCGTGAATCCGGCGATAGAGGTCGAACGCGAGCGACGGGTCGATGCCCGTCCGGCCCATCCCGACGTCCAGATCGACGAGCACGGGGAGCAGAGGGCGCTCGCCGGTTGTCATCGCCCGGGAGAGTGCGCGAGCCGAGTCGAAGTCGTCCACGGCCGTCCGAAAGGTCGTGTCGGGGAAGCGGTCGACGAGCGCCGCGAGCCGCTCCGTGTTCGGCCCGACGAGCGGATAGGCGATCAGCACGTCGCGACCGCCGGCCTCGGCGATCATCTCCGCCTCGGCGATCGTGGCGCACTTATGTTTGCCGATCCCGAACGATTCGAGGAGCCGGATCATCGCCGGCATCTTGTGGGTCTTCGCATGGGGCCGCAGCCGATCGGCCGAGCCGGCCAGGCCGATCATCGTCTCGATGTTCTCGCGGACGGTGTCGCGGAACACGAGGAGCGACGGGCTCAGGAGGTCTTCGGGCCGTTCGATCTCGTAGGGGATGCGCATGGTTCGGCCCGGGAACGAGGGAGCGACGCGGATTCTGGATCACGATTCGGGCAGTCACCGACCAGGTTCAGCGGACCAGCCTTCCCGATCGACCTCGGATCGTCGCAGAAAGCGCCGCGGCGGTGCGGGGTCCGCCGCAGAGCCAGGTTAGGCGTACTGCCCCGAACCCGGAGCCCGCAGCCGTTCGACCAACTCGGCCCCGCGGTCGATCGCGCGAGGCAGATAGACCGGATGATGTCGATGGAACCGGAGCCACCAGCCCAAGAGGCCGTGGCCTCGCACGCCGCGTTGCTCCGACAGGCTCAGGAGGTCCTTTGCCGAAACGGAAGCCGAACCGCGCGGGGTCTGAAGGCTGAGGATGCCGTTCGCGAACTCAAATGCCTGGACGGTGCGACGGGGCACGGACCAGAAATGAGAGTAGGCCATCCAGCCGACGCCGGCGAGGAGCGCAAGCCCGGCCGGCAAGCAGATCCGCAACCCCGAGAAGAGGTCGTCGCCTCGTCGAGGGCCGACGGCCAGCGCTCCGACCAGTGTCGAACCTCCGCCCATGAGGAGCCACGGGAGCAGGAAGGCCGCAAAGAGGATGTCATTGATGACCCTACGGTTCCAGGGCAGAGGCTGCAATTCGCCGGAGATCATCTGACTGCCTCCCCCGCCGCCTGACGAGCGATCGAAACCCAGCTCGTTCCCCCGCTCCGTCGGGGAACGAGGGTCAACGATCATGGCGATGACGGCGGTTACTTTTTTTGAAAGCTCTCCACAAATTCCTTCGGGAGCCGATTCTTGAACTTCTCGGGCAACGTCCGGCCATTGTCCGGATCGTCGGGCCCGACCTGATTCCACATGACGTTATCCGGGTGATCCCGGCCGAAGACGGTCGAGATGAGATGGTCGCGACCGTCGAAGGTCCACACCTGGTCGTCGGCCTGGGGATAGACGAACCAGCGGGAATCGGCATCGAAGAGGGGCCGAATCGGCCCCGCTTCCACGTATCCTTCCATCCCGGCCGGGCGGTAACGGCGGATTCGGCATTCGATCTTGCCCCGGTTTTCCACCAGGCTGATCGACATCCGGGTGTTGAAGAAGGTCCGGGTCCCGGTCGAGGTCAAGAGGTCGGTTGGCCGGAGATCGTCGATCGGGGCGCGGCGATCGCTCGCCTTCCCCGGAGGCGGAAGCAACCCGACGACGGCCGCCGTCATCGCCCGGACGCCCGTCTCGATGCTGGGCTTGGGGTCGGGGAAATAGAAGGAGGAGTGCAGGGAGGGGAGCGTCTCGTCCTTCGCCCGGGCCTCGGCGACCTTCTCGGGCGGGATCGTGCCGAGGCGGAACATGAAGGTCGGGACTCCTCCCTGGCCGAAGAGGCCGAAGTCCTCCGCGCCCATCGTCGGCTCGACTTCCTCGACGTTCGCCGCCCCGACCGCCCCTTTCAGGAACGGGACGACCTTCTGCACCAGGGACGGCGTGTTGATCGTCGGCGGGGTGCCGTCGCTGATCTCGACGGTCATCGCCGGGGCCCGATGGGCGGCGGCCAGGCCGTTGGCTCGTCTCTTGATCCCTTCGATGAGCTGGTCGCGGACCTCGTCCTTGAAGGCCCGCAAGGTGAGCTGGAGGTGGACGTCGGACGGGATGATGTTGTGCTTGGTCCCGCCGTGGATCGAGCCGACGGTCACCACCGCCGGGTCGATCGGCTTGATCTCCCGGCTGACGATCGTCTGGAGGTCCAGGACGAGGAACGAGGCGAGGACGATCGGATCGACGGTGTTGTGGGGCATCGCCCCGTGCCCCCCCTTCCCCCGGACGATCACGTCCACCGAGGTCGAGCTCGCCATCGCCGGGCCGGAGCAATAGGCGAGCTTGCCGGCCTCCAGGTCGTGGGCGACGTGCAGCGCCAGGGCGAAATCGGGCTTCGGGAACCTCGTGTAGAGGCCGTCGGCGAGCATTTCCTTCGCGCCCCGACCTTCTCCTCGGCGGGCTGGCCGATGAAGATGACGGTGCCCGACCACCCGTCCTTGTGGGCCGAGAGCCATCGGGCGGTGCCGACGAGGCAGGTCATGTGGACGTCGTGGCCGCAGGCGTGCATCACGCCGACGGTGTTCCCCTCGTCGTCCTTCGTCGTGGCCTTGCTGGCGTAGGGGAGGCCGGTCGCCTCGGTCACGGGGAGGGCGTCGAGGTCCGAGCGGACGAGGACGGTCGGCCCCGGGCCGTTCTTCATCACGCCGACCACGCCGAGCTTGCCCACGCCCGGTGTGACCTCGGCCCCGGCCGCCTTGAGCTCGTCGGCCACGGTCTTCGCCGTGTTCACTTCCTTGAACGAGAGCTCGGGGTGGGTGTGGAAGTGCTCATAGAGGCGGAGGAGGTCCTCGCCGGGCCTCGGGCCGTCGGCCGGGGCCGGCGAGGCGAGGAGGGCCAGGGCGGCGATCGCGAGGAAGGGCCGGGTCATGGACGGCTCCGGGGCGTCGGTGGCGGGTCAATTCGAGAGGCGGCGAGAGGGGCCGAGCCGACTGGGCGCGGCCCCTTCGGGGAAACCGGCCGATCCGTCGATCACGGGCGGCCGGCCGGAGGGGGCGGCGGAGGGGTGGTCTTCTTGGCGACTTCCTTCATCTCCATCCCGTTGAAGAAGTCGGTGGTGCGGCTCGGGTCCAGCGCCTGCTCGTCGACGGGGCCGATCGGCTTCTGGTCGGGGAACGCCTCGTCGCTGAGCTTGGCCAGGAGCGGGTAGAGCTCGTTGTAGGCGGCCCGCTGCGCGGGCTGGTCGGCGACGCCGAAGCGGAGGTTGAACGCCTTCATGAAGGCCAGCAAGTCGCCGACGGTCGTCTCGGGGTGGTTCTCGACGCCCGAGAGCAGGACGTTGATGGCCGGGGTCTCCAGCATCTTCGACAGGCCGATGCACGCCTTGATGAACCGCTCCGCGTCGTTGCGCTCGCGGGTGCCTGGGGCGAGGTTCGCCTCGACCTTGGTCCTCAGCGCCGCGAGGACGGTCCGGGCCTGCTCCAGGGTGTCGGAATCGATCTTGCCGCCCTTCTCGTCCTGCTCGCGGATCTTGGCGCCGATGGCCCGGAGCTTCTCCATGTCGGGGCGGTACGGCTCGGTCTTGAGGATCGCCGGGGCCGATCCCTTGGTGGTCAGGCTGTGGACGGTGGCGGTCACGGCGCCCGAGGCGTAGTTGAAGGGGATCTGGCGGATCAGGTCGCCGGGGAACTTGATCGAGGCGGACTTCAGGCCCCGGACGTAGACCTTGGGGTTGTTCAGTTCGTCGAGGATCACGTTCAGGGCGTCGCCGCGGTTGATGTCCACGGCGTTGGGATTGTCGCGGAGGCGATTGTAGATGTCCTTGCGGGCCTGGAGGTTCTCGGCCTTCTCGGCGGCCATCTTGGCGATGTACTTGCGGTTGGATTCCTGCTGGGCCTCGTACCAGTACTGGTTCCACATCAGGGCGGTCTGGGCGTTCATGTTGCGGGCGGCGGCGGTGTTGGCGTTGTACACGCCGGCCCCGGCGGCGAAGGCGCCCATCCCTCGGGCGATGTCCCCCTGAGCCGTGTGTCCGCCCCCCCAGCCGCCCCAGCCGTAGCCGCCATAGCCGGCCGGGTAGGCGTACTGGGCCGGGGCGGTCGCCGCGGAGAGGAGGAGGGCCAGCGTCGTCGCTGCGAGCATTCGGAAGGCGCGGGTCATGGCGAGGGCTCCGGGAGTGGCGAGGCCGGGCCGATGCCTTGCCCGGCGCCTCCAGGATACCCTCTCCGGACGCATGAATCCACCGGACGCCCGCCCTCGCGACGGATTCTCATCCGTCCATCCCGTGCTGCTTGTAATACGCCTTCGCCTTGGCCTCCTCGGCCTCCGGGATCTTGCCGCATCGCTGGTAGATCACCGACAGCGCCGTGTAGCTGAAGGTGTCGTCGGGCTCCAGCTCCACGACCTTCCGGGCGTGGAGGATCGCCTTCTCGGTCTCGGCGACGTCCGCATACAGCTTGGCGAGCATCCCGTGGCCGATCGTGAACGACGGGTCGGCCGTCACGGCCTCCTCCAGCTTCGCGATCGCCTCGGGCCGATGTCCGGCCTCGCGGAGGGTCACGGCCTCTTCGTACAGGGCGTCGGGCGAGGGCATGGCGTCGTCTCCGGTCTGGGGCGGATCGGGGTTCCAGGAGACTCGCATTGTAGGGCCTCGGCCGGCCGCGATGCCAGTCGGCCCGAGGTGGGAGAAACGAGTGTCCGATCAATCATTCGCCGCCAAGAATGGATCGGACGCCGGTTTCCCCGGGACGCCGGGTCCCCCCAGATCGATGCACCGGGCGTCGCCTCGCTCCCAGAGAGGGGCGTAGCGGTCGCGGTGGCAGGTGAAGAGGATCAGCTGCACGTCCCGGCCGATCTCGGCGAGGACGGCGAGGGCCTCGCGATGGCGGTCGGCGTCGGTGTGGGCGAGCGGGTCATCCAGGAGGAGCATGTGCCGGGCTTCCTGGGCGAGCAGCAGGCCGACCTGGAGGCGATAGGCGAGCGCGACCTGCTCGCGGGTCCCTCGGGAGAAGCGTTCGAGCTCCGCCAGGGGCCCGGAGGAGGCCGACCTCGCCCGGCTGGGCCAGAGGGTCTGCTCGTCGGGGAGGACCTCGGCGACCTGCCGGTCGGTGAGCCGGCCGACCAGCGAATCGGTCAGGGATCGAAGCCTCTGCGCCACCCCTCGGGCCTGTTCGGCCTCGGCCGTTTCGAGCAGGTGCGAGAGCAGGGCCCAGGCGGTGGCGTCCCGGGCGAGCGCCTTCTCCTGATCCTCGGCCCTCGCCAGCCGTTCGCGGGCTTCTGCTTCTTTCGAGCCGATCCCTCGGCCTCCGAGTTCTTCGAGCACCTGGCCAAGTCCGTAGAGCGTCTTTTCCAGGTCATGGCAGGCGCGCCGGCTCGACTCGAAGAGGGCGGCGAGGTCATCGTCGAGGGCCGACGGGTCGGGCGGGAGCTCCTCGAATCGGAGTCTCGCCGCGGCCTCGGCGTACTGGAACGCCGACTCGGCCTCCTCCACGGCCGAGGCCCGCGCCTCGGGGTCGCCGAGGTCGCCGGTCTCGGCCCGGAGCCGATCGAGGGCGAGCCGACGCTCCCGGACCGCCGTCTCCTCGCGGGCCAGGGCGCCTCGAAGCTCGCCCAGGGCCGTCTCGGCCTCGACGGATTCGCGCCTTTCGAGGGCCAGGCGGTCGGCGATCTTCTTGCGGATCCGGACCGCGGCGTTGCGGTCGGCCGAGGCCATCTCGAAGCCCAGGGCGACGAGCTCCGCCCGGAAGCCTTCGAGCTCGGAACGGAGGCGAGCGGAATGCTCGTGAGGATCGCCTCCCGAGAGGTGGTCGAGCTCGATCTGAGCGTCGAGCCGGGCCTTCGAGGCGCTCTCGGCCTCCGCCTCGGCGCGGACCCACGCCCGTTCGGCCTCGTCCCGGAGCGCTTCGGCCCTCTTTTCCGCCCTCAGGGCCTCGGCGGCGATCCGATCCGCCTCGTCCCGGGGGATCGTCGCCGCCGGGCCTTCCTCGGGGTCCCCTTCGCATCGCGAGACGGCCAGATCGCGATCGCGGAGGGCCTCGTCGGCCGCTTTTTTCAGGGCGGCCCGCTCGATTCGAGAGGAGCCCGGCCCGGGGTCCGGCGGCCGAATCCCCTCGGAGGCGAACCAGGAGTCGATTTCGGCCGCCTCGGCCTCGATCTCGGCAAGGGTCCCGTCGCCCAGGCTGGCCCGGATTTCCAGGGCCAGCGCCGCCCTCGATTCTTCGCGGTCCTTCCTGGCGATCAGGGCGGCCGACGACGGCGCGTTCCATCGCTCGAACCGATCGGCGAGCGCCCGGGCCGCCTCGTCCTTGCGGAGGAGCCGTTCGGCCGGCTCGTTCGCCGTTCGTCCGATCGCGATCCGGCCCACTCCGGGAATCGTCAAGAGGAGGCGGGCGGCGCCCCGTTCGATGCAAGGGCCGCCCGGCTCGACGGCTCGTTGAACCTCGTCGCCGCCGTCGATCGCGACGAGGACCGAGATCGGACCCTCGGCGTCGAACTGGACCGTCAGCGAGTCCGTGGCGATCTCCGCTTCGAGGACGCGGATCTCGGCCTCGTCGCGGCGGATGGCCTCGAGTTCGTCTCTCGAGGGGACGGGGCCGTCGGGCGGGGCGATGGCGTCCTTTTTCGCTTCGAGCCGGCGGACGTTCTCGATGATGTCTCGCAGGGCTTTCCGGCGGACGGCCCGCGATCGAGCCTCGGCGTCGCGGAGGGCGGCGTCGGCGAGCGCCCATCGCGATTGGGCGGCCTCCCGGAGGGCCCGGAGCTCGGCCCTCCGCGACGATTCGGCCCGGGATTCGGCCTGGAGCCTCCGCGACTTCGCATCTTCCCAATCGGCGAGCCGCCGATCCCTCAACTCCCTGGCGACCTTCGCGGCGGCTCGCTGGGCCTGGAAAGTCTGCTCGGCCGCGTCGATCCGTTCGGCCTGGTCATTGAGTTCCCGGAGGTTCTTCAACGGGCGATCCATCGCCTCGAAAACGTCATCGGCGCGGCGTTTCGTCGCGTCGAGGGCCTCCAGCTTGAGCCGAGCGGAGGCGGCGGCCCCCTCGACCTCCGGCTCGCGCTCCTGGAGCGTTTTCCATGCCGCCTCGGCCTCGGCGAGCCGCCTCTCGGCGGCGTCCAGGCGGTCGCGATCGGTCCGGAGGCGGTCTCTGGTCGCCTTCAGGGCCTCGGCGCGTCGGGCGGCCTCCCTCCAGACGATCATCGCCTTTTCATGCGATTTCGCGGCGAGCTCGCGCTCCTCCTTGCGGCGGCGGAGGTCGTCCCGGGCGAGGCCCTCCTCGGCGAGCTGCCGTTCCAGGCGGAGGAACTCGGCGATCTTATCTTCGAGGTCGCGCCGCTCGGCCTCGATGGCCGCCAGGGCCTCGCGAGCATTCTGAAGCTCGGTCCGGGCGCGGTCGAGCGGCGAATTGCGGACGATCGCGGCGTTCTTCGGCGTGAAGGATTCGGAGTATTTCCGGATCACGTCCTGCTTGACCCGGGCGAACAAATCCGACGCCTGAGGGCGGCCGATCCGATCGAAGACCGCGTCGAGGATCGTCGCGTTCGCCTGGCGGGCCCGCCCTCCGGCGCCATCGCCCAGGGCCGTCGGGTCATCCTGGGCGCTCCACATCGACAGCAAGAGCCGGCCCGAGGCGCCGTCGGACGTGATCCACTCCTGGAGCCGGTCCTCCCCGGCCGCGTTGCGGAACACGCCGAGGGTTTTGTGTTCGAGCGAGCACGATTTCTTGTGAAAGTACGTTTTTGAGAGCGTCCAATCGCCGTCGATCCGCGAGATCTCCAGGGTCGCCGAAGGGCTGGCCCCCTCCGTGCCCCAGGGGTGGACGCCGGCGATCACCGATTGATCTTTCGAGTTGTGACGGACGGTGAGCGCCGTGAGGATCGCCCGGTAGAGCGTGGACTTGCCCGCGCCGTTGGGGCCGACGCAGACGTTCACGCCCTCGCCGAACTCGACATCCAGGGACTCGTGGCAGGCCCATTGCTCCAGGCCGATCCGCCGGAGGTGCATCGACGTCCCCTCAGGGCAAGAGGTCGCGGAACAGGGCGCGGGCCCGGCCGATCGAGTCGCGGTCCGGCGCGGGGACGCTCGTCGGCAGCGAGGCGGGCAGGCCGTCGAGAGGGTCGGCGGAAAGCCGGGCGAGGCGCTCGAAGACCGAGCGGATCAACGGGTCGGAGACCGTCGGTGCGTCGTCCTCGACGGCCAATCGCAGGTCGTCCAGCTTCGCCACCAGGGCCGCGAACTGGGGTCGGAGCGCCTCCAGGAGGCCGTCCAGCCGCCCTCGAAGCTCGGCGGTCAACGCGCCGGAGGCCCGGACCCTCGCCAGCGACCGGGGGCCGGCGATCCTCGCCAGATCGGCCGTCAACGCCGCCACGTCGTCCTCGCCGTGAAGCTCCTTGCGGACTTCGAGCCACGAGAACTCGCCCACGGCCAGAGGCACGACCCTCGGCCTCGCCGCGTCGGCCAGCTCGACCAGCAGGGCCGAGCCGGCGCCGGTCTCGTCCCAGCCGCCGACCTCGGGCGCCCCGGCGTAGTACATCCGCTCGTCGGGCCAGTCGCGGGGGTCGGGGTTGGCGGTGTGCCAGTCGCCCAGGGCGAGGTAATCGAGGTCGTGACGGCTCGGGGCGTCGTCCGGGATCGGATAATTCCGGTTGTCGGCGTCGCCGAAGTTCGGCAGGGAGCCGTGGGCCAGGCCGATCCGCAGGCCGTCGGACTCGGCTCGCGGGGGAATCCACCTCGTCGGGTCCGGCCCGGCGCGATCGAAGCAGGGGCACGGGAAGAGGGTCGCGCCGAACGCCTCCAGAGCGACCGGGACCGGCTCGCGATGCAGGACCAGATTCGCGGGCGCCCGGCGGAACTCGGCGCGAGCGTAGACCGAGCCCGGCATCAGCGGGTCGTGATTGCCGGGGATCATGTGGACGACGACCTCGGGGGCCGAGGCCACGGCGTCGAACATCCCGGAGACCCATCGGGGATCGGGCGAGATCGTGTCGAACTGGTCGCCGGCCGCCAGGACGAACGCCGCGCCCAGGCGCCTCGCCTCGGCCAGGACGCGAGCCACGGCCGAGAGCCTCGCCTCTCGCAGCCGATCGGCCAGCGACGGGTCGGGGATCGCCCCGTACGATTGGCCAAGGTGCCAGTCTCCGGTCTGAACGAAGCGAAGAGGACGGGGCGGCATCGGCCCTCCCGAAGGGATTTCGGCCCGGATCCAGGCCGATTCTCGCATCGGGGTGGGATGGCGTCAAGGAAGGTTTGTACACGAGGGGACGCGGCGGGAAGAACCCGGCCAGTTCGACTCAAGATCGGCGCCTCGTCGGCCGAGGGGTCGGCGTTGACGCCCCGGGGGATCGTCCGTATGATCCCGCCCGCTTGGCGGTGTGCCTTTCATGGACGGAGGAGGTTGATTTGATGATGATCGCCACGGGTCTGCTCGCCCTGGTTGCCCTCGGGGCCGATGCGCCGGCGACCGGGCCGAATTCCGGCGCCCTGGACTTCCAGATCCGCCTCCTCGAGATGAAGGGCCTGGACTGGCGAGGGCCCGCCCACGCGAAGCTCTCGACCGTCGCCCGCCAGGGGAATTGCTCGGTGTGGACGGCCGATCCGAAGGCCGTGGCCGAGATCGTCAAGGCGGCCGGCCACTCCACCCTGGCGCCGACGGTCCACGCCATGCCCGGCACGGTCGTCCGCGTGAGCGACGGCACCCAGAGGAACTATGTCGCCGACGTCCACCGCGTCGCCGACGGCCCGGTGAACGAGGCGTCGGCCCTGGCGTTCCAGCCCGAGGTGGACCAGGTCCGCGACGGCTTCCAGGCCGAGATCGTCGCCCGGCCCGAGGGCAAGTCGGTCGTCCTCGACCTGGACCTCCGCGACTGCCGGTTCGTCGCGTTCCACACCGTCGGGACCACGGAGACCGTCGTTCCCCGGGGCGAGGGCAAGCCCACGAACCTCACCGCGCAAATGCAGGTCCCCGAGGTCGCTTGCCGCGAGGTCAAGGGGGAGTGGACTCTGCCCGAGGGCCAGGTGTTCATCGTCAGCTTCGGCGCGTTCACCGAGAGCGATTCGCGGGGCCGGGCCGTCGTCCGCGAGCGGCTCGCCGTGATCGAGCCGAGGGCGTCTTCGGCCGATTCGGAGATGATGAAGGCCTCGTTCGCGGCCTCGCGGAACGCGGCGAAGACGGCGGCGGCCCTGATCCCGCCGCCGACGCTCCCGCCCCCGCCGGTCCCCCCGGCGAAGTTTGCCCCGCCGTCGCCGATCGGCCGATCGGCGCTGCTCTCGATGGCCTCGCCCACGGTCCCGCCGGTCTCGAAGCAGGACGTTCAGGCCCAGGAAAAGCCCTCGGCGCCTCAGAATCGGATCGCCGTCGTGCTCGTCCCGGGCGTCCCGCCGATGGTCGGGTCGCTTCGTCTGGGCGTGATGATCTCGAAGTCCCCGGCGACGGAAACCCCGATGCCGATGGCCCTGCCGCCGACCCGCGCCCTGCCCACGCCGATCGACGCCGACGGCAAGGTCGTCGAATTGCCCCCGCTGCCCGAAGACCCCGAGCCCGCCTCCACCGACGGCACCGACGAGCCTCGCGGGACGCCCCAGACGAAGCCCTCGCCCTCGTCGAACTCGCCCGAGCCGGCGAAGCCATCGGCGAAGCCCGACTCCCTGGCGAAGGCCCCGGGGGCCATCCGCCCGATGAGGATCTCGGCCCGGGGCGAAGTCATCGTCTCCCAGAACTCGAAGGGTCAGGGCACTCAAATTGAGTGCGAGGAGCTGGTGATCCACGAGTCGCCGATCGCGAACCTGCCCGCGGGCGTCGATCCGGTGATCCTGCCGATCCGCGTTTCTTCGATGCCCTCGGCGCCGCCACGGATCAAATCTCCCGAAGGGATGAAGGGGTCGAATCCCGGCGACTTCTCGCCGGATTTCCAGCTCCCATTTGTCGCGGGGCAGGGCTGCGCCATCAAGCCGTTCCATTCGACGTCGAAGCTGTTGGAGAGGGAGCCCGCCGCCGACCCGTGCGGGCCGGACCTGCCGACGATCTCGATCCCCGCCGCCGCCCGCCCCGGCGCCGACGTCGCGGCGGATGTCTGCGCCCTGGCCCGAGTCGTCCATCTCCAGTACTGGGCTCTCGAGCTCCGCCCAGGCCGATTGCCAGGCCCGCGAGGCGGCCGTCCTGACGACCGAATGCATCGTGGCTCAGGAGGCGGCGAAGTGCCAGGACGGCGGCGGCAACCCCGCCGACGTGGCCCGGGCCGCCGAGTATCTGGAACGGGCCCGCCAGGATCTCGCGACCGCCATCGTCAAACGGGACCTCATCGAGGCGAGGATGTCCCGGATGATGGGCAAGACGCCCTCCGGCCCCAGGCCGAAGCTGCTGACCACCACCGACCCGAAGGTGGCCGTTCCGCCCGATCTCTCCGCGACGGGCCGGGACCTGGACCTCACGGGTGAAGAGGGCCTCTCGGACCCCGGCCGGATGGCCCGCGAGGCGAACGCCCTCCACCAGTCGTATCGAACCGCATGCCGCCTGGAGGACGCCGCCACGCAACGGCTCGACGCCATGAAGGCGTTCTACGAGCAGGGCCGGGTCTCGATCGACCGCTATCTCGACGCCGTGGACCGCCGCGCGACCGCGAGCATCCAGAAGGCCGATTACCTCGCCCGGTATCGCTCCGCGATCGCCCTGGTCGAGGAGAAGACCGTCACGATCCTCGACGGCGGACCGATTTTCGTGACGTCGGTGTCGCCGAAGACCACCGAATCGGGCGAGGCCCGCGCCCGGCTCGTCGAGAAGTTCTTCCACGATCGCCTGATCGGCCCGGCCGCGTTCGCCTCCGACGAACCCCAGCCCGAGGCGAAGGCCGCGGCCTCCGCGGTGAAGGCCCCCGCCTGCTGCGAGGACTGCGACGACGAGTGCGACGAGGACGATGACGACCGCGACCTCGAGGCCGAGAACCCTCTCGGGGCCCTGGGCCTCCGCGTGATGAATCCCAAGGGGGCGTGCCAGTTCGACAGCGAGCTCGCCATCCACGCCATGAAGGACGAGCCGGTCACCCTCAAGGTGCCGATCGCCGGCGGGGGGATGATGGAGATCACCGTCCGGGTGATGAAGGCGCCGGTCGGGAGCCCGAACGGCAAGAAGTAAACGGACCGACGCGCCTCGACGTTCGAACCGGGCCGATCGCCGTCCACTCGGCGGTCGGCCCTTCCTCGTTCTCGGAAGGAGGATCGATGACGATCGGGATCGGATGCCTGCTGATCGCGATGGTGGGGGGCGCGGGCGACGGCAAGCCCTCGGGCGACCCCTTGACCCATCATCGCAAGGTGAGCTTCAACCTGGGCATCTCGGGGACGGGGCTCTTCCTGGAACTCTCCTCGTATGACTTGCCCAGCTTCGGCAAGATCGACCTCCCCCGAAGGACGAACTTCCGCCTGGCCTACTACTTCGTCACCACCCGGCCCGGCCAGTCGGGCGGCCTCGGGAGCGTCGCCGACCCGTTGAACCTGCCGGTCCCCTCGCTGCCGATGCCGGGGCTCGTCCGGCTGGGGATCAACCCGGAATTCTGGACATTGCTGGACGAGATCGACGACCTTTGATCCGCGAGCGAGGCACCCCACCCGACGGAATCCCCGGGATTCGGCCCTCTAGCGGAACTCGATGACCTCCGTGGTCCCTTCCACGACCCCTAATCGGATCGTGGCGGGGACCTTGTACGTGGCCTCGGAGGTCTGGATCGCCCGGAACTGGGATCGCCAGGTCCGCTCGGGGATCTGCGTGGAGTGGTTCCCGGTCATCGAGGGCGCGCCTCCGTTGTTCCCGCGGAACTTCAGGTCGATCGTGACGGGCTCGCGGCCCGGGGCGGTCGAGTTCGCGCCGGCCTTCGCCTCGATCTCGTAGACGAACACGTTCGCCCCGCTCCCCGTCGCCCTCTTGAAGAAGCGGATCGGCCCCGAGTCGTACTTGCCGGGCGGTTCGAGGGCGAGGACGTTCTCCCCGCCCAGAAGTCCCTGGCCGAACGACTCCCATCGGCCGTTGGAGGTGAACGTCCACCGCCAGTGGAAGTGGCCGTCCTCGTCGGCGATCGATTCCGCCTTCACGTGGACGGTCTGGGGCCGGTCGCGGAGCGTGAAATACGCGGTCGCGCCGATCGCGACGAGGACCGCGGCCCCGACGGCGATCGCTGCCTGAGTCCTCCGAGTCATGACCGGAATCCCCCTCGAAGCCGGGATCGCCACCCTCACAGTTTATCGGATCGCGGGCGGAGGAGAGAGGATGATCCCCCGAAGATGGCCCGGACGAGCGGTCGGGCGTACACTGAGGGGCCGATGACGCTCGACCCTCGATCCCCGGACCCCGCTCATGCCCGATCCTCGCTGGGACGCCCTGGCCGACATCCTCGTGAATCACTCGACCCGGCTCTCGGCCGGCGAGACGCTCCTGATCGAATGCTTCGACCTGGAAGACGACACCTTGCCCCGCCTCCTCGCCCGCAAGGCCGCGAGGAAGGGGGCTCATGTGCTGATCGAGACCCGATCGACCCGGCTCCTCCGCGAGATGGTCCGCCACGCGACCGAGCCCCAGATGAAACTCTGGGCCGAGGCGGACCTCCTGCGGATGAAGAACGTCCAGGCGTACCTCGGACTCCGAGGCGCGAAGAACATCAACGAGATGGCCGACGTCGCCCAGGACCGACTGGGGCTGTACAACGGCCTGTACGTGATGCCCGTGCATTTCGAGCAGAGGGTCAAGCACACGAAATGGTGCGTCCTCCGCCTGCCCTCGGCCAGCATGGCCCAGCAGGCCGGGATGAGCACCGAGGCGTTCGAGGATTTCTATTTCGACGTCTGCAACCTCGACTATCCGAAGCTGGCGAAAGCCCTCCGGCCCCTGGTCGAACGGATGGAGGCGGCCCGGGAGGTCACGATCACCGGGCCGGGGACCGACCTGCGGTTTTCGATCGAGGGCATCCCGGTCGTCCCCTGCGCGGGGCAGATGAACATCCCCGACGGCGAGGTCTTCACCTGCCCGGTCCGCGACTCGGTGAACGGGCGGGTCCGGTTCAACACGCCGACGATCTACCAGGGATCGTCGTTCGACGGCGTGGGCCTGGAATTCCGGGATGGCCAGATCGTCGAGGCGACCTGCGAGGCCGGCGACCCGGCGAAGCTCCGGGCGATCTTCGATTCGGACGAGGGGGCCAAATATGTGGGGGAATGGTCGATCGGCTGCAATCCCCGGATCTTGCACCCGATGCGCGACATCCTGTTCGACGAGAAGATCGCCGGCAGCTTCCACCTGACCCCCGGCAACGCCTACGACGAGGCCGACAACGGCAATCGCTCCAAGATCCACTGGGACCTCGTGCAGATCCAGAGGAGCGAATGCGGAGGAGGGACGATCGCCTTCGACGGCCAGCCGATCCGGGTCGATGGCCGGTTCGTCCCCGAGGAGTTGCAGGCCCTGGACCCGGAGTGAATGGCGTCCTCGTGATCGTCCGGGAACGAGGGAACCTCTCCCCGGAGGCCGGGGAGAGGGAATCCGCCTGCTCCGTAGAAAACCCGTTCGACGAGGTCGATCGAGTAGGTCCGACTTCAGTCGGGCCTACAACGTTGTCTAGACTGGTAGGCCCGACTGAAGTCGGACCTACTCGATTCCTTTCCATCACCGGGGTTTTCTACAGAGGAGACCCCGACGGTTAACTTGAAGACGTCTGCCCGATCACGATTTTTCGGGGCAGCCTGAGCCGCGCACCGTTGGTGGTGAAGCGGGCGATCGAGGTCTTGTGGTTGGAGCCTCGTCTCGCCGCCACGCCGCCGGTGACGACCCATCCGGGGCCGTCCACCCAGGCGCCCTGGGCCTCTCCGCTGGCCTGGCGGATCACGTCGAGCGAGGCCTTTCGCCCGGTCAGGCTCAGGGTCACGCGGTCGCCGTCGGCGTCTCGGTAGCGGACGGTCCGGCCGTGCAGGAGGGTGTAATCCAGGGTCGCGTTGGCCCCGTTCGGGCCGAGCCCGGTCGCCGAGACCCGGAGCGCGGAGAGCGGGGCGAGCGCGATCGGCGACGTGAACGTCAGCAGGACGGTATGGGCCGTCACGCTATAGGTCGCCGAGGCGATCGAGACGGCCGTCGCCGTCGAGGACTTCAGGGCCGTGGCCTCGACGGCGAACCGCGACGGGTCGGACGCCAGGTTCGGGTCGATGGGCCCGGAGAAGCTCAGGAGGACCGAAGACACGGCGGGCGCCGGCCCCTGGAAATCGGCCGATCGGAGGGTGCCGGTCGAGGCCGGCGCCAGGGCGTTGATGGTCACCACGGCCGAGGCGATCGAGCCGACGCCCAGCCCCCCCTGCACCGGCGTGAGCGTCACGTTGAACGTCCGCGACCCCGAGGTGACCGAGCCGGGGATCAGCGTGACGAAGATGGCCTTGGACGTCTCGCCGGGGCCGAACGTCAGGACGCCCGAGGTGGCGAAGTAGTCGACGCCCGCCTGGGCCGACCCGTTGCTGGTGGCGAAGTCGACCGTGGAGGTGCCCGTCGATCCCGACACCCGGTTGACGACCAGGGTGACCGACGGCGACGCCGTGCTGACCGAGTAGGCGGGCGAAGCGAACTGGGCGAGGCCCGACGGCGCAACGGCGAGGTCCGCGACAGTCACCCCTCCGGCGATCGCGCCGATCGGCGTGGCCGCCCCGGTGGTGAGGTTGATGGTCGTGAACAGCGAGGTCGGCGAGCCCGGCGGGGTCAACGAGGCGAACGCCTGGCCGTTGGACGCGATGTCGAAGCCGGTGAAGTTCGTCGTGGCCTGGCCGATCGCGCCGACGGTCGCGAGGTTCCCCGAGTTGTCGACGGTCTCGCGGACGAGGTTATCCCGGGCCGAGTCGATCCCGTACATCGTCGAGCCGGCCGAGCCGACGGCGCCGGTGTACGCGATGCCGACGACGTCCGGGGCGAGCCCGGCGCTGGGGTCTCCGGCCACGTAGGTCAGGGGCGGATCGCTCGATTCGACGAGTCCGTCGTCGGGGTTGATCACCAGGTCCTGGCCGATGTCGCTGACGACGCGGAGGCGGTCGGTGGCGGGGTCGAAGTCGATCGAGACGCGGTTGCCCTGAAGGGCGGGGCTGAACGGGACGCCGGCGCCGACGATCGAGGCCACGGCGGTCGTCGGGTTGATCGTGTAGAGCCGCCCGGAGCTCCCCACGGCGTAGAGGCCGCCGGTGGCGGGCCGGAAATCGATGCCCAGGGCCACCTCGCCCGGCAGCATCCCGGTGATCGCCTGGTTGCGGATGGTGGTGTCGGGCGTGTTGCTGGCGAAGGCGATCAGCGAGTTGGCGGAGGTCAGGCCGTAGACGGTCTGGCCCGGGGCCAAAAGGGCGATGTCGATCACGGGGGTCGGCCCGCCGATGCTGCCGATGGTCGTGGTCGCCCCGGTGGCGAGGTTCACGCTGTAGAGCGTCGAGGAACCCGATCCCGAGGGGATCAAGGCCGCGAGGCCCTGGGCGCCGTCGATCACCAGGCCGCCCGGGGCCGTCGCGACCGCGCCCAGGTTCCCGACGGTGGTGAGCTGCCCGGAATTCGGGGAGACCGGGGCGCCGTTGGGCGACCCCTGGAGGACCAGGACGCCCCGAGTCGCGTCGATCCCGTAGAGCGTGGTCGTGGCGGCCCCGACGACGTTGTTCGAGTACGCCTCGCCGACGATCGCCGGCGCCGAACCCGCGCCGGAATCCGACTGGGAATAGGCGAGGTTGGCGTCGATCGTGACGGCGGCGGTGTCCGGGTCCACCCTCAAGTCGAGCCCGGAATTGCTGGTCAGGCGCAGGGCGCCGGAGACCGGGTCGAAGGTGAGGTTGAAGTCCGAGCCGCTCAGGGAGGCCGCCAGGGGGCCGGAGCCGACCATCCGGGCCATCCCGCTGGTCGGGTTCAGGACGTAGAGCCGGCCGGAGCTGCCCAGGCCGTAGAGCTGGCCGGTCGTCGTCCGGGTGGCCAGGGCCAGGATGGACTCGCCGGACTGGAGGTTCGTGATCGAGGCCGAGCCGAGGATCGTCCCGGGCTGGGCCGAGTCGAACCGTTCCAGGACGCCGGTTTGGGTGAGTCCCACCAGCGAGGTCAAGACGCGACGGTCTTCCAGGCGATCGACCGAGGCGAGGAACCGTCGGGGGCGGCGTCCATCCTGTGACATCGGGGACTCCGGGACAGGGTCGAGACCTCGGGCGCAGGCGCCCCGGCCCGGGACGCTTCCGCCCCGGGTGGGGATGCGGTTCGAGGCGATCGGGGATCAGCGGTGGGCCGTCCGCTTCGCGGCCCGGGCGAAGAACTTCGCCGACAGGCTCGGCACGGCATGGGCGGGCGTCGCGTGGGCGATCGCCGCCGAGGCGCCCTTGGACTTCGTCTTGATCAGCGCGGTGACCGTCGAGACGTAGAACGGCCCGGTGGTCAACCGCGAGTTGACCTGGCCGAAGCCGGCCCCGAGGATCTGGGCGAACGTCGTCACCCCGTCGCTGCCGGCGGCCCCCTTGCGGACCGACCCGCTCAGGACGCTCCGGCCCCGTCCCCCGCCGACGACGGTGAGCGTCTGCCCCTCGCCGTTGTCCAGGCGGTACAGGTCGAGGTAGCCGGCCCCCTTGAGGTTCAGGCTCACGTGGTCGCCGTCGTGGTCGGTGTAGCGAAGGGCCGTGCCCCGGGCGAAGTAGGCGCCGAAGTCGGTGCCGTTGCTGCCGCTGCCCTGGAGCAGGTTGTCGTAGATGTCGGCCACGCCCGAGGTGCTCGACCCGTTGACGACCAGCCGGTAATTGGTGTTCAGGGCCAGGGGTTGGGCGGCGGTGATGGTCACGGTGTTGGTCGAGGCGTCATAGGTCGGCGGGAGGATCGCCACAGGGGCGAGCCCGCCCGCCTTGGTCGGCCCGTAGAGCGCGAAGTTGGCCGGGTTGGTGGCGCGGGCCGGGTCCAGCGGCTCGCTGAAGGTGATCGTGACCCCCGAGAGCCGCCCGGCGCCGACCGGCTGGACGTTCGTGACCTGCGGGCCGGTGACGTCGAAGTCCCCTTCGGTCAGGATCAAGGTCGCCGTGGACGGCGAGCCGAGCGAGGCCCCGCCTCCCGGGCTGCTCAGGGCGAGGTTCACGGTCTTGTTGCCGTTGACCACGCCGTCGTCGAGGATCGGCACGTTGATCGTTTGCGAGAGCTGACCGGCGGCGAAGGTGAGCGTCCCGGAGACGGCCGTGTAGTTGGTCCCCGCCACCCCCGTGCCGTCGGCCGTGGCGTAGTTGACCGTCACCGCGCCGAGGTTCCCGCTGGCCCGGACGATCGTGACCTGGGCCGTCCGGGCCGTCTCGCTGAAGGTGTAGCTCGGGGCGGAGAACTGGAGGGTGCCCGGCCCGTTGGTCACGGTGACCGTCCCGGAGGCGACGTTGTTCGTCGAATTCGGGTCGAACTGATCGGCCGAGATCGAGGCGTTGTCGGTGAACGTCCCGGAGCTCGTGGCCACGGCCACGATCGTCAGCGTGGCCGAGCCCCCGGGGCGAGGCTGCCGAGCTGAACGGCCACTCCCGATCCGCCGGTCAGCACGGTCCCCTGCGTGGCGGTCGCCGAGACGAGCGTGAAGCCGGTCGGCAGGAGGTTGGCGACCACGGAGTTGGTGGCGACGTTCGGCCCGTTGTTCGTGGCGAAGACGGTGAAGGTGACCGGGTTGCCGGCCAGGACCGTCGAGGGCAGGATGCCGACGCCCACGCCGAGGTCGGCCGGGCTGACGTTCGTGGTCGTCTGGACCGTGTTGTTCGCCGGGTCCACGTCCACCTGATCGGACGTCACGGAGGCCGTGTTGACGATCTGGCTGGAAGTCGAGGGCGTGATCACGATGGTCAGGGGGACGCTCGCCCCGCTGGTGATCGTCCCGAGGTTCGCGGTGACCTTGCCGGCGGCGAAGGTGACGTTCCCCTGGGTCGGCGTGGCCGAGACGAACGTGACGCCCAGGGGCAGGACGTCGACGACGGTCGTATTCGTCGAGTCGGCGGGCCCGGCGTTGCTGACGATGATCGTGTAGGTCAGGTTGTGGCCGGCGGCGGCCGGGTCGGGCGTGGCGGAGACCGAGAGGCCGAGGTCCGCCGGGCTCACCGTCGAAACGATGGTGGCGGTGTTGTTGGTGAGGACCGGGTCGGGCTGATCGGCGGAGACCCGGGCCGTGTCGGGGAGGAGCCGGGGTTCAGCGGCCGGACGACGAAGGTGCCGGTGACGGACCCGCCCGGGGCGATCGTGCCGAGGTTGGCCGAGACGGTCGTCCCGTCGTAGAGCGCCGATCCCTGGCTCGGCGGAGGAACCGCGAGGAACTGGACGCCGGCCGGGACCACGTTGCTGAACAGGACGTTGGTCGCCGCGCTCGGCCCGTTGTTCTGGACGACGTAGCTGTAGGTGAGGTTCTGGCCGGCGAGGATCGGCTCGGGGTTGGGCGTGAGCGTGACCGAGAGGTCCGACGACGGCAGGACCGGCACGGCCAGGGTCACCGTGTTGGGCGTCGGGTCGGGCCCGGCCGGCTCGATCTCGTTGGCCGAGACGCTCGCCGAGACGCTCAGGGCGCCGGAGGCCGGCACCGAGATCGGCGCCGTGACCGTGACCCGGACCGCCGAGGAGACGCCGTTGGCCAGGGTGCCGATGTTGGCCGTGACCACGCCGTTGGCGTACGTGGTGGACCCCTGCCCCGAGGCGGACGTGACGTAGCTCACGCCCGGGGGCAGCGTGATCGTCATCTTCGCCCCGGTCGCGGCCCCGGGGCCGAAGTTGGTCACGATCGCCACGAGGCTGACGTTCTGGCCGACGGTCACCGAGGTCGGGTCGCTCTTGAGGGTCACGCCCAGGTCGGCCGGGATGTCCACCGTGGTCGTCTGGGTGGCCGTGTTGTCGCTGGTGTCCGGGTCGATCTCCCCGGAGGTGACGTTGGCCGTGTTGACGACCTGGCCGGTCGCGTTGGGAGTCACGACGATGGTGACCGTGACCGTCGCCAGCGGGGCGATGGTGCCGATGTCGCCGATGACCAGGTTCGCGGCCGGGGAGACGGTCCCCTGGGTCGCCGTGGCCGAGTCGAACGTGACGCCCAGGGGCAGGGTGTCGACGAGCTGGACCCCGGTGGCCGGGTCCGGTCCGTTGTTGGAGATCGTCAGCGTGTAGCTCAGCGGCGAGCCGAGCGTCGAGGGGTTCGGCGTGGCGACGATCGCCACGGCGAGGTTCGCCTGGTTCGCCTGGGTGACCTGCTGGTCCAGGGAGAACTCGGACGTGTTGCCCATGGGGTCCGTGGCGGTGGCCGAGACGTACTGGCCGACGACCGTGGGCGTGGGCAGCGTCACGTTGATCGTGCCGAGGCCCGTGCCGTCGGTGGTGATCAGCTTCGTGCCGATCAGGGACTGGCCCTCGCCGAAGTTGCTCGGGTCCCGGCTCGCATTGGAGTAGAACTGGATGGTGTAGACGGTGTTGGCCTGGGCGGTGATCGTGCCCTGGATCAGCGTCCTCCCGGCGGCGGTGGCGGCCTCGGTCAGCACCGGGAACGGCTGATAGTTATTCGGCCCGGTCGTCCCCTGGGAGCCGTTGAGGACCGGCTGGCCCCCGGGGCTGCTCAGGATGATCCCCAGGCCGTAGTTGCTGAAGAACGAGTTGTTGAGGATCGGGTTGTTCGTGCCCGACTCGATCGTTGCCCCGCCGCTGGACCCGGGCTTGCCGTTGAAGGCGATGATGTTCGAGGCGCCCGAGAGCGTCCCGCCGATCTGGACGCCGGAGCTCATGACCACATCGACGCCCGTGCCCAGATTGCCGAGGTTCTTGGTGCCCGAGTAGTCGGCCCCGATGATGTTGCCCTGGACCAGCACGGAATTGGAATTGTTGATCAGGACGCCCGCGCCCGTGTTGCCCGAGATGATGTTCCCGCCGTTCGGGTCGCCGCTCCCGCCGATGAAGTTGCGCGGGGAGTCATTGATCGCGACCCCGGCGGCGCCATTGGCCACCGGGATATTGCCGCCGGAGGTGGAGCCGGTGCCGGCGCCCGACGGGCTGCCGTCGGTGCCGATGTAGTTGTCCATGACCGAGTTGTTGTGGGCGCCGCCCAGGATGTGGACGCCGTTGCCCGAGTTGCCCGAGATCACGTTGGCCGAACCCAGGTCGGTCCCGCCGATCAGGTTGAAGCTGCCGCCGTTGATGATCAGGCCGTCGCCCGTGTTGCCGACCCCACGGCCGCCCGAGACGTCGGTGCCGATGAAGTTGCCCAGCACCTGATTGCTCGTGGCGCCGTTGCCGAAGATGTTGATCCCCCCGGCCCCGTTGCCGGCGATCACATTCCCCAGCGACGACCCGGACGTGGCGTCGTAGCCGCCGATCATCGTATTGGAGGCGCCGGCCAGGTACAGACCCGCGTCGCCGTTGCCCTCGGCGGAGTTGCCCGTGGGGTTGGTGCCGAGGAAGCAGAGCTGGATCGTGTCCTGGTTGGCCTCGACCCGGATGCCCGCCCCGGTGAAGCGGTTGATCGCCAGGGCCTTCACCAGGATGCTGCCGCTGGCCAGGCGGAGGCCCGGGACGCCCACCCCCGCGATCGCGCCATCGATCTCGATCAGCGGCTGCCCGGCGTAACCGGGCTGGGTCGTGCCGTCGATCGACACCGCGTCGGTGATCGTGGGCAGGGCGATCGAGGGCTCGATCGTGTGGATGCCCGAGCCGGCGATGTTGAAGACGATCTTGTCGGGGCCCGGATTGGCGTTGGCCTTGTCGATCTCGTCCCGGAGCGAGCCCGGGACGACCACGCCCAGCAGCAAATCTTGATTGTTCGTGACGGTGAACGTCGCCAGCAGCCGGCGGGCCTCCAGGGCCTCGACGCCCGGCCGCCTCGCCTCGCGGCGGACCCGTCCCCCCGGCCGCCCATGGCCCAATCGGCTACCGCTCATGAGAGTCATCTCCAGATCGCGCAGAGGACCGGGTCTCGAACGCGCCGTCCGGTGGCGCCCCCCCACCTCGGGGGCCGGCGTTATCTCGTCCCTATATGACCGGATGTCTCACGACGATAACAGTCGCGCGCCACCCCTGTCAAATAGAAAATCCACCCATGCACGCAATATTTTCCCCGCCTCCCCCGCCGTGAGGGGGTCCGGGACTTGTCTGCTCTCGTATCGGCCGGGCATCGGGGCGACCCGAGCCAACTCGCCGGCCCCTCGGCGGTTTCCGATCGGCCAGAACGGGTTGCGCCGGGGGTGACGGCCATGACGCCCGATCATTCCCATCGCAGGATGGCCCCCGTGTCGGCGCTGGTGGCCATCCGGGCGTACCGGGCGAGGTAGCCCCTGGAGATTTTCGGAGCCGGCGGCGACCAGGCTTGGCGCCTCGCGTCCAGTTCGTCGTCGGACAGCCTGACCGAGAGCCGCCCGGCCGGGATGTCGATCTCGATGGCGTCCCCCTCGCGGATCAGGGCGATCGGCCCTCCCATCGCCGCCTCGGGGCTCACGTGGCCGATCGACGCCCCGGCCGTCCCTCCGGAGAACCGGCCGTCGGTCACCAGGGCGCAGCGTTCCCCCAGTCCCACCCCCTTGATCGCCGTCGTCGGCGCCAGCATCTCCTGCATCCCGGGGCCGCCCCGGGGGCCTTCGTACCGGATCACCACCACGTCGCCGGCCTTCACCTTGCCGAAGACGATCCCGTTATAAGCGTCCTCCTCGCTCTCGAAGATCACCGCCGGGCCGACGTGGCGGAGCATCGCCGGGTCCACTCCGGCCGTCTTCACCACGGCGCCATCGGGGGCGAGGTTGCCGTAGAGGATCGACAGGCCCCCCTCGGCCGAATAGGCGGTCTCGACCGTGCGGATCACGTCGAACGGATCGAATCCGTCGCCGGATTCCGCCGATTCGGGGGCGTCCAGGACGGCCAGCGACGTCTCCGGGTCCTCCGCCACGCTCGGGACGCTCCACGCGCGAGTCGTCCGCTTCCCTCCGGGCCGGACCCTGGTGAGGTCCCGGGCATGGGCCGCCGATTCCGCCTGGCGGACGTCATACGCGGCGATGTTCTCGCCCAGGGAATGCCCGGTGACCGTCGGCACCGACGGGTCGAGCAGGCCGGGGCAGCCTCGCGCGACCTCCCCCAGGATCGTGTGAATCCCCCCGGCCCGGGCCACGTCCTCGACGTGGTACTTGCCCGAGGGCGCCACCTTGCAGAGGTTGGGCGTCTTCCGGGCGAGCTCGTTGATCCGGCCCATCGAATACGGGACCTCGGCCTCGTGGGCGATCGCCAGGAGGTGAAGGAGCGTGTTGGTGCTGCCGCCCATCGCCATGTCGAGGATCATCGCGTTGTCGAACGCGGCGAGGCTGGCGATCTCCCGGGGCAGGATCCCGTGGCCGGGCCCGAGTCGGGCGAAGTCCAGGGCCATCTCGACCACCCGCTTCGCCGCCCGGCGGTACAGCGACTTGCGATCGGCCGACGTGGCGAGGATCGTGCCGTTGCCGGGCAGCGCCATCCCGATCGCCTCCGCCAGGCAGTTCATGCTGTTGGCCGTGAACATCCCCGAGCAGCTCCCGCACGTCGGGCAGGCGGCCATCTCGATGGCCTCCAGCTCCTCGGCCGAGATCTGCCCCTGCTGCCTCTTCGCCGACGCGATGAAGGCGTCGATCAGGTCCACGGTCTGGCCCGATTCGGTCTTCCCCGCCTCCATCGGCCCGCCCGAGACGAACAGGGTGGGGATGTTGCATCGCATGGCCCCCATGAACATCCCCGGCACGATCTTGTCGCAGTTCGGGATGCAGATCATGGCGTCGAAGCGGTGGGCCTCGATCATCGTCTCCACGCAATCGGCGATCAGCTCGCGAGAGGGGAGGGAATACTTCATCCCCCTGTGGCCCATCGCGATCCCGTCGTCCACGCCGATCGTGTTGAAGATGAACGGCACGCCGCCCGCCTCGCGGACGCACTCCTTCACGTAATTGCCCACCTCCTGGAGGTGGACGTGGCCCGGGATGATGTCGACATGGCTGTTGCAAATCGCGATGAACGGCTTGCCCCAGTCCCCTTCCTGGACCCCGGTGGCGCGGAGCAAGCTGCGATGGCCGGCGCGGGAGTCGCCTCTGGTGATGGTGTCGGAGCGCAGGGAGGGGCGGTCGTTCGGCGAGGGCATGGCGAGCATCCGAAGGGGGCGAATCGGCGGGAGTCCGGCGGCCTCGACCGCCGCGACCGGACCCGATCCATCCTACCGACCGCCCGGAAGGATTCCAACCGCGGAGCCCCGGCCGATCGAGTCCCGCCGGGCCGGCTATCCCCGCGGCTTCTTCTCGCGGATCTCGGCGAGGATCTGGTCCAGGGTCCGCGAATCCTGGAGGGCGTCCCGCTCGACGGTGTAGTCGCCGAGCCCGGTCGTGAACTGGCCGATGAACCGGAGCGTATCGACCGGCCCGAGCTCGCGGTAGAGGATCTCGAACGCCCGGCTCGTCACCTCGGCCAGCGGCTCTTGCCGATCGCTCATCGCCCGAGCTCCCCGAAGAGTTCCAGAGGGCTGAGGACCCGGGTCGCCCCCGTGTTCAGCGACCGCGCCCTCTTCAACAAGCGATCGTCGCAGGTGCAGAAGAAATCGGCCCCGGCCTCCACAGCACCGGCCAGATGGAGCGCGTCCAAGGGCTTGAGGCCGGCTTCGACCCACGTCCGGGCCCGAGTTTCGAGCTCTGGGGAGGCGACAACGAACTCGTCCGCCTCTCCCAGGATATCCAGGGCATGGGCCCGCCGAACAGGGTGCGGGTTGCGCACCGCCTCATATTCGAGGGCATCGGACGAGAAGATCTCGGACCGGCCCGATCGGCAATGCGAGAGGACCGCGAGAACGGCCTCGGCCTCCAGGCGCACCCGGAGCTGGGATCGGTCGTCCAGCGGCCTCTGAAGGCTACACATGTCGAGATAGATCCGCATGGACAGCCGTCCTCACCCCGTCGGAGACCGTCCGCGACCCGCCGATTCGGGATCGGGCGGGAGCACGACCGAAGGCGATTCTTCGGCTCCTTCTAGGTCGAGACGCTGGTCCCGAGGCTGGAGACGGAAACTGGATCGGCGGGCGATCAGCTCAGGTCCCTTCCTGGAAATGTCCGCGATGGCCGGCGAGGGAGTCGCCCCTGGTGATGGTGTCGGAGCGCAGGGAGGGGCGGTCGTTCGGCGAGGGCATGGCGAGCATCCGAAGGGGGCGAATCGGCGGGAGTCCGGCGGCCTCGACCGCCGCGACCGGACCCGATCCATCCTACCGACCCGCCCGGCGAATGCCAACGACGGTCCCGAGGCGCCGCCCGGGGGATGGCAGCCCTCGTCCTCTGATGATATCGTGATGGGCCGAAATCCCCCCTCGGAGCCCCCCTTCATGAAGCGCCTTGTCGGCTGTGTGCTGCTGCTCCTGGCCTGCGGATGCGGGAAGACGGCGAAGAAGCCGTATGAGTCGCCCGAGCTGAACTTCTCGGTCGCGTTCCCGGCGGCCCCGAAGCTCTCGACCCACGACGAGCCCTCGGACTCCGGGCCGATCCATTTCCGGGTCCACCGGGTCGATGGGACCGACGGGCTGAACTTCGCCGTCCTGGTCAACGATTACCCCGAGAACTTCGCCTCCATCGACGCGAAGGCGATCCTCGATGAGGGCCAGCCCGAGGCGCTCGCCGCCAAGGGCGGGAAATTCCTGTCGAGGAAGGAATCGACCCTCGATGGCCACCCGTCCCGGGAATATGTCGTCCAGATGCCGGCCAGCAAGGCCCTTCCCGACGGCGTGCTGATCCGGTCGCGGGCCACCCTCGTCCGCAACCGGCTGTACAACGTGATGGTCGCCGGGTCGAAGGATCGGGTGAACGGGCCGGTCGGGGATGCGTTCCTCAGGTCATTCCGGCTGTTGAACCCGGTGACGCCCAGCGAGCGGACGGCCCAGGCCCCGCCCGACCCGGCACCGGCCGGACCGGGCGATCCGCCCCGGGCCTTGCCGGCGAAGCCGACCGACTATACCTCGGCCGAAGGCGGGTATTCCGTCCGGATGCCGGACTCGCCCCAGGAGAAGGTCCAGCCTCCTCGCCAGGGCGGAGTGACCAGGAAGATCCTCGTGACCTTCGCCGAGCCGCCGGGCCTGGCGGTCAACGTCCTGGTCCTCGAACTGGTCAACCCGGTGCCCCCGGCGGATCAGGCCAAGTTCCTGGACGACTACAAGACCTCGGCGATCCGCCGCGACTCGGGGACGCAAACCCAGTCTCGCGCGACCCGGATGTTCGGCCACTCGACCCTGGAATTCCGCTACGACGCCCCGCCGAGCGAGCCCAACGGGCCTCCCCAGGGAGGCCGGTTCCGTCTGATCGTGACCGGTCCCCGCGTCTACGACCTTCGCGTGATCGGCGACCGCGCCCGGCTCGACGACCCGGCCATCAACGCCTTCTTCGACTCCTTCCGCCTGACCGCCCCGGACCGCGCCGAGGCCCCTGCCCCTGCCCCGGCCCCCCCGTGGGTCGAGACCGTCTCCGAGGCCGACCGCTACCGGGCGATGATGCCTCCCCAGGTCCAGGATCGCGAGCAAACCGTCTCGATCTCGGGCAAGGACGTGGCCGTCCGCCTCCGATCCGCGACGGCCGACGGCGTGACGTACGCCGTCCTCGTCGGCCAGACCGGCGCCGGCGGTTCCTCGGGGATGATGCGCGACCCGTTCGAGGGCGGCAAGGCGATCCTCCAGGGCGTTTTCGGAGCCGAGGTCGTCCGGCAAAGCGGGCTGTCCCGCGACGGCCGGGCCGCCCAGAGGCTCCGGCTCTCCGTGAAGCCCGTCGCCGACGCCGAAACCAGCCAGGGCGAGGCGTTCGTGATCCCCGACGGCCCGACCGCCTACGTCGCCGTGGCCTTCGCGCCGGCCGGATCGCTCCGAAGCCACATGGAAGCCGTGAACACCTTCTTGAACTCGCTGACGCCCCGGCCCAAACCGAAAATCGCCCGGTTCCGGCCCGAATGGTCGGAGTTCTCGGCCCCCGGAGGGAACTTCGCGATCGACATGCCCGCCGCACCCGAGGAGGCCGACGAATCGACCGGCCCGAAGCTGGGCAAGACCCGGGCGTTCACCGTCCGAGCGGGCGAAGCTGGCCCCCTGTTCCGCCTGTCCTATCGCGACCTGACCGCCTCCGAGAAAAAAGGGACGACTCCGGCGAAGGTGGCCGACGAGACGGCGAAAAAGATCGTCGCGGACATGGGCGGAGCCGTCCAATCCGACGTCGCCATCCAGCCCAACGGCCACATCGGCCGCGACGTGGAGTTCCACTTCACCGAGGGAGACTCGGAGATCGAAGCCCAGGCCCGGGTGGTCGTGGCCGGGAGCCGGGTCTTCTCGGCGGTCGCCTCGGGATCGAAAGAAGCCCTCTCGGCCACCGACCGCCGCCGATTCGTCCGCTCGTTGGAGGTCAAGGCCGCGACCTCGGCCCCGGCGAAGAAGAAGAGGTGACGAGTCCGGATCAGCCGCCGGCCTCGGCCGGGAGCTCGGCGGCCGGCTCGGCCTTCCTGGCGAGCCGGGCCCGGATCAGCTCGATGGCCACCGGCAGGAGCGAGATGGCGACGATCGCCAGCGCGACCAGCTCAAAATGTTTCTGGACGTAATCGATCCCGCCAAAGACCCGGCCGGCGATCAGGCAGATGAGCACCCAGGCGGCCCCGCCGATCACGTTGTAGGCGAAGAACTTGCGGTAGCTCATCCGCCCCACCCCGGCGACGAACGGGGCGAACGTGCGGACGATCGGGACGAACCTGGCCAGGATGATCGTCTTGCCGCCGTACTTGTCGTAGAACCTCTGCGCTTCGAGGAGGTGCTTCTTGTTCAGGAGCCGCGAATCCTCTCGCGAGAAGACTTTCGGCCCGAGCTTCGCGCCGATGGCGTAGTTCACCGCGTCCCCCAGGACGGCCGCGACGATCAGGAGGACCGCCGTCAGCGGCAGGTTGATCGGCGACGCCCCCACCGCGGCCATCGCCCCCACGGCGAACAGGAGCGAGTCGCCCGGCAGGAACGGCGTGACGACCAGCCCGGTCTCCGCGAAGATGATCGCGAAGAGGAGCAGGTACATCCCCCCGCCCATCGAACCGGCCAGAGTGTTCAGATAGGTCGGGTCGGCGAGGCTCTTGATGCTTTGGTAGAGGGCGCGGAGCCGGTCCATTCGGGCGAATCCTCGGAGTGGGGGCGGTTTCGAATCGGGATGCTACTCGGCGGCCTTCGGGCGGACGAGGAGGCGGACGTTGGCGATCCCCGCCGATTCGCAGGCCGAGAGGGCGTCGGCCATGTGCTGATACGGCTCGGTCGAGTTCCCCCGGACCAAAACGCCCTGATCGGCGAACCGCTCCCGAGCGGCCTTGAGCGCCTCGGCCAGCGATTTCAGGTCATAGTCCTTGCCGCCCATCTCGACCTTGCCGGGGCCGAGGACGGTGATCGTCAAATCCTCGGGGGCGGCCGTGAGCGGGGCGGCGTCGGAGACCTCGGGGACCCGGACGGTGAATTGCTCCTCGTCCCAGTCATAAAGCTTCGTCGCGGCCATGAAGAAGACGAGGAGGCAGAGGACGACGTCCACCATCGGCGTCATGTTGATGACGGGCATCTCGTCCGAGCCCATGTGCCGGGAGAGCATCAGAGGGCCTCGGTCCGGGCGTGTCGGGGGGAGTCATTGGGTCCCGAGGTCCCCCGGCGATCGGCGAAGGCCCGGCCGTTCTCCCCGCTGACGAGGTCGATGACCATCTGGGCCGAGTCGTCGAGCTCCCCGGCCAGGACATCGACCTTGTGCAGGAGCATCGAGTAGGCGACGACCGAGACGATCGCGATGCCCAGGCCCAGCGCCGTGGTGACCAGGGCCAGGCTGATCCCGTGGGCCAGGGCCTCGCTCTTGCCCATCCCGGCCACCTGGGGCGAGGAGAGCGAGTCGAACGCCTCGATCATCCCGACCACCGTGCCGAGCAGGCCGAGGAGCGGGGCGAGCGTGGCCGTGCCATTCAGGGCCCGGCAATTCCGCTTGAGGTCGAGGATCTCGGCGCCGGCGTCGTGATCGAGGGCCTGGCGGATCTCGGTGGCCGGCTGGCCCCAGTAGCGGACGGCGTGGCCGAAGACCCGGGCCACGGGGCTATCATTCGCCTTGCAAAGCTCGGCGGCGCGGTCGCGATCGAGCTTGCCCGAGCCGAGCCGCTCGACGAACCGGGCGACGAAGTCGCGAGGGACGACCCGGCCTCTCCTCAGCGCGATCGTCCGTTCGAGGGTGAACCCCAGCGTGACGATCGAGCAGATCGCCAGGGGCCAGAGCAAGGGGTTGTCCGGCCGGAAGACGCTCAGGACGCTCTTGCGGGAGACGCCCGAGGGCTTCGCGGCCGAGGCGGGTTTCGCGGCGGCCGATTTCGGCGGCTCGGCCGGAACCGGCCCGGCGGGACGCTCCTGCGCCAGGCCGCCGGACGCCAGGCCGAGAACGAGGAAGACCGTCCAGGGCCACGACCGGCCGACCATCGGCGAACCTCCCTGAGACGACCCGGCCCCTCGTCCCTTCGGGGAGCCCCGCAAGGTCAAGATTCTAGCGGACGGCCCCGGGCTGTCAACCGAAGTCTCCATCGTCGGACGGGTTGGGGAGGGTCGGAACGGGTCGCTTCGGCTCCCTAAAATCGCCGATCCGGGTGCGCCAGGTTCTCGAACCGGGGCACCCATGCGTGGTCGCTGGGCATCTCGTCATCTCGCGACCCCGTTCGAGGACCGTTGGCACCCGATGTTTGGACTCCGACCTTCACCGTAGAAAACCTCGGTGATGGAAAGGGATCGAGTCGGTCCGACTTCAGTCGGGCCTAGAAAACTCTGCATCTTTGTCGGCCCGACTGAAGTCGGACCGACTCGATCCACCTCGTCGATCGGGGTCTTCTACAGAGCGGCTCCGACCCGGATTCCCAAACTCCCGAGCGATACCCAGAGGTCGGGGGTCTCCAAGAGGCGTGATTTCGGCCCTCACGGCCCCTCGTCCTCGCCGTCTTCCATCGGCTCGACCCGTCCTTCGGGGCCGAGCAGGCCCGCCACGCCGTCGAACCGCCAGCGGCCGCCGTCCTGGATGAAACGATACACCGGCCCCACTCGGTTGGTGGGGCAGAGCAACACGTCCCGGCCTTCCCGCCAGGCCTGGAAGTTCTTGTGGATGTTCCGGGGCAAGCCGATCACCCCGCCTTCCTTCGCGGCCTTCAGGCCGTGCGATTTCAGGTAACGCTCGGTGCACAACGCCCGGGCGGCGTCGAGGTCGCCGCGGTTGGCGGCCTCGATCAGCTCGGTGTACGTCTTCACCGCCTCGCGGACCGGCCGGGTCAGGACGATCTCGGCGACCAGGACCACGGCCGCGATCGCCAGGACCCCGGCCGCCCAGGTCGAGCCCCGGGCCAGAACGGCGCTCGACTCGCCGGCTTGCTCGCCTCGGTCACGGCTTCTTGACCTTCTTCTTGAGGTCGTCCCGGATGCGGTCGAGCACCGAGCCTTCCTTCGCCTCTTCCAGGATCTGATGGACGACCGTCTTGATCCCCCGAGGGCCCCATTGGCACCCCTGGGCCAGATAAATCTTGGCGCCATGACCCAGAACATACGACGTGAACGCCCCCGCCCCGCCGATCGTCAGGCCGATGGCGCCGTAGCCGAGCATCGTGAGCGGGGTCGCCAGCCCGCCCGAGGCGACGGTGAGCCCGGCGAGGACCGATTGCACGCCCTTGGCCACGAGCCGGGTGCCCACCTCCACCACGCCGACCGTCCCGAGGGCCAGCGCCATGTCTTTCACGAGCCCGGCGGCCGTCCTGCGGGTCAGGGGGATTCCGTACACCTTGCTCAGGGCCATGACCATCGCCACGTCCACCGCGAGCCCCTCCGGCGATGTCGGCCACGGGGATCGGGTTCAGGCCCACGGCCACCCCCTTGGCCACGGCGAAGTTCCAGATCGTCCGGTCGGCCGCGTCGTCGCGGATTTTCATCTTCTTCGCGACGATCTCTTGATGCAAATCCCCCGCGAAGATCAGGACGTTGAGCGCCACCAGCGCCTTCCCCTCCCGTTCCAGGACTTCGAGGATCTTCTCCTTCAGGGGCTCGATGATCGGCGGAGGATATTCCCACTCGTTCACCGTGGTGCCGTCGGGCTTGCGGATCTTCACCCGGAACGGGTCGGGCTTCGCCGCGGTCATCACGATGTCTTCGGGGCGGATCAGGTGGCGGACCCGCTCGTCCTTGATCTTGTGATAGATCGCGTCGCGGTCGGCGTCGGGATAGCGGTCGATCTGGTTGAACACGAGGACCATCGGCTTCTGGGCCTCGCGGAGGTCGCTGAGCGCCTCGAATTCGCGCCGTTGCATGTCGCCGGAGACGACGAACAGGAGCAGGTCGGCATGGCGGGCGACGTCTCGGGCCAGGGCCTCGCGGACCTCTCCGCCGACCTCGTCGATCCCCGGCGTATCGACCAGGACGAGCTTCGAGCCTTCGAGCGACGGGTTCTCGATCGTCGCCACGTCCCACGGGTGGGCGTTGCGGACCGTGGTCGTCCCGTGAGTGGCCCCCGTCTTGAACAATTCCTTGCCCGCCAGGGCGTTCAGGACCGAGGACTTCCCCCGGCTGACCATCCCGAACGCGGCGATCTCGATCGTCCCGGCGTCGAGCTTCTCGGTCAGGTCGCGCAGCGCCTCGAGCTCCTCGGCCAGGGCGTGCTCCTCCTCGGGCGAGAGCTTGAGCGCGGCGAGGGTCTGTTCCAGGCTCTCCCGGGCCTTCTCGACGGCGTCGGGCGGCTCGACGGCGGCCTTCGGATCGGTCGGATCGGTGGCCATGATGCGGAGGGCCTCGGGCGACGGGGTTCGAGGATGCCGGGGTTCGGGGATTTGGGGATGCCGGGGGTTCGGGGATTCGGGGATTTGGTTCGCGGCCTTCGGCCGCGGCGGGGTTGGTGCATTTCATGCACCCTACTTGATGCGTTTCACCACCTTCGCGATCGCTTGCTTGGCGAACTCCTGGAGGAAGTCGGCCCGGCGATTGAGGTCGAACTGGCGGACCAGGGCCGCCTGCATCCCCCCGTCTCCCCAGCTCTGCCCCCGGGCGAAATACTCGCTGAAGGTCTGGCCCGAGATGTGGGTCAGGTACGCCATCGTGACGACCTGGACGGCCCCTCCCGCCGCGTAGCCCACGAGGGTCGATTTGAACAGGCCGGCGATCAACGAGCTCGCCGCCTCCACCATCCCCAGCTTCAGCAACATCTGGATCATCTGGCCGCCGATCATCCGCACGTGGCTCGTCGAGAGCTCCACCCCGTACACCGCCGCGATCTCCGAGATCATCTGGAACTGGACGGCGCCGGTGGCCATCAGGTCGAGCGCGGGGATCGGGTTGGTGAACACGGTCCCCGCGGTGATCCACTGGAATTTATCGACGATCGCCTGCGCACGCACCCGCCTCTCGACGTTCACCTGGTCCTGCGCCGCCTTGCTGACGAGATGGGCCCTCAACAGCAGGTTGCCGGCCCGGAGCGAGTCCCCCTCGCGCTTCAAGATCGCCGCGATGGCGTCCTGGAGATCGCCGAGGTCGGGCGGCTCGTCCTCGAACACGGTGTCGATCCGGCCGTCGTCGCGCTGGACCTTCACCGGGATCGGCCGAGGGGACGCCGCCACGGCCAGGACGTCGCCCGGGGGGACGATCCCGGCGAGCCTCTCCCGGAGCTTGGCCAGGATCGCCTCGCGGTCCCGATCGACGAAGCGATCCTTCTTGTTGAGGACGACGATCGACCGCTTCCCCTGCTTCGCCAGGGCCGCCATCGGGTCGAACTCCGAGCGAACCAGGTCGTGATCGACCACGAACAGGAGCAAATCGGCGCGGGCGGCGAGGTCTCGGGCCTCGGACTCCCGCAACGCCCCCCCGTCGCCGATCTCGGAGAGGCCCGGGGTGTCGGTCAGGATCAAGGTGCCGTCCACCCCGTGGATCTCGTGGGTGTGATCGACGCCCGATCGCGTGGTGCCCAGCGTCGGCTCGGTCTTGCCGACGTGGTGGCCGAGAAGGGCATTAATCAAGGAGGTCTTGCCGGCCGAACCCGTCCCGAACACCACGAGGTGGAACCGCCGGCTCTCCCGATCGCGTTTCAAGGTGGCGAGCTCGGTCTGCAACCGGGCCTTGACCGCCTGGTCGCCGACCTGATCGACCACGCCCCCGGCCTTCTCCGCCTGGACGGCGGCGGCCTCGACGACGTCGGCCGGAGCCTGGGTGGCGGGTGGTTCCGAGCGGCCGAGCTTCCACAGGACCCGCGCCCCGGCCAGCGCCGATCCCGCCGCCGCGACCACGGCGACGGTCGCCAGGGCCACGGCCAGAAGGGGAGACACGCGGTCGATCCGCGCGTGGAGGTCGCCCACCGAGGCCACCAGCGACGCCGTGCCCGCCAGGGCCACCAGGCCCAGACCGATCCCCACGCCGATCTTCGAGGAGGTTTTCATCAAGAAATGACCGGGACCGGAGGTTCGTCGCAACCCGACCCAGGGGATTCGCTCGACGGCCCCCGAGATTGTCGCCGGAGGATTGTACGCACCGGGACCACCGGCCGCATCCGAGATATCCGCCAGGGCCGTTGTCTTCTCGAGGAATCGCCAGGCAGGGCGCCCTTCGGGTGCCACGCTCCGCCGTGAACCATGGGGAATCCTGCCCGGGGACTTTCGAGAGCCGGGCGACCGGGATTAGCATGACGGGAGGATCAGGACGTCCCCGGTTGAGCGACCCCGACGCGAACCATGACGAAGAGCCGCGAGGGCGGGAGTAACGAGATCACCGAGTGGGCGAGGCGCGAGGCGGCCCGGACGAAACTCCCCCTGTGCGAGGTCCTGGCCGCCATGCTTGTCGAGGCCAGGGCGGCTGACGACCCGTCCCTGATCCTCAAGGTCATCCAGGCCCAGAAATAGGCGGGGTGCCGGAACCTCCGAAAGCGAGGACGAGCATGAAAACCTGGTATTCGGCCGATGTCGTCATGTTCGTGGAGTTTTCGGACGGCAAACAAACGCATTTCCCGGCCTGGGAGAACATCATCCTGGTGGAGGCCGAGTCCGAGGAGGCCGCCTTCGAGAAGGCCGAGGCGCTGGGGCGACGGGGCGAGGGGGACGACTCGGGGGAGTTTCGCTGGGATGGCCGGCCGGCTCGTTGGGTCTTCGCCGGGGTGAGGAAACTGACCGAGTGCGCCGTCCTGGCCGATTCCGATCGGCCCGGCGACGGGACCGAGGTCTCGTTCAGCGAGCTCGAACTGGATTCCCGGGCCGATATCGAGCGGCTGGTGGCCGGCGAGCCCGTCAAGGTCGGCTTCAACGATCGCTATCGGCCCTCGCTCGAAGTTCCGGAGCGAGGGCGGCGGAAACCGGCCTGATCGTTCGCGTCGCCCCCGACCGGGGGCGGGCCTCCCTCTTCCGGGGGAGGCCGTTTTCTAGTCTCAGGTCGGGGCGTAGGTCGTCCCGCCCTTGCCCGAGGCCATCGCCTCCGCGCTCCCGAGCAGGACTGTCGAGCCGAACCGGGTCGTGTCGGTCGCCAGGGGGGCGAGCTCGTCGATCGTCGGCTTCACATCGCCGGGTTTCCGCCTCTTCTCGGGCTTTCTTGAGGACGGATCGAGTGTGGCGAACCAGTCGGCCCAGGACTTGCGGTCGATCCCCGGATTCTTTCCGGTGGCGTCCTTCAGGACGGCCACGACCCGCTCCCGAAACGCCAGGCGGTCGGCGTTCAGCGTCTCCATCGCCTCGACGTCCCTGCGGAGTTGATCCGAGGCGGCGATCACCGATTGATAGAGCGCCTGCTGGGCGTCCTTCATCGTGAAGGATTGCCCCGTCTTGACCTTCGCCCCGGTTTCCAGGACCGAGGGGCCGGCGTCGGGCCGGAGGATTCGCTCGGTGCCGTCGGGGTCGATGATCAGGGAGTCGCCGGGGCGGAACTGGGCGTCGGGGGCCGGCGCCTGGTAGAGCCTCCGGACGTTGTAGGTCTCCCCCTCGACGAAGAGGATGCCCGGCGATTCGGGGCCTCCGACCGGCTGGAACCGGTATTTCAGGGGGTCGGAGATCAGTTCAATCAACGGTCGGGCATAATCCCTGGGGTCTCTCGGCCGGAGGAATCCCGAGGCGATGGCCTGGACCTCGGGCGACGCCCCGAACACGGCGAGGTACGCCAGCGCCTTCGAGGACGACGCCCCCGGGATCTGCCCGAGCACGTCCACGGCGATCCTCTGATCCTTCGCGCTCCGGCCGAACTCCCGGAAGATCGCCGGGACGGCCAGGGGATCGACGATCGCCGCCAGGGCCGCCCGGGCCTCGGCCTGCTTCTTGCCCTTGTGGACGTTCTTGTGGATCGCCTGGAGCTTCTCGCCCCATTCCCGGATCGACTTCTTCGCCTCGGCCGCCGGGACGACCCCGGCCGGGTCCAGCCACTGGCCATCCACCTTCTTGAAGCCCAGCCGCTTCCAGGCCGCGTCTCGCTTCGGGTCGAGCCGGACGACCTCGGCGAGCTGCTCGCGGGCCTCGGCCTTCAGGTCGTGCGATTCGCACCAGAGCGCGAGCTTCCAGAGCGACTCGGCCGAGGTCGCCTTCGCCCTCATCCGTTCGTACTGGTCGCGGATCGGGCTTGCGGGTGGATCCTCGGCCCGGATCGGGCCGGGGACGATCGCCATCAGGGCGAGCGTCGTCGCGAGGAGGGCGGCTCGGGGCATGGCGCATCCCTTCCGGGTCGAACGATCGGATCTCGGGCGGACATGATGATCCGATCGCGACGAGGAGAGGCACTGTACCGCGACCCGAACCCTCGAAACAAGCCAGTGCCGGCCTGTAGAAAACTCCTTCGAAGCATCGATACGAGTAGGTCCGACTTCAGTCGGGCCTACAAAGATCCCTTGTTTCGCAGGCCCGACTGAAGTCGGGTACGTGTTTCGCGGGTTGGCAGGCTGTTTTCGTCGGGTCCGCCATTGCGGACCTCTTCAATTTCGCGGCGACCTGAAGAGGTCCGCAATGGCGGACCCGACGAAAACAGCCGTCTTACCCGCTAAACACGTACGGTCGGGTATGACCCGTGCCACCCCAAAATCAACCGCCGCACCAAATCGGAGGTGGCTCTAGCGGCGGGTCCCGCCAAACAGGCCGGCGACCAGGCTCCGGGTCCGTCGGGGCGGGGCGGAGGCCGTGGGCGGGGTGCCTGCCGGGGGCGTGTCGCCGGGCCGGGCCCCTCCGGCCGGGGGATTCCCGCCTCCGGCGGGCGGCTGGGGCTGGTTCTCGAACGGCGAAGTGTCGCCGGGCAGCGGCGGCAGGGCGTCGGGCCGGACGTTCCCCGCGCCGGGTCGGCCTCCCGGCGGGTTCGCCCCGGGTTGCGGGCCGCCCATCTCGTCTTCCTCGTTGTCGGGCCCGGTGTTCTCGGGCTTGGGCAGGGGCTGCTTCTCCAGGGAGGCCGCCCAGTTCGGGGCCTCGGCGCTGGGGCAGCCCCAGCCCGGCGGGAACCTCCGCCAGCAGGTCGGGTAGTAGCCCCAGTATTGCTGGCGGATCATCGGGTACGCCGGGTTTTCATGCGCACAATCGACCCGCTGGCGGCGGATCGGCAGGTTCGGAAAGAGCTGCGCCTGGGCCAGGCCCGGCAGCCCGAGGAGCAGGGCCAGGACCGCCAGGGACGACGGCCGGGCAAGCCTCCTGGAGACGTTCATGAGCATCCTTCTTCCGCTCTCGAAGATCGAAGACCTCGCCGTCGCCCCGTCGCCTCGGGACCGTCCCCTCGGACTCCGCGCGGGGCGGGTTCTCGTTCCGTTCGATCGGACGTCGTCCCCCTAGCGCTCCACTCGAATGGCAATTCTGGGGGATTTCGGCGATTTGCGAGATTTGGGGTCGTGAGGAAAACGACGACGGCGCCGGTCGGGAATCCCCGACGGGGCAGGCCTCACGGGCGATCTCCCGGAGGCCGGACGGTCGATATCCTTCCCAGACCGGGCGGGGATCGCGGCGGTCCCCCCGAGATGGTCCCAGATCGAGGAGAACGGACCGATGCGAACGATCGCGACGACGGCCCTTCTGACGGCGGCGCTGATCCTGGCGGCGGGATCGGGGGCGAAGGCCCAGGGCCTGGGCCAGGCGGGCACCCAGCCCGGGATGCTCAACGCCTACGCCAGCGCCGCCCAGAATCCGTACCTCAACACGATCATGACGGCGCAATCGACGACCTCGCGAGACACGATGATGTATCTCTGGGCGGCCCAGACGGCCGGCCAGACCGTGGCGGGGGCGACCGCCCGGGGCGCGACGCCGAGGACCCGCGCGGCCGAGATGCCCCGGACGGCCATGGTCCCGGGCGGTTCGGCCTCTCGCTACTTCAGCCGGAACACGGTCGCCCCGGCCGGCGGCACGGCGTCCTATTACGGGCGATCGAGCCGGTATTTTGGGAATAATGGGCGCTAACCGTCATCCCGGCGAAATCCATTCCAGGATGGCCGGGCGAGTGCCGATCACTAGCATGTCAAGCCCGGTTTCCGGAGGATTCGGAGGCCGGTCGGCCGGGGCGGACCCGCCCCTCCCGCTCGGGAGGGCCGAGGGATCGCCCGGCCGGTGCGGATGGATCGTTGGGACGGAAGGATGACGTCGAGGGATCGAGGTCGAGGACGTCTCTCGGCCGCATCTCTCCGGCCCCGGAGAACCCGGGCAGGAGTGTCGCATGGATCGCGCTCGAACCGACCTGGCCCGGCTCGGCCGGATGATCCTGGCGCCGATGGCCCTCCTGGCCGCGTGCGGTTGCCAGACCGTCCATGTGCCCGAGGACCAGATCGCCAAGATGAACCTCCCCATCGAGTTGAATAAAGTCTCGATGCCCGACTACGTCGTCGAGCCCCCGGACCTGCTGATCGTCGAGGTCCTGGAGGGCCTGCCCGGCCGGCCGATCCAGGGGGAACGCCTGGTCCGACCCGACGGCACCATCACCCTGGGCTTCTACGGCAACGTATACGTCAACGGCCTGACGATCGCGGAAGTCAAGGAGAAGATCATCATCCACCTGAGGAAGTACCTCACGGATGAGGCCCTCGGCCTGGTCGCCGAGGAGGAGAACGAGGCCGGCACCAAGAAGGTCGTCCCGATCGCCCCGGCCGATTCGGACCGCGTGTTCGTGGACGTGGCGGCCTACAACAGTCACGTCTTCTACATCCTGGGAGACGTCGCCGCGCCGGGCCGCCTGCCGATCACCGGCAACGAGACCGTCCTGGACGCGATCCAGTACGCCGGAGGGGCTCGCCCCCGAGGCCGCCGTCAACAACATCCGCCTGGTCCGGCCCGCCCCCCGGGCTCCAGCGAGCCCCAGCTCCTGCCGGTGAACCTCCCGGCCATCATGCAGGCCGGCGACACCACCACCAATTATCAATTGATGCCCGGCGACCGGATCTACGTCTATCGCGACCCGATCGTGAGGACCACGGTCTTCATCAACCGCCTGGCCGCGCCATTCAACACGGTCGTCAACACGATCTTCACCTATTCGTTCATGGCCCGGAGCTTGAAGTCGATCAACATCCCGATCAGCGGAGGCACGTCGTCCTCGACCACCAGGCCGACGACCAACGGCATCGCCGTCCCGGTGACCACGCCGGCCCGATAACCGCGAGGGCCTGACCTCGATCGGGCGAACGACCGGCCCGCCTCGTCTCCTCCAGGGGAGACGAGGTGGGCCGGTCCCTTTGAGGCCCGTCCCCCGGGCCGCGTCCTCGTCGGCATGCGGGGGGGAAGGCCGGCCGGGTCAGGTCGGCGACGGGCCGGAGACGGTTGCGGCGTCCCGGGATTGCTCCAGGCCGAGGTTGGGCCCGGTCCGGGGCAGGCAGAGCAGCCAGGTCTGCACGGACCGGACCTCCTTCACCGCGAGCTGCCTCTCCGCCTCGGAGAGGAAGTCCAGGGGATGGCTGGTGGTCCTTCGCGGCTCCAGGCCGAAGACCCGGACGGAATGCGTCTCGGCGAAGGCCGACCGGAGCCGGTCGCTCACACCCGGGACCACGCCGTCGTGGGTCTCGATGATGATCGTCGCCGAGCGGAGGCGAGGGATCGTCTCGGGGCTGAAGAGCGCGGACTCATACCCCTCGCAGTCGCTGAGGATCAGGGACGCGTCCTGGACGTTCTGGGCGAGCCATTCGGGGCTGCAAAAACCCTGGATCTCGACGTTCGGGGTGCCGTTGGCCGCGGCCATCTCCCGGACCGCCTGGCGGGCCCACCAATCGGTGTCGAACGCGACGACCGACGCCCCGGGAAACCGCTTCGCCAGGCCGACGGCGTAGTAGCCGAACTTCGCGCCGATGTCGAGGATCTGGGTATAGGCCCCGGCGAAGACGGTCGCCCACGCCTCGTCGATCTCGCTCTCATACAGCCCGAGCAGGTAAGGGCCCAGGTGCTCGCGACGCGTCATCTCCGTCAGGACGAGGCCGGCGAACGGACCCTCCTGGACCCGGTCGCCCAGGCGATCGATCAATTTTTGATTGATCACGCCGCATCCCCAGCTCGTGACGAGGCGGTGCGAGTGGGCCCGTGAGCGTGCCGAGATCAAGGCGGTGGTCCACTTCGGCGCAACGCTGTAGAGGACTCGTTTGACGAGCTGCTTCATGAATCTCTCCGCCGCCGAGCCACCCGCCCGGCGGGTCGGCCGCCGAGTCGAGGCAAGATGTTACCAGGAAGCGACCGCCTCGGCCAGCGTCCGCGGAGGTCCGGGGGAAATGGTTTCAGATCTGCTCTGGAGAAAACCCCCTTGAGAATGAGGAAAACGAGTAGGTCCGACTTCAGTCGGGCCTACAAAATAAGACCTTCTTGTAGGCCCGACTTCGTACGCGTTTCGCGGGTGAGAAGGCGGTTTTGGTAGGGTCCGCTCTTGCGGACCTCTTCGATTACGCTTTGTCGCGAAGAGGTCCGCAAATGCGGACCCTACAAAAACCGCGATTCGAGGCGCTAAACACGTACCCGACTTCAGTCGGGCCTACAAAAAAGGGTCTTCTCTTGTAGGCCCGACTGAAGTCGGACCTACTCGTTAGACCTCGGCGAACCGGGTTCTCGACAGAGCATGTCAGATCAATTCCTCGCGACGGGTGTTTGATCCGACACCGATTTCCCGACCGGCGAGACGTCCAGCCAGTTCGGCCCGGAGGCGAGGTCCACCCTCAGCGGGACGCTCAGCTCCAGGGCCGTCGTCATCGCGGTTTCCACCAGACTCGCCAGCGAGGGGATCTCCTCCTGGGGCGCCTCGAAGACGAGTTCGTCGTGGATCTGGAGGAGCATCCTCGCCTTCAGGCCCGACTCGTCGAGGCGGCGATCCACGTCCAGCATCGCCTTCTTGATGAGGTCCGCCGCCGAGCCCTGGATGATCGTGTTGATCGCCAGCCTCTCGGCCAGGTTCAGGCTCCGGCCGGTCGTGTTCTTGATCCCCGAGATCGCCCGACGGCGCCCCAGGATCGTCTCCACCCGGCCGGTCTCCAGCGCGATCTCCCGGGCCCGGTTGATGAACGCGTCCACGCCCGCGTACTCGCGAAAATACGCCTCGATGAACGCCGAGGCGTCCGTCTGCGAGATCCCCAGCCGGCCCGACAGCCCGAACGCGCTCAGCCCGTAAATCACCCCGAAATTCACCGTCTTCGCCACCCGCCTCTGGGCCGAAGACACCTCCGATTCCGGGACGCCGAAGATCCGCGCCGCCACGACCGAGTGGATGTCGCGATCCTGGGCGAACGCCTCGACCAGCGCGGGGTCCCTCGAAAAATGGGCGAGCACGCGCAGCTCGATCTGCGAGTAATCGGCCGTGAGCAGCGACCAGCCCGGGAACCCGGCGACGAACGCCTGGCGGATTTGCTGGCCTTCCTCGGTCCTCGTCGGGATGTTCTGCAAGTTCGGGTCCGAGGAGCTCAGGCGGCCCGTCGCCGCCACCACCTGATGGAACGACGTGTGGACCCGCCCGTCCTCGTGGGCGAGCGTCGCCAGGGCGTCGAGATACGTGCTCTTGAGCTTCTCGAACTGGCGATACTGGATGATCAACCGGGGCAACGGGTGCTTGCCGGCGAGTTCTTCGAGCACCTCGACGGCCGTGCTCGGCTCCCCTCCGGGCGTCTTGGAGATCACCGGCAGCTTCAGCTCCTCGAAGAGGATCTGCCGGAGCTGCGGCCCCGAGCCGATGTTGAACTCCCGGCCGGCGATCGCAAAAACCTCCGCCTTGATCGTCACCAGCCTCTCGGCGAACTCGGCCGAGAGCGCCTGGAGCCGGGGGACGTCCACCTTGATGCCGAATTCCTCCATCCGGGCGAGGACGCGGATCAACGGCCGTTCCAGGTTCTCGTACAGGTCCCAGAGCCCTTCCTCGCGGCACTTCGCCGACAGCAGGGCTTCGAGCCTCCAGGCGGCGTCGGCGTCTTCCCCGGCATACTCGGCGACCCGGGCCACCTCCACCTGGTCCATCCTCAGCTGGTTCTTGCCCTTGCCGATCAGCGCCGAGATCGGGATCATCGTGTGGCCGAGGAGCCGTCGCGAGAGGTCGTCGAGGTTGTGGTTGCGCTCCCCGCTTTCCAGGAGATAACTGAGGACCATCGTATCGGTGATCGGCCCGTGCAGGTCCGCGTCGGCCCGGCGGAGGGCCAGCATGTCGTACTTGAGGTTCTGGCCGACCTTCTCCGTCGAGGGATTTTCGAGGATCGGCCGGAGAGCGTCGAGCGTGGCCACCGGGTCCAGGATCGGCTCGCCCATCGGCCCCCGGACCGGCACGTAATAAGCCGATCCCTCGTCCCACGAGAACGAATAGCCGACGATCTCCGCCTTCAGCGGGTCCACGGAGGTCGTCTCGGTGTCGAAGCTGAATCTCGTCTGCTTCGAGAGCGCGTCGAGGAACGCCGCGAACTTCTCCGGGGTGTTCACGGATTCATACGCCTTGGTGTCCCAGACCGATTCCGGGGGGGCGCGGCCGTCTCGACGATCTCGTTGAGGAACCCCTTGAACCCGCAATCGAAGCAGATGGCCTTGAGGGCCTTGGGGTCGTAGCCGTCGGAGCGCAGGGCCTCCCAGTCGAGTTCCAGGGGCAAGTCGGTCTTCAACGCGACGAGGGTCCGGGCCCGTCGGGCGATCTCGGCGTGCGTCTTGAGGTTCTCGGCCATCTTCTTGCCGGAGACCTCGTCGGACCGTGCCAGTAACGTCTCCAGGTCGCCGAACTGGCCGAGCAATTTGGTGGCGGTCTTGGGGCCGATCCCCGGGATGCCCGGCACGTTGTCCACCGAGTCGCCGGTGAGCGCCAGGAAGTCCACGACCTGCGCCGGGGAGACGCCCCAATCGGCCTTCAACCCGTCCACGTCCAAAAACTTGTTGTCGCGAAGGTTGAGGATGCGGACGCGGTCCGAAAGCAACTGACGGGCGTCCTTGTCCGAGGTCACGATGGTGACGTCCATCCCTCGCTCGACGCCCCTCATGGCAAGTGTAGCGATCACGTCGTCGGCCTCGGCCCCCTCATGCATCAGGATCGGCACGCGGAACGCCTCGAACACGCGCCGGGCCAGGGCGATCTGGGGGCGGAGGTCATCCGGCATGGGCCCGCGGTTGGTCTTGTACTCGGCAAAGATCTCCGAGCGGAAGACCGGTCCCGAGCCGTCGAACGCGGCGGCAAAATAATCCGGCTTGCGGACCCTCGCCAGGTTCAGGAGGTCGCGGAACAGCCCGAACGCCACGTTCACCGGAGTGCCGGTGGGCGACGTCATCAAGGGGATCGCATGGAAGAGCTGATAAATCCGGGAGAACGAGTCGAGAATATAAAGGGAGGGCCGGGAATCCATGATGGCGCGACGACCTCGGGCGAAAGGAACGGATCTCGCCCTAGATTCTGAAGATTCCCGACCAATCGGGCAAGCGAGACGTCCCAGTTCGTGCCCGGCGCCGGGTCGGGAGTGCCGACGGGAGGCCGGGAGGCGCCGGACTTCGGGGAACAAAAAGTAAAGGGGTTGACATGCGTTTGCTTTAATGGTTACACAACTCTAGTCCATATTTGTCAAAAAATAGAATGTCCCCTTTTCGGGTTCTGTCTGTCCGGTATTGTCATGCTCAAAGGCGCGGCTACCTTTTTGCTTCCCTACATAACCTGAATCCTCTGTTCTCATCAAATGTAGAATATCCAATTTTCTATCCCTACAGGAATGCACGGGTCTGCAAAATATGAGAAAAATTTGCATTTTTTGTATTTCCGGATATCTTGCATGCCTGAGGTAGATCGAATGCGGGAAATCGATCGGAGCTGAGACATGCCTGGCGACGACGAGGATGGCGGGCCGAACATCGAGGGACTGCTCGGCGAAAGTGATCGCATCGGCGCAGCACCGGGCCCGTGGGGCCAGGGTGACGAAAGCTCCCCCGTCCGTTCTCGCCCCGAAGTTACGCATCGCCGCCCTCCGGCCGGAAGCCTTGGCCGATCCGCCGGATCAGGCCTACGAGGGCATCGGCGCGATGTTCGAGCGAGCCGACCGCGCCGCCGAAAAAAGCGCGCGTTATTCGGACAACTCGCCGTGATCCGGGGGCTCAAGCAGCGACTCGATATGACGACGGCGCAAGAGGGCCAGTCCCTCAGCTCGGCCATCTTGCCGGTCTACTCAACCTACGTCTACGGCGTGAACCGGTATCCCTTCGGGCCGCTCGATCTCGACAGCTTGTGGGAGAAGTACAACGAGCTGACTCTCTGGTTCGCCCAGACCGAAGTCCTGCTCGACAAGTACAGGGCCGCCAAGGGGAAAGTCGACTGGAATTCGCCCTCCCCCAAGGCGGTCAAGGCCAAGGCGACCGCTTTGAACTCGATTAATAGTCTGGAGAGAGGCGGATTGGATCTCTCCCTGGACATGGCCCTCTCGGTCCTCGCACGGGGCGGCACCGATGCGCCACCGGACCCAGCCAACATTTACGTCCCCCCTCCCCCATCGCACATCATGCTCCTGAGCGAAGCAAAGAGCAGCATCGAGGACGCTTTGGGACGCTGGAAACGCGCGCGGTGGAGTCAGCCCGGAAAGCATATCGCCGTGAATATTAACGGCATGTATGGCACGGCGCACAAAGATAAAACGGAGAGCCAAGACTGGGTCGTGAAGAGTATCTCTCGGGATAATTTTCCTCATCTGCGAACGTGGTGGATGGGACTCAAGAAACCCGATTGGGTTGAGCGGTATGTTGCCGAGAGCTTTTCTACCGGGAAGGGTTTTCACGCGAAGGCCCGAGTTCGCGACGGCTTTTCGCCCCACATCAACTATCACATCAAATTGGCGTGACGCGTCTCCGAACCCCACTTCTCGACGTCCATCAGCCGGCGATCGCCGATCGGGCCTTGGCCTGCAGGAGGCTCAGGACGTCGATGGCGTCGATGATCGCGCGAGGCTCGGCCGCCTCGTCTTCGGTCAGCCCGCCCTCATTGGACTTCTCGGCCAGGTCGTCGATCCGGGCCTGGAATTCGCCCTAGGCCCTCAGGCCGGCGAGCTCCTCGGCGAACTCCGGCGGCATGATCCGCTCGACGGGCTCGGGGAGGTCCGAAAGGACCGTCGCGGAGGCGGGACCGTCTCGATTCATGGCTTTCGCCCTCCTTGATCCCCCGAAGTTCACCCGGGCCCCCGGTCCGAGGGAACCGATCGGACCTGGCCGGCGTCCAAGGTGACGGTTTGACCGGGTCGGGGGCCGCCCCTACAATCGTAGGAAACCGTCAGATTCTCCGACGGTCCGGAAATCGCCCGGTCCTCCCGGTCCGTGTGACATACTCTAGGAAATCCGGCGCCGCGCCTCCGGGTCCCGGGGCCGGCTCGCTCGCGAAGCCTCGACGTCCGGAGACCTCACCGATGGCCGCCTCGTCCAACGACAACCAGGGCCTGAAGATCGCCGTGGCATGCTTCGTCATGCTCTCGGTGATCCTGGCCGTGACCACGTATTTCGGCTTCTCCAACTACGCCACGTCGGAGAAGAAGCTGGAGCAGACCAACAGCGACCTCTCGACCACCAAGAACGACTACGAGAAGCTCCGCCGCCTGATGATCGACATCCGCGAGAAGGTCGGCCTGCCCAAGGCGGAGGACGAGGACGTCCCCAAGCAGGTCACCAAGAACCTGGAAGAGATGACCAAGAAGGTCGCCGGGATCGCCGAGGAGGGCCGCAAGACGATCGACGCCTACAAGGGGTCGGGCGGCAACCTCGGCAAGCTCGACGAGATCCGCCAGTCGCTCGACGCCATCGTCGCCGGCCTGAACGCCCCGGCCAGCAACTCGCTGCTCGGCAGCCTCGACCGGCTCCACGAGATGCTCAACAACCAGACCCAGCTCGCCACGGCGCTCGCCCTGGAATTCCACGACACCCGCCGCCAGCTCGAGGCCGTGGACCAGGTCAACGCCGCCCAGCTCGACGTCGAGAAGAAGGCCGTCGCCGGGGCCAAGGAAGACCTCAACTCCGAGCACGGCAAGCACGAGACCGAGCGCACCAGCCTGATGGTCAAGCTCGACGCCCTGCAGAGCGACCTGAACAAGCTGGCCGGCGAGAACACCAAGCTCAAGAACGAGATCACCCAGCGCGAGGAAGACTACCGGAAGGCCCGCGAGGACCTCCTGACCCAGGTCCGCTACTTCCGAGGGGTCGTCGAGCTCAAGGAGAACGTCCTGGACAAGAAGGACGGCACGATCTCCTACGTCGATTACACCCAGGACCGCGTCGGCACCGACCTGAGGAGGAGCCAGGGCGTCCGCGAGCAGATGGTCTTCACCGTCTTCGACCGCGACGCCAAGGGCATCCCCAGCGACAAGCCCAAGGGCACCATCGAGCTCATCAAGGTCGGCGAGACCGGCAGCATCGCCCGGATCATCGAGACCAAGAAGTCCACCGAGCCGCTCCGCCCCGGCGACCAGCTCTATTCGCCCGTGTTCGACGCCAACAAGCCGCTCCAGTACGCCCTGATCGGCAAGATGGACGTCAACCGCGACGGCCGGGACGACCGCGAGGACCTCAAGCGGATGATCCGGGCCGCCGGAGGGATCGTCTCCTACGACCTGCCCCCGCCCGGCGTGGGCGTGGAGACCGGCAAGCTGACCGCGCTGATCTCCTGGTACGTGACCGACGACCGCCTGGCCTTCCACCCGTCGGTCGTCCGCGAGGCCAAGCAGATGGCCGCCGAGGAATCGACGTTCCTGGCCAAGAAGACCGAGGCCATCCGGGTGGCCCGGCTCGACGGCATCCGCCCCATCCCCCTGGAACGGCTCCTGGGCCAGCTCGGCTATTCCTACGGAGGGAGCGTCCCGGGCAAGGTCGAAGTCATCGACCGGCCCAACGTCAACATCATCCAGAACCCCAAGGGCCGGATCGGCATCCTCCCCCCGAAGGAGGGCGAGGAAGAGAAGAAGGACGAGGAACAGCCCAAGTCCTGAGCAGACGCTAACTGCGGAATGCCTCCACGCCGCCCCGTCGGGTCGATCGATCCGACGGGGCGGCCTCGTCTTCCGATTGCGAAGGGCGGCGAAGCGTCGCGGCGCGGACAAGACGGGGTCAGGAGGCCGAGATTCAAGGCTCCTGACCCCGTCTTGTCCGCGCCGCGACGCTTCGTCCGCTCAGTCCCTCTGGTCGATCGGCTTGACCGGGCGGTTGGCGGGCCCGACGTACTTGGCCCGGGGCCTCATCAGGCGGTTGTGGTCGAGCTGCTCGATGATGTGGGCGGCCCAGCCGGCGACCCTCGCCATGGCGAAGATCGGCGTGTAGACGTCGGTCTTCAGGCCCATGTAGTGATAGAGCCGGGCGCTGGGCCAATCGACGTTGGGCGGGAGCTTCTTCTGCTCGGTCACGGCGACCTCGATCGGCTCGGCCATCTGCTCCCAGCGCTCCTCGCCGACCTCCCTGGCCACTTTCTGGCACCAGGTCTTGAGGATCCGGGCCCGGGGGTCGCCGGTCTTGTAGACGCGGTGGCCGAAGCCCATGATCCGCTCCTTGCGGGCCAGGGCCGAGGCGATCCAGGCCTCGGCGTTCTCCGGGCTGCCGACCTGCTCCAGGACCTTCCACGCCTCCTCGTTCGCCCCGCCGTGGAGCGGGCCCTTGAGCGTGCCGATCGCCGCGACGATCCCCGAATGGATGTCCGCCAGGGTCGAGACCGTCACCCGGCCGGAGAACGTCGAGGCGTTCAGCTCGTGCTCGGTGTAGAGGACCAGCGAGAGGTCGAACGCCTGGCGGATGGTCTCGCTCGGCGCGTTGCCGCTCATCATGGTGAGGAAGTTGGCGGAGTGGTCCAGGTCGTCCCTCGGGGCGATCGGCTCCTTGCCGGCGGCGATCCGCTCGCGGGAGGCGATCGCCGTGGGCATCTGGGCCAGGAGCCGCTCGGCCTTGCGGACGTTGGCGGCGTGGTCGGTCGGCGGGGCGTCCACCTCGGGGTCGAAGTGGGCCAGGACGCTGACCGAGGTCCTCAGGACGTCCATCGGGTGGACGGACTCCGGGATCGTCTTGAAGAGGTACATCAGCGACTCGGGGATCGCCCGAGCGGCCTTGAGGCGGGCGGAGAAGGCGTCGAGCTCGGCCCGGCCGGGGAGGTCGCCGTGCAGCAGGAGGTAGGCCGTCTCCTCGTAGGAGACGTGGCCGGCGAGGTCCTCGATGCTGTAGCCGCGGTACTCCAGGCCCCCCGCCCCCTGCTTCCCCTCGACGTTGCAGATGGCCGTCTCGCAGGCGATCACGCCTTCCAGGCCCGGGTAATACACGTCGGTCGGCGCGGTACTCATGAACGAATCGCTCCAAAACCGGCTCGCCGGCCCGAGATCGAGCATCGGCCGGGCCGACCCGAACCGAGGTCCGAGGGGAGGCGTCCCGAAGGGTTCGGGATCACCCCATCCGTCCGCCCCCATCGTCCTCCATCCTCTGGAAGTCAGCGCCAAGTTTAGACGAACCGGACCTCGGCTTCCACCCAGAGGCGGCCCCCATCGGCGCGATTCTGGCGAGACGCCCGGTCGCGACGGTCGCGACGCCCGGGCCCGGCCCCTCCCTCGCGATCGCCCCGGATCGGCTGGAGGTCGGCCCCCCCGCGCTTCGAAGAGAAGAGGCCCGGCGCCGGGTTCGGGCCGGGCCCGCCCTCGGATCGCGAGAAGACGGATCAGCCCCGCCCATCTCGCCGGCATGATCTTGAAATTTCACATGATCCTATGCGAGCATGGTCTCCGAGACACAGCGGCCTCCGCCGAGGGGGGCCGAGATCGGTTCGAGGATTCCCCAGGGGGCGATGATGCGCACTCGACGGCGAGCGGAACGGCGGCCGAGCCTCGAAGGGCTGGAAACACGCGCCCTGATGTCCACCCTGGCGATCGACCCGATCGCCACCCAGGCCGTCCCGGCCGGGAAGTCGCTGATCTTGCCGATCACCGCCACGGAGAGCGGCTCCAACCCCGTGACCTACACCGTCATGAGCTCCGGGGCGCCGATCACCGCCACGGTCCACGCCGGCAATCCGTACCTGAAGCTCTCGGTGGCCGGCTACGGCGACATGACGTTCCAGCTCCTCCAGGACCTCGCCCCGAACACCGTGGCCACGATCGAGGGCCTGGTCAACTCCGGCTTCTACAACGGGCTGACGTTCTATCGGGAAATCCCGGGCTTCGTGGACCAGGCCGGCAACATCACCGGGGCCACCGGGCTGAATCCCAATGACGAGCTGAACCCCGAGGCCCTGTTCACCGGCAACGGCCAGCTCGCCATGGCCAACGCCGGCCGGGACACCCAGAGCTCGGAATTCTTCGTGACGCTCGGCCCGCAGAGGAGCCTGGACCTCACCTACACCATCTTCGGCCAGCTCGTCCGGGGGTTCGGCGTCGCCCAGGCGATCAACACCGCCCCCGGCGTGACCGCTCAGAACAGCTCGCCCAACCCCCCGGTCGTGATCACCTCGGCCTCGATCGTCCAGGACACCTCCGACGCCGTGATCACCCTGGATTCCTCGGGCGTGGGGACCTCCACGGTCACCGTGACCGGCGACGACGGCCAGGGCGGCACCGACACCAAGACCTTCACCGTGAACTCGGCCACCGACGCCACCAATGACCCGCCGATCCTCGGGCCGGTGCCGGCCTCGGTGACGACCGTCACCAACGTCCCGATCTCGATCCCGTTGACCTCCACCGACATCGACGGCGGAGGCGTGACCTACGCCGGCTTCGCCCTGGACACCCCGGCCAACGCCACCTTCAACGTCTCGGGCAACGTCCTCCAGGTCGTCCCCGCCTCCGGCTTCACCGGGACCATCCACATCCAGGCCGCCGTCAAGCAGACCGGCGCCTCGAACCGGGGCAGCAGCAGCGACCCGTATGACCGCCAGGCCATCACGGTCAACGTCGTGGCCCAGACGATCACGCCGACCGGCGCGAACTTCCCCGGGACCACCAACAAGCCGCTCGTCGGCCAGAAGGTCGCGAGCTTCACCGCCCTGGGCCGGCCCCTCGACCGATTACTCCGCCTCGATCAACTGGGGCGACAATTCGACCTCGACCGGGACGATCCAGGCCAACAACTCCGGAGGCTTCGACGTCCTCGGCTCGCATACCTATGCCAAGTCGGGCGCGTACGCGGTGAACGCGACGATCCAGGACAACCTGGCCGGCGCCTCGGCCGTGGCGACCGGCTCCTCGACGATCACGGACTCGCTGCTCTCCACCTCGTTCGCGGGGCCGACGGTCGCCGCCGGAACGACCACCGTCTCGGGCCTGGTCGCCAACCTCTCGGACTTCATCCCCGACGACACCCTGGCCAACCTCTCGGCCACGATCACCTGGGGAGACGGCACGAGCTCCCCCGGGACGATCGCCGTGAACCCGAGCGGCGGGTACACCATCTCGGGCACGAAGACGTACAAGGGCCCCGGCTCATTCGGCGTGGGGGTGACCGTCACCAGCTCGGGCGATACCTCGGTCACCGGGACGGCCTCGGGCACGGTCGTCGTCCCCCAGACGATCACGGCCTCGCCCGCCAGCATCGCCGGGACGGTCGGCACCTCGATCTCCGGCGTGAAGCTGGCGAGCTTCACCGCCCTGGGCACCGGAGGCGCCGCGAACTTCGCCGCCTCGATCACCTGGGGAGACAACACGACCGGGGCGGGCACCATCCAGGCCGACCCGGCCGGCGGGTTCGACGTCCTGGGGACCCACACCTTCGCCAAGGCCGGCACGTTCCCGGTGAGCGTGGCCATCCGCGACACCGTCGCCGGAGGCTCCGCCACGGCCTCCGTCTCGGCCGCGATCGCCGACGCGGCGCTCTCCGCCACGTTCGCCTCGCCGACCGTCGCCTCCGGCACCACGAGCGTCTCGGGAGTGATCGCCACGGTGGCGTATGCCAACCCGTCGGCGACGGCCGCGAACCTCTCCGCCACGATCGTCTGGGGGGACGGCACGAGCTCTCCCGGGACGATCGCCGCGAGCCCGACCGGCGGGTTCCTGGTCTCGGGGACGAAGACCTACGGCGGCCCCGGCACGTTTGCCGTCGGCGTGGCCGTGACGACCTCGGCCGGGGGGACCGCCTCCACCTCGGGCACGGTCGTCGTCGCCGATCGGCCGCCGGTCCTGCCCGACGTCCCGACCCAGGTCGTCAATGAAGGAAGCACCCTGGCCCTGAACATCGGCGCGAGCGACCCGGACGCGGGCCAGACCCTGAGCTACGCCCTCGGCGCCGGCGCCCCGGCCGGATCGGCGATCGACGCGATCACCGGCCGGTTCACCTGGACCCCGACGGCCGGGCCTCTGGCCGTGGATGTCCCGGTGATCGTCACCGATAGCGCCAGCCCGGCCCTCTCGACCACGAAGACGTTCCACGTCGTCGTGAATGACGTGGCCCCGCTGGTCCTGAGCGGCGGCAACGCGACATTGACCCAGGGCGGGACGTTCTCCGAGGCCGGCCGCTTCACCGACCCGGGCGCCCAGACCTGGACCGCGACCGTCAATTACGGAGACGGCTCGGGCGCCCAGCCCCTGACGCTCAACCCCGACAAGACGTTCGCCCTGAGTCACACCTACACCGCGACCGGCACCTTCTCGGTCACGGTCGCGGTCACCGATAGCGGAGGCCAGACCGGCTCCTCGGTCTCCGGGGTGAAGGTCTCCAGCGCGCCGCCGGTCGAGCTGACCTCCGCCGCGACGGTCCCGGGCAAGAAGAAGAGCATCGCGGCGATCACCTTGACGTTCAACGGCCCGATCGACGCCTCGATCGCCTCGGACCTCTCGCACTACCGACTCGGGACCGCCGGCCGGGACCGCAAGTTCAACACCAAGGACGACCGCCTCGTCACGTTCGCCTCGGCCACCTACGACCCGGCGACGAACACCGTCCGGCTCGTGCCGAAGAAGCGGCTCGTGGCCACCAGTGGCCTCCAGTTCCGGGTCACCGGCCTCAAGGACAGGCTCGGCAACCTCGTCGATGGCAACATGGACGGGACCGCCGGAGGCGACTACGTCGCCAATCTCACCAAGAAGGGCCTGGCGACGGTGTACACCCCGTCGGGTGCATGACATGCACCCAACTCGCGGCGGCCAGGGGCCGCCCACCACGTTTCTCCCCGGCGATCGGGAAAAGAGGCAAGGTGGGCGGCCCCTGGCCGCCGCAATGTTGGTGCATCTCATGCACCCTACGGGGTCTTCGAGGGCAGCAAGACCCGCTCCACCCACGTGGTATCGACGCGCCCCTCCGAAAAATCCGGGTTCTGGAAGATCCGGCGGTGGAGCGGGATCGTCGATTGGATGCCCTCGACCTGGAGCTCGTCCAGGGCCCGGCGCATCACGGCCATCGCCTCGGCCCGGGTCGGGGCGTGGACCAGGAGCTTGCCGACCATCGAATCGTAGTTCGGCGGGACCGTGTAGCCCACCCTCACGTGAGAATCCCACCGAACTCCGTACCCGCCCGGGATGCGGAGGCCCGTGATCTTCCCCGGGCTCGGGCGGAAGTTGTGGTCGGGGTCCTCGCAGTTGATCCGGCACTCGAACGAGTGGCCGGTCTGGACGATGTCCGACTGCTTCAGCGTCAACGGCTGCCCCGCCGCGATGCGGATCTGCCACTTGATCAGGTCGATCCCCGTGACGAGCTCCGTGACCGGATGCTCGACCTGGATCCGGGCGTTGACCTCGATGAAGTAGAAATTCTGGTCCGAATCGACCAGGAATTCGCACGTCCCCGCGTTCACGTAGCCGGCCTGCCTCGCCAGGCGAACCGCCGCGTCGCAAAGCTTCCGGCGGACGCGGTCCGGCAGGTTCGGGCTCGGCGATTCCTCGACGAGCTTCTGATGCCGCCGTTGCAACGAGCAATCGCGTTCCCAGAGGTGGACGCAATTGCCGAACGAGTCGGCCAGGAGCTGGACCTCGACGTGACGGGGGCGGTCGATGAACTTCTCCAGGTACACGCTGCCGTCGCGGAACGCGGCCTCGGCCTCGTTCTTGGCGGACTGGAGCGAGGAGAGGAGGCTCGACTCCTCCCGGCAGACGCGCATCCCCTTGCCGCCGCCGCCGGCCGCCGCCTTGATCAGGACGGGATAGCCGATCTCCCGGGCGATCCTCGCGGCCTCGGCGTCCGAGGTGACCGGGCCGTCGGAGCCGGGGACGACCGGCACCTTCGCCGCGTTGGCGACGGCCTTGGCCTCGGTCTTCAGGCCCATCTTGCGGATGGCCTCGTGAGGAGGGCCGATGAACTCGAAATTACACGTCCGGCAGACCTCGGCGAAGTGCGGGTTCTCGCTGAGGAACCCGTACCCGGGATGGATCGCCTGGACGTCGGCCACCTCGGCCGCGGCGATGATCCGGGGGACGTTCAAATAGCTGTCCGCCCCCGGCGCCTTGCCGATGCAGATGGCGCGGTCGGCCATTTCGAGATACGGCGCGCCCCGGTCGGCCTCGGAGAAGACGGCGACGACCTCGACGCCCAGCTCCTTGCACGCCCGGATCACCCGGAGGGCGATCTCTCCGCGGTTGGCCACGAGAATCCGTTTGAACATCGCTGGTCGCGGAAGTGCTGAGTGCGGAGTGCGGAGTGCGGAGTGAAGACGAGACCGACCGATCGTCCGAGTCTTCACTCCGCACTCCGCACTCCGCACTCCGCACTCCGTCTCTCCTCCGTTGGGCGCTCGGGATCGACGTTAGGCGGGATCGACCCGGAACAGGGGCTGGCCGAATTCGACGGGCTGGCCGTTCTTGACGAGGCACTCGGCGACGGTCCCGGCGATCCCGGCGGGGATGTCGGTGAAGACCTTCATGGCCTCGATCACGCAGACCGTCGAGTCGGCTCGGATCGCCGAGCCGACGGAGACAAACGGCGGGGAATCCGGCGAGCCCGAGGCGTAGAACGTGCCGACCATCGGGCTTTCGATGAACACCCCGGCCGGGGTGGCCGCCGTGGGCGGGGCCGAGGGCGGCGGCGGACCGGCCTCGAACCGGGGCGGGGCCGCCGCCGACGGCACGCTCGGCCCGGCCGGGACCATCGGCACAAGCTCGGCCCCCCGGCGCCTCAGGCGGATCTTGTTCGCGCCTTCGCCCAAATCGATCGCCGTCAGGTCGTACTTCTGCATCAGCCGGACGAGCTGGCGGATCGTGCGAACCTCGGCTGTCTCGCTCGGCTCTTCCGACATGCCTGGATGCTCCGCGGAATCGCCGCGATGGGGTGTCGTCAGTCGGACCAGAGGGCTTCGATCGGTCTGGGCAAGGAAGTCAGGACGAGAGGGCCGTCGGCCGTGACCAGGACGTCATCCTCGATCCGCACCCCGCCCCACCCGGGGAGGTATACCCCGGGCTCGACGGTCACGACCATCCCGGGGCGGAGCACGTCGTCGGACCCGGGCCGGAGCCGGGGCATCTCGTGGATGTCCAGCCCGAGGCCGTGGCCCAATCCATGCCCGAACGCCTTGCCGAAGCCGGCGGCCTCCAGGACCGACCGGGCCGCGGCATCCACGTCCCGGCCTGTCGCCCCCGGGCGGATCGCGGCGATCCCCGCCCCCTGCGCCTCCAGAACGGCCCGGAACACGGTCTCGAAACGAGGCCCGACCATACCGACGGCCAGCGTCCGCGTCAAGTCGCTTCGATACCCGCCCACCGTCCCGCCCCAGTCGATCAAAATCAGCTCATTTGAACCGAGTTCCCCGTCGTCCGACGGCCGGGCGTGGGGAAGCGCCGCCCTCGGACCCCCGGCCACGATCGGGGCGAACGCCGGGCACTCCGAACCCGCCTGCCTGAGCGACGATTCGAGCAGGTCGATCGCATCCAGCTCGGTCAGCTCCGGCCGGAGCGCCTCGCGAAACGCCCGGAACGCCCGCTCGGCCGCCGCGATCGACCGCCGGATCGCCTCGACCTCCGCGTCGTCCTTGATCGCCCGGAGCGACTCGACCCGGGAGAACGCCGGCTGGAACTCCACCCCCGTCGCCGCGTCCCGGATCGCCTGATAATCGGCGACGGTCAGGCAATTCGCCTCGAAGGCGATCGAGGACGGGGCCAGGAGGCTGATCGCCTCGGCCACGGCCCGGGTGAGCGTCTGCTCGACCGGGCGGATCCGGGCCTCCAGGCCGGGGCATTCTTCCTCGATCTGCTGGGCATAGCGGAAGTCCGACACGATCACCGCGCGATCCGCCGAGACGATCAGCGCCGAGCTATCCCCCGTGAATCCCGTCAGGTACCGGACGTTCGCCCCGGCCCCGACCAGCATCGCGTCGGCCCGAACCCCGCCCTCGCCCGGCTCGTCAACGAGGAGGCGACGCAGGGCCTCCCGGCGGTCGGCATGGCGGTCGGGCATCGGTCCAGGTCTCGTCCGAGGCTCGGGCAGTCGCGAATTCATCCCTACCAGACCGGGCCTCCGAAGGCAAGCGGGGTCGTATTCCATGAAGAATTAACTAGTTTTAGTATTATTAAATCTATTAAAAATCACAATTCTTCATCCGCGTCCTCTGCGTCCTCTGCGGACAAGTCCCTTCATCTCAATGGAACGAAGGGGGTCGATTCTGTCTCGCGAGGGGCCGACTTGCTATGGTGGCGGCGGATCGTCCCTCGTCCCCACCTCTCTCGAAGGGAGAACCGCGCCATGAATCGCCGAATCGTCCCGATCGCCCTGGCCGCCACCTTCTCGGCCGCCCTGGCCTTCGCGTCCGCCGAGGAATGGACCGTCCTGTTCGACGGCAAGGCCGCCTCGGGCTGGAAGATCAACACCGGCGGCGACCTGCCCAGGGCCAACGTCCAGGAGGACGGCCTGAACCCCCACGGATCGGGCGGTTATATCGTCATGTATGACAAGAAATTCAAGGATTTCGTGCTGGACTTCGACTACAAGATCGCCAAGGGCTGCAATTCCGGCGTGTTCGTCCGCGTGGCCGACCCGAAGGACCCGGTCTACACCGGCCTGGAGATCGCCATCGACGACACCACCGGGACCGGCTTCCACGACCCCGGCGCGTTCTACGACCTCGCCGCCGCGAAGGCCAACGCCCAGAAGCCCGCGGGCGAGTGGAACCACATGACCATCCGCGCCCAGGGGCCGAAGATCGCCGTGACCCTCAACGGCCAGGAGGTCTCCGCCATCGACCTCTCCAAGTTCACCGAGCCCGGCAAGCGACCCGACGGCTCGACCCACAAGTTCGGCAAGGTCATGGCCGAGTTCGACCGCCCCGGCTACCTCGGCTTCCAGGACCACGGCCAGGATTGCTGGTACAAGAACGTGAAAATCCAGGAACTCAAGTGAAGCCAGGGAGGACGACCCCGGCCCGCGCGAATCCGGGCGGTCCGGGGCCTCTGGATCGGTCAAGCAATCGCGGCGGGCCAGGTTAGCCGTGCCGATGGCCGGATCAGCGTGCAAATCTGTTCGAAACTGCGGATCTGATGCAACTCGAGCGCGTCAATTCCTCGATGCCGACGAACTTGACGACACTTTTCGCCCGAAATCGTCGAAAATGCCTGAAAAACAAGCCCTTTCCGCGTGCCAGTCGCTCGTGCGCACACATCGCACCGCATATGGGAACATTTTCGAAAAATCCGCCGAAGTCCCTGCCAGATTTGTCTTTGCGAAATCCAGGCGTCGCGGGGAAAAAGGCCGAAAAGCGGCCGAATCGACGGACTCGCCGAGCCCCGCGAATACGTCCACGAAGAAGAGTCTATTCAAGTGCCGACAAGCTTGTCGGGTGCATGCAATGCACCAACCCCGCGACGGCCGAAGGCCGTCTGCCTCCTCCTCTTCCCCGGTCCTTCACCAGGGCCTGGCGGATGGGAAGAAGCGGTCGGCGGCCCTGGGCCGCCCTGAGGATGGTGCATTGCATGCACCCTACGTCAGTTAACTCCAGTCGCCCCCGCCGCCTCCTCCGCCACCGCCCCAGTCGCCGCCCCCGCCGCCTCCCCAGTCTCCGCCGCCTCTCACGTCCGTGCCGCCTCCCCAGTCTCCGCCGCCGGTATCGCCGCCCGACCAGCCGCCGTCACCGCCGTTCCCCCAGTCTCCGCCCTGGGTGGCGCCGGGCTCCGGGTTGGTCGTGTCGCCCTGGGAATAGCCTCGGTGGCGGCCCCCCATCTGGTCGTAGAGCCAGTTGCCGGCCATGGCCCCGCCGATCCCGCCGAGGAGGCTGGAGAAGAACCCGCCTCCGCCCCCGCCGTAACCTCCTCCGTAGCCGGGAGCTCCGCCGTATCCGCCCCGACCTCCGCCCATCGCGCCTCCCAGGACCCTCATCAGGATCAGCACGCCGAGGATCACGGCCCCGATCACCAGCAAGATCCCGAGTCCGCCCGAGCCTCGCGCGGCCGGAACTCCCGGTCCCTTCTGGGTTTTGGGCGCCGAGGCCCGGGCCAACGCGACATCCCCGCCGATCGCCTTGGCGCCGCCGATCAGGCCGCCGTCGAAGTCGGCCTGCTTGAAGTGATCGACGAAGACCGCCTCCACCGCGCCGACGCCGTTCGCGCCGAGGACGTGATTGCGTTCCAGGACCTTGACCTTGTGCTCCAGTTTGGGGATCAAGACGTAAACCTGGGCCGAGCCGGACCTTGCGGCGTGCTCCTTGGCGACGGTCACCAGGGAACGGCCGCCCAGGGTGTCGATCGTCTCGATGACGACCGGGACCCGGTAGCGCGTCTCGATCTCGTTCAGCGTGGCCTGCGCTTGACGGATCGCCTTGGGGGAGAAGAGGTTGGCGCCGTCGCGGACCTCCGAGGCCAGGGCGGACGTCGCCCCGATCAGGAGGACCAGCGAAAGGCCGGGAAGGCGTCGGAGCGAGCGCATCGGAGGGATCCTCTTCGGTTCGATGCCGGGCCGAAGCTTCGGCCCGGATCGTCTCAACCTTCGATCTTACGAGGGGATCGGGTCCCGGGTTCGCGGAATGTCTTCGCACGGGCCGTGCCGTTCTTTCGAAAGGCCCCAGGACCCGCAACCTCCGGTTCGCTCAAAGGTCTCGAAGGGTAAGAAGATAGATGGAAAGGAAACGCGATGATGCGATTTCGTCGGCTTGGTGCTTGGTTCGGTGCCCGTGTCGGGAATCCGCCCCTTGAGACCTCCCTGTGCGCACGCCGAGATCCTCGTTTCCGCTCCGCTCAGGACTCGGAGATGGACGAAAATCGCGTGATGGCGACGACCTCCGACCGCCGGACGAGCACCTCGGTGCGGTTCCGGCGGATTCCCAGGCGGACCGAGTCGTACACGTAGATCTCCCGGGTGGCGGCGCTGTCGCGGAAGTCGTGGAAGTCGGCGTCGAGCACCTTGAAATACAGCGAGTCGGCCGCAACCAGCGTCCCGATACAGACATAGGGCGATTGCAGGTCGAGCACGACGATCTGGCCGAACAGGGGATCGAGCAGGCTATCGGGTTCGGGCATGGGCGCGAGGGGGGCCGTAGGGGTCGTTCTCGGCGCATCCCGCATTGACGGATTTTAGAGGCGGGGCTAAGGTCCCGCCACCATGTCACCCAAAATCCCCTCGCTCGCCGCCGGAATGGTCCTGCTCGGCCTCGTCGCGCCGCCCTCGCCCGAGGCGAAGGCGTCCGATGGCCCCGAGGGGGTTCCCCCGGCCGCGGCCCCGGTCCCCGCGGCGTCGGACGACAGGCCGACGGTGCTCCTGCTAACCAACGGTAAGGTCCTCCAGGGCGAGGTCTTGCGCGATCCGACCGGGTACGTCCTCAAGGGCAAGGTCGGGGTGATGCACTTCACCCGGGCCAGCGTCGAGAAGACGTTCCGCTCGGTCGAGGAGGTCTACCAGTACAAGCTCGCGCTGACCCCGGAGAATGACCCCGACGAGCGCATGAAGCTGGCCATGTGGTGTCTCGAACGGGACATGAAACCCGAGGCCAGGACACATCTTGCGGCACTCGTCGAGATGAACCCGACCGACCGCCGGGCCCGCGCCATGCTCGGCAGCCTGGACGCCCCTCCGTCCCAGAAGGACTCGGCGATCCGAAGGGCGTCGGTCGAGGTCCCGGAGGCCGCCCCGGCCGAGCTCAAGATCGATCGCCTGCGCGAAGAATTCGCCAAGAATCCTCGCCCGTCCGGGCCCCCAACGATCTTCGACCTCGCCCCGGCGATGGCCGTCCGCCGCTATGGCGAGTTCGCCCAGGTGATCCAGCCCATCCTCCAGAGGCGCTGTGCCCGGTGCCATAACGAGCAGGCGGACCTGGACTTCCAGCTGATCCAGACGAAGTCCCGGCGCGACAACGCCAACGATCTGATCGTCCGGACGAACCTCGACGCGGCCCTCGCCCTGGTGGACCCGGGCGACCTCGCACGCAGCCCCCTGCTGATGGCCTCCGGGATGGCCCACGGCGCGGGCGGCAAGCCCGTCCTGGGAGGGCCGACGAACCCGGAATTCCGCCAGCTTTCGGCCTGGGTCAACGGCCTGGGCGAGCCCCCGACCCGGCCCGACGGCTCGGCCCCGGGCCAGCCGGCGAAGGGTTCGGCCGATCCCTCGGAGGCGTTCGCCGCCGGTCGCCGAGGCCCCGTCGTCGATCCGGCCATGCCGCCCCCCCCGCCGGCCTCGCGAACCCCCCGAGGCGCGAAGCCCGGCGACTCGCCCCACACCGTCCGCAACCGCCAGGGTCAAGAGGTGCCGCTCGACCCGATCCCGGCCGGAACCGTGATCCCTGAAAGCGTTTCGGGAATGCCGAGGACCGTCCCTCCGCCGTCGGATTTCCCCACGCCTCCCCTGACCGGAGGGGCCAACCCCGCGCCGGTCACGATCCGGGGCAAGACGCTGGCGACCGACGGCTCGGGCGCCCCGTCCGGCGCCTCGAAGGATGACGCAACGGTTTACGAGGACGCGACTTCCGCCCCGATCGGCGCCATCGTCCTGATGGAAGACGGTCGGAAGGGGATCAAGATCTCCGAGAAGGAAGTCGTCCCGTTCGTCTCCTCCAAGGAATTGAAGGAGCCCCCGAGCGGGACGAAGCCCAAAGCCTTGAACCCCAAGGTGATGGAGAGTTTCCTGATGAACAAGCGGGGGAAGTGAACCCGGCTCTTGACCGCCTCAATCGGCCGTCTACAACCCCCCGAGGAGGGCCTTCCGCCGGCCGTCCCCGGGGGGTTCGTCGATGGATCGTCGCTGCGTTCTGATCACCGGAGGGGCCGGCGGGATCGGCTCGGCCCTGGCCCGCATCTTGAGCCGGAGAGGGGATTCGGTCGTCCTCTTCGGACGCAACAGCGAGGCATTGCAACAACTTGCGGACGAGATCGGCGATTTCGCGATCGCCATCCCGGGGGACGCGACCCGCGCCGAGGACCTCGATCGGGCCGTGGCCGAGGCGGTGGCGAAATTCGGAAGGCTCGACGGGCTCGCCCATTGCGTGGGATCGATCCGTTTGAAGGCGCTCCACCTGACGACCCCCGAGGAATTCGTCGAGACCCTCACCGTGAACTTGACTTCCGCGTTCCTGGCGAGCCGGGCGGCGCTGTCGGCCATGAGGAGCCGGAATTCCGGGTCGATCGTCCTGGTGAGCAGCGTGGCGGCCGGCCAGGGGTTGAACAATCACGAGACGATCTCGGCGGCGAAGGCGGGGATCGAGGGGCTGGTCCGGTCGGCGGCGATCACTTATGCTCGGCAGGGCATCCGGTTCAACGCCGTGGCCCCGGGCCTCACCGAAACTCCGATGGCCGCCCCCCTGCTCCGCTCCGAGGCGTCCCGCGAGTTCAGCGAGGCGATGCACCCGCTCGGGAGGGTCGGCCAGCCCGACGACGTGGCGGCGGTCCTGGCGTTTCTGCTCGGCCCGGAGTCAAGCTGGGTCACCGGGCAAATCTGGGGGATTGACGGCGGCCTCGGGGCCGGGCTCGCGCCCCCTCGGCCGGCGAAAGTGTAGAGGTCGTCGAATGAACGCCCCGGCCCTGCTGATCGTCTTCCAGTCGGTCTATTTAATCGCCCTGACCGCCTGGGTGGGGAGCGTTTTGTTCTTTTCGTTCGGGGTGGCTCCGATCATTTTTGGGGTCCTTGGACCCGAAGCGGGCGGGAAGTTCGTCCGGGCCCTGTTCCCCCGATACTACACCTGGGGGGCGACGTGCGGCGCCATCGCCTTGCCCGCGCTGGTGTGCGGCCCGATGGCGTTCCCCGAGCTCCGGGGGCCGGCGATCGGCGTTCAGGCGGGCTTCGTCCTGGTCGCGACCCTGATCTCCCTGTATTGCGGGAACGCCCTGACGCCGCAGATCAACGCGGCCCGAGACGCCGGGGCCGAGGGGAAGGCCCGGTTCGACGCCCTCCACAAGCGGAGCGTGCAGTTAAACGGGGTCGTTTTGCTCATCGGCCTTGGGCTCTTGATCGCATTTGTCGCGAAATCGGCTCCAAGGAGCGGGGGGATCGTCGAGAACCCCCCCGGAAAACTGACCGAAGGCCAGACGAAGCTCCTCCGCGATGCCGCCGAGGTCGAGCGGCGAAAAAAGGCGATTCTGGAAGGCAAGGAGCCGCCGCCCCAGGGATTTGATCCCGCCTCGCTGCCTGGTCGCTGAGCGGGGAGACGCGTTACGGATTCGGTGAAGACGAGGCGTGCAACTCGCCTGGGAATCGCCAAATTCTCGATTGGGACCTCGGATTCTCGTGGACGGCGGCGCGAAAACCGCGTTTGATGAGACGCTCACAATGCCTTGGGGCCTCAAGACTTCGGATCGGGGAGGAGTTTCGTGGAGAAACCGAACTCGCCGTTGGCCAAGGTGGCCCTGGGCCTCCAGCTCGTCTACTCCGGGCTGGTGATCGTGGTGCTCGCGATCATCGCATCCGTCGTCCTGGTGCTCGCGGCGCCTCGCCTATTGAATCCGTTCGGCGTCTATGCGTTGCTGGGGCTGACGGCCATCGGAGGGGGCCTGGAGATTGTGGGCAAGTTGTTCTGCCTGTCGGTCCCGAACAAGTCCCACGTCGCCGGGGTGATTTACACCTCCGTGGCCTTCACGATCACCGGGGCCGCGCTGGGGTGGCTTGCCCTGGTGGTTCCGATTCCCTATTCGTCGCAGATTTCCAACGTTCTGACCGGGACGGGTTCGTTTCTCTTCGTGCTGTTTCTGAAGAAATGGGCCGAATTCCTGGGTGCGACCGTGCTCAAGAACCGGGCCCAGGGCCTGCTGGTCGGCTCGATCGTTTTGATCTCCTTGTACGTGGGGTTGACGGTGGCCACCCCCCTGGTCCCGGCCGATGCTTCGCTGGTGGTCGGCCTGGTGATGCTCGGGGTCGGGATCCTCATGATCCTGCTGTTCCTGCGATACGCCAACCTGGTCAGCGACCTCCGGGCGGCGACCCTGGAAAGTGCTCGGGTCGAAGCCTTCTCCTGAGTCCGGGAGGACGTTCCCGGGCCGGACGGTCCGTGCCGCTGGTCGGCCGGACGGGGATTTCGTAGACTCGTTGGACGGATCGGGCGGAGGTCTGCCCTTTCCCATCCTACCCCGGATCGTCGTTTGATGAGCGAGCCGACCCCCGAGGAGCCCCGGGTCGTCCGGAGCCACCGATCCGAGCGGTTCCTGGCGACGATCGCCCGGTCCGAGCGGGTGGTCCTCGTGTCTCACGTGAATCCGGACCCCGACGCCCTGGCCTCGATGCTGGGCCTGGAGGCGCTGATCGGCGCCAAGCATCCGGGCATTCGCGTCATCTTGACCGTCGATGGGATCATCGCTCGGGCCGAGAACCAGGCGATGGTGGACCTGCTCGCCATCCCGCTCGTACCGATCGAAAAGGTGGATGTGGGAACGGGTTGCGCCGTGGTGATGGTCGATTCCCAGCCCCACACCGGCCGGCGAAGGAGCGAGCAAGCCATCCCCAAGGCCGTCCTGGACCACCACGAGACGCCGGGGCGGCTCGAAGGCGTCGAGTTCCTGGACATCCGGCCGAACGTGGGCGCCACGAGCACGATGGTGACGGGTTATCTTCTGGAGCAGGAAGTCCCGGTCACAAAACGACTTGCGACGGCCCTCCTGTACGGGATCGAGTCCGAGACGACGGGCTATCCGCGGGAAGCCGGCCCGGCCGACGACGGCGCGCAGGTCTGGCTGTTCCCCCGCGCGGACAAGGACCTGCTGGCCCGGATTCGCAATCCCAAGCTGCCGTTGAGCTATTTCGCCACGTTCCAGCACGCGCTCAGCCATGCCTTCCTGTACCGGGACGCCGTGTTTTGCGTCTGCGGTCCCGTGACACAACCCGATATCATCGCCGAGCTTGCGGACTTCCTGATTCGCTTCGACCAGGTTCACTGGGCCGTTTGCGCGGGGGTCTTCGAGGGGCAAATCAAGCTCTCGGCGCGGTGCGACCACATCGGCGGGCACTGCGGGGAGGTCCTCCGAGAGGCCGTCGATGGGATGGGGACGGCCGGAGGCCACGACCGGAGGGCCGGAGGGGCGGTTCGGCTCTCCTCGGAGAAAGCGGTCGAGGACCTCCTGACGACCCTCCGAGGGCGCATCCTGGCCCGCCTGGGGATCGAGGACGAAACGGGCCGCCGGCTCCTGGAGACCCCGGGCGTCTAAAATTCCCGCGAAGCCACACACGACACGAAGCCGCTCGTTTCGCGTCGGGCTTCGTGGGCTTTGCGGCTTCGGCGGGAGCGGGCTCCGGGATGGAACGGTTCGCGACGCGACGACCTCTCGGCTTGTCGCCCCCGGAATCCGCCGGGTAAAATGGGGACCGTTCCGAAGCGGCACGCCGCCGTGACTGGCCTCCTCACGACCGATTCCGGCGGGGAACGACGACCGATGAACCCGCCGACCGACCCCCTGGAAATCTTCCTCCTCGGCGAGGTGCCGTGGGAGGACGTTCAGGCCCTGCAACGACGGCTCGTCTACGACCTGGGCGAGCGGGGCGGCGGGGCCCTGGTCCTCTGCGAGCACCCGCCGGTCGTCAGCGTGGGCCGATCCGGCAGCCGGGGGCACGTCCGGGCCGACGACGACCAGCTCCGCGACCTCCGCCTGAGCCTCCGCTGGGTCAACCGCGGAGGCGGCTGCCTCCTCCACCTGCCCGGCCAGCTCTGCGGGTATCTGGTCCTCCCCCTGGAATCTCGGGGGCTTTCGCTCGGCGCCTATCTCGATGGCCTGCATCGGGTCCTGATCGAAACGCTCGCGGAATTCGACCTCGAAGGCCGAACCCGGACCGACCTCCCCGGCGTCTTCCTGGGCCACCGCCGGGTGGGGACGGTGGCCGTCGCCGTGAGTCGCGGGATCGCCTATCATGGCATCACGCTGAACGTCGGCCCGTACCTCGGCCCGTTCGACCTGCTGGAAGAGCCCGGGATCAATGGCTGGTTGCTCCGGCAGACGTCGATGGAGGCCCAGAGACAGAGGGCGGCGCCGATGTCCAAGGTTCGCGAGGCCCTGATCCGCCACCTGGAAGCCACGTTCGGCCTGGAACGGCATCATCTCTATACCGATCATCCCCTGGTCCGCCCCAAGAGCCGCCCTCATGCCTACGTTGCCAGCCTCGGCTGAGCTCCCCATCTTGCCCATGCTCGGCGAAGGACCGGTCGAGGCCCCTCGCAGGCGGCTTCCCGAGTGGCTGAAGCGGCCGATCCCCGAATCCGGCGGGATGTACGGCACCAAGGCCCTGATCGGCGAGCTGAAGCTGGAGACGATCTGCGAGAGCGGCAAGTGCCCGAACCGCTCGGAATGCTGGACCCGGAAGACCGCCACGTTCATGGTCCTGGGCGAGACCTGCACCCGCCCCTGCGGGTTCTGCGCCGTGCCCCGAGGCAAGCCCGAGGCCGTGGCCGAGGACGAGCCCGACCGCCTGGCCGAAGCCTGCGCCCGCCTCGGGCTGAAGCACGTGGTGATCACCAGCGTGACCCGCGACGACCTGCCCGACGGCGGCGCCGACCACTTCCGCCGCTGCGTCCTGGCCGTCCGCGAGCGCACGGGCGCGACGATCGAGGTCCTCACGCCGGACTTCGAGGGGGACGCCTCGGCGATCGAGACCGTCCTGTCGGCGGCGCCCGAGGTCTTCAACCACAACATGGAAACGGTGGCCCGGCTGCAACGGCACGTCCGCCGCAAGAGCCAGTACGCCATCAGCTTGCGTGTGCTCGCCCTGGCGAAGCAGATCCGCCCCGAGACCCGCACCAAGAGCGGCCTGATGCTCGGCCTGGGCGAGACGACCGAGGAGCTTTTCGAGACCCTGGCCGACCTCCGCGAGGTGGGTTGCGACCTGCTCACGCTCGGCCAGTACCTCCAGCCCTCGCCCAGGCACCTGCCGGTCGAGCGTTACCTGCCGCCTTCGGAATTCGACGAGCTCGGCCGCCTGGCCCGCAAGCTCGGTTTCCTCGACGTGGCCAGCGGCCCGTTCGTCCGATCGAGCTACCACGCCGACGAGATGGTCGGCCATTGAAAACGCGTGGTGCCGTCCTCGCACCCTCACGATCGTCTCCCTCGACCGGCCCTCCCCGACGGGATGGCCGACTCTCCCGAGATCGCCGCCATGCCCTCGTCTTTGTTCGAAAAAGTCTGGGATCGTCACGAAGTCCTGAACCGGGGCGGTTCGAGCCTGCTGTTCATCGACCGCCACCTGATCCACGAGGTCACCAGCCCCCAGGCATTCGAGGGGCTCCGGCTGGCCGGTCGGAAGGTCCGCCGGCCCGATTTGACGTTCGCCACCCTGGACCACAACATCCCCACCGACGACCGCTCGGTGATCCGCGAGCCGATGTCGCGGAGGCAGGTCGAGACCCTTCGGGCGAATTGCCGGGAGTTCGGCGTCACCCTGTACGATATTGGCAGCGGCCATCAGGGGATCGTCCACGTGATCGGCCCCGAGCTCGGCCTGACCTTGCCGGGCCTCACGATCGTCTGCGGCGACAGCCACACGAGCACCCACGGGGCCTTCGGCGCCCTGGCGTTCGGGATCGGCACGAGCGAGGTCGAGCACGTCCTGGCCACCCAGACCTTGTGGCAGGGCTCGAAGCCGAAATCCCTGGGCGTGGAGGTGACCGGCACGCTCCCGCCCGGCCTGGAGCCGAAAGACATCATCCTCGCCGTGATCCGCCACCTCGGCACCGGCGGAGGGACCGGCTGCGTGATCGAATATCACGGCGAGGCGATCCGCGCCCTCTCGATGGAAGGCCGGATGACCGTCTGCAACATGTCGATCGAGGCCGGCGCCCGCGCCGGCTTGATCGCGCCGGATGAGACTACCATCGAATACATCGCCTCCGGCGATCGCCCGTTCGCCCCGAAGGGCAAGGCGCTCGACGCCGCCATCGCGGACTGGAAGACGCTCCGGACCGACGACCCGTCGGCGTTCGACCGCTCGGTGACGATCGATGCGTCGCGGATCGCCCCCCAGGTGACGTGGGGCACGAACCCGGCGATGACCGTCGATGTGACCGACCGCGTCCCCGACCCGGACCACGTCCCGTTCGCCTCCCGCGAGGACGCCCGCCGGGCCCTGGATTACATGGGTTTGACCCCGGGGACGCCGATCGACGAGATTTCGGTGGATGTGGTGTTCATCGGTTCCTGCACCAACGGCCGGATCGAGGACTTGCGGGCCGCCGCCAGGGTGTTGAAGGGCCGGAAGGTGGCCGAGGGGGTCCGAACCCTGGTCGTCCCGGGCAGCGAGGAGGTCCGAGGCCAGGCCGAGGCCGAAGGGCTCGACCGGGTGTTCACCGAGGCCGGCGCCGAGTGGCGGCAATCGGGGTGCAGCATGTGCCTGGCCATGAATCCCGACAAGCTCACGCCGGGGCAGCGATCGGCCAGCACGAGCAACCGCAACTTCGAGGGCCGGCAAGGCCCCGGAGGCCGGACCCACCTCGTCAGCCCCGCGATGGCCGCCGCCGCCGCCGTCGCTGGCCACTTCACCGATGTCCGGGAACTGCTCAAAGTTTAACCTCCGAGACGGTGGGGGATTGAACCGCCAAGACGCCAAGGGGAGAGGAGAAAAAGAGGAGGTAGAGAGGGAACCAGGAGAGAGTTCTAAACGCAGATTACGCAGATTTAAAGCATTTTTTTAATCTGCGTAATCTGCGTAATCTGCGTTTCGGTCTCTCTTCTTTCTCTCCTCTCCCCTTGGCGACCTTGGCGTCTTGGCGGTTCAATCCCCCACCGTCTCGGAGGTTCCATCCACTCCGAGGCCCGAATGGAACCGTTCACTGTTTATCGAGGGAAGCTCGCCGTCCTGGATTGGTCCGACGTCAACACGGACCTGATCATCCCGGCCCGGTACTTGAAGAGGGTCGAGCGGACCGGCTACGGCCCCCTGCTCTTCGCCGACAAGCGCTATCGAGCCCGGGGCGTCGCCCGATGCCGACGATCCCGAGCATCACGGCGCCGAGGCCGCCGATTTCCCGTTGAATCGGCCCGAATCCCGGGGTGCGACGATCCTTGTGGTCGGCAAGAACTTCGGCTGCGGGTCCAGCCGGGAGCATGCGGTGTGGGCCGTCGCCCAGGCCGGCTTCCGCGCCGTGATCGCCCCCGGGAAGGGCGAAGGGTTCGCCGATATTTTCGAGGGGAACGCCTACAACAACGGCCTCTTGCCGATCGAGCTGGCCGACGACGACTGGAAGGCCCTGGCCTCGGCCGACGGCTCCGAGGCGACGATCGACCTGCGGTCCCGGACCGTCTCGCTCCACACCGTCGAGGGCGTGGATCGGACGTTCGAGTTCGACGTGCCCGAGGAGAACCGCCAGCGCCTCCTCCAGGGCCTCGACTTCATCGCCGAGACCCTGCTCCACGACGAGGAGATCGCCCGGTACGAGGCCGCCGCCCCGGCCTGGGCGATGGCGCCATCGGCCGGATGAGTTCGAGCGTTCTTGTAGGGTCCGCTATTGCGGACCTCTTTTCTTCGTATCGAATCGAATCGAAGAGGTCCGCAATAGCGGACCCTACCTGGTTAACGAAATCCGCCGGCATGGGGCTTGATCAGCAGGCCCTGGCCGGTCGGCAGCGACATCACCGGCACGCCCTTGGCTCGCGCAAAGGCGTCCATCCCCAGCTTTTGCGACCGATACCCGTCGTAGGCGTAATCGTCCAGGAGGACCACGGCGCCCGGCGCGAGGCGGTCCCACAGCGCCTCGGCGGCGGCGACCTCCGGCGGCGAGCAGTTCAGGTCGAGGTGAAGATAGGCAATTCGCGTCGAGTCGATCGCGCCGAGCGTCTCGGGGATGGCCCCTTCGATGATTTTGACGTTCTTCCACTGCGAGAAATTGGCCCGGACCGGCGCCGATTCGACGGTGTAGAACTGGATGTCCAGATGATACTGGTTCTTCTCCAGGATGCCGTCCCGGCGCTCGTCCTCGGAGATGAACCGCTCGTCCAGCCCCCGGAAGGTGTCGAGGAGGTAGAAGGTCCGGCCCAGGGAGTCCCAGTCCAGGAGTTCCATGATCGAGGAGCTCAAGAAACCCCGATTCACGCCGCACTCGACGAAGTCCCCGCCGACGATCTTGGCCTGAACGGCCGCCCAGAGGCCGACGTGGACCCGCCAGTGCCAGCGATAATCGCCGCCGACGGCCCGGATTCCCCGGTCGTAGGCGCGGCGGAACTCCGGATCGTCCATGAATTCATGGTTGTGGACCGTGCGGAGGCCGTCCTGGTCGTAGATCGACGGCTCGGGGGCCGAGACGACGCTCAGAGGGGGCGCCGGAGGCGGTTCCGGCTCGTCGGGAACGTCGTCTTCGGGCGCAGCCGAACGATTCGCAACTCAAACGGCGCGAGGGCGCGATTGACCATCCTGCCCAGGCCCATCAGGGACCTCCGATCCGGCGAGAAAGGCGCCCCGGTCCGGCCCTCGGCATCGGGGGCGTGAGTCGGCCCGGAGGGCGGGCATCTTGCGCCGGATCGCGAAACGGATCAAGATGAATGAGGGACCGGTGGCCTCCGATTCGGCGATCGGCAGTCTCTCCATCGGTTCCTGAGCTACCCGGCCAGGATTCGAACCTGGAAAAGCAGGACCAAAACCTGCTGTGATACCGTTTCACCACCGGGTAAGACGGGCCGAGGCCCTCGGCAGTTAGTTTAGCAACCGCCACGGCGATCGGGAAGTCGGGCCGGTCGATCGCCTCCCAAGCCCTCGGGGATGGTTCGTCCGCACTTTTTTCGCAGGGCAGGCCCCGGCCTGCCGGGTCCGGCCCTAAGAGGCAGCCCAGGGCCTGCCCGACAAGTTCGAACGGACTCAGCCCGCGGGATTCGCCTAGCCCGCGTGGGAGATCCCGCCCTTGTGGTTGCGGACCTTGTAGGCCAGGTGTTCGAGCTGGACGCTCAGGTCCACCGCCATGACACTGACCGTCGGCGGGACGTTCAGCGGGATCGGGGCGAAGTTCAAGATCCCGCGGATTCCGCAGGCGACGGCCTGGTCGGCGGCCTTCTGGGCCGCGTCGGCCGGGACCGTGAGCAGGGCGAGCTCGATCCCCTGGGCGGCCACGGTCTCGCGGAGTTCCTCCAGGGGGCGGACGATGAGCCCTCCGTGGGTCTGGCCGATTTTCTTGGGGTCGTTGTCGAACAGGGCGACGATGTGGAACCCTCGGTTGCGGAACCCCCGATATTTGATCAGGGCCCGGCCGAGATTGCCCAGGCCGATCATCGCCGTGGGCCATTCGCGGTCGATCCCGAGGATCCGGCGGAGGGCCGTCATCAGCTCCTCGATCCGGTAGCCGATCCCGGGATAGCCGAACTGGCCGAAGAATGCGAGGTCCTTGCGGACCTGGGCGTCACTGATCCCCAGGCCCGAGCCGAGCTGGCTGCTGGAAATCGTCGGTTGCCCCTGCCTTTGCGCCGCCTCGAGCTGGCGGAGGTAGAGGCTGACCCGGCCGATCACCGCCTTGGGGGCGAGCTTGGGGTTCGTCGGCTGGCGAAGAGGGTCCCGCACGAGTCGGTCGCTCCCCGAGCGTCGAGGGGCCTTCCATGTCGGACCTCGACATTCATGCAATCTAACCGCTCGCGGTGCGCCAGGTCAAGCCGGGTCGGACAGAGCGGCCGAGCCGTTTCTCGTTCCCGAGGGCTGGGTGGCATGATTACATCCTCGCATGCCCGGCTTCGGTCCGAGAGAGGCGGAAAAGCATGCTTACGAGGACGGAAGCATGCCACCCGGGCCGATCCACCGTTCGGAGCCGTCGCCGGACCCGAGGGATCGGGTGTCATTTCGGCAGGCGGAGGATTGCGGCCGATTTTCTTCGACTGCCAGATTGGCGGCGTCAAGCGAGCGGGACCGGATCGGGGTTTGTCGTACATTTCTTCAAAACCTTGCCCTATCGGGATTTGGAGCAAACCCGCGAGGCGAAATCCCCGACTGGCACCGGCGTTGCTTATTCCAGGGGGAGGTCCGAGGCCGGCGGAAGGCCCCGGCCGCCCCATCGGTTTGAGACGCGGCTGGGTCGTCCTCCCGAGCGTCGATCGAAAGGAGCCTTGTCGTGGCGGAAGGTGAGAAGATCATCGGTATCGACCTCGGCACGACCAACAGCGTCGTGGCCGTGATGGAAGGCGGCGACGTGACGGTCATCGCCAACCAGGAGGGGAGCCGCCTGACGCCGTCGGTCGTCGCCTTCACCGACAAGGGCGAGACCCTCGTCGGCGAGCCCGCCCGTCGCCAGGCCGTCACCAACCCGAAGAAGACCGTCTACTCGATCAAGCGGTTCATGGGCCGTCGGCATTCCGAGGTCCAGGACGAGGAGAAGCTGGTCCCGTACGAGGTCGTCGGCGGGTCGAGCGACTACGTGAAGGTCAAGGCGTCCGGCAAGGAGATGACCCCGCCGGAAATCTCCGCCCTGATCCTCCGCAAGCTCAAGGAAGCGGCCGAGAGCTACCTCGGCCACAAGGTCCGCAAGGCGGTGATCACCGTCCCGGCCTACTTCAACGACGCCCAGCGGCAGGCGACCAAGGACGCCGGCCAGATCGCCGGGATCGAGGTCGCGAGGATCATCAACGAGCCGACGGCCGCCGCCCTGGCCTACGGGCTGGACAAGAAGAAGAACGAGAAGATCGCGGTGTTCGACCTCGGCGGCGGCACCTTCGACATCTCGATCCTCGACGTCGGCGACGGCGTGTTCGAAGTCCTTTCCACCAACGGCGATACGCACCTCGGCGGCGACAACTGGGACGAGGAGCTCGTCCAGTACATCTCCGAGGAGTTCAAGAAGGAGCAGGGCATCGACGTCCGCAAGGACCCGATGGCCCTCCAGCGCCTGAAGGAAGCGGCCGAGAAGGCCAAGAAGGACCTGTCGTTCCAGGCGCAGGCCGACATCAACCTGCCGTTCATCACGGCCGACGCCAACGGCCCGAAGCACCTGACGATGACGATCACCCGGGCCCAGTTCGAGAAGCTCACCGACCGCCTCTTCGAGCGCTGCCGGGGGCCCGTGCTGAAGGCCCTCGAAGATGCCAAGCTCAAGCCGTCGCAGATTGACGAGGTCGTCCTGGTCGGCGGCTCGACCCGGATGCCCCGGGTCCAGCAGATCGTCAAGGACATCTTCGGCAAGGAGCCCCACAAGGGCGTGAACCCCGACGAGGTCGTGGCCATCGGCGCGGCGATCCAGGGTGCGGTGCTCACGGGAGAGGTCAAGGACCTGCTCCTCCTGGACGTCACCCCGCTGTCGCTCGGCCTGGAGACCAAGGGCGGGGTGTTCACCAAGCTCGTCGAACGAAACACGACGATCCCGACCGAAAAGAAGGAAACCTTCACCACGGCCGACGACAACCAGACGGCCGTGACGATCAAGGTGTACCAGGGCGAACGGCCGATGGCGTCGGACAACCGCCTGCTCGGCGAGTTCAACCTGGAGGGCATCCCTCCGGCCCGGATGGGGACGCCCCAGATCGAGGTCTCGTTCAACATCGACGCCAACGGCATCCTCGCCGTGACGGCCCGGGACAAGGGGACGTCCAAGGAGCAGAAGATCACGATCCAGTCCTCCGGCGGGCTCTCGAAGGACGAGATCGAGAAGATGCAGAGGGACGCCGAGGCGCACGCCTCGGACGACAAGAGGAAGCGCGACCTGGCCGAGGCCCGCAACACGGCCGAGCAGCGGGTCTACCAGCTCGAGAAGATGATCGAGGAGAACAAGAGCAAGCTCAAGGAGGCCGACATGACGGCCGTCCGGGCGGCCATCGAGCGGGTGAACGAGGCCAAGACGGGGGACGACCCCTCCGCGATCAACCAGGCGGTCGAGGACCTCGGTCGGGCCAGCCAGGCGATGGCCGAGCACCTGTATGCCGCGAACGCCTCCGGGGCCGCCCCGGGCGGCGCGGAAGCCGGCCCCTCGGGCAACGGCGGAGGCCCCTCGGGCAAGGCCGACGACGTGATCGACGTCGAGTTCGAGGAGAAGAAGTGACCGCCGGTCGCATACGGCGCTCTGGCATCGGAACCCGTTTCCTCGTATCCTGATCGGGAGGGTCCGAAGCCGACCCCGAGACCCGGGGATCGGCCTCCGGCCCTTCCGATTCGCCTTTCCGCCTCCCGAGGAACTGGGCCGATGTCCCTCGACAATGCGCGTGCCGCGTATCCGATCCTGGTCCGGCTCGCCCGAGACCTCTCCCAGGCTGCCCGAGACAAGAGGGCCGTCCTCTGGATCTCCTATGACGACTTCTGCGCCAAGTGCAAGGACGTCGGGATCAAGGAGACGCCCCGGACCATCGCCGCCAAGTTGCTCAAGCCGCTCCAGGCCGCCTGCCTGGAGCACAACATGCCCGACCTCTCGGCGATCGTGATCCAGAAACCCAAGGCCCGGAGCGACTTCGGGAACCTCCTGCGGCCCGCCGACGGCTGGTGGGAGATCTATGTCGCCCGGGGCGAGGCCGCCGTCGGCGACGTCGGGTTCTGGTTCAACCAGTTCAAGACCGCCCGCGACTTCGAGAACTGGCCCGAGGCGCCGTTCTTTTGACGAGAGATCGGGTTGAGATCGACCCGCCACGAGGCGGCCGAGAGGCCGCCGCCCCCTTTCCTCCCCGAGCCGAGGGCCAGGAGCCGCACGGATGGCCACCGTCCCCGCCCGTCCCGAGACCACGTCCCCCGGATGGCCCGAGCGGCCCGAGCTCCCCGCCGTCCCGCCGAACCGCTGGTTCGATCGCTCGGGGATCAAGCTCGACGCGATGGTCACGATCCGAGGCGTCCGCGAGATCGACTGGTGGATGTACGCCCCGGAGACGAGGATTTGCGAATATTTCGACGGGACCGTCTACATGCCCTCGCCCGCCAAGGATGACCATCAGGATCAGGTCGGCTTCTGGTTCGATTTGACCAATGGCTTCTGCCAGGAGACGGGCCTGGCCGTCCACGTCCGCCTCGGGCCGGCGGTCCTCCATCTGGCTCCCGGCCAGTACCCCGAGCCCGACGTCTTCGTCGTCCCGAAAGGCCCTCGGCCCCTGGAACCTCGGGCCTTCCTGATCGTCGAGGTGCTCTCGAAATCGACACGTTCTCACGACCTTGGCCTGAAGACCCGGCGCTATCGCGAGGCCCAGATCCCCGAATTTGTCTACGTCGATTTGCGAAAGCATAAGCTGCTCGTCCGAAGTCACGCCGACGGTCAAGAGACCGAGGAAGTCCTGGACAAGGGGATCTGGCGGTCCTCCGGCATCCCGGGCTTCTGGATCGACGTGGCCTGGCCGTGGGGGCCGGACCTGCCGAACCCTCGCCGGTGCCTCGAAACGATCCTCGCCGGCCCTCCGGCCTGATCGCCCATGGTGGACCTTGCCGACGTGATCCGCCGGGCCTGGCCGGTGTTCCGCGAGGCCGTCCGCATGGGCCGGACGATCACCTACACCGAGCTGGCCGGACGGGTCGGGCCGCCGCTGAACCGCCGGCAGGTCCATCGGCAGTTGCTCACACCCTTGTCGGAGAGGTGCCGCCTCGCCGGGTTGCCGGACCTCTCGGCCCTGATCGTCCGCCAGGATTCGGGCAAGCCCGGCGCCGGCTGGCACGGGCCGTATCCCTCGGCCGATCCCGATCGCGCCTGGGCCGAGGCCCTCGCCGAATGCTTCGCCTTCCCCTGGCCCGAGCGTCCCGACCCGCGATTGCTCGACCCGCTCGGCACGGAATCCGCAGGCAAACTCCGGCGGAATCGCCGGGATCTCGCGAACGATTGAGCAGCCTCCTGCGTAGCAATCTCGTCGTGTTTCGCATCGCGAAGATGAGTTCCCAAGCCCGACGTCGTCCCGAAAGTCCCGGACGCGGAGGAGACCGATGGCGTTCCGATTCGACAAGCTGACCCTCAAGAGCCAGGAGGCCGTCCAGAAGGCCCAGGACGTGGCCCGGGAGCGGAGCCACCAGAAGCTCGAACCGATGCATCTGCTGGTGGCCCTGCTCGACCCCGATCAGGCCGTCGTCCGGTCGTTGCTCAGCCAGCTCGGCGTGAACCCGGCGCAGGTCCTCCGGGCGGCCGAGGCGGGCCTGGAGTCGTTGCCCAAGGTCCAGGGCGGCGACTTGAAGCTCGGGGGCGAGCTCAACGCCGTCCTCGACGCCGCCCAGGCCGAGGCCGACCGATTCAAGGATGAATTCGTGTCGGTCGAGCACCTGTTGCTCGGCTTGACCAAGGTGAAATCGAAGGCGCAGGACGTCCTCGGCGCCGTCGGCGTGACCGAGAAGGACGTCCTGGCCGCGATCCAGAAGGTCCGAGGGGCCCAGCGGGTGACCGACCAGAACGCCGAGGACAAGTACCAGGCCCTCGAAAAATACGGCCGGGACCTCGTCGAACTGGCCCGCAAGGGCAAGATGGACCCGGTCATCGGCCGCGATTCGGAGATCCGCCGGGTCGTCCAGGTCCTGAGCCGGAGGTCGAAGAATAATCCGGTCCTGATCGGCGAGCCGGGCGTGGGCAAGACGGCGATCGTCGAGGGACTGGCCCAGAGGATCGTCTCGGGAGACGTCCCCGAGTCCTTGCAAAACCGCAAGGTCATCGCGCTGGACATGGGCGCGCTCGTGGCCGGGACCAAGTTCCGGGGCGAGTTCGAGGAGCGGCTCAAGGCCGTCCTGAAGGACGTGACCGCCTCCGAGGGTCGAATCATCATGTTTATTGATGAGCTTCACCTCGTGGTGGGCGCGGGCAAGGCCGAAGGCTCCATGGACGCCGCCAACCTGCTGAAGCCGGCGCTGGCCCGGGGCGAGCTGCGCTGCATCGGCGCGACCACCCTCGACGAATACCGCGAGAACATCGAGAAGGACCCGGCCCTCGAACGCCGGTTCCAGCCGGTCTTCGTGGGCGAGCCGACGGTCGAGGACACCGTGGCGATCCTCCGCGGCCTGAAGGAGCGGTACGAGGTCCACCACAAGGTCAAGATCAAGGATTCGGCACTCGTTTCGGCCGCCAAGCTCGCGGCGAGGTACATCACCGACCGCTTCCTGCCCGACAAGGCCATCGACCTGGTGGACGAGGCGAGCAGCCGCCTGGCGATGGAGCTGCAATCGGTCCCGACCGAGATCGACGTCATCCAGCGGCGGATCCTCCAGCTCGAGCTCGCCCAGAGGATGCTCCAGAACGAGGACGAGGAGCACGCCCGGGAGCGCCTGGCCGAGGTCGAGGCGGAGATGGAGCGGCTCCGCAAGGAGGAGAAAGACCTCCGCGCGCAGTGGGAATTCGAGAAATCCGGCCTGGGGGACGTCCAGAAGCTCCGCGAGCGCCTGGCCGAGGTCCAGAACGAGTACGACCGCGGATACGCCGAGATCCGCCAGGCCGCCTCCCGGGGCGAGCGGGTGGACGAGAAGCATTACCAGGGCCTCGCCACGCTCGACGCCGAGAAGAAGGCCCTCGAAAAGAAGATCGCCCAGGCCGAGGCCGCCGGGGACGGCCAGCCGAAGGACGCCCGTCGCCTGCTCAAGCGCGAGGTCGATTCGGAGGAGATCGCCGAGGTCGTCAGCCAGTGGACGGGCATCCCGGTCTCCAAGATGCTCACCACCGAGCGCGAGAAGTTGTTGAAGCTGGAGGACCAGATCCATCTGAGGATGGTCAACCAGGACGCGGCGGTGAAGGCCGTGGCCGATGCCGTCCGCCGCTCTCGCGCGGGCCTGCAAGACCCGAACCGGCCGATCGGCTCGTTCCTGTTCCTCGGCCCGACCGGCGTGGGCAAGACCGAGCTCGCGAAGGCCCTCGCCGAGTTCCTGTTCGACAGCGAGGCGGCGATGGTCCGCCTGGACATGAGCGAGTTCGGCGAGAGGCACAACGTCGCCAGGCTGATCGGCGCCCCCCCGGGCTACGTCGGCTACGAGGAGGGCGGGCGATTGACCGAGGCGGTCCGCCGACGGCCGTATTCCGTCGTCCTGCTGGACGAGGTCGAGAAGGCGCATCGGGACGTGTTCAACGTGCTGTTGCAAGTGCTCGACGACGGCCGGCTGACCGACGGCCAGGGCCGGACGGTGGACTTCCGCAACACGGTCATCATCATGACCTCGAACCTCGGCAGTCCTCAGATCGCGGCGATGGCCGAGTCGGGCGACGAGAAGAGGATGAACGCGGCCGTCCAGGAGGTCCTCCGTCGCGAATTCCTGCCCGAGTTCCTGAACCGGATCGACGAGACGATCATCTTCCATCCGTTGACGATGGAGAACCTCACGAAGATCGTCGAGATCCAGCTCCGCAGGCTCGAAGGGCAGATGAGCGAGGCCGGACTCTCGATCCGGGTGACCGAGGCGGCCAAGAAGCAGCTCGCCGACGAGGGGTTCGACCCGGCGTATGGGGCGCGGCCCCTGAAGCGGCTGATCCAGCAGCGGATCGCCAACCCCATGGCCTCGGCGCTCCTCGAAGGACGGTTCGGGCCGGGCTCGACGGTCGAGATCGACTGGGACGGCTCCTCGTTCCAGTTCCGCCCGGCCGGGGCCGCGGTCACGGCCTGAAGAGAAGACTAACCGCCAAGGCGCCAAGGCGCCAAGGGAAGAGCAGAGGCGGAGGAGGGGAGGAGAAGAGAAAGAGTTTGAAACGCAGAATTGAAAATATAAGAATTTTCAAAATCTGCTTAATTCTTATTCCGAACTCTTCCTCTTCTCCTCCCCTCCTCTGCTTCTGCGCTTCCCTTGGCGTTCTTGGCGCCTTGGCGGTTAGTCTTCTACGTCTTGGCGGTCGGTCCCGGAATCCTCAAGCGAATGGCCGGGCGTGGTTGCCGAATTCGAGGGGCCGGGGCAGGTCGGATTGGCCCATCAGGTATTCGTCGATCGAGTGGGCGGCGTGCCGTCCCTCGGCGATCGCCCAGACGATCAGGCTCTGGCCTCGGGTCATGTCCCCGGCGGTGAAGACCTTTTCGACGCTCGTCCGCTTCGAGGCGTCGGCCTTCACGTTGCCCATCCGGTCGAGCTCGACGCCGAACCCTTCGAGCATCCCCTTGCGCTCGGGGCCGACGAAGCCCATCGCCAGGAGGACGATGTCGGCCGGATAGAGCTTCTCGGTGCCGGGGATCTCGACGAACTGCATCCGGCCCTCGACGGGCTTCATCTCGACGTGGACGGTCTCCAGCGCGGTCACGCGGCCGTCCTCGCCGAGGAACCTGCGGGTGTTGATCGAGTATTCGCGGATGCCGCCTTCTTCATGGGCCGAGGAGACGCGGAAGACGTTCGACCATTGCGGCCACGGGTTGAACGGGGCGCGGTCGTCGGGCGGGCGGGGGACGATCTCGAACTGGTGGACGCTCCGGCAGCCGTGGCGATGGGCCGTGCCGAGGCAGTCGGCGCCGGTGTCGCCCCCGCCGATTATGATGACGTTTTTATCCTTGGCATGAAAGAACGGGTCCTCGGTCACGAGGTCGCCGGCCACCCTCTTGTTCTGGAGGGGGAGGAAGTCCATGGCGAAGTGGATGCCCTTGAGGTCTCGGCCGGGGATGGGCAGGTCGCGGGCCTGGGTGGCGCCCCCGCAGAGGCACACGGCGTCGAACTTCGCGAGGATTTCGCCGGCGGGCAGGTCGACGCCGACGTTCACGCCGGGCTTGAACACGACGCCCTCGGCCTCCATCTGGGCGAGCCGGCGGTCGAGCTTCCACTTCTCCATCTTGAAGTCGGGGATGCCGTACCGGAGGAGGCCGCCGATGCGGTCGGCGCGCTCGAAGACGGTCACGTCGTGGCCGGCGCGGGCGAGCTGCTGGGCGACGGCGAGCCCGGCGGGCCCCGAGCCGATCACGGCCACGGCCTTGCCGGTCTTGACCTTCGGCGGCTCGGGCGTGATCCAGCCTTCGGTCCACGCATGATCGACGATGGAATTCTCGATCTGCTTGATCGTCACCGGATCGTCGTTGATCCCCAGGACGCACGACGTCTCGCACGGGGCGGGGCAGAGCGTGCCGGTGAACTCGGGGAAGTTGTTGGTGGCGTGGAGGCGGTCGATCGCGGAGCGCCACTGGTCGCGATAGACGAGGTCGTTCCAGTCGGGGATCAGGTTCCCGAGCGGGCACCCCTGATGACAGAAGGGGATGCCGCAATCCATGCACCGCGCGCCCTGCTCCCGGAGCGTGACGACCGAGAGGGGGTGATAGACCTCCCGATAATCATGCAGACGCTCCGGGACCGGCCGGCGGGTGGAAGTGACCCGAGGGATCTCCAGGAAACCGGTCGGCTTGCCCATGGGGGTCTCCGCAGAGATTCGTCATCCGCAGATGACGCTGAGGATCGCTGATGAGAAGAGGGGATGAATCGTTTCTGGCCGAGTCGAGGGGCGCCAAAGTTCAGCAGGAGCCCGCGTTTCAGGCCAGTCGCCTTCAAGTAGTTGATGACTTGCGCGTGCTCGCGAGTCGTCAGTTCACCGAGGGCTTTCAGTTCCACGAGCACTTCTTCGAAGCAGAGAAAGTCGGCACGAAACTGGCAAGGAAGCTGGTGTCCCTTGTAGAAGACCGGGAGTTCGACCTCCTTGCGATAGACGATCCCGCTCGACCAGAACTCATAGGCCAGGGCCTCCTGATAAACGGACTCCAGGAACCCGTGACCCAATTGCCGGTGGACCTCGATCGCCGCGCCGATGATGGCATAGGTCTGTTCGTCATTCTCGATCTGATCCCGTTCCATGATCGGCGTCCATCGGCGTCCTCCGCGGATCGTTCTGCTCCGGCTAACGGGTCGCTTCGACGGCCACGCCCGTGTCGGGCCGCTCTGCGGCCTGGCGGCGTTCCTGGAGGACCCGGCGGTAGTCGGTGGGCATGACCTTTCGGAATTTGGGGATGGTGGTGTCCCAGTCGTGGAGGAGGCGGGCGGCGACGGTGCTCCCGGTGTAGCCGGCGTGCTGGATCAGGAGGTCCCGGACGATTTCCTGGTCCTCGGGGTCGTCGAACGGCTCGATCTCGACCATCCCCAGGTTGCATCGCTGGGCGAAGTCGCCGGCTTCGTCCAGGACGAACGCGGAGCCGCCGCTCATCCCGGCGGCGAAGTTCCGGCCGGTGGCCCCGATCACGACGGCGACCCCGCCGGTCATGTATTCACATCCGTGATCGCCCACGCCCTCGACGACCGCCATCGCGCCCGAGTTCCTCACGCAGAACCGCTCGCCGGCCCGTCCCCGGAAGAATGCCCGGCCGGAGGTGGCCCCGTAGAGCGCCACGTTGCCGATCAGCACGTTGTCCTCGGGCGTGAACGTGGCCGATTTGTCGGGGAAGACGATGATCTTGCCGCCGGAGAGGCCCTTGCCGACGTAGTCGTTCGCGTCCCCTTCGAGGGTGAGCGTCATCCCTCTCGGCACGAAGGCGCCGAAGCTCTGGCCGGCCGAGCCGGTGAAGCGGAGGCGGATCGTCTCGTCGGGCAGGCCGTTGCCGCCGAACCGGCGAGTGACCTCGCTGCCCAGGATCGTCCCCACGGTGCGGTTGACGTTGCGGATCGCGAACCTGCCCTCGATCGCCTCGCCGCGCTCCAGGGCGGGAGCCGCCCAGGGGACGAGCTCCGTCGAGTCGAGCGACAGCCCGAGCCCGTGGTCCTGCTCGGTCGTCTTGCGGACCGAGACCCCGGGGCCGACCGGGGGCTTGTAGAAGATGTTCGAGAAATCGAGCCCCTTCGTCTTGAAGTGGCCGATGGCCCGCTTGGTGTCCAGGAGGTCGCTCCGGCCGATCATCTCGTCGAGGGTGCGGAACCCGAGCGCCGCCATCAGCTCGCGGACCTCCTGGGCGACGAACTGGAAGAAGTTCACGACGTGCTCGGCCTTGCCCGCGAACTTCTCGCGGAGCTTGGGGTTCTGCGTGGCGATGCCGACCGGGCAGGTGTCGAGGTGGCAGACCCTCATCATGATGCAGCCCATCACCACGAGGGGCGCGGTGGCGAAGCCGTATTCCTCGGCCCCGAGCAGTGCGGCGATCACCACGTCGCGGCCGGTCTTGAGCTGGCCGTCGGTCTGGACGACGATCCGGTCTCGGAGCTTGTTGAGGACCAGGGTCTGCTGGGTCTCGGCCAGGCCGAGTTCCCAGGGGATCCCGGCGTGCTTGAGCGACGTCAGGGGGCTGGCGCCGGTGCCTCCGTCGTGGCCGGAGATCAGGACGACGTCGGAATGGGCCTTGGCCACCCCGGCGGCGACCGTGCCCACGCCGACCTCCGCCACCAGCTTCACGCTGATCCGGGCCCGGGGGTTGGCGTTCTTGAGGTCGTGGATCAGCTGGGCGAGATCCTCGATCGAATAGATGTCGTGGTGCGGAGGGGGCGAGATCAGGCCGACTCCGGGCGTCGAATAGCGGACCTTGGCGATCCAGGGATAGACCTTGTGGCCGGGGAGCTGGCCGCCCTCGCCGGGCTTGGCGCCCTGGGCCATCTTGATCTGGATCTCGTCGGCGCTGACGAGGTACTCGCTCGTCACGCCGAACCGGCCGGAGGCGACCTGCTTGATCCGGGACCGCTTGCTGTCGCCGTTGGGCAGGGGGCGGTAGCGCGCCGGGATCTTCGCCGCCCTCGCCGGTGTTGGAGCGGGCCCCGATCCGGTTCATGGCGATGGCGAGCGTCTCATGCGCCTCGGCCGAGATCGAGCCGTAGGACATCGCCCCGGTGGCGAACCGCTTCAGGATCGATTCGACGGGCTCGACCTCGTCGATCGGCACCGGCGGGAGCGTCCCGAGCTTGAAGTCGAAGAGGCCGCGGAGCGTGCATTGCCGCTCGGACTGGTCGTCCACCAGCTTCGTGTACTGCTTGAAGACCTCGAACTTGCCGGAGCGGGTGGCGTGCTGGAGGCGGAAGACGGTCTCGGGGTTGAACAGGTGGAACTCGCCGTCGCGCCGCCACTGGTACTGGCCGCCCTCTTCCAGCATCAGGGGGCCGACCTCCCTCGGGGCGTGGGCCCGGCGATGGTGATAGAGCGTCTCCTCGGCGATCTCCGCGAGGCCGACGCCGCCGATCCGGCTCGGGGTCTTGTCGAAGTACTTCTCGACGAAATGGGCCTCGAGGCCGATCGCCTCGAAGATCTGGGCCCCTCGGTAGCTCTGGATCGTCGAGATGCCCATCTTGGACATCACCTTGACGACGCCTTTCTTGATCGCCTTGCGATAGCGCTTGACGGCCTCGTGGTGGTCGATCCCTTCCTTGATGATCCCGAGGGTGATCATGTCGTCGAGCGTCTCGAAGGCGAGATACGGGTTGATCGACCCCGCCCCGTAGCCCAGGAGCAGGGCGAAGTGGTGGACCTCCCGGGCGTCCCCGCACTCGACGACCAGCCCCGCGCGGGTCCGCAAGCCCTGGCGGACCATGTGATGATGCAGCCCCGCGACGGCCAGGAGCGAGGGGATCGGCGCGTACTTGGGGGTGATCCCCCGGTGGGACAGGATCAGCAGGTTCGCGCCGCGGTCGAGCTCGGTCGAGGCCCGGCGGAAGAGGTCTTCCAGGGCCGCCTCCATGCCTTTCGCCCCGTCGGCGGCGACGAACAGCATGGGCAGCTCGGCGGATCGGAACCCGTGCTCCCCTTCGAGCCTCTTGAGCTTGGCGATCTCGTCGTTGTCGAGGATCGGCGTCTCCAGGAAGATCTGTCGGGCGCTCTCGGGGGTGGGCATCAGGAGGTTCCCCTCGCGACCGGCCCCGGTGTGGACCGACGTGACGAGCTCCTCCCGGATCGCATCCAGGGGCGGATTGGTGACCTGCGCGAACAGTTGCTTGAAGTAACTGAACAGCGATTGGGGGCGGTCGGACAGGACGGCCAGGGGCGTGTCGGTCCCCATCGAGCCGATCGCCTCCTCGCCGAGGTTCCCCATCGGCCCGAGGATGAATTTCAGGTCCTCGAGCGTGTACCCGTAGGCCTGCTGGCGGTGGAGGAGCGTCTCGTGGTCGGGGCCGGGGACGTGCGGGGCATCGGGCAGGTCGGTCAGGCGGATCGCGTACGTCTTCAGCCATTCGCCGTAGGGCTTCGCGGTCGCGATCTGGTGCTTGAGCTCCTCGTCGGCGACGATCCGGCCCTGCTCCAGGTCGACGAGGAACATCCGGCCCGGCTCCAGCCGGCCCTTGGAGACGATCTCCTCGGGCGGGATGTTGAGCATGCCCGTCTCGGACCCCATGATGACCCGGCCGTCCCTGGTCACGCAGTAGCGGCTGGGGCGGAGGCCGTTGCGGTCCAGGACCGCGCCGATGGCCTTGCCGTCGGTGAAGCCGATCGACGCCGGGCCGTCCCACGGCTCCATCAGGCAGGAGTGGAAGGCGTAGAAGTCCTTCTTCTCCTGGCTCATGGTCTCGTGGTTCTCCCACGCCTCGGGGACGAGCATCATCATCGTCCGGGCCAGGCCGAAGCCGCTCTTGACGAGCAATTCCACGGCGTTGTCGAGGCACGCGGTGTCGGAGAGCCCCTCGCGGATGATCGGGATCAGCTTCTTGACGTCGCCCGGCTCGAACAGGTCGGACTCGAACAGGGCCTCGCGGGCCCTCATCCAGTTGATGTTGCCCCGGAGCGTGTTGATCTCTCCATTGTGAGAGATCATCCGGTACGGGTGGGCGAGCTCCCACGACGGGAACGTGTTGGTGCTGAACCGCGAGTGGAACATCGCCAGGGCGCTGACGAGCGACGGGTCGCCCAGGTCGTCGTGAAAGTACGTGGCGAGCTGGTCCGGCGTGAGCATCCCCTTGTAGACCAGCGTCCGGCACGAGAGGCTGGAGAAGTAGAAGAACGTGTGGTCGTCCAGGCCCGAGTGCTCGATCTCGGCCTCGAACCGCTTGCGGATCACGAACAACTTACGCTCGAATCGGTCGGGATCTTCATAAGACGATCCGACGAAGGCGTGGAACATGGCGGGCTCGACCGACTTCGCGCCGTCGCCGAGCGAGGAATGGTCCGTCTTCAGCGGCCTCCAGCCGAGGAAGTCCTGGCCCTCCTCGGCGACGATCCGCTCGAAGAGGGACTTGCCGAATTCCTGCTGCTGGGGGTCCTTCGAGGCGAAGAACGCGCCCACGCCGTACTTCTCGGGCTCGGGCAGGCGGATTCCCAGGGCCTCGCAGCGGCGATTCAGGAACTCGTGAGGGACCTGGATGAGGATGCCGGCGCCGTCTCCGGTGTTGTTCTCGCAGCCGCAGGCGCCCCGGTGGTTGAGGTTCTGCAAGGCGGTCAGGCCGTCGCGGACCATCCGGTGCGACCTTCGGCCGTGGAGGTCCACCACGAAGCCGACTCCGCAGCCGTCGTGCTCGTTCCGGGGGTCGTAGAGGCCCTGGGCCTGGGGGAATCCGTGGCTCATCGTGATCTACCTTTCGCGGGGGGCCGTCCCGTCGGCCCGACCGGGTCGTCTCGTCGGTTCGTGTCCGGAAGGTCGTCGTCTCGGCGTCGATCGCGCCGGGCGGCTCGGCGCGGCCCGGCGCGATGCGGTTCAGGAGGACCGGCCCAGGGCCAGGGCCGCCTCGGCGGGCTCGGCCTCCTTGGCCTTGAGCAATTCGAGGAACCGGATGGCGGTCAGGCCGAGGCCGTCCCCCGCCTTGTGGAGGATCGCCAGGGGGCGGGTCAGCCGGTGGTCGCGGAACCTCACCGCGGCGAGCGTGCCGGCGGCCACCTCCCGGGCGAGCGTCGGTTCGGGCAGGATCGCGACCCCCGAGGGGATCTCCACCGCCCGCTTGATGTTCTCGATATTGTCGAATTCCAGCACCGTCTCGACCTGGACTCCATGCTTGCGCAGGAATCGGTCGATCGCCCGGCGGATCGAGAGGTCCAGGTCGAAGTGGACGAACTTCTCGCCGTCGAGCTGGCCGATCTCGACGGCCTCCAGCGCCGCCAGGCGATGCCTGGGATGGACGGCCAGGACCATCTCCTCGTCCCTCCAGGGGATCGCGGCGAGGTCCGGCCACTTCTTCGGGAACGAGATCAGCCCGAGCTCGGCCGAGCCCGAGGCCACGCTCTCCACCACCCGCGTGGGGTGGAGGTACTCCAGGCGGACGTCCGCCCCGGGGTACAGGCCGTGGAACCGCTCGACGTATCGGCTCATGTGGTGGAGACCGACCGAGTAGATCGATGCCACCCGGACCGTCCCCACCACGTTCTGGTCGTTCTCCAGCGACTTGACCCGGTTCTCGACCTCCAGGTAACGGCCGACGAGGTCCTTGCACCCCTCGTAATACACGCGGCCGTGGCGGGTGGGCACCAGGGGCCGCTTCGAGCGATCGATCAGCTTGACGCCCAGGCGCAGCTCCAGCTGATGGACGGCCTGGCTCGCCGAGGACTGGGAGATCCCGTTCTCGGCGGCGCCTCGCGAGAAGCTCGCCCAGCGGACTACGTCGCAAAAAATTTTCAGCGATTCGAGCTGCATCGCGACACCCCGATCCGAGCCGATCCGAACCCCGCCCGACCGTCCCGGGGAGAGGGGACACGATCGGCGGAGACCCTCCCGACGAACCCTCCGGCCCTTCCCGGCGACCCGGGGCGGAACGTGCTTCCCGGAAGGATTTCGATATTGTCCCGAAGATCCTATTGGGAAATTCAATACTAAACCGGGAGCCTCCCCGGCATGTCAAGAGGAATCCGCGTCGTTTGTCGTGTTCACGACGCAAGTTCGGATGGATGAGGGCACGGCGGCAGGCGGCGCCAGGGGGATGGCGCCGCCCGCCGGTTCCGGGAAACCGGGCGTGTCCAGGATCGCCGTCATCCGACGATTTCGCGCGTCCTCGGCTCGAAAATCCACGGCTTCGTGGGCATGCCTCGCGGGACGGACGGAGATCGGGCGCCGGATGGTCAGGCCGAGAGCAGCGCCGCCTTGGTGAGCCGTTGGAGGCTGGGCGGGACGGACCGTTCGAGGATCGGGCGGAGGAGTGCGGGGTCCTTGAGCGGGATGCCGTTCTCGTGAATCTGGAACTCGCCTCGGAGGATCGCCTCGATCAGCATCCCGGCGATGGCCGGGACGTCTCGCGAGCCGTCGAGCTGGCGGAGGACCAGGCGATCGAAGTCCTTCAGGGTGATCTGGCGGTGGTCCAGGCTGGGGACGTGGGGCGAACTCTCGGCGACGATCCGCGCGACGGCGAAGGCGCGAGGGGTCGCGGAAGGTTCCGTGGCCCGGGGGGGCGGCGAGCGATGGAGTCGACCGAATTGGCGCCGTAGGCCTGCAAGAGCCTCTGGGCCAGCGCGTCGGCGGCGTCTCCGGGCTCTTGCCCGTGGCGGGCGAGCTTCGCCCGGGTGGCCTCCCAGAGTTCGGCGAACGTCAGGGCCCGGGGCTGGACCTCGGTCAGGTGGACGAGCGCGGCCTTGAACACGGGCTCGCTGGTGCCCAGGCGGATCACGCCGTCGAGCCCTCGGAACTCGACGCTGGTCTTGGCCGAGAAATCCACCGGCTGGGTGGTCGGCCAGACCGAGGCCGAGGCCCTCATCTCCTTCACCTTTCGCGCGTCGGGCGCGGCGAGGGTGGCCGCCGAGTCGTGGCAGAGGATCGACCTCCGGAACCGGCGATTGCAGAGAAAATCGAAATATTGCTCGCGCTCGATCGGGTCGGTGGCGACCTTGTCGAGGACCTTGGCCATCGTGGGCTGGACCGAGGTCGCCATCGACCAGAATCGGGCGTCGCCCAGGACCTTGAGCCCGCGGGCCCCGGCCCTCTTCACGAATTCGTGGAAATAGATCGGGTGGTTGTGCTCTTCCAGGTGCTCGTGGAGGAGGTAGGAATCGGCGTGGGGGCGGAGCGTGAGGGCCTCATCCTTCAGGACCTTCGCGTAATGACCCTCCTGCTCGGGGACGCTCGCGGCGAGGAAGTCCAGCAGGGCCCGGGCCGACCTCGCCCGAGCGGCCGGGTCGCTCGTGTTGCGGACGTGGTACATCATCATCTCCCGGAGCATCCCGGGGACGTGCCAGCCGGGGAAGACGTTGTAGCTGATGTAGGCCAGGCCGGTCGGCTCCAGGTTCTCTCGGGAGATCCTCAGGATGGCCTCTTTCACCGGCTCGGGCACCCACGAATACACGCCGTGGGAGAGGATGTAGTCGAACCGGCCGAAGTCGGGCGTGACGTCGGTCAAGCTCATCGCGTGGAATTCGACGTTGGAGGCGCCGGCCTTCTCGGCGAGCTGGCGGGCCTGGTCGATCTGGCGGGGGGAGTAGTCGATCCCGACGAACCGGCCTCCCGGGGCACCCAGGGCCATCGGGATCAGGTTCCCCCCGCCGGCGCAGCCCAGCTCCAGGACGCGGGCCGTCTCGGTGGCCGGGGCGTCCAGGCCCAGCAGCGCGGCGACCGTGGCCAGCCGATCGGGGTGGGTCTCGGTCAGGGCGATGCTCTGGTACGGGACCTCGTCATACGGGTTCACCGGGGCGTCGGCGTCGGTCATGGGCCGGTCTCGTCCGAGGTCGTTGGGGGGAGGTTCTCAGGCGATCAGGAGCGACTCGGAAGACAGCCGCTGCAGGCTGGGGACGACCTCCGCGGCCAGCAACCGTCGGATGGCCTCGGGATCGGTCAGGTCGTTCTCTTGCTGGCTGACGGTCAGCTCGCCGGAGAGGGCCGCGTCGAGCATCGTCTGGACCACCCCGGCCTCGTCGCGGGTGCCGTCCAGCAACGTCAGGACGAACCGATCGGCGCCGTGGGGGTCCACCGGGCGGTGGCGGAGGGTCGTCAAGGCGGGGGCGCCGGCCGCCGCCTGGAGCCGGGCCAGGGGACTCCCGACCGGCCTCTCCGACGGCCTCCAGGGCAGCGCGTCGGGCTCGGGGTGGAGGAAGAGCATCTCCGAGCGGAACGCCCGGAGCAGGCATTTCAGCAGGACCTCGGGCTCCTCGAACAGGGCCTCGCCCGGCAAGACGCCGCGGACCTGGTCCCACAGCTCCTCGAACCGGAGGAGCCTGGGGCGGTTCCGGAACAGGAGGGTCAGGCCCGCCTTGCTGACCGGGCTGTTCGTCGTGATCCGCGTCTTGGCGCCGGCGGGACGGAACTCCTCGGGCTTGTCCTGGGTCAGGTCGGGGTCGTCGGATTCCGGCTTCGCCCCGGCCTCCAGCCACATCCCCCGGATCGCCTCGAACGACGGCGACCGCGACGGCTCCGTCGAGACGTCCGCCCGGCAGAGCAAGGTCCGACGGAACATCCGGTTGATCAGGTAATCGGCGTACTGGTGGCGGGCGTCGTCGTCCCCTCCCCAGAACGCGATCAGGTCCAGGACCTGGGGCGGCAGGCTATCGACGACCCAGTCCCCCCGGCTCTCGGAGACGAACTTCAGCCCGTGATGGCGTGCGCGGCCCAGGAATTCATGGACATAGCACGGCTGATTCACGTCCTCGAGGTGCTCATGGAACAGGTAGGCGTCCTTGGCCTCGCGGATCATCTCGCGCTCGTCGCGGAGGATGTTCGCATAGGGGCTGTCGGAGACCCGGAGGGCCTCGGTGAGGTCCTCGACGAATCCCCGGGCGCGGGCGATCTTCTCATCGGGGGTCGGGGCGGTCCGCGAGTGGTAATGCATCATCTCCCGGACCAATCCGCGCATGTGCCAGCCGGGGTAGACGTTGTAGCTGACGTAGGCGAGCCCACGAGGGGTCAGGCACGAGCCGGCGATCGCCAGGATCTTCTCGCGGACGAACTCGGGCACCCACGAATACACGCCGTGACAGATCATGTAATCAAATTTGCCGAATTCCGGGCCGACGTCGGTGATGCTCATGGCATGGAGCGTGATATTCCGGAGCCCGAGTGCCTCGATCGTCTGACGGCCCTGGGCGACCTGGCGGGAGGAGAGGTCCACGCCGACGAATTCGGCCTCGGGGAGCAGCAAGGCCATCGGGATCAGGTTCCCTCCGGCGGCGCAACCCAGCTCCAGGACCCGCGCGTCTCGGATCGGAGGCATCGGCAGGCCGTGGATGGCCGCGACGGCCGCGAGGTGCCCCGGGTGCGTCCCCGGGACGCACGTGTCGTTGTACGGCACTTCGTCATAACTGGTCGTCTGGGTCGCGGACATGGCGGCACAACCTCGCTTCGAGACCGTCGCGGCATCGGGGAGCGATCCGAGGGACCGGATTATAGCGGCGGGCCGCGGGCCGTGGGCAGTGGGCAGTGGGCAGTGGACGGAGCGAGGGACGGCGGCCCTCCTCCCCCTCGGACGGCTCGCCGTCTCACGGCTGGGTCCCCAGGCCCGAGAACCCGGCGTCCTCGGGCGGCATTCCCGCCTGGATCTTCTCGACGGCCGCCCGGTAGCGCTTGGCCTTTTCGAGCCTCATCGACGGATCGAACCGGATGTAGGCGATCACCCTCCAGAACGCTTCGACCCTCCGGGCGACCTCGGCCCACCTCTTCGCGTCCATCCCGTATTCCTTCGCCACGACGGCCGGGTCGAGCGGGGGGGCCTCGGTCTTCGGCAGTCCGACCGCTCCTCGCTTGCGGAGCTGGTCGATGGCCGCCGAGGCCAACGCGGTGTACGCCTTCAGGCTGGGGTGCTGGCCGTCGTTGAACATCGAGTCGTCCAGATAGCCCGAGGGGGCGGCCTTCGCGATGACCGCGGGCGAGTCGATCAGGAGGAAGTCGTGGCGCGAGGCGACGCGCCGATAGGCGTCCTGGAAGTCGCTCGGGCACCTCATCGGCAGGCCGTCGAGGTCTCGGGCCCGGCGGAACTCGCGGCGGGCCTCGTCGTGCTCCCCCCTGGCCCGGAGCGCCAGGGCCAGGCGATAATGCGACTCGGCGAACCCCGGCTGGGCGGCGATCAGCCGGCGATAGGAGGCGAGCGCCCCCTCCGGGTCGGTCGCTTCCGAGGCCCGGACCCGCCGGAATTCGGCCTCGAAGGCGTCGCGGTCCTTCAACAAGGTCATCGGGTCCAGAACCGAGCGATCGGGGTCGAACCCGACGTCGTTGCCGGCCGGGATGAAGACGATCGGCAGGGCCCCGGCCTTCTCGCACCAGCCGACGACCGCCTCGACCTGCTTCTCGAAGACCTCGAGGACCTCCCGCCGTTCCCGCTCGGTGCAGCACGGCCGATCGACGAGGAGTCGGGTGGGCTTGGTCGGCGGGGGGACGTCCAGGAACTGCTGGTCGATCGTCTGGCGGACGATCCGGCAGAGCGGCGTCCATTCCCCGGCGATCCGCGAGAGGGCGGGTCGGTCGAAGTGGAACACGTCGTCCCAGTAGTAGTTGACCGTCCGATACCAGGCATAGCGGGCCTGGAACTCGTTGTGGCCGGAGTAGAGGAGGACGAGGTCCGGCCTCTCGGCCTGCTCGGAGAGGACGTCGAGCATCGGGGTCAACGGCGCCCCCGATCGGGCCCCCATGATGATCCGGACCTTCCGGCCCGGCAACGCCTTCTCGATCTCCCGGGCGACGATGTGGCCGATCGAGAGCCAGGGATGGTACGGCTCGCCGAGGGCCGAGGATTCGCCGAGGACCAGCAGGAGGATCTCCTCCCTGGGCCGCTTCGAGTCGGTCCCGGCGGTCAGGGCCGGCGGGGGGACGGACACCTCGGCGTTCTCGTGACGGCCGAGGTAACGCCCGGCCGCCGCCTCGACGATCCCCAGCGCCATCAAGGTGGACACGGAGACCGCCAGGAGCCTGGCCCAGATCGGCCGGGGGCCCGTCTTGCGGGTCTTCACCAGCCTCCAGGCCGCGACCGCCGCGACGATCGGCCCCAGGACCAGGACGATCCCGTAGGCCGCGAGCAATCCCTGGAGGAACCCGACGACGAGCCACCGCCGGGTTTCCCGTTCCAGGCCCCCGTACCAGGCGCCCAGCCAAGGCAGGGCGACCTGCCAGACGAGGAAGGCGGCGACGACCGCGGCGATCGGTACCGCCAGCCTCCGCAGCATCCCCAGCGACCGTCTCGGCCTGTCGTCGCTCATCGCCCGGGCCCTCGACCGGATCTGGTCCGAGGGTCAGTCTAACGGATCACCGGCGGCAAGCCACGGGCCGGCGGTCGTCCCGGGAAAAAAGAAAGCCGGCCGAGAGACATCCACCTGGGAATGACCACCTCTCCCATGGTCACCCTTTGGCAATGTCTCCCGGCCGGCCCGGCTGGGGGTGGCACGGTCGCGATCCGGACCGTGCCTCCTTGTGAGATGGGGCGAGCGGGGGGGTCGTGCGAGGCAACCCGCTCGCCCCTTGGCGGTAAGCCATCTCCGTGGTGAAACGGAGGCGGCCGTCGCCGGTGGGGTGGCTCATCAACTGGCATTATTTCGCGTCTGGCTCGGAGCGTCTCGGCCGTTTCCGGCCCACTTTTTCGCCCCTCGTTGGCCGACGAGAGTAGGTAATCGCAACAGGAATGCCAGAGCCGCACCGGCCCTCGGAAACGCGGATGACTCCGAGGCAGGACGTTCCCCAAGTCATGATCGAAGGCCGGCTTACAGAAACCCCTGGCGTCGAAGTTTTTTTCACTGTCGGGGCCATCCTGCCGCGGGGGACTCCAGTTTCGACCCCGGAGTTGACGATGATTTGTGCACCATCGCCTTCGAAGTGAGCAAAGGCCGCCGGACGGTCGAAATCTTCTCCATCCCAGGCGGATTCGTGAGGAATGCTTCGGGGTCGCCCGCCCGTTCCGAAGGCAGAAAGTCGCGCCGATGACAACAATCGAGCAGGTTCTGACGAAGGTGTCGGTCCTGGCCGGCTCGCGACGGTTCGCGGAGCTGGAACGGCTGCTGGATCGTGCCCTGGACCCCGAGGGCGTCCCTCGCCGGTGGCCGGTCGGCGGATGGTGGGCCGTCCTGTCGGTCCTGGATCGCGCCCGGGTCGAATCGGGCGACGACTGGCCCGAGGCGATCGACGCCAGGCTCGAAGGGCTCTTGCGATCGACCGTGAGGATGAGTCGGCCCGACGGTTCCTCGGTCTTCGAGCCGGGGCCGGCCCCGCCCGATCGACGGGCGGTGTTCCGTCGGTGGGTCGATCGCCTGGCCGACCCGGGCCTGGAGACGGTCGCAGCCCGGTGGTTCCGGCCTCGGCGCGGAGACGACCCCGACGGCCCCCCGCCCTTGCCCGCGATGGGAGGCCCCGGCCACCCCCTGGCCATGCTCCGGGCCGACTGGTCGAAGACGGGCGATTTCCTGGCCGTCGATGGCCGAGGGCCCGGGGCCGACCGCCTGGAGCTGGCCGCTTCGGGTCGGGCGATCCTCGGGCCGGGCTGGCTACCGGGCGGCTCGGGGCGGCCCCGAAACGTGATCTGGAGAACGGGTTACGCCGCCGATTTCCTCGAATGGACGGTGTCGGCCGGGACGTCGAGGATCACCAAGACGGCCGTGCTCTTGAGGGGCCGAAATCTCGCCCTCCTGGCCGTGGCGATCGAAGGGCCCGCCGAGATCGCTTCCACCCGGGTGGAAATCCCCCCGGGGGGGGTGGTCTCGAAGGCCGAGGGGACGCGATCGCTCGTCCTGGATGCCGGCCCTCGCCTTCCGGCCCGGATCGTCCCGCTCGCGCTCCCGAGCCTCCCGTATGAGACCGACCGCGGGGCGATCGCGATCGTGGAGGGGGGCATCGAGGTCCAGCAAAAGGCCGAGGGTCGGCGGGCCTGGTTGCCCCTGCTCGTCTCCTGGGACCGGGCCCGGGACCGCAAGCCCCTGCAATGGCGGGCCTTGACCGTCTCGGAGAAGTCGCGGGTCTGCGCGCCGACGTGGCCTTCGCGGCCAGGGTCGGATGGGGGCGGGACGAGGGCCTGGTGATTTATCGGAGCCTCGGCAAGCCGGGCCTCCGCGCGTTCCTCGGTCATCAGACTACCTCGCGATTCCTGATCGGCTCCTTTTCGGCCTCGGGCGAGGTCACGCCGATCCTCAAGATCGACGCGTGACGAGGCCGGCGACCGCCCCGGGGGCGGGTCGGTTTCGCTCGGCCTTGGACCGGCGAGGCGGAAGTCGTAGAATCGTTGGGGACATGATCCCGGCCTCTCCTCTCCCTGACTCGGGGCGCCATCGACCTTTATGATCTGCGTGACGATCGGACGAGGGCGGCATTCGTCGCTCCAGGCGGAATGGAAGGCGGCGGCCGAGGCCGGCGCGAGGCTCGTCGAGCTGCGGATTGACTGCCTCCGCCGCGACCCGGACCTCAAGCGGATCCTGGCCGATCGGCCCACGCCTCTGGTCTTCACCATCCGCAAGGGGACCGACGGCGGGATGTGGCGGGGCGAGGAGGACCGTCGGCGGAGGCTCCTTCGCGAGGCGATCGTCATGGGGGTCGATTACGTCGATCTCGAACTCGACACCGCCAAGGAGATCCCCCGGCCGAAATTCGGCGCGACCAGGCGAATCATCTCGGTCCACGACTTCAAGAAGGTGCCGGAAAAGCTCGACGACCTGGCCGGAGAGATCCGCGACGCCGATCCCGATATCATCAAGATCGCCGCCATGGGCCGCTCGCTGGCCGACGCCTCGCGGATGCTCCAGTTCGCGGCCAGGTCCAGCGTGCCGACGATCGCCGTGGCGATGGGGCCTCAGGGGTTCTTCACCCGGGTCCTGGGCGCGAAGTTCGGCGCCCCGTTCACCTATTCCGGCTTCAACCCCGACCTGACGTTCGCCCCCGGGATGCCCCGGTTCGCCGACCTTCGCGACGATTACCAGTACGACCACATCAACCGCGAGACCGAGCTCTACGCGGTGATCGGCGACCCGATCGCCCACAGCCTGAGCCCGGCGATCCACAACGCGGCGTTCCGCGAGCTCGGGCTGAACAAGGTGCTCGTGCCGTTGCAAGTCCCGGCCGGGGAGGTCAAGGAGTCCCTGGCCGCCCTCCAGTGGCTGGACCTCCAGGGGATCAGCGTGACGATCCCCCACAAGGAGGCCGTGATCCCCCTGCTCTCGGCCGTGGACAAGTCGGTGGAACGCACCGGCGCCTGCAACACGATGGTCCGCGAGGCGAGCAAGTGGGTCGGCCACAACACCGACTACCGGGCCGCCATGCACACCCTGGAAGACGCCCTCGGCGGCTCGCCCGACGCCGACGAGAGCCCGTTGCACAACAAGCAAGTGCTGATCCTCGGCGCCGGGGGCGTGGCCCGGTCGATCGCCTTCGGCCTCGACCGCCGGGGGGCCGGCGTGACGATCTGCAACCGCGACGAGGAACGCGCCGTGAAGCTCGCCGAGGAGGTCGGCTGCCGGGCCGTGAGCTGGGCCATGAGGGCCGGCACGATGTGCGACATCCTCGTCAATTGCACGCCCGTCGGCATGCACCCGGACGTCAACCAATCGCCGGTCCCCGTCGCCGCCTTCCGGCCCGGGATGGTGGCCTTCGACGCCGTCTATCACCCCGAGAACACCCTGTTCATCAAGCTCGCCCGCAATCACGATTGCGTGACGGTCACCGGCGTGGATATGTTCGTCGAGCAGGCGGCCTTGCAGTTCCGCTACTACACGGGGCGCGAGGCGCCGGTCGAGCTCATGCGGTCGGTCGTCCGCCGCAAGCTCAATCCGGCGAGCGAGGGATGAGCCCGGGCCTCGTCCTGATCGGCTACCGGGGGACGGGCAAGACGACCGTGGGCCGGATCGTCGCCGAGGCCACCGGCCGCCCGTTCCTGGACCTCGATCGGGCCGTCGAGGAGGCCGCCGGCCGGCCGATCGCCGAGGTCTTCGCCCTCCTCGGCGAGCCGGCGTTCCGCACCCTCGAAGAGGAGGCGATCGCCACCCGGCTCGGGCGAGGGACCTCGCTGGTGGTGGCCTCGGGAGGGGGCGCGATCCTGAAGGAGTCGAACCGGCGGAGGCTCCGCGAGCACGGCACGGTCGTCTGGCTGACCGCCCGGCCCGAAGTCCTCGCCGACCGCCTGGGCCGAGACCCCGGAGGGAGGCCGTCGCTGACCGCCTCGGGCCTCCTGGACGAGATCGCCGACGTGTTGAGCCTCCGCGAACCCCTCTATCGCCAGACGGCCCACGAAATCGTCGCGACCGACGGCCTCTCGCCTCACGAGGTGGCCCGGCTCGTCGTCGAGAGGCTCGGGGGGTCGGCATGATCCTCACGGCGTATATCCTGGGAGGGGCCTGGATCTTCGCCCTGGGCGCGGTCGTCGGCAGCTTCGCGAACGTCTGCATCTACCGGGTCCCGAACCAGATGAGCGTGATCTGGCCCGGGTCGCACTGCCCGAGGTGCCTGACCGCGATCAAGGCCCGGGACAACGTGCCGATCCTCGGCTGGCTCGCCCTGAGGGGCCGGTGCCGGTCGTGCGGAGGGCGGATCGCGGCCCGGTATCCCGGGATCGAAGCCCTGTGCGGGTCGCTCTTCCTCGCGATCTTCCTCGCCGATTTCGTCCTGGGCCCGAAGGGCCGATCGACGATCCCCAGCCTCGAAACCGAGGATTTCGTCCGACTGGCCTCGCATCTCGTCCTGGCGTCCCTGCTGCTGATCGCCACGTTCATCGATTACGACACGTACACCATCCCCGACGCCATCACCCTGCCCGGGATGGCCCTGGGCCTGCTCTTCGGCGCGATCGTCCCGGGGTGCCGGCCCGATCCCGGCCATGCGATCACGGCGTGGGAGGGGCTCAAGGTCGGCGGGATCGGCCTGATGGTCGGCGGGGGGACGATCTGGGTGATCCGCATCCTCGGCGGCCTGATCTTCCGCAAGGAGGCGATGGGGTTCGGGGACGTCACGCTCGTGGCGATGATCGGCGCGTTCCTGGGCTGGCAGGTCGTCCCGGCCACGTTGTTCCTGGGGGCCGTCCTGGGCCTGGCCCACGCCTTCCTCAAGGGCCTCAACGCCTTGCGAAAAATCCTCTCGAAGACCAAATTAGCGGCCGGGGATCACGAAATCCCTTTCGGGCCCTATCTGAGCATGGCCGCCCTGATCTTGATGGTGGGATGGCCCTGGGCCTGGCCCCCCCTGGCGGAGTTCTACCGCAACCTCGCCGAGGCGTCCCTGTTCCTCACCGGACAGGGGCCGTGACCCACGACCGCCCGAAGGAGAGGAGACCCGATCATGTCCGCCCCCTACAAACGACGACGGTCGGCGAGCCTCGTCCGCAACCTCTGGGTCTATCGCCGGCTGGTGGCCGTGGCGGTCCTCCTGGGGCTGGTCCTCTGGTTCATTGTCATCAATAGCACGCCCGTCGAGATCTATTTCCCGTTCGGCTTCGGGCCGGTCAAGGGCACGAGCGGAGGGATCCTCCTGGCCGGGGTCGTCGTCGGTTCGATCCTCACGGCGCTGGCCTTCACCATCTTCCTGACGATCCGTCGATTGAGAAGCCCGGCGGCCCCTGAGGGTCGTGACGACGGCGAAGACCTTCCCGAAGATCGGCCCCCGTCCGATTACGCCGCGAAGACGAACGAAGGTTTTCCCGACGCCGGCTGGACCCCGTGATAGCTTTGGAGCATGGACCGCTCCGCCCTCCACCGACGAGCCTCCGCCCTCCTCCTCGCCTCGGCGATGGCCTGGCTGTCCGGCTGCGCCCAGCCGGGCCCCCTGGCCCGTCGCGGGACGATGATCGGCACCCTGAAATCCGAGGTCGCCCAGCTCGAATCCGAGAAGGACCAGGCCCGCCGGGAGGTCGCCGAGCTCCGCACCGAGAATAAGAGGATCGAGGCCCAGCTCGCCGAGATCGAGTCGGAGAACGGCGACCTCGCCACCCGCCTGGACGACGCCCGGGCCGTGATCAGCCGCCAGGGCCTCGATTCCGGCACCCTCGCCCCGCCCTCAAGGACCGCGACCGACTCGAACCGCCGGGCCAGCCCGATCCGCTCTCAGTCCAAGGGCCGAAAGACCCCGATGGCCGAGATCCCCCGGGAGCGCCGGAACCTCCCGGACAGCGGCGACCTCCCCCTCGACGGTCTGGAAGCGCCCGAGCCGATCGACCGGAACGACGACGGCCCGCAGAGCCGCCTCGACGACCGCTCCCCCTGGCTGCCCGTCGCGAGAAAGCCGATCGACGCCGGCCGAAGCCTCCGCTGAGGACTCGAACCCGGCGTTCCGCGTCCGCTCTCCCGAGTGACAGGGAGACGGCCCTCGCGATACGATGGGTCCTCATCGGAATCGAGGGGATCGAGGGGCGGCCATGATCGCGATCATCGACTACGGGATGGGGAACCTGCGGAGCGTCCAGAAGGCCCTTGAAGCCGTCGGCCACCGCGCCGAGATCACGGCCGACCCCGACCGAATCCGCCGGGCCGACAAGGTGATCCTCCCCGGAGTCGGCGCCTTCGCCGACGCCATCGCCGAGCTCACCCGAACGGGCCTGGGGGCCGCGTTCACCGACGCCGTGAAGGCCGGAACGCCCGCGCTGGGGGTCTGCCTCGGCCTGCAACTCCTCTTCGACGCCAGCGAGGAGGACGGCGAGCACCAGGGCCTGGGACTCCTGCCCGGCCGGGTCGTCAAGTTCACCCCGCCCGAGGGGTTCAAGGTCCCCCACATGGGCTGGAACACCCTCAAAATCCGCCAGCCCGCCCCGATCTTCCGAGGCTTCGAGGACGGGCAATCGGTCTACTTCGTCCACTCCTACTTCGCCCAGCCCCAGAACCCCGAACACATCGCCGCCGAGGCCGACTACCCGACCCCATTCGCCGCGGCGGTCTGGAAAGACAATCTGACGGCCTGCCAGTTCCACCCCGAAAAGAGCCAGAAAGTCGGCCTGGCGATGTACTCGCGGTTCGCGGAGATGTGAGATGGACAGTTCGGCAGGTCTTTCCCGGCAAGTCGGGATGTCCGCATGAAGATCATCGAAGAATCGTCAAAAATCGATCGGTGATCGCCGACCGCCGAGAGATCCTGCGCCTGGTCGCCGAAGGGTGTGAAGTCAGCGCTAGATGCCTCGTGCGCATCAAGGGAGAGACCTCGAACCCGAATCCAGCCAAGCAAGGAGGGGGGCCGGGATCAATCGCCCTGGGACGGCGAATCCGCGGATCAACTCCAGCTTTCAGGCAGGCGGCTGAGGAACTGGCAGATCGCGCTCCTGGCGGATGACAGAGAAACCGGCGTCAATTCCTCCGCCTGCTCGTGGACGAGGGAATTGCGGTATTCTCGAATCCGATGGACGGACCAGATCAGCTCATCCGGGATCTTCCGCCTGGCGGCGACGCCGTTGACCAGGTCTTCGGTCTTGGGGTGGGTCGTCCTGACCGTCTCCCAGTAGAGGCGCAAGCCCGTCTCGAACTCGGCCTAGAGCCGAATCAGGTAGGTGCCTTCGAGGCGAGCGGAGGCATTGTCGACGTCTCGAAGCGCGACGCCGTTCGTCGCGATGACGTTGGGATCGGACGCGGCATGAGCCAGGAGCCTGGCGACGGCGAGTCGAAGGGCGGAGAATTCGCGCTCGATGGCCTTCACTCGCGATAACAACTCATCCCGCTCACGCGGCATTCTTCGCCATCTCCTCCAGGACCTTCCTTAGGGTCTCCTCGGAGAGGGGCCTGGTCGAGATTTCCTCGACGGCAGGGATCAGAGGATCATCCGGCAATGGATAATGGATGTTCCATCCTCCGTCGTAAAAATAGAGACTCGCGATGTCGTCGTAGGCCGGAAGTCGGTAGAGATCCACGACCCCGTCAGCGCCCGGCGCGGAACGAGCGATGGGTTCGAGGAGGACTCGAGTCGTCCCTTCCTGCATGAGCAATGCGGGGGCCTGATACTCGCCGGATTCGGAGTCGTGCATTTTCTTCTCGATTCGCCGAGTGGACCAGCCCGCGCTGGTCGCCCAGGTATCGACCTGTTCGAGAAGGGCCTCCAGTCGCGGAACCCAGGCGTCTTTTGATCTTTGGATTGTCGCGGGATTCATGGTCGTCGTAAGCCTATTCTGTCGATCGGTCGAAAACGAAACGGAACGGGCAGACGAACGGCGGATCTCCGGGTTCTTCCGCCTGGATTATACGGGCGAATGCCCATGAGGCCAGGCCGATCCATCCTCCGCCTTCCACCCCCTGTCCCAAACCGAACGCCAAGAGGGCAAGCGTCGTCGGCTCGGGTACGGCGTTGGGCGTCATGAGGAAGGGATGCGTCTGGCCGTCCTCGTCGGCGTTGAAGGCGATCTGGCCGCGGTTGTTCAGGCCGATGAGGTCGTTGATCGTGATCTCGCAAAGGGACTGGACGAGTCGGGTCGTCGCAGGAAAACAGCCGTCGATCCTGAGGGCGGGGCGTTTTCGCTTGCCCGGAATCGTGGGGCGCGTCAGAATCCGGGGCCGATTCCTGGGGACGACCTGGCTCAGGTCCGATTCTCGAGGATGATGGGGCGATTTTCGATGGCTCGCGTCGAATGGGCGGGGCCCTGGATGCCGAGCGGAGTCTCGATTGTGGAAAACGTCGGCATCGGCATCGTCGGCATCGGCTTCATGGGGATGATTCATTACCTGGCGTCCCGGCAGCTTCCCGGCGGCTCGGTGGTTTCGATCTGCAGCCGCGACCCGAAGAAGAGGGCCGGCGATTGGACGTCGATCCGGGGGAATTTCGGGCCTCCGGGGACTCAGATGGACCTTTCGGGGGTGTCGGCCTACTCGGAGTTCTCCCGGATGCTGGCCGATCCGGCCGTCGATCTGGTGGACCTTTGCGTCCCGAATGATGAGCATGCCCGGCTGGCGGTGGCCGCGTTGGAGGCGGGCAAGCATGTCCTGGTGGAGAAGCCCATCGCCCTGACCGTCCCCGAGGCCGACCTGATGCTCGACGCGGCCCGCCGGAACGGCAAGATGTTGATGGTCGCTCATGTCCTGCCGTACTTTCCCGAGTTCGCCTTCGCGCTGAATGCCGCCGCGTCCGGCGATTATGGCCGGCTCCGGGCGGCCCACCTGGTCCGGGTGATCTCGAAGCCGGACTGGTCGGGCGGGATCGCCGACGCGGACCGCTCGGGCGGGCCGGCGATCGATCTTCACATTCATGACACGCATTATGTGGGGCTGCTCTGCGGGGTGCCGAGGGCCGTGCAGTCTCGGGGCGTCCGCGAGGGGGAGGCGGTCGTCCACCTGACGACCCAGTACCTCTTCGACGACCCGGACCTGGCCGTCTCGGCGATCTCGGGGGCGATCAGCCAGTCGGGTCGGCCGTTTGCTCATGGGTTCGATGTGTATTTCGATCGGGCCACGCTGAGCTTTTCATTCGCCGACCTGGGCGGCCAGGGACATTCGTTGCCCCTGACCGTGATCCTGCCCGGGGGGAAGGTCGAGCGGCCCGAGCTCGGCGGAGGCGACCCGGTCTCGGCGTTCTCCGAGGAGCTGGCCGAGGCGGTCCGGGCGGTCCGGACGGGAGAGGAGCCTCCGAGACTCTCCGGCTTGCTCGCGAGGCAGGCCCTGGCGATCTGCCGGGCCGAGGTGGAGAGCGTTCGCACCGGCTCGGCCGTGGCCCTCTCCTGATCGGACTCGTCGGTCCTTCGTCCGTCGCCGAGGCCCGGGGGGGATCGGCCCTCGCGCGTCCGGCTTGCGCGGGCTGGAGAGGGTGGATCGTGCGGGATGGTGGAATCGTCGCCGCCGGCTCAAGGAACGGGTGAGTCGTCGCCGATAGATCACCGAGGGACAGGATGTCCCGAGACCCGTCGCCGAATCAGGAGGAGGGGGCGAATCATGGCGCTGCTGCTCGGCGAGGCGATCCACCCCACGGCGGTCATCGGGTGTGAGGCGGAGATCAGTCCCGACGTGCAGGTCGGGCCGTTCGCGATCATCGAGGGTCCGGTGAGGATCGGGTCCGGGTGCGTGATCGAGGGGCATGCCTGCCTGAACGGCCCCTTGAGCCTCGGGGCCGAGAACTTCGTCGGTCATGGGGCCGTCCTGGGCAAGTCGCCGCAGTCTCGGGCCTATCACCAGGAAACGACGACGGTCGAGATCGGCGACCGCAACACGTTCCGCGAATATGTGACGGTCCACCGGGGGACGGTGGAGGGTGGCGGCGTGACCCGGATCGGCGACGACAACCTGTTCATGATCGGCTCGCACGTCGGCCACGACTGCCGGGTGGGCGACGGCTGCACCCTGGTCAACGGGGCCCTGGTCGCCGGGCACGTGCACTTGCACGACGGCTGCATCCTCTCGGGGCACTCGGCCATCCAGCAGAGGGTCCGGGTCGGCCGGCTGGCGATGCTCGGCGGCCTGGGTTCGACGACGAAGGACATCCCTCCGTTCATCCTCCAGCAAGGGTACAATTGCGTGACCGGGCTGAACCTGATCGGCCTGAGGAGGGCCGGGATGTCGGCCGAGGCGATCAACGCCCTCCGCGAGGCATACCGGATTCTTTACAAGGAAGGCCGGACTCAATCGGCGGCCCTGGAGAGGATCGAGGCGGACTTCGGCCAGGTGCCCGAGGTGGTCGAGTTCCTCGGGTTCGTCCGCGATTCTCGGGTCGGGATCAACCCGGCCCGCGAGTCCACTCGCCAGCGCCGGACGTTCTGAGGCCAAGCCGGACGGATTCTCCCCGCTTCGGCCTTCGAAATGCGGCAAAAGATCCCGGGCCGCATCGCCCCGAGCGGTTTCGGGCAAGTCGAGGCGAGGTCCGGGAGGCGATCACCGATGTTTCTGGCCCCTCACGCCGGCCTTGTCGCGCTGGCCCTCGCCCTGCCCTGGGTCGGCCCGAGGGCACCGGCCGAGGACTCCTCCAAACTCGTTGGCTCCTGGTCGTGGTCGTACAAGGACGCGCAATCGGTCGAGCACAAGCACGTCCTGGAGGTCGAGTCCGCCAAGGGGAAGCTCTCGGCCCAGGAGAAGCGTGACGGCGACGAGCCGGTGAAGGTCACCGACCTGAAGATCGACGGCAAGACAGTGACCTTCTCGGTCATGAGGGACAAGGTCCGCACGGCCTATCGCGGCTCGCTGGACTCCGACGACACGATCAACGGGATGGTCACCGTGACGGTCGATAACCAGCCCAACGAGTTCGGCTGGACCGCAAAGAAAGAGGCGGTCAAGACGAAGTGATCTCGCCCGGGGCGGGGTTGGTCGCCGCTTGCTCTGGCGGCGGGTCGTCGTCGGAGGGCAACGGCGGAGGGGCCAGGCCCTTACGCGCCAGGGCCAGGCGGACCCGTCGCAGCTCGGCGGGTTCGATCCCGCCGTCGTCCAGGGCGCGTTCGAGGGTCTCCAGGACGTCGTCGGACGGGTCACCGGGCCTCTGGAAGTCCCGGCGATACCAGGAGACGACCGCCAGGCCCACGGCCAGGGCCGTCACCAGGGCGATGACCCACGGGAGCGATCTCAGGATCGTTTCGTCCAGCTCGTTCATCGTCGCCTCGAACCCGCTCCAGGCCCTCCCCGGCCCCATTGTGCGCCGATCCGACGTCAAAATCCACCGGCAGGCCCGGGCCGCCCCGGCTTCCCCGGGGCATCGGGTTGTCCGGGGATCGGATTGCGGTATACTGAGTGAGAAGTCCCTCGGGGAGGTTCCGCGCCGCCGGAGATGGGCCTTGGGCCGTCCCGGTCGCCCCCCACGGAGGCCCCCTCGCATCCTCCGGGAGGTTCGTCACCCATGCGATCGATTTTGACGGGATTGGCCGTGGTCCTGGGCCTCGGGATCTTCGCGGCGCCGAGCCGGGCCCAGAACGAAGGATTCAGCGACCCGTTCTTCCTCTATTACGGGTTCTATCTGCCCCGGCAGGCGTCCCTGGCCGCTCAGCCCCAGCCCGAAGACAACATCCGCTTCCGGTCTGCCGAGAGGCAAGTCGCCGCGGTCACCGATCGCCAGGGGTTGTATGAACCGACCGGCTCGATCTTCGAGACCGACCTGGACCCCCTGAGCGCCTTCGGCAAGAGGTCCGGCCATTCCCGCCTGCCCCGGACGACCGCCACGGGGATCGTGAACTCGAATCTGACGGGCAGCGGGGCGACGGGCTACTACAATCGAACCGGCTCCTATTATCCGGCCCTCCGATCGGGCAGGAGCACCCGATCCGCCGCCCGGGGATCGCGGGGAGCCGCGGTGGGCGGTAGCGGCGGGAGGATGCCGAGCATCGCGGGGCTGGCCCGAGGGGCATCGGGGTTGGGTGGCGGCCAAACGCCGACCGGCGGGAACGTCGGTGCCGGCCTTCGCTGAGAAGTCCCTCCCCGGGAACGTTCGCGATTGCGGCTCTTCGGGCTCGAGCGACGGACCCGTTACCCGCCGGGGTTTCATCGGCAGAGGGGATCGGTCGGCGCCTCCGAGCCCGACCCCTCGGGGAGCGGGTCGGCGATGGCGATGGAAGGACAGCGTCTGTCCGATGAGGAACGAGCCGACCTGGTCGCCTACCTCGATGGCGAACTCGCCGAGGAGCGGCTCCAGACCCTCGGCACCAAGCTGATCCACAGCGTGACCGGCCGTCGGGAAGTCGAGGCGCTCCAGAAGACCTGGGAGCTCCTGGACTTCCTGCCGCGCCCCACGCCGTCCGAGGACTTCGCCTCCCGGACGATGACCGAGGTCGTGAAGCTCGACTCCCGAGGCGGGAAGTTCTCGGCCGCGGCCGGGCGGACCGGCCTCTGGGCGGCCCGGATCGCCACGCTCGCGGCGACGGCCCTCCTGACCGTCGCCCTGGGATACGCCCTGGCTCGCTGGGCCTGGCCCGACCCCTCCGCCCGGCTCGTCCGCGACCTTCCCCTGGCCGAACACCTCGACGAATACCGCGAGGTCGGCTCGTTCGAACTCCTGAGGATGCTCGACCAGTCGCCGGCCTTCAACGAGGCCGAATAGTCCGTCGCCGATCGCGACGGAGCCGCTCCCTCCTCGAAGAGGTGCCATCCCCGTGAGGCCCGCGCCGCTCGCCCTGGCGACTCTCGCCCTGATCGCCTTCCTGGCCCCGGCCGCCCATCCGGCCGAGGATGAGGACCGCCTGGAACGGGTCAAGTCGATGACCCCGGCCGAGAGGGAGGGACTGGCCCGGAAGCTCTCCGAATTCGACGCAATGGAGCGCGACCGCAAGGACGCCCTCCGCGACATCGACTCCCGGATCGCCGAGCTGCCGGCCGAGGTCCGTTCGCGTTACCTCTCGGTCCTTCGCCGCTATCACGCCTTCTACCAGGCCCTGCCGGCCGACAAGAAGAAGCTGGTGGACGAGACGACCGAGCCCGGGGCGCGGCTGGAATTGATCGAGAAACTCCGGGCCGAGCGCAAGCCGCCCGCCGACATGGGCCGCCGGCTGGCCGACGGCCTCCAGATTTCCTCGCTCGCCCGGCCTCCTCTCCGCCAGACCGCCCGGGAGCTGCTCGTCTGGTTCAGCCTGGAAGGCCCCGAGGATGCGAGGGACAAGGAGGAACTCCGAAAGGCCAAGGACGCGAACAAACGGAAGGGCCTCAGCGAACGGCTCGGCAAGAAGAAACGGCTCGGCCTGGAGTTCCAGCACGAGGACGACGAGTTCAAGGCCGACGAGGAAGCCGTCCGGGCCGAGATCGGCAAGGTCGAAGGGGTCATCAAGGCTGGAGGGGCCCGGCCGAAGGTCGAGCTCGGCAATCGCAAGGAGCTGATCCCCAAGCTGGCGGAGTTGCGGGTCCTCCGGGCCCACGAAACCCAGGAAGTTTCCCCGGCGAACCTCGATCGGTTCGAGGCCGCGTTGCCTCCCTGGGCCCGCGAAGGTCTCGACGGATTGCCGCCGGAAGCCGCGAAACGACGGCTGAAGGTGCTTTACCGCCTGGTCTTCCCCGAGGGTCAGGAGATCCCCGCGCCCAAACCCAAGGTCGCGCCGAAGGCCCCGAGTCGCCCGGCCCCGCCCGCCAACGGCCCGGCCGAGGCCACGCCGTTCTGATGGCCGGGACCGAACCGTTCGCCGACGAGACCTTCGCGATGGCCCGGGCCCTGGCCGAGGCCGCCCGGGGCCGAGGGGCCGTCGAGCCCAACCCGATGGTCGGCGCCGTCGTCGTGAAGGACGGCCGGTTGCTCGCCTCCGGCTTCCATCGGCAGTTCGGCGGCCCCCATGCGGAGGTCCACGCCCTTCGGGCCGCCGGCGACGCCGCCCAGGGGCTCGACCCTGGTCGTCACCCTGGAACCGTGTTGCCACCTCGGCAAGACCCCCCCCTGCACCGACGCCGTGATCGCCTCCCGGGTGGCGCGAGTGGTCGTCGCGACCGAGGACCCGTTCCCTCGCGTCGCCGGCCGGGGGATCGCCCGACTCCGCGAGGCGGGGATCGAGGTCGTGGTCGGTGTCCTGGAGCGCGAGGCGCGCGACCTCAACGCCCCCTTCTTCAAGAGGATCGCGACCGGCCGCCCGTTCGTGATCGCCAAATGGGCCATGACGCTCGACGGCCGGATCGCCTCGGCCCTGGGCGACAGCCGATGGATCTCGAACGAGCTTTCGCGGGCGGCCGTCCACGAGGTCCGCGGGCGGATGGACGCGATTTGCGTCGGGATCGGGACCGCCCTGGCCGACGACCCGAGCCTGACCGCCCGCCCTCCCGGTCCGAGGACGCCGGTCCGCCTCGTGCTCGACCCGTCCGCCCGCCTGCCGATCGGCTCCCGACTCGTCGCCACCGCCCGAGAGGCGCCGACCTGGGTTGCCGTGACCCGAAACGCCCCGGAATCGCGCGTCGAGGGCCTGATCGCGGCCGGCTGCGAGGTCCTGCGGTTCGACGAGGAGGACCCGGTGCCGATCCGCCCCCTCCTGGATGAGCTGGGCCGAAGGGGGATGACCAACGTCCTGATCGAGGGCGGAGGTCGCGTCCTGGGCGCGTTCTTCGACGCCCGGGAGATCGACGAGGTCGATGTCTTCGTCGCCCCGATCCTGGTCGGAGGCCCGGCCAACCACGTCCCGATCCAGGGCCTCGGCATGTCCACCATGGCCGAGGCCCTCCGCCTCGGCTCGATCCGATGGAGCGAGCGAGACGGCGACCTCCGGCTCCAGGGCCGGCTTCCCCGGGCGGATGGCGATGTGTCGAGATGATGGGCCGACGGCAGGCTCTTGACTTCTCGGACCGTTTCCTGTATCCACTTAGCGCCTCGTGATTTACGTTCGAACCCCGGCCCCCCGCCGCGACGAGCGATCATGCCCCGCAAGCCCTCTTCCGCCGACAAGGGCCGGACCCCGGCCGATGCCAAGAGGGCCCCGACCCTCGCCTCCCTGAGGACCGAGATCGATCGGCTCGACAAGGAGCTGGTCGTCTTGCTGAACCGCCGCGCCGAGATCGCCTCGAAGATCGGCCAGGTCAAGGAGCAGCAGGGCCTCGAGGTCTGGTCGCCGGCCCGGGAGGAGGAGGTCCTCAACCGGGCCATGGCCGCCAGCGCCGGCCCCCTGCCGGCCGACACGCTCCGGCTGATCTTCCGCGAACTCATGAGCGGGAGCCGATCCATCCAGCGGGCCTTGCGGGTCGCCTGCCTCGGGCCGAAGTATAGCTATAGCTACCTCGCCTCGGTCGCCAAGTTCGGCAACGCCGTGGAGCACGTCCCGGTCGGGACGATCCCGGCGGTCTTCGAGGAAGTCAACCGCCGGCACGTCCAGTTCGGCATCGTCCCCCTGGAGAACTCCACCGACGGACGGATTGCCGATACTCTGGACATGTTTACACGTTTGCCGAACCTCAAGATCCGGGCGGAAGTCCGCCTACGGATCCACCATTGCCTGCTGGGCAAGGGGGAATGGGGGAACGTCCGAAGGGTCTATTCCAAGGCCCAGGCGCTCTCGCAGTGCCGCCACTGGCTGAGCAAGAACCTCCCTCAGGCGCAGCTTCACGAGGTGGTCTCGACGGCCCACGCCGCCGAGATCGCCCAGCGCGAGGAGACCTCGGCCGCGATCGCCAGCCACCCCGCCGCGATGGCCTACGGGCTGAGCCTCCTGGCCGAGAACATCGAGGACCAGCCGCACAACGTCACAAGGTTCGCGGTGATCGCCGAGCAGTCCGAAAGCCGGACCGGCAAGGACAAGACCACGGTCCTGATCCACCTGCCGAACCAGGCCGGGGCCCTGGCCCGGGTGCTCGCCGTGTTCGAAAAGGCCGGGCTGAACCTCACGATGATCGAATCCTTCCCCCACGCCGACGGCCGCCTCGAACGCGACCCCTCCTACATCTTCTTCCTCGACGTCGACGGCCACGCCGAGGACGAGCCGATCAAGAAGGCCCTCGACTCGGTCAAGAGGAAGTCCGAACGGCTCGAAATCCTCGGGTCGTACCCGAGGAGCGAGTGCGTGGAGGGGTAGCCGAACGAGCCTCCTCGACGTCTCCCGTCTCGCGCGTGATAGCACCGTAGGCGGTGCGAAAAAAGGAGCCGGGGATGGCGTTTTGGATATTCAAGTGCAACCCGGAAAAGTATCGCATCGCCGATCGCTTGACCGACCCGAATCCCAGCCTAACCTGGACCGTCTCGCGGTATCGTGAAGAGATTGCACCCGGCGACACGATCTTCATCTGGGAGACCGGACGAGACCGAGGCATCCGCGCCGTCCTCCGGGCGGAGAGCGTGCCTCAAGAGATGCCCGAGATGGAGAGCGAGCAAACCTATTGGGCCGAGCCTGACACCGAAGTGCAATGGCGTGTGCTCGCCACAATCACGGACTGGGAGGTAAGTTTGCCGCATACCTTCTTGCGTTCCGTGCCGGGCCTGGAAAACCTGTCGGTGTTCCACGGCTTTCAGCAGGGCACCAACTTCCCGGTCACTCCGGACCAGGGCACCCTCCTGCTACGTCTCGTTGAGGAACGACGCGCTTAAATCGCGCCGGACCTGGCGTTCACCGTCGCGGTACCTTCTCCGCGATCGTTGCTGTCCTGGCGGTTCGGGTCCGCTGGGCTTGGTCGTGAGGCATCGCCTCGACAGCCCAGCCGGCTGGCGGTAAGATCGAGGAATGACCGTACAGACCTTCCGCGAAATCCTGGCTCAGCGCCCGTTCAAGCCGTTCCGGCTGGTTATGTCCAGCGGCCAGACCTACGAGGTCCGCCATCCGGAGATGGCGTGGTTGACCCGGACCAGCATCCTCGTCGGGCTCGACGACTCGGAGGACGGCGTCCCCGCCGAGTTCAAGATCTGCTCGCTGCTCCACGTCACCGCCGTCGAGCCCCTGCCGAGCGGGTCCCGGCAATCGGCCGACGCTTGAGCTTGTGCCGGAGCGGCCGGGTAGATGCTTACGTCCGTGTAAGCATGCCACCCTGCCATGTGAAGGGCCGCAATCGCGGGCCTTACGAGCCATACCCCCGGGGGTGGGCCTTGTGCCAGCTCCAGGCCGAGGCCACGATCGGCTCGATCTCGGTGAACCGGGGCGACCAGCCGAGGTCTTTTCGGATCGTCTCGGAGGAGGCCACCAGCGTTGGGGGGTCTCCGGCCCTCCGGGGCTTCTCGACGGTGGGGATCGGCTGGCCGGTGACTCTCCGGCAGGCGTCGATGACCTGGCGGACGCTGAACCCGGAGCCGGTGCCGACGTTGTAGATCAGGCCCGAGCCCGGCTCGATCGCCTCCAGGGCCTTGACGTGGGCGTCGGCCAGGTCCTCGACGTGGATATAGTCGCGGATGCAGGTGCCGTCGGGCGTGGGATAATCGGTGCCGAAGACGGCGACGTTCGGCCTCTGGCCGAGCGCGACCTGGAGGACGATCGGGATCAGGTGGGTCTCGGGCGAGTGGTCCTCGCCGATCGAGCCGTCGGACGAGGCCCCGCAGGCGTTGAAGTAGCGGAGGGCGGCGAACCCCAGGCCGAAGGCCCGGGCGTAGTCCCCCATCGCCTGCTCGATCGCCAGCTTGGTGAACCCGTACGGGTTGATGGGCCGGGTCGGCGAGGTCTCGGAGATCGGGACGCGTTCCGGGATTCCGTAGACGGCCGCCGTGCTGGAAAAGACCACGCGGCGGCAGCCCTCGTCGCGCAGGGCGTCGAGCAGGTTGAGGCTGCCGACCAGGTTGTTGCGATAATAGCGCGAGGGGTCGGCCACGCTCTCGGGGACCGAGGTGTACGCGGCGAAATGGATCACGGCATCCCGGCCCCGGACGGCCCGATTCAGGGCCTCGCGGTCGGCCAGGTCGCCCACGATCAGGGACCCGGGCGGGACGGCCGCCTCGTGGCCGATTTCCAGGCTGTCGAATACCGCGACGTCATGCCCGGCGGCCATCAGGGCCCGGGTGGTGTGACTGCCGATGTAGCCCGCTCCGCCGACGACCAGGATCTTCATGTGTCCGGCGCAGGAAAATGCACCGATCCCCCGTTTTTTTTCAAAGGACGGAGCGGAAATACTCCAGGGTCCGCTTCAGGCCGTCGGCCCGATCGATGGTCGGCCCCCAGCCCAGGAGGTCGTGGGCCCGGGTGATGTCGGGCTTCCTCCGCTTCGGGTCGTCCTGGGGAAGAGGCTTGTAGATGATCCGGCTCTTGCTCTCGGGGACCATCGCCAGGATCTCCTGGGCCAGCTCCATCACGGTGATCTCCGAGGGGTTGCCGATGTTCACCGGCTCGGAGAAGTCCGAGAGCAGGAGGCGATAGATCCCGTCGACGAGGTCCGTCACGTAGCAGAAGCTGCGGGTCTGCTCCCCCTGGCCGAAGACGGTGAGGTCCTCGCCCCTGAGGACCTGGCCCATGAACGCGGGCAGGACCCGGCCATCGTTGAGCCTCATCCGGGGGCCGTAGGTGTTGAAGATGCGGACGATCCGCGTCTTGACGCCGTGGTAGCGGTGATAGGCCATCGTGATGGCCTCGGCGAACCGCTTGGCCTCGTCGTAGCACCCCCGGGGACCAATCGGGTTGACGTGGCCCCAGTAGTCTTCTCGCTGGGGGTGGACCTCGGGATCTCCGTAGACCTCCGAGGTACTCGCCAGCAGGATCCTCGCCCCCTTGGCCTTGGCCAGGCCCAGGGCGTTGTGGGTCCCGAGCGAGCCGACCTTGAGCGTGGGGATCGGGTGTTCGAGGTAGTCCGCCGGGCTGGCCGGGCTGGCGAAGTGGAGGATGTTGTCCACCGGGCCATCGATCAGCAAGGGCTCGGAGATGTTGTGCTTGCGGAAGGAGAAATTCGGGTTGGGGCCCAGGTGCTCGATGTTGCGGAGGTGCCCGGTCAGCAGGTTGTCGACGCAGAGGACTTCATGCCCCTCGGCGAGGAACCGCTCGCAGAGGTGGGACCCGACGAAGCCGGCTCCCCCGGTGATGACCGTTCTCAAAGGCCGACTCCTGTGGATCTCAGGGGCGAACGGACGGATCGAGGACCTCGGACGAGTCGGACCACCTGTCCAGGACGCCCGGCAGGGGATAATCGGTGATCGGCAGGCCCTCCGTCAAGAAGACCTCCCGGAGCCGGCGGTATCCGGCCGTCACGCGAGCCTCTTCGGCCGCCACGAAGGCCGGGTCCAGGTTCGCCTTGGCGAAGAACCCCTCGACGGCGACCGCCGGGAATCGCTCGTCGACGATGAACTGGGCCAGGGAGGGATTGCAGCCGAGGTGACGCTCCGGCGAGACGTGGAGCGTTTCGGGGTCCACCTCGCCGAGGACGTAGCGCAAGTACAGGTCGGACTCGGTGATGTCCTCGACCTCGGCGCCGCAGACCTCGCACAGGTATCCGGTTTCGCACTGGGCCATCGTGGGGCGTCTCGTTCAGCCGAGGAGGTCGTCCATCGAATAAAGGCCGGGCGGCTTGTTCGCCAGGAACTTCGCGGCATCCAGGGCCCCGAGCGCGAAGCCGTCGCGGTTCAGGGCGCGATGGGAGATTTCGAGGCACTCGCCCATCAGGCCGAACACGACGGTATGCTCGCCCGGGTTGTCGCCGGCGCGGAGGGCGTGGAGGCCGATCTCCCCTCGGGGCCTCTCGCCGACCTGCCCGCTCCGGCCGTGGACCAGCCGATCCGTGCCGATCGCCTTCGCCACCACGTCGGCGATCTTCAGGGCCGTGCCGCTGGGGGCGTCCTTCTTGAAATGGTGGTGACGTTCGACGATCTCCACGTCGGCCGAGTCCCCCAGGGCCTTCGCCGCCGCCCCGACCAGGCGGAACAGCAGGTTGACCGCCTTGCTGAAGTTCGCCGAGATCAGCACGGGCACCTTCGCCGACGCGGCCTCGACGGCCCTCCGCTCCGCCGGCTCGAACCCCGTGGTCCCCACGACCAGGGCCACCCCTTTTTCGGCGCAAATCGCCGCCAGGGCCGGGGTCGCGGTTGGCGAGGCGAAGTCGATCACCACGTCCGGCCTCGTCTCCAGAGACCCGCTGATCGGCACGCCGAGGGGGCCGAGCCCGAGGACCGTGCCCACGTCCTCGCCGATCCGAGGGTGGCCCGGCCGGTCGATCGCCCCGGCCAGGGCGAGGCCGGGGTCGGCCGCGATCAACTGGATCAGCCGGGTGCCCATCCGGCCGGAGGCGCCGTGGATCGCGACGAGTAAGGGCGAGTGCGGAGCCAAGTTCGCGGACCTTTCGCCGAGGGGTCGCTCGAGTATCGCGGGGCACCCATCCTAACCGCCCGGAGCCGCCTCGGCCAAGACCGCCTCGGCCCTGAAGCGGAGCCTTACGCCGGCTCCCCGGAATCGGAGTATAGCGCGATCATCCGGATGATGTCGTCCAGGTCGTTCGGCACCATCACCGGCCGATTCGCGAAACCCGCCCGGCGGACGCCCCGGCTGGCCAGGACGCGGTCGAACTGGTCCTGATCGGCGCTGTGATAGGCGACCGTCGCGGTCGGGTCCTTCAATTGATGGCCGGTGAGGATGCAGACCACGCGGTCCGAGGGCGCGATCACGCCCTCTTCGCGGAGCTTCCTCGCCCCGGCGACGCTCGCCGCGCTGGCCGGCTCGCAGCCGAGGCCCCCGGCGCCGACCCGCGCCTTGGCGTCCATGATCTCCTGGTCGGAGACCTGCCGGACGACGCCATCGCAAAAATCCAGGGCCCGCAAGCATTTCTTGAGGTTCACCGGCCGGTTGATCTCGATCGCCGAGGCGATCGTGTTGGCCTTCGCCTTCGAGGCATCCAGGAGAGCATAGTACGCGTTGGTGACCTTCTCGTCGGGCGTCCCGTCGAGCCAGGAAAGCCCGTGGGTCCCCACGAGTTCCTCCAGGGTCCGTGCCCCGAAGGCATTGATGACCGCCAGCCGAGGCACGCGGTCGATCAATCCCAGGTGTTTCAATTCGATGAACGCCTTGCCGAACGCGGACGAGTTGCCGAGGTTTCCGCCCGGGACCACGATCCAGTCCGGGGGCTCCCAGGCCAGCGCCTCCAAGACCCGATACATGATCGTTTTCTGCCCCTCCAGGCGGAAGGGATTGACCGAATTCATGAGGTAGATGCCCAGGCGGTCGGCCACCTGGCGGACCCGTTGCATCGCGTCGTCGAAATCGCCGGCGATCTGGATCGTCAACGCCCCGTGATCGAGGGCCTGCGCGAGCTTCCCATAGGCGATCTTGCCCGAGCCGACGAAGATGATCGCCTTGAACCCGTGGTTCGTGGCCGAGCAGTACACCGCCAGGGCCGCCGAGGTGTTCCCCGTCGAGGCGCAGGCGACCCGTCGGGCGCCGACCATCCTCGCGTGGGTGAACGCGGCGGTCATCCCGTTGTCCTTGAAGCTCCCCGAGGGATTCATCCCCTCGTACTGGAGGAGCAGGTTCCCCGGATCGACGCCCACGTACTGGCCGACCTTGTCCGCCGGCTGGAGGAGGGTTTGCCCCTCGCCGATGGTCACGATCGACTCGGCCGGCGCGAACGGCAGGAGCTCGCGGAACCGCCAGACCCCGGAGAAGCTCAACGGGTCGAGCCTCCGGGACCATTTCGCCTCGAAGTCGCGGAGGCTGGCCGGGACGGGAAGGCGGTCCCAGTCATAAACCACGTCCAGGAGGTCGCCGCACTCGGGGCAGGCGAAGACGGCCTGGTCGAGGCCCAGGGTGTGGCGGCACGAGGGATTCAAGCATTGCTGATAGGCCGAATCGACGGCCGAGCCGGCCCGGCTCTCCGAGAGCAACCCGATCGCCATGAGCCCGGCCCTTTCGTCGCGACGCCACCCCGGAGTGAGCCGCCCCGTCGGCGCCCGTCTCTCCGCGATCGTCCCCCTCATTTTAGACGACCCCCGGCCATTGCGAAAGGCGACCCGCCCGGCATACCTTCTGCATTACGGGTCCGATCATTTCTCCGGCCCCCCAAAACCGAACCATCGAGACGCCGCCATGATCGTCCTGGTCCACACCGACAACCATATCGAAGGCAGCGAGGCCCTGGCCCAGAGGGTCGAGACCGAGGTCGAGGGGACGTTCGGCCGGTTCGCCGACCAGATCACACGGGTCGAGGTCCACCTCCACGACGACAACGCCCACAAGGGGGGTGACCACGACAAGAGATGCGTGATGGAGGCCCGGCTCGCCGGCCACCAGCCCGTGGCCGTCACCCACGACGCCGCCTCGCTCGACGAGGCCATCGACGGCGCCTCCGAAAAGCTCGAGCGCTCGCTCGACCACCTGCTCGACAAGCTCGGCCACAAGAAGGGTCGCACGTCGATGGGCGGGGACCAGACGATTTGAGAGCGGTCCGAAGCCGCTCGACGAGGGGGCGACCCGGGGCCCGGATCGCGAAACCGGAGTCGCCCTCCTCAACATCGCGCCAGGCTCACGGCTCTCGAAATCCGCGGCTTTCGACGAATCCGATGGCGAGGGCGCCGAGGCGCTGGTAGGCTCCCGACAGTCGCCGCGACGCGGGTGCCGAGCGCGGAACCGAGACGCCCTCCCGGGTTTCGTGGACCCACGCGCCTGTGGACGTCCAGCGCCGGTAAGCCGTCTCGCTTCCTCCTCGCGCTCGACGTCGGGCCATCTTGTGCGAGAATCTCGCTGGTGAACACGATCGGCATTTTATGGTACGTCGGCATGTGTGCCGCGATGGCCGCCGTGGTCCATGGCTACGTCCGAGACTACGCGCGAGCGGTCATCCTCGGGTCTCTCGTCTGCGCGTTCGCGAACCTCCTCGTCCTCATCGCGACGCACGACCCGCAGTTGGTCTTTCGGATCGCCAATCTCGCCTTTTGGTATCCGATGATCTTCATGATGGGGTTGATCTCGGCCCTCCCGACCGTCGTCCTGGTCGGCCTGCCGTTCTGTGTGATTCGAGGCGTTCGCCGGTGCGCCGAGGGAGGAGGGCGTCCATCGGGACCTGGCGCGAGAGTCTACTGGGTCATCGCCCAATTCGACTACTCCGAAGCGAGCCCGGCTGCCTTTCATGACGTGGTGGATCGGCTGGAAGCCGCGATCGACGCCGCCGAGGTGGGCCGTTTCGACGGCGAAGAATTTTCCGACGACTCGGACTCCGGCACGCTCTTCATGGTCGGGCCCGACGCCGAGGCCTTGTGGGCCGTGGTCCGGCCGATCCTCGTCGAGGCCGGCTGCCTCCGAAATCTCCGGGTGACCTGTCGCCAGGGATCCTGACAGGGACATCGGCCCGATCCCTTGGCCGGGCGGTCGTCTTCGATCGGAGAGAAGGTTCGTGATGCCCCATTCCGGGCACTTCCCGACTCTCGGCCCGTGGTTCCGACGTCGGCTCGGGTCGATCGCGGCGGCCCGGCCGAGGCGGGTCGGGCTGGGGACGTTCCTGCTGCTGATCCTCATCGCGGCACTCTCGGCCGCGATGATCGCCCAGGAAAGCCGATGGATCGAGCGCGAGGCGCGCGAGGCCGACCAGCTTGCCCGGCTCTCCCGATCTTACCGCGAGTTGGCCGAGGCCCACCGCTCGCTGGCCCGGTTCGGCCAGGGGACGCCAGGTCGCTTTGATTCACAGGGCTATATTCACGGATCGAGGCCGACGGCCAAATCCAGGTTTCATAGGGAATTGGCGCAGAAGTACGCCAATGCGGCGATGACGCCCTGGCTCCCGATCAAGCCTGACCCTCCGGAGCCGGAGGACTGAGCGGGAAACCTCCGCAATGGGCTCCACGCCTCCCCTGCCCGCGATCCTGTGGCTTTGGACCCGGGAAGCCGCTGGTCTGGAGGGGTGGAGGTGGCGCGAATCCCCTGCGAGGTCAGCTCGGGGCTTCGAGAGTCCGAGAGGGCCGCGGGAGTCACGCACGTGTCCCGTCGGAGGCATCGTCTCCGCGTGGCGGATGGCGATCTCTCGGCCGAGGGGGGCGCGCATGACCCGGCGATCGGGATCGTTGGGCCGGGCGTCGCGATCACCCGACATGCCTTCTTCAACTCGACATGGATTCTTCAAATTCAAAATTGATCGTTGAAAAGCTATTCCGAATCGGGTTATATTTCGCACCGACGGCCCCAGGACTGGCGCCGTCCCGGCCGGCGTCCGCGTGCGACGCCGTTCGCCCCCCGTGCCTCCCCGCTCCTCGTGGAGACCGACCATGATTCGTCGCCTGCTCGCGTCCCTGGCCTTCGTGGCGTTGGCTTCGGTCCCGGCACGAGCCGACCTGCTCGTGTTGGACTACCAGGGCGTGACCCTGGGAAGCACCCTTGCCGGCAATGCCATCGCCGATGGCACCAGCCTGGAAATCCAGACGGTCTTCGACACTTCGTCGGGCATGCCCATTACGCAGGGAGCCTATGTCTACGCGGCCAGTCAGATCACGGTCAATGTCGGCGGGACTCTTTACTCGGAGAGCAACCCTGGCAGTTGGTCGGTGCTTCTGGTCGATCCCACGAACCCGCAATATATGGGATACAACATCCCGGCCCTGGGGGGCAACGGACTCTTCGCCCCGTTTTACACCACGGCGACACCGACCTTCGACGCCTCCAACCCGGTCCCGACGACGTTTTCCGGCTACCTCGGGGCCATCGGCGGCGGCGGGACGTTCTCCACGGCCTCCGGCGACCTGCTGGTGGCTTTTGATGGTGTGAACGCGGCCTGGAACAGCTCGATCCGAGCGGTCCCCGAGCCCTCGACCCTGGCGCTGGTCGGCCTGGGCGGGCTGATTCTTCGGGGCGTCCGGCGCGTCGTCGCCGGGGCGTCCGGGTCTGAGGACGCGGGGAGTTCGTGCAGGAGATTCGGTGTCAGCCAGCATGGCGCCCCCCTGGCCCCATGCTGGCGTTTTGAACGGACTTGCCCGAGACCTCGCCCCGTGGTAGCTGTTCAAACCGTAGTCGCCAAATGTTTCATGGAGGCCGAGTGCTCCCCTCGCCGATGATGGTGGGAGGGGATCCTACGAACGCCCACAAGGGCGGGATCAACGGCAAGAGGTGCATGATGGAGGCCCGGCTCAGCGGCCATCAGCCCATCGCCGTCAGCCACGAGGCCGCCACGATCGACGAGGCCATCGACGCCTCGGCCGACGAGCTCGAACGCGCCCTCGACCACCTGCTCGACAGGCTCGGCCACAAGAAGGGCCTCACGTCGATGGGCGGGGACCAGACGATCTAGCCGACGCCCGCAATCTTCTCCCCGGGTGGCGCGTTGACGTCCGCGTGAGCATGGCTTCGGCCCCTTGGTGGCGTGAAGTCAGGATGACGCGGACAGAAGCATGCCACCCGCCCCACTCGGAGGGTCGCGGCCCGGCCTTCGTCCCGCTCGTCGTATCCGGTCCGGGCCGCGCCCGGCTCAGGCCGCCCTGCCCTTCTTGCGACGTCGCCAGGCCAGGCCGAGGCCGGCGATCCCCATCAGCACGAGCGACGACGGCTCGGGGACCGCCGAGGACCCCCCCGCATGGACCTGCGTCACGTGGGTGACGCCGCTGGCGAAGGTGACAAGAATATGCGATGAGAGGCGGACCGTTGAATCCGTGTAGAGGACCGGGCCCACGCCTTCGAACCCGCCCGCGAACAGGAGCTGGAAGCCGGCATTCGCTTCATTGGGGTCGGACCCGTCCGTCCCGAAGAAAAGGGTTGCGATCGACCCGTCATCTTTGAGGGTGGCACCTTCGTGCGGATCCGAGAAATTGTACGAGGTGAAGACGTTCCCCGAGGAATCGAACAGGGTGAGGTCGAACCCGGTGAGGGGGGCCGTGGCGCCCGTCGTATCGAAGCCCGAGACCGTGTAGGTCCCGGAGAACGACCCGTACTCCAGTCCCGTGGGGCCGCTCGGATTGTTGTCGCCGAAGCTGCCCGACAGCATGAAGGTCATGTCGGCCCGGGCCGACGCCCCGCCGATCAGCAAGAAGAACGCCGCCGCCCATTTCACGTTGCGTCGCATCGGGGACCCTTGGAGGTTTGGCCGGCCCGGGCATCGGACGTCGATGCCCCAGCTTGCGACCGCCCAACATATCGAACAATCGCAAATAGACAACAATATTCGCGAAAGTACACCCGAAATTCATCCGACGCGGGACGAGATCGACGGCCGAGTGACTTCTTGGTCCGACCCCCGGTCGGCCTCGCGATGTCCCGATCCCTCCGTGGAGGAATACTGTCATTCTGAACAGAATTGCCCGATTTCGACAGCCGTGGTAGATGTTTGCATCGTAGTCGTCAAATGTTTGGTGAAGGCGGGGGCCGTCGCGGTCCGATGATGGTGCGAAGGGGACCATCCGGCGACCTTCATGCGAATGGCGACGACGATACGGGGGCGGGTCATGGCCGTCGGCGAATCCACGGTGGTGCGGCTCTCGGAGCTCCGCGACGGCCAGGAGGCCGTGTGCTTCGCGGCCCTGGTCCGCAAGGTCCGGGGTACGACTTACAAGAATGAAAACTTCCTGAAATGCTACTTTCGGGATAGCCGCGTCGTCCTCGAAGCCCCGCTCTGGGCCAATCATCGGCTGTTGCGGCAGGCGGAAACGTGGGTCGATGGCTCGCCGTATCGGCTCCAGGTCAAGGCCGAGCTCAAGGCGAAGTATGGCTTGCAGATCGACGTCCTCGACATCCGCCCCATCGAGGACGGCGACGAGGCCGACGGCTTCGATTTCCGCGACCTCTACGAGAGCTCACGGTTCCCCGCCGACCACCTGACGAGCAAGATCCTCGGGTTCGTCGAGCGGTACGTGGAGGACCCGTTCATCAAGCAGGTCGTCCTGGCGATCCTCCACGAGCATGGGGCGCTGTTCTCGAAAATCCAGGCGGCGACGAATTTCCATCACAGTTATAACGGCGGATTGCTCGAACACGTGTGGAGCATGACCCGGATTGCCGGTTTCGTGGCCGAGCATTACGCCCGATATTATGATTCGCTGAACCCTCCGCTGAACCGGTCGATCGTGGTGGCGGCGGCGATCCTCCACGACATCGGCAAGCTCAAGGAGCTGGAATACCACCCGGTCGAGGCCCGGTACACGAAGGAAGGGAGCCTGATCGGCCACGTCCTGATGGGCCGGGACCTGGTCCGCCTGGCGGCGACCCGGATCGAGGGGTTCCCCGAGGAGACGTTGCTGCTCCTGGAGCACGCGATCCTCGCCCATCACGGCCGTCGCGAGTTCGGCGCCCCCATCGTGCCCCAGACGATCGAGGCGCTGATCGTCTCGTTCATCGACGACCTCGACGCCAAGATCAACATCGCCGTGAAGCACCGGATGGCGGCGCCGGACGAGGGGGAGTTCACCGACAAGGTCTTCGCGATGGAGAACCGGCGGTTCTACAAGGGAATCCCCCTGGAATTGCCGGCCGAGGACGAGCCGTTCTGAGGTCGGGGCCCGCGGAGGGAGGAGTTCATCCCCCCGACTCGGCCCTGGCCGGGCCGATCGCCAGCCTCCTGGGCTCCCATCGGAGGAGCCCGAGGACCAGGTTCGCGGCGAAGGCCGCCAGGAACGCGAAGACGGCGGCGGGCTCGGCCCTCGTGAGGGTCGGCAACCCGCCGATCCGGCCGATCGTCGGGATCAGGCCGACCCCGACTCCGACGGCCCAGGCGATCATCCCGGCGAGATTCACCCCGAGCGTCGGCCCCGGCCAGCCTCGTCGGTGGCGGATCGAATCGCCGGCCATCGCGCCGACGGCCGGGGCGGTCAGCGCGCCGATCAGGCCGAAGAGGATGTCCGTCCGGCCGGCCAGGCCCGAGGCGATCAGGGGCCAGCCCGCCACCGCCCCCAGGAGCGACCAGGCCCATCCGGGAATCGCCGGCCGGATCGGGCTGAACTGGCGGGCGATCGTGAAGGGGGCGTAACAGGCCGGTCCGAGCAGGCCCAGCGCCAGGACGAGCAACGCCGTCCCGCCGACCGCGCCTCCGACCCTTCGGAAATAGACCTCGCGGAGCGTGAAGCCGCCGACGCTCACCGCCCGGGGCCCCGGCGGGGCTTCGGGCTCGGGCGCGGCCTTCATCCCCCGAAGGGGCGGCCGGTTCGCCGACAACCTCGGGCGATTGGTCGAGAATTCCGGTTGCGGAGACCTGGCGATCTCCCGGCCCATCGACCCGGCCACGATCAGCATCCCGATGATGGACAGGATGGGCGCCGCCAGCATCACGCCGACCAGCCCGCCGACCCGGGCCTCCCGAGGAGACGGGCACGCGGCGCCCCAGTCGGCGGAGGCCAGGCCGTAGGTTGCGAGGAAGGCGAAGACGAGCTGGAAGGTGGTCGCCACGGCCCAGTAGCCGCTCGAATCCAGGTCGGGAGCGGGCATCGGGGCGTCGGGGACTCCGGGAATCGCCCAGACGAGCGTGGCCCCGATGCCAGGGCCGGGAAGATCGGGTAGACGGCCATCACGCCGGCCACCAGGCGGACCGCCAGGGTCCCGATGATCGCCGAGGCGACCGACCAGGCGAAGGCGACGACCACGAACGTGACGCCGGGCGGCCGGATCGCGTCGGAGTCGAGCCTCGGCAGGATTCGAGGGTCGAGGAGCCCGCAGGCGGCGAGCCCCTCGGAGGGCGTAATCGGTCGCGAACTGGATCGTGATCGCGAACCAAACCATCCCCACGACGCCGAGCAAGGCGCCGGGCACCCAGAGCGCGCCGGTCGTGCCGAAGGTGCTGGTGGAGACGACGGCGAGGGGCCGTCTCGTGGACGCGCCCCATCCCGCGGAGGGGGCGTAGAGCAACCAGTAGCCGAAGACGCCGGCCAGCGTCGCGCCGAGGGCGGCCGGGGCGAGCCCCTCCGACGCTCAGGGTGCCGACGGCGATCCGATCCAGGAACACCACGGAGAGGAACAGGGCGATGAACGCCGGGGCCACGCCGTCCTGCCACGGCCTGGGCGGGACGGCGGGGGCGGCGAGGGCGTCGGCCAGCGATCGGGGCAGCGGTTCGGCCGGTCCGGGCGGATGGGGCGAAGGCTCGCCCGCCGAGATGTCATCGCTCATGGGAGACGGCAACTCTCCGGCCCGGTCCCCGGCCTCGTCCACGATCAATACTCGGCCGGGCCGGCCACTCCGCCGACCATCATCTCGGCCTCTTCCTGCTTGGTGATGTTCAGGTCCTGGGGCTTGTAGCCGCCCTTGGTTCGGAAATAGCCGATCAGGCCGAGGTAGATCACGGCCATCGTGGCGGGGATGATCGCGGTGAGCTTCAGGGCCATCCGGCTGCCGTCGAGCGTGGCGGCGGTCACCAACGTCTTGTCGGCCTCGGCCGAGGGTTCCGCCGCCTTCCACCAATCGACCAGCTTCTGAAGGTTCTCCACGTCCTCCGGCTTGGCCTTGGGGTCGGCCCTCAGGCGGTCGAGGTCGCGCTGAACGGTCTTCACGCCGTTCTCGCCCGCGTCTTCGAGGATGCCCACCTTCGAGCCGTTCAGGCCGACGGTTTCGAACCCGAGGAAGTGCTTCGGATTGGGGTCTTCGTAGCGGGCGAAGACCGCCGGGTCGGCCTTGCGGAGGTTCGCCGACGCATAATGGTCCTGCTCGAACCCGATCCCCGGTCCGCCGAGCAAGCCGGCCGAAAGCATCCCGATGCCGCCGACGGCGCCGATGGTGATCGCCCCTCCCCGGGGGAATTGCTCGGAGACCACGGCGAGCATCGTCGGCCAGAGGAACGTCTTGCCGCAGGCGTAGACCGTGGCCGCCAGGACGCAGAACACCACGCCCTGGGCATTGCCGAGCAAGGTCAGGCCCGTGGCGCCGAGGATCGCGCTGACGAACAACAGGCCCAGAGGAGACGTCCTCTCGACGATCGGCCCGGCGAAGAACCGGAGGATGAACATCAAGGACGACGTGTAGACGAACAGCAGCAGGCCGTTCTGCTTCGAGTCCATGATCGCGCCGGTGATCTTGGCGATCCACGAATCCGTGCCGAGCTCGACGTAGCCGACCAGGGCATGGGTCACGAGCAAGACGGCCAGGAGGACCGGCCCGAGGTGGAACCCCGTGGCGTAGGAGAACGCCAGCCACAGGACGCTCGCCAGGGCGACGGCGCCCCAGGTCGGCAGGCCGAGGTCGCTATGGAAGAACAGCCCGAGCAGCACGCAAAGGATCGCCCCGCCGAGCATCCCGATCTCTCGGAGCATGTTCTTGAACGAAACGCCCTGCTGGCTCGCCTCGGACTTCGGGAACGACTGGCCCAGGAGCATGATCCCGTAGAACGCGACCGGGACGAGGAACAGAGAAATCTGATATTGCCAGGGGACCGGCTTGTCCATCAGCTTCACGCCGAAAAGCGGGTCGCCGGCCATGACCGCCGCCACCAGCCCGCCGACGACCAGCCCGGCCGGCCATCCGGCATGGAGGATGTTGAGAAAATGCGTCCGGTTCTTGGGGAAGAGGGTGGCCACCAGGGGGTTGACCACCGCCTCGCAGATCCCGTTGCCCACGGCGAAGAGGAACATCCCCCAGAACAGGAACTGGAACGCCACCGGCTTGCTCGTGGTCGTCAGGGCGGCGAGCGTGAGGGCGGCCGAGGCGATGTGCATCACGAAGGCCGAGATCATGAGCGTCCCGTAGCCGATCCGGTCGGCGATCAGGGCACTCAGCAGGATGATGATCCCGAAACCCGTGAGGCCGCCCCCGGTGATCTGCCCGAGCTCGGTTTGCGTGAATCCGTACTGGTTGGCCCACTGGCCGAGGATGCCCGCGCGGATCGAGAACCCCACTCCCGAGGCCATGATGGCCATGAACCCGGCCCAGAGCAGGCGGTAGGCGTTCGGTGCGACCGGGGCGGCGTCGGCGGCGTCGGGCTTCATGGAATCCTCGGTGCGACGGAAAGGGGGACGATCGGCCGAGGGCCGGGCCTCTCGGGGCGAGCGGTCGATCGTGGGTCGTCGAGACGAGCGGGAGGAGGTCGGGTCGGGGCTCGGCGCGGACCGTCCGGGACGATCCCTCGCGCCGCCCCCGGGGTCGCGTCATTCCTACCCGAGCGGACGCCCCGAGGCAACGCCCCAGCCTCGCCTCGCCCCGAAAATCCTCCGATTCCTCGCCTCGGGCCGATCCGAGGCGATCAGGGGGCGACCTTGCCGCCTCGGCCGATCAGGTCCGAGTTGCGGAGCGGGTCGGTCAGGCCCGAGTTGTAGACCCGGCCCTGGAAGGTGGCGGTGGCCGTGTTGCCGAGGTACGCGACCTTCACCGTGCCGGTGGAGGTGGAGGCGTAGTAGGTCCCGCCATAAATGTTAGGGTCGCTGGTGAAGGTGAATCGCGTGGGGCGGCCGAGCCGATCGAAGGCGTTGGGGACGGCCACCAGGTCCAGGCCGAGCAACCCGCCGGAATTCGTGTTCTTGTCCTGCATCACGGCCGCGCCGGTGATCGGCGCCGAGGGGTCGGTCGGGACCACGATCGCCATCTGGAAATCGCCGTGGAGGAACTGGTTCGAGCCTCCGGTGCCCCGGATGTAAAAGATCTGCTTCTGGTCGCTGAATCGGGGGGGGCCGTAGTAAACCGGGCCGTGGAAATACGCCTTGAACGCTTCCCGGGCGAGTTCGCGAGGGGTGGGCTGGCCGCTGCTGGGGACGATCGGCACGGACGACATCCCCGAGCCCCCCGCGGGCAAGCCCGAGGAGTCCGCGGCCAGGGCCCCGGTCGAGGCATGGCGCTGGGCGAGCAAGGCGTTCAGCGTCGCCGATTCCAGCCCCGGGCGGTTCAGGGCGATGGTCCCCATCGTGGACAGGAGGTTGCGGGCCTCGACCCTCTCCAGACTGGGAGACCAGGCCCTTCGCTCTCGACGATCCATCGTCCCCTCCGCAATGGCGAAAGTCGCTCGATTCCCGGCGATCATCGGCGAGGGGCGGGACGGATCACGACCCAATGCCTCAACCTTCGGGACCGGCCGCGACGAGGATAGGGGCCACGAGGACTTTGCCGGCCTCGTCGCGGCCCAGGGCCACCGTCCGGCCCCCCACCCGGACGATCACCGCGCCCGCCTCGGGCCGGTTCTCGTCCAGGATGCCCTCGGTCCCCAGGTCCAGCCCGCACTCGGTCAGGTAGCGGAGGAACGTCGCCCCCTGATCGACCACGCGGACCAGGCGGAAGGATTGCCCTCGGGGCAGGCTCGCCAGCGGTTGCCCCGGGGGCTGGACCAGGGTGCCGTCGGCCCGGGGGATCGGGTCGCCGTGGGGATCGACGGCCGGATGGCCGAGGTAGGCGTCGATCCGATCGACCAGGCGATCGGAGACCGCATGCTCCATGTGCTCGGCCTCCTCGTGGACCTCGTCCCACGACAGCGCCAGCGTCTGGGCCAGGAACAATTCCAGGAGCCGATGACGGCGGAGGACCGCCAGGGCCAGCCTCTGGCCCGACGGCGAGAGCCTCGCCCCTTCATACGGCGTGTACGAGGCGAGGTCGGCCTCGGAGAGCGTCTTGAGCATCCCCGTGACGGTCCCCGGGGAGACATTCAGGCGCATGCGCCAGGGAACCCGTCGAGACGGCCGATCCCGCCTCCGATCGGGCGGAGATCAGATAGATCATCTTCACATAATTTTCGACGGTCAGGCTCGGCACCGGGCGAGTCCTCCGAGGCGATGAACCCTCATCCTAACCGACGAAGGCCGAGCAGCGTAGAGTGGATGAAATGCACCAACTCGCGAAGGCCGAAAGACCGCACCGGGGCCGTCCGCGGCCGGTCATCCCTCGTCCGTCGAATCCCCACCCTCCGGCGCCATCTCTTCATCCCGTCGGGCCTTCTTCTCGCCCATCTGGAGCCAGACGGCCTTTAAATAGGCCCCTTCCAGCGCCTCCAGGCCCACCGGGTGGTCGCTGGACGCCCCGGTCACGGCCAGGACGCGGGCCGATCGCCCTGCCTTCCTCGCCGCCGCCCTCAGCAGGATCAAGAACTCCTCGACCGGCAGGAGGCCCGAGCAGGAACACGTCAGCAACAGGCCCCCGGGCTCGACCAACCCCATCGCCAGGACGTTCAAATCAAAATATTTCCGCTTCCCGGCCGAGATGTCGAGCCGACCGGGGATCAGCTTCGGGGGGTCGAGCACGACCACGCCATAACTCTTCTCGTTCAGCCCCATCTGCCTCATGTAGCCGAAGGCGTCGGCGTGGACGAACGTCGGCCGGACCTGGTTGAGGTTCGCGTTCTCGCGGGCCTGGGCGATCGCCTTCTCGTCCAGGTCCACGCAGGTGACCTCGCGCGCCTTGCCGCGGATCAGGGCCGAGAGCCGAACCCTCCGGTGTAGCAGCACGCATCCAGGACGGTCCGATCGGCGGAGAACTTCGCCAGCTCCCGGCGGTTATCCCTCTGGTCGCAGAAGAAGCCCGTCTTGTGGCCGCCCTCGAAGCGGACCCGGTAGCGGACCTCGCCTTCCCGGATCGTCACGCGGGCCGGGAGCTTCGGGGACTGTACTGGCAAGCCCGGGAAGTCCTCGGCCAGGGCGATCCGTTCATCCACGTTCACCCGGAAATGGGTCGTCCCGAGCCGGGAGGCCAGCAAATCCAGGATCGGCCCGATCCTCTGGTACATCCCCAGGCTGAAGCACTCGACCGAGAGGACGTCGGCGAACCGATCGACGATCAGGCCCGAGAGGCCGTCCCCCTCGGCGTGGAGGACGCGATAGGCGTCCGTCGAGGCATCCAGGCCCAGGACGTCGCGACGGAGGGCCAGGGCCTCGTCGATCCGGGAGGTCCAGAACGACTCGTCGGGCGGTTCGATGCCCGAGGTCAGGAAGCGCAAGGCGATCTGGGAACGGGAGTTCCACAGGCCGAACCCGAGAGGAATGCCGTCGCGATCGACCACCCGGACGAGGTCTCCGGCGCGAGGGCGGGGCATCCCCTGGGGGCCGATCACCATCTTCTGATAGACGAACGGATGCAGCCCGGCCGATCGGACGGAGACCGTCGGCAACGGCCCCTCGGCCGCCAGGGGGCGGTTGGGGACGTCGATCCGGGGCGCTTCGGCGGCCTGGGGTCGTCTCGGCTCGTTCATTCGTCGTCCGGGTCGTCGTCGATCCCCTCCAGGGCGTTGGGGTCGTTGCGGACGATCCGCCGGAGCCGGACGAGCAACGCCGTGGCGTACCTCTGGACCGCCAGGGCCTTCGTGAGCACCGGATCGGTGGCGGCTGCCAGGGGGACCTCGGCCAGGGCCTTGTGGGCGCGGATCAGGCTGTCCCAGCCCAGGGGCAGGATTTTCTGGGGATCGATCTCGCCCCCGCGGGCCTGGGCGAGCGCCTGCCTCGCCTTCTTCATGGCCGCCTGGGCGTGCTGGAGCTGGCGGAGGGCCGCTCCCGGAGAGATTTCGGGCATGGTTCGCGGGGTTCCCGGGGCGTCGGACGAGGGAAACCGCTACCGATCGGCCCCCGATTCGGGTATGATAGGGCCCTTCTGTCAAATGCTCAACCACCCGACGGGAGCCGGATGATGAGCGGGCCGTTCGAATCGGATCGTGGCGAGGGCGAGACCGTCGTCACCACCATGACCCAGCCCAAGTCCAGGACGGCCACGCAGAGCCGTCAACTGCCGCCCTACAACGTGATCATCCTCAACGACGAGGAGCACACGTTCGAATACGTGATCGAGTTGCTCACCAAGCTCTTCGCCCACCCGCTCTCCGCCGCCGAGACCCTGACCTGGAAGATCCACACCTCCGGCCGGGCCATCGTCTACACGACCCACAAGGAGAAGGCCGAGCTCAAGAGGGACCAGGTCCTCTCCTACGGCCCCGACCCCCGGATGAGCGTCTCCAAGGGCCCGTTGAGCTGCTACATCGAGCCCGCCCCGACGGATTGAAGGCCATTGGCGTCGAGTAGGGTCCGCTCTTGCGGACCTCTTCGATTCCGCATGAATGGAAGAAGTCCGCAAGAGCGGGACCTACACGACCTGGAGTCGGCGGTTCAGGACCGGATGGACTGAAGGGTCGGCGCGATCTGCTCCTGGAGCTGGCCGGCGGACTCCATCGCGATCCCCTTGAGGTCGTCCAGAGACAGGCCGACGGCCTCGCCGCCGAGCCTCAGCGCGAGGTAATCCTCCAGGGCGCCGAGGACCGGGTCGGGGATGCCCAGGACTTTCTTCAAGGCCCCTCGGACCATCGGGGCCAGGGTGGCGACCCCGGCCGAGACGGCGGCGGCGGTGGCGGCGGCCGTCGGGTCGTCCACGCCGTCGTGCTCCAGGCTCTGCTTGGCGGACCACCAACCGGCGAAGACCCGAGGCAGCAGGAGCGGCAGGCGGGCGCGGCTGGGCAGGATCGGCAGCTTGTCCAGGATCATCTCCCCCATCGCCGCGGCGACCAGGGCGGCCTTCTCCGGCCGGTTCTGCGAGGCCGCCACCAGGGCCGGCCCCATCGCGGCCCTCAGGCCCGAGACGATCGCGAGCTTCATGGCCCGCTCGAACGGAGTATTCGTGTTCATGACGGAGAGCTTCCTTCGGCAAAACCCGGGACGGACGGGCCCCGGCCCGGCCGTCGGTCGATGCCCGGAATGAGCATGCGATTCCGATGCCGAAACTCGGATCAACCCGTGACTCGGACGCCCAGGGCGTTCGGGACGCCCGAGGAGATGTCGGGAAACGTCGGCACCCACCCGAGTTCCCGCCGGACCCGGCGGTTGGAGACCCGCTTGTTCGCCTCGTCCCGACGGCTTTCCGGGCTGCCCGGCTCGGGAACGCGGTAAACCGGCTCGGGGGCGCCGATCGTCCTCGCCACCAGGCCGTAATACTCGCGGCGGGTCACGGGACGATCGTCGGCGATCGTGAACAGGGGCCCGACCTCGGCCCGGAGCAGGGAGAGAACGGCGGCCTCGGCGGCGTCGTCGATGTGGACGAGGTTGAGGAAGCGGTCCGGGTCGCCCGGGATCGGCTCGCCCCGCTCGATCGGCGCCCGGCGGACGATCCGATCCGGCCCATAAAGCCCCGCGAACCTCAAGACCACGGACTCGACCGAGTTCTCCCGCGACCAGGAACGCAAGATCTCCTCGGCCCGGAGGCAGACGGTCCCCGACTCGTGCCTCGGCTCGGTCGGCGACTCCTCATCGACCCAGGACCCGTCATCCTGGCCGTAAACGCCGGTCGAGCTCGCATAAACGATCCGCATAGGCGGTTTTTTCAGGCTTTTCAGGAATCGGGCCAGCCCCTCTTCGTAGATTTCCCGCATCGGGACGCCCGCCGAGCGGTCGAAACCGACGCAGTAGACCACCCGATCGACGGGAGGTAGGCCCTTCAAGGAATCCGGTTCCGTCACGTCGGCCAGGGCTGGCTCGATCCCCCAGCCCCGAACGGTTTCGGCGCTTCGAGCCGAGCGCACGGAGCCGAAGACCCGATCCCCCCGGGCGACGAGGAGACGGCCGACCCTCCGACCCAGGTAGCCGCAGCCGACGATCAAGGAGGTCATCAATCCGGGTCTTCCAGAGGTGAAGGGGCGGAGTCTTCCCGGGGGCAACCGGCGTCGAGGTAGTCCTGCAAGAGGATCTGGGCGGCCAGCATGTCGCGACGGGCCTTGCGTTCCTTCGGGGAGAGCCCGGCCGATCGGAGGGCTTCCTCGGCGGCGACGCTGGTATACCGCTCGTCGAAGAAGACGACCGGCCGGGCGGTCGTCTCGCCGAGCCACCGGCCGAACTTCCGGGCGAGGGCGGCGAGCTCCCCTTCCCCTCCTCCGGTGTGCAGGGGGAGGCCGACGACGATGGCATCGATTTCTTCCTCGCTCACCAGCTTCGCATAGTGTCGGGCGTCCTGGCGCGGGTCTCGTCGTTCGTAGACTTCCAGGGGCGAGGCGATTTGGTGCCTCGGGTCGCTCAGGGCCGCGCCGACCCGCCTGGTCCCGAAATCGATCCCGAGGATTCGCCCCATCGCCAGTCCCCGGTCAGAGTTCCGAGGAGAAGCCGGCCGGCTCCAGCCCCTCGACCAGCCCCTTGAGCTTGTCGAGCTGATCGCGGCGGGCGACCAGGGTGGCGCCTCCGGACTGGACGATCACGAGGTCCTCGACCCCGAGGGTGGCGACCAGCTTCCCCTCGTCGGCGATCACGATCGAGCCCCTGGTCTCGACGGCATGGACCGGCCCTTGCACGGTGTTGCCGCTCGGGTCGCTGGGCAGGAGCTCGGCCAGGGACCGCCAGTCGCCGACGTCCGACCAGTCGTAGGTGACCTCGAGGACTCGGACGTTGTCGGCCTTCTCCATCACGGCCTTGTCGATCGGGATGCGCTCCATCCTCGGGAATTCCAGGGCGATCGTCGCGGCCTCGGCCGGGGTGCCCAGGGTGTTGGCCACCCGGCGGAGGGCGGCCGAGAGGCCGGGCCGGTGGAGGGCCAGGGCGTCGAGGATCGCCTTCGCCTTCCAGAGAAAGATCCCGGCGTTCCAGGCGAACCGGCCCTCGGCCAGGAATCGCTCGGCCGTGAGGCGGTCGGGCTTCTCGCGGAACTGGGCCACCCGATGCATGGCGATCCCGCCGGGATGGCCGAGGAGCTCGCCCCTCTCGATGTAGCCATAGCCCGTCTCGGGCCGGGTGGGCGTCACGCCGAAGGTCACGAACGCGGAGGGGTCGGCCTCGATCACGTCGAAGGCGGCCTCGACGGTCTTGCGGAACGTGGCCGGAGGCATGATCACGTGATCGGCGGGCATCACGATCATGGTCGCCTCGGGATCGAGCCGGGCGATGATCGACGCCGCCAGGCCGACGCACGGGGCGGTGTCCCGGGGGCAGGGCTCGGCCACCACGTTGCCGGGAGGCAAGCCGGGGAGCTGCGAGCGGACCGCCTCGGCCTGGTCGGCCCCGGTGATGATCCGCACCCGTTCGGGGGGGACCATCGGCGCGATCCTCTCCACGGTCTGCTGGAGGAGCGTGCCCTCCCCGGAGAGCTGGAGCAACTGCTTGGGGCGGGAGCGGCGGCTCTTGGGCCAGAACCGGGTGCCGCTTCCGCCGGCCATCACGACGGCGTGGAGCATGAGAGGAGGGCCACCTCGTTCGAGAAGGGAGGGATGCGGCCCACGCTCGGGTGGGCATCGAGGCGATCATCGATCGCGGAGACCGTTCAGGATCCTCGGGATTCGATCCACCGGCCGACCTCCTGGGGGATCGCCTCGGCGATCTTCAACGCTTCACCCGAGAGTTCGGGCGTCGGCTCGGGGCCGGTCTCATACCGGACCTGGACGGCGAAGGGGGCCAGTTCGATGGCCGAAATCCCGGCGAGGTCGAGGTCGGTCGCCAGGGTTCCGACGAGGCTCAGCAGCTCCCCCAGATCGTGCCGACGGGGGTATTCGACGTCAACCCGAGCGACCACCTTCAGGCTCTTCTCCGCCGCCTGCTGGGCATGGAAGCAAACGGTATCCAGCGCCCGGCCGGTCTCCAGGACGGTCCTGGCCGCGAAGAGGTCGTTCTCCGCCTGCTTCCAGAGGGCCCAGGCGTGGTCGGTCGGCTTGTCATACAGGGTGACCCCCTCGCTCAGGGCGGTGTTGATGAAGTGCGACTTCACGCCTCGCCATTCCTCGACCTCCTCCGGGGTCCACCAGACGATGTCTTTCGAGACGCCGGAGCCGGCCAGGGCGGCGAAGACCGGGACGGACCGCCCGAGCCGGGGACGGTCCGAAGGCGCGATCATCAGCAAATCGAAGTCGCTACCCGGGCCGTTGTCGCCTCGGGCCCGCGAGCCGAACAACACCAGGCGCTCGGGACGGAAGCGATCGACGATCGTCCGGGTCATCTTCTCCAGGGTTGTTCGCTCGTCCAGCCTCATGGGTCGATCCCAGGCCCCTCGGGCCGATCATCGAAGATACGTGGGTCCGTCGATCCTCGTCCCGGGGGGGATCTTGGCCTTCAGCTCGGCCGCGTCGAGCGCGAACAGGGGGCTGATCTCGATCCCGAACGGGACCGAGCCGTCGGGCCTCCTCGGGACGCTCGCCCCGGCCCCTTCGAGCCAGCCGGCGAACAGGTCGCTCATCCTCTGGCGGACCGTCGCCGGCGAGTCCGGCCCCGTCGCGTTCTTCAACGGCTCGAACTCCACGGCCCGATCCGTCTCCACCACCGCGTACCGTTCGGCCAGCGGCAGGGCGTCGAAGATGAACGTCTCGAACTTCACCGCGTTGGGCGACGGCGGATCGACGAGGTTGCCCGCCTCGTCCACGAACTTCACCTTCTTGATCGCCCGGTGATACGGCAGGCTCGCCTCGCTCACCAGCCGTTCGATGAACGCGCGCTCGAAGACGTGGATGGCGATGCTCCCGGCCCAGAGCTCCAGGCCGCCGTCGGGCTCGCGACGCTCGGCCAGGTCCCGCGGCAGGTCGGAATACTCGATGACCTGCGGCTTGCCGTCCACCTCGACCACGACGCCGACTTTCTCGTCGGGGTGGACCTTCTCGACGACCTTGAACGAGACCTCGGCCTCGGCCCTCCGGTGCAGCCCCAGGAACGCCGGGTCGGCGATCTGGACCATCGGGTTATCGACCTGGAAGTAGAACAGGGTGCGGATGCCGCGATCGTTCATCTCCTCAAGGCAGGACGGCCCTCCGTCGGGCCCGGGCGCCGCGAGGGCCTTGAGGGTCCCTCCGTGGCCGTCGGGGCTGAGCGCGAGCCCGTCCTTCGAGGCCATCAGGACCTTGCCCGAGGCCCGATCCACGGCCGGCATCTGACCCTGGACGAACAGGCGGACGCGGTCGAGGCCGAAGTCGTGATTCTCGGCGAAGAATCGGGCGGTGGCCTCGTGGTTGTCCGGGCTGGTCATCACGTAAAGCGGCAGGGGGCGGCCGAACCTCTTGCCGAGGGCCGCGATCTTCTCGGCGTGGATCTGGAAGAGGGTCGCGGCGGAGACCGGGCCGATCGGATAGGTGCCCTTCGGGCCGTCGAACCCCAGGCGGGTCCCCTGCCCTCCGGCGACGAGGACCACGCCGACCTCTCCGCGAGCCAGCATGCCCTCGCCCACCTCGGCCGCGAGCCTGCGGGTCACTCGCTCGCCGTCGGTCCGGGGCAATCGGCTGACCGGGACGGGCTGGACGGCCTCGGCCGGGGGCGCGGCGGCCTCGTCGTGGAACACGAGCCGCTCGATCAGGTCGTCGAGCCGGACGAGGTCCAGGTCCCGGATCTCCCGGGCGAGTCGGGCCCGGCCGGCGTCGTCCAGGACGTCCCACCAGCGGAGCAAATGGCCCTGGCCGTGATGGTCCAGGAGGGCGGCCAATTGCGGGTCGGCGGACATGCTCGCAGGCTCCTGAGTTCGGTTCGCGAAGCGAAGAAAGGTCGAGGGGCCGGTCGTCGCCCGGGGATCGGCGGTCAGAATTCCAGCGCCAGCCCATCGTAGGCCAATCCGACTCCGGCCGGCAAGCTCGACTCGGTCGCCTGATGGTCCAGGTCGTGCGAGAGATGCGTGAAGAACGTCCGCCGGGGCCGGAGCCGCTCGACCACGCCCAGGGCCTGATCGATGTTGAAATGGGTCGGATGCGGGGACCGTCTCAAAGCATCGAGCAGGAGCGTGTCCAGCCCCTCCAGCCACGGCCAGCTCTCTTCGGGGATCGTCGAGACGTCGGTCAAGTAAGCCAGGTCCCCGAAACGGAAGCCTAGCACCCGGAACCGGCCGTGGATCAGCCGGACCGGGATGACCCGCTGGCCCAGGAGGTCGAACGGCTCGCCCGGGGCGATCCGGCGGAACTGCAACTGGGGGACGCCCCCGGTGGGGATCTTGCCCGAGTGGTCGTCGAAGGCGTAGTGGAAGACCCGGCGGATGGTCTCCTCGGTCTCTTCCTCGCAGAACACCGGGACGGGCCCGCCCAGGGCCTTGGGGAACAGCCGGGCGTCGTCCAGGCCGAAGAGGTGGTCGGCGTGGTGGTGGGTGAAGAGGATCGCGTGGACCTTGCCGATTCGTTCGCGGAGCAGTTGGAGCCTCATCTCGGGCGTGGTGTCGATCAGGAGGTTCCCCCCCGGCAGTTCCAGCAAGACGCTCGGACGGGTCCGCTGGTTCCTCGGGTCGTCCGATCGACACACCGGGCAATCACACCCGATCACCGGGACGCCCGTGGACGTGCCGCTGCCGAGGACGATCAACCGTCTCCGCCCCAGACGTCCCGAATCGGCCAAGGCCGCCTCCTCCTCTGCCGAGATCCGCCGCCGGCCCCGATTGTACGGCAATCCCGCCCGGATTTCGAGCGAAGGCCGGCCGTCGGCGTCCGGCCGTCACCGATTGGACTTCCGCCGCCCGCTTGGTTTACAATCCGCCCCCGATCGCGACCCCACCCCCCTCTCCGGACGGAGCCGGCTCCCGTGGACCATCACAGCGAGGGCGATGACGACGACGGTTCTCGCCACGAGGCGATCGCCGAGTGGGCCATGAAAGGCCCCCTGGCCCTGGCCGTGGGCCTGCTCTGCCTCTGGGAGCTGGCCACCTGGGCCCCGAATTACCTCACCTGGCCGCTCTGGGCCGATCACGACGTGTTCTCCACCGCCGCCCGGGCGTGGCAAGGCGGGATGCTCCCCTATCGCGACTTCCGGGGCAACAACTTCCCCGGGACGATCTACTTGTTCTGGGCCTTCGGCAAGCTGTTCGGCTTCGGATGGGCCCAGGGACCGGCCCTTTATGGCTTCGACGTCTCGCTCGTGATCGTCTTCGGGGCGACCCTGCTCGCCTGGAGCCTCCGCCGGTTCGGCCGGGCATTGCCGGGCCTGGCGGGGTTCGGCGGCTTCCTCGGCTATTATCTCGCCCTGGATTACAGCCAGGCCGCTCAACGAGACTGGCACGGGCCCGTCCTGGCGATCGTCGGGACCCTGCTCGCCCAGGCGTTTCCGGGTCGAACCTCCCGGCTGGTGGCGGCCCTCCTGACGGCGTTTGGGCTGATCATCCGCCCCCAGGCCATCCTGTTGTTGCCGGCCCAGGCGTGGGTCGTCGGCGGCGCGGCCCGGAGCCGCGATCGCTCGGCGATCGCCGCCGTGGCCGAGTGGGGGATCGTCCTGGCGGCCGGAGTGGGCCTGGGTTTCCTGCCCCTGGTCCTGGCGGGCGTCTGGCCCGACTTTCTGAAGTCGCTGAAAGTCGTGAGCTACGGGAACAAGTACAACCTCGTGTCCGGTCAGATGTTCCTGGAGCAGTTCTCCTTGCAGCTCCAGCCCTTACGGGTGGATATCGTCCCGATCGGCATCCTCTTGCTCGCGAGGAGGTCGCTTTCCGAGACCCGCCGGGCGGCGTTTCCCTGGGCCCTGGCCTTCCTGGGCGTCTTGCTCTATCGGCCGCTGAGCCCCCATCCTCATGCGTACTTGACGCATCCGTTGATGGTGGTCTGGGCCGTGCTCGTGGCCCTTTTGGTGGAGAGCCTCCTGGAGCAACGCCGATTGCCGGCCACCGTCCGGCTCGTCTCGGTGCTGCTGGTCCTGGGCCTGGGCCTGACCGCCAAGCCGCGATTCTGCAATCCCAACGGCAGCCGGCTCGCACCTTCTCTGCTGAAGGCCCACGAGGAGCCCGGGCCCGGCCGACCGGCTACGCCCGCCATCCGGACGTTCCGGCCGCCGCTTATTACGAGTGGTCCGACTATCGCGATCTGCTGATCCATCTCCGCAAGACGACGGGCCCGAAAACCAGGATCGCCAACGCCTTGAAGCACGTCCCGGCCGTCACCGGACCCACCGGGCGGATGCCCGCCTTCCCGGCCGAGTCGGTCGCCTGGCTGACCGTCGTCCGCGAGGAGGATGAGGGGGCGTTCGCCGAGGCCCTCCAGAACGCCGGGGCCGACTCCGTCGTCGTCTGGTGCCCCGAGGAGAAGACCATGCCCCGCGCCTTGCCCTTGACCAAGGTGGTCGAGGTCATCGAACGCGAATACGTCCCGGAGAAACGGTTCGGCTCGATCGAGGTCCGGCGGAGAAAGCCCTCGAACGCCCCCGGGACGGCGAAATGACGCGAAACGTCTGGTTGTGCGTCATGGCGACGTGTTTCGCGCACTTCACGATCGCCATCGTGAGTTTCGGGGCGATCCGAGCGGCCGAGGCCTCGAAACTTCCGGCGTTCCGGTCGCTGGACCGTCCTCTGGTGTTCGCCGACGTCCCGAAGTTCCTGGACCACGCGAACTCGGCGAGGGGGGGGAAGGTGCCGTATCGCGACGACCCGATCGAGTATCCTCCCCTGGCCCTGCCGTTCGTCTTCGCTCCGAGGCTCTTGACCGGCACTCAGTCGGCGTTCGTGGCCCTGTTCGCGGCCGAGATGTTGCTGGTGGAGTGTGGGATCGTCGGTCTGGTGGCCTGGAGGGTCGCCAGGACGGTCGGGCCGGGGGCCGTCGCCCGTCGATTGATCTGGTTGACCGCGTTCTTCGCGGCGGTCTGTCCGTTCGTGATGGGCCGGTACGACGCGGTCCCGGCCCTGATTGGCTTCGGGGCGGCCCTCCTTTGGAGCGGCGGAAAACCCGTCCTGGGCGGGTTTTGCGCGGCCCTGGGGACCCTTGTGAAGGTGGTCCCCGGGGCCGTGGCGGTCCCGGGCGTGGTGTTCGACCTTCGGCGGAAAAAAATCTCGGGAGGGGCTCGCGTTCTCGATCACCCTGGCTCTCGGGCTGGCGTCGTGGCTGGCGGTCGGCGGACGATCGGGCGTGGGGGACTCGCTCGCCTACCATTCGGGTCGGGGGGTGGAGATCGGGTCGGTGGCCTCGGGCGTCCTGGGGCTCTGGGGATGGTGGAACGAATCGCCGATGCGCGTTTTCTTCTCCCATGAGTCGTCGAACCTGGACGCGCCGGGATCGGAAATGGCGGCCAGATTTGGGGTTCCGATCCAGCTTCTGGCGATGCTCGTGGTGGCCTGGCGATCGGTCCGGGCCGACCCGGCCGACGGCCTCCGGCTGGCCGGCGCGGCCGTTCTGGCCTTTTCGGTCACGGGCAAGGTGATCTCTCCCCAGTACCTGATCTGGGTCTATCCGTTCGTCGCGGCGATCGACGGGCCGTCCGGCCGGGTCGGCCGCCCGATCTTTCTCGTCGCGAGCGTCCTGACCCTGATCCTCTACCCCTGGGGATTCCTCGCGCTTCGCGACCTCCATCCGTCGGCGTTGATCCTGCTCAATCTGCGCAACCTCGCGCTCGTGGCGACGCTCGTCACCCTCCTGTTCCTGCCGGGGACGGCGATTCCGGGCGATCGGCTCGCGCGATCCGAGGGCGTCGCCTCGTCGTAGAGACAGGATGGGGGCGATTTTCGGGCGACGGGGCGTCCCATCATGGGGCGGAGGGGCGGTCCCCGGGCGGGTCGGCTCGCCTTGACCGATCCGTCCGAATCGCTGTAAATTTTATGCTTTGGACGACTTAGAACGGAACGACCGGGTCTCCGGCCGAGGGGGCGAAGGACGGCAATGGAACTGCTCAGCGATCTCTGGGACAAGACGACGGACACCTTCTCGGCCATGACCGAGTCGATCTCCGACGGCCTGATCCGCGTCTTCGGCAATTCCAACGAGCGCCAGATCCGCCGGATGAGGCCGCTGGTCGCCCGGATCTCCGGCCTCGAACCGGCCATGCAGGCGCTCGACGACGAGGCCCTGAAGGCCAAGACCGCCGAATTCCGCGATCGCTTGAAGAAGGGGGAGACGCTGGACGACCTCCTCGTCGAGGCCTTCGCCGTCTGCCGCGAAGGCGGCCGAAGGTTCCTCAAGATGAGGCATTACGATGTCCAGTTGATGGGCGGCATGGTCCTCCACGGCGGCAACATCGCCGAGATGGTCACCGGCGAGGGCAAGACGCTCGTCGCCACCCTCGCCGCCTACCTCAACGCGCTCGAAGGCAAGGGCGTCCACGTCGTGACCGTCAACGACTACCTCGCCCGCCGGGACGCCGAGTGGATGAGCCCCTCTACAACGGCCTCGGGCTGACCGTCGGCGCCATCCAGTCGGACATGGAGAGCGAGGAGCGGCAGCAGATCTACGGCTGCGACATCACCTACGGCACGAATAACGAGTTCGGCTTCGACTACCTCCGCGACAACATGAAGCCGACCCGCGAGCTCCAGTCCCAGGGGCCGTTGAATTACGCGATCATCGACGAGGTCGATTCGATCCTGATCGACGAGGCCCGGACCCCCCTGATCATCTCGGGCCCGGCCTTCGACGACGTCCGCAAGTACGCCGAGGCCGACCGGATCGCCCGATTGCTCCGGAACGGCGAGCACTTCGAGGTCAAGGAGAAGGAACGGACCGCCCACCTGAACGACCAGGGCATCCGCGAGGCCGAGAAGGTCGCCGGGGTGGAGAGCTTCTATACCCCCGGCAACATGGAATGGCCCCACCTGATCGACAACGCCCTGAAGGCCCACCACCTCTACCGCCGGGACCGCGACTACGTCGTGATGAACGGCGAGATCATCATCGTCGACGAGTTCACCGGGCGATTGATGACCGGCCGGCAGTGGTCCGACGGCCTCCACCAGGCCGTCGAGGCCAAGGAGAAGGTCAAGATCAAGGAGGAGAACCAGACCCTCGCCACCATCACCCTCCAGAACTTCTTCAAGCTCTACAAGAAGCTCTCGGGGATGACCGGGACGGCCATGACCGAGGCCAACGAGTTCTGGAAGGTCTACAAGCTCGACGTGATCGCCATCCCCACCAACAAGGCGCTCACCCGCGTCAGCTACGCCGACGTGATCTATCGGACCGACCGCGAGAAGTACCACTCGATCATCGAGGAGATCAAGGAAGTCCACCAGACCGGCCGGCCGATCCTCGTCGGCACGACCTCGATCGAGAAATCCGAGCTGATCTCCGACCTGCTGACCCGGTTCGGGATCGGCCACCAGGTCCTCAACGCCAAGTTCCACGAGAGCGAGGCCGAGATCGTGGCGCAGGCCGGCCGCAAGGGGATGGTCACGATCGCCACCAACATGGCCGGTCGAGGGACCGACATCATCCTCGGCGGCAACCCCGAATTCATGGCCTGGGCCGACCTCAAGAGGCTGAACAACGAGGACAATCGGCCGCTCTACCCGACCCGCCTGGAAGTGCCGCCCGAGGTCTGGAAGCAGGCCGTTGAGAAGTACGAACCCGAGATGAAGGCCGAGGGGCGAGAAGTCGCCGGCCTGGGCGGCCTCCACATCGTCGGCACGGAGAGGCACGAGTCCCGCCGGATCGACAACCAGCTCCGCGGCCGCGCCGGCCGCCAGGGCGACCCCGGATCGTCCCGCTTCTTCCTCTCCCTCGAAGACGAACTCATGAGGAAGTTCGCCGGAGAGTGGGTCTCGGCCGTCCTCACCCGCCTGGGGATGGAGGAGAATGAGGCGATCGAGTCCAAGATGGTCAGCCGGCGGATCGAGGGCGCCCAGAAGAAGGTCGAGGAGCGCAACTTCGACGCCCGAAAGAACTTGCTCGAATACGACGAGGTCATGGACGAGCAGAGGAAGCGGGTCTACTCGTTCCGCCAGAGGCTCCTGGACGGCGAGCCGACCAAGGACGCCATCCTCGACATGATCGACGAGCAGATCAAGACCAACGCCGACCGCTTCCTCGCCGACGACTACGGCCTGGCCAGCTTCGCCGAGTGGGCCGGGCAACGGCTGGGCGTCGATCTCTCCCCCCGCGACTTCAAGGGCGCCTCGTTCGAGGACGCCGAGGAGTCCGCCCGCCACGAGGCCCAGCGCCAGAGCGAGGCCCAGATCCGCGAGGCCCTCGAAGAGAACCTCCCCTTCGACGCCGACCCCGCCGAGTGGAACTGGCTGGCCCTGGCCTCCTGGGCCAACACCCGCTACAGCCTGAACCTGAAGGACAAGGACCTCCGCAAGTTCGCCAAGTTCGGCCGCGACGACGAGGGGGAGACGACCGCCGAGCTCGACCGCGAAGGCCTCGTGGACCTGATCGCCGAATCGGCCCGCAAGATGATCGAATCGGTCGATCTGAAGCCCGCCTCCGAGTTCCTCGACGCCGAGTTCGGCCGCCGGACGCTCGCCGGCTGGGCCCACCACAAGTTCGGCCTGACGCTCGACCCGGCCGGCTGGTCGAGCCTCGGCAGGGCGGAGGTCATCCGCCGGGTCCAGGCCGAGGCCCGGGCCCTCTACGCCCGCAAGGAGGCCGAGTTCCCCGTCCAGGTCGGCCTCACCCGGTATCTCGCCGAACGGACCCAGACCCAGCAGCCCCGGTACGACCGCGATGGGCTCGCCTCCTGGGCCACCGACCGCTTCGGCGCCCCGTTGGATGTGGAGATCCTCCGCAACAAGCTCCGGCCCGAGATGGAGGCGTTCCTCAACGACTTCGCCCACCAGCACTATCACGGCTCGACCGTCTCCGATGCCCTGGAGAAGGCGATCGACCGGGCCTATGGACCCCCCGCGACCGAGGGCCGCCCCGCCCCGATCCCGAATCCGCAGGGTATCGTCGATCTCTCGGCCTGGGCCCGCCAGGAGCTCGGCGTCGAGACCACGCCCGACGAGCTCGCCACCATCGGCCGATCCGCCGCCCGATCCCGCCTGATGACGGCCCTCGACGCCAAGTACCGGCCCGAGATGAGGGAGATGGAAAAGGCCCTCTTGCTCCAGATCCTCGACTCGAGCTGGATGGAGCACCTCCGGGCGATGGACCACCTCCGCTCCTCGGTCGGCCTCCGGGGATACGCCCAGGTCGATCCGAAGGTCGAGTACAAGCGCGAGGGCATGAAGATCTTCGAGGAGATGTGGTCGGGCGTCGGCGACAAGGTCACCGACCTCGTCTTCAAGATGGAGCAGGTCGATCCCGACTTCCTCCACTACCTCGGGGCCCGCTGGCAGCTCGACCGCGCGAAGACGATCCACGAGGCCCCCCCGCGAGAGCTCGAGGCCGCCGCGACCGGTGCCGGGGCGAACGTGGCCGCCGCCGGAGGCGTCCGGGCCCAGCAAGACGCCGCCATCGCCGCCAGCAAGGGCGAGGTCAAGCACGAACCCGTCCGCAACACCGGCAAGAAGGTCGGACGCAACGACCCCTGCCCCTGCGGCTCCGGCAAGAAGTTCAAGAACTGCCACATGAGAAATGGCTAAACGTCTTCGTAGGGTGCATGAAATGCACCATCTTCCTTCGCCCAAAACCGGAAGATGGCGCATCTCATGCGCCCGACAGGATCACGAGGAACGCCATCGATGAGCCCGTCGCGTTCCTCTTCCTCCTCCCCCTCGATCCGAGACATCGCCGCTCGAAACTGGGACGTGGTGATCGTCGGGGCCGGGCACAACGGCTTGACCTGCGCCGCCTATCTCGCCCAGGCCGGCAAGTCGGTCCTCGTCCTGGAAAGCCGCCCCCGGCTCGGAGGGGCCTGCACCCTGGAAGAGACCTGGCCCGGCTTCACCGTGAGCCCCTGCGCCTACCTCCTCGGCTTGCTGCATCCCCTGGTGATCCGCGAGCTTCGTCTGGTCGAACGAGGGCTGACCTGGACCCTCGCCGACGCCGGGCTGTTCGTCCCGTTCGACGATGGCAGCCACGTCCAGCTCTGGGACGACGACGCCCGCTGCCAGGCCGAGATCCGCCGGAAGTTCCCCAGGGATTTCGACGGCTGGCGGGCGATGGGCGACGTGAAACGGCGGCTCCGCGACGCCCTCCGCCCCGACGACGACCGGGACGTCTGGATCGGCCCCGCCCCGTCTCGCGAGCAGCTCGAAGGCCGCCTCCGAGGCGATTCCGAAGCAATCAAGATGCTCTTCGAGTGGTCCATGGTCGAGTACGTCGAGCATTTCCTGTCCGACGAACGCCTCCAGATGGCCTATCTTGGCCAGGGAGTGATCGGGACCAATGCGAGCCCGCACGATCCGGGCACGGCCTCGATCCACTTCCACCACCAGTCGGGTCGCCTCGGAGGGGTCCCCGGGGGCTGGGGCTATGTCCACGGCGGGATGGGCCGCGTCTCGCTCTTTTTGGCCGAAGCCGCCCGGGAGGCCGGCGCCGTGATCCTTGCCGAGGCCCCCGTGGCGAGGGTCGTGCCGGGGCGAGGCGTGGAGCTGGAGGGCGGCGACCGGATCGAGGCCCGATGCGTCGTCTCCAACGCCGACCCTCGGCGGACTTTGAGCCTTCTGGGCGACATGGCGGACCCGGCGTGGAAGTCGCAAGTCGAATCCATCCCGCAACTTGGATGCACCGCGAAACTCAACCTGGCCCTCCGGGAATTGCCGAACTTCGCCTGCCTCCCCGGAACCGATCAGCCGCATCATCGGGGCCAGATCAATACGCCCTTGAGCAAGATGGAATGGCACTCGGCGCATCGGACGGCCCAATCGGGCCGGATACCCGAACGAATTTGGACCGAGCTGTACTTTCAAACGGCCGTCGATCCGAGCGTGGCCCCTCCGGGTCGCCACACGATGAGCGTTTTCGCCCAGTATGTGCCAAATTCGTTCATAAACGGCGATTGGGACTCGCGGCGAGGGGACGTTCAGAAGGCTGTTCTCGACTCGATCGGCCGATTCGTGACGAACTGGCCCGAGGCGATCGAGGCCGTCCAGGTGCTCGGCCCGCCGGACATCGAGGCGAGGGTCGGGCTCTCGGGCGGCCACATCTTCCAGGGGGAATGCCTGCCGCAATATCTCTGGGACCAACGACTTAAATCCAAAACGCCCATGGACGGCCTGTTCCTCTGCGGGGCCTGCACCCACCCCGGAGGCAGCGTGATCGGGATCAACGGAAGGAACGCCGCGATGGCGGTCCTGAACGGCGACTGACATCGCCATCGGTGCATGAAATGCACCCGATGGTCTCGTGGTCGGTGCCGTTCCAGCACCGGATCATCCGTCGCAGCCGATCGCCTCGACCGGGCATTCTTCCAGGGCGGCCCGGCAGGCGGCTTCCTCGGCCGGGTTGGCGGGCTGGCGGGTCACGAAGCTGTACCCCTGACGATCTTCTCGGGCGAAATTCCCGGGCGCGGTCTCGCGGCAGAGGTCGCAGTCGATACATGTGCGATCGACGTAAAACCTTCCGGGGACGCTCTCTGGGACTTTTTCCGCGATCTCGGCCATGATTCGCCCTCCGTTCGGTTCCGCCCGAAATCCCGAAAATCGCGAAAAAGGACTGAACGGACGTTGACATCCCGTCCGATCTGTGGTCTGTTCATCGCTCGATCCCGGTCCTGATGCACAGGTGGTCAGGACCCAAGGATCGATCCCTTTTCGCCCAGGAGGGTGTCATGGCCGATGGTGTGAAGCCGATCCCGGATGGTCAGCACGCGATCACGCCGTACCTGACGGCGAAGGATGCCCCGAGCGCGGTGGCATTCTACGAGAAGGCGTTCGGTGCGAAGGAGATGCACCGGATGACCTGCCCGCAGACGGGCCTGATCATGCATTCGACCCTGAAGATCGGCGATTCGCTGGTGATGCTCTCCGAGGAGTTCCCGTCGATGGGTCCGAAGAGCCCCTGGCCCTGGGCGGCTCCCCGGTGACGATCCATCATTATATCGAGGACGTGGATGCGACGTTCGCCAGGGCGGTCGAGGCCGGCGCCACCGTGCTGATGCCGCCGATGGACATGTTCTGGGGCGATCGCTTCGCCAAGATCCAGGACCCGGCCGGCCACCTCTGGTCGCTGGCCACCCACGTCGAAGACCTCACCCCGGAACAGATGGACGCGAAGATGAAAGAGGCGATGGCCGCCATGCAGGCCCCCAAGGCCGAGGAACTGGCCGAGTGCGTCGCCTGATCGTCGGCGAGGTGGAGCGGGGCACCATCTTCCGCGTTTCCAAGCGCGGAAGGTGGTTGCCGTCCCGCCGTCGCGATCACACGGTCTTCGAATCGATCCAGGTCATCAGCGAGCGGAGCCTCTTGCCGACTTCCTCGACCGGGTGCTGACGTTCCCGCCTCTTGGTGGCGAGGAAGCCGGGCCGCCCGGCCTTGTTCTCCAGGATCCACTCCCGGGCGAACTGGCCGGACTGGATCTCGCCGAGGATCTTCTTCATCTCGGCCCGGGTTTGCTCGTTGACGATCCGGGGGCCCCGGGTGTAATCGCCATATTCGGCCGTGTTAGAGATGCTGTACCTCATGTAGTTCAGGCCGCCCTGGTACATGAGGTCCACGATCAGCTTCAGCTCGTGGAGGCACTCGAAATAGGCGCTCTCGGGCTGGTAACCGGCCTCGATGAGGGTCTCGAAGCCCATCTTCACCAGGGCGCTGACGCCTCCGCAGAGGACCACCTGCTCGCCGAACAGGTCGGTCTCGGTCTCCTCGGCGAAGGTGGTCTGGAGGACGCCTCCCCGGGTGCCGCCGATCCCCTTGGCGTAGGCGAGGGCGAGTTTCTTGCCGGTTTCGGAGCATCCCTCGCCGAAGGCGATCAGGCAGGGGACTCCGCCTCCCTTGACGAACTCGCTGCGGACGAGGTGGCCCGGCCCCTTCGGGGCGACCAGGGCGCTATCGACGCCCACCGGCGGGACGACCTGGCCGAAGTGGATGTTGAACCCGTGGGAGCAGAGCAACAGGTCGCCGGGCTTGAGGTTGGGCTTGACGTCGCGGTCGTAGACCTCGGCCGTGACCTCGTCGGGCAGCAAGAGGTTGACGAGGTCGCCCCGCGAGGCGGCCTCGGAGGCGCTGACGGGCTGGAAACCGTCCTTCACGGCGAGGTCATAATTGGCCGAACCGGGGCGCTGGCCGACGATCACGTCGCAGCCCGAGTCGCGGAGGTTCTGGGCCTGGGCATGTCCCTGGCTGCCGTAGCCGATGATGGCGATCGTCTTGCCCTTGAGCAAGCCCAGGTCGGCGTCCTGGTCGTAGAACATCGTGGCCGGCATCGGCGGACCTTTGCGCGGGCCGAGGGGCGGGCAGCGATCGGCCCTCGGCCGGAGAGGGGGGCGGGGAAGCCTTCGGGGCCTCGGCGGGTTCCGGGGCCCCGTCCGGCCGGGGCTGCTCGCTGACAGCCGACGGCCGGGGTCACTCGGGGTCTGGACTCACAGGTTGGAATGGCCGACGACCGCCGCTTCGGGCTCGTCCGGGGCGTCGGCGTCGTCGGCCGAGCCGCTGGACCCGCTGCGGACCAGGGCAATCCGGCCGGTCCGGACCAGCTCGCGGATGCCGTAGGGGCGGATCAGCTCGATGAACGCCTCGATCTTCTTTTCCTGGCCGGAAATCTCGATCATGAGCTGATCGGTCCCGTAATCGACGATCCGGCCGCGAAAATCCTGGACGAGCCCGCGGATCTCGGTCCGCCGTTCGGGAGGGGCGTCGATCTTCAGGAGCATCAGGTCGCGCTCGACGAAGTCTTCGCGGGAGATGTCGATCACCCGGACGACGGTGACGATCTTCTCCAACTGCTTGCGGACCTGCTCCAGGACGCGGTCATCCCCCTTCACGACGAAGGTGATCCGGGAGAGGTGCGGGTCCTCGGTCTCGCCGACGGCCAGGCTATCGATGTTGAACCCGCGAGAGCCGAGCATCCCGGAGACGTGGGCGAGGACGCCCGGCTGGTTGCGGACGAGGGCCGACAGGAGATGCCTGATCCGGCCTCCCCCGGGGGAAGGTCCTCCGCCGATCTGATCGGAACCCATCGTCGCCTCGACCCCTTGCGTCACGCTTCGGACCCCGCCCCTCCGGGGCGGACCGCCCCAATTTACTCGACTCGGGGCGGGGTTCGCAAGGGTCCGGGCCTGACTCCTGGGCCCGTCCCTGTCGCTCGGCCCCGGGGCTCAGGCGAGCCCCGGGACCGATTCGGCGCCGACCGAGGGCAGAGGGACCTCCATCAGCCGGTGGTAGAAGTCGAAGTAGCGATCGGCGACCCGGGCGGAGTTGTAGTGGTTGTGGAACCGATCGAGGCCGGCCTCGGCCAGGGCGTTGCGGCGGGCCGGGTCATTCAGGAGCTCGGAGATCGCCTCGGCCCAGGCGTTCGGATCGGCCTCGGGGACGATCAGGCCGGCGTCGGCGATCACGAACGGGATCTCGCCGGAGTCCGAGCCGATCACGGCGACCTTGGTGGCGAACGCCTCGATCAGCATCCGGCCGAACTGCTCTTTCCAGTTCGGGGTGGTCTGGCTCGGGGCCACGAGCATGTCCATGGCGCGGATGTAGGCCGGGACGTGCTCGTGACGGGCGAGGAGGACGCGGACGCGATCCGACAGGCCGCGCTCGGCCGCCCATCGATTGATCTTGGCCTCGTAGACCCCGCTGCCCAGGGCCAGGAGGTTCCACGGGCCGGGCACCTTCTCCAGGGCCGTCATCAACACGTCCAGGCCCTTGGCCGCCGTGAGCCGGCCGAGGAAGCCGATGATCGGCCCGGGGGGGAAGTTCAGCTCCGCCCTCTTGGCCGCGCCGGAGGCCTCATCGGGATGGAAGTCCTCCTCGTCCACGCCCAGGGTGATGACCTCGGAGGTGGCCGGATAGCCGCCCCGAACTTGCAGGGCCCTCTGGACCATCCGGCCTCCGGCCACCCAGCCGACGGCATTGCGGGCGCAGTACCGCTCGAAGTAGACGAACGGCGGGGGGTAGGCCTTGGGCAGGCTCTGGGCGGTCCGGAAGAAGTAGCGAGACTTCGCCGCGGCGGCCGCCCGGGCGATCTGGTAGCCGGCCAGGATGTAGGGCTCTTCCCAGGCGTGGACCAGGTCGAATCGATCGCGCTGGATCAGCTCGCGGAGGTGCTTGTAATAGAACAGGTGGATGTAGCGAGTCAGCCTCGCCTCGACCCCCACGAGCCGGTACGGCGTGTTCTCGCCCGCTTCATCCAGGACGACCGGGCGAAGGTCGCCATGAAAGGCCTTCGGGGCCACGACCGTCAGCTCGATCCCGGAACGGCGGGCGATCCGATCCATCACCGCTCGATTCAGGCCGATGACGTAGGAATGGCCGATCGTGACGACGCGCAAGGGCCTCATCGGTGCTCCCTCGGGCTGGACGGGTGGGGATTCGGTCCTGGGGAAGGGCCTCGTCGCGGGATGCGAGAGGGGGACGATGTGGGGTTCGGGAGGGGAATGATCGGGACCTCCTCAAGACACGGTACCTGGGAACCCAGGCCGGATGGCCCGAGAGGGGGGAGACGCCGCGAGCAACAGGAGAGGAGAGGATCCTGCGAATGGATCGGATCGAGCCCGGTCAGAGCGATTATCGCGGCCGGCCCGAGGGAGCGGGGAGGTCGCCGAAGGGATGGCCTCCGCCGAATGGGCCGCCGGGGCCGGGCATCGGGAAGCCGCCGCCCGTGGGGGGGGCGGCTGGATCGGGCTTGGGATGGACCAGGCTGGCTCGATTCAGGACGAGATTGCGATACGAGTCTCCCGGCACGACATAATACCATGCGGCAAACCGTCCGGAGAGTTCGGCGGCCCTCGTCTTTCCCTGGTCGAGCTTTCGCTGATACTCGGCCCTGGCCGTCTCGATCTTCCTTTGGGCCGCCTGACGCTCGGCCGGGGTCGTCTGGAACGGCTCGGCGGGCAGCTCGCCGTCGGCCGGGGGTTCCTCGGGCCTGGCGATCAGGTCGGGCTCGAACTGCGCCCGGACGAACAGGAACCGGCTCTCGATGGCCCCGTCCCCCTTCTTGGGCGGGGCCTTGGGGTCCTTGGATTTCGCCTTCTCATCCGGCTCAGCCCCGGCGGCGCTCTCGTCTTCCGAGCCGGCCGACAGCGCCTCGCCCTCGGCGAACGTGACGTCGCCGAACTGGAGGGCGTAGACGATCCCCTCGTCGGTCGAGGCGAACAGGCCCCCCTCGTTCGAGAGCAGGCGACCGTCGGCGAAGTAGAACCCCCGACGGGCCAGGGAGCTGAGCGCCGTCCGGTCGAGCCGGATGCCCTCGCCCCCGGCCGCCTTGAGCTCGGCCGTGAGGCCCGCCGGCTTGGGCCGGACCCCGACGATCTTCAGGTCGCCCAGGGTCGAGCTCAGCGAGGAACTCTTCGCCGGGTCGATCTCCTCGGTCGGGGCCAGGCCCGCCATCGTCCAGGGGGCCGAGGCGTCGGCCCTCTCGATCTTCAGGGTTTCCCCGGGCAGGATCCGGCCCTGGCGGGCGTCGACCTTGGTGTTGTCGAACGTGACCGAGCGGAGCCGCGACGCCTCCAGCTTCAGGAGGTTGGTCTCGATCCAGTCGGCGAAGCGGGTCGAGGGTTCGGCCTTGACTTCCACGCCGTAAGTCCTCGCCTGGCTCGGTCTTCGCACGTACTTCTGGCCGTTATGCCCCGGGACGTCCTTGCCGATGATGTACTCGGCCAGCACGCGATCGGAGCGATCCTTCAGGGTGATCCGCTTGCCCACGCCCTCCGGCGAGGTGAGCTTCAGGTCCGTCGGGTCGAGGACGCCGAAGGTCTTCTGGTCCTCGACCCGGTCCGAGCGGATCGTGTCCTTGCGAAGGTCGATCACCCGGGCGGCGGTCTGGGCCAGGCGGTCCTTGGCGTCGGCCGGGTAGTCGTAGTGCGAGGGGATCACCCAGCGGCCGTCCTTGAGCATGACCTTGAAGGTCCGGGGGGCGGCCGTGACCGGGTCCACGTCCACGACCTCCAGGGACGTGCATTGGGCCGGGTCGCGGAAGTCCGGGAAGAACGGCTGCCCCTGGTCCCGGAACTCCTCGGACGAGCGGTCCCTCTCGATCGAGGCGAGCAAGGCCGAGCCGCCGAGGACGGCCGCGACCGCGACGAACACCAGGGTCTTGCGGAAATCAGTCATCGTCAATCCATCCCGGGGCCGGGCCGATGCGAGAAGTCTTGGTCTTGGTCTTGGGGAGGAGGAGATCCACTCAGGCCAGGCGATTGGGGTTGGCCCCGCGATTCTCCCGGCCCGCTCGGGCCAGGGAGACCATCGCCCCGAGCAGGACGGCCGGCAAGGGCATCAGCAAGGCCATCCGGCGGATGTTGTTGCGGATCTGGAGGATCGCCTCGTCCTTGCGGTCCAGGCTTTCCTGGATCTGCCGACGCTTGCGGTCCTCGATCTCCGCCTCGCGGACGGCCAGGCGGCGGCTCTCGACCTCGCGACGATACTCGACCATCGTTTCCTTGGTCTTTTCGTCGTATTCCTTGCTCTTGCGGATCTCCTCGACCTGGTCCTCCAACCTCTTGCGGGCCTCTTCCAATTGTGACTTAGCGTCGTCCTCCGCCTTCCTCGACTCCTCCTGGGCTTTTTTGACGAATTTTTCGGATTGCTCCTCCACGCGGCGGAGGGTCCGGTGCCTCGCCCTCTTCTTTCGAAGGGCGATGAACTGGTCGTCCCCGGAGAGTTCATCCACGCAATTGAGGATGAAGCTGACGTTGTCGAAGTCGAAGGCATCCCAGGCCTCGACGGTCTTCCGCCGGAGTTCGAAGAAGTTGTCGGCGATGAAGTCCAGGTCGGCCACGGCGATCACGTTGGCCTTGGCCGAGGGTTTCGGGTTCGGCCGGGGCTGGCCTGCGGCCGGAGGGGCCGCCGGCTCGGGCGGGAGTGTCCCGGTGATCCGGGCGGCGAGGGTGTAGGAGGTCAGCCCCTCGACGTAGGGCCGATCCCTCTGGAGGCCCGACATCCCGAACGCGCCCCGGCGGACGAGGTCCTCGTAACCCATCGTCCCGCCTCGGTCATTCGTCTTCAACAGGGACGTGAACTCGGTCGAGGCCGACGGCCGGGGCCGGAACGTCCCGCAGAACAGGAACACGACCTCCTGGAGGCCCGAGGTGCTCGGGTCCTCGGAGAAGGCCGGCCGGGCCCCGCTGCCGGGGCCGACGAAGACGATCTCGGGCGGGACGTCCAGTTGTTGATGCGGGTTATAACGGTTCCAGACGATCTCCGTCGCCGGCCAGTCCACGCCGATCACGTCGAGCAACGGGCCCAGGTCGCCCTTGGGCTCGGGCGGAGGGCCGCCGAAGCCGCCTCCGGGCGGGGTCTTGGGCTCGGTGGGGGCGAGCGACGGGTCGAACTGGGGGAACGGGTCCATCAGGAGGAGCGTCGCCCCGCCCTTCCGCACGTACTCGGTCAACTGGCCGACCTGCCTCTGGGTCAGGCTCGACGGCTGGGCCACCACCAGGGCCGCCAGGTCGCCGGGGATCGGGGCGTCGGCCGCCACGCTCGTCACGTCGTACTGCTTCTTCAGCTCGGTGACCACCGCCCATTCCGGGTCCTGGCCCATCGACCGGAAATCGATCCCGCCCAGGAGCCGGGCGTCGGTCGCCAGGATGCCGACCCGCTTCCGCTTCTCGCCCGAAACGACCCGGATCGAGCGCGTCAGTTCGTATTCGACCGGCAAGCCGCGGTCGAAGAACGGCACGACGACTTCCTCGGGGCCCGACGTAAACGCCACGCCCAGATAGATTTCCTTCGACGATTGCCGGGCGTCGTCGGAGGTCGGGACGCGCTTCGGCGTGATCCCGAACCGCTTCTCGGCGTCCCGGGCGGTGTCGCTGTAGCGATCGACCTCGAAGATCTTCAGGCGAATCCGGTCGCCGGCCATCGCCGCGTAGGTTTGCAGGGTGTCGATCAGGTCCAGGCGGGTCTGGACGTATTCCCGGGGCACTTCGGGGCTGATGTAGGCCTGGATCAGCACCGGACGATCGCTCGGGATCTTGCGGAGGATTGACCGCGTGACGGGCGAGAGCGAGTGGAGCCGTTCCTCGGTCAGATCGACCTGCCAGGAGCCGAGGACCCGGTGGGCCAGGACGTCCAGGCTGATCAGGGCCAGGACGATCGAGCCGAACCGGACGGCCGAGTGGGTCCAGCGCTTCGGGGCGTCGGGCCCTCCGGCCCAGTGCCTGCGGCCCAGGAGGATCACGTTGAGATAGAGCATCCCGGCGGCCAGGGTGACGAAGTAGAGGACCCCCGCCAGGGAGACGCCGCCGTTGCCGAACTCGCGGGACTGCTCGGAGACCGACAGCCACTCGATGAACCGGCGGGTCGAGCCGGCCGTGGGGGAGCCCAGGAGCTTGGTCACCACGGGGACCGAGCAGAGGACCGCCCCGAGGATGAACGCCACGGTCACGTTGGACGTGAGCATCGAGGCGACCATCCCGAACGACAGGAGCATGGCCCCCACCAGCCAGTAACCCAGGATGTTCGCCGCGAACACGCCGAGGTCCGGGCTTCCCAGGAGCAGCAGGAGACTGATCAGCCCGAGGGCGAGGAAGCCGAGGGCGACGGTGTAGATCCCCAGCGCCGCCAGGTACTTGCCCAGGACGATCTCCACGTCCCGGGCCGGCAAGGTCAGCAGAAGCTCCTCGGTCCCCTGCCTCCGCTCGTCGGCCCAGACGCTCATCGTGATGGCCGGGATGAAGAACAGGAGGACGAACGGCATCCAGACGTTCAAGGGGCCGAGATTCGCCAGGTTGTTGGCGAAGAACTCGGCCTGCCAGAACTCGGCGAGACCTCCGGCCAGGACGAAGAAGGCGATGAAGACATAACCGGCGGGGTTGCTGAAATATCCGGTGAAGTTCCGGGCCAGGATGGCGCCCAGGACGTGGAGCCGCAACGGGGCGGATCGCCGGGGAGGCGGCTCCGGCGATCCGGCGGCCTCTCGGGGCTTCTCTTCGAGCTTGGTCACCTTCGTCCTCTCCTCGACATGCGATCGGATCCCGCCGGGCCGGGCCTCGGCTCAGGAGGGCTGGGCCGTCAGGCGGTGGAACTGCTCCTCCAGGCTCTTCCCCGGGCCGACCAGTTCCTTGGGCGTGCCGTCGAAGACGATCCGGCCTTCGTGGAGGAACAGGACGCGGTCGGCCACGGGCTCGACTTCCTGGAGGATGTGGGTGGAAACCAAAATCGTCTTGGATCGACCCAGGTCGCGGATCAGCCGGCGGACCCCCTGGATCTGGTTGGGGTCCAGGCCCGAGGTCGGCTCGTCCAAAATCAGAACCTCGGGGTCGTGCAACAGGGCCTGGGCCATCGCGACCCGCTGGCGATACCCCTTGGAGAGCTTGCCGATCGGCTTGTTCGCCACCGTCCCGAGCGAGCAGAGCGTCACCACCGCGTCGATCCGGGAGGCCAGCTCCGGGCCGGTCATCCCCCGGGCCGAGCCGAAGAACTTGAGGAGGCCCAGAGGGGTCATGTCCAGGTAAAGCGGGCCGTTCTCGGGGAGATAGCCCAGCTGCTCGGCGGCGGCGAGGCGGTCGTGCTGGACGTCGATCCCGGCGATCCGGGCCGAGCCCGAAGTCGGGGCCATGAAACCCGTCAGGAGTCTCATCGTGGTGGTCTTGCCCGCGCCGTTGGGGCCGAGGAACGCCACCACCTGCCCTTGGGGGATCTGGAAGCTCACGTCGCGGACGGCCAGGAAGTGGCCGAACTGCTTGTGGAGCGACACGGCCTCGATCATTACCGACGCTGCCATCCCGAACCTCTCCGCCGGCCGATTCCCCGGTCGATTCTCGCCTCGATCGCCGCCCGGAACGCCCTGGGTGCGACCCAGGCGTCGATTATGCGCCTCAACATTTACGAAATCAACCGCCCCCACTCCCTCCGAAGCCATTCATTCACCGCCAAGCCGCCGGCACTGGACGAATAAAGCCCACAAACTGGCCGCCAGGGGGTCGCTCTCCGGGGCCACCTCCCCGGACCGGGCGAGCCAGGCGTCCCAGAGAGCGGCCCTCTCGGGGTCGAGGAACGAGGCCACCGGCACCGGCTTGCCCTTCTTGAGCATCCACGAGGCATGGCGGAGGATCGCCGAGGACTCCAACCCCCGGATTGCCGCCGCCTCCTCGACCGAAAACCCCCGGTCCAGCAACTTCCAGGTCAGCTCCTCGGTCGGCACATAAGCCGTTGCCGAGGAGGATGATGCGGATTGCGGAGGGCGGGGAAGCGGCGGAGGCTCGGCGAATTCGGGTTCGGGGCCGCTCGGCCTGGGCGAAGGGGAGGGCGAGGCACCCCGAGGCGACCCCGGGCCGCCCCCTCGGATCGCGTCGAGGAGGCCGGAACCGTATCGCTCCAGGGTGGAGGGGCCGATCCCCTTGATCGCCGCCAGGTCCCGGGGCGTGGTCGGCCGGAGCCGGACCAGCTCCTCCAGCACCCGGTTCGAGAAGACCTGAAACGCCCGGACGTTCGCCGCCTTCGCCCACTGGAGGCGGAGCGCCTTGAGCGTCTCGTACAGAGGGTCGCCGTTGGCCGCGGACGGCGGCTCCCACCCCGAGGCATCGGCGTCGGCGTCGAAATCGGCCGTCGTCTGGGGGGGAGGTTCCGGCGGTTTCGCGGCCGGAGTCAGCCGTTCCAGCCCCCCGCTTCGGACCTTTTCCGCAAGATAAGGGGTCAGGGCAAGCTCGACCGAGGGCGGGGTCGTCGATTTGATCCACGTCCAGCCCGCCTCCGAGAGCTTGACCACCGGCCGGAACCGATCGACGTCCTCCGCTTCGACCAATCCGCCCGCCAGGAGGGCGTCGAGGATCTCGACCACCTCCTTCTGAGTGAACCCGGAGCCGGCCAGGATGCCGAAAGTGCTCAATTTCATCAAACCGGAGCGTTCAATTTGCTCCGAAGAAGAACCGACGAGCATTTTTGCCACCGCGGTCTTGCCGAATTTCCCCTTCGACCGCGCCACGCCCGAAAGCACCTTCTGCAGGACCTCGCGGCCTGCCGGAGTGTCCACGGACGCCGTCTGCGAAGGATGGTCGGTCGGGGAGACCCCGCAGTTGTCGCACCGGCCGCAGCGGGAGACCTCGGGATCGCCGAAGTACTGGAGGATGTAGGCCCTCCGACACGCGCGGGCCTCGGCGTACTTGATCATGCGCTCTAGCTTGTCGTATTCCTGGTTCTTCCTCTTCTGGAGCGTCGAGAAGTCGATCTTGAGGTCGCGGGCCTTCCGGGAGCGGTTCAAGACGCGGATCGCGTGGCCTCGGAAGGGCGGGATGTAATCGATCGGCAACTCGGCGCAAAGATTTTTGAGAGCACGCGTTAACGCCGATCGATCGAGGCCGAGGCTCGTGGCAAAATCGTCGGGATGGAAGTACACCGGCTCGCCGATCCGCCGATTGACGAGCCCTTCAAGGGCCGTCATCACGATCTTCTGCACGTGGGCCGAGGACGAGACCCGATCGGCTAGCCTCCCCTCCTCGGGGACCGATTGAATCCGGATGATGGCCTGGTTCTCGCGAGGGGAGAACCGTTCCAGGGCCCCGGCCGATTCGAGAATGCGCAACGCCGTTCCCACGGCCGTCTCGTTCAGATCGAGGGGGACCGCTTCCTTGATCTCGCTCTGGGTCAACTCGATCGGGTCGGCCTCGATGCCCCGGAGATAGTCGTAAACGCGATAAACCGCGTCGGGCGGGGGATATTCATTCTCGATGAACATCTCCTGGAGGTAGCGATCGCCCGGGGCATGGATCAAAACGCACTCGGCGGGCAGGCCGTCGCGTCCTGCGCGGCCGGCTTCCTGGTAATAGGCCTCGACGGTTCCCGGCATGTTGAAGTGGACCACGGCGCGGATGTTCGACTTATCGACGCCCATCCCGAACGCGTTGGTGGCCACCACGACATCGGCCCGGCCGCTCATGAAGCGTTCCTGGGCCTCGGTCCGGGCGTCTCGTTCGAGCCCGGCGTGATAGATCACGGCTTCTCGACGGAGCTCTCGGCCGAGGAAGTTGCCCACTTCCTCCACCTTCTTGCGGCTGCTCGCATAAACGACCGCCGCACCCGGATTGCGTTCCAGGGCCTGGGCCAGCGCGGTGAGTTTCTCGACGTCCTTCCTCGCCTCGATCACCCGGTACGAAAGGTTCGGGCGGTCGAACCCGGTGACGAACTGGGCGGGGTCGCGGAGGTCCAGCTGGTCGGCGATGTCCCGGCGGACCTGGTCGGTCGCGGTGGCGGTCAGGGCGATGCACGGCGGCATCCCCAGGGCCTTCCGGGCGAGTCCGAGCCGGGCGTAATCGGGTCGGAAGTCATGGCCCCACTCGGAGATGCAATGCGCCTCATCGACCGCGAGCAGCGCCGGCTTGACCCGGTTCATCATCTCGACGAACCGGCCGCTGCGGAACCGCTCCGGGGCCACGTAGACGAGGTCATACCGCCCCATCTCGACCTCGGCGATCCGGGCCGCCTGCTCGTTCGCGTCGAGGGTGCTGTTGATCAAGGTGGCGCGGATGCCCCGGACGGTCAAAGCGTCCACCTGGTCCTTCATCAACGCGATCAACGGGCTGACGACCAGGGTGACGCCCGGCAGGAGCACGGCCGAAAGCTGGTAGCAAAGGCTCTTGCCCCCGCCGGTGGGCATCACGCAAAGGACGTCCCGGCCGGCGAGGACCTCGACGATCGCCTCGCGCTGGCCGGGACGGAACCGCTCCAATCCGAAGCGATCGTGGAGGGCCTCATCGAGGTTGTAGGTCGAATCCGCGACGCTCATCGGCGGGAATCCAGGACGGGAGGGGTCGACCCGGATCATTATAGAAGACGCCGGGACCGGCCGTAAGGTCCAGCCTCGGGCCCTCCTCGTCCCTTTCGCTCCATCCTCTCGCGAGGAGCGGGGCGTACGATCTCACGAATGGAGCTTCCGGGCGATTTCGGCCACATGCCGGCCCTGGAACCGGGCGATCGCCAGCTCGTTCTCGCTGGGCTGGCGACGGCCGTCGGGCCCGGCGAGCGTGGTGGCCCCGTAGGGCGTCCCTCCGCTGATCTCGTCCATCGCCACCAGCCGGGGCTCGGAGTAGGGAACCCCCACGATCACCATCCCATGATGCAACAACGTGGTGTGGAAGCTCGTGATCGTCGTCTCCTGCCCGCCGTGCTGGCTCCCCGTGCTGGCGAACACGCTGCCGACCTTGCCGATCAGGCGGCCCTGGAGCCAGAGGGACGTGGTCCGGTCGAGAAACTGCCTCATCTGGGCGCACATGTTGCCGAACCTCGTCGGCGTGCCGAACAGGATCGCGTCGGCCTCGGCCAGGGTCTCGGGCTCCATCACCGGGACGTGAGCGAAGGCGGATTTCGCCCCCTTCGCCCCGCTCTTCTCCAGGGCCTCCTCGGGGACCAGCTCCGGCACCTGGAACAGGGACACCTCGGCCCCCTCCACCTGCCGGGCCCCCTCGGCGATCGCCTCGGCCATCCGGTAGATGTGGCCATACATGCTGTAGAACACCACCTGGACCTTCATCGCAAGTCTCCTGACGAGGACTTTGGGGCGGAATGACGGACGAAATCGATCAAGAAAGGTCGAAAACGAGCACTTCCGACGGACCCCGGGACGTGATCTCCAGCGATCGCTCCTCGCTGGCCGAGGCGCCGTCCCCGGCGGAAAGGGCCTGCCCGTTCAGCTCGATCGACCCCCGGAGCACCTGCACCCACCCATGACGGCCTTCCTTGAGCGGCATGGTGGCGGAGACCGCGTCGTCGAGAGAAGCGAGGTAAAGCCGGGCATCCTGGCGGACCGAGAGCGATCCGTCCGACCCGTCGGGCGAGGCGACCAGCCGAAGCCGGTTCCTCCTCTCCTCTTCGGGAAACGCCTTCTGCTCGTAGGACGGTTCCAGGCCGTCCCTCTCGGGGTAGAGCCAGATCTGGTACAGATGCACCGGACGATCGGGGGACGCGTTGGCCTCGCTGTGGGCGATCCCGGTCCCGGCGGTCATCCTCTGGAGCTCGCCCGGGACGATCGTGCTGCCGGTCCCCAGGCTGTCGCGATGCGCCAGACCGCCTTCGAGGACGTACGTCACGATCTCCATGTCCTCATGGGGATGCGTCCCGAACCCTCGCCCTCCCGCGATCCAGTCCTCGTTCATGACCCTCAGGGATCGGAACCCCATGTGGCGGGGATCATGGTAACTCCCGAACGAAAACGTGTGGTAGGTGTCCAGCCACCCGTGGTCAAGATGGCCTCGCTCGGCGGACCGGCGAACGCGAAGCATGGCACGTCTCCTGTTGAAACCTGAATGATTGACCAATCGACCATTGATCCGAAAAAAGTACCGGGTCTTTCGCCTCAGTCCTCGGCGTCCGGGAGCGGTTTCCGGGCCTTTTCGAGCAATCGGTTCAATTCGTGGACTTCCAGGAGGGTCATGTGTCCCAGGAGGGACCGATGAAGCTCGGCGACCGGGCCGTCGAGCCGGTCGAGGACCTCCCGACCCTTCGGGGTGATGGCCACGAAGACGATCCGGCGGTCCTCGGTCGAGCGGTCCCGGGCCACCAGTTCGAGGCATTCGAGGCGATCGATCAGCCCGGTGATCCCGGGGACGGCCGTGACCATCCGTTGGGCGATTTCCAGGCTCGGCAGCGGGGCCCCTTCCCCCCTCAGGATCCGCAGGACGTTGTATTGCGAGGGGGTGATGCCATGCTCTCGAAACAGCCGGGCGAATCGCAGGGAGAACCGATCGTGGGTGCGGAACAGGTTCAGCATGGCTTCCTGCTCGGGCGATTCGAACGGACCCCTCTTCTTCAACTCCCTGCCAAGCTCTCCGCTCATGACCACCCCATGGATCGTCCGTGGATCGATTGGACCTCATCAGCTTAAGGGTGATTAGGTTCCATGTCAAGTATTTTCGGGCGTCGCGTACAACGCATCAGGATTCACAGGTTTGCTTTTGGCGAAGGCCGCCCTGGAGGGTACAATTCGGGTGGGGACTCTGAGGTGGAACCCTTTCCGGTTCAGGAGGACACCATGACTCGTTTCTTCGGCTTCCTCGCGACGACCGCCCTGCTGGCCTCCCCGGCCTTCGCGGGCGAGATGGATTCGGAATTCGGGCCCAGGCGGAACCTCTCGCCCGGGACCGCGACGGCCTCGGCCCTGGCCAGGTCGGACGCGCCGAGGTCGGCCGAGATGGACGCCGAGGGGCCGACCCAGGCCTGGCACCACTTCGGGGGCTACCATCACGGCTTCGGATGGGGTGGGCTGGGTCATTACGGCGGCTTCGGGGGCTTCCGCGGCTTCGGTTTCGGCCTCGGGTATGGCGGGCTGGGCCTGGGCCTGGGCTACGGAGGCTTCGGCGGATTCGGGGGCTACGGCGGCTACGGGTATGGAGGCTATGGAGGTTACGGCTACGGATATCCCGGGTTCGGCTACGGCGGCTTCGGCGGCTATGGTCTGGGCTACGGCGGTTACGGTGGTTTCGGCGGCTTCGGCTTCGGCTATCGCCGGTTCTGCTGGTAGACCGATCTCCGGCCCTTGATTGGACTTGTGAGGAACGAGGACCCATGCCGCCTTCCCTCCTCGGTCGATCCGGGTGGACGGGCTTCGTCCCCGCCTTGCTGATCGCCTGGCTCGCCCCGACCGCTTCGGGGTGGGCCCAGGCGGTTCGAAACGACGCAACCCCGGTTCGGCGAGGGGCTTCGCACCTGGTCGAGGCCCGCGAGGCCCGCAAGCGGTTCGGCCTCTCACCGGATTATGAAGACTTCGCCGGGATCGAGGCCGTGAAGGTCGCGATCCTGGATTACGGCTTCGACGGGATGGCCGACGGCGGGCCCTATCTCCCGAACTCGGCGGAGGTCGTGGAACATTACGACCCCGACTTCATCCGCCGGTTCGGCCTGGGCGACCCGGAGTATCGCAAGGGGTTCGAGCCGGGCAACCGTCACGGCCGGGTCATGGCCCAGATCGTCTGGGCGATGACCGGGTCTCACCGAGGAGGGCCGAAGTTCTATCTCCTGAACGCCAATGGACCCACCATGTTGCGCCGGGGTGTCCGGTTCGCGATGGAGCACAAGGTCGATGTGATCCTGTTCAGCGGATCGTTCGAAGGGGGCGGCAACGGCGATGGCCGGGGGCCGATTGATCAGATCGTCTCCGAGGCGATCGACTCGGGAATCCTCTGGGTCAACGCGGCGGGGAATTTCGGCGGCCATGTGTACAACGGTCCGGTGAGGATCCTGAACGACGGCTTCCTCCGGCTGAGGGGCGGCTCGGACATTGCCGCCCTCCGTTTCCGGAATTACCTGGATGAGAACGCCGTCACGATCACCTTGACCTGGAACGACTACCGCGAGGAGGAGGACGCCGGGACCGACAAGGACCTCGACGTCTTCGTCGAGGACCCGGCCGGCAGGCGCGTCGGCTCGGGCGAGAAGGAGCAGACCTCCCGGCCCGGGGAGCTTGGTCCCGAGGAAACCCGGAATCCCAGGGAACGGGTCGTCTTGACGAATCTCCCGGCCAGCCCGCGAGTTCGGACCGATCCCGACTACGCCTATCGGATTCGGGTCCGGGCCAAACGGGGCCGGTTCACGGCGGACGACCGGATTCGCGTCCTGGTCTCGGCGTCTCGCGAGTCGTTCCTGCCCCCGGGCTCGACGACCCCGACGGCGGCGATCGAGTTCCTCGACGCCTCGGGCGAGGGGGAGATCTACCCGCCGGCCGACCATCCGCTGGTGCTGACCGTGGGCGATGCCGACCCGTCCTCCTCGGTCGGCCCGACCCTGGACCGGAGGCCGAAGCCCGACGCGGTCATCCAGGATTCGCGGGCCTATTTCTCGGACGGGGAGGTCTCGGGCGGCTCCTCGGACGCGGCGGCCTACGTGGCGGGCGTGGTGGCGGTGTTGAAGGCGGCGAGTCCCGGCCTGACTCCGCGAGACCTGATCCGGATCGCCCGGCTCGGGCCTGCGGTCCCGCTCTCGCCCGAGCGATCCCGGCCGCCTCGGCGCGTCGATAGCCTGGCGGGGCTTCACCTCTGGAAGACGCCCGATCGCGCCCGGCTGGCCCAGATCCTGTTCGACGCCCGTCGGTGAGAGACGGGAAGGTTTCAACCCCGACGGATGGCGCGGTCCATGTCGCGCTTGGCGTCCTGCTTCTTGAGCGCCTTGCGCTTGTCGAACGTCTTGCGTCCCTTGGCGATGCAGATTTCGACCTTGGCCATGCCCTTCTTGAAGTAGATCTGCAGGGGGACGAGCGTCAGGCCGCGTTCGGAGGACTTCGCCGCGACCTTCTGGATTTCGCTCCGGTGGAGGAGCAACTTCCGGGGCCTCTTGGGCTTATGGTTCATCCGGTTGGCCTGGAGATACTCCGGGATGTCGCACCCATAAAGCCAGACCTCGCCGTGCTCCAGCCCCGCGTACGAGTCTTCCAGGTTCGCCTTGCCGTTCCGCAACGACTTCACCTCGGTGCCGGTCAGGACGATCCCCGCCTCGATCTTCTCGATCAGGTCGAACTCGAACCGGGCCCGGCGGTTCCGGGCGACGACGTGGAACCCGTCGTCGCCCTTCGGCTTCTCCGGGGCCTTGGTCTTGGTCTTGGGCTTGCTCACGGATTTCTTGGCCATCGGCCTCACCCTCGTCCGACCCTCGCGAGACTCGCCCGGTTCGTGGAGGAATTATAAAGGATTTCCCCGCCAGGGACATGGCCCCGAGGAGAACCGGGACGAGAAGGCCGACCAAACCGAGTGCGTGGTCATCGTGGTCAACGTCTTCCGATCGAGGATTCCGCCGATTCCGGAGGCAGCAACGTGAACCTGGGAAGGGAAAGGATCAAACCGGATGGACCGCGGCCCGGCTCGCCAGGCAGGCCGCGAGGATCTCGTCGGTGATCGTTTGTTCGTCGCGATCTCTGGCGTCATCAAGAAGAGTTTGGATCTCTGGAATTTGGCCGAGTTCGCGCGAGCATGCATCGGCAGGGAGTTGGCCGAGTTGCTTTCGGAGCGTCCGTGCCTCGAGCCCCCGGATTCGCAGTCGAGGGGTTGCAGGGGGAGGGCCGGTGTGGCATCGGCCCGATTCGCGTTGCCACTCGACGGGGATCGGGGCGAGAGGGGCGTCGGCGTCGTCATAGGCGACCGGGAGGAACGTCGCCTGGATCGAGGGATACGCGGCGGCGGCGATGGCGGTCGTGGAGGTCAGGATTTCCGGGGATTCCCGGAGCGAATCAACCTCGCGCAACCGATCCGGGAACCAGTCGTCCGTGAGCAACCACCGATCCGGATGCGAAGGGCTGGCCCACCGATCCCGGTGGAGGTCGGACAGCGTCAGGACGGGCTCGATGAGACCGCCCACCCTCCGCCTTTCCGGTTCTTCGTCCAGGAGCCTCAGGGGATCGAACTGCCGGCTCAGCAGGGTAAAGAGGGATGTTCGCATCAGTCGATTTCGGATGGAATCCGGTCTATCGCATGGTTGTGTGTTTAGGCATTCCGGCAAGGGGACGTACCCCGGGCGCCTCTCGATGTTCGCCAGCAGCCGGGCGATCGACCATCCGCTGAGCGGGTCGAGGGCCGCCGGGGCGATCTCGGCGAGGGGGACGAGCACGAACCGGCGGACGGCCATCCTCAGGTGGGGAATGGTCAATCCGGGCGTGTCGAGGATCTGATCGCCGAAGAGGAGGAGGTCGAGGTCGAGCGTGCGTTCGCCCCAGCGGACGGTGCGGGTCCGGCCTTCCCGATCCTCGATTTCTCGGAGGATTCGGTGGAGCTCGAATGGGGAGATCGAGCAATCCAGGGCCGCCGCCGCGTTGAGGAACGGCCCCTGCCCCGCCGGCCCGCCGACCGGGTCGGTCTCGTGCAGGCGGCTGACGGAGACCACCGCCAATCCCGGCGAGTCGCGGAGGGCCTGGACGGCCCGGGCGAGGATCGCCCGGCGGTCCCCCAGGTTCGATCCCAGGCCGATCAGGGCGAGCTGACCCATCGGGGCCTCGCGATCTCGCGGTCTATTGGGTCGATGCTCATGCTTTCGGGATCAGGTCGTGCCAATCGGCTGCGGTGAGGATGCGATCGAGCCGGGATTCGATCGCGTCAAGGTCGTTGAGGGCCTCGATTTGCTGGGCGATGGGGGCGTCGGGCTCGCCCCATCGGGCCCGACCCTGACGAAGGAGGATGGCCTTCGCTTCCTCGATCCGGCCTTCGTTTCGGCCTTCGATCCGGCCCTCGGCGAGGCCCTCGGCGCGGCCGTTCCCGAAGATTTCCTGGAAGTAGGAGGACGTCTCGATCCCCCGAATCCCCATGATCATGGCCCGGACTCCCTGGATGAGGGCGTCGATCTCCGCCTTCTCGAACCTCAATCCTAGCATGGCTCGCGTGGCCGTCCAGAGCTCCCGCCGAGCCGGGGCGGGACCTCGTCCCGGAACCGGGCGGCGAGGAGGGCGAGGAGGTCGGGGACCTCCGTCGTCGGGACGTCGCAGACCGGCGCCAGGGGCAGCGTCCCGGGCCCTCCGGCGAGGATCGGGCCCACGGGCCGCTCCCAGATGCGAACCACCTGATATTCGAATCGGAGGCCGCCGAGGCCCGCCGGGGAGCCCAGGTGGAGCGTGCCCGAGAGGTCGGGGCCGTCCACCTCGGGCCTCAGCAGGACGGCCACCGAGTGGACCGGCACGCCCTCTTTCAGGTCGAGCAGGACGTGATACCGCAGGAGGCGGCGGGCGAGCTCGCGGTCCCGGGCGGCCTGCATCTCGACGTGGACCAGCCAGGGAGACGGCCCGCCGATCCTCAGGACCTTATCCGCCTCGCTCGTGATGGTCGAGAGGTCGGCGTCGATCACCGACACCGGACCCGTCGGCGCGATCCCGAAGAGGCGGAGCCAGGATTCCGGGTCCGCCTCCAGGAGGTATTTCGAGGAGGCGTCGTAGACCTTGGCCATCGGAGGGTCGCGCAGGGGGATAGATCCGCGGGTGACACGGAGAGGCGCAGCTGGATTTTGAATTTGGGTCGATGTGACGTCCCTTGTTCACGACGAGGGATTCGTGGAGGGTCTTCGGCAACCACAGATTCCGCAGATCATGGAATCAAAAACCTTGATTCCCGCCTCTGCGAACTCCGCGGTTGCCGACGATCGATGTCCCTGGCCCGACGCCGTCACAGCTCGATCCCATCCGCGTCCCTCGGGTGTCCTCCGCGGAGGAACGGAGGAATTCACCACGAGAGCTTGCCGATCCGCTCGACGGCCTCGACGAGTCGGGGCGTTTCGACGGTCAGGGTGGCCCGGATGAAGCCTTCGGCGCTCTTTCCGAAGCCGATCCCGGGCGTGGTGACCACGGCGGCCTCGTCCAGGAGCCTGGCGCAGGTGTCGGTGGAGGAATGGCCCTTCGGGCATGGAATCCACATGTAAAACGTCGCGTTGGGCGAGGGGACGTCCCAGCCGATGTTGCGGAAGGCGGCGACGAAGGCGTCTCGGCGCTCCTTGTACGTCGCCCGGAGGGGCGGGGTGATCGTGTCGTACTCGTCCAGGGCGGTCTTCGCGGCGAACTGGATCGCGGTGAAGATGCCCGAATCGGTGTTCGCCTTGACCTGCCCGAGCGCGGCCACCATCGGGGCGCCCCCGACGGCGAACCCGACCCGCCAGCCGGTCATGTTGAACGTCTTGGAGAGGCTGTGGAACTCCACGCAAACGTCCTTCGCCCCGGGGACTTCGAGGATGCTGGGCGGAGGGGTCTCGAAATACATCTCGTTGTACGCGGCGTCCTGCGCAATGATCAGGTCGTGCTCATGAGCCAGCGCCACCACCTTCTCGAAGAACCCGCGATCGACGGTCGCGCCGGTGGGGTTGTTCGGGTAGTTGAGGAAGAGGAGCCGGGCCTTCTTCCAGACGTCGGCCGGGATGGCGTCGAGGTCGGGGCGGAAGCCCTGGGCCGGCAGCAGCGGCATCGGGTGGACCTCGCCGCCGGCGAACTGCGTGCTGGAGCGATAGACCGGGTAGCACGGGTCGGGCACCAGGGCCACGTCTCCCGGGTTGATCACGGCGAAGGGGAAGTGCGCGATGCCTTCCTTGGAGCCGATCAGGGGGAGGATCTCGGCGTTGGGATCGACGTCCACGTCGTACCGATGCTTCATGAACCCGGCGATGGATCGCCGCAGCTCGGGCGCGCCCTGGTCGAGGGCGTACTGGTGGAACGCGGGGTTCTCGACGTGCTTCTGGAGGCTCTCGATGATCGGCCGCGGGGTGGGTCGGTCGGGGTCGCCCACGCCGAGGTTGATCACGTCCTTGCCGGCGGCGATGGCGGCCTTCTTCTTCCGGTCGATCTCGGCGAACAGGTAGGGCGGGAGCTTCTGGAGCCGGTCGGCCTTCACGAACGTCGGGGCGGGCATCGGTGCGGGTCTCGCGGGTGGGAGGGAGGACGGCTTCGGCGGATCGCGACCGCGAGGCATGCCCGCGTCCTCGTGGGCATGCCGTCATCAACCGGGAAATCTAGGGTCGGATAGGCTCGCTCGGGCATGGGACGCGAAGGGGATTCGTGGCCTCAGGCCATCGCTTCTTCGGGGAGGTTGTCGTTGGCGTAGACGTTCTGGACGTCCTCGTTCTCTTCGAGGACGTCGCGGAGCTTGAGCATCCTCCTGGCGTTGTCGCCGTCGAGGTCGACGTAATTGGCCGGGATGTACGTGGTCTCGGCCGATTCGGCGGCGATCCGGGCCTCTTCGAAAGCCTTCTGCACGGCGTCGAATGCCTTGGGGTCGCAGGTGACCTCGAAGTAGTCGCCGGCCCGGTGGACGTCGTCGGCGCCGGCTTCGAGGGCGACCTCGATCAGACGGTCCTCGGTCGCGTGCTTGGCGTCGATCAGGAAGAGGCCCTTGTACGAGAACAGGTACGAGACGCAGCCGGTGGCGCCGAGGTTGCCTCCGGCCACTTCGAACGCCTTGCGGAGCTCCCCGGCGGTGCGGTTACGGTTGTCGGTCAGCGCCGAGCACATCACGGCGACCCCGCCGGGCCCGTAGCCCTCGTACATGACTTCTTCGAAATTCTCGGCGCCGAGCTCGCCGCTGGCCTTCTTGATCGACCGCTCGATGTTCTCCTTGGGGCAGCTGTAGGAGCGGGCCTTGTCGATGGCGTAGCGGAGGCGGATGTTGGCGTCGGGGTTGGGGTCGCCGTTCTTGGCCGCCACGTAGATGGCCCGGCAGAGCTTGCTGAAGAGCTTGCCTCGCTTGGCATCGACGACGCCCTTGCGGTGGGCGATGTTGGCGGAGTGTGAGTGCCCAGCCATGAACGGGTTCTCTCCGGGAAGGCCGGCCCGGCCGGGGTCGGGGGCCGGCGAGACGAGGAGACCTCCGGCCCTTCGCGGCGATCGGCTCGCCCGGGGTCGGAGGGGAATCGACGGTCGATCGGGCGTTCAGGGACGGTCGGCGGGGCCCTTGGCCGCGTCGGAGCGGGTCGGTCCGAGCTTTTCCAGGTCGGCCAGTTTCTTCTTGATCTCGGCCAGTCGCTTGTCCGGCGGTTGGGCCTTGGTGGCGTACCCCTCCGCCCGGGTCCAGAACTCCTTGGCCCGGCCGTATTCCTGGAGCCGGAACAGGACGTCGCCGAGGTGCTCGCAGATCGTGGTATCCACCCGCTCGCTCTTCGCGGCCTTTTCCAGGGGCTCGACGGCCTCCTTCATCTTGCCCCTCTTGAACAGGACCCAGCCCAGGCTGTCGAGGTACGCCGCGTTCTCGGGCTCCTCCTCGACCGCCTTGCGGATCATGATCTCGGCCCGTTCGAGGTTCTTGCCCTGGTCGGCGTAGAGGTAGCCCAGGTCGTTGTTCACCCCGGGGTCCTCGGGGAATTTCTGGAGGAGGATCTCCAGCTCCGCCTCCCCCCGGGCGAAGTTCCCCTTGTTCACGAACGCCGTCGACAGGCCCGATCGCGCCTTCTTGACCGCGTCCTCGTCATTGGCGAACCGACGCAGCATGTCTTCGTACAGGGCGATCGCGTCGTCGTCCTTGCCGACCTTGGACAGGACGTAGCCGAGGAATTCCAGGACGTCGCGATCCCCCGGGTCGAGCTTCTGGGCCTCCCGGGCCGCCTCCAGGGACGACTCGATCTTGCCGCCGAAGTAGCGGTTCTTCGAGAGCAGCAGGACCGTCCGGCTCGTCCGTTCGACCGGGAACTTGGCCAGGTATTCGTCCATCGCCGCCTCGGCCTCGTCGTGGCGATCGGCCCGGAAGAGGTCGAAGAAGAGTTCCTGATAGTTCTGCGGCGTCGGCGCGTTCTTGACGGCCAGCCGATCGATGCGGACGAGCCGATCGGTCTGCTTGGCCTTGCCGGCGATGTAGGCGAGGATTTTTCGCGAGGCGTCGGAGAGCCTCGGCGGGTTCTCGCCCAGCAGCTTGATGCCGGAGTCCAGCGCCTGGGCGGCCAGCGCCTGGTCTTCGGAGAGCGCATCGACCTGCGGCTTCACGGCGTCGAGTCCGCCGGGCTTCGTCGAGCGCCTCGCCCAGGAGGCGGACCAGCTCCTCGGCCTTCTTCTCCTTGAGGTACGACGCGGCCAGGGCGGCGTAGACCTGGGGGTCGGACTGGTTGGCCAGGAGGGTCTTCAACAGGGCGTCGGCCTTCTCTTCCTGGCCCGAAGCCCGGTAGCGATCGACCAGGAGGAACTGGAGCCGGAGGTTCTTGGAGTCGGCCTGGGCGGCGGCCTCGATCCTCGGGAGGATCTGGTCCACCTGCTTCAGCTCGGTGAGGATCTCGGCGAGCAGCTCATACGGCTCGACGCCCGTGGGCTGGCGGCGGAGGAACGATTCGAGGGTCTTCAGCGCGTCGTCGACCCGGCCCCCTCGGAGCAGGGCTTCGGCCAGGAATCGGGGGATCTGGGGATGGTCGGGGCGGTAGATCAGCCCTCGTTGAAACGCCCGGATCGCCAGGCCGAACTTCTTGGCGCGGAGGAATACCTCGCCGAACTTCAGGTAGGAGCCCGCCTCGTCGTCTTCCAGGATTCGCTTCTTGTCGATGGCCGACAGGGCCACGGCGGCGCGGTCGTCCAGGGCGTCCATCAGCTTCGCGTAGGCGTCGGCGGCCTGGTCGGGCTTGTCCAGGAGGTCGGCGTAGATGTCCCCCAGGTCGCGCTGGACGAGGTAGTAGCCGGCGGAGGTCTTGTCCAGCTTCGGGCTGGTCGCCACCTTCTTCAAGAGGTTCTCGGCGGCGGCGGGGTCGCTCTTGCGTTCGAGGTAGTGGGCGACGAGCAGGGAGAGCGTGTCGGTGTCTCCCGGGTCCAGCTCCAGGACCCTCCGCGAGTGGGCCACCGCCTGATCGACGCGGCCCAGGACGAAATCCAGCCGGCTGATCCGCCGGAGGACCGCGGGAGAATCCGGGTCGAGCTTGCGGGCCTGCTCCAGGAGGTCCAGCGCCTCGGTCAACTGGTGGCGGTCTTCCAAGGCCCGGGCCGAGGAATAGAGGCGGAGGGCCTCGATCCGTTGCTGGTCCTCGGTAGTCCGCGGGTGGAGCGGGACGAAGTTCTCGGGGACGTCTTCGAGGGTCCGGGCGCCTTGGCTTTCGGGCCGTCCGGGCGAGGCGGATCGTCGGCCATCGCGGCGGACGCGCCCATCATCAGCGCGAGGGCCAGGACCGGGATTCGCAGTGAGTCAGCCATGACGCCCCCTCCGGACCGAATCGCGACGAGGCCGGGCCGCAACCCCAGCGGGGGGCCCTCTCTCCTCTCGGACGTTCCATGCTAACACGGCCTAACCGGCCATGCCAAGCCCCGCCGAGAGGGTCGCAGGGTCGATCCGCGCGGGTTCGAGCGTCCGGGCCGAAATCGTTCACGAAGGGGCACCCGGCCTCAATCGGCTTCCGGGTCGTCCTCGTCGGCATCAGTGCAGTCCAACTCGACTTCGCAGGGCCCTCCGTTGCCTCGCTCGGCCGCGAGCCGGAGGGCCTGGAGGAAACCCGGTGCCCACAGAAAGGCGCGACTGAGGATGACCGGCTCGTCTCGATCCGTGCGGGAGGTCAGGACCCGACCCAACCCGTCGGACGTCTCGACCAGCGGGGGAAGCTGCTCCCCGAGGTCCTCCGACTCGATCACGTCGCGCACCTCGCGCCCGATCGCCCCGGCACGCGAGGGGTCGTAACCCCGGACAGTAACCGATAGGTGCAAGTTGACCGACACGGCCCGCCCTCCGAGCACTCATGACCCCATTCTCCGCCTCAAGCCGTCGCCCTGGTAAGATCGCCAGGGCGGAGGAGCGGCGCCCACCCCGGACCGGCGCCGAACCCGTGCGAAGCTCATCCGACCCACGCGTGGTTCAGGGGCCTCACGCGCACACATGAAATCGTTCGAACACGCCATCAATCCTTGACAGTACAAGCCCGTGCAAAGTTCACGAGGAGGCTCCGACGAGTTCGGAGTGGATGTCTCGCACGATATATTCAAAATCGCCGATGATGACCAGGTCGCCTGGGGCGAGGCTCGCTTTCTCGAAGCGTAGGCCATTCACAGAGATGCCATATCTCGATCTTAAATCTTCGATCACCGCGACACCATCACGCTGCGAGATGACGCAGTGGTTGCGCGACTTTATCTCTGAAGAGGACGACTCCGCAGTGAGGGTGTCTACCGATCAGGACTTCTTGGCCGTCGTGTAATTCGATCTTACCCCTCGGCCCCGTGTAATCATGCGAGGGCCTATCGTTCACAGGCTCAAGCCAGATGCTGACCGGCATGGCGTCCCCCCTGGCTTGCGGTTCGTTTTCGCCGAACAAGACTTGGACGGACCAAAAGCAGAATGGTGGCTTATGCCCTCGCTCCGTACACGCGTCAACGCCCTTTGAAATTATCCCTCCTTTGTTGGCCATGCAAGCGTCATGTCGGAAAGATTGAAAGCCCTTCAAGGGGACGTTCTTGCTCTGTAGAAAACCCCGGTGTGAGTCAGGAATCGAGTCGGTCCGACTTCGGTCGGGCCTGCAAAATAAGGCCTTTTTGTAGGCCCGACCGAAGTCGGACCGACTCGATAAACCTCTGCGAACCGGGTTTTCTACAGAGCAAGAATGTCCCCTTTCCTTCCCCGGCCCAACCGACCATGTCAAGCCCCGCCGTAACGGTCGCAGGGACGATCCGCGAGGATTCGGCCGCCCGGGCCAGACTCGTTCACGAGGAGGCGGCTTCATCCGGTTCATCGGCGTGGATGGCCACGGCGTCCGCCGCCGCCTCCAGCATCATATCGAAGAGGACCACCTCGTCGGGGACCGGGACGAGGCCGCGACGCGATCCGCACCAGGCATCGATCGCCTCGAACTGAGTCCAGACGGCATCGACGAATCGTCGGAGTTCTTCGGTGTCCGTGAGCCACATCAGGTTGGCCCGCTCGCGGTCATCGCCCACGGCCCAGTGCCTGGCCAGCGGGAGGAGATGGCGGAAGGCCTCCGGCACGCGAGACTCGTCAAGAACGAGCCCGGGAATGTCGGAATAGCGCGAGGTAATGCCCCGAAAATCCAGATCCTCAGCGTCCGGTCGCCAGTCCGCCCATTCCATTCCCACGAGGAACCTCCCGCCTCCGAAGGCCAAAGCTCCGCGGACCCGCACCGCCCAGAAACCGTGGATCATACCAAAAGGGGCGAAACGAGGTCAGGAGTGCCCCGTCGAAAACCCGTTCGAAGGATCGAGACGAGTAGGCCCGACTTCGTCCCTGTTTCGCTCGCCGGAGACTTCATGCCATTCCGGGATGTCCCCTTTTCACCCGCCTACCGAAGGATCGTGAGCTTGCCAAGCAGGCCGAAATTCTCCTTGTCCTGGCCGGTGAGCAGGGCCGGCGGGATCAACCTCTTGATCTTCCCGCTGGGGGTGCCGAGGTAGAACACGCGCGGTGGCAGATGAATTTGCTCATTTCCACGGCAGATCATCATGTCTTGTGGCGAAAAGTTCTCGGAGTTGCGCGTTGTCTCCGGGTGGGTGTGATACGACCCCACGGCCCCGGTCCCCGTCGGCACGGGGACGTTCGAGTCGGACGCGGTCGCCTCGCCCTGCTTCGGCGCGGTGAACCGGAAGGAGCCCGACCGTGAAAAGATGCTGCCGGCGAATTCTAGCCCGACGGCTATCGTCGTCGGGATGATCTCCTGCAGGGCGGCGATCGCTGCGTCATCTGCGGAGGTGAAGCCGACCTGCACCGCCTGACTCTTCGCCGGTTTCAGGAGGGCGACCAGGAAGTTGGTCGCGTCCTGAATCTGGCCGGCGGGGGCCCTGGTGTCGTCTTGCTTGAATTTCTGTTCCGTGACCACCTCGGCCGCGAACTCGATGCGTTCGTAGCAGTCCTTCCAGCCGCGCTGGACGGAGAGCAGCTTCCAGGCCTGGCTCACCACCTCTTTGCGGATCGATGGAGCCAGGCCGGCGAGGGTGGGAAGCATCTCGACCATGGTCAGGGCATTCAGGTTGTCGATCGCCGCGGTCCAGTCCGGAGACGGCTTCTTGACTTCCGCCTCAACAATCGTGCGTTGGGTGCTCGCCATATCAGCCCTCGCAAGAGTGGTCGTCGCGTTTCGATGTTCCCCTCAGGGAGACTTGACGCCCGATTGGCTCACCGTTTCAAGCCTCAAGTGGGGGTCGTGTTTGTCGCCGCCTAACAACCAAGCTCAGCGGACTCGCACCGCCGAGTGAGTCATGATAACACGAAGGAGGTCGCGACGGTGCGGGGTCCGATGCGGCGCGAGGTTAGGCGATCTTTGACGACACAGTAACCTCGTAATTCCCTCCGTCCCCTTCTCCAGTTCTCCGTCCCCTTCTCCAGTTCGGGATTTACCACTAACTTCGTGGCATTCCGCTCCGTCCCCTTTTCCTCGCCCGTCCCCTTTTCCTCGCCCCGTCCCCTTTTCCTCGCCCGATGGTATACGCCCGTGTAAAGTTCACGGGGAGGCGGCCTTCAGTGGCTCGGGAAGCTCAGAATTCCCTCCGTCCTGCTTTGTAGAAAACCCGGTGATGGAGAAGGAAACGAGTAGGTCCGACTTCAGTCGGGCCTACAAGAAGGTCTTATTTTGTAGGCCCGACTGAAGTCGGACCTACTCGTTTTCCTCATTCTCAAGAGGGTTTTCTACAGAGCACCTCCGTCCCCTTTTCCGCCCCCCGTGAGGATCACACCCGACGAATGCGGGGGGGCAGGGGACGTCATGCGCGCACGGAATCGCTCGAACATACCATCAGTCCTCGACAGTATGCGCCCGTTCAAAGTTCACGGGGAGGCGGCGTCCGACGGCTCGATCGGCGACTTGTTCGCTCCGGTTCGTCTTCGGTGCCTTCGCTCGATCAGCAACCCGATGGCCAAGCCCAGCACCCCGCCAGGAATTGAGCCCACGATCGCCAGGACCGCATTGATTGCCGCGAATACAAGCCAATCCTTTAACGGGGCCGTCCCGGGGGAGCGACCATGGCCGCCATCGTAAAGTGCCCAGCGAGTGAACGCCAGGTCTCCATAAACGACCGCCGCGATCGCGAACATGGAGGCACCGACGCCCGCCAGGACCCTCGTCTCCCGGCGACGGGAAATGTAGAAGCAGGGGATCATGAGGATCGCGACCACGAGCAGGGCGACGAAGATAGCCACCGCCAGGATCTGCGGCTCCTCGAACAAGACCCGCGTGTCTTCGTCATTCATCCCCAGACGCCTCCCTGGATCGAACGCCGCGCGACCGCCCGGTGATCATTCTCGGCGGGCCGGCCCGCCGAGGATAGGCGGATGATTCAAAGAGTTCGCCGCGGCCCGCCGGTGCGCGGGGCTATCCGCGAGGACGCTTCGACCAGAGCAACGATCCCGCCCCGAGCAGACACGAGAGACCCACGACGCCGTAGATAATCCCAAATGCCCGCCAGCTATCGCGAGGTGCCTCCCGGGCTGCGAGAAAGAGGAAGAGGCAGGCCGCCGCCATAAGCAGGAGGACCGCGGAGAGGGCCGTTCGGATCGTACCAGACATTAATCAGCCTTTCCCGTAGCCGGCGCCTAACGACGAAGCTCAGCGGACCCGCACCGCCGGGCAGACGACGGTAACGCGGAAGTCGCCGCTGCGGGCCGGGTCCGCTGCAGCGCGAGGTTAACTCTCCGCGCCGTCTCCGACCGCTCCCCGACGGACGTGAACCGGGGGTGGCCCCGACCACCGGGCGCGATACGCTGGGGCACGCCGTCGCGGGCCTCCCGGCCGTCATCTCCCTGGTGCTCGCCGCCCGCAGGTTAGCATGGCCCGAGAGGCCGTGGCCCCATCATTGGTGACCCGCGGCGCCGTGTCAACACGGCCCCGCGACGTTCCCGTCGGGGAGACTACCTCGTCCCCGGACCCCCTCTCGGCCCGCGACGGCTTGGCCCCCCACCCGCCGGAGCCCTCGCCATGAGTCGCCGCACGCCCCCCGATCCCGACGCGTCCCTGCCGGTCGTCCACCCCCACGCCGCCGCCGTCGACGTCCACTCCGACAACCACGTCGCCTGCGTCGGGCCCGGACGGGTCCGCACCTTCGGCGCCTGCTCGGCCGACCTCCACGCCCTGGCCGATTGGTTCCGGGCCGAGGGCGTCACCTCGGTGGTCCTGGAGTCCACCGGCGTCTACTGGATCCCCCTGTTCGAGCTGCTCGAATCGCGCGGCTTCGAGGTCTTCCTCATCGAGCCGAGCCAGGCCAGCCACTGCGGCGCCCGGCCCAAGACCGACCGGCTCGACTGCCAGTGGCTCCAGCGCCTCCACGCCTGCGGCCTGCTCCGCCCGTCCTTCCGCCCGCCCGGGGCCGTCCTGGCCCTGCGCGGCTACTGGCGGCAGCGGCAGATGCTCGTGCGGTACGCCTCGCACCACGTCCAGCACATGCAGAAGGCTTTGGAGCAGATGAATGTGAAGCTGACCGAGGTCGTCAGCAGCATCACGGGCGTCACCGGCACGGCGATCATCGCCGCCATCCTCGCCGGCGAGCGCCACCCGGCGAAGCTGGCCGCGCTGCGGCACGAGCAGTGCGCCCGGGACGAGGCGGAGATCGCCCGGGCCCTGGAGGGCACCTGGCGGCCCGAGCACCTGTTCGCCCTGAAGCAGGCGTCCGACCTGTACCACTACCTCCACCGCCAGGTCGACGAGTGCGACGCCCGGATCGCCGAGGAGCTGGACCGCCTGCCCGACCGCTCCGGGGGCGAGCCGGTCGCCCCGAGGCCGCGGCGTCGCGGCCGCAAGGCCAACGACGTGCGGTTCGACGCCCCGGCCAAGCTGGCCCGGGCGATGGGCGTGGACCTGACGGCCATCGAGGGGATCGACGCGACGACGGCGACGGTGATCCTGGCCGAGCTCGGCGGCGACGTGGGGCGGTTCCCGAGCGAGAAGCACTTCGCCAGCTGGCTGGGCCTCTGCCCGCGGACCGACCGGAGCAACAAGACCGAGCGGCGTCGCACGCCCCGCAAGGGCAAGAACCGGGTGGGTCAGGCGCTGCGGATGGCGGCGCAGGCGGCGGGCCGGACGGCGACGGCGACGGGCCAGTTCTACCGGCGGATCAAGGGCCGGATCGGCGGCCGGGGGGCGATCACGGCGACGGCGCACAAGCTGTCGCGGCTGGTGTACCGGCTGCTCAGGCACGGCGAGGAGTACGTGTCGAGGTCGCTGGCGGAGTACGAGGCGGAGGTGAGGCGGAAGCAGGAGCGTTCGCTGCGGCGCAAGGCGAGGTCGCTGGGCTACGAGCTGGTGGCGAAGTCGCCGCCGTCGCCGCCGTCGTGAGGGCGACGGGTCGGAGGCGGGGCGCCCGGCCGCAAGCCCCGCCGAGCCGGATCGGGCCGTCCCCGTCGTCGCGGGGGCCGGGGGGGATGCGGGCCGATCGATGATCACGCCCACATAGTATCAACCGATGCCGAACCGCCGGCGCGAAGAGTTCACGGGGAGGCGCCGGGCGTCAGGCCCAGGTATCGCTCGTATAATTCGTGGTGCAGCTTGTCGGGGGCAGGGTCATCTGTGTTGCACGCGAGATCCTCGATGCTCTCCGCTTGCACCTCAATGCCGAGTGAGCGGAACCAATCCCTCAACTCGGCGAATCCTTCCTCGTCGGGGGCCTGATACAAGACGGCCTCGGTGAAACTGGAGCCGCATAGCGTGAATTGCCCCTCGTTGTCGAAGAGGACGAGTGGGGAGTTCTTGACCGGACGCATGCGCGGACCTCGCCAGTAGCCGATGCACTCATCCTCGTCGGTCGCGGCGACGAATGCGACCAGTTTGCACACATCCGCAATCGCCCGGACGTTGGCCATGGTATCTGGGTTCTGGCGGTCCGACTTGGTGAGATAGCTCGTATCGGACCATGGGGACCAGACCTTCTTCCAGTTCAGCTCGATCCCCGAGCGCTCGGCCAGTTCCTCCGCTTGTTTCAGGAGGATCGCGACATCGCCGGGAATAGGCTCGCCGGAGAGGCGATACGCGGAGAAGACGTCCGATACACGAGCCTTCGCCATACGCCGTCCTCCGCCGCCTGTTCTGAAAATGCGCCCTACGCGGCCGCCTCGTTGGGTTCCAATGTAACCTTGTGGCCGAGCCGTTCCAAGCGCCTGACCAGTTGCCGGGTCAATCGCTCGGGCTCCAACCGCTCCAGGTAGCAGGGGCCTAGATCCTCGTAGGTCGTCCCCCGGCCCAGGACTTCGTAGATGATCCCCAGCAGCGTATGGCCCACCGCCACCGCCGCTCGCTTCGCCCCGCGCCGCGATGCCAGCCGACGGTACCCCGACCCCAGATACGTCGCCTTGCTCCGGCCCGCCGCGTGCGCCGCCTGGATCAGGGCCGTCCGTAGCCAGCGGCTCCCCTTGGTCGTCTTGCCGCTGCGGCGCTTGCCGGCGCTCTCGTTGTTCCCGGGGCACATCCCGGCCCGGCTCGCCAGGTGGCGAGCCGTCGGGAACTGCCCCATCTCCACGCCCAGCTCCGCGACGACGATCTCGGCGACCCGGCGGCCGACCCCGGGGATCGTCTCCAGCCGCTCCACCGCCTCGGCGTACGGCGCCAGCACCCGGTCGATCCGCTCCCCAGTCGGCCGATCAGGGCCTCCGGCGCCTCGTAGTGGTCCAGCAGGAGCCGCAGCAGGAAGCGGTGGTGCTCGGTCACCTTCCCGCGAAGCGCCAGCCGCAGCGCCGGGATCTTGGCCCGCAGCCGCCCCTTGGCCAATTCCGCCAGCGCCTCCGGGTCGTCTTGGCCGGGGCCGAAAAGGGGACGGAGTGGGGCCGAAAAGGGGACGGTGGGGCCGAAAAGGGGACGTGGGGCCGAAAAGGGGACGGAGTGAATAAGTTCGGCCTGGATGAGACGCGGCAAAATGCAAAAAGCTGAATTTATTCGCTCCGTCCCCTTTTTGACCCTCCCGTCCCCTTTTTGACCCTCCGAGCTTGTGAGAATGAGAAAGCGCGGCCCGTGGCCGGGGTCCGCTGCAGCGCAAGGTTAACCATCCTGCGGCCTTCGTCCGCTCCCGACGGGGCGTGAACGGGGGTCGGGGACGACTTGCCCGCCGACCCGGCGCGGCGTAGCCTGAGTGTGGCGCGGGCCTCCCGGCCGTCTCCACCTTGGTGCTCCCTGCCCGTAGGTTAGCCTGGCCCGAGAGGTCGTGATCCGGTCATTGGCGACGCCCCGCGAGCCGACTCGCGGGGATGTTCCCGTCGAAGAGACTGCAAACGTAACCGACTCCCCTCTCGGCCCGCGCCTCGTCCGCCGCTCTTGAATCCGTCGGTTTGCTACCCGGACCTCGCCGCTGCCCGGCCACAAAGCCTGGGGTTGGGGTAGTGTTGCGCGTCGATGGCCGTTCCCAGCCAAAGAGTTCACGAAGAGGCGGATCGGCCGGAGCCGCTAAATTGAACTGACGCTGAATGGCATTCCTAGATTTTTCAGATCGAAGTCCCCTCAGCGATGTCTCGGACGGTTTGGGCAAAAGTTCTGCCGAGGAGGTTCAATCGCGGAACTTGGTTGCCGTCGTACTCCGCGAGCGGGTTATGCACGGCGGTCGTATGACTCTCAAAGCTCCAGTACACGGCTTCCTTGATCGTCCCCTGTCGATGAATTAACTGCATTGCCTTCCGCAGTTGGTCCGCACTCAGCCCCGGATCGGAGAAGAATGAGCCGATGCAGTACTTGTTCCGGTAGCCGTGGCTGTTCGCGAACGTCTGAGCCTGTCCAAGATACGAATCAAAAGCGCCCAGGTCGCCAGAAACAGCGAACGCCGCGTTGAAGCGAAACTCATCGACATAAACGGTCTTCCGCGCTTCGATGATGAATTCTTCCGCGAAGACAAACGGATTGTGGTTGGCCTCGAACCCGCAGGTTGAAAGCCTTGTGACCGGACTACGCTCCTTGAGCCAGTTGAACCAATGGACGTAGGCCGCAGCGTAATCTTTGGCGCCCATCCGCGCGTTTACCTCGTCTCCCAAAATGAGGGTGCTTTCGGGATTCATCTGGACCGCCCGTTCGAGTTCCATCTCCGTCCCGGGCAGGTCATTCTCGTTGAAGTGAATCCACTGGTACTCTGCACCGCGAGCCTGACCGAAGTACAAGATCGGGATTCCCAGCCGGCTATGGCCGTTCGTGCAGGCTTCTCGGTTGTTAGACGCCACAGTCTCGCCGTGGCAAGCGAAGCCTGAGAATGCCCGAAACATCGTCATGGGACAAAGCCTCCGCCGCCTAACGACCAAGCTCAGCGGCCCGCACCCGCCTGAGTTGTGTTGAGACTACAACAATCGTGGCGGCGGTTGCGGGTCCGCTGCAGCGCGAGGTTAGGCGTCATGGTCGCTTGGCTGAGACGGCAGTGGGCGATGGAAGAACTACGGCCGGAGTGGCGGCCGACGTTCCGGTGGGCCTGGGCGGGGATGTTGACGTGTCTCGTCCTGACCCTGATTCGGAGTTGGATGCTCCTGACCGGAAAGATATCGCTATAGGCACCACGATTTGCAGGACGCCTAACGCCGAAGCTCAGCGGACCCGCACCGCCCGAGCGACGTTGAATCATAGCATAAACCGTTGCGGCGGTGCGGGGTCCGCTGCAGCGCGAGGTTAGGCGGCTCCGCCGAAGTAGTGGCGTTCGCGATCTTCGACGCTTGACCACCGGCCGCGATGGAGCTTGAACGCTGCGCCGCATGCCCGACACGCATGGAACGACCACGAGTCCGGGGCACGCCGGTCGTCGGTGATGACAGTGGCCTTGACGAAGTTGACGCAACGCAATTCACGCCGACAGCATGATGGACACGGCTTGAGCCGGCGAGCCGAGACAACCGCGACGATGAGTGCGGCCATGAGAACAACGGCAGGTAGAAGGGCGACGACGTAGTGCATGGCCTCTGCCGCCTAACGACAAAGCTCAGCGGACCGGCCCGCGCCCGGCGAGATTGAGAGGAGAGTGATCGTCGACCGCGGGCCGGGTCCGCTGCAGCGCCGGGTTAGGCGGCGCCCCGGCGACGCCCCACGCGCCGACACCGACGATCCTGGCACGGACCGACGGCGTTGGCAAGGGGGGCGCCGGCCGACGGGCCCGACCTCGGGGGCGCGGCCGGCGAGGGCGACGACGCGCACCACCGCCGAGGCCGACTCCAGGGGCCCGACCGATGGCGTCGTCGAGCCGAGGCGCGACCGGCGAGGCCGACGACGAGCACGACCGAAGGCTTCGACTCCTGAGCCGCCTAACGACAAAGCTCAGCGGACCGGCCCGCGCCCGGCGAGATTGAGAGGAGAGTGATCGTCGACCGCGGGCCGGGTCCGCTGCAGCGCCGGGTTAGGCGGCGCCCCGGCGACGCCCCACGCGCCGACACCGACGATCCTGGCACGGACCGACGGCGTTGGCAAGGGGGGCGCCGGCCGACGGGCCCGACCTCGGGGGCGCGGCCGGCGAGGGCGACGACGCGCACCACCGCCGAGGCCGACTCCAGGGGCCCGACCGATGGCGTCGTCGAGCCGAGGCGCGACCGGCGAGGCCGACGACGAGCACGACCGAAGGCTTCGACTCCTGAGCCGCCTAACGACCAAGCTCAGCGGCCCGCACCCGCCTGAGTTGTGTTGAGACTACAACAATCGTGGCGGCGGTTGCGGGTCCGCTGCAGCGCGAGGTTAGGCGTCATGGTCGCTTGGCTGAGACGGCAGTGGGCGATGGAAGAACTACGGCCGGAGTGGCGGCCGACGTTCCGGTGGGCCTGGGCGGGGATGTTGACGTGTCTCGTCCTGACCCTGATTCGGAGTTGGATGCTCCTGACCGGAAAGATATCGCTATAGGCACCACGATTTGCAGGACGCCTAACATGAAGTAGACATCGAAAGTGACGCAGAATCTCCGAATCTGCGGGATTATACGTCCGAAATGATGCGGTTTATCACGTCGTTTCGGATGGATAATCTCGGACCGGTGATTGATTTTGCCGGCGGGGAGTTCGCCTTGCAAGGATTTTTTCGGGATTCTCTCCTCGTTGCTTCGCCGATTGCAACGACGGCGCATGGCACTGGTCGAGTACGACCAGTGGCACCCAGAAATGCTCACCAGTGCCATGCACCGCAAGCATGCCACATGAGCCTCAATCCCCGACGATGACTCTCTGAATGGTCACTGGTGCTGCGAGACTGGGTGGTCTGGGGTTTTCGGGGGATTGGCTGGAGAGAGTCGGGTGGGGTGGGGTTTGCGGGCGGTTGGCGCGCTGGGGATTGCCGGTGTTTTGGATTTTTGGGTCGGAATCTGATTGATTCGTTTGATTGCTCAAATTTTATTCCTCATGGAGATGTGCGATCGAGAATTTCGCGGAAGTTGACTACACTTTTTCCCGAAAAACGCGCCGGAGGGCGGTTTTTGCAGGGATTTCTAGCGCGCAGTCACTTGTGCCAGGCCATGTTTGTTGATTTTTGAATTAGTTGAGATTTGACGAGCAAAGGTTGAGCCTGGAACGGCTTGCGCCGATCGGGTTTTGGAGCTTCGCCGCCGTGTTTTCGTCGGGAGTGGCGGATTGTCCGGGGAGCGTTCGAGGGGCCGTTGGGGAGGGGCGTCCTCGGGGATTGGGTGATCGGGGGTGGGGGTGGCTTTCGATGGTTTGGTACGTGCGGGTGGCGTCGTTGGGGCTTCGATTTCCGAGATTCGGAGGTGGGCCGTGAGGGGGGCTATTGGGTTGGGTCGGGGCATGGACCTGGGGTCCGGGAGTGGGTCGTTGCGTTGTCGGGCGAGGGATGGCGAGGCGTGCGGACGTTTCGATTCCGGGCGATCATGTAAATTTGTCTGGATGGCGCCGGCACTTGTCGATGGCCCGAGTGTCACCCTGGGGCGGGGGATCGGTTGGGGGTTCGGTCATCGAGGCTCGATCGAGGCGTTTCGCGACAGGTTTTGGAGCAACTTGCCGAGCCGATCCAGGGTCGCCCTGGAGTCGGGCCGGGGGGCGAGATTGAGGGCCTCGTCTCGGTCGTGGATGTCGAACAGTTCGTCGGGCCGGGTCCGGTTTTTGTGGTAGATGCGATCGCCCGAGACGATCACCGCGTCGAACCGATCGGCCGGGTTCTTCTCGCTCCTGGGGATGGGCCCCTCGAATGCCTTGAATTCCGAGAGCGGAACGTCGTCGAGGCTGGTTCCCGGGGAGGGGTGCCAGGCTCGGCGGAGCGATCGGCCCGGAAAGGGTGAGTCGTTGGCGAGTCCGGTCACGTCGGCGATCGTGGCCGGGAGGTCTCGGAGGCTGACTGGGGCGGCGATTCGATGCGATCCTGAGCCTCCTCGGGGCGGGACGATCAGGAGGGGGACGTCGATCACTCCGCGATCGAGGCCCGATCCGTGGCCGAATCGCCCTTTTTCGCCGAAGAACTCGCCGTGATCGGCCGTGACGATCACCCAGGTGTCGCGGAGCCGGCCGCGACGGTCGAGGTCGTCCAGAAGCCGGCCGACTTGCTCATCCATGGACGCGATGCAATCGTCATAGACGTCGATCAGCAGCTTGCCGGCCTCGGCCGCGAGCGTTTTGTCGCCCCCGGGCTTCATGTTCTTGAAATAGACGCGGTTGGCTTGCTCGACGGTTGCCCGATCGGCCGTCGAAAACCGGGGTTGGAACCCCTGGGGGATTTCATAGAGGTCGTGGGCGTCGAAGAAGTTCAGGAACAGGAAGAACGGCCGGTCGGCCGGCTGGGCATCGAGCCAGGCGAGCGTGTTCTGGCGGATTTCGGACGCGGGAATCCGCCTTGAGGTGTCGCCCCGGGTCTTCCAGAGATGGAGGCGGACGGCGAAGGGCATCAGGCGGCGGAAAACCGCCGCGGTCCTCAGGGTTTCCTGGACCGAGAACGTCCGGTTCTCGACGGAATCCTCGTAGTGGGCGAAACCTCGGTCGATGGCGTGCCAGGCGTTGGTGTAATAGGTATTGGCGGAGAAGCCGCCGGTCAGGTAGCCGTGGCGGGCGAGGTGTTCGGCGAGGGTGGGATGGGTGGCGTCGAGCGGGCGATCGGTGTCGACGGAAAGCTCGTGAGGCCAGCGGCCGGTGAACATCGTGGCATGTGACGGCAGGGTCCAGGGGGCCGAGGCGCGGGCGAAATCGAACGTGATCGCCCGATCGGCCAGGGTTCGGAGCCGGGGCGAGGTGTCTCGGTGGTAGCCGTAGAGGCTCAAATGGTCGGCGCGGACGGTGTCCAGGACGATCAGGAGGACATTCGGGGCGCCGGCCCGGATCGGAGGCAGAACGGCCCGTGACCGCGCCTCCTGCCACGAGGGCCAGGCGAATCCGCCGATCACCAGCAAGGCGGACGCCGTTCCCAGGATCGGCAGGGTCCGTCGGAGGATGGCCGGGCGTCGGTCCCTCCACACCGGGGCGATCTTCAGGGCGAACAGCGCGGCCATCACGTGGCGCAGGGCCAGTAGAATTCCTCGATCGCCAGCAACGGCGAAAGGACCGCGAGATACCACGCAAGGATCGTGGAAACGAGGTCCCGCCGGCTCGAGAGCGGTTGGCGGCGACGGATCAAAACCGCCAGGGCGAACCATCCGATAAACAGGGCAAGATGGGCGATCACGCCGAGGGGGACGTGGAACCAGTGGAGCCGTCGGGAGACGTCGGTGACCTGGCCCACCAGCCGCCGATGGCCGAGGACCACGCCAAGCTCCAGCCACGCCCCGAGGAGTCCGAGCCAGATCCCCTGGGCCAGCGAGGTCCGGAGCGAGGTCCGCGAGCCGGGGTCCGGCCCGGCGTTCGCCGGAACGAGGACGCGGTGAGGGATCGCGGCGGGGCGTCGTTGAAGGGAAGCGTCCATGCTCACCAGTGTCCGAGGGTCGGGACGAGTCGATCCTCCGAACCGCGCGTAGGCCAGCCTGGTCGGTGCGATCGTGTGCGGGCCGAGATCCTATCGCCCGTTGCGGAAGGCCTCAAGGTCGTTCGTGCGGAGGCCGTGCCCCGTTTCGCGGTCGGGACGAGGAGGAAACGGCCGTCTCGCCGGACGCTGGTCGATTGCCCTGGGAATCCGGGTACGCTAGGGTAGACGCTTCTCCCAGCCCCGAAGCCCCAGTTTATCCGGGAGCGCTTGCCGAATGAACGGCCGAGCCGTCCGCGTTGTGCCCTATCTTCTGGCGTTCTTCAGCAGCCTTTGCATCATGGTCCTGGAGCTGGTGGCGAGCCGGCTCGTGGCCCGTCATGTCGGCGCGTCGCTGCCGGTCTGGACGACCGTGATCGGGATCATGCTCGGCGGGATCTGCCTGGGCAACGTCCTGGGCGGGCGATTGGCCGACCGGATCGAGCCAAGCCGGGCCATCGCCCCGCTTTATGCGCCGGGATCGGCGCTGACTCTGGGCTGCCTGTGGATGAATACGGTGGTCGGGTTCCTCCCCGGGCTGAATTCGCTGCCCCTGGGCGTGGGGACGATCCTGGTCGTCTCGCTCGACTTCCTGATCCCCGGGACGGTCCTGGGGATGATCTCGCCGGTCATGGCCAAGATGGCGGTGGAGCAGGCGAAGCGGGCGGGAGGGGCGATCGGCGACATCTATTTCCTCGGCGCCGTCGGCTCGATCGCCGGGACGTTCCTGGCCGGCTACTGGCTGATCTACGCGGCGCCGACCTCCACGATCGTCAACCTCGTCGCCGCCGGCCTCCTGATCGTGGGCCTGGTGCTCGTCGATGAGGAAGGGCTGACCGGCCGGGGAGTCGCCCTGGTCCTGCTCTCGGTCGGGCTGGGCCTGGCCGTCCTGGCGCTGGGCAGCGGCTTGCTCGACCTGATCCTGAACCGGGGGACGACCGAGGCGAGCCGCAACCCGACGCTGGCGACCGCGATGACCTGGCTCTTCGCGATGGCCCTGGGGTCGTGGGGCGTGGCCTTGCTGGTCTCGGTCGTGATGGTCGCCCTCAAGCGAGGCGGCCTGGGCCTGGCGGCGTTCGCGGCCGCCCTGTTGCTCGCGATCGGGTCGCTCGAGTCGATTTTGGGCCTCCAGAACTGGCCCGGGATCGTCGTGGCCGAGATCAAGGTGAACTTCGCGACGCTCGCCGGGCAGCTCCTGACCTTCGGGATCGCCGCGAGCCTGGTGGGACGGCTCAAATCGGTCCCGGCGGCCGAGCTCCCGCCGTCCGAGGCCGAGATGCAGAGCGGCCCGTTCGCCCGGGTCCGCCTGGGCGACCTCGCCGCCCTGTCGTTCGTGGCGAGCTTGACGTTCATGTCCCTGGAGATGGTCGCCGGCCGGCTCGTCACGCGCCACCTCGGCTCGAGCATCTATGGCTGGACGAGCGTGATCTGCGTGCTGCTCGGCGGCCTGAGCGTGGGGAACTGGCTGGGCGGGCGGATCGCCAACCACGTCCGCGAGGAGAAGCACGCGAGCTGGCTGTTCCTGGTCGCCTCGGTCCTCACGGCGATGATCCTCCTGGCCGAATACCCGCCGCACTGGGTCGTCAAGGGGATTCGCAACCCGATCGAGTCGCTGATGATCGGCCGGGAGGTGAAGTTCCGGGAGGACGACCGGGACTCGTTCCTGATGGAAGCCTCGACGATGGCGGGGTTCCCCTGGGGGTTCCGCGTGCTGTTCTGGGTGGCGACGGTGTTCCTCCTGCCCAGCCTGGCGATGGGGACGGTCGGCCCCGTGGTCGCCAAGCTCGCGGTGGACCGCGTGAGGGCCCGGACCAAGGGGACCGGCCAGGCGATCGGCCAGGTCTACGCCTGGGGGATGGTCGGCAGCATCCTCGGCACGTTCCTCGCCGGCTTCTTCCTGATCGACGTCTTCGGGACCAAGGGCCTGATCCTGATCCTCGCGACGACCCTCGCCATCTCGGCCACCGTCCTGGGGTCGATCTGGCACGCGGCGTGGGCCGGCATCCCGCTGGGCCTCTGCGTGATCGCCTTCGCCCCGGCCCTCCTGCCCGCCTCCTGGACCTTCAAGCCGGCGCAGAACGCCCGCAAGTTCCTCCTGAGCCAGGGGCAGAGCTGGGGCCTCCGCGAGGAGGCCGGCGAGCCGAACGACCCCCGCGCCGAGAAGGCTTACATCGACGAAAGTAATTATTATTACATCAAGATCGAGAACCAGCTCCGCGACGACGGCAACCGCAAGAGGACGCTCGTCCTGGACAACCTGATCCACGGCTACTACATCGAGAACCACCCCGAGGAACTCGATTACGACTACGAGCACATCTACGCCCTGGTGACCCGCCGGGTCGTCGAGGCGAGGATGAAGACGCTGAAGCTGGCGAAGTCGGAGGACGTCCCGCTGCGGACGATGTTCCTCGGCGGGGGATCGTACACCTATCCCCGCTACCTCCAGGAGGTCTACCCGAAGACCGCGGCCGACGTCGCCGAGATCGACCCGGCCGTCACCAAGGCCAACCACGCGGCCCTCTTCCTGCCCGCCAACACCACGATCAAGACCACCTGGGGCGACGCCCGCCAGTACGTCACCCACTACAAGGGCGAGAAGTACGACCTGATCTTCGGCGACGCCTTCAATGATTTCTCCGTCCCCTGGCACCTCACGACCAAGGAGTTCAACGACCGGATCGCCGCCATGCTGTCCGAGGACGGGGTGTACATGATCAACATCATCGACATCTACAAGTCGGACTATCGGTCGATCTTCTCGTTCCTCTATCACGCCGAGGTCGCGGCGGTGGAGAAGGCGCTCAAGGCGGCCGGGGCGGCGGACTCGGACAAGCTGGCCGAGAAGGTCGTCCTGGCGATGGACGACAAGAAGCGGGGGATCGACACCTCGAAGGTCGCGAGGAAGGCGGCCGACGCGGCCCTGCCGTGGCCCAAGGAGCCGCCCAAGGGCAAGGCGGGCGAGGCCGCGAAGAAGGCCGAGAAGCCCGGCGAGGCGGCGGCCAAGGGCACGCCCAACCAGCCCGCCCTGATCCGCGCCGCCGTGGTCAAGGCCCTGGCCGAGGCGAAGATCCCCGAGCGGGGGACCGTCGAGGAGATGGCCGAGACCTCCCTCCAGGCGCTCTCCAAGATCGACTCGCTCAAGAAGCTCCCGCCGGACCGCCTGGCCGCCTGGGCCCGCGTCGCCGCCGAGGCCGACCTGGCCTTCGCCAGCGACTACGATCGGCTCGCCCAGGTCGCCGCCGACGGCGTGGCCGACGCCCGCGCCGTGGGCGCGTTCCTCGGCTCGTGGGTCGAGACCGCGAAGAAGAGCTTCGCCCACACCTACGTCTTCGGCACCGCCAGCGAACCGGGCGAGGGCGAGCGCGAGACCTTCGTGGTCGTCGCCTCCAAGAAGCCGCTGGACCTCAACGACCTGGGCCGGAGGATCGACGACCCGCACTTCTTCCGGAGGAGTCGGGGCGGCGAACCCGGCGATCAGGTCACGCCCGAGGTCTACCCCGAGGTGGACATGAAGTCCCTGGCGATCCGATCCCGGGGGATCATCCTCAGCGACGATTACGCGCCGGTCGAGAACCTGCTCGCCCCGGTGGCCCGGACCCGGGAGCGCGACTGACATGGACTCGCCCGAGACCCCAGGGCCTCCGCCTCCGACTCCCCCGAAGGCCCCCGCGAGCTCCGGGGCGACGATGTTGCTCGTCGTCGCCCTGGCCTTCCTCGCCTCGTTCCTGATCTTCCGCCAGGTCCGGCAGCAAGTCCCCTCGCTCCGCCCGGCCGATTACTCGTGGAAGCTCACCGACCTGGACGGCAAGCCCGTCGATCTCTCCGCGTTCAAGGGCCGGCCGATCTTCCTGAACGTCTGGGCGACGTGGTGCCCGCCCTGCCTCGAGGAAATCCCCTCGATCGCCCGGCTCGCCGAGAACCCCAGGCTGAAGAACGTGGCGTTCCTCTGCGTCTCGATCGATCGCGGGATCGCCGCGCCGAAGGGGTTTCAGGAGAGGCACGGCCTGCCCCTGACCATCCTCCACGCGGCCGGCCCCCCGCCCAAGGTCTACGAGAGCGACGCCATCCCCGTGACCTTCCTGATCGCCCCGGACGGCCGGATCGTCAAGCGGGAAGAAGGCTCCATGGAGTGGGACGGGCCGGAGACCGTGAAGCTCCTGGAATCCCTGGCCGGAGGCTCGTGAGGCGAAGCGGGGCGAGGTCCCGTCCCGGACGACATCCGAAAGCCGCTTCCCTCGTCCCGGGTCGTCCGCTATACTTCCGGATGCCCCGCCCTCGGATCGTGCCCGCCCCTGCCCTCCCCCCGACCTGGAATCCGCTCTCATGAAGGCATTCCGAGTCGTCGCCGTGCTCGCACTCGCCCTCTCCTCGAGCGCCTGGGCCTCCGAGCCGTCGCCGGAAGACCTCGCGTTCTTCGAGTCGAAGGTCCGGCCGATCCTGGTCGAGCATTGCTACTCGTGCCACTCGGCCGGGGCGAAGAAGCTGCGGGGGAACCTTTTTCTCGACACCCGGGAGGGCTGGAAGAAGGGCGGGGACACCGGACCGGCCCTCGTCCCGGGCGACCCGGAGGCGAGCCTTCTCATCGAGGCCGTCCGCTACGCCGATCCGGCCGTCCAGATGCCCCCCAGGGGCAAGCTTCCCGACCAGACCATCGCCGTCCTGACCGACTGGGTCAAACGAGGGCGCCCGACCCCCGCACCGGACCGGCGGCGAAGGTTGCCAAGCCGATCGACATCGAGGCCGGCAAGAAACACTGGGCGTTCCAGCCGTTGAAGCGGGTCGAGCCGCCCATCGTCGGCGATGGGTCCCGGGCCCGGAACCCGATCGACCGTTTCTTGCTCGAAAAACTCGTCGCGAAGGGGCTGAAGCCGAACCCCCCGGCCGAGAAACGCATCCTGATCCGTCGATTGACACTGGACCTGACCGGCGTGCCGCCGACCCCCGAGGAAGTCGAGGCGTTCGAGGCCGATGCGTCGCCCGGGGCCCGGGAAAAGGTCGTCGATCGCCTGCTCGCGTCCCCTCGATTCGGCGAACGCTGGGCCCGCCACTGGCTGGACCTCGCCCGGTTCGCCGAGAGTCACGGGTTCGAGCACGACTATGACCGCGCATCCGCCTACACGTATCGCGATTTCGTGATCGAGGCGTTCAACCAGGACATGCCGTTCGACCGGTTCACCCGCCTCCAGATCGCCGGGGACGAGATCGCGCCCGAGGACCCCCTGGCGCTGAAGGCCACCGGGTTCCTCGCCGCCGGGGTCCACAGCACGCAGATCACGGCCAATCAGGTGGAGAAGGAGCGGTACGACGAGCTCGACGACATCGCCAACACCACCGGGACCGCCTTCCTCGGCCTGACGATCGGCTGCGCCCGCTGCCACGATCACAAATATGACCCGATCCCGACCCGGGATTATTATCGATTCGTGTCCACGTTCACCACCACCGTCCGCAGCGAGATCGACCTGAACCTCGACCCCGACGGGTTCCGAAAGGCGGTCGCGAAGCACGAGGCCGAGCACGCCCCCTATGTGGCGGCGTTGGAGAGATTCGAGAAGGACGAATTGCCCTCGCGGCTGGCCCGGTGGGAGGCCAACCGGCCGAAATCGGCCGACGGCCCCCGCTGGGTGATCCTCGACCCCTCGAAGCTCGAATCCACGGGCGGCGCGACGTTCGCGAAGCAGCCCGACGGCTCGATCAAGGTCGGCGGCCCGAACGCCCAGTTCGACACCTACACCCTCACCGCCGCGAGCGATCTGCCCACGATCACGGCCATCCGGGTCGAGCCCCTGAGCGATCACGACCTGCCCCACGGCGGCCCCGGCCGCGCCCCGAACGGCAATTTCGCGCTGACCGACCTTCGCCTGACGATCGGCCCTCGATACGGGATCGGCAAGACCGAACCGGCCCCGCTGATCAACCCGAAGGCCGATTTCGAGCAGCCCGGATTGCCGATCTCGGCGGCGATCGACGCGAATCCCACGAGCGGGTGGGCCGTCGATCCCCAGTTCGGCAAGGACCATGCTTCGGTCTTCGAGCTCGCCGGGGACGTCCGGCCCGACGGCGGCTGCACCCTCACCTTCACCCTCGACTTCCGCAACAACGCCGGCCACAACTTCGGCCGGTTCCGCCTGAGCGCCACCGATTCCCCCCGGCCCGTCGGCCTGACCCGCGACGGCATCCCCGCGAACCTGTCGGCGATCCTCGCGAAACCCCCGGCCGAGAGGACCGCCGATCAGGCCTCCGCGTTGCTCGCCTGGTACCGGACGATCGACCCGGAATGGCGAGGCTTGAAGGAGGCCCTGGACGAGCACGAGAAGGCCCGGCCGAAGCCGAACGGGGTCAAGGCCCTGATCTCGACCGAGGGCCTGCCCGCCGTCCGGCTCCACACCCAGGGCGGCGACTTCCTCGAGAAGACCCACCTGCTCCGCCGGGGGGACCCGAACCAGAAGGCCGAGGAAGTCGCGCCGGGATACCTGCAAGTCTTGATGAACACGCCCGACGCCGAATCGCACTGGAAGAGCGACCCGCCGAAGGGCTGGCGGACGTCCTACCGCCGGACGGCCCTGGCGAGCTGGATCACCGACGACCAGGCGGGCGCCGGCCCCTTGCTCGCCCGGGTGATCGTCAATCGGCTCTGGCAGCACCACATGGGCCGCGGCCTCGTCGCCACGCCGAGCGATTTCGGCCGCCAGGGCGCCCCGCCGACCCATCCCGAGCTGCTCGACTGGCTCGCCTCCGAGCTGATCCGCGAGGGCTGGCGGCTCAAGCCGATCCATAAACTCATCGTGATGAGCGCGGCCTACGCGGAGTCGTCGGCCGACGACCCGGCGAAGACCGCGATCGACCCCGACGACCTCCTCGTCTGGAGGCACCCGAAAACCAGGCTGGAGGCCGAGGCGATCCGCGACTCGATGCTGTTCGTCTCGGGCAAGCTCGACGGCCGGATGTTCGGCCCCGGCACCCTGGACGAGCGGATGACCCGCCGGAGCGTCTATTTCACGGTCAAGCGGTCGAAGCTGATCCCGATGATGATCCTGTTCGACGCCCCCGACGGCCTGACCGGACTCCCGGCGCGAGGGACCACCACCGTGGCCCCGCAATCGCTCTACCTGATGAACAACCCGGCCGTCCGCGACTGGGCCGAGGCGTTCGCCAACCGGGTGAAGACGGCCGGCGACGATCGCGGAGGGCAGGTAGACCGCGCCTACCTCCTGGCGTTCGGCCGGAAGCCCGACGCGGTCGAGAAGGCCGACGCGATCGGCTTCCTCGGCGCGCAATCCTCGGCCCGGGCCGCCTCGGGCGAGGAGGACGCGGAGATCCGATCGCTGGCCGACCTCTGCCAGGTGCTCATGGCGTCGAATGAATTCCTGTACGTCGAATAAGACGTGAATCCCCGGTCGCGAGGCCCCGCCGATGGATCATCGTTTCGCCTCCGCCCACCGCCGGTTCGCCTCTCGCCGCGACTTCCTGAGGCGGACCGGCTCGGGGATGGGCATGCTCGCCCTGGCCGGGCTGCTCGACGGCGCCGGGCTGCTCGCGGGCGAGCCCCTGGACCCGCTCTCGCCCCGCCCCGCGCACTTCCCGGCGAAGGCGAAGTCGGTGATCTGGCTGTTCATGAACGGCGGGCCGAGCCAGGTCGATACGTGGGACTACAAGCCCGAGCTCGAACGACGGCACGACCAGGAGCTCCCGGGGTTCGACAAGAACACGGGGTTCTTCACCGAGCAGGTCGGGCCGTTGATGAAGTCGCCCTTCAAGTTCGCGAGGCATGGCCAATCGGGCGCGTGGGCCTCGGAGATCTTCCCCGAGATGTCCAAACATGTGGACGAAATGGCGTTCCTCCACGGCTGCTTCACCGAGACGAACAACCACGCCCCGGCCCTGTTCGAGATCAACACCGGGATGAGCCGGATGGGCTTCCCGTGCGTCGGCTCGTGGGTCACCTACGGCCTGGGCACGGACAACCAGAACCTGCCCGCCTTCGTCGTGATGTACGACACCCTGGGCCGAGGCGTGCCGAAGGGCCACGCCCAGAACTGGGGCGCCGGGTTCCTGCCGGGCGTGTTCCAGGGGACCGCGCTGAACGGCCAGGGGCCGCCGATCGACAACCTCGAACGCCCCCGCGGCCTCTCGGATTCCGAACAACGCTCGCAGCTCGACCTGCTCGGCAAGCTGAACCGGCACCACCTCGAAGACTCATCCCCCGGCGAGGCCGCGATGGCCGCCCGGATCGAGTCGTATGAACTCGCGTATCGGATGCAGATGGCCGCGCCCGAGGCGCTCGACTTCGCCGGGGAGACCGCCGCGACCAGGGCCCTCTACGGAATCGACGACCCGAAATGCGGCCATTATGCCAAGCAGTGTTTGATGGCCCGGCGGCTGGTCGAGCGGGGCGTCCGGTTCGTCCAGATCTACAGCGGAGGGATGGAGAACGAACGCTCCTGGGACGGCCACCAGGACATCGTCAAGAACCACGGCGGGTTCGCCGCCGAGACCGACCGGCCGATCGCCGCCCTGCTGACCGACCTCAAGTCGCGCGGCCTGCTCGACTCGACCCTGATCGTCTGGAACGGCGAGTTCGGCCGGCTGCCGATCGTCCAGAAGGGCGGGACCGGCCGCGACCACAACCCCCACGCCTTCACCACCTGGCTCGCCGGGGCCGGGGTGAAGGGGGGCGTCCATCACGGCGCCACCGACGAATTCGGCCACAAGGCCATCGAGGGCCGGGTCAGCGTGAACGATCTTCACGCCACCATGCTTCACCTCCTGGGCCTCGACCACACCCGGCTGACGTATCGATTCAACGGCCGCGATTATCGGCTGACCGACGTGGCCGGACAGGTCGTCCAGCCGATCCTGGCCTGACCCGAGGCGCCGCCGATGTCCGATTCGCGGTCGTTCAAGCAAGAGCTCGTGGGCGTGTTCGGCTTCCCCGTGGCCGAGAACCCGACCCAGGCGATGATCGAGCCCGCGTTCGCCGCGATGGGCCTCGACTGGCGATACCTGACCGTCGAGGTCCGGCCCGAAGGGCTCAAGGCGGCCGTCCAGGGCGCCCGGGCGATGGGCTGGCGAGGGTTCAATTGCACGATCCCCCACAAGGTCGCCGTGATCGAATCCCTGGATGAACTCTCGCCGGCCGCCGAGAAGATCGGCGCGGTCAACTGCGTGATCCTCCGCGACGGCAGGGCCATCGGCGACAACACCGACGGCAAGGGCTTCCTCCAGTCGGTCCAGGCCGTCCGCAAGGTGGAAGGCGCGAACGCGGCGATCCTCGGGGCCGGAGGCGCCGCGAGGGCGATCGGCGTCGAGCTGGCGATGGCCGGCGTGGCCTCGATCACGGTCGTGAACCGCTCGGCCGACCGCGGCGAATCGCTCGCCTCGGCGATCCGCGAGCGGACCGGCGTGGCGTCGCAGTTCGTTCCGTGGGTCGGAATGTATCGAATCCCCGAGAATGTGGATCTGGTGATCAACGCCACCTCCATCGGCCTGTTCCCGGACGTGGATGCCGAGGTGCCGATCGTTGCGGACTCGATCCGGCCGGGGATGCTCGTCTGCGACGTGATCCCGAACCCTCCGCGGACCCGCCTGATCGCCGAGGCGGAGCGTCGCGGGGCCGTCGCGATCGACGGGCTCGGCATGCTCGTCAATCAGGGCGTGATCGGGATTCGCCTCTGGACCGGCCGCGAGCCGGACCCGGCCGTCATGAGGCGGGCGTTGGAAGCCGTCTTCGGATAAACTCGAATCGAGAGAGACGCGGACCCTCGGAGACCCCGGCATGCTGGCCACGCTCGCGATCCTCGCCTCGATCGGATCGATCGACCCGGCAGACCTCGAATTCTTCGAGAAGAACGTCCGGCCGATCCTGGTCGAGCGGTGCCAGAAATGCCACGGCCCCGAGAAGCAGAAGGGGGACCTCCGGCTCGATTCCCGAGCCGGGGCGCTCGCGGGGGGAAAGGGCGGCCCGGCCGTCGTCCCGGGAAAGATCGACGAAAGCCCTCTCGTCGATGCGATCAACTATGGCGACCTCCTCCAGATGCCGCCGAAGTCGAAGCTCCCCGAAGCCGAGATCGCCGTGCTGACCGACTGGGTGAAGCGGGGCGCCCCCTGGCCCGAGGAGGCGGCGAAGCCCCCCGCCGAGGCTTCCGGCCCGAAGGTCAAGCCGTTCAACCTGGAGGAACGGGCCAAGCACTGGAGCTTCCAGCCGATCCGCCGGGTCGATCCGCCCACGGTGAAGGACGGGGCCTGGCCGCTCGGGCCGATCGACCGATTCCTCCTCGCCGACCTGGAGGCGAAGGGCCTGAAGCCGGCCCCCCCGGCCGACAAGGCCACCCTGATCCGCCGCGCCACGTTCGACCTGATCGGCCTGCCGCCCTCGCCCGAGGAGGTCCGCCAGTTCCTCGCCGACGACTCGCCCGACGCCTTCGCGACGGTCGTCGATCGCCTCCTCGCCTCGCCCCATTACGGGGAGCGCTGGGGCCGCCACTGGCTCGACCTGGTCCGCTTCGCCGAGACCTATGGCCACGAATTCGACTACGAGATCCCCGACGCCTGGAAATATCGGGATTACGTCGTCCGTGCCCTGAATGCCGACCTCCCCTACGATCAATTCCTGACCGAACAGGTCGCGGGCGACCTCCTGCCGAACCCGCGGCGTAATCCCGAGGACGGCACGAACGAATCCCTGCTCGCCACCGGGTTCTACCTCCTGGGCGAGGGGACGCACTCGCCGGTGGACGTCCGCGACGACGAGGTCTTGAGGCTGGACAACGAGATCGACGTCCTGAGCAAGACGTTCCTCGGGCTGACGGTCTCCTGCGCCCGCTGCCACGACCACAAGTTCGACCCGATCCGCCAGCGGGACTATTACTCGCTGGCCGGGTTCGTCCGCAGCACCCGATATCAGCATGCGTTCCTCGACCCTCCCGGGAGGATCGAGGGGAAGGCGTCGGAGCTGGAGGCGCTCAAGCGAGAGATCGTCTCCGCGACGAGGCCGAAATTGCCGAAGGCCGGGGCGCTGGCCTATCTGAAGGCGTCGCGAGAGGCCCTCTCGCCGACCTCCCCGCTCGACGACCCGGCCGACGTCCTGTTCGAGGACTTCGAGTCGGAGAGCTACGCCGAGAAGGGCTGGAAGGCCGACGGGCCCGCCTTCGGGGCCGGGCCGATCCGCCTGCCCGTGCCCGATTATCAGGGGGACGTGGCCTCGAAGGGCCGGGGGCTGGTCGGCTCGCACAACGGCCGGGTGGTCGGCAGCGTGACCGATCGCGACTACCTGACCGGCACGCTCGTCTCCCCCGAATTCCCGATCAAGCAGGACTATATTCACTTCCTGATCGGCGGAGGGTCGCACGCGGGCAAGACGTGCGTGAACCTGGTGGTCGACGGCAAGCCCGTCCTCTCCGCGACGGGCCACGACGACAACCGGATGAGCCCGCACGCCTTCGACGCGAGGCCGTGGCGCGGGCGGTCGGCGCGGATCGAGGTCGTGGATCGCGACCCCGGCCCCTGGGGCAATATCAGCCTCGATCACGTGGTCTTCAGCGACCGGGCCGAGCCTCCCGACTCCCTCGAAAGGCGCGTCTCCGCCGTGGCGAGGCGGATGGGGCTGGAGGAGCCGGCGCTCGGGCGATGGACCCGATGGGCGAGGTCCTGGCCCCAGTCGACCGACCCCGGCGCGACGCCGAACGGCGAGGCTTTTGAGGAATTCGACGGGCCCACGTATGCCAACTGGTTCGTGTCCGGCCAGGCGTTCGGCCCGGGGCCCTCCCCGGTCGGCGCGTCGCGGGTCTCGGCCTCGGGCGTGGTCCCCGAGACGCCCGGGGTGGCGCATAGCGGCCTGGTCTCGAACCGCCTCCAGGGCGTCCTGAGATCCCGGACGTTCCGCATCACGAAGAAGGCCATCGCCTTGCTGGCCTGGGGCGAGTCGGGCCGGATCAACGTCGTGGTGGACGGGTTCGAGAAGATCCGCGACCCGATCTACGGCGGCCTGACCCGGGCCGTGAACACGACGGGGCCGGCGTGGCACGTCCTGGACGTGTCGATGTGGATCGGCCACGACGCCTTCCTCGAACTCGCCGACGGCGCGGCGGCCGACTTCTCCGGCGGGGGGACGCGGATGCTGCCGGGGGATGGATATCTCGCCGTGGATCGGATCGTCTTCGCCGATTTCGGGCCGCTGCCGCCCCCCCCGCCCGCTCCCTCGACGACCGACGAATCGCTGGCCGACGAGATGGCCTCGGCCCTGGCCGACTGGAATCACGGCCGGCTCGGCTCCGGGCCTTCCGGGCCGGCGCGGACGACCCTGGTGGCCTCGATGATGGCGAACGGCCTGCTCGAAAGCCCCGCCACGGTCGCCCCCCTGCTCTCTCGTTACCGGGCGATCGAGGCGGCGATCCCGTCGCCGACGATCGGCCTGGCGGTCTGCGACGGCACGGGCCAGGATGAACGCATTTTGATCCGGGGCAACTCGAAGACGCCCGGAGACGTCGCCCCCCGGAGGTTCCTCGAAGTCCTCGCCGGGACCGATCAGCCCGCGCCGGCGTCGGGCAGCGGACGGCTGGAACTGGCCAGGCGGATGCTGGCCCCCTCGAATCCGCTGACCCCCCGGGTGATCGTCAACCGGCTCTGGAAGGGGCATTTCGGCGAGGGGCTGGTGAAGACGCCCGACGACTTCGGCCTGATGGGCCAGCCGCCGAGCCACCCGGCGCTCCTGGACTGGCTGGCCTCGGAGGTCGTCCGCCGGGGCTGGTCGTTGAAGGCCATGCATCGGGAAATCATGCTCTCGCGGGCCTATCAGATGTCCTCACGTCTCGATCCCGAGGGCGAACGCCTCGACCCGGGCAATCGATCGTGGCATCGGATGAACGTCCGCAGGCTGGAGGCGGAGGCGGTCCGCGACGCGATGCTCTCGGCCTCCGGCCGGCTCGACCCGAAGCTCGGCGGGCCGAGCGTGGCGCCCCACCTGACCCCGTTCATGGACGGCCGCGGCCGACCCGGGCACTCGGGGCCGCTCGACGGCGACGGTCGCCGGAGCCTCTACCTCAACGTCCGCCGGAATTTCCTCTCGCCGATGCTCCTGGCGTTCGACTTCCCGGCGCCGGCCTCGACGATGGGCCGGCGGAACGTCTCGAACGTCCCGGCGCAGGCCCTGACCCTGCTGAACGACCCGTTCGTCGCCGCCCAGGCGAAGCTCTGGGCGAAGAAGACGATGGGCGGTCGGACTCGCTCGCCCTCCGAACGGCTCGACGACGTCTACGAGACGGCGTTCGCGAGGAAACCGACCGCCGAGGAACGCGCCGAGGCCCTGGAATTCCTCGGCGACCGGGCCGATGACCCCTCCGCCTGGGCCGACCTGTGCCACGTGCTCTTCAACGTCAAGGAATTCGTTTTCATCCCGTAGTGTGCATGAAATGCACCAATTCCCCCCGAGTTTGCAGTCGGTTCCCGGCCGACGGCCGCGGCTTGTTGGTGCATCTCATGCACCCTACGGAGGTCCGCCATGCATTGTGGACGATATCAGCCCGTTCCGATGAATCGACGCGAGATGCTGGCCCGGTCGGCCAACGGGTTCGGCATGCTCGCGCTGGCGGCCTTGTGGGGCGACCCGAAATCGGGCCGGGCCGCCGAGCCCTCGTCGCGAACCGACCCGCTCGCCCCGCGCCCCACCCATTTCCCGGCGAAGGCCCGGAGCGTGATCTTCCTGTTCATGGACGGCGGGCCGTCGCAGATGGACACCTTCGACCCGAAACCCCGGCTCGACCGCGAGCACGGCCAGCCGATCCAGGCCAAGGTCCAGCCCACCCAGTTCAACAACGTCGGCACGGTGCTGAAGTCCCCCTGGAAGTTCCGCCAGTACGGCCGGAGCGGCATCCCCGTGAGCGACCTCTTCCCGAACGTGGGGAAGTGCGTCGATGACATGGCGATCGTCCGGTCGATGACGGCGAATTTCTCCGAGCACACCGCCGCCAACTACTTCATGCACACCGGCTCGGGCCTCCAGGGTCGGCCGAGCCACGGGTCGTGGGTCACGTATGGCCTGGGCAGCGAGAGCGAGAACCTGCCGGGGTTCGTCGTGCTGAGCTGCGGCCTGATCCCCCCGGGCGGGGCCGATTGCTTCGGCAACGGCTTCCTGCCGGCGACCTATCAGGGGTCCGTTTTCAAGACGGGCGAGCACCCGATCGCCAACGTGACGCCCGGACCCGGTCAGTCTCGCAAGCGGGCGCTCTTGAAGCTGCTCGATCGCGGGGTCGTCGAGCGGATCGGCCCTCACGACGCGATCGAGGCCGCGATCGCCAACGACGAGCTGGCCGCGAGGATGCAGACGGCCGTCCCCGAATTGACCGCGATCTCCGGCGAGACCAAGGCCACGAAGGAGCTTTACGGGCTCGAAGATCCCTACCCGCCGGCCCGCCTGTTCGCCCGGAATTGCCTGACGGCCCGGCGGTTGGTCGAGCGAGGCGTGCGGTTCGTCGAGGTGCTCTGCCCCACCGTCGGCGGCGACCGCTGGGACCAGCATTCGAACCTCAAGGAAGGCCACGAGAACAACGCCCGGGCCGTGGATCGCGCGATCGCCGGCCTCCTGATCGACCTGAAGGGCCGCGGACTGCTCGATTCGACCCTGGTCGTCTGGGGAGGCGAGTTCGGCCGGACGCCGATGGCCCAGGGTTCCGACGGCCGCGACCACAACCCGTTCGGCTTCACCATGTGGCTGGCCGGCGGAGGGATCAAGGGCGGGACGATCCACGGCGCGACCGACGACTACGGCTATCACGCCGTCGAGGACAAGGTCGAGGTCCACGACCTCCACGCCACCATGCTCCACCTGCTCGGGATGGACCACAAGCGGCTCACGATGCGGTTCGGCGGCCGGGACATGAGGCTGACGGACGTTCACGGCGAGATCGTCCGGGACATCCTGGCGTGACCGGGGATTGATGACGGCTGGCATCATACACGTCCGAACGCCTTGGAGAAACGCGCCGCGCGAGGTAGGATGATGCCATGCCTGGTCCCTACCCCGACGCGACGGCCGACGACGCCCGAGCCTCCCCAAGCCTCCCCGGCGGGAATTTATCGCCATGATTCGACGATCCCTCTGGGCTGCGGTGTCCCTCGCGATCGGTCTTTCGGCTTCTGCCCGAGCCGACCTGGTGATCGACGTCCCGACCGACGCGATCATCCACGTCGATCCGACGACCGGCGACGGCACCGCCTCGGTGAACGTGATCATCCACGCTTCTTCGGGGACGGAATACCTGAATACGTTCAGCCTTGGCCTGCTGATCCAGCCCAGCATCTCGAACCAGGGCGGATTCCTCAATTTCCCGACCCAGACCGACGATGAGCTGGGCAATCCCGGCTATGTCTTCTACATGAACAGCGCCGGCCAGGATTTCCCTCCGATGCCCCCGGCCCCCGGTCAATCCGCGATCGGGCAGGTCGTCAATTCGACCAGCGGAAGTTTCAACGGGACCGACAGCAGCCTGAATGACCAGTTCAACGCCACGGACTCGACGAACGACTTCTCGGACGTGCCGATCTCCTCGACCTCGTCCTCACTCCTCCTGACCTTGAATCTTCAGATCCATAATGCCAGCGTAGGGGATACGTTTACGATCGGCCTGGCCTCGTCCTATCCGACCACGTTCTACGACGCGAACGGAACCGTCGGCTTCTCGTTCAACGCCGGCCTGGTGACCGTGGAGCCGAACGCCGTGCCCGAGCCGGGGTCGATGGCGTTGCTCGGGCTGGGCCTGCCGATCGGGGCGTGGTGGAACCGGCGACGACGGAAGCATACAGGCCCGGCGCTCGCCTGACGAGGCGTCGGCCGATCGACAGGGGCTTCGGGGTCTGATACGGTACGATCTTCGTCGGGCCTAGGGGCCGGCCGGGGGTCGGCGGCGGCCGACGACCTCTCCCCGGGGCCTTTCCGATGCGACCGATTGCGGAGACTCGCCGCCGATTTCTCGAAGGCATGGGCGTGGCCGGGACGACGGCCCTGATCGGCGCCTCGTCCGTCGAGAGTGCCCGAGGCTACCTCGCCAACGACACGATTCGGGTCGCCTGCCTCGGCACCGGAGGCCGATGCCAGACCCTCATGAGGAGCCTGGCGACGGTCTCGGGCGTGAAGCTGGTGGCCGTCTGCGACATCAACGAGGCCCATCGCGAGTCGGCCCGGAAGATCGCCGGGGCCGACTCGCTGGCGGTGAAGGAGTACCGCGAGCTGCTCGACCGCAAGGACGTGGACGCCGTCCTGATCGGCTCGCCCGACCACTGGCACGTGCCGATGACCATCGACGCGTGCGACGCCGGCAAGGATGTTTACGTCGAGAAGCCCTTGACACACGATTTGACCGAAGGGGCGAAGGTCATCGCCGCGAAGGACAGGGGCCGGAGGGTCGTCCAGGTCGGCATGCAGCAGAGGAGCATGCCGCATCTCCAGGAGGCGAAGCGGCTGATCGATTCCGGGCGGATCGGCCGGGTCTTCAAGGCCCATCTCACGTGGAACCGCAACACGGGCGATCGGTTCGCCAAGCCGGGCGCGGGGTCGCTCGACCCGAAAGCCCTGGACTGGAAGGCATTCCTCGGCAATGCGAAAGACCAGCCGTTCGACGAGTACCGCTATCGCAACTGGCGGTGGTTCTGGGATTTCGGCGGCGGGTTGCTCACCGATCTGATGGTCCACTGGATCGACGTCGCCCACTGGTTCATGGGCGTCGATCGCCCCGAGCGGGCGGTCACGATCGGCAACCATTTCGCCTCGGCCGGGATCTGGGAGACGCCCGATACGATCCAGTGCCTCTTGCGGTACCCGAAGGACGTGCAGGTCTACTTCGAGGGGACGTTCTCGAACGCCCGCAACGGGGCGATGGCCGAGTTCATGGGCACCGAGGGCACGCTCACGGCCGATCGCGGCGGGTTCGTCATCACGCCCGAGCGAGGCAAGGGGAAGGTCGAGTCGATGATCCTGGGCAGCGATCCGGCGAGGGGTCGCGACTTCTACGACAAGCCCGACGGCGAATTGCTCCACCTGACGAACTGGATCGACTGCGTCCGCTCGCGACAGGTGCCCAACGCGCCGGTCGAGGCCGGAGTGGCGGCGGCCTCGGCGGCGCAGCTCGGGAACCTTGCGTATCGGGGGGACGGCTCGGCGGATTGGACCGCTTAATCGGAAAAAACGAACCGCCGAGACGCCAAGATCGCCAAGGGACGGAGGAGAGGAGAAGAGAGAAAAAGTAAGAATTCGTGAATTCTCTTGTCGTCTTCTCTCGCCTTCTCTCCTCTTCTCGGCTTTTCTCCTCTTCTCCGTCCCTTGGCGATCTTGGCGTCTTGGCGGTTGGTCCGTCTGAATGTCCTGGCGGTTGGTCCGTCCGAATGATTACTTCCCGTCCACGGCCAGCCATCCTCGGGAGAGGTAGTCGCCCAGGGTGATCACGATCAGGAGGCCGAGCCAGAAGAAGGCGCCCCCGGCGAAGATCCAGGTCAGGCGGCTGCTGAATTTCAGGTGCATGAAGTACATCATGATCAGGATCGCCTTGGTCGCGGCGATCCCCAGGGCCAGCGGCAGGCTGAAATCGCCGATCGGCAGGAACGCCGCGCCGATCGTCGTGGCCAGCAGGGCGATCAGGACGCCGAAGACGATCAGGTACGTGCGCACCGGCATGATGTGGACGTCGAGATGAGTCTCGATCGTCGCGGAATGGGCCGATTCGGTGGGGGTCGTGGTCATCGGTGGAGGTCCACCAGGTAGAGCAAGGGATAGAGGAACACCCAGACGATATCGACGAAGTGCCAGTAGAGGCCGACGATCTCCACCGGCCTCTCGCCCACGGCCGGGAGCCTCTTCCGCCAGATCAGCCAGGTGAGGATGCCGAGGATCGAGATGCCGATGATCATGTGGAGGGCGTGGAAGCCGGTCATGAAGAAGTAGAAGACGAAGAACATCTCGATCCGGCGGACGTCCAGCTTCGGGCCCAGCCGTCCAGGCGGAAATGCCGGCCGGGCAGCAGGTGCTCGTGGATCTCCAACGACCACTCGTACCCCTTGATGCCGATGAAGCCGAGGCCGAGGACGATCGTCGCCAGGAGGTAGAGGACCGTTTGCGAGCGGCGGCGGAGCTGGGCCGACTGGACGGCCAGGGCCACGCAGAGGCTGCTGCCCAGGAGCACCAGCGTGTTGACCCCGCCGATGGCCAGCTTCAGGTGGCGACTCCCGGCGGAGAATTCCAGGGGGGCCATCGTCCGGTAGACGGCGTAGGCGCCGATCATCCCGCCGAAGAACATGACCTCGGTGCCCAGGAACGCCCACATGCCGAGCACGGCGCTGTCGTGCTGCTGGGCGGGGTCGTCGAAGTGGTGCGCGAGGGGGACGGGGTCGGCCCGGACGGCGGCCTCGGCCTCGGCGATGGTCGCGGCCTCACTCATGGTCGATGCCTTCCTCGTCGTACTGGTACGGGGGGCCGGTGACGACCGGGGTCACGTCGAAGTTGTGCGGGGGGGGCGGGCTGGCGGTCTGCCACTCCAGGCCGGTGGCCCCCCAGGGGTTCGCCGTGGCCTTCGGGCCGACCCAGAGCGACAGGATCAGGTAGACCAGCGGCATCACGAAGCCGACGGCCAGGATCGTCGCCCCGGCCGAGCTCATCACGTGGAGGATCTGATATTCGGGCGCATCTCAGTAATCGCGCCGGGGCATGCCCATGTAGCCCAGCAAGAACTGGGGGAAGAAGGTCAGGTTGAAGCCGATGAAGATCGTCAACGCGGCGAGCTTGCCCCAGATCTCGGGATAGAGCCGGCCGCTGATCTTCGGCCACCAGAAGTGGATGCCGCCGAGGTAGGCCATCGTCGTCCCGCCGACCATCACGTAATGGAAGTGGGCGACGACGAAATAGGTGTCGTGGACGTGGACGTCGATCGCCAGCGAGGCGAGCATCAGCCCGGTCAGCCCGCCGATGGTGAACAGGCCGACGAAACCCCAGGCGTAGAGCATCGGCGTGTCGAACCGGACGTGCCCCTTGTACATGGTGGCCGTCCAGTTGAAGACCTTGATGCCGGTCGGGATGCCGATCAGGAGGCTCAGGAACGAGAAGACCATCCCGGCGTACATCGACTGGCCGCTGACGAACATGTGATGGCCCCAGACCAGGAAGCCCAGGACCGTGATGGCCAGGATCGCGCCGGCCATGAACTTGTAGCCGAAGATCGGCTTCCGGGAGAAGCAGGAGACCAGCTCGCTGATCACGCCGAAGGCCGGCAGGACCATGATGTAGACGGCCGGGTGCGAGTAGAACCAGAACAGGTGCTGGAACAGGACCGGGTCGCCGCCGAGCTTGGGGTCGAAGATGCCGACGCCGAGGATGCGCTCCAGCCCCACGAGCAGGAGCGTGATGGCGACGACCGGCGTGCCCAGGAGCATGATCAGGCTGGTGGCGTAGTGGGCCCAGACGAACAGCGGGAGGCGGCCCCAGGTCATCCCCGGGCATCGCATCGTGTGGATCGTGACCAGGAAGTTCAGCCCGGTCAGGATCGACGAGAACCCCACGATGAACACGCCCACGGCCGCGGCGATCACGTGGGTGTTCGAGAACATGCTGGAGAACGGCGTGTAAAAAGTCCAGCCGGTGTCCACCCCGCCGGTGACCAGGACGGCCATGGTGAACAACCCGCCGATCATCAGCAGATACCAGCTCAGCAGGTTGATCCTGGGGAACGCCAGGTCCCGGGCGCCGATCATCAGCGGGATCAGGAAGTTGCCGAGGACGGCCGGGACCGACGGGATCAGGTAGAAGAACACCATGATGATCCCGTGCTGGGTGAACGCCCGGTTGTACTGGTCGGCCGAGGCGAACAGGTCCCCGCGGGGGGTCATCAGCTCCAGGCGGACGAGGGTGGCCTCCAGCCCGCCGATGAAGAAGAAGAAGGTGATCGAGATCATGTACATGATCCCGATCCGTTTGTGGTCGGTGGTGAACAGCCAAGACCAGAGGCTGTGGTCCGAGGAGACGTAGTTCTCCACCTCGGGCCGGCGCTCGGGGGAGGGGGACGCGGGGGAGTCGAGGAGGGCCTGGCTCATTGCATCCCCCCGGTCTTCCGGCCGAGCGTCTTGATGTAGGCGATGATCTGCATGAGGTCATCCTCGCTGATCTGTCCCTTGAAGCTCGGCATGCTCGGCTCGTAGCCGGCGACGACCTCGGCCTGGGGGGTGAGGATCGAGTCGCGGATGTACCGCTCGTCGACCTTCACGAGCCTCACGCCCGATCCGTCCTTGACCGGGACGTTCTTGCCGAAAATGCCGACCCACGACGGCGCCTTGGCCGTCGTGTTCTGGCCGTGGCAGTCGTTGCAGTGATACCGCTGGGCGAGCCGGGCCCCGACCGAGGCCATCGAGCCGCCCGCGACCGGGCCGCCGGAGCCGCCGTCGGTCTGGCGGGAGAGCCACGCCTCGTAGTCGGCCGGCTCCATCACCACGACCTTCCCGCCCATCAACGAGTGATTGGTCCCGCAATACTCGGCGCAGAACAGGTAGAACTCGCCGGTCTTCGTGGGCTGGAACCAGGTGGACGTGTAGCGGCCGGGCAAGACGTCCTGCTTCATCCGGAACGCCGGCACGTAGAAGCTGTGGATCACGTCCTGCGAGATCATGTTGAGCTTCACGGCCCGGCCGAGCGGGACGTGCAGCTCGTTGGTCTCCCTCCGGCCCTCGGGATGCTGGACGTACCACATCCACTGCTTGCCGACGACCGAGACGTCCATCGCGTCGGGCGGGGGGACGTACTGGTCGTAGAAGACCTGGGCGGAGACCAGGAAGAGGAACACGCAGAGGGCGAACGTCCCGCCGATCCACGCGTATTCCATCTTGTGATTGGCGTTGACCCGCCCGGCCCGGCTGGCCGCGGAGCCGGCGCGGAACTTGATCCCGAAATAGAGCAATTGCCAGAAGATCAGGAGGGTGAAGAAGGCCGAGACGCCCAGCAGGACGAACGTGACGACGTCCACCCGGCCGGCGAGCGTCGAGGCCTGATCGGGGAAGAGAGGGACGTTCCACATGGGTGGGCTTGCTCGCTCCGGGACGGTCAGGGGTTGCCCACGCCGGCCGGGGCGGACTGCCGGCGGCGGTCGCGAAGGATCATCACGACGATCGACCCGGCGAGGGTCACGGCCGTGAGGGTCCCGAGGATGCGGACGAGGTTCATCACCGCCAGCGTGTACCGGCCGGTGGCCGAGTCGTAGCGGTAGCAGTACAGCACGAGCTGATCGACGACCGTGCCGAGCTTCCCGCCCGACGACTCGGTGAGCGCCAGGCGGACGTTCCTGGGCGGGAAGTCGATCCCGAAGATGTAGCGAGACGCCCGGCCATCGGGCGTCAGGACGATCACGCCGGCCGGGTGGGTGTATTGCCGGGTCTTTTCGTCGTAGGTGTAGCGGAGGCCCAGGGCCGAGGCCAGGCGGTGGATCTCGGGATCTTCGCCGGTGAGGAAGTGCCAGCCGGCGTCGGTACCGGGGCGGTCGTACCGGCGGACGACCCTCGCCTTGGCCAGTCGGGCCCGTTCCGGGCCTTCGAGCGGGCTGATGCTCACGAAGACGACGTCATAATCCTTGCCGACCGTGCCGTTCAGGGCCCGGGCGGTCCGGGTGATGGCGTTGATGACCTCGTTGCAGACCATCGGGCACTCGAAGTAGCCGAAGGCCAGGACGATCGGGCGGCCGGAGAGGACCTCGCCGAACCGGACGGCCCGGCCCGAGTCTTCCTTGAGCCGGACGTCGAGCGGGGCCTGCGCCCCGATCTTCTGATCGAAGCCGACCCGGGCGGTCAGGTCGTCCGAGGCATCCGACGGCGTCTCGACCGACCGCGCCAGGGGTGCGGACAGGACGAGCAGGGCCAGGCCGATCGGAAGGGTTCGCGCGATCACGGGGCGGACTCCTTACTTCTCGCCGGGCTTCGCGGAGGAGAAGGAGCCCCGGGCGGGGAGGCCCTTCTTCGCGAGGATGGACATCGCCTCGTCGATCGAGATCTCGGCGACGCCCGCCTTGCGGTCGATCCATCGTTCGGCGCGGAGTTCGGCGAGCTGCGTTTCGCGGTAGGCATCCATGTCGGAATCGGGCGCGTCCTGGAGTTTGGGGCGGGCGGGGCCGGCGTCCTTCAGGGCGGGCAGCCGTTCGGATCTCTCGGTCGGCACGGGCCGTTCGGATCGGTAGTAGACGAACTGGAGCCGGATCACCCCATAGACGATCGCCGTGGCCCCGACGAGGAAGGCCACGAAGATCATCAGCGGCTTCATCGGGACGGTGTTCGGCTCGTGGGCCTGCCCGGGGTCGGGCGGGCCTCCGGCCGGCGGTTCGTGGCTCATGTCAGTGCCCCTCCCCGTGCTCGACGTCGGCGGGCGAGGGCGCATAGCCGGGGACCAGCGGCGCCCTGCCCAGGATCCAGAGGAACGCGGTCATCCACAGCCCGCCGAGGCCCACCGGAGCCGCCAGGTCCAGCCAGTGGAGCGAGAACTTCTCGGGCGAGAACGCCGGGCGGACCAGCCAGTATGCCGCCACCTGCTGCATGATCACGATCAGAAGCGCCACCGGCCCCAGCGATTGGGCCTTCCGCTTCACCTCGCGGAACAGGAGGACCAGGAACGGCAGGCCGAACTCGAAGAGGAACAACAGGGTGGCCACCCACTGCCAGCCGCCTCGCGACCGGGCGTTGTACCAGGGGATCTCTTCCTTCAGGTTGCCGGCGTAGATGATCAGGAATTGCGACAGATGCATGTAGGTCCAGAGCATCACGAAGGCCAGCATCAGGTTGCCGAGGTCGCCGAGCTGGCCCGGGGAGGCGGCGTCGGGCCGGTTCCCCCGGGTGATCGTGAGGCTGAGGATCGCCACCATCATCGCGAAGCTGGCCAGGCCCTGGCCGATCATCCACATCGCGCCGAAGATCGTCGAGGACCATTCCGGTTCGAGGCTCATGATCCAGTCGGTCGCGGCGAACGAGATCGACAGGACCCAGAGGAAGAGGCACGGGCCGCTGATCGCCGTCATCAACGGGCCGGGCAACGGCTGGCCGGTCTTCTCGCGGCCCATCGACGACCACCGGAGCAGCAGCGCCAGGCCGATCCAGTAAATGAAGTAGACGGCCGCCCGGATCTCGAAGAAGCCCAGCTTCAGATAGCCCTGCTTCGACTTCATCGACTCGTGATGGAGGAACAACGAGGGGTTGGTCCACGGATAGATCGACCGGGCCCCCAGGGCGATCGGCAGGAACAGGACGGCCATCAGCGGCAAGGTCAGCGCCCCGGCCTCCAGGGGCCGACGGATCGGGTAGCCCCAATCGCCTCCCACGAGGTTGTGCAGGAGCATCAAAGGGATGCAGCCGACGGCGATGCCGACCCAGGCCGAATAGGCCATCAGGTACGATCGGTAGAACTGCAACGGGTCGAGGAGGAACCCCAGGGCGCACAGCCCCAGCCCCGCGACGGCGGCGACCAGGGCGAAGAGGCGGAGCCTCTGGAGGATCGGGGGAAGCCCGGGTGCGGCGGTCATCGCGGGGCCCCCTCAAGGCGCGTCCTGGTGTCGGCGGAGAGGTCCTCGACCCGGGCGTTCTTGCGGAGCTGCAACGCCCGGACGTAGGCGATGATGGCCCAGCGGTCGTCCACCGGGATCCTCGCGGCGTAAGGGTACATCTTGCCGTAGCCGTTGGTGATCACGTCGTAGAAATGTCCCACCGGGGCATCCCGGAGCCGCTGGTCATGGAACGCGGGAGGAGGCGCCATCCCCCGGAGGACGACCATCCCCCGGCCGTCCCCGGTGGCCCCGTGGCAGGGGGTGCAGTAGATGTTGTACCTTTCCTGGCCTCGCTTGATCTTCGCCTCGGTCATCGGGTAGGGGAACTCGTCGACGGGCTTGCCGTCCCTGCCCTTGCCGGTGAACTTGAGGCGGTCGGCCCGGAGCTCGCCCCGGGCGATCGTCCCCGGGACGAGCGGGCGGGAGGAGGAGCCGTCCTTCCACAGGGTGCTGGGCGCGTAGGTCTCGAACTTCGGTTGGTCGTACATGTCGGCATGGCAGCCGACGATCGCCATCGCCGAGAGGGCGAGGGCGAAGCGGGCCGGTCGGCGGGCTCGAGAGGCGATCATCGAGCGGTCCTCACATTTCGGCTTCATAGACGCCCGTGACCCCTTCCAGCCCTTCGAGGTAGACCTTCGTCGCCGAGCGGTCGAACTTCGGGTCGTCCGAGTGGAGGACGAGGAAGAAGTGGCTCCGGGACGCCATCTCGAACCGGGGGACGTTGAAGACCGGGTGATAGGGTTTCGGCAATCCGTTCAGGCCGAGCATCCCGAACACGGCGAAGAACGCGGCCATCAGGATCGTCAGCTCGAAGGTGATCGGGATGAAGTGCGGCCAGCTATTCAGGGGCTTGCCGGCGACGAGCAGGGGATAATCGATCACGGCCGAGTACCATTGCATGGCGAACCCGAGGATGGCGCCGGTGGCCCCTCCGAAGAAGATCAGGGCGGGCAATCGGTTCTTCGTGAAGCCGATCGCCTCGGCCAGGCCGTCCACGGGCATGGGGGTGTAGGCGTCCATCCGGTGGTAGCCGTCCTCTCGGGCCTTGTAGGCGGCCCGGATCAGGAGGTCGGTGTCCTCGAACTCGGCCATCAGGCCGTAGAGAGGCGCCGGGGGTCGGGGCTTCATCGTCGGGGCTCCTCTCAGGACGTGACCGCGACGGTGGGTTCGCCGTGGGCCGTGCCGTGCTCCTCGGCCGTCTCGACGACGAGCTCGCGCATCTCGGCGATCGAGATCACCGGCAGGACCCGGATGAAGATGAAGATCAGCATGACGAACAGGCCGATGGTCCCGAGGAACGTCGCCCAGTCCCAGAACGTGGGGTAGTACATCCGCCCGGCGGCCGGGACGAAGTCCTTGTGGAGGCTGGAGACGACGATCATGAACCGTTCCAGCCACATCCCCACGTTCACCAGGAGCGAGATGACGAACAGGACGATCGGGTTCTTGCGGATCGCCGGGAACCAGAGGAACTGGGGGACGCCCACGTTGCAGGTCATCTGCAGCCACCACAGCGGCGAGTAGTCGCCGAAGGGCCGTTGCTGGAGGATCTGCGACGCCTCGTAGAAGTTCCCCGAGTACCACGCCATGAAGTGTTCCATGAAGTAGCCGTAGGCGACCACCAGCCCGGTGGCCAGCATGACCTTGCCCATGTTGTCCAGGTGCTTGATGGTGATGAAGTCCTGGAGCCCGTACGCTTTTCGCAGGGGGATCGAGAGCGTCAAGACCATCGCGAACCCGGAGAAGATGGCCCCGGCGACGAAGTAGGGCGGGAAGATCGTCGCGTGCCAGCCCGGGACGACGCCCACGGCGAAGTCCCAGCTCACCACGGTATGGACCGACACCACCAGGGGTGTGGCCAGGGCGGCGAGGATCATGTACGCCGTCCGGTAGCGGTGCCAGTGCTTCGCCGACCCTCGCCAGCCCATCGCGAGGAACCCGTAGATGATCTTGGTGATCGGCTTCCTCGCCCGGTCGCGAAGGGTGGCGAGGTCGGGGATCAGGCCGACGTACCAGAACAGGAGGGAGACCGTCGCATACGTGGAGACGGCGAAGACGTCCCACACCAGGGGGCTGCGCCACTGGGGCCACGTCCCCATCGTGTTCGGGTAGGGTGCCAGCCAGTAGAACAGCCAGGGGCGGCCCATGTGGATCAGCGGGAACAGCCCGGCGCAGGCGACGGCGAACAGCGTCATCGCCTCGGCGAATCGGTTGATCGACGTCCGCCACTCCTGCTTGAGCAGCAGGAGGATGGCCGAGATCAGCGTCCCGGCGTGGCCGATCCCGATCCACCAGACGAAATTGGTGATCGCGAAGCCCCACATGACCGGCCGGTCCAGGCCCCAGATCCCCACCCCCATCAGGAGGAGGTAGGAGACGGCCACCATCAGCAGCATCGTCAGCGCGAAGCCGATCGAGAAGCCGGTGATCCACCGCCAGTTGTAGGGCCGGTCCAGGACGAGGGTGCTGATCTTCTCGGAGACCGAGCCGATCGTGTGGCCGGGGAGGAGGACGTGCTCATCCGCCCCGGCCGCGCCCTCACGAGTTTCCGTGGCCATGAGGGGCCTCCGCTTGCGGTTTCAGGGCGGGGTTCGGGTTGCGGACCCGGGCGAGATACGTGGTCCGGGGCTGGGTGTTCAGCTCGGCGAGCATCCCGAAGTTGAGGTCGTGGCTACGGTGCTTCGCGACCTCGCTCGACGGGTCGTTGATGTCGCCGAAGACGATCGCGCGGGTCGGGCAGGCGGCCTGGCAGGCGGTCCGGACGTCGCCGTCCCGGATCGGCTTGCCGGTCTGGCGCTCCTCGATCCTCGCGTGGTTGATCCTCTGGACGCAGTACGAGCACTTCTCCATGACGCCCCGGGACCTCACCGTCACGTCCGGGTTGTTCAGGATCGTGAGCGTCGGCGCCGTGTTCTTGGTGTAGTCGAAGAAGTTGAAGTGCCGGACCTTGTACGGGCAGTTGTTGCTGCAATAGCGGGTGCCCACGCAGCGGTTGTAGGTCATCTCGTTCAGCCCCTCGACGCTGTGGGTCGTGGCGCCGACGGGGCAGACCAGCTCGCACGGGGCGTTCTCGCAGTGCATGCACGTCCGGGGCTGGAAGGCGATCTCCTCGGGGTCGTCCAGGCTGACCCGGAAGTACCGATCGACGTCGATCCAGTGCATCTCGCGGCCTCGGCGGACCTCCTCCCGGCCGACGATCGGGATGTTGTTCTCCGACTGGCAGGCGACCACGCACGCATTGCAGCCGATGCAGGCGTTGAGGTTGATCACCATCCCCCAGGCGTGCCCTTCGTACTTCACGGGGGGATAGAGCGAGTCGTCCCGAGGCGCCTCGTCGGCCGGCCTCCGGGCGAACTTCTTGTCGGCCTGGTACTCGCCGAGGCTGGCCGACCGATACACGTCCCGCCCTTCCATCTGGCGGTGGACCTGGGTGCAGGCGAGCTGGCGTTTGCCGCCGGTCTTGCGGACTTCCAGCCCGGGGCCGAAGCCCGGAGCGTCGGCCCTCCTCAGCGCGAAGGCGTTGAAGCCCGCCCCCTCGCCCACGCGGCCGACCTTGGTCCGGCCGTAGCCGAGGTGCAACGTCACCACGTCGTCGGGCTGACCGGGCAAGATCCAGGCGGCCCCTCGGATCGTCTTGCCTCGATAGGAAAGCTCGACCTCCTCCTCGCCCGAGACGCCGAGCTTCTCGGCCGTCCGGGCGCTCGACGAGGGCGACGTTGTCCCAGGTCAGCTTGGTCAGGGGCTTCGGGAGCTCCTGGAGCCAGCCGTTGTTGGCGAACCGGCCGTCCCAGATCGACGGATCGGGCCGGAACGCCACTTCGAGGCCCGCCGCACCGACGATCGGCGTCGCCGGGGGGAGCGTCTTGAACGTCACGTCCTTCGGCTTCGCCGCCGAGTCGGCGACGAGGCCGTCGTGGATCGCCTTCTCCCAGGCCGATTCGAAGTCGTCGCCCCCGAGCTTCTGCCCCTGCCAGAACGACCTCACGATCTCCATGCCCGGGACGTTCGGCTTGCCCAGGACGCTCGAGAGCAGTTCGTGGGGCGACACGCCTTCATACAAGGGCGAGATCAGCGGTTGCTGGAAGCCGAGCGTGCCGTCGAACGCCCTCGCGTCGCCCCACATCTCCAGCTCATGGGCGGCGGCCAGATGCCATCGGCAGAGCCAGGACGTCTCGTCGCGTTCCATCGCCAGGTGGATGGCCCGCTTCACCGTCTTCAACGCCGGGCCGAACGGCACGTCCGCCGGGCTGGTATAGGCGGGATTGCCGCCGAGGATCACCAGGAGATCGACCGAGCCGCCCTCCATCTCGCGGACCAGCGCCCTGAGCGGCTCGATCCCGTGATCGCCATTGCCGCCGACCGGCTCGATGTACCGGATCGTCTTGCCGACGTTGCCGAGCGCCTCGTTCAGGGCGAAGGCGACGGCGTGGACGGCGGGAGGCTGGTCGTCCCCGGCGATCACGAGGCTCGCACCCTTGTGCTCCTTGAGGTCGTCGGCGACGGCCGAGATCCACGCCTGGTGGGCCGGCATCAACCCCGACGCGCCTTCCACCCCGACCGCCGCCGCCACGGCCCGGGCGAACGGCTCGATCTGGCTGGGCTTGAACGAGAGCCGATGGTCGGCGCTCGCCCCGACGGTCGTCGGCGAGCTTTCGACCGCGTAGAGCCGGTTCATCGCGTCCGACGGCATCCTCCGGAGGGCCGAGAACGCGTCGGCATAGGCGACGTTGCCGGGCCCTCGCGACAAAAAGTCCGAATCGAGCGAGAGGACGACCTTCGCCTTCGAGAAGTCATAGACCGGATCGACGGCCTCGCCGAACGCCAGTTTCGCCCCGAGCCGGGCATTGTCCGGCCCCACGGGCTCGAAGACGGTCCACTTCGCCTCGGGATGGACGTCCCTGATCGACTTGATCTGATCGATCAAGGTGGGCGAGGTGACGTGGCCGGTCAGGATGCGGATGCCGGCGCCCTTCTTCGGCTTCTGCTCGGCGAGGGCGGCGGCGAGGTCTTCGTGGAAGTTTTCGAGGGTGCTGATGTTCCCTTCGTGATAGACCGTCTGCGAGCGGTCGGGGTCATACAGCGAGAGGATTTCGGCCTGGGAGAAGATGTCGAGGGCCCCGAGCGAGGCGGGATGCATCGCGTTGCCTTCGATCCGGGTCGGCCGGCCCATGTGGCTCTCGACGAGCACTCCCGTGGCGAACCCTCCGAGGGTCAGGCTGGTGGCGTAGAACTGGGGCTTGCCGGGGACGATGGTCTCGGGGGGCTTCACGTAGGCGTTGAGCGTCTCGGGCTTGTTCAGGCCGAATCCGCAGCCGCTGGCGCCGGCGAGCAGGAGGGAGGCGCCCATCAGGCGGAGGAAATTCCTCCGGCTCGGGCCGTCCTCCCAGGTGTCCACGTCCCGGGGGAACTCGTGGCGGAGGAGGTCGACGAACTCGGGGGTCTCGGCGATCTCTTCGAGCCCTCGCCAGTAGTCGCGCCCGTTCTTGCCGTCGAGGACGGCGCGGAGCGCGGCCAGGTCGAGCCGCCCGTTGGTCTCGTTCCGTGGTTTCATCGGTGGCACACCGAGCAGTTGGTGAGGCCCGCGAAGTGCGAGTCCTGATTGCGGGCGAGGGGCGAACCCTGGGCGAAGCGGTCGCGGACCGGGTCGGCCCGGGGCTTGAGGATTTGCTCGGCCAGGGCCTTGCCGGCGGCCGTCTCGGACTTGTCGCCGAACGCGAAGACCCGATCGACCGGGCCGAGGCGAGGGCCGGGGTTGCGGTGGCAATCCAGGCACCACTCCATCGTCATCGGCTGCTCCTTCCACATCAAAGGCATCTTGTTGACCTCCCCGTGGCAGGTCTGACAGCTCACGCCCTTGTTCACGTGGACGGAATGATGGAAGTAGACGAAGTCCGGCAGGTCATGGACCTTGGTCCAGGCGATCGGCACGCCGGTCTCCCAGCTGTCGCGGACCGGCTTGAGCATGGGGCTGTCGGTCCAGACCTGGGAGTGGCAGCTCATGCAGGTCTCGGTGTTCGGCATCCCGGGGTTCGAGGAGACCTCGACCGACGTGTGGCAGTACCGGCAGTCGATCCCCAGGCCCGAGACGTGGTGATCGTGGCTGAACTGCACGGGCTGCTCGCGGATCACGCGGACCATCGTCTGGTACGGGGAGCGCGCGAACTCGTAGCCGAGGTACGCGAGGCCGGCGACCGCGAAGAATGAGCCGAAGATGCTCACCCGCGAGATCGTGTTGAAGCTGGGATGGAAGATCTGCGCCATCGGCGACTCCGAAGCGGCCCCGCGTGGTCCCTCGTCGGCTCGTCGCGGACGAGCCGTGGATCTCCTCCTGGGGCGAACGCGACGCTTGGTGATTCAACTCTCGTGCCGTCGGGCCGGGGCGGACGAAGACCGCCCGAGAATGGGGCTTTTCAAGGACTTGCGAGGATCGAGGCCCGGCCCCGGGCTTCGGCCGGTTCTCGCCGCCGGGAACGGCGTTCCCAGGGCGGGGATTCCTCGCCTCGGCATCTCGGTTGCTCGGAGTCACCGGCTGCCCGAGGAATCGGGCCAGGAGGCATCGGATGAAGATCACGAGAACGACGGCGGCCCTGGCGATCCTGACTCTCGGCCTGGCCGGGGCCGGATGCGGCGACTCTCCGCGAGACGACCTGAACGGGACGGCCCGATCCAACGCGGCGAACCCGGAACGCGGCACGGGAGGGGGAGGCGCGAGCGTTCCCTTGAAGACGAACGTCGGGCCCGAGGCCGAGAAGTGACCGATCGACCCGGGAGTTCCCGGGCCGTCGTCGGACCGGTTCCGTGACGGCCCGGGGACACGATAACGCGACGATTCGCCGCTCACAAGCCTCTACTTCGGGATTGTCGACGACGGCCCCAGGACGGATTCGCCCGGCGACGGCACCAATTCTGCCGGGACGGGCCCGACGGAAGGCGGCCGGGGAGGCCGTCGCCGAGGGCTAGCCCGGAGGAGCATCCGATGGCGAAGACGACGGCCGACATCCTCTTCGAAAGGCTGATCGATTGGGGCGTCGATACGATCTTCGGCCTCCCCGGCGATGGCATCAACGGCTTCATGGAGGGGCTGCGGAAGCTCCGCGAGAAGATCCGCTTCATCCAGGTCCGCCACGAGGAAGGCGCCGCCTTCATGGCCTGCGGCTACGCCAAGTTCACCGGCCGGTTGGGCGTCTGCATCGCCACCAGCGGCCCCGGCGCGATCCACCTCCTCAACGGCCTGTACGACGCCAAGATGGACAACACGCCCGTCCTGGCGATCACCGGGCAGACCTACCACGACCTCATGGGGATGAAGTACCAGCAGGAGGTCAACCTGCTGGGCCTGTTCGAGGACGTGACCGTGCTTCAACCAGCAGATCATGGGGCCGATGCACGCCCACTCGCTCGTCGATGCCGCCTGCCGGACGGCCCTCGGGGTTCGCGGGGTGGCCCACATCAATTGCCCGAACGACTGGCAGGACCTCACGAGCGAAGATTCCTCGCCGATGAACGTGAAGGGGCATACCTCCGTCGCCTGGAGGCCGCCGATCGTCGTCCCGCAGGCCGAGTCCCTGAAGAGCGCCGCCGCCCTGCTCAACTCTGGGAAGAAGACCGTCATCATGGTCGGCCAGGGGGCCAAGAACGCGACCGAGGAAGTCGAGAAGCTCGCCGACACCCTGGCCGCGCCGGTCGTCAAGGCCCTGCTCGGCAAGGACGTGATCCCCGACGACTCGCCGTTCTCGACCGGCGGCCTCGGCCTGCTCGGCACCTATCCCTCGGAGAAGGCGATGGAGGAGTGCGACAGCCTCTTCCTGATCGGCACCAGCTTCCCCTACATGGATTACCTGCCCAAGCCCGGCCAGGCGAAGGCCGTCCAGATCGACCGCGACCCGACGCGATTGGGCATCCGCTACCCGATCGACATCGGCCTGACCGGCGACGCCCAGGCCACGCTCTCCGGCCCTGCTGCCGATGCTCCAGCGCCGGCCCGACCGCTCGTTCCTGGAGAAGGCCCAGGGCCGGATGAAGGACTGGTGGGAGCTGATGAGGACTCGCGAGGAACGCGACCGAGACCCCCATGAAGCCGCAGGTCGTGGCCAGGGCCGTGAACGACCACCTGAAGCCGCAACGCGATCGTCACGACCGACTCGGGCACCATCACCACCTGGGCCGCCCGGCACATCCTCATGAAGCGGGGGATGAAGTTCTCGTGCTCGGGCAACCTCGCGACGATGGCCCCGGGCCTCCCCTACGCCAACGCCGCTCAGATCGCCTACCCCGACCGCCAGGTCGTGGCGTTCGTGGGCGACGGCGGGTTCACGCATGCTCATGTGCGAGTTCATCACGGCCGTGAAGCACAAGCTGCCGATCAAGGTGATCGTGATCAAGAACAACGTCCTCGGGCAGATCAAGTGGGAGCAGATGATCTTCCTGGGCAACCCCGAGTACGGCGTCGAGCTCCAGCCGATCGACTTCGTGAAGTTCGCCGAGGCGTGCGGCGGCGTCGGGTTCCGGTGCGAGACGCCCGGCGGAAGTCGGCCCGGCGATGGCCGCGGCGTTCGCCCAGACCGACAAGCCGGCTTTGATCGAGGCCGTGGTCGACCCGTTCGAGCCGCCCATGCCGCCCTCGGCCACGGTCAAGCAGGGCTTGCACCTCGCCGAGTCCCTGATGAGGGGCCAGCCCCACGCCGGCAAGATCGCCGTCACCCTCTATCGCGACAAGGTCAAGGAATTGCTCTGACGTTCTCCTTCGCCGGGCCCGCGGTCTCCCCGATCGCGGGCCCTGCTTCGAGGCCCCGATGTCGATTCGAACCGGAGAGAGTCGCGTCTCGGTCGATGGGCTGGAGGTCTCGGCCTACCGGGTGCCGACCGACGCCCCCGAGGCCGACGGCACGATCGCCTGGGACCACACCACGCTCGTCCTCGTGGAGGTCTCCGGCGGGGGCAAAACCGGCATCGGCTACTCCTACGCCGACGAGTCCACGGCGACCCTGATCCGCCGGTCGCTCGTCGAGGTCGTCGTCGGCGGGGACGCGCTGTCCCCCGCGTCGGCCCGGGTCAAGATGGGCGTCCACGTCCGCAACGTCGGCCGGGAGGGGATCGCCGCCATGGCGATCTCGGCCGTCGATCTTGCCCTCTGGGACCTCAAGGCGAAGATCCTGGGCGTCTCGCTGACCGAGCTGCTCGGGCAGGTCCGCGAGTCCGCCCCGGTCTACGGCAGCGGCGGGTTCACGACGTACTCGATCGAGCGTCTGCAACAGCAGCTCGGCGGGTGGACGGCCTCGGGCATCCCTCGCGTGAAGATGAAGATCGGGACGCATCCGGACGAGGACCTCATGACGGGTCCGCAAGGCCCGCGAGGCGATCGGCCCCGCCGCCGAGCTCTTCGTCGATGCCAACGGGGCCTATTCGCGCAAGCAGGCGTTGGCATTCGCGGAGGAGTTCGCCGAGGTCGGCGTCTCGTGGTTCGAGGAGCCGGTGTCGTCGGACGACCTGGACGGCTTGCGTCTCCTCCGCGACCGCTCCCCGGCGGGCATGGACGTCGCCGCGGGCGAATATGGCTACGTGCCGTGCTACTTCCGCCGGATGCTCGACGCCGGGGCGGTGGACGTCCTCCAGGCCGACGCCACTCGCTGCGGGGGGATCTCCGGGTTCCTCGGCGTAGCCTCGCTGTGCGAGGCGGGGAGCCTCCAGATCTCGGCCCACTGCGCCCCGTCGCTCCATGTCGCGCTGGGCTGCGCCGTCCCGGTGTTCCGCCACCTGGAATACTTCCACGACCACGACCGGATCGAGCACATGCTCTTCGACGGCGCCCCCCGGCCCATCGGCGGCCAGTTGCGCCCGGACCTCTCCCGACCGGGGTTCGGGCTCGAATTCAAGAAACGGGACGCCGAGCGCTTCGCCGTGTAGGCGGGGCGATCCCGGCGTTCCCGAGAGGCACGTTTGGAGGCGAGATGACGACCGCGATCGACGCCCGAAGCTCCCGCCACTCCGGCCCCTCGACCGCCAAGGGCCCCCTGTTCGTCGATGCCGACCGGATCGCGGCCGACCTTCGTCGAGTCATCCAGGGCGAGGTCCGCTTCGACTCCGGCAGCCGCGCCCTCTACGCCACCGATGGCTCGAATTATCGTCAGGTGCCGATCGGCGTGGTGATCCCCGAGACCATCGACGACGTGATCGCCACCGTGGCCACCTGCCACGCCCACGGCGCCCCGATCCTCTCGCGAGGGGGCGGGACGAGCCTGACCGGGGGCTGCTGCAACGTCGCGGTCGTCATGGATTTCTCCAAGAAGCTGCATCACGTCCTGGAGATCGACCCCGAGGCCCGGATCGCGACGGTCCAGCCCGGCACTCCGCTCGATCACCTCCGCTCCCAGGCCGAGAAGTTCGGCCTCACGTTCGCGCCCGACCCCTCGACCCACGAGTATTGCACCCTCGGCGGGATGATCGGCAACAACTCGTGCGGCGTCCACTCGCTCCTGGGCCTGGGGAGCGGCCGGACGTCGGATCAGGTCCACGAGCTGGACATCCTCCTGTATGACGGCACGAGGATGACCGTCGGCCCGACTTCCGAGGAGGAACTGGAGCGGATCATCGCCGCCGGAGGCCGCAAGGGCGAGGTCTACCGGCAGCTCCGCGACCTTCGCGACCGCCACGCCGACGAGATCCGCCGCCGCTATCCCAACCTGAAAGACGTCCCTCGACGAGTCAGCGGCTACAACCTCGACGACCTCCTCCCCGAACGCGGGTTCCACGTCGCCCGGGCCCTGAGCGGCACCGAGGGGACGTGCGTGACGGTCCTCGAAGCCCGGCTGCACCTGGTCCCCAGCCCCCGGTCGAAATCCTTGCTGGTCCTCGGCTACCCGAGCGTGTACGACGCCGGGGACCACGTCCCGGAGATCCTCGAGGCGAAGCCGTCGGGCCTGGAAGGGCTCGACGACATCCTCGTCAAGGACATGAAGAAGAAGGGCATCCATCCGAAGGATGTCAAACTGTTGCCCGACGGCGGCGGCTGGCTCCTGGTCGAATTCGGCGGCCAGGACAAGGACGAATCCGACGGCAAGGCCCATCGACTGATGGAGACGCTGAAATCGGTCCAGAACCCGCCGACGATGAAGCTGTTCGACAACGAGGCGGAGGAGGAGCATCTCTGGAAGGTCCGCGAATCGGGCCTCGGCGCCACCGCCCGCATCCCGGGCGAACCCGACGCGTGGGAAGGCTGGGAGGATTCGGCCGTCCCCCCGACGAAGGTGGGCGACTACCTCCGCGACCTCCGCAAGCTTTTCGAGAAATATGGATATAACTGTGCGCTCTACGGCCATTTCGGCCAGGGGTGCATCCATACGAGGATCGATTTCGACCTCAAGACCGCCGGGGGGGTCCAGCACTTCCGCGACTTCCTGGACGAGGCGGGCGACCTGGTCGTCTCCTACGGCGGCTCGATCTCGGGCGAGCACGGCGACGGCCAGTCCAAGGCGGCGCTTTTGCCCAAGATGTTCGGCCCGGAGATCGTCCGGGCGTTCGGCGAGTTCAAGGCGATCTGGGACCCGACGAACAAGCTCAATCCCCACAAGGTCGTCGATCCGTACCTGCCCGGAGAGAACCTCCGGCTCGGGCCTCATTACAACCCCCCGCAGGTCGAGACGCACTTCAAGTTCCCGGACGACCACGGCAGCTTCGCCTATGCCACCGAGCGATGCGTGGGCGTGGGCCAGTGCCGGAAGGACGAGACGGGGACCATGTGCCCGAGCTACATGGTCACCCGCGAAGAGATGGATTCGACCCGAGGGCGCACGCACCTCCTCTTCGAGATGCTCCAGGGCGACCCGATGAAGGGGGGCTGGAAGAGCGAGACGGTGAAGGAGGCGCTCGACCTCTGCCTGGCGTGCAAGGCGTGCCGGACCGAGTGCCCGATGAACGTGGACATGGCCACGTACAAGGCCGAGTTCCTCTCGCACTACTACGAAGGCCGATTGCGGCCCCGCCACGCCTACGCGATGGGCTGGATCTACTGGTGGAGCCGCCTGGCGTCGATCGCGCCGGGCGTGGTGAACGTGATCACGCATCTGCCCGTCGTCGGCAAGGTCTTCCAGGCGTTGGGAGGGATCTCGACGAGGCGGGCGATGCCCTCGTTCGCGCCCGAGACGTTCAAATCGTGGTGGTTCCGCCGGGCCCCGAGGAACCTGGACAAACCGAGGGTGATGCTCTGGCCCGACACGTTCAACAACCACTTCCACCCGCAGACGGCGAAGGCGGCGGTCGAGGTCCTGGAAGCGGCCGGGTTCCAGGTCACGGTGCCGAGGCCCTCGCTCTGCTGCGGACGGCCACTCTATGACTTCGGGATGCTCGACGCGGCCGAGGGACTCTGGAAGGAAATCCTCGTCGCGCTGAAGGACGAGATCGAGGCGGGAATCCCTCTGGTGGGGCTGGAGCCGAGCTGCGTGGCGGCGTTCCGGGACGAGCTGATCAACCTGTTCCCGATGGACGAGAACGCCCGGAGGCTGTCGGACAACACGTTCATCCTCAGCGAGTTCCTGGTGAAGAAGGCGCCGGAGTTCCGCGTGCCGAGGCTGTCGAGGAAGATGATCGTCCAGAAGCACTGTCACCACGATCACGTGATGTCCTACAAGGACGAGGCCACCTTGCTGCAACGGATGGGCCTGGATTTCGAGGTCCTGGACTCGGGCTGCTGCGGGATGGCGGGCTCGTTCGGGTTCGAGGCGGAGCATTACGACGTGTCCCGGGCCGTCGGCGAGCGCGTCCTGCTCCCGGCCGTCCGCCGGGCCGATCCGGACACCATCATCCTGGCCGATGGGTTCAGTTGCCGCGAGCAGATCGCCGACCTGACCGATCGCGGGGCCCTGCACGTCGCGCAGGTCCTCCAGATGGCCCTCCGCGAAGGCCCGGAAAGCCTGGCCGATCGCGAGAAACAGGCCCTGGGCAAGTGGGAGCCGGCGCCCTCGCTCGCGGCGATGGCGACGGTCGGGGCCCTGGGCGTCCTGGCCGGGGTCGGGATCGCGTGGGGGCTGGTCAAGCTGAATCGGCGGATCGCCCGGAGTTGATCCGAATCGAACCCTCTCGGAGCACCTCGGATGGACGAAGCCACGAAGCCGCCGGAGCCGAAACTGGCCAAATTCCAGGGCCTCCAGGTCTTCGGCCGCAAGGACGACCAGGGCCGGAGCACCAAGATCGACGCCATCGACGAGGACCCGGAGAAGATCCGCCAGCTCGGCGATTTCCTCCAAAAACGAGGCTATGGCGTCCTCCGAGAGAGGAACCCCAGGGCCGGACGGGTCTTCTACCGGCTCAACGCCATCTGGGTCGGCCCGGGAGACGCCCCGCAAGACCCGATCGCCGGGGGCTGAGCACCCCAGGAGGACCGACCATGCGCTCGAAGCTGCTCCACGAGGCCGACGGCCAGAAGACTTTTGCCCTGATCTTCGACTCCGGCGACGAGGCGATGGAAGGGATCGTCTCGTTCGCGAAATCCCACCGGATCGCCGCGGCGAGGTTCTCGGCGATCGGCGCGTTTTCCAGGGCGACCGTCGGCTATTTCGACTGGGAGTCGAAGACGTATCAGGAAATCCCGATCGACGAGCAGGTGGAGGTGCTCTCGCTCCTCGGCGACATCGCCGAGGCGGACGGCCGGCCCCAGGTCCACGCCCACGTCGTCCTGGGCCGCCGGGACGGCTCGACCCGGGGCGGCCACCTCATGAAGGGCCATGTTCGGCCGACCCTGGAAGTGATCCTCGTCGAGTCGCCGGCTCACCTGAGGAAGCAGCACGACCCGGAATCGGGGCTGGCCCTGATCCGGGTCTGAGCGAGTTCGGAGGCCCGGTCACTTCGCCCGGGTCGGCGAGGCGTCCTTCGGCGAGTCGTCGAACGGCTTCTGGACCCCGGGACCGGCCTTCAGGCGGCCTTCCTGCTCCTCGGTCAGCGTGGCGGCCTTCAGATAGACGTCCATTTGCTCGCCGACATACAAGGGGATGTCCGTCTCCCTCGGCAGCGCGTAGACGACCTGGAGGACGCGGGTATCGACCCTCTCGGAGTTGTCGCCGGTCAGGCTCTTCTTGGGGATCACGTAGGGCTCGATCTTGACGATCTCCTTCAGCGCGAACTTGTAGCCGGGGCGGCCCTTGAGGGTGGCGACGGCCTCGGCGTCCTTGTCGAAGAACGGGACGTCCTGCTCGTCGATGTCCACCCGGACGTTGAGCGTCTTGACGTCGCCCAGGACGAGCAGGGGCTCCTTCCACACGGCCGCGGCGAACTGGCCGAGCCGGACGTTGACCTGGAGCACCTCGCCGTCGACGAACGACTGGACCGTGCAGCGATCGAGGTCCGAGTTGACCATGGCCACCTGGCTCTGGGCCTGCTCCACCTGGGTCTGGGCGACCTCGATGTCTTTCTGCCAGGTCGTGCGGATCCTCGCGAGCTCGGCCTCGGACCGGGCCAGGGCGGCCTTGGCGGCCTGGAAGGCGTAGCGGTCGCGGTCGAACTCGCTGGAGGGGCTGACCTGCTGGTTGAAGAGCTGGCTGGTCCTCTTGTAGATGATCTCCGAGTCGAACAGCCGGGCGCGGGCCTCGTCCACGGCCGCCTGGGCCGTGGGGATGTCCTGGGTCTGCGGGGACGCCTTCAGCCGTTCGAGCTGGGCCCGGGCGTAGAGCAGGTTCGCCTCGCGGACCTTGAGCTCGGCCTTCAGGTTGCGGTCGTCGGTGCGGAACAGCGGGGTGCCGACCTTCACCGGGTCGCCGATCTTGACGTACATCTTCGTGACGACGCCCGGGATGTTGGCGCCGATCGGGATGTTCTCCTGCCTCGCCTCGATCAGGCCGGCCCCGGCGATCGACTTGACCTTCTCCGGCCGGCTGGGCGGCTCGAGGTAGATCGTCGCGTCCTTCGGCGGCTTGGCGCCGTTGACCACGTTGAAGATCGCGAAGCCCAGGCCGAGGACCGCCAGGCCGGGCAGGACGTACTTGGACATCATGGCTCGCACCACCGGTTCGGTTGGTTAGGGGGCTACGGTTCGGGGCGGATCAGGCGGCGACCTCGGCCTCGATCTTCATCGGGGCCCACGGGGCTTTCTCGGTGACCTCGACCATCCGGCCGTCGTCCATCCGGGCGATCCGGTCGCCGAAGTGGAAGACGCGGTTGTCGTGGGTCACGACGATCACGGCGCGATCGGCCCGGACGGCGGCCTTGCGGAGCATCTCCATCACCGACAGGCCGGTCTCGTGGTCCAGGGCGGCCGTCGGCTCGTCGCAGACGAGCAATCGCGGCGAGTGGACGAGCGACCGGGCGATGGCCACTCGCTGCTGCTGGCCTCCCGAGAGCTGATTGGGGAAGCTCTCGGTCTTCTTGCCCATCCCCAGGTCGTTCAGGACGTCCCGGGCCCGGGCCACGGCCTTCGGCTTCTTCCATCCGCCGATCACCAGCGGGATGGCCGCGTTCTCCGCCGCCGTGAGCGCGGGCAGGAGGTTGTATTGCTGGAAGATGAAGCCGATGTTCAGCGATCGGAACCGGGTCCGGCGGCCGTCGCTGAACCGGGTGACCTCCTCGCCGAAGATCGAGACCGAGCCCTCGTCGCAGTCGAGGATCCCGGCGATCACCGAGAGCAACGTCGTCTTGCCGCACCCCGACGGGCCGATGATCATGGACATCTGGCCCATGTACACGTCCCAATCGATGCCCTTCAGGGCCGTGACGCGCTGTTCGCCCTTGCCGAAGTGCTTGGCGACCCCCCGGATCTTCACCGCCACGCTGCCGGAAAGCTCCGGAGGGGCGATCGACGCCGAGGGGTTCGCGGCGACGGCATGGTCATTCAAGGTCGTCTCCACGTCTTCTCCCCTCGAAATTAGCCCCGGAACACCACGGCCGGCTCGAGCACGATGACCTTGCGGATGCACAGGACGCTCGAAAGGATGCAGATGATCACGATCGCCGCGCCGGCGATCGGCAGGACCTGCCAGGGCGTGTAGAACGCCAGCTCTCCGCCCTTGCTCATCACGCCGAAGAGCGTCGCCATGCCGACGCCGATCCCGTAGCCCAGGAGGCCCACCACGGTCGCCTGGAGCAGGATCATCCCCACGATCTTGGCGTTCGTCGCGCCCATCGCCTTGAGCGACCCGAATTGCTTGAGGTTCTCGATCGTGAAGTTGTAGAACGTCTGGCCCGCGATGGCCGTGCCGATGAAGAAGCCGAGCAGCGTCGTGATCCCGAAATTGATCGGGATGCCCGTGTACTTGAAGTAGTACCAGACCGTGTCCCAGAAGAATTCGTCGCTGGTCCGGGCCTTCAGGCCGGTCTGCTCGGAGATCCTCTTGGCCACGTCGTCGGGCTTGAGGCCGTCCTCGGTCTTCGCCAGGACGTAGGAGAGCAGCTTCCTCTCGGCCGGGATGAACCGCTTGGCCCGCGAATACAGGGTGTAGACGACCGGGTTGGACTGGAACGTCCGGGTCGCCTCGCAGACGCCGACGATGATCCCGCGATGGTCGTTCATCTCGACCTCCCGGCCGAGGAACCTCCGATAGAACTGACCCTGCTTGACCCTCAGGCGTTCCTCCACGGTGGGCGGGCCCTTCCACGGCCGGCTCTCGGGATTGACCTTGGCGCGGACGGCGTTGGCGACGTCGATCGCCCCCTGGATGAAGGCGTCCTTGATCGCGTCCTTCTTCGTCGGCTCGGGGGCCTCGTTCCAGGCCTCGCCCGGGAACAGCTTGGGCAGGCGGTTGTAGTCGATCATGATCGCGTCGGTCTGGCGGAGGTCGTCCAGGGTCCCGCAGAGGACCCGTTCCGGGGGAGGCGCCCGACGAGCGAGGCGTCATCCACTCCGAGGAGGATGACCTGCTCGATCACGTTCAGCGGCTGGCCCTCGGCGTTCACGGTCTTGAGCTTCAAACGGGCGTTCCCCTTGTAGAGGGGGACGGCCCACTTCACGCCATCGACCCCTCGGACGCGATACAGGCTGGTCTCGATCATCGGCTTGACGTCGTCGATGTAGCGGACGTTGGCGTCCATCACCCAGAGGTCCGCCCCCCGGATGTCCTCGACCTGCCCGGCCGTCCGCCTCATCAGGCCGCAGAAGATCGAGCCTTGCTGGGTGATCAAGAGGGCCGCGAACGTGAGGCCCAGGACGATCCCCAGGAATTTGGCCTTGTCGCCGGTGAGCATCTTCAGCGCGATCCAGCTCATCTGCTGGGTGTACAGGAGCGTCACGACCGCCAGCCCGAGGAACGCGCCGGCGAGCACCCCGCGATCGCCCGACAAGACCCAGAGATGGATCTTGCCCCGGATCTGGGCGATCAGGAGGGCCGCCAAAACCGTGAGGAACGCGATCAGGGCGTTCCGGGCCGTGACACCCGAGAGCTTCCACCGATTCATGCCGGGCCTCCCCCCGCCGGGGCGTGACGAGCGATGCCGGGGCCGATCCCGAGGGCGGCCAGGGTCACTCCGGTGATGTGATCGGTCAGGTAATTGAGGTCCAGGAGGCTGGCGAACGCCGCGGTCCCCGCCAGCCGTTCGGAGATCGGCCGCGACATCTTGTAATGCAGGCACTGGCCGATCACGCTGAAGGCCAGGGCGAGCAACCGGCGGTCGTCGCCCTCGGGGTCGAGATCGCGGAGGAGGGCCTGGAGATGGTTGAACTTGGGCCGGATCACCTCGCGGACCAAGGCCTCGGAGGCCCGGGTCGGCCGGATCATCTCGCGGAGCATCAGCTTGTGGTGCCAGCTCTCGCGGTCCGTGACCGCCAGGACCCGTTCCAGGAAATTCCCGACGAAATGGCGGAGCCGCTCCTCGGGCGAGCCCGGAACGTCCTCCGGGCCGTCCCCCTCCATCCCGCACCGATGGGCCTCGATCACCGCCTGGATGTACAGTTGCTCCTTGTCGCCGAAGTGGTAATTCACGGCGGCGACGTTCGCCCTCGCCCTCTCGCAGATGGCGCGGACCGTCGCCCCTTCGAATCCCTTCTCGGCGAACTCCTCGCCGGCCGCGTCCAGAAGCCGGGCTTTCGTGGGGTCGGCGGCCATTCCCAGCGCCTCGAAACGAGCGATTCAAACGGACGTTTCAATCAACTGTATCAGAGATCGGATTCTCGTCAAGGTGGGATTGAGAGTTTTTGGGACGGCGAGGGATCGGAGGCGTTTTCCGGGAGGGACTCGCGAGTCCCGGGGGGGCGAGCGGCGTCGGCCTTGTCGGGAGACGGCCGGGCCGCGTAACCTGCCTCGGGAGGGAGGCCCGAGATGCCCCGGACCGTCGCCTGTCTGGTCGGGACTCGTCCCGAAGCCGTGAAGCTCGCGCCGATCATCCATCGCCTGAGGAGGGAGGATTCGGGCGTCTCGTGCCGGATCGTCTCGACGGGCCAGCATCGGGGCTTGCTGGACCTGGCCCTCTCGGACTTCGAGCTGTCGGCCGACCGCGACCTCGGCCTGATGAGGCCCGGCCAGGGCCTGGCCGAGCTGACCGCCCGGGCCCTGGAGGCGATCTCGGCCGACCTGGCGGACGAACGGCCCGACCTGGTCCTGGCCGTGGGAGACACCACCACGGTCTTCGCCTCCGCGCTGGCCTGTCATTATCATCGAATCCCCTTCGGGCACGTCGAGGCCGGATTGCGGACCGGGCGGCGGTACGAGCCGTTCCCCGAGGAGAAGAACCGCGAGCTCACCGCCCGGCTCGCCGCGATCCACTTCGCCCCGACCGCGATCGCCCGGGGCAACCTGCTCCGCGAGGGGATCGACCCGGGGGCGATCAAGCTCACGGGCAATCCGGTGATCGACGCCCTCCGCTGGACCCTGGCCCGGGGCTGTGATTCGCCGGTCCAGCCTCCGGCGAGGCGCTATCTGCTGGTCACGGCCCACCGTCGCGAGAACTGGGGCGAGCCGATCCGTGAGATCGCCCGGGCGGTGGCCGACCTGGTGGATCGGTTCGAGGACCTCGGCGCGGTGGTCCCGGCGCACCCGAACCCGGAAGTCCGCCGGCCGATGGCCGAGGCCCTGGAAGGCCGGGACCGCGTCCTCCTGATCGACCCGGTCGGCTACCCCCAGTTCGTGGCGCTGATGGCCGGCGCGGCGGTGATCCTGAGCGATTCCGGGGGCGTCCAGGAGGAGGGTCCGGCCCTGGGGACGCCGGTCCTGGTGCTCCGCCACGAGACGGAGAGGCCGGAGGCGGTCGCCCTGGGATCGGCGAGACTGGTGCGCCCGGATCGGACGACGATCGTGGCGGAGGCGTCGAAAGTGCTGAACGCTCCCGGAGCCAGGGGCCTTTCCCGCCTGCCCTTCGGCGACGGCCGGGCGGCCGAGAGGATCGTCCGCGAGGTGCTTTCGTTCCTGGGGATCGACCCGGGCGAGGCCCCGGAACCCATGGCGGCGTGGCCGCCGGCCGATTGATTGTCGGGGGCGTTCTGGTAGGATCGGAAGGTATGCCTCGGCTCGGCGCCAGGGGCGGGGCCGGGTCGATCGCGAGCGATCGGCGGAGCCCGGTCCCGATCGCCGGCCGGGTCACCGGCGCGCCCAATCTTCGCCGGCCCTCGGACACCTTGGGGGCCGCCGATCGCCCGAGTCTCCCGGCGACGGGGGAGGACGGCGGAGATCGCAATCCGCGCCGTTCCCTCCCTCGCCCCCGGACGATCGACCCCGGGCGAGGGCCTCCAACCCGAACCTCGTGGGGCGCGGACGTGGACCCTCAGACCATAAAGTTGCTGATCGGCCTGGCCATCGGCCTGGCCCTGGGCCTCTGCGCGGGCCTGGCGGCCTGGCAGGTCCTCGCCTCGCTCGGCGTGAAGGCCGCGCGGTCCCGATCCGACGAGATCCTGGCCGCGGCCGCCCTCCAGGCCGAGACGACCCGCAAGCAGGCCGAGATCGAGTCCAAGGAGGAGGCCCTCCGACGTCGCGACGTCCTCGACCGCGAGGTCGAGGACGCCCGCCGGAGCCTCCGCGAGCAGGAGAAGCGGCTGGAGAAGCGCGGCGACCTGCTCGACCAGAAGCTCGACATGATCAACAAGAAGGAGCGCGAGTTCGAGACCGTCCAGCGCTACCTGGCCGAGCAGCAGGACGAGGTCAACCGCCGCAACACCGAGTTGAAGGGCCTCCTCGCCGAGGGCCGAGACGCGCTCCACCGGATCTCCGGCCTCTCGCCCGACGAGGCCCGCGCCGCCCTCTTCGCCCGCCTCGACGACGAGATGAAGCACGAGATCGGCGGCCTGATCCTCAAGCACGAGCAGGTCATGAAAGAGACCGCCACCCAGAAGGCCCGGGAGATCCTCGCCACCACGATCCAGAGGTACGCCGCCGGCCACACCGCCGAGACCACGGTGAGCACCGTCGACATCCCCACCGACGACATGAAGGGCCGGATCATCGGCCGGGAAGGCCGGAACATCCGCGCCTTCGAAAAGGCCACCGGCGTGGACGTGATCGTGGACGACACGCCGGGCGTCGTGATCGTCTCGGGCTTCGACAACATCCGCCGAGAAATCGCCAAGATCGCCCTGGAGAAGCTGATCCTCGACGGCCGGATCCACCCGACGAGGATCGAAGAGGTCGTCGCCGAGTGCCAGGAGGAGATGGAGGCCCACATCCGCGACCTCGGCCGGAAAGCCGCCCAGGAAGCGAACGTCCCGGGCCTCCACGACAAGCTCCTGGACTACCTCGGCCGATTGAAGTTCCGCACGAGCTACTCCCAGAACGTCCTGCAACACTCGATCGAGGTGGCCTACCTGACGGGCCTCCTCGCCGAGGAGATCGGCCACGACGGCGCCCTGGGCCGCCGCTGCGGGCTCCTCCACGACATCGGCAAGGCCGCCGACCACGAGATGGAAGGCGGCCACCCGGCCGTCGGCGCCGAGCTCTGCAAGAGGTTCGGCGAGCGCAAGGAGGTCGTCCACGCCGCGCTCGGCCACCACGACGACCTGAGGACCGACACCCCGTATACCGTCCTCGTCGCCGCCGCCGACGCCATCAGCGCGAGCCGGCCCGGGGCGCGTCGCGAGACGTTGGAAAAGTACGTCCGGCGGCTCGAAGAACTTGAGGGCCTGGTCTACGGATTCCCGGGGGTCGAGCAAGCCTACGCGATCCAGGCGGGCCGGGAGGTCCGCGTGATCGCCAACAGCCACCAGCTCGACGACCCGGCCGCCGCCAAGCTCTGCCGGGACATCGCCCAGGCCATCCAGGAGCAGTTGACGTTCCCCGGAGAGGTCAAGGTCACCGTGTTAAGAGAGACCCGGGCCGTCGAGTTCGCCCGATAACACACCCGCGAGCGAGAGCTATCGGACCAACGGGAACCGATATTACGCTGGTGGAGCCGACGAGGGATGCGTAACACGATCAAGGGCCCGAGGGTTCGAGGAGTCGAGAGCCATGGCATCCCCCTTGTATGAAGACGCTTTCGATCTGGCGAAGGGCCTCCCCGTCGAGGATCAGCTCAAGCTGATCTCCGCCCTGGCGACGCGCCTGGTCGTCGAGGGCCTTGTGTCGGAGCCTCCGAGGAAGCCGTTCCCGTCGGTGTTCGGCGTGTTGAAGGATCACGGTCCTGGACCGTCGGAGGAGGACTTCGCGGAGGCGCGTTGGGCGATGTGGGAGGGACTCGCCCCCGAGGAATCCTCCCGATGATCGCCGCCGTGGCCGATACTCACGCGCCCATCCGGTTCGTCCATAGCCATCCGAAACTCTCTGAGCTCGCGAAGTCCTTGATCCTGAGGGCCGAGGCCGGCGGCGATCAGATCGCGATCTCCACCATCAGCCTCGTCGAGATCGTCTATCTGGTCGAGAAGCGAGGTGTCGCCCCGGACATGCTCGACCTCGTCCGAGGGCTGATCGATCCGGGCCGTCCCTTCATCGAAATCCGGGTCGGCCCGCGGATCGTGGCCGCGATGGAAACCGTGCCGCGCCACGAGGTCCCGGACATGCCCGACCGCATCATCGCGGCCACGGCCGTCGATCTCGGCGTCCCCCTGCTCAGTTGCGACCGCATGATCCGCGCCTCCTCCGTCTCGACGATCTGGTGAGTTTATGTCCCTGAAAATCCTCTTCATCGGCGACGTCGTCGGCTCTCCCGGCCGGAAGATCGTCGGCCAGGTGTTGCCGAGGATCATCCCGCGGTGGGGGATCGGCCTGGTCGTCTGCAACGCGGAGAATGCGGCCGGCGGCTCGGGCCTGACGATCAGTTGCCACGAGGAACTCGTCGAGGCCGGGGTGGACGTCTTCACCCTGGGCGATCACGTGTATCGCAAGGATGAGATCTTCACGCTTTTCGATCGGTCCGACCGCCTCCTCCGACCCGCCAACTTCCCCGAGGACTCCCCCGGAGCCGATTCGGCCTTGGTCGAGGCCCGCGATGGGACGGTCGTCGGGGTGTTCACCGTGCTCGGCCGGACGTTCATGAAGCCGGTGGACGACCCCTTCCGCGCCTCCGACCGCCTCGTCGATCGCCTGGCGAGGACGGCCCGGGTGATCGTCGTGGACCATCACGCCGAGGCCACCAGCGACAAGCAATTGCTCGGCCGATATCTCGATGGACGAATCTCGGCGATCCTCGGGACGCATACCCACGTCCCCACGGCCGACGAGCAAATCCTGCCCAAGGGCACGGCCTACCAGACCGACGTCGGGATGACCGGCCCGTACGATTCGATCCTCGGCCGCCGCTACGACCGGGTCCTCGCGGCCACCCTGTCGCACGTCCCCCACCATTTCGACGTGGCCACCGGAGACCCCCGGCTCTGCGGGGCCCTGATCGAGGTCGATCCCACAACCGGCCGGGCCCTGAAGATCGAACGAGTCCGAATCGACGCCGAAGAGGCCCGGCGGCTGATGACCGACGGCGCCCCGGCGAGGTGAGAGGCTATCCGGGAAGGAGATTTCCGACCGCGACGAGGGGTAAAGTAGGTCCGACTTCAGTCGGGCCTACCCAAAGAACTCCGGGATGTAGGCCCGACTGAAGTCGGACCTACTCATCCTTCGATGTTGGAAGCCCCTTTCCGGATAGCCTCTGAGAGGAGGTGGGCTCTCGATCCCACACTAGCCGGACCCGCCCTTTCCTTCCCTTAAAGGGGCGGATCGGTATCGGCGGGCCATTCCGGGCGTGGCCACTCCGGGGCATTCTTGGCCCGAGAGGCCAGGTGATTGAGCTTCTGAACCGACTGGGCGACCTTTTGCGCCGTCTTCGGGTCGGGATCGTCCAGGTGCTTCCGGAGGGCGGCCCAGACCTCTTCCATCTCCTCGCGACGGACCCAGGCGAACCCCCGGGCGGCTTCCTCGCGGACCCTCGGATCGGGCGAATCGAGGCGTTTCAGCCGATTTCGCACCTCCCGGGCCAGGGCGTCCTCCACCTCCTTCGAGGGCCGTTCGGTCCTTCGAAGGGTCGTGAAGGCCCGGAGGCGAACGTCCGATTCGGGATCGTTCAGGGCGCGGATGAGGAGGACATCCGAGAATTTGAGGAGTTGAAGATTCTCGGGATCGAGGCGACGACCCAGGGCCCGGGCGTTGCCGGCTGCCCAGTCCCGGGCGGCGTTGGCTTCCCGAGCCTCTTTGAAGAAAGTCCGGGTCGCGAGGAGCCCGAGCGATCGCAGGAGGTCCCGGGCCACTCGCCAATCCAGCTCCTCTTGATGTCGGAGGCCCGCAAGGCCGGCGATGACCGATCGGCGGACCCGGGGATCGCGGTCGGCGAGCCCGGCTTCCAGGGCGCGAAGGGTGGATGGGCCGGCCAGGGACACTCGCGGACCAAATTCGATCAGGGCGGTCTGGGCCGCCGCTCGCGTCTCGGCTCGCGGATCGGTCAACGCCTCCTCGATCCGCGAAGCGATCTGGTCGCGGAGTCTCGGCGGGGGGGCCATCGACAGCACTCGGGCCGTGATCCCGACCCGGGTCAGGGCGGAGAGGGCGGCGTCTCGGCGGCGGTCCTCGGGTCGCCGCAACTCCTCCAACAGGGGCGGGAGCGCATGGAGCGATGCGCGGATCTCTTGCTTGTCGCCGAGTTGCACCGACTGGGACATCAGGCCCACGAGGCCGTGGGCGGCCTCGACCTGCTCGATCGGGTCGGCCGACCGGATGGCTTCGGCCAGGGCCGCGATCACGGCGGCCGGGTCGTGGAACCCGGAGAGCGGCCGGAGCTGGAGGGAGCGCAGGGCGGCCAGGCGGACCGAGGGCAACGGGTCTTTCAAGGACCTCTGCAACGCCGTCTGGTACGCACGCGACGGCGAGAAGTCCGGTCCCGCGCCTGCGCCGCCGGCGACCTGGCCGAGCGAGCTCAGCGATGCGAGCGAGGCGGCCCGAATCGCCGGGTCCGGCGCCTCCGTCCTCGTCAGGAGTCGGTCGATCGCGAGTCCGTCGGTCGTCCTCAGCTTCGCCAGGGAGCCGACGACCTCGACGACCACCCGACAATCGGGGTCGTCCAGGGCCGCGACCAGGGCACGCGTGACCCCGGGAAGCGGCTGCGTCCCCAGGGCCTCGGCCGCGGCGGCCCGGAGCTTCGGATCGCGATCTCGGAGCAGCCGTACGAGCCCGAGGGCCGCGTCGGGGTCCGCCTCGCCGAACGATTTCAGGGCGACCGCCGCGAGGAGGCGGACCTCACCATCCGGATCGTCGAGGGCGGCGATCAGGGCCCGAAAGGCCTCGGGGCCCGACTGGAATCCCTGGTCCGCGAGATCCCGGGCGGCGGCCCTCCGGGCGGAGGTCCGGCCGAACCTCAGGGCCCTCGCCTTCGCGACCGTCCCGCCATGATCCAGGTAAGTCTGGAAGACCCAGAGGTAAACTGCGCTGCATAAGACCAGCAATAACATCATCCGGATCGTCATCGCCGTCCGGGGCCGTCGCATGGAGACCTCCTCGCCGGGCCGAATCGCCCTCGCACTCCTACCGAAGGATCTTGATACCTGGCAAGCGAGTCGTCGTCAATCGTTCGACGGCCCTCCTCATCCTCGAAACGGCCGCCGAGGGGTCGCGGAACGTCCGGCGCTCGATCAGGAGCCATGGAATCCAGTGGCCTCCTCCGAGGAGGGCCGTCGAGCGTTCGAACGCCTCGATCGTCCTCGATTCCTCGTCGGACAGAGGGCGGATTTCGCGATAGGCGCCCAGCGCCTCGGCGCGGAGGTCGGGATCGTCGCCGATCCACTCGGTGAGGAGCCGGGCGAGGTCGGCCGAGACGGTTTCGATCCCCATCGCGCCGAAATCGACGAGCCCCGAGAGGTGATCGCCGACGAAAAGGAAATGGTCGGGCCGGGCGTCTCGGAGGCAGGGTTGGAGGGGAAGACTGGATCGGGCCGATTCGACCAGCTCGGGCAGGAGCCGGGAGCCCGGCGGCGGGCCTCGATCCACCAGGCCTCGGCGAGATCGCGAACCGTCCCGGGATCGGCCCGGGAGATGGCCTGTTCGATGGTGGCGAAATCGTCCGAGAGCCAGCCTCGAAGCTCCTTCAGACGGGCGAGCAATCCCGGCTCGGGCCCGTCTCCGAGTGTCCTCGAAGACATTCGTGGAACCTCGCCAACCCGGAAAACGAGGCCCGGATGACCTCCGAAGTCGGCGAATCCACGACGGCCGAGCCCGGCATCCACGGCGAGAGGTCCCAGAGCGATCCGCCCGCTTCCTGGACGGTTTGTCCGTCCAATCCCGCCAGCGGAATGGGCACGAAATCCAGGGTCCGGGCCTGGGCGAGCCATCGGTGGATCGTTAACAAATCCCCGGAACAAGGGCCGTCGCCGGGCCATCGCTTCAGGGCGAGCGGGCCGAGGTTTGTCGGGATTCTCCAGAGCGTCGAGCCGCTGAACCCTCCGGCGCTTCCCAGCGATTCGACCGGGCCGATCGGCCGGAGCGGGGCCGGGTAGCGGTCGAGGATCGGGCGGAGGGGGTCGCTCATGGGTCAATCCGTCGAGGGGGCGAGGCTCCGGTCTCTCAGGCTTCGAATCGCGTCCATCAGGCGATTGGTGGCCCGTTCCAGGTGGTCGCGTTCGTCGTCGTGGCCCTTGGAGGCGGCGAGGTCGGAGAGGTCGATCGGCTCCCCGAAGACGAGCCGGGCGTCGGAGGGGGTGGTCAGGGCCTTCATGATGTTGTTCGTGGCGGGCGTCCCCCGGATGTACGCGGGGATCACGGGCACTCCGGCCCGGAGCGCCAGGAACGCGGCGCCGGGCTTGGGCTCGAGGAAATCCCGGCCCGAGTGCGGGTTGATCCGCCCTTCGGGGAAGATCGGCAGGACCCGGCCGGATTTCAAGGCGCGGAGGCCCGTCCGCAGGGCCGATTGATCGCGGCCGTCCCTCTTGACCGGGATGCAGCCGATCCTCACGCAGAACGGGTGATAGATCCGGTGGTCGTAATATTCCTGGGCGATCATGAACCCGAGCAATCGCCGGGTGCCGGCCTGGAGGATCAGATGATCGATCCCGCAAGTGTGGTTCGAAACGAGAATGGCCGGGCCCGAGACCGGCAACGGGGCCTCGTTCTCGACCACCAAACGGTGGACGCCCCGGGTGTAGAGCTGATTGAGCCACCAGAGCAGGCGGATCTCGCCCCGGATCTCGGGAGGCGTCTTCCGGGACACTCCCGCCAGGGCGGGGAGGGCCAGCAAGGCGAGCGAGGCCACGATCAGGGCGAGCGGCGACATCGGCGACGGGGCCTCTTCGGAAGAGCGGGGCGGTCTCCAGGTCGAGCGAGCCGGCCATTTCAGCAGGATCGACGGCCGATTGCCAGAGAGGCCAGGAACGGTCCCAGGGTGGGTGTCGCTCCCGAATCTGGGGTTATTTCGGGTGCCGCCGGTTCTCGGACCGGGGGTACCCCAGAAGTTCCAGATTCCAGAGCGATACCCTCCCAGGGTCGATCGTTTCTTCATGCTGAGGCGGAGCTCACCCTCGCGCCCGCCTCGGGGGAGCGGGCGTCGGAGGTTCCCGCTTGAACAACCGATCGACCCTGGTCCCGGAATCCCCCAACTTGTCGGAACGGGCCGCCATCGCGATAATGGACAGGAGATCCGGCGCCCCGACCCTTCGCGACGGGTCAACCCTCCGCCTCCGGAAAGGCCCGCGATGAGCCGAGCCGAGGAATCGGAACCTCGCCCTCCGAGGCGGGCCAAGCCCCGGGCCGTCGATCCCGAGGCGACCGAGCCCAGTCTCCCGCCCCGGGCCCCCCTGCCCCAGCCTCGGTCTCGCCCGAGACTGCCGGCCTCCGAGCCGCCGCCGACCGAGCCCGAGTTGACCGAGCCCGAGGGCAGCACCTTCCGGCCCAACCCGGCGCCGAGGAAGAAGAAGCCCCGGGCCGAAACGTCGCGGACCGCCCCGCTGGACTCCAAGGCCCGGGTCGTCGTCGGCGGGCCGAACCTGTTCGAGCGCATCCTCTTCGGCCGGGTCAGCACGGGCCACCTGGCCACGTTCTGCCGCCAATTCGGCGCGTATCTCGATGCCGGGGTGGACCTCCTCCGGTCGATCGAGAGCCTGCGCGTCCAGTTCGAGAAGACCGCGCTGGGGCCGGTCCTCCAGAGGGTGGGCCAGGCCGTCCGCCGGGGCGAGGGGCTGGCCGAGGCCGCCCGTCGCGAGCCCCAGGCGTTCGACTCGCTGTTCGTCGCCATGCTCGAAGTGGCCGAGGCCCGGGGCGGCATCCCCGAGACCATGAAGATGATGGCCGGGCACTACGAGGCCCGCCAGCGCCTGATCCGCCAGGCCCGATCGGCGATGATTTACCCGATCGCCGTGATCGGCATCGCCTTCGGCGTCGGGATGCTGCTGACGGTCAAGATCCTGCCGGTCCTGGTCTCGATCCTGGAAGACATGGCCCGAGGGCGCTCGTTCGAGATGCCCTTGCCGACCAAGATCCTGATCGAGTTCAACCACTTCATCGCGAGGATGGGCTGGTGGCTCCTGCCGACGGCCCTGGTGGGGACGATCGTCGGCCTCGGCTGGCTGTATCGGCGGCCGGTGGGCAAGGCGGCGATCGACGGGATCGGGATTCACGTCCCGGTCGTCGGCAGCCTGCTCCGCAAGATGGACACCGCCCGGTTCGCCCGGACGCTCTCGGCCCTGCTGGAAGCCGGCGTCGATCTCCATTCGTCGCTCGACCTGACCGCCCAGGTCGTCCGCCTGGAGCCGTTCCGCAAGGCGGTCCGCCGGTCCAAGGACGCGGTGATGGACGGCCTGGAGCTCAGCGACTCGCTCCACGGCGCCCGGCTGTTCTCGCGGGACGTGATCGCCATCGTCGAATCGGGCGAGGAGACCGGCAAGCTGCCCGAGACCCTCGACAAGCTCGCCGACGAGTACGAGGAGCAGGTCGAATACATGGTCAAGAACCTCGGCAGCCTGATCCAGCCGCTGATCTTCCTGGTGATCGGCGGGGTCGTGATGTTCATCGCCCTGGCCTTCATCATGGTCTACGTGTCCCTGCTCACGAACCTGCTCTGATCGCGGGCGATTCCGGGGCGGCCGGCGAGTGCCGCAGGGCCCCGGTCGCGATCAAGAACCCGGCGGCGACCAGGCAGAGGACCGAGGACACCAGCATCACGGCCGCCACCCCGACGTGATCGGCGAGCGATCCGGCCCAGAGCGACCCGACCGGCACCGAACCCGAGAACGCGATCATCCAGACCCCCATCACCCGCCCCCGGAGGCCGTCCGGCACGCTGATCTGGATCATGGTCTGAGTGGCCGCGTAGAACACCAGCGCACCGAACCCGGCCAGGAACAGGCCGATCGACCCGGCGGGCAACGCGGCCCAGCCGTGGCCTTCGCGGATCAGCCACGACGGCAAGAACCCACTGACCGCCAGGGCCACGCCGAACAGGGCCATCCCGCCCGAGACCAGCCGATCGCGACGGCGGAACCCTCCCAGGGATGCCAGCGCCAACGCCCCGAGAGTCGCCCCCAGCCCTCCGCTGGCCAGGAGGACGCTGTAGCCATACGTCCCCGTCTCCACCACATTGCGGGCATAGGCCGGGATCAGGGCCGAGTAGCCCATCCCGATCACCCCGAAAAACGTCAGGGAGACGAACAGGGCCCGGACGTGGCGATCTCTCCCCAGGTAGGCCAGGCCGCCGAGCAGGCCGCCGGCCTCGGCCCGTTCCTTCGGGATCGGCCGATGGGGCCGCCGGATCAGCAGGAGGGCCGCGATCGCCGCGAGGTAGCTCAGCCCGTTCAAGACGAAGCAGGCGGTCCGCCCAAGGAGGGCCAGGCACTGCCCCGCCAGCGCCGGCCCGACCACCTTCGAGGCGTTGAACAGCCCGGAATTCAGGGCGATGGCGTTCATGAGCGACCCCTTGCCCACGAGGTCATACAAAAACACCTGCCGGCTCGGCATCTCGAACGTCACGCAGACCCTCGTCAGCGCGAGGATCAGCGCCATCTGCCAGATCCGGATCACGTCCAGCCAGATCAGCCAGGCCAGGACGAGGGCGCAGATCATCTGGCCGACCTGCATCCCCAGGATCATGACCTTCGGCGCCACGCGATCGGCCAACGCCCCGGCCACCAGCCCCACGGCCAGGCCCGGGAGCGTCCCGGCGGCGCTCACCAGGCCGAGCATCGTCTCCGACCGGGTCATGTCGTAGACGATCCAGCTCACGGCGGCATCCTGGAGCCAGGTGCCGATCAGGCTGATCCCCTGGCCCAGATAGAACTTGCGATAATCGGCATTATCGACCAGAACGGCGAAGGTCCGGGAGCGGACGGGGGCCGAGGGAGGGGTCTGAAGCGTCGAGGCGTCTGGCATGGAGGTCCCGAAGGCGGGGCATCGGAGGGGCGGACGGTGGGGGATGTTCCATTATGGACCCCCTGCCCGCGCCCGACAACGCGTCGCTCGGGCTCTGGCATGTTGCGTGCCGCCCCGCTATACTTTTGCCCGAGCGAGTCTGGACGGGGGACGGCCCGCCTCCGCCGATCTTTCGGCGGCGGATTGGTCCGGGTTCGGCCCCCCTCGACGCGACGACCGTCCCGCCGGTTCCTCTCCCCCGGCGATCGGGCGTGCGATTCGCCGATCGGAGTCGAGGAGACGATCCGCAAGTTTCGTTCCGCCGTCGGCCCGCCCCGCTCCCGCCCGACAGCCCGGCCTCTCGCCGGCTTCGGCGCGCCCGTCCGAGACCCGTCCGACCGTGGAATGAGGTTCCGATCGCGCCTCTCCATGCCCTTCGCACATCTCAGGGAGCCGTCCTCATCATGCCCAGCAAAGCTGCTCATCAAAGCGCCGTCGCCGCCGTGACCTCGTGGAAGTCCAACGGCCATCGGATCAACTTCACGGAGACGCCCGCCAGCGACCTCTTCGGGATCAACGTCTTCTCCGATCAGGTCATGAAAGACCGCCTGCCCAGCGCCATCTACAAGGCGATCCGCGAGACGGTGAAGCTGGGCAAGCCGCTCGATCCCTCGGTGGCCGACTCCGTGGCCGACGCGATGAAGGCGTGGGCCATCGAGAAGGGCGCGACCCACTACACCCACTGGTTCCAGCCGATGACCGGCCTCACGGCCGAGAAGCACGACAGCTTCCTCGCCCCCACCGGCGACGGCAAGGCGATGGCCGAGTTCTCCGGCGGCGAGCTGATCCGAGGGGAGCCCGACGCCTCCAGCTTCCCCTCCGGCGGCATCCGCGCCACCTTCGAGGCCCGCGGCTACACCGCGTGGGACCCCACCAGCCCCGCGTTCATCCTCGAGAACCCCAACGGCACCACGCTCTGCATCCCCACCGCGTTCTGCTCGTGGACGGGCGAGGCGCTCGACAAGAAGACCCCCCTGCTCCGCTCGATGGAGGCCCTGAGCAAGCAGGCCCTCCGCATCCTCAAGCTGTTCGGCTCCAAGGCCGAGCATGTTTATGCCACGTGCGGCCCCGAGCAGGAATACTTCCTGATCGACAAGAATTTCTACTTCGCCCGGCCCGACCTGATCAACGCCGGCCGGACCCTCTTCGGCGCCAAGCCGCCCAAGGGCCAGGAGATGGAGGACCACTACTTCGGCTCCATCCCCGAGCGCGTCCTGGCCTGCATGCTCGAGACCGAGATGGAGCTCTACAAGCTCGGAGTCCCGGTCAAGACCCGTCACAACGAGGTCGCGCCGAGCCAGTACGAGATCGCGCCGATCTTCGAGAACGCCAACGTCGCCACCGACCACAACATGCTGTTGATGGAGACCATGAAGCGGGTGGCCGACCGCTACGGCCTCCAGCTTCTGTTGCACGAAAAGCCGTTCGCCGGAGTGAACGGCTCGGGCAAGCACCTGAACTGGTCGATGAGCGACGACCTGGGCAACAACCTGTTGAAGCCGGGCGCCACCCCTCACGACAACGCCCAGTTCCTCGTGTTCCTCGCGGCGGTTTTGCATGCCGTCGCCACTCACGGCGACCTCCTCCGGGTGGCCGTCGCCACGGCCGCCAACGACCACCGCCTGGGCGCCAACGAGGCCCCCCCCGCGATCGTCAGCGTGTTCCTGGGCGACATGCTCCAGGACATCGTCGAGCAGATCGAGAAGGGGGGCGCCAAGAGCACCAAGGGCGGCAGCACGATGACCATCGGCGCCAGCGTCCTGCCCCCTCTGCCCAAGGACGCCGGAGACCGCAACCGCACGAGCCCGTTCGCCTTCACCGGCAACAAGTTCGAGTTCCGCGCCGTCGGGTCCAGCCAGTCGATCGGCGGGCCGAACGTGGTCATGAACACGATCGTGGCCGACAGCATCGCCCTGATCGCCGACCGCCTGGAAGCCGCGGTGAAGGCGGGCAAGGACCTCCACGCCGAGATCCAGATCCTCCTGCCCGAGCTGATCAAGGAGTCCAAGAAGGTCATCTTCAACGGCGACGGCTACACCGACGCCTGGCAGGCCGAGGCCGCCGCTCGCGGCCTGCCCAACCGCAAGAGCACCACGGACAGCCTCCCCGACCTGATCTCGCCCAAGTCGATCGCCCTGTTCGGCAAGCACGGCGTCTTCAGCGAGAGGGAGCTGCACTCGCGGTACGAGATCCTCCTGGAGAACTACAAGAAGACGATCGCCATCGAGGCCCTCCTGACGATCCAGATCGCCCAGAGGCAGATCCTCCCGGCCGCCCTCCGGTATCAGGCCGAGGTGGCCGGCGCCGTGGCGAGCCTCAAGGGCGCGGGAATGACCGTCCCGAAGAACCAGTCGGCCTTCCTGGGCGAGCTGATCGAGACGATCGAGGAGCTTCAGGAGGCGATCGACAAGCTCACGGACGTCAGCGACCACCACGCCGAAGGCGACACCTTCGCCCACGCGAAGTACGCCCACACCAGCATCATCCCGGCCATGACCGCCGTCCGGGCCGCCGGAGACAAGCTCGAGACCATGGTCGCCGCCGACCTCTGGCCGTTGCCGACCTACCAGGAAATGCTGTTCATCAAGTAATCGCGGCCTCGCTCGCGAAACCCGAAGGCCGGGCCCTGGCGCCAGACGCGGCGGGGCCCGGCCTTCTCGCGCTTCGCTCCGGAGTTTCTCGGGGCTCGAGCAATAGGGGTTCGGGCGCGCTACGATCGGGGTGAAACCGGTTCTTGAACCCGGGCCACCCGACGAGGGGTTTCGGCCGGATGCCTTTCGGGTGGCACGGGTTCCGGCCTCGGAACCCGTGAGGGACGACGCACTGGTTCCGAGGACGGAACCCCTGTATCCCCAAGCCATTCCGAAGAATCTTCCGCCGAGGGGGAAGTGCCCCGGCGTTTTCCACCAGGGACTTGACAGGGCGCCTTCGGTTTGTTGTATGATCCGGTCGCTTCGTCCGTCGGCCATGAATCGGCCGGGGATGGGCATGGATGCCGGGATCTTGATTCACCGCCAGGGAGGGCGTCCCCATGCGAATTCGCTTGCGCGATCGTTCCGCGACTCGACCCAGGGCCTTTGCCCTGGCTCGACCCGAGGCGCTGGAGCCTCGTCGGCTGATGGCCGTTGGGTTTGACATCCTGGCCACTCTGCCCCCGCCGGGGGCGGCCAACGCGGTCGTGGCCACGGCCACCGACGGCTCGGCTTGGATCGGCGGTTCCGGAGGGGTCATGCGGATCGATTCGCAGGGCCATTCCAGCTCGATCCCCGCCATCCCGGCCGGCGAGACGTTCGAGGCGCTGACCTGGGGCTCGAACGGTCAGATGTGGATCTCGACCGCCGCGAGCGACGGCTCCGGGCAGGTCAGCCTGTTCGACGCCTCGGGCGCGGAGATCCGGTCGATCGCCGTCGCCCACGCGCCGACGAGCCTCACCGTCGGCCCCGACGGCAACCTCTGGGGCACGGTCCCGGACGCCTTCTCGTTCCCCGACGGCACGCCCGGCGGCTCGATCCTCCAGGTCAACCTGAACTCGGCCGCGTCCACGATGTTCCCCCTGCCCGCCCACGGCGAGACGCCCGGAGGGATCGTCTCCGGCCCCAACGGCCACCTCTGGTTCGCCGAGACCGGCGCCAGCATCGTCGGTCAGATCACCACGAGCGGGGGCATCATCGACACGCCCGTGAGCGTCGATCCGATGAAGATGGCCGTGGCGACCGACGGCTCGGTCTGGTTCTCGGCCAGGGGGATCGAGGGCGCGGCCTCGATCGGCCGGATCGCCGCCGACGGCACGAGTTCCAGCGTCTCCCTGGGCGACAACACCAGCGCCGACGACCTCGCCGCCGGCGCCAACGGCTCGGTCTGGTTCGCCGACCTGGCCAAGGACGCGATCGGCCAGGTCGATGCGAACGAGATCATCACCAGCTACCCCGTCCCGCAACCTTCGGCCGGCCCGGCGGCGATTTCGTCCGACGGCGGCAGCGGGTTTTATCTCGTGAACCAGGCCCAGCGGGTGCTGTCCCACGTGAGCACCACCCTGGCCGACCCCGGCCTCGTCGTGGCCCCGCGATCGTTCCGCGCGATGGAAGGGCAGATCACGTCGGATGTCGTCGTGGCGTCGTTCACCTCGCCCGACCCGTCCGCCTCCGCCTCGGATTTCGCCGCCCGGGTCGATCTCAACGACCTCCTGCCGATGAACGGGACCGTCCAGTCCGACGGCAACGGCGGGTTCCTCGTCCTGGCCCCGAAGAACGGCTATTCGTACCCGGCCGGCGACCGCTTCATGACGGTCACCGTCCTCGACACCAAGGACCATTCGGCGATCGGCGCGAACGCCTCGACGTTCGGCCTGGCGAGCTTCTACGACGCCCCGATCACCATCACGGGGACGACCTTCACGGCCCAGGCCGGGGTGGCCTCGCCCAGTGAGCCGGTCGCGACGTTCCACGATCCCTTCTTCGACGCCGGCTCGTACTCCGCCACCATCAACTGGGGCGACGGCACCCAGACCGCCGGCCTGGTCGTGACGCCCTCGGCCTCGTCGATCGACCCGGCCATCGTGGACGGCGGAAATCATGTTTACGCGACGACCGGATCGTTCACCATCACGGTGACCCTCCAGCACCTCGCCCAGAGCGTCACCGCGACGACCCCGGCCGTCGTCTCGGCGTCGCCGGCGATCCTCTCGGTGACGGGCTTCGGCGTGTCCGCGACGGCCGACGTCGATTACTCGGGCGTCCTCGCCACGTTCCAGGCCGGCAGCCCCTCGGCCTCGGCCGGCGACTTCTCGGCCGCGATCACCTGGGGAGACGGCTCGACCTCGACCGGGACGATCACGCCGTCCCCGACCAATCCCGGCACGTTCCAGGTCGTCGGCGACCATCGTTACGGGTCGACGGGCAGCTTCCTGACGACCGTGTCGATCAGCACGACCGCGACGCCCCCGATGACCTCCTCGATCGACGGCATCGCCACCGTGGCGAGCCCGCCGATCATCGCCTCGGGAAGCCCACCGGGCGTGACGACCTGGGCGGCGTCCTCGACGACCGTGGCCTCGTTCACCTCGGGCGACCCGTCGGCCTCGGCGTCCGACTTCACGGCCACCGTGGATTGGGGCGATGGCTCGCCGGTCTCCACGGGTCAGGTCACGTCCGACGGCTCGGGCGACTTCACCGTGACGGCCCCGCACACCTACGACGTTTCGGGCACGTTCACCGTCACGACGACGATCTCCCAGACGGGCCCGGCCGGGCAGGTCATTTCCTCGACGACCAGCACGACGACCGCCACCGTGACGGCGCCGACGATCCAGGCGTCCGGAACGTCCTTCGCGACGACGGCCGGGGCCACCGCGAAGAACCTGGTGGCGGTCTTCAACACCGGTTCGGCGAGCTTGCCGATCGGCGATTTCGCGGCGACCATCGATTGGGGCGACGGCTCGCCGACCTCGGCCGGCCAGCTCGTCTCCGACGGCTCGGGCGGCTTCACGGTCTGGGGGACCCATCAGTTCCTGGCCCCGGGCAGCCCGACGGTGACGGTCTCGATCACCGACACCGTGGGCTCGGCCCCGGCGACGGCCTCCACCGGCGTGACGGTCGCCCCGGGTCCGCTCTCTCCGCTGGCCCAGGCGCTCTCGGGCGTCGCCGGCCAGGCGATCTCGACGACGATCGCCTCGTTCGGCGGGGTCTCGCTGACGATCCCCTCGTCCTACGTCGCCAGCATCGACTGGGGAGACGGCACGGCCTCGACCGGGACGATCACCGCCGAGAGCGGCCGGCTGGTCGTCTCGGCGTCGCATACCTATGCGAACGCGGGGACGTATCACGACGTCGTGACGCTCATGAATGGCTACGCCGTGGTCACCTCGGCGACCGGCACGGCCACGATCGCCGCCGCGCCGGTGACGACGCCCCCGGTCACCACGCCTCCGGTGACGACTCCCCCGGTGACGACGCCCCCGGTCACGACCCCCACCACTCCGGCCGGGCCTCAGCCGCAGACGCCGCCGACGACGACCCCGACCGGCACACCGGCCGCTTCGACTCCGGTGGCCTCGCCGTCGATCGTCTCGGCCCAGGCGATCTTCAACCGAAAGGGGCACGTCCGCCTGGTCCTGACGTTCTCCGGGGCGATGACGGCCTCGGCGGCGCCCTCGGCGTCGCGGTTCCGCGTGACGACCGCCGGCCGCGACCGCAAGTTCGGCACGAAGGACGACAAGGTCCTCCAGCTCGTCTCGGCCTCGTTCGACCCCGGCACGAACACGGAGACCCTCGTGCCCAAGGGGACGTTCGCCCGCAAGACCGGGTTCCGCGTGGCCCTCCAGAGCGGCCCGACGCTGACGGCCCTGGCGAAGAAGTGATCCAGGTCGGGTGGCATGTTCACATCTTCGTGAGCATACCACCCGACGGCGACTCAAGACTTGCGGAGTCCGCGTGTCGCGTGGTCGAGGGCGGTCCTTGCCGGGTCCGCGAGAGCGGACTTACCGGGCCCGTTCAGACCGAGGCAGGCTTGACGCCGCTCTCCGGGCGAAACTTCAGGTTCCTCTCGGCCCAGGCCGCCCCGAGGGCGACGGCCAGGCACGTGACGATGGCGGCCGTGGCGCGGAGGCCGGCCGTCTCCGGGATGGCGAGGGCCTCCTGCTCCGGCGGCAGGAGCATCCCGCAGGCGACCTCGAAGCCCACCACACCGAGGATCGCGCCGAGGACTCCGCCGATCGCGCCGAGGCCGGCCCGGCCCCGGCCGCCGATCGCCAGGCCGAAACCCAGGCCGGCGGCCAGGCCCATCACGGCGGCCGGCGCCCCGTGGGCCAGGGTCAGGTAGCACAGGTCGGGGATCTTGCGGACCAGGGGATCCAGGTCCATCCCCTTGTGGAAGGCCTGGACGGCGAGGACCGAGGCGATCCAGGAGCCGATCCCTCCGATCGTCGCGCCCGCGATCGCCCCGCCGATCGCCGAGCGGGGCCTTCGCCCGGCGAGCCCCCGGCCAGGGCGAGCGCCACGCCCAGGCAGACCGCCAGCGACCCGGCCGCCGCGGCCGCCGCCCGGGTCGTGTATTCCTGGCGATAGGCGCGGAGGGCCCGCGACGGACCGTAGGCCGGATCGCCCGCGCGGAGGTCCGCCCGGTAGCCCCGAGGCGCCGACCTCGCCGCGATCCGGGACGAGAAGGAGTGCAAATACGCCTCGCTCACGGCCCAGCCGGCCAGGCCCGCGACCAGCCCCGCCGCGATGGCCAGGAGCCAGACGAGCCCGGCACCTCGCGCCGGGGCCTCGTCGGGGGCTGCCGTGATCGTCGATACCGGATGGATGTCCGCCATGATCGCGCCTCGCGGATCTCAAAGGACCGTCTTTGGGGAGAGGAAGGGCCGAAGCCCCGAGCTTGACCGACCGGCCGGGCCCGATCAAGCGGGCTGTTCGAAGAAGCCAGGGTCGATCCATGCGTCCCTCGGGAGTGAAGCTCACCCCCTTCCCCTCACTCCGGCGGAAGCTCTCGACTCCACCTCGTCCGGGATTCCGAGGATCAGGCCGGGAATCTGTCCCCGATTTGGGTGGCAGTGGACGTCCTCGACCGGTGCCTCCCAGATCGACACTTCAAGATCAAACGACCCCCCTCGGGAACTCGGCGCCCCGAGACCGGCGTTGACGGATCGCGCCCTCGGGAGATTTCCTCCAGACGGCCCGCGGCCGAGCCGAAGTCGGAAGACAACCGGGGCGGTGCAACGTCGGATCGCCTCGGGTCGAAGACGAACGGGCCCCTCCAGGTCGAGGTCAGCCCTCGGAGAGGCCGATGACCAGCTCCGCCCCCAGGAACGGTCGCGTCACGAGTCCCGGGGCCGAACCCCTGGAAGGCCGGACGCTCTTGAGTGTTTCGAGCCGACCGGCCGTGCCTCCGATAGGCCTCCAGTCCGGGCTCGCCCGGCACTACGCCTCGCCGCAGACGGGCGAGGTGGACTTCACCGTGACCCGCTCGCCGGCCGGGTCGCTCGGGGCGCTGACCTTCAAGGTTCAGAGCTTGGCCGTCTTCGATGAATCCCCGAGCTCGGCGGCCGGCGGGCCTCCGCCCTATGACCGCCGGGTCCTCGGACCCATCGTCTCCGTGTCGGAATCGGCCGGCCAGCGGGTCGTGTCCCGCAGCCTCCGCACGACCGGGCCGGACCCCTCGGCGCTGCCGATCGTGCCGATCGACGGCACCTATCGGTTCGCGCCGGGACAGACGAGCCTGACGGTCCCGGTCCGCCTGAACCCGAATTTCGTCCCGACCGGGAAGATCCTGCTCCAGGTGATCGCCTACCTGCCTCGATCGCACGCCTTCGCGTGGCTGGGGGCCAGCTCCCTGGAGATCGAGCCCAGTGCGGACCAGGTCCCTCCGGAGGTCGTCGCGACGGGCCTCTCGCCCCGGGGCATCTCGCTGACGTTCAGCCAGCCGATGGACCCGGCGAGCGTCGAGGCCCTCGGCACCTACGAGGTCACCGGTCGGCCCGACGGCGGCATCGACCTCTCCGAGCATCCGGTGACCCTCGAGACGGCCGTCTACGACCCGGCGACCCGGACCGTGACCCTCTCGCCGACCTCCCCGCTCACCACGGAGAACTACGCATATTTCCTACGTCTGCCCGACTCCCCCGCCTCGCTCCCGACCGACCTCCTGGGGAACCCGCTCACCGATCGCATGATCTCCGTGGGAACATAATTGGTTAATCATTTATAGAGCATTGAGCATGCAATCGCGTGCCGCCCGTCATCACGATTGTGCGAAATCATGCATGGATTGCACGCCTGCTTCGAGTCTCTAAAGCACAAAGCACGTATGGCTCATAATCCCGGGTTGGTACTTGCTCGACGACTCGTTCCCACGCTCGGCGTGGGAATGCCGTCTTCGACGCTCCGCGTCCTCTTCGTTCGTCGGCGTCCGCAGGCACGCGGAGCGTGCGAGACGGCAATGATTTTATGGATCATTGAACATGCAACTTGTGGGAACCGTCATCACGATTGCGTGGAGTCATGGATGGATTATTCGCCTCCTTCGCGCCCGCAAAGGGCAAAACACCTGTTAATGTAGAATAGTTCAAATAAAACAAGAATGGAAAATGCGCCGTCCTGGATGTTCGCGAACTTGACGACACTTCGAGCGAACTTGACTACACTTTTTCCGGGAATCGCGCGAAAAGGGCTGAAATTATAGGGTTTTCGGGTGCGCAACGACCCGTGCGCGCGGAGGGAACATCATGTCGACAGAATTCCATTCAAAAATTGCAAGTCTTTTCCGAATAGAGGGATGCGGCGGATCGCCTCGCGGGCTGTTCGCCCCGAAAATCGCAACCAGGCGCGGACCTCCGGGTCACCGGGCTTTATCCGCGATTATTGATATTAAGTAATCAGTGTATTATGAATTGGTTCACGGAAGATCCGCGGCCGAGAAATGGGGTGATCGCCGGGGGCCTCGCTCGCGATGATCCGAGGAGTGGGGTCGTGCGGCGTGGGCGTCCCTCGATCGGGGGACCGACGATTCCGCCCGGGATCGCTCGAATCGAGACATTCCGGGACTCCGGGGTTCGAGGAACGGGGGGGATCGTATACAATCGTGGCGTCGTGCAGATTACCCAGACTCGGGCCCGCCGGAGGTCTCGCCATGTCTCGGCCGTTCGTCCGTTCGGGAATCGTCGCGCTGATGGTCTTCGCGACCGTCGGAACCGTCGTGGCCTTCGATCAGGCCGCCACCCAGGGGGGCGGGGCCGCCGCCGAGGACGGCCGGCCCAAGAGGGTCGAGAAATCCGAGGCCGAATGGGCCAAGGTCCTGACCCGGGACCAGTTCCTCGTGACCCGCCGCAAGGCGACCGAGCCGGCCGGGACGGGCAAGTATGCCGCCTACCACGGCAAGGGCAAATTCGCCTGCGTCTGCTGCGGCAATGAGGTGTTCGACGCCCGGACCAAGTTCGAGTCCGGCACCGGCTGGCCCAGCTTCTACGCCCCGATCGCCGCGAACCGGATCGTCACGGCCAACGACTTCAGCGAGGCCGAGCTCCGGGTCGAGGTCATGTGCAGCGCCTGCGACGCCCACCTCGGCCACGTCTTCTCCGACGGCCCTCCGCCGACGGGCCTCCGCTTCTGCATCAATTCGGCGTCCCTGAAGCTCGTCAGCGGGCCGGTCCCCCTGCCGAAGACGAAGGCGAAGGCCAAGACCGCCGCGAAGGCCAAGGCCGACCCGAAGGCCAAGGCCGACCCGAAGGCCAAGGCCGATCCCGCCGAATCGCCCAAGGGGACGAGCGGGCCGAAATAGCCCTCCGCCTCGGTCATCCATCGACGAATCCGTCGATTCCATGCGCGCGAGCCTTTCACGATCCGCCCGACCCGGGTATGGTCGGGGCGGCGAGGGCCCTCTCCGCCCTCGCGACGCTTCGACTCGATCGGGGGTGGATCATGCGCGACGGACGAAGCCGGAGGGAGTTCCTGGGGGACGTCGGCCGGGGGGTCCTGATCGCCGGGGTGGGGCTGGAGGCGGCCGTGGGGCTCGGCCTGGCCCCCGCGAACGCCGGGGCAGGCGACGATCCCGGCCCGTTGCGGTTCGGCGATCGCGAGCCCCTGGTCGGGCTCCTCCGCGACACGCCGGCCGATCGGTTGATCCCCGTCCTGGTCGAGAAGATCCGCTCCGGGACGCCGCTCCGCGACCTGGTGGCGGCCGGGGCCCTGGCCAACGCCCGGGCGTTCGGCGGCGAGGATTACGTCGGCTTTCACACGCTGATGGCGCTGACGCCGGCCCTGTTCATGGCCGGGGAATCGTCGGGGGATCGCCGGGCCCTGCCGGTCCTGAAGGTCCTGTATCGCAACACCGCACGGCTCCAGGCGTTCGGCCCGTCGAAGGAGACGCTCCGCGCCGTCGAGCCCGTGGCGAATCTGCCCAAGGACGTCTCGCCTGGCGAGGCACTCCGCGAGGCGATCCGCAAGAAGGACGTGGCCGGCGCCGAGGCCACGTTCGCCGCGATCTCCCGGGCCGGGGCGCAGGACGCCTTCAACGAGCTGCTCGTGGCCGTGGAAGATCATGCCGACGTCCATCGGGTCGTCCTGCCGTATCGGGCCTGGGACCTCGTCGGCCTGGTCGGGACGGAGAACGCCCAGACCCTGCTCCGCCAGTCGGTCCGGTTCTGCGTCTCTTCCGAGCGGAACATGCCGAAGGACGAGACCCAGAGGGTTCGCGCCCTGCTCCCCCGGCTCCTCGAACGCAAGATGCGGCTCGCCCGGGACGCCCGACCGGCCGAGGATGGCTGGGTCGATCACCTCTCGCGGGCGATCTTCGAGGGCTCGCCCGAGACGGCCGCCGAGGCCGCCGCCGACGCCCTGGCCGAAGGGTTCTCGCCGGATTCGGTGGGCGAGGCCATCGCCCTGGCCGCCAATCAACTGATCCTCCGGGATTCCGGCCGGAGGAAGCCCGAGGTCCAGCCGGGCAAGCCCGAGGGGAGCGTCCACGGCGATTCGATCGGCGTCCACGCCTGCGACTCGGCCAATGCCTGGAGGAACCTGGCGAGGGTCGCCAACGACCGCAACGCCAGGGCCTGCCTGATCCTGGGCGCCTACCAGGTCGCGCTCGACCGGGTCCAGCGAGGGGGCGATTTCCTCGACTGGACGCCTCGGCCCCGGCCCGAGGAGGTCGAGGGCGTCCGAACGGTCGAATCGGCGAAGCTCCTCCCCGAGGCGGAGGCCGCCATCCGGGGGAACGACCAGGCCAGGGCGGCCGCCCTGGTGGCCCGGATCGGCGCCGAAGGGGGCGATTCCCGCCCGGTCTTCGACCTGATGAGGACGTTCGCCGTGAGCGAGGACGGCGCCCTCCACGCCGAGAAATACTATCGAACCACCTCGGACGAGTTCGCCAACGCCCGGCCCGCGTTCCGCTGGAGGCAGCTCGTGGCCCTGGCCCGGGTCACCGCCAGCGAGTTCGGCCGGACCGCCGACGGCTACGACGAGGCCTGCCGGAGGCTCGGCGTCCCGGGGGCCTGAACCCGGAGGGGCGGAACGTCGGGGACGTCCCGCCCGTTATACGCGGAACGGCGGGATCACGCCCCGGACGTTCATCTTGATCTGGAGGACCGTGTTGCCCATCGTGATGACCAGCTCGTCCGCCTCGGTCCCGCACCAGGCGAGGTTGGCCGGCCGCTTCGGGGTGGCGAGGATTCCGAGGAACTGGCCGTCGGGCTCGTAGACCCAGACGCCCTGGGCGACGGCCACGTAAAGCCGGCCGTCGCGATCCACCTTCATCCCGTCAGGCCCCCCGGGCGAATCGGGCTCCATCGCCGCGAAGACGTGGTCGGATGCCGGGTCGAGCTGGCCGTCGGGCTCGACCCGGAAGGCCCGGATGTGGTATCGGGCGGTGTCGCAGACGTAAAGGATCGATTCGTCGGGCGAGAAGGCCAGGCCGTTGGGCTTCTCGAAGTCCTCGACCAGCGGCCTCGGCGAATCGCCCGGGTCGAGGGTGAAGACCGCCTGGAACGGCAGCTCCTTGGCCTCGGGCGAGGGCACGCCGTAGGGCGGATCGGTGAAGTAGACCCGGCCGTCGGACCGGCACACGATGTCGTTCGGGCTGTTCAGCCGCCGCAGGTCGAAGGCCTCGACGACGGCGGAGACGTCCGACCCGTCGGGGTTCATCCGGGAGACTCGCCGGCCGTTCTGTTCGCAAAAGATGATCCGGCCGGAGGCGTCGAAGGTCTGGCCGTTGGCGGCGCCGGTCTTCTCGCGGAGGACGGAGACGGAGCCGTCGGGGCCGACTCGGTAGGTCTTCTCGGCCTTGATGTCCTGGAAGAGGAACGAGCCGTCGGCGAAACCCAGGGGGCCTTCGGTGAATTCCAGGCCGGAGGCGACGGTGCGCAAGGGTCCGGCGATCAGGCCGGAAAGCCCCTGGTCCTTCAGCACGGGGGCGGTCATGGGCGGGAGGTCCTCGGGGGCCGGGGCGCGCGCCGGAGCAAATTCGGTCTCCAGGCCGGGCCGGGCTGGAGGGTGGCGAGGCGTCGTTGGTTATACTAAAAGAACGGGATCGAATGTGGGGGAAAGTCGGCCGCGGCGTCCGGCCCCGGGACGGGGTCGGGGAGATGGGTCGTCGCGGCCCTGGCGGCGAGGCCCTCGGCCTCGGTCTCCGAAGCGGGGGGATGGCGTCGATGTCCGAGTCTGCCGAGCACAACATGAGGGAGAAGAAGGCCCGGTCGTTCTTCGATTACGGCAACGACGCGGCCTTGAAGAACAACCTCGACTATGCCATCGACATGTACCGCAACGCCCTGAAGCTCGACCCGGGCAACCTGCTCTACCGCCAGGCCCTCCGGGGCGTGCAGAGGCGGGCCTTCGGCAACGAGCCCTCGAAGGTCGGCCGGCTCGCCGGGGCGAGGGTCCAGCCGATCAAGGCCGGCATCCGCCTCTCCAAGGCCAAGGGGAAGTGGGTGGACGTCCTGGAAGGGTGCGAGGACGTCTTCAAGCACAATCCCTGGGACGTCGGCGCCGCCCAGGACGCCGCCGAGGCCGCCGAGCACCTGGCCCTCAAGCCCCTGTCGCGATGGCTCCTGGAGATGGTCGTCCATCAGGTCGGCAAGGACGCCGGGTTCTTCAAGTACATGGCCCACGTCTACGAGATCAACGAGGACTGGGGCAAGGCCACCAGCTGCTGGGAGAAGGTCAAGGAGTTCGAGCCCAACAACGAGGAAGCCCGCCGCAAGATCAACTCGCTCTCGGCCAGCGCCACCATCAGCCGATCGGGCCTGGGCGCCGCGATCGACAAGCACAAGGACGACGCCGGCACCTCCGGCCCGGATCGCTCGGCGGCCGAGGCCGAGATGGAGGACATGAAGAGGAAGATCCAGACCCCCGAGGAACGGCTGGTCAAGGAGATCGAGGCCGATCCGAGCCGGGTCGGCCTGTACCTCCAGCTCGCCGACATCCACAAGGCCCACAACCGCCTGGACGACGCCGAGAAGGTCCTCGCCCAGGGCCGCAAGGCCATCCCCGAGGACCCCGTGCTCAAGTCGGCCCACGGCGATATCCAGATCGCCCGCCTCCGCCGGGCCCTGGACTCCTGGACCAAGAAGCTCCGCGACAACCCCGACGACCCCGCCGCCTCGGAGAAGATCGCCGCCATCCAAACCAAGCTCTCGGCCTACGAGATGGCCGAGGCGCGGTGGAGGGCCGAGGCCCATCCCGAAGACGCCAACCTCCAGATCCAGTACGGCCGGATGCTGGCCTCGATCGGCAAGCACGACGACGCCATCGCCGCGTTCCAGAAGGCCCGATCCAACCCCGAGCTCAAGGCCCAGGCCCTCCACCTGGCCGGCGAGTCGTTCGAGGCCAAGGGGCTGGCCAAGCTCGCCGAGAAGAACTTCGTCGAGGCCCTCGCCCTGGCCGACTCCGGCGACATGGCCTTCCAGAACCAGGTCCGCTACCGACTGGGCCGGGTCTGCGAGGCCCAGGGCAAGCTCAAGGAAGCCGAGGACTATTACAACGAGGTCGCGGCCGAGGATTACACGTACAAAGACGTCGCCCAGAGACTCCAGGACTTGAACAGTCGGGGCGGTTCCTGATACACTCGCCGCTTTCCGCCGAGAAGGGCCCTTTCGGCCCTCGGCGGGACCGCCGAATTCGATCCGAAACGTTTCGTTCCGAGTCACCGGACCCAGCGATGCCCAACACGCCCTCCGCGATCAAGCGCCTGAAGCAGAGCCAGAAGCGCCGGATGCACAACCGGATCGTCAAGAAGATCATCAAGACGATGACCAAGAGGACGCTCGCCAACGCCTCCTCGGGCGAGCGCGAGAAGGCCGAGGCCGACTTCCGCATCACCACGGCCAAGATCGACAAGGCCGGGGCCCGCCGGATCCTCCACCCGAACACCGCCGCCCGCCGCAAGAGCAAGCTGGTCCGGGAGTACCGCGCCGCCCTGGCCAAGGCCGGCGCCTGACCCCATGCCCTCGCTCCGGGATGCCTACGGCGAGTTTCGCGCCCCCCTGGCCGACCGGCTCGGGGGGCCGGAGCGTTCCTCGGTCGCCGATCGCCCCGGAGACGCCTTCCTCGCGATCCTGACCGGGTTGCTCTCGGCGAGCTTCGCCCCGAACCAGGCCGCGAAGGTCGTCCAGGCCCTGGCCTCCAGCGGGCTCGACTCGCCCGAGGCCCTCGCCGAGGCCGACCTGACCGAGCTGGTCGAGGCCACCCGGGGGATTCGAGGCCCGACCTCCGGCCTCTCGCCCAAGGTCCTCAAGCCGATCCAGAGGCTCGCCCGGGTCGTCGTCGAGTCCGGAGGGGTCGAGGCCCTCGAACGAACCTCCACCGAGGCGCTTCGGGAGGCGTTGCTGGCCATCCCGGGCCTCGGCCCGGCGACCGTCGATTCGCTCCTGCTGATCGGCCTGAACCGGCCGGTCTACCCGGTCGATCGGGCCTCCTACCGCATCCTGGTCCGTCACGGCTGGCTCGACGCCTCGGCCGAGTACGAGGAGGCCCGATCGGTCCTCGAATCGCTCGAACCGGGCGACGCCCCGGCCCTGGCGGCCCTCTCGGCGATGTTCGAGGGGCTGGGCAAGACGCATTGCCGGGCGTCGGTGGCGAAGTGCGCGGATTGCCCCCTCGAACCGTTCCTCCCCGAGGGTGGTCCCTATGAAAACCCGTCGGGTGAATGAAATGCACCCGCGTGTAGGGTGCATGCAATGCACCATCTTCGATTCCGTTCGACGCGGGAAGGAATCGAAGACGGTGCATCGCATGCACCCTACTCCCAAACCACGGTCCTCGCCGGGAAAATCGGCCCTTCGACGCAAACCCGTCTCAGGTCGACCGATCCGTCGTCTTGACGGATCGGCGCCACGCAGCTGAAGCAGGCCCCGAACCCGCAGGCCATGTGGTTTTCGAGCGAAAGGTCGGCATCGAGGCCGTGTTCCTCGACGATCCTCGACAACGCCGAGAGCATCGGCGGAGGGCCGCAGCCGACGACCTTCGCCGGTCGTTCCCCTCGGGCCAATCGATCGATCAACGCCGACGTGACGAACCCCCGGCGCCCGGCCGAGCCGTCATCCGTGCAAAGCTCGACCTCGACCCCCGCCTGTTCGAACAACTCGACCCCGGCGAGCAGGTCGGCCGAGCGGACCCCGTAGAGCAGGGTGGTCGAGGAGGCCCGAGCGCCCGCGATCCCCGATTCCAGGCCATATTCGGCGCGTCCGGTCCACCACTTCGCCAGGGCGAGGAACGGCGTCTGGCCGATCCCTCCGGCCACGAAGACCGCCGGGCCGTGGGGCGAGGGGCCGAACCCGTGGCCCAGCGGTCCCCAGACGGTCAGCAGGTCGCCCGGCTTCGCCTTCGAGAGCGCCGCCGTTCCCCGGCCGATCACGAGGTAGACGACCTCGAAGGCTTCGGGCTCGCCCGAGGGGGAGCGGACGACGTCGAACAGGGCGAACGGCCGGGCCAGCAGAGGGTCGGTCCCGGCCGAGGGGCGGATCATCACGAACTGCCCGGGGAGGATCTGCCGGGCCATCGCCGGATCGGCCAGCCGGAGCCGGAACGTGTCCCGGGCGATCGCGGCGTTCTCGACGACCGGGACGGCCCGCTGGGCCGCGACGGAAGGGGCGATGCGGTCCAAGGTCGGCTCACCGAGGGGTCGGATGAAGCCCGGCCGAGGCCGGGAGCCCGGGGACTTCCGCGGTCGCCAGGCAGGTTTCCCGCAGACCGAACCGGGACAGGGCGAACGGCTCCAGATTCACCGACGGCCGATCCCCGGAGGCGATCTCCGCGAGCAACAGGCCGGTCAGCGGAGCGTTCAGAATGCCGGTTCGGAAATGGCCGCACGCGTTCAGATAGCCCGGCAGGCCCTCGACCGGGCCGAGGATCGGCAGCTCGTCGGGGGTCCCCGGCCGGAAGCCCGACCACGTCCGTTTCAGGCTGACGGTTTCGAGCGAAGGGACCGCCCGGATCGCCCCGGCGGCGAGGTTCTTCAGGGCGGACGGCGTCACGCCGTGATCGAAGCCCACGTCTTCGGTCGTGCTGCCGATCACGATCTCGCCGTGCCTCTTCTGGGCGAGGTAGCAATCGGCCGTGGACAGGCAGGCGGACAGCGAGGGAGGCAGGGCCTCGGTGCCGAGGATCTGCCCCCGGATCGGCTTCACGGGGATCTCCACGCCGGCCATCCGGCCGACCTCCGAGGCCCAGGCCCCGGCGGCGTTGATCACCAGCCGGCACGAAATGGCCTCGTCGGCCAGCTCGACGCCCCGGACGGCCCCGCCCTCGATCCTCAGGCCCGTGACCTCGGCCGGTGAGACGACCCGCGCCCCCTTGGCCCGGGCCGCCGCCCGGAACGCATCGGCGAGTTTGTAGGGATTGACCTGATCGTCCCCCAGGAACCGCAGGGCACCGAGGGCCGATCGGCTGACCGCCGGCTCGGCCTTCGCCAGGTCGTCGGCGCCGAGCCAGGTGACCGACCGTCCCCCTCCGGGGAACCGTTCCTGGACGTTCCGGCCGAAGGCGACGTCCCCCTCGTCGAACAGGATGAACAGGAGGGACGTGCGGTCCCATTCGATGTCGATCCCCGAGGCGTCGCGGAGCTCGCCGGCCAGGGTCGGGAACATGGCGTTGGAGCGGAGGGCGAAGTCGAGGAAGGCGGCGGGCAGGGCCGACGGGCCTCGGCCTTCGCCCTTCCTCTCGGCGGCCATCGCCTTGTAATAGATCACTCCGCACCCGAGCCCGACGGATTCGCCGATCGGCCAGAGCCCCCGGCCGAGGCCGAGGTGGCCCGGCCCCGCTTCGGGCGGTCGATCAGGATCACGTCGAGACCTCGCCTCGCCGCGAAGTACGCGACCGACGCGCCGATGACCCCTCCGCCGATGACGACCACCTCGGACGACCGCGTCACAAGTCCCTCCCGCCGATGGCGTCCTGGGCGTCGATGGGCGTGGACCCGGCCGGCACGTCCATCCGGGCCAGGGCCCCGAGCGTGACGGGCCGGGCCGGCGGGCGTGCGTTGATCCGGCCCACTTCCGCCGGGGTCCGGCCGCTCTTCTCGCAGACGATCGCGGCCGACGACGCGCCGCACCTTCGGGCCTGGCACGGGCCCATCCCGAGACGGGTCGCCAGCTTGACCGTCGAAAGGTCCGCCGGGCCGCTCGCCAGGGCCGCTTCCACCGCGCCGAGCGTGACCCCCTCGCACGGACAGAGGACCGTCGTAGAGTCGGCCAGCGACCACAGCCCCGGCCGGATTCGGGAGGGGCCCTCGATCGCCCGGCGGGCCTCGACCAGGCGGTCGAGCCGGGCGAAGACCTCGGCCCGCCTCGACTCGGCGGCCGTCCTCGACAGCAAGCCCGCCTCCTCGGCGGCGGTGATCCCCGCGATCCGGCCTTCTTCCTCGGCCACCAGGGAGGACGCCACCCCCGCCCCGATCCCCACGGCGAAAATCCCCGGGATCGTGGTCCGGAGCACGCGGTCCCGCGTCGGAACCCAGGCCTGGAGCGGGAGATCGAACCGTTGCGAGCATCGGGCGAGGGTCGCGAGCTCGTCCTGGGGCAGCTCGCCGAAGTCGAGCACCACGAGATCGACGGCCGAGGTCTGCGCCCGGTCCCGGATCGGCGACCAGTCCTCGGGATCGACCGGCCCGAATTCGACCTCCTCGACCCGCTCGATCCCGATGGCCCGAAACAGGGCGTGATCGTGGAGGACGGGGATTCCCGAGGTCGCGAGGTCTTCGCGGAGCTCGGCCGCGGCGAGCCAGGCCGGGACTTCCGCGACCTCGGGCGAATCCGGGTCGGTCGGCGGGGGCGAGCCGGCCTCCAGGACCGCGACGACCCGGGCCCCGGCGTCACGGAGCTCGGCGGCGATCGCCAGGAGGGCCGGTCCGGTCCCGGCGACGATCGCGCGAAGGTCGTCGAAGCCGCTCGAACGGGCGCCGAACTCGTCCGGCCAGAGGACGCCGCGGAGCGTCCAGCCCGGGAACGGCACGGTTCGCGGCCGGCCGCCCGTGGCCAGGATCAGCCGATCCGGCCGGATTACTCCGGATTGGTCCGATCCCCCCCAGAGCAGCTCGCGATCGGGCGACAGCGCGATGGCGGAAACCCCGGCGAAGACCCGGAATCCGTCCTGGCCCGCCTCGGGCGGCCCCGAGGAAAGGCGATCATCCAGGACCGAGGCGGCGAGCCCGCACCGGGCCGCTTCCTCGGCGGCGGCGAGCCCGGCGGTCCCGGCGCCGACGATCACGAGCGATCGCGAGAGTCCCTCGATCCGACCCACCAACCGCTCATCTCCCCGGGCGGAACCCGGTCCCCGGCGGCTCGTCCGCGACGAGCCGGAACTCCGGTCCGCCCTCTCCAGAAACCCGCCCTCGGGCGAAGCGATCCGGCCGGGAGGCCCGGCGGTCGAACATGCCAACCGCCCCGTTCGAGAGACCCACGGAACGGTCCTCTCTCCAGGATCGGCGTCAACCCCCCTTCATCATACCCGTTCCAGCCCCGGCGGCGAGGGGATTTCGCGATCGGGCCGACCCGGGAACGACGGAAGAGGCAGTACCAGGAATCCGAATTCGGGGAACGGCTGGGTGGCATGCTTACGTCTTCGTAAGCATGTCTTCGGTCAGTCTCGAACCGAAGACATGCTTACGAAGACGTAAGCATGCCACCCGACAAGGCAATACGAACGATTGATCAACCAAAAATGGCCGTCAACGGCTTGCCCGCCGCGATCGGCAGGGGGCGGTTCAGGGCGTCGTGGAACTCGGCCGAGGGGTCGATCCCGAGCGCCCAGAACATGGTGGCGGCGATGTCGTCGGGGGAGACCGGGTCGGTCGCCGGATAGGCCCCGATCCGATCGCTCGACCCGTAAATCGCCCCGGGTCGGACCCCTCCGCCGGCCATCAGGGCGGTGTAGCAGTTGGGCCAGTGGTCCCGTCCGTTGGGGCCGAATTGCTTCGTGTCCGTCACCCGAGGCGTCCGGCCGAATTCCCCCATCCAGACGATCAGGGTCTCGTCCAGGAGCCCCCGCGAGGAGAGGTCCTCGATCAGCGTCGGCACGGCCATGTCGGTGATCGGCAGGAGGCGATTCTTGAGCTGCTGGAAGTTCTCGCCGTGGGTGTCCCAGCCGCCGCCGGCCTGTCCGCCGATCGAGGCCGAATAATACACCGTGACGAACCGGACCCCCGCCTCCACCAACCGCCTCGCCATCAGGCAAGACTGGCCGTAAGTTGTTCGGCCGTAAGCGTCGCGGAGCTTCGGGTCTTCGGAGGAAAGGTCGAACGCCCGCTTCACGGCCGGGGAGGCGAGCATGGTCAGGGCGCGATCATAAAAGGCATCGATGCCCCGGGCCGTGGCCGAGGTCTCCATCAGGTCGGCCTGGCGGTCGATGGCGTTCAGGAGGGTCCGTCGGTCGTCCAGGCGAGCCAGGCTGGTGTCGGACGGGAGCGTCAATTCGGGCAGGCGGAACCCCGAGGAATTGGGGTCCTGGCCGATGAAGAACGGGTCGAACGACTTGCCCAGGAAGCTGGCCGTCTGGCCGGGGGTCAACGCCCCGTCCCGGAGGACGTGCGGGAAGGCCACGAACGTGGGGACCGCCGGGTCGTCGTTCGGCTTGAGCTTGCTGACGGTGCTCCCGTAAGTCGGATAAAGCTCCAGGGTGTCCCTCAGGCGGATGTCGTCGAGCGGCGGGACGTGCCCGGTCAAGCTATAATAAGCGGCCGGCGAGTGGTTCCGCATCCGGTGGTTCACGGCGCGGATCTGGGCGAACCGGCCCAGGACCCGGGAGAATCGGGGGAGATGCTCGGTGATGGGGACGCCGGGGAGGTCCGAGGCGATCGGGCGGAACTCGCCCCGGATCTTGTCCGGGGCGGACGGCTTCATGTCGAACGTGTCGATGTGCGACGGCCCGCCGAACTGGTGGAGGAAGATCACGTGCTTGGCCCGGGGGCGGATGCCCGGGGAGGAGTCGGCCGCCCGGAGGAGGGTCGGCAGGCTCAGCCCGGCGAACCCGGCGGCGCCGCGCGGATCAGCCCTCGGCGAGAGAGCCGGAAGGCGTCGCGATAGTCGGGGCAAGCGTGATCCATGGGCGGGTTCCTCGATTCCGGGGGCCTGGCTTATTTCTCGTCCTTGGCCCGCTCGATCTCCGGCTTGGTCTTCTCCGGGAGCTTCATGTCCTTGGGGATCTCGGGCAGGATCTTGCGGAGGTTCTCCTCGCCGGGGTTGCCGTCGAGGAACTTCCAGGTCTTGCCGTCGTCGGTCGAGACGCCGAGGAGGAAGGACTTCATCTTGATCCTGGCCGTCGGCGCCTTGATGGTGATGGCCGTCGGGGCGACGCAGAAGAGGGTGGAGCCCGAGCGAGTCAGGGTCTTGGGAGCGTCCACTTTCGGGGGGTCGAAGCTCATCCCCTGCTGCTTCATTTGATCCATCGCGGCGGAGGTCTTCTCGATCATCGCCTCTCGGCCGCCGATGGCCTTCAGGACGCTGGGATGGGTCAGGTCGGCCAATTTGGCGAAGTCCCCCTTGACCGTCGCGTTGGCGCAGGCCTGGGCCTGCTCGTGAGCCGTCTTGATCTTCGCGGCCTCCCCCGACGGCGCCGCCTGGGCGGGCGTGAGGAGGGTCAGGAGCAGGGCGATTTCGGCGATCATGGGGCGTTTCTCGGGGATTGGCGGGAGGGGCTCGGGTCGATCAATGACGCAGGAGGAATTCCTTGCTGTTGAGGATCGCCCAGGCCACGTCCTCCCACGCCTTCCGCTTCTCCTCGGAGCGGGCGACGTGCGAGAGATGCACCCGGCGTTCCTCCTCGGTCGGCTCTCGGCTCAGGGCGGCCAGATACAGCTCGGAGAGGATCTGGGGATCGGGCCTGCCGGCGTCCATCAATCGGCCGATCCGGTTGTTGTGGGCCTTCAATCGCAGGCGGACGGCCTCGCCGTTGATCAACTGGAACGCCTGGGCGAGCGTGGTGGCGTCGGACCGCTCGCATTCGCACGTCAAGAGGCGATCGGGCTTGCCGAACGCCTTGAGGAACTCGCCCCCCATCTTCGCGCCGGGGAGCTGCGCGGCCTTCATCGCCTTCGGGGCGCCGGGGAACCGCTCGGGGCGGTCCAGGGCCTGGCCGATGGCATCGAGGAGGGCCTCGGCCGGGAGGAGTCGGACGGCCGCCCTGGCGAAATTCGCCTCGTCGTCGGCGTTGGTGGCGTTGGGCCGCGAACCGAAGGCATACGTCTTCGACTTCAAGATCAATCCCACCAGCGGCTTGAGGCGATAGCCGCCGCGGACGAACTCCTCGGTCAGCGTCTCCAGCAAGGCGGGATTGGACGGGGGGTTGGAGTCGCGAAAGTCGTCCACCGGCTCGACCACCCCCCGGCCCATCAGGTGGAACCACACGCGGTTGGCCAGGTTCCGGGCGAACTGGGGGTTGTCCCGGGTCAGCCAGCCGGCGAGGTCGTCCAGCGCGTCGGGATCGTCGGGCGAGAGGGCCGGCGCCGGCCCTCCGGGGGGCTTCGGCGAGAGCGGGAGGCCGGTCCGGGGGTGGACCGTCCCGGGCTTGCCTTCGAGATAGACGAGCTCGTCGCCGTTGATCTCGTGGGAGTCCAGGTCGTCGGACCGGACGTTGCCGATCTCCCTTCGTTTGACGTTGGAGAAATACGCGGCGAGGCCGTAATAGTCGTCCTGGGTCCAGACGTCGAACGGGTGATTGTGGCAGCGGGCGCACTGGAGGCGGACGCCGAGGAAGACCTGGGCGACGGTCTCGGCCGCGGTCTGCGGGTCGCGATTGGTCCGATGGAAGCTCGCCGGGGGGTTCTGCCAGGTCGATCCGAGCGAGCCGACGATCTGCCGGGCGAACTGGTCCATCGGCTCGTCGGCCGCGATCCGGTCCCGGAGCCACCTCTGGAACGACCAGACGCCCTTCGCGCCCATCGTCTTCTCCTCGTTGCGGAGGAGGTCGGCCCACTTCAGCGCCCAGAAGTCGGCGAACTCGGGTCGATCGAGCAGGCGATCGACGAGCTTCGCTCGTTTCTGGGGGTCGCGATCGGCGAGGAAGCGACGGGCCTCGTCGGGCGAAGGCAGGGTGCCCAGGGCGTCGAGATAGGCGCGACGGAGGAACGCCGAATCGCCGGCCGGGTCGGACGGCCGGATTTTCAGAGCCTTCAGGCGAGGGAAAACCGCCAGGTCGATCGGGTTCTCACCGGGCGATTCGTCCCAGGAGAAGCCCGGCCGGTCGGGGAGGAACGCCAGGCGGCTCACGCCTCTTCCGCCGAGATACCGGACCGCCACGACGACTTCCCCCGGCCCGGTCGAGATCACCCGGCCGTCGGCCGAGACCTCGGCCCGACCCGGGTCGTTCACGTCGTAAGCGGCCTGGCGGGTCACGTCGCGTCGCGAGCCGTCGGAGAACTCGGCCGTGACCGCGAGCTGCTGGCGCTTCCCCGTGACGAGGGATCGGAACTGGGCTTCGGAGCCAGGTAACGCTCGGTCGGAAAGACCGAGAGTTTCACCAGTTTCGGCGCGGTCGCGACGTCGTCGGTCGCGCCCGAGGCGATCCATCCCAGGAGGGTCCGGGCCTCGGGGGAGTCGGGGAGGAGCCTCTGGCCGCCCTCGTGGGGCAACTGGCCGAGCGGCTTGCGGAGCGCGAGGCTGGCGTCGGGCCGATTGGGATCGACTCTTCGGCCCAGGGACTCGCGGGTCAGTTGGATCAGGTCGAACCCGGGGTCTTCGCCCCGGAGGCTCAGCCGGAACCCCCCCTTGCCGTTGAGGTTGCCGTGGCAGGCCCCCATGTTGCAGCCGCTCTTGGAGAAGACCTGGGCGACGTCGAGCCGGAAGCTGGGGGTCCGGGCCTCCGGGTTCGCATCGAACCGGATCGGCACCGAGGCCGACGACCCTCCGGCCTCGACCCGGAGACGGGCCTCGCCCCGAGAACGAGGGGTGACCACGCCGGACGGGGAAACGTCCGCCACGTCGGGCCGATCGACCGAGAATCGGGCCGAATCGGTCCAGTCCCGGATCGAACCATCGGCCAGGAGGCCGGTCACGACCACCTGTTGACGCTCGCCCAGGCGGATTTCCGGAGGCTGGATCGCGAGGCGGAGCGCCGGCTCGTCGCCCCGGGCCGGACCCAGGAACGCCACGGCGATCAGCAGCGCGAGGGGCGGGGTTTTCACGGCGGGTTCCCCGGAGGCTCGTCTCGCGGCGGGATTCGTGGAGGAGTGTCCGTTCAGGCTAACCGCCGGGCCTCGGGGTCGTCAAGCTCGCGCGATCGGGCGCGGACCTTGCTCCGGCCGGGCCCCTCGTCGTACACTCGGCCGGAGATCGAGATTCCCTGGGGATGGACACGGAGCCCGAGTCATGACGTCCGCCTGCGTGGCCCTGATCGCCGCCCTGTCGCTCGGGGTAGGGCCCTTGAAGCCGGTCGTGGTCTCGGCCGAGACCCAGGCGAAGCAACCGCAGGTGGCCGTGGACGAGCGCGGCCGGGTGTTCGTGGCGTTCGGGGTGGGAAACACCGTGGAAATGGCCGTTTCGACCGACGGAGGCCAGTCGTTTGGAGCCGCCGTCGAGGTCGGGCGCATGCCGGCGTTGTCCCTGGGGATGCGGCGAGGCCCTCGGGTCGCGGCGACCGACGGGGCGGTGGTCGTCACGGCCGTGGGCGGCGAGCTCGGCAAGGGGAAGGACGGCGACGTCCTGGCCTGGAGGTCGGCCGACGAGGGCCGGACGTGGTCGGGGCCGGTGAAGCTGAATTCGGTGCCCGGCTCGGCCCGAGAGGGTCTCCACGCCCTCGCCTCGGCCCCCGATGGCTCGCTCTTCTGCGCCTGGCTGGACCTCCGAAACGATCGCATGGAGCTGTTCGGGGCCCGGTCCCTCGACCAGGGGAAGACCTGGGAGCGTGACCTCCTGGTGTACCGGGCCCCGGAGAAAAGCATCTGCACCTGCTGCCATCCCTCGGCCGCGTTCGCCCCGGACGGCACCCTCTACGTGATGTTCCGCAATGATGTGAAGGGTTCGCGAGACATGTACCTCGCCCGCTCGACCGACGGCGGGAAGACCTTCACCGAGGCGGAGAAGCTCGGCGAGAAGACCTGGGTCTTGAACAAGTGCCCGATGGACGGCGGGGCGATCGCGGCGGGCCCGAAGGGGCGAATCGACGCGGTCTGGACCCGCGCCTCGGAGGTCTATTCGGACTATCCCGGGGCGGCGGAGCGACGTCTCGGGGCCGGCGTCCAACCCTGGGCGGCCCCGGGCCCGAACGGGCCGGTGGTGGTGTGGCTGGAAAGCCGCCCGGGACGGCTTCGGGCCCTCTCGGGGACGCTGCCGCTGGTGTCTCCCCTGTCGGAGAAGGCGAACGACCCGGTCGTGGGATCGGGCCCGATGGGCCGAGGGCCGGTCGTGGCGGCGTGGGAAGAGTCGTCCGGCGGCCTCCGGGCCGTGGTGATCGACTCGGGGACCGGGGCGAAGTGACCAGCGAGGCCCGATGATGTCCAGGATCGAAATCCAGGCCGTGGGACGTCCCGAGGTCGCTCCCTGGGCGATCTCGCCGAGGCTCCGCTCCCAGGTCGCCTATTTTGTCCGCCCCGGAGGGTCGGCCGGCGTCCCCGCGCTGGGCGAGGATGAATACTGGTTCGCCGCCGAGGACGTGGCCCAGCTCCTGGAAGACGGGGTCATCGACCTGGTCTCGCCCCTCGACACGGCGAACATGACCGAGGTGGAGCTTTCCGAGGAGCAGGAGGCGCTGTTGACCTGGCTCCAGGCTCAGAACGTCCAGCACGTCCGGATCGTCGAGCGGTAAGCCGGTCCCGGGGGGCTCGCCCGGCTCGGGTCGTGCGCCCGTCCGCGGAGATGATTGCATCCATGAAATTTCGGCGGATTCTTGCCCGATCCGGCCGGTGGGGTACAATGGAAAGATCGGTGTGGATTTGAATCCCGCCGGACGAGACTTCCGCGGATTTGCCCCCGAGCCCGACCCCTGGCGAGGAGGATCGGCCGTGCCCTTGCGTGACATCGACCGCCAATTGCTCGATCGGTGCCTCCGTCACGAGCCGGGCGCCTGGAATGACTTCGTGGATCGCTACATGGGGTTGATCTATCACGTGATCCATCACGTCTCGCACGCCCGGAGCCTGTTGCTCGGGCCCGACGACGTGGAGGACATCGCGGCGGAGGTCTTCCTCGGGATCGTGGACGACGATTATCGCGTCCTCCGCCATTTCAAGGGCAAGAGCGCGTTGCCGACCTACCTGACGGTCGTGGCCCGGCGGATCTGCATCAAGGAGATCGTCAAGAGGCACCGGGAGGCCGAGCTCGGCCACGTGACGGTGTCCCGGGCCGTCGTCGGCGACGACCAGGGCGAGGACGCCGAACCCATCGCCTCGGCCGAGGAGGTCGAGCGGATGCTCAAGGACCTCCCCGATCGCGAGGCGGACGTGGTCCGGCTCTACCACCTCAAGTATCTGAACTATCGCCAGATCGGCAAGCAGCTCGGACTGCCCGAGAACTCGATCGGCCCGATCCTGGCCAAGGCCCGAAAGCGGCTGAGGCGGGTCGCCGAGCAGAGGAACGTGGGATAGCTTCCCATTGGGGTGGCCTGCCTACGTCTTCGTAGGCATGTCTTCGCAATACGAATGGGAGAAGACATGCCTACGAAGACGTAGGCATGCCACCCAGGCCATTCTCCGGCGATCATCGGGGTGCGTCGGTCAATTCAACCCCGGGAAGGGGCCGGCCTGGGCGGCCCGGAGGGCCGGAGGCTCGGGCGGGCTGGGCATGTTCGGACCGATCAGGGCGCCGAGGCCGCCATCGACGGGCCTCTGGAGGTCGTCCTCGGTCCGGGGCATGGCGTCGGACTTCTTCAGGTAATTTTCGTCGGGCGAGCTGAAGGGCTCGGGCTCGCCCAGCTTCGGCACGCCCCCGGCCGGAGGCGCGGGGCGACTCGGGCGATACTCGGTCCCCTTGACCTCGCCGCCGGCGTTGCCGTCGAGGCGGACGACCCGATCGTTGCCGATCTTGGGGACGCTGAAGAGCCCTTCGCGGTGCGCCTCGGTGATCGGGGCATTCACGCGGATGTCCTCGAGCTTGAGGTCGAACTCGGTGGCCGCGCTGGGGTCTTGCGGAGGGGTCAACCGGATGTGGATGTTCTGGGGGATCAGGACGGTCTGGCCTCGGGCATCCCGGCGCTCCACCTGGGCGAATCGCGCGGGGGTGACCGTGGCCACCGGCGTCTTCCCGCCGGGCATGTAGAACTCGTGGCGGAGGACCTGGCCGGTCCGGGCGTCGAGCAGGGTCGCCTTTTGAACCGGCTCCCCGCTGGAAGTCGTCCGGTTGTGGACCCAGACCACGGTCCCCGGACGATCGCCGGGCCTCACGCGGATCTGCCTCTCCTCGGCCGGGGAGATCGGCCGGAAGCCCAGGGCCTCGACGACCCATTCGGGCTGGAACGGCAGCTCGGCGGTGCCGGTGGTCTCGGCGTCGTACCGGCAGACGTACACGGCCCGGTCGGCCGGGTTGCGGTCGTTCATCCAGACCCAGAATTCCTCGTCGTTGGAGCCGAAGTCGGCCTCGGGCTTGGAGCTCATGGTCGGCGTGGCGACGAACCGGAAGTTCCGGGGCTTCTCGAAGACGAGGTTGCCGCGAAGGCTCCCGCCGAACCGCCCCATCTTGCCGGTCACGGCGGGGGTGGCTTCGAGGCTGGTGACCTTTTCGGCGTTCTGATTGTGGCTCTCGACGACCGCGGCGATCCCCGGGGCGGGCCGATCGGCGGCGACGTCGGATTTCGAGGAGAACGGCCCGACGCGGCCCGTGGCGCATCCGCCGGCGAGCCCAGCGGCGACCACGGCGAGCAGAACGGGGCGACGGACCATTCGGGAGACCTCCCCGGTCCGCACCCCCGGACTCGGAGGGTTCGGAACGGCTCTGGGGGACGGACCTTCCCCTCGGGTCGGGGTGCTCGGCGAGGAAGTCGGCGGGGTGGTCGAGATGGGCGGCGAATCCTAGCCCGAGGCCCCGCCCCTGGCAAGCCCGATCTCTCGAAGCCGACCATCCCCTTTCGATCTTATCGGCCGTTGGCGCCCGTCGGACCCGGAATTCCTTCGATTCGTGCTCTGATCTTACCGGGGCGCTTCGGCCGGCGGCTTGAGGAGATCGGAGCCGGGGATCGACCGGGAGGTGGGCGCGGGGGCGGTCAGCGAGCCGTCGAGGACCGGGGTTCCCTTGGCGGCCTCGGTCTTCTTCCGGGCGGCGATCTCGGCGATCTTCTGGTCGAGCTGGCCGGCGATCATGTCGGTGCCGTCCTGGACCTTGATCCCCGCCGGAGGGGTGAAGGCGAAGGTCTTGTCGGGGATCTCGGGATTGAGCTTCACGTTGGAATACGTCAGGCTGATCTTGGTGGGCTTGCCGGCCTGCCCGCTGAGCTTCCGGCCCTTCGGGCGGCCGTCGGGCCCGAGCTCGCGTTCCTCGCTCTTCCTGGTTTCCAGCTGGGTGGGCATCCGGCCCTCGAAGGCGATTTGATAGGGCCAGTCGTCGTCCTTGCCCAGGGTCAGCGAGACGAGGCCCGGCACGTAGGGCGGCAACGGGGCGAAATTGGAGAACACCATCCCGTTGGGACCGATCGGCAAGGTCGTGTCCTTCCACGTCCCATTGAGGATCAGGACGGGCTTGCCGTCGAGGTCCCCCTCGCGCATCTGGTCGAAGAGGAACGACTTGCGGAGGCCGGTCAGGAGGGCCTCCGGTCCGGCGAACCCCAGGCCCGAGAGGATGTTCTCGCGGAACTCGGCGTCGCATTCCGGCTTGTTCAGGGCGTCGAGGATCGGCTTGAGGGTCAGTCGGTTGCAGGTCTGGGTATCGATGACCTGGGAGAAGTCCCAGATGGTCTTGCCGTCGCAGACCTGGAGCACGGTCCCCTTGGCGTCGGCCAGGCCGACGACGGTCAGCAGCAGGTAGACCCGGTTGCCCGGGGCCTTCTGGTACTGGCCCTTGAGGCTGAATTTCTGGTCGAGCATGTCGGCCGAGACGCGGAGGTCGGCGGAGACCGACTGGACGGCCCGGACCCTCTTGATGGCCTCGTCGATCTTCTTCTCGGCGGCCGTCGGGGGCGCGACTTCTTCCTTGGGCCGGGCCGCCCCCGGGGAGGAGCCGGGCGAATCTGACGGGGCCTGGGCCATCGCCCAGAGAGGGACGGTCAGCGCCACGAGGAGCGTGGGGACGAGCCGATTCTTGGGCATGGTGGGGTCGTGCCGATTTTGCCTGAAGAGCGGTGAGGGGATCGCCCGATCCTATCGCCAGACGCTCCGAACCGCAACCCCGGCCGGGCCGGTCGGGGTGGTCCGGGCGGGCGATTTGGCCCCTCGTCGAGGCCGAGTCGGCGCGATCAGCCAGGAGCACGGCGGCAACCCCGAGCCGGAGACGCCGGCCTCCGGGGACGTCCTCAGGAGGAATGATGAATACGATCGGAGTGCTGCTGTTGGCGGCGGCGACCTCGACCGGCGGGCTGTTCGGCAAGCCCCACGTCGGAGGCAAGAAGCTCCTCGGGCCCGATGCGGTCGTGGACGGGCCGGCGCCCCCGGGCGGGATGATCACCCCGGGCGCCGGATGCGCCGCTGGGGTCGCCGGATGCGCCGGAGGCCCGACCTGTTCCCACGGCGGGGGGATGGGCGGCCCAGGCGGGGGCCAGCCCGGTCGGCGGTTCCCCAACATCCGCAGCCAGATCTTCTTCGTCGAGCCGACCGGGATGAAGATCGGCTGGCAGACCGCCGCCGGGGGGGCCAACGGGGCGGAGCGGGTCTATCTGCCCGCCCAATTGACCGTTCCGGCCCGCTATAACTTCACCCAGGGCTACATCTACCGGCTGAAGATCACCGACATCAAGGGGCACGAGGGCTTGGTCCTCTACCCGACCCTGGAGATCGCGCCGAGCACCCCGGCGACCGACGCGTTCCTGACGCATAACCCGATTCCGGCGATCTTCACCGAGGATGACTTCGACCAGGTCACGGCCGGGAACTTCGTGACGAAGGTGGTCTACCTGCCCGATCCGAAGTACCAGGAACTGGCCGTCTCGGGCGTGGAGACGCTGGTCTCGACCCGCCTGGACCCGGGCGTGGACCCGATCCTGGAGGCGGACCGTCGCGGGACGATCCTCATGATCGTGCGTCTCGGGGCGATCGACCTGGAGATGCCGGCGGCCGGGGTGTCCTCGGTGCCGATGACGGGATCTCCGGCGATGGTCGTGCCGGCCGCTCCCCGCTATCTGAACGAGCCGGGCAACCCGGCGATTGGCGGGATGAGGCTCCAGGCCCCGAGCTCGGTGGCCCCGACCGTCCCGGTGGACCCGAATGTTCCGGCCCCCGGAGTCGTCACGCCTCCGCCGGCCCCGACCCCGGCTCCCCCGCCGGCCGCGGCTCCCCCGCCGGCCGCCGACCCGGTCCCGGGTGCCGATCCGGCCGCCCCGGCCGCCCCGGCCGATGCCCCGAAGCCCGGGGATGAGCCGGCCGCCCCGGCCGACGCCCCGAAGCCCGGCGACATGCCGCTGGCCTCGCCGGCCGAGCCCCCCTCGCTCTCGCCGCCGAACCCGGGGCTCTGAGTCGTCCCCAGGCCCCCCGGCCTTTGACCGAGTTGCCCTCCGCCCCGGCGGGTCGCGCCTCCCGAGCCGCGGCCTTCCGGGGCGGTCTTTTTTCCTCGTCCGGATCGCGGGCCCTGGCCTGGCCCGGGCCGATCCCGGCGCGTCGTGCGCCCTTCCAGGAGGAACTGATGGACCCGCGATCCCCATCGCCCGGCCGGATCGGCCCGGCGCTGTTCCTGATACTCGCCGCCTTGCCGATGGCCGCGACCGCCCAGACGGCGGACCCCTCGCCCGCCTCCCCGGCCCCGAGCGTCCCGCCCGCGTCGGTGGTGCCGATCATCCCGCCCGAGGTGCAGGTCGTGAAGTTCTCGGTGCCCGATGGGGCGAAGCTGGAAGTCCTCGGCCCGGCCACCGAACCCCTGGCCGGGCCTCCGACGGGGGCCGTGGGGCTGAAGCTGGGCGTGGGGTATCGGCTCAAGCTCTCGGACCTGCCCACGGCGCCGGGCAAGGAGCTTTTCCCGGTCGTGGAGCTGGTCGGCCACCTCCACCGGCCCCCGGGGATCGACCCGACGAAGTACCCGATTCGGATCGCGATCACCGAGGACGACGTCGAGGACGCCGCCGATCGCGGCCGGCTGGTCACGCAGGCCGTCTACCTCGAGGCGCCCGACCAGGCCCTGCCCGTGAGCCTCCCCAAGGACCGGATTCCGGCCGTGACGCTCTCTCCGGTCGAAGATCCCCTGAAGGTCGCCCAGGTGCTGGGTCGGGTCGTGGCGGTGGTGAGGATCGGCAGTCGTGCCCCGACGTTCGAGGAGCTTTCCGGAGAGGCGGAGTGGTCGATCGGCTCGGTCCCCTGCCCCTTCTCGGGGCCCGAGGGGGGCCGGTGCCCCCTGCCCTGCGGGCCGGTCCGCGGGACGCCGCCTCCTCCGGGCCGGTCGTGGCTGCCTCGCGACGAATTCCTCTGCGACGGAGGCGACCACGCCTCGCCCGCGGCGTTCGGCGGCGATGGCGGACTCCGGGGGATCGACCCGAGGGACGCCGTGATCCGGTTCCGCGCCGACCAACGCCCGAGGGTCCTGCCCACCAACATGGTTTGCCTCTACGCCCCGAGGTTCGCCGTCCTGAGGTCCGGAGTCGGGGCCAATGAGACGAGGTTGGTCGAGAACCTCGCCTCCAGCGAGATCGCGGCGCATCAGGTGACCCATCAGGCCCGGCAGATGGCGAAGAAGTTCACGCAGAACCAATCGCCCGAGATGGCCCGGCACCGCGCCCGGGCGTCCGGGATGAAGGGGCGGGTCTCCGCCGGGGAACATTTCGAGCTGCGCGTCCTCCAGGGCTACGACGTGCCGACCCACGTGGCCGGGCGCGTTCTGGTGCAGAACATGGAAGTTGCCAATCAGAACCTGGCCATGAAAATGAACCGCGACGCGATCAAGCTCCAGGCGATCAAGACGGCCGAAGGGGCGATCGTCCGAGGGGTGGTCGAGGGCCTGGGCGAAAAGGTCTCGTCGTGGACGTCCTCGGAGGTCGCCGGGGTGGAAGTCCCGCCGAACAAGCCGGGCCTGGCCGTGGTCAAGCAGGTCAGCGCCGGAGAGGCCGAGCCGGGGGACGTCGTGACCTTCACCATCCGCTACCGCAACATGGGCAACGTGCCGATCCGGGACGTCTCGGTCATCGACAGCCTCTTGCCCCGCCTGGAATACGTGCCGAACTCGGCGATGGGGCCGCAGGGCACCGTGTTCTCCGCCGAGGGGAACGCGGCGGGCTCCTCGGAATTGCGCTGGGATCTCCCCGGAGCGATCGCTCCAGGGGCCGAGGGCTCCGTCGAGTTCCGCGCGAAGGTCCGATGATCGGCGGGTCTGGGTAGGATTTGAGGATTCTTCGGATTTCTCCGGAATTCGGGCTCATGCCGGATGGGAGGGTCGGCCGATCCTGGGGGAGAGGCGCATCGTCTCTTCTCCCCCGGGGGTCGGTCCATGAGGCTCTTCCAGCGAGGTTTCCGATCGATCGAGGCCGAGGGCCGTCGTCCGTCCCGGAAGCCCGAGCTCGGGCGGTCGATCGAGGGGCTGGAGCCGAGGTTGGTGCTCTCGGCGGCGGCCCTGCCGTCGGTCGTGGTGGATTCGGCCCACACCAATGATTCCCACGAGGTGGTGATCGATTACGACATCACCGGGACGAACCTCCCGCCTTCCCTGGAGTTCGGGCTGTACCGATCGGCCGACGCGACCTACGACTCCGCGGACTCGGAAATCGGGTCGGTGACGATGGACACGGCGTCCGTGGGGACGACGAAGCTGGACGACAACGGCCAGCCGGCGAGCCAGGTCGGCCATCACACGCTGACCATCCCCCTGCCCGCGGGCCTCCCGCCGGTCCCCGACCAGCCCTACGTCCTCGCCGTGGCGAACCCGGCCACGGCCATCGGGGCGCCGGACCTGGCGTCGAGGACCGGGACGATCCATACCCACGTGATCGGCGTGGTGACCCACGGGGGCCTCCAGTACCAGCACGACGACGCCACCGGCCCTTCCTGGCAAGTGCAGATGGCCAACTCGCTCCGGGCCCAGGGCTATGATTCGGTGATCAAGTACGTCTGGGCCGCCGATAGCCGGACCCCCGGCCGGGCCGCCCGCCAGGGGCCGAAGCTCGCGAGGATCATCAACAAGGTCGCCTCGGAATTCCCGGCCGGCGACCCGGTGGACATCCACTTCATCGGCCACAGCGAGGGCACGGTCGTCAACAGCGTGGCCGACCAGCTCCTCCAGGTGAAGGAAGCCCCCCAGCTTGCCAGCGGGTTCATCGAGATGACGATGCTCGACCCCCACGCCGCCAACAGCCACGCGCCCGGATATCAATACAGCATCGCCAACGGCACCGAGGGCTCGCTCGCCCGCAAGACGATCAACTTCTACCAGTGGGTGGCCGACGACCCGATCCCCTCCATCCCGCCGAACGTGGATGAAGCCCAGGTCTTCTGGCAGCACACCCCGGTCCAGGCCGCGTGGGCCAATAGCAACCTGTACAACTTGTGGGGCCAGGTGCCGGTGCGGGGCAACGCGACCTATTACGACCTGACCGGCCCGGGGATCAGCCATACGACGGTCCACCTGTGGTATCAGGAGAACGTCGTCCCCACGCTCGGCTCGGGCGGCAACTTCGCGGACCCGACGATCTTGACCGGCCATCGCGTGCTCGGTACCGGGGAGATCGCGACCCGCTGGCAGAGCACCACGAATTCTCCGTCGCCCGAGTTCGCCGGGACCTCCGCTCCGGACGCCTCGATCACCCTGTTCGCCGCCCGTCGGGGATCGGTGGGATGGGAACGGGTCGGGACGGGCCAGGCCGACGGCTCGGGGCAATGGACCGTGTCGGCTCGACCGCTGCCCCAGGGGCGATTCCGCTTCGTGGTCCGCGCCTCGACCCAGGCCCTGATCGGTCATCCTCATACCCGGATCACGCCGAGGCTCCGCCTTGGCGCGGTCGATGTCTTGACGAGGGCCGCCTCGCCTCACTGGCGCTCGTGATGGGGACGACGGCGCGGGCCGAGGGTCAGCGCGGGGGCGATCCGCTGTCCCCCGCGCCGGAGCCGGTGGACGTGGGCCCTCGGCCGGTGGCCATGCTCTTGGTGTCCGGGGTGTCGGACGGGGTGCCGGGGGTGGCGATCCCGGTCCCTTGACTGTCCACGCTGCCGCCCCCGGAGGCCGTGATCCGCCCTCCGGCGTTGATCGGGGTGCTTCCCGAATTGTCGCCCCGTCCCGGGGTGGATTCCGAGCAGCCGACCGCGCCCAGGGGCACGGCCAGGATCAGGGAAAGTGCGAGGAGCCGGTGCGGTCGCATCAGGGGAAGTCCTCGGCGGGGTTCGCCGATCGGCAGACGATCCGATCCGCGAGGGGGAGGACGCAATCGGCGCGCCGCGCCATGCTGTGTCCCGCGGAGGATCCTCGACTCTCGACTCTCGACTATCGGGGACGCGGAAGGGACGGACGGCTCAGGTTCCGCGACTCGCTGAGGGTCGCGAAGGCATCGGTCACGGCTCGACCCGAATCGGTCAGTTGATAGAACACCTTGCGGCCTCGCCTCTGGCCCTCCACCAGGCGGCCGTGGCGGAGCAGCGAGAGCTGGTGGCTGACCGCCGGTTGCGACGGATTGTTCAGGACGTCGCAGATCTCGCCGACCGACTGCTCCCCCTCGGCCAGGAGCAGGAGGATCATCTGGCGGCTCGGCGCGGTCACCAGGCGAAGCCTCGTGACGATCTGCTGGATGCGATCGGACATCACGCCATCATTGGCCTCGGGAGCCAGCGTGCCTCGCCGTCCCGGGGCCAGTTCGCGCTGGGATACGGAAGATCGGTGCATGAGCGGCCTCTCTCTCGGTTCGCGAAAGGCGGGGCGACCCGGGGTCGGGCCGTCCTTCGCGTGTCCAGGACCCGGACGCGATGACGCGTTCGAGGGAAGTTCCCGAGTTCTCTGTTCCGGCAGAGTCCCAGGGACGGCCTGCCGAGTTCGGCAGGCCCAGTAGATCATTTCATGAGACGGCAAACGACTCCAGCGCAATTCGCCCAGAGAGAGCAAATATCGGACCGATTCCCGCGAGCCTGCGGCCGATCGCCGCCCCTGGAGGCAAGAGGAACGGCCCGGTCGACCGCCGGTCGGCCGCTCTGGACCCCCGGCCGAGATCGGGTTACTCTCCATTCGGAAAATGGCCGCGAGGACCGACTCCCGGCACCTCGATCCTGCGGGAAGTGTGTCGGGACGGGGGTCGTCAAGGGGGAGAACCCGCCGCCATGTCCAGCCTGCCCCGGATCTCTCTGCCGCTCGGAGACTTCGCGCACGCCGTCCGGCACCTGGCGATCGCGGCCGAGGGGCTCGCCCGGGAGGCCGCCGACGACCCGACCCGCTCGGCCCGGTTCCGCCGGGCCGAGGCGGCGTATCGGAGCCTGGCGGATGCCGAGGGCTCGCGGCCCTCGGGCGGGCCCTCGCCGACCGTGGCGATTGACGACCAGGCCACGGTCTCGCTCGCCGAGTTGCTGGCCCGCGGCTGGGAATCGCTGGGCAAGCGCCATCCCGGGCGAGGGATTGACCCCGAGATGATCGAGGCGGCCCGGCAACTCCTCCTGGAACTGGCCTGGAGGCTCCCGGTTTGACGTCAAGCCTTCCGAGGTCGGCGGATCGCCCGGAATCCGCCGAGGCGGACGCCGGCTCGGGCCGGGCGTCCGCCTCGGTTCGGTCCCGGCCGCTCCGCCGGTCATCGGGCGAATTCGAGGAAGTCTTCGGACTCCTCTTCTTCCCCTTCGAACCACTCCTCCGCGTCGGCCCGACCGGCCTGGAGTTCGGCCCTCAGGCGCTTCCGGGCGGTGTGGAGCCGCCTCTTGATCGTGCCGATCGGGGCTTCCAGGCTCTCAGACATCTCGATCAGGCTGCGGCCCTGGATGTAGAACGAGACGAGGGTCTCGCGGTCCAGCGCCTTGAGCCGGTTCAGGCCGTCCCAGAGCTTCTCGGCCCGTTCCCGGGCGATCAGGTTGTCGAGGGGAGCCCCTCTCCGATCGTCGGCGACGGCCCCTTCGAGGATCTCGCTCTCCACGCTGGACGGCGGGACGCGGCGGGTGGCCCGGTTGATGGCCATCCTCGCGGCGACCTGGCGGAGCCAGCCGGCGAACCGTTCGGGCTCGCGGAGCTGGTCGAGCCGCTGCATGACGTGGAGGAAGACCTCCTGGGTCAGCTCGGCCGCCTCGCTCGGATTGCCCAGGCGGGCCAGGGCCACGGCGTAGACCGTGCGCTCGAACTGCTCGGCCAGGAGGCCGAATGCCTGGCGGTCCCCGCCCTGGGCGCGCTCGACGAGCTCGGCGATGGCGGTCCAGCGGGTCGGGGTCTTCGGGGGCGTCTGGCAAAGGGTCGCGGTCACGGTCAGTCTCCCCATCCTCGGGGGCCGGCCGCGGTCGGGCCCCTGGGAAGGGGTCTCGACCGGGCACTCGCGGATCACGGGACCGGCCGCGGGCGGAGGGATCGAGGAGCGGGGGTGGATGGACCCGGTCCGGGGGCTCCCACGCCGGATCTCCGGCGAGGGGCCAGACTCGGACCGACCAACCGACCGATCCTCGGACGCCTCTCGGGGCGGCCGACGGTGACGGCGGGTGCGCGGTGCGACGGCATCAGTCAGCGGCCATCGCGGTCCACGCGAAGCCGGACTCCTGCCCATCAGGTCGGAACTCGGCCGGGATCGTCCGGTCGGGGGAAAGCAGACTTCCCCCGGGCCTCTCCCGGCGTGGCTCAGAACGGAGTGTGGTCAGGGGTTCGGCGCTCACCCCCCGGCCGCGGCAGATCTCGCCGGGACGGGGATCGACGTAGCTCGGCTCCTCGGCCAGCTCCCGACACACTGTCGGGCTTGACTGGCGGGCTGATGCCTCCGGCCCGGATCGGGTTGGTCGTTGCCGACGACCAGGTTCCCGACGGCGACCGGCTCAACCTCGAAGAACACGAACCTCGCCTCGCTCGGACCGCCCGGTTCGGACCGGGACGAGCCTTGCGGTGAGCCGGGAAAGGACCCGGCGATCGGGGAAGACCCTCGCATAATCATCGAGGGCCCTCCCATCGCTTTGGTATCCTTCCCCTCGCGCGGGGTATCTCCGCGACGCTCGGGATAGGCGTGGACGGTGCGCAGGGTCGAGCCGATGTTGAGGCCCGCCACCAGGGCGAGCGACCGCGTGCCGAGGTTCAGCCCGTTCGAAGAGGCCGTCAGCGACAGATTCGTGCGGTTCAACATGGTCCAACCCTCGCGTCCGCCACGATCAAGGGGCGGGATGGAGAAGAGAGACAACTGTGGCTCGGCGGACGACCCGCCGAAGGGCGGTCGGACCTCCTCACGTCGGAGGGGGCCCGGCCCAGGAGGTTTTCTCGCGAAACCGACTCCTCCCAGTTCCGGCCCGGGGCCACACGCCCGGGGCATCGACGGCGACAGGACCGCCGGGGCGGCCCTCGCTCGCTTCGATGGACAACATTATTGCGCCGGAGGTTCGCAACTATTCGGTGAATTTCACGATTCCGGACGTTTTTGTCCGGTCCCGGACTTCAACTCCAAAGGCAAAATCGCCGCAACCGATTCTCCGAGAGGAATTTGCATTCCAAAGGGGCTGGAGGCCGCGGCGTCGCGATTTTCCTTCACGCCGGTGGCTCGGTCGCCGGACCGAACCGGCCGGCGAAGCCGTCGATGTGGTAGCCGACCCGTCCGGGCAGGTGCCTCTCGGCGACCTCGCCCATCCGGTGCATGAATTCGATCTCGACCGACGAGGGGTCGAGCGCCGCCATCGCCTCGGGAAGCAGAGTGCGGCGGGTCCGGCCGCCGTCGGCCGAGCCGTCGCCCCCGATGAAGTGGTCGAGGACCACGGCATCGGCCGATGCGGCGACCCGGGCGAAGAAGCGGTCCGGGTCGGCGATCGGCAAGAGGGGCGAGACGGTGATCACCACGCGGAGCCCGGCGTCTCGCAACGTCCGGGCCGCCTCGAACCGCCGGCTCACCGGACTCGCCGGCGCCGGCAGGCCGGGAATCCGGTCGCGATCGGTCTCGATCGAGACGTGGACCCTCACCGCCGTCTTGCGGGCCAGGGCGACCAGGAGATCCTGGGCGTCCAGGACTTCCGGCGAATGGGTCTGGACGATCAGGCCGCCGGGAGGCAGGTCGATCATCGCTTCCAGGACCCGGCGAGTGGCCCCGAATCGCTTTTCCTGGGGCGGAAACGGCTCGGTGGCGCTGGACAGGAAGATCTCGAACCGCCCCCGGGAGCGCAAGGCCCACGACCGTTCCGTTTCATAGGCGGACCGGTATGCGGACGACGCGTTCTCGCGGACTTCCAGGAACGAACCCCAGGGCTTGCCCCGGGTCACATGGACGTTGTGGCGGACGTAGCAGCCCACCCCGCAAAGCGAGGCGCCAAGGGGACATCCGCGGTAAGGCTGGAGGGAGTGGGAGCAGACCGTCCGAAGATAGCCCGACGAACGCGTCAGGATGGATCGGATGGTGGTCGTCTCGATCTCCATCCAGGATCACCCGGCCGGGGCCGTCGAGGAAGGAACGAGCATCTCGGCGTTGACCGGGCATCGCGGGGGGCGGCCGAGCAAGATCCGCCTCGCCTCTTCGGCCGTCTTGGTCCTGAGCTCGACGAACCCCTCCCGGCTGAAGAACGCCGAATGCGGCGACAGCAAGACCCTGGGATGGCGGCGGAGCCGCTCGTCGGCCAGGGGTTCGACTTCCAGGACGTCCAGCCCGGCGCCGAGGAGGTGGCCGGAATCCAGGGCGGCCAGCAGGGCCTCGGTGTCGATCACCCCGCCTCTCGCCGTGTTGATCAGGATGCTCTCGGGCCTCATCAGGGCCAGGGCCCGGGCGTCGATCAGGTGGCGAGTCGAGTCGTCGAGATAGCAGTGGAGGCTGACGAAATGGCTCTGGGCGAGCAGCTCGTCGAGGTGATCCACCCGCCGGATGCCCAAAGCCTTGTCCAGCCCCGGCACGGCCAGCGGGTCGTGGAACAGGACTTCGAGGCCGAACGCCTTCGCTCGAAGGGCGGTGGCGGTGCCGATCCGGCCGCACCCGACCAGGCCGAGCCGCTTGCCCCGGAGCCGGGGCGAGTCGCCCACCACGCGGAAATCCCATTTCCCCCGGCGGATCGAGGCATCGGCGGCCGGCAGGTGGCGGGCGATGGCCAGGAGCATGGCCAGGGCGTGGTCGGCGACTTCCTCCGTCCCATAGTCGGGGACGTTGCAGACGACGATTCCCCGCGATCCGGCGGCGTGGAGGTCCACGTTGTTGTAACCGACCCCGGCCCGGACGACCCCCCGGCACCGCGGGGCCTGGGCGAACGAGGCCTCGCCGAGGTGGGGGATGTCGTGGTAGAGGATGATCAGATCGGTCGTCGGAAGATGGGGCGCCAGCTCCTGTTCGGTCCAGGCTCTCGCCAGGGTGATCTCGGCCGATCCGGCCAGGATCGGCGTCTCGACCTCGGCGTCGTCCAGGAAGTCGGCGATCAGGACACGGGAGGGCGTCGTCATCGGGGCCTCGGGGGGTGGGATCGCCCGAACGAGGAGCGGGGCGCGCGTCCCCGGGGGGAGGCGGCTCGCTCCAGGGGGTCGGGCGGACCTTGTTGAACTCAAGCGTCGTCGGAGGGGAGCTCGGCCCGGGTCTCCCCGTCGATCCGGTCGGAGAACCACCCGAGGAGCTCGTCGGGGTCGGCCACCAGGAGGGTCGCCCCGTCCAGCCCAGGCCCTTCGAAGGCCAGGCGATCGGGAATCCCCAGGACGGAGCTGCCGAACCGTCTTGGAGCGGGAATTCGGCGGACCGATGCGAGCTGGTCCAGGGGGGCCGTCCAGCCCGGGGCGTCCCAGGCCGAGGGGGCGAACCAGAGGCGGCGATCGGTCATCACGATCGACCCGGGACGCGATTTCCGGCCCTCCAGCCGGCGGGCCGGCGCCTCGTGGAGGATCGTCTCGCCGCGATCCAGGCCGAATTCCAGGGGGAGGCCGAACTCCGGCCTCTTCGGCGAGTACCATCGGGCGATCAGGACCCTCATGACGGTCCTCACATAGAGGTCGATCAGCACCGTCGCGGCGGCGGCGATGGCGAAGGCCACGAACAGCCGCTCGGGGGTCCGATACAGCATGTAGATCAGGACCAGGCCCGGCCTCCGCCTCCGGCGGAAGCGGTGGATTCGCCGCCAGAGGCCGATCTCGGCGATCAGGGCGACGAGGACGAAGGCCCTCCAGAAGAAGGGGCCGAACGCCAGGCGGATCGGGGGGGGCTTCATCGTGAGGAGTCGCCGCAGGAAGTTCGGCTCGCTAGAATCGGCCCGTCGCGCGGTGATCGCCACCGACGGCCGGAACGATTGTGAGGGACGGCATGCCCAGGATCAAGCAAACTCTCGCCGATGGCGGGATCGTCCGCCTCTTCGGGGTCGGCCAGCTCTTCAGCCCGAAGCTGGTGGAGATCGTCGGCGAGCACGGCGGGTTCGATGGACTCTGGATCGATTCGGAGCACGCCGGGCTCACGATGAAGGACTACGAGGCCGCCACGATGGCCGCCCGGTGCTACGGCCTGGATCACTTCGTCCGCCTCCCGGCCACCGATTATGCCGAGATCATGAGGCCGTTGGAGGCGGGCGCCGGAGGGGTCATGGTCAGCATGGTCCACGGCCCGGAAGACGCCGAGAAGGCCGTCCGCTGGGCCAAGTTCTGGCCCCGGGGCGAACGCGGGCTCAACGGAGGAAATCGCGACGGGCGATTCGGGCTGACCCCGACCGCCGAGTATGTGAAGGAGGCGAATGAGAAGACGTTCGTGGGCATTCAGATCGAGACGGCCCGGTCGCTGGCCTCGGTGGCGGAGATCGCCGCGGTGCCGGACGTCGATCTCGTCTTCGTCGGCCCGGCCGACCTCAGCCAGATCCTGGGCGTCCCCGGCGATTTCGAGAACCCGAAGTGCCTGGACGCGATCCAGGGGATCGCCCGGGCCTGCGCCGAGGCGGGCAAGCCCTGGGGGATCGTCCCGAGAGGCCCCGAATATGCGGAAAGGATGCGTGGCTGGGGTTGCAGGATGTTCGTCCTCGGCTTTGACATCCACGCGGTCCACGCCGGGATTCGGGCCTCCAAGGAACGGTATCGAGGATTCTTCGAGTAGGCGTCGGCCGTCGGCGAGGGGCCTAGCGAGCCGGAGGGGTCGCGGGAGCGGCCGGCGCGCCGAGATCCAGGGCCCCGAGCCCGTTGTTCGGCGAGCTCCGGCCCTTCTCGAAGGCTTTCAGCAAGCCGTCGTTGACCCTCCTCCGCAGGGTGTCTCGCCATTCGGGCGGGGCGTCGCTGTCGATCCAGGCGCGGGCCGAGTCGGCCAGACGGCGCTCTCCCTGGCTCTCGGCCACCGTGCCCAGGACTTCCAGGCGGCTGGTCGGGCTGGCCATCAGGACGACGGACATCCTCGCGTCGTCGAACCGGCCGACCGAGATCAGGCTGTCGATCAGGACGCCCGCGATGATCTCGCGGAGGTCCGGCTCATCGATCGAGGCGACGGCCTGGGCGGCGTCGTCGTAGGTGGTGGTGGCGTCGTTGACCAGGTGATGGCGCGCCTGCGACTCGGCCAGGCGGATCATGGCGTCGGCGCGATATCCGGGGGAGACGATCGTCCGGCACAGGGCGATCCCCCGCGAGTATTGCTCGGACGCGGCGGCGGCGGCCGCGACGGAGACCATCCCGCGATCCCTCCAGATCGCCGTGCGGATGCTCTGCGCGTCGTTGGCGGCGAAGATCAGCGAGCGGTCGGCCATCCGGTTGAGCATGCCTTCCAGGCCCCGGAGGTCCGACCTTTTCACGTCGGTCTGGAGGGCCTCGACGGCCATGGTCTGACTGGCCTGGGCCTCGGCGTCGGCCACGCGGAAGAGCATCTCGGCCCGGAGGTTCGGGTTGGGGATCATCCGGGAGACGTCCGCGGCCTTCTTCCTCTGGGCCTCGGCCAGCTTCAAGGAGTCCAGCCTCTGATCGGGCGTCATGGGCTTCGCGGCCCGGGTGTCGCTCGCGTCGATGAAGGTATCGTTATTCAGGCCGTCCCGGGCCATCTCGTCGGCCAGGGTCAGCTCCGAGCGGACGATGGCCATCAGCCTCTGGTCGCGAAGCGACAGGTCGGTCACGGCCAGGGCGGCCTCGGCGGCCTCCTTCAACGCGACCTCGGCGTCGCGGAGCCGGCCGTCTCCGGGCCGGTGGCTGAAGGTCTTCGCCTTGGCGACCCGCTCCAGGGCCAGGGCGCGGTCGGGCGGATTGAGGATCTTCCGGGCATCGCCGAGCAGATGCGCATCGAGCGCGTCCATCTCGGCCGGGGTGAGGGTCGGGATCGCCGCCCGGTTCATCCCGCCGGAGAGTCCCGTCATCGACGCGCCATACGGGTCGACGTTGCCCGCCGCCCCGGGACCCGACCCGGGCCGCACCCCGCCTCCGGGCCCCGGGGCCGCCAGCGGGAACGGATCGTTCGGCGAGGAAAGGCTCCCGGAGCCGATCCGGGTCGAGCTGGGCGACGAGCCCGGGCTCACGCCCGGACTGGTCCCCGCCCCGCTCCCCGTGGAGATGTTCACGCCCGAGGGGGACGTCTGGGCCGGAGACGCGGACGCCCCGCCGAGGGCGAGCGTCAACGCCATCGCGATCGCTCGGGGATGACGGGTAGGCGACATGATGCGGTCCTTGATGGGCGGCCGACAACTCGACTCGACTCGACGGGCTCGATCCCGACCTTTTAATCATTCCCCGCAATCCGGGGGCGGTCAAGTCGCGGGATCGAGCATGCTTGGCCCGGCCCGGTCCGGCTCCCTCAGGCTCTCAGCGCCTCGTCCAGGGCCGCCACGCCCACGATCGGCTCTCGGCAGGTGAAATTCTCGCACAGATACGTCGTGACCCGGCCGTCCCGGGCGGGCCGGTCGGCCAGGAACGGCAGGGCCGGCTCGTTCGACGGGTCGGGATTCGGGGCGACGACCTGGTGAGGTTGAAACCTGGAGGCGATCGTCTCCAGGGCGGCCTCCCCCTCGTCCGCGCCCTCGCCTGAGATCACGGCGACCTCTCGCCTCGGGCCGAGCAGGAAGTCCAGGGCGATCAGGCTCTGGCCGGCGGCCGTGGGGACCTTTTCCATGAGCACCTGGGCGGCCCGGAGGGCGCCGAGGCCCGCCTCGGTCAGTTCGTCTCGGCCGGTCAAGGCCCCGAGGCGGAGGCAGGCGGTCGCCGCCATCGCGTTGCCCGACGGGGTGGCATTGTCGTAAACGTCCTTCGTCCGGGCGATCAGGGCCTCGTGCCCATTCCCGGTGAAGAAGAAGCCGCCGGCGTCGGGGTCGCCGAACTCGGCGATCAGGATCTGGGCGAGCTCCTCGGCGGCCCGGACCCATCGCGGGTTGCCGTCGGCCTCGAAGAGGCGCGTCAGGCCGTCGATCAAGCACGCGTAATCTTCGAGATAGCCGTTGAACCGGGCCCGGCCGTCCTTGAAGCCGTGGAGGAGGCGGCCGTCGGGCTGGCGGAGGGTCTCGAGGAGGAACGCCGCGCAAGTCTGAGCGGCTTCGAGATACCGGGGGATTCGAAGGGCCCGTGAGGCCGTGGCCAGGGCGGCCAGGATCAGCCCGTTCCAGGAGGTCAGGACCTTGGTGTCCTTCCCCGGGGGAATCCGCCTCTCCCGAGACGCCAGGAGCAGGGCCCGGCTCTCGGCCAGCTCCCGGCGGAGTCCCTCCACGTCCCGGCCGAGCATGGCCGCGGCTTTTTCCAGGGGCTTGGGCTGGTTGAGGATGTTCGTCCCCTCCCAGTTGCCGACGTCCGTCACGTCATAGACATAAGAAAACGCCTTCGCCCGCTCGGGCCCGAGGGTGTCGGTCACGTCGCGGAGGTCCCAGACGTAGAACTTGCCCTCCACGCCCTCGCTATCGGCGTCCTCGGTCGAATAGAACGCGCCTTCGGGGCCCACCATCCGGCCGAGGAGATAGTCCAGCGTCTCGCGGGCCACCCGGGCGAACTCGGCGTCGCCGGTGAGCTGGTAGGCTTCGACGTAAGTCGAGGCGAGCAGGGCATTATCGTAGAGCATCTTCTCGAAATGAGGGACAAGCCATCGGGCATCGGTCGAGTAGCGAGCGAACCCCCCGCCCAGGTGGTCGTAGATGCCGCCTCGCGCCATGCCGTCCAGGGTCACGCGGACCATGTGGAGCGCGTGGGGGTCGCCGGTCCGGCGGTGGTGCCGCAAGAGGACGCGCAAATCCATGGGATGGGGGAACTTCGGCGCGTCTCCGAAACCGCCGTGGCGGGCGTCGAAGCTCCGGGAGAGCTTGTGATAGGCCCGATCCAGCAGGTCGAAGCCCATCTCCCCTTCGCCCGGAGGGACCTGGCCGTGGGCCTGGAGCTGCGCCGCGAGCTCGCCGGCCGAGGCGAGGATATCGGCCCTCTTCTCGCCCCAGGCGCGAGCCACGCTCATCAGGACGCGAGGGAAGCCGGGCATCCCGCGACGGTCTTCCGGCGGATAATACGTCCCCCCGAAGAACGGCTTTCCCTCGGGCGTGAGGAAGACCGACATCGGCCATCCGCCGTGGCCCGAGAGGGCCTGGACGGCGTTCATGTAGATCTGATCGAGGTCCGGGCGCTCCTCGCGATCCACCTTGATATTGACGAAATGCTCATTCATCAACGCGGCGATCTGGGGGGCCTCGAAACACTCCCGCTCCATCACGTGGCACCAGTGGCAGGCGGAGTAGCCCACCGAGAGGAAGATCGGCCGGTCTTCGGCCCTGGCGCGGGCCAGGGCCTCGTCTCCCCAGGGGTACCAGTCCACCGGGTTGTGCTGGTGCTGGAGCAAATAGGGGCTGGTCTCGCCGGCCAGGCGATTGGCGGGGTGGTCCGTGGCGTGAGGCATGGCGGCGAGTCCGGTCCGGGAGGGAAGGGCGCGAGGCGAGGCGAGGCCGATTATCGCACGAGGGCCTCCCGGCCCGCAAACCCGTCGCCGATCGTGGTAGGATGAGTCCAACGTCTTTGGAGGACCACGCGATGGCCTCGCCCTTCCCCGGGATGAACCCGTATCTCGAGCAAGAGATCGTCTGGCAGGACTTCCACCAGAGCTTCATCCCGGCCGCCCGCGGTTTCCTGCGCGAGACCCTGCCGAAGGGCTATTTCGTCAAGGTGGAGGAGTTGGTCTTCGTTCATGAGATCCGCGAGGGACCAACCCGGGCGACCGGCCGGGCCGACCTCGCCGTGACTCGCCCTTCGAGGCCGAGGATCGTCGGGGCGGCCACCGCCCTGGCCGAGGCGCCCACGCTGGGCCGCCTGGTCCCCTCGATCGATGAAGAAAGGCATTCTTACCTGGAGATTCTCACCAAGGAGACGCTCGAAGTCGTCGCGATCATCGAGCTCCTCAGCCCCTCGAACAAGGCTTCGGGAAGCGATCGGGACCAGTATTTGGCGAAACGGAAGCAGATCCTCTCCAGCCCGGTCCACCTGGTCGAAATCGACCTCCTGAGGGGTGGGCCTCGGCTTCCGGTCGAGGAATTGCCACCCTGCGATTACTGCATCCTCGTCAGCCAGGTTGAAGGCCGTCCCGACGTGGGGATCTGGCCCCTTTCGCTCCGCGAGCCGCTCCCGGCTGTCCCGGTTCCTCTGAGGCCCCATGACCCGCCCGCCCGGCTGGACCTGAAACGAATCCTCGATTTCGTCTACGACCAGGCCGGTTACGAGGATTATCTCTACAGGACGCCGCCCCGTCCCCGACTCTCGGCCGCCGATGCCCGATGGGCCCGTCAATTCCTGCCTTCGACGGCCTCCTGAGCGGCCTTCGATCCGATGGACCGATGCGGCCCTCGATACGTCCCGTCCAGGATCTGGACGATCCTCTCCGCGGCCCGGGACGAGGCGCCGGGGATCGCCACCTTGTCGCGGAGGTCCGCCAGGACCTTCGACGCCCGGGCCCTCTCGGCCGGGTCATTCAGCCACTTCAGGGCCCAGCCGGCCATCTCGGAGGAGACGTCGCGAGGCGTCAGGTACTCGGGCATGACCTCGTCGTCGGCCAGGAGGTTCACCAGGCTGATGTACTTCGATTTGATGAACTGACGGGCGACCAGCAGGTCGAAGTCCCGGACCTTGTAGACGACCACGGTCGGCAGGGCCTCCACCATCAGCTCCAGACCGACCGATCCCGAGACGCTCCAGGCCACGTGCGCCAGGCGGATGATCTCCGCCGTCTTGCCCGAGAGGACTTCCAGTCGATCGAGGCGGATTCCCGAACCCTCGGCGATTTCGCGGGCGAGCTTGGCGTGGCGGTCGTGCAACGAGGCGACGAGGAAGCGGGTTTCGGGCCGCGATTGGGCCACCTTCGCGGCGGCTCGGAGCATCATCGGCAGGTTTCGTTTGACTTCCTGGGTCCGCGAGCCCGCCAGCAGGGCGATCACCGGCCCGCCTCGCTCGCGATGATGGGCGAGGAAGGCGTCGTCCAGGGGACGGTCGGCGAGTTCATCGAAATAGGGGTGGCCGAGGAAGGCCGCATTCGGCACGCCGCGATCGCGATACCATTGCGGCTCGAACGGGAGGCTGCACAGGACGTGATCGACCCACTTCCGCACCTTCTCGACCCGCCAGCCCGCCCAGGCCCAGAGCTGGGGAGGCACGTACCAGACTACCGGGATGCCTCGGGCGTGGGCCCTCTTGGCCAGAGCGAAATGGAAGCCGGGATAATCGACGAGGATCAGGACGTCCGGCTTCTGGTCGCGGAAGAAGATGTCGGCGCGGTCGGCCTGCTCGAAGAATTTGTGGAGGTTGAGCAGGACCCGGCCAAACCACATCACGGCGAGGTCCGTGAGCCGGAACAGGAGCGAGACCCCCGCCTTTTCCATGTGGTCGCCACCGAACCCGACGATCTCGACATCGGGCCGAAGACTCCGGAGGGCCCGGGCCAGGTTGGCCGCGTGGAGGTCGCCGCTGGGCTCCCCGGCGGAGAGGAAGATGCGCATGAGAAGAGGGCTCGCGTCCGTGCCTGAGCGGGGATCGGTGGGCGTTCGGCGTCCCACTCTCGCCCGTCACGCTAGCAAACACCGAGGATTCGGAGTAGGGGAATCGGCCCGGTCCCCAGGATCGTTTCCGTCTCAGAGAGGTTTCGGCCGGAAGCATTTTCAAGCGAAAATGAAACGGCCCGGGCCGGTCCCGGAAGGCGGACGGATCGGTTCCCTTGCGGGGTTTCAGCCGAGGCCCGCGGCTTCTTCCTCGGCCGGCTCGGGGACGTCCGGCAGGCCCAGCTCCTTGATTCGCCGATAAAGCCGGGGGCGGGAGATTTCCAGGAGTTCGGCGGCCCGCGACTTGTTCTGGCGGGCCCGAGCCAGCGCCTGCTCGATCAAGCGACGTTCCAGACGGGTCAGCCATTCGTCGAGCGGGGTGACCGGAGGTGGAGGAGGCGGGGGGAGATGGGCCGACGCCAGGTGACCCCGGACCGAGGCCGGCAAGTCCTCCACGGCGATCAGGTCGCCCGAGGCCCGATCCCTGGCCGCCTCGATCACCCGGCCGAGCTCCCGCAGATTCCCCGGCCAGTCATAAGCCCGAAAGGCGTCCAGGGTCTCCGGCTCGAAGCCCGCGAGTCGTCTCGCCCCGGACGCGTTGGCGCGATCGAGGAGGTGATGGGCCAGCAGGGGAAGCTCGTCGAGCCTCTCGCGGAGCGGCGCGAGCCTCAGGACCATCACGGTGAGGAGATAATAAAGGTCCGGACGGAGCCGTTCGTGGCGGAGGGCGGCTTCGGGGTCCGCCGAGGTCAGCGCCAGGAGCCGGAACCGGCCTTCGCGGAGGGTGGCCTCCAGCGTTTCCTGGAGGTCTCTGGGCAGTTCCAGGACGTCGCCCAGAAGGAGGCTGGCGCCGTCGGGGAGCCCGGGTCGTGTGCTCCGCCCGCCTTGATCGCCCCGGATCTCTCTTCGGAGCACTTCCGGAGGGAGGGCGGCCACGTCGATCGGCACCAGCGGGGCCTCGCGACGAGGCCCGGAATAATGGATGGCTCGGGCGACGGTCCGGCGGCCGGTTCCGGGTTCGCCGACGATCAGGACGGGGGCCTCGGTCGCGGCCGAGGCGGTGACCTGGCCGAGAAGCCGTTGATGACGGGCGCCCTGGCCGATCAGGGGCTCCAACCCCCGGGTGCTTCGCAGGGACTCGCGGACCTCCATCAACTCGGACCGGACCCGGAGCACGTCGCTTTCGGGGGCGGGAGCGGGGCCGTCGCGGTCGCGGACCATGCCGATCATGCCGAGGAGGCGGCCCTCGGCGTCGAGATGTGGCCAGAACTCGACCCGTCTCCAGGAGCGGTCGCCCTCGGCATGGACGATCAGAGTCGGCCCGCCGCAAGGTCGACCGGCAAGCGCTTCCGGGGGAGGAGCCAGCCCCGCCGCCAGGCCATCGAGGTCGGCCTCGGGCGAGGCGGTTCCCGGACGGCATTCCAGGCCGAGCAGCACGTCGCCCGGCCGCCCGGTCAGGGCCTCGAAGGCGCGATTGGTAAACGCCACCCGCGAGTGGGCATCCAGGAGGAAGACCGGCTCGCGAGCCGCCTGGAGGACGGCGTCCAGGCGTCTCAGACCGGAGGCTCGGGGAGAGGCCATGAAAACGTCCGGGGGTCGGATCGCGGGCCAGGGGCGGCGCCCGGCGATCGGAACGACGGCGGGGAGTCCCTCGATCCGGGCCCCACCTTCCTCGGCCCGAGGCCCCGAGGCAAGGGAGGACCGAGGAATTCCTCGTCAGACCGGCCGGCCCCGGGAGATCAGGGCGTGGCGAATCGGCTCCAGGACCAGACCACTTGACCGAGGACCGCGTCGGTCCCCGAGCCGTCGCTGCCCAGCTCGATCGGGATCAGGGGGTGGTCGCGGCTCGACAGGTTGGGCCGGAGGATCATGTGGCGACCCGTGATCTCCAGCCATCGAACCATCGCCAGGCGGTCGTGACGGGCGGCGACCAGGCGGCCCTGCAGGAGGTGCGGGTCTCGGATCGCCCGGTCGATGGCCACGACCGAGCCGGCCGGCAAGATGGGCGTCATCGCGTCATCTTCGAGACGGACGGCGACCGTCTGCCGGGGATGGGGTATCCACTGGCGATAGGCGAGGATATGGCCGTCGCAACGGGTCGGCTGACCCACAGGCGCCGTTAACTCGGTCAGGGGGATGAGGTCCACGGCGATGAAGTCGCTGATGCTATCGGCCGGGAGGTTGTCCGGGGCGACGAGGACGACCTCGTTGGGCGTTTGCTCCAGCTTCTCCAGTCCTCGTCGGATGAGTTCCTGAGGGGTCAGGTCGTCCAGGAGGGAATCCTCCAGGCCCCGGCGATACTTCGGCCCCTGACCGCTGAGCAGCCAGACCGGATTGGTGCCGGTCTGGTCGATGAAGCTCAGGAGGACCTCCGCCGGGACGGTGACCCCGGTCTCGTAATTATACCAGGTCCGCGCCGGAAGGTTCAGGCGGCGCGCCAGCTCGGGGCCGCCGTGTTCGCCAAATAATTCCTGGCGGATCTCCCGCAGCCGGCCGGAGATCTGGGCTTTGACGTTCACCCGGATCGTAGGAGTCTTCTTTCGAGCCACGACGCGCCCCCTTGGTACGGGCCTGAGAAGGCCCAACCCGAAGCCAGGACCCGCCGCCCGGGCGGTAGAAAAAGGCTTATACTATTCGGCGACCCAACCGTGTCAACGAAATTCGTCCGACGGTGGATCGTTCCGCGGTTGCTGGGGTGGCACGTCGATGTGCCCGGCCATCCTTGGATCATGACACGACGGAGGTCGCTCTCCAAGATGATTTCGCCACGACGATGCCGAAATACCCAGGTCGATCCCGAACATCCAGCATCTCGGGATCGATCGACCGGGACCGGGACGGTCGGCCGGATCGTTCTCGCCGGCTTTCTTCGACCATGCGGCGTCGGGTCCGGCCGTCGCGGGAAAGACTAGGCAAGCCGGAGCGGCCGGCCTTCTCAGAAGATCCCGAGCTCGTCCCGAGCGGCGTCGCTCATCCTGTCGGGCGACCAGGGCGGCGACATCACCAGCTTCACATTCGCCTTGGTGACCCCCTCGATCTTCTCCAGGGCCCCCTGGGCGTCGCGGAGGATCTGCGGGCCGGCGGGGCACGCCGGGGTGGTCAGGGTCATCTCGACATCGACCTCGTCCTCTCGGCTCTGGATCGTGTAGACCAGGCCGAGGTCCACGACGTTCACGTTCAACTCCGGGTCCTTCACCGTGCGGAGGGCCGTCAGGATCGTCTCTTGGTCGGGCATGAGCGGTCTCTCGGGATCGGGGAGGGGATCAGGACGGCCGGGGTTCGGTGCTCTCTCTCGCGGTTCGTGCGACCATCGCCTTCAGGCGTCCGAGGACGCCGTGGAGGCCGTTGACCCGGAGCATCCCGAGGATCTCCGGCATCCCCGACTGCTCGACCAGATCGGCCGGGACCGAGAGGACCTCACCGACCGTCGCCCCGTCCAGGCCCTGGATCAGCAAGGAGACGAAGCCCCGGACGGTCGGGGCTTCGATCGGGGCGTCGGCGAAGAGGGACACGCGCTCCCCCTCGACCTCGGCGATCAGGAACACCGGCGACTGGCATTCCGGCACGCGGTGGGCCTCGTCCTTGAAGTGGGCCAGCCTCTCGGGCAGGGGGGGCAAAGCCTTCGCCAGGTCCAGGAGGATTTCGATCCGCTCCTGGCGGTCGGCCTCGCGGAGATCGCGGACGATGTCTTCCAGGGCGGGCGTCACGGTCGGTCGGCTCCGGGGTTCGAGATCAGATCTTGCCGGGCTGCTCGCCCGTGGCGATCGGGGCACGGACGAGGTTGCCCCACTCCGTCCAGGACCCATCGTAGTTGCGGACCTTCGGGAAGCCGAGCAGGTAGGTCAGGACGAACCAGGTGTGGCTCGATCGCTCGCCGATCCGGCAATAGGCGATCACGTCGTCGGTCGGCTTCAGGCCGCATTGACCTTCGTAGATCTTTCGGAGTTCCTCGACCGGCTTGAAGGTGCCGTCGGCATTGATGGCGGTCTTCCACGGGACGTTCTTCGCGCCGGGGATGTGGCCGCCTCGGAGGGCCCCTTCCTGGGGGTAGCCTTCCATGTGAAGCTTCTTGCCGGTGTACTCGTCGGGGCTGCGGACGTCGATCATCGCCCCGCTTGCCTCGGAGTGGACCAGGACGTCGTCGCGGAGGGCGCGAATCGCGCCCTCATCGGCCTTGTGGACGGTGTACTTGGTGGCCGGGTACTTCGGCACGTCCTTGGTCATCGGACGGCCCTCGGCCTTCCACAAGGCATACCCGCCGTTCAAGATGCGGCAATCGGCGTGGCCGAAGAGCTTGAACGCCCAGAAGGCGTAGCAGGCCCACCAGTTCGAGTTGTCGCCGTAGAAGACCACGGTCGTATCGTTGCCGATCCCGGCCGCCGAGCAGAGGGCCTCGAACCGGGCGGTGTCGATGTAATCGCGGGTCAACTGGTCCTGAAGATGGAGGTGCCAGCCGATCTCGACGGCCCCCGGGATGTGCTCCTGGAAGTACAGGGCCGCGTCCTCGTCGGTCTCGACGATCCGGACCTTGGGATCGTCCAGGTGGGCCTGGACCCAATCGGCCGTGACCAGGGCTTCGGGATGGGCATACGGTTCAGACATCTGGGGCGGGCTCCAGGATTCTCTCATCGATCAGAGTTCGAGCTTGTCGGCCACGGCCTGGCGGAGGGTCTCGCGGACCGGCTCCAGGGCGATCCGGTCGTAGACGTTGGCGAAGAAGCCCTCGACGATCAGGCGGACGGCCTCGTCGCGGGCGATCCCCCGGGATCGGAGGTAGAAGACCATCTCGGGATCGACGGGCCCGGCCGTGGCCCCGTGGGTGCAACGGACGTCGTTGGCCTCGATCTCCAGGCCCGGGATCGAGTCGGCGCGGGCCGAATCGGAGAGCACGAGGCTGTCGTTCTTCTGGTAGGCGTCGGTCTTCTGGGCGTCCTTCTCGACGCGAATCATCCCCTTCCAGACGATCCGGGACGAGCCCTTGAGGCCGCCCTTGTAGAGGAGATCGCTGGTCGTGTGAGGCGCCATGTGATCCTGACGGGTGAAGTACGCGAGGTGCTGCTTGCCGGCGGTGAACATCACCCCGTTGACCTGGGCGGACGCCCCCTCGCCGACCAGCGCCACCTCCTGATTCACCTTCGCGAGCCGCCCGCCCAGGCCGCCGACGGTCCACTGGAGCGAGCCGTCGCGATCCACCAGGGCCCGCTCCCGGCTGAAGTGCCAGGTCGAGGCGTCCCAGTTCTGGATGTTGACGAACTGGAGCCGGGCCCCCGGACCCACGATCAATTCGACGGCCCCGGCGTGGAGCCCGGCCGCCTCGCCTCGACCTCGCGAGGCCGTCTCCTGGACCAGGGTGGCCTCGGCGCCTTCTTCGAGGACGACCAGGGTATGGTTCATGTCCACCGAGCCCTCGCCGGTCATCCCCACGAGGCTGAACAGGGGCAAGTCCACCTTCACGCCCCTGGGCACGAAGAGCAGGACCCCGCCGGTCCAGAACGCCGAGTGGAGGGCGGAAAGGGCATCGGCGCCGGGCTCGACGGCGCGGGTCAGGAGGTATCGTTCGAGGATCTCCGGATGCTCTCGGGAGGCGGTGGCCAGGTCGGCGAAGACCACGCCCGAGGGCAGTGCGCCCGCGACCGCCGAGCGGGTCGGCCTCGCATCGACGTGCTCGATCCCGGCTCCGTACCGGCCCCGGAGGCCCTCCCAGGTCGAGTTCAGGGACGATCGGGCCTCGGCCGAGGGGTCGCCGGCCAGGGGCGGGGCGAATGAGCCGAGCTTCAGGGCCCGGATGTCGGTCCGCCGCCATTCCTCGTCGCGGAGGGTCGGCCAGGGGGACGCCACGAACCGTTCGAACGCGTCCCGGCGACGGTCCAGGAGCCAGGACGGCTCGTCCCGCCCCTTGGCGAACGTCTCGAACGCCGATTCGGAAAAGCCGCCGGTGGCGTGGGCCGGGAGGGTCGCGGGTGCGCTGCTCATCTCGGGTTGGGTCTCGAAAGCGAGGGCGAGGGATCAGGATTTCGGCGGACGTCTCAACGCGACCGGGACGGTTTCCGTCGCTTGCCGATCGGCTCGTTGGCCTCTTTCGCGAGCCGGTAGACGAAAAAGGCCGTCGCGGCGAGGCTCAAGAAGAAGATCACCAGCCAGACCGTCTGGCGATGCCCGACCAGCCGGGACGAGTATTTGTCTCCGGGGATGTACTGGATCGCCACGGTCCCCTCCCGGGGGACGGGCCAGTCCGTCGGGACCATATCGACCTCGGTCCGGAGGTCGGAGTCGCCGTCGGCGAATCGATACTCGACCCGCAGTTGCTCGGTCTCTCCTCCTCGACGGGACTTCATCACCACGATCTTGGGAGGCTCCGTGAGTCTCGCCTCGGCGCTCCGGCCCCAGATCAGATAGGCGAGCTCACCATAGGCATAGAAGCACGAGACGAGGAAGACAAATCCCGCGGCGAGGATCCATTTGGCTTTCCGAAGTTCGCTGTCCTGGTCCATCGATCCCCCGGGCAAGGCTGCCGGGCCTCTATCGCGTTGATTCGGCCGAGGAGGCCCCGACGCCGGACCCCACCAGCGCCTCGCGAACCTCGGTCAACACGATACCCAGCCAGTTGGTCCCCTTCCACTGGGAAGGGTCCGAGGCCCGAGGGTCGTCCGCCGCCAGCCCGATTCCCCAGATCGTGTCGAGCGGACTCGCTTCGACGAGGGTCGTCCCTCGGGTCGCGAGCAGGGCCTCGGCCAGCTCGGGATTCTGGGAGAACTTCGCCAGGTTGCCCCGAAACACGACCCCACGAGCCTCCGAGGTCCAGCGATCCGCGTCGAATCCCCGGACCTTCCGACCCAGGGCCTTGTGCTCCCTCGGATGTCTCGCCTCCAGGATCTTTCCCGCCATTTCGAGATCGCCGAACAGGACGGCCTTTTGCTCCATCATGAACTGCTCGGCGCAAGTGTAGACGAGGCCGTCCAGCTCGAACCGGCAGGGGTGCCACTGGCTGAATGGGCCGGACCAGAAGAAGGTGAAGCGTTTCGCTTGCATCGACGACCCTTTCCAATCGGACTCCTCTGGGCGTCGGTGATTTCCGGTTCACTTGCCGAGGAAGCGGGTCAACAGTCCCAGGATGAACGAGACGAGAGCCGTGAGAACGAGCTTCCAGATTTCCCATCTCCGTCCCTGAGATCGGTCGCTCTCCTTCTCCCATCGCTCCCAATCTCTGGCATGGATCTCGGTTTGTTTGTCCAGACGAACGAACGAATCTCGGAGTTCCGAGATTTCCGCTTCGTGTCGTTCGATCCCCCGGAGAATGTTGTCGCACCGTTCCGTGAGCGCGGAGACCGATCTTTCCAGCTGCAAGATCCGGTCGGAATTCGTCGGGCCCGCGATTTCTAGCAGCCCGAACCTTCCTGAATATGTTCGAGAAGTTGATGCGACCGCCGCATCAGGTGTCGGCCCCACAACAGATTCATCCTGCCTCCGAGGTGACGCAGGTCGCGAAGCTCCGCCGGAGCGAAGGTTGCCTCCGAGTTTCCGGTCCAGTCCGAGACCTGGAGAGAGAGGAGAGGGCGACCTTTCTCGTCGTGCTCCAACCCCCATCGCGCCGAGACGAGACCGGACGACCGACCCAGCTCGATCTCAAGTTGATCCGTCGCCCGACGGACGAGGTCGGCCAGATCAGCGTTGGCCTCGATCTCCGGCGCGATGTCGAGCCGCTTCATGGTCCGTTCTCCCCTCCCGACCCCGAGGCCCGCGATCAGCCCACCGAGCCTTCCATCTGGAGCTGGATCAGCTTGTTCATCTCGACGGCGTATTCCATCGGCAGCTCCTTGACCAGGGGCTCGATGAACCCGCTGACGATCAGGGTGCTGGCCTCGGCCTCGGAGAGGCCTCGGCTCATCAGGTAGAAGAGCTGCTCCTCGCCGATCTTGGAGACGCTGGCCTCGTGGCCGATCTTGACGTCGTCCTCGTCGATCTCGATGTACGGATAGGTGTCCGATCGCGAGATCGGGTCGAGGATCAGGGCGTCGCAGACGACGTTGGACTTCGAGCCGTGGGCCCCGTGATCGACCTTCAGGAGGCCGCGATAGCTCGCCCTCCCGCCGTTCTTCGAGATGCTCTTGGAGATGATCCGCGAGCTGGTGTGGGGGGCCGAGTGGACGACCTTGCCGCCGGCGTCCTGGTGCTGGCCCTTGCCGGCGAAGGCGATCGAGAGGATCTCGCCCCGCGCGCCTTTGCCCACGAGGTGGACGGCCGGGTACTTCATGGTCAGCCGGCTGCCGAGGTTGCCGTCCACCCATTCCATCAGGGCGTCCTCGTGGGCGACGGTGCGCTTGGTCACGAGGTTGTAGATGTTATTGGCCCAGTTCTGGATCGTCGTGTAGCGGCATCGGCCGCCCTTCTTGACGATGATCTCGACGACGGCCGAGTGCAGGCTCTCGCTCGTGTAGATCGGCGCCGTGCAGCCCTCGACGTAGTGGACCTGCGCGCCTTCCTCGACGATGATCAGCGTCCTCTCGAACTGGCCCATGTTCTCGGCGTTGATCCGGAAGTACGCCTGGAGCGGGATATCGACCTTCACCCCCTTGGGGATGTAGACGAACGACCCGCCCGACCAGACCGCCGAGTTCAGCGCCGCGAACTTGTTGTCCTCGATCGGGATGGTCTTGGCGAAGTATTCGCGGACGAGGTCCGGGTGCTCCCTCACGGCGGTGTCGGTGTCGGTGAAGATCACGCCCTTCTTCTGGAGGTCGTCGCGGAGCGAGTGATAGACCACCTCGCTCTCGTACTGGGCGCCCACCCCGGCGATCAGGCCCCGGCGCTCGGCCTCGGGGATGCCGAGCTTGTCGTAGGTGTTCTTGATCTCGGAGGGGATGTCGTCCCAGGAGACGCCCTGGCGGTCGGCGGCCTTCATGTAGTAGTGGATGTCGTCGTAGTTCAGGTCGCGGAGCTCGCCGCCCCAGAGCGGGGTGGGCTTCTTCCAGAAGACGTCCAGCGCCTTCAGGCGGAAGTCCCGCATCCACTGGGGCTCGCTCTTCATCTCCGAGATCTGCTCGACGACCTCGCGCGAGAGGCCCTTCTTGGCCTTGAACGAGTAGTTGGCATCCGAGTCGCGGAAGCCGTACTTGTAGTCGTCCTTGATGCCCTGGACTTGGAGGCCGAGGTCGGTGGACATGGGTTTTATCCGTGATGGTCGGGTGGTTCGGTTCAGGAGCAGGCGAAGCCCGTCAGGGGCCGGATGGCGGGCGGCTTGAAGGCGAGGACGATCCGGTCTTTCGGCACCCCGGCCTCGACCAGGTCATTGGCGATGCCGTGGTAGGTCCCATCGTGCTCGATCCAGATCTTGCCGTCTCGGATATCCAGGTGGAGGACACTTCCGTAGATGCGCTTGTGCCCCTCCCAACCGGAGTAGATCAGTTCGTAGTGGTCGTTGTTCTCGTCCAGGATCGTCTCGACGTGGACGTCGCCGGTCGAGGGACTCTCCTTCGCGTGTTCCGTAATCAAGCCCCGGATGATTCGGCGATAGTCATTCAGGGAATCCATCGGATGGCCTCCCGACCATCGGGGTCGAAGACGAGCAGGCAGACTTCCAGGTCCGCGACGGGGATCTCGGCGATCGGGCGGCGGAATGTGGCGTCGAAGATGGTCTCCGGTACGGCCAGGTAGAGCTTGCGGTCCGGGTCGCGACGCGCCATCAGCGACCGGTAGAGCACGTACTGGCCCAGGGCCCGTTCCAGGTCGTAGACGTCCGACGGGCCGAGAAAGCTCTTGATTTCGACGGCGATCCTCCGTCCGTCCTTCTCGGCCGCGATGGGCTGCTCGGCGCCGAGATCGACATAGACCTTATCGAAGCCGATCGCGACCTTGTACGGGTCGTGGGTGATGACCCAACCGTCGCGGATCAGGGCGTCCCGGACGCAGTCGTGGTAGATGTCCCGAGCCGCCATCCCTCGGCCTCCTCAGGCCAACTGCCCGGCCGCGTCCTTCGCCTCGAGCTCGTCCTCGACCTGGGCCGCCTCGGGGTATTTTTCGCGGAGCCAGTCGTAGCCCTCGGCCTCGAGCTTGTCCACCAGCTCGGGGCCCCGCTCTCGACGATCTTGCCGCCGAGGAGGATGTGGACGAACTGGGGCTTGATGTATTCGAGGATGCGCTTGTAGTGGGTGATGACCAGGACGCCCGTCCCGTTCTTCGCCGCCACGCGGTTGACCCCCTCGCTGACGACCCTCACGGCGTCGATGTCCAGGCCGCTGTCGGTCTCGTCGAGGATCGCGAAGGCGGGCTTGAGCATGGCGAGCTGGAGGACCTCGGCCCGCTTCTTCTCGCCCCCGGAGAAGCCCTCGTTCAGGTAGCGGCGGGCGAACTCCGGGTCCATCCCGAGCTCGTCCATCTCGCCCTTGAGCTCCTTGCGGAAGTCCCTCATCGGGATGAGGTCTTGCCCTTCGAGACGGACCGGGTTGCGGACGTTGGTCACGGCGTGGCGGAGGAAATTGGCGACGGTCACGCCGGGGATCGACGTCGGGTACTGGAAGGCCAGGAACAGCCCCGCCTTGGCCCTCTCGTCGGCCTCCATCTCCAAAAGATCGGCGCCGTCGAGGGTCGCGGAACCTGCGGTGACCTCGTAGTTCGGGTGGCCCATCAGGGCGTAGCTGAGCGTGGACTTGCCCGAGCCGTTGGGGCCCATGAGCGCGTGGACCTCGCCCTGCCGGACCGTCAGGCTGACCCCCTTGAGGATCTCCTTGCCGTCGATGCTGGCGTGCAGGTTCTCGATCTGAAGGACCTTGCTCATCCGTCTCCATCCCGAAGGGGGTGCGTGGCGATGCGGGTCTCGGACGAATCGGTCAGCCGGCATGGGCCGGAGGCGGCGGGACGAGGGCCGGCTTGGCCTCGAAGTCGCAGGAGCGGTGGCCGTCGAGCCGGCACTGGCTGAGCCGGAGGCCCTGGCCGAGCACCTTCTCGAACATCTTGCGTTCCATCGCGCAGACGGCCCGATCGACCTCGGCCAGCTCGTGGTACGGGCAGGAGTGTTGCTTCAGGACCGGCCCGGGGCCTCCGTCCCGGTCCAGGACCTCGGCCTCGACCCCGCGATCGGCCAGGAGGCCGCCGAGCTGGACGAGCCGACCCTCCCAGCCCTCGCCGGTGATCTGCGATCGGAACGTCTCGGCCATCTTGTCGGTGATCCGGCCGAAGAGGACCCGCCGGAGCTTCCGGTCCTCGACGGTCTTCATGAGCTCTTCCCAGAGGACGAACGCCAGGTCGGCGTAGTTCTGGCCAAGCCTCTTGAGGGCCTCGGGACTCGCCTGGTAAGTATGTTTGGGACGACCGCGGCCCGACGGCTGGGACCGACGCTCCACCAGGCCCGACTCCAGGAGCCGACCCAGGCGATTGCGGACCGCCGTCGGCGTGACCTCCAGGGCCTCGCCGATTTCCGCCACCGTCATGGGTCCCTTCCGCCGGATCAGGTCCAGGAGAGGGCGGTCGGAAGTTTCTGTCATGGCGGGGCCCTCGTCGTCGGTCGTATTGTAGGGGTCTCTCGCCGGCCCGTCTATCCGAACGGACTGATTTTTCGCAAGAATCTTGGCGAAAAACCGACGAATGCCTTCCCGCGGCGCGATCTCGCGATGCAATCCTCCTTCGGAAACCCCTTTATGACCGAGGCGATCGCGATCCAGGGTGTCACCAAGCGGTTCGGCACCCATGTGGCCGTCGATGACGTATCGATGAACGTCCCGACCGGCTCTCTCTACGGGGTGATCGGACCCAACGGGTCGGGCAAGACGACCACGCTCCGGATGATCCTGAACATCCTCCTACCCGATAGCGGGACCATCACCGTCCTGGGCCACGCCGTCCCCCGAGAGGCTCGCGATCGGATCGCTTACCTCCCCGAGGAGCGAGGTCTGTACAAACGGATGACGGTTCGCCGCCTCCTTCGCTATTACGCCCGGCTCAAGGGGAGGGGCGGAGCGGGCCTGGACGCCGAGATCGGCCGGTGGGTCGAGCGGATGGGCCTGGGCGACTGGATCGACAAGAAGGTGTCGGCCCTGTCCAAGGGGATGGCGCAAAAGGTCCAGTTCCTCGCGGCGGTGATCCCGGGCCCGAGCTCCTGATCCTGGACGAGCCGTTCTCCGGGCTGGATCCCGTCAATGCCGAGGTCCTCAAGGATGCCGTCCTCGATTTGAGGAAGCAGGGGACCACGATCGTCTTCTCGACCCACGACATGGGGATGGCCGAGCGGCTCTGCGACCGGATCTTCATGATCTACCAGGGCAAGGCCGTCCTGGACGGGACCATGCGGGAGATCCAGTCCTCCTACGAGGCCGACACCCTCCGCGTCCGGACGACCGACGGGGCCTCGGCCCTCGAAGGGCTTCCGGGGGTTGAGGACGTGAACGATCAGGGGAATTTCCAGGAGGTCCGCTTCGCGGGCGATCCCCAGGCGATCCTCCGAGGGCTGATCGGTCGGACCGAGGTGACCTTGTTCGAGGTCGCCCGGCCGTCGTTGCACGATATTTTCGTCCGGATCGCCGGCGACGGCATGGGCATCGAGACGGGGGCCGCCATCCATGAATAAGATCCTGGTCGTCGCCGGCAACGAGTTCAACAACGCGGTCCGCGCGAAGTCGTTCCTGATCAGCGTCCTGCTCGTCCCCCTGATGATGGTCGGGGCGATCCTGATCGTCCAGTTTCTGGGGGCGAAGACCGACGTCCGGCCCCGGGCGTTCGCCGTGGTCGATCGGACCGAGGGCAAGATCTATCCGGCGATCGAGACGGCGGCGAACTTCCGCAATTCGTTCATGAATCCAAAGGGGAAGAAGCCGCTGGGACCGTCGTTCTATCCGTCGCGGGTCACGCCCGCGGGGCAGTCCGATGCGGAGTTGCTCCTGGATCTCTCCGAGAAGGTCCGCCGGGGCGAGCTCTACGCCTTCGTGGAGGTGCCGGCCGGGGTCGGGGAACTGGCCCCCTCGACCACGCCCGTCGTGAAGTACTATTCCGACTCGCCGGCCGACTTCGACCTGAGAAGCTGGCTGGAATCGACGATCAACGCCCAGGCGCAGACCCTTCGCTACGAAGCCTCCGGGATCGACTCGGCCAAGGTCGCGCAACTCCAGATGCACATCCCCGCCGAGAACCTCGGCCTTCTTTCCCGAGGCATGCCAATCGCCCCGCCGGCCGTCGTAGCCGGGGGAGGTTCGAAGCCCCCGGGGACGCCCGCCCAGGCTCCCGCGATCGTCCAGGCCGAACCCGTGGACCCGATTCGGACCTTCGTGGTCCCGGGCGTGATGATGTTCATCGTGTTCATGGCGGTGATGACCAGCGCCCCCCTGCTCTTCAACTCGGTGATCGAGGAGAAGATGAGCAAGATCAGCGAGGTCCTGCTCGGCTCGGTCTCGTCGTTCGAGCTGATGATGGGCAAGCTGCTGGGAAATGTGGGGGTCGGCTGCCTGATGATCTCGATCTACATCGCCGGCGGCTATGGCGTGGCCTGCTATTTCGGCTACGGCAACGCGGTCCCGCCGGGTCTTCTGGCGGCGCTGGCGGTGTCCGTCCTCCTGGGTCTCCTGATCCACGGGTCGATCTTCTCGGCGGTCGGCGCGGCCTGCACCGACCTGAAGGACTCGCAATCGCTGCTGGCCCCGGCGATGCTCCTGGTCATGTTCCCGATGATGTTCTGGGGCCTGATCCTGACGGCGCCGTCCAGCCCGATGGCGGTGGGCCTCTCGCTGTTCCCCCCGGCCTCGCCCTTTCTGATGCTCATGAGGATGTGCCTGAAGCCCGCGCCTCCGGCCTGGCAGGTGGCCCTGGCGGGCGTCTTGACGACCCTCACGGCCGTCGGCTGCGTCTGGGCGGCCGGCAAGGTGTTTCGAACCGGCCTCCTGATGCAAGGCAAGGCCCCGACGTTCCGCGAGCTGGCCCGGTGGATCGTCGCGAAGTGAGGGGAACGGGTTTTCCGAACACCACACGCCGAGGGGCGGCTCCTTGACTCCGCCCCCGGCGCGCGGTTTGTTGGAAGGAGAATGAACCGCCGCGCGATGAAATTGAGCCCGGCGGGGCCGTCGGCCCGATCCCCATCCTGAATGGGGGACTTCGATCCGAAACGGCGGACCGAACGAGGCGGAGGGCCCGATGCTGACCTTCGGCGGGCGAGAACGAGGCCGGTTCTGCGACGGCCGCTCCCGGCGCGACTTCCTCAAGGTCGGCGGCCTGGCCCTCGGCGGCCTCGCCTTGCCCGACCTGCTCCGGGCCGAGGCCGCTTCGGGGGTGAAGTCATCCCACAAGGCCGTGATCATGGTCTTCCTGCCTGGAGGGCCCGCCCACCAGGATACGGTCGATCTCAAGCCCGGCGCGCCCTCCGGCATCCGGGGCGAGTTCCAGCCGATCCCGACGAACGTCCCCGGCCTGGACATCTGCGAGCTGATGCCCAACATGGCCCGGATCATGGACAAGGTGGCCGTCCTCCGCGCCGTCGTCGGTGCGAAGGACGAACACGCCGCCTTCCAGTGCCTGACCGGCTTCACCTCGGGCGAGAGCAAGCGGCAAGGAGGTAGGCCGAGCCTCGGTTCGGTCGTCTCGAAGGTCCAGGGACCGATGGTCGAGGAGGTCCCGCCATTCATCGGACTGTCCGGGAAGATGACGTACAAACCCTGGTCCGACAACGGCGACCCGGGTTACCTCGGCCTCGCCCACGCCCCCTATCAGCCCAACGGCGCCGAACTGCCCGACCTGTCTCGGCAGGGGCTGAGCCTCGGAAGGGTCGGGAACCGCCGGAACCTCCTCCACAAGCTCGACGGCCTCCGCCGGGCCGTCGATCGCTCGGCGATCACGACGGGCCTGGACTCATTCCAGAAGACCGCGTTCGACATCCTCTCGTCCCGAGAGCTGGCCCGGGCCCTGGACGTGACCCGGGAAGACCCGAAGATCCGGGCCCGTTATGGGTTCGGAGAACCCGCGAACATGCTGGACGGCGGCCCGTGCTGGAACGATCAATTCCTGATGGCCCGGCGATTGGTCGAGGCGGGCGCGAGGGTCGTGACCGTCGGGTTCGGCCGGTGGGACAACCACTCGCAGAACTTCCCCCGCTGCCGCGTCCAGCTCCCCAAGCTGGATGTCGCCCTCTCGGCCCTGATCGAGGATCTCCACATGAGAGGGGCTCGACAAGGACGTGACGGTCATCGCCTGGGGGGAGTTCGGCCGGAGCCCGACGATCAACGCCAACGGCGGTCGGGAGCACTGGCCGAAGGTCTCCTGTGCCCTGCTCGCCGGAGGAGGGATGAAGACCGGCCAGGTCATCGGCTCGACCGACCGCTGGGCCGGATCGCCGAAGGACCGGCCCGTCTCGTTCCAGAACGTCTTTGCGACCCTCTACCACAACCTCGGGATCAGCCCGACGACGACGCTGCCCGACCGCGCGGGGAGGCCGATGGCCCTGCTGGATGAGTTCGTCCCGATCGCCGAATTGATTTGACCTTGGACCAGTCGGCCCGAGAGCCACCGAAGAGAGTCGAACTCTTAACCCCCGCTTTACGAAAGCGGTGCTCTGCCGATTGAGCTACGGTGGCGTGCTTGAGGAATGTACCGTCGGGGGTGATGGGTCGTCAATCCCGGGTCGGCCCGACTCGTTGACAGCCGGTCCGGGGGGTCAGTAGAATCCGAGCTCGCTGGTAGCCGGGGACGGTTTGCGCCGAGGCAGGGCCTTCGAGACGAGAGGCACTCGGGCCGATCCCTCTTCATTTGCTGGAGCTGGATGCCCATGGCGGTTCGTGTCGGGATCAACGGGTTCGGTCGGATCGGGCGGCTGGTGTTTCGCGTGATGGCGGCGAAGCCCCAGGACTATGAGATCGTCGCGATCAACGACCTGTCGGACGCCAAGCATCTGGCCATGCTCCTGAAGTACGACAGCGTCCACGGCCGGTTCGACGGCACCGTCGAGGCCGCCGAGGGCGGCCTGGTCGTCAACGGCCGGCACATCAAGATCACCCAGGAGAAAGACCCGGCCAACCTCCCCTGGAAGGCCCTGAATTGCCAGGTCGCCCTGGAGTCTACCGGCTTCTTCACGAACAAGGCGTCGCTCCAGAAGCACATCGACGCCGGCGCCGAGCGCGTGATCCTCTCCGCGCCCGCCAAGGACAAGCTGGACCTCACGTGCGTGATCGGCGTGAATGATCACGAGCTCAAGCCCGAGCACCGCATCCTCTCCAACGCGAGCTGCACGACGAATTGCCTGGCGCCGATGGCCAAGGTCCTGCACGAGACCTTCGGGATCGAGAAGGGCCTGATGACGACCTGCCACGCCTACACCAACGACCAGCGCGTGGCCGACCAGGTCCATACGGACATGTACCGGGCCCGGGCCGCCGCCGTGAACATCATCCCCTCGACCACCGGCGCCGCCAAGGCCGTGGGCGAGGTGATCCCCGACCTCAACGGCAAGCTCACCGGCTACGCCCTCCGCGTCCCCGTCCCTGATGGATCGATCACCGACCTGACGATCATGCTCAAGAGGGACGTGACCAAGGACGAGATCAACGGCGCGATCCAGAAGGCCGCCGAGGGGCCGATGAAGGGCGTGATCGAGTACGCCACCGACCCGCTGGTCTCGGGCGACATCATCGGCAACCCGCACTCGTGCATCTTCATGGCCGAGTGGACGAACGTGATCCAGGGGAACCTCGCCAAGGTCATCGCCTGGTACGACAACGAGTGGGGCTACTCCTGCCGGACCGCCGAGCTCATCACCAAGGTCGCCGCCCTGGCCTGATCGGCCCCGACCGGTGATCGTCCGAGCCCGAGGGCCAGGGCCCCCGGGCCTTCCTCCTGGAATCGCGCCACCCATGCCGAAGCAGACCGTCCGCGACCTGGATCTCTCCGGGAAAAAAGTGCTCGTCCGGGTCGATTTCAACGTCCCCCAGACTCCCGAGGGGGACGTTTCCGACGACCGCCGGATCAAGGCGGCGTTCCCGACCCTCCAGCACGTCCTGGACCACGGCGGCAGCCTGATCCTCGTGAGTCATCTCGGCCGTCCTTCGGGCGACCCCGAGGCCGACAGGCCGTTTCGCCTGGACAAGGTCGCCGAACGCCTTCAGGCCCTGATCGGGCGACCCGTCACGAAGGTTGGCGACACGGTTGGACCCGAGGCGAAGGCCGCCTGCGCCGCCCTCCAGCCCGGCGGGATCGTCGTCCTCGAAAACGTCCGGTTCAACAAGGGCGAGAAGAAGGGCGACCCGGCCTTCGCGAAGGAAATGGCCAGCCTGGCCGACGTTTACGTCAACGACGCCTTCGGAACCTGCCATCGGGACGAAGCCTCGATGGTCGCCGTCCCCGAGCAGTTCGCTCCCGAGAAGAGGGGCATCGGCTTCCTCGTCGAGAAGGAGCTGGAGATCATCGACACCCTCCTGGCCCATCCGAAACCCCCTCTGGTGGCCGTGATGGGAGGGGCGAAGGTCTCGACCAAGCTCGGACTGATCGAGAACCTCCTGCCCCGGGTCCAGAAGCTCCTGATCGGCGGGGCGATGAGCTACACGTTCCTGAAGGCCGACGGTCACTCGACCGGAAACAGCCTGGTCGAACCGGACCTGGTGGAAACCGCACGGGCCCTGAAGGCGAAGGCCGGGGACAAGCTCGTCCTGCCGGTCGATTTCCTCGTGGCCGACAAGATGGACGCCTCGGCCAACACCCGGATCATCGACGGATTGGACATCCCCGATGGCTGGGAGGGGTTCGACATCGGCCCGAAGACCGTCCTGCTTTTCTCGGACCTGATCCACGGCGCGGGTACGGTGGTCTGGAACGGCCCGGTGGGCAAGTTCGAGATCGCGCCGTTCTCCCACGGGACGAAGGGGATCGCCTATGCCCTGGCGACCTCCGGCGCGATCACGGCCGTCGGCGGCGGGGAGACGGCCGAGGCGGTCGATCAATTCGGCTTCGCCGAGAAGGTCTCCCACGTCTCGACCGGCGGCGGGGCGTTCCTCGAAGCCCTCGAAGGCAAGCAGTTCAACTCGTTGAAGGTGATCCCGGATCGTTGAGGCGACCCGGCGGCTTGGGCCCGAGTCGGGCCGTCCGCCGATCGCCTCGGAAAGGCCCCGACGGTGGAACGTCCCGAACGGCTCGAGGCCCTCGACGCGGTCCCCCGACCGTTCGTCTCGCCGTCGATCCTGGATTGCGACTTCGCCAGGATCGGCGACGAGCTCGACTCGCTGAAAGCGGCCGGGGTCCAGGCCGTCCACCTCGACGTGATGGACGGCCATTTCGTCCCGAATCTGAGTTACGGCCCTCCGGTGATCGCCGACTGGCGGCCGGTCTGCGACTTCCCGTTCGACGCCCACCTGATGATGTCCGATCCGGGCCGCTACCTCGATGCGTTCGTGGACGCCGGGTGCGACGTCCTGATCGTCCACATCGAGGCGGTGCCGGAGCCGACCGAGCTTTTGAGACGAATCCGTCGGGCGGGTTGCCGCGCGGCCCTGGCCCTGAATCCGCCCACCCCGGTCGAGTCGGTCCTGCCGTTTCTTGCCGAGCTGGACAAGGTCCTGGTGATGAGCGTGATGCCGGGCTTCGGTGGTCAGAGCTTCGAGTCGAGCGTCCTGGAGAAGGTCCGGGCGCTGAAGTCCGCCCGGCCGGGGCTGGAGCTGTCGATCGATGGCGGGATCAAGGCGACGAACGCGGCCGACGCCGTCGCGGCCGGGGTGGATCAGCTCGTCGTGGGATCGGCCGTGTGGCGTCCCGATGGCAATTACGCGGCGGCCCTGGCCGAGTTGGCCGAGGCGGCCCGCCGCGGGCCTGGCTGAGAGGGGATGCCCCGGGTCGCAAGGCGCCGGCTCCATCGCACCGCCATGACTCAGGTTGTCCTGATCCGCCCCGGAGCAACCGTCTACGACGAGCAGGATCGGGTCCAGGGAATCCTGGATGTCCCCCTGTCCGAACGAGGGATCGCCGAGGTCGCCCGCCTGGCCGAGCGATTGACGGCCGAGTCGCTGTCCGCTCTGTACTGCGGACCGGGCGAAAGCGTCGAGAGGACCGCCGAGGCGGTGGGCCGGGCCGTCGGGCTGAGGCCCCGGAAGCTCGATGGCCTCCGCAACCTCGATCAGGGCCTCTGGCAGGGCCTCCAGCTCGACGAGATCAAGAGGCGCAACCTGAAATTGTTCCGTCAGTGGCAGGAAGAACCGCAGACGATCTGTCCTCCGCAGGGGGAGACCGTCGAGGATGCCCTGGACCGGATCAAGGCCGCGATCAAGCCGCTAATCCGTCGGCATCGGGGAGAGACGATCGGCCTGGTCGCCGGGGAACCGCTGGCCCCCCTGATCTCCGGATTCCTCCGAGGGGATCCGAAGGTCCACCTGGACGACCCGATCGCCACGGGGGATTTTGAGAAGATTGAGGTCGGGCCCCAGGACGGCAACCGGCCTTCGGCGAGGATCTCGTGAGAGACCGAGGGAGATGACGGATGGCGAGGAGCTGGCACGGGCATTTCGAGCCGAAGCGCGTCCCCGAGGGTGTCTGGATGCGCTGCGACGGCTGCGGAGCAACCCTCTTCCGCATGGAAGTCGAGCGGAACCTGAACGTCTGCCCGCAATGCCAGCACCACTTCACCATGCCCGCGGCCGAGCGGATCGCGGCCTTGCTCGACGTGGACACGTTCGAGGAATGGTTCGCCGACCTCCGCCCCGGCGACCCCCTGGGATTCAACGACCGCCGCCCCTACCCCGAGCGGATCAAGGCCGAACAGGAACGCACCGGGCTGAACGAGGCCGCGGTCGTCGGCCAGGGCTTCGTCAAGGGGATTCGCGTCGTCCTGGGCCTCACCGACAGCGGGTTCATCATGGGTTCGATGGGCTCGGTCGTCGGCGAGAAGCTGACCCGGGCGATCGAGGCCGCGACCCGCCGGAACCTGCCGATGATTATCGTCAGCGGCTCGGGCGGCGGGGCGCGGATGCACGAGGGCATCTATTCCTTGATGCAGATGGCCAAGGTCTCGGCGGCGCTGGCGCGTCACCACGAGGCCGGAGGCTTCTTCCTGAGCATCCTGACCCATCCGACGATGGGAGGGGTGGCCGCCAGTTTCGCCTCGCTCGGCGACGTCATCCTGGCCGAGCCCAAGGCGTTGATCGGCTTCGCCGGGCCGAAGGTGATCGCCCAGACCGTCCGGGTCCAGCTCCCCGAGGGGTTCCAGACGAGCGAGTTCCTGCTCGATCATGGCTTCATCGACCGGATCGTCCATCGCAAGGACCTGCGGAGCGAGGTCGCCCAGATCCTCGACTACGTGTCTCCGTGAGATCGCCCGGGGTTCAGGAGGCGGGCCGTGCCCATCGAGATCGACTTGAGTGGGAAGGTCGCCCTCGTCACGGGGGCCTCTCAGGGCATCGGGGCCCGGATCGCCCGGACCCTCCACCTCGCCGGGGCCTCGGTGATCTTGAACCACCCGGACCTCGGCGACGGCCAGACCCGCGCCGATGCCGAGGCCCTCGCCGCCGAACGGAACGCCGAGCGCCCGGGATCGGCCGCGGTGGTCGCCGCCGACGTCTCCGACGCGGAAGCCGTCCGGTCCATGATGGCGGCCGTCCGGGACGGCTTCGGCGGGCTGGATATCCTGGTCAATAACGCCGGAATCCTCCGCGACCGCTCGATCGCGAAGATGACGCTCGACGAGTGGCGGGCCGTCCTCGACACGAACCTTTCGGGGGTCTTCTTCGGCTGCAAGTACGGCCTGGAGGTCATGAGGGACCACGGCGCGATCGTGAACCTGGGCAGCCTTTCGGCGACGGCGGGCTTTCACGGCCAATCGAATTACGCCGCGGCGAAGGCGGGGGTCCACGGGTTGACCCGGGTCTTGAGCCGGGAGTGCTCTCGACGGGGCATCCGCGTCAACGCCGTGGCTCCCGGAGTGATCGACACGCCGATGATGGCGGCCGTCTCGGAGGACGTCCGGCTCGGGATGTCGCGGTCGATCCCCCTGGGACGGTTCGGGACGCCGGACGAGGTGGCTTCGGCCGTCCTCTTCCTGGTCAGCCCGTTGGCCTCGTATGTGACGGGGCATGTCCTGGAAGTCGACGGCGGCTGGCATGGGTGATTTCGGTTGCCCGGGTTCCGGCCGGCGAGACTTGCCAATACCGAGACGGGCCCGGCCTTTGCAATTCCGGGCCGGGTCGAATACGCTCCCTTCGGGCGGACGGGCGGCCCCGGGGAGGCGAGGCGATGGCGTCGGTGGATCTGGAGATGGGCGAATCGACGGAAATGACGATCGGGACGGAGGTTCGAGCCGATCCGGCCAGTCCTCCCTCCTGGGACGAGGCGACGGACTGTCGTCCTCTCGGCTTTGGTGCGGATTCGTTCGTCGAGGTCGTGGAATGGGATGGCCCGGGCAAGGCCGCCCTGCTCGTCCTGGCCGGTAGCCCGATCCGCCACCGCACGGCCCGGCTGTATCGCCGGGTCAACAAGGGCCTGGGCCTCGTCTTCGACACCGGCACGCCCATCCCCGGCCTGGGAGGCATCGTCCAGGTCTGCTCCGTCCCCACCGAGGGACCCGCCCGGTTCGACCTGATCGCGCGAGACGAGTCGGTCCTGGTCTATCTGAGGAACTCCGGGACGTGGGATTCGCCCCGGTTCGAGACCCTTCAGGAGCTTCCGGCGGACCTTGGCCTGGGCGCGGGTCGGATCGCCCAGATGGCCGCCGTGGACTGGGATGGCGACGGTCGGACCGACCTCCTCCTGGGTCTGGATGAGCTCGAAGGCTACTGGCCGGACGGGGATCGAATCCCTCACCGCCAGCAGATCGGCTTCAACCAGAAAGGGGGCCACCCGGGCTACGACCGCGATGGTCGCTGGCGAGGCAATTCCCCTCGGGGCCGGGTCGTCTGGCTGAGGAACGTCGGGACACCGGCCGAGCCGAGATTCGGGAACCCGGAAGTGATCGGCCCGGAGCGGGGCGAGCTGGACCTGACCAGCCGGCCCGCCCCCCTGATCGTCTCCTGGGGAGGCCAGGGCGCCTGGGAATTCCTGGTCGCCGACGACCGAGGCCAGGTCCGCCTCCACCGCAACTTCGGAGGTCAGAGGCCGCCGGTCCTCATGGAGCCTCGTCCTCTCCGAGCGTCGGGCCGACCGCTGGTCCTCCCGGGCGAACGCACTGCGCTTTCGGCCGCGGACCTCGACGGCGATCGGAGGCCGGCGATCCTCTTCGGCTCGGCCGACGGCCGGGTCTTCGCCATCCAGAAGGCCCCGGGCCGGGACGAAACGACGGGGCCCGAGCCGATCGTCCAGGAAGCGGGCGAGTTCTGGACGTCGGGCGGGGCGGTCCTCACGGCCGGAGACCTCGACGGCGACGGCGGCCTGGACCTGATCGTCGGCGACGCCCCGGGCCGTCTCTGGCAGTTTTCCGACCGAGGGGGTCGCCGCTACGGGCTTCCTACTCTGGTGGAGGCCGGTGGAGAGCCGTTCCGGCTCGATCCCGGCCCCGATGGCCTCCTCGGAGGTCCGGCCGACCGCCGTCTCGGGTTCTCGGCGCCGGCGATGGTCGATTGGACGGGCCACGGCCGGCTGGACCTGCTCGTCGGAGGGGCCGGGGGCGAGGTCGTCCACCTTCGAAACAACGGGACGCTCCAGCAGCCGCGATTTGACGTACCCAAACCGATCAAGCTGGGCGGCTCGCCCCTGATCACGCCGTCCCGGGTCCGGCCCGCGGCCGGGGATTGGTCGGGCACCGGGTCGATCGACCTGATCGCATTGGACTTGCAGGGATTTTTGTGCGTTTATCCGCGAATCGGTCCCGGGGAGGTCGGCCCGCCCGTCCCGCTGACGGACCGGCTTGGCCGCCTGATCCGTCTGGACGGCGGATTCGGCCGAGGCGGGCTTTGCACGCTCTGGGCCGGCCCGTGGGACGAGCCGGGACGGATCGACCTGATCGTCGGCCTGCCTCGAGGGTCTCGCCACGTGGCGGCCGACCTCCTGGGCATCCCCTTGACCGACCTGGACGCGCTTCCCACGGTCCTTCTCCTGGAAAACCTGGGCCACGGTCAGGTTGTTCCCCGGTCGGTCCGGCTCGCCGACGGCCGCCCGCTGATCGTCGGGGCCGACGGATGCAGCCCGGTGGGTCTTCCCGGCCCCGGCGGATTGCTGGTGGGGGCCGACGACGGGCGGGTCGAGGCGTTCGCCCGGACCGATTTGCGCTGGTGACTCGAATCCGCCCTTCGCGGGCGACTCATCCTCCGAGAGGCCCCTCGATGTCCCGCCCCCGATCTCCGGGCGACCCGCCCGACGATGCCTTTCTGTTCGACGACGAGCCGAAGCGCCCGAGTCCACCGTCGAGGAAGCCGCCGGCCTCCTCCCCGCCGACCGGCGGTTACGAGCTGGAAGGCGGAGACCCGGACGAGGACGAACCGCCTTCGCCACCCCGGGTCCCCGTCGCGACCCCCTCGCCGGGCCGGGCCAAGGCGAAGGCGGCGCCCAAGGCGCCGCTGCCCGAGGCCCAGGTCGATGAGCTCTGGACCCGCGGAGCGGAATGGGGATCGACCGTCCTCTTGCTGGCCGTCGTGGGATTGATCGTCCTGACGACGTTCTACTTCACGTTCTCCGTGGACCATCTCGGGGCGTCGTTCCTCTTCCTCCTGATCGGCGGGGCGATCTGGGTCGTCCTGACGTATCCCATCGTGATCACCATGGAACGGCCGATCCGGATGACGCCCGAGCAGGCGGTCAAGGACTACTTCGCCGCCCTCTCGCACCATTTCCCGCACTACAGGAGGATGTGGCTCCTCCTGAGCACTCCCGGCAAGGAATCCCGCGAGTTCGGCTCGTTCGCCGGGTTCCGCGCCTACTGGAAAGGGCGGCTGAGCCGCCTCCGGGGAGGTCGCGTGAAGGGGACCACGCCGCTGGCCTTCGAGATCGCGGATTTCAAGTCGGACAAGAGCGCGGGGCAGACCTCGGTGGAGGCGTCCTTCACCGTGATCGTCCGCCCTCGGGGGGAATCGACCGAGCCTCTGGAGAGCGTCCGGGTGACGACCACCCTGGCCCGGGGGTCGGACAACATGTGGTATCTCAACTCGGGCGAGCTTCCCGGCCGCGTTTGACGGGGAGTCGGCGTCAGGAGGGGCCGTGGCCATCGTTGGTCCGTGCGCCGAGCTTTTCGTTCTCGACCAGGTCGAACGCCGAGTTGACGAGCGAGATGTGCGAGAAGGCTTGCGGGAAGTTGCCCACCAGCCGGCCCGACTTCGGGTCATATTCCTCCGAGAGGAGGCCGACGTCGTTCCGAAGGGAGAGGAGCCGTTCGAAGAGACGGATGGCATCGTCCCGTCGCCCCTGGCGGGTCATGCAGTCCACCAGCCAGAATGTGCAGGGGAGGAAGGCGCCCTCGCCGGGGGGCAGGCCGTCCACGTTCTTCGATGGGGAGTAACGCATCACGAAGCCGTCATTCAGCAGCCCTCTCTCGATCGCGGCAACCGTCCCCGTCACTCGCGGGTCGTTGGCCGGGAGAAAGCCGACGAGAGGCATCATCAGGAGGCTGGCATCCAGGAGCTTGGAGCCGTAGGACTGAACAAACGCGTTCAGGTCGGGGTCGAATCCTTCCCGACAGACCTGTTCATGGATCTGGGCCCGGAGGGCCTTCCATCGATCGATGGGCCCGTCTCTCCCGAGCGACTCGACGGCCTTCACGGCGCACTCCATCGCCAGCCATGCCATCATCTTGGAGTGGGTGAACTGGCGACGGCCGCCACGGACCTCCCAGATCCCCTCATCGGGTTCTTGCCAGTGGGTTTCGAGGAACTCGAAGAGTCCTTGAGCGAGCCTCCAGCCTTCCTCATTCGGCTGGAGCCCGGCCCGGATCGCCTGATACATGGTCCCGGCGAGTTCGCCGTAGACGTCGAGCTGAAACTGCTCGTGGGCGGCGTTTCCGACGCGGACGGGCTTCGACCCCTCGTAGCCGTCAAGCCACGGCAATTCGAGCTCGGGGAGCCGGCGCTGCCCTTCGACCCCGTACATGATCTGGAGCTTCGAGGGCTCGCCCGCGACGGCCCGGAGGAGCCAGGCTCGCCACTCCTGGGCCTCCTCGTGGTAGCCGGCCCGCAGGAGGGCCGAAAGGGTGAATGAGGCGTCCCGAATCCAGCAGATCCGATAGTCCCAGTTGCGGACCCCGCCGATCTTTTCCGGCAAGGAGGTCGTCGGAGCCGCCACGATCCCGCCGGTCGGGGCGTAGGTCAGCGCCTTCAAGGTAATCAGCGATCGCACCACGGCCTCTCGCCACGGGCCGGCGTCGGCGCACCTCGAGGCCCACTCCTTCCACCAGCTCTCGGTGGCGACCAGGGCTTCCTCGGCATCAAAAGGGGACGGGATCGGCTCGTGAGAGGCGTGCCAGGTCATCGTGAACGCGACTCGCTGTCCTTCGGCCACGTCGAATTCGGCGATCGTCTTGAAGTCCTCCCCGCGGGTCTCGACCGGAGTCCGCAGGACCAGGGCATCGGGCCCGCCGACGGCCGCAAGGCCCCCCTCGATCCGCTGCACCCACGGGACGATCCATCCGTAATCGAACCGGACGACCCATTCCATCCGCATCGGGACGCGTCCCCGCCTCCCCTCGACGATCCGGACGAGGTCGGGCCGCTCGTTCCTGGGCGGCATGAAGTCGATCAGGGCGACCGTGCCGTCGTCGGTCGTGATCTCGGTCTCCAGGATCAGCGTGTCCTGCCGATACGATCGGACCGAGCGGCGGACTTCTCCCTTCGGCGCGATCTGCCACCGGCCGTTCTCGGGCGAGCCGAGGAGGGCGGCGAACGGGGCCCCGGAGTCGAACCGGGGCAGGCAGAGCCAGTCAATCGAGCCGTCTCGGCCCACGAGGGCGGCGGTCTGGCAGTCGCCGATCAGGGCGTAATCCTCGATTCGCAACGGCATGGGCGAGCATCCTCGGTCGGGGCGGGCAGGAGAGCGAGCGGTTCAGGAGGCGAATTCGATCACCGGCTTGACGTCGCCGGGGCGGCGATTCAGGGCCTCTGCCCACTTCTCCACCGGCACTCGACGGCTGATCAGCCGTTCGAGCCAATCGCGATCGGCCTTCGCCAGAGCCTCGGCGCCGGCTTCGTAGTGTCGGCGGTTGGCGTTCACCGAGCCGAAGACCACGTTGTTCTCCAGGACCATCGAGCGGTTGATCGCCCCGGCGTCGATCTGGAGCGTCCGCCCTCGCGAGGAAACGCCAGTCAGGCAGGCGATGCCGTCGGGGGCCATGTCCTGCATCGCCTCGAAGACGAGCGAGCCGACCCCCGTGCATTCGAGGATCACGTCGGCCCCGGGGCAGGCGTCCCGGACGTTCCCGACGTGATATTCGGCCCCCAGGTCGCGAACCAGGGCCGGCTTGGGGCCGTCCGTCGCGCGGTCCAGGACGTGGACTTCCAGCCCCCTCTGCCTGCCCATCATCGCGGCGAGGAGGCCGATCGGCCCGGCGCCGGTCACCAGGATCTTTCGCGGCTCCCACGCCGCCCGTCGGCCGATCCGCTCGATGTGCTCCCACGCCTTGGCCAGGACGCTCGCCGGTTCCAGCAAGACCCCGACGCGGTCGAGCGACGGATCGACCTTGACCGCGAATTTCGGCTCGATCCGGTATCGCTCCGACCCATAGCCGTCGCGTTGCTTGATGCCTCGCTCGGTGTACTGGCCGTTGCGGCACATGTCCCACTCGTCCCGGGCGCAATTAGGGCAGGGGACCGGATCGGGTCGGCGGACGATCCCGACGACCAGGTCACCCGCCTTCAGCCCGGAGTCCTCCGGCGCTTCCTTCACCCTCCCGAGCGATTCGTGGCCGAAGATCAACCGATCTCGGCCCGGAGGCGCCCAGCCGTACTTGCCCGAGACGATTTCCAGGTCCGTCCCGCAGACGCCCAGGGCGAGGACCTCCACGAGGACCGGCCCGTCCCCCTGCGGGGGTTCGGGAACGTCGGCCAGGCAGGCCGATCCGGCCTGGCCCGGCTTCACCAAGAGCGCTTTCATGCAACCTCCGATCGGGGGGATCGGCGTTCATCCGTGGCAAGTTTCGGGCCGCGGCCTCGCGACTTATCCCCCGATCGAGTGCATCAGGCGGTCCGGCTGGATGAACGAGCCGGAATTGATCGCGTGACCGGCCCACTTCTCGGCCACGCTGCCTTGGAGCGCCGCGGCCAATTCCTCGTCGCTCGCCCCGCCCCGGATCATCCCTCGGATGTCCGTCTCGTCGAGCGCGAAGAGGCAATTGCGGAGCTTGCCGTCGGCGGTCAAACGAACCCGGTTGCAGTTGCCGCAAAATGGCCTCGTGACCGAGGCAATCAGGCCGATCCGCCCCCGGCCGTCGGCGAACTCATAGTCCAGCGCCGGGGCCCTGGGATCGGGATTCGGCACCGGGGAGAGCGGCCCGAACTCGCCGGCCAGTCGATCGAGGATCTCGTCGGCCGGGAGCACTTTGGAGCGTTCCCATTCGCCGGCGTCCAGCGGCATGTACTCGATGAACCGGAGCTCCAGGCCGTGTTCTCGGGCGAAATGGGCCAGAGGCAGGATGTCTTCCTCGGTTTCGCCACGGATCGCCACGGCGTTGAGCTTCACCGGGTCGAATCCCGCTTCCTTGGCGGCGAGGATTCCGGCGATCACTTCGGGCAGTCCGGTCCTCCTCGTGAGCCGGAGGAATCGGTCGGCGTCGAGGGTGTCCAGGCTCACGTTGATCCGGGCCAGCCCGGCGGAGCGGAGGTCCCGGGCGATCGGGGCGAGCAAGATGCCGTTGGTGGTCACGCCGATGTCGCGGATTCCCTCGACGGCCGCGACCATCTCCACCAGGACCGGCAACCCCTTGCGAACCAGGGGCTCGCCGCCGGTCAGACGGACCTTATCGACGCCGAGACCCGCCGCCACGCGGACGAACCGGACGATCTCCTCGAAGGAGAGCAGGCTCGTCCTCGGGAGGAACGCCACGTCTTCCGGCATGCAGTAGACGCACCGGATGTTGCACCGGTCCGTCACGCTGATCCGCAGATTATTATGCACTCGTCCGAATCGATCGATCATCGTGGGGGCGCGGCGAACGCGCCGTCTCCTTTATTTTCGATCCTGGATTGGGTGCTGGCCTGGATGGACCCATTCCTCGGTGCCGTCGGCCCAGCGTTCCTTCTTCCAGATCGGCACCGCCTCTTTGATCGTATCCATGATCCAACCGCACGCCTCGAACGCGGCGCGACGGTGGGGGCTGCTCACGGCCACGGCGATGCTGATCTCGCCGATCTCCAGGCGGCCGACGCGGTGGACGATCGCCGCTTCCAGGATCGGCCAACGCCGCCTCGCCTCGGCCTCGATCTCCTCCATCTTCCTCGCCGCCATCTCGGGATAGGCTTCATACTCGAGGAAGGACGTCCGCAAATCGCCGGTGATCTCGCGGACCGTCCCGAGGAACAGGCAGACGGCGCCCGCTCGGCTGGATCGCACCCGTTCGGTGACCGCCTCGTAATCAATGACCGTCTCGACGATCTCGATCATCGTGCCGCCCCCCCGCTGACCGGCGGGATTAACGCCACCTCGGCCCCGGGAGGGATCTCGAAATCGTCCGAGGCGTATTCGGAATCGACGGCCACGGCCATCTTCATTCCTTCCAGGAGTCGAGCCAGGGGAGGATAGGCCGCGGCCAGGGTGCGCCGGAGACCGCCGACCGTGGCCGGGTCGGGCACGTCCACGAGGACTGAGGGCCTCCCGACGCTCTGCCGGGCGACCGCGAAGAGCCGAACTTCGACCGTCACGCGTGCCCCTCCCCCTCGACGACCTTCGGGACGGCCGCTTGCCCGGTCGGGACGGCCGCCGATACCCTGAGTCTGATCGATCTCCGCCCCGATGACAACGCCGACCCGCCCCGAAGGATGCTCTCGTGGCCGAATCCCCCGACATCGCCGACGATCCTCCCGGGGCCATCCGGGTCCGAGGCGCCCGGGTCCACAACCTCCGGAACGTGGACGTGGACATCCCCCGGGACCGCCTGGTCGTCCTCACCGGCGTGAGCGGATCGGGCAAGAGTTCCCTGGCCTTCGACACCCTCTTCGCCGAGGGGAGGCGTCGCTACATCGAGGGGCTTTCCAGCTATGCCCGCCAGTTCCTCGATCAGCTCGAACCGCCCGACGTGGACCGGATCGACGGCCTCCCGCCGACCGTCGCCATCGACCAATCCTCCGGCCCGGCCGGGCCGAGGAGCACAGTCGGGACGTTGACCGAGGCGTATGACTACCTCCGCATCCTCTTCGCCCGGGCGGGTCTGCCGCATTGCCCGAGCTGCGGGAGGCCGATCGAGCGGCAGACGCCCGAACAGATGGTCTCGGGCGTGATGGGGTTGGCCGAAGGTCGAAAAGTCCTCGTCCTGGCCCCGATGGTCCGGGGCCGCAAGGGGGCCCATGCCGATTCGTTCGCCGCGATCCGCCGGGAAGGGCTGATCCGGGCCCGGGTCGATGGCGATGTGGTCGAGGTGGGCGACCCCCCGCCGAAACTCGCGAAGACGAAAGTTCACACGATCGAGGCGGTCATTGATCGCCTGGTCGTCCGCGAGGGAATCCGACCCCGATTGGCCGAGAGCATCGATCGCGCCCTGAAACTCGGGGATGGGACGGTGGTCCTCTCTCTGGCCGACGATTCGGGAGGGTGGACCGACCGGGTCGTGAGCGTCAAGTTCGCCTGCCCGAATTGCGGGATCGGCCTGGAAGAGGTCGAGCCCCGCACCTTCAGCTTCAACAGCCCTCACGGGGCCTGCCCGGAATGCGGGGGCATGGGGACGAAGGCCGAGTTCGACCCGGATCTCGCGATCCCCGATCGCACGAAGTCCCTGGACGAGGGCGCGATCGCCTCGCCCGAGGCCCAGGGAAAACTGATCGCCCTGCCCGCCTTCCTGAAGAAACACAAGCTGTCGGGATCGCGGGCCGTGGAAACCTGGCCCGAGGCGGCCCTTCGGGGCTTTTTCGAGGGAGAAGACGGGTTTCCCGGCCTCCGCAAGGCCCTCAAACAAGCGCAAGAAGCGGCGAAAACCGACCGCCAGCGAGACGCCCTCTCGGCATTCCTGGTCGAAGTCCCTTGCCCGAAATGCGGCGGGGCCAGGCTGAGGCCCGAGGCCCTGGCCGTGACCGTGGGAGGCCGATCGATCGCGAGCTTGACCGCCCTCGGCGCCTCCGAGGCGAAGACCTTCCTCTCGGGACTCGCGTTTCCCCCGCCACTCGACGCCATCGGCCCTCCCCTAGTCCGCGAGGTCGTCGCCCGTCTGGGATTCCTGGAACGGGTCGGGCTGGGCTATCTGCCGCTGGATCGCCGGGCCGATTCCCTTTCGGGGGGCGAGTTTCAGAGGGTCCGTCTGGCCGGTCAGATCGGCTCGGGGCTGGTGGGGGTGGGCTACGTCCTGGACGAGCCGACCAGCGGCCTCCACCCCAGGGACACGGCCCGGCTCCTGGAAGCGTTGAGGGAACTCCGAGACGCCGGCAATAGCGTCCTGGTGGTGGAGCACGACGAGGCCGTGATCCGGGCCGCGGACTGGATCGTGGACCTCGGCCCGGTGCCGGGCCCGACGGCGGCCGGATCGTCGCGATCGGCCCGCCCTCCGCGCTCGTCGAGACCGGACCCTCGGAGACGGCGGCGCGGCTTCGCAAGGCGGAGGGCGAATCGATCGAAGATTCGGGACGACTGGCCGGATCGCCCGGATGGATCGAGGTCCTCGGGGCGTCCGCCCACAACCTGAAGGCCGTGGAGGCCCGGTTTCCCCTCGCATGCCTGACGTGTGTCACCGGGGTCAGCGGATCGGGCAAGAGTTCGCTCGTCCAGGACGTCCTCGGACCGGCGATCCGTCGGAATTTGCGTCTGGGGGGGCGGAAACCCGGGTCTTACGTTTCTATCCGCGGACTGGACGCGATCCATTCGCTCGTGGAAGTCGACCAGGCCCCGATCGGCCGGTCCCCCCGATCGACGCCCGCCACCTTCACCGGCGTCTTCGACGAGATCCGCAAGGTCTTCGCCATGACGAAGGAGGCGAAGGTCCGCGGCTTCAAGGCGAATCGCTTCAGCTTCAACGTGAAGGGGGGCCGCTGCGACACGTGCGCCGGCCAGGGCGTGCGCCGGATCGAGATGCAATTCCTGGCCGACCTGTACGTGACCTGCGAGGCCTGCCGGGGGCTGCGGTTCAACCCCCCCACGCTGGAGATCACTTACAAGGGCCGGTCGATCGGCGACGTACTGAACCTGCGGGTGGACGAGGCCTCGAAGGTCTTCGATGCTGTCCCGAAGGTCCGCCGGGGACTCGAAGCGCTCCGGGACGCGGGCCTCGGCTACGTGACTCTGGGCCAGTCCAGCACGACGCTCTCCGGCGGGGAGGCGCAGAGAGTGAAGCTGGCGGCCGGGCTCGGCCGGTCGGCCTCGGCCGGGACGCTCTATCTGCTCGACGAGCCGACGACGGGCCTCCACTTCTCCGACGTGGACAACCTCATGAGGGTCCTCGGCCGGCTGGCCGACTCCGGCAGCACTCTCGTCGTGATCGAGCACAATCTCGACGTGATCCGCCGGGCCGATTGGGTCGTGGACCTCGGGCCCGAGGGCGGCCCCGAAGGCGGTTTTGTCCTGGCCCAGGGGCCGCCCGCCGAGATCGCCCGGACGCCCGGCAGCGCGACGGGCCGGTTCCTGTCCGGGGCCGGGTGATCGGTCGAAACGGCGCCGCTTACGCGATCCTGTCGATCTCGATGCCTCGATCCGTGATCCGATACGGGACGACCTCGTCCCCGCAGGCACTCCCGCGGTGCTTCGCCACGTAGAGGGCCCGGCCCATCCGGCCGGCTTCCTTCGTCCGGCCCATCAGGAGGATCGTATTGGCGTTGGTGAAGATGTCCCCCTCGCCGATCGGCTGGCCGATCAGGTCGTCCAAGAGGACGTGAGGCGTGGTGTACAGGTACAGGCAGCCGATCGCCGAGTGGTCGTAACGATGGGCCAGGACTCGAGGCTCTTCGGCCCGAAACCGCTCGCGGAAGACCTCTCTCGCCGCCCAGGCATCCTCTTTTCTCAGGATGTGATGATAGAGATATTCGAAGAACTCGAACTGGATCGAGTCGGCGAACCGTTCGGTCGGCTCGATCCCGTCGACCACGACCCGGCGCGTCCCGCGGACGAACTGGCCGTAGAAATAGGCCGCGGCCGAGCGGAGGACCCGGGCGAGATCGGATTTCCAGGAGTGCCAGTCGTCGGGTTCGAGGTCTCGTCGGGTCACCCGGCGGCCGGCGCGCTCGAAGGGATGCACGTAGTCGCCCTGGTCGCTCGTCCAGAAGGCATCGAGGTCCAGGGCGCCGGAAAGCTCGTGAGGCGTCATGGCCCAGCCGAAGCGGTCGAGGGCGTAATTCGCGTGGTTCTGGGCGTCGCCTCGGCTCGTGAGGTCGCAGACGACCCCCCGCCGGCCCTCGGCCCGAAGCCCCTGGTTCGCCCAGGATAAACCGAGCTGGGTCTTGCCCGCCCCGGTGGCCCCGGCGATCACCGTGAGCGTCCCGGGGATCAATCCGCCCCCGAGCAAGCGATCCAGGGCTTCAATCCCGAACGTCTGTCGATTCGCGGCCATCCCGGTCCCCGAAGAAGAATCGATCCGCGGATGATCGCCGATGGGAGAGCAAAACGCGGAATTCTCCGCATGAGAAGGTTTCAGCACCCACCGTTACCATCTTCGCCGCCGGGGGGCGTCCCGGGCAAGTCCCCTTGCCCTCCGGGCCATCGCCGCCCGCCTGTTCCTTCGAGGGCCGGTCCCTGCTATGGTGGGCCGATCCCGCCTCTCCTTCCCTTCCTCGTGAGGAGCCAGCCCATGAAGACCGGGGGTCCCGTCTCTCGTCGGGGGTTCTTGAACGGGACGACCGCTTCGGTGGTCGCCGCCGGGATGCCGTTGTGGTTCGCCCGGGAGGCCGCCGCGACGGCCCTCCAGGACGCCGAGAAGGCGAAGAAGGCCGCCGCCGAGCCCAAGGCCGTGATGGCCGCCATCGGCACGGGCTCCGAGGCCAGGCCGTGATGGAGGAGGCCGCGCAACGGGGCGTCAAATTCGTCGCCGTGTGCGACGTGGACGCGAACCACCGCGAGTCCGCCGTCAAGGTCCTGGGCAAGTACGGCGACCACAAGATCGATCAGTACGGCGACTTCCGCGAGATCCTCGACCGCAAGGACATCACCGCCGTCACCGTCGTGACGCCCGACCACTGGCACGCCCTGATCGCCGTCGAGGCCATGAAGCGCGGCAAGGACGTCTATTGCGAGAAGCCGCTGAGCCTGACCGTCGCCGAGGGGCGCGCGATGGTCGACGCGGCGAGGAAGTACGACCGCGTGTTCCAGACCGGCAGCCAGCAGCGGTCCGACGGCCGGTTCCGCATGGCCTGCGAGCTCGTCCGAAACGGCCGGCTCGGCAAGATCCGGACGGTCGAGACCCACATCGGCGACAATCCCGAGGGCGGCCCCTTCCCCACCGCCGATGTTCCCAAGGGACTGGATTGGAACTTCTGGATGGGCCCCACGCCCGAGGTCGAGTACGTCGAGAAGCGGTGCCACTACGAATTCCGCTGGTGGTACGAGTACTCCGGCGGCAAGGTCACCGACTGGGGCGCCCACCACAACGACATCGCCCAGTGGGGCCTCGGCATGGACGAGTCCGGGCCCGTCGAAGTGACCTCCGAGTGCGACAAGCCGACGCACAACGAGCCGAACTGCTACAACTGCCCGCCGCACTTCAAGGTCACCTACACCTATGCCAAGGATGCCTCGAAGTATTGCGACGGCACGAAGCTGATCTGCACCGACGGCGGCGACAACGGCGTCAAGTTCATCGGCGAGAAGGGCGACTGGATCTTCGTCGATCGCGGCAAGATCACCGCCAGCGACAAGAAGCTCCTGGACGAGCCGCTGCCCAACGATGCCGTGCGGCTGTACAAGTCGGACGACCACATGCGGAACTTCCTCGAATGCCTCCAGAGCCGGGAGAAGCCGATCTGCGACGTGGCCATCGGCTTCCGCTCGGTCACGGTCTGCCACATCGGCAACATCTCCCTGAGGATGGGCGGCCGGACCCTCCGATGGCAGCCGGACAAGGGGAGATTCTTCGGCGATGCCCTCGCCGACGAGATGCTCTCCCGGCCCATGAGGGCCCCCTGGAAGCTTGAGGTTTGACGAAGATTCGACCGCCCGGGCGACGAAAAGGATCACGTCGCCCGGGCGGCTCGTCCGGATTTCTCTTGTCAAAGGGGACTGGACCCGCGAAAATTCAACAACTGCCGAACATCCTCCCGGCGAAGCGAGGTCCGCGGACATGACCGATCGCCGATGGTTCTGGGTCGTCCTGGGTCTGATCGCCGCGTCGGCCGGCGCCGGTCCGAGTTCGCCCGAGAGCAAGCCCTGGGCGTTTCGCCCGGTGGCTCGCCCCGAGGTGCCGAGGCGCGATGGCCCGGCGTCGGCGAACCCGATCGATGCGTTCCTCGATCGAGCGATCGAGTCCGAAGGCTTGAACCCAGCGCCCGAGGCGGACCGACGGACCCTGATCCGCCGCCTTTCCTTCGACCTGACCGGCCTGCCTCCCTCGCCCGAGTCCGTGGCCGCGTTCCTGGCCGACGACCGGCCCGACGCTTACAAGCAGCTGGTCGATCGCCTGCTCGCCTCGCCGTCTTACGGAGAGCGATGGGCTCGCCACTGGCTCGACCTCGTCCGCTATGCAGAGACCCACGGCTACGAACGGGACGACCCGAAGCCCAACCCCTGGACCTATCGCGACTGGGTGATCGACGCCCTGAACCGCGACCTCCCGTACGATCGCTTCCTGATCGACCAGCTCGCCGGAGACGAGGTCCCCGACGCCTCGGATGCATCCCGGACCGCCACCGGCTGGTATCGCCTGGGGCCGATCGACGACGAGCCGGCCGACCCGGTCATGGACCGCTTCGACCAGCTGGACGACCTGATCAAGACGGTCGGCACGACGATGCTCGGGCTGACGGTCCATTGCGCCCGCTGCCACGACCACAAATTCGACCCGATCAAGCAGTCCGACTACTACAAGATGCTCTCGTTCTTCGCCCCGGGCCGGAGATACGTCCGGGGGCAGGACGAGAGCATCAGCCTGATCCTGGCCAACGACTCCGAGCGCGCCCGGGTCGCCGACCTGAACGCGGCCGTGGATCGCCAGATCGCTCGATTGAAGGAGAGGCTGGCCGGCGTTCCGGAGGCGCAAAAATCGCTGAAAACCACGCTCGACCTCGACATCAAGCGGCTCGAACGCTTCCGGCCGACCGGCCTGCCGAGCGTCCTGGGCCTGACCGACTCGGGGCCGTCCGCCGAACCGACTCATGTGATGATCCGAGGCGATGCCCACAAGCCGGGAACCGAGGTGGCTCCGGGCTACCTCTCGGCGATCGATTCCGAGCCGGCCCGGATCGAGCCTCCCGCCGGAGGAAAAACCACGGGCCGGCGGCTCTCCCTGGCCCGATGGATCGCCAGTCCCGCGAATCCTCTGACGGCCCGGGTGATGGTCAATCGGCTCTGGCAGGGGCATTTCGGGCGGGGGATCGTGGCCACGCCCAGCGATTTCGGGCTCATGGGCGAGGAGCCGTCCGACCCCGAATTGCTCGACTGGCTCGCCTCGGAATTCGTGGCCCGAGGCTGGAGCCTCAAGGCGATGCATCGGCTGATGGTCACGAGCGCGGCCTACCGGCGATCGGGCCGATGGGACGATGCCTCGGCCGCGGCGGACCCCGACGACCTCCGCCTCTGGAGGAGGTCTCCCCGGAGGCTGGAGGCCGAGGCCAACCGAGACGCGATCCTGTCCGTGGCCGGGACGCTCGACCCGACCCGGGGAGGCCCGAGCGTCATGCCCGAGATCGATCCGGCCGTGCTCGCCGGTCAGTCCCGGCCGGGCAGCGGATGGTCGGCGACCAGGGGCAAGTCGGTGTGGCGTCGGAGCGTCTACGTGAAGGTCAAGAGGACGCTTGCCGTCCCGGAGCTCGACCTCATGGACGCGCCCGACCCGAACGAGCCCTGCCCCCGGCGGACGGTGACCACGATCGCTCCTCAAGCGCTCACGTTCTTGAATGGAGCGTTCCTGCATGAGCAGGCGGAGAAGTTCGCCGAGAGGCTCAAGAACGAGGCCGGCGAGGACGACGAGAGGCAGATCGACCTGGCGTTCTCCCTGGCCTTCTCGCGACCACCGACCGAAGACGAGCGGGGCGAAACCCGGCGGTTCCTGGCCGCCCAGGCCCAGCGGATCGCGAATCGGGCGAAGGCCGAGGACCGCCGCGACCCCGAGGGCCAGGCCCTCCGGGCCTTCTGTCTGGTCCTTCTCAACGCGAATGAGTTCGTGACGATCGACTGACGGAGGCCGGAGCGTGGGCAAGCCCGAAACAACCCCCGATTGTGAACATCCGGGGCTGGACCCTCGGGCGATTTCTTGGATCTTGCGTCGCCACGCCTCGTCGATCGCCATGATGGGGGCGGCCGTCCTGTTCTCCGCGGTCCGGCGCGATCCCTGGCTCCTGCTGTTCGCGGTGGGCTTTGCGATCCGGCCGGTCGTCAGCCTGGTGATGAACTCCCGGGCCTCCGCCGGGACGAAACGAGTGGTCAAGAAGGCATCCGGGCCGTTGCGGGTCGCATTCGTCGCGTTCTGTATCGTCATGCTCGTCCGCGAGCTCTCTCGAATCGGAATCGGATCGGAGGCGCCATGACTCCCTGCGGACGAACTCGCCGAGAATTCCTCTGGCAGGCCGGGGCCGGGTTCACGGGCGTGGCCCTCGCCTCGATGCTCGCCGAGGACGGTTTCTTCGCGAAGTCCCGGGCCGCCGAGCCGACGCTCGATCCGCTCGTCCCGCGGGCCCCGCACTTCGCGGCGAAGGCCAAGAGGGTCATTTTCCTGTTCATGTATGGGGGGCCGAGCCAGGTCGATCTCTTCGACCCCAAGCCCGTCCTGGCCCAGAAGCACGGCAAGACGGTGGACCTGGAGGTCCGCAAGGGGTCGGTCGGCAAGGGGACGCTCCTGGGCTCTCCCCGCAAGTTCGAGAAGCACGGCCGGAGCGGGATCGAGGTCTCGGACCTGTTCCCGAACCTGGCGAAGCGCGTCGATGACATGGCGATCGTCCGATCCATGTACGCCGATAGCTTCGCCCACGGATCGGCGATGATCCAGATGAATACCGGGTCGATCTTCCAGGGCAAGCCGTGCCTGGGAAGCTGGACGACCTACGGGCTCGGCACCGAGAACCGCGATTTGCCGGGGTTCGTCGTCCTGCTCGACCCGAGAGGAGGCCCGATCGGAGGCGCGCCGAACTGGGCCAGCGGCTACATGCCGGCGACCTATCAGGGCACGCAATTCCGGGTCTCGGGCGATCCTATCTTGAACCTCGCCCCGAGGGCGCCGGTCACCCGCGAGGAGCAACGAGCGCAGCTGGATTTCCTCGGCAAGCTGAATGGCGCCCATCAGGCGACCCGGCCCCACGAATCGGAGCTGGCGGCTCGAATCAACTCGTACGAGCTCGCCTATCGAATGCAGAGCAGCGCCCCGGAGGCCGTGGACCTCTCCGGCGAGACCGAGGCCACGAAGGGCCTCTACGGGATGGACGACCCGGTCTCGGCCGATTTCGGCCGGAAGTGCCTGATGGCCCGCCGCCTGGTCGAGAGGGGCGTTCGGTTCGTCCAGGTCTATTCCGGGGGCGGCCACAACGACCAGAACTGGGACGCCCACTCCGACGTGGACAAGAACCACTCGCTCCACTGCCGGGAGACCGATCGGCCGATCGCCGGATTGCTCGCGGACCTGAAGGCTCGCGGCCTCCTCGACGAGACGCTCGTGGTCTGGTCGGGAGAGTTCGGGCGGATGCCCACGACCCAGGGGGGCAAGGGCCGCGATCACAACCCCCAGGGCTTCACCGCGTGGCTGGCCGGGGGGGGCGTGAAGGGCGGGACCGTTCACGGAGCGACCGACGAGATCGGTTACGCGGCCAGCGAGAACAAGGTGCATGTTCACGACCTCCACGCCACGATCTTGCATTTGCTGGGGCTCGACCATACCTTGTTGACCTACTTCCACGGAGGTCGAGACCAGCGATTGACCGACGTCCACGGCCGGATCGTTCACGAAGTGCTCGCCTGAATCCCCGCCCTGCCCCGCCATCCGCCCGACCGTCCCGCCCTCTCGAAGCTCCCCGGTCCGAGGAGTTCCGCCCATGCCACGATCCCAGGGCCCCGGCCTCGTCGTCCTTTTCGGGATCACCCTCTCGATCGCGTCGCCGATCCTCGCGGCCGACCCCAAGGAATCGGCCGAGTTCTTCGAGAAGGAGGTGCGGCCCCTTCTCATCGAGAAATGCCAGAAGTGCCACGGCGACGAGGGCAAGCCCAAGGGTGGCCTGAAACTGACGAGCCGGGCGGCGGTCCTCGCCGGAGGGGCGACCGGGCCGGCGGCCGTCCCCGGCAAGCCGGACGAGAGCGCGATCGTCCAGGCCGTCCGTTACATCGACGAGCCAAAGATGCCCCCCAGGGGGAAGCTGGCCGACCGCGACATCGCCACCCTGTCGCGATGGGTCGAGCTCGGCCTCCCCTGGCCCGACGCGAAGGTCGAGCTCGGATCTTCCTCGGCCTCGATCTCGCCGAAATGGGACGAATCGCGGAAGACCTGGGCCTTTCGGCCTCCCGTCGAGCCGACGATCCCCCGGGTGAACTCGGGATCGTGGCCGAAGACGGAGATCGACCGATTCATCCTCGCGAAGCTGGAAGCCGCCGGGCTGAAGCCGGCCTCCCCTGCCGACAAGCGGACCCTGATCCGTCGCGCCTCCTTCGACCTGATCGGCCTGCCGCCGACCCCGGAGGAGGTCGAGGCGTTCCTCAAGGACGAATCTCCCGACGCCTTCACCCGGGTCGTGGATCGCCTGCTCGCTTCTCCGGCGTATGGGGAGCGCTGGGCCCGATCCTGGCTCGACGTGGTCCGCTACGCCGATTCCCTGGACGCCCGGGGCAGCGGAGGGCCGGGGGACATCCTCGACGCCTGGCGGTATCGCGACTGGGTCGTCGAGGCCATGAATTCGGACGTGCCCTATGACCGGTTCGTCCGCGAGCAGGTGGCCGGGGACCTCCTCCCTCCGGCCTCCGCGAGCGAGGGCGATCCCGGCTTCAACCGCTCCGGGACGATCGCCACGACGATGCTCGCCATCGGCAACTGGGGCAATGGCGACGCGGACAAGGACAAGATCCTCACCGACATCGCCGACGACCAGGTGGACGTCGTCTCCAAGGCATTCCTGGGCCTGACCGTCTCCTGCGCCCGGTGCCACGACCACAAGTTCGACCCGATCTCCCAGGCCGACTACTACGGGATGGCCGGGATCTTCTTCTCCACCCACATCCTTCCCGGCCTCACGCCCAAGGGCCAGGGCGAGGGGATCATCCGCGTCCCCCTGATCTCCCCGGCGGAGCAAGGGCGCCAGCTGGCCCGGGACCGGCGGATTGCCGAACTCGAGAAGTCCCTGAAGGAGAGGCGAGCCGGCCTGTATCGCGACCTGGCACTCAGTCTGAAGCCCGAGGCGAGTCGCTACCTCCAGGCGGCGTGGGACTATCAGGCCCGCCCCGACACGCAACGGGGCCAGACGGTCGCCGACTTCGCCTCGAAGCGGGGCCTGCTCCCGTTCGCCCTGAAGAGGTGGATCGGGGTCCTCGGCGGGGGAGAGGTGAACCGCCTGGGGAACCGGATGGAGAACGTCGGCGGGACCGTGACGGTGGGCGGCTGGAACGGAGGGGCCACCGGGGCCTCGATCACGGCCAATCCGACGGCCCTCGCCCAGCAGATCGCCACGTTTCGGCTGCCCCCACGGTCGATCTCGGTCCATCCGGGGCCCAAAAGCGCCGCGGTGGTGTCGTGGCGGAGCCCGATTTCGGGAAAGGTCCGCGTGACCGGCCGGATCGCCGACGGCGACGACAAGTGCGGCGACGGCGTGGGCTGGGTCGTCCGATTGCGGTCGGCGCTCGGCTCGGCGGAGCTGGCCTCGGGAGAGGTCGGCAACGGCGGGGGGATGGCCCTGGGCCAGGGGAAGGATGCCGACTCGCTGGCGTCCATCGCCGTGAAGGCGGGCGAAGCCCTCGAGCTGGTGATCCTTCCTCGGGGGGAATACTCCTGCGACACCACCACCGTGGACCTGGTGATCTCGTCCTGGGACGGACCGGCCTCGTGGGACCTCACCCGAGACTGCGCCGAGGACATCGGCGCCGGCAATCCCCACGCCGACCGCCTCGGCCATCCGGCCGTCTGGGAGTTCGGCGACCTGCCCAACCCTCGTCCGCCCGGAGGCCCGATGGCCGCCGCCCTCCTCCGAGGCAACCTTGCCGATCGCGCCGATCGAGAGAAGGCCGCCGATTCCCTGGTGAAAACCTTCCCGCTCGACACCGAGGCGTCGCCATTCTGGATCGAGGACCCGGCCGACGAATCCGCCCTGCCGGCCGAGGCCAGGGCCACGCTCCGGGCGGACGAGGAGGAGCTGGCGAGGCTCCGGAGCGAGCCGGTCCCTCCCGTCGAGTTCGCCAACGCCGCGCAGGACGGCGGCGTACCCGGCAGCCCTCATGCGGGCGTCCATGACGTGAAGATCCATTTTCGAGGCCGATACGATCGGCTGGGCGACCTCGTCCCCCGGCGGTTCCCGACGATCCTCGCGGGCGACGACCAGCCGCCGATCCGCTCCGGGAGCGGCCGGGTCGAGCTGGCGAACTGGTTGACCCGGCCCGACAACCCCTTGACGGCCCGGGTAATCGTCAACCGGATCTGGCAGGGGCACTTCGGCCGGGGGATCGTCGGCACCCCGAGCAATTTCGGCAAGCTCGGCGACCCGCCCTCGCATCCCGAGCTGCTCGACTGGCTGGCCGTCCGGTTCGTCCGCGACGGCTGGTCGATGAAGAAACTCCATCGGATGATCCTGCTGTCGGCCGTCTATCAGCAAGGCTCCAGCCCGACGGCCGACGACCTGAGGATCGACGGTGACAATCGCCTGCTCTCTCGCCAGAACCGGAGGAGGCTGGAGGCGGAGGCGATCCGGGACGACCTGCTCTCCGCCTCGGGACGGCTCGACCGGACCCGGGGCGGCCCTCCGGTCCGCGACCCGAACGCCCCGCGTCGCGGCCTGTATGTCGTGACGATCCGCTCGGACCGCTCGACGGTCGCCGCCCTGTTCGACCAGGCGGATTCCACGGCTCCCGTCGATCGCCGGGCCGAATCCACGGTCGCCCCGCAATCGCTCTACCTCCTGAACAGCCCGTTCGTGATCGCCCAGGCCGACGCCCTGGCCAGGAGGCTTGCCGCCCTGCCGGGCGACGACCGGGGACGCATCACCCGAGCCTGCGAAATCCTCTACGCCCGGCCCGCCTCGGCCGAGGAGATCGCCATCGGGCTCCACGCCCTGAATTCCCCGGGTGAACCGAAGGAATCGGGCTGGAAGGCGTATTGCCAGGTGCTCCTGTGTGCGAATGAGATGATTTACATCGAGTAGGGTGCGTGAACTGCACCATCGTCCCTCTCGGCCCATCGGCGAGGCCCACTCACTCCACGGAACCCGGCCATGAACCCGATGAACCGCAGGCAGGCCCTGAACACGTTCGCCAATGGATTCGGAATGCTCGGCCTGGCGTCGTTGCTTGCCGACGAGACGAGGGCCGAGGGCACGTCGAATCCCCTGGCCGTCCGCCCGCCGATGTTCCCGGCGAAGGCCAAGCGGGTGATCTTCCTGTTCATGGCCGGGGGGCCGTCGCACGTCGATACGTTCGACCCGAAGCCGCGGCTCCTCCAGGACAACGGCCAGCCCCCGCCCTTCCCCAGGCCGAAGCTCGAACGGACGAGGACCGGCAACCTCCTGGGCTCGCCGTTCAAGTTCGCCAAGCACGGGCAATCGGGCACGGACGTCAGCGAATTGCTGCCGAACCTGGCGAAGCGGGTCGATGACCTGTGCGTGATCCGGTCGATGGTCGCCGACAACATCAACCACAACGGCGCCTGCCTCCAGATGAACACCGGGGAACAGGCTTTCTCTCGGCCGAGCATGGGGTCGTGGGTCAACTACGGCCTCGGCAGCGAGAACCAGGACTTGCCGGGCTTCGTCGTCCTGAGCCCGAGCCAGCCGGCCCAGGGCGCGCCTCTCTGGTCGTCCAGCTTCCTGCCCGCCTCATATCAAGGCACCCTGGTGGCGAACCTGAAGAGGCCGATCGACAACCTCGCGAACCCCGAGTTCTCCGCCTCTCGACAACGCAACCAGCTCGACACCCTGAAACGGCTGAACGAGCTCCACCGCCACGGGCGGGAGGACGACTCCCGGCTGTCGGCCCGGATCGAGGCGTTCGAGCTGGCCTTCCGCATGCAGAGGAAGGCGCCCGAGGCGTTCGACGTGGCCTCCGAATCCCCCGCCACCAGGAAGCTCTATGGCCTGGACGAGACGACCACCGAGATCTTCGGGACGCAATGCCTGATGGCCCGCCGCCTGGTCGAGCGAGGCGTGCGGTTCGTCCAGGTCTATCACACGCAGACCGCGAAACGGTCGAGCTGCCAGCTCTGGGACCAGCACGGAGGGCTCCGCGAGGAGCTCCCCAACAACTGCGCGGCCACCGATCGGCCGGTGGCCGCCCTGATCGAGGACCTCAAGGCCCGCGGGCTGCTCGACGAGACCCTGGTGATCTGGGGAGGCGAGTTCGGACGCTCCCCCACCGCCGAGGGGAACAACGGCCGCGAGCATCACCCCTTCGGCTTCACGATGTGGCTGGCCGGAGGCGGCGTGAAGGGCGGGATCGTCCACGGGGCGACCGACGAATTCGGCTGGCATGCGGTTCAGGACAAGGTCCATGTCCACGACCTTCACGCCACGGTCCTCCATCTGCTCGGGCTCGATCACGAGAAGCTCACCTACCGCTACAGCGGCCGGGATTACCGCCTGACCGACGTCTCGGGCCGGGTCGTCAAGGAGATCCTCGCCTGATCCCCGCCCCCAGCCACGAGCCGGGTTGAACGTCGAGCCCGAAAGTCTCGATCCGGAAAACGTTCGCCCCGGTGGCTTGATCTGACGAGCCGGGCGCGGTGCAATCGCGGATCTCGACCCGGGCCCGCCTTCCAGAAGGACTTCCCGATGCCTCGGCTCCGACTCGCCCTGCCCCTGTTTCTCGGCCTGATCGGCGCCACCGCCATCGCCGGGGACTTCGCCCTGAAGGACGGCGACCGCGTCGTCTTCTATGGCGACTCCATCACCGAGCAGAGGCTGTACACCACGTTCGTCGAAACCTATGTCGTCACGAGGTTCCCGAACCGGAACATCACGTTCGTCCACTCCGGCTGGGGTGGCGACCGGGTCGGCGGCGGAGGCGGCGGCCCGATCGACCGGAGGCTCGCTCGCGACGTCTTCGCCCACAAGCCCACCGTCGTGACGGTCATGCTCGGGATGAACGACGCGAGCTACCGCGCCTTCGACGACAAGATCTTCGAGGCTTACAGCAAGGGTTACGAGCACCTCGTGAAGTCGATCAAGGAGCACGTCCCGGGGGTCCGGCTGACGATCATCCAGCCCAGCCCCTACGACGACGTCACGAGGAAGCCGAACTTCGAGGGCGGTTACAACGCCGTCCTCCTCCGGTACGGGGACTTCCTCAAGGACCTCGCCGCGAAGGAGGGCGCCTCGCTCGCCGACCTGAACACGGGACTGGTGGAAGCCACGAAGAAGGCCGACGTGACCGACCACGAAACCGCCGTCCAGTTCAACAATGACCGAGTTCACCCCGGCCCCGCCGGGCAACTCCTGATGGCCGAATCGCTCTTGAAGGCGTGGGATGCCCCGTCGCTCGTGTCTTCGGTCGAGATCGACGCCGAAGGCAAGGCGAAGGCCGAGAAGGCGTCGGTGAAGGACCTGCAAGCGGGCGAGACCGTCTCCTGGACCCAGGAGGACGAGGCGCTCCCGTTCCCGATCTCGATGAATGACAAGGCCGTGGCCCTGGCCGTGAAGTCGTCCGACGTGGTCGAGGCGCTCGATCGCCAGCCGCTGAAGGTCGCCGGGTTGAAGGCGAGCGAGTACCGCCTGGCGATCGACGGCGACGAGGTCGGCACCTTCACCCGGGAGGCCCTGGCCGACGGGATCAACCTCGCCGTCCTCGACACGCCGATGGCCCGCCAGGCCCGGAAGGTCCAGGAGGATACGCTCAAGCACAACAATATTCATTACATGCGCTGGCGGAACGTCGAGGTCCCGCTCCAGGGGGAGAAGCTCGCCGGCATGAACGACGCCCTGGAGGCCCTCGATCGCCTGGAGGCGGAGGTCGTGGCCAGGCAGCGCGAGGAGGTGAAGCCGAAGCCTCATCGATTCACCCTGACGCCCAGGTCCTGACCGTCCCGGCTCGAATGCGGAGTCTCGCGAGATGAAGCCGAACCCCGTGAAACGGGCGCTCCTGGCCGGGAAGCCCCAGGTCGGCACCTGGCTCTCCCTGGGGAGCGTCGTCGCCGCCCGGTTCCTCGCCCGGACCGGGCTCCCCTGGCTGACCGTGGACCTGGAGCACACCCACACCGACATCCAGACCGCCGCGATGATGTTCGGCGCCATCGCCGATGCCGGTTGCGTCCCCCTGGCCAGGGTCCAGGAAGGACGTCACGACCTGATCAAGACGGTCCTCGACTGCGGAGCGATGGGGATCGTCGCGCCGATGGTCATGACGCCCGACGAGGCCCGGAAGATCGTGGCCGCCTGCAAATACCCGCCGAAGGGGAACCGCTCGGTGGGGGGCGGCCTCCACGCCATGAACTTCGGGGCCTCGGCCGACTCGTATTACCGGGCGGCCGACGACGAGATCCTCGTGATCCTCCAGACCGAGCACATCGCGGCCGTGGACATCGCCGACGAGATCTACGCCGTGCCCGGGATCGACGCCATCTTCGTCGGCCCGAACGATTTGGCGGCGTCCATGAGGTCCGCCGACGGCACCCCGCCCTCCCCCGACGCGCTGGAAACGACCCTTCAGCGGATCCTGTCGGCGGCCCGGAAGGCGAAAATCCCCTGCGGCCTCCACGTCTTCTCGATCGCCGACGCCCATCGACGGATCGCCGAGGGCTGGCAGTTCATCGCCGTCAACAGCGAGTTGAAGATGATGCTCCAGGGCGCGTCGGCGCTGGCCCGAGAGATTCATCCCGAGTTGTCCTCGGGCGACCTGGCCAAGTATTGAGGATCGCGAACACCACGGGGAACAGGCCCCTCGTCCGCGAGATGTCCGTTCCTCATGAGTGTTCGCCGTCCCGAAGCGTCCGGATCGGTCCCCGAAATCGAGGCCCGATCGGGAGCTCCTCACGCGCAGATCCGGCGTCGGTCGGTCGAGATCGGGGCACCGAGGGAAAATCTGTGCCGCATCATCGGTTTTTTCTTAGCAACTCCGCTTCGGATTGTTAATATCGTCGCTGATCCACCCCGAGGAGCGATCCGACCTCGGCCGAATGGTCGAGAGTGCTCCGACCCTCGGGGCGGTCGCCCAGATCCTGCGCACCCCACGCTCTCATCCATCGGAATCCGCATGGATCGTCACGGGATCGCCCGCCCATGAAGAATCGACCGTCGAGGCCGCCCATCGCCGACTTGAGTCGAACGGACCGGCCGCCGGTCATCGTGGAAAACGCCCCGCCCGGCACTCCCTGGGACGACCCTCTTGTGTGAAATCCGGTCCTTGTCCTTGGTCGAGATGCGGACCTTTTCCTGGTCCTCGAGGGTCTTGCGGCCCGGGATGGGTCATCCAGTTTCCCAAGAAACCACGCTCCCGGTGGGAGGCCTCCCAGGCCGACGACGTTGACGGCCGACTACCGCCACCATGGACCTCGTCCGGTGCCATCTTCGACCCGATGCGATCCGTCCGATCCCAGGGCGGCGCCAGGGAATGGAACCCTTCCGTGGCGGGATTCCGATCGGGCCGGAGAAGGCCGACCTGATGCCCGATCCCGCCTCACCCATTCACCGACGACATCACACCCTCAGACCCGCTCTTGGGAGCCGACGATGCGAGTTGGATTCACCCTGGCCGGAGCGATTCGGAAGCTCCGCATGCTCGGGCTCTTCTGGATCGCGGGCGCCCTGGGCGGGGTCGTGGCCTCGGGCGATCCTCAGGCCCCGGCCCCGTCGTCGGATCGATCCTCGATTCCCTCCGCCGAGCCTCCCTTCCGGGGTACGGCGTCCCGGACCCTCGCGACTTCCAAGCCGGACTTTCCTCGACCCATCGAAGCCCCGAAGGACGCCCCGAACGTCCTGCTGATCCTGGTGGACGACGCCGGATTCGGCAACCCCTCCACGTTCGGCGGCCCGTGCCAGACGCCGACCCTCACGAAACTCGCCCAGAGGGGTTTGCGGTACAATCGCTTCCACGTGACGGCCCTTTGCTCGCCGACGAGGGCCGCCTTGCTGTCGGGACGGAATCATCATGCCATCGGCTTCGGTTCGGTCGCGGAGTTTGCGGGCGGGTGGCCGGGGTATAACGCGACCTGGCCCCTGAGCGCCGCGAGCATCGGCAAGATCCTCCAGGGGAACGGCTACACCACGTCGGCCTTCGGCAAGTGGCACCTGACGCCCGACGACCAGCAAGGCCCGGCCGGGCCGTTCAATCGCTGGCCCTACAGCCTCGGGTTCGACTACTTCTGGGGCTTCCTGGGAGGCGCGAGCGGCCAGTATGACCCGGTCCTGACCGAGAACAACACGATCCTCGGCGTGCCGAAGGGGAAGGACTATTACTTCCCGACCGACATGGCGGACCGCGCCATCCACTGGATTCGCGACCAGAAGGCCCAGTCGCCCGATCGCCCATTCTTCATGTATTACGCCCCGGCGCCAGCCACGCCCCTCACCACGTGCCCAGGGCGTGGGCCGACAAGTACAAGGGGAAGTTCGATCAGGGTTGGGACAAGCTCCGCGAGGAGACGTTCGCGCGACAGAAGGCCCTGGGCGTGATCCCCGCCTCCGCCAAGCTGACCCCGAGAGACCCGGCGTTCCCCTCGTGGGACTCGGTGCCTCCGGAGTTGAAGAAGCTCTTCACCCGGCAGATGGAAGTCTTCGCCGGCTTCCAGGAGAACTGCGACCACGAGATCGGCCGCGTCGTCCAGTCGATCGAGGACCTCGGGATCTCCGACAACACGCTGATCCTCTACATCTGGGGCGACAACGGCTCCAGCATGGAGGGCACCGAGACCGGGGCCTTCAATGAAATGACGACGCTCAACGGCCTGGACGTCCCGGCCGCCGAGCAGCTCAAACTGATCGAGCAGTACGGAGGGATCGAGGGCTGGGGCGGCCCGAAGAGCCAACCCCACTTCGCCTGCGCCTGGGCCTGGGCCGGAAACACCCCGTTCCAGTGGGGCAAGCAGGTGGCCTCCCATTTCGGAGGCACCCGCGACCCGATGGTCGTCTCCTGGCCGAAGCGGATCAAGGACGTCGGCGGCCTCAGGAGCCAGTTCACCCACTGCATCGACGTCGTCCCGACCATCCTGGATTGCGTCGGGATCGCGCCTCCGAAGACCGTGGACGGGATCGAGCAGATGCCGATTCACGGGGTGAGCTTCGCCGACACGTTCGACGATTCCAAAGCCCCGGGGCGGCATACCCAGCAGTATTTTGAAATCTTCGGCAACCGCGCGATGTACAAGGATGGTTGGATCGCCTGCGCACGGCTCGACCGCGTCCCCTGGAAGATCGACCCGGCCGCGATGGCCAAATATGGGCCGGGCGGGAACTGGGACCCCGACCGGGACAAATGGGAACTCTATCATATCGACGAAGATTTCTCCGAGGCGAACGACCTCGCCTCGAAGCATCCCGAGAAGCTCGCCGAGCTCAAGAAGCTCTTCTGGGAAGAGGCCGCGAAGTATCAGGTCTTGCCCTTGATGGGCGGTCTCGCCAGCTTCTACGGGCTGGAGCCTCCCTCGCCCAACCGAAGCGTGTTCGCCTATGGTCCCGGGATCGAGAACATCAGCTCCGGGATGATCCCTCGCGTCTACAACCGCTCCTTCGCGATCGAGGCCGATCTCGTGATCCCCCCGGGAGGCGCGGAGGGGGTGATCGTGGCCGAGGCCGACTTCCTCGGCGGGTTTTCGCTCTACGTCCAGGGCGGGAAACTGCATTACACGTACAGCTTCCTCGGGCTGAGCACCGAGACCATCACCTCGGCAGAGGCGATGCCCTCGGGCAAGGTCTCGGTCTGCTACGAATTCACGGCGGACCGACCGGGGACGATGGCCTCGGGCGGACGAGGCCGCCTGATGGTCGGCGGCAAGCCCGTCGGAGAGGGCCGGCTGGCGCACACGGTGCCCCTCCGATTCTCCAGCTACGCCGGGATGGACATCGGCAAGGACAATGGCGACCCCGTCTCGATGACCTACGAGGCGCGATCGCCGTTCGCGTTCACGGGCAAGATCAGCAAGGTCGTCTTCGACCTCGCCCCCAGGCCGGAACCGCGGTGAGGCCATCATGAGAAACCGGTTAGACCGGATCGCCCGAGGGATCCAGGCCTTCCTGGAAAACCCCTACACGAACCTCTTCAAAGGGGCCGCCCTCTTCGTGATCGGCCTCTCCGAGGCGTCTCGGACCCTGTCGGACGACGTCGCCCATGCCCATCTCCGAGTCGGGCATGGGCTGATCATCATCGGGCTGTTCGGGATGCTCGACACGATCCCCAAGTTCCTCGAAGGCCTCGAGGCCAGCAAACGCTATCTCGACCTTCGAAGCAAGGCGACCCACGCCGAGCCCGTCTCTCCGGGGGCGATCGGCCCCGGAGAGGCTCGATCGGAGTGATCGATCTCCAGGTCCGTCATCACCCCTGTCACGTGCCTCGATCCTCACCCGGAGCCTCGCGTTCATGAAGATTGGTACGATTCAGGCCCTGGCATGCCTGGGGCTGGGTGCCGTCCTCGGCCTCGTCGTCGGGACGAGGGGGATCTCCCCCGCCTCTCGCGCCGACGACGGCAAGGTTGCGGCCGGCAAGGGCATCGCGGCCTCGGGTGAGGAAAGCCCCTCGACGGTCCGCTCTCCCGAGGCCTCTCGGAAGGATCAAGACGAGGTCTTGCTGGCCCGGATCGTCCAGGAGCCGGCCAGGGCCGGGACGGCCCCGAAGCCGTCGTCGAAGACGCCCAACATCGTCTTCATCATGGCCGACGACGTCGGCTGGTTCAACGTCGGCGCGTACCACCGGGGCATCATGGCCAGCCGGACGCCCCACCTGGACCGGCTCGCCGCCCAGGGGATGCTCTTCACCGATTACTACGCCGAGGCCAGTTGCACGGCCGGCCGGGCCAACTTCATCACCGGGCAGCTCCCGATCCGGACCGGCCTGACCACGGTCGGCCAGGCCGGCTCCTCGGTGGGGATGCCCGCCCAGGCCCCCACGATCGCGACCGCCCTGAAGTCGATGGGCTACGCGACCGGCCAGTTCGGCAAGAACCACCTGGGGGACAAGAACGAATTCCTGCCCACCGTCCACGGCTTCGACGAATTCTTCGGCTACCTGTATCACCTGGACGCGATGGAGGACCCGTCGCATCCCAACTACCCGCCCGCGCTGAAGGACCAGGTCGGCCCTCGCAACATGATTCATTCGTGGGCCACCGAACGAGATGACCCGACCGTCGAGCCTCGCTGGGGCAAGGTCGGCAAGCAGAAGATCGACGACGCCGGGACGCTTTACCCGAAGCGGATGGAAACCGTCGATGACGAGATCCTCGACCACACGTTCAAGTTCCTGGACAAGGCCAAGGGGGAAGGCAAGCCGTTCTTCGCCTGGCTGAATCCGACCCGGATGCACGTGGTCACGCATCTTGCCGAGAAGTACCAGAAGCTGCGGACGCCCGAGAACGGCTGGTCCCTGTCCGAGGCCGGGATGGCCCAGCTCGACGACATCGTCGGCTCGGTGGTGAAGAAGATCGAGGATCTGGGCCTCGCCGACGACACGATCCTCGTCTTCACCACCGACAACGGCGCCGAGAACTTCACCTGGCCCGACGGCGGCCAGACCCCGTTCGCCGGGGGCAAGGGGACCGTCATGGAGGGCGGGTTCCGCGTCCCGTGCATCATCCGCTGGCCCGGCAAGGTCCCGGCGGGTAAAGTGGAGAACGGCCTGATCTCCGGGCTCGATTGGTTCCCGACCCTCGTGGCGGCCGCGGGCAACCCGGAGATCGTCGCGCAACTCAAGGAGGGCAAGACCCTCGGCGATCGTGAGTACAAGGTCCACCTCGACGGCTACAATCAGCTCGACCTGATCACGGGCCGCGGCCCGTCCGGTCGGAACGAGCTCTGGTACTTCGCCGAGGGCACCCTCGGCGCGGTCCGAATCGGCGATTATAAGTATCGTTTCATCGACCAACCCAACGGCTGGCTCGGCGGGACCGTCAAGCCGGACTGGCCGATCCTGACCAACATCCGCCTCGACCCCTTCGAGAGGACCGGGCTCGGCGGATCGCTCGCATTCTACAACTGGTACGTGTATGAGTTCTGGCGATTCGTGTTCGTCCAGCAGGAGATCGCGAAGTTCGGCGAGACCTTCGTCGCGTTCCCGCCGATGCAGAAGGCCGCCTCCTTCAGCCTGGAGGCCGTGAAGGCGCAAATCCTCGAGATGATGAGCAAGCGTCACGGCGGCTGATCGAAGTTCCGCCCGCCGGGCCGGTCGGAGGAACCTGACCGGCCCGAGTCCCCCGGAGAGGTCGCATCATGAGTGCGAGAGTCGGAATGAGCCTCACCGTCCTGGCGGCCGTCGTCGGGATCGGGCTTCCCGTCGCGTCCGGGCAACGGCCGGCGGATGCTCCTCCCGGGGCCGAGGCCGGGAAAACGGCCGATCGTCCCGACGACGTCAAGGCCCTGGCCTCGCTGGTCCTCGCCTTCACCGAGGCGTACAACAAGGGCGACGCCAGGGCGATTGGCGAGCTGTTCACCGAGGGCGCCGAGATCACCGACGACGAGGGCGAGACCGTCCGGGGGCGGGAGTCCATCGTTTCCGTGTTCTCCGCCACCTTCAAGGACGAGCCCAAGGGGACGATCGAGCCTCTCGCCGGAAACCCTCCGATTCCTCGGCCCGGACGCCGCGAGGGAGACGGGCCGGTCTCGGACGATCCCGGCCGGCGGGGGCTCGCCCGACCTGGCTCGATACACGGTCCTCTACGTCCGCCGCGACGGTCGATGGCTCCAGGACAGTGTCCACGAGTACCCCGACCGATCCTTGACGCCCCACGAGAGGCTCCAGGAACTGGCCTGGATGGTCGGCGACTGGGTGGATGAGGGGGACGAAGGGGTCATCGAGACGTCCTGCCGATGGAGCGAGGACAAGAACTTCCTGATCCGGGAATTCAGCCTGAAGATCGCAGGGACGCCGATCTCCGAAGGCAGCCAGAGGATCGGCTGGGACGCGCACTCCGAGCAATTTCGATCCTGGGTGTTCGATCGCGACGGAGGCCACAGCGAGGGCCTCTGGAGTCGCGTCGGCGATCGATCCTGGATGATCAAGGCCGAAGGCGTCCTCGCCGACGGCAAGGGGGTCTCGGCCACCCAGGTCCTCACCTTCGTCCAGAAGGACATGGCCCGCTGGAAGTCCGTGGACCGGACCATGGGAGGCCAGGCCGTCCCCGACTCACCCGAGATCGTCCTGGTCCGCAAGCCGCCCAGGGCCGGCGCTTCGGCCGGTTCCCCTCCCGCCGACCCCAAACCGAAGAGGAAGCCATGAGACCGAGGATTCTCACGATCGCCCTGGCCGGCTCCCTGGTGATCGCCGGAGGAACCGGGCCCGTCCTGGCCGGACGGGGCGGCTTCGGCGGGTTCCGAGGCGGAAGCTTCGGAGGATACCGGGGCGGGAGCATGGGCGGGTTCCGGGGCGAAAGCATGGGCGGGTTCCGCGCCGGAGGCGCGGAGGGATTCCGAGGCGGTAGCTTCGGCGGGGCCCGGGGCGGAGGCTTCGAGGGTTCGTCGTTCAATCGCTCGCCCTCGTTCGGGATGTCGCGTTCCTACGGAGGCTACGGAGGAGTCCGCGGCGGAGAGGGATCGAACCCCTACGCGGCCCCCGGGATGAGCACCCGGAGCGGCGAATTCTCCTCCGGGCCTTACGGGGGACGGTATGGATCGGGCTCGGGAAGCGGGTCGTACACGACGGCCAGGGGCGGCAGCGTCAATTACGGAGCCGCCGGCCGGGGAGCGGTCGGGCCCGGAGGGGCCGAGGCCGGTCGGGGCGTCTACGGAGTCTCGGGAACCACGGCCGGAGGCCGATCGTACGGCGATGTCGGCCGGGTGGGCGGCGCGGCGGGTCCCGGTGGAAATGCCGTCGGGGGCCGATCGAACGTCGGGGCGGTCTCCGGCCCTCGAGGGACTGCCGTCGGCGGATCTCGCGAGGGATTCGCGACGGGACCCGGCGGCTCGGCGGTCGCCGGCCGATCGTTCGGCGCGGCGGCCGTGAGGCCCTATGGCCAGGCCGGTGCCTGGGGCTGGCACGGCGGAAGCTATGCCGGATACCACTCGGGCTGGGTCCACGGCTACTGGGGAGGCCACTACGGAGGATGGGGCTGGGGAGGCGGCTACGGCCGCTATGGCTATGGCTACGGCAACGGCTGGGGATGGGGGCTGGCCGGGTGGGCCCTGGGATCGTCGCTCTACTCGTCGTGGGGCTACATGCCTTACGCGAACCCGTACTACAACTCGGCCGGGGTGGCCCCGAACGTTCAGATCTACAACTACTCCCAGCCGATCGACACCTCCGGCGCGCCCCCGGCGGATTCGGTCACCGGGCCCGCCATGACGAGCTTCGACCAGGCCCGCGACGCCTTCATGAAGGGCGACTACAACGGGGCCCTCTCGCTGGCCGATCAGGCCGTGAAGGCAATGCCCGGCGATTCCACGCTCCACGAATTCCGGGCCCAGGTCCTCTTCGCCCTCGGGAAATACGACGACGCGGCGGCGGCCCTGTACGGGGTCCTGTCCGCCGGACCGGGATGGGACTGGACGACACTCATCAGCCTCTACCCCGATGTGGATACCTACACGACCCAGTTGCGGGCCCTCGAAGCCGTCGTTCGGGCGAGTCCCAACGCCTCGGCGGCGAGGTTCGTCCTGGCCTATCTCTATCTCACGGCCGGCCAGGACGCGGACGCGGAATCGGAACTCAAGGCGGTGGTGGCCCTCCAGCCCGGGGATCGGGTCTCGGCGCAGCTCCTGGCGTCCCTGACCGGGTCGAAGCCGACGGCCCCCGACGCGCCCAACCCCGCGCCCCCGGTCGCGCCTCCCGCCGAGGTCCCGAACCCGGCCAGCCTCGTCGGGTCCTGGGCGGCCAGCCCGGACAAGACCTCGGCCATCAACCTGACCATCGCCGACGGCGGGCCGTTCACCTGGAAGGTCAGCGGCGGCGGCCAGTCGCACCAGATCACCGGCAAGTCCTCGTTCGGTGACGGCGTGCTGACCCTGGTCCAGTCCGACGACCAGGCGCCGATGGTCGGGAAGGTCCAGTGGCAAGGCAACGACGCCTTCCTTTTCCAGGCCCTCGGCGGAGGCCCGGGAGACCCCGGCCTCACGTTTCGTCGGTCGCCTTGAGATGATGGTCGTCCGCCCCTTTCGCCGGTTCTCGTCCTATCGAGGAGGTCGTGATCCTCATGCCACGCCGCCTGCTCCTGGTCGAAGACAGCTCGACCATGAGGAAGATGATCGCCGCCTGGCTCCAGCAGGAGGGCTACGAGGTCGCGACGGCCGGCGACGGCCTCCAGGGCCTGGAGAAGGCCCGCGAGGTCTCTCCCGAACTCATCATCACCGATTACGAGATGCCCGAGCTCGACGGTCCCGGCTTCTGCCAGGCGCTGAAGGCGGATCCCGAGCTTCGGATGGTCCCGGTGATCATGCTGACGACCCTCGGGGCGACCGAGAGCCGGGTGATCGGCCTGGACTCCGGGGCCGACGACTACCTCGAGAAGCCGAAGTCCCCGGCGGAGGTCCCCGAGATCTTCGCCCGGGTCCGGTCCCAGCTCCGGATCGCCGACCTCCGGCGAGAGCTGGCGGAGAGGAACCTGCAACTGGAAGCCGCCCAGAAGAAACTGGCCCTGGAACTCAAGCTCGCGCGAACGGTCCAGATGGGGCTCATGCCGAAGCCGCCGGCCCCTCGGGGCGTCGTCCGGGTGGCCGTGACCTACAAGCCCGCCAATCAGCTCGGGGGCGACGTGTACGACTTCGCCCAGATCGACGACGGCCGCCTGGCGGTCGTGGCGGCCGACATCTCGGGCCACGGGGTCAATGCGGCCCTGCTTTCCGGGATGGTCAAGACGCTGGTCGCGGCGCCGATGACGGCCGGATCGCCGCCCAGTCGCATCCTCGCCGAGTTGGACGTGGCGGCCGGTCAATACTTCCCCGATGGTTATTTCTGCACCGCCTTCGCGCTGATCATCCAGGAGAGCACCGGGGAATTCCAGTATGCGGGGGTCGGCCACCCGCCGGCCCTGGTGGTCGGCCCCTCGGGGACGCGATTGCTCGATTCCGAGCCCGGCTTGCTCGGCCTGGGCATGGTGGAGGGCCTCGCCGACCTCTCCGATCGTCTCGGGCCCGGCGAGTCCGTGCTGATCTACACCGATGGCCTTCCCGACGCCATGGACCCCGCCGACGTCCCGTTCGGCACCGAGAAGATCCGCGAGGTGCTGGAGGCCCATCAAGGGGGCGAGCCCTCGGCGATCCTCGACTGGCTCCAGGACGCCGTCGATCGCCACGTCACCCCGGTCCATCCCCACGACGATATTAACATGATCTTAATTCAATTTCCGGGCTCCGGCGCCTCCTGATCGAGGACCGGCCGATCCCGCTCCATCCGAGGGCGGGCTCCGGCCGGTCGAGGGCGTTCCGTGAGGGATTCTCCCGGCGAGTGGCGTCCCGTGTGATATGATGAGGACGTCCCTCAAACTCCTCCCGGTCGACCGCCGGCTCGTCCCCGGGTTTCCGTGATCGGGCGAGACGTCGGTTCGATCCGTCCGGACTGGACCCAGCGAGAGACGGGCTCATGGCGTCGGGATCGACTCGCACCGATTCGGCCGATCGCGAAAGCCGGCGCGAAGAGCCGCCGATCCGCCAGTTCGTGGGCTTCCGCCTGGACGGGGAAGAGTACGCGATCGCGATCACGAAGATCCGCGAGATCATCCTGATGAAGCCCATCACCCGATTGCCCCGGGTGCATGAGTCGATCGAGGGGCTGATCAACCTTCGCGGCAGCGTGATCCCGATCATCAACCTCAGGAAACGGTTCGGGATGCCGCCCCGCCCCCTCGACGACGAGACCCGGACGATCGTGGTGACGGTCCACGAGAAGATCGTCGGGTGCATCGTGGACGAGGTCACTCAGGTGATCCGGATCACCTCGGACCAGATCCAGCCGGTGCCGGTCTCCATGGCGGCCCTGACCCGGAGGTTCATCTCGGGACTGGCCCGGCTGGATGACCGCCTGCTGATCATCCTGGACACCGACAGGCTGTTCGCGACCGACGAGCTCGACGCGCCCCCCATGCCCCTCCCCTCGACGATCTCCCACTCCGGGCGTCCCCCAGAAAGCGCTGCGTGATCCCGTGGCACCACCGATCCAGGAAAACGGCCCCGAGCCCGGACGAGGCATCCGAGGGCGTCGCCTGCCCGGCTCGAAGCGATCGTCCGCGAAGCGGTTTCCTCGAAGCGAGTGGCTGGAGACCGCCGAGCCCGGATTCGCTCCGGCGCCCCGCCCCCTCCCGAGACCCCGGCCCGGGGCCCGATCGACGAGGACGCGAACTCGACGACCCGGGCGATGATCGACTCGGTCACGGCGATCCTGGAAGCGGGGACCGTGGCCGAGGTCATCCGCGCGGCCCTGGACTCGATCCGCAGCCGATTCGGCTGGGCCTATGGGTCGTACTGGGTGGTGGACGAGGCCCGGGACGCCCTGGTCTTCTCGGCCGAGTCCGGCGAGGTGGATTCGGAGTTCCATCGGGTCACGCGATCCGCCCGCTTCCGGGAAGGCGAGGGACTCAACGGCCGGGCCTGGAAGCGCCGCGAATTGATCCACGTCGAGGACCTCGCCGAGCTCTCCGATTGCCCCCGGGCGCCCGTCGCCCGCCGACTGGGGATCCGCTCGGCCGTGGCCCTGCCACTCATCCAGGGAGGGCAGGTCTTCGGGACCCTGGACTTCTTCGCCTCCGGCTCGGTGGACTTCTCGGCGACACGGCTCGACGCCATCCGGGTCATCGGCCGGCTCGCCTCGGAGAAGATCACCAAGCTCGCCCAGCAGATCGAGCAGGCGCGCCTGTCGCGGATGATCGAGAACGCGCCGACGAGCATGATGTTCGCCGACCGCGACCTGAAGATCCGCTACATGAACCCCGCGTCGCTCCGGCTCCTGAAGCGGATCGAGACCTACCTGCCGTGCAAGGTGGAGGAGATGGTCGGCCTATCGATCGACATCTTCCACAAGGCCCCCGAGCACCAGAGGCGGCTCCTGGCCGACCCCAAGAACTTGCCTCACCGGGCCTTGATCGAGGTCGGCCCCGAGAAGGCCGACCTGCTCGTCAGCCCGATCATCGACGGCCAGGGGAACTACCTCGGGCCGATGCTCACCTGGGACATCGTCACCGAACGGATCGAGACCGAGGCGAGGGAGGCCGAGCTGGCCACCGATACCACGGCGATCAACCGACTCCTGCTGGCCCTGGGCCGATGCACGACCGTGGGCGAGGTGATCGAGTCCGTCCTCTCGACGGTCCGAGAAGCCTTCGACTGGTCGTATGGCTCGTACTGGGAAGTCCATCCCCAGGAGCGTGTCCTGCGGTTCTCGCTCGACTCGGGGGCGGTCTCCGCCGAGTTTCGTCGGGTCACCACCGAGTCCCGATTCCGCGAGGGGGAGGGCCTCAACGGCCAGGCCTGGCAGCGCCGCGAGCTCGTGTTCGTCCCGGACCTCGGCGACATGCCGGGCTTCTCTCGGGGCCCGGTCGCCCGTCAGAGCGGGCTGAAGTCCGGCCTCTGCTTCCCGATCCTCCTGAGGGAGCACGTGATCGGGACGATGGACTTCCTCACCGAGAAGAAGCTCAGCCCCTCGGCGTCTCGTCTGGACGCCTTGAGGAACATCGGCCGGCTGGTCTCCAGCGCCCTGGAGCGCGTCGACCAGCAGACCCGGATCGACCAGGCCAAGCGCGACCTGGAAATGAAGGTCAATCAGTTGATGAAGGTGGCGACCGCCGCCGCCCAGGGTGACCTGACCGTCGAGGTGGAGGTCCGAGGCGAGGACGACATGGGCCGGCTCGGCCTGGCCCTCTCCAAGATGACCACCGACCTGAAGCACGTGATCGGCGAGGTCATCGAGTCGGCCAATCAGTTCGCCGAGGGGGCCCGGGTCGTCGCCGAGAGCGCCAATTATCTGAGCGAGTCGTCCCAGAACCAGGCCGCCACGGCCGAGCAGATGTCCGCCTCGGTCGAGCACCTCAGCCGGGCGATCCTGGACATCAACCAGAACGCCGGGTCGGCCCGGGAGCTCGCCGACCGGACCTCGCGACTGGCCAAGCAGGGCGGCGAATCGGTGGATCAGGCGATCGAGGCCATGCTCCTGATCCGCAAGTCGAGCGAGCAGGTCAGCGACATCATCCAGGTCATCGGCGAGATCGCCAGCCAGACGAACCTGCTCGCGCTCAACGCCGCGATCGAGGCCGCTCGGGCCGGAGAGCACGGCCTGGGCTTCGCCGTCGTCGCCGACGAGGTCCGCAAGCTGGCCGAGCGCTCCCGGGCCGCCGCCAAGGAGATCACCTCGCTGATCAAGGAATCGACGGCCCGGGTCGCCGACGGCGCCCAGCTGTCGCAGAAGGCGGGGCAATCGCTCAAGACGATCGTCCAGGGGGTCGAGGAGACGGCCGCCAGCATCGCCAAGATCGCCCACGCCACCCAGGAGCAATCGGGATCGGCCGAGGAGGTCAGCAAGGCGATCCAGGACGTCTCCTCGATCACCGAGACCAACGCCTCCAGCTCCGAGGAGCTCTCCGCCAGCGCCGAGGAGCTCGGGCCCAGGCCGCGTCGCTCAAGAGCGTGATCTCCGGCTTCAAGGTCTGAACCGAGGGGAGCCATGCTCGACGCCGAGTTGACCGAGGAGGAATTCGAGCGGTTCCGCGGCCTGATCTATCGATCCGCCGGCATCCGGATCCCGGTCACGAAGCGGGTGATGGTCTCGAACCGGCTGAGGAGGCGGCTCCGCTCGACCGGAATCCCCTCGTTCTCGGCCTACTTCCTCCATCTGACGTCGATCTCCGGCCGCGGGGAAATCCCTCAATTCCTCGACGCGATCACCACCAACGAGACCTATTTCTTCCGCGATCCCCACCACTTCGAATGGCTCGGCGAGACCTTCCTCCCGGAGGTCGCCCGGCAGGCCCGGCTGAGACAGCGGGAGCGGTCCCTCCGGATCTGGTCCTCGGCCTGCGCCACCGGGGAGGAGCTCTATTCGATCGCCCTGAAGATCCGGGAGCAGAAGGGGGCCTTCACCGGCTGGAGCATGACCCTCCTCGGCACGGACCTCAGCGGGGCCGCGTTGGAAGCCGCCCGCGCCGCCTCCTACGACGAACGGGCCCTCCGGCTCGTCTCCCAGGAGGATCGCTCGGCCCACTTCGACCACGACCCCGCCACCGCTCGCTGGACGCCCCGGGCGGAGGTCCGCGCGATGACCTCGTGGAAGCCCCACAACCTCCTGCAGCCCATCAAGGAACGCCCGTTCGATTGCATTTTCCTCAAAAATGTGCTGATTTATTTCGACCCGGAATCCAAGCAGACGGTCGTCCGGCATCTCCTGGAGTCCCTGACCGGGGGAGGATACCTCGTCGTCGGCCCGACGGAGGGGGTCAACGACCTCCTGGGCACCCTGGTCCGCCACAAGACCTGGCTCTATCAGAAACCGGCCTGAGGACGAGGGACCACGCCCATGTCGGGGTTCGACCTGGAGAGCCTCCTGCCGACCTATCTCGACGAGGTCGATGAGCAGATCGCCGGACTGAACGAGACCCTGCTCCGGCTCGAGGCCGAGCCCGGGGACGAGCGCGCGCTCCGCGACGCGTTTCGCCTGGTCCACACCATCAAGGGTTCCTCGACCATGATGGGGTTCGACCAGGTCAAGGGGCTGACCCACCACCTGGAGACGTTCTTCGACCGGCTCCGAGGCGGCAAGAGGGCCCTGGACCGGCGATTCCTGGAGCTCTGTTTTCGCAGCCTGGATGCCCTCCGCGATTACCACCGGGACCTCCGGAGCAGCGGCCGGAGCCAGGTGGACCTTTCGGGCCTCGCGGCGGCGGTCGTCGCCCTCCTGGAAGGACCCGTCGAGCCGCCCGAGGAACCCAAGCCGCCCCCTCCGGCGAGCGAGCCGGCGCCTCGGCCCGACCCTCCGGAAAACGCCGCGCCCCTGCCTCAAGGCACGGTCCATCTGGCCTTGATGTTCGAGGCCGGGCTGCCCTGGCCGGACCTCAAGGCCAAGCTCGTCCTGAACCGCCTGGCCTCCAAGGGGCGAATCCTCGCGGTTCGCCCCCCGGCCGAGGCGCTCGAAGAGGTGCAGTCGCTGCCGAGGCTGGACGTCTGGATCCTCGCCGATTGCGACCTCCTGGACCTCCATGCGATGGCCGACGTCGATGGCGTGATCGACATCCAGTTCGAGTCGGCCCCGCTCCCCGCCCTGCCGCCCGAGCCGCCGAAGCCGATCGCGGAGGCCCCTAGCCCGCCCGAGCCCGAGGCGGAGATCGTCGAGGAACCCGTCCCGTCGCCGGCCGAGGAGCCGGCCGTCGTGACGGCTCCTCCCCAGGCCGCGCCGAAGCGGGCCCGGGTCGCCGAGACCGTCCGCGTGGACGCCGACCGGCTCGACCAGTTGATGAACCTGGCCGGCGAACTCGTGATCAACAAGTCCCGGTTCTTCGAGATCGCCCGAGGGCTGGACGAGCTGTTCCGGTCCTCGAACGCCCAGCTCCTGGCGGCCGACACCCGCGATCGGCTCGATACGCTCGCCCGAGAGCTGGGAGGGCCCGGCGAGGGCCGGAACGATCGCTGGGCGTCGCAATTCCTCCGGCTCCGGGAGAACTTCCGGGCCATCCAGGACGAGCTCGACCTGATCCGCCGAGGGCGGGAGCGGCTCGCCTCGATGGCCGAGGCGATCGACCACCTGTCCCGCGTCTCCGACGGCCTCCAACGAGGCGTCCTGGAGACCCGGATGGTGCCGATCGGGCCCCTCTTCGACCGCTTCCATCGCGTGGTCCGCGACCTGCGGATGTCCTCGGGCAAGGAAGTCTCCCTGAAGGTCGCCGGGGAGAAGACCGAGCTGGACAAGAGGATGGTCGACGAGCTGGGAGACCCGCTGATCCACCTCGTCCGCAACGCCGTGGACCACGGCCTGGAGCCTCCCGAGGAGCGCGAGGCCGCCGGCAAGCCGCGATCCGGGACGGTCTTCCTGGCCGCCTCGCACCGGGGCAATAGCGTGGTGATCACCGTCGGCGACGATGGCCGGGGGATCGACTGCGAACGGGTCCGCCGCAAGGCCGTGGCCCGGGGGCTGATCTCCGATTCCGAGTCTCGCCAGCTCTCCGAACGCCAACTGATCCAGTTCATCTGGCATCCCGGGCTCAGCACCGCCGAAACGGTGACCGACATCTCCGGCCGGGGAGTCGGCATGGACATCGTCAAGAGCCGGATCGAGGGGCTGAACGGATCGGTGGACGTGCGGACCGAACCCGGCCTGGGCTCGACGTTCACCGTCCGCCTGCCGTTGACCCTGGCGATCATGTCCGTCCTGCTCGCCCGGGTGGGCGAGGAATCGTACGCGATCCCCCTGGATCACCTCGATGAGATCGTCGAGGTCGGTCCCGGCCAGGTCTTCCGGCTCCACGACCGCCGCTCGATCGAGATCCGGGGGCGGATCATCTCGCTCGTGGCCCTGAAGGCCCTCCTCCCGGTCGCCTCCTCGGAATTCGATCGGGCCGAAGTCGCCCTTGAAGACGCCGGGGCGAAGCATACCGTCGTCGTCGTCTCCAACGGCGAGTCGACCCTGGGCCTGATCGTCGAGGAGCTCCTCGGGATGCAGGAGGCGGTGCTAAAGTCGCTGGAGAGGAACTTCCGGCCGGTCGCCGGCCTCTCGGGCGCGAGCATTCTCGGGGACGGCCGGGTCTCCCTGATCCTGGACATCGACGCCCTGATCGAGATGGCGGCCGACGAGTGCGGACGGCCGGTGGGCTGACACCAGGGAGGCGATTGGCCGATGGTCCCGATCCTGACGAAGCCCCAGACGCAGAGGCTCGCGGCGATCTTCGCGAGGGGAGCGGAGGACGCCTCGCGGGCCCTCTCCCGCTGGCTCGGCCAGCCCGCTCGCCTGATCGTCAACCAGGTGGACGAGGTCGGACTCGACGAGGCGGCCGAGCTCCTCGGGCCCGGCGGATTCGCTCGTCGCCTGCTGCTCCCTCGAGCTCGGCGGCCGGATCTCCGGCCATCTCCTCCTGGTCTTCGGGGACCGCTCGGGCCTGGCCCTGGCCGATCTCCTCCTGGGTCAGCCGATGGGGACCGCCTCGGCCTGGGGAGAGCTGGAGCGGTCGGCCGCGATGGAGACCGCCAATATCGTCGGCTGCGCCTATCTGAATTCGCTGACGGAGGGCCTCCCCTCGGCGACCGACGCCCCGGAGTCGATCGTGCCCTCGCCGCCGACGTTCCGCCACGAGTTCGCCGGGAGCCTCCTGGAATTCGCCCTGATGGAGCAGGCCGTCCGGCTCGATCGCCTGCTCGTGGCCCGGACCGTCTTCGAGGCCGACCCGATGAAGCTCGACTGGTCGCTCCTGCTGATCCCCAGCGGCGACTCTCTGGAGAAGATGGCGTCGTCGATGACGGAACTCCCGACCCCGTGAGGCCCCGCCATGAGCATCGCCCCGGGGCCCGAAACACCCGAGGTCGTCTCGATCCCGATCGGCCGATGGGCCGTCGCCGGGTCGCCGACTCAGCTCCGCACCCTGCTCGGCTCGTGCGCGGGCGTCGTCCTGTTCGACCGCGTGGCGAAGGTCGGCGGAGTGGCCCACATTGTGCTCCCCTCGTCGAACGGGTCGACCGACCATCCCGGCAAGTATGCCGACACGGCCATCCCCGGGATGATCGCCGACCTCGACCGGATCCGCGGCCGGGCCGGTCGGAACCGGCTGGTCGCCAAGATCGTCGGGGGAGCCAGCATGTTCCAGGCGGGACCGGCGATGGACATCGGCCGTCGCAATAGCGAGGCCGTCGAGCAGATCCTCGCCGGGCTGGGCATCCCGGTCCTGGCCCGGGACGTCGGCGGGGAGACCGGCCGGAGGCTCACGTTCGATACCTCGTCCGGGACGGTCTCGATCCGCGTCCCGGGAGGCGAGGGCTACGACATCTGAACCCCGGTATAATGATCGCGACGGGCGCCCAGACCCACGAGTGAACCCATGAAACGCTTGCTCGTCGTGGATGATGCGATGCTGATGCGGAGGCTGATCCGCGACGTGGCGACCCAGGCCGGCTGGGACGTCGCCGGGGAGGCCGCCAACGGCGTCGAGGCCGTCGCGATGTACGAGCGCCTCCGGCCGGACCTCGTCACGATGGACGTCGTCATGCCCGAGATGGGCGGCCTGGACGCCCTCCGGGCGATCCGGGCGCTCGATCCCCAGGCCCGGGTGGTCATGATCACCGCCCTGGACCAGAAGCAGACGCTCCAGGACGCCATCGGCGCGGGGGCGCTGGACTTCATCGTCAAGCCGTTCGAGAGGGGCCGGATCACCAGCCTCCTGGACAGGGTCGGAGGCCGCGCCCATCCCCCTCGGACCGCCCCCGAAGGCCCCCCTCCCGACCCGCGAGGCGCCCCATGACAACCGGCCCCGTCCGGGTCCTGGTGGTCGATGACTCGGCCCTGATGCGCAAGCTCCTGACCGACATGCTGCGGTCCTCGCCCGAGATCGAGGTCATCGGCTCGGCCAAGGACGGCGCCGAGGCCATCGACCTGGCCGTTCGCCTGAGGCCCGACGTCATCACCCTGGACGTCGAGATGCCCGGGATGACCGGCCTGGAGGCGTTGCCGGCCCTCCTGGAGGCTCCACGAGGCCCCGGTCGTGATGGTCAGCTCGCTGACCCAGGAAGGCGCGGAGGTCACCCTGGAGGCGCTCTCGCTCGGCGCCGTGGACTTCCTGCCCAAGCCGGGCCCCCACAAGGTCACGGAGCTGAAGGCGTCGGCCGACTTGCTGGTGTTCAAGGTCCTCTCGGCGGCCCAGAGCAAGGTCCGCCGTCCGGGCCCGCCCCCGCCTCGCCGGAGCCGGCCGGAACCTCGGATCGAGGGACCGGAGGCGAGCCTGAGCCTACCCGCCCACCTCGGCATGACCTGCGTGGCGATCGGGATCTCCACCGGAGGCCCCCAGGCCCTCAGCCAGACCTTGCCCGAGCTTTCGCCGCCCCTGGCGCCGATCGTGATCGTCCAGCACATGCCGGCCCAGTTCACCGGGGCCTTCGCCGCGAGGCTCGCCCGCCTCTGCGCCGTCCCGGTGAAGGAGGCCCGCGAGGGCGATCGCGTCCTCCCCAACCAGATCCTGATCGCCCCGGGAGGCCGTCACCTGACCCTGGTCGGCCGTCCGCCCCAGGTCCGGGCCATGCTGTCCGACGGCCCGCCCGTCAGCGGGCATCGGCCGTCGATCGACATGCTGTTCCATTCAGCGGCCACGGTCTACGGGCCGGGCATGCTGGGCCTCATCATGACCGGGATGGGTCGCGACGGGATCGAGGGCTGCAAGCGAATCCTGAGCTCGGGGGGGACGACCCGGGGGCAGGACGAATCCTCGTCCGTCGTCTACGGGATGAACAAGGCGGCCCATCTCGAAGGGGGCGTGGTCCGGCAATTCGCCCTGGAGGAGCTGCCGGGGATCATCGAGCGGTTCTCCCGGATCGAGCCCCCTTGCCCGCCGCATCCCGACGCGGAGGAACCCCGGGGACGGGGCGGAAATCCGTCGCCCCGGTCGTGATCCGCCGGGTCGGGCCCGCCCAATCGAGTTGCCGGGACCGGCTCGGGCCCGTAAAATCGGCCGGGGCCGAGGCATCGCCCGGCCCCTTCACGTCCGTCCTCCCCTTCGCGAACCCATCCATGATCGATCGTCAGTACGTCTTCCCCGGCGTGATCGAGATGAACGTCCAGGCCCGCCGCCGCCTGGGCGTGAACATCTATTTGATCGACGGCGGGTCCGAGTACGCCCTGATCGACGTGGGGTTCCTGGACGAGCTCGGCGATGTCCTGGAGCTGATCCGCCGGATGGGCTTCAGCCTCTCGGCCTGCAAGATGATCCTCGCCACCCATGCCGACGCCGACCACGCCCAGGGCCTGGCCCGGGCCCGGGAGATCCTCAAGTGCCAGGTCGCCGCCCATCCCAGGAGCGTCAAGCCCCTGGAAGAGGGCGACGAGATCCTCACCTATTCGCGGATCGACGCCCAGAACATCCACATCCCCATGCCCCGATGCAAGGTGGACCTGACGATCGACGAGGGGGATCGGCTGGCCATCGGCGACCGGACCCTGGAAGTCTGGAGCACCCCGGGGCACACCGCCGGCCAGCTCGCGTTCCGGATGGGCCCTCTGCTCTTCTCGGGGGATAACATCTTCCGAGACGGCTGCGTGGGGGTGATCGACGCCCACCACGGCTCGAACCTGGTGGATTTCCTCGCCAGCTTGAGGCGAATTCGCGCCTGCGACGCCCAGTACTTGCTCCCGTCGCACGGCCCCATCTTCCGCAAGGATGACGCTCTGCTCGACGCGACGATCGCCCGGCTCGAATCCTACACCCACATGGCCGACTTCGGCACCTGCGCCGTGGATTGGCCGTTGCTCGACCAGTGGGAAGATGAGCTGGCCCGGGGGGAGATGCCGGGTTGATCGGCGGCGCCTCGGCCCTCGACCGAAATCCGGCCATACCCGGGATTTTCCGCGCCTCCACGGGGTGACTTGTCGCTATTCTCAGCACGGGAAGCCCCGCTTCCAGGTCGGGCGGGGCTTCAGTCGCCATCGGCCTGATGAGACATCACCCTGAGATTGGCGGAGGACGCGCGATGAGGACTTCCTTGAAGCTGGCGGTGGCCCTGGGGCTGGCGGCCTTTCTGACGAGCTCCCAGGCCCGGGCCCAGGGCTTCGGCGGCCGCGGCATGATGGGCGGGGGAGGCGGGCTGAACCTCCTGACCAACTCCGGCGTCCAGAAGGAGCTGAAGCTCTCCGACGAGCAGATCGAGAAGGCCAAGAAGGCCCAGACCGAGATGAGCGAGAAGATGCGCGAGAAGTTCTCCGAGCTCCAGAACCTGGACGCCGGCGAGCGCCAGCAGAAGATGCAGACCGTCATGAAGGAGATGAACGACGAGACCAAGAAGGTTGCCTCTGGCATCCTCACCGCCGACCAGACCAAGCGGTTCGATCAGATCTCGCTCCAGGTCCAGGGCTTCCAGGCCTTCAACAGCCCGGACATCCAGAAGAAGCTGGGCATCACCGACGAGCAGAAGGAAAAGCTCCAGACCCTCGGCGAAGAGATGCGCAGCCAGATGCCGACCCGCGAGGACATGCAGGCCGATCGCGAGGCGGCCACCAAGAAGCGCGAGACGGTCACCAAGGAGACCAAGGAGAAGGCCATGAACATCCTGACCGACTCCCAGAAGGCCACCTACAAGGAAATGACCGGCGCCCCGTTCGACTACAAGCCCGAGATGCCCCGCCGCCCCGGCGGCGGCCAGTGAGGCCCGGCCCGAATCGGTCGCATCGTCCCTGATCTCAAGTCGAAGCCCTCGCCGCCCTCCGTGGGCGCCGCGAGGGCTTCGCTCGTCCTCGTCGAAATAACCAACCGGGAGCCGCCGACCCGCCCGTTTGGACGGCGACGACTCCCGGTTGAGGTTACGGCCTCGCGGACTCCCACCCCCAAGGTGAGTTGCCCACGCCTTCCGCCCAGATTGCGCAGGCAGTCCGCTCGGTCCGTTCGCTCGTGGCTCGGGAGATCGAAGACGATCTCAACAACCCCTTTTTAGTCGCCTTCGGCCGAGGGAAAAGGGGGGTGTCTGATTTTTTCTTGGAAGAGCGTGAACGACGCGCCGACGAGAACCCCGACCGGGCGCTCGTGGCGACGATCCATTCCCGCTCTTTCACGGAATCGAGGCCTTCGAATCGTCGGCCGCGGCGGGTCTCGTCGCCACGAGCGCCACGCTCCTATTTCCCTTCCCAACTGGAGAATTTCCTGGGATGTCGAGATCTCGCACTGTCATCGCCCTGGGTCCTGGGCTCGTCGCCGTCGCCCTCGGAGTCCTGGGTGGATGTGGGGAGGAACCGAGCGGACCGTCGGCCAGCCCCGTGACGTCCACAAGCCAGCCCCCGCCCACGAATTCCGGCCCCGGCGGCCCCGGCGGCCCGGGTGGTCCGGGCGAACCGGCGGGCCCGGGCTCCCGAGAAATCAAGAGGATCATGACCGTCCTGGCCAAGGGGCCGAACTCCCTGACGCCCAAGATCGGCGAGGCCCTGAAGGCCGACATGCCCGACTGGTCGGCGATCCAGCCCGAGGCCAAGCAATACGCCTCGCTCTCGGCCGAGCTCGGAAAGCTTGATCCGCCCAAGGGTTCCAAGGAATCCTGGGCGAAATTGACCGAAGCCTTCGCCCTGGCGGCGGGCGAGCTGGACACCGCCGCCCAGGCCAAGGACACCGCCGCCGCCAGGACGGCCCACGGCCAGCTTGCCAACTCCTGCGCCGCCTGCCACAAGGAGCATCGAATCATGGGGCCGAGGATGGGCGGTCCCGGGATGGGCGGTCCTCGACCGGGAGGACCGGGCATGGGAGGCCCGCCGGGCCCGGGAGGGTTCGGTGGCCCGGGCGGCCCGCCCCCGGGAGGTCCGGGAGGCCCCCCGCCCGGAGGCGGCCCGCCCGAGGGCGGACCTCCCGGCGCCCCTCCGGGTCGCTAACTCGGGTCGGCCGGGCCTGGCGAACGATCAGGCCCGGCCGTCCTCGGCTTCGAGGAATGCGGTCATCTCGGCGAGATCGCCCGGTTCGAGGGTTCCGAGCCGGGTCGCCAGCGAATTGATCAGGCCGAAGAACCTCTGGAGCGCCACGACCCGGGCATGGAGCGGGGCCAGGGTCGGATCGGCCTGGGACCGCGTGGCGGCCCGGTCCAGGACCACGAGGGTCGGGTCGAGCTCCCGACGCTTCCTCTCGCCCAGGATGCGGCGGAACAGGGTCCAGACGTCGGCCTCGGCCCGGTAGAACTCCCGGCGTTCTCCGGTCCGATGGACCCGGTGGACGACGCCCCACGCCATCAGCTCCCGGAGGTTCATGCTGACGTTGCCCCGGGAGATGTCCAGCTCCTTCCGGAGGTCGTCGGCCGTCCAGTCCGTGCCGGTGATGTACAGCAGGGCGAAGAGTTCCCCCATGGTGGCATTGATGCCCCAGGAGCGGGCCATGAGGCCCCAGTGCTCGACGAACTGGCGGACGATCTCGTCCTTCGCCGGTTCTCCGGGCTGTCGGTCCGGCGGGGGCGCCTCGCCCGGAGGAAACGACCTGGGGTCCATGAGTGCCAATCGCCGATCGGGAGAGGGGCTGGGTCCGCGGCCCTCGGCGCGCCGGCGACGCCGATCGACCCGTCGGTGTCCCTAGTTTTATTCGACCTTCGGGTCGCGAACAAGCCTCCGACCGGGTGGTCGCGCCGCTTCAAAGAAAAATGGGAAGCGTCCGCCCGATTTTCAGGTTACAATCTCAATGCATGCCCGCCTGGCGAACGTACCGGGGCCCGGAAGACGGACAGGCCGCCTCCCCGTGGCGTCCGCCCGTCCCCGAGTGAGACTTGACGAGGTGCTTCCATGCCCGAGACCGTGGTCCACTTCCAGATTCGCATGCCGCCAGCACTCCACGAGCAACTGGCGAGCTGGGCCAAGGAAGACAAGGCCTCGCTGAACGCCCTGATCGTTGGAATCCTGGAGAAGGCCATCGAGCAGCACGAAAAGGCCCCTGCCAAAGAGTAGACCCTCGCCCGTTGTCCCCAGCCCCGATCCCTCGGTCTCCTCTTCCTCAGGGAATTGCCCTTGAGCCGGCCGGCTTCGTCCGGTAAGCTCCTGGGACCGATTCCCCGATAGCTCAATCGGTAGAGCGAGCGACTGTTAATCGCTAGGTTCAAGGTTCGAGTCCTTGTCGGGGAGTTCCAACCCCGGGCACCGGCCCGGGGTTTTTCTTTGCGCGTCCAGATCGCTCGCCACCCGGTCGATATCCCCTCCGATCGAACCCATCGCAAGGGGATCGGCGACCATGAACCGGCGACTCGGGACCATCTTCACATTCACGATCCCGATCGCCGTCCTGATCGGCGCCGGATGCCGGTCCGGTCCGGTCCGTCGGGAGCCGGACCGAGCCGCGACCCAGGGCCCCGATCCGAGAAAAGTCCCCCGGGGCGTGATGGTCCCGCCGCCGTTCCCCGGAGCCGACCTGGCCCATCGGGATCGAAACCCGACCGACGATCCGGGAGACCGGACCCTGAACCGGGCGCAATTCGCGTCGCCCGATGGATCGCCTTGAGCCGGCGCGCCTCGATGGCGTCGTCCCCTCGCGATCGACTCCAGAAGCGCAATTCCGTCTGGCTTGCTCCGTAGAAAACCCTGTTGAGAATGAGGAAAGGAGTAGGTCCGACTTCAGTCGGGCCTTCGAAAAAAGGGATTTTTACAGGCCCGACTGAAGTCGGACCTACTCCTTTCGATACATCGAAAAGGCTTGCGACAGAGCAAATTTCACTCGACTTCGAGTCTCGCCCCGGGATGGCGCGGATCGCCGGGGCCTCACGCTCCCGAGCCAGGGCCGTTTCTCCGTCCTCGTGCCGCGGGACGGGGGCACGGGCTCCGCCGCCGAGGAGGAGGAAGGGGCCCGGGGGTCGCCCGGAGAGCCCGCTTGCAGTCGCCGATCCGTCTGATAGGCTGGAGGTGGGGATCGGAACGACCCCCTCCGCAACCCCGGCCCTCCCGGCGGTCCCTGCCTCTCGAAGGCGCCCTCGGCGACCGACGCGGATCGATCCCTCCCGACCATCCCGCCGCCTCTCGACCCTCCGCCGAAGGAGCCCCTCCGTGACCGAACCCAAGGGTGGATCTCGCCGCGATTTCCTCCGAGACACCGGCCGGGTCGCCGCCGCCACGACCCTGGCCGGCATGTCCGTCCCCCTCGTCCACGCCGGAGAGGACAACACGATCAAGGTCGCCCTGGTCGGCTGCGGAGGGCGAGGCACCGGCGCCGCCGAGAACGCCCTGTCGGTCAAGAACGGGCCGATCAAGCTCGTGGCCATGGCCGACGTCTTCCCCGATCGCCTGGCCAGCAGCCACGACGCCCTCAAGAAAGACTTCGCCGACAAGATGGACGTCCCCGAGGACCGCAAGTTCATCGGGTTCGACGCCTACCAGAAGGCGATGGACTGCCTCTCCCCGGGCGACGTGGTCATCATGGCCACCCCCCCGGCCTTCCGATGGGTCCAGTTCACCCGGGCCATCGAGAAAAATTTGAACGTGTTCATGGAGAAGCCCGTCACCGTCGACGGCCCCTCCACCCGCAAGATGATGGCGCTGGGCGAGGAGTCGGTCAAGAAGAACCTGAAGGTCGGCGTCGGCCTGATGTGCCGCCACTGCGACGCCCGGAATGAGCTCCACCGCCGGATCAAGGACGGCGAGATCGGCGACATCATCGCCCTGCGGGCCTACCGCCAGACCGGCCCGGTCGGCTCGGCCTTCACCGGCCCGAAGCCCGACGACATCAGCGAGCTGATGTACCAGATCAAGCGGTTCCACGCCTTCCTCTGGGCCTCGGGCGGCTGCTTCAGCGACTTCCTGATCCACAACATCGACGAATGCTGCTGGATGAAGGACGCCTGGCCCGTCAAGGCCGTCGGCACCGGGGCGCGGACCTATCGCGGCGACAACATCGACCAGAACTTCGACACCTACTCGGTCGAGTACACCTTCGACGACGGCAGCAAGCTCTTCCTCGAAGGCCGGAACATCGTCGGCTGCCACAACGAGTTCGCCAGCTACGCCCACGGCTCCAAGGGCTCGGCGATCATCTCGACCTCGTCGCACGCGCCGTCCCGCGCCAAGATCTACAAGGGCCAGAAGTTCGTCAAGAAGGACATCACCTGGGCCGCCGCCCAGCCCGAGCCGAACCCCTACCAGCTCGAATGGGACCACCTGATCGACGCCATCCGCAACGACCGGCCGTATAACGAGGTCCGCCGAGGCGCCGAGGCCAGCCTCGTCACCGCGATGGGCCGGATGTCCGCCCACACCGGCCAGGTCGTCACGTTCGAGGAGATGCTCAGCAGCGACCACGAGTTCGCCCCGATGGTCGCCCAGCTCACCATGGACTCCCCCGCCCCGCTCCAGAAGAACCCCGATGGCAAGTACCCGCTCCCGGCCCCGGGAATCCTCCGGGACCGCGAATTCTGAGCCGCAAGCTTTCCGACTCGTCCGAACGCAACGCATCCCCGGCCGGTGCCGCTCAGGCCCCGGACGGGGATTCGTCATCTCCAGCGATCCTCGCCAGGCCGTCGCGAACCGCGTCCATCCCCGGCCGGGCCACCTGATTCACGACCCGGCCATCGCGGAGGAAGACCAGGGTCGGCCAGAGCTTCACTCCGAAGGAACGACCCAACGACCTCCCCGGACCATCCTCCACCTTCACATGGAGGACGTCGGGACGGGATCGGAGAAGCTCCGCCAATCGAGGGGCCAGGGCGCGACAATGGCCGCACCAGCTCGCGCCAAACTCCAGGAGCACCGGCCCCGGGAGCCGTTCCACGTCCTCTCGTGAGGAATGATCCGGGATGGCCACGGCCCACCTCCGGGAGGGATGGGATCCAAGCCCATCCAGGGCCGACGTGATCGCATGGGCGGCGCAGGATTCGAACCTGCGACTTCCACCGTGTGAGGATGGCACTCTAACCGCTGAGTTAGCCGCCCGATCGGAGGGGAGCCACGAGCCGGCCCGCCCTCCGCGATGAGAGATCCTATCCGCGATGGTTCGTCTCTTCAAGTCATCCCTGGACCGGCGATTCGGTCCCGGTTTGGAGCGTGGGCGCGGAGGTGGGCGGCTCGAACTTGGGGATCGAGACCATCCCGGCCTCGTCGGTGGGGGTCGAGTCGCTCCGGTAGGACGATTTCGAGGCGGTTTCGGCCTCGTGGTCGTCGTCGAACCCCCGGAGTCCCTTCTTGAACTCGACGATCCCCTTGCCCAGCGATCGGCCGACCTCGGGGAGCTTCTTGCCGAACAGGAGGACGCCGACCAGGAGGATGACCAGCATCTCTCCCGGCTGGAGGTTGGGCAGCATGGCGGTCTCCGGTGACGATCGGGAATGTGTTCGGGGGACGGCCTCGACGGGGTCAGTCGGCGTTGGTCTTCGGGGCGGTCGTCTTCTTGTCGGCGGTCACGGCCTGGTCGATCTCTTCCTCGATCCCGGCGACCCCCTTCTTGAACTCGGTCACGCTCTTGCCGAGCGACCTCATGACGCCGGGGAGGCGGTTGCCGAAGATCAGCAGGGCGACGAGGCCGATGACGATCAGCTCTCCGCCCTGGGGCAACCCGAAGGCGATCAAAGGCAGCATGGTCGAACTCCTGGTCTGGGGTGCGTGGGGATTGCTCGGTCTATCGAGGGGAGGGCCCGGCCGAGATGGTCATCTTCACGACGATCCACGTGGCCACGGCCGAGGCCGCCATCACGAGCAGGAGCAGGAAGAGGCGATCGCCGAGGGCCCGACGGGCCGGCGATCGGGCCTCGGGCCGAGGCGGCGGCTCGCCCCGGGCGAATCGCCCGGCCAGGGACCGCAATCTCGGGCCGTAGAACAGGGCGATCACGGCGGCGACCGCCGCGAGCTTCCATGGCCCGGCGAACAGGCCGAAGAAGGCCCAGAGCGGCGAGAAGTCCGTCATGGCCGCGAGTCTCCCAGGGCCCCGGACCATCGGGGACCGCGCAGAGCCTCTTCCCCGACGCGCCAAGGGGCGTCGCGACACGAACGATCGCGGAGGGATGGAGGATCGCGTCGAGCACGGGGGAGAGACCTCGATGCGGAGGGGCCGACAGATCGGCACCGACCGAGGCAATGGCGTCTCGACAGGGACGACGCGGGAGGGCTGTGCTCCTATCGTATCGCCGTCGGCGCGGCTGTCAAACGAAAAAGGCCGCGCCGACGGCGGTTTGCCGGGTCACGAGGGGATTCCGGGCCTCTTCACGGGCCCGAGGCCGATCGAAACCACCTCGATCGCCGGTCCCGGTCTTCCCTTCGCCGCCGGACCGACCGGGCAGGAGGCGCACGATCCGCAGCCCGAGACGGTCTTCGCCCGGGAGGCCCGCCAGGCCCGGAGCCCGAGGTATCCCGCCGAGACGGCCACCGCCGCGAGCGTCACGATCATTTGAAGGAATGCGTTCATCGGACCGCCCTCCTCCTCCACCATTCAGGCGAATCGGATGCCGATCTGGTACGTGGCGAACGCCGCGAGATAGGCCAGCACGGTCATATAAAGGAAAGTGAACGCAGGCCAGGACCAGCTATTGGTCTCGCGGCGGATCACGGCGAGCGTCGAGGTGCACTGGGCGCACAGGGCGAAGAAGACCATCAGGGACAGGGCCACGGGGACGTTGAACACCGGGCGGTCGGAGCCGCCCCATCGGGCCGACTTCAGGGCCGACTGGAGGCGGTGGTCGTCCGGGTCGTTCGCCGCCTCGGACCCCACGTCGAAGAGGACGCCCAGGGTGGCCACGACGACCTCCCGGGCCGGGAACGAGGCGAGGGCCGCGCAGCCGATCCGCCAGTCCCACCCCAGGGGGCGGACCGCCGGCTCGATCCAGCGGCCGGCCCGGCCGAGATAGCTGGTCCTCTGGTAGTCCCCGGCGAGCTTCTGGCGGATCTCGGCCAGACGCTCCTTGGCCGGGGCATCTTCGGACGGTGCCTGTTCCAGCCGATCGAGCTCGGCCCGGTACGGCCCCTCCACGGCCCGGCGATCGTGGGGGAAGTACGACGCGGCCCAGACGATCACCGAGACCGCGAGGATCACCGTCCCGGCCCGTCGGACGAACCCGACCCCCTGGCTGACCATCCGATGCAGGACCAGCCGGGCCGACGGCCTCTTGTAGGGCGGGAGCTCCATCACGAACGGGGGCGTGGGCCCTCGGAAGATCGTCCTCTTGAGGATCCACGCGACGATCGCCGCCGTGACGATCCCCAGGGCATACATCGCGAAGAGCGTCAGGGCCTGGAGGCTGATCACCCGGGCGTAGACCCGGTCCGGGATGAACGCCGCGATCATCAACGTATAGACGGGCAACCGCGCCGAGCAGCTCATCAGGGGGGCGATCAGGATGGTCGTCAAGCGGTCCCGCCGATTCTCGATCACCCGGGCCGCCATCACGCCGGGGATCGCGCAGGCGAACGAGGACAGGAGGGGGATGAAGGACTTCCCGCTGAGCCCGAGGCGGACCATCAGCCGGTCCATCAGGTACGCGGCCCGGGCCATGTAGCCGCAGTCTTCCAGGATCGCGATGAAGAAGAACAGGAAGAAGATTTGCGGGAGGAAGACCAGGACCGAGCCGACCCCGCCGATCACCCCGTCGACCAGGAGGCTCCTGAGCGGCCCTTCGCCCAGGAAGGAGCCGACGAACTCGCCGACCAGGCCGATCGAGTCGCCGATCAGGTCGCTCAAGGGCGTCGCGCCGCGGAAGAGCGCCTGGAACATCGCGAGCATGACCACCGCGAAGATCAACGAGCCCCAGAGCCGATGGGTCAGGACGCGGTCGAGCCGGTCGGCCCCGGTGATCGGCCGGGAATCGGGCCGGGTTACCACGCCCTCGAGCACCTTGCCGACCCATCCGTACCTGGCCATCGCCTCGACGGCCGGCACCGGCAAGCCCGCCTCGGCCAGGCGGGCCCGGGCCTCCTGGAGGGTCGTCCGGAGGTCGATCCCGACGAGACGAGACGCCAGTCGACCCTCGAGATAGCCCGAGGCGTCGAGCAAGAGGCGCTCGACGAGGTATCGGGGGAGGTCCAGGGCACCCAGGGACTCGGCCAGGCGATCCACCTCCGCCACGAAGGCCGGGGGAAACGGCGATTCGGGGGCCCGGGCCGTCTCGCCCAGCTCGTCGGCCAGGGCCGATTTCAGGTCGGCCAGCCCGAGCCGGCGATTCGCCTGGACTTCGATCACCGGGACGCCCAGGCGCTTGGCCAGAACCTCGCGGTCGATCGCGATCCCTCGCAGCTTCGCCACGTCGATCATGTTCAGGGCGACGACCGTGGGCCGGCCCATCTCCAGGACCTGGCTGACGAGGTAGAGATTCCTCTCCAGGTTGCTGGCATCGACGATGCAGACGACCGCGTCGAGCGCCGGGACGTCCGGCAGCCTGCCCGTGAGGACGTCCACGGCGACCATCTCATCGGGCGACCTGGGCGCGAGGCTGTAGGTCCCGGGCAGGTCGATCAGCGTCCACTTTCGCCCGTGGTGGGTGGTGTGGCCGAGCTTCTTCTCGACGGTCACGCCGGGGTAGTTGCCCGTCTTCTGATGGACCCCGGCCAGGGCCGAGAACAGGGTCGATTTGCCCGTGTTCGGGTTGCCGATCAGGGCGATCGTGGCCGAGAGGGGGCCGGCGGCTAGCTCCGTGCTCACGGGGGCTGCCTCGTCGGTGCGGAGGAGAGGAGAGAAGAGGCGGGGAACGCGAGTCAGGAGGGATCGATCTCGACCATCGCGGCTTCGCTCTTGCGGACGCTCAGGCGGTAGTTGCGGACGTCCAGCTCGATCGGGTCGCCCCACGGGGCCGTCCCCAAAACCTTGACCATAACTCCCGGCGTGAGGCCCATTTCCAACAAACGACAACTGACCTCGCCGGAGCCTTCCACCCGGACCACCCGGCCCGACCCGCCGACCTTCAGCTCCGAGAGCCGGGTCACGCGCGGGCCTCGGTCCTCACCAGGACCGTGCTCAACGCCTCGGACCGCACGCCGAGCCTCTGGTCCCCCAGCTTCAGCAGGCACAACCGGCCCGGCTGGAGCATCTGGACCCTCGCCCCGTCGGTCAGGCCGATCTCCCGGAGCCGGTGGACCTCCTCCGAACCGCCCAGGACCGTCTCCACCGTCGCCGTCTGGCCGGCGGTCAGCAGGCCCAGGAGGACCAACTCGGTTGCGGGCATCAATCCCGTCATGGGGGTGGTCTCTGCAATTGAGATTCAGTATCAACGCCACCCGGATTATAAAGAGAGTGCGGTGATGAATCAACGGGATCCGGAAAAATCCCGAGGACCGGCGCGAAAGGCCACCGATCGTGATCCAGACGGAGTATGACGGGCCGGAGACCACGACGACCCTCCAGTTCGGCGAGGCGACGGTGAAGGTCGTCCGTCCTACGGACCCCGACCGCCTCCTCGACGATGAGGGCGTGCGATCATGGAATCGGGCCGACGACTACATGCCCTACTGGGCCTATCTCTGGCCCGGGGCCTTCCTGCTGGCCGAGGCCGTCGCCCGAGAGCCTGGGCTGAACGGAAAAACCGCCCTGGAAATGGGTTGCGGACTGGGTTTGGCGGGCCTGGTCGGGCTGGCCCGGGGGATGACGGTCGATTTCACCGACTATGACGACGCCCCCCTCCGCTTCGTGAGCCGGAGCGTCCAGGCCAGCGGATTCCCCCCGGAACGATTCTCGACCCGAATCCTCGACTGGAGGCGGCCCGAGGCCCGGCGCTACCCGGTGATCCTCGGCGCGGACGTTCTCTACGAGAAGAGGCTCGTCCCGCTCGTCGCCGACGTGATTGCCGCCATGCTGGAACCCGGGGGAGTGGCGCTGGTCGCCGGGCCGTATCGGGTCGCGACCGAAGACCTCGGCGCCTGCCTCGCTTCCCGAGGGCTGGACGCCCAGTCCGAGCCGATTCGTTCTCGGACGGCGGAGGGGGCCGACGTCCGCGGGACTCTCCATCGAATCCGCCGAAAGTCCGATGTCCATTCTTCCGAAGTCCCATCCTGAGCGAGAGATCCATCAACGGCCGAGATTCACATCGGTCGTTGTAGGGCAGGCCTTGGCCTGCCGAGATCGGCGAATCTCGGCAGGCCAAGGCCTGCCCTACGATAATGCAATCCGTTTGCGACCCGATCGAAGTCGGTGATCGCAGGGCCCCGGTCTCCCCGAGCATGATTCGTGGGAGGCGGACTTATCGTCCCGGACGGTTGGAGCGGAGCGTTCCCACGATTTCCGCAACCGATTGGGCGCCCAGGGTTTGGAGGCATTTCGGGAGCTCGTCCACCAGCCGATCGGCGGCCGACGGGTCGGCGAACGTGGCCGTTCCGACCTGGATGGCCGAGGCGCCGGCCAGGAGGAATTCGGTGGCGTCCTCCGCCGAGCCGATCCCGCCAATCCCCAGGATGGGCAAGCTGGGTAAGGCCCGCGATACGTCCCAGACCATCCGCAGGGCCAGGGGCTTGATCGCCGGCCCGCTGAGGCCGCCCACGTCGTTGGCCAGGACGGGCCGTCGGCGCTTCCAGTCGATCACCAGGCCGCGAAACGTGTTGATCAGGCTGACGGCGTCGGCCCCGCCCTCGGCGGCGGCGGCGGCGATGGCGACGATGTCCGTTACGTTGGGGGTCAATTTCGCCAGGATCGGTTGCGGGCAGGCCGCCCGGACCCTCGCGACCAGCCGGCCGACGGCCCGGGGGTCGATCCCCAAATCCAGGCCGTGGCTGACGTTCGGGCACGATACGTTCAGCTCGATGGCCGCGATCCCCGGCTCACCGGCGAGGGTTTCGGCCATTTCGACGAATTGATCCTCGTCCTCGCCCGCGATATTGACGATCACGGCCGTCCCGACCGTCCTCAAATACGGCAGGTGATGCTCCCGGAAGTGGTCGAGGCCGTCGTTATCGAGGCCGATCGCGTTCAGGAGGCCCGAGGGGGTCTCAACCGTCCGAGGCGTGGGATTGCCCGCCCGGGGCTTCGCCGTGACGGTCTTCGGGATTACCCCGCCGAGCCGGTCGAGCCGGACGAAGCCGCTCATTTCGCGGACGTAACCGAACGTCCCCGACGCCACGAGGACCGGGTTCTTCAGGGAGAGCCGCCCGAGCCGAACCGAGAGGTCGAGGGCCGGGGGTTCGGTCGGATCGTTCACCGGGCTCTCGGCCTCGAAGGTTGCGGTCCCCGGCTTACTTCGTCCTCGTCGCCGATCCCGCCAGGACCGGCCCGGCGTCGAAGATCGGGGCGTGGGGGTCGGGCAGGGTATTATCGTGGACCAGGCTGTCCCGGTCCCCCACAAAATAGGTTCGGGATCGGGCCACGTCCAGGTTGAACACCGGGACGACCGGGCCGGGTTCGATCGTCTTGACCTTCAAGGGGCCGCCCAAAGTCCTGACCACGTCGCCGGTTTGGAGATCGCGGGCCATCTTCCACCCCCGGCCGACGAGCCAGAAGCGATGGAAGCGACTGGCCACGATCGGGTCGCCTTCGTCCAGGGTGATCCGCAGCGTCTGGTCCGGCGGGTTGTGGTGGATGGCCAGGACCGACTGGAAGGCGAGGCCCCCGGTGGCGGCGTCCTGGCTGAGAACCTGGTCTCCGACCCGAATCTCCTCGATCGGCTTCCGGCCCTCGCGGGTCTTCACGGGCGTCCCGGCGGCGAAGCAACTGACGATCAGGGGCGCCGGATACTGCGGGACGGCATTCTGGGCGAGCATGGCCTTGGGCGTCGGCGTGAAGCGGTAGCCGATCCGTTCGTACCACCAGGACTGCCAGGCGTCCTCGTCGTCGCCGAGGTCCGGGGCGTCGAGCGTTCCTTTCAAGACCGCCGCGATCCTCGGGTTGAGGATTTCGAGGATGGCGTTGTTGGTCTCGATGTCCTGGATGTCGGCCAGGAGCCGTTGCTGGGCGGTCTGGGCCTTGATCTGGGCGGTCGTGAGCATCTCGGCCGTCTGCCTCTCGTCCTGGGCGAGGATCGAGGCGGCCTCCTTGGGCTTGCTGTAATACTTGTCCAGGTCCCGGCCGTTAATCACGATGGGCAAGCCGTTTGGGTCGATACCGACGTAGCCCCGGAAGCTGGAGCCGAGCTTGAACGGGGCCGGGGCGTCGTAGGTCCGAACGACGTGGAACTTGGCCGAATCGACGACGAGCGACCCGTTGGAGCCGGGGCCGTTCACCGCCATCGCCTCGTAGGTCCAGGGCCCGTGGATCATCTTCACGAGGTTCTCGGCGTAGTCGCGGGGCTCCCGCCCCTCCAGGGCCTCGATGGCCATCGACCGGACCGGCTCGAAATCGCTCCTCACGGCGAGGAACGCCAGCTCCTGCGACGACCCGGGGGACCGGATCTGGCCCAGGAGCTTGACGGCCCGTTCCTGGTCGTTCCGATCGTTCGTGACGAAGACGCGATCGATCGCCGGGACGGCCCTCGGGTCGTCGATCCCGGCGAGATGGGCGACGGCCTCGTCGCGATGGATCTTCTCGCCCAGCCAGGCTTTCCATCGCTTGAGGAGGGGCTCCCAGTGGCGATCGGCGAGCCTCTGGGCGGCGTCTTCCTTCTCCTGGGCCTGGATCTGCTCGTGAGACATCCACCGGCCGCCGTGCCGGACGTACCCCAGGTGCTTCCAGGTGGTGTCGCGATACGGGTCCAGCCCCACGGCCGTGGTAAAATGGGCGGTCGCTTCCGCCTTCAGGCCGTTCTTCTCGCACCAGAGGCCGAGGTCGACGTGGGCCGGGGCGAGCCGGTGGTCGATCCGAGCTTGAAACGTCTTTGCCTCTCGATCTTTGCCCTGGCTTTCCAGGGTCCGGACCTGGTTCTTCTCCCTCTGGGCGATTTGGAAGAGCGTCTCCCGACGCGCGTTATACTCGGCCAGCTTCGCCGAGAGCTCGGAATCGTTGCGGGCCCTCTGGGCCACCTCCTCGGGGGTCCGCCAGGTCGAGCCGTCGGCCAACTGGCCGAGGAGGCCCCGAGCGGAGGGCCGGGTCGGGTCGGCGGCGATCACGTCCTTCAGGAGAGCGGCCCGATCGGCCATCCAACCCCGAGACTCGGCCCAGAAGACCAGCTTCATCAGGGCCCCGGCATCCCGCCCGGCGGCGGCCCTGGCCTTCTCGAACGCGGGGCGATCGTCCGACGAGTCTGGAGGGGCCGCGCCGAGTGTTCCGAGCGAAGGCACCAGCACGAAACCCAAGGTTAGCCAGAACTTCGGCGTTCTCATGATTGCCCCCTCTGATCAAGATCGGAGAATTCCCTGGCCCTGATCGCTCCTTACAGGCCATTCGCCGCCGCAGGACAAGAATTGCGACGACAAACCCGACGGGGATCGCCCGTCTTGCGAGACGGACAGACATCGGCTTGACGCGGTCGAGGAAAAGTTAAGGGCCTTCGGCGAAACGCAGATTACGCAGATTAAATGTAATCAGATCTTAAGCATTTAATCTGCGTAATCTGCGTTTCGCCGAAGGGCCTGGTTTTGACTTCGACCGCATGACGCCGATTACAGCAGGATCGGCCGGACGACCTCGCCCCGGCTGATCGGCAAAGGGCGGCCCAGCGGGTCGCGATATTCCTCGTTCGGGGCGTGGCCGAGGAGGTGGAAGAGGGTGGCTGAGAGGTCCTCGGGCCGGACCCGACCCTCCTTGGGCGATCCTCCGATCTTGTCGGACGCCCCGAAGGCCTGGCCTCCGCGAATCCCCCCTCCGGCCAGGGCGATCGAGAAGACGCCGCCCCAGTGGTTCCGGCCGTTATTGCCGTCCAGCCTGGGACTTCGGCCGAATTCGGAGATGCACGCGACGAGCGTTTCGTCCAGGAGACCCCGCGCCTCCAGGTCTTCCAAAAGCGCCGAGAATGCCTGGTCGAACGGCGGGACGAGGGTCGTTTTGAGTCGATTGGTTTCGTCTCGGTGACTGTCCCAGCACGGGTTCTCGGTCGGTTCGTTGGGGCCGCGATACCAGTTGACCTGGATCAAACGGACGCCGGCCTCCACCATCCTCCGGGCCATCAACACGCTCTGGCCGAACGGCCCGGGGCCGTATCGCTCGCGGTTGGCGGCCGGCTCGTCGTCCAGCCGGAAGGCCCGGCGCGCCTTGGGAGACAGCAAAAGGTCGAACGCCTCCCGGCTCCGGCGCTCGAAGACGGCCGCCGAGGCGTCGGAATCGAGCTCGGCCCTCACGCGATCGAGCAGCGAGCGGCGGCCGGCGAGCCGCCCTTCGTCCAGGTCGGCCGGCAAGGCGATCTCCTGGACCCGGTAGCCCTCGGGCCCGACCTTGGCGTTCAGGAGCCACGGGTCGGCCCCCCGACCCAGGAGGCCGGCATCCTGGCCCGGCCAGATACTCCCGTCGGTGTTGAAGATGCGATGAGGGAGCGTCACGGCCGGAGGCAGCCCGTCCCGTCCCGGGGCGACCCGGCCGAGCAGCGCCCCGAGGCTTGGCGAATCGTTCGGCGCCCCGGGGTTGGCGTTCTCCACGTTCATGGGCTGATGGGGTCGGCCCGTCAACATGTAATAACCGCTGGACGAATGCGCATTGTCCCCCGTGGACATGGCCCGGACCAGGCAGAGCTTGTCGCCGTGGCGCGCCGTCTTCGGCAGTAGCTCGGAGATGGACACGCCGGGGGCCGTCGTGGCGATCGGCCCGAACGCGCCGCGGACCTCGGCCGGCGAGTCGGGCTTCGGGTCCCAGGTCGAATGCTGCGGGGGGCCGCCCATCAGGAACAAAACGATACAGGACTTGGCGCGGCCGAACGAAGAGTCGCCCGGATCGGCCCGGGCCGTCGTCCGGGACAGGTCGGACAGGCCGAGGCCGAAGCCCAGGGCGCCCATCCCGCCGATCCTCATGGCTTCTCGGCGGCTCAGTCCGTCGCAGAGCTTCGCCCCGCCCCCGAGCAGGGTCAACATCGAGGCCCCCTTCGGACCGAGTCCGCACCTAGACGAATCGTGATCTCCCCGAGTGGAGCCTAATCGAGGACGCCCCCGGCTTCAAGGGAGCGACGCACCCAGGGTCGATCGGTTATTTAATCTGTAGTAGACTCCCGGTTCCTCTCTGGGAGTGTATGACACCGATGACCTACGCACCCCCCGGCAGCCTGCTCGCATTCCTCGCCGAGGTCCCCGACCCGCGGTCCCGGCACGGCCGGAGGCATCCGATGGTCGCGATGCTGGCCCACGCCTGCTGCGCCATCCTCTGCGGGTGCCGCGGCTATGCCGCCATCGCCCAGTGGGGCCGGGACCAGCCGATCGAGCTCATGCACCGCCTCGGCTACCGCCGCCGGCCCGCCTCCTTCGGCGCCTTCCAGGCCCTCTTCGCCCGCCTCCCGGCCGACGCCCTGGAGGCCGCCGTGGCCCGCTGGGCCGAGCACCTGCTGGGGCCGCGGGCCGGCCCGGGCCTGCGGGCCGTGGCGCTCGACGGCAAGTCCTCCCGCGGCAGCGGCACGGCCGCCGCCCCCGCGGTCCACCTGCTGGCGGCCCTGGACCAGCAGACCGGGTGCGTGCTGGCCCAGGCCCGCGTCCCGGCCGAGACCAACGAGCACAAGGCGGCGCTGCGGCTCCTGGAGGGGATGGTGCTGGAGGGCCGCGTGATCACCGGCGACGCGGCGTTCTGCCAGCGCGATCTGTGCCGCCAGGTGGTCGACGCCGGCGGCCACTACCTGGTCAAGGTCGACGACAACCAGCCGACCCTGAAGGCGGACATCGCGGCCGCCTTCGGGCCGGCCTTTTCCCCCCTACGGCCGGCGGAAGGCGGCCGAGCAGGCCGACGTGGCGACGGCCCTGGACAAGCACGGCGGGCGGGTCGAGCGGCGGGTGCTGCGGACGACCACGGCGCTCAACGGCTACCTGGACTGGCCGGGGGTGGCGCAGGTCGGGCTCCTGGAGCGGACGGTCGCGGCCGGGGGTGGGGTGACCGTGGAGGTCCAGTACCTGATCACCAGCGTGCCGCGCGTCAGCGCCGAGGCGGCGGCGCTCCTGGGGTGGGTGCGGGGCCACTGGGGGATCGAGAACCGGCTGCACTACGTCCGGGACGTGACGATGGGGGAGGACGCCAACCGGACCCGGAGCGGGTCGGGGCCGCAGGCGCTGGCGGCGCTGCGGAACCTGGCCGTCAGTAAGCTGCGGCTCGACGGGGTGACGAACATCGCCGCCGGCCTGCGGCGGAACGCCGCCCGCGTCCGAGACCTGCTCGCGAGCTTGTGCATCTTGAAACACTGATCGGCCCTGGCGACGCACCCTGCCCCGGTCTCGGGCCGCCGATCCCGGGGCCGAGGACGGCCCACGCCGCCGCACATTCATGATTCCAGGATCATCGCGGGCGAGGACCCCGGCGATCACCGAATCCGCCGGCCTCGCCGTTCCCGAAATTCGATTCATGATTTAAAGCTACGAAAGATTGCCAACTCTATGGATGAGTTGCGGCCCCTCGGCGCGACCGCGCATTTCGGCGTTTTTCGGCCCGATCGCTCGAAAAAACCACTTGGCACATCTTCTTGTGGGCATGGGCTTTGGGTTTCTGAAATCCGAGAATTCGGACGTGAGGATTCTTGCCTGCGCACACCTCGCTGCGCACGCGAATCCCCTACGATTTCCGCCCTTTTCGCGACTTTGCGACGCAAAGTGTGGTCAACTTCTCCCAGATTGAAACTTGCAGAGATTTGACGCGACCAGGATCTGCGAATTTCTGGACCTGAGCATTCGTCGCCTTGCAACGTCAAGGTTGACGCAGTTTGCCCACGCTTCCAGTAGGTCTCGCGACGGCGTCGGGGTCGTCGGACCTTGCGGACGGGGGGCGGGGCCGGTATGATCCCGGCTGGCCGGGCGTCGCGGAGGCGATGCCGCGCTCGGATCGATCCGGGCGCCTCGGCTCGTCATGGAGGACCCCTCGATGAGCACCCCCGCGACTCTCCTGGCCCCGCCTCCCCCCGCGTCCCGACCGATCTGCCAGACCGAGCCGGGCCGGGCGTCGTCCCGGCGGCCTCGGGCGGTGTCGATCGTGCTGGTCCTGACCGGGATCATCGCCCTGTTCGTCGCCCGGACGTGGCAGGTGGCGAGGACCGACTCGATCACGTCGGACGAGACCACGCACCTGGTCCATACCCTCCACCTGATCCGCACCGGCGACGACCTGGGGATGTGGGAGCTGGGCGCCCCGAGGTTGCCTCATGCCCTGGGCGGCCTGGCGACGGCCCTGGCATTGCGGTCGGCCGGGATGTTCCCCGCCTCGTCCGACCCGGCGGCGATCTCTCGCCTGGTCCTGTCGGGGATGCCCCGCGTGTTGCTGCCGGCCCGGGCCGTGGCGATCGGCTGGGGCGTGGTGTTGCTCCTGGCGGTCTTCTGGGGGGTCGCGAGGGATCGCGGGGGCTGGTCGGGCCTGGCGGCGGCGGCGGTCGTCTCGCTGTCGCCCGAATGCCTGGCGCATTCGGCGATCGCGGGCAGCGACATCCCGTTCACCGCGTCGGCCGTGATCGCGATGATCCTGATGGCCCGGTTCGCGGAGCGACCGTCCCGGGGCCGATGGCTGGCCGTGGGCCTGGGCGTGGGCCTGGCCTGGGCGATGAGGCATTCGGCCCTCCTGCTGATCCTCCTGGCGGCGGGTGTTCATGTGTGGACGACCTTGAGGCGTTCCAGGTCGGTCGAATCGCTGGCCGGTTCGTTCGGCGCGGTCGCGGCGATGGGGGCGGTGGCGTTCCTGGTCCTCTGGGCGGGTGACGGCTTCGGGACGGTCCGCCTGGGCGAGGCCGCCGGAGGGCGACTCCCGGAGCGGATCGGCCCGGTCTCCCTGGCCGACTGGCCGTTCCCGACCTCGGCGATGAGCGTCCTGAAGCAGGTCCGGCACCAGAACCAGGGGCACGACGCCTTCCTCTGCGGGCAGGTCCGCCAGAACGGCTGGGCCCTGTACTTCCCGATCGCGTTCCTGCTCAAGACGCCGCTTGGCCTGCTCGCGCTGATGGTCCTGGCCGTCGCCCGGTCTCGGCCGAAGGAGTTCTCCGCGTTCGAGTGGGTCGCCGCGGCGGGCCTGGCGCTGCTCTGGCTGATGCTGGTTCGCAACAAGGTCAACATCGGCGTCCGCTACGCGTTGTTGACCTATCCGCTGGCGGCCCCGTTCGTGGCGAGGCTGTTCGAGGGCCGGGCTCTCCGGGACCGGGTCTGGGGACCGATCACCGTCCTGGCGGCCTCGGCGCTGATGTGGGCCTCGATCTCGGCCCATCCCCGCTATCTGTCGTCGTTCAACGAGATCGGCGGCGGGCCGTCGCGGGGCTGGATTTACCTGGCCGACTCGAACATCGATTGGGGACAGGATTTCGACGCCCTCGGCCGATCGTTGCAGAGGCTGGGAATCCACGACGTGACGACCGACATCAGCACGGAGAGGAGGCTGGACGTCCCCGGGGTCTTCGCCGTCCCGAACCCGAGCAAGGCGTTCCAGGTCCCCGCCGAGACCCCTCCGAATCGTCGGTTGTACGACTCCGAAGGCGGTTTCATCCCGGTCTACACGCGTTATTTCGCCGCGAGCGTGTCCCGGCTCCACGGCCTCTATTCCCAGAACGACCTGAGCTGGCTGAGGACTCGCAAGGTCGTCGAGCGGGTGGGGGACAGCATCTTCCTCTTCGACCTGGACACCCCGGCCGATCGCCCGTTCGGCGAATGATCGCTCGCGACGGAACGGAGACCCCGGCCACCCGCCCTTCCGTCGTCCGCCGGCCCATTGATCTTGAGTGAAATCGAGGGGTCTGCTACCGTCCCCCTCGCGCCGGGGCCCCTCGCCCCGGCCGCGATCCCCGCCAGACCGGCAAGGAGGCCCCTGGCATGAACCGGCGGATGGCCCTGGCGGTAGCTTTGTTGAGCGGCGGCCTCCTGCCGGCGAGCCGCCTGCTGGCCCAGGACGAGCCCCTCGGCGGCTCGCAAGAAGCGCAAGACCGGCGCCTCCGGCTCGATCAAGGCCGCGAAGGACCCCGACGACTTGCCGGCCGTCGATGAGGCGGAGGCCCCCTCGCCGCCCGGCGACAACGCCCCGCCCACCGACTTCCGGCCCGAGCCGGGGATGACCTCGCAGACCTGGAACATCGCCCGATACACCGCGATGGCCGGCAACTCGTACAACCCCCACCCCGAATCCCGGATCATCGACTGGATCTTCCGGACCACCGGCTCGACCGACTGGCACGGCGAAAAGATCACCGTCCTGAGCGCCTCCAAGACGCAGATCCGCGCCTACCACACGCCCAAGAAGCTCCGACAGGTCGACGGGATCGTCAAGCGCTTCACGAAGTCCGAGGCCGACCTCCTCAAGCTGAGGGTCCGCCTCGTCCGGGCCGCGGACACCCGATGGCGATACCTCGCCCACGCCCGGATGACCGCCCTGGGAGGCGGCCCCCAGGGCCAGCAGGTCTGGACCATGAGCGTCGGCGACGCCGCCATGCTCTTGAGCCAGATGCAACTCTACCGAGGGTTCGAGATCCTCTACGACGCCTCGATCAAGGCCGTGAACGGCCAGAACCTCCACGTCGAGAAGGTCGAGCCGGTCGATTACATCGCCGGGGCCGAGCGCGACGGCGCCGTCGGCGTGGGGTTCCAGCCGGCCGTCCAGAAGCTGGAAGAGGGCGTCTGGCTGACGATCAGCCCGCTGTTGACCTACGACGGCGACGCCCTGGACCTCGCCGTGGACCTGAGGACCAACGTCGTCCGCCGGCTGATCCGCACGTCGATCCTCACCCGACGGGAGATCGGCCCCAACGACATGACGATCAACGTCCCCGAGGTCTCCGAGACCAGGCTGAACCAGCCGATCACCAACTGGCCGATCGGCCAGACCCTGGTGATGTCGGCCGGGATCGTCCCGGGCCTCCTCGAATCGAAGAACGGAATCCTGAGAATCCCCGGGACCATGCCCTCGGACCGCGAGCTCCTCGTCCTCCTCGACGCCGAGATCGGCGGAAGGTTTCCCGAGGCCCCGGCGGGGCGGACCTCGCGAACCAACGACGAGCCCGATTGATCTGGGTTGAGATCGGGCCAGGGCCGTTTCCTTTTTTGGGAGACTTCGGCCGGGAGCATTTTGGGTGGCGCGGGTCCCGAGTGCGGGACCCGCGCCACCCAAAACCTTCGGAAGACTCTTCCACCGGGAAGGAATCGGGCCTGAGGGTCCGGCCCGCTGATCTCGTCGGGGGCGGCCGGAGTGGGTATAACCGAGGGATCGCTCGCGCCATCCTCACGAATCCCTCACGACGAGATCTCGCGACCCATGACGCACTCCTCGCCCGGCCCCTCGGTCGCGGGCCTGTCCCCGGCTTTACCCGCGATGGCCCGGGGGGCCCTGTTCGCCCTGGGCGTCCTGTTCAGCATGAATCTGCTGAACTATGTCGATCGCTACGTGTTCGCGGCCGTCGGCCCGGCGATCATGAGGGACATCGAGCCCGACCCGGAGAAGTTCGGCTATCTCGGGTCGTCGTTCATGATCGTCTACACGATCGTCTCGCCCCTGGTCGGCTGGCTGGGGGACCGCTACAGCCGCCGGAAGATCCTGGCGTTCGGCGTGGGACTGTGGAGCGTGGCGACGGCGGGCACGGCCTTCGCGGCGAATTCCGGGCAGATGCTCCTGGCCCGCGCCTTGCTGGGCGTCGGCGAGGCGAGTTATGGCGTCGTGGCGCCGACCCTCCTGGCGGACCTGTTCGCCCCGAGGCTCCGCGGGCGGGTCATGGGCCTGTTCTACCTGGCCTTGCCGGTGGGGACGGCGATCGGCTACGGGCTGGGCGGCAGCGTCCAGGCGATCACGACGGCCCACGCCGAGGCGATCACCCGCTGGGCCGGAGGGGTCGGCCTTGGGCCGATCGCGTGGACCCTCCACGGCTGGCGGGCCGCGTTCTGGGTCGTCGGCATCCCCGGACTCGTCCTGGCGATGGCCGGGCTCCTGATCCGCGACCCGGGCCGAGGGGCCTCCGAGGGGAAGGACCACTCGCGGGGGCCGAAGCCGACGGCCGCCGACTATCTCGCGATCGTGAAGACGCCGAGCTTCCTGCTGAACACCGGGGGGATGGCGGCCGTCACGTTCACGATCGGGGCCTATGGCCACTGGATGCCCACGTTCTTCCAGTATGTGCACAAGACCCGCCCGCAAGACAACCTGCTGATCGGCGTCCCCCTGGCCGTGGCGGGGATCGTCGGCGTGTTGCTAAGCATGTGGCTGCCCGACAAGCTCCTGAAGACGACCAAACGCGCCTACATGCTCTGGGCCGGGTCGGCGGTCCTCCTGGCGATCCCGTTCGGGACGATGGGGCTTTTGAGCCCGTCGAAATATGTGGCGCTGGGGTTCCTGTTCGTGGCCAGCGTGTTGCTGACGTCGTGCCTCGGCCCGTGCAACACGATCACGGCGAACGTGGTGCCCTCGAATCGCCGGGCGGCCGGCTTCGCGCTGAGCATTTTCCTGCTGCACCTGCTGGGAGACATCCCGTCGCCCCCCCTGATCGGCCGCCTCTCGCGAGAGCTGGCCGAGCCGGCGGCGCTGGCCTCGCCGATGGGCAAATTCTTCGAATCCATCGGCGCGAGGCCGGCCGAGCCCCCGGCGATCGAAGGGGCGAAGGCGGCGGCGGACGTCCACGGGGCGACCGGCCCGAGGAACTTCACGGCGGGGATGCTGCTGATCATCCCGGTCCTGATCGCCGGGAGCCTCTGCTTCCTGATCGGCTCGAAGTTCCTCCCGGCCGACCAGGACCGGGCCCGGGCCGCCGGCGGAGGGGACGACGGCGGAGGCGTGCCGATCCATTGAGGCCGGCGAGGCCTCAGGAGCGCCGCCTGGCCAGGCGGCGCGAGACTCCGAGGGCGCCGATCAGGCAGAGGACGACCGACGACGGCTCCGGCACCGCCCGGACCGAGAAATCATCCACTCGGGCGGTGTAATCGGCCGGCGCGTCCGGCAGCGCGAAGTCGTACATCGTCAGCGAGGCTGAGGCCAGCGTCGTCGAGGTCGAGGGGTCGAACGACTTCGTGCCGAAGAGCATGCCATCGACGAGATACGAGGCCGTGTCGGTGCTGAAGTCGAGGACCAGGGTGACGTGGTGATAGCCGGTCAGGCCGACGAACGTCATCGCGTCATAGTCGTTGGAGAAACCATAGGCGTTCCCGTCGGACGACAGGTAGGTCGAGAAGTAGCTGCCGTCGGCCAGGTTGGCTTCGAGGTTGATGCTGACGAGGTCTCCGGTGTGGCCGATCCCGGTCGCCGTGCTGTCGCCGTGGAGCATCAGGTAGGCATCCAGGACGAGCCTGGAATTGCCGTTGGCGACGACGTCGTAATTCGTGGTCACGGCGGCCGTGGCCTGGAAGTAGCCGTCGGGCGGGTAGACGTCGGTCAGGTTGGTGCCCGTGAAGAGCAGGTCCTGGCTCCCCGAGTTCGGCGAATCGGTCGAGACGGTGACCGCCGCCGCATTGCCCAGGGGGACCGTGAAGCCGCCCTGGCCGTCCACCGTCTGGTTGGCGGTGAAGGTGGGGGCTTCGAACCCGGTCTGATCAAGAAGGTCCGCCCGGGCGGTCGCCCCGACGCCGCACAGGACGAGGAGCCCCGCTAGCCCGAGGGCCCGGACGGGCCCGGCCGCAGACACACGGTCTCGACGCAGCATGGTGACATCCTCCCGCTGAAGGTGCGCCGCGCCGGATGCGGCGCCGAACCCCTCTTCTCGCGACGACGCGATCCTGAAGAGCCTAGCGGGTCCCGCCGCACGAACAAGGGAATTCCGCACCTCCCTCGGAATGGCCGAATTCGGCCCGTCCAGGCCGTCGGGCTTCCTCAAAGGGCCCGGCCGGCGACCTCGGCGGACGTCGAACCGGCGAGCGTCCCTCAGCGCCGACGGGCCCGGGGCCTCGCCCCGGCCGTTTCGGGCGAGGGGGAGGCCCCGGGCCCGTCGAGGGGCCGCGAGTGGATGGTCCGAGCCGATCGGGACGGCTCAGGGCTCGTCGGCTTTTTTCTGGGAGATCAGGCGGCGGACCCTCTCGGCGAGCAGGGCGCCGTCGAACGGCTTCTTGAAGGCGTCGTTGAAGCCCAGGCTGTAGGTCTCCTCGCCCGGCTCGTCGCTCGTGAGGGCGATCAGGATCGTGGAGAGGTGGTCCTGGCTGCTGCCGGAGGTTCTGGGCGATCTGCCCGGCCTCGATCCGGCCGACGGCCAGGTCGATGACGATGCAGTCGGGGTGGAAGCTCTCGGCGCGGATGCCGGCCTCGAAGCCGGAGGCGGCCGTCTCGATCCGGAAGTCGTCGGTCTCGCGGAGGTGTTCGCGGAGGACGGCCAGGAGCGGGGCGTCGGCGCCGACGACCAGGACTTTATGATAGACCTCGGCCTCCAGGTCCCCCAGGGGCATCCCGTGTTCCTTGAGGAACCGCAGGAGGTGCTCTCGGGGGATGCGGCGATCCTGGGAGCCGGGGATTCGGTAGCCGCGGAGGCGGCCCGAGTCGAACCACTTGCTCACCGTCCGGGGCGCGACCTTGCAGATCTTCGCGACCTGGCCGGTGGTGAACACCTTTTTCATATCGAGGACTCCACTCGCGGGTTTCCGTGCGAGACCTCGGAGGTTTCCTGAACCCTCCGGTGCGTCGGGCGAGGCGCCCGGCGCGAGGCGGACGGCGATCGGCACGGCCTCGGGCGAGGGGCCCGGGGCCGGTTGGGCCGATCGTCTTTCCGCGCTCGTCCGGCGATCCCTGCCGACGCCCTTCCCTGTGCCAGTCCGGTGGCCATCCCCGGGGATTCGCCGGGGAGGCGAAGTCCAGGGGCCGTGTCCCCGTCGTCCGCCGGACCCCCCGAGTCGGCCCGTCCCCTCGTCGGGGGCGTCGCCGGTCCGGGGGCCGGGAAGGGTCGCTCGAAGGCGTCCTTGCCGGGGGCGGAACTGACCGTCAAGACTAATTTTCGATCTTCACGGCGTAGGACTTTAGGATGGGCTGGCGCGAGGGTCGCCATCGGGGGGATGGGGGCGCACGGCGGGGAGGGGGGGATGGGGCCGGAAGCCCCGGCGGGGGAGGGGCGGGATGGGGGGGATCGCAGCAGATGGGACGCGACGGACCGGCCCGACGGCCCCCCTCAGCCCGGGCTGAGGGGGGCCTGGGCGGTCATTTCCTCAGGACCCGGTCGATCAGGGACTTCCTCGGCCTCTTCTCGACCGGAGCCTCCGCCCCGGCCCGGCCGACGGCCGGGTCCTTCTTCGCCGTGGCGTCGGTCCCGGCGATCTGGGCCTGGTCGTAGGCCGGCAGGGCCGTCGGCACGGCGTCGATCACCAGGGCGCCGTCGCCCGGCAGGTTCTTCTGCCGGTCGGCCGACTGGAGGAGGGCGAGGATCTCCGGGTAGCTCGCCCCGAGGTTCGCCAGCTCGCAGATCACCGAACCGACCTCCGGCGCCGCGCCGATCTTCTGGTCCGGGCCGTCGATCGCCTCGGACCCGATCCGGCTGATCCAGATCGTCTGGTCCCCCTCGATCGCGTTGACCTGGTAGGGCCCGGTGCCCAGGACCAGGGGGGTCAGCAGCTTCTGGCCCCGGCCGAAGACCACGATCTCGCAGCGACGGGTCTTGGACAGGTGGATCATCGGCGGCCCCTCGCAGTCCACCACGTAGAGGGCGAACGGGTCGGACCTCATCGGCTTCTTCCTCGGGGCCGCGATCTGGAGGGCCATCGCGTCGCCGTCTTCGGGCTCCGGCTCGGGCTCGTCGTGGAGGACGCGGACCCGGCCGAGGTACGGGTCGTCGGCATAGGCGGTCCTCAGGGCGTTGAAGGCCCCGTAGCGGACTTCCACGTTGGGATGGGCCATCAGCCCCCGGAGCTTCAGCCGGGCGGCCGGCTCGTCCAGGGCCGCCAGGGCCGCCAGGGCATAGGCGCGGAACGACGGCTGATTGGCCACGGCGTCGGCCAGGACCGTCGCCCCGGCCTCGTCGCCGACGTACGCGAGCGCCTCGGCCGCGAAGAACCGGACCTGCGGGTGGGGGTGGCTCAGGCCCGTCTTGAGCACGTCCGAGGCGTTCCGGCCGATCCCTTCGAGGCGGATCGCCGCCTGGCCGGCGGTCTTCGGGTCCAGGAGCTCCCGGCCCCACTGCTCCATGCGGACCGCCCGGAGCTGCGGGTTGTCCACCACCGAGAGGTTCTCCACCACCTGGAAGAAGCGATACTGATTGTGGTGGTAGTTCGCCGGGACCATCAGATCCAGGTAGAGGTCGGACTTCGCCTTGGCCATCCCCTCCTGGTCGATCCCCCGGAGCCGGCTGAACCGCGAGTTGACGACCGACTGGACGATCGCCGCGGTCCGGACGCTCTTCCTCTTCTCGTTGATCATCAGGACGTAGTTGCGGTCCTTCTTGACCCGGCCTCCGCCGAGGATGCGGCCGATCCTCGGGTCGTCGGGGTTGGTGTCCGAGCCGATCAGGACGGGCCCGCTGGCCGTGGCCATGACCTGGCCGTCGGGGAGCCTCTGCCCCTCGGCCGTGAGGCCGACCTGGCGGAGGTCGGCCTTGATGAGCTTGCCGCCGACCAGGCTGGTCGTCTTCGAGGTGAAGGGCAGCTCGATCTCGACGTCAAGGACGTCGGAAGTCGTGATCCCGGCGGGGATTCGGCCCTTGATCAGGACGAGCGAGGTGGTCTCGCTGGCGAGCCATCGCTCGGCGTTGGGCAGCCCGTCCTTGCGCATCCGGTCCAGAAGGGCCTGGCGATAGGCCGAGGGCTCGGGGTCGCTGCCGGTGCGCTCCAGGCCGATCACCAGGCCGACGCCCTCGACGCGGACCTCGGCCATGGGCGGGACCTTGGCGAGGTCGCCGACGGTCTCGCGGACCTTCAGCGGGGGCTCCGGCTTCTTCTTCGGGGCGGGGGTCTTGCCCGGCCCGGCGCCCGTCAACGCCAGGACCGCGACGATCGCCGCGATTCGCCCGATCTCCCATTGCCGCATCGCGGGGGCCTCCTTGCCGACCGACCGAACGGTTTCGAAAATCCTCCGCCCAGGAGACGAAGGACGCCGAAAGGACCGTCGGGACCGCCCACATCCTTGTGGGACGGCCCCATGCGACCGGCGCGAAGGCGCGGCCCGACGGCGGGCCGGACTCTAGGATCTCTCCCAAATTCAGTCAAGGCGAATCCGCCCTCGGCCGGGAGGGCCGACCCCTCCCGCCGCCGGGGGACGAGGGCGTCCGCCCCTCCTGCCCGATCCGCCGATCGGCGCCGGGATTTCCGGCCCAAGGCTTGGATTGCCCCCGCCTTGCGGCTATCCTGGTCCTCGATCGAAGTCCTCCCGGGGCGATCGTCGAACCATGGACAGCCTGGCTTGCCTAAACGGGGAGATCCTCCCCGCCGATCGGGCCGTGGTGCCGATCTGGGACCGGGGGTTCCTGTTCGGGGATTCGGTCTACGAGGTCTTCCGGCTCTATTCCGGCCGCCTCTGGCTCGAAGAGGACCATTTCGGCCGCTTGAGCCGAAGCCTCTCGGCGATGGAGTTCCTCGGGGTGGACTTCGACCGCCTCCGCGCCCGGATCGCACGGACGATCGCCGAGAGCCGGTTGAAGGAAGCCACCGTTTATATCCAGCTCACCCGGGGCGTAGCCCCCCGGCTCCATGCCTTCCCCGATCCCCCGGTCCCGCCGACCGAGCTGATCGTCGTCCGGCCCTACGACGACTCGGCGACCGCCGACCTCCGGGAAACCGGCGTGCCGACGATCACTCGCCCGGACCTCCGCTGGAAACGGTGCGACGTCAAGAGCACGAACCTGCTGGCGAACGTCCTGGCGAACGAGGCGGCGCATCGGGCGGGGGCGTATGAGGCCCTCTTGATCGACGACCAGGGCTTCGTGACCGAGGCGACGCATTCGTCGCTCCTCTGGGTCCGCCAGGGCCGGCTGGAAGGCTCTCCCGAAGGCCCGGGAATCCTCCCGGGGACGACCCGCCGGGGGATTCCGTCGATCGCCGCCGACGAGGGCCTGCCGATCGTGGAGACCCGGCTCCGGGCCGACGACCTCGCCTCGGTCGATGAGGTGATCCTGACCGGCACGACCATCGAGGTCATGCCCGTCTCCACGATCGACGGCCGACCCGTCGGCGACGGCCGACCCGGCCCGGTGACCCGCCGCCTTCAACGGGCGTTCCGCGACGCCCTCGGCCGATGGCTCGGCGGGGACGGCCGGTCGTGACGGCCGCCGAGACGGCCGAGGAGCCGATCGACCCGGAGTTCCGGCGAGAGCCTCGGGCCGGGGCCGGGGTCCTCGTGATCGCGATCGAGACGGCCGACGCCCCGGCCGCCGATTCCGTGGCCCGAGGGCTCGCCGTTTTGCTCCGAGAGCGGGGCCGCGAGGCCGATTGCGTGGTCGTGGAGACCCGGGACGGCCTGGCTCGCGCCCTGGAGCGCGGCCTGGACCGGGCGACGGCCCCCCTGGTGCTCGTCACCGGGGCCGTCTCGCCGTGGTCCGCCGACCATCTCGACCCGTTGCTCAAGGCCATCGACGCCTGCGATCACGTGATCGGCCGGAGGCGGGTCGGACTCTTCGCCCGGATGGCCCGAGGGTTCGGCGGGCTCCTCTGGAGGGGGCTGTTCGCGGTCCCGGTGGCCGACGTCCACTCGCCGTGCCGCCTCCATCGCCGGGAGGCGTTGGAGGCGATCGTCCCGCAATCGGCGTCCTCGTTCCTGGACGTCGAGATGCTGGCCAAGGCGACATTCCTGAAGCATCTGATCGACGAGGTGGACGTCCCTCCGCTCGCCTCGCCCGGGAGCCGAGGCGTCTGGGGGGATTTCTTCGACGTCTTCGGCCATCCCCGCTTCCGCAGGGAGCCGTCAACTCCAGCGGAACAATCGCAGGGCCAGGTAGAAGGTGCCGACGGCCCAGGCCGAGAGGATCGCCAGGGCGAAATAGACGGGGGGATCGGTCAGGCCGTCGCCCCGGAGGATCACGGCCCTCAAGGCGTTCAGCAACTGCGTGAGGGGCAGGGCCTGGATCACGGGCTGGACGATCGCCGGGAATCGTGAGCTGGAGAAGAACAGGCCGGAGAAGATCCACATCGGCAACATCACCAGATTCATCAACCCGCTGACGGTCTCCGTGGTCGAGGCCCGGCTGGCGATCAGGAGGCCGATCCCCGAGAAGGCCAGGGCGCCGACGACCTCGATCAGGATCACCAGCCACAGGCTCCCCCGGATCGGCATGCCGAACCCGAAATAGCCGAGCGAGAGCAGGACGCCCACGTCGGGGATCAGGAACGTGAGCCTCGCCCCCAGGATCGCCAGGAGGAAGTCTCGCCGGGGCATCGGCGTGGCCATGAACCGCTTGAGGAGCTTGGCGATCCGGAAATTGACGATCAGGAACCCGACGCCCCAGAGCCGCCCCCCATCGTGTTCTGGCCGATCAGGCCGGGGATCAGGAAGTCGATGTAGCGGGAGCCGGCCTCGCGGATGATGTCCTCCTCGACGACGACCGGGTCGGTCCGGCCGTTGGCCCTCTGGAGGACGTCGTCGAAGACGGTCCGCGCCGAGGCGCTCTCGGGGCGGGTGGGGTCGAAGCGGTATTTCACCCGGTTGGGGAGGTCGGTCGTGACCAGGAGGGCCGTCTCCCCCTTTTCCAGGCGGGTCTTGCCCTCCTCCTCGGAGAAACGAATCTCGATCCGAGGCCGGTCCCCCTCGGCGGGGAGGACGAACTTCCTCCTCTGCCAGCCCATCGACTGGGGGAACATCTGGTAGCTGCCGCCCGGGAGCTGGAACAGCTTCTCGACGGGCCCGTAATCCTCGGTCAGGGTGACGTCCACCTCGACCGTCGGCTTGCCGGGATTGCGGAACGCCAGGCCCAGGCCGATGGCCAGGACGGTGGGGAACCCATAGACCCAGAAGATCCGCGCCGGCTGGCGGTAGAACTCGCGGAGCCGGGCCACGTACAGTTCGCCGAGGGAACCGAGCATGCAACGATCGGGGCGAAGCCCCGGCCTTCGGGCCGATCGGGTGGGTGATGGAGAGGAGTATAGTCGGCCGGGCTCGATTGACCAAGAGGCCGCGTCGGGCGGCATGCTTAGGTCTTCGTAAGCATGTCACCCGACGCTCGCCGATCAGGCGTTGCTCAGCTTCTTGAAGTTGGGCGTGACGACCGACGTGTTCGGCTTGATGTCGGTCTCGGCCTGTCCGGTGGCCCACATCAGGGCGCCGAGGAGGAGGCCCTGGTACTTCGGGTTCTCCCAGACGTCTTCACGGTGGCCCATCGAGGTGTAGAAGACGCGGCCCTGGCCGTGCATCCGCGCCCAGGTCTCGGGGAAATTGGGGCGGTCGTAGCACTTGTTGCCGCCCTTCTTATCCGGGAACGTCGAGGTGTCGTGGGCGAGGATCACGTGGAGGTCGTCCGGCTGGTTCTTCAGCGCGTACCACTCGTCCAGGAGGTCGAACGAGGTCGTGCCGAAGCCCGAGACGCCCGGGAAGTTCGGGGCGGTGATGTCCAGCTTGACCTTCTGCTGGGAGCCGTGGGTGATGAACTCGCCGCCGATCATCTCGATGTACGGGTCGAGGTCCTTGTCGCTGGGGCTGTGGAAGGTGTCCGTGGCGCAATGCATCCCGAGGAAGCCCTTGCCGGCGCGGATGGCGTCGAGGAAGGCTTTCTTGCCGTCCTTGGACATCAAGGGGCCGTCGTTGTGGGGGTTGTCCTTGGTGAGGTCGCCGGTGGTCTCGAAGGCGAAGGCATCCCACTGGCCGATCTTGTCGGGGTCGAACAGGGTGCCGTCCTTGGAGCAGACCACGTCGAAGCCGTGCTCCTTGCCGAGGTTGGTCAGGATGGTCTCGGCCAGGGCGGGCTTGCCGTCCTTCCGGGTGATGACCGAGTGCTGGAACCCGGAGCTCTTGGTGAAGAACAGGACCTTCTTGCCCGGGGCCCTGGATCGAGGCGACAGGGCCCGGGCGGCGGCGGCCGGGCCGAGCAGGGCGGCCCCGGAGGCGAGGAGCATCTGGCGGCGGGTCAGAGCCATGGAACGGTTCTCCTCTGGCGGGCTGGTTCGAACGGCGAGGCAAGCGGAGCGGGGCGAGGGCCCGGGTCGCGGACCGGCGGCAGGCCGGCGAGCATCCTACCCGCGCCCCGGGGCCTCCGCGCAAAAAAAGCGAGAAATCGCCCCGCCCGAACAGTATGGAAACGTGACGCTTCGGTCGCAAGACCTCGGCCCGTCCGGCTGGGCGCTTGCGGAATCGCCGGACGTTGGTTAACTTGCGAAGCACTCAGGACGCGACGCGCACCGCCCCCTCTTCGCCCGGCCTCGCGCCGGGATGGCGGGAACGCCGAGCGCCTCGCGGGTTGGAGCCCGCGAGGGGAGACCATTCGCGACCGGCCCGGATGGGTCGGGGAGATAGGGATGTCGCAACTGACTGCCCCGGTGACTCAGGCCAGCTCGGATCGTCAGCAGCTCGACAAGCTCTGCACCTCGATCCGGGGGAAGCTCCAGTTCATGGACTACCTCGTCCGCGCGGCCGTGGCCGACGTCGATCGGTTCCAGAGCGAGAATGACCCGGGCACGCGGATCTTCCTCCGCCAACTGATCGAGATGCACGCCTCGAACCTCTCGGTCGAGTGCGAGAACATGCGCCTGATGGGCGAGCTGTGCGGCAGCCTGGAAGCCGCGGTGGCGCCGTCGATGTCGTCGGCTTCGCGGACCCCGTCCTCGGCCCTTCGCAACGGAGACGCGGCATGACCCCGGAACCCCGCCCGTTCGGCGGGGGAGGAGCGACGTTGCTCGGCTGCGTGACCGCCCCGAATCGCGACGCCTCGTCCCCTTCCGCCTCCCTCTCGTCGTCCGCCTCGCTGTCCGGCCCGGCGCCCCTCCGGGTGATCTCCCCCGAGCTCGCCCGATCGCTCGCCGAGGTCAAGGGCCAGGCCCAGTTCCTCCTCTATCTGGCCGACCAGATCGAGGATTCGCTGGCCCACCTCGCCACCGAGGCCGAGCCCGGCCACGCCGCCTTCCTCTGCAAGATCCTGGGCATGTACTCCGCCCAGTTGGAGAGCAAGCACCAGGGCCTCGGCGACCGGATCGCCGAGACCTGCCAGGAGCTTTACGTGACCGTCCGCGAGTTCGATATCCTCTAGTCGCTACCCTGTAGAAAAACCCGGGTTAGTCAGGAATCGAGTAGGTCCGACTTCAGTCGGGCCTACAAAAACGTCTTGTTTTGTAGGCCCGACTGAAGTCGGACCTACTCGTGCTAGACGCGGATTTCTCAGCCGGATTGGATCCTCGTAGGGCAGGCCTCGGCTTGCCGAGATCCGCGAGGACGGCAGGCCGAGGCCTGCCCTACGGGGTGTTGACGTGACCGTCTGCGAGTTCGATCTCCTCTGATCTCGCCCGAGACCTCGATTGGGTGGCATGCTTACGAAGACGTAAGCATGCCACCCGACCGCCCCGGCTCGCTCACGCCCCTCGGGCCGCGAGCACTCCGGGGGCTTCTTCTCGCGATCGGCCGTTCGATCCGGTGGACGCCGCTGACGCCCCGCCGAGCAGGGCGATCGGGAACACCTCGTCGAGCTTCGAGACGCACGTGAACTTCAGGGCGTCGCGGACCTCCTGCGGCACGTCGTCCAGGTCCGCCTCGTTGTCCCTGGGCAGGATCACGTGGGTGATCCCGGCCCGATGGGCGCCGAGGACCTTTTCCTTCACGCCCCCGATCGGCAGGACACGGCCCCGGAGCGTGACCTCGCCGGTCATGGCCAGGTCTCGGCGGACCGGCCTGCCGCTCATGGCCGAGATCAGGGCCGTGGCCATCGCGACTCCCGCGCTCGGCCCGTCCTTGGGGATCGCGCCGGCGGGGACGTGGACGTGGGCCTCGATCGAGCCGAGCCGATCGTTGGGGATGCCGAGCGAGGAGGCGTGAGTCACGGCGTAGGTCATGGCGGCCCTCGCGGATTCCTTCATGACGTCGCCGAGCTGGCCGGTGAGGATCAGGCCGACGTTGCCCCAGCCGGCCTCGGTCGTCGAACCCTCGGCCCGGGGTTCGGAGGGCCCGAGACGGCGGATGGCGGCCTCGACGAACATGATGTCGCCGCCGGCCGGGGTGTAATACATGCCGGTGGCCACGCCCACCTCGTCGACCGGGGCGGCGTGCTCGGGGTGGACCTTCGGCCGTCCCAGAAGGTCGCGGACCGCCTCCGGGGTGATCGTCCGGTCCATCGGCTCGCCGGCCGCGATCTTCCTCGCGACCTTCCTCGCCACCGCGCCGACCTGCCGTTCCAGTTGCCGGACCCCGCTCTCCCGGGTGTATCGGCTGACCAGGGACATCACGGCCGCGTCGGTGAAGGTGACCCCCCGGTCCTTCAGCCCCGCCTCCTCGATCCCCTTGGGGATCAGGTACTTCTTGGCGATCTCGGCCTTCTCGCGCTCGGTGTAGCCGGAGAAATCGACGACCTCCATCCGGTCCAGCAGCGGGCCGGGGATGTTCTGGATGAAGTTCGCCGTGGCGATGAACAGGACCTCGCTGAGGTCGAACGGGATGTTCAGGTAATGGTCCGTGAACGAGTCGTTCTGGGCCGGGTCGAGGACTTCGAGCAGGGCGCTGGAGGGATCGCCCTGGAGGCTCACGCCGAGCTTGTCCACCTCGTCGAGGAGGAACACCGGGTTCTTGGTCCCGGCCTGCTTCAGGCCCTGGATGATCCTCCCGGGCATCGCGCCGACGTAGGTCCGGCGATGCCCGCGGATGTCGGCCTCGTCGCGGACCCCTCCCAGGGCGGCCCGGACGTACTTCCGGCCCAGGGCCCTGGCGATGCTCTTGGCGATCGACGTCTTGCCCACGCCGGGAGGGCCGACGAACAGCAAGATCGGCCCCTTGGCCATCGCCCGGGCCTTGGCCTCGGTCGCGTCGGTGATCGGCTTCCCCTCGGAAGGGGCGTCGGGCCGGGTCACGGCGGCCGCGTCCTTCTCCTCGCTCAATTTCTCGGCCGGGACTTCGCCCGAGACCTGCACCTCACGCTCGAGTTCCCGGGCCCGAAGCTGACGGACCGCCAGGAATTCCAGGACGCGGTCCTTCACGTCGTTCAGGCCGTAATGGTCCTCGTCCAGGACGGTGACGGCCCGGTTCAGGTCCAGGTCGTCGTCGGACCGGCGATTCCACGGGAGCTCGGCGACCCATTCGAGGTAGGTGCGGATGACCTGGGCCTCGACCGACTCGCGGCCCGATCGCTCCAGGCGGCCGAGTTCGCGGTCCACCTCGGCCCGGGCTTCCTTGGGCAGGTCGAGCTTCTCCAGCTTCTCGCGGAGATCGACGACCTCCCGGCTCGAATCGTCCTCGCCCAGCTCCTTCTGGATCGCCCGGAGCTGCTCGCGGAGGTACATCTCGCGCTGCCGCTCGCCGAGTTCTTCCTGGACCTGGGACTTGATCTCGGCCTGGGCATTCATCATCCCGATCTGCCTCTGGACGTGGACCAGGACGCGGCGGAGCCGATCCTCGACGGCCAGGGTTTCCAGGAGGCTCTGCTTCTCGGCCGTCGGCAGCTCGACGTAGCCGGCGACCAGGTCCGCGAACCGGCCGGGCTCGGTCACGTTGTCCAGGACGTTGTGGAGGACTTCCTCGGGCATCCCCCGCTTCTCGCCGAGCTCCATCGCCCGTTCGCGGGCCTCGCGATAGAGGGCGGCGAACGCGGGATCGGCCGGGTTGATCGGCCCCATCTCGGCCATCGGGACCACGTCGGCCGAGAGGAAGGCCTCGCCGGAATGGTAATGGAGGGCCTGGGCCCGCCTCTCGCCTTGCAACAGGAGCTGGACGCCGCCAAGTCCCCTCTGGACCTGGCCGATCCGAGCGATCACGCCGATCGGATACAGCCCCTCGGGGCCGGGCTCATCGGAAAGGTCCCTCTGGGCGACGGCGAAGACCCGGCCGTCCGCCTTCAGCGCCGATTCGATGGCCCGGAGCGTCCCCGGCCGACCGGCCGCGATCGGCACCGTGATCTCCGGGAAGATGACCGTCCCCCTCAACGGCAGGACGGGCAGCAGTTCGCGTTCCGCCATGATGTTCGACCTCGTCCGGCTTGGCCGCCCGGAGAGCGCCGTCTCAACCGGCCGTCTCCCGGGCTTGAAGCAAGCCTCTTCCCGCCGGACCCGGAAAGGGAAGGCTCGTGCCCATTATAGACAACGACCTTCCCAGCCCGGCGGTTCGATGCGACCGGGACGATTCCTCCCCGGGCCGATCAAGGCGCCTTGGACGCCGGAGCCGAGGCGTCGGATTTCTCCCAGCGGGCGCATTCTTCGAGGATCTGATCCGGCCAGAGGCGATCGGCGACCGTGGCCGATCGGTGGATCTTCCGGACGACCCCCCGCCGATCGATCAGGAAGGTGGACGGGAGGTTCAGCCACTCGGTATGGTCCATCTGGAACGCCACGCCGTAAGTTGCGGAGACGACGTGGGATGGGTCGCAGAGGATCGGCAGGCGAGGGTCGGGCGAGGCCCGCGATCCGCCCAGGGTCTCGCGGACCCGGTACGGCTCGTGGGATTCCACGATCAGGACCTGCACCTTGGCGGCGTCGAATCGGTCCAGGTCGTGAAAGAGACGCGACATCTGGCCCGTGCAGAACATGCAATTCACGCCGTAGAGGAAGACCACGGCCACGTCCTTCTTGCCTCGGAAGTCGCTCAGACGGACGTGGCGGCCGTCCAGGTCGGTGAGGTCGAAGTCCGGGGCCATCTCGCCGAGTCGGGCCGTCCCCATCCGGGCCAGGTCGAAGTGGGCGAGGTCGTCTCTCAGGGCGTTCGGACGGGGCGCGGGGCCTCGCCGTAAGGCCAGATCCAGCCTCATCTTGACGAGCTGGTTGGGTTCCCGACGGATCAGGTCTTCATAGACCGGCCCCCGGGCCATCCCCCCGATCATGCTCCGGGCGATCGCGGCATAGACCCGGACGATGAGGTCCGGGTCCTCGCGGATGGCTCGATCGAGGAGCGAGGACGAGGTCTCGTCGCCGACGTACCCGAGTCCCTGGGCGCACAGGGCCCGAACCTGGGGATCGGGGTCGTGGAGGCCCTCGACCAGGGACGGGATCGAGCCGGTCCCCAGCCGGGCGAACTCGTGGAGGGCCGTCATCCGGGACTTCCACGCGTCGGGGCCGACGTCTCCGGCCGTGTTGATCGGCGTCCACGCCCGACGAAAGTCCTCGATCACCGGGTCCTTCGAGGGCGGACCGGTCTCGAACTCCGTGAAGGTCAGGGCGCCGGGGATCACCGCCGCGGCGCCGGGCGGGCGCGGGCTCGCCAGGGGTCCGGCGCCGATGAACCAGAGCTCCAGGACGCCGAGGGTCACCGCCAGCAGGCCGAGTCCCAGGATCAACCCGAGGGCCGGGCGTCGCGTCGAGGAGAGGAGGCGGATCAAGGGGGTCGGCTCCAGGAATCTCGCCGGTCTCGTCGCGGCCGAGGCCTCGGGGAACGCGTTCCCCTGTCCGAGATCGACCGGCGGCCTGGAATTCTAGGCGTCGGGTCGAGGGGGAATGCCCCCGAGAAAGGCGGAAGCGTCCGGCGATCGGCACGTCTCTCGCGACGACCGGGACCGCTCGGGAGCCGGTGCCGTTTCGATTCCCGAAGGGCGGAGCGGGGAAGACGGGTCCCGGGAGGGCAGGCTCCGGGCGAGTCCCCGGAGCCCGTGTTCGTCCCGAGGCGGGCCGAGAAGGAACCGGCCCTGCCGGGCGCCTGAACCGGGGTCAGGGCTTGCCCGACCAGGCGGTCAGGAGCAGGATGGGCCCGTGGGGGTGGGGCTCCTCGGAGATCACCTCGACGTTCTCGAAGCCGGCCTGCTTGAGCCGGGCGGTCATCGAGGCCAGGGTGATCCAGTAGGACTGCGGGGAGAGGCCGCTGAGCGGGTCGCCGTGGCCGTATTCGCCGTACCAGTGGCCGGGGAACCCTTCGTTGACCTCCTTCACCCCCGATTCCAGCGAATAGTGGGTGCTGAGGACCAGCCGGGGCGCCGCCGCGCGGAAGGCGTCCAGGAGGACCCACGGGCGGGGCAGGTGGTAGAGCAGGCCGCAGCAGAACACGGCGTCGAACTGGCCGTACTGGCTGAGGCCGTCTTCCAGGTTCCCGAGGACGAACTCGACGTTCTTGACCTCCAGGACCTTCTTGACGAAGTTCGCCTTGTCGATGTTGTACTGACGGCCCTCGACGCCGACGACCTTCTCCACGCCCCTCTGGCGGGCGAGCTCGAAGGACTGGCCGCCTTCGAGGCTGCCGAGCTCCAGGATCGTCTTGACGTTGGAGAACGACTTGAACATCTGCAAGACGCGGGGGTCGCCGTAGAACGGCTGGTTCCCTCCATAAGTCTTGCCGTTGATCCGGAACTGGGTGACCCACGGGCCGAGCTTGTCGAAGCCGGCCTGGACGCGGTCCTTGGCGGGCATCAGCCTGGTCAGCAAACCCATCGATCGAGCCTCCTTGCCCTTTCCCTCCCCCGAGGGTCGGGGGGCGGGGAAACCGTTCTCGTCGCGACACGACCCGCGCAGAGGCCCTTTCTAGGCCGGGATCGGCCGGGCGTCAACGCGAGAATTCCTCGGCCGCTCGTCCGGGGAAGATCGTCGGGTCCTGCGGCCTGGCTTGAATCTGGCGGTCGCGATGGCGCAATCGTGGCGAAGTGGCCTTGCCGGTGTCGAAGAGATGGATTGAAATCCCGCCGCCCTCGCCCCGGAACGTGACGGGCGGCTTTCAGGAACGAGTGCACAAGGGAGTGTGCGATGGCCCGGAGCCTCGATCCGGTCGGCGATTACCTCGGCACGGTGACCGTGGAGACGGAAGAGACCCGCTTCCTCCGGTCGGTCCCGTGGGTCATCGATGCCGGCCCTCAGGACCCCCAGCTATTGATCCGGGCCTTGCGAGGCGAGGCCGCCCGGGTGGCCGAGCTGCCCGTCCGCCCGCTCTTCTCGCTGATCACCCCGATGTACAACACGCCGCCCAGGCTCCTCCGGGAGCTGATCCTCTCGGTCCGCCTCCAGGCGTATCCCGGCTGGGAGCTGATCCTCCTGGACGACGGCAGCCCGAGGCAGGACCACTTCGAGGTCGCCCGGGAATGGGCCAATCGGGACTCCCGGATCAAGCTCTACCTCCGCGAGGAGAACGTCGGGATCGGCGGCGCCCGGAACGACGCCATCGAGCAGTCGATCGGCGACTTCCTCTGCATCCTCGACCACGACGACCTGCTCCACCCGATGGCCCTGAGCACCTACGCCCGGCAGATCTCGGCGAAGCCCGACACCAACCTGGTCTTCTCCAACGAGGCCCAGCTCGACGACGCCACCACCCGGGTGTACGGGTTCATCACCAAGCCTCCGTTCGACCTCTTCACGCTCCTCCGGGTGAATTACGTCTGCCATTTCACGGCCATCCGCCGCGATCTGGTCATGGCCGCGCGCTCCGACGGCCGGGTGTTCCGCTCCGAGTATGACGGCGTCGAGGACCATGACCTGTACCTCCGGGTCGCCCTGACCGGCCAGGTCCGGCCGGTCCATGTCCCCCTGTTCCTCTATTACTGGAGGGCCACGCCCACCAGCTGCTCCTCGTCGCTCGACGCCAAGCCCGAGGTCCCCCAGCGTCAAAGCTGGCTCCTGGACGAGATGGTCCCCCTGGCCTACCCCAACGCCCGGGCGCAGTTCTCCCTGCCGGCGGCCAGGAAGGGCGAGGTCCACCTGAACATCCGCCTGAGGTCGATCGAGGGCCGGGAACGGCCTTCGCTGATGATCATGGTCCCGTTCAAGGACCAGCCGGCGATGACCCTCAAGTGCCTCGAATCGCTCGAATCCCAGAGGCACGAGCTCGACGTCTTCGTGGCCCTGATCGACAATCGATCGAGCGAACCCGGGACCATTTCCGCCCTGGAAGCCTGGCTGGAGAAACCCCGGAAGAACTCCTACGAGATCCTCCCCCACGACGGACCGTTCAACTACGCCAGGCTCCACAATCGGGCGATCGCGGAGCGGGGAGACGGCAAGGACCTCCTCCTGTTCCTCAACAACGACGTCGAGATCCGCAGCCCGGACGCCCTCCAGACGATGGCCATGCAGCTCCTGGCCGACCGGACCGCCGGGCACGTCGGGATCAAGCTCGTCTATCCCGACGGCCGGGAGATCCAGCACGGAGGGATCCGCATCCTGGAGCTCATCGGCGGGTCCGGCTACAACCTGATGGGCTACGCCCGGACGCAACGGGAGTTCGTCCACGACGAGCACGCGGTCTTCGGGGTCACCTTCGCCTGCGCCATGACCCGGCGAGAGACCTTCCTGGAACTCGGCGGCCTGGAGGAAGTGATCTTCCCGAACGGCTACGGGGACGTGGACATGTGCGCCCGGGCCCTGGAGGCGGGGTATCGCAATTACTACTTCGGGACGTTGATGGGCATCCATCACGAGGGGAAGTCTCGGGGATATTGCCACGAGGAGCCCGAGCTGGCGGCCCTCCACGAGAGGCACGGCAAGACCTTCGCGTACTGGAGGGTCCGCTACCTGAGCCATTCGATGGACCACCTCTGGCCGATGCTGGCCCCGGCGCTCCCGGCTCCCCCGGCGCCTCCCCCACAGATCATCGAGGTCCCGGTGGTGCTGCCGCTCCCGCCGAAGCCGGTCCGCTACAAGGTGGCGGACAAGCTCAATTCGGGCCTGAAGCGGCTCGGGCCGATCCACCGGGCGGCGAAGCTCGCCGTCCTGGGTTCCTGGGCCGGGATGAAGAGGCTCCGGGGGCAGGCGCCCGGCCAGGCCGATCACGCAGGCGCGATCTATCGGCCCCGCCTCTTCGGCCGGTCGCGGGCGACCCGCGATCATTGAGCAGTCCGCCGCTCGCCCGGCCAAAGGGCCCCCGTGGGCCCGACCGATACCAGGAAACAAGCCGATGATCGCCATTCCACCGGGGCACGGACCCCGCCCGGAGGGCCATCGATGGCGAGGAAGGGCGGCCCCCCTGGCCCAACCTTGCGAACCGCCTATCCGCGAAGGACCGAGCGAGGCCAGGGTCATGGACGACGACGGGGAACGACGGGACGCCGAACCGTGCCATTACGGCGCCTACTACTTCGAGCACTGCTGCGGCCTTCCCTACGGCCGAGACCCCCACTGGATGGCCTTCTTCGGAGGGATCGCCGAGAGGATCGTCCGCGACATCGCGCCCCGGACCGTCCTAGACGCCGGATGCGCGATGGGCATCCTCGTCGAGAGCCTCCGCGATCGCGACGTCGCGGCCTTCGGGATCGACATCTCCGAATACGCGATCTCCCGGGCCCACGAACGAATCCGCCCGTTCTGCCGGGTCCACTCGATCACCGACCCCCTGCCCGACGAGCGATTCGACCTCCTGGTGACCATCGAGGTCCTGGAGCATCTCCCGCCCGAGCAGGCCGAGGCCGCCATCGCCAACTTCTGCGCCCTGGCCGACGACATCGTCTTCTCGTCCACCCCGTTCGACTACAAGGAAGCGAGCCACTTCAACGTCCAGCCCCCGGAGTACTGGGCGGAGCTGTTCGCCCGCCACGGGTTCTTCCGCGACGTGGACTTCGACGCCAGCTTCATCACGCGATGGGCCACCCGGTTCCGCAAGGCCCGAGACCCGATCCCCCGGGTCGTCGCGGCCTACGAGCGGCGGTTCTGGAAGCTCTGGCAGGACAACCTCGGGGCCCGCGAATCGCTCGTCGAGCACCAGAACCTCCTGATCGAGGCGGATCGCCGGGTCGCCGAGGGCGTGGCCCGGATCGGCGCGATGGAGAACCAGGCGGCCCTCTCCGCCGCGGCCCTCGCCGAGACGGATTCGGCGATCTCGGCCCTCCGAACCGAGCTGGCGGCCAGCCGGGACCAGACCCGGATCGCCGCCTCGACGGTTCACGAGAGGGATCGGAGCCTCGAACGGGCCCGGGCCGACCTCGACGACCGGGAGGCGACGATCGCCGCTCTCGAAGGCCGGCTCGCCGTCGCCGAGGACCTCGCCCTCCAGGCCGCCAACGACCTCCGGGCACTCCGCGAGCAGCACCTCGAAACGATCTGGAGGATCGGGGATCGCGAGCAGGCCGATCAGGAAGACCGCCGGGTCCTCCGGGCGGAACTCGATGCCAGAGAGAGGGTCTCCCAGCACCTCTGGGACCGGCTCGAATCGGCGGAGACCCAGCTCCGATCGATCCGGGCGAGCTCGGCCTGGCGGCTCGCGTCGTGGCTCTCCCGGGCCCGAGGTTCGATCCGGGCGGTCGCCGGCTGGCGGAGCGATCCGGCCGAGAGGGCCACTCCATCGTCTCGACCGCAGAACGTCCACCAATCGTGATCCGCTCGGCTCAAGGCTCCGGCCACGCTTCCTCGCCGATCAGCTTGACGAACCGGCAGGGGAAGAAGGTGCGAATCAGGGGCTTCCCCTTCTTCTTGCGGACGACGGTGAGTTGCTGGGTGTGCTCGTCGCCGATCGGCGCGACGAGCCGGCCGCCATCGGCGAGTTGTTCGAACAGGGCCGCCGGAATCCCCGGCGCCCCGGCCGTGACGAGGATTCGGTCATACGGGGCGAACTCCGGCAGGCCGAGCGAGCCGTCCCCGATCGCGAATCGGACGTTGGTGATCCCCAGGCCGTCCAGGATCGACCGGGCCCGGAGCGAAAGGGTCGTCAGCCTCTCGATCGTGACGACCTCCCGGGCCATCGCCGAGAGGATCGCCGCCTGATAGCCGCTGCCCGTGCCGACTTCCAGGACGCGGTCGGTCGGCCGGAGGTCCAGCTCCTCGGTCATCTTGCCGACCATGAACGGCTGGCTGATGGTCTGGTCCATCCCGATCGGCACGGCGCGATCGGCCAGGGCCTCGGACCGCGATTCGGGCGGGATGAACCGACTGCGATCGAACCGGGCGATCGCGGAGAGGACCCGGGCGTTGGTCACGCCCCGGTCCCGGACCTGTCGGGCGATCTCGGCTCCCGGAGACGGATCAGGCGGGGCGGGCATGGGGAAGCTCCCGGCCATCCCGGGCCTGGAAGTCCTTGACTTCGAGCTGGACTTCGCGGCGGCCGTTCCATTCGTTCACGCTCGGCGTGAACACCACAGCACAGGGCATGCCGGCCTTGTACCCTTCGGCCTTCGCCGCTCCATTCCACCAGACCGCCCGGATGGTGGTCTCTCCCTGCGCGATCCTCAGCTGGAGGTGGTTCTTCTTCTCGCCCATGACCCTGGGGTCGCCCACGAGCCGGGCGTCGGAGGCGAGCAAGAGCGGCCTCGCGTTGCCGATGCCGAACGGCTCCAGGTCTTCCAGCGCCTCGACGACCGGCAGCGTCAAGCTTCCGAACGGGATTTCCGCGTCGATGAGCAATTCCTTGCGCCGGAGCTCGGGAGTCAGGGCGGATCGGCAGTGCCGGTCGAAGCGGTCGGCGAATTCGGCGAGGAACCCCGGAGCGATCTTCAGGCCGGCGGCCATCCGGTGGCCTCCGAACGACGCCAGGCCGTCGGAGCAGGCCTTCAGGGCGTCGTACAGGTGGAAGCCCGGGACCGATCGGGCCGAACCCTGGCCGATCTCCTCGCCGATCGCCACGACGATCGCCGGGCGGTGGTAGGTCTCGACGAGGCGGGACGCCACGATCCCGATCACCCCGGGATGCCAGCCCGCCTTGCCGACGACGACCGCGCCGCGATCGCCCAGGCCGCCGGATTCTTCCACCATCGCCTTCGCCTCGACGACGATCGTGCGCTCCACGTCCTGGCGCTCGCGGTTGCAGTCGTCCAGGACCCGGGCGATCTCCATCGCCTCGGAGGCGTCGTCGGTCGTCAGCAGCTCGACCGCCTTCATCGCATACTGGAGCCGACCCGCCGCGTTGATCCGCGGGCCCAGGGCGAACGCCACGTTGCCGGAGTTCAAACGGTCCTTGCCCAGGAGGCCCGAGACCTGGAGCAGCGCCTTCAGGCCGACCGAATCATCGACGGCGATCCCCTTGAGGCCGTGGCGGACGAAGATCCGGTTTTCGCCTTCGAGCGGCACCATGTCGGCGACGGTGGCCAGCGCCACGAGGTTGATCGCCCGGAGGAGGAAATCCCGGAGGTGGGGCGACGCCTTCTTGCCGTCGCCGAACGACTTGCACACCTGCCACGCCAGCTTGAACGCCACGCCCGCCCCGCAAAGCTCCGGGAACGGGTACGCCGCGCCCGGCGCGAGCGGATGGACCAGGGCATCGGCCTCGGGCCAGGTCGAGCCCGGGGTGTGGTGGTCGGTCACGATCAATTCGACGCCGAGCTCGCGGGCCAGAAGGGCTTCCTCGACGGCCGTGATCCCGCAATCGACCGTGACGATCAAGCCGGCCCGCCTCTCCTCGACGAGATGGCGGATCGCCCGGGAATTGACGCCGTATCCCTCCTCGACCCGGTGGGGGATGTAATACTCGACGTCCCTCGCGCCGGCCAGCTTCAGGCAGGCCCAGAGGACGCTCGTCCCGCAGACGCCATCGACGTCATAATCGCCATAGATCACGATCTTCCGGCCGTCCCGGATCGCCCGGACGATCCTTTCGGCCGCCTCGACCGCCCCGGGCAGGAGGGCCGGATCGTGCAGGCTGTCCCTCCGGGCCCCGAGGAAGACCCGGGCGGACTCCGCGTCCGTCACGCCCCGGTGGATCAGGAGGATCGCCACGAGAGGAGGCACCCCGGCCGCCCGGCTCAGGGCCTCGACGCGGTCCCGATCGTGGGGGAGGACTCGCCAGGACGCGGTCAACTGCGACCTCCGAGGAAGGGGGCGGCCCCGGGGCGGGCCAAAAACGGAGATCGATCCATTCTACCCCGAGATCGGCCGGACCGCGGGTTTCGGACCCGACCGGGCCCGGTCAGAACCAGCCCCGTCGCCGGGCCCAGATCCACAGGCCGGGAGGCGTCGCGAGCATCAGCAGGCACGATCCCCAGAACACCGCGCCTCTCGGCAGCGATCCGGGCAGGGCGAGGTTCTCCCCGAAGAAGTTCATCCCGAAGAACCCCGCCAGGAACGACATCGGCAGGAACATGACCGTCACGAGAGTCAGCGTCTTCATGATCTCGTTGGTCCGGTTCGAGATCGCCGACAGGTAGGTATCCAGGGCCCCGGAGATCAGGTCGCGGAGGCCCTCGGTGATGTCGTGGAGCCGGACCAGGTGATCGTAGACGTCCCGGAAATAGACGCGGTCCGGGGCGTCGATCTGCGAATAGGCGTCCCGGGCGAGCCGGTTGACGACCTCGCGGGTCGGCGAGATCATCCGGTGGATCTTGAGGGCGGCCCTCTTCACGGCGAAGATCGTCTGGAGGGTCCGGGGCGAGGGCTGGTTGAAGACTTCCTCCTGGGCCTCGTCGATCGCCTCGTCCAGCCGCTCGATGGCCGTCAGGTACGCGTCCACCGATTCGTCGAGGATGTGATAGAGGACGTGGTCCGGCCCCCGGGAGAAGCGGTCGGGGTCGCGGCCGACCTGGCGGGTCACGCTCTCGATGGCCTCGATCGGGCCCGAGTGGCAGGTCACGAGATAGTTGGTCCCGAGGAAGACGTCGAGTTCCCGGAGGACCGGCTCGCCGGCCTCGGGACCGGGGTCGATCGCCTTGAAGACCAGGTAGAGGTAGCGGCCCCAGTCATCCAGCTTCGGGACGTGGGTTTCCCGGATGGCGTCCTCGATCGCCAGGGGGTGGAAGGCGAAGACGTCCCGGAACAGGGCCTCGACTCGGGGGACGTCCGCCTCGGGCCCGTCGATGTCGATCCAGACGGTGGCCCCTGGATCGGCGATCGCCTCGCCGATCCGATCCACGGGCCAGAGGGGATCGATCGTGCCGTCGGCCGACCGATGAAAGACGCGGAATCGGGGCCCGACCGACTCGGCGGCGAGTTCCGTGGTCTCGGCGGTCGCCATCGCGGGCCTCCGGGGAGTCTCCACTCAGAACGACGGATATTTTGCCGTGAATTCCCGGGCCTCGTCGAGGATGTCCAGGTTCATCGGGCCTCCCTCGGGCCCGATCGTCCGACGGATCAGGGGGCTCCGGCGGATCTCGAACAGGAACCGATCGATCCGGGGGAGGCCGGTGCCCGGGATCGGAGGCCCCGCGAATCGGATCGCGACCGTCCCGACCGGCACTCGGTCGATCCGGAAGGAACCGTCACGCCCGATCGGGGCGGAGCGGAGGAGGCCGATCGTGCCGTCGGCCGGCATCATCTCCAGCCAGCCCCGGGTCAGGGGCTTGCCGTCGATCAGGACCCGGCCGGAGATCGTGGCGGTCCTCATCGGCTCGGGCCCGAAGGCGCGTCCGCATCCGGCGAGCCACGGCACGACGACCAGGGCCGCCCATCGTCCGAATCGGTTCATGGCCCGGCCCCCGGATCGGGCCGGGGCGAGCGCCCAGGAGTGATCGGAGGGAGTCCGGGAGCCAGGGATCGAGGGGGCCGACGGCCTCGTCGAGGATCGCCGCGTCCTGGCCGTCGAGCCTCGGAGGCGTCAGGGCACGACCGCCCGATCGGCCGAGTCCGGCATCGGGGCCGAGCGAACCGGGGCGGTGGATCAGCCGCCCTCCGCCCTGCCGTTCGCCGGCCAATCGCCCGACCGGGCCTCCGAGGACCAGGATTCCGCCGGCCTGGCGGAGGCCGGCGCGATCCGAGGTCCGTCCGGCGACGACGATCGTCCCTCCGGTTTGACCCGATCCGACGGCGGGGCCGGCGTCTCCCAGGATCAGCAACCGGCTGTCTCGCAGGCCCCGCCCTGCCCCGTCCGCGGTCGAGCCGGAGACGATCACGAGGAGGCCGGGCGCGTCGAGTTCGGCCGCGAGTTCGGGCCCGGCGTCCCCTTCGACCTCCACGGTCGCCACCCAGGTCCCTCGCAAGCCGGCCAGGAGGAGCCTCTGGCCGCCGACTCCGGCAAGCCGGACGTGGTCGGCCCCGGAGTTCAGGAGCGCGATCAGCTCCGGATTGATCCGGTCGTAATCGCGGACCTCCGGGACGGGCACGATGGCCGGGCCGGCGCGGTCCGGGCGATCAGGGGCGGGCACTGGGGGCGACCTTTGCCGGCAACGTCGGCTCGGGGGATTCCGGGCCGCCGGAGTAGAGAGTCCGGGCTCCGGTCGGGGGCTTCGCGAGGAACGACCGGAGATCATCCACGGCCGCGACGACCTCCTTGCGGGCCTTGGGGATGTTCGTCCCGACGGTCTGCCCGAGGGCGAGCGAGGCGCGAGTCAGGGCCCGGACGCGCTTCTCCACCTCGGCCACGTACCCCTGGGCGGACGCCGCGGCGGGATTGGCCTGGTGCAGGAGGCCGGATTCGCGGACGCCCGGCTGGCCGTTGAAGGCCAGATGGATCTGGATCAGGAGCTCGGTCAGCCTCGTGACCCGGAGGATCGCCTTGTCCGGGACCGCGATGATCCGATCGCCGAGGTCCGCCGCGGCCAGCCCGGCGGCATAGGCGACCAGGGGGTAATTGAAGTCCCTCACGGAGTTCGGCACGACCATCATGCCCAGGGCCCAGGCCGCCGCCGACCGGACGTCGGGCGGGAGCTTGCCATCGACCAGGAATTTCATGGCCGTGTCGGCGAACTCGGCCTTGTTGCCCAGGGGGACGGCCGTGGCCATGCGGAGCGAGCCCAGGCGCGGAGGGCCCGGGCCTTGGTCAGCCAGAAGGCGTCGGTCTCTCGTTCCAGGAAGTCCGCCAGCGCCTTGGCGCCGCCGATCGAGTCCCGGCTGTCGACGCTCTTGCGGCCCTCCTGGGTCGAGAAGAGGATCCCCACGGCCGCGAGCTGCTTGACGATCAGGACCTGGTCCGGGTCGTTCAACTGATCGGAGAAGACCCGCATCGCCTGGGGGTCGCCCGACCGGCTGAGGACGGTCATGGCGAACGTCCGGGTGAAGTAGTTCGCCTTCCAGAGCTTGGAGAACACCTCGATCAGCTTGCCGACGTACCGGTTCCGGAAGTTCGTATTCCGCCCGGTCACCTCGGGCACGAGCGGCTTGATCAGCGCCGAGGAGGCGAGGTCCATCGCCTTGACGGCGTTGGCGTTGCCTGCCCCGATGTCTTCCAGGGCCTTGATGTTGGCGCGCTTGGTCAGCTCGGCGGTGTAGGCGCGGACGTAGCGATCGATCGCGCCGAGGTCCACGTTGCCCTTGCCCTCGGCCATCGCCTCGATGGCGGCGCGGTCGGCGGCGCTCAGGGACGCGGCGGAGCCGGTCATCTCGGGGAAGTTGTTCTTGAGGGCGGCCTCGGCCCGGGGATCCTCGTAGCGGTCCTGGGACTCGGGGGATTCCTTGGCGTGGACGTCGGCCTTCTTGGCGACCTCGGGAGTCTCGGCGTCGTCCTTGCGCTTCTCGTCTCCCTTGGCCGATCCGGACGAGCCGGCCGAACTCCCCTTCGGCGGGGCATCCTGGGCGGAAGATCGCCGGGTCGCCATCGCGACCACGGCCAGGCCGACGATCGCCAGGACGACCCACGAGAGTCCGCGAGGACGTCGCGGGGAGATCGCCTTCAACATAAGCTCGGACCTTCCATTAATCCCCGGGATCGGGCCGTCTCGGAAGCTCGGGCCGGTCCGGGAAAACGGGTCGTCGTGGATGCGAAACGGCGAGGCGGCATGAAGGACCACGGACCACCCGCCCGAGAAAAGGTCTTCCAAGAGCTTACCCCGCCCTCCTTCCTTGTCAAGTTCCCCAGGGACGGGACGGGGAGGGCCCGGCGTCTCGAAGCGCCGCGATCGGGCCTCCGGGCCGCTCCTTGGACTCGTCCCGGGCGGCGCGAGTTCCGTCCGTGGCCCTCAATGGTCGACGGCTCGGGGGTCCGTGGCCCGGAGGATCGCGCTCACGGATTTCTGATTGAACCCCTTGTAGCCCTCGGCTCGTTGCAGGTTTTCCAGGTGGCTCCCGATCGCCCCTTCGGCCAGGAACCGGGCGTGCTGGGCCTCGTCGATCCACCCGAGCTGGAACAATCGATCGGCCCGCTTCGGGTCCACGGGCCAGCGCTCCCCGGCGGTGAACGCCTGGCGGAGGAACGGGAAGTCGGAGAACGGCTTCATGGTCTCGATGCCGGCTTCCGCCTGCAAGTCGTCGCGGAGGGCGTCGAAATCGAACTGCGCTTCCAGGTGATGCATCCCGGCCCCGAGGATCGATTCGCCATGAAGGCCGACCCAGAGGCCCACGGTGTTGGGCCGAGGCAGGTCGGGCAAGGGGTCGTGGGCGAAGTCGTGCCCGGCCTCGTCGGGGGCGAGGTCGAGGTCGGCGAAGATCACGATCCCGGCCCGGGGATGCTCGAGGATCTGCGCGCCCCAGCCGGCCTGGGCGCCGGCGTGGTAGCGTTCGCGGAGCAGGAAGCCGAGCCGTTCGAACATGGCGATCAATCGCGGGAAGAACCGCCGGGAGCTGCGGAAGGTGTGGTGGTCGTGGTTGGCCCAGCCCAGGCCGAGGCGGTCCTGGCGGGCTTTCTGGACCCGGGCGGCCCGGTTGCGGCTTTCCCAGTACGCCCTCTCGACCTCGAACACCAGGTGGCATGCGAGATCGGGCCCGACCAGTTCGATCATCCGATCGAGCGCCGAGTCGGCGACGTCGAAGCCCTGCCGATCGTCGTCGAACGCCCGGCGACGGCCGAGCCACAGGTCGCGAGCTTCCAGGGCCTCCCGGGCGGCGTGAGGGGCCATCCGCCCTTCCCTCGCCAGGTCGCCCGGGAACGCCTCGAACCCGCGATAGCCTCGCCTCTCGACCACGGAAACCGCCGTCGGGCCTCCCTCGACCCGGGCGATCCGATACGGCCCCAGAGGATAGCCCTCGGGCCGCAGTCCCAGGTCGTGGGCCCGGGAAAACTCGGCGATCGACTCGACCTTCAACGCCACCTCGCGGACCTCGGGGCCGGACCCCGACTGCACGACGATCGTCGGGAACATCCCGCCGTCGTGGACGTAGACCGTCGCGCCGAGGGTGTACGCGAGTTTCTCCCGGACGAACTCGGCATCCATCACCCGAAGGTTCAGGCCCGGCCGGTCGGTCACGACCAGGTGATCGACCCAATCCACCAGCCTCGTGCTGGTCTGGTCGGCCATCGTCGTCGAGAGCGAGGCGAGGAAGTCGTTGCCGTCGAGGGCCGTCCGGAGGAGCGAATCGACCAGGGCCTCGGCCTCGGGGAATCGCTTCCAGTCGAACGTCGGCGTCTCGGCGATGGCGGTCATGGATCGGGCGTCCTTCCGTGGTTCAGGAGAGGTCCACGGCCTGGGCGACGAGGTCAAGCCCGATGGCAACCTGCCGGGCCGTCAAACACAGGGGAGGGCAAAACCGGACCGTGCTCGGCCCGCAGGGCAGCAGGAGGAGGCCGAGGCCGAACGCCTGGTCGATGATCCGGTCCCGGAGGGCGGGATCGGGCCCGTCGTCGGTGCCGATCTCCATCCCGACCATCAGCCCGAGCCCGCGGACGTCCCGGACCATCGGCCGCCCCTCGGCGATCCGTCTCAGGCCGGCTCGGAGCTGCTCGCCCCGGGCCTGGGCGTTGGCCATGTATTTGTTCTCGACCAGCCGGAGCGTCGCGTTGGCGGCGGAGCAGGCCACGGGGTTGCCTCCGAACGTGGAGGCGTGGCTCCCCGGAGGCCAGTCCATCACGTCGGCCCTCGCCACGATCGCCCCGAGCGGCAATCCATTGGCGATCCCCTTGGCCAGGCAAACGATGTCGGCCGCCACGTTCCAGTGTTCCGAGGCGAACATCCGGCCGGTCCGGCCGATGCCCGACTGGATCTCGTCGAGGACGAGCAAGGCGCCGATCTCGTCGCAGATCCGCCGGAGCCCGGGCAAGAAATCGTCCGGGGGGACGATGTAGCCGCCCTCGCCCTGGATCGGCTCGACGAAGATGGCGGCGAGCTCATCCGGCGGGCAGGTCGTCTTGAGGAGGGTCCGGACGCTCTCCAGGTCGCCGTAGCGGGCGTGCTGGACCTCGGGCACGAGCGGGGCGAACCCCCGGCGATGGATCGGCTTGGAGGCGCTCAGGGCCATCGCGCCGTAGGTCCGCCCGTGAAACGCCCGGAGGAACGCCATCGCCCGAGGCCGCCCGGTGTGGTGCCGGGAGAGCTTCAGGGCCGCCTCGATCGCCTCCGCGCCGCTATTCGTGAAGAAGACCCGCTTGGGCGAGTCCCCCGGGGCGAGCCGGGCGAGCGTCTCGGCCAGCTTCACCTGGGGCGTGTAATAGAAATCGGTGCCCGACATGTGGACGAGCCGCCCGGCCTGCCTTCGGATCGCGGCCGTGACGAGCGGATGGCAATGCCCCACGTTCGTCACGGCGATCCCGGCGGTGAAGTCCAGGAAGCGGTTGCCGTCGAGGTCCTCGACCATCGCCCCCCGGGCCCGGCGGACGACCAGCGGATACGTCCTGGTGTACGACGGCGACATCACGGCCGAATCCCGTTCGAGCCACTCCGACGCCCGGGGGCCGGGCAAGGGGCCAAGGATTCGGGGGCCGTCGCGATGGAGGGCGATCATGGAGGACTCCTTCCTCGGGGATGGGTACGTCCACATCCATTTTACGGATCGATCCGGTGCGGTCAAACCCTTCGATCGGGCGGGCCGTCGCGGTAAGGTGGGGGGGACGCCCGGAGCTTCCTCGACCCGATCGGACCGTCTTCATGAACCGCTTCGCCCCATTCCTCCTCGCCTGCCTCCTCCCCTGCCCTGCCCTCGCCGCCGACGTCCCCTCGCCGCCTCCTCCGGCCGACTTCCAGCTCGTCCGCTGGCCGAAGGTCGTCGAGTACTTCCATCGGGTCGATGACGCCTCGGATCGCGTGGTCGTCCGGGAGCTGGGCCCGACCACCGAGGGCCGCCCGTATCTCGCCGCGATCGTCTCCAGCCCCTCGACGATCGCCGACCTCGACCGAGTTCAGAAGCTTCAGAGGCGGATCGCCGATCCGTCCGCGTCGCCCCAACCCGACGACGAGGCCCTGATCGCCCAGAGCAAGGCCGTGGTCCTGATCACCTGCTCGATCCACTCGACCGAGACCGCCTCCACCTTCATGGCGATGGACTTGCTCCACCACCTCGCCTCGAAGGACGACCCGGCCACCCGCGAAATCCTCGACAGGACCATCCTGATCCTCGTCCCCTCGGCCAACCCCGACGGCGTGGACATCGTGGCCGAGTGGTACGACCGCACCAAGGGCAAGCCGTGGGAAGGCGAGGGGCTGGCTCGGCTGTATCACAAGTATGCCGGGCACGACACCAATCGCGACTGGTTCATGCTCAATCTGAAGGAAACGCAGCTCCTCACTCATCTGCTCTACAAGGAATGGTTCCCCACGCTCGCCTACGACGTCCACCAGATGGGCTCCCGAGGCGCCCGATTGTTCGTCCCGCCATTCTACGACCCGATCAACCCGAACCTGGACCCCCGGATCAACCAGTCGATCGCCGTGATCGGCGCCCACATGGCGGCGGACCTGGCCTCCGAGGGCAAGAAAGGCGTGCTCACTAACGCGATGTACGACAACTGGTGGAACGGCGGCAACCGGACGACCCCTCAGCGACACAACATCGTCGCCGTGCTCACGGAGGCGGCCAGCGTGAAGCTCGGCGTCGCCGATCTTCCTCGAACGGGACCAGTTGCGAGGCGCGACCCGGGGTTTTTCCGACCATCGCCCGGCGGTCAACTTCGTCGATCCCTGGCCGGGCGGATGGTGGCGGCTGGCGGACATCGAGGCGTATGAAAAGACGTGTGCGCTCGTCGATCCTGACCCTCGCCGCCCGCTACAAGGACCGATTTCAACGAGACTACCTCGCGATGGGCCGAGAGCAGATCCGCAAGGGGACCGAGGAGCCGCCGTTCGGCTGGATCGTCCCCGGAGGAGGGCCCGACCCCGGCACGGCCGCCGAGATGGTCCGCATCCTGTCCGACACCGGCATCAAGGTCCGGAAGGCGAAAACGCCGATCGAGGCGAGCGGGGTGACCTATCCGGCCGGGAGCTGGGTCCTCCCGGCGAACCAGCCGTATCGGGCCCACCTGAAGGACATGATGGAGAAGCAGAAGTACCCGCCCCGGTTCTCGTCCTCGGGCGAGGCCGAGCCGCCTTATGACGTGGCCGGATGGACGCTCCCGCTCCAGATGGGCGTCAAGTCGGTCGTCCTGGAACGGCCGATCGTCGGCGACCTGGAGCCCGTCGAAACCGTCGAGGCCCCCCGAGGCGGGATCGACGGCGACGTCGAGGCCGCGAAGTGCTTCGCGATGGCCAATCAGGCGAACGACGATTTCCGCGTCCTCAACGCGCTCCTGAAGGCCGGCGTGGATGTGCGGGTCGTTTTTCAATCCTTCATGGTCGGCGAGAAGCCGATCCAGGAGGGGACGGTGCTGATCCCGGCCGATCCGAAGGCCCGGCAGGTCCTGGAAGGCGCCCTGAAGGAGTGTTCGAGCCGGGCGAGGGCCGAGGGCTCGGACCTCCTGGCGGCCGGCAACGACAAGATCTTCCCTCTCGGCGTGGCGCGGGTCGCGGTGTATCAACCGTGGGTGCCGAGCATGGACGAGGGCTGGACCCGGCTCGTCCTGGAGAAGTTCGGCTTCGCCTACCAGACCGTCCACGATGCCGATCTCCGCGCGGGAGGGCTGAAGAATCGATTCGACGTCCTCCTGATCCCCTCGATGGATCCCAAAACCATCCGCGAAGGTTACGGGCCGAACGAGAGCGACCCGCTGTACACCGGCGGCCTCGGTCCCGAGGGGACGAAGGCGGTCGCGGATTTCGTCCGGGCGGGCGGCACGCTGGTCTGCCTGGAGGATTCCTGCCCGTTCGCCATCGACGAGCTGAAGCTCCCGGTGAAGAACGTGGTCAAGGGGCTGAAGACTTCGGAGTTCTATGGCCCGGGGTCGATCGTGAAGCTCGGGCCCCTGACTTCTCGCCCCTTCAACTCGCTGACGGTCGGCTTGCCCGACGAGAACGCGGCGTATTTCGACCGGTCGCTGGCCTTCGAGTTCCCCGAGACCGCTCGGGATCTGGCCCCGATCCGTTACGGGGCGATGCCGGTCCTGGAAAGCGGCTGGTTGCTCGGCGGGGAGAAGATCGCGGGGAAGCCGGCCGTGGCCGACCTCGACGTCGGGGAGGGGCGGGTCATCCTGTTCGCGTTCCCTCCCCAGCACCGGGGGCAGACTTACGGCACGTTCCGGCTGCTGTTCAACGCCCTCCTGTCTCACCGGTACGGGACCTCCCGATGATCCGGGGGCCGAGCGGCCCGGGAGTTGCCTCCTCAGTCCCAATGAGCCGCCCAGGCACCCGCTGCGACGCAGGAGGAACGTTCCGATGGTCTCTCGCGCCACGTTCGAAGGGATGAAGGTCGATCCCCACACCCATGAGGAAGGCACGCTCACCAAGGCGATCGAGCATTACACCAGCCAGGTCCCCTCGGGCGTCTACCTGAGCCTGGCCATCGGCTCGATCGGCCTGCGCGCCTTGCTCCACCTGTCGGGCCGGAAGACCGATTCCCAGTTCGTCGGCCACTGGGTGCCGACGATCCTCCTCCTCGGCCTCTACAACAAGATCGTGAAGCTTCACGGCTCGGATTGAGCCGGATTGATCCGTCGGGCTCGTTCTCGCGGTCCCGACGGATCATTTCACCGAGGAGCGAACGGGTTTTCGGGCAATTCAGGCTTCGGGACGTTCAGGAACCCGCCCCACGGCTCGGCCGAGGTGTTCGGCAGGAGCCCGACCGCCCCGGAATCGCCGTGTTCCGCGGTCACGAACCGGAGGGCGTCGGGCCGAATCCGGCCGAATCGGAGCTTCACGATCTGGGGCGACCCCTTCAGGTGGGCTTCGACCGTCAAGAGCGGACGATCCAGGCCGGTTTCGGGCGGGATCGGCCCGAGATACTGCGAATAGTGATCGACTCGGAGACCGGCCAGCGCCGTGGCGAGGCCGGACGCCCGGTTCAGGTCTTCCGGCGATCCCTCCGACCCCGAGCCGAACCGCCAGCCGCCCGGCTGGCCCGGTCCGGGCGCGGCCTTCTCGAACGAGAGCGAGCGATCGGGCGACGAGACGACCATCGAGCCGATCGAGTCGGGCGCCAGGGCCACGAGATGGCGGTCCTTCAACTCCCCGAGGAGGATCGCCAGCGACCGAGGCGCCAGGGCGAACACCCACGGATAGCCGCTGACCATCGCGAATCGCGACCCCCGGCCTTCGGGCCTCTCGGCGCCGATCCGCAGCGTCCTCTCCTCGGGCGTGCTGGCCCCGACCGGCAGGGCCGACCAGATCACGGTCATCCACGGCGAATCCAGGCCGAATTCCGGCCGGGGCGAGTCGGCCACGAGCGTCTCGGCCCTCATCCCCGACAGCAAGACGTCGATCGCCGCGAGGTTGTCGCGATCGACCGGCCCGGTCACCGGCGCCTTCATCCGCCACTTCGCGTAATCCGGCGGCTCGCCGGTCGGCTCCAGGGCGACGGTCCGGTTCTCGCGGATCACGACGAGCCGGGTCATCCTCCCGGGCCGGTTCGCGACGATCGCCCGGTCCCGAAACGCCAGGGGGCCGGACGGGCCGAGATCGAGGGACGAGTCGGGCAGCATCAGCACGGTCGAATCGCCGTCGGCCTTCGCGAAGACCACTTTCCGGGGCCGATCGCGAATCCCCAGGGCGACGGCGGCGACGGGCTTCCCCGGGTCGAGGCCGAGGCCGGGCGGATCGTCTTCCCACACCTCGATTCGCAGGGTCGGCGTCTCCAATCCGGCGCGGGCCGGGACCTTGTCGGGTTGGAGAAGCTCGGCAGCCTCGGCCGTGGCCAGGCCGGAAACGAGGGAGGCGACGGTCTGCGGGTCGGCGGGCCCGACGGCCGAGGCCGGCTCGACGACCTTCCAGCGATTCGCTTCGCGGACCAGGCGATGGACGATCCCGCCCGCCTCGACCCGCAGGGAGACGACCCGTTCGGGCACGACGTCGGCCAGCTTCTTCGAGCGGAGCAGGTGCGGATCGGCATCCAGAGGGGCGAGCGCCGAGGCGTCCATCTTGACCACTTCCGCCAGCCCTTCCCGCCTCGCGAACACCTCGCCGGGATGGCCCGGAACCGACGCGCCGACCTGGATCGATCGCCTCTTGCCCTCGGCCGAGACCACGGAAATCGTCCGAGAGGGGGGATCGAGGCCGTACTCCTTCGCTCGATCCAGGCTCTCGGCGACGAACCCCTCGGGGCCCGCCGCGACCTTCAGCCCGCAGACTCCGGCGAACAGGTCCTCGACCTTCGAAGGGTCGGCCGGGGCGAGGATCGGCTCCTGGATGCGGAGATGGCCGCCGTCTCGGAGGATCGTCCAGGGAGGGCCCGGCCCGGTCACCTCCAGCCTCGCGACCTCGAACGACGAGAGCCGGAACAGCGAACGATCCCGCCAGTCCGCCGGGTCGCCGTCGAGGGCCGAGAGGAGTCTCGCGTCGGCCAGCTCGACGCTCGTTTCCCCGCCGGGCCGGACGTATCGCCGGTCCCGGGCGGCCTTGCCGACCTCCAGCGAGGCGATCGGCCCGGCCCCATCGTCCCGAAAGAGGCGGACGACCCGTTCGGGGGGTTCGAGGCCATAGGTCGAAGGGGCCGCGTCGAGAGGCGACGGGTCGGACGCCCGGTGCAGATGGGCGAGGTTGGCGATCAGGGCCTCGACGCGGTCCCGATCGGCCAGGGCGAGGACGGGCTCGACGATCATCCACCGATCCCCGTCGCGACGGATCACGATCGGCGCCTTCCCGCCGAGGATCTCGAGGCGCGCCAGCTCGGAGGGCCGGGCTTCGAGGAGGTCCGGGAGGAGCCGGCCGCTCCGTTTCGCCCGATCGGCCGAGGTCCGCAGGCCGGTCTGGTCGGCCAGCCAGAGGCCGACGAGCCCGGCGAAGAACAGGGCCATCAGGACCAGCTGCGGCCTCGACGATTTCATGGTTAGTTCCGCCTCCTCTCATCGCCGCCGGGCCAGGAACGTCGAGACGCCCAGGGCGACGATGGTGCCCAGGGCCAGCAAGGTCGGGACCGCGACCAGACGGGCCTGGAGCCCGTAGTCGGCATCGAACCGGGGGACTTCCCGTCGCCTCGGGGCCAGGCCCTGGAGGTCGGGACGGCCGCGGAGCCACTGGACGGCGTTGACCACCAGGTCCAGGTTCGCCTCGAACTGGCCGACGAAGTAGTCGTCGGCCAGGTCCGGGCTGGAGAAGACGACCATCCGCGGGGTCGGCGCCTGCCCCCTCGCCGAGGGCACCTCCTGGACGGCCGCCGCGACGACGATCGGGCCCGGCCGGTCGGTCTTCGGGTCGAACACGGGCGCCGGCCCCGAGAGGTCCGTCTCGCTCCAGGCCTCCCGGCCGGTGGAGAGGATGGGCGCCACCTGGATCCCCGGCAAGGGAGGCGGGTTCATCCCGGGAGTCCTCACGATCAAAGGGGCCGCGTTCGGGACGACTACGCGGAGGTTCGCCAGGGGCGCCACGATCGGATTCCTGACCGAGGGCGGGACCGTCACCGGGACGACCGACGGGTTCGTCGCGAATCGCGAGGAGACGTCGACGACCACCCCGGGACCGACGTCCAGGTTCGACGCCTTCAACCATTCGTCCAGCCCGGACGCTTTCCGGCCGTCGAGCAGGACGACCAGGCGCCCGCCCCGCCTCGCGAAGGCCGACAGGCGGCCGATCTCCTCGGCGGAAAACGCGGTCCTCGGCGCGATGATCAGGGCGACCTCGACGTCGTCGGCGATCGGCCCCCGGGCCAGGTCCGCCTCGGTCACCTCCGCGCCCGAGCCTTCCAGCCGTGCCTTCAATCGCGAAACCGACGGGCGGTTCGCCGCCGAGGCCACGGCCGGCGTCTCCCCATGACCGGTGGTCATCGCGAATTTGGCCTTCTTCCCCTCGCGGAGCCGGATCAGGGCTGAGGTCACCGCGTCTTCCCCCCGGAACACCACCTCGAACCGACCGGGCTCGGTGGACGGGGCCGCGTCGAAAATCTCCGCGTTGCGGACGATCACGCGATCGGGCAACGGCCCCTCGCCCGACTCGATCGCCACCCCGCCCCGCGCCATCTCGGCGTCCGGGAACGCCTTGAGGAACTCCTCGGTGCGGATCGGGTCGGCGTTCAGGGGGAGGACCTCGGTGCGGACCATCGACGGGTTCTCGGCCCGATAGAGCTCCAGGAGCTGCCGGAGCCGGTCGGCCTGACGGACCGTCCCGCGATCGAAGAACGCGATCAGGCGGATCGGCCGGTCCAGGGCCTGAAGCTGGCGGATCGTCAGCGATTCCAGGGAGAAGACCCGCTCCCGGGTGAAGTCGATCGGCCTCTCCCCGTAGCGGAACGCGGCGAGGTTGCCGACCACGAGGATGCCCAGGAGCAGGGAGGCGGTCAGGGCGGTCTCCGAGAAGCGGACGATCCGGCGGAGGCTCGGGCTGGAATGGCGATACGGCCGGTTCTCCCGGGCGACGAACCATTCCAGGCCGAACCCCGAGGCGAACAGGGGGATCGACCAAGGGATCGAGGCCGACCCGGCCACGAAGGCCCCTCCGGCGGCCAGGACCGCGCCCAGGACGGCGAGGAACAGGGCCCGATCGCGATGACGGGCGCCCGGAGAGGCGCCGTCTTCCTCGCTCGGGGCCGGGGTTCCCGGGGCCGACCCTCTCAGCGCCCACGCCAGCGACATCCCCACGGCCAGGGCCGTCGCCGCGAACCAGAACCCCGGATGGCTCAACACGCTCATGGACGTCCCATACCCGGTCCGCTCGACCCGAAAGATCGGGAATTCATCGCGAGAACTCGACGATCTTGATGGTGGAATAGAGCAAGAACGCCGAGGCCGAGAGGTGCAAGGCCAGGTGGCGGACGTCCATCATCCCCGACCCCAGCTCGTGCGCCTGCGCCACCACCGAGAGGAATCGCAACGGCTCCGCCCACGGCGACCGCAACTCCGAGGCGATCGACGCGGCGAACATCGTGACCAGAATCAAGGCGAACAGGGTCACGAACGTCCCCACCGCGGCCACGACCTGATGCCTCGTCAGGGCGTGAAGAACACGCCCACGGCCACGAACATCATCCCCATCGTCGTCAGGCCGATCGCCGAGGCATAGATCGGGCCGAGGTCGAACGGGTAGTGCCCGTAATGCCTGAGGATCGGCAGATACAGGGCGAACGGGACGAGGAGGGCCAGGTACATCACCACCCCGGCGACCCATTTCGAGAGCACGACCTCGGTCTCGGTAACCGGGGCCGTGAGCAAGGTCTCGATGGTCCCGTTCCTCGTCTCCTCGGCCAGGAGCCTCATCGTCAGGGCCGGGACGGCCACGAGGACCGCCAGCCAGAACGGCAAGCTCCCCGAAACATAGCTATTCATCGGGTCTCGGAGGCTCGAATACGCCCCGGATCGAGCGAACTGGGCCAGCGCCCCGAGCATCTGAGAGAAATTGAACGCCGCGACGAGCTGGAACCCGAACAGGATCAGATACGCCATCGGCGACAGGAAGTAGGCGGCCAGCTCGCGGCGGACCAGGGAGGGGACGTGTCTCATGTCAGGCCGCCTCGCCGGTCCCGGGAGGTCGCGAGGCCACGGCCTCCACGAAACGTTCTTCCAGGGTCGAGCGCCGGGGTTCCAGCCGGAGCAGCCCCCAGCCGTTCTTGATGACCCTCGCCGCGATCGCCTCGCGAGGGTCGTCTCCGCGAGCCGAGACGACCTCGAAGGACGAGAGTTCGCCGTCCACCGCCGAGACCCGGAGCCGGGCCACGCCGGGGGTCGTCTCGATCGCCTTGCGGACGGCCTCCGAAGGCCCCCGGACCTCCAGGGCGATCGTCTCCGACTCCCGGAGCCTCGCCAAGGTCTCATCCAGGGCGATCCGCCCGCCCGCGATCAGGACGACCCGGCCGCAGACCGCCTCGACCTCGGGCAGGATGTGGGTCGAGAGCAGCAGCGTATGCGACTCGCCCAGCTCCCGGAGGAGGGTCCGGACCTCGCGGATCTGGATCGGGTCGAGCCCGGCGGTCGGCTCATCCAGGATCAGGACGTCGGGGTCATGGACCATTGCCTCGGCCAGGCCGACCCTCTGGCGAAACCCCTTGGAAAGCTGGCCGATCACCCGATGCTCGACCTCGACCAGCCGGCACTTCTCGACCACGCGACCCACGGCGGCCTTGCGACGAGCCCGAGGCACGTCCTTCAACCGGGCCCGGAAGTCCAGGAACTCCCGGACCCTCATCTCGGGGTAAAGCGGCACGCTCTCCGGCAAATAGCCGACGTGCGATCGAACCGCAAGCGGCGAGTCCAGGACATCGAAACCGGCGATCGACGCCCGGCCGGAAGTCGGGGTCAAATACGTGGTCAACATCCGCATCGTGGTCGTCTTCCCCGCGCCGTTCGGCCCGAGAAAGCCCACGACCTCACCCCGACCCACCGAGAAGGAAAGCCGATCCACGGCGGCCATCCCCCCGAAACGCTTGGTCAGCGATTCAACCCGAATCATGGCGGAAATCAGCATTCTAAGAGGAACAAGGAGACGCCGTCAGGAAGAGAACAGGGCGGGAATCGCCGCCTCGTGGTCAGACTCTCAAATTCTGGGTAGTAAACCCGGCTGCTAGACTCTCAAAATAGGCCGAAATCAAGGCCCTCCGAGAGGAGGGCAGCCGAAATTACTCCAAAGAACTTCCGGGCTCAACCACTAGCCAAGAGGGCTTCCGATCCATCCTCGGAGAGGATTCGCGAGGCCGTCGAGAGACGCAATCCTGGAGACCACCTTGATCGGGCGGAGCGGGCAGGTACAATCTTAACAGCCTTCGTCCGGAATACTCAAGAACCCGGGGGCGAACCAGGATCGACCGGATTGCTGACGCGTGTGGCTGCGTGCCGAGGTTGGTCAGCAGGCCTCGTTAAAAGCCGACCAAACACTATCTGCCGAGAGGACTCCCTCTCTCCGTCTCGCTGCCTAAACACCAGCGCACGGCATCGCGGCGTCCCTTCGCCCGCTAGGGCCGCCCGGTGACGCCAATGCGGGCTAGTCCCTGCCAAGCCGCACCTTGAGGCACGGACGAATCTCATGAGGAGCTAAGCCACAGTCCACCCTGCCGATCGGGGGGACCAGGCCGACAATCAAACGACCGGATACGCACGTAGATGCCCTCGTCGATGAATCTCGGGACGCGGGTGCAATTCCCGCCGCCTCCACTTCGCTGTAAGTTGCCATCTGGTGACAACTTGCGACAGAAGACGACACAAGCCCCGGCTCCGCCGGGGTTTGTTCGTTTGTAGACTGAGTGTTCTGGTCAGGATCGCTGACACTCGGCGTCACCTCCTGCCCCTGAGCGCCGCCCGAAACCCAGCCAATACCCAGCCAATTAGCGGTTGTATATGCGTTTGGGTTTGGCAGACCTGCCAGGGCGTCGGCCTGATCCTGAAGGCCGATGTGGGTGTATTTCATCGTCATCCTGACGTCGGAGTGCCTGGCCAATTCGCGGGCCTCGACCAACGTGGCGCCGTTCCTGAGCAGTCCGGTGATATGCGAGTGCCGGCCTGCAGCATGGAAGTCGGCGATGCCCTCGTGCGTCTCGTAGGGGATGCCGACCCGCTCCAGGTCCTTCTTCACCATCAGCCAGGTCTTCTTCTTCTCGATCCGGGGGAAGAGAAGATCTTTCGGACCAAGAACACGCACCCACTCACGCACCAGGAGGACCAGCTCCGCGTGCATCGGCAGGGTGTCCTCCCGCCGGTGCTTCGAGCAGGCCGCCTTGACCTTGAGGGTCGGCTGGGCGTCGTCGAGCTTGAATGACCGGGGCGTGAGACTCCCCAGCTCCTGCCGCCGCAGGCCGGTGAAGAAGCTCATCAGGTACGCCCGAGCCCGAAGCTCTCCGTCGTAGCCCTGGACCTCGACGCCGCTCGACCTGGCCGACTCGACGAGTTTGGAGACTTCCTCCGTCGTGAGCGCACGGCGAGGATGGCGGATGTCCGTCTCCGCGTTCAGCCGCTCGATGCCCGCCACCGGGTTGATCGTCAGCCGCTTGCTCGACACGAGCCATTTCCCGAATTCGTCGATCGCCTGGAGGTAGTGGTTGTACGTCCGGGCGCCGAGGTCATCGGCCCGGCGGAGTTCCTTCAGGCAGTTCTCGACCTTTTCGGCGTCGAGATCGGCGAGCGTTTTGGCCCCGGATGCCTCCACCAGCCGAGTCACCCTCGTCATGGTGAGCTGCTGGTGCTTCGGGGTCGTGTTGTCCATGCTCCGGCGGAATGCGTCGAGGGAGTCGCCGACCAGCGACTGTCTACGGACGGCGAGTTGCTCGGCCAGCGGGTCGATCATCCCCCGCTTCCGTAGGAGGACTTCGTTCTCCAGCTTCGCGGCCAGTTGCTCAGTGAGGCCCTTGTCGGTGAACCCCTTGACGACCTTACGCTCGCCGTCTACGTCGAGGTATTCGATCTGGTAGGGGACGTTCTTCTTTTTCTTGTCGCGGCATCTCTTGTAGATCGAGGCCATGGGGATGGCTCCGGGTGTGTCGGGGTCGGTTCGGTGATTATACGTTCAGGAGGCGGAGCGCGCCAGGTGGGTCAGCTGGCGAGCTTCAGGGCTTCATCGCTGGCTAGGTTCAGCCTAGTCATCGTCGCCCCTTGCTGCCTCGTTGCGCAAGGGCTTCTTTTATGCGATAATCCAGCCATGAGTATCGACGAAAAAATGGACGCCATGAGGGCGCGCCTCGCCCAAGGAAAGGCAAAGGCGCTCGTCGCATGGGAGCAGCACGCACGCGACGACCTGACCACGGGCATCGCCCTGGCCGAGTGCGGCGACATCGCAGCCCCGTCTTTGCCAGGTCTGACAGGAAAGTCCCTGGCCCGCTAATCAGCATCCTGCCATCACCCGTTGTCGCGCAATCGCTATTTTCCAATCGGGCACCCCCGCTCGATCCAGTCGGTGACCTCGGCCAACCGCCAGCGCGTGTTGCGGCCGATGCGGACCGGCTCGGGCAGTTTGTGACCGGAGAGCAGCCGCCAGAGCGTCCGTTCGGAAACGTCGAGCATTTGGGCCAGTTCTTCCGCATTGATCAGCTTTGGTGCCGCATCGATGCTCATCTCACGTAACCTCCTTCTCCTCGGTGTCGCGTCTCCGCCGTCTCCCGCCGCCCGGCCCACCCAGCACGCTGCCGGGCGAGCCGCTTTGCTTGCCGTTCATTTTCGGCAGGTCAACTTTTCCCCCCAGCAACGACAGGATGATCGCGGCAGGGGCGCGTCGCTCTTGCCTCTGGCGCGTCATCGGGCCCTGTCGATGTCCTTGGGTTTGTTTGGCATCCGTGCGGCGGCTTCAGCAAGCCGCTGGTCGTAGGAGGATGGCTGCTGCCATTGGCGTTCGATTTCAGCCACCGCCCGCTCGAGTTCCGCCGGAGTGACCGGTGGTGGGTTGGGCGGCTCAGGGCCCAATGCCTCGGCTCGAAAGCGGTAGGCCTCCGCCATCCTGGCGTCGTAGGTTGCAGCGTCGGCCTCTCCGAAGTCACGGACGCGGGCGGCGTGTTCGTCGGCCCGAATCTCGGCGAAGACTGCTTTCTGCGTCGCCGGGGACAAGGGTTTTTCATCTTCCATGATCACGCCTCCGGTTCGTCGGGTTGTACCTCTTCGTGGTCCGGCGCTTCTTCTTCGGCGAGGAAGATGCGCGGGTAAATCGGGCGGCTTTCCTCCATGTCCGAAGCCCGTGCCCGATCGTGGTCGTCGAACCCGTCTTCGTCTCGCAGTTCTACGAGCAGCATGTTCAGACCTCCTCCTGACGTTTGGGTTTTTCGAGCGCCTCGCGAACGATTCGGTAAAAGGCCAAGTCGGCGTCATGCCATTCTTCTTCGCGCAAGCATCCCTGGATGATATGCCGACACTGGAGAGCGATGGTGATCGCGATCCGGTGGATGGCCGGATCAGCCGCTTGCGAATCAACGAACATGGTCTTGTCCCTTGTCACTCTTGGGTGCCCGCGCCGCCGCCGCTTCGAGGCGAGCGTTGTAATCTTGTTTGGCTCCTTCGAGTTGCGGCTGCATGTCAACGATCTTGGCGTTGTCGCGGTATCCGACCTCCCTGAACCCCATGGGCGCTTGATACCCCCACCCGCTGGCCGGTTGGGGCGAAGAGACCTGCTCGACTTTCGGCGCGGGTTCCTCCTTCTTCTGTGCCGCGCCCGTGCCGTGGACATTGCCCTGATCCGGGGTGTGGAGGACGGGGGGTGCGTAGGCGCTGCCGGTGTAGATGGCATTGCCAAGCTCGTTTGCCCCGTGCGGGATGAGCCTTTCGCCCATCTCGACGACGGTGCGCCCGATGAATCTGGTAACGGGGTTCATGAAGACGGCGCGCCCGCTCCGCTGCACCGCGCTGTGCAGGTGCCCGATCATCGACGTGGGTTCTTTTGCCACTGTGAAACTCCTTGACTGAGGTAGAGAAACGTGGTCTGAAATCCGTGGCGGCGTAGCTCAGGGGAGAGCAGCCCGGAAGTGCGGTTCGTCCGTTTCCGGGCGGGTCGCAGGTTCGATTCCTGCCCCTGCTGCCATCACTGCCGCCGGAAACGCTCGGAGATGTTTTCCATCTCAATCTCCGAATCGTTCATCTCCTGCACCTCGCGGCGAAGCGAGATTTCCTCAATTGCCATGCTGACGGGGAATGAAACGAACCCGGCCATGACGAAGACGCCCAGCGGCGCGCTGAATGTGGCGATGAAAAGCCCGACGAACAGGCACATGAACGGCTCGAACCTGAGTGCCTGCTCCGGCGTTTTGACGTTGGGCATGAGCCCGGCCAGCCACGGAAAGCCGTGATAGCGGCTATGCCCGCGATAGCCCTTGAGGTAAAGCCGGAAGGTGTCGATGCGCTGCGCGACGAGGGTGAAGAACCAGACCACCATGAAGGTGTAAAGCACCGGGTAAGCCGCCGATAGGCCGATGAGCACGACGAGGGCGAAGAACCCGTAGGGGTCGAACGCCTTGGTTCCGAAGCCGCGCCGCATGAAGACGGCGAGGCAGAGCTTGTGGACGGTGACGATGGTGTGCCTCACCAGCATCGTGTTGGCGGCGATTTCCCGCAGCGAGGGTTTCGGCTGCTGTTCATAGCCTTCTGACATAGTTGCTCCTCTTGATGGAAACCATTTCGGTGAAGCCACCGATATGGTCATTTCTGTGAGAATCCAACCAGCATGGCGTTTTCCCCGTTGGAGAAACTTTCGCCGTTCCTGATGACCCAGGCGGTGACGATGCAGCCGTTTTCCGGGCCGCCTGTCTTGTGCCCGTTCATGAAAAGCCCCGGCAATAGCCTCTCGCTGACGGACTCACTCAGCGAGGTGCTGAGGTTGTAATTGCCGGAGAACTCGTTGAACATTTTGGCCGCGCCTGACCGCGATGAGCTGGCCAGCCGGATGATCGTGCGGCTGATGTGCGAGCTGGCGAATTTGGCCGATTCCTCGTCCCCCAGCGCCGTGAAGATTTTGGTGCCGAAATTCGTCAGCAGGGCCTTGGTTTGGCTGTGCGCCTCCTTACCACCGATGGATGAAAAGAAGCTGTGGATGGATTGCGTCAGTACGACCATCGCTGCACGGTGCGAGCGGCATTCCGCGAGGAAAGGGGCATCGAAGCTGGACATGACGTTTTGGTATTCATCAGCCCAGATCACCAGCGTCGGCGTCGTTTCCGTGGCCGCTCTGCGCAGGATGTATTTCTGAGCGGAGAGCTTCCATGCGCCCATGATGAAGGAACCAGCCGCCCCGAAGTTGGCAACGGGATAATCCACAAACAGCCAGGCCCCTGCTCGAATATGTCCGGGCTGATCGTCGTTCTGGTGCCGATCATCTCCTTCACTTCGCCAGTGTTATAGACGAACAGCGTGGCCATCACGTCGGCCAGGATTGACGAGCGGGTGCGATCATTCATCGCCGCCCATTCGCCCCAGAATTCAAATGCTACATCCAGATCGTGTGCGGCTATTCCCACACCTGCTTTGCCCTCCACTTTTCGCTTGTTGCAATTCTCATAAGCCTTGCCCATGGCTTCGTGGTGGTATCCGGCCTTCCATTGCTCCGAGGCGAACTGATCCAGCGATTTCGCCGCGTCGGTGATGAACCGCTGCAAGTCGTACAGGTCGAGTTTGCCGTAGGCTTGCAACAGCGGCTCGATGCCGTTTTGCAGCACGCGGGCCTTGTTGATCTTCCAGAAACTTTCTGTAGTGCCGCCCTCCGATTTTGTCAGCGTTTCCGCCGCGATAAGGATGCTTTGTGTCAGTTCCCGCGCTGAAACATTGGCATGCCTCGACTCGAAATCCATGAAGTTGAAGCGGTGCGGCTCGCCGGGCGCGAACGTGATTAGCTCCTTCCCGGCGGCCCCGGCGATGCTTTGCCAAAATTTGCGGTCCTCCGGTTTCGATGCGAAGATGAGCATCGACAGTTTTTCGCGCGCGCCAGCGCCTTGCCGAGTTGGAAACCGACGCCCGATGTTTTCCCTGAGCCTGATGAACCCATAACGCATACCGACCTAAACAAATCGCGTTGTGTCAATGGGTCTTTGGGCGACCAGAACATCAAGGGTGAATCGAGTGGGTCTTTGGGTGACATTGGGGGCGCTGTTCGCCGCTCGCGCTGCCTGAGCAGCCAGAACAGCACCCCGAGGATGAGGCCGACGGCGATGGTTGTCATAGGCGTCCCATCAACTTTGCCATCGCTCGCGCGCCTCGAAGGATTCCACCATCGACGCCGGGAGAGTGATTGTGCTCGCTCGAAAGGCAGCCGTGTTCTCTGCAATACCGCTTTCTTTCCAAGTCAAGGTTCATCAAACTGCCATAAGTGCCCGTTATCCACCGGCCTTTGTTTCCGACCGAACAGCATCTCGGGCACGGTGAGGTCGGTCATGTTGATGTCGGGCAGCTTCACGTCCGGCACCTTCACCTCGATCTTCGGCGGCACGATGTCGGCCATGCTGGGAAGGCTCGGCATGTGCTTGCCGATGTTGCTGATCTTGTCGTAGACCCACCAGCCGCCGCCGATTACGGCCAGCAGGATGCCGAGCTGGACGAGGCTGGTGATGAGCTGGATCGTGTTCCTCAGGGACTCGCTGAAATTCTTGAGCATCGAAATGTCCTTGTGCGAAGGGTGGAACTGTGATTTAGTTTGGTCGTTGAATCCCGTGCGAACGGGGTGCTGTGAAATCGGTGGAGCGTAGAAAAGTCGAAACCGATGGAGCGCCCTTAGTCAGTAGTTTCCCTGAAAATCGAGCAACCGATCTGAAGTTCCGTATATCTTGAGCGGGGCATCTCCCCAGCGGACCTTGATGGGTGCTTACCCTCCCATCAACTCCGCAAACGGAGATGCCCCGATGCGGCAGGCTACAGTCGTCTGGTCCCTCTGGCAACTACTCCTCAAACCCTTCGCCTCCGCATTCACTCGACCCGGCTACCGCCGCTTCGTCGAGTGGGTCACCGCTCTATCCCTCAACGTCGAGGAGCACACCATCACCCAGTCGGTCGTCGCCATCGAGCGACTGGCCGACTGGAAGGCCCTGGAATCCTTCGCCGAGTACGCCGTCTGGAAGCCCGAGATCCTCACCAGCAACCTCTCCGGACTCATCGACGAGGCTCCCGGCCGGATCTGGCACGGCTATCGGATCTCGGCCGTCGATGACACCAAGGTCCATCGCTCGGGCGAGCACGTCTGGGGCACATGCACCTTCCACGAATACACCGCTCGCTGTCCCAACCGGGCCACCACCGTCCGGGCTCACAACTGGGTCTGCCTCGGGGCCTTGCTCAAGAACGATGGCCAGCCCGCCTGGTATCTGCCGATCTCCGGGCGGCTCTACTTCCGCAAGTCGCAACTCCCCTTCCGCTGTGGCGTCGCCGGCCCCAAGCAGGTCTTCCGGACCAAGTGCGAACTGGCCGTCGAACTGCTGCGGGAACAGGCCCGGATCAACGCCGGGCCTCACCTGGGCGTCTTCGACGGCGGCTACGCCCTGAAGAATGTCGTTCGGCCACTGGTCATGGCCGAAGAGGGCTTGCCTCGCATCGACTTCCTGACCCGGTTGCGGCACGACGCCCGACTCCACGCCCTGCCGCCGGCCAAGCGACCCAAGGGGAAACGAGGCCGGACTCCCGTGTGGGGCAAGAAGCTGTCCCCGCCTCGCCAGGGGGGACGCTGGCCCGGGGATTGGAAGAAGGGCGAGGCCTTTATCTACGGCCGGGTGCGAAAGGTCCGTTGGAAGGAGATCGCCTGCCTCTGGCGGGTGCTCGGACATGACGTGACGGTCAAGGCGGTGGTGGCCGAGGTCGAGGGTTACCAGAAGCGATTCACGGTGGTGAGTTCGGCGTTGGGTCTGAGCGGGTTGGAGATGGTCGAGTTGTTCGCCGCGAGGTTCCGCCAGGAGGACGGGTTCCGGGACCTGAAGCAGAGGCTGGGATGGGAGGAGTGTCGAGCCTGGACGAAGTCGCCGATCGAGCGGACGACGCAGGTGCAATGGATCACTATGAGCCTGCTGCGGCTGTTGCAATTCGCGTTGGATGAGCGAGGATGCACGGATTGGTGGTCGCCGCCGCCGTGGAACAAGAAGAAGGACCGAGCGAGCGTGCTGGACGTGGAGCGGTTGCTGAGGCGTCATCGGCCGGAAATCCAGCGTCTCCTCTCGAACTGGCTGAAACACGAGGAGAAAGTGGCCTGAGTGTAGGCCGCGATGAAGTATCGCAGATGGATCCGACGCACTCAAGGTGTCGGACGCCTGGTTTTCAGGGCCTCGGGAGCCGCTCGGCGGCGTCGAGGGGACGGAGATGCTACGCGACGTCGCGACGAGAGTGTCGATTTCCAGGGAAACTACTGCTTAGTAGGGTTGGCCAGTCACCGGCGATTGGCTGGGGGAACGCCACCTCCTTTCAGGCGTGACAGTGCGGGGTTTCCCTGCATGCCGGTGAGAGTACCGGCACCTCCCCCTTCCTCCCGAGCAGCCAATGCATCCGGTGTGAGGGCTGGCCACTCGCCCGTTTCTGCGGGGTCGGCAGCGTCGAGCGGCTTGCATTTGATGCAGCCGCAATAAGGGCCATGGTCGTCGGTCTTTTTTCATTGCGCGGGTTCCTGAGTTGGGGTAAATTGCTTGAATCGCGACGGCGGCCACCACACCGCCGTCCTTTTTTTGCGCAGATTTCCGAACTCCCCCGCCGGTAACGCTCCGGTGGGCCTACTGAATCGAGTTGCTACCGGGATCAGTCCGCGGCGGGCGGAGCGGGCGCGGTCTTCGCCTTCATTGCCGCCATATCTTTCCAGGAAGCTTGCGCGGCCTTGAGGCCGAGCCCTCGTGTCCGTGCGGCGCGCACGGCCCGCAACGCTTCATGCAGCAGCGTTTCCGAGCCTTCCAAGTCAACCTCCTCACCCGGATGGCTGGCCACGGTGACGATGCCCCGGATATTCACCTCTGTGACCTTCCCGGCTGCGTCCGGTTCCTTCAAAGTCATGGCGAGCGGGATTTTGACGCGGTTGCTGCGCTCGGGCGGCGTTGAATTAGCCGACTTGCCTCCGCCCTGCCGTAGCTTCTGTGCGGCGGCCTTCATTCCCTCGCGTCCGATGGCATGGCCGGAAAGCTTCGACTCCAGCAGGATCACCTGATCGTCGATGCTGAGCTTGTTGGCCTCGGAGCAGTCGGAAATCGTCACCTGCTCGGCCCGCAACGCCTCCAGCCATTCGGGCCGGAGCTTCGCCACTGACCGCATGCGCGACACCCACGACGGATCGCAGTTGAGCGCTTCGGCCAGATCCTTGCCCTGCTTGCCCGTCAGCTCCGCCAGCTCGGTGATGCGCACCACCTGCTCATAGCCGGTGTAGTTCTTACGGTGCAGGTTCTCCGCCAGCCGCTTGAGCGCCTTTTCCTGCTCTGTCATCGGGCCGGGGAAAATCTGGGCGGTGAGAGCGGGAATCCCAACCGCCAGGGCAGCCAGGAGGCGACCTGTCCCGAAGATGGTTTCGTAACTGTACTTTCCGGGTGAATGTATATCTCATGCGGCCAAGCTGAGCAGCCTTTCTGCCATGGCCGGGATTTCCGCCTCGGTCGCCCCCGGGCGTAGAGTCGCACGAATCTCCTCGCCCAGCAATTCACGACGCCACGCCCGCCGCTTGTCCGCGTGGCTCGGACGGCGCGGCGAGCTATCCCACGGCGAGCCCGAGCGGTCTACCAACTCCTCCTGCTTCCGGCCCCAGGCCCACGCCTCGGTCCGCGTGAACGTCCACAGGCAGACGTGGAACGCCCCGATGTTCGCCCAGATGAACCGCACCTGCTGTTGGCCCGCCCCGACGACCTGCTTGCACTCGCGAAAGGTGATCTCCAGGCTGAACCGGTCGGACACCATCCCCAGGATGTCGGCCACGCTCGCCTCGGTGTCGGAGCAGAAATAGGCCCGCCATCCGGTCGGCTCATCGACCAGCACCACTCGGATCGCGCCACCGGCCGGCCGCCAGGTCGCCAGGAACGTCTTGTACTTCTTGACCGCCTTCTGCCCGTAAAGGTCGAACGTGTCGGACGACCAGCCACGCCGCTGGCCGCCTCGCTTGGCCAGGTCGATCTTTTCCTCCCCGTAGGTCCGCGGCCGGCCCCGCTTCCCCGCCGGCCGTGGGCCGGGCAACGTCCGCAACGCCGCATCCTTTCTGAGTCGGCTGACGACCGTCATGCCCAGTGACATCGCCGGCTTGAGGAAGGCCGCCTTGGCATAGGCACCGTCGGCCACCACCCGGATCGGCAATCCCAGCAGCCCCAGCCAGGGCTTGGCCCACCGCAGCAGTTCGACGGCCATTTCCAGCTTGGTGCGGAACGGCGGCCGATGCTTCGGGTCGATGCCCGGCAGGTCCTTCTTGCGGACGTAGAGCCGGGCCAGCAGCGGCAGGGCGACGACTCCCCACGACGGATGGGCCACGAGCAGGGCCAGGACGACGAAGACATGGCCGTAGACATAGGGCGAACCGGCAGGGCCGGGTGTCGGGTTGTGATGCACGCCGGCCCCCTGGACGTGCGGGCCATACCGCTTCGTCGGGGTGTCGTCCAGGGCGAGGGTTAGCCGCGTGGCCCCCTTGAGGAGCGGCCGGACCACCTCGGTCAGCAGTCGTCGGGCGATGCGATCGGCCCGCTTGCCGGCGGCCGCCACGGCGACGTAGCAGCGCTGATATTGACCGCCGAGCTTGGCCGCCCTGATCCAGGTGGTGACGGTGCGCCGGCCCCGGGCCAGGACGGCGCCGAGGAACAGCAGGGCGAGCCGGGGAGCGGAGCGACGGTCGAGGGCGACGGCGAGCCAGGAGAACCACTGGCACGGGGCGGGCGTGAGATGCGAGGATGTCATCGGGGGCCGGCTCCGCTCGGGGTGTCAGGCTGGTGTGGTAACCGCCATCGTCCCGCTCGGGCCGGCCCCCGTCTAATCGATTTGGACAGGCGGCTCCGCTCGTGTGTATCCAGGGAACGCTCCAACGAGACGACGGCCAGCCGCTGGGCACACCGACTTCGGTCCAGCAGTCACTTCGCGCCGTATTCCCTGATGTCGCGTTCGACTGGTCACCGTCCGGCCGGGAGAAGCTCGCGAGCCTTAACGCACGAGGGATCGCGCTGCCAGAGATGGTGAGTGGAGCCCTGGAGCAGCGACCCTCCTTCATGTGCGGCCACGTGGAATCCGAATCATACGAAGTCACCTTCAACCTCGGTACCGGCGGTCCTGTGGAGCGAGTCTGGGTTCAGGTCAACCGGGGCGTTGCCCAGGTCTCCCACTGCTGGGAGATACTCTGTCTGAGCACGGGCTGGGAACTGAGCCTCGAGAGCGGCTGATTCCAATCCTCGCGCGGCCTCGGACCCGACCGACGGTTCGGAAGCTATAAAATCCCGGAAAGTACAGCCGTGCGGTAAGTGAGGCGGAGTATCAGGACATACTCAAGACCGGCCAACTTCGACAAGGCCCCAACTCGCTCGAAGGGAAATGGTTTGCCGACTCCCTCGAAGGCGCCAAGTCCCACGCCCTAGGGAATAGCAGGACACGTCCCTTGTTCCCCGACGGGAAGTATAAACTCATCGAAGTTGACGTCCCGAACAACGCTCCGAGTCTCTCTACTCGTCCGAATCTCGACGGTCATCGCCCGGCGCGTTATCTCCATAACGATGACTTGCCGCCGCTCAAACCACGCCCCTTGGAGTCATCGAAATGGTCACGAAGTGTGCGGTAGTGGACTGGATTCCAAAGGCTGATGGCGGGCGTTCCAGGCCCCCTCTCGGAGTCGGAATTCCTGCATATGCCACCGAAGTGCGGTTCCTCGACGATCCTTGGCCCCCGGCAGGTGCGTCCTGGTCGTTAGTCATCGTCAAGCGTGAATCACTCAGCACGGAGTTTCGGTGGGTCGCCGACGTTCATTACCTCTTTGACGAGGCACCGCACGACTCACTTCGTGAGGGCAGGGAGTTCGAACTGTACGAGGGCAACAAATGCGTTGCTCGCGGGAGGATTACAGCTGATTCGACGTTGCCGAACGACACAGCGGAAGTGGCCCCACGACATTGAGTCTCCGTCGAGAGGGCGAGCGGATACGATCACCCGGCGCGAGTCAGGGACGCGGCCGGCGACAAAAGGGAGGGGACGTGTTGGGCGTGACGATAGGCTTGATGACACCGCGTCAAGTACTCCAGCACGCTACGCTTCTGCAGCCGGCAGGTGGCCACCACCGACAGCATCCGCTCCACGAACCTGCTCCCGCCTTCGCTGTCAGTCCCACCGCTGATCCGCCGCCAGATCACGGCGTGCCGCAACGCTCGCTCCGCCGCGTTGTTCGTCGGCTCGACGCCGTCGACCTGGGTGAAGGTCCACAGGCAATCCCACAGGCGCAGCAACTCGCCGCACGTCGCCGCCGTCTTCGGACAGGCACATCGAGACCCGCGCCCCAGGCTCGAACGGACCATCGGCCGCAGCCACGCGAGGTATTGATGGAACGTCGATCGTTGGATGGTGCCGTCGCGGACCTTGTGCCAGGATTCGAACAGCTCGTTCGACTGCCAGAGCAGTTGCCGTCCGACCTCGGCGCCGTCGCCATCGCGGTCGATCATCGCCTGGAAATCGCGACGCAGGTGGGCCCAGCAAACTTGCCTCGACTTCAGCTTGATCCACTCGTAGCCGGGGCAGCGGTCGCTGATGACGATCGGCTTCGGCTCCTCACCGAGCAGGTCCGCGGCCACCGCCCCGGCCCGCGAGCGGGCGATGCGGAAGACGACCCCCACCGAGGTCACCACGACCCAGAGCCAGGCCTTGAGGTGCGCCTCCCGCCAGCCCGTCTCGTCGATGTTCGCCGCCTGGGCCGCCTTCACCGCCTCGGCCAACTCGGCCGCCGGTTGCTCCAGCACCTCCGCCGTGATCCGCTCCAGCTTGGAGATCATTCCGACGGAGATCGTCAGGCCCAGGAGGTCGGAGCCGAGCTGCACGACCTGCCGCTTGCTCAGCCGGTACGCCCCGGTCAACACGCCGAGGGCCGCGTGCAAACGGGGCCCGAACGACGTGCGGGGCACGCCATCGGGCAGCGTCCCGCAGGTGACCGTCCTGCAGTGGGGGCAACCGAGGCGATGGAGCCGGCACTCATGCACCTCCGGCTCGATCGGCGGCAGTTCGGCCACCTGGTGGCGCCGGGGTTGGGCGTCCACCCCGCTCAACGGGCGTCGACAGCGCCGGCATTCCGTCGGCTTACAGTCGGTGACCGAGGCGACGCGCTCGGGCGGCACCAGGGCCCTCAACCGACGCGGATGGGCCTTCTGCCCGCCCCGGCGCTCCCTCGACGGCGGCGCAGGTGGCTTCCGCTTGACGCCGATCGGGTCGGACGACGGCGGCCTGGAGCTGTTGGTGGAATCCTGTTCTAGGCGGGCCATCAGATCCCGGACGTGCTGTTCCAACTCGGCGACCCGTCGTTCCAATCCCTCGACGACGGAGCCGATGACCACACGGGCTTCATCCGAAAGGCTGTCCCAGACGTGCTGAGGGATCGAGGTCGGCCGGTCCATGCCGCCGTTATAATCGCGCGGACGTGACCAAGCAACCCGCGCCGGGAACGGCTACAACGGTAGCGTCCTGCTTCCAATCGTTTGTACCAGATCGCGTATCCGTCTTCCTCCCAGACCAGGAGCTTGATCCGGTCGGCGGCCTTGTTGCGGAAAACGAAGATGTCTCCCGACAGCGGGTTGCCCCGCAGTCCTTCCTGGACCATGGCCGCCAAACCGTCGAACGATTTTCGAAGATCGACCGGTTCCGCCGCGAGCCAGATGCGTACGGTCGGGGGCAAGCTCAGCATGAGGTGCCCCCGGCTTCGAGGAGATCGACGAGCGTCACCAGCGTGTGGGGATCGAAGCCCGGCCCGACCCGCAGGCAGCGACCGTTGGCCAGGACGATCTCGATGTCACGAGTCACGGGCTGTTTGGCCTCCTCGGTAACGACATGCACCGGGAGGAAGGCCGGTTTCTTGTGGTCGGCCGGGTCCAACTTCCGCCGCCACACGTAGAACGACGGCTCGCTGATGCCCTCCGCCCGGCAGAAGGCCCGCACGGAAAGTCCGCTACGCCGCCACCGCACCAGGACCCGTCGCCGGTGTGGCTCTCGCCCCAGATCCCGTATCGCCTGTGCCATGGTTCACCCCCTTTCGACCATGCCCCGATCGTAGAGTGGGCTGCAAGAAGGGGTTTGCCGGACGCACACCAATTACTGACATTCTGGCGTGTCGAGGCGCAGACGCGACGACCTGCGGACCTTCTGGCCGAGCCGCACTTGCTGTTGATGACGCCAACCCGACCTCGTCGTTCCCGGCAGGGATCGGGGCTAATTCCATTCAAATCTCTCCAGGATGAACCGAGCCTGAACTGTCCTCAGCCCTCCCCGGGCCGGGAAGATTGACCGGAGAACCTGCATCGAGGCAGGTCGCCGGGCCGGGGACGGAGGCAGACGATGGGAGCGACTGAGAGGGGAGTGGGGGCGCCGCCCGCCCCGCTGCTGATCTCGGCCGACGAGGTCGCCGGGATGCTGGACATCTCGACGCGGACCCTCTGGAGGCTGGTCAGCACGAGGAAGATCGTGGCCCCGGTCAAGTTCGGCGGCAGCACGCGCTGGCGGCGTGCGGACGTCGAGGCGTGGGTCGCCTCCGGGTGCCCGACCCCCGGCCGCGCCGCCAAGGGGTGACCGATGTCGAACGAGGACGATGAACTGCGGAGACGCGCGGCGCTCATCTTCGCCGAGGCCGCCTCGGACACCGCCGGGTTCGCGATGGGGCTGGAAGAGGAAGGTCCGTCGCTGGTCCGCGTCCTGGCGTTCCTGCTCCGGCATGGCGGGCCCCCTCGGGGGGTCGCGGTCGACGCGGAGGGTTGGGCGAATCTCAGGGACGTGGCGCGGGCCGTCCGGGGGGCGGGACAGCGTCTGCAGGCCGTCAACGTCCGGTGTCTCGAGGACCTCGTCCGGACGCAGGACTCGGGGCGGTTCGAGATCCGCCCGGGGAAGATCCGGGCCCTCTACGGGCACTCCCTGCCCGGCGTCGTCGCGGCCCGTCCGGCGTCTCCGCCGGCCCGACTCTTCCACGGCACGTCCTCGGACCGCGAAGGGCGGATCCGGGAGCACGGGCTCCGCCCGATGAGGCGGGCTTATGTCCACCTCACGTCGGACCTCGGTTATGCCCTGGGGGTCGCGAGGGCGGCCGGCGGGTCGTGGATCGTGTTGCGGGTGCGCTCCGCCGAAGCGGCCGGGGGCGGGGCCGAGTTCCTCACGACGGCGGGCCACGTCTGGCTCACTGGCGAAGTTTCATCAATTCATATCGATACGATCCCGGTTGCCAGGGGGTGAGGATCGCGATGTTCATCGAGAACCAGCCGACCGACACTCGCACCCACGAGGCGGCCATCCGGATCGCCCGGCGGTGCCGCTCCATCATCCAGGTGGTGCTCCGCGAGGAGGAGTGGGCCGACGCCGACCGGGAGTTCTACCGGGTCGCGCGGGAGGAACTGGAGGCGATGTCCAGGGGTGCCCGCGGGCGAGGGGCCGGGTCCCACTGAGCCCGAGACGGTGCGCGTGATCCGACTTGTCCACCCGCCGGCGGCGGACCCTCAAGCCATCCCCCGGGATGCGGTGAACGCCCGGGCGCGCGATTCGGCCGAAGATGGAGATGGTGCACGGCAAATCGTCGTCAGCATCGCGTGATCTCATCGGGCCTGAATCGAGGGATCTGCGTCCACGCCATCCGCGGGAGTTCGCGCGACCTCTTGCCCCCTTGCAACTTCGGTTCGTCGGATCACGGTTGATAGATCGCCACACCGGCCGCCGTCGCCGCGGCCTCGAGCCTCGCGTCGAGGGTGGCGAGCGGGACGCCCTCGCGCAACGCCAGCTCCAGGTAGGCGGCGTCGTAGGCGCTCAGACCGTACTGCCGCCCCAGGGGGATGGTGTCGGACCACGCCCGCGCCTCGGTGTCGCGGTCGACGACGACCGGGAGCCCCGAGAGGAACGAGAGCCAGGTCGTCACGTCCGCCTGGGTGCAACGGCCGCGGCGCTCGCCGACGAGCAGGACGTTCGCGATCTCCAGGTGCCACAGCCTCGGCACGAGCATCTCGAGTCGCGGGAGTTTGCCCACGATCGCGTCCGCGTAAGGATCCTTCTCGTCGTGGAAGAGCCAGGCCAGGGTGATCGAGCCGTCCAGCACGAAGCGGTCGGGCGGGTGAGGCATGATCATCGAATATCGGACCCCGATCAGTGCCGATGGCCCTCGTGCGCCAGGTCGCGGAAAGAACCGCCGAGCTCGCGTTTCACCTGGTCGCGGTAGGCCAGCATGGCCCGGCCGACTTCCGCGACATCGGCCCGATCGCCGACCTCGGGGGGCACGAGCATGGCGACGGGCTTGCCCCGGTTCGTGATGACGATCCGCTCGCCTTTCGCGACCCGCTCCAGGAGGCGGGTGAGGTGCGTCTTGGCCTCGAAAGTCCCGACGGATTCCACGGTCGTCCCTCCAATCTAGTTTATCCGACTAGTTTACAAGAATCGTGGTCTTGCCGCAACTCGTGGGACGGCCACCCGGAAGTGTGCCACCAACCGGGTCGGGACGCGTAGTCCCAGAATCGACCGAGCCTGGACTGCCGTGGGTCGCCCCCGGCGCGTTGGACTGTGTATCGGCACCAGCGTCTTCGCCGGCACAGGCCCCGGCCGCATCCGGCTCTCCACGGGCCGTCGGATTGCTCTTGTACCGCCGACCCCGGCGATCCAGAATCCGATCTTCCCCAGGGAGATGCGTCATGGCCTCGATCTACAAGCAGAAAAGCGACCGCTCTAGTGGTTGCCCGCTGTAGAGATTGACGGTCATTCCGGTAAGATGGCCTCATAGGAGGCCGATCATGCCGAAGCGACATGCGGTTCAGTTGACAGATGACCAGAGGATGGAGGCTCGATCGGTGGGAGGCCGGTCCCCTGACCCGTCGTCAGCGGAATCGGGCGCAGATCCTCCTCCGGACCGATGCCGGCGAGACCGACGAGGAGATCGTCGAGGGGGTCGGTGTCTCCCTCGGGACCGTCGCCAACGTCCGGCGTCGGTTCGCCGCCGGCGGGCTCGGCGCCGCGATCCACGAGAGGCCACGCCCCGGGGCCAAGCCCCTCCTCGACGGCAAGGCCGAGGCGATCGTCATCGCCATGGCATGCAACCCGGTGCCTGAGGGGCGGGCCACCTGGACCGCACGCATGCTGGCCAACCGCCTGGTCGAGCTCCAGGTTGTCGAATCGGTCTCCGAGGACACGATCCTGCGGGTCCTAAAAAAAGCGAGCTCAAGCCGTGGCAGAAGAAGTCGTGGTGCCTGCCGAAGGGCGTAGATGGGGAGTTCATCCATCGCATGGAGGACGTGCTCGAGCTGTATGCCGAGGCCCACGACTCGGCCCGGCCGGTGGTCTGCTTCGACGAGGCGAGCAAGGAGCTGCGGGGCGATGTCGCCGAGCCGATCCCGCCTCGGCCGGGCTCGCCAGCCAAGCAGGATTACGAATACACCCGCCATGGCACGGCCAACCTGTTCGTGATCGTCGAGCCCCTGGCTGGCCGGCGTCATGTCACGGTGACGGACCGCCGGGCGATCCCCGACTTCGCCGCCCAGATGCGCCACCTCTGCGACGAGTTGTATCCGGAGGCGGACGTGATCCGGGTAGTGCTGGACAACTTGAACACTCATGCGCTCGGGTCGCTCTTCGCCACCTATCCGCCGGATGAGGCGTGGCGGCTGGCCCGTCGCCTGGAGTTCCACTTCACGCCCAAGCACGCCAGCTGGCTGAACATGGCGGAGTGCGAGCTGTCGGTGCTCTCCCGGCAGTGCCTCGACCGCCGCCTGCCCGACAAGGAGTCCGTGACGAGGGAGGTCGATACGTGGCAGACGGAGCGGAATCGGCTCGGGGTAAGGCTGGAGTGGAGCTTCCGTGTGGCCGACGCCCGTCGGAAACTCGCCCATCTCTACCCACAACCTTTACAGCGGTAGACCACTAGGAAGGGGGCCCCCTGGTACATCGGCTACACCGACCACGACGGGGCACGACGCACCGTCAAGGGGTTCACCGACCGGGGCGAGACCGAGCGGCTCGCCGCCCGGCTCGAGCACGAGGCGATGCTCCGCAGACGGGGGCTCGATCGACCCCGCGCAGGAGCAGCTCGTCGAGCGGAAGCGATCGGCCGTCGCCGGCCACGTCAAGGCCTTCCTAATGAGCCTCGCGCACAACACGCCGAAGCACGTCCGCCTCATCACCACCCGGATCGAACGGGTCGTCTCGGGGTGCGGATTCAGGACCCTGGACGACCTGAACGCCGAGGATGTGGAGCGGTTCCTCCGCAAGATGGCGAGGGAGGAGGACCTCGGCAACAAGACGTACAACCACTACGTCCAGGCGATCGACGAGTTCGGCAAGTGGCTCGTCGCCAGCAAGCGGCTGCCCCACAACCCGGTCGCCTCGCTCACCAGGCTAAACACCGAGGTCGACGTCCGGCACAAGCGGCGGGCGCTCACCGCCGACGAGGTTTCGAGGCTGATCGCCTCGGCACGGGGCTGCTCGAGGCCGATCCAGGGGTATTCCGGCGAGGAGCGGGCCCGGCTGTACGCCGTCTCGTACCTCACCGGCCTCCGCAAGAACGAGCTGTCGAGCCTGACGCCGGGCAGCTTCGACTTCGCGTCCGAGCCGCCCAAGGTCACCGTCCGGGCCGCGTTCTCGAAGCACCGCCGCGAGGACATCCTGCCGGTCCACCCCGAGCTGCTCCGGATGCTCCGGGAGTGGATGCCCGCCCTGCCGGCCGATGCGCCGCTGTTCCCCGGGCTCGCCGGCAAGAAGACCTGGCTGATGGTCCGGAAGGACCTGGAGCGGGCCGGCATCCCGTACGAGACGGCGGAGGGGATCGCCGACTTCCACGCGGCGGGCCGGCACACCTACATCACGGAGCTGCTCCGCAACGGCGCGACCGTCCCCGAGGCCCGCGAGCTCGCCCGGCACTCCGACGTCAACATGACGATGCGCTACACCCACATCGGGATCGACGACCAGGCGAAGGCCCTGAGCCAGCTCCCCTGGACGCCCCCCGGGGAGAGAAGCGGGGGTGGGGGTGAAGCCGGCCCGACCGCCGACGGGTTGCAGCGTAATGGGAGTATTCCGGGTGTCCCATCCTGTCACGACGGGGCATCCGTTGGCAGTGGCGAGGCCCAATCCGTAAACGACGCAACCCCCGTCGAAGACGGGGGTTGTCGTCATTTTTCGTCCCCTGACAGCGATTGTCAGGAGTGGAGGCGGCGGGAATTGCACCCGCGAACCAAACGACGCAAGCCGCTTCGGCGAAATGATTTGTGGAAACTGCAAGGTCGCCTTGTCGGAAGGGTGTCGGGAAGACGAGGCCCTTCGCGAACTCGTCCTGACGTGGCACCGACTTTCGCCGCCTGTCAGAGAGGCCATCCTCGGGCTGGCACGGGGAGGGTGATCGTATCCGGCAACGACGCGGCGAAGAGGAAGTCGGGTGTGAAAGCGCAGACGGTGTCTGCGCTTACTCCGCCGGCGGGCTGGTCGAGAACAGCGAACCCGCAGTCCAGAATGCGTCGAGAATCGCGAACGCCTGGAGGTAGTCGCTCGTCGAGAGCCCCGCCTCGGCCGCCATTGCGGGGAAATCCGTCGCCCAAGCCGTCGGAGGGGACGCAAGCTCTGCCGGCATCGGGTGCGTCGCCCTCGACGAAAACGTCACAGCGAGGGCCGCTCGTATCTGGTCGACGTCGGGAAGACCGCGCTCGATCAGGAGCACGAGGTCGACGAGGTCTTTGGTCCGGGTGTTGAGGCGATCCTTCCACGCGAACGAGTAGGCGTGGACCTTCTCGGCGAACTGTTGGGCCTTGGAGATCGCGAGAACCTCGGCGGGGGGGATGCCGGCGAACGACAAGAGATCGTCGCCGACGATCCTTTCGGGCTCGCCGACGAGCACATCGCCGCAACCGACATCGATGTGGAACTTGGCGTAGGTCTTGCCGACGAGGACCGCCTCGCACGGATACCGCGCCCCGCCTCGCGGCGCGTTGGTGAGTTCGCGCTTCGGACTTCCGATGCGGTAGGTGAGATAGTCGCCCAGTTCGAAGTCGACGGTCTCCTGGAGCTGCTCGCGGAATGCGGCCGAGAATTCGACGGAGTCTCCCGCCCCAAGCGCGAGCGAAATGTCGACGTCCTTCGTCGTTCTCGCGCGTGGCCGGAACCGGAGATCCATCGCGAAACCGCCTTTGAGGAGCCAAGGCGGATTCGGCTCCCGGAATAGCCGCGCGAGGAGCCTCTCGATGACGAGCTTCAGCTGGAGCGTGCTCAATGGAGTGGTGCGTTCGCCAGCCAGCTTTCGCAGGTGGGCCTCGAGCGATGCCTTGAAGGCCGCCGCCGATCCGAAGTGTCTTGCCATGGCTTCCTTGCCTTTTTCGGTCCGCGTTCAGCTCAGAGACTCGCTCCCAATGCATGCCTGAGGCGATGCAGCCCGGGAGATCGGCGAATCGCCGCGACGAGTTTGCTCCTCCGAACAACGCCTCGCTCCAGAGCCTCCGCCACCGCCCTCTCCAGCTGCTCCTGGCTGATGGTGCCGGCCGCAACGTCAAGAAGCGTCCGAAGTGGGGTCGTGGCCCGGAAACCGATCCTCTCTTCGATGTCGCCTGCCGCAAGGACCGCCTTGTGAAGAACGCATCCCGGTGGCGCTTCTTTTCGAAATCCCTGAGGTACGGTGAGGTGAATCTCGTTCGGGAGCAGCTCCGTCAGATCGTGCAGGACCAACGCCGATTCGTGCGACACGACGGCTTGCGGTTCGTCGGCGCGATTCCGGCTCCAGAGGGAAAGCCGAATGAGATCCTCATTCTCAGCCGTTGGCATGTCGGCGAGCCTGTAGAGCCCGTGCTCAACCCGCTCGAACGCCCCGGTCGACAGGTGGTACTCGAGGTGCGGATAGTCGTAACCCGATACTTTAGCTTGCTTTGCGGTGAAATAGCCGCCCTGCTCCTGGGCCGTCGTGCGGAGCGACCTTGCGGCTTCTCGGGTCGAACGGGGCATTGCATAATCCTTCAAGAAAGTTGAAGGATTATGCGCCGGGTCGCCGGACACGGCAAGGCGGATATTCTCGAGTGAGTCTGGGCCGGTAAGACCCGACTTTCGCATCGATTTAGCAACGGTCGGCTACGATTACGTCCACATACTCCGGATTCGGGGGCGCCGACTCCCGATTTGCGCTGCCGGCCGCCGCGATCTTCGATCGGACGAACTGGGCTGCGCTCGCGGGCGCGGCGTCGCTCTTTTCGACCCCAGCTCCTCGGCTCCCAAAGGATGTTCGCTCCGCGGAACAGATCGATGATCGCGGGCGGAGATGTCATTTGCCTCCGCATCCTGCATCATGGTGCTATTCGAGCGGCCGGTCTTTTGCGGCCCTTTAGCACCGGCATCCAATCAGAGACGGATCTGCTTATATGCTTGACGACCGAATCAGGGCCCGACTCCTTGATGACCATAAGCGGCTCACCGCCGAGGGGAAGCTCCTCTCAAGATCTCAACTGGACGCCTGCTACCAAACTTTCCGGACCCGGTTCGGGCCGGAAGTTTTGGCGAAGCTCGACGGCGAAGAGCTCCTCGAGAAGATGCACGCCCACGGCAACAGGGACAGCCTCGTCTACTGGCTCGAATTCAAGAACGACGAGGAGTTCCCGGCGAAATTCGGCAGCATCGCCGGCGGCAGTGCCCTGAAGTTCGGCGTCTTCCGGAGCAACGAGACCAAGGCGTGGATGACTGGAACTCCGAAGGACATGCGCGAAGTGAGCGTCAAGGAGGCGGTCGAGATCGCGCGGAGGCACAGGGACCAACTGATCCACGGAGCCGAACGAGTCGGTAACTTGCCCGAGCTCGCCGACGACGCCGAGTATCGTGCCCTGCAGGCGGACCTCGACCGGATCGCACCGGCGGTCAGGGACCTTGCCTGGGGCCACAAGTACTTCAGCCTGCTCGCGCCCATCTCCTCGACGACTATCACAACGCCGACTACCAGCGGTTCCACCTGATCAAGATGCTCCAGGTCCCGCCGGAGGGGGACGGTCGTTACCTGTGCGCCGGTCGTTTCGTCGCCGCGGCCCACGAGCTCGAGATCCCGATCAACCACCTGACGACACTCAATCATCACTACTCGATGCCCCACGCGTACTGGCGGATCGGCACCTCCGACGGCCAGCAGCCACGGAACCGGTGGTCGCTCATGCGGGACGGTGGCTGTGCGGCGATCGGTTGGTCCGACCTGGGAGACCTCCTGAGTTTAGAGAAGGATGCGTCGTCGAAGGAAAAGCTGGCCCAGCTTCTTGCGGTGCGATATCCGGCAAGCCCCCAGCAAATAGGCAAGACGGCTAACCAGATACTCAACTTCGCCACGACGATCGCACAGGGAGACGTCATCCTCGCCTGCGACGGACAGACCGTCCTCGGCGTCGGCCGGGTCACCGGCGGCTATTCCTACTCGGAGGGGTCCGACTTCCCGCACCGCCGGCCGGTACAGTGGCTCTCGTTTGACGAGTGGAAGATGCCCGAGCCGGAGGGGCTCCAGACGACCGTTCACCGGCTCAAGAAGGCCACCGTCAATCTCGTCCAAGCAGAACGACACATGCTCGACGCTCCGGACGTCGTGCGCCAGCCCCTACGGAACGGGCGCCCGGCACGACTCCGGCAACTCCCAGTCTCGGAGGCGTTGCGGGCCGCATCCAGGCTGCGCTCGAGCGCAAAGGGCAAGTGATCCTCTACGGACCTCCGGGGACCGGCAAAACATATTGGGCTGAGCGCGCCGCGCTCGATCTCGCCGCCTACTCCCTCGCAGGGAAGCCCTTCGAACGCCTGTCCCAGGACGAGAAGACCGAAGTGGAAGGAGGTCCCGAGACACTCGGCGTGGTTCGGATGGTCAGCTTCCACCCCGCTTACGGCTACGAGGATTTCATCGAAGGTTTCCGTCCGGAACTGCAAGACGGGCGGATGAACTTCGCCCTCCGAGACGGGATCTTCAAGCAAGTTTGCCGAGACGCCGCAGGCCGGCCAGATCGTCCTCTCTACTTGATCATCGACGAGATCAATCGGGGCGATGTCCCACGAATCTTCGGCGAGCTGATGTCGCTGATCGAGAAGGACAAGCGGGGCAAGTCGGTGGTCCTGCCGCTGAGCCGGTCGGCCTTCCGGGTTCCGCCGAACGTCATGCTCATCGGGACCATGAACACGGCAGACCGCTCGATCGCTCTACTCGACACCGCGCTTCGCCGCCGGTTCGGATTCGTCGAGCTGATGCCGGACGCGTCGATCCTGGAGCAGGCGACGGTCGCTGACATCCCGCTGGGTCCGTGGCTGGACTCTTTGAACCGCAGAATCTGCGAGCACGTCGGGCGCGACGCCCGGAATCTCCAGGTAGGCCACTCGTTCCTGATGGAAGGACGCGGGCCCCTGAAGGACGCCGCGCGATTCTTCCGCGTCGTCCGTGACGAGATCATCCCTCTGCTGGAGGAGTACTGCTACGAGGACTTCGAAGCCCTCCACAATATCCTCGGCGGCGGCCTGGTGGATCTCGCGAACCGGACGATTCGTCATGATCTCTTCGAGGAGCCAACGAGCCCGGAGCTCGTCCAGGCTCTACTGGCTCCCTGCCCAGACATCCTGACGTCGCTCCGTGCCGTGAGCACTTCTCGCGACGACGAGACGCGCGACGTGTCGAGCGAGGACGAGGAGGAAGCGGGAGCTGACTCGTGACCGACGTCGCCATCCGGCTGTCCGAGTGGCAGACCGTCTCGCCCACCAATGGGAGCCCGACGGAGGGCGTCGGGCTCGCAGGCGAACCTCGCGTCCGAGACCTCGCCCGGCGGTTATCCGAGACACAAATGCTGGAGGTTCAGGAGCTCCACACGGGCCTATCGGTGAGATCGACTTCGTTCGTCGGGCGGGTCAGGCTCGGTCAGGTGGAGATCACCGTTGTCCCAAAGCTTGCCTCGGAAACACTGCACTCGCTACTTCGCGACGCATACGGTCTGCGGGACTTGCAACTACTGCCGTCGATCACCCAGGCGACTCAAGCTCTCGGGTTGCAGGACATCCTCATCTGGCAGCTGGTCGAGGAAGCTCGGGAGCTTTTCGCAAGAGGGCTCCAGCGGGCGTACACGCGGCGACATGAGGCGCTGTCCTCGCCTCGAGGACGGATCAACTTCCAAGCCATGGCGAATGGCGGCTCGGCCGCGCATGCAACGTTGCCTTGCGTCCATCACCTGAGAGATCAGGATCGGTTGATCAACCGGGTGCTTCTCTCTGGACTTCGGCTGGCAGCCTCCCTGGCTACGGAGCGGGGGCTGCGACTCAAGGCGACTCGGCTTGCCGATTTGATGAGCGAAACCGTCACGCCGATCCGGCTCGACCGGCAAGTCTTCGGGCGGCTGGCAGGCGAGATGGATCGGATGACGAGGCAATATGAACCGGCCGTCTCGCTCATCCGCATCCTCTATGAGGCGGGAGGCCTCTCGCTGAATGAGGTGAAGGGTGGCCCAGAGATGCCTGGTTTCCTCTTCGACATGAATCGGTTCTTCCAGACCCTCTTGGGAAAATTCCTCTCGGGTAATCTCACGGAGTACGTCGTCCGCTCGGAGTTCCGGCTTACGGGGATGTTTGCCTACGTGCCAGGATGGAACCCGCGCCAGAGTCAGGCCCCCACGCCTCGTCCGGATTTTGTCGTGTCGCATGGGGTAGAGGTGGCGGCGATTCTGGATGCGAAGTATCGGGACCTTTGGGAGAACGCGTTGCCGAGGAACATGCTCTACCAGCTCTCGATTTATGCGATGAGCCACGAGGGCAAGTCGGCCACGATTCTCTACCCGACCACGCACGACCAAGCGACGGAGAGCCGGATCGAAATTCGGCACCCGCTGCATGGCGAGCGGAGAGCGATGGTCGTCTTGAGGCCCGTGCATCTAGAGAAGCTGGGAGTGCTGATCAACGCTCGGACGTCCTCGGCCTCGATGCGTGATCGCCGCAGATACGCGATTGAGCTTGCCCTCGGCGGCGGCTCCGACCGAACCTGATTGGCGATGCCTGAAACGCCAGCAAACCGGAAACATTTACGTTGACATATCGCAAAGATGACCCAAATCTATCGACCTCGAGAGTTTACTCCTCGTCGGTGAAATAATCCGAGTCGATTCGCTTCACCTCGTAGGCAGCAATGGGGGCCACCCCCAGCCCGTGGTCAATCATGAGCTGGGCAAGGGTCTCCCCGTCGATGAGAACGATCTTGCTGTCGATGCGAGTCACGTAATCCTCGGCGTCTCTGGTGAAGTAAGACGTCGTGATGAAGACCCCTTTCCTCGCTCGGTGCCCTTGCAAGGCTCCTGCGAACTTCTGGATCTCAGGCCTACCAACCCCGTTTGTGTACGCCCACCACTTTGCCTGAATGTAGATGGCGTCGAGACCGAGACGGTCTTCCTTGATGATGCCGTCAATCCCTCCGTCTCCGCTCCTCCCTAGTGCCTGGCCTGCGTCTCGCCTCGTTCCGCCGTAACCCATTCTTACCAGCAGATCGACAACGAGCCTCTCAAACCGCTCCGGCGTGGTTGCCCGCACCGTGGTGAGAAGGTCCATCGCGAGACTGTGGGGCGTGAGTAGCTATGGAACAGAAAACCGGCGCAGGAGTCATCACGCTGCCAGGTCATCCGCTTCGTCAGGTTTCCGGAGCGGCCGCAGTCGTCCCTGCCGGACGGACTCCTTCAGGACGAACTCGTAACGGCCCAGCACATTGACATGATCGAGCAGCAGCGGCGAGAGCCGTTCGATATCCCTTGGCTTGACCATCGCGCCAGGGGCGCGGACCTGGGCCAGGGCGGCATCCAGATAGCGAGTGTTCCAGAGCACCACCGCGTTTACCACCAGCCCCAGCGCCCCCAGTTGGTCCTCCTGGCCTTCGCGGTAGCGCTGCCGGAGTTCACCCCGCTGGCCGTGGAAGATCGCCCGCGCCATGGCGTGCCGGCTCTCACCCCGGTTGAGCTGGGTGAGGATGCGGCGGCGATACCCATCGTCATCCACGTAGTTCAGCAGGTAGAGCGTCTTGGCCACGCGGCCCAGCTCACCGATCGCCCGGCCCAGCGTCGAGGGGCGGCCGCCGCCCTGCAGGCCGCGGATCAGCTCCGAGGCGCTGACTGCCCCCATCTTCAGCGAGCCGGCCACCCGCAGCAGGTCGTCCCAGTTCCTCTCGATCCGCGGGATGTTGATCCGCTGGCGGGCCAGGCCGTCGAGTGCACCGTAATCGGCCTTCGGGTCCACCCGCCAGAAGCGGGCTTCTCCGAAGTCGGCCAGCCGGGGGCTGAATTGGTAGCCCAGGAGCCAGAACAGTCCAAAAACCAGGTCGCTGTAGCCGGCCGTGTCGCTCATGACTTCGTGAGGACGCAGGCCGGTCTGTTGCTCCAGCAGGCCTTCGAGGATGAACAAGGAATCTCGGATGGTGCCCGGTACGACGATGGCGTGGAAGCCGGTGAACTGGTCGCTGGTGAAGTTGTAGTAGGTGACGCCTCGGCCGGTGTGGAAATCCCTCGGGTTCGGGCCGGCGTTGAGGGTGCGGACCGGGACGACGAACCGCAGGCCGTCGGCCGAGGCGACCTCGCCGCCGCCCCAGGCCCGTGCCAGCGGGATCTGCGCCTGGTATTCGACCAACCGGGCGTTCGCCTTGGTGAGCGTCTCGGCGCGAACGTAGTTCTGCTGCACCCAGGACAGCCGGCCGCGGGTCAGCGCCGGGACGTCGGGGCGGACCAGGGGCTCCAGGCCGATGTTGCAAGCCTCGGCCAGGAGCACGGCGCAGAGGCTCAAGTCGAGGTCGCCGACCCGGGCGTCGGCCTCGCTGACGTGGCGGAATTCGCCGGCGAATTCCGTCCAGGCCCGGACCTCCATGAGGACCTCGGTCAGGTCCACGCGGGGCAGTCGCGCGGCCACGTCCCGGCGGAGATCGACCAGACTGGCAGGCTCGTCCAGCTTGTCCAGAGGCGTGAGCCTCAGGACGTCGCGCCGGCCATCCCGCTCGATCGTCACGGCGGAGTTGGTCGGCAAGTTGTTCGCGGTCCGCCGGTATGTTTCTCCGAGCTGCTTGCCGAGGCCCTCCAGTTCCGTGGCCGCCGTCGGCGATCGTCCCAACGTTCGGCAGACGCGCGACCGCACCTTCTCCCAGGCTGTCCCTTGCAGGAGCCTGGCGTGCGGGTCGCTCCAGCGGCGGCTGGCGGGCACGAACAGGTCGCGGCGTTTGAGGCCGTCCTGCAGCCGTTCCATGACGCAAAACGTATAGAGCTGGCGGTCGACTCGGCCCTCCGGCCCGATGACGATCCGCCTCCAGGCCGGGGTCAGAATGGCCTGGGGTGCCTGACTCATGTCAAGTCGCTTCTGTCCCTCGATCGCCTTGAGGAAGCCGAATGCCTCGGTCGCGGGGCGGCCCGCGTCGGTCGCCGCGAATTCGACCGCCTCCAGGAGGCCCGGCAGGAAGCGACGTACCTGGCCGTATCGGGTCCGCAGGTCCTCGAAGTAATGGTCGTCGGGCGGCCCGACCAGGTCGGCGACCAAGGCGACGGCCTGGGTGAGCTGGTCCCGGGGGACGCGGGCGAATACGGTGTCGCGGACGAGACGGTCGGTACATCCCGGGTCGAGCAGAACGCGGCATGCCTCGTGGAGCTGCAACTCAGCTCTGTCAAGATCCTTGAGCGTACGGAGGCGGCGCCGCTGCCCGGCATGCTCGACGCGGGCGAGCATCGCGGCGATCAACTGATCGAGCAGGTCCACGACGTCATCGAGGGCCGCGGTTTCCTGGACCTTGGCGAAAGCCAGGAGGGTTGCGTGCCGGCGTGGCGGGGGCATTCGGGCGATGGCTTGCGCCCGTGCCGCGGCGGCGAACCGGGCCAGGGCCTGGACCCGCACGGGCGGCACGGTCGACAGGTCGATGCGATCTATTCCGAGGGCTCGGATCTCCCGGAGTCGCTCGAGTGCCTCGACCATGCCGACGACGCTGACCCGCGTCGGGGCGAGGCGGAGCCGCTCCAGGGGTGACGGCCGTGAACTCTCATCGGCGACCATCAACGTCTCCAGGCGGGCCGCTTGGCATGGCTTCAGGGTACGTGCCAAGGTGTGCCACAACCGCGAGGCGGCCCGGTCACGGACCTGGGCCACCAGGCGGGCCAGCACCGTGACCCCCGGCAATAGGACCTTGCGCTCGACCAACCGAGCCGTCGCCAGGTCGAAGAGGACGCTGGGACGTTCTGCACTGACCCAGACACGGTTGGCGAGCCAGCGGTTCAAGGCCGCGGCCTCGGAGCCCTGGTGGAAATCACGGTAGCCATAGGCCCGGCGGATCTCGGCGGCGTGGTCCCATCGCTTCTCGCTCGTGGCGTAACGTTTCAATCCCTCGGTCCCGGTGATGCCCAGTTGCCGGGTGATGCAGGCGACGACCCCCGATGGGACCTCGGCGGAGTTGGTCAGGAAGGTGCCCAGGAATCGCACCGTCCCGAGTTGCGCGGCGAAGCCGAGGCGGGTGTGCTCGCTCCGGCACCGACCGATGAGACCACGATCCTTGTCGTCGAGGTGAAAGTATCGCTCCAGTTGGGCAGGTGTGGGCTCACCGGCGTAGCGACCGTAGCGGCGCTGCTGATGCTCGGTCAGGAAGTCGACGGGCATCCAAGGCCCCTCCCGAAAACAGCCTCGTCGCCTCGATGCCGAGTGCCAAATAGGGTCACCGCGTTCGAGGCATTCGCGGACACGGTAAACCATCGGCTTCCCAGAGCCGATGGGTGGTGACAAAATGGCTACATCCTATCTGGCACCAGGCGGGGCACTCCAATCGCCCGACGGTCCTGCCGGAGCGGTTGGCCTCGGGGGCATCGGCATGATCGCCTGCTACTGCCGCGTCTCGTCCGCCCGTCAGAAGACCGACAGCCAGAAGCCCGAGATCCGCCGCTGGCTCGAAGGCAACGGGATCGACCCGGCGGCGGTCGGATGGTTCGAGGACAAGGAGACCGGGCGCACCCTGAAGCGGCCCGCGTTCGATCGGCTGCGAAAGGGCGTCTTCGCGGGGACGATCAAGACGGTCGTGGTCTGGAAGCTGGACCGGCTCTCCCGCCGTCAGCGTGACGGCGTGGACCTGCTGGCCGACTGGTGCGAGCGTGGGGTCCGCGTGGTGGCCGTGACCCAGCAGATCGACCTGAGCGGGGCGGTGGGCCGGATGGTGGCGAGCGTGCTGTTCGGGCTGGCGGAGATCGAGTCGGAGTACCGGCGGGAGCGGCAAGCGGCGGGGATCGCGGTGGCGAAGGAGCGGGGCGTCTATCGCGGCCGACAGCGAGGCACGACCAAGGCGCCACCGCGACGTGCCGGGGAACTGCGCGGCCGCGGCCTGACGGTGCAGGAGATCGCCACCGCTCTGGGCATCAGCCGGCGGACGGCTCTCCGGTACCTGGCCACGGCACCGGCGTCGTGATCATGGGAGGCCCTTGCGCCGGTTTTCTGTTCCATTGCTACTCACACCCCAGCCCTCACACGGCGGGCCGGAAGGTCAACGGCGAAGTGGAGAAGGAGTATGTCGCGTGACCCACCGCAAGTACACGCCAGTCCATGATCTCTGGCATCCGTCTTCGCGGCCGCCTTCAGTCCTTACGCTTCTTCCTCCCGACACCGGGCACGGCCGCGACTTGCTTCATCCACGAAGCGATCTGGCTTTCGTCCATGTCGTCCACGGATTCGAGTTCCACGCCCCGCGTTGACTTGCCCATCCCCACCGGCGTCACCGGCGGTACCGGATCGAGCGCTGCTCCGTTGATGAACATGAGCTTGACGTGGCCGGCGAAGCCGCCGCAACTGAAGCACCAGCCGTCGCCGACCCCATAGTACGACATGCCCCACTTCACGGAGCGCTGTAAGCCGGGCAGCGTCCTTGTCCCCAGGGCGTCGACGCTCTCAGCGATGCCGCGCTGCGGTTGCGGCAGGCTGGCGATGTAGGCGAAAACCGGCTTGTCGCCGACCGCGGCCTTCGCGGGGCTTGCCCTGCCGGTCATGGCTTCCGGCAGCGACGTTTCGCCTTGTGCCTCCGTGCTATCGACCGGTTGCCCGTCTCCGGGTTTGGAAGTCTTGTCGGCCTTGCGGGCGGGCATGGTGAGATCCTCTAAACCCCGAGCGTTTTCGTCGTGTTCCTTGATCGACTGTACGAAGTTTTACTTGCCGCCGATAAAGGCGTCAATCTCGTGGACCGTAGGCGTTCACGCCCCGAACAAGTTGCCGGTGCCCGACGGTTACACTCGCGTCTACCGTGCGGTAAGTGAGGCGGAGTATCAGGACATACTCAAGACCGGCCAACTTCGACAAGGCCCCAACTCGCTCGAAGGGAAATGGTTTGCCGACTCCCTCGAAGGCGCCAAGTCCCACGCCCTAGGGAATAGCAGGACACGTCCCTTGTTCCCCGACGGGAAGTATAAACTCATCGAAGTTGACGTCCCGAACAACGCTCCGAGTCTCTCTACTCGTCCGAATCTCGACGGTCATCGCCCGGCGCGTTATCTCCATAACGATGACTTGCCGCCGCTCAAACCACGCCCCTTGGAGTCATCGAAATGGTCACGAAGTGTGCGGTAGTGGACTGGATTCCAAAGGCTGATGGCGGGCGTTCCAGGCCCCCTCTCGGAGTCGGAATTCCTGCATATGCCACCGAAGTGCGGTTCCTCGACGATCCTTGGCCCCCGGCAGGTGCGTCCTGGTCGTTAGTCATCGTCAAGCGTGAATCACTCAGCACGGAGTTTCGGTGGGTCGCCGACGTTCATTACCTCTTTGACGAGGCACCGCACGACTCACTTCGTGAGGGCAGGGAGTTCGAACTGTACGAGGGCAACAAATGCGTTGCTCGCGGGAGGATTACAGCTGATTCGACGTTGCCGAACGACACAGCGGAAGTGGCCCCACGACATTGAGTCTCCGTCGAGAGGGCGAGCGGATACGATCACCCGGCGCGAGTCAGGGACGCGGCCGGCGACAAAAGGGAGGGGACGTGTTGGGCGTGACGATAGGCTTGATGACACCGCGTCAAGTACTCCAGCACGCTACGCTTCTGCAGCCGGCAGGTGGCCACCACCGACAGCATCCGCTCCACGAACCTGCTCCCGCCTTCGCTGTCAGTCCCACCGCTGATCCGCCGCCAGATCACGGCGTGCCGCAACGCTCGCTCCGCCGCGTTGTTCGTCGGCTCGACGCCGTCGACCTGGGTGAAGGTCCACAGGCAATCCCACAGGCGCAGCAACTCGCCGCACGTCGCCGCCGTCTTCGGACAGGCACATCGAGACCCGCGCCCCAGGCTCGAACGGACCATCGGCCGCAGCCACGCGAGGTATTGATGGAACGTCGATCGTTGGATGGTGCCGTCGCGGACCTTGTGCCAGGATTCGAACAGCTCGTTCGACTGCCAGAGCAGTTGCCGTCCGACCTCGGCGCCGTCGCCATCGCGGTCGATCATCGCCTGGAAATCGCGACGCAGGTGGGCCCAGCAAACTTGCCTCGACTTCAGCTTGATCCACTCGTAGCCGGGGCAGCGGTCGCTGATGACGATCGGCTTCGGCTCCTCACCGAGCAGGTCCGCGGCCACCGCCCCGGCCCGCGAGCGGGCGATGCGGAAGACGACCCCCACCGAGGTCACCACGACCCAGAGCCAGGCCTTGAGGTGCGCCTCCCGCCAGCCCGTCTCGTCGATGTTCGCCGCCTGGGCCGCCTTCACCGCCTCGGCCAACTCGGCCGCCGGTTGCTCCAGCACCTCCGCCGTGATCCGCTCCAGCTTGGAGATCATTCCGACGGAGATCGTCAGGCCCAGGAGGTCGGAGCCGAGCTGCACGACCTGCCGCTTGCTCAGCCGGTACGCCCCGGTCAACACGCCGAGGGCCGCGTGCAAACGGGGCCCGAACGACGTGCGGGGCACGCCATCGGGCAGCGTCCCGCAGGTGACCGTCCTGCAGTGGGGGCAACCGAGGCGATGGAGCCGGCACTCATGCACCTCCGGCTCGATCGGCGGCAGTTCGGCCACCTGGTGGCGCCGGGGTTGGGCGTCCACCCCGCTCAACGGGCGTCGACAGCGCCGGCATTCCGTCGGCTTACAGTCGGTGACCGAGGCGACGCGCTCGGGCGGCACCAGGGCCCTCAACCGACGCGGATGGGCCTTCTGCCCGCCCCGGCGCTCCCTCGACGGCGGCGCAGGTGGCTTCCGCTTGACGCCGATCGGGTCGGACGACGGCGGCCTGGAGCTGTTGGTGGAATCCTGTTCTAGGCGGGCCATCAGATCCCGGACGTGCTGTTCCAACTCGGCGACCCGTCGTTCCAATCCCTCGACGACGGAGCCGATGACCACACGGGCTTCATCCGAAAGGCTGTCCCAGACGTGCTGAGGGATCGAGGTCGGCCGGTCCATGCCGCCGTTATAATCGCGCGGACGTGACCAAGCAACCCGCGCCGGGAACGGCTACCGTGGGCCTTTCAACGGCAAGCCTCTTCAAGCCCCGCCGACCGCGAGCCGATAAGACCTGTGTGCTCCGACAGTGCTCCGCGCCAAAAATTCATGCTCCTCGGCGGCTCGACCGCCCAGGATTGCACCCGCCGCGAGCGGCAGTCGGGGCACCCACAACCGAGGCCGGGTAGGGAAACCTACCCGGCTTTCGGCGTTTTATCGCCGCCCGTCATGCGCTTTCACCCAGCCAGCCCCAACGCCTTTCGCTTCTCGATGACGAAGCCCAGGTGATGCGTCACATGCCCGGTGATTCCAGTCAAAAGCCCCCTCACTGTCTTCGTGACCTCCTCGCCGGTGACCTTGACGAGAATCAAGTCTCTGTCGAGGGCGGATTCCGGGAACGAGCCAACGATCCGGGCCGTCTGGCTGCGGATGGTCTCGAAGCAGGTCAGCTCTTCCGCTGAGTCACGGGCATCCACGGCCAGCTTCGCGGTCAGCTCCTCGAAGGTCGCTGCCGGCAGCCTCGGCGTGTCCCGTTGCAGGGCGGCACGGATTCGCGTCGCCGTCATCAAATCGGTGTCGACCAGGTGACAAAGCACCTCCAATGCGCTCCACTTCCCCTCGACGGGGCGGGCGTTGAGCTGCTCCCTGGTCATGCCGTCGTAGGCGGCGCGGAGGTCCTTGATTGAGGCAAGGTAGGCGTCGAGAATTTCCATGGAATCCCCAAGCTGGTCGCGTTTGGTGAAGGCTCGTCCAAGTTTACGGCAGTAGGCCAGCCCCCGGACCATTTGAGGGCGTTCAGAACTCGCCTGAGGTGGCGTTAGCTTCTTGGGTTCGGCGATGGGAATCTAAACCGAGCGATGCTGCTCGCCATGAAAGCGAAGATGAAGGCGAACAATGAGTGCCCGATTTGTTCACGAATCGATACATCCAATTTGGGAGATGCAACAAACGGGACGGAATTCCAGCGATGAAAACCGCCCACGCTATACGTTAGGTTGCCGGGTCCAGGGATCGTCTCCAGGTCATCGGGGCATTTGAGAATTTCCGAATGCTTCTGTGGAAGATTTTCGATGAGCCAGGTCGTTGGAAGATGGGGACGAACCTCTTCGCGAAACCAGGGGCCAAAGGCGAGTACGAGGTAGACCGAGCCGAAGAAAACAAATCCTGTGTAGGTAACTCTATTTGACCCTCGACTGAACACGGCGGCCAGGGTGGCTACTCCGAACGCGAACAAGGCCAAGGCGAACAGAACAGAGGCCCAAAGCCTCGTCGGTTCAGTCAGGGCAGCAAAACCGATTCCACACAGAAAGATGCTGGTAATGAGGAGGCGGATGGAAATTTGTGGCCGCATGGGAGATCCGTCCGTATTGAGATCGCGGGGGAATTGCGTGGGCTGGACTCCACTCGAAAATCACCTTCTCAAAAACCCATGGGGAAGCCGCCACCATCTTCGCCACTGGAAGCATTCCTTCTTGTGGCTTCTTTGACGCGTTCCTCGTCCCGAAGCCGGCTCGCCTCCGCTCGCTTCCGCTCAGCCGCCTCGATCACTTCGACTTCAGCCGCAGTGAAAAGCAACTCCTGCGGAATGGGTTTACCGCAGAAGCCGCACAGCTTGTTCCTGCGGCTTAGGATCGTCCTGCGGCAAGTGGGGCAGTGGTAAGCCATCTTGGCCTCATGACGACGAGCGGACTTCGCTTTATCCTATCCTCTCCGAATTCCTTCATCAAGGCTCGGGCGATCCAGCCGTTGGCCGTCGGCTCTCCTCCGGGTTCCGTCGCAAGAGCAACCCGCTTCACTGCGCCCATCAGTGGCCAGGCTCGTCGCCTCGCGGCTCGGGTACAAGCCTCGCCTCGCGGAGCTCTGCCCCGAGGTGGGCCACCTGAAGTTCCACTCGCTTGATCTCGCGTAGGAGCGAGTGCCGGTGGATCTCCATCCAGAACCAGAGCTTCAGGGCCGTGACGGAGATCAGGCAGAAGCCGAAGCCCAGGCCCCAGCGGAGCATCGTCGGTGGGTGCTCGGTGCCGAGGAGTCCGACGAGGCAGACGACGCCCAACCCGAAGAGGACGATGGTGACGACGGAGCCCAGGATGTTCAGCCACCGCATCGAGCCGCGGAAGGTATCGGTGACGAGGTCGAAGACGGAGGGCTTGCCCAAACGCTGGAAGATCTCGGCCTCCTCGCGTGAGAGGGCCTCGACCAGTAGTGCATCAAAGTTGCGGTCGTTGGTTTTCATGATCGGTCCTCGAAGGAATCCCGGAGCCGTTTCCGGGCATAGAAGAGACGAGATTTGACGGTGCCCTCCGGCAGCGCGAGAGCCTCGGCGATTTCGATCACCGAGAGTCCGTCGACATAGAACATGGTCAGCAGGATGCGGGATTCGTCCGGTAGCAACCTGAGGGCTGAGCGTAAGTGCCCGATCGGCTCCTCGCGGCTTTCGGACTCGCGTCGTCGGGCCTCGACGCCCGGGTCACACCCGGGGTCGTGCAGGGATGGGTCGTTAGCCAACCGGCTCACCAGATCACGCCCACGACGGCGATGCCGAATCCAATCGAAGGCCTTGCGGTCGACGATCCGGTAGGCCCAGACGCGAAAGTATGCGGGGTCCTCTAGCCCCCGTAGCCCGCGGATAATGGCGATCCAGGCTTCCTGGACGACCTCGGCAGCCGCATCTGGTTGTCTGGTCCTGCGATACGCATGGCCGACGAGTCGCGGGTGCCAGCGGTGGGCCAGTGCCTGCAAGGCGGCGGGGCGGCCGCTTTGGGCCTCAATGACCAGCCATTCTTCCAGGATTTCCTCTGGGCCGCGTGACACCGCCTTTCCCCCTGCTGATCCGATTCGTTTGGATGACGTAAAGAGTAGTCGCTCCAATTCAGCCGAGGTTCAAAGGAATCGCGGAATGGCTAATCCGCTGGACCGGGCGAAGCGGCGGCCCTGCGAGACTTTCCAGGCGGACAATCCCTCCCGCTCAATCTCCTTTACCTCGATACCCCGGACCAGCGGTCCCTCGAAGTCCTGCGTCCAACCACTTGGGCGATCCGGCTAAAGCCGTCGGCGAGATCCGGGTTCCGGCGCCCGAGGAGGGGCGACCGGCTGAAGCCGCCTACGCATGCCTATCGCAGCTCCGCCGGACGCTGAAGCGTCCAAGAGGTCGGCTGCGCCGCCCTGCATTCATGGGAAGAAGGACAGGTTTCTAGAGGCGGAGCAAACGATCTTTTTATCAATAAACGCTTGAACGAAGGCGCTAATCTGCTAGAAAGGTGGGGCGATGGTATGAGGCCACCGCCCCTGTAAACCGCAAAATGGAGTTTGCGATTATGACTATCACCATACTTACCGGATGCTGTTTGTCAATGATGGCAGCAATGCCGGACCAATCTGTAAACACCTGCATTACAAGTCCTCCTTACTTTGGGCTTCGTGACTATGGCATGGAAGGGCAGATCGGACTTGAGCCTTCGCCCGATGACTTCGTAAATGCGAAAGTACAGGTCGTTCGTGAGGTTCGACGTGTCCTTCGTGATGACGGGACTCTGTGGTTAAACCTCGGCGACAGCTACGCTACTCGTGGCGGGACAAACCAGACCCCCCATATGGGCGACATCTTCCAACGCCGCGAGCGGGGCAAAAAACGTAATCTGCCGTAGCAAAAGACTGCCCCGCGGTGAAGGCCGTTGGGGCGGAGGTAATACGCCTGCGGTCGGAGAAATAAAACCGAAAGACTTGATTGGCATCCCATGGAAAGTGGCTTTCGCACTTCAGGCAGACGGCTGGTATCTCCGCAGCGACATCATCTGGTCGAAACCGAATCCGATGCCGGAGAGCGTGACGGATAGGCCGACGAAGTCCCACGAATACCTCTTCTTGCTCAGTAAGAGTCTGTCCCATAAGGGGAACACCGGCGGTCCGAGCGGCGTAGAAATAGGATGAGAACTCACCACTATCCCAGCGACCTCACCGACGAGCAATGGCCCCTGATCGAGCCGCTCATCCCCGTCTACCCGGGCGGACGGCCCCGCAAGACCGACCTCCGGGACGTCGTCGACGCCGTCTTCTACGTCCTCCGCACCGGCTGCCAGTGGCGCTACCTGCCCCTGGACTTCCCGCCCAAGAGCACCGTCTGGCGGTACTTCGACGAGTGGCGGCATAACGGCACCCTCGACAAGATCCACGACCGGCTCCGCCGCAAGGTCCGCGCGATGGAGAAGCCCTATCGCCCCCGGACCACCGCCAGCGTCGATAGCCAGTCGGTCGACACCACCTCCGGCGGCGAGGCGAGGGGTCGGGACAACGCCAAGAATGTCGACGGCCGGAAGCGGCACATCGTCGTCGACAGCATGGGGTTGCTGCTGGCCGTCCTGGTCACAGCCGCCTCGGTCGACGACGGCCGGGCGGCGTCCGAGTTGTTCGCCCGGTTGGAGGGCCAGCCGATCAGCCGGGTGCGGCGGATGTTCGGCGACTCGAAGTACCACAACATGAGCCTCTACGAATGGGTCGGGGCCAACGCCGACTTCGAGGTGACGATCATCAGCCGTCCCGAGGGGAAGAAGGGCCGGGTGAGGCTGCCGATCCGCTGGACGGTGGAGCGGACGTTCGCCTGGCTGGGCCGCTGTCGCCGCCTGAGCAAGGACCGGGAGAAGAGCCTCCTGTCATCGGAGTCGTTCATCAAGCTGGCCATGATCCAGTTGATGCTCCACCGGCTCGAGCCCGACGAAGCGGACGCTGAGTTCCACTACCGAGAAACAGCCTGACCATACATATGGGACAGACTCTAATGCTACTCCGTTAGATCCTACGAACGGTTCGCCGGTCCGGCTCGTACCGATAGTACGAACCGGACCTACACCCCCGAACTCGACCCCGACGTGCTCGACCGGCTCGGCGACTACGCCGCCGGATCCCGCGACGACTTCAACCGGCCCCGCCAGGGCCAGTGGTGCGGCGTCTACCTCCGCGGCCTGCTCCAGGACGCCGACCGCAAGAGCATCGAGCCGATGGCCCGCGCCGTCCCGCTGCCCGCCGGCCTCACCGTCGCCGACCCCGACCGGGCCCTCCAGCAGTTCGTCAGCCAGAGCACCTGGGACGACCGGGCCGTGTGGCGACGCTACCGCGCGCGGATGGCCGAGGCATTCGCCGACCCGGCGGGGATCTTCGTCATCGACGACACGACCTTCCCCAAGCAGGGCAAGCACTCCGTCGGCGTTCAGCGGCAGTACTGCGGCGCCCTGGGCGAGACGGCCAACTGCCAGTGCGCCGTCTCGGTGCACCACGTCGCCCCGGAGGGGCACTACCCGCTGAACATGCGGCTCTACCTGCCCGAGTCGTGGCTCGCCGAGCCGGATCGCCTCGACCGGGCCGGCGTCCCGGAGGAGGCCCGCCGCCCCCGGAGCAAGGGGCAGATTGCGTTGGAGTTGCTCGACCAGGCCCGAGCCGAGGGCCTGCCGGGGCAGGTCGTCGTGGCGGACTCCGGCTACGGGGTCTCGGGGCCGTTCCGCGATGGCCTGGCCGAGCGGGGCCTGCACGACGTCGTCGGCGTCACCGACGAGATGGTCGTCTTCGCCGAGGAGCCGCGCTGGGTCGAGCCGAAGGCCGCCGCCGGCGGCCGCCCGCAGAAGCGACGCCGGCTCACCGACGAGTCGCCGCGGCCGGTCAGCCTCAAGGAGTTGGCCGGGCAGACGCCCCGGCCCAAGGTGACGTGGCGCGAGGGGACCAAGGGCCCGATGTCAGGCCGCTTCTCCTGGCTGCGGGTCCGGCCTGCCGGGGGCTGGGCCACGGGGGAGTGCGCCGGGGCCGAGCCGATCTGGCTCCTGATCGAGGAGCAGGCCGACGGCCAGATCAAATACGCCTTCAGCAACCTGCCGGCGGGCACGTCCCGGATCGCGGCGGTCCGCCTGTGGCGGAGCCGCTGGCCGGTCGAGCAGGGCGACCAGCAGATGAAGGAGGGACTCGGGCTGGACCACTTCGAGGGCCGCTCGTGGCGGGGGTTCCACCACCACGCCTGCCTGGTGATGCTGGCCTACGGCTTCCTGGCGTTGGAGCGGCTGCGAGCGAAGCGTGCCCCGGCCCGGCCGGGAAAAAAGGGGATCCCGAGCCGGTGATCACGGTGCCGGCGATCCGTCGCGGGCTCCAGAGGCTGCTGGTGCCGATCTGCCGGCATGATCGCCCATACTGCCGGTCCGCAGACCCTCCAAAACAGCTAACGGAGTAGCATTAGAGCGTCTACCCTTACTTCGTTTCGACCGGAGGTTTGGCACGATGATCGCTCCTAGTGCAGATTCAAGGCTGATCCTTTTCGATGGCATCGTCGTACAGAGGGTATGAAGCCACCCCTGTTCGTCCGCCCGTTGTCCCCCGAGGAGCACCGGGCCCTTAGGCAGTAGTTTCCCTGGAAATCGACACTCTCGTCGCGACGTCGCGTAGCATCTCCGTCCCCTCGACGCCGCCGAGCGGCTCCCGAGGCCCTGAAAACCAGGCGTCCGACACCTTGAGTGCGTCGGATCCATCTGCGATACTTCATCGCGGCCTACACTCAGGCCACTTTCTCCTCGTGTTTCAGCCAGTTCGAGAGGAGACGCTGGATTTCCGGCCGATGACGCCTCAGCAACCGCTCCACGTCCAGCACGCTCGCTCGGTCCTTCTTCTTGTTCCACGGCGGCGGCGACCACCAATCCGTGCATCCTCGCTCATCCAACGCGAATTGCAACAGCCGCAGCAGGCTCATAGTGATCCATTGCACCTGCGTCGTCCGCTCGATCGGCGACTTCGTCCAGGCTCGACACTCCTCCCATCCCAGCCTCTGCTTCAGGTCCCGGAACCCGTCCTCCTGGCGGAACCTCGCGGCGAACAACTCGACCATCTCCAACCCGCTCAGACCCAACGCCGAACTCACCACCGTGAATCGCTTCTGGTAACCCTCGACCTCGGCCACCACCGCCTTGACCGTCACGTCATGTCCGAGCACCCGCCAGAGGCAGGCGATCTCCTTCCAACGGACCTTTCGCACCCGGCCGTAGATAAAGGCCTCGCCCTTCTTCCAATCCCCGGGCCAGCGTCCCCCCTGGCGAGGCGGGGACAGCTTCTTGCCCCACACGGGAGTCCGGCCTCGTTTCCCCTTGGGTCGCTTGGCCGGCGGCAGGGCGTGGAGTCGGGCGTCGTGCCGCAACCGGGTCAGGAAGTCGATGCGAGGCAAGCCCTCTTCGGCCATGACCAGTGGCCGAACGACATTCTTCAGGGCGTAGCCGCCGTCGAAGACGCCCAGGTGAGGCCCGGCGTTGATCCGGGCCTGTTCCCGCAGCAGTTCGACGGCCAGTTCGCACTTGGTCCGGAAGACCTGCTTGGGGCCGGCGACGCCACAGCGGAAGGGGAGTTGCGACTTGCGGAAGTAGAGCCGCCCGGAGATCGGCAGATACCAGGCGGGCTGGCCATCGTTCTTGAGCAAGGCCCCGAGGCAGACCCAGTTGTGAGCCCGGACGGTGGTGGCCCGGTTGGGACAGCGAGCGGTGTATTCGTGGAAGGTGCATGTGCCCCAGACGTGCTCGCCCGAGCGATGGACCTTGGTGTCATCGACGGCCGAGATCCGATAGCCGTGCCAGATCCGGCCGGGAGCCTCGTCGATGAGTCCGGAGAGGTTGCTGGTGAGGATCTCGGGCTTCCAGACGGCGTACTCGGCGAAGGATTCCAGGGCCTTCCAGTCGGCCAGTCGCTCGATGGCGACGACCGACTGGGTGATGGTGTGCTCCTCGACGTTGAGGGATAGAGCGGTGACCCACTCGACGAAGCGGCGGTAGCCGGGTCGAGTGAATGCGGAGGCGAAGGGTTTGAGGAGTAGTTGCCAGAGGGACCAGACGACTGTAGCCTGCCGCATCGGGGCATCTCCGTTTGCGGAGTTGATGGGAGGGTAAGCACCCATCAAGGTCCGCTGGGGAGATGCCCCGCTCAAGATATACGGAACTTCAGATCGGTTGCTCGATTTTCAGGGAAACTACTGCTTAGGGACGGCCTGCGCTCCCCCTCGGCCTTCACCCTGCGGCGCTCCCAGATCCTCCTGGCCAGCGCCGAGGGGCTCAAGCCCGCCCTGATCGGCGCCCGGCTCGGCGGCTCGGCGCAGACCGCCCGCAACGCTATCCGCGCCTTCCACGCCATCGGCACCGACTGCCTCAACGAGGGGCTCGCATCGCCCCAGGTCCGCCCGGCCGGAGATCGACGACGCCGGGTGCGAGCGGCTGCGGGCCCTGCTGCACCGCAGCCCCCGCGACTTCGGCAAGCCGACCTCGCTCTGGACGCTGGCCCTGGCCGCCGAGGTCGCCTTCGCCGAGGGCCTGACCGCGCGGCCGGTCAGCGGCGAGACGATCCGCCAGGCCCTGAGGCGCCTCGGAGCCGGCTGGAAGCGGGCCAAGGCCTGGATCACCAGCCCCGACCCGGCGTACCTGCGAAAAGAAACGCGCGCGACCGGCTGATCCGCCTGGCGGCGTCGCACCCCGACTGGGTGCTCGGCTTCCAGGACGAGGTCTGGTGGAGCCGGCTGGCCCGGCCGGCGCTGCATGCCTGGGCCGGCGGCCAGCCGCGGCGGCTGCGCGAGCCGGCGGCCGACGCCGCCGACACCGACCCGAAGGCGCCGGCCTGCTACGGGCTGCTGCGCGGCGACACCGGCGGGATGCTGCTGCGGTTCGTCCGGGGCCGGCCGGTCAGCCAGGTGACCGAGGACTTCCTGGCCTGGGCCTGCACGCGGCTGGCCGCCGAGGGGAAGACGGCGCTGCTGCTGGTCTGGGACAACGCGGCCTGGCACGTCAGAGCGGGCGCGGGCCTGGATCCGGGAGCATAACCGCCGGGCGAAGGCCGGTGGCGGGGTGCGGATCGTGGCCTGCTACCTGCCGGTCAAGTCGCCGTGGCTCAACGCGATCGAGCCGAAGTGGGTCCACGGCAAGCGGGCGATCATCGAGGCGGAGCGGAAGCTGACGGCGGCCGAGGTGGAGGAGCGGGTCTGCCGCTACTACCGCTGCGAACAGCTTGAACGCCTCACACAGCAAGTCTGTTGATTCTGCACTCGGGCGCCTATGTCCAGGGCGATGACCTTGCGGTCCTGCAGGCTCTCGGGGACGTCGCCCGAGACGATCCGCTGCGCCAGGCCCTCGACGATCGCCGTCTTGCCGACGCCCGGCTCGCCGATCAGCACCGGGTTGTTTTTCGTCCGCCGCGAGAGGACCTGGACGACCCGGCGGATCTCGGGAACGCGGCCGATGATCGGGTCCATCTTGCCGTTGCGGGCCAGCTCCACCGGGTCCCGGTCGTAGCGGTTCAGCGCCTGGTACTTGTCCTCCGGGTTCTGGTCGGTGACGCGCTGCGAGCCGCGCACCCTCTGCAACGCTTGGAGGACATCCTTGTCGTAGACGCCCACCGCGGCCTGGATGTCCTGCGCCCGGCTCTTGTCCTTGGTCAGTCCGAGCAGCAGGTGCTCGACCGACACGTACTCGTCCTTCATCCGATCGGCCTCGGCCTGCGCCATGTCGAAGACGCGGCTGAGGTCGGGACCGAGCTTCGTCTCCCCTCCGGTGACCTTCGGCAGGGCGTCCAGCCCCTGCTCGGCCGCGCGCCGGATCTGCTCCGGGTTGGCTCCCAGTTGGCCCAGGAGTGCGCGGACGACCGCCTGATCGGGGTCGAGCAAGGCCACCAGCAGGTGGATCGGCTCGAGCCGCCGATGGCCCCGCTCCTGGGCCATGGCCTGGGCGCGTTGCACGGCCTCCTGGCTCTTCGGCGTCAGCTTGTCGAATCGAAAGGCCATGATCACGTCGCCTCCGCAGGGGGCAGGGGCGGACCGTCGCCGCTCCCATCGGATCCGAGACCGGGACGGGCTTATTTCTTCTCCTCGAATTCGACGTCGATGACCTCATCCTCCTTGCTCCCGCGCGTGCCCCCGTCCGGCGAGGACGAGGGGCCGTTCGACCCCGCCCGGCTCCCGGTCGCGGCCGCGCCCGCTCCGGCGTAGAGGTGCTCGGACATCGCCTGGCTGGCGCGCTGGAGCTCGTCGAGGGCCCGCTGGATCGCGGCTGGGTCGTCTGCGGACTTCACCTGATTGACCTTGGCGATGGCGGCGCGGACGGCGGTCATATCGGCCTCCGACAGCCGGTCCTTGTTCTCCTCGAGCAGCTTCTCGAGCTGGTAGACGCGCTGCTCGGCGGCGTTGCGGGCCTCGGCCAGCTCGCGGCGGTGCTTGTCCTCGACGGCGTGCGCCTGGGCGTCGCGCTGCATCCGCTCGATCTCCTCCTTGGTCAGGCCGCCGGAGGACTCGATCTTGATCGTCTTGCTCCTTGCCCGTCCCCTTGTCCTTTGCCGAGACCTGGAGGATGCCGTTGGCATCGATGTTGAAGCTGACCTCGATCTGCGGGACGCCCATCCGGGCCGGCGGGATGCCCTCGAGGTTGAACGTGCCGAGCAGGCGGTTGTGCTCGGCGATCTCGCGCTCGCCCTGGTAGACCTTGATCGTCACGGCCGTCTGGTTGTCCTCGGCGGTCGTATAGACCTCCTTCTTCTCGGTCGGGATGGTCGTGTTCCGCGGCACCAGCACGTTGAAGATGCCGCCCTTGACCTCCAGGCCCAGCGACAGCGGCGTGACGTCCAGCAGCACCACGCCCGTGACGTCGCCGGCCAGGACGGCGCCCTGGATCGCGGCGCCGATGGCGACGACCTCGTCGGGGTTGACGCCCTTGTGCGGCTCCTTGCCGAAGCTGTCCTTGACGATCTGCTGGACGCGCGGCATCCGGGTTGACCCGCCGACCAGGACCACTTCGTCGATGTCCGATGCCTTCAGTTTGGCGTCCTCCAGGGCCTTCTGGACCGGCCCCCGAAGTCGCTCGAAGAGTTGATCGGTCAGCTTCTCAAACTGGCTGCGAGTAATCGTCCTCGTCAGGTGCCTGGGGCCGGTCTGGTCGGCTGTGATGAACGGCAGGTTGATGTCGGCCTGCGCCTGGAACGACAGGTCCTTCTTCGCCTTCTCGGCCGCCTCCTTCAGCCGCTGCAGGGCCATCGGATCATTGCGGAGGTCGATCCCCTGCTCCTTCTTGAACTCGTCGGCGATGTACTGGACCAGTTCCTCGTCCCAGTTGTCTCCGCCGAGGTGGGTGTCGCCGTTGGTCGAGAGGACCTCGAAGACGCCGTCGCCGACATCGAGGACCGAGATGTCGAAGGTGCCGCCGCCGAGGTCGAAGACGGCGATCTTCTCGTTCTTCTTCTTGTCCAGGCCGTAGGCCAGCGCCGCGGCGGTCGGCTCGTTGATGATCCGCGCCACCTCCAGCCCGGCGATCTGGCCGGCGTCCTTTGTCGCCTGGCGCTGGGCGTCGTTGAAGTAGGCCGGGACGGTGATCACTGCCTTGCGGACCTTGTGGCCGAGGTAGCTCTCGGCCGCCTCCTTGAGCTTACGCAGGATCAGCGCCGAGATCTCCGGAGGGCTGTATTCCTTGCCGCCGACGCGGACCTTGACGTAGTCGGTTGGCCCGCCGACGACCTCGTACGGGACCATCTTCTCTTCGGCCTGGACCTCGCTATGGCGTCGGCCCATGAACCGCTTGATCGAGTAGATCGTCCCCTTGGGGTTGGTGACCGCCTGGCGCTTGGCCGGCTCGCCGACCAGGGTCTCGCCCTTCCTGGTGAAGGCAACGACCGAGGGGGTCAGCCGGCTCCCTTCCTGGTTGGCGATGACGGTCGCCTCGCCGCCCTCCATCACGGCGACGACGCTGTTGGTCGTGCCCAGGTCGATGCCGATGATCTTCTCACCTTCCGCCACGGCAAGACTCCTTCCGGGGCTTCATCCCGGAGTCGGGGCTCTGGCGACGAAATCCGCGACCGATTTGCGGCACCACGCGGCGAGGAGCGGCCGGAACACAGCCTTCGTGCCCCGACCTCCTCGCACCGCTCCGGCTCCAACGAATCTCCGACGCCATTAGAGTGCCGCATTCCGTGAACCGGGCGCCACCGAGGCCGCCGGCCCGATCGACGAACCGACCGTGATGCGCGAAAGCCGACGTGCCCAATCCCTCATCCGGAAGCCGAGGGCGATCATCAGGGTGCCGAAGACGATCGCATAGGCCCCGATCATCCAGGAGATGGCCACCACCCCCGCGACGGGCCGCATCGCCGCGAGCAGGCCGAACAGGATCGAGGCGATGCCACCCAGGGCCAGCAACCACTCGCCCTCGATCTCCCTGCGGAGTCGGATGGCGGCGATGACCTGGAACAGGCCCGTCATGATGGCCCAGGCCGCGACCACGTAGAGCAGCGCCAGTTCGGCGACGGGAAGCCAGAGGAAGGTTATGATCCCCATGGCGACGCCGACCAGGCCCTGCACCAGCATGGCCCACCAGGGCATGCCCCCGGTTCGGCCGGCCACGGCCGCCGCGATGGCGAAGCTGCCGTCGACCGCGGCATAGACGCCGTAGAGGAGCACCAGCGCCCCCCAGGTGATCCCCGGCCAGGCGAAGGACGCGATCCCGAAGAGCATGGCGAAGAGGCCCCGCAAGGCCAGGGCCCACCAGTTCTGCGACAAGACGATCACCATGAGCACTTCGCTCCTCTCATGAAGACGGTCGTTTCGACCGACACCCGGAAGCCCCACGCGCCCGATGGGCGCCGGGGGCGTGGCACGCGGCCCCCGGGTCGACGGTCAGAGATGCCGGTGGAACCAGCCGTTGACCCGGTCCCACCACTTGGTCAGCAAGTTGCCCTGGCGAGCCCGTTCGGCGCTGCTGACCGACCGGTTCCCCTCCTGGCGGAGCTCGCCCTCAAGCTCCGCGATGTCGCGGAGCAGCTGGTCCACTTCCTGGCGCTGGTCCGCCGATAGCAACCCGCGATAGGTCTGCAGCCGGAGCCTCGCGGTCTCCAGGTTGACGAGGGCCTGGGTCGAGTTGTTCTCTTCCAGGGAGCGACGCGCCATCCAGATCGCATCTCGGGCCGCGGTCAGCGGCGAGTCGTCCTTGTTGTAATGGACGGAGAGGCCATGGATCATGGCCGTCGCCAGCGCCTTGGCGGCTTCGGTCGTCTTGTCGCGCTCCAGGGCCTTGGCCGCCCTCGTCAACTGAGTCTCGATCGAGTCGACGTCGGCGACGACCTCGGTGGCGATCGTCTCGGCGTCGACCACGCGGTAACCGGCGATTTCCAGCGCACTGCGACGGGCCGCCAGGATCGGCTCCAGGGTCTGCCTGTGCAGGATCCCCTCGTACAAGGGGATGCGACCGGGCTGGTCCTCGCGCTCGTCCTCGTAGATCGCCTTCCCGTCGGGCGCGAGCGTCCGGGTGTGCACCTCGGTCTTGGGCAACATGGAGCGAATGGCCTTGATGGCGTCGCGAGCCTTGTTCACCTCCTTGAGGGCCTCTTTGGAGTCGTCCTCGTCGATCTTGTCGCGCGCCTCGCCGATGTGCTGGAAGACCTCGGCCATCAGCAGCGAGGCCTGCCGCAGATCCTCGGTCGTGAGCTTGCCGGTGGTCCGGCTCTTCACCTCGGTGCGGTAGCCGCCCTCGCTGCCCAAGGTCCGGACGACGGCCCCGTCCTCGTTGGACCGGCCCTTGTCGGATGACTTGGAGGAGCTCTCTTGCGCCCTCGCCGGCCCGGCGAAGACCAGGAGGGCCACCAAGCCCGACCCGACGAGCCGCCACCTCGACGTCGAAAATCGACCACTCATGATCTACTCCCTGAAGTTTGAGTCCCTGGCGATCATTCCCGATACGGAGTGCCTTGTTCGACCCCGCCGTAGCCGATCGAGCGGCGCCGTGTCGCCGACCCGGTCGAACGCGTGGAGATCTCGAGATTGTGGTCGCGTCCGCTCCGAGTCTCGGGGGCGGAGGCGAGGAAGGTTGCTCGATGGCGTTGACCCCGGCCGGAAGGTCCGGGTCCGCGCGGTCGTCACGGTTCGACGACGATGTGATTCTCGACGCTGGAGACCCCGGGGGCCGCCCAGGCTTCCCGCGCGGCCTCCTCCTTCTCGGCCCAGGAGCGCACGGTACCGCGCAACGTCACCCTGCCCCCGTCCACCTCGACGGTGATCCGGCGGGCATCCATCTCGGCGCTGCGCTTGAGGGCATTCTCGATCTTGGACTTGATCTCGCCCGGCGAGACGTGCGGCTTGACGGTGATCAGGTTGCTCACCCCCGTCACGCCGGCCAGGTAGCGGACGGAGTTCTCGGCGGCCATCTTCTGATACTGCCACTCGACCTCGCCCTCGAGCGTCACCCAGCCGTTGCTGACGGTGACCTTGACCTTGTCGTGCGGCACGGAGAGATTGGCTTTCAGGGCGTTGACGGCCGCCGCGGCGATGTCCTCGTCGGTGCGGCGGCTGCTGCCGGGCAGCTTGACGTCGATCTCGTTGGCGACGGCCCTGACGCCGTGGACGCGCTGGGCCGCCCTCTCCGCCGCGTACTTCTCCGCGTACGACGGCACGTGGCCGGTGAGGGTGACGACGCCGTTCTTGACCGAGACGCCGATGTGGGCCGCGTCCACGGTCGGCTCCCACCTCAGCTCGTCCAGGACGTCACTCTGCAGTTCGGTGTCCGATGTCGTAGCCGTGCTCATGTGTGCCTCCTCCCCATTCCGCCATGTCCGTCCCCGGGTGGTGGTCCGCCTGGCCCGGCCCGATCGGGCGAGGCTGCCGACCGATCCGCCCTCTTGCAACGGGGAGGCCGCGTCGTCCCGATGGCCGGGGGGCACTCGGTGATCGAGGCGAAACGCTTCGCCCTCAACCGATTTGTGGAAAGAAGGGAGGTTGTCCTGGTCCCCGGCCCATCCATCGGGGATGCCATCCGTCTGGGACAATCTGTCGTCGGACTCGTGCCGAGATGACGTTTTGTCTTCGGCAAACATGCACGAGTCGCTTCCCGCACAGTCCGGGGTGGGCGAGCCGACCCCTCGCCCCGACCCTCCTCGTCGGGGAACCTGGATTTGCAGGGATCGATTCGCCGGTGATCGTGCTTCGAAGCCATCCCAGGGGGGGCCAGGGTGGGGGGCGCCATCGTTAGGCAAACGGACCGGGGACGTCGCCCCGCCGCCTCGACTGGCAGGTCTCCCGACCTGGCTACGGACGATTGCCTCGGCGCTCACAATGCCCCGCCGGGAGATCCTCTGTCACGCCCAGACGGCGGGGTCCGGGAGGCCTCGCCAAGCAGTCGGCATCTTGCTCTGATAACTCGCGGTGAGGCTCCGATGGCGTGGCTATCGAGTGCCGGCCGAAGTGCCCGGCGAGGCCGAGTACATGACCAATTCGGACAGCCATCAGACCGCTCCGTCGCTCCGAGATTGCACTCCAGAGTCGGCCGTATGGAACAACTGCTCGCCCGACCGGCTGACCGATCAGAGCCAAGCCCCACCGCGGCGTGGGTCGTGGAAATGCTCCGCGTAGGCGTCCGCGTCGCCGAACGTCGCCCGACAATCGTCATCCGAGTCGCCCTCCCGCCGAATCACGGTCATGGCCGTGGGCGAGGTCGGGGGAGCGAGTCCTATGAGGGCGAGATCGGCAACGACTACAGCACCCGGTTGGAAGGGACGCGGATCAAGCAATCCATGGGGCCCGTGGCAATCAAGATGGATGACAAGTTCGAGCTGGTCTTGTGGGCGGAGACCACCGGCACCGGCTCTCTCCGGGACGAGACTCCAGCTCAGGGCTCCTGTCGGGTCGGCTCCCCCGGGGCCGGTCGTCAGTTCAGTACCGGCGGGATGCTGCGATGGAGTCGACCCGCTCCAGGGCCGGGGCCTTCCAGTAGCGCACGTGGGCGTCCTGCTCGATGGCCTCGCGGACCGCCTCCTCGAAGATGTCGGGTATCCCGGCCGTCTGGCCGCCGCACTCGACGCACGGGCCCTGGCCGAGTTGCAGCCGGCCGCAGACGGTGCAGCGAAGACCCGCCCGCACCGCGTCAGGCTCCTCGAGCAGAGTCTGGACCCGCCGCCCCCAGAGGGCGGAGAACACCTCCTCGGGCCCCAGCGCCCCCGGCTGCGGCCGCTGGTCCTGAATCTCCTCCCAGGTCTCCTCGGCCTGGCGCCGAAGGAACTGCCGTTCTTCCTGCTCGGTGCGCCCGATGATCCCCTGGGTGGCCGTTCCCACGTTGATGTCCCACCGGGCCACGAGCCGGTCGTGCAGGTAGCGGTGCAGATGGGCCTCGAACTGGGGAAGGGTCTCCCAGAGCCCGCCGATGATCAGGTGCTCGAATGGCTCCCGCCGGAACAGACGCAGCACTGTCTCGGCCACCTTCGCGAAGTGGTGGTGGAAGGCTTCGACATGCTTGTGCCTGTATTCCATCTCGCGCCAACGCACGGAGAAGCGGATCTTCCCCGGGATCTCATCATGGATTTCGCCGACCTCCTCGATCTGCCCCTGGTTGTAGAGGAAGAGCCGCGCGTCATCCTTGTCCGTCAGCGCGATGGCATAACGATCGGACTGGTCCAGGACCTGTTGGAGGGGCCACACGACGAACCGATCCTCGAAGAACGCTCGGTCCCGGAGGGGCCAGGTGAGGCGCAGCGCCACGGCCTGGTCGCTCTCGGACGCGATGAAACAGGCCAGCGACCGGATCCCGCGCTTTCCCACGGTCGTCAGGGCGAACTCCTGGACCTTCTCCCAGTCGCCTTGAAGCGCGTGTCGCACCTCCCCCCGCACGTCGAGTTCGTCGAGTCGCTTCCGTTGTTGCTCCAGGCTCTGAGACACCGCCAGGCGCATCCCGCGGACGTCGACCTGGTCTCGCGAGCCCAGGTCGAGGTAGTAGCTGCTCGCCCAGCGCTCCGGGGCGCTGAGGGTCTCCAGCGCGTCCACCACGCTGGGTCGGATGGTCCCTTCATGAATCCGCAGCTCGATGGTCATGCGTGTTGAATCCTGCCTGACCGATGCCCTTCTCCCAAACTGGCCCCACCCGATCGAACGCAACGCATGTGCCGGGCGGCCGGGGCCGGTACGGACCCTCGGAGCGGACGTCCTCAAGACTCGCCCGAGCAAACCGTTAGGGATGGAATCGCCGCGGGGCGGGGAGAAGGATCCCGGACGTGGACGATCGTCCCGGCCTCCGCGGCGTGACATTCTGTCGGGACCGCCCCTGTCGAGGGACATATTGCCGCACCCGCAGGCGTCGCCTACCCGGCACCCGGCTTGGACCGGCGACCCCGTTTCCCGGCGAAAACCTGGGTTTGCGTCGCGACGCATCCGGGCCGACGGCCTCAGGGGCTTCGGCATTCCTCTTGCGGAGCAGCGGAGTCGAGCTTCTGCATCCGCGGAACGTCCCCTCCAGGAAGGAGGTGATCCTTGTCCGAGACCAGAGGAGAGCCGGATGAGCAGCCATCGGGTCTTCAACGGGGTTGACGACGCCGTCAAGCAAAGCCTGGAATCCTACTGGGAGAAGAAGTTGCCGCGGCTGGAAAAGCTCCTGGTCCCAAACCGCGCGGACCCTCGGGAGATCCGGCTCACCGCCTCGTAACACCGGCGGGATTCCCAGCCGTCGTGGTATGAAGTCCGGGCCGTCCTCCACCTGCCGACCGGTACGCTGGCGGCAGAGGCGAACGCAGAGGACCCGCAAGTCGCCCTCGACCGCGTTGCCGACGCGCTCGTCACCGAGATCAAGAAGCACAAGGAGCGGGTCCGTCAAGACTCCCTCTTCAAGCGTAAGGGCCGCAACCGGGCCGACCTGAGCGCAGCCGGCCCCTTACTGGAGCGGGACGTGGGGCACGGGCGGCGGGAGGACTTCGACCGGCTGCTCCGCCCGCACCTCCGCATCCTCCGCGACCACGCGCGCCGTGCGCTGAGGACGCTAGAACTGGAGGGGCTGCTCCATCGGGGAGAGGTGGCCCTGGACGACCTGCTGGACCAGGTCCTGATCAAGGCGTGGCAGCGCTTCGCGGACCGCCCGACGCAACTGCCCCTGGACCTCTGGCTCGTCGACCTCCTCGATGAGGCCCTGGAGCAGTGGATCAAGCAGGAGCCCCGGCCCCACATCTCGCTGGAACAGAAGGCCCGGACGGACGAAGGGCACCCCCAGGACGAGCAGGAATGGTGGAAGGAAGTCCTCAGCGAAACGGAGACATTCACCCTGGGGGACTTGATCCCAGATGCAAAGGCGACCCCCGCCTGGGACGAGCTCGACTCGGAGGAGCAGAGGGACCGCCTCCTGTCCCTGATCCACCAACTGCCGCGGGCCCGGCGGCAAGCCTTCCTGCTCCACGCCCTGGAGAACTACTCCGCGGCCGAAGTCGCCAGGCTCCAGGGCCGCCCCGCGGGCGAAGTGGAGGCGGACATCGAAGCGGCCCGCCAAACGCTGAGAGAACGCCTGCTGGCCGGTGAATACCTGAAGGCGGGCGAACGAGCCGACGCCTCGGGCACCGCCCCGGAGACGAGTGGGAACGTCCCCGCGGGATCACATGCGTAGTTCCGTCCTTCAACGGAGCATCAGCCATGGCCGATCGCGAGACAGGAGCATCCGCCGGCGAAGGCAGCCCGAACGCGGCGGAGCCGGAGGCCGGGACGTCCTCGGCCGTCCTGGATGACATGGAGTCGCTGTGGCGGCCGCCGAGCAACAGCGGGACGAGTATCTCTCCCTGCTCCAGCGCAGCCGGGCCGATTTCGACAACTATCAGAAGCGCGTCCGGCGTGACCAGACCGAGGGGCAGCGCCACGCCTTCGGCTCCTTCGCCCGCGAGCTGTTGCCGGTCCTGGACGACCTGGAACGCGCCCTGGGAGCCGTCCGCGGGCAGGCGGAGTCGGGACCGATGATCCAAGGGGTGGCCTTGGTGCAGTCGAACCTGCTCGCGATCCTGGGCCGCTCCGGGGTCACCCCTATCATTGCCCTCGATCAGCCGTTCGACCCCAACGTGCGTGAGGCGGTCATGCAGCGACCCCGATCGGACCTGTCCCCGGGCACCGTGGTTGAGGTCCTCGAACCCGGTTACCGCCTGCACGAGCGGGTCCTCCGCCCGGCCAGGGTGGTCGTCGCCGCGCCACCCCCACCCGAGGGCGGTTCGATCACCGACCCCAGCGCTGGAGGAACCACAGGACCAGGCTGAACAGGACGCTGAGCACCAGACAGGTGGCCAGGGGGAAGTAGAACGTGCACCGCTCGCCGCGGACGACAATGTCCCCCGGCAACCGGCCCAGCCCCACCCGCCCCCCCAGCGTCCACAACACGCCGACGACCACGAGGGCGATCCCGATCAGAATCAAGAGTTTGCCTACGCTCATCGGTGGCCTCTTTCCGTCCGACTCACTTCCGATCGTGCGAATCGAACACCAGCTCGGCATTGCGCTCCAACGCCTGCTCGACCTTCAATCGTCTATTCGCCGTGGAACCGCGCGACCCGAGCGAGATCAGGCTGATGACCCCCGTCACGCCGGCCAGGTAGCGGACGGCGTCCTGGGTGGTGTTCGTCCTGGCCCTGCTGACGATGGTCACCTCGCCTTCCAGCTTTAGCCACCCCTCACCGACCGTGACCTGGATCCGGTCCGCCGTCACGGCGAGGGCGGACCCGAGGGCGAAGACGGCCGCCACGGCGATCTCCTGATCGCTGCGAGGGCTTTTGCCGGGCAGCTTGACGTCGAGCTCGTTGATAACGGCCTCGACGCCGAAGACGCGCATCCCCACTCGCTCGGCCAGGTTCCGCTCCGCATCCGACGGCACGTGGCGGCGGAGGGTGACGGTGCCGTCCTCGACCAGGAGGTCGAGGTTCGCCGCGTCCACGCTCAGATCCCACTCCAGCACTTCCAGGACGTGGCGTTCCAGCTCGCTGTCCGTCACCGTCGAGGTGCTCATGGCTCACTCCTCCGTCCCTTCCGACTCGTCCGTCTCCGGGTGCCGGTCCGCCGGCCCCCGCCCGAACGGGCAGGGCTGCCGACCGATCCGCCTTATTGCAATGGGAAGGCCGTGCCGCCAACTCGCCTGGGGGGCCGGGGCGGCGCCGCGAAACGCCTTGACTTGAAACGATTTGGGGATAGAGGTGAGGGCGCCGCGGTCCCCGGTCCGCTCGCCCGGGGCCGGCCACCGACCGGGACAGACTGTCGCCGTGACCCGGAGGAGGTGACGATTTGTCGCATCCCGCCCCGGCGCCAGCTTGGGCGCTGGCCACGGATCATGGGGGCGATTGGCCCCCAGTCGCGCCCTGAGGGAGCGCCTCATCGAATCGCGACTGATGCCGGCGGTCTTGCCCGTGGTCGTTCATGGCCCGGAGATGCGCCCTGGGCGCCGGTTTCCCCTGACCGGCGATCGTCCAGCTCCCGGAGCCGATCGTCGCGCCCGTACAGCACGAGCCGGTCGCCTACCCGGATCATCGTCTCGCCGCGAGGAACTCCGAGGTAAGACCCATCCGGGCGGTGGATGCCCAGTACCGTGATCCCCTCGTCGAGGAGCTTCAGCTCATCGAGCCGCCGGCCTTCCACCCAGTCACCGAGATCGACGCCGATCCTCCGGACTCGGTAGCCTCCGGCCATCTCCAGCAGTTCCACGAAGTCGTAGTCCTCCAGGTCGGTCCACCGGCGCAGGGCCCAGCCCATCACGTGGAGCATGTGCCGCTCGATCCACTCGCTCCGGGCGACCAGCCCGAGGGCCAGCAGCCCGCCAACGAGCCAGCCACCGCGCAGCAGGACCTCGGCCCGCCCGGTCACCCCGACGAACGACAGGACGAGCGTCGAGGCCTCCGTCACGAACCCGGCGTTGCCGACGAGCATCATGAGGATCAGGATCCGGCGTCGCACCGGGTGGTCGACGATGCGCTCGGATTCCGAGGTCGTGAAGCCGACGCCCGTGAGCGCAGAGAGCGCCTGCAACCTCGCCAGTTGATGAGAGACGCCGGTCAGCATCAAGGCCGAGGTGGCCAGTCGCGTGACGAGTAGAGAGAACATCAGCACGAGTAGGAGAACGAGGATGGCGCTCATGGTGGCCGATCGTCACGCGGTGCCCCGCGCCTCCCGGGCGCCCATTCGACCGGCGACGAGGCCGGGTGCCGTCACGCGATCCGGAGCACGATCTTGCCGCGTACGTGCTTGGCCTGGATCACCTTGAGGGCGTCCGGCGCGCGCTCGAAGGGGAAGAATTCCTGGATCTCCACCTTCAGCCAACCGTCGTCGATCATCCTGGCGACCCGGGAAAGCCGATCACCATCGGCCTGGACCACGTACTCGCGATCGACGCGGACGTCGCGTGACACGACGGACACGGACCCGGTGAGGTCGACCATCCGACCGCCCTTCCGAAGCGTCCCCACGACTCGGTTCGCCTCCTCGCCCGGGACGCCATTCAACGCCTTGTCGACACCGTCCGGGTATCGGGCCCGGATCGCCGCGACGACATCCTCGGCCGTGTAGTCGATCACCGCCTCGGCCCCGAGGGCGCGGACGAAGTCGTGGTTCCTCCGGCCGGCCGTCGCAACGACGTGCGCCCCGAGCCGCGAGGCGATCTGGACGGCGAGGTGGCCGACCCCGCCGGCGGCGGCCGTGATCAACACCACGTCGCCCCGCTGCACGGCCAGGAGGTCCGTCAGGGTCTCGTGCGCGGTCAGGCCGACGATCGGCACCCCGCCCGCCCGCGTCAGGTCGAGCGAGGCGGGCGCGAGGGCGACGTAGGACGCGGGCACGAGCATGAACTCGGCCCAGGCGCCGTTGTTGTAGAGCGGATAACTGTAGGTGTAGACGCGGTCCCCCTCGGCGAAGCCGGCCACCTCCCCGCCGAGCGCCGCGACCAGGCCCGCTCCGGCCAGGCCGAGGACGAGCGGGAACGGCCGGCCCATCGGCCATTCGCCTTCGAGCACCAGGATGTCCCAGTCGCCGACCTCGGCGCCGGACATATCGATCAGCACGTCGCCCGGCCCCGGCTCGGGCACCGGGAGTCTCCTGATCTGCATCCGCTCCGGGCCGCCGTAGGCGTCGATGGCCCAGGAACGCATCGTTGCCCGGGCCGTTTCTACCTCGCTCATCGTCGCTGCCCTCGCTCAAACCGCGGGCGAAGCAGTCGGGACGGCGGATCGTTCCGCTTCGAGTCGCGGCAGGATCTCCCCCCCGACCTCTTCGAGGATCTCGGCCGCGTCCCGCCTGGCGTACTTGAAGTTGAGGATGACGTGGTGCACTCCGGCCCCGCGCAGGCCGTCGAGGAAGCCGAAGACGACGTTGCGGCCGGCGCGGAAGCCGAGGTGGATCGGCTCCGGCGGCCCGTCCGGATCGTCGGTCAGATCGACGTACAACGACTGGACGAACGGCTTGAACACGCCCGGCGCCGCGGCCGACACGGCGGCCCGCCAGCGCGCCGCGAGTTGCGCCTGCTGCTCCAGGGAGCGGGGATAGGTGATCCAGCCGTCCGAATGTTCGGCGATCCAATCCAGGCTCTGACGGCTGGTGCCGGTGACCAGAATCGGCAGCCGACCGGTCGGCCTGGGCACCAGGTCCGCCGTCCCGGATAGCCTGCCATAGGCCGATTGGACCGTCGGGAACTCCTCGTCGAGCACCGCGCGGATGACGCGGAAGTTCTCGCGGAAGAGGTCGCCGCGACGGTCGTAGTCGACGCCGAATGCCGGGAACTCGACCGGCCGGTCTCCGGAGGCCACGCCGAGCACGAGTCGGCCCTCCGTGAGCCGGTCGACAGAAGCCGAAGCCTTGGCGCTGTGCAGCGGGTGGCGCAGCGGGAGCACGATCGAGCCGGTGGCCAGCGCGATCGAGCTCGTCCGGGCCGCCATCCAGCCGAGATAGACCCAGGGGTCGTAGACTTGGCCGACGTCTCCGAAGCTCGGGTCGCGCAGAGGCACGTCCCGCACCCAGAGCGCGGCGAAGCCTAGCTCTTCCGCCCGGCGAGCCAGGCGTTCCTGGTCGCGCATCGTCGGCCGATCGCCCGGGTACGCCTCGATCGGGAAGAAGACGCCGAGCGTCAGTCGGCCCGGCGCGAACATCTTCCGGAAGCCGTTCGGCCCATCTTCGCCGACCGGTGAGTGTCCGGCCGCCATGTGATCACCCCTGTGATTCCGGGAAGACTCGACCCTTTACGGTGGGAGCGAGTTCCTACGCCGAGACGCCGTGTCGCTCCCCGATCTCGACATGTCCGGAACGTCCAACCCATGGAACGGCCCATCATCGCAACGACTGCGCCGGGCCGGGTCTGCCCGAGAGGTGTCCGAGTCGATCGACTTCATCACGTTTCTGCGCAAGACGTTGGGGATTGGATACCCGGTGGCCGAGGGTTTCGTCGCCACAGGGTATCCCTAATTCCGGCTACTCCCGTGTGACATTTTGTCGGGATCGATCCGGTCGACCGACATCTTGGCCCAACGGGCGAGCGATAGCTGCCATCCGCCAAGGGAGGAGAATCAGCACGGGCTTCCCTCGAGCGGGACTTCTTGCCCGGGGCGGAAGGAACCGTTTCGATTCAGGGCAGGACTGCCTCGATCGTCGTCATCCTTGGTCGTCTCTTGAAACTTTTGAATACTGTCCGGGAGATCAGCAGAGCAAAGCCAAACGCATTCCCATCCCGATCCCTGATCCCATCGCCCCCAGCCTACGGGCGCTCCACAAACATCTACAATCTCGCGAGCTTCTGCTGCCAGAGGCTCGATTGCACCCTTTCGGCCGATGCGGCGCCGGGAACCTCTCGGTCCAGCCGCGCGGCGAGCGCGGACACATTGTCCGAGCCGGACGGCGGAGATCAGCCTTTCACGTCGAGTGGCGGCGATCGTTGTCGGAGCCCGCGTTGGGCAAGTCGATTCGACGCAACGGCTTGTGATCGCCGATCTAAACCGGCGCGGGATGTCGGTACGGACGTTGCTTTCGGGGTTCCCCCCAAGGCTCTCCACTCGATAGTTCAACATTCGAGGAGGATCTGACATGGCAGGCAACCGCGCGGTGGCGTACGTCGGGCCCAGGAAGCTGGAGATCCGGAATCTCGACTTCCCGAAGCTCGTTGACCCGCGTGGCAATCCCTGCCATCACGGCGTCATCCTCAAGCTTGTGACCACG